>NZ_MRCQ01000045.1 GCF_002304005.1 Flavobacterium sp. ACN6 | reverse complement strand
TAGATGGAAAATGGAATTTAATTGGAAACCCTTATCCGTCTGCGATAAGTGCACAGCAGTTAATGACTGATAATCCAGCTTTAGGTACTTTGTATTTCTGGGGACATGAATCGCTTCCAATCCTAAACCCTGTTGATGGTAAATTTTATTATAATAGTGACTTTACCGCCTTCAATGCTTCAGGATCTACTGTTGGAGGAAGTGGAACTCCTTTTAATGGATACATTGCTGCGGCCCAAGGTTTTTTTGCAAGACCAGCTACAGAAACATTAACCTTTAACAATAGTATGCGCCGAGCAGGCAATAACAGCAAGTTTTACAAAACAGCAGCATCTGAGGATATTGAGAAAAATCGTGTCTGGCTGAATTTTACAAATTCTGACGGCGTTTTCAAACAAATTTTGTTAGGTTATATTGAAGGTGCAACAAATATTATTGACCTTAATTATGATGCTGTTTCAATGGGCGCTAATAATTTTGTCGATTTTTACAGTATTAACAGCAATA
>NZ_MRCQ01000044.1 GCF_002304005.1 Flavobacterium sp. ACN6 | reverse complement strand
TTTTCAAACGGTAATGCACGTCCTTGTATGGTTAGTTTTTTATTGCTGTTAATACTGTAAAAATCGACAAAATTATTAGCGCCCATTGAAACAGCATCATAATTAAGGTCAATAATATTTGTTGCACCTTCGATGTAGCCTAACAAAATTTGTTTGAAAACGCCGTCAGAATTTGTAAAATTCAGCCAGACACGATTTTTCTCAATATCCTCAGATGCTGCTGTTTTGTAAAACTTGCTGTTATTGCCTGCTCGGCGCATACTATTGTTAAAGGTTAATGTTTCTGTAGCTGGTCTTGCAAAAAAACCTTGGGCCGCAGCAATGTATCCATTAAAAGGAGTTCCACTTCCTCCAACAGTAGATCCTGAAGCATTGAAGGCGGTAAAGTCACTATTATAATAAAATTTACCATCAACAGGGTTTAGGATTGGAAGCGATTCATGTCCCCAGAAATACAAAGTACCTAAAGCTGGATTATCAGTCATTAACTGCTGTGCACTTATCGCAGACGGATAAGGGTTTCCAATTAAATTCCATTTTCCATCTA
>NZ_MRCQ01000043.1 GCF_002304005.1 Flavobacterium sp. ACN6 | reverse complement strand
TTTTCAAACGGTAATGCACGTCCTTGTATGGTTAGTTTTTTATTGCTGTTAATACTGTAAAAATCGACAAAATTATTAGCGCCCATTGAAACAGCATCATAATTAAGGTCAATAATATTTGTTGCACCTTCGATGTAGCCTAACAAAATTTGTTTGAAAACGCCGTCAGAATTTGTAAAATTCAGCCAGACACGATTTTTCTCAATATCCTCAGATGCTGCTGTTTTGTAAAACTTGCTGTTATTGCCTGCTCGGCGCATACTATTGTTAAAGGTTAATGTTTCTGTAGCTGGTCTTGCAAAAAAACCTTGGGCCGCAGCAATGTATCCATTAAAAGGAGTTCCGCTTCCTCCTACAGTAGATCCTGAAGCATTGAAGGCGGTAAAGTCACTATTATAATAAAATTTACCATCAGCAGGGTTTAGGATTGGAAGCGATTCATGTCCCCAGAAATACAAAGTACCTAAAGCTGGATTATCAGTCATTAACTGCTGTGCACTTATCGCAGACGGATAAGGGTTTCCAATTAAATTCCATTTTCCATCTA
>NZ_MRCQ01000042.1 GCF_002304005.1 Flavobacterium sp. ACN6 | reverse complement strand
GCATCAAAGACAGGGGGAGTAATTTTATCGATAGTAATGGTTTCATCCAAGGCAATTTCGCATCCTGAGACAGTAACTTTTGTTAGATGATAAGTGCCCAAAGGAGCCCGCGCGGTCATCAAAGTATACGGACTGCTGCTCAGGGTCACTGCCGCCTGGGGTACTCCATCCACTTCATATTCCATTATATAAGGCCCTGCAGCACTGCTTGAAAATTCGATAACAATTCCGGGACCCGTTCCCAGACATAGATCTTCTCCAAAGGAAAGTAACTTTGCATCAAAGACAGGGGGAGTAATTTTATCGATAGTAATGGTTTCATCCAAGGCAATTTCGCATCCTGAGACAGTAACTTTTGTTAGATGATAAGTGCCCAAAGGAGCCGGCGCGGTCATCAAAGTATACGGACTGCTGCTCAGGGTCACTGCCGCCTGTGGCACTCCATCCACTTCATATTCTATTATATAAGGCCCTGCAGCACTGCTTGAAAATTCGATAACAACTCCGGGACCCGTTCCCAGACATAGATCTTCCCCAAAGGAAAGTAACTTCGCATCAAAGACAG
>NZ_MRCQ01000041.1 GCF_002304005.1 Flavobacterium sp. ACN6 | reverse complement strand
GTTTGCGAGTATTCAGACAACTCAAAGTAATATTGTTTGGTACACAGCATTGACAGGCGGAACAGTTATTCCGTCAACAACAGCCTTGACAACGGGACAGTATTTTGCAGCAATTTCAGACACCGCTACTGGTTGTGAAAGTGCAGTAAGATTAACAGTTGACGTGATTGTAAATAACCCTGCAACACCAACATTGGTAACAGCAGGAACACAGAACTTCTGTCAGGAAGATGCACCGACATTTGCAAGTATTCAGACTAATGAAACTAACATTGTTTGGTATACAGCTTTAACTGGCGGAACAGTTATTCCATCAACAACAGCCTTGACAACAGGACAGTATTTTGCAGCAATTTCTGATCCAGTTACTGGTTGTGAAAGTGCTTCAAGATTAACAGTTGACGTAATTGTAAACGATCCGGGAACTCCGACATTGGTAACAGCAGGAACACAAAATTTCTGTCAGGAAGATGCACCGACGTTTGCGAGTATTCAGACAACTCAAAGTAATATTGTTTGGTACACAGCATTGACAGGCGGAACAGTTATTCCGTCAACAACAGCCTTGACAACGGGACAGTATTTTGCAGCAATTA
>NZ_MRCQ01000040.1 GCF_002304005.1 Flavobacterium sp. ACN6 | reverse complement strand
CCTAACAAAATTTGTTTGAAAACGCCGTCTGAATTTGTAAAATTCAGCCAGACACGATTTTTCTCAATATCCTCAGATGCTGCTGTTTTGTAAAACTGGCCGTTATTGCCTGGTCTTCGTATAGCATTATTAAAGATTACTGTTGCGGCTTCTGGTCTTGCAAAAAATCCCTGCGCAGCTGCAATATATCCATTAAAAGGAGTTCCGCTTCCTCCTACAGTAGATCCTGAAGCATTGAAGGCGGTAAAGTCACTATTATAATAAAATTTACCATCAGCAGGGTTTAGGATTGGAAGCGATTCATGTCCCCAGAAATACAAAGTACCTAAAGCTGGATTATCAGTCATTAACTGCTGTGCACTTATCGCAGACGGATAAGGGTTTCCAATTAAATTCCATTTTCCATCTACAACAGGAACAGGGATAGTTCCGTTATTAGGAACACCTGTGAATATCGCAGTAAAATCAGATGGTGTATAAACGTCTGCAGATTGAGGAGCTCTTATATTATAACCTTTACCAGTCTCCATAACCATTTTTCCATAATAGTCGATGGTCCACTTTCCTGCATCTGAATCGTAATATTGATATTTGTCCCAAAGAGTATTTGGTGATAAATCGTGCATTGTAAAGCCAGGTTTTGTAACTG
>NZ_MRCQ01000039.1 GCF_002304005.1 Flavobacterium sp. ACN6 | reverse complement strand
AGATCTTCCCCAAAGGAAAGTAACTTCGCATCAAAGACAGGGGGAGTAATTTTATCGATAGTACTGGTTTCATCCAAGGCAATTTCGCATCCTGAGACAGTAACTTTTGTTAGATGATAAGTGCCCACAGGAGCCGGAGCGGTCATTAAAGTATGCGGACTGCTGCTCAGGGTCACTGCCGCCTGGGGCACTCCATCCACTTCATATTCCATTATATAAGGCCCTGCAGCACTGCTTGAAAATTCGATAACAACTCCGGAACCTGTTCCCAGACAAAGATCTTCAACATAGGAAAGTAACTTCGCATCAAACACAGCGGGAGTAATTTTATCGATAGTAATGGTTTCATCCAAGGCAATTTCGCATCCTGAGACAGTAACTTTTGTTAGATGATAAGTGCCCAAAGGAGCCGGCGCGGTCATCAAAGTGTGCGGACTGCTGCTCAGGGTCACTGCCGGCTGGGGCACTCCATCCACTTCATATTCCATTATATAAGGCCCTGCAGCACTGCTTGAAAATTCGATAACAATTCCGGGACCCGTTCCCAGACATAGATCTTCTCCAAAGGAAAGTAACTTTGCATCAAAGACAGGGGGAGTAATTTTATCGATAGTAATGGTTTCATCCAAGGCAATTTCGCATCCTGAGACAGTAACTTTTGTTAGATGATAAGTGCCCAAAGGAGCCCGCGCGGTCATCAAAGTAT
>NZ_MRCQ01000038.1 GCF_002304005.1 Flavobacterium sp. ACN6 | reverse complement strand
CCATTCAGGTATCTGCGGATCAATCGGTGTGTGCCCGTCCCCGCAGCTTTTCGCAGCTTATCACGCCTTTCATCGCCTCTGAGAGCCTAGGCATCCCCCATACGCCCTTATTTTGCTTATTGTACCAATCTCGTTATAAAACGAGACCGTTTTTTTTGTCTTTTGTTACTTGTATTGCTACTATAACAAAAAACGCTTTCTACTTTTTATTATTTTCTTATCTCAATATGTCAATGAACTTTTTTCAGTCGAATGTCAAAAGTCGAAAGTCGTCAAGTGAATCACTTTTGGACTTTATGACTTTAGACTTTAGGACTAAAATCGTGGAGAATAACGGAGTCGAACCGTTGACCTCCTGCGTGCAAGGCAGGCGCTCTAGCCAGCTGAGCTAATCCCCCATTTTTCAATCTTAGATTGTAGAATTCAGATTTTAGATTTCTTAATTCTTCTCTAATTTCTTTTGGCGAATCCCAACTTCCAGAATTTCCTTTTTTAAGTTAAAAAGTAGTCCCGGGCAGACTCGAACTGCCGACCCCTACATTATCAGTGTAGTACTCTAACCAGCTGAGCTACGAGACTCTGTTTTACTTAATTTTCATTTTTTTTTAAATTAACAGCAAGAGTAATTGAATCTTGTGATTCAGTTCCTTTAGATAGACATCTTTTTTCCCCATCGTGCATTAATGCTAACAACTGGGGCTCTAGAAAGGAGGTGTTCCAGCCGCACCTTCCGGTACGGCTACCTTGTTACGACTTAGCCCTA
>NZ_MRCQ01000037.1 GCF_002304005.1 Flavobacterium sp. ACN6 | reverse complement strand
CCATTCAGGTATCTGCGGATCAATCGGTGTGTGCCCGTCCCCGCAGCTTTTCGCAGCTTATCACGCCTTTCATCGCCTCTGAGAGCCTAGGCATCCCCCATACGCCCTTATTTTGCTTATTGTACCAGCCTTAAATTTAATTAAGACCGTTTTTTTTTGTCTTTTGTTACTTGTATTGCTACTATAACAAAAAACGCTTTCTACTTTTTATTATTTTCTTATCTCAATATGTCAATGAACTTTGTTAAGCTTTAGGCTTTAAGCAATACGCTTTAAGCTTTTTAGCTTACAGCCTAAAGCTTACAGCTTACGGCTTTTTGTGGAGAATAACGGAGTCGAACCGTTGACCTCCTGCGTGCAAGGCAGGCGCTCTAGCCAGCTGAGCTAATCCCCCATTTTTTAGTTGTCAGTTAACAGTTCTCAGTTAACAGTACTTAAAACGGTTACTCAACCTCTAAAATTTCCTTTTTCTAAGCTTACAGTCTTTTTTAGTTGCTCTTTATAATTTACAATTCATAACTTATAATTCACAATTTTTAAAAAGTAGTCCCGGGCAGACTCGAACTGCCGACCCCTACATTATCAGTGTAGTACTCTAACCAGCTGAGCTACGAGACTCTGTTTTACTTAATTTTCATTTTTTTTTTAAATTAACAGCAAGAGTAATTGAATCTTATGATTCAGTTCCTTTAGATAGACATCTTTTTTCCCCATCGTGCATTAATGCTAACAACTGGGGCTCTAGAAAGGAGGTGTTCCAGCCGCACCTTCCGGTACGGCTACCTTGTTACGACTTAGCCCTA
>NZ_MRCQ01000036.1 GCF_002304005.1 Flavobacterium sp. ACN6 | reverse complement strand
GCAAAACGGCACCTGCTGTAAACACGGTGGAAAACACCTTGACAGGAAAGAATTTAACAACGACAGTAAACGGTGTAGCAGGAACTCCTATTGATTTAACACCAGCTTTAGCTGATGCTACAACAAATGATTTAACACTTTCAGGAAAAGATTTGACATCAACAGTAAACGGAGTTTCCTCTGTAGTTGATCTGACCACAGCAGTTGCTGATGTTACAACAAATGATTTAACGCTTTCAGGAAAAGATTTGACATCAACTGTGAACGGAGTTTCCTCTGTAGTTGACCTGACCACAGCAGTTGCTGATGTTACGACAAATGATTTAGAGAATACAGTCAATACGATTACCTCTACTGTAAATGGAGTAAGCAAAACGGCACCTGCTGTAAACACGGTGGAAAACACCTTGGCAGGAAAGAATTTAACAACGACAGTAAACGGAGTAGCAGGAACTCCTATTGATTTAACACCAGCTTTAGCTGATGCTACAACAAATGATTTAACGCTTTCAGGAAAAGATTTGACATCAACAGTAAACGGAGTTTCCTCTGTAGTTGACCTGACCACAGCAGTAGCTGATGTTACGACAAATGATTTAACGCTTTCAGGAAAAGATTTGACATCAACAGTAAACGGAGTTTCCTCTGTAGTTGATCTGACCACAGCAGTTGCTGATGTTACGACAAATGATTTAGAGAATACAGTCAATACGATTACCTCTACTGTAAATGGAGTAAGCAAAACGGCACCTGCTGTAAACACGGTGGAAAACACCTTGGCAGGAAAGAATTTAACAACGACAGTAAACGGAGTAGCAGGAACTCCTATTGATTTAACACCAGCTTTAGCTGATGCTACAACAAATGATTTAAGTCTTTCAGGAAAAGATTTGACATCAACGGTAAATGGAGTTTCCTCTGTAGTTGACCTGACAACGGCAGTTGCTGATGTTACGACAAATGATTTAGAGAATACAGTCAAT
>NZ_MRCQ01000035.1 GCF_002304005.1 Flavobacterium sp. ACN6 | reverse complement strand
GGATCAAGAACAAATCTTGGGGAGGAAATGTCAAAATAAAATAAGAGATTTGCGCTATAAGAATTTAAGATGGATCCTATAGAGCTTTTAAAATTTATGCTTCCTGATTTTTTAGTCGACCATTTTGATGTGGTTTCCAGTGCTAATACAGAAGAAGTTTTACACTTATATTTTGAAGAGAAAAGTAAAATTCAAGAAGAATTTAATACTTTGAAATTAGTGTCAAAGGGTTTTCAGGACGAGATTACCATTCAGGATTTTCCTCTTCGGGGTAAATACGTGTATCTACATATCAAAAGACGCCGCTGGACCAACAAAACCACGGGAGAAATTATTAAGCGAGATTGGCAATTAGCAGCTAAAGGAACCCGTATGACTCAGGAGTTTGCGGCTTTTTTAAAAGAAATTAATAGATAATAGTGCCACAGATTGTCACACTATTGGAGGTTTCTTTGGTGTTAACGGAAAGAAGCTTCAAAGACAATACAAAAAACACCTGAGCTCTTTCATTACTTGGACTCCAAGAGAGCATGCCCATCAATGGATTATTTATCCTGAGAATATGGGTACACATTTATCAATTGATGAAGTAGCTTTATCTCAGGGTGAACTTTATACTATTGTCACCAACAAGAAGTTCAAAGGCAAGAAAGGTTCCTTAGTAGCTATTATTGCCGGAACAAAAGCAGAACAAGTTATAGAACACATCTCTAAGATTGATTATCAAAAGAGAGCTTCTGTAAAAGAAATAACACTGGACATGGCCAATTCGATGAAGTTAATCTCTAAGAGATGCTTTACTAAAGCCATACAGGTTACTGATAGATTTCATGTTCAAAAACTAGCCCTGGAGGCATTGCAGGAAATCAGAATCAAACATCGATGGGAAGCCATGGATTTTGAGAATCAAATGATATTGCAGGCAAAATCAGAAAACAAAACATACATTCCCAAGCTTTTAATCAACGGAGATTCCGTAAAACAGTTATTAGCCAGAAGCAGATATTTACTTTATAAATCTCGCGAAAAATGGACTCAAAGCCAAAATGAAAGAGCTCA
>NZ_MRCQ01000034.1 GCF_002304005.1 Flavobacterium sp. ACN6 | reverse complement strand
ATGACTAGTCCTAAATAATCGATACAGATTATTAGACAAATATATTTAATTAGACACCTGTAATATTTTTTATTGCAGGTGTTTTTCTTTTATAAGTTCTCATCTTTACTACACTTTGTTGATGCATTTGACTTGGAGTGAGCATATAATTAGAGTAATGTGGTCTTTTGTTATTATAAATATCAATTGCATTTTTCACTAAAACCTTCATTACAGCAAGTTTTAGATTAAACTTATCAATATTAAATTCTTGTTTTAAAATTCCATTTATTCTCTCAGCTACTGCATTCTCATAGGGATCAGAGTTTTGGGTCATACTACATTTTATATTGTTTTTATGTAATAGTTTTTGATATTGATCAGAACAATATTGTATTCCTCTATCTGAATGATGTATTAATGTTTTGCCTTTATCTCTGCGTTTTTTTATTGCATTTTTTAAAGCTGTTAAACTACTATGAGCATTCATATTATCTGCCACATTAAAACCCATTATTCTTTTAGAGTAAGCGTCAGTTATTAGACTTAAATAACATGGATTCTTTCTTTTTCCAATATAGGTTATATCTGATACCCAGACTTGCTCTGGTCTACAGATCTCTAACTCTAATATTTGATTTTGATGTTTTCTAAATCTATGATGAGAGTTTGTTGTTATATGGTAAGAACGTTTTGATATTATTAATAAATGATTTGCTCTAAGTATATCTATAAATTTATCTCGGCCTATTTTAAGTTGATTCAACTCGCTTTTTAAAAGATAATACAATTTTCTTGCTCCAATTCGAGGCATTGTATTTCTAATTTCCAAAACCATATTAACAACTTTTGAAGCCAAAAGCTTCTTATCGCTACTTTTTTTTACTCGACGATAGTAAACCTGTCTGTCAATCCCGAACAAAGTACAGGCAAACATTATTGTTTGTTGTTGTTCTCTTTTAAAATGGTCGATTGTTCGGGTGGTGAGTTTTTTCGAATGTCAATTTGATATTCTTTTTCTGCTATATCAATCATCATATCGAAAATAATAGCTTTTTTATCAGCAACGAAAGCCTGCTGTTCTAAAAAAGCTTTTTGTTTTTCCAATAACTTCACTTTGGCTTCAAGTTCCATTATTTTCTGTTCAGGAGATTTTTGCATAAGAGAAGGTGTTTGATTGTCCCAATCAAAGTTACCGAATTTTCGAAGCCATTGAACAATTGTTGAACGTGATTGAATAGCATAATCTTTCTTAACTTGAGAAATTGAGGTTTTTCCCTGTTCTATTTCTTGAACAATTTGAAGTTTTAAAGACATACTGTAATCTTTCTGTGTACGCTTAACATAGCGCAATTCTTGATCTTTTTCCATAATGATACTTTTTGTGTATCGCTATTTCAGGACAAGACA
>NZ_MRCQ01000032.1 GCF_002304005.1 Flavobacterium sp. ACN6 | reverse complement strand
ATCGTAATATTGATATTTGTCCCAAAGTGTATTTGGTGATAAGTGGTGCATTGTAAAACCAGATTTTGTAACTGGCATTGACCAGTAGGTAAGATCGAAAAGACGAACAGAAATATCTCTTTTATAAGTAATCTCTCCAGTATTTGACGCATTTGTAGTCTGTACCAAACTTGAACCGCTTTCAAAAATTAGCTGGCCATTTGTTGTAACACTATTAGTAACTGTCAAAGTTACTCCACCCGGAATTGTAACAACGGCCCCTGAATTAACAATTAAAGAACAGATAGTTGCATTTGCTGTAAAAGGCTGGTTTGTTGTTAAATTAATAATGGCTCTTTTAGTTACACTAGGAAGTCCGTTTGACCAGCCGCTTCCATTCCACGTAGTCGAAGAATCTTCGGCAATAGTTATACTGGTTGTGGTTGGGGAATTACATCCTCCCACACTTACTCTAAAAGAATAGGAGCCAACAGCTAAATTGGGTACTGTAAAAGTGGGTCCTGTACCATTATAAATGGTATTTGCAGTTCCTGTTTGTGTTATCTGCCAAGTTCCTGAAGGAGGAAGATTTATTAGATCTGCACTTCCTAAGCTCGCGCATGTGACTGGGTGTGCAGCGCTAATTGTTGGAGGAGCTAATAGAATCGTTGTGGTTGCTATATTGTTATTGTAATCATCACCAGAGATATCGGTAACGGTATTTAAGGAAGGATCGGTTCCGCTAACTGTAGCAGAATTTACAATTTTTCCAGCAGTTACATCAGCAGGAGTAATGGTATAAGTTGCGCTTATAGTTGCAGTTGCATTTACAGCTAAACTAGAAATTAAATTACTTGAAAATATCATTCCAGGCATTGGGTCTGAAACGCTGATGTTGGTAATTGGAACTTCGCCAGTGTTTTTAATGTCAAAATTATAAGTTATAATGTCGCCAGCTTTACCACAGGATGATAAAGTAGCTTTTTTAATCATGCTTAGTTCTGCTATTTTTAGCGATTTTGTATTAACTGCAATAAATGCACAATCTGAACTTCCTGAAAAAACAACAACAAAACGATCCACTTGTGCTGCATTTGTATTATCGATTCCAAACGAACTGGTTTCTATACCAAGCATTCGAATATCTCTGGTGTCAGCTGGAGTAAATGCTGCGCTGCCATTGCTGGCTCTAAATAAATCCAGACTGTACGTTCCTACAATAGGAACGGAACCAAAATTAACCGATATCTCATTCCCTACAGTATTACCCAACGCATCAACAAATTTGAATATATCTGCTGTTCCTCCTGGTGATGCAACTTGAGTTACAAGGATATCTGGAATATTATCATTGATGCTGCTTAAATTTAAATTGTTTGTTCCAATTCTAAATTCTGCTAAACCTGGCGCAATGTTAGCAATACCAGTTCCTAAACTTAATCCATTTTCGCCATCTGTGAGTCGCGAAGCTAGTTCTGCCCCTGTTGCAGTGGTTCCTGCCAATCCAGGTGTTAAAGTTGTTCCTGTTGCGGATCCGTCTATCATTGAACCTTGTAAAAAGTAAGTTTCAGTATTAAACGCTAGAGTTTGGATTTTTAATGCTCTATAACGTTGTGCATTATAGGAGACGGTATTTGCGTTTAACTTTGTGTCGTCTATACCTGTCGAGAAAGTTGTACCTCTCCATTGAAATGCTAAAAGATTATTAACACTCGTTGGACGGTTTCCTACTCCTGTCGCGCCATTTGAAGTCCAATATCCGGTTCCTGTTCTATTCCAGTCCGTATGTATTCTTGTTATTGTATTGCTTTGGCTCGTCATTTTTAATGATATCAGAAAAAAAAGAATAGATATTTTTTTTAGTGATAAAGAACGAAAATTCGATCGCTTTGTCCTCATGAATACTTTGATGGTTAAGATGGTTGATAATAGGGTTTTTTGGGGTGTTCTTTTTCTAATACTGCTTTTTTTTTGCAAATGCAAAATCCGACATTGATTAGGTGTCGGATTCTGTTTTATAATATGTTATTAGTTGAAAATTACTTTTTTCGTGACCGATGAATCATTGTCTAAGACCACTTTGACTAATAAAACTTGACTGCTAGATTGTAGGTTTGTTATCTGAAATTCATTAGAATCAATTTTGTTTTTAGTATAAACCAATTGACCTGCGATATTATAAATTTGTATTTCTTTTATATTTTCGGTATTAGAATTTACTTTTATAACTTTTGATTTTGTTGAGACAAAAACACCATTTTCTGAATTTTCAAAGTCACCTGTTCCTAATGTTTTGGAAGTGTAACGAATAACAAAACGGCTGTTGAAACTTCCTTCGGCTGTTGTAAACTTGTAGTTTTCTAAACGCAGGTTAGTTATTTTTCCAGTTTCAGTGTCTTCCAAATATACATCTTGATTATCAAAAATTCCATCAGCATGATCAATTGAAATGGTGTAATCGCCTTTCGTTAAGAGTTTATATCCTAACGGAACTTCATCACTTTTTTCAAACGGTAATGCACGTCCTTGTATGGTTAGTTTTTTATTGCTGTTAATACTGTAAAAATCGACAAAATTATTAGCGCCCATTGAAACAGCATCATAATTAAGGTCAATAATATTTGTTGCACCTTCGATGTAGCCTAACAAAATTTGTTTGAAAACGCCGTCAGAATTTGTAAAATTCAGCCAGACACGATTTTTCTCAATATCCTCAGATGCTGCTGTTTTGTAAAACTGGCCGTTATTGCCTGGTCTTCGTATAGCATTATTAAAGATTACTGTTGCGGCTTCTGGTCTTGCAAAAAATCCCTGCGCAGCTGCAATATATCCATTAAAAGGAGTTCCGCTTCCTCCTACAGTAGATCCTGAAGCATTGAAGGCGGTAAAGTCACTATTATAATAAAATTTACCATCAGCAGGGTTTAGGATTGGAAGCGATTCATGTCCCCAGAAATACAAAGTACCTAAAGCTGGATTATCAGTCATTAACTGCTGTGCACTTATCGCAGACGGATAAGGGTTTCCAATTAAATTCCATTTTCCATCTA
>NZ_MRCQ01000031.1 GCF_002304005.1 Flavobacterium sp. ACN6 | reverse complement strand
TGGTACAATAAGCAAAATAAGGGCGTATGGGGGATGCCTAGGCTCTCAGAGGCGATGAAAGGCGTGATAAGCTGCGAAAAGCTGCGGGGACGGGCACACACCGATTGATCCGCAGATACCTGAATGGGGCAACCCACTATGTTGAAGACATAGTACACCGATAGGTGGGCAAACCCGCTGAACTGAAACATCTAAGTAGGCGGAGGAGAAGAAAACAAAAGTGATTCCGTAAGTAGTGGCGAGCGAACGCGGATTAGCCCAAACCAGTGCTGTTACGGCAGTGCTGGGGTTGTAGGACCACGACATTTCATGCACAAGGAACCGGAAGTTACTGGAAAGTGACGCCAGAGAGGGTGACAGCCCCGTATGGGTAACGAGTGTAATGGATAGTGGTATCCTGAGTAGGGCGGGGCACGTGAAACCCTGTCTGAATTTGGCGGGACCATCCGCTAAGGCTAAATACTCCTGAGAGACCGATAGTGAACCAGTACCGTGAGGGAAAGGTGAAAAGAACCGTGAATAACGGAGTGAAATAGATCCTGAAACCATACGCTTACAAGCGGTCGGAGCCCTTTCGTGGGGTGACGGCGTGCCTTTTGCATAATGAGCCTACGAGTTAACGTTGCTGGCAAGGTTAAGTGGTTAAGCCACGGATCCGCAGCGAAAGCGAGTCTGAATAGGGCGCTTTAGTCAGTAGTGTTAGACGCGAAACCGTGTGATCTACCCATGGGCAGGTTGAAGCTGTGGTAACACACAGTGGAGGACCGAACCGGTTGACGTTGAAAAGTCTTCGGATGACCTGTGGGTAGGGGTGAAAGGCCAATCAAACTCGGAAATAGCTCGTACTCCCCGAAATGCATTTAGGTGCAGCGTTAGTTATAAAGTTATACAGAGGTAGAGCTACTGATTGGATGCGGGGGCTTCACCGCCTACCAATTCCTGACAAACTCCGAATGCTATATAATGTTCACTAACAGTGAGGGCTTGGGTGCTAAGGTCCAAGTCCGAGAGGGAAAGAACCCAGACCATCAGCTAAGGTCCCCAAATATATGCTAAGTTGAAAGAACGAGGTTTGTCTGCCCAGACAGCTAGGATGTTGGCTTGGAAGCAGCCATTCATTTAAAGAGTGCGTAACAGCTCACTAGTCGAGCGGACGAGCATGGATAATAATCGGGCATAAGCATATTACCGAAGCTATGGATTTAGAGATTACTCTAAGTGGTAGGGGAGCATTCTAACAGGGCAGAAGGTGTATCGTAAGGTATGCTGGACCGGTTAGAAAAGAAAATGTAGGCATAAGTAACGATAATGCGGGCGAGAAACCCGCACACCGAAAAACTAAGGTTTCCACAGCTATGCTAATCAGCTGTGGGTTAGTCTGGTCCTAAGGCGAACCCGAAAGGGACAGTCGATGGCTAACGGGTTAATATTCCCGTACTACTAATTACTGTGATGGGGTGACGGAGTGATGAAAGCGCCGCGAACTGACGGAATAGTTCGTTGAAGTACCTACCTATAAGATCTGCAGGCAAATCCACAGATTTTGGGGAAATACGATAGTACTCGGAGTCTTCGGACAAAGAGATAGTGCGCCTAAGGGCTTCCAAGAAAAACCTCTAAACTTCAGGTAATTAGTACCAGTACCGTAAACCGACACAGGTAGTTGAGGAGAGAATCCTAAGGTGCTCGAGAGATTCATGGCTAAGGAATTAGGCAAAATAGACCTGTAACTTCGGGAGAAAGGTCGCCCCGAGCAATCGGGGCCGCAGTGAAGAGGTCCAGGCGACTGTTTATCAAAAACACAGGGCTCTGCAAAATCGTAAGATGAAGTATAGGGCCTGACACCTGCCCGGTGCTGGAAGGTTAAGAGGAGATGTTATCTTCGGAGAAGCATTGAATTGAAGCCCCAGTAAACGGCGGCCGTAACTATAACGGTCCTAAGGTAGCGAAATTCCTTGTCGGGTAAGTTCCGACCTGCACGAATGGTGTAACGATCTGGACACTGTCTCAGCCATGAGCTCGGTGAAATTGTAGTAACGGTGAAGATGCCGTTTACCCGCAGTGGGACGAAAAGACCCTGTGCACCTTTACTATAGCTTAGTATTGACTTTGGATAAATGATGTGTAGGATAGGTTGGAGACTATGAAGCGGCGTCGCCAGGCGTTGTGGAGTCATTGTTGAAATACAACCCTTTGTTTATCTGAAGCCTAACCCCGTTTAGCGGGGGACATTGCTTGGTGGGTAGTTTGACTGGGGTGGTCGCCTCCAAAAGAGTAACGGAGGCTTCTAAAGGTTCCCTCAGTACGCTTGGTAACCGTGCGTAGAGTGCAATGGCATAAGGGAGCTTGACTGAGAGACATACAGGTCGATCAGGTACGAAAGTAGAGCATAGTGATCCGGTGGTTCCGCATGGAAGGGCCATCGCTCAAAGGATAAAAGGTACGCCGGGGATAACAGGCTGATCTCCCCCAAGAGCTCATATCGACGGGGGGGTTTGGCACCTCGATGTCGGCTCGTCACATCCTGGGGCTGGAGAAGGTCCCAAGGGTTGGGCTGTTCGCCCATTAAAGTGGCACGCGAGCTGGGTTCAGAACGTCGTGAGACAGTTCGGTCTCTATCTACTGCGGGCGTTAGAAATTTGAGTGGATCTGATTCTAGTACGAGAGGACCGAATTGGACAAACCTCTAGTGTATCTGTTGTCCCGCCAGGGGCACCGCAGAGTAGCTACGTTTGGAAGGGATAAGCGCTGAAAGCATATAAGCGCGAAACCCACCACAAGATGAGATTTCTTTTAAGGATCGTGGAAGATGACCACGTTGATAGGCTATAGATGTAAAGGCAGTAATGTCATAGTCGAGTAGTACTAATAATCCGTAAGCTTATGTACACCCTTTTCTCTCTCGTCCAAAAGACGAGAGAGAAGAAACTTTCTAAAACTAAAATACTTTTCTTTATCTCAGTATGTTAAGATATTTGCCTGTCGCGGGCAGTCTTTAAGTCGAAAGATTAAAGTCAAAAGTCGAAAGACTTTACAACTTTAAGACTTGTGACTTTAGACTAAAAACCTTAAGGTGGTTATTGCGGCGGGGCTCACCTCTTCCCATCCCGAACAGAGTAGTTAAGCCCGCCTGCGCAGATGGTACTGCAGTTATGTGGGAGAGTATGTCGTCGCCTTTCTTTGAAAAA
>NZ_MRCQ01000030.1 GCF_002304005.1 Flavobacterium sp. ACN6 | reverse complement strand
CTGTCTTTGATGCGAAGTTACTTTCCTTTGGGGAAGATCTATGTCTGGGAACGGGTCCCGGAATTGTTATCGAATTTTCAAGCAGTGCTGCAGGGCCTTATATAATGGAATATGAAGTGGATGGAGTGCCCCAGCCGGCAGTGACCCTGAGCAGCAGTCCGCATACTTTAATGACCGCTCCGGCTCCTGTGGGCACTTATCATCTAACAAAAGTTACTGTCTCAGGATGCGAAATTACCTTGGATGAAATCATTACTATCGACAAAATTACTCCCCCTGTCTTTGATGCGAAGCTGGTGAAATACGGTGAAGATCTTTGCATGGGAATTGGTTCAGGCATTAAGCTCGAATTTTCAAGCAATGTTACAGGTCCTTATGTAGTAAAGTATGAAAAAGACGGTGTATTACAACCAGATGAATTAGTTGAAAGTAATCCATTTACTTTGATTGTCGCACCGGCGCTTCAGGGGACTTACCGCTTAATAAATGTTTTTGTGGCAGGATGTGATATTGCTTTGGATCAAACGCTCATTATTGACAACCAGGCAACTCTTCCTGTAGTTACTGCGCAATTGGGTAAATATGGAGAAGATCTTTGTTTAGGAATGGGGGCTGGTTTGGAAGTCGAACTTACAAGCAATGTATCAGGCCCCTTTTTAGTGGAATATGAAATTGACGGCTTGCCGCAGCCGGCAGTATCGATGGACACTAGTCCTTATACGTTAATCACGGCGCCGGCGCCTTTGGGAATATATCATTTAACCAAAATCTCTGCTCAAGGATGTGATTTCACCTTAAATGAAACTGTTAGTATAGATAAAAATACAGTACCACCCTTGAATGATATCAAGTGGGTTTTATATGGAGAAGATCCTCTTTTGGGAATAGGACCTGGCTTACAACTAGAATTTACCAGTACTGCTGGCGGACCTTACATAGTAGAATATGAAAAAGATGGAGTGTTGCAACCTTCAGTTTCAATGGACAGCAGTCCTTTTACGCTAATTGCAGCACCAGCTCCGCCAGGTAGATATAGTTTAAAAAAAATTACTTTTAGCGGATGTGATTTTCAATTAAGCGAAACGGCAATTATCGGCACAGGGGAAAGTCCTTACATCCGGGCACAGCTCGTATCTTATGGGGAGATCCCTTGTGTAAATGGTCCTGGTGTAGGAATTCAAATTGCAAGTAATATTACGGGGCCATACGTGATCGAGTATGAAATCAACGGCTTTCAGGAGTCTTCGTTAGTTGAAGGTAATAATTTTTCGATTATAAGACCAGTACCTGCTATGGCAGGAAACTATCGATTAACAAAAATATCGAAAGGAGATTTTGTTTTTTATTTTGATCATAAGCTTCTTATAAACAATATTCCGTTGCCGCCTAAGGCAGTCATTGAAGGAGAGTTGATGATTTGTGAAGGTTTCGGAACAATCCTAAAAGCTGCAACAGATCCACCCGATGCAGTAGTTGACTCTTACCAATGGGTCAAAGATAACACCAATATTTTAGGTGCGAATGAAAAAACTTTAGAGGCAGATACAGACGGAGATTATTTGGTCAGGATTACAGACAGTAATGGATGTGATTCAGTTTCTCCGGTGGTTCATGTAGCGGTCAGAACTAAGGAACAGTGTGGCGAAGGCACTCCTGAACCCATTCCAAGTCCTGATTATCCTAAGTTTTTTACCCCTAACGGCGATGGATTTAACGACAGCTGGCATTTCAAAAACTTTACTAATATGAGTAATGCTGAGATCGATATTTTTGACCGGTATGGGAAATTTATTGCCCATCTCACACAAAGCAGTCCGGGATGGGATGGTACTTATAACAACCAAGCGCTTTACGCTACAGATTACTGGTTTGTACTAACCTATGAAGATAAAAGTTATCCAGGTGTAAAAAGAAATCTTAAAGGGCATTTCTCTTTAAAAAGATAAAAGCATTGTTTGCAATAAATAAAGCCTTTTGCAATTAAAAGTCAATCTGGCTGCTGACTACTTGAGAGCTGCTTAACAACAAGTGTTCGGAGTTAAAAATTTTAAAATATGTATTCGAAAATTAATTATTTTTTAGCCGCTTTTTTCATAGTACTGACTTCTTTTGGACAGGAAGGTGTAGCGGTATATTCCGATTATTTATCAGATAATTATTATCTGATACATCCTTCAATGGCAGGAGCTGCAAATTGTGATAAGATACGATTGACAGCGCGAGGGCAGTGGTTCGGTCAGCAAGATGCACCGGCACTGCAGACACTTAGTTATAATGGCCGGATCGGGGAGAGATCTGGGGGAGGAATTATACTTTTCAATGACAGGAACGGCTATCACGCTCAAAAAGGAGTGAAGATTACCTATACACATCACATCCTTTTCTCACGAGATGAGATCGACTTGAACCAGTTTTCCTTTGGAATAAGCGGGGGTATAATTCAAAGTCAGCTCGATGAAACCGATTTTCCGCAATCCAACGATCCTGATCCTATTATCGCTGGGAATATGCAGAGTGAAACCTATGCTAATTTTGATGTCGGAGTTTCTTATAATTTTTTGGATATGTATTTTCATGCTACGGTTAAAAATATTTTCGAGTCTCGACGACGGATATACACCGATTACGAAAGTGATAATCTTAGAAAATACTTGTTAAGCGGTGGTTATATTTTTGGTGGCTATGATAGGTTGAAATGGGAACCTTCTATTTTAGTGCAGTATGCTGAAAGAACCCAGGAAAAATCACTTGATCTGAATCTGAAAGCATACAAAAATTTTGATGAAGGAATGATTTGGGGAGGTTTGTCCTACCGTACCGCAATCGGGGTTCAAAAAGTGAAGGGAAATACTGGTTCCAATCAAAAACTGCAATATGTTACTCCTATTTTTGGGGTTAATTACAAAAAAATTATGTTCGCCTATACGTATTCAGTGGTGTCCGGTGACGTTAAATATGATAATGGCGCATACCATCAAATTACATTGGGAATTAATTTGTCCTGTAGAAAAGAAAAATACGACTGTTATTGTCCAGCTGTAAATTGATAGTAAAGTTAGTATATACGTAGAAAAAAATTCTTCTTTATTTCAATGAAGAATTAGCAGTTTTTTTAATAATTAAAGACCGATTTATTGTTAACTGCTTGATTTTATTGCTTCCTGTCTTAATCTGATATTTTTTTGACGTATCAGGTTTTGATGGTTTCGTTCCTTTGCACCATAATTAATAGAAATAAAAACAGCTATAAATGATATTTGATTTTCAGGAGGCAGTAAAACAGAGGTAGTTTTTGAGATTATCAGTTCTTTTTAAAAGCATCTTTAGACTGTAGGAAAAAGAACATCGTTAGTTGCCAGCTGAATACATTATGTAAAAAAATTCTAATGAAAAATATAAGAATCATAGTCTTTTTCATTTTGTCTGTAAATATGAGTATTAAGGCGCAGGTAGTCAATATTGGTGAGATGGTTGTCAATCCTAATACGGTAGTTGGTATAGTTTCTGATTTTGATAATCAGCTGTCAGGAACAGTTTTAAACGACGGTGAAGTATATATATGGTCAGACTTTAAAAATGAGGGGCTGATAACTTTTTCACCTGAACAAGATGGTATAACTGTATTTGAGGGTAAGGAGCATCAAAAAATTGAAGGTAATGGAAGTACTGGATTTCAAAATTTACGTTTTAACAAAAGCAGTTCAGAGATCCCTATTGAATTACATACTGAGATAAGCGTTGCTTTAAAAGCTTATTTTACCACAGGTATTGTAAGTGCTGAAGATTATGAGGGGCTGTTAGTTTTTGAAAAAGGTGCAGCACATGCTAATACAAATAATAGCAGTTATTTCGATGGAAGTATTATAAAGAATGGAGATGAAGCTTTTATCTTTCCTACAGGACAAAACGGATATTACCGAAATTTGGAAATTGCCGCGACAAAAGAGGTTATAAGTAGTTTTAAAGGAAGTTATTATTATAAAAATTCTAACGAATTCTACCCGCACAGCAATAAAGCAGGTGCAATTAATCTGATAAATGAAAATGAATACTGGGTTTTGGAAAGATTAGGCGGCAATGCAAATGCAATACTTACGATAAGCTGGGATGAATTAACAACTACTCCATCCGCTATTGCAGCTGCGCCTCTGGAAGAGATACACATCGTGCGATGGAATGCTGATGAAAATATCTGGGTTGATGAGGGTGGAGTAGTAAATGAGTATGAGAAAACAGTTTCTACGCCGATAAGTGTTTCCGGTTATGGAGTTTTTACATTGGCCCGGGTTTCTATTTCAGGTATTGTACCCTGTAATAAATTGGTAGTCTACAATGCGGTTTCTGCCAATGGTGACGGTTTAAATGATTATTTTAAAATAGACGGTTTAAAGTCGTGCAGTGATGGTAATAATAAGGTGCAAATATACGACCGTTGGGGTGTAAAAGTATATGAAACAAATAATTATGATGAAAATGGAAATGTTTTCAGGGGGTATTCTGACGCTAAAAACATTATTGGCGGTACTAAATTGCTTCCTGCAGGGACTTACTTTTATGTTTTAACTATTAGTGGAGGCAGCAGTTCTCAAGCAATTAATAAGACGGGCTACTTATACCTGAACTAATTTTTTTGAAGATTTTAGTAAAGATTTTTTAGCCATGAATTGCAAGAAATAATCGGGTTGTTTGGTATATGGGTATTACAATTGCAATTTGTGGCTAATTTTTTAATAATTTTTTTTTTCCCTGCTAGTGACAAGTTTCGTCCTAATCTCGTCATGTTTTACAAGTAACTAAAAATTAATCTTCTATTATTGTGAATCGCAGATTTGACTTAGGTTTATAATATAAACTATGTTTTTATAAGTAACTTCTTATTTTTTTTTTAATAAATTTTAAGTGGGCTTTAAAAAAAAAAAACTTAAATTTAGTGGCTTAATGATTTAGTTTTTAGTCGATTAGGTTTTTTTTTGTTTTTTTTATTCTTATATAATGGAGAGTTTTTCAAAAAAAGCGATGACGCGTTATTGAAAAATTTAGAATAATAAAGTGTTTAAAAATGGAGTATTTATTAATCAAAGTGTATGCTTTGTAAAATTCAAACAAATGAAATATCTATATTCTTTTATTCTTTTTACCGGAGTGATTTTTGCTTGTCATTCGCAGATAAGTATAGGCGGATCATTACCAAATGAATCATCGCAGCTTGACGTGGTAGCCACCGATAAAGGAGTTTTAATTCCGCGTGTTAAATTGACCGGTACTAATGATGTAACTACAATTACTAATGGTAATGTAAATGGTTTATTGGTTTTTAATACTCAAAATGTTTCAGATGTTAAACCTGGGTTTTATTACTGGTTTGATTTTAAATGGTACAAAATAGTCAATCCTGATGATTTACAAGCTTTGGGTATATCTTCAGTTGCTAATACTTTAGTGGGAAAGGATCTGACCACCATTGTAAATGGTGTGAAAGGAAATACAGTTGATTTAACACCTGCTTTGGTATCTGCCACGACAAATGATTTAAGTCTTTCAGGAAAAGATTTGACATCAACGGTAAATGGAGTTTCCTCTGTAGTTGATCTGACCACGGCAGTTGCTGATGTTACGACAAATGATTTAGAGAATACAGTCAATACGATTACCTCTACTGTAAATGGAGTAAGCAAAACTGCACCTGCTGTAAACACGGTGGAAAACACCTTGACAGGAAAGAATTTAACAACGACAGTAAACGGTGTAGTAGGAACTCCTGTTGATTTAACACCAGCTTTAGCTGATGCTACAACAAATGATTTAACGCTTTCAGGAAAAGATTTGACATCAACGGTAAATGGAGTTTCCTCTGTAGTTGACTTGACAACGGCAGTTGCTGATGTTACGACAAATGATTTAGAGAATACAGTCAATACGATTACCTCTACTGTAAATGGAGTAAGCAAAACGGCACCTGCTGTAAACACGGTGGAAAACACCTTGACAGG
>NZ_MRCQ01000029.1 GCF_002304005.1 Flavobacterium sp. ACN6 | reverse complement strand
CAAAATGGTCGACTAAAAAATCAGGAAGCATAAATTTTAAAAGCTCTATAGGATCCATCTTAAATTCTTATAGCGCAAATCTCTTATTTTATTTTGACATTTCCTCCCCAAGATTTGTTCTTGATCCTAAAAAACCACTTTGTTTTAAAAACTGCATTGGATCTTTTATGTTTAGTATTTCTTCAATTGCTTTTTGTTTGTCTTTCTGTTTATTAAAATACGCTTCTGTTATTTTATAGCCAATCCAGTATCCTAAATCATTTGGCCTGTCATCTTTTTTAGAAGTTCCATATAACCAATCCTGGTAATCTGTATTTTTTAATCTTGTTACAAATTCCAGACATAATTTGTCTAGGTTTTGCTGCCCGTATTTATATGAGGGCTGATTTATTGATTCTCCTGAAATAAGTTCGCCTACAAAATCTGCACCTCCTTCTAGTAAACACCATTTCAACAACATGTCTTTACCAGTTATTTTTTGTTGATAGTGAATAAGCTCATGTGCGATTAAGCCTGAAACTCCATCTAAATTTTGAAGCATTTCGGTTCCTATAATAATTCCATCAGGAGCAGAAGTTCCTCCCGAATTAAATCTTCCATAAACAAAATAAATTGGTGGGAATTTTGCATTTGGATACCAATATTTTAAAGCACTGTAAATTGCTCTTACTCTCTTTTCCTTTGAAGAAATACCATCCAAAACATTTCTTGAACGTTCATAATCTGCTTTTCTTTTCTTTACCACAGCAAAAAGAGAGTCAGCATTAATTATCCTATTTTCAGTGAATCCTTTAACGCCCGGAGAACCTTTTTGCATATATTCAACAAATGGATTTTGTTTTGATTGGTCCATTTTGTCAAATGCTTCCCAAAAAATTTTTGAATCTTTTGTTTCAAAAACTGCATCCAAAGGATCCTCCGAGAAATTATTTTGCCCAAAAAGGAAATTAGAAAAAACAATAAAAAGTGTTGTGCAAATTAGGTTTAGCCTCATATCTAATAATTTTTAAAGCAAATTTTCACAGAATATCGCATGACTCGGTTACAGTCGAGCAATCCGTTTACTTTCTCGAAGTGAATATAGGAATATTTTTACTACAATTTATTTAACTTTTTTAAGCCTATTTAAATAATTATTATTTCTATTTCATCTTAATGCTCCATTCACAGAGCTTAGAACTTCTTAAACATTCAAATAATTTTTTACTATATTTGAGCCTAAAGATTGACTTATTTTCAACATACAATATATTATATATCTGTGCATTGGCTACTATTTAATCGATCTATATTGAACCCAAATCTTAAAAATGAAACAAAAACTAGTAACTCTTTTATTTGCATTTAGTATTATAAATATGTTTGGGCAAACGCCCGCCATTAAAACTAATTATTCTAATAAATCTTTAACCGCAAGCGACATGGTAACTAACAAAGCCATGAAACCTGTAAAAAAAGTTACATTAGACGATGCATCAATCCTAATTCACGATTATGACGGTTCCCTTTTTTCATTTGATTTAGAAACCGAAACAATTGGCTGGACGGTAAAAGCTACAGATTCTTACACTGAAATGTGCGCCAATAAACTAACAATATCTGATGGTGTGATATATGTCCCGTTTATTAACGGTGAAATTTTTGCAATCAATAATGAAACTGGTGAATTTTTCTGGAAATCAAGGTTAGGTACTATTACAGATCAGATCGTCCTAAAAGATCAAACTCCAGTTGTCTATAATGGAAAACTTTATATTACGGCTCAAAATCAAAATCAAGGCAGTAATTTATACGCTTTAGATATAAAAGATGGCAGTTTATCATGGAACTATAAACTAGATGCAGCAAACAACGACATTCCTTTGCTTGTTTTTGACAGCAAAATTTTTACCCAAAGCGGATCAAATGTCTACAGTTTTGATGCCAATACAGGAAAACTGCTGAACCAAAAAAACTTTGAAGAAGCTATGGGCGGAAAACCGGTAACAGATGGCGAAAATATATTTATAGCCAATGACAAGGATTTTCTTTTTGCTTTAAGTCCTAATAAACTAGATGTTTTATGGCAATTTAAATTAGACGAAAACCAGTACAACATCAAGGAACGTATATTTTGCAAAGACAACAAACTTTATTTTGCTGCGCACGGAACAAACGTTACATCGCTATATGCTATTGATTCAAAAACTGGAACGAAGATCTGGAAAACCGATTTTAAAGATGATAATATCGAATACATCACGAGAGAGAATGAGAATGTTTGGGGATATACCAAGAAGGCAAAACTTTTTGAATTAGACTTAACTAATGGTGAAATTGCTTTCGAAACAAAATTAACAACTCTACCAGTTTCAAATATTGAATTTCCAAATGATGATAACTTGCTTTACTATTATTGTGATGCTGGTTTAATTCAATTTGATTTGAATGAAAAAGACGAGAATGTTTATTATATGCGAACTTCACTTATGGAAAATATTTATAGCGCTTATTTAAAAATAATTCGATAAAAAAAACAATTCTTATTGACTGAATTTTATTTTCAATTGGTGAATTGCAAGAATGCTCTAATCAGTATTTCAAAATTTAAAGTCAACACAAATCTTTATAAAAACAAAACTCCATTATAATAATGGAGTTTTATATTTTAAGGTCTTCAGATTTTCTGTTTGGCAATTTTTTCCTTTCGCTTATTAGTCAAATATTTTCTCAATGGAATATCATAAATTACCATCACAAAATAGGCAAATCCAACCAGCAAAATAACGGCTGTTGCTATAATAAAAATCAACTGCGTTGTATCTGGTTTAAAGTTGCTGTAATAATTCCCAAACATCCATAAAAAGGCATAATGAGTCATATATAACGGATAGGAGATTTTTCCAGAAAACACACAAATTTTTTCTTGTCCAGTTTTTAGTATTGCTCCTGCTCCTAAAGCTATAAGTAGAGGAAAATAAAATAACACTATGAACGGTTCCGTCAGCCAATTCCATTCTGAAAAAGGCATTACAAAAGCCAAAAGTAATAATATGGCTAAGCCCGAAAATCCAAGTTTATTTTTAATAATCCAGTTACAACGATAAATAAGTAACCCCGCTAAAAAAGAATAAGATATTCTAGCGCAACCGTTCCAAAAAGTCGGTCCACTCCAGCCACCTAATAAATTACCCGAATTATAAGCCACAAAACAAATAGCCCCAGCAGAAAGGATAGTAAGCAAAAACAAATAACTGCGGCGAATTCTATATAGTATAAGCGCGTAAGCAATTTGGCTATATACTCCCAAAAAAGTGACCACGCAGGAGCATTAAAGCTAAATAAGTTAAAACCACGATCTGCTATTACAGGCAAGGGTATCAAAAATATCGAACATAAAAAAGTTAGAATAATTTTTACTGTACTGTATAATTCCAAATGACCGCCAAATGGATCAAATAAAAATGCTAGTAGACCTAAAATTGATCCTGCGATTACCAATGGATGTAATCTGATAATTCTGGATACAAAAAAATTAAGAATTCCCATTTTTGCAATCCGATCATCGTAAGCGTATCCAATAACAAAACCAGAAAGACAAAAGAAAAAATCGACAGCCAAAAAACCGTGCCCGATAAAATTCTTACTGGGATCAGTGTAAACCCATTCCATAAAATGGAACACCACAACAGCAAATGCAGCAATGCCTCTTAATCCGTCAAGTATTTCAAAATGTTTTTTTGTCTGCAGGATGGTCGTGTTGGTTTTGATTGTATTCATTAATATAATATTCTTTCCGATTAGTTATAACTAAGTCAGCACTTAGTCAAGCTCTCGCAAGTTCTACAAATTTAAATTTAAATCAAAATCAGATTCAGGAAGTTAACTCTACTTGTACTTAAACTAAAAACTTGAAATTTCACATTTAAAGATTTCATTGTTTTTTCATTCGATGCCGTTTCCTTACTTTTGTGAAAATTACAATTCAAATATGAGCTTAAAAGGTTGTCTTCCTCCTCCAGAAAATTAATAATACATTTTTTAGTATTGACATTTGACTGATTTTATCAGTCTGCATATCCATGTCTATACTTCAATTAAAATTATTAATCTTCAAAATAAAATCCCTTAATTAGGATAGACAAATTTTATGAAAAAATCATATTTGACACTGCACACCGCAGTGTTACTCGCTGGCTTTACCGGCGTATTCGGAAAACTTATTTCTCTAAACGAAATAACATTAGTTTGGTATCGAGTATTCTTCGCTTCCATCATCCTGTTTTTTATTCTTAAAATATACAATTTAAAAACGTTAAAGTCTTTTTCAGAAATAGGAAAGATTTCAAAAGCAGGAATACTTATTACAATTCACTGGATTTTTTTCTATGCCAGTATTAAATATTCAAATATATCTATTGGTGTAGTATGCTATAGTCTCACAAGTTTTTTTACAGCCATTTTTGAACCGATCATCAATAAAAAAAGATTTAACATCGTCCAAGGATTATTAAGTTTGCTAACCTTATTGGGAATAAGTTTAATTTTTCATTTTGATTCCTCTTATCAACTCGGAATTTTACTTGGTGTCGTATCCTCAGCATTCGCAGCTTTATACACAATTTACAACGAGCGTCTAGTGCAATTTTACGATAGCAAATTAATTAATTTTTATCAGATGCTGGGCGGCACTTTTGCATTAGGATTAATTTTGCCATTCTATTTTCATTCTTTTCCAAAACAGTCTTTTATTCCTAGCTTACAAGATATTTTTTACTTATTCATCTTAGCCTCATGTTGCACGGTAGCTTTATACATAATGTTCGCAGAATCACTCAAAAAAATTCCAGAGTTTACAGTAAATCTAACGTTTAACTTAGAACCAATTTATGCTATTATATTGGCATTCTTATTTTTTGATGAAGGACAATCGATCAATTTTTCCTTTTATATTGGAATTAGCTTAGTAATTACTTCCGTTTTATTACAATCCATAATTTCGGCAAGAACAAAAAAAATCATCAAACAAACAGTATCATGATATAAAAAAAGAGAAACTACTTAACAAAAGTAGTTTCTCTTTCTCAAAATAAAAATCAACTTTAGAATTTAAACTCTACTCCACCATAGTAATTTTTTAAAACACTGTAAAAAAATCATCTAAAACCTTTCACAATTCCTCTCGCTGAGCCAATAATAAAATTCAAGATTTTATCCCGTTCAACAGTCTGTTCAAACTCATTTTGGATTAATTGCAAAGCCAACTTCGTATTTCTTTTTTCTTGAAATAAAACACTATAAATTGCTTTTAATTCATCTATTTTAGAAGAACTAAACCCTCTTCTTTTCAACCCAACAGTATTGATTCCTACATACTGCAAAGGTTCACGAGCTGCCAATATATAAGGTGGAACATCTTTGACTACGCGACTTAATCCAGAAACCATAGAATGATCGCCAATAATCGAAAATTGATGTATTGCTGTTAGACCGCTAATATTAACCCAATCACCAACGATTACTTCGCCAGCAATACCAACATTAAATCCAATAATGTTATTATCACCAATTATACAATCATGCCCAATATGGGCACTTGACAAAATTAAATTATTATTACCAATCAAAGTTTTTTGTTTTGATGCAGTTCCTCTGTTTATAGTCACAAATTCACGAATAATGGTTTTATCTCCAATTTCGAGCAAAGTATATTCATTATCATACTTCAAGTCCTGAGGAATACCTCCTAGAACCGCCCCAGAATGAATCTCGCAATTCTTTCCAATTCTTGTCCCATCTAAAATATTTACATTATTACCGATCCAGGTATTATCTCCAATTATAACATCATTTTCAATTGAAGTAAATTTGCCAATTTGTACATTCGTTCCAATAATTGCCTTCTTACTAATATTATTATTTTTCAATTTTAAAACTTTTAATTAAAGACTGTAAAAATTCAAAAAAAATAAATTTTATTATTTGATGTAATGTAAAGAAATTGAAGCTCGTATTCTACTCAAAGTTTCCTGACTGACACCGATCAATGAAGCAATATGTTTTAATTTGGCTTTAATAATTATTTGAGGAAAGGAATCTAACAGAAATAAATATTTCTCATTTGCATTCATAACTCTAAACAAATGATGAAATTCATTAATCTTAGAAAGGTAAAGACGTAATTGTTTAATATGGAATTTTAAAAAAAGAGGATAATCCAACAAAATTTGCTCATCCGAATAAGCTAACGAATACAAGATAGTGTCCTCACAAGTCTGAAAACTTTCAAAAGATGGCTTCTGCTCAAAAAAACTACTTAAAGATGTTACAAACTGATTATCCGTATAAATCCACTTTGTTATCTCTAATCCATTTTCAAAACTAAATCTTCGAACAGCACCAGATTTAATAAAATATATTTTCTTGCATATTTTTCCTTGCTGAATAATTAATTCATTTTTTCTGAATTTTTCAACAATAAAATATTTTTCTATAGCTGTTTCTGTGTCAAGATCTAATTCCTGAAAACTATTTATAACCTGAATTAGTTCTTTCATCCTTTATTATTTTAAAATCAAATTTAATTTAATATCCGATAAAATCAAAAAAGAACTCAAGTAACAGACCTCTTAATTATAGTTTTTTAAGCGATCTAA
Source organism: Flavobacterium sp. ACN6 (assembly GCF_002304005.1). Taxonomy (GTDB): domain Bacteria; phylum Bacteroidota; class Bacteroidia; order Flavobacteriales; family Flavobacteriaceae; genus Flavobacterium. The sequence continues at coordinate 265 of NZ_MRCQ01000029.1, read as the reverse complement.
AGACCAAATCATTATAAAACAATACAGAATACAAAAGGATCAGGTGCAAAAGTTGGGGATTAAGCAAAAAGATTAGAATAAGAAAAAGAAAAAAAAAAACCATATAAAAGCAAAAAACCCTATCCGTTTTGGATAGGGTTTTTCAAAGAAAGGCGACGACATACTCTCCCACATAACTGCAGTACCATCTGCGCAGGCGGGCTTAACTACTCTGTTCGGGATGGGAAGAGGTGAGCCCCGCCGCAATAACCACCTTAAGGTTTTT
>NZ_MRCQ01000028.1 GCF_002304005.1 Flavobacterium sp. ACN6 | reverse complement strand
GTCTCCATAACCATTTTTCCATAATAGTCGATGGTCCACTTTCCTGCATCTGAATCGTAATATTGATATTTGTCCCAAAGAGTATTTGGTGATAAATCGTGCATTGTAAAGCCAGGTTTTGTAACTGGCATTGAATAGTATGTAAGGTCAAAAAGACGTACAGAAGTTGTTCTTTGAATTTCAAAAGCAGTTGAATTACCTGTAAACATAGTTTGGCTGGTAGTTGTTTGAAGTAATGATCCGCCGCTTTGTACTAATAATTTTCCGCCAGTTCCTACATTTATATCTTCATCAACCGTTAATGTAACACCCTTTGGGACTGTCAGTGTGTACGTTGGATTAACAGTACAAGAACATACCGTAATATCTGAGGACAATGTTGTATTTGAATTGATTTGGATTGCAGTGTTAGGGTTAACAGTTCCTGTTCCGTTATAAGGTGTGAGTACTTTTAAAAAGTTTATCCCAACATTTGCATTACCACCATCTTCTCTTAAACGCACTTCTACTTTAGAGCTGCTATTTAGGGTGTAAAGATCTCCATTGTTTATCAAAGCAGGGTTGTTATCCCAGCCTGATCTCTCAAATTTCAAAACCCCATCTATATAAATTTGAATAGCATCATCATAATGCGCACGTTGGATTTGATATTGACCACAAGGAAAACCTTGGCGTTTGTATGATACTGTAAAGTTATCATTTGGTATTGCAGCTCCCTGCCAATTTGTAGCTGTAGATGGTGAGGCAGCTGTATTCCAATAATCTCTTGAATTTATGTTTAAGTTCGGTTCAACGTAATATCCAGCGTATACTGCAGTTTCTAAGGTTATGTCATTTTTTAGATATCCGTAAACATTCCAAACTTTGTCACCATAAACTGTCGGGTCACCTTTTGTTAAATCAAATGAAAATGTAGCTCTTGCATCACCTCCATTTTCATAATATTCGATAACAAATTCGTGAGAACCTGCTGTTAAGTACTTCGATGCAACATCGGTAGTATAACCATGGTCATTCCAGCGAGTTATAACTGATTGGTTATCAATGTAAAGTCTAATTCCATCATCGCCTGCAAGGACCATATAGTAATTCCCAGCTTCGGCAATTGTGGTACGCATTTTATATCGCACTAAAAACTTATTAGTCGGAGCGGCTTCGCAAGGAATAATTGTAGTAACACCGCTAATAGCATTAGCCCCCATATTTCTGTCAAACGTTTTGTTTTCTGTTACGGTTCCAATATAGGTAGCAATTGAAGTATCGGGTAAAGTACTTGGGTTAATTGGATTTGGAGCAGTATTTCCTGTCCATTTGTAAACATATCCGATCCATGATTCAGTTCCAAAAGAAGTTTGGTCGCCAGTTGGTGCACAAGGAAGAACTTCGTCAGCGCCCATGTAAGGTTTAACTCTTGTTTCTCCATCTATATCTGTTGTAACTGCAGGAATAGCAACTCCAATTAAGTTAGCGTTGGCAGTAACATCTTGAAGGTGATAATCTGAAGTAAACGCTGGTAAAATAATTCTAGAATTAGAGTCAGAAACAGCTGTATTCCATGAAGCAGGTACGGTTCCTGCTGTAGTTGCAGAATATTCAGTTCCATTTATTCTATTTTGAAAATTATTACTAGCATTTGTTACATAGTAATCATTATTGCTAATTTGGCCTAAAGTTCCTCCATTATTAAATACTGCATATTGTTTGTTAGTCTGCGTATTAACAAAAATATTGTTTCTAATATTAATACCAGAACCACCAGAAATATATAGACATGAAGCATACGCTGTACCAGTTGGAGCTCCACTTCCGATAATAGTATTATAATATATATTTGTTGTACTACCAGATGCTATATGGATATTGTTCCCTTTATTGTAGAAATTTCCATTGTTTGAGTCCGTAGTCGTATTATAGACATTGCTTATTATATTGTTAGCAATGGTGTTGACTCCGCTGGACCTACTCACAATACCCGCTGTAAAATAAGAATTATTGTGTACATTATTAACAATATCATTTATGTAATTTCCTGAAATAGTTCCGTAACTTGTTCCTATAAGAACAATTGCAGCGCCATCATTCCCTTGGTTTTCAGTATTTCTAATTCCAGACAAAGTATTGCCAGAAACTTCATAATTTAAAGCATTTGATAAATAAATTGCTCTAACTGGTTTTTCGGCAACAACCGTACTTCCAATTTTATTTCCCTGTATTTTCCATCCTGTTGGAGAATTTGCTGAATTTACTCCGTTGATATTAACACCATCCTTAACATTAAACATTTCATTGTTTATAATGGATATGTTTGAATTTGCGCCTGTATTTTCTTGAACACTAATTGAAGTGTTTCCTCCAATCCCATTACCCCCAGAATAAACCCCGCTTAAAAGAGTTAATTGTTGGTTTCGAGTTGAAAATCTAAAATTACTATTCTTAACTGTGATATTTGAAGAACCAGTTGCTCCGTTGCTTGCTATCCAAATTATCGCTCGAGCAGTATAATTTAAATTATCATTATTTACTAAGGTTAAATTTTTAGTGTTTAAAGTCGAATTACTACCGTCGATTGTTATGTTACTTGTACCATTAAATCTAAAGACTGCCGGAACACCGTTTGAGGCATCAGGCATATTTGCATTTATTGTTATGTTCTTTCCTGCATTTGGTTTAATGATAACGCTATTAGTTGCAGTTGTATTAATCTGATTAATAGAAAGTAACGAAGTTATTGTCTGATTCTCATCAAGTAAAAACTTTACAGGTCCAGAAACTCCAACATTGTTTAATCTAGCAACTGCAGCTGCAAGAGTTCTAAAATTCGGATCACTATGTGCAGAACTGATGATGTAATCGCCGTTTAGTTGGGCAAACCCTAAAAAAGGCAAAAATAAAAATAAAAGTAAAGTTTTCTTCATGCTTAAATGTTTTCTATCAGTTTGTTATGCTGGCATAATAATTAGTGCCCGCGCAAATATAAAGACATCTACGAGCTAGAAATAGGTAGGGTTTTCAGAATGGGGAGTTATTCGATGAGTTGTTAAAATACTCGATGAACTACATCGTAAAAAATAACAATCGAGGTGATTTCTTATAAAATGTTAAAAAAATATATAAGAATAATCGTAAAATTTAACGTTTTTAAGGGGGTGTTTTTGAGCTTGTTGACCCAAAAACGTCTAGTTTGCTATGAATTACGCAAAAAAGGAATAATTTACAACCAAAAGTAGTTTGAAATTCTGTAGGGTATTTATAGTACTTTTGAGCTGATAAAATGATTTATAATTAGCTGGAAAGCTGTTCTTTTTTATTGAAAAATGGCAATCTATTTTTTTTCCAATTCCTGAACTTTTTCGTACACTAAATTACTTTCATAACCTCTTCGAAGGATGTAGTCGCAAAATTTCTTACGTTTTTTTAAAAGATTGGTTTCTATCAAATTGTTCCAGCATTTTTCTGCTAGATTTTCAAAAGTTTCGAAGTATTCTTCTGCTGAAATTTCTTTTAAGGCTAAAGTGATATTCGTCGACGATATATGTCTTGCTTTTAATTCGTTTGTAATCCTAATTTTCCCCCACTGTTTAATGCGATGCTTTCCTCTTGCAAAGCTGCAGGCAAAACGAGTTTCGTTTAGAAAATTCCCTTCAATAAGTTGTACGATAATTACATCAATTTCGTCTGAAGTCATTTTTAAGCTGTATAATTTAGCTACAACTTCGTCATGACAACGCTCCTGATAAGCGCAAAAATGTTCTAATTTTTGTAAAGCTTCTTTGATGGTAAAAGTATCTTTCGTCGGGTTTTTCATTCTTTTTAACGTTTAAAAGTGATAATGCTCAATTAGTTATAAAATAATTCTAAAAATTGTTAATATATTCTAAAAAGAATTAATTTATAACCTTGCGTATTAGGCTAATTTAAATATTTTTGTACGCGAATTTAAATGTTTATAACTGTACTAAAAGTCAGGATTTTAAAGTTTGAATTCGAATTAAAAAACAAAGGCCACACTTCTTTTAGAGTAAATATTGCCCTTTTTGCTTTTAAGCAGCCCAAAAACAAATTTAAAACAAATACCTACTAAAATATGATGAGAAAACTACTTTACTCGTTTTTATTAATTATTTTTTTGCATACTGCTGGTTTTGGCCAATCTATTTGGAATAATCCAATTACAGGTAGAAATCCAAATACATCAAATCCTTACACTACCGGAGACGTGAAAAATCCGAATATCTCGGTATCAGGTATTCGCAGAGGTTCTGGGATTTCTGGTGTTAATGCTAATGACATATACAGTGCATCAGGGTGGACGAATTCAAATAGTATTAATTCATCAGATTATTTTGAGTTTACAATAACTCCAAATTCAGGTTATGAAATAAATTATACAAGTTTTGAATATAATGGAAATGTTAACGTAAATGGACCGTCAAGATTTGTATTGAGGTCTAGTGTTGATGGTTATTTGGATAATATTGATGGAGTAAAAAGCGGTACAACGAATAATAGTTTTTCCTTTGGAAATTTATTCGAAAAAATTACGACAACAATAACTTTCCGATTATATGCATATAGATCTGGGGATGCTAATGGTAGTGTTTTTAGTATTGATAATTTTCAGTTCAGCGGTACAGTTATTTGTCCAACTGTAACTACATCAAATGCAGGTCCTGATCAAAATAGTAATGGTACATTTACATTGGCCGCTAATACGCCATCTGTTGGTACTGGAGCATGGACAATTGCGAGTGGTCCCAGTACATCACAAAGTCAGTTTAGTAGTACTACCAGCCCAACGGCTGTATTTACTCCCGTGGGAACAGGAACATATATCTTAAACTGGACAATAAGCAACGGTTGTAATACGCCGTCTACAGATCAGGTTGTTCTTGTTGCAAATTGTGTTAGCAACTTAATAAAAAATGGTGACTTTAGTGGTGGTACTACAGACTGGACCTATGCTACTGCATTAGGTAATAGAGTAGAAATTAATACAGAAGGGACTTACTTTACTAACAGCAATCTTGATAATACTGCAGAATTAGATTCAGAAGCATCACTTAGGCAAGTTGTAACAGTTGTTCCTAATACTCCCTATACATTAAGTTTTTTATATGCCAAAAGACCAAATGCTCCAACAAACGTTGCAGTTTATGTTAGGTTATTAGGAGGTTCAACTGCTACAACAAGTTATGTTACGAACAATTCTACTACTCCTCAAATAGGTTCGTTGACTTTTACGCCAACAGGTTCTTCAATTGCGGTTGAATTTTATAATCCACAAAATCCAGGAGCAACTTTAGGTTCTATTGTAGACAATATCGTGTTAGTACCAAGTTCTCAGGTAACTCCAATTGCCACAACAGTACCTAAGGGAAATTTTAGAACCTTAACTGCGTGTGCAGGTGTACCCGTTCAATTAGACGTTGATAATGTTCCTGCTTCCGGTGTAACTTATGCTTGGTCAAGTACATCTCCAGGAGCGGTATTTTCATCAACTACTATTAAAAATCCAACGATAACTTTTTCTGCAACAGCAACAGGAACTCAAGAAGCAACAGTTGTAGTAACTTCATCGGGTGGTTGTGCAGGAGCTCCTTCGAGCACATACGTTTATTTAAATGCTGCTCCGGTGGTTTATAATGTAACGGGCGGAGGATCATATTGTGTTGGAGGTACTGGATTTGCAGTAGGTTTGAGTGGTTCTACTACGGGGGTTAGTTATCAATTGCGTTTAGATGGAGCTATCGATGGAGCTCCACGTACAGGAAACGGATCTCCAATTAATTTTGGTGTTAAAACAGCACCAGGTATCTATACGGTAGTTGCTACAAATCCGTCACCGAATAGTTGTGCTATAAGTATGAGCGGGAGCGCAGTGGTTGTAGTAGATCCAATTTCTGTTGGAGGAAACATTGGAGGAGGAACAACTGTTTGTACAGGGACAAATAGTACTACTTTAACATTAAGTGGTCATACAGGATTAGTTACAAAATGGCAATCTTCTCCGTCTAGTACATTTGCATCATCAATTACCGATATTTCAAATACGACTACCTCACTAATAGCAACCAATTTGACTGCTACTACTTATTATAGAGCAGTAGTTACAAGCGGGACATGCAGTACTGCAAATAGTGCTGTGGCAACGATAACCGTAAACCCTATTCATACTATTAGTGCTGGATCAGACCGAAATTTGTGCCAAAACACAGCAATGACAAATATTACGATGACATTAGGAGGTGGTGCTACAGGAGCAACTGTTACAGGTCTTCCTGCTGGAGTAACTAATTCAGTATCTGGAAATACTTTAACAATTAGCGGAACTCCGACGGTTAGTGGTCAATTCACTTATAATGTTACTACAACTGGAAATTCTTGCACTGCTGCAACCACAAGTGGTATTATAACAGTTGGTATAGGAAATAATATTATTACATATGCAAATGGGACATCCGGATCTATTTGTGTAAATGCTGCAGAAAATAATGCTACTGCTGCAGATTTTATAGCTCCAGCTGGAACTTATTTTAACAATGTAAGTTTTGCAAGCTATGGAACAGCAAGTGGGAATTGTCCATCTTTTTCACTAAACTATACATGTCATGCTGCAAGCAGTCAAAGTACAGTAGAAAATGCTTTGTTAGGTAATTCGGGTACGATTAAAATTCTTCCTAGTAATACTGTTTTTACAGATCCTTGCGTTGGAACAGTGAAAAGTTTAAAAGTAATTGCAAATTACTCACAAGCAATCTGTCCAGGAACAACAGCTCCAACAATTTTAGGTAGTACTCCAACTGGAAATGGTACTTACACTTATTCTTGGGAAAAAAGTACTACAGGTTTAGGTGGGAGTTTCTCTCCTATATCTGGTACAAATTCAAAAGATTATTCTCCAGGAATCTTAAACCAAAGTACTTGGTTCAGAAGAACAGTGACTTCTAATGGCTGCAGCAATACATCCGCAGTGGTATTGGTAAAGGTAAACCCACGACCAACAGCTGCGGTAAGTGGTACAACAATTATTTGTAATGGTGCAAGCGCAACTGTTTCTGTTGCATTTACAGGTACAGCGCCTTGGAACATATCATATACTTATGGAGCGATATCAGGTACTTTTTCTACCAGTGCAAACCCTTATACAGTGAGTGTTAGTCCAACAAGTACAACAACCTATGCTATTACGGCTTTAAGCGATGCTAATTGTACAGCAGTAGCTGCAAGTATAACTGGGAATGCTGTAATAACCGTTCGTTCTCAATTTACATCAGGAGCAATAAGCACAACAGGAGAGACAATTTGTTCTGGAGGAACTCCTTCTCAAATTGGTAGTGTAACAGCTGCAAGCGGTGGTGATGAAGCAATTACATACCAATGGCAGGCAGACGGTGTAAATATTACTGGAGCAAATGCAGCAACATATACACCTCCAGCTGGATTAGCAGCAACAACAGTTTATAGAAGATTAGCGAGTGATGGGACATGCAGTACAACACCAACAGCGTCAGCAGGAACATGGACTGTAGCAGTAAACCCACTTCCAACTGCTCCAACGGTAACAAAAGACAGCAATATAACTTGTGAAAGTTTAGGAAGAGTTACGCTTACAGGTTTACCATCAGGAAGCTGGACAATTAATCAAACAGGTGTAGCATCACAGACAATTCCTGGTACCACAAGTTCCAGAAGTATTACAGGACTAGCAGCAGGTACTTATTATTTTACTGTAACCAATGCTTCAAATTGCACTTCTAGTCCAGTAGTTCCTATTACTATAGTAAATCAAACATCTACAACAATCTGGAATGGTTCAGCTTGGTCAAATGGAGATCCAGATAGTTCGAAAACAGTAATTATAAACTCTGCGGCAAATCAGCCTTTTACAG
>NZ_MRCQ01000027.1 GCF_002304005.1 Flavobacterium sp. ACN6 | reverse complement strand
GTCATCCTGAGGAACGAAGACACGAGCGATAGCGAACTGGCGAAGCAATCACACTAGAAGCTCCGCAATCTATGTCGCCAATCTTTGTAGAGTTCCGCGTGTGATCCTTCGTTCCTCAGGATGACAAAACAGATGCAACTTCACGTCGTTATAGTAGATTCATAATTATTTACAAGGATGACAAACTATACGCAACTTCACTTCAATACAGTAGATTCAAACTTATTTTTGTCATCCTAAAGGAGGAATGACAAACTATACGCAACTTCACTTCGATACAGTATATTCACACTTATTTTTGTCATCCTAAAGGAGGAACGACAAACTATACGCAACTTCACTTCGATACAGTAGATTCAAACTTACTTTTATAATCAATAATAAGAGAACAAAAAAAACGCTGCGATCATCGCGCAATTCTTTGTGAACTGCGGTTAAAAACCAAAAAAAAACCTCGTCAATTGACGAGGTTTTAGTTGTATTATTTTTTTGATTCTTCGATAGAAACTTTTCTGAACTCTTTTAAAAGTTTTTCAATTTCTAAAGTAGCTTTACGTGCTCTTGGACCTGCTGCTTTAATTCCTTTTTCAGTTAAAGATTCAGCTTCTGCTTTAAATGCGTCAATTTCGGCGTTGATTTTTACTAATAAATCTTTCATGCTTATATATTGTTAAATTAAGCCACAAAAATAAAAGTTTGTGTGATAGTTACAACAAAATTGCTGTTAAATTTAATGCAGTTTTTCATTCATTTTCTTTACAATAAATTGACTTATTCTTTTTCAAAAAAACCAATAAACACAAACCATTAACAATCAAATACTTATTTTAAAAACAATTTTACAAAGATCATTTTTGAGCTTTCTGCAAACTATTCAAGACATAAAAAAAATAATACAAAACGCAGCTGAGTATGCTCTATTCTATGCGTTAAACAGTGGGAAAATTACTCAACAACGGAAAAAATTACTCAATTAAACTCTTATTCAGGTAGACATTTTTTAAAATCAGACCGTCTATAATCGTTTTATCGATCTTTGTTCTGGATGTTTCTATGGTCAAGTTTTCAAATTTGAAATTACTCAAACGAACATTTGGATCTTTTTCTACGCCGTAAAAATTAGTGCATTTAAGTTCAATATTCCTTAAAGTAATACGCTCTCCGTAAGACAAAGGAATATCAGGACGGCCTTTTAAGTCATAAAACTGCCTCCACGCAAAAACCGCCAGACAAGTTTCGGCTTCTCCTTTTATGTTTTCAACCAAAATATATTCATATCGCTGCAGCGTGTCTGGTCGCATTTTTAACCAAAGTAAACGAGAAGCGCCTTCGATTTTACTATTTCTAAATATAACATTCCGGTTGTGAATGGCTTCGCTCCCATTCGTTAAAGCCGAATGACAAAAACCAAAAGTGCAGTCTTCAATTATAATATTTTTGTTTGGACCGTTATTTTTATCCTGATCTGCATACGGACCTTTTCCGCCTTTTAAAGCAACCGCATCATCATTTACAGACATATAACAGTCTTTTATCAAAACATTTTCGCAGACATCAAGATCGACTGCATCGGTGCTTGGAGCTTTGATTTCAATATGCGGTGAAAAAATGTAAAGCCCTAGAAGTTTAATATTAGTACATTTATAAAAATGATTCGTCCAAAAACCGGAATTAATCAATTTTACGTCTTGAAATTGCACGTTGTTGGAGTTCCATACAAAAATTAATCTTGGCCTTGAAACTTCTAAATTGGTACATTCTGGATTTTCACTTCGTCTTTTCCAGAAAGCTTCCCAAAACTTTTTTCCGTTTCCGTTAATTGTGCCGTGGCCGGAAATAGAAAAATAATCTACGCCGTATGCATTTATCAAAGCGGGAAAGTAATCTAAATTCTGCCCTTCCATTCGCGAAGGCAGTATTGGATAATCAGCAATATCATCAGATCCTTTTAAAACAGCGCCTTTTTCTAAATATAAAGCCGTCTTTGGTTTAAAGAATAAAGCACCACTCAAAAAAACGCCTTTCGGAATCACGATTACGCCGCCTCCGCCCGCCCCTGCTTTATCAATAACGGCTTGTAGAGCTCGGGTCTGGACTATAGTACTATCGTTTTTAACTCCAAAATTGGTAATTGTATATTGGTTTCCTAAATCTTTTAATTTTAGTTTTGTATCGTTTTTAAACCATTTTTCAATAGGAGTTCCGTCAGGAAATGTATTTGTCTGCTGTTGTGAAAAAGAAAAATGCGCATTTCCAATAAAACATAAAATGATAAGGATCTTTTTCATTCCGCAACAGCTGTTAATGTGTAATTTATTTAACTTGAACTTCTATTTTAGCCGAAAGCTGTTTGGCCAGATTCGTTACATAATTGGTAAAAAATTTCGAATCATTAAAACCTTTATCGGCACTCAATTCCCAAGCTGCGACGGAATAATAACTAATTTCCTTATTATTTTCAACCGTTAATTTTGCTAAATAGGAATCTGTCAATTGTCCCGTTTTTGGTGCTTCGATATACCCTTGATATAAATTTTTTGGAACTAATATAGCGGTTCCCAAGATCCATTGGCGCTCATAGGTTAAATAATCGTGCTGGATCAAACATACCCAGTCTCCAGATTCGATCACCTGAAGCGGATTTTTATTATTCAAATTAGAAATAGCTGCCAGAAAAGTTTCTTTTCCTTTAATACCGTTTATGGAAACTGTGTTTTTATAACCGTACATTCCCGGCCAGATAGAAGCTGTTTCCTGCACCTGATATAAATTTCCTGAGGCTTTCCAGTTTTCATAATGATAACTCAAAACAGAATTTACAGGCCCTTCAGATACAATTTTGAAAGTTGTTTTTTCAACATTATTAATGGTATCATTTAATAAAATTCCGAGTCTGTTCATTTTGTTGTCGATCAATAAAGCATAAGCTCCCAGACCAGCGGAGTTTCCAACAGGAAAAATATCTCTTCCCCAATCGTACATTACATGGTAATTATCTTCAACGGCGCCTTTACTGTTTATACCTACATTTTCCGGCGTTATGCCTGGAAGTTTTTTTCCAAAAACATCTTTAGAATTTCGTCCATCGAGATAATGTCTAAAACCTACTTTATCATTTTCCCAAGTCGGCCCATCTGTCTGGTATTTTTGATAGCCTAATTTTTTATATACTTGATCGGCCATTAAAACCTCTATTGTATCTGGATGGACAGGCAGGTTTTCGGCTTCTCTTTTTCCGAATCGCACACTTGTTTTAACTGTAAATTTCGGATCGGTTTCTGACCATTTTAACTGGATATTCTTTTCTTCCTTTGGCGAAAAATCAGTGGTAAAGAAAAGTTCGTCCCATTTTCCATCGCCGTTAAGATCATTTGTTTGTGCGGCAATTGTATCTGTTTTAAAAAGTAAAATAGGAAAAGTTCCTTTAGCACTATTACTGAGATTTTCTCTTTTTATTGCAATTGCTTTTTGAGATAAAGCCAGAGAACTAGTGTTTTTCAGCACAATAGCTTTTTCTGAAACATTTTGAGAAACTTTACAGCTTGTAAAAAAAGCTGTTACTAAAGTGATGGGAAGATAAAATAAAACTGTTTTTTTCATTCTTTCTTATTCTTTATTTAAGAAGAACAATGTAAGTTTTTTTAATTGTTAATACAACACTTCATTATATAAAAAACTTTAACTGCGAGAAATTTAGTATTTCCAAAATAAAAAAATGCAGGATAACGAACAACTTTTATCCTGCATTAAAGGCATAACTTTTTAACCAAGTCATAATTAAAAAGTATATGCACGAAAAAAATATAAAAAATATAAAAAATCACATTAAAAAATACATCGCCTTGTAATATTCCTGAGATTTTAAATTAGGCATCTGTAATTCAGACATGGCAGCTTTTTCATTTTTAAAATCCAGCTTCTTATTAAAAAAGGTTTTTAGCTCTTTGAAAATTTCGCGGCTTGTTTTGGATTCATCAAACAAAATCAGGTTGTTAATTACCTGCAAGAATGCCAGACTAGTATAAAACTGTTTGTTGAATAAACAAACCAAAACGTTTGGCTTTTTATTTTCCTGCAGAAAACCCAGCAGTTCCTCTTTATTATAAACTACATACACAATTCGGTCATAAGGTTTTACTTCCTCTATACTGTGATCAAAAAAAGCTTTTTCAGAAAATTCAAACTGATCTTTTAACTTTCTCTTAAACATTTTCAAGAAGACTCCTTTATTATCTCTTACTAACACTCGTTCTTTCTGCATTTTGATATTTTTAAACCTAAACAAAATTAAAGCAGCAATAAATTCTTAATAGCCCCAATATGCCAGAAAACAAACAGAATAAGATTTTTTTTCATCAAAAAAATTACTTAAAACTGAAAAATTATTCCATCAAATCTTTGTTACGGTAATTATATTACTTTCAACAAAGGCGAGTAATTCTTCTATTTTTTGACAGTGATACTCTTTTTTAGAAATAGAAATAATATAACCATTTCGTTCTTTTATATAGAGAAACAAGGCGTCTTTAGTCGAAATTACCTTTTCTATTTTAGACCATTTATGGGTTAATGCTCCCAATGGCGAATGAACAGAAATATCAGAATAGGTAAATATCAGTTTGTATTTATTATGAAATTTATCAAACTTCAATAACCTTTTTGACAATTCAAAAATCATATCCGAAATAGTATTGATGCAGCAAAACTGAATGATGATAAAAACCACAACTAAAGCAAGACTGCTTATCAGCCACTGCAAAAAATCTGACTCCAAAATAAAATCAATACCCACTACAGCGGTCAAAAGGGCAACCATACAAAATACAATTCGCTCTTTAAACAAGTGCTTAAAATACATTTTGTTGAGCTGTTTTATTTCAGAAACATTTAATTGAAACTCTAATAAAAAATTAGCCGATGTCATAATTGTTTTTGTTTTTGGATTTCATTCTCGTCAACAAAAATATTCCAACAGCATTTTATTTGATGGACGTAGAAGTTTTTAAACTATCAAAATAAGACTTTATTATTTCTCGAAATATTTCCTAATAAATAATAAAAATCATTATTGTATTTTGATGCTTTTTTCTTACTTAAATAACTTTTAAAATTTACCCCTAAAAGACAAATAAATAACACTATACGACTTTAAAACAATAGGCTATTTATTTTATTTTCAAATAGTTAACAATTAACTTTCTTTTATAATTATGTCTGAAATATTTATTTACTTTTGAAATCTATTCAAAATAAAACAAATATTTTCTTACAATGAATCGGCATTTAACTGAAGAAAAACTCAAGGAAAAAATTAAGGAGCTTACTTGTCTTTATGAAATTTCCAAAATCATTTCTAAATCCAATTCTATACATCTTCAAACGCTTTATGAAATTATTGTAAGCACAAAAAATGCCTGGTGTTATAATTTAGATGCGGTTGTAGAAATTCATATTCTAAATTATCATCTTTCTACTTCTGAAAAAAGCGAACCCAGCGTTTTTCAATCTAGTGTTATCAAAATTAAGGATAGAGATTCTGGCCATATCAGAGTTAATTACCCTTCTAGAAAGTATATACAGGACGATTTTCAGGAAGACGAACAACAGCTTCTGGACACTATTGCAATAGAAATTGGAAATTATATTGAAAAATACCAAACACTAGAAAAAAAAGCAGCGCTGCGAAGAACCATAGAACGCATGGAGCGCCTTACGCTTTTGGGCGAAATGACAGCCGGCATCGCTCATGAACTAAATACGCCATTGGGCAATATATTGGGTTTTGCAGAATTGATTAAGGAACAAAATAAGGATCCTGATATCGATTCAGATATTTCAATTGTAATAAATTCTGTTATTTACTCGCGGGAAATTGTCAAAAAATTAATGTTCTTTTCCTGCGAAATGCCGCACAAACTGGAATTACAGGAAATAAAACCAATTATTATTTTTGCTTTATCGTTTCTAAAATCAAACTTTCAAAAAAAGGGAATCAAACATGAATTGGTTTTTACAAACGAAAATATAGCCGCCAAACTTGATTCTGTTCAAATCACTCAAGTTATATTTAATTTACTTATAAATGCTATTTATGCTTCTCCAGAAAAGAGCACAATCAGAATTGTAGTGGATCATGATGACTTTAATTTATTTCTAAAAATAGAAGATCAGGGAACTGGTATTCCAGAAAATATAAAGGAAAAAATATTCGAGCCTTTTTTCTCGACCAAACCTGTAAGTTATGGATGCGGCCTGGGACTTAGCGTCGTTCATGGAATAATCAAGAATCATAACGGGGAGATACTTATAGAAAACAATATTCCTAATGGAACAATTTTCATAATTAGAATCCCTATACTGTAAAAAATAAAATGAATTTTAAAAAAGAAAACATACTTGTTGTCGATGACAATAATGATATGCTGGATTTGGTTCAGAGACAATTAAAGACTTTTAATTATAGAACATATAAGGCTTCATCTGTAAGTGAGGCAATTGAAGTATTAAAACACAGTGATATAAGTCTGCTAATCAGCGATGTTAATATGCCCGACGTTAATTGCTCCAGTATCTCCTTTTGCACCGTCTAATCCAGTCAATCTAATCCATTTTGTTTCGTCTTCAGGATCTCTTACAAAAACAACTTTAGTATCTCTGTTAACGTAAATTTGAATTGTACCGTCGATACCGGCAGTTCCAGGCGCACCCGGATCTCCAGAACCTCCTGCTATACCGTCTTTACCGTTGTTTCCTTCTTTCCCATTTAATGGGATCCAATTGTCTGGATTTTTAGGATCTCTGATATAAACAATTCCCGTAGTATTATCCACGTAAATATTAACAGTTCCATCAATAGCCGCAGTACCTGGAGCACCTGGAGCACCATTTCCTCCAGCGATGCCATTATTTCCATCTTTACCGTTTATAGGCACCCATTTATTTGGATCTTTAGGATCTCTTACGTAAACAATTCCTGTTGTGTAGTCGATATACATTTGAATTGTTCCATCAAGACCGGCATCTCCAGGCAGACCAGCTCCACCTGCAATTCCGTTGTTACCGTCAATTCCATTTTTACCATTAATTGCAGTCCACGTTCCATCTGGATTTTGTACGTATACGATGCCTGTTTCATTATCTGTATAAATAGATACATTTTCACCAGGATATCCAGGTTCCCCTTTTTTCCCCGGCTCTCCATTACCGCCAGCGATTCCATTTGCTTCACCAGAAAGTGCAAATCTCCACCATCTGTCTACATACCAGTAATAGTAACCTGGTTTAAGATCTGCGGTAGTTGCAATATTAAAAACCATTAAACTATCTACATTACCGTCTGAAATTGTAGCAGCATCAGTTAAACTTGTAAGCGCAACGTTTGGAATCAAAATACCTTTGTCTTTAGCAAAAACCTGTAGTTGAGCAGAAGTATGCTGTATCTCCTTATTACCTACTATTACCTGAGAGTAAGCAGAGAAACTACCTAAGACAAAAAGTAAAGGAAGTATTCTATTCTTCATATTATTTTATCGTTAATGTGTTAATAAAAATTATTTAAAAATTATAGTTAGTGAAGTCTTATAGAGAAAATCAATATTTTTTAAATTCAACTATTCACCTTTCAACAACAACATAACTACCTGTATTACAGTTAGTTTTAAAGCACAAATATCTCTATAACATCTATTAACGATACCCCCTAAAAGTTTTTAAAATTGTACTTTAGGACATTCTTTTAACTTAAAATTTTGATAAAACAAATACCTGATTCAGGCTGAAAGGATAAGATTTGATAATTTTAGTTAAGAAGTGTCAATTTGATAAGAAACTAAAAGATTTTAGCTGCTTCAATCAGATACTTGGCCAGCAGTCTTCAAAAAAAAAACCCAGCTGTAATAAGCTGGGTTTTTCCATTTTTGAATTAAATTAACTTTATTATTTTTCTAAAAGTTTTTCTATTTTAAGCATACGCTCTTCCAGTTGTTTAATTTTTGCATCCTTAGCATCAATTTCTTTTTGCTGTTCTTTAACTGCGTTGATTAAAACTGGTATTATTTCTGAATAATTTACACCAAGTGTTTTATTTTCATCTTCTCCCACATTTACTGCTTCTGGTAAAATTGTTTGTAATTGTTGTGCAGATACTCCAAGCATCATTTTATTCGTTGCATCTGTTTTCCAGCTGTACGTAATAGGATCTATTTTAAGTACGTCTGCTAAACCATATTGCAGCGGTTTAATATTGGCTTTCATACGAATATCTGAGGTTTGAATCACACCACCGGCAGCATATACAGCTGACCATCTATAATTACTTGCACCTAAAAGCTGAGTTCCATCACTAGCGGGATAAAGCCAGCCTGTTTGAGTAAGGGTCATTTTTGGCGTACCAGATGTGCTGAAAACTAAATCACTTGCATTTGTTGTACCATTTCCCTGATAAGTGGCACTAATAGTAGACAAAGAGGTCGCTCCTCCCCCGTTAAGTGATCTAAAAACAATACTTCCAATAGGATCATTAGCCGCAAGAGGTACTGGTGCAGACTGCGTTCCTCGAGATCTATCCAGTAATATACTTGGTGAATAAATATTGGAATACGTTTCTATCCTCAAATCATCTGCACTATTAGAACTTTCGTTGTTTGCCAGTATATGCAATTTTGAGCTTGGATTATTTGTACTTACCCCTACATATCCGGTTTTAGTAATCCTCATTTTCTCTGTATTGCTAGTAATAAACGGAAGGTCAAATGCGTCCTGTGTACCAATTGTTTTTAATGCACCATTTTTATTTCCATTTAAAATCCACGGTAAATCTGGAGACCATGTAACTATACCAGCGCTATTAGTCGTTAATGTTGAAGGCACAGCTGCCGGTACAATATTAACCTGCGCATTGGTCAGGGTTGCTCCCGTACCATTTACAACGTTAAGTACCGTAGCTGGGGTTGTAGTGGTTAAGTCTTTTTTAGCTACATCAATTGTTAGATTTGCATCTAAAACTTTACCAGAACCCGTTACCGTAATTGCTGTACTTCCTGCAATTAAATTTCCTGTTGTTATGGTTTGAGGTACAGATGCTCCAGTTGCTCCTTGCGGTCCAACAGCTCCTTGTGGTCCTACATCTCCTTTTGGCCCTACAGCTCCTTGCGGTCCTACTTCTCCAACATCTCCTTTTGGCCCTACAGATCCAACAGCTCCTTGTGGTCCAACATCTCCTTGTGGTCCTACTTCTCCAACATCTCCTTTTGGTCCAACATCTCCTTTTGGTCCAACATCTCCTTTTGGTCCAACAGATCCAACAGCTCCTTGTGGTCCAACTTCACCTTGTGGTCCAACAGCTCCTTGTGGTCCTACATCTCCTTGTGGTCCTGCTTCTCCAACATCTCCTTTTGGTCCAACAGCTCCTTGCGGTCCTACTTCTCCAACATCTCCTTTTGGTCCAACATCTCCTTTTGGTCCAACAGATCCAACAGCTCCTTGTGGTCCAACTTCTCCTTGTGGTCCAACAGCTCCTTGCGGTCCTACTTCTCCAACATCTCCTTTTGGTCCAACAGATCCAACAGCTCCTTGTGGTCCTACTTCACCTTGCGGTCCAACAGATCCAACAGCTCCTTGTGGTCCTGCTTCACCTTGCGGTCCAACAGATCCAACAGCTCCTTGTGGTCCAACTTCTCCTTGTGGTCCAACAGCTCCTTGCGGTCCTACTTCTCCAACATCTCCTTTTGGTCCAACAGATCCAACAGCTCCTTGTGGTCCTGCTTCTCCAACATCTCCTTTTGGTCCAACAGATCCAACAGCTCCTTGTGGTCCTACTTCTCCTTGTGGTCCTGCTTCTCCAACATCTCCTTTTGGTCCAACAGATCCAACAGCTCCTTGTGGTCCTACTTCTCCTTGCGGTCCTACTTCTCCTTGCGGTCCTACTTCTCCAACATCTCCTTTTGGTCCTACAGATCCAACAGCTCCTTGCGGTCCTGCTTCTCCTTGAGGTCCAACAGATCCAACAGCTCCTTGTGGTCCTACTTCTCCTTGTGGTCCAACAGATCCAACAGCTCCTTGTGGTCCTGCTTCTCCAATATCTCCTTTTGGTCCAACAGATCCAACAGCTCCTTGTGGGCCTGCTTCTCCTTGCGGTCCAACAGATCCAACAGCTCCTTGTGGTCCTACTTCTCCTTGTGGTCCAACAGATCCAACAGCTCCTTGCGGTCCTGCTTCTCCTTGCGGTCCAACAGATCCAACAGCTCCTTGTGGTCCTACTTCTCCAATATCTCCTTTTGGTCCAACAGATCCAACAGCTCCTTGCGGTCCTACTTCTCCAATATCTCCTTTTGGTCCAACAGATCCAACAGCTCCTTGAGGTCCTGCTTCTCCTTGTGGTCCAACAGATCCATCATTTCCTTTTATTTTTCCTAAATCAGAAGTCGTTCCATCAGTATAGGTAACAATCAGATTTCCTGATGCATCAACAGTCGTAGTAGTAATACCTCTTCCGTCAACTCCATTTGTTCCGTTAATACCATCCGTTCCGTCAATACCTTTTATTTTTCCTAAATCGGCAGTCGTTCCATCAGTATAGGTAACAATCAGATTTCCTGATGCATCAACAGTCGTAGTAGTAATACCTCTTCCGTCAACTCCATTTGTTCCATTAATACCATCCGTTCCGTCAATACCTTTTATTTTTCCTAAATCGGCAGTCGTTCCATCAGTATAGGTAACAATCAGATTTCCTGATGCGTCAACAGTCGTAGAAGCAATTCCTTTTCCGTCTGCTCCATCTTTTCCATCAATACCTTTTATTTTTCCTAAATCAGAAGTCGTTCCGTCTGTATAGGTAACAATCAGATTTCCTGATGCATCAACAGTCGTAGAAGCAATTCCTTTTCCGTCTGCTCCATCTTTTCCGTCTAGCCCTTTTACTTTTCCTAAATCAGAAGTCGTTCCGTCTGTATAGGTAACAATCAGATTTCCTGATGCATCAACAGTTGTAGAAGCAATTCCTTTTCCGTCTGCTCCATCTTTTCCGTCTAGCCCTTTTATTTTTCCTAAATCAGAAGTCGTTCCGTCTGTATAGGTAACAATCAGATTTCCTGATGCATCAACAGTCGTAGAAGCAATTCCTTTTCCGTCTGCTCCATCTTTTCCGTCTAGCCCTTTTA
>NZ_MRCQ01000026.1 GCF_002304005.1 Flavobacterium sp. ACN6 | reverse complement strand
GTGCTAAATCCAAAGCAGTACTTGCTACTCCGTTTACGGTAGAAGTCAAGCTTGATCCTGTTACCGAAATTTCATTGCTGTTTATAATTGGAGCTCCCGTACTGGCAATTCCATTTACAGTAACCGTTGCTGTATTTACTGCTGATGCGTTAGAAACAGTAGTAGCACTTGTTATGGAAGATGGGGTTAATAATACCCCTCCATCTGTTCCAATTGTTAAGATGTTTCCGTAATCTGCACTTCTCACTTGTGCAATAGTGCCAATTCCTGTTTCATTATTATACGTTATTGCACCTGTCGCGACATTTTGTGTCAATGTTGTAGCAGTTTCTTTAATTTCTGTCGGTGTTCCTCCTGATTCATTAGTATATGTTGCAATGGTATTTCCTGTAGTTACAACAGGTGATATTGTTGTAATGGTCTCTGCATCTCCCACCAGATCAAGTAAATTAATTATTGTTGGAGTACCGCTTTCGCCGTTATAGGTTAAGGTTTTGGCTGTCGGATCATAAACCAATGTAGTTTGAGTTTCGGCACTTCCAACTAAATCTAATAAATTAACCGTTGTTGAAGCTGCTTTTTCATCTGTATAAGTTAATGTATTTGCCACTCCATCATAAACTAAACTCGTAAGTGTCTCATTCGATTTAATAATATTGGTCAGCTCCGTAACAAAAGCAGGATTATTTAGTACCGTAGAAGCGTTGTTGATTACGTCTCCAACAACATCTATAGTTGTGGTTGTTGCATTTTCACTTGTATAGATGTACTGCCCATTATTTGATGTATTTTTATCTAAAGTTGTAATCGTTTCGGCTGCCTTAACAATTTGACTTATATTAATAATCTGAGGACTTCCTGAAGCATCTATATAACTAAATTCATTTGTCGTTGAATTAAAAGTGACATTTCCTTCAGTATTTTTAGAAATCTGTTGAATAATAGTGGTGACAGCTGGATTATTTACTATTGTACTAAAATTTGAAGTTACATCTCCAACAACATCAATGTTAACAGCTGTTCCGGCTTCATTATTATATGTATAAGAACCTCCGCCATTGTTAACCAGAGTAGTTAATGTTTCACTAGATTTTACAATCTGACTAAAATCAATTATTTGTGTGGTTCCACTTGCATCAACATAAGTAAATTGCTGTGTCGTGGGGTTATAAATAACTGTACCAGGAGCCGCAGTTATTTCATTCGAAACAACAATTCTGTTCCACTTGTTATCATACCAGTAATAATACCCTGGTTTAATATCCGAAATAGCTGCAGTATTAAACACTAATAAGCTATTTACATTACCGCTTGCAATTGTGACCGCATCTGTAGAACTGGTTAAACTTATTCTAGGAATCAGCACACCTTTATTTGATGCGGTAACTTCTAACTGTGAAGAGGAATTTGGCATGGGAGTTCCAATACCTACCTGAGAATAAGCTTTACAATTAACGATCAATAAAACTAAAAAGAGTAATTTATTCTTCATAAAATTTAACTATTAAGTTCGTAAAACAATTTTATAAGAGAAAAAGGAAAATAGAACATAGTAAAGGGACGCAGCTATTTTTTTTGAAAAAAAATAGTATCAACATTCATTACTAAAATTTTAAAGGCTGAGAATTAAGAAAGGGCTAAAAAAAGTAAAATTGGACTATACAATTTTTTGGCATGTAAATCGGGCAGCTTGTACTACTGTTAAACAATTGTAATTAAAGGCTTGAAAAAATTAAAGAAATGTCAAAAAATCATTTCCCTAATTAGGAGATGTAAAAATAGTAAAATTTAAAACACTAACAATCAAATGTTTATATTTTTTTTTCACATAAATTTATGAAGAAGAATTTTATTTTATTTTTTTGAATGCAATATAAATAAAATAAGAGACTATTTCTTTTAAAAGAAATAGTCTCTAAGTATGTAATTTAATTCTATTTTTTGTTTTTAGAAAAACACTTTTAATCCAGTAAAAATACAATCAATCCTCTGGCGCCGTGGGCTCCCAAAACCAAAGATTGTTCAATGTCTGCTGTTTTTGACGGACCAGCAATAAAAGTTCCGAAACCATATTCCTGATTTCCAATTCTGTCATATGCTTGATGCATTGTTGGAATAATGTCATTTTTATGAACAATAATCGCTAAATACTGCGCAATAAAAGGAGCAACTCGCTGTCCTAAAATAGCATCCGTTACCCAGAGACCGCTGTTTTCTGCTACTCCAAAATGTGCTTTTATAACCGTTAATTCCACATCTTGCAGCGAATGCGGATCAACGGTTTTCCAATCTAAAGAAGCAATTTGAGAAAGTTCTGGAAGTGTTGTAATTAATCTTTTCTCCAGATCGTAATTAGCTTTTATATAATTAATAATTTCATCATAATTAGCAACCTCAACCGGATCACCTCCAATGCCTTTTAGTACCGTTTTATACGTTTCTAATACATCAAATTGTTCTGAACCTAAAAGTTTTAAATCTGGCAGTTCTGAAACCAAATCGGGCTGATTCAGTTTTATTTTTTTTAAAATTTCGGCTTTACTACTCATTCTTTTTGTCTTTAGATTCCTTTGAATTTTTCTTGTACCATTCTCTAAAAGATTCTTCTGGAACTTCTGGCATTTCGCGCTGATCGTACCACTTATTCATCTTATTATTGACCATTCCTGGAATATTCTTCATCACAAATCTTCCTGATTTTCCAGCAATGTTAAAAACGGTTGGATTTGCCAAAACTGTCGACATTGTTTTCATTGCCACTGTTTTTGCCGCTGGCGTATGTCCTTCTTTAACTAAAACCTGACGCCATTTGTATAATTGATCGTGAATGTCAATTTTTACGGGACAGACATTGGTACAAGATCCGCAGAGCGTACTGGCAAAAGGCAGATCGGCATTTTTGCTCATATCTAGATTTGGCGCCAAAATAGACCCAATTGGCCCCGCAACCGCATTATGATAACTATGGCCGCCGCTTCGTCTGTAAACTGGGCAGGTATTCATGCAGGCACCACAGCGAATGCATTTTAAAGAGTTTCTAAAATCTTCTCTGCCTAATTGTGTACTTCTTCCGTTGTCTACAATTACGATGTGCATTTCTTGTCCGTCTCTTGGTTTCTTAAAATGGCTTGAGAAAGTGGTTATGGGCTGTCCTGTTGCACTTCTGGCTAATAATCTTAAGAAAACACCTAAATGTTCTCTTTTCGGAATCAATTTTTCGAATCCCATACAAGCGATTTGAACGTCTGCTAAATGCGCACCCATATCGGCATTTCCTTCGTTGGTACAAACCACAAATTCTCCCGTTTCTGCAACAGCAAAATTAACTCCAGTTAAAGCTACTTTTCTAGTCAGGAAGGTATTTCTCAAACTATGACGTGCAGATTCTGTTAAATACTGTGGATTGAAATTTCCTTTTTCTGTGCCTAAATGTTCGTGAAATGTTTCACTTACATCTTCTTTTTTTAGGTGAATTGCCGGAAGTACAATATGACTTGGCGGTTCTTTACGAAGCTGTACAATATATTCTCCTAAATCAGAATCGATTACTTCTATTCCTTTTTCGGCTAAATAATCATTTAAATGACATTCTTCTGTAAGCATCGACTTAGATTTCACCATCTGCTTTACATCATGTTTTGCCATGATAGAATGCACTATTTCGTTATGCTCTTTGGCATCGGCTGCCCAATGCACAATTATGCCGTTTCTTTCAGCATTAGCTTCAAATTCAACTAAATAATCGTGAATATTAGATAATACATTTTGTTTGATTTGTGAAGCGGTTTCACGAAGAAGTTCCCAATCTTCGATCTGGTGTGCCGATTTATCTCTTTTCGCACGAACAAACCAAAGTGTTTCATCGTGCCAATTAACACGTTCCACATCTTTATTAAACTTTGTTGCGGCTTCGCTGTGCGGTATTATTTTTTCTGATGACATTTTTAATTATTTAAAAGTCAATTTTGAAATGTTTATAATGATCTATTTAACCGCAAAGTGCATAAAGAAAAAACGCAAAGTGCGCAAGGATAAAAATTAGCTTTGCGAACATTGCGTAAAACTTTGCGCACTTTGCGGTTAAATTTTATACTCAACATTTATTTTTAGTTTTCGAGTGAATTTAATATTTCAGCAATATGGATCGTTTTGATTCGGCTTTTTTGTCTTTTCAAAATACCTTCTAAATGCATTAAGCAAGACATATCGCCGCCTGTAATATAATCCACATCATGGCTTTCGTGATCTTTAATACGATCTTGTCCCATTTTTACAGAAATCGCTTCTTCTGTCACGCAGAACGTTCCTCCAAAACCACAGCATTCATCTTTTCTAGTCAAAGCAACCAAATCAAGATCTTTAATACCGTGCAGTAATTGTTCTGGTTTAGAGAAAAAAGGTGCGTTCAATTCAGACATCTGCGAAAGCTTTAAGCCGCGCTGTCCATGGCAGCTAACGTGCATTCCTACTTTAAAAGGAAATCTTCCGTCAATATGGTCGATCTTTAAAATGTCGGTTATGAACTCCGTAAGTTCATAAACCGTATTTCGAATAGCTGTTGCCTTATCTTCTTGTTTTTCGTCGTGCAAATGGTCTTTCACATGTAAAACACAGCTTCCAGAAGGACAAACGATATAATCAAATCCAGAAAAATTGGCAATAAAATTGGCATCACATCCTTTTGTTAAATGTGCATAACCGCTGTTTGCCATTGGCTGTCCGCAGCAGGTTTGTCCCATTGGGAACTGCACGTCACAGCCTAATTTTTGAAGTAATTCGTAGGTTGCGATTCCTACTTTTGGGTAAAATTGGTCGACATAACAAGGTATAAAAAGTCCAATTTTCATATTGTAGTATTTAGTGTGTTGTTCATTAGGCGTGTACTGTAAAATGTAAAAATTACGTTTCTCAGCAAATTTACAACATACAGACCGTTTTTACCTAATGTTTATAGAATTTCAAGTCAATTAAATCGTTCTGAATTGGTTTTGGATTCCAGTTTTGATGAATTGCCAATGCCGCGCCCAATGCACTTGCCTGCGCCATCGAAGCCGCATACACTTCTACATCTGGAAAAGCTTCTGCCAGCAAATTCATGTAAATGGAATTTTTACTGAAACCGCCATCCACAAAAATCTTTTTTACGGGGCTGTTATGAATTACCAGATTGGTCGAAAATACCTGCTGTTCCACCAAATCCAGCATTAATTGATGATAAGCTGTTTCGTAATCTTTATAATAAGATAAATCTCTTTTCTGAAAAGGACATTCTTTTAGAATATCGAAATCGTACTTTTTAGGATATAAAATCTGAAAATTAAGCGCCCTTAAATTGGCTACAATTTTTTTATCAAAATAGACTTCTTTGTACGAATCTACGGAAACATTAAAGTGCTGTGCTAAACGTTTTGTCTGTACTTCATGTTCGTTTCCAGCAAAAAGACGTGCAGCTTTTACAGGTTTCTCTGTGTATTGCATATAACAAAGGCAATCGTTTTGCAGTTCTTCAAAAGTCAATGGTTTATTGTTGAACGGATTTAAAGAAATACTCCAAGTTCCTGTCGACAATAAGACAAAAGGTTCTGTAAAATTAATTGTGTATGGAATAATGGCAGATGAACTATCGTGGAGACCAACACCAACAGCAAGTTTATCGCCATTTAGGATTACATCTTTACCAAAGTGGATTGGCGGAATTTTATCCGAAATATTTTCTTGTTTGAGCCATTTATGGTATTTCATTTTTTTGAAATTCCACAAATTGGTATGACAGCCAATACTTGTAATATCGGCGTACGCTTCATTCGTTAAAAGAAAACTTAAAAACTGCGGTAAATGCAGGCAGTATTTTACTTTTTCGAATAATTCAGGCTGTTCTTCTTTCAATCGGTAAATCTGCATTCCCGAATTCAAACTGCCTAAAACTGGAGAAGCTGTTTTAACAGCAAACTTTTTTTCTCCTTTGTATTTGGCATAAAAATCAGATTTTAATTCCTCTGGATAATCTTTAAGATAATTATACAGAGGAGTTAAAACTTTTCCGTTTTCGTCAATGTAAACAAAACTGGCTCCGTACGTGCTGAAATTGATTGCTTTTAAAACATAATCTGTCAACTCTTTTATTTCAGATAATCGATCTAAAATCCATTTTTTCAGTACTTCGATATCTTCACACGGAAACCCGTCCTCCTCTTTGGTCTCTTCCAGATTTACGGATTTCTCCCAGACAATTTTATAATTTTCGTTGAATAAAAAAACCTTCTTGTTTGTTTTACCAATATCAAAAATCGCAACTACATTCATTTTTTTAATTGTAAATTGTTAATTATCAATTGTTAATTAGGAATTACAGAATCATGATTTTGCTAAGTTTTTTTTTAAACAACCAATATATAAACAACATTGGCATTAACTTATAACTCATAATTTATAATTTATAATTAACAACTAATAATTTATAATTATAATCCTGTTGCCATTGTTTTTAAACCTCTCTCACCAATTAGATTTTCTCTAACTTGAAGCGAACGATATAATGCTGTCGGATTCAATGCCGCACCAGAACGAAGACGAGCCTCTGCCACTAATGCGCGAACATCTGTACGGAATGCATTTTGAAGAATTTCCTGTGCTTTTACAACATCATTCTCTTCCTGTGCTTTTTCTAATGCTTTTCTATCAACAGAAAGTGCCTGTGCATAAGCAATCATAATTGCTTCAACAGACTGCAGTAAATCTTCTAAAGGATCTTTAATGTTATGAGAAGCATCAATCATCCAGCCTAAATCTTTGGCGTGATTCATTCCTCTTGCATCCATTCCTTCAACCAATTCATTAAAAATCAAGAACAATTGATATGGTTTTAATGCTCCAGCCGTTAAATCGTCATCACCGTATTTGGAATCATTAAAGTGGAATCCTCCTAATTTGTTTTCCATCAATAATAAAGAAACAATCTGCTCAATATTTGCATTTGGCAAATGATGTCCTAAATCGACCAATGTCTGCGCTTTGTCGCCTAACTTTTTAACATACGAATAAGACTGCCCCCAATCTGCTACAGTCGTAGAATAAAAGTTAGGCTCAGCACATTTATACTCTAAAAATAATTTCCAGTTTGAAGGTAATGCATCGTAGATTTCTTCTAAACTTTCCAATGTATTTTGATATGCTTTTCTGAAGTTCAATTGTCCAGGAAAATTAGAACCATCTGCTAACCAAATTGTAAGCGATTCAGATCCTAATTCAATTCCGTGTTGGATAACTTCTATGTTGTGTGCAATTGCCTGTTTGCGAACTGCTTTATTTACGTTTTGTAAAGAACCGTATCTGTATGAATTTGAAGCATCTGCCTGATCTTGAAATGTATTCGAGTTCATGGCATCAAATTTTAATCCGTGCTGCGCTGCAAGTGCTTTAATAGAATTGTAATTTGTTGGAATATCCCACGGAATATGAAGTGAAATAGCTCCCGAAGCATTGTTTAAAGCATGAAGTAAACCTACATCTTCAATTTTTTCTTCTATTGAACGAGGTTCTCCGCCGCCAGCAAAACGCCCAAATCTTGTTCCTCCTGTTCCTAAAGCCCAAGACGGAATTGCAATTTGAAAATCGATTAATTTTTGAATAATTGCTTCTGTATCATTTATTTCTGATGCTGTAAAAACTAATTTATTTTGGTGTTTTTTTAATAAATCCTCGTTATGAGATTCAATGTGGTTTGATCCGATTAGCATAGTTATTGGTATTTTTAATAGAGTTACAATATATAAATTTTATATGGTCAATATATTTTTTTAACACATAGAATCATAGGCTCATCTTAATCTTCAAAGGCGTTTCACTTGCATTAACACACATAGCTATGTGTTAATCACTAGTGATTTTTTTTAAACTTTTAATCTTAATAAAAAATCTATGATTCTATGTGTTTAATTTCTTTCAACTTATAAATTTAACATCGTTTAAACTCTTGTTTTACTTCACTTTTTTGTTAAGTTTTCTTTATTTAAAACAAACTGTTATAGGCTAAAAAAATCTAACGTTCGAAAGAATCGAACGCTAGACCACAAAAAACCACTTTTGCTTAAACAAACTTATATAAAAAACTTAAACAATCTTTATCTATAAAAGCCCATGGCAACGCCGCCGTCTACGTTTAATGCGTTTCCTGTAGATTTACCAAGTAAACCTCCAACAAAAGCATAACAAGCGTTAGCGATATCATCAGGCAATATAATTTCATTTAATAACGTACGTTTTGCATAGTAAGCCGGAAGTTCTTCAACTGTAATTCCGTATGCTTTTGCACGACCTTCTGCCCATCCTCCAGACCAAATATTTGAGTCTGAAATTACGGCATCAGGGTTTACTGTATTTACACGAATTTTATCTGCTCCAAGTTCGGCAGCCATTAAACGTGTTAAGTGTGCCTGAGCCGCTTTTGCCGAACCATAACCTGGATTATTCGGACCTGCAACAACAGCATTTTTAGAAACGATATTTACAATATCTCCTCCAAAACCTTGTTTGCGCATTACTTCGATTCCGGCTTTAGAAACAATAAATTGTCCTTTAACCAAGATATCGTATAATCTATCCCACTCTTCTAAAGTATGTTCTGCAATAGATTTTGAGATACTAATTCCTGCATTATTTACTACAATATCAACTCCGCCAAAAGCTAAAGAAGCCTCGTCTAATGCTTTTTCTGTACTAACTTCATCGGTTACATTTAATAAAGTGCTGGAAACTGCATCCTTACCAAAAGCCTTAGTAAATTCAGCAGCGGCGCCTTCTAAACGCTCTTCGTTAATATCATTAATTACAACGCAGGCACCTTCTTGAGCGAATTTTTTAGCAATAGCTTTACCAATTCCTCCTGCAGAACCTGTGATTAAAGCCACTCTTCCAGACAATGCTTTTGGTTTTGGCATACGCTGTAATTTAGCTTCTTCCAATAACCAATATTCAATATCAAAAGCTTCTTGGTGCGGCAATGAAGTGTATTCTGAAACTGCTTCAGCACCTTTCATTACGTTTACTGCATTCACATAATATTCAGATGCTAAACGCGCCATTGTTTTATCTTTAGCAAAAGTGAACATACCAACTCCAGGATATAAAATTACCACTGGATTTGGATCACGCATTGCTGGTGAATTTGATTTTTTGCATGCATTGTAATAGTCTTTGTACATGGCACGGTATGCTTCAAAAGCAGGTTTTAATTTTGCTTTGATCGCATCAACATCAGACAAATCTTCGTTTGGATCTAATTCTAAAACCAGCGGGCTGATCTTAGTTCTTAAAAAGTGATCTGGACAAGATGTTCCTAATGGTGCTAATTTAGAAAGATCATTAGAATTAATGAACTCTAAAACTCTTGCATCATCTGTATAATGTCCAATCATCTGACGCTCTGACGAACAGAAACCTCTTAAAATCGGAGCCACTTTTGCCGCCTTCAATTTACGGTCTGCTTCTGGAAGACTTTCTATTTTTTGACCTCCAAATACTGGACGCTTTTTTCCGTAATTATCTTCTAAATAAGAAGCGCATTTTTCAATTACTTCTAAGGTATTGATATAACTTTCGAATGCAGTATCTCCCCAAGTAAACAACCCGTGAGAACCTAACATGATCCCGCGTAGTTTTTTACCGTTTTTTGCTGCTTCTTCTAAACAAGCTCTTAACTGAAGACCAAGATCGAAACCTGGACGCTGCCAGCCCACCCAGCCAATTTCTCCGTTAAATAACTCTTCTGTAATTTTCTTTCCATCTTTTGCCGCAGCGATCGCAATAGCCGCATCTGGATGCAAGTGATCGATATGTTTGAACGGAAGAAAACCATGCAGAGGCGTATCGATAGAAGGTGCTTTTGAAGCTAAATCAAAGATACAGTGGTTGAATAATTCTACCATTTCGTCTTCAAATTCAATTCCTCTGTACACATTTTCCAAGTTACGAAGTCTGTCTAAATACAAAGCCGCACAACCTGATTTTGTCAATGTTCCAATATCACCGCCAGAACCTTTAATCCACATTACTTCAGAAGATTCCCCCGTTAAAGGATCTTTATCAGTAATTTTTACAGAAGTATTTCCACCTCCGTAGTTGGTCAATCTTAAATCAGCTCCTAACAAGTTAGAACGATAAATAAAAAGCGCCACTTCATCTCCTGCTAATGCTGCTGCTTTCGCTTCATCCCAAAGGTAGCTTACATGCTTAAAATTCATATTAATTGTGTTTGTATTCGACATATACTATTTGTATTATTTCTTGTATTTATTTATAGTGAGTTACCAATTCCTACCAAAACGATTGCAAGCATTATCAGCCCGATTCCCCAGAAAAAAGTTCTTAGTGTTTTTTTAGAAACTCCTTTCCATTCCTTCAAATAAAATCCCCAAAAGTTTGCTGTTAAAATAATGGTTGCCATGTGCAAAATCCATGAGCTGGCACCATTTCCTAGTTTGCTCTCTCCCATTCCGTAAAAGAAAAACTGTAAAAACCACATGGTTCCAGCCAGTGCAGAAAACAAAACATTCTTTGTTATTGGAGTAGATTTGTCGGTGTAATTTTTAATTGTTTTATTCTTAAAATTCAAATAAAGACACCAGATAAAGTTCGTTGTAAGACCTCCCCAAAGCAAAACAACATAAGTCACATTGTTTTGAAATAACGGATTAGATCCCGTTATTACAGCTTGCTCTGCCATAGGTTTTCCAGCTTCGATTCCGTAATTAAAAAAAGAGCTTAAAATTCCTGAAATCACAGCTACAATTAATCCTTTAACTAAATTGAAGTCTTTATCCTTATCTTCATGACCAGTTGCAAAATCCTGCTCCTTCAGCATTCCCGCTTTTCCAGAAATAGCAATTCCTATAAGATATACCACAACTCCTAATAAGACGATCTGACCGCCAGTATTAGTAAGCATATCAGAAAATGAAATTTTACCTTCTGTTGGAACAAAATCATAATAAATGGACGGAACTAAAGCTCCAAATGCCGAACAGAATCCTAAAGTGATTGAATTCCCTAAAGACATTCCTAAGTAACGAACTCCCAAACCATAAGTCAAACCACCAATTCCCCAGATTAATCCCATTGAATAAGTGAATGCTTTTATTGATGGAGAAGCTGCGGCAATAATTTCGGCAAAATTTGGAATCGTCAAGTAGGCTGCAATTGGCGGCACAATCAGCCAGGAGAAAAATCCTCCTACCAGCCAATAGCTTTCCCAAGCCCAGTCTTTTACTTTCTTAAAAGGCATATAAAAACTACCTGATGAAAATCCTCCGATAGAATGAAAAATAATTCCTAATAATGATTCCATTTATTAATTTTTGGTTTAAGATTAGTTTTTGATAGTAAGTTTGGTTTTGTAAAATAATAGAATGTAAAAAACAAAACTATCCTGTACTATCCTTTATGGTTCTGGTGTTTTTATGTTAAAACTAAGGATAATTATAAATAAGGCTTTCTAATTATTGGATAAATAAATTTAAAATGGCTATTTTAGCAATCGATTTCGTAATTATTGAATCCTCAATTGGAACAAAATTCAAAAATTATAAAAAAAGTATTACAAGCCTTAACAAATTCTCTTTTTGGCACGTAAAGTGTGGAACAATAGTTTAGTTCACTTTTTAGAAGAGAAATTGAAGAAAAATTAGAATTAAAAATTGGTTTCGTTGAAATATGAAACAAATTTCCAGACATAATCATGATTAAACTAATTAAAATAGACGAAGATTCAAGGGTTCCAAAATACAAACAAATTGTTGACTCTATTCTACAAAACATCGCCAACGGAAATTTAAAAATCAATCAAAAGATTCCCTCAATAAATAGTTTTAGTGAAGAATTTTATATGTCCCGAGACACTGTCGAAAAGGCTTATAATATTTTAAAAGAGCGAAAAATTATTTCTTCCATCAGAGGCAAGGGCTACTATATTACCAGAACGAAACTGGAATCTAAAGTAAATATCTTGTTTCTAACCAATAAACTGAGTTCGTATAAAATGAAGACCTACAGTTCTTTTATCAATACACTCGGCGCCAATGCACATGTCGACCTGCAAATTTATCACTGCGACGAAACTTTGTTTTTGAACATTTTAGACAAGTATGAAGGTGCTTATGATTATTATGTTATTACAACCCATTTTAAAACTGAAGAACTAAAACATTTAAGTTTTACGGATGAAGTCGTGAATGCCATTAAAAATATTCCACAGGAAAAACTGGTGGTTTTGGATAATATTAAATTAGGAACGGGCGAAGATGTCATTAAGATTTATCAAGATTTTGAAAATGATATTTACAACGCTTTAAAAGAAGGCCTTTCAAAAATATCGAAATACAAACGACTTATTTTGGTTTATCCTGACAAAGCGGTTTATCCATATCCGAGAAGAATTTTACACGGATTTAGAAAATTCTGCGTCGAGCACGAAATTAATTTTGAAATTCTAAGTGAGGTTTACGATGATATGATCCTTAAAAAAGGGGATCTCTTTATCACGATCGAAGAATCGGATTTGGTGAATTTAATGAAACAGATTCGAGACGAAGAATTTGTTTTAGGAAAAGATATTGGCGTGATTTCTTATAACGATACTCCTCTAAAGGAATTATTAGGCATTACGGTAATGTCTACCGATTTTAATATTATGGGAGAAACGGCGGCCAGAATGATTTTACAGAAAGAAAAAGGTCAGGTAAAAGTTCCTTTTAATTTTATTGATAGAAATTCTATATAGAGGGACAAAGGTTCAGAGGATCAAAGGTCCAAAGTCTGCATTTCTTTTGCGCAATCTTGTCATCCTGAGGAACGAAGGATCACACGCGGAACTCTACAAAGATTGGCGACATAGATTGCGGAGCTTCTAGTGTGATTGCTTCGCCAGTTCGCTATCGCTCGTGTCTTCGTTCCTCAGGATGACAAAACAGATGCAACTTCACTTCAATATAGTAGATTCACACATATTTTTGTCATCCTGAGGAATGAAGGATCACACGCGGAACTCTACAAAGATTGGCGACATAGATTGCGGAGCTTCTAGTGTGATCCTTCGTTCCTCAGGATGACAAAACAGATGCAACTTCACGTCGTTATAGTAGATTCATAATTATTTACAAGGATGACAAACTATACGCAACTTCACTTCAATACAGTAGATTCAAACTTA
>NZ_MRCQ01000025.1 GCF_002304005.1 Flavobacterium sp. ACN6 | reverse complement strand
AGAAAGCGAACATCCATTATATACGTTTGGTTATGGATTGAGTTATACAAAGTTTGAGTATTCAAATTTAAAAATCAGTTCAAAAGAAATTAAACCTAATGGTGAATTGAAAGTTTCTGTTGATGTGAAAAATGTTGGAAATCTAGATGGAGATGAAGTAGTACAATTGTATGTAAATGATGTTTATAGTTCTGTAACTACTCCAGAAAAAACTTTGAGAGGTTTTAAACGATTAAATATTAAAAAAGGAGAAACTGCAAATGTTGAATTTACACTTACTAAGGACGAGCTAGGCCTTTATAACAGGGAGATGAAGTATGTTGTAGAGCCCGGAGACTTCGAAGTTATGGTGGGTGGCAATTCGACAGATTTGCAAAAAATCACATTTAAGGTTTCTAACTAAAATCGCTTAAACGCCGCATAGTTTTAAACGTTTTTTAGATAAAAAAAAGAATACAATTAAAAAAGGCCTAAATCTATTAGATTAATAGATTTAGGCCTTTAAAATAAGGAAGAGTTGGATTACAAATGAAAACGTTTTCTTTCAATAATACACCAAACTTTCACCAACACCTTTGCAAAATTGTCATTTGTCGAAATTATACATTGTTAACAAAACGTATTCTTAAATTTAACATGTTATTAACTCTAAAAAAACAACTAATATGATTAAAAACGTACTAAAATTACTGTTTGTCATATGCCTTTTCGGGTTCCAAAGCCTAGAAGCGCAGACTACAGTAAAAGGAACGATAACAGATGCTTCTACTGGAATCCCAATCCCTGGAGCAAATATTATTGTTAAAGGAACTAAAACGAGTGCTTCATCAGATTTTGATGGAAAATACAGCATTACAGTTCCAAATCAAGCAGCAGTTTTAGTTTTTACTTATGTAGGGTCTGCTACAAAAGAAATTGCTGTTGGTACTCAAACTACACTTAATGTAGCTTTAGGTGCAGACACGCAGCAGTTAGGAGAAGTGGTAGTTACAGCTCTTGGTATTAAGAGAGAGAAAAAAGCTATTACTTATTCTGCACAAAACGTTTCAGTAGACGAACTTTCTGAAGCAAGATCATTAAACGTTGCCAACTCTCTTTCTGGTAAAGTTGCAGGTCTTAACTTCTCTACTACTTCAAATGGTGTTGGTTCTTCTTCTAGAATTACTTTAAGAGGTAACAGATCTCTTAATGGTAACAACCAGCCTCTTTATGTTGTAGATGGTGTGCCAATTAGTAACGGAACAACAAATTCTAATCCTGATATTGATACAGGAGGAACGACACAGCCAGATGGTATTTCTAACATTAACCCAGAAGATATTGCTTCGATGACTGTTCTTAAAGGACCATCTGCAGCAGCACTTTATGGATCTAGAGCATCAAATGGTGTAATCGTTATTACAACTAAATCTGGAAAAGCTGGAAAAACTTCAGTTTCGTTATCATCTAACTTTATGGCTTCTTCAGCTTATAACTTGATGAACTTACAAAATGAGTACGGACAAGGAACAAACGGAGCTTATGTTGCTAACTCTTCTTCAAGTTGGGGAGGTAGATTAGACGGAAGCCAAGTTTCAAACTGGCAGTTAGTTCGTAACCCAAATTATGCTGGACCAGCTACACAAAGCTATTCTCCACAGCCTAATAACGTTATCGATTTTTACAAAACTGGTTATAACTTAGCTAACACTTTAACTGTTACATCTGGTAACGAAAAAGCACAAGGATATTTCTCTTATACTAACACACGTGCTGAAGGTATTGTTGGAGGAAACCAAATGGACAGACACAATCTTAACTTAAGATTGACTAGTAAAATCTCTGATAAATTAACTTTAGATGTGAAAACAAACTACATCGTTCAAGATATCGATAATTTATTGAGAACTGGTGAAGAGTCTATTGGTACATCTGCTTATTTATTGCCTCGTAGTATTGCATACAATGATTACAAAAACTTCGAATATTTTGATGCTGCAGGACAAAGACAAGTAAACTATTTCCTTGACGAGACAGGAGCTCCAGGTGGAAACCCATTCTGGTCTGCTTTAAGAGATGACGCTCGTACAGATAAAAGAAACAGATTTATTGGTTTAGCTTCTCTTAAATATGAGTTTACAAAAACGTTAAGCTTACAAGGTAGAGCAGGTTTGGATCAAATGACAAACAAAAACGTAAGAAACAGATATGCAACTAACGCATTCAACAGTAACATGGGTTCATACAGTGAATCTTACGAAACTGTAAGTGAATTAAACGTAGATGCTTTACTTTCTTACAATGAAAAATTTGGAGATTGGGCTGTTGGACTTAATGCTGGTGCAAATGCATTACAACAAAATAGTTCAGCTTTAAACTCTGGTGGTGTTTTAAGTAAAAGAAACTTCTTTGCTTTATCAAATGTTCAGACAGTTCAGTCTCAATCTACAGCATCAGATAAAAGAATCAATTCAGTTTACGCATTTGGTCAGCTTGGATTTAGAAACTATTTATTCTTAGATGTAACTGCTAGAAATGACTGGTCTTCTACAATTCCTAATGATTATTTCTACCCATCTTTCGGTCTTTCTGCTGTTCTTTCTGATATGTTTACATTACCAGAAGTAATCAGCTTTGCGAAAATTAGAGGTTCATATGCACAAGTTGGTAACGATACAGATCCTTATCAAACTCAACAAAGATTCTCATACATTGGAGGAAACGGTGGTATGTTATACGGACAAAGTACAAAAGCTAATCCAAACTTAAAGCCAGAGATTTCTTCTTCTACAGAGTTTGGTGCTGATGTTAGATTCTTCAATAACCGTTTAGGTTTAGATTTCACATACTTTACATCATTAACAAATAACCAAATTTTCTACATCAACACTCCTGAGTCTTCTGGATATTCTAGAGCTATTGTAAATGGTGGAGATATTGAAAATAAAGGTATCGAGTTAACGCTTACTGCAACTCCAATCCAAACTGAAAACTTTACATGGGATATTACAGCAAATTATGCTTCTTATAAATCAAAAGTAAAGTCTATCTTTGAAGGAAGAGATGAGTTAGTTTTAGGTGAAGGACGTTTAGTTAGAAGTAAAGTTGTTGCTGGTGGAGAATATGGTGATTTATACATCAAAGGTTTCCAAAGAGATCCAAACGGAAATATTATTGTAAACAGTGCAGGTCTTCCTTTGGCAACAAATGGTTTTGATGTTCGTGCTGGTAACTTTAACCCAGACTGGACAGCAGGTTTCAAAAATAATTTCAAATACAAAAACTTCTCTTTAAGCTTCCTTGTTGATTTTAGAATTGGTGGTGAGGTTATTTCATACACTCAGGCTAGACAAGCTGGTTTAGGAGTGAGTGATATTACTCTAGCAGGAAGAGAAGGCGGAATTGTTGTTGATGGTGTTGTTGC
This sequence comes from Flavobacterium sp. ACN6, assembly GCF_002304005.1. Classification (GTDB taxonomy): domain Bacteria; phylum Bacteroidota; class Bacteroidia; order Flavobacteriales; family Flavobacteriaceae; genus Flavobacterium. The sequence goes on along the minus strand of NZ_MRCQ01000025.1, from coordinate 11,124 downwards.
AGCTGGTAACGGAACTTACACTCCAAATACTACAAGCATCACTGCAGAACAATATTGGACTTCTATCGGACAAAGAACTCCTATCGCTGAGCCATTTGTTTATGATGCTACAAACATCAGATTAAGAGAGCTTGTTTTTGGTTATTCATTACCAAAACGTATATTAGGTGATTCAGGATTCTCAAGTATTGACTTCTCTTTAGTAGGTAGAAACTTGTTCTTCTTCTTAAACAAAGCAGAACACTTTGATCCAGAAGCAGGAGCAGGTACAGGAAACTTACAAGGGATAGAATCTTTCAACATTCCTTCAACTAGAGATTATGGAGTTAATGTTAAATTTGGATTTTAATTAAAAAAGAGATATCATGAAATATAGTTTTAAAATAAAAACACTAGGAGTTGCTGTAGCAATGCTATCTACTTTTGCTAGCTGTACACAGGATTTTGAGGAAATAAACACTGACCCTAATTCACTTACGGAAAGTCAATTAGATCCTACTCTTGCTGGTCCTGCATTTGCATCTGCATTGTATGCTGGTATCCACAACGGATCTTACTCTTCTCCTGTAGATGATCAAGGTACTTGGGGTATTGCAACAGGTATTTTATCGTCAACTTTTATCCACTATTTAAACTGTGGATATGGTACGGAAAGAAATGCTTTCGTTAACGGATACGAAGGAAGAGGATGGACAAGATTTTACACAGTTGCTGCACCAGCTTTATCCAATGCTGTGAAAGCATCTGAAGGAAACGCTGAAGCTTTAGCAGTACTTAAAATCTGGAAAGTTTTCATGTACAACCAAATGGTTGATGCTTACGGACCAATTCCTTACACACAAGCAGGTAATGGTTCTGAGAAAGTTCCTTACGACAGCGTTGAATTTATCTATGATGATTTCTTTAAATTATTAGATGAAGCAAACGCAGTATTATCTTCTTCTTCAACTGCTTCAGTTGCATCTCTTGCCCCAAATGATAGAGTTTATGCAGGAAGTGTTGATAAATGGAGAATTTTTGGAAACAGTATGAGATTGCGTTTAGCTTTAAGAATATCTGATAAAGATGGTGCAAGAGCTAAAACACAAGCTGAAGCTGCTGTAGCTGCAGGTGTTATGCAGACAAATGATCAAAGCGCATTTTTCAAAGCAAGTAATATAACTCCAAACAATTTAAACATGATCGTAAATAGCTGGGGGTATGTAATGACCGCTTCTATGGAAAGTATCTTAGTAGGATACAATGATCCACGTTTATCAAAATGGTTTGCCCCAATCGATACTGGAGTTTATAGAGGAAATCCTGTTGGTGGATTAGAAGACCAATTTGGAACTACTAAATTCTCTGCTTTTAATAATGACGTAATGGGTAATGGTGCTGCTAATAACCTAAGCGAAAGTAAAAACATCGAAATCTTCATGGCTTCTGAAAACTACTTAAGCAGAGCTGAAGGTGCATTAAACGGATGGAACATGGGCGGAGACGCTAAAACTTTGTATGAAACAGGTATTAGATTGTCTCTTGCACAATGGGGGATTACAGATGCTGCTGCAGTAAATGCATACATCAGTGGTTCTACATTACCAACATTGCCAAACATTTTAACAGTATATCCAACTCTTGACCTACAAGATATCCCTGTTAAATTGCCTGTTGCTTGGTCTGCATCTACTGCTGATCAACGTACACAGATTGCAGTTCAAAAATACTTAGCAATTTTCCCAGAATCTTGGGAAGCTTGGGCAGATTTACGTAGAAGCGATGCTAAAGTAATCTATCCAGTTTTAAATACAGACAACCCTGATGCAGGTGTTGGTAAGTCTCTAATGAAGAGAATCATTTATACTACAAATGAGTACTCTTCTAACAAAGCAGCAGTTGAAGACGGTGTCGTAAAATTAGGCGGTGCAGATTCAGGTGGAACTAGACTTTGGTGGGACACAAAATAATTAATTTGGTGAGTAATGATCGACACAATCCTTACTTAAAATTCAAAAGGAGAGGTAACTCTCCTTTTGTTTTATACGCAAGTCAGTAATTTTTGACAAGCGCAATTTCTCTTAACTACAGATGATTTTCTCCAATTTAACAAATCATCAAACCACAAAAACATAAATAAAATGGTTGACACAAATACCACTAAAACTTCACAAAACAAACCAACCACATTAGTTCCAATTTTAATAATAGCAAGTCTGTTTTTTATTTTTGGATTCGTTACCTGGATCAACGGCGCTTTGATTCCATTTATGAAAACAATTAACGAATTAACTTCAGCGCAGTCATTATTGGTTGCATCGGCATCTTATATTTCGTTTGTTGTTATGGCGCTTCCTGCATCTTATATTTTAGCTAAAATTGGCTATAAAAAAGGAATGTCTTTAGGATTATTCATCATGGGATTTGGAGCTTTAATTTTTATTCCAGCAGCCGAAGCCAGAACCTATTGGATGTTTCTAACTGGAATTTTTATTCAAGGAGCCGGAATGACTTTATTGCAAACTGCTTCAAACCCTTACATTACGATTTTAGGCCCCATAGAAAGTGCTGCAAAGCGTATTTCTATTATGGGAATCTGTAATAAAATTGCTGGTGCATTGGGTTCACTTATTTTCGGATCAATTTTGTTATCCGGAATTGACGAAATTCAAGAAAAACTAGCAGTTGTAAGCATTTCCGAAAAAAATATATTGTTAGATAATATGGCAGACAGCGTTGTGGTTCCATATATCTCAATGGCAGTTGTTTTATTTATTCTTGGATTGTTAATTCGTAAAGCACCGCTTCCAAATGTTGAAGCTGCACCAATCGAAGAAGCAGTAGAAGGACAAACAGTAAAAACAAGTATTTTTCAGTTTCCGCATCTTTGGCTTGGCGTACTAACTTTGTTTATGTATGTTGGAGTAGAAGTAATTGCAGGAGATACGATCATTGCGTACGGAATCGCTCTTGGCTTTCCTGCGGCAGATGCTAAATTCTTTACAACATTTACTTTATTAGCAATGGTAGCAACCTATGCTTTGGGAGCATTTTTGATTCCGAAATATATTACGCAGGCCCTGGCTCTAAAAGTGAGTGCCGTTTTAGGAATTATATTGTCTTTTTGTATTGTATTTTCTACCGGATTTACCTCTGTTTTATTCGTTGCTGCATTAGGAATTGCAAATGCTTTAGTTTGGCCTGCAGTCTGGCCTTTAACCCTAAACGGATTAGGAAAATTTACTAAAACAGGAGCCGCATTATTAGTAATGGCAATTTCAGGTGGTGCAGTTATTCCGCCTTTATATGGAAAATTTGTAGACGGCACAAAAGCCGATCTTATTGCGCAGGGAATTAATGAAGTAAATGCAACCGCAACAGCATCAACAAAAGGATATTGGATCTTACTTCCCTGTTATATTATTATCCTTTATTACGCGATTTCTGGACATAAATTAGGATTGAAAAAGAGTTAGATTTAAGATTTTTTAGAAGCAAGATTGAAAAGTCAAGAGATAAGAAGCAAGATGTACGAATTAGTATTTAAGCCTAACATCTTGTTTCTAATATCTCGCTTCTTCCATCTTAAAAAATAAAAAAAAGAATAAAATGATTTTAAAAATGAAATATACTACAGCAGCATTATTGGTAATTGCTCTTTTTTCTAATTCGATTAAAGCGCAGACCAAAGCTGTAAATATTGAAAGCAGTTATATCGCAGATCCGCCTGTAACTGCTAACAGCCACGCATCGACATTGGTTGAACACAAACCAAACGAAATTCTGGCTGCGTGGTTTGGAGGAAAATATGAAGGAGCAAAAGATGTTGGAATTTACATTTCAGCTTATAAGGATAAAAAATGGACAGCGCCTAAAGAACTGATTCAGCCCTTAATTAAAAATGGAGATACACTTCCATGCTGGAATCCAGTTTTGTTTAAAGCCAAAAGCCAGAATCTATATTTGTTTTATAAAGTTGGGAAGAACCCAAGAGAATGGTTTGGCGCTATGATTGTTTCAAAAGACAACGGAACAACTTGGGGCGAACCAAAATATCTTCCAGAAGGATTTTATGGTCCAATTCGAAACAAGCCAATCGAAACTATACCAGGCTTAATTATCTGCGGAAGCAGTACAGAAAGTGTTGACAAAGACGAATGGAGAGTGCATGTAGAAACGTATACAGAAGCTGATGATTCTTGGAAAAAGATTGAAGTAGAAAACACTAAAAATTATAATATCATTCAGCCGACTTTTTTAATTCATAGTGCGAGCGATATCCAAATGCTATCCCGAAGCAAACACAATAGAGTAGTTTCAAGCTGGTCTGGAGATAACGGAAAAAGCTGGATTAGAACCAACACGATCAATGTGGTTAATTCAAATTCAGGAATTGATGCTTTGACCGTAAATAAGAACCTTTTTTTATTGGTTAATAATCCGCTTCCACAAGGAAAAGACTGGTTTAACGGACGTAATATTCTGGATGTGGAATATTCTAAAGATGGATTAAACTGGCAGAAATTATTTGATTTGGAAAAGCAGGAAAAGGGAGAATTTAGTTACCCGGCAATAATTCAGACAACAGATAAAAAAGTACACGTTTTATACACTTACGACAGAAAGTATATTAAACATACCTCTTTCGATCTGCAATAAAATTTAGCTTGTAATACCATATGAAATCAGTAATATATTCAAAATACAATTTCTTAAAAATAGTAATATTATTTTTCTGTTTACATCTTAATGCTCAAAATGCTGCGACCTTTTATCAGCATGATAAGTATTTGTCTTCTGATAAATTAGAAGGCCGTTTTCCTGGAACAAAAGGCAACAATAAAGCAGCTTCATACATTCAGAAATATTTTAAAAAGTACGGATTAAAAGAATTCAATAAATCATATTATCAGCCTTTTAGAATATTTGTAAAAGAAGGCATTAATAAAATGAAATCTGATAGTGTTTCCACCCAAAATGTTTTCGGTTATATCGAAGGATCAGATCCGAATTTGAAGAACGAATACATTGTAATCGGAGCACATTACGATCATTGGGGCTGGGGCGGACAAGGTTCTGGAAGTAAAAAGAAAGAAGCCTTTGCTATTCATAACGGCGCCGACGATAATGCTTCTGGAGTTTCAGCTTTGCTGTGCATTTTAGAAGAAGTTTCAAAACAAAAAATCAAACCAAAAAGAAGCATCATTTTTGTTTCTTTCAGTGGAGAAGAAGAAGGATTATTAGGTTCCAAATACTTCGTCAGTCATCTGCCAGTTCCAAAAGAAGCTGTAAAAGTAATGCTGAATATGGATATGGTTGGAAGATTGAATGAAAAAAAAGAACTCTATATGGGAGGCGCAGGAACTTTTCCAAATGGAGTAGAACTAATGCAAAAACTGCAGGAAAACAGCAGTTTAAATCCAGTCATACATTCAGGAGATGTGGGAGGATCAGATCATGTTTCCTTTTACAAAGAATCAATTGCTGCAGTTGGTTTTCATACCGGCGGGCATCCACAATATCACACACCAGAAGATGATATCGATTTGATTAATTCTGACGGAGGTGCATTGGTTTCAAAATACATTTACAATGCTCTTATTGAAATAGCCAATTACAAAGAAAATTTAGTTTTTATCAAACAGAACTAAAATAAAGAGAGTTTCATTGCCAAATAAGTTAATTAGTTTTTTGTTGTTTGAAAAGGCGGTATCTATTAAACGCTATAGATGCCGTCTTTTACTTTAAATGCCCATGCCGCCATGGCATCGATAACCGGTAACAAACCAGTTCCGGCATTGCTGAGTTTATACGTAACAAAAGGCGGTACAACAGGTTTTGCTTCGCGAATAACCAAACCATCTGCTTCTAACTGCTTCAAATGCTGAATCAGCATTTTTTCTGTCACAGCCGGAATTGCTCTTTTCAATTCGCTGTAGCGCTTATCTCCAGTCGATAAATGATATAAAATAATGGGTTTCCAGTAGCCTCCAATTTTTTCCATAACAAAAGTTACCGGACATTTTTCTAATGCATACTGCTTGTTTTCCTGAATTGTAGACGATTCTTTAATTGCTGTCATGATACATACTTTAGGGTAAGTACTTGTATAAAAGTAAGTACAAATATACCTTTGTCTTGTTAAATAAAAAAACATTTAAAGATGAAAATTATAATTTCAGGTTCATTAGGAAATATAGGAAAGCCTTTAACGGCTCAATTAATAAAATCGGGACACGATGTAACAGTTATCAGCAGTAACGCAGATCGAAAAACTGCGATTGAAGAACTAGGTTCAAAAGCCGCAATCGGATCTGTCAGCGATGCCGATTTTCTTACTGCGACTTTTACCGGTGCAGACGCCGTTTTTGCCATGACACCTCCAAACATGGGCGGTATAAATATTATTAAAAACACTACAGATGCTGGTGCCGCTTTCGCGAAAGCGATCCAGAAAGCCAACATTAAAAGAGTCGTAATGTTAAGCAGTATTGGTGCTGATTTACCGACAGGAAACGGACCAATTGCAGGTTTGTATAATATCGAGAAGATTTATGAAAAACTAGACACTTCTATTACGTTTTTACGTGCGGGATATTTCTACATTAATTTCTTAAATGATATTCCGATGATAAAAGGAGCTGGAATTATGGGCGCTAATTTTCCGTCGGCAAATCGTATTCCGTTAGTACATCCAGAAGATATTGCTTGGGCTGCAGCCGAAGAACTGCTTAAATCTTCAGAAGGAAAAAATGTAAGATATATTATCAGCGATGTCCGCACGCCTGCAGACCTAGTAAAAACATTCGGCTCTGCCATTGGAAAACCTGAATTACCTTGGGTTGAATTTACAGATGAACAATATTTAGGCGGAATGACTCAAGCGGGAGTTCCAGAGGAAATGGCTGGTCTGTATACCGAAATGGGAAGCGGACTTCGCAATGAAACAATCGCAGCTGATTTTTTAAACAACGATGGAAAAGTGGAAGGAAAAATCAAATTGGAAGATTTTGCTAAAGAGTTTGCTTCAAAATTCTAATCCTAAAAAAAAACATTCCGCTGACTATAAATAGAAGCGGAATGTTAAATAAAAAAAAAGTCAAGTAATGAATTACATACAGTTAGTAATCATAACTGTATATTTTTAGAATACCCCAATGTAGTGGTTTCCTGGTTTGTTAACCAATTTTGCACCTTTAGTAACTCTTCCAGAAGGAATATCAATTACATAAATGTTACCATCTTTTCCAACTGGAGTAACAGCGATATAGAAGTTGTTTCCATCAACTACAAAACCTTGATATTGTCCAAAATTCAAGTCAGTATCATAAGTAATACCTTCTACTTTTTGAGCAGTTCTTGCATTTAAATCCAATCTAGCAAGATAACCTTGGTCGTTAGCACCTTCGTAAGTGTAAACAGCATAAGCAATTCCGTTTCCAGCATATCTCCAAGCATCGATATAACTTCCTTTAACTCCTAATGCAGTATCTAAACTAAATACATAAGAGTTGTCATATTCATTGCTTTGATCGATTTTTAAGATGTAAGAACCTTTTTGAGTATCTCTTTGTGTAGCTTGGTAAATATTTCCGTCAGTACCAACAAAACTGTTGAAACTTCTGTAACCGCTTGTGTCACCAAATCCAATTGTAGAAGTAATCACTTTAGGATTTTCTAATGAAGGGTAATCAACCACAACAGATTTAGAACCTAAACGTGTAAAGCTTGCAGCGTTTTGTCCTGTTGCAGGATCAGTTTTACGCATCCAAGTTCCAATAATTAATTTGTTTCCTGCTTTGTTCAATGTAGGGGCATCTAAACGGAAAATGTGGTGTCCTAATGCTTCTTCTTCAGCAGTTAACGGAATTGGATATTGTTTGTAAGCAGAAATTAAAGTTTGCTGCATATCTAAAGACAAAACAGTAGCAATTCCTCTTGTGTTTTTATACGTTTTATCTTCATTTACACTAACAACTGGAGCAGTAACGTTTACCGCAACACCAGTTTTATCACCGTCAAAAAGTTTTACCCATCTTGGAGATGTTCCAGCATATTGAGAAATATTAACTTTTGCCTGAGACTCTGCGAAATTGCTTCCACCGTTAACTTTGTAAGTCATAAACTCACCACCATTAGCACCAGTGTATGTAATGTTGAAAAGCGTGCTTCCATCTACAGAAGATTGCAAACGAGCTGTTCTGCTAGATTGAACTGGAGTTCCATTATCATAAACGTTTACAGAAAAATTAGGATCTATAGCATTTTCTTTGCTAATAGCGAAAACTTTTGTCCCTCCGTTTCCATCGCCCGCTTCAGTCTGCATTAAAGCTCCTGCTACAGTAATCCAGCGGCCGTCAGTTACGGGATTTACTGGTTCAGTAGTATTATTATCATCGTTGCTGCTGCAAGCAGTAGTTAGTGCTAATGCACCTAGTAACAAACCAGATGTCAATAGTTTAAATGTGTTCTTTTTCATCTTTATTGAATTTAAAAATTAGTTATTTATTGAGTAATTAAAATTTACTTATGGTATAGTTGAGTTTGATATAAAAAGCTCTTCCAGGTTTTTGTGCGGCGAAATTGTCGTAAACCTGCTCATCAAAAATATTTTTAGCATCGAAGCTTACTATAAATTGTTTGTTTGGAAACGCATAGCTTAAACCTAAATCCTGCGGAAACTGAGCTGTTGTTCTATCAATTTCCAGCCAAGAAGTATAAAATGGAGCTACATAACCGCAATAGTAATACAGATTAAGCTCTGATTTGCTTTGGATTACATTCCTGAAATTGTACTGAATATTTCCATTTACATTAAAATACGGCTCATTTGGCAGCTGTTTATCGTAGTATGGATTGATATTTCCATTCTTATCGTATTTGTCTTTAAAAAGAGAATTGAATTTAGAAAAATTCACACCTGCAAATAATCTGTCTTTAAACGAATACTGTACTGATGCCTCAAAACCTACAGATTGTGCTGTTCCTAAATTGACAAAAGGAGTAGCCTGAACAGCCTCATTAACTCGAATACTTATTTGCTGAACAATTTTATCTTCGGTATTTCTCCAAAAAGCATTTCCGTAGATTGAAAATTTATGGTTGTTAATTAAATAAGGACCAAATCGTGCACCAGCATTAAAATTGTTACTTTGTTCAGGACCTAAATTAGGGTTGGCTAGAACATTTTGACCTGGTGCTCCAAATATTTCATTTTCAGATGGTAATCGAATTGCTTTTTCGGCAGAAACCATTATTAATGCTTTTGAAACAACCGCATAAGAAGCAGCGAAACCGTATCCTGTAAAATCGGTATTCCTAATATTGCTGTCCATTACAACTGTATTTTGTCCATTTTGATTCACTATTCTAGGAGTAGTTTGTTCTGTTTTTAAGTGATAATTTTTTAGGAAAAAATTGCCTTTTAGACGGGATTCAAAAGCCTGCAATTCGTACGCGAAAGAAGTAACCGTTTTATCTAAATCACGAGTTGCCATGAAATTACGAACCAATTCGGGCTGCATTTCATCAAATTCATTTCTGTCCACGGTATAAAACATTCCGTTAACAAAAAATTTATGGTTGTCATTAATGCTGTAAGTAAAACCAGCTCTCGTATTAAAAATATCTACTTTTTGATGATTTATTGTAGGCGCTCCTTGCTGTGCACCGCTTACAGATAAAATAGGCTGGCCGTACAAGCCTAATGCTTTTTCTCCGTTCCAGTTATAATTCCATTTTACAGTATCATTGACCATATCATTTCTATGACTATAAACAGAAATTACCGAGAAGTCAAGCTTTTTTATTAAGAAGTCTTTTTTGTTGTAATTCACGCTAAAGACATTCGCTGCAGATTCGCTAAAACGTCCTTTATATGGTTTTGTCATGTACTGACCATGCTGAATCTGATTGTAATCCTCAGAACCATTGTAGCTTATAGAAAAGTTATCTGCCCATTTTACATCCGTATAACCAGCTTCCAATCTACCTCCGTAAGATCTGTACATACTTTCAAAACGTTTCGCTCTGATATATTCATAACGTCCGTTTGGCGCGATGTTATAAACAAATCTTCCCCAAACTTCATAGTCATTGTCAGAATAATTTTGGAATCCATTTGCTTTAACAGTAAAACCTGTTTTATCTCGATAAGTAGTACTGAAATTCGATTGAACAGTATTAAAAGAACCGTAAGAAGCCGAAGCAGCGATTAGATTTTTAGATCCTTTTTTTAGAATTACATTTATAGCGCCTCCAAGTGAATCATCTGCTAAGTATGCAGGAACAACACCTTTGTAAACTTCGATTCTTTCGATCAAAGCAGGCGGAATACTATTTAAGCTGAATGAAGCTCCATAAGTCTGAATTGGAATACCATCAATAAAAATACGGATAGCATTTCCAGACATTCCATTAATATTATAAGTTACACTCGAACCCAAACCTCCGTTTTGTCTGATTCGTACACCGCCTGAACGATCTAATAAATCATTGGTCTGAAGATTTCTTTTTGCCGCTTCCTGTGTTTCAATTACATTAACAGCAAAGCCTTTCTCCATTATTTCTTTTCTAATAGAGGCTTTTTTGATTACAACTTCTTCTAAATCTTTCGGGCCATTTCGGTCCAATGAAATATTAAGTTCTGTATTTGGTTTGTTAATAGTTATTTTTGAAGTTCTAGTCTGACCTTCCATTGAAGAAGTCTCTATGACGTACTCACCGTATTTTAAATCTTTAAAATCATAACGGCCAAAATCATTAACAATGGCATATTTTTGAGTTCCTTTAATAATTACTGTAGAACCATACGCTAATTCGTTAGTTCCAAAAGTCACTTTTCCTGTAAGATTTCCGGTTTGTGACCAAGCGGAAAAAGATATCATTAAAATCAGAGAGTAAAAAATTCTCATAGGGTAGTTTACTGGTTATTGGACCGCAAACTTACATCACAATTTAAATTTAATCTAAATAAAGCAATTAGAAGATTATTAGATTTGTATTAGAAATTTTAATCTAGAGTTTTTTAATTGTTAATTGTTAATGGTTGATGGTGGTTGATAGTTCCGATAGTTGAAGATTATTTTTAATTTTTAATTCCCAATTTTTAATTTAATTATTGTCTTCCTGAGCGAAGTCGAAGGA
>NZ_MRCQ01000024.1 GCF_002304005.1 Flavobacterium sp. ACN6 | reverse complement strand
AGATCTTCCCCAAAGGAAAGTAACTTCGCATCAAAGACAGGGGGAGTAATTTTATCGATAGTAATGGTTTCATCCAAGGCAATTTCGCATCCTGAGACAGTAACTTTTGTTAGATGATAAGTGCCCAAAGGAGCCGGCGCGGTCATCAAAGTATACGGACTGCTGCTCAGGGTCACTGCCGCCTGTGGCACTCCATCCACTTCATATTCTATTATATAAGGCCCTGCAGCACTGCTTGAAAATTCGATAACAACTCCGGAACCTGTTCCCAGACAAAAATCTTCCCCATAGGAAAGTAACTTCGCATCAAAGACAGGAGGAGTAATTTTATCGATAGTAATGGTTTCATCCAAGGCAATTTCACATCCTGCTCCTGAAACTTTTGTTAGATGATAAGTGCCCAAAGGAGCTGGCGCGGTCATTAAAGTATTAGGACTGCTGCTCAGGGTTACTAAAGGTTGTATTACACCGTCAATTTCATACTCTAATTTATAAGGACCTGCAAAATTACTTGTAAATTCAACTTCGATACCTGATCCCGTTCCAAGACAAAGATCTTCTCCATAGGAAAGTAACTTCGCATCAAAGACAGAATCAACGAACCAATCAATAATAATAGTTTCATCCAATGCGAGATCACAACCTGCGGCAGAAATTTTTGTTAAATGATAAGTTCCCAGAGGAGCTGGTGCCGTCATTAAAATATACGGACTGCTGTTTACGGATGCCGTATAAGTAACCCCCTCATTTTCATACTCCAAAAGATAGGGACCTGCAGTATTACTTGTTATTTCAACCTGAATACCAGGCAAAATTCCGTCACACGGATTGCCATAGGTCGACAATTTAGCAGCTGCAGCAAATCCGTATTTAACTGCAATAGGTTCACATACCACTTCTCCAGCACTAACATTATCCCGTACTGCAGTTAGCGCATATGTCCCTTCTTCTACCGGTGTGATAGTATAGGGGTTTTGTGAAGTTGTAATTTCCGCAAAAATAACTTCCGGGCTTGCATCTGTTCTTTTATAAGAAAAAGTATAAGGAGCTTTTCCAGAGAAAAAAAACTTTAGGGATAAGTCTTCTCCACATTTTGCATCATAACCTTCCATTCTTGCAGTAGGAGCAAAACAGCTGTTGGCCCCCGATCCCCCATATACCTCTGCTAAACCTTTTTTGGGATCAAAAGCAGGCAGATTAATAACAATTGCCTCTATTACTTCTGACATCTGATAGCGGAAAGAAATAGCAGTTCCTCCATTAATAGAATCAAAAATGGGTTTGATCGCTGCTATAAAAGCTTTTTCTTCTACCCCGAAAGAAGTGTAAAAGAGTACTATTTTTTTTATATATTCCTCTACTTCCTCCCACGTAAAGGCTGCATCATAAAATTCTCGAAAACTATGAGCGGACTGGTCTTTTACACCAAACACAGCGGCATCTGCCCAATTGATTTCCGAGACCTTATTATCTAATACTTTTGTCAGCCTGTTTATCTGTTCCGCATAAAGCCGGTTTGCAGCATTTGGCGTTCCCGGAGAAATTCGATCCATTAGATTTTCCGCTTCAAGTGCAGCGGTACGATCAGTACTAAAAATCTCTTCAAAAGAATTGTGGTTCATTCCCTGATTGTATGCCATACCAATTGTTTTAACAGCGGCATATGGATCCTTGGCATTTTTGAAAAATTCTATTGGATTCCAGCATTTCACATACTGCCAATACGCTATGTTTCTATAATCATGGTACGCTTTAACAATAGATTGGAATTCAAAACTGGATCCTATTGCTGGATCACCTGTAAAATCATCCTTGCTTATCTGAGGAATAAAACAAGGATAATTTGTATCCAGTTCCACCCAGCTGCCTCCCATTTCCTGTTGAAAATAACCTACTGCTACAGCACCGCTTTTATCATAACAAAAAATTGGATTATCAGTGTCGTGGCTTGGATAGCGACTGGTTACCCAGCCTGGGGCGATAAGCTTACTTCCTTCACATCCGGCATTGGATTCCTGAATTGCGGTCGCAAAATATTCGTTAATACTCATGATGTCAAACCCTACAAGGTTTGTTAGTAAGGAATGTGATACTGCCATGCTGATTGCCCAGCTTTTTCTGTTATCTGGTATATACACCTGAAGCGGTGACTTCCAAGCATAAACATTCCCTTCTCCAATTTTGATCTCATGCCCTGTCGGCCCAGCAGATTTTACTGTACAGACTTCGGTGAAATTCCGCTCACACTCAAAATTTTCATGAGCAGGGGGCGTATAACAGGTAATCCCATTGATAAGCACCCCATTTAAGGTACCTGTATCAGGGGGGAACATTCCCATTTCGTAATCTATTGTAAGGCTGAACACTGTAGTTCCTACCGGAAGTGCCGCGCCCCATGTTGTTTTCCGCAGCTCCACAATTCCCATGTCCCCATTTTGTATCACGTCCAGGCCAGACCACATTACTGCATTCGAAACTCCTCTCCAATCAAAAATAAAATTATAATCCGCTATGGGAGCAGCCGTATTATTATAAACTTTAAAATCGAGAACAATCGTATTTCCATACTTAGCAGTCATACAAAATTCATAGCTCACCTGTGCGTAGACACTGCTTAATGGGGCTATTAATAACACTAAAAGGATTTTTACTTTGTATAAATTCATAAATTATTTTTCAATATTACAGGGTGCCAAAAGAGTATGCAAAGAAAACTGACTAACAGACCCCGATAGATCATAATAATATAAGAACAGGACATTTTTACAGCCCTGGTTAATCCTGCTGACAGATACTATCGAAAGGGATTCTAAACAAAAAACCTGTCCAGCGAACTGAACAGGTTTAAAATCAAAAATCAAAAAAAAATTGCCTTTTTTACATCCTTTAAAAAATAGAATGTTACTACCTCACTACCTATCAATACCTAGAAAATTCCCCTGAAGGTCGAATATCAGTTCAACTCTATTGGAAAGTTCAATCTCAGTAGTCCCTCGTTCATTATCAATGGAGGTGACAAAGAAATTTTTATAATTTGCCATAAGATATGCCTGAATTGGCTCAGAAACGAACTCCATCGGAACAGCCTGGCCGTAACCCTCGATGTCTACCATGTTACCCTGTACATCAAAATCTATCTCAAAACCATTTGAAAGCCTTACTTCGTACACCGTTCCATCAGATTCTGGTCTGTGCTCTTTTTTTATTAAAACATAGGTTACGTTCGGAAAATGCGCTTTTACAAATACATCTGTAACTGCAGGCAGTTCTGAAGCACCAATTACCGTTTCCTTATCATCATCATTATTACAGGACACTGCTGCTAAAGATAAAAATGCTGCCGCTGCAATACCTGATAAAAATTTCTTCTTCATGATTATTATATTTAAAATTTAATTATTATTCTTTTTTTTAAACAGTGCTGTTCTTTATTTACTTCTATTGACATGTACTATAAAATCCGTACGTCTATTAGCACCATGCTCTGTTTCGCTGCAACGCACACCATTACTGCAAGCATTCAGCAGCCGTGTTTCTCCATAACCTTCACCACTTATTCTATGATTTGAAATTTCGCCAACCTGTAAAATGTAATCAATAATGGTCTGGGCCCTGTTCTTTGACAGCTTAAAATTGAATTCATCCCTTCCTCTACTATCGGTATGACACTGGATTTCTACAGATAAGCCTGGATTTTTCTTTAAAACATTGATTACTTTATCCAATTCAGCAATTGTTGACTTCCGTACGCTATGACCGCCATAATCAAAGTACAGGGCTGATATTTTTAGAATTTTGGCAAGATTGTCGCCTTCCTGCAGATCAAATACTTCTCCATCAACAACAACAGACATCTCCCTAAACATTTTAACTTCTAGTTCTTTTCTTTCTAAACTGCCTGCAGCTTGAATCGTTGACTTTTTAATTTGATAATTTTCCTTTGCAGTTACAAAGCTATATTGCTGATACGGTGGTAACTCTGTGAAAAAATTACCCGATTGATCTGTAATTAATGATGCAACGATTTGCTCTGCCTGATTATATACTTTTACTTGTACTCCTTCAATAGGCTGATCGGTTGTAGTATCTTTTATAGTTCCAAAATATTGAGCATTCACTTTAAAAGGAAACACAATCGGTGTGGTTTCTTCAAATTTATATATGGCATCTTCTGAGGCTTCATTATCGCGATCAGAGGAAAAATACCCTTTTTTAGAGACCCCATCAATCACATAACCAAAATCATCACTTTTCGAGTTTATTGGTTCTCCTGCATTTACTACCACATAATTACCTTTGGGATCTTTGGCAGCTGCAAAAATATCCAGCCCCCCAAATCCGGGATGACCATCTGAAGCAAAATATAAAATTCCGTTACTGTCCATAAAAGGAAACGTCTCACGACCAGAGGTATTAATATTCTCTCCCAGCGCATCAGCTTTAAAATCAAACCCTCCTCTCTCTTTTCTTTTTACAACATAAATATCGGTGTCATTGATCGGCTTATTTCTATTAGAGACAAAATATAAAAAATCGTCATCTGGACTCAATGCCGGATGAGCCGATGAACTTCCTTTCATATTTAAAGGAAAAGGCAGCTCGGTTACATCCACCCACTTATTGTTTTTTTTCCTTGCCCTAAAGAGTTTAAGCTGACTTATTTCTTTTTTATTATCAATTCTCTTGCTTATATCTGCTCTTTCCCATAGCGTTTGTTCTGCCTGATCGAAAGAAGGTACCAACCGGGTAAAATACATCGTCATGCCATCTTTTGTTATCGCAGGGGTGCTCTCACTGTATCGAGTATTGACTTCTCCAGAAAGTTCTTCTTCGTTTTCCAGCATTCCATTTTCCCTAATATTTGCAGCGTATAATTTTGCAAAAGATTTCATATGCCATTTATTTCTATGCTTTTTACTTCCATCATTATCTGATTTTGCATATATAACTTGCGTGTAGGGGCGTAGTTGCTCTGCTTTCACCACAGAACTTAAAGATCTTTTTTTTGTTTTTTGCGTCAAATCTTGCTTTGTTGCCATTTTATAACCATCGGATGATCGGCGTTGATCTGCATTTTCTTTCAATATTTTTATTTTTTCTGCTTTTTTATCATTTTTGCCATTGGTCATTTTCTTGTAGGCTTCTTCATTAGGAACTAACCTTACTCCATAACCTAAAAAAGGTGCATTGATACCAGCAGACCCTACCGCTGCATATCTCCCTGACTGCATTTCAATTTCAATTTCAACTGCAGTTGCAGAAGATCCCGATTGATGAACTTCAGCTCTCATTCCCGTTTTTGCATAATACTGCTTAAATACCGCGCGTGATTCTTTCTCTCTGCCGCCAGCCCTTAAACTGACAGCATATCTAAAATCATATTCTGGTGCAATCTCACTATCTTTTTCCACTAATTTATCATACCAAAGAAGCGCATTGGCATAGTCTGCATTAAAAAAAAAAGTATCTCCCAAACGTGCATAAACTACTGTCGAATCACAGCCTTTTGCAATTAACTGTGTATATAATTTTCGTGCTTCCACAAAAGACATTTCTTCATATTTTGTATTTGCCTTTTTTAAAATTTTAGTACTCTTTTGTGAAAAAGCCATCACAAAGCTCAGGCAAAGTATTGCAACAAATATTTTATTTTTTCCCATTACTAGTTCGCTTACTTTATTAGAAAAATCTAGGAGACATCATTCTTGAACTTGAGCTTTTGAATATTTCAAATCTTAAGAAAATTTCGTGAGATCCAGAATTATAACTTGCCAGTTTATTGGTCTCTGCATCATAGGCATAACCTACAGCAAATGAATCACTCACTTGAAAACCAGCCATCGCACTCAAGGCCCCACTCCAGCGGTAGGCCAGACCTGCTGTAAATTTTTCATTGTACAAAAAGTTAGCCGAGACATCCACTTGAAGAGGTGCTCCTGGTGTCATTTTCATTAATAATGAAGGCTTGAATTTTAAATTGTAGTCCAGGTCCATAACATATCCTGCCATTAAATAATAGTGCATATGCTCTGTTACCATAAAATTATTGCCCTCATCACTTGCACCTTTATCATAATGGCTTACCTCTAACATACTAGGAACAGACAATCCCACATAAGCGTTATCCTTATACAAATAGAGTCCGGCTCCAATATTTGGAACAAACTTATTATCTATATTGTATTGGAATCTGGGATCTGAAGGATCGTAAATATTTAACTTTGTAAAATCGACACTTAATAAACTTGCAGATCCTTTTAGTCCAAAAGCAAACTTGTAATCATCACCCAAATTAATGGTATAGGATATATTGGCCGCTATATCATTCTCGAGAGAGGGGCCTATTTGATCATTTCCAATGGTTACTCCCAATCCTAAACCTCGATCACCGATGGGACTGTGCAGGGAAAAATTATTGGTTGTCGGTGCTCCGTCTACTCCAATCCATTGCGTTCTGTGCATACCAAAAATACTGATTACACCACGCGAACCTGCATAGGCTGGATTTATACTCATTGTATTATACATATACTGTGTAAACTGAGGATCTTGCTGCGCCCAAGTTGTAGTATATAATAATATTGTCAATATTATCAATCTTACTTTCATACTTTCTAGCTCTAAATTAGGGTGCAAAGGGACACAAAAATTAATACACAGTAAGTTATAAAAATATCATTCTAGGACATCTTTAAGCAAAATCTAACACCTTGGTGCGTTAAAACAGTACCACACCTATACTCTAAGCTGCATTTATCAAACATTTGTATATTTAAAAGTTTTTTACAAGTAGTTCATAGATATTGCAAAGAAATTATAACAAGAAATGCCATAAAATCTATTATTATAAATTTTATGACAGAATGCCGGCAGCAGCTATTTTCAAGAAATAAAAATAACAGCACAATAAAACTTTAAGCCGTTTGATTGCAAGCATTTTAACTACATAAAAACGTCATCATGTGCCCATAAATAGAAAAAACTTAATGCCGGAATAATCCGGCATTAAGAGTAAAAACAAAATCAACTTAATTAAACCACTTATGAAAACATCTTATTCCTCTACAATTTTTCTACCCCTACGGTATTATAGGTACGATCCATTACTGGAGCTTCACCCTGTAAACTAGTTACTTCAAAAATATCTGATCCATCCTTTGCCCATCCCCCTAAAAGATTGCTTTTGCTATCGTACAGGTCAGCAGAGAAAATCGTAAGGTCAGTACCGCTTTTAAAGGTTAATTCTTTTTGATCGATTGTACTGATTTTGGTTCTGCTTCCTTTTACCAAAAGTGAAGCTTCATGCGCTATTTTAGGTCCAACACTATCATTACTTACAGTATATTTAATTTTTACTGTTTGCGCTTTAGTCAGATCTACTTTCGATCCCGCTACTTTTTGTGCATCAGAGCTATCGATAAAAATCAATCGAACAGTTGTAGTGGCATTGGACAAAGGAGTTTCCATATCAGGAGAATCATCTTTAGTGCAGGCGGTGAATCCAGCTGCTATTGATAAAACCAAGAACAGGCTGCTTAGCATTTTTTTTGTGTACCCTTTCATATTTTTTTTTATTTATTAATTTATTGAAACAAACTTAGCTTCAATTAATCACTAACAATACCAACTTGTGAGCTAAAAATATCACATGAAGACCAACTTTCAGTTTATGGGGGCCTTGGACTGGGCGGCGTTGTGAAAATTCTATATCTTTATGAAATGCATTATTCAAATAAGGATAAAATATAATGTAAGCATCAATTCGACAAGATAAAAAAACACTACACTAACCTGTAATACGCCCTAAATATTATTCAAGGAATATAGATACTGTATATGAAAGAGGTAATTCATCAATTTGGCGTGGAAATGCACTGGGCAACTGCTATGGCAAAAGCTATGGATGGATGGGTAGAAGGAAATCATATTATTGTCCCATCCCAAGTCCATATTGGAACCCGCTACGTACTAGCAGTCAATCGTGACATTACTGTGATGTTAGCAGATGTAACTTATAATCAAGACGTACATTTCAAGCTTCGAAATTCCAATAATGATTTTGTAGGCATCTATTTTAATCTTACCGAAGGAGATTCTACTCATATTGCCCATAATGATAAACTGCCTATGGGAAAATGGAATTACAATCTTGCCATTGTTGACAGCTGTGTTGATCTTGATTATATTGTAAAGACAGGAACCAAAACCTACAATATCTGCATCTTTGTAAAAAAAATGCTGCTCAAGG
Source organism: Flavobacterium sp. ACN6 (assembly GCF_002304005.1). Classification (GTDB taxonomy): domain Bacteria; phylum Bacteroidota; class Bacteroidia; order Flavobacteriales; family Flavobacteriaceae; genus Flavobacterium. Next base: position 11,028 of record NZ_MRCQ01000024.1, on the reverse strand, counting down.
AATATCTGAAAAGCTCCGGCCGCTTTATAGCAGCGTTAAACAATATTTTCGATCCTGAAAAAAACACGATATTTCATTATAATATCATGAGCAGTAATAGTTTTCAATTGATCAATGAATTCCGAAAAGCAGTCATCAATCCGCTGTATTTTGATTTATTCCTAACTGCTGTTACCTACAACCTGCTGGGAGAATATATAGATGAGTTAGTTAAAAAGGACATTGTTATCGGCAAACTTAACAGTTCTGATTTCAGCAATATTATTATATCTCAAGAATTCCTTATAAGTAGTATTAAAGATTCCTTTCCAGGAATAAAAATCCTTTCAGAGAATGCCTGTATGTCAGAAACGAAATATAAAAAACTCTATAAAAAAATTACAGGACTTACTCCTTATGAATTCTACATAAACAATAAATTAGAAGCAGCGCGAGATTTATTAATCTCGGGAAAATACAACATTGCTGAAATAGCTAATGAGTTAAATTTTCCAACAGCATCAAATTTAACACAACTATTTAAACAATACTTTAAGGTTTTGCCTAAAGATTATAAGTCGCAAATTTAATGGAAACAGAAAATAATAAAAAAACAATACAATTTTCTCATACCGTCACAATGGATACAGACTGGAGAGACGATTTTATCAAAAAACTCGGCGCAGTGTTTATTAACCCGTGCCAGCTGGCATTTCCAAAAGATATAGCAGGCGGATGCTCGTATTTTACGGAGGTAATGCCTGGATTAAAGGTGTTAGTTCTCGATTTTACTTTTCATAAACTTATCGAATTTACTAAAATTGCATCCTCAGGAGATTTTTGTATCGCATATTACGATATAAGTGATGAAATTAGTATCCATAAAGTCAACAATACCAAACACACCGTGGGCTATCATTCCAAGCTGGGTATGGGAATAGTTGATGCTTCTTTAAGCAGTACTTATATTCCAACGGTTTCAGAACGAATGTACTCTTTTCGACTGCTGATTTCCAAAGATCTAATACGAAAGCATCTAGGCAGTAAAATCCCTGATTCTATTATTGAAAAGACTTTTACTAAAAAAAATACTTTTTATTTTTACAGCCACATTGACAGCCGTACAAGAGTACTTCTATTAAAATTAAAGGAACGAAGATTTGAAGACACTTCCTATGAATTATTTGTAAAAGGAGCAGCATTACAGGCTTTCGGAAGTCTTATTGAACGAATTGGTGAAAGCAAATTTGTAGTGGGTAAATTATCCGACCTGGATGTGCAACGAATCATCCGCACTCAGGAATATCTTATGACGGAACTGCTAGAAAAATTTCCCGGAATGGATGTACTATCTGAGATGGCAGGAATGTCAGCATCTAAATACATGCGTTTATTCAGGAAAATATTTAAAACTAGTCCTAAAAGTTTTTTCTTAAAAGAAAAATCATTACTTGCCCTGGAGTTGGTGAAAAGCGGTCGTTATAACACAATATCTGAAGTTGCTTTCGAACTTGGCTACAGTAAATCAGACTATTTTGCTGCAGTTTATAAAAACCGTTTTGGGCACCCGCCTAATAAAGATTTTGTTTCAATAAAATATCCAGATTCTTAGTCTCAGATGCAGCAGTTTTTAATTTCCTTGCTTTAAAAAGTATTTGGCAGTCATCACCATACTTTCTTCTTGTCACATTCACATAACCATATCCATTGTATAATCTAATAATTCTGGACCTCCTAATTTCCCGTGCCCGGGGATTACTTTTTTTAGATCTGGATATTTCTTTCTAATCGCGGAAATTGCTTCCAACCATGCTTTTTTATTTATGTAATCCATACTTTCTTTTTTCGTTCCTAATGCTTTAATCAAGCATCCTCCAAAAATCACCTTATCCTCCGGGAAATATACCACTATACTACCACTGCTTTGACCCTTTATTAAATACTCAATAAAAACTTTCTTTTTACCAACATTCAGCACAAGATTATCTTTAAAACCCTGCATTGGCACAACTAATTTATTATCTGATGCTAATTTTATCGTTTGAGTACTGGCATACGAATTCACTCCATACCTATGAAAAACAGCTAAACCTCCCAAAGCATCACTATGCCAGTCTGTTGCCACTATTGCTTTAATCATCCAGTTCATATGATCTGTTAAATAATCAAGCAATTCTACAGAACTTTGATCGCTTGCAGGGGTATCAAATATTACTGCTTCACCTTCACTGACAACGATCATCCCATTGCAGGAAACTTTACCTGCATCATGAGTCTGCAAAAAGGAGGTATGTTCATAAATATTGGTGGACACTTTACGAATTATCATGTTATCGGACTGATAAAGAATCGGAAGATCTTTATTGGTCGAGTTTTTATTTGTTGTTGCTTTTATTACTTGCTTATCTTCAATATCTGACTTCTTTGCACAGAAAGTAAGCAATTGACAAAACAAAACAACACTTATTATATTTAACTTCTTCATTATACTGCGCTCCGTTGGAGCCTTATAAAAGTTTATGTCGGCAGATCTATAAGCGTGATCACATTTTTATTCTTTATGGCTTCTAAATAAAAGATGCAGTAAAAAAGTCATAAACTGCACTTTCTCTTACTTAATTCACAAAATTAAAAACAAGACAGCAGTATAACCTATCACTTAAAAAACAAACTGTATTAACATTAAATAAACCCTGCTTCTTCAACTTATTTTTTCTTTTTTAGAATTTTTATTTTAAAAAAAAATGTTTTATGATAGAGGCTTCATCATATAGTATGGATTATACTACTATTGCAAAATGTCGTTTTACATTAAGAAAGCATTATCCTCAGGAAAAGAGATATCACCTTTAGTTTAATTTGCAAACCATACTTTTACACCAGAATATTATATCCAATAATGCTACAAGCAAAAAATAAATTATTTTCATATCTTTTTTTTTAAATTTAAATTATACTGCAAAGAGACACAATAATTATAACACTATAAGTCAATTAATTGTTTAAATAGGACATTTGTTTAGAACGCTCCAAACATTACCCGATACCATTAAAATTACATACGGATCTAATTATGTACAGCTATGAAATAAGACAGCAAAAGTTTATATCCCGGTGAAGAATAATGAATTAAAACGTAAGTCTTTAAGCTTATTCCAATACTCGTTCGTTTCTTTTGGGAAATAACCTTTATATCTATCTAAAGTCTGGTGGATTGAGAATAAAAGATTACTATATTTTTCAGATCGAATCCCTGCCTTTTAATACATACGCTGCGGTGTTTTTTTTGTGAGAAAATAAACTTACCAAACATTAAATTTAGAATGCAAACCAATATGCGAAAGAATTATAATTTTGCGAATAGAATCTGTAATAATCTAAATGCGCTGTCCATTCTATTATTTGATTACCAGTCAAACTGTCAACCAATACTCCCTGCTTATTACTTTCAAGCATCATTGCATCAAACGCTTTTTTACCCAGCGAGTCCTTAGGAAAAATTAATGTATTCTCGGAAATACTATACGAGACTCTGCGAACCAATAATTGCTCTGAAGGGTAAGAAATGGATAAAACAGTGTTTTTTACAGCTTTATGCTGTTTGTCTTTTTTTATTATTTCTCGAGCTCCATTATTAAACTCATTTCCACATGAGCAAAGCAGTTCAACAAACAAAATAAAACCTATTACATTTATTTTCTTCATATTTTTTTTTAATATAGGTTACAGATTATCTTTTACGCTTAGCTGCTATGCATTGTAATGCCGCTTCTATAATTAACTTCATGTACACTAAAAATGGGATCTGCTTATAAATAACCAGTGTAGGAATATCACATGCTGCGGTTAAGTACTTATATTAAAACCATAAGCAGCAATAATAGGTTGAACGTGTAAAAAACTAATGAATTAAATGGAATTTTTCCAAACAGATACAACTATACTATTAAAGATACAAATCTTCTATAGGTTTTCTTCCGAACTGCATAAAGTATTTCGAAGTAAAATAATTCGTTTTTTTATAGCTCAAATACTTGTGAACATCCTTGACATTCTCGAACTCCCCACTTTGAAGCAGTTGGTTTGCTAGAATCATTTTCTCTCTTATAAAAAAGTTGTTTGGTGTATCAATAAACATCTTTTTGAAAAGTGATTTGTATTTCGTAATTGACATCCCCGCCATATCTGCTAAATGAGGAATCCCCGGAAATTCATTCAGTAAATTATCCAGCAGATATTTGTTAGTTTGCTGCAGTGCTTGAATTTCACGATCGGTTATATGATACTCCATTTTAGAAAGATTGGAATATCTATCGATAAACTTTGCCAAAAGCCTGAGTGCTATTCCTCTTAAATGAATATCAAAACCCGGATCATACACTGTTTTATTTTTAAGGTCATGCATAATGAGTTTGCTTTCGCTGTCAATATGATCGTTGAAAAACAGTACTTTTTTTCCTTTTTTAGATTTTCTAAGACCTTTACTGCCAATTGGAAAATTTAATAATTCTTTGGAGACTATTAACCGCATGGTGTAAACTCTTTTTCCTATTACTGGCTGAAAACTATTCTCAAATGCATTATCTAGCATTAATAAGCCTAAATTAGCCTTGTAACCAATTTTATATTTTTCATCATTTATGTGAATGAGATTCATTTCATCACTAAAATCTAAATGAATGACGTACAAATCATCCTCTCCTTTAAATCTATTGATGAGAATGGATTCCTTAAACATAAAGTCAATGATAGCAACTGAAAGACCTGGAATTACATCTGTATAGAAAGAATTTCCTTCAGCTATATCATTCTGCATCGTTAAAAGCTGATTGTTAGGCCTCTCTGCCCCAACCTTAGCGACGAGCTGTTCAGCAAACTGGTTGTACCAATCAGATTTTAAAGCATAAATATGATTCACTTCAATCATTAGGGCAGTTGTTTAATAAAGTCTTTAGGCGACATTCCGAAAAAAGATTTGAACTTAACAGTAAAATAAGAATTGCTTGTAAAGCTCAGCTTATTGGAAATTTCCATGATATTGAATTGTCTATCTATTAAAAGTCGTTTTGCTTCTATTAATTTATTGTTTAAAAAAAAAGAATTGGGAGTAAGTCCAGTAAGCTTTTTAAACAAACTTTTATACTTAGTGGGAGACATGCGGCACTGCTGCGCAAGAACTTCAATACCTGGAAAAAATTTATCTATATTTTCAATTAAATACGTTTGAGACTGCAAAATCGCATTTAAATCAGCTTCATTAATCGTATCAATTACGATTTCTTCCAAAGTCATTTTCTCGATATAGTCCGCGATAAGGCACTGAACCGCTCCCCGTAAATGAAGATCGAAAGACGGCCCACCTACTTCCTTCGTACGCAGATTCATCAAAAGATGATAACTGTCATTACTCATTCTTGTGAATTTGGCTATTGTATTTAACTGTGGATTAAGAATATCATCTGCGCGATCCTTTAATGAGGGATTGTTCTTAAAATATTCTTTAATTAGTTCTTTCTTGACAAATATGCAGAGCTCAAAAGTCTCAGTGCCTGCCTTAACAATATAATCCGATTGTAAGGTGCTGTCTATAAAACTTAAATTATTACTCCATTGCCCGATATCATTTGCCGCGTTATTTAATATGGTGGAAGCTTCTCCTACCGTTAAGTTGTAGTAAATAGCTACAAAATCATCTTTATCATGCACTCGTCTTAAATGAATATCCGAATGGTACACCACATCAACAAATAATACAGAAATACCAAAACCACAATTTAAGAAATATGTTTGTCCCGTCATAAGGAGCTTTGGGACAATTATAAAATTTCCTTCGACCTTTCCCTCATGATGCGAAGCAAATGACTCAACCCAATCGAGTTCAACACCAAAGCTATGTGTGATTTTTTTCATAAAATCATTTATAATTTATCTGTTTACTGAATTGAAAAATAATCTGCAACTGACCACTATTCTGTGCTCCTAAAAAGCAGATTCCTCAAAATGCATCAAAACTGCCAGTTAACTGCCTTACAGTAATCATATACGAAATAACCTATAGCAAATTACAATTTAATTTTTAAAAAAGATCAAAATCAATTATTAAATGTTACTGCTGATCTATATTAAACCATAGTAGTTACGGATAAAAATTTCAATCTACAACAGCAGACATCTGGTAATTCCCCTGATTTAATTCTAAAAGCAGAATGAATTTACTCCTATTTAACATCAAGGATTCAAAATAAAACAGAACTCTAAATTATTGCGCACCGAATAGCAGACCCCTGATCAATAATAAATATCTAAAATTATATTTTCTTTAGAGGCGTCAATAATTTTTGACAATTTTTTAAAAAAAAGTTCATTAATCATTGGGCATCCCTGACTATTTACTATATAATGATCTTGTTCCTCAAACGGAACAGCTGAATAATGATGCAAAACTATGCTTCTTATATATGCATTACTATTACTTTGCTCCAATCCATGGAGTCGATAAGCTTTCCCAAATTTTCCATTGTAGTGCTTGCCTATATAGTATTTACCTAGTGAGGAAGCTCTTGAATCTCGAACATTGCTAAATTTTAAATTTCCCCTCACTGCAGTTTCTGAACCGGAGCCGTGAGCAACCATTCCTTGATCTAAAATTACATTTCTCTTAAGATCGTACACAAAAAACCTGTTTTTTCCTGATTTAATTTTCATATCGATGAAAAATGCGATCTGCGTATTATATTTTTTCTCTTTTACTATCATTTTTTGCACTTCACTTAACCTGCAGTTTAACCTTTCAGCTTCTGATTCCGTAACTGCTTCTTTACTTGGTTTAATTCCAGGAAAAAAAATACTCAATGGCATCATCAATAATATAAAACAAAACACTTTCATAAATTTGTCTTTAAATACTTATCTCAGCCTAATGTATTAATTCCAGTATTGCTAATTCGCCCTATTCCAAAAATCAATGAACATCGACAAGATAACAGCAGATGAATACAAGCTGAATTTTAAAAATAATTTTAAGGCAAAATAAAATTATTCACTGGTTGCAATATGTCTAAAAAGTATTAAAATAAGACATTTTTACAGCCCAGTAAATGTTATCTCCAGAGAAGCATTTCATAACTATTTTCACCTGAGCAGATTCTACATTTTAACGGGAATGATTAAATCTTGCAAACCGGAAAATCAATTTTCAATTTGTATTACAAAATCTTTTACTATGCGGCAGACCTTATGATATAATATTTTATAATTCCACCCAAATATAGCCGACGAAGTCACAGCAATGCCGTCAAGCCCCCTTTAATTTATTTTTAAACCTAAATTTCAAAGATGAGTTATATTTTTTATCAGATTTACAGATACTCCTAAAAAACTATTCATGGACAATGATAAAACAAGAGATTATAATTTATATTTTTTGATACTGAAGTAATTTATAAAATAAAAAACAAAACAGGCTTAGGTTCAAATATAGACAAACAAAGAATAAAAAAAATAAAAAAAAGAGGTTGTCCTTTTTCAGACAACCTCTACATAATTGGTTTGAGACCGTTTTTCAAAAAGCTCCTCAAGTAGTCACAACTTTTAAAAAAAAGTGACAACATTTAAAACTCTTTGAGTATTTATCTCAAAAAGCCTCTTCCATACAACAAATATCAACATGCTGTTGGAAGACAGAGAGTTTAATTTTCCAAAAACAAATTATAATCCTAAGAACGTATTTTGCACTTTAAAAAATGTAATTTCGTAAAATATACATTTTGAGAAAGCTTTTCAAAAAAAAATGATGTACCAGTGCAAAAAGTAATCTTTTTAGTTCAGGTCTTTTCCACCAATCAATCATATTATATGATAAATATTAAAATAGTTCTTTAATGTCTCCTATAGAATCTCTACTGATTCTTAATTTAAAAAGAAAATAAAATGGTCAATTAACCTGACAATTAGTAAGGCATTATAAATTAATTTCCCTGCAAAATAAAACCATCATCCACACATGATAAGTCTTCAAAATATAAGTTTAAGACAGCCTCTAAATTTACCCACAATTCAAAGTTTAAAAATTAGTTTTTAGGTTTAACCTGCTTCCTATTTACAGCACGTCTGATTTAGCGGTTCAAAAATTTGTCAATCACGAGTTGTAATAAAATTTGGATTTTCTGTATGAATAAAATCTCTAATAAATTATTTTTCCAATTCCATTTCGCTAATTTTTGCTAGGTTATCTAAGACTTGAATATGAAGGCTTGTAATTTTAACAAGTAAGTTCGAATTACAACAAGATCAACCAAATCCTAAAAAAACAAAACACACACAAAACACTGAAATCGAGCAAATTAAAAACAAATAAACTATAATTTATAAAATAAAAAACTTAACTTTAAACTTCTTATTGTAAATATTTTATCAAAAATAAATTTTATAGTATGGATTTTAAAACTTTACCCTTTCGCCGTTTATACTTTTCAATACTTTTTTTATTTACCACAAATATATTTTCCCAATGTTTTGAAATTCAAAGTATACTTGTAGATGCCTGCAACGGCACTGCAGAAGGACTTAATGAAATGGCCCGTTTCAAAGTTGGAGGTGCTCCCTTAAATATAAATACTTTAACTGTTGTCTGGCCGAATAATTCTTGGCAGGGGGTTGTTCAAAATAGCACAACAGCCTCTGTAGTTGCACAGTTAAATAACGATATTTTAAATGCAGGTGGCTGCGGTCAGATACTGGAACCTCCAGGAGGTATAATTCCTGCAGATGCGACAGCTATTCTCGTAACGAGTTATAATATGAATACATCTGCAAACTCATTTGGTCCTTTATCAGAAATAGTTTATATGATATTTCAGAATGCTGTTAACCCGATAGGACATTTTTCCAACTATACTAATGTACCACCGCATAATAGAACATTTTCGATGACTTTTGGGACTGGATGCTCAGATTCGGTTGTTTATGATAAATCATTATTAATAAGACAGAACGGTACAGCTGGTGCTGAAGATGGTGCTGCTGTAGATTTTTCACCGGTAGGAACTGCTGCGTATGCAAACTTTGGATGTAAAGCTCCAACACCTCCTTTTACAGTTGATGCAGGACCTGTAAATTTGAATGTTTGTGCAGGAGCAACAATTTCGTTAAATGGTACTGCAGTAGGACAACAGTCTCTCCTATGGTCGTCACCTTCGGGAGTTTTTTCTTCAGCTACTACAGCCTCAACTAATTATAACATACCGCCTGAAGCTGGAGGAACAACGATTGTACTTACATTAGAAGCTACAAATAACTGCGGACTAAAAATTACAGATGCTATTAATCTATCTGTAGTAGCAAACACAACACCGGATTTTGCGACAACCCTTACTTTATGTGCCCTTGATACTACTCCTACTTTAGCGGCAACATCGCCTAACGGGATCTCAGGAACGTGGAGCCCGGTCGTTATCAGCACAGCAGCAAACGGAAGTTATATTTTTACACCTGATGCAGCGCAATGCGCCACGCCAGTAAATTTAGCTGTTAGCATAACACCTGAAACAATACCTGATTTTGCAACAACACTAAATTTATGTAGTACCGATATAGCCCCTGTCCTAGCGGCAACATCCCCAAACGGAATCTCAGGAACCTGGAGCCCGGCTGTTATCAGCACAGCAGCAAACGGAAATTATATTTTTACACCTGATGCAGGTCAATGCGCATCTGCCGTGACTTTAGCCGTGACTATAACACCTGAAACAATACCAAATTTTGCCACGTCCCTTACTTTATGTAGTACCGATACAGTCCCGGTTTTAGCGGCAACATCGCCGAACGGAATTACGGGAACCTGGAGCCCGGCCGTTATCAGCACAGCAGCAAACGGAAGTTATATTTTTACACCTGATGCAGGTCAATGCGCTTCTGCCGTGACTTTAGCCGTTACCATAACGCCAGAAACAGTGCCGAACTTTGCTGCAACACTAAATTTATGTAGTACCGATACGGCTCCTGCTCTAGCGGCAACATCACCTAACGGGATTTCAGGAACGTGGAATCCTGCGGTAGTCAGTACAGCAGCAAACGGAAGTTATATTTTTACACCTGATGCAGGTCAATGCGCATCTGCCGTGACTTTAGCCGTTACCATAACGCCAGAAACAATACCAAATTTTGCTGCAACACTAAATTTATGTAGTACCGATACGGCTCCTGCTCTAGCGGCAACATCACCTAACGGGATTTCAGGAACGTGGAATCCTGCGGTAGTCAGTACAGCAGCAAACGGAAGTTATATTTTTACACCTGATGCAGGTCAATGCGCATCTGCCGTGACTTTAGCCGTTACCATAACGCCTGAAACAATACCAAATTTTGCTGCAACACTAAATTTATGTAGTACCGATACGGCTCCTGCTCTAGCGGCAACATCACCTAACGGGATTTCAGGAACGTGGAATCCTGCGGTAGTCAGTACAGCAGCAAACGGAAGTTATATTTTTACACCTGATGCAGGTCAATGCGCCTCTGCCGTGACTTTAGCCGTTACCATAACACCTGAAACAATACCAAATTTTGCTGCAACACTAAATTTATGTAGTACCGATACGGCTCCTGCTCTAGCGGCAACATCGCCGAACGGAATTACGGGAACCTGGAGCCCGGCCGTTATCAGCACAGCAGCAAACGGAAGTTATATTTTTACACCTGATGCAGGTCAATGCGCTTCTGCCGTGACTTTAGCCGTTACCATAACGCCAGAAACAATACCAAATTTTGCCACGTCCCTTACTTTATGTAGTACCGATACAGTCCCGGTTTTAGCGGCAACATCTCCAAATGGAATTACGGGAAGCTGGAGCCCGGCGCTTATCAGCACAACAGCAGACGGAAATTATACTTTCACGCCAACTGCCGGTCAATGCGCCTCTGCCGTGACTTTAGCCGTGACTATAACTCCTGAAACAATACCAAATTTTGCCACGTCCCTTACTTTATGTAGTACCGATACAGCCCCGGTTTTAGCGGCAACGTCTCCAAATGGAATTACGGGAACCTGGA
>NZ_MRCQ01000023.1 GCF_002304005.1 Flavobacterium sp. ACN6 | reverse complement strand
CACATCAACAGAAACTTTCAATTCACCATTAGGTTTAATTTCTTTTGAACTGATTTTTAAATTTGAATACTCAAACTTTGTATAACTCAATCCATAACCAAACGTATATAATGGATGTTCGCTTTCTGCTACATATTTATGTATTGCAGATGGTTTTTGGTTATAATATATAGGTAACTGTCCAACTGATTTTGGAACTGTAATCGGTAATCTTCCCCCTGGATTGTAATCTCCAAACAAAACATCAGCCACTGCTCTTCCTCCTAATTCTCCAGGGAACCATCCTTCCAAAAGTGCAGGAATGTTTTCTGCAATCCAATTTGTAGAAAGCGGACGACCATTTAATAATACACAAACTACAGGAGTTCCTGTTTTTTGGATCTCTTCGATCAATTGCTGCTGTATTCCAAATAAGTCTAAAGAAGCCACATCTCTGTTTTCTTCTACCAATTCGTTAGATTCTCCTAAAACAACAATCGCAACATCAGCTTTTTTAGCAGCTTCGATTGCCGGCTGTAAGTTTACTTTTTCTAAATTCCAACGGAAATGAGCTCTGGCACCCCAGCCTCCTTCCCACATTTCAATGCGGACTTTGTATTTTTTACCTTTTTCAATGTTTTTTGGAACCGTCACCATACTTGTTGCTCCTTTTGTCCAGTTGTCGATTACCAGTTGGTCATCAATATACATTCTAATTCCGTCATCAGAACTTAAACCTAGCCAGCCGTCAAGTGCTTGATCTGATTTTAAGAATCCTGTCCATCTGATAGAGAAGTCATCTACATTAACACCATCTCCAGGCGCCCAAGGCCAGTCAAATTCTAACTGACTATCGATACGTGTTAAAGCTGGAGTTCCTTCCAGATTTCTGTTATTAAAATATTCTCCTTTTAATCCGTTTTGAGATTCGTCTGGAGTAAATAAATATTTAGATGGAATAATCTGTCCTTTTACAATTAACGGAACTCCTTCTTCATAAACCACATTCGCAGTTTTTCCCACTAATTCCTTAACTCCTTCATAAACTGTCATTCCAACACTGTTTTTAGGAGCGTAACCACCCAATCTTGAAGCATTTGCATTTGGTCCGATAACCGCAATGTTTTTAAGATTTTTACTTAAAGGCAAAATGTTGTTTTCATTTTTCAATAAAACCATAGATTTTTGAGCTGCTTCTAGAGCAACTTGCTGATTTTCTTTGGTATGAAAACGTTCTTTAATCAGATTTTTTTCTGTGTACGGATTTTCAAATAATCCCAATAAGAATTTCAAACGTAAAATTCCTCCCGCAGCACGGTCGATATTTTCTGTTGTCAATTTCTTTTCATTTACTAATTCAATAATAGTATTCTGCCAGAATTCATTACTAAAATCGTAAAACTGCATATCAACACCAGCAGAAACTGCTTCTCTAATAGCATCTTTCGGAGAATCAGCAACTTTGTGAGTCGTTTGAATATATTTAATAGCTCCTAAATCGGAAACAACAATTCCTTTAAAACCCCATTCTTTTCTCAAAACATCTGTTAACAGCCAATGATTCGCTGCACATGGAATTCCGTCTAACTCAGAATACGCACACATTGTTCCCAATGCACCGCCTTTTGTAAATGCTTTTTGAAAAGATGGCAAATGATCTTCACGCGCTGAACGTTCTCCAACTAAAATAGGCGAAGAATTTCCTCCCGCCTGCGGAATACCATGAACTGCAAAGTGTTTAGGTTCTGCAATAATAGAACGATCCGATTTTAAATCGTCTCCCTGCAATCCTTTAATAAAAGCCAAACCAATTTCACTATTCAAGAACGCATCTTCACCAAAAGTTTCAGCAACACGCCCCCATCTTGGTTCGCGTCCTAAATCTAAATTTGGTCCAAAACCAAAATGCACTCCATGTGCTCTGGCTTCCATACCAATTACTTTTCCCACTTTGTCCATTACAGCAACATCCCAAGTCGCTCCAAGACCAATGTTCATTGGGAAAGCAGTACTTCCTTCGTCTAAATATCCGTGAAGCATTTCACACATAATCAGCGCCGGAATTCCCCAGCGATTTCCTTTGATTACATTGGTTTGAAGATCATTAATCATTTTAGCCGAACGCGGATAAAGATCATGAATAGCTCCAATTCCTAATTTTCCTATTTTTTCTGCCGATTTAGTTTTAGCAAAATCTTCTTTATCTTTAAAAAAATCCCCTCTGTACATATCCATCTGACGCACTTTTTCTTCAAGTGTCATACGGCTTAGCAAATCTTGAACTCTTTCTTCTACTGGTAATTTTGCATCCTGATATGGATACTTTTTTTGGGCATGGGCTTGGTTAAAAAAACCTACAGCCATTACAAAAATAATGGCTGTTTTCCTCATTCTTAATTGTAACATAGTTGTGTGTGTTTAGTTTTGAATCACTTTAAGCTTAGTTCCATTCACAAAATCATCGTGCGAAATAAAAAAGCTGTTAAGTGATTTTCCGTTTAGCTCAATCGAATTGATTTTTCCATCATTATTGATTTGTCTTTCAATTACAATGCTTTCTTTTTTATAATATCTTGGATCTAATTTGATCGTCACTCTATGAAACATTGGCGCTGTAATAGTGTAAATTGGATCTCCCGGAGAAATTGGGTAAATTCCCATCATCGAATATACCAACCAAGCCGACATGGTTCCAGTATCATCATTTCCTGGCAATCCTTTCGGTTCATTTTTGAAATATTCGCGAACCAGTCTTTTTACATTTTCCTGAGCTTTATATTCTTCGCCTTTCACATAATTGAATAAATACGGATTAGCAATGTCAGGCTCGTTTGCCATATCAAATTGTTTGATGTCGAATATTTTCTGCAATTGTGCAGAAAATGCTTGATCTCCGCCCATTAATTTTTTCAATCCGTTAATGTCGTGCGGCACCATAAAAGCGTACTGCCAAGCATTTCCTTCGATAAAACCAACATTTTCTTCAAAATTAGCTCCAGAAGCAGGATCAAAAGGTTCGTACCATTTTCCGTCAGCCGTTCTTGGTCGAAGCAGATTTAAGTTTTTATCAAATAATTTTCTGTAAGATAATGAACGCTCTTTAAAACGTTTTACATTGTCCTTGTCACCAAATTCGTTGGCCATAAGCGAAATAGAATAATCTGAAATATTGTATTCCTGAGTCGTCGAAACTGGACCTTTGTTGTTGGTTGTCAAATATCCTTTTTTGATATAATCTTTCAATCCAGGACGAAGCGGATTATTTTCAATATTATCTGCGCCTTTCAACATGGCATAATAGGCTTTATTAACATCATAATCACGAATTCCTCTCATATAAGTATCTGTAATTACTATACTTGCAGGATCTCCAACCATGGTAAAAGTTTCAGTCGAATTCAATTCCCATTTTGGTAACCAGCCGTTTTCATCGAACATATCCAACATACTTTTTACCATATCCGATTGCTGTTTTGGATAAACCAAAGACATTAACGGATGGACATTTCTATACGTGTCCCATAAAGAAAATACGGTATAACGAGTATCTTTGGTTTTAGCAATTTTAGTTCTTTTGATTACTGGATATTCTCCGTTAATATCATTTAAAGTATTTGGGTGAATTAAAGTGTGGTACAAAGCCGTGTAGAAAATTGTATTGTCATCTTTTGAACCGCCTTCAACCAAAATTTTAGAAAGTTCTTCGTTCCATTCGTTATACGTTTCTTTGTAAATTGCGTCAAAAGATCTGTTACCCACTTCTTTTGCTAAGTTTTCACGGGCATTTTCGATACTTACGTAAGAAATTCCGATCTTCACTTCAACCGTTTCTTGTTTATCGAATTTATAGGTAAAATAACTTCCAATACTATCCCCCACAACGGTTTTGATTGTATTTTCCATCATTCTGGCTTTTCCGTTGTAGCCCATCCATTGTGCTTCGACACCGTTGTATTTCGCAGGTTTTTTCCAAACTCCGAATTTATCGGCAGGTTTAGAAAATTGAGCCACAAAATAAACTGGGTAAGCATCTTCTGGACTGTTGTAACAAAATGAACCAACTGAACGCATTCCTTCAATTTCTGTAGAAGAAACGACTCTTATCATCGCGCCTTCTTCATTCGTTAATCCAACTCCAAGATTTAATAAAACATTTGACTGCCCTTTCGGGAAAGTGAATCTGCTGATCCCAACTCGTTTTGAAGCTGTAAATTCGCCTTTAACTTTATACTTGTCGATGTCTACGCTGTAATATGCGGCTTTTGCCACTTCATTCGAATACGTTGAACCGTATTTTAAATGATCGATTTCTACTGCTCCAGTCGTTGGCATCAATAAAATAACGCCTAATTCTGGACAACCAACTCCGCTTATATTTACCTGACTGAATCCTGTTAAAAATGTGTTTTCATGTACATACGGATTCGAAAGCCATTGACTGTCTTTTTCCATTGGAGTATTTTTTACTCCAGCCACATTAAACGGACTAATACTCGCCATACCGCGCGGTGCAATAGGACCTGGAAATGCTGCTCCAAAATTGGAGGTTCCAATAAACGGATTAACAAAATCAGCAGGTTGCTGCGCAAAAATGGTAATGCTAAAAAACAGCATGTAAAAGCTACATGCTGTTTGTGATATTATTTTTTGTATTGAAAACATATTGTTATCTGTTAATAGCTTCAATTTTTAAAGTCCAAGCTTCTTTTGCAGGAAGGTTATTTCTTAAGCTTTCTGGAATAATTACTTTAAATCCGTTTCCTTCTTTTGTCCATTTTAAAGAAGTGTTAGAACCTAACATGGTAATTTTTGTTCCTTTTTTAGGGCTGATAGATTTTACCGTAACTGTTGCAGGAATTTTATCTTCTCCGTCTTTCGCTAGGTAAAATGCAAATACATTTCCAGCTTTATTTTGTGTAAAACAAATGTTTTCTTCTTTGTAAGGCTCGATTGGTTTTGTGTTGTAAATTGCTGTGCTGTTTACTTTCATCCAATCTCCGTAAGCCTGTAATAAATCGTAAGCCCCTTTATCCCATTCTCCTTCTGGACTTGGCGCAACGTTTAATAATAAGTTTCCACCTTTAGCCACAATATCAACTAACATATGAATACCTTGTCTTCCAGTCATGTAAGTAGCACCTGGAGAATAAGACCATCCACCGCCTGCTGGAATGCAAGATTCCCAAGGATAAGGAAGTGTTTTTTCAGGAACGCGGCCTTCTGGTGTTAAATAGTTTTGGTTTTTACCGTGAACTGCTCTATCTACAACGATCAATCCTGGTTGTTTTGCACGTGCTTTTGCAACTAATTCATCCATTTTAGGATCTTGATCTACAACTCTGTGTTTGATGAAACCGTTTTTAGATTCGTTTTCAGCAAATTTCTCATCGTAGTTTTCTTTGATGTTTACTTGATCTCTTTTTCTAACCCATCCTCCATCTAACCATAAGATGTCTACTTTACCATAATTAGAAAGGATTTCTAAGATTTGGTTGTGTGTGAAATCAACATATTTCTGCCATTTTTCTGGATATAATGACGGATCGTAGTTTACGTTTCTGTCAAATGGTGGAAAGTAAGGATCCCAGTAATTTTCATTATGCCAGTCTGGTTTAGAGAAGTAAGCTCCAGTTGAAATACCTTCACCTCTAAAAGAGTTAAAGATCTCTTTTAAAACATCTGCTTTTGGGTTCGTATGAAAAGGAACATCTTTACTAGTGATTTTATAGTCAGAATATTTAGTATCATACATATTGAATCCATCATGGTGTTTTGTAGTAAAAACCATGTATTTCATTCCCGCATATTTAGCAGCTTTTGCCCACTTTTCTGGATCGAATTTTACAGGATTGAACGTTTTTCTCAATCCTTCATAATCTGCAATGTACTGATTGTAATTGGCAGGATTGCTCCCTTTTTTACGTTCACACCATCCATAATCTTCAGGACAAATAGACCAAGATTCTACAATTCCCCATTGGCTGTAAGTTCCCCAGTGCATTAGCAGTCCAAATTTTTTGCCTTGCCATTCGTCTAAGTTTTTTAATACTGCCGGATCTGTTTCTGGTACATATCTTTCATCTTCATATATCGCCTGAGCGAATATCTGAGCTGAAAATAAAAGGGCGATTATGAATATTCCTTTTTTCATCTTTAATCTAATTTATAATTTATTATTCTTTGTTTTTTAGTTTAATTTGTCAAGTATCGGCTGATCTGTAAAAATCAATTCTTTTTGGGTGTTTTCATTTAGCTGCTCCAAAACAACAAACTTATTCTCGCCTGCTTTCAACCAACAGCCTGGTACATAAAGTGTTTGTTGCGGTCCCACTTTCCAGTAGCGACCAAGATTGTGGCCGTTAACAAATACAATTCCTTTTCCCCAATTTGTCATATCAAGAAAAGTGTCGGCTGGTTTATCTATGTTTACTGTAGATTCATACAAAACTGGTCGTCCAGGTTTTATCGTTTCATTTTTAATAACTGGCACTTCGTTCATAGGCATTTTATACATTTCCCATCCACCACTAATTTCATATTCATTAATGAATACTGGAGAAATAATTCCTTTAGTATTATGTACTATTTCGGCTCCGTAATTAATACGTCCCATATTTTCAACCAGAATTTCTAAAATACCGTTAAAAGGGATAGAAAGTGTCAGCTCGTAATTTTTGAAAACTCTATTTAATTCACCAACCTTAACTCCATTTACATAAACTGTAGCAAAGTCTCTCAATCCCTCAATCTTTAATTTACCAGAAGAAATTGGCTGCGTAAATCTTTTTCGATACAAAACATATCCATTTCCCTGACCTAACTTTTCAAATGTTAATGGCTGGTCATTTACAACAGCTTTTTCTTTTTTTATCCAGCTTAAAACATCCATAGTGGATTTGACAGGCTGATTAGGATATTTTGTAACTGGTATTTTCTCTGGAATCGATGCTAATTTTGTTTTAGAATACTTTTGCATTACTTCACGAATAGCCATAAATTTTGGTGTTGCCCAACCTGCTTCGCTAATTGGGGCATCATAATCATAGCTTGTAATATCCGGCTGAATATCACTTTCTTCATTGTAATTAGCTCCAGAGGTAAATCCAAAATTAGTACCGCCGTGCACCATGTAATAATTAAAAGAAACACCTGCATCAAGGTACTTTTTGGTTTGACTTGCAATCTCCTCAGATCCAATTTTAATAAATGGTTCTGCCCAGTGATCCAACCAGCCAGAATAAAACTCTGCTACCATGTATGGCCCTTGTCCTTTATGGTATTTATCAACTTGCTTCTTTAAATTCTCAATATTTGATTCCCCATTTGCAGTTGGCAACACGCCTTCAACAGCACCGCCTTCAAACAACCAAGTACCGTCAGAAGTAAAAAAAGGCTCTGGAAACCCCGTTTCTTTAAGCATATTGTAAATTGCAGTTTTGTATACTTTATGATCCTCAGCACTAATATCGGTTCTTTGAGAAACATAAGAACCAAATTCATTTTCAGCCTGAACCATAATAATTGGTCCTCCCTGGTTAGCAAAATTTCCTTTTACCACTGCATACAAATGTTCCAGATACGTTTTGCAAGCTTCTAAAAATGCTTTGTTATTGGTACGAATTACTAAATCTGGATTATTTTGCAGCCACCAAGGGTAGCCTCCAAATTCCCATTCACCACATGCATACGGGCCTGGTCTAAGAATTACATATAATCCTTCACTTTTAGCAATACGTAAAAACTCAGCTAAATCTTTATTTCCCGTTTTAAAATCCCATACACCTGGCTCAATTTCGTGATAATTCCAAAATACGTAGGTGGCTACGGTATTCAATCCCATAGCTTTAAGCATTTGCAGTCTATGTCTCCAATATTCTTTAGGAATACGCTCATAGTGCATTTCTCCTGAATGTATTTTTACAATTTTCCCATCTTTTTGAAATTCTCCATTAGATATAGAAAATCCTTTGGTTTGCGCCGTAGTAAAAAACGGCATCAAGCAAATCAATAATACTCCGAGCTTAAATAATATCTTATTCATTTTTTTTTCAGATTATACATTTATGACTTTAAACTTTGTCAAAGTTTGAAACTTTGACAAAGCTGTCACAAGCATTTCACGTTAAACTATGTGTTAGAAACTAGTTTCTTTCAAAACTCTTTTCAAAGTCAAAAAAATCTATGTTTCTATGTGTTTAAAAATATTTAATTCACCAAAATCTCATCTACAAACAACCAAGAGCTTTCTCCTTTTGGGCTTTTCTTCAGGTTACCGCCAATTACTTTCACAAAACGTGCATTTTGTTTTTGGAAATTGATTTTGAAATCTTTCAATTCTGGAACTGCATTTACTGCATAAGGGCGAGTAATTTTTCCTACTTGAGTATATTTAATTCCGTCTGTAGAAATCAATACTTTTACTTGAATTGGGAAATTAACTCCTGCGCCTTGGCTTTCTAAAGCCCCAACTGTAACTTGTTCAATGCTTTCTACTTTTTCAAGATCAATTACCAATTCCATATCATTAACCAGCCAAGCTTGCCATTGTCCGTCATGGAAATTTTTACTTCCTCTGATTGTGTTTACCATTGTATTGGCATCGCCTTTATAATTAGAATTAAAAGGCGTTAGGTATTTCACTTTTTTCGAAAATCCCTTATGGAAAACAATAGTATCTGTGAATGTTTTTCCAACTGGTTTTTCATCCTGAAATAAAGAAGCTTTTAAAACTGTTGTTTCTTTAATTTCAATTGGACTTGTATATTTTACTGCATGATGATCAATGTTTTGATTTCCTAAAACATATCTAATGTCTGGATTTGGAAACTCATTTTTCAACTCTACTTTGATTTGTTTATTAGCCAAATCTGCTGTAGAAGAAGCGGTAACTAAATAGGCACTTTTCGCATAATTTATTCCTAAATAATCGTAACGTTTTAACAATGAAAACAATCTTGTTGTAAAGTCATTCCAATTGCGCTTCTCTTTCGGACTCCATAAAGTTTCTGATAATGCTGCCAATCTTGGAAAAATCATGTATTCAGAATCTTTTGGCAACGCCAAATGTTCTGCCCATAAATTCGCTTGTCCCCCTAAAACATGCCCCGCTTCCTGAGGCGTCATTGTTGAAACTACAGGATCAAATTTGTACACTTCACTTAACGGATTATAAGCATCAAAAGCTAAAGGTTCTTCGTTTTGCGGACCTTGATAAAAGTTGAAATAACAAGGAGTTTCAGGTGTCATAATTACGTCATGACCTTGATCTGCAGCTTCGATTCCACCTTTCATTCCTCTCCAGCTCATTACCGTTGCATCTGGAGCCAAACCGCCTTCTAAAATTTCATCCCAACCGATAACTCTTTTACCTTTTGAGTTGATGTATTTTTCCATACGTTTTACAAAATAGCTTTGTAATTCGTCAACGCTTTTTAAATGTTCATCTTTGATTCTTTTTTGGCAATGCGGACATTTTGCCCAATTTGTTTTCGTCGCTTCGTCGCCTCCAATATGAATGTATTTTGAAGGGAAAATCGTGATTACTTCGTCAATTACATTTTGTAAAAACTCAAAAGTCGATTCTTTTCCTGCACAGTAAATATCAGTCAAAGGCCAAACTCCCCCTGAAGGAACACCAATTCTCTGATTGAAACAGGCTAATTCTGGATAAGCTGCAATTGCAGAACTTACGTGCGCCGGCATTTCAATTTCTGGAATAATTTCGATTCCTTTAGAAGATGCATATTTTACGATTTCTCTTAATTCATCTTGCGTAAAGAAGCCACCATAAGTTCCTTTTTCGTCAGGACTTGTCGTTAATCTAGCATTCCAACTAGTGTTTTCTTGATCAACTCTCCAAGCTCCAACTTCTGTTAGTTTTGGATATTTTTTAATTTCAATCCTCCAACCTTGATCGTCAACCAAATGCAAATGTAAAACGTTCATTTTGTGCATCGCCAAACGATCGATTGTTGCCAAAATATAATTTTCATCGAAGAAATGACGAGATAAATCCAACATTAAACCTCTCCATTTAAAACGGGGTTCATCGTTAATCGTTAAACTCGGAATCCTCCATTTTGCAGAAGTGATTGTATATTTGCTTTCAATCGCTTCAGGAAGTAATTGTCTCACGCTTTCTAAACCATATAGAAAACCAACATTTCCTTTTGCAGAAATCACAATGCTTGTCGGATTTACATCTAAAACGTAAGCTTCATTTTTTAAATTAGGATCTACTTTAA
This sequence comes from Flavobacterium sp. ACN6, assembly GCF_002304005.1. Classification (GTDB taxonomy): domain Bacteria; phylum Bacteroidota; class Bacteroidia; order Flavobacteriales; family Flavobacteriaceae; genus Flavobacterium. The sequence goes on along the minus strand of NZ_MRCQ01000023.1, from coordinate 11,679 downwards.
ACTGAACAAAATTGCTTATTGGAGCTTTTGTTGTCGTTTCTGGTTTCCATCCTGCAGCCACTTCAAATTTAGAAGCCAAAGCATCAGCCGCGTCTTTCTGAAAATCACCATTTACTATGAATTTTGTATCTTTTGTAAATTCAAAAAAACCTGTTTTAATAAAAGTCTGACTCGGTTTCGGAATGATATGAATATCACTTTCTGTGTAAACTTCTTGAGCCTGAGCCGAAAAAACTGAAGTGATTAGGGTTAATAGGAATAGTAATTTTTTCATTCTTTGTTTTTTGGTTTCTCTAACAGTTACTTATAAAGCTACTTTTAGAGATATAGTTTTTTAGTTTTTGTTTGTCATCCTGAGGAACGAAGGATCACACTAGGAATTCCTCAAAGAAATTCGTCAATCTTTGTCGATCAACTAGTGTGATCCTTCGTTCCTCACGATGACAAAACTGTATCATTAAACTTTGTCAAAGTTTGAAACTTTGACAAAGTTCTAAACGTTATAATTATTTATCCCAAGACATTTTAAATTTTGCGTCTTCCATTCTGTGACCTTTTACGTCATCAGAAACGGCGAAATTAAATCCTGATCTTAGGCTGTAACCTGCGTATTCTCCGTTTTTATTCAAAGCAATAAAACCAACTTGCAGATATTCCATGTCTTTGTGGTTTTTATGTTTGTTGTAAATACGTTCTGTGATTTCTTTACATGCTTCAAAAGGAGATTTTCCCTGACGCATTAATTCAACAACCATTGCACTTCCAGCAGTTCTAATTACAGCTTCGCCTAAACCTGTTGCTGCTGCCGCTCCCACTTCGTTGTCCAAGAAAAGACCCGCGCCGATTATTGGGGAGTCACCGACGCGTCCATGCATTTTCCAAGCAGCACCGCTCGTGGTACATCCGCCAGAAAGATTGCCTTCTTGGTCTAACATTAGCATACTTATGGTATCGTGATTTTCTATATTAATGACTGGTTTGTATTTGGAATCTTCCAGCCATTTTTTCCAGTCTTTTTCAGATTCTGGAGTCAATAAATTTTCTTCTTTAAAACCTTCAGACAAAGCAAATTGCAATGCTCCTTGGCCTGCCAGCATAACGTGAGGTGTATTTTGCAACACTTTTTTTGCAACAGAAATTGGGTGTTTGATTCCTTGCAGAAAGCAAACCGAACCACAATTACTGTTGTGATCCATGATACAGGCATCAAGAGTTACTTTTCCTTCGCGGTCTGGATATCCTCCATAACCAACACTGCGGACATTTGGATCTGCTTCAGGTATTTTCATTCCTGCTTCGATTGCATCTAAAGCTGGTTTTCCGTCTTTTAGTTGTTTCCAAGATTCTTGGTTAGCAGGCAGACCATGATTCCACGTCGAAATAATTATAGGTTTCTGCTGTTTTTTTTCTTTAGGTACTGCTTTTTCTTCATTATCATGATTGGCAGCAAATCCGCTTACACCCAAAACAGAACTAATGGCTAATGTACCTAAAGTTGTTTTCTTGATAAAATCTCTTCTATTTGACATGTACTTTGTTTTAATTCAACGTTGAGAAAAATGTTCTTAATGTTGCTAATTTAATCAGTTATAATTTTTAATCCGAGTAAAATCGCTTATAAACCTGCTTTTACTTCTTTTATAGTTTTTAAATTACTGTCTGATAAAGCATTTCCGTCAAAAAATGAAACTCCTGCTGCACCATTTTTCTTAGCTTGTAAAATCGCTTCTTTCAATTCTTCATCCGACTTTAAACCTGGAATATAAATTCCTGTATTTACTTTCGTTTGTTTTCCTTCTAAATCGGCAACTCCTTGTTTTGTTGCATAACCAACCCAGTCAATTTCTTCATCGTAAAAACTGTGGTAAATCATTGGATATACTTCATCAATATTCCATTTGTCCCAACGCTGGCGAACCATGTGATCTGCCATCTCTGGATAAGGAAATACTGCTGCTGTTAATTTTTTATTGTGTTTATGAGCAATTTTATAAGCATCATCTACAACTGCTTTTACTGCATTTAATCTGAAATTTTTCCATTCCATATCAATCGAAGTATTGTGGCTCTTCTTTGGATTTTTATGATGTTCTTTTTCAAATTTGCTTACACAGGCATCACAATAGCAGAAATCGAATTGTGGTAATTCTACATCTTGAACTAAGTTGTATTTTGGCAATAAACTAATTGGGAGGAAAATGTCTGGGAAACGTATATAATCTAAATGTACACTTTCAATTCCTTCTACTTTTGCTAAACCTTCAACCAAGTCTAAAACGTGATTTCTAGATTCTTCTTTTGTTGGACAAAGCCATTGGTAATAATCTACATAAGGACGGTTATCAAAACAAGATTTTCCTTCTTTACTTACTTGGTACCAATCTGGGTGCTGTAAAGCTACAGAATCATTTGGGCGATTCATGGCCATAATCCAAGCGTGAACTTTTAAACCTTCTTTTTTAGCCAGCGGCACTAATCTTGACAACAATTTTGGATCTGTTTGTGTGTTGATTAATACTTCGTCGATTCCGCCGTCTTTGTATTTTTTGAATTCTTTCGAATAATCAGCATCGGCTCTTTTGGCATCGGCAGTAATCCAAACACCAAAATTAAATGTTCCGTTTTCCTGCTCTTTAGCATCCTTTTGTCCGCAAGAGAATAAACTCAGCGAAAGCGCAAGAACTATAACTTTTGATAGTTTTTGTAACTTATTCGTTCGTAATAATTTTACCATCTTCTTTTATTATTAAGGTTTTGTTTGTGAACGGACTTTTTACCGAAATATTAAATCCTGATAAATGATTTTCTAAAACTGGTTTTAAAGTCTTTCCGTCAACAACTATATTTTTTTTACTGATACTTTGCAGTGATTTTGCCCAAGATTTATTTTTATCAAAATATCTCTTTTGAGCGCGGTATAAAGTATACAGTTCCCATTTTACTTTTTCTTCCTGCGGAATTGTAAAAGTGTCCTGAGCTCCTATTTCTTTTGAAGAAAAGTATACATAAGCCCATTTTTCGGGCTCATGCATATTGATGACTCCCATAGGCGACCAAACCCAATTGTATTCTGGGAGAAACTTTCCTTCTGAATCTTTTTTACGTTCGTATTTTCCGTCAACGACTGAATGCTGCCAATTTACTCGCGAGAAATTAACTTTCCAGAATTTATCTTTCGGAACAATATTATCGTGATAAGATGTTTTATAAACCGACCACGGAATTGCAATTTCTAATGTCCAGCCTTTATCAATATCTGAAGCATTATTTAAAGTTCCGTCTACTTTTACAGCCGATTTTAAACCTGTAATATTCCAATCGTTTAAAACTGTATTTTTTTCGCGATAGGGTTTATTGATAAATAAATCCCAAGCGGTATTCAATGCATTTATTTCTAATTCATAATAATTATGAGTGTCATTATCTGGATCAATAAAAACTTCAAAATCGTTATTGTAAAAAATAATCGTATCGCGCTGTCTTAGATTTGCCCAAACGTGGGGTTCTTCCATTTTAGCGAGAATATAGTAGTAATTATCGTCCCAAAGCATTTTGACCTGAGTACTGTATTTTGGCTTTTCAACTCCTTCTATGTCGACAAAAGGTGTTGTCCAAGATGCTTTTTCCCAAGCTTTGTCTGCTCCATCGCCGTCGATAGTAATTTCGCTTGCAGTTTTATATGCAATATAACTTTTTGGTGTAACCTCTTTTTCAGATTGCGCATAACCCAGCAGCGAAGAAAAAGTAACGGCTAGGGACAATAATTTACCTCTACTATGCATCATTATATTATAAACTATTATCTTTTGTAAATTGAATTACTTCACTTAATTTTCCGAAAGCGATTGCTACGTGAGTATCTGCAGCACCGTAATAAACGGCTAATTTATCTTCTTCAAAATCATGTAAAGCTGCACAAGGGAAAACTACGTTTGGTACATCTCCAACCATTTCATACGTTTCTGCCGGCCCTAATAAATACGGCTGTGTTCTGTATTTTACTTGGTCTGGCGAATCAACATCTAAAATGGCAGTTCCCATTGCATAACGGAAACCGTTGCAAGTATTAATAACTCCGTGGTAGATCATTAACCAGCCTTCGTCAGTTAAAATAGGAATTGGTCCTGCACCTACTTTTGTACACTGCCAAGCACTTTTCTCAAACTGACTTGGTTTCATTACTAATCTGTGTTCTCCCCAATATTTCATATCCGGGCTGTAGCTGATCCAGATGTCTCCAAAAGGCGTGTGTCCGTTATCACTTGGACGACTTAACATCGCATATTTTCCATTAATTTTTTGCGGGAATAAAACTCCGTTTCTGTTGAATGGCAAAAAGGCATTTTCACATTGGAAAAATTCTTTAAAGTCAAAAGTATAACCAATACCAATTGTTGGTCCGTTATAACCATTACACCAAGTAATCCAGTAACGATCTTCGATCCAAACCACACGAGGATCGTATTTATAAGCAGATTCAATCATTTCTGTATTTCCAGATTTCATCTCAATTGGTTCGTGGTTGATGTCCCAATTGATACCATCTTTACTGAAACCAGCAAAAATATTCATCTGAACTGCTTTATTATCACATCTAAAAACCCCAGCATATCCGTCTCCAAAAGGTACAACTGCACTATTGAATATACTGTTTGAAGAAGGAATCGAATATCTGTCGATAATTGGATTCTCAGAATATCTCCACATTACATCTTTACTGTTTTCGGGTCTGTCTTGCCAAGGAATAGTACTCATTTTTTGTTTTTTTTATTTATTAGTTTTTTATTCTTTTAATCTTTCAAACACATAGTGACATAGATGTTCTTTGTCTGCAAAAAGGCGTTTCCCTTGTATTAGCGTACATAGTACGTGCTTAAGTTGTCTCATTTTTGTCATCCTGACGAAGGAAGGATCACACTCAATACTCTACAATCCAAAATCGTCAATCTTTGTCGACCAACTAGTGTGATCCTTCGTTCCTCAGGATGACAAACTGTCTGGTTATAAAACTTTGTCAAAGTTTTGAACTTTGACAAAGTTGCTGTACAAAGTAGCACGACCAATCTCTGCGTTCCCGTAGTTGAAATTACGGGCTATTTTTAAAATCTATAGTCCCGTAGTTGAAACTACGGGCTATGTTTAAAATCTATGTGTTAAAAACTAGTTTCTTTCTTTTATCTTTTTCATTATAAAAAAAAATCTATGTTTCTATGTGTTTAAATTTTTATCGAATCAAAATAATTACCTCTAAAATCTTGATTCTATACTCTTTATTCTATTTTCTTTAATCTTCAATCTTTCTAACTCTATCCAGCCAAGTAAACTTTAATACTGTAGTTGTCACTAAGAAAACTACTAAAGCAACCGCCGCTTTTGGATAATCTCTGATAATGAAATAAATTGGAAGCAGGATCATGCTTGACTGCCATACAATACCAATTAAACAATTCATCATATCTAAATAGAAATCATTATTCTTTTTGAAAGCCTGATCTTCTGCTTTTAATTGTTTGTAAACTGGATTCCAGAATCCCCAAGGTCTTACATTGCTGTAGAAAGATTTAAGCACTTCCATATCTGTAGGCTTACTTAAGTAAGTTCCTAAAAGACACCCTAGAATTGAGAATCCGAAAATTAATGGGAACAAGTAAATCGCGCGTACTTCTGAAAGTTCATGTAGAAATGACCCCACTTCTAGATTTCCTTTATTCTGATCTAAAACAAACTGAAGAGAAGCTGCGACTAATCCGCCTACCATTCCCCAGAAATAACCCCATCCGTTAAAACGCCACCAAATCCATTTTAAGAAGTTGGCCGCAACATAACCTCCGTACAAAGCACTCGTAATCCAAAGGGTTAATGAGTTGATCGAATCTGCGAAGAATCCCATGAAAACTCCAAGACCAACCACCATAAATGATGAAATCTGACTTACTTTAATATAATGTGCATTTGATGCAACTGGTTTGAAGTATTTTTTATAAATATCATTTACAATATAAGCAGGACCAGCATTTACAAAAGCCGAGAATCCAGACATAAAAGCTGCCAATAAACCCGCAAGAAGGATTCCTTTAATTCCAACCGGAATATAAAGATTTACCACTTTTGGCATTAATAATTCTAAATCTGCTCCTGTTAGGTTAACATTTGCATTTAATTCTGGCGCTAGGTTTACCAAGGCAATAACCACAATTCCAGTAATTAATAAATATCTAGGAATGAATAAAATCAAGTTAGTAAAACCACTCATATAAGCTGCTTCTTTTACCGATTTTGTAGAAAGAACACGCTGTAAATCGTAACTTGGTGTTGGACCTGCTACACTTGCAAAGAAACCTTTGAAAAGCGTCATTCCGATAAATGCACCAAACATTTTGTAACCTTCCGTATCAATTAATCTGTTGAAATTATCGAATTTATCACTCCATTGTGTTTCAAACTCCCATCCGAAGAAAACATTTTTCCACTCTGGAGTAATAACAGAGTTGATTTGAATATCTGTATAATTAATGAAAGCATAACCTGCGATTAAAACCCCAGCAATAATCATAATTACATACTGCACTACCTCTGTTGCAACTACAGAAAACATTCCCCCTTTTACGGTATAAATTGTAGTTAAGAAAATGATTAACAAAGCATACGCTTGTTCTGATGTTAAGAAAACAGCTCCGTTCATATGAACTGTCAAATCCCAAGGAAGAATAATGGTTACAAATTTTCCGATTCCAACGAAGAAATAAGCGATGAAACCAATTGTAGAAATTATAGCAAAAATAGCCACAATAATATGAGAAGCTTTTCCAGCCTTATCACTTCCAAAACGAGTTAAAATCCATTCAGATCCTGTCATTACTTTTGATCTTCTAATCCAGACCGCAAGGAACATCATTACGAAAATCTGGTTCCATATCGGCCAAAGCCACATAAACATGAAACTTTTTACACCATATAAAAATAAAACCCCAATCATCCAGGAAGTTCCTGAAACATCAAACATTCCAGAGCCATTGCTCAATCCTAAAAAATACCATTTGATTGTTTTTCCTCCAAGGAAATAATCATCAAGTCCTTTTGATGCTTTTCTTGAAATCCAGATTCCTATACCGACCGACATGACGATATAGATTAAAATGATTGATACGTCTATAATGTTCATTAAATATTTATTTTGAATTAGTTAGTTCAGACCCCAGTTTTTGTTTGGCTGTGCTCCCATTACAAAATGAAGCACACCGCCTTGCAGCAATTCTTGGTGAGAAATCGCTGTTTTATTAAATGCTTTTCCGTTTAAAGTCGCCGATTGGATGTAGAAATTCTTGTCTGAAACATTTGCTGCTTCAATTACAAAAGTTTTTCCGTTTGGAAGATTTAAAGTTGATTTCTCAAAAATCGGACTTCCAATTTCGTATTCTCCAGAAGCTGGGTTCATTGGATACAATCCCATTGAACTAAATACATACCAAGCCGACATTTGGCCGCAGTCTTCGTTTCCGCTTAGACCGTTTGCAGTCGTATTGTATTGTGTATCTAAAATATGACGCACCCAATATTGTGTTCTCCAAGGCTGACCTGCGTGATTAAACATATAAGCAATATGGTGGCTTGGCTCGTTTCCGTGCGCATACTGCCCGATCAAACCAGAAATATCTGCAGAAACATTGTTTCCTGTAATTTCAGAACTCTCTGTAAATAATTGTTCTAGACGTTTTGTAAAGTTTGAATTTCCTCCGTGAAGCTTAATAAATTCATCAACATTATGAGGTACAAACCAGCTGTGCTGCCAAGCATTTCCTTCTGTATAATCGGTATGTTCTCTGTGGTTAGAGTGTTTCGGGTCGAAAGGTTCGTTCCAAGATTTTCCATCTTCCGATTTTCCCCTCATGAAGCCCGATTTTGCATCAAATAAATATTCGTAAGCTTTTGAACGTTTGGAGAAAAACTCATAATCAGCTTGTTTTCCTAGTGCTTTCGCCATTTGCGCTATACACCAATCGTCATAAGCATATTCTAAAGTAATCGTAACTGATTCGTCTAATAAATTATAAGGAATATATCCATATTTTTTGTAGAAATTCAAACCACGCTCGTCCTGCATCATAGTTGCTTTCATCGCTTCAAAAGCTTTTTCGGCATCAAAATCTTTAATGCCTTTTAAATAAGCATCTGCAATAACCGGGATTGAATGATATCCCGTCATGGTATTGGTTTCGTTAGCATACAATGTCCAAACTGGAAGTATTTTTTTTGTTTCGTAATAGGCCAACATCGAGTTAACTAAATCTGAAACTTTTGCTGGTTCTAATAATGTCAATAATGGATTTTCGGCTCTAAAAGTATCCCAAAGCGATAAAGTTGAATATGCGGTATAATTTGAAGCTGTAATAATTTTATCGTCTTCTCTTCTAAATTGTCCATTTTTATCACTGTAGGTTACAGGCGCAACTTGTGTGTGATATAATGCCGAATAAAAAATAGTTTTTAGCGAATCAACAGGCGTTTCTACCTTAATTTTACCTAAAGCAGTATTCCAAACCGCTGCAGCTTTTGATTTTACTTTTTCAAAATCCTGATTTTCTGTGTCTAGATTATCTTTAGCATTTGCTACACTAACAGAAGAAAGTGCTACTTTAACGTCAAGTTCTTTAGAGTTTCCTGCATCAAAGAACAATTGTAATGCCGTATTTTCACCTTCGGCATCTTGGCCAGAAACTACTTTTTTATCAGCAGTAATAATAGATTCAATTATAGGTTTTGAAAACTTAGCTACAAAAAACACTTTCTGATTTTTTGCCCAGCCTGTACTGTAACGGTAACCGCTGATAGTATTTTTGTCTTCAATTTTAATTGACGTTTTTAGCGCTTTGTCCCAGTTAATCGCGAAACCAAGATCGACAACTACAGATTGTGTATTGGTATCATTAAAAGTATATTTATGGTATGCGGTTCTTTGTGTAGACGTTAATTCTACATTGATTTTAGGATCTTCAAGAAAAACTTGGTAATAACCCGGTACTGCTTTTTCGTTAACATGATTATATTTTGATTTATACGGAAGGAAATCGCGTGAAGCGGCTTTGGCGGTTAAGTCTAACTTTTTGTTTGTCGGCATAAATAAAATATCTGCCAAATCACCGATTCCTGTTCCGCTTAAATGTAAATGACTAAATCCAGAAACTATGGAGTCAGAATAATGATAACCGGAACACCAGTCCCAGCTTGAAATTCCATTATCTGGACTCACCTGCAGCATCCCAAACGGAACTGTTGCGCCAGGATAAGTATGTCCGTGACCACCAGTACCTATAAAAGGATCTACATAATTTGCTGCAAAATTTTGCTGATGTTTATTTTTATCTACATTTATTTTGCAACTTGCAATAAAAATTACCGTCAGAGAAAGCAGAGTAATTTTCCTCATATCAAAACAATATTAATTTAACTTTAAATTTAGATAAATTCAACTTTTACCAAAATAAATTTAGACGGACGACATTTAAACAGCTCTAAACATCAAAAAATAGTAATAAACGACATTCTAAAATACCATTATGATTTTTAACTCAAGCAAGCTTTACAGTTTACCTATACGCTATCATGTTTACTTTTGGCTCACGTATTTTTTATTTAATACACTGCGCTGGGGAAGCTATTTTAACGATTATGTATATTCCCTTAAAACTACTTTACTCGGTTTTCCAATTCACATGGCCTTATGCTATCTGAATATTTTAGTTTTGATGCCTCATTTGGTTTATCGCAAAAAATATGTCCTATATATAATAACAGTACTTTCGGCGATTTTTGTCATGGTGGTCTTAAAATTTAATTTGACTTATTTGTTGATTACACACAATGTATGGCCAGAAGGACCTGAAACCATTAATAATCTTACGCTAAATTATACAATTGATATGATGATGGGCGAATTATATGTAATGACTTTTGTGACGGCAATTAAAATTACTCTCGATTTATTGCAAGAGCAAAAACGTGTAACCGATCTGGAGAAATCACAACTAGAAACAGAATTATTGTTTTTAAAGTCCCAGATTTCGCCACACTTCTTTTTTAATACCTTGAATAATATCTATTCGCTTTCTGTAGAAAAATCAAACAAAACTCCTAAAATAGTTTTAAAGCTTTCCGAGTTAATGCGTTATATGCTTTATGAAACAAAAGAAAAGAAACAGTCTTTAGAAAACGAAATTCTCTGCATTCAGAATTATCTTGATTTAGAAAGAATTAGAAACGGAGACCGCTTAGAAGTTAATATGTACATTTCCGGAGATATTCATGATAAAGAAATTTCGCCGGTTTTATTATTGACTTTCGTCGAAAATGCTTTTAAACACGGCGTTAACAAAAACACTGGAAATGTTATTATTGATATCAATTTTAAGATAAAAGGCGATTTCCTTTATTTTATTATTTCAAACCCAATGCCCGAAATTACCGTACATAAAGATAATTTTAACAAGTCAAGTGGTATAGGTATTGAAAACGTCAAAAAAAGACTTGAGCTAGGATACAATAAAAGTGACTATAAGCTTTCATTTAAAAATAAAAAGAATATTTTTGTCGTCAAACTAGTCATAAAAGTCACGTAGCCCCGCTTTTAGCTATTTCGAAAACTATACCTACAAAAACAACTTATCGGCCTTAAATAATATTTACAAATGAAAATAAAGTGTTTAATTATCGATGATGAGCCATTGGCAATAAACGTTATTAAAAGTTATATTGAACAGATTGAAGATTTAGAATTAATAAACACTTTCAGTAATTCTATTGAAGGTTTAAATTTCTTAAAAAACAATACCATTGATGTAATTTTTTTAGACATTAACATGCCTGTTTTAGATGGAATAAACTTTATTAAAAGTTTAGAAAATCCTCCTCTGCTTATTATCACGAGCGCTTATGATCAATTTGCAATCGAGACGTACGAACTTGACGTTTTAGATTATCTGGTAAAACCAATTGAGTTTCCGAGATTAATGAAAGCCGTCAATAAAATCAATAAACGCCTTAATAACACCAGTAAAATTCCGCAGGAAAACAGTAAGGAAAACGCTTTTATTTTTGTAAAAATCGACAAGAAAAAAATGAAGAAAATTTTCTTGAACGAAATTTTGGTTATCGAAAGCTTAAAAGATTATTTAAAAATAAGCACCACTTCTGGAAAATTCATTATACACAGCACTTTATCTGATTTCACAGGCTTACTTCCAGAAAGAGATTTTATCAGAATTCACAGATCTTACACCATCGCAATTGATAAGATTGACGCCGTAGAAGGAAACAGCATAGAAATTGAAGGACTTAGATACGTTATAGGAAGATCTTATATTGACGAAGTAAAACAGAAAATTTTGAATTCTTCGATTTAGGGTTTTACCGCAAAGGCGCAAAGATTTACGCAAAGTTCGCTAAGTTTTTTTTAGTTTATATTTTAAAAAAGGATTATAAAAAAGTTCGCAAAGCTTATTCTTTAAGCTTTGCGAACTTTTTTATATATTTTCATTTAGAATAAAACAACCCTTTGTGAACTTTGCGTAAATCTTTGCGCTCTTTGCGGTTAAAAAAAAACTTCGCGGTTAAAAAAAACTTTACGGTAAAAACACAAAACGCATAAAAAACGAAAATGCGGCCAACCACGACCGCATTTTCTCT
>NZ_MRCQ01000022.1 GCF_002304005.1 Flavobacterium sp. ACN6 | reverse complement strand
CAAAATGGTCGACTAAAAAATCAGGAAGCATAAATTTTAAAAGCTCTATAGGATCCATCTTAAATTCTTATAGCGCAAATCTCTTATTTTATTTTGACATTTCCTCCCCAAGATTTGTTCTTGATCCTTAATATATGGCTACGATCTGGAAGATTAAAAACCAAAAAAATATTTTGACTCTTTCATTAATAAAAAAAAAACAAATTAATTTATTAGTTAATTATATTGGTTTGTTTATTGATAAATAACCACTAAAGACAATTCCCTCAAAACTTTCACCTTCTTTATCATAATATCTGATATTCACCAAACTACCTTTTTTACCATTTATATATATATAATCAGAAGAATCTGATATCAATTCAATTCTCCCTCGCCTAGGGATTACGGTAATTAAAAAATATTTCTTCCCAAAATATTGCCACCATCTAAATTACTGTACAATTCTAATCCTTTTGGAGCTGTAACAAATCTATCTCCTTCTTCACGAGGATCAGAAACTTGTATGCTTTCAATTTCTTTGAGATTTATATATTTTTTACCCTCAGTCAGCGAAATTTTTGCAAAATATTTTAAAACACTACCAACTTTAACAACTTTTATATCTCTTAAATATCTAAAAGGAATACTGGATGAAATTGTTTTATAATTATTTGTATTTGTCACTTCATAAACTTTTAAGGAATCTTGACCTGCATAAACCTCATCATTAACAATTTTAGTATCATATAATGACTTAGGTATTTTTTCAATAGGAAAATCAACTTTGCTTAGTAAAATATCCATTGATAAAAGATCATACATATATCCGTTTGATGGATTTTCAGTTCTTTTAAAGTAATTACTTATTTTTTTACCATCAAAAGACATATAGCTAAACTTATAATTCTTTCTATAAAACTCAAGACGTTCTTCATATTTAATGGGATAATCAGAAATAGTATGAACTGCAAAAGTATCAGTAATATAAGCATTAGCATCCATTAAATTTTCTTTGTTAATATGATAACCAGTTCTTTCATAGCTTGAAGTCCCGTCTCCATCATAGCTTTCACTAAAAAAAACTTTTTCTACCCTTTTTAACTGATTTCCATCGTAAAACAAATTCAGAGTATCTGTTTTATATTTTAATACAAAGCTTTCTTTTTTTGTGTAAGGCTCAAAATATTCTCCCTTTTCTAATTCTTTATTGTTGTTTTTTTCTATTACTTTAGATTCTTTTTTTTGACAGGAGAACAAAAGAATTGTTATTAATAAAATTAATTTTTTCATTGATTTTATATTTCTATCCTCATTTTTTTAGTTAAAGTATCCAAATTAGCGATTTGATTACTAGAGTTTTTCTTTCACAAACATTACGCTATTTTATAGAAAAGTTTTACTCATCACTCATTTCAGGAAGACATTCTATCTTTTCTTTATTTAAATCAATTTCAATAATTTTTTCATTTACCAAATCGAATTTTACAGCTTTTAAAATTTTATCATATTTTCCAGCTGAATTTTCTTTATCAATAACAACTGCAAAACATGAATTTCCTTCTTTTGTATTGTATGCGTAGCTGACAATTTTTCCTTCTCCTAAATATAATTATAGTCACCTAATTCAGAATATTTTTCAAGTCTTTTCAAATCTTTACATTTCCATTTATCTTTTTCAACTCTCCTAAAAAGAGCAATACATAAGTAACCACTGTTTTTTTGAAGTGAAAAAACATAATTAGATAAACGAATAATGTCCTTATCATCTTCATATTGATCTGGCAAATAATCTTTCAATCTTTGATATGATATATCTCCATCTAAAGCTGAATCAATAATAAATTCATTATAATTTTTATTGAAAATAAATTTCCCAATATTGTAATTGACTTGTACACCAGAAAAATCATAATCCTTTTCACCATATAATTATTGATTACAAACTTTTTAGATTCATTTTTATGAATGCTATTTTGATTTGAAGATCTAATTTTGCTAACCTTTGGTTGTTCCTGTTTCTGATTACACGAGACTAATACAAAAGCAAGTATTAACACTAAATTTCTCATTTATATTTTATACGAAAATACATTATTAAATCAAATTTTGTACTTATTTAAAAGATTAAAACAATTAAAATAATTTCACTTACTAATACAAATTTGAATTTTAATCTTCCACAAAATCAAATATACTTTCATTAATTGCTGGATCACCAACAATAATAAATTTTGAATCTATGATTTCGTTATTTTTGTTCATTATGAATATCACCGCAAATTGTTCTGTCTCGCTCAAACAAAGTAGAAGTAACTTATCTTTATTTGAAACTTTTCCTAAAACATTAAAACCTTTTCCCTCTTTAATATAGTGATCCACTGATTCATTAAAAAAATTATATACTTCTTCAGAATGACTTTTGGAAAACAAAATATTCTTTATTTCTTTCACATCAAAAAAGGTAGTATTTGAAGGAGTAAATTCATCCAATTCTAAATATGATTTAAGATTAACATTACCACTAATTGGAGCTGTTTTTTTTATAGTATAGTCCAATGATAATGGATACTTTTTTGGGGGTTATTAAAACTATAGTATTAAACAATCGTTTTACTTTCAAAAAATTAGCGGTAGGTTTTGTTTCAAAGCTAGCTGTCTTATTAATTCCAACTGCTTTGGCCTTAATGAGCAAAGGACTTAATTACAACTTTAATTGGTTTGTAACAGCAGTGATGAATTTACTAATTGTAAGCGACGGAATCTCGATAATCAGCAATATTATAGCAATCAAAACAAAAAAAGAAGTAGAAAACTTTGATGCCATAACACTTATTCTCAACTCTATAAGAAGTCGTTTGATCCAGCTCTTTAAAAAATTATTGTTAGCCATTGATCCTAAATATCATATGGAAAAATAGAATTAATTAAACACAAATTATCCGTTTGAAAAAAAGCTCCAAAAATCAAATTTTGGAGCTTCTTTTATAGCAATAATATTATTTTTTAAATTTCTGAATCCCGCTTTGAAGCCAAGCGTAATATTCTTCAATATCAGGATTATAAGCCGATGGCTCAGCCAAACTTTCACTATTATGATCTACAATTACATAAAACGGCTGTGCATTTGCCTTGTAAGTCTTGATTTGTAAATCGCTCCATTTGTTGCCGATTGTTTTAATTTTTTTTCCTGTGGTTTCGGAAACATATTGCTCATTTTCCGGCAGTTCTTTTTTGTCGTCCACATACAAGGAAATCAAAACGACATCGTTATTCAGAATTCCCAGCACTTTCGGATCTGACCAAACCAATTCTTCCATTTTTCTACAGTTTACACAAGCATATCCGGTAAAATCTAGCAAAACTGGTTTTCCCGCTTTTTTGGCAAATTCCATTCCTTTATCATAATCATGGAATGTGATTATATTCTGCGGTCCATGCTCTGCTCCTTCTGGCAGTGAGCCTGTTATTTTTAATTCGGAATTACCCAAAACCCCTAGTCCGTTTGGAGATTCGCTGTACTGCATCGGCGGTGGAAATCCGCTGATTAACTTTAATGGCGCGCCCCAGAGTCCGGGAATTAGATAAATTGTAAAACTTAGAACGATTAATCCGAAACCTAATCTTCCAACTGAAATATGATTTAGCGGCGAATCATGAGGTAAAGTAATTTTTCCAAATAAATAAAAAGCTAACATTCCAAAAACGGCAATCCAAATCGCAAGAAAAACTTCTCTTTCTAACCAATGTAACTGCAGTACTAAATCGGCATTGGATAAAAATTTAAAAGCAAGAGCCAATTCCAAAAATCCCAAAACTACTTTCACTGTATTCAACCATCCGCCCGATTTTGGCAGCGCATTTAACCAGCCTGGAAATGCTGCAAATAATGAAAACGGTAACGCAATTGCGATAGAGAAACCTAACATCCCAACAATTGGGGCAATTCCGCCTTTTGAAGCTGCTTCAACTAATAATGTTCCAACAATCGGACCCGTGCATGAAAATGATACAATTGCTAAAGCCAAAGCCATAAAGAAAATTCCAATCAGCCCTCCTCTATCGGCCTGCGAATCGACTTTATTCGCTAATGCATTTGGAAGCATAATTTCGAAAGCTCCTAAAAATGAACAGGCAAAAACAACCAATAAAATAAAGAAAATCAAGTTGAACCATACATTTGTTGAAAGCGCATTTAAAGAATCGGCACCAAAAATTGCCGTTACAATTGAACCTAATAAAACATAAATAATTACGATTGAAATTCCGTAAATCAGGGCGTTTCTAATTCCGGCTGCTTTCGTTTTACTTTGTTTGGTAAAATAACTTACCGTCATGGGAATCATCGGAAAAACACAAGGCGTTAATAAGGCCGCAAAACCAGATAAAAAAGCAATAATAAAAATATTTAACAAACCTCTTGATTCATTTTTCTTTTGAGAATCAACTAGTACTTTTGGAGTTTTTTCTTCTGCCTTTACAATCGTTTTTTCTTCTTTAATTACTGAATCTTCTTTTACAACTGTACTTTCTGCAACAGTTAATTTATTGTCTTTCGGAATTTTAAAGGATAATTCTTCTGATGTTGGCGGTAAACAATTGCTGTCATCGCAAACCATAAATTCAACTTCGCCTGCAACATTCGAAATTTGATCTGAAGTAAATTTGATCTTCTGCGTAAACAGTGCTTTATCTTCAAAATATTTAATTTTCATGTCGAAGATTTTGTCTACTACTTCATGCCCTTTTTCTTCTGTTGTTTTTCCGATAAGCTGAAAATTTTTATTGGTATTTTTGAAAGTGAAAGCAGTTCTCGAAGGCCCGCCTTCTTCAATATATTGTCCGTATAAATGCCAGCCGGATTGTATAACCGCCTGAGCTTTTAAAACATATTCTTTGTCTGCTATTTTTTCTACTGATGTTGACCACTTTACAGGATTGTACATTTGTGCAGACATACTTCCTGAAAGAAATAACAGTAATGTAATTAGGATATTTTTCATCGTTTTTGGTTTCGGATTAAAAAAAAGAGCTGTTGGCAGACAGCTCTTTTGGTCTTTCATAGAAAATGGCTTACTAATTCAGATTCTAAAATGAAGTAATGAAAGACGACTATTAAAAATTGTTGGTTTTAGTTTTCAGTCGCAGTCGCAGTCGCAGTCGCAGTCGCAGTCGCAGTCGCAGTCGCAGTCGCAGTCGCAGTCGCAGTCGCAGTCGCAGTCGCAGTCGCAGTCGCAGTCGCAGTCGCAGTCGCAGTCGCAGAGTATAACTTTGTCAAAGTTTAAAACTTTGACAAAGTTGGCTTCCTAGCTGAGACTGAATACTGAAAACTATTTCAACGGTGCTCCATTTTGATCTAGAGAGCCAGATTTTACAACAATCATTTTATCCAATTGAATGTATTTCTTAATCGCATCATTTACCTGCTGTAAAGTTGCTTTTTCGATATCTTTTGGATATTGGTCAATGTAATTTGGTTCTAAACCTCTTTCTATAAAACTCAAAATGGTTCTCGCCATTCCGCTTGTAGTTGACATTCCCACTTTAAAACTTCCGATTAAATTGGTTTTCTTGTTCTCTAATTCGGCAGCCGTAATTCCTTCTTTTACCCATTTATCCACCTGAACCATTGTAGCGTCTAGACCTTTTTGAAATAATCCCGGATTGAAAGATGCATTTACAAACCAATAACCGCCTGTTTCTATATTACCGCCTAAACCAGATGAAATACTATAGGTTAAACCGTCATTATCACGAACAGTCTGCATTAAACGTCCAGCGAAACCAGCTCCTAAAGTATAATTTCCAATAAAAAACGGAATATAATCGGCGTCGGCTCTTTTTAAGCCTGTAAACTGACCGATGTATAATTCTGCACTTGGTTTTTCTGGAATCGTAATTACTTCTGTTTTTGCACCAGATTTTGAAGCTTCTTCAAATTTTAGTTTTTCTGTAACACCGCCATTCCAGTTTTTAAATGATTTTTTTAATGAAGCATTTAAGTTCGCTCCATCGGTATCTCCTACAATTACCAGACGCATTGATGCTGTTCCAAAATATTTTTTGTGGAAAGCTTTAACCTCATCTAATGCTGCATTTTTAATATTGGCAATATTATCTTCAACACTTAAACTGTAATTTGGATTTGTTTTTGGATAAATAGCCTGAGACAACGCAATATCTCCCCTTTCCCCAGGATCATTTAAACTCTGCTGCGTGTTTCCAATAAACTGCTGTTTTAAATTTTCAAATTCTTTTACATCAAACAACGGATTTCTCAATTCTTCTGCCAATAAAGCAATTACCTGATCTAGATCTTTTTTCAAACATTTGAATCCAATATTTATTTTGAAAGTTGAAGCATTAACATTTAAAGAAACGCCTAATTTCTGCAGTTTTTCTGAAAATTTAAATTTGTCGTTTAGCGTTGTTCCTTTGGATAACATTGACGCTGTTAAAGCCGGAATAACATCGTTTTTAGTTTCGCTTGCATAATTTCCGAGCGAAATACTCGCAGCAACGGTAACAAAATCTTTTGCTGAAGTTTTTACCGAAACAACATCAATTCCAGATACTTTTTCTCTTTTGAATGCTGATGCTGATTTTTCGATTAAACTTTCTGCAGAAGTTATTTCTTCTGATGTATTTTTTATTAAAGATGAACTAGCAGCGCTTTCTTCGTGACCCTGTTCATTTTCTGGATGTCTATAATAAAACGGACCATTTTGTTCGGTGAATTTAGTCGCATTTGCAGCAGTGGCATTTTGAGAACCAGATTGCTTCGGAATAAAATATCCTGTTGTACTTTGATCTTCTACCAAGTATTTCTGTGCAACGTGAAGCACATCTGCAGGAGTTACTTTTTTCAGTCTGTCAACACCCGTAATATAATCTGTCCAGTCGCCAGAAGCAATTGCTTCGTTTAATGCCGATGCAATTACCCCAGATCCATCTCTAGCTAAAATAGTCTGTGCACTAATTTTTGCCACAACTCTATTTACCTCATCCTGTGTTACACCTTCTTTTTGAATTTTAGCCACAACTTCGCTGATTTTTGCATCGATATCTTCATGTTTTGAAGTGACTGGAAAACCAACACTAATAGTAAAAAGTCCAACTTCTTTAAAATTAGTTGCGCGTGCGCTTGCGTAAATTCCTAAACGAGTGTCTACAAAAGTTTTACTCAAAATCGCCGAAGGTCCTGATCCAATAATTTGAGCCAAAATGTTCAGCGCCGGAAGATCTTCATTTAAAGCTCCCGGAATTTTGTACGCTTTGTTTACAACGCCAAGTTCACCCGGTTTTCTAACTATAATTTTACGTGCACCATATTGCTGAGGCTCTTCTGTATAAGGCTGAGGCATTTCTTTTGGCGCTTTTGTAATTTGGCCAAAATACTTTTCGATCAATTCAAAAACATTTTCTTTTTTGAAATCGCCAATAATAGTCAAAGTAGCGTTATCCGGCCAATAATAGGTATTGTAGAAATTTTTCAATACTTCGATTGGTGCTTTTTCAATATCAGATTTCCACCCAATTGTGGAATGATGATACGGATGCGCGATGTAAGCCGAAGCCCATATTTCTTTATCTAGTAACGCATTCGGGTTGTTTTCGCCTCTTTCAAATTCGTTACGAACAACCGTCATTTCTGCCTCTTTATCTTCTTTTGTCAAAAGAGAATTACGCATTCTGTCGGCTTCGATCTGAATTGCAAGTTCGATTTTATCGCTAGGCAGTGTTTCAAAATAATTTGTACGATCGTACCAAGTAGTTGCATTTAACTGTGCTCCCGTATTCTGGAGTACATCTGTAATTGTATTTCCATTTTTTTTGTTGAAAGTCGGAGTTCCTTTAAACATTAAATGTTCTAAAAGATGCGTAGATCCTGTGTTTCCCAAAACTTCATGTTTGGAACCTACACGATATACAATTTGTACAGTGGCAACAGGAGAAGCATTGTCCTGCAAAAGAAGTACATTCATACCGTTTGGCTGATATAAATATTCCTCTATCCCGCCTAACTCTTTTACTTTCTTAAAGTTAACCGATTTATTCTGCGCTGAAATCAGCGTACAGAATGCTAAGGAGCAATAGCCCAGAAAGATGTATTTTTTCATTTTTTTTAATTGAGATTTTTTTTTAGTTTTCAGTCGCTTTTTTAGTTTTCAGTCACAGTATTCAGTATTCAGTCTCAGTTTTGTTGAGACCGAAACTGAGACTGAATACTGAATACTGAGACTGAGACTGAGACTGAATACTGTGACTAAATAATTATGATTTACTAAAAATTTCTTTCAGTTTCGATTGAAGTTCAGCTTCTCTAAGATTTTTGGCTAAGATTTTACCGTCAGGTCCAATTAAATAGTTCGTTGGAACCATTTTTACACCGTATAAGATGGCAGCTTCGTTTTGCCATCCTTTTAAATCAGAAACGTGTGTCCAAGTTAATCCGTCTTTTTCAATTGCTTTTTCCCAAAGTTTCTTTTTATCATCTAATGAAACTCCCAAAACATCAAAACCTTTATCATGATACGTTTTGTAAGCCAAAACTACATTCGGATTTTCTTTTCGGCATGGACCGCACCAGCTTGCCCAGAAATCTACTAAAACATATTTCCCTTTATAATCAGACAGTTTAACCACTTTTCCGTTTACATCAGTCTGAGAAAATTCTGGAGCAGCAACGCCAACAGCTGTTTTCTCATTAAGATCGATTGATTCTTTTAACTGTTTTCCGTAAACTGATTTTTGTATTTCTGGAGATAAAACAACATAGTACGATTTTACTTGTTCTGGAGTTCCGTATGATACAATTCGGTCATTAATTACTAAAGCGGCAGCAACTTTATCTTTGTTTTTTTTGATAAATTTATCGGTTAAATCATCAGCCAGAGTTTGAAGATCTTTCCATTTTTTATCCATCATCGTTTGCTGTTCAGCAGTCAATTTTACTTTACCATTTTGTTGTAAAGAATCAGATAATTTATAAATTGGCCCAGCAATCTTTTGTATTTTTTTGAATTCGTTATCGTAGTACGACTTGTAAATATCGTTTTGCGCGGCGCCGCTGACTTTAGCCTTAAAAATAGAATCTTTTTTGGCTTCTACTTTTATTTCTTCATTATCTAAAAGAAAAAATGCACCATATTCTTCTCCTTTTAATTTAATGGTATATAATAATGGTTCTGAAACTTTTCCCGCAAAAGTAAAAGCTCCTTCTTTATTGATTTGGGCAGAATCTGCTATTTTTTTGTTTCCTTTTTCATCTGTATTTTCCAGATAAACAGTTCCTTTATCTAATCCGGCAATTGTACCGTTAATAATAAATCCTTCTTCTTTTTTTGAACAGGAAGAAAGCACGGCCATCAGCGCTAAGGCAGACAAACCAGATTTTAAGATTGTACTTTTCATGTTATAATTTTTGTTGTTATTTTTTATTTGAACACATAGAGACATAGATCTGCTTGCTTTAAAAAAGACGTTTCAATTATTAAAACAAACAGAGCCCTACTACTCAACGTATTTTTTTAATTTTTAATTCTCAATTTTTAATTTCAAATTAAGATTTCAATAATTCTTTTAATTTCGCTTCCAAATCTGCACCTCTTAAATTGTCGCCGATAATTACACCTTTACTATCAACTAAATACGTTGCTGGAATTGTTTTTACGTTAAATGATTTACTTACTTTGTTATCATCTAAAAGATTGTGCCACTGCATATTTTCCTGACCTAAAGCTTTTTGCCAAGCCTTTTCATCTTTATCAATTGAGATACTTAAAATTTCAAATCCTTTTTCTGCATATTCAGAATAAGCGGTTTTAAGATTTGGAATTTCCTTGCGGCAAGGCGCGCACCACGAAGCCCAGAAATCAATTAGAATGTATTTTTTTCCAGCCACAATATCTTTAGCTGTATACGCTTTTCCGGCTGCATCTTTCAAATTAAAATTAGCAACACTTGTCCCAATTAGCGATGTAGGATTCAAGTCTTTGTCAACCAATTGTCCGTAATAACTTTTTTTAGCCGTTTCTGAAAATTGCTCAAAAAGAGGTTTTTGGTCGGGCGTAAAATAACTGAATTGAGTTATCATAAAAAACGGTCCCCACCAAGTTGCTTTGTGTTTTGTTATAACATCTGTTGTACTTTTTTCTACTTTAGCAAAGAATGCTTTTTCATCTGCTTCAAATTTTTTCCATTCTGGAGTATTAGCAATAGAATCCATTACTTTTTTATTGCCGGTAGTTCTCGCCTTAGAATATAATTTTGCCAGTTCTTCAGTACCTTTATGATAAGCTTCGTAATCTTTGTTTAATTCTTCTTTAAAAGCAGTTTCCTTTTTAAAATAATCATTCGATTTAGATCCTGTAATAACTTCATTTTTAAAACTGATTCGTTCATCTTCCTGATTTGAAACTGATGCATCTGCTGTAACTTTTATTTTAGCATTTTCGGCTATTAAATTAATGTAGCCCTTGTTTTTTCCAAACACTAAATAAAAAAATCTCGGTTCATTTAATTTTCCTGTGAAAGCAAATTTGCCTTCCTTAACTGTTGTTTCTGCAACTGGTAATTCAGAAGAATGTGTTGCGCCAGGAACTAATTGTACAGTTGTTCCATCTTGAAGACCCGTAATATTTCCTTCAATAGAATAAGCCGTCGCCGCTGGAACTGCAGTTTTTTTCTTTTGAG
This sequence comes from Flavobacterium sp. ACN6, assembly GCF_002304005.1. GTDB lineage: Bacteria > Bacteroidota > Bacteroidia > Flavobacteriales > Flavobacteriaceae > Flavobacterium. The sequence goes on along the minus strand of NZ_MRCQ01000022.1, from coordinate 25,637 downwards.
CAGTACCGTTGTTTGAAATTAAAAACAAACAGATTGATAATGCTGCTATTTTATATTTAATTGCTTTCATTTTTTTGATTGATATTTAAAAAAAACTTCCTTTTCGGAGTTCCTAATCAGGAAGTTTTTTAATTCATTATTTAGCTACATTTTGTGTAATTGTTCCGTTTCCTGGGTTTTGTGTAGCACCTTGAGGAAATGGCATTGTCCATAAATGAGAATCTGATGCTAATGTGTAAGTATTCCCGTTTGCTGTTTTGGTAAAACTTACTTTATAAACACCCTCGGCATTTAAACGGCGTGCGTCTGCAAAAGCAATCAAGGTATTAGTAAGTTCATTACTTTTTGTTCTAAAAATAGCTCTCAATGCAGTGGCCTGATCTGTAGTAGATATATCTTGATAAGAAGCTGGCAGAATACGCGTTTTACGTACTGTATTTAAAACTCCCAGCGCCTCGCTAATTTTATTATCGCGAGCCAGACATTCTGCTTTAATCAAATACACTTCTACAGTTGTGATCCCTCCGAAGTTAAAAAAGCCAGACAAAGTTCTTCTGTAATACGTTTCGGCACCAACAGTGTAAATTTTCCAACGAGATATAAAACGTGCATCTCCAGCTTCAAATCGCTGTGCGCGTTCTACTGGAATACTATTTTCTGTCGATAAATTATTTGTAATACCGTGACGATAATTATAATTTTCTACATAATTAAATCCCATAGGAGAAGTTGTGGCAGTATAAGAATTCGGAACATCGATAACTGCTTTATTGGTATTGTAATATCCAATCCAATCAAACAATTTATTGTTTTCTGCTAATGCCAAATCTGCATATTTTAACGCTTCTGTATAATTATTCATTTGCAGATAAACTCTTGAATAAAATGCATAACCTGTGCCTAAATTTGGATGTAAAGCTGTCTGAGAAACTTTTGGCAAATAAGGCAGCGCTTCTTTAACATCATTCAAAATAAAATCGTACAATTCTTGAATTGTGACTTGTTTGCTTGGCGCATTAATATTTGCACTCGTAATTAAGGGAACTGATAATTTTGTTGAAGCTGTTGAAGCTACATAAGTATCTGCATAAAAATTAACCAGATTAAAGTAATTCATGGCACGCAGTACTTTTGCTTCTGCCCAAACTATTCTTTGTTCTGCTTCTGTTGCTTTAGTTGTACTTAATGCATTTTCGATAATTAAATTAAAAGTAGAAATTCCTTGATAGCTGGCATAATACGCCGTTTCATCTGAAACCTTCAATGCAATACGATCGGCATTTTCGTCCCACATATAATTGGCATTATACAATCTATTACTTGCTAGAGAGGCCACAGTTACATATTGGTCATTTAATAATTGTGAAGCGCCAGTAATATCAACTCTATGATTGGTGTATTCGTCACGTAAAAAAGCTTCATAATCTGCTAATGTTGTTGGTGATTTTGATCCTTTTGGAACATCGCTCAAATAATCTTCGCAAGAGACTAATGTTGCTCCTAAAGCTAATAAGCACGCTATCTTTTTATATATATTTTTCATCGTCTAGTCCTTTATAAATTAGAAATTAACATTTACACCTAAAACAAAACTTGGAGAAGTGAAACCGCCTAAAATAAACTTAGCATCTCTGCTCTTTGCAAAAGTGTAAACGTTTTCTGCGTTTAAGTTGAAACGTACGCCGTCTAGTTTTACTTTTTTAATAAGTGCACTTGGCATTTGGTACGCTAACGAAATGTTGCTTAGTCTCAAATTTGATGCATCCAAAATATTGATATCTGCATACGAATAAATTGTACGGGAATCTGAATTAAATTCTGGATCATATTCATAAACTGCTCTAGGGACATTTGTAAAAGCTTCGTCACCAGGCTGCATCCAACGATCTGCAATATGATTGTTTACAACTGTAATATCTGTTACATAACCTCCTGCAGCACCATTATAATTGTTGGCTAACATTGGAAGAAAACTATTTCTTACCTTATGTCCTAACTCATAAATGAAAAGAGCCGAAAGCGAGAAATTCTTATAATTAGCTGAAGTATGGAATGAACCACTGTGTGTAGGAACTGTTGAGCCATAATCATCAATCGCTTCCAATTGTCCTGGATTGTATTTTACCGCAGTTCCTGAAGCATCATAAACCTGAGGAATTCCTGTACTGCTTAATCCTGCCCATTTGTAACCATAAATAGAATTAAAGTTGGTACCTACTCTTGGAAAAGACTGTGCTTGATCCAACTGTAAGTAATAAACAGGTGCTTTTACATTTACATAATCGACATTGTTTTTGTTGTAAGCATATAAAACTGCTGCGTCCCAAGAGAATGAAGGTGTTTTAACAATTGTTCCTCTTAAACTAACTTCGATACCTTTGTTAGTCATTTCTCCGTTATTGATTTTATAGGTAGAATAGCCCCATCCTTCTGTTGGAATTCCTTGACTGCTTGCTAATAAATTTTCTCCTTTTTTGTTATAAAGATCTACAGTTCCTCCTAATCTGCTGTTGAAGAGTGAGAAATCTAAACCAACGTTGGTTGTAGTAGTTTTTTCCCAAGATAATTCTGGATTTGGTCTTGATCGAACTGTTCCCTGATTTCCTCCAACATTTGGATTAGAATTATAATAAGCTGTTAAATACGGTGCAGAATCTTTAGCAATATTTCCACCAATACCATAAGAAACACGAACTTTAAGCGCATCTACCCATGAAGCTGTAAAGAATGATTCTTTATCGATATTCCATCCTGCTCCAGCTGACCATGTAGGCTTATTTTGATATTCACTGTCTGTTCCCCAAAGATTCGAACGATCCCATCTTAAACTTCCAGATACTGAATACTTTTTATCATATGTATAACCTCCTGTTCCATAAAGAGAAACGTAACGATTTAATAATTCTTTTTCTAATGAAAATTCGTCTTGTATCATATATCCACTAAACACACTTCCGTAAACTTTAAGAAGATCTGACTGATTTATCGGCGTAAAACCTAAGGTCTGAGCATCATATCCGTAACGTGTATTAATATTAAATTGTAACTTACTGTGACGAATTTCCATACCTGCAATGGCAGAAAAATCATGCTTGTCAGCAAAAGTCTGATTGAAATTTAACTGCTGACGGAAATTATAAGCATTTGTAATCTGCTCTGTATTTTTTACAATATCTCCGTAAGGCAAATTATAAACTGCTCTGTTATTTGCAATTGTTACCATACCATTTACCTTACTTCTTACGTAATACGAGTCTTTATCAAATAACTGACTTTGGCGATCTGAACCAAATTCGTATTGAAACATAGCATTGTATGTAAAGGCATTACTGAATTTTATATTAACCTTGGCAAATGTTCTGTTTAAGAAATTTTTACTTTCAACTAAATTTCTTCCAAACTCGTCCATTGGCGTAATATTCATATCATAAAGACCATAATTTTTGATAGAATTTAGCGTAAAAGCATTGTAGCGAGATTCTGGCGTAGAAACAAAATTAGTTCCATCATTATTAACCAATTGATTATACGGCTGATATTTAAATCCAGGTCCCGAAGTAAAATTAGGATTTGAAGCAAAATAACTCTGCGTATCTCCTGTACCAAAATTGGTGTAAGATCCTAAATCTAAAGACAACCAGCTGTTAATTTGTGTTGAGTTTTTTAAGTTAAGACCAACTGTTTCGTTTTCAGAATAAATATCTTCAAGCTGATTGCTTTTGTATGTCAAAGAAGCATTAAAGCTATTTGTTTCTGTTGCTTTACCCAAACTAAGATTGTGCTGTAGAAAATACTGATCGCGTTTTGCATATCGTGCAATATCATCAAAATATTTGTAACCTTGAGAACCCAGTTGATCTAAACGACCATTCATTTCTGCCTGCGAAATATTGCCGGCATAACCGTTTAAAATAGTCTGCATTCCTAAACTTGTAAATACAGCATTATTTAGCATTGACTGTGCATAAGTACTTGCATTAGCCGTTTTTAAATTAGGATTTCCATCTGCCCATCCTCTTTCTAAACCAATAATATCTGCTGAATTTGTTAAGTTTCCTGTGTAATTTCTATAAGGCGTAACTGTTAAATTACTTGAAAAGGAAATAGTTGTATTTCCTGCTTTTGCTTTTTTAGTGGTAATAACCACAACTCCATTTGCTGCACGTGCACCATAGATCGAAGAAGCTGCGGCATCTTTTAAAACTGTAATAGTTTCAATATCTTCTAAATTCAGATTAGGTAAATTTTCTTCTATACTCGCATACGGAGTTAATTTTGTATTCTCTACCGGAAATCCATCAATTACATATAAAGGCGCACTTACACCTGTCATAGTAGTTGTACCACGAATTTTTCCATCTTGATATCCAACGATACGTCCTTCTAAAATTTTGTCTAAACTATTTAAACGCTGCTCTTGGAAATCCTTTGCTTTTAAACTAGAAAAAGATCCTGTTGCTTTTTCTGCACTAATGTCCTGATAACCTGTTTTTAAAACAAGTCCTTCTAATTCCAAAACATCTTCTTTCAAAACAACGTTGATAACGCTTCTTCCTTCAACTTTAATTTCTTGTCTTACATATCCTAAATAAGCAAATGCCAATGTAGTTTCACTGCTTACGGTAATTATCTGATATTCTCCATTAAAATCTGTTTGTACACCTCTTCCTGAACCGTTATCAGAAATTGCGGCACCAACTAAAGGCATTCCTTTTTCGTCTGTAACTCTACCTTTTACAATAAAATCTGCCTCGGCTTTCATTGTCTGCTTGCCTTCTGGCGCTTTTTTCGCCATAAGAACAATATGGTTTCCAGAAACTTTGTAATCAGTTCCCGTATTTCCAAAAATGGTATTTAATAGTGTTTCAATAGCAACATTACTTTCATTAATAGTAATGATCCTGTTTAAATCTACAGATCTAACATTGTAAACAAATCTATAGTTGGTCGTGTATTCTAGCTTTTCAATAGCTTTTGCAACAGTCATATTATTAGCGCTGAAAGAAATTTTAGCTTTTTGCGAATAACTGGTTCCGGCGTGCATTATTGTTAAGGCGGTGAATAAAAATAATGTGGTCAATTTCATCTTCAAATCAAATTTCAAAAAAGGCTTGTCGAACCTGATTCTGTTCAATAGTTTTTTCATACTTTTAAAATGTTTTTTTAATGTTGGTTGGTTAATTAACTGACCGCATTTACTCTACCGGGAAATGTTGGCGCATTTTCCGGTTTTTTTATAAATAACGATCCTTTTCATTTTTGGATTGCTGTTACATAGGCGCTTATATTTATTTTAAATTATTGATTTTAGATTGTTGATTTTAGATTATAAAGGATTTTTTTAATTTTTAATTTTTAATTTTTAATTTTTTAATTCTATTTAATCGTAATTCTATCTCTGTCAATAATATAATTTATGGCATAACTATCGCTGAAATATTTCAGAACCACTTCAATTGGTTCATTATCAAAGCGGGCGTTAAAAATTTCTTTTCCCAGCATTTTATTTCTGTTAATGAAAGTCACATTGTAATGACGTTCCAGCTTTTTGATAATATCATCAAAAGAAGCATTTTTAAATACCAGACTTCCTTTTACCCAAGCTGTATAATAATCTGTATTGACTTGTTCCGTGCTAATTACCGATTGGCCTTTTATATTTGAACCTTTTTCTCCAGGTTTTAAATAAACGGGATTTTCTTTCGTTTTCTCATCTTTATAAAGCGACACTTTCCCATCCACCAAAACAACATCTGTGCTTCTATTTTCAGTATAGGTATCCACATTAAACTTAGTTCCCAAAACCTCAACATTTACATTCTGCGTATTCACTAGAAACGGGTGCATTTTGTCTTTTTCTACTTCAAAATAACCTTCTCCAAGCAGATAAACTTGTCGGTTTTGATTTTTTATAAACTGCACTGGATATCGAAATGATGTTCCAGCGTTTAAATACACCAAAGTTCCATCTGATAATTGTACTTCAAACTTTTTACCGTACGGAATTCTAATTGTATTGTAAACTGCAGTTCCTTCTGCATACGATTTAGAATAAACCAATCTGTTTTTTTCCTGTTTTCCAATTACATTTCCGTCTTTATCGATTACATTTCGTGCTTCATTTGGATTAAGAGTCTGCGATTCGCTGCCAAGCTGCAATACAATTTCATCTTCTCTCGGAATAACACTATTTTGTTTGGATTGAGGAGCATCTGAATTTTTATAAAAATAAAACCCGCCCAAAGCCACAATTAAAATCGCTGCATATTTAAAATACGATGAAAATCTTCTTTTTCTAAAAACATTATTTTCTTTTTGAATTCTTTCTGAAAGTTGTTTTCTAACTTCAGTAGAATCAAAAGAGTTCATAACGCTATCCACTGCGTAATTGGTTTTTATAAAATCCTTAAACACAATTCGGTTTTCATCCTCTTTTAACCATTCTGTCAGTGTTTCAATTTCTTCCTGACTTGCCTGATTTGTGATAAATTTAACGATTAACCGTTCTGATTTTTTCACTGTCATTTTAGTTGTTTTTAATATTATTACGAAGCAAAAAAACAAAACCCTAACAATTTGATAAAGTTTTTTTCATTTTGATGATTTTTTTATTTTCCACAAGTTTTTTCCCTTAATAAATTCTACTAATTTGATAGAGATTAAAGAGTAAATGTTTTTATCTTTGCGATTTTGACCTGTTTTATTTGTAATAATTTTCAAATAGAAAATGCTAAAAGGACTTATTTTTTATTAAAAAAACGCCGATTTAGATCCTAAAAACTATTAATTTATATATTTGTTTCTATGAAAACCGATGATTACCACGATAATGATACACTAATTGAGTCTCTTAGAAATGGAGATGAAATGGCGTACAGCTATCTAATCGATACTTATCATCATAAACTTTGCGTATACGCCAACAGTTTGGTAAAAAATGTTTACAGTGCCGAAGACATTGTTCAAAATGTTTTTATCAAGGTTTGGGAACAGCGCACGAGATTAAAATCGGATCACGCTTTAAAGAGTTTTCTCTACAAATTAACTTATAATGAGTTCATCGATTTATATCGAAAAAATCAATCTCTGTTTTCTTTAGAAAAGTCGTATTACGATGCTTTGAACGGAATTGTTCAGGAAGATGATTCAGAAGCTTTTCAGAGAGTTCTGAATGCTGTAAACAAGGAAATTCAAAATCTGCCTCCAAAATGCAAAGAGGTTTTTATTTTGAGTAAAAAAGAAGGTTTAACCAATATTGAAATTGCAGAGCATCTAGATGTTTCTATAAAAACCGTTGAAGCTCAAATTACTAAAGCCTTTTCTATTCTGCGTTCTTCATTAGAGGAAAAAGTGAGAAGCGTTTTGTTTGTATTATTTTCAAAGAAAAAAAAAATCAGACTAAATTAATTAATCTGAATCTTTTGACTTTATTGTTTTAAAGCATAAATAAACCCAATTCCCTTTTGACCACTTTCGAGTTCGTATTCTGCTTGAATTCGAATATAACCGTCACCTTCAAATTCGTCGAGATAATCCCAATTCTCAGTTAGATCATTAGAAAAAAGAACATAACAATTAATTGTTTCTGCTTCATCAGGATTTACAGAAATAAAACCATTATAACCTAAAGAAGAACCCCAGCCTCCTTCTTTCAGTTTTCCTTTAATACTTGCTTTTTTCCACTCTCCCTTTATCGGATCCATAACCGAATGATTTGATTCCCCCGGCGCCAGCGAACCATAAATAATCAAAGCCGGAATTAATTCTAAATCTCTCATCTTTATTCTATTATCTTACTTCTTTCTTCTATTCTCTTTATTCTATTCTCTTTATTCTATTCTCTTTATTCTATTCTCTTTATTCTATTCTCTTTATTCTATTCTCTTTCTTCTTTCTCCCCCTAAAACTCTAAAACAGGCATCTTCATATCATGATACAAAAGTACTTTCCAATTCTCTTCTTTAGCCTGCAGCTCCCATTTTTTACGTGATTCCATGGCGCGCTTTCCGTCAAAATCTGTTTTGTAGGCTACGTGCATTGACAAATATACTTTTTGAGGTAAATCGTCAGCGCCGTAAAATACAATTTCATCGTTGGCTTTGATCCAAAAAACTTGATGGAATTTGGTATGTCCAGCCGAAACTTCATAGAAAATTTCATCGGTAATTTTTCCGCTGTCAGAATCTAGTAATTCAACATTCGGAAGTTTTTCCAATTCACTTAATATTTCAAAAACATAAGACGGATTATTGATTTGTTCTAAAGCAAAATCTATTTCTCTTTTTTGAATGTAAATCGTTGCATTAGGAAAATTTTGAACCAAATTACCATTCTCAAAGTAACCAATTCCTTCTATATGATCTTTGTGTAAATGCGAAACCAAAATTTTTGTAATTTGTTCTGGCTCAATATTATTTTTTCTTAAGATTTGATGAATAAATGGAATTCCATCATTTACAAATCCTAGACCAAAATCAAGTAAAATAACATCATGATCTGTAATAACCAGAAAAGGCTGAATCGCCATTTTGAGTCCAGGATCGGTCGTTTTTTCTGTAATAAGTTTGAATTCTTTTTTAGAATCTGCAATATAATTTCCTTCTTGTAAAGCTATGATTTTCATTTTGTTCTTGCGCTAATTTTATAACAACACAAAGTTCTTAAGAATTTCTATATTTGTAAAACCTTATTTTTCGATAAAATCAATCGCTAAAACCGATTTATAAATGGAACTCAGACAACTCAAATATTTTCTTAAAGCAAAGGAATTATTGAATTTCACCGAAGCAGCATCTGCATTACATATTAGCCAAAGCACTTTATCACAACAAATTAAACAATTGGAAGATGAACTGCAAGTACCGCTTTTTAATAGAATCGGTAAACGAATTGGTTTGACTGAAGCGGGAGATTTATTTTCTGTTTACGCACAGCAATCGGTTAATAAAGCTGCTGACGGTTTCGAACTTTTAAAAGATTTGAATAATCTTGAAACAGGAAAAATTGCAATTGGTGTTACGTATGCATTGCGTCATGTGGTTACAAAAGCTTTGATTGTATTTAGTTCAGAATATCCTAAAATTCAATTCGAAATTGTATTTGGAACTTCGCAGGAATTAATTCAAAAACTGAATTATTTCGAACTCGATGTAATTTTGACTTTTGAAGAAATCGCTTCCGAGGCTCATTTCAAATACAGGGAATTATTTACTTCTCCAATGGCTTTGGTAACCTCGTCTGAAACGCCTTTAATTCATAAAAAAAGTATTTCTTTAAAAGAAGTTAGTTCCTTGCCGCTAGCGCTTCCGTCGAGCGGTTTTAGTACCACGCAGTTTATTAATAAGGCTTTTGAAAAAGACAAACTTCACCCAAAAGTCACAATTGAAATAAACGATATTCCGACTTTGCTTGAATTAATTAAAACGGGAAAATGGCATACGATCTTAACCAAAACAACAGTCGAAAATGAAAAAGATTTATTTGCTATTCCGATAAAAGGACAAAATATGACACGAACTGCAATGCTGATTTCTTTGAAAGAAGTATATGAGAAAAAGGCCGTTATTGCTTTTTTGAAAACACTTATGGAGAATTTGAAATAGATTTTTTTATTGTTTCTTAGAAACATGAATCCAGAAATAATCAGTCGCTTTCAATTAAAAAAACTCCGTTTCAAATGACTGAAAGGGAGTTTAAAATTGTACAAAAATGGAATTTATTAAAGATTCATCTTTTTAGCATCTTCAACAAATTGTTTTAAACCAATATCGGTTAACGGATGTTTTAATAATCCTTTTATTGCCGAAAGTGGTCCCGTCATTACATCCGACCCTACTTTTGCACAGTTTACAATATGCATAGTATGTCTTATTGAGGCAGATAATATTTGTGTTTGATAATTATAATTATTGTAGATTTCTCTAATTTCTTCAATCAGATGCATTCCGTCTGTCGAAACATCATCTAAACGTCCTAAAAATGGAGAAACATAAGTCGCTCCAGCTTTTGCCGCTAATAAAGCTTGTCCAGCAGAAAATACTAAAGTTACATTGGTTTTAATTCCTTTAGAAGAAAAGTATTTACAAGCTTTTATGCCATCGCCAATCATAGGCAGTTTCACCACAATCTGCGGATGAAGTGCAGCAAGCTCCTCGCCTTCTCGTATCATTCCGTCAAAATCGGTTGAAATTACCTCGGCAGAAACATCGCCCTCTACAATATTACAAATATTCAAATAATGTTTTAGAATATTATCTTTTCCGCTAATTCCTTCTTTTGCCATTAAAGATGGATTGGTTGTTACGCCGTCTAAAACGCCTAATGCCTGCGCTTCTTGAATATCCTGAAGATTAGCGGTATCAATAAAAAATTTCATAGTTTTTTTGGTTTAAATAGTTTGATTAAATAGTGGTTTATTTTGAGTAAATCGTGTAGTTTGTCGTTTCTTTTTCCTTGAAATGACAAGATTGTGTTTAATTAACTTTGTCAATGTAAACAACTTTGACAAAGATTCTGTGTAGTTTCCAGCAATTTGTAGAAACGCACTGCAGTGCGTCTAAGTACAGTGAGTAAAATGTGCATCTCGATCGATTCCGCTCTTCAAAAAACCATCAATAAAAAATACTCACTTATTATTTTATCAAACTGACTTATTTTGGTTTTCATTATCAAAAAATAGTAACTAAACCTTCCATCTATTTTCGTAAAATTTAGATCTCAAAAACAAGTCATAGTCTTAATACACATTTCTTTATTTTATCTTAAGAAATAAATTAAAATAGCTTTTAAAAACAATTTAACTTTCTATAGCTATCATTTTAAAAATTATAAATCTTTCAGATATTCTGTCTTAATAAATATTTTTAAAAAGACCTAACAGGTTTTAAAAACCTGTTAGGTCTCATATCTTCTAAAAAATACCAATTAAATATATTGGTTGATGATATTTTCAAACAATTCTTGCTTACCGCTTTGAAGCGTTAATTCTCCATTTTGGTTTGCAATATCATATAAATCTTTAAGGTTTAATTTTCCGTTTTCGAATTCTTTACCTTTTCCAGAATCAAAAGAGCTGTATCTTTCTGTTCTTAATTTTTCGTAAGGAGACGAAGTAATAATTTTATCTGCAGTCAATAAAGCCCTTGCAAAAGTATCAGCACCACCAATGTGCGCCAAGAAAACATCTTCTAAATCTGTAGAATTTCTTCTGATTTTTGCGTCAAAGTTTACACCGCCACCTTGTAATCCGCCAGCTTTTAAGAAAACCAACATAGCTTCAGTAGTTTCCTGGATATTATTTGGGAACTGATCTGTATCCCATCCGTTTTGGTAATCACCTCTGTTTGCATCAATACTTCCTAACATTCCAGCTTTTGCAGCAACTTCTAATTCGTGTTGGAAAGTGTGTTGTGCCAATGTAGCGTGGTTTACCTCGATATTGATTTTGAAATCTTTATCTAAACCATATTCCTTTAAGAATCCAATTGCTGTTGCAGTATCAAAATCGTATTGGTGTTTAGACGGCTCCATTGGTTTTGGCTCGATAAAGAAAGTTCCTTTAAAACCTTGTGCTCTTGCATAATCTCTAGACATTGCCAAGAATTGCGCCATGTGGTCTAATTCTCTTCCCATATCTGTGTTTAGTAAAGACATATAACCTTCTCTACCACCCCAGAATACATAGTTTTCTCCGCCTAATGCAATCGTTGCGTCAAGTGCTAATTTTACTTGTCCTCCGGCTCTTGCTACTACATTAAAATCAGGATTTGTAGCCGCACCGTTCATAAATCTTGGGTTTGAAAAACAGTTTGAAGTTCCCCAAAGTAATTTAATTCCAGACTCCGCTTTTTTCTGTTTTAAGTATTCTGTAATTGTCGCCAGACGTTTTTCAGATTCTGCGAAAGTTGCTCCTTCAGCAATCAAATCGTAATCGTGGAAACAGAAATAATCGAATCCCATTTTGCTTATAAATTCAAAAGCTGCATCAGCCTTGTCTTTCGCTGCTTGAACCGCATCTGTAGATTGATCCCAAGCAAATTGCTGCGTTCCTGGCCCGAATGGATCACTTCCTTGTCCGCAGAATGTGTGCCAATATGCAATAGCAAATTTAAAGTGCTCACGCATAGTTTTTCCAGCTACAACTTGGTCTGGATTGTAATATTTAAATGCTAATGGATTATCAGATTCCTTTCCTTCAAATTTAATTTGACCAATACCTTTGTAGTATTCTTTATCTCCTAAAACTATCATTTTGTTCTTTTATTTATTTGTTAATATTAATTCTAACTCTTGTTTCCATTTTTGATATGCCGTCTCGTAAGGCTCTTTGTTTGTCAGCGGTAAAAAAGTCATTACATGATCGTTGGCACTAATATTAGCTCCAAATTTACTGTAATCGCCATCTTTTAAACCCACTGCTCTCGCTGCGCCTACTGCTCCCGTTGTATTGTAAATTTCAATTTCGTGACCAATTAAAGTCGCCACGGTATTAGAGAAAATCTCCGAACGAAAAAGGTTATCATTTCCTGCTCTAATAACATTAATCGTTGCATTATCATCTTTTAAACATTCCATTCCGTACACAAACGAAAAAGCAATTCCTTCTAAAGAAGCTCTAAACAAATGTGCACTGTTGTGAATATTTAAGTTGAGGTTCAAGAAATGAGTTCCAATATTCTTGTTGTTGAACATACGCTCAGCACCATTTCCAAACGGAATTACGACCACACCTTCTGATCCCACTTCAATATTCGAAGCTTTTTCATTCATTGCTTCATAACTTTCGTTACCCATATTATTACGTAGCCATCTGTACTGAATTCCTGCTCCGTTAATATTCAATAATTTACCAATTCGAGGCGTCTCCAATTCGTAATTAACGTGAACGAAATTGTTTACTCGCGTACTTTTTCCTGATGACAGTTCGCTTACAGCATAAAACACACCCGAAGTTCCGCCAGTTGCCGCAACTTCTCCCGGATTCAACACATTCAATGCCAAAGCATTATTAGGCTGATCTCCCGCTCTGTAAACAATTGGAATTCCTGCAGGAAGTCCAGATGCAGCCGAAGCTTGTTCTGTAACAATTCCCTGATTTGTAAAGTTTTCTACAATTCTTGGCGTCAAAGATTGGTCAATTCCATAATAATCCAAAAGCCAGTTGGCCACTTTATTATCTTTATAATCCCAAAGCATTCCTTCAGACAAACCATTTTTGGTTGTTGTTACTTCGCCTGTTAGTTTCAAAGCGATATAATCTCCAGGAAGCATGTATTTATCAATATTATTGTAAACTTCTGGTTCATTTTCTTTCACCCATTTCAATTTCGAAGCCGTAAAATTTCCTGGAGAATTTAATAAATGCTCCATACATTTTTGCTCTCCAATTTCGGCGAAAGCCTTATTTCCAATTTCAACCGCACGGCTGTCGCACCAAATGATCGAATTTCTAAGCGAATTTCCAGCTTTGTCCACAATCACCAATCCGTGCATTTGATACGAAATACCAATACCCTGAATTTTAGACGCATCAATATTAGCTTCTTTAATTGCTCTTTTTGTAGCCGTACAAATGTGCTGCCACCAAATTTCAGGATCCTGTTCTGCCCAGTCTGAATGCAGAGACAAAATTTCCATTTCGTTTTGAGGCTCGTTCAAAACAATTACTTTTTTGCCCGTTTCGGCTTCTACCAAGGCTGCCTTGACAGAAGAACTTCCAATATCATATCCGATATAATACATAATTTACAATGATTCTCTTAATATTAAATTTGTCGGCACATAACACTGAGTATCTTCATCATGCGTAATAAATGCCGCTGCTTTGGTTCCTATTTCTTTAAAATCAGTTGAAACAACCGATATTCCTTTATATATAAACTTTTTCATTGGAGTTTCGTTATACGACAAAAAACCAACATCTTTTCCAGGCTCAAAATCCTTCTCTTTACATTGCTCTAAAAAGTACCCCAAAATCCTGTCACTCACACTGATGTAAGCAATTTCTTTTTCGATATTAAACTTTTTAGGATCTGTAATAATTTCATATTTAAAATTAAAATCACCACAGAATTTCTTAAAAAACTCAACCGTTTCCCACGGGTGATTCGTAAAATCTGGATATATAAAATCTATCTTTTTATACTTTTTAAACAAGTCAACCGCCTGTGTCAAAGATTCATAAAATGCCTTTCCAAAATCCTGAAAAACATAATTATGCGTTTTATCCGCCTGAATATTCCAATCGATCAAAAGCAGTTTATCATTTGAAATTGCCGACAAAGCAGGAGCAATAGCCTTGTGATCAAAATTCATAACCACATATTTATAATACTTCCCGATTCCATTATTGATAATCGTTTTAAAAACATCAATATTATAATGATGAAACTGCACATCAATAATCACATTATCAGGGAGATTATTTACAACCGAATGATACAAAACCTCTTTATAAGCTTTAAAAGTATCTAAAACCAAAAGTACTTTTCTCGTTTCACCTGCCACATAATAGCCTTTATTGGGTACAGAATCGATTGTTTTCTGCTCCTTTAGAATCGAATACGCCTTAAAAACTGTATCCCTAGAAAGCTGATATGTTTTGCAGATCACATTTACAGATGGCAGCAAATCTCCCTTTTGCAAAATATTTTCTGCTATCGAATTTGTGATTCCGTCAACCAGCTGCTGGTACTTCGGAATATCACTGTCATGATTAATTACAAACTCAAATTTTTCTTCTTCTTTTAGCATACCGTTCTGTTCCGTTCTGTTATGCTAAAGTAGATAATTTTTTTTTACAAAAAATTCTTTTTGACATTAAAATTGTTAATTTTTAAAAATTACTATTTTCAAATTTTGGGCGTGTCCCGCCGAAAAAAGGCGGGTCGGGCTATTCGTTACAAGTCCTCGCTCTTCCTTCGTCAGGCTGTGGGCTTTCCACTGCTATCCCTCACGCAAACCGTTTTCAAAAACTCTAATGGTTATATCAGATATAAAAATCAATTTTAAAGCTCCAGCGGAGCGTAATATTTATAGACCAATCATTCACGAATTTTAAAGCTCTAGCGGAGCGACATCTATTCGGCATTTAAAAAACATATCGTGCCTCTGGGACTTAGATTAAACATTTTTTATTGATAATTAACGTTTTAATCCAGCGATCTTCTTATTCCATAAGGATCAATCGTTACAATTGAACCGTCTTCGAGATAATCGATTTTGGTTACTTTAATACTTCTTAAATGCGTTACTCCTTTTGATAAACTTGAATCGTGATAAAACAAATACCATTCATTCTCAACTTCACAAATCGAATGGTGCGAAGTCCAGCCCACAACCGGATTCAAGATTCTCCCCTGATATGTAAACGGCCCATACGGATTGTCTCCAATCGCATAACAAATAAAATGAGTATCTCCAGTCGAGTATGAAAAATAGTATTTCCCGTTGTATTTATGAACCCAGGAAGCTTCAAAAAAACGACGATTATTATCGCCGGCAAGCAAAACTTCTCCGTTTTCATCCACAATCTTAATTTCTTTTGGTTCCTCGGCAAACTCCAGCATATTATCAGTAAGCTGCGCCACAATTGGCCCTAAGGCAGGTTCATTTCCATCTGGCTCTTCATTATCCTGATCGTATCTATTATTTCTATATTTCTGAAGCTGTCCACCCCAAATTCCTCCAAAATAAATATAGTGCTTTCCGTCTTCGTCTTCAAAAACCGCGGGATCAATACTGTAACTTCCTTTTATCGCATCTGGTTCAGGCATAAATGGCCCCGAAGGAGAATCGCTGACAGCAACACCAATCTGGAAAATTCCATTGGCACGTTTAGCAGGAAAATACAAATAATACTTCCCGCTTTTATGTGCCGCATCTGGCGCCCACATTTGTTTTTCTGCCCAAGCAACATCATTTACATGAAGTGCTACACCATTATCTACGGCTTTTGATGTAATATCTTCCATTGAAAAAACGTGATAATCTTCCATTCCGAAATGATCTCCGTTGTCATTAAACGGAATTCCTGCGTCAATGTCGTGCGACGGATAAATGTAAATTTTTCCATTAAATACATGCGCCGAAGGATCGGCTGTATATATGTGAGAAACTAATGGCTTTGAAATCGCCAGTTCATTAATTTCCTCGAAATTAATTTGTTCAATACTATCTTCAGGCATAGTGATCTTTATTTTTTTAAATAATTAAGTTCTTCTTTGTTTTAAGTCAGTTTCAATCTGCACTTCCATTTCTTTATTGATTTTATAGAAAAACAATAGTCCCGCTCCAATCAAAAATGGAATGGCAGGAAAAATACTGACCAATAATTTGATTCCGTTAATAGCATTTTCGTTCTGTACAGCTGAGTTTGGAGCGTAATGAAAATATCCTAAAAACAATGTCGTTAAAGCACCGCCAATGCTTAATCCCGCTTTTAAACCCACCATCATGGCTGAGAAAATAATCGCTGTTGCGCGACGGTTATTCAGCCATTCTGAATAATCAGCAACATCTGCAATCATCGCCCAAAGAATTGGGATGGTAATTCCGTAGAAAAATCCGTGCAAGATTTGGGAGAAAAAAATTAAGCTGATTGAAGTTGGCGGAAAGAAATAAAAAGCAACAATAAACAGTGTCGAAATAAATAAAAACAATCCGAACACATTTCGCTTTCCGTACTTATCGGCCAGATTTTTAGACAATGTAATTCCGACAATCATAAAAATAATTCCGCCTGCATTAAACAATCCAAATCCAGCTGAAACGGGATCATTTCCAAAATGATTCAAACCAATTTTCGATAAAGTATCTAATATTGGTTGAATAAAAACAGCCAGTTGATCTTTATCTACATAGTTTTCAAAATAGTACACATACGAACCGCCTTTCATGGCCAAAGTAATAAAAACCAAAGTCGTAAGCGTGAGCATAATAATCCAAGGTCTATTTTTAACCAAATCGCTTAAATCTTCTTTTATACTCGACTTCTGTTCTGGTTTTGGAATGATTCTTTCTTTTGTCGTTAAAAATGTTATCAACAGCATAATGGTTCCAATGATTGCCAAAACTGTCATAACCTTTTCAATACCAATTGCTTTATCGCCGTTTCCAGCACTTTTTATAATTCCAAGCATAAAAACCTGAACAAAAAATTGTGCAAACATAACGGCCACAAAACGGTACGATGACATACTATTTCTCTCTGACATGTCGCCAGTAATGACGCCGCTTAAAGCAGAATACGGCAGATTATTTCCTGCATAAAAAAGCAGTAATAATGTATAAGTTACAACTGCATAAATTACTTTTCCTTTATAAGCAAAATCTGGAGTTGAAAATGCCAATAATGCCACCACACCAAGCGGAATTGCTGTTGCCAGAATCCAAGGTCTGAATTTTCCCCATTTGGTACTCGTTCTATCTGCTAAAACACCAATAATTGGGTTAAAAATAAAAGCTGCAATTAAACCAACCACTAACATGATTATAGAAGAATCTGTTGGCGAGAGACCGTAAATATCAGTATAGAAATAAGCCAGATATGTCATCAAAGTTTGAAAAACTAAATTGGCAGCAAGGTCTCCTAAACTGTAGCCAATTTTTTCCTTGATGGATAATTTTTGTGAAATGTTAGTCATTTGTGGTTTTGTGGTTAGTTAGTTCTTACTCCTGCAAGGTTTCCAAAACCTTGCAGGTTTAAATTGTTTTTATACAGCTTCTCAATCATACCTACAAGGTTTTGGAAACCTTGCAGGTAAGCAAATAAAACTCAAAACAATCGGTTGTGTAAATTTAGATAAAAAAACATATTACGCAAATTTAGTTTACTTTATTTCAGAAATATTTTCAAAAACAACCGCTTGTCAATTATTTTTCAATCTAAAATTAATTTTACTACTTATTCTACAGTCTTTTTCAACTTCAAAATACTATCATAAGCTGGTTTATGTTCTAAATTAACATCAAATGGCAATGGATAATTCGTTCTCCCCTTTATAGGCCAGTCATTTAGCCATGATTGTTTGTCATAAACTCCCCAAAAAGTAACGCGGCTGATTTTGTCTTTATGCTTTAAAAACAGTTTAAAAATGGAAGCATAACGTGCTGCCAATTGCGTCTGTACAGAATCTGGTAATGTTTTAGGATACGGATTCATTTTCGCACTTCCTTCAAAGTTCTGATTTACATCTGCACCCTTTAAATCCCACGGATTTGGTAAAACGGTAATATCCAATTCTGTAAAGGCAACTTTAATTCCCAATGCTGAATATTCTAAAATGCTTTTTTCAATTTCTTCAAGTGACGGACTTTGTAATCTCCAATGTCCCTGAATACCAACGCCATCAACTTTCCCTCCAGCCTCTTTTATTTTTTTGATTAAAGCGATTGCTCCTGCTCTTTTTGCAGGTTCTTCGATATTATAGTCGTTGTAATACAATTCTGCTTTTGGATCTGCCTTTTCTGCGAGTTTAAAAGCATCAACTAAATATTGCTCTCCAAGCGTATTCAAAAAAACAGATTTTCGTAAAGTCCCGTCTTCATTTAGAGCTTCATTTACAACATCCCAGGACTTAATTCTTCCTTTGTATTTTGAAACAATTGTCGTGATATGATCTTTCATAAAAGCTTTCATTTCTGTGCTGTCAGCGATTTTTTCCATCCATGGCGCTAATTGGCTGTGCCATATCAAAGTATGCCCATGAATGAACATTTTATTCTTTTCGCCGTAAGCCACAAATTTATCCGATAAAGCAAAATCATATTTGTCTTTTTGCGGATGCGTGAACATAGATTTCATTATATTTTCTGCCGTAATAGCGTTAAATTCTTTTTGAATTAGCGAATCGACTTTGATGTTTTTTTCTTCAATTTGATCTGCACTTAAAGCTGTACCTATATAAAAATCATTTTTATAAGCATCTTTTAATGTCGTGACTTCTTGCTTTGAAGAACAATTTACAAACAGTATTGTAGTCACTGCCAGCAAATAAAGATTAATAAATTTCATGTATTTTTTGGTTTAATAGTTAATAGTTTTTGCAACACATAGAGACATCGTTTTTCTTTGCTTACAAAAAAAGACATTTCACTTGCATAAATAAGCATAGTATTCTCATAGATGCTTTCAATATTGTCATTTCGACGTAAGGAGAAATCTCCGCAAGAAGCTCCAAACAGAATGTCGCGAATCTTTATTGAATTCCTTCCTCGGGAATGACAGAAATTCAAATACTGCATTTGAGTATAAACTTTTAGAATTACAAATTCAATTTATAAGCAATCCCCATTTCTAAACCTCGCAGTTCAGCAAGACCTTTTAATCTTCCTACCAAAGAATATCCAGGATAGGTTTCTTTCATTTCGTCTACCGAATGCAGAAAACCGTGATCTGGGCGCATTGGCAGACTTATTTTTGTTTTGTTCATCAATACTAATAATTTCTCAACAATAACTTCCATTTTAGTATCACCTTTTAAATGTTCCGATTCCCTAAAAATAGTTTCGCTTTCGCGAAAGGTATTTCGAAGGTGTAAAAAGTGAATCCTATCTCCAAAATCATCTATAATTTTTTCCAAATTATTATCAGGATTCGCACCTAAAGATCCTGTACAATAACACAACCCGTTTGCAATTGAAGGCACAGCTTCAAAAATAGTTTTGATATCTTTTTCGGTCGAAACAATCCTTGGCAGTCCTAAAACCGAAAACGGAGGATCGTCTGGATGAATGGCCATTTTTGCGCCGACTTTTTCTGCAGCAGGAACAACTTCTGATAAAAAATAAATCAGGTTTTCTCTTAGTTTTTCATTGTCAATATTGGTGTAATTATCTAATAAAGACAAAATTTGTTCTGCCGTAAAATTGATCGTACTTCCTGGCAAACCCAATAAAACATTTTTAAACAGTAACGCTTTTTCTTCTTCCGAAAGTTTACTTCCAAAATTTAAAGCTTTTTGTTTTGCATCTTCAGAATAATCATTTTCGGCATTTGGTCTTTTTAAAAGAAAAACATCAAAAAAAGTAAAAGCATCCTGATTGTACAACAAAGCTTTGCTTCCATCTTCATTAATAAAATTATGATTGGTTCGCACCCAGTCTAAAATCGGCATAAAATTATACGTGATGATTTTGATACCGCATTCTGCCAGATTTTGTAAACTAGTTTTATAATTTTCGATGTATTGAAAGTAATTTCCTGAAGCGCGTTTGATTTCTTCATGAACTGGCAGACTTTCAACAACGGTCCACTCTAAACCATAATTCCAAATAATCTTCTGTCTTTCTTTTATAGCTGCGATTGTCCAGACATCACCAACCGGAATTTGATGCAAAGCCGTTACAATTCCCGCTGCTCCAGCCTGCTTAATATCGACCAAACTTACCTTATCATTTGGACCGAACCATCGCATGGTTTGTTGCATTTTTATCATACTATTTTTTTTCTGCCACTAAGGCGCTAAGTCACAAAGTTTTCTTTCAAAGTTTTTAAAATAGAACTTTGTGACTTAGCGACTTTGTGGCATTTTCACAATTAAAATCCAATACTATTTCCTCCATCAACTGGCAAAACAGTTCCCGTTGTATATTTGGATTCGCTTAAAGCGAAATAATAAACAGCATCTGCAATGTCAGATGGTTCTCCTAAAAAGCCCATTGGCGTTCTTCCTAACACTTTATTTTTTCTTTCAGGATCATTATCTAATGCTGCAGCAGACATTTTGGTTTTTATAAATCCTGGTGCAATACAGTTTACACGAATGCCAAATGGAGCCAATTCTGTAGCCATCGCGCGCGTCATTGATTCGATTGCACCTTTACTTGCCGAATACGCTATTACTTTTGGAATTCCGTATTGTGATGCCATAGAACTGATATTGACAATGCTTCCTCCTCCATTTTCTTTCATGTTTTTGATCACTTCTCTGCTCACCGAAAAAACACTCAAAAGATTGGTATGAATTACCGAAAGAAAATCGGCATCGGTTACATTTGGAATTTCTTTTTTCAGATTGATTCCCGCATTGTTTACCAAGATATCTATTGAATTATCTTTGGTTAAATTTTCAATCATTGCCGGAATTCCTTCCAAATCATTCAAGTCAAAAATTATCGGA
Source organism: Flavobacterium sp. ACN6 (assembly GCF_002304005.1). Classification (GTDB taxonomy): domain Bacteria; phylum Bacteroidota; class Bacteroidia; order Flavobacteriales; family Flavobacteriaceae; genus Flavobacterium. The sequence goes on along the minus strand of NZ_MRCQ01000022.1, from coordinate 4,518 downwards.
ATTGCATTTTCGCCAATTTCACGACAAGCCTCTTCAGTCTTGTCTTTTGACCGGCCAATTATATACGTTTTGATTCCGTTATCGCATAGTTTTTTTGCTGTTGCATAACCTAATCCTGAATTTCCTCCTGTAACAATTGCTGTTTTTGTACTCATAATTTTGCTGTATAATTCTAATTTCCCGGGGCAAATGGGAATTTTAATGATTTAAAATACTCTAAAGTTTGTGTTGGTTTTTCAATTCCCGCAGGAAGTTCTTTTCCTGAAAATTGCTGAAAATATAATAAACAGGCATCGCGCCACCATTTTGCTTCTTTCTGCTGAATTTCGAGTAACATTTTTACTTCGTTAAAACGTTCGCTGTCAACATATTTTTCAGATTTATTCCAGACGTTCTGCATTTCAGCTACTTGATCTACGCCTTCTTGATATTTAAATGCAAGACTGTTCCATAAAGTTTGTCCATTTTTTAATTTATAATCCCATGAAACATGATGAAACCATAATAAATCTTTCTCTGGACAGGTTTCTAAATTATCAAATAAATTCGCTGCTTCTGGCGCATATTGCGATACAGCATTTGTTCCCGACTTTGATCTGTCGAAACCAATTCCGTTTTTATCTGCTTTATGATAATACGTCGGATTCCATTCTGGCCTTGACAAATCAGAAACCCAAGGTCCTGGCCCGTAATGATGTCCCGTATCCATAATATGATGCAGACCCAGCGGTGTCATATAATTTACAACCGCTTCACGTGATTCAATCATCATATTTTTAACTGGTTTTATGAAATTTTCATTGTTAGAAAAAGTACATCTCAGCCATTCATCAGCAATAGTTTCAGCATCTAAATACGGATTCCAAGCCAATCTTCCGAAACCGTACCAATTCGCCTGCGCAAAAGGATGTCCTGTCCAGTTCAAGTCATTCCCTATGTTAGAAACTCCAGCGATTCCAGTTAATTTATTTTGATATAAAGTGCCGTCAATTGCCTTAGCAACAGTTGAACCTTTTCCTTTTTGATACGTATCTGATTCTAAAACTTCCTGAAATAATTTGGGCAGAAAAACCAAATGTGTACTAAAGCCTAAATATTCTTGTGTGATTTGAAATTCCATCATTAAAGGTGTCTTGGGCATCGCACCAAATAACGGATGAAATGGTTCTCTAGGCTGAAAATCGATTGCCCCGTTTTTAACCTGAACGATTACATTGTCTTTAAATTTTCCGTCATACGGCTGAAATTCCGCGTAAGCTTGTTTCGCCCGATCGTTTGCATCATGTTCAGAATATACAAAAGCTCTCCACATAATTACGCCTCCAAAAGGAGCAACTGCATCGGCCAGCATATTCGCACCGTCAACATGATCTCTTCCATAATTTTGAGGCCCAGGCTGACCCTCTGAATTGGCTTTCACCAAAAATCCTCCAAAATCAGGAATTCGTTTGTAAATTTCAGCAGCTTTGTCTTTCCACCACTTTATAACTTGTGTATCTTTTGGATCGGCAGTTTTTAAATTTCCAATTTCAATTGGTGCTGAAAATCTTGCCGTTAAATATACTTTTATACCGTAAGGTCTAAAAACGTTTGCGAGTGCTTCTACTTTCTCTAAATATTGTGGTGTCAAAATTAGAGCGTTTGCATTTACATTGGTCAAAACTGTTCCGTTAATTCCTATTGATGCATTTGCTCTGGCGTAATCAATATAGCGCTCATCGATAAAATCAGGTAATTTCTGCCAGTTCCATAATGAAAATCCGGCATAACCACGTTCCACAGTTCGATCGAGATTGTCCCAATGGTTTAAGATTCTAATATTTGTTTTTGGTGAATCGGCTATATTTAAGTTTTGGATTGATTTATGGGTCTGAATTAATCTTAAAAAATTGAAAACTCCATATAAAACTGCAATATCATTTTTCCCCGAAATGATAATCTGTTTTTTATTTTTTAAATTAATTGTTTTGATTATAAAACTTTCATTAGTTATCTTATCAAAATCCGTTTTTAGTATTTTTCGTAATTCTGAATTTAGAGAAGTATGAGAGCCTATAATTAAATTGTTTTCTCCATTAATTTCTGAATTGATTTCTGGTTTACTTCCCAGCATATTTACAATTCCATTCTCCAACTCTTTTATAGTAATTTTCGATGTTTCAGAATTTCCAAAAGAAACAATTCCCTGAATATTATTTTTATATTCTGAAGAAATTATATCATTAGCTATCTTATCATACTGAAGCCATAATTTATAATCCTTTTGCGCTAACGCCGAAAAGGAAATTAAAAATAACAGGAAAACAAATTTTAATGAAGTCATTTAATTTGGGTTTATTCTTAATGTTTATTTTTACGATTTCAGATTTTTTCTTCTCAATAAGGATATTTGATAAAATTTTAATTTAAAAAATACATTATTAAAAATAAAACAATAATTGCAATCGGTTGCGTAAAAATATAGGATTGTTGTTTAAGAAAAAAATTTTATCCTATTTTTTTTTATTAATTTTATTTTTATAACAAATAAAAGCAGGATAATTTAAAAAACTATCCTGCTTTAGTACGGTAGAATCAAGATTAAATATCTTGAATTTTGCAATGTTTATTTCTGCGTAGATTCTCTCGCCAGTACTTCTGTATTTAAAAAAGTAATTTCTTTGGCATCATCATTTTTAGACGATTTCAAGTTTTTGATAATAATTTCCGCTGCTGCTTTTCCCATTTTTTCGGCGGGATGCGTAATAGTAGATAAGTTGGGATCAATAATCTGCGAAATAGGGTCGTTATTAAACCCTATAACTTTTAATTCTTCTGGTACTTTTATACCGCGTTTTTTAGCTGTCTGCACAGCACTAACCGCAATAATATCTCCTGGAGCAAACAATCCGTCTGGCATTGGTTTTAAATCAAATAAAGCATTGCTTGCTTTTACACCGTCTTCATAAGTAACCGAATTTAAATTAATAATCAATTCTTCTTCAACGGTAATATTATGATCCTTCAACGCTTCTATATATCCTCTTTTTCTTTCGTTATATAAATTACCTAATTCAGATCCGGCGGTTAAATGCGCAATGCGTAGACAACCTTGTTCAATAAGATGTTTTGTAGCTTTATAACCAGCAGAATAATTGTCTATTACCACACGAAAAGTATTATAATCTTTTGGAACCCTGTCGACAAAAACCAACGGAATATTATTGTTTGAAAACTGATGAAAATGCGCTGTATCTCTGGTTTCCATAGCCAATGAACAAATTACGCCACTTACGCGATTACTGTAAAGGGACTTAGCCATATTTACCTCTTCTTCGTAGGAGTCGTGCGACTGCATAATAATTACGGTATAATCAGACTTTTGAGCCGTAATTTCGATGCCGCTGATTAAGGATGATAAAAACGGCTGGGTAACGGTTGGAATTAAAACTCCAATCGTTTTGGTTTTGTTTCCGCGTAAACCTGCTGCTAAAGTGTTGGGTACAAATCCCATTTCTTTCGCAGTTTCTTTTACTTTTTTTATCGTTTTATCACTAATGGTGTGATGATCTTTTAAAGCTCTCGAAATAGTAGATGTGGCCAAATTTAATCTTTCAGCAATATCGTAAATCGTAACGTGTTTATTTTCTTCCATGAAATAGATAATAGAAATGTAAATATAAACTATTTTCCCGTTTATAGACCAGTAGAGAAACGGTGTCTATAAACGGGAAAATTAATTTGTAGAATAGATTTTATTTATTTTTCACATCATTCTTTTTATCTTTTAGAATCTTACCGTCTTTCGTAAATTCCAAATCGATATCATTTGTTAAGTCAACATCCAAATCTTTGTGTCCATAATCTATATGCGTTATTTTTTCATTTGGATGATTTTTGGCGACATAAGCCTTAATATTATCTGGAATAAAAGCGGTTGGAATTGGTTTATCGCCACCGTCAACTTCACGGTATGATCCGTCTTTCCAAAATTCTACTTCCGTTCCGTCTTTCAATTTTACTTCAAAACCTTTTTCTCCATGTTCAGCGTCTTTTTTGGCGCTTTCAACAGCGGTGTTGCCAAAGTATTTCTTTAAAAATTCCTGAGCTGGTTTTGGCAGTTCTGTAACTTCTATTTTCTTCTGTGCGCTGGCCGAGATTGTTAGACTTAACAATACTATGGCTAAAAATATTCTATTTTTCATGATGTATTTATTTAAGTATAGTATTACTAATTTACATCAAGAAAAATTATATTCAAATTAATTTAAGAAATTTTTAGTTATTTAACAGTACATAAATCACTAAATAACAACCACTTACCGATTGAGAAATTATCAATAATTTAAGTAAATTTCGTTTATTCACAAAACCCATATAAAAGCAAAAAACCCTATCCGTTTTGGATAGGGTTTTTCAAAGAAAGGCGACGACATACTCTCCCACATAACTGCAGTACCATCTGCGCAGGCGGGCTTAACTACTCTGTTCGGGATGGGAAGAGGTGAGCCCCGCCGCAATAACCACCTTAAGGTTTTT
>NZ_MRCQ01000021.1 GCF_002304005.1 Flavobacterium sp. ACN6 | reverse complement strand
CTATTTCTTGAACAATTTGAAGTTTTAAAGACATACTGTAATCTTTCTGTGTACGCTTAACATAGCGCAATTCTTGATCTTTTTCCATAATGATACTTTTTGTGTATCGCTATTTCAGGACAAGACACAATCTTGATAAAAAAAGCGCTCTAAGTAATTAGAGCGCTTTTTGTTTGAAGAAGTACCTTCTCTAAACTTAGTTATAAAAAAATACACCGAAGAAGAACTAGTAAAACTTAAATCTTTATTTCTCAATTGCATAAAAAAAACGCTCTAAGTAACTTAGAGCGCTTTTGTTTGAATTAATTTCAACCGAATAAAGTACTGATTTTAGATTATAGATTTTAGATTGCAGATTGTTACAACACAACCATCAACCATCAACCACCAACTATCAACAATAAACCATAAACAATAAACAATCAACCTCTTCTTATTTAAAATTAGAAATTCCTTCTTTTAACCAGTGCAGATATTCTTCTGTACTTACGTAGCTAATTGTTGGTTTTGTAATGTTTAAATTATTTCCTTCTAAATCTGTAATAACATATAAAGGCTGTGTATTCGTTTTATATTTAGAAATCATAAAATCGGTCCATTTATCTCCAACCGTGATAATTTTATCGCCTGAAGCTGTTACAAACTGTTCTTCTTTAGGAAGTTCACGTTTATCATCAACATACAGCGAAATTAAAACCACGTCATTTTTTAGAATTGGTAAAACCGTTGGATCCGACCACACATTATTTTCCATTTTTCGGCAATTTACACAAGCGTAACCTGTGAAATCAAGCATTATTGGTTTCTTGATTTCTTTTGCGTAAGCTAAACCATCTTCAAAATCGTGAAATACCATAATTCCGTGCGGACCTAATTCTGCACCTTCAGGAAGTCCTTTTATAGATTCTGCTGAACCTCCTCCATTTCCTGATCCTCCTACTCCAAACGGACTTTCGCTATATTGCGGCGGCGGTGGAAAAGCACTGATTAATTTTAACGGCGCTCCCCAAAGTCCAGGAATTAGATACATCGTAAATACTAAAGTAAGCAATCCTAAATATAGTCTTCCAACAGAAATATGCTGCATTGGACTATCATGAGGCAATGTAATTTTTCCGAATAAATATAAAGTCAAAGCTCCAAAAATGGCAATCCAGATCGCGATGAAAACTTCTCTTTCTAAGAAATGCAATTGTAAAACTAAATCGGCGTTTGATAAAAATTTGAATGCCAATGCCAATTCTAAAAATCCAAGAACCACTTTTACAGTATTTAACCATCCTCCAGATTTTGGCAGAGAATTCAACCATCCTGGGAACATTGCAAATAACATAAACGGAAGTGCTAATGCAGATGAAAATCCTAACATTCCCACAACTGGAGCGATTCCACCATTTGAAGCTGCTTCAACTAATAAAGTTCCTACAATTGGACCTGTACAAGAAAATGACACAATAGCCAAAGCTAAAGCCATAAATAGTATTCCGATTATCCCGCCTTTATCGGCTTGCTGATCGGCTTTGTTTGCCCATGAATTTGGAAGCATAATTTCGAAAGCACCCAAGAATGAAGTAGCAAAAACAACTAAGATTACAAAGAAAATCAAGTTGAACCAAACATCTGTAGATAATGCATTTAACGCATCTGCTCCGAATATTTTTGTTACAATAAGTCCTAAAATTACATAAATAGCAATAATAGAAAGTCCGTAAATAACAGCATTTCTTATTCCTTTTGCTCTGCTTTTACTTTGTTTGGTAAAGAAACTCACCGTCATCGGAATCATTGGAAAAACACAAGGTGTCAACAAAGCTGCAAATCCTGATAGAAAGGCAATAAAAAAGATTGACCATAAACTTCTAGCAGGTGCTGGAGCAGGAATTTCTGTATCAGCATCTCCTTTAGCCAATTCCTGATCTTTCTTTATAACATTCTCTATTTGAGAAGCTGGTGCTTTTGCAATCGTATCAACTGCAATTCCAGCTACTTTAGTTTCATCTTTTTTTGCTTCTGCAACAACTGGAACTTCATCCATTTTAAAAGTGGAAGGAACAGCAATTGAGAACTTTTTGCTCGAATTGATACAAACTTCTTTACAAACCTGAAAATCAAAATCTACATCAACCGTTTTTAAGTTTGGGTTAATGATTTTTATCTCTTGTTCAATATGTGCTTTACCTTCAAAAAAGGTTTCGTTTACTTCAAAAACATCATTATATGCCGTTCTTGTTTTTCCTTCTTTTGCTTTTCCAATCAATTCATAATTGCCTTTCTGATTTTTAAAAGCAATTTCTAAAGCAAGCGGTCCGCCTTCTGGAGTAAACTGAGAATACATATGCCAGTCCTTTTCGATAACAGCATCGAAAATCAGTACAGCATTATTTCCTTTTTTTTCAATTTTTGAAGTCCATTTTACCGGCTCTAATATTTGAGCGTTACCATTTGCAAAAGCAAAGAAAAACAACAGCAGTAAAATAGTTTTAGTCCAAACACTTTTAAAAAAGTTTGTTTGATGATTTTGAGTAAAGTTCATTATTGTAGTTCTATTTTAAGTATTTTATTTGTGGTATTTTCAATTTTAAAACGTTCGCCTTGTCTGATTCCGATAACCCAGACGATTTGGTCATTTGAACATAAAAGCCATGTTTTTTCCTTTTCAATCAAGGATAATTTTTCATCTTTAAAAAGTTTGCTGACTTTTTTTGACTTACCATGCATCCCAAAAGGCTGAAAAACATCTCCCTCTTTCCACTTACGTAATACCAGCGGAAAGCGGATTTTATCGGCGTCGACAAATATAACTCTATTTGAATCGAATGTTGTGTGACCTACGTTACAAAGACTTAATTTTAAGGGAAAATTAACTTCTGTATCGTTTTCATAAATTTCAAATTCTTCTTTTTCTGGCGCTTCAGAAAACGGACTCAAAATTAAGGTTTCTCTATTTTTTAATAATCGAAATTCTTCTGCAAAAATTTGTTTTCCGGATTGTCCTTCAACCAAATCATAAATATCATTCCACGCCGAAAAACCAAATTCGTTAAGCCATTGGTACAAATATGATTTATAGTTTGGAAGTTTTTTAAGCTGATTTAAATCGAAGTGAATATCATCTCCTGCTTCTTTTGCAACTTGCTGATAAATCATAATAGAGGCGTCTTCGACCATTTCTTTTGTTTCCTGAAGGTAAGACTGTGTTTTCTGAAATGCATCCAAAAAATTAGGATTAATTTCTTTTAAAACAGGCACTAAATCATGGCGGATTTTATTTCGCAGGTATTTATTTGAAGCATTACTGCTGTCCTCACGCCATTCTATATTATTTTCTTGGACATATTTTAGGATTTCATCTCTAGAAAAAGGAAGAAGCGGACGTATAATTTTATCATTTTGTTCGGGAATTCCAGTCAAACCTTCTAATCCCGTTCCGCGTGTTAAATTGATAATAAACGTTTCCAGATTATCATCGGCATGGTGCGCTGTTAGAATAAAATCGAAGTTTTTTTCTTCTAAAAGTTCATAAAACCAGCTGTATCTTAATTCTCTTGCCGCAACTTGTGTGGACAATTTATAATCTTTAGCGAAAGCTTCCGTGTCAAAATGAGTGGTAAAAATTGGAATATTATTTTGATCGCAATAATTCTGAATGAACTCCTGATCTCCAAAACTTTCTAATCCGCGAAGCTGGAAATTACAATGTAAAACTGCAATTTCATACGGTAATTGCTTGAATAAATGCAGTAAAACCATGCTGTCTAAGCCACCGCTTACTGCAAGAAAAAGCTTTTTTTCGGCTAGGAAAGGAAATCTTGAAACGATATGATTTTGAAATTTTGAAAACATCTGATAAAAGTAAAAAATTAAATTCGATCTATTTTTAAATGAAATGTTAAGTGATGTTCTTTGCCACGAATTACTCGAATTTCAACTAATTTTTTCTTTCCTAAAGCTAAAAAATTATAGGTACAGATCAGAAGATTAAAAATGATTAAAAAAATCTGTGTTAATCTTTTAATCTGCGGTAAAAAAATAATACGCGTAAATTCGTGTAATCCGTGTGATATTTTTATTGCAAAACCTCCCGCATTGCCTTAGCTTTTAACAAACATTCCTCATATTCTTTTTCAGGATCAGATAATGCTGTAATGGCACTTCCTACCGAAAAAGAAACATATTGATTTTCCTGATTGTATAAAATACTTCTGATTACGACATTAAAATCAAAATCGCCTTCTGGCGTAAAATAACCAACAGCACCACTGTACAATCCTCTTTTTGTTTCTTCCAGATTTTCAATAATTTCCATGACAGAAATTTTTGGCGCGCCGGTCATGCTTCCCATTGGAAAAGTTGTTTTTAAAACATCTAAAGCCGAATATTGAGCATCTAATTTTGAACTAATTGTAGAAATCATCTGATGCACCTGTAGAAATGAATAAATCCCGCAAAGTTCTTCAACCATAACAGATCCTTTTTGCGCCGTATGCGATAAATCGTTACGAACTAAATCGGTTATCATAATATTTTCAGCTCTTTCTTTTTCATCTGAAACCAAAACAGTTTTTGATTTTTCGTCTTCAATCTGATCTACAAATCGTTTCGAAGTTCCTTTAATTGGCTGTGAAATGATCTTTTCTCCTACTTTTTTAATGTAACGCTCTGGTGAAGCGGAAAGCAAATAATGCTTGTAATTTTTAAAGAAAACGGAAAATGGCGCTTTCGAAATTTCATTGAGTTTCTGAAACTTCTCTAACGGATTTATACTTGCATTTTCAGTATAAAATTCCATACAAAAATTAGCTTCGTACATATCACCAACATGAATATGTTTGAGCATTTTATTTACTTTTTCAACATACGAATCTTTAGAAATGCGTTGTTTTATTTCTAAAGTCTCTAGACTTTGGGCTTTTGTCTCGAAGCTTCGGGAGGGACTTTGAACTATTTCTTCGAAATCAATTTCAACTTCATCATCACAAAGCATCAAATATTGAATTTCAAGTTCATTTCCTCTCAGAATAAATATTTTTTTAGGCTGAAAGAAAAACAAATCTGGAAAATTTAATCCGTCAAAATTATGAGATCGGAGACTTTCTACGTCATTTTTTAAATCATAAGAAAAATAACCAAAAAGCCAGTCTTTTGTGTTTTGCTGATATTGTTTTAAATCGTCAAAAGCATTGTAAAAATCTGTTTTTAAAGAAGTAAAAGCGTCAACTGCGAGCAGGCAGTCAAAATCGGAATAGTTTTGTGGATAGGAATTGCTGTCTAAAAAAATGACTTCGCGAAACTGCTGTGCCCAATTTAAAAGCTGTTCTTTAAACAGTTCTGGATTTGCAATATTTTTATGAATGGAAACTCTCAAAAATCAGTAAATTTTAAACTTCAAAATTACGACAAAATTCTGTCATTACTATAAAGCAAAAGAAATAACCAAATGATTAGAACAATGATGCAAAACTGTTAAAAAGACATACTTTTTATAAGAAAAAATTCGTTATATTTGATATACAATTAGATTAATCCCAAAAACCAACTAATCTTATTGAAAAATCCTTAAAAATGAAGCACAAAAAAATTGATTTGTGATTCTAATTTGAGCCTTTAGACTGCATCTTTTCCAATAACTTAATTATATTTTTTAACCTTAAAAAATCCTAAGTATTATGAAAATTGCCACAATTATTGTCCGCGTTTTAATTGGTCTTTTGTTACTTTTTGCCTCTGTCAGTTATTTTTTTCATTTAATGCCTGAACCAGAAACTACAGGAAATTTTAAAGCTTTTAATGTAGGTTTAATGGCTTCGACTTATTTAATACCACTTGCTAAATCAATTGAATTGTTATGTGGAATTGCATTTATAACTGGGCGATATGTAACGCTTGCTAATATCCTGATCCTGCCTATTACGGTAAACATCTTGTTTATTAATTATTTTCTTGCTCCCGAAGGTCTGCCAATTGCAATTTTATTGTTTTTAGCAAACTTATTTTTGATTTACAGATATTGGGATAATTACAAGAGTATTTTCAAACCATAATTTTTCCCAAACTAAAAATAAAAAACCCGACAGCTTTTTAACTGTCGGGTTCTTTTTTAATTCGTTCGATCATGCTTCACCCAAACCAGATCGGTTACTTTGTATCCAATATCTTGAGCTTTGATCAAAAAATCTGCTTTTACACTTTCTGGAATTGTTTTTTCTCTCGAAAGAATCCACATATATTTTAGGCTTTCGCCGGCAACAAGTGCATACTTGTAATCTGGATCTACAGCTACGACATTGTATCCAGAATAAAAAGGACCAAAAAATGAGACTTTCAGCATACCAATATTGTCTTTTTTGACAAATTTAGCTTTCCCGATACTTTGTTCCCATTTGTCTTTTTTGACATTATAGCCCTTATTATCTACTTTTATAGTTTTATCATCTTTTAAAGAATACTCGGCTGTTACATTATCCAGATCTCTTTCCCATTTGTAATCTAATCTAGCGATTTCATACCATTTCCCGAGATATTTTGCACTGTCAAAATTAGTTACAGCCTGTGCTTTTTTCGGAATACCTCCTCCACAAGAGTAAAGTGCAAATCCGATTCCTGCTCCGATCAAAATCGGAACTATATATCTATTTTTCATAATATTATCTTTTAGTCTTGTAAAGATAACACCTGAATTACCCATCTAATTTACAAAATTATTTTCAATTATTATATTATCCGAAGCTTAAAAATAAAGCACAAAAAAACCGCTAGATTGCTCCAGCGGTTTTGTATTATTAGTTTACGTAAATTATACGTGTATTGCTCTATTTTCAGTAGCTGCCAATGCTGCTTCTTTTACCGCTTCCGCGAAAGTTGGATGCGCATGGCTCATTCTTGAAATATCTTCAGCAGAAGCTTTAAATTCCATTGCAGTTACCGCTTCAGCAATTAAATCTGCTGTACGTGCTCCAATCATGTGAACTCCTAGAACCTCATCTGTTTTTTCGTCAGCAAGGATTTTTACAAATCCGTCTAAATCAGCACTTGCTCTTGCACGTCCTAACGCTTTGAAAGGGAAACTTCCAGATTTATAAGCAATTCCTTCTGCTTTTAATTGCTCTTCAGTTTTTCCAACTGCAGCAACTTCTGGCCAAGTGTATACTACACCAGGAATTAAGTTATAATCGATGTGTGGTTTTTGACCTGCTAAGATTTCAGCAACCATAGTTCCTTCTTCTTCCGCTTTGTGCGCTAACATCGCACCGCGAACAACATCTCCAATTGCATAGATATTTGGAACGTTAGTTTGTAAATGATCGTTTACTTCAACTTGTCCTCTGTCTGAAATTTTCACTCCAGCCTTGTCAGCGTTTAATCCGTCTGTGTATGGACGACGACCAACAGAAACTAATGAATAATTTCCTTCTAGAGTAATAGTTTCTCCTTTTGCATTTTCAGCCTGAACCACAACAGCATCGCCGTTTCTTTCTACCGATTTTACTTTGTGAGAAACGTAAAATTTCATTCCTTGTTTTTTCAATACTTTAGTCAATTCTTTAGAAAGAGAACTGTCCATTCCTGGAATAATTCTGTCCATAAATTCTACTACAGAAACCTGAGCTCCTAGACGAAGGTAAACTTGTCCAAGCTCGATCCCGATAACTCCCCCACCAATAATTACTAAGTGTTTTGGAACTTCTTTTAAAGCCAAAGCTTCAGTAGAAGTGATGATTCTTTCTTTATCAATTTTGATGAATGGTAAAGAAGATGGTTTTGAACCTGTAGCGATTACAGTATATTTTGCTTCGATAGTTTCAGATGTTCCGTCTGCTTTTGCAACTGCAATGTGTGTTGCGTCTACGAAAGAACCTAAACCATTGAAAACAGTGATTTTATTTTTATCCATTAAGTAGTTGATTCCACCTACGGTTTGATCTACAACGGCTTGTTTGCGCGCGATCATTTTCTCTAAATTGATTTTTACATCGCCAGAAACTTCAATTCCGTGATCTGCAAAATGAGCAATTTCTGAATAATGATGAGAAGAAGCTAACAAAGCTTTTGAAGGAATACAACCTACGTTAAGGCAAGTTCCGCCAAGAGCGTTATACTTTTCTACAATTGCTGTTTTAAAACCTAATTGTGCGCAACGAATTGCTGATACATATCCGCCCGGTCCTGAACCTATAATGACTACGTCAAATGAACTCATAGTTTGTCTATTTTATTTTTAGCGATACAAAATTAAGGAATAAAGTTTTGTTTAAAGTTTAAATTCCAATGTTTTTTGTGTGAAATTTTGAGGTTGGAGGGTTTCTGCCACGAAGGCACTAAGGCAGAAAGTTTTTTTTATGGATTGGGTATTTTATCGCAAAGTTTTTTTGGGGACTGTGCATTTTACCGCAAAGTTCGCAAAGGTTTTCTTTTTTTAATCTTGCAAAGTCGCTAAGGCGCAAAGTCTTAATGTAAGGGTTGTATCATACTTTTACAGAAATGATAAACTTAACGGTCATTGATAAAAAACTTTGCGCCTTAGCGACTTTGCAAGATTAAAAAACTTAGAACCTTAGTAACTTAGAATCTTAGTTTCTTTTATTAAAACCTTTGTCCCTTTGCTTCTCTGAACCTTTGAACCTCTCAAAAAGAAATCACCGTCGAATTCTTCACTTCGCTAATCATAAACATACTTTGTGTACTGCCAATGTGTTGAAGTGAAGTTAGTTTAGTTACCAAAAATTCCCTGTAAGCTTCCATGTCTTTTACCAGCACTTTTAGAATATAATCATAATCACCGCTTACGTGGTGGCATTCTAAAACTTCATTTAGTTTGATGACTTCGCTTTCAAATTTGGTAAGGAATTCTTTGGTGTGCTGAATGAGTTTTAAATGACAGAACACTACAAATCCTTTTTCGATTTTGGTTTTATCTACTAACGCTACATAGTTTTTGATGATTCCTTCACGTTCCAGTTTTTTGATTCTTTCATAAACTGCTGTTACCGAAAGATTTAGTTTTAAAGATAATTCTTTGTTTGTTTTTTTACTGTCGGTTTGAAGTAAAACTAGGAGTTTTTTATCGGTGGCATCTAAAGTCATTTTAACAGTTTGTGGTGTATGTTTTTTTGTTTTTGGTTGCGATGAAAAAAAATCTATTGAATCGGATTTTCTAAATCAAATTTAGATTAAAAATCACTACAAACACATTATTATAGTTTTAAAATCTAATTATTCACTTTACTATTGATTAATATTCTAATTAGAGATTATTTTGAATAGAATTTCTTTTGAAAAGGAGTGCCCTAGCCCTGATAGAAGTGGAAATCCTTTTGTGTCTCGTTTCTTTAACGAGACACAAAAGATTGAAACGGATAGCAGGAATAGCTTCTAAAAATTAAACTTAGGTTCAAACAACACCTGAAATTTGAAACAAACAAAAACTAACTATAATGAACGACTTTAACCCAGCAGATAAAATTCAGGATTTGCAATACTTTGGAGAATTTGGCGGTGTGAATCCGTCGATTTCTGATTCTTCGACTTATACTTTTCTTTCGGCTAAAACTATGTTTGATACTTTTGAAGGGAATATGGAAGGCTGTTATTTGTATTCGCGTCATTCTTCGCCGAGTAATTTGTATTTGGATCAAGCTTTGGCAGCGATGGAAGGCACGGAAACAGCAAATGTTTCGGCTTCGGGAATGGGAGCGATTACGCCTACTCTACTACAGCTTTGCGGTGCGGGCGATCACATTGTTTCAAGCCGAACGATTTATGGCGGTACTTATGCTTTTTTAAAGAATTTTACGCCTCGATTCGGAATTGAAACTACGTTTGTTGATATTACGAAATTAGAAGTTGTAGAAGCTGCAATTACAGCAAAAACGAAGGTTTTGTATTGCGAAACGGTTAGTAATCCGTTACTTGAAGTGGCTGATATTGCTGGTTTGGCTAAAATTGCTAAAAAGCACAATTTGAAATTGGTTGTCGATAATACGTTTTCACCTTTATCTGTTTCTCCTGCAAAATTAGGCGCTGATATTGTGATTCATAGTTTAACGAAATACATAAACGGAAGCAGCGATACGGTTGGCGGTGTAACTTGTGCGTCGAAAGAATTTATCAATTCGCTGAAAAATGTAAATTCCGGAGCCAGTATGCTTTTAGGACCAACGATGGATAGTTTACGTTCGGCTTCGGTAATGAAAAATCTTCGAACTCTTCACATCCGAATTAAACAGCACAGTCATAATGCGCATTTTCTGGCAGATCAATTTGAAGCTGATGGTTTGAAAACGGTTTATCCAGGATTGAAAAGTCACCCGAGTCATGAATTATACAAAACGATGATTAATCCGGAATATGGTTTTGGCGGCATGCTGACAATTGATGTTGGAACTTTGGCAAAAGCCAATGAATTAATGGAGTTGATGCAAGCTAAAAACTTAGGCTATTTGGCGGTAAGTTTGGGGTTTTATAAAACGTTATTCAGCGCGCCGGGAACTTCGACTTCTAGTGAAATTCCACTTGAAGAGCAAAAAGAAATGGGATTAACAGATGGTTTGATTCGTTTCTCGATTGGATTGGATAATGATATTCAACGTACTTATGAGATGATGAAAGCTTGTATGGTGGAGCTTGGGATTTTAAATTCCGCAGAGATTCGCAAAGAGGTTTTCGCAGAGATTCGGTAAGATTTTTTTTGTTTTCTCTCGCAGATTTAGGAGATTTGGCTGATCTTCTCCTAAACAAAAAAAAACTGCTTTATCTGCCAAATCTGCGAGAGGCAAAATCTTTTTAATCGTTTTGATCTGTGGCAAAATAAAGTTTGATTCGTTTTTCTATTGGTTGGTATATTAATATTCAGCGTACTTATGAGATGATAAAAGCTTTGTATGGTGGAATTAGGAATTTTGAAACAAGAATTTCACTAATTTTCACTAATTATTTCGCAGCTGTTTTTTGCCACGATCCGAGCAAAAGCGAACACGCGAAGCAATTCACGAATTAATTTGTTTTTAAAAATTCGTGAATTCGTGGCGATTTTTTTTTAGCAAATTGATAATCGGCACCAATTTGTCATCCTGACGAAGGAAGGATCACACGCGTAACTTCGTATAGTAAATCTTCAATCTTTGTCGAGTTTCTAGTGTGATCCTTCCTCCGTCAAGGATGACAAAAAAAAAACGGAAAAGCCGTTCTAAGACTATTTTCAGAACGGCATTTCTATAATTTATAATTTAAAACTTAAACCCTCTCAACGAAGTTTAGCTTACTATTTTTTCTACTATAAGTAAAGTAAATAAACAATCCTATTAATAACCAAATTGTAAAGTAAATCCAGTTCCAAACGCTTAATTCGGCCATCATGTAAAGACAGCAGATTAAACCTAAAAGTGGAATTAACGATAGATTTTTTCTGAAAGCCCAAACCGCTAATCCAACTAAAACGAAAAGGAAAATCCACATTGGAATTTTGTGTTTGAATAAGCTGAAACCTGATTCGTACTTTAATGAATCGTTGATTGGCAATCCTTTTACAACTTCATTATACTTGGCTTCGTCGTCTTGATATTGTCCTAATAAATGTTCTAAATCTGATGTTTCGGCAGTTTTATTCTTAACATCTATGCTTTCTAAATAATTGAAAACCTTTGCAGATTCTTCTTTATTTAATGACGTAATAATTGTTGTTGCATCGTTTATCTGCGCATCATTATTAATAAAAGCCATTGTCGCTTTGTTATTGAATGCAAAAGCGTAATACAATCCAGCAATCATTAAAACTGGTAAAATATATTTTGAGTTTACATAAGGCGTTTTGAATTTCCCTCTTGGAATTTCTGGCTTATTCTGCAATACTAAAACTCCAGCACACACTAATACGAAGGCAAATAAAGTTCCTATACTGCATAAATCTGTAACCATTGTTAAGTTTAAAAATAGAGCTGGAACTGCTACCACAAAACCAGTTACAATTGTAGCAAAAGATGGCGTTTTGAATTTAGGGTGAACTGTAGAAAATTTCTTTGGCAATAAACCGTCACGGCTCATGCTCATCCAGATTCTAGGCTGTCCCATTTGAAAAACCAATAAAACGCTCGCCATAGCTACTACTGCACTTACGGCAATAATTCCTGACATCCATTTAAGGTTTAATTTATCGAAAACGAACGCCAGAGGATCTCCAACATTTAATTCGTTGTATTTTACCATTCCTGTCAAAACTAAGGCAATAGCAATATATAAAATGGTACAAATAATAATCGCCCACATCATGCCTCGTGGTAAATCTCTCTGCGGATTTTTACATTCTTCGGCAGTTGTCGAGATGGCATCAAAACCAATATAAGCAAAGAATACGGCAGAAACTCCTTTTAAAACCCCTCCAACTCCATTTGGAGCAAACGGATCCCAATTTGCAGTATCGACATAAAATACACCAACTGCAATTACTAAAAGTACTACGCAAAGTTTTACAACTACCATTAAGTTACTCGCGTTACGAGATTCTTTCATTCCTCTGTAAACCAAAGCGGTAATCAAAATAATGATAAATAATGCTGGTAAATCAGTAACAAAATGGAAAGATCCTATAGTTGGTGCAGTTGTCCAAGCCGTATGAGCAGATTGCAGTGCTGTACTTAAATTTTCGAATGATTTTCCGCCGCGCATTAAAGCTTCGGCATCGTTAAATCCGTTGGAAGCGGTTAAATAATCCATCTGAATCCATTGTGGAAGATGAATACCGCCACTCTGGAGCAGTCCCGTAAAATAATCACTCCACGATATGGCAACGGTTATATTTCCTACGGCATATTCCATAATCAATGCCCAGCCAATTATCCAAGCAATTAATTCTCCAAAAGCCACATAAGAATACGTATAAGCGCTCCCTGAAACTGGAACCATCGAAGCAAATTCGGCGTAAGCAAAAGCAGCAAAACTACAAGCTAAAGCTGTAAAAAGGAATAAGAAAATAACAGCTGGTCCGCCGTCTGCGCTGGCTTTTCCGATGGTGCTAAAAATTCCCGCTCCAACAATTGCCGCTATTCCGAATGCAGTTAAATCTCTAGTTGTCAAATGTTTTCCTAAAGCATTATGACCGTCTGTTTCGTTCTGAGCAACCTGCTTCAGAATATCCTGTACTGTTTTCTTTCGGAATAAACTTGAAAATGCCATATATAATTCGGTATTGTAAATTAATTTAATTCGGACTTTATGGTTTTATTTTGCAAATAATGCAAAAATTATCCTGATTTCAAATATATAAAACCATTTTGTTTTATTGTGAATTATTTTTTGCCACGAATTTTTCGATTTTTTTTATTTGCCGCAAAGACACTAAGACACAACGTTTTTTTAATCTATTAATCTGAGGCTAAAATTTTTCTCGCAGATTTGGCAGATTGAGCAGATTTTCTCTTGTTGCAGATTAAGAAGTTTAACAGAGATTTACTCACTAAAAGTTATCTGCTAGATCTGCTGAATCTGCGGGAAACAAAAAAAAATCCTTTCTTCTGAAACTAAATTTTTCTCGCAGATTTGGCAGATTGAGGAGATTTTTGCCACAGATTAAAAGATTATCACAGATTTATTCATTAAAAAGTAATCTACTAGATCTGCTGAATCTGCGGAAAACAAAAAAATAATCCTTTAATCTGCAACTAAATTTTTCTCGCAGATTTGGCAGATTGAGCAGATTTTCTCTTGTTGCAGATTAAGAAGTTTAACACAGATTTATTCATTAAAAGTAATCCGCTAGATCTGCTGAATCTGCGGAAAATAAAAAAATAATCCTTTAATCTACAACTAAATTTTTTCTAGCAGATTTGGCAGATTGAGCAGATTTTCTCTTGTTGTAGATTAAGAAGTTTAACAGAGATTTATTCATTAAAAGTTATCTGCTAGATCTGCTGAATCTGCGGGAAACAAAAAAAATCCTTTATTCTGAAACTAAATTTTTCTCGCAGATTTGGCAGATTAAGCAGATTTTTTTGCCACAGATTAAAAGATTATCACAAATTTATTCATTAAAAGTAATCTGCTTAATCTGAAAAATCTGAAGAAACAAAAAAATATTATAAATCAAATAAAATCAAACACAAATGTAACATTTATAAAAAAGAGCTTACTAATAAATTGATATTTAACTTAAAAGATAAATTATATGGAAAAAATTTCAAGAAGATCATTTGTGAACAAATTTGGGATTGGCGTTGGAGCATCAGTCATTGTAACTGCTCTTCCTTCCTTTTTATCTGCGCCGGAAACGGATAAAACGCCTTATACTGGAAAAAAATTAAATATCGTACTTTGCGGTCTCGGAAATTACGCCTCCATGTTAGCAGAGGGAATTCAGGTTTCTGAATATTGCCATCTTGCCGGTATCGTTACGGGCACTCCTTCAAAAGCTGAAAAATGGAAAAAGAAATATAATATTCCTGAGAACAACATTTACAATTACGAGAACTTCGATGAAATTATAAAAAACAAAGACATTGACTTAGTGTATGTTGTAACGCCAAACGGACTTCATAAAGAATTTACTATCCGTGCTGCAAAAGCAGGAAAGCATGTTATAACCGAAAAACCAATGGCAATTTCTGTACAAGATTGTGAGGAAATGATAAAAGTCTGCACGGATAACAATGTACAGTTAGCAATAGGTTACCGCTTGCATTACGAACCTACACATCTAGAAATAAAACGATTGGGGCAAGAAAAAGTTTTTGGACAAGTGCGTTTTATCCAAGCTTCTTTGGGTTATAAAATACATGATCCTCTTGATACAAAAGCTACTGTCAATTTTAACGATCGAAATGAATGGAGGCTCAATAAAAAATTATCAGGAGGCGGGCCCTTAATGGACTTAGGAGTTTATTGTATTCAGGCTAGCCGATATGTTTTAGCAGAAGAACCAATTGCTGTTACGGCGCAATTTGGAAAAGTTTATAACAAACAGATTTTTTCAGAAACAGAGGAAAGCATATCCTGGCAAATGGAATTTCCGAGCGGAGCCGTATCCAATTGCACTACGTCTGTTAATTTTAATATCGACCGATTTTACGCTTCCGCAGATGAAGGTTTCTTTGAGTTAAGTCCGGCTTTGAGTTACGGTCCTTTTGAAGGAAAGACATCTAAAGGTATTCTGAAATTTCCTGTAATAAATCAACAGCAAACGCAAATGGATGAAATTGCAAAATTATTATTAGAAAATAAAAAACTGCCAAATCATATTACCGGAGAAGAAGGATTAAAAGACATTAAAGTTATTAATGCCATTTATAAAGCAGCAGAAACCGGAAAAAAAGTCTTGTTGTAATTTTTAGCACGCAGATGACACGGATTTGAACGGATTGACGCAGATTTTTTTATGTATTTTGTAATCTGTGGATAATTTTTTCACGCAGATTTTAGCAGATTTTAGCAAATTTTAGCAGATTTAATTTTTAGATTTTTTATTAAATAATCTGCGCATATCTGCTTAAATCTTTTTAAATCTGCGTGAAAAAAAATAAAAATCTGCGTCAATCCGTTCAAATACGCGTTATCCGTTTGCCATTTGTCATTTCAAGCAATTCCTCAAAATACTAACAGGATGCTGCGCCTCACGTTTTGTTCCATCATAAATTTGATGACGACAGCTTGTTCCTGCAGCGGCGATTTTTACGTTTTCAGCAGTGTTACGTACTTTTGGGAAAAGTGTATCTTCTCCCATCTGCATGCTCACTTTATAATGTTCTTTTTCGTATCCAAAAGATCCCGCCATTCCGCAGCAGCCCGAATTGTAAATAGTCACCGTATTATTTTTAGGCAGATTCAGCATCGCAAAAGTCGCTTCAACAGAACTCAATGATTTCTGATGACAATGTCCGTGAATTTTGATTTCTTTCGTTTCTTCTGAAAAGGAATCGAGCGTTATTTTTCCGTCGATAATTTCTTTTTTGAAAAATTCTTCGATAGTAAAAGCGTTTTGCGAAATTCTTTCTGCATTTTCTTTGTCCGATGCCAAACGCAGATATTCATCCCTAAAAGTCAAAATCGCCGAAGGTTCAATTCCAATTAAAGGCGTGTTACTCGAAATTAGAGCTTTAAAAATGTTGACATTGATATCGGTTATCTTTTTCGCTTCTTCCAAAAATCCTTTGGATAAATATGTTCTTCCGCTTTCTTCGTGATTAACGATTAAAACTTCGTAACCTAATTTCGTTAATAATTCAAAAGCATCGATTCCGATATTGACATCGTAGTAATTCGTAAATTCATCTACAAATAAATACAATTGTCCGTTTGGGAAATTTTTGGATGCAGGTTTATTGTTTTCATACCATTTTCTGAAAGTCTTTTTCGCTAAAAGCGGCACTTGTCGTTCTGGTGCAATTCCCATTGATTTTTTAACAAGCGACTGATTCGAAATAAAATTCGTAAGCGACGGAAACAAACTTCCCATTTTATTCAATTTTGCGTTATTGGCAAAAATTTTACTTCGGGTCGAGAATCCGTTTGCTTTTTGGTATTGGTATAAAAATTCCGCTTTTAGAGTTGCCACATCCACATTACTCGGACATTCGCTGGCGCAGGCTTTACAGCTTACACACAACTCAAAAACTTCGTATAATTCTTTTTGGTCAAATTTGTTCTCTTTTTCAGAATAGGTCAAATATTCTCGTAAAGCGTTTGCACGTGCACGAGTCGTTTCTTTTTCATTTCTGGTCGCACGATAACTCGGACACATCGCTCCTCCCGCCGATGGCATTTTTCGGCAGTCGCCAGAACCATTGCATTTTTCGGCAGCGCGTAAAATTCCTAAACTATCGGAGAAATCCTGAAAGGTTTTAATATCTGGTTCTACCCTGCCCGAAACCACACGATGATTTTCATCCATTTTCAAGGCATTGACAATCTTCCCGATATTCAAAACCGAATTCGGGTCAAATGCCAATTTGATTCTTTTCAGCAATTCGTAATTCTTTTCGCCAATCATAAACGGAATAAACTCCCCGCGTACAATTCCGTCGCCGTGTTCGCCGCTTAATGAACCTCTATATTTTTTAACCAAAATCGCAACATCTGTTGCAATGGTTCTAAATAATTTTAAATCTTCTGTTTTCTTTAAATTCAAAACCGGACGCAAGTGTAATTCTCCTGCTCCTGCATGCGCGTAGTAAATCGCTTCTTGTCCGTGACTTAACATCATTGCAGAAAACTCTGCAATATAAGCGGGTAAATCACTCAATTCAACCGCTGTATCCTCAATAGAATCGGCTGCTTTGTTGTCGCCTACAATACTTCCTAAAAGTCCCAATCCGGCTTTTCTAAGTTCATTGGCTTTATCGATATCTGCTCCGTAAATTTTTACACGGGCGTAACCAAAATTGTGTTTTTCTAAATCGGCAATTAAAGCATTGGCTTGCAGTTCTGCATCTTCTAAAGTATGAGAAGCTACTTCAAACAGCATAATCGCTTTAGGTTCGCCTTCTAAAAAGAAACGGTTTTTAATGTGTTCGCGATTCGTTTTAGTACAATCCAAAATCGTGTCGTCGATCATTTCGCAAGTATACAAATGATGTTTCATCGCCACGACAACAGATTCCAAAGATTCCTGAATTGTATGATAATGCCCCACAACCATAATATTATGCGCCGGTGGCAAGTCGTCTACTTTTAAAGTAACTTCTGTTGTAAAGGCCAAAGTTCCTTCACTGCCGCAAAGCAACCTTCCTAAGTTAATTGTCGGTTCTGTTCCGCCAAATAACTCTGATTTTAGCAGAATATCAACCGCGTAACCTGTATTTCTTCTGTGAATTTCTGGTTTCGGAAACTCTTTTACAATTTCGTCCTGAATCGCTTTTACCGAAAGCTCTTCGTAAATGCTTTTGTAAATTTTATTTTCTAATGAATCGCCTTTGGTTTTTTCGATAAATGCCGCCGAAGTCAATTCGCCGAAAGCTACTTCAGAACCATCACTTAAAATGGCTTTAATCTCCACAATTTTGTCGCGCGTAACACCATAACGAATCGAAGTGGTTCCAGAAGAATTGTTTCCCACCATTCCGCCCATCATACAACGGTTTGAAGTCGATGTAATAGGTGCAAAAAATACACCATGAGGTTTTAAAAATAAATTCAGTTCATCGCGAATTACTCCAGGCTGTACCGTAACGGTTTTCTTTTCGGCATCAAAAGCAACGATTTTGGTAAAATGTTTCGACACATCAACCACAAGTCCGTCTCCTACCGCTTGTCCTGCCAAAGAAGTTCCCGCAGTTCTTGGCGTAACCGAAATATTATGCGCTGCAGCAAAGCGAATTAATTTGCTGATATCTTCAACCGTTTTAGGCAAAGCCACCGCATTTGGCCGAATCCGATATACCGATGCATCTGTAGAATAAAGTGTTTTATGAAGATCATCGTATAAAAGTGTGCCTTCGAGCGCTGCAGCTAATTGCTCTAAATGAGATTGGGTCAACATGAAATGGTGCTTTTTATAAAAATATTTTTCTGAAAAACTCAGACAGCAAATATAAAAATATAGCAGGTTAAATTGATATAATTTGTGATTTTATCTGATTACTGTATTAGATTTTATAAGATTCTGAGAGAATCCTGTAAAGCGTTCCACTTTTGAAATCTCTAATTTTAAATTTTTACTTTTTTAAGCCTAATATTATGGAAAATTTTCTGCAAGACGTTTTTAAACATTTAGAAGGATATTATTATAGCATTGTCGACCTTACACCAAAATTTATTCTGGCAGTTCTGGTTATTCTCGTTTCATGGTTTATTGCGAGCCGTGTCGGAATTTTTGCGGGCAACCGACTCAAATTAAGAATGCACGATCGGCTTTTGGCTACTTTTATTGCCCGACTAATTAAATCTGTTCTTATTATTATTGGGATTCTTATCATGTTCCGAATTATCGGTCTTGACGGAATCGCGCAAAGTATGCTTGCCGGCGCTGGAATCTCCGCTTTTGTAATTGGTTTTGCACTTAAAGACATTGGCGAAAATTTCCTTGCGGGAATTCTGCTGGCTTTCAAGCGCCCGTTTTCTATTGGTGATATTATCGAAAGCAACGGCGTAAAAGGGGAAGTCATCAACCTTAACCTGCGCGATACCGAAGTAAAAAGCGATTCCAAAATTATTTATATTCCAAACGCACTTTTAATTAAAAATACGCTCATTAACTACAACAGCGAAGGATTTCTGCTCCAAACTTTCACAGTCGGACTCGAATACGGTTCTGATTATACCCGCGCTATCGAACTCGTCAAAGAAGTTCTTGGAAACAGCGAAGACGTTACCGAAAAAGACCACGGAAACGCAGCCGTAATTACCGATGTTGCCGCTGCGGGTGTTATTCAGCTTAATATTCGTTATTGGGTTAAAACTGCATCAACAACTGAAAACTCAGAATGCCGTTCTAAAATCATCGCCGCAGTCTTGAAAAAGTTAAAAGAAAATGAGTTTGTTTTGAAGTAGAGGGAGGTTTAGAGTTGCAGAGGTTCAAAGTGGCAAAGGTTCAGAGGTTCAGAGGACCAAAGGTACAGAGGTACAGAGATTCAAAGGTGCAGAGGTTTTTCTCAATCCACAATTGTCACCCTGAGCGTAGTCCAAGGCTTATAAAAACTTAAATTTCTCTTCTTGGAATTTGGAATTTGAAACTTCACCCAATTGTCACCTGAGCGTAGTCGAAGGCTTTTGAAAACTAAATTTAAATTGTAACAATCAAAGAATTTTAGAATTTGGAATTTAATTTTTGGAATTTTTAGAAGCTATTTCCTGCTGTCCGCTATATCTTTTACGCCGAACCCCGGCGCAAAAGGATGCCGCTTCCATCAGGGCTAGACACTCGGTTTCATAAAAATTGTCAAATTTTTCTACAACAAAGTCTATCAATCTTGTCATTTCAACCAAAGGGAGACTCGAGCGATAGCGAACTGGCGAAGCAAATCTCATTAGTGGATCGCCAAAGATTGGAGATTTTCTATGTGGAATTGCAAGTGCGATTTCTCCCTTCGGTCGAAATGACAAACTGCCTGAAAATCTAACTGCTGAGATTTTTAAATCTCAAAATCTATTAAACGGCTTAAAAAAATATTCCAAAATCCCTTAATTCTTCCCCCAAATTCTAGTATTCAAATCCAGTTCATGAACAATATTCTGCATAAACTCAACAATCGAAAGATCATCGGTAAGTAAATCGGGAACTAAGAGTGACGAATGAATGGGTGGTTCAAAATAATTGGTACCTAATGGGAAAGCAATATACATTTTAGAATGTATAAAAGAGATCGAAATGGTGTCGCCGCATTTTTTGTTTAACTCCAAAATTCTTTCCATCATGGCGGGCGTTAAAATATATCGCGCTTCAATCTGGTTTCTGGAATAGGTGACAAATATATCATCGAAGATTGTATTTTCTAACAGCACTAAATTGCTGTTTCCAAAACTGAAAACGTTTTTAGAGAACCACTCCCCAATAGAATCTCCAAAATCTTTTGGGCGCACGACTGTCGACACTTCAAAGTTTTTATTGAAATCGGCGACAAAAATAATTCCCTTAAAAATAGTGTACCATTCGGTACGCGTTCCATTTTTGGTACGGGTTTCTGTTTTGTATTCGGCATGAACCTCGGCAAACCAAAAAGAAGTTTTGTCAACGCTGCCACTTATTAAATCCTGCGTTTTATAGCGATTTGGTTCTGTTGTAAAAAGTTCAGAACTTATAAACTCATATTCAGGAAGCCCGCTTTGCGGTGTTAACGAAAAAGTTTCATTAATCTGTTTTAATGCCGATGCAACTACATTTGTTTTATAAGCAAATTTATATTTTTTTGCTTCATCTTCTATTTGAAAATACATTACAATTCCAATAATTGCAGGAACTAAAGCACCAAAAAAAGCTAACATTGGAAACCTAATAAGCAAACCAATAACTACAATCAACCCCGCAAGACCAAATAATATATAGCA
Source organism: Flavobacterium sp. ACN6 (assembly GCF_002304005.1). Taxonomy (GTDB): domain Bacteria; phylum Bacteroidota; class Bacteroidia; order Flavobacteriales; family Flavobacteriaceae; genus Flavobacterium. The sequence goes on along the minus strand of NZ_MRCQ01000021.1, from coordinate 33,650 downwards.
TGTTTTATAAGTTTCTGCTATTTTTTTTCGGTCAATTTCTAACGTATTCAAAACCTCCTGCAACGCAGTATTATTCGTGTTTTCTGAATCCATTAATTATTGAAAAGTTCTTTTGCACTAATATTTTTACGTTCTTCTTCTGGAGTTGCCAGAACATCAATTGGAGTATAATTTAGCATTCCCGCAAATAAATTCCCTGGAAACATCATAATAGCATTATTATAACTCGTCACCGACGCATTGTAAGTTCTTCTAGCAGCTGCGATTTGTTCTTCGCTTTCTGTCCAAGTTGTCTGCAGGTTTAGGAAATTTGTATTGGCTTTTAAGTCCGGATAGTTCTCAACCGTTACCAATAAACCTTTTACTGCCGTACTTAATTCTGTATCCAAACTTGCTTTTTCCGCATCGGTTAATGAACCTGAGCCGGCTTTAGCACGAAGCTCAACGATTTTAGTTAAGGTACTTTGTTCGTAATTGGTGTATTGTTTGACAACCTCAACCAAATTCGGAATCAGATCGAAACGTTTTTTCAGCATCACATCAATCGCTGAAAATGCATTGGTAACCTGATTTCTTCTTTCAATAAGAGAATTGTAAATAAATACGCCTACTGCTAATAAGACAACAAGGATTATAACTATAATCATAACTTAAAAAATTTAATTGGTTTGGAAACAAATATATAGAATAAGGAAATATGTTTTATGTTTTTTTGTCAGAAATATCACATAATTAAAAAAACGCATAAAAATGCATTTTTACACAATTTTACAATACTTTAATTCCTGAATCGACAAAATTCTTGATTTTCGGACTCGCCACATTTAGGTCGGTTACAACAGCGTAAAGCTTATCCAGATCACACACTTTATGTGGCATTTTGATGTTCATTTTTTCTGAGGTTAAAAGCGCAATTACCTTATCTGACGCCTTAATCATCTCTTTTTTGATTACCGAAACTTCATAACCCATTTCGGTAAGTCCTTGATTTACATCGATACTGCTGACCCCCATAAAACAAATATCTGCTTTAATTTTAGAAAGTATTTGTACCACATCGATACCAACTGTTACCATCGCCTGCTTTTGTAATTTTCCTCCAATAAAAATCAATTCGATATTAGGATGCTGCGATAACTGCATGGCAATTGGAAGGCTGTAGGTATAAATTGTAGCGGTAAAATTTAGCGGAATAAGTTTGCAGAATGTCAAATTTGTAGTTCCCCCGCTCATGATAATTACCTGTCCTTCACTCAATAAAGAAAGTGCTTTTTTGGCTACACTTATTTTCTTGTCTTCGTTGACGATAGTAATATCAAACACATTTTTATGGTTGTTTTTGACTAAAAATGCCCCGCCGTATACTTTGTTTATTAGGCCTTTATCATTTAGCTCAATAAAATCCCTGCGAATGGTATCTTCAGAAATATTCAATTCCAAGGCTAAGTCGATTGTATTTATTCTTTCGACTTGCTGCAATTTATTCATTATGAATTGATGTCTTTCCTTTTTGAGCATAAGATGTTCTTTTCTACAAATTTAGAAAAACAAAGCACTTTTGAAAATCTTCGAAATAAAACTTTTTACGATTTGCAGAATTCGAATCAATTCAAAATAAAAAATGCATTTTTATGCATTATTGAATAGAATTAATAAAAATACGACATAAAGTTGCAGTTTTTTAAAAATATTTTATACATTTCGCTTCTCTAACCATAAATTAACCCTTATGAAAAAAAAGCATTTAATTCTTTTACTTTTCATTTTTGGAATACTAGCCAGTTATTCGCAAAATAATGTAGTAAAAGGTGTCGTTACAGATGGCAGCGGGAACACACTGCCAGGCGCAAACATTTTAGTACAGGGAACCAAAGATCAAACCTCAACGGGAACTGACGGAACCTTTTCGATCAAAGCTAACCAAGGAGCGGTGCTTCTTGTTTCGTACATTGGTTTTAACACCAAAGAAATTATCGTGAATGGCGTTAATCTTAAAATCGTAATTTCAGAAAGTGCTCAAACACTAAACAATGTTACCATTGTAGGCTCTATGGGTATTGTGAGAAATAAATCGTCTTTAGGATATGCTGTTCAGGAAGTAAAAGGAAAAGAAATCGCCGAGACGCAGCGTCCGAACTTTGCAACGGCTTTACAAGGTCGTGTGGCGGGTTTAACGGTAACGAGTACTTCTGGTGCACCGGGTGCTTCTGCGGCGATTCAGTTAAGAGGGGTAAATTCGCTTAGCGGCAGTAACTCTCCTTTGTACGTAGTTGACGGATTACCTGTGAGCAACGAAACAATGGATCAAGGTTTAACGATTTCTAATGCTCCAAACAGAACACAAGATTATACCAACAGAGGCGCAGATATCAATCCAGACGATATTGAATCTGTAGTAATACTAAAAGGACCTGAGGCTGCAGCACTTTACGGAATGCAGGCTGGAAATGGTGCTATCGTAATTACAACCAAAAAAGGTAAAAAAGGAGTTGGAAGACTTACCTATTCTACTAATACCAGATTTGACAATTTATACCGTTTTCCCGAAATTCAAAAAGTATATCAAAGAGGTTCTGACGGTGTAAACAATCCAGATTACAGACGACAATTTGGAACGGCTTACGAACCGGGAACTAAATTTTATAATAATGTAGAAAACTTCTTTAGAACCGGAGTTTCAACCAATCATAATCTTTCGTTTGAAGCGGGTACAGAAACTACTTCTTACCGTTTATCCATTGCTAATTTAGAGCAGGAAGGCGTTGTTCCCAATACAGGTTACAGCCGTTTGACCGCTAATTTGAATGCTTCTGCAAAATTATCTTCAAAATTAAGATCAGAAGCTACTTTTAATTTCACAAAATCAGATAATCAGAAAGCAGCAAAAGGAGCTGGATCTGCGGTACAGATTCCCGGTGTAACAAACGCAGGATATTTGCTTTCGCTTTTAACATGGCCTTCAAATGATGATGCAAGTGTTTATCTAAATCCTGACGGAACAAGAAGAAAAATTACAAGCGGTGCTTTGGATAACGAAACCGATAATCCATATTGGGATGTCAATAAAAACTTATCTGAGGATTTCAACAACCGTTTCATTACCAATGTTGGCTTAATTTACGACCCAACTTCTTGGTTAAACTTAACAGGCCGTGTGGGCTGGGATGTGAATTCTGGTCAAGGTTACAGAGCTATTCATCCAGAATCTGCGGCAGGAATTGCTTCTGGGGGTTATATCGAATCTTATTATTCTAATACCAGTAATTTAAACACGACTTTATTAGTTACAGCTAAAAAATCTTTCGGAAAATTCAATACCAAATTGATGGTTGGTAATTCGGTAAACGATAATGATTATAGAATTTTATCTACAACAGGAAGCCGTTTTTTTGATCCGAACTTCTACTCTATCAACAATACAGACGCTACAACGCAAAGATCTCAAGAGAGAATTATCCAAAGCAGAATCATTGGTTTCTTTTCTGAGATGAGTTTAGATTATGACAAAATTGTTTATTTGACCTTAACTGGACGTGAAGACTGGACTTCTGTTTTACCAGATCCATTTTTCTATCCTTCTGTTTCAACGAGTTTTGTTTTCACAAACCTAAACGGATTGAAAGACAAAGAAATACTTTCTTACGGAAAACTGAGAGCTTCTTATGCGGAAGCCGCTAATATCCCTTCTCCTTATTCTGCTGAACCAGTTTTTACACCACAATTGACTACAGACGGAGGTTATGCTTACGGAGTTACAGGAGCAAATCCGAATTTGAAACCAGAATTCCGTAAATCATTTGAATTGGGTACAGAATTAAAATTCTTTAAAAACCGAGTTGGATTAGACGTTGCAGTTTACAGCACTAAAACAATCGATCCAATTCTAAAAAATATGCGTTTAAGCTACGGAACGGGATTCGTGGTAACTTCTGCTAACTTTGGAGATTTACAAAACCAAGGTTTAGAGATTACTTTAAGCGGAAGTCCTATTCAAAAAGACAATTTTTCTTGGAATGTAAGTGCTAATTTCAGCAAAACACAATCTAAATTACTAAATCTTCCTTCTGTGGTTTCAGAATATTATGTTTCTGATACTTGGCTTTACGGAAATGTTCGCGGCGGAGTAACCGTTGGAAATCCGTTAACGACTTTAACTGGAAATGATTATTTGAGAAATAATGCCGGAGAACCTTTAATTGATCCCAATACTGGTTTTGCTTTAAAAGATCCAAACTTTAAAATTGTTGGAGACAGAAATCCAGATTTTATGCTTGGTTTACAAAACACATTTGTCTATAAAAACCTAAGTTTATCTTTCTTATTAGACATTAGAAAAGGCGGTGATATTTACAACGCAACCGAATTCTATTTGTACCAAAACGGATTGTCTACTAAAACCTTAGATCGCGATCAAACGAGAATTGTGAAAGGAGTTTTGAGAGACGGTTTAGAAAATTCGGCTACGCCAACACAAAATAATATTCCGGTACGACCAAGTGTTCAAAACGAATATTACAGAACTGGAGCTATTGATGCTGATTTTATTGAAAAAGACATCAATTGGTTAAGAATGAGAGATATTACTTTAAGCTATCAAATGCCTTCAGAAATCTTGAAGAAAACATTCATCAATAATCTTTCTTTATACTTAACAATGACCGATCTGTTTATCATCACCAATTATACTGGAGCAGATCCTTCGGTTAACGGAACGAATGCTTCAACTGGAGGTGCTGGAGGAACAGGTTTTGACTTTGGAGTAGTTTCTACGCCACGAGGAATAAACTTAGGATTGAAAATCGGACTTTAATTAATTGACCATGAAAAATATAAAAACATATATAGCAGCATTAGGTCTTGTAACCACAATGATTTCTTGCAACGATTTAGAGGATATAAACGTAAATCCTAGTTTTCCTGTTGATGTTTCTGCACCAGCTTTATTACCGCCAATCGAACAGCAGATGGCTGTTGGACTGCAATTTGACAACCGCTGTTTAGGACGATACATTCAGAATTTCAGTATTGCTACCGTTGGCGCTGTAGGAAGCGAATGGGATCGTTTTGGATATCAAGCAAATAGTGACACAGGCGGTGAAATCTGGAAAATGGCGTATTTTGCTATTGGTTTAAACTTAACGAAATTACAGGAAAAAGCAACCGCAGAGCAACGTCATGATATTACTGGAATTTCAAAAGTAATCAGAGCTTGGTCTTGGCAGGTAGCAACAGATTATCATTCCGAATTAATCGATTTTGATCAGGTTTTCACTTCACGCCTTTCTTTTGATTATGTTTCTCAGGAAAAAGTGTATGCTGAAGTTGTTCGTTTATTAAACGAAGGTTTAGTCGATTTAGATCGTACAGACGGAAATGTTTCGCAGACCTACACAGCTTCGGGAGATAAAATGTACGGCGGAGACCGCTCGAAATGGGTTAAATTTGCTTACGGAGTTTTGGCTAGAAACCTAAACAATCAAATTAATAAAGCTTCTTACAATGCTGATAAAGTTATCGAATACTGCGATAAATCATTGGCTTCAAACGCAGATAACGCGTTGATTAGATACAACGGAACAGTTGCAGCAGATATCAACTTTTACGGTCCTGGAAGAAATAATTTCAATACATACCGTCAAACTGATTTTGCAGTAAGAACAATGGACGGAACTCTTTTTGGAAACGTAAAAGATCCTAGAATTTCTAGAGTTTTAGCACCATCTGTAGGTCAGTCTGAATTAGCGCCAGCATCTGCAGCAAATCCAGATCCGTCTAAATATACTTTTAATGGAAATCCGTTAAATACTACGGCTTCAACAGTGGCGACAAACGTAAGCAGAATCCCGAATATTTACGGAACGTATGCTGCAGGAACGATTACAACTCCAGGAAGATATCTTTTTAGAGATAAAGCAAATTTTCCTTTAATGACGTATTCTGAAATTCAGTTTATTAAAGCAGAAGCTGCATTCATTAAAGGCGACAAAGCAATGGCTTTAGATGCTTACAGAAAAGCAATTGACGCTAATATTGATTTTGTAAATGCAAATACGGTTGTAAGCACCACTTTCCCAATTACCTCAACAATTACGGCTGCTGAAAAAACGGCGTTCTTAACGAATGTAAATATTGTTCCTGCTGCTGCAGATTTAACGATCAGCCAGATTATGCTTCAAAAATATGTAGCTTTATTTGGTTACGGAATGCTGGAAACTTGGACTGACTTGCGTAAATATCATTATGATACAGAAATTTACAAAACAATGAATTTTACTCCAAACGGAGGATTATTTGTAGATAACAATGGAAAATTACCATATAGAGTTCGCCCAAGATTTAACTCAGAATATGTTTGGAATTTTGATGCTTTAAAAGCGATTGGAGCTGATAAAGTAGATTATCACACAGAAGAAATGTGGTTTTCTAAACAGTAATTTTTTATAATTAAAAAACGAATTAGATGAAAAATATATTCAACCATTTTAAAAAGTTAATCATTCCCGTTTTAGGAGTACTTGTTTTTACTTCCTGCGGCGACGAGAACGACCAAACGCCTTATCAAACTACGGACGGAATCGCAGATGCTTCTAACGTAAAATTTGTTCATGCCGCTGTTGGCCCAAACGGAACTAATTTTCAAATTAACTACTTTACAGGAACTGAAAAAATTTCGGCTGTAAGTTCTACCACAGGAGTTCAGGTGGGTATGAGTTATGGTGCTCAATTTCCTGTTCCAATAAACTATGTTTTAATGAAACCTGGCACACAGCCTTTGAGCATTTTAACGCCCGCAAATCCAGCAGTTACCATTTATGACGGAAATATTGTTACCGAAACAGGAAAATATTACACGAGTTTCCTTTTATCAACTCCTCCGTCTGTTACGCCTGCAGTTTATTCTCTTTATCAATTAAATGATGATTTAGCTGTTGCCGATTTAGATCCAACGAAAGCATATATTCGTTTTATAAATGTAATTAGCAATTCTGCGGCAACAGGTTATGATTTAGGATTACTTAAAGAAACCTCAATTGCTGGAGCAACGCCAATAACCACAAAAGAAGTTTATACGTATAAAAATGTGACTTTTAAAGGTGGAGACGAAAAATATATTGCTATTGAACCACAAGATCCAAAAGATACAAGAGGGTATCAATTGCAGGTTCGCGTAGCAGGTTCTCCAACAAATGTTCCGGGAACAACTACAGGAACAACCATTGCCAATCTTGCCAATTCACCAGCAAGTACTGCTTTTATTCCTAGAGCAGGAAGAGTTTATACGATTTATTGCAGAGGAATTATCGGCGGATTGCCAACAGCGACTTCCAACGCTCCGTCTGTTACTTTTATCACGAATAAATAAGCTTAAAAATCGAACCACTTTTTGATTAAAGTGGTTCGATTTAATTATCCAATTTTGTTTTTTGTCCTTTATTAAGCGTAATTTTAATTGTAATTTAAACTTTTGTGTTATGTTTCAATCCTTAAAAAAATTCACTTTTATTTTATTTTTGATCGTTTCAAATGCTTCGAATGCAAATTCGTCAGCGGAAATCATTACAAATAAAATCAATGGTATCAGTAATGAAATTAAAACAGGAGCTGATAATTTCGAAAAATATATTCCTTTATTAAAAGATAAAAAAGTTGGCATTGTTACCAATCAGACTGGAATTTTATCCAATAAAAAACATTTGGTTGATTTTTTATTAGAGAAAAAAATAAACATTCAGACTATTTTTGCACCAGAACACGGCTTTAGAGGAACAGCCGATGCGGGCGAACATGTAGTAGATGGAAAAGATGCCACAACGGGACTTTCGATTGTTTCTCTTTATGGAGAAAATAGAAAACCTAAAAAAGAGCAGTTAGAAGGAATTGATATTTTAGTTTTTGATTTGCAAGATGTTGGAGCAAGATTCTATACTTATATTTCTTCGCTGCATTATGTAATGGAAGCCTGTGCAGAAAACAATATTCCCTTACTAATTTTAGATCGTCCGAACCCAAATGGCTCTATTGTCGATGGACCAATTCTGGAAAAAAAATTTACCAGTTTTGTCGGCATGCATCCTATTCCAATTTTACACGGAATGACAATTGGAGAATACGGTCAAATGATTAATGGTCAAAAATGGCTGAAAAACGGAATACAATGTAAACTGACTATAATTCCGTGCAGTAATTATAAAAGAGATATGCCATACGGTCTTCCTGTAAAACCATCGCCAAATCTTCCAAACGATCAGGCCATTAATTTATATGCCAGTTTGTGTTTGTTTGAGGGAACAAATGTGAGCCTCGGTCGCGGAACCGAAAAACAATTCCAAATTTATGGTTCTCCTTACTTAACCAAAACAAGTTTTACTTTTACGCCAAAACCAAATTTTGGAGCTAAAGATCCTGTTTACAACGGAAAAGAATGTTACGGCGAAGATCTTTCTACCGCACCAAAAGTAACAAAACTAGAATTACGCTGGCTTTTAAAAGCGTACCAAAATACCACAGATAAATCTAAATTTTTTATTCCCTTTTTTACCAAATTGGCAGGAACAAAAAAATTGCAGCAGCAAATTGAATCCGGCGTTTCAGAAAAAGCCATTCGGGACAGCTGGAAAAAAGATTTAGAGGTTTTTCAAACTATGCGAAAAGCTTATCTGATTTATTAAATACAATTTTACCCCCTTTAAAATTTCCCCAAATCACACTATTTTTTAATAAAATAGAAACTACTAATGCATAACATCGAAGCCAGAATTTAGAAAAAAAAATGGCTTCAAAAATCAAAAAAAAAGAAAAAATGAAAAATAAAAACCCTGAAACGGAACAAGAATCTTTGTACAAAGATTTGGATCAAATGAGCGTGAAAGAGCTTTTGACGAACATTAATACAGAAGACAAAAAAGTACCGCATATTATTGAACATCAGATTCCTAAAATTGAAAAACTCGTTAAAGCGATTGTAAAAAAAATGCAATTGGGCGGACGATTATTTTATATCGGCGCGGGAACTTCTGGTCGAATCGGAATTTTAGATGCATCAGAATGTCCGCCTACTTTTGGTGTTCCGCACGACATGATTATCGGGATTATTGCGGGCGGCGATACTGCTATTAGAAAAGCGGTTGAAAATGCAGAAGACGACACCGAACAAGCTTGGAAAGATTTAGCTAAATTTGAAATTTCAAGTCTGGATTTTATTATCGGGATTGCGGCTTCTGGAAATACGCCTTATGTTTTGGGTGCATTGAAAAAAGCAAAAGAACATAACATTAAAACGGGAAGTATTTCCTGCATCAGTAACGGACTTATTGCACAGGAAGCAGACCATCCGATTGAATTAATTGTAGGGCCAGAATTCTTAACCGGAAGTACGCGAATGAAAGCGGGAACGGCTCAAAAACTGACTTTGAATATGATTTCGACTTCGGTAATGATTAAACTCGGAAAAGTAAAAGGTAACAAAATGGTTGACATGCAGTTATCTAACGAAAAATTGGTAAAAAGAGGCATCAAAATGATAATGGAAGAACTTGCAATTGATTATGATACCGCCGAAGAATTACTGCTTAAACATAAAAGTGTACGCGCTGTTCTGCTGGATCATAACAGTAAAAAATAACCTAATTTCTAAACCAAAACCAAAATGTCTTCTACTACCATTCTCATTTTCATCTTTGTTTACTTTGGTCTTTTGCTTTTTATTTCAAACATAATTAGCAAAAAAGGACAAGACAACGATTCTTTTTTCAAAGCAAATAAAAATTCTAAATGGTATTTAGTTGCTTTTGGTATGATTGGAACTGCGCTTTCGGGCGTAACTTTTATTTCTGTACCGGGCGAAGTGGGTTCGCCAAATGGAGAACAATTCAAATATTTTCAGTTCGTTTTAGGAAACGCCATCGGATTTGTAATCATTGCAAAAGTCCTGCTCCCGCTCTATTACAGAATGAATCTAACATCGATTTATAGTTATATCGAACAAAGAATGGGAGTTCGCAGTTACAAAACCGCTGCTTCTATATTTTTAGTCAGCAGAACCATTAGTTCGGCTTTTAGATTGTATTTGGTTGTTATTGTATTACAACGATATGTTTTTAACGATTTCAATATTCCGTTTCCTGTTACGGTGCTTTTGGCGCTGGCACTCATCTTTTTATATACTTTTAGAAGCGGACTTAAAACCATTATTATTACCGATACTTTACAGACGTTTTTTTTAGTTAGTTCCGTGTTTATTACCATTTATTTTGTTTGTGATAGTTTAAATTTAACTGTACTTGAATCCGTTTCAACCATTCAAAAAAGCAATTATTCAAAAATATTTTTCTTCGATGATTTCTTTACGAGCAAGTACCACTTTGTAAAACAAATTTTAGGAGGAATGTTTGTAACTATTGCAATGGTTGGACTGGATCAGGATTTAATGCAAAAAAATCTAAGCTGTAAAAACATTGGCGAGGCGCAAAAAAACATGTTCACTTTTACGGGAATTTTTGTTTTAATCAACATTATATTTTTGAGTTTAGGAGCTTTATTGTATATCTATGCAGATAGAAATGGCGTTGCAATTCCGTTAGATTTAGCGACAGGAAAACCAAGAACCGATTTGCTTTTTCCTGAAATTGCTTTAAATCATTTGTCAATTGTTCCGGCTTTCGTTTTTCTTTTAGGAATTATTGCCGCCACTTTTGCCACAACCGATTCTGCTTTGACAGCGCTGACAACTTCTTTTTGCGTTGATTTTCTCGGAATGGATAAATCTGAAAATTTAGGAAATACCAAAAATGTAAATACAAGACATTGGGTGCATTTCGGGTTTTCGATATTACTTTTCCTGGTTATTATTGTGCTGAATTCGTTTAACGATGCTTCAGTTGTAGCCTTAATTTTCAGGGCAGCCTCTTACACTTACGGTCCATTATTAGGATTGTACGCTTTTGGATTGTTACAAAAATCAAGATTAGTAAACGACAAATTGATTCCGATAATCTGTATTATTTCGCCGATTCTGACTTACTTTTTAAGCGAAAATTCGACACAATTATTTGGTTATACTTTTGACAATGAATTAATCCTTATCAACGGATTGTTTACGTATATCGGAATTTATTTCACCAGTAAACGCACAACAGAAAGAATCTCTTTTTAAATGCCCAAACACTATTTCATGAAAAATGCTATTATAAAAATAGGTCTGTTTACCATTATGCTTTTTTTTATCATCAATTGCGGTGTTTCGAAAAAAAGCAAAACTACAGTAGTTACCAATCAGCCTGTTTCTACCGAAAATAAAGAAGTTTATATCCCAAAAAACAAAGCAGAAAAAAAACCTTTTCTACAAGATTCTGATGCCGAAAATCACTGGACAGACAGCATTTACGCCCAAATGACTTTAGACGAAAAACTAGGGCAATTGTTTTTTGTTTCGGCTTATTCCAATAGGGATTCCGTTCATGTTAATTCAATAAAGAAATTAGTTGCCAATTATAAAGTTGGAGGTCTGATTTTCTTTCAGGGCGGGCCCGTTCGTCAGGCGAAATTGACTAATGAATATCAGGCAAAAGCCAAAATTCCGCTCTTTATTGGTCTTGATGCCGAATGGGGATTAAGCATGCGATTAGATTCGACTTATGCCTATCCTTGGAACATGACTTTGGGAGCGATTCAGGATTTAGCTTTAATCGAAAAAGTCGGAAGACAAATGGGAAGCGAATGCAAAAGAATGGGAATTCATTTCAATTTTGCGCCAGTTTTAGATATTAATACCAATCCGCTGAATCCAATTATCGGAAATCGTTCTTTCGGCGAAAGCAAAACAAACGTTGCCAATCGCGCATCGGCATTAATGAAAGGAATTCAGAGTCAAGGCGTTTTGTGTACCGGAAAACATTTCCCTGGTCATGGCGATACCGCAGTCGATTCTCATAAAGCGCTTCCTACCGTTTCGTTTACCAAAGAACATATGGACGAAGTGGAATTGTATCCGTACAAACAGCTTTTTGATGAAGGTCTGGCTTCGGTTATGGTGGCGCATCTCAATATTCCGAGTTTAGAACCAAGAGAAAATATTCCTTCTTCTGCATCTTATAATGTGGTTACCGAACTTCTTCAAAAACAATTGGGTTTTGAAGGACTAATTTTTACGGATGGTTTGGGCATGAAAGGCGCGAGTAATTTTAAAGGTGTCGGCGATTTAGAATTAGCAGTTTTAGAAGCTGGAAATGATATTTTTCTCTGCCCAGATGATGTCCCAGCGGCTTTAGAAAAATTAAAAACTTTTTATGCTGCAGGAAAAATTACAGAAGAGCGTCTGGCGCATTCGGTTAAAAAAATTCTTCATTATAAATTCAAAGCAGGTTTAAATAAATACAAACCAATTGAGCTAAAGAATTTACAAAAAGACCTAACCAGCCCAGATAAAGATGCGCTTCAATATACTTTATTCGAAAACGCAGCTACGGTTTTAAAAAATGAAAAAGACATTCTTCCAATAAAAGATCTGGAGCAGAAAATTGCTTATGTAAAATTGGGAGAAGATGTAAATAGTACTTTCATCACTACTTTAAAAAAGTACACCACAATCACTGAAGTTTCAAATACCAATGTTGATTCTTTAAACGCAGCATTGAAAAAATACGATTTGGTAATTGTGAGTTATCACAAAGTAAATAAAGCGTGGGAGAAACAAGATTTCAGTGCAAACGAATTGTTTTTTCTAAACAAAATAGCCGAAAATAATAAAGTGATTTTAGACATTTTTGCAAAACCTTACACACTTCTTCCTATTCAGAATTTTGATGCCATTGAAGGATTGGTGATTTCGTATCAAAATTCAAATATTTCTCAAATTGTTGCTGCCGAAATTTTATTTGGAGCAAAAAGTGCTAAAGGAAAATTACCTGTTTCGATCAATGAAAATTTCAAAGTAAATGACGGAATTGATACTGAAAAAATCGATCGTCTAGGTTTTGAAACACCCGAAAATATGGGAATGAGTTCGGCAATTCTTTCTAAAATAGATGCCGTTGCCCAAAAAGCAATTGATGGAAAAATGGCTCCCGGAATGCAGGTTTTGGTTGCGAGAAAAGGCAATGTTGTTTTTCAGAAATCCTATGGATATCATACCTATAATAAAGACGTAAAAGTTTCTAATACTGATTTGTACGATGTGGCTTCGATTTCAAAAATGATTTCTACGCTTCCAAACGTGATGCAGCAATACGATAAAAATAAAGTTACATTAGAAACCAAACTCGGAACGATGCTGCCGTTGTTTGCGAAATCGAACAAAAAGGATATTTCGTTTAAAGATTTATTAAATCATTACGCCGGACTTATTGCGTGGAGTCCGTTTTATAAATCTACAATTGATGCAAAAAGTTTTCCGCTGGAGAAGTATTACAGAAAAATTCCAGAGAAAAATTTCACGACAAAAGTTGCCGACAGTCTTTTTATTCGAAATGATTATCACGATACGATCATGAAATTCATCGCCGACTCTCCTGTTTCTCTTAAAAAAGAATACAAATACAGCGATTTTACTTTTATCATTTTAAAGGAATATTTGGAAAGAGCAACGCATCAAAACTTAGAAAATCTTAGTCAGAAAAACTTTTTCAACTCCATCGGAATGAATTATACGACTTATAATCCGTTGTTGAAATTTGACAAAAAAGAAATTGCGCCGACAGAAATCGATAATTATTTCAGACATCAACTCATACAAGGTTATGTACACGATATGGCTGCCGCAATGGAAGGCGGTGTTGCGGGTCATGCGGGAATATTTTCAAATGCGATGGATGTAGCTAAAATGATGCAGCTTTTTCTTCAAAAAGGAAGTTACGGAGGTGAAAGGTATTTTTCTGAAGCCACTTTTGACACTTTCAATACTTGTTTTTACTGTGCTCAAGGGGTAGAAAGAGGTTTAGGTTTTGATAAAAGATTAGGAAAAGACGGCCCAACTTGTCAATGTGCCTCTGCTTCAAGTTTTGGACATACTGGTTTTACCGGAAATATGGCTTGGGTTGATCCTGAAAACGAAACTGTATATGTCTTTTTATCAAACAGAACTTATCCCGAAATTGGCGAGGAAGGCAATAAATTAGCCAAAGAAAAAATTAGAGAAGATATTCAGAAAATAATTTATGAATCTATTATAAAATAACTTTGTTTCGTTAACTGTTTTAAACACATAGAGACACAGGTTTTATTTTTGAAAAAAAGATTACCAAAAGAAACTAGTTTCTAGCACATAGCAACTATGTTTGTTTAAAACAAGTGTAACGCCTTTTTTCGCGTCCTAAATCTATGCTTCTATGTGTTAAATTAATGCTCCCAACTGTTTAACTTTAGCTGCATTTTAAATGAATTTTTATGAACAAAAATATTAAGGCACTTTATCGAATTGCCCAAAAAGAAACCAAACGCATCATCGGACTCATGTCGGGAACTTCTCTCGACGGACTTGATATTGCATTATGCGAAATTTCGGGTTCTGGTGTGAATACGAATGTAAATCTTATTCAGTTTGAGACCGTTAGTTATTCAGAAGAAATTAAAACGGAGATTCGTAAAGTTTTTGCACAAAAAAACATCGAATTCCAACACTTAGCTTTGCTCAACGAGTGGATTGGTTTACTTCATGCTGGAATGGTAAATGACACTTTAAAAAAATGGAATATTCTTGCCGCTGAAGTTGATTTAATTGCTTCTCATGGACAAACTGTTTTGCATGCACCAAAATTTTTGCATCAGCAGGAGAAATTTCCAAATGCTACTTTGCAAATAGGTGACGGCGATCATATTGCGGTTAAAACAGGAATTATTACGTTATCAGATTTTAGGCAGAAACATGTTGCTGCAGGAGGCGAAGGCGCGCCATTGGCGGTTTACGGCGACTATTTTTTATTTGGAAAAGAAGGCGAAAACAGAATTATGCTGAATATTGGCGGTATTGCCAACTTTACTTATTTACCCGCTGCCATAAAAACCGAAGATACTTTTGTAACCGATACAGGAACTGGAAATACTTTAATTGATCTTTTTGTAAAAAAATATTTCTTTGATAAGAGTTACGATAAAGATGCCGAAATAGCAAAACAAGGAACGGTAAATCAAATTTTATTAGAAAATCTGAAAGACAATGCTTTTTTCAAAAAAGGATTTCCGAAAACAATTGGTCAGGAATTATTTAATGCGGAATATGTTGAATTAGCACTTTCCAAAAGTAATCTTACTGATATTTTAGCACCAGACTTATTAGCCACTTTAACCCGTTTTACTGCAGAAACTATTGCAGAAGCTATTCAATCTACCATCCAAAAAACCGAATACAAAATAGAAGATTTTAAAATCTACATGTCTGGCGGAGGCGCTAATAATCCTTTATTAGTGCAATGGCTGAAAGAATTATTGCCGTGTTCCTTTTTCAAAAGCAATGATTTGGGAATTAATAGTGATGCAAAAGAAGCAATTCTATTTGCCATTTTAGCGAACGAAACTGTTGCCGGAGGAGATTTCAAATTCAATTCTGTAAAAATCCCATCGGTAACTATGGGGAAAATTTCAATGCCCGATTAAAATACCCCAAACCCAATCTAACCACAAAACCACCAAAAATGAAAGACCGCATTATTTCAGTTGATGTTTTAAGAGGACTGACTGTTTTATTAATGACTTTAGTAAACAATCCCGGAAGCTGGAGTTACGTTTACCCTATATTAGATCACGCCAAATGGAACGGCTGTACGCTGGCCGATTTAGTATTTCCGTTTTTTATTTTTATTGTGGGAATCGCAGTTCCATTGGCAATGCCGATTAAAAAAGACAATGCTGAAAATGTCACTAAAATTATAACGCGATCTTTACGTATTTTCTGTTTAGGACTCTTTTTAAGTTATTTCTATTCGATTCATTTTATGGGTTTACAGCCCGGGATTACACTTTTGTGCATTCGTTTATTTTTCACTTTCTGTGTTGGTTATGCCTTAATTGGCGATTTCAATCTCAAAACAAAAACCATTCTTGCGGTACTTATTTTTGTCATTCTAATTGGTCTCGCTTACAGCGGACATGAGAATTTTGCTAAAATTAGAATCTTTGGCGTTTTACAACGAATTGGAATTGTTTACTTTTTTGTTTCTTTGATTTATCTCAAAACAAATATAAAAACACAAGCAATTCTAAGCGCTTCGATTCTATTAGGTTATTGGGCATTAATGACGCTTATTCCTGTTCCTGACGTAGGATATCCAAATTTAGAAGCCGGTACAAATTTAGCTTCTTGGCTAGACAGTGTTCTGCTTGAAAATCATATGTATATCGAAACCAAAACTTGGGATCCCGAAGGATTATTGAGTACTTTACCTGTAATTGGGAATGGTTTAATTGGTTTATTAATCGGACAGCTTTTAATCCAGCCAATGCCAAAAATTAAAATAAATAAAATAATGGCAGGAATTAGTTTAGTACTAATTCTTATTGGTTTGTTATGGTCATTGGTTTTCCCAATCAACAAATCGCTTTGGACAAGTTCTTATGTTTTATTCACCGCGGGTTTGGCCTTATTATTGCTTTCAGTAATTTATTACATAATAGATGTTCGAGGTTCTAAAAAATGGACCCCATTTTTATTGACTTGGGGTGTAAATCCGATGATTGTATTTTTCGTTTCTGGAATTTTGCCGCGTGCCTTAACGATGATTAAAATTCAAGACCCTGAAAATATTTCAGACAAAATAAACGTTAGAGATTATGCTTATAATTTTTGGATTAGTCCGCTGTTTGAAAATCAGCTGCTTTCGTCCTTAACTTATTCTATAATTTACATTTTATTATGGAGTATTGTATTGTGGTATTTTTACAAAAACAAGCTGATTTTTAAAGTTTAATTTTCTAAGAAAAACCATAATTATTATTGCAAAATTTAAATTTCTTATATCATCTAAAAAAACTATTTTTGGTTTCTGTTAAAAAACATTGAAATGCATAAAAATCAGTATTTAATATTCTCAATCTTATTTATATTTCTTTTTTCAACGATTTCTCAAGCGCAGGAAAAATCAATGCATCCTAAAAACGAATTTAGAGGTGTCTGGATTGCAACCGTTGTAAATATCGACTGGCCAAAAACAAGTATAGATAACGTAGAGAAAGAAAAAGCTGATTATCTTGAAATTTTAGAGGCTTATAAAAAACTAAATTACAATGCCGTAATTGTTCAGGTTAGAAGTGTTGGTGATGCCATCTATCCTTCTGAATTTGCACCTTGGTCTCGTTTTTTAACAGGGAAAGAAGGTATTGCGCCAAACCCCTATTATGATACATTAGCATGGATGATCGAACAGGCACATGCCAGAGGTTTTGAGTTTCACGCTTGGCTGAACCCATACCGCGCTACTTTCGATTTAAATAAAAACCTTTTAAGTCCCAATCACGATATTTTTAAACATCCAGAATGGATGATTGAATATGGCGGAAAAATGTACTATGACCCTGCTCTGCCAGAAGTTCAGGCACATTTAACAAAAGTAGTGAAAGAGGTTGTAGACAAATATGATATTGATGCCATTCATTTTGATGATTATTTCTATCCATATGCTGTTCCTGGAAAAGTTTTTAATGATACCGCTTCCTACAGAAAATACGGTGCAGGTTTAAATCTTGCCGATTGGCGCCGTGCGAATGTGAGCAACTTTGTACACACCATTTCCACAACTATAAAAGAAAGCAAACCTTGGGTTCAATTCGGAATTAGTCCGTTTGGAGTTTGGCGAAATAAATCACAAGATCCAAGAGGTTCTGAAACACAGTCGACATCCAATTATGACGATTTATATGCAGATCCTATGTTGTGGATGGACCAAAAATGGATCGATTATATTCTGCCTCAATTGTATTGGAGTATGAACAATCCTAGAGCATCTTATTCTAAATTGGTAAAATGGTGGGCAGAGAACTCTAATAATACTGCCGTTTATATTGGGCATGCTTCTTATAAAATTAGAGGTGATGGAGATAAAAACTGGAATTTTATGACTGAAATTCCAACACAGATTGACTTTGCAAGAAGTTTTAAAAACGTTTCTGGAAGTGCTTATTTCAGCTCAAAATGGTTTATGGGGAAAAACTTTGACGTAGTCCGTCATTTAGAAGAAAATCAATATAAATATCCAGCGCTTCCAGCTGCTGTTCCTAATTTACGACACGTTATTATTGATACGCCAAAATTGATAGAGTACAATAAAGACAGCATCCGATATAATTTTACATTTAAAAGTCCGCTGAACACCAAAGTTCGTTACATGGTAGTTTACGGAGGCGATCATGTTTCAAAAATCGATGTTAACGACGCTACAAAAATTATTGAAAAAGTTACCGTAAAAGAAGTTGACGGACAAATTACGTTCTCTATTGCTGCAGGAAAACTAAATCTTTTCAAAGCCTGTGCAATAACTTTTATTGATTATTATGCCAACGAAAGCACACCAACAGCAATAGATCTAAAAAAACCATTTAAAAACTATATACCAGCACAACCAAATGAAAATAGATAATAAACCGTGGTTTTGGATTCCGCTTCTTAACTTTGCTTCTGGGCTGCCTTATGCCGTGATTATTTCAGTTTCGGTAATTATGTATAAAAATCTAGGAATTACAAACGAAGATATTGGAGTCTACACCAGTTTATTATATCTGCCTTGGGTAATTAAACCTTTGTGGAGCCCCTTTATTGAGTTAACCGGAACCAAAAGAAAATGGTTTTTATCGATGCAGTTGTTAATTTCGATTGCCTTTTTACTAGTCGGATTTACAATTCCGCTCAATGGATTTTTCTTTATGACTCTAGCTATATTTTGGGTTGCTGCCTTTGCTTCGGCTTCTAACGATATTGCCAGTGACGGCTTTTATTTATTGGTTTTACCTGAAGACAAGCAATCTTTTTTTATCGGAATCAGAAGTACTTTCTATAGACTTTCAATGCTTGCAGGAAACGGATTAATAGTTCTTTTTGCAGGTTATTTGGAACAGAAATATAGTGATAATACGAAAGCTTGGTCCTACACAATGATCTTTGTTGGTTTATTGATGTGTTTTATAACGCTTTATAATTTTTTTGCAACTCCGAAAACAGAAATAAATGCTGGCGACAAACCTGCCGAAACCAACAAACAAAATTTTGCAACTGTATTTGCCAGTTTCTTCAAGAAAAAGCAAATTTTCATCATTCTGTCATTTATTCTTTTATTTCGATTGGGTGAATCGCAGCTTATTAAAATGCTAACCCCTTTTTTAATAGATCCTATTAAATACGAACTTGCCGAAACAACTACAAATACAGATCAGGCAAAAGCATTGGATATTTACAATTCAAAGGTCAAAAAAAATGAAAAACTTTCAGGCTCGGAACTAAAATACCTATATGCTAAACTTCCTATTCTTGTTGAAACTTTTAAAGGCGAAAAATTGTTAGAAGAAGTAACATCAAAAGATAAGAAACTTATAAAGGATAAAAAAGAATACGAAAGCGCCAACAGTGCTAGAATTACTTTTATAAACGAGTTGATCGCGAGTAATGGAAATCAGAAAACAAATGAAAAAGGCGGTATGGGCCTTACAACTGAAGACATAGGGTTAATTTACGGAACCTTCGGCCTAATTGCATTAACTCTAGGAGGAATTCTGGGCGGAATTGCGATTTCTAAACAAGGCTTAACGAAATGGATGCTTCCAATGATTTTAATTATGCATTTACCTATTATCGGTTTTGTTTTGCTGGCTCACTTTCATCCCGCTTCTATTTATTACATTTACGCAGTTGTTATAGTTGAACAATTTGGCTACGGTTTTGGTTTTGCTGCTTTCATGATGTATTTGATTTATGTTGCAGAAGGCGAATCTAAAACAGCTCATTACGCACTTGCAACCGGTTTTATGGCAATGGGAATGATGCTGCCAGGAATGGCCAGTGGATATATTCAAAATTATTTAGGATATGGAAACTTCTTTATTTGGGTTTTCATTTCCACAATCCCAGGAATTATTTTATCGAGATTTTTAATTTTCCCGAAAGATTTTGGGAAAAAATCTGAAGCAGTTTAAACCCAAATCAAACTCTTACATATGGAAATCAATGAAAATTTGCAGGCCGAACGAAACTTGAAAGGAGCTGAGTTCGAAAAAACCGGAAATCTTGAAAAAGCAATTGAATTGTATGAAGAAAATGTCGCAGAAAGCTTTAAAGGAAATCATCCCTACGATAGATTGGCAACGATCTACAAAAACCAAAATGATCTCGATAATGAAATTCGTGTATTAGAAAAAGCCATTATCGTTTACGAAGAAATCACGATTGAAGACCGAATTGAAGGACTGCCAAAACTTTTCCGTTTTAAAAATCGCTTAGAAAAAGCAATTGAAACCAAGAAGCAAATAGCTAAACAAAGGAAAGCAAAATTGAAGTAAAATATCCAAATCTACAGCTAAATATGAAAACACAGATTTATATAACAGTATTATTGATGATGCTATTATTATCTTGTGGACAATCTAATGAAAAGAAAAATAAACTGCTTGATAAAAACCAAACTGTTACAAAAACATTTGAGCAAAGAGAAAAAGAGCGGTTAGAAAAAAGAGCTGAAATTGAAAAAGATGAAAAGTTAGATAGTTTAAAATTAGATCGCGTTTTATCTGATGCATTGCGAATTGCTGAACAAAACATAGGTAAAAACAAATTTCAAAAAAACTATAAAACTTCTTCTAATATTGAGGTAGAATTAGATCTTGATAATCATTTCACAAAAGATTATCCTCACTTAATTATCCGCAGACATGCAGATGATATAGATGATTTATATATAGATATCTACTCAAAAGTTGACAGTAAATTTGAAAAGGCAGTTTCTCACCAACAATGGAAACTGACTTATCAAAAAGACACTATTCAAGACATTAATGGTGATGGATTAAAAGATTTCGTCTTAAATTGGTATGGCGCAAACGGGTGCTGCTTAAAAGCATTCAGCGATATTTATTTGCTGAGAAACGATAAAAAGACATTTTCAAAAAGCTTTGAATTTATCAATCCAACTTTTTCTCCGAATGAAAAAATAATAAGAGGTATTGAATATGGTCATCCCGGATATACTTCGATTTATAAATATAAATGGAATGGTGAAGCCGTTGATACTTTAGAATATGTTTACTATGAAACTGATAAAGAAGATAAAAAGACCGGAAAAATAATTATCTCAAAAAAAAGAGCTTATACCAAAAACAATAAAAATATCAAAAAACTAAATTCAGTACCAGCCGAATATAAAAATATTCAGAATTACGATTGGTTTACAGGAAAAGGTTATGAATAAAATCGAACTTCAATTTTCATTTAAAAAACAAGAAGGAATAAAAACATAATGACCACAAAACGAACAAATTCAGACGATATTGATTTTATAAATCTGGTTGTTTTATTAGATCAGGATTTATCGATTAGAGACGGCGAAGATCATGCGTTTTACAATCAATATAATAAAACGGATAAGATCAAACATGTTCTGGTTTATTATGAAAATGATATTCCTGTTGGCTGCGGTGCTTTTCGCGAAAAAGAAAGCGGCACAACCGAAATCAAACGAATGTATGTGCATCCTGATTTTAGAAAAAAAGGAATAGCTTCTGCCGTTTTAAAAGAGTTGGAAATCTGGGCAAAAGAAGTTGGTTACAAATACACGATTCTCGAAACGGGAAAAAACCAGCCCGAAGCGATTAACCTATATCAAAAATTAAATTATACCATAATTCCAAATTATCCGCCTTACGAAAAGATGGATAACAGCGTTTGTATGAAAAAGACTTTATAATAATGAAAATGACAGCTCAAGCATTACGACAAAAAGTGGGACAATTCTTTTTTCCTGCAGTTTTCATCAACGATACCGAAGAAAATATTCAGGAAACAGAACGTTTGATCAAAGAACACAACATTGGCGGACTCACTTTCTTCCACAGTCGTGCGAGCGCTGCAACGAATTATGAAAGCAAGAAAAAAGTGGTCTTTAATGATGACAGCTACGAAAAAATCAAAGCTCTTATTGTTCGTTATCAAAAGTCTGCTTCTACTCCTCTTTTAATAAGCATTGATGCAGAATGGGGTTTGGCAATGCGAATTGAAAAAACACCGCAATATCCGTACGCGATTACACTTGGCGCTTTGCCTGCAAATAAATCAAATCTGGTGTACGAAGTCGGAAAACAAATTGGATTAGATTTAAAAGCAGCCGGAATTCAGTATAATTTATCGCCTTTGGCAGACATCAACAACAATCCAAATAATCCCGTTATTGGCTATCGTTCTTTCGGTGAAAACAAAGAAAAAGTCGCTGATTTTTCGATCGAATATTTAAATGGAATGTCGGAAGTTGGGGTTTTAGGCTGTCTGAAACACTTTCCCGGACACGGAAATACCAATGTTGATTCGCATTTAGGATTACCCGTTTTAAAAGAAACTTTAGACGAGCTATTAGAAAACGAATTGTATCCCTTTATTAAAGGAATAGAAAATAATGTCGATTCGATTATGATTGGTCATTTGGCTGTTCCGAGTTTAAATGACGGAAAAGATACTTCGGCAACCTTATCAAAAGCGGTTATTCAAGATCTTTTACGTGACGAATTAGGTTATGAAGGTTTGGTAATTTCTGATGCTTTAAATATGCACAGCGTTTCTAAATTGTATGAAACTAAAGGACATTTAGAATGGGAAGCATTTAATGCTGGAAATGATGTTTTATGCTTCGCCGAAAATGTTCCCGAAGGAATTGAAGAAATTCTAAAAAATGCTTCACCAGAACGCATTGAAGAAAGTTTTAACCGAATTATGAAAGCGAAAGAAAAAGCTGGAATTCTTTCTGGAAATACTGCTGCCTCGGGAGAATTAAACTTCGAAAAAGCATCAGATTTAAATTTGGAAATTGCTCAAAATGCTATTACATCAATTATTGATAACCAAAATTCAGAATTGGCATTTGAAGCGCAGAAAAACAATAAATTAGCCAAACTGAGTTTATATAACAATACCGAAAATACTTTTTTCAAAACTTTAAATTCACAACTGTCTTCGCCAGAATTTGCTTTTGAAAACTTAGAAGTTTCGGATGTTTTATCCATAAAAAAAGAATTAGAAAATTTCGATACAATTCTAATTTCCTTATTTGTTCCGAAAGCAAAACCAATGAACAATTTTGAAATTAATGATGAAGTTTTAGAACTTCTTTCAAATTTACTTCAAACTAAAAAATGCATCCTTTACGTTTTCGGAAATCCGTATGTTTTGCCGATAATTCCGAATCTTAAAAAGGCTTCAGGATTAGTTCAGGCGTATCAGGATTTTGAAGAATTTCAAAAAACAGCAGCTAATCAATTTTTAGATAAAATTCCTTCAAATGGAATCCTTCCAGTAAACATTGAAATTCAATAAGTTAAAAAACAAAATAGTCAAAACTTATCAACTTATAAATATTAATAATCACATCTTATTGTAAGTACCTGTACTTATACCCTACTTTTGCATCAGAAATAAATTTTTAACGTAAAACGAAAAATATGTCTTTAGTAGGAAAAAAATTCCCAAGTATTGCAGTAGATGCTATCTCAGAAATGGGCGATAATTTAAAAATCAACATTTTTGAAGAAGCAGTAAACAACAACAAAAAAGTATTATTGTTTTGGTACCCAAAAGATTTCACTTTTGTATGTCCAACTGAATTACACGCCTTTCAAGCTGCATTACCAGAATTTGAAAAAAGAAATACTATCGTAATCGGAGCTTCATGCGACACAAACGAAGTACACTTTGCTTGGTTAAATACTCCAAAAAACAATGGTGGAATCGAAGGTGTAACTTACCCAATCTTAGCGGATACAAACCGTAACTTATCTAACATCTTAGGAATTTTAGATATCGATTCTACAGAGTACAGCGAAGAAACAGATTCAGTTATTATCGAAGGTTCAAATGTAACTTACAGAGCTACTTACCTAATTGACGAAACTGGAAAAATTTTCCACGAAAGTGTTAACGATATGCCATTAGGACGTAACGTAAACGAATACTTAAGAATGGTTGATGCTTACACACACATTCAAGAAAAAGGTGAAGTTTGTCCTGCAAACTGGGAAGCTGGAAAAGAAGCTATGTCTGCTGATAGAATCAGTACTGCAGAATACCTTAGTGCTAACTAAGAAAAAAATAAATTCCAATTTTTTAAATTCCAAATTCCAATTGGGATTTGGAGTTTAAAAACTGGAAAATTCAATTCAAAAATCAAAAACATTTTAAGTTTAAAATTTCTAAGTTCAATCGCAAGATTTAGAATTTGGAACTTACAAACTTGCAATTTCATTTTCAAAAATAACATTTTCAAAATTTAGAATTCATAAGTTTCAATAGTAAAATTTGGAATTTGGAATTTAAAATTTGGAATTTAAATCAAAAGGTATGTTAATCGACTTAAACGAAGATACGTTAGCAGATTTAGTTGCTAAAAACGAAAAAGTAGTAGTACAATATTCAGCTTCATGGTGTGGAAATTGCCGTATTATGAAACCAAAATTCAAAAAATTAGCAACAGAAAATGAAGCTATCACTTTTGTTTTGGTTGATGCAGAAAATTCTCCTGAATCTAGAAAATTAGCTAATGTGAGCAACCTGCCAACATTTGCAACTTTCGTAAACGGACAATTGGTTGGCGAAACGCAGACTAACAAACAAGAAGTTTTAATTGACTTAGTAAACGCTATTGTTTAATTGGTTATTTGTTTATTCGTTTAATCGATTAAACAAAAAAACGATTTAACGCTTAAACAAAAAAATCATGAAATTACCAGTAATAAAGCAATTAACACAGTTCATCGAAGAAAATGATCAGGATTATATCATTGAAACGATCGAAGTTCTAGAAGCGATGACCGAAATTCCTTCTCTTAAAGATGAAGAATTAGACGTAATTGGCGAATTGATTTCGAATATGTATGGCGCTCTTGAAGTACACAAAATGGTTTCTCAGGGAACAGATAAAAAAGAAGCTTTAAATGCGTTCATGAAACGTGTTTTAGGTTCAATCGATAAATAAATCGACCTCTTTTTCAAGAAAAAAACAAAAAAACATGACTGAAGAAGCGTTTCTTAATAAGGGACGCTTTTTTTTGTTTTCAGTCTCAGTGGCAGCTTTCAGTCCCTGCCTCGGTTTATACAATGTCTTGTCAGGCTGAGCGAAGTCGAAGCCCACGCAAGAAACTCCTTAATGCATCTAAAACCTTTGTCAAAGTTTTAAACTTTGACAAAGGTCAGCTCGGAGTCGTACTAAATCTAAAATCTACCCTCCAAAATCTACAATAATTTGGGCGAGACAGTATTTGAAAAAGCAGGCAAACATACTTTGTCTTTATTCGCCTGCTTTTTCAAATACTGTCGGGCTATCCGCGCTACTTCGGTAGCCAGCTCCTATCCCTCTCGCGGGTAAAAGGTTTCAAAGACGTTTTAATTTTATCTAGGTATCAAAAGCAAATCAATTGCCTCCAGCTTTAGCTGGAGGTAAGCTAAAGCCTTTTATATTCACTTATAAAACCTCCAACTAAAGTTGGAGGCTACTAAAAGTTGCAATACGCAACTTAAACACACTTCTTTCCTTTGACATCACTCAGCCTGACAGATATAACAAATCTAAAATCTACCTTCTAAAATCTAAAATTATTAGATAAATTCGTGAATTCGTGGCCATTCAAAAACTAACCTTAATCTCTCCTTAAACCCACAACAAATACTTTTAGATTCAAATATTAATCCTTACTTTTGAACCTCATTAATTTTAAACAAAAATCATGGCATCTATCACATTAGGAGGAAATCCAGTTCATACATCAGGCGAGTTACCAGCAGTTGGATCACAATTAGCTGACTTCAAATTAGTTCAAAACGATTTATCTGTTGCTTCATTAAGTAATTTTGCTGGTAAAAAATTAGTTTTAAACATCTTCCCTAGTGTTGACACAGGAACCTGTGCTGCATCTGTTAGAAAATTCAATCAAAGTGCAAGCGGTTTAGAAAACACAACTGTATTATGTATTTCTAGAGATTTACCTTTTGCTCAAAAACGTTTTTGTGGTGCTGAAGGTTTAGAAAATGTAGTAAACTTATCAGATTTTCAAGAAGGTGCTTTCGGTAAAGCAAATGGTTTAGAAATCGTTGACGGACCTTTAGCAGGTTTACATTCAAGAGCAATCATTGTGGTTGATGCAGATGGAAAAATCGTTCATACAGAACAAGTTGCTGAAATTGCAAACGAACCAAATTACGAAGCAGCTTTAGCAGCACTATAATATTTTCCTTTAAATGGAGTTTCAAAAAGACAATACTTTTGTTACAGGTCGATTAAAGAGTGTAACTTATGCTTTTAAAGGAGCTGTAAAACTTATTAAAACAGAACACAGCGTTATGGTTCAATTCTCATTAGGAATTATCATGACCATTGCTGGATTCTATTTTCATATTTCACAAACCGAATGGCTTTGTCAAACAATGGCAATCGGTTTAGTTTTAAGTGTTGAAGGACTAAATACGGCGGTTGAAAAAATCGCCGATTTTATCCATCCTGATTACAGCAAACGAATCGGATTTATTAAAGATATTGCTGCCGGAGCGGTATTTTTTGCCGCAATGACTGCAATAGCAATAGGCTTGATTATTTATATTCCAAAATTTATTTAGGCAAAGGAAAACGCAAGAATGGCAAAAAATAAAAAAGAAACTGTAGATAAAAAAAACGACAAACAAGAAGGAAGTAAAAGATCTTTTAAGATATCAAAACAACAAAAATTTGTTTTGGGCTGTCTTTTGGTTCTTTTTTCTGTTGCACTATTAGTGGCATTTATTTCTTTTTACGTTAACGGACAATGGCAGAATGACCAAAGTGTTGTAAACCAGCTCGGCGATCGTACTGAAATTGTTGAAAACTGGCTGGGAAAATTCGGAGCCTATTTAGCCGATTTAATTATTTATAGAGGTTTTGGACTTGCTTCTTTTATCTTCGTACGTTTATTTTTCCTTACGGGAATGTTTTTAGCATTGGAGCTTTCGACTCAAAAGCTAAAAAATACTTGGTTTTGGGATATTTTTGCTATTATAATTGTTTCAATTCTGTTTGGCTTTTTCGCTACTTCTGCACCAGAATTAGGAGGAACAATTGGCTATGAATTAAATTTATTCCTGCAGGATTATATCGGAAAAACAGGAACCTTACTTACACTGCTTTTCGGATTAATTGTTTATTTGATTTTCAAAATAAAATTATCTCCAGAAAGAATACAGTCATTTTTTGATTCTACTAAAAAAGAACTCAAATCGGAACTTGAAGCTTTAAAACCAGCTGTCAAACAACCTGAAAGTGCTTATAATCTAGAAGAATTTGCTATTGAAGAACCAGAAAAGGATCCTGATTTAGATAACATTCATATCAAAACAGTTGATACACAATTCGAACTTAACAAAGAGGCATTAAAGCCAACAATTTCTCATTCTTCTGAAATCGAATTGAATCCGATTTTAAAGCCAATTACCCCAAAACAAGAATTACCTTTAGTTTCTCCCGATGAAGCTTTTGTAATTGAAAAAGCTGAAGAAGAAGACATTATCGAAGAAAACTTAGCTTCTCGCCTAGTTGCCGATTTCGGATTATTTGACCCTACCTTAGATTTATCGAATTATAAATTCCCAACAATTGATTTATTAAAAGAATATTCAACTGGAGGAATTACCATAAATCAAGAGGAATTAGAAGAAAATAAAAACAAAATTGTAGATACACTTCGTAACTATAAAATTGAAATTGCCCAGATTAAAGCGACCGTTGGTCCATCGGTAACTTTATATGAAATTGTTCCTGAAGCCGGAATTAGAATTTCAAAAATTAAAAGCTTAGAAGATGATATTGCTTTATCATTATCCGCATTAGGAATTCGTATTATTGCGCCAATTCCTGGAAAAGGAACTATCGGTATTGAGGTTCCGAACAAAAACCCGACTATGGTTTCGATGAAAAGTGTTATTGGAGCAGCGAAATTTCAGGAAGCTGAAATGGAACTTCCAATTGCATTAGGAAAAACCATTTCTAACGAAACTTTTGTTGTCGATTTAGCTAAAATGCCTCACTTATTGATGGCTGGAGCAACTGGACAAGGAAAATCTGTTGGATTAAATGCTGTTTTAACTTCGTTATTATACAAAAAACATCCAGCCGAAGTAAAATTTGTTTTGGTCGACCCGAAAAAAGTGGAACTTACCCTTTTCAATAAAATTGAAAGACATTATTTAGCCAAACTTCCTGATACCGAAGATGCTATTATTACAGATAATGCAAAAGTTGTCAATACTTTAAATTCACTTTGTACCGAAATGGACAATCGTTATTCTTTATTAAAAGATGCGATGGTTCGTAATATTAAAGAATACAACGATAAATTCAAAGCAAGAAAATTAAATCCAGAAGCCGGCCACCGATTTTTACCTTATATCGTTTTGGTTGTCGATGAGTTCGCCGATTTGATTATGACAGCAGGAAAAGAAGTTGAAATACCTATTGCCCGTTTGGCGCAGTTAGCACGTGCTATTGGTATTCATTTAATTATTGCTACACAAAGACCTTCTGTAAATGTTATTACAGGTTTAATTAAAGCCAATTTCCCTGCGAGGATTGCTTTTAGGGTAACATCTAAAATTGACTCTAGAACTATTCTTGACACGCAAGGAGCGGATCAATTAATTGGTCGTGGAGATTTATTATATACGAATGGCAATGATGTTGTACGTGTACAATGTGCTTTTATTGACACTCCAGAAGTTGAAAAAATTACAGATTTTATTGGCGGACAAAAAGCATATGCTACAGCTTATTTGCTTCCAGAGTTTGTAGGAGAAGAAACTGGCATTAATCTTGATATAGATATTTCTGAAAGAGATACTTTATTTAGAGAAGCGGCAGAGATTATTGTCAATGCCCAGCAAGGTTCTGCTTCTTTATTGCAGCGAAAATTAAAATTAGGATACAACAGAGCCGGTCGATTAATCGATCAGCTGGAAGCAGCAGGAATTGTTGGTCCGTTCGAAGGCAGTAAAGCTAGAAGTGTGAATATTTTAGACTTAAGTGCTCTTGATCAATTTTTTAACAATGAACAAAATTAATCCAATCATGAGAACAAAAATTCAAGAAATCAACAACAATTCTATCGCAAATATGACTAAAAGGTGTTTTCAAATGGCAGTTATATTGCTTTTGAGCTTCAGTTCTATTCAGGCTCAGGATAAAAAAGCTAAAGATTTATTGAACGAAGTAACTTCTAAAATAAAAAGTTACAATAATATTGTTATTGACTTTAAATATTCTTTGAATAACGCCAAAGAAAACATTAATCAAGACAGCAAAGGTAATGTAACGATGAAAGGCAATCAATATGTATTGAATTTCATGGGCGTTACAAAAATTTTTGACGGTCAGAAAACATATACTATCGTTCCTGAAGATGAAGAAGTTACTATTTCTAAAGTAAACGAGAAAGATGACAATGCAATTACGCCTTCCAAAATGCTTACTTTCTTCAATTCTGGCTACAAATACAATATGGATATTGTACAAAATGTAAAAGGAAGAAAAATTCAATACATCAAATTAGTTCCTACAAGCGGTAAAGACCAAAGAAAAGAAATTCTTTTAGGTGTTGACGTTCAGACAAAACACATATATAATTTGATTGAAACTGGAAAAAACGGAACAAAAACAACTTTAACCGTTAATTCTTTTAAAACCAATCAGCCATTATCAAAAAATCAATTTACCTTTGTAGCGAGTAAATACCCGAAATACTACATTAATAAATTAGATTAATCAGAAGGTTGAAAATTCTAGACAAATACTTATTAAAAACATTCTTATTTACATTTACTACGGTATTTGTAATTCTATTTTTCATATTCATACTGCAGACAGTATGGCTATTTATATCAGAACTAGCAGGTAAAGATCTCGACTTATTATTGGTCGTGAAATTCCTGCTTTTTTCTATGCCCCGAATTATACCTCTGGTACTACCCCTTTCGGTTTTACTGGCCTCTATCATGACTTTCGGAAACTTGGCAGAAAACTACGAATTTGCTGCTATGAAATCTTCTGGGATTTCTCTTCAGAGAGCTATGCGGGTCTTGATAGTTTTTATTTTTGTTTTAAGTATTGTCGCATTTTGGTTTGCCAATAATGTTATTCCGTATGCAGAATATAAATTTGTGAACTTCAGAAAAAATATCGCTCAAGCCAAGCCCGCAATGGCAATTGCCGAAGGACAATTTAATGATGTTGGGTTTTATAATATCAAAGTGAATAAAAAATCTGGTGAAAATGGAAATCATCTTACTGGAGTAACGATTCACGAAAAGCCTAATAATATGGGCGAAAATAAAACGGTAATAAAATCTAAAACTGGAGAATTAATAAGCAGTGAAAAATCCAGCATTTTACAGTTAGTCTTAAATGACGGTTATTATTATCAAGATGTTACACCAAAAAAATATGAAGACCGCGCTAAATTACCTTTCATAAAAGGAAAATTTAAAAAGCAGATCATTAATATAGATTTAGCAGAATTAAACAAAGTTGACGACAGCAAAGAAAGTATTGCCGGAACTAATGCAATGCTGAACGTTAATGAATTACGTTATACTCTAGATTCGTTAAATAAAAATTTAGATAACGAAATCATTTCTTTTTCAGAGAATATTAACCAGCGCGTTGGAATTAGAAAAATCTATTCTGGACCAGAAAAAAAACTCAAGAAGAAACAGCTTTCTAATGATCTTATGTCAATGTATTCTAACAAAGACAAAGTAGATATTTTGAAGATGGCAGGAAGTAATGTTACCAACAACATCTACTCGATCGAAACAACTCAAAAAGATCTAAAAGACAAACAACGTGATATTAACAAGCACTTAAGTGCATTTTACGAAAAATTCGTAATTGCGTTTGCCTGCTTTTTAATGTTCTTTATTGGAGCCCCGCTTGGCGCTATTATTAGAAAAGGCGGACTTGGACTTCCAATTGTTTTTGCTGTTTTAATCTTTATTACTTTTCACTTTATTAATACTTTCGGAAAAAGATTGTCACAAGAAGGCGGTATGACTCCATTTATGGGATCATGGATGTCGTCGTTTATCTTATTGCCGTTAGCAGTTCTTTTAACCTATCGTGCAACAAACGACAACGGATTAATTAATTTTGATGCGATAACAACTCCGATTTCACAACTATTTCAAAAAATTTCCGAGCGGTTCTCACCGGCTCAAAAGCAACAATAATTATGTCAACAACAAAAATACAACTGAATACCATTGAAGAAGCTATAGAAGATATTCGTCAAGGTAAAGTAATCATTGTAGTCGATGATGAAGATCGCGAGAATGAGGGTGATTTTTTAGCTGCCGCTGAAAAAATAACTCCAGAAATGATCAATTTTATGGCTACTCATGGACGCGGTTTAATTTGTACCCCACTAACAGAAAGCCGTTGTAAAGAACTTGATCTTCGAGCTATGGTTACCAATAATACTGATCATATGGAAACTGCTTTTACTGTTTCTGTTGATTTAAAAGGTAACGGAGTTACAACTGGAATTTCGGCAGCCGATCGTTCTAAAACAGTTGAAGCTTTGGTTGATCCTAATACAAAACCTCACGATTTAGCTCGTCCTGGCCATATTTTCCCTTTAATTGCCAAACAAGGCGGTGTTTTAAGAAGAACCGGACATACTGAAGCCGCAATTGACTTTGCTCGTCTGGCAGGATTTAAACCAGCTGGAGTAATCTGCGAAATCCTAAACGAAGACGGAACAATGTCTCGTTTGCCTGAATTGATAGAAGTGGCAAAAAAATTCGATTTGAAATTAGTTTCAATTGAAGATTTAGTTGCCTACAGAATGCAGCATGATAGTTTGATTGTTAAAAAAGAAGATTTTGATATCGAAACTCGTTTTGGCACTTTCAGATTAAGAGCTTACGAGCAGACTACAAATAAACAAATTCATATTGCCTTAACAAAAGGAACTTGGAATCTTGGAGAGCCTATTTTAACCAGAATCCACTCTTCGCAGGTTAATAACGATTTACTTGGAACATTGACCAATAATGCCGAACAGCAATTAGATGATATGTTTAAAGTAATTAATGAAAATGGAAAAGGTGCTGTTATATTCATCAATCAAGATATGACTGCAGTAAATCTTTTAAATAGAATTTCGGAACTAAAATCGCTGCAATCTAATGGAACTTTGAAAGCTCCTAAAGTGATTATTGACAGTAAAGATTACGGAATTGGCGCTCAAATCCTTCATGATATTGATATTTCTAAAATTAGACTGGTTTCAAATACAGAACAAACAAAACGTGTTGGTATGATTGGTTACGGACTTGAAATTACTGAATATGTTAATTACTAATATGGGTACAATAGAAGAAAGAATTCAGAAATCTGAAACACGCATATTTAAAGCTGTTTTTCCGAGCACTACAAACCATTATGACACTTTATTTGGTGGAACTGCACTTCATCTTATGGATGAAGTTGCTTTTATTTGTGCAACGCGTTTCAGCAGAAAGAAAGTTGTGACTATTTCAACTGGTCAAATTGACTTTAAAAAAGCAATTCCGGCTGGAACTTTAATTGAATTGGTAGCAAAAGTTGACAGCGTTGGACGAACAAGCTGTAAAATTCATGTTGATATTTTCATGGAACAAATGTATTCAGAACTTCGTGAAACGGTAGTTTCAGGAACTTTTTCGTTTGTTGCTGTTGATGAAAACAAAAAACCAACTCCAATTTTAGACGATTTAGAATAATTATTCTTAAAAAAATATTTTCCGAAATACTGATAATTAAGCACTTGAAAATTAACTTAAAAAAATCAGCGAAAAAGTTTTTATAATCGGAAAAGCATACTATATTTGCACTCGCAATCAGATAATGATCGCGACATACTGGAGAAATGGCAGAGCGGTCGAATGCGGCAGTCTTGAAAACTGTTGACTGTAACAGGTCCGGGGGTTCGAATCCCTCTTTCTCCGCTGAAAATTGAAACCCTTAACATTTGTTGAGGGTTTCTTTTTTTTTATAGAATATCCTATTATTTTCTTTGTAAATAGTTCCGAAAAAATTTTTTACAACCGAAAAAACATTTTATCTTTGCACCCGCAATCAGCGTATGATTGCTACATAATGGAGAAATGGCAGAGCGGTCGAATGCGGCAGTCTTGAAAACTGTTGACTGTAACAGGTCCGGGGGTTCGAATCCCTCTTTCTCCGCGGAAACTTCAAACCCCTAACATTTGTTAGGGGTTTTTGTTTTTATTATACTAAATCAAACTATCTTGTTCTGCATTGAAAATTTTTAACGATACCGGTGAATTGATATATGAAAAATCATGGATCAGGTGCAAAAGTTGGGGATTAAGCAAAAAGATTAGATAATCTGAATAAGAAGAAATCTATTTTTCTGACTCCTCTAAATTGCGATCTAAAAGCTTTTACTTTTGCATTGAAAGATTCTGC
>NZ_MRCQ01000020.1 GCF_002304005.1 Flavobacterium sp. ACN6 | reverse complement strand
GAATCTCTCGATTCTATTACTCTTATTCTTTTGTCTCATCCTGCGACGAGACGGCTGTCAATTCAATATGTCTACGAACGTGTTTCTTTTTTGTTTCGCTTGTGTTGCAAAGCGGGTGCAAAAGTAGTCAGTTTATTGACATTTACAATACTTTTTATTGATTTTTTTTCAATCTTTTTTAAAACTTTTTCTTAACTTTCTGATAATACAAAAGTTATGTATTGATATTTTTTAAAAAAGCTAAAGAATTTTCTTATAATTTAGTTTTTACAAAAAAAATAACATTTACAAACACTTATTTTATCAAATAAATAAATAAATAAATATACTATATATATGAGTTGTTTTAAAATTACAATATTCAAAATAGGCATTCTATTATACTAGTCCGTTGGTAATTTCAACGTTTTGAATTAATTTCCCAACATAAAGTCTCTGGCAGTTGATAGGTTCTAAATCGTAAAGAATTTGCAAAACTTATAAAACTAACACATTTTACCAATGCAGGCATTCAATTATTATCGGAATATACATGTGAACCTCTTTTTGATATGTTTGCGTAAGCGCGTAAAACCATTAAAGGCAGTTTTTAAACATAGTACTATAAAAAAGATAAGCTAAAGAGCGTTTAGTTATCAATGCGAGCTCCTGAGTTAAATAAACTCCCAGTGAAGAGAAAATTTCAAATTCAGCTTGCTGTCAATGGTTCTGAATCAACCAGTACTCCATCTATATCAAAAAAACTTACTTAGGCCTAAAATTTGTCGCATTACTCATATTCTATCTTTTTAGTGTCTGGAGCTTTGGAGCAGACTATATGTTATCTTCGAAAGTACTATTTTTTAAAATAAACCATATTGTAAACAGTCTAAGTGCAGAAAATATTTTTGCATGAATTGGAAAGTTAACTTTTGGTTTTCTATTATAGAAGCATAGGGATGGTATAATAATGACTACAAAAGAAGTCAAGTGCGTTCAAAACAAAAAATTCCAACGACGACCGTTCCATAATCCAACAGGAACAGTAGCAAAATTATTTTCAGAAGAAAAATGAACAAAAAAGAAACACAGATCAAGCATTAGTGCGGATGCACAGTGCTATAAGTCCCCAAGGGCGGACAAAGGAAATGAAGTCCGTTATGCGCAGGAAGCAGATGCAATGACGCTATCTTGGCTGCCCTTTTTAATTGTTTGAAATAAAAACTAATCCAAACTGAATCCTAAATATCCTTTTGCGTTTCTATTTCTTAACAGACAACTGTTTTATTTCAACGACTCATTTTGCCTGTTTACCTAAAAGTTAATGCGCCCGATACATATTCTAATGAACTTTACATAAGAAAAAAAAGCACTACTGCTTATAACTTAAAACCTTAGATTATGAAAGCAACCATTGGTATTACAGAAAAAAACACAGCCGCTGTTTCTCAAGAACTGGCAAAACTGCTTGCCGACGAATTTGTACTGTACACTAAAACCAGAAATGCGCACTGGAATGTAACAGGCGATAATTTTCATGCCAACCACATTTTCTTTGAAAACCAGTACAAACAATTAGATGAAATCATAGACAGCGTGGCTGAACGTATGCGTAAAATCGGCCATTATGCACCGGCAGCCTTGAAAACCTATCTGGAACTTACCCATCTTACAGAATACAGCGAGAGAACAAATGACGGTTTGGGTTTTATGAAAGATCTGCTTCAAGACCACGAAAGCATTATTGAATTTATCCGCGGCAACATAACTCCTTTTGCCGATGAGTACAAAGATTATGGTTCAAGTGATTTTATTACAGGATTAATAGAAATTCATGAAGAAATGGCCTGGATGATACGTTCTTACTTTAGATAAAATAACAAGGAATAAGTATATTTGTCTAAACCAAAAACCAAAACCCATGAAAGTGTTAATCGTTGATGACAATGATATTGCAAGAACCACTTTATCACACCTTGCTGGACAAGTTCCAAATCTTACGGTTGTAAATCAATATTCCAATGCCATTGAGGCGTATCATCATTTACAGGAAAATCAGGTTGACTTGATTTTCCTGGATATAGAAATGCCGGAGATGACGGGAATCGAATTGACAAAAAATCTTTCAGGCAAAGATATCATTATCATTTTTACGTCTTCTAAAAAAGAATATGCGCTGGAAGCATTTGAATTGAATATCGCAGATTACATCCTAAAACCTGTGACCCCTGCCAGATTTTTACAAGCAGTAAGCAAGGCGCAGTCTATTATCGAAAGCCGGAAAGAGAATGTACAGTTTGGGAAAGAAGAATTTTTATTTGTCAGGGACTCTAATATTACAAGACGCTTAAAACTGGATGATATTTTTTATGCTGAGGCTATGGGCGATTATGTAAAGTTTTATACCCGAGAGAAAATGTTCGCCATACATGGCAAAATGAAAACGGCCGAGGAGCGCCTGCCAAAAGATGATTTTATTAGGGTGCATCGTTCCTACATTGTTTCTATCAGTAAAATTGATACTTTACAAGATGGCGGTATTATGATTAACAAAAAATTCATTCCCGTTGCAGATGCCTACCGAAAAGCGCTTAACACGCGAATGAATGTTTTTTAAATAGCAGCTTAGACCGAGTGCTGCTTCAAGAAGATCCTGTCTTATTCAATTAAGCTAAAACAATTCATTTACACATTTTATGATTAATACGTCTACCGTAATGGGCAACAAACGCTTTAGCTATTTTATAATCAGCAGTTTTATTTTGTGCAGTATATTACTTATTGCTGTACAAATTAATTCGGCCAAAAATACTAAAGAGCTCATCAGAAACAACAATACACTGTTAAACGAACTGCGCTCAAGCAATCACTTAAGGGAAATCGACCGCGACATTTTGGGCGTAGAAAGCAGAATCAGGGCCTCTATTGCTACTAATGATACTACACACCTGGAAGGCATTGATCAAAAAATTAAGCAGATCAGGAACTTTCTCGATTCGCTCTCTATAGATAATGAAGACCTTGAGGAAGAAAAACTCATACAGCGTCTTGGCGTTCTGGCGCAGGATAAAATGGTCACCAAGGGAAAACTGCTCCACCGTTACGACTCTTTAGGCAATATGGATGATGAGAGCTCGATTGCTAATCCGCATGCCCGAATCATTTCCAATGAAATTACTGATATTACAGCCAAAATTTATCACAAGCGTCAGCTTCGTATGGTTGAGCTCAGCAATTTAAGCCAGGAAATGGGCCGCAGAGCTAAACTATATGACCTCTCACTATTGGTTTTATTGGTTTTAAGCGGCGCTGTAATTGGGTATCACATCATGCGCCAATTCAAAAGACAGCATATTTTGATCAAAGAATTGGACATAGCAGAAAAAAAAGCAACTGTTGCCGCCCAGACCAAGGAAAATTTTCTGGCCAATATGAGTCATGAAATCAGAACTCCGTTAAGCGGCATATTAGGATTTACCAATTTACTGCAGAAAAGACCTTTAGATGAAACTGCCGCAGAATTTGTAACTTCTATACAGCGCTCGGGTGAAAATTTAATGACCATTATTAACGATATACTTGATTTATCAAAAATTGAGGCAGGAATGATGCGGATTACCCCGGGAATATTCAGCATTAACGGACTAATGAATTCTGTGGAAACACTTTTCTCGGAACGCGTAAAAGAAAAAAAACTAAGCATTTCCAGTAAAGTGGACAATTCTATCCCAGATACCTTAACTGGCGATGCCACCCGTCTCACACAAATACTGGTGAACCTTATTGGAAATGCCATAAAATTTACCCATCAGGGAACCGTAAGTATTGAAGTGTATAAAAAACTGCTGCACGAAAATAAGATTGTACTGGGTTTCAAAATTACAGATACCGGAATAGGAATTGGCAAGGAAAAATTAACTGAAGTTTTTGAAAGATTCAACCAGGGCGAAGACTCCACAACCAGAAATTACGGCGGGACAGGCCTGGGATTATCTATTGTAAAAAAATTGATCCTGCTGCAGGAAGGCGATATTGAAGTAAACAGCGAACAGGGAAAAGGAACTACCTTTAGTTTTTACATTCCGTACGGGATTGCCAAAGAACAGCTTAATTCACTACCTGCCCACTCTATCGATCAATATAAAGATATCTCCAATACCGCATTAAAAGTTTTAGTGGTAGACGACAACGCGATCAACCAAAGCCTGATGAAGCATATACTTTCACAATGGAATATTGATTTTGAAATCGCTTCCAATGGTCTGGAGGCCGTTGAATACCTGAGAAATAAAGCCTGTGATCTTGTGCTGATGGATTTACAAATGCCGCAAATGGATGGTTATACTGCTGTACAGCAGATCCGCGAAGTACTACAGCTTGATGTTCCTATAATTGCAATGACAGCACATGCCCTGCCGGGCGAAGGAGAAAAATGTCTCAGCCGCGGCATGAATGAATACATTTCCAAACCTATAAAAGAAGACGAACTTTTTAAACTTATTGCCAATTTCGGATTGAAAGATGCAAAATCTGCAGAAGAAAAAATTTCCGAAAACAATACCGTTTTCCACTATATTGATCTAACGTATATGCAGTCTGTAAGCGGCGGGAACAAAAGCTTCGAAAAAACAGTAAGCACACAGTTTATTGAAAACGTTCCAGTACATTTGCAGCAGCTTATTACAGCTTATCAAAATCAGGATTTTAAAGTCGTAAAACTCAGGGCTCACGATTTACAATCAAGTGCTGCCATAATGGGATTACTGCCTCACTTAGAAGAGAAACTTGATATTCTTGAAATGGCAAAAGAACAAAATACAATTTTGCAGCAAATCTTAGATGATGTACAAAACGTACTTAATTTATCGCTTATAGAAGCTAAGTTATTTTTAGAATCGCTGTTAAAATAGACAAGAAAATAACTCGTTAATCCAAGAAAGATTATCTTACTATATATTTATTCAATTAAAAGACTGACCTATCAAGGCAGTCTTTTTTTTATTCTATTCTATTTTCAAATATATCCCAAGGTTTCCGTCTTCGAAAACGTATCAAATGCACAGTAAAACAACTAATTAATATGGTTTAATCTTTCTGCGTCCCCAGTGGCTGCTGAAACGTCTTAGTTTCTCAGATTAAGATGATTCTCTGTTCCTATTTTAAAGCACTGCCTGAGAACCAGCCTCGCGAATAGTTTTAAATGCAGATGATGACAGCGCGAACGATTGATTCTGCTTTTTAAACGGGTATTTGTGCCCATTGGATGAATAGTATATGGTAACCTGAATGTAAGAAGGTAAATTTACTTCAGTAAAACAATTAAAACCAACCAATTATGGAAATCATTCAAACCAAAGAAAATGCATTATCACATTCAGCAGTAACTGCAGTAATCAACGCTCCAATTGAAAAAGTAAATATTGCAGACTGGCTTTTAAATCTTCCAGATGCAGAATACCAGCGCTGCTCCACACAGCACATAGGCGCGGGAATCACCAGTACATATAATGGCGTGCCAATGTCCATTAACGTAGAAACAATAGGCGACGCTTTAATGGTGCAGCATTATGAAGCTAAAGTGCATCGTCCTGACTACTGCCGCATGCTGTCTATTTCAGATTCCATCACCCAAAACGGACGCACTAAGGTTCAGGTTTTATGGGAACTTAAAGTAACCAAAATTGACGAAAACACCTGTTTATATACCAATGAGATCCACGCGGCTGCAACACCAGAAATGCTGGTATATCTAAAAGAGCACGGAATTGATTTAGCCGGTGCTGCGGCTTCAAGACAAGCGGCTTCCGATGCGCACAACCGAGAAGAAACACCTAATTTTGCTAAAAGCATCGAAAACAAGGCGCTTACAGGCAAGTATAATCAGCCGTTTTAAAAACGAAATACAGAACGATTGTTCAAGGAAAACAGCGCATAAAATACCTTGACACTAGTAAAATATACTAATTGAAGCTGTTTTAAAACGGAATACTTTTAACTACTAAAAAAAATAAAAATGAATTTATTCTCGCCAATAACACTACGAAGCCTTACTTTAAAAAATAGGATTATTTTATCTCCTATGCAGCAATACAGCGCTCAGAACGGAATACCCAACAACTGGCATTTAGTGCATCTAGGAAGCCGCGCAGTTGGGGGAGCCGGATTAATTCTAACCGAATGCACAGCAGTAGCTCCCGAAGGATTAGC
Source organism: Flavobacterium sp. ACN6 (assembly GCF_002304005.1). Taxonomy (GTDB): domain Bacteria; phylum Bacteroidota; class Bacteroidia; order Flavobacteriales; family Flavobacteriaceae; genus Flavobacterium. The sequence continues at coordinate 49,902 of NZ_MRCQ01000020.1, read as the reverse complement.
AACGCTGTCTGATGTTGGAATTTGGAATGACCTGCAGCAAAATGCATGGAAAAACATTGTAGATTTTGTACAGCAACAGGATGCAAAAATTGGAATTCAATTATGGCATTCCGGTGCCAAAGGAAGTCTGCATCATCCAAATGAGCGAATGAAACCACTAACAGCGGAAGAAGGCGGCTGGAGCGTAAAATCATCCTCTGCCTCAGAAGTTAATGGAGTACTGACCAAAGCGTTTACTATTGCCGAAATTCAGGAGCTGAAAACATCATTTGTCAAAGCAGCACTGCGCGCCGTTGATGCTGGATTTGATACTATAAAACTCCATGCGGGACACGGCTATTTATTCCACCAATTTTACTCGCAGGTTATCAATCAGCGTACGGATCAATACGGCGGTAGTTTTGACAACAGAATCCGATTACTGATTGAAACAGTGCAGGAAATCAGAAAAGTAATTCCAGAAGAGATGCCCCTGATGGTTCGGATTTCAGCGGTTGATTATATAGAAACTGCTCTGGGCTGGACTTTACAAGACAGCGTTGCGCTTGCAAAAATATTAAAAGAAAATGGTGTTGATTTTATAACGGCATCTGCAGGAGGATTTACCAATGTTAGTAAGGATAAAGTATATCCGGGTTATCAGGTTTCGTTTGCACAAACTATTAAAGAGCAGACGGGCATTTTAACAGGAGCAGTTGGAATGATTACGGACGCCCAGCAGGCAGATACAATTATCACAGAAAATAAAGCTGATTTAGTGGTTATTGCCAGAGAACATCTGCGAAATCCTTACTTTAGCATCCACGCCGCCAAAGAATTAGAAATGGATATAGAAATTCCGTGGCAGTATAAAAGAGCTTTTTAACAGCATTAAACAAATAGTATTATGGAAAATCAAGGCGCATCTGTGGTAATTACCCACCATGTTTTGGATGGAAAAGAATCAGAATATGAAAAATGGCTGGACGAAATTGTTCCCATTACCAAACACTCACAAGGTTTTATCGATCTGCAGATTGTACGTCCGATTGCCCATCTGACTTTTGTTTATACGGTTATTATCCGATTTGACGATATTGAAAATCTAAAAAACTGGATGAAGTCAGACAATAGGAAACTGCTGATCGAAAAAGCCAATCCTTTTTTTAGAAAAAATGACAACTATCAGATAAAATCGGGTTTGGATTTTCTTTTTAATGGTGAAAACGAAGGAAGCAAGGTTCCTGTACGATGGAAACAGTTCCTTGTTACCTGGTCTGCCATTTATCCTTTATCACTTTTAATACCATTATTTGCACTGCCCTTTTTAAGATTTTTAAAAATTCCTTCTTATCATTATTTGGACGCTTTGGTAATTTCAGGTTTCATTGTCTTTTTAATGGTATTTGCTGTTATGCCCAATTACACCAGACTTATTAAAAAGTGGTTATATAAATAATCAAACTATCCTCTTTATAAGATTGAAAATCACTGCCTTCACAGTGATTTTTTTTGTTTTATATTTTACGTAAAACAGTAACTGCTTTTTAAAATTTAAGCAGAAATCTGCTCTCGATTGTACTAACGGTTTCTAATAGTAAACTCAACGACAGTTTATGCCTGTCTAACGAATTTGACCAATAGATGCTGTATATCTTCAATAGCTTTACAATAGAATTAACAAACCAGTATAATTAATCATCAAAAGCTATTACCATGAACACTGAACTTTTAAGTTTTAAATACGAGTTAGAAAAAAAAGAACCGCGCACCAATGACGGCGGTACAACAAGAGGAGCTTCTGTAAAAGATTTTCCAGCATCTATCGGCATCGCAGGAGTTTCCATGCGGTTACAGCCGGGAAGCATGCGCGAGCTGCACTGGCATGCAAATGCAGCAGAATGGGCTTACGTTATTTCAGGAACGGTACGCACCACAATTATTCATCCAAACGGTCATAGTTATACTGATAATTTTGAACCAGGAGATGTATGGTATTTCCCAAAAGGCTACGGACATTCTATACAAGCAACAGGAACAGCAGAGTGTCATTTCATTTTAATTTTTGATAATGGTAATTTTTCCGAAGATCATACTTTCAGCGTTACGGACTTTGTTTCAAGCATGCCCGCGGAAATTGTCGCTCAAAATTTGGGAATTACTTTAGAACAGGTTGCTGCATTACCTCAAAAAGAAGCCTATTTTGCAGCTGGAATTGTTCCTGACGAATTATCTTTTAATGCTGCTCCCCGCTCTGAAGTAGCAGCTATCGAATTAACCAATTTACACCGCTATCCCCTGCATGCGCAGCAGCCTAGAATAATTCCCGGCGGGGGTCTGCAGAGACTGGTAACAAGCAGGGAATTTCCTATCAGCACCACAATGGCAGGATCAATTATAGAATTACAGCCGGGCGCTTTAAGAGAAATGCACTGGCATCCCAATGCCGATGAATGGCAGTATTATATTTCCGGTCAAGCCGAAATGTCGGTCTTTTTAGCAGAAAGTACAGTGGTAACTGAACAATTCAATGCTGGAGATGTCGGTTATGTACCAATGGGCGCGGGACATTATATCAAAAATACGGGAGATACGGTTTGTAAAATCCTAATCGGATTTAACAGAGGCGAGTATCAATCTATTGATCTAAGCGAATGGCTTGCAGGAAATCCAAAAGATGTAGTCGTAACCAATTTTGGTCTAGCGCAAGATGAGATAGAAAAATTCCCAAAGAGTAAGGTATTTATCCAACCCAAAAAATAATCATTTTGACTGCTGAAACAGATTTCAACGTTTCTTCTGAGCAAATCAGAATACAGGAAAAATTAGCGGTATTCCTTGCTTTGACTGCAGGATATCTGGATGCTGTTGGAATTTTAAAATGGAAAATTTACGTTTCGTTTATGAGCGGTAATACAACACAATTAGGAATTTCCCTGTCAAATGGTAAAGCTTCCATACTAATTACAACATGCACCGCAATTGTTTGTTTTATGCTCGGGATTTTTGCAGGTACCTGTTTATCATTATCCAAAGATTTTAAAATGCCAGCGCTGCCTTTTTACATTGTTTCAGGAATACTGATTATGTATACGGCAATAAATCAATATTACACTATACACACCCTAGTATCGATTGCCGTGATAGGCTTTTCAACAGGAGTTATGAATACAATAGTGACCGCTGTAGGAAGTCAAAAAATAAATACAGATTTCGTAACAGGGACTTTAAATAGTCTTGCTGCAAACGCTGCCCAGTTTAGTTTGAGCAGTGACCAAAAAAGTAGAAAGCAGTATAAAATCAATGTGATTCGTTTAACACTCTTATGGATCGGTTTTATTTCGGGTGCTTTTACTGCGCCCCTGGTAATCGGTCAGCTGGGAAAATGGACTTTGATGCTGCCCGCCATAACATTATTGATTTGTGCAGTGCTGTTACCAATTAAAGAAATTAACCTTAAAACTAAATCTTATGCTGAAGAAAAATGAAGTTGCGCCAGATTTTACATTATATGCAACACCCGACCAGAAAATCACCTTGTCAGAATTTAGAGGTAAAAATGTGATTTTAGCTTTTTATCCTGCCGACTGGAGTCCGGTTTGCAGTGACCAGATGGCACTTTATAATGAGACCATCAAATATTTTAAAAAATACGATGCTGAAATTTTTGGTATTTCTGTAGACAGTAAATGGTGCCACACGGCTTTTTCTCAATCCAGAAACCTGCACTTTCCCTTACTGGCTGATTTCGAACCTAAAGGAGAAATCTCAAAAGAATACGGCGTCTACAACGAAAGTGAAGGGCAATGCAGCCGCGCACTTTTTGTAATTGACAAAAACGGAATCATACAATGGAGTTACCTCTCCCCAACTGCGGTGAACCCGGGAGCAGATGGAATCTTAGAAGCTTTAGAAACACTTAAAAACAACTAATTATGTCACTAAAACCAGCGGTTAGTCCAACTGACCATATACAAGGAAAAAAAGATGCAGAAATCGTACTTGTAGAATATGGAGATTATCAATGTCCGTACTGCGGTGCCGCTTATCCAGTTCTTAAAGAAATGATGAACAAATATGGAAAACAAATACAATTTGTATTTAGAAACTTTCCACTATCCGAAATGCACCAGTATGCCCGTCCGGCAGCAATTGTGGCAGAAGCTGCCGCACTGCAGGGAAAATTCTGGGAAATGCACGATGCTATTTATGAAAATCAGCAATATTTGAGCGAAGCTTTTTTACTAGAGCTAGCAGGGAAATTGGAGCTGGATTCTCATCAATTCAATATTGATATCAAAAAAGCTGCAGTTTCAGAAAAAGTCGATTCTGATTTTGAAAGCGGTATTATGAGCGGTGTAAACGGTACTCCTTCCCTATTTGTTAATGGCAGAAAATTTAACGGAGGCCCAGAAGATTTACTACAGTTAATGAGCGAAATTGTGAAATAGGTGCAGGACTAAAAACAGTTCAAAATCCAGTAAACGTTCATTAATTAATGAAGTAAAATATATATTTTGAGCCAATTTTTAATTAAATTTACCTAACAACCTTAAGTCCACTATCATGGAAATAAATTATTCGGAATTAGTTTCCATTAAGCACGTGAGTGTCCAAAGAATAGACGGTATTGAAACCACATCATTTTTAGATACCCTTTCCATCGAAGAACCTCTTGAAATTAGATTGTCTTATACTGCTAACGCAGAGAGAGTTCAAAAGAATATTTCGGTTACCATGCGTACTCCGGGTAATGATGTAGAACTCGCGGTAGGTTTTCTATTTACGGAAGGAATTATTACTTCCTATAAAGAGATAAATGATGCTTACGCTGTAAAAATGAATTGTTTGTCTGACAAACAAAATATTGTACAGGTGGATCTTAAGGAAAATTTCAGTCCAAATTTGATGCAGACAGATCGCAATTTTTACACTACTTCAAGCTGTGGTGTATGCGGAAAAAGTTCGATTCAGTCCATAAAAACGGTAAGTCCTTTTGGAAATTTAACAAGACAAAGAATTACAATTGCAGCTGCTGTATTTTATAAGCTGCCAGAAAAATTAAGAACAGCTCAAAGTGACTTTACTTCAACTGGAGGTCTGCATGCATCGGGACTTTTTAATACTCAAGGCGATTTGATTCTCTTAACCGAAGATGTAGGAAGACACAATGCCTTAGACAAATTAATCGGGCAGTCTCTTATAAGCACTTCGCTGCCTTTAAATGAGCATATTTTACTTCTGAGCGGCAGAGCGAGTTTTGAATTAATCCAAAAAGCCGCAATGGCAGGAATTTCCATAATTGCTTCCATTGGTGCTCCGTCGAGTCTGGCAGTGGAACTTGCGCAAGAATTTAACATTACGCTTTTGGGATTTCTTAAAGAAAACAGATTCAACATATACAATGCATCAGATCAAACAGTGATCACAACAACCGTAAAATAGTATATCCTAATTTATCACGATACCAATTAAACCAAAGTCTAATGAAGGAAGATCAACAAAGTAACACAGATAATTTGTCTAATAAATTGCCTGACGCGGAAAATCCATACCAGCTTTCAAAACTTAAAATTACAAAAGTAGAAAAATGGGCTGCCGGCATACCTGCGGTTTTGGCAGCGGTGAGCGATCTTATCGAAGACAAATCAGTTCTTAGAGGTGGTCAGGCTTTGTTTAAAATGAATCAAAAAGGTGGATTTGACTGCTCCAGCTGTGCGTGGCCGGATCCTGATGATGACCGGTCTGTTTTGGGTGAATACTGCGAAAATGGTGCAAAAGCTCTAGCAGAAGAAGCCACGACTAAAAAAGTTACCGCTGCTTTTTTTAAAGAAAACTCTGTTTACAGTCTTTCACAATTAGACGATTACCAAATTGGAAAAATGGGAAGGTTAGCCCAGCCGATGTATTTACCCGCTGGGGCATCACATTATCAGCCAATCAGCTGGGATGAAGCTTTTGCAAAAATAGCTTTTCATTTAAATGCCTTGGAATCTCCCAATGAAGCTGCTTTTTATACATCAGGAAGAACCAGCAATGAGGCTTCGTTTCTTTACCAGCTTTTTGCAAAGGAATTTGGAACCAATAATATGCCGGATTGTTCTAATATGTGTCATGAAACTTCTGGAACTGCTTTGAAAACTACAATCGGCATCGGAAAGGGAACAGTAACCTTAGAAGATTTTTATGATACAGATGTAATTGTGATAATCGGACAGAATCCCGGCACTAATGCGCCGCGAATGCTGAGCGCTTTAGAAAAAGGCAAGAAAAATGGAGCGAAAATTATTGCGGTTAATCCGCTGCCCGAAGCTGGCTTAATGGGATTCCATAATCCTCAGGCAATAAAGGGAATAATTGGGTCGGGCGGCAAATTGGCCGATCTTTTTCTACCCATAAAAATAAATGGCGATATGGCACTGCTGAAAGCCATCGAACTATTGCTCCTTGAATTGGAAAAGAAAAATCCAGGGCAGGTTTTTGATCAGGATTTCATCAGAGATAAAACCACTGGTTTTAAAAATTTTGAAAAACAATTTGAAAATTTAGATTTGGACCACCTTGCTTTTCTTTCCGGTGTTCCTAAAAATTTAATTATTGAAGCTGCCGAGATTATCGCCTTTAAAAAAAGAATCATTGTCTGCTGGGGAATGGGACTTACACAGCAGCCCAACGGCGTTGACATGATCAGAGAAATTGTCAATATTTTATTGATTAAAGGAAGCATCGGAAAACCAGGAGCTGGGGTTTGTCCTGTCCGCGGACACAGTAACGTACAGGGAAACAGAACCATGCTGATTGATGAAAAACCTACCAATGAGCAGCTAGACCGCCTGCAGGCTTATTTTGGTTTTAATCCGCCAAGAGAACATGGTTATGATGTAGTTGGGAGCATTAAAGCCATACACGAAGAAAAAGTGAAATTTCTGTTCTGCATGGGAGGAAACTTTCTATCGGCGGCACCTGATACTGCTTACACCGCAGCAGCATTTCGAAAATTAAAACTGCTGGTATGCGTTTCTACAAAACTTAACAGAGGACATTTGATACACGGAAAAGAATCTTTGATACTTCCGACGCTGTCACGAAGTGATATGGATATTGTTAATAACGAAGTGCAGATTATCAGTACCGAAAATTCCATGGGTGTGGTACAATCATCCAAAGGCGTTCTTAAACCCATATCAGATCAGTTTATAAACGAAATGCAGATTGTCTGCCGTATGGCCTTGGCAGTGCTGGGAGAAAAATCAGTTATTGACTGGAAACGTTATCATGACAGCTATGATGACGTGAGAGAAGCGATAGAAAATTGTATTCCGGGTTTTGAAAATTACAATAGCAGAGTCAGGGAAAAAGGCGGTTTTTATCTTCCAAATGCTCCGCGTCACGGAGAATTTAAAGCTAAAGAATCGGCTGATCGTGCAGCATTTACAATAACTGAAATTCCAGACAACGAACTTGGACCAGACGAATATATGATGGCTACAACACGCACGCATGACCAGTTTAACACCACTATTTACGGCATGGACGACCGATATCGAGGCATCAAAAATGAACGAAGAGTTATTTTTATGAATCAAAAAGATATCGATAAGGCAGGATTAAAAGCTGGTGAAAAAGTAGATTTATTTAATTATGATGATGGCATTGAAAGAATTGCGCCTTTATTTCTGATAGTGTCCTATCAAATACCGGAGCGCAATACAGTTACTTATTTTCCCGAAACAAATGTTTTAGTTTCTGTAAATAATGTGGTTAAGGAAAGTAATATGCCGGCATCGAAATACGTGAAAATAAAAGTAAAAAAACACGATCCTGCCATTTATGAAAAGATAAAGAAAATCTAACTCTTTTCAATCTGAATATTAACTGATAGATTTCGAGTCCATCTTATAGATAAAAGTAAATAAAGTAATACTTCTTCTATATTGATAGACAGGTTCTGCATGCCAAAAAATCTGCACAAGAATCGCGTGCTGCATAGAAAAAATGCTAAAACTTAAATAATTATAATATACAAATTAGAATACCTCTTAAAATTATTAATCATAAAACCATAAAACAATGAGTACATTTAAAACACAAGACGGAACAGAGATTTTTTACAAAGATTTTGGAACAGGTCAGCCAATAGTTTTTCACCACGGATGGCCGTTATCTAGTGATGACTGGGATATACAAATAATGTTTTTCCTACAACAGGGATATAGAGTTATTGCCCATGACAGACGGGGACACGGACGCTCTGGACAAACTTCAGAAGGGAACAATATGGAAACTTACGCTTCCGACATTGCTGAATTGACAGCGGCATTGGATCTAAAAAATGCTATTCACATTGGCCACTCCACTGGTGGCGGTGAAGTGGTGCGTTATGCAGCGAAATACGGAAAAGAACGCGTGGCTAAAGCTGTTTTAATTAGTGCTGTAACGCCAATTATGATCCAAAGCGAATCTAATCCTGAAGGTGTGCCTTTGTCTGTTTTTGACGAAATTAGACAAGGAACCGGATTTAACAGAGCGCAGTATTTTTATGATTTTCCAATAGCCTTTTACGGTTGGAATCGCGAAGGACAAACCGTTCAGGAAGGAGTTAAACACAATTGGTGGCGTCAAGCAATGATGGGTTCTGTTTTAGCGCATTACGACGGAATCAAAGCATTCTCTGAATCAGATTTTAGAGAAGATCTTAAGAGTTTAGATATTCCAGTTTTGGTTCTCCATGGAGAAGACGATCAAATTGTTCCTTTTGACCAGGCACCAAGGGCAGCAAAACTTTTGAAAAACGGAAAACTAATTTCGTATCCGGGATTTCCTCATGGAATGCCTACTACAGAAGCACAAACAATCAATAACGAAATTCTAGAATTTATTAAATCTTAAATAATAAATTCCTTTCCAGCTCAAAGCCTGCATATCAATTTGATTGTGCAGGTTTTTTTAATCTAATTGCTGATCTGCTGCCATGTGAGTGATTGCTGTGGAATTAAAACAAAAAAGGCGTTTGCAGAGAGCAAATGCCTTTATTATGGAAATTTATAGTATAATTATGATAATAATATTTTTAAGTTTTATCAAACAAAAGATGACCAGATGGCCATCTTTTGTCTTCCGATGTTAGAGTAGAATTCTTTAAGTATTTTACTTCTCAATTATTTACCAAAAACTTTCAGCTAGAGTATCCATTCGCCGTATCTCTCCTCTGTAACTTACTGCTTAGAAGCCAGCACCGCAGTTTTCAATGCTTCAACAGCATCTTCAAGGGTCACAGCAAGCTGATGCTCAGGATTTTCTATCTTTTGAATGAGATCTAAAACAAGCAGCTGTACGCTTTTTCCGTACACTTCTCCTTTTGTACTGGGAATTTCAAATGTACCGGAAACCATCGTATCTGCTTTATAAGTCCTGCCCGCTGTATAAACCAATTCGTTATCAGCAGTGGCTTCATCAGTACTTCCCCAACCCTCAGGTCTGGAAAGGTCTGTTACATCTCCAAAAATCTCTGCGGCAGTCTCTGACCAGCCTGGAAGCAATTGCAGCTTCTCCCTGTTCTGGGCATTCACGAGAATCTTGAGTGTTCCTTTCATCGGAATCCAGCCTTCAATTTGAACCTGTGCCAGATCATAAGCCAGATTAATAGTCGTCTGTTCAAAAAAGCCCGGCCCTGAAAAGGCGTGATAGTAACTCGCAATAAGTCCTTGATCGTAGAGAACCATTGCCGATACGCGGTCGCGCTGCCACTCATTTCGATTGTCCCAGCAGCCATACACCTTAGTATAATGCTGTCCGCCAAGGCAATTGATAATATCAAAAAAATGCACGCCGTGTTCTACCATAATCCCGCCTGAAAGTGTTTCATCCCAAAACCAATGGTCTGCTGGCAGAGTCTGGTCCTGGGCATAATTATTGACTACTGCATGGCGGATCGTACCCAAAGCACCACTTTCCCCCAGGCTCATTAAAGCCTGTATGATGGGATTGTAGCGGATCATATGATTTACCGTAATGCTTTTTCCGGTTTCTTTCTGTACCTGAAGTATTCTCTCGGCATCCTGCACAGTAACTGCGGCAGGTTTTTCCAAAAGAACGTGCTTTCCAGCGCGCATGGCTGCGCAGGCCATTTCGGCATGAAGACCTGGCGGTGTTACAATACTGACGATTTCTATTTCAGGGTCCTCAAGAAGCTCTTGCCAATTCTCATACCAGCGACAATCCTGTGTCTGCTGGAAATGACCACCTGAATCCGCCACAGCGGCCACCTGTGCCTGCGCCATTTTATTCCACCAGTGGTAAAGAAATTTTCCAAATCCACCGTAGCCTATTATGCCAATTTTGTATTTTTTCATATCTTGATTTTTAAACAAATACTGTCGTTACTGGAACATCTGTACTGTAACGAATTGAAAATCAAGTTACGATTATTCTATGCAGTTTCAAAATATTATTTTACAGAATCCTTCATGGAAAGAAAGCAGCATACTATTTGCATTTACAATAAGAACAAAAAACAAATCCATATTGATACCCTATTTCAAAACGCAATTTAAAATTCTTATCATCTTAACTAAAGTACATGCACTTCAGAAAGCTGTAAGTTATATAACTACCGCCGGCAATGTACACTAGTGAAATTTTAAAGTGGCCACAGCCGAATAAACACGATATATTGTACTGCAATAAGGAGCTTATATAAGATCTGGAAGAGGATTAAAAAATGATAGGGTTGTACAATAAACCAAACGGCAGGAACTCCTAATATGTCTTGTATTAATTTGAATTTCTCACATGGAAATAACCATACAAAACCAGCATATATTCCAATTGCCTCTTGGGCAAGCAGACAGAAAATCACACTAGGGATGTTTAAGATAAAACAACTAAAATCCTGAAACTAATCAGCCGCCACAAACATCTGATTGATTACCTAAAATTTCTGAGAAAAAAAAGAAAGCATTTAAAATCAGGATATCAAACAAATGAATTGCTATAAATTCCACAGGGTGACAGGACGATAATAGAGAACTGGCATTAATGTTTCGTTTCTCATATTCAAACTCACAACTGTTTTAGAATTCTTTTACAGGGCATAAACTAACCAAATGTAATTTTTCTTGTGTCTGATATAAGTGCACAGCTCATCGACTTCATAAGTTTTGCCTCTGCTAATAATGGGTTTGGAAATATTTCTAGCAATTGAAGCGATACTTTTCACTAATGTTGTGGCTTCTTTAGTTAATTGAATAATATTTTGGTTTATATCTCTTCTATTAGCCCGATATGCATAATTTTTCCATTCTTTATCACCTTTCGAATTTCAATAAAAAAAACAGCACAAAGGCTGTTTTAATTTTTATACGATATTACTAGAAATCAATGATTTTCTGTAAATGTTAGGTGTAATAATTAACCACCAACACATCTAATCCACTACCCTTTTACTTCCCAATACAGAAATTAACTTTCCGTATTTCATAAAGGTTAAGCAATCTCGAGGTACAAATAAGGTACAAATTTTACAAAACAAAATCTTACAAAAACATCATTCGTAATCTGGCCGATAATATGGCAAATAATCAAGTTTTCAAGAGAAAGTTTTAATATAGTAGTTGGATAAATATATAAAAATGTTAATCTTTAATCATGAATATTCCTTTTTACCTTAAATTAAAACTAGCTTATAAAAATAAAAATTACTAGTGGCACAAACTAATATAATTAAAGATTCCTACATTACTAAAAACATTATAATCCAAACACTATTATAAATTATTAAAGGAGTAGTAATTTTACAACACATATCTGCTTTCAAACGTATCTTATTTCCACGATAAATTCATATGAAAAAAAATCCTTCAATCCCTTTTAAGCTCCCTTATTCTTATTATCAGAATCCTGATGTTCTCTTTCTGGCTAAAGACCTGCTTGGAAAAGTGCTCTTCACGCAGGTTGACGGAAAGATAACTGCCGGAATTATAGTTGAAACAGAGGCCTATATGGGCATTGCTGACAAAGCTTCCCACGCATATGGAGGAAGAAGAACTGCCAGAACCGAAACGCTTTACCAGCATGGCGGCATATCTTATGTGTACTTATGTTACGGTATTCATTATTTATTCAATATTGTCACTGCCTGTGAAGGAGAACCCCATGCAGTTTTAATCCGTGCCGTGGAACCTTTCAAAGGAATAGATGCCATAGAAAGCAGACGCGACCTTAATGCTGGAAATTCCCGCATTACCTCCGGGCCTGGATCTACTGCAAAAGCTTTGGGAATTGACAGTGGATTTAATAAAAAAGAACTCGCTGGAGATGAAATCTGGGTTGAAGACCATGGCTTTCGTTATGATGATGATCAAATAGCCGCTGTACCGAGAGTCGGGGTTGAATATGCAGGAGATCACGCACTCTTGCCCTGGCGCTTTTTCATCAAAAACAATAAATATGTCAGCAGGATACCAAAAATTTAAACATCCTGATTAGACTTTCCACTACGGTCTGCTTTTTATAAATAAAAAATCTCTCAACACTGTTGAGAGATTTATATTTTAATTAAAGAAAATCTTTAAATAAAGTCCGTTCTTATATTCTGATTCCCTTTTTGTGTTGAACCGGCTGTACCTGAGCCAGTCGCCCCTTCACCTGTTGCGCCTGTAGTTCCATGCTGTCCGTTCTGCTCGGGATTTAATGTCGCAGAGGAATCCAGCGCCGGACCTATTGTATCAGCAGACATGTCCATTGTGTCGGACTTAATTCCAGTAGGATTTACATCATTATTTTCATTCTTTTTACAGGAGAATATAAAAGCTGTGATTAAAAACAGCATTACGATTTTAATTTTCAAAAGTGTTTTCATCTTCCGTTCATTTAAGTTTATAAAATTGTACACTCAAAATTAAAAAACTGATTTTCCATCAGTTTTTTAATTTATAAATTCCTTTATAGGATAATTACGTGAATAAACCAGTATTTATATAATTTTACAGAACAGCAGCATGACTGTAAAAGATACAGCAGAAAACATCATTGTATTGATGATCTTCATTTAAAGGAAATCTTGGGATGTCCGGCGGTTCTTTAATTTTCCCTAAGTCTCTCGTACAAATAGCCCTGCCAGCTTTTAACCTCGTTTTGAAAGTTCAGGGCTTTCTCTGATATAGCGAGCGATAATAAACATTAAAAGACCAGACGGCAGTGCTAAAATCAAATAGCTGTAACTGAGATTATATTGGTCTTTTGCCGGAAGGACGGCAATAATGATATAACTTAGAAAGGATACCAGAATATAGACGATCCCCCCGGTAAGTCCTCCTGCTATACCTGCATTCTTAGGAAACCTGCTTAGGCTGAATATAAAATAATTATTATAGGTATAACCTGAGCACACATGAATTAAAAAGGCAAAAAACACCAGTGTAAAAATATTCACATAGAAGCCAAGAGTAAAAATCATTGCAGCTGCAAAAATAAACTGCAGCAGAATATTCACTGCCATTTTTTTGTAGAAGGGGAATTGAATTGTGGCTTTACCGATAAAACCACCTGTCATCCAGGCAAATCCTAAAATCAGGGAACAGTATCCTGCCGTAACAGGAGTGAGCAGCAGTTCGTGCTCAATAATAAAAGGACCTGACATATTATAGACCATCACCATGGAATAGGCCAGTCCAAGCATGAAAATTCCCATTACAAAACTTGGAGTACTGAGCATTTCCAAATAAACTCCAGCAATTTTCTTTAGATTAAATTCCATCGGAGTTTTTATGGTTTCACCGCTGTATATTACCTCAAGTATAAATATCACAAATGCAATGAAAGCCAAAAAATAAAAATTAGATTCCCAGCCAAATACATCCTGCAGATACCCTCCTATAAAGGGCGCAATTATGGGGCCTGTAGACCAGATTATTGTAAAGATGCTCAAATATACTTTCAGCTGTTCCCCTTCAAAGACATCAACAAAGTAGGCTCTTTTAGAAACTACAATACCAGCTACTGTTATTCCATGAATGAGCCTCATTGCATAGATAAGATAAATGTTCTTGGTATTGGCTATTATGAGACAAGATATAATAAAAAGCACCATCGCAGTGAGACTGATATTGTAGCGGCCAAAACTATCTACAATACTTCCAATAAATAATTGCGCTACACCATAACTTATCAGAAATATAGTAAGTGTCAGCTGCACCTCTAGACTAGTTATTTTAAGAGCTGTTCCCATGGAAGGCATTGAAGGAAGGTAAATGTCTGTAGCAAAACCAGAAAGAGGTATAAGAGCAAAGGCCAGCAAGGTCGATATTTTCTGATTCCCTTTTTTAATTTTTTTATTGGAAATAATTGGCATGGGTATTCTTTAAGTTAATGAGACGCCTTTTTTAAGGATTCGCCAAGTGTAATTCAAATTAGCAGCATATTTGCAGGAATTCATTTCCTGCAGACTAAATCAGTAAAAGACTTCTATTAAAAATGATAAATTAATAAATAGTCAGATTACTGTTTTTCACTGATGCAAATTTACCCTATAGAATATTATTATTTGTATTTAAACAGGCACATGATCTACTTTTAACAGATTGCTCGAATTAATACAGTGTAATTAAATTTATAGAAATTATTATTATAAAACTTTGAATTCCGTAAGCCACTTACCGCTGTATTAATGGTAATTTAAAATCATTGGAGCTGATCAATTGAAACTTTAAGTAAAAATTATTCCACTTCTATGTAAAAAGTCTGCTAACACTGCTATTAACAGACGATCTTTAAAACCAATGCATCACAAATATGCTCTGAGATTAGTTACAGAAATTCAGCAGAAGTTAGGAGTACAACAGCATTCTGGTGAAAAAGACAATGGTACTGTCTTCACAGACCCTTTCGATAAAACAGAACGCAGAGAGTATATAATGACTACGTAAGTATGCTGCTTTTGATCTATATTAAACTGCACTATTGCAGTGAGCAGCAAAGTCTGTAATAGATTTAACTTTTATTGTGAAGCGGCAAAAGTTTCTGAGAGCCTAAAAATGGATGCAGGACCGCCTTTCTGTAATCAAATGCGTTATCGTATATATTTTTTTTTTCAGCTGCACAAAACAAAAACTAATGCGTTGTATTATTTTATATAGTTTGGAGCCACGCACTTTAGCCAGTATTCAATAACAGTTTTCATTGTCTCTTCAATTTCCTTAAAACCGGCCGGCTTTATAAAAAAGCCCTGCGCAGATTTTGAATAGGCATCCACCACGTGCTTCTGCTCAGCACTTGTGGAAAAAAACAAATAAGGAATTGTGCGCAGGCGCATACTTTCATTTTGATGAATCCTTTCACGAAGCTCAATACCGCTGAGTTTGGGCATGTTGATATCGGAAAAAATAATAAAAGGATCAACATCAGAAGAAGTAAGAAAATCCAGGGCAGCCTCGCCGTCGCTGAAAAATATAATTTTATTTGGGTAGGAAAGTTTATCAAAAACTTCTTGTAAAATCTCCTGATCGTCCTGATCATCTTCGATAATAATTATGGGTCCTTTTCTGTTCATTTTATCTAGCATCTTGGATTAATACACAACTAAAGTACATTTTTTTATAAAATAAACGGCTAAAAGTGAGTTTACTAAACAGATTATATGCCATGGAATGGTTATCCTGTTTTACCCTCACAAAAAGGATGTTTTCACAATGGTCAATATTATTCCAGAATTTCTTTTAATACAGCGACCAATTCATTAAAATTGCTGGGCTTGGTAATATACTGCGAGTCATTGATGATAAAGAGCCTATCTGCTGCAGTTTCTGAATAGGAAGAATATAAAATAACTGGTATAGCCTGTAATCTTACCACCTCCCTCATTCTGCCAATAAGTTCATTTCCATTTAAAACCGGCATATTGAAGTCCACAAATATTAAATCTGGCAGTATTTCTAAATTTTTTAAATACTCCAAGGCCTGGACTGGATTATTTTGGACAAGGCAGTTGATATTTTTATCGAGTGAATTGACAGCCTCCAGAAATACATCGGTATCCTCACTATCATCGTCTATTAGGAGTATATTTTTATATGACATGGCGTTTTATTTAATAGTCTGTAGACAATATAGTAAAGCTAAAAGACCTAGATTAAATCAGGAATGCGAAATTATTTTTAAAAAAATTTCTAAGCATTTACATCTCTTAATTAATGTATCAAGATTGATATAGTAATAATCAGCATGTTCTGACATATTTTTATACATCCAAAATTACAATGCTCCAAAGTTAGTTTTTTACACAATGACGATTGGGTTTTACAATATTTAAACTAGTGTCGGCTTAATTGAGTATTATATCTTTAATCAGCCTTAATCTATTAAAAAACAGCAGTGAATTTGTACAATTTATATCAAAAGCAACAAACAGAAATTTTAAGTACTGAAACTCTATGTCCTTGACAGAAAACTTTTACCCTTGAGATGATGGCTGTTTAATAATGCAATTTATTTCATAAACCGCCGGAAGCTAAAGATTCAGACCGTTTTATTTAAAGCATTCTTAAGAACACAGTTATTTTATGTAATTTGGTGAGACACAGTTTTGCCAGTATTCTACAATATTTTTAATCATTGCTGCCATTTGATTAAAATCCGATGGCTTAATAAAGAATCCCTGAACCGATTTTGAATAAGCTTCGACAACATGCTGCTGCTCTGCAGCAGTAGAAAAAAACAGAAACGGAATGGATTTCATCCTTAAATCTTCTTTTTCATGCACTTTGGCCCGCAGTTCAATCCCATTTAATTTGGGCATATTTATGTCCGAAAAAATAATAAAAGGTTCAATGCTTGTTTCTGTAAGATAATTAAGAGCCTGTTCTCCATCTCCAAAAAAAATGATTTCATTTGAATACTGAAGCTTATTGAAAACTTCACCCAAAAACTCCTGATCATCTATATCATCCTCTATAATTATTATGGGGCCGCTTTTGTTCATGGGTTTTATTATTAATCTTTAGCTGCAAGGTAACAATAAAACTCAATTAAGGTTGGTTTCAAAAAATGTATTTCAAACTAGTACTCCCACTTACAAACAAACATGTTACAAACAATTCACAGTCGCCCTGTCATAGTCTGCTAAAAAAATATATCTTTGGGAATATTGTCTCTTTAAACTTAATTAATTTGATAATCAAACTCAGATACTTTTGAAGCGATGAATAAATCATTAAATGAAAAGATAAAGAGGATCAATATGACAAAAATAAATTTAAATAATTAAGCAGGATGCACAATAAAAGCGGTTTAAAACAAAAAGCTGTTGTTTTTGATATGGATGGAGTTCTAGTTGACTCTGAGCCCTTGTGGCAAAAAGCTGAATTTGAAATTTTTTCTTCCCTTGGAGTTACTGTAACAAAAGAACTGGCCTCTAAAACAAAGACGATGACTACCAAAGAGGTAACTGAATTCTGGAAAAGCAGATTTGACTGGAAAGACACTGGTATCCAAGAGGTTGAACAATTGGTTACTTCCCGCGTAATTGAACTTGTTGAAAATGAAAATTGTGAAATAAGCGGAGTAAGAAATTTCGTTAAGAAAATCAAATCCCAAGGTTACAAGGTGGGACTGGCTACCAATTCGCCGTACAAAATTATACCCGCTGTGCTGGAAAAATTAAAATTGACACCATACTTTGATGCCATATCTTCCTCCGATAGTGAAATTAACGGAAAACCGTATCCCTTTGTATATCTAAGTACATGCTCAAAGCTGAATATTAATCCTGCTGACTGCATCGCCATTGAGGATTCGTATTCGGGAATGCTTGCCGCTCAAAGAGCGGGTTTGAAAGTCATTGCTTTTACAAATGGAAATAATGTCTTAGACCTCAGTATTGCTCATTCTGTCATCCAGAATTTCGAGCATGCAGATAATCACATTATATTACGCCGGCTTTCCGCATTATCTTAAGGACAGCAGACATGAATCTGTTTGATTATCTTTTCAATAGTTGCCTTGCACGCAAAGCACTTCCTTCCTATTTTCAATGAATGTCATTAACTCTGCCTTTAAGTGAGATTTAAACTGCCTAATTTTCAGGCAGTAAAATTGTAAAGACGGCCCCTTGTCCCAACTGGCTTTCAGCATAGATATCGCCGCCATGATTCTGAACGATCTTTCTGCACATTGCAAGACCAATACCGGTTCCTTCATACTGTGACTTACTGTGCAGGCGTTGAAAAATCTGGAAGATACGATCAACATATTCCGGCTCGAAACCTATTCCGTTGTCCCTTACCTCAATTTTATAATATTTCCTGTTTGTTTTAAAAATCTGCAATTTATCAAGATCACTAAGAGCAGCCTCTACTGCAGATATTGTAATTATGGGTTCCTTGTCCGTCTGACTAAATTTGAGCGCATTTCCGATCAAATTTCTGAACAATTGCGACATTTGGACTGCATTTGCTTTGATAACAGGCAGATCTCCTATGACTAACTTGGCATTTTTCTGCTCTATAAGCAGGTCATAGTCCGCCGCAAGATGTCCTGCAATTTCATTTAGGCTGACCTGAGTGAACTGTTCGTCAGTCTTGGCAAGCCTGGAGTAATTCAGGACGTCACTTATCAGCGCTTTCATGCGCTCGGTAGAGTGGACAATCTTATCCATGTAAGCCTGCACTTTATCCGTGATATTCTCACCAAGACTGCTTTGCATCAATTGCGAAAAAGTAATTATTTTTCGAAGCGGTTCCTGAAGATCATGTGATGCTATATAGGCAAACTGCGCCAGGTCTTCATTGGACTGCATCAGATCAATA
Source organism: Flavobacterium sp. ACN6 (assembly GCF_002304005.1). Lineage (GTDB taxonomy): Bacteria > Bacteroidota > Bacteroidia > Flavobacteriales > Flavobacteriaceae > Flavobacterium. Next base: position 31,123 of record NZ_MRCQ01000020.1, on the reverse strand, counting down.
TTCAATTTCTCCAAATCCTCATTGGTCGTGCGCAGCTCTTCAATTGCCGCAGCCAGTTCCTCTGTGCGTAATTTTACTTCCTGCTCCAGTGCCATTTGATGTTCGTACTGACTAGTAACGTCCTGGGCCGTACCATCCATTCTAATAGGATTCCCGGCAAGGTCAAACACAGTTTTTCCCTGCGCATGCAAAATTCTTTTATGTCCCGTTTTGGGATGTATAACCGTATACACTTCATCATATATGCCGCCAGATTCCACGTTAAGTGCCCGCTCCACTGCTTTTGCCACGCGCTGCTGATCTTCTTCGCCAAGGATTGGTATCACCACATTAAAATCCCTATTGGCCGGGTCATAACCAAACCATTCTATAAGACGATCGGAATAGACAAGACCATTTGTGGCAACATCAATACTCCAGGTACCAAGCTGTGCCAGCTCCACAGCTCCTCTTAAACCTGCTTCTGCCTCCTGCTGTTTTTGTCTGGCATACACCTGCTCGCTCACATCAATGGCAATACAGATAACACCATAAGTTTTTCCTTCATTATCAAAAAGAGGTTTGTACGTATAATCGTAATATCCTAAATAAGGTTCCCCATTTTTGATTATTTCAATTCGTTGGGCTGATGCATTGTACATTTGCCCTTTTGCTATAACTTCACTGTATCTTTCATACAAATCTGTATTTTTAAATTCTGGAATGGAATTCAGTATTGGCTTTCCGATTATAGCAGCATCACGTCCGAAAATTTCAAGCATTTTCTCGTTTTCTTCCTGCAGTATCATGTCATTTCCTGTATAAACCCTATTGGCTACAGGAGAAGTATAAAATATTTTACGAATAAATTCCTGGTTTTCCTCCAGCAGTTTTTTTGCCTTGACCTGACTGGTAACATCGATTACTACATCCAGAATAGCATATACTTTATTCTCGGAATCAAGCAGGGGTTTATAGGTAAAGTCAAAATAGAAAGTCTCAAGCTGATCACCAACTAAAATAGCTGCTTTGGCACCCTTCTGCTCATACTGCTTACCGCTCCTGTACACTTCTTTAAGAATTTCGGGGAAAGGCTGGCTTTTCGCTTCAGGAAAAACATCTATCATATTTTTCCCAATTACATCACTGCTTCTTTTCCAGAGATCCAAAATTATTTTGTTAGCGATCTCTATTCGCATATCAGGCCCTACGTAAAGGCATGTACCCACGGGAGCTTCTTCGATAAGCGAACGGAATCGTTTCTCGCTTTCTTCGATTTTTCGGCGTGCCAACAGCTGCTGGGTTACATCAAGGGCCATATGCAGGACGGAGCTTTTACCCTCTGACTGTAAAACTCAGTGATGTTGACCACCTGTTTTCAATTTAAAGTGACCACCTTGTTTTGGTTTAAAGTGACCATCTAATTTCGGTGCAAAGTGAGCACCTCGATTTATTTCAAAAAACTACTTTTTTTTTCGTGTGTTAGTTATTATTTCAAAGATAGATAAATAATTATCCCTTGTTTATGCTTTTTTTCTTCCTCATTGATTCCCCATGCAGTTCAACTCGGTGTGATTGATGTATTAATCTGTCTAAGATTGCATCTGCTATAGTTTTCTCGCCAATTATATCATACCATCCCTGAACCGGGATTTGCGAGGTTACGATAATTGAGCCGTTGTTATGTCTATCCTCAATGATCTCTAAAAGTGCAATTCTGTTGTGACTGTCCAGAGACTGGAGTCCAAAGTCATCGAGTATGATAACATCCTGTCTTTGTATTTTCATGAGTTCTCTTAAGTAAGTGCCGTCTGCTTTTGCCATTTTTAGCTTTGCGAACAATTTTGCGGAGTTAAAATAGCTTACCTTATAACCTTCTATGCAGGCCTGATAGCCAAGTGCTGTTCCTAAAAAGCTTTTGCCGACACCTGTGCTTCCGGTAATTAAGATGTTCTCATTCTTTTCTACAAAGCTGCATTCTGCAAGGCGGAGTATAAGATTTCTATCAATGTTTCGGGACTGGTCAAAATTGATGCTTTCAATATTTGATTTGTAGTGGAAGCGTGCATTTGCAATACTCCGTTCAATCCGTCTGTTGTGTCTTTCATCCCATTCGGCATCTATTATCATTGATATAAACTGATCAAGGGTATAATGATCAGTTTTGCCGCTTTCGATAGCTGTCATGAAGGCATTATGCATTCCATGAAGCTTCATCTGCTTCATTTTCATTACGGTAGATTCATTCATTGTATATTGATTTTAGTTATAATAATTTTTTCCTCTAATATTACTGTGTTCAGGAAGATCCTGTTCCTGTTCCATTTCCTGTTCACTAGATATTTTATCCAGACTGTTATCTAAGATGTTCTGTATAGTTTTAAAATTATAAATCTTAAAGTCCAGAGCGCGTTTACAGGCATTTACTAATCTTTCTGTACCTACTTTCTTTTCGAAAGATAATATCCCTAAACAGCTTTTATAGGCCTGCTCCGGGTGGTTCCTGCTTTCGATTATCTGCATAATATATTCTCCTACTGCCGGATCAATACTATTAGCCCAATCAATAAACCTTAAGGCATTCCATTGCGATACAAATTGATGTGTGCTTGCCAGATGTTCAGGATTTGTAGAGTAGACATAAGGCTTGGGATTTCTGATGTGAGTAGCTATACGATTGTATTTGAAGTAGATTTCTACTGTAGAGTTTGTGTACAGCAGTTTTACTTTTTTCTTTAAATATTGATAAGGTACACTGTAATAATTCTTATCCTGGCTTAACTGAACATGTCCATTCTGCATAACTGTTGCCAGGGACTGGTATTTAATCTCAAAGCGTTCCAGAGGAAGTGGCTGCAGTTCATGTCTTTCATCTTCAATGAAGAGTTCAAAACGAGAGTAGGGTCTTCCAGTAAGCTTCTTATTGTTATGAGCATCCAGCAGAGTCCAGATCTCCTGATTTAGGTCGTCTATACTGAAGTATTTAGTGTCTTTTAAATTTGCATAAATTCTTCTGTAAAGTATTTTAACCGCACCTTCGACCAAAGATTTATCTCTTGGCCTGTATGCTCTTGCTGGTAGAATGGTAGTTTCATAATGTTCTGCTAAATCTGCCAGAGTTTCATTAATGGTGGGTTCGAAGCGGCTGGTTCGGATAACGGCAGATTTTAAATTGTCTGGTACTATTGCAGCAGGTGTTCCTTCAAAAAAGCGCATTGCATTCTCTACCGAAGCTACAAAATCCTCCTTTTGCTGGCTCATGGAAGCTTCCGCATAAGTATATTGGCTTGCTCCGAGTATAGCTACAAAAAACTGCACTTCTCTGATCTCTGATGTGCTTTTGTCTAAAATTGAAAGTGTCTTTCCGGCATAATCTACATACATTTTATCACCAGCCTTGTGGTTCATATGCATCACAGGATTTACTTTATTACCCCAGTCCCTGTAGCGGTTTCTGAATTGCGTAATTCTCAAGCCATCGGGATTTAAAGCGATATATCTCTCCCACATGATTTGTATGGTAATGCCGGTTTTTTTTAATTCCCGTTCCATCTGTGGAAAATAAGCGTAAAGATCCTCGATTCTTGAGGAAACAACTTCTGCGGGGCCTGGGGAAAATAGTTCGTCTAATTCGGTATCGGTTTTCTTGTTGACAGTCTCCAGGCTTAATCCAAGCACTTCAAATAAAGAAATATATTTTTTTACTGTGTTTCTGGAAAGTGATAAATACTTGCTTATAAACAGCTTGCTTTTGCCGTTACAATGCAATTTAATGACTTTTCTAATTTTATTCATGTCTAGTTTGTTATTTGCCATAGCCTGTAGTTTTTATACAGATCCATGGTTTAACAACATGAAAAAGAAGTAGTTTTTTAGTGGTCAATTTGAACCGAAACCAGCTGGTCAGTTTAAATTGAAAAGTGGTGGTCAGTTTGATCCGAAAGCGGTGGTCACTTTATGCTGAAAAAGCGTGGTCAGTTTGACCGTTTTTTCCACTTTTTATTCCCCGCTCTCAACTATTTATTAAAATCAAAATCCAAAAAGCAAGTAATCATTTTTTACCAGATTTTCGACTTTTCTTCTCAATAAATATGATTATCAAAAATAAGCCAACGACCAAAATCATCATCTCCATCACCGGCCAAAACAAAAACTAAAAACAATCTGAAAAAAAAAGAGGAAAGAGAAAAACACATAACTAACTAACTAACTAACTAACTAACTAACTAACTAACTAACTAACTAACTAACTAACTTTTTAACAGCCTGTCCTTTTAAACAGATTCCCTAACCTGATCAATTTTACCGTCACCGGTCAAAATCATAATGGATCAATACATATTTTTGTGCGGAAATATTAAAATCTAGATATTTGCATTTCCAAATTATTCCCTAATGCAAGATTCTTTTAGCGAGATCCTAAAGTTATTACTTCCTGAGATAATAGTAGATTATTTTGAACTTACCACTTATAAAAAGGAAGATGAAACACTTCATCTTTATCTAAAAGAAATTAATTCGATACCAAAAGAACACAGAGAATCTAAATTAAGTTCAAAAGGATTCTTTGAAGAGATAACCGTTCAGGATTTTCCTATCCGTGGACATCAGGTATATCTTCACATCACTCGCAGAAGATGGCTAAATGAAGATACGGGAAAAATAGTTTTTAGAGATTGGAATTTAGTAGCAGACGGAACTCGTGTAACTCAGGAGTTTGCGTCTTTTTTAAAAGAGATCAATAGATTCCAGTCCAAGTGATTGTTCTACCATTGCTTCTTTTTACGGAGTTTCCGGCAGGAATCTGCAATGCCAATACAAAGATTTCTTAAGTGATTTTAAAGTTTGGGATCAAATCTCACATGCGAAAAAATGGCTTCTCTTTCCAAAAAATATTGGAAAACGCTTATCAATAGACGAAACTTCTCTTTCTAATGGTGAGCTCTATACTATTTTAACCAACAAATCTGGAAAAGGCAGAAAAGGAACTATAGTAGCAATGGTTGCAGGAACTAAAGCAGAAGCTGTTATTTCGGTTATTGAAAAAATCCCGCTTAAAGAACGAAATCTAGTTAAAGAAATTACTTTGGATATGGCCGGTAATATGGGATTAATTGCAAAGAAATGTTGTACTAATGCAACCCGCGTTACAGATCGCTTTCATGTTCAAAAGTTAGCGACAGAAGCACTACAGGAAATCAGAATAAAATACCGATGGAAAGCTATAGATCTGGAAAATGAGGCAATGGAAAAAGCCAAAAAGTCAAATGTGAATTTTAAACCTAAAATACTCTCTAACGGAGACACCCTTAAACAGTTACTAGCAAGAAGCCGTTACTTCTTATATAAAACCAAGTCAAAATGGACTAAAAACCAATTAGAACGTGCTATATTATTATTTGAATTGTATCCTGATATTCAAAAAGGATACAATCTAACTCAAGAGCTTCGCGCAATCTTCGAGAATACAAAAGATAAAATCATAGGCTTTGCCAAACTAGCCAAATGGCACGAAAAAGTAAATCAATCTGGGTTTAAGTCTTTCGGTACAATCTCTCGTACAATTATAAATCACTATCAAACGATATTGAATTATTTTGACAACAGAAGCACCAATGCGTCTGCAGAATCTTTCAATGCTAAAATAAAAGCTTTTAGATCCAAATTCAGAGGTGTTAGAAATGTAGAATTCTTCCTTTTTAGACTAACCAATATTTATGCTTAATTTTTGCTGCTCCACAGATCTTCGTGTTGATCAATCATAATTAGAGAACATCTTAAAAGAAAGAAAACTCTCATTTCTGAGAGCTTTCGAGTTTTATTGAAATACTGTTTTTATAAAGAGCTGGCCTTTATTCTTACGATTTTCCCATCTTTCATAACCACTAAATCGCTGTTATTTTTCTTTTTAAACTCAATTAATTTTTCAGAAACCTTATCCATTGCCTCTATAATCTTCTTCTGAGTCGGCGTCGTTGTTGTTTTATATTCTCCCATCATCTGTTATTTTTGATTTTATCTAACTTGATTTTATTTATAATCTCAATAGGATTACCTAATGTTTTTTGCGCTATCAATTCAGCTTTTACGGCTGTATTGTCAAAAATCAATGCCTCATTGACTATTGGCAGATATATATCAAATAAATTATTTATGCCGTTTTTATACCTTCGTTTAATAACATCGGTTTCAATGTTATGCCCTCCTTCCTGAACTCTTGTCTTAACCCTCTCGATAGCCAAGTCGACACTATCTAGCCAAAAAAATAAAAGCACAACTTTATAGCCTTTTTCCTGAGCCGCAATGACTTTCTGTTTATAGCTTTTTGTCGCTAATGTAGTTTCGAAAGCAAAGATCTCGTTATGGGCTAATAATTCATTTATTCTGTGAACCATTATCCTTCCCGCTTCAAAGGCAGCCTTTTCAGGCTGGAAAGGAGAAAGACCTTTGGCAATTTCGTCCGCATTTACAAACTCCTTACAATTCAGTATTTCGGGAAGTATTGTAAATGAAGCAGTAGTTTTACCAGCACCATTACAGCCAGCTATAATATAAAGATTTTTATCCATTATTACAAAGATAATAAATTACATTTTTAGTATTCGTTATTTACACTTTTAGTTTGCCAGCCAAATGCATTTACAATCTGCAGGCAGACGACAATATTATAAATTTTCATATTAATTTATTCTTAACTTCCCATCCATCTCCCCTTCACCGGCCAAAATCAATTAAAGAAATCTGTAAAAATTAAAAGCAAAAAAATGAAGGAAAAAGAAATACCACAATCTAAAACTAACTAACTAACTAACTAACTAACTAACTAACTAACTAACTAACTAAAGAAAGAAAGAAAGAAAGAAAGAAAGAAAGAAAGAAAGAAAGAAATAAAGAATTGGTTTCTCCATTCTCTTTCCTAAACCACCCCTCCACCCTATACTATAAATTGTTTCCAAAAGAAAAAACGAAAGCACAGATCAAGCGTTAGAGCAGATGCGCAGTGCTATAAGTCCCGAAGGGCGGACAAAGGAAATGAAGTCCGTTATGCGCACGCAGCAGACGCAATGGCGCTATCTTGGTTGCCCTTTTTAGCCGTTTGGAATAAAAACTGGTGCTAAACAACCAACTGCAATCCATCTGCTTTTTGTTATCAAACAGCAGGCACCGCCTTTGACTTAAGTAAGAATTAAATAGGACGATAGGTTATTTTTGTGGCAGAATCATAGCACAGCTGTAGTTTAAAAATAGAAAACGATAAAATCAACACCTGACGAATTTAGGTTCGAAACTGTATCAGCACGATCTCATAAACCCAACCTCCACCTCCCAATGATCTCACCGATGATCAACTAAAATCAAAATAAAAAAATATACCGACGCTAAAAAAAATCTTAATGAAAAGAAATAAACACAATCTAAAATAAAAGAAAACTAACTCACTAACTTTTAAATAATTTCCTATTTACTAAACAAACCTTTCATCCTGTCTTTCCCATCACGATCAAAATCAAACTAAAGACCTCTAAGATAAACCAGCTGCTCTATTGCTCAAACACCAAATTAAATTTTTAAAGCACATACCTATTCAGAATATCACCAACACATTTAAAACTCCTACTATGCTTTAACTCCATTTTTTTCAATTTAAGGCATTATAAAAAAAAACAGCCCAAAGGCTGTTTTAATTTTTATGCGATAATAATATAAATAATTTTCTGTAAATGTTAGATGCAATAATTAACCGCCAGCACATCTGATACATTACCGAAAATGGATATAGTTTAACCAAGAAAGTGCTTTTTTAATACGCTAAAAAAATAATAAAAAAAGAGCTGAAACATTACTAGCGTTTCAGCTCTTTTCTATTTTGTACTATTTTTAAATGAAGTTATCTAGCAAATCCATTTATTCTCTATAACTGCGGTTACGGCTCCTGTACTGTAATCTGGCGTACTTATTAAAACAACCGAATTATCGCCAAATAAGTCATAAGACAAACCTTGCGGGCCAATTCCTGTTTGTGAAAAACTATATTTTTGGACATTTAAATCATGCCACGTTTCTGTTGCCGAATTAAGTGTTTTTTGATCCGATTCTGCATTTAATTGAAGATCACTAATCATAATTTTTTTTGCATTCTTTAAATAAGCCAGTCCTTTTGAATAATCAGAAGGAAGATCACTTGGTATTAGATAATCTATATCATTGGATTTGTAACCTGCTTTCGCCAGCTTGTCGTTAATAATATCTCCAAGCTCTGCAATAGGTTTATTGCGGAGATTTTGAAAAAAACTAATTTCCTTTTTATCTCCTTTAATTTGATGCAAATCTGCTTGACACATTTGGTCAATCAAAACTACTCCTTTTGGGTGTTCTATCAAATAACTTGATACCGGAAGCCAGATCTTACATTTAACTGGTTTTACAATTCCAGTGTAAGAGAAGGTGTGAAAATTATTATTTTCATTGGAAGGAAGAAATCGATTGACTCTTACTTGACCGTTGTGCAAATTGTGAACTTTAATTTCCATAATCAAATAGTAATTTATTATTTGAACCAAAAATATTTTCGAACTCTACAACCTAAATCAAATTGTTTTTTGAATATTGCCTTTCGGCTGATCCTTGAAATCTAAAGATAAAAAAATATATCTAAGCAATAACGTAATAAGATTTATTTTTCCTTTTTATCCTGCAAAAAACTTGTATTGCAACAATTATAATTCAAGGAAAAATATTCTTTAAATTACAGTAAAAAGATAGGAAGCAAAAATTGATTTACTCCCTATCGAAACTACAAATTCAAATTATTTTATATACCTTTAATTATAACCTGGGTTTTGTTTTAGATTACTATTTGTATCCATCTCCGATTGCGGTATTGGTAAAATACTTTTAAAATCACCATTTGGTGTATGAGAAAACCATGATTTTCTAGTAAAAACTCCAAAACGAATTAAGTCTTGTTTTCTATGTGCTTCTCCAATAAACTCCCAAGCAAGCTCATCTAGGAAACCTCCATACTGAATATCTCCTCCTCCTTCTAAATTGGTAATAACACCAGAAGCATAAGTTCCATATTTATAAACACTTCCTCCGTTAAGTTTAGCTCCTGAAACTGTTGCTTTACTTGGATTTGTGTTTTTAAAATCTCTCTGTCTGATTTGAGAAACTATTAAAGCAGCTCCGTCGGCATCTCCTGATCTTAATAAACATTCTGCTTTGATCATAAGAGCATCTGTGTATCTGTAAAAAGGAACATCATTACTTGTCTGTCCCATATCTCCAGTGCCTATTTCATATTTAACTAATCTATAGCCTTCATTAGGTTCGCAGCTATTTACATTTGTCATATAATTAATGTACTCAAATTGCACACCGTCTACCATAATTGGTTCGCCTTTGCTTGTAAACTGCTTCCCTCCTAACCAGCAGTCTTTTAATCTTTGATCATCTGAGTCGTAAGTATCAATAAATTGCGGGATACCTCCTGTCCCGTTCCAAGGACCGCCGCTCATTTCGAAAGTTGCCTGACTAGGCGCTGCTAAAGATTTAAACGGCCAATAACTTCCTCCTGTTTTTACTTGATCAAAAGGAATTGATAATATTTCTTCTGGAGAGCCCTCATTTTTAATTTTAAAATTATCAGCATAATTAGCTGCTAAGCTAAACTTATTACTGTTTATAATGTCATTAACCTCGCTTAAAGCTTCATTCCATTTAGGAGTACCTGTGTAAACTTGTGCATTTAAATATAATTTTGCCAAAGTCATTTTAACTGCCCATTTGGTAACTTTCCCATACGTATCTGTATTATTTTCTTCACTTAAAAATGGCATAGCGGTTTTTAATTCACTTTCGACAAAATCGTATACTTCTTTGCCTGTATTCTGCACAGGCAGATATCCTGGAGGATTAATAAAAGAAGTTACAATAGGAACATTTCTAAAATTATCCAGCAGCAAATAGTAATAAATCGCTCTCAAGGCTTTCAACTCCTGAATTACTTTGTCTTTATTTGTAATGCCTTCAATCTGCTCTATTTGGTAAATCGCTCTATTTACGCTGTTTACACCTGTATACATATAACTCCAGTTTCCTTCTGCATGCGGAAGAGTTGATCCCCAAGTATGCTGATGCATGGTGATGTAGTAATCTCCCCATCCAATTCCATTTCGCTGCGGGGTTACCAACAAATCAGACGACTCTTCATACAAATCATGCAAACCATCCCAGTTCCAAAAAATGCCTCTAAAAGAAGTGTAAGCCGGTGCAACAATACTTGCTAAATCCTCTTCGGTTAATACTGTACCTTCTGCAGTTATTTTATCATAAACTGTCTCGTCCAAATTTGTACATCCAGCTGCTAAAAGAAGTAAGCCAGAAATAAGGATTTTATATACTATATTTTGATTTTTCATCTTTATTTTTTTTAAAAAGTTACATTTAAACCTAAAGTAAAACCTCTTGTAGTGGGATATTTATCTCTGTTGTCTACACCTTGTGACAAAACATTATCTCTGGCTATTTCAGGATCTAAACCTTTATACTTTGTAATTACGGCTAAATTATTTGCTGAAGCATATACACGCATTCCACTGATAAATGTGTAAGGCTTAACATCAAAATTATAACTCAATGTAACATTATCCACTTTTACGTAATCTCCCTGCTCCAGATAGTAACTAACATATGTTTGGTTATAGTTTAAAACCGCTTTATCATATACTTTATCAAATGCAGAACTTAACATGTTGTAATTTATCGTCGGATTTTCATAGAACATACGCTGAGAATTCAATATTTGAAAATCAAAAGCTCCAGTCATTACAATACTTAAATCAAATTTTTTGTAAGTAAATGTATTAGTCCAGCCTGCAACATAATTTGGTATTCCATTACCTAGATACTGTTTATTAGAATCATTGTACAAATCTGGTGTCAATGTTTTTCTTGTACCATCTGCGGTTTCAATAATCCATTTTCCATCATCGGTAATATCAACTGATTTCAATCCCCAATAATTTCCAATAGCCTGCCCCACTTCTAATCTATGTGTAGTAAATGAGATTGGATCTCCAGTATCTCCAGTATTAATAAAGTTTCTATCAATACTATACAAATCATTTGAAAGACTTGTTAATTTATTTTTGTTATGAGAAAAAGTCATAGACGAATTCCACATAAAATTTTCGCTCTTAACTGGAATTATATTTAGCAGAACCTCAAAACCTTTATTTTCCATTTTTCCAACATTTGCAGTAATACTAGAATATAAATATGGAGGTGTCGGCACACTATAATCCCATAACATATCGCTTGTTTTTTTGCTGTACACATCAAAACTTCCGCTGATTCTATTATTTAGAAAACCAAAATCGATACCCACATTTACCTCAGCTGTTTTCTCCCAGCGTAAATCAGGATTCGGATTACTTGCCGGCACTAATCCTTTTACCCATTTCCCGTCATTAAAGAAATAGCCGTCGTAATTATACAAAGTTTGAGACAAATAAGAATCTGTAGGTATTACTCCTGTTACACCATAACCTGCTCTTAATTTTAAGTTGTTTACTGCAGAAACATCACTAAGAAAAGACTCTTTATTAATACTCCATCCTGCAGAAACGGCAGGGAAATTACCCCATTTATGATTTTGACCAAACTTAGAAGATCCCTCTCTTCTAATACTAAATAAAAGATCGTATTTATTATTAAAATTATAATTAACTCTTCCGAAGAAACCAATTAATTTGTCATCATTTTTATAACTGCCCATAGATGCTTTTCCGTCAGAGAGAGCATTACCTGCTCCTAAATTATTGTAAGAAAAGGCATCTGTAGGAAAATCAAAATTAGAAGCAGAAAAACCTTCATTAACAGTATATTGATAACTGTAACCGCCAAGTAATGTAAACTCGTGCTTATCGAATTTTTTATTATATTTAGAAGTGAATTCTACGAAATCCCTGTCAGTCTGCCCAGTATTTCTTGAAGCTACTCCATTTCTTCCGTTTATGGTATTAGAGTAGTGTTTTTTGCTTTCAGAATACCCATCTAAACCTGAATTTTTATTTTTGGCAAGCAAAGCACTTACGTCCCAACCCGGCAATAAATCTAAAGTCAAGTTAGCTGTAAACCTCTGCCATGTACTTTGTCTGTCTTGATCTGTTTCATTTAAGATTGCAACTGGATTATAATACTGAAATCTATTGGTTTCTGCATAAGTCCCATCAGGTTTATAAACAGGAGCGGTAGGATTACGAATCATAGCCTGTCTGTAAGCGTAACCTGCTATATCAGGATGTATTCCCATTTTTTGTGTTCCATTCAATAAGTTCAAATTAATTTTTAACTTATCATTGAACATTCTATGATTAACATCAAATGAGAATCTATATTCTTTATTAAATGTACCATTAAAAACACCTGTTTGATCTACATAATTTAAATTTACTGCATAGTTTGTTTTTGCAGTTCCTCCTTTAAGATCTAAGTTATGGTTTTGAGCAAAACTGCTTCTTGAAATTTGATCCAGCCAATCTGTAGTTGCGCCCTCATCTGTAAAAGGAACTTTAACGCCTTGTGAAATCAAACTTCTTAACCCCGCCGCATCTAAAAAATCTGCTTTCTTAGCAAAATTAGATACTGTAGTAAAGGTAGAATAGGTAATCGTAGGCTGCATCTCTTTATTAACCGTTTTTGTAGTAATTAAAATTACTCCATTAGCCCCTCGTGTTCCATAAATTGCAGCGGCCGAGGCATCTTTTAATACCTCAATTGAAGCAATTTCATTTGGAGAAACAGTATCGATTCCGCCAGGCACACCATTAATTAAAACCAAAGGAGCAGATCCGCTTTTTAAAGAAGATATACCACGTAATGAAATATTTGGTGCGGCCGAAGGATCTCCAGAACCGCTGCTAATTGTTAAACCGGCTACTTTTCCTTTTATAAGATCCGAAGCATCCCTAATTGCGCCTCGCGTAAAATCTTTTTCTTTGATACTGGCTATAGCACTTGTAACCCTTGATTTTTTCTGGGTACCGTAACCGACTACAACAACATCGGATAGCTGCTCTACACTTTCGAGCAGCACAATGTCTACCTTATTATTTGTAACGGTAACTTCTTGAGATATAAAACCCACATAGGAAACAACCAATTTAGAATTTGGTTTTTGAAGTGTTATCTGGAAATTACCATCAAAATCTGATAATACAGCATTATTAGATGTATTCTTTTCCATAATTGATACCCCGGAAATAGGTCCTCCATTAATATCTTTTATAGAACCTTGAATCTTTGTTTGTGCAATGGAATTCAAAAACATTAAAAGAAAAAAAATGGTAAATCCCAGTTTTTTCTCTAACAGTTTATTTCCAAAACTTTGCAATACTGAATGGTTAGTAAAATTCATAGCTTTTTGGTTTTTTGGTTTTTGTTTAGTTAAAATATTCTTCTTTTCAATACACAAAATATTCAATTGTGTATTTTAAACACTTGTAAAGTTATATGATAACCAATCTCAAGAAAGCCAACAATTTATCCGAAAGCTGTATTATATTATCCTCTTATTGCATTTTTTTAATCAAAACAGAATAAAAAAAATATTATTTTAAAAAAAAATGTTAATTCTACAGTATAAATAATACAAAACTATTTAATTAGATAAATAAACCATAAAATTAAACACCTAAAATGATCAAATAATAAAATTTATTCAAAAAATTGAGATATTGGCAAAAATTAAAGCCCATCCTAATTAATAACTATTAATTGAGATGGGCAGTTTGGTATTTTAATAAGCATCCTTTAAGAAAAAAAACAAATAGCAAATGAATCCCTTTTTTATAAAGAATTAAAAGGTTTTATTATTTATAAAGCAGTAATACTATTTATTGTCTTTATTTACAAAATAGTAATAAATGGGTATTCCTAAAAGTACAATGGCTAATCCCGGAATTGAAGAATTGTATTTATAGATTAACAGCATAATACAAATAGTTAAAGCCGAAATTATATAAATAAAAGGCAGTACTGGATACCCAATGGCTTTGTATGGGCGCGCTAAATCTGGTTTTGTTTTACGAAGTCTAAAAATTCCTGCAATAGTTAAAATGTAAAATATTAAAACAACAAAAATTACATACTCCAAAAGTTCATTATATTTCCCGCTTAAACAGAGTACTGATGCCCAAATACACTGCATCCATAATGCTTTTTCAGGCACTCCATTTTTATTCAAATGTGCTATTTTTTTAAAAAACAATCCATCTTTGGCCATAGTATGATAAACACGTGCGCCTGAGAGTATTAAACCATTATTACATCCAAAAGTAGAAACCATTAATAATATCGCGATGATATAAGTTCCTGAACTTCCAAAAATTTGCTGTGATGCTGCTACACCCACACGATCGTTCTCGGCATGTGCAATTTCGTTTATAGAAAGAACCGATAAATACATCATATTGGCTGCAATGTAAATCAAGGTTACAATCAATGTGCCTAGGAAAAGACTTCTCCCAATATTTTTAGAAGGATTTTTTATTTCGCCAGCAATAAACGTAACATTATTCCATGAATCACTGCTAAATAAACTGCCCACAAGACTTGCCGCTAAGGCTCCCATAACAGCAAATCCTGAGTAAGGAACAAGCGTATTTCCTTCTAATTTGTTTATAGAAAAACCTGTACTCCAATTTGCTTTCCAGATATCTGCTTTTGCGGCGAGTATAAAACCAAAAATAATAAGTCCGAATAATGCAATTAATTTTACCATGGTAAAAATGGTCTGAATTATTTTTCCTTCTTTAACTCCTCTTGTATTGATATAGGTAAGAAAAACAACAAGAATTATAGAAGTTAATTGTGCTGCAGATATTTGTAGAAAATTTAAGTTTATAATAATATTGTTTTCGCTTAATGAAGGAAAAACATACGCCGCAAATTTGCTAAAAGCAACACCAACCGCTGCGATTGATCCTGTTTGTATAACTGCAAAAAAACTCCATCCGTATAAAAAACCTGTAAGTGAATTGAAAGATTCTTTTAAATAAACATACTGCCCTCCTGCCTTAGGAAACATACTGCTTAATTCTCCATAACTTAAAGCGGCAGCTATTGTAAGAAAACCAGTAAACAACCAAATTAATAATAAAGCACCTGCTGAGCCTACATTCCGAATTATGTCTGCACTAACAATGAAGATTCCTGACCCAATCATGGAACCAGCAACGATCATAGTAGCATCTAATAATCCTAATGATCTTTTGAAATTATTTTTTTCTGTTGTTGATTCCATATTTTTTGTTTTTATATTGAATGAAAATCTGTTAAAAAAGTTTTATCTACCCAAATCTTTCCACTTCAAAAGCATCTACATTAATACTGGTGGCTTTTCTATGCACTAATTCTGAAACCAATTTTCCTGTACCTGGACCAAGACTCAGTCCCATCATGGAATGTCCGGTTGCAACAATAACATTATTGTATTTTTTTATTCGCCCAATGTAAGGGAGTCCATCTGCAGAACAAGGTCTGTAACCATACCAGATATTTTCATCTGCTGGTTTTTGAATATCAAACTCTGGCAGGAAATCTTTAACTGCATTCAACACGCCGTTAATACGCTCATATTGGGGCTTTTCGGTTGTTGGCACCACCTCCATTGTACCTCCAAATCTAATTTTATTACCATCCATTGGTGCTATTGCTACTCTCCCTTCTGCCAGAATCATTGGATGATTGACTTTATAAATCGAATCTTCTAATGTTATAGAATAACCTCTTCCCGGCATAAGCGATATTTTAGCATTTACTAAGGCAGCAATTTCTTTGGTCCATGCTCCCGTTGCAATCACAATTTCATCTGCGTCATAAGATTGCTGGTTAGTAATTACTTTTTTAACAGCACTGTTTTCCTTTTCAAAAGAAACAACAGTTTCTCCATATTTGAAATCAACACCATTTGCTAATAAATGTTCTTTTAAAACTTTCATTAATTTATTTGGATAAACATGCGCATCACAATTAAACTGGACAGCTCCTATTGCATTTATTTTTGTCTGAGGCTCTAATGCCTGCAAGGCGGAATGGTCCAATAAGTTTACATCGAGACCTAATTCTTTTGCTTTTGAAACAGTATGCTCAGCGTGTTTAGCAACACCTTCTGTCTGAAAAACTTCAAGCATTCCTTTGTGTTCATATGCAAATTCAAATCCTGGAATTTTTGCCCATTCTAAAAATTCGTTCTGACTCAATAACGATATATCTCGAAGCGGAACAGCCGATTTGCTGACATTTGTTTCTGTAGCACTTTTTACAAAATTTATTCCCCAATCTAGCAGCGCTTTATTCAATGAAGGCTTTACATAAAAAGGACTTTTAGAATTAAACATCCATTTGAATCCCTGCCACACTATTCCGGGTGCTGCCAATGGTATAAAATGACTCGGACAAACATATCCTAAATTACCATAGGAACAATTGTTTTCGAAATTGTCTTTATCTATAACGGTAACCTTACAGCCACTTTGCTGTAAATAAAATGCCGAGCTAAGTCCTATAATTCCGCCCCCTATTACTATTACATGTTTCATAAATGTGCTTATATCTAAAGTTTGTAAAATTTCCAACTGGTTTTAAAATCTCTCTGCAAGGACTGATTGGTTAATAATGCTCTTAACAATTCTATTGGCATTGCATTTTCTCTCAAAATTGCATCATGATATTGCTGATAAGTCATTTTTCCGCTTGTGACTAATTCCGCTTTTAATGCATTAAACTGCAATCCGCCCAACATATAGGCAATTTGATATAATGGACTATAACCGCCAACAAATGACCGGCGCACTTCTCCCTCTGCATTGGCGCGTTCATGTCCCACTCGGTCTACTAAAAAATCGATGCATTGCTGCGGGCTCCATTTTCCTAAATGATAGTTTAAAGAAAAAATAATTCGTGCACATCGATGCATTCTCCAAAACAACATTCCAATTTTATCCTGCGGTGTCTGAGGAAATTTCAAATCCCATAGTAGCATTTCCCAATATAATGAGTTTCCTTCAACCCAAAATGGAGTATCAAAATGGCGATAGGCTTTGTATCTATCTCTCATAAATTGCTGCAAATGATGACCTGCAATTAATTCGTGATGAATGGTAGCTCTAGAAAAATTTGGATTATTCCCTCTCATACTCATCATTTTATCGCTATAAGACATAGTGCTTGTAGGGTAAGAAATGATAAGAGATTCACCGCCTAGAAAAAATGGATTTATTTTCTGCGCTTCGGGCGACATCATATACATTCGCCAGCTCTCTTCTGCAATTGGCGGTATTGTTAAAAGATTATGGAGTTTTAAAAAATCTACAGACTGATTGTACAAATCGAGCATTGCCTGCGGCTGATCTCCTGGTGCTACAAAAGAATTTTTAACTTTCTCCTGCGCTGCTTTCCAATTATCCCCAAAGCCCATTTCGCGGGAAGCTTTTAATAATTCCGCATCACACCAGGCAAATTCTTTATTGGCAATCGCTACCAGTTCTTCTGGTGAATAAGGTATAAATTCTGTTTGCAGCTGACGGATTAATTCTTCTCTTCCTATGGGATTTCCAACTATACCGCTCCCATCCTCTTTTTGTGTACTAGTATCTTTTCTTTTTGATTTTAACAGAATTGCATATTCTGCCAAAGCTGCATCAACTTCAGTATACGTTTTAGGAACCCACCAAGAAAACAAGGGATCATAACCATTATAAAAGTCAAAATAGTTTTTCAAAATTTCCTGTAAACCTTTCGCATTTAAAACTGCAAATTCTGAAGAAGCTTTATCCAGACCTTCTATTTTTGCTGCACTTTTGATTTGTTCATTGATTGCTTTGCGTAAATCTTCTAATTCTTTGGCAGCTATTTCTCCATTAACTTTAATTCCTCTTCGGCGTGGTTTTTCTAAGGCATAAATTTTTTCGTCAAACGGAAAATAGATTTTTATCTTGTTGTATAATTTTTGCTGCTGCACTAATTCATATTCTTCATTACTTAAATTTCTGCTAAATAAAATATAATCTACTTTGCCATTGATATTCATAGCGTCGAAATTTAATCCCTCCAGTACTTTTTTATAATCTGAAATTAATTGTAACCGTCGGGTTCTTCGTTCGGGAGTATTATAATTATTCTCATCGTATGGTATTCCAAAAGTATCAGCATTACTATTGGCAGCATAAAACCGCATTATGCTTCCTTTATCGGCTTCATAATGCACCATTGTATTGTTTACTTCGCTGGTTTGCAAATACAAATCTGAACTGAAATTCTGTCCAAAAAATAATGCAGGCCATAAGACAATTAAAAACAATACTAGAGAAAAACGAATTCTATTTTTTTTGGTTTTAATCATGGTTGGTTTGGTGTAATTAAATGATTGAAAGCGATTACTGATTTAATTCATTATTATTTCGACTAGGAGGATCTACTCCTAATAAATGCTTTACAAAAAAATCACGTTTTCTTTGTCTTCCATAAGGTCCGCCATCACTATGACCAACACCTGGAAGAGGCAGAAATTCGAACGTTTTTCCCGCTTTTATCAAGGCATCGGCAACTCGATAAGTAGATTCTGGAGGCACATTTTCATCGGCTTCACCAATTACTAAAAGTAAATTCCCTGTAAGTTTGCCCGCATTAGTAACATTAGACTGTTCTTGATAATGCTCTCCAACAGGATATCCCATCCATTGTTCATTCCACCATTGTTTATCAACCCGATTATCATGACAGCCGCAGGCCGCCACTCCAGCTTTGTAAAATTCTGGATGAAACAATAAACCTCCTAAAGCATTTTGCCCTCCAGCAGAAGTACCATACAACCCTACTCTAGAATCATCGACATACGAATATTTTTTTGCCAGAGCTTTGATCCATAAAATTCGATCTTCAAAACCAGCATCTTTTAAATTCTTCCAGCAGACGTCATGAAAAGCTTTTGATCTATTTGCCGTACCCATGCCATCAATTTGCACCACTATAAATCCTAACTGTGCTAAACTCTGCATCTCTGTAGTGTATCTATCCATAAAATTTTTTGGAACAAAAGAATCCTGCGGACCTGCGTAAATACTTTCGATAACAGGATATTTTTTATTGGGATCAAAATCTGCTGGACGGCATATTATACCCCAAATATCTGTAACACCGTCTCTGCCTTTTGCATGAAAAGGTTCTGGCAGAGACATTCCTGTAGCGAGATAAGCCGCGGCATCTGATTTTTCAAGATCTATTATTTTTTTTCCATCTGAAGTGCGATGAAGTTCAATGCTCGTCGCTACATTAGGCTCTGAGTAAGAATCTATGTAATATTGTTTATTGTTCGAAAAAGTAACAATATGATTCCCTTTTGAAGGAGTAAGATTTACTAATTTTTTTCCATCAAAACCGATACGGTAATAATGCACATAATAAGGATCTTCATTCGGATTCATTCCGCTTGCCGAAAACCATATTTCTCTCTTTTTTTCGTCGATGCTGTCTATGCTTCGAACAACCCATTCGCCTTTTGTAATTTGTTTTTTTTCTTTACCCGTTATAACATCAACAAGATAAAGATGTCTCCAGCCGTCTTTCTCTGAAGACAGCACAATTTCATTACTTTCTTTAAGATAGTGCGTAAACAATCTTGACTCGTAAATAAAAGTATTTACTTTTTCATCAACCACAGAGCGGATTTCTGTAGTCTGAGCACTAACTTCAAAAATTCTAAATCTTTGATGGCCTCGATCTACTTTTTCGAAAGTGAAATAACTAGGATTATCTTTTCGCCAATGTAATTCTGGAGCATCAAAAAAATCAATTAGTGGTGCGTTTACTTTTGCTGTTTTTTGATTTTCAACATGAAACAAATACATTTCATAAGTTGTAAAAGGATCTCCCGGTTGTTTGTATGGCTGTGAATGCAATTCTCCGCGAGTAGTATTGGCAACCGATGTTAAAACATAATGAACTGGTAAATCGACAACGGGAGTAATATGATATCCCACAATATATTTACTATCTGGCGCCCACGCTAGAGAGCCGTATGGTTTTTCTTTTGTTCCGTCTTTGGTAAATTGAATCGGATCTCCTCCAGCAGCTGGTTTAATAAATACATTATTATCTTTTATAAAAGCGAGCCATTTTTTATTGGGTGAAATGCTGTCTGTACGAAAGGAATTCCATCTTTGCCATTGATGATTTAAACTAGGATACTTTGTAACATCTTTAGGAAGAGAGGTGATTTTTTGAATGCTGTAATCTGAAAGCTTAACCTGATAATAGTTTTTATCATATTTTAACGCTATCACTTTCGCTGCAGCATCATAATTGATACTGTCAATAACTAAGCTTTTTTGTGGAGCTTTTATTTTTGCAAGAGTGCTTAAGGCATTTTTTAGTTTTGGTTCATCAAACAAGATATTTTTTGTCCCTTTTTCTGCATCAACTACAATATATTCGATAAGACTGTCTTTTAAAACATTAGAATACCAAAACGATTTTCCATCACTTTGCCATTGTGGTTTTATACTAGTCTTAAAAACAGTATTTTTAACTGCTGCATCAAGCTGCAGCGCTTTTTTATAACGTTCTAAAATTTCGGTTTTCGAGGGGCGATATTGCGTCGTTTCTTTATCTTGCGCATATAAGTTACAGCCCAAAAACAATCCTAAAAAGGCAAGAATGCTTATTTTATTTTTCATAGTTATCCAAATACAAGGAGACTTCCCTATTTATAATTATAGAAACAAAAATCTGTCTGCGAATAGAAAAAGGCTGCCAGAAAGCAGACTATAAGCCTATTCGCAATACGTAAACAAATTGTAGAAAATAAAAAACTGTTAATTCAGGAAATTGAATTACAAAACCTGAAATCCATGTGCATATGGATCATCTTCCTCATCAATTATGATGGTGTTGTAACCATACACTTTTGCCCATCCTTGAATGCTGGGAACAATTGCCTTAAGATCGCCTATCGAAGTTTCTTCTTCAATTCTGCCTACGAACTTACTTCCGATATAACTTTCATGTATAAATTCGTCTCCTTTTTTAAGCAGCCCTTTCGCATGCAATTGCGCCATCCTTGCCGATGTACCTGTACCGCAAGGTGATCTGTCTATCGCTTTATCTCCATAAAAAACAGCATTTCTTCCTGATGAAGCGGGATCCAATGGTGTGCCTGTCCACAACATATGACTCACATCTCTTATGGTATCATTTTCAGGATGAATAAACAGATTAGGATATTTTTCGTTAATCCTTGCTCTCACAACCTGACTGTATTGAACAATCTTACTGGCTGTAAAATCCTGAATTCCTGAAAAGTTTTGCTGCGGATCTACAATTGCATAATAATTGCCGCCATAAGCAACATCAAAAATTAACTCCCCTAATTCTAGGCAGTCTATTGTTAAATTTTCAGCCGCTAAATACGATTTTACATTCGTTAATTTAACCCATTCTACTTTTTTATTAACCTCTTTATATTCAATTTTGACAAGTCCCGCAGGCGCTTCCATATTGATTTTTCCTGGAATTTTAGGACTTATTAATCCTTCCTCGATGGCAATCGTAATTGTACCAATTGTACCATGTCCGCACATAGGCAGGCAACCCGATGTTTCGATAAACAGAATACCAAAATCGTTTTCAGGATTACTTGGCGGAAATAAAATACTGCCGCTCATCATATCGTGTCCGCGAGGCTCAAACATCAATCCTTTGCGAATCCAGTCATATTGGCTCAAAAAATGCTGCCTTTTCTCACTCATGTTTGCCCCTATTAAGTTTGGACCGCCGCCAGCAACAACTCTAACAGGATTTCCGCAGGTATGTGCATCTACACAAAAAAAAGTTTTTTTAGCCATAATTAAATTACATCTCTTGTTTGAACATTATTAACTAATCTGGAAATTCCAAGCGGATTTTCATTTTGAAGTGCCTCAGGAAGCTTATTATTTGGCCAATTTTGATAACTAAAAGGTCTCACCCATCGTTTAATGGCGTCAATTCCAACGGCAGTAAACCTAGAATCTGAAGAAGAAGGATAAGGCCCGCCATGCACCATTGCTGGACAAACCTCAACCCCTGTTGGCAATCCGTTAAAAATTATTCGCCCAACACGGTTCCCTAAGGCATCTATAACTTCTTCATAATTTTCAATCTCATTTTCTTCGGCCAAAATAGTACCAGTCAGCTGGCCCTCTAATTTTTCTATTATCGTTACCAGTTCAATTTCGTCTTGACATTGCACTAGTATTGAAAAAGGTCCGAAAACCTCTTTGTGCAAAACTGGATTTTCTAAAAAGGTTTTGCCTGAAACGGTCAGTATTTTTTGCGAAGCATAATTAGGATTCTCTGTTTGAGAATATTCTGCCACAACTTCAATTCCATTTTGCGAACTTAACAGCTGATTATTGGACTGATAATTTTTATAAATGGACGGATTTAACATACAGCTTGGCGAAATTTTTAAAATTTCAGCCGACAACTGATCTGTAAAAGTTTTTAAATAATCACTTTTTATTCCGAGTATCAATCCAGGATTAGTACAAAACTGTCCTGCTCCTAATGTTATGGAACCCGCACTTGCAGCTGCCCATTTTTCAGAATTATGCTTTAAGGCTTCCGGCAGGATTACAACAGGATTTATACTTCCCATTTCTGCAAAAACCGGAATTGGCTCCTCACGCTGTGCAGCTAAATCATATAAAGAACGACCTCCTTTTATGCTTCCTGTAAATCCGACTGCCTTAACCAAAGGATGTTGTACTAGTTTGACTCCTATTTCAATACCGCTGCTATTCAAATTAGAAAAAACACCTTCTGGCATATTCGTTTTTTGAGCCGCTCTAATAACTGCCGAAGCCACTAGTTCTCCAGTACCTGCATGCATCGGATGGCTTTTTACAATAACCGGACATCCAGCGGCCAATGCAGATGCTGTATCACCGCCAGCGGTAGAATAAGCGAATGGAAAATTACTGGATCCAAAAACAACTACTGTTCCTAAAGGACGCATCATTTTACGCAGATCGACCCTAGGCAATGGTGTTCTGTCAGGAATAGCGGTATCGATTGCTGCCTCTACCCACGAACCCTCAGCTGCTAAATCAGCGAAAGCATTTAACTGTCCGATAGTTCTTCCTCTTTCGCCTTCAGCGCGTCCTCTAGGCAGACCAGATTCCTGACAATATACATCTAACAAGCTGTCTCCTAAAGCTGTTATTTCCTCGGCAATTGCTTTTAGAAAGAGCGCTTTTTCTTTACCAGTACATTTCTGAAATGTTAAAAATGCCTTATCAGCAAGAGCTGCTGCCAATTCTATTTCTTCATTACTTGCTTCGGTGAACTGCCAAGGATTATCTCTGTTTTCCTGCGGATTAAACGTTTTGAATGTTTTATCGCCACTGGCTGACAGCTGACTTCCTATGTAATTTTTTCCAGTAATCATGTATTCGTTATTATAGGGTTAAGTAATTCTAAAATTGAAAAAAAACAGTTTGACTACAGGCTTTTATATTCTGGCAGTACAGGTCTGTTTTTTAATGAATTTTCTATGATCGCCAAAACACGTTTTCTCTCATCTCCCATTAGTGGTAATCTCGGCGCACGAACATATTCTGTTCCTAATTCTGTTCCTACCTCAGCCAGCTTAATATTCTGTACTAACTGTGCATTAATATCAAGTTCTAATAAAGGCAGAAACCAACGGTAAATAGTCAAAGCTTCTTGAATTCTTCCTGCTTTCGCTAATTTATAAATTGCAACAGTTTCTTCTGGAAATGCATCTACAAGTCCTCCAACCCATCCGTCGGCGCCCATTAGTAAACTTTCAAGACCTAATGTATCAACTCCTGTAAGGACTTTCAGCCTGCTTCCAAATCGATTGATTATTCTTGTTACATTTGAAATGTCTCTTGTAGATTCTTTAACAGCTTGAATATTATCTAATTTTAGAAGTTCTTCAAACATATCTAAGGTTACCTCAATCTTATAATCAACTGGATTATTATAAATCATAATAGGTAAAGAAGTATTTTTCGCTACTTGTGTAAAATATTCAACAGTTTCGTAATCTGTAGCTTTATAACGCATTGGAGGCAGCATCATTAAACCTCTTGCTCCATTAGCTTCGGCTTTGTTTGCCGCTTCAATAGCGCCGCGTGTTGTTTGTTCTGCAATATTCATTATCACAGGAACCTTACCATCAACTATGCGGACAGTTTCCAGAATTAAAGCTTGTTTTTCTTCTTCTAAAAGTGTACTTGCTTCACCTAAAGTTCCTCCAAGAATAATGCCCTCTACTCCAGCATCTAATTGATAAGTAAGATTTTTTTCAAACATTTTAAAATCTAAAGTGTCTTCAGCTGTAAAATTTGTGGTAACAGCTGGCATTACCCCTTTCCATTGAATATTCATAATTTTTCTATTTTTATTTATTTCAAAGGTATCGAGGGGTACTAAAAATTTCATCTAAGAATATTATCAAAAACCTATACAATATTATCTCATTTATAAGATTTTAACAAAAACTAGATTAATTTTAATCCATCTTTTATTAATTTTTATATCTTTCCGTAAAATATAAAAAATAATTACGCAATGAAAGTTTTTCCATTTAAAATCCCGAAATCAAGTGAAGAAGCATTTATTTATCAAGAAGACTGCGAAACTATTTTTTATGATAAATATCATCAGCACGAAGAAATTCAAATTAGCTATATAAAAAAAGGAGAAGGTAAAATTTTAGTTGGTGATATGATTACCGAATATCAAAAAGGAGACATTATTATATTAGGAAGCAATTTACCCCATGTTTTTAAAAGTGATATTACTGAAAGTAAAGGAATGTCTGTTATGTACACTGTTTTCTTTACCGAAAATGGTTTTGGTAAAGGGTTTTTCAATTTACCAGAATTAAATATAGTTGAGCCTTTTTTTACCGCTATTAAAAATGGAATACAAATTAGAGATGCAAAACCATCTATTATAAGGAAATTTAAAAAGTTTAAAGAAGTTGATAAGTATGACCGCTTTATTCTTCTAATGTCTATGCTGAAATCTTTTAGCCAGTCTGACAAAAAACATCTTTCTAATTATGTTTTTAATAAACCCTTTACCGACGCCGAAGGGAAACGAATGCAGATGGTTTTTGATTTTGTAATGACACATTATCAAAAAAACATCACCTTGGACGAAATTGCCCAGATTGCAAACATGACAAAAAATGCTTTTTGCAAATATTTCAAAACACGTACTAAAAAGACTTTTTTTCAATTTTTGATAGAAATAAGAATCGAACATGCTGCAAAACTTCTTATGAAAAACAAGGAACTATCGATCATCGAAATTTCTGAATTGAGCGGTTTTAATAACATTTCAAATTTCAACAGAAAATTTAAAGAAATCAAAAAGAAAACCCCTTTTGAATTTAAAAACTCCCTTATTAAATCCTAATAGCTTTCGGTACTTTTTAAGTAATATTCTATTATATATTGATAATAAAAGTCTAGCTTCAATCAACTAAATCTGCATACTTTTGAAAATCTACACTTTTTTCTTGTAACAAAAAGTTTTGCAGCGCAGCTAAATTTTTAAACATATCAATCTTAAAATACCATGATTAGAAAATATTTTACTCTTGTTTTTTTGTGTTTTAATTTAATTTCTTTTGCACAAAAAACGAAAACGTATACGCTTTCAGATACATTAAGAGGCAGTTTGACTCCCGAAAGACAATGGTGGGACGTGTTACGTTATGATATAGTTGTAAAACCCGATTACGACAATAAATTAATATCTGGCAGTAACACTATAACGTACAAAACCGTTCAGGAAAAAAGCAGTACTAAAATGCAGATCGACCTGCAGCTTCCTTTGGTTATTGACAGTGTAATTCAATCTGGAAACAAATTAAGTTTCGCAAAAGAAAATGGTGTTTGGTATATTAAAACGCCTAAATCTAAAATTAAAACAACTAATAAACTTTCTATATTCTATCACGGAAAAGTTCATGAGGCAATAAAAGCACCTTGGGATGGCGGCTGGATCTGGACTAAAGATTCCCTGGGCCGTCCGTGGATGACTGTCGCCTGCCAAGGTCTCGGTGCATCTGTATGGTATCCGTGTAAAGATCATCAAAGTGACGAACCTAATAAAGGCGCAAGTTTAACCATGATTGTTGCTGATTCTTTAACTGCAATCGCGAACGGGAGACTAGAATTTAAGAAAAAAAATAATGATGGAACAACCGCTTATAAGTGGGCTGTTGTAAGTCCAATAAGTAATTACTGCATCATTCCATACATCGGAAAATATGTCAACTTTCAAGAAACTTACAAAGGAGAAAAAGGCAGCTTAGACCTAAACTATTGGGTTTTGGACTATAATTTAGAAAAGGCAAAAAACTATATGCCAAAAGAAGTGCATAATATGTTAAATGCATTTGAATATTGGATGGGGCCATATCCTTTTTACGAAGACGGTTATCAGCTGATAGAAACATCACATACAGGAATGGAACATCAAAGTGCTGTTTCTTACGGCAATCAATATAAACCAGGATATCGAGGAAATGACGGGTCTGGAACTGGATGGGGAATGAAATGGGATTTTATTATTATTCATGAAAGCGGACATGAATGGTTTGGCAATAATATAACAACAAATGACCTTGCCGACATGTGGGTGCATGAAGGGTTTACGAATTACAGCGAAACTCTTTTTGTCGATTATATCTTTGGCAGACAAGCGGGTAATGAATATAATGCGGGAACTCGTCAAGGAATAAAAAACGACAGACCAATTATACCCGATTATAATGTCAATGCACAAGGAAGCGGCGATATGTATCCAAAAGCAGGAAATATGCTTCATGCAATTCGACATGGAGTAGATAATGACACCTTATTTCGAGAAGTAATCAGAGGATTAGGAAAAGAATTTTATCATCAGACTGTAGATTCAAAACAGATCGAAAATTATATTTCTGAAAAGCTTCATTTTAATTACAGTAAAGTTTATGACCAATATCTTAAAACGACACAAATTCCTAGTTTTGAATTCTATTTTGATAAAGACAAAACCAAAGTGTATTACCGCTACAGTAACTGTGTAAGCGGTTTTAATTTACCGCTTACATTAAAAAATGAGAAAGAAAAAATCAAAATAATACCTACAGATCAATGGCAGAATGCTGTAATATCAAAAGATCAATTGTCTCTATTTGATGCCGCTTCAATTACAAAAATGTATTACATAAATCCTATCTTTGAAACAAACATAAAATAAAAATTCATTCCTTAACTTAAGTCTATTTCCACACAATGAAAAAAACAATCACTCTTTTTTTCTGTTTAATTCTAACTCTTTTTTTTCTAAAAGCCGATGCTCAAAAACTAAAATGGGCAGCTAATAACAATAGTTATTACACCATAGAAAAAGGAGAAATAATACAGTACGAATTACCCAACTTTACTCGAACAAAAATTACTGATGCCAAACAGCTTACTGCAAAAGGAAGCAATAACGCTCTGGAGATTAAAGACTTTGAGTTTAGTAATAATGAAAAATTAATTTTGATTTACACCAATTCGAAAAAAGTGTGGAGACTGGAAACGCGAGGTGATTACTGGCTTTTTAACAGAGAAACAAATGAATTGCATCAGATTGGAAAAAGCAGGCCGGAATCGTCGTTAATGTTTGCTAAACTGTCACCAGACAACAATTCTATCACTTATGTGAGCAAGCATAATTTATATGTTGAAGATCTTAATTCGGGCAAAGAAACAGCTCTAACTGTGGATGGAACTGACCGATTAATTAATGGAACTTTTGATTGGGCTTACGAAGAAGAATTTAATTGCAGAGATGGTTTCCGCTGGAGTCCTGACGGAAAAAGTATTGCATTCTGGCAGATTGACGCTACCAAAATCAAAAACTTCTTAATGATCAACAATACAGATTCTATATACTCTTATACAATTCCTGTTGAATATCCAAAAGCTGGAGAAGATCCTTCGGCGTGTAAAGTTGGCGTGGTAAATATCGCGACACAGCAGACAACTTGGATGAAAGTTCCAGGTGACTCCAAACAACATTATATTCCGTTAATGCAATGGATTCCTGACGGTTCTTCTATATTGCTGGAACAATTAAATCGCAAACAAAACGAAGCTAAACTCTTTTTATGTGATCCCAAAAATGGCGAAGTAAATCAGATTTATTCAGAAAAAAACAATTCATGGATCGATGTATTAA
The DNA here is from genome assembly GCF_002304005.1 of Flavobacterium sp. ACN6. Lineage (GTDB taxonomy): Bacteria > Bacteroidota > Bacteroidia > Flavobacteriales > Flavobacteriaceae > Flavobacterium. Next base: position 2,845 of record NZ_MRCQ01000020.1, on the reverse strand, counting down.
CAACTGAAAATGAAGGCTGGAAATGGATTAATAATGGAAAAGAATTTCTTTCATTATCCGAGAAAGATGGCTGGAAGCATTTGTACCGAATCAGTAAAAACGGAAAAACAGAAACTCTGGTTACCAATGGAAAATATGATGTTATAGATATTAAAGCGGTAGATGAAAAAAGTGGTTTTGTTTACTTTTTGGCTTCTCCAGAAAATGCTACACAGCAATATTTGTACAAAACGGCATTAAACGGAAAAGGAAAACTCATAAAAGTATCTCCAGCTGCTGAAATCGGCACGCACACTTACCGACTATCTCCTGATGCAAAATATGCTGAACATCGTTTTTCTAACCATAAAAACCAAAAAATATCAGAATGGATAAATATTTCTACTCAAAAGACAATAAAAGAAAATGACCGTAACATGACTGGGAGCGGTAATGTAGAAATGATTCAGATTACAACAGCTGATAATGTTACCCTTGATGGATGGATGATCAAACCAACTCCGTTTGATTCTTCTAAAAAATATCCCGTTTTGTTTTATGTTTACACAGAACCTGCAGGTGCAACTGTAAAAGATGCCGCTGGTTATGCTGAGACTTTTTTATATAATGGCGATATTGCGGCAGATGGATACATCCAAATAAGTTTAGACGGAAGAGGAACTCCAGTTCCAAAAGGTACAGAATGGAGAAAATCGATCTACCAAAACGTAGGCATTATAAACACAAGAGATCAGGCGATGGCTGCTAAAGAAATACTTAAATGGCCATTTGTAGATAAAGATCGAATTGCTGTATGGGGATGGAGCGGCGGAGGCTCTACTACATTGAACCTTTTATTTCAATATCCTGAAATTTATAAAACAGGAATTGCTATTGCGGCCGTTCCGAACCAATTACTATATGATAATATTTATCAGGAACGTTACATGGGATTACCTCAAGAAAATAAAGAACCTTTTATAAAAGGCTCTCCTATTACTTATGCCAATAAGCTTCAAGGTAATTTATTACTGATCCATGGTACTGGCGATGATAACGTGCATTATCAGGGAGCGGAAATGCTTATTAACGAATTGGTAAAAAATGGAAAACAATTTCAAATGATGACTTATCCTAATCGTACGCACAGTATAGATGAGGGCGAAGGAACAACAGCACATCTATCTCAATTATTTACGCAATACTTAAAAGAACACTGCCCTGGCGGAGGCAGATAATATCATTTAATACAGAAGTTAAAAAATATGTTTAGTAAAGAAACTTATATAAATAGAAGACAAGTCTTAAAAAAAGCAATTGGTTCAGGTCTAATTATTCTTCCCGGAAATGAAGAAGTTGGAATGAACTACAAGGATAATATTTATCATTTTAGACAAGACAGCAGTTTTTTATATTATGCGGGGATAGATCGTCCTTCTTTATTTTTAATAATCGATGTTGATGCCGATCTCGAAATACTTTTCGGCGATAATTTGACAATCGAACAAACCGTTTGGGTTGGACCACAAGACTCATTAAATAGTGATGCAGAAAAATCAGGAATTACAACCGTACAGCCTTTCTCTTTTGTAGAAGCTGTACTAAAAGATGCTTTACAGCAAAAACGTACAATCCATTTTCTTGCACCTTATCGTGCAGCAATTACTTTAAAATTAAGTTATTGGTTAGCCATTCATCCTAGTGATATAGCAAAAAAATCATCCATTGCATTATCAAAGGCCATAATTGCACAGCGTTCTTATAAAACAAACGAAGAACTAATTGAGATTGAAAAAGCCGTAGATATAACTGCAGCAATGCATTTAAAAGCAATACAAAGCGCGCGTCCGGGAATGACCGAATATGAAATTGCAGGACAAGTTGAAGGCACAGCAATTAGTCTGGGCGGTCAGCTTGCATTTCCGATAATTCTAACCGTCAACGGACAATATCTTCACAATCATGCAGGCAATACTATTTTGCAGGAAGGACAATTGGTTTTATGTGATTCTGGAGCCGAAAATAACATGCACTATGCAGGAGACATGACAAGAACTTTTCCTGTTTCAAACACCTTTACATCGAAGCAGAAAGAAATCTATAATATTGTTTTGCAAGCCGAAGAAGCCGCAATAGCCACTCTAAAACCTGGAACTTTCTTTAGAGATTCACATCTTACCGCATGCAAGGAAATTTTAACTGGATTGAAGTCTCTTGGTTTGGTAAAAGGAGATTTGGATGAAGCCGTAGCTGCAGGTGCTCATACCCTATTCTTTCAATGCGGTCTAGGCCATATGATGGGAATGGATGTGCATGACATGGAAAACATAGGCGAAGAATATGTAGGCTACACAGATACTTTAAAAAAGAGTACCGAATTTGGATTAAAATCCCTGCGTCTGGCAAAAGAACTTGAAGAGGGATTTGTCCTAACCGTAGAACCCGGAATTTATTTTATACCAGAACTAATAGATCAATGGCAGGCAGAAAAAAAACACAGTGAATTTATAAATTATGATAAAGTTCAAGACTACAGAAATTTTGGCGGAATTCGTATCGAAGAGGATTTTCTTATCACTAAAGATTCTTATAAACTATTAGGAAAACCTCTTGCTAAAACAGCAGAAGATATTGAAGCATTAAGGAATTATTAGATTTATGAAATAGTCCTTTATAACATTCACATAAAAATTCAAAAAACCGTCTCAAATTAGGAGACGGTTTTTTTTTTTGAATTCATGTCTTGTCCTGAAATAGCGATACACAAAAAGTATCATTATGGAAAAAGATCAAGAATTGCGCTATGTTAAGCGTACACAGAAAGATTACAGTATGTCTTTAAAACTTCAAATTGTTCAAGAAATAG
>NZ_MRCQ01000019.1 GCF_002304005.1 Flavobacterium sp. ACN6 | reverse complement strand
TAGCGGCAACATCGCCGAACGGAATTACGGGAAGCTGGAGCCCGGCGCTTATCAGCACAGCAGCAAACGGAAGTTATATTTTTACACCTGATGCAGGTCAATGCGCTTCTGCTGTGACTTTAGCCGTTACTATAACACCCGAGACAATACCAAATTTTGCCACGTCCCTTACTTTATGTAGTATCGATACGGCTCCTGCTTTAGCGGCAACATCGCCGAACGGAATTACGGGAAGCTGGAGCCCGGCGCTTATCAGCACAGCAGCAAACGGAAGTTATATTTTTACACCTGATGCAGGTCAATGCGCTTCTGCTGTGACTTTAGCCGTTACCATAACGCCAGAAACAGTGCCGAACTTTGCTGCAACACTAAATTTATGTAGTACCGATACGGCTCCTGCTCTAGCGGCAACATCGCCTAACGGAATCTCAGGAACGTGGAATCCTGCGTTAGTCAGCAATACAGATAATATTTATGTGTTTACTCCAAATCCAGGACAATGTGCCACAATAGCAACATTAGCAGTTATTATATCATCGGATGTAATACCTGATTTTGCAACAACCCTAAATTTGTGTAAAACTGATACCGCTCCGGTTTTGGCAACAACATCGCCTAACGGAATAACAGGAAACTGGAATCCAGCGGTAATTAGTACTGCAAATAGTGGCAATTATATTTTTACACCAACAACTGGGCAATGTGCTGAAAAAATAAATCTTCTTGTAACCATAAGATCGGCAATAACCCCGGATTTTATGACTACAGTGACTTTATGTAAGGAGGATACGGTTCCTTTATTGGATAATACATCTCCAAATGGAATCTTAGGAACATGGAACCCGGCGGTAATTAATGAAAGTACGAGTGGAAATTATATTTTTACGCCGAATGTAGGACAATGTGCTACAACAGCAAGTGTGACCGTTAATGTCTTATCACCTACCTATTCTATAACACAAGAGTTCATAAATAATAAATACCTGTTGAAAGTTATATTAAATTCTAATTTTCCCTGGTCAGATTATACAATTAAATGGATTAACGAAAAAGGAGTTCAAGTAGGATATAATACACCTATTTTTGATTTTACCGAATATGTTGAAAATTTAAATTATAAGCCAATATTACCATTGCAATTCAAATTAATTATAGGGTATGGATCGTGTGAAATTGAAGAAACATTTGCAATAACAAATAATTTCTGTCGAATTCCCAATGCAATCTCTCCTAACGATGATGGAGTAAATGATAATTTTGACATAAGCTGTTTAAATGTAAAGGATCTGACTATATTAAACCGATATGGTAGAGAAGTATATCAATTTACAGGAAAATATGAAAACCAATGGCACGGACAATGGAAAGATGGAAAACTCCCAATGGGTACTTATTTTTACATAATTTCAGCTGAAAATGGAGAACGAAGAGCTGGCTGGGTCTATCTGACTTATTAATTATTTGTAAACAACTGTAAATGTTGCAATAAAAAGAAAGTTACAAGCAATAAACTCTCAAATAAAATACTATAATCTAAAAAAATATCTTTAAAATTAGCGCTTTGAGTTTTGTGGCAGAATCGTGGCACACTAGGTATGGAGTGGATACCCACTTCTTAATCTTCTGTTGTACTTAGACACATAAGTGATTTATTTCTAATCACCCAATCTCTAAAAAAGAACTTTAAAAAATTGGTATAAAAAAATCCTTTTGAGTTTTCGTTTTAAAATCTAGAAATAATGTAATCATGTTAAAACTGTAAATATGTTTAACGAAAAGTTCAATCTGTAAAAATCTGTGTAAGTGACAATTCTATTTAACCGTAAATATTAAGTATTTTTAATATATTTGTAATATAAAAAAAAGAATAATACTACTGCCTGTTAGTTCGTTAGTATTTTAATTTTCGTGAATGATTTAATATCGAAATAATAAAATTGAATTTGGGTGCAGAATCGGTGCACGGAGGTTCAAGACATAAATAAAAGTGGCATATACAGCGGTTTCAGGCATAAAGTTCGAATCCTGCTCTCTTTCGAACCTACGATCACAAGCTAAATTAAGACTCCGCTGAAAGCTTAAAAAGAGACTTTTTAAAATCCTCGCCCCAAGATAATGCCAATAATACTATAATATATTAAAATTACAAGCCATTCCAACCAACTTCCCCATCACCGGCCAAAATCAAAATAAAAAAATCTGCAGCAATTCAAAACAATCTAAAAGAAAAACTAACTAACTAACTAACTAACTAACTAACTAACTAACTAACTAACTAACTAACTAACTAACTAACTAACTAACTAACTAACTTTTAAATAGTCTATCCATTTAAACAAATTCGCTAACCTAATCAATTTTACCGTCACCGTTCAAAATCATAATTGGAAAACATCTTTAGAAAGAAAGAATGAAAGAAAGAAAGAAAGAAAAAAAGAATTGCTTTCTCCATTCTCTTACCTAAACTACCCTCCACCCTATACTATAAATTGTTTCCAAAAGAAAAAACGAAAAAAAAGAAAGCCCAGATCAAGCGTTAAAGCGGATGCGTAGTGCTATAAGTCCCGAAGGGCGGACAAAGGAAATGAAGTCCGTTATGCGCACGCAGCAGACGCAATGGCGCTATCTTGGCGGCCCTTTTTAGCCGCTTGAAATGAAAATGTTACTAAACATACAACTGTAATCCTTCGCTATCTTATAGTCAAACAGCAACTACCGTCTTTTGACTTGAGTTAGAATGGAATAAGACGACATGTTATTTTTATGGCAGAATCGTGGCACAATAGAGTTTTTTTAAAACTAAATTCAGTAAAATCAAGTGCAAACTAATTTGGGTTTCCAAAGTATTGCCAATTAAAAAGTCACCGCAGCTTCTTTGTAAACTTTTTTACTATCGGCAAACTAAACATACTTAATATTGTATTTTTTGCATATATTTGCCGATAACGGAACCTTTTTAACCATGAAATATCTTTCAGTAGTCGAATTTGCAAAAAAACTGGAACTGTCCGAAAGGACAGTTCGTCATTACTGTGCATTAGGTAAATTAAAAGGAGCTTTCCTAACGGGTAAAACCTGGAATATTCCTGAAGATTCAGTAATTCCCCGAAAAGGAAATATAAAAGAAAGTAAGAATATTTTACTTAACAGTTTGAAAGAGCAAAAGGATATGAAATTGAAAGGTGGTATCTATCACCGAACTCAGATTGATTTAACCTATAATTCAAATAAAATTGAAGGAAGCAGGCTTACACATGATCAAACAAGATATATTTTTGAAACCAATACAATTGGTGCTTCTAAAGAAAGTGTCAACGTAGATGACATTATTGAGACCTCTAATCATTTTCGTTGTATAGATTTTATCATTGATAAGGCAAGTACTAAGCTTAGCGAATCAATTATTAAAGAACTTCATTTTTTATTAAAATCTGGTACTTCTGATAGCTCAAAAGACTGGTTTAATGTTGGTGAATACAAAAAAATGCCGAATGAAGTTGGAGGTAATGAGACTTGTCCTCCTAATCAAGTTGCTCAAAAAATGAAAGAACTCCTCACCAGTTATCATGCTATTAAAAATAAAAATATTGAAGACATCGTAGACTTTCATTATAAATTTGAAATTATACATCCCTTTCAAGATGGAAACGGTCGTGTGGGTCGGTTAATTATTTTCAAAGAATGTCTTGCTAACAACATTGTTCCATTTATCATTGATGAACAGCTTAAACTTTTTTACTATAGAGGACTTCAGGAGTGGAATCTTGTAAAGGAATACTTGATGGATACCTGTCTTACCGCACAGGACAATTATAAATCAATTCTCAATTATTTCGAAATAGAATACAAGTAGATAGACTGGAGTTGATACCTTTTTTCACGTAAAACTTCAGACGAACTGCCTTTTATTAAAAAAGACAAATGTTTAGAGATTAATTTGTACTTCACAAACTAATAACTTTACGGGCTGAAAAAGCAAGAAAAACTGTTTTTAGTTTAGAAGTTAATGTGGAAAAAAACGGTCAAATTACCCACGCTTTTTGATCATAAAATGATTCTTTCTAAAATCATTCCTTTTCTCAACGCCGATATATTAATTGAAAGCTTTGAAATTTTCGGATAACATTTGTTGATTTAACTGGATTGACAGCAATAATTTCGTGATCTCTAATCACTTTTATGACAATGCCAAAACCCTGGCGCTTCTAACAGCTTTAGATGAAGCAATTTTTGCAGCATCTAACAATAAGCTATCCTCTTTAAAAAATAACATTGTTTTTCTTCTTTGTTATTAGCATCACTATGTCTTCCTCTGTTTTTCATAATTTAACTTTGTTCAAAAATTCGAAATAAGAATAATTATTCCATGTATTTTATAAGAAGTTTTTCAAGAACTCTATTTCTCTTTCTATACTTGCGATCTCTAAAAGACACTTTGCAATACAATCCATCAACCTACCTCATCACCGGCCAACACAACAATAAAAAAAATAAAAGGTCATTGATAAAACACATAAAATAAACCCAGTCTAAAGCTAAAAAAAGAAAGAAAGAAAGAAAGAAAGAAAGAAAGAAAGAAAGAAAGAAAGAAAGAAAGACTCATTGCTTTCCAATCCCTTCCCTTAACTTTGAGTTTCTATATAAAGTTACATTTTATGCATTCAACTTCATTCTCTTAGAATCAATTGAAACTAACATTTTTTAATTCTCTTAATGGTATTCTTTAAATTGGAATAGGCTCCAGCTCTACTCTTTTGAGCGGCCTTCTCCAAAGTTTAAAAGACAGTATAATAAAAATAGGAAAAAAGCAAATAGCTGCCATGACCAGATAAATATCTTTGTAAGCCAATAATATTGAGGCTTGCGTTGTTTTATTCGAAAGACTTTTTTCTGCTTTTTTTTGCGCTTCAGCCTGGGACAATCCCATGAAAAGGAAATTTCTTTTGGCTGCTGCCAATTGCTGCTGTGCTGGGAAATTGACCGCTGTCAGCTGCTGGCTTAAACCTGTTTTGTGCTGCAGGTTTAAATTAGAAATAAAAGTTCCTAAAATGGCACTGCCCAGCAAACCTGCAATAACGGCCTGCGCTATAATGCCGGTCATCATCCGCGAAGGGCCAAGCTTTGGCGGCACTCCTTCCGAAATATAAAGCAGGGATATTGGAAAAAGAAATCCCATTCCCAAACCTTTAAAAATTAAGGGGAGAAAAAAATTCGACGAATCGATTCCGGGATAAAACCTAAAAAACAGAATAATATGATACAATCCATAACTGGCAAAACCCATAATCCAGATGGTTGCCAAATACGTTCTTTTGTATAAAAGCCAGGTTGATAAAGGAATCGAAATACACAGACCGATCAGTAAAGCCAGATGCGTCCTGGCGCCGGATACGGAATCAAAACCCAGAATATTAGTCATATAACCCGTAATAACACTTCCTGTACCATTGATAATTCCAATATAAAACATCATAAAAGCGCCGATCACTACATTTTTGTATGTATATACCTCAGGATCAATTAGGGGGTCAATTGTAAACCGGGCATGCAGGAGATAAACCCCCAAAATAATAAGTAAGAGTGCCGCTGCCAATGTTACTTTAGGATCTGCAAACCAGTTCCTGCTTTGTCCCTCGGCACTTAGAAAAAGGATCACTGTAAAAAATAGTATCATAATAAACCAGCCCCGCCAGTCAAACTGAAAGCTGGTTTTCAGGGGAGCAGCATCGGCTTTATAAAAATACCAGGCTAAAATGATACAAACTAAAAAGTTAATATTTAAGAAATAAATACCAAATGTCCAATTGTAAAAATTGGTGAAATGCGCGCCAAAATACTGGTATACGTGCTGGCTTCCCTTCTGGATAAACTGAAGGATTCCGTACAGCAGCGCCATATTAAAAGCGGGATTGTATTTTAATAAAATAGGCACCATCGAAGCAAAAATTCCAATTACAGAAACCATTGCCAGGAGAGAGCGCCAGAATGTAAACCAGCCGATAGTAGCTGCAAACAATGAAGCAGTGTTGAAGACAATAGACAAAAAACTCACCGCTAATATCATGGTACGCACCGGAATTTGTTTGCCCAGCTTTAATCCTAAAGGCATAAAGGCCAGAATAGCAAAAATGGGTATATATAGGGAATAAGTAAATACAGTTGTAGATTCCCCAAAATGCCCCAGTATTTGAGAATTATCATAAGCGGTCACATTCAATCCATTAAAAAAAGGAATGGTGAGGATATACAATCCCATTAAGGTAAAAATACTTCCTTTCTTTCCTGCAAACATCTTTTATTTTTTTACGTTGACCGTGACATTCATTCCCGGTTTGACTTCTTTTAAATCAGCAGCAGTATCAAATTCGATTCTCACCGGAATCCGCTGGGTTATTTTTACAAAATTTCCTGTTGAATTATCCGGTTCAACCATCGAAAACTTGGCGCCGGTTGCCGGAGAAAATCCCGCTATTTTTCCACTGAATTCTTTTCCATTAAGCGCATCTATAATAATGGTAACGAGCTGTCCCTGTTTAATTTTCTCGATCTGGGTCTCTTTAAAATTGGCTGAAACCCATAACTGCTGAGCAAGAACAATTGTCGCGATGGTTTGGTTAGCGGTTATCAGTTCTCCGATCGATAAATTGCGTTCCCCCACGTAACCGTCAGACGGCGAAAGAATGCTGGTATAGGACAACTGCAGTTCTGCAGCCTGAAGATCTGCTTTTTTTCGTTCAACCGCGGCCCGCGAGGCTTCCATATTGATACTGCTCTGTCTGGTAATGGAACTGCTTGCGGCGGCACTTTTTTCACCTGCTTTCAAGTACGCCTGCTCAGATCTGAGTTTTGATACCACCTGATCGTACTGATTTCGAGTCACCGCTGAATCCGCATACATTTTTTTGAACCGTTCGTAGTCTTTTTGGGCTTTCTCTAAACCCGCTCTGTCTCCTGCCAGTTTTTCGCGTCCGGCAGCCTGATTGGATGCTGAAGTAACGATGGACTGTTCCATCGAATGCAGGTTTCCCTGGGCTATAGCCAAGTCAGCTTGAGCTTGTTTTACCTTAATCAAATATTCCGCATTATCCAGAATTACAAGTGTATCTCCTTTATGCACGAACTGATTGGATTCAAAACGTATCGCAGCTATATGCCCCGTTGCCCGAGCTGAGACATTATTAATATAGGCTTCGACCTGGGCATTATTGGTGGTTTCATAAGTGTGGAAATCAAAAAACAAACTCAAAATCCAGATGCCTCCTCCTGTTAGAAAAATAAAGGAAAGCACCGTTAAGATTTTATTTCTCTTTTTGTCTTTACTAATGGTTTTATCTTGTGGGTTTTCCTCGCTCATAATTTTCGTTTTTAAAGTCTACCCATTGCAAACTGCAGCGAATAATACTGAATAATTAAATCTAAGTTGGCATTGACAAGAGCTATTTTAGAATTATTGAGCTGTAATTCTGCATCCACCATATCACTTATTAAGGCAAAGTCATTATCATACCTGCTTTTTACAATTTTATAATTACTCAATGACAATTCTACATCTTTTTTATAGGTTGCAATATTTCTTTTACTTTCCTCCAATTTAACATAGGCCGTTTTAACCTCTTTGTCTATTTGATCTTTAGCAGCATCCAGAGCGATACTGCTTTTCTCAATCTGTAATTTATCTGCTCCCACCCTGTGTTTGATGTTGTAAAAGCTGGAAACATCCCAATTCAGGGAAAGTCCTGCACCCCAATAATTGATAATGTTGACATAGTTGGGCCATTGTGCGGGATATTGCGTATTTAGAATAAGATTGGCATTTAAGCTGGGCCTAAAACCGCTTTTTGTAATATCCAGCACTGATTTAGACAGCTCAATGCCTATCTGGGCGCTTTTTAGTTCCTCCCTGTTTTGATACGCAGCTGCTAAACTTTGCTGCAGATCAACTTCTTCTAGAAGAACGGCATTTTCAGAAATCTCAGGTTTTAAAATCGTACTAGTGGGAAGACCGATCAGTATATCAAGATAATTACTGACTAATTCTATATCATTTGTATTTTTGAAAACAGATACCTTAAAATTGGATTGCTGCAATTCGGTTCTCAGCAGATCGCTTTTCAGGTTCTGCCCGTTGGCCACTCGTGATTTTAATTGATTGATTCTAAGATCTGTATTGACTAAATTCTGCTTTGTAACTTCTATCTGCCTGTATAATTTTTCGAGTGTAAAAAAGTATTGTGTAATTACGTTTTTAACCTCTGCCTGAGTCATTCTAGCCGCAGACTGCTGTCTTTTGGATAGGAGCTGCTGTTGTTCGATTTTAGAGTTAATTATCCCCCCGCTGTAGATTGGCATTGCTGCTGCAATAGTCGCAAAAGAGCTGTGATTGTAATAATCTACCGTGATATTATTTTCGTAAAATCCTTCGTATAATTTAGGATCCCCTATATACGTATACCCAGCGCTTACTGCCAGGCGCGGCACCTTTGCCATTTTCGCCTGGCTTATATTTTCAGCTGCAGCTGCTGCATCAATGTTTGCTGCTTTAAGCTGCCGGTTATTTAAAGTGCCTAATTGAATCGCCTCGTCAAGAGTTATTGTTTTTAACTCACTTGTGCTGTAATTCTGTGCAGAAACTACTGCATGAACAAATAGAAATACTAGTAAAAACGCCTGCTCTGAGTGTGCTTTTTTTAATAAAAAACGATTCATCATATTTTTTCGTTTACAGGGTCATGATAAAAATAATATCTAAAAATTAGGTTTCATTATAAATAGCGTTAAAAAAACAAACATCATAATCAATGAAGTGGTCAATAAATAAAGGATATATAATATTTTATGTTAAATTTTAATAATATAAAAGTAGTAAAAATTTTATCATGTTGAAATAAATTCTTAATATTGAGGTACTTAAAAAACAAACCGCTATGCTGATAGAACTTGCTTTAACAGGAAAATTCATTGTCGATATTGTAAAACGACTGCGAAATGACAAAACATTTCGAACCTTAGGTTTTTTATTATTTGTACTAATTTTAGTCGGGACCATGTTTTTCTGGCTGGTAGAAGATCTACCCTTCCTCAAATCATTGGCATACTCCGTAGGAACGCTGTCGATGAACAGCCCTTATGATCGTGAAATTACATTTTCAACTATTGGAGTTGTTTTTAATATCATATACATTTTTATCGGCGTTGGAGTGTACATCATTTTTGTGATCGAAGCCGGCAGAACAATTATAAAAGCACATGAAGAATTTGAGAAAAAACAGGCAGAGAAAAAAGCACTAAAAAAAGCACAGAAGGAGGCCTCAAAATAAGCCCCGGAATAGTTAGAACTCCAGAAGTACAAATACCAAACTACATTATGAAACAACTGCTAAAATGGTTATCAGTCTTGTGCCTGGGGTGCAGCTTTATTCAAATGTACTTTATCTATATAATTCCAAAAAGTGACAGTGGCAGCGGACCTGTTCTCTGGCTTATTTATTCAGTACCTGCAGTACTTTTACAAATCATCCTGCTATTGAACTTTGTTGTAACGGATAAAGAAAAGTCTAAAAAACTACTATTTTTAGCACTACTGATTTTTATTTTAATGCTTTTACCTTTTCTTATTTTAAAAAAGTATTATTGAACTAAGAATAGTAGAGCTTTATTTTTAATCGTCTTTCTTTATTTTAACAGTATTAAACGGACCTGTCGGAGCTCGACACAATGCCGAAAACCTTGTGAAGGCTTAATGAGTTACCTCAATAACCGGCTGTGATATGCAAATTATTTAAATAGATTGATATGGCCGTAAATACTCTAAATCAGACCGAAGCCTGGGTTATTACACTGCTTCTTTTTACTTTAATGCTTGTTTCAAGTTTTGCTGGAAAGCTTGTAGGAAATTATATAGGGAAGAAAAGCCCAGACGAAAAAACAGCTGAAACTTCTGCCTTGACTGCACTTCTTTTTTTCTTACTGGCCTTCACCTTCGGCATGAGCGGCGATCGTTACGATTCCCGAAGAAAGATTGTAATTGAAGAAGCCAACAACATTGGCACTGCAATTTTGAGAAGCGATCTATACCCCGATTCAACCCGTATACTATTCCGCAGTGACTTTAAATTATACCTAGAAGCCAGGATAGCTTATTATCAAGCTGGCGCGGATACTGAAGCAATAGCAAAGGCTGACCGATTATCACAGAATATATCCCTTAAATTATGAAAGCGGGCCAGCAGCCTGGCCGCCAATCCAGCAAATCTTGCCGCAACCCAGCAGATGATCCCAGCCTTAAACGACATGATCGATGTGACAACTTCCCGTCTTGCTGGCGAGAAAGCCAAAGTTCCGCAAAGTATTATTCTCATGTTATTTTTTTTGGCGGTGATAAGCGCGTTTTATGGCGGGTACTCTGAAGGCCGCAAAGGTAAGATGGACTGGGTGGTACAAATCGGATTCTGCCTGTTAGTGTCATTAGTTATTTTTTTTACTCTAGATTTGGACAGGCCCCGACGAGGCTTCGTTAACTTGGACGAACCAAATCAAACCATTATTGAATTGAGAAAGAATTTTTAAGAACTTGAGATCATGGATAATACAAAAAAGAGTTAGATCATTATGAGATATGCAGTTTAGCCTTCTGTGATTGACGTACAACCTTTTTAGTATTTTCTAAAAGCTTTAAATTGTCTTTATCTCCTACATTTCAATCCAAACAAACTAATTCATTGGCTATAGTAACAAATCACTAAAAATCTGCTTAGCAAGTCACAAATTATTCTGCATAATTAAGAAACTATATTTCAAAAGAAAGAAAGAAAGAAAGAAAGAAAGAAAGAAAGAAAGAAAGAAAGAAAGAAAGAAAGAGTAATTAAGCTAAGAATATATCGATCAGGGATAAAAATTTTAAAGCCGGAAGGATCGATTTTATAGAATTTCAATAATATTGGAAAAATCCCAAAATTCGCTACATTTGCCACATGAGGAGAAATGGAGAAATTGTAGTTATTGAAGATGATGAGGATGACAGAATGCTGTTGAAAGATATTTTTGAAAGTTTAGGTTACGCCAATAAAATAGTTTTCATTGAAGATCCTTCGAGAGCTGTGGAATATCTTTCCAATCCAAATGTAAATCCCTTTATTGTGATTTCAGATATCAATATGCCTAAAATTGACGGTTTTACATTACGAAGTCAGATCCTTGCTGATCAAGAATTAAGTATGAAATGCATTCCGTATATTTTTCTGTCTACGTCTAAAACTCCTGAAAATGTTTTTAAAGCATATCAGTACAATGTTCAGGGCTATTTCAAAAAAGAATATGATTTTAACGTCTTTAAGCAAATGATACAGCGTATAATAGAATACTGGAGCACTGGGGTAACACCAACAAATTCATTTTAATTTAGGGCAGTATTAACATGGCTGATTTCGTATGGATATAAAATGCAAAAGCACTTTGATATAAATTGCAAAAAAAAGAATGGTCTCATATACTATCGTTTAATTATATTATGTTTATCGCGGGCGTCTCTTATTACTTTTAGATATTTTGAAAAACTGTAACACTTATCCCTTTTTCCACTTTTTATCAAAGATCTTTTTCCAGTTTCTGGAAAAAAGAAAGGGATTAATTCAAAATAAAACAGCATAAAAGAAAGAAAGAAAGAAAGAAAGAAAGAAAGAAAGAAAGAAAGAAAGAAAGAAAGACAATCCAGCTTTGATCAAAACTAAAATGAATTTATTCCCGTATATACATTAAAGTATTTAGATTATGGAAACACCACCTATCTTTCTAAAAGTGCTGCAAATACTTGCCGACAGATACGGGATGAGCTGTTCTCTGGAAGAGCTCACACGATTGACCGGCCCGGCAGCCAGCAAAAACATGCATTATATGGACCAGTCGGCTTTTGAAAAAGAAAGCCAGGCGTCAATATTAGATATGCTGCTTGTTTTAAATGATCAGGGGCTGATCTTTTTAAATCCCGATAACGACCGAAGTGTTATCACTATTAAAGGTCTAATAAAAGTGCACCATAAGATTTTGTGCAATTAGTTTCCTTACATGCACCTTAGCTAAGCTAACCTGATCTTTATCTTTACTTTACTTTACTTTACTTTACTTTACTTTACTTTACTTTACCTTATTCTACCTTACTTAATTACTCTTCCTATTGAACTGCATCAAGCAGCTAAAATACTTTGAACATCCTTTTTCAAATCCTACCTGCTCACTGGATCCATAACAAAAAACGTAAGTCCTTTTTATCATCCCCATGCTTTAGCACTATAAATCAAACAACAACAACAACAACAAAAAAAAAAAAAAAAAAGTACTGCCAGCATATCTGATTGATTACCTAAAATTTCTCAAAAGAAAAAAGAGAAAAAGAAAGCACTTAAAAATCAGGATATCAGACAAAAGAAATGCTATAAGTCCCAAAGGGTGACAGGTCGATAAAGAGACCTGGCATTATGCGCATTTATTTTGTCTGATGTCCTATACATTTGCTGGCTTTTTTTCTTTTTGGGAAATATAATACAGCTGTCCTCATCCATGTATTACACAACATAAAGACTTCACTTCTTCTTTAAAACAATCAAATGCTTCAGCGCGGGATCATTCAAAAGCCTGTCCATTTCGGTGTAAATAATCTCCTGCACATCACGCTTGATCTGGCTGTAATTCTGCTGGATCATCCCGCTGTCCAGTTTTCTCACCGGCGGTATATCCTTGTAGCCCAACTCCTCTTTTCGTAACGCTTCATGATCGTTTACAATTTGGGAGTGAAAGGTTTTCAGCTCCATTTTACAGTCTGGATTATCAGCGGTCATCCCAACAAATTCCCCTGAACTCAAAGAAGAAATCTTGGAAGGCGGCACGGCCGCTTCGAGCTGTCTGGAACGGCTGACCGAGGTATCGGAGCTGTTGATCGATATGCTTTCCCTGTCCTGCATGATCTTGCCAAAACGCTCTGACAACTGCTTTGCCGTATCGCCGGTTACCTGTCCCGAGATAATATTTCCCGTGATGTTTAAAATCACATCGGCCTGCTCCCTGCCGTAATCTTTTCGCAGCTGGCTGAAGTCCTGCACCCCCAGGCAGGTGCTTACCTTATTGCTTCTGGCCGTGGCAATAAGGCTGTCCATATTATTGAGATAAATGGTTGGGAACTCATCAAAAATAAGGCTCGATTTGAGCTTTCCTTTTTTATTGACCAGTTTGACCAGACGGTTTACATACAGCGATAATACGGCACCGTAAATCTGTATTTTCTGCGGATTGTTTCCCATGCATACAATCTTGGGCTCCAGCGGATTATTAATATCCAAAGTAAAATCATTTCCAGAAAGCACGTAATACAACTGGGGAGAAGAAAGCCTGGCCATCGCTATTTTAGCCGATGCAATCTGCCCTTCGAGCTGGTCCATGGCATCATTAAGATAGGCATTGATAAAAGGGTTAATGAGCACCTCGATTTCCTTATCGGTGCGCAGCAGGGTAAAGAGACTGTCATATTCTGCCTGCATGAGTTCGATGACATGCGGCAGGGTGCAGAATTCCCCGTCCTTGTAGCGTCTGAGATACCAGATCACCGCTGATAAGAAGTTGATCGGCGACTCCACAAAAAAGTCTCCCTGACGCTTGATCCATTCGCGGTTGAGTCCCATCAGAATAGTCCTGGCTGACTCCGAGGCATCGGTAATATCTTCCATGCTCTGAGGGTCTAAAGGATTGCAGCGGTGCATGATGTTATCAAAATTAATAAAGTAGCATTTAGGCATGACTGCGTACACATGCTTGTATTTTTCAAAGGTATTATAGACAATTTTGGAAAGATCATCGTATTTAAAATCATATACAAACATGCTGAAACCTTTGGCAATGTGCTGGGTGATGACATGACGGATCACAAAATAGGATTTGCCCGAGCCCGGGGTGCCCAATACCAGTATCCCGCGAAACGGATTAATGATATTGATCCAGCTTTTTCTACGTTTGTTTTTTAAATAATAGTAGGCCGGCAGGTTGATGGAATATTCATTTTCCAAAAGGCGTTCTTCCTGCGGAAAGGTTTCATTTTCACTGTTAAAAATATCTACGGCAGACAGCCTGTTTTGAAGCAGCCGCGAGAGCAGTGTCCCGCCGGAAAGCACCAGCAGAAATCCCAAAACCGTAAGTACAATATAAAGACAAGCAGCAGTGATAACCGAAAACGACAGCCTTAAAATAACACCGCCTGCCAAATAAATAAGCAGCCCTGAAACCATATAATATAGTGCGGTTTTAAACTGCAGTTTTTCGTCTTTACGCCCCTTTGCCCCCAGCAGTGAAATCAAAAGCAGTCCCAGCGCCGCGAGCTTGGAAATATAAAAATTTCCAAAGAGACCTGTGTTGTAAACCGACCTTAGGATTTTATCTCCTAAAGCACTTGTAAGATCCCACAGCGCAAAAGCGCTGTAACAGTAATAATAAAAATGCAGCAGCAAAAGCATAATGCTCATCAGCCTTGTCATATCGAGTATTTTTCTCAGTGCCTGTTCGTTTTCCCCTGTCTGCATAACTGTCCAATTTTAATGATCTCTTTTTAAATTAATTCCTATTCAAAGGCCCTTTTCTTCTTTTTTTCCTGCTCCTATCCTTAAACTTTCCAGAAACATAATCGGCCTGCCACTCGGCTTTTAGCAGCTCCTGGATCCCGCTGGCAAATACCTCGCTTACACCAGCACCGGCATACTGCTGCTTATCCTGACCGCCCATTTCGAGCACATCCTTCTGTATGATAACAGCCCTGTATTCAACTGTTTTTTCACAGCGTTCCAGCACGGCTTTGGCGCTGTAATTCCTGCCCAGCTCACTGCCGTTAAAAACGCATTTGGTTGCATGATCCACATAGGTGATACCGTATAAACTGCCAGTGCTGCTCTTCCTTAAAACCGTATCAATTCCCTGGGAGCGCAGCATTAAAATAAGCTTCTGAAAATGCGTTTCCCTGACCAGTAAGGCGGTGTCCACAGCAGTACGGATTCTCTTTTTTTCAAAGCTTTTCTCGGTGCTGTTTACCTCGAAACGGCGCTCCAGAAAAGCAAGGGTTGGGCGCATGGAAAAATCACTGGCTTTTATCGGCACACCAGCCGGCTTTCCGTCTGGGTCCAATATGCGGTATACCAGTCCCCCAGAGGTAAAAATCCGAGAATCTTCACTGCCCCTGTCGGCCTTTACCCCGTACAATTGCAAAACAGCATTAAGGGTCGCCAACGAGGTATAACTGTAGCTGTTCAGCACAGCGTTCAGCACATTGGACAGCGCTTTTTTAGATTCCATTTTACCATAACAAACCTTCACTGCAGCAGGGTTTTTGATAAGTGAAACCTGCTTGGAATTTCTGCCCTGCGCCTTGACCAGGCCAAACGCTTTTTCAATTTCCTTTCGGGCTTTCTCCGACTGATTTTTTCCAATGTTCTGCATGTCGATTCTCGATCCGTCGGCCCTTATTTTAATCGAGACCAGATGAATGTGCGGATGCCCGGCATCGTGATGCTCATAAACCAGATAAGGCTGGCTGCCAAAACCTATTTTTTCCATGTAACTGTCCGCTATTTCCAGGAGCTTTTCCCTGGGGTAATTCTCCGAGGGATGAAAGTTCAAAGAGATGTGCACCCCGGCGCGCTTCACGTTCTCATTCAGGGCAGTCTGCCCGAGCAGTCTTTGGAGTTTCATGGAAAAATTCATGCGCTCCACAGCCATTGGATAATTCCCCTCCCCGATACACTGTGCCTGTGCTGTTTTGACCTTATTTTCATTGTACGATAAAACGCTGCGTACCGAGCGGCTGGTCTTTATTACTGCAACCATCTGCCGGCTGTTTTATCCATCCATTTTTGAATCACTTCAAGTCTTTCAAGCAGTTCGCTGCGCTGGGCCTCGGTGCTGCTGATCCAGTACCTGAACTCTGGAATCTGTCTCAGGGTATGGAGTTTTTTAACCGATTGGTTAAAGTTGTTTGCCACGGCACTGAACTCCTTTCTCAAGCGGATCATTTCAAGCATAAATTCATCCAGGGATTCATTGCGGTACCTGGTTGTTATGGGTTTATTCAAAAGACAGCTGCGCATATACTCGCTCATCTGACGGCAGGTAGTGCCTTTAAATTTTTTCTCGATCGCCGTAAACTCTGCAGCGGTAAACCTAACAGCCGCTATACGGGTTCTTTTTACATTTTTTTTCTCCATCATCATTTCTCCTTTATAATTCGTTTCTTCCGTTATTTCCTAACCTGCTGCTCGTTCCTTGGGGTGCATTACAATATGCTTCTGGATACACCAACCCTGCTCTTTGGGGCAGTTTACCTTTATAAATCCCTGCCTGCGAGTTCCGAGCAAAAGGCAGCCAGATCGTTTGTTTAACAAACGGACATCTGGCCGACTGCAGGAACGAGGCAGTCTTTCCAGCACATAAAAACACCCGCATATCCAAAGCTCTTTTTCAAAACAGCATAAGCGAAATTAGAAAACAGCAGAGGATCCTGCCCATCCCGGCCATATTTTG
This sequence comes from Flavobacterium sp. ACN6, assembly GCF_002304005.1. Lineage (GTDB taxonomy): Bacteria > Bacteroidota > Bacteroidia > Flavobacteriales > Flavobacteriaceae > Flavobacterium. The sequence goes on along the minus strand of NZ_MRCQ01000019.1, from coordinate 57,743 downwards.
AACGGGCTGTTTTTAAAGCTTCTGACTATCTTTGAAGAGAGAACATTATGAATTTAAAACGTGGAAATTATGCTGACAGAAAATGATGTGGTGCGGGTTTTTGATACCATTTTGAGTATCCCCGCAATGAATGAAATGGTAAGAATGGATTTGAAGATTTCACGAAAAAATGTGCTCCTGCTCCATCATGTAATGCGGCTCGGCCTGAACCAAAATGAAGCAGGCTCCTCGGTGCTGCTGCAAAGCATTCCAAAGGAAAACACAGCCGAGCTCCAGCAGCTTGCAGAAGAATGCCTGCAGCGGGCCGGACTGACGGAACTCAATGAAAAACTCTCCGGTCTTGGAGCAGACAAAAAGCAGTAAAAATGCAGTGGACGCAGCCTTAAAAAAAGGCTGCGTTCTTTTTTTATATAAGATGATCAAACCGTGTCAAAACAAAATCAAGGGAAATGCAGCAGCATCTTTTTCAAAGCTGTTTTACCTGCTCTGCAAATACAATAACTGTACTGTTTTATAATGACAGAGAATATCTTATATTCGCTGGAGAAAACGCTTTTAAAAAGTTGTAGTAAACATCTGGCGTCAGGAACTAAACTCGCTGCCGGCCTAACTAAAATCAAAAAGAATGAGTTTTGAATTGGATGATATCTATTTTTTAGAAAATTACGAAACCCTTTTGATAATAGAAAATCATATTTATTTATCCAATAGGAAATATTTTTCTATGGAGCATTTTAAAAATGACAGCTGCCGCGATAAGAATCTCATTGTAATAAAGACAGAAGAGATCTTGAAAATAAATTTTAATGACCGGAGTGAACACCTTACTATTGAAACTAAATTAAAGTCATTTGAGCTCCTATTTTTTAGTAACAAAATGATGCTTGGATTTGTTTCCAGGACTTTACCTTTTTTGACTTTAGAACAAACAGAAAAAGAATTAAGCAGCCTTCAAAAATTACTGCCGGCCTTGTTTATTTTTCTAGTAATTACCAGCACCTTGCTATTGTTTGGAATCGAAAATAATTTCATCATATTAATTAGTCTGCCATTTGGATTTGCCGCTTACCTCATATATAAAAGGTATGGAAACAGCAAAAATATATCCTATACTAGACCTTAATAAAAGCTGTCAGGTTAAAAGCCCTGTAACAATGTGAGGTGATCTGCTTTGTCTTTTCGCTGTACTCGAATGGGAAATTAGAATGAGCTGGCTTTCGTAAACCAAAAAACCAGAAATAATAAGGCTGTAACTTCTATTTTTCATTCTATTTTTCTTTTAATACAATTAAAAGGCGCTATAAAGCGCCTTCATCTGCAAAGGAATAGTAGCTTTCAGCAGTTAGGATAAGGTGGTCCAGCAGTTTAATATCCAAAATCGTTCCTGCCTGAGCAATCTTTCTGGTGATCATAATATCGGGCTGTGAAGGAACTGTGCCTCCTGAAGGATGATTGTGGGCAATAATGATTCCTGCTGCGCGGGCTTTAAGGGCTGCAGTAAATAAAACTCTTATATCCACCACTGTTCCTGACATTCCACCTGAGGAAGCTTCATAAAGGCCCAGAACGGTATTGGACTGGCTCAAAAGCAGTACTTTGAACTGCTCTAGAAATTCAATTTTGCAGGGATCCCAGCAGTCTTTCAGAATGGTGTAGGCACATTTGGAGGAGCTGATATGAGGTCTCTCTGAACTTTTTACTTTTGATTTATAAATCAATTCGATTTCTGAAACGATTTTCCAGTTGTTGTCTGCTGTAGTTTTCATGATGCTAAATATTTAAGATTAATTTTAGCACCTCTCCCGGGCAGCGCGAAGCGAGCGCAGAAAGCAACGCAATAAAGCAGGACGGATGTCCTGCATTTATGGGGGAATTTTTTGCAGCGAACCGCACCGCTCTGCCCGACCTTTGTGATGGAATTAACGGTATTTAGATCCCCAGGCGATGCGCCTTAACCGCAGGCTGAAAGTACTGTGGACATACCCTTGAAAACCTGTGTAAAAAAGCTTTGACCGGCCATAAAAAAAATCCAAACTGCATAGCTCTGGAAGTCAGAACAGTGAAAAAAAATTAAAAAAAATCCATAGCAAAAACAAGCCCTAATCCCGCTCGGGTGTTGCCTTTTATGCTCCTATGAGCTATTTTTGCAGTATGAATCACGAAGAAATACAACGCTATTTTGAAAGCAGCCCGCCGCCAGTAGAAGTGGATTGGAAGCCCTGGGCTAAAATTACCAATACACAGGTTTTTTTAAAAAGCTGCTACATAGGAATTAAAAATTTTAATGGTCCTTTGGAAAGATGTCCGGCATGGTGGCACCTTAGGGATTTTTACCTGCATATTAAACGTACTGCTGTAAAGGAAAATACGGCAGCGGAAGAAGCCGTCAGCGAATAGAGAAGCGGTAAAACATATTCTGCAAGCCTTTAGTACTATATTCTAAATTCAAATCCATCAAGCCGGCTGTATTTTTTTCATCCCTTTTCTGATGCTTTTAAAGTCCTGATCCAGCATCTTTTTCAATAACTCTTTCAGGTCTTTAAAACTGGTGGGTTTTACGGCATAATAATCAGCTCCCATCTTATAGGAGCGTGTAATATGCAGAGAGCTGCTGCTGGTGGAAAGCATAATGATCTTTACCTGCTGGAGCTTCCCTTTCCAATTTCGAATTTCCTTCAAACAGTCAAATCCATTTTTACAGGGCATATTGATGTCCAGGAAAACAGCTTCTGGAAGCCGTTTTTCAGCAGCCAGCGCATCGAGCAGTTCTTTTCCATCTACAGCTGATTGGACGATAAACCCCATATCGAGTTCCTCCACTGCATCAGTAAACAGCATTCTATCATCCTCATCATCGTCCGCTAAATAGATAATTCTCTCAGATTTTTGGTGTGGCGCCATGATTTTTAATTTAAAAGTGCATTAAACGAAAAATAGATTTTAAAATCGGCATTGTGATTAAACAACCAGAATTAAATACTAAATTATCAATCACATATAAAAATCGTAACTATAAATTTAAACCTTTTTTTTGAAAAGACGTATCTAAAATGGTAGAATTTTAGTACAGCAGTCTTAAAAAGAACTTTGAATTCCTCTATCAAGATTAAGTGGGAATAGCAGCTGCCCAAAACAGCCCGACAGGTACTGCCCCGAATCAATCTCACCTTCCGCCAAGTTAGAGAAACTTACAGCCTCATAACCTCAACAACAAAACTTAACATCCTGTAAATCATTACAATCCTGTAAAAATCGCTTTTTATAATATAACAGATTTGTTACCCCTGATGCTAACTTTGGGTAAATTCTAAAATTTAAAAATCATGGACGACAAATCGAACACAGCAAAAGAGGATTCTTCTATCCATATAGGCGAACCACTAGAGGTGCAGTACTGGTCTGAAAAACTTAATGTACCCGAGGAAGTATTAAAAAATGCCGTAAGGGCAGCCGGCACCAGTGTGGAAGATTTCATGGAACATCTGGAGCAGAAAAGCTGATCGCATGCCTTGGTATAAAGGGGATTATCCCCCATCTTACAAGAACCAGCCGGCGGCGCTTAGAGAGAAAGCAGTGGAAATAGCCAGCGCACTTCTGCAGGACAGCGCAGATGAAGCAGCAGCAATAGCAGCCGGTCTTAAGCAGGCACGCGAACTATTGACAAATCACAAAGAGAAAAACCACAAAACGGAAAATCATGGAAAACAGCAGCTATAAAGACGAGCACAGCCAGCACGAAGAGCATCGCATTGAAAGGGAATCAGATACTACGCGCCATAGCTCTTCAAAAGAAAGCGCATCTGAAAAAGTACGTCTGAAAGAAGGTCCCTGGCACGATAAACAAGAAACTGAAAAACAGTACAAGCCCGAAGGAAAGAGCATTGAAGAGGCAACCGACCCTTCTAAACTCTCACAATTATAAAGGCTTTATTACAGATAAAATTAAAGAGGTAACACTAAATAAATAAAAAAATGATGTCAAATGAAAATTACGATAACTACGATCAGGATGAACGTAATTATCACGCAGCGGCTGATTCCATAAATTCTGAACTGCTGGAGAAAAAAGATCCAGCAGTCAACCAGCATGAAAATGACACGACTGGCATTCACAAGGATACTTACGAAAATCATAATCATACCGATCCTGATGACCGTGACCCGGACGCCGATAGAAGAACCCTGGATGAGGAAAAAGCTGTTGAAGACGATGATGAGGAAGACTAAACAATCTTCTTTAAAAAAAGGCATTCGGCCAAGCAGAGATCTTGAAGAGAATTTTTTACTATACTAAAGAATTCTCTTCAAGATTTTATTTTGAATTCAAATGTGATTCTTTGCGCAGTGTACTGCGTCTTGCAATAAATTACTAAATTTGTATAAGGGTTCCCCGGTCTGCCCGTGGAGCATAATCACAGCCAAAATAATACGTAAGACCCACAACAATTACTGCTTTACAATGAACGATCCGATTTTAGAAAACCTTAATTCCAGCCAGCTGCAGGCCGTAAAAACCACAGAAGGCTACGTGCGTGTTATTGCGGGAGCAGGATCAGGAAAAACCAAGGCATTGACCTCCAGGTTTGCCTACATCGTAGACAGGCTTGGTATTAATTCCTCCAATATTCTCTGTGTAACCTTTACCAATAAGGCCGCACAGGAAATGAAAAAGCGCGTTAAGGCACTAATCGGAGATATGTATGATGTAAGTTTGATCACCACTTATCACGGCTTCTGCGTAAGGTTCCTGCGCGAGGAAATCAACAAAATACACTACCCCGGAAATTTCATCATACTGGATGCCGAGGATCAAAAAAGCATCCTCCGGGATGTTTTCACCGAACTTCAGATCAATTCCAAGCATCTGACCTTCAAACAGGTGCTTCGTTTTATTTCCAAGCAGAAAAGCACTTCAAATTACCTCTCGTATATACTAGAAAATAAAAGCTTTGAGGCCGATGAAAGCGACTCTTTATCGAGCCGTGTGTTCCAGATTTACCTCGACAAGCAGAAACGCAACTACGCTCTTGATTTTGATGACCTGATCCATTTTACTGCCTTTATATTAGACCACAATGCCGACGTGCTTTTAAAATGGCAGCAGAACCTGCATTATATTCAGGTCGATGAGGCGCAGGACAGCTCAGAAAGCCAGTTCCATCTGGTAGAAATGCTTTCGCGTGTCAATCAAAACCTTTTTCTGGTCGGGGATCCTGACCAGACTATATACGAATGGCGCGGTGCCAAACCGGAGTATCTGGTTGAATTTGACACGATGTTCCCCGATACCCAGACCATTATCATGAACCGCAATTACCGCTCCACCCCTAACATACTCAAAGTAGGCAATCATATCATTAAAAACAATACGGTAAGGGTGGACAAGGATATGATCACCGACAAACCCGAAGGATTTGAAGTGGTGCATTTCCATGGAAAAAATGATTTTGAGGAAAGCCTCTGGATAGCCTCTGAAATCAAGGACATTCTACAGACAGAAAACGCTTCCTATTCAGATGTCACTATCCTGTACCGTTCGAATCATCTCTCGAGAAATATTGAACAGGCGCTTATTAAACAAAACATTCCGTATACTATTTTTGGGGGTATCCGCTTTTTTGAAAGAAAAGAAATAAAGGATGTACTCTCGATGCTGCGCCTGATAGTGCAGGGCGATAACTTCTCCTTTCTGCGCATGCATAACCAGCCCTCGCGGGGTCTTGGCAAAAAATTTCTCGAAAGGCTCAGTCTTCTGGCCGGGGAGCAGAACCTTTCCCTACTTCAGGCACTGGAGCGTAACACGGGCGATAAGGAACTTGCCAAAAAAGGGGCGCTGGATTTCGTAAAACTGATTACCGAGCTCAAAGAAGATGCTAAAACCAAATCCATATCGGATCTGGTCAAAATCATTCTTGATAAAAGCGGTCTTTCGGAACTCTACCGAAAAGACGGTGACCAGGACCGTTTGGAGAATATTAAGGAGCTGGTCAATTCCATGCTCCTGCTTGAAAAGGAAAATAACGCGCCGGTCAATATTTCAGAATACCTGCAGGAAATTGCCTTGTATACCGATTTGGATGCCGAGAGCCAGCAGCAGGATAAGGTAAAACTAATGACCATCCATATTTCCAAAGGACTGGAATTTCCGTATGTTTTTCTATGTGGTTTTTCCGAAGGGGTGCTGCCCAGCGCACTTTCCATTAAGGAAAGAAGAAAACGCGCCATCGAGGAAGAAAGGAGACTGATGTATGTAGCGGTTACCCGCGCTGAGAAAAGGTTTTACATGACCGATTCGGAAGGCTTTAATTTTACCACAGGGCTTAACAAATACCCTTCGCGCTTTCTTTTTGAGATCAGTGAAGAATTTTATATTCGAAAAGGAAAACTCTCCCCTGAAATCATTCAAAACAGTAAATTACAACCAAACAATAACCAGCCTGATAATGACACTGCGTTCAAAGAAGGCGATCTGGTGGTGCATCCAGTTTGGAACAATGGAAAAGTAACAGCGGTGGAGACAGAAAAAAAACAGTATATCGTGGATTTTTTTGAAATAGGAAAACAAAAACCGATCGATTTCAGCTTTAGGGGCCTGAGACCTGCAGATGATCTGGGTCAGACAGCTGCTTTTACCGCACAGGACCTGCAGGAGCATTTGGCCGCTGCACCAAATCCCTTTGAGCAGCATACACCAGACGCTGATCCAAATGTTTTTCCAGATACCCTAAAAACGGATCAAAGTACTGCTGAGAGCGGAACTGAGGAAAAAAAATGGTGGAAGCCCTGGAACTAGCAGTGCAGCTTTTGGGAGGTACTGCCAGTACAATAATTCTTTATATGTAAAACCCCATTATTCAAAGGAAAAATGGGGTTTTACAATTTCGGCTTGGACTGTACAAATACCTGCACTTCATTCAGGTATTCTCTTTACAGGCTTATATATCAGTATAACGCAGTAAAACCCCGTTTTAGTATAAAAATGACCAATCAGCCTGCAGGATTTTCCATACTGCTGATGATTTTACCCACCTCTTCTTCGGTAGATTTGAGTTTGGCCTGGCAGAAAGCAATAAGCTGCGAAGCTCTTTTTACCTTAGCGGCAAGCTCATCCACCGAGATCGTTTCATTTTCTATTTCTTTGGCAATAGCCGTTAGTTCCGCTGCTGCGGTCTCATAAGTCAGTGTGGTTTCCATCGTATTGTATTTTTTCTTTGACCGTGCTTTTCAGCACTGCATCTTTTAATAGTATTTCTATATCTTCCCCTTCGTGTATTTCCGAGGCCCCATTGACAATTTTATTATGTGATCGTATAATGGCATATCCTTTACGCAGTATATTCTCAGGAGACATTAGTTTTATGCTCTGCTGGTAATGCTGCAGATTGTGGTTTTGGGCGCGGAGATACTGATTGGCAGCAGTCTTCAGATTTGCCGTGATATACTGCAGCTCATTTCTTTTCTGCTGCATGATATACTGCGGCCGCTGCAGGGTCTGCTGGGCGGTATAAAGCAGTCTGCCCTGCGCATTGGAAAGCACCTTTCTGCTGTTATGTGCCACATCCTGCCAGATCTCCATCAGCCGCTGTTTATGACCTGAAAGAAGCTCTGCAGCATTATGGGAAATACTGCTTTTGAGTTCATTGAGTTCCTTGTAGTGCTTAAGGAAAAGCTGCTGTGACTTTAATGCAATAGTCCCCTGCAGTGAGAGGATTCTCTGCTCAAAACTGCGGTTATGCGCTATGATAAATTCAGCCGCCTTAGTCGGGGTCTTGGTATGGGTATGGGCCATCATATCGGTAAGACTGATATTTTTCTGATGCCCGATACCGGTGATCACCGGAATGGGAAACTTGGCCGCTGCCCTGGCTATATTGTAATTGTCAAAAATCAGAAAATCGGACTGTGCCCCGCCTCCCCTTGTGATGACAACCGCATCATAGGGTATACCGCTCGTGTACACCTCAATGAGTTTATTTAAAAAGAGCCTGGCATTGTTATCTCCCTGAACCACGGTATGATAATCATCAATTTGGAAAACATATCCAAAATCATTGTGCTGCATGGTATGGCGGAAATCCTCATTTCCTGCCGAACTGCTTGAAGAGATTACCGCCACCCTTTGGATGACCGCTGGAAGGGGGAGTCTGCCGTTAAAGGTGGAATATCCATCTGCCAGTTTTTGGATAAAATCATTTTCCCTTACCAGTCTCTCCAGTGTAGCATTACGCTGCTGTTCGAGAATCCCGAGCATAAAATTACTGTCGATATCCAGAAGATTAACCGAAAGCCCATACAGCGGATGGTAATCCACGCTGAGCAGCACCAGCACATGCAGATTGTTGGTGAAGCGCTGTCCTGTGGTTATTTCAAAATCAAGGATCCGCAGTGCCCCTGCTCCCCATGACTTGCCCAGTATCTTAGCTGTTATGGCATTTCCGGAAACTGCTTTTTCCACCAGTTCAAAGTAATGGTTTTTCTTATCGGCCTTAAAAGAATGATTGGTAATATCCGCCGCCACCCAGTACGTCTGCCCCCTAAAGCGGTCGTTGATCGTGTCCTGGATTTTGTCATTAAGCTGTGAAAGCCTGATATACTGGTCGGATCCCATAAGGTTTAAAAAAGGATTAATTTGCCGTGCTGGTTTTGCTTGGAGTGCTAAGGTACTAATTATAGCACAGAATCTCAAACAAGAGCTCTTCTGCTTACTGCGCCTTCATTTGACTGCGCTTCAAAGTCAGCGATTGCCTTATCACCAAACCATCCTAATGAAAATTCAACAAGCGCCGCAGGGAATTATATAAAATAAGCCGCAGCCGTTATTGTATTTTTAAAGAAGCACTGAAAGATGCACTGCAGTACGGGGCCCGCTAAGCACCCGAACCGGGTGAAAAATTATACAGCACCTGATTGAGATGCACATGCTGACCAGCGGCGGTACTTGCAAAATGCATAATAGTTTTTAAAACAGTATGATATGGAAGAAGTATTTTTTAAGGATTGGACAAGAATCGGACATATTGTTCTGGCTACCATCATAGCATTTGTCACGCTGTTTTTTTTCTTGAGGATCTCAGGTAAGCGCACCTTGTCCAAACTCAATGCCTTTGATTTTGTGGTTACAGTTGCACTGGGATCCACTTTATCGTACATGATGCTGGCTATGGTTCCTCTCGCAGAGGGCGGTGTTGTGCTTTTTTTAATTATTGCACTGCAGTACTTATTTGCGCTGACAGCGCGCTCTTCAAAAAAAGTGGAGAAACTCCTAAATTCAGTGCCCATTCTTATATTTTACAATGGGGAGTTTATTGAAAGGGCCATGGCAAGAGAAGCGGTCACCAAAGACGAGATATATTCTACCATCAGAAAATCGGGCATAGACCAGATTGATGATGTGAAAGCTGTTGTGATGGAACTCAATGGCGAGATTACAGTGGTAAGAAAATCACAAGGCGTCGGTATGAGCTCCTTGGATGATATTAAAGTTGTAAAAACCTAAGATCTAGTTTCTCTGGAATAATTCCAGTATTACAGTTCAATCAGTTGTTACATTACTCAACCATTTGACCGGCAGCGTAACCTGCGTAAGAGTACAAACGGCGATCATTGCTCATTAAGGAAATACATTTCGCTTTTGCTTTGTGTCGTAAGTATTAATCCAATAGCGTAATGACCTCTGAAAGCTTTTCCTGCTGAATAAAAGAAGTAATATACTGCAGTACTTCAGTGCTCTTCTCTGTGGGGCTTTCAAAGGTATTGAGATGAAAATCCTCATCCTGGTCCGAGATATGGATAATCTCAGTGTATCCCTTTGAGATAAGACTCCCTTTTAATTTTAATACTGTGAACTGCTCGTGAGGAGCCAGATCTTTTCTCACCGTGAATCGTATAGCTTTCTGCATTGTAAAAAATCTTCCTGTTTAAGTCATTTCAATTTCAACTCAAATTTAATTATTTTAATAGTATGCCCCGCATAGTGACTGTTAAAATAAGTAAGGTTCAACCTTACTGTATGCTCTAGCTGCTTATTTTTTTATTTTAAACACTTTATAAAATACAAAAAGAATAGCCAGCCAGATAGGAATTAATTCTACAGATAACTTCATATTGGTCATCCACATGATGGATAAAATACCTAATAAAAATACAAAACAGATGTAATTGCTTACTGGATAAAATATTGACGCAAACTTAGTTTTTGTATTTTCCTTGTCTTTTGCCCGTCTAAATTGCAGGTGCGTATACGAAATCATAACCCAGTTAATAACTAAGCAAGAAACTACTAAAGACATTAAAATACTAAACGCCTCTTCCGGAATTACTTTATTTATTAAAATACAAATAGCGGCAAAGCATGAGGAAATTAAAATGGCATAAACCGGTACAGCTTGTTTGTTCAGCTTCTTTAAAAATTTAGGAGCACTTCCTTGATCTGCTAAACCAAATAACATACGTGAGTTGCTGTATACGCTGCTATTATATACTGATAAGGCTGCAGTTAATACAATTAAATTAAGTATATTGGCTATAAGTCGTGTAAAATATATTTTATCGCCAAAGAACTCAAATTCCATTCCGTTTAAGTTTTGAAAAACCATTACAAACGGACTGCTGTCTGTGGTAATTTTCCGCCAAGGGGACAAAGCAAATAAAATGACCAATGCTCCCACATAAAATATAAGGATTCTATAAATTACCTGATTGGTTGCTTTTGGAATGTTTTTTTCTGGATTTTCTGCCTCAGCAGCGGTAATTCCAATAAGTTCTAAGCCGCCAAAAGAGAACATAATTAATGCCATTGCAGCTAATAAACCTTGAAAACTGCCATTAGTCGTTTTTTCAAAAAAGCCTTTTGGAAAGAAACCTCCATCGTTATATAAATTATGAATTGCAGCATGTTCTCCTCCTGTACCGCTTACTAACAAATAAGCACCAAAGAGAATCATTGCAATAATTGCGGCAACTTTTATAATAGAAAACCAAAATTCTGTTTCTCCGTACACTTTTACAGAAGCAAAATTCAAAGCAGTAATAACCAGAAAGAAAAATAAGCTGGATGCCCAAAGCGGAATTTCAGGCCACCAGAACTGCACATAAACACCAATAGCCGTAAGTTCAGCCATACTAACTAAAATATATAAAATCCAGTAATTCCATCCAGATGCAAAACCGGCAAAAGAACCACAGTATTTATAGGCAAAATAACTAAAGCTTCCTGATACAGGTTCCTCGACAACCATTTCTCCAAGTTGTCTCATTATAAAAAAAGCGATAATTCCGGCAACAGCATATCCCAAAATAACAGATGGTCCTGCTAGAACAGCTGCCGGGCCTATACCATTTTCGCACCAGGCAAATTTAAGTCATGTTTTAAAATAATCACTATTCTTAAGCAAAATCTAAGATACTATTATGATTTTATAATAATAAAACAGCCTAAATTTAATTTATAGAATTAAAAACTTAAAATTTTTAAAGGTTTATCGATCTTATACTTTAACGGAATAATATCAGTTAGAAGTCAAATCATGCTAGGCATTATAAGCTGCCTTTAAAATTAGCATTACATTAACGTTTAATTTTTTCAAAGAACTCATTGGGGAAGTGACTTTGCATTTCTACATTATAATTCAAGTAAATCTTTGTTTTATTAACAGCTAAAAATTGATTTATTCCTATTTATGGAAATAGAAAAAGCAACGGTGCAAGAGAAGAACATCAACATAACATAATCCCCGAAAATTGGTATTTTGAAAGTAATATCCTTTATTTCTGCTTTTGGGCCAGTTACGTAAAAAATAAATTACCTTTATCCGGCATTACCACTTTATAAGAAATTAAAATTTATTTAAGCTTTAAATCCAATCCTATGAGCCAAGAAGAATTATTGGTACTAATCCGCAAAAAAGATGAAAGAGCTTTCACCCATCTCTACGATATGTACTCAAAAAGCTTATTTTCGGTCATAAATGTTCTGGTAAAAAACCGGGAAGAAGCCGAAGATGTCCTGCAGGAAGTCTTTGTAAAAATCTGGAAAAACATCGATAGTTACAGTGAAAGCAAGGGCAGGTTCTACACATGGATCCTTAATATTGCAAGGAACACATCGATTGACAGGCTGCGGTCCAAAAATTTCAACAACAACCAAAAAAACCTTTCTTCGGATAATTTCGTAAATCTATTAGATGATAGCAACAAGCTCACAAACAGAATTGATTCTATAGGAATTCAGGAATTCGTAAAAAAACTGAAACCAAAATGTATCGAGATTATTGATCTGCTATTCTTTAAGGGATATACCCAGCAAGAAGCATCGGAAGAGCTTGCCATGCCGCTGGGCACTATCAAAACACAAAACAGAAACTGTATCAACGATTTAAGAAATTATTTAAAGATATAATGGAAGATAAGGAATATATTGAATCAGGCATTTTAGAACTTTACGTTTACGGCCTGCTGACAGAAAAAGAGAACCTGGAAATTGCCGAACTTGCTAGAAAAAACCCTGAGGTTGAAAGTGAAATCATTGCTATAGAAAAAGCTGTCTCAGCCTTATCATCAAGCTTCTCACCTTTCCATTCGGTTGCCAATTTCGAGAAAACAAAAGCTCTTTTAGAGCTTAACGATGGTAAAGTTATCAATATAAAATCAGCATCAAACCGTTCGCAGTACTTGAGCTGGGCGGCTGCCGTATTACTGCTCTTAGGTTTTGGATATCAGACTTTAGAACTGGCAAAATCTAAACAGGCAGTCTCTGAGGCTGGAGGCGAAAAAAATAAAATTGAAAGAGAATATGCTTTTTTAGACCAGCAGAATAAACAGACTGAGAAAAATCTGAGCATTGTGAGAGACATTAAAAACACAAGCGTTACTCTGGGCGGACAATCAGTATCTCCGGCATCATTTGCAAAAGTGTATTGGAACAAAGAAACAAAAACGACTTATATCGACGCGGCAGGTCTGCCAAACCCTCCAAAAGGAATGGTTTACCAGGTTTGGTCTTTAAAACTAAGTCCGGTGCTTACACCGACAAGTATTGGTCTGCTGGATAATTTTGAAGAAAACTCTCAAAAAATCTTCGCTGTAAGCCAAACCGATTCAGCTGAAGCTTTTGGCATCACGTTGGAACCTGCAGGAGGAAGCCTTACACCTACAATGGAGCAGCTTTATACTTTAGGAAAAGTCTAATTCCATAAAAAGTCCTAACTAAAAAGCGCATATTGATACTATTCAATATGCGCTTTTTGGGATTCAATACTGCACTCTGGCGGAACTTTACCCAAACCCCTTAGCCATTGTAAAAAATCTAAAATCATCGTCAAATTTTGATTTGAATAGTTTCTAATAGTTTATTTTTTTGCAGCCTAAGTAGAATTTTAAAGCCTGCTTTCAATAATTAGATATTTTCGACTGATACTTTATTTTGATTAAAAAGTTTAAGTTTAACATTTTTAGCGTTTAGCGCCGACGATGTTTATAAACCATTTTTGACCAGCAATTTCAAATAGTAATCTTTCAACTTGAAAAATTAGATAAAGTACGTTAAAAGTTAACAGAATTCGAAAGCCAAAAATGGAATAGCCCCCATACTCCCTTTTTTAAAATTTCTAGTAATTGAAATAATGAAAACCCATTAAATCGTTAACTATTTATCATTTATTGAATTTTCCACTCTCACTCTCTGATTATCAATTATTGCTCAGCTGAGGCAGAAAATTAGTTTACTCCTCAAGCGTTTGGTAAGCCGGCCTGCCTTTTTTATAACATGGATCAATGACGTGAGGCAATTTATAGTAAAAAAGCTAATTATAAAATTAATTAATAATCATGTAATTACCACCAAATTAATTAGTCTAACTTTACCAAATGAGGAATTGATTACTCCCATGCAGAATTAAGTAAACATTTTTTGGAAGATTATGTTTATGGACAAGCCCGTCGCAGCGTGCAGCGCAGCTGACGGGTTCTATTTTTGTAACTTGCTTCAGAACTTTGCTGTAAGTTTGAAACTGAAGCTGATTAAGCATTTATGACAGATTGATTTTGTATTTTTCTTCTATTGGTGAAGAAGCCTTATTCGGTGCAAGCTGTCCTATCTGAAATACTTTTTCAATGAATTCAATGCTTTGATCCACTGAAGTGTTTTCATTTTTTAAATGGCTGGCAAAATGGTTTGTTAATTTTTGAATAATTCTTGAACTGATTAAATCCATCTGTGCATCATCAAAATGGGTTGTTTTCTTTTTTTGAAAAGCAAATTCTGCTGATACAATATCATTTAGCTTGGATTTTAAGGCATGAATAGTCGGAGCACATTTTCGGCCGTTCACCCAGGTATTCAGTTCTAATTTCAGATCATCAATAATGGCTTCCGCAGCAGGAATATGCTGTTTTCTTTTCTCCAGCGTATCATCCGTAATTTGAGATAAATTATCCAGATGTATTAAAGTTACACCGGGGATTTCTTCTACATTGGCATCTACATTGCGCGGGATGGATAAATCCAGAATCAATAAGGGTTTCTGTAAAGCAAGCGATGTTTTGTCAATAGTGGGATTTTGTGCTCCTGTAGCTACAACCAGCACATCAGCCTGCTGCAGTTCCTGTTTTAAATCAGCATAATCTTTTACAATAACATTCAGCTTGCCGGCCAATAATTCGGCTTTGTTTTTTGTTCTGTTTATAAGGGCAATATGGCTGTTTTTAGTATGTTTTACTAAGTTTTCGCACGTATTTCTTCCTATTTTCCCCGTTCCGAATAACAAAATATTTTTGTTTCCAATATCGGCCACATTTCGGATAATATACTGCACTGATGCAAAAGAAACTGAAGTTGCACCGGAAGAAATTTTCGTCTCCGTTTTAACTTTTTTGCTCGCTTGAATAACAGTATTTACCAGCCGGTCCAGAAATGTATTGACCAAACCTTCCCGTTTACTATTGCTAAAGGCGGTTTTAATCTGGCTGATGATTTCAAAATCACCCAGAATCTGACTGTCTAAACCTGTTCCTACCCGGAACATGTGGCTGACAGCTTCTTCATTCTTATATATATAAGCAGCCTGCTGAAATTCTTCTACAGAGCCATTGCTGTTCTCGCAAAGCAATTTGATGAGTTCATAAGGATGATGGGCAAAACCATAAATTTCAGTTCTATTACAAGTAGAAGTAACAATCAAAGATTCTATACCTTCTGCTTTAGCTTGTAATAATAAATCAGATTGTGCTTTAGCATCTAGACTAAATTTTCCTCTGATAACTGCATCTGCTTTCTTGTAGCTTAACCCCAATGCATAAAAAGTGGAGGATCTGGACATAGTAAAATTTTCCATATTTATGTTTTCCTTAAAAGGTTCAAAAATTATTGCCTGCAGAATTTATATAACAGCGCCGGAAGTGCTTTTTACATCACTATGGAATAAATGGACCTAAACTGCGGTTTTATATAATTTACAGGTATTATAAAGCTGACAGGTTTTGAAAAATATTTATATACTTCAAATAGTATTGAAATATAAAACGCTGCCTTTTTCAGGCAGCGTTTTGAGAAAAAATTTATTTTTGAACTATAGGAGTTCTCAATGATTCTAAAACAGCAACAATATCAGTATAAAGTTCTGTATTTGAAGCAACGCCATTCGCATTGGCCGCAGCTCCAACATATCCTTCAAATTTTGTATAATCTGCACTGCTTGATTTTGTTCCCATACGAGGATTTTTTGCAGGATCATGCGCAGCTGACATACTCAAACCAGAATATGTATTTACAGCATTTGTTCCTCCCGTATTAAACGAAAAGAAATCAGTAAGGTTATCTGATAATTTAGCAATATTGGTAGACTGGGTAGTTCCAGTTTCTGCTAATAAAGGGGCAAAATGTGCCTGCAGATTACCTGACGCGTTCGATTGGATATCAGCAACAATCAATCCGATAGTTGAATTTACCACTTTGCGGAAACTCAAACGTCCCTGCTCGATCATCTGGCCGGAATTATCAGGATCAGAAACCATTTTAGTTCCGCCTAAACGCTCGTAGATAGAAGCCTTAACAGGTGCTGGGGTTTCGTCGTCATTACTGCTGCAGGAAATCATAGCTGCCGATGCAGCAATTAGTACACTAAGTGTAAGTTTTGAATAAACTTTCATAAATTTAAAGTATTAAAGGGTTAATTAAAAAAACGATTTATTTTTTGAGACACTCTATAGCTCAAACTATTTTGATTCATTGGGCATACTTCTTTGTCTGCTAAATTGGCCGGCAGTATATAACGCTGCGCATCGTAACGACCTTTAGCCATCAGCTCGTTGAAAACTTTCTCAGAGTTTGTAATTTTATTATTGTGGAAGTACACCACAACATTTCTTTTAACGATGATAGAGTCTGATGTCAGGCCTTTTATGCTTCTCAGGTCGGCACAGATTTTTCTGGCCTGCAGAGAATCGATGTCTGATTTAAAATCTATTCTGCTTACCTGAAGATTCGGGGTGTCATAAACGGGCGGTTTGGCCGTTATAATGTGAAAAAGCAAAATCGCGGCAAACAGTACAAATATGCCGCTCAGAATTAAAAGTCCTTTTTTGATTATTTTATTAGTTTTCATAATTTTTATGGTTTTAAAATTATCTACGTGTACTTGATCAATGCGGTTTTAGAAATAGCAATAAATCGATCAATTTAGAATCATTTTAAATACAGAAATTACCTAATAATTTAATTATAAAGCAGATACTAGAAAACCCTGGCAAGATTAAATCCAAAAAATATATCTCCTTTTGTCCAGTCGCCAGTGGTTCTTCCCAGATACCCAGCCTCATCAATTGCCTGTGAACTGGTAAAATGCATCTGGAAAACATGACCGCCGGTTTCCAGATCAAAACCAATAGACAGCGGATTTTTATAGAGAGAATTTGACGCCCTGTTTAAATGCGCCGCATAATCCATATTTAAAGACCAGCGCTTAGCGAATTTATACCTCCCTCCAAATCCTATCGCATATTGGGAATTGCTTTGGTCTACGTCTTCAACAAAATTTTGATGAAAGAATGACGGCACAATTTCTAAAGAGAGCTTTTCAGAAAATTTTCTGGAAATCAGCAGCTGCGCAACATAAGTAAGCCTGTCTTTAAATTGAAGTTTCGGATACAGACTTTCTTTTAATGTGTTATTAATAGACAAACTATTGAACCCGGCGATAGTAACAGGCAAACCGTCTTTTATTTGAGCAAACAGCATATATTTTGTTGCAAAGTCATAAGCAAATTCACTTCTGGCTGCACTTACATTAAGTCCATTTGTTACACCGTAAATAAATTTAATCTGCGTATTGGCATTATCGAGTCCATAAAAACCTTCAAAACCATCTTTAATAGAGCCGAATCGGTGTGCAACAACAAAATACAAATCGCCTTTTGCGGCCAATTTTGTAGATTCGAGATTAACGATTTTTAAGGCTTTGAATGCAGATGTCACTTTTTCTTTTGCAGAAGGAGTTTCTACTCCAGACAATAAATCGGTTTGGGAAAAGGTTAAAAGCGGAAATAAAAAAAATAATAGAATAAAGTTTTTCATGTGGTTAGTTTTAAATTGTTATTTGGATTAGTGTACAACTGAAGATTGGTCTATTTTAAATTCCTGGAGCAGTTCGTCATATCCTAAAAAACGCCCTTTAATTTTTAGGTTTTTCCCGGATATAATATTTTGCGGCAAACGGCCTTTGAATGTCACAAATACTTTTTCGCCCATAACAATTCCATTGCCGGCTTTATCGATACTAGTTACCCTTGCAGATAGTTCAATTGTTTTGTCCTGATATTTGATGTAAGCCAGAGAGTCGTTTGAAGTAAACTCTCTCTCCAGTCCGCTGACCGTTACAGCATAATCGGCAGTTTCTGATTCTATATTTCTATGCCCTTTGTAGATGTAGAGGTACGCTGAAATTCCGATTATTATAAAAAGGAAAATTGTAATTAGTATTTTTTTTCTCATAACTGGTTTTTAGTATTTCAAATTATCTACGTTAAAAAATACCTATTGGATTTAAAACATTAAATATGCCTCTTGCCAAATCTGTATTATTCTTTTCAACGTATATGATTTTGAAATGCCTGATGATCCTTAAAAAAATCATGCATTTATTTATAACTAAAAACCAATCTTATGAATTTAAAAACCCTTTTCGCCATTTCATCATTAGCATCAATTTTTGTAAGTTGTGCCAACGATGATCCAAGTACTTTAATTGACTCTACACCAATTAATGGTTTGGCAACATACAACCAAAATGTAAAATCTATTATTGATAATAACTGTGTTGTATGCCATGCGGCAGTTCCTAAAAATGGCGCGCCAATGTCTTTAGTTACTTATGAACAGGTGAAAAATGCAGTTTTAAACCGTGGACTGCTGACACGAATTTCTTTAGAAAATGGAGATAGTTCCTTAATGCCGCAAGGTGGACCAAGATTGCCTCAAGCTACTATCGACATTATAAAAAAATGGAATCAGGATGGATTATTAGAAAAATAATCTATAACAGCAACATGAAGAAAATCATAATAATGCCAATGCTATTGGCTTCTTTTATTGTTTTTTCACAGGAAAAAATAGTAACTAAATCTGCAACAATAACTCTGGAAGCTTCAGTACCTTCTTTTCAGCCGGTTGCAGGAACTAACAGCAATATAACTTTTGTTTTGAATCCCGCAACTGGAGAAGTAGCAAGTCTGGCTTTAATGAAAGGATTCCAGTTTGAAATGGCATTGATGGAAGAACATTTTAATGAAAATTACATGGAAACCGATAAATATCCAAAAGCTATTTTTAGAGGGCAAATAGAAGGATTCGACATTAAAAATCTAACTGAAGATTATAAAGATTATATCATAAAAGGAAAATTAGAATTACATGGGAAATCCAAGGATATAAGTGTCGATGCAAAAATTACAAGATCGGGTTCCAGAGTCACCCTTATATCTGATTTTGAAGTAAATGCAAGTGATTTCAACATTCCAATTCCAGCGCTTATTAAATATAAACTGGATAATAAAGTCAAAATTCAAATTATTGCAGTTTTAAAATAAGACTGCGCAAAACAGGATGATTTTATAAAAAAATAAAGGCGAAATAATGAAAAAAACAATACTTATTGCAATGCTGTGTGTTTGCGCCATTGGCGTATCACAAGAAAAAATGGTCAGTAAATCAGCAAAAGTTACTTTTGAAGCTTCCGTTCCTTCTTTTGAAGAAGTTAAAGCAGTAAACAAGAATGTTACTTTTGTTTTGAATCCAGCAACAGGAGAGATTGCAAGTTTGGCCCTGATGAAAGGTTTCCAGTTTAAGGTTGCTTTAATGGAAGAACACTTTAATGAAAATTACATCGAAAGTGACCAATATCCAAAAGCAGTATTTAAAGGAAAAATAGAAGGTTTTGATCTTCAAAGCCTAACAGTAAATCCGAAAGATTTTATCATTAAAGGTACATTAGAACTTCACGGAAAATCCAGGGATATAAATACTGCTGCAAGGATAAGCAGATCATCATCAGGGGTTAGCATTTCATGTAATTTTAGTGTAAATGCTAGTGATTTTAATATTGAAATTCCAAATTTGGTTAAAAGTAAGCTTTCCAATAAAATAAATATCCAGGTTGCCGCAGTCTTAGGGTCCAATAGGCAATAACCGCCTAAAAACTATCTTGAAAAGTCAATAATTTTTTATATAAAAAAAATGCAGGAAGAAATAAAAATTGAGGACGGTCTTACCCTTATTCGTTTCCAGAACGACAGTTCAGAATCTTTTTTTGCACAGCACGAAATTAGTGCTGGCCTGTTACAGTTTCATTTCGGACTAAAAGGCAATGCATTGTTTTTGTCCAATCATGATCATTGTGCTTTAGAATTGAAAGAGGAAAAATCCCTGATTTTGTGCAATCTGCAGCATCAGTCATTGCTTAAGTTAGAACTTTCTCCAAATTCATGGGTGATTTCTGTTATTGTTTCGATTAATAAATTTCACTCGTTATTTTCCGTTCAGGCAGATTATATTTCTATTTTAAGCCCCGATAAGAAGAAAAAAAAGTATTATGCCGAAGGGACCATTTGTCCTTCTATGGCTGTTGTTTTGAGCCAGCTGTTTCATTACAGCCTTCATCCTTCCCTAAAGAACCTTTATTATAAAGGAAAAGGATATGAATTATTGAGTTTGTATTTCAATAAAATGGAAGATCCAAACGCAGTGCAATGTCCATTTTTGATTGATGAAGATAACGTGCTGAAAATCAAAAAAGCCAGAGAAATACTTATCGCTAATATGGCCGAACCGCCAGGATTGCAGCAGCTGGCAGATGAAATTGGACTGAATATGAAAAAATTAAAAATAGGCTTCAAACAAATTTATGGTGATACGGTATACGGTTTTCTGTTTGACTACAAAATGGATTTCGCCTTAAAACTATTGGACAGCGGTTCTTACAATGTAAATGAAGTCGGGCTGAAAATAGGATACAGCACCGGAAGCCACTTTATTGCTGGATTCAAGAAAAAATTTTCCACAACCCCAAAAAGATATCTGATGTCCATTAATACCAATCATAAGAACAGTATCGCTTTTATAGATTAGGGCATAAATAAAATATATTGATTAATTTTAAGAAGCAACAAGTACTGAGTTTGAGGAAAATTAAAACAAAAACGATAATGAAAGGCGTATTATTAGTAAATCTTGGGTCTCCAGAAAGTCCAACTCCAAAAGATGTAAAACCTTATTTAGATGAATTTTTAATGGATAAATACGTGATCGACGTTCCGTATTTATTGAGAGCATTATTGGTTCGCGGTATTATTTTAAGAAAAAGACCAGAAGAATCAGCGCACGCTTACGCAAAAATTTGGTGGGATGAAGGTTCTCCTTTGGTAGTATTGTCTGAAAGAATGCAGAAAAAGGTTCAGCCTCTTGTAAATGTTCCAGTTTCTTTAGCGATGCGTTACGGAAGCATGACAATAGAAAAAGGACTTCAGGAATTAAGTGATAAAGGAGTTACAGACGTAATGCTTTTTCCTTTGTATCCGCAATATGCAATGGCTTCAACTTTAACTATTTTAGTAAAGGCCGAAGAAATTCGCAAGAAGAAATTCCCTCACATGAAATTTACAGATGTTCCGGCATTTTACAATAAACCGGATTACATCAAAAACTTAGCCGATTCCATTCAGAAACATTTAAATGGTTTTGATTACGATCATTTATTGTTTTCTTACCACGGAATTCCAGAACGTCATATTCGCAAAACCGATGTGACTAAATCGCATTGTAAAATTGACGGATCTTGTTGCAACACGCCTTCGCCAGCGCATGATTTTTGTTATCGTCACCAATGTTACGAAACAACAAGACAAGTCGTAAAATTATTAGGTCTTTCAGAAGACAAATACAGTCTGACATTTCAATCGCGTTTGGCGGGAGATAAATGGTTAGAGCCTTATACTGATATTGAAATTGACAAAATGCCGGCAAAAGGAATTAAAAATCTGGCTGTTGTAACACCTGCCTTCGTTTCGGATTGTTTAGAAACGCTCGAAGAAATCGCCATGCGCGCCAAAGAAGATTTTGAGAAAAATGGAGGGGAAAATTTCCTGGCTATTCCCTGTTTGAATGACGACCAGAAGTGGTGCCAGACTGTTAGCAACTGGATTAATGAGTGGGCTGAATAATGCTAAAATAACAATAGGGAATATTGGAGCTTTCATTATCAATATATCAATTCGCCTCTTGTATTCATTTTAATTTATTTTTTACCTCTTTTAAAACCAAAAAGAATATTAAAGCGTAAATGACTTTATAACTTAAAAAAAGTAATTATGAAAACTAGAAAATTTTTAGCAGCAGCAATCCTGGCATTAGGATTTGGATTGACATCATTTGCACAAAAAACAGTAATGGTTGGTGGAGCAGCTATGTATCCTAATAAAAATATTATAGAAAATGCGGTAAACTCAAAGGATCATACCACCTTGGTAGCAGCAGTAAAAGCAGCAGGATTAGTTGAAACTTTACAAGGTAAAGGGCCATTTACTGTTTTTGCACCAACAAATGAAGCATTTAGTAAATTGCCGGCTGGAACTGTTGAAACATTATTGAAACCTGAGAATATTAAATCATTACAAACTATATTGACATATCATGTAGTGGCCGGTAAAATGAATAGTTCTGATATTGCAAAAGCAATAAAAGCTGGTAAAGGAAAAGCTTCTTTAAAAACAGTTAGCGGCGGAACTCTAACTGCCTGGATGGATGGAAAAGATTTGTACATTAGTGACGAAAGTGGCAATAAAGCTAAAGTTACAATTTCAGATGTAAATCAATCTAATGGTGTCATACATGTAGTGGATACAGTACTGCTTCCAAAAATGTAGTTTGCTGAAACTAAGCCACTCTGCACTGAAAGTGCAGAGGTTTGTTTTGACGAGAGACTGAAAGTCTCTCAATTTTGAAAACTTTTTATCAAAACTAAAAAATTCAAAAGATTATATTTTTTCGCATTACTAAAGTACTGCAATAAATTGCAGGGTTTTAAACCCGAATCTGAGACCAATAAATTACAATTAAGCCCTGAAATTTCAGGGCTTTTTATATAATTACTATGCGACAAAATAGTAATATTCAGTTGTATAAGAGATTTTGATTACCATTTTATTGCCAGCTCAAAACTTTAAATGTAAGGAATTGATATCTTTTTTTTACAAAAAATTAAGGCTGTCTCTTTTTATTTTGGGTAAAATAATACATAAAACTAAATATATTTCTGCTTCAATCCCCAACAGGACATCTAAACCAAAATACTGAAGACATAGAAAGACAGCCTCTACTTCCAGTACGCCAATCTCTTTAAATCCTCCATAAAATGGTTTGTAATCTGTCCTTTAGGGGTCACAAAGCCAAATGGCGCCAATTGAAGACAATTGGCGCCATTTTTTTTCACATATCCTCAAAATATAAGTTTTACTCGTTTTTATTAATTTGTTTTTTTAAGCGGCTACGAAGATATAAAGGGAAAATTTCACCAATAAAGGCGAAAACAATGCTTAAAAAAGAAATGCTAAGTGTTAGATTTGAACAAGCAAACTAAACCAAATTTTCCAATCCAAAAGCAGCTATTTGATCTATAATTGGTAAAGTCTTCAAACCCAGTTCTGTTAATGTATATTCTACTCTTGGAGGGATTTCAGGATAGGCCTTTTTACTGACCAGTTTGTTTTCTACCAGAGAATTCAATTCCTGAATCAGCATTTTTTCACTAATACCTACTACAGCTCTTTTAAGTTCTCCATATCTAATGGTTCTGCTATTAAGCTGATACAAAATCATCATTGTCCATTTTCCTCCCAATAAGCCTAGAGCTTTTTTTACCGGGCAATTTTCGTCACATGCATTAATTATTTTCAGATTTTTTTCCATTGATTTTCAATATTTCTAACTATTTGGTAAGTACCCAACTAAAACGTAAGTACTTGTACAAAAGTAAGTTATTAATTAGTTTTACCAAAAAATTAAAACAATTAAATAAAAAAATAAAATGAAAGTATTAGTATTTGGAGCCACAGGTTCACAGCAATTTCATGTAATTGGAGAAGCAAAAAATAAAGGCGCAATTGTTTATGCTGCTACAAGTTCAGAAAAAAACTTTTCAAAACTAGAAAACGCTGGTGCAATCCCTGTATTAGGCGATATGTCTGATGCAATAAAAATGAAAGAAATCACTAAGGAAATTGATGCTGTTGCTTTGCTGATTCCTGTTTCCTTGCCTAATCCGGCAGATGGATTTCAACTTGCCAAAAATGTAATTGATGCAGCTAAGGAAAATGGCGTAAAAATGATAGTTTGGAATACCAGCGGATTTCTGGCACCGCAAAAATTAGGAATTCCTATGGAAGATGTAAAGCTGGATACCAAGGAATATCTTCAAAATTGCGGAGTACCCTATGTTATTATTGAGCCATCTATTTATGCTGAAAATTTATTGGCTCCTTATACAACCGATTATGTAAAAAGTGAAAAAAAAGTAGCTTACCCAACTCCGGAAGATATGCCTATTGGTTATATTGCATCAAGAGATGTCAGCTCTTTTGTGGCAGAAGCTTTATACAAACCAGAACTATCTGGACAATCCTTTCTTGTGAGCGGTTTGGATAACCTAAAAGGAAATGGTCTTGCCGAAAAATTCTCTCTTGGTTTGGGCGATAAAATTGATTTCTACGCAATGCCTCCGCAAGAATTCGGGGATAAATTAAGTATTCTTGTTGGAGAAGAAAGCGCCAGAGGTGTGCAAGGATATTATGAAATGTTGGCAAGTCTGCCAGTATATCCCACAAAATTCAATCCTAACTTGCAGGAGGTTTTAGAAAAACTGCCTGTAAGAATGACTCCAATAGAAGAATGGGTTAAAATCCATAAAGATTTTTTTATTGACTAAATTGTAAAAAAAGCAGCAAGAATAGACTCTTTTTGCTGCTTTTTATGCCTTAAATTCTAAAAGGACTTTGTACTTTAATGATAGAATTTATAAATTATTTTCCAAAACTTTATTTATTACATATCGAAATCTTAAATACAGTAAGGCAGATGATGTTAACAACCCCAGGGTCAAACCGTACCAGATTCCCTTTACTCCTGCATTGAAATAAATGCCTAAAATGTAGGCCACAGGCAGGCCAATAAGCCAATAAGCAACAAAGGTTATCAAAGTAGGAACGTTTACATCTCCCATTCCTCTTAGTGTTCCCAGTCCAACAACCTGAGTACCATCAAAGAGTTGGAATAGCGCGGCAATTATCAATAATTGTGCAGCCAGCGCTACAACACTTGTATCATTTGTTATCAAATAAGGTAAATATTGATTAAAGAGTGTAAAAATTACAGCAAAGAACATCATAAAAATGATCACTAGATGATAAGACGCATAAGCAAATTTCTGAAGTCTTTTGTAGTTCTGATTTCCAAAACTATTTCCAACTTTAATAGTTGCCGCCGATGCAATTCCCCCTGCCATCATGTAGGTCATTGCCGCAAGGGTTATTGCTGTTTGATGAGCAGCTTGTTCCGTCGCACCAATATTTCCAGCCATTAGAGCAGCAACTGCAAATACTCCAATTTCAAAAACATACTGCATCGCTACAGGTAATCCTATTTTTACCACTTTTATAATTTTAGAAAAATCAATAAACTTAACGGAGAAATGCTTTATATAAATCCTAAAATTCTCTGATCGAAGCACATACCACATCATAACCAGCATCATTAAAACCCGATCTATTAATGTTGCAATTCCTACCCCTTGAACACCCATTGGCTCAATTCCAAACATTCCCTTTACCAAAATCACTGCTATAATTACATTGAGCACATTTCCCCATATTGTGATCGACATTGCTTGTTTTGTAAAACCTAGTCCTTCTGCAAATTGTTTAAAGGTCTGAAATACCATTAAAGGCAGAATAGATAAACTTAAAATAAGCAAGTAAGGTTTTGCCGTTGCAACTACCTTAGGATCCTGATCCGCATGCTGCATGGCAAACATAGAACCATAGTAAACTATTAAAAAAAGAAAAATTGCGGCTGCGACATTTAGCCATAAGCTGTTTGACAGAAGCTCAGCACATTCCTTAAAATTTGATTTTCCATTTTCTTGCGCAATCAATGGTGTTAATCCGTAGGCCACACCTAATCCTATGACTAAAACGACCATAAAAACAGAATGAACAAGTGAGACTGCCGCCAAAGAAATAGTTCCTGCATAGTGTCCTATGATAATGGTATCAAAAGTCTGTACCAGTGTATGTCCTAACTGAGAAATTACCACAGGTCCAGCAAGTGTTATTGTGCTTTGGTAATATATCTTATTGGATTTATATTTTTTGAGCATATTAAAAAATTAACTGCCTCAAGGCAGATTGAATGTATTGAAATTAATATACTGCAAATTTTTATTTTTAAAGTATAACAATTCGTTTGTTGCAA
Source organism: Flavobacterium sp. ACN6 (assembly GCF_002304005.1). GTDB lineage: Bacteria > Bacteroidota > Bacteroidia > Flavobacteriales > Flavobacteriaceae > Flavobacterium. Next base: position 31,735 of record NZ_MRCQ01000019.1, on the reverse strand, counting down.
ATTTATCCTATTCTATAAAAAATCAACTAAAACGCTATGAAAATATACCATTTTGATAATCTGAAAGGAACTGCGTGCTGGTAATTCCTGTTTGGTTTTTAAAAAAACGCATCATATGTCCAGGTTCCGAAAAATGAAGATTATAGGCAATCTCAGCGACAGTCTTTCCAGAATGTATTAGATCATTTTTTATTTCGAAGAGCAGTCTTTGCTTTAAGAGTTCTACAGCGGTAACATTAAACTGTTTTTTCACGCAGGTATTAATTGAAATCCTGCTCACATTTAATAAATCTGCATAATGATCAATTCTCTGCTTCTCCCTAATGTGAGTTTCGAGTAACTTTTTGAACTGGTAAGCATAATTATTTTCAGCCCTTTCAATTGAGAGATTATTTTTTTCGGCATATACTCTGTTGAACTTCAGAAGAAGATAATAAGTAAGAGAGCGTATGATGTGAATACTGTCTGTCCTGCGCGCTGCCAATTCTGATTTGATTTCCATAAGCTGCTCAAGTGCTTTTTGCAGTTCTTCTTTTTCAACAGTTATATTTAAAGGAAAATTTAACTGATAGAAATAAAGAAGACGATACGTAAAGTATTTATCTGAGAAAAAATCGTTAAGAAAATTTTCCTTAAAAACCAGAACAGTAAAATCCAATCCTTCTTTCTCCAAAGTCCATTTTCTTTTCTGAAAAGGGGAAATAAAAACCATCGTATTATCAGTTATATTGATTTTCTGCTGATTTAAAATCAGAGTTCCCTTCGCCTTTTTAAAAAGCAAAATTTCAAAAAAATCAGTGTTAAAAGTATCTCGCTCCAAATATCTTTCGCTTAGTACATCTCCATGCAATACATTAAGAAGCATCTCAACACCACATTCTGCTTTATGAAATTTTATTGTTTTCATTCCTTTCTCATTACTTTTTAATCTCTTAAAATCGTTTTTATTACTTTCAGCCTGCTTTAGTAAATTTACAACTTCATTTGCAAATAACTGCCAAATGCAAAAATGAGCCATAATAAATTACAGCCCATTTTATAAAATTGAGTTCTAAATTTATTTAAGAAAGCAGGTATTGATCAGTTGTCTGAATTTTAGCGTAAAAGAATTCTAATGCTGCTAAAAATGCATTGTGTACATCGACAGATTTTACTTTTTGTCCGCTAATCTGAAGGTCCATCGTAGCACAGGCATCGCCAATTACAGTACATTCAAATCCAAAATCAACAGCTGCTCTTGTTCCTGCATCTATACACATATGAGTCATCATTCCTGCAATAACCAAATGCGTTATTTCCTTTGACTGTAAATATTCTAATAGATCGGTGTCTCTAAAACTATTAGGAAATTGTTTCGTGATTACTTTCTCGCCTTGTAGTGGTTTTACATTTTCATGGATTTCCACTCCTTGAGTTCCAGAAACAAAAAAGGGAATGCCTTCGCCGGATATATGCTGTACGTGAACAATAGTATCATTTTCTTTTCGGAAATGTTCCAGTATTTTTTTTGCATTTTCACTTGCCGGAATTGGATTTACAAGTACTAATGCGCCATTTTCAAAATATTCTTTCTGTATATCTATTAGTAGTAATGCCTTTTTCATTTTAATTAATTTTTTAATTTTTATATATGTCAAAATTAAAAACTCCTGCACCGATATCTGCTACCAAAACACTTTCAATACATGCCATTTTGATAAGCACTATTTTTATCTATGCTATTCTCAATTTCATAATCCTATTTTACTCGTAAAACTTCAGTCCTAATTATAAACAAAAAAGAAGCCCTGCGTGTGTCAGCATCAACAGGGCTCCAAACTATCAAAATTTAAAAGAAACTTATTTTGGTGGACAACATTTGCTAATACAGTCCCTTAATAAATTGATAATTCTTTTCTAATGGATTTTCTTTGTTATTCACCTCTTTTGACTTAACAAGCTGCAGTGTTATTGATTTTATTCTTATCAGAAAAACAATGGCAAGAAGCACAAAAATTAAAATCATAATGGAAAAAACCTGTATCATACTATTTTATTTTTAAGTTAAAAATCGATTAAGGCTGCCAATTATACGACAGTATCATTTACTATTATTATTTTCTAAACATGGAGCGGAAAGCCTATTCGATCTTTCTATTCTGCTCTTTGGTCTTTTTTTTATTATACTTTCATACTTATTTACCTTGTATAAAATGCCTGTAACACACATAAAAACAATTATTGGAACCAGATAACAGAAACGAATCATAGAGAATTGTTTTTTATTTTATTTTATGTTCAAAATATATTCCGCCAGCTGATCGAGTTTCTGCTGATCCAACTGAGATTCAAAACCTGGCATCTGTGGATAGTCGGGACGTTTTTTACCTGGATTTTTTATCCATTTCTGCAAATCAGCCACGTTACCTTTATAGATTTTCGCCATTTCAAAAACTGGAGGCCCGACTAATTTTTTATCTATTTTATGGCAGGAGGCACAATACTGGCTGAATACCTTCTGCCCTTTCTCTGCTTCTGACATATCTGCCGAAGCTGCTCCGGCTTCTTCTGCTTTCATTTTGGCTGCGGCCTTCTTTTTCAAAATTTGAAATTCGTCTGTTTTAATTCTCACCAGTTCACGATGTTTTTCAAGCGAATTTGCCCTGTAGATCTGCCTTCCTGATCCCATACACAAAACCGTAATTCCAAGCAGCATTGCTATTTTATAAAAGTCTTTTTCGATGTTTTCCTTTTCACCGGTCAGTCTCTTCCAGATAAGCCACATGGCAGGAACTGCAAATGCAACCCCAGAGAAAATCACCAAAATAAGGTTCCACCCCATACCTTTAGACGGTAATGTCAGCAATACAAGAGGACCAATCATACACTGGCATAAAGAGGCAGTTAATGCCAAAGAGTAGCCTTTCTTTTGAATATCGTATCGGGTAAATTCTCGATATATCTCTTCAAAAGGGTAACTCTTGCGGCTGTTGTACCAAAATATAAACAATCCCGTAACTGCCAGTGAAGACAGGATAAAATGCAGGTATCTGGGGAAAACATTCGGAAGAAACAATGCGTCTACAAAGCCTTTTACTAAAGCCCATTTTTCAGGGAAAAGCATTAGATTGATATTAGTTAGAAAGATAAATGGAATAAACAGAAAGATAACAGTTGCCAAGGCCAGAATCGAAATATGAACCGCCTTGTGATTCTCCAAGGTTTCCCATGTATATTTATGCAAGTAAGTGAGCAGAAACGCCACTGTAACGAGCGGTATTACCGCAATCCACATCAAACCGGTAAGCGCATTTGCCGAATAAAAATAAATCGTATATAATACATTAATACTCAAAAGAGGCGCAATACCCAGTACTACGGCTATACTTTTATTTACTGTTATGGTTTTGGCTATTTCGTGTGCCAGTATATCGTATTCTTTATTTTTAAGTCCTTTTATTTGGGCAATCAAAGCCAAAATAGAACCTCCAAGCATCAGGTTTACAAAAAGGATATGCAGTAGAAATGACAGTACAAGGACAACTACAAAAAACCATTCAGGCATTGGTAGCGGCAAGGGAATATCTTTTGGAACGGGAACGTTGTTTTGCAACGCAATATATAAATTGATCATTTTTAAACTTTTGTTATTTTTTATTTGCTAAAACAGCTTTTGTATCTTGTAGTTCACTTACCTCTACACCTTCTGACTGTGCCCCTTCGAGAACATCACCAGTATCCTGAATACTGCGGATATAGGCCGCCAAGGCTTCGCTTTCTTCTTGAGTGCCTGGAAAAGGAGGCATATAGGTTCTTCCGTTGTGCATATTGGGTATATAAGATGCCATGGAGTTAATATCGAGGGGTTTTCCAACTCCGTACATGCGCTCAAAAACATCCACAACACTATTTACTCCCTGTGTAGTATGACACCGGCTGCAGGCTATCGCAAAAACATTTCTGCCGGCTTCTACTTTATTTTCCGGTGTAATCTCGGTTACTGTGGTATAGGTGGCATTTTTAAGAAGTCCGTACTGCTGATAAACAGGATAATCCTCCTCCAGTAATAAGTTAGAATACATGTAACCTCCAATTACATAAGGTTTTCGGACAAATTCACGCACCCTTTCAAAAAAACCAAGATATCCAAAAGCCATAACTACGGGAAACAATACCATATAGCTTTTAATCCATTTGGCTTTATACAACCCCAGAACTGCCATTATTAAGGAAGATGATATACCAAAAATTATAAAGTACTTCATTAAATCGTAGTACTTATTAAAATCCATCGTCCCTACTGCCGTACTCATATTAGCGATCATCGCCTCAGGAATGGCTCGGTAATAAATCACCGCTCCAAGAAGAGAAATTGGAGCCCAAAGAATAATCCATTTTGAAACATATTTTACAGCTTTTAGCCTTAATTCCGTACCTTTTTTAAAGAAAAGAGTTACCAGCATCATTCCAAAACTTCCCGCCACAAGCATTGCCGTAGGAGTTCTAAACAATAACTGCGGAAGATAAATTGGATTGGTAAACCCATTGAGCAAACTCTTATGTGTATTCCAGTTTCCGGGATCCATCATAAAGCTCAAAATAGAAACAATAATTGCCATAGTAATCCAGGAGAATAAACTTAAAAACCATCCAAAACGGATGTGCAATAATTTAGCCCTAAGCGAAGTATTACTGCTTTTCCAGGTCAAAAAATAAATCATGATCAAAATTACCTCGGTAACAAATACCAGCCATTCAACAAACCATGCCCAATAAAAAACACGTATCAAACTTCCTATAGATGTGGGACTGACAAGCGCAACCGAGAACCAGATCCCCACTCCTGTCATTGCCCCAAGTGTTGTGGTTATAATAAAGGCAACTTTCATCATATTATGGATTCTGTTGTCCCAATCTAAATCTGTAATTTGTTCCCTGCCGCTATTCTTAACGCCTTTCTGCTCCAGCCATGTTATAAGAGGCATAAAACCCACAGCTAAACCGTGATTAATCATCACGTGAATAATGGCAATAATGGCGATAAGCATCCTATTGTTGAGCCAGTCTAAATGAAAAATTGGAAAGTCCATAAATTATTCTGTTTTTTTACTGCAAATCTCGCATAGTAATTCAAAAACAGCTAAAAACAAATAAGCAGGAAATTTTAATAAACGTTACTTCCGGATTCGTTAAAATCACTATTTACATTGCATTTTATGCTACTGAATTTAGCTTTTCAATACATTGTTTATACTGGTTACACCTTATTATCAAATTGGCAGGATGTATATTACCTTGTATTAAATTATTAAAAACGTAAACAACTAAATCATAAATGATTATATCCAGAGAAAAACAGACAGAGAGACAAAATATTTTTCAAAACAATAATGGAGTAATATTGAATACTAATCCACACTTTGACCTGACTAAAACAATAAATAAAACCTGAGCAAATAGTCAATATAAACTAAGAAGGCTGAAAAAAAATAATTTCTCAGCCTTCTTTTTTGTGCAATTCTCAAGGAAAATTACTTCTGATTTTTTGCCAGATATTCATCTGGTTTTTTTATAAAGTCATCTTTACATACCGTTGAACAAAAACCGTATAATTTCCCTTTATAAGTAACAGTATCACTAACGCCATACTTGCTGACATCCATATTACAGCTAAAGTCTATGTTGCTGGCATAGGTTAATTTATTGAGCGGGTTTTTAGGATCTTTATACATTGTTTCAGATTCCATAGTATGAGGATGATCATGAGGATGTACTTTTTCCTCTTTTGTATTACAGCTTAACACAGCAGTAATAGTGGCAATTAGAAGGATTTTTTTCATAATAGTATTAAAATTTTATTATTTTTTACTGGTTTGATAATCTGCGGAACTGCTCGGGTGTCTTGTTTGTCTGTCTTTTAAAAAAAGTAACAAAATAGGACGCATTTTCAAAACCGAGCTGATCAGCAATTTCATTTATAGAATAATTGGTAAAATGAATAAGCCGCTGCGCTTCTATTACGATACGTTTTCGTATCAAATCACCTGCTGTATAATTGGTTACTTCCTTGCATATCTTGTTGAGATAATTCGGAGTTACATTAAGCAGGTCCGCATAAGCGGCAGGCATTTTTTTAATTTTAAAATCTTTATCGATGAGTTTCTCAAATTCTTTTATTTTCTGCTGTTTAGGTGAATTGTTTACCACAAAACCCGAGGGATCATAAAGCCGTTCCAAATCGAAAAGCAGGATATTGAGATAGGATCGAAGTACTTTTGCAGATTCTCTGCGATGCAGATTAAACTCTTTGAAAAATATTTCAAGCAGATATTCCCACTTGTCTGCTTCCTCTTCACTAAGCCTGACAAATAACTTAGAGGTATCATCAAGAAATGAAAACTGGTCTAAAATGTTATTGTTGTAACGCAGGGAGAAAAAATCTTCTGTGAAACAGATAATTTTTCCTTTGGCCTTTCTGTTAATGTCTATAGAACTAATGCAGCGGGGCTTTATAACGATGACCTTGGCACTATCGAGACGGATTTTCTGATTGTCAATACTAATTTCCCCTTCTGCATCATCAATAAAGAGAAGCATGAAGAAATCCTGCCTGTGAGGATATTCCAAAAAAGGAAAACGCTGCAGCAGGTTAGCCGTTTTATCCATCCAGAAATGACTCTCATCACCTGCGAATAGACTCAGGCTGCGGTCTGGTATTTCTGATATTTGCATTTTTTTTATTTTATGATTAATACTAAAACGAGAGTATTAACCGCATCTGGGAGGATGGTAAATCGAAAAAATATAACTGGACTTATGACTTTCAGCGTGCAGCGCCGGAAACTTTTTTTTGAAGACAAAACGCACCGCCTTGAATAAAAACTGATCTGGATGCTGCAAAAACAGCTGTACTTCTTTATAGGTTACCGTTGGAAATTTCTGCTCCTGTTTGTCATTTGCTTTTAATTTATATTCGAGATAGCATTTTCCGTTGCAAATGGGGATTGTATCAAATCTGTTGATGCAGACATTTTTGGCAATATAATCCTGATTGATGTAAAAATCACCAATAATCCAAGTACTGCCTGCATTTTGAAAAGCGAGCAGCATAAGAATAAATAAAGTGATGTATTTTTTCATCAGTAAACTGTTATTTGGCCTCACTTTCTTCTAAAAGAGTTTTCAAATCAGCAATTAGTCTTGTTGTTTCCTTTGGATTTGTGCCATCATAAACCCCCCGAACGTGCCTGTCTTTATCTATAAGCAGAAATCCGCCGCTGTGCACAAAACCTCCCGGCTCATTTTTATCCGGATATGCCGTTGCAAAATAGCTTTCGGTTGCAATTTTATAGATACTGTCTCTGTTTCCCGTAACAAAATGCCAATTCTTTTTTATGTCGTGATCCACCGTATAAGCTTTAAGGCGCGGTATTGTGTCGTGATCAGGATCAATGGTATGCGAGAGAAACAATACCTCGTTATTAGTTTTGTAAACATCATACACTTTTTTAAGTTGTGTGTTCATTTTCGGGCAGATTGAAGGGCAGGAAAGAAAAATAAAATCGGCTATATAAATCTTGTCGTCAAAAGTATTATTGGTAATTTTCAGACTATCCTGATTCGTAAACGAAAAGTTTTTGATACGCGGATACTGCGTTTCATTTCCTTTTACTATTGGATTTCCTAATATTGGAAGTTTCTCCTGAGCTTTCTCACACGATATTACAAATAGAGAATGCAAAAGAATCAAAGCTATTTTTTTCATTTTTTTATTATTTAAATATTTAATCAAGCAGATTATGTTATAAACTGCTGACTTGTTTGCATGTATAATTTCAATGAAGATTCATCAATAAAGTCCATTCGGTTTTTCGAATAAGGATATTACAAAGCCTATAACAAACAACGCTAAATAAAGTTGTTATTGTAGATTGATGAGGATATGACTTCATAAAGCCAACTGACCAAAACTTTTAAATTTTCTATGTTAATCTTTTATCTTATTAAGAATAAATGAATACAGAAAAATCAACTTAGTTCATAGCAATAGCGGTATTGTCAAGTTGCAAAAGGCAATGACAAATTTTTCTTAATGAATTTGAAAAGAAATTTAGATGTATAAAATAGTGGCGGGCGGGCGAAAAGTAGCAGAGGAAATTCCAATTGGTTTGCTGCTTAAAAAAGCAAAAACATTTTTGTGATATCCTACTGGAGTTAAAAAAGTAAAGTTTACTTCAGAGTTGCAGATATAGACAATCTCTACTTTTTCTTTAAGAATGTCCTGCATTTGTTTTTCGTTATCAGAATATTTTTTAAGACTTTTTTGCAGTTCACATCGACCATTACAAGAGTTAAAAATCTGTTTGCGCTGTACACAGATTGTTTTGGCAATTTCCTGCTGATTTAGTTTAAATGAAGCATATACAAACATGCTTCCCAAAGAGGGAAGAAAAATTAGACCACAAAGTACTATGATAATATACTTTTTCAAGATTGCCAATTTGTTTGTAAATGCAAAAATACACTAATTTTGTTTTTATTTGGGAGAAACTTATTGTTTCCTTTCAACAAAAAATATTGATCAACATTATAGAAATAAACCAATTTTTAACTTCGGTCAAACAACAATCAATAAGTATGGACTTCATACTTTTTCTCTCCCAAAAAGCTTAGACGAATGTGGAAAATTTTTTGCTATTTAATTATGAAATTTTTACTACAAAATTTGAGGAAGACTTATTTAACCAAATAAATAATCATTTTGTTCAAAAAGATTTCGAAAATCAAATAAATTTATTTTAAAATCCCAGACAGTAATTCATAGAGCCAATGAAAGACAATTCTCCCTTAAGTATAACAATATTTTCAAATACTTCATAATAATTGTAGAATTGTCTCCCAGATTAATACCGCAAACAAATTGAGTTTTTATATTTTTTTACACCAATCCCCAACAGGACATCTAAACCAAATTTACAAAGCCAATGAAAGACAGACATTACATGTAGTAAGCCAATTTCTTCAAATCATCCAAAAAAGATGTTGTAATTTGTCCCGTTGAGGTCACTATAAAGAACATAAAACTTTTATTTTTTCACATTATAATCAAATACAGATAAACACCTCATTATTAAAACAAGGTGTTTTTTGAATCTGTATATTAAACCAAAATTTACTCCAAAGAAATTCTGTTAGCAGCATCCCTTTTCTTCTGGTCAATCACTTTTGCATAGATCTGAGTAGTTTTTACACTCTTGTGTCCGAGCATTTTGGAAATAGTAAAAATATCAGTTCCTGCTGTAAGCTGTAAAGTTGCATACGTATGTCTGAAACAGTGAAAGGTAATATGTTTATTTATGCCCGATAATGCTACCCACACAGGAAGCGTACGGTCAACATCCCATTTATTTAAATCTTTAAATACCTTTTCATTTTCCCCTTTTCTCTTTCCCAGCAGTTCAAAAGCTTCATCAGAAATTGGTATTGAAGCTGTACCTTCCGTTTTTTTCTGCCTGAAAATAATGTAATGCCCATCATTTTCAATGTGATGCAGTTCGGACCAGATCAGCTTGGAAATATCCGAGTACCTAACCCCCGTAAGAACAGAAAACATAGAAATCTTACGGACAATCAAATTAGGACAGGGCGTTGCAAAAAGCCTGCGGGTTTCTTCAAGGGTCATGAAATTTCTTTGGGATTCCATTTCCTTTATCGATCCTATCTTTGCATTTACATCCGTTTTCAGTTTATCTTCTTTGTAGGCTGCTTTCAGGGTTGTTTTTATTTTATTATAGTAAGAAAGAGCCGTATTTCGAGACAACTGTTTTTTATTCTTTCTTAAACTTTTAGCTTTTAAAAGATAATCCCTGTAATCTTCAATTAAAGTAACAGTCACGTCCTTAAATAGCAGGTCCCTCCCTTTTAAAAAAGCTTCAAAATGAATAATAGCACTGGCCCAGATTGATAAATTGTTACCTACCTTCTTATTTCCTAAATTTTTATAATATTGAAGAAAAGATTCTTTTCCTACTGATTGTATCTGAAGCTGTTCTTTTTCAAATGAGGAATAAATTTCACTTTTATTAATTTCATTCTGCTTTCTTGCCCGAATGAGTTCAGCAGTATGAAGGTTTTCGGTATTACTCATTTTCTCATACTGATCGGCAGGCTTCTGGTAAAGATAGAGTTTCAAAAATTCGCGTCTTGAGAAACTGTTGGTTTTTGAATCCCAAAAAGGAGGGTAATAATCTAGATAAAGAGATAACCTTCCTCCAGAAATAACTTTCTTTCTTAGTGTGATAATACTTTTACTCATGATCAATACCTTTTAAATAAACATCTAAATCCTTTTTCTGCACGTATGTATATTTACCTGAAGTAATTTTTTTTATATCATACTTTTTCATAATAAAATACAAGCCGCTCTGGCTAATGTTATAAGCTACCTGTGCCTGGGTAATGGTATAGCAGTCATCCATATCAAAATCAATTGTATTGTTGTCACTACCTTCAGCCTCAGGTTTCTGAACAGTAAATAAATTGCTTATGCTGTGTTTAGATATCAGGGTTCTTCTTCCAAGTTTTACAATATCTAAATCATTTCTGGCAATCATTCTGAATATTGTCCTTCTGCTGATTCCAAAAATCTGGCTGCACTGTACGATGGTAAAAAAATCCTGCTTTTTCAGCACCTCCAAATCATAGCTTCTCATGCCTTCAGATGTCTCTTCCGGAACATCATTAGTTACCTGTCTTTTTCTAACCTTGTAGCTCTTACTCCCGCATTTATGGGAGCAGAAGCGTGTTTTAATTGTCTGCGCGATAAATTCATTACCGCAAAATTCGCAGATTTTGTTAATCCGAATGTTTGAACTCATAATTTTCTTACATTTTTAAGTTATGTGTCCTACTTTGTCCGTTCTTTTGTGCCTTAACGTGCCGCAAGGTGCGTTTATGCGCCACTGTGTGCCATTGAGTGTCATAATTTGTCCTTTGAGGTACAAATATTTGTACCTCGAAATTCGAGGTACAACTGGGGTACAAATCTGAGCAAAACAACCATCAAATATTCCAAAAAACAATTGAATAAAAAAAGAGCTAAAATGTTAATTACCAACATTTTAGCTCTTTTGCTTGTTTTTATTTTGCGTTTCTTTGCGCCTTTTATTTCCCGATGCAGAAATTTGCGAAGATATTCCCAAGCAATTCGTCATTTGAGACCTGACCTGTAATCAGTCCAAATTGGTACAAAGCTTCTCGGATATCCAGCGCCATAAGATCGCTTGAAAGACCTGTTTCTAGACCAAATTTCACTTTCTGGATTTCGTCCAAAGCTTTTAATAACGAATCATAATGTCTTGTATTAGTTACAATCGTTTCGTTATTACGAAGTGCCCCAGTATTTACAAAAGATAATAATTCATTCTTCAAATCCTCTACACCTACTTTTTCTTTCGCAGAAATTAATAAAAGTTTGGCGTTTAAATTTTCAAGTTTAGTGGTGATGTTTTGAACTTCATCTGCAGATAAAACATCTTTTTTATTCACTACAATAAGCAAAGGCTTTAAGGGATATTTATTTTTGATTTGTTCAATTTCAGAAACAAAATCAGAACTTGACGTTTGAAATTTCAATCCGTCAAATAAATAAATTACCACTTGTGCCTGTTCTATTTTTTCGAAAGTTTTCTTTATTCCAATACTTTCTACAACATCTTTTGTATCACGAATTCCTGCAGTATCAATAAATCTGAATCCGATACCTCCAATTACTAGTTCATCTTCGATTGTGTCGCGGGTTGTTCCTGCAATATCCGAAACAATTGCTCTTTCTTCATTCAATAAAGCATTCAGCAAAGTCGATTTTCCAACATTGGGCTCACCGACAATAGCAACTGGAATTCCGTTTTTAATTACATTTCCAACTGCAAATGAATCGATCAAACGCTTTAAAACAAATTCAATTCGGTTTAATAATTCATGAAACTGAGTTCTGTCTGCAAATTCTACATCTTCTTCTGCAAAGTCTAATTCTAACTCGATTAAAGAAGCAAAATTCAAAAGTTCTTCACGAAGTTTGGCAATTTCATTACTAAATCCGCCTCGCATTTGCTGCATGGCAATTTGGTGCGAAGCTTCATTATCAGACGAAATCAAATCGGCAACGGCTTCTGCCTGCGATAAATCTAGTTTTCCGTTTAAGAAAGAACGAAGCGTAAATTCACCTGCATCGGCCATTCTACAGCCATTTCGAAGTAATAATTGAATAATCTGCTGTTGAATATAAGTTGATCCGTGGCACGAAATTTCAATCGTATCTTCTCCTGTATATGAATTCGGACCTTTAAATACCGAAACCAAAACTTCATCAAGCGTTTTGCTTCCGTCTACAATATGTCCTAAATGAAGTGTATGTGTTTTCTGTTTGGTTAAATCTTTGTTTTTGATAGATTTAAAAACCGAATTACCAATCGTAATGGCGTCGGATCCTGAAATTCGAATTATGGCGATAGCTCCAGCTCCAGATGGTGTGGCCAAAGCGACTATAGAATCTTGATTTATCATGCTGCAAAGGTATAAAAAAAGGAATAATTTCTTTTGAATTGAAATCCTATCTTAAATCTTAAAATTAATAGGTATTAACAAATCATTAAGTGTTAAAATACTGATAATTATCAGGTTGTTTTACTCTTAGAATGAGTAAATTTGAGAGACAAACCATAATCCTAATAAAATGAAAAAGATATTATTCCCTACCGATTTCTCTGATGCATCGACAAATGCATTTGTACATGCTTTAGAATTTGCTAAAATTGTGAAAGCCGAATTAATCTTGCTTCATACATTTGAAATTCCAGTTTACGACAGCCAGTTCTTTCCAGAGAATTATGCTTCTATATACAGTTCAATCGAATTAGCCAAATTTGAAATGTTCAAAGATGAAATTCCAAAATTAAGAACTATTGCTGCCGAACGTAAATTAGACGATATTGTGATCAAACACCGTTTAATGGACGGCGATCTTTTATACAATCTGAAAAACGCGGTTGAAGAAGATCAAATCGATTTTGTAATAATGGGAACAAACAGCGAATCGGATTGGACGAAATTCTTTACGGGGTCTAATACAAACTCTGTTATCTCGGGAGTTGAAGTTCCAGTTTTATGTGTTCCTCTTGAAGCTAAATTCAAAAAAATCAAAACAATTGGTTTTACGACCCGTTATCGTGAAAAAGATAAAAAAGAGCTTAAGAAAATCCTGAAAATAGCAAAGAAAACAGATGCAAAAGTTAAAAGTCTCTATGTAAAAACATCCGATTCTGATGTTACTGATGCAACCGTAAAAGAATGGGAAAGAGAATTTGCCGAAGAAAATGTGGAGTTTTTAGTTTTGCCTAGTGACGAAGTTAAAGAAACAATTCTAGATTTTATTTTGTACAAAGACATTGATATCTTAACGACTATTACACACAAAAGATCTTTCTTTGAAAGTCTATTTGATTCCAGTTTTACTAAAAAGATTTCAAAAGAAGTTCCAATTCCGGTATTAGTTATGCATGAAGATTAATTCTAATATCTGATGATTTTGTCGCTTAAAAGCTATATTTGTATTTCAGTAAATTATTCTAATGAAAGCATATCAAGACAAAGTCAGCACGTATTCAGAACTATATAATAAAACCAACAAAAAATATAACAGCATAAGCCTTTTGAGGTTATTGAGTATTTTTCTTTTATTGTTTTTCATGTTTTATTACATCAAAACAAGCGAAATACTTTATGTCATTTTAGCTGTTCTGTCTTTTGCTGGTTTTATCATTTTAATGAGAATCCATTCGCGATTGTCTTTTAAAAAACTGCTGGCCGAAACGCTACTAAAAATCAATCAAAACGAAATTTCTTTCTTAAAAAGAGAAAAAACATCATTTGAAAACGGAGCTGAATTTATCGATTTTCATCATCCGTATGCTTACGATTTAGACATTTTTGGAGAACATTCTTTATTTCAAAATATAAACCGAACAGCCTCTTATATCGGAAAAAAAACACTTGCAGACCTTTTATTGCATACACTTCCTGAAGCTGCGATTTTAGAAAATCAAGAAGCTGTAAACGAATTGAAAACTAAAGTTGACTGGAGACAGGAATTTCAAGCTTTAGCCATAATAAGCGACGATTCTAAAGCATCTTATGAAGCAATAAAACATTGGATTTCTTTTAAAAATAATTCCTTACCTAAAGTTTTAATTGCACTTTCAATACTTCTTCCAACATTATTTTTTGGAGTTTTAGCTACATATTTATTTACTTCAAAAACTATTCTATTATCGTATTTGACGTATGTTTTTATTGTGAATTTAATTGTTTTAGGAAGATCAGTAAAAAGAATCCAGTCAGAAATAGCGAAAGCAGATAACGTTGATAAAATCATAAAACAGTATAGTTTATTGATGGAGAAAATTGAAAACGAATCTTTCCAGTCCAAAAAATTAATACGATTACAGGAACAGCTTCATTTTAAAAATGCAAAATCCAGCCAGCATTTAAAACAGCTCTCAGAATTGTTTTCGAGAATGGATACCATAAGCAATTTTGTAACTGCAACTTTATTCAACGGCACATTTTTATTTAATCTGCACGTTTTAAAAGCGCTTTTGAAATGGAAAGACAATTATGCTTCTGAACTTGATCACTGGATTTCTATTATTGGCGAAATTGAAGCTTTAAATAGTCTTGCCAATTTAGCCTACAACAATTCTGATTTTGTCTTTCCTGAAATCAATTCAGAATATAAAATTGAATTTAAAAACCTTAGTCATCCGTTATTGAATCCTGCAACTCGAATAGGAAATGACACTAATTTTTACCCGCTTTCTTTTGTGATTTTGACAGGTTCTAATATGTCGGGAAAAAGTACTTTTTTAAGGAGTTTAGGAATCAATATGGTATTGGGCGGAATTGGTTCAGTTGTTTGTGCTGCAGAAGCTAAAATACATCCACTTCCAGTATTGGTTTCAATGCGTTTATCAGATTCTTTATCGGATAGTGAATCTTACTTTTTTGCTGAAATTAAACGTTTAAAACAGATCATGGATGCGCTTGAAAATCAGCCTGCTTTTGTTTTATTGGATGAGATTTTAAGAGGTACAAATTCTGATGACAAAAGAAACGGAACTATTGAGGTTGTGAAGAAAATAATTTCTAAAAAAGCAGTTGGGGCAATCGCTACACACGATATCGAAGTCTGCTTAACAACAAACGAATATCCAGAAGTTTTAACCAATCAATGTTTCGAGGTTGAGATTCAAAATAACGAATTACACTTCGATTATAAACTCAGAAACGGAATCTGTAAAAATAAAAGTGCAACTTTTTTAATGCAGAAAATGGGGGTTATTTAATGGTTAATTGTTAATTGTTAATTGTTAATTGTCAATTGCTAATTGAGTCATATTTTAAGCAGATTCTTCGACTTCGCTCAGAAAGACAACATTAAAATAAAATCTCTGACCATCATTAATCAACAATTAAGCATTAACCATCAACTATAAGCCATCAACTATAAACCATCAACTATAAACCATCAACTATAAACTATAAACTATAAACTATAAACTATCAACCATCAAAACTTCTCCTTCATCTTCTTTACAGATTTTTCTATAAATTCTGTTTTGTTTTGTTTTGCTTTTTCTAGTATAATTTTTCTTTCTTCTGGGATTTCATAGTATTTCTCGGCCCATAAACTGATTTCTAATACAACCGGAAATAACTCTATTCCTTTTTCGGTTAATTGATACAGTACTTTGGCTTTACTTTCGGGATGTTCCAATTTTACAATTAAATCATTTTCTTCTAAAACGAGAAGTCTGCTTGCCAAAATATTGGTAGCAATTTTTTCTTCTGACTTTAAAAAATCTCCATAAGTAGATTGTTTTTTAAACATCAAATCCCTAATAATCAACAAAGACCATTTATCTCCCCATATTTCCAGAGAAGTACTTATTGGACATTTTGATCTTTTTTTTGAAGCTGCCATAAAAAATAAATTAAAAATTCACTTGCGCTTTGCAAGTAATTAATATATTTGTACTTGCAAAATGCAAGCAAATTTATTTAATATTCTTAAACGAAACAAATTATACACTTCTAAAATCAGAAAAAATGAACTTAAAAGGAAAAACAATATTAATTACAGGCGGTGCTTCAGGTATTGGATTAGAATCTGCTAAACAATTTTTGGCAAATGGAGCCAAAGTAATTATTACAGGGAGAAATCAGGAGAAATTAGATTTAGCCAAAAAACTTTATCCGCAAGTAACAGCTATTCAGAATGACGTTGCGAATCCAGATGATGCTTTAAAATTATATCATCAAATAGAAAGTCTGGGCGGAATCGATATTCTGTACAACAATGCAGGCGTTATAAATCCGCCAAATAATTTAGCTAAAACAAACGATCAAATTACAGATCTGGCGGCTTACGAAATGAATATAAACTATTTGGGTGTTATAAGATTGAATAATTTATTTCTTAAAATGCTTGAAAGCCGACCAGAAAGTGCCATCATCAATACGACTTCTATCTTGAGTTATGTTCCTTCTAATGGAGCGGCAACCTATTCAGCTACAAAAGCTGCGTTACGTTTTTATACAGCATCACTTAGAAATCATTTAGAAATAGCTAAAAGCAATGTCAAAGTTTTTGAATTATTACCTCCGTTAGTAGCAACAGATATGGCGAAAGGAATTGACGCTAAAACAATTACACCAGAAAAATTAGTAAAAGCCTTAATTGATAGTATTCACAAAAACAACTTTACCATTCGCGTAGGCGACACCAAAATTGTTTATTTCCTAAGTCGATTTTTTCCAAAAACAGCTTATAAATTAATTAACCCGGCTAAAAACAATATCAAATTATCCGCTTAAATAGTATAAAATGGAAAACAAAAGATTACAATTTCTACAAAGTTTTATTGGAAAACATTTTACAGAAAGTCCCTCTCCTTTTGCACATTGGCTCAATGGAAAAGTAATAGCGGTTGAAGAAAAAGGAATTGAATTTGAATTCGAAGTTAGAAAAGAAATGACAAATCCTGTGGGAATGCTTCACGGCGGTGTAACTGCTGGAATGATTGATGATTGTATCGGCGTAAATTTTATGGTTTTGGGATTAGAAAAATTCTATCCGACGATAAATTTATACATCGATTATTTTAACCCCGCCTTCGAATCTCAAACGGTTATAGTAAAAACGAAAGTAGAAAAATTAGGCAAAACGATCATCAATATAAAAGCAGAAGTCATTAATAAAAATACTTCTAAGATTATGGCGCAGGCCAGTGCTAATTTAGCGGTTAGCGATGTAAATATTCCGAGTTAAAGAATCGTAAAAGAAAAAAGCTTTGTCAAAGTTCAGAACTTTGACAAAGCAATATTTGCAATTTGGAATTTGGAGTTGGAATTTGGAATTTATTTTTTGGAGTTTATTTTTTGGAATTTATTTTTTGAAGTTTTATTCTTCATACATTTCCATCCACAAACGCGTTTCTTCCAAATCAAGTTCCTTTTCTATTTTGCGGAAAATCTCCTCGTTTACAGCACCCTTTTTATGCATACTTTCGAGTTTGTTTCGTTCTACATTCAAAAGATCAATCTGAACTCGCGTAAACTCGTTAAAAATTTGTCCGTCTAGTACTTTTCCATTTCCAAAAAAGTTAGCGGGAAGTTCTGTTTTTTGCAGTCGGTTAAATTTTACTTCGTATTTACTTTTAATGTTGTGAAGTAATTCATCATCTAATAATGAAAAATTATCCTCGATATGAGCAATCGTTTCAGAAACTATTATATTTCGAACATCATATTCTTCTGCTAAAATAGAATATCTTTCAATTTTTAGTTTTTTAATCAGCCACGGAAGCGTAAGCCCTTGAATAACTAAAGTGGAAAGTATTACACAAAAAACCAAATAAATAATCAAATTACGAAGCGGAAATCCTTCTGTCTTATTCAGCATTAACGGCAAAGCCAAAGCTGCGGCCATCGAAACCACGCCCCGCATTCCAGACCAGCCAAAAATGATCATATTTCGATAATCAAATTCTTCTTTCAATCGGATTCTTTTGCTGATCATTCTAGGAATTATTGTCGCTGGAACAACCCACAAAAATCGAACTACAATAACCACAATACTAATCACGGCTCCCCATATAAATAAGGAAGTTCCTGAATAATTGCTGATTCCGTCAATGATCTGTCTTAACTGTAATCCAATTAAAATGAAGATTAAGCCGTTCAAAATATTACTCAAAACATCCCAAATTGTATTGGTCATGATTCGGCTTTCATGAGAAAAAATAGTTCCTGATCTTGCTGCCAAAAATAATCCAGTAGTGACCACAGCCAAAACCCCCGAACCATGAAAGTGTTCGGCGATTAAATAAGATGCAAATGGTGTTAACAAGGTAAGTGTTACCTCAATAATATCATCACAAACAAATCTTTTGTGAATATAGTGCATTATAAACCCAACACCTAGACCTATTCCAATACCCAAAATAGACATTAAAACAAAGTTTAGTCCTGCCTGCCATAAAACAAAATTCCCTGCTGTTATTGCTGTTAAAGCATATTTATACGCCACAAGACCGCTGGCATCATTCACGAGACTTTCTCCTTCAAGAATTGCAATTAATCTTGGATGAAGTCCTAAACCTTTGGTAATCGCTGTTGCAGAAACCGCATCTGGAGGTGAAACAATAGCTCCAAGCAAAAATGCTAACGGCCAAGAAATATCATCTATAAGCCAATGCGCCACTACTGCCACTAATACTGTAGTAAAAAAAACGAGACCAACAGCCGCTAAAGCTATTGGACGGATTGTCTGTTTAAAATCCGACCAGCTTGTATGCCATGCCGCGTGATACAAAAGAGGCGGCAGGAAAATGATAAAAACAACTTCGGGACTTAACGCAATAACCGGAAGCCCAGGAACTACGCTAATAATTACACCGCACAAAACCAAAACAATTGGAATTGGAAAATTGTATCTTTTACTAACAAGACTCAGAAATGCAACGCCAAACAAAAGCATTATAATTACGGTAATATTCTCCATTTAGTGGTGGTATTTATCGATTTCGGATTGTAGATTTTGGATGCTAAATTAAGATTTTATGACAAGTAAATTAGAATATCATTAAAAAAAAGAATACTCTATTTATTGATCTTAGACAAGTTTAGATTTACCGTTTATATTTAGCATGGAATTGCTTGCGGAGATGTCTCCTTCGTCGACATGACAGACAGTACGCATCTAGTGGCAATTTGAAAAGAATCTGCTAAATCTGCTTAAATCTTTTTTAAATCTGCGTGAAAATTAATCTACAATAAATGGAAAACAATTATTGCGGAGTTACTCGCGGAGATGTCTCGTTCGTCGACATGACAGACAGTACGCATCTAGTAGCAATTTGAAAAGAATCTGCTAAATCTGCTTAAATCATTTTTTAAATCTGCGTGAAAATTAATCTACAATAAATGGAAAACAATTATTGCGTAGTTACTCGCGGAGATGTCTCCGTCGTCGACATGACAAAGCTTGACGAAAAACTTTAGGCATTAAAAAAGGCCGAATCTAAAATAAGATTCGGCCTTTGTTTTTTTATTTATGACTCACAACTGCTGCAAGAAACAAGACTTGTTACTAATTCCTTAGAAACACTTTGGCTTCTTTGGTAGTATAAACTTTTAACGCCTTGCTGCCAAGCTTCGATCATTAAGCGATTTACTTCTTTAATTGGTAATTCTGCTGGAATATTTAGATTTAAACTTTGTCCTTGATCAACAAATTTCTGACGGATTCCAGCTTGCTGTACAATTTCTAACTGGCTGATTTCTTTAAATGTCTTAAATACATCTTTTTCTTCCTGAGTTAGTTGTTCCATGTGTTGTACGCTTCCGCCATTCAGCATAATTCCTCTCCAAACTTCTTCGTTGTCTAAACCCTTTTTCTCCAGTAATATTTTAAGGTATTTGTTTTTACGCATAAAATTACCCTTACTCAATCCAGCTTTGTAATAATTACTGCTGAACGGTTCAATTCCTGGTGAGGTTTGTCCTAAAATTGCAGAAGAAGAGGTTGTTGGCGCAATTGCCATTGTTGTTGTATTACGTCTTCCGTAACCTTTTAACAATTCTGGTTCACCGTAAATTCTAGCCAATTCCTGCGTTGCTTTATCAGCCTTGTCGCTAATATGTTTGAAAATTTCTGTTGTTTTCATTTTCGCTTCCATGCCTTCAAACGGAATCATATTTTTTTGAAGGTAAGAATGCCATCCTAAAACTCCTAAACCTAATGCACGGTGTCTTTTCGCAAATTTATTAGCTGCAGCCAAATAGTAATTACCCTCTGTTTTTTCGATGAATTCCTGTAAAACAGCATCTAAGAAAAAGATCGCCAATTTTACAGCTTCAGTATCTTTCCATTCTTCATAAAGCTCCAAATTCATTGAAGATAGGCAGCAGATAAATGATTCGTCTTGAGTAGACGGAAGCATAATTTCGCTGCATAAATTACTTGCATTAATGCGTAAATTTTGGTCTTTATATACTTGAGGTTTATTTTTATTTACATTATCACTAAAAAAGATATAAGGTAATCCTTTTTGCTGACGGCTTTCTAAAACTTTTGCCCAAACTTGTCTTTTTTCGCTATCACCATCAATCATTTCCTGCATCCAATAATCTGGAACACAGATTCCTGTAAATAAATTCTGGATCGGGTTTCCGATGCTTTTTATTTTTAAAAATTCCTCAATATCCGGGTGATCAACATCCAAATAAGCAGCAAATGCACCACGGCGTACGCCGCCTTGCGAAATCGTATCCATTGCAGTATCAAAAAGTTTCATAAAGCTTACTGCCCCACTACTCTTTCCGTTGTCTGTTACGGCACTTCCACGCTCACGCAGTTCACCAAAATAACCAGAAGTTCCACCTCCAATTTTAGTCTGCATGATTACTTCTCCTAATTTATGGGTAATTCCTTCAATTTTATCTGGAACGTGTACATTAAAACAAGAAATTGGCAAACCTCTTTCTGTTCCCATATTTGCCCAAACCGGTGAACTGATACTCATCCAGCCTCTTTCGATCATTTCTACAAATGACTCTTTTAGTTCTGGTTTGTACAGTCTTTTTGCAGCGGCAGTACAAATTCTATCGATTGCACCTTCAACCGTTTCTCCTTTTAAAAGGTAACCGCGATTTAAAATTTGCTCACTTTCAGAGTTCTTCCACCACATTTTACTACCATTCTGTGGTTCAAAATTATTTACTGGGTTTGTGTCTATCGTATTCATATGTATTCTGGGCTTGTATTAGAAAAGATCGTTTGCTGTAATGCTTTTATCGTGTTTGGTATATTCTACAGGACGTTTGGCAAAGAAATCGTCTAAACTGTTGGCAAATACTTCTTCTTCAAACCAAGTCATTTTTGAATATTCATCTGGAGAAACATTAAAAATCGTTTCCACATTTATTTGTTTCAAACTTTCATCAATTCTAAATTTCATGAAGTTTACTAAATCTTCTTTATTAATGGTTTCAATTGCTCCATCTTCAAAAATCCAATCTAAAATATCTGCTTCAACGCTGATAGATTCTTTCACAGTTTCTCTAATCAATTCTATAGTAGGCGCATCAAAATATTCTGGAAATTCTTCACGGATTTTATTAATAATAAAAATTCCTCCGTTGGCATGAATCTGTTCGTCGATAGATGTCCAGGCAATAATGTTACTCACATTTTTCATGTATCCTTTGAATCTTGTGAAAGACAATAAAATCGCAAACTGGCTGAACAATGAAACATTTTCGATTAGAATACTGAATAAGATCAGCGAAACCATATATTTTCTGTTGTCCTGAGATTTGGTATCTTTAAGTACATTCGAAAGATAATCTACACGTCTGCGGACAACAGGAACATCCAAAAGTTTTTCGAATTCATCATTGTAACCTAATACTTCCAACAAACGAGAATATGCCTCAGAATGTCTGAATTCACATTCTGCAAAAGTAGTTCCCAATCCGTTGAATTCTGGTTTTGGAAAATGCTCGTAAATATTTCCCCAAAAACTTTTTACAGCTACTTCAATCTGCGCAATTGCCAGTAAACTGTTTTTAATTGCTGTTTTTTCAGCTCCATTTAAATGTGCATGAAAATCTTGTGTATCTGCTGTAAAATCTACTTCGGTATGTACCCAGTAGGCTTTATTAATTGCTTCAGTAAATTGGAGAACCTCAGGATATTCAAAAGGTTTATAATTGATTCTTTTATCGAAAATGGACATATATATAGAATTTTAAGTGACAAAATTGATGTAGAAATTCGTGCGCTTTTTTGGGGGTAGTATCGGCGTGATTTTCTATTAATACAAATTTAGCTCAGAGTTATTCGTAAGTCCAGTTTTAGATGTTAAAAATCAGATCAATTATCAACAGTTTGAAAACTTCAAAAATTAGAGATTTTTTAAATTTTATCAACAGTAAAATGATCACTTGTAATTCGCAATGAACTAGCCATTTCCTGAAAATTAATGTTGAGTTATCAACATGAAAAAGTCATGATTTTTTAAGCGGTTTTCGAAACAGTTATCAACAGCCGATTTCAAAAAAAGGAAATTTGAATCGCTTCTTCCAAATTAAAAAACGCTAGTTATTGATAATTATTCTAAATAGTAAAATCTTTGATTTCAAGTTTAAAATATCCTAACATTTTTATTTACAAACATTTACAACTAAACTCTTTCTCGAGTAATTATTGAGTTTATTCGAAAAAGCAAAAAAATAAGGTTGTTTAAAGAGAAAGAAGAATAAAATAGAGATTTAAACTTAAAACGTCTTAAAAAGAAAAATTACGGTCTGTTTTGATGAAAAAATTGATGCTGAAATTCAGAAAAAAAGCCTGCCCAAAAAGCAGGCCTTTTAACATCGAAATATAATTCAGGGGCAAACTATATTTTTGATCAACAAGAAAACAATTGATAAAAAACTAAATTAAAGAAAATTTTAAATTATACCGCAAACCTTTAATTCTCAAAATATATTTTCAATACACTTTTTCAACGATTTGGCTTTTCAATTCTTTACAAAAAATTCCAATTTGAAACTCGTGTAATCGGGTATTAATACTTGAAAAACTACTAAGAGAATAATTTAACTTGCTGCAAAAAATCAGAAAACAAAAATAATTATAACACGTAAAAACACTCTTAAAATAAGGGGGACAAATGGGGGACATTTTTTTATCTAAAACATAAAAAATCAACTCATTATGAGATCCAAATCAAATGATCCTTATTTTTTTATTATTTTTACTGTTCCAAATCCACCTGCCTAAACAAATTTAATGTCTGCCAAAAACAAAATATACTGCATAGTTTTATTCTTTTACGCATTATTTACAAATGCACAAAAACTGCAGCTTGCATCTTCAAAAAACTATATTAAAGATGTAGAATTTATACTTCATCAAGAGAAATCGTTTGGAAGTGATACTACCGCATTAAAACAATTTCTACAGCCTCTAGTTACACCAAAATTTCAGGTTGTTTACGATGGTTTACTGGCTAATGGATACAGCGATTTTTATAATAGCATCAATACAGTCTCTAATCAGTATTATTTAAAATCTATTCAAAAAGCAAAAATCTCTAAAAATAGTTCTTTGCAAATCTGGACGCAGCTTAACTATGTTAGTTACTTGTATCATTACAGAGATTACATTAAGCTCACACCAATTCTTCTGCAATTAATTGATAAAATTGAAACTTTACCTGCAGATCAAATTATTGCTGCTGATGAATCCTATAAAAAAATTGGATGGATACTGCAGACTTTTGGCGATCATGCTAAATCACTGCAATATTTTAAAAATGCCGAAAAAACAGCCGTTAAAAACACATCGGAATATGCTGCAATCATTAACGCAATAGGATTAAATTATTTTTATTTAGGAAATGATAAACTCGCTGCTTCTTATCTCAATAAAACGGCAAAATTGGCTAAGGAAATTCATGATGAAATTCGATATGCCAAGGCGCTTGGAGATTTGGCAATGATCAGCGAGAAAAAAGGAGATTTAAAAACTGCGTCTGCATTATTAAAAAATGACATTCAAATTTCTGAACATTATAAAAGCGACCAAAATACAATGTATGCTTCGATATTACTGGCCAAATTATATTTAAAAAATAACAAACCAGATGCAGCAAAAGAAGTTTTAAATAGAGCCGAAAAGATTGCTGTCGCAAAAACCTATTTCAAAAAATCGGAATTGGAGATTATTAAACTGAAATTAGAAATTTTAAAACTACAGCATTCCACTGAAAATGAACTGATTTTAAGAAGACGAATGATTGTTTTGGAAGATTCGCTGCAAAATGAAGATGGTGACCTCGCTATAAATAAGGCAAACTGGATTATAGAAAAATCAAAATATCAGCAGAATATTAAAGAAGCCGGGGAGAAAATCAAATACGAATCTACTCTCAAAAACTTCTACATTATTATATTTACAATGCTGTCTTGTATAGGTTTGCTGGTTTTTATTTATTTCAAAAAGAAATATAAAAACAGACATTTAAGATACGAACAAAAAGTAGCGTCCTTAGAATTAGAGAAATTAAAAACGGAACAAAAGTTAAGCGAAGTCCAAGATAATTTAGATTCTCAGATTGATTATTTAAAAGAGAAAAAGAAACAAATCCAGAATCTTAAAATTACAATAGAAACTATAAAAAAATCTTCCTCTTATTATATAGAAAAAGAAGAAGGAAAACTTAATGCGCTTCTAGAGTCGCACTTAATGACAGAAAGTAATTGGAATGCTTTTAAAAAGCAATTTCAAAAAGAATATCCTGAGTTTTATTCGCTTTTACAGGAAGATTTTCCAGAGATTACAGATTCTAACAAAAGAATTTTACTGCTTCAAAAACTCAACTTTACCAACAATGAAACTGCAGAATTATTGGGTATTACAAGCGATGCTGTAAAAAAATCAAAACAGCGCCTTAGGAAAAAACTCGGAGAAAAATATAAAACTCTTTTTGACAGGTTAACTTCATAGATGGGTTCCGGAAAAGATTTTCAAGATTAAAAAAAGATTAAAAGCAGCTTAAGTCATTCTTAAATTTGAGATAAACTGTACTAAAAATGCCTTTTAACAGCAAATTAGTATTGATTTAAAAATATTAATCTTTACATTTGCTTTATTTTTATTTATTCTAAATAGACAAAGAAAATATCCAAAAATTAAATTAATCTTGAACAATTCTATAACCATAAATTATCGAAACATGAAAAAGAATCTTTTCGCTTCTTTTGCATTTGCTGCAACTCTTTTTGTGAGTGCCCAGCAAAAAAATACCCTTTTAGAGCAATCTTTTTGGAAAACTTCTCCAGATATCGAAACTGTTAAAGCTGAAATAGCAAAAGGAAATAATCCTGCAGAAGCAAATGCAAATGCTTTTGATGTTACAACTTTGGCAATCAATAATGATGCTCCCGCAGCAACCATCAAATTTTTAATTGAGCAGCCGGGAAATACAATTACAAAATTAACGCACGATAATCGTATTTACTTACATTGGGCCGCGTATAGAGGGAATACAGAATTGGTGCAATACCTTATAACTAAAGGTTCTGATGTGAATTTTGAAGACAGCCACGGAACTGCTCCAGCAGACTTTGCAGCCTCAAACGGACAATCTAACCCAGCGATGTATGATGCGTTTTTTAAAGCTGGTGTAAATCCAACTAAAAAATATGCAAACGGCGCAAACCTTTTACTGCTGGCAATTGCATCGGATAAAGATTTAAAAGCTGCCGAATATTTTTCTACTAAAGGAATGTCTCTTAAAGATGTTGATAATGATGGAAATACTGCTTTTACGTACGCTGCAAGATCTGGAAATATTCCGCTTTTAAAGAAACTTCTAGAAAAAGGAATTAAACCGACTGAGACTGCGCTTTTAATTGCTGCACAAGGAAGCCGTAGAGAAACTAATACAATCGAAACATACAAATATTTGGTTGAAGAAGTAAAAATTAAAGCAGCTGCTCAAAACAAAGCGGGACAAAATGTATTGCATATTTTGGCTGGAAAACCAAATCAAACTGAAATTATTAAATACTTTTTAGATAAAGGTGTTGATGTAAATAAAGCTGACAAAGACGGAAATACTCCAATTATGGCCGCAGCTTCTGCAAGAGAAATTGCTGCTTTAGAGCTTTTTCTTCCAAAAGCTAAAAATATAAATGCTCAAAACTTAAAAGGTGAATCTGCTTTGACAAACGCTGTACGATCTGGAACTCCAGAAGCTGTAAGTTTACTTTTAGCTAAAGGTGCAGATGTTAATGTAAAAGACAAAGAAGGAAATAATTTAGGTGTTTATTTAGTACAATCTTACCGTCCGGCGGGAAGAGAGAGAGAAACTCCAAAACAAGATCCTTTTGATGCAAAAGCAAAATTACTTCAGGATAAAGGTTTAAATTTAGCAGCGGCTCAAAAAGACGGCAATACTTTATATCATGCAGCAATCACTAAAAATGATGTTGCGCTTCTTAAAAAAATAACCGATTTAAAAGTTGATGTGAATGCTAAAAATAAAGACGGTTTAACGGCTTTGCACAGAGCAGCGATGACTTCTAAAGATGATTCTATTCTAAAATATCTAGTTTCTGTTGGAGCTAAAAAAGATATTAATACAGAATTTGACGAAACGGCTTACGCTCTAGCGAAAGAAAATGACTTACTTACAAAAAATAATATTTCAGTTGAGTTTTTAAAATAAATGATTAAATCTCAAAACTCAAAAATGAAATTCCAAATTCCAAATTCCAAGCTTAATATTTGGAATTTAAATTTTGGAACTTCAATACCAATCAAAACAAATAAATTTTTATGAAATCAATACTAAAAATTGCCTTTACAAGCGCTTTTATCTTTTTACTTTCTTTTCAGTCTAATGCACAATCAAGCAAATACAAATGTATGCTGCAGATGAACAATTATATGGGAGAAGGTGCGTATATCGTAGTTTCACTTGTAAATGCCGGCGGTGAGTACGAAAAAACGCTTTATGTAATGGGCGATGATAAAAAATGGTACAAATCATTAAAAGAATGGAACAAATTCCATACTCAAAAAAATGATGATATCAGTGCAAAAACGGGTGCTTCTGTTACGGGCGGAGACCGCAGTGTTACCACTATAGAAATTGAAAATTCTAAAATTAATAAAGGCTACAAATTACGTTTTGAAACGGCTGTTGAAGATCAAAAATACTATGTAAGTGATCTTGAAATTCCGCTTACTACAGAAGGTCTGGCAGAGAAAACAGACGGAAAAGGTTACATCAAATATGTAAGACTAAACAAAATTTAATATTTAGCATATTATTTTTTAACCTCTATAAGCGTGAATTATATTTTTTTCTGCTTAAAATTGAAATCTGAGCTTTGTCCAAGTTTTATACTTTGACAAAGCTTTAAACATTTATTACATTAAGACATTCAATGACTCTTTCTTTCTGGCGTTACGCACACTTGGCTCTGGCCTTATTTTCTTCTATCTTTTTGCTTTTGGCTTCGGTGACCGGAATTATTCTGGCGGTCGATGCGGTACAGGAAAAAACACTTCCCTATAAAACTGCAGATTTTAATGCAATTACTTTAGGAGAAACTCTTCCTATTCTTAAAAAAGCATACCCAGAAATTACTGAATTAAGTGTCGATTACAATCAGTTTGTTATACTTCAGGCAATTGATGATAACGGAAATGATGTTAATGCTTACATCGATCCCAAAACTGGAAAAGCTTTAGGAACTCCCGTAAAGAAAAATGAATTTATTCAGTGGGTTACAAGTTTCCACCGTTCGCTGTTTCTTCATGAAGCAGGCCGATTTTTTGTGGGTGTAATTTCATTTTGTTTAGTATTGATTTCGCTTTCCGGTTTTGTATTGGTTTTAAAGAGACAGCGCGGTATTCGAAATTTCTTTTCGAAAGTAATCAAGGAATATTTTGCACAATATTATCATGTTGTTTTGGGAAGACTGGCTTTGATTCCGATTCTGATTATCGCACTTACGGGAACTTATTTGTCTCTAGAAAGGTTTAACTTTTTTATGGGTGAAGAAAAAGCGAAACCTGTAAAAACAGAACTTTCTGAGAAAGAAAAAACAACATCAATTTTCAATACGACTTTATTATCTGATGTAAAGAAAATCGAATTTCCTTTTACAGATGATCCAGAGGAATATTATATTATTGAATTAAAAGACCGCGAAGTTGAAGTGAATCAGGTTACGGGAGCAATAGTTACAGAAAAACTTTCGCCAATGACAAAACAATTTGCCGCTTTGAGTCTTGATCTTCATACGGGAAGAATTAACGGGATCTGGGCTGTAATTCTAGCTATTGCGTGCATCAATATTCTATTCTTTATTTATTCTGGTTTTGCCATTACTTTGAAAAGAAGGTCAAGCCGAATTAAAAATAAATTTAAAGCGCACGAAAGTACTTTTATCCTTTTAGTTGGTTCTGAAAACGGAAGTTCGTTCCGATTCGCAAATGCTATTCTGAAACAATTAATTGATCAAGGTTACAAGGCATATATTACCGAATTAAACCGTTTCTCAGCGTATCCAAAAGCAGAACATATTTTGGTACTTTCTTCTACGCACGGCTTAGGTGATCCTCCTTCTAACGGTAAAAAATTTAAAGCCGTTTTAGAAAAACAAAATCAAGAACAGAAAATTAATTATTCTGTTGTAGGTTTTGGTTCGAAAGCATATCCAGATTTTTGCCGATTTGCAGTTGAAATCGACCAGCTTTTAGCGAAACAAAACTGGGCAGATCGTTATTTAGATTTGCAGACAGTAAACGATAAATCGGCAGCTGAGTTTGTAAATTGGGTAAAATTATGGAGTGCAAAAACAGGAATTCCACTAGCCACTACTCCATCTTTATACAATCATGTTCCAAAAGGACTGCAGAAATTAATGGTTTTAGATAAAACTCCTATTTCAGATACTGAACATACTTTTATTTTAACACTCCGCGCCAATTCAAGAGCCAAATTTGCTTCTGGAGATTTATTGGCAATTTATCCTGCTAATGATTCTAGGGAACGTCTTTACTCTATCGGAAATCATTCTGGGAATATACAATTGGTGGTAAAATTACACGAGAACGGATTGGGTTCTGGATTTCTGAACAATTTAGAACCAGGAAATACAATTAAAGCCAGAATTCTTAAAAATCCTGCTTTTCATCTTCCAAAGAAAGCGTCAAAAGTCGCTTTAATCTCGAACGGAACTGGAATTGCTCCTTTCTTGGGAATGATTGAACAGAATAAATCTAAGAAAGAATTACATTTATACAGCGGATTTAGAATGGTAACTCCAACGCTTCTGGCTTATAAAAAGTTTGCAAAAGTTATGATTCAAAAACAGCATTTGGACCGTTTTCATGTGGCATTATCTCGTGAAGGAGCCAATATTTATGTTATGGATTTGATTCAAAATGACGCTTCATTTTTTATGAATTTACTAAAAGAAGGCGGCGTAATTATGATCTGCGGTTCACTTGCCATGCAGAAAGATGTTGAAGCTATTTTGAATGATTTATGCTTGACAAATGGAATCAAAGCGCTTTCTGAGTACAAGGAAAATGGGCAATTATTAACGGATTGTTATTAGGTGCCATTTTAGATTGTAGATTTTAGATTTTAGATTGTAGATTGTAGATTGTAGATTGTGGATTTTAGATTTTGGAATTTAGATTGTAGATTTTAGATGGTGGATTTTAGATTTTGGAATTTAGATTGTAGATTTTAGATGGTGGATTTTAGATTGTGTGTTTTAGATTTTAGATTGTGGGTTTTAGATTTTGGAATTTGGAATTTAGAATTTAGAATTTGAAAGTTTGGAATTTGGAATTTGGAATTTAGAATTTAGAATTTAGAATTTAGAATTTGAAAGTTTGGAATTTGAATTTTAGAATATGAATAAAAAAAATCCCAGCGGGATGCCATATTTATAGATTTAATTAAATCACCCAAAACAAGAACCCCAGCGGGGTAACATACACAATCTAGAGATATCGCTCCTATGGAGCTTTTGATTTCGCACGTTTAAATAAACTATAAATATTTTGCTCCGCTGGAGCTTTAGAAAATGATTTTTTATGCAAAAATCAATTATAAATAAACTTTTAATTCTTCTGGTAACTCTTCAATGCCTGAATGGTTATTCACAAGTTTTACGAAAAAGAACGACGCTCTTAATGGGCGGCAGATTTGATATTAGTATTGTTGATAAAGATTCTCTTTCGGCTGAACAAAATATTGATCTTGTAATTGCCGAAATTACTCGAATTGAAAATTTAATTTCAGATTGGAAATCAGATTCGCAAGTTTCTGAGGTGAATCAGAATGCGGGAATAAAGCCGGTAAAAGTAGATCGAGAAGTTTTTGAATTAGCACAGAGAGCTATTCAGCTTTCTGAAATTACCAATGGCGGATTTGACGTAAGTTTTGCTGCAATGGACAGAATTTGGAAATTTGACGGCTCAATGACCGAAATGCCTTCGGCGGAAGCCATAAAAAAGTCGGTAGAAAAAGTCGGTTACAAAAATATTATTCTGGACAGCACAGAATCGACTATTTTCTTGAAATTAAAAGGAATGAAAATTGGTTTTGGTGCTTTAGGCGAAGGCTACGCAACTGATAAATGCCGTGCCATAATGATCGGAAAAGGCATAAAAGCTGGAATTATAAACGGTTCAGGCGACATGAGTACTTGGGGAAAACAACCAAATGGAAACGATTGGAAAATCGGTATTACAAATCCATTTAAACCTGAAAAAATCTTGGCTGCTGTTCCTTTAAAAGAAGGCGCTGTTACTACTTCTGGCAGTTATGAGAAATTTGTAGTTTTCAACGGAAAACGCTATTCTCATATCATAAATCCAGCAACGGGTTATCCTGCAACGGGCTTGTGCAGTGTTACCGTTTTTGGCCCAAACGCCGAAACCGCTAACGGACTAAGTACTTCAATGATGGTTTTAGGCCAGACCGAAGGTCTGCTTTTAATTCAAAAATTCCCCGATTACAGCTGTGTAATGATTACTGATAAAGGAAAAGTCATAAAGTCTAAGAATTTTGGATATAAACTTTAGGAGAATTGTTAATTGTTAATTGTTAATTGTTAATGGTTGATTGTTGATTGTTGATTGTTGATTGATAGTACTTATTTTTAATTTTTAATTCCCAATTTTTAATTTAATTAATCCCGATTGTCTTCCTGAGCGAAGTCGAAGGAGATGCGCAATTATTCAATTTCATTTTTTTAATCTCGCAAAGGCACTAAGTCGCAAAGATGTTTATGCAAAAATGAATTGCCTCCAGCTTTAGCTGGAGATTATTATATAAAGCTGCTAAGGGCTTTAGCCAAATCTTTATTTTTGGCTAAAGCCTTTTTTAATTTATCTGCTTACCTCCAGCTAAAGCTGGAGGTAATTCAACTAATTTTACTTGTGAATTAGCGCCTTTAAGAATATCCTTCGACTTCGCTCAGGAAGACAATAATTAAATTAAAAATTGGGAATTAAAAATTAAAAATAATCTTCAACTATCGGAACTATCAACCACCATCAACCATTAACAATTAACAATTAAAAAACTCT
>NZ_MRCQ01000018.1 GCF_002304005.1 Flavobacterium sp. ACN6 | reverse complement strand
ATGCATCAACAAAGTGTAGTAAAGATGAGAACTTATAAAAGAAAAACACCTGCAATAAAAAATATTACAGGTGTCTAATTAAATATATTTGTCTAATAATCTGTATCGATTATTTAGGACTAGTCATTGAAAGTTGAAAATTAATATCTTATAAGAATTCTCCGTGTTGAGAGATATCTAAACCAAGTTCTTCTTTTTCTTCAGTAACTCTTAGAGGAGTAATTTTATTTACAACGAAGAATAAAATATAAGAACCTACAAAAGCAAAGATTGATACTACCACTAAAGCTGTTAATTGATTGATAAACAAAGTTGGAGTTCCGAAAATTAAACCTTGATTGTCTCCAACAGCTGGGTTAATTGCTTTTGAAGCGAAAACTCCAGTTAATAACATACCAACCATACCACCAACACCGTGACAAGCAAATACATCTAATGCATCATCAATTTTTCCTTTAGGGAATTTGCTAACTACAAGGTTACTTACAATTGCAGAGAATAAACCGATGAAAATTGCATGAGGAATACTAACAAAACCAGCTGCAGGCGTAATAGCAACAAGACCTACAACAGCTCCGATACAAGCTCCAAGAGCAGATAATTTGTGTCCTAATATTTTATCAAGGAAAACCCATGCCATTGCAGCAGCTGCAGCAGCAACAGTGGTTGTACCTAAAGCTTGTACAGCTAAACCATTTGCTCCTAATGCAGATCCAGCGTTGAAACCAAACCAGCCGAACCAAAGTAAACCTGTTCCTAATAATACATAAGTAATTCTAGCAGGATTAACTTTTTGAATTTTTCTTTTTCCTAAGAAGATTGCTCCAGCCAATGCAGCCCAGCCAGCACTCATGTGTACTACTGTTCCACCAGCGAAGTCAAGAACTCCCATTTTAAAGAAAACTCCATCAGGATGCCAAGTCATGTGAGCCAACGGAGCATATATTAATAATATAAATAAAACCATGAATAACAAATAAGCCCAGAAACGTACACGTTCTGCAAAAGCACCTGTAATTAACGCAGGAGTAATGATGGCGAATTTTGCCTGAAATAATGCGAATAACATAAAAGGAATCGTTGGCGCAAGGCTCCATGCTGTATTGGTTCCAACACCTTGAAAGAATAAATTACTGGTTGGATCTCCAATAATTCCTCCAATACTTGGTCCGAAAGCTAATCCGAAAGCTACAACAGTCCATAAAATTGTAACAATTACCATGGCCATAAAACTTTGCAGCATAGTACTAATTACGTTTTTCTTACCTACCATTCCTCCGTAGAAAAATCCTAAACCAGGAGTCATTAACAATACAAAAGCAGTTGCAACGATCATCCAAGCCGTATCTCCTGTATCAAACTTAACCGCTTCTGCAGGAATTGGGTTATCTGCAATGATAAAGTTTGATATAAAGGTTAGTACCAAAATAGTGATAAGAATCACACTTAAAATAATTTTTCGCATAGTTATTTAGTTTTAAAATTTTTTATAAAAGTATAAAATGATTTCATACCCCCTAAAAAAATAGGGTTCAATGTTTAATTTTTGTTAAATTTAAAATTTGAACCCTTAAATTTTGCGTGAATTTGTTAAAACAGACTTAAAATTTGTAATTCGGCAACATTTTTTTTCTCCTTACTAAGACTTTTGATAATTTTTGGGTTAATTGATTGTTACTTTTTGCGATATATTGGATATTTGTTGTTTAAAAACATCTGATAATTTTTGAGAATAAGATTTTTTTAATGTTTTTAACAATTTTAATGATTAAAATACAAGAATGGAAAATAGGAAAATTAAATGGGGAATTATTGGTCTTGGCAATATAGCCAATCAGTTTGCAGCAGATTTATTATTAGTTGAAGATGCAGAGCTAACAGCTGTTGCATCAAGAGATATTTCGAAGGCAGAGCAGTTTGCAGAAAAATTTAATGCTTCAAGAATATATAATTCATACGATTTACTTTTTGAAGATAAAGAAGTTGAAATTATTTACATAGCGACACCGCATAATTCGCATGCGTCATTATCGATAAAAGCGCTTGAAAATGGGAAACATGTTATTTGTGAAAAACCAATGTCTTTGTCTTATAAAGATACCAAGCTTATGATTGAAGCTTCTAAAAAGTTCAACAGGTTTTTTATGGAAGCTTTCTGGACGCGCTTTATCCCTTCTGTTCAAGATGTTTTACAAAAGATAAATAGCGGAGTCATAGGAAGCATAAATTATATAAAAGCCGATTTTGCCTTTCACGGAAGTGAAATCGAAAATAAAAGACTTTTTGATAAAGATTTAGGAGGCGGAGCGCTATTTGATATTGGTGTTTATCCTTTGTTCCTGTCTTATATACTATTAGGAAAACCAAAAGAGATTATTGCAAAAGCGGTAAAGCATAAAAATGATATTGATTTGCAGACTTCTATGATACTGCAATACGAATCTGCTCAATCGGTTTTGCACGCTTCAATTGTTTCAGAGTCTGATATGAAAGCTTCAATAAGCGGTTCAAAAGGGAGAATCGAATTGAATTCGCCTTGGTATGTGGCAGATGGGTATTCTTTATTTATAAATGATGAAAAAGAAGCAGTTGTCAGTTTACCAACATTAGGAAAAGGCTATTCTCATGAAATACTAGAATGCCATAATTGTATTCGAAATAACCAGATAGAAAGTGAACTTTGGTCACATCAGAATAGTTTGGATTTGAGTAAGATTGTGGAGGAAATTAAGATCCAAATCAAGCTTCCATTTTAATTTTAAAAATTTTGTAATAAAATATTTACATAATAATAATTTTTCATTAGTTTTAAAAACATTTAATGAAAAGATATTTATGTTAGTAAAAGTTTATGGAAGTGCCGTTTTTGGCGTAGAGGCAACGACAATTACAGTCGAAGTTCATATGGATAAAGGGATTGGTTATCATTTAGTTGGACTTCCAGACAATGCTATAAAAGAAAGCAGTTTCCGAATCGCGGCAGCACTTAAAAATAATGGTTTCGGTATGCCTGGAAAAAGAATTACCATTAATATGGCGCCGGCAGACCTTAGAAAAGAGGGTTCGTCTTACGATTTGACCTTGGCAATGGGAATTCTAGTCGGTTCAGATCAGATAAAAGCGCCAGAAATTGAGCGATATATTATTATGGGTGAACTTTCTTTAGACGGAAGTCTGCAGCCTATTCGCGGTGCTTTACCAATTGCCATCAAAGCAAAAGAAGAAGGTTATAAAGGTTTTTTTCTTCCCATTCAAAATGTAAAGGAAGCGGCGATTGTATCCGATTTAGATGTTTATGGCGTAGAGAATCTAAAAGAAATCATTGACTTTTTTGCTGGAAAAGGTACGCTTCAGCCAACAGTAATAGATACGAGGGCAGAATTTTATAAAACGTTGGATTTTCCAGAATTTGATTTTTCAGATGTTCGCGGACAAGAAAGTATTAAACGCTGTATGGAAATTGCAGCAGCGGGAGGTCACAACATTATTTTAATAGGCCCGCCTGGAGCTGGAAAAACGATGCTGGCAAAACGTGTTCCGAGTATTCTGCCTCCTATGACTTTGCGGGAAGCACTTGAAACTACTAAAATTCATAGTGTTGCGGGAAAATTAAAAGAAGTTGGTTTAATGAATCAGCGTCCATTTAGAAGTCCACACCATACCATTTCGAATGTGGCTTTGGTTGGTGGCGGCAGTTATCCGCAGCCGGGAGAAATTTCGATGGCGCATAATGGTGTTTTGTTTTTGGATGAATTACCAGAATTTAAACGAGATGTTCTTGAAGTAATGCGCCAGCCGTTAGAAGATCGGGAAGTTACTATTTCGCGCGCTAAGTTTACGATTACCTATCCGTCTTCTTTTATGCTTGTGGCCAGTATGAACCCAAGTCCGAGTGGTTTTTTTAACGATCCAAGCACGCCAAATACCTCTTCTCCACACGAAATGCAGCGCTATATGAGTAAAATATCGGGTCCGTTATTAGACAGAATAGACATTCATATAGAAGTTACACCAGTTCCGTTTGAAAAATTGGCCGATGAAAAAAAAGCAGAAAGTAGTGTAGAAATTCGGAAACGTGTAACTGCAGCACGCGAAATTCAAACCAAACGATTTGAAGCGATAGAAAATGTTCATTACAATGCTCAAATGAGCAGTAAATTAATTAGGGAATATTGTGTTTTAGATGACGCTTCAAAAGAGCTGTTGAAAACCGCAATGGAAAGACTGAATCTTTCCGCTCGAGCGTATGACAGAATTTTGAAAGTTTCCAGAACCATTGCCGATTTAGATGATGCGCCCAGTATAGTTTCGTCGCATATTGCAGAAGCAATTCAGTATAGAAGTTTGGATCGAGAAGGATGGCTGGGATAAATTCATTTTAGTCCTGATAATAATTATCAGGGCTAATTTTTTATTTTTCAGTCTTGAATATTTCAGTTTACTATTTTGAAATATTCCAAAAACTCATTTTTCTTCTCGTAACAAAACCCAGTTTTTCGTATAATTTTACAGCTCCAATGTTACTTTCTACGACATGTAAAAAAGGAGTTTTACCTTCTTCGAAAATTTTGTTTACAACATAGGCAGTCAATTGTTTGGCATATCCTTTTCCAGTGTAATCTGGATGAGTGATGATAGCGCTGACTTCTGTAAAATGATTCATTTTCATGCGTTCACCTGCAACAGCAATTAATTTTTTATCTATAAGGATTCCGTAGTAATTTCCCAGCGCAGCTGTTTTTGGTTTAAAATATCCAGGCTGTACTAAATTGACTAAATCCAATAATTCTTTAGTATGCTCATCTGTAAGTTTGATGATTTCATTTTTAGGAGTTAGTTGAATTTTTTTAGAGATAATCATTTGAAGGCAGACCAATTCTTTGATGATCTTTAAAGGACTTGAAATGCTAGGCTTTTCTCCAACAATATAAAAATTTTCACATAATGAGGCGTAGTCAGCAGTTGCTTTTTCAGTTTTTTCGAGGTTTATAAAGCCCCCAAAAGGACAATAATCGGGATTATAAAATTTTACTCCGTTATAATCAAGGCAAAATTTTTCGTGATTTTCAGATAAAGAATTCAAGACAGGATTGTCCAGTTTATTTTCGTCAATATTATTCATTTTTATTTTTTGCTTGAGGGTAGAAGATTTTAAATGAGTTCGATACTGCTGGATGAAGGATAGTTGCGTGGTTTTCATCTGGTAAATAATCAAAATAAACTTTGATGTTTTTACTTTTAGATTTTTTTATTTTTTCAGTCAATAAATTAGCATCTACTTCCATAACTCGCGGAATTGTTGTGGGAGTTAAGCCTTCTTTTCCAACTGCAATATAAATGTCGGTCTGCTGTTTAAAATCTTCTTTCAGTATTTCTGAATCTAAATCAAGTAAAGAACCATTATTCCACCACAGACTCGGACTTACAATGACGTATTTATTAAAAAGAAAAGGCTTTTTAAACAAAATTTCAGTTTCTAATAATCCGCCTAAAGATTGGCCAATAATAGTTTTCGAATCATTTGTCTTATATCTTTGCTCAATAAAAGGCTGTAGTTCCTTTTCGATAAAAGCAATAAAACGATCCGAATGACCACCGCTTGGAAAACGGCTTTTATCACTTTCAATAGTTGTTGGAAATGTAAAATCCCTTCTTCTGTCTACAGTTGCAATTCCTACTACAATTGATTTTGGAACTTGGTTGATCCACTCAAAACTATTAAATTGAACTAAACCAGTAATGTGTATAAAATCTTCATTGGCAGAGCCATCAAGTAAATATATAACAGGATATTTTGTGTTTTCAGAAGGATTGTAACCTTCAGGAAGATAAATATTTAGTATTCTTTTTTCGTTAAGTTCTTTGGATTGAATTTCGTCAATAACACCTAAAACGAATGGTTTTTGTATTTCTGCAGCTTTGGTTTTGTTTTTTTGGCTGAATATTAAAGTGAAAGAAAAAAGAAAGAAAGCCAGGGTAATAAATTTGTTCATTGAAGTAAGCAGGTAAAAGTATAAAAACGAAAATACGAATTTAATACATCAAATCCCCTTTTTTACCCCAGCTTTATTAGTAATTTAAGATTATTTATTGCTCTGCAAAAATCGCATCTAAACCTTCCATTGCAATGGTAAATCCTTCTTTAAAGCCCATTTGAATTATCGCTTCCAAATCAGATAGTTTTTCGTGCTTGATTACAATATCAACAAATGTAGAACTGCCTTGCTTCGAAAAAGTTACATCCCAATCCGAACGCGGAAATTCGGTATTTAAATTTCCTTCACTGTCTGAAAAAGCATCCAGATATTTAAAATTGGTTTTCGGACTTATCGAAGTAAAATCGGCGATTGCCCAATGTTCTTCACCTTCTGGGCCAAGCATTGCATACAATCTGCGTCCGCCTTCTTTAAAATCCATACTTTTTGTTTTTGATTTCCATGGTGCCGGCGCCCACCATTGATCCAAAATTGCTGCTTCTGTCCAAGCAGACCAAACGTTTGCTAGAGAAGCACTAAACTCGCGTTTTACATTTACAGTATTATTTTCCTTGTTTACAGTAAAATTCATTAATAGATTCGATTTCATTTTCTTTAGATTTTAAATTTATTAATAGTTATTTCTTAGAATAATTTTATTTATTTGTTTCCAGAATTTTATCTAAACCTTCCATCGCAATTGTAAAGCCTTCTTTGAAACCCATTTCAATTATTTTTTCTAATTCTTCTAAACTGTCGCGCTTAATCGCAATAGCAACAATTGTAGAATCTCCCTCTTCAGAGAAAGTAATGTCCCAATAAGAACTGCCTAAAGCAGAATTTGGAAGCCCTTCTGAATCACAGAAAGTAGACGAATGTTTAAAATTTGTTTTAGGAGAAATTGAATTATATTCAAATACAGCCCAGCGTTCATCTCCCTCAGGACTCACCATCGCATACAATCTTTTTCCGCCCTCTCTAAATTCCATAAACTTTGTTTTGGATTTAAACGGAGCCGGCGCCCACCACAAATCCAGAATGGAAGCTTCTGTCCAGGCAGACCAAACGTTTGACAATGACGCCTTAAATTCGCGTTTTACATTTACTGTTTTATTTTCCTTGTCTACAGAAAAATTCATTAAAAGATCAGATTTCATTTTCTTTAGATTTTAAATTCATTAATACTTGATCCAATTGGTCAAAACGCTGTTCCCAAATCTTTTTAAATTGCTCCAGCCAATGATCTATTTCTTTCATTTTATCTATTTTGAGCTGATAATAAATTTCTCTGCCTAATTTTTTTTCTTCCAGCAAATCACATTCATTCAGTATTTTAATGTGTTTAGAAACGGCTTGTCTTGTAGTTTGAAACTGTTCTGCAATTGCATTTGGTGTCAACGCAGTTGAAGAAATCAAAACTAAAATTGCTCTGCGGGTAGGATCGGCAATGGCCTGAAAAATATCTCGTTTCATTTTAAAATAGAATTACGCAACTAATTAGTTGCGAATATAAGCAGCTTTTTGGTTGCGTAACGTAAAAAAGTGATTTTTTTTAATTGAAATATCGTAAACAAAAAAAGACGCATATTTAATGCGCCCTTTTATATCGTTTTTAGGTGTTATCGTCTAAATTTATTTCTGACAATAATATCTTTAAGTTTTGCTTTTAAGTCTTCACCCGTATCAAAAACCATTTGTTCGTTATTAGGAAAAGGAACAGCACGCTTAGAAAAATAGCTTTGATAATTATCGTCGCAGGCATTTCGGTCTCCTTTATATTTCGAATAAATATTCTCAAAAACATATTCGCTGCTAATAGGAAAAGTCTGCACCAGCTGATTTGATTTCAAATCTACATAATCAACTTTAGCAGTTACCAAACAAGATTTAAATTGTCTGAATTCATAAACACTTGCGCGAAGTATTTTATAATTATCCACTTTAATCTCTTTGCCCAAACTATCTTTTACAGGTCTTCCGCGACTGTCCAGAAGTGTTTTTACACCGTCTTTAATTTGTCTTTCCTTCACAAATTCTTTTTCTTTAATCTGTTCTGGCGAGATTGCAATTTGTCTAAAATTAATAATCAAACTATAATCGTACGTTACATTTTTTTGTCTTGCGATATGGTAAACCGTCCATTTATCATTAAGTCCGTACGTTTTAAAATCCAGCAAATCATCCTGAAGCATTTTCGGAATCACCATATTGGTTTCATTTTTTGCATACACATCCACAAAATCAGTTCCTTTAAAAAGTGCATCATCCATTAATTTCTTGGTGTTCTTATACCCTGGATTTATACTTTCCAAATAAGCAAAATCATCATACGCCTTTCTAAAATCCATTTTGTTGTTCGATTTCAAAAGGTTAGAAGCGTTCTCGTACAAATATTTTGAAAGTGCATTTTTGCTGTTTACAATTTCATTGGAATAATTATCAAACGGAAAATTCGCATTTCTGCCTTGCTTTATTAATTTCAAAGGCAAAATCGGACTAATTTTTTCCTGACGGTTATTGAGTTGTAAATACGTATTGTAGATTCGCTCGGCATTTGCCGGATTGTTATCTTTAGAAAGCATTTCCAGATTACGGAGGTCACGGTCTTTCGCTTTTGCAAAAGCCTCTTCGAGCAAATACACATAATCTTGTTTTCCTTTTGCATCCTTATTTGTCCTCAAAGCCTCTACAGCGCGATCAATAGCACCGTCATAATTTCCGTCGCTTATTAACGCCTGAGTCGTTTTTACCCCGCACGAAGAAAGAACCAAAAAGAATATAAAAAATAGTAAAGTAGTTTTTTGCATAGTATCTCTTTTGAAGGTGTAAATATATCTTTTTTAACTTTCAACAACTATGCCTTTTTTTTGGATTTATTTTAAGGAGCAGAAATCAATTTTTCATAAGAACCTTTAGTCCCGCTTTCGCCTTTATCTCGCATCCCGATAGTCATCGGGATGCGAGGATATCGGCTCTATCGGGGCTAGATTAGATCTTTAGTTTTTCATAATAAATAAAGTTAACTACACTGGAGAAGGTGAAGTTTGTAATTGCGAGGAACGGATGCAAAGTGAAATAACAAATCTTTGTGGAACCCCCCGTGTGCGATTTCTCCTTTCGACGAAATGACACAAACTGGCTGAAAAATAAAGATTTAAATTTTCAGCATGATTTTTTGTGCGTAATTTGCTTTAAAGGAAGAATACTTAATCTTCCCAAGTTTCAATCAAATTATCTTTCCATAATTTTTCGGCAAACTCTTTAAAGACTTTTGGACCTTTTTTAAAGTTCTCATCCAGTTTATATTCACCGCCTATAAATTGTTTTTCACCATTATCTAAAACTCCAACCTGAACTTTGCTTTCGCCGCGTATCGCATATTTCTGCTGGTCTTCGTACATAATAATTTTCATGTCACAAGGGCTCACATCACCGTGACAGGTTGTTTTATACATCAGCCACGTTTCGGCAATTCCGTTATTATTTAAATCAGTAATTTGAAAAGAGTTTTTTACAAACGAGGCCACAATATCAACCGGACAATCGGCAATAAAATCGTAAACTTTCCAAGTTTGTTTTACCTCATTTCCAGAAACTATAAAATGATACGCAAACAATTCAGCATCTGATCCATCAGTTTCATGCTCAAACTTTTTGTTAATATGATAGCCTGTTTCAGTAGTAATAACAATATTATCACCAAGTTTATCTTTCCAGCGAACAGCATTTTTTACAAAACCTTCGTATTTAATCACGCTTGGAAATTGGGTAGAATCGATTTTTTGTACGTTTAAAACGAACTGTTCTTCTTTGTTTGATTCCGTATTTGAAATAACTTGAGTTTCTTGTTTTTTATCTTCTTTACAACTTGAAAAAAGAATTATAAATAAAAAAAAGAATAGAATATTTTTCATCATTATTTTAAATTAATCGATTTGCATACCGCTTTCCTCATCAAATTGTTTTTTCTCTTCATTGGTCATTCTGTTTCGCAAAACCTTTATCGCGTAGCCGCCAAATAATTTACCATTTTCTAGATACATCCAATCGCTTATTTTAGACGGATCAATATCTATTTTGTCACCTGCTTTGAATTCTGTAACATATTCGGGTTCGTTATTTAAAATACCAGAATATTTACCGTCTTTAAATACAATATCTCCAATCCACATATGTTCGATGCCTTTAGCATTTGAAAACTTAATCTTTAAAGCCTGACTGTCAGCATTCGGATTCGATAATCCAGCGTTAAAATCATTCAATGTCTCATTTGCTTTTAGTATTGCCGCATTCATTTCTTCATTTTCGCTTTCAACACCATAAATTGTTGGTTCGTTTTCTCTTTCAATTTTATTTGATTCTTTACAGCCTGCAAGAAAAAGGATGCTTAGTAATACCAGAAATTTTATTTTCATAATTTAAAATAGTTTAAAAGTTAGATTCCGTATAATTTTATTCCTGCTGAATCCATTCGTATTTTCCTTTTTTTATATAAATAATACCGCCGCCGCAGCTTTCTTCGGCATGAATAAATATTCCGTCATTTGGGAGTTTAATTTTGTCTTCTTCTTTTACTTCTTCTTCAGCCATTATTTCGCCGTCGTCATTTACATTATTCCAGTACATTTCACCTTTTGGAGCTTTTTCAAATATTCCGGCCCAGTCAATTTCATCAAAACCTTGTGCTAAAACAGTATTTCCCAGACCAAGAAAATCAGTTCTTTTTCCGTTTCCGAAAGTTATTTTCAAACCGCTTTTATCGCTTTTTGTACTTCTTACTATTTCTACGGTTTCGTTTTTTCCGTCTCCATCCAAATCACATAAAATTTTGTTCGTTTTATGCTTGGAAGAAAGTACGATTGTATCTGTTTTTGGAGTTTCAGATGTTGTTTTTAAAGCAATTTCTAACGTATCTTTTTCTTGTTTTTTTGGTGTTTCAATTATGGTTTGTTTTTCTTTTTTACAAGAAATCGCAATTAAAGATAAAAGGATTAGAATTCTAATTTTCATAGTTAGTATTTTGGCTTGGAAAAATTCAAGATGCTAATATAAAAAAATACGTACGAAATTCGGCTGTTTTTTATACATTCTATATAACTAGAATTACAATATTCCTTCTAGCCATTTTAGAAAAATTAAATATACTTCAGCCACCAATACTGCTTTTCAGCTTTATATTTCCCGAACCATTGACAAGGTTTATATAGCAGTGCCACAACCAAAATCCAGATACAATAAATTGACCAAAGAGGCAGACCGCTTTCAACGCCTTTAGGTCTGCCAAAAGTTCCTGCAGCAAATTCCAATTGCTGCCAATTGAAGCCTTGTGCGAAAAGCATAAAAAGCGTTAGAATATGAATGACATAAAAGTGAACGACAAAATAAAACAAAGGCACTTTTCCGTAAACCAAGGTAACTTTT
Source organism: Flavobacterium sp. ACN6 (assembly GCF_002304005.1). Classification (GTDB taxonomy): domain Bacteria; phylum Bacteroidota; class Bacteroidia; order Flavobacteriales; family Flavobacteriaceae; genus Flavobacterium. The sequence goes on along the minus strand of NZ_MRCQ01000018.1, from coordinate 77,300 downwards.
TTAACCGTATTATGAAATTGTTCCGCAAAGGCGAGCAGTAAAAACAGAATTCCTAAAGTCACTAAACAGAATAGGAGCGATGGCGGATATTTCGTTACATTCATAAAAGATAAAAACGTAAAAACCAAATCTTTTTGCGCAGTCCACAAAGCGGGATCGCCATAAATATTTATAATCCGAAATACGATAAACAAAGCCAAAGCGCTCAAACCAATTTTCAGAAATAGTTTTTTTCTTTGTGTTTCTGCGAGTTCGAAGAATTTGCCTGTGGCAAAGCCAACGAGCATAATTCCTAGCCACGGAATAGGCGGGTAGCCCATAATAAATGCTTTTCCAGCAAACGGAAATACAACTGGGCCAAATAATGGCGTTAAAATCGTTTTTAAAACTGAATTTTCTGCGAACGGAATAAGCGGTAAAAGATTATGGAAAAAGATAATTACCAGTCCAATTATACCTAATATCTTGGAACGAACCTTTAGCAGTAAACTTAAAATAACAAACCCAAAACCTATCGCGGCTATTACTTCAAATAAAAGTGTGTGAAAACCAATATCGAAAAACAATCCAAAATTGACTATTGTAAATTCGAGTAAGATTAACCAAAGTCCTCTTTTTAATAAAAGCTGTCTGGTTTTGGTAAAATCGTTTTTGTTTTGAAGTGAAAGATAAATTGAAGTTCCCGCCAAGAAAACAAAAATAGGCGCACACAAATGCGTAATCCAGCGTGTAAAAAACAACAAAGGTGAAGTAGAAGCCAAATCAGTCGGACTCTGCGTAATCGAATCGACGTGCATCAAATCCCAAACATGATCGAGAGCCATAATAACCATTACAATGCCGCGAACAATATCTATTGATGGCTGTCGTTTCATGAGTTTGATTTTTAAATACTTAAGGTAAATCTAATAAATTATCTTTTAAGTATTTAACCATTTTTTGATAAAATTAATTTATTGGATTTTTTATGAAATATAAAATGATTTGCCTCCAGTTTTAACTGGAGGTATTTGTTGCTAAAAGGAAAAAGGCTTTAGCCAAAAGAAATGCGCTTTTTGGCTAAAGCCTTAATATTAAAGCCTTTTATTAACCTCCAGCTAAAGCTGTAGGCAATTGATATTGATTTTTATGATTTTCTGATCTTCACCTGATACACAATTTCCCAAAAAATAATGGAAAAAAAAGCATTGGCAAATATGGCAGTTTTAACCTGATACGGATCGTAATTTATAAGAAGATGTAAATTAGTAAATTGCAAAGCTAGAAATAATGACAAAGCTGCAATTGCAATAGCAAATATTATATTTAAAACTGGTTTCCATTTTAAAGCTAGGAAAGCATAAATAAGATTAAAAACAGCAAAACCGCAACCTAAAGTAATATAGGGATCTGTCTTCAATACTTGTCCTAACGAAAGAAAAACGGATGTTGAAGTAAGATATAAAAAGAATAGGATTGAGTAGAGTAGGATTCGTATCTGCGGTTTCATTTTTGTATTATTTATGATGAAGATTTTTCAATACGAAGATAATATTAAAAGATGAATTCTAAGTGAAGTCAAAATATTTCCAATTCAGACTTTATTTTTATTCCAAAAGTGCCTCAATTTTAGACTCAGATTTTTCCTTTAAAGCACTTTCTGGACGAAAACTCCAAATGATTAGAAATTTTCCTTTTGCCAAATATTCTTCTGGATGTTCATCTGTTGGCTGGCCGTTTTTCCCCCACAGCAATCCTTGCAGAAATCTGTCGCCTTTAAAGGTATGTTCAAATTCAAAATACATAATAGAACCACGATCTGTTTTGCTTTTAAAACTTTGAATTGCTTTACTTTTTATAGTTCCAACAATGTTGCTGTAGGTTTCAATATCATTATAAAAACTGCAGGCCTGAGGCGTAATGCAAATATTACCGTCGCTTAAAGTATAGGTTTTTGGAATTTCTTTTGGTTTTAGTTTTAGATCAGCAATTGTCTGGCTGAATAGATTGGTGCTAAGTAGTAGAAATAATGCTGACACGGGAATCGTGATTTTCATTGTTTTTTTTGATTTGATTTTCTAAAATAGTTTTTTTTGATCTATGGTTAACAAAAGTATCTCTCTCATTTTTTGACCCCAGGAATTCCAATTTAATTCTTTGTCAAATTTCTGTCTTGACTGCAGTGATAATTCTTTAAGCTTTGTTCGATCATTTAAAAGAGTTTCAATTTGATCAGCGTATTCAATTGGTTTTGATTCAAATGGCAAAGCAAAACCATTTATATGATTTTCGATTATCGAACTAACACCTCCTGTATTTGTTGTAATTACTGGAATTCCAAATGCATTTGCTTCGCAAAATACAATGGGAGTACAATCTGCGCGAGTTGGAACAAATAAAAGATGTGTTTGAGATAATATTTTTAAAAACTCATTATATTCTTCAGCATTATTTTTATTTAGGAATGGAATAATATTTATTTTCGGATTTGTTATCTGATCTGGTGGAGTGCAGCCACAAATCGTCAATGTAACAGCGTATCCTTTATTTATTAAAATAGTAAAGGCTTCTAAAACAATGTCTCCACCTTTTCTTTTCCAGTCAACTCCCAAAAAAAGGAAATTTACGGTGCCAGTAAAATCTTTTTTTATAGTTTTTTCTGCAGGTATCGAATCTATATTGGCTCCAAAACTAACAGTGTAGATGTTTTTGCTATTAGCTTTGTAATTGTTTATTACGTAATCTGCTGCCCAATTTGATGAGTAGACCTGCGTTGTAGAATTCTTTATTGCTTTCTTCTCAATTAAATTTGATTCCTTAACGGATAAAGGAGATAATCCAGAAAAGCTTTCATAATATCCATTTATCTGACCGAAAGAGGTGTCAGACAAATAGCAGATGGGTGCACCAGTTTTTAAAAAAGCAATTTCAGTTGAGGCTGCCGGCGCAAATAAAATATCTATTTTTTTCTTTTTAAGTTGTGCATTAATTTTATAAGCATAAAATTTACTTAAGATGATGTTGTGAAAAACATTATATTTTTTAGAAAATAACTTTAAGTGAATTTTCTCAAGTATTTGAAGTGTTTTTTTTAAAGCTTTACTTTTTGGTATTGGGCCAAATAGATATACTTCGTCAAATTCATTTAATAGAGATTTATACATTCTATAATGAATACCTGACCAGCTTCTTTTATCAGTAGGATCTGTAGCAGTTAAAAATCCGACGATTTTTTTTTCTTTCATTTTTGGGGGTTGGTGGTAAAAAAAAGTACAAGATAAAAATTATTTTCTAATGAAAACAAATTTTGCATCAGGGATAGCGTTGGTATTCTTTTGTGGAGTGAAGCGAAGCAAAAGATATAGCCCAATACAGATAGCTGGCGGGACAGCCCGGAGGGAGATGCCATAAAATAGAATTTTCAATTTTTTATATTCTAAATTCCAATTGTAGTCGTTTAGGAAACCTGACAGGTTTTAAAAACCTGTCGAGTTTGGCGCTTAAATAAAGTCGATATATTATCAAGACTTTGTGGTTACTTTTCGTGGGCTTCGACTTTGCTCAACCTGAGAAAGGCATTAATCTAAAATCTATCCTAAAGCTTCAACTTCGATCAGCCTGACAAACACATTAATCTAAAATCTATCCCGAGGCTTCGGGACTAAAATCTAAAATAAAAAAATCCCGCCTCAATTAAGAAACGGGATTAACTAGATATTCTCTTTTTTTTTATTTTTAAACTGTTGCAGCAATTTCTTGTGGCAACGGAATTTGATTTTTAAGTAAATCTTCGAAAGTTTCGTGAGCGCGAATTAGAATCCCTTTTCCGTCTTTCCATAAAACTTCGGCTGGTTTGTATCTTGAATTATAGTTAGATGACATTGAGAAGCAGTATGCACCAGCATTTCTGAAAGCCAAAATATCACCTTCTGTAATTTCTGAAATTCTACGGTTGTTCGCAAAAGTATCTGTCTCGCAAATGTATCCTACAACAGAGTAAAAACGCTCTTTTCCTTTTGGGTTAGAGATGTTTTCGATATAATGTTGTGAACCGTAAAACATTGGACGGATTAAATGGTTGAAACCACTGTCAACTCCAGCGAAAACTGTTGAAGTTGTTTGTTTTACTACGTTTACTTTTGCTAAGAAGAAACCTGCTTCGCTCACCAAGAATTTTCCTGGTTCGAAAATCAGCGTTAAATCTCTGCCGTATTCTGTACAGAAAGCATTGAATCTTTTTGATAACTTTTTACCTAATTCTTCAATATCTGTTTCGATATCGTCTTTTTTGTAAGGAACTTTAAATCCACTTCCGAAATCTAAGAATTCTAAATCTTTAAAATGTTTAGCCGTATCGAACAAGATTTCAGCAGCATACAAGAATACTTCGATATCTAAAATATCAGATCCTGTGTGCATGTGAATTCCCACGATGCTCATTTTTGTATTCTCTACAATTCGCAAAATATGCGGTATTTGGTGAACAGAGATTCCGAATTTACTGTCGATATGTCCAACAGAAATATTGGCATTTCCACCCGCCATTACGTGTGGGTTGATACGAATACATACTGGAATTTGTGGATATTTTGTTCCGAATTGCTCCAGAATAGATAAGTTATCAATATTGATTTGTACACCCATTGCGGCAACTTCTTCGATTTCTTCTAGAGAAACTCCGTTTGGTGTAAAGAAAATTTTGTCAGGATCATAGCCAGCATGAAGTCCCAATAAAACTTCTTGAATTGATACAGTATCTAAACCAGACCCCATGTTCTTTAATAACTGAAGAATCGCAACGTTTGACAATGCCTTCATGGCGTAATTAACTCTCAAGTTTTCTACCTTAGAGAAAGCTTTAGTTAACCTATTGTACTGAGATTGGATTTTTTCGGCATCATAAACATATAATGGACTTCCAAATTGGTCTGCTAACTGCAGTAAATCTTTTGCTTGCATTTTTAAATCATTTTGGGCAAAGTTATTACACTTTTGAGTAACGACAAATTTTTTGTAGAAAAATAACAAATTATAACAAAATGTTTATTTTTAAACAAAAAGTCGATTAAAAAAGATTTTTGTAAATCTTTTTTAAGATTCAAAGGGACAAAGGCTCAGAGTAACAAAGTTTTTACTTTGCTCATTCTAAGCTTTGTCCCTTTGTTACTATGAACCTGTGAGCCTTGAAAGATTATAAACTAGGCAAATCTCCTCTTCCTTTAGTTGGAAGATTAGTAGAACCCATTAAGAATAAATCTACTTCTCTTGCGGCTTCACGGCCTTCAGAAATTGCCCAAACAATCAGAGATTGTCCTCTTCTCATATCACCAGCAGTGAAAATATGTGGAACATTTGTCTGATAATTGTGGGCTTTATAATTGCTTCTTGCGTCAGTTTCGATTCCTAATTGCTCGCTCAATGTTTTCTCTGGACCTGTAAATCCTAAAGCTAGTAAAGCTAAATCGCAAGGCCAGATTTTTTCAGAACCTTCTTTTTCGATTAATTCAGGACGCTGACCAGGAGTCATTTTCCATTGTACTTCAACTGTTTTTAATCCAGTTAATTCACCTTTATCATTAGAAATAAATTCTTTAGTGTTGATTAACCAGTTTCTGTTACAGCCTTCTTCGTGAGAAGAAGATGTTTTTAACTGCAACGGCCAGAAAGGCCAAGGAGTTGACTCGCTTCTTCCTACTGGAGGTTTTGGTAAAATTTCAAAGTTAGTTACCGATTTAGCTCCGTGTCTGTTTGATGTTCCAACACAGTCAGAACCTGTGTCTCCGCCGCCAATAACGATGACATCTTTTCCAGTAGCTTTTACTTGATCTGGGATAGATTCTCCAAATAAAACTTTAGTCTGCTGTGTTAAGAAATCCATTGCCTGAACAACACCTTTACTTTCGATTCCTTTAGTTGGCAAGCTTCTTCTTTCCGTTGCTCCTCCACATAAAACGATAGAATCAAATGCGTTTAATTCTTCTACGCTGAAGTTAACACCAACATTTACATTCGTTTTGAAAGTGATTCCCTCTGCTTCAAGGATAATTACACGTCTGTCGATAATTTCTTTTTCTAATTTGAAATTAGGGATTCCGTAACGTAATAAACCTCCAATTGCATTATCTCTTTCAAAAACAGTAACAGTGTGACCTGCTCTGTTTAATTGTTGTGCTGCCGCTAAACCTGCAGGTCCAGAACCAATAACAGCAACTGTTTTTCCAGTTCTGGTTTTTGGAGTTTGTGGTTTAATCCATCCTTCAGCAAAACCTCTTTCAACGATGTTTTTCTCGATGTTTTCGATCGCAACAGGATCTTGAATGATTCCTAATACACATGCTTTTTCGCATGGAGCAGGGCATAAGCGACCTGTAAATTCTGGAAAGTTATTAGTCGATTGTAAAATCTCTAATGCACTCTGCCATTCTTCCTGATGCACCATGTCGTTAAAATCTGGAATTAAATTCCCTAACGGACAACCGCTGTGGCAAAAAGGAATACCACAATCCATACATCTTGAACCTTGTTCTTTTTTCTTATCTTCTGCTAACGGAATAGTAAATTCGTTATAGTTAGAAACGCGTTCTGCTACTGCTAAATTACTTTCGTCGGCTCTATTATATTCTTTAAATCCGCCTATTTTACCCATGACATTTTAAATTAAATTCCAATTTCTTTAAATTCCAAATTCCAATTTTTATTACTATAGGCATTGATCTTGCCATTGGAATTTGGAATTTTATTTTTTGAAATTGATTTTTATCCAGCTATTAATTCTTCTATTTTTTTCTCTTCTGCAATTCGTTGTAATGCTTTTTTGTAATCAGTCGGCATTACTTTTACGAAATGTTTCTGCTCATTTTCCCAGTCTGCTAAAATTCTTTTTGCTAATGGACTGCTAGTGTACAGGGAATGATTTTTGATCAATCGTCTTAGTTTTGTAAAGTCCTCTTCTTCCATTGGATCGAATGCAACCATTTCCATGTTACATACAGTCGAATCGAATTTTTTATTTGGATCGTAAACATAAGCTACACCACCGCTCATACCAGCTGCGAAGTTTCTTCCTGTTTTTCCTAAAACTACCACTGTACCACCGGTCATGTATTCGCATCCGTGATCTCCAATTCCTTCAACAACGGCTGTTGCTCCAGAATTTCTCACACAAAAACGCTCTCCGGCCATACCATTAATATAAGCCTCTCCGGTAATAGCTCCGTAAAGGGCAACGTTTCCAATAATGATGTTTTCTTCAGGTTTAAAGGTTGCAGTAGGAGGGACTTTGATAATCAATTTTCCTCCAGACAGTCCTTTTCCTAAATAATCATTACAGTTTCCGTGAATTTTAAACGACAATCCATTTGTTGCAAAAGCACCAAAACTTTGTCCAGCAGAACCTTCAAAATCAACTAAAATAGTGTCATCAGGTAATCCTTGTGCGCCATATATTTTTGAGATTTCATTACTCAAAATAGCACCTACAGAACGGTCTGTATTTTTAATTTTAAATGTAACTCTTGTTTTTTCTTTTCTATAAATAGACGGAATTGCTTCTTTGATGATCGCAAAATCCAATACATTTTCAAGTTGGTGATCCTGCTCTGTTGTATTGTGATTCGGAACCGTTTTCGCTTTTTCCGGTTTGTATAGAATTGATGATAAATCTAAACCATTGGCTTTGTAATGTTTGATCGCTTTATTCACATTTAATTTTTGTGACTGACCTACCATTTCTTTTAAGGTTCTGAAACCTAATTGCGCCATGATTTCTCTTAATTCCTCAGCAATAAAATACATGAAGTTGATTACGTGCTCTGGAGTTCCTTTGAAATTTTTTCTCAATTCAGGATCCTGAGTTGCGATACCAACTGGACAAGTATTTAAGTGACAAGCTCTCATCATGATACATCCAGAAGCTACAAGCGGTGCAGTTGCAAAACCAAATTCTTCTGCTCCTAATAATGCAGCAATTGCTACATCACGGCCTGTTTTTAACTGTCCGTCACACTCTAAAACCACACGGCTTCTTAAATCATTTAAGATCAAAGTCTGCTGTGCTTCAGCTAAACCAAGTTCCCACGGAATACCTGTGTGTTGTAATGAAGTTAATGGAGCAGCACCCGTTCCTCCGTCATAACCTGAAATTAAGATAACGTCGGCTTTTGCTTTGGCAACACCGGCAGCGATGGTTCCAACTCCAACTTCAGATACTAATTTTACGTTTACACGTGCTTCACGGTTTGCATTTTTCAAGTCGTAAATCAACTGAGATAAATCCTCAATAGAATATATATCGTGGTGAGGCGGAGGCGAAATCAAACCTACATAAGGTGTAGAGTTTCTAGTTTCAGCAATCCACGGCACTACTTTTTCTCCAGGTAATTGTCCACCTTCACCAGGTTTCGCTCCCTGAGCCATTTTAATCTGAATTTCTTTAGCGTTTGTCAAATAGTTGATCGAAACACCAAAACGTCCTGATGCAACTTGTTTGATGGCACTGTTTCTAGAATCTCCGTTAATTTCTTTCTGGAAACGTTTCGGATCTTCTCCACCTTCTCCAGAGTTACTTTTTCCACCAATTCTGTTCATTGCAATCGCAAGATTCTCGTGTGCTTCTCTACTGATAGATCCATAAGACATCGCACCCGTTTTGAATTTCTTCACAATTTCTGTCCAAGGCTCTACTTCATCAATAGAAATTGGATCTAAGTTGTTGAATTCAAATAAACCTCTAATTGTCATTAAGTTTGAGCTTTGCTCATTAACGGCATTAGAGTATTCTTTATAACTTTCAGGGCTGTTTAAACGAACCGCTTGTTGTAATTTAGAAATAGTGGTTGGGTTAAACATGTGTTTTTCACCACCACGTCTCCATCTGTAAATACCTCCAATTTCAAGAGAAAGCAAGTTTGCGATTTTTGAATTTGGGAATGCTTTTTGGAAACGTTTTTTAACCTCTTTCTCCACTTCCATTAAACCAATTCCTTCAATTCTAGAAGGTGTGTAAGGGAAATATTTAGAAGTAAATGTTTTGTTTAAACCTAAAATCTCGAAAATCTGAGCAGCTCTATACGAATGTAGAGTAGAGATACCAATTTTGTTCATGATTTTAACGATTCCTTTCGCAATCGCTTTGTTGTAATTTACAATCGCATAATCAGCTTTTACACCTTTAATGAATCCTTGGTTTACCTGATCGTGAATAATTTCATTTACCATGTATGGATTGATCGCACTTGCGCCGTATCCGAACAATAACGCAAAATGATGCGGTTCACGAGGCTCTGCAGATTCAATAATGATTCCGAATTTAGAACGAACCTGTAAAATATTCAAAGAGTGGTGAATGTAAGAACAAGCCAATAGCATAGGGATTGGAGCAAATTCTTCGCTAACACCTCTATCTGATAAAATAATGATATTGCATCCTTCAGAAACCGCTTTGAAAGTTGCCTGAACACATTTCTCAAGCGCGCGCTCTAAACCGTTAACTCCTTTTTCTATTTTGTATAAAGTAGAAATAGTAGCCGATTTGAAATCTGCGTGATCAATGTTTCTGATTTTATCTAAATCCTCGTTAGAAATAACTGGATTTTGGATTTTTAGTTTTTTACATTGTTTAGATTCAATTTCAAAAATATTGAAATCCCCTCCAATTGCTAAACTGATATCAGTAATGATTTCTTCACGAATACCATCCAAAGGCGGATTGGTAACCTGAGCAAACAACTGCTTGAAATAGTTGTACAACAATTGTGGCTGGTCTGACAATACTGCCAAAGGCGTATCGTTACCCATAGAACTAATTGCTTCAGCTCCTTGACCTCCCATTGGATTGATAATTGTTTTTAAATCTTCAATCGTGTAACCAAATAATTTTTGTCTCGTTAAGAAATCTAATTTCTCAACTGGAGTAGGATTATTTGTATATGGAATATTAGCTAATGGTAATAAGTTAGCATCCAGCCATTCTTTATAAGGACGTTTTGTAACTATCGCTTTTTTAACTTCTTCATCTTCGATAATACGACCTTCGTTCATATCAACCAAGAACATTTTCCCTGGCTCTAAACGACCGTGCTGAATTACGTCTTCTGGATCGATATCTAATACACCAATTTCTGATGACATGATTACGAAACCACTTTTTGTTAAGGTGTAACGAGAAGGACGCAATCCGTTTCTGTCTAGTAAAGCACCAATTACGTTTCCATCTGTAAACGGAATGGAAGCTGGACCATCCCAAGGTTCCATAATACAAGCGTTAAACTCGTAGAATGCTTTTTTCTCCGGAGACATTGTCTGGTGTTTTTCCCAAGCTTCAGGAACAACCATCATCATTGCCTCTGGAAGAGAACGTCCAGTCATTAATAAAAGTTCAACCACCATATCCATAGAAGCAGAATCTGATTTTCCTTCTAAGATAATTGGGAATAATTTTTTAATATCATCGCCAAAAACAGCACTCTGCATAAGCTCTTCACGAGCACGCATACGGCTTACGTTTCCACGAAGTGTGTTGATTTCACCATTATGACACATGTATCTAAACGGCTGCGCTAAATCCCAAGATGGGAATGTATTTGTAGAGAAACGCTGGTGAACAAGCGCTAAACGCGTCACCAAGTCTGGATCTTTTAAATCTATATAATAACGGCTGATGTCTTCCGGCATCAATAGACCTTTATATATTATAGTAGTTGTCGATAAACTAGTAAAATAAAACATATGGCTTTCAGAAGTCTTAGAACCTCTTACGGCATGTTCTGCAATTTTTCTAGCTGCAAAAAGTTTTGCATTAAATTCTTGTTCAGTTAAATTTTGTCCGTTTTTAGATACGAAAACTTGTTTAACTGTTGGTTCTTTTTCTGCGGCGATTTGCCCTAAATTTTCAACGTCAACTGGTACATCTCTCCAACCTAAAACTTTTAAGTTTTGGTCTTTGATAGTTGCTTCAAATGCATTAATACAAAACGAAACCTGGTTTTTGCTTTTTGGTAAAAAAACCATTCCTACTGCATACTCACGCGTTTCTGGGATTTCAAAGTCACAAACTTTCTTAAAAAAATCATGAGGGATGTCGAATAAAATTCCGGCCCCGTCACCAGTTCGTCCATCAGAACTAACTGCACCACGATGTTCCAATTTAATTAAGATGTCTAATGCTTTGTGAATAATATCATTTGACTTAATACCATTCAAATTACAAATAAATCCTGCACCACAATTGTCGTGTTCAAATTCAGGCAGATAAAGCCCTTGTTCTTTAACTCTCATTCTTGATATTTTTTCTACAAAAATAAAGATTTCGTTAAACATAATGTATTGAAATTATGTATTCGCTTTCATTTTTGTTGTAATATTAGAAAAACGGTTCTTAAATGATAATATTATTATATAAACGATTGCGAATTATCAAAATCATAATTGAGAATAAAATATATTAAGAAAAATCGCCGCTTATGTCTTGAATTCAGTGAAGTTTTTGTTAAATATCAAACGTTTTAGCGGTTTTGTGTTAACATTAACAAAGTCTTTCGTTAACGATTTGTTTGCTTTGCAAAAGAATCAACGTTTAATACCTATAGGTAACATTTATTTAATTGAAAAAGATTTTACTATTAAGTTGTATTTTGTTACTTTTGTCGCACTTTTATTCTGAAATAAATTCAGAACCAGACAAATTCTATATTATGAACATACACGAATATCAAGGAAAAGAAATTTTAGCGAGTTACGGAGTACGCGTACAACGCGGAATTATAGCTAACAATCCGGTTGAAGCTGTAGCTGCTGCAAAACAATTAACTGCCGAAACTGGTACAGGATGGCACGTAATAAAAGCACAAATTCACGCAGGTGGTCGTGGAAAAGGTGGAGGAGTTAAGCTGGCAAAAAACTTACAGCAAGTTGAAGAAATTGCAGAACAAATCATCGGAATGCAATTGATCACGCCTCAGACTCCGCCTGAAGGTAAAAAAGTAAACAAAATATTAGTTGCAGAAGATGTTTACTATCCAGGTGAAAGCGAAACTTCTGAATTTTATGTTTCTGTTTTATTGAATAGAGGTACAGGACGCAACATGATTATGTATTCTACTGAAGGTGGAATGGATATTGAAGAAGTTGCTGAGCATACGCCGCACTTAATCTTTACTGAAGAAATTGATCCATCTGTTGGATTACAAGGTTTCCAAGCTAGAAGAGTTGCTTTCAACTTAGGTCTTTCTGGAAATGCTTTCAAAGAAATGGTGAAATTCATCGATGCATTATACAATGCTTACATTGGTTCTGATGCTTCTATGTTTGAAATCAACCCAGTTTTAAAAACTTCTGATAACAAAATCTTAGCTGTTGATGCTAAAGTAAATATCGACGATAACGCTTTATACAGACAACCTAAATATGCTGAAATGAGAGATATCCGTGAGGAGAATCCTATCGAAGTTGAAGCTAAAGAAGTTGGTCTAAACTATGTAGATCTTGACGGTACTGTAGGATGTATGGTAAACGGAGCTGGTCTTGCAATGGCAACTATGGATTTAATTAAATATGCTGGTTTTGAGCCTGCTAACTTCCTTGACGTAGGAGGAACTGCTGACGCAAAACGTGTTGAAACAGCTTTCAGAATTATCTTGAAAGATCCAAACGTAAAAGCTATTTTGATTAACATCTTCGGAGGAATCGTTCGTTGTGACCGTGTTGCTCAAGGTGTTGTTGACGCTTACAAAAACATGGGAGATGCTATCAATGTGCCAATTATCGTTCGTTTGCAAGGAACAAATGCTGAAATTGCAAAAGAATTAATTGATAACTCTGGTATGCCAATCTTATCAGCTGTTCAATTCCAAGAAGCTGCTGACCAAGTTAAAGCTGCACTTTCTTAATCAAATAAGAAATTCAATTATATAGAATCCCTTCGATATTCGGAGGGATTTTTTTTGTTTTCATATTTAAAAAAAAAAATCCCTCTTGATAATGTTTTTCAGTAGAGACGCACTGTAGTGCGTCTAACATCGTGTGAATCCATATTTGGGAAAAACTTTGCGTAGATGCACAGCAGTGCGTCTAACGTCGCGTGAATCCATATTGGGGAAAAACTTTGCGTAGACGCACCGCTGTGCGGCTCTACAATAAATCCTGCGAGAAAAAAATTAAGATTATTAATAAAGACAAAGTATGTCGTAGAGACGCACAGCAGTGCGTCTAACGCCGCGTGAATCTGTATTTCTGAACGAGAAAAAAATTAAGATTATTAATAAAGACAAAGTATGTCGTAGAGACGCACAGCAGTGCGTCTAACGCCACGTGAATCTGTATTTTGGAACGAGAAAAAAAATACGATTATTATATAAAGACAAAGTATATCGTAGAGACGCACAGCAGTGCGTCTAACGTCGCGTGAATCCATATTGGGGAAATACTTTGCGTAAACGCACCGCTGTGCGGCTCTACAATAAATCCTGCGAGAAAAAATTAAGATTATTAATAAAGACAAAGTATATCGTAGAGACGCACCGCAGTGCGTCTAAAGTCGCGTAAATCCATATTGGGGAAAAACTTTGCCTAGACGCACTGCTGCGCGTCTCTACCAATAAACTTTTCTTTGCGAATATAGCCCGTGGTTTCAACCATGGGAAAGTTCCGTGATTTACAGATGTTGATATACGGATTTTAATATGCATTGTGTCCCCGCGGTTTCAACCGCGGGCTGTATTTGAAAATTGGATTGTAACAACAATTCTTTTAAAACGCAAAGTTCGCAAAGCTTTATCAAATAAACTTTGCGAACTTTGTGTAATTCCTTGTGTGCTTTGCGGTTAAAATTACTTTTTATTCTTACCGTTTTTATAAACCACTTTTTCTACCACCTGAATTTTAGGTGTTGCAGGTTTTTTCTTGAAAGGTTTTTTAGCAGCCGTTCCAGATTTTGAAGGTTTTTGATCGCCTCTTGCTCTTTCAGAATCTTTTGGAGCAGCTTTAAACTCAGGTCGGTCTTTAGAAGTTTCTTTGTTAGGAATTTCCGCTTTGTGTTTTGCTAACACGTCAGTTGGATTTTTAGGGTTTTCTTTTGTTCCTCTTAAATGAATAACCAATCCGTTTAAGAAATTACGCAAAACCTGATCGCCGCATTCCATATAATTTGGATGATCTTCGGCTCTAAAAAAAGCGCCCAATTCAGATTTTGTAATTCTAAAATCTACTAATTCTAAAATTTCAACTATTTGGTCATCACGGAGCATCAAAGCCACGCGAAGTTTTTTAAGTATATCGTTATTCGTCATTATTTAATTTTTTACAAAGGTACGTTTTAAAAGTAATTAGCCGATTTATTTTTTTTGCCGCGAATTTACGAATTTGCGCTTACTTGAATAAGCTAATAAATGTTTTAAGGTTTAGTAATTACACGAATTTAAAATATCTACAAGTTTATCTAAATCTTCTTTAAGATGATTGGCAGTAACTACAATACGATTGAGTGGTTCCGCATCTTTCGTATATTTAAAACTGGCAATTATGATTTTTTCAATTTTTAATTTTTCTACCAAATCTTTTGATAATAAATAAATTAAAGGATAATTTTTGTCAAATTTGATATTCCTGTTTTGGCTTAAAATTGAATCGATGTAATTTAAATTTTCCAGTAATTTTTTATGCTGTTTACTGTAAATTTCTGAAGCATCTGAAAGTGTCTGCACAAATGCTGGATTCATTCCGGCGGCACTTGTAAAAACTTCTAATTCTTTTATTTGAGTAATAAATTCAGAATCGCTGGCAATAACGCCGCCCGTTAAACCAAAGGCTTTTCCCAAAGAAGAAACCATTACTTTTCTTTTAATTGGAAATTGAATTGAAGAATAAATTCCTGAACCATTTTTACCAGTAATTCCAAAAGAATGCGATTCGTCTACAAGTATTGTAATTTCTTTATGACTTGGAATTTGTTCTAGAAAAGAAAAATCGACAGGTTTTGTTTCGAAAGAAGGAACTCCATCCGTTAGAATTGTAATTTTTTCCGAATTGGAATCGAATAGGCGATTGTTCAATTTTCCATTTTCAAACAAGGGAAGACTGTTTTCTATTCTGATCGCGGCGTGTATATCATTAAAATGAAAAAAGCAATCGGTCTGCTTTTTCATTAAATCTATAACGAGTTTTCCGGCCAGCATTCCCGAAGAAACCGTAACAGCGTTTTCTGAACCAATATGAGAGGCTAAAAACTTCTCACCATAATCATACGCGCTTAACTTAACATTTGCTGTTCTCGAACTTCCGTAAGTAGTTCCCCAATTCAGAATGTTTTTCACGACTAAATCTTGAAAGTCTTTGTTTGTAGGCAAACCTAAATAGGCGGTGCCGCCAAAATACAAATACAGTTCTTGGTCAATTTCAATAATTCGATCGGGAAATTTTTCGACTATCATTTTTATAAAAGTGTAACTCCAGTTCCGTTAAGATCAGAATAGCTTACAACGCCGTCTTTTATGGTAACTCCTGTAGCAATATCTTCTGCCAAAAGGAGCGCGCCATCCATATCCACATAATCCAATTGCGGCAATAAATGTGCAATAGCAGAAATTCCAACAGTAGATTCTGTCATGCAGCCTACCATGGTTTTTAATCCCAATTTTTTAGCTTCTTCGATCATGCGTTTTCCAGGAGTCAGACCGCCGCATTTAACCAATTTGACATTTACGCCATGAAAATGGTTGAAACATTTTGCTACATCTTCTTCAATAATACAGCTTTCATCTGCAATTACAGGAAGAACAGAATGTTTGAAAACTTCTTTATGCGCATCCCAATTATCAGCTTTCATGGGTTGTTCTAAGAATTCAACGCCCAGTTTTTTTAATTCGACAGCATTATTAATTGTTTCTTCAACTCCCCAGCCGCAGTTGGCATCTATTCTAAAAATAGCATTGGTATGTTTTCTAAGTTCTTTTACAATTTCGATATCTTCTTTAGTTCCCAATTTTATTTTATAAATCGGCCAAGGAAGTTCCTGCATTTTAGAAACCATTTTATCGATAGAAGCAATTCCAATTGTATAATCGGTCATCGGATTTCTTTCGGTTGTGTAGTTCCATAATTCGTACAACTTTTTGCCTTTTTTTCGGGCATACAAATCAGTATAAGCCAAATCTAAAGCGCACAAAGCAAACATATCGTCTTTTAAATACGGATGAATTTTTGCCCAAAATACTTCAGGAGTTTCGTTTTCGGTACTTTCGATAATACTTCTGATTTTTTCTAAATCCTGCATCATCATCGGAACCGTTGTATTGTAATAAGGGTTTGAAGTGGCTTCTCCAAAACCAGAAAAACCATCACTTTGTAATTCTACAATTAAAGAAGGTTGAAAATCAATAGATTCTCTGGAAATCGTGAAAGTGTGTTTTAATTTTAGGTTGTATTCTCTTAAAATCAGTTTCATTTTTATAGAATTATTTTTTAGTATTAATTTAATAACCCAGCCAGAGTAAAGCGTCAGTAAAATTATCACGCCACAATTTTTCATTATGCTCTCCATTTTTTACAATTTTGATTTTATCCAGATGAAGGCAATAGCATCTTTTGGTATCTAGTAAACGTTTCATTTTAGTTAAATCTTTTACCATATCGTCACTTTCTTTGTCACCGCATAGAAAATAAATTTTAGTTTTGATTTTGGTTTGTTTTTCAGTGAAAGTATAAATATCATTTGAAAACCAAAAAGAAGGAGAAAAAACACCTGCTTTACCAAAAACTTCAGGATATTTTAAAGCGCCATAATAGGAAACCAAACCGCCAAGTGAACTTCCAAAAAGAATAGTGTTTTTGGCTTTTGTCTTGGTTCTGTAGTTTTGGTCGATATGAGGTTTTAACGTTTTTACAATGAATTCCAAATAATTGTCGGCATCGCCGCCGCCATATTTTTCATTTTTAAACGGAGTCAGCTCATTGATGCGTTTTTCATTTCCATGCTCAATTCCAACAACAATTACGAGAGCTTTTAAGCTGTCTAATTTTTCATCGACATTCCATTCTCCGGAGAAAGAAGTTTTAGCATCAAACAAATTCTGAGCGTCGTGCATGTAAATAACGCTGTACTTTTTTTTGATGTCTTTTGAATAATTTTTGGGAAGATAAATCCAGATTTTTTTTTTTGTATTTAACTGAGGAGCTTCAATTGTAAAAGTCGAAATGTTTTTTGAAGCCGTGCTTTCCTGTGCCTTTCCAGTAATAGTTGATAAAAATAAAATAGCTAAGAAAAACCTCTTCATTATCTGTGTTTTGTATTTAAATATAAAAGCAATATTTTAGCTAAAAATAATAAATTGATGAATACAGAAGCAGAAAAAAGAAGTTTACTTTTAGAAATGATTATGTTTGCCACGGTAGACGGACATTTGCATAAACGCGAGCTGGATTTTCTTTGGATTGTAGCTCAGGAATTGAATATCAACAAACAAGAATTTCAAGATTTATTTCATCAAGAAGTAAAATCAATTCCAATAAAGTCAGAAATGCAGCGTATCAATCAATTTTACAGACTGGCTTTATTAATGCATTGCGACGGAGTTTTGCACGAAAGAGAATTTAACGCCATTCAGCAGATTGCTTTAGAAATGGGATTAAATCCATCTGCAGTAAAACGTGTTTTAGAAATGATGAAAAAAGCACCAAATACGATAATTAATCCAAATGTAATACTGCAGGTTTTTCAAGAACAGCACAATTAAGCAAGCTGTTCCTGTAGTTTTTTAATTTCATCCCTTAGTTTAGCAGCTTGTAAAAAGTCTAATTCTTTAGCGGCTTTTTCCATTGTTTTGCGTTTTTCGCGAATCATTTTTTCCAACTCTCCTTTAGATAAATAAGCAGTTTCTGGTTCTGCGGCAACTGGAATTGGATGGCCTAATTCGTATTCTACCAACGGATTTTTGGTGAAAGCGCTTTCGATTTTTTTATTTAAAGCCTGAGGCGTGATATTGTTTTGTACGTTGTAATTAATCTGTTTGGTTCTTCGATATTCCGTTTCGTCAATTGTTCTCTGCATACTCGCCGTAATTTTATCAGCATACAAAATTGCTTTTCCGTTTAAGTTCCTTGCCGCACGCCCAATAGTTTGCGTTAAAGATCTGTGATTTCTTAAGAAACCTTCTTTATCAGCATCTAAAATAGCAACAAGAGAAACTTCTGGTAAATCCAAACCTTCACGAAGTAAGTTAACACCAATCAAAACATCAAAAATACCTTTTCTTAAATCCTGCATGATTTCGATACGCTCTAAAGTGTCCACTTCAGAATGTATATAACGGCATCTAATGCTTACTTTGGTCAGGTATTTTGCTAATTCTTCTGCCATTCTTTTGGTTAAAGTTGTTACCAAAACCCTTTCGTCCAATTCACAGCGAACCTGAATTTCCTCAATCAAATCATCGATCTGATTCAAACTTGGGCGCACTTCGATAACTGGATCTAATAATCCTGTTGGACGAATAATCTGCTCGACATAAATACCATCTGATTTCTGCAATTCATAATCTGCCGGCGTTGCCGAAACGTAAATTACCTGATTTTGCAATGCCTCAAACTCTTCAAATTTTAAAGGTCGGTTGTCCATTGCAGCAGGCAGACGAAAACCGTATTCTACTAAGTTTTCTTTACGCGAGCGGTCGCCTCCATACATCGCATGAACCTGCGAAACAGTTACGTGACTTTCATCAACAACCATTAAATAATCATTTGGAAAATAGTCTAAAAGACAGAAAGGTCTTGTTCCTGCTTGTCTTCCGTCAAGATAACGAGAATAATTTTCAATTCCAGAGCAATAGCCTAATTCCCGAATCATTTCTAAATCGAAATTGGTTCGTTCTTCTAGACGTTTGGCTTCTAAGTGTTTTCCTGTTTCTTTAAAATAATCAACTTGTTTAACCAAATCCTGCTGAATTTCCCAAATTGCACCTTGTAAAACATCTGGAGAAGTTACAAACATATTGGCAGGGTAAATAGTAAGTCGTTTGAATTTTTCGATTACCAATGAAGTTTTAGCATCAAAAGATTCTATTTCTTCAATTTCATCTCCAAAAAAATGTATTCTGTAGGCATCATCGGCATAACTAGGATATACTTCTACCGTATCACCTTTTATTCTAAAAGTTCCGGGATTAAAATCGGCTTCTGTTCTGGCATATAAACTTTGAACAAGATTATGCAGTAATTTGGTTCTGGAAATGACCTGATCTCGGGTTATTTCAATTACGTTCTTTTTAAATTCGACAGGGTTTCCAATACCGTATAAACAAGAAACAGATGCTACAACCAAAACATCACGTCGCCCAGAAAGCAGGGAAGAAGTGGTGCTCAAACGCATCTTTTCAAGTTCTTCGTTGATAGATAAATCTTTTTCAATAAAAACCCCCGTTACCGGCATAAAAGCTTCTGGCTGATAATAGTCGTAGTAGGAAACGAAATATTCAACCGCGTTGTTCGGGAAAAATTGCTTGAATTCAGAATACAACTGTGCGGCTAAGGTTTTGTTGTGTGCCAAAACCAAAGTAGGTCGCTGTACTTCTTCAATTACATTTGCTACAGTAAATGTTTTACCAGATCCTGTAACCCCCAATAAAGTTTGATATTTTTCTCCGTCGACTACACCTTGTGCCAGTTTTTGTATGGCTTGAGGTTGATCTCCTTTTGGACTATATTCTGAGGATACTTGAAATTTCATTTTTGTGCGCTGAAAATTTGGTTTTGTAAAGATACAAAGTTTGAATGCTATTCTAAAAAATTAATCATAGCGTCGTTGGTGATTTTAGATTGATCGATCGATAAAAAATGTCCAGCATCTTTTATGACTTTTGTTTTGCTGTTTTTTAAATATTTTTGAGCTCGTTCTAAACTGTCTTCTGAATTAATAACGTCTTTGTCACCAATTAAAACCAAAACGGGATTATCTATTGATTGCAATTCTTTGTCTGAAAACGGATGCATTTTAAGCATACTCGAATTGGATTTGGCATATTTATTAGCCAAATAAAACTGTCTTTTATATATCTGACTAATTTTTTCTGGATGAGTCGAAAAAGTGTTTAATGTTTTACCGAATTTCTTTTCGCTTGGAAAAAGTTTCAACATTAATGCCGAAGTTGTTTTTCCTACTTTATCGATAAATTTGAAAGTCTGGGCGGGACTTAATAAAACAATTCGGTCTATTGAATTTGTTTTTTGTGTTGCCAATAATGTTGCGATCCAGCCGCCGCGTGACGCTCCGATTATGTCAAATTTCTTCAATTTATAATGCGAGAAAATTTCGTTATACCAAATTACGATTTCTTCTGATGAAAGGGCTTTTGCGGTTAAATTTGACTTTCCCGGTTCCATCAAAAAGTCGATGGCATAAATACGGTGTTTTTTAGCTAATACCTGAATGTTGGGATACCACATGGTTGAGCTGGCATCCATTCCGTGGAGTAAAACCAAATCTTTGCCATTTCTTGGACCTGCAATAACGACATGTGCTGTTCCAAAAGTGGTTTGAATATCTTCTTCTGTATAAGGAATGTTCCAAAGTTTTAAAGCTTTGTCATAAGAGCTTTGGTATTTCTGCTCTTCGGTTCTGGTTTTAAAAACGTAATCCTCAAATTTTACCTTCTTTGTTGAAGCACAACTTGTGATTAAAAATAGCACGACAGCCAAACGAGAATATAGTTTTAACATAGTAATAAAATTCAATTTGACCTTAAAGTTACAAGTATGGCAGCCAAAAAGTGTATCAGAATTTTATTTTAAAGTATCATAATTTTACGATTGATCGTTTTTGGAAGTCAGATAATAAATTTGAACAAATGCTAAAATCGCATTCGGAATTATCACAGGCCAAAGCCATTGATTTAAATCCCTGTAATCATTTAAAAAAATGCCATAGATTACAAAGCAGATACAGCCAAACATATTGATGAAGCGAATTGTTCTCAGGTTTTTCAATAAAAATCCGCCAACAATAAAAACAGATGCGAGGTAACCAACATATTCAGCCATAAAATTGATTTTAAATTGTTTACAATAAATGTAGCAAATCAAATTGTAAAATCAATATTTTGTGTTTGAAAATCAGTTGTTTAAAAGAATTGTTTTTGTTTTTCGGTATTATCTATAAAACTCCACGCTACAATTCGGCTTGTTTTTTGACCTTGTGACATTTCGATTGTTTTTACAGCAACGGCATTTACTTTTTTCAAGATTTTGTAAATGGAAGAAAGATTTTCTTTTTTAGAAACCAATGTTGTAAACCATAAAACCTGCGAAGTATATTTTGCACTTTCGTAAATCATTTGCGTTACAAATCCGATTTCGCCGCCATTACACCACAATTCTGCATTTTGACCTCCGAAGTTCAAAACTGGATTTGTATTTCTTTTTTCTTTCGGATTTAAATTGGAAACTTTTCTCGATGTACTTTTATTTGCTTCTTCTGCCGAAGCGTGAAAAGGCGGATTACACATCGTGAACGTAAAACGATCTTCGGGCGTAATAATGTTTTTAAAAATAAAGCGAGATTCAGTTTGCTGTTGTAAACTTATGGCGTCAATTAGTTTTGGATTGGCTTCTATAATTTTGCTGCAGTTTTCAATTGCTTTTTTATCGATATCTGTTGCCACAAAACTCCAATTGTAAATGGAATTTCCTAATATCGGATATATTAAATTTGCGCCTGTTCCGATATCTAAACCTAAAACATTTGATGTGTCATGAATTTCGTTGTTGTTGGTTTCTGCTAATAAATCGGCAATATAATGAATGTAATCTGCTCGTCCTGGAATTGGCGGGCAAAGGTAATTTTTCGGAATATCCCAGTTTTGAATATCGTAGTAAGTTTGCAGTAACGCTTTATTCAAGATTTTTACAGCAAGAGGATTGCTAAAATCAACCGTTTCGATTCCGTGTTTGTTTATGGTTACAAAAGCTTTTAGTTCTGGACAATTCGAAATCAGTTTTTCGAAGTCGTAACGAGTTCGGTGAAGATTTCTCGGATGTAAATTATTTTTTTCAGAATTGTCGATTGCTTTCATTTTTATGGATTTCGTGCAAAGATAGGTATTCCTTTTTTAGAAAAGGCTTAATGAAAGTAGTGCATTGATGTAATAAAACATTGGAAAGACCTTAACTAAATTATGCTTTTTCACAGATTTGCTACTCGATAGATAAGGAATAGGGGAAACAGCGAGCGATAGCGAATAAGAGAAGTAAATCATCACAAATAGAAAACTAATTTTTTAGTAAGCCAATGCCAAATCCTTTGTTGTAGCTATTACCAACTGTTTTTTATTCTATTATTGGACAATTAATTTCATAAGGTTCTTTTGGGAAACCATATAAAATTATCTTTTGTTTGTCAACATATTTTATTGGAATTAGTTTATCAAGATAATTGTCTGTATAAAGTGAAAGAAATAGCGTTTCATTTAGTTTTTCAAGTAATTCTGCTTCCTTCTTTATTCACACGTTTGTTTATTTCTTGCATAACTGGCGAGTCCAAAACTTCATTGAACCTAATATTCTTTTTTTCGCCATTCCAATTAAACTCAAACTTTAAATTCTGAATTTCACTTTCTGTTAATTCAGTTTCAGTAGCGTTTAGTTTTTCGTAATCATTTTCGAATACGCAATCTTCAGTTACAGACTTTTCATCGATTAAAACTTTGTAGATTTTTCCTTTTTTAAAAAGTCTAATTCGATTTTGATTTATATATTTATGTTCTGTCTCGCTTAGATTTTCATTTCTATTTTCGTTCTTTATTAGACCGATTTTATCAGTTTTTTCAACGACAAAATAATAAATGATATCTTCATCAATCTGAATAATCTCCGACTTTCCGTAATGATCCGGAGTTTTAATAAAAAGCCAATTTTCTCTCATATTCGATTCTCTAAAATAGCTGGTAGCGTTCTGGCGCTACAGCGGGTTTGGCACTAAATTAAGCCCATTCTTCGGATTTGCCAAATCATTCCAAATATAAAATCAACTTCAAATCAAGCCTAATGCCCAAATTGCTTGTAGCGTGTGTTAGCAGTAGTATTTTTAGTTGATTAGTTTATTCACTTCGTTTTCAATTTCGCTTTTATTAATTATTAAGTCAGAAAAGCAAGTTTCAATTTTAGTTTTTTTCCAAAAAGGAAAAATTAATAATCCTGTTTCACCAATATTTACAAGTTTTGAATTTGGAAATTCTATTTCGGTTTTTGTTTTGAAAATAGTATTCCCTTTTATGAATTTTGTCGTTTTTACTTTGTTAGTTATTAAATCAAATGCTTGAATTATTCCTTCATACAGGTTTGCATAATCTTCACTAAAATGAGTATGATTAAATCCATAACCAACTGTAAATTCTTTTTCATCAATAGACAACCAAAATTCAGTGTTTTCTATTTTTAAAAATTGGGTACCTTGTTCTTTATAGATACTAACTTTTTCAACAAGTTTACTAGTTAGCAAGTCTTTAATTTCGTTAAATTTCTTTTCGTGAATTTTCATTTTCTGAGGTAATATTACTGCCAACTTTCCCGCGCTACAAGTATTTTGGGATTAAGGAAACTAAATCTGCGGATAAACACAAATTTATCAGATACAAGAGCAACTTTAAATTATACCAAATCCCCAAATTGCTTGTAGCGTGTGTTGGTGGTAGTTTTTTTATTCAACTCGTTTGTATTCATATGTCAAATTATAACTATATCCCGCTCCAATAATTAATAATAGAGCTCCTTCATTATTTACAGCTTCATTTATTATCAAATTTCCATTTTTTGTCAATCCAATTCTTCTTTTGTTATTTCTACACCCTCCAAAAAGATATGGAATTCCGTTACATTCTAAAAAATTATTATCTAAATAAAACATTCCATTTCTATATTTTCCTGTCAGTGTTGTATCTTTAATTACTACTAAACCCTCTAAAACTTTAACTTTCAATATATTTTTTTCGATAGCTAAATTTAGCTGAAAATTGTTTTTAGTTTTACTAAGGGAATCAAATTTGATGTGTTTATTTAGAGATTGGTTTAGTAAAAACATATACGCATTATTATTTCTTAATGAATCAGCAATATTATCTGTTACCTCTGGTTTTCCAAGACTGTAATATCTTTTAATTGGGTTAAAAGAATAATTTCCACTTAATTTTGAAATATTTTCAATTTTTAGTTTTTGTACTTCTTTGCGAAATCTTTTTTTTGAGAATGTTGCACAACTTGAAAATGCAAAAACTAAAAATATTATAATTATAAAGTTTAACTTTCTGTTTCTCATTTTTTTCGTTAAAATTACTGCCAACGTTCTGGTGCTACACGAGGTTGGGGATTAAAGAGGCGAGTTTTTTCTGTTATGCACAATTTTCCAAGTACAAAACCATCTTTAAATTCAGCCAAATGCCCAAATCTCGTGTAACGGCTGTTAACTGTCGTTTATTTGTTTACAATAATAATTGAATATATTATCGGGATAAAAATCACAATGCAAATTATCAAAGGTTTTATTATAGACTTCTTCCTATAACTTATTTCTTTTCCAATATAGTTTTCCCAAAATACATAATGTAGAATTAATGCTCCAACTCCCGAAAAAAGGAATGTTTGTCTTTTAATAACAAAATTAATTTCTTCAAGATAATTTATTGCAAGAAATTGAAAAACTGTATAAAGGATACCAAATAAAACAACAATAATTGACACTTTAGGTTTATTCAATTTTTTAAGATTAAACGCAAGTAAAATGCTACCAAAAATTACTCCAAATGCAATTGAAAATCCCCAAATCGATAACTGTGAAAACAATTCGATTGCGTTATTATCTTCAACCGAATGTTTATCCCAAGCTTCTTCTCCAATTGATTCTTGCTTTTCTTTTAAACTTTTCTCTTCAATTAATTTTAGTATTCGATTGGTTTCTTCTTCAGAAAAGATTTCTCCTCTTTGTTTTAAAATATCAAAAGAATATTTAATAGCTTGGGCTACAAATCTACTTTCAGGCTGAATATAAATATATAATTCATTATTTTTTTTCCCTTCTAAAACGCTCTTTTTTACAGACATTTTCTTATTTACGTTTTTTTAAATGGCAGTTAACGTTCTGGTGCTACACAAGGTTTGGGATTAAATTAAGCCTTATCTTCGGATTTGCCAAATCTTCCAAATACAAACTAATTTTTCCATTAAGCCAAATTCCTAAATTGCTTGTAGCGTGTGTTGCAATAGGTTATTTAGTTACCATAACTTCCACCATTTATTGTTCTTAGCTATGTTTTCTGTATTTATTTTGTTTTGCTTTTTGATTCTTTCAATTCCTTTAAACTCTGAAGTTTCTAGGTTTAAAATAAAACCATTTTTATATCCTTCTCCGTACGAATCATAATTATTTAATTCTCCAATTAAGTTTTCGTTTTCCAATTTTACATTTGTTATTCCTTCGTAACATAAATTGTCTAAATGTTCAATGTTATCGATACTTTCTACAATAGATATAGAATATTCGCCAACTAAAACAAACTTGGTGTTATATTCAAAAATATATTTATAATCGTGTCCAAATTCAACTTTCGGTTGAGTTTCTTCGGAATTCATTATGTAGCAATTTCCACACGCAATTATTAAAATATTTTCACTGTCTTTTAATTTTGTTGCAAATTTCAAACTTGAACTTCCAGTTTCAAAATTTCCAATCCATTCAGTATTATCCTTTTTGATAAATTTAATTGCCAAACCTTCTGAAAATTCAGAATAGCCATTTTCAGGAATTGAAATGTATATTTCGCCATATGCCGGCAATCCTTTTAATATTTTAAATGTCTCGTTCAAATTTCTGATGTTTAACTTACTGCCAACGTTCTCGCGCTACAAGCAGTTTGGGATTAAAGATGCGAGTTTTTTCTGTTATGCACAATTTTCCAAGTACAAAACCATCTTTAAATTCAACCTAATGCCCAAATCTCGTGTAACGGCTGTTAGCGGTTCGGTTTTTCTATTTCCAACAGTTTTTCGTCAAACCAAACATCTTCATAGCCATTTTCGGTTATTAGAAATCTAAATCCTTCGTCAAGTCCTAAATAGTCAATCAGTTTTGGTTTTCTTTGCAATAAATGTTCAGCACAAATTGGTTGAAAAAAATTGTCGTCTTCTGAATATTCTCCGCTCCAAATAAACCAACAAACTTCACCTTTTTTGGTTCTGTGCCTGAATCCATTTAATTTCTCTAAATCTAAATTTTGGGAAGTACCAATGTTAAGAGTTTTATTGATGGGCTTCCAATTTGAGCCATATTTTTCACAGATTTCTTTCTGCTTTTCAATATGAATATTCCAATTGTTATAAACCATTAATTCGTCCACATCGTTTTCGAGCCTATTTTTCCAAAGTTTCATATTAACTTTATTGATGGGAAAGTTTATTTCTTCGTTATCCCAATCAAAAATTGTTTCAGAAATTATTTCGTCATTTTCGTCCCAATCTATTTCGTCAGAAGCTATACAATTCCACGCAAAATTTGATAAATCAATTTTTTGAATTTCATCCTTAAGAAACTTGTCACACAATTCTATTAACTGTTTTCTTTCGATACTCATATTTTGTCGTTTATTCTTCGACTTCTTAAACTGACCGCCAACGTTCTGATACTACAGCGGGTTTGGGACTAAATTAAGCCCTATTTTCGGATTTGCCAAATCATCCC
The DNA here is from genome assembly GCF_002304005.1 of Flavobacterium sp. ACN6. GTDB lineage: Bacteria > Bacteroidota > Bacteroidia > Flavobacteriales > Flavobacteriaceae > Flavobacterium. The sequence continues at coordinate 50,617 of NZ_MRCQ01000018.1, read as the reverse complement.
AAATACAAAACCATCTTTCCATTAAGCCCAATGCCCAAATCCGTTGTAGTGGCTGTTACCTGTCGTTGATCTTATTCAGTGGAATTTTTCCGCAAGTTTTGGATATTTTTCTTGTACTGTGTTTTCGTCAAATTTTTTTCCTTTGAGCGTCCAATCAGGATGATATGTTTTTGGAAGATCCTTTCCTGTTTTCTCTTTATAAGCATCGTAAGCCGAATATTGAAGTCCTTCCCATAATTCTTCACTTTCGGATTTAATCCAATATGCACAATCATCAGGGTTTGCAATTGTTTCATAAAATTTTTCTCTACCATGAGCAATTAAATATTGTCTGAAATAATCAAAACAATCATCCGAACAACCTCCGTTTATAACATAAGAAGCACCCCAAAGATTCCAATTATATGAGCCTGCTAAAAGAGCAGAAAATGTATTGTCAAATTTTTCAATTTCTTTAGGTTCAAGTTTTAGAAGTTCAGTTTTTAATATGTTTATTTGAAGCTCATAATTATCTTTAGATTGAATTCTTGAAACTTCAATTAATTCCCAAAACTTATTTTCTTCCATTATCTTTCCACTTTTATCAGAAGATGTTAAGTTAATATACTCATGAGTTTTTACTGGTTTATTATATTCTTTTTTTTGACAGCTTACCGTCGAAATTTGAATAATAAAAAGAAGGATTATTATTGTCAATTTTGAATTCATAATTCTATATAGTTTTTTTTGCGTTTGGTTTCTTCAATGACAGGTAACGTTCCCGCACTACAAGCAGTTTGGGACTAAATTAAGCCTATTATCCGGTTTTGCCAAATCTTCCAAATACAAAACCATCTTTCAATTAGCCAAATCCCCAAATTGCTTGTAGCGTGTGTTAGGTGCTGGACATTATTGTGTTTTATTCAATTTGATCAAAATTTCATTTGCGCCAATAATAAAATTTTTCATCCAAAGTTTTCGGTAACCACTTAATATCGAATCGAATTGTTCTCTTTTCAGTTTATCTAATAATTCTAATGTAAATTTCACTTGATATGCAATATAACTTTTTATGATATTTTCGTAAGGAAGTGATTTCATTTTATTAAGTAAAAAGGAATTGTAGCTGTAAAGTTTATCTCCTTTAGTTTCAGCATCTGTTTTAAATCCAAATGAATCGCAAATTTCTTTCAAATGATCAAGTTTGTAAACTGGTAAAAGAATTTCTGGGTAGAAATATGTTGCCAATCTAATTGGTAAAGTTTCTTTATATGATGGAATATCAAAATCAAATATTCCATTGCAGAATTCTTTTAATATTTTCTCGTCTTTAAAATTCCAAGGTTCCAGACCAATTTTTTCAGGTAAAATATAATTAATAACTTTTTCAAAATTAGGATGGAGAAAAACAGATTGAAAATGAGATTCGCGAAGACCAGTACCAGCAAGTTGACTTTCATATCCATATACAAAATCATAAAACAATGTTTGTTTTCTTAAAATATTACCTTCTGTAACATAAAATATATCAGAGTTGTATCCATCTATCAGTTTTGCTCTGGTTTGATTTCTTAATTTATTAGCTTCAAATAATAATTGAACAGTTCTTGAATAATCTTTTTTCTCATTGAAAATTGTATCTATTATGGTTTGGATATCTAGTTCCAAGTTAGGACTTTCTTGATTAGTTATTTTCTTCGATTCCTTTTTTAGATAATTTTGCCTTTTCTTAAGTAGCTCGTATTTTTCTAAATTTGAGCTAATAAGTTTGTCGTCAATGATATTAAGTTCACATTTATTCCAAATTTCATTAAAAATAAATCTACATTCTTGATTGTTTTTTTCATCGACTTTAATTGTCAGCTCAATATTATCTTCAAATCCTCCTTTTGTAAAGTTTGAGGAAGTTACATATATATTTTCGTCTGCGATGTATAATTTAAGATGTATTGAATTATTGTATCTTATTTCAAAACCACAGTGTAGTAATGCTGTAAGGGTAGGTAAATCAAATGAATTTATATATGAATCATCAAAACGAGTGATAATTTTCTTGTCGATAATGTTATCTGTATTTTCAATATTAAGTATTGTTTTTACAAATCCAGAAAGAAAAGGTACAGCAATATTAATACGTTTCGAACAGTTTTCAATTGATTTTTTTACTGAGTTCGTAATTGGGTTTTTTAAAACTATTTCGTTCATATTTATCCGGATGTTTTTTTTTATCTAGCACCTAACTAGTATATATGTATGACAAAATCATACATATCTAACCAGTTTTGGATAGATAAGTATGACTGACTACATACTTTATTTAAATCAAATATATAGATAAATCCTTATAAATCATCAAAAGGACTTTTAATTTGCTGAATACTTTTAGTACTTACATGGGTGTAAATTTCAGTAGTTTTGCTACTACTATGACCTAATAGTTCTTGTATGTAACGCAAATCGGTTCCGCTCTCTAGCAAATGTGTTGCATAACTGTGACGCAACCAGTGAAGCGTTATTGGTTTTTTGGCCCCAACTTTTTGAAGAGCTTGTTTCAAAACACTTTGCAAACTTTGTTCTGAATACTTCTCTCCAGAATTTTGACCTTCAAACAACCAAATGGCAGGTTTATAAATACTGTAATATTCTCTAAGCATTTCTAATATTTTAAGGGACAAAGGTGATATCCGGTCTTTTTTACCTTTGCCTTGTTTAATAATGACAATTCCTCTTTTAGAATTAATATCGGCAGGTTTTAAATTTAAAAGCTCACTTCGGCGCAATCCGCAACTATAGATCAACGAAAGCATTGTTTTGTGTTTGATGTTGGAATGTGCATTCAAAATCAATTTTATTTCTTCTTTACTCAAAACGTTAGGTAAAATTTTTGAACGTTTGGGACGATGAATTTTGTCAATTTCAATTTTGGCACCTCTCACAGTACTAAAAAATAATTTTATAGCATTTACGATTTGATTTTGATAAGAAGATGAAAGATTGTTTTTAAGGATAAATTCATTGTTGTAAGTAATCAAATCCTCATTGGTAATGTCGGCAATAGTTTTTTCTCTATAAAATACCAAAAAAGATTTCAAAGCTTCAGAATACGTTTTGATAGTGTTGGAACTGTATCGTTTAGAAGAAAGCCATTGAATGTATTTTTTTATCTGCTCAATGCCTTCTGTTGATGGTAAAGAATGTGAAAGAGAAACCAAATGAAACCGTTTCCTGTTTTCAACTGTGTCAGGGAGATGCCAAACGCCCAAAGTTTGGCTCCAGCGTGAACCTGCCAGTTTTTTCATTCGTTGTATTAATTCGGCATTTTTTTCAAAATACACTGCAATTCTTTTTTCTTTTTTATAAGTAATAATTCTAGCTTCCCAATTCATCGTTGTAATAATTTAACAGCTAAAGTAAGAAAATAGTTATGTATTTAAAATAAGAACTACTGTGTCAGTGGCTTTATGCAATTAAATTACTAAAAGTGTATGGAGGATCAGATTTCAAAAAAACTTCTGTCAAAGTAATCTGAATTCTCAGAAATAATTTAATCAATACACTCCATCAACAACAAATCACCATTTTGATGTGTGATCGTTATAAGCCCGTCTTGTGCGACAGAATTACTACTTCCGGTTCTGTACCCCATAGTAAGTGTATCATTTTGAAGTGGATAATCTAAATTGGTCGAATAAATTCCGTTTACAACACCAATAGGAATCAAAGAAATAGGCGTTTTGGCTGTGTACCATTTTTCGAATTTATTCGGAAGCAAAAATATTTTGGAGTGATCGTCAAGAATTACAATTTTAAGTAAATCGCGGTAACGAACAATATTAGTAAGGTTTGTTATCGTATGATCGGCGCGTCTTCCGGTTGCCCAAACTACGTTTACGGCAGGAATTTTTCTTTCGATAAGGTAATCGAATGCTTTTTCCAGATCTGTTTTATTTTGATCTGGTGTATGGACAATTTCTATTGGAAATTGTGAAATTTTATAGATTTCAGGATCGAAACCACGGTCAAAATCACCTAAAAGAACATCGACTTTTATGCCCAATTCGATCACTCTTTCGATAGCCGAATCTAAAACAACAACCAAAGGAGACCATTCAAGCAATTGTCCCAATAATTCAGGATCGCAGGCAGAGCCGTTGGCAATTATTAAAGCAGGTTCCTGATCGTCGCGAACTATATGGTGTGATGACATTTTAGTTTTTTTTTTGAATGTTGTACAAAGGTACATTTAGATTTTAGATTTTAGTCCCGAAGTTTCGGGATAGATTTTAGATTTTAGATTTTTCCAAAAAAATCGCTTCGCTCTTTTTTGGAATTTGGAATTTAAAATTTGGAATTTGTTAAATCAGTCTTCTATGATAATTTATTTGGCCTAAATGATACGCTAAATGCGTTGAAAGATGTACTAAGAAAAATCCGGTTGTCATTTCTTTTTCGAAAACAATCTGCGGATAAATAGTGTTTAAATCTTTTTCATTTAAAACATCAAGTGCATGGTTTACCACTAGGATTGTATCTTCAATTTTCTGGATTAATTCTGATTTCGGAATATCTTTTAGTGAAAATTCTAATGGGCGATTTCGAATATAGCCTGTTTTTCCAATCTCTGCGCCAATGTAAGTATTCAAGTTTCCAATTAAATGGAGGCAAAGATTACCGCCAGAATTGGAAATATCGTTATTGACAGCCCAAATTTGATTTTCATATTGGTACGATTCAATTTCGAATTTGAGTTTATTCAAATCTCTATTAAAAAGTATTTTTAGAGTTTCAAGTATCATAACTAGCTTCTGTTTTTTATCGGAATCCAAATTTCTTCTTCAGAATCTGGATCGTCTTTTTTATACTTTTCGTCCATTACTGCAAAATGCGGTCTTTCGTCTACGATATATTCTGAATTTGGAAGCCATTCTGCAAAAATATATTGATAGGTTTTATGTGCTTCTGCCGCAGGTCCAGAATGAAGAAAAACGGCATACAAACCACTAGGTACAATTAATTTTTTCATTTCTGTTGGAACATTCTCAAAATCGGAAACTTCTACTGCAGCCCATTTTTGGAAATTATCGCTAGGATCAAAGTTATCAAAATGATTTTCGGAATATACTTCCAAAGAGTATAAATTAGCGTTTACTGCATTTTTTATTTCCTTTCGTTTTGGCATAAAACCACTCCATAACTGAAATGTTTTATTTTCTAGGAAAGACATTTCGATAGAATGTCCAATAAGTTTTTTTTCGGATAAAGATTTTATTAGTGGCTGCATAATTACTGAATAGTATATTTTTTTGTAACCGTTTCGCTCAAAGAGAAATAACCCAAAGGATAATTGCTTTTATCGGTCGTATTAATAATGTTTCCTTTTACTGTTGCCGGCGGTGACTGAAATGGTCCGCCAATATTACTTCCGGCAATACTTACCAGAATATTCATGTAATTGTAATATTGTTTTGAAATTCCCAAATGTGTCACTTCAATTTCATCACCAGCTTTTAGATCTTCGTCATCAGTGCTGCTGAAAATTTCATTTCCCTGATAGAATTTATCTTCAGAAACATAGAAGTTTGAAGTCACTTTATTAGAATAAACGTATTTAAATAAATAATAATTGTCTTCGTCGCCCGGATCTGTAAAATAAGACCTAATTTCAATATCCTGTCCTGTAAAACCGCCGTCATTTTTTTGCTCCATTCTTGTTATTGGTGCAACCGATTTTAAGATTTCTGATGCCGTATAAGTATTGCCGCCGCTGATAACCGTTAAGGTGTATTGCTCGTTCATTTCAGCTCTAAAATCATTACAGACATAATTTCCCGATTTATTAAATTCATTAAAATTAAATTGCTGGTTTTTGCTGTTTTTTATAAAAACCACGGCGTTGGAAACAATAGGAATCAAGTCGTCAAAATAACCTGTAGTTGTCGTAAGCCTTATTACCTGCTGTCTTCCGCTGGAGCCTTTTTCCCAGTTTATTGCCGCTTCAATTACTAATTTTGGAGGGGCCGTATCTAAGTCAACATCTACAACATCTTCACAGCTGGTAAAGAAAATTGATGTGAAAAATGCGATTAACAAAACTAATTTTTTCATAATTATATTTAGTTTCTGAATTGATCTTTAGAATTTGAAATTATAACTTACCGCTGGAACAATGCCGAAAATGGATAACTGCACTGCTTCATTTGCGCCCGTGTCAACATTTTGACGGAAATTAATTGAGGCCGCATTCATGCGATTGTAAAGGTTGTAGATACTGAAAACCCATTCGCCTTTCCAATTTCGGCCTTTGTTTTTAGTTGGTGTCAGAGTAGCAGAAATATCTAAATGGTGATACGCAGGGAGTCGGTTTTTATTTCGTAATCCGTAACTTGGAACCGTAATTCCCAAGTATTCATATTGTCCATTCGGATACGTAACCGGCTGTCCGGACTGCAAAGCAAAGTTAGCACCAAACGACCATTTTTCATTTAAATTATAAGCCGATGTTATGGCTAAATTATGCCTTTTGTCATAAGCAGAAGCATACCATTGACCATTGTTGATTCCAATTTCATCCGGCGTTCGGCCTGGAGTCTGCTGCTCTGATTTAGATAAAGTATAGGAAACCCAGCCATTAAACTGACCCTTGTTTTTCTTGAACATAATTTCCAAGCCATACGAGCGCATCTGACCGTTTAAAATTACTTGTTCGATAGCATCGTTCGCAATTAAATCGGCACCATCGATATAATCCAGTCTGTTTTGAATTTCCTTGTAGTAAGTTTCAACTTCAAATGAGTAATCACCATTGCTAATATTTCTAAAATATCCTAAAGCAACCTGATCTGCAAGCTGCGGTTTGATGTAATTATCACTCGGCATCCAAACGTCAAGCGGAGTAGGAGATGAGGTATTCGAAATTAATTGCAGATACTGTGTCATCCTGTTGTAACTCGCTTTTATGGCTTGATCGTTATTTAATTGGTAAGAAACAGAGAATCTGGGTTCGAAATTAGTATAGTCTTTAATCACTTTATTTTTGCCGAAATATTGTGTAGAAGTGGGTGTTCCTTTTTCATAAATCTGCATATCGGTATCAAAAATTACTGCTTGATCATTTTCGTAATAATTAATTGTAGAAGAACCTAATCTATAAAAAAGGCTGTAACGCAATCCGTAAGCAATGGTGATTTTAGTAGTAAGCTGACTTTCTGCATCTAAATATACAGAAGGTTCAAAAGCATATTTCTTATCCAATTGATCGGGATTAATTCCTGAATCTGTGCCGGTTGGTTTGATAGTCCCGGGATTAAATTCATAATACGTTCCGTTGATGCCGTAATTTAGTTTTAATTTATCTGAAAGATAATGCTTGAAATCGTATTTTATATTATAGTTTTTAATTCCAGAGTCCCATTTGAAGCCAACAAAATCAAGGTCTAATCCGTAATAATAATCACTGTAAATCAGGGAAAGATTAGAAAATAATTTATCAGAATATAAATGATTCCATCTCAAATTTAAAATTGAATTTCCGTACGTATTGGTGAAACTTTTATTTAAGCTGAAAACATCACGGCCAAAATATCCGGATAAATACAAGCTGTTATTGTCGTTGAGTTTATAGCTTAATTTGGTGTTTAAATCGTAGAAATAAGCAGTATTATTTTTATCATCTTCGGAGAGTTTTAAAAATAAATGGGCATAAGAAGCTCTTCCGCCAATTAAAAACGAACCTTTGTCTTTTACAATTGGACCTTCAGCAAGCAGACGGCTTGAGATTAATCCGATACCGCCGTTCATGTGAAAATCTTTACTGCTTCCGTCTTTTTGATAAATATCCAAAACAGATGAAGCTCTTCCGCCATAGCGTGCAGGAATTCCTCCTTTATAGAGTTTTAAATCTTTGATGGCGTCTGGATTAAAAACAGAAAAGAATCCGAAAACATGTGATGAATTAAATATGGTAGCTTCATCTAAAAGAATGAGGTTCTGGTCTGCACCGCCTCCGCGGACATTGAATCCAGAAGCGCCTTCTCCTGCATTAGTAACGCCTGGAAGTAATAAAATGGATTTAAGAACATCGACTTCTCCGAGAACAACGGGCATTTTTTTTATTGTGGCAATAGAAAGTTTGTTGGCACTCATTTCGGGCGATTTGATATTGATTTTACTTTTGTTATCTGTAATTATAACTTCTTGTAATTCTTCGCCGCCTTCGCTGATAGAAAAGTTGTTTTTTGTATTCTGATTTAGAAGAATGTTTTTCTGAATGGTTTGGTAGCCAACATAACTGATTTCAATTTCATATTCTCCTTTAGGAGCAGAGAGTGAGTAAAATCCGTATTCGTTTGTAGTTGCTCCGATTTTTAAAGCCGGAATGTAGATATTTACTCCAATTAAAGTTTCATTATTTTTGCTGTCGCTGATGGTACCGCTTAATGTAAATTTTTCTTGTGAAAAGGCGCTGAAAATCGTTAAAATAAAAAGAAAAAATGTGCAGGTATTTTTTGTAATCATTACATTGATTTTGAATTACATAGTTAATAATTCTTGCTAGACATTACCACGAAACTTTTGTTAAACATAAGTTAATAAAAAAAAAGGACAACTTTGAGAGCTGTCCTTTTTTTATTTATTAAAAATACGATTTATGTATTTTGAATTATTTGATTTTAGCAATAATAGCGTTAAATGTTGCGCTAGGACGCATCGCTTTGCTCACTAACTCAGCAGTTGGCTGGTAGTAACCGCCAATGCTTTGCGCTTTTCCTTGAGCACCAATTAATTCTGCATCGATTTTAGCTTCTTCAGCTTCAAATTCAGCAGCAATTGGAGCGAAGATCGCTTTCAATTCAGCATCTTTGTTTTGAGCAGCCAAAGCTTGAGCCCAATAGAAAGCTAAATAGAAATGAGAACCACGGTTGTCAATTTGCCCAACTTTACGAGCTGGAGATTTATCGTTTGCTAAGAATTTATCGTTTGCTTCATCAAGAGTTTCAGCTAAAACAATTGCTTTAGAATTGTCTAAAGTTTGTCCTAAATGCTCTAATGAAGCACCAAGAGCTAAAAACTCTCCTAATGAATCCCAACGTAAATATCCTTCTTCTGTAAATTGCTCAACATGTTTAGGAGCAGAACCTCCAGCACCAGTTTCAAACAATCCCCCGCCGTTCATTAAAGGAACGATAGATAACATTTTTGCAGAAGTTCCTAATTCTAAAATTGGGAATAAATCGGTAAGGTAATCACGTAAAACGTTTCCTGTTACAGAGATAGTATCTAAACCTTTGATGATTCTGTCTAAAGTAAATTCAGTAGCAGCAATAGGATTTAAAATACGGATATCTAAGTTTGTAGTATCGTAATCTTTAAGGTATTTTTGAACTTTAACGATCAATTCTCTATCGTGTGCTCTGTTTTCGTCTAACCAGAAAACAGCAGGCGTATCAGATAAACGAGCTCTGTTTACAGCAAGTTTAACCCAGTCCTGAATAGGAGCGTCTTTTGCCTGACACATTCTGAAAATATCGTTTTCTTCAACGTTTTGTTCCATTAAAACAGTTCCGTTTGCATCTACAACACGAACAACACCGTCACCTTTTATTTGGAAAGTTTTGTCGTGAGATCCGTATTCTTCAGCTTTTTGAGCCATTAATCCAACGTTAGGAACACTTCCCATTGTTTTAGGATCAAAAGCACCGTGTTTTTTACAGAAATCAATTGTTGCAGTATAAATTCCAGCGTAAGAACGGTCCGGAATAACAGCAAGAGTATCTTGTTGTTTTCCTTCTTTGTTGTACATCTGTCCAGAAGTACGGATCATTGCTGGCATAGAAGCATCAACAATAACATCAGAAGGAACGTGTAAGTTTGTAATTCCTTTATCAGAATTAACCATTGCCAAAGCTGGTCCGTTTTCGATTGCTTTAGTAATGTCAGCTTCAACTTCAGCCTGTTCAGGTCTTCCTGCAATTTTTGCATAGATATCGCCTAAACCATTTCTGGTATCAATGTTTAATTCAGTAAATAAAGTTTCATATTTTTTGAAAAGATCTGCAAAATATACTTCAACGATAGCGCCAAAGATAATTGGATCTGAAACTTTCATCATTGTAGCTTTCAAATGCACAGAAAGTAAAACTCCTTCTTTTTTTGCTTCAGCAATAGCATCAGCTGCAAAAGCTTTTAATTTGCTTACGCTTAAAACTGAACTGTCAATAATTTCTCCAGCTTTAAGCGGAGTACTTGCTTTTAAAACAGTTGTAGTTCCATCTTTAGCAGTAAATTCGATTTTTACATCGTTTGCTTCATTTACAGTTAATGATTTTTCACTTCCGTAAAAATCACCATTTGGCATAGATGCCACTTTAGTTTTTGAATCAGCAGACCAAGCACCCATAGAGTGTGGATTTGCTTTTGCGAAGTTTTTAACTGCTCTTGGAGCTCTACGGTCAGAGTTACCTTCACGTAAAACTGGGTTTACAGCAGAACCTAAAACTTTTGCATATTTTGCTTTAATTTCCTTTTCAGCATCATTTTGTGGATCTTCTGGGAAATTTGGAACGTTGTATCCGTGAGATTGTAATTCAGCAATTGCAGCTTTTAATTGCGGTACAGATGCTGAAATGTTTGGTAATTTAATAATGTTTGCTTCCGGCTGAGTTGCTAATTGGCCAAGTTCTGCCAATGCATCTCCAGTTTTTTGAGCATCTGTCAAAGAATCTGGGAAATTCGATAAAATTCTTCCTGCCAGCGAAATATCTCTGGTTTCGATTTCAATTCCAGCTGTCGCTGTAAAAGCTTGAACAATTGGTAACAAAGAGTAAGTTGCCAATAACGGCGCCTCATCAGTTAAGGTGTAAAAAATTTTTGATTTTGTCATTTTCTTTTTTTTTTATAATCGTATCGTTGGGAGTTAACGATGTAACAGGTATATTCGGCTCAAAATGAGCGGAGCAAATATAATAAAATCACAACGAAAACGGTTGAGTTTTCCCGAGAAAAGCAGAAATTAACAGATTGTTATTTCGAGCTCGTTAAATTGCTAATTCGATGATTTTGATATTAAAAAATTACAGTTTTGTTAGTGCTGAAAATAGAAGGCAAAAAAAACTCGTTTCAAATAATATGAAACGAGTTTTTTATAACAATTCGATAAATGATTATCTTCTTTTATCTTTAATCTTAGCTTTTTTACCAGTAAGTTGTCTGAAGTAGAAAATTCTAGCTCTACGTACAGCACCTTTCTTGTTGATTTCGATTTTTTGTAAAGCTGGTAAGTTTACTGGGAAGATACGCTCAACTCCAATAGCTCCAGACATTTTACGAATAGTAAAAGTTTCTGTGTTACCAGAACCTCTTCTTTGAATAACAACTCCTTTAAAAAACTGAGTTCTAGTTTTTTCACCCTCTTTAATTTCGTAGAATACTGTAATAGTATCTCCAGCTCCAAATTCAGGGAAATCTTTTCTAGCAACGAATTCGTCTTGAACGAATTTTAATAAATCTGCCATGATAATTTTATATTATTGTTTTTAATAGAGTAACATTCACGGATTTCGCCAGAGGTTAGTCTAATTCGGGTGCAAATGTAAAAAATAATTATAAATTATGAATTATAAATTGTAAATTATTTTAAGTTGTTGATAAAATGGTAATTAGTCGCAGTTTTCAGTGTCAGTTTTCAGTTCTTGCGAAATGAATCCAGTATGTAAACTGAGAACCGAGACTGAAAACTTTTTAATCTTACTCAAGTAAATCAGGTCGTCTATTCTTAGTATGTTCATACGCCATATCCTCGCGCCATTTGTCGATTTTTGCAAAGTGGCCGCTGGTTAAAACTTCTGGCACTTTCCATCCTTTATAATCTGCTGGTCTTGTATATATAGGTCCTGATAATAAATTATCCTGAAAACTATCTGTTAAAGCTGAGGTTTCGTCACTTAAAACTCCAGGGATTAATCGAATTAAAGCATCAGATAAAACTAAAGCGCCTAATTCTCCTCCAGATAAAACGTAGTCGCCAATCGAAATTTCTTTAGTAATAAAATGATCTCTAACTCTTTGGTCAACACCTTTATAATGGCCGCACAAAATGATGATATTTTCATACATAGACATCGTATTGGCCATTTTTTGATTTAAAGTGTCACCATCCGGAGACATATAAATTATTTCGTCGTACTCACGCTGACTTTTTAAATGGGTAATACAATCATCAATTGGCTGAATTGTCATTACCATACCAGCACCGCCTCCAAATGGATAATCGTCTACACTTTTCTGTCTGTTAGTACTATAATCACGAAGATTGTGAAAATGTACTTCGACCAAACCTTTATCGATGGCACGTTTCATAATCGAAGCTTCAAACGGGCTTCTTAATAATTCTGGTAAAAGTGTAATAATATCAATTCGCATTTTCTATTCAATGATTTTCTTGGCGACAAAGATACAAAGTTAATAGTTGTCAATTTCTAAAAGATTTTGAATAGAATAGAAGAACATACATCTATGCAGTGCACTTCATCGTATCCAAACAAAAATTAATTAAAAATTGGGGATCTCCGATCAGAGTATTTCATGACGATCAGGATAATTAAATATTGCTGTACGCTGATCAAATTTTTACCAATGGTCATGATGATGATTCCAATATCGCTGGTCCTTATTATTGGAAATACAATTATATGTAAATAAAGAAGGAAAAAATTTATTCATGGCATGATGAAAAGCAAAAATTCCCGCCTCAAACTGTTGAATCAAAAAACGTAATTGGTTTAAGTAAATAAAATCAATTTATCTTTTTGTCGGTATAAAAAAGAGTACTTTTAAAAGCAATTTTTAAAGTACTCTTTTTTTATAAATCATTCACGAGAGCGTTTAAATCAGGGTAAAATGATGATTATGAAGCAAGGAAAATGGCGTCCCGTATTTTAAAACTTTATAAAAAATTTTGAGAATCATTTTTTATAATAAATTTACCTTATGAAATTTATCTAACCAAATGATTACAAGAAGGAATTTTATAGTAACCACAGGTCTTGCAACAACAGCTGTTTTGGCTCAACCATCATTAGCATTTTCTATGAATAAAAAAGAAATAGGTTTACAGTTATATACACTTCGTGAAGAACTTCCGAATGATGTAAAAGCAACTTTAGAAAAAGTATCAAAAGCAGGATTTACTACCGTTGAGACGTATGGTTTTTCTATTAAAGACCAATTTTGGGGACTGACTCCAAAAGAGTTAAAAAAACTTTTAGACGATAATGGTTTAAAAGCAGTAAGCGGTCATTACAATTTGGGAAGCTTTTTATATGATGGAAATACGTCGGAATTAATAGCTTCAATCGAAGCAGCAAAAAATCTAAAAAGTGAGTTTTTGACTGTTCCGTGGGTCGATGAACCTTTTCGAAGAAATCTTGAAGATTATAAAAAGATTGCTTCACGCTTAAATGAAGCTGCTAAAATGTGCGAAAAAGCAGGTTTGAAATTGGCTTATCATAATCATGATTTTGAATTTCAAAAATATGAGGGAATTACAGGCTACGAGATTCTACTAAATGAAACCGATAAAGATATTGTTTATTTTGAATTGGATTTATATTGGGTAATTCACTCTGGAAATGACCCAATTAAATTATTCTCAGAAAATCCTGGACGTTTCAAAATGTGGCATGTAAAGGATAAAGACAAAAATAATAACGATTTAAATACTGAAGTTGGTTCGGGTTTAATAGATTTTAAACCTTTATTTGCAGCAGCAAAACAATCAGGAATGATTCATTTTTTTGTAGAACAGGAAAATAATTTTGCAGTTAATTCTTTTGATTCTATTAAATCTAGCTGCGATTTTATTTCAAAAAACTTAATCTAAATAATATGTAATTTATGAAGAGACTTCTTTTGCTGGTATTTGTTATTTTTTGCTCCTGTCAATCAGAAAAAAAGGAAAAATCTAGTCCAAGTCTGCAATCAAAGACAGAACAAGATTTTCCGCTGCTGCCTTACTTTGCAGACATTAAAGCTAATGATGTAAAACTTGGTAAACCAGAATTTGGAGACTGGCTGTATTCTCGGAAAGAAAAAGGACAGAGTTTTGGGCAGTTTATAAAAACAAGACATGTTGTGCCAACCAAAGAAGAAAATATTATTTATTTAGAGCCTATCGGTGAATTTAATTCACAACAATTGAAGCAGATAGAATTAGTTCGTCAGTACCTGCAAGTATTTTTTCAATTGGAAACTAAGGTTTTAGAAAATGTTTCAAATGATATTATTCCCAACCATGCCAGAAGAATTAACAATGTAGGACAAGAACAATTTTTGGCAGGTTATATTTTAAATGATGTTCTAAAAAAAGAGAATCCTGATAAAAGAATTGCGTTAATGGCAATAACAGAAAAGGATTTGTACCCAAAACCCGAATGGAATTATGTTTTTGGACTCGCATCTTACAGAGATAAAATCGCGGTAAGTTCGATGTATAGAATGCAAAAAGAAGCCGATTTTAATTTATCTCTAGATCGATTATTGAAAATATGTTCTCATGAAATAGGGCATATGTTTGGTCTGCATCATTGTATTGAAGCTAATTGTGTTATGAATGGAACCAATAGCATGTCTGAAACAGATATGCATTCTATTAGATTGTGTTCTCTTTGCCAAAGAAAATTAAATTCAGGATTTAAATACGATAATGTAAAAAGGTTAAAAGAATTAGAAAAGTATTTTAAGGAAAACAATTTAGCTGAAGGTTTGCAGTTAATGAAGAAAGATCTTAAAAGCATTGAATAAATTAAATAAAAATAATATGAGTGTAGGAACAAGCAAAGAGTTTATAAAAGGCGACGAAATAGAGTGGGAAGTAGTTGGCGAAGGAATCAAACGTAAAATTTTGGCTTTTGATGACAGAGTGATGCTGGTAAATGTACATTTTGAAAAAGGAGGAATTGGCGTTTTGCACGAACATTATCACACGCAGGTTACTTATGTGGCGAGCGGTAAATTTGATGTTACGATAAATGGTGTAACCGAAACGTTAAAAGAAGGCGATAGCTTTTACATTCCGCCTCACGCAATTCATGGGGTTGTTTGTTTGGAAACGGGCATGCTGACGGATGTTTTTGGTCCGGCAAGAGAAGATTTTTTGAAGTCGTAACACTTTTAGAATCAACCAAAATATAAGCTGAAAAGACTGATCTGATCTTAAATTTAAAAATTTTATAACTTTTTTAAACTTTTGATTAAGATTAGATCGGTATTTTTGCAGCATGAATTTATCTAAAACAAATGTACTTTTTATGGCAGTTTGCACTGGTCTTATAGTTGCAAATCTTTATTACTGCCAGCCTCTGATTGTTCTAATTGCCAACGAATTTAAAATTCCCGAAGCCAGCGCAGGAACTATTACCTATTTAACTCAGGCGGGTTATGCAATTGGGTTGTTTTTTATGGTGCCTCTTGGTGACAAAATAGAACGAAAAAAACAAATTTTAATGACCACTTTTGCCTCTGTAATTGCCTTATTAATTGCAGCAACGGCAAAGAGTTTTTTTATTTTACAAATTGCTTCACTGCTTATTGGAATCACATCTATAGTGCCACAGCTTATCCTGCCTTTGGCTGCTTCTCTAAGTGCGCCTGAACAGCGGGGAAAAGTTGTCGGAACAATTATGAGCGGACTTTTAGTCGGGATTTTGCTTTCGCGGACTTTAAGCGGTTTTATTGGTCAGGTTTTAGGCTGGAGGTCTATGTTTTATATCGCTGCCGGAATTTGTCTTTTAATCTTTTTTGTCATTCAAAATAAATTCCCAGTTAATAAACCGCAGTTTCAAGGCACTTATGGCCAGTTAATTAAATCTTTATTTACCCTTATAAAAACACAGCCTGTTTTGCGTGAAGCAACGGCAATCAATGTTTTCAGTTTTGCCCAGTTTGGAGCTTTCTGGACAACAATGGTTTTACTGCTTTCTGGTGAGCCTTTTAATTTTAATAGTGCCACAATTGGTTTATTCGGAATTGTTGGTGCTTCTGGAGCTTTAGCAGCACCTTTGGTTGGTAAACTCGGAGATAAAGGAAATTCCAGAATTGCAGTTGGTTACGGCTGTTTATTGATTTTAATTAGCTTTATGGTTTTCTATTTTTCTGTAGAAAGTGTAATAGGAATTGCAATTGGAATTGTATTTATTGATGTAGGAATTCAAGGTGTTCACATTTCAAACCAAACCCGCGTTTATTCTTTATTACCAGAAGCCAGAAATAGATTGAATACTGTATTTATGTCTTTCAGTTTCTTAGGAACTGCTGCTGGATCTGCATACGGATTGTTATTGTGGAAACTAGGCGGATGGCATGCGGTAGCTATTGGCTGTATGGTTTTATCATTAATCTCATTGGCAATTTACGGACTGACTTATAAATCATCCCGAAACATAGGGACTAAAAAAACAAAAGCGCAAATTGATTAAAAAATTAATTTGTAAATTTGCGTTCAAATTAAAAATAACAACATGGAAAACGGAATATACGCTAAATTCAACACTAGCAAAGGTTCGATTTTAGTAAAACTAACACACGATTTAACACCTGGAACTGTAGGGAACTTTGTAGCTCTTGCAGAAGGTAATATGGAAAATAAAGTTAAACCTCAAGGACAAAAATTCTATGACGGATTAACATTTCACAGAGTAATTCCTGATTTCATGATCCAGGGTGGATGCCCTAAAGGAACTGGAACTGGAGATCCAGGTTACAAATTTGATGATGAATTTCACCCAAGTTTAAAACACGATCGTCCAGGAGTATTGTCTATGGCAAACTCTGGTCCTGGAAGCAATGGTTCTCAATTCTTTATTACACACGTTCCAACTCCTTGGTTAGACGGAAAACACAGTGTTTTTGGTTATGTTGTTGAAGGACAAGATATCGTTGATGCTGTTGCTCAAGGTGATAATTTAGAGTCTGTAGAAATCATTAGAGTAGGTGAGGAAGCAGAAAAATTTAATGCTATCGAATCTTTCATCGGTTTAAAAGGTGCTCGTCTAAAACGTGAAGCAGCTTTAAAAGCAGAAACTGAAGCAAAAATGGAACAATTGGCTGCAGGTTTTGATAAAACGGAAAGCGGTTTACGTTACAAAATGATCCAAAAAGGAGATGGTAAAAAAGCGGAAGCTGGAAAAACGGTTTCTGTTCACTACGAAGGATCATTAGAAAGCGGAAAAGTTTTTGATTCCTCTTACCCACGTAAAAAACCAATCGAATTTAAATTAGGAGTTGGGCAGGTTATCGAAGGATGGGACGAAGGTATCGCTTTATTACAAGTTGGAGACAAAGCTCGTTTTGTAATTCCATCTGATTTAGGATACGGACCATCTGGTGCAGGAGGAGTGATCCCGCCAAACGCAACTTTGATTTTTGACGTTGAATTAATGGACGTAAAATAAGAATTTACAAGCAATTTAGTATTGTTTTAAATTGTAATCCCATACACCGCTGTGTATGGGATTTTTTTATATTTACTTTCAAATAAAAAAAGCAAGATGAAATTAAGAATACTAACTTTAACTGCTGTGACACTGCTTTTAGTGGCTTGCGGTACTACAAAAACGGTTGCAGAAGCTGCGCCATCACCTCCACCTCCGCCAAAAGCAGGAGATGCTAAAGAATTAACTACTACATATGTAGATTTAGCAGAAGCGAAAAACTTATATGAAAACAGTTGTGCAAGATGCCACAAATTGTACGATCCAAAGAAATACACTAAAGAAGAATGGGCGCCAATTTTGGTAAGAATGGGTAAAAAGGCAAAATTAGACGAAACTCAATTAGCATCTGTTACCAGTTATATTCATTCACAATTGTAATTGATTTAATAAAGCATAAAAAAACGGTTCAAAATATAATTGAACCGTTTTTTTTTATTTTCAAATAGATATAAAAAAACACCTTCACAGAATGAGGTGTTTAAAAAGTTAAGAATGATGTACAGCCGAATTATCTACCGCAATTACTTTTAAAGTTTTGATGCCAGCCGGTAATTCCCAATCTACTTCATCATTTTCTTTAAAACCAATAATAGCAACACTTAGCGGCGCTAGAATTGAGATCTTAGATTGTTTTACGTCTGCCGAAGAAGGTAAAACGATTTGAATTTTCATTTGTTTTTTGGCTTTCACATCTTCAATTGTTACAAAAGAATTGATTCGGATAACAGAAGTATCAAGTTCGCTTTCTTTGCTTATTACAGCGCGGTCTAATTCTTGCGAAAGCTGATTGGCTTCTTTAGTATTTGTTGAATTTTTACTTTTTAAAATCAATTCTCTTAAAAATTGATAATCTGATTTACAGAAAGTGGGTGTTGGTTTCATATCTATATTGAATTTATTGTTATAAAATTTAAATGATTCTTTTATGAATTTAATCGTACTGCTTCTTAGTCTTAAAATAAGACAAAGGATTTAAAATGTTTTAATTTGAAAAACAAAAAAATATCTGACCAAAATTGATTTTTGTCAAATAATAAAATGCTTAAGCTTGATTGTAAATCCTCCGTCAGAAAGAAGAAACTGGAATAGACGGAGGCCTAATTAATAAAGGCCCTATTATGCGAAATAATTACAGCACTAAGCGATTTTCCCGAAAAGGAAAATGACTTTTTTATAGCTGTATGTGATATTATATTTCCCATGAGGAGAATTAAATTGATCTGCAAAGATAGGTAATCTTTTTCAATTTAGTGAGTTTTTACTTCCATTTAATGCCACAGCCCAGACTTGGTACTTGTGGCTCTTTTAAACTTCTGTTGTAAATTAAGGCATCTATAGCGCCTCTAAGGTCGCTTCCGCTAAGAGGAATTCCGTTGGCAGGCCTTGAATCATCCAGTTGGCCGCGGTAAAAAAGTTTATCTTGATTATCAAATAAATAGAAATCTGGAGTACAGGCAGCGTCATAAGCTTTTGCTGTTTCCTGACTTTCATCATACAAATAAGGAAAATCAATTTTATGATGCATAGCAAATGCCGTCATCAATTCTGGAGCATCTTCGGGATATTTAACAATGTCGTTGCTTGAAATAGCAATTACTCCAATTCCTTGTACGCGGTAATCGTTAGCAATCATTACAATTTCATTGATAACATGAAGCACAAACGGACAATGGTTGCAGATAAACATAACCAAAGTACCTTTGGAACCTTTTAAATCTTCGAAAGAAAAAGTGTCATTTGAGTTAGTGTCTTTTAGATAAAAATCAGGAGCCATTGTTCCTAAAGGAAGCATTGTTGATTTAGCTTGTGCCATTTTTACTAGAAATTAGATTTTCAAAAATAGCTTTAAAAATCTGTAAATAAAAGAGCACAAGAATAAAAAAAAATATCCAAAGAAGCAGTTAGCTGGATCAGCTTGCTTCTTTGGACACTTTTTTATGTTTTTAAGAATTTAAAAATTGCAGTAAATCCTCGTTTAGTTTTTCTCTGTCTGTGTAAAATAAACCGTGTGGTGCTCCTTCGTATTCAATAAAAGTATTATTTGCAATTGCTTTTGCAGCTTTTCTTGAAGTAAGATCGATAGGAACAATTTTATCGTCATCACCATGAATGATCAAAGTTGGAACCTTGATAAAATCTAGTTCATCTCTAAAATCAGTAAATGAGAACGATTCAGCACATTTCAAAGTCGCTCTTGGAGAAGCTAGCGAACATAATGATCTGTAATATTCTAGAAGCGGTGTGCTAATTGGTTTATTGATAATATTGATGCCAAAAAACGTTTTTCCGAAATTGTCTACAAAAGCAATTCTGTCTTCTTTAATTGCTGCTGCAGTAGTTTCACTTTTCTCTTTCGGATGTCCGTCTGGGTTATCATGAGTTTTTAAAAGGAACGGAATAACTGAAGAAATTAAAACTGCTTTGGTAACGCCCTTTCCGCCATGACGGCTGAAATAACGAACCACTTCTCCGCCTCCCATTGAGAAACCAACAAGTGTTACGTTTTCTAATTCCAATTGTTCTATAATTTCTTTAAGATCGTCTGTTAAAGTATCGTAGTCATAACCGTCCCAAGGCTGCGATGATTTACCAAAACCGCGTCGGTCGTAGGCAATAACTCTGTAATTATTTTGTACTAAATGGTCGATTTGATATTCCCACATTTCGTTAGAAAGCGGCCAGCCATGAATAAGAATTACTGGTTTTCCCTGTCCATAATCTTTAACATATAACCTTACGTTTTGAGCTGTTTCTATATATTTATCGGTGTGAACCTGTTTTAAATTTGATTCAAAATCTTTAATTGACATGCATGCATTTGGTTCAGTATGTTCCATGTTATATATTTTTCGTTAGTATACTATTTTCTACAGTAAAATTATAAGCTAACCGAAAGAAATAGGTTACAGAATTAGGTGCATTAATTACAAAATTTATAGGTTTGTAATTCTAATACAATTAAAAATGGATTTAACTTGGAACGAATTTGATCGAACAGATATGCGCGTAGGAACTATAATTGAAGTAAATGATTTTCCTGAAGCGAGAAAACCTGCTTATCAGCTTACTATTGATTTTGGATCAGAGATTGGGATTCGAAAATCATCGGCACAAATAACAAAAAGATATCAAAAAGAAGATTTACTAAACCGCCAGATTGTTGCAGTGGTAAATTTTCCTAGAAAACAGATCGGGAAGTTTATGAGCGAATGTCTGGTTCTTGGCGCTGTAGGCGAGGAGGGAGATGTAATTTTATTAGCTCCAGATTTTAAGATCCCGAATGGATTGCGTATAGGCTAGTATTCAGTCGCAGTTTACAGTCTCACATTGTGACTGAAAACCGCGACTGAGACTAAATTATTTTATTTTAGAAAGAAAATCACGTAAAATAATCTGTCCTTCTTCCCAATATTTTAAATCAGAATCAGAGTTAATGTGTCCTTGCTGACCGACATTTACAAAATCACTTCCCCATTTTTCAGCGAAATATTGTTTTCTTTCGAAAGAAGCGTAAGGATCATTTTCGCTTGCAACAACAACAGATGGAAAAGGCAATTTGTAAATTGGCATTGGCGAAAAATTTCTAATGCATTCTGGTGTGTGTTGAGGTGAATCTACATCTGCAGGAGCAACTAAAAAAGCTCCGATTATATTTTGGTTGTTGTACTTTTCTGCCCAATGCAGCACCAGCGAAACCGCTAAACTGTGTGCTACCAAAATAGTTGGTTTAGTAAGCTTTAAAATGTTCTCGTTTAATCTCGCAATCCAATCCTCGCGAACGGGTTCGTCCCAATTATCTTGTACCACTCGAATGGAGTTTTTGAATTTTTTATGCCAAAAGGTCTGCCAGTGTTTTTCGCCTGAGTCGCCCAGACCGGGTAATATCAATAAATTTGTTTCCATTGCCGTGGATTTTAAATTATATATTATTTTTTAGTTTCTTTCAAAATTCGGTTTACTTCATTCACTAAAAGCGGAAAACCAGGTTCAGTCATTCCATGGTTGTAACCGTCAAGTTCGTAAAGTTTAGTTTGTTTGTGCCCTGATAATTTCATCATTCTGGCCATGTATGCGTTTTCTTCATAACGTCCGAGCATTTCTAATTCACGATCTCCGGTAATTAACAAAAGAGGCGGTGCATCGGCGCGAACGTAGTATAAAGGAGCAAAAGCATCAATAGTAGGCTGTTTTTCAGGAATTCCGTTTTCTTTTCTAATTTCAAAATGCGTAATACATTGTCCGCTGAACGGAATTAATCCAGCGATTTTATCAGCATCGATATTTTCTTTTTGAAGCCATTTTTTATCCAAACCAATCATCATTCCTAAATAACCGCCAGCAGAATGTCCAGAAACAAAAATCTGAGCTTTGTCACCTCCATAATTTGATATATTATTAAAAGTCCAAGCAACTGCCGCCGCCGCATCTTCAATAGCATTTGCAGCTTTTACTTTTGGTGATAATCTGTAATTTACGCCAATAATCGCAAAACCTTTATTTTTTAAGGCTTCAGGAATTTCTTTATTCCCGCCCGTTAAGCCGCCGCCGTGAAACCATACAATTGTAGCAAATCCCGTTTTGTTTTTTGGATAATAAATATCCAACACACATCTTTCGTTAATGTACTTGTCAGATTTGTTTGCAGCTGTATTGTAATATTGAATGTTGGTTTTTGTTTCGTATTCTAAATTCTGCGAAGAGATTGAAATTCCGTAGAGAAAGAAACTTAGAAGGATAATTAATTTTTTCATTTTAAAAGTATTGAATTGTGTTTTCGAGTTTAATTGATTGAAGAAAATCTAAAATCTGTCCCGAAACTTCGGGTCCAAAATCTAAAATAATAAATTAATATATAAAAAAAGTCCAAAATGCAGAACAAATTGGACTCGTACTTATAAAAAGTTTATTTTGAATTAAATATCGTCAAAATCAATATCTGTAAAGCTAGATCTTTGGCTTTCAGATTTTTCAGAACTGTATTCTTTCTTAAAATCTTTTTGATGTCTTTCAGAAATTACTTCTTCGCCTTTGTGGTTCAAAACATAAGAGGTCATTTCTTCTAGTATTTCGGCAAAAGCACTAAAATCTTCTTTGTACAAGTAAATTTTGTGTTTCTTGAAATGAAATGAACCATCTTCCTCAGTAAATTTTTTGCTTTCGGTAATAGTGATATAGTAATCATCAGCTTTGGTAGCTCTCACATCAAAGAAATAAGTTCTTCTTCCTGCTCGTAATACTTTAGAAAAAATCTCTTCTTTTTCTAACATGTCATTTTCTCTCATAATACGTTCTATCATTTTTGGAATTAATAGTACTCAAAAATCATAAAAAATTATCTATTACGCAACAATTAAAGTAATTCTTTTTCCGAAAGTTGTTTTAAATATAACGATGCGTAATAGCCGTCTTGATTTATTAATTGATTATGAGAACCTTGTTGTATAATACGGCCGTCTTCGAGTATGATAATTTTGTCTGCATTCTTTGCAGATGACACACGATGACTTACAATTATAGTTGTTTTATCTTTAGAAATTTCAAATAAATTATTCAAAATCATTTCTTCGGTTTCGGTGTCAACGGCAGATAAACAATCGTCAAAAAGTAAGATAGCAGGATTTTTAATAATCGCTCTTGCAATTGAAACACGCTGTTTTTGTCCGCCCGAAAGTGTAATTCCTCTTTCTCCTAAAACAGTGTCATACTGTTTATTAAACGCAATAATATTATCGTGGACAACAGCATTTTTAGCAGCTTCGAATACTTCTTCGTCAGTTGCATTTTGATTTCCAAATTTGATATTATTTTTAATAGTATCAGAAAATAAGAAAGCATCTTGCGGAACAATTCCAATATTATTTCGAAGATCGTTTAAGTTTAAAGTACTGATTTCGTTTGTATCAATTTTAAGCTCGCCATCGGTTACATCATATAATCTGGAGATTAAAGAAAGTATGGTTGATTTTCCTGAACCTGTTTTTCCTAAGATTGCCAGCGTTTCTCCTTTTTTAACCGTAAACGAAACATTTTTTAAAGCTTCAATATTAGTATCGTTATAGGTAAAAGAAACATTCTCGAAAGAAATCGTTCCTTGAATATCTGATGTGTTTTCGTTGTTGTTTTTGATTTCTGGTTCTATTTTCAAAAATTCATTTAAACGTTTTTGAGAAGCTTCTGCCTCTTGCACCATTGACGAAACCCATCCTAAAGAAGCAACCGGCCAAGTCAGCATGTTTACATATAAAATAAACTCGGCAATAGTTCCGATATTCGGAATCGTTCCATTAATATACATTACGCCTCCAAAATAAATAACTACCAAATTACTAATTCCGATAAGTGCAATCATTAACGGGCCAAATAAAGACTGTACTCTTGCCAGACTTAAACTCTTGCGTTTGCTCTCTTCTGCAAGATCAACCATATTATTTTGGTGCTGTTTTTCTAGAGAATACGCTTTAATAACTCTGATTCCTGAAAATATTTCTTGTGAGAAACTGGAAACTTTAGAAAGATATTGCTGGAAAGTAGTACTTCGTTTATTGATTTCGGAACTTAATTTAAAAATACAAAACGAAAGTATTGGTAACGGAAGTATCGTGTATAAGGTAAGCAGCGGCGATACATTATACATATATAATATAACAATCGCAAAACGGATAAATGTATTAATAGTATACATAACAGCCGGCCCAACATACATACGTACTTTTGAAACGTCTTCGCTGATACGGTTCATTAAATCCCCAGTTCTATTTTGCTTGTAAAAAGTCTGAGAAAGATTTTCGTATTGTCTAAAAACCTCATTTTTTAAATCAAACTCAATATGACGAGACATTACAATTAAAGTCTGGCGCATTAAAAACGTTAAAAATCCAGCTACAATCGTGGTTGCTATGATTAACAGCACGTTATGAATTAAATCTTGTCGAAAAGCAGCAATAACGACTTCCGATTTTTGGTCTGCAGCAGATAGTTTGTCAAAATTCTCAATAGCATTTAATGACTTACTAATCAATTTTGGAGTAAATAGAGAAAATATTTGTGCGATTATGGTGATTAAAATACCCAGCGAAAAACTGTATTTATACTTAATGAAATATTTGTTTAAATAGCTTAATTCTTTCATTTTTTTAAGAAATCTGATATTGAATTGATTTGATTTTGTGAATTATTAGTAATTAAAATTATAATAAATTGCAATTTAATCAAAACAATTGTATTGTAAAATTGTTATTTTAAAGATAAAAAATTAGCACATGTGTATTTTTTAATTATGTTTGAGAAGTCTTTTTGACAAATTCATAATTTTAACCTAATTAATACTAGCGCTATGGATGCAACTTTCGCAACTGGAAAGGAACTTCAAAAAATGGATCCTGTTTTTGGTCAATTATCTTTTGACGATCACGAACA
Source organism: Flavobacterium sp. ACN6 (assembly GCF_002304005.1). Taxonomy (GTDB): domain Bacteria; phylum Bacteroidota; class Bacteroidia; order Flavobacteriales; family Flavobacteriaceae; genus Flavobacterium. The sequence goes on along the minus strand of NZ_MRCQ01000018.1, from coordinate 25,736 downwards.
AATTGTATTTTGCAATGACAAAGATACAGGTTTAAAAGCAATTATTGGTATTCATAATTCGGTTATGGGGCCAGCTTTGGGAGGTACTAGAATGTGGAATTATAACACAGAATGGGAAGCTTTAAATGATGTTTTACGTCTTTCAAGAGGTATGACGTTTAAATCTGCCATTACTGGACTTAATATTGGTGGAGGTAAAGCTGTTATTATTGGTGATGCTAAAACACAGAAAACGCCTGAATTAATGCGTAAGTTTGGTGAATTTGTACATTCATTAAGCGGAAGATATATTACTGCAGAAGATGTTGGAATGGAAACTAAAGACATGGATACAGTAAGAGACGTAACGCCTTATGTTACGGGTATTTCTGAAGAAAGAGGTGGTTCTGGCAACCCTTCTCCTGTTACTGCTTACGGTGTTTATTTAGGAATGAAAGCTGCAGCTAAAAGTCAGTTTGGTACTGATGTTTTAGATGGTAAAAAAGTTTTGGTTCAAGGAATTGGGCACGTTGGTGAAACTTTGGTAGAGTATTTAACTAAAGAAGGAGCACAGGTAACTATTACTGATATTAATGAAGAAAAATTATATCAGGTTGCTTCAAAATACAATGCGACAATTTACACTGGTGAAGATTTATATACAGCAGATGTTGATATCTATGCGCCATGTGCGATGGGAGCAACAATTAATGATAATACAGTAGACAAAATTAAAGCTAAAGTTATTGCTGGTGCTGCCAACAATCAATTAGCAGATGAGAATGTTCACGGTGCAAGACTGCAGGAAAGAGGTATTTTATACGCTCCAGATTTCTTGATTAACGCTGGTGGAATTATCAATGTTTACGCGGAATTAGCAAATTACGGTAAAGCTGAAATCATGACTAAAACGGAAAATATTTATAATACTACTTTAGAAATTATAGATTTTGCCGCTAAAAATAATATTACGACTCATAAAGCAGCGCTTACAATTGCTCAAAATCGTATTGATCAAAGAAGAATAGAGAACGCTTCTAAGTAATTCTTAGGTCTCAGTTTACAGTCTCAGTCTCAGTTTCCAGTTTTATCTGGAAACTGGGGCTTTTTTTTGTTCGCAGTTCCAGTCTCAATTTTTGGTTTTTTCTGAGAACTGTTTTGATTTCGCTGAATACCGTGACTAAGACTGAAAACTGACACTGCGACTGAATACTTTTTTACGAATAAATTTTATTATAAGGATTGAAATTCCTAATTTTGCAGACTAATTTTTAAATGTTCTTACACGGTGGTAAATAGAAGACACATACGCGTTAAAGTAATGCAATCCATTTATGCAATGCACCAAAGCGGTTCTGATAATCTGGAAAAAGAAGAGAAATTCCTTTTTTATAGCATTGATAATATTCAGGACTTATATCTTATAATGCTTTCTTCATTGATAGAAATTTGTAAAAAAGAGTCTGTTTTTTTACATCTGTCAAGTAAAAAACACCTTGCAACTGCTGCAGAACGTAATCCAAATGAAAAATTTGTAAAGAATAAAATTTTTCAACTTCTTGCCGAAAGCAATTCCTTAAGCATCGCTTTAGAAAATCGTAAAATCAACAACTGGTCATTAAACGATGATTATATCATTTTGCTTTTAAATGATGTAAAAGCAAGCGATTTGTATAAAAAATACATGAGCAATAATGTGAATACATTTGAGGAAGACAGACAATTTGTAATTGATTTGTTTGCTGAAGTTATTGTTCCAAATGAAAAATTATACGAGTATTTGGAGGATGACAAATTAACTTGGGTTGATGATATTCCGGTTGTAAATACACATATTATTAAGCAGTTAAAAGCAATTAAGACAGAAGATCCAGACGATTTTAGAGTTCCAAAATTGTATAAAGATGTTGAGGATAAAGATTTTGCCAAAGATTTATTTAGAAGAACTGTTTTAAATGAAACTGTTTTTGCTAAAGAATACGATGATAAAACACCAAATTGGGACAGCGAAAGAATTGCAGAAATTGATACTATTATTTTGAAAATGGCAATCTGCGAATTTTTAAAATTTCCGTCAATTCCTGTAAAAGTAACTCTTAACGAATATTTAGAAATCGCAAAAGAGTATTCTACACCAAAAAGCAGTATTTTTATCAACGGAATTTTAGATAACCTTGTAAAAGAACTTACCGCTAATAAAAAGATGGTAAAAGTGGGAAGAGGGTTGATGTAAAAATTAAATTTTCAATTTTTTAAATACCAAATTCCAACTGTTTTGTCTCTCTGAGCGTCCCGAGGCTTCGGGAGAAGAGTTAAAAGAAAATATTAAATATAAATCAAAAATAAATTTAAATTATGGGACAATTAACTCAATTTGCGCCATTTCTATTGATGTTTGTGGTAATCTATTTCTTCATGATTAGACCACAACAAAAAAGAGCTAAAAACGAAAAAGAATTTGAAAGCGGCCTAAAAGTTGGTGATAGAATAGTTACAAAAAGTGGTTTTCACGGTAAAATTGCTGAATTAGCAGAAACTACCGTTGTAATCGAAACTATGTCAGGAAAATTAAAATTAGAGCGTTCAGCGATTTCATTAGAATTGAGTGCAGCTTTGAATAAAAAAGCATAATTTTTTTTAAAATTACAATATTCAAAATCCCAAATTCCAAAAGGAGTTTGGGTTTTTTTTGCGCATTATTGTCATTTTGACCAAAGGGAGAAATTAAACTCGCTGATCGCTAAAGATTGGCGACAGGACTTGTGGAGTTTCTGGTGTGATTTCTCCCTTTGGTCGAAATGACAAAAAATAGTTGTGTACTCTCGTTTTTCGGAATGACATACTATGTGGGAATGCTTTGTAGTTATAATAGGTTATTCTCTGTGTGGTTGCTTCGTTCCTCGCAATGACATTGTTTGCGCATAAAAAAACCTTTGTCAAAGTTTTAAACTTTGACAAAGGTCTCGTATAGTTTAGTTCTTCGACTTCGCTCAGAATGACAAAGTATTGGAATTTAGATCCGAGTGATCGCGAATTGGCGAAGCATTTGGAATTTGGAATTTTTAATTTGGAATTTTTTAAAAAAAATCACCTGTATTTATCATTCAGTCCAACATTAGCCAGAATCATCGGAATCACTTTTTCAATTCTTGAAAGTTTGGTTTTTTCTTGTTTGGCGGTTTCAATATATTCTAAAAACTCATATTGTTTGTAAGGCGAGAATTTATTAAAAGCTTCTTTTATAGTTGGATTTTGGGTCATTTCTTTCTCTAAAAGTTCAGAAACAATTGCTTCTTTTTTAGAAGGTTTTATAACTTTTCCCTGCTTTTCATTTTCAATTGCTTCAGAAATATATTCTAAAACCATCGCCTCATTTACTTCATCTTTGGATGTAAAACGCCACTGACGCAATGATTTAGTTTTGTCTTCCTGAGCATTTACGAGTTTCTTTTTGGTGTCCTTCAGAAAAACACCATTGAAAAACCAAATGGCAAAATAGTCTTTAAATCCCCCAATTCCGATCACATTTTTCTTGTTATAAACATAAACTGGACCGCCCCATTTTGTGGTTTCGATAAGTTCTGTTTTATCGATGATAGATTGAAGAAGAAGGAGCTCTTCTTCCCATTTATCACCATATTTCCAAATGCCTTTATTTTCGGATTGTGATTCCAATTATTTCTTTGATTTAGATTTTTCAGCTGTATCAAAAATCCCTGGATTAGCTGTTAATTCAGCAATCTTTACAATTACATCAGTTGCTTTTTGGATACTTTCTGCAGGAACATATTCGTATTTTCCATGAAAGTTATGACCGCCCGCAAAAATGTTCGGACAAGGTAATCCCATAAACGATAATTGAGAACCGTCAGTTCCGCCGCGAATTGGTTTAATGATCGGTTTGATGTTTAATTCTTTCATTGCTTTTTCGGCAATATCTACAATATGTTTTACTGGAAGAACTTTTTCTTTCATATTGTAATATTGATCTTTTACAACTGCAATTACGATGTCTTCACCAAATTTCTTCGCGAATTTTTTATTGAATTTTTTGGCAATTTTTTCAATAAGCTCTTTTCTTTTTTCGAATTTCTTTTTGTTATGATCACGGATAATCAATTCTAAAACCGTTTCTTCGATGTTTCCTTTTATATGATGTACGTGAAAAAATCCCTCGTAACCTTTTGTTTCCTCTGGAGTTTCGCCTTTCGGAAGTTCATTAATAAACTCATTTGCCAAAAGCATTGAGTTGATCATTTTTCCTTTTGCATAACCAGGATGAACGCTTTTTCCTTTAAAAGTAATTTTAGCTCCAGCCGCATTAAAATTTTCATATTCTAATTCACCAATCTGGCTTCCATCCATCGTATAAGCCCATTGAGCGCCAAATTTTTCTACATCAAAATGATGCGCACCGCGGCCAATTTCTTCGTCTGGCGTAAAACCAATTCTGATTTTTCCGTGTTTAATTTCTGGATGCTGGATAAGATATTCCATTGCTGAAACAATTTCTGTAATTCCAGCTTTGTCATCGGCACCTAACAAAGTTGTTCCGTCAGTAGTGATAATGGTTTGACCTTTATACTGCAGTAAATCTTTGAAATAATTTGGAGATAAAACAATGTTTTTTTCTGCGTTAAGAATAATATCTTTTCCATCGTAATTTTCTACGATTTGAGGTTTTACGTTGGCACCGCTAAAATCTGGAGAAGTATCAAAATGAGAAACAAAACCAATAGTTGGTACTTCATGATCAACGTTACTTGGCAGTGTTGCCATGATATACGCTTTATCATCGATAGTTACTTCATCCAAGCCTATTGCTTTTAGTTCTTCAACTAATTTATTGGCAAGATTCCATTGTTTCTCCGTACTAGGTGTTGTTTGTGAATTTGGATCCGATTCGGTATCAATTGTTACATAACTGATAAAGCGGTCTATGATATGTTGCATTTCTTTGAATTTTTAGCAAATATAGAAAATTTTTTCTGCTCAATAATTTAGCTTCCTATATCTGAATGAATAAAAAAAGGGATTCTCTGCAGAATCCCTTTCAGTTGTTTTACTATAATTATTTACTCTTTACACATCTAAAACCCACATGGTTTGCGGCAGATCTAATTTCGCCTTTTCCTCTCGTTCCTACCATATATCGTGTACAATATTGATCAGTACATAAAAATGAACCACCGCGATGTACACGTTTTATTTCTGTTGGATCATTAGGATCGTTATAAGCATCAGGACCTGTCGGATTTTTTACAGTTTTACCGCTTTCTGCCAATGATTTATAATAATCTACACTGTACCAATCGCTAACCCATTCCCATACATTTCCAGCCATATCATACAAGCCGTATGAATTGGGTGCGTATTTCGCTGTTGGAGCAATTCCTTTAAAACCATCTTCTCCAGTGTCTCCATCTTTAATTGGGAAATTTCCCTGATAGATATTCGCCTGAAATTTTCCTTTTGGTTTTAAATCATTTCCCCAAGCATATAAATTTCCTGTCTTACCGCCGCGTGCTGCAAATTCCCATTCTGCCTCTGTTGGAAGTCTCTTTCCCGCCCATTTCGCATACGCAGCAGCATCTTCATAAACCACGTGTACTACAGGATATTTTTCTCTCCCTTTAATAGTACTTTGTGAGCCATCTGGATGTTTCCAGTCGGCTCCTGGTTCGTAGCGCCACCATTGCATAAAATTATTCAGATTAACTGCAGATGGAGTAGGTGTAAATACAACAGATCCTGTAATTAACTGTTCGTCAGTTGCAGTCGGAAATTCTTCTTTAGTTGGTTTTTGTTCTGCAACAGTTATATAACCAGTTGCTTTCACAAATTTTTCAAATTCTTCATTGGTAACTTCAGTTTCATCCATATAGTAGCCGTCCACATAAACGCGGTGAATAGGAGCGGCATCTTTTGTTACCCCTTTTATACTGCACAAACTTTCGTCTTCGACATTGCTTCCCATAGAAAATTCACCTCCAGGAATCCAAACCATTCCAGCAGGAGCTTTTCCTGTCGGTTTAACTTTATTTTCAATTGTTGCTTTAAAAGCAGAAGATTCGGAAGTGTTTGGAATCTCATGACATTCTGCAGCGGCAACTATTTCTTTTTTGGGTACAACTAATTTAGTATAACTGTAAGCAATTGAAATAATGGAAATTGTCAGGACAGCGATAATCCAAAATGTTTTATTTTTCATGGTATATGATTTTGATCTGATATTGGTTGTCAAATAGATGGGATAAAATTATAAAATAAATTCATTATAGTATAGTAATTATATAGGATTAATAAATATTATTTATCTTCTTCAACTAAAACTACTTCATATTTGTCTTTACCATCAACCTTAACTGGCTGGTAGTAGGTTTCGCCAAACTTTACATACTTTACATCTCCAATTGTAACTTCTTCTCCGCCTTCTGGCAAATTGTCGACAATAGTTCCCGCCGTTGGAGGTACTACTTTATAAGAACTGCCATCTTTTTCATAATAGGTTCCTCCGTAATAATAATTATTTACTGTTCCCGTATTGACAGTCTGTGCGCCGCTTGGGATATTATTTACAGTTCCGCCGACTGGTGCTGGAACAGCTGTATAGCCTCCATTAGATGGTGCATACCAAACTCCCTGATCGTAATGATATTGCGTACTTTCGACACTCACTACTATTGCTGTAACGGCTAAAGTGGCAACAAAAAATCCCCAAGGATGCCAAACAGGTCCATAATAAAACGGTCTGTACGGATGAAAATAATACGGATTGTAAGCATGATATCTATAACCGCCGTATACATAAGGAGGGCGGGCATACACGACGGTGTTTCGTCTAACAACTGTATTTCGATTATTGTTGATGGTAATATCTCGACTTCTGTCAACATTTCTGGTATTACCGCTTATGTTTGTATTTCTGTTTCCAGTTCTATTTCCATTAATGTTGTTGTTATTTCTATTTGTAGAAGTTGCTGGTCTCGTAACTTTATTATTAGAGCTTGAAGGTCTAGTAATTTTATTATTATTTGATGCTGCTGGTCTGGTTACTCTATTTGTAGAAGAATTAGCAGGACGTTTTATACCGCCTCCATTAGAACCAGGTCTAGACTGTACAGCTGGTCTTGTGTGCGTTGCTCCGCCGGCTCTGTGGGCAGCACCGCCTCCGCCATGACGCTGTGCAAAACTATCTATTGAAATAAGGAAAAATGTTCCGATCAGACACGCTATTGCTGATCTTTTTACTGATTTGGATATGTTTTTCATTTTCAGTTGTTTAGATGAATTAAAGTTATGAAAAAAAATGTTCGATTTTGAGAAATTTCTCAAATTTTTAAAAGTACTTATTTGAATTACAGCGAAATATCCCATTGTATTCTAAAGCGCCAGCCTTGCTCTAAAGGAAGTGTTTTGTCTTGAAAACTAAAATAACTTACCTCAGAAGTGAGTTTATTTTTATGTCCTTTAAAAAACCAGTTAAAAGCCAATGTAGATTCGTCTTGTCTATTTTGTCTAATGGAATTATCGGGTCTATATGCCGCATGTCTTCCTGCCATTTCTAAGTGTTTGGGCCACCATTGGAAAATATTATGAAAAAAATACCCAGCCTGAACATAATATCCTTTTAATGTGGTGGTATCGTTATTATTCAATCGATCAATAATTTCCTTGGTATGCCATTCGCTCTGCCACGAAAAGCCACGGTACATAAACGCAGTTTCCAGATTCCATTGGTTTACTCTGTATTGACCAGGCAGACCATCTTCATAACCATCTAATGAGCCGCCGCCTGCCTGCGAAAAACGCGTATAAGGGCTTCGGTTTGTTATGGCTGAAAAAGCAACGATCGGAGTCGGTTTTTCATGAAATTCTAAATCACAGCCTTCAAAATCAAGAAATCTTCCTAAAAAATTCCATTGTGCGCGTCCAAAATACATTAAATGATTATCGTCGTTTGAAGTGCTCCCTCTTCCTGTTCCTGTTAAAGCAGCAAACCAGTAATTAAAATCGGCTATGCCGCTTCCTTTTAAATGGCCATAAACTTCGGCTCCTAATTGTCTGTCCACTGTAAAAGGCCTATTAATTAAGGATCTTTCAACCATCTGCTGTTCACCGCTGCTAATGAAACGTTCGCGGGTAAATTCTGTTTTCCATTGCCCGACTTTAAAGCTCAGCCAATCCCACTTTTCGATCATAATTCTAAAGTCAAGTAAATTTGACTGACTCAATTCGTATTCCCAATAATATTTTAACCAAGGTTCAAAAGCATGACCGCCAATTTTTAATCTGGCTCGGTTTATTTTAAAAGTTGTTTTGGCATCTTGGCTGTAATCGTCATAAGTTAGAGGATCTGTATCATAAGGAGTAGAAAAACGAAATTGTAATCTGCTTTGTAATTGAAATAAAAACTTATTGTCTTTCGTCTGTAGTTCAATTCCTTTATTTCCATACCGAACATTCATAAGTTTAGTGGTATCTTTCCCTTGCTGCGAAAAGCCTTTAAAACCAGCTAGCAATAGAAAAACTAAAAGAAGGTTAGAATTACGATTTGTTTTGTTTGCGATATACATAAGCTCGATTGGTTTGTATTAATCCAATTATTTTCCTCCAAAGTTTTTTGCAATTCCTAATCCAATTCCCCAGCTGTCATACGCATTCCATTTAAAATCATAGCTGATGGTGCCAAAAACTTCCCACCCTTTTGGAAGTTCGTATCCATATTCTGCTCCAGCCCGAGTCAGGAAGAAATCTTCTTCTTTAGCAAATTCACCACCGAAACCTAAAAGAAAACTCCAATGTTCATTTGGTTTGTAAATTCCCATAACGGCAGGAGCAATAGGATAACTTCTTTCAATAGTTTCCTTATCATCTTCGCTTGCAAGGTTTTTTTCGACTTTAAATTTTTCAATTATAAAATCGGTATGGAGACCTATTGCCCATTTTTCATGAAACTGAAAGGTATAATCAATTCCCCATGCAGGCAGACTTAGAACTTCGCGATTTCCTTCGTCGTCACGACCTTCAAAAACGTGAATATGATTAATAGATATTCCTATTTGATGATGCGGACTAAATGATTTCTCTTCCTTTTCCTGAGCTGTAATTTTTGGATACCCTGAAAAACAAAAAAGGATTATCAGAAGAGTTCTTATTCCAAATAGGTTATTGATTCCTGATGTCGTTTCATTTTGCATAACTTCTATTTTATTTGATGAAGAGGATTGCAGATTTTTTTTTCTTAAATAGCTCAAAATTAAATAATAAATAATCCAGAGTAGGTTGTTCAAATCCTTGAAGTTGTTTCATTTTATAACTTGCAACCTTAAAATTTAAATTTTTGACTTATATCTTTATAAATAGGTTTTGAAGAATTGAACAAAATAGAAATTATTTGTTTTGGTAAAAAAGCACCTTTTTAAACTATAATATTTAAATTTGCACCCAAAATAAACAACAACACACTTATGTATAAATTGATAATTCGTCCGATACTTTTCTGGTTTGATCCTGAAGAAGTGCATTACTTTACTTTTTCATTCGTTAAATTCATTTCAAAAATTCCAGGAGTTTCTTCAATTATAAGATCAATTTATGAGGTAAAAGATTCTCGATTGGAAAGAGAAGTGTTCGGAATTAAATTTAAAAATCCAGTAGGACTTGCTGCAGGATTTGACAAGGATGCCAAGTTGTATAAAGAGCTTTCTGATTTTGGTTTTGGTTTTATCGAAATTGGAACTGTAACGCCGGTTGGTCAGGAAGGGAATCCTAAAAAACGTTTATTTCGTTTAAAAGAAGATAAGGCTATTATTAACCGAATGGGTTTTAATAACGGAGGAGTTTTAGAAGCTGTAGAGCGTTTAAAGAAAAACTCTGGCGTTTTGATTGGAGGAAATATTGGAAAAAATAAAGTAACGCCAAATGAAAATGCTGTAGACGATTATATTATTTGTTTTGATGCTTTGTTTGACCACGTTGATTATTTTGTGGTAAATGTGAGTTCGCCAAATACACCAAATTTAAGAGCGTTGCAGGACAAGGAACCTTTAACGGCTTTATTGCAGACTTTGCAAGACAGAAATATTGAAAAGCAAAAAACAAGCACGCAGCGAGTAAAACCAATTCTTTTAAAAATTGCTCCAGACCTTACAGATGAGCAGTTGTTAGATATTATTGATATTGTAAAAACAACACAGATTGCTGGCGTAATTGCGACCAATACCACAATTTCAAGAGATGGTTTACAATCTTCAAACCAATCTGAAATGGGTGGATTGTCTGGAAAACCGTTAACAAAACGTTCTACAGAAGTTATTCGTTTTCTTTCGGAAAAAAGCAATAAAGCATTCCCAATTATCGGAGTAGGAGGAATTCATTCTACAGATGATGCTATTGAAAAACTAAATGCAGGTGCAAGTTTGGTGCAATTGTATACTGGTTTTATTTACGAAGGTCCAGCGCTGATCAAAGCTATTAACAAAAAAGTTTTAGGGCAGTTGTAAAAGAAGTGCCTGAATAACGAGTCCGACTACTATTGCAATTCCAAAACTGATTAAAGTTCCAATCATTACATATTCGGTTAGTTTTCGGTCTTTGGCTTCTTTTAAATCTCCAAATCTAAAAATAGATTTTGCAGCCAATAAAAAGCCTATTGCTTCAAAATGTCCAGTCAAAATAAAACAAACTACAAATAAACGTTCTAATATGCCAATGTAATTTCCTGCATTGGCAAGAGAATTGTCCTGGTGGCTATTTTGACTTTCTGGACTCCAAATTGAAATTATGGTTTTAATAAAAATGGAAGAAGGTTTGGTTACCAATAAAATTCCAGTGATTAGAATCCAGAATTCATTCATAACCCAAAAATCGATAATGCCATTATTTTGGTAAAGAAACGTAACTCCAAATAAAATCAAAAGATGCGCAATTTGATCGACTACAAACCAAGTACGTTTGTTTTTTGGCTTTTGAAAATTCAATTTGATTAAATCAATAACACCGTGCGTAACAGCAATTAAAACTGCATACGGAATAAAACTGATTTGCCCGACTAAAACAGCTGCTAGAACTCCATGAAGTAAGACATGAATATATAAGTAAATACTTTTATGTTTTTTATGCTCTTTATCGGTAACCCAAGAATTTGGCTGCCAGATAAAATCACCCAATAAATGAGCTAGAAGCAGTTTTATAAATAAAATCATGAGGCTGTAAGTTGTTTTATTTGTTTTCTAAAATATCGATCTAAATTCATAACCAAATCAAATTGAGCGCGTTTTTGTCTTCGGCTTACGGCAGCTTGGTTAATGCCTAGTTTTTGTCCTAATTCTTCTTGAGATAAACTCGGATTTTCTATTGCAGCGGCTACAAACTCCGCCGACTGTACCAGCCAGCTGTCCATAAATGTCAAGGCGAGCTGAACCATTAAATTTATCTTTTCGTCAAAATTAATATCGCCTGTTCGCAGCGCTAAAGTGACTTTCTGCTTTTTCAATGTTTCAAAAAGTTCTCCAGAATGGATGAAAGCAGAGCCATTACTTTCTGAAATTCTTTCGGCGTTATGTGTTTTATCTCCAAAACCAATACTCATTCTGGCATCAGATTTTAGGGCTCGTAAATGTGCTTTTACCAAAATTGCAGTCAGTAGTGTATCTTCAGGGTTCGGAACTTCAATTTGAAATTCGTCACCACGGTAAACTTCCCATTGACTTGGCATCTTACCAAATGGAGCTAAGATTTTTTTTAAATCCTCAACCCAATGATCTGATTTTTGCTGTCTTGAACCTATTATGTCGCCTGTAATAACACTAGTCATAACCAAATATAATTAAAAAATAATAAACTTTCTATTACAAATATAAGTAATAAATTTAATTATTACGTTTTTTGGTAATATTTTAAATTATTACGTTTTTGTGTAATAATTAACCCTATTACGGTATTTTGTAATAATTTCGATTCCAATAAAATTATATTTTATTTATTTAAAAAAGAAACTAACTTAGCCATTACAAATGAATAAGCTTTGAATAAAGAAATCAAAATTATTGAATGTCCTAGAGATGCCATGCAAGGCATAAAGGATTTTATTCCAACAAAAAATAAAGTTTCCTATATACAGGCATTGCTTAGAGTAGGCTTTGATACGATTGATTTTGGAAGTTTTGTTTCTCCCAAAGCTATTCCGCAGATGCAGGATACTGCAGCGGTTTTAGAACAGCTGGATTTATCTCAAACTTCGAGTAAACTGCTTTCTATTATTGCTAATACACAAGGAGCAGTTACGGCTGCAGGCTATGAGCAAATTCAATATTTAGGGTTTCCATTTTCTATTTCAGAGAATTTCCAGATGCGTAATACGCATAAAACGATTACAGAATCTTTGGTCACACTAGAAGAAATTCTAGCAGTTGCTGCTAAAAAGAATAAAGAAGTGGTAACCTATCTTTCAATGGGTTTCGGAAATCCTTATGGAGACCCGTGGAATGTTGAAATTGTAGCAGAATGGACAGAAAAACTTGCAGGAATGGGCGTAAAAATCCTGTCACTTTCAGATACAGTAGGAACATCTACACCAGAAGTTATTACGCATTTGTTTTCGAATTTAATTCCGAAATACCCGCAGATAGAATTCGGAGCACACTTGCATACTACTCCAGACAGCTGGTTCGAAAAAATCGATGCAGCAACAAAAGCAGGTTGTACAAGATTTGATGGTGCAATACAAGGTTTTGGAGGCTGTCCTATGGCAACCGATAAATTGACGGGTAACATGCCGACCGAAAAACTGATTTCTTATTTTACTGCTAATAAAAAAATAACGGGTTTAAACTCACTAAGTTTTGAAAGCGCTTATAATGAAGCTTCAAAACTGTTTGGAAAGTTTCATTAAAAAATGGTTATATTTTCTTACCTTACATAATGATTGTAAACATTCAGCGTTACATTTATTATCAATATAATTGTTTGATATGAAATCAAATTTTCTAGGTAAAATTTCAGGTATATTTTTAGTGGCTTTTTTATTTTTTTCCTGTTCGAGTGAATTAGATTTCGATCAGGTCAAAGATTTAAAACTCGAACCAGTGGTTGTAGCAAATCTTGCTTACTTCGATATTCCCGCAAATCAGCTTATAGATGATGGCGGTACCAATATTGCTTATGATATAAGAAATTTTGATGTTTTTAAAGAGAGCTTTTTCACTAATCGGTTAAACAAAGCAGAATTTAATTTTGAGATTGAAAACATTATCGATCGAACTTTTGTTCTAAATATGCTGCTGATGAACGATGAAAGTGAAATACTGGAAACAATATCTTATACCGTTCCTTCCTATAATGGAACTACTACTATTATAAAATACCCAACAGAAGTTTTTGAAAATGAGCGATTAGCTCTTTTAAAACAGACTACAAAAATCGGTTTTGTTGTTTTAATTGCTGCTGGGCCGCCATTAAACGATGAAAGTTTAGGAAATTTAAAATTAAGATCAAGTGCAACAGCTTATTTAGTGATTGAATGAGAAAAATATATCTGATTTTCTGTATCGTTTTTCAGCTTTCTTGTTTCTCTCAAAATAAAGAACTGCTGTATAATTTCACTTCGATTCCGCAGTCTTCCCTTGTAAACCCTGGGGCTGACGTTTCTTACAAATATTATTTTGGATTTCCAGTTTTGTCTGGAGTTTCTGCCAATTTGGGTTCGAGCAGTTTTTCTGCCTATGATTTATTTGCAGATAACGGAGTAGATTTTAATCAAAAAGTGCGAGATGTTATTAATAAATCGTCTGGCAATGATAAAGTAGTAACCAATCAGCAGCTAGAAATATTCTCTGGCGGATTCAGAGTTGGAGGCCGAGAAAGCCGCTCTTATGTTTCCTTCGGATTGTATCAGGAATTTGATTTTTTTATGTACGTTCCAGAAGATCCGGCTTTACTGGCATTGAATGGAAATAGAGATTACATCGGTAAATCATTTAATCTTGGAGATTTAAGCGCTAAAGCTGAGGTACTTTCGGTGCTTCATGTTGGTTTTCATAAAAAAGTAAATGATAAATTTGTTTTTGGAGGACGCGCAAAGATTTATTCCAGTGGTGCAAACGCAACTTCAACCAAGAATTCGGGATATATTTACACAGGCGAAAGTGCAGGAACACCAAATCTGTATAATCAAATTATTTCGTCAAATTTAGAATTAAAAACTTCTGGAATTGCCACTTTTACAAAAGACGAATACGAAGGAAATATTGCTCGTGATATTGCCAATAATACTTTCTTCAACGGAAGTTTAGGACTGGGAATCGATGCAGGAATAACTTATTATATAAAAGATAATTTACAGCTTACAGCGAGTATAGTCGATTTGGGTTTTATAAGACAGTCCAAAGACATTGAGACAATTACCTACAAAGGAACATATCAATACAATGGCGTAAATCCTGACTTTATGGGTAATGATGATCCAGAAGATGTTTTTGATGAATTTGAAAAAGCAATTGCAAGAAATACACTTTACAATAAATATACTACTTGGCGTCCCACTAAATTTTATTCCTCCATTCAATACTCCTTTGGAGAAGCACGTCCTGATGACGAATGCAATTGCAGAGGTAAGGTCGAAAAATACTATAAAAACGCAGCAGGAGCACAGGTATTCGCGATGACTACGCCAAGAGATCCTTTGGTTGCTTTGACCGCTTTTTATCGAAGAAATATTTTTAGAAAATTAGATGTAAAAGCTACCTATACTTTTGATAAATTTTCAAACAAAAATATAGGACTCGGACTCGCAGGAACGATTGGGCCGGTCAATATTTATGCTTTAGTAAACAATATTCTTGAATACAAAGATTTGTCAAAAGCCAGCAGTGCAGCATTTCAGATAGGTATAAATTTTGTTTTTGAGGGTAAAGAAGATTAGGTAAAAACTTCAATTTTTTAAATTCCGAATTCCAATAAAATACAGGTACTGTATTGGAATTTGAAATTTTAAAAGAGTAAGATTAAGATTAGTTGGAATTTGGGATTTAAAAAATTTGGAATTTTCTTAAAGTTTGGAATTTAAAATTTGGAATTTTGAAAGTAAGTTTTTTCTTGTAAAGTCAAATTTATGAATAAGTTAGTATTCAAGTTTCCAATTTATTCACTATATTTGCACGCAATTCAACTAGAAATTGCAACATGATAGCACACAACTCCAAGATTATCGGCGAAGGTTTAACTTACGACGATGTATTATTAGTACCTAACTACTCGAATGTGCTTCCCCGCGAAGTGAGTATCAAATCAAAATTCTCAAGAAACATCACACTAAACGTTCCAATCGTATCTGCTGCTATGGATACTGTTACCGAAAGTGCAATGGCAATCGCTATGGCGCAAGAGGGCGGAATAGGTGTTTTACATAAAAATATGACTATCGAACAACAAGCAGGAAAAGTTCGAAAAGTTAAGCGTGCTGAAGCAGGAATGATTATCGATCCTGTTACTTTACCACTTAATTCTACTATTGCAGACGCTAAAAACGCCATGAAAGAATTCGGAATTGGCGGTATTCCAATCGTTGACGAAAACAAAATCTTAAAAGGAATTGTTACCAATCGTGACTTACGTTTCGAGAAAAATGGTGCAAGACCAATCATTGAGGTTATGACGAGTAAAGACTTAGTAACTGTTGCTGAAGGAACTTCTTTAGAACAGGCTGAAGTTGTTTTGCAAGGTCATAAAATCGAAAAATTACCAGTTGTAAACGATAAAAACGAATTAGTTGGTTTAATTACGTTTAGAGATATTACAAAATTAACTCAAAAACCAATCGCAAATAAAGATTCTTTTGGACGTTTAAGAGTTGCTGCTGCAATTGGAGTTACTGGAGACGCAGTTCAAAGAGCTGAAGCTTTAGTTGCTGCCGGAGTAGACGCAATTATTATCGATACAGCACACGGACATACAGAAGGTGTGGTTAATACATTAAAAGAAGTAAAATCAAAATTCCCTCAAATTGATGTAATTGTTGGAAACATTGCAACGCCGGAAGCTGCTAAATATTTGGTAGAAAATGGTGCTGATGGTGTAAAAGTTGGAATCGGACCTGGTTCTATTTGTACTACACGTATTGTTGCAGGTGTTGGTTTTCCTCAATTTTCAGCAGTTTTAGAAGTTGCTGCTGCTATTAAAGGAACTGGTGTTCCTGTAATTGCTGATGGTGGAATTCGTTATACAGGGGATATTCCTAAAGCAATCGCTGCAGGTGCTGACTGTGTAATGTTAGGTTCATTACTAGCAGGAACAAAAGAATCTCCAGGAGAAACTATTATTTTTGAAGGAAGAAAATTCAAATCGTACCGCGGAATGGGGTCTGTTGAAGCAATGCAGACTGGTTCAAAAGATCGTTATTTCCAAGATGTTGAAGATGATGTAAAAAAATTAGTTCCAGAAGGAATTGTTGGTCGTGTTCCTTACAAAGGAGAATTAAACGAAAGTATGCTTCAATTTATTGGTGGACTTCGTGCAGGAATGGGATATTGTGGTTCAAAAGATATTCCTACTTTACAAGAATCTGGACGTTTTGTTAGAATCACGTCAAGCGGAATCACTGAAAGTCACCCTCATAATGTAACTATTACTAAAGAAGCTCCAAATTATTCTAGATAATTTTTAATTTTCTTTGTAAGCTTCGGAGAAGCAAAATATTTATAGATAAAATTATACGTTTATAATACAGAGCTCCAGCGGAGCGACATTTTTAATCTAATATATGTCGCTCCGCTGGAGCTTTTTCAATTGTTTAATGAAATTCTATAAATATTTTACCCCGCTGGGGTTTTATCTAATTTCTAACTAAAATCGGCTGTTTAAAATGTCTTCAGTAACAACATCAGAATGGAGTAAATCTTCCATTTTTTTTGTCATGCGCTGTGCTTCTAATGCGTAACCAAACATCTTTTTTTCATAATCAGCAATTGCTTCATCTATTGTTTCAAATTTTCCGTCGGTTAGGTTTTTGGTTAAATGATAAGCGTCGAAAAGTCCCATGTTTACGCCTTCACCTGCAAAAGGGGGCATTAAATGTGCTGCATCACCAACAAGAGTAATATTGGAATGTTCTTTCCAAGATTCTTCTAGCGAAAACAATCTTAACGGTAAACCTGAGAATTCAGTTGAGGCTTTAAAGAATTTTTGATAGTCGTCTCCCCAGTTTTTAAAAGTTTCGTTTAAAAATGAAATTACGGACTGATCATTTTCAAAGTCAATTTCGTTATTTAAAATCCAGTTTTCATCAGCTTTAAAAGAAACTCCAAAATGAACAGAACCATCGCGCATAGTATGCGTGTAAAACATTTTTTGTTCACCCATTGCCATAACATTTCCATTTCCGTATTTGGGCTTGAATTCAGGATAATCTAGATCTGGATTCTTAATTTCTCCTTGAATGATATAAGTTCCAGAAAGTTTTGGTTCTTGATCGCTTACAAATTTTCTTGCATTAGATCTACCGCCATTTGCTACAATCACAAAATCGGCAGCTGTGGTTTTGCCGTTTTTGAATTCCAAAAAGTATTGGTCTTCAGTTTTCTCATTATTAATTAACTGACTGTCCCAAACAACTGTATTTTCCTCCAGATTATCCAGCATGATTTTTCTTAAATCATTGCGGTCAATTTCTGGGCGGGAAAAAGCATTGCTTTCATCTGGCATTTCATCAGAAGTAATATTTCCGTCAATATCTGCCATTTTTTCGCCGGTTGGTCGTGCGTATTTGCGAAACTCCTCCATCAAACCCGCTTTTTGAATCGCATATTGACCAGAATCTGAGTGAATGTCAAGAGTTCCTCCCGAAGTTCGAGCTTGAGCATTTATCTCTCTTTCGTAAACCGTTACATCCACACCATTTATTTGTAAAATTCGAGCCGTTGTAAGTCCCACGGGACCACCGCCGATTATCACTATTTTTTTATTTTCTATAATTGAATTTTTCATTTTACTAAAATTAAAATTTAAAATTGATATTGATATTGAATTTTGCCATTACCATTGTCTTAAGGAGTAAGCGCCTTTAAAACCAAATTAAAAGCTTCATTTTTAAGATCATCATTAAACTTAAAAGGTTTTCCTGACATGGATTTTCCTTCTCTGTGAAGTTCTAAAAGAGAATAAAGCGAGCCATAAGCAATACTCCAAAATACTTCAAAAGTGACTGGAATCAGTTCTTTTTTCTCAATTGACGAAAGCATAAACTGTGACATCGTTTGTTTAAAATCGCCTGTAATTTCCTCTACAATTGCATCACCATAACTAGAATGTTTCAAGAGCTCAAAACAAGTAGCTTCCAAGGTAAAATGGAGCATGAAATAAATACGATTTTCCCATTGATTTCGTAATCCGTCTTTAAAAGACATTTCAGAAGAGAATCCGTCAAGCATTTTATCAAAAAAGTTACGGCCTATTTCAATTCCAATCTTACGAATTAGATCTTCTTTGTCTGAATAGTAAATGTAAAGTGTTGCTACAGATACACCGCATTCTTTTGCCAGCCGATTCATTCCAAAGCCTTCGACGCCTTGTGAAACAATCATTTCGATTGCTTTTTGCTTTACAATTTCTTCTTTATTAGTATCTCTTGTTCTCATAATTTCGTTAATTATGTTACAAAGATATAAATAAATAATAAATGAACGATCGCTTAGTTATGTTTTTTTGAGGTTCTAAGATTCTGAGGTACTAAGATGCTAAGATTTAATGGTTAATGGTTAATGGTTTATGGTTGATGGTTTATGGTTGATGGTTTATGGTTGATGGTTTATGGTTTTTGGTTTGTGGTTTTTGGTTGTTGGCTGATGGTTTGTGGTTGGTGGTTGGTGTTTTTTACTTGTTGGTGATTGTACTTTTACTATCTGCAATTTCAAATTTATGTATTTGAATTGCCTCCAGCTATAGCTGGAGGTTATGGAAAAGAAGAGGAAAAGGCTTCAGCCAAATCTTTATGCATATCTCTATTTTATAGCACAAAAAAAGCTGAAACAATATTAAATCGTTTCAGCTGATTTTGTACTTATAGTATATTTTACAAAGTCTTTGTTGGCTCGGCTTCTCTAAGATTTTGATTTTCTAAAATCTCTTTTAGATATGGTTTTGTCTGTGTTTCAATTTCAGACTCCGATA
The DNA here is from genome assembly GCF_002304005.1 of Flavobacterium sp. ACN6. Lineage (GTDB taxonomy): Bacteria > Bacteroidota > Bacteroidia > Flavobacteriales > Flavobacteriaceae > Flavobacterium. The sequence goes on along the minus strand of NZ_MRCQ01000018.1, from coordinate 6,593 downwards.
TATTTAAGGCTTCAGGATCTGATGCTAATTTCAACCAAGGCTTTGGACCGTCAAAATCGTAACTTCCAAACACAACTACCGGAGTTCCTTTTACTTTCACATTTTCTTTGTCTTTTAAAATCCATTCATCTGCAAACTTGTACAAATATTTAGCATCTTTTTCTAATAATCTTAAACAAGAATGAGACGCAGGATATCCTGGTAATTCATATTGATGGAAACCAACACCAAGTTTATTTTCGATATTAAAATTCCATTTTAAATCCCACTCGTCATTAAACGTGCTGGTTGTTTGTTCTGCTTTCCAATTGGTAAAAAATAATCCAGTTGGAGTAGGATCTTTTTTTCTACCCATGTTTGTTGGTCCTGTATAAACTAATTCGCCATTTTCGTAAGCCGCAAAAGTTTGTGTTGGATAGGAAAAAATGATAATTTTTGAAACTTCCTGCAAAGCTGCAACATGCAATGGAAACGGAAGATAATAAACCAAATCACCAGTAAAATCTGCTGGAATAACAACAGAATCAAGTTTTTTGAAATTTGCTTTATCAGTTCTGTTTAAGGCATAAATAATATCCATTTTGCTTTTGCTGCTGTCGGCTTCATTTGTTTTCAGCCATTCTTTCGTTTTTTGAATTTGATAAGAAACAGCAGATTCTGGTTTCTTATATTCAATTGCTTTTTTGGTAGTTTTATTTTCAGTTAGATTGATTGTATCGCTTTTTTTGCAAGAAACTGCTAAAGTTAGCATCAATATAAGTAAGGCGTTTGCTGTGTAATATAACTTTCTCATAGGTCGTATTTTTATGATAGTAAAGTTATAAATGTGATAGCTAAAAAGGGTTACATAATTTTTTGAATAGTTTGTCTGATTTTCATTTATAAATTGTATTTATTTGAACTAACTCGTCTAAAAATAATTGAAAAAGTTCAAGTAGTTGCTTTAGTATTTGTAAATCATTAATTTTTTCATTTGCATAGTAAGATAATTCAAATTCGTCTTCAGGCATTTTTTGTTCCCAAATTCCTTTTTGATCTGATATTTGAATATTAACGTCTTTTTGTTTTAAAAGCAAATTACGAATTGTGCTATTTCGTAGTAATGATTTTATTTTGAATTCATTATTACTTTTAATAGTAAATGATTTGTCGAATTTTGCTATACCAATTTCAATATCTTGAGCTCCAAATATTTTTCCTACTTTACGAATGAATCCTTCTGAATATATTTCAAACTTAAAATTATCTTTTAAAGTAATTGGAACAATAATTCTGGTCATTTCTGTGCTATATTTTCCAGACCAAAGTGTGAAGTTATCAAAGACTAGATTCCAGTTTTTGTGTCCAATCTTTACAGAATCTGAATACGAAGAATATCCTTTTATGAAAGTACCGTTAGTATCTTCTGCGAATTGCTTCCAAATAGATGTTTTATTTTGAGCGTTGTGAAACATGATTTTGAGGCTTACTAAATCAAACCTTTTATTTTTGCATGCTGCAGCAATAAAATAGTCTTAGCATCTGTAATTTCACCAGATTCAATCATATTGTAAGCTTCATCAAAAGTATATTCTAAAACTTCAATATTTTCTTGTTCAGCGTCCAATCCGCCGCCAGAGCTTACTTTCATGCTTTCATCATATTCTCCAATAAAGAGATATAAAATTTCAGTTACAGATCCTGGCGACATGTAAGTTTCGATTACTTTCTGAACCTTTTTTAAGCGGTATCCAGTTTCTTCTTCTGTTTCGCGAATAATAGCCTGTTCTGCATTGTCTTTATCTAGAAGTCCTGCACAAACCTCAATCATCATTCCGGTTTTATTTCCGTTAAGATAAGTCGGCAGGCGAAATTGTCTGGTTAGTATAACCGTTTTTTTCGCAGTATTGTATAACAAAATTCCTGCGCCGTTGCCGCGGTCGTATACCTCACGAATATGCGATTCTTTTTTTTCGTTTTCCTTTGTATAGTTAAAAGTAACTTTGTTTAATACGTACCAATTGTCTGATAGCAATTTGGTATCTGTAATTTCAATTTCTGGATTTTTTCTCATTTTGGAAATAGTTTCATAAAAAAAAACGCTCTGATTATCAGAGCGTTTAAATGTATTATTTTGTTATTGTTTGCTTTCTGTCTGGTCCAACCGATACAATTTTGATTGGCACTTCGATTTCTTTCTCAATAAATTCAATATATTCTTTAAGCTCAATTGGTAATTGATCGTAAGTTGTCAATCCAGTTAAATCTTGTTTCCATCCTTTAAATTCTTTGTAAACCGGAGTAACATTTTCTGGTTCAATGTTATAAGGGAAGTGAGAAATGTTTTGTCCTTTATAATTGTATTCTGTACAAACTTTTAAAGTTTCGAAACCAGAAAGTACATCACCTTTCATCATCATTAATTGCGTAACTCCATTTACCTGCACAGCATATTTTAAAGCTACTAAATCTAACCATCCGCAACGTCTTTGTCTTCCTGTTACAGATCCAAATTCGTTACCAACTCTTGCCATTGTTGCGCCAACTTCGTCAAAAAGTTCAGTTGGGAAAGGTCCGCTTCCTACACGTGTAACGTAAGCTTTGAAAATTCCGTAAACCTCTTTGATTTTGTTAGGAGCAATTCCTAAACCTGTACAAGCTCCAGCTGCAGTAGTATTTGATGAAGTTACGAAAGGATAAGTTCCGAAATCAACATCTAATAAAGATCCTTGCGCACCTTCACAAAGAATAGATTTACCTGCTTTTTGAGCTTGGTGCATGTATTCTTCACTGTCAATGAAATCTAATTTTTTCAATTCTTCAATAGCTTCGAAAAATTCTTTTTCAAGTTCAGCTAAATTATATTGAATATTAACATCGTAAAAAGCAATCATAGCTTCATGCTTGTCTGCCAATGCTCTGTATCTTTCTTTGAAATCTTCCAATTCGATATCACCAACACGTAAACCATTTCTACCAGTTTTGTCCATGTAAGTTGGTCCAATTCCTTTAAGAGTAGAACCAATTTTTGCTTTTCCTTTTGATGCTTCAGAAGCTGCGTCAAGCAAACGGTGCGTTGGTAAAATTAAATGCGCTTTTCTAGAAATGATTAATTTACTTTTGATATCAAGGTTAAATTTCTCTAAACCTTCAATTTCTTTTTGAAAAACTACTGGGTCAATTACAACACCATTTCCGATAATATTTACTGAATTTTTATGAAAAATTCCAGAAGGAATTGTTCTAAGTACGTGTTTGATTCCGTCAAATTCTAATGTATGTCCTGCATTTGGTCCTCCTTGAAAACGTGCAATAATATCATAATTTGAGGTAAGAACGTCAACAATTTTTCCTTTACCTTCATCTCCCCATTGTAATCCTAGTAATAAATCTACGGTCATTCTGTTTTTAATTTGCGTTGGGACAATCTAAGTTGTCCTACTGATTATGTAGTTAATTTTCTTTTTTTTGTTTTTTCTGAAAAGCCTTTTTTTAGACTATGAATTTTGCTTTTTGTTTCCGTAGAAATAAAGCGAATGATTTGTAATTTCAATATCGAAAATTTCTTCGATTGTCTTTTTGATGGTTTGAATTCTTGGATCACAAAATTCAATTACTTCTCCAGAATCAGTCATGATAATATGATCGTGCTGTTTATCAAAGTATGATTTTTCGTAGTAAGCTTGATTTTGTCCAAATTGATGTTTTCTAACCAAAGCGCAGTCCAACAATAACTCGATCGTGTTGTATAAAGTAGCCCTACTCACGCGATAGTTTTTGTTTTTCATTTTGATATACAAATTTTCGATGTCAAAATGTTCCTCGCTGTCGTAAATTTCCTGAAGTATAGCATAACGCTCAGGAGTTTTGCGATGCCCTTTTTGTTCAAGATACATTGTAAAAACGTTTTTTACAATTTCTTGATTTCTAGTGTTGTCAGTTGAAATGAGTGTCATATCCGGCAAAGATAATTTTTTATTTTTAATCAATAAAAGTTTCGGGTTTAAAGTTTAGTTATAAAACCCTTATAGATAGGTTAAAAAGTTAGGTTCTGTATTCTCGCGTCACTTTATCGACCCCGTCAATTTTCTTAATCGCATTAATCATTTTCTTCAAAATGGTGTTATTTTTTACAATTACAGCAATTTGACCATGAAAAATTCCAGCATCTGTGCTTAACGAAATACTCTGAATATTCACACTCATATTATTCGAAATTACCCTTGTCAATTGGTTGGTAAGTCCTAAAACATCCATTCCCGTAATATTGATAATCGCCTTGAATTCTTCCTGCGAAGAGTCGATCCATTTGGCGCTCATGATTCGGTATGCATAGTTAGACTGCATTCCAATTGCATTCGGACAGTCTTTTTTATGCACTTTGATTCCCTCATTAATCGTGACAAAACCAAAAACATCATCACCTGGAATCGGGTTGCAGCATTGCGAAAGTTTGTAATCCAGTTTATCATGTTCGGTTCCAAAAACCAGCATGTCATAATTGCTGCTGATAACTGGTTTATGAATATCCTCTGCAGCGGTATCTTTATTTCGTTTAATTTTATTTTTAAAGAAATTGATAAACGAATTGCTTTTCTGCGCAGCATAATCTTTTAACTGCTGATTTTCAATTGCTCCAATTCCGACTCTGTAAAATAAATCTAAACTTGTTTTTAGTTTGAAGAAGTTTACTAATTCATTAATAACCTGTTCGTTGATATTTACTTTTAAGTGTTTTAATTTTCTCGTAAGTAATTCTTTTCCTTCTTCTGCAATCTTTTTAGTATTCTCGTTAAGAACGTTTTTAATTTTATTTTTCGCACGCGATGTCGTTACATATTCTAACCAGTTTACAGTTGGTTTTTGGTTAGCAGATGTAATAATTTCAACCTGATCACCACTTTTAAGTTCGTGATTTAACGGTACCAAACGTCCGTTTACACGAGTTCCTCTGGTTTTAATTCCGATTTCAGAATGAATACTAAAAGCAAAATCTAATGAAGTAGCACCTTTTGGAAGCGATTTAATTTCACCTTTTGGTGTAAAAACGAAGATTTCTTTTGAATATAAATTCATTTTAAAATCTTCTACAAAATCAACCGCATTGGTTTCCTGATTTTCTAAAGCTTCGCGAAGTAAATTCAGCCAAGTGTCCAGACCGCTTTCTTCGGTTGCACCGTTTTTATATTTATAATGTGCTGCATAGCCTTTTTCGGCAATTTCGTCCATACGTTCACTTCGCACCTGAACTTCAACCCACCGTCCTTTTGGTCCCATTACTGTAATGTGAAGTGCTTCATAACCAGTTGATTTTGGAGATGAAATCCAATCACGAAGACGGCTCGGACTTGGTCTGTAGTGGTCAGTTACGATGGAATATATTTTCCATGCTACAAATTTTTCATCGTGAGCATCAGATTTATAGACAATTCTTAGCGCAAATTTATCGTACACTTCGTCAAAACTTACATTTTGCGCACGCATTTTTCTGCGGATAGAATAAATAGATTTTGGTCTGCCTTTGATGATATAATCAATGCCTTCATTGTCTAAAGATTTTTTCAAGACATCTGAAATATCTTTGATATAAGCGTCTTGCTCTTCTTTAGTTTCTCGAATTTTGCTTACAATGTCATTGTAAACTGCAGGTTCCGTATATTTTAATCCTAAATCTTCTAATTTAGTTTTAATATTATAAAGTCCGAGGCGGTGGGCTAAAGGAGCATAAATGTATAAAGTTTCAGATGCAATTTTAGTCTGCTTATATTCCGCCATCGAGTCCATTGTCTGCATATTATGAAGACGATCGGCAAGTTTGATCAGAATTACACGGACATCATCATTCAATGTCAGAATCATTTTTCTGAAATTTTCAGCCTGCATTGAAGCATTTAAGTCTTTTTGAACTAGCGAAATCTTCGTAAGACCTTCTACCAACTGCGCTACTTTCGGATTAAATAATCGCTCAATATCTTCAACTGTAATTGGAGTATCTTCTACAACATCGTGTAGTAAGGCCGCGGCGATAGAGGTCGCTCCCAGACCAATTTCTGAGGCAACAATTTTTGCAACTGCAATAGGATGAAAGATATACGCTTCTCCCGACTTACGTCTCTGCTCTTTATGAGCATCAACAGCAACATCAAAAGCTTTTCGAATTAATTTTTTATCGGTTGGACTTAAAGTTTGGTAACTTATTCGAAGTAATTCCTTGTATTCCTGTGCAATAGCTTTATTTTCTTTTTCAATATCTATTTCTGTCATAACGGCATAGTTCAAGTACTAAAAATAAGCATTTGTTTGTATATACGCAAGCGTTTATGATTACTGATTTTAGTCCCGAATCTTTGGGATTGATTTTAGATTTTTTGCTCTTAGAAATGGGCTTCGACTTCGCTCAGCCTGACATTTTAAGAACTGCTTTGTAGAGAGAATTAAAAATTAAAAATTATAAATTAAAAGGCGTAGACTTTTAATTTGAACCTCAGAACCTCAGAACCTCAGAACCTCAGAACCTCAGAACCTCAGAACCTCAGAACCTCAGAACCTCAGAACCTCAGAACCTCAGAACCTCAGAACCTCAGAACCTCAGAACCTCAGAACCTCAGAACCTC
>NZ_MRCQ01000017.1 GCF_002304005.1 Flavobacterium sp. ACN6 | reverse complement strand
CTTTAATAATGCAAAAGTCCTTCGACTTCGCTCAGGATGACAACTGCACAAAAAAAATCCCAAACCCCAATCGTAAAATTGGAATTTGGAATTTATAATTTATCCCGAGGCTTCGGGATTGGAATTTCCCTCTCCATAATTGGAATTTGGAATTTTTTTACTTCCAGTTTGTCATCCTGAGGAACGAAGGATCACACTCGTGGATCGACAAAGATTGGCTGTTTTACTTTACGGAATTAATTTATTGAGTTTCCAGTGTGATCCTTCGTTCCTCAGGATGACAAAACTATGGCTGTAGATTTCTTTGTCGAGCTTCTAGTGTGATCCTTCCTTCGTCAGGATAACAAGATTGCGGTATTTCTTTGACTTTTTCCGCCACGAATTCAAATTGGAATTTGGATTTTTTTTAATTGGAATTTCCCTCCCCACAATTGGAATTTGGGATTTTTTTAATTCCAGTCTGTCATCCTGAGAAACGAAGGATCACACGCGGGGATCGACAAAGATTGGCTGTTTTACTTTACGGAATTACTTTATTGAGTTCCTAGTGTGATCCTTCGTTCCTCAGGATGACAAAACTATGGCTGTAGATTTTCTTTGTCGAGCTTCTAGTGCGATCCTTCCTCCGTCAGGATTGACGAGATTGCGTTATTTCTTTGACTTTTTCGCCCCGAATTCAAATTGGAATTTGGAATTTATCCCGAGGCTTCGGGATTGGAATTTTCCTCACCATATTGGAATTTGGAATTTATCCCAGGCTTCGGGATTGGAATTTCCCTCCCCATAATTGGAATTTGGATTTTTTTTATTGAAATTTTCATTTCCGTTGTAACATTTTAATAGTTCTCGTATCCAAAGGGCGGATCCGATTAAATTAACAACTTAAAACTATTAAAAAATGAAAAAGTATATTTTAATTATCGCCCTTTTATTTTCTGCATTATGTATCAATGTTTTTGCACAAACAAAATCATATCCTTTCGAAGTAATTAAAACAGGAAAAGGAAAACAATCCATTATATTCATTCCTGGATTTGCTTCTTCAGGAGATGTTTGGAACGACACCAAAGCGGCATTCGAAAAAGATTTTACTTGTTATACGCTTACAATGGCCGGATTTGCCGGAGTAAAACCACAGCCAAATCCTTCTTTTGAAAATTGGAAAGCGGGAATCGCCAATTATATCAAAGACAATAAAATCGAAAAACCAATTCTGGTTGGCCACAGTATGGGCGGCGGACTTGCATTGGCAATCGCTTCAGATTATCCGGAATTAATTGGTAAAATAGTCGTTGTAGACGCACTTCCGTGTTTGGCAGCTTTGAGTGATCCTTCTTTTAAATCAAAAGAAAATAATGACTGTTCTCCGATGGTAACTCAAATGGCAGCGATGAACGAAACGCAGTTTTATGATATGCAGAAACAAACCATGCCAAGACTTTTGCAAGATACTTCAAAACTAGAAATGGTTGTGGACTGGAGTGTAAAATCTGATCGTAAAACTTTCTCAGAAGTATATTGTGATTTCTTTAATGTTGATTTAAGAGAAAGAATTGCGACTATAAAATGTCCTTCATTAATTTTATTAGAATCTTATTTTATAAATTTAAAACCGGCAATTGAAGGGCAGTATGAAAAGCTGAAAACAGCTAAATTTCAATATGCGGGTAAAGGTTTGCATTTTATAATGTATGACGATAAAGAATGGTATTTGGCACAATTAAATAATTTTATAAAATCTTAAAATGGAATTCGAAGATATCTATAAAACATATTGGGAACGGATTTTCAGGCTTTGCATGGGTTTTGTAAACGATTATGATGCAGCGCAGGATTTAACCCAGGAAACGTTTATAATTGTCTGGCAGAAGCTGGAAACTTTTAGGAATGAATCTTCTATTGGAACCTGGATTTTCAGAATTGCTTCTAACAATTGCTTGAAACAGATTGAAAAACAAAAACGTTTTCCGAAATCAGATCTGCCTGTTCACCTTTCAGAAGAAAAGCAAATTTCATTAGAACCTCAAATTCAGTTTTTATACAAATGTATTGCTGCATTACCAGAAACGGAACGTATCATTATTTCGCTGGAATTAGAAGATGTAAGACAGTCAGAAATTGCCAAAATCGTGGGACTTTCTGAAGCAAATGTAAGAGTGAAAATTCACAGAATTAAAGAAAAATTGACTCAAAAATTTAAAGAAAATGGACAACAATAATATAGACTTCAAAGATTTATGGAAAAAACAAACCGTAAGTCAGCCTAATATCGAAGATTTGATGGCGAGATTAAGACAGTTTAAAAAATCGGCAGTTCGCGGCTTATGGGTTACTAATATTCTGCTTTCAATAACCTCTGTATTTATTATTTTTATTTGGTGTTATTTTCAGCCTCAGTTTATTTCGACAAAAATCGGAATCGTTTTGGCAATCTTGTCCATGGCGTTTTATTTATTTTTTTATAACAAACTAATGAATAAATATAAAAATATAGATACCGATCAAACCAATCACGAATATTTACAGCAATTGATTGAGATTAAAAAGAAACAGAATTTTATGCAGTCCACAGTATTAAGCTGGTATTTTGTACTGCTGATGGTGGGAATCTGCTTGTACATGTATGAATATGCTTCCAGAATGACTGTTTTATATGCTTTGATTGCCTATGGTGTTACGCTGCTTTGGATTGGTTTTAACTGGTTTTATATTCGTCCGAAACAAGTTAAAAAACACCAGGAAAAAATAAACAGTCTGATTGCAAAGTTTGAAGAAATCAACAATCAGTTAGAGTTATAAAAAAGAAGCTTCGCAAAATTGCGAAGCTTTACTTTTACCAAAAACAAAAATTTAAATTCTAATACTAAGATTTATTGTGGGAAAACATAAGGTGTAAGCGATAATACGATAATTCCTTCACTGTTTGCTGTTGCAGTTAATTCATTTTCTAATTTTCCGCCAATGTAAATTTTTCCAGTTAGTGTTTGTCCTGCAGAACCTCCGTATCCACTAGCGCTTAATGTTGCTCCTAAAGATTTTGCTTCTGCAGTAAACTCTTTAGTCCAAGGAAGGCTGGTAATGTCTTCGTTTAAAGCATTTCCGCCTTTTTCAAAATAAGTAGCAGATGTTTTTCCAGTATAATTTCCAGTTATTTCATATTTCACGTCTCTTGAACCGCTTCCTGATCCATTATCGTCGTTGTCGCTGCTGCAAGAAACTGCTGTAAAAGCAAGAGTCAATACAATTGCTAAAGTTTTTAAAATCGATTTCATAATAAAATTCTTTAATTAAAATTCATAGTTAAACAAAATTAGACCCTTACTAAATAGATATCAATACCTGATAAAATGTATTTTTTTTTACCTGATATCAGGTAAAAAAGGTTATTTTTTTTTCGAAAGTCATTAAGCTTTAATAACTTTGAGTAAATGCCCCCCATTTATGAAGAAAATCTACGCCTTTTTATTTTGTTTATCTTTTTCAATTGTTTCCTATTCTCAGGTCATTCTTTCATTAGATGATGATACCGTTTACATTGACAGTATTGTTAAGTTGACAAAAAATGTAAAGTCGGATAGTATTAAAAGTTTGAATAGTTTCCGATTGTCCAAATTGTTTTTAATGGTTCAGGATGCAAAAAGTTCTAAGGAATATCTGGAACAAGGAAATCGATTAAAAGTAAAATCTCCATTCTTAAAAGATGCATCTCTTTATTATAACGCTTATAGTTTTGTTGAAAAAGGTGATTTAGATGGTTTTGAAAAAGCTTTGTTAGAAGCCAATGAAAAACTTAAAAAATACCGTTACAAAGAAGCCTACAAACTTCGGGCTGTTATACTTCAGAATTACGGTATTATGCAGCAACGGAAGAATAATGAAAATGGGTATATGCGATTGCTGGTAAATGAAGCAATTCCTATTGCTAAACGAAGTGGCGATTTTGAATTAATCAGTGGTTTGAATAAAGCGGTTGCTATTATTTTTATGAATAATGGCGAAAGGGAAAAAGCGGCGGAATATCTGGATCAAGCCCAGAAATATATCGAAAATACCACTAAAAAATCGGCAACGCTGGGAGAGTCCAAAATGGAAACTTATATTATTAATGCCGAGAATTTAGTAGAACTCAAGCATTTTTATGATGCAAAAAGTATTTTGGATAAAGCTTTTTTAATTTTAAAAAAATATCCAGAGTCCAATTTAAATGATTCTTATTTCTATTCAGAAGGACTTTATTTTGCCAGACAGAATAAGCACAGCGAAGCGCTTATTAGTTTTGAAAAAGGAATCATTTCGGCCGCAAAACACAGTAATTTCATCGCATTAAACCGATTGAAATTTGCGGAATATGAAGTGCTTTTTAAACTCAAAAATTACGATAAAGCAAAAGCCAATTTGGAATATTTAGTAAAAAACACTCCATTTATTATCGACAAGAAGAATTACTACAAAGAATTGTCTAAAGTTTATAATGCGACAAAAGAATATTCCAAAGCCTATTTTTATTCGCATAAATACAATGTTATAAATGATAGTTTAAACGATGCCAATTTAAAAAACGAAATTGTAGAACTAGAAGCAAAATACAAGAAGGCGGAAAGCGAGAAAAAGATTTCCTTGCTGCAGTCCGAGAATGAAAAGGCAGTTTTACAAGTCAATAATAACCGATTAAATTCAATGCTTTTTGCGGTGCTTTCATTTCTATTGTTTTTAACCGTTTTGTTTTTATGGCTTTACAGTAATTATCAAAAGAAATTAAGTTTTCAGAAAGAGGTGAATCTGCAGCAAGAATTAAATGCACTAGAAAATCAGCAGAAGCTTTCTATTTCAAATGCGTTGATTCAAGGTGAAGAAATCGAAAGAAAAAGAATCGCAAGAGATCTCCATGACGGATTAGGAAGTATGCTTTCTGGTCTAAAAATGCATTTGAACCTTGCAGATCGCGAAAATCAGGAAAACAGGCCCAATATTAATGAGATGCTCAACGATTCGATCAAAGAACTTCGTAATATCTCTCAAAATTTAATGCCCGAAAGTTTAATGAAACTGGGACTTGAACATGCATTAAAAGATTTGTGTGTCTCGCATTCCAATTCAGAAACTACGGTGGAATTTCAGTATTTAATTAAAAAAGCAAAACTGCCGCAACATCTTGAAATAATGATTTACAGAATTATTCAGGAACTTTTAAATAACTCTTTGAAATATGCAAAAGCATCGCAGATTTTGGTTTCCTGTTCGCAGAATAAAGATGTTTTTTTTATCACTGTAGAAGATAACGGCGTTGGATTTAATGTAAAACATGCCGAAAAACGAGAAGGCATGGGACTCAGAAATATAAAAAACCGTGTTGCATTTCTAAATGGTAAATTAGAAATAGATTCGGTTATAAATAAAGGAACTTCAACTTATATTGAGTTGAAGATATAACTACAGACTATAAAAATGACATATAAAACAGTAATTGTAGACGATCATCCAATTGTGATTTCGGGAATAGCGGGATTATTATCGGAATTGGATACTATAAAAATCGTAGAAAAATTTGAATCGGGTATAAAGCTTTTAGAATATATAGAAGATAATAAAGTCGATCTAATTTTAATGGATATTTTCCTGCCGGTAATAAATGGAGTTGATTTATGTAAAACGATTAAGCAAAAGCATCCTAAAATTGTTATTATCGGCATGAGCAGTCAATCTGAAAGGAGTTTGGTGATGCAGTTTATTCAGAATGGCGGAAATGGTTATATTTTAAAAAATGCTTCTTTTGATGAATTTAAAAACTGCATTTACAAAGCTATTGAGGGCGAAATTGTTTTTAGCGAAGAAGTAAAAACGATCATCAGTCAGCCCTTGTCTGAAGATTTGGAACGTATTCCTGCTCTAAGCAGGAGGGAACGTGATATTGCTTTATTGCTTTCGCAGGGAAAATCGACTCAGGAAATTGCAGACGATTTGTTTTTGAGTTTTTTAACCGTACAAACACACCGACGCAATATCCTTCAGAAATATAAAATGAAAAATGTAGCAGAATTAATTGCTTTCCTGCTCAAGAACAATATGTTGAATTGAGACAAAATGGACATAAAAATGCCAAAATGACATTTTGTTAAATTGGTTCGTATTTTGCTGTTTGTTTTGTAACTTTAAATATTAAATCAAAAAAAAACAAAAGAAATATGGGATCTGGATATCTAATTATTGCTGGAGCTATAATGTTGTTCAGCTGGCTGGTAAGCTCTCAATTGAAGAGTAAATTCGAATTGTATTCAAAATTACAATTAAGAAACGGTATGAGCGGCGCCGAAATTGCCGAAAAAATGCTTGCCGATAACGGAATTACAGATGTACGTGTTATTTCGACACCAGGCCAGTTAACAGATCATTATAATCCTTCAGATAAAACAGTAAATTTAAGTGAAGCAGTTTATAACCACCGTAATGCAGCTGCAGCTGCGGTTGCAGCACACGAATGTGGTCACGCCGTGCAGCATGCAATTGGTTACGAATGGCTTACAATGCGTTCGAAATTAGTACCGATTGTAAGTGTCGCTTCGAATTATGTACAATGGATTTTAATTGCTGGAATTCTTATGATTAAAGTTTTTCCTCAATTATTATTGGTAGGAATTATCATTTTTGCAGCTACAACTTTGTTTTCGGTTATTACACTTCCAGTAGAGTATGATGCAAGTAATCGTGCTTTGGCTTGGTTGGAAAATAAACATATGCTCACACAAGAAGAGCAAGCGGGTGCAAAAGATGCTTTAAAATGGGCAGCAAGAACATATGTGGTTGCTGCAATTGGTTCTATAGCAACGTTGTTGTACTATATCTCAATTTATTCTGGAAGCAGGAGGAACTAAAGATTTAGAAATTCCAATTTTTTAAACTCCAAATTCCAAAGCTGGAAATTAAATAATAAACCCGACAGGTTAAAAAACTTGTCGGGTTTATTATTTTATTGCTATTCATTTAATTTTAATAAAAGAAAAAGTAAAATCCAAAGTCCTGCAAGAGTATAAATGGAATTAAGATATTGTTTGTCTTCAGATTTATATAATTTGTAAAAAAGAGCTAAAGTGTAAATTACGCTTATTGGGATGGCAAGAAAAAAAAGAAATGCTCCAGTTCCAGGTGCGCAAGGGCCACCAGGGTCAATTTTGGTGCAAATAAAAGTTATAATGAAATAGGTTATAAAAAAGAATAACGTTTTGTATTCAGATCGAATGTTTAGCATGAATTTATAAGTTCAAGTTTTAATTTGAATTTGGAATTTCTCTCGACGCTTCGGGATTAGAATTTTCTTTTTCTAAAGCTGAATTTGTCTATCTATTTGCTGATCCAGCGAAATAAAAGTCTCTGTTCTTGAAACCCCTTCTATAGCTTGAATTTTTGTATTTAAAAGCTGCATCAAATGTTCGTTGTCGCGACAGATGATTTTAATTAATACAGACCAGTTTCCTGTTGTATAATGACATTCTAAGACTTCGGGAATTTTTTTTAAATCTTTAACGGCTTCAGAATTTCGGGAAGCTTTGTCTAGGTATACACCGACAAATGCCATGGTGTTGTAACCCAAAACTTTTGGATTAACGGTAAATTTAGATCCTGAAATAACGCCGGATTGTTCTAGTTTTTTTAATCGCTGATGAATTGCGGCGCCGGAAATTCCGATTTTATTGGCAATCTGCAAAATTGGCTTTCGGGCATCTTCCATCAAGTAACGAAGGATTTCCTTGTCGATACCGTCAATTTCAATTAAGAGGGAGTTGATTTTCATAACTTATAATTTGAAACTATTTATTGTGATTTGGGTTTAGAATAGAAATCAAATGTAGTTAAAATGCTGTGAAAAAGAAAATTCCAAATTTTGAGAATTTAAATTCCAATCCCAAAGCCTCGGGAGAAATTCCAAATTCCAATTTTATCCTGAAGCTTTGTATCAAATTCAAAATATAGTCCATGGTTTCAACCGTGGGAGGCTAGTGAAAAAGAAAATTCCAATCACGAAGCCTTGGGGGAAATTCCAAATTTCAATTTTATCCTGAAACTTTGTATCAAATTCAAAACATAGCCCGCGGTTTCAACCTTGGGAGGAGTGAAAAATAAAATTCCAAATTCCAATATTTATTCGGAAGCTTCGAATCCAGTTCTAAGAATATAGCCCATGGTTTCAATCACGGGTACACAATTCAATTTCACAATTGGGATATTGTTAATTAGATATAATTCATTCCATAGGAATGTCTCCTCGGTAGAACTAAATTAGAATTATAAATTTACGTTCCGTAGGAACGTTTGATAAGAGAAGGGTTTATTTTTTCGTGCAAACAAGTGTCCCTACAGGACACGTACGAAACAAATCCATTTTATTCTACCAATGAAATATTCCTATGGAATATAAATTGAATGTAGAATTGGAGTTGGGTTTTAGGAATCCAAAATTCCAAAAACATAGCCCGCGGTTTCAACCGTGGAAAGCTAATGAAAAATAAAATTCCAATCCCGAAGCTTCGGGAGAAATTCCAAATTCCAATTTTTTCCTGGAGCTTTGTATCAAATTCAAAATATAGCCCATTGTTTCAACCAGGGATACAATTCGATTTCACAATTGGGATATCGTTAATCAGATACAATTCATTCCATAGGAATGTCTCGTCGGTAGAGCTAAATTAGAATTATAAATTTACGTTCCGTAGGAACGTTTGATTAAAGAATGTGTATATTTTTGTGCAAACAAGTGTCCCTACAGGACACGTACGAACATTTCCATTTTATTCTACCAATGAGATATTCCTATGGAATATAAATTGAATGTAGAATTTGGGTTGGGTTTTAGGAATCCAAAATTCCAAAAACATAGCCCGCGGTTTCAACCGTGGAAGGCTAATAAAAAAGAAAATTCCAATACCGAAGCTTCGGGAGAAATTCCAAATTCCAATTTTTTCCTGGAGCTTTGTATCAAATTCAAAATATAGCCCATTGTTTCAACCAGGGATACAATTCGATTTCACAATTGGGATATTGTTAATCAGATATAATTCATTCCATAGGAATGTCTCGTCGGTAGAACTAAATTAGAATTATAAATTTACGTTCCGTAGGAACGTTTGATTAGAGAAGGGTTTATTTTTTCGTGCAAACAAGTGTCCCTACAGGACACATACGAAACAAATCCATTTTATTCTACCAATGAAATATTCCTATGGAATATAAATTGAATGTAGAATTTGGGTTGGGTTTTAGGAATCCAAAATTCCAAAAACATAGCCCGCGGTTTCAACCGTGGAAGGCTAATAAAAAAGAAAATTCCAATCCCGAAGCCTCGGGAGAAATTCCAAATTCCAATTTTATCCTGAAGTTTTGTGTCAAATTCAAAATATAGCCTTTGGTTTCAACCACGGGTATTAAAAAGAAAAAAATCCAAAACCCAAGTGATTAAGTTGGAATTTGGATTTTAAAAATTGTATATTTTTGAAGGTTTTATTTTCCTTTGTTTGCCTCGGCAACGTATTTTTCTAAAGCCATTGTCATAGAAGGAGTTTCAGGAGTTGGAGCAAGAATATCGATTCTTAAACCATGATCTAAAGCCTCTTTCTGAGTTGTGCTTCCAAATACCGCGATTCTGGTATCATTTTGTTTGAAATCTGGGAAATTCTTAAACAAAGATTTAATTCCGGTTGGGCTGAAAAAAGCTAAAACGTCATAATAAACATCAGCTAAGTCAGATAAATCACTCATTACAGTTCTGTAAAAAATAGCTTGTGCCCAATCTACTTTAAGATTGTTTAATGTTACAGGCGCATCTGCATTTAATTGATCAGATGCAGGAAGTAAGAATTTCTCGTCTTTGTACTTCTTAATAAGCGGAGATAAATCTGCAAAATCTTTTGCTCCAACGTAAATTTTACGTTTTCTGTACACAACATACTTTTGAAGGTAAAACGCAACAGCTTCAGATTGACAAAAATACTTCAATCCTTCAGGAACTTTGTAACGCATTTCATCAGCAACTCTAAAAAAATGATCTACAGCATTTCGACTTGTTAAAATGATCGCAGTGTAATGATTAAGATCGATTTTTTGCAATCGAATCTCTTTTGCGCTAACCCCTTCCACATGAATAAATGGTCTGAAATCAATTTTTATTTTGTGTTTTTGTTGGAGCTCAAAGTAAGGAGAATTCTCCACTTTAGGTTCAGGCTGTGACACCAAAATTGTTTTCACTTTCATATTATAAACATTTTCTAAGCACTCCCTTTTGTTATCCAATAATATAGAAAATAATAAGGGGCTATTTCAAGAGCGCAAAGATACAAAATAAAATAAAATAACTTACCGATAATTACGTTTTGATATGTTTTAATTGAAATAAAGTAAGAGTATACACTAATACACAGCGATATACCAATGATTACAAGCGGTATGATTTGTGGAATATTATTGTAATAGAACAAAATTGCATTGATTGGAAGGATCAAAACGCCTATATAGGTCCTATAAGTTACTTTTTGTAAGTTAAATAGTTCTACAAAATCGTCAATATTGAAAGAAGCCGCTACAATTTTCTCAATTAAATACTTTCCTAAAATGAAATAAAGAAGAAAAGTTGCAATCTGGATAAACAAAATCCAGTCGGTTTTAGACGCCTCTCCAAAAATGTTCATGGTAAGCAGAATAAAAAATGAATACGAAACAATTTGTACAAAAAATAAACCAACCGTAAAGCTGCTTTTTAAATGGTTGTTGTCGCGATAAATTTTAGCGTATTTGTCAGAAAAAATAAGTTTACTAAATTCACTGAATCTAGTTTCATAAGCAGATTTTGTCATGGCAACAACAGCAAAGGTCAGCACAAACAAAAATGTTGCCCAGTCTTTGTTTTCAAGAATTCGAGGATGAAGTTGTTCAATCATAGCGTTACAAAATTAGTAATTTTTTGATGCAATACTTTTATTATATATTTATTATGAATCAAATGCTATAAAAAGTTTACTTTTGCGGTGAAATTACCGAGAAAAAATGAATGATAGTATTGTCATAATTCCCACATATAACGAAATTGAGAATATAGAAAGTATAATAAGAGCAGTACTTTCACAGCATAAATCTTTTCATCTGCTGATTATTGATGACAATTCTCCTGACCATACTGCAAATAAAGTAATTGCATTACAGGAAGAATTTCCTGAGAGACTTTTTTTAGAACAAAGAACTAAAAAATCAGGTTTAGGAACAGCATATGTTCATGGCTTTAAATGGGCTTTAGAACGTGATTATCAATTTATTTTTGAAATGGATGCTGACTTTTCACACAACCCAAATGATCTTGAAAAATTGTATGATGCCTGCCATTTTGGTGGTGCAGATCTTGCAATTGGTTCTCGTTATGTAACTGGGGTAAATGTTGTCAACTGGCCTTTGAGCCGCGTTTTGATGTCGTATTTTGCTTCTGTTTATGTAAAATTTATTACTGGAATGAAGATTCATGATGCAACTGCAGGATTTGTATGCTACAAAAGAGAAGTTCTGGAAAAAATCAATTTAAATAAAATCAAATTTGTGGGGTATGCATTTCAAATCGAAATGAAATACAGAACATACTGTGCAAAATTTCAAATTACAGAAGTTCCTATTATCTTTACAGATAGAACAAAAGGAGTTTCTAAAATGAGTAATGCTATTATTAAGGAAGCTATACTTGGAGTAATTTCGCTTAGATTAAGAAAATTAGTCAATTCATTATAAACCAGCCATCATGAACAGGATTTTAATAAAAAATGCCAAAATTGTAAACGAAGGGACAATTTTTGAAGGGGATGTTTTAATAGAAAATGATTTGATTGTTGAAATTGCAGACAGCATTTCGTTAAAAACATCAGATTGTATTGTAATAGATGCTGAAGGCAGTTATTTAATGCCGGGAGCAATAGACGATCAGGTTCACTTTAGAGAGCCGGGATTAACGCATAAAGGAGATATTGAGTCTGAATCTCGCGCAGCTGTTGCGGGGGGGATCACTTCTTTTATCGAACAGCCAAACACAGTTCCGAATGCCGTTACTCAAGAAATTTTAGAAGATAAATACCAAATTGCAGCTCAGAAATCATTTGCGAATTATTCGTTTATGATGGGTGCAACAAACGATAATCTGGAAGAAGTTTTAAAAACGAATCCAAAGAATGTTGCAGGAATTAAAATTTTCCTAGGTTCTTCAACAGGAAATATGCTGGTGGATAATGAGGCTGTTTTAGAGAGAATTTTTTCAAGTACACCAATGTTAATTGCGGTGCACTGTGAAGACGAAACTACCATTAAAAATAATCTTGCTGCTTTTAAAGATCAATACGGAGAAGATGTTCCAGTAACGGCTCACAATTTAATTAGAAGTGCTGAAGCTTGTTATATTTCTTCTTCAAAAGCGGTAGCTTTGGCGAAACGCACTGGAGCAAGACTTCATATTTTCCATCTTTCCACTGCGAAAGAAATGGAATTGTTTACGAATAAAATTCCGTTAGAAGATAAAAAAATTACTGCTGAGGTTTGTGTGCATCATTTGTGGTTTACAGATGAAGACTACAAAACAAAAGGTAATTTTATAAAATGGAATCCGGCAGTAAAAACGGCAGAAGATCGTGCTGAACTTTGGAAAGCTTTGAATGACGGACGAATTGATGTAATTGCTACAGATCACGCGCCTCATACAAAAGAAGAAAAAATGCAGTCGTATTTAAATGCGCCTTCTGGAGGGCCGCTTGTACAGCATGCTGTTGTGGCAATGTTTGAAGCACATCATCAAGGAAAAATAAGCGTAGAAAAGATAGTGGAAAAAATGTGCCACAATCCGGCTAAGATTTTCAAAATTGAAAAAAGAGGATTTATTAAAGAAGGATATCACGCCGATTTGGTTATTGTAAATCCAAGTTTGCCTTGGAGTGTAAAACCAGAAAACATTTTATACAAATGCGGCTGGTCGCCTTTTGAAAACTTTACTTTCAAATCTAGAATTACGCATACTTTTGTAAACGGGGAATTAGTATATAATAATTTCAAAGTAAAAGATACAAGAGCAGGTAAAAGATTATTGTTTGACAGATAAAAAACGACTATGAAGAATTTTATAGTAATACTACTGGTTTTGTTTCTTTCTATAAGCTGTAAAAAAGAGATCGTAAAACAACCTGCAAAGCTTATCGACAAGGAGAAGATGGTCGATATTATGTACGATTTGTCTCTTTTGGAAGCAATGAGGTATCAAAAACCATTGTCCTTAGATTCTGTAGATAGTGATCCGACAAAGTTTATTTTGAAAAAATACAAAGTAGATAGTCTGCAGTTTGCACAGAATAATATGTATTATGCTTCTGATTATGAGAGTTATAAAGATATGTTTGATGCCGTAAACAAGAGATTGGCCGTGAATCAAAGAGCAGCAGATTCTCTGGCGAAAATCGATGAGAAAAAAGCAGCAAAAGAAAAGAAAAATAAGCCTAAAGAATTGAAAGAAGTTTCGAAAGATTCAGTTAAAAAAATAATTTCAAAAATTAATATTGATTCTATAAAAAAGGCGCAAAGAATAAATAGAAGAAAGTTATAGTTTAGAACTTTCTTTAATATATTGATGAATATCTATAAAAACCGTTCCTAGAGCGGTTTTTATTTTTTCATTACTGTAGAGATTTTTAGAGTACGAAGCTTTTGCAGTTGCTTTGGTAATGCTTCTTTGTCTGAAAAATAAAGTTGAAAATATTCCGTCAGTAATCCATAATAGGTTCATGAAAAAAGGTTTGGCATGAATATGGGCTCTTTTTACTTTTAGAGTGTCTGCAACGGTATTCAAAATATCCCTGAAAACAATATTATCTGAGATTAATGTAAAACGCTCATTTTTGATGACGCTTTTCATTAATTCAAGAGTAGTTTTTACAACATCATCAACAGAAATAAAACCAGTGCTTCCGAGTGTGTAGAACGGAAGTCCTTTAGAAACTTTTTTATATATTTCGACACTTCCCTCCTCAAAAATAGTCATCATTTGTATCGGCGGTAAAATAACTCCGGGGTTTACAATGATAACATTTAAACCTTCCTGCAGTCCGCGCCAAACTTCCATTTCTGCACCATATTTAGAAATGGCGTAATCGCTGTGCGGTTTTTCTGGATTCCAGTCTGTTTCTTCTGTGATATAAGTGTCGTGCGGTGCAATATCTCCTAAAGCAGCAATTGAACTGATGAAGCAAAATTTTTCTACTTCTTTGGCAATCGAAAAATTGACCATGTTTGCAGTTCCTTCAATATTTGTTTTTCTAAGCTTTTCTTCCTCTTTCGGATCAAATGAGATTAAAGCGGCACAGTGATAAACATGTGTAATATCAATAAAGGCATTTTCAAGAGAGGGAACGTCTAAAATATCGGCTTCAAGCCAATTGATTTTTTCGAATAAATGACTCTTTTTGTAAAAATCAAAAACCGATTTTGTTTTGTCGATTTTGTTTTGACTTCTATAAACAGCCCGAACATTTTCTCCATTTTCAATTAAATGAAGTAATAAATGTGCGCCGACTAAACCAGTTCCTCCAGTTACTAATACCATTTTGTAAAGATAAGTTTTTTGGTTTTTGCCGCAAAGGCACAAAGGCGCAAAGTTTTTTTTGTTTTGCTGTAAAGATACATAGGCACGAAGTTATTGTTTTAATAATATTTGTGCCTTAGCGCCTTAGTGGCATAACTTTTTGTGATTGCGCCTGCCATTGATTATATTTGCGCAAATTATTTTATAAAAAAATGAAGAATCTAGTTGAAGAATTAAAATGGCGCGGGTTATATCATGATAGTATGCCTGGAACGGAAGAACAATTACTAAAAGAGGTTACTACTGCGTATATTGGTTTTGATCCAACGGCAGATTCACTGCATATCGGAAGTATGGTTCAGATTATTTTATTGGTTCACCTAAAGAATTTCGGACATAAGCCGGTTGCTTTGGTTGGTGGAGCTACAGGAATGATTGGTGACCCATCTGGTAAATCTGATGAAAGAAATTTGCTTGATGAAGAGGCTTTGGCTAAAAACGTAGCAGGAATTAAAAGTGTTTTGTCTCGTTTCTTAGATTTTAATTCAACCGAAGCAAATGCACCAGTAATGGTAAATAATTACGATTGGATGAAAGAATTCTCTTTTATCGATTTTGCACGTGAAGTTGGAAAAAGAATCACCGTAAATTATATGATGGCTAAAGATTCTGTAAAAAAGAGATTTAGCGGAGAAGGCGAGGGAATGTCTTTTACAGAGTTTACATACCAATTAATTCAAGGTTACGATTTTTATCATTTATATAAAAACAACAACTGTATTCTGCAAATGGGAGGTTCTGACCAATGGGGTAATATTACCACGGGAACAGAATTAGTGCGCAGAATGGGTGGCGAAAATGCAAAAGCTTATGCTTTGACAACGCCTTTGATTACAAAAGCAGACGGTTCTAAATTCGGAAAATCTGAAGGTGGAAATGTTTGGTTAGATGCAGATAAAACTTCTGTATACAAATTTTACCAATTTTGGGTAAATACAACAGATGTTGATGCAGAGAAATATATTAAAATCTTTACTTTCTTAGAAAAAGAAACAATTGATGCCTTAATCGAAGAACATAAAACCGCTCCGCATTTAAGAGTTTTACAAAAGAAATTAGCAGAAGAAATTACGGTTTTTGTTCATAATCGTGAAGAATTAGAAAAAGCAATTCAGGCTTCAAATATTTTATTTGGAAACTCAACTGCAGAGGATTTAAAGCAATTAGACGAAGCAACTTTTTTAGAAGTTTTTGATGGTGTCCCGCAAGCTGAAATCGCAAAGGTGGATCTTGAAAACGGATTGGATATTGTTTCTGTTTTAAATGAGAAAACGGGTTTCTTTAAATCAAACGGAGAAGCGAGACGTGCTTTGACAGCAAATTCTATTTCTGTAAACAGGGAGAAAATTAAAGAAGATTTTGTATTGACAGCAAATGATTTAATCAATAATCAGTTTGTGTTATTGCAAAGTGGTAAGAAGAATTATTTTGTGATTAGAGTTGTTTAAGTGTTTATTTGTTTATTTGGTTAAACGTGTAATTGTTTAATCGGAGTTTTTGCGATTAAACTTAGAAACATTTTATAATATCAAAAATCCCAATGACTCAAAAAGTTGTTGGGATTTTTTTATTTAAAAAGAGCCATTCATTCGGTAGGAATGTTTCGTTGGCAGAACTAAAATTTGGATTGTGTTTTATAAGTTCCGTAGGAACGTTTGGTTTACAGGAGAGATTATGTTGTGTAAACAGTAGATAGTTGTTCCTACAAGACACAATGTAAAATAATATTTTTTTTAACCGATAATATATTCCATTTGTTCTATGAAAATGTAAATGTTTTTTTAGTAAGTTTATTTCCTTAAAATAGAATAAGATATGATTGGAATTTTACTCATTTATTGGATATGGAAAGCATATACCAACTTGGCTATTGAATATGATAAAAATAAATGGACTTACTTTTTTATTGGAGTAATTGCTTACTATGGAAGTACAGCTATTGCTGGATTTGTGGTTGGTCTTTTTTCTGTTTTTATTAATGGTATAGATTCTACTGAAGGAGAGAGTTATATCAATCCAGGCTGGAATATATTTTTTGTTCTGTGTGGAGCATTAGGATGCTACGGTGTTTTCAAGCTTTTAGAAAATAAAGTTCAAAAGGAAAGAGCCATGGCGAAAAAAGAGGGAATAGAAAGTATTGGTGTAAGTGATGAGAATTAGTTTCTTCGTTTTGTTTAATTGGTTAACCGTTTTATTGTTTAATCGGAATTTTTACGATTAATCGTTTAATCAAAAAGTGAAAACACGATTAAACGATTAAACAAATCAACAATTAAAAGATTAACTAAATCAACGATTAAACCATTCTAAAGAACCATCAAATTACAGCCGCGAATATCAGAATTATCAAAACGTCCTAATACTTCAAAAGAGTTGTTGGGATTTTTTTTGCCTAAATCCTGTGTTGCGATAAAAGAACAGGAATTTATATTGGCTAAATCAATTACGTTTATACCGCCTGTTTTTCCGTCTTTCACGTAAGTGAGCGCGTCTTCTGGATCGCGAACTAAAATGTTCATCCAAGAAGGACATTCGAAAACACCATCACCTAAAGAATACGCTTGTGCCAGAAGTTCGGTCATTCCGTATTCTGAATGAATTGACGATACTCCAAAGCCTTTGCAAAGTTGTTCGTGTAATTCTTCACGAATCATTTCTTTACGTTTTCCTTTCATTCCGCCAGTTTCCATGATAATGGTATTTTGAAGATTGAAAGATTGTTTTTCGATCAAATCCAATAAAGCGTAAGTAACACCAATTAAAATTACATTTTGACCAGCATTGTCCAATTCAATTAGCTTTTGGGTAAGTTCTCCGTGGTTGTGTAAATAAAACCCACTTTCAGGCTGATTAGAGAGTTTTATTAAATCTTCAACCATATAGATTAACGAAGAGCCTCCGCGTTCTAAATAAGACGGCAAAAGGGCTAAAACAACGTAATCTTCTATATTGCCATAAAATTGAGAAAATCCTTTACGGTAACTCTCTTCATATAGTGTGACATCTGTTACCAAATGTCTGCTGGTAATTATTCCCGTAGTACCGCTGCTGGTAAAAGTTACCTGTGCAGGTTCGTTATTAGAAACCACATCATGGCTTTTAAAAAACTGAATAGGTAAAAAAGGAATTTGCTGCAATGATTTTACCTGTTGTGGATTGACTTTTAAAAAATCACAGAAATCGCGATAAACTTTATTGTTCTCGTGCTGAAAACGAAACACTTTTAGTGCTATTTTCTCAAATTGTTTCTGACTCGAAATGGTGAATATATCGCTGGCTGTGATCAAAACTTTTTTTTGCAAAGATATTGTTTTTAGTTTTCAGTCGCAGTTTTCAGTCACAGTTTTCGATTCTGCTAACTGAAAACTGTGACTGAGTATTGTAAACTAAAAAAAGCTCCTAAAAAGGAGCTTTTTTTTCTATGTTTTACCGAATAATAAGCTTTCGGGTTGCCGATGCGTTTTGTTCGCTTATTTTAATTATGTATACACCAGGAGGTAATTCTGAAACATTTAATTCTCTTGATGTTAAATGTGCCTGAAGTACTTTTTTTCCTAAAATGTCAAACACAATAATTTCCTTCTCTAAATCGTTTTTAGATGATATATAAACTTTACCATTCGTTACGGGGTTAGGATACAAACTTAAACCCTCAATAGAAGTAGATTCCTGAGGTTTTGGTAATTGCCTGCTGTCTTGCGCCGAGACGCTTACAGAAAAGAAAAATGCCAATAAGAAAGTAATATAAAAGTAGTTTTTTGCCATCGCATGTATTTGATTATTGTAAATATACAAAAAAAATTACAAAAAGTACGCCAAAAAAAAACATCCTAAATATTTAGGATGTTTTTTAACATTTATATTCGAAGTTGTTGCAGATCAAGTATATCATTAGTATAAAATGATATAAAAAAAAACACCCTAATTATATTAGAGTGTTTTTAAATATGTTTGTCTTTAGATTATAGACCTTTTGTCCATCCAGCAGTCCAAGTTGGAACTCCTGATCCGTTTCCTGCTCCAGTTGCAGTTGCAGATTCTGTGAATAATTTAGAAATATCTGGAGTTACTCCCGTTACTGGAGTTGTAGCAGTAGCTTTTGATTTAACTGTTACGTCTTCGAATTTCACATTAGTAGCCAATAAATCAGTTCCAGTGTATGAGATACTTTCATCATGTTGAACGTCGAAACCAGTTTTCCAACCTTTTAATACAACGTTGTCAAATTTACCTTTAGTACCAACTCTTAATTTGAAAGCTTGAGATTCTGCACTTGTATCATTTACACCAGCTCCAATTAGAGTAAGGTTTTTGATAGTTGGGAAAGAAATTGGAGTAGCTAAGTGGTTGTTAGCGTTGTTGTCAGCTTCGATACCTCTGTTACCAGCGTTAGTTCTGATTCCGTAGAAGTTTTCACCTGTTCCATTCCATCCTTCAGTCCAGTCAAATAAATCATCACCAACAGAAGCAGCATCTTTATTAGAAACTACTAAGTGAGTAGCGTTTACAGTTCCACCAAACCACTCGAATCCGTCATCTGAACTTTCAAAAACTTGTACATAATCTACAACAGTTTTATTTCCAACTCCGAAGAAAGAAATACCATTGAATTCTTTATCACTGCTGTAAGAGAAACCTGGGTACTCAATTCTTAAATATTTGATTGATCCAGAGTTGTCAGCAGCATCAGTTCCTCCGTATGCTAACTCAGAAACTTCCGCAGTAGCTGTTGAACCAATGTTTTTGTTGATTGGTGCTTTTCCGCAAAGTACTAAACCTCCCCAAGCAGCAGGTTTTTTTACTTCTGAAGTCATAACTACAGGGTTTGTAGCAGTTCCTTGAACGTCGATTTGTCCTCCTTGAGCAACAGCAATATATCTTACTGCTTGTAATTGGTCGGCTGCTAATGCAGTTGCTTCGATAATAACTCCAGGTTTAATTGTAAGCTTTGCTGTGTTTTTAACTACTAATTTTCCTGTAAGTTTATAAGTTCCAGATTCTAAGATAACCTCTCCACTGTTGATTTCTCCTTGTAAGTTGTCTCTAACTACTACGAAATCTGATGTTGGTACGTCATTTTTGTCATCACTAGAGCAAGATGTTGTAAGTGTTGCAAGCGATAATGCCGCTAAACCGAAAATTGTTGAAATTGTTTTTTTCATTACTTTTTTAATTAGTTTGTGTTTATGCAAAGATTAGAACTTAAGCCTGAATCAACGTTAAGCTGTTGTAATCTATTTGTTATTTGTTTTTTATTGGAATGTTAAGAAATTGATAACTCAACATGTACTTTTATGCTGTTCTTAGAATTGGTAGTTTACTCCTAATCCTAAATTGATTCCTTTTTTGTAGTCGAAAACTAAAATGTCTCCACCTGCATTTTCTTGAACTCTTTTAAATTCTGGGTTCAAAAGGTTTTTTGCTCCAAAATCAATTCCTAAATTTTTGTTCAATTTTGTTTTGAAAACAAGATCTAAAGATCCCATAGCTTTGTCTACTAAATTTCCTTTTCCTTCGTTTCCAATGGCATAAAGTTTGTCAGAATAATGGTTGTAAGCTAATGTTGCCATAATTCCAGAGTCATTTCTGAAGTTTTTAGTATACGATAAATCTGCATTTAAAATCAAATCTGAAGCTCCTGTGAAACCAGAACTGCTATCTGTAGTATTGATGCTTAATCTTCCGTCCGTTTCTTCTCTTACTTTGTCAGCATCAATATCTTGGTGGGTTTTCATTAGTGAAGCATTAAAACCAAAAGAAAGTTTATTAGTGTATTCACCTTCTATTTCAAAGATGTTTTTTCTTGCTTCCAGCTCCACTCCATATGCGTATCCACTATCTCCAATATTCACGAAAGAAATGTCATTTGAAGAAGAAGCAATAATGATTTGGTTAATTGGATCTAAAATGTATTTTCCAAAGGCAGTAACAGAGAATAACTCTTCGCTTTTAGGAAACATCTCCCATTTAAGGTCAACATTATAATTCTGAGAAGGATATAAACTTGGATTACCAAGTACAGATTCCATTACATCTTCATAAATAAACAAAGCGCGTTCCTTAAATTGTGGTAATGTATAAGTTTTACTAGCTGCAAAACGAAGATTCTGTTTTTCGTTCAGCTCATACTTTAAGATAGCACTTGGTAAAAACTCATTTCTGTCAAATGTATTGGTTCCTCCACCTGCATCAAGTTGTGTTCTCCAGTTAACTGTTTGAGTAATTTTCTCATATCTAAGACCTAAAACACCACTAAGTTTGTCTGATAATTTGTATTCTATATTACCAAATCCTGCGTGTATATCTTGCTTTCCATCATAAGTTTGAGGAGTCATTCCTGCAAAAGCTGCGGTAGAGAATAGACCGCTTTGATAGTTTGTTTGATTGAAGAATGCGTCTAGATTATTTGGATCTACACTTGTATTTTGTCCAGTCTGGCTTATGTTAAAGTTGAACTGAATAGCTTCAAAATCACGTTTTTTAAATCTACCGTTGTAACCAACTGTGATTTTTCCTTTAGATTCTCCGCTTTCCTTGTCTCCTAATTTGTAACTTAAAGCTAGATTTGCCGCTGCCTCATCCTCTGTAAGATCTTGGAAGTATCTCTGGTTGTCAGTAGTGGTTCTTTGTGCAAGTGTGTATACGTCAGTTGTAGGATTGTGAAACATTTTATTTTGAGTTCTGTCCGGCATACTGCCTTTTACAGTGTTGTATGAAAGTCCCCAGTCCAAATCAATTTTATCAGTTATTTTATCATTTCCTAGAAGCTGATTGATATAAACGGTATTTTGTGTAAACGTACCTCTTTGAATATATAGATCTGCATTCTCATTATCAAAATCACGGTCAGATCCATAATATGTATCTCTAGTTTGATCAGATGTATTTACAAACAAAAAGTTATATCCAATTTTATGGTTTTTATTCAAACGATAATTAGCGTTGAACATACCAGTAGTATTTGTGTTATAAGTTAATTTTTGTTGTTGGAAAGATTTTAATGAAGCTCCTTGAGCATTTACACTTTGAGTTAGTCCTTCTCTAAATTCGTAACCATTTGCAAAACCTGCTGTAGCAAAAAGGCTTAATTTTCCTTCTTCACCAATGTTGAAAGTTTTACCTGCTTTCAGGTTAAAGTTTCCTCCATATGGAGATTCCTTTTTAGGATTTAAACTGTTTTCGAAACTAAAACTAGTTAAAGGGTTGCTAGGAACTCCGTATGAAACAAATCCTGATTTGTTTGGACCTTGCTGCAATAAAAAGTTGCTAGAATTTGATACTGCATTAGTATTAACTTTAGATCCTAGTGAAATTTCAAACATTCCTTTCCCGCGGTAATCTTTAGATATGATGTCAACATTTCCTCCGCCGAAATCACCATACATTTTTGCTCCATATGATTTGTCAATTGAAATATATTCAACGATATCAGTTGAGAAAAGATCAAGTGCAATGTTCTTTTTCTGTGGGTCATTTGATGGAATCGGCAGTCCGTTCATCGAAGTAGTATTGTAACGGTCGCCCAATCCTCTTACGTAAACGTTGTTACTTCCTTCTTGTTTAGAAACACCAGATGTTTTAGCTACAGCTGCAGCAACATCTCCAACGCCTTTTCTAGAAAGCTCCTGTGCACCAATAGTTTGTTTGATGTCAACAGCATTTTTTTGCTCTAAAAGCAAAGCCGTTTCTTTTTGTTTGCTCACTGCTGTCGCTTGAACAACAACATCTTTAAGTGTATAACTTCCAGATGAAAGAGCTTGATTAACCACTACAGTTTCGTCTGCCTTTACAGCAACTGGAGCTTCTACAGATTCATATCCTAAAAAACTAAAAATAAGAGTATAATTTCCTGGATTTACGCTCAACGAATATTTTCCGTCAATGTCTGTGTTTGCGCTAATATTTGTACCTTTAATTAAAACATTAGCAAATGGTAGAACTTCATTGTTCATTTCTTTGTCGGTTAGAACTCCAGAAATTGTACCTTTGTTTTGCGCGATCGAAATCGTACAGATAAATAATGCAATAAATAGAAATTTTAAATTGAATTTCATTTGTTCAGTGTTGTGTTAATTTATTTTTGTGCAAAGAAATAACTGCACCGTGAAGTCGATGTTACCAACTTGTTATGTTTTTGTGTGCTAAAGATTATCAAATTGTTACCAGATTAAATTACCGTTAACACCAATTTTTAAAGGTTCTTTTGTTACTATATTTACCCTGTGAAATAAAAAACATCGGATAAATAATTAAAAAGATTTGATGTAAAAATCTCAATTTTTGCTATTTATGAAAAAAACACAAACTAAGATTTTATTAGTTGACGACGAACCGGATATCTTAGAAATCGTTGGCTATAACCTTGCTCAAGAGGGCTACCAGATTGTTACAGCTTCTAACGGAAAAGATGCTATAGCTAAAGCTCAGAAAGAATTGCCTGAATTAATTATTATGGATGTAATGATGGCAGAAATGGACGGAATGGAAGCTTGCGAGCATATTAGAAAAATTCCTGAATTAAATAATGTTATCATAACTTTCCTTACCGCAAGAAGTGAGGATTATTCGCAAGTAGCTGGTTTTGATGCTGGTGCTGATGATTATATTACAAAGCCAATTAAACCAAAATTATTGGTATCTAAAGTGAAGGCTTTGTTAAGAAGGTTAAAAGAACAAGAAGTTGTTTCGGATACTTTAAATGTTGGCGGAATCGAAATTAACCGCGAAGAATATAAAATCATTAAAGGCAATGTAGAAATTGCTTTGCCAAGAAAAGAATTCGAATTATTTTATCTGCTGGCTTCAAAACCTGGAAAAGTTTTTAAAAGAGACGAAATCCTAGATAAGGTTTGGGGGAACGAAGTGGTAGTTGGAGGACGAACAATTGATGTTCACATTAGAAAACTGCGTGAAAAAATAGGCGAAGACCTTTTTAAAACTATAAAAGGTGTGGGTTATAAATTTGAAGTATAAACACTCTATTGAAATTGCACCATATAATTGATATAAGTTCATTTAATTATAAGGTGTATATTTTGAAATCTAATTTATCTTTGTCAAAGTTCTGAACTTTGACAAAGATTTACTTTTTTACATTGTTTTGTAATTCATAAAAAGTAAGTTTGTTTAAATGAACTTATGTCACTTATATGGTGAAGAACAACCTTTTAATGATTTATTATTTAAATAATATCAATGAAAATTAATTTTAAAAAAACATACAAGTTTGCTATAAAATCGGCATTGTATATAAGCATTTTTTCTACAGGTTTTGTACTGATTTTGATGTCATTATTTTATAAAAACCAATTGAAACATCAAATAGCTTTTGGAATAATTTTCATCATTGCGATCTATATATTCTCATTTTTGGTTTTACAATATCGCGTAGAGCGTTTTATTTACCGAAGAGTAAAAAAAATCTACGATGAGGTTTCATTATTAGAATCTACAACCCTGATTAATCAACCCATTAATACCGATATGGAAACGCTTTCGCGTGAAGTGAAAAAGTTTGCGACAGATAAAAAACTTGAAATCGAAATGCTGGAAATTCGTGAGCAATACCGCAGAGAGTTTTTAGGAAATGTTTCGCACGAATTAAAAACACCATTATTTACCGTTCAAGGTTATGTATCAACTTTGCTTGATGGGGCGATGGATGACAAGAATATTCGGAAAAAATATTTGAAACGCGCCGAAAAAGGAGTAGAGCGTTTGATTTATATCGTAGAAGATCTGGATATGATTACCAAATTAGAATCGGGAGATTTAGATTTGAATATGACTGATTTTAATATTGTGGAACTGATCCAGAATGTTTTTGATTTATTGGAAATGAAAGCCGATAAAAAGAAAATCAAATTGGCTTTTGAAAGTAAAAATGTACAGTCGGTTATCATTCGTGGCGATCAGGACAGAATTCAGCAGGTTTTAGAAAACTTAATTGTAAACTCCATAAAATACGGAAAAGAAGGCGGACTAACTGAAGTTGGTGTTGTAAACCTAACCAAGAAAAAAGTCTTAATTCGTATTAGCGATAATGGAGAAGGTGTTGAAAAACAAAACATTCCAAGACTTTTTGAACGTTTTTACCGAGTAGACAAAAGCGGAACGCGTTCTGAAGGAGGTTCTGGTTTAGGTTTAGCAATTGTAAAGCATATTATTGAAGCGCATAAAGAGAAAGTTTATGTAGAAAGTGAGTTCGGAATTGGTTCAGAATTCTCTTTTACGCTCGAAAAAGCATTCAAAAACACAAAATCTGACGTTAAAAAATCGTAAGGTCATTTTTGCTGAAAGCCTTAAAATAAAGGTCTTTAACGATAAATAAACATTTGGATTTAGTCCATAACATTAAATTTTTATTATAGTAACATCTGGTTAATGATTTCTTAACATAGGTACTCCATCTTTGCATCCTGAAATTAAGGGAATTAAAGAACTAATGATAAAAAGAAAAATATTAGCCGTCTTATTGCTGATTACTTGCGCTGCAAATGCACAAGAAATAAATAAACAGGAAATAAATAAACAGGATGTAAAAAACGAAGTAATTCGTATTTTAGATTCAATCAATAAAGCTAAACTTCCAGATACCAAATCTGGAGTTAGCGGAGAAGAACATTGGTACGACAGAATCTCTTTAAGAGGCTATGCGCAAATTAGATACAATGGTTTATTCTCTACAAATGACAAAGTTTCGTGCGAGCAGTGTGATAAATCTTGGGGAACAACTTCTACCGCTCCAGATGCAAAAGCAAACAACGGCCTTTTTATTCGCCGTGCGCGTTTGGTTTTTTCTGGACAGGTTCATCCAAATGTGTTTTTCTACTTTCAGCCCGATTTTGCCAGTTCGCCAAGTACTGGAATTCAGAATTTCGTCCAAATTCGAGATTTGTATTTTGATCTTTCTTTTGATAAGAAAAAGGAATATAGAGTTCGTGTCGGGCAGAGTAAAATACCTTATGGTTTCGAAAATATGCAGTCAAGTTCACAGCGTCTGGCTTTAGACCGTAACGATGCTATGAATAGTGCAATATTAAATGAACGTGATTTAGGATTATTTTTTTACTGGGCTCCAGCCGAGATTAGAGAGCGTTTTGACATGCTGGTAAAAGATGGTTACAAAGGATCAGGAGATTTTGGAGTATTTGCCTTTGGAGTTTACAACGGACAAATTGCGAATAAACTAGACGGAAATAGAGATTTAAATGTTGTGGCAAGAGTAACTTATCCGTTTGTGATTGGAAGCCAGATTATCGAACCGGGAATTCAGGCTTACACTGGAAAATGGGCATTTACAGGAGAAATTTCATCAGGAGTTATTGTAAATGATCCGCAGTATGTAAAAGACCAAAGGGTAGGAGCAACATTTGTTTTATATCCAAGACCATTTGGAATCCAGACTGAATATAATATCGGAACAGGACCTCGTTATAATACGTTAACTAATACTGTAGACGAGACAGATCTAAACGGAGGTTACGTTCTGTTCAATTATAAATTAGACATCAAAAAACAGCATATTTACCCTTTCGCTAAATTTCAATATTATGACGGAGGGAAAAAATACGAGAAAGATGCCAGAAGTTATGTTGTAAGAGATTATGAAATTGGTGTAGAATGGCAGCCTTTTAAAGCTTTTGAACTTACAGCAGAATACGTAATTGCAGATAGAACTTTTGAAGACAGCGCGCTTCCAATAAACAGACAACAAGGAAATTTATTGCGATTGCAAGCGCAGTTTAACTTCTAAAGGTTAATCTTCAAAAACTTTAAATAACGAATCCCAGTCGATAGTATTTTCAAATTGGGACAATCCTTTAAACGACTTTACTTTTGATAAATCTTCAATCGTAAAGTCGTCTTGCATTGCATACGGTACTAAACTCTCTTCCTGAAGTTTTATCGCCAGATATTCTTGTTCGTATTGCCCGGGAGTTGGAATAAAAAAAGCTTTTTTACCCAATTTTGCCAAATCCATTACAGTAGTGTAACCAGAACGGCAAAGAACAAAATCACTTTCGTTAAAAGTTTGTTCCAGCTGTTTGGAATTCATGAAATTGTAATACGTAACATTTCCTGCCTGCCATTTTTCTTGTGCTTTTTGAACAATTCCCTGTACAAAAACTACTTTACCAGGATACTTTGCTGCTTCTTTCTGCAGTTTTTCGTCCAAGTAAGTACGCTGCGGTTCAGGTCCAGACAGTATTATCATAAGATCATATATTTTTGGCGTATCCTTCTTTTTCATGCGGCTCAGCGGACCAATATATTTTAAGTTTAGTTCATCGCTTTTAATATGACCTAAAGCTCCGGTAAGATTTACTGCATCATTTGTGTCAGGAACCCAGCATTCTGTATATTTTTTAATGAAATATTGATGACATTTGCTTGTAAACCAAGTAGTATTTCCCGTCATCACATTTAATTGATGCGTCATAAAAACAGAAGGAACTTTTCTGCTTAGAACTCCCAATCTATTGTCTGATATAATGCCGTCAATACCGTGTTTTTTAATCCAGTTATTGACCATCTTTTTCTCATCTAAAATAGCAGTAATCATTTTAGGAAGATTTTTAATCAGCTTCCATTTAAAGTTTTTACCATTCTTTGCATATTCAATATGATAAGAAGGCAGCTCTAGAGTTTGTATGTAAGGAAATTCTTTTCGCAATAAAGCGAGCGCGACTCCGTCTGAGGCAATGATCGGAATATAATTATTCTCCTGAAGCGCTTTTATAATAGGAATACAACGAGTTGCATGGCCAAGTCCCCAATTTAATGGAGCGACTAAAATAGTTTTGTTCGCAGAATAATCAATGCTCATTTTTAATGATTTTAAAAACGAAGATAAAGAAATATGTTTTGGCTGTTATTTCGAGGGTATTACTAAATGATTAATTTAAGGTTCTGAGGGACTAAGGAACTAAGGCTCTAAGGTTTATTGGTTCAAATAAAAAAGCCGAACATAAGTTCGGCTTCAAAGTCTTGTGTTAAAACTTAGTCCCTCAGCACCTCAGACCCTTAGTTCCTCAGACTCCTAGTCCTGAATATAAGTCTTATTTCCATTTTTATTAATATAGTATTTACCGCCTCTTGGTCCAGTATATACTTTTTTGCCATTGTATTCACCAGTAACTTTATCCGGAACCGCAGGAGCTTTTTCATTAGTTTCCTTTAAAGTTTTAGACGCTGATTTTTTTGCAGTTGCAGCATCTTTCTTAGCAGCATCAGCTTTTGAAGTCGATTTTTTAGCATCAGCTTTAGCTTTGTCTGCAGCACTTTTAGCTTTGTCAGATTCAGTAGTTGCTTTTTTGGCATCGGCTTTTGCTTTTGCAGCTTCTTTGTCTGCCGTTTTCTTTGCATTGTCAGCAGCTTCTTTTTTGGCTTTTGCCGAAGCCTGTTTTGCATCATCTACTGCTTTTTTAGATTTTACAGCTTCTTTTTTGGCATCAGCCGAAGCTTTGTCTGCGGTTGATTTTGCTTTTTTTGTGGAAGCTTCTGTTTTACTTTTCGCAGTTTTTGAGGTTGTTTCCTGAGCGTAGAAATTAGAAGAGAAAACAACTAATAAACAGATTAATACTAATTTTTTCATAGGGTTATATGTTTAAATTTCAATTAAAATTAAACAATTTATTATCATCTTTTTCGCATCACATTAAAAATATGCGCGAAGCTGGACATTTCCTGTATGAATCGTATTTCCGGTTTCGCTTTTACGGCCTTGATAGTTTAAATTAATATCTAAAAATGACGTAATGTTCTTTTGTAGAAGCAGTTTCCAAACTAAATTGGATCCCGCTTGAAGTCCTTCCAGCATCTGAAAACCGACAGATGAAAATTCATTTCCGTTAAATTTGTTTTCATAAAAAGAAAATTCTCCATTTACGGTTACTTTCTTTTCACCCGCATAAGAAAAAGAAGTTCCAATTCTATTTTGGTCTAAAGTTTCAAAATTTCCAATTTGGTTTTTCTTGTTTTGAATTTCATAAAAGAAATCCAATTTAGTGTTTTTAGAAAACAAATAACTAATCTTTGGCGCAAGCTGCCAGCCTTTAATATCATAATTTTTCTCGTCAAAATCTTCAGAAACTAAATCTGTTTTTACGGTTTTGGTAAAGAGATTAAACAACCAGCTTTTTTGGTACAAATGCGTATATTGAATTTGATGCGAATAATTCCGGACATTCTGCGAGCCGATAGAAAGTAAACTTTTGCCTTTATTGACCAGATAAGAATAGGTAACAGAATGTTTTTGACGGCCTCGGTTGTAAAATAAACTGTTTCTAAAACTCGAATTCAATCCTAAAATGTTTTCTTCTGAAGAATCAAACGGATTAAGTTCTAGTTTTTCGCCTTCGCTTCTCACTTTTCGATCCAATATAAAGGAAGTCTGATTGTAAAAATAAGATAAAAGCTTTTTAAAACTCTTTTCGTTCTGCCATTGCAGCGGATTCAATGTTAAAGACTGCGAAAACTTATTTTGATTGGTTTTAATATAAATCTGATTCGGTAAAAAGATTCGAACATATTTCGCCTGATCCTGAAAAACAGCAATTTCAAATTCCTGCAATTCCTGAATTCCGTTTCCATTATAATCATTCCAAGTGTAAACACCTTGCCCTGTTGGAACTTCTACATAGGTAAATTCCTGTTGTGCAATGGTTCCAGAACTGGTTTCGTAAGCCGTTCCAATCTGCATTAATTGGTTAAAAAAACGATCGTTATATAGTACTCTCGAATTTAAAGAAGGTTCATTTTTTCTAGTGTTATCTGTGAAATCTAAATTTCGGTAACTTGCATAAACCGCTAAGTCTGTTTTTTTATTTTGAATCAATTTCGATTTTAAATAATACGTCTGCGAATTATTTACGTGCTGCAATAATCCGTTTTGCAAACTGTCGTTTCGTCGTTGTAAAAAACCAACTTCAACAAAAACTTTGGTACTGTCGCCGCGCCCGGTAAATACGCCATATTCGGAGAATCTTTGGCTTAAAGCCGAAAACTGATCGGTAATTTTATCTTTTTCCTGATTGTCTTCTAACTGCATCGTTCCTCCAACCCAGTTTTTTCCAAAGTGATATTTGGTTCTGGTTTGGTTTCGAATGAATTTGGAAGTTGAAGCCGTTGCATCAGAATTCAAGAAACTTCCGTTGTTTTCAATTGTCCAATTTTTTATTTTGAAAAGAGCAGTTGTAGTATGTCTCACACCCGTATAACTTTCACTGAAATCTAATTTCTCAAATTGATAGGTTATTAATCCAATATTAGACGTTTCTTTTTTAGAATATAAATCAAAATTTAAACCTGTAACCAAAAGACTTTGATTACCCAAAAGTGTTCCCGTTAAATTCCAGTCGCGGTTAAATTCTATATTATATAAACGTTCAACCGATTTGAAATTTTGCTGTACATATTGATAATTTCCAAAAACATCCAGATTCCAGCTTCGAGAAAAAAGACGTTTTTTAAGATTAGTTTTAAAAGCCACACCTTCATTATTGCCATCGTCAACTCCAGAAAATAAGTTTTGATCGTTGTTGCTCACAGCCAATTCAAAATCAACCAAAGTTTTTTCATTCGGATTGTATTTTCCTAAGAATGTAGCAACCTGAAGTTTAATTGGTGCGACAAGCTGTACAATTGGTTCATAATTTCCCTGCAGAATCCCATTAATCGGTTCCACATATTGGTAAATACGTTCGACGGAATTGTTGTTTTGAATGATGTAACTTCCAGCATTGGCGCCCACAAGGCTAAACCGTACATTATATAAAACATCAGCTGGATTATTAGAATATTCATAAACTTCAACCGAATTTACAAACGTTTTTTTATACAAAATTTTGTTGTCTGCATAAGCGTCTTCGTAGGCAGAAGGCGCTTTCATTAAATTAATATCATCGCCGGCTTCACTTAAAATCTGAACTTGGTCTGTAGAAAGATTTTGCTGTAAAGGCTGATTTTTTAAATCGTTTTCCGAATAAATGTAACCGCCAAAACTCCAATTTTTATTTTCGTGTGTAGCGCCGGCATACGTTACAAGTCGGTTATAATTGCGTTCCGAATATTGGTATTCCACATTAATCCTCATTTCTGAAGTAATGGTAAAAAGCGAAGTAAAAACAATTTCTCCCGCATTGTAGTCAATTACATAATCGTTGTTTTCACCGCGTTTTAATAAAACACCGTTTACATAAACACGCTCAGAACCCGAAATCACGAGAACATATAATTCGCCGTTTTGGCCTTTCAATTTATACGGACCTTGATTTCCTTCCTGCCCTGTAAAAGTACTCTTGGCATATTGTCCTTTTACAAATGCAACCGAAGCGAAAACATTGGTTTTGCTTTTTTCAGTATCAAGATCAAAACTGGCAGAAATTCCCTGTACTTTTTTATTGAAGCTTAAAAACTGGGTTTTCCGATTTTCTAAAAAGACATCGCCGGCGCGAATATTCCAATCATCGCTGAAAAGTTCCATAAAAATATTATCAAACTGATCGAGTTTTTGCGAATAACCGCCATCTTGAAGCGGAATATTATTGTCTTGAAGAGAAGCCCGCAAGCTGACTTTTTCTGAAATTTTACCCGTAATCTGTAAATCCAAATTAGAGTTTAAAACAGTGCTTTGATTATTTCCAATGGTAATGCCGCGCGTAATGCTTCCAGAAGTATTTAAGCCGTCAAAAGGTGTTACTTTTTTTGCATTTGCATTGTTGTCTATTCGATACAATTTATCGGTTCCAACGTCGCCGCTTACAATTTTTTCTGATTTGTAAAGACTGTATTCTTTCGTTAAAAAATCGGGATACTTAAGGTAATTGACAATTAAGGTATCTGAAGCCGATTGAAAATTTTCATTTAAAAGTAAAAATCCTTTTTGAAAATCAACTTTGTAAAAAGTCGAATCAATTGGTTCGTTTTTAGTATTTAAAATTTGAAAAAAACTCGAATTAATGCTGACTTTTTCCAGTCGAATGGTGTCTTTGGATGTTACTATTTTTTTGGTTCTGTACAGCGTTTGAGTTTCCTGAGCCTGAAGCGCAGAAAACCAGATCAAAACCGTCAAAAACAGTAATTTTTTCAACATAATACTTTAACTCTCAAAAGTCAAAAGTAGTATTTATAATTGGGAAAATTAGTTTCCGCTGCGCCTTGATAATTCAGAATAAATTCTAGAGAATATTTATTGAATAATATGAATTGAGAGCTTGTGTGTTTTAATTTAAAATAAAGGCAGTATCATAAATCAATCTTTTTTTTAGCTTTGTCTGGATATAACGAATTTAAATTATGGATACGGGTAAAGAACTTTTATTCTTTTTTAGTGCTTTAGGATCTTTCAACGGAATTATTCTTGGTGTGTATTTTTTCTTTTTTACCAAGAAAAAATACCTGACCAATTATTTTCTTGGAGCACTTTTGTTTGCTTTAAGTATCCGTATCGGAAAATCTGTATTTGTTTATTTTCATCCCGAACTTCCCAAAATGTATCTTCAGTTTGGGCTTACGGCTTGTTTCTTTATCGGGCCATTTTTGTATTATTTTATCAAATCTGCAGTTCAAGAAGTGCAGATAATGCCTAAATCATGGAAATTTATTCTAGCATTTTGGGGAACATTAATCGTTGCTGTTGGCATTTTATATCCGTACGAAGTGTATCCGAAACTGTGGGGCGTCTATTTTATAAGAATTATTTATTGTCAATGGTTTGTTTATATTGCTTTTGCTGGTTTTGAACTTCGTGGCGTTTTGAAAAAAATCCTCAGCCGAAAAGAAAAAACAACTCCAGCTGAAATGTGGTTCGGAATGCTTTTTTTAGGTAATTTTCTTTTGTTTCTATTTTATTTTCTATCCATTTTGGGAGCACCAGGTGCTACCTATATAAGTGGAGCGGTTGTTTTTTCATTTATTTTATATTTAGGAATTTCGATCCTTTTGTACCGAAAAAAAACAGACGATTTGTTTTTATTGAATGGAAAGACTTCGAATAAAAAAATAGAATCAGCAGATGCAATAATGTGGTCAGAAAAATTGGAGAACGCTATGTTTGAAAAAAGTTTATATAAAAATCCGAACCTGACTCTTCAAGATTTATCTCAAGAAATTAATATTTCAAGCCATCAATTATCGCAGTTTCTGAATACTAATTTAGGAAAGAATTTTACTAGTTATGTAAATGAATTCAGAATTAACGAAGCGTGTAAAATTATCACTTCTTCAGATAAATTAACTTTAGAAGCCGTTGGTTATGATGTTGGATTTAATTCTAAATCAACCTTTTTCGCAGCATTCAAAAAACATAAAGGAACAACGCCGCTTAACTATCAGCTTCAGGCTTTACAATCTTAATTGGGTATCAATTTATAAATTCGTACTCCTGATTTCGCTTTTTGCAATCTCATTTATTGATTTTCAGATGACTTTTGTTTTAAATAAAAGTCAAACTGCTAATTGTTAAATTTATGAGATTTCTAAAATTGGTTATCCTTTATGTTTTTATTCTGATTTTTTCATCAATAGAAATAAAAGCGCAACGCATAAAAAAAGTCACAGATAAAAGTTATTATAGTGATGACGTGCTCTTAGGAAAATTATTAAAGTTTCCTCAAGACACTGTAATTAAAGAGAAAGAGCAAAATGAGTTAAACGAAGTAATTATTAAAAGGCAGTCATCATTACTAAAATATGGCGCAAACGGAACAATTGATGTCAATGTTACGGGAACTGTCCTAGCCACAAGCAGTTCTGTGAATGAATTATTGAGCCGAGTTCCAAATGTTGTGGTTGCCGACGGACAAATCAGCGTACTAGGAAAAGGCGAAGCCATTATTTATTTAAATGGAATATTGATTAATTACGAACGTTTTGCTGCAATTCCGGTTTCCCAAATTTCAAAAATTGAAGTCGTTTCAAATCCATCTTCAAAATATGATGCCGAGGGAAAGGCAGTTATCAATATTATCACCAAGCAAAATATCGAAAACGGAATATTGGGAACAGCAAGCCAGCAGGTTACAGTTTCAGAATTTGCAGGCACAAGTACCAATACACTTCTTGATTTTAATTATACAAAAGGTAAATTCTCTTTTATAACCAATTACGGACTGCAATTGGGAAAAGGTCGTGAATTGTTATACACAACTAGAACGCGTCCAAATCCGGATGAATATATGAGATCAGAACTTACAACAGACTGGAAACGTCAGTTTAATAATTATTCTAATTTCGGATTTGGACTGCAGTATACTTTTTCTGATAGAAATTATATTTCGCTGGCATACAGTGGTAATATCGAAGATTTAGGCGGCGTTGTAGAAAGCAGAAATGCAATAAAAAACAACTCTGAAAATAGTTTTTATGCTACAGATATTGCTAAGAATGATGTTTTATTAAATCAATTCTTTAATTTAAATTACAATGCCATAACCGATGCAAAAGGTTCTTCGTTATTTATTGGAACACAATTTTCAAATTATAACGGGAAAATAAAAGATTTTATACACGAAAATGGTTTGGTTGATGAGATCAATTCACAAAAATATCTCAAGAATAATGTTGGAAATACTATCGATATAATTGCTGCCCAAGCTGATTATTCCAGAAAAATTAATGAAAATACTAAACTTGAAACCGGAGCCAAGTTTAGCAATGCGACTATAAAATCTAATACCGCTTTTTTGACTTCTGATGAAAAGGATGCAGGTTTTGAATTGAATGATCAACTTTCAAGCGATTTTAAATATCAGGAAAGCATAAGTGCAGCTTATGTTAATTACGGAAGTTCGATTGGCGAAAAGTTTGATTTCTCGGTTGGTGCTCGAGGCGAATGGACAAATTATGACTTATACACAACTGCAAACGGAATTCAGAAATTTAAGAAAAGTTACGGGAATGTTTTTCCAAATGTACTTTTAAATATGGCTTTTTCAGATGATTTAAAAGGACACGCTTCTTATGTTTCCCGAATTACAAGACCTCGATATCAGGCACTAAACCCGTATGTTATTTATCAAGATCCGTTTACGACGATAGAAGGAAATCCTAATTTGCTGCCAGAAAAAATTCATGCTTTTGAAATTGGTGCGATGTATAAAAAATTTGATTTTAAAATAGGATATACCTATAAAACAGATCCTATTTCTGGTGCGGCTTTGAGAGGTGACACGCCGAATAGTTATATTTTAAGATCGTTGAATTTAGAAAAAGAACATACTTTTTTTACTTCACTCTCAAAATCCTTTACAGCCAAATGGTGGAATTCGACAAATACGGTAAGTATGAATTTGACTAAAGCTATTGATAATTTTTATGAATACGAATTAGGTCCAATCACACCGCAGCTCTATCTTTATTCGAATAATACATTTACGATTCCGAATGTTTT
Source organism: Flavobacterium sp. ACN6 (assembly GCF_002304005.1). Taxonomy (GTDB): domain Bacteria; phylum Bacteroidota; class Bacteroidia; order Flavobacteriales; family Flavobacteriaceae; genus Flavobacterium. Next base: position 65,559 of record NZ_MRCQ01000017.1, on the reverse strand, counting down.
CAAGATTCAATTATTGGCTTGGTATTTAGGCAATAAAAGTTATGGCTTACGAACAGATAATAGCCGTTCGACGGTGACATTAGGTGTTGAAAGAAACTTTTTTAAAGATGCGCTAAAATTGAATTTTACAGCAAACGACATCTTTCACGATTTTATGGTTTCAGGCGATTACGAAGTCGGTCAAACCGAGATTTACTACCATCGAACTTACACCACAAATTACTTTAAATTAATAGCCACATATAATTTCGGGAATTCAAAAAAGACAACTTATAAAAAAGCTGAAATTGAACAGGCAGAGAATAATAGGGCGAGGTAAATTACCTGATGGATTGTGATAAAATACAAAGAGTTAAGAATTATTTTTTTGCAACATATAAAATAATAAAACATTCCATATTAAGAGAAGTGAAAGTAAGAATCTAATCCAAATTTCATCAATTTGAATTAATTTTCCGTTAGCAAAAAACAATAATGATGCAGCAATATTAAAACAAACAATGAATAATTTTGTATATGGTTTTTTCATAATTAGAATTTAAAAGAGTTACGGTTAAAGTCTGAAAATAAAATTTCTTTTAGAGTTTCTTTTTCAAAAATAGCATTGTAATTTTTTTGGTTGTAATACGTATTTGGTAAAAGAAAAGGACTTTGTTTTTTTATTGTATTGATATTCTATGCGATTATTATAACAAGAGTAAAGAAAATTAGGCTAGTATTATTCATAGTTTATTGTTTTAGATTAAATTGTTCGCTCCAATACTCACTATAAAAATTACTCGTTTCCATCAATTTTTTATGATTACCAGATCTAAGAATAGTTTTATTCTCTAGTATATAAATCATATCTGCAATATTTCTTAACTTATTTAAACGATGGGAAATAAAAAACACAGCACAATCTTCTTTAATTTTTTGAAGTAATTTAATGGTAAAATTTTCTGTGTTACGATCCATTGCAGATGTCGCTTCATCCATAATTAAAAATTGAGGTTTTTTATACAAAGCTCTTGCTAATGCAATAATTTGCTTTTGTCCGCCGCTCAAATTAATTCCTTCCTCGCCAAGAATTGTCAGCATTCCTTGAGGTAATTGGTCAAAATAAAATTCGAAACCATATTCTCGAATAAAAGCCAGCATGTTTTCAAGTGTTTCAGACGATCCTAATAAAATATTATCAAGCACATTTCCGTTAAATATTGCTATTTCCTGAGGAACGACCCCTAATAAATCCCTATAACTTTTTAAACCTATTTCAGGGAGTTTGTATTTATTGTTTATGATTATACTTCCGTTCTCAAATTGATAAAAACGTTTTAATATTTGACCTAAAGTACTTTTTCCGCTACCACTTTCGCCTACAATTGCAATAAATTTCCCTTTTTCAATTTCTATATTGATATCGTGAAATAAAACACTTCGACCAGCAAATCTAAAAGAGAGATTTTGAATGGATATTTTATTTATTTCAAATATTTCGAGACCTTCTTCATTTTCTTTTTCGATAGATGCAAATTCATACATTCTACTAAAAGCAATTTTAGCTTCGTTTATTGGAATTGAAATTAATGCGAGATTAGCAATTGAAGGTAGTAGGGTGCTTACAATTCCTAAAACAGCCATTAATTCTCCAATTTTAATTTCATTATTGAAAACCTGAATTGAGGCATAAATGAGAACTCCGATTAAAAATATAACACTTGCAAAACCTGATTGCCATGATAGAGAGATATTTATTTTCCCTAAATTGAATATTTTTTCCTGAAAACCAGAAAAAATATTCTGATTAAGTTTATCAAAAACAGATTGTTTGTTGTTGTTTTTTATTGTTGAAATACCTTGAATCGTATTGATAAAATTACTTTCAGTCAAGGCATAGTTTTGCATTACATCAAGTTGTGATTGTATTATGCTTTTATTGTTTCTGTAAATTATATAAAAATAAATAGGTAAGCTTAGTAACGAAATTATTCCTAACTCCCATGAGTAACTAAATAAAAACACTAAAGAAATAAGTGCAACTAATGTATCAATAACCAATGAACTGGATAAAGTTTTGATAACATTTTGTATTCGTTGTGTGTCATTTAATCGTGCTATTAATTCGCCTATTTTTCTTGTGTTGAAAAAAAGTTTAGGCAACTGTAATAATGAAGAAAAAAAGGTATTATTTATTCTGTTATTAAAATCTTTAGATTGTTGAATTAAAAAGTGTTGTCTTAAAATTGATAGTCCAACTCTGGCAAAAAGCAAAATGGATAATAAAGCGATTCCAGAAACTAATTTTTTTATATTGTTTGAAGGTAATATATCGTCAATTAATTTTTGAGAAAAGATAGACATTGCCATTCCCAGTCCGGCAACAAAAACACCAATAATGGTAGAAAAGAGTAATAGTTTAAAATCATCTCTGAGTAAGTTTATAAAATATTTTTTCTTAGTTTTTTCTATTTCTTTTTCGGCTACAAATTTTGAATTTGGAGACAGAAATAAACAATTTTTGGATTGCCAGAATTTATCAAGATGTGTTTCGGATACATATTTTACTCCTTTAGCAGGATCTCCAATTATAAAACCTTGTTGCTTATTGTATCCATAACAAATTACATAATGGTCATAATTATTTTTTGTTTTGATTTGTAAGATAGCAGGTTCTCCATGTTCTTTTATGATGTCTATCGAAATATTAAATCCGTCGGCATCAAAACCCAGTTTGTTGGCTACTTCGTACAAACCTAACATAGTTGTTCCTTGTGAGGTTGTGCCACTTAATTCTCTATGTTTCTCAAGGGAATAATTGCCTTTGTAAAATTTAATTATTGATAACAAACAAGCAACTCCACAATCTGACCTGTCGAGTTGTAATGTATGTGTGTTTTTTATATGTTTTGAAATCATTGATGAAGCAATTATAAAAGACTATATTTTATCTTTAACAATATCGTTTGGTGTAAAATAGAAAATGTTTGGAATTGGATTTAGAGGAACATGATCTTTGCAAACATTCTTCAGCCGAATCAAATTGTAATACATTCCTTCAAATTCATCTTTATACAATATAACTCCATTGTCCCATTTTACATCTCCGGGAAGACCTTCCACAATTATGAAATCGAAAAAAGCTTTTATTTTCCCTTCTTTTGCTGCTTGTTTTACAACCCAAGTCATACTCTGTATGCGGTCAGGAAAGTCAAATATAGAAGCGCCGTTTTGAAGTTCATAAAATAAAAAGTTGCACTCGTCAAAACAAAAATGCTCAGGTCTGCTAAAGACCATTTTATAATCTATGCTTTGCATAAACAAAGTATTTGTTAATTCTATGTTTCTATACAAACAAAATGTACCTGTTATAAAATCATGCCGACTACTTACAACATCATATTCTAAAAGTAGTTCTTCGGTCATGAATTCTCGTATATTACCATAAACCATATCAATATCTCCGTGACCCCAAAAAGCATAATCTTTTAATAAGTTTGAGAAAATAAAACCATACGCTGGTTTGAAATCACATAGTTTGTATGGGTATTCGAGATTGACAGAAAAGCCAAGTTTTTCTGAAGCTAAGTTGCGAATGTCATCTGGGGTTTTATAGACAATTTTTACATTCTCAGGCTTATCTGCAATAGGATTGAGATTATTTGTTATGATTATGAAGTCTACACTAGGATTGTAAGCACATGAATGTATAAAATATGGAAAATACCAAGGATACTCACCATACCAACAAGTAAGCATCGCAATAGAAGTTGTTTTTGTCATTGTTTATTTTATTTTTTGTAATAAATAATCAATTTTTACCTGACCTTTTATTTTTTCGATTAATTGTTTTTGACTGTTGTAAATTAAAATTGTAGGTAAAGCAGTAACGTCGAATTTAGTGCCGAAACTAGCTTGCTTATCACAGAGAAAATGAATGTTATCATATTTTAATAATTGATAATGTTGAGCAAAATTTTTAATCTTTTCTGGCTGTTCAATTGATATAAATATCAATTTTATATTTTCAAATTTCTCAATGTTCTTCTGTATTATTTCGGTTTCTGAATTACAAAACTCACATTCAGTATTAAAATATAGGAATATCGTAGCTGCGTTTTCCTTTAAATTTCGATTTTTGAATAAAACTCCATTAATATCCTGAAATGAAAATTCAGGTATTATTTTGATGTTTTTTGCAACTTCATTTTTTTGATTTATTCTAAAAATTATTTTAGTTATTAGAAAGGATAAAAGAATCAAAACAGTTAGGGACAAAAATATTTTTAACGGCTTTTTCATTTTTCTTCTTTTTTAAAAATTAACTGTAATTAAGAGTGAAAAACATTACTGTTGCAACCCATAAGAATAAAACTGGAATATAACTTGAGCGAACTATTTTTAACCCATAGTCAGTGTTTGTTTGAGTTAATTTGCCAATTTGGAATGCTAAAAAAATAATATATGAAAGCTCAAACAAATTGAGAATCTGAAAAGGGTAAATGAACCAGCTTTCTAAATTTTTATAACCCACAATATTTAATGCAGATAGAGGATAAAAATTCTGAATATCTAACAATGAATAATTGGTTTGAAAAAATAAAAACCAAATAGTTTTAATTATGGGTACTAATAAAAAAATGAATTCTGCATTGATAACAATGCAACATATCTTGCTATATTTTAAATCTTTACTACTTAGAAATAAACCAATATAAAGTATTAAAGTAATAATTGAAGTTTTAAGTAAAATTATTATGGGAATAAAAAAATAAGTTAGCCAATGCCATTTATTCTGAAATTCAAAATAGTTGTTTAATTCTTTTAAAGTTAGATAATCAGAAAGAAAGTAACGCAGTAATCCGTTAACATTTAATAGATTGTTTGTTATTTCTGAAATTAATGTAAATGCTAGGGATATTATTAAATATTTTAAAAATAGGTTTTTCATCTATGAATGCACTAAGTCAAATGTGGAAATTTCTTTTATTTAATTAAGCCATATTTAGTAAGTCAAAATTTATTATTTATTTTTATTTAATTCATTTATATATCCTATAAAAATTGCTATAGAGGATAGAAACGGAGCGATTGAATATTTAAAATTCGAAAATTTAATATCATTAAAATCTTCCTTTTTAAATAACCAACTTAAAGTTAGACCTAGGTAAAATAGTGCTATAATGAGTAATAGCAACAAGATGTTTTTTCTTATTTTCATAATTTAGGGTATGAGATTTAAAGTTTTTAATTACAATTGTAACTAAAAACTTTAAATCATTAATGAATAATCTTTTTTAGCGACAACTTGCTCCCCATTGTGCTGAAGCATAAATAAAGCCAACTGCTCCAATTCCTGCGCCAACAACGGAAGCACCACCTGCTACTAGTCCAGCAAATCCTATTACTAAACCGACTGATGCCCCTGCACAGCTTGTCAAAAAGCCACTTCCAGCCATAACATTTTCCATTTCTTCTAAAGTTAATTTGCCTTCAATGTTAGCAAGGCTCATTTTCGTTGTTTTTAATTTTTGCATGATTTGTTAATTTATGTTTATAATGCAAACAAAATTAGAATGAAAATGAAAAACCTCTTAGTCAAAAATTGACTATTAAAAATCGAAATTCGCATAATTGTAAAATAATTCTTATATTTATATTTGTTTGAAATGATGTTTATGAATATAACTATAGGAAATAGGTTAAAAAAATTGCGTTTGTCTAAAAATTGGTCGCAGGAACAAGTAGCAGATTATTTGCACATTTCTCAATCTACGTATGCAAGAATGGAAAGAGGAGAAGGAAGCTCATGGGCAAATTACATTAAGAAGATATGTGATCTCTATAATATTATACCAGAACAACTGTTTAAAGAAGAAGATGCTTTAGTAGTGGATGAGACATCTCAAGATATAGAAGAGTTGTTTGATGATCGTTTAAAGGAGTTAAAAAAAATTGCAAAATATCTTAAACAGAGGAGGGATAACAAATAAAAAAGGCTCCACAATTAGGTGAAGCCTTTCTGAAATATATTTGAATTGAAATAATTACCTGATTATAAAGAATTAATTTAGTTCTTTAGTCACAATCTGCATCGTTTCACGGCTAACTTGTTTCAATAAAACTTCTTTGTTTGTTTCAACCGTTTGAGCGGCTTCTTCTGTAAAGTGACGAATGGTATATAAAGTCACATTTTCGCTGTATTCTACTTTAAATTTTTTAGAAAGAATGGCATTCAATTCTGGGAAATTTCCAAATTTATCTTCCACACAAACTGAAAAACTAATCGCAGAGTTTTGAATTAAGTTTACTTTGATTTTGAATTCGTGGAATAATCCAAAAATCTCACTTATGTTTTCTTCCATAATGAAAGAGAAATCAATAGAGGAGAGAGAAATTAAAAGTTGTTCTCTTTTTACGATAAAACATGGATATTGCGGTTCAAGATCAACGCCTTTAGAAACACAAGTTCCTTTCAATAACGGATTGATAAAAGATTTTACGTACAATGGAATTTCTTTTTTCTGTAACGGCTGTAAAGTTTTTGGGTGAATAACCGTTGCGCCATAAAATGCTAATTCGATTGCTTCACGATACGAAATTTGGTTTAACAAACTTGCATTTTCAAAATAACGCGGGTCTGCATTCATAACTCCAGGAACATCTTTCCAAATTGTTACGCTTTCTGCGTTTAAACAATAAGCAAAAATTCCCGCAGTATAATCAGAACCTTCACGACCTAAAGTTGTAGTGAAATTGTTCTCATCGGCACCCAAGAATCCTTGTGTAATATTTAATGTTTTTCTTGGAACATTTTTACTAATAAGCTGCTGCGTCGTTTCCCAATCTACTTCTGCATCTCTGTAGTTTGCATTTGTTTTGATGAAATTACGAACGTCAAGCCATTGCGTCTGAATTCCCATGAAATTCATGAAATAGCTTAGAATATTCGTCGAAATCAATTCTCCAAAACTTACTACTTGGTCATAAACGAAGTTGTAATTTGGTGATTTATTATGTGATAAAAAATATTCCAGTTCTGCAAATTGTGCATTTACCGCTGCAAAAACCTCATGATTTTCATCTTCAAATAAATCTAATAATATTTGATTGTGGTATTTTTTAATTTCTTGTACCGAAGAATTTAATTCTGCCGATTTTTCAAAATAATTTTTGATTACAACTTCAAGAGCATTTGTAGTTTTTCCCATCGCCGAAACCACCAAAATCACATCTTCATAACCCACTTTCTGTAAAACGTCATATACGTTTTTAATTCCATCTGCATCTTTTACAGATGCGCCACCAAATTTAAATACTCTCATTTTTAATTTTAGATTTTTTAATTTTAGATTTCAGATTCAAGTCGAAACCTAATATTTTTTAATTTTTTTGCCACGAATTATTTCAATTAAAAGGATTTAAATCTTTTCTGGTTCGCCGCTAATTTCAAAAATTGACACGAATTAATTAGTGAAAATTCGTGAAATTCGTGGCAAAAACCTTTTAATCTGTGGCACACTACTTTTATAATTTTTCTAAGAACGAATTAATTCCCGCTTCATCCATTTGAACAACCCTCCATTCTTCTAGGATTTTTGCGCCAGAATTCTCGTAAAATTTTACTGCCGGAGTATTCCAGTCCAAAACATTCCATTCTACTCTTCGTACATTGTCTCTTTTTCCCTGCTTCATGATTTCGGCATAAAGTGCAGAACCCAAACCAGTGCCGCGCATCTTTTCTTTTACAATTAAATCTTCAAGATGTATTGTCTTTCCTTTCCAGGTCGAATAGCGGTAATAGTATAAAGCAATTCCAACAATTTCTTTTTGCTGATCGTTTTCAATCTCTGCCACAAAAACATGAAATAATGGATTTTCGCCAAAACCGTCATGTATTAAATCCTCTTCTGTAATTACAACCGCTTCAGGCTCTTTTTCGAATATTGCCAGCTCCTGAATTAATCCCAACACCGATTTCATGTCCTCAGGATTTCCTTTTCTAATATTCATAATTGGTAAACGTTATTTTTTTGTCCTTTATAGTATTGCTTTTTCCTAATGCAGCATTTGTTTTCACAAAGGCATACATGAGGCAATTTCTTGTATTCGTATTTTTATCTGCATATTATCAAAGAAAACAAAGCTTTGATTGTTGCTTTATGTAAAATTTTAGCAAATATACAATAGTAGCAAACTAACAAAATAATTTTTAAATCATTCTCACAAAATAAGCGATATTTGTGACTTAAAATTAAAACTATAACGATTTAGCAATGGAAGAACGCAATAAAACACTGGGAGAGTTTATTATTGAGAACCAAAAAGCATTTCAGTATTCGTCGGGGGAGCTTTCCCGAATTATCAACTCTATTAGATTGGCTGCAAAGGTTGTCAATCACAAAGTAAATCAAGCAGGTTTAGTGGATATTATCGGCGCCGCAGGCGAGCAGAATATTCAAGGAGAAGACCAGCAAAAATTAGATGTCTATGCAAACGAAGTATTTATCCAGACGTTAATAAACCGTGAGATTGTCTGTGGTATTGCTTCTGAAGAAAACGACGAATTTATTACAGTTAAGGGGAGCGACAACTGTCATAATAATAAGTACGTGATCTTAATGGATCCGCTTGACGGATCTTCAAACATTGATGTAAATGTTTCGGTAGGAACTATTTTTTCTGTTTTCAGAAGAGTAACTCCAATTGGAACTCCGGTAACAAGCGAGGATTTTTTACAACCGGGAATCAATCAAGTTGCAGCAGGCTATGTAATTTATGGAACTTCGACTATGTTGGTTTACACAACTGGTTATGGTGTAAATGGTTTTACACTAAATCCGGCGATTGGTACATTTTACCTTTCACATCCAAATATGCAGTTTCCAAAAGACGGACATATTTATTCGGTGAACGAGGGAAATTATGTTCATTTTCCGCAGGGAGTAAAAAATTATATTAAATATTGTCAGAGAGAAGAAGGCGACAGACCTTATACCTCTAGATATATAGGAAGCTTAGTTGCCGATTTTCATCGAAATATGATTAAAGGCGGTGTCTATATTTATCCAACAAGTTCAAAAGCACCAAAAGGAAAATTACGTTTGTTGTACGAATGTAATCCAATGGCGTTTCTTGCAGAACAAGCAGGAGGAAAAGCAACAGACGGCTTTGGAAGAATTATGGAAATCCAGCCAACTGAATTACACCAAAGAGTTCCTTTTTTCTGCGGAAGCTATAATATGGTAGAAAAAGCAGAGGAGTTTATGGGGGCTGTTTTATAGTATTCAGTCTCAGTCTCAGTTTTCAGTTTTATACTGAGATTAAAAAATAAAACCCGATACGTTTATAAAACGGTCGGGTTATTTTTTGAAGTTCCACTGTCACTGCAAACTGCGACTGTAAACTGAATACTATTTATTCATATTCTCCATTTCGAAAAGGAAAGTATCTAAGTCTACTTTTTTATCCACTAAAGACAATGCTTTTCTCACGATATAATTTACGTTTCCTGGAGTAAATCCTAATGCTAATCCCATACGAGTTAACATAATTTCCTGCTGGTCTCCTAAATGATGGTCTACGTGAACCATTCTTGCTAAATCATATAAACGCTCTAAACGTTGTGTATATAAATAAGGTGGGTTTATTGGGTGTTTCCAAGGGTCAGCAAGAATCTCTTTGTATTCGTCTTCTGAAATTTGTAATGTAGAAGCAAGTTTGTCCAAAAACTCTTGTTCTTCTTTGCTTATTTTTCCGTCTGCAAAAGCAACACGCACAATTGCAGAGAAATGACCTCTGTTTCTTTGTTTGAATTCGTTATCAAATAATTCTGAAAATGGCATAATTAAATCGGTTTTTATTAAACAAATATAGCCTATTTTTAAATTATTGATTTTAAATTTCTCATAAAATTTAACTTTTTTTATTGCAGGATTTAGAGGCTTAAATCTTTAATTTTGAAAATTAATCGTAAGTTTACAACCCCTAATTATTTAATTATACAACACCTATGTCACAATTTTGGATTTATTTTCAAATAGGATTAAAACACGTTTTAGATATTAACGCTTACGATCACGTTCTTTTTTTAATCGCCCTAACTGTTCCGTATTTATTTAAAGACTGGAAAAGAATTTTTGTTTTAGTTTCCATATTTACAATCGGTCATACATTGGCTTTAATTTTATCGGTTTTCGGAGTAATTAAAATGAATGTAAATCTTGTAGAATTTCTTATCCCGATTACAATTTTGATTACGGCTCTTTATCATCTGTTTACAGCGGGAAAGAATTCAAAAAATGATGGAGCAAATTTGGTGTTTTTTATAACTTTATTCTTTGGTATTATTCATGGTTTAGGCTTCTCTAATTATTTCAAAACAATATTAGGCGGGTCTGCAACCTCAAAATTATTACCTTTGGGAGAGTTTGCCTTAGGAATTGAAGCTGCACAGCTTGTAGTAGTTTTTGTTGTATTGGTAATTTCATACATAGTGCAGACGGTTTTTCGTTTTTCAAAACGCGATTGGGCACTTGTAATGTCGGCTTTCATTATCGGAGTTGTAATTCCGATGATCATTGAAAGTCCAATTTGGAACAGATAAAATAAATGGAAGTAAAAAAATTAAATAAATACGATAAAGCCTATTTGCGAATCGCTAAAGAATGGAGCCTTTTATCATATTGCAAACGAAAACAAGTTGGAGCTATCATTGTAAAAGACAGAATGATTATTTCTGATGGTTACAACGGAACACCATCTGGATTTGAAAATTGCTGTGAAGACGAAGACGGATTAACGCGCTGGGATGTATTACATGCCGAAGCAAATGCGATTTTAAAAGTAGCAAGATCAACACAGTCATGTGAAGGTGCAACCTTATATATAACGCTTTCACCTTGCAAAGAATGCAGTAAATTAATACACCAATCGGGAATTAGGAGAGTGGTGTACAAAGATGGATATCGTGATGATTCTGGAATTCAATTTTTAATAAAAGCAGGTATCGAAGTCGAACATATTCCTGTTTTAGAAGAGTAATGAAATTTAATCCAAAATATTTGCCAATAGTAATCGGAGCGGCTTTTGCTCTGGGAACGGTCGCAGGAAGCTTTATGAATGCTCCTGCGGATGATCAGCTCTTGGCTAAAAATTACTCTAAAACCAAACTTAATAAACTAATTGATTTCATCAATAACGAATATGTTGACAGCATCAATACAGATTCGATTGTAAATCTTACAGTCGATAATATTCTTTCCAAATTAGATCCACATTCTGTTTATATTCCGCCAAGCGAACAGGCAGAAGTTGCTGAAAGTATGAAAGGTGATTTTGTTGGAATTGGAATCAATTTTTATATGTATAAAGATTCGGTTGCGATTATAAAACCAATTGAAAACGGACCTTCAGCGAAAGCTGGATTAAAATCTGGAGATCGAATTTTGTTTGCTGGAAAAACTAAACTATATGGAAGAAAATTACCTTCGGATAGTTTATTTTCGAAACTAAAAGGTTTGCAGGGTTCAGAAATCGAATTGACGGTTTTTAGAAAATCGGAACAAAAGAAATTAAAGTTTAAAGTAAAACGAGATATAATTCCAATTAAGAGTGTTGATGCTTCTTTAATGATTGGAAATAATATTGGTTATATTAAAATAAACCGTTTTGCTGAAACTACTTTTAATGAATTTAAAACAGGCTTAACAAGATTAAAACAAAAAGGAATTCAATCGCTTGTGATCGATCTTCGTGATAATGGAGGCGGGTACATGGAAGAAGCTATTGCAATTGCCGATGAATTTTTAAAAGACAAACAGTTAATTGTTTTTACCAAAAGTAAAAATGGTTCAACCGAAAAAACATATGCGACAAAAGCAGGCAGTTTTGAAACTGGAAAAGTTTATGTTTTAATTAATGAAAACAGCGCTTCTGCAAGTGAAATTTTGGCTGGAGCTATCCAAGATAGTGATCGAGGCACAATTGTAGGACGACGCTCTTTTGGAAAAGGTTTGGTGCAGCGTGAAATGGATTTTAATGACGGATCTGCGGTAAGGTTAACAGTTGCACGTTATTACACACCAACGGGAAGATCTATTCAGAAACCTTATAAAAAAGGAAACGATGAATATTTCAAAGAATCAGAATCTAGAATTGCTACAGGAGAATTGTACGCAAGAGACAGTATAAAAGTAGCCGATTCTTTAAAATTCAAAACCCCAAAAGGTAAAATTGTTTACGGTGGCGGCGGAATAGTTCCTGATGTTTTTGTTCCGATGGAAGCAGAGCATGGAAATGAAAATGTGGCTTATCTATTGCAAACCGGAATTGTAGGACATTTTGTTTTTGAAGAATTAGATAAAAATAGAAATGCTTTTGCAGGTCTTAGTTTTGCTGATTTTTTAAATAAAATGAAAACCTCGGATGTCTATTTTAAAAAATTCAAAAACTATATTTTGATGACGGGCTTGGATTTAAAATTAGACAAAACCAAACCACTTGTAAATCGTTACATTACTGCCGAATTTGCAAGACAATTATATGGAGAATTGTATTATTATGATGTGATCTTGAAAGATGACGCCATGATTAAAACAATTTTGAACCCGAAGAAATAACTTCAAATTTTATATCATGAAAATAGAAACCGTTATTAATGCAGAAATTGAACTTTTAACTGCTATTAAAAATTCGGATGTTTCGACTTTAGAAACAATTCTGCACGATGATTTATTGTTCAATCTCCAAGATGGACAAACTATAACTAAAGAATTTGATTTGAATACCTATCGATCAGGAAAGCTTAAAATAGATTCCATTGAAGCTTCAGATCAAATTGTAAATATAATTGATGAAACGGCTGTTGTCGCTGTTACAGTTTCATTAAAAGGAAGTTATGATGACAATCCAGTAAACGGCGTTTTTAAATATATCAGAGTTTGGAAACAGTTTGAAAATAACTTAAAAGTAATTGCAGGAAGCTGTGTACAGCTGGCATAAATTTTGAAAAGAAATTTAATAATATCGTAAAGCAAAATTCGGTAAACATCACGTCCTTTACAGTTAAAACTCAAAATATGAAAAATTTAAAAAGAATAAGTTTTCTGGTAGTCTTAATGGCTTTTGTAATCTCTTGTAAAACTATGAAAAACGATACTAACGGTGCGGTTTCAGGAAAAGTAGAATCGATAGAATCTGGCAAAGACGGTTACACTGCAAAAATAACTACAGATACTAAAGAAGTGTATTTTGCAATAATCAGCATTGTAAACGTAGGCGGACCTCAAAACTACAAACAATTAAAGATTGGCGATGTCGTTTCTGTAAAAGGAGAAAAATGGAAAACCGAAGAAGAAAATCATATTAAAGTAACACAAATCGTTTCGGTTAAATAAAACGATAAACCATGTAAGTTATATAAGTTCATTTAATTTATGCGCAAAGCATTAATTCACTTATATAACTTATATGGTTTAATTAATTTAGGAATATTTTTATCGAATACTGTCGTGCGAATGAGTCTGTACGCCGTTATTCCATAAAGTTAGAATATCTGTAGCTACAGCAGCACCGCTTCCCGCAGCAATTGCTAATTGGCTTCTCCAGCCGGCTAAAGTTCCAATTACATAAATGCCTTCAGCAACTTTATGATCGTCATTTTTAAGCTGAATACGCTGCTTTTCTGGGAGTGCTTTTTTATGAGGTTCAACATATTGCATTAGACCTTCAATATCAAAAGTGTTCGCAGAACCAATTCCAACAACGATATTTTGTGTTTTATAAGAATTTTTGTTGGTAACTACAGTAAATTCAGGATAACTGCCTTCAATACGAATTACTTTTTCATTCGGAATTTGAGTTATATGCGGATAAGTTATCGCCAAATCCTGTGTGCTTTCAGTCAGCAGTTCAGAGCCTAATTTGCCTGGAGTTACACCATAAGCATTATAGAAGACTGCCTCTTGTAAAGAAGAATTTTTCTGATGAGTAAAAATCCCGATTTTTTTGTCAGTAACAAAAGTTTTGTTTTTTGCGGATCCTAAGACTAGAGCACAAGACATTCCTGATACTCCTCCGCCAATAATTAAAACGTCAAACATATTATCTGTTGTCATTCATTTTTTCCTCAATTCTTTTTGAAATTCTAAAAATCAAAAGAATCAGAACAGCGCAAAATGAAGCGGCGATTCCAATAAAAGCTACAATACTGTCTCCTTGAAAAGGATTTTTAAAGTCTAATAGCGTAATATTAAAAACAATTAGAGCTAATGCTAAAAGCACTAAGATTGAAGTGAAAATTTTCATATGATTGTTTTTGTTTTGTCTAAAATAATAAAGTAGAACTTAATAAGGTAAAAGTGCCCTTAAGTCGTGTTTAGAATATTTTACGCGGTAAATTTATAAAAATAAAATTTAGACGAACAAACCTTTAACATTAGCGGCGAATAATTTAACAGCAATCGCTAAAAGTATTACACCAAACGTCTTACGAACTACTCCAAGTCCGTTTTCTCCTAACAAAGTTTCAATCTTTTTAGATGATTTCAAAACGACATATACTAAAATGATATTTAATAAAATTGCTATTATTATATTAATAGTATGAAATTGAGATCTTAACGAAAGTAAAGTTGTCATAGTTCCAGCTCCAGCGATAAGCGGAAAAGCAAGAGGAACGATAGAAGCAGAACCCGGTTCCTCATCTCGGTAAATTCTAATTCCTAAAATCATTTCCAATGCCAGAAAGAATAAGACAAAAGAACCTGCAACAGCAAAGGAGTGTACGTCGATTCCAATTAAGTTCAATAAACCTTCTCCAACAAAAAGAAAAACGATCATAATGGCTCCGGCAACTATAGAAGCTTTTTCAGATTCGATATGTCCAACTTTTGCTCTCAAATTGACAATAATCGGAATTGAACCTACAATATCAATTACGGCAAAAAGCACCATGCTTACTGTGACGATTTCTTTAAAGTCGATTTCTAACATATCACTTTGATTTTAAGGGTTTAAAAACTGCTGCAAAAGTAGATAATAAAGTTAGGTGTTTTTTCGACACGATGTATTTTTGTTATAAAAATATGGTTTACTGGTTAAAAAAGTGATATTTGTAACAAATAAGGATTTTGTTGCAAAGATTCGCAAAGATTTACGCAAAGGTTCGCGAAGAAAAATTAGATAAAACTTTGCGAACCTTTGCATAAATCCCTGCGTGCTTTGCGGTTAATATTTTAGAGTGTTTTATCTGCTTTCTTTGTCTATCTTTGCACTTTATAAATTAGAGTATTTTAATATCATGTTTCAGTTAGGGAAAACTATTATTTCAGAAGATATTCTGGAAAAAGAATTTGTGTGCAACTTGTCAGCTTGTAAAGGGGCTTGTTGTGTTGATGGAGATGCGGGTGCGCCTTTGAATGAGGCTGAAACGAAAATCTTAGAAGAAATTTATCCAAAAGTAAAACCCTTTTTACGAAAGGAAGGAATTGCAGCAATCGAAGCGCAGGGAACTTGGGTAACCGGAACCGATGGTGATCTTGAAACGCCGCTTATCGATAACAAAGATTGTGCTTACGTAATTTTTGATGGAAAAACCGCTCTTTGCGGTATTGAACAAGCTTATAATCAAGGAATAGTGCAGTGGAAAAAACCAGTTTCTTGTCATTTATATCCAATTCGCGTAAAAGACTTCACGGAATTTGCAGCTGTAAATTATGACAAATGGGATATTTGCGATGATGCCTGTTCTTTGGGAAAAGAATTGGAAGTTCCAGTTTATAAATTTGTCAAAGAAGCGCTGATCAGACGTTTTGGCGAAGACTGGTATTTGGAACTTGAAAAAGTTGCTGAAGAGCATAAAAATTCTTAAAAACCCTTCTATTTTAATAGTCATTTTGACTATATATTTTAACTCAAAAAAATAAAATTTTAACTCAAAAAAATCTTTTTAAAGTTCTCTAAAATTTCTTGCTTTTAATATTTAAAAGTCTATATTTTACAGGGCTTCAAGGTACAATAGTTGATTTTAAGTACTTCATTTACAATAAATTAATTATTGTATGAAAAATGTCTTAAAAATTTAACGTTGTTAAAAACTACGTCAAATTGTGAATAAGTTTGGCTTTCATTTTTGACGTTAATTGACAATCTTTGTAGTCTACTGAAACAGTAAAAAATCAATAAAAAAATTAACAGAATCTGTCATGTCACAAATCGAACCAATATTACAAGAAAATAAAAACCGCTTCGTTATTTTTCCGATTAAACATCATGATATTTGGGAATGGTACAAGAAGATGGAAGCAAGTTTTTGGACTGCTGAAGAAATCGATCTACACCAAGATTTGACAGACTGGAATAATAAATTGAATGACGACGAAAGATATTTCATTAAACATATTTTAGCATTCTTTGCAGCTTCTGACGGAATCGTAAATGAAAACCTTGCTGAAAACTTCGTAAATGAAGTGCAATATGCTGAAGCGAAATTTTTCTACGGATTTCAAATCATGATGGAGAATATTCATAGTGAGACTTATTCTTTATTGATTGATACTTATGTTAAAGATGAAGCTGAAAAAGCAGAGTTGTTTAACGCTTTGGAAGTTTTTCCTGCAATTAAGAAAAAAGCAGACTGGGCTTTAAAATGGATCGAATCTGATTCGTTTGCTGAAAGACTTATCGCTTTTGCTGCTGTTGAAGGAATCTTTTTCTCAGGTGCTTTTTGTTCTATTTATTGGTTGAAAAAACGTGGTTTAATGCCAGGTTTGACTTTTTCTAATGAATTGATTTCTCGTGACGAAGGCGTACATTGTGATTTTGCAGTTCACCTTCACAATCACCACTTGATTAACAAAGTACCAAAAGACAGAATTAAAGAAATTATTGTTGATGCATTAGATATCGAAAGACAGTTTGTAACAGAATCTCTTCCGGTAAGTTTAATAGGTATGAATGCTGTTTTAATGACGCAGTATTTAGAGTTTGTTGCCGATAGACTTTTGGTTGAATTAGGATGCGAGCGTGTTTACGGATCAGCGAATCCATTCGATTTCATGGACATGATTTCTCTTCAAGGAAAAACCAATTTCTTTGAAAAACGTGTTGCCGAGTATCAAAAATCTGGTGTGATGAACACAGACAGCGATGCTCAGAAAATTTCATTTGATGCAGATTTTTAGACAACAAAAATAATTTTAGCATCTACTCTTCTTAGGGGTGCTGAAAAAGATTAACAGAATATTTTTTAGGTTGAATCTCTTTCCCAAATCGCAGATTCAATAACAATTTTTGATGTATTTAAATTCGATTTTCGAATTTGAAACGAGTAACTATTGAGAATTCGGTAATTCTCAAAAAAATAATTTAAAAACACGCAATGTTTAAGTGCTGGAACCCGTTTTCTAGTGTCTTTCATTTTTTCAATAACTAAATTTAGTAAGCTTATGTATGTAGTAAAAAGAGATGGCCACAGAGAGCCCGTAATGTTTGATAAGATTACAGAAAGAATCAAAAAATTGTGCTACGGCTTGAATGAGCTTGTAGATCCGGTAAAGGTAGCGATGAGAGTTATCGAAGGATTGTATGACGGAGTTTCTACTTCTGAATTGGATAATCTTGCGGCAGAAACTGCAGCTTCTATGACTATTGCTCACCCGGATTATGCACAATTGGCAGCTCGTGTCGCAATTTCAAATCTACATTCGAATACAAAAAAATCTTTCTCAGAAACGATGAAAGATATGTATCACTACGTTAATCCAAGAAACGGTCAAGACGCACCGCTAGTTGCTGATGACGTATACAAAGTGATTCAGGAAAATGCTGCTTTTTTAGATTCTCATATCATTTACACAAGAGATTTTAATTACGATTACTTTGGTTTTAAAACCTTAGAGCGTTCTTACCTTCTTAAAATCAACGGCAAAATCGTAGAAAGACCACAACATATGTTGATGCGTGTTTCTGTTGGTATTCACTTAGACGATTTAAAATCGGTAATTGAAACTTACGATTTAATGTCTAAAAAGTTCTTTACACATGCAACGCCAACGTTGTTTAATGCTGGAACTCCAAAACCTCAAATGTCTTCTTGTTTCCTTTTGGCAATGCAGGATGATAGTATTGATGGTATTTACGATACTTTAAAACAAACGGCAAAAATTTCGCAGTCAGCGGGAGGAATCGGTCTTTCTATTCATAACGTTCGTGCAACAGGATCTTACATTCGTGGTACAAACGGAACTTCAAACGGAATCGTGCCAATGTTGAGAGTATTCAACGATACAGCGCGTTATGTAGATCAAGGTGGTGGAAAACGTAAAGGAAGTTTTGCGATTTACATCGAAACTTGGCATGCTGATATCTTCGATTTCTTAGATTTAAAGAAAAACACAGGAAAAGAAGAAATGCGTGCGAGAGATTTATTCTTCGCAATGTGGACTTCAGATTTATTCATGAAACGTGTTCAGGAAGATACAACTTGGACTTTAATGTGTCCTAACGAATGTCCTGGACTATATGATGTTTACGGGGATGAATTCGAAGCATTATACACAGATTACGAATTTAGAGGAAAAGGAAGAAAAACAATACGCGCTCGTGAATTATGGGAGAAAATCCTAGAATCTCAAATCGAGACTGGAACGCCGTACATGTTGTACAAAGATGCGGCAAACCGTAAATCGAACCACAAGAATTTAGGAACAATTCGTTCTTCAAACTTGTGTACAGAGATTATGGAGTTTACATCTAAAGATGAAATTGCAGTTTGTAACTTAGCTTCTATTTCGTTGCCAATGTTCATTGAAAACGGAAAATTCGATCACGAAGCACTTTACAATGTTACAAAACGTGTAACCCGTAATTTGAACAAAGTAATCGACAGAAACTATTATCCAGTCAAAGAAGCTGAAAACTCTAACTTACGCCACCGTCCAGTTGGATTGGGTGTTCAAGGTTTAGCCGATGCTTTCATTATGCTGCGTATGCCATTTACAAGTGATGAAGCTAAAAAATTAAACCAAGAAATTTTCGAAACATTATACTTCGCTGCTGTAACCGCTTCTATGGAAATGGCAAAAGAAGAAGGACCATATTCAACTTTCGCAGGTTCGCCAATGTCTCAAGGAGAATTCCAATACAACATGTGGGGAATGAAAGATGAAGAATTATCTGGTCGTTGGGACTGGGCTTCATTAAGAAAAGAAGTTGTAGAACACGGAGTTCGTAACTCATTATTAGTTGCACCAATGCCAACTGCTTCGACTTCACAAATCTTAGGAAACAACGAAGCTTTCGAACCATATACATCAAACATTTACACACGTCGTGTATTGTCTGGAGAATTCATCGTAGTAAACAAACACTTACTTCATGATTTAGTAGACAGAGGTTTATGGAACGAAGATTTGAAACAAGAAATCATGCGTCATAACGGATCTGTTCAAAATATTGATGTGATTCCAGCAGACTTAAAAGAATTATACAAAACCGTTTGGGAAATGTCGATGAAAGATATTATTGATATGTCTCGCCAAAGAGGATATTTCATTGACCAATCGCAATCGTTGAACTTGTTTATGCAAGATGCAAACTATTCTAAACTTACGTCAATGCACTTCTACGCTTGGCAGTCAGGTTTAAAAACTGGAATGTATTACTTAAGAACGAAATCTGCAGTTGATGCGATTAAATTCACATTAAACAACGATAAAAAAGAAGAAACAGCACCAGCTTTAGCTGCAGAAACAGAAGAAATCAATATTGACGAATATAAAGCAATGTTGTTAAAAGCGCAAGCTGCAGGTCCTGAGGATTGTGAGATGTGTGGTTCTTAATTTTCTTTTAGAAGAAAGATAATAGAATAAAGAGGAAAGATTTTTATTCTTGTGTTTATAGAAAAGCAGTTATTGTAATGATAGCTGCTTTTTTTTTGGAGCTATTTCCCGCTTTTCGTTGCAATCTTTTTTATTTTTAAAGAAAAAATAAAAAAGGATTTCCACTTCAATCGGGGCTAGGAATTTAGGTCACGTAATTTTAGAATAACAAATGGATTTACATAATAACATTATTCAAAACAAAGACATGTTTTTACAACCTTGCTGTTGAATACTGCAACAATATTGATGAAGACCATCGAGAAGAATGTTTAATTTCTCCAAAATCGATTTCAATTTTAATGGATCATGATTTTATTCCAACTCCATGTATTGAAATAAAATTAGAGCTTCGTTCGATGGAGGAGCAAAATAGAATTGGAAATTACTTTTTATATGTAAATCAAGAAAAAGAATTTGTCGATGAATTGCTAATTCTTAAATAGTATGGTTATTGATTTAAATCAAAATGCAATTCAAACTAGAATAATAAACTAGTTGATTTAATTTGACTAAATTTGTAATATTGATAATAGGGAAATATGGAAATTAAAAATTTATCGAAGTACAGTAATGCTGAAAAAATTGTTTTGGCTGAGCAACTGTGGGATAGTGTTTCTAAAGAGAATTTGGTGGTTTCGGATGATGTTAAGAGAGAATTAGATATTCGTATTCAAAATTTAGAAGAAGGAAAAACAGAATTGTATACTTGGGATGAGATTAAGGCTCATTTAAGATCGATTAGATAATGTATGAAATTCGTTTTGTAAAGGAAGCATTATTTGATATTGAAGATGTGGTTCTCTGGTACGAAGAGCAAAGAACGAGGCTTTCTTATGATTTTGAACTTTGTCTGGAAGCGGGACTTGATCAAATATCAAGAAACCCAGATGCCTATCAAAAGAAATAAAAAAATGTAAAAATTAGATTTATTTCAAGATTTCCTTATGGAATTCACTATCGATTTGAGAAAGAAGAAATTATTGTTATAGGAGTATTCCATACCTCTCGCTCTCCTAAAAATTGGTCAAAGAGATTAAATTTATAATTAAATCTTAGCATCTTAGCAACTCAGTCCCGAGGTTTCGGGATAGCATCTTAAAAAAACCTTTGTAAATATCTCATTTTAAGTCGATATTTTTATATTATCATACAAAACCTGCTAAATTTGTTAAGAAATCCTTTTTTGTTTCATAAAATGCAATATTTTTTTTGGTGCAGTAAAAATAATTTATACATTCGCAGAGAATTTAAATAATTACACAAACAAAATGGCATCTAACCGTTTTTATTTTAGCAACTCTTTTTATTTCTTCTTTAGTAGAAGTAAGGATTGTGCTATGGTTATTTGAGAAATATAAAAGACAAATAAAACTAATATACAATCCTGATGAAAATCAGGATTTTTTTTTGAATATATGACAACGAAAATTGCAATACAAGGTATAAAAGGTTCTTTTCATCATCAGGTTGTGAAAGAGTATTTCTCTGAAAATGTGGCTATTGATGAGTGTTTGTCTTTTGAAGAATTGGTTGACAGCCTTCTTTCTGGAAAATCAGATCAGGCAGTAATGGCGATTGAAAATTCGATTGCAGGGCCAATTATTCCGAATTATGCTTTGATTGACAAGAACAATTTACACATTATTGGAGAGCATTATTTAAGCATTCACCAAAATTTAATGACTTTAAAAGGTCAGAAAATTGAAGATATAAAAGAAGTTCATTCGCACCCAATGGCACTTTTGCAATGCATGGATTTCTTGAAACAATATCCAAATATAAAATTGGTTGAGGATAAAGATACAGCCGAAACAGCAAGAAGAATTCAGGAAAAACAATTAACCGGAATTGCTGCTATAGGGAGTAAAGTAGCTTCGGAAATGTATGATTTAGAAATCATCGCGCCGGAAATTCAAACGATCAAAAACAATATGACTCGTTTTGTAATTGTCAAAAAGCAAAATTCATTTTTGCCTGAAAACGAAATCAACAGAGCATCCATCAAATTTGAATTAGATCACAAAAGAGGAAGTCTGGCAGCAGTTTTGAATGTAATGAGCGACTGCAAACTGAATTTAACGAAAATTCAATCGCTTCCAAAAATTGAAACACCTTGGAAATACTCCTTTTTCGTAGATGTAACATTTGAGAAATACAAAGATTTTGTAAAAGCCAAAGCGTTACTAAATATAATGGCAGAATATTTAAAGGTTTTGGGAGAATATAAAAATACTAAACCTTAGGAAAAAGAAATTCCAATTTTTTGAAATTCCAAATTCCAATCCCGAAGCTTCGGGATGAAATAATAAATTGTCAGGCTGAGCGAAGTCGAAGCCCACGAAGTAGAAGTTTAAAAAAAGCCTAAAGCTTACAGCTTAAAGCCTAAAGCAAATAAAAAATGATTACAACAGCAAAACGATTAGACTTAGTTAAAGAGTACTACTTCTCATCAAAATTAAGAGAGGTGAGACAACTAATGTCTGAAGGAAAACCTATCATCAGTATGGCAATTGGAAGCCCTGATTTGAGTCCGTCGAAAGAAGTTATTGAAGCAGTTGCTTCTGCAATTTTAGATGAAAACGGGCATGGTTATCAGAGCTATCAGGGATTACCGGAGTTGAGAAAAGGGATGGCAGATTTCTATCAAGATCAGTTTGGCGTTGAATTAAATCCTAATAATGAGATCTTGCCTTTGATGGGTTCAAAAGAAGGAATTATGCACATTTCGTTAGCGTTTTTAAATGAAGGCGATCACGTTTTGATTCCGAATCCAGGTTATCCAACTTATACTTCGGTAACTAATTTGGTTGGAGCTGTTCCAGTTTATTATGATTTGAAAGAAGAAAACAAATGGGAACCGGATTTTGAAGCTTTAGAAAAATTAGATCTTTCGAAAGTGAAAATTATGTGGTTAGGTTATCCGCACATGCCAACAGGAGCGCGAGGAAGTTTAGCATTATTTGAAAAATTGGTTGCTTTTGCTAAAAAACACAACATATTATTGGTTAATGATAATCCGTATAGTTTTGTTTTGAATGATAATCCGATGAGTTTATTGCAGGTTGAAGGTGCAAAAGATGTAGCTCTGGAATTAAATTCATTAAGTAAAACGTTCAACATGGCAGGCTGGAGAGTTGGAATGGTTTTAGGAAATCCTGAAATTATCGATGCCATCTTAAAAGTAAAAAGCAACATGGACAGCGGTATGTTCTACGGAATTCAAAAAGGTGCAGTTGCAGCGTTGAATTGTGATAAATCTTGGTTCGAAGAGCAAAACAAAATTTACAGACGCCGTAGAAAATTAACAGAAAAATTAGCAGAAAAATTAGGCTGTAAAGTTTATAAAGAAGGCGTTGGACTTTTCGTCTGGGCAAAATTGCCAGAAGGCATCGAATCAGCAGAAAAGTTCATTGACGAAATATTATACGAGAAACATATTTTCATCACACCGGGAACCATTTTTGGAAGTAATGGTGAAGGATATATCAGATTCTCGTTGTGTGTAAAAGAGGAAAAAGTACAAGAAGCGATAGATCGATTTTAGATTTTAGACTTTAGAGTGTAGATTTTAGATTTCAAACTTTGCGAACTTTGCGGTTAAATAGGTTGGAATTTGGAATTTAAAGTTTGCTTCAAATAAAAAGAATTATGAAAGTATACGTAATAGGAATAGGGTTAATAGGCGGTTCGATGGTGCTGGACATCAAAGACCAACATCCTGATGCCACTATTTTTGGAATAGATAATAACGAAAAACATTTGCAGGAAGCAATTGATTTGGGCGTTATCGATCAGGTGGGAAGCTTTGAAGAATTAGCTGAGGCTGATTTTGTAATTGTTTCGGTTCCTGTGGATGTGGCGCTGACAGTTTTGCCTAAAGTTCTGGATTCGGTTGGAGATAAAACCATTGTTTTTGAAGTAGGATCGACTAAAAAGCCAATTTGCGAAGCAGTGGCAAGTCATCCAAAAAGAAGAAACTTTATAGCAACACATCCAATTGCAGGAACAGAGTTTTCAGGACCTTCGGCGGCGATTAGAGGTTTGTTTCAAGGAAAAACAAACATTATCTGCGAAGTGGAAAAAACCACTTTTAAATTGCAGGAAAAGGCGTTAAAGCTTTTTAGCGAAATAGGAATGAGGATTCGATATATGGATCCAACTTCGCACGACAAACACATTGCTTACGTTTCGCATTTGTCGCACATAAGTTCGTTTATGCTCGGTAAAACGGTAATGAACAAAGAAAAAGACGAACAGGATATTTTTGACATGGCGGGAAGTGGATTTGAAAGTACTGTTCGTCTCGCAAAAAGTTCACCGGCAATGTGGACGCCGATTTTTAAGCAAAACAAAGAGCACGTCCTCGAAACATTAGAAGAATACATTTCAAATCTCAGTCGGTTTAGGGATTTGTTGAAAGATGAAAATTACAATGCCATTTTTGAAGAAATGGAAAGCACAAATAAAATAAAAGAAATACTAAACGGATTAACAACAACTAAAAAGTAAATTAGAATTAAGATGGAAAATAAGAAAGAAATGAGAAAGTGGTTAGAAGATTTCAATTTAAATCACCCACTTGTGATAGCAGGACCATGTAGTGCAGAAACAGAAGATCAAGTATTGAAAATTGCTCACGAATTAAAAGATTCAAAAGTTAGTGTATTCAGAGCGGGAATCTGGAAACCAAGAACGCGTCCAGGAGGATTTGAAGGTGTTGGAGAAATTGGTTTGAAATGGTTACAAAAAGCTAAAAAAGAAACTGGTTTATTAATGGGTACTGAAGTTGCAACTGCAGCTCACTGTAAACTAGCTTTAGAACATGATATCGACGTTTTATGGGTTGGTGCTCGTACAACTGCAAACCCTTTTGCTGTTCAGGAAATTGCTGACACTTTGAAAGGAACAGATAAAATCGTTTTGGTTAAAAACCCTGTAAACCCAGATTTAGCTTTATGGTTAGGTGGAGTTGAGCGTTTACACATGGCTGGAATCGAGAAATTAGGGGTTATTCACAGAGGTTTTTCTACTTACGAAAAAACAAAATACAGAAATATTCCAGAATGGCAGATTGCTATCGAATTGCAAAATAAATTTCCTGATTTACCACTAATCATCGATCCATCTCACATTACAGGAGATCGTAAAATGATTTTCGAAGTAACGCAAGAGGCTTTAGATTTGAACTACGATGGTATGATCATCGAAACGCACTACGATCCAGATAATGCTTGGTCTGATGCGGCACAGCAAGTTACTCCAGACGTTTTGAAACAAATCATTAAAGATTTGACTATCAGAAAAACGGATGATACTACAGATCAATACACTCAAAAAATGACAAAATTAAGAGCAAACATCGACGTACTTGATGCTAACTTATTAGAGTTATTAGGAAAACGTATGAAAGTAGCTGACGAAATTGGTCAGGTGAAAAAAGATGCGAACGTTGCGATTCTTCAAAACAATCGTTGGAACGAAATCCTAGGTAAAATGATTCTTGAAGGTGAGAAAAAAGGCCTTACAGAAGAGTTTGTTTTAAGAATGTTCAAAGCAATTCACCAAGAAAGTATTGGTCACCAAGAGAAAATTTTCAATGCATAATTTTTTCTAAAACATATAAGTGATATAAGTTAATTTAAGTTTTTGTAAAACTATTTTAAAGTTTTCTTATATCATTAATTGAAAATAGATTGTTTTTTAAAATCCCTATTTCTTCGAAAGAAGATTTGGGGATTTTTGTTTTAAATTACATAGTCTAAGGTTTTAACCATGGGGAGGATGAATATCATTGCAAATACGTCCCTACGGTTGAAACCGTGCGCTATGTTTAAAATTATTCATTTATCTTTGCAAAGATTTATGTTTTCAATCTGTCCCGAGGCTTCGGGACTAAAATCAACAATCTAAAATTCAAGAATGACAGGACTCGTATATAAATCTACAGGAAGCTGGTACACCGTAAAATCCAAAAAAGGCGATTTTATAGAATGCCGTATGAAGGGGAAATTCAGAATGAAAGGGATTAAGAGCACCAATCCAATTGCTGTAGGCGATATTGTAGATTATGAACTCGAAGAAACTTCGGATGCTGTAACCGGAACGATTTTTAATATTCACGAGAGAAAGAATTACATCGTTCGTAAATCGGTTAATTTATCACATCAAATGCATATTATCGCATCAAACATTGATCGTGTTTTTTTGTTGATAACCATAAATAATCCACCTACAACTTTTAATTTTATAGATCGGTTTTTGGTAACTGCTGAAGCTTATAATATTGAAACTATTTTGGTTTTTAATAAGATAGATACTTTTGATGAAACAACACTTGATGATCAATTGTATATGCAGCATGTGTATCAGCAGATTGGGTACAAATGTCTTCGTGTTTCTTCGACCGAAATGAAAGGTGTTGACGAATTGAAAGAAATGATGATTGGTAAAGTGAGCATGTTTTCCGGACATTCAGGTGTTGGAAAATCTACTTTGGTAAATGCTATGGAACCTTCTTTACATCTTAAAACAAAGAACATTTCTGAAGCCAGTAAACAGGGCCAGCATACCACAACTTTTGCCGAAATGTATGATTTGTCTTTTAATGCAAAAATTATCGATACGCCGGGAATTAAAGGTTTTGGAATTGTTGATATGGAAAAAGAAGAAATCAGCGGCTATTTTCCTGAATTTTTCAAGCTGAAAGATCAATGTAAGTTTAACAACTGCCTGCATAAAGAAGAACCGCACTGTGCTATTAAAGCTGCTTTGGAAAAAGACGAGATCGCTTGGTCACGCTACAATAGTTATCTTAAAATCCTTGAAGGAGATGACGAACATTATCGTACCGATACTTATGATGAAGATCGTAAAGCGAGTGATGAATTGAGAAAGTAATTGTGAATTATGAATGGTTAATTGTGACTTATGGCTGACAACGTTATAAAAACAAAGTCGTTTAATTTTGCTTTGAGAATTGTGAAATTATTTCAATTTTTAAATCAAGAGAAAAAAGAATTTATTTTAAGTAAACAACTGCTTCGCAGCGGAACATCAATTGGAGCGTTAGTTCGTGAATCTGAGCAGGCAGAAAGTAAAAAAGATTTTATTCATAAACTAGCAATTGCACAAAAAGAAGCTAACGAAACAGATTATTGGTTAGAGTTACTGTTTCAATCTAATTATTTAAATGAAACCCAATTCAAATCGATAAAATTGGATATTGTAGAAATTAATAAAATTTTAGCTTCAATTATAATTACAACGAAACAAAAAATGACTGCAATATGAATTTACAATTTACAATTTACAATTCACAATTACCATGAGAATAATTCTTCAAAGAGTTTCTCACGCGTCAGTAACAGTTGATAATCAAAAAACTGCCGACATTCAAAAAGGATTATTGGTTTTAGTTGGTATTGAAGATGCCGATAATCAGGAAGATATTGACTGGCTTGCTGGGAAGATTATAAAAATGAGAATTTTTGGAGATGAAAATGATGTTATGAACTGCTCGGTTCAAGATATAGACGGGGACATTATTGTTGTGAGCCAATTTACACTTCATGCTTCTACAAAAAAGGGAAACCGTCCTTCTTATATAAAAGCAGCAAAACCAGACTTTGCAATTCCGATGTATGAGAACTTTGTGAAATCATTGGAAAAAGAGTTTGGTAAAAAAATACTAACAGGAATTTTTGGTGCCGATATGAAAGTTAATCTCTTAAACGACGGTCCAGTGACGATAATTATGGACAGCAAAAATAGAGAGTAAAATTTTATTAAACATTTGTTAAGGATTTCTGAAAATAATATATATTTGACGAAAATACCTACTAATGAAAAAGCTCTTTTGCGCGTTACTATTTTTCTTTTTTACTATTACTTTCTTTGCTCAAAAAAGCGATTACTCCATTTTAAAAATTTCTGACAGTCTTAAAGAAAATGCGAATGCTGTTCTTCGTTTAGATCAAATGGATATTACTATTGCGTCACAAAGAAGTATGAATATCAAAGCGCAACGTGTTGTAACCGTTTTAAATGATAGAGGTTTAAATGATATTGATGCCTACCAGCATTATGATAAATCAACTTCAATAAAAAGTATTGAAGCTGTTGTTTATGATGTTTTTGGTAATGAAATAAAAAAAATAAAACGAAAAGATTTTAAAGACCAGAGCGCTGTAAGCGGTAGTACTCTTTTTTCTGATAATCGTGTAGTGTTTTTAGATTATACACCTATTTCCTATCCTTTTACAATTGTTTATACTAGTGAAGTCGAAACTTCTAACACGGCTTTTATACCACAATGGTATTTTTTAAGCAGTTATAATTTAAGTGTAGAAAAATGTATGCTAAACGTAACTTATCCTAAAGAACTTGGATTTAAAAAGAAAGAGTTTCGTTTTTCTGATTTTGAGATAAAAAAAATCGAAGATTCTGATACAAGGTTAAGTTATAAAGCGGTTAATATTTTAGCACAGCGGCAGGAAGATCTCAGCCCTTCTAATACAGATCTTTTTCCTAAGGTAATGATGGGTCTGGAACGTTTTCATTTAGAAGGAGTCGATGGTACTGCAACAACTTGGGAAGCTTTTGGTAAATGGTATGGAGAAAAGGTTCTTAATGGAACTACAATTTTACCTGATGAAACTAAGACGAAAATAAAAGCACTTGTAGGAGATGAAAAAGATCCTGTAAAAAAGGCAAAGATTATTTACGATTATGTTCAAAAGAAATCCAGATATGTCAATATTGCTGTTGGTATCGGTGGCTGGAAACCAATGATGGCTGCAGATGTTGATCGCTTGGGATATGGAGATTGTAAGGCATTATCTAATTATACCAAAGCACTTTTACAAGTTGTTGATGTTCCGTCATACAACACTATTTTATATGGAGATCGCTATAAATCTGATATTCAATCCGATTTTGTTTCTATGCAAGGTAACCATATGATTCTTGCAGTTCCAAACGGCGATAATTACATCTGGCTCGAATGTACAAGTCAGGACGATCCATTTGGTTATCAGGGTACATTTACAGATGACAGAAATGTATTGGTGGTTAAACCAGAAGGAGGAGAAATTGTTCGAACTAAGATTTATGACGATCAGGGAAATACTCAAATAGGACAAGGAATTTATACCATAAATCAAAATGGTGATTTCTCAGGCGTTTTAAAAATTGCTTCACAAGGCAGTCAGTATGCAGCGAAAGCCAGAATCGAAACTTTACAGCCAAACGAAAAAGAAGAACATTATAAGGAATATTGGAACAATATCAATAATTTAAAATTGGGTAAAATAACTTTTACCAATGATAAAGAGAATATTTGTTTTACCGAAGATGTACAGTTAAGCGCATCCAATTATGGAGCTGTTTCTGGCAATAAAATGATTTTTGTTTTAGATGCTTTTAATCAATATACGGGAAATGTAAAACGAATTAGAAACCGTAAAAATCCATTTCAAATTCAGCGCGGCTATTTAGATACAGACGAAATTGAGATCAATCTTCCAGAAGGTTTTAGTGTCGAATTTCTTCCTCAGAATTATGAATTAAAAGGAAAATTTGGAGAATACAGAACCGAGATTATAAAAAAAGAAAATAACAAATTAACCTATAAAAGATCTATGTTTTTAAACAAAGGGAAATATTCGAATAAAGAATATGATGAATACCGTTTGTTTATGGAGCAGATTTCTAGAAATGATAATGCCAAAATAATATTGACCAAGAATTAACCAATCATAAACCAAAAACACCAATGAAAATTATTAATCTATTTATCTTGTTTGTAATTTCCTTATTCACTCACAAAGCAATTTCGCAGGAGTTTAAATTAGGAAAAGTTTCAGTAGCAGAACTTGAAGAGAAAGTGCATCCAAAAGATTCTTCAGCGTCTGCCGCTATTTTGTACAAAAAAGGATTGTCGCGTCTTGAATATGATATGAATGAAGGATTTGTAACAATAACAGAAGTAGAAACCAGAATTAAAATTTATAAAAAAGAAGGATATGACTGGGCAAATCAAGAAGTTTGGTATTATTCCTCAAGCAATACCAAAGAAAAAGTGTCCATTTCTGATGCAGTTACGTATAATTTAGTAAACGGTAAAATTGAAAAAACAAAGCTCAAAAGCGATGGCGTTTTTGATGAAGTTCTAAATAAATATAGATCTCAGAAAAAGCTAACAATGCCTAATGTAAAAGAGGGTTCGGTAATTGAATTTAAATACTTTATTCGCACCCCATTTGAAATGATAAGAGAGTGGGATTTTCAAACCAGCATCCCTGTAAATTATTCTGAATTTTCAACCTATATTCCAGAATATTATATTTTTAGTCCAAGACAAAAAGGGTATATTTTTCCTAAAGCAGTTACCACAAAAAATAATAAGTCTATAGTTTTTAATAGTAAAGAAAGAAGTGTTCCAACAGGGTTAGGTGCCGTTAAAACAGAATATTCGAGTGAAAAGGTCGATTATGTGGAGCTTAAAACTACTTATACTGCTGTAGATTTTCCTGCAATGAAAGAGGAAGCATTTGTAAATAATATTGAAAATTATACCTCTTCAATAGCGCATGAATTGGCGGTTACAAAATTTCCAAATAAACCAATTAAAGAATTTTCAACAGATTGGAATTCGGTTGTAAAAACAATTTATGAATATGAAGATTTTGGGCCTGAATTGAATAAAACAGGTTATTTTGAAGATGATATTAAAAAACTGCTTGCAGGTCTTAATACACCAGAAGAAAAAATATGGGCAATTTTAAATCATGTTAAAACAACTGTTAAATGGAATGGTTATCCAGGATATGGCTGCGATAGTGGTGTTAAAAAAGCGTATAAAGAAAAAACAGGAAATATTGCAGATATTAATCTAATGCTTACAGCCATGCTTCGTTATTCTGGCTTAACGGCAAATCCAGTATTAGTAAGTACACGATCTAATGGTATTGCTTTGTTTCCTAACAGAACTGCTTTTAATTATGTAATTGCAGCCGTAGAAACTCCAAATGGCTATATTTTATTAGATGCATCTGAGAAGTTTTCAACGCCAAATATATTACCTCTCAGAGTGCTAAATTGGTCAGGAAGATTAATAAGAAAAAATGGAACATCAGAAGAGATTAATTTGATGCCAGAAAAAACATCAAACAATAATGTGTTTCTAACTTTTAATATTGAAGCCGATGGAAAAGTTACCGGAAAAACAAGAAGACAATCTCAAGATTATAATGCTATGATTACTAGAGATAATATTTTCAATGTAAAAGAGGAAGAGTATTTAGAAAAATTAGAAAATAGAAACAATAAAATTGAAATAAGCGAATACTCCAAAACAAATGAAAAAGATATTCTACTGCCTATTATAGAAACATATTCTTTTACAGGGAATAATTTGTGCGAATTAATAGGAGGGAAAATTTATGTAAATCCGATGTTGTTTTTTACAAATGAGAAAAATCCTTTCAAACAAGAGGTTCGAGAATATCCAGTCGATTTTAGTTACCCTTTTGCAGACAAGTATAACATTACCATTAAAATTCCAGATGGTTTTGCTGTAGAAACATTGCCTGCTCCGGCATTGGTTACTATGGAAAATAATTTAGGATCTTTTAAGTATAATATTGCAGCAAACGAAAATACACTTCAAATTTCTGTAATGCATCAAATTAATCAAGCAATTGTATCTGCAGAAAGTTATGATATGCTAAAGGAGTATTACAAAGGAATGATTGCAAAAGAAACAGAGAAAATTGTATTAAAACGTATTTAATATGAAAATGCGGTCCTTCTTCGGCACCGGCTAATGTTAAATGTTTTAAGTGAAGGAAACAAAATTCAATTTAGCTTTTCAAAAGACATTAACAATAGTATTTTTGCTGCAGAGGACTACATTGCATTGAAAACCCTTTTTCAAAAAATGATTGTTAGTCAAAATGAAAAAAATGTTCTAAAAAAAATCTAAAAATGGAGTTTCGTTCTATTGTATTCTTTCTTTTCTTAATGGGTAATATTTCAAAATTAAGTGCTCAAAATTATGAGTTAGGGAAAGTTACTCTAGCAGAATTGGAGGAAAAAACCAATCCAAAAGATACCGCAGCTCCCGCCGCAATTTTATTTAAAAAAGGAATAACTTTTTTTACTTATATATCAGGAAAAGGGTTTGTGGCCAATAATGTATATGAATTTAAAATTAAAATTTATAAACCAGAAGGTTTAAAGTGGGCCAATCAAGAAGTATCTTACTACGTTGGATATGAAAACTTAAATGACGATTCTGTTAAATTTTCTAATGCTGTAACCTATAATCTTGAAAATGGAGCAGTAGTAAAAACAAAATTGAACAGCGAAGGCAGTTTTAAAAATAAAATAAACAAATATTGGAATCGCGCATCCATTACTTTGCCAAATGTAAAAGTAGGCTCGGTTATCGAATTTAAATATGTTTTAAAATCTGAAAACTTAATTAGACTTCCTGATTTTGAAATTCAATACGATGTTCCTGTTAATTATTTCGAGTACAAAACTGAAATCCCAGAGTTTTTTATTTACAAAACATTATTCGTTGGTAAATTAAAAATTGATTCCAAAGCTGACGTCGTACAAACAAGCCAAGCTAATATTACAGGCTACAAACAAATTAATGCTGTGTTTACCTCATCTGACATTCCAGCTTTAAAAGAGGAAAAATTTGTAGATAATATTGAAAACTATCTTGGAGCAATCCGAAATGAGCTAGAACGAAAAAGATTTCCTGATGAACCTGTCGTAAATTATACCACTACATGGGAAGAGGTTGCCAAGACAATTTATAAAAACGAAAGTTTTGGTGAAGAACTTAAAGAAATAAATTATTTTGCCCAAGACTTAAAAATCATTCTGCAAACTGTAAATACACAGCAAGAAAAATTGGATGCGATTTTTAAGTTTGTCCAAAAGAAAATGAATTGGAACAAAAGGAAAGGATATTTGACAGATACAGGAGTTAAAAAGGCATACATAGCGCAAACTGGAAATACTGCTGAAATAAATTTCATTCTGATTTCAATGCTTAGATCGGCGGGAATAGCTACATATCCAGTTTTAGTCAGCACTATTGAAAATGGCGTTCCAGTATTTCCAAATAGAACAGATTTTAATTACGTAATAGCAAGTGCTGAAATTGATGGAAAGAAAATTTTATTAGATGCATCTAATAAATATACGACGCTAGGTATTGTGCCTTTAAATCTTCTAAACTGGAAAGGAAGACTTATAAAACAAGATGGTTCTTCTGAAGAAATAGACATGATTCCAACTACTCCTTCTAAAGAAATTTTCAGTGTAATGGCTGAAATTCACCCTGAGAAAATGAAAATGGAAGGAAATGTCAAAGTAAGAAAAACAGATTATGCAGCGCTTGTTTTTAGAGAAAAAAATGCTGGTAATAGTGAAGAATCTTATGTTGAGAAACTGGAAAATGATTTAAATAAAATTGAAATTGGCAATTATCAAGTAGAGAATAAAAATGATAATTTTTCTAAGTCAACTTTAGAAAGTTTTGATTTTACATCCAATAATTTGTATGATATAATTGGGGATAAAATATATATTAAACCGATACTTTTTTATACAGATACTAATAACCCTTTCAAACAAGAAGAACGACAGCTGCCAATTTATTTCGGTTATCCGGTTCACCAAGTTTATAACGTGTTTTATGATGTTCCAGATGGTTATGGCGTTGAGTCTTTGCCTAAACCGGTAAAAATAAGTACAGAAAATAACGGAACCTCTTACATCATGAATATGAATACTGAGGAAAACAAAATACAGATAAAGGTGGGAATACAAATAAACAGTCCCATTTTCACGGCTGACGAATATGATATGCTGAAAGAGTTTTTTCAAAAAATAATTGCCAGCCAAAATGAAAAAATTGTCTTAAAAAGAATATAGCAAGATTGGAAGATTAAAATTAATTTTGCTTAAAAATTAAAATTATGGATTTAAAAAATGCCCAATTAGATGTTGATACCTGGATAAAAGAACATGGTGTTCGTTATTTCAATGAATTAACCAACATGGCACAGTTAACAGAAGAGGTTGGAGAAGTGGCTAGAATCATCGCACGCAGATACGGGGAGCAATCTGAAAAAGAAAGCGATAAGAATAAAGATTTAGGCGAAGAATTAGCCGATGTTGTTTTCGTGGTTTTATGTCTGGCCAATCAAACCGGAATCGATTTGCAAGCTGCTTTTGATAAAAAAATGGACTTAAAATCGGTTAGAGATAAAGATCGTCACAAAAACAACGATAAATTGAAATAATTGTGAAATTTCGACGTGAATTTTGATTTACGCGCGAGGAGTGGTAAATTGCGTGCCTGAATTATGTTACTCGTAATTCGCAACACATAACTAATATCATGAATTTAAAATTAAGCACGAATTCGCAATTAACAATTGATGATTCGCAACTAAATATCACAGGTTCTAAAAGCGAAACAAACCGCTTATTATTACTGAAAGCTTTATTTCCAAATATTACATTATCAAATACTTCAAACTCTGATGACAGCGAAGTAATGCAGAAAGCTCTGGCAGGTAATGAAGAAATTGTAGACATACATCACGCAGGAACAGCAATGCGTTTTTTAACCGCTTATTTTGCTGTTAATGAAGGCAGAGAAGTTGTTTTAACAGGATCCAGCAGAATGCAGGAGCGACCAATAAAAATTTTGGTTGAAGCTTTGGCACAATTAGGGGTTGAAATTTCATATGAAAAAGAAGAAGGTTATCCGCCAATTCGAATCAAAGGAAAAAAAGTTACGGACTCAAAAGTAAAATTGGCGGCAAATGTAAGCAGTCAATATATTTCGGCACTTTTATTAGTAGCTTCAAAACTAGATAATGGCTTAGAATTGACTTTAGAAGGAGAAATTACTTCGATTCCGTATATCAAAATGACTTTGGCTTTGCTGAATGATTTAGATATTCAAACTAGTTTTGAAGGAAACGTGATCAAAGTTTATCCTAAAGAATCTGTTGAATCAAAAGAAATGGTGGTAGAATCAGATTGGAGTTCCGCTTCTTATTTCTTTAGTCTTGTTGCTTTGGCCGATGCTGCAAAAATAACTTTAAGCAGTTATAAAGAAAACAGTCTTCAGGGAGATTCTGAACTAGTTTCTCTTTATGAAAAAATGGGAGTAAAAACTACTTTTCAAAACAATAAAATGACTTTGGAAAAAGTGGCTGGATATAATTATCAAGATGTGAATTTTGAATTGAATAATACTCCAGATATTGCACAGACAATTGTTGTTACTTGTTTAGGTTTAGGAATTGGATGCCATTTAACGGGTCTGCATACTTTAAAAATTAAAGAAACAGATAGATTGGAAGCGCTTCGAATTGAGCTTACAAAATTAGGAGCCAATATTTCGGTAACCAATGACAGTTTGACTTTAGTGCCTTCACAAAATATAAATCATGATGTGCATATCGCGACATACAACGATCATCGTATGGCAATGGCATTTGCGCCTTTAGCAATAAAAGTTCCAATTATTATTGATGATGCCGAAGTAGTTTCAAAATCATACCCAGATTTCTGGAATGATTTAAAAGCTTTAAACTTCCAGATCTCAGAACTGTAGTTTTTGAACCATATAAGAAATATAAGTTCATTTAAATAAAAGCGCACTGCAAAGCTAAATACACATAGCCTCTGGTTTTAACCAGAGGTTTTTTTATGTACATTTAATAGCAAACCTGACAGGTTTTTAAACCTGTCAGGTTTAAATAGTATGTAAAAATCCCAGCTAGTATGAACTTATAGAAGTAATATGGTTCAAAAAAGTTAAAATTAATTTAAATAATGTGTTTTTAAGTCATTGCAAAACCGCACTAAATCAACGACTTTTGAAAATAAACGTCAAAACACTTGACAACGCCTATCTCACAATCGTATATTTGCAGGCGATTTAAAATTTTAGATAAAAAAGTCTAAGATTGATATTTTAAAATCTAACTTCAAATATGAAATTATCACACTTCAATTTCAATTTACCGAAAGAACTTTTGGCTGAATTTCCAGCAGAAAACAGAGATGAGTCTCGTTTGATGGTAATTGACCGTAAAAAACAAACTATAGAGCATAAAATGTTTAAAGATGTTATCAATTATTTTGATGACGGAGACGTTTTAATCCTTAACAATACAAAAGTTTTCCCTGCACGTTTGTACGGAAACAAAGAAAAAACTGGAGCTAGAATTGAGGTTTTCTTATTAAGAGAATTGAATTCAGAGCAGCGTCTTTGGGATGTTTTAGTTGATCCGGCTAGAAAAATCCGTATTGGTAACAAACTTTATTTTGGTGATGACGATTCATTAGTTGCTGAGGTAATCGACAATACAACTTCTCGTGGTAGAACTTTACGTTTCTTATACGATGGTTCTTATGAAGAATTCAGAAACAAATTGACAGAACTTGGAGAAACTCCAATTCCTAAATATATTAACAGAGAAGTAACTGCAGAAGATGCTGAAAGATACCAAACTATCTATGCAAAAGAAGAAGGAGCTGTAGCGGCGCCAACTGCTGGTTTACACTTCTCAAAACACCTTTTGAAAAAATTAGAAATCAAAGGAGTAAATTTTGCTGAAGTAACACTTCACGTTGGTTTAGGAACTTTTAACCCAGTTGAGGTTGAAGATTTGTCTAAACATAAAATGGACTCAGAAGAATTGATTATCAATCAAGAGGCTTGTGATGTTGTAAACGACGCTAAAGCAAAGAAAAAACGTATTTGTGCAGTAGGAACAACTTCTATGCGTGCAATTGAAAGTTCTGTTTCTTCTCAAAATACTTTAAATCCTTACGAAGGATGGACAAATAAATTTATTTTCCCTCCTCACGATTTTAGTATTGCAAACTGTATGATTACTAATTTCCACACGCCAAAATCAACGTTATTAATGATGATTTCTGCTTTCTGTGGACATGATTTAATGAAAAAAGCATACGACGAAGCGATCAAAGAAGGATACAAATTCTATTCTTACGGAGACGCGATGTTAATTCTATAATTAGAATTTATTTCATAAAAAGACCCGACACGTTTTAAGACCTGTCGGGTTTTTTGTTTTTATAGTTTTGTTTCAAGTTTCAAGTTCGTTCTGCAGTTTAACCGCAAAGTGCGCAAAGATTTTTGCTCAGTTTGTGTTTGCCAAGTGCTAAAGAATGCAAAGCTTTTCGGACTTTATGTGTAAACACTCACGAAAAAAAAGACTTCGCGCACTTTGCGGTAAATCGCCCAAAGCACATCAACGCGAAACCTGAAACCTGAAACAAAAGAAACAATAATCGAATTTTTTGTTATTTTTACGATTCAAAATAAACACAATGACTTTTCAAAATACACGCGAATTTGCGAAACAACTTGATGCACAAGATGCATTAAATCATTATCAAGACCAATTTATTTTTCCAAAAGTTAATGATAAACGTGTCATTTATTTCACAGGAAATTCTCTAGGATTACAGCCAAAACGTACCAAAGCTTACATTGATGAAGTTATGAATGACTGGGCAGAATTAGCTGTTGAAGGTCATTTTTATGCACAAAAACCATGGTGGGATTATCAAGAAAGATTTGCAGAACCGTTGAGTAAAATTGTTGGAGCGCTTCCTTCTGAAGTTACCGTAATGAATACTTTGACAGTAAATCTTCACTTATTGATGGTTTCATTTTATCAGCCAAAAGGCAAGCGTTATAAAATTATCTGCGAAGAAAAAGCATTTCCATCAGATCAATATATGTTTCAGAGTCAGGTTCATTTTCACGGATATAAACCAGAAGATGCAATCGTAGAAATTAAAAGAAGAGAAGGCGAACACAATATTCGTTTGGAAGATGTTTTAGCAAAAATTGAAGAAGTTGGAGATGAGCTGGCTTTGGTTTTAATTGGAGGTGTAAATTATTATACGGGACAAGTTTTTGATATTAAAACTATCACGGCGGCAGGGCATAAAGCTGGTGGAAAAGTAGGCTGGGATTTGGCACACGCCGCTGGAAATATCAAATTAGAACTTCACGATTGGAATGTAGATTTCGCTGCTTGGTGCAGTTATAAATATATGAATTCTGGACCAGGAAATGCCTCTGGAGCTTTTGTTCACGAAAGACATCACAACGATCCAGATTTACCACGATTCGCCGGCTGGTGGGGACATAATAAAGAGCGTCGTTTTAAAATGGAACCCAACTTTGATCCAGTTCACGGAGCGGGAGGATGGCAGATTAGTAATCTTCCAGTTTTATCTCTAGCGCCATATTTGGCCTCTGTAGAAATGTTCGCCGAGGTTGGAATGGACGCTCTAATTACAAAACGAGATCATATTACTTCTTACTTAGAATTTATTCTGCATGAAATAGATAAAGAAGTTAAAGGGAATTTTGAAATTATTACCCCTTCAAATCCAGAAGAAAGAGCTTCGCAATTATCCGTCTTCCTGCATGGAGAAGGAAGAAGCTTATTTGATTATTTAATGAAAAATGGTGTAATTACAGACTGGCGTGAGCCCAACGTAATCCGTTTAGCGCCAGTTCCATTGTATTGCTCTTATGAAGATATGTACGATTTCGGGCAAATTTTGAAAAAAGGGATTTTAGGGAAGTAAGAGTTTATTCAAGGAAATTATTAAGCAATACTGTTTTTCATTTCGAGTAACGAGAAATCTCACTCGGGATTCTACAAAGATTGGCGACATACTTTGCGGAGTTTCTAGTGAGATTTCTCGTTACTCGAAATGACAAAATTGAAGAAATAAACTTTGCGACTCGGCGCCTTTGCGAAATTATAACATAAAGTCAAATCCAAAATAGGCATGGTTCAATAAACAAAATCTTCTAATCTTATAAACTTTAAAAAAAATTCTGTAATAATTAATATAGCAGATATTCCGTATTTTGTAATGTATAATTATAAAAACTACGATCATGAAAGGCTTATATATAATTTTAGCGGCGATTATTTTAACTTCTTGTCAAAATCAAAGTAAACAAGATTTAAATAAAGCCAAACAAGCCAGCATTGATTCAATGAAAGTTGAAATTAACAAACAACGTGTTATCGATTCAATGAAAACTGAAATGGCTAAGATCAAAGAACAGCAAGAGCAGAAAGTTGAATCTCAAAAAGAAGTTGTAGTTGTACACCAGCAGGCAGCAAACGGAAATGCAACAACCACAACTACTACCAAAAAGAAAGGTTGGAGTGCAACTGCTAAAGGTGCAGTAATTGGTGCTGGAGTTGGTGCAGCGACTGGCGCAATTGTCAGTAAGAAAAAGGGGGAAGGTGCAATTATTGGTGGTTTAGCAGGTGCTGCATTAGGAACTGGAACTGGAGCTGTTATTGATAGTAAAAAGAAAAAAGAATAGATTTTAAACTTCTATAATAATAAAACGCCGATTTAAATTTTTAAATCGGCGTTTGCTTTTTAGGTTAATTGAAGTGTCGGAATGTGAATCCTATTCAATTCTGATTTGTAAAAATCGAACTGACTTTTAATTGTCTCTTCTTCTGTTTTAAAATAAGAAGTCGATGAAAATAAATTTTTATAATATTCAATTCCTTCTAAAATATTAACTTTAAAACTAGTCCATTTTTTAAGTTGATTTGCAGTTACCTCACCAGAAATATTTTCAATTTCATTTCTAAAATAATCAACATACATTTTCAATTCTTTCACAAATAAATTTGGACGATCGTTAGTTCTTAAAACCGATTTTCCTTGATAAATATGCTGTATCATTTCTTTCAAAGAAACTTCCTGATCAAAATAAGCCATATTTGGTCCGGGACAAATTACAACACCTTGAGCCTGACCTTTTATTTTAATATCATTTTCTAGGTAACAAGCATTTGCTAAACCAACACACAAGCATGATTTTTCGGTAATCTTGATTTTGCTTTTTTCGAATGCATCAGCAGATAAAGTGTCTTTTAAGTTTTCTAGTTCTGCCAGTTTAAGATCCTGATATTTTTTTGATGCCGTACAAATTCCGTGTAGATCGTATTCTTTGCTTAAAGCTAAAAATTTCTTTGGGCACGAACTTCCCGCTTTGTTTTCGTGAATGCGTTTTTGTTTTAAGATCTCGTTTGAAGTTCCGTGCAAAGTATTAAACGGAACTCCCAGTGGCGAAATATGACTTAAATACAAATCATCTTCTTTGGCCTCCATTAATAAATTTCTCGTTTCTTGATCTACAGAAGTTGCTTCTGGAACTAATAAAAATGGAGAACCCCAGCCAACTGAATCGACTTTATATTCATCTAATAAAAATTCGTGCTCTTCTGCAGTTCCAACACCGCCTTGCACAGTAATTTTTAATTCTAAAGGATTTTCTGGGAAAGCTTGATTTTTTAGCTGTAACGCTTTAATCATTAAAGCATGTGCCGATTGTACCAGTTGCTCTTTTTTTTGCTTAAATTCTTCTAAAATGGTGCCTAATAAGAGTCCGTCAGTGGCAAAGGCGTGACCGCCGCAGTTTAAACCAGATTCAATTCGGTATTCAGAAACCCAAAGTCCTTTTTTAGCTAGGAAATTTCCCTGAATCATAGCCGATCTAAAATCACTTACTTTTAGAATAATTTTCTTTTTCAGTTCGTTATTTTCATTTGGAAAAAAATCTTTGAAGTTCTCAAAATAACTGTACAATCTCGGATTCATTCCGGCAGAAAGTACAACAGAAGATTCTAAATTACTGTTTGCAAAACCTCTCAAAGCAGCGTGTGCATCATTAAACTCAATAGGAAGCTGTTCGTTTTTGACAAAATTATCTTTGTCCAATTTCGTCATAATATTTACGTCGATTTCTCCTGGCAAAAGATGTGATTCAATATA
This sequence comes from Flavobacterium sp. ACN6, assembly GCF_002304005.1. Taxonomy (GTDB): domain Bacteria; phylum Bacteroidota; class Bacteroidia; order Flavobacteriales; family Flavobacteriaceae; genus Flavobacterium. The sequence continues at coordinate 24,790 of NZ_MRCQ01000017.1, read as the reverse complement.
ACTTTGAATGTTTTCTTTAAAAGCAATTCCATCATCCAATAAATTTTGAAAACCTTTTTTAATATCAGATGAATTGGGTAACATCGACATAAAATTTTCAAGGGCAGTTTTGCTTTCTGCCAATTCAGTTTTAAAATTTTCGAATTTTTCTTTTACAATTGTGTCAACTAAATTTAGGTAGGAAGTAATTCTTTCTGCGCGATAATCATGAAATTTCTGAGTGATTTCTTCGTAAGGAAAATTGAATTTGTTGCTGTAAAAATTGCGCATCTTTTCAATTAAGTCATCATCAGCGATTGAAACAACAGACGAAATTCCGTATTGCGCCACTCGAATTGGGCTGTCTATGGTGTAAGCAAGACCCATTACTGGTATGTGAAAAGTGTGTAAAGGCGTTTTTGTCATTTGTTTTCAGATTAAAATAAAAACAAATGAAGAAAAAAAACTTTTTTTAAAACCTGATAATTGTCAGGTTTGGAATTTTTATTAACCACGAATTACGCGAATTTTTGCTAATTTCTATTCGAAGATTTTAAAAATAATTCGTGAAAATTTGTGTAATTCGTGGCAAAAAAAACTATATCAAAATCTTCTTCAAAGATTCGGCAATGCTTCGCCATAAAAAATTATAAAATGATTTTTCTTGAATTCTTTCCAATTCAACTTCTGCAGTTTTGGCTTTGTCTTTGGAGTCATTTTTCACCAGTAAATTAACAATTGCGGATTTTAGCTTCGCTTCTTTTTCCGGTTTTTTCTTCTTGTATAATTTTACTTTCAGATCGTCATAATCTAAAGAAGCATTTCCTTTGGAAATATTGTCATTACCATAAAAATTAAAACGGTATTTGTTAAAAACTCCTGTAAATGAAGCGTTCATGTACGGTTTGCTGAACTGTCCCATGGCACGGACATCAAAGTTAGAAATAACACCTTGAATGTGAAATCCGTCATTTTTATCCAAAACATTAAAACTCCAATCCACATTAAGAGGCGAAGTTTTCATGAAAATACATTTCACTTTAATTTTAACATCCTTCGTTTTTTTCAAACCAAAACCACTTTGCAGATTGGTGGCCTGCAAATTGAATTTGTCGAAATTTAAGACTCCGGGACCTTTAGAGAAATCAATTTCTTCTTCATACACCAATTTAGATTTTAAAACCTGAAGTGTGTCAATTTGAAGCGGGAATTTAATATTTCGTAATAAATGATTGTACAGATATTTTTTGCTCAAATCGTCTTTAGGCATTTTTCCGCGGTAAATATTAGCATCAAAATGATTGATTACGACCGAATTTGCCTTAAAGAAAAAGCGATCGTTTTTAAATCCCCAATCCATTTTTGATACTTGAGCCGAATCGAATTTAAGCGTATAAATGTCTTTTTCTTTGTCCAGTTTTTTAATAAAATCTGGTCGGTTATATTGAGGGATGTTAGCGAAATTATTGATTTTTAAAAAGTTCTTTTCAGTTGCTATTTTTCCAATATTAATATGATAAAAAGCACTTGGTCTGTAAAATAAACTGTCAATAACCAATGCATAGCTTTTATATTGCAGCGGAATTTTTTCCTTTAAAGTAGCATCAGTAAGCAGAATTCCTTCTAATTTCAAAATGATTTTTTTGATGCTGAAAATAGGTTTTTCGGTATCTAAAGAAACAACATCAACCGTTCCGTCATTTAAATAAATGTTTGAAACGGCAACAATTTTACGAAAAGGCTCCAGAATTTCGCTTTTAATACTTTTGCTGTTATTTATAAGTTTTTCTCCTTTTTTATATAAAATAACTCTGGGTTTGTTGATTGTAATACTTTCGGCCTGAATAATATCACGAAAAGCCAGATCCCAAATATTAAAATGTTTGATTGTGATAGATTCTATTTTAGAAAAAAGTCCGTTTTTGCTATCCTTTGGCTGGTTCTTCGGATTTACCAATAATGTCTGTGCGTAGATATTTCGAGAAAAAAGAGATACTTCAATTTTTTCATAATTGATGTTATATGCCGTTTTATTTTTCTCATGAATAATAATCGGAAGTTGTTTCTTAATCCAGTAATTAAGACCGATGTTGGCTAAAATTACAAGTAGTAAAAGAGAAATTACACCGATTGCTATTTTTTTATATAGTGACATTTATAGGATTGGTTTTAAATACATAAATTTAGGCTTTTAAAAAGAAGCATTATTACATTATTCTTTTTTTTGGTTATATCATTTTACAAACCTCACTGTTATACTTTTTGCAAGATATGAGAAGATTTAAAAAATTTCTGCTGGTTTTATTGGTACTTATAGTTGTAGTTGGAATTGGTTTATGCGCCTACATCTTTCATTTAAAACCAAAATACGAAGGCGAACTGCAATTGAAAAATCTTCAGGCAGAGACAACGGTTTATTTTGATGATTTTGGTGTGCCTCATATTTATGCCGATTCTGAAAAAGATGCCATGACCGCACTTGGTTATGTTCATGCGCAGGAAAGATTATGGCAGATGGAATTACTTCGCAGAATTGCGCCAGGAAGATTATCTGAAATCTTCGGATCTGTTGCACTTCAAAACGATAAATTTTTTGCTGGTATTGGAATCGAAGAAGCTTCCGCGAAAGCGATTGCCCAATTAGATAAAAATAGTGAAAATTATAAATTGACTCAGGCTTATCTGGATGGAATAAATCAATATTTAGAAGATGGACCAACTCCAATCGAATTTACTTTGGTCGGCGTAAAAAAGCAGAAGTTTACCATAAACGATGTTTACAATATATTTGGATATATGTCTTTTAGTTTTGCAATGGCTCAAAAAACAGATCCATTATTAACAGATATTAAAAATAAATACGGTGCTGCCTATTTGAAAGATTTAGGGATTGAAGGGGAATTTAATACTACCAGAATTAAAATTTCAAAAGAAAATATTGAAGATTATACTGAAGTTTCAAAATCGATTACTGCGATGCTGGATCAATCGCCAATTCCACCATTTATCGGCAGTAACAGCTGGGTTGTTGGACCGCATAAATCTAAAAACGGGAAAGTAATCTTTGCAAACGATCCGCATATTGGATTTTCGCAGCCTGCTACCTGGTACGAAGCTCACATAGTTACACCAAAGCACGAATTATACGGCTGTTATTTGGCAGGAACTCCGTTTCCTCTTTTGGCTCATAATCGCGATTATGCTTATGGATTAACAATGTTTGAAAATGATGACATCGATTTTTATCAGGAAAAAAATAAAGATGGTGATGCCAGTCAATATCAAACGCCTACGGGTTTCAGTAAATATGAAATTCGAAAAAAAGTAATTAAAATAAAAGATTCTTCGGATGTGGTTTTGACCGTAAAATCGAGCCGACATGGCCCAATTATGAATGATTTCATGGAACGATTGGAAAAGAAAAATCCAATTGCGATGTTATGGACTTATACGAATCAGCCTATTCAGATTTTAGATGCTGTCTACGGACTATCTCATGCAAAAAATAAGGACGAATTTAGAAATGCTGTAAAACTTGTTGCAGCGCCTGGATTGAACGTGATGTACGGAGACGCCAAAGGAAATGTAGCTTGGTGGGCAACTGGAAAATTGTATAAACACAATGAAGGCGTAAATACACATTTAATCTTAGATGGTTCAAACGGCAAAGATGATATTACGGAATATTTAGATTTTGATAAAAATCCGTCTTCCGAAAATCCGAAATGGGGATATGTTTATTCTGCGAATAATCAGCCGGAAGCTATAGACAATGGTTATTTGTATCCTGGATATTATCTGCCTGAAGATCGAGCAAAAAGAATTTCAGGAATTTTAGATGCAAAATCAGATTGGGATAAAGAAGCCATCAGTAAAATGATTTACGACAATACTTCTGATGTTGCGGTTGATGTCGTTAAGAATTTAATTTTGAATATAGATCTTAATTCTCTTTCATCCCAAGAAAAAGAAGCGGTGAAAGTTTTACAATCATGGAAAGGCACAACCAATTTAGATGATGCTGCGCCAACCATTTACAACAAATGGATTTATTTATATCTAAAAAATACTTTTGAAGATGAAATGGGAAAAGAAAACTTCAATCTCTTTTTAGGGATTTCTATCGGAAAACAAGTTATTGCCAACCAAATTAAAAATGAAAATTCGGTTTGGTGGGATAATATCAAAACCAAAAATGTAAAAGAAACCAGAAAACAAATTGTCTCAAAATCTTTTCATGATGCTATTACAGCTTTGCAAAAGCAATTAGGAAATACAATTTCAGATTGGAAATGGGGAGAAGTTCACACCGTTGAGCACGAACATCCGTTAGGAAAAGTGGCTGCACTTCGCGGTTTATTTAATGTCGGGCCTTTTAATTCTCCAGGTTCAAATGAAGTAATTAATAATTTATTTTTCGGATTTAACGATGAGGGGAAATATTATATCAAAGGTGGCCCTTCAACAAGACGAATTGTTGACTTTTCTGATGTTGAAAACAGCTGGAGCATTTTACCAACAGGACAATCCGGGAATCCTTTCAGCAAACATTACGACGATCAGGCCGAAATGTACAACGCTGGAAAATTCAGAAAAATGAAATTGAATAAAGATGAGATTGTAAAAACTTCGACTAAATTGGTTTTTAAACCAAAAAATTAATAGTTATTGGCTTAATAATTCAATGTTAAATTTATTTGTATATTTTTGAGATTTAAACCTCAAATTATGTACAAAAAAATTACGCTGTTTTCTTTGTTTGTTTCGATTATTGGAATTTTTCTAGGTTTCTACAGAGATTATGATTCTGTTCTTTATATTGTTCTAGAAACTTTTAATGTAAATCTTGTTACTGGATTGAAATTTTTCAACCTAGATGGATACGTTTGGAGATTGTTTTTTAGTTTGATCTTGTTGATTGGTGGATTAGCTTATTATTTTAGCAAAGAAAAAGAAGTTCGATTACTGCGTTTCATGTTTTCTGCTTTATTCGTGCAGTATTCATTGTTTCTTATTTTACGTTTCTACAATTTTTTTACTTTTTTGAAAAGAGATCCAGATTGGAAGTTTTATTTTGGCTTTGTTGCCGCAACTGTAGTAACAATTTTTGTTCTTTACTTTTTGTACAAAAGCCTATTGTATTTAAACAAGTTAAAAGAATTAGATTATGAAACTTTTGTCTACACAGAATCAAGTGAAATTTCATATTTTCAGGTAAACAATTGGTTACGTTTATTTCATCTTATTTTAGATAGTATGCTATTTTTTCTAATTGCATATCAATTTATCTACTTTTTAATGAGATCTCCCTACTTAGAAAGTTATTTAAGAGAAATAGCGAGCCAATTTAGTGAGAGAACACTTTTAATTATTTTGTCGGTTATTTTTAGAACAATTTTCTATTTTACATTTGAATCCTTATTTGGTGCTTCACCTGCGAAATTTTTAACAGAAAGCAGAGTGGTAGATTATTTAGGAGATAAACCATCAAATTCTTCGATTTTTAAAAGAACATTGTTAAGAAGTGTTCCTTTTAATGCGATTACTTTCTTATTTAAGGCAAATTGGCATGATTCGTATTCAGAAACTCAGGTTTGCAAAGAAAAGAGAACTGGAATTACGGGAGTTGTTTATTTTCTAATAATACCGTTGTTTGGAATTTCGTATATAACAATGAATTCTGTTGCAAGAATACATGAAAAAAATATGATGTATAAGTCAGGTGAATTAACGTTTCAAGAAAGTAATGAAAAAATACAGCCAGCTTTAAAAATATTAAATTCAAATTCGCTATTACAATTGAGAAATGTAGATAACGATACGCCTGAAACAAAATTTTTGAAAGTAGAACAGATTTCGGACTCTGAAATTCAATTTTTAGTTTTTAAACTAAGAAGAGGAATTACTTTTACTAATCTTTCTATTCAAAAAGAGCTTAACCTAGCTAAAGATACGTTACAGAAAATAAAAATTAAAAAAGATGATTTACAAAAGATGATTTTAAATTCTTTTGAACAATCTCCAGAATATTACGAAGATGATAAAGAAGAATTCGGTGGAATTTCTAATAATCCTATTTTGAAAGGAGAATATATTGACAAAGTTATTGAGCTGAATTCACCTGACTTAATAGTTTTTGGTATAAGTGTATCTTCTTCAAGTTTAATTTTACAATTACAAAATCAAGGAATTCCAGCAGAAGTTGAATCAATTAATTCAAACGACGCTAAAATAGATTGGCGTAAATTTGAATATTATCCAAAACCATTTTCGATTTATGGATTTATGGAATTAAAGGGTGTAGGAGATATATACAATTATGACTTAAACGTTACAGTAGTAGATAGTTTATACAGAAAGTTTACATATAAAATTTCAAGTAAAAATGATCCTCAGAAAGCGACAATTAGATTAGTGAAAAGATAAGCGAGTCATTGCAAAGAAACAAAGGTTCAAAGCTCTATGATAAAAACCTTTGAACCTTTGTTTCTTTACACCTTTGAACCTTACTAAAAAAACCTTAGCATCTCAGTACCTCAGAACCTCAGTACCTTTACTTAGACACATATTTCCCTTTCACAATATCCGTCGCAAAAATGTTCAGATTATTAATAAGCACTTTATTGTTAGTCATGACATTTTTAGATTGATAAGCCGTATCTTTTTCATAGGCTTTGAGCAAAGTTTCCAGTTCGACTTCATCAAAAACAACAAAGCTGTTGTAAATCGCATCTCTGAAATTTTTATAATTAATGCTTTGGCTGATTTCCATTGTTTTTTGTTCGTTCCATCCTTCTTTTGCAGAAGTTTCGTTTATTTTGGATAGACAAAAATCAATCACATAACTTTTATAATGTGCCGCTTCCACGATTTTATCAATTATAATTCTATGTTGCTGCGATGGCATTGCCGGTGCCGGCGGATTGTTTTGCGATAAAGATTTTGAGGAAATAAACAGACATAATAATACAGTCAGAAAACTGTAGGATTTCAAATTTTTCATAGGTTAATTTATTTTTTTGGGTAGGGCTAAAATAATATTTTAAAAAAATAAATCGGGCAATTTGATTGTTAGAAATTGTAACAAAAAACTCCGATAAAATAGACGTTGAATCTATTTTATCGGAGTTAATTTTCTAAAGAAATTTTCTAAATGTTATTTCGTTTTACTTTTTGAAAGTTCTTCTAAAACTTTTTTTCCAGCTTCATTTGAAGGATCCAATTCAACTGATTTTTTATAATTTGCAATCGCCGATTTTTTGTCGCCGTCTGCTAAATAAGCTTCTCCTAAACTGTCATAAGCATTTCCAGATTTTGGGAAAGTTTCAGTATTGATTTTGAAAACCTCGATAGCTTCTTTCTTTTTTCCGTCTTGTAATAACTGATATCCAACTCTATTTATATCTCCTTCTTTGATCGCGTAAGACGGATCATTTTTTAGTTTTTTATAAGTTTCAGTTCCTGTAGCGGCACCTTTCTCATTATAAACATCTAGTAAATCAAGAGCCAGAGATTTTTTCGGCTGATTAAAAGGCTGATTGTATAATATGGCACGGATACCATCATTCATTTCGCCTAAAATAGTTCCGCCAGTATTGTTTAGTAAAACAATCAGATTTTTATCAGCAGGGTATCTTGAAATAATTGTATTAAAACCATTAATTCCACCGCCGTGTCCAATACTTTTTAATTTGCCTTTATCTCCATTTTCAACTTCTTCAATAAACCATCCGTAACCGTAGGAAGCCTTTCCTGCACTTATGTAAGGTTTGTATAAAGATTCCATACTTTTCTCATTAAGCAGTTTATTAGTGTAAAGTGCCTGATCCCATAAATACAAATCCTCGACAGTTGAGTACAAAGATCCAGCAGCATACGGAAGACTCATATCGATATAAGCTGCATTTACGATTTGTTTACCGTGTTTTTCATAACCTGCTGCTCTGTTTTTTAAAATTACATCGCTGTGATCGTAACCGGAATTGACCATTTTTAAAGGCGTCAGAACGATTTCTTGTAAATATTGTTCGTATGTTTTGCCTGAAACTTTTTCAATAATGTAGCCCAATAAGAAATAACCAGAATTGCTGTAATTGAATTTTTCGCCTGGCGTGAATTCAAGCGGTAAACTTGAAAACGTTTTTACAAATTCTTCTGGAGTATAAGGATTTCGAGCTTTATCCTTAAAGAAATTTGGCGCAGAAGTATAATTAGGAATTCCAGAAGTATGCGTAAGCAGATGATGGATTGTGATTTTAGCACCATTTTCTTTTGGATAATCTGGGAGATAAGTCGTAATAGGAACATCTAGTTTTAGTTTTCCTTCTTCAGCCAGTTTTACAATTAAAAGTGCTGTAAACTGTTTTGTAATAGAACCCAGTCTAAATTTGGTATCGGGTTGATTTGCGATATTCCATTCCATATTGGCAGAACCAAAACCTTTTTTTAAAATAACTTTTCCGTTAACAGCAACCAAAGCAGAGCCGTTAAATTGTCCGTATTCGTTGTACTTATTTAAAAGTTGTTCAATTTGCTGTGCTTTGTCCTGCGCAAAAGTGCTAACGGCCGAGAGTTGGAAAAGCACAAAGAGCGCAATTAGTTTGATTGATTTTTTCATGATGATTGATAATTATGGTTTTAGATTAATGAAATGATACGTTTTTTTGATTGATGATTGAAACTTGGTAACAAGAAGATATTCAGTATTTTAAATCGAAATTACGGTTTTTTATATGAAATAAATTAATGCTCTCTATAGTTTAGACGATCAACTTTCAAATAGGTTTCAAGATTAATCGCTTTTTTTTCATTTTTTTCAAACTAAAACTTATTTTGAAGGTTTATCGACCATTCCTTTTAATTCTCAATTCTTATTTTTTTGTTCAGTTTGATGATCATAACTAAAAGATCTTCTCAATTTCCAAATGCCGTTTGTTACTATCCAAACGTGGGTAAACCTCGCCGTGCTCCCAAAATTTTCTTTCGCGTTTTCAAGAGATTCATTTTTTCCAACTGATTTTTCATAAAATTGATGAATACCCATTTGCATCGCGCCGTACAAAACACCTCGATTATATAAAGGATAAATTTCTGTAGTGTTTGGAACTAAATATCTTCTAGATTTATAAGTTCCTGTTGAACCACACAAGCCTTTTTTGAAATTTGCTATAAACACAGCCTTGTCAGACATGCCGCCTTTGTCATGATAAAATTCAAGATCGTCACTAAACAGGTTTTCAAACTGTGACATGTCGCAAGTATTAAAGCCAACATTAAAAAGCAGGCTGTCTTTAGACATAATGGTTTTGTACAGTTCTGAATTTTTCCCTTCTTGAGAAAATCCAAATTGGAACTGGAAAAGCAATATCCCAATTAAAATTGTTTTTAACTGGAAAAAAGATGGTTTGATTTTCATTTAATGAGATTTATTTCTTTCCTTTAAAAATATCAACAGTTGAAGTTTTTTTGAAAGGTTCATTGAAGAAACTTAATAACACTAAATTGAAAAGTTCTGTTTTTTCATAAGAACCAAAATGAGTAGCTCCAGGCATTACAAATAAGTTTGAATTTTCAATGTTATTAAAAATTTCAATAGAATGCTCTAACCTAATAGCATCTCTGTCACCAGACATAACTAAAACGGGGCATTTGATTTTTTGTAAATCTTTATCTTTAATATCCGGCTGATACGCTAATAATGTATATAGGTTTTTGGTGTGAGGATCTTTAGTCGCTTTTAAAGTATCCATTACCAATTTGTCAATTTCATCGTAAATGGCTTTTTTGCCAGGAAATAAATTGGCACCAAAAGCAGCAAGTTTAGAGATTTTTTCTGGATGATGAATAGCAAGTAACAACCCCAGAATCCCGCCGTCACTTTGTCCCCAAACATAAGCATCTTTGATTTTTAACGAATCAAGTAAAACGCTTACATCATCTGCCATTTGATTGTAATTTAATTGCTTGTTCGAAGTGTCGACTGATTTTCCATGTCCCCTGCTGTCAATAGCAATAACCTGAAACTGGTTTTTAAAATATTCAATTCTGCGTCCGTGTCCTTTTATTGAACCGCCGTTACCGTGCAGAAGGACTAAAGGTTTTCCACTTCCATAAATTTCATAATACATTTTGATGCCGTTGACCTCTTTGTAATTTCCAGCTTCTTTGTTGTTTCCGTATGGAGTAGAAATTTCTGTCTGAGCGGCAACATTATAAATGTTTAGCAAAATAAAGAATAAAATGGCGATCGGTTTTTTCATGGTTTTGGTTGGATTAGTAGAAAATTGATAATTTACTATTTGTATATTATTTGTTAGACGATAGAAATATTATTTTGTTTCAAATTTATTTTCTTTTAGACAAAAACTCTCCAAAATAATCTCGTTTTGTATTTTCCCATTCCTCCAAAATAATACTGTAATAAACATCGTCTTTGCTGTTTCCCTCAGAATCGACATAATTATTCCGGAACAAACCTTCTTTTAAAGCGCCTAAATTTTCAATGGCTCTTTGCGATCTTAAATTTTCGAGATCTGCACTGAATTGTATTCTTTTAAATTGAATGTTTTCGAAACCAAATTTTAGTAATTCATATTTACAGGCCTTGTTTAAGCCAGTTCCCTGAAAATCTTTTCCGTACCAAGTCCAGCCAATTTCACATTTTTGACTCGCATGATTTAAATAGCCGTAACGTGAGCTTCCGGCAACCTTATTTGTGGTTTTGTCGATAATCAGAAACGGATAGCAAATTCCATCTGCTTTTTGTTTCAATGTATTTTGGATGTAATTTTCAAAATCTTGATCGTTTCGAACATACATTCCCATATATTTCCAAATTTCATCATCAAAAATGATTTCCTTGAGTTCGATGTTTCTTTCGTTTTCAAACGGAATTAATAATACCTTTTCGTTTTCCAGAATAATTTGTGATTGTAAAATTTCGATGTTCATTGTTAGTCTATAATAAGTTAAGTTTTTTAATAGCTGATTATTTTCTAGCAAAGTCGGAAAGGCGCAAAATAAAATTTAAAAAGAAACGTAAATAACTTTGCGACTCTGCGCCTTTGCGAGATTTGTTGGTCAGTTAATTCGACTTTGGTTTGAGCGAAATTACCCTTTTTAATATTGCTAATAAATCTATTAAAATGCGAATTTGTTATGAAAATAAGTGTTGTATGAGGGAATAGTAACGGCATCTCTCGATCTAGAAAAACAAGGTTTTTTATCCATAGTTTTTGTTAATTGGGAATATAGTAAATAGCCCGACCCGTTCCCGAGGCTTCGGGATCAGCGGGACATGCCCATATAAATCATAAATATTTCCTTTATTTTTAAGCTCTTGTAGAATTATTACTTATTTTTACGATCTTATATTTAGATTTTCCCCGATGCAAACTTCATTAAAAATTGCAGTTGTTGGTTCTGGACTTGTAGGATCGCTGCTGGCAATTTATCTTAAAAAAGCTGGTCACACCGTTCATGTTTATGATCGCAGTCCCGATATTCGAAAAATTAATTTTTCTGGTCGTTCTATTAACTTAGCAATGTCTAATCGGGGCTGGAAAGCACTGGATGCAGTAGGTGTTGGCGATTCGGTACGTGAAATTGCCATTCCGATGGATAAACGGGCCATCCATTTGGTTGACAAACTTAATTTTCAAAATTACGGTCAGGAAGGCGAATCGATTTTTTCTATTTCAAGAGGAAAACTGAACAGAAAAATGATTGATTTGGCTGAAGAAGCTGGAGCTGAATTTCATTTTGAGCAAAAAGTGTGGGATGTAACTTTGAATGATGCAACTTTACATATTGGCGAGAGCGAAAGAGGCGAGTGGGAAGAACGAAAATTTGATATGGTATTTGGTGCAGATGGTGCTTTTTCGAGAATCCGCCACAGAATGCAGCGCCAGAGCATGTTTAATTATTCGCAGGAATTTTTAAATATGGGATATAAGGAATTAAATATTCCAGCAAATGCAGATGGGACTCATAAATTAGATAAAAATTCTTTTCATATTTGGCCGAGAGGCGAATATATGTTAATTGCGCTTCCTAATCTCGACGGCAGTTTTACGTGTACTTTATTTATGCCTTTTGAAGGCGGGAATTCTTTTGCCTCACTTACAGATCGTAAAATGGTGGAGGATTTCTTTGAGAAAAACTTTCCAGATTCTATTGATGTAATTCCAGAACTGGCAAACGATTTCTTTAAAAATCCGACAAGTACTTTGGTTACCATGAAATGTTTTCCGTGGACATACGAAGATAAAATTGCTTTGATTGGAGATGCCTGTCATGCCATTGTTCCGTTTTATGGACAAGGAATGAACGCCGGTTTTGAAGATATTACTGTTCTAAATGAAATGATCGAAAAATTTGGAGACGACTGGAAAAAAATCTTCTCTGAATATCAAATTTCAAGAAAACCAAATACAGATGCGATTGCTGAACTTTCGTACCGAAATTTCATGGAAATGAGTACCAAAACGGCAGATGAAAAATTCTTACTGCAAAAGAAAATAGAAAAAGTATTCTCAGATAAACATCCAGATAAATGGATTCCGCTTTACAGTCGTGTTACTTTCAGCGACCGTCCGTATGCCGAAGCTTTGGCAATTGGAGATTTTCAAAACGGAATTATGGAAGAGGTTTTAAAATTAGATAACATAGAAAATATCTGGAACTCACCAGAAGTTGAAACTAAAATTCTGGAGTTATTATCTAAATAATTTTCAAAAACAATGTCAATATCAATTACAATTTTGAACATTGTAATTGATATTGATTTTTGACATTGCAATTTTTTATTTCTTAAAAATTTTAGTTAGAACACCAAAAACGCCTCTAATAAAAGTAGCACTAGTTACCACTTTCAAAACAGATTTACCCACAACGCTTGCTGTACTTGGTTCTGCTTTTGTAGACCTTGTTGGAGCTTGTTCTTCTCTTTGAGATGCAGCTTCATTCGCATCGGCTATCTTTTTGTTTAGAATTTCAAAGGCACTTTCTCGGTCGATTTCTTCGCTGTATTTCTTTACTAATTTTGATTTACTGTTTATTTCATCAATTTCAGAAGCAGATAAAATATCCATTCGGCTTTGAGGCGCACGCATCATTGTGGCAACAAGTGGTGTTGGAACACCTTTTTCATTTAAAGCTGTTACTAATGCTTCTCCAATTCCTAAACTTGTTAGTAATTCATCTGTTTTGTAATACTCAGAAGTAGGGTAATTGTCAGCCGTCTTTTTAATTGCCTGACGATCATTTGCTGTGAAAGCTCTAAGCGCATGCTGAATTTTCAACCCTAATTGTGCCAAAACACCGCTTGGAACATCCATTGGATTTTGAGTCACAAAATAAACACCGACACCTTTAGAACGAATTAATTTTACAATAGTTTCAATTTGTTCTAACAGTGCTTTACTGGCTTCATTGAAAATTAAATGTGCTTCATCAATAAAAATAACCAATTCAGGTTGTTCTGCATCTCCTTTCTCTGGCATTTTTTGATAGATTTCCGCCAAAAGACTTAACATAAAAGTCGAGAATAATTTCGGTTTATCCTGTATATCCGTCAAGCGGATGATGTTTACATACCCTTTACCGTTTTCATCAATTCGCATTAAATCATCGGTTTCAAAAGATAATTCACCAAAAAATAAATCACCGCCTTGTTGCTCTAATTCGATAATTTTTCGAAGAATCGTTCCTGTAGTGGCAGTTGAAATTTTGCCATAATTTGCAGCGATTTCTTCCTTACCTTCTTCGGTAATATAATTGATTACTTTTTTAATGTCTTTTAAATCCAATAAAGGCATTTGATTATCATCACAATATTTAAAGATAACCGCGACAACTCCCGCCTGAGTATCATTAAGATCTAAAATTCTAGAAAATAAAACAGGTCCAAATTCAGAAACCGTAGCACGCAGTCGAACTCCATGCTGTTTCGATAAAGACATTAGTTCAACAGGAAATGCAGCTACATTATAAGGTATGTTTATTTTGGTGTGTCTTTCTGTAATAAAACCTTCTTCTTTTCCTTCTTTTGCAATACCGCTGAAATCCCCTTTAATATCCATCATCAAAACTGGAATTCCAGCATTCGAAAGCTGCTCTGAAAAAACCTGAATAGTTTTAGTTTTTCCTGTTCCTGTGGCTCCGGCAATTAGTCCGTGACGATTTAATGTTTTTAATGGAATTTTTACATGCGCTTCCGCAAGTGCCTCACCGTCAAGGATTGCGCCTCCCAGAATGATGCTGTCTCCCTTAGAAGAATAGCCAGAATTTATAGCCGCAATAAAATTATCTTTTTTATTCATGTTTTTATTTGTAATTTAGGTGGTTATATGAGTATTGCTTTGTTTTTGGGCATTTTTATCGTGGTTTTTTTTAGTAAGAAAATGCTTTTTTTGATTGAAATATTAATAAAAAAAAAATTCGCAGCTTTTTAAGAAGATATCAATGGATTCTTTGAATATTTACTAAAACGTTGTAATTTTTCTAAATATCGTCCGTATTTTTGTTTTATCTAAAAAATGGCGCCGGCAATTTAATGAGATATTTTTTAAATTGAAGTTAAATTTCGATCAATAAAATTAAAAAAAGTTTTTTTATTTAAACTAAACGTATAAATTTGCTCCTCTACAAGTTAAATATAACTAAAAAATAAAAATTATTTAAAACTATTAAAATTAAAAAAAATGGCAAACGTTAAAGTTAAAAAAGAAAGCACTTCAAATGGGGGAGGAATGGTTACTGGAATCATTATTGTTGCGTGTATCTTAGTAGGGGTGTTTATTTGGAAAGTAATCATGGGAGATTCTGCTAACTTCGAAGGAGGTAATCCAGAAACTGGACATCCAATCAATACATTAGGTCAAGTTTATAAAGGAGGTTTCATTGTACCAGTATTATTAGGTATGTTTTTAATGGTTGTTGTTTTTTCTATTGAAAGATTTATTGTTATTGGTAAAGCTGCTGGAAAAGCTAACTTAGATACATTTATGAAAAATGTACAAGGAAATATTAAAGAAGGAAACATCGAAGCTGCTATCGCTGCTTGTGACAAACAACAAGGTTCAGTTGCAAACGCAATTAAATCTGCTTTGGTAAAATACCAAGATGTTAAGAAAGAAGGATTCAATAGTGAAGAAGCTTCTGAAGTAATCCACAAAGAAATTGAAGAGGCAACTTCATTAGAAATGCCAATGTTAGAGAAAAACATGACTATTATCTCTACTTTAGTATCTTTAGGTACATTAGGAGGATTATTAGGAACTGTATCAGGTATGATTAAAGCGTTTGGTGCGTTAGCTTCTGCTGGAACTCCTGACCAAGCTGCTCTTGCAACAGGTATTTCTGAGGCACTTATCAACACTGCAACAGGTATCTCTACTTCTATCTTAGCAATTGTTTCTTACAACTTCTTTACTGCTAAAATTGACGATTTAACTTACTCTATCGATGAGGCTGGTACTACTATCGTGAATACTTACAGAAAATTCAGAGGAAGTTTAAGACAATAATTAATTTTTGATATCACTATCAAAAAAATAAAATAAGAGATAATGGCTAAAATAAAAATGAAAAAAAAGTCGACATCGACAGATATGACTGCGATGTGTGATGTTGCATTCCTTTTGCTAACGTTCTTTATTTTGACCGCTACTGCTAAAGTGCCAGAGGCACTTCCTGTAGACATGCCTTCTTCTGTTGCTCAAACTAAATTGCCAGATACTGATTTGGCTATTATTACAGTAGGAAAAGGGAAAGTGTTTTTTGACATCAAAGGAAGAGAAGTTCGTAAAAGAACTCTTGAAGGAATAGGTGCAAAATATGGTATTGAATTTTCGGAAGAAGATAAAACCAAATTTGCTCTTATGGACGATTTTGGTGTGCCAGTTGCAGGTTTAAAGCAGATCATAGATATGAAAGCGGCGGACAGAACCAAAGCAGACCAACCTGGGATTCCTTTAGATTCATTAGATAATCAATTGAAAGAATGGCTTCTAATTTCTAGAAGAGCTACAATTGATTTGGATAATAAAGAATTGCAGATTGCGATAAAAGGTGATTCAAAAGAAGAATATCCAAAAATCAAAAAGATTATGGATATTTTACAAGATCAGAAAATCAATTCCTTTAACTTAGTTACAGGTACGAGAGGAAGAGACTTTTAATTAAAAAATATACACTAAAATGGCTGAATTAAATACAGGCGACGGCGGTGGTGGTAAAGGTGGTAAAGTAAGAAGTAAAAAGCAGAATTCGAAAGTCGATTTAACGGCGATGGTGGATTTGGCATTCTTATTGATTACATTCTTTATGTTAACTACTTCGTTGTCAAAACCTCAATCGATGGATTTGTCGTTGCCAGATAAAGATGAAAAGAATCCAGAGCAAAAGGATACTAAGGTAGACGAGAATCGTACCATGACAGTAATGTTAGGAGATGATAACAAAATGGTTTATTATATGGGATTATTGGCTACTCCAAAAGTAGGGCCTAAAGATATTACATATGGTAAAGATGGTATCCGTAGAGAATTGTTAAAACAAAAGAAAAATGTTTTAGCTTATTCTACTGCTTTGGGTAAGCCTCAAAATGGTATCATTGTAATCATTAAACCAACTAAAAAATCAAATTACCGTAATTTGGTTGATATATTGGATGAGATGGCAATTTCAGGAGTAGATACTTATGCTATTGTTCCTGAATTTTCACCAGAGGAAACGAAATTAATAGATAAAAAAGCAGAGTAATCTTCTTTATTATCAAATTAAAAATCAAGAGATATGAAATTAGATATTATAAAAAATCAGTGGCTTGATATCGTATTCGAAGGGCGTAATAAGATATATGGTGCATATGAGCTGAGAAAATCAAACGGTAAAACAACTGTGAAAGCGCTTGTTATTGGTTCTCTTATTTTTAGCTTTGCTGTTGCAGCTCCTCTTATTGCAAGCTTTTTACCAGACTCTGAAGAAGAAGTGGTAAATAACGATATTAAAATTGCAACGGTTAAATTACCTCCAAAGAAAAAAGAGGAAATAAAACCAAATCAACCACCACCGCCACCGCCGCCACCAAAAGTGGATCAGGTGAAATTCGTAAAACCAGTGGTTGCGAAGGCTGAAGAAGTTACTGAAGATCCACCAAAAATTGTGGATTTAAAGGACAAAAAAGTTGGTGCTGAAACTATCAAAGGAGATCCAGATGCAGTTTTAACTGTAGATGAGCCAGTTGGAAAAGGACCAGTACAAGAAGTAATTCAAGAAGATAACACTGTATATAATACAGCTGGTATCGAAGTGAAGCCTGACTTTCCAGGAGGAATTGAGAAATTCTACAAATTCGTAGGAAACAATTATAAAACTCCAGAAGAAGAAGGTTTAAAAGGTAAAGTTTACGTTACGTTTGTAGTTGAAAAAGACGGGTCGTTAACAGATATTAAAGTTTTAAGAGATATCGGTTACGGTACAGGAGCAGAAGCAATTCGTGTTCTTAAAAAATGTCCAAAATGGACTCCTGGCGAGCAAAATGGTAAAAAAGTTAGGGTATTATACTCTCTTCCTATTACTATTCAATCTGCAGAATAATGTTAAAAGATATGCTTAATAATATTCAGAAGAAATCGCTCAAAGAGCGATTTCTTCTTGTTTTAGGAATACTGTTTTTTTTAATTTATCTTGTACTCGGTTTAATGATCATGTTTTGGGAAAAACTTCCGCTGGACATGGAACCTAAATACAGATATGCTTTTGGTGGATTACTGATTGTATACTCGGGAATAAGATTTTTAAGATTAATTAATTCAAAAGAATAATAATTATGTGGAGATATAGTAAGGCTGTAGCTTTGGTAGTTTTTGTCTTTTTGTTTGCCATGTGCAACCAAAAAAGCAAGAATGAAACGCAAAAAGAAACCATTTTAAAAGGATCACTTGATGTTGCTGTTGATGAAACAGTAAAGCAGATTGCAGATGATCAGGTTGCTGTTTTTGAAGGCACTTACTATGATGCAAAAATTACAGTTAAGTCAAAATCTGAAGCTGAAGTGATAAATGATTTATTAAATCAAAAAGCTAAAGTGGCAATCACAACTAGAGATTTAACCAAAGAAGAAAGATCTCGCTTCGAAAAAAGCAAAATTAATCCGCGTGTAACGCCAATTGCTCATGATGCTATTGCATTTATTTCAAGCAAAAGCAATAATGATACACTTATTGCGTTGAAAAGTGTAATTGATTTTCTGCAAGGTAAACAAGATGCAGCAATTAAAGGTTTAGTTTTCGATAATCCTAATTCAAGTACTGTTCGTTACATGAAAGAATTAGCAAAGGTTAACGAACTTCCAAAGTCTGGGGTGTTTTCATTTAAAACAAATAATGAAGTAATCAAATTTGTTTCAGAAAATGAGGGAATGATTGGGGTGATCGGTGTCAACTGGTTGTATCAGCCAACTCCTGATATGACAGAAACAATAAAGAAAATACATGTTTTAAGTGTAAAAGGATTAAATGATAATCAATACTACAGTCCTACACAAGATGACCTGGCTTTAGGGAAATATCCTTTGGCACGTGATTTGTTTATTATAAATTGTCAAGGGTATTCAGGATTAGGAATGGGATTTGCTTCATTTGTAGCTGGAGATATTGGACAGCGTATAATTTTGAAGTCAGGATTGTTACCTTTTAAAACTCCGGGACGCAAGATTAAAATTAGAAATAAATTATAAAAGATAAAGAATAAATTAATTACGATAAAAAGATGAATAAATTTAAAATTTTTAGTCTTGCATTAGTAGCTTCGGCGACTGCGGCAACAGCGCAAGACATCAACCAGGCAAAAAAAGCGATTGATGCAGAACAATTTGATAAGGCAAAAACAATGCTTAAATCAATCATCAAATCTAAACCTTCTGATGGTGAAGCAAATTTTGTTTTAGGAAACGTTTATTTAAATCAATCTGTTGTTGACTCAGCTAAAATCTATTTCAATAATGGATTACAAGCTTCAGACAAGAAAAATTTAAACTATATTGGTTTAGGTCAATTAGATTTAGATGCTAAGAATACAACTGCTGCTCAGGCAAATTTTGCATTGGCAACTAAAGATATGAGAAAGAAAGATGTAAATGAGTTTATTTACATCGCTAGAGCATACATGAATTCTGATAATCCAGATTATAAAAATGCTGTTGAAGTATTAAAACGTGCTTTAGTAGTTGATCCTCAAAATGCACAAGCTCTTTTAGCTATTGGTGATGCTTATTATGGATCAAACAATCAAAATGATGCATACAAATCTTACCGTGATGCTTTTACAGCTGACAATACGTTGTTAAGAGCAAAAATGCAATTAGGAGTTTTGTTGAAAGGAGCTAAATCTTATGATGAAGCGATAAAATCTTTTAACGAAGTAATTGCTTTAGATGCTAATTACGGACCAGTTTACAGAGAACTTGCTGAAACTTATTACAAATGGGCTAGAAACAAGCCTTCTACATCTAAAGTTAATTTGCAAAATGCAATTACAAACTACGAGAAATATTTAAGTTTAACAGATTACTCTTTAGATTCTAAAATGCGTCATGCTGATTTCTTAATCTTAGTTAAAGATTACAAGCAATTAGAAACTGTTGCAAATAAAATGATTGCTGAGGATAAAGTAAATCCAAGAATCTTCAGATATTTAGGATATGCTGCTTACGAAAACGGAAATGTTGACGTAGCTATTAAATCTATCGAAGATTTTATCAAAGCTCCAGGAAATAAAGCAATTGGTAGAGATTACTATTACTTAGGATTAGCTAAAATTAAAAAAGGAACTGCTGCTGATGGTACAATAGATCAAGCTGCTTTTGATGCAGGTTTGGCAGATATTAAAAAAGCAATCGAATTAGAGCCTTTAGTAGTTGAAGAATTTGCTGATTTCGGAAAAGAATTGTTTGGTAAAAAACAATATGTTCAAGCTGCTTCAATTTTTGAACTTGGCGCAAATAATAAAGAATCTAAAAATTATTTAGATGATGCTGTTTATTATGGAATTTCTGTTTACTATGGTAATGCTGGTAAACCTGTTGAAAGCCGTGATAAAGTTGCTTTAGAAAAAGCAAATGCTACTTTTGATAAAGTTCTTGAAGCGTCTCCAACATACGATGAGGCTTATTTGTACAAAGGAAGAATCAGTAGTGCATTAGACAAAGATGATTTGATTATCAAAAACTATGAAGACTATGTAGCTAAAATTACTGCAAAAGGTGCAGAGGAAGTGGCTAAACCTGCAACGGCTAAGAAAATCGTTGAGTCTTACAATGCAATCGGAGCTGCGTATGCAAATACTGATAAAGTAAAAGCTTTGGAGTATTTTAATAAAACTTTAGTTTTAGACCCAGCAAATACTTACGCTGCACAATCAATAAAATCTTTAAAATAATCTAGATTTTTAAAATAAATAGAAAACCGATAGTTCAATAAACTATCGGTTTTTTTTGTTCCGTATATTATTGACTATCTTTGCACTTTAAAATAGTATAATGTTATCAAAAGAAATACAATTAGAAGTAAATAAAGGAGCTATGCTTCCTTTGATGGAAGAATTTTATACCATTCAGGGAGAAGGTGCGCATACAGGAAGAGCTGCTTATTTTATTAGAATTGGAGGATGTGATGTAGGGTGTCATTGGTGTGATGTGAAAGAAAGCTGGAATGCAGAAATTCATCCGCCGACAAGTATCGATTTAATTGTTGGAAATGCAGCAAAATATGCTGATACAGTTGTTGTAACGGGAGGTGAGCCTTTATCTTGGGATATGACACTTTTGACAGAACGCTTAAAAGAAAAAAACTTAAAAGTTCATATAGAAACTTCTGGTGCTTTTAACTTATCAGGAACATGGGACTGGATCTGTCTTTCTCCGAAAAAAAATAAACTGCCAACTCAGAGCGTATATGATAATGCTCACGAATTAAAAGTGATTATTCACAATAAACATGATTTTATTTTTGCAGAAGAGCAGGCAGAGTTAGTCAATAATGACGCAATTTTATTTTTGCAGCCTGAATGGAGTAAAAAAGAGGAAATGACACCGCTTATAGTAGATTATGTTATGAATAATCCTAAATGGAGAGTTTCATTGCAAACGCATAAATATCTAAATATACCATAACAAAAAAGTCTCTTCAACCGAAGAGACTTTTTTGTTTACTTGAGGTATACACTAGTGTAAAAAGTGAACACTTTTTTATTTCCAATTTTTGTATTTTTTTAAAGTTGTAATATGGGCTAAATGATGATTTCCGTGCCAGGCATAAGTACCGATTATCTTTTTTATTTTGTTGTCCGAATTATCCGAAGGATGTATGAAAACTTTTTCTAGATCAGATTCCGATAATTTTTTCATTATAAACGCCAATCGAAAGTGGAGTCCTTTTAATAAATCGAGTGTCGGCTGAATAGGCATCTTTAAATTATCATTCAGTTCTGACCAAAGAACTTCATCGTAAGCTTTAATTAGCGGACGATCTTCAGTCAATGCCCATTTAATTCGGATATAACAATTCATATGACTTTCTGCACAATGATGAATAACTTGTCTTACGGTCCATCCGTCTGGACGATAAGGAGTATCAAGTTGTTCATTCGTTAAATGGAGAACTTCTTTTTCTAATCTTTTTGGGAAAGTTTCGATTTCTTCAATTTTTTCTGAAAGATATTCAGGCGAATAATGATCGGGAATTATAAATTTTCCAATAGGATATTTTAACTTTTCTAAATCTAATTCTTGCATAGTTTTGTAATTGAATTGTTTTAAATAGAAAGTTTCGCTAGATAATCATAATGCTCGCCTTCAAGAATAAGTTCGCAGTTCAATCCGTTGGCAATTGCTGCATTTTGAAGAGTATTATAATCCAGATACAACCAGTCAAAAGGTTCTTCCTTGTCGTTTTTATAACTTAAGTTAAAGATTAATTCGCCATAATAATCATTTTCAGACGGAATCCATTTTCCGCCGTCTTCATCTTCATCAAACATATAAATGATATCAGAGCTGTCAATTAAAATTTGTCCGCCAGGATTTAAAAGAGATTTTAATTTGGGTAGGTATTTATTGCAGTCTTTGAGCTTGCCAAAAATACCAGTTCCATTCATTAGAAGTAAAATGGTGTCAAATTTTTCTCCTTCAAAATTCAAGATGTTTTCAACTTTAGCATTTTTAATTCCTCTAAGAAGGCAAGTTTCAATTGCTTTTTCTGAAATATCAATAGCAGTCACATCTAGATTGCGTTCATCTTGTAAAGACAAAGCATGACTTCCTGCGCCACATCCAACATCTAATGTTTTTCCTTTTGCCAGCTGCAAGGCTTTTTGTTCAATTAAAGGCATGTCATTATAAGAACGAAAAAGATATTCAACGCTCATTTCGTCTTCTTCAGAAATGGAAGTTTCGGTAATAATATCTTCGGGCGAGTTATTCGTGTAAAAATCAAATATCGCTTTTCCAAAAAGATCTTTCATTGTTTTAGTCAAAGTTTAAGGTTTCAAGTTCAAAGTTGCTTAATTTTGCAGATCAACTTTAAATGTTAAACTTGAAACAGATTTTAAATAACTTAAGTAAGTTAGCCAAAGATAAGCATATCGAGAATAAAAAGTATTTTGATAAGCTTAAAAAGAAACAACCGAAGAATTTAGATTACATTATGCAAGATTTGCACAATGCAGAATTTAAAAGAACGGATTGTTTAAAATGTGCCAATTGCTGTAAAACAACTGGACCACTGTTTACTTTGGCCGATATTGAACGTATTTCAAAACATTTTAGACAAAAGCCACAACAATTCATTGACCAGTATCTTAGAATAGATGAGGACAAGGATTATGTTTTGCAAAGCGTTCCGTGTACGTTTTTGGATAGTGAAAATTATTGTATGATTTATGATGTTCGTCCAAAAGCCTGCAGAGAGTTTCCTCATACTGATAGAAATAAATTCCATCAAATTTCAAATCTAACTTTAAAAAACGTTGAAATTTGTCCAGCTGCATTTAATATAGTAGAAGAGATGAAAAAGAAACTTCCGTTGTAATAAATTAAAAAATTGGTAATTGTTTTCTAGAGAATCTTGTTTTCTCTTTTTAAGATGTACTTTTGAAAGAAGTAATTATATAACTAAAGAAGCACCTGTAATTTGAATTTAGAATATTTTATAGCCACACGACTTATTACTGCAAAAAACTACAAAAGCAGTATTTCGGCACCCATAATTAAAATTGCTATTTCTGCAATCGCGATTGGGATTATCATGATGATTGTTTCGGTTGCAACTGGAATAGGGCTGCAAAAGAAAATCCGTGATAAAGTCTCTGCATTCAATGGTCAGATTATAATTTCGAATTACGATAATAATAATTCTGAAATTACTGTTGTTCCAATTTCTAAGAAACAAGATTTTTATCCAAACTTTGAATCAGTGCCCGAAGTCAGCCATATTCAGGCAGTAGCAAGTAAGGCAGGAATTATTCGAACTGAAAATGCATTCGAAGGAATTGTGTTCAAAGGAGTAGGAGCTGATTATGATTGGAATAATATTGCTGAATATATAGTTCAGGGTAAATTGCCAGATTTTACCAAAGAATTAAATGAAGACGTTATAATTTCGAGATTTCTTGCAGACCGATTAAATCTTAAAATAGGCGATCAATTCAATACATTCTTTGTTAAAGAAGAACAAGGCAAACTTCCTAATAGCCGCAGGTTTAAAATTGCAGCTATATTTAATTCGGGATTTCAAGATTTTGATGCAACCTATATTATAGGTGATATTCGTCATATTCAAAAAATCAATAAATGGAGTGAAGATCAAATTGGAGCATTTGAAGTTTTTGTAAAAGACTTTAATAATATAAAATCGGTAGGCAATCAGATTTACGAGAAAACATCTTCTAATCTCGATACCAAAACTATTATAGAAAAATATAGCTACATTTTTGATTGGCTTCAGCTATTTGACTTCAATATCATAATCATTTTAGCAGTTATGATTTTAGTAGCGACAATTAATATGGTAGTAGCCCTATTAGTGCTTATCTTGGAAAGAACACAAATGATAGGGATTTTAAAATCTATGGGCGCTAATAACTGGACAGTTCGTAAAATATTTTTATACAATGCCTTCTATTTAATTCTTCGCGGATTGTTCTGGGGAAATCTAATAGGGATTTCACTTTTGTTAATCCAGCAGCAATTTGGAATAATTCAATTGAACCCTGAGAACTACTATGTAAATCAAGCTCCAGTTTATTTAAATTGGATTTATATTCTCTTGTTAAACTTGCTTACCATAGGGATTTGTTTTTTAGTCCTATTAATACCATCCTATATAATCACAAAGATATCCCCAGTAAAAGCTATACGTTTCGACTAAAAGAAATAGGAACATCTCATCAACAACCCGACAGGTTTTCAAAACCTGTCGGGTTTCTTTTTGTATACATATATATGTATAGGATAAATTAAAATCCAATTTTCCCTAGAGACGCCCAGCAGTGCGTCTTATGCGTACTGAAGACACTATTGAAAATCCGATTTGTAAATCAAATCAAGATATTACAGTGATTTCAGGCTGAGCGAAGCAGAAGGCCATTTAATCAGAAAGGAAGTTTTTAGAATTCAAATACCGATTGTCAGGCTGAGCGAAGTCGAAGCCCGCGTCCAATATCCCACAATCCAAGAAAATTGGAATTTGGGTTTTAAAAAATTGGAATTTATTTTTAATTCGGGGCTAGGGCAGTAGTTTTCAAAAGAAGG
>NZ_MRCQ01000016.1 GCF_002304005.1 Flavobacterium sp. ACN6 | reverse complement strand
AGTGAACGTTTGTCGTTGTTGCGGGTGCAAAAGTACCACCTTTATTTACATTTACAAGCCTTTTTTTTATATTTTTTCCATGTTTTAAACGCTTTTTTCTTAACACTCTGATAACTGCTTATTTACATTTTATTTTTTTTTGAATCATTGTCAGTTTTTTCTTCATCACGCTGTTATTTCTACATTTTCAGCGTTTTTCAAAAGGTGGTTTTTGCGAATTTACAGGTTTTACAGGGATTTAGTTCATTTTGCCGCGAAGGCGCAATGGCTCAAAGTTTTGTTTTTCTGTCGTTTTATGAATCCCGCGGAGACCAGAAGGCTTATATTTTTCTTTTATATTCGTTTTGTTGCTGTTATTACACTCTGTTTCTTTTGAAAACTACTGCCCTAGCGGGAAACAGCTCCTTATTAAAATTAAATTCCAATTTTTTAAAATCCAAACTCCATTTGTCTGGATTGTGGGATATGGGACGCGGGCTTCGACTTCGCTCAGCCTGACATTGATTTTGATTAACAAATCGGATTTTTAATAACACCTGCGTTACGCATAAGACGCACTGCTGTGCGTCTCTACGGAAAATTGGATTTTAATTAATTTTATACATATATATAGGTATATAAAAAAGTAAACCCGACAGGTTTTAAAACCTGTCGGGTTGTGTGAATGAAATCTACTCTTTATATATATGTATACTTATATATGTATACTTTCATTTAAACTGTCGATTACTTCTTTTGTGATCTCAATGCTTTTTAGTTTTGCCTGATGGTCGAAGATTGGGCTTGTTACCATAAGCTCGTCGATTCTGGCGTAGTCTATGAACTTTTTCAAATCGGTTATTAATTGTTCTTTGTTTCCTGTAAAGGTTCCTGCTGTCATTTGGTTTACATGGAAACGCTCTTGTTCGTTCATAATGTCATCCAATGATGGAACGGGCGGCTGTAAACCTTTGCGGTCGTTTCTAATTAAGTTCAGAAACATTTGATGTAAACTTGTAGATAATAGTTCTGCTTCTTCGTTTGTATCTGCTGCAATGATATTAAGACAGGCCATTGTTTTGGGTTTGTCTAAATATTCTGAAGGCTGGAAATTTTCGCGGTAAAATTCAAATGCCTGAATCATCAGCTTAGGAGCAAAATGTCCAGCGAATGCATAAGGTAATCCGTAAGCTGCTGCTAATGCTGCGCTGTCCATACTTGATCCTAGAATCCAGATTGGGACTTTTAAACCTTCGGCTGGGAATGCACGTACTTTTCCTGTTTCATTTTCTGAAGAAAAATACCCTTGCAGTTTGCTTACATTTTGCGGAAAACGCTGTGCCTGCTCAAAAAAATCTTTTCGAATTGCTTCTGCAGTTGGCTGATCTGTTCCTGGGGCTCTTCCTAAACCTAAATCGATTCGGTTTGGATAAAGTGTTTCAAGGGTTCCGAATTGCTCGGCAACTACTAAAGGAGAGTGATTCGGCAGCATGATTCCGCCAGAACCTACGCGGATATTTTTTGTCTGACTTGCTACATAACCAATCAAAACAACTGTTGCTGTACTGGCAACATGTGCCATATTGTGATGTTCGGCCAGCCAAAATCGCTTGTATCCTAAATTATCTGCTAATTGCGCTATGTCTTTTGTTTTTTGAAATGTTTCTGAGGCATTGCTATCCTGAGTGATGATAGCTAGGTCTAATAAAGAGACCGAAATTGGGTTTTTCATATAAAAAAATGCTAGTATACAAAATTAACTCATTTATATGGATGCGTTTTGTTTTCTAATGTTAATAGAATTATAATATTCTTAAAAGAGCTAAGAAGCAGAATTTTTAATAATTAATTATTGTTTTACGATAATTAATTATACATTTGCAATATCAATTTAACTTTTCAGTTTATGAAGACAACTCATATTGTATCAAAAATACTATTTTACTTTACTCGATTTTTGGCTGTTATTTATTTCTTTCTGGCCTTATATTCTGTTTTTACTTTGCTAACAGGATTATTTTTGACATTTAAGGACAACGGAAGGTATTTTCAGGTTTGTTATCCTTTTACTTCTCATCCGTTAATGCTTGGTGATTATAATGTGCCGTATATTCTTTTTGATTTTTTGGCTCCTTTGAGTTTATATGGACTTTTCTTTTTATTAAGCAGTAATGTTTTTAAGGTATTTTATCAACCGAAATTATTTACTCCAAATGGAATTTCCCATTTAAGGCGTTTCTATTTATCCAATTTATTGATTCCAATTAGTGTAATTTTTGTGGCTTTCTTTTTTGTTCCGCTGGACAATGAAGTATCCATTTTTATCTTGCTGCACGGAATGCTTGGGGTTTTCGCCTACTTTTTAGCAGCGATTTTTAAACAAGGTTTAAACCTTCAGAACGAACAAGACTTATTTATATAACTATGCCAATAATTGTAAATGTTGATGTAATGCTTGCCAAACGCAAGATGCAGAGTAAAGAGTTGGCAGAAAAACTAAATATTACACCTGCTAATTTATCGATTCTAAAAACTGGAAAAGCAAAAGGAATCCGATTTGACACGCTCGAAGCTATTTGTAAAATATTAGACTGCCAGCCTGGCGATATTTTAGAATACTCGGCGGAATAGCTTTCTTCTAAATCTTAATTTCTAAATATAATAAATCGGTTTTTGAAGCCGAGAGGTATTCTATTGCCTAAATTTTTCACATCATAATTTAATTTAATCATCAAAATCAATCAAAAAATGAACAGTTTATCAATCAAAAATCTAAGCAAAACGTACGAGGACGGTACGAAAGCGATTGACCATTTATCGCTTGAAATTACAAACGGAATGTTTGGCTTATTAGGTCCAAACGGCGCAGGAAAGTCAAGCTTAATGCGAACTATTGCGGCTTTGCAGGAACCGACTTCTGGAATTATCGAGTTTAACGGAATTAATATTCTGGAAAATCCAATGTATGTTAGGCAAAATCTGGGTTACCTGCCACAGGAATTTGGCGTTTATCCTAAAATTTCTGCTTATCGACTTCTGGATCATCTGGCGGTTTTAAAGGGAATCGTCAACAAGAGGGAACGCCACGATCAAATTTTGTATTTGTTGCAGCAGACTAATTTACTGCAGCATAAAGACAAGGCGGTTCATTCTTTTTCTGGCGGTATGCGACAAAGGTTTGGCATTGCGCAGGCTTTGCTGGGAAATCCCAAGATTATTATTGTAGATGAACCAACAGCAGGACTTGATCCAGAGGAAAGAAACCGATTCAATAATCTGCTGAGTGAAATTGGTGAAAGCATTATTGTAGTTCTTTCGACTCACATTGTAGAAGACGTTCGTGATTTATGTCCGAAAATGGCAATTATCTCGAATGGAAAATTGATTTTGGAAGGAAAACCAAACGAAGCAATTGATTCTTTAAAAGATAAAATCTGGATGAAGGCGATTCAAAAACATGAATTAAACGATCACAAATTGAACTTTAATATCATTTCATCACATTTAAATTCAGGTAGAATCAATATTCATGTATTCTCAAATGAAAGACCTGATTCTGGTTTCGAATTAATCTCGCCAGATTTGAGCGATGTCTATTTTAGTGTTTTAAATCAAAATCAACTTAAAAATTAAAGTTATGCTTTCTAAATTAATTCAATTTGAATGGCATAACAATACCAGAAGCTGGACGTTTTATGCCACATTTATTATTTATTTAATATTAGGATTTTTTGTGAGTGCTTTTGCGAACTTTTCGTTTTCAGGCGCTTATAAAAATAGTCCGTTTGTGCTTGCGTATGCGATTGGGCTGATTTCGTTAATGACAATATTTTCGATTACACTTCAAACAGCGCAAAGTTTTTTAAAGGAATATGAAACGAAATTCGATTCGATTATTTTCTCCTCTCCTATTTCTAAGTTTCATTATTTGGCAAGTAAATTCATTACCGCATTTATAATTGCTGTAGTTTCTTTCGGAATGTTTATTATCGGAATGATCGTTGGGCATCAAATGTCATGGCTTGAAAAAAGTGAACTTGGACCTTTTGAAATTATAAATTATGTCTGGCCGTATTTGATCATAGTGATTCCCAATATTTTCTTGTGTCTTTCTATTCTCACAGCTTTAGCCTGGCTTACAAGAAGTAAACTTTTCATTTATGTTGGTGGTTTACTAATTTACATCTTATATATTGCGGGTTCGATTTTTTCTAATTCTCCCCTATTTGCGAATGCTTCTCCATCTTCGGCGAAAGCCATGTCTCTGGCAGCAAAAATAGATCCGTTTGGTTTGGCTGCTTTTTTAGAACAAACGAGATATTGGACAGCGATTGAAAAAAACACAGAACTGGTTTCGCTTTCGGGGAACTTTTTATTCAATCGGATTCTTTGGATTTTGGTTTCGATGCTTTTACTTTTTATTTCGTATCGATTGTTTTCTTTCCGAAAAACGAAAACCAAAAAAGTCAAAACGCCTAAAATTATTTCCAAAGAATTAAATGTGCTTTCTTCGGAAATTCCTAAAAACATCGAATTCAAAACTTTCAGACATAATTTTGCTATTTTTAAAAGTAATATTAAAATGGATATTTTTTTGATTCTAAAAGGAATTCCGTTTTTGTTGATTGTTCTCTTATTTTCGGGATTGTTAATGATTGAGATTTCGGATGAAATTGACGGTGGCATTCGATTAGCGGAAAAAATTACCGATACCGCTTTGTTGCTTACAACCATAATGGACCGCCTGCCTTTTATTCTGATCTTGATTCTTCTTTTTTATAGCAGTGAATTATTAAACCGAAGTGAGAATTCGAAATTTGAAATGCTGGAGAATACAGCGCCTTATTCTCAATTTGCAGTTATATTGGCGAAATTGACGTCACTTTTTATAATTCCATTAATCCTTATTAGTATCAGTATTTTGATTGGATGCGGATTTCAGTTTGCCAATGCTAATGCTCCAATCGAAATTGGTCTTTATCTTTCTTTATATTATTATCTGGGATTTCCGTTGTTGTTGATTTCAATAATGATTATTGCGATTCAGACTTTTATTAAAAATAAATATATCGGACTTTCAATTGCTGCTTTTGTCTGCATTTTGTTTTGTACTGGAATTGGAGAACAATTGGGGATTTCACATCCATTATTACGATTTGGAAATGCTTTTAAAACAGAATATTTTGATTTGAATGGTTTCGGAAGATATACTTTTCCTTTTCATATTTCGATGTTGTACAATTTCGGATTGGCTTTAATTCTGCTGACTTTGACAGGGATTTTATGGAAAAGGAGTGCTTCAATAGTAAAAACCTTTCGAAGAAATTCATTTAATATTATTCAAAAAACAACTTTAGGTTTTGGAATCATCCTTTTTATTGGTTTTGGAAGTTACCTTTTTTATAAAATTAACATCGAATATCCATATTTAACCGAAGAAGATCAGAATAACTGGAGCGAAAAATATGAAAATCCATTCAAAAAATATACAAATCTGGCACAGCCTACAATTGTTTCAGTAAAAAGTAAAGTCGATTTATTTCCAGAAGAAAACCGCTATGAAGTTAAAGGCAGTTATGAGTTAATCAATAATTCTGAAAAACCAATTGATAGTTTACTCCTATATATAGATCGAAATTCTAAACTGACTTCTATTGAGATTCCGAATTCTAAAAAACTAGATGATGTTTCAACATTCCATCATTATTGGTATCGCCTTAAAAAACCTTTGTTACCGCAGCAAAAAATGAAAATAAACTTTTCATTTGAGTCATCATGGTCGCCATTTAAAGGACATACGCCATTCAATTCAATAATCGAAAATGGTTCTTTTATGCGTATAAGCCGCTACTTTCCTCTTTTTGGTTATCAAGAATCGAATGAAATCAGCAGTAAAAAAGAACGAACCAAAAGACATTTAAAACCTCAGATGCCTCTTAAAAAACTGGAAGATAAATCGGAAATCAAATATGATTTTGTTGATTATGATGCTGTTGTTTCAACTTCAGAAAATCAAACTGCAATTGGTGTTGGAGATTTAATTGGAAAATGGAAGAAAAATAACCGCAATTATTTTCATTATCAATCAAATGGCAAGATTCCGTTTCGATTTGCTTTCGCTTCCGCGGAATGTCAAATCAAAAAAACAAATTATAAAGGTATTTCGATTGAAGTTTTTTATGATAAAAGACATTCTAGAAACATTGAAAAGTTAATTCAGGATGTACAGAATACGTTAGATTATTGTCAAAGTAATTTTGGAAAATATCCGTATAAATCCATTCGCTACGCCGAAGTTTCTGCTTTCGCCGATGGATTTGCTGCGACTTCCTATCCGTCGACAGTTTTTATGAAAGAGAATTTTGGTTTTTACAGCGATCTTACCAATAAAGACAAAGAAGATGTAATTAACCAATTAACGGCTCATGAAATGTCTCACGAGTGGTGGGGAAATGCGCAGATAAGTCCGGAACAAAAGGAAGGAAGCTGGATTTTGACCGAAACTTTGGCGCAGTATACAGAGCTGATGTTATATGAAAAAGAACATGGTTTGGAAAAAGCGCTGGAAACTCTAAAAATTCATCTCGATTTATATTTAAGCGCCAGAAGTTATGATCCTGAAACGCCTTTATACAAAACCAATTACGACACGCCGCATTTACCTTATGACAAAGGAATGATTATAATGCATCAATTGCGAATGTTAATTGGGGAAGAAAAAGTAAATCTGGCTTTGAAAAATTTTCTACATCAGTATAAATATCCAAATCCGTTTCCCGATGCTGAGGATTTATTGAAAGAGATTTATGCCGTAACGGATAAAAAACTGCATTCTAAATTAGATGAAATGTTTAAGCAGATTATTACCTATTCTTCAAAAATAGAATCGGTTACAAGCATTAAAAAAAATGGTTTTTATGAAGTTTCTTTTAAAGCTGTTTCTGAAAAATATCAGGAAAATGCAACTGGAGTACGAACACAAATTACAAACGACTCAACAATCAATATTGGAATTTACGATGAAAACCGAAAGTTATTCCATTATACTTTCCTTATAAAAAACAATAAAATCGAAGGTAAAATTA
Source organism: Flavobacterium sp. ACN6 (assembly GCF_002304005.1). Lineage (GTDB taxonomy): Bacteria > Bacteroidota > Bacteroidia > Flavobacteriales > Flavobacteriaceae > Flavobacterium. The sequence continues at coordinate 114,569 of NZ_MRCQ01000016.1, read as the reverse complement.
AACTTAAAACAAAACCTCAACGCATTGTTATTGATCCATATTTAATGAATATAGATACTTTTATAAAAGACAACGAAAAGGAAATTGGTTAGTTTGTAATTATTTAAACACATAGAAACATAGTTTTCTCTCTATCTTAAAAAGAAGATTAAAAGAAACTAGTTTCTAACACATAGCTATAAAACGCCTTTTACCAGTTGCAAAAACTATGTTTCTATGTGTTTATTTTTTTTAGCCACAGATTAATTGGATTATTTCCATTGAATTAAAATCTGTTTATGAGTTGTTTTTCCGTCGTCTTTTATTTTTAAATCTTTGTTGGATTCGATTTCAAATTTTGAAGAGGTATCAATTACTAATGAAATATCGCGATTTCTGAATGTTTCTGGAATTTCAGGTAACGCGATTGTCACTTCAATTTCTTTATTAGTCTGCTTGTACTCGACTTTAATTCTGTCTCTTAACCAAATATATTCGTAGACTTCCTGCCACGGCGCCATCCAGATGGAATCGTTTCCTTTTACGCCGTATTGATTAGAAAGCGTTGTCATATAATATTTAAAATCAGGAAAACGCATGCTTAAATTCCACAGATTTCCATTTCCTGTTCCGTGTGTAAATTCGTTAAACCAAACTGTATTGGATTGTTTAACAATCGAATCTATGGTTTTTAAATAACGATCCATTGTTTCAAAACTGGTTGTGTCTTTTGAACTCTGCACAAAAGTTCTCGCAGAAATCATTTTATCTAAATTCATTTTAGAATCAACGTTAAAAACTGGACCAACTCCTTTATAAGATGCAACAGAAAAAAATCCATTAGCAAGTGCTTCTTTCTCATATTCTAAATGGTAATCTGGATCGCCTTCTCCGCCTGGAACTACAAAATGAGACATTGTAAAATCAAGATTTTGTTTTATCGAAGTGGTATTTTCGGTTACTTCTGTCGAATAATTCGTGCCGTGTTTTGTTGCATGATGAAAACTGTGATTCAAAATATCCCAGCCAGCATTGTACATTTCCGTTATTTCTGGCCAGGAAAGATGTCCGCGGTTTGTTGGTAAATCACCAATTGAACCGCCGTTGACTGCCAGAGCCAATTTAAACGGAATTTTATTTCCGAATCCGTCTGAATAGAAAAGTCCTTTTGAAATTGTTCCGTCGCCGCCTTGATCGATTTTCCATTCGCTTTGGTTTGGACTGCTTATTTTTCCGCCATTCAATAATGGAAATGCTGTTAAATAAGCTGATCTGTATCCATCGTCAAGCGTAAAACTATAGGCGAAATGTTTATTGAATTTTAAAGGCGCCGGTTTTATTTTGACTTTACTATCCGATTTTAATTTGATTCTAAACGAAATAGTTTTAGCCTTTGTGGAATCTTTTTTAGCATTAAAATCATTTGCAAAAGAAAAAGAAACCGAAATAATCAGCAGAACTAAAGTGAATAAAAGTGGTTTTATCTCGTTATGTGGTATTTTCATTTTAAAGGTCAGGGTTAGATTTTCTAAAGGTACATTTTCTTTAAACATAAATTCATTTGATCAATTGAGCGCGGATAAAACAGATTCGCTTTGCGAAAACGCTGATTGACGCAGATTTGATTTTTTTAATAATAAAAAATAAAAATCCGTTTTTACCCCAATAAAAATTGATATTTCAATACCACAAAAAGTATTTAACGAAATATAATAATTCGAAAAGGAACAACACTACTTTAAACTCATAAAAATCAACACTTTGCAAAGAGGCATATCGTTTGCATTTCACCATTTATCTAAAAATCCTGTTATGTATCTTTCAAGTACCAAAACGATAGTATTTATTTCGGGAGCTTTTGTGAGCCATTTGTATTGGGGGAAATGGCTCACTTTTTTTGAAAATAAAGGATATAAAGTTGTGGCGCCTCCGTGGCTTCATAAAAATGATAGCGCTGCAAATTTAAGAGAGCAAAATCTGCGTGTGAAAATTGGGTCTATCAGTTTATTTGATCTTTTGTGTTATTATACCGAAATCATAGAAAAACTTCCTGAGAAACCTATTTTAGTGGGACATTCCTACGGCGGACTTTTGGTACAATTACTGGTTCAGAAAGATTTAGCCGAAGCGGGAATCTGCATTAATTCTTTTCCGCCAAAAGGCTTTACGGTTTTAAAATTTTCATTTTATAAAATCATTTTATGCTTTTCTTGCGCGATTTTTTCTTCTAAAAAAACTTTACTTTTATCGTTTGAAAATTGGAAGAATTTGTTTTTTAACGACATATCAAATCAAGAACAAAAAACAGAATATGATAAATTCGTTATTCCCGAATCTAAAAAAGCTTTGCGTAATTTGTTTTCAAAACAAGCAAAAATCAATTTTAGAAAAAAACATATTCCGCTTTTCTTTATTTCTTCTTCTAAAGATGAAATTATTCCGCCAAAATTGGTTAATTGGAATTTTAGAAAACATAGAAATTTACATTCCATAACTTGTTATAAAGAATTTAAAAACAAAAATCATTTTGTAATTCTTCATTACGAATGGCAGGAAGTGGCGGAAAGTATTGCAAAATGGATTGAAAAAGTAATTTGAAATTGTAATTAAACACATAGAAACCTAGTGTGTATTACCGCTAAAAGGCGTTTCACTTGCGTTAACATACAAAGCTAACTACGTGTTAGAAACTAGTTTCTTTTCATTTTCTTTTTAGTTAGAGAAAAAACTATGTTTCTATGTGTTATATTTTTTACAGTAGATTAACTTATTTCCCGCTTAATTTCTAACTTTTTAATTTTTGAATTTAAAGTGGAAGGATGAATATCCAGAATTTCGGCTGCTCCGCCTGCGCCTGATATTTTTCCGTTACATTTCTTAAGGATATATAAAATGTAATCCCGTTCATTCTCTAAAATAGTTTTAATTGAAAATGAATCCATATTTTGTTGCGGATGCATTTTTGATGAAGGTGAAAATTCAACTGTTTTAATCGTATTTCCTTCCGTCAACAATAACGTACGCTGTATAAGATGCTCCAATTCCCTGATGTTTCCCGGCCAGTCGTAACTTGTAATTTGCTGTAAGGCATTATCAGAAAGTATTGGTATTTTTCGATTCATGCGATCGCTGTATACTTTTATAAAATGATCTGCCAATTCTGGAATATCTTCTTTTCTCTTTTTAAGCGAAGGAACTAAAATTGGAAAAACATGCAGACGATAATACAAATCCATTCTAAAACGTCCGGCTGCCACTTCTTCTTCGAGGTTTTTATTGGTTGCGGCAATAATTCTAACATCAATTTTTATGGGCATAAGGCCTCCAACGCGTTCTATTTCACGTTCTTGCAATACACGCAGTAATTTTACCTGAAGTTCTAAAGGCATCTCTCCTATTTCATCAAGGAAAATAGTTCCGCCGTTTGCCAGTTCAAATTTACCAATCCGCTTTTCCGAAGCGCCCGTAAAAGCCCCTTTTTCATGTCCGAACAATAATGATTCTGCTAGGTTTTCAGGAATAGCGCCACAGTTTATAATGATAAGCGGTTTGTCTTTTCGAGGTGATAAATCATGAATGCTTTTGGCAATTTTTTCTTTTCCCGTTCCGCTTTCGCCTAAAATTAAAACCGAAGTATCAGACGGTGCTACTTTTTTGATGTAATTAAAAACCGTTACCATTTGAGAACTATTTCCAATTATTCCCTCAAAACCAGTTTTTATATTTTCAACTTTTTCCCTTTTAACAGGAACTTCTTTTATCTCTGTAATTAGTGTGGCAGGCGAATAAAAACGAGAAATAAATTTTGAAAATGTATTTTCAAGATTAGATAATAATTTCAGATTTTCATTTGAATAAATATTGAAATTACGGCTGTAAAAAGTCAAGCAAAAACGCTCCGAAATTGCAATCGAAAGCGGAAAAACCAAATACGATTTGATTCCGAAATTATGTGAAATAATTCCTTTTATTGGTGCCGACTGAAAATTATTAATCAGCGATTCTTCACTGTAAACAACAGGTTTTAGATCAATCTGCGATTTTATATAAGTTTCGTTTAATTCTTTTATAGAGATATCAGCAATCTGCGAAAGCTTTTGTACGTTAATAATTTGATATTGATCGATATTTTTTCTGATGATTCCGAGATTAGAATATTCATCTGCACTTACAAACCCAGCCTCTAAATAATCAAAACAAACAAAAGTCTGAATGATTTTGGCAAAAGCCAGTAAAGCTTCTTCGAGTTTGAGATTGGAATTGATTATTTCTGTAATCTCGTTTTTCAATTCTAACTGCTGCATTAACTGCGATTCAAGACTGTATTCTTGTCTGTAAAAAGCAATTTCGAGAGTGGTCAAAATATCCTGTTCTCTAAACGGTTTTACAATAAATCCGTATGGATGTGTTGTTTTCGCCTGATCCAAAATTCTCTTGCTTGAATTGGCAGAAATAAAAATAAAGCCGATATTTTTTTCTTTTAAAACGTGCGCCAGTTCGATTCCGTTTTTATCTCCTTTGAGCATAATATCAACAAATACCAAATCTGGTTTCTGGGTCTGAATTACATCCAAAGCTTGATCTACCGAACGCACAATCCCGATCACTTTATAATTTGCTTTTTCGAGAATTAATTGCAAATCATGCGCTTCAATAAATTGATCTTCTACAATTAAAATTTGTTTTTGAAAGTCATTTTCGTCAGATTGAGGGCTTTTATCAGACAAGGTTCCCATAAATGTAGTATTATTTATATTATAATCCCGTAATTCACTGCTATAAAAATAGTTAAATAACCTCAGTAATTTCAGTGTTTTGAAAAAATTGTACCAAAAAAACCATATTTAATGTGAATTTTCTTGATATTTTTCAAAAAAAGCGAACTTCTTTATTTCTATATTTGTTTTACCAAAAACCATCCAAAAACCTAATATTTAACAAATTATGAAGCGATTCGTTATTTACTATTTGCTTTTATTCGTTACCACTTCATCTTTGGCACAACTAGCTCCAGCAGTTGCCAAATATGATCTTCCTAAAAAAAGATTATTGATACAAGCCTCATCGATGTATTTGTACAATGCCAATCAAGGTGCAATTGATGTCGACAGTGCCGTAGTTGTCGCATGCAAAGCTTACAAACTCCCTGTTTCGTTAAGTTACGATGAGGGTTTTTATGATGATGCTAAACTAATTGGAAATGATTTAATCCAGAAAGGCGATATCAATTCTGTACAAAAACTTTTAGCTAAATCAAAAGGAGAAGACAGAATCAAACTATTGCTTCAGTTAGGAAGTTTTTATTTATTTAAACCTAGTATGAAACCACAGGATTTAAAAAATGCAGACTTATATATAAAGCAAGCTGTTGCCGCCAGTAAGCAGCTTAAAATAAAAAAATGGCAGCAGCAAAGTTTACTATTGTTAGGTAAATATTACTATCAGGCCAATAATCCGATTGAAGGTAAAAATTGTTTTGCAAAAGTTATAAATGAATGCCGAAAACAAAATGACAAACGAGGTCTTGCCGAAGCGATAGATGCTTACGGAACTCTTTTATTTAATCTTGATCCCGAAAAAGAAAAGATCCTGCAGGAAGCCGTTTCGCTTTATGCGTCTTTAGGAATGGAAGAGAAAAGAATCGAAAATTACATGAAGATTACTACTATTTATTTTTGGGGAAGAAAAATAAATGAGGCCAAAAAAAGGTTATACCAAAATTTAGCCGATTTACGAAAAATCAATTTCACACATCAGCAGTTTGCAGAAACAACAATTGTTTATATTGAATTATTTCAGCACAATATACAAACGGCTTTATATTATGCCTTGAAAAGTGTAAAAAGAATGGATGTTGAAAAGGACTATACTTTTGGAGATGTTTTTTATATGCGTTTGGGTGATGTTTATAACCATTATGGTCATCATGAAGAAGCATTAGAATTATACAAGAAAAGCATAGATATAGGCCGACAGACAATTGACACTGGAACTTGGTATAAAAGTTTTTACAGCGCTGTAGCTGCTTTATCCTTAAAAGGAAAAACGAAAGAAGCTATTGGCTACATTAATTCAATGACAGAAAAATATCCTCCTAAAAGCATTTTCGATAAAATGTCTGTTGCATATATTAAGGCTAATTGTTATGAAGTATTAAAAGATTTTGCTCGGGCCGAAAAGTATTTTAAAGAAACGGCTTATTACGCTGGTCACTTAAATAGCCCCGAAACATTTAGAGAAGTTATTCATGAGTATACGATTATAGCGTTATTTTATATCAGGATCAAAAAACCAGAAGAGGCCAAATTTTATGCTGATAAGGTTTTTACTCTTATGAGAACTAAAGACACAACTTATAATTCAGAAGCGCTTCAGCTTTTATTGTATAAAACAGATTCTATTAAAGGAAATTATAAAGATGCTTTAGTGCATTTTCAGGATTATAAAAAAATAACCGATTCTGTTCATGGAGTTGACAAAAACAAACAAATCGATGAACTTAAAATTCAATATGAAACGGCCAATAAAGAACAAAAAATTAAGCTTTTAAACAATCAGGATAAATTGCAAAAAAGCGAACTTCAAAAATCTAAGCTTTTAAATAGCGTATCGATTTGGAGTTTGGTTTTATTACTGATTATCATTGCGTTATTATTTAACAGATATCGCTTAAAACAACGAAATCACACCAAACTTGAAATCAAGGAAAAAGAGATCAACCAGAAAAACATTAATTTGAAACATTTACTGGATGAGAAAGAATGGCTTTTGAAAGAAATTCACCATCGGGTGAAAAATAATCTGCAGACAGTCATTAGTCTTTTGAATTCGCAATCGGCTTATTTGGATAATGATATGGCTTTATCGGCGATAAAAAACAGTCAGCACAGGATTCATTCCATGTCTTTAATTCATCAAAAATTATATAGCTCAGAAAATATTTCAACAATTAATATGCCCAATTACATTAAGGAATTGGTCGAATATTTACGAGAATCTTTTTCGCTTGGGCAAAGAATTCGTTTTGATGTAAAAGTAGATCCGCTTGAATTGGATGTGGCACACGCAGTTCCGCTTGGATTGATTTTAAATGAAGCAATTACAAATTCAATTAAATATGCTTTTCCCGAAGATCGAACCGGAATGATTTACGTAACGCTGGAAACCAAAGCCGAAAATCACTACCTCCTGACAATTTCTGATAACGGAATTGGTTTTGATTTAGACGAAAGCGATAAAAAAGCAAACTCATTCGGAATGATGCTAATAAAAGGTTTAACCGATGATCTTGACGGAAAATTAAGCATCGAAAATAATAACGGAACCGTTTTGAAAATCGAATTTTCGCAAGAATTTCCTCTGAATCAAAAAAGGCAAATGATTTAAAACCTAAATTTGTATCACGAAAATAAATTTCGGTTCTAGCTTTTTCCTTAAATGACATACAAAATTTTAATTATAGACGACGAAGAAAAACTTAGAAGTCTGCTGGCGCGTATTATAAAATCGGAAGGATTTGAAGTTTTTGAAGCCAAAGATTTAAAATCAGGTTTTAAAAAACTCGAACAAACTGATATTGATGTGGTTTTGTGTGATGTAAAACTCCCTGATGGAAACGGCGTTGATTTTCTGCAAAATATAAAAGAAAATTTTCCTTTAGTAGAAGTTATTCTGCTAACCGCTTTCGGAAATATTCCAGACGGCGTTCAGGCCATGAAAAATGGTGCTTTTGATTATATTGTAAAAGGCGATGATAACGATAAAATTATTCCGCTTCTTTATAAAGCGGTAGAAAAAGTACAGTTGCAGAAAAAAGTGCAACAGCTCGAAAAACGTATTGGCAAGAAATATTCTTTCAACACCATTATAGGGAAATCAAAAGGAATTGAACAGGTTATTGATCTCGCACAAAAAGTCGCTAAAACAGATTCGACAGTTTTACTAACCGGCGAAACTGGAACTGGAAAAGAAGTTTTTGCACAGGCAATTCATGAAAACAGCCTTCGCGTTGGCAAATCATTTGTGGCGCTAAACTGCAGTACTTTCAGTAAAGAAATTTTAGAAAGCGAACTATTTGGTCATAAACAAGGTGCTTTTACCGGAGCTTTAAAAGATAAAAAAGGTTTTATCGAAGAAGCCAACGGCGGTACTCTATTTTTGGATGAAATTGGTGAAATGCCAATTGATCTTCAGGCCAAATTACTGCGTGTTTTAGAAACTTCCGAATATATTCCGGTTGGCGATACCACTCCAAAAAAATCAAATTTCAGATTAATTGCCGCTACAAACCGAGATTTAAAAACAGAAAGTGAAGAACACCGTTTCCGTTCTGATTTGTATTTCCGTTTGAATATCTTTGAAATCAAATTACCTTCTCTAAAAGAAAGAATCAAAGACATTGCACTATTGGCGAATTATTTCGTCAAGCAGTTTTCTGAAAAAACAAATAAAAAAACTTTAAATATAGCCGATGATTTTTTGGAGAAATTAGAAAATTATTCTTGGCCGGGAAATATTCGCGAACTTAAAAACATCATCGAAAGATCGGTTATTTTGAGTACTGGCGATACTTTAACTTCAGATGTTCTGCCTTATGAAATGCAGCATCAGCCAGAAAAACCTACCAAATCAATGTCGGCTTTCTCTATGCAAAGTATTGAGAAACTTCATATACAAAAGGTTTTGAATTATACTAAAGGCAATAAAGCGGAAACGGCCAGATTGTTGGAAATTGGAATTGCGACTTTATATAGAAAATTGGAAGAATATGGGATTGAAAATTCCAAAATTTAAATTCCAAATCTCAAGTAAAATAACAATGTCAAATTCAATTTTTAAAGCTTCAGAGAAGCGAAATATTTATAGAATTATTTATTGCCAATGATGTAAAGCTCCAGCGGAGCGACACCTACACAATCCAAAAAAATTTTTCACCCCGCTTGGGGCTCTGATGACTATGATTCTTTATTTCTATAAATATTTCGCTCCTCCGGCGCTTGACAATAACATATCAAAACGAGAAAAGCTTATCAAAATGATAAGCTTTTTTTATGCGCATTTTTTGGCACAAAACCACATTCCTTTTATTGACAGCACTTTAACTGTAACTTGACTTTTTCGGAACATCTTTTGGCATAAGGAGGAAGAACATTAAAATTTCATCCAAATGAAAAATCAAGTCACCTCAATCTACAAACAAGCGGAACGTTTTGCCGAGATAACCAAAAAATCTATTATTTCCGGCAACATCGTTCGTGCAAAAAAATGCTTAGCTCTTGCCGAACGTTTGTTTATAACGGGAAGCATCGAAACTAAAAATGCCATTTCTAATGTGTATGTTTTCTCAGTTTCTTCTTTTATGGAAGTGCGTCACTGCAATATTTCACATCTTTTTCCACAAACGCTTAAAGCAGAATATATCAAGCAGGTTAATGCGTCTGGCGTGTAAAAGTTTAATCGGTTAACTGTTTAATTGTTTAATCGGAAAATCTAAAATCTGAACTCTAAAATCTAAAATCTAAAATAAATTATATGATCACTTTTCTTTTACTCGCATTGGCTGTTTTGCTGTTTGCGATTTGTTTTAAATCAGTTGAATTTTTTGAAAAAATCTAAATCATGACTGCACTATTTATTATTTCAATCGCCGTTTTCGTCTATTTGATTTACGTATTAATCAAACCCGAAAAATTTTAAAAATGAATTTTTAGAATTTAAGATTGTCTCAAAAAATCTAAAATCTAAAATCAACAATCTAAAATTAAATATATGAATACAGAATTATTAGGCGTCATTGGTATTTTTATCCTCACCATTGTTTTGGCAATTCCTTTAGGAAAATATATTGCTAAAGTTTTCTTGGGAGATAAAACACTTCTTGACCCAATTTTCAATCCAATTGAAAAATTTATTTTCAAAATCAGCGGAATTAATTCCAATGAAGAAATGAACTGGAAACAACACTTAAAAGCTCTTTTGAGCATTAACATGGTTTGGTTCTTTCTTTGTTTTTTTGTCTTATTGTTTCAAGGTTCTTTACCATTAAACCCAGATAATAATCCATCGATGACGCCTGATCTGGCATTTAATACCTCCATTTCATTTTTAGTCAATTGCGATTTACAGCATTATTCTGGCGAAAGCGGTGTTTCTTATTTATCTCAAATGGTTTTAATGTTCCTGCAATTTGTTTCTGCTGGTGTCGGAATCGCAGCTGCGGCAATGGTTTTTACTGCAATGAGAGAAAGAAGTACCGATAAATTAGGGAATTTCTACAACTATTTCATCAAAAGCTGTACCCGTATTTTATTGCCTCTTTCTGCAATTGTTGCTGTTGTTTTAGTTTTCAGCGGTACTCCAATGACTTTTGAAGGAAAAGATACTATTACAACTCTTCAAGGTGATCATGTAGAAGTTTCGCGCGGACCAGCAGCAGCTTTTATTGCGATTAAACATATTGGTACAAATGGAGGTGGTTTTTTTGGAGCTAATTCGGCACATCCGTTAGAAAACCCAACTTATGCAACAAATGCCGTTGAACTTTGGGCGCAAATGATTATTCCGTTTGCGATGATTTTTGCACTTGGATTTTTCCTGAACAAAAGAAAATTCTCTCATATCATTTTTGGTGTAATGACGGTTGGATTCTTACTATTAGTAATTCCAACAATCTCAAGCGAACTTAACGGAAATCCTGCCATTGAAAAAATGGGAATCGCTCAGGCAGCTGGAGCTATGGAAGGAAAAGAAGTTCGGTTTGGACCCGCAATTTCAGGATTCTGGAGTATTGCTACAACCGTAATTTCTACAGGTTCTGTAAATAGTATGCACGATAGTGCGATGCCGGTTTCTGGAGCGATGCAATTATTGGCCATGATGGTCAATGCCTTCTACGGAGGCTGTGGCGTGGGTTACCTCAACTTTTATATTTTCATTATTCTGGCTGTATTTATTTCCGGATTAATGGTTGGTCGAACTCCTGAATTTTTAGGAAAGAAAATCGAAGCACGGGAAGTTAAAATCGCTGCTTTCATCGCTATTCTTCATCCTTTATTGATATTAGCAGGAACAGCTTTAGCATCTTATTTTGCTGCACATGATACTGCAATGGGTTATTGGTTTAGCGGAAATGCAACAGGCTGGCTAAACAATCCTGGAAATCACGGATTCTCTGAAATGTTATACGAATATACTTCGAGCGCTGCCAACAATGGTTCTGGATTTGAAGGTTTAGGAGATAACAATCCGTTCTGGAATATCTCTACAGGAATTGTTTTATTGTTAAGCCGTTTCATTCCGATTATCGGCCCATTGGCAATTGCAGGTTTATTGGCAAACAAAAAATACATTCCTGAAAGTGCGGGAACTTTAAAAACGGATACTACAATTTTTGGAATAATGGTTTTCGCTGTGATTGCCATTATTGCTGCTTTATCATTCTTTCCTGCTTTGGCGCTAGGTCCATTAGCTGAATATTTTACAATCAAATAATAACTCATTTTTCAATGCTGAAAATTTAAACACATAGAAATATAGAATCTAATTATCTAAAACGTAATGTATTTCAATATAGCCCGCGGTTTCAACCGTGGGAGACACGGAGACGATAAGGATTGTGTTAATATATTGCGCTCCCACGGTTGAAACAGTGGGCTATGTTTCATAGCATTCGTATTTACAATTTTATCTCTAAGTGTTTAAATCAGTTAAACAAAATAATCTAAAAATGACAACTAATAAATCCGCATCATTATTTGAAAGCAAACAGGTAAAAGAAGCCCTAGTGCAATCTTTTGTCAAATTGAATCCAAAATTGATGATCAAAAATCCGGTAATGTTTACCGTAGAAATAGGAACTGCGATCATGTTTGCCGTTTGTGTTTCCATATTAATGGGAGCAACAGATCAAGGCAGTTTCACGTATAATTTAATTGTGTTTTTAATTTTACTGGCAACACTTTTATTTGCGAATTTTGCCGAAGCAATTGCTGAAGCCAGAGGAAAAGCGCAAGCTGACAGTTTAAGAAAAACGCGTGAAGAAACTCCAGCGAGACAAATTTTACCTAACGGAGAAATCAAAAACATCAGTTCATCTGAATTGAAAAAAGGAGATATTTTCGTTTGCGAAGCCGGTGATTTAATTGCAACTGACGGTGAAATTATCGAAGGTTTAGCCACTATCGACGAAAGCGCCATTACCGGAGAAAGTGCTCCTGTGATTCGCGAAGCCGGCGGTGATAAATCGTCTGTAACCGGAGGAACAAAAGTACTGTCTGATAAAATTAAAGTAATTGTAACCTCAGAACCTGGCGAAAGTTTTCTAGATAAAATGATTGCTTTGGTTGAAGGTGCAAGCCGTCAGAAAACACCAAACGAAATCGCTTTGACCATTTTATTAGCCGCATTTACTTTAATCTTCGTGATTGTGTGCGTTACGCTAAAACCGTTTGCCGACTATGCCAACGCACCCATTACGATTGCGGCTTTTATTGCACTTTTTGTTTGTTTGATTCCAACGACAATTGGAGGTTTATTATCAGCAATTGGTATTGCGGGAATGGACAGGGCTTTGCGTGCAAACGTAATTACAAAATCTGGAAAAGCGGTTGAAACTGCCGGAGATATTGATGTATTGCTTTTGGATAAAACTGGAACTATCACCATTGGAAACAGAAAAGCAACCAATTTTTATCCGACAAAAGGAATTTCCTTGGATGATTTTATAAAATCTGCCGTATTAAGTTCGCTTGCAGATGATACTCCAGAAGGAAAAAGTATTATTGAATTGAGTAATACGATCAATTTAAATGGTAAAATGCAAGAAGACATTTCACATTTTACAGAAAATATTTCACATACAATCAAATTTACCGCAGAAACCAGAACTTCTGGAGTCGTTTTAAAAGACGGAACCAATATTAGAAAAGGTGCGCAAGATGCTGCAAAAAACATTGCACTTCAAGCTGGGAATTCATTTCCGGAAGATACGGCTCAAAAAGTAATTGACATTTCGACAAACGGAGGAACACCCTTGGTTGTGATAAAAAACAATCAGGTTCAAGGTGTGATCGAATTGCAGGATATTATTAAAACGGGAATGAAAGAACGTTTTGACCGATTGAGAAAAATGGGTGTAAAAACGGTGATGGTTACCGGAGATAATCCGCTTACGGCGAAGTTTATCGCTGAGGCTGCAGGTGTTGATGATTTTATTGCCGAAGCAAAGCCTGAGGATAAAATGAACTACATCAAAAACGAACAAAACTTGGGTAAACTTGTTGCCATGATGGGCGACGGAACCAACGACGCTCCTGCCCTTGCGCAAGCCAATGTGGGTGTTGCCATGAACAGCGGCACTCAAGCGGCAAAAGAAGCCGGAAACATGGTCGATCTTGACAATGACCCAACAAAACTTATTGAGATTATCGAAATTGGAAAACAGCTTTTAATGACTCGCGGAACTTTAACGACGTTCTCAATTGCGAATGACGTTGCCAAATATTTTGCTATCGTTCCTGCACTTTTTATTACTGCGATTCCCGCTTTGCAAGGTTTAAATATTATGCATTTGCATAGTCCGGAAAGTGCTATTTTATCGGCTGTAATTTTCAATGCGATTATCATTCCGATCTTGATTCCGCTTGCGTTGAGAGGCGTTGATTACAAACCAATTGGAGCAAGTGCAATCCTTAAAAGAAATCTTTTGATGTATGGTTTAGGCGGATTGATTGTTCCTTTTATCGGAATAAAGTTAATTGATTTGGTTGTAGCTCTTTGTATGTAAAATTAAACCTGACAGGTTTACAAAACTCAAATTAAAAACATAGACTTTGGATTGCTAGTTTTCTAAAAAAAACTTAGAACCTTAGCAACTTAGTCCCTTAGAATCTCAAAAAACAATGAAAACAATATTTTCACTTTTAAAACTTACCGTACTTACTTTAATTCTGTTTGCGGTTATTTATCCTTTAGCGATTTACGGAATCGCACAAATTGCTCCAAATCAGGGAAAAGGAGAAACTATTTCGGTTAACGGAAAAGTGGTTGGTTACCAAAAAATTGGTCAGAAATTCGATAAGTCGAATTATTTCTGGGGAAGACCTTCGGCTGTGGATTATAATGCTGCAGGAAGTGCCGGAAGCAACAAAGGACCAAGTAATGCAGATTATTTGGTTCTAGTTCAAAAAAGAATTGATACGCTTTTGCTGGTTCATCCGTATTTGAAAAAATGGGAGATTCCGTCAGATATGGTTACGGCTTCGGGAAGTGGTTTAGATCCTAATATTTCTCCTCAAGGCGCTTTGATTCAGGTAAAACGAATTGCTAAAGAAAGAAATTTAGCTGAAGCTAAAGTAAAAGCTTTGGTGGAATCTAAAATTAATACGGCTGTTGTTAGTCCTGAAACGGTTAATGTTTTAGAATTGAATGTGGCTTTAGATGCGCTACGCTAAAGATGCTAAGGTTCTGAGATACTGAGATTCTAAGTTTTTCTCCTGCAAGGTTTTCAAAACTTTGTAGGTATGAAAATCGACATCAACTATAATCATGAATTAACCACAGAGTTTGTCATCCTGAGGAACGAAGGATCACACGAGAAACTCCATCTGCATGATCGCCAATCTTTGTCGAGCTCCTAGTGTGATCCTTCGTTCCTCAGGATGACAAAAAATGGCGAGAATTGGAATCGAAAAACTAAACTTACAATAATACCTAACAGGTTTTGGAAACCTGTTAGGATATGAAAATATTATTATACAAAAACGCCTTTTTACCCCAAATGCCCTAGCCCCGATAGTAGTGAAAATCCTTTTGTGCCGGTCCCGAGGCTTCGGGAGGAACAATAGATTGAAACGGATTGCTTCGCCAATTCGCACTTTCAGGCTCGGGTGCGGGATTAGCTCCTAAAAAATCTACTAATAAATAATTTAATTCAGAGGATGAGATTGCTTCGTTCCTCGCAATGACAAAATGAAAAAAATAATACTTACTGCTTTAATCGCTTTTGGTTTTAGCAACTTACACGCACAAGAAGAAACAAAAAGTCCGTTTACGTTTTCAGGATATGTAGACGCTTATTATAGTTATGATTTCGGGAAACCGGAAGATCATACACGGCCAAACTTTTTTTACAGCTACAATAAAAGCAACGAGGTAAACCTGAATTTGGGTATGGCAAAAGTGAATTATTCGAAAGATAATATTCGTGGAAATTTTGCTTTAATGGCGGGAACTTATGCTGAATATAATATGTCTGCCGAGCAAGGTTTATTGAAAAATGTTTATGAAGCGAATGTTGGTGTGAAGATTTCTTCCAATCATAATTTGTGGATTGATGCGGGAATTATGCCTTCGCATATAGGTTTTGAAAGTGCGATTGGAAAAGACTGCCAGACTTTAACGAGAAGTATTTTAGCCGAGAATTCTCCTTATTATGAAACGGGTGTGAAAATTGGTTACACCTCTGAATCTGGAAAATGGTATTTGGCGGGAATGTATTTAAACGGCTGGCAGCGAATTGAGAAAGTGGAAGGCAATCAAACACCAGCTTTTGGGACTCAGATTACATACAAACCATCGGACAAAGTGGTTTTGAACTGGAGCACTTATGTTGGAAATGAACAGCCGGATATCGACAAAAAATGGCGTTATTTCAATAACTTTCACGGACAATTTAAAGTAACGGAAAAAACAAATATTACAGCTGGTTTTGATGTTGGATCACAACAATCGGCTAAAAACAGTAATAAATATGATACTTGGTTTTCGCCTGTTTTAATCTTGCAATACAAACCGACGGATAAAATTCAGCTTGCAGCACGCGGTGAATATTACAGTGACGAAAAAGGTGTTATTATCGCGACTGAAACGCCAAACGGTTTTAAAACTTACGGATTTTCAGCTAACTTTGATTACTTAGTTACTGATAATGTAATGTTTAGAATTGAAGCCCGAAATCTTTCAAGTAAAGATAAAATCTTCACAAAAGATAATCTTCCAACGGATACAAATACGTTTTTAACAACTTCGCTGGCGATTTCTTTTTAGCTTTAAGCTATAAGCTTTAGGCAATAGGCTTTTTAAAAGTCATACTGCCTAAAGCTTACGGCTTGTAGCTTAAAGCAAAAAATATGGAACAGAAAAATAACGCACAGCACTTTCTCGATTTAATTCAGAAATCGCGAAAAGGGAAGTTTAAAATTTATATTGGAATGAGCGCCGGTGTGGGCAAAACTTTTCGTATGCTTCAGGAAGCGCATTCGTTATTGAAAAACGGAATCGATGTTAAAATTGGCTATATCGAAACGCATATGCGAAAAGAAACGCATGAATTATTGGCGGGTTTGCCTGTGATTCCGCGACGGACAATTTTCTATAAAGGAAAAGAGCTTGAAGAACTCGACGTTCAGGCGATTATAAATCTTCGACCAGAAGTCGTTATTGTTGATGAACTGGCACACACGAACGTTGAAGGAAGCAAAAATGAAAAACGCTGGCAGGATGTTTTAGAAATTTTAGATGCGGGAATTAATGTGATTTCGGCGGTAAATATTCAGCATATTGAGAGTTTAAATTCGGCTGTAAAACGTATTACAAACATTGATGTTCAGGAACGAATTCCAGATAATGTTTTGCGATTGGCAGATGAAGTCGTCAATATCGATTTGACTTCGGAAGATTTAATTGCGCGTTTGAAAGAAGGCAAAATTTATACGGCTGATAAAATTCAGACGGCTTTGACTAACTTTTTTAAATCGGAACAAATTCTGCAATTGCGTGAATTGGCTTTGAAAGAAGTCGCCAGTCAGGTGGTTCGAAAGGTTGAAAATGAAGTTCCGCAACTTCACGCTTTACGACATGAAAAACTTTTGGCATGTATTAGCAGTAACGATAAAACAGCTAAAATTGTAATTAGAAAAGCGGCGCGATTGGCGAGTTACTATAACGGAAGCTGGTATGTTTTGTATGTAGAAACGCCTAAAGAAAGCAGTACTAAAATTGCGTTAGACAAGCAACGTCATTTGATTAATAATTTTAAACTTGCTGTACAATTAGGCGCAGAAGTGATTAAATTGGAAAACAAAAATATTGCCGATGCGATCTTAATTTCTGTTGAAGAAAAACAAATTACAACTGTCTGCATTGGAAAACCTCATTTGAATTTATTTAAAGTAATTTTGTCTACAACAATTTTTAGACGTCTGCTAAACAAACTGTCGTTATCAAATGTTGATCTTGTTATACTTTCGTGAAAATTTTCAAACCATATAAGTTATATAAGTTCATTTTAATTAGGATGTTTGGTTTGCCACGAAGTCACTAAGACACAAAGTTTTTTTGCATTGGGACATAGTCATTAATCTAATCTTTGCTTGCTTTGCGAAACCTTAGCGTCTTTCTGTTAAAAAAAGCAATTCTAATATTTTCTTATATCACTTATATGGTTCAAAAAAAATTAAATGTTTTATAAAATGAGAATTAAAACCAAATTGAATCTGGGTGTTGGATTATTATTTTTGATGATCATTATACTTTCGTTAGTGAGTGGGTATTCTGTTTTTTTAATAAAAGCGGATACCGAAAATATTCTGAAAGCGAATTATAATACGCTGGAATATTCCCGAAATATGATTTTGTCTTTGGATGAAATTAAAGCCAATCCTGATAATAAGATTCAAACTTTTAAAGAATATCTGGAAAAGCAAACTCTAAATGTTACCGAACCCGGCGAAAAGGAAGCAACCGCAAAACTTGAAAATGATTTTTCGCTTTTAGAAAAAAACAGTACCGATGAAACCATAAAAGCGCAAATTAGACAAGATATTTTTGCGATTATGAAGCTGAATCTGGATGCCATAAAACAGAAAAGTGACATTGCAAAACTTACTGCCGAAAATGCTAATTTATGGATTGCCATTGTGGGAAGTTTATGCTTTTTGATTGCTTTTAATTTACTGGTTAATCTGCCGAATAATATTGCCAATCCGATAAAAGAATTGACGATGAGTATTAAGGAAATCGCCAATAAAAACTATTCAGAACGGGTACATTTTACCAATCATAATGAATATGGCGATTTGGCAAAATCGTTTAATACGATGGCGCAGAAACTTCAAGAATATAATGATAGTAATTTGTATAAATTATTCTTCGAAAAGAAACGTTTGGAAACTTTAATCAATAATATGCACGATCCTATCATTGGTTTGGATAATGAAAATATCATTTTGTTTGCTAATAACGAAGCCTTAAAAATTATTGGCCTGAAATTGGAAGATGTTGTTGGCAAATCGGCTTCAAATTTGGCTTTATCGAATGATTTAATTCGTTCTTTAATTTTAAAAGAAGATACAGAAACTCCTAAAAAACAACCGCTTAAAATTTACGCACACGGAAAAGAAAGTTATTTCGAAAAAGAGATTCTGAATATTACGATAATTCCAACGGGAGAAGAAAAAGAAATCAATATTGGCGATGTAATTATTCTGCGAAATATTACGCTTTTTAAAGAACTGGATTTTGCCAAAACTAATTTCATTGCTACGGTTTCGCACGAATTAAAAACGCCAATTGCGTCTATAAAATTAAGTCTTCAATTACTTGAAAACGCCAAAACGGGCGACATGAACGACGATCAGAAACAATTGGTCGAAAGCATCAAAGATGATAGTCAAAGGTTATTAAAAATCACAGGCGAATTATTGAATCTATCTCAATTAGAAACTGGAAATATTCAGCTGAATATCGAAAAAAGCAATCCGCGAGAAATTGTAAATTATGCTGTTGAAGCTGTAAAAGTTCAGGCCGATCAAAAGCAGATTAAATTACTAATTGATACCGATGAAAACCTTCAAGATGTAAAAGCTGACAGTGAAAAAACAGGCTGGGTTTTGATTAATTATTTATCGAATGCGATTCGGTATTCTTCTGAAAAAAGTACGATTATCATCAAACTAAAAAATGAAAACAATCAAATTGTATTTCAGGTGATCGATACTGGAAAAGGAATTGACGCCAGATATAAAGACAAAGTTTTTGATAAATATTTCCAGGTTCCGGGAAGTCAAAAATCTGGAACCGGATTGGGTTTGGCAATTAGCAAAGAATTTATTGAAGCGCAGAATGGAAATGTTGGGGTTGAGAGTAATTTAGGATTGGGGAGTATGTTTTGGTTTTCGTTGAAAGTCTAAATTATTTACATCTTTTTAAAAATAAATCTTTAATTTTGAGTATTAAAAGAATTTGATATGGACATGACAGCGCAAATAAAGGAAAATTTAATCTCTAGAATTAGAGATTCTAAAGACATGAATTTTTTAAAAGCTCTTCAAACTATTTTTGATTCTTCTGAACAATCTCTATATGAATTAAATCTTGAACAGGAATCTTCTATTGAAACGAGCAGAAATCAGATAAAAAATGGCAAGTTTCATAAAAATGAAGACGTAATTTCAGAGATGAGAGAATGGCTAAAAAAGAAATAATCTGGTCGGAACTTGCTAAACTTGAGTTCTCTAATGTTCTTGAATTTTATGTTCTTCGGAATGAAAATTCAGATTATAGTTTAAAAATTCTTGAAGAAGTTGAAGATTTACTGGAAACCCTTTCAAACAATGAATTTATAGGAAGGCTCACTTCAAATAAAATTACCCGAGTTATTCCAATGAAAATCTATTTGATTTTTTATGAAATAAATTATAATCAAATAGAAATTATATCTTTTTGGGACAATCGTCAAAGTGATAAAAAGAGAAAAGTAAAATAATATTACAATTATTATTTCATTTATTTGTCTTATGAAGTCGAAGACCTCATCGTTACAACGTCTTCGACTTCACTTAGACTGATAAATGAGAACTTTTACGTATTCGAAGTATTATTCTTAATCTCCATAACTTCTCTTTTTACTTCCAAAAGCAATTCTTTCATACTTTCAGTTTCAGAAAGCTGTTGCTTTTTGTCAGATCGGCCGATGTTGCATTCGTATTCCCAAATCTCAAGAATATCAGAAGCTTTCACTTCATAATTCGGATAAAAACTATTGTCTGATTCTAAAACTAAGGTGTTTTTTTTATTTTTATTGAGACGTTTGTAAACCATACCTTCATTTTTGGTAATCAGAATATAGGTTTTTCCATCCATTACCTCGCCCAGCCTTTCGACATAACGGCCAATAATGATAGAACCATCTTCATGCGGCGGCATCGAATCTCCTTCTACGGGAAAGCCACGGTGTTTACCTGGTCCTAAAAACGGAAGCGAAACCTGCTGTAAACTTTCGATATATTCTGGATCGGCATAACCGTTGAGGTATCCTGCTTTTGCTTTTTGAGAGACAATTTCGATATAATTCTCCCCAAAACTATCTACTTGTATGGGTAAAATAAGTCGGTTGCCTTCTAATTTGATCAGGTTTTCTATATTGATTTTACGTATATCGACAGATAATAGTAAATCGATACTCATATGAAAATATAAGGCGATTTGCTTTAAAATGTCATACGGCGCTTCGGAGGTTCCATCTTCGTATTTAACGTATCTACCTCGGGTAATCTTTAGGTTTCCAGCTAATTTCTCCTGCGATATTTTATGCTTAACCCTTAATGCTCTGATGTTGTCTGAAAATAAGGACATAATTAATTTGTTATAATTTGGAACAGCAAATATACAAAAAATTGTTATCGTCTGTACTAATTTTGCTTTATACAAAAACAAAAAGGAAAAATGGCAAGGGCAATTGTACATATGGATCTGGATACCTTTTTTGTATCCTGCGAAAGACGCACCAACTCTGAACTCAATGATATTCCGCTTATTATAGGCGGGGGAGATCGTGGTGTTGTCGCATCTTGTTCTTATGAAGCCCGTAAATTTGGAGTCCGTTCTGCTATGCCTATTCGTATGGCATTAAAACTGTGCCCAGACGCAAAAGTTATGAAAGGTGACATGGAATTATATTCTCAGTTATCACATGATGTTACTGAAATTCTTCAGGAAAAAGCACCTGTTTTAGAAAAAGCCAGTATTGATGAATTTTATATGGATATTACTGGGATGGATAAATTTCACGGCAGTTATAAATGGACAAATGAATTGGCTCAAAAAGTGATTCAGGAAACTGGACTTCCTATTAGTTTTTCATTATCTATTAATAAAACGGTTTCTAAAATTGCTACCGGCGAAGGCAAACCAGTTGGAAATCTAGAAATTCCAGAACAAGGTGTACAAGCATTTTTAAATCCGTTATCTATCCAAAAAATACCAATGGTTGGTGCTGTAACTTTTCAGCTTTTATCGCGAATTGGTATTCGTAAAATTCAGACTTTAGCCGAAATGCCTGCCGAAGTTTTACAGCAGATGATTGGTAAAAATGGTATTGACATTTGGAAAAAAGCCAACGGAATCGATCATACTCCTGTTGAGCCGTATACCGAAAGAAAATCAATTTCTACTGAGCATACTTTTTCTCAGGATACGATTGATATTGAAAAACTCAAAAGAGTGCTATTGGGAATGGTCGAGAAACTGGCTTTTCAGCTTCGCTCAGAACAATGGTTAACCTCAACAGTTACAGTTAAAATACGTTACGCCAATTTTGATACTGAAACCAAACAATGCAGAGTAGCATACACTTCTGCAGATCATATTTTAACCAAAAATATAATGGAGCTTTTTGAGAAATTGTATCAGCGCCGTATGCGTCTTCGTTTGATTGGCATTCGCTTTAGCGGACTCGTGCGCGGTACGTATCAAATTGATCTTTTTGAAGATACTCAGGAAATGCTTTCACTTTATGCCGCAATGGATAAAATGAAAAGCCGATATGGTTTTGATGCCGTAATGCGCTGCGCCGGAGCTCATTTTAAACCAAATAATAAAGATGAAATTTTAAAACGCAAAAAATAATCATGTACCTCAATTGTCATTCATACCATTCACTACGCTACGGCACAATTCCACTTAAGGAACTGGTTGACTATGCTGTTTTGAATGACATAAAAGCAATGGCATTGACGGATATTAATACCGTTACCGGAATTTATGATTTTATAAGAGAATGCAAAAAAGTCGAAATCAAACCTCTTATTGGAATGGAATTTAGATGCAATCATCAATTTCGATATATTGGTTTGGCTAAAAATGCGGAAGGTTTAGCTGAAATGAATCGGTTTTTAACAGAACATAATTTTAGCGGCGAAGCTTTGCCTTTGATTGCTCCCGAATTCGAATCGGTTTTTGTGATTTATACTTTAGAAAATGCTCCGAAAACACTTCGTGAAAATGAATTTATCGGTATTCGGACAGATGAAGTTTCAAAGCTTTTTACATCAGAACATAAAAATCAAATTTCTAAAATGGTGGTGCTTCAACCGGTAACTTTTAGAAATAAAAAAGAATTCAACCTGCATAAAATTCTTCGCGCGATTGATACCAATATTATTTTATCAAAATTGACAGAAGCTGATTATTGCAGAACTTCTGAAAAAATGTCGCCTTTAGAATCGCTTTTGCCTTTCTATGAAAAATATCCTGAAATTATTGCCAACACACAGAAAATAATCGATTCCTGTGATTTTCAATATGATTTTTCAATTAAAAGAAATAAAAAATTCTTTACCGGAAGTCGGGAGAGTGATCTCAAAAAACTAACAGAATTGGCCGAAAAAGGTTTTGAATGGCGTTATGGAAAAGAAAACAAAATTGCTCGAAAACGTGTAGAAAAAGAATTAAAAGTTATTGACGAATTAAAATTTAGCGGCTATTTTTTAATCACTTGGGATATTATCCGATACAGCAACAGTCAGGGATTTATGCACATCGGGCGCGGAAGCGGTGCCAACAGCATTATTGCCTATTGCCTCGGAATTACCGACATCTGTCCAATCGAACTCGATTTGTATTTTGAACGTTTTTTAAATTTAAATCGAAAAAGTCCTCCCGATTTTGATATCGATTGGAGCTGGAAAGAACGCAACACCATTTTAGAATATATCTTCGATAAATACGGTCGTGATCATGTTGCTTTTTGTGGCACTAATGTCGAATTCAAACATCGATCTATTTACAGAGAAGTCGGAAAAGTGTTTGGCCTTCCAAAAGAAGAATTGGATATGCTGGCTAAAAATCCGATGGCACTACACGAAACCAATTCTATCGTGAACTTGGTACAGAAATATAGCATGATGATGGGTAAATACCCCAACCAACGCAGTATGCATGCTTGTGGGATTATCATTTCTGAAGATCCCATTACGAATTACACGCCTTTGGAAATGCCTCCAAAAGGATTTCCAATCGTACTTTTTGACATGCATATTGCCGAAGAAATTGGTTTCGATAAATTTGATATTCTGAGTCAGCGTGGGATTGGACATATTGATGACAGTGTAAAACTGATCGAAAAAAACCGTGGAATTAAATTAAATATTCGTGATACTTCTATTTCTAAAAATGAAGCTGTATGTAATATTCATTTGGCACAAGGCAAAACAATTGGCTGTTTTTATATCGAAAGTCCAGCCATGCGCGGTTTATTACGCCGATTGAATTGTGATAATTATAAAGTGTTAGTGGCCGCGTCTTCCATCATTCGTCCTGGAGTTGCTCAATCCGGAATGATGAAAGAATACATTTTCCGCCATAATTATCCGGATCAATTCGAGTATTTTCATGAGGTTTTTAAAGAGCATCTTGGCGAAACTTATGGAATTATGGTCTATCAGGAAGATGTCATTAAAATTGCCCAGCATTACGGAGGCGTTCCGGCTGCTGATGGCGATATTTTGCGTAGAGCCATGTCTGGAAAAGGACGTTCTCTAGAAGCTTTACAAAAAGTAAAAGATAATTTCTTTGCGTCTTGTGCCAGAAAAGGACATCCAGAAGCGCTAAGTCAGGAAATTTACCGTCAGATTGAATCGTTTGCTGGATTTTCATTCTGCAAGGCACACTCGGCTTCTTATGCGGTAGAAAGTTACCAAAGTTTGTATCTCAAAATTAATTATCCTGTTGAATTTATGGTGGCGGTCATCAACAATCAGGGCGGATTTTACCGAACCGAAGTTTATGTACACGAAGCGCGTATGTCTGGCGGGACAATCCTAAATCCGTGTGTGAATAAAAGCGAATATCAAACCACGGTTTATGGAAATGATATTTATTTAGGTTTTATGCATTTGCAGGGTTTAGAATCGAAAACGGCGAATTTGATTGAATCAGATCGGGAGAAAAACGGTCCTTTTCTTTCTTTGGAAGATTTTATCAACCGAATTCCGATCGGGATTGAGAGCATTAAAATTTTAATTTTTATTGATGCTTTTCGTTTTACAGGAAAAACTAAAAATCAGCTTTTGGTTATTGCGAGTTTACTTTTAAACAATTTCAAACCCGAAAATAGAAGTTTAATGCTTTTGCAGGAACCCGTTAAAGAATATAAACTCCCAACTTTAGACCGTTCTGTTTTTGAAGATGCTTTTGACGAAATTGAATTGTTGAGTTTTCCTGTTTCGTGTACTGTTTTTGATTTGCTTCAGATTAAATACCGCGGCGATATTATGGCAAAGGATTTAGTCGCGTATCATAAAAAACAGGTTAAAATGCTGGCGTATTTAATTTCCAGAAAACAAGTTCCGACCAAAAAAGGGAACATGTATTTCGGCACATGGATCGATCACCAAGGTACTTATTTTGATACGGCACATTTTCCTGATTGTCTGGCAGAATATCCTTTTCAGGGCGGAGGCTGTTATTTGCTTTTAGGAAATGTAGAAGTCGATTATCATTTCCCGACAATTACCATTATCAAAATGGCAAAAATGCCTTTTATTCCAGATCCGCGTTATATGGATGCTAAAGATCAATTTAAAACCCAGCATCAAATTAAGGAAGATGTGAGTTCGACGCATCGGGAACCGTATCCGCAGGGACATGAAATCAATTTACCAAGACACCGAATGAAATTTCAAAAATAACCACGATGATTTTACAAGAACAAAAAGAGGTTTTGCGTTATAATAAAGAGATGAAAAATACGGAATATGCAATAGTAGATATCGAAACCACAGGCGGGAATGCCAGTGGCAGCCGCATTACAGAAATTGCCATTGTAATTCATGATGGTAAAAATGTAATAGACCGTTATGAAACGCTTGTAAATCCAGAAAAAGATATACCCTTGTCTATTTTTGGCTTAACGGGTATTAATAACGAAATGGTCGCCAATGCACCTGTTTTTGATGACATTTCAGAGAAAGTTTTGGAAATGCTTACTGATCGTATTTTTGTGGCTCATAATGTAAACTTTGATTATTCTTTTGTGCGCCATCAGCTGGAACAAGCAGGATTTAAGTGGACAGCAAGAAAACTGTGCACCGTTCGCGCAGCACGAAAAATTAAACCAGGATTGACATCTTACAGCTTGGGGAAACTTTGCTATTCGTTAGACATTCCTTTAGAAAATCAACATCGAGCTGGCGGAGACGCAGATGCTACCGCAATATTATTTTCCCGATTACTCGAATGGGACAATGAAGGCGAAATAGCGAAAATGGTCAAAATGACTTCACAAGATCAGCGTTTACCTCCTAACCTGCCTCCTGAAGATTTTAATAATTTACCCGAAAAACCAGGAGTCTATTATTTTTATAATCAGCAGAAAAAAGTGGTTTATGTTGGAAAAGCGATTAACTTAAAAAAACGTGTTGCTTCTCATTTTAGCGGTCATAAAATTAATCCGCAAAGACAGCATTTTTTAAGGGATATTTATGGTATTTCCTTTGAAGTTTGTGCTACCGAATTAATGGCACTTTTACTAGAATGTACCGAAATAAAACAGCTTTGGCCAACTTATAATAGAGCATTAAAACGTTTTGAAGCAAAATTCGGCATTTATCAATATGAAGCAAGAAACGGATATAAATATTTGGCCGTTGGAAAACTAACCAAATTTCAGACTTGCATTCATGAATTTAATAGTTTGTATAATGCTATAGATTTACTGAGAAGTCTGGCTGAACAATTTGAAATTGATCAAAGATTCTGTAAATATTCCAGACCAGAAGAGGGAGAACTTTTTCAGAATAAAGATATAAAGGATCTTCCGGAAGTTTCGCTTCATAACGAACAAGTCGACAATGCTATTGATTTTTTATTAAGTAACCGACCCACTTTTGCAATTATAGACAAAGGAAGAACCAAAGACGAACGCAGCTGTATTTGGATTGAAAACGGTCATTTTTATGGAATGGGACATATCCCGACAGATGTTTCAATTCATGACGCATCAGAAGTAAAAAACTATGTCACGCAGTACAAAAGCAATCAATATATGGTGCAATTGATTTTTGCTTACGCAGAAAAATACCCAGGTAAAGTCTTCTTTAACAAACAGTTACTGAAATAAGAATATAAAAACATATCCAATTAAATGCTTAATAATCAGTAAATTTAATATCCAACTAATTAAATGTACCATGAAAATAGCAACATATAACGTAAACGGAGTCAACGGACGTCTTAATGTATTACTGCAATGGCTTGAAGAAGCTGCTCCAGATATTGTCTGCCTTCAGGAATTAAAAGCACCACAGGATAAATTTCCAATTAAAGCAATTAATGATGCTGGTTATAATGCTATTTGGCACGGGCAAAAACAATGGAATGGTGTTGCTATTCTTGCCCGTAATATGGAAATTGAAGAAGTTACGCGAATTCTTCCTGGTGATAAAGAAGATGTCCAGAGTCGTTATATAGAAGCTTTGATTAACGGAATCGTGATTGCCTGTTTGTATCTTCCAAATGGAAACCCTGCGCCGGGACCAAAATTAGAATATAAACTAAAATGGTTTGATCGTTTAGCCGAACGTGCTGCAACATTGTTAAGTTTAAAAACACCTGTGATTCTTGTGGGAGATTTTAATGTAATGCCAACAGAATTGGATGTTTATAAACCTGAAAAATGGGTAAAAGATGCGCTTTTCCTGCCCGAAGTTCGAAAAGCGTTTGCAGCTATTGTTTCGCAGGGATGGACAGACGCAATTAGAAAATTATATCCTGATGAAAAAATTTACACTTTTTGGGATTATTTTAGAAATGCTTACGAAAGAGATGCAGGATTGAGAATTGATCATTTTTTACTAAGTCCTCAAATAGCAAAAGAACTCCGCTCCGGCGGTGTTGACCGTCATGTGCGAGGCTGGGAAAAAACAAGCGATCATGCGCCTGTATGGATTGAAATTGACAAAATATGAATGGAAAAATGACACTATTTAACGACACCGAATTATTTACAGCAGGTTTGGCAGGAAAAAAAGTATTTGACATCCCTGATTCTGAATTGATTTTGATTGATAACTTTTTTAACAAAGAAGAATCGGATCGCTTTTATGAAAGGATTCTTCGTAAAACCAAATGGAGAGAACATGAAATGGAAATTTATGACAAAACGTACACGGTTCCTCGAATGATTTCTTGGTACGAAGACAAAGATAATCCCGGTGCAGATCCAAACGGTCCTGACTGGACGTATGAATTGCTGACTATTAGAGGACGCGTAGAAAAAGAAACACAACTCGATTTTAACAGTCTTCTTTTAAATTTATATCGAAACGGAAATGACGGCGTGGGCTGGCACAGCGACAAAGAACATAATACAGGACCTAACCCAGTTATTGCTTCGGTAACTTTTGGAGAAACTAGAATGTTCAGGCTTCGTCATAAATACAGCAAGGAAATTCCGCAGGTCGAAATTCCGCTGCATCATGGTTCTTTTTTATTGATGTCTGGAACAACAAATAGTTTTTGGCAGCACCAAGTTCCAAAAACAGCGCGCGATGTTTTACCAAGAATCAATTTAACTTTTAGGCAAACCTTACGAAATCTGTAATCTATTAATAACTAAAAACTAGCCTGTTTTTTAGCTTTAAAACCACGAGGAAAATTCTGTCGAAAAAAGTTAAAATACTGATTGTATGAATGTTTTATTAGGCAGACCCTATCTTTTTTACTATTTTTGCAACCTTTTTTTAAATACAATACCGTAATGGCATATTCAAACAATGATTTAACGCGTTTCTTAGATGCGCAAAATAAACTCTATCTTACCGCTCTTTCTGAAATCAGTAAGGGGAAAAAAGAAACTCACTGGATGTGGTTCATTTTTCCACAAATAAAAGGATTAGGAAAAAGCGATACTGCAATTCTTTACGCCATTAATGATTTAAAAGAAGCTTCTGATTATTTGGAACATCCAATTCTTGGAAAACATTTAATCGAAATTTCAGAACTTTTGCTAACCTTCAAAAGAAAATCAGCAGATGGAATTTTTGGCGATCTAGACGCTCGAAAATTACGTTCGTGCATGACACTATTTTCTTTGGTAGAAAATGCAAATCCAATATTTCAAGAAATTCTGGATTGTTTTTTCTCAGGAGAATGTGACCCTATAACTTTGTCTATTATTAATTCAACTATAAAATCATCTCCAGAGCCTGTTATTGCATAATTTTAGAGCTCGACGATTTTTTACATTTTAAAGACACTACTTAATTGTAGTGTCTTTTTTTTTAGTCAAACGGCAAAAACTTGAACACGCAAAAGCTTTATATTTGTATATCTATTAAAGTTCTATCTTGCATTACCCTAAAAATCAATATTATGAACGAAAAAATCAAAACTTTACAAATTATTCATCTTGCTATTTGTGCCGGAACTATTCTTGCCTATTATTTTTTAGGAGAGCTTTCTCTTGAAAAATTAAGTATGCCCAATATAGATTCTGCCTCATTAGTTTATGTTTTTATACCCGTTTTAGCTTTTGTTTTTAGTAGTTTTTTATTTAGATCCCAATTAAAACAAATCGATCCAAAATTAAAAGTCGAAGAAAAACTGCCATTTTATCAAGCTGCATCTATAATGAGATGGGCTGTTTTAAAGGTGCAGCGTTTTTAATATTACTTTTAAAACCAGATTTTATCTTATTTGGAATATTAGTCATCATCTATCTTATCTTCTTAAGACCTACAGAAGAAAGAATTAATAATGATTTAAACGGACTATAAACCTAACCGAAAAGTCTATTCTCTATTCTCTATTCTCTATTCTCTATTCTCTATTCTCTATTCTCTATTCTCCAAAAAAGTCGATAACGAAATTTCACTAAATACAGCTCCATTCACGATATATAACAGTCGAAATAAAACTTAAAACACTCTTAATGCCTTGTTTTTAGTACATTTTTTAAGTGGCATGTGTATTGGTTTCTAATAACCGATTAACATTAAACCACATGAATTATGAAAAAATCAATTTTTATTTTATGCTTTATCTTTTTTAATTATGCCGTTTCAAAAGCTTGCGACAAATGCGGCAATTACGATAATAGTGACTTCAAAATAAAATCGGCCTCGATAACCCACAAGGCCGATTTAGGAATTACGGTTTGGGATATTAAAGTAGAAGGAACAGCTGGAAAAACAATGCCTAAACCAGTTGGTCAATTAAATGGAGCTCCCGTTCTCGCGTATGTTTTTCCAACCACATTAAAATCATCTGATATTGGTTTCGGTCAAGCCGAAGGAATTGTCGCTCTGGCACTAACCTCACACCCTGATTTTGAAGATACACCGCTTTGGGACGAAAATCTAGACGGAAATTATCTTAACGATGGTTTGATCTGGCATGCCCATTGGGTTTTATTGGTTGAAGATAAACGCGTCGCCGGCGGACTTTCGGTTAGGGAGTTTAAAAAAGGAGATCCAAATGTTGTTTTACCGCCAACAAATCCCGGAATGGCAATGTATATGGACAGCCCAGGTTTTAATATTGCTGCTAAAGGAAATTCTATAAAAGTAATTGTTCCCGATTTTAGAATCAACAACAAAACCAGCTTCAAGTTTGATGCCGTAAGCTGTTATATGGAAGTCAGCACTGGAGCTGGCGGGTCACATGAAAGCGAAGGAACAAAACCAATGTTAGGCGTTTATAAAGTTTATACCGTTGCGAGCGGTAATCTTTCGCTTCCTTACTCTGTCAAATAATCAAAAAAGCTGACTTATTTATCACTTAGTCGAGATGCTGCAAATTGGAGCAGTTTACTTAAAACATTTATTGTTCAATTTTGGTTTTAAATTTGTTGCACAAAAAAGCGCCTTGTAAATTACAAGGCGCTTTAGTTTCTATAAAGAAAGATTCTGATCTTGAAACTAACTTATTTTATCTTCTTTTGGTTTTGTTAAATAATAAACTGGAATTCCTGTCAGCATAATTAAAACTCCCCATCCGCAGGTTGAGAATTTTGTAAGCAATAAAGAAACGCAAATTGCTGCTGCAATAATAATATACAGCATTGGTAAAAATGGATACCCAAAAGCTTTATAAGGTCTTTCTACATCAGGCATTTTTTTACGTAAAATAAAAATTCCATAGATTGTAAGAATGTAGAAAATCAAAACTATAATAATTACAAAGTCCAATAAATCGCCATACTTTCCAGTCAGACATAAAGCAGAAGCCCACACACATTGTGCCCAAAGCGCCCATGCAGGAACGCTTGAACTATTTAAAACAGCCGCTTTTTTAAAGAACAAACCATCGTTTGCCATTGTATAATAAACCCTTGCCCCCGCCATAATTAATCCGTTGTTGCAGGCAAAAGTCGAAATCATAATCATAATTGCAATAATCAATGTTCCAATATTTCCGAAAATATATTGCGATGCTACAACCGCTACACGATCAGATTTTGCTGTTGCAATTTCGTCTAACGGAATTACCGCTAAGTACATAATATTCGTTAAAACATAAATAATAGTTACAATAAATGTTCCTAGAAACAAGCTGAAACCAACATTTCGTTTTGGATTTTTAATTTCCCCAGCAATAAAAGTAACACCATTCCAAGCATCACTTGAAAACAAAGATCCAACCATCGCCGCTGAAATTCCCGTAATCAAAGCCGTTCCGCCAATTGGAAGCCATGAACCGCTTTCTTTATCAAATACGCGAGTATTCCATCCGTCTGCCCAGTTTGCATCCCAAACTGAAGCTTTTGCTCCAAGAGTAAATCCAAAAACGATTAATCCCAGCAATGATAAAATTTTGATAATGGTAAGAACGGTTTGCAGAATTTTACCGTTTTTTACGCCGCGACTATTTATATAAGTCAATAATACAATTGTAAAAATAGAAACAAGCTGTGCAGCATTAAGTTTAAAAGCCCCTAATTCGTAAAGAATATTTTCATCACTGAAAGGCTCATATAAATAAGCTGCGAATTTAGAAAAAGCCACTCCAACCGCAGCAATTGTTCCTGTCTGAATTACAGCAAAAAAACTCCAGCCGTACAAAAAGGCGATTAATTTGTTATAAGCTTCTTTCAAATAAACATATTGTCCACCTGCTTTAGGAAACATTGCGCTTAATTCGCCATAACTTACGGCGGCAATAATGGTAATTAATCCAGAGATAAGCCAAATTAATGTCAGCCATCCCGCAGATCCTACTTGTCTGGCGATATCGGCACTAACAATAAATATCCCAGATCCTATCATAGAACCAACTACAAGCATAGTTCCGTCTAATAATCCGAGTTCTCTTTTAAAATGTTCTTGGTCGTTTTCTTGCATTTCTATTGGTTTATGGTTGGTTAAAGATATACTTTTTTCTGAAATTTTAAATTTTAGAGCACTGATTTTAGATTATTTAAAAATATTTTGGGCGTGTCCCTCCGGGTCGGGCTTTCGGCTATATCTTTTGTTCCGTTTCTCTTCACAAAAGGATACCGCCTCTATCCCTCACGCGAATCGGTTTCATAAGATCTTTCTCTTCTAAAATAAAATTACTGCTACAATAATTATAATAGATATTATATTTTATTCATGAATCCAAAAGAAGAAATACAGAGTGCAAAAATGGGTGCGGTCATTTTTGGCACAACCTTCATTAGATTTTTTAAAATAAAAAACCTCCCTTTACGTCTTCCCGTAAACATAAACAGTTTCAAGTACTTATATTTGATTCACTAATCAAAATAAACCAAATCTAAAAACTAATTTATGGAAACAACCAATCCAAATTCGCTTGAAATTTCAAGTCAGTTTTACAATTATGCGGCAGACCTAATGGTGAATCAGGAAAAATCTGCTTATGAAGCCAAGAATGCTTTAATCTTACAAGGACTTACTCCAGAAAATGCAGCTTCTGTTGTGGAGAATGTCGAAGATCAAATACAAGAAGCAAATAATAGCAAAGCTAGAAAAGATATGATCTACGGAGCTTTATGGTTTGCAGGCGGCACTATTTTAACCCTTTCCAATATTGGCTTTATTTTTTGGGGAGCAATATTATTCGGTGGCATTCAATTTTTTAAAGGATTGATAAATTTAAATTCTTAAATTCACCTAAGTATTTTCACACAAATTAATCTTTACTTTTTAAATTTCGAAAAATGAAAAAAAACACTTTTTTACTTTTATTCTTTTTTGCTTCTCTAAGCACATTCGCTCAAGACATTGTTGGTGATTGGAAAGGAGTTCTTAAAGTTCCAAATATGGAGCTTAATGTTGTGTTACATGTTGTAAAAACCGATAATGGCTTCAGCGCTACCATGGACAGCCCAGATCAACAAGCATTTGGCATTCCCGCTACCTCAACAACTTTTGAAAATTCAACTCTAAAAATTGCGGTAGAAAGCTTAACGATCGAATATGAAGGCGTTCTGGATAAGAACCAAGTTATTACTGGAACTTATAAACAAATGGGACAATCTGTTCCTTTAATTTTAAAACGTTAGCATTTTTTACTAACTTTAAAATAAAACTACATATATGACTTGGGATCCCAAAAAATACAACGAGTTTAAAGAAGAACGTTCTAAACCTTTTGAAGATCTTACAAGTCATATTGTTGACCAGCCAAATCTAAAAGTCCTTGATTTAGGGTGCGGTACAGGTGAACTCACAAAGAAACTGTCCGAAAAGCTTAACAATCCAACTGTTCTCGGCATCGATAACTCTGCAGAAATGCTGCCCAAAGCTCCGTTGGGAGAAAATCTTAAGTTCGAAGAAAGAACAATTTTAGACCAGCTTAATACTGATAAGAAATGGGATTTAATTTTTTCTAATGCCGCATTACAATGGATTGATGATCACAATGAACTTTTTCCAAAAATAATTTCTTGTATAAATCCAGGTGGTCAGTTGGCTGTTCAAATGCCGCAGCAAAATGAAAATATTCTCAATAAAATACTTTTAAATTTAGTTCAGGAAGAACCTTTTTCGTCTTACTTAAAGAATTGGACACGCCCTTCTCCAGTACTAACTTTGGACGAATACGCAAAAATCCTTTTTGAAAACGGCGGTAAAAATCTAAATATTTATGAAAAAGTTTATCCTTTAATTTCAAATAGTAAAAATGACTTTTTTGATTTTATTTCGGGTTCCGCATTAACCGTTTATCAAGAACGTTTAAAAGAAAATGAATTTGAAGAATTATCAAATGAATTAAAAAAAAGAATTAATGCTTATTTTCCCGTTGTTCCCTCTATTTATGCCTTTAGAAGATTGATCTTATATGCCAAATTTTAGTAATATCTGCGGATCTTTCAATTAAACAAAAATCCAATTTCCTCTATAAAAACAGAAAAAATTAGTAATTATTTTTTCATTCACTCCTCTTTTTTGCAAATATTATAAGATAAATTTTACTACATTTGAAATAACCATTCCAAATTTATTTTCAAATAGCAAATAAAATTAACAATTGTTTAATTCAAAACAATAGATAACCTTTCCCCATAAGGTTATTTTAAGTTAGAAGCAAAAAACCAAAAGACGCTTTATAATTAACCTGCTAATATAAAACTATGTCAAAGCTACGAGCGTTAAAGAACTTTCGCTTCCCCAATGTTTTCATTCTTATTTTAATAGTTTTTATCTCTTGTGCACTTCTTATCTGCATTAATTTTTTTACCATTAAAATTTTATCTGCAAACAGAGCTTACGTTAATGGAGAATCTCATTACTCCAAAGGACAGAAAGATGCATCAAGACATCTGCTAACTTACCTTTACACTAAAAATCCAAATCAATGGAAATTATATTTAGAAGAATTAAAAGTTCCGCAGGGTGATGGTATTGCACGAATTACACTTTTAAAAGCCGGAGACAACAAAATCGCGCGAAATGGTTTTTTAATTGGACGAAATCATGAAGATGATTTGGATGATCTCATTTGGTTATTTGACAATTTCAAACATGTCTCTTTTTTATCAAAAGCAATTGACGAATGGGGAAAAGCCGACAAACTTGTTTTTAGATTATTTATTATAGGCCAGCAGATTAATGCTAAAATCGAAAGAAATCTTTTAACGCTAGAACAAGAACAGCAATACTTAGAAGAAATTAGCACCATAAGCGATCAATTGACTATTAATCAACGGAATTTTTCGAATGTTTTGGGAGAAGGAACCCGAAAAATAAAAGACTTATTAATTATTACTAATGTTTTTTTCATCTTAGTAATAATCTGCAGCGTTTGTCTTTACTATTCAATAATGGTCAAAAGACTTCTTATTTCAAAAAAAGAAATTGAAGTAAAAAATGAAAATTTAATTATTGTAAATCGTGAATTAGATCGATTTGTTTACAGCGCTTCACACGATTTAAGATCTCCAATAACCTCACTAAAAGGTCTTATTGAAATTACAGCTTTAGAAGATGATGTAAATCAAGTGCGGAATTATCTGGAAATGATGCAGCAAAGCTTGGCCAGACAAGACCAATTTATAAGTGACATTATTGATTATTCTAAAAACAAAAGAAAAGAAGTAATCATGGAACCTGTAAGTTTAAAGGAGTTATTCAACGAAGCTATTTTACAATTGATGCATATTGAAAACGCCAGCAGAATAAAATTCACACAGGAACTTCTTGTAGATCAAATCGAAAGTGATGGTCTTCGTCTAAAAATCATTATTAACAATCTTTTATCCAATGCCATCAAATATGCTGATTGCAGTAAACAAGAAATGTTTATTACCATTAAAACTTATTTTAGTGACGGTGTAAATAAAATTGAAGTGGCAGATAATGGAATCGGGATTCATGACGACCACAAAGAAAATATTTTTGAAATGTACTTTGGAACAAACAAAAATAAAGGATCAGGATTAGGACTTTATATTGTAAAAGAAGCTGTTGAAAACATTAAAGGAGACATTTCTGTTATTTCAGAAAACAATATCGGAAGTAAATTTATAGTAACCATACCAAATTCTCATGGATTTTAAACCTCAATTCATAATTATAGATGACAATTTAATTGACCAATTTGTAACTAAAAAATTGCTCAAAAAAGGATTAGATGTCAATCCGCTGTTTATAGCAAATAATGGAAAGGAAGGAATAGAGTGGCTTTTAAAAAATTCAGATAATAATGAATCACTTATTATACTTTTAGACATTCAAATGCCTATAATGAACGGATTTGAGTTTTTAGATGAATTTGCACGACTTGAAGAAGACGTTAAAGAAAAGATTGAAATCTTTGTAATTTCTTCTACTTTGGATACAGAGGAAATTAAAAAGGCAAAAGAAAACAAATATGTTTCTGATTTTTGGAACAAACCGTTCCGATTGGATTTATTAAAAAGCGCTTTTCGTTAGTACTATTCTAAAACTCGATTTACTTGAGAAAATGCTCTTGTGTAATATGGTTCTTTTGTAGAAGAAATCATTACACCTCCGTGAGTTGATGAATGTACAAATTTAATTTCTCCGTCGGCTACTTCAACTATCATTCCAACATGATTGATATGACGTCTTCCATTTGTTCTAAAGAAAATCAAATCTCCTTTTTGAGCTTCGTCACTTGTGATTTTTGTACCATAGCGTGATTGCTCTATAGAACTTCTTGGTAATTTAATATCGAAATTATTAAAGGTACAAATCATTAAACCTGAACAATCGAAACCGGCTTTTGTTGTACCGCCCGATCGATAGCGCACTCCAATATTTTCAGTTGCATTTGCGATAATCTGGTCTATTAATTCAGAATGACTTCCTGATGATAATCTAACAAAAGTAGAATCTCTTTTGATTTCTGGAGCAGTTTCTGCTATTTGAGTTGAAGAAGAAATTGAAGCTATATTAGATTCCTGCAAAGCTTTCGCAGCTTGAATTGAATCGGCTTTTTCCTTTGGAACACTAATTTTTAGTAGATAACCTACCGGCACTTTTCCCTTAATTGATGGATTCTGACGCTCTAATTCTGCAACAGTTATTCCATATTCTTTAGAAATACCGTATTTCGTTTCTTTAGATTTTACTTCTCTGTACAATTCAACATTAGTAGAAACAATTTCTGGAGTACTTTCAATAGTTTTTTCATTTAAAGAAGCAACAGTAGAAGAATTTGAAGGAATGACAATCTGCTGTCCTATTTTAAGTCCTTCTGACTCTAAAAGCGGATTTGCTTTCTTTAAGTCATCAACAGAGACATTGTATTTTTTTGAAATTCCCCAAAGTGTTTCTTTTGCAGCCACTTCGTGTGAATTTGGACTAGTATTTAGAACTACTTCAGATTTAGACTCTGTTTTAGTTTTAACTTTAGCAATATTTTTATTTTTATTCGGAATTAAAAGAACCGAATTTAGTTTTAAGATTTTAGAAGTGTTCGGATTTGCATCAGAAATGTCTTTTACTTTCACTCCATATTTTTTAGCAATAACGGAAAGATTTTCTCCTTGTGAAATTTTGTGCTTAACAAAATTATCTTGTGCAAATGCTCCAACACTGAAAAAAAACAACCCTATTATTAATCTAAAAACCATAATCACTATTTAAGTTAGTACTCTTTTTTTTTAAGTTTAGTTATAGAATTAAACTCAAAAATTACAAATATATTACCTCAAAGGCGAATTTAACTCTTAAAAGCATAAAAACCATAATTTTTAACAATTAATTTATGCTAAAATGCCAAACTTAAAATTGAATTAATATCGAGAAAAGCTTTATTATTGATTTTCAGTTAATTAAAATTTAAACTTACTTTTCTTACAAATATGATTTTTATCTAAAAAATACAATTCCAAAAAAGTAAAAATTTTGAAGCTTTTTTCCAAGTATTCACGTTAAATAAAAAATGCCCTGTTTTCACAGAGCATTTTCTTTATAAAATATTACTTAAAATTAAGCTTTTCCAGCTGCAATTAAGTTTAAAGCAGAACCAGCAACAAACCAGCCAATTTGACCTGCGTTGTAGGTGTGATTTGCTAAGATTATATCTTTTGTACCATCTGCATGAACAAATTCCAATGTCAATGGTTTACCTGGAGCGAATTCGGTTAAATCTAAGAAATTAATAGTATCATCTTCTTCAATTTTATCGTAATCAGCTTCATTTGCAAACGTCAATCCTAAAAGCCCTTGTTTTTTAAGGTTAGTTTCGTGAATACGTGCAAAAGATTTCACCAATACCGCTTTAACACCTAAGAAACGAGGTTCCATCGCAGCATGCTCGCGAGAAGAACCTTCACCGTAGTTGTGATCTCCAATTACGATAGATGGCACTCCAGCTGCTTTGTATGCACGAGCAACAGCAGGAACAGCATCGTACTCTCCTGTTAGTTGATTTTTAACTGAATTCGTTTTTTGGTTGAATGCATTTACAGCACCAATCAGCATATTATTAGAAATATTATCCAGATGACCACGGAAACGAAGCCATGGTCCTGCCATAGAGATGTGATCTGTAGTACATTTTCCAAATGCTTTGATTAACAATTTAGCACCAGTAATATTTTTACCATCCCAAGCATCAAATGGAGCCAATAATTGCAAACGCTCTGAAGTTGGACTAACCACAACCTGAACTCCTGAACCGTCTTCTGCTGGAGCTTGGAATCCTGGATCTTCAGCGTAGAAACCTTTAGAAGGAAGCTCGTCCCCTGTTGGAGCATCAAGCATTACTTCTTCCCCATCTTCATTAATTAACTTATCTGTTAATGGATTGAATCCTAAATCACCTGCAATTGCCAGTGCCGTTACCAATTCTGGAGAACCAACGAAAGCTAAAGTGTTTGGATTACCATCTGCACGTTTTGAGAAGTTACGGTTGAAAGAGTGAACAATAGTGTTTCTTTCTTCTTTCTCTGCTCCTTCTCTGTCCCACATACCAATACATGGTCCGCAGGCGTTAGCAAACACAGTCGCGTTGATTTTATTAAACGTATCAATAAATCCATCTCTTTCAATTGTCGAACGAACAACCTCAGAACCTGGAGTAATTGTAAACTTTGCTTTTGTTTTTAAATTCTTAGCAGCAACTTGCTCTGCTAACGAAGCTGCACGAGCAATATCCTCATAAGAAGAGTTGGTACAAGAACCAATTAAACCAACCTGAATTTGTAATGGCCAGTTATTTTTTATTGCTTCTTCTTTCATTTTCGAAATTGGAGTAGCTAAATCTGGCGTAAAAGGACCGTTTAAGTGCGGCTCTAATTGCGATAAGTTAATTTCGATAACTTGATCAAAATATTTTTCTGGGTCAGCATAAACTTCTGGATCTCCAGTTAAGTAAGAAGCTACTTTATCTGCTGCATCTGCAACATCTGCTCTATTTGTAGAACGTAAGTAGCGACTCATAGAATCATCATAACCAAAAGTTGAAGTTGTAGCTCCAATTTCGGCACCCATGTTACAAATAGTACCTTTACCTGTACAAGACATAGCTGTTGCACCTTCTCCAAAATATTCAACGATAGCACCAGTTCCACCTTTTACAGTAAGAATACCGGCAACTTTAAGAATAACATCTTTAGGAGCAGTCCATCCTGATAATTTACCAGTTAATTTTACTCCAATTAATTTAGGAAATTTAAGCTCCCAAGCCATTCCGGACATAACGTCTACGGCATCGGCACCACCAACACCAATTGCTACCATTCCTAAACCACCTGCATTTACAGTATGCGAATCGGTACCAATCATCATTCCGCCAGGAAAAGCGTAATTTTCAAGCACTACCTGGTGAATAATTCCAGCTCCTGGTTTCCAGAAACCAATTCCATATTTATTAGAAACTGACGACAAGAAGTCGAAAACTTCATTACTTTGTGTTTTTGCTCTGGCCAAATCGGTTGCAGCATCTATTTTTGCCTGAATCAAGTGATCGCAGTGTACCGTGGTTGGAACTGCAACCGTTTTCTTACCAGCGTGCATAAATTGTAATAATGCCATTTGAGCAGTTGCATCCTGACATGCTACACGATCTGGTGCAAAATCAACATAATCAACTCCTCTTCCAAATGCCTTAGAAGGATTTCCATCCCAAAGGTGATTGTATAAAATTTTCTCTGTTAAGGTAAGTGGACGACCAACAATCTCGCGTGCTTTATCAACACGAGCGGGCATGTTCTCATACACTTTTTTTATCATTTCAATATCAAAAGCCATAAGTTATAATTGTTTTGTTTTTTTTATTTGATCATCACAAGTTACGAAAAATAGAGGAGTTAGAAAAGAAAAAGCCCGAGTTTATCACTCGGGCTT
The DNA here is from genome assembly GCF_002304005.1 of Flavobacterium sp. ACN6. Lineage (GTDB taxonomy): Bacteria > Bacteroidota > Bacteroidia > Flavobacteriales > Flavobacteriaceae > Flavobacterium. Next base: position 75,051 of record NZ_MRCQ01000016.1, on the reverse strand, counting down.
TCTATATATAATGATTATAACTAATCGAATATATTACATCACTAATTGTTTACTAGAAGGCGCAAACTTAGTCAAACTAATACCTTCTACTGCAGCTGTATATTCATCCATTGTAGGAGTTCTTCCAAGAATTGTAGACAAAACAACAACTGGTGTTGAAGAAAGCAATGATTCTCCTTTTTTACCCTCAGTATCTTCTACTACTCTTCCTTGGAACAAACGTGTAGAAGTTGCCATTACAGTATCTCCTTTTGCTGCTTTTTCCTGGTTACCCATACATAGGTTACATCCTGGACGTTCTAAATACAACATGTTTTCGTATTCTGTACGCGCAGCACCTTTAGGGGCATTATCATCGAATTCGAAACCTGAGTATTTCTGTAAAACTTCCCAATCTCCTTCAGCCTTAAGTTCATCTACGATGTTATAAGTTGGCGACGCTACTACAAGCGGCGCTTTAAACTCAACTTTACCATGTAAATCTTCTATATTTTTAAGCATTTGAGCAAGGATCTTCATATCTCCTTTATGAACCATACAAGAACCGATAAATCCAAGATCTACTTTTTTCACTCCTCCATAGAAAGAAAGAGGTCTGATAGTATCGTGTGTATATCTTTTAGAAACATCAACATTGTTAACATCTGGATCTGCAATCATTGGCTCCACAATTTGATCCAAATCAATAACTACTTCAGCATAATACTTAGCATTTGCATCTGGAGTTAATGCTGGTTTTTCAGCAGACTTAATTTCTGCAATTCTTTTATCAGCTTTATTGATCAATCCTTGAAGAACTTGTTTATGATTATCCATTCCTTTGTCGATCATAATCTGGATTCTTCCTTTTGCAATCTCCAATGAATCAATCAAAGTATCATCTTCAGAAATACAGATAGAAGCTTTTGCTTTCATTTCTGCAGTCCAGTCTGTAAATGTAAATGCTTGGTCAGCAGTAAGAGTTCCTAGGTGAACTTCAATAATTCTTCCTTGGAATACGTTTTCACCACCAAATTTCTTAAGCATTTGAGATTGAGTTGAATGAACTACATCACGGAAGTCCATATAACCTTTCATTTCTCCAACAAATGTCACCTTTACAGATTCTGGAATCGGCATTGAAGCTTCACCAGTAGCAAGTGCAAGAGCAACTGTTCCTGAATCGGCACCAAAAGCAACACCTTTTGACATTCTTGTATGAGAGTCACCACCAATAATGATAGCCCACTCGTCAATTGTAATATCATTAAGTACTTTGTGAATTACGTCTGTCATTGAATGATAAACGGCTTTAGGGTCACGTGCTGTGATTAAACCAAAATCGTTCATAAATTTCATCAATTTTGGAATATTTGCCTGAGCTTTTTTATCCCATACAGAAGCCGTGTGACAACCAGATTGGTAAGCACCATCAACAATTGGCGAAATAACTGTCGCAGCCATAGACTCCAATTCCTGAGCAGTCATAAGACCAGTCGTATCTTGTGAACCCACAATATTAACTTCTACACGAACATCAGAACCTGCATGTAACACTTTCCCTGGAGTAATACCAACAGCGTTTTTGTTGAAGATTTTTTCTACTGCAGTAAGACCTTGACCTTCAATAGAAATTTCTTTTGATGGAGCAAATACAAGAGGAGCTTCAACATCAAGAACTTTTGCTGCTAATGTTTGAAGTTTTTTACCAAATACAATTGCGTAAGATCCGCCGGATTTTATAAATTCCATTTTCTGAGGTGTGAATGCCTTAGAAATATCAATTAATTCTTTATCGCCGTTATAAAGCTTTTTAGTTTTTGTGTTTATTGTAAGTACAGTTCCTGTAGCAACAGAGTATGCTTCTTCCAAAACAGGTTCATTATTCTCGTTACGAATAACATCTCCATTTGCATCAAGCTTTTTAACCCAGTTTTTAAGATCTAAACCAATACCACCTGTAACATCAACAGTTGTTAGGAAAATTGGAGAGATACCGTTTGTTCCTGCAACAATTGGAGCAATATTAATAAATGGAACATACGGACTTGCTTGTTTACCAGTCCAAAGCGCCACGTTGTTTACACCAGACATTCTTGACGAACCTACACCCATTGTACCTTTTTCAGCAATAAGCATTACGCTTGCGTCTGGATACTGTGCTTGCAGCATTTTAATTTCGTCTTGTGCCTGAGGCGTGATCATGCATTTACCATGAAGTTCACGGTCAGAACGTGAGTGAGCCTGGTTACCTGGAGATAACAAATCTGTAGAAATGTCTCCTTCACCAGCGATATATGTAACTACTTTAATTTCTTCAACAACTTCTGGCAGTGAAGTAAAAAACTCTGCCTTTGCATAACTTTCAAGAATTTCTCTTGCGATTGCATTATCATTTTTAAAGGCTTCTTTAAGACGGTCTGTGTCTGCCTCGTAAAGGTAAACTTGAGTCTTAAGAACATTTGCCGCTTCTTTTGCAATAGAAGCATCATTACCCAATGCTAAATCCAACAGAACTTCAATAGAAGGTCCGCCTTTCATGTGTGATAATAATTCAAAAGCAAAAGCAGGAGTTATCTCTTTTACTAAGGATTGACCAAGAATGATTTCCTTTAAAAATTTAGCTTTAAGACCAGCAGCACTAGTGGTCCCGGGCACAACATTATAAATAAAAAACTTAAGAGAATCTTCTCTGTATTCGTTATTTAAATCTTTAATTTGTTCAATGATTTCGCTTAATAATTCAGCACCATCAATTGGTTTCGGGTGAAGCCCTTGACCTTTTCTTTCTTCAATTTCTTGGATATAATCCTGATAAATGTTCATAGTAAGAAGTATTTCTAGGTATTTTTATTTTTTTGTTCGCAAATTTAGTTATTAAAGCCGAGAATTAAAAAAAATATAATAGAACTCGCATTTTCAAAAATTATTATTGTTAAAAAACGATTTTGACCGTCTGTTTTTGCTAAAAACTCAATTTTGCATAAAAAAAATGAATTATTGATATTTTAAAATCTTTTCTTTAACAAAGTCGAAATTTAATGTTACGCAGTAAGTGAGATTTTACCTCTATTTTCGCTAAGAATCTTTCTAAATAATCAATTATAACGTTATAGTTGGAGTTTTTTAAGTCATTTAGAAGTCGCTAATAATTTCAAAACAACACTAAATAACAAAATCCTGACAATAAAAATTATCAGGATTTTTTATAATCAAAGTTTAAAAAATTACATCAGCTTTTGAATAATAACTTCTTCAGTTATTCCTTCCGCATCTGCTTTATAATTTTTAATAATTCTGTGGCGTAAAATTCCACTTGCAACTGCTTGCACATCTTCAATATCTGGTGAAAATTTTCCGTTAAAAGCTGCGTGTGCCTTTGCTGCTAAAATCAAGTTTTGAGATGCTCTTGGTCCTGCTCCCCAATCCAAATAATTTTTAACAAAATCAGTAGACAATGGATTGTCTGGACGTGTTTTACTTACTAATGTTACAGCATATTCAATAACATTATCTGCAACAGGAATTCTGCGGATTAGATGTTGAAAATCTATAATTTCCTGCGCTGTAAATAAAGGGTTAATTTCTGTTTTAACATCAGAAGTGGTTCGTTTTACCACTTGAACTTCCTCTTCAAAAGTTGGATATTCTAATTTTACCGCAAACATAAAACGGTCTAACTGTGCCTCAGGCAATGGATATGTTCCCTCTTGCTCAATTGGATTTTGAGTTGCCAAAACGAAATATGGCAAATCTAATTTATGATGCTGGCCTGCTATAGTTACCGATCTTTCCTGCATAGCCTCAAGTAAAGCTGCCTGAGTTTTTGGAGGCGTCCTATTAATCTCGTCGGCTAAAATGATATTAGAAAAAATTGGTCCTTTAATAAATTTGAAGTTTCTATTTTCATCCAAAATCTCACTTCCTAAAATATCAGAAGGCATTAAATCTGGCGTAAACTGAATTCTTTTAAAATCCAAACCTAAAGCTTGAGACAATGTATTAATCATTAAGGTTTTTGCCAAACCGGGAACACCTATTAAAAGTGCATGTCCTCCAGAAAATATACAAAGTAAAATTTGATCTACAACGGCGTCCTGCCCTACAATTATTTTCGCTATTTCTTTTTTTAATTCGTTTCTTTTTTGAACTAAATTGTGAATTGCTGTTACGTCAGACATTTATGAGTGTATTTAAAATTAAAAAGAGTTAATTCTATGAAATCATAAAACTAACTCTTTTTATTTATTTAATAAAAATTATTTTTTCAACCAGTTGTTTGCGAAGTCGCATTCTTTGTATTCGCCAATAATTTTAATGTAAGTATCTTTAATCTTATTATCAAACCATTTTGCAATTGCATTGATCTGCTTTTCTTTCAACGCTAATTCTTTAATTTTTGTATAATCTTTAGCGTAGTCAGCAGTATGATCTTCAATTCTATTAGTTACAGTAATAAGTTTATAGGTCTTTTTACCTTTATCGTCTGTATTTAAAAGCGGCTGTGTTACTTCATTTCCTTTTAAATTAGAAACCTGACTGTATAACGTTGGATCCATCTTTGTTAATTCGAAACGAGTATCCTGAGTTGTTGGGTTTACCAAAGTTCCTCCATTTGTTCTAGTTTCCTTTTCATCAGACTCTGTTCTTGCTGCATCTGCAAATGATATTTCATTACCAACAATCTTATTTCTAATATTAGTAATTCTTTCTTTTGCTTCTTTTAAAGCCGCTTCGGAAACTGTAGGAGCAATCAAAATATGACGTAACTCTACTTCTTGTCCTTTAATTTTTTCAACCATAATAATATGGAATCCAAAAGTTGTTTCAAATGGCTGAGAAATTTCACCTGCCTGCAGACTAAAAGCAACGTCTTTAAACTCTTTTACGAAAGAAGTTTTTCTGTTCATTTTATAATAACCTCCATTTGGAGAAGATCCTGGATCTTGAGAATATAAAACTGCCTTTGTAGCAAAACTTGAACCATCAAGAACATCTTGTCTTATACCATTTAATCTATCGATTACTTTTTGCTTATCTTCTTTAGAGACTTTTGGCTCAACAACAATTTGAGCTACTTCCATTTCAGCACCAAAAGTCGGTAATTCGTCTTTTGGGATTTTCTTAAAGAAATTACGAACTTCTTCTGGAGTAATTTCAACATCTTTAATAATCTTGTCTCTCATCTCTGAAGCAAGTTTTTGCTCTTTTAAGATATCGGCAAAATAAGTTTTAAATTCTTCAACAGAACTCTTCTTGTAGTATTCAACAACTTTACTGATATCTCCTCCTACTTGCTGCGTCATATAATTCAGACGCTCTTCCATCATCCCTCTAACTTCGGCATCACTCACAATAATACTATCCTGAATTGCTTGGTGAGCATACAATTTGTCTTCTAGAAGTTTACCTAGCATCTGACATCTTGTAATATCTTTAGTAGATCCGCCTTGAGCTGTAATCTCTAAAAATCCTTTATCAATATCAGAATCTAAAACAATATAATCTCCTACTGTTGCAATAATTCCGTCAATTTTTAATTTCCCGCCTGAATGAGTTTCAACAGGTTTTTCAGCTACAACATCAGGAATTATTTCTTGTGCTGTAATAATTGGAGCAAAAAAAAGAAAAAAACAAACTGTTAGTGCAAACTTGTAGTCAATTGTTTTTAGCTGTAACTTTTTTAATAACATTATTTTAAATTTTATTTGAATGTAAGCCTGTTTGAGATAATCCTCCAAAATTATGGATGTTTTTAATACTTTATCAAAACATAAATAATTAAAGTATAGTTCTTTCGTAACTTATAACGAACAAAAATAACAATTCAATTACATAATACAACTATCCGATATACTATTAACAAAAAATTATAGGATAGTTTTATAAGATCTACACAAACAACTTGTGCAACCTCTCTTAAAATGACGCTATTTTACGGAAGCCTACTTTATTGTTTAATGACTTAAAAGAGAAAAACTGTTCCAATTTAAGAAGTGAATATTTTTATTAAGCCGTAATTAATAGTATTTTTGTAACCTATTTATACGAAATATGAGCTTTTTAAAAGAAATACAACGCAGAAGAACATTTGGAATTATATCGCATCCCGATGCTGGTAAAACAACATTAACAGAAAAGTTATTGTTATTTGGAGGGGCAATTCAGGAAGCGGGAGCTGTAAAAAACAATAAAATTAAAAAAGGAGCAACGAGTGATTTCATGGAAATCGAACGCCAAAGAGGTATTTCGGTTTCGACTTCTGTACTTGCTTTTAATTATAAAGATAAAAAAATCAATATCCTTGATACTCCAGGACACAAGGATTTTGCTGAAGATACATTTAGAACCTTAACCGCTGTTGACAGTGTAATCGTTGTTATTGACGTTGCAAAAGGGGTTGAGGAACAAACTGAAAAATTAGTGGCAGTTTGTAGAATGCGTAACATTCCGATGATTGTTTTCATTAATAAATTAGACCGTGAAGGTAAAGATGCTTTCGATTTGATGGATGAGGTGGAGCAAAAATTAGGTTTAAAAGTTACGCCTTTAAGTTTCCCTATTGGAATGGGTTATGATTTCCAGGGAATTTACAATTTATGGGAAGAAAACATTAATCTTTTCAGTGGTGACAGCCGTAAAAATATTGAAGAAACAATTGCTTTTTCTGATGTTCAAAACAATCCAGAATTAGATAAAATTGTTGGTCAAAAAGCAGCCGAAAGACTTCGTGAAGAATTAGAATTAATTGATGAAGTTTATCCAAAATTTGAGCGTCAGGATTATTTAGATGGAAAAATACAACCTGTATTTTTTGGATCTGCTTTGAATAATTTTGGAGTTCGTGAATTGCTAGATTGTTTCGTTGCAATAGCTCCATCACCAAGACCAAAAGATTCAGAAACTCGTTTGGTTGATCCAACTGAAGAAAAAATGTCAGGTTTTGTATTTAAAATCCATGCTAATATGGATCCTAAACACCGTGACCGTTTGGCATTTATCAAAATTGTTTCTGGAACTTTTGAAAGAAACAAACCTTATTACCACGTTCGTCAGAAAAAAAATCTAAAATTTTCTAGTCCGAATGCCTTCTTCGCTGAGAAAAAAGAAATCGTCGATATTTCATATCCAGGAGACATTGTAGGTTTGCACGATACAGGGAACTTTAAAATTGGAGATACTTTGACAGAGGGCGAAATTATGAGCTTTAAAGGAATTCCAAGTTTCTCTCCAGAACACTTTAGATACATCAATAATGCCGATCCGATGAAAGCAAAACAATTGGATAAAGGTGTCGACCAATTAATGGACGAAGGTGTTGCGCAGTTATTTACTTTAGAAATGAATAACCGTAAAGTAATTGGAACTGTTGGAGCGCTTCAATATGAGGTAATTCAATACCGTTTGGAGCATGAATATGGTGCAAAATGTACTTATGAGAATTTCCCAGTTCACAAAGCTTGCTGGGTAAAACCTGATGATGCTAAAAATGAGGAATTCAAAGAATTTAAACGTATTAAGCAAAAATTCTTAGCTCATGATAAGTATGGTCAATTGGTATTTTTAGCCGATTCTGATTTTACAATTCACATGACACAAAGTAAATATCCAAGTGTAAAATTATACTTTACATCAGAGTTTGATTAATTCTTTTTTAAGAAGAAAAACATAAAAAGGCTGTCTAATATATTTTAGACAGCTTTTTTCTTTATACTCTCACAAGTTTGTTGATTACTGAGTATAGTTAATTCCTAATCCACCAGCAATATAAATTTTAGTAAGTTCATCTGATGCAATAATTATGTTTTGTTCTAATACATTCCCTTTAACCCTATTTATATTAAAAGGAATTTCTTTGGAAAGATAGTAATCATCTCCACTAACGGTAACCATGAGCGTTTTGCTGTCTTTCAAAATTTGCGTGGATATAGAAAATTCTCCCGTTTTTGGATTTATTTTTACTGCTTTTTCCGAGCTATTAATAAACAAAATTAAATTAGGATATTCCTCTTTATTAAATGGCTTATTTGTTTTAGCCTCTAATAATTTTCCTTTAATTGTTATTAAAACTTCTTTTTCTACTACATGACTTTGCACAACTTTGCCTAATTTATAAGTATTCGGTTTGGCGCAAGCGATTTCAGTTTTAATTGGTTCTTTTTGCTGTGCCGCGATATTTGAGGTTATCAAAACAGAAGCTGCCACCGCTGCATATTTAAGGTTGGCTATTCTGGAGGTTTCGTTATGTTGAAATTCTTCTTCCAATTGTGATACTTTTAGTCGGGCACAGATGTTTTTATCTTTACTTTCTGTAATAAACTTAGCAATCTCAGAATTTGTTTTTCTACTTAAATCAATTACATTTTTCATGCAGGAATCACAAAATGATCCATTTGAATTTGGAATCATATTGTCAAAATTTTCAGAACATGGATTTGCTATCTCTAAGGTGAATTTCTTTTTCATACTGTATATTCTTTTAAGTTAAAATCTATTACAGATCGTTACCTATATAGAGTATGTTTTCAATGGAAAGGTTGGGAAGGAAAAGAAAAAAAACTTCAAATTGTATATTTATTTTTCAGACATAAAAAAAACGCTAATCAAAAATTAGCGTTCTTCTTTAATTTGAATTAATCAACCTTACTAAGTCATTATATTCAAAAATTAATCTTTCATAGGAGTTACCAAATTACTTTAAAACAACAGTCTAAAGAAATTTAGTCGATTAAAAGAGTTTAAATCAGATAAACTGCAATTACTAAAGTTATCCCATAAAAAAAGCCCCATTTTCATGGGGCTTTAAAAATTATGCTTGTCCAGCAGGACCAAAATTAAGCGGTATTGGTGCTTGCTCTGTCTCTTTGATTTCGCCGTGAGCTGCTTCAAATCGATGGATATTTTCACCTATTGCTCTTAATAATCTTTTAGCATGTTGTGGTGTCAAAACAATTCTTGACTTTACCTTGGCTTTAGGAATACCTGGCATAATGCTCACAAAATCTAAAACAAACTCTGATGATGAGTGATTAATAATCGCTAGATTAGAATAAATTCCTTCTGCGATAGTTTCGTCTAACTCAATATTAATTTGCTCTTGTTGTTGTTTCGGATTACTCATAGTTTCCTAATTAATAAATATATTCTTCTTTATTAGCCATCATTTCGTTGTAATCGTCTTTAGATCCTACGATAGTGTTATCGTATTCTCTCATACCAGTTCCCGCAGGAATTCTGTGTCCAACAATTACATTTTCTTTCAATCCTTCTAAATCATCTACTTTACCAGCTACAGCAGCTTCGTTAAGTACTTTTGTCGTTTCTTGGAAAGAAGCAGCAGAGATGAATGATTTAGTTTGTAGCGAAGCTCTTGTAATACCTTGAAGAACTGGCGTTGCAGTTGCAGTAATTACGTCTCTTGCTACAACAAGATTTCTATCATTTCGTTTCAATAATGAATTTTCATCACGTAATTCACGAGGTGTAATAATCTGACCTGGTTTCAACACTGAAGAATCTCCAGCATCTTCAACTACTTTCATACCGTATAATTTATCATTTTGAACGATGAAATCTTTAGTGTGAATTAATTGATCCTCTAAGAATAAAGTATCACCTGGATCCTGAACTCTTACTTTACGCATCATTTGACGAATAACTACCTCAAAGTGCTTGTCATTAATTTTTACCCCTTGTAAACGGTATACCTCTTGAATTTCATTTACCAAGTACTGTTGAACAGCAGCCGGACCTTGAATTCTTAAGATGTCATCTGGTGTAATTGCACCGTCAGACAATGGAACTCCCGCTCTTACGAAGTCATTTTCTTGAACTAAGATCTGGCTAGAAAGTTTAACTAAATACTTTTTAATTTCACCAAATTTAGATTCGATAACGATCTCACGGTTACCTCTTTTGATTTTTCCAAAAGATACAACACCATCAATTTCAGATACAACTGCTGGGTTAGAAGGGTTACGAGCCTCAAGCAACTCAGTAATTCTTGGTAAACCTCCCGTGATATCACCCGCTTTAGAAGAGCGACGTGGAATTTTTACTAATACTTTACCTGCTTTAATTTTCTCACCGTTTTCAACCATTAAGTGTGCACCTACTGGTAAGTTGTAAGAACGAATCAATTCACCTTCTTTACCGTAAACCAATAAAGTTGGAATTAATTTTTTGTTTCTAGCCTCAGAAATTACTTTTTCTTGGAAACCAGTCTGCTCATCAATCTCAACCATGAACGATTGTCCTTGCTCTAAATCTTCGTAAGCAATCTTACCAGTAAATTCAGAAACAATTACACCGTTATATGGATCCCATTTACAGATTACAGTTCCTTTTGCGACAGTATCACCATCATTTACAAAAATACTAGATCCGTAAGGAATGTTATGTGTATTTAAAACAATTCCAGTTTTCTCATCAACTAATTTTAATTCAGTTGAACGTGAAACTACGATATCAACAGAGTTTCCTTCTCCGTCTTCTCCTTTAACTGTTTTTAAATCTTCAATTTCAAGTCTACCGTTAAATCTTGTAATAATACTAGATTCTTCAGAGATACCTCCAGCAACCCCTCCAACGTGGAACGTACGAAGTGTCAACTGTGTACCTGGCTCCCCAATAGACTGAGCTGCAATAACTCCGACAGCTTCACCTCTTTGTGTCATCTTACCAGTAGCTAAGTTTCTACCGTAACATTTAGCACAAATACCTTTTAAAGCCTCACAAGTTAATGGAGATCTAACTTCTACTTTTTCAATTGGAGAAGCTTCGATAGTTCTCATGATTGCTTCAGTAATTTGTTGACCAGATTGAACCATTACTTCATTAGTAAGTGGATTTATAACATCTTGCAATGCAACACGTCCTAAAATTCTTTCTCCTAATGATTCAACGATTTCCTCATTTTTCTTCAAAGCAGATACTTCAACACCTCTTAAAGTTCCACAATCTTCGATGTTAACAATAACATCTTGAGAAACGTCATGAAGTCTTCTTGTTAAGTAACCAGCATCGGCCGTTTTAAGAGCCGTATCCGCAAGACCTTTACGAGCACCGTGAGTAGAAATAAAGTACTCAAGGATCGAAAGACCTTCCTTAAAGTTAGAAAGAATCGGGTTTTCAATAATCTCACCACCACCAGCAGTAGATTTTTTAGGCTTAGCCATCAAACCACGCATACCAGTTAACTGACGAATCTGTTCCTTAGAACCCCTTGCCCCAGAGTCAAGCATCATATATACAGAGTTGAAACCTTGCTGGTCTTCTCTAATATTTTTCATTGCTAACTCTGTTAACTGAGCATTTGCTGAAGTCCATACGTCAATAACTTGGTTGTAACGCTCGTTATTTGTAATAAGACCCATGTTATAGTTAGTCGAGATACCTTCAACTTGCTCTCTGGCATCTGCAATTAACTTCGTTTTTTGTTCTGGAATTCTAATATCACCTAAAGAGAATGATAAACCTCCTCTAAATGCGAACTTATAACCCATATCTTTCATATTATCCAAGAAAGCCGCTGTAGTAGGTACATCAGTTACACTTAAAATGTGACCGATAATATCTCTAAGGTTTTTCTTAGTCAATACATCATTGATATATCCAGCTGCTTCTGGTACTACTTCATTAAATAATACACGTCCTGCAGTTGTTTGAATAATTTTGAACACTAATTCTCCAGCGTCATTAAAATCTTTTGCTCTAATTTTCACACGAGCATTCAATTCTAATCTTCCTTCGTTTAATGCAATGTTTACTTCTTCAGCAGAATAGAAAGTTAAGTCTTGACCTAAAATTACATGTTCTGGTGTTGAGATACGTTCTTTGGTCATATAATATAGACCCAAGACCATATCCTGAGAAGGTACAGTAATTGGAGCACCATTTGCAGGGTTAAGGATATTGTGAGAAGCCAACATTAACAATTGTGCCTCTAAGATAGCCTCTGGTCCTAATGGCAAGTGAACTGCCATTTGATCCCCATCAAAATCGGCGTTGAAAGCCGTACATACTAATGGGTGCAATTGGATCGCTTTTCCTTCAATTAATTTTGGTTGGAAAGCTTGAATACCAAGTCTGTGTAACGTAGGAGCACGGTTCAGTAATACTGGGTGTCCTTTAATTACGTTTTCAAGGATATCCCAAACTACAGGCTCTTTTTTGTCTATAATTTTCTTAGCAGATTTTACTGTTTTAACAATACCTCTTTCAATCAATTTACGGATAACAAAAGGTTTGTATAACTCAGATGCCATATCTTTTGGCAATCCACATTCGAATAATTTTAATTCAGGACCAACAACAATTACCGAACGAGCAGAATAATCCACACGTTTTCCAAGTAAGTTTTGACGGAAACGCCCTTGCTTACCTTTTAAGGAATCTGATAATGATTTTAATGGTCTGTTAGATTCTGTTTTAACAGCAGAAGCTTTACGAGTGTTATCAAATAATGAATCTACAGATTCCTGTAACATACGTTTTTCGTTTCTTAAGATAACTTCTGGAGCTTTAATCTCCATTAATCTTTTCAAACGATTATTACGAATAATTACACGACGGTATAAGTCATTTAAATCTGAAGTTGCAAAACGACCTCCATCAAGTGGCACAAGCGGACGTAATTCTGGTGGAATAACAGGAACCACTTTCATGATCATCCACTCAGGACGATTTTCGCGGTTTAAGTTAGACTCACGGAAAGACTCAACAACTTGTAATCTTTTTAAAGCTTCAGTTTTACGTTGTTTAGATGTTTCATTATTAGCACTGTGTCTCAATTGGTAAGACAACTCATCTAAATCGATACGTGCTAATAAATCCATAATACACTCTGCTCCCATTTTGGCAACAAATTTATTAGGATCCATATCATCTAAATATTGATTTTCTTGCGGAAGAGTATCCAAAATATTCAAATATTCTTCTTCAGTTAAGAAATCTAATCTTTGTAATGATTCTCCATCTGCATTTTTAGCAATACCAGCTTGAATTACTACATATCTTTCGTAGTAAATGATCATATCTAATTTCTTAGATGGAAGACCAAGGATATAACCAATTTTGTTTGGAAGAGAACGGAAATACCAGATATGAGCAATTGGCACAACAAGGTTGATGTGTCCTACTCTATCACGACGTACTTTTTTCTCAGTAACTTCAACACCACAACGGTCGCAAATGATACCTTTGTAACGAATTCTTTTATATTTACCACAAGCACACTCAAAATCCTTAACAGGTCCGAAGATTCTTTCGCAGAAAAGTCCGTCACGTTCTGGTTTGTGCGTTCTGTAGTTAATAGTTTCTGGTTTCAAAACCTCTCCTCTTGATTCTTTCAAGATAGATTCTGGTGAAGCCAATCCAATTGAGATTTTATTGAATCTTTTAACTGGATTTTTATCTTTATTATTATTTCTATTATTCATCATAGTTTTTACTATTGATTTATTTGCAATTAAAAAATTGATTTTTTTTGAAGCTATATGCATTAGGCTGTAAGCTTTATGCATGTGCTTACGGCTTATAGCTTAAGGCCTACGGCATTCAAAATACTACCTCGGGTTACTTCTCTAAACTTCAAACCTTCTTATTTTGAAGTGCTAATTATAAAACGCTTAGGGTTTATATAAAAAATCGGAACGGGTTACGGGTATAAATCCTAAAAACTTTTATTTTAATAAACAGCTTCAGTCTCAGCTTTCAGTGCTAAACTGAATACTGAGACTGTAACTGAAAATTTTATTTATTCTTCTAAACGAATGTCAAGTCCAAGACCTTTTAATTCATGCATTAATACATTGAATGATTCAGGTAATCCTGGTTCTGGCATAGATTCACCCTTAACGATAGCTTCGTAAGTTTTAGCTCTACCAATAACGTCATCCGACTTAACTGTTAAGATTTCACGTAGCGTACTTGATGCTCCATAAGCCTCAAGTGCCCAAACCTCCATCTCTCCAAAACGCTGACCTCCAAATTGAGCTTTACCTCCAAGTGGTTGCTGCGTAATCAACGAGTATGGTCCGATAGAACGTGCGTGCATCTTATCATCAACCATGTGTCCTAATTTAAGCATGTAAATTACACCCACAGTAGCTGCTTGATGGAAACGCTCTCCAGTACCACCATCATAAAGGTGTGTATGTCCGAAACGTGGCACTCCTGCTTCATCAGTCAAGGCATTGATTTGGTCTAAAGAAGCACCGTCAAAAATTGGAGTAGCAAATTTTCTACCCAAGTTCATACCAGCCCATCCAAGAACAGTTTCATAAATCTGACCAATGTTCATACGTGAAGGTACCCCAAGTGGATTCAATACGATATCTACCGGTGTTCCGTCTTCAAGGAAAGGCATATCTTCATGACGAACGATTCTAGCAACAATACCTTTGTTACCGTGACGTCCTGCCATTTTATCCCCTACTTTCAGTTTACGTTTTTTAGCAATATAAATCTTAGCTAATTTCAAGATTCCAGATGGCAATTCATCACCAACTGTAATAGTGAATTTTTCTCTTCTTAAAGATCCTTGTAAGTCGTTCAGCTTAATTTTATAGTTATGAATTAAATCATTAACCATTTTATTTGTAGCGTCATCAGCAACCCATTGACCTTTGCTTAAGTGAGCAAAATCTTCTACTGCGTAAAGCATTTTTTGAGTATATTTTTTACCTTTTGGTAAAACTTCTTCACCCAAATCATTCATTACACCTTGAGATGTTTTTCCGTTAACGATCAAGAATAATTTTTCAACCAATCTGTCTTTCAATTCAACAAATTTAGTTTCAAACTCCATTTCTAAAGCGCCCAAAGCATCTTTATCTTGAGTACGTTTACGTTTATCTTTTACGGCTCTTGCAAATAATTTTTTGTCAAGAACTACACCGTGTAAAGATGGAGAAGCTTTTAATGAAGCATCTTTTACATCTCCTGCTTTATCCCCGAAGATTGCACGAAGCAATTTCTCTTCTGGAGTAGGATCTGATTCTCCTTTTGGTGTAATTTTTCCGATTAGAATGTCGCCAGGTTTAACCTCTGCTCCAATTCTGATCATACCGTTTTCATCTAAATCTTTAGTAGCTTCTTCAGAAACGTTAGGAATATCGTTTGTTAACTCTTCGTTTCCTAACTTAGTATCTCTAACCTCTAATGAATAATCATCAACGTGGATAGAAGTAAAAATATCATCACGAACTACTTTTTCAGAAATTACAATCGCATCCTCAAAGTTATACCCTTTCCATGGCATGAACGCAACTTTTAAGTTTCTACCTAAAGCTAATTCACCATTTTGAGTAGCATATCCTTCTGATAATACTTGTCCAGGAATAACTCTGTCACCTTTTCTTACGATTGGTTTCAGGTTAATACTTGTACCTTGATTGGTTTTTCTAAATTTAATTAAATTGTATGTTTTCTCATCAGCATCAAAACTAACCATTCTTTCGTCTTCTGTACGATCGTATTTAATAGTAATGATATTTGCATCAACATACTCAACAGTACCATGCCCTTCAGCATTGATTAATACTCTTGAATCTGAAGCTACCTGACGCTCTAAACCTGTACCAACAATTGGTGCTTCCGGACGGATCAAAGGAACCGCCTGACGCATCATGTTTGATCCCATCAACGCACGGTTCGCATCATCATGTTCCAAGAAAGGAATTAATGAAGCAGAAATCGAAGCGATCTGGTTTGGTGCAACGTCTGTATAATGAACTACTGATGGCTCAACAACCGGGAAGTCACCTTCCTCACGAGCAATAACATTGCTTGCTGTAATTTTACCAGTTTCATCCATTTCAATGTTTGCCTGAGCAATCATTTTTCCTTCTTCTTCTTCAGCACTTAAGTAAATTGGAGTACTTTCTAAATCAACTACACCATTAGTTACTTTACGGTATGGAGTTTCAATGAATCCCATTCCGTTTACTTTTGCATAAACACCAAGAGATGAAATCAAACCAATGTTTGGTCCCTCTGGAGTTTCAATCGGACATAAACGACCATAGTGTGTATAGTGAACGTCACGAACCTCGAAACCAGCTCTCTCTCTCGAAAGTCCACCTGGTCCAAGTGCAGAAAGTCTTCTTTTGTGTGTAATCTCAGCTAATGGATTCGTTTGATCCATAAATTGAGATAACTGGTTAGTACCAAAGAAAGAGTTGATAACTGATGATAATGTTTTAGCATTAATCAAATCAATTGGTGTAAACACCTCGTTATCTCTAACGTTCATTCTCTCACGAATAGTTCTAGCCATACGTGCTAAACCAACACCGAATTGTTGAGACAATTGTTCTCCAACTGTTCTAACACGACGGTTTGATAAGTGATCAATATCATCAATCTCTGCTTTAGAGTTGATCAATTCGATCAAATATTTTACAATGGTAATAATATCTTCTTTGGTAAGCACTTGCTTTTCCATCGGGATATCCAAACCAAGTTTTTTGTTCATTCTGTAACGACCAACCTCACCTAAGTTATAACGTTGATCAGAGAAGAACAATTTATCTATAATACCACGAGCAGTTTCCTCATCAGGCGGTTCAGCGTTACGCAACTGACGGTAAATGTGCTCTACAGCTTCTTTTTCAGAGTTTGTTGGATCTTTTTGTAATGTATTGTGGATAATAGCATAATCTGCTTGATTATTATCCTCTTTATGTAACAAAATAGATTTAACGTTAGAATCGATGATCTCTTCAACATTATCTTTGTCGATAATAGTATCACGATCAAGGATGATTTCGTTACGTTCGATAGAAACTACTTCTCCAGTATCCTCATCAACGAAATCCTCATGCCATGTATTCAATACACGCGCAGCAAGTCTTCTTCCAATATATTTTTTAATTCCTGTTTTAGAAACTTTAATTTCTTCAGCTAAGTCGAAAATTTCAAGGATATCCTTATCTCTTTCAAACCCAATAGCACGGAATAAAGTTGTAACAGGCAATTTTTTCTTTCTATCAATATAAGCGTACATTACACTATTGATATCTGTAGAAAATTCTATCCAAGAACCTTTAAAAGGAATTACTCTCGCAGAATAAAGTTTTGTTCCATTTGCGTGGAATGATTGTCCAAAGAAAACCCCAGGAGAACGGTGTAATTGAGATACTACTACACGCTCAGCACCATTGATAACAAAAGTACCACTTGGAGTCATATAAGGAATTGTACCTAGATAAACATCTTGTACAATTGTTTCAAAATCTTCGTGTTCTGGATCTGTACAGTATAGTTTTAACCTGGCTTTTAAAGGCACACTATAAGTAAGACCTCTCTCTATACATTCTTGAATTGTATAACGTGGTGGATCAACAAAATAATCTAGGAACTCCAACACAAAGTTGTTTCTTGTATCTGTGATTGGAAAGTTTTCCATGAAGGTGTTGTATAACCCTTCGTTGCCTCTTTCGTCAGATTTCGTTTCTAATTGAAAGAAATCTTTAAAAGATTTAACCTGAACATCTAAGAAATCTGGATAGTCAGGAATATTTTTTGTAGAGGCAAAATTCAATCTTTCAGTCTGATTTGTTATCATCAATGGACAAAATTTTGATTAAAAAAAAGTAATTTTTTGTGTAAAAACACACTGTTTAATCTATACTTTCTTATTATAATCAATACATCTTTAAAAATGAGCAGTAAAGTAAGTTCAATTTTTTTCTTCGTATTGATCAAAAACTTTTTCGTATTTTAAACTATTTGATAATAAAACTTGATATATTTTATTATACGAAAAATGGTTTAGACCCTTGGATGATTCCATCCAAGGTCTAAACCTAGTTCTAAACTGTGTTTTGTTATTTTAATTCAACAACAGCTCCAGCTTCTTCTAATGATTTTTTAAGACCTTCAGCCTCTTCTTTAGAAACACCTTCTTTAACGTTACTTGGAGCACCGTCAACTACATCTTTAGCTTCTTTAAGACCTAAACCTGTAAGTTCTTTAACTAATTTTACAACTGCTAATTTAGAAGCACCAGCTTCTTTTAATACAACTGTAAATTCAGTTTGTGCTTCTTCAGCTGCACCTTCTCCACCACCAGCAGCAACTACTACAGCTGCAGCAGCAGGCTCGATACCATACTCGTCTTTTAATATTGTTGCTAATTCGTTAACTTCTTTAACTGTTAAGTTAACTAATTGTTCTGCGAATTGTTTCAAATCTGCCATTTTTTCTATCGTTTAAAATGATTTGTAAAATTATATTTTGTTTATTGTGCGCTATTTAAGCTGCAAGAGAAATTCTCCTGCAATAATTATTATGCTTCAGTTTCTTCTTCGCTTCCTGCGAATTTGTTTTGTAAAGCAGAAATAATTCTTTGAGCTGGAGATTGTAATAATCCAATAAGTTCTCCAAGAAGTTCTTCTTTAGATTTAATAGTTGCTAATGCATCTAATTGATTATCTCCAATATAAACTTCATTATTGATGAAAGCACCTTTTAAAACTGGTTTATCAGATTTCTTACGGAAATCTTTGATAATTTTTCCAGGAGCATTAGCTACATCAGAAATGAATATAGCACTATTACCACTCAATACTGAAGGTAAATCACCATAGTCATTAGCAGAAGCTTCCATTGCTTTTGCAAGCAAAGTGTTCTTTACAACTTCTAATTTAATACCAGCTTTAAAACAAGCTCTACGTAAGTTTGAAGTTGTTTCTGCGTTTAATCCAGAAATATCAGATACATAAATGATATTTGTACCAGCTAACTGCGCAGTTAAATTTTCAATCGCGATTGATTTTTCTTCTCTAGTCATACTAAAAATTTTTAACTACCAATTATACTGCTTTAGGATCCAAAGCAATAGCTGGACTCATAGTGCTTGTAAGGTGAATACCTTTAATGTATGTACCTTTAGCAGCAGTTGGTTTAAGTTTTATTAATGTTTGAATAATTTCGTGTGCGTTGTCAACAATTTGCTCAGCTCCAAAAGAAACTTTACCAATTCCTGCGTGAACGATACCAGTTTTATCAACTTTAAAGTCAATTTTACCAGCTTTAACTTCTTGAACAGCTTTAGCAACATCCATAGTTACTGTACCTGTTTTAGGGTTTGGCATTAAACCTCTAGGTCCTAAAATACGACCTAATGGACCTAATTTACCCATAACAGCAGGCATAGTAATGATCACATCAACATCTGTCCAACCGTCTTTAATTTTTTGTAAATAATCGTCAAGACCTACATAGTCTGCCCCAGCTTCTTTAGCTTCCGCTTCTTTATCTGGAGTAACTAATGCTAATACTTTAACGTCTTTACCTGTTCCGTGAGGTAAAGTAACTACACCTCTCACCATTTGATTCGCTTTTCTTGGATCTACACCCAAACGAACTGCGATATCAACAGACTCATCAAATTTTGCAGAAGCAACTACTTTTAATAATGCCGCAGCATCTTTAAGAGAGTATAATTTGTTCTTTTCAATTTTTGAAGCAGCCTCTTTTTGCTTTTTTGTTAATTTTGCCATGTCTTTTTCTTAATTAAAAAGGAGCGTCTCCTGATACAGTTATACCCATAGATCTAGCTGTTCCAGCAACCATACTCATTGCAGCTTCCACAGTGAAAGCGTTTAAGTCTGGCATTTTGTCTTCAGCAATAGTTCTAATTTGTTCCCAAGTAACGCTAGCTACTTTTTTACGATTAGGCTCACCAGAACCAGATTTTAGCTTTGCAGCTTCCATTAACTGAACCGCCGCTGGAGGAGTCTTAACAACAAAATCAAATGATTTGTCTTTGTACACAGTGATTTGCACTGGACAAATTTTGCCAGGTTTATCCTGAGTTCTAGCATTAAATTGCTTACAGAACTCCATGATATTAACCCCAGCAGCTCCTAAAGCAGGTCCAACCGGTGGCGACGGATTCGCAGCACCTCCCTTAACTTGTAGTTTAACTACCTTACTAATTTCTTTAGCCATTTTTAAAAAATTTAACATCGTAATCAATGGAAGCGATTACAATGGTTTATTATAGTGTAACAAAAATTATACTTTTTCTACTTGCATAAAACTCAATTCTAATGGAGTTTTTCTTCCGAAAATCTTCACCATAACTTCAAGTTTACGCTTTTCTTCATTGATCTTTTCAACCGAACCATTAAATCCGTTGAAAGGACCATCAATTACTTTTACAGTCTCACCAATACTAAATGGTATAGATCTTGTATCCGTATTTACAGCCAATTCATCAACCTTACCTAACATACGGTTTACCTCAGAAAGTCTTAAAGGAACAGGTTCTCCACCTTTGATCTCCCCTAAAAAACCAATAACACTGGTAATTGACTTAATAATATGAGGTATCTCACCAACCAAGTTAGCTTCGATCATAACATATCCAGGAAAATAAACCTTATCCTTAGACATTTTCTTTCCCTCTTTTACAGTAACTACTTTTTCTGTAGGCACTAAAACCTGGGAAACATAATCACCCATACCTAATCTGGCAATTTCAGTTTCGATGTAAGCTTTGACTTTATTCTCTTGTCCGCTTACAGCTCTAACTACGTACCATTTTTTCACATTATTATCTGCCATCACAAAAAAATTATCCTTTTAACCAGTTAAAAAATCCAGCCAAAGCTTTTGCAAAAAATTCATCTACTCCCCATGTTGCCAAAGCGAATAAGATAGAAAATACAGCCACAACAATTGTCAATTTTTGAACTTCAGCCCAAGCAGGCCAAGTAACATTTGACTTTAACTCTTCGAAAGCCTCTGATAAATAATTAGTAACTTTTGTCATTTGATATATTTTTTTATTGCACGGGCGGAGGGATTCGAACCCCCATCAACGGTTTTGGAGACCGCTATTCTACCCTTGAACTACGCCCGTAATTAAAAGCCAGTGATTTCAGTTAAGAAAATCAACTGGCTTTTTATAGTTTTTATAGGATTATCCTACGATTTCAGTCACCTGACCTGCACCTACAGTTCTACCACCTTCACGGATAGCGAAACGTAAACCTACGCTCATTGCGATTGGGCTTAATAAAGATACATTGATAGTCAAGTTGTCTCCTGGCATTACCATCTCTACTCCTTCTGGTAAAGTAATAACTCCTGTTACGTCAGTTGTACGTACGTAAAACTGTGGACGGTAGTTATTATGGAATGGAGTATGACGTCCACCTTCTTCTTTTTTCAAGATATAAACCTCAGCTTTGAAAGTAGCGTGTGGTTTTACTGATCCCGGCTTAATGATAACCATTCCTCTTTTGATAGATTCTTTATCAATACCTCTTAACAATAAACCTACGTTATCTCCAGCTTCACCTCTATCAAGGATTTTACGGAACATCTCAACTCCTGTAATAGTAGAAGTTAATTTATCAGCTCCCATACCAATGATTTCAACAGCATCACCTGTATTAGCAATACCAGTTTCGATACGACCTGTAGCAACAGTTCCACGACCTGTAATTGTAAATACATCCTCAACTGGCATCAAGAATGGTTTAGCAACGTCACGCACTGGCTCTTCGATCCAAGCATCAACAGCTTCCATTAATTCAATGATTTTTGGTACCCAAGCAGGATCATTATTCAATCCTCCTAAAGCAGAACCTTGAACTACAGGACCATTATCTCCATCATATTCGTAGAAAGATAATAAATCTCTAATTTCCATTTCAACAAGCTCTAACAACTCAGCATCATCAACCATATCCACTTTGTTCATGAAAACAACGATTCTTGGAATACCAACCTGACGACCTAAAAGGATGTGCTCACGAGTTTGTGGCATTGGACCATCTGTAGCAGCAACTACTAAGATAGCTCCGTCCATTTGAGCAGCACCAGTAACCATGTTCTTTACGTAATCCGCGTGACCTGGACAGTCAACGTGAGCGTAGTGACGGTTAGCTGTTTCATACTCTACGTGTGATGTATTAATAGTAATACCTCTTTCTTTCTCCTCTGGAGCGTTATCGATTTGATCAAACGATTTTGCTTGACAGTAACCAGCATCTGACAATACTTTTGTAATTGCAGCAGTTAATGTAGTTTTTCCGTGATCCACGTGTCCAATTGTACCTATGTTTAAGTGCGGTTTGGAACGATTAAAATTCTCCTTTGCCATTTTACTTAATTTTTAATCTTAGTTATATATTAATTTTCAATTTCCTACTTACTTGAGCCAATGTCGGGATTTGAACCCGAGACCTCTTCCTTACCAAGGAAGCACTCTACCCCTGAGCTACACCGGCAGAGAGTTCTGATTTTAGATCTGAATCTAGATTTCAGATTTTAAAAACCTTAAAACTATAATCCGTAATCTTAACTTCATTTTGTTTTGTGGGGAGAGCAGGATTCGAACCTGCGAAGTTCACACAGCAGATTTACAGTCTGCCCTCGTTGGCCGCTTGAGTATCTCCCCTTAAGATAATTTATGATTTTAAATCAATGATTTCAGATTTAACTCCAAAATCTTTTCTTTACAATCACAACTATTTCATTTTCAATATTTTAAAAGAACCCATTTCAAATCGCATTTGAAACTTTTTTTGAGCCGATAGAGGGACTCGAACCCACGACCTGCTGATTACAAATCAGCTGCTCTAGCCAGCTGAGCTACATCGGCGAATGCATTAAAAAAGTCCGCTATTTCTAACGGACTGCAAATGTAGCTATTTTATCTTTTAATCAAAACATTTTTTAAAAAAAATTTCAATTAAATATGTGCTCTTATTTTTTCTTTCCTTTTCACAAGCAAACGTTCTAAAGATTCTGCAGAAAGCTCAACCGCCTCCTCAAATGTCTTACACTGTTTTTTCACCAAAAAATCATCACCAGGAACATTAATCTTAATCTCCACCACCTTGTTTTCTTTATCACTCGTTCTTTCAACTTTTAAAAAAACATCCGAAGAAACTACCCGATCGTAGTATTTCTCTAACTTATCCATTCTTTCCTGAATAAAATCGACCAACTTTCTGTCAACAGTAAAGTTAACTGCATGAACATCTACCTTCATAATACAAATTTTAGGATTTAACATTTAGAATTATCACTTATTTCTTGGATGCGCACCTTTATATACCTTTTTAAGCTCCGCCAAACTATTATGAGTATAAACCTGAGTAGATGCCAAACTAGAATGCCCTAATAATTCTTTAACTGAATTCAAATCTGCCCCATTATTTAATAGGTGAGTTGCAAAAGTATGACGAAGCACATGCGGACTTTTCTTCACCTTTTCTGAGACCCTACTAAAGTATGAATTTATTAAACGATAAACAAAAGATTCACTCAATTTTAACCCTTTTTTCGAAATAAAAAAATAGTCCAAATCGGCAATATCTTCTAAAGCATCCCGCTCCTTTATATAGGAGTCAATTTGATTTATTATAATTGGCAAAATAGGAATAATGCGCTCTTTGTTTCTTTTCCCTAAAACCTTTATAACACCAGCAGAACGATCTACATTTTTAACCATTAAATGAATTAATTCTGCACGACGCATTCCTGTCACATAAAACATCTCAACAATAAGCTTATCCCGTACTTCCTCAAAACCCACCGGAGTATCAATTTGACCCAGCAAATCTTTTAATTCTTTTTCAGAAAAAGGAACCTGAACTACTTTTGGCGTTTTTAATGATTTATGCTTCAGCATCGGATTAACCTCGATTTGCTTTGACTTTAAAAGAAATCTATAAAATGCTTTCAAAGAAGCCATTTTTCTATTAACAGTAACATTTGAGATATTTTGATCAACCAACGAAACAATCCAACTTCTTACCTGACTATAATTAACCAAATCCACATTTTCCTGATCAAATGCTTCTACAAGAAAAGACTCAAAAGATGTTACATCATTCAAATACGCTCCAACCGTATGTGGAGAATATTTTTTCTCTAACAAAAGATAATCACTAAAAGCTTCTTTACTTGTTTTCATTAAAATTAAAATCTAAAAATTGAGCACAAAAAAACCGTTAGCATCAAAATTAAAACATTTTGACCACTAACGGTAATTATTTTTGAAAAGCTAGATATTAACTTTCTAAACTATCTTTCAAGCCTTGAATGTAAGCTGCTTTTTGAATTTGAGCTCTTTTCACAACAGACGGCTTAATAAAAGCAGTACGTGCTCTTAATTGACGAACAGTTCCTGTTTTATCAAATTTTCTTTTATAGCGCTTTAATGCTCTATCGATATTTTCTCCGTCTTTAATTGGTATAATTAACATAATATAGACACCTCCTCTCGTTAAGGCTGCAAATGTAGATATTAATTATGAATTATGAGTTATAAATTCTGAATTATTTCAAAAAGATAATAGACCATAGAAAAAAGAGAAATGATAATAATCTAACAAAGTGCACTTTAAAGCTTCTTTATTCTTTATTCTTTATTCTTTATTCTTTATTCTTTATTCTTTATTCTTTATTCTTTATTCTTTATTCTTTATTCTTTATTCTTTATTCTTTATTCTTTATTCTTTCAACAAGTTCCTAGAAATGACTAGCTTTTGAATTTCAGTAGTTCCTTCTCCTATAGTACATAATTTCGAATCTCTATAAAATTTTTCTACTGGAAAGTCTTTGGTATAACCGTATCCGCCATGAATTTGAACTGCATCATTGGCAATTTTCACACATGCTTCAGAAGCATACATTTTTGCCATTGCGCCAGATGTTGTTACTGGTTTATGCTGCTGCTTTAAAAACGCCGCTTTATGCAGCAACAATTCCGAAGCTTCAATTTCTGTAGCCATATCAGCTAATTTAAACGAAACTCCTTGAAAGCTGCTTATTGGCTGACCAAACTGATGTCTTTCTTTCGAATATTTTAAAGCTGCTTCATAAGCTCCTTTTGCTATCCCTAATGATAAAGCTCCGATCGAAATCCTGCCTCCATCCAAAATTTTCATTGCCTGAACAAAACCCTGCCCCACTTCGCCTAATCTATTTTCATCCGGAATACGGCAATTGTCAAAAACCAATTCGGCAGTTTCACTTGCTCGCATTCCTAATTTATTCTCTTTCCTCCCTGATGAAAAACCAGCCACTCCTTTTTCAAAAACAAAAGCAGTCATTCCTTTTGAATCTCCTTTTTCTCCAGTACGCACTATAACAACAGCAATATCACCTGAAATTGCATGCGTTATAAAGTTTTTTGCACCATTTACAATCCAATCATCTCCATCTTTTACAGCAGTTGTATTCATTCCTCCTGCATCAGAACCTGTGTTATGTTCCGTTAATCCCCATGCACCAATATATTCAGCCGTAGCTAATTTGGGAAGCCATTTTTTCTTTTGCTCTTCATTTCCGAAAGTTAAAATATGATTTGTACATAGCGAATTATGCGCAGCTACAGACAACCCAATCGAGGGATCTACTTTAGAAATTTCTTCAATTACTGTTATATATTCATGATAACCTAAACCTGAACCTCCATATTCTTCGGGCACCAAAACTCCCATAAAGCCCATTTCACCCAGTTGTTTGAATAGTGGTATTGGAAAAATTTGTGCTTCATCCCATTCCATTATATTGGGTCTTATATTTTTTTCTGCAAAGTCTTTTATAGACTGAGCTATCATGAGCTGCGTTTCGTTATAATCAAAATTCATCCGTTGTTTTCTTTTAGAACTCCAAATATAAACTAATTATTTTTGCTTTTTCAACAGGAAAATCTTTAATTTTTGCCAAATCCTCAATATTATTAAAATTTCCATTCATACTTCTATGCGTCACGATCTGTTTTGCAAGTGCATATTTGAAATATGAAAATTGAGATAATTCTTTTAAAGAGGAATCGTTTACCTTTATTTTCTTGAATGTTGCAGGAATCACAACTTTAAAATGGCTATTCAATTCGTTTATAACTTCGGGCGAAAGTCCCCAAATGTCATTCATCTGATCCATTGAAACAAAACATCCTAAAATTTCTTTCTGTTTTAATATTCTAGATGACAAACCTTCTCCAATTCCATAAATTTTTATCAAATCATCTTGGGTTGCCTGATTTATATCTAGCACTTCAAACTTCACCGCTTTCTTTGAGAAGCTCTTCGAAGTATATTCTGTTTTTTCTGTTTTGAAGCTTGTTTTATTCTGAACCCAATCTGGAAATTTAAACAAAGGAGAAATTTTCTTTAATAACGAGTCCGAAACCCCAGTAACTTGTTGAAACTCTTTTGCCGAGTTTACAAATTTATTTTGTTTGCGAAACACCATCAAACGATCTATTTCTTCGAGAGACATTCCAAGTTTATATCCTTTGTAATCAGAAATAAAATTAGGGTTAAATAGATAATTTACTGGTTTGTTATTTTTCTTACTGGATTTTTCCTGATCAATTTCTGATTGGAGTGCCAGCCACTCGTTCTTAGCCGAACTTTGGTTCTCCGAAATATTAAAATCTGCAAAGAGGTAAATTAACTGCAATATCAGCATAATTGTAAACAGAATTAATATACCAGTTCTTTGGTATTTTGTAAAATGCAAATAGTGCCTCAAATGTTTAAAATTCATAATGAAAAAGAGTTTCAAATTTCGTTTTCTAATAAAATCAGAAAAACCTTTCAAATTTATCAAGAAAATTAGTAAGAAAATAGTTTTTAAAAAAATTATCAAATCTTATACAAAAGAGCAATTAATTTAATGAATATCAATACTTGCAGAATTTTCCTTGAGAGTCTTGTAAAAAAAATCAACAATTTATAACTTAAAACATGATAAATGTTTTTATTTTTTACAAAAAACAATACATTTGGAGCTTAATAACAAATAAACCAATATAAGAGTATGTCAATTTGGAGAGTTAAACCAATATCTGCCTTTGAGGCCGATATAAAAAAAAGTAATTTAAAGAGAGTTCTTGGAAAATGGAGTCTTACTGCGATTGGAGTTGGTGCCATTATCGGTGGAGGAATTTTTGTACTTACCGGTACTGGAGCTTATTATCATGCAGGTCCAGCATTAGCTTTATCGTTTATCATCGCAGGTATTGCGTGTGTTTTCGCTGCTCTTTGCTATTCTGAATTTGCCTCAATTTTGCCTGTTGAAGGATCTGCTTATGCTTATGCTTACGGTACAATTGGTGAAATTTTTGCATGGATAATTGGATGGGGACTTATTCTAGAGTACGCAATGGGATCCATGACGGTCGCCGTTTCCTGGTCGGGCTACTTTAATAAATTACTTAAAATGTTCCACATTAAGCTTCCAGACTGGCTTACAACCGATCCTGCAAGTTACACTGGAGAAGGTTTCTCTATGAACCTGCCTGCTTTTTTGATCGTTATCTTAGTTATTTCACTTCTTATTAAAGGAACAAAAAGTGCTGCTAAAGCGAATAATGCTATTGTAATTCTTAAAGTTTCCGCCGTAATCTTTGTAATTATAGCTGGTCTTTTCTTCATCAATACAGCTAACTGGCATCCATTTATTCCTGAAGCTACTCAAATTGTTGAAAAAGAAACTACTCATAATGCTTACGGAATTGGAGGAATTGTTTCTGGAGCTGCTGCAATTTTCTTTGCGTATGTTGGTTTTGATGCCGTTTCTACACAAGCTGGAGAAGCTATCAATCCTAAAAAAGATGTTCCGTTTGCGATCATCGCCTCTTTATTAATCTGTACAACTTTATATATTCTTGTTTCTTTAGTATTAACTGGAATGATGAATTACCAAGATTTCAACCCGCTAGGAAAATATCCAGAAGCTATTAAAGCTCCAGTTGCTTATGCTTTTGATATCGCTGGACAAGGCTGGGCTGGTTTTATTATTACTGTTGCGGCTACTATTGGTTTAGTTTCTGTATTAATGGTAATGATCATGGGACAATCTAGAATTTTCCTTGGAATGTCTAAAGATGGTTTAATTCCAGCTGTATTCTCAAGAGTTAATCCTCTTTCTGGAACACCAAAAACCAATTTAATGATTCTAGGAGGTATTATTGCCACTGTTGCTGCTTTTACACCAATCAATAAATTAGCAGATATGACTAGTTTTGGTACCTTATTTGCCTTTACAATGGTTTGTATCGCTGTTTGGATCTTAAGAGTAAAACAACCTGGATTAAACAGAACATTTAAAGTTCCTGCTTTGCCAGTTATTGCAGTATTAGGAATTTCAATTAATACTTACTTAATCATTAATTTAAGTTTAGATGCTCAATTATTGTCGTTAGGATGGCTTCTTATTGGTATCCTAGTATATTTTGGATACAGTAAGAAAAGATCGAAACTTAACAATAACGAAATCGAAGAATAAAATATTTTAAAAAAAGCTCCAAATTTTCATTTGGAGCTTTTTTTTATAAATCAAATACTGATGTTCTTTTTGAACGAATTAGATCTTTTAATCTGATCCAAAAAGCCAGCGTTAGGTAAACTCCAAATCCTAAACCTGCGGTAACGAACGATATGTAGATAAAAAACAATCTTACACTTGTTACGCGCATTCCTAGTTTATCTGCCAATCTTGATGAAACATGGAAACCATATTTTTCAAAAAAGAATTTAAGTTTTAAAATTGCTGACATTGGTGATTTTATATTTTAGCCTTAGTATTTTTAGATTCCTTCGCATTCGCTTAGAATTACAAAAGTACAAATTATCTTATTACCTCATTTTCTAATTCTCAAATTCTAATTATTTTTAAGAAGTTCTAAGCCGAGAGCGCATTGCAAACAGGCTTTCTTATTGCAGTATTCATTTTTGAGTTCTAATAGGGTTTGACTTTCAAATGCATTTTCAGCCTTAATTTCAAACAAATCAAATTTATCAATTATTGCATTTTTTTCGGGAGCGACTTCGTTCATAAAATCAATCAAATTTTCTGCAATTGATTCTCCCATCATCATAGAATAAGAAAACTGAAGCGGAATTATAGTATTTATAACGATCAGATCTAGAAAGGATTTTGATAATATTTTAGATTTCTTCGGACTTTCTTTATCAAACTGGTAATGGTTTTGCCAGTATGGAGCAGCTGAAATATTTAGCAGTTCATAAACACTCTTCAAAGATTTTAATTCAATAATTTTAGAAAACAAATTCTGATTTTTGTGGTATACTCCCGCTAATTGCGAAAGCCTGATTGTGGGGAAATTATCGGGGCGAAGCTTAAAAAATTGAATTGGCTCTATTATGATTTTCTCAAACTGATATTTATGAAGTAAGTAAAAATATCTAAATTTTAGATCTTTAAAATAAACATCTTCTTTTTCTGAATCCAACAAACCAGCTGTTCCAAAAAATAATGCTTCTAAATTCTCTATTTCGAAACTTTCTTTTCTTATTATTGAAAATGGAATTGCTTTTGAAATTTGCAAGAAAGAATTTCCGTTTGTGTTTAAGCCAAAATTCTTAGCCAGAAGGCAAAATAAGACCGCTTCCCAATCTTGATTTGTTTCTTCTAATAATTCGTATATAAATTTCGATTTACGCTCTAAACGCTCAAAAAATAGTCTTTCCTGCCAGCTTTTAAAAACAAAACTGTCGATTTCTTTTATTTGTTTCTCGCATGAAATCCATGTTTTTGGAGAGATTAATTCATGATAATTAGAAACCACTTCTTTTGCAACATACTCTTTAAGAACCAAAACAGGAATTTCGGTATTATTTTCTCTAAAAATTGGAGTATCATTCTCCCAAACGACATGAAGAATTACATTTTTATACGTGGGATCTTTTTCATGATTGTGCAAATACCAATCAGATGATTTTAAATGAATTTCTACGTTACCCGCCCATTTTTGATTTCCAATTTTAATATGTGCATTGAAGAAATCAGGCCCAGAAAGTTCTAAGTAATCTCCTGTTTTAATTATGGTAATTAATTCACCTTGAGCAGTTTTTAAATTCAAAGTATCAAACTTCTTGAATTTCCAGAGATAATGAAGGAAGTCTTCTCTCATTTTTAGATTTTAAAAGATAATTATAAAATCTAAAAATAATAAAATTTTAATATTATTCTTACAAAATAATATTTTTATTTATCGAAGCATATACAATTTAGCGCATGCTCTGGCATCAGATAAAGCTTCGTGGTGATTGAGTTTAATATTCATTTCACGACAGCAGTCGCTCAGTTTTGTTGGCTTAAAACCTTTTGCTTTATATATTTTAACTGTGCATTCCCACTTTGTTGCAATATTCAAGTCTTCATAATTTAAGCCGTGAAGCAGCATTGATTTCATTAAAACATTGCGGTCAAAACTTTCATTATGTGCCACTACAACGCGATTTTTAAGTCTCTTTTCAATTTCAGGATAAACTTGATAAAAAGATTTTGAGTTGACTGTGTCTTTTGGATAAATGCCGTGAACACGAATTGTAAATGGATTATATTCGTTATTAGGCGGTTTTATTAATGTTACGAATTCGTCGACAATTATCCCGTTCTGAACCGTAACAATACCAACTGAACAAGGATGATGTCCCGTAGCAGTTTCAAAATCAATAGCTGTAAAATTCATTTTTTATTTTTAAATGACAAATCCACAAATCCAATTGTAAAAGCAATTAGATTTATGGATAAGTTTTATTGTAAAGGCTTATTTTATTGAGCCAATGATATCATATTTCGTTATAATGTGATGATGTCCGTTTCCTAAATCTATCAGAACCGCATCATTTTCTTTTGTAAAAAGTTTTGAAACTTCTTCAATTGGAGTTCCTAATTGTACAATTGGAAAAGGCTTGCCCATTACATCTTTAATTGGTTTTTCTGCAACATTTTTATCTGCAACGTAGCTTCTAAATAAGTCTGTTTCATCAACAGAACCTACAAAACCATTGATATCTACAACTGGAATCTGCGAAATTTTATATTTACGCATACGTTCAATTGCATGCGAAACCAATTCTTCGGTACGAACAACAATTAATTCCTTGTCAATATGATCTTTAATAACGTCTTCTGCTTTTGTTACGTTTTCTTCCAAGAATCCGCGCTCACGCATCCAATCGTCGTTGAACATTTTACCAACGTAACGGCTTCCTGAATCGTGAAACAGAACAACTACTACGTCATCTGGCTTAAATTGGTCTTTTAACTGCAATAAACCTTTTATACAAGCTCCAGCTGAGTTTCCAACAAAGATCGCTTCTTCCATCGCAATTTTTCTTGTATAAACCGCTGCATCTTTATCGGTTACTTTTGTAAAACCATCGATTAAAGAAAAGTCAACATTTTTTGGTAAAATATCTTCTCCAATTCCTTCTGTTATATAAGAATAGATCTCATTTTCGTCAAAAATTCCTGTTTCATGGTATTTTTTAAAAACAGAACCGTACGTATCAATTCCCCAAATTTTAATGTTTGGATTCTTTTCTTTTAGATATTTTCCAACTCCAGAAATTGTTCCTCCCGTTCCTACTCCAACAACAAAATGAGTAATTTTCCCATCGGTTTGTTTCCAGATTTCTGGTCCTGTCTGCTCATAATGAGCTAATGAATTTGATAAATTATCATATTGATTTACGTACCAAGAATTCGGTGTTTCTTCTGCCAAACGCTTTGAAACTGAATAATAAGAACGAGGATCTGTAGGTTCAACATCTGTCGGACAAACGACAACTTTTGCCCCAACAGCACGAAGAATATCCATTTTTTCTTTTGACTGTTTATCAGAGATAACACAGATCAATTTGTATCCTTTAATAATTGCCACAAGAGCAAGTCCCATTCCAGTATTTCCCGAAGTTCCTTCAATAATAGTTCCTCCTGGTTTCAATCGGCCGTCAGCCTCAGCATCTTCAATCATTTTCACCGCCATTCTGTCTTTTACAGAATTACCAGGATTAAAGGTTTCGACTTTTGCCAATACTAACGCATCAATTTCAGCAACAATTTTGTTAAGCTTTACTAATGGTGTGTTACCAATTGTTTCTAAAATATTTTTTGAAAAGTCCATTTTATTTAAGTTTAATATGTGGTTCTAAATGAAAGTAAGTTTTTTTTATTGGAAGAAATTCCAAACTAAACCAAAACGCAGCACAAAATCACGATATGGATTATTTGGCGTTGCATAGTAATTACTTTGTGAAAAAGCAGCATTGAAATGTTCTGCTTTTAAATAAAATCTTGTCTGGCGAATTCTAGCATTCACAAAAAAATCGAATGTTGCAAAACCTCCAATTTTTTTATCCTGCTGCACAAAAAATTCAGCAATAACAGGATTGTAATCGTCTCCATAATACTTTGTAAGATAATTAAATACAAGACCAGTCTGAAGATATAATGCCTTCTTAAAAAAGTAACCTGAATAGTAAAATGTGTT
This sequence comes from Flavobacterium sp. ACN6, assembly GCF_002304005.1. Lineage (GTDB taxonomy): Bacteria > Bacteroidota > Bacteroidia > Flavobacteriales > Flavobacteriaceae > Flavobacterium. The sequence goes on along the minus strand of NZ_MRCQ01000016.1, from coordinate 42,785 downwards.
TCTGGTTACAAAATCAGGAACATTTAAAATTAAATCTGACTGATCTACTTTTTGGTATAAAAGTGTATTATCTAATGCAAAAGGTCCAAATTTAAATTCTCTGCTTGCTTTTATTTCCAAGTAATTAATAACGTTTCCATATTGAAATGGTTTTACAATCTGAATATTTCCTGCTTTCTGCTCATCTGTTGCATCATCTGTAAAATATAAGTGGTCTTTTAGTACTGTGTATTGAACTTGTCCTGTCAGCCAAGGAGTTTGGATTTCAGCGCTTAGAGAATTAATTTTTTCATTTTTAAAATCATTTGACCAGTTGTATTCTATCCAGCTGCTTTGGTACAAATTATAATTGTTATTTGGCAGTTTATTGATGTTGCGATATCTAAAATCAAATTTAATTTCATCGTTTAAATCGTATCTCAGTTTAGCATCTAAATCTGAAAGAGACTGATTGGTAATCGATCTAGAATATAAAAATCTACCATTCCATTTGTTTTTTTGGTATTCATATTGCCCGCCGACATTATTGAATTGTAAAAACAAGTTATCAGGGACAGCGTTTCCATCACTATCAATAATTAATCTTTCATATTTATAATTTGATCTATAATCATCTATAAAAAAGTTAAACTTCCCTAAAAGAGAATTTTCATAAGCAAGTCCTGCTTTATTATAAAGGCGTTCATATTTTGTTTGATCGTTAATTGCGCTTGCTACATAAGAATCGCCAAAACGTGCCACACGAACGCTGTTATTATCATTATCCGTTACCGTAGAAAGTACTGTTGGCTGTTTGTATTCATACCCTTTATTTTCATAATTAAATTGATGCGTTACATACAAATTATTATTACCTTCTGTTGGGTTTACTCTAAAAGCATGATCAAAAAATAATCTTCGGCCTTTTAATAAAGATTCAGCATCAGTCAAATAAACCTGTAATCTTTGACGGTTTTTATAATCTTGATTATCGCTTTCAAAATTGGCATCATTGGTTATCCCTCCATTTTCTTCATTCAAAACGTCTTGAAAAGTATAGTGTGCATTTATAGCATAACGTCTGCTGGTCGTGGCATAACTCGTTGTAAATCTAAAATTTCCAGCACTGACCAATTGATTAATATAATCTCCCTCAGATCTTAAACCTCTATAGGCAATTGAAAAATTCAGATTTTTAGAAATGTTTAATGTGATAAAAGAATCTACATTTTGTCCTTTGTTAATTGTTGTATTAAAAAACAATTCTGTAAAAGGTGTCGCAGCAGAATAATAACGAATTTGATCTGCCTGCATATAATTAAAATGTTTTCCGCTAAAACCAATTTCTGGATATGGAGAAAAACTCGTTAAACTATATTGTAACGTATTTAGAGGCTGGCCAATATTTGAAAATTCCTGATATCCAAAAAGGTCTTTTCTAAGGTGATTTTGTCGGTAAGCACTTTTAAGTGTTAGTGATGTATCTTGATAAATGGTATCGTGCTCCAGTGTAATAATTTTATATTGATCTATTGTAGCGATCTTGGCTTTTTTCTTTTTTACGGTATCAGTAATACTTGAATATTCCGTATTCATATCTAAATTATTTTTAGAAGCTGGCTTTTTTTCCTGAGAAAACAATATTGTAGGTACAACTAATAGATATAGGAAAATGAATATTCTCATTTGATGGCTTTATATAAATTTATTTTGACAAAATTTGCTGAGCAAAGGTAAGATAAAAACGTATAAACGAAAAACATAATATATAATATGGAAGCATAATAGTTTCGACCTTTTTAAAACGAAAGCCCCGTATACAAAAGTATACGGGGCTTTCAAAAAAAATCAAAATATTTATTATTTATTGTAATAAAAATTTAAACAGGAGTCTTATATATTAAAGATTAGAATCCTACATAAATTAAATGACAACATATTATAGGTCATTTTGCTCAATTAATGGATTTGCATTGATTTCAGCTCTAGGAATCAACCACTGCCATCTTTTATCTGTTGCTGGAACATTGATTACGCCACCAGTAATTGCTGTGTCATGATTTGCCCCAGATCTGTCAAGAGCAGAATTTGTTCTCTTTAAATCATAAAATCTAAAACCTTCGCCCCATAATTCAATTCTTCTTTGAAGCCAAATTTCATCAACCAAAGCCTGGCCTGTACTTGTAGATAAAACATATGAAGGGTTTCTGTTGCTTACTAACGTGAATAATACCGTACTTGCATCAGCTTGTCCTAACTTAGCTTTTGCTTCTGCTTCAATTAAATACATTTCAGCAACACGCATATAAGGAATATCACATCTACTGTCACCAGTACTTATAGATAAAAATTTCTGACTTGTGAACGGAAATTTAGCATATGTAGTTGGTAAATTTAATGCTGTGTGTCTACCAGTTATATCAAACAAAGTTGAACGAATATCGGTAGTTGGAATTAAATTGTAAAGTTTACTGTTGATCGCTTTTGGACAAGAACGAATAACTGTTGAATTATAATTTCTAGACATGTAAGCCCCAAAGTTTCCAAAGTAATCTGTTTGAACTTCATTAATATGGCTTCCCCACATCCACTCTACGTTGTTAAAGTCATTAAATCCTTTTACGTATTCAGAAGCAGCCATTAAACTTATACCTGTTTTAGCTTTAGAAGCGTAGTCTGCTGCAATGGCCCAGTTACCTTGAGTCAAAGCAACTCTAGCTTTTAAACCTTGAGCAACTTTTAAATTTAAATGTGAGTTATTAGGTTTTGTATAGCCAACTAATAAAATATTTGCTTCATCTAGATCTTTGTTAACCTGCGCATATACTTCTTCAACTGTCGAGCGAGGAAAATTTTCATTACCAACTGTTAAAACAATCGGCACCCCTAGTTGAGAATTTTCAACTCCGTTTACATATCTTTTTCCAAATAACTGTACCAGTTGATAATGGCTGAAAGCTCTATAAAGCAATGCTTGACCTTTTACAATTTTCTTGTCTGCATCTGAACCTACAGCAGCATCAACGGCATTAATAATTGTATTTGCATTTCTAATTATTCTGTAATAGGTTCTGTAAGGAAATCTAATATCCTGAGAATTCTCGTTTGCTACCCCATTCCAGTTGTAAACCTGCAAAAACCATCCGTTTGTTACTGGGAAAACCACATCATCTCCGGCAATATCAACCTGCTGCATCAAACTTCCTAATCCATTCTCATTTTGGTTAGATTCATATCTTACGTATAAAGATCTATGAATACCATTTAAAAGAGTCATTAAGTTATCTGTAGTTTTAGTAGCGCCGTCGTAATCGATAAACTCTGTCGGTGTTTTTTCTAAAAAATCTTCCGAACAAGAGGTTAGCACTAATAATGATAATGCTAAAAATATCTGTTTTATATAATTTGATTTCATAATATGTATTTTTTAAAAGTTTAAGTTCAAACCTAAAGTAATAACTCTAGAAGGAGTATATCTATTTTGAGTTGTTCCGTTAAAAGTTTGACTTGGATCTAAGCCTTGACGTTTAGTAAATAACATTAAATTTTCACCATTTACATACAAAGTAGCATTATCTACTTTTAATTTTGAAATTAACTGTGAAGGCATTTTATATGATAAATTAACTTGTCTTAGAGATAAGTAATCTGAACCAATTAACCATCTGTCAGAAGCGGCAGTGGATTGTGTATTTCTATTAATATCCATTCTTGGAACATCAGTAATATCTCCTGGCTGCTGCCATCTATTAAGAGCATCAACACTTAAAGCAGATCCATAATTGTTCCCTGTATGCATAAGTGCAGAATAGTTAGAATCATACATCATACCTCCAATTTGGTAAGCAAATAAAACGTCTAATCTTAAGCCTTTGTATTCTACGTTAGTTCCAAAACTTCCATATAAATCTGGAATTGCAGAATCTGCATAATGATATAATGCTTTATTTTGATCTGTTGTTACATTAACTCCATTAACAACTCTCTGTGTCGCATCACCAGCCACAATTAAAGCTGGATCTGAAACATACAAAGCATATCCATCAGCTGGATCTACACCGTACCAATCTCTTAACCAATATTCATACATAGAATGTCCAACCATTAATTTTTTAGTTCCACTAATAATTTCATTTTGCGGCAGACTTGTAATCTCATTTTTAATTGTTGAAGCATTTACATTCAATCCCCAAGAGAAATCATTTGTTTTCACAACAACTCCGTCCAATGAAATTTCAAAACCTTTGTTTACCATAGATCCGATATTCTCAATTCTATTATCTAAACCTGAAGACAATGCATTTGGAACTGTAAAAATCAAACCGTCCGTGTTTCTATTATAATACTCAACACTACCTCTAAGTCTATTATTAAACAATGCAAATTCAACAGCAATATCTTTTTGAGTGTTCTTTTCCCATTGTAAATCTGCAGCACCTGCAGCATTTGTTACCACTCCACCTTCACTGCCATTATCATAACCTAAACTAAATGTAGGCTGACTAACATAAAAACTTAAATCGTCATTACTAGTATGAGAATCATTACCAACTTCACCTATAGAAGCTCTTAACTTTAATTCATTTAACCAACTAACATTTTCTAAGAAACTCTCTCTTGAAAGAACCCAAGCACCTCCAAAAGACCAGAAGTTACCCCAACGATTATCTTTTGAAAATTTTGAAGAACCATCTCTTCTAAATGAACCTGAAACGATATATTTATCTTTATAATCATATCCTATTCTTGAAAAATATGATTCAGTTCCATAATTTCTAGTATAAGAAGTTAAATCAGTAGTAGTTGCGTAGTTAATAAACTCTGGATTATCTGGAGAAACCTGTCCTGTTTTTGTACCGGTAAGCCAATTTCTTTCAAAATCAAAACTTTCGTGACCAGCTAAAAATGAAATGGTATGATCACCAATTTTCTTATCATAATTCAACAACTGGTTATAAGTAACACCTGTAATAATTCTGTCTTCTTTTGAAATTAATCCTGTAGGTGCTCCGTCTCCAATTTCAGTATTATAAGTATACGTTCTATTGTTATACGATTTATCCAAAGCAGCATTAAATGTAAACTTAAAATCTTTTAAAAACTTAATCTCTCCATAAGCGCGAGCAGAAAGCGCTGTACCTTTTGTGTTATCCGTATTATTTAAAGTTTCATAAACGATATTTCTACCATTAGAAGCTCCACTACCTCTAACTGTTGAGTACACTTTATTCCCTAAAGAATCATAAACATAATCTCCTGTTGATGTATGGTCATAAACTGGATATATTGGTCCCATATATCTAATCGTTCTAAATGGATTATTGAAAGAACTTGTATTATCAACTCCATTTACAGCTAAATTTGAATCTGTCGTTACACCAGACAAGTTAACTCCTGTTTTAAACCATTCTTTTAATGATGTATTAAGATTTAAACGCGCAGAAATTCTTTCGTAATCAGATTTTCTTACATATCCTTCTTCATTTACATAACCAAGGGAAGCAAAATAATTAGATTTCTCTGATTTTCCTTGGTAAGAAAAATCTACATTCTGACGAACACCCGCTCTTTCTAAAGGCGCTGCCCAATCTAAATCTTGAGGATAAAGTAAACTCGCATTAGGATTTATTTTTCCATCTATACCAACAATCTGATCATTTGGCACATTGAATGGATTTGTAACCAAAACCACAGGAACTCTTGTAGAAGCAAATGCATTTGCAGCATCAATTTGCGCCGGTGTACCCATTGCACGGCTGTTTCTAATTGCTTCCCACTCTAAAGGATAATAATCAAAAGCATCTACTCTCGCGTATTCTTTAATAAGTCTTGAGCTCACACCTTGACTAACATTCAAAGTGAATTTATCTTTAGTAGATTTGCCACTTTTGGTAGTAATGATAACAACACCATTTGCTGCTTTAGATCCATATAATGATGTTGAAGAAGCATCTTTTAAAACTGTTAAACTCTCAATATCAGCAGAATTTAAATTACTGATATCTCCTGAAAAAGGAACACCATCTACAACATAAAGCGGTGTATTTGAACCATTAATAGAACTAAATCCTCGTATTCTTATCGCAGGAGCGGCACCTGGTTGTCCAGATGCACTTTGGATTTGAACACCTGAAGAAGCACCTTCAATCGTAGATAGAACGTTTGTTACAGCTCTATTTTCAAAGTCTTCTCCTTTAATAGAGACAGCTGAACCTGTATAAGAACTTTTCTTTGCTTTACCATAAGCTACAATAACAACTTCCTCCAAAGCTTTACCTGTATCTTTCATTTTAATATTAATCGTTGGAGATGATCCTACTACAGCAGAAATATCATCCATACCAACATAAGAAAAAAGAAGTACATCTCCAGATTTAGCTTTAATAGAAAAACTTCCGTCAAAATCTGTTTGTGTACTAACCTTTGTTCCTTTAACAACAACGTTAACTCCTGGGATAACTCCAGCATCGCTTGAAACAATACCTTTGACAGTCCTCTCTTGAGCATAAGAAAACTGAATAGACAACGCCATTAATAACGAAAAGATCCATTGTGATTTTAATTTCATTTTTATTTATTTTGAATTAGTAGGAAACAAACATCTTAATTATTTCTTAAAATCACAAACCATTTCTTAATAGCTTCTAATGATTTTTTAATGTTTAATTAACAATTTCTATAAATAATTCAACGATTTAGCCGTTACACCTAATTATATTCAACAAATTCACTAAAATATATTTTTTTACAACATACTTTTTTTAACATTAATTTAACTTTTTTAATTGTAACAAGATTATTTTAACAAGTAATAATATTACTTTTTTGTAGTATTTAACCTATTAAAAATAATACTTCCATTTCCTTTTATTTCGTTTTTGTCTTTATTCTGTTGATTTCATTAAAAAAAATACTCCAAACACAATTAAAGTAGTTTTAAACTCAATCAAATCGTCAAAACTCAAAAAATCTAATCGTTAGTTAAAATAATATTTGATTACCTATTTCATAAATACTGGAAAAACACATAAATAACTTTTTGATGTTTTTTTAAGACTTCATTTTAGGTCAATTTTCAAAAAATGATAATATTTGCGTTTTAAAAAAGAAAGAATGCTCGAAAAAAATTTCTCAGGATTTGTTTTGGAAACTGGAACTGATGAAGCCGGAAGAGGATGCCTCGCCGGACCCGTTACTGCAGCCGCTATAATTCTTCCCGCAGATTTTGAGAATATACTACTGAACGATAGCAAACAATTATCTGAAAAAACAAGAGCTCTTTTAAGACCAATTATAGAAAAAGAAGCAGTTTGTTTTGCTGTAACGCATTTACTTCCAGATGAAATTGACGAGATAAATATTCTGAATGCCTCAATGAAAGGAATGCAGGAATGCATTTTAAAATTAAAGCATGTTCCTGAATTTATTATTGTAGATGGAAACCGTGCTTTGAATGCCAAGCTAGGACTTAAAAATACTTTTGGAAGACAGTTTTCTACTGATGAAATTGCGCTGTTAAAATCGATTCCGAATCAAAGTATTATAAAAGGCGATGGGAAATTTTTGAGTATTGCTGCAGCTTCTGTTTTGGCTAAAACATATCGTGACGAATATATGGACCAGATTCACGAAGAATTTCCGATGTACAATTGGAAACAAAATAAAGGATATCCGACTAAAGAACATAGAGAAGCGATAAAAAAATTCGGAACAACAAAATACCACCGAATGAGTTTTAGACTTCTTCCTGAACAATTAGAATTGAATTTCTTCGAATAAAAAAAAAGACTTATCTAAATGGATAAGTCTTTTTTTGCTTGTATGAATTAAACTATTTCAGCTTCAAATAAATTCTTTAAATGTTTTAGAATTTTTGCTTTTACTTCGTCTTCGTCAACTTTTTCTACTCCAAGTTCTACGTTTAAAGAGGTAACTCCTTTTCCGCGTATACCGCAAGGAATAATATTATCAAAATAGCCTAAATCTACGTTTACATTTAAAGCAAATCCATGCATGGTTACCCATCTCGAAGCGCGAACGCCCATAGCACATATTTTACGCGCAAACGGAGTTCCTGCACCCAGCCAGACTCCCGTTTCTCCCTCGCTCCTGCCCGATTCTAAACCATATTCTGCTAAAGTCATAATAATTGATTCTTCGAGAAATCGGAGGTATTTATGAATATCTGTAAAGAAATTTTCTAAATCAAGAATCGGATAACCAACAATTTGTCCTGGTCCGTGATACGTAATATCGCCGCCTCGATTGATTTTATAAAAAGTTGCTCCTTTGGCTTCGAGTTGTTTTTCGTTTAATAATAAGTTTTCTAAATCGCCGCTTTTGCCTAAAGTGTAAACATGCGGATGCTCAACAAATAATAAATAATTCGGTGTTGGCAGATCAAGTTCTTCTCTCCTGTTTTTGATTTTTAAATCGACTATGTCTTTAAAAATTTCTTCTTGATATTCCCAAGTGGATTTGTAATCTTTATTTCCCAGATCCTGAAGTTGGATTTTTTTATTCATTTTAATTATTTTTCAAACTCAACGTCAAAGTTAAGTTTGTCGGGATTCTCCATATAATCCGTAAAAGGGTATTGAATTGTAATTGATTTTCGATCGTCGCTGAATAATGCAGTTGGATTAGAGACTTTCTTAATCTTTTTTGGAAAGTGATATTTTACAATATAGTTTGAAGATGCAAACATCATTTTTGTCATATCGGGAGCAGAATCTTTTGCTTTTGCAGCTAGTTTTTGCTGATCGATTACTGCTTTTCTTGTAAATTTCTTTCCGTCGTATGTATAACTTAATGTACTGTTATTATCTCCAAAACCACTTCCAAGCGGACCCGCACTGGCTCCTCCTTCTAATTTTTGAAATGTACTCATCGTCTGCAAAATATCCTGCAGTTCGTTTACATTTTTAAAATCGGTTCCTAATGTCATTAAAAACTGTTTTTGCGTTGCACTCATTTTGGTTGTAACTACAAAGTTCTCGAGTTTTTTAAGCTCTTTTTGAGTTTCAGGAGATAATTTAGCAATACTGTCTTTTTTCTGTTCAAACAATTGTTTGAAAGTAAAAGTAGAGTCGATATCTTTTTTGGCGTCTTCTCCCATTTGACCAGCAATTTGATCACCAGCCATTTCCATTAAGGCAGAAGCATCCATATCGACAGCAAATTTTCCTGTCCCGTTATCATTGATATAAATATTTTCAGTAAAAGTACAGCTTGTTAATGTCGCTATTAAAAAAGAAAAACTTAGTAATTTGTATAATTTCATGGTGTTGCTAATTTTTATCAAAGATACGAAGACTTTTTAATTGTTGAATCGTTTAATTGTTGAACCGTTTAATCGTTGAATTGTTGAATCGTTGAACTGTTGAATCGTTGAATTGCTGAATCGTTGAATTGCTGAATCGTTGAATTGTTGAATCGTGGAATGTTGAATCGTTGAATCGTTGAATTGCTGAATTGTTGAATCGTTGAATTGTTGAATTGTTGAATTGTTGAATCAGTTAACTATATGGACGTAAACTATCGTTTTTTTCTGTAGATTACTCAATCCTAAATCTATTCTAAAACAACTTCCAAATTTGTTATTTCAGGATTGCCGTAAAAATCTGAAAGTAGAAATTCTAAGGTGAAAAATTTTTTATCGGAACTAATAACCGCTTTAGGGTTGGAAACTGATTTTATATTGTTCGGAAAGTGATATTTTAAAATATAGGTCTGTATCATTTTTGAAGAACCATAGCGCTCTGTAAACTTTGCTGCTTCTTGTTTGGCTTTTTCTAATTCAGCTGTATTTATGATGGAAATTTTGCGCTTAAAAACTTTTCCATCAAAATCATATTCTATTCTATAATAATGGTTTTCTGCCGTTAGAGCATAATTATGCTGTATATCTGAGGCATAATCTTCGGTTTTATACAAATCTGGAATTTCTGAAACTTTATTAAAATGAAGGGACAAGACATTTTTAAATTCTTTTTCGAATGAACTTTTTTTCAAATGCACTTTTACATTGGCATATTTTTGAAATAGCTGTTGTTCGTCTGTTTTATATTTTACAAAATTCTCGTTGTATTTATTGATATATTCTTTAAAAATAAAAGTGGTATCCTGAAATATATTTTCGCGAGAATACGATTCTCCGGCCACTTGCATATAACTGTTTTCGTCTCGAAGCTGTACTAGTTCTATATCGCCGCTTCCGTCTGGATTGATGGTTATGGTTTCGGTAATTTGACAGCTTGTAAATAGAACTAAAAGGAGTGAGATTAGTTTGTATTTCATTTTTTTGAGAAGGTTCTGAGATTATGAGCTGCTAAGATACTGCGTTTTCTCACTCTATTTCTTACATATTTCTGCTTTTCTTACAAAAACAATATATACGTACTTAAAGGTATTTTGAAAACTAAAACTTCTACGTAGCCCCGATAGAAGCGGTATCCTTTTTCTTGCTTCTTTAGCAAGGAAAAGATACAAGCGGATAGCGGGACAGGAGGTGATTGAAACCCAATAAATTGCTGCTTTAAAAAATCTAAAAACTGCATTCTAAATTCTACATTCTTTTCTTTATCTTTGCACACTTAAAAAAAGAGCACAAAATGGCATTATCAGAACAAGAAATCATCAGAAGAGAAAAACTTCAAAACTTACGCAGTCTGGGAATCAATCCTTATCCAGCTAATCTTTTTCCTGTAAATCATACTTCTAAGCAAATAAAGGAGTCGTTTGAAGAAGGTAAGAAGGTTATCGTTGCGGGTCGTTTGATGAGCGTGAGAGATCAGGGAAAAGCTTGTTTTGCTGAATTGCAGGATAGCGAAGGACGTATTCAATTGTACGTGAACCGCGATGTTTTGTGTGAAGGTGATGATAAAACTTTATACAATACCGTATTTAAAAAATTAACTGATTTAGGTGATTTTATTGGTATTGAAGGAGAATTGTTTACTACAAAAGTGGGTGCGCAATGTATTCGTGTTGACGGATTTACTTTTTTGAGTAAAACGTTACGTCCGCTTCCTTTACCAAAAGTAGACGAAGAAGGAAACGTTCATGATGCGTTTAACGATGCTGAATTACGTTACAGAATGCGTTACGTAGACTTAACGGTTAATCCGCAGGTTAAAGAAACTTTTATCAAACGTACAAAGTTATTTACAGCAATGCGTGGTTACTTTAACGACGCTGGATATCTTGAGGTTGATACTCCAGTTTTGCAGTCAATTCCTGGTGGAGCTGCTGCGCGTCCTTTTATCACGCACCATAATTCGCTTGATATGCCGCTTTACATGCGTATTGCGAATGAATTATATTTAAAAAGACTAATTGTTGGTGGATTTGAAGGTGTTTATGAGTTTTCTAGAAACTTCCGTAATGAAGGAATGGACAGAACGCATAATCCTGAATTTACTGCAATGGAAATATATGTAGCTTATAAAGACTACAACTGGATGATGGAATTTGCTGAAGGTTTGCTGGAGCATTGCGCAGTTGCCGTAAATGGAACCAGCGAGGTTACTTTTGGCGAGCACACAATCAACTTTAAAGCGCCTTATGCACGTGTTACAATGACAGATTCTATCAAACATTTTACTGGTTTTGATATTTCTGGAAAAAGCGAAGAAGAATTATTCGAAGCTGCAAGAGGCATGGGAATTGACGTTGATAATACAATGGGTAAAGGAAAATTAATCGATGAAATTTTTGGAGCAAAATGCGAAGGAAATTATATTCAGCCAACTTTCATTACAGATTATCCAAAAGAAATGTCTCCTTTATGTAAAGAGCATAGAGACAATCCAGATCTTACAGAGCGTTTTGAATTGATGGTTTGTGGTAAAGAAATTGCAAATGCATATTCTGAATTAAACGACCCAATTGATCAGCGTGAGCGTTTTGAAGATCAAATGCGTTTGGCTGCAAAAGGTGATGATGAAGCAAACGGAATTATCGATGAGGATTTCTTAAGAGCCCTTGAATATGGTATGCCTCCAACTTCTGGAATGGGAATTGGAATGGATCGTTTGATTATGTATTTAACAAACAATGCATCGATTCAGGAAGTTTTATTGTTCCCGCAAATGCGTCCGGAGAAAAAACAAGCTCAGATTGAACTTTCTGATGAAGAAAAATTTATCGTAGATTTATTGAAAGGAAATGAAAATAAAATGGATCTGCAGCAATTAAAAATTACTGCGAATTTAAGCGGTAAAAAATGGGATGCCTCTATGAAAAACTTATCTAAACATGGTTTGACTAAAGTCGCTGTTGAAGGTGAGTTTAAATTTGTGGAATTGGTGGAGTAAATTTTTTAAAAATTCCAATTTTTGGAAATTCCAAATTCCAAAATTGATTATAATATTCAAACCCGACAGGTTTTAAAAACCTGTCGGGTTTTTTCGTATAATTTGCATAACTTTGATTTTTAAAATATATTATTATGGGCACTTTAGAAATAAAATTAGAGATATTTGATAAGCTCAAGAATATTGAAGATGTTACTTTATTAGAAAAAATTAGAAACCTTCTAAAAAATACAGATGCTTCTGATGTTTATCAATTTGAGGAATACGAAATAGATATGCTTAAAGAAAGTGAAGAAGATATAAAATATGGAAGAGTTATTTCACAAGAAGATTTAGACAAAGAAGATTTAGAATGGCTGTCAAAATAATTTGGACTACAACTGCAGTTTTACAAAGACGAAAAATATTAAGTTACTGGAACAAAAGAAATAAATCTGCAACATATTCGAAGAAACTAATTATTGAAATAGCAGAAAGGGTTCAATTTCTGGCAAGTAATCCTGAAATCTACATTAAAACCAGTTTTCCAGATATTAGAAGATCAATATTAGGACATTACAATATTTTTTATAAAATAACCAGTGAAGAATTAATTATAATTGCATTTTGGGATAATAGACAAAATCCTAAAACACTTTCTAAAATTTTAAAAAAATAGTTGTATTATCAAATATTCAAACCCGACCGGTTTTAAAACTGGTCAGGTTTGAATATTTTAAAACGCATACTTCTCTAATTTCTTTCCTTGAATATCTAAAACCTTAGTACTTTCTTTCGGAACCTCGCCTTTCCATTTTTCCTGAACAGAAGGATTTGAAGGATATTTTCCACCTTTCATTTTTAAGAGATGAAATTTCCCTCCAGTTTCAAAAATAAGATCATAAAATTTTTCAGTTGATGAAGTGGTTACATAAATAGGAAAATTGGTTACGGTAAAACGATTTATTACGCTTCCATCATTATTTAAAATATATCCCGAACAGCCGCCGCTTCCGCAGAAATACGGATTGGAAAAACCGACAAGGTATTCGTCTTTTTTATCATTATTCAAATCAAAAGCTTCATAATAGAAAAACCGATCATCTTTTGTCATTGCCGGCAGATCTTTCTCTAATAAAACATTTAATTGTTTTCGAATTACTTCAACTGCTTTATCTTCTTTTGCCGGCGCGTCACTTACGTCAGCAGTACCCGCAACGGTTTTTGACAATGTATCTTCGGCGATTGTTTTAATGATACTTTTATAATCCGTTTTTTCTTTGTTCTGACAGGAATATATTGTTAGTATTCCCAAGACTATTAAAAGTTTCTTTTTCATAATTTCTTTTATTTTAATTCTTAAGATTATGTTTTTAATTCAAATCTATTTAAACTAATAAAGCAGCTTTGTTTTCAATATCATTTTGCGTAAGCAATGATTTTATATTATTAAACGTAACCAAAGCAATCTGCGTTAAAGCTTCATTGGTGAAAAATGCCTGATGCGCTGTAACCAAGACATTCGGAAAACTCATTAAACGCTGAATCGCATCATCTTGAATAATATCTGCAGATAAATCTCTAAAGAACAGCTTTTCTTCCTGTTCGTAAACATCGATTCCTAAATATCCTATTTTGCCTTCTTTTAAACCTTCGATTACGCAGGCTGTTTCAATTAATCCGCCGCGACTTGTATTGATAATCATAACGTGGTCTTTCATTAAAGCAATGGAATCTTTGTTAATGACATGTTTTGTTTGGGCATTTAGCGGACAATGAAGCGAAATAATATCACTCGATTTAAAAATCTCTTCTAAACTCACAAAAGAAACGCCGTCTTTTATCATTTCTTCATTTGTAACAATATCATACGCTAAGACTTTACAGCCAAAACCTAAAGCGATTTTTGCGAAAGCTTTCCCGATATTTCCTGTTCCAATGATTCCAATTGTTTTTCCGAATAGATCAAAACCTAATAATCCGTTTAGGGAGAAATTCTGTTCGCGGACTCTGTTGTAGGCTTTATGTGTTTTTCGGTTTAAAGTTAAAATCATTGCCATCGCATGTTCTGCAACGGCCTGAGGAGAATATGCAGGAACACGACAGACTTTTAAATTATATTTTTTCGCTGCTTCTAAATCGACATTATTAAAACCGGCACAGCGCAGTGCAATAATTTTTACTTCCTTTTCTGCTAATTGTTTGATTACCGCTTCATTCACAATATCGTTTACAAAGACGCAGACAATTTCAGCTTTTTCAATTAAAATAACGGTTTGCGGATTGAGTTGTGTTTCAAAAAAATCCAATTCAAAACCAAAGTCAGAATTGTATTTATTGAAGAATGCTTTGTCGTAAGGCTGGGTAGAGAAAAAGGCTATTTTGATGCCTAATACATTATCTAAACTCATAATTCATCGCTATTTTAAGTTGATTAGTATAGTTTATACTAAGTTAAGTAATTTTAACAAACCAATATTCGTTTTGTTAAATAAACTATAATTCTTACAATCGAATTAAACCTAATTAATTTAAAAAAGTCTTATTCCTATAAACAATTAAAAAAACTTAAAAAATGAAAAAATTAATCATCGCAGCTTTGTTATTTGTTGGAGTAGCAAGCTTTGCACAAGACGGCGGCCAAAAGAGAGAAAAATTAACTCCTGAGCAGCGCAATGAAAAACAGTTAACAAAACTAACAACTGAATTGAGTCTGGATGCTAATCAGCAAGCACAAGTAAAACAATTATTGGCAGATAGAAGTGCTAAAGCGGAAAAATTCAGAGAGGCTCGCAAAGACAAAAAAGACAGTAATACAAAGCCAACTGCTGAAGAAAGAGCGGCTTTCAAAAAACAAATGGAAGACGAAGTTGCAGCAAACGACGCTAAAATGAAATCGATCTTAAAAGCCGACCAATACACAAAATGGAAAACTTTGCAAGAAGAGAAAAAAGATAAAGCGAGAGAAAAAATGAAAGAGCACAGAAAAGAAAAAATCTAATTCTTGCATAAAAAAAGAGGCCTTAAAAGCCTCTTTCTTGTTTTTACTATTTAATCGGATTCAATATCAAATCAATTCTTTTGATACAATCTTCATAATGATATTTTGTTTCTGTATTAACTGCTGCAGCTTTTCCGGCAGCGAGCGTTTTTCTCAACATTGTC
This sequence comes from Flavobacterium sp. ACN6, assembly GCF_002304005.1. Lineage (GTDB taxonomy): Bacteria > Bacteroidota > Bacteroidia > Flavobacteriales > Flavobacteriaceae > Flavobacterium. The sequence goes on along the minus strand of NZ_MRCQ01000016.1, from coordinate 27,345 downwards.
AATTCTCCTCTTACCAGCGCTCTCAAATCAGATTGAGATACATTGTAATAAACTGTAGATCGATCAGTTGGTTTAATTTCTTCTGTCATCAAATAGCCCATTCTGTCAATGTAGGCACGCTGTAAGTTTCTGCGATATACTGTAACATTTGCAGCTGAACTTGATTCTTTCCAAATTCCTTTACGAAGATCTTTAAAGAAATCTAAAGCTTTATAGTTATCACCGCTCAGGATTTCATTATCCATCAGTCTTCCAACTCTCCCTAAACTCATTAAATTATTCAGCTGTCTCACCTGCAGATTTCTAAACTTCTCTGTATAACCCGAAAATTCTGTGTTTTGTAATGTCTTTACGTTTACAATCCAAGTTGGAGATTCAAAAGCATTTTTCTGAAGCCAGTTCATTGCTTCAATTTGTTTTGCTTTTGCAACTACTTCGTAAACACTTCCTGCCTGATTTGGCTTTTTGGAATTTTCATAAACTCCTCCAACATTTGTTACAACATGCCCAACATATCGGCTCCAGCAATCCAGTAATTCTTTGTATAATTCTTCTAAATCTTCATAATTATTGGTCGCGCTGCTTGTCCATTCGTTTAAATGAACTGCAACAAATTCTAAATTTTTAAATGCATAGGAACTCGCTTTCATCGAATTATTCCCAATATCTTCTGTCTGCGATGTTGGATCAAAAGAGCTGCTTTGTTTTCCAAATTTATAAATTGGATTTCCTGCTTTGTCTAGTATCCATTTATCCAGCGTTGGCACTTCTGCTTCAGGAGATTTCACGTTTGGAATTACTCTGTATCCCCAATTTAAGGCATAATGATCGTAAGCTCCCATTTTACGGATAAAACGAATATTTTTATCACCAGGCTGTGCAATGTAATTGAAACGCGCATAATCCATAATACTTGCCGCAATTCCGTTTTGTTGTGTAAAATCACCATTTCTATAGCTTTCAATATCAAATGCACAACTTGCTCCCATATTATGCGGAAAACCTAATGCGTGTCCAACCTCATGAGCAATTACCATTCGCATCATTTCTCCCATTTCTTCATCACTGGTCTGCAAAGTTCGTGCTGACGGATTTGCTGCACCAGTTTCTAGTAAATATCTATTTCTATAAGAACGCAAGTGATTGTGATACCAAATAACGTCACTTTCTATAATTTCTCCAGTTCTAGGATCTGAAACGCTTGGACCAACCGCATTTCGTGTCGTACTTGCTACATAACGAATTACAGAGTAGCGAATATCTTCTGGACTGAAATCTGGATCTTCTTCTTTTGTCGGCGCATCCTTTGCAATTATGGCATTCTTAAATCCAGCTGTTTCAAAAGGTTTTTGCCACTCTTCAATTCCTTGTTTAATATATTTTTTTAGTTTTTCTGGTGTCGCAGGATCCAAATAATATACAATTGGTTTGATCGGCTCTACCAATTCTCCTCTGTTATACGCTTCTGGATCTTTTGGTTCCAATCTCCAACGGCGAATATAAGTTTTAAGGTCAGACTTTAATTCATTGCTTCCGTAATCGTATTGACTCACCGTAAACCATCCCACACGCGAATCTGCTAACCTTGGTTTCATTGGAACTTCTGGCAGTAAAACCATCGATTGGTTCATTTGAATACTTATCGATTCTGATTGTTCAAGCGTTGACGGTTTCGATGCATTGTATGTAAAGTCCTGAACCACTTCAATATTCATCGGAAAACTTTTCATCGAATTAATAAAACTTCTCGAATCATCCAGTCCTTTTACTTTATAAGTTTCACGCATTTCTGCTGAAATTCCACTGATTGCTTTTACATCTGTATTGTAAAATTTTGTAACATCAATAACAGTATTTGCTGAGTCTTTGCTAAAAGCAACAATATCAAAAGCATATAATGTTGGCTCATAATTATTTGATTTTACCGAAATACTAATTGGCAGTGTATCATTGGCAACTGCATTATATGATTTTGATTTGATGAGAATCTTATCCTGAAAACGCTGCCAGATAATTAATTGCTCATTAGTTTCAGAACCTGCATTTACATAACCTCCTCCTAAATTAGAAGGCAGTTTTGCAAGCCTGCTTACCAAAAGCATGTCTTTGTTTAGATATTTATTCGGAATCTCGAAATAGTATTTTTTATCGACTTTATGAACCGTAAAAAGACCGTCGTCTGAAACAGCATCTTTAGTAATTACTTTATTGTAATCCTTAATAGAAGTTTCTGGTTTCTTTTCTGGCAAAGGTGCCGGAACTTCTTTTTGATCTTTTTTCTTTTTACTCTGGGCAAATTGTTTGGAAGGAAACAGCGTAAAACTGGCTAGTAAAGATAAAATGAAAAATTTCTTCATTTAGTGTTGGTTTAGTGGTTAATTCTCAAACAAAAATAAATTTTACTTACAATTATACAACTACACCGAATCATATTAACTTTTTATTAACTAATAAAATTCTTGCATAAAAAAGGCTCAACTTTAGTAAAAGTGAGCCTTTATAATTTATTTTTCTATTAGATTAGAATGTTTTCGAAACTTTATCAATAGCATTAATTGTAAAATCTAAATCTTCGTATGTCAAAGCATCTGTAATAAACCAAGTTTCATAAGCAGATGGGGCGATGTAAATCCCTTCTTGCAATAATCCGTGAAAGAATTTCTTAAACGTTTCGTTATCTCCTTTTGCAGCCGTTTGAAAATCTACAACTGGATTGGCATCAAAATGAACAGAAATCATAGAACCTACTCTATTGATTGTGAAAACAAGATTATTTGCTTTTAAAACCCTGTCAATTCCTGCTTCTAAATATGCCGTTTTTTCTTCTAAACGTGTAAAAATTTCACGATCATTATTCAACGATTGTAACATTGCTAATCCGGCAGCCATCGCTAGCGGATTTCCAGATAATGTTCCTGCTTGATAAACCGGACCAAGCGGTGCTAAATAATTCATGATTTCTTCGCGGGCTGCAAAAGCACCAACTGGAAGTCCTCCTCCAATTACTTTTCCAAAAGTTACAATATCAGCATTGATATTATACAATTCCTGAACTCCTCCGCGAGCTAAACGGAAACCTGTCATTACCTCATCAAAAATCAATAAAATTCCGTTTGCTGTACACAATTCCCTTAAACCTTCTAAGAAACCTTTTTGAGGCGGAATACAACCCATATTTCCAGCAACTGCTTCGACAATAATTGCTGCGATTTCGCCTTTATTAGCTTCTATTAAAGTTTTTACATTCTCTAAATCATTGTATTTTGCTAATAAAGTATCTTTTGCAGTTCCTTCTGTAACACCTGGACTATTTGGAGATCCGAAGGTAACAGCACCACTTCCCGCCTGAATCAAAAATGAATCAGAATGTCCGTGGTAACAGCCGGCAAATTTTATAATTTTATCTCTTTTTGTAAATCCGCGAGCCAGACGAATCGCGCTCATACAAGCTTCTGTACCTGAATTTACAAATCTAATTTTATCAATATTTGGAACCATAGAAACGGCTAAAGCTGCAATTTCTGTCTCCAGTTCAGTCGGCATTCCAAATGAAGTTCCCAATTTTGCTTTTTCGATTACCGCATCAACAACAGGCTGATAAGCATGACCCAAAACCATTGGCCCCCAAGAGTTGATGTAATCTATTAATTTGTTTCCGTCTTCATCATATAAATAAGCCCCTTTGGCACTTTTTACAAAAATCGGAGTTCCGCCAACCGCCTTAAATGCTCTAACGGGTGAATTTACGCCTCCTGGAATTACTTTTTCTGCTGCAGCAAAAAGCTGACTACTTCTTTTATATAACATTTTTATATTAGATTTTAGTCCCGAAGCGTCGGGATAGATTTTAGATTATAAAACTGAAAACTTATTTTGGATTTTAGATTAATTTTTTCAAAACTGAAAACTGTCACTGAGACTGAAAACTTATTTCACTTTCAACCTTTGTCCAATTGAAATTGCATTATCGGTTAAATTATTCTTTTGCTTTAAATCATCAACCAATAAATTGAATTTTTTTGAAATGGAATATAGTGTATCTCCTTTTTGAACTTCATATGAATTTGGATCGTATGAATTCATATTTATTTTGGGATCTGAATTCGCAACGGATGAAGAACTTCTAGTTGGAGCCGTTTTATTGATCGGAGCATAATCTCTTCCCGTAACCAGACAATCATACTGATGCAGATTGTAACGTTCAATATAGCTGATTAACTTATCGGGATATTTAGGATCTGTAGCATAACCTGCCGCTCTCAATCCTTTTGCCCAAGATTTATAATCGTCTTTTTCATAAGTAAATAAAGTCTCATATCTTTTTTTGCCAACCAAAAACAAAGCATGATCTCTATAAGAATCTGAAGCTTGCGGATATTTTCTAAAACATTCCTGAGCAGAATCATCGTCGTGGCGAACACTTTCACCCAGCCATTCTTTGTGGCATTTAATTCCGAAATGATTATTAGCATCAACAGCCAAATCTCCTCTTCCCGCACCAGATTCCAAAATTCCCTGAGCTAAAATAATACTCGCCGGAATTCCGTATGTCTTCATGTTTCCCATTGCAATGTCTTTAAATTGCAAAACATAATTGTTAATTAAATCGCTGGTTACAACTGTTTTTGAAGTAGATTGAATAACCTCGGTTGTATTGTTTGTAGAAGGGTAATTTTTGCCAATTGGCTTAACCGGAGTAGTTTTTTTAGTCGCCGCCACTCGCGGTTTCTGAACCGCCGCCGCTTTTCTAGTTGTTGCAATAGCTGGTTTGCTAGACGAACAGCTTGCCAAAACTAATATAGTGAAGAGCAATACAATTTTTTTAATCATTCGTTTTTAGTATTGGTAATTTTTTCTGCCTCAATTTTATATTCATCCCGCTAATTCCCTGCAATCCGCCGGTGTGAATGAGTAAAATTTTTGAATCTGCAGGAAAATAATTTTTGCTGATTAAATCTATAACGCCAAAAACCATCTTTCCTGTATAAATTGGATCTAAGGGCACTTTTGTTTCTTCAAAAAAAGAATTAATAAATTCGATTAATTCCAAATTTACCTTGCCATAACCTCCAAAATGATAGTCAGAAATTAAATTCCAGTTATCTTTTTTTGCAAAAATACGAATTTCATCGGTTAAAAAGTCACCTTTTAACGCTGGAAACCCTAAAATTTTCTGATTTGGCAATGCACTATTAATTAATCCAGAAATTGTACCGCCTGTTCCAACTGCACAGCAAACGTAATTGAAGTCGGCATCTTCATCGGTCAAAATCTCTTCACAGCCTTTTACTGCGAGTTCATTTGTACCGCCTTCAGGAACTAAATAAAAATCGCCAAATTTGTCTTTTAGCTTTTCTAAAAATGAAGTTTCGCTTTTTAAACGATATGCTTCTCTCGAAACAAATTCAAATTGCATTCCGTTTTCCTGAGCAAATTTCAAAGTCGGGTTTTCTTCTATTTTATCAAAAAGCTCATCTCCGCGAATTATTCCAATTGTTTTAAAACCCTGCTCTTTTCCCGCATACGCCACCGCAGCAATATGATTGGAAAATGCACCGCCAAAAGTCAGTAAGGTTTCTTTGTTTTCGGCTTTCGCCTGAAGTAAGTTGTATTTTAATTTTCGGAATTTATTTCCCGAAACAAACGGATGAATAAGATCTTCCCGTTTAATCGTCAAAGAAACAGCATTCGGAAAATTGATATGAATTTGTTGGTTCAAAATTGATTTGATTTTAATTTGATGTAATCCAGAAACTGAAAAAAAGATCGGTTTTTTAAATAATCCAAATCGGTTTCTTTAGCGTACGCTTCTCTTTCAAAACTAATATTTCGGTACGCCAGATTTTTATCTTTATATTGTAGCAGCCGAATTAAATACTCCAAAAAATACCAAATAAAAAAAGGAAGAATCAGCATTTCTATTTGTTGCTTTAAATGAATTTTTTCGTGATTTACAAAAGTTCCGTTCGATTTATCAAAATCATATTTCATTAAAACAAAAGGAAATACAGCCATTCCACGATATCCTTTCGGAATTAAATATTTAGCAACAATCAGAAACATTGGCTGTAAAATTTATAAATTTGTAGATATAAAATTATTAGATTTCACTAAAATCATAATCAAATACTTATTTTTGATTTTTAAGAAATAAAAATACGACCGAAAGCAGTTTTATGAAAGAGCAAAGTAATGAAAATAAATTAATCGAGGGCGAAGATTTTTATTATACACCCGAAGGTTATAAATGCTTTACCGAAAAACACCACTTAAAAAGAGGATATTGCTGTAAAAGCGGCTGCCGTCACTGCCCGTACGGATATGATAAAAAAACAGGGCGAATAAACAAACCATTGTAAACATACATATTGCATAATTTTTTTAACACATAGAAATATAGACAATAGAAATGTAGAAGACGTTTCACTCGTCAAAACAAAGATAGTATGTGAGAGAAACTAGTTTCCTTTTTGCAATCTTTTAAAGCATTAAAAATCTATATTTCTATGTGTTTAATTTTTTTTACAAATTATCCAATAGGTCAAAAACAATACAAAATGAACATTTTTATAACTAAAAATATACCAGAAGCTGGACTTTTACTACTGCAGGAAAAAGGCTTCAATCTTACCGTAAATCCAACAGAGAATGTTTTATCAAGAGAGGAATTCATCAAAATCTGTCAGGAAAATGATGCGCTTCTTAATGTTGGTTCCAGTAATTTGGATGAAGCTTTTTTTGAGCAGTGTCCTAATTTAAAGGGGATCGCTTTATTTTCTGTAGGATATGATTCTGTTCATATTCCATCGGCCAATAGTAGAAAAATCCCCGTTGGAAATACACCTGAAGTTTTAAACAGAGCCACATCAGATACTGCTTTTTTATTGATGCAGAGTGTTGCCAGAAAGTCATTTTATAATCACAAAAGAATTATAAACGGCGAATGGGGAACTTTTAATGCCTTAGCCAATTTAGGGCAGGAACTCTATGGAAAAACATTAGGGATATTTGGTTTGGGAAGAATTGGTTTTGAAATGGCTCAAAAATGTAAAGCCGCATTTGGAATGAACATTATTTACCACAACCGCTCCCACAATGAAAATGCTGAAAAAGAACTTGATGCTCAATATGTAGATTTTGAAACGTTACTTGCACAAAGTGATGTTTTGAGCGTTCACTCTAATTATACCGAAGAAAACAACGAACTCTTTAATAAAGAAACTTTTGCTAAGATGAAACCCAATGCTATTTTCATCAACACTGCAAGAGGAAAGTTCCATAATGAAGACGATTTATATTATGCATTGACTAATGATATAATCTGGGGTGCTGGGCTTGACGTTACCAATCCGGAACCCATGAAGCAGGACAACCCATTATTATCGCTGCCAAATTGCTGTGTTTTGCCACACATTGGCTCTGCAACATACGAAGCTAGAAACGGAATGGCAGTTTGTGCCGCACAAAATATTATAGCACTTTCTGAAAATAGAAAAATGCCATTTTGTGTTAATGAAGAGGTTTATTCTTAAATTAAATTCCAAATTTTAAATTCCAAATTCCAATCTAAGTCTAAAATCTAAAATATCATATATGGATATTCGTTCAAGAAAATTTAGGATTACGATCCACAAATCCTATCATAGGTCGGATATCCGTTATCCTTAGTTTTTTAATTAGAGAATGTGGCATTTGATAATTGATAAATTCTAATTCTTAAATTCCAAATTCCAATTAAAAATTAAGATCCAATTGGATTCGGAATGTTTCGCTCCGTTGGAGCTTTTGAACGGAACGATTTTGCTTTCTAGAAATATGACGCCTTTCCAAGGCTGAGAAAAACTCCGTAGGAGTGAAATGTCTTTAGAAAAGTGTGTCTCGAAATAAAATTAGCATCCAGAATTTTAGCTCCAGCGGAGCGACATAATTTAAACATACAATAATTTTAGACGTTTGATTTATTCGGATTGAAAAAAAATCTAAAATCAACAATCTAAAATCTAAAATAAAAAAAATGACTTTCAAAGAACAAATACAACAGGGAATCCCCTCTATATTACCTCCAAAGGCAGCGTACGATTTAGCGATTAATCACGCGCCAAAACGAAAAGAAATTCTTTCGGCAGAAGAAAAAAAACTGGCTCTTAAAAATGCATTGCGCTATTTTGATCCAAAATATCATACCGAATTAATTGCTGAATTTTCAGAAGAATTAGAAAAATACGGTCGTATATATATGTATCGTTTACGTCCGGATTACAGAATGTACGCAAGACCAATTGACGAATATCCAGGAAAATCATTACAGGCAAAAGCGATTATGCACATGATCCAGAACAATTTGGATTATGCCGTGGCGCAGCATCCTCATGAATTGATTACGTACGGCGGAAACGGAGCTGTTTTTCAAAACTGGGCACAATATTTATTGACGATGCAGTATTTGTCTGAAATGACGGATGAGCAGACTTTAACGATGTATTCAGGACATCCGATGGGATTATTTCCTTCGCATAAAGAAGCACCAAGAGTTGTGGTAACTAACGGAATGGTTATACCGAATTACTCCAAACCTGACGATTGGGAAAAAATGAATGCTTTGGGCGTTTCACAATACGGACAAATGACGGCGGGAAGTTATATGTATATTGGCCCGCAGGGAATTGTACACGGAACTACGATTACGGTTTTGAATGGTTTCAGAAAAATAAAATTAAATCCTGAAGGAAATCTTTTTGTAACTTCAGGACTGGGCGGCATGTCTGGCGCTCAGCCAAAAGCAGGAAATATTGCAGGTTGTATTACGGTCTGCGCCGAAGTAAATCCGAAAATCACTAAAATTCGTCATGAACAAGGCTGGATTAATGAAATCGTAACTTCGACAGAAGAATTGGTTAAGAGAGTCAATTCGGCGAAAGCCAATAAAGAAGTAGTTTCGATTGCTTATTTAGGAAATGTGGTTGATGTTTGGGAATGTTTCGATAAAGAAAACATCAAAATTGATTTGGGTTCAGACCAGACTTCATTACATAATCCGTGGGCGGGAGGTTATTATCCAGCTGGAATTTCGTTTGAAGAAGCCAACGAAATGATGGCCAACAATCCTGAATTATTTAAAGAAAAAGTGCAGGAATCTTTACGCCGTCAAGCCAAAGCAATTAACAAACATACTGCAAAAGGAACGTACTTTTTTGATTACGGAAATGCCTTTTTATTGGAAGCTTCACGTGCAGGAGCTGATGTAATGGCGGAGAATAATATCGATTTTAAATACCCTAGCTATGTTCAGGACATCATGGGACCAATGTGTTTCGATTACGGTTTTGGTCCTTTTAGATGGGTTTGCACGTCTGGAAATCCAGAAGATTTACAAAAAACAGATTTGATTGCGAGTCAGGTTTTAGAAGAAATGTCTAAAACTGCTCCAAATGAAATCCAGCAGCAAATGCAGGATAACATTAAATGGATTAAAGGTGCGCAGGAGAACAAATTGGTGGTTGGTTCTCAAGCCAGAATTCTTTATGCCGATGCAGAAGGACGAGTTAAAATTGCAGAAGCATTTAACCAAGCCATTGCAAAAGGCGAAATTGGAGCGGTTGTTTTAGGCCGTGATCATCATGACGTTTCTGGAACAGATTCGCCTTACAGAGAAACTTCCAATATTTACGACGGATCTCGTTTCACAGCCGATATGGCTATTCAAAACGTAATTGGCGACAGTTTTAGAGGAGCAACCTGGGTTTCTATTCATAATGGCGGCGGCGTTGGCTGGGGAGAGGTTATAAACGGCGGATTTGGTATGGTTCTTGATGGTTCTAAAGAAGCTTCAAAGCGTTTAGCATCAATGCTTTTCTGGGATGTTAATAACGGAATTTCAAGACGAAGCTGGGCTCGAAATGAGGGTGCTGTTTTTGCCATAAAAAGAGCAATGGAAGTTGAGCCATTATTAAAAGTAACTTTACCTAATATTGTAGATGAAAGTCTGCTTTAGTTAAAGGATTTTATAATAAAATAAATTGTCATCCTGAGCGAAGTCGAAGGCTAACGAAAACGTATGGGGCTTCGACTTCGCTCAGGATGACAGAAAAATTAAGTTGTTTTTTAGGATAAACTAATTACAAACAAGAACATTAAATTTCTAATAATATGAAAACATTCAAGTTAATTCCGATTTTACTGCTGTTGATTCTTTCATCCTGCAGCAGTGTTACTGTATATTCTGATTACGACAAAACGGTCGATTTTGCGCCTTACAAGACTTATGCTTTCTTTAAGCCCGGAATTGACAAAGTAGAAATTTCTGATTTGGATAAAAGACGTATCCTGCACGCAATTGATGCAGAAATGCAGGCGAAAGGTCTGACTAAAAGTGAAAATCCCGATTTATTGGTAAATATTTTTACCAAATCAAGAGAACAGGTAAATGTAAACCAATTTAGTGCTGGCTGGGGTTATGGCTGGGGCTGGGGTTGGAATCCGTGGATGATGTATGGCGGTAACCAAACAATGGTTTCTACTTCTACAGAAGGAACGCTTTACATCGATTTAATCGACGCAAAAAAGAAAGAAATGATCTGGCAAGGTGAAGGTCAAGGAACTCTAACCAGAAACATTGACAAGAAAGATCAAAAAGTAGCTGAATTTGTAAATAAAATTTTAGCTCAATATCCGCCGGTTAAAAAGTAGTATACAGTGGCAGTTTTCAGTTTTTTAGAAAAAGTTAAAATAGTTATTGACTTCTTCAAAAAATAATTAATACATTTGTTTTTCAACAAAGAAAAATGAAAAATTTTAATAACATTATGATCGCTATTATTAGTATTATTGCAATTGAGCAGTAATGGCGGAGTGTTATATAAATAAGTAAAATATAATTTATAAGAACCTCCCACATCGGGAGGTTTTTTTATTTAGAAAAACTAAAAAATAGCCACGAATTACACGAATTAGCACGAATTATTTTTTTAACTTAAACTAAAATTAGTGAAAATTGGTGTAATTCGTGGCAGCAAAAACAAACAACATGAATCTATTTAACGAAGTACTTAATGCAAAAAAGCAGCTCGAAGATGTGGTTGCCGCTACACCTCTAACCCAAAATTTAAATCTTTCAGACGAATTTGATGCTACTATTTTATTAAAAAGAGAAGATTTACAAATTGTCCGGTCGTATAAAATTAGAGGCGCTTATAACAAGATTTCTTCGTTAAACGAAAAAGAAAAAGCAAACGGAATTGTTTGTGCGAGTGCTGGAAATCACGCGCAGGGGGTTGCCTATTCCTGCAATCTGCTGCACATAAAAGGCAAAATTTATATGCCAAAAACTACTCCAAAACAAAAAGTAAAACAAGTTCAATTATTCGGAAAATCTTTTGTTGAAATTGTTTTAACGGGCGATACTTTTGATGATGCGTATGCTTCGGCAACCGCAGATGCCATCAAAAATCATAAAACTTTTATTCATCCGTTTGATGATGAAAAAGTAATTGCCGGACAAGGAACAGTTGGATTAGAAATTCTGGAAAGTTTTAAAGAACCAATCGATTATGTTTTTGTTCCAATTGGCGGCGGCGGACTGGCGTCTGGATTATCTGAGGTTTTTAGACATTTAAGTCCTCATACTAAGATAATAGGCGTTGAGCCAAAAGGTGCTCCTTCGATGAAAACTTCAATTGAAGAAAATAAAAATACGGCTTTAAAAACGATCGATAAATTTGTTGATGGCGCTGCAGTAAAACAAGTCGGAGATAAAACTTTTGAAATCTGCCGTTATAATCTAGAAGACATTATTTTGGTTCCCGAAGGAAAAGTCTGCACGACAATTTTACGTTTGTACAATGAAGAAGCAATGGTCGTTGAACCTGCTGGTGCTTTGACCATTGCTGCTTTGGATTTTTATAAGGAAAAAATAAAAGGCAAAAATGTAGTGTGCATCGTAAGCGGCAGTAATAACGACATCGAAAGAACGGCCGAAATAAAAGAACGTTCTCTACTTTATGAAGGTTTAATGCACTATTTTATGATTCAGTTTCCGCAGCGTCCAGGAGCTTTGAAAGAATTTGTAAATAACATTTTAGGCCCAGATGACGATATTACTTATTTTCAGTTTGCTAAGAAAAACAGCCGAGAAGTAGGTTCTGTTGTTGTAGGATTAGAATTGAAAAACAAAAAAGATATTATGTCGATCAAAATGAAAATGACCGAATTTGGTTTTGAGTTTCAATATTTAAATGATAATCAGGATTTGTTTACACAGTTAATTGGGTAATTATTTCGTGAATGATAAATATCATTAAATAAAAAAGAAGTTAAAACGTATTTTTGCATTCTACTTTTAAAATACAAAAAAAATGGCAGCGCTAAAAGATATTTCCACGATAGAAGACATTAAACAAATGGTTGACAGCTTTTATAACAATGTTAGAAAAGATGATCTTATTGGTCCAATTTTTAATGATAAACTGCAAGATCGCTGGGAGCCTCATTTACAAAAAATGTATAATTTCTGGCAGACTATTTTGTTTGATGTACGCGCTTATTCTGGAACGCCATTTCCGCCGCACAAACAATTGCCTGTTGATCAAACTCATTTTGACCGCTGGATTGCAATTTTTAATTCAACAATAGATTCACAGTTTGCAGGGCCAATTACCGAAGAAGCTAAAATGCGTGCCACAAATATGGCTTTTATGTTCAGCCACAAAATCGAGTATTTTAGAAATGCTGAAAATGAATTAAGAAATTCATCAGGTAAATCTTAAAATACTTGACATTAAAGTTGGAAACTATTTTAAATTAAATAATTTTGATTGATCCAAATACTATCAAAAATCAATCATTAAAATGAAAAAAGTTATCCTGTTCTTTCTAATTTGTTTCTCTTTTTTTACTCATCTAAACGCACAATCTCAAGCTCCAGTTTCTAATTTATACAAAGGAACTATTGATGGAAAAATACCAATAACGCTTTATATTCAAACAGAAGAGAATCCTTGTACGGCCGATTTAATGTTTGCCTCCATGTATCGCTACGATAAATCTAGCAAATGGATTCAAATCTATCCTACGCAGAACAAAAAAGCTGAAAATGAATTTGTAATGGTTGAACATGGTTTCAGCGGTGTCTTAATTGTAAAGAAAACAGGAAATACTTTCTCTGGTTTATGGATCAGCCCTGACACTAAAAAGCAGTTAAAGGTTGACCTAAAAGAAACTTCAATGACCAAGAAAGAAATTGAAAACTATAAAAACACAATGGAAAGAGTGAGTTTCGATAATAATGACTGCTAAAAGTCCAAATTCTTCCTTTCATTAAAAACTTACAAAAACGCAATAAAATTCACTTTCGAATAAAAATATTGTGAAGAATAGCAAAAATTAGCGGTCTAAATTCGTAATTTTACATTCTAATCTACAACGTTTTCGAAATGAATCCAAATATTGAAACCAATCCGTTATTAGAAAGATTGCCTAAACATTTACAGCAATTTATCAAACCTCAAGATTATAGTGATTATACACCTATTAATCAAGCGGTTTGGCGATATGTGATGCGTAAAAATGTAGATTATCTTTCTAAAGTGGCGCACCATTCTTATTTGGAAGGTTTACGCAAAACTGGAATCGAGATTGACTCTATTCCGAGCATGTATGGCATGAACCGAATTCTAAGCGAAATTGGCTGGGCAGCAGTTGCAGTCGATGGCTTTATTCCGCCAAATGCATTTATGGAGTTTCAAGCCTATAATGTTTTGGTTATTGCTTCAGACATTAGACAGTTAGAACATATTGAATATACGCCCGCGCCAGATATCATTCATGAAGGTGCCGGCCACGCTCCTATTATTGCCAATCCTGAATATGCCGAATATCTAAGACGGTTTGGGGAAATTGGCTGTAAAGCGATTTCGTCTCACAAAGATTATCAAATGTATGAAGCGATTCGTCTGCTTTCAATTTTAAAAGAAGCCGAAGACACGCCGCAGGAAAAAATTGACGCAGCCGAAAAAGCAGTTGCCGATTTACAAAATGATATGGGTGAACTATCTGAAATGGCTCAAATTAGAAATTTGCATTGGTGGACCGTAGAATATGGTTTGATCGGAAGTGTTGAAGATCCAAAAATTTACGGTGCAGGACTGCTTTCTTCAATTGGAGAAAGTGCTTGGTGCATGACGGAAAATGTGAAGAAAATCCCTTACGATATTTCGGCTGCAAATCAGAATTTTGATATTACGCAGTTACAGCCTCAATTGTATGTAACGCCAACTTTTTCTCATTTGAGTTTGATTTTAGAAGAATTTGCAAATAAAATGGCTTTAAGAACTGGAGGTCTTTCAGGAATCCAAAAATTAATTCACTCCAATGCTTTAGGAACAATTGAATTGAGTACTGGTTTACAAATTTCTGGAGTTTTTACCAATGTAATTGAAGATGAAGGAAAACCTGTTTATATCCAAACAACTGGAAAAACGGCTCTTTCTTACCGCGAAAAAGAATTAGTCGGCCACGGAACTTTAACTCATCCACACGGATTTGGAAGTCCGATTGGAAAATTGAAAGGTTTTAATCTTGCGATTGAAGATATGAGTCCGAAAGATTTACAGGCTTACAGCATTGTAGAAAATGAAACCGTAAAACTGGAATTTGAAGGCAATATTATTGTAGAAGGAGAAATTATTACTGGTTCTAGAAATCTGCATGGCGAAATCATTTTAATCAGTTTTAGAAATTGTACGGTAACGCAGGGAGAAACTATTTTGTTTCAACCAGACTGGGGTAATTATGATATGGCTATAGGTAAAAAAGTCATTTCGGCATTCTCTGGCCCAGCGGACGTAAATAGTTTTGACTTAATAAATATTGTTCCAACAACTCAAACTATTAAAGCAAAACATACCGATGAACGTGATGAATTGGAGATTTTATATGCATCTGTTCGCAATATCAGAAACTCCAAAGAATCTAAAAATGAACTTCAGCCTGTTTTTGAAAAACTGAAAAACAACCATTCTAATGATTGGCTTTTGAGTATTGAAATTGCAGAACTTTTAAAAGATTCTGATGAGAAACAGCTTTTACAGGAAGTATTGGTTTATCTGGATAAATTGAAGGAAAGACGTCCTGAGATTGCACATCTAATTGCTAGTGGTTTGAATTTGATTTTTGATCATTCTTTGCCGCAAAGGCACTAGGGCGCGAAGATTTTTTCACGCAGATTTATAAACCGATAAGCGGGGATTTTTTAATCTCGCAAAGACGCGAAGTCGCAAAGTTTTTTTACCCCTTTTGTCATCCTAAGGAACGAAGGATCACACTAGAAACTCCGTACAGAAATTTATCAATCTTTGTCGAATTACGAGTGTGATCCTTCGTTCCTCAGGATGACAAGATTACGATAAAACCTTTGTAACTCTCAACCTTTGAACCTTTGAACCTCTAAAAATCACAATTTCAAATCTTGGTTCAACTCCGTTTCTGATTCAATAGTTTTTCCGTTGTATTGTAATTTCCATCCCATAGAGTTCGTCAAAATTAAAATCTTTGATAATTCACTTATCAATCTATTTTGGGCATTTGTTTTTAAGGAAGATTTTTCGATTTTCTTTGCCAGATTGGCTTTTACTGATTTGTTGATTTTATTGTAATCATCTCCTGTAAACGGATTTAATTTACTTTGTTCGACATCATAAAACTGAATATCTGGATTTATGGTAATTTCTTCTTTGGGAATATTTAAAATCGTAATCGTTTTATTTTTTTCATCGATGTCGTATTTCATTTGATGCAGATCGTAAGCAACCGTAACATTGGCATTTACAACAACTAATGCTTTCTTCTCAAAAGAAACCATATCCATCAAATACTTCTGTTGGTTTTTATAGGTGATCACTTCTGAAAAATGACCTTCGGTGACAACCAATTTTCCAACATTAAGAATTTGCTGCTGAATTAAATTGGTATTATAATCGATTGTAGAATCATCTTCTTTCTTGAAATCGCAATATTTAAAAGCGAGCACAATTAGTAAAACAATGACACCGACACCTATAATTCTTTTGAGTAAGTTTTGCATTCTAGTTAAATATTTAAGAGCAATTTACTTCTTTTTTTAGTTTTTTCCGCCAAGAATTCGTGAATTTTAGCTAATCTCTTTTGTATTAATCTTTACAATTTCACAAATTAAAATTTGATAAATTCAAGTTAAGCATTCCTGTAATTGTGATAATTAGTGAATTCGTGGCGAATAATTTTAAAAAGGATATCCGATAGCAATATTCAAAATCAGGTTGTCTTTTCTCCAAGAACTGTCTCCAAAATCAATCTTATCAAGTACCCAGCGTTGTCCATCTGGCAATGCAGGATTTCGAAGCGGAATAGCTAAATCTGTTCTCAAGACTAAAAATGACAAATCAAAACGTAAACCGACACCTGCTCCAACGGCAAGTTCTTTCATAAAATCTTTTGAAATTTCGGCTCCAGGTTTATCTGGATCAGCATTTAAAAGCCAAATATTTCCCACATCTACAAATACCGCTCCACGAACAATACTAAACAATTTAGCTCGATATTCTGTGTTGAATTCCAACTTTAAATCTGCTGATTGGTCTGGCGTATAATTATTATTTGTTGTTGGCGGAATAACATAACTACCAGGGCCTAACGTTCTTGCTCTAAAGGCTCGAATACTGTTAGTTCCTCCCACAACAAATTGTTTTGATGTCGGAAGCGTATTTGAATTTCCATAGGCGAATCCAGCTCCAACTATCAATCTGCTCGCTAATTCACTTTCTTTTCCAAGCTTCAAATAATGTCTGAAATCGGATTTGATTTTTACATATTGACTAAATGGAACATCAAAAATGGTCTTCACATTATCTTTCTTATAACTTGCGCCTGTTACCAATCCTGTAATGTTTCCCGCTAAATCCAGCTCACCATTAAAATAGATTGTATTTTTTCGACGCTTCTGCATCGTGTTTGTATAAGTAAAATTGTAAGTTGGGCCAAAAATTAACTGCTTTTCGATTACTCTTCTTAGTGCTTCATCTTGTTCTATATCGGCTAAATATTCTGCCGTGACATGATTCGGACTCACATAGGTCACATCAATAACATTCAACTGGTGTTCTTTACGAATATTTTCTTTCCATAAATAGCCAAAAGAAGTATTAAAAGAATTCAGCGCATATAATTGTGTTCTTTTTTGGTATTCGTAACGCAAAGTTGCTTTGGTTCTTGGTACAAATTCACTATTCCCTTCTATATTAAAAGGCGTAATAAATCTAGGCCAAGTCAAACTAACTTCCCCTCCGAGTTTATAAATATTTTTTCCTTTATTTACCCCGCCAAGTTGAAAATCAGCACCGCCAAAGACCGAAGCTGTAAATAATTCTGCACCTCTAAAAAAGTTTCGGTTGTTCCAATTTAAGTTTAATTCTGTTCCAGTGTAACTTGCTGAATTGGTTTTACCTATCACCTCAACACGAATAAATTTTTTAGGAAGCAAGGTTAAATAATAATAGGAATTTAAAGCATTTGGAATAGAATCAGACGGCTTAAATTCATTTTTTACAAAACTAAATGTTCCCAGATTCACAAATCGGTTTAGAGTTAAATTGTGATCTTTTCTATTATATAAATCTCCTTTTTTAAAGTAAATCGTTCGATCATAAACTCTTGGTTTAAAAGTTTCTGCCGTATCAATTATCGTAAAATCTTTGTATTGTGTAATATTTCTTTTTCTGTAAACTGCACTGTCGTTTGTTAGAGAATAATTTGGATACACAAAAATCTTATCAATCTTGTATGATGTTAATGCTTTAGAAGGCGTATCATCTTTTATAACAATTCTAATTTTTACTTCATGGTCGCCTTTGCTGCTGTCGACTTTAGCCAAAAAATAATCGGGATTAAAATAAAAATATCCCTTTTCCTTTAATCGTGCATCAAGACGTTCACGCTCGGCTTTGATCAAATCTAAATCGTACGGCTTTCCAACTTTTAAAAGACTTCTTCTACTGCTTCTTGCTAATATTTTTGATATTTTTAAAGAGTCATCTGGAAAAGTAACGCTTTTTATGATGTATTGTTTTTTCGGAGTAACGGTGTATTCTGCAGTTACTCTTTTATTTCGAACAGTCGAATCGGCACTAACACGGGTTTTAAAATAACCTCTGTTTTCTGCAAAATTTCTTAAAATCGATGCGTTATAATCCAGATCAACTTTGCTAAATAAAACGGGCGCTTCTCCCACTTTATTTCGGAGCCAATATCGTGTTCCCTTTTGTTTTTTAGGTTCGCCAGCCAAATTATAAATCCATAATTTAGGTCGTAAACCCAAAATTTGTTTGTTAGGTTTTGGTCTTAGTAAACCTTCCAGTTC
Organism: Flavobacterium sp. ACN6; assembly: GCF_002304005.1. Lineage (GTDB taxonomy): Bacteria > Bacteroidota > Bacteroidia > Flavobacteriales > Flavobacteriaceae > Flavobacterium. The sequence goes on along the minus strand of NZ_MRCQ01000016.1, from coordinate 8,960 downwards.
CGTTTCCAGCGCTTTACGATCTTTCTTTTTCATCAGCGAATCTTTTACGGTAACCGAACCTCCAACATAAAGCAAATCGCCCTCTGGAAGATATTTTGTATTACTGCATCCTGCCATAAAAATCAAGGAAAACAGTGCCATACACTTTATATAAAATTGTCTTATATGTCTATGTTTTCTGTTCATTTCCTTCAATTTGTTTTTCCTCTTGATTTTGTAATTCTGGCTTTTCTTTTTCTTCCTTTTCTTTCTGCTTTTGTTTTTCTTTTCTTAGTTTTTCTTCTCTAATCATTTCTTTTTCCTGCTCACTGCGATGAAAAAGTTCTCTAAACTTATTGTAACTCATTGTAATAACAAACGCAACTCCTGTTTCAACAACCTGACCTTCTACGGCCACTTGATATTGGTTTTTTCTGTAGGCACGAACCATATATCTTCCGTCTTTTGTCAGTTGATAATCTAAAGCAACGTCTCCAGCGATATTGGTACTTTCTTCATTGGCACGTTCCTGCCCTTCCACACCAAAACTGCTTCCTACTGTTACTTTCAATCGGTCATCCAATAATCTTTTAGAAACTTCAACGTTAAGATCGGTTCTATTTTCCATAGTTCCAGTCGTGTAATCTTCTGTTGATTCTAAGTCAAAGTTCACTTCAAATCCCGAAACCAATTCTCCTGCCAAATTGTTTAATTGCTGCGAAAGTATTTTACTCACACTTTGTCTGGCAAAAGATTCTGCACTTGCCCCGCCGCTTTCGCTTGAAAATGGATTTTCACCAACAAATCTGTTTAACAATAAAAGGGCAAAAACCTGTTTATTTAATTCGGCAGGATCTTGTTCCAATTGTTTTAGTTTTGTCTGCGTAAGTTCAACTACATCCGAGGCAACATTGTAATTTCCTTCTGGAAGAGTAATTCCAAAAGAAATCTCAGGCTTCATCAACTCGCCGTTCATTTTCAATAAAGTCTGGAAAGGAAGTTTTTGTTTGTATGTATTTTGCACACTCGGCGGTTCGCTTTTTAACTGATTGCCTAATAAATCAATTGGCGCAGCATCTACTTTGTAAATTGCCGTAATATTTAAATTTGCCATTGTTGGCTCTCCATTCCATGTAATGTAGCTGCCTTTTTGAATATCAAATTTTCTTCTGATTCCATTAAAATTCATTTCGTAAGCGCCATCAGAAAACTCATATTTACCAGTCAAAGTTGTTTTACCCGACTTATCGATTCCACCAACCAATTCTGCTTCTCCCTGCAATTTCAAATAATCGCCATTTCCTTTATCAATTAATAAAGTAAGTTCTGCCTCTTTATCGATTGTAATAGCAACATTTACATCCAATCCTTTTAATTCCGATTGATCGAGTTGATTCTGCATGTCAACCGTTTGTTTCAGATACATATTATCTTCATCAACAAACTCCACAATTCCCTCACGATCAGCAATCGAAGGATCTGATTGCGGCATTACCACCGTGAATTTGGTTTCTTTATTTATTTTGATTGTTCCATCAATAACTGGACTATCTAAATTTCCTTTAATATTTAGTTTGGTATCCAAAAACAAGTCGCCGTAAAACAAATCGTTGTCTGCCGCTTTAGAATTTATAGCTCTAAAATCATTTGCTTCTACCAAAAGATTAAAATTATACTTTACAAAATCAGCCGACTGGATTGATCCATTTACATACAGTTCATTATCATTTTCATCAAAAACAGAGAATTTATCAAATGAAATGGTTTCATTATTAAAAGTGATTTTTTCTTTTCCAATTTTAAAGTACGAATTCAACTGCGTAACCCTAAAAGCGGCATCATTAAAATTCAATTCCCCATTAATTTTTGGAGCCGAGGTATTTCCAGTTAATTTAAAGTTTCCTGATAAAAACCCTTTTCCTTCGGTTATATTCCCCATGCTGAAACCTTGGATACTTTTAATATTCAGTTTATTGATTGCAACATCAAAATCAAAGTTTCCAGCATCTAATTTATATTCCCCTGTTAATTTTAGATCATTTCCTTCATCACTTAAAGCTACATTTGCTGCAAGTGTATTGGCAGTTTTATTGTCTACTTTTATCTCTAAGTCGCCGACTTTTTCGCCTTTAAAAGTAAAATCATCAATTTTTAAGTCTGATGTAAAAGTTGGGCTTGTCATTACGTTTTCGACCAAAGCATTTCCGTTGATCAAACCTTGCATTAATAACTCGTCTTTTTTGACCATATTCATAATGGTTTCAATCTTGAAGTTGACAAAATCAACCTGAAGCGGCGCGTTATTTTCAGTTCCCTGCGATTGAATTTTTAATTCGTTTCCGGCATTGCTCAAATAAAATTTATTGATATAAAGTCTTTTATCTCCAAATTCAACAGCATTTTCTGGATCAACATTCCATTTTTCATAATTTAAAACGAAATTCTCTGCATCGATTTTGAAAATGTTTTTAGCATTTTCATGATTCAAGTTTCCGGCAATAAAATATTGTTGTTTTTCTTTGGCATCTTTTACTTCCAAAGCGTATGTAAGCTCATTGTTTTCTACTTTTCCAGACAAACTTGTAAACGGAATTTTTAGCGATCCGCTTTCTATAGTCGCAACAGAAACCAAATATTCCAGCGCATTTTCTTTGGCTTCAATATTGATTCTTCCGTCAGAAATAGTATTATCGGCATACACAATTCTCGGAATCGTTCCTTTTACTTCCAAAGAATCGGTTTGGTTATTGTATTTTCCATTTATTGTAAATGGTTCTAATCCAGTTAATTTTGGTAATAATTTAAAAAGAACAGGATCATTGTCTACTTTTAATTTGAATGCTAATCTCTGCTCATCAGATTCTGCATTTACTTTCGGATTTTGAAGATCAATATATTTTGATAATGATTTTTGAATAGAATTTGCTAAAGTCGTCAGCTTGTACTTCCCTACTACCTCAGCTTTTAAGAACTGAGACGAAATTTTGATCGAATTTCTGTCTTTGTCGGCAAAAGCCAAAACACGAATAGAATCTAAAACTATTGGTTCAGCATCCTGCAAGATTTGAATGTTAGACAAAAATACTTTTCCGTTTAAGAAATCGGGATTACTATTCGCAATATCCGCATCTACATTACCGCGAAGTTTCATTGGGCCAGCATGCAGATTTAGTTTTTCTAAATCGGCAATATCCAGGTTTAATTTTAATTTTATGGTTGGATATTTTTGTTTTGTATCACCGCTTGCAACTAAATCAAAATTAAGATTTGGATCTTTCATTCCAGATTTTACTGCAAAAGATCCGTTTTCGATATTACCTTTTAAAGCCAGATCTTTATAAATATATCGATTAAAAACCGCTTTTTGGACCAATCCGTTAATTGCAGCATTGGCTGTTTTAGGGTCTAAACCATTTCCTTTTACTTTCGCTTTAAGCGTAATTTTTCCAATTGAATCGTTTTTAATCAATCTCCCTAAATCAAAATCAAGTAAATAAACAGTTGCATCGTATTTTTCCCTTTTTTTGATTCGCTGATCAAATAAAGCATCAACTTTTGCATTTCCAAAACTGCTGTTTAAAGCTAAATTGGTTTTGAAATTTTGAACTGATCCTTTAAATTTTCCCTGCAGATTTAATTGCGAAGGCAGTTGAATATTCTTGGGAATTGTTCCCGCAGGCACAAACATATTAATATCTTTTGCCGTGCTCGAAATCTTTTTAATATCTAAATCGTAATATGCTTTTTGCGCATCTGGAAGTCCGGTGATTTTCCCCGAAAGGGAAACTTTTGTAGCACCAATGCCGCTCATTTCAAATTTTGAAATATTCAGATCTTTTACTTTTCCGCTCACACGGCTATCCACATACAAAATTGCATTTGGATTACTTTTAAACGGATTTGTTTTCTGCAAATCTGGTACAAATAATAAAATGTCTTTAAAACCGATTTTTGACTCTTTTAAATTGGCATCAATTGAAATATTACCAAGATCTTTTTGCAGCGCTTCCAGCGATTTATATTCAGCTTTGATTTTATCTTTTACAAGAGTTTGCGGTGTTTTTAGATACAAATTATTCAAATACGCGCCTTTTGGCCCGTAAAAGAAATCTGTTTTTAAATCCTGAATCTGCAAGCCGCTTTTTTCGTTTACGGTAAGCGTTTTTATAGCTCCAGAAATTGTATCGTTTGCATAATATAATGTCTCGGCTTTAAAATTGAATTTACTCAAATCTAAATGACTGTAATCTAAACCTTTTGTTTTTGGTTTGGACTGCATATCATCAAATTTAAAAGCGATATTTTCTAGATTAGCATCTTTTAATTTGACTTTCAAGCCTGCTTGTTTTATTGCTGTTGAATCTAAATCTGGAGCTTTAATTTGCTTGTCTTGTGCTCCTAATCTTAAATTCCCGCTTAGATTTTTTACTTCGAAAGTATCAAAATCTAAAAGCTGTTTATTAAGGTCGATTTCGTTTACAGCCAAGTTTAAGTTTCCTAAACGAATACCTGAATTTAATTTTGAGTCTTTATTGTCGTATAAAATATCGATTTTAGACAACGTGATTTTATCTAATGCCAATTTGAAATCTGGTCGTTTCGAAATCGTATCTACGGTTTTAACCGAAGCTTCAGCAATTTTCTCGACCACATCTTGATCCAAAACTACTTTTAATCCATTCAAATTGATGTTTGGAATATCAAAATCCATTTTATCAAGATCGAATTTATTAAACTTTGTATCAAAATGAGTCAGATTTACGCGAATATCATTCTTAGAGAAATCATCTTTAAAATTAAATTTTACCTGATCGAGGTTTACTTTTACAACAGAAATTTTGAAAGGCTTAGCATCAGGATCTTCTACTTTTGGTTCTTTCGATTCGAATGCTTTAATGATATAGTCGAAGTTAAAAACGCCTTCTTTATTTCTTGAAATATTAGCTTTTACATTTTCAAGTGAAACCGAATTGATTTCGAGTTCGCTGCTAATCAATTTAAAAAGATCTACATCGACTTCTAATCGCTTACCAGCCAATAAAGTATCTTTTTTTTGATCTTCAAAATAGAAACCCTCAAGAACTACATCTTTGGGAAATTTAATTAAAATTTTATCCAGGGTAACTTTGGTTTTTATTTTATCGTGCAGATACGTGATCGCTTTATCCTTAACGAAATTTTGAACGGATGGAACCTGAATTAATACGATAACAAGTAATAAAAGTGCAACTATAGAAACCACGCACCAAAGGAGCACACGGAGTGTTTTTTTAAGAAAATAAATTGGTTTTTTATTCATACGTCAATAAAACACGATTAGATTAAGCTGCGTTTTTATAAGGCTGTACTTATACAGTTTACAAAATTGTCAATTTTAAACCTTAACAATTTACATAATTATGCGCAATTATTCTAAAATTTCATTGTTGTTTGAATGAAAAGCAAAATTTTTAATTAAGTTTTTCCTGTTAAATTATCTCATAAAGTAATTTTAAATACTTAGTTTTTAAAGATCGATCAGGTTTACATATCCTTCTTCTTTTCCAAATCTGCTTTCGGTTAACAAAGGATTGTTTGGATTTTCTTCATAAGCCCAATCTGTTACGCCAAGCTCTTCAAAACGTTCTTTTATTTTTTGATTATAAAAGCCCGCTATAGAGCGAACTCTGCGTTGGATATCTGCACGTGCTGTATCGTGAGTATTTGCTGCATTTTGATTGGAGTAAATAAATTGCAGATAACCAATTTTGGGGATTCTCATTAGTTTAGTCGACAGAAAAGTTCTTACCAATAATTCATAATCATCCGCAATTGACAATCTTCTATTATGTCCTCCAATTTCATGATAGACAGATTTTCTCCAGACCCTGATATGATTGGGAACTCCAACAATATGGCGTATTGTTTTTGGATTAATATTCATAGAAATATAGACTTTCATCAATTTCCCCATTACAAACTGGTTTTCATATTTTCCATATCCAAAAGCAAATCCATCTTGATAAGTTAAGGAATTCCAGTTTTCGTCAATCTCTGCGCAATCTGAATAAACAAATCCAACTTCTGGATATTTTTTAAATGCTGCAACTATATCTAATGCACAATCGGGCATTAAATAATCGTCATGATCCAGTTCTGCTAAATAGTCTCCATTGCACATACATGCTGCACGATGTTTTACTTCTCCAATTAGTCCTCCTGACTTTTCCTTAAAATCATATACTTTTACTCTTAAATCTTGAGCAGCTATATCTTCGGCAATTTTTAAAGTTTTTCCATCATCTGTAGAATCATTAACAATCACCCATTCCCAATTGATGTAGGTCTGCTTTTTTATCGATTCGTAAGTACGAAGAAGTGTTTCTCCTGTATTGTAAATTGGTGTAAAAAATGAAATTAAATCATGTGTTTGAGACGATAAAATATAATTCATCGCACAATTATAGGCCATTTCACCAATTTCTTCCTTGTTGCAATCCGGTAAGTTCAGCCATCTTCTCCTTATATCTATTGACAAATTCATTAGATTGGGATATTCTTCAGACGAATTTCCAGTAGTTATAATACAGTCAGGATTAAAGGAAATAATGTATTTATTAATATTTTCATCATCCCTTAAATACAATACATCTAATTCGTTCGATTCATGACTGCCAAGTTGTAAAGATTTAAGCTCTGGCTCCTCATTCCCAATATAAACAATACGGGGTAATCCCATTTTTGATTTTAACGGTTTCATTTTCAACTATTTTTACTTTTTAAATCAGTTTTTATTGCAAAAAGTTTTAGGCGATTCAAAATGTTCTTGTTTTCTTAAAAGAAAAACAAAAATACAAATAAAATAGGAAAATTCCTTAAATAGATTAAAATATACAACTGGAATTAAAATGAAATATGAGGCAGTTTTTTTCTTAACAAATTAATTTTCAGCTCGAGTTTAGCCAGGAATTTTTTGTGTTGTTCCGATTCGGGATTAAAACTTCTGTGTCGAAGGCTTTTCTGAATTTCGTCAACCTCCTGCATTGTTAAAAAACTTTCTTGCGAAATATAATTTTCACTAAAAAGCTTCCAAATATAGTCGATCGCGATTGGATTGGGATGAAGCATATCTTCGTTATAAAAACGATAATCGCGAAGTTCGTCCATCATGATTTCGTAGGAAGGAAAGTATTCAGTGTTCCGTTTTACGTGTTCAGTATTCAGAACGAAATGCAATGCCGTAAACAAATGTGATTTGCTGAGCTGGTTTTCTACAAACCCATCTTTAATATGGCGTACCGGCGAAATGGTAAAAATGAAATTGATATTGGAATTTAAAGCTTGAATTAAATCGATTGTATTTTGAATGCTTTTCTGAATTACATCAACCGATAATAATTCTTTTGAGAATTGTTTTTGAGGCACTTTATGGCAATTGGCTGCTATTTCTTCGCTTTCAATATTTCTATAAATCCAAGAAGTTCCTAAAGTGATTATAATGTGAGTTGCTTCTTTTAGTTGTTTATACGTTTCAGTTATTGCTTTATTTAGTGTTTCTAATAATTCTTGTCTGTCTGAATTACTTAAATCCGAATGCACTTCGAAACTATGCCAGCATTCATTATGAAAAAAAACATCTTTTTCTTGAAAAAAATCCTGCTCACAAACTCGTTTAAATAATTTCTCTATCGAAACAGGATTAAATATAATTCCGAATGGATTGGTTTCATTTTGAAATTTAAAATAGTCAAATTTGGCAGCCATGTTTTCTGCAAAACAAGAACCCACAGAAAGTATTTTCGAATTATATTCGATTGGAAAATTACTTTTTGAAATTGGGATTTGAGTTCTGAATTGCATAATTTTTGTTTTAAACAAAGTTAAAGATTACTGACGACTCTTTTTATACCTAATTTAATAATAGGTACATTAAAATTAATAAGTAATCCCAATTTCATTTTTGTGATTTTAAGGTAAGTCAAAACTTGTTTGCCATGAACCTCAATAATTTGTTCAACTGATTTGATTTCTAATATTACTTTATTTTCTACTATTAAATCCGCTCGAAATCCAATATCTAAAGATATTCCATCCCAAATGACTGGTAGTGGCTTTTGTCTTTCAACATTTAATCCTCGTTTTACTAATTCGTGATATAATATTGCTTCATAGACTGATTCCAACAATCCCGGTCCAAGTTTTACATGTATTCTATAGCAAACATCAACTACTATTGATGAAATTTCATTTTCTGTCATTTTATTTTTTTTTTTCAAAATTACAGAAAAACCTTATATTAAATATTTTATTTATGCGTAAATTTTTGAAATTCAGAAGAGATAAATCACGCAAAGTCGCAGATTCGCAAAGTGTATTGTGTATTGTGTTAAACTTAAATTTGAAACAGGGGCTTATTTTAATTTGCTTGTATATTAAAAAACCAGACAGCTAAAACTTTGCGACTCTGCGACTTTGCGTGAAATTGACTAAAGTTAAAAAAGCTTAAAAAAAAACTTTCAACATAAACATTTGAAATTTAGGAGAAATAAATCACGCAAAGTCGCAGAGTCACAAAGTGTATTGTGTATTGTGTATTGTGTTAAACTTAAATTTGAAACAAGGGCCAATTTTAATTTGCTTGTATATTAAAAAACCACACAGCTAAAAACTTTGCGACTCTGCGACTTTGCGTGAAATTGACTAAAGCTTAAAAAAGCTTAAAAAAAGCTTTCACCATAAACATTTGAAATTTAGGAGAAATAAATCACGCAAAGTCGCAGAGTCGCAAAGTGTATTGTGTATTGTGTTAAACTTAAATTTGAAACAGGGGCCTATTTTAATTTACTTGCATATTAAAAAACCACACAGCTAAAAAACTTTGCGACTCTGCGACTTTGCGTGAAATTGACTAAAGTTAAAAAAGCTTAAAAAAAAACTCTCAACATAAACATTTGAAATTTAGAAGAAATAAATCACGCGAAGTCGCAAAGTGCATTGTGTAT
>NZ_MRCQ01000015.1 GCF_002304005.1 Flavobacterium sp. ACN6 | reverse complement strand
AGCGGTGTCTGAAATTGCTGCAAAATACTGTCCCGTTGTCAAGGCTGTTGTTGACGGAATAACTGTTCCGCCTGTCAATGCTGTGTACCAAACAATATTACTTTGAGTTGTCTGAATACTCGCAAACGTCGGTGCATCGTCCTGACAGAAATTTTGTGTTCCTGCTGTTACCAATGTTGGTGTTGCAGGGTTATTTACAATCACGTCAACTGTTAATCTTACTGCACTTTCACAACCAGCAGCGGTGTCTGAAATTGCTGCAAAATACTGTCCCGTTGTCAAGGCTGTTGTTGACGGAATAACTGTTCCGCCTGTCAATGCTGTGTACCAAACAATATTACTTTGAGTTGTCTGAATACTCGCAAACGTCGGTGCATCGTCCTGACAGAAATTTTGTGTTCCTGCTGTTACCAATGTCGGAGTTCCCGGATCGTTTACAATCACGTCAACTGTTAATCTTGAAGCGCTTTCACAACCAGTAACTGGATCAGAAATTGCTGCAAAATATTGCCCTGTAGTTAAAGCTGTTGTTGATGGAATCAAGGTTCCGCCTGTTAAAGCTGTATACCACACAATATTAGTTTCATTAGTCTGAATACTCGCAAATGTTGGCGCGTTTACCAGACAGAAGTTTTGTGTTCCTGCTGTTACCAGTGTAGGTGTCGCAGGGTTATTTACAATTACATCAACTGTTAATCTTACTGCACTTTCACATCCAGAAGCTGCATCTGAAATCGCTGCAAAATATTGTCCTGTAGTTAAAGCTGTTGTTGACGGAATCAATGTTCCGCCTGTTAAAGCTGTATACCACACAATATTAGTTTCATTAGTCTGAATACTCGCAAATGTTGGCGCGTTTACCAGACAGAAGTTTTGTGTTCCTGCTGTTACCAATGTTGGTGTTGCAGGATTATTAACGGTAACTGTTACCGCTAATCTTACACTACTTTCGCAACCTGTTACAGCATCTGTTGCAGCTGCATAATAAATACCGTTCACTAAAGCGGTAGTTGAAGCAACTACATTTCCTGCTGTTGGTGCATCGTACCAAACAACATTACTCTCGTTTACTTGAATACTAGCAATTGTTGGTGCATTTGCTTGACAGAAATCTTGTGTATCATCACCAGTTGTTGGTGTATTTGGATCACTAATCATTATTACTGCATCTTGTAATGTACCTGCAAGATTTTCACAAGTGTTTGTACTTGAAACAGCTGCGTAATAAGTAATCGGACTCATTGCTTTTGTTAAGCCTACAGCAGTCAATACACCTGCAGCATCTATCGTATAAGTAACAGCGTTTATAGTTGCTCCACTTGTAATTGGCTGTGTTTTAGCCGCATCTAAATACCAAGTAAATACTGGACTAGATAAAGCTGGTGCGCTTGGTGTTAATGATACTGGCAAACTATGACACACTGTTACGTCATCTACTAAAATATCATTTACATTTGAAGGAGGCAAAATTGTGAAAGTAATTTGCTTTCTATCTGCAGTAGCAGTTTCACAAAATTGATCTGAACTCACTCCAACATAATATGTATAAGTTCCTGGAGCTAATCCGTTTACTACTAACTGTGCAGTTGTCTCACCTGGAATTAACTGACTTGTAGTTCCATTAAAACTATACCAAGAATAAACTGGATTTGTTACAACTGGTGTTCCGCTTAAACTTGTTGCTAATGTTACATTTCCAGAAACAGAACAAACTGAAGTTGCTGTTCCTCCATTTAAAGTAATATCTGTTAAAGCATTTATTGGAGCAGAAGCTTTAACTTCAACAGTTACTTCTCCTCTTGCAAATGTTGCACAACCGTAACGTACCGGTTGTACGTAATATTTATAAATTCCTGCTGCTAAATTTGCCGGAACTGTAAAAGTAGGACCAGTAGCAACTGAGTTTCCTCCTGTTTCAGCATCATACCATATATAAGTTGAACATCCATCTTCAGGAATTTGAAGAGTAATATCGGTTCCTGGACAAACTATAATTTTATTTTGAGGATCTGCTCCAGTAACAGTTGTATTTGCAGTTCTTTCTACAGTATGAACTCTTAAGAAATCTAACACACTCGCAACTCCTCCAAATCGAATTCTAACTCTATCGTAAATTTCTGTTGGTGAAGAAACTAAAACCACCGCCAAAGAATTTCCCGGCAATAATCTTAAGCTTAACAATTGACTTGTATTTTGAATTGGATCTCCTACAGCTACATTTCCTAAGTAACGCTGAATAGTAAAACCAGTAAGTAAATTAACATCTAAAAGTGCTCCTGGTTTAGAAATTACTATTCTTAAAGAATCACTTATTACTGATGGTGTTTTAAACTGGACTGTTAAATCTGCAGCTGCTAAAACTCCTGCTCCACTATACATTGTAGCGAAAGTAGAAATATCATTATCTGCCACATTAAAAGCATCACTAACACCAACCAAAGCAGTAGCCGCTCCTATTCCAATATCTGTAGCTCCATAAAATACATCTTGAATATCTCCTGGAGTACAAGTTACACTTGTAACAGATCTGTTATAATAAGCATCAAACACTTTTGTATTTTGAGCTAGACTTAAAACGGAAGCAGACTGAATTCTAATTCCGTCATAATCTTGAGGTCCTGATGCATCTGATGGAACAAAAGTAAACTCATATGTATTATCCCCAGAGATTAGGTTTAATAATGAACCCGATACAGATTGCATCGTTCCAATATCAACTCCTGCTTTAGTTCCAATAACTGATAAATTTTGACCAACAGCTAACAAACTGTATTCTGATCCTAATTTTACCGTTACGGGAGTTCCTTTTACGATATTAGCTGGCCAAGTTAAATTCTGCCAAGTTGTACCAACACCCAATAGTCCTAAACCTGTTGTAATTGTTGAAAATGTTTGAGGATTTCCGTCAATAGCATTTCCAGGATTAGAAACTCCCCCTGTAAGTATATTTCCAGCTGACTGACCATTTGCATATACTCTTTCGTTCAATGATTGGCAATTGCTCAAATCAATCACATTTATAATTTTTGTTGCAGTTGCACTACAAGAACCGCTGCTTACAACCACAGTATAAGTATAAACTCCAGGAATGTTTAATTGTCCTGTTGAAAATGCTGGTCCTGCTAAAGCGTTTCCTTGAGGATCAAACCATGCAATCGCTGCTCCTGTTGGTGTTGGCGTTGCAACTAAAAGAACGGTTGTTCCAATAGCAACTGATTCTGAAGGATCTGTTACAACCACGCTTGGCAAAGCATTAATTGTAACATTGACAGCCGCTTTCGCAGAAGGACAAGTATCCCCATTTACTTGCGATGTTATAAAGTAATCACCAGCAACAGTAATATTTGCAGCTGCAACTGCAGATATTTCTACATCTGCTGCATTATAAAACTTATAAGTTGTATTTCCTGACGCATCAAAACTTGTAATAGCATCTGCTAAATTAGCACTTCCACAACCCACTAATGCTGCATTTACAGCTGGCGCAGGAGTAGTAGAAGGGAAAGTAACAGTAACTTGTTTTAATGTTCCGTTTATATTTTCGCAAGTCCCTCCATTTAAAGCTGCTATATAATAATTATATGGAGCACCTGAAGTTGCTAAACCAGAAATAGTAAGTACACCTGTTACTACATCTTTTACAAATGATGCTGTCCCAATTGTAGTTCCATCTACAATTTCTGTTGTTTTTACCTGATCTGTATAATATTTAAATTGAGCTCCACCAATATTCGACGTAGGTGCTAAAACCGCTCCGCCAACACAAGTAGCCGTTACTGAACTTGCAATATTAATATCTGCATCTGTTGGAACTTGCAATACTGTAACTGTAACAGGTTGACGAACACTATTAATACACAGACCTCTTACTTCTTCTATATAGTAAGTTGTTGTAGCTGTTAAATTACCTGTATCATAAGTATTTGTATTGGCAGCTAAAGCTGTTCCTCCACTTGGAACACTATACCAGCTAAGAGTACCTCCAGACGTCGTCGCTGCAGTTAATGCTGTTGACTGTCCAGAGCAAATTGGCGCAGTGGCACCTGTAATAGTCGCTTCTTTAAATTTGAATGAAGCTCCATAAATATCTAACTCTGTTAAAAGTGAAACAACTCCTCCTAAGCGTATTTGAACTCCTGAAAAATTAGCTCCAGCTATAAAACTAGCTCTAAATCGATTACCGCCTAATAGCTGCACATTCAAAATATTATTTATCGCCCCACCATCGCCATTACTTGCTGCTCCATTATAACTCTCTAAAGAAATATAAGAAAGAGCACTGATATCCAAAGCACCTGGTAATCCAAGTTCAACTTCAATTACATCTCCTGCAAATCCTAGATTAGAAAAATCAAGTTTTTGTTGTACATAAGCTCCTAGCCCAATAGTGTTTTGAAGTCTGGTTGCTGTATTATAATCCGCATCAACAGAAAGTCCCTCAGTACCTGAAACTGCTCCACATAATGCACACAAACCTCCACTATTTGAGATCGTTTGAGTAAAAGGTCTTAAACATGATGTAATTGTAACTGCTGGTGTAATAACAACAGTAATTGCTGTCCTTATAGTACTTACACAATCTGAGTTATTTCTAGCAGAAATATAATATGTCGTATCAGTTGTTAAGGCAGGTGTAGTATAACTTGTTCCAGTAAATAAGAATGTTCCGTCTGTTGCGGCATCATACCAATCATAAACTACTCCAGCAACAGGATTCGTAACTTGTAAAGTCACGATTTGTCCAGAAGGAATAACAACTACAGAAGAAGCTACCGTAGGAACTGAAGGTACTGGATTAACATTTACTGAAGCTTGAAAACGTGTACTGGAACAATTTCCAATAACAGCTTCCACATAATAATCCGTAGTTGTTGCTAATGGTGGCGTAGTAAATGAAGTACCTGTAAATATTAAATTTCCACCTGTTGCAGCATCATACCAATTATAGGTAGTACCAGCAACTGGAGACTGAACAGTTAAAGTAGAAGTTTTTCCACTGCAAAGATTTAATGGAAGAGCGGTAACAGAAGGCGCTACAGGATCAGTAACTAATATCTGAACTGGATTTCTCTCGCCGTTAACGCATCCATTTCTTGTTATTTCAGTATAATAAGTTGTATCTGCTGTTAAAACAGGAGTAGTAAATGTTGCGGTAGCTGCTAACGAAGGTCCTCCCGTTGCAGCACTATACCAATTTACTGTTTCTCCTGCAGCAAGAGCAGCAGTTATTGTTGCAGTTTGTCCACTGCAAATAGTTGTATTACCCGAAATAGCTGGGGCTTTATATCTGTATGAAGCTTGATAAATAGTGACCCTCGTCAATAACGTTGCTAAGCCACCTAATCGAACTTCTACACGATCAAAATTAGCTCCAGCAACTACACTAGCTCTGTAGCGGATTCCGCTTAATAATTGTAGATTAATTAAACTATTATTTACTGGTGTTCTATCATTATTAAAAGTCGCTCCATTATACGTTGCTAAACTAACATATCCAATTAAAGAGACATCTGCTAGTCCGTCTGGAAATTCTAGTTCAACATCTACAATATCACCGGCTCTTCCAGGATTTGCAAATTGTAAGGTCTGCTGAACAGATCCTGTAAGCAAACCAATAGGAACACTAAGTCCACTTCCCGTCGCAGGATTTCCATCAACAGCATTATTTGGATTTTCAAAGCCGCAAGCTAGACATAAACCATTTACAAGAGTCTGCTCACTACCAGCCTCAAGACATCCAACAAGAGATGCTGGCTGAACATTTACTATCACTGGTACTCTAGTCGCGCTCACACACCTTCCATTTGGACTTTGTGCTTCAACATAATATGTTTTTGTAGCCGTTAAAACGGGAGTTGTAAAAGTTGCTGTATTTGTTGCCACTGGTGCACCGCCTGCAGCAGTTTCATACCAATTTAATTGCGCTCCTACTTCAGAAGTTGTTGCATTTAAAGTCGCATTTTGACCTGATTGAATTGTGACACTTTGAGTTAGAACTGTAGGCGTTTCCGGAACCGCTGTCGAAACAACACTTATTCCTGTACGTGTACTTGTACAGCTTCCAATCGATGCTTCTACAAAAAATGGAGTAGTCCCTAAAGGCACCGTTGGTGAATAAGTCGTACCAGTTGCTAATGCAGTTCCACCCGTTGCAGCAGAATACCAAGAATAAGTAGTTCCTGGAACAGGATTTAAAACTGATAGATTCGTTTGCTGCGTAGCTCCCGTAGAACAAACATTTTGACCCGTGTTATTAATTGCTGGAGCAACGGGATTAGACACATTTAAAACAACTGGTACACGAACATTTCCTTCGCATCCAGCTGTTCTTGAGATTCCAATGTAGTAAGTTGTATTAGCAGTCAATGCAGGAGTAGTAAAAGTATTTCCTGTTGCTAATGCGGTTGTAGAAAATTCTGAACTATACCAAGCAAGTGTAGTTCCTGCCGCTGGAGCTGCAGTAAGAGTAGTTGGAGTACCAGCACAAACTGTTTGTGTTAAACCTCCAGCTACTGTTGGCTGTGCAAATTCTAAACGGATATCATAAATCCTTAAGTTCACCAGCAGACTTACTAGTCCACCAACTTGAACCTGAATTTGATTTGCATCTCCACTCAAAGTGTATCTCGCCACTGCAACTGTATTACCACTTAATAAATTTAAGTTCAGAAGCGGACTGTTTAACGATACTCTGGAACCTACGTCGGCACCTGAATTTTTTGCTTGAACAGTTGCGTTCGATAACAAACTAACATCCAGCAGGCTATTACCTGTACCAAAGTAAATAGCAATTTGATCACCGGCCCTCGCCGTCTGATTCAAGGTTACTGTTTCTTCGGCAACACATCCTAGTAACCCAATACCATTTGTTAAGGTTGCATAAGTAGATAAGCCAGCACTGTCAAAAGCATTGGCCGGATTATTAACATCTACTCCTATACACAAAAGTCCTCCTCCCGCACTATTTGTTTGAGACACAGGTCTACAAATAGTTTGAGAAAATGCATTAGTGCATAAAAAGAATAAAGTTAAAAGTCCTAATAATCTCATTCGATGTTTGAGATTACAAAAAGTAAAATTTTTTTTCATAATTTGGAAGATTAGAAAATGGACAATAAAACACCTCTCGCAGTAAGTGCAAGCACCTACGCAATTAAACAATCAGTTAAAAATCAAATAGTTAAATCAAAATTTAAAAACTAAGAAATCAGTCTTTAAACTACGTTTATTAAAAAAATTTATGTTGAATTCGGCATATCGAAATATGCCAGAGAACAAATCCTATCTAGAGATAAAAAAAGTTCCAGTTTTTGTGAGGAAAAATGATTGTAGTCAGTTTTCCAAGAGGAGTGATTTGATGCAGGTCTAATTTTCATAATGAAAATTTTTAGTTGACGTAGAATTGGGGGAATTCTCTTTTTATATATTTAAGTTCAATATTCTAAAGAAAGGTGATTAATCATTCTTTACAACCTTTTGTAATAAGATACTTAAGACTTGAACAATACTTATTGTCAATATAAAAGATTACGGTTCTTTATCAACTTCCGAAACGGGCTGAAAAAGAACGGTAAAATAAAAATGAAAATATCAGATAAAAAATTAGATTTAGTTATCACATAACCAGAAGGCTCATTATTGAGACGAAGTAAGCTTAATAGAATAAATAATAAAGCTAAAATAAAATGAACAACTAAAGTAAATTTGATGAAGAAAGTAATTGTCAATTCCATATGCAGATTTATTAAATTATTTTATAGTTTAAAAATTTCAATCTCAATAAACATACTTTGAAATATGAGTTTATAAAAACTATTTTAAGCCATTATGTTTTTGAAAAAATACTAAAGCAAAACTTTGTTTAACTTTCGTATTTTAAAATTAGAAAAAACACAAACACAAAACAAGAATAAAATTCCTATAATTTATTTCTTAAATAAAAACATACATCTTTGTAACCTCTGAAAATATCAGAAAAACCTACAGTTTTAACAAAATTAAGACGTAAATAATTTCTTAAATAAAAGTTCAACAAAAAGTGTTAAATAGAACAAAATAAAGTATAATCCTACATTACAACAAATTTTATCGACCAAATTATTCGCAATCCAGACCAAATACATCATAATTGTAAATTTTGATATTTATTTTTAAAAACATTGAAAGATTCAAAAAAAACAAGTATAAATACGGGGTAAAACTTTAATTAAACTTTAAACAAAAGTTAAAAAAATAAAAAAAAGGCAAACAATTAACAATCAATTGTTTGCCTTTTTAAAAGTAAAAAAGTCAGTTTTTAATAAATTATGACTCGATAATTGTATTGATCTGATTAAATAACTGTCCGTCGCTCAAAAATGCTCCCTGTTTAATCAATTCAAAAATGGAACTATTTCTCTCTTCTGTAAACACTTTCTTTCCAACTTTCATTTCGATAGCATCTGTAAACATATTATCGCTTAACCATTGGAGTCCTTCTTTTGTTAAAAAATCAGTCTCAGGAGAAAGCGATTTCAAAACAATTGATTGGATATAGGTATCAAAACAATGAAACAAAAAGATATGATTTTTAGAAAAATGCTCCAGATATTCTGCCCTGCTTAACACGCCTTCCCAAATTAAATCTGAAAAAACATCTAGCTCCTGCTCAGCAACCTCTGGCTTATTCACTTTAAGCTCTTCCCATTCTTTTCTATCAATTGCCTGCGCTGCCAAAAAACTTGCAAATTCAGCATGCAATTCATCAAACTGTTCTTTTGTTAATCTTGCGTATTTCATTTCTTTTCAAGCTTTACGCTGTAAGCTATAAGCAGTATATGGCTTAATAACTTAAAGTCTAAATTATTTATTGTAAAAAAAAATCCCGATTTACATCGGGATTTCAGTATAGATTTTAAAACTATTACTTTTCAGCAACAATTTCGTATGGTAATTCAACAATTACATCTCTGTGTAAACGGATGCTAGCGCTGTATTTTCCTGTACGTTTAACAATACCACTAGTGATGAATTTTCTATCGATAGCATTTCCAGATTTCTCTAAAGCTTCAGCAATATCGATATTAGTGATAGAACCAAAAAGTTTCTCTCCACCAGCTTTTGCAGTAAGTTTAATTTCAAGAGCTTTTAAAGTTTCAGCTAATGCTTTTGCATCAGCAACAACTTTAGCTTCTTTGTGTGCTCTTTGTTTTAGGTTTTCAGCCAAAACTTTCTTTGCAGAAGGTGTAGCTAAATGCGCGAATCCTTGAGGAATTAAAAAGTTACGACCGTAACCAGCTTTAACTGATACTACATCATCTTTAAATCCTAAGTTTTGTACGTCTTGTTTTAAAATAAGTTCCATGTTGTTGTCCTTATATTTTAGAAGTTAGGTTCTGCATAACAGAAACCAGCGACTATAGTTTTTAATTATTTTAATAAATCGGCCACGTATGGCATTAAAGCTAAGTGACGAGCTCTTTTTACAGCTACAGAAACTTTTCTTTGGTATTTTAATGAAGTTCCAGTTAAACGACGAGGAAGAATTTTTCCTTGCTCATTAACGAATTTCAATAAGAAATCAGCATCTTTATAATCGATATATTTGATTCCTGATTTTTTGAAACGGCAATACTTTTTAGTTTTGTTAGTTTCAATGTTTAAAGGCGTTAAATATCTGATATCTCCGTCTTTTTTTCCTTTTGCAGATTGCTCTATTGTAGACATAATAATTAAGCTTTAGTAGATTTTAATTTTGCTCTTCTTCTTTCCGCCCATGAAATAGCATGCTTGTCTAAACTTACAGTTAAGAAACGCATAACTCTTTCGTCACGTCTAAATTCAGTTTCAAAAGCAATTAGAACTTCTCCAGCTACTTTGAATTCGAATAAGTGATAAAAACCACTTTTTTTGTTTTGGATTTCGTAAGCCATTTTTTTCAGACCCCAATCCTCTTTCGACACCATTTCAGCTCCTCTACTAGTAAGAAATTCTTCAAATTTCGTTACTGTTTCCTTCACCTGAACCTCAGATAAAACGGGATTTAAAATGAAAACAGTTTCATAATGATTCATAAATACGATATTTATTTGTTAAAATTGGGTGCAAAAGTAATCATTATATTTAAATACACAACACTTTTTTACTTTTATTCGTCATAATACAAAAAATGTGCGTTCATTTTAGTTTTTTTTCCAAAAAAATAATACATTTACTACTGCTATCCTGAATTTATTCTAAATTTAAAAAGTTATGAAACTAAACTGTGTTGTTGTAGATGATAGTTCTATACAAAGGACAATTATTGCCAAACTGGTTAATAATCACCCAGGCTTGCATTTAATCGGTGACTTCTCTAATGCTATTGAAGCAAAAAGCTGTATCTCATTAAATAATATTGATCTTATATTCCTTGATATAGAAATGCCTGTTATTAACGGTTTTGACTTCCTTGACGGACTAAAAACAAAACCGCAGATTATATTTATTACTTCTAAAGCTGAATATGCCTTGAAAGCTTTCGACTACGACGCTACAGATTATCTGCAGAAACCAATTGCCGTTGACCGCTTTAATGCTTCTGTTAAAAGGGCTATCGATATGCATCTTCTTAAAAAAGATGTCAAAGAAGAAGAAGGCGAACATATTTTCATCAAAAGTAATCTTAAAAAACTTAAAATTTTCACTTCAAAAATAAAATGGATTGAAGCTTTTGGAGATTACGTAAGAGTCGTTACAGAAGATGACAGCAACCTTGTTCTTTCTACAATGAAATCTTTTGAAAATGACTTATCAAAAGATAAGTTTATTCGTGTACACAAATCATATATTATTAATATAGATAAAGTAGAGCGTTTCAATAGCAAATTTGCTGAAATCGGTATTACTAAAATACCGTTAAGCCGAAACAAAAAAGAAGATTTAGTAAGAGCACTTTCTACGTCTTCTTAATTTTACAATTAATAGAAATCTACGTTAATCACAACTTTTATAGCTCTGTATTGAGCAACAGCTTCAAAACTATTCAACATTTTCTGAATAGTTTTTTTTGTGTTTCCTAAATGCAGGTTATTCGGAATCTTAACCAGGATAGTTCTTATATATTCATTCCTGATTCTGCTTATTGCAGGTTCTTCAGGTCCCAATACAGGCATTCCAAGATTTTGACTCAAAACTTGATACAGCCACATCGATCCTTCTTTTAGCTTCTCAAATTCTTTGTGTTTTAAAGTCAGTTTTATAATTCTGAAATAAGGTGGGTATTTATAAATTTGTCGATCGTACAACTGTTCCTTATACATACCTATATAATTATGGTTTGTAACTTGCTGAATTGTATTATGATCTGGATTATAGGTTTGAATAACAACCTTCCCTTGCTTTTCAGATCTTCCGGCTCTTCCAGCAACTTGCGTCATCATTTGAAAACTGCGTTCAAAAGCTCTAAAATCGGGATGATGGAGCATATTATCTGCATTCATAATTCCAACCAGACTCACATTATCAAAATCCAAACCTTTGGCCAGCATTTGTGTTCCGACCAAAATATCGATTTCTCTATTTTTAAATGTATCTATAATCTTTTCAAAACCATATTTTCCCCGGGTTGTATCCTGATCCATTCGCGCCGTTTTTGCCTTTGGAAAAAGAGATAACAACTCCTGCTCTATTTGTTCCGTTCCAAAACCTTTTGTAGTCAAATCTATACTCGAACAGCTGTGACAATTTGTTGGCTTTGCAATAGAATAACCGCAGTAATGACAACGAAGCTGATTTTTGTGTTTATGATACGTTAAACTCACATCGCACTGCTGGCAATGCGGCACGTGACCGCAAGTCAAACATTCTATTATAGGCGAATATCCTCTTCTGTTTTGAAATAAAATTACCTGCTCGCCCAAAGACAAAGCTTCTGCAATTTCTTCAATTAAAAGGTCACTAAAATGCCCTGTCATTCTTTTCCTGAAATGCTTGTCTTTCAAATCAACCAAAAGAACCTCGGGCATGCGAACATTTTTATAACGTTCTGAAAGTGTAATTAGCCCGTATTTTTCATTTTGAGCATTAAAATATGTCTCAATACTTGGAGTTGCAGAACCTAATAAAACTTTAGCATTATGAAAATTAGCCAAAACAATTGCTGCATCTCTGGCGTGGTATCTCGGCGCAGGATCTGTCTGCTTAAAAGTCTGTTCGTGCTCTTCATCAACAATCAATAATCCCAAATCATTAAAAGGCAGAAACAATGCAGACCTTGCTCCTATTACAATTTGTGCTTTTTCTGAATTTTCGAGCGTTTGCCTCCAAACCTCAACACGTTCATTATTACTGTATTTAGAATGAAAAACAGCCACTTTATCTCCAAAATGAAGTCGTAAACGAGAAACCAATTGCGTTGTAAGTGCAATTTCAGGAAGCAGATACAAAACTTGTCTTCCTGTCTGCAGATATTCTTCAATTAATTTGATATAAATTTCAGTCTTTCCGCTTGAAGTTACACCATGAAGCAAAGAAACTTCTTTCTCTAAAAAACTCTCTTTTATGGCGACAAAAGCATTTTCCTGAGCTTCACTTAACCGAAGTTCTTTTTCTGTTTTCTCTCCGTTAAATGTAATTCGGTCTTGCTGTAAATAATATTCTTCGAAGATTTCATTCTTAACCAAAGTTTTGATGACAGCCGAAGTACATCCCGAAACTTCTGCCAATTTTTTATCGGTGATAGGTTTCTTTTCGGAAGCACTGAGTTGAAAGTAATTCAAGACAATTTCCTTTTGCTTATCTTTTTTTAATACTTCCAGCAATTCTTGCAAGCCTTGATCTGTTTCGTATTGCGAATGTAATTTTACATATCGAACCAATTTTGGTTTATAAATTTCTTTTATTTCTTCTTCTAAAACAATAATATCTTTCGCTATTAATTTCTGAAGAATAGGCAGAATGTTTTTTCTATTTAAAATGGAAGCAATTTCCTGAACCTTAAGCGAACTTTGATGCTGTAATGCTTCATATATCAAAAACTCGTCGTCAGAAAGTTCTGAATCATTAACGAGAACTTCTGGTTTATGCGAAACAATTGTTTCACTTTCCAATAATAATCCTGTTGGAAAAGCACCGCGATAAACATCGCCAATACCGCACATATAATAATTGGCAACCCAAAGCCAGTGTTTAATCTGAATTTCGGTTGCTATTGGATTTTCATCTAAGATTTGATGAATTTCTTTTGCTTCATATAATGTTGGCGCGTTCTCATGTATATCCAACACAAGAGCCGTATAAATTTTGTTTTTACCAAAAGGCACCGCAACCCTCATCCCTTTTTTAATATAATGGAATTCGGCCTCAGAAACGCGATATGTAAAGGTTTTTGCTAAAGAAAGCGGTAAAATAACTTCGATAAAAAACATGTTGATATTTATAAAGATTGCGGAAATGAATTTGAAAAATCAAAAATATTTACCTTTCAAAAAGCATATCTTTTAATTGAACCAAAAATTGGCAGTATGATTAATCCTTTTAAGAAAACATCAACAGCTTTATTAGATTTTACGGTATCATCACTATTTTCTGCTCCAAAGCGTAGTTCAGCAACTGTTATTTCAGAAATATAACAATTCTCCAAACCAATCTCCTTTAGCATTTTATCAAGATTAAGTTTTCCTCTAAGAAAGAAAACACAAATACTTGTATCTAGTAAATATCCCATTAAAACTTAATTTCCTTATTCTTAAAGTTTCTATTAGCTTTTATTTCAGAAACAATTTCTTCTGCAGATTTTTCGGATGCAAAAGCTCCAAAAGATTTATAAAAATTATTCTCTTTCGATTTATTACCTTTAATAGATTTTGTCAGTCTTTCTATAAGCTCAATCTTATTAGAAAAACTAAGCCCCTCAAATAAGCTTGAGTAAGCCTCCAGTATATTTTTATCTGTTACAGTCATTCTATTTCTCTTTATTATTTAGAATTACAAAATTAAACTATTTTTAGACTTTAAAACATGAATAGTAAACATTAAAAAAGTTACTTTTTTCCTGAAGATTTTTGAGCCAAATACGAATTAACTAATTCCAAAGTATGATTTAAAGAATTCGTATTTTTCCAATCATCATGACCTGCAATAATATAAACTGGATTTTTAAATTTTGATTTCACTTTACCAATCGATTGTTTCCATTCTTTTACATTAGAATCACCCAAATACCCTAAATCTTTTGCTTCGGCACTTTTTATAAAACAACCTCCATAAAGTACTTTTTCTTTATTAAACCAAGCCACAATATTATCTGATGCATGTCCTTTTCCTGGATAATACACTTCAAAAGTATGCTGTCCAACTGTAAAAGTTGTGTCATTTGGAATTATAAATTCGGCTCTCGGTTTCTTTTCTTTTTTAAGAATATCATCTGTCAACTTAATCGAATAGGTTTTCACACCTTTCTTTCTGTAAAAATCAAATCCGCCGGCACGATCATCATGCGAATGCGTGGCAAAAAGCATCACAACTTCTTTATTATGTTTCGCTTTTATACTGTCTAACAATGGCTGAAACTGTGTTGTATCCCAAGGCGCATCAAACAAAACAACACCTTTATCTGTAACCAGATACATGGCATTGGCAGAAATTTTAGTGCCTTTGTAATTGCTAAAAGTTCTATAAACATAAAAGTCACCCGTAAGATGACTTATTTGTAATGGCGAATTCTTAGATTGTCCAAAACTATTTGAAACTAGGACTAAGAATAAAATTATCGAAGCTAATTTTCGCATGTATTATTTCAATTAATTTTTCACTCGAGTCCAGTATTGTGTTCTTCCCATTATAGAAACTCCCACATAACCGCGAAGTTTTAATTTGTCTCCAGATTCTAATGCGATATAACATTTGTATTTTTTCCCGCTTGTTGGGTCTAAAATTGTTCCGCCGTTATATTCTGAACCGTCTTTTTTAAGATCGTTGATAATTACCATTCCTAAAATCGGTTTATTTTTATTTGCCCCTTCACACTTTACACACGCATCTTTTTTGTGGTTTTCGCGAAGAATTTCTATGACCTTACCATATATTTTTCCAGACTTTTCGTAAATCTCTACAATAGATTTTGCTTCACCTGTTTCATCGTCAATTGTTTTCCATTTTCCAATTACACTTTGACTTTGCATGGTCAAGGCAAAGAAGAACACTCCGATAGTTAGCATCAAATTTTTCATATTATTTTTCTTTTTTTTGTTTTAATTTTCTGATAGAAGCATTCAATTCGAACCCTAAAAGCAGAATCATACAGTTTATCCAAATATAAAACATTAGAATTAATAATGTTCCAATAGAACCATAAAGTTCGTTATATTTCGAAAATTTTATAACCCAAATCCCAAAAAAGAACGAAGATATAACAATTAGGATCGTCGTAAAAACAGATCCAATACTTATAAAAGGAACTTTATTATATTGTTTTGTACCATAACGCAATAATATTGAAGACGTTATCAATATCATCAAGATAACAAACAAATATCGACCCAAAATAATCAACGGAATCCTGTCGCTCAACACATCCTGAATAATTGTTTTTTGAATAAATACCTCGAATACAACAATTGTAGCTACTGTGACAAACAAAATAATAGTCATAACAAGCGAAATGGCAAGCGCCACAAGATATTGACTAAAAAAACCACGTTTATCAAAAACATGCTTAGACGATTCAAAACCACTCAAAATTCCATTAATACCATTTGCCATTAAAAAAATGGAAAGCAAAAATCCCGACGATAATAACCCTGAGTGACTATTATTCAAGATATCACTGATAATTTTACTAATTGCATCATATGTATTTGGAGGTACTCCCTGCTGTACAAACTGTAGAAAATCTTCTTGAAAATTATCTATAGGAATAAACGGAATTAAGTTTAAAATAAATAAGGCAAAAGGAAACAAAGCCATAAAAAAACTGAAAGAAACCGCACTGGCATGATACGAAAATGCACCTTCAAGAATTCCTAAAGTATACATTTCAAGCAAATCGTACAAAGAAAATCCCTCTAACCAAGGGAGTTTTATTCTCTTTAAAAACCGAGCCAGGTTGCGTATTACAGGCAGTTTTTCAATCCGAGCTTCTATCTCTTTCGACATATTTTTTTGATTTTAGTCCCGAATCCTCAGGATTGAGAGTTTAGATTATAGCTTTTAAGAGCTTTGAAATAGAATTTTTAAACTCAAAACTTACAACTCACGACTACTCATTTTAAAATGCTTTAAGACTCAAATCCATGTTGTAGACAGAATGCGTTAACGCTCCAGACGAAATATAATTTACACCGCACAAAGCATATTCGCGAATGGTTTTTTCATTGATATTTCCTGAAGATTCTGTCTGGCATTTTAAACCGATCAATTTTACTGCAGTTTTAGTATCTTCATAATTAAAGTTATCAATCAGGATTCTATGAACGCCGTCGCTCAATAAAATCTCTCTTATTTCATCTAAATTACGAGCTTCAACAATGATCTTTAAATCAAGATTATTTTCTTTCAGATATTCTTTTGTTTTTGAAATAGCACGCGTGATGCCTCCGGCAAAATCGATATGATTGTCTTTTAACATCACCATATCATAAAGTGCAAAACGGTGGTTTTCGCCTCCTCCTATTTTTACAGCCCATTTTTCTGCCGCTCTAAAATTTGGAGTTGTCTTACGAGTATCTAATATTTTAGCGCCAGTTCCTTCTAAAAGCTGTACGTACTGATTGGTCTTTGTCGCAATGGCAGACATACGCTGCATCGTGTTTAAAACCACTCTTTCGGCCTTTAAAATAGATTGAGAACTTCCTGAAACTTCAAAGACAACTTCTCCGAATTCTACATGCGTTCCGTCTTCGATAAAAGTTTTTACTTTCAATTTCGGATCTACGTATTCAAATATCATTTTGGCAACTTCAACACCAGCAATAATCCCTTGATCTTTTACCAATAATTTTGCCTGACCATGAGCAGTTTCTGGAATACAGGCCAGCGAACTGTAATCGCCTGTACCAACATCTTCTCTAATGGCATTGCTTATCAAAAGTTGTAATTCTGCTTGAAATTGGGCTTCACTAATCATTTTTCTATTTTTATAATATGCTAAATTAGGATATATTTTATGGATTTGAAAGTTTACTTTCTGCAAAAAGTTTCTTATTAACTTAAATTTATAGGTAAAACGCGTATTTTTTTTAAACACATAGAAGCATAGATTTTGTAAACTGATAACAGGAGTTTCACTTGCATCAATACACTACAGTTGAACAGGATCAGCTCTGTGTAAAAAATCCAGATTTTTTAAAATCCCCTTCATCACTATAATTTTAAAACCTATGTTTCTATGTGTTTAAAACTTCACACAAAAACTATAATTTTAATTGTAAACATTAAATATCTTTGAAGTTCTATCAAGCAAAATTTATGGGATTAATTAAAGACATTTATTCGGTTTCTTTTTACGAAAAATTTAGTCAGGCTGTCGCCGAAGTGCATCCGGCATTCGATAAACAAAAATTTATTGAGACAATTTACGAAGGTGATTTTACACAAAAAGAATGGAAAGAAAGAATGAAACATACAACCGTAGTGTTTCACCAATTTATGCCTCAAAGTTTTCCTGAAGCCGTTGCTTTAATTGATAAAATCATTGAAAATTTAAAGAAAAATAAATTTACAGAAGGAAATCTGGCTTTCATATTCTTTGCTGATTATATCGAAATATATGGTTTAGACGATTTTAAAACTTCGGCGAAAGCCTTTGTTTCGATAACCCAATTTATAAGCTGTGAATTTGCCGTCCGTCCTTTTATTCTAAAATATAAAGAACAAATGATTGCCGAAATGGTAAAATGGTCTTTACACGAAAATCATCACGTGCGCCGTTTAGCAAGCGAAGGTTCGCGCCCGAGATTACCGTGGGCAATGGCAATTCCATTTCTTAAAAAAGATCCCGCTTCTATTCTTCCTATTTTAGGAAATCTAAAAAACGATCCTTCAGAATATGTTCGTCGAAGTGTTGCCAATAATCTCAATGATATTGCAAAAGATAATCCGCAGATTGTTTTAGAAATCGCCAATAAGTGGAAAGGGCAAAGCAAAGAAACTGACGGAATTATTAAACATGGATCCCGAACTTTACTAAAACAAGGTCATCCTGAAATTTTAAGTCATTATGGTTTAGAAAGCACCAATATTGAACTTTCTAATTTTGAAATTAAAACGCCTGTTGTAAAAATTGGCGATTATCTGCAGTTTCATTTTCACTTAAATAATAAAAATGAAGAAGCAAAAACCATTCGTTTAGAATATGCCGTTCATTATAAAAAGGCAAAAGGACATTTGGCTAAAAAAGTCTTTAAAATTAGTGAGAAAATTTATCAGCCAAATCACTTAACTAAAATTGAGAGAAATCAATCGTTTAAATTGATTACAACGAGAGTTTTTCATACGGGAGCGCATCAATTGTCGATTATTATTAATGGAACGGAAAGTAATGTTTTAGATTTTGAATTGATTGAGTAATACTGCAATTTCAAAGGATAAAATATTCATCAACATTGTCAGACTGAGCGAAGTCGAAGTCACTCATGCAGAATCACTTTGCGGGACTTCGACTTCGCTCAGTCTGACAAAAATTACACTCATTTTACAATAACGAAAATGAAATGAATTATTCGTTATTTTCCTTACTTTTATAATTCAGAAAAAAATCCAAAAACAAGTTTCTTAATCTAAATTAAGTTACAGACACGCACGCCTGCTGTAATTTTGTTTTCAAATCAAATATAACCATGTCAAATATTAGTTTAATAATCGAAGAACGTGCTGCCAATATTGGCAACTTTATGGTAGGGCGTTTATTGCCTTTCCGTGAAAAAAGAGCCGTTGGACCATTTGTATTTATCGACCATATGGGGCCAGCGCATTTAAGTGATCATGAAAATATGGATGTTCCTCCACATCCGCATATCGGACTTTCAACGCTTACTTTTTTGTTTGAAGGAAGCATTATGCACCGCGATAGTTTAGGAACCGAATTGGAAATAAAACCAGGCGCCGTAAACTGGATGACGGCCGGAAAAGGAATTGTACATTCTGAAAGAACTCCAGAATATTTACGACATTCAGACAAAATGCTTCACGGATTGCAGATTTGGGTTGCGCTTCCGAAAGAGTTAGAGCAAATGGATCCGAATTTTACGCACGTTGAGGCAGATGATATTCCGGCTTGGGAAGAAGACGGCGTTTCATACAAATTAATTGCAGGAGAAGCTTTTGGCAAAAAATCACCAGTTCCGGTTTACAGTCCGTTGTATTTTATTGAAATTAAAAGCACTGAGGCTAAAAAAATCAACATCGGACATCATTTATTTGGCGAAAGCGGTTTGTATATTTTAGAAGGAAGTATCAAAAGCGGTGAACACGTTTACGATCCGAAACAAATTTTGATTACAAACGACAGTACGCTTTGTGAGTTTGAAATTGCTGCAAATTCTACGGTTTATATCTTCGGAGGACAGCCATTTCCTGAAGAGCATTTTATCTTTTGGAATTTCGTTTCTTCGGATAAAAACCTAATCGAAAAAGCCAAAACAGACTGGACAGCGCAGACTTTTCCAAAAGTTCCCGGCGAAACTGAATTTGTTCCATTACCAGAACCAAGAATCAAATAATTTATGGACACCATTAAAGCAACAATCGATACAAGAAAATATCGTACTGAAATAACATCTAAAACGGGCAATATTCTTATCTCAGATGAACCGCAGGAAATGGGCGGAAAAAATTTAGGTTTTAGTCCGTTTGAACTTCTCGCTTCATCTTTGGCTTCCTGCACTTTAATCACATTGCGAATGTATATTGACCGCAAAGGCTGGGATGTTTCAGAAATTAGTATCTGGGTCGATTTTGACAAAAATGAAGAACATACCGTTTCTTTGTTTTCAACGAAAATTTTAATTAATGGAAACGTAGACGATGCTCAAAAACAACGAATTTTAAAAATTGCAAACAGCTGCCCTGTTCATAAAACACTTGTAAATACAATTAAAATAGAAACTTCATTAGTATAAATTATCATGGAAATAAATCAAATAAACGACATAAAAAGAGGCTGTTTTGAAGCTATAGAAGAGGGAAAAGAAGCTGGAAAAATGACCTACACTTGGGCTGGAGACTCAAAATTCATAATTGACCACACAGAAGTTAACGAAGAATTCAGCGGAAAAGGAGTTGGAAAAAAACTACTTATGGCAACAGTAGATTATGCGCGAAATAACAATCTAAAAATTATTCCGCTTTGTCCTTTTGCAAAAAGTGTTTTTGATAAGAATGAAGATATTAGGGATGTTTTGTTTTCCTAAAGGTTCTAAGGTACTGAGATGCTAGGTTCTAAGTTTTTTTTTTTTTACCGCAAAGCACACAAAGAATAACGCAAAGTTCGCAAAGTTTTTTAGGCAAAGCTTTGCGAACTTTTGCATTTGTATTAAGCTATGTCTGGGATAAAACCTTGCGTTCTTTGCGTTAAAAAACAACACAAAGAAATTCGATTTTCAAATCTCCCCGAAAACTCGTATATTTGCATGTAATTTAAACTTAGAGTATGACAAGGATAATTACGCTTTTCTGTATTTTTATAGCACAAATCGGCTTTTCTCAATCGGCTGAAAGTTATTTAGAAAAAATCAGAAATAATGAAGCTCTCTTAACAGCTTTTTTTCAACAAATGCCAAAAGGAGGCGATTTACACCATCATTTTTCAGGATCAGTTTATGCAGAACCTCTTTTAGAAAGAGCCATTGCAGAAGACTTTTATTTGAATTTAGAAACCATGGCTGTTTCTAAAACCAAACCTGAAAACGGAAATTGGCAAACCTTCTCTTCTCTTAAAAACAACGGAAAATTAGATTATTACGAACAACAGATTATGCAGACTTGGTCGGTTAAAGATTATAACGGTTCTGTTCCGTCTGATGATCAGTTTTTTGATTCTTTTATGAAATTCGAACCTACTATTGCAGGTCATTTTGCAGAAGGAATGCTCGAATTAAAAAAACGTGCCATTGCAGAAAATGTTACTTATATCGAAACGCAATTATCTACGATTCCTTGCGACATGAATGTTTCTGATTTGACTGATTTTAATATAAAATTGCGTCAGGCTTCGACTCAAAAAGACGAAAAAGCGGTTTTGAAACTTTTAGACGATTTATATAAAGCACTTCAGAAAAAAGACACTAAAAAATATGCTGAAGATTTCAATACCAATTTCTTAGCAAAACTTCATAAAGACTTAAAAATAGATGATGAACGCTTTACAATGCGTTATCAAAACTTTGTTCTTCGTTTTATGGAACCAGTTGATTTATTTAAAAATCTGGTTATTGCTTTTATTTCTTCTAACGAAAGTAAACTTACTGCGGGCGTAAATATCGTTTCTCCAGAACACGGATCAAATTCAATGAAAGATTATTGGCTTCACATGGTGATGTTCAAATACTGTCACTCTAAATTTCCAGAGGTAAAATACACGCTTCACGCAGGCGAATTGGCATTAGGTTTGGTGCAGCCCGAAGATTTAACGTGGCATATTAACGACGCCATTTATATTGCAGGCGCTAACAGAATCGGCCACGGGGTTGATATTGCATATGAAGCTAATTCGTATGATTTATTGAAATACATGTCAAAAAACAATATTCCTATTGAAATCAATTTAGTGAGTAACGAATTCATTTTGAAAGTAAAAGAAAACAGACATCCGTTTACACTTTACAAAGAATTTAATGTGCCAATTGTAATCAGTACAGACGATGCGGGAATTTTAAGAAGCAACATGACGGAACAATATGTTCTATTGGCTAAAAGATATCAGGATGTTTCGTATGCAACCATAAAGCAATATGTTTACAACAGTATTAATTACAGTTTTATTCAGGATGAAGCGGTTAAAAAGCAATTATTGAAAGATTTGCATGCGAGGTTTAAAACTTTTGAAGCTAAATTTTCTAAAAACTAAGTGTCTTATCTTTACTAAATTACACGCAGATCTTAAACAGATTTAAGCAGATTAACGCAGATTTTTTATGGTCAAATATCAAAAATAATATCTGCTTAAATCTGTAAATCTGCATGAAAAATACACTTCACGGATTTTAAAAAAAAATAAAAAAAATCTGCTGAATCTGCGAGAGATAATTCTTTTCCCGCAGATTTAGCAGATCAAGCAGATAAAAAAATCACATTATGATTCTAGAAGCCGCATTCCTATTTGTAAAACCAGAATTAGCAAATCAGTTTGAAAATGATTTTACAAAAGCAAGTCAATACATTTCATCAATTGATGGTTATATAGGGCATCGTTTAGAAAAATGTTTGGAAGTTGAAAACAAATATCTTTTATTGGTAGACTGGAATACGCTTGAAGATCATACCGTAGGTTTTAGAAATTCTGAAGCCTACTTGGAATGGAAAAAGATTTTACATCATTATTACGAACCATTTCCTATTGTAGAACATTTTGAAACCGTCTTTGAGAATAAAAAATAGACCGCACTTATAAAAGGATCAATCTTTTCATAAAAAATAAACACATAGAAACATAGATTTTTTATACTCTGCTTAAGGCTACAAAAAAGCAAACTTTTACACATAGCTATGTGTATTATAATTAGTAAAACGTCTATTAAAGACAAAGTAAAACTATATTTCTATGTGTTTAAAATCTTTTAAATTCGTGACAAAAAAATATAATCAATGAATATCAAACTTATCGCCATTGGCAAAACAGATAATAAATCGCTTCAGACTTTGATAGACGATTATACCAAACGTTTATCATTTTACATCAAATTTGATTTAGAAATTATTCCCGATATCAAAAACGTAAAAAACTTATCTGAAAGTCAGCAAAAAGAAAAAGAAGGCGAATTGATTCTGTCGAAACTTTCGCCAACCGATCAATTGATTTTATTGGATGAAAACGGAAAAAACTTCTCCAGCGTTGGTTTTTCAGAAGAACTACAAAAGAAAATGAATTCGGGAATCAAAACGCTTGTTTTTGTAATTGGCGGACCTTACGGATTCTCTGATACGGTTTACAGCAAGGCGCAGGGTAAAATTTCGCTTTCGCTGATGACATTTTCACATCAAATGGTGCGTTTATTTTTTATCGAACAATTGTATCGCGGGTTTACGATTTTACGTAATGAACCTTATCATCATCAGTAACGTTTAATCGTTTAATCGGTTAATTGGTTAATCGTTAAATCGTCGATTTCTTTAATTGGTTACTGGTTAATTGTAAAATTGTTAGTAGATATACTCTTTTTCTTCATTTATAAAAACGAATGGAATCTTTTGATCAACTATCGTTTTGACCAAGATTTTACATTGAATATAATCTCCGTAAAGCATCTTTTTATCATAAGAAAATATAATTTCAGCTTTTGGATTTATTACTAGACTATCTAAAAAAGGTTTCAAATTATTTTTAGGAAAATCATAGGTTTTTCTGCCTCTATATTCTATCATTCCGTTTCTTCTAAAATACAATTGACTGAGATTTTTACTGACATTTTCCATTTTATAATACACTTTCGTGAAAGGTAAAAAGGCCAAATTCTTGCCGATGGAATCTGCATAGGAATAATAATTTTCGGCATTTTCGTTTTTGTGGGCGCTGTCGGCTCTCTTTTTTTCCTGCAGTTTCATTACCTCCGGAATTACCAGTTTTAATGGCAGACGTTTGTCAATATTCAAAATCCAATTGGTTGAAATGATACTGCTTTTTCGATTTACGTCTGCAATTGTGTCTTTTCCTTCGGTTTTAAAAAAGATGTAAATTGGTGATAGATCTTCTACTTCTTTTACAATTGTTACGTTTGATTTTGGAAGTAAAACATCTTCTTTTTTTTCGCAGGACAATAAAAGAAAGATTATAATTAAGCTTATGTATTTCATGTTTATTTATTTTTTGAATGAAGTTTTTCATTTCGACGAAGGAGAAATCACACTAGTATTTCCTTATAGAAAATCGGCAATCTTTGCAGAGTTTCGAGTGTGATTAGTCGAAATGACAAACAAAGCGATTATTTATTATTATAAATATAGTTTATCAAACAAAGTCACACATTCCACAGCCTCTTTCACATCGTGAACACGCAATATTTTTGCTCCTTTTGTCAAAGCAATGGTATTTAAAAATGTTGTCCCGTTTAAAGCTTCTTGTGCCGTAGTATTAAAAGTTTTATAAATCATAGATTTTCTTGAAATCCCGACTAGAACTGGTAATTCTAATAAATTAAAAAGTTCCATTTTCTGCATCACTTGATAATTCTGATCCGTTGTTTTAGCGAAACCGAAACCAGGATCTAATATTAAATCATTAATCCCTAAAGCTCTTGCTTTTTTAACTTTTTCAGAAAAATAAAAAAGCATCTCTTTTATAATATCATCATAATGTGTCAAACTCTGCATCGTCTGCGGATTGCCACGCATGTGCATCATTATATATGGGACATTATATTTTGCAATTACCTCAAACATTTTATCGTCAAGTTCTCCCGCTGCAATATCGTTTATAATCGCTGCGCCGCTTTCTATGCTTGCTTTTGCAACTTCGGCTCTAAAGGTATCAATCGACAATAAAGCTTTGGGGAAATACTTTAAAATCAATTCAATGGCAGGAACAATTCGGTCAATTTCTTCTTGTTCCGAAACAAATTCTGCACTTGGTTTGCTTGAATAGGCACCTATATCTATAAATGCTGCGCCTTCAGAAAGCATTTTATCTACTCGAGAAATAATTTCGTCTTCGTTTTTGTATTTTCCTCCGTCAAAGAAGGAATTTGGCGTAACATTTAAAATTCCCATTACTTTAGGAATCGATAAATCTATAAGTTCGCCTTTGCAATTTATTAGCATTTTGTTTCAAGTTTTTATTTGTTTCAAGTTTCAAGTTGATGCAGATTGCGTAAGTTCTAGAACTTGAAACCTGAAACTTGAAACTTTTAAACCATTTTCTAGTTTCAAGTTGTGCCCGTTAACACTTTGTTTAGAAAAAACTTGAAACAAAGAAAACATGAAACTTGAAACTCTTTAATTTAATCCTTATTTTTGAAGAAATTTTAGCAAATATACAGCAATAAATGAAGAATACTTCCCTTGAATTTGATAATGTAATTACGGTCTGCAGAACCTTATTTATCAATAAAATGAAAGATTACGGTAGTGCATGGAGAATTTTAAGACTTCCGTCATTGACTGATCAAATTTTCATAAAAGCACAAAGAATCAGAAGTTTACAGGAAAACGATGTCCGTAAAGTTGATGAAGATGAAAAAGGAGAATTTATCGGAATTATCAATTATTCTATCATGGCTTTAATTCAATTGGAATTGGGCGTTGTTGACCAGCCAGATTTAGATGTTGAAAAAGCAACCGAATTATATGATGCTAAAGTAAAGTTAACCAAAGACTTAATGGAAGCTAAAAATCATGATTACGGTGAAGCATGGCGCGATATGCGCGTAAGTTCTTTAACCGATTTGATTCTGCAGAAATTACTTCGCGTAAAACAAATTGAAGATAATAAAGGCCTGACTTTAGTTTCTGAAGGCATTGACGCTAATTATCAGGATATGATTAATTATTCTGTTTTTGCTCTAATCCTAAATCCTATAAACAAATAGAAATTCCAAAAAACAAATTCAAAATTCCAATTCTCCCACGAGATTTTGGAATTTGGAATTTAAAAAATTGGAATTTAAAATTTTAATACTTTCCCCATGAAAAACATCAGTACTCAATTCTCCCGCTTATTTGTGGGTGTATTATTTATCATTTCTGGATTAATTAAACTAAACGATCCGGTTGGTTTCTCTTATAAATTAGCGGAATATTTTAGCGAACCGGTTTTCAATATGCCATTTTTAGAGCCATTGGCTTTAGGTTTAGCAATTTTCTTGGTTATTTTAGAAGTAGTTTTAGGTGTAATGTTATTGGTTGGATACAAATCAAAATTGACAATCTGGGCACTATTGCTTTTAATTGTTTTCTTTACCTTCCTTACCTTCTACTCCGCTTATTTTGATGTAGTAAAAGACTGTGGTTGCTTTGGTGATGCTTTACATTTAACACCTTGGCAGTCATTTACAAAAGATGTTGTTTTACTTTTCTTTATCTTGATTTTATTCATTAATCAAAAATTAGTAAAACCTCTATTTTCAAAATTAGGTACCAATATCATCACTTTGATCAGCATCGTTTTATGTGTGTTTATGGCAGTTTGGGTTTTAAATCACAATCCGATCAAAGATTTCCGTCCGTATAAAGTGGGAACAAACATTGAAAAAGGAATGGAAATTCCAGAAGGCGCTCCAAAGTCTGTTGTGGAAATGATTTTTATCTACAAAGTAAATGGCGTTGATAAAGAATTTACAGAGAAGGATTTAATGAATATTCCAGAAGGCGCAACTTTCGTTGACCGTAAAGACAAAGTAATTACAGAAGGTTACGTACCGCCAATTCATGATTTTACAATGACAAAAGATGATTCTGATTATAAAGAAGAATTATTAAAAGAACCTAAATTATTGATTTTTGTAACTTACGATTTAAATTTGTCAAATCCTGAGGGAATGAAAAAGTTAGCAAAAGTAAGCGCAGATGCAAAAGCAAAAGGGTATAAAGTAATAGCGATGACAGCGTCTGGAGCTGATGAAATTGCAAAAGCTAAAAAACAATATAATCTAGATACAGACTTCTATTTCTGTGACGGAACAGCTTTAAAAACGGTTGAAAGAGCAAATCCAAGTATTGTTGTAGTGCATGACGGAACAATTATTCAAAAAGTACATTATAACGATGTGGATGATTTGAAATTGTAATACTTAGATTAAAGTCCTTATAAATATAAAAAAAGCTGCAATTATATTGCAGCTTTTTTTATGAAAAGAAATTATTCCCTTACGAAACAATCGAAAATTCTCATTTACTTTTCTACTACTCTTTTATTGCGTTTTAAAATTTTAAAATAAAAGGCATTAAGACTTTCGATAATATAAAATTTATGAAGGCTTTTTTATTTAAATCTGACGCTTTTTTGCCTTTAAAATTAGTCTTTCATCCAAAAAATCAATTCTTTTTTTGACACTAAAAAAATGCATTTAAAAAAAGACACTATTGTACAGCCAACTATTACGATTTCATTCGTTATTTTCTAACCGAAAATCTTTGTTTTGTTACAAAATAAGTGACTCTTCAAATTTTGTTAATCTCCATTTGGCTTTCAATTTGTTTGTTTAACTTTGTGAATTCAGTACTTAATAAAAAATTAATTTAATTTACATATGAAACAAATTGCTCTTGCTGTAATTGCATTTATCACTTTCTCATGTTCACAAGCTCAGAAAACAAATTTTTCTAAAGAAGCTTTATCTGAAAAACTATTAGGAACAGATGATAGTCAGACCACTTTTAAAAACATCTTAAAAAAATACAAAGGAAAAACATTAGTTATTGAAGTTTGGGCTTCTTGGTGCGGCGACTGTGTAAAAGCAATGCCGAAATTAAAAGAATTACAAGCCAATAATCCTGGTGTTTCTTACTTATTCATTTCTGCTGATAAAACTGCTGATAAATGGAAAGCAGGAATCGAAAAACATGAACTAAAAGGAGATCATTATATGATGAATGATGGAATGAAAGGTCTTTTTGGAAAAGCCATAGATTTAGACTGGATTCCGAGATATATCGTTGTGGACAAAACTGGAAAAATTGTGCTTTACCGCGCCATAGAAACTGATTTTGCTAAAATAGAGGAAACTTTAAAAGGTTTAAAATAAAACAACAATAGCAATGACAACTTCAAAATTAAATGTCAATGCTATATTTAAAAAACAAAAATTAAAAAAATAATAAAAACTACCAAAATGAGAAAATCGATTGTTGCAGGAAACTGGAAAATGCATAAAAATGCTGCTCAAACTGAAGAATTATTGAACGAATTAATTGCTAAAATTCCAGCAAAAACGAATGCACAAGTAATTGTAGCTCCAACATTTGTAAACTTACAAGCTGCTGCTGCAAAATTAAAAAATACAACTATCGGTGTTTCTGCACAAAACGTTCACCAAGCTGAAGGCGGTGCTTTTACAGGAGAAATTTCTGCAGATATGTTAACAAGCATTGGTGTTAATACAGTAATTTTAGGTCACTCTGAGCGTAGAGCTATTTTCAATGAAACTGACGCTTTAATCGCAAATAAAGTTGATACTGCGCTGAAACATGATATGACTGTAATCTTCTGTTTTGGAGAAGAATTAAAAGATCGTCAATCTGATAATCATTTCAATATTGTTGAGAATCAATTACGTGATGGAATCTTCCAAATCGCAAAAGAATCTTGGTCAAAAGTTGTTTTAGCTTATGAGCCAGTTTGGGCAATTGGAACTGGAGAAACTGCTTCACCAGAACAAGCACAAGAAATGCACGAATTCATTAGAGAAACTATCCGTAAAGCTTTTGGAGCTGAAATCGCAGACGAAGTTTCTATTTTATACGGTGGTTCTGTAAAACCAGAAAATGCTAAAGAAATCTTTGGTAAACCAGACGTAGATGGTGGTTTAATTGGTGGTGCTGCTTTAAAAGCTGACGATTTCTTAGCAATTGTAACTGCTATCTAATTTTAGATTTTAGTCCCGGTCCCGAAACTTCGGGACAGAATAGATTTATATTTTACAAAAACCATTCGCGATGCGAATGGTTTTTTCGTATTGGTATTTGGAATTTGGCTTTTTAAAATTGAAATTTATAATTTAAGAATTACCTTTGCAAAAAAATTATTTATGTCGAATATATATTTAGGATATCATTTTACGGTTGAGCCAAAAGAACCTGGTTCAGAAATTTTAATTGCTGAATTAGGCGAAAAAGCGTTTGAAACTTTTACAGAAACAGAAAACGGAATTTCGGCTTTTGTGAAGAAAGATTTATGGGATGAGAATATTCTGGATGATATTTATATTTTACAATCGGAAGAGTTTAAAATTGAATATACTATTGAAGAGATTGATCAGGTAAACTGGAACGAGGAGTGGGAAAAGAATTTTGAACCTATTGATGTTGATGGAAAATGCCACGTTCGTGCTCCATTTCACCCAAAAACTAATGCAGAGTTTGATATTGTAATTGAACCAAAAATGAGTTTTGGAACAGGACATCATGAAACAACTCACATGATGATTCAACATTTACTGGAAATGGATGTTAAAGGTCTTAAAACCTTAGACATGGGATGCGGTACTGCAATTTTAGCAATTTTAGCTGAAATGAAAGGTGCAGAACCAATTGATGCTATTGATATTGATAATTGGTGTTATTTAAATTCTATCGAAAATGCCGAACGCAATAATTGCAAGCACATCAGCGTTTATGAGGGCGATGCTGCATTATTAGCAGGCAAAAAATATGATTTAATTATTGCAAACATCAATAGAAACATTTTATTGAATGACATGCAGGCCTATGTTGATTGTTTAAATCCAAAAGGGATTATACTTTTTAGCGGTTTCTATGAAGAAGACATTCCATTTATTGATGCATCTTGCGTTGAAAAAGGATTGACCTATGTTAAAAAGTTTCAGAGAAACAACTGGGTGTCACTAAAATACGTAAATTAGTTATTAATAATTACATCAGTACAAAAACTTAAAAAAAATGAGTACTAAAGAAAAAGTTAGAGAAAGAACTCGCGAAAAAGAAGCAACGGGTTTCAATAACGAAATTATCGTTTACAATGATGACGTAAACACTTTTGATCACGTAATTGATACTCTTATGCGTGTATGCAGCCATACGGCTGAACAAGCAGAGCAATGCTCTTTGATTGTACATTACAACGGAAAATGCACTGTAAAAACAGGCCCGATGGACAAATTGAAACCTCAATGTACACAACTTTTGGAAGCTGGACTTAGCGCCGAAATCGTTTAGTTGAAAATATTTTAAAAAACATTCTATTTTATTCTATATTTGAATGAAATAGAATGTTTTTTTTTATGGAGGAATATGGAAAAATATTGATTATTGCGATGCCTATTTTTTTGACCTTAATTATCATCGAAAAAATATACGGCATTTATACAAAAAACGATACGGTTCCTCTGATAGACAGTGTGTCGAGCATTAGTTCTGGAATAACCAATTCCGTAAAAGATGTTTTGGGCCTCAGCATTACTTTTCTCTCTTATGAGTGGCTGGTTTCTAAAATTGCATTACAGAGTTTAGAAATTAATGTACTCTCCTACTTCATCGCTTTTTTTGTTATTGATTTTTATGGTTATTGGAGCCATCGACTGGCACATCAAATAAACTTTCTTTGGAACAAACATGCTATCCATCACAGCAGTGAAGAATTCAATCTCGCCTGCGCGCTTCGGCAGCCTGTTGCGAGTTTGGTCAATCTATTTACCTTTTTACTAATTCCTGCAGCTTTATTGGGCGTTCCTGCTTCTGTAATTACCATCACACTTCCTATTCATTTATTTTTACAGTTTTGGTATCATACCAAGCACATCAAAAAAATGGGTTTTGTGGAGCATATTTTAGTCACTCCTTCGCATCATCGCGTACATCATGCGATTAATCCAGAGTATTTGGATAAAAATCATTCGCAGATTTTTATTTTTTGGGATAAACTTTTTGGAACTTTTCAGGAAGAATTAGATGATGTTCCACCAGTTTTCGGAATCACCAGACCGGCAAATACTTGGAATCCGATAAAGATAAATTTTCAGCATTTAAGTTTATTAATTAATGATGCCTGGCGCGCTCCTAAATGGAAAGACAAATTAACAATCTGGTTTAAACCAACTGGCTGGCGTCCTGAAAACTTTGAAGAAAAATATCCTGTAAACAAAATTGAAAATGTTTTTGATTTTGAAAAATACGGTACACATAATTCGAAAAGATTAACTTACTGGTCTGTTATTCAAGTCTTAATAACGTTGTTATTTGTGAGCTTTTTGTTTGAAAATATTGCCAAAATTGGTCTTCCAAATATGTTTGTTTATGGCTTTTTTATTTTTGTGACGATATACAGTTATTCCGAATTAATGGACAAAAGCAGATTTGCTGTTCTATGGGAAGGTATTCGATTAGGAATGGTAATCTGTATTATTGGATATTTGGGCGATTGGTTTGGCTTAAATCGTGTAATTCCAATTAGTAATTATATTATTTTTACGTATTTAATTCTATCTTTTGTACTATCAGTATATTTTGTGACTTTTGAATTCAAAACCAACCAAAACCAATATATCAATTCATAACCCCTATTATGAGAAACACTTATTTTTTTAAAATTTATGCAGCGTTCAGCATAGTATACCTGCTAATATTGTTATTAGGTTATGAGCGTTTTGATCTTTTTTTAAAACCCATTTTAATACCAATTATTGGGTTTGGAGCTTATTTTTTTAGAAAATTTCCAACTAAGAATACGTTGTTAACCGCACTTATTTTTTCGTGGATTGGAGATGTCATTTTGCTTTTTACAGATCTTGGTGAAATCTATTTTATTCTGGGTTTAGTCGCTTTTTTAATAGCTCACATTATCTATTGTATCTTGTTTAATAAACAGGATAAAATAAGAAAAAAACAAAATAAGTCCATTTTTGTATTTGGAAGTATTTTAATCGCATTGTATTTAATCGGAATGGTTTCTTTTTTAATGCCGTATTTAGGAGATCTTGAGATTCCGGTTACTATTTATGCTTCTATAATTTCTATTATGCTTTTATTTGCTTTTAACGGATTATTGGTGTGGGACAAACCAGGCAATTTGCTCGTTTTTTTAGGTGCATTTTTCTTTGTTGTATCGGATAGTATTTTGGCAATTAACAAATTTTACAGTCCAATTCCGAAAAGCTCATTTTTTATTATGCTGACTTATCTTCTGGCACAATATCTGATTGTAACTGGTATTTTAAAACTAAATCCTAAAAAAGTACAGCAATAAACAGAATCGCCAGACTTAAACTAACTTTACCACAATATTATAACTCATGAAAAAATTAGCTCTTTTTATTATTCTATTACTAACTGCTTCTTCTTGCGTAAGTACAAAATCGACTTTAAAAAACGTAGATGATTACGCTCCGGATTTGGTTTTGAACAAGAATAACACGTTTGTAATTACAGAATTTGCAAAAGACAAAAAATACGGTTACGACCCTGATTACCCTATTAATCTTTTCTTTCAAAACACCAATAATGAAACTTTAAATGAATCCCGTTTTCTGAATGCTCTCGCAGGGCCGAGCGGTGAAAAAATCACGTACGCAAAATTAGAAACCTGTTGTCCGTTTCCATCTAAAAGGAGCAACATGGGCGCTGGATTTTTAAATGTGTATGAGCTGAAATGGGAAGGACAAAAAAAGCCGGTTAAACTTTATTTGAATATTTACGAGAAAGGAATTTTAATGGTTCCTATGGGATTGAGACTGAAATAAGGATTTTGTTATGATGAAAACAATATCTGCTTGTATACTATTTCATCAAGAAATTTTATCTCGAATATAAAAGTACTTGAGTTTTATGTTACAAATTTTGTTTTTTCGAATAAAAAATATTTCCTATATTTGCAGTATGAAAAAACTTACAATAGATAAGCGAAAGGTTTTAGAATCAGTAAACAAAATGGTTTCTGATAAAAATACTGTGCAGTTATTTCTAAAAGGTGAAATCACTACTGAAACTTTACGACAAAAAGGAATTACGCTTGCCAATCCCCTATAATTTTTTTTAAACGAAAATCCTCAATTCTATTACTTTATTACAAAAAACGAAATAGAATATCGCATTGCATTTATTATTGATGAAACATTCAGTGCTATTTCTGGCTTAGAAATCAATGATATTTATCAAATAGTCATAGAAAAAATTAGTGATAAAATGGAACAGTTAGATATCAGAATTTCCGTCACTATCCAATCAGTAATTATCGCGTTCTTTAATAACTCACAAAATTCCATGCTTTATGTTTGTGATGATAAAGACAACAGAAGTGTAAAAGGTTTAATGTGTTTAATAGATGGTATTCTAAAAGTAATATGACGAATGTAATCTTAAAAAGAGACAATATAATTAATTGCAAATCTAAAGACCAAATCACTACCATTTATTCTTCACTTCTTTATCATAAAGAAAACAAAAATAAAGATACAATTATAGAGATTTATAATACTATGCAGGAGATATTAGATGAAAAATAATACCAAAAAATTCCACTAAACTCTAGCCCTGATCGTCCCGAAGTTTCTGGAGAAATCATTTTTTGAGAAAGCCTATTTTTTCTGGTCGCTGTAGAGCGGCTCCCGACGCTTCGGGAGAAGCTCCTTCAGTGACCAAGAAAAAAAGTATTACGATAAAAAGATTGAAGCGGATAGCAGGATTGGCTTCATAAAATAATCTTAAATCTTCATCTGGTATTCATAAATCATGACTACCTTTGCACTGTCAAAAAATCATATTATGAATTTACAACATATTCCACAAATTAAGCATACTGACAGCGGAAATTTCTTTTTATTGGCGGGGCCTTGTGCCATCGAAGGTGAAGAAATGGCTCTTAGAATTGCTGAAAAATTAGTTGGTATTACCGACAATCTTCAGATTCCTTACGTTTTCAAGGGATCTTTTAAAAAAGCAAACCGTTCTAGAATTGACAGCTTTTCTGGAATTGGTGACGAAAAAGCTTTAAAAATCTTAAGAAAAGTTTCAGAAACTTTTCATATTCCAACTGTTACAGATATCCATACTAACGAAGATGCTGATATGGCTGCGCAATACGTAGATGTTTTGCAAATTCCAGCGTTTTTAGTTCGTCAGACTGATCTTGTTGTTGCTGCCGCAAATACAGGAAAAGTGGTAAACTTGAAAAAAGGACAATTTATGAGTCCAGAGAGCATGAAACATGCGGTGCAAAAAGTATTAGACTGTAATAACGAGAATGTTATGGTTACAGATCGTGGTACTATGTTTGGTTATCAAGATATGATTGTTGATTTTAGAGGTATTCCTACTATGCAGCAATATGCTTCTACAGTTTTAGATGTAACACACTCTTTGCAGCAGCCAAATCAAACTGCGGGTGTTACAGGCGGAAGACCAGATATGATCGAAACCGTAGCTAAAGCTGGTATTGCAGTTGGTGTTGATGGAATTTTTATCGAAACACATTTTGATCCTGCTAATGCAAAAAGTGATGGTGCTAATATGCTTCATTTAGACTATTTTGAAGGTTTGATGAACAAATTGGTAGCTATTAGAAAAACGGTTAACGCATTTTAATTTTATAATACTAAGTTCTTTGAAAACAAAAATTTTATTTTTCCTTCTGACTTGTGTTTCGTTAAACACTTTTGCTCAGGAAGAAATACCAGTACAAAAATACACTGCTCATAATAAAGGGAAATTCTTTGTGATGTGGGGTGGTAACAGAGAAAGCTATTCAAAATCTGATGTAAATTTCAGAGGTAAAGATTACAACTTTACAGT
Organism: Flavobacterium sp. ACN6; assembly: GCF_002304005.1. Lineage (GTDB taxonomy): Bacteria > Bacteroidota > Bacteroidia > Flavobacteriales > Flavobacteriaceae > Flavobacterium. The sequence goes on along the minus strand of NZ_MRCQ01000015.1, from coordinate 106,337 downwards.
AGAAGATATGAGAGCTCATGATAAACCTAAAGGCTGGCATGTTGACTATATTAATCCTGTTAATATGACTATTCCTCAAACTAATTTGAGATTGGGTTATTTTTTTAGCGATCATTATAGCGTTACAGTTGGTGTTGACCACATGAAATACGTAATGACGCAGAATCAAATTGCAAATGTTACTGGAAACATTAACTTACCTGCAGATCAGGATGGTTCAATTTATAATGGAGTTTACAATAACACGCCTGTAGATATGTCTCAAGGCGGCGCTATGGAAGGTGGCGGAAGTACTAGTACTCCTTTTTTAATTTATGAGCATACTGATGGTTTAAACTATGTTAACACTGAGATTGCAAGATTTGATGATGTTTCTAAATGGTTTGGCTTACCAAATATTGATAAAGTTCAGATAAACTTAACTGAAGGTTTGGGCGCAGGTGTTTTATATCCTAAAACCAACACAACACTTTTAGGAAAAGAACGTCATGATGATTTTCACATATCTGGTTATGGTGTTTCTGCAAAAGCGGGTCTGAATATTACTTTTTTCAAACATTTCTACATTCAAGGAGAGTTAAAAGGAGGTTATATCAATATGCAGGATATTAGAACTACTACAAGTAGTGAAGATAAGGCTTCTCAGCATTTTACCTATTTTCAGCGTATTATTGCTGTTGGAGGTATATTTAGAATCTAATATTTCGTAAAATATATTTATTAAATAGCTGTCATTTTATTTGGCAGCTATTTTTTTTATTATTTACTTTGTACTTCAAAGTACTTTAATTCATACTTTATGAAAAGCAAAAAATATTTATTTCCACTAATCACTTTCGTTATAAGTTTTGGATGTGCGCTGTTTGTTTCGTTAAAGGTTTTTCCGAACAATCCTTTTACGGGAACTGCACCCGAAAAAACTACAGCGAGTAAGTATAAAGATGGTGATATCATTTTTCAGACGTCGGAATCTAAACAATGTGAAGCGGTTCGTATAGCGACTAACTCGAAGTTTTCGCATTGCGGTATTATTTATGACATTAACGGAAAATGGTTTGTTTTTGAAGCAGTTCAGCCTGTGAAATTGACACCTCTTGAGGATTGGATAAAACATGGACAAGACAGTAAATATGTGGTCAAAAGATTAAAAAATGATGCTGTTTTGACACCAGAAGTTTTACAAAAAATGAAAGAGTACAGTCAGCAGTTTAACGGAAAAGAATATGATGCCTATTTTGAATGGACAGATAATAGAATTTATTGTTCGGAATTGGTTTGGAAAATATATAAGAATGCTGCCGGAATTGAATTGTCTACACTTAGAGAATTGAAAGATTTTAATCTGGCAGATATAAGAGTTCAAAAAATATTGAAAGAGCGTTATGGAAATGATATTCCGTTGGAAGAAAAAGTGGTCGCTCCTTCTGACCTTGCCGATTCTAATATACTAAAAACAGTAATAAACACTTACTAAAAAACAAAAAAGCTAGTGATTAGTATTTCTAGCTTTTTTTTTACTATTAAACTTTGAAATTCAAAGAACTTTTAAAATAAATTTTATGAGAGATTTTTTAATTGAAAGATTATACGAATGTTCCAAAAAGCCCTATCAAAAATATTTCAAGAAAAATGAGCCTTGGAAAATTGATAAAGACAACTTGATGCAATATCCGGAAGAAAGTTTAGGATTTGGTTTGGGAAATTTTCTCTATAAAAATCATTTTGATATTCAGGAGAAACTGGAAGATCATGATATTATTCATGTTTTGACTAATACTGGAGTTTCAGTTTATGAGGAAATCGGAATGCAGTACTACCTTTTCGGAAATGGAAAGAAAAGTCCGTATTTGTATATGGTTATTTTATCTGGAACTATTTTTTATCCAAAACGAATACATTATTTCATACAGCAATATAACAGAGGAAAAAAGGCACTGCCGTTTCATTATCTGGATTTCTCCAAAATGCTGTTTATGCCTGTTTACTCTATTCAACAAACTTTTAATATCTAGTTACATGAAAGCAATTAATCGTCAGCCTTTAAAAGAAAAACAATCAATTGAATTAACAATTGGTTCATTTGTAATCATTACAATCTTGTTTGCATTGTATATTATTTCAAATGAAAATTCGACTGTTTTAGTTGTAGCGTGGCCGTTTGCTTTAGCAGCCGTAATCGTAAATATAATAATGCTGGCTCATTTAACAGAAAGATTTTTTTATTTACCACAGCAGCGAAGAGAAATTGGTTTTAAAATTTTGATGCTGCTTTCTAATATTCCGATCACATTTTTGTACTATTTGATTGTGATGAAATCTTGATTTTGAAGGTTTCATTTATAAAAAAAGCTGCAAGTTTACACTTGCAGCTTTTCAAATAATATAATTTCAAAACTTAATTTGCTTTTTTGATGTCGATTCCGTTTTGATCTAACAAATACATCAAAGTCGTCATAGTTGCAGCTCCAAGCTCTAACTCTCTTTTATTAATTGCATCAAATGTATCATTTGCTGCGTGATGATAATCGAAATAACGCTGTGAATCTGGTTTTAAACCTGCTTTAACAATTGCCTGAGAAGTTAAATGACTAATATCTGAACCTGCATGGCCAATTGTAAAACTGTGTACTAAATACGGCTCGAATAAGTCTTTGTATCCTTGAATTTTTTTCAAATTAGCATCGTCAGCCTCAATTGAAAATCCACGTGGTGTAAATCCGCCTGAATCACTTTCTAAAGCAAAAATATGATTCTCTTTCTTTTGTTTTGATACTTCTTCATATTTCGCTCCGCCTTTTCCGCCATTCTCTTCGTTCATAAATAATACAACGCGAATAGTATTTTTAGGCTTGTAATTTAAGTTTTTCAAAATACGGATAACTTCCATACTTTGTACTACTCCTGCTCCATCATCGTGAGAACCATCGGCTAAATCCCAAGAATCTAAGTGACCTCCAACTACCATGATGTTTTCTGGACTTACTGTTCCTGTCAATTCTCCAATTACATTATACGATAATGCATCTGGCAAAGTCTCGCAAGATTGTTTGAAATAGAATTTTAAAGCAGGATTTACTTTTAAAGATTTACTCAACAATTCAGCTCCATTTGTACTAATTGCTGCTGTTGGAATATACTGCTCTTTAGGAAGATCACCATAACTCTGTGCTCCTGTATGAGGAAAATCGTCTAATCTTAAATTCATAGAACGAACGATTGTTCCAACAGCGCCTAATTTCGCCGCTTCTTTTGCTCCAGCATATCTCTGATCTACACAAGCTCCATAAGAAGTAAAAGTTTCGATATTTTCGGGATTCATTGGTCTGTTATAAAAAACAATTTTTCCTTTTACTTTATCAGCTCCTAATTCTGCCAATTCTTTAATTCCTTGTACTTCAATAATTTCTGCCGTAATACCTGTTTTAGGAGTTGCAACAGAACCACCTAAAGCACAAATCGGCACTACAGTTTTTGTTTTTCCGTCTACAATATAAGCTGTTTCTTTTTCACCACGAACCCAATGAGGAACCATAACTTCCTGAAGATAGACTTTATCTAATCCCAGCGCTTCTAATTGTCTTTTTGTATAATCTACAGCTAGTTCAGCTCCTTTAGAACCAGACAAACGAGCCCCGATATCATTAGATAAATATTCTAACCACGTGTAGCATTTTGCCTCGGTTAAGGCTTTTTTGTAAAATAATTTAATATTTTTTTCATCGTTTGTCTGTGCAAAAGATGAAGTCAATCCGTTTAAAACTAAAGCAGTTAAAAGAATCGTTTTTTTCATAATTTCTATAACATTTTTGGGGTTATGTTCCGTTTTTTGGCTTATCTCACAAAGAAACAAAAATTCTATAGAAGTGTCAGGGTTTTTCCATATCCTTTTCATAAAAAAAGCTCTAATTACAAATTCTTCAATTTGCAATTAGAGCTTTTAAAAATTCAATAAATAAAGACTATTTTACTTCTATAATCTTATTTTTTGCACCAATTCCGTTTTCATTAAAAGGTTCAATAGTGAAATAATATTTTGTGCCTTTATCCAAACCTCTAAAATCATACGAATTGTCGCCGTAAACCATAATACTGTTATATAATTTATCTGGAGTAATTCCGTAATAAATATTATAACCAATCGCATCATTTTGTTTTTTCCAAGAAATCATCGCATTTCTTGAATCTGCTTTATTTCTATCCACTTTAAAAGAAGCAACAGCTTTTGGTTTTGCCGCTAATCCGTTTCCAAAAACCCTGAAATCAGAAATCGCAAACAATCCAGACGCATTGTGTATATTTTCCATTTTAATATAACGCGCTTTAATCGCTTTTGTAAGCTCTACATAATCATGCGGTACATCTTTATCGTTTTTAGATTTATCTACAATCAGAGTCCAATTTACAGCATCATCAGACATGAATATTTTATATTGGTAATAAATATCCATTGCTTTATTGTATTGCGTTGCTTTATGATCTGCGTAATTAATCTGGATTGCATTTATCTCCATTTGTCTGCCTAAATCCATTTGAAGCCATTCTCCCGGATTACTTGTTTTAGCAGACCAGTAGGTTTGAATATTTTCATCTGTAAGATTCTCAGGCCCGTAACAGAATTTCTCATAGACTTTTTTTCCTCCGTTATCCATTCTATGTGTTTCTACTTCCATGCATTCTTCTGAAGAAGAAACAGTTACTGGCTTTTTGTATGAAAGCAGCATCCAGCCAGATGAAGCGCCTTTTGTCTGATCACGCTCACTCGTTGGAAGCACAATTGGAAAATCGCCGTAAGAAGTAATAGAATACATTACGTCATCTTTATCAAATCCGGCAGGAAACATATCTATACGACGCTCAAAACGATCTTTAATAGAGATTTTGCACGTTCCTGTATTCCAGTAATTTCCATAATTATCTGCAAAAGTATTTCCGTGCCCTGCTCCAATTACAAATCCGCCTGGTTTATATGACATCGGATTGTGTTTTTGGTACGTAAATGGCCCTAACGGATTATCACCTACGTGAACGCCATTTGCGTATCCTTTAAATTCTGTTGCCGGCGCACCGTATTGCATATAATACTTACCATTGTGTTTGGTCATCCAAGCTCCTTCGATAAAATTCCCCCAAGGCGCTGGTTCCATATCATTATTTGGTCCAAAACGTTCCCAGCCATGAGCAGCAGGATCTAAACCTACAACTTCTTTTATCTGCCCATAAGGACGTTGAATATCCTCTACTTCTGTTGCTTTGTATAACTGCGCATAATCCGCTTGATTTCCTTTTGGAAGCCACGTATTATAATCTACTTCAACGCCTACCAGCGGCAGTTTTCCGCTTGAACCGTAGTACATGTATACTTTTTTATCATCATCTTGAAAAATCGCAGGATCCCAAGTTGGAAGCATTGCTTTGTCTACGTGACGTGTCCATCTTCCCGATTTTGGGTCGGCTGTTTTCCAGATTGGGTGATCTCTTTTCCAAGTTGAACCAACGTAAAATAAGGTATCGTTTACCACCCATGCTGCAGGCGCACATTGGTCATCGTCGCCTGGCTCTCTTTGAAAACTTCCGTAAACAAAATTCCAATCTGACATATCTTTACTCCAAAAGAAACCTGCCTGATTAGTTGCAAACAAGTAATATTCGCCTTTGTAAGTTATAATTACAGGATCTGCACTAGAACGTCGTGATTCTGGAATTCTATTGTGATTGTGAGTTGTATAATTGTAACCAATATTAATTGGATTACAAAATGTAGTTGCTGGTCTGTTAGGATCGAACCACTCTGTTTTTCCGAGATTTTGTGCCAAAAGATTGTGACTGAAAAGTATCACAAATAAAATCGGCACCGTCAAGAGTTTATGTATATTTTTCATTATTTGATTGTTTTGTTAAGTCCAAGATTATTTCTTAAGATTTATTCTTTGCTCTAAAAGTTCTGGCTCATTTGTAGTGATGTAATTGAATTTATGATCAATAATCCAATCCATATCTGCCGCTTCATTTACTGTCCATGCGTTCAAAATAATCTTATTATCTTTCGCTTCTTGTATCCATTCTGGATGCTTTTTAAAAACTGAATAATGATAATCGACTCCATTAATTTTATCCGCTTTTACTTCTTTAGGTGATTTATTTCCTTCTAAATATTGTAAAGAAGTTTTCGCGTCGACCATTCTAATTTGTTTCAAAATGTCGTAATCAAAACTTATGTAACAGGTGTTTTTATCTGCTTTCAGCTTTTTAATAACTTCAATCGACATTAATGCTGTTTTTTGACCTCTCTCTTTACTTATTTCTGATGGCTTTATCTCGCAAACCAAAAGAGTGTGTTTGTTGTTTCTTTTTCCTTCTGAAATATATTCCCGCAGCGTTGGAAGTTTTTCGCCATTAGAAAGCCTAAACTTGATTAAATCGGCATAATTTGTCTCTTCAATAAGCAGTTTGCTGTAATGTGCATCATGATTGATTACCAGTGAATCATCTGCGGTTCTCCACACATCAAATTCTGAACCAGGCAGTTTTAGATCAATTGCATGTCTTAAAGCTGCAATTGAGTTTTCTGGCAGATTATTTTTTTTCCATGCACCGCGATGTGCTACAATTGCATTTTTTTGTGCATTGCAAGATGAGAAAGCAATAAGAAATACTAAACTCGATATTTTAAAAATATTCATAATAACGTAGTTAAATAATTACAAAAAGTATTTTTGATTTTAAAAAAAAGCCCTTCGCTAACCAAACGCGAAGGGCTAATTACTAATCAATAAACCAACTATTTAGTTAACTCAAAACTAACTTTCTTATCGGCATTTGAATTACCTCCAATGAAGATATCAAACTGCCCAGGCTCTGCTGTGAATTGTAAATCAGAGTTATAAAATTTTAAATCTTCAACAGTAATATCAAAACTTACTGTTTGTTTTTCACCTTTTTTAAGTGCTATTTTTTGGAAACCTTTCAATTCTCTAACTGGTCTTGTTACTGAACCAACTAAATCTCTAATGTATAATTGAACTGTTTCTTTTCCGTCAAAATTTCCAGTATTTGTTACATCAACCGTTACTTTTAATTTACCGCTAAAGTTCATTTTATCAGAAGAAATTTTCAAGTTTGAATAATCAAAAGTCGTGTAACTTAAACCAAATCCGAATGGGAATAAAGGTTCGTTTCTTTCGTCAATATAGTTTGATCTGAATTTTTCGAATTTCCCTTCAGAATTAGAAAGCGGTCTTCCTGTATTTTTGTGTGCGTAATAAATTGGTAACTGTCCAACGCTTCTTGGGAAAGTTGAAGTTAATTTTCCTGAAGGGTTTACATCTCCAAATAAAACATCAGCAATTGCATAACCTGCTTCTGTACCCGCAAACCAAGCATTTAAAATTGCTGGAACTGTTTTTTCTTCATCTGTAATCACTAATGGACGACCATCAAATAAAACTAAAACAACTGGTTTTCCTGTTTTTAATAAAGCGTTTAATAAATCTTTTTGTGCTTGTGGAATTTCCAAGTTCGTACGGCTGCTAGATTCTCCGCTCATTTCTGCAGATTCTCCAAGTGCTGCTACAATTACATCAGATTGCTGAGCCACTTTTAAAGCTTCTGCTAATAATTCTTCTTTTGAACGCGCATCGCGGTGTAATGTTTTTCCAAACATTGTTGCGTTAGTTTCAAAAGTTTCATCGTAATCTAAGTTACTTCCTTTAGCATATAAAACTTTCGTTCCTGATCCTGCAACTTCTTTGATTCCTGCTAATAATGAAACAGCATTTTCCATTTTAGTAGCCACACTCCAAGTTCCCGGCATATTTTCTTTAGCATCTGCTAATGGTCCGATTAAACCAATAGTTCCTGACTTTTTAAGCGGTAATAATTGGTTTTGATTTTTTAATAAAACCAATGATTGAGAGGCAATTTGACGTGCTTCTTTTCTGCTGTCTGTTGTGAAGATTTCAGTTTTAGCTCTTTTTTCATCACAATATTTATATGGATCTTGGAACAATCCTAAATCATATTTTGCTTCTAAAATAAGTTTTACAGCATTATCGATTGTTTCGATTTTTACTTTTCCTTCATCTAAAGATTTTTTCAGCGTTCCTAAGAAACCTTCTCCAACCATATCCATTTCAACACCAGCATTTAATGACAAAGCCGAAACTTGCTGTAAATCTCCCATTCCGTGTTCGATCATTTCAGGAATTCCCGTAAAATCGGTTACCACAAAACCTTTGAAACCCCATTGTTTTCTTAAAACATCTGTCATTAACCATTTGTTTCCAGTGGCTGGAATTCCGTCAATTTCATTGAAAGATGCCATAACCGAACCTACTCCAGCATCAACAGCTGCTTTGTAAGGCGGAAAATAGTCGTTAAACATTCTGATATGGCTCATGTCTACCGTATTGTAATCACGTCCACCTTCTGGTGCACCGTATAATGCAAAGTGTTTTACACAAGCTAAAATTGAATTGTTTTTAGAAAGATCATGTTGTTGGTATCCATTTACCATTGCTTTTGCAATTTGGCTTCCTAAATACGGGTCTTCTCCTGAACCTTCAGAAACTCTTCCCCAGCGAGGGTCGCGCGAAACGTCAACCATTGGAGAGAATGTCCAGTTAATTCCGTCTGCACTTGCCTCTTTTGCTGCTATTTGTGCACTTCTTTCAATTAATGCCATATCCCAAGTACAAGACAATCCTAACGGAATTGGAAATGTTGTTTCGTAACCGTGAATAACGTCCATACCAAAAAGTAATGGAATTTTCAAACGGCTTTTTTCAACAGCAATTTTTTGTACTTCTTTAATTTTTTGAACTGATTTTATATTAAACAAACCGCCCACTTTACCCTCTGCAATGTTTTTTGCCACATTTGAGCTATTTGCCTGCCCTGTAGTGATATCACCAGATGTAGGCAAGTTTAACTGACCCAATTTCTCGTCTAAAGTCATTTTTGACATTAACTCCGCCACAAATTCAGACTTTGGTTTAATTTTCACTGTATTTTTAGTGTTCTTTTTTTGAGCGTAACCCAAAACAGCACATCCTAAAAAAAGTAAGACTAATTTGTTTTTCATTCTATTTAATTTATTTGTTTGTATTTGTTTTTTTCTGCTGCAACATCCAGTCGTAGATTGCAGCATTATCATAAACTCTTGTCCAGCTGTCGTGATTTGCATCATCAAAAATGGTCAGCTTCACATCTGTGGCATTGCATTTTTTTAATTCTTTGTAAATCGTTATCGCATAATTAACATTTACAACATCATCTAATAATCCGTGGTAAATTCTGGTTGGAATATTGGCTATTTCACAAGCGTGCTCTAACTGAATTAAATCTACAAAACCAGCGACAGGTACGTTTGCTGCAAATAGATCCGGATGTGCAAAAGCCAAATTCCACGAAGTCCAGCCTCCTGAGCTCAAACCAGTAACATATATTCTTTCTGAATCAATTTTGTTTTCTTTCTGGATTTTTACAATCAGCTGATAAATGGATTCTATATCCCAGTTTTCATCTTCTTTACATTGCGGAGCCAGAACGTAAGCATCTAATTGATGTGTTTTTAAATATTTTAAAGGCCCGTTAATTTTAACCTTTTCGAGATCTGTTCCTTTTTCACCATCTCCAGAGATAAAAACTATTAAAGGCTTTTTTTCTTTTGTATTAGCCGGACGATGTAAAACATAACCCAATTCATACTTTGCCATTATGACTGTATTAATCTTTCCAGTAGTTTCACTTTGGCTATAACCAAATGCTGAAAACAGCAGGGATAAAAAAACTAATTTATAATTCATGCTGTTTTATATCCCGTATTTCCCAGACTTAAATCCAAGTTTGGTTAAACCTTGTTTTACTTCAGGTGCATTCATAAATAATTTCCACAATAAACCCGTTCTGTAGTTTTCAATCATTACTACTTCTGGTCCCTGATCTATTGCTAAATAGCGTTTTGCCACCCATTTATTTTGTAAACTAAGGGCATCATAAAATCCTGCATTTCCCCAAGTTTCTTCTTTGTGATTGTCGTATAGATTACGAATTACAGCCATCGATTCTTTTGGAGTATATACAATTGAACTTATTGCTGCAGTTGGCGAAATAACACCTTGATCATTGCTTGGCATATGTGCATTATATCCAACAGAGCCATCAGGGTTTCTGGAATATGATGCTGTTAGTCCCCAATAATCAGCACCATATCCCTCAACCTTGTTTGGATTCTCAACACAATATTGATAATTTATTTTTGTCTGATTTACGTTTAAATCCCAGTAATTAGCATATTTATCTGTTAACTGATTTGGATCTAAACCAACATACGAATAATGCGCCCAGAATAAAGGCCCGCCAAATTCTTCTGCACCGTTATGTTTTAAAATTAGAGGAATGTAATATTTTGTTTTAGCAGAAACGATGTCGCCGCTTCTTGCCCAGCCTTCATGATAGGCTTTTGCATCTATTGTATGTGTTGGCGAAGATGCTGCCATTACGTAAGTGATTAAACATTCGTTATATCCTTGTAATGGGAAATTCATTTGCCATGCGTAGTTAGGTGACCAATGCCAGTATAAAACGTTTTTATTATTAGTGTACCAATTCCACTCCACGCCTTTCCAAAGTGCATCGAATTTTTGAGCGACAGCTTTTTCATTTTCAGAACCATCTTTAAGATATTCACGAACTGTAATCATTCCCGCAACCAAAAATGAAGTTTCGACTAAATCGCCGCCATTATCCTTGGTTCCAAAAGGTTTTACTTTTCCTGTATTTCCGTCAATCCAGTGCGACCATGCTCCATGAAAACGATCTGCCTTGCCTAAAAAGTCTGCAATTTTGTTTAGTCTTTCTACACCTTGTTCTTTGGTAATATAACCTTGAGACATTCCAGAAACCAATGCCATTAAACCAAAACCTGAACCACCTGTTGTAACAATATTTGAATCGTTTTCAGGATAATTTCCATCTGGATGGTAACGTTCTCTGGCTAATCCAGAATTGGGCTCTGCGTAATCCCAGAAGTATTTAAAAGTTTGTTTTTGAACAGCATCCAAAAGCTGTTCATCTGTTAATTTTACAGTTGCAGTATTTTCTCCTTCATTTTCTTTTGATTTTTCGGAATTAGATCCGCAACCAAAAAAGCTAAAAACTAATAATAAAACTGAAATTCTAATCATTATAAAAATTTAAAATTTAATAATAATCACTTCCTTCAGAGTTTGAAGGAAGTGATTTTAAAATATTAATTAATAACCACCAGGGTTTTGAGTTGAGTATCCAACTGATTCTCTGATAAAAAATGTAGGTATTGGAAATAATTCATGTTTACCAACTACAAATGTTTTTCCATCAGCAGCCATTGCAGCAGGAGCCTGACCAGTTCTAACAATATCAAACCATCTGTCATGTTCAAAAGCTAATTCTACTCTTCTTTCTTTCCAGATAGCAGTTCTAACAGCTGCTTGAGAAACAGCAGGAGTATCTCCTAAGTTAGCTCTGTGTCTTACTTGATTTAGTAATGGAGTTGCGGCGCCAGTTTGCCCTAACTCATTTAAAGCTTCTGCTTTCATTAATAAAACTTCAGCATATCTTAAATATCTAAGGTTAGTATCTGTAAATTCTACATTGTAAAAATCAGATGAGTATGCTTTATAATTATACATTGGATTCGTTACAGTTGATGCAACTACACGTCCGTCATATAAAACTGATCCTCTAAAAATAATTGTAGCCGCTCTTCTAACGTCACCTGCTTCATAAGCATCAGCTAAACCTTGTGATGGTGTATTGAAACCCCATCCCCATCCTCCAGCACCTCTAGGCGCTTGAGAAACAGTATAATTACCAATTCCTAATTTTAAATCTGAAGTTGGTGAACCAACACCATTAATTTCAAAAATAGATTCAGAACCAAACTCTCCGTCCTTTTTAAACTGTAAAGAATAATCTGAAACTAAAGAATAACCTGTTACTTTATCACAGTTATCAATTACTTCCTGCCATTTCTTTTGGTATAGACTAACTTTTGCAAGTAATGCATAAGCTGAACCTTTAGAAACTCTTTCTTTATCGTTACCAGAATAAGTCGATTTCTCAGGCAATAATTCAGTTGCTTCAGCTAAATCTTTTTCAATAAAAGTATATACCTCTGCAGCTGTCTTACGCGTTAACTGCATTACTTTATCTTCTTCAGATAATGGTGTATTTGCTAAACGGTCAACAATTGGAACACCTCCATAACCTTTTACTAAAGTAAAATACATGAAAGCTCTCATAAATTTAGCTTCACCAATTAATCTGTTTTTTAATGCTGGCGTAACTTTATCGAGTTGAGGAAGGTATGTTAATGCTTGATTACATCTGTTTATTCCTGCATAATTTGCTTTCCAAACACTTTCAAATGATGGAGTTGAAGCATTGTAAGTCAAAGCATCAATAACGTCTTTATCTGTTCCTGTATCTCCAGGGTCAGAACCTTTATCAGCATCATCTGAGATTATACTTGTAACAGCATTCCATCCAAAAGATGACATGTCCCAAGATAAAAATTGGTTGTAGATGGATGTAACCAATTCAGTGGCTTTAGTATCTGTATTAAGATATTCTACATCAACGGGGATTTTATCCGTTTGATCCACATCTAAAAAATCATCTGAACATCCTGAAAAGAAAAGTCCAGTAAGTAAAAGTGATATATAAAGTCTTTTCATAATATTAAAATTTTAAATTAGCTCCAATAACAAATGATCTCAATGAAGGGTAAGCATCAAGCTCAACACCTTGAGTACCTGTTACTAATTCACCGTCTCCTAGAGCTTCTGGTGAAAATCCTGAGAATTTCTGAGTAATAAACGGATTAACCGCATTTACATATAGTCTACAGAAACTGATAAAACCATCTTCTTTTAAAGGAAGTTTGTATCCTACAGTAATGTTGTTAATTCTAAAGAAATCTGCTGATTCTAAGTAATAAGTTGAAGCAACTGGAACGTAATTAAATGGTGCTGGATTTGAAGCTGTGGTATTAGTTGGAGTCCAGAAATCTCTAGTTAAAGAAGCTTCTATATTTTCACCTGAAAAACGCTGTGCTTTTTTACCATTATAAACTTTTGCTCCTCCTGTTCCATAACCGTCAACAGAGAAATCAATGTTTTTATAGTTCAAACCTAAAGTAACACCGTAATTTAAAGTTGGAAGAACCGATCCAACATATTTTTTATCATTAACCTCATTTAATGCTCCTTGAGCAACTTTGTCTCCACTAGCATTATAGTACAGCATTTGACCATTTGCAGGATCTACTCCCGCATATTCATACATGAAGAAACTACCTAATGGCTGTCCTACTGATGTATCATATAATAATTTGGTGTTTTGTCCATTTCCTAAATTACCTCCAACAATCTGTGCAATTGATGGATTATTTAAACTTGATAATTTATTTTGATTATGAGAAAAGTTACCACCTACCCAATAGCTTAAATCATCATTAATTTTATCATCCCAACGCAAAGAAATCTCGTAACCTTTATTAGATACTTCACCAACGTGTGTAGCAGTTCTTTGTGTTAATCCTGAAGTAGAAAACGGAATTACATATAAAATCGCATTATCAGTGTTTTTATCATAAACATCAAATGATCCTTTTAATCTGTTGTTAAATAATTCCACATCAAAACCTGCAGAAAGTTCCTCTACAACTTCCCAAGATAAATTAGGGTCAATAGATGAATCTACACTGATTCCCTGACCTGAGTCTGGTCCATAATTTAAGCCTGATGTAAATGTTTGATTATTTAATGGAACATTTTGATTTCCTAATTTTCCCCAAGAACCTCTAATTTTTAATAAATTAATTATTTTTGAATCTTTCAAAAAGTCTTCTTTAGATACGATCCACCCAGCTCCTAATGATGGGAATGTTCCCCAGCGATTTCCGTCAGAAAATTGAGATGATCCATCACGTCTCACGGTTCCTGTCAATAAATATTTATCCATTAATTTATATTGGAAACGAGCAAAATAAGATGATAATTTTCTTTGGCTTAATGCTACATCATTATATCCTACAACACTTGGCGCATATTGAACATTGTCTAATGCCCAATAATTAGAATTAGCTTCTACATTTTTTCTGGTAACTGTTAATTTTTCTCTTGTACCAATTACATTCGTTTCTATACCTGCTGTAACTTCTACATCGTGAATTTCTGCAAATACTTTATTATAAGTGAAATAGTTAGATAAATTCCAGTTGAAATATTGATCTCTATTTCTAGTTAAAGTATTTGTATTTAAACTGCTTGTATCATAAGCTGATGCAACTCTGTTTGGGTCTGCAGCTAACCATAGAGCCAGATTATCTACGTAGTTGTATTGCTTGTACGTATAAAATTCTCCGTTAAATTGTGATGTAAATTTTAATGATTTTGTAATATCATAATCTAATTTCAAACCTCCTTGAAGAATAACCGTTTGCTGTTTTTCGTCATTATAATCTACAGCACTTACAGGATTTCCAACTGAATTAAATTGTGAACCTGTTTCAGCTGCTACTCCATTATTAACAAATGGAACACCGTATTTTCCGTCAGCAAAACGTACAGGAATTATTGGCGATTGTCTGTAAGCTGTAGTAAATGCAGATAATGGTTTCGGTGTATTTTTAATAGAAGTAACACTGAAATTTTGACTTAATTTAAGTTTGTCTGAAATTTTATACTCATTATTATTTCTAATAGAGGTACGAGAATAATCCGTTCCATTCAAAATTCCTTTCTCTTCGTAATTTGCAGCACTTAAAAAATACTTAACACTTTCTGATGATCCAGAGATAGCAATGTTATTTTCTGAAAATGTACCTGTTCTTGTAATTGCATCATACCAATTTGTATTAACTGGCTGATTTAAAGAGAATTTATTTGGATCGTTAAAAGCAGCATTACTATAACGAGCAAATTCCTCGCTGTTTGCCATTTTTACTTTTTTCAAAGCAGTTTTAAAACCACTGTAACTATCAATATCTACAGTAAGTTTTCCTTTTCCTGCTTTTGTCGTAATCATGATAACTCCATTTGCACCCCTTGTACCATAAATAGCAAGTGCAGAAGCATCTTTTAAAACTTCATAAGAAGTAATGTCATTTGTATTAATATTATTGATATTATCCGTTGGCATACCATCAACAACATATAAAGGATTTCTTCCTCCTAATGCGGTTCCAACCCCTCTAATAACAACAGAAGGTGTTCCTCCAGGAGTGTTTGACGCAGTTACCTGAACCCCAGCCGCCTTACCTTGAATAGCTTGAGTTGCATTTGACACCTTCATTTTGGTAATTTCTTCTGATTTTAATGAGCTTACAGCAGAAGTATTATCAATTTTCTTTCTGGTACCATAACCAATAACAACTACTTCTTTAAGTGCAGTATCACCTGACTCTTTTAAAGTTATAGACATCATTCCTGCAGTTGCCGGCACAGAAACTGCATCAAAACCAAGCATAGAGATTTTTATAGTTTCTCCAACTTTAGCATTAATGGTAAAATTACCGTCGAAATCAGCATCAGCAGAAGTTTTGGACTCTGGAGCGCTAATAATTGCTCCTGGAACTCCCATTCCACTACTGTCTACTACCTTCCCTTTAATTGCTTGTGCCTGTCCCATCATATATGATGGCAGCAACAAGAGTGCTAAAAAGCTAAAAATAAAATTTTTCATACAGTACGTAATCGTTTAAGTTAGTAGAGCCAAATTAAACAATTACAACGTTGTAGTACATCAAATGACACTACAACACAGCTACATCATTATGTTAAATTTTCAGTATATACTAATGATAATCAGTATAATAAATGTTAAATTAATTTCGTTAACATTACGTTATGATGTAGTAATGATGTATTGGAATTCTGTAAAAATAGGTATGTAAAAATATAAATTCCGTAAAAAACAAAATCAAATCTTACAGACTTAATAAAAACTTTGAGAGGTTTTCATCCTGAGTAAGGTTTAATTTCTTTCTAAGGCGGTATCTGTGCAATTCAACACCTCTAAAAGAGATGTTCATCATAGGTGCAATTTCCTTTGAAGAAAGGTTCATTTTAAGATAAACGCACAGTTTTATATCTTTTGGGGTAAGGTGTGGATATTTCTTAGAAAGGTTTATAATAAACTCATTATGGATTTGATTCAAATTGGTTTCAAATGTTTCCCATTCGTGTTTATTAACCTCATTAATTTTAATTGCTTTTTTGATTTCGCTCTTCAGCTTGCTGAAATCTTTTTCTTTATCTAAAATATCCTGAATTTTATCAATCATCTCTGTCTGTTTGGCAATTGACAATGATTTTCCCGCAACCTCAGAAGATTTTGTCTGGAGTTCGAGTTCTAAAATATGTTTTTCATATTCTTGAAGATTAAGCTCATTTTCTTTTTTAAGCTCCATCTCAAGAATCTCTCTCTGATGCTTTAATTCTTCGGCCTGCAATTTTAGTTTTTGCATGTAACGCAGCTTATTCCATTTATAATAGAAAAATAAAACCGCTCCAACCACAAGCAGATACAAAAAGATCATCCAAAAAGAGAAATACCACGGTTCTGCCACTTTAAATTTGTAAAAAGAAACTTTATCATAAGTTGCTCCGTCGTGTTTAAATATTTCTACAGAATGGTAACCGCTGCTTAAATTGTTTAGAATAATTAATCCGTCCGAAATTGGAATAAAATCTTTTTCTTTATCCAGCTTATAAAATAAATTGGGTTTACTTCCTCCATAAATTCCAGAAATGACATTTATTTTTAATTCGGTATTGAATTTAATTTTGGATTGATTAGGAATTAAAAGATCATTACTAAAAGCTTCAATTTCAACTTTCGAATTTTGTTTGTTTTCATACTGGAGGTTAAGCGAAATAAATCCGTCATCCAGGTTAAATAAATAATAATTATCTTTTTTAAAGATTCTTAGGTTTTCATTTATCAGCTTCCCTTTATAATATTTTTCCTGAATGATATTCCAGATAAATTTATTTCCTTCGGCATAAATATGGTATAAAATTCCATTTTGCAAAACCATAAAATGATCTTCATCTATAGAAACAACATCGGTTACATTTTTAAAACTGGCATTAAACAATTGGTTTTCTTCTAATTTATTGGAAATAGAATTATAAGTATACCAAGTATTATTGATGAGAAAGAGTATTTCTTTTCTAAATTCAAAAATTTTGATTCCGAAATCATTTTGTATTTTGCTTTGCTGCGTGACATTTTCGACCTTAAGAGTATTGTAATTGTCGTCTAATAAAACTCGGTACAAACCACGATAATTATCGGCCGCCCAAATTTCATTTTTTTTATTTTGCGCTACATATTTGATAGGCTTCGCAAGATCTTTAATGATTTTATACTTAGAAAGATTGGATGGATCATCATAAACCAAAATACCGCTGTATGTTGACTGAAAATAAGTGTCATTAATACTGCTTTTAGACATATTCCAACCGCCGCTTACTCCATTTATTTTTGTTAAATCGTTATTTTCATAGGAGAAAGTTCCATCATTATGTCCGATAATATATTTTCCGTCTATTAAAGAAATATTCCATGCCTGTCCTTGAGTGTTGGGAATCATATTGAATTTTCCTGAACTATATTCGAAAATACCGTGATTGGAAGCAATTAAATATCCTTTATTGATTGTCGCAACCGCATACACCGATCCTAAGATTCCAGAATTATCGTAAAAGAAAGATATTGGAGAATTGACTTCAACATGCGCAATTCCATTATCCAAACCGAGCCAAAGATCATTTTCTTTATCGAATCCTAAACTTAAAATAGAATTATTCATTAGAACATTGTCGCGTTCAATATTTTTATAGGAATTGTTTTTTAAATCTAAAATAAAAATTCCTCTATTTCCTGTTCCAATGACTAATTTTTCTCCTTTTATAAATTTGGCCACGTTAATTGTAGCCGATTTTAAAGTTTCGTTGATTGGATTTTCCCACGTTTTTAAACCATCATCATCAGCAACAAAAACACCTTTTTTCTGTGTAAATATGTAGGTTTTATTGTGATACTTTTCTATGGCATGAACAACTGTCTTTTTTAAAATGTTCCATCCTTTTGGATTAGAAATATATTTACCATTCATTTTAAAAATTCCGTCCTTAACAGATGCGACATATAAATTATTATCCACAGCAAAACAATACGAAATAAGAAAAGGAAATTTAATTTTCTTGATCGTTTTTCCGTTATAAATAAAAACGTCATTGAATGACTGAAAGTAAAGCGAGCCGTTAAACCTAAAAATTTTCCAAATCTCTTCGTTATCTTTTTCATCAAATAATTTCAGGTTTTTAGTAATCGAAACATAATGCATTGTTCCATCTTTTCGATACCAATAACCAAACTCTTTATAAGAACCCGAATAGATTTTATCTCCTTCAATTAAAATAGATCGAATAATGGTTTTGTTTGGAAGCGTATATTTTTCCCATTTCACTCCATCGTAACGAAGCAAATAGTGATTATTAGCAAAATACATCGCATCATCTTTACCTTGCGCTACATTCCAGATTTGATTATCACCCTGATAATCTGACTTGCTGTAATTTTCTACGAAAGGAAGTAATTCTTGTGCTTGAAGTTGTAAAGCGATGAAAAAGAAGAAAACTGATTTTAAAAGTATCGATTTCAAGATATTCGGATTTATATTCAAAGATACTTACAAAAATTCAATTTTTAAAGACAAGAAAAAGCTTCTCGATTGAGAAGCTTTTTCTTGTCTTTTCGATAAAATTATTTTTTCCACTTGAGTAATATCGACTTAGGGGCGTAATGAATAACAAATCCTTTTTCTAAAGATTTTTTCATTTGTTTTAAATATTCTACATTGACAGTTTTTTTATCTTTAAATTCTATCAATTCAGTTTCGGTTTTTAATTCCGTTTCATTTCTAATTTCAAACATATCCCATTCAGAATAATCTTTCGGATTAATTAAACAAGAAACTGTCTGTGGTCGCACATTATTTACAAACTTATCCAAATTACAAATTTCATTTTCTAATTTATAATTCAACCAGTCTTTATCTGCAATATCAGAAACATGAAAAATATGCACTGTATTTTTTATCTTATTTAATAATACAATTTCTGTAAAATCATATAAATGACCTATTTGAAGAAAATGGTCTGAAATTTCAGATCTAAACTCTTCTTCAAAAACATCT
The DNA here is from genome assembly GCF_002304005.1 of Flavobacterium sp. ACN6. GTDB lineage: Bacteria > Bacteroidota > Bacteroidia > Flavobacteriales > Flavobacteriaceae > Flavobacterium. Next base: position 87,088 of record NZ_MRCQ01000015.1, on the reverse strand, counting down.
AATTCTTCTGATGAGTTTAAAAAACTAAATGGCATTTCAAATTCATCATCGTCACCATCGATAATTAAATTTGCTGGTATGGAAAGTAGATTATCTCCAAAAATTTTATAATTATAAATTTCTCTAAAATTTTCAGGAAACAACAAACGGCTTTTTACGTCTAATTGGGAATATTCAGAATAATCTCCTAATTGTTTTTCAAGCTCAAATAGTTTATTTTCCATCTTTAATGTTAATTTTCAAGCAACTGAAAAACTTGATTTGCAATTTCATATTCTTCATCTGTTGGAACCACTAGTATTTTTACAGTCGAATCTGCAGTATTTATTTCTCTCAATTCTTTAGAGCGGATTTGATTCTTAGCTGTATCAATTTGAATTCCGAAATAATCCATATCAGTGCAGATTAAATTGCGCATAAATGAAGAATTTTCACCAATTCCAGCTGTAAAAACAATAGCATCTAATCCGTTTAAAGCTGCTGCGTAAGCACCAATAGTTTTTCTAATTCTGTAAGCATTCATCAATAAAGCAAGTTCACAGTCTTTATTTCCTTCCTCCGCTTTTGATTCGATATCACGAAGATCGCTGTAACCTGTTAAACCAAGCATTCCGCTTTGTTTTAGTAAAATAGAATTAACCTCATCTGGTGTATAACCTAGGTTTTTTACCATATAAAAAATAACCGACTGATCGATATCACCTGCGCGAGTTCCCATAATTAAACCATTTGAAGGTGAAAAGCCCATCGTGGTATCGATACTTTTTCCGTCTTTAATCGCAGTCATACTGCAGCCATTTCCTAAGTGAATGGTAATAATTTTAGAATTCTTTTCTAAATAACTAATCGCTTTTTCTGAAACATATTTATGACTTGTTCCATGAAAGCCATACACACGAACTTTATGTTCTGTCAGTAAGAAATTCGGAATAGCATATTTGTGCGCTTCAACGGGAATTGTCTGATGAAAAGCCGTATCAAAAACGGCAACTTGTTTTGCATCTGAAAAAATTTCTTCCGCAACATTGATTCCCACTAAGTGTGCAGGATTATGAAGAGGCGCTAATTCTGATAATTCTTTTATTTTCTCCTTAACTTCCTCAGTAATAATAGCTGTGTCAGAGAAATAACTTCCTCCATGAACCACTCTATGTCCAACAGCTGTAATTTCTGAAGTAGTTTTGATTACTCCGGTTTCAGGATCTAAAAGCATATCGGCTACTTTTTGTAAACCTACTTTATGAGTTGGAACTGGCAGTATTTCTTCAAAAGAATTCACAGCCGTTTTAAAGGTAATATTTGAAGTTTCTAAACCAATTCTGTCAATCATACCGCTGCAAATTACTTCATTTGTCGGCATAACCATTAATTGATATTTTATTGAAGAACTTCCTGAATTTATAATTAGTATTTTCATTCTTTTTAAGTTGCTAAGGTTCTCAGAAGCTAAGATTCTAAGGTTTTTAGTTTATTATTTAATTTTTAATTGATTTACATTCCCTGCGCCTGAATCGCTGTAATTACAACTGTATTAATGATATCATCAACAGTACAGCCACGGCTCAAATCGTTTACAGGCTTATTTAAACCTTGCAGCATTGGACCAATTGCCAAAGCTCCTGTTTCTCTTTGAACGGCTTTGTAGGTATTATTTCCTGTATTTAAATCAGGAAAAATAAGTACACTCGCCTGCCCCGCTACTTCTGAGTCTGGCATTTTGCTTTTTCCTACACTCAAATCGACCGCTGCATCATACTGAATTGGACCTTCGATTTTTAAGTCAGGGCGTTTTTGTTTTACAATTTCAGTTGCGGCTCTTACTTTCTCTACTTCATCTCCTTTTCCTGATGAACCTGAAGAATAAGAAAGCATGGCAATTTTTGGTTCAATTCCGAAAGCTGCACTTGATTCTGCCGATGAAATAGCGATTTCTGCCAATTGTTCTGCAGTTGGGTTCGGATTGATGGCACAGTCTCCAAAAACAGAAACCCTGTCTTCTAAGCACATAAAAAACACAGAAGAAACTACAGATGAATTGGGTTTGGTTTTAATGAATTGAAGCGCTGGCAAAATAGTATGCTGCGTTGTATGTGCCGCACCAGAAACCATTCCGTCTGCATGACCTTTATACACCATCATAGTTCCGAAATACGAAACATCTTCCATTAAATCTCTTGCCATTGTAATACTAACATTTTTAGCTTTTCGCAGCTCATAATAGGTATTGGCATAATCCTCATAAAACTCAGATTCTATCGGATTTATAATATTTACTTTAGAAAAATCAAATGTAATTCCAAGTTCTGTTACTTTACTTTCAATTTGTTTTTTATCCCCAATAATTGAAATATCAACCACATCCATATCTAATAATCTTGATGCTGCAGTAATAATTCGATCATCATTTCCTTCTGGAAGTACAATATGTTTGCGGTGCTGTTTGGCTCTTTTAACCATGTTGTATTGAAACATTTTAGGCGTCATACCTTCTGCTTCAAAAGTGATTAATCTTTCTGACAGTGCATCATTATCAACATATTTCTCGAAAGTAGTTATTGACGTTTCAATTTTATGCGTGTTATTGGCATAAATTTCAGATTTAATAGATCCTATTTTGTTTGTAATATGATAAGTTCCGCCATCAACAGCAATAATTGGAACAATTGCCGAAAGTCCTTCTATAAGCTTTAAAATACTTTCTTCTGGAACAATATTTCCTGTTAGAATAATTCCCGAAATAGTGGGATAATTAGCCGATTCATTTGCCTGCAAAGCGCCTAAAATAATATCCGAACGATCTCCTGGAGTGATTACTAACGCATTGTTATTCAAATGAACTAAATAATTATGAAGCTGCATTGCGCCCACGCTAAAATGACCGATTTCGTTATTAAGGTAATTTTCTCCAAAGAGTACTTTAGCACCCAATTCATGTACAATCTCCTGCATGGTCGGATTGTTCAAACTTGAGATCAACGGAATTGTATTAATTAAAACATTGGACGGTAAACTTTTCTGTAAACTTTTGGTAACCAATTCTATATTTTCGGGCTGCACTTTATTGGCAAAAACCGATAAAACCTCAACCTCTTTTACTTTGAAAGAATCATAAACCAAATACAAACTGTCTACTAATTCTTCTAAAGTTTTACCAACTCCCGAACCTATAATGATGGTTGGAATCCCAAGGTTCTTAGCAATTAAAACATTCAAATCTAGTTCGATAGAAGTTCCTTCACCAGTAAAGCTCGTTCCTTCTACCAAAACAAAATCAAAGCGTTCTTCAAGTTTCTTATATTTTTCGATAATCAAATCGAGAACTTCTCCAATTTTACCTTTGTTCTTTTTTTTGATTAATCTGCTTTTGGTAATCGCATACGCATCTTCAAACTGAATATCAAGGTTAAAATAAGACAAAACCGTTTCAATATGATTGTCCACCTCACCATCAACAAAATCTTCGATTATAGGCCTAAAATAACCTACCTTGGCTGTTTTACCAATTAAGATACTCATCAAACCGAGCGTAATAATCGACTTACCACTATTGTGATCACTAGTGGCTATATATATTGCTTTACTCATGATTTATTTATATTTATTCTAAATAACAAATTTATACAATTCAATTCTTTTAATACGGTAACAAACGTTAAAACCATCTTCTTTTCTTAAAATAAATGATTAAAGCTACAACCAATAAAAACATAATACCCATAACCACAAAATAACCGTTTTGGGTTTTGAGTTCCGGCATGTTTTCAAAGTTCATTCCGTACACTCCCACGATAAAGGTCAGCGGAATAAAAACGGCTGAAATTATAGTAAGGGTTTTCATAATCTCATTCATTTTTCGGCTTTGTTCCGAAAAATAAAAATTGGATGCACTTTCTAAAGCACTCATATCAGATTCTATCTGCTCTAAAAGCTCTAAACTCTTTTGATGCAGTCTGACAAAGAAATTAAAAGTTTCTTTCTGAATAAGCCCGTTATTTTCGTCATCATCCTTTATTGTTTTGAGATAATACAATGAATCCCGAAGCGGTACAATCGAACGCTTTAAAAAATTAAAATTATCTCGATGATTCTCGATTTTTTCTAAAATAACTGGATCTGCCCCTTTTTTAGTCAAGTTGATTAATTCTTCTATCTTATCTTCTTCATCTTCAATTGTAATGTAAAAATTCTCCATTACGGCATCTAAAAGCAAGTATAAAAGATAATCTACTTTTTTAGTTCTAACGATTCCTGCATGCGTTCGAAGGCGTTCGCGGATATGAGTGAAGAAATCACTTCGTTTTTCCTGAAAAGAAATCAGTATTCCGTCTTTTAAAATAAAACTAATCTGCTCGACACTTAGATTATCCGAATATTCAGAAGGCAGCAATGATTTTATATTAAAGAACAATACATTTTGCTGTTCTTCTAATTTTGTTCTTTTGGTGGTGTTTAAAATATCGGCGAGCAGAAAATCATCTAATTTAAAATGCGTTCCGATTGTTTTAATGAGATTAATATCATTTAGACCATGAATGTTCAGCCAATTGTTTTTCGTGTAATCAAAACAAGAATTAAGGGCAAGAACCGTAAACTTATCATATTCTATTACATCAGCATCATCATACACAAAAAGCTGCATTTCGCTTTCATGCTCCTTATGAGATCCCGTATACTCTAATGTAATGTGTTGCAGCTTTCGGCCTTTCTTATATTTGATCTTTCTCATTCAAAAAAATTTACAATAGTAATATTACGAAAAAGAATTCGAATGGGAAATGACAATTGTCAGTTTGTGAAAAACTAAATCAACTTAAAATATAGTACTTTTACTACTTTTTAATCAAACCAAACAGGTTTTTAAAACCTGTCTGGTTTCCATAGAGAATCTTTAATGCATAAAATTGAAAATCTTGAATATGGAAAATATTACCATATTTTTAATAGAGGAATTAACAGCGAAAATTTATTCAAGGAAAATAGAAATCATGAATATTTTTTAATGCTTTACAGCAAACATATCGACCCTATTGCTGAAACATATGCTTGGTGTTTATTAAAAAATCATTTTCACTTATTGGTAAGAATTAAAACCTTGGAAGAAATTTTACAGATACAAAAGGAAAATGAAATCAAAAAAAATATTCTCCTACATCAATCTTTTGGCAATTTATTCAATGCTTACACAAAGGCAATTAATAAAGGTTATAATAGACACGGAGCTTTATTTGAAAGACCTTTTAAAAGAAAACTAATAGATAATGAGACTTATTTACGCTCTGTTATAAAATACATCCATTATAACCCTGTCAATCATGGATTCTGCGAACACCCAATAGAATACCCATGGAGTTCTTATATTACTTGCATTTCTGAAAAACCAACTAAATTAAAACGTGAAAAAGTAGTTTCGTTGTTTAAAAATGTCGAAGGTTTAAAAACTTCACATAATCAAAAAGAAAATTTCACTCCCCTAGAAGAGTTTTTAAATCTGTGACGTAATCTATAACAAACCCGACAGGTTTTTTAAACCTGTCGGGTTTAACGGCACGCAAATACACGGCATAAAACAATATCCAAATCTTAACCGCAAAGAAACCCGACAGGTTTAAAAAACCTGTCGGGTTTAACGTCACGAAATACATCACAAAAAACAATATCCAAATCGTAACCGCAAAGAAAACCCGACAGGTTTTGAAAACCTGTCGGGTTTAACGTTGCGCAAATACACGGCATAAAACAATATCCAAATCGTAACCGCAAAGGAAACCCGACAGGTTTTGAAAACCTGTCGGGTTTAACGTCATGCAAATACACCGCACAAAACAATATCCAAATCGTAACCGCAAAGAAAACCCGACAGGTTTTGAAAACCTGTCGGGTTTAACGTCACGCAATACATCACAAAAAACAATATCCAAATCGTAACCGCAAAGAAAACCCGACAGGTTTTTGAAACCTGTCGGGTTTAATATAAGCAACCATAAAAAAAACCGAGTCATTTCTGACTCGGTTTTCAATCTTAATACTTTGTACTAATTACTTAGTACTAAAGAATTATTTTACTTCTTCGAATTCAACGTCTTCAACATTGTCTCCAGAAGACTGCTCTTGTTGTGGAGCAGCTTGCTGTCCTTCACCTCCTTGAGCGTACATTGCTTCTGTAGCTGTTTTCCAAGCTGCATTTACATTGTCTAATCCTTTTTGGATTGCATCAAGATCTTGAGATTGGTGAGCCATTCTCAATTCAGTTAAAGCATATTCGATAGCTGTTTTGTGCTCATCTGTAAGTTTATCTCCCAATTCTTTCAATTGACTTTCAGTTTGGAAAATAGTACTATCAGCTTCGTTCAATTTCTCAGCTCTTTCTTTTGCAATTCTGTCAGCGTCAGCGTTAGCTTCAGCATCTTTTTTCATTTTTTCGATTTCTTCAGCTGTTAATCCAGAAGAAGCTTCGATACGGATATCATGAGATTTTCCTGTTCCTTTATCAGTTGCAGAAACTTTGATGATACCATTAGCATCAATATCAAAAGTTACTTCAATTTGAGGAACTCCTCTTGGCGCTGGTGGAATACCATCTAAGTGGAAACGACCGATAGTTTTGTTATCAGCAGCCATTGCTCTTTCTCCTTGTAATACGTGGATTTCAACAGATGGTTGAGAATCAGCAGCAGTAGAGAATACTTGAGATTTTTTAGTTGGGATAGTTGTGTTAGACTCGATTAATTTAGTCAATACACCACCCATAGTTTCGATACCTAAAGAAAGAGGAGTTACGTCAAGTAACAATACATCTTTTACATCTCCAGATAAAACTCCACCTTGAATAGCAGCTCCAATAGCAACAACCTCATCAGGGTTAACACCTTTAGATGCTTTTTTACCGAAGAATTTCTCCACTTCATCAGCGATTCTTGGCATACGAGTAGAACCTCCAACAAGGATTACTTCGTCGATATCAGATGTAGATAAACCTGCATCTTTTAATGCTTTAGCAACTGGCTCCATAGAACGTTTTACTAAAGTATCAGATAATTGTTCAAATTTAGCTCTAGATAATTTTTTCACTAAGTGTTTTGGTCCAGAAGCAGTAGCCGTTACGTAAGGTAAGTTGATTTCTGTTTCAGCAGAAGATGATAATTCAATCTTAGCTTTCTCAGCAGCTTCTTTCAAACGTTGTAATGACATTGGGTCTAAACGTAAATCAATACCTTCTTCAGTTTTGAATTCGTCAGCTAACCAGTCAATAATAACTTGGTCAAAATCATCACCACCTAAGTGAGTATCACCATTTGTAGATAATACTTCAAATACACCGTCTCCTAATTCAAGAACAGAGATATCAAAAGTACCTCCACCTAAATCGTAAACAGCAATTTTTTGATCAGTTCCTTTTTTATCTAATCCGTAAGCAAGTGCAGCAGCAGTTGGCTCGTTGATGATACGCATAACTTTAAGACCAGCGATTTCACCAGCTTCTTTAGTAGCTTGACGTTGCGCATCGTTAAAGTAAGCAGGAACAGTAATAACCGCTTCAGTTACAGTTTGACCTAAATAGTCTTCAGCAGTTTTTTTCATTTTTTGAAGTGTCATTGCAGACAATTCTTGAGCAGTGTATAAACGACCGTCAATATCCACACGTGGAGTATTGTTATCACCTTTTACAACACTGTAAGGAACTCTTTTTGCCTCTTCTTGAGTTTCAGCAAAAGTGTGTCCCATAAAACGTTTAATAGAAGCAATCGTTTTTGTAGGATTCGTTACTGCTTGTCTTTTTGCAGGATCACCTACTTTAATCTCTCCACCTTCAACAAAAGCGATGATAGAAGGAGTAGTTCTTTTTCCTTCTGCGTTAGGGATAACAACTGCTTCGTTACCTTCCATTACAGAAACACAAGAGTTCGTCGTACCTAAGTCAATTCCGATTATTTTACCCATTTTTTATATATTTAATTTTTGATTTAATTTTATTAACTCAGGTGGCATAAGTCAATCTTTGTGCCAATATAAAAAACCAAAGTAATTTGTCAGTTATACTATTGGCACAACAATAATCTTCTGACAACATGACATTTTTTTAACCTGACAATCATGGCATAATTTATTTTTTCATGTCATTATTAAGGTATTAACGAGCCGTTTCCCGCTATACGCTATATCTTTTATGTCCGTCGCGACGGACATAAAATGCTACGCTTTGAAAGAAGTTCACCGAACTCCGATTAAAATAAAAGCATAGTGAAGTAATCGGGGCTAGGGCACTCATTTTCATCAACACTTTTCATTATTATCAAATCAGAATATATTTTTAATTAAATAATGAATTACTTACATTAGCATTTTTCTAAATCATTAAAATGAAAAAACGAATTCTCCTTGCCATATCAATTCTATTCGCATGTACAATTCAATCTTGCCTCAAGAAAGATAAAAGCAATAGTACAGCAAATACCGAAGTTGTAGACAGTCTTCCCTCTAAAGACATAGAAGAAACAAGTGAAGAGTCAGAAGAAAACATTCCTGAAGAACCCAATGTTACCTATCCTAAAACAGGAAATAAAATTGCCGATTTCCTACCCAAACTTGATATTTATGACGTTCAGTATGAAGCCGAAGGAGACTTGAACAATGATGGTTTAGCAGATATTGCTTTTGTATTGAAACATAAACAAAGTAATCTTTTAAAAAGACCAACATTAATTCTTTTGCAAAACGAAGATAAATCGTATCGTCTAGGCAAAGTTTCAAATACCGCAATGCCAATTGAATATAATGATTTCGATTACAAACTTTATGATACTGAAGATATTAGTATAGAAAAGGGAGAATTACAAATAAACCTTTACGGCGGCGGTCCAAGCGGTACTCATTTAAGTACATTCAAATTCGTAGGCAGCGACTTTATACTTACTACAATGGAGACTCATTATAGCGGTGCTGGTGGTCGTTCTGGACTTTTTTACGATTATGAAAAAGGAGAAATTACAACAACCGAAACCAACACAATGAAAGAAGATGAACCTACAACATCTGAAACTACCAAGGTAAAAACAAAATTACATCCTTTTGAAAGTATTTCAATTACTGACTTCTTTAATGAAGATGATAAATCTTAAAAAATTATACGCCCAATAATGGAAAATTACAGCATTATCATATTTATACTCGCCATTGTTATCGGATTATCCGCCTTCGCTGAAAAAGCAAAACTCCCATACCCTATTCTACTTGTTATTGTCGGCATAGCAATTGGCTTTATCCCAACAATGACAGAAATCGAAATAAATCCCGAAATTATATTTCTATTATTTCTGCCGCCTTTATTGTATGATGCCTCTTTTAATATTTCTCCAAAAGATTTTAAAACTAATATTAATACGATAGGAACGCTGGCCATTACTTTGGTTTTCCTTACTACATTTTGGATTGCCGTAGTAGCTCATTATATGATTCCAGATATAACCTGGCCGCTCGCATTTGTACTCGGAGCTATTCTTTCTGCAACAGATGCCGTTGCTGCCGTAAACATTACAAAAGGTCTCGGAATTTCTCATAAAACCATTACCATTTTAGAAGGCGAAAGTCTGATAAACGACGCGTCCGCATTAGTGGCCTATCGATTCGCAGTTGCTGCCGTAATGGGTTCGGCTTTTATAATCTGGCAGGCGACATTACAATTTATTTTATTATTGGGAGGCGGTTTTCTGGTTGGTTTTGTAATGGCAAAAATTCTTTCGTTTATCTTAAGCAAAGTCAAAAAGAATGCAAATGTCACAATCAGTTTTATGCTTTTAATGCCTTTTGTAACGTATTTAATAGCCGAACATCTTCACGTTTCTGGAGTAATTGCTGTTGTAATTTCAGGATTAGCCATTGCCCGTTTTAGTAAAAAGATATTTCCCGAAAGCTTAAAAAACAGTTCGCGAAGCCTTTGGGATATTATTATCTTCTTATTAAATGGATTAATATTCATCCTTATTGGACTTAACTTTAGATATGTCCTAAAAGATATTGATGACGATATGATACTGCCGTACATTGGTTACGCTTTTATTATCACGATCGTGGCATTGTTAATCCGATTTGTTAGAATATTTCTTCAAAAAATTAATCTCCAAAAAGCCTTTCAAAAAAATCGCGGCGGAAAAAGAAAAATTACCGAAGATGCACTTTTAGATTTCGATAATAGTATTATTCTAGGCTGGTCGGGAATGCGCGGTATTGTTTCTCTTGCCATCGCTATTGGACTTCCTAGGTTTCTGGAAGACGGCAGTCCGTTTCCAGAAAGAAATGCCATAATCTTTATTTCTGTTGCCGTTGTACTCTTTACTCTGATTGGACAAGGACTCACTTTACCATTGATTGTCAGAAGACTAAATACTAAAAAAACAGAAGAACTTCAATCCTGATTGTTTTCCTAAATAAATAATTTAACTAAAACCAAAATACAATTTAAATGACTGATAATTTAAAATACGTTACCAAACTGTTTAGCAGCGCAACATTTAGTTTTTTCAAAATCAATATTCTAGGGCAATTATTATCTGCCATTATATTAGTCATTTCTTTTTTTACAATTATTTACCAATCATCACCCAGAATGGGTCACGTAAACGGATCTGCTGTTCTAGTTATCTTATTTGCTTTACGACCAATTGGTTATACCTTGACCGTAATTTCTTTATTTGCAGTTCCCTTTTTATTGTTTTCTCTTGGAAATAAATATATTATATCAAAAACGATTCATAAATTATTAGCAGACAAAGGTGAGACATTACTTTTTCCAATCATCGATAAAGTTCTAGAAAAAATCAAATTAAACCAGCCCGATCTGCTAAAACAAGGAACAGATAAAACTAAATTAAAACTGAAATTACTGCAGGAAATAAGGGATTCTAAAGAAAACAAATGGCTCAAAAAAATAATCCTATACGGTTTAAAAAAAGTAAATCTTGACGAAATTGATTTTACAGATGAAAATGTAAGCTTTTCAGCAATTATAAAAGATAAAATTATAACGGGTTTAAAAAACGTCTCACAGCCTAACCGAAACTTTTTTTGGATCATTTTAGGAATTCAGCTAATCATTATGACGCTGCTTCTTTTACAGGTAATCTAAACACAAAATCAACATTAAAACCAAAAACAATGAATCCAGAATTACAAAGCCAATTTGACGAATTTGACAAACCTCCAATAATTAGACGCAAATTATTACCGTGGTGGATTAAAACTTTCTGCTGGATTTTTATGGTTTTAGCTGTAGCTGCCATTGGTTCGCTTATTACAAATCTTTTTGAACCAAGCGTACATCTGTCACTTTACGGATTTTCTAGCGACATTGCTTATTCTGGAACAGGCCTTTTTATAATTGCTACTATGCTCCTAAAAGGAGTTGCTGCTTATTCTCTTTGGTTTGAAAAACCAAATGCAATTATGATTGCAAAAATTGATGCCATTGTTGGAATTGCAATTTGTATTGCCTCAATGTTCATTATTCCCTTTACAATTGGAGATGGTCATATCTCTTTAAGATTAGAAATTTTATTACTCATTCCGTATTATATGAAAGTAAACAAAATTGAGTACGAATGGGATAATCTCGAAAGCATTTAAGATATAAAACAGATAAACAGCCAATTATAAAAATTTATCCTAACTTTATACTTCTGCCTTTTTATTTAATTAAAAAACATCAGAAATGACTTCAGCTATTCTTTCCACAACACCAAATTCTGAAATTGTTACTACCCGAATTTTAAATTTCCCGCAAGAGCTTGTTTTTAAAGCTTGGAGCGATCCCGAACATTTGCAAAAGTGGTGGGGTCCAAAAGGTTTCAGCAATACTTTTACCGAATTTAATTTTTGTGAAGGCGGTAAATGGAGCTTTATCATGCACGGTCCCGAAGTTGGAAATTATGCCAACGAATGCGAATTCATAAAAATAGACAAACCGAATCTTATTGCCTGGAAACGTTATTCGAAACCATTATTTCAAATTCTTACCACATTTGAAACCGTTGCTGAGAATCAGACGAAAGTTGTTTTTAAAATGCTTTTTGAAACTGAAGAGGAATGTCAAAAACTGAAACCGTACGTCGTCGATAAGAATGAAGAAAATTTTGATAAGCTGGAGGTAGAATTATCTCAGATGAAATTGTAATAAATCGATCTTTAAATGAGCTATAATATCTTTTTAGATAACCAGAAAATTGGTAACTCACATCTTGAGAAAGCAGATGCTCCAATGGGAGTTGTAAGTGGAAAAATTAATTTTACTGAAGTAGATTTAGACTATAATTATTTTAGTAATTACTGCAAAAAGAATTCAATAAAAACAGACGAATCAAAGGAAGATAAATTCATTTCAACCCAAATTATTCCAGCCTTAAAAGTTTACAATTCAAAAGAAGTCGAAATTAAAGGAATTGGATGCTATATTGAAGGCATAGATTCAGAAGAATTCGAAATTAATATCATTGGAATTCCATATCCACTTTATGAAGAAGAATTTCCTCAGCATGTAAATGAATATAGAGAATCATTCAAATAAGATTTTATACTTACAGCTGATTTGTTTTTTATTTGTAATTTCGATTTATCATTAAAATACAAATACTAAAATGGCTTCATTTACTAAAGAAATTTCTTTTCGCTGGTCAGATCTTGACCCAAACTTTCACGTTCGTCATAGTGCTTATTACGATTTTGGCGCACAGCATCGTATTGAAATCCTTGAAGAATTGGGTTTAACTTTAAAAGTGATGCAGACACAAGGCTTTGGACCTGTTTTGTTTAGAGAAGAATGTGTTTTTAGAAAAGAATTAAAACTTTCAGACAAAATATTCATTCATACCAAAACATCAAAAATGAAAGCCGATGCTTCGCGCTGGTCGATCATTCACGAATTTAGAAGAGAAGACGATACACTTTGCGCAACAATTACGGTTGACGGCGCCTGGATGGACACGAAACTGCGTAAATTAGCTTCTCCAACTCCAGAAATTGCGATTCAAGCTTTGAGTATTTTTCCAAAAAGCGAGGATTTTATCGGACTCTAAAATAAAGCTAATTTATCTTAACTTTATAAAATCCAAAAAACAGCTATAGAGATATTGTTTTTTGGATTTTTTTTCTCAAAATCAGAATTTATGATTGATTACTTAAAGGATTTTAGAATAGGCTTCTTCATTGCCGTAATTGCAATTGTAACAATCGTTCTTGGCGCAATCACAGATAGAGTGCTTCGTTATTTTCTCTATAAAAAAGAAAGCAATAAAGAATACGATGCAACGGGATTTAAGTTCTTAAAACATTTAATCATAACGATAATTTACATTCTCGGATTTGCTTTTGCATTAATTCAAATTCCCGAATTCAAGATTATCGGGCATTCGTTTTTAGCAGGCGCGGGAGTTATTTCCCTTGTTGCCGGTTTAGCTTCGCAGCAGGCTTTGAGCAATATTGTAAGCGGCATTTTCTTAGTCATTTTTAAACCCTTTAAAATCAATGACAAAATCACGATCAACAATTTTGTGGGTACTGTTGAAGATATCAATTTGAGACAAGTCGTTCTAAAAGATGCAGAAAATAACCGAATTATTATTCCGAACTCCGTTATCAGCAATCAAATTATTGTCAACACCAATATGCATGATACTAAGTGCTGTAAAATAATCGAAATTGGGATTGGTTACGATTCGGATATTGAAAATGCATTAGAAATCATGAAAGACGAAATTGCCAAACATCCGCTTTTTATTGATACACGCACAGCAGAAGCCAAGAAACTAAAAACCCCAATAGTTGTGGCACGCGTTGTTGCATTGGCAGATTCCAGCGTAAATTTAAAAGCTTGGGCTTGGGCAAAAAATTCTAATGACGGATTTGTAATGTATTGTGATTTACTGCAAAGCATTAAGAAAAGATTTGACCAAAACAATATTGACATTCCTTATCCACAGCGTGTTATCACTTTAAAAAATGATTTAAAAATTCCCGATCAAAAGTAAATTGAGATGAAACCTTCCCAAATAATTCCGATTCAAATTTTACACCTATTTCCTATTTTGTAATTGGCAGAAATATCTTCAAAGCATTGCGCTCAAAATTATTGCTGTAATGGCTTAATTTTTAACTCAATCGCTTTTTTGTAATAACTTTAAGAGAGGATTTTTTGGTTTTAAAAATGCATAGCGGTAATTTTATAATCCTTAATAAAAAAGTCGCTTTTAAATGAAAACCTTAAAACTCCTTATACTTTTATTGCCCGTTTTTTGTTTAGCACAAGAACAGAAAATCAAGCAATTAGATATTAATTTAACGAATTACGAATATCCTTTTCCTGTAAGCTTTCTAGAGCTGAGCAATCAGCGTCAAGCGCTTAAAATGGCTTATATGGATATTAAACCAGATAATTACAATAATAAAAACATTGTATTACTTCACGGAAAAAATTTCAATGGCGCTTATTGGGAAACGACCATAAAAGCACTTACAAAAGAAGGTTTCCGCGTAATTGTTCCCGATCAAATTGGTTTTGGAAAATCGACAAAACCTGATAATTTTCAATACACTTTTCAGCAGTTAGCAGAAAACACCAAAAAACTTTTAGATCATTTAGGGATTGAAAAAACAACCATTTTAGGTCATTCTATGGGCGGAATGCTCGCTGCACGTTTTGCTTTATTATATCCTGAAACTACAGAAAAACTGGTGCTCGAAAATCCGATTGGTTTAGAAGACTGGAAACTATTTGTTCCTTACAAACCTGTAGATTGGTGGTACGAATCGGAATTAAAACAAAATTACGAAGGCATCAAAAAATACCAAATGGCCAATTATTATGACGGGAAATGGAATGCCGATTATCAAAAATGGGCCGAACTTGGCGCGGGATGGACAACGGCTCCAAATTACGACCGCGTAGCCTGGAATTCGGCCCTTTTATATGATATGATTTTTACACAGCCAGTTTTATACGAATTTAAAAACATCAAAAGTCCAACACTTTTAATCATCGGAACGAGAGACAAGACGGCTTTAGGAAAACCATTGGTTTCTCAAGAAGTTCAAAAAACAATGGGGAATTATATGGAACTGGGCAAGAAAACACAAAAGGCAATTCCGAACGCAAAATTGGTCGAAGTTCCCAATACAGGACATTTACCGCATATCGAATCTTTTGATTCATTTATAAAACCATTAATCGTATTTTTGAAATAAAATATTTTTTGTCTGCCACGAATTAAACGGCAAAAGACTAACTTAAAAACTATACAAATTATGTTTACAATTGACCAAATAAAAGAAGCTCATTCAAAAGTAAAAACCGGAGCAGATTTTCCAAATTATATACAAGATTTAATCATTTTAGGCGTAAAAGGATACGACACTTTTGTACACGACGGAAGCGTGGTTTATTTCGGATTGAATAATTACACAGCGGCAGCAGAAGAAAAATACCCTGAAATAAAAGTTGCTGATTTTCCTAACAAAGAACTTTTTATAGAGTTCTTAGTAAAACACCAGCACGGAGAAACCGATTATATGACTTTCTGTAAAAATTGCGCACAATGCGGTATTGCAAAATGGCGTGTTGATATTGTCGAAATGACCTGCACTTATTTTGATAAAGCTGAAAATGAAATTTTGATCGAAAAAATTCCAAGTTAATTTAAAGGTAATTCATCATATCTATTTGAGCGTATTCAAATAAACCATTTTAATTTTTGTTTTGCTTTATCAACAATAAAAAATGTCCAGTAAAATTTCTCCTTTAATTACAGCAGAAGAACTTCTTAAATTAGATCTTTCTGATATTATTTTAATTGATGCTCGAGCTGGTGCCAATGCTTTTGAAAACTATCAAAAAGAGCACTTAAAAGGCGCTCGGTTTGTAGATTTAAATCGTGATTTGGCCGAAATTCCAGATGATCCGGCAAATGGAGGAAGACATCCTTTACCAACTCCTGCACAATTTTCTAAAACACTTTCTGCTCTTGGAATTAATTCTTCGAATCATATTGTAGTGTACGATGACAAAAACGGTTCTAATTTTGCCGCTCGTTTCTGGTGGATGATGCGTGCGGTTAGACACGAAGAAATTCAGGTTTTAAATGGCGGTTTTCAAGCTGCTCTGAAAATTAATTTTCCAACAAGTTCCGGAATCGAGACCTTTCAGGAAACAGCATATTCTGTTCAAGAATGGAAACTGCCATTAGCAAACATAGAGGAAGTTGAAAAAGCTCTAAAAAGCGATCAAAATATTGTAATTGATGTTCGGGACAAAAATAGATTTGACGGACTCACAGAACCGCTGGATTTAATTGCAGGCCATATTCCAGGCGCAGTAAATGTTCCGCTGACTGAAAATCTAGATGAAAATGGATTATTCAAATCTCCTGAAGAATTAGCACTAAAATACAAATCCGTAATTGGCGATAAAGAAACTGAAAACACAATCGTACATTGTGGTTCTGGTGTTACAGCCTGCCATACTTTATTAGCAATGGATTATGCTGGACTCCCTATTCCGAAATTATATGTAGGATCTTGGAGCGAATGGTCTAGAAATAACCGCGAGATGACAACGAAAAAACCAGAATAAAAAATATTTTTTGCCACAGATTAAAGTACTTTAAAAGAGTAATCATTTCTAATATGTGATTCCGATTGCTGTCGGGAGTGGCAAAAAACACTTAAATAACACAACAAATCAAAATACACAATGCAGCATTGGGATATACTTTTATCAAATCAGGTAAATAAAAAAGCTTTTATAGACAACATATTAAACGGAGAAGCAAAAGGCGAATTAGAAGTTTTCAATAACCAAAAAGGAATCTTGTTTTCTGATATTTCT
Source organism: Flavobacterium sp. ACN6 (assembly GCF_002304005.1). Lineage (GTDB taxonomy): Bacteria > Bacteroidota > Bacteroidia > Flavobacteriales > Flavobacteriaceae > Flavobacterium. Next base: position 70,224 of record NZ_MRCQ01000015.1, on the reverse strand, counting down.
ATTGAGAAATTCATCGAAAAAGAATTTCAATACGACAGCGTTGAAACTTCTCCAAGCTCACACAGGCAATTGAGAACTTTTTCTTCTGGAGAACGCAAAAAAGAGTTTTTACGCTACTGCATTAACCAAAAACCCGATTTTATCATTTTTGATAATCCATTCGATCATTTAGATCAGCCTTCACGAGTAATTCTTGCCGATTCTTTAAAAGACCTTACGAGCGAGATCGCAATTATTCAGCTTTTAAACCGTACTGTAGATGTCTTAGAGTTTGTTCCAAATAAAGCTTTAATTAAAGACAATACTTTCGAATTACATCCATTTGTAAAAATCGAAAATCACTTTAAAACTCTTAATACAGCTGCAATTCCAAAAGCTCTTGAACCACATGACTTTCACGAAAGTGAATTAATAAAACTAGACGATGTTTCTGTAAGTTACGAAGAACGAAAAATCCTCAACAACATTTCTTGGACAGTAAAACAAGGCGAATTCTGGCAGTTAATTGGTCCAAACGGTTCTGGAAAAAGCACCATTTTATCATTGATTACAGGCGATAATCCGAAAGGTTTTGGACAGAATTTATTTTTGTTTGGAAGAAAAAAAGGAACGGGAGAAAGTGTATGGGAAATCAAAAAGAAAATTGGAATCTTCGCAACTTCTATGACCGATTTATTTCAAAAAAGCCATACTTTAGAACAAATGATCTTATCCGGATTCTTTGACCAAATCGGACTTTACACGGAACCTACAACACATCAAAAACAAATTGTAACGCAATGGCTTGAAGTAATAGAAATGTCCCATTTGCGTAAAAAACGTTTTATAGATCTTTCTATCGGGCAGCAAAGAGTGGCATTGATTGTTCGCGCCGTTTTAAAGCATCCGCCTTTACTAATTTTAGATGAACCTGTCGAAGGTTTAGACGACGAAAATGTAGATCTGGTGATTCAACTAATCAATACCATTAAACAAGAAACAAACGTGAGTATTATTTACGTTTCACACCGTATTGAATCAGGGCTTGCCCCTACTTCAGTTTTCGAACTTGTACCAGCAGAAACAGGATCAATCGGAAAAATAAAATACCACTCAGAATTAAATTAAAATGAAAATCAAAATATCCTTAATTCTAGTTTTGCAGTTCTTATTGTTTTCTTGTTCGAGTACAATTTCAACAGCAAAAAAAGAATATACTTTTAATACATCATCTCAACTAAAATCAAGCTGGAAAATAATGTCCCAGCAATGGATTTCAAAAAACGATACCATTACAGGAACAGGTTCATTGTCTAAATGGGGAGTTTTAGAATCTAAAAAACAACTTCCAAAAAACTATGAAATAGATTTCAAAGTCAACATGACAAAAGAATCACTTTTTGAAGTAATGCTCAATTTAGACAAAGAAAATTACATCAGAACCTATCTCTATCAAATTGACCAAAACATTGTAATAGGAAAAGGGGTTTACCACAAAAACAGCGACGAATACGAAAAACGCGGCGGCCCCACTTTATTCAAAAAACCAATGAAGTTAGAAAACAACAAATGGTATTCGGTTAAAATTAAAGTCTTAAACAATCAATTATACTTTTCCATAGACAACAAAACATCAGTAGAATGTTCACTTGAAAAAAGCTATTTAAGCCAAAAAGGAAAAATAGGATTTATCACAAACGGAGAAGTCAAAATAACTGATTTCAAAATTAAAACATTGTAAAAAATATATTTACCATTAAGATATTAAGTTAATTAAGTGCTGCGATTAATTTTTCTTAATTAACTCAATATTTTAATAGTTGAAAACAAAAAAAAGCTCCAAAAAGGAGCTTTTTTTTGTTTATATTTCAAGTAAAACTATCTAATTTTCTAATTGACAAATTATCAAATTAATTCTCCTCTTCGTCTGTGTTATGCGACTTCACATAGTTACGCCATTTCTCGATACAATCCTGAAAATCTTGAGGCAGTTCTGTATCAAAACGCATTAATTCTCCCGTATTTGGGTGAACAAAACCAAGTGTCTTCGCATGCAGTGCCTGACGTGGCAACGCTTTAAAACAGTTCTCTATAAACTGCTTGTATTTTGTAAAAGTCGTTCCTTTCAAAATCAAATGACCGCCGTAACGTTCATCATTAAATAACGGATGCCCAATATGCTTCATGTGCGCACGAATCTGGTGAGTTCTTCCTGTTTCTAGTTTACACGAAATCAAAGTCACATAACCAAAACGCTCCAAAACTTTATAATGCGTAATAGCAGGTTTTCCAATTTCAGGATCATCAAAAACAGCCATTTGCATTCGGTCTTTCAAATGTCTGGCAAGATTTCCTTCAATTGTACCGCTCTCAGCAGCAACATTTCCCCACACAAGAGCAATATACTCACGTTCAGAAGTTTTAGCTTCAAACTGCTTTGCCAAATGCGTCATAGCCGCTTCCGTTTTAGCCACAACCAAAAGTCCAGACGTATCCTTATCAATTCGATGTACCAAACCTGGGCGCTCACTGCTGTTCATTGGCAGATTATCAAAATGATGCGCCAAAGCATTTACCAAAGTTCCAGTATAATTTCCGTGACCTGGGTGCACCACCATTCCAGGCTCTTTATTAATCAATAAAAGAGCATCATCTTCATACACAATATTCAGCGGAAGATCCTCTGGAAGAATATGATTTTCAAACGGCGGATGCGATAACATAACCGTCACCACATCAAAAGGTTTAACCTTGTAATTTGATTTTACCGGAATATCATTTACAAAAATGTTTCCTTCAGTTGCTGCGTTCTGAATTTTATTTCGTGTAGCATTCTGAATCAAATTCATTAAATATTTGTCAATACGCAAAAGCGCCTGACCTTTAGGGACTTCAAATCTAAAATGTTCGAATAATTCGTCTTCCAGATCTAAATTTTCAATATTATTGTTCATCATTTGGGGTTTCTACAGGCGCTGCAGTACTGTCTGACTGGCTTTCATCTACATAACTTGCTTTTCCATCACCTAAAACCAAATCGATTTTAGACGCTTTCAAAACGCGGTCTCCTACTTTTAAATTTCTTCCTTTCAAACGCATTTCCAAAACCATATCTTTTCCAAGATTCGGAATATACGTAATCGTTCCAAGTTCAAGACCTAAAGCCTTCAAAGTCGGCACAGCCTCACGATATGTTTTCTCGATCAAATCAGGAATTTTAACAGATGAGAAACCTGAAGCATTAATCTTAATATAAATCTTGCGACCTACTTTTACCTTCGTTCCCGGCAGCGGATCCTGCTCAACAACGCTATATTTTGGGAATTCACTTCTGTAGTCAACACTATCCAAAAGAACATAATCCAAATCCAGTTCATCCAATTTTGCTTCAACCTGCTCTTCAGTCAATTTAGACAAATTCGGAACAGCAATTTCATGTCCGTGATCAGTTGTAAAAGTCAACCAATGCATAAATAAATAACCTATAACCGCTATAATAGCTGCGGCAGCAAGCAATTGCAAGAAAAAAACTCGGCTTGTTAAATACTGACGTAAACTCATAAATTTATTTTTATTAGTCGCAAAGATAAACCTATTTCGTTTCAAAAAAAATGATAATTTTGTTTAAAACAAGAAAGTAGCAAGATTGCCATTATAATCGAAAACAAAGGAAGTTTGGAATTTGAAGTTTTAAAAAATTAGAATTTCAATTTCAAGGAGCTGTTTCCTGCTGTCCGCTGTATCTTTTCCCGGCTAAAGGAGCCAGAAAAAGGATGCCGCTTCCATCAGGGCTAGGCCACTCGTTTTCATAAATTCATTTTTCGGTTCTATTGCAAAATAAGCGAAATTCAATTGTCAGACTGAGCGAAGTCAAAGTCCCCGCAAAGTGATTCAGCAAACGGGACTTCGACTTCGCTCAGTCTGACAAACGTAACGAACAAAAACAAAAAACATTAAAAATCGTTCAATAAGCAATAAAACGATTAAACAGTTTAAACAATTAAACAACAAAACAGCTAAACAATTAAACAGTTAAATAAAACGATTAAACAGTTTAAACAAATAAACGGTTAAACAATAAAACAACAAAACGATTAAACATAAAAAAATGAAAAACATTGCCATCATCATGGGCGGATATTCAAGCGAATACAAAATTTCGCTTATCAGCGGAAACGTTGTCTACCAATATCTTGACAAAACAAAATACAACGGATTCCGAATTCATATTTTTAAAGAGAAATGGGTTTATGTAGACCAAAACGATGCCGAATTCCCAATCGATAGAAATGATTTTTCAGTTACTGTAAATGGAGAAAAAATTACATTTGACTGTGTTTTCAACGCCATTCACGGAACTCCGGGAGAAGATGGATTAATGCAGGCTTATTTCGAATTAATCGGATTACCGCAATCTTCTTGCGATTATTACCAATCTGCGCTTACTTTCAATAAAAGAGATTTATTATCGGTTTTAAAACCATACGGAATCAAAACGGCAATCTCTTACTATTTGAATAAAGGAGACGAAATTAATACAGACGAAATCGTTAAAAAAGTAGGTTTACCATGTTTTGTAAAACCAAACAAAGCAGGATCAAGCTTCGGAATTTCAAAAGTAAAAACCGCCGCCGAACTGCCAATCGCAATTGAAGTGGCGTACAAAGAAGACAACGAAATCATCATCGAAAGTTTCCTTGATGGAACTGAAGTTTCTGTCGGCGTAATTAACTACAAAGGTGAAATTAAAGTGCTGCCAATAACAGAAATCGTTTCAGACAATGATTTCTTCGATTACGAAGCCAAATACGAAGGAAAATCACAAGAAATCACACCAGCGAGAATCTCTGACGAGTTAACTCAAAAAGTGGGAGAAACAGCAAAACGTGCTTACGAAGTTTTAAAAATGAAAGGTTTCTCAAGAAGCGAATTCATCATCGTAGACAACGAGCCATATATGCTTGAAATGAATACCATTCCAGGTTTAACAACAGAAAGTTTGATTCCGCAGCAAGCCAAAGCAGCTGGAATTTCTCTGGAAGATTTATTTACAAATGCAATTGAGTTAGCGCTTATTTAAAGATGCTAAGATACTAAGGTGCTAAGGTTCTAAGATCTTAGCACTTTTCTTTTTTAAATTTCACTTTCTACACACAAATCTTAGTACCTTAGAATCTCAGAAACTTAGCACCTTAAAAAAAAATGAAACAAATCTTTGAATGGAATAGACTTTTCTTTAACGAACTCCCAGAAATTTTTCTGCTGGAGGTAATATTTCGTTCAACGGTAATGTTTATTATTTTACTGCTAACTTTAAAATTAGCTGGTAAAAGAGGCGTTAAACAATTATCAATTTTCGAAACTGTAATCGTTATTGCCCTTGGATCTGCCGCCGGCGACCCTATGTTTTATGAAGATGTCGGAATCGTGCCAGCAGCGATTGTTTTCTTAGTAATTATCACTTTGTACCGCGGTGTAACCTGGCTTACGGGAAAAAGTAAAAAATTCGAAGAATTTATAGAAGGTAAAACCGAATGCCTAATCAACGATGGGAAATTCTCTGTATCGAGTTTCAAAAAAGAAACTTTGGCGCAGGACGAATTTTTCTCAGAACTTCGCATAAAATCAATCGAACATTTAGGACAGGTTAAGCACGCCTTTATAGAAACAAGCGGTGAAATAAGTGTTTTTTTCTATGAAGACGAAGAAGTAAAACACGGACTTCCCATTTTACCCTTGCTATTTCATCAAAAAAGCAAAGAAATTCTAACGGACGGAATTTACTCCTGCACCTTTTGCGGTCACACCGAAGAAAAAAAAGTAGGAACATCGAAATGCAAAGTCTGCCAAAAAGAAGAATGGGTAGCGGCAATTAATACTAAAAGAATCACATAAATATAAATTCCAAATTTTATAAATTCCAAATTCCAAAACCGAAGTTTCAAGTCCTCTAATTAAACTTTGAACCTTTGCAACTTTGAACCTCTGAACCTTAAAAAAAAATGCGAAAAGCCATATTTCCCGGATCATTTGACCCGATAACACTAGGACACGAAGACATTATCAAAAGAGGAATTCCTTTATTTGATGAAATTGTAATTGCCATTGGTGTAAATGCCGAAAAAAAATACATGTTTTCATTAGAAGAAAGAAAACGCTTTATCGAAGAAACTTTCAAAGACGAACCTAAAGTTTCCGTTATCACTTATGAAGGATTAACAATTGATTTAGCTAAAAAATTAAAAGCAAATTTCATTCTAAGAGGTTTACGTAACCCAGCCGATTTCGAATTCGAAAAAGCTATCGCGCACACGAATAGAAAACTGTCAAAAATAGAAACGGTGTTTTTATTAACCGCTGCGAGTACCTCGTTTATCAGTTCGAGTATTGTTCGTGATGTATTGCGTCATGGAGGCGAATATGAAATGCTGGTTCCTGATGCTGTTAGGGTGAAGAAATAATACATCGCAACAAGTTGTTGCGAGGAACGAAGCAAACGCATTATGCAATACTCTGCTAAAATTAAGTAGTGAGATTGCTTCGTTCCTCGCAATGACAAAAAATTCATAAACTTGCAAGCGAAGTAAATTATAAGTAATTTCGCATTTTTAAAACAAACAATAAATAATGAGCATCGAAAGAGAATTAAGCAAACGAAGCGGATCAAAATGTGAACTTTGCGGAAACGAAGAAAACCTTAAAGTTTATCAAGTTCTTCCAACTAAAAAAGGCGGAATTGATGAAGCTGTATTAGCCTGTAATACCTGTATTGACCAAATTGAAAATCCAGATAATGTTGATTTAAATCACTGGAGATGCCTTAACGACAGCATGTGGAATGAAAATGTCGCGGTACAAGTTGTTGCCTGGAGAATGTTAAGCCGTTTACGTGCTGCTGGATGGCCTCAGGAATTACTCGATATGATGTACTTAGACGAAGATACTCTAGAATGGGCAAAAGCAACGGGCGAAGGCGAAGAAGACGAAAATAAACTAGTTCACCGTGACAGCAACGGCCTAGTACTACAACACGGAGATTCTGTTGTTTTAATTAAAGATCTTAAAGTAAAAGGATCTAGCATGGTTGCCAAACAAGGAACTGCCGTGAGAAACATTCGCCTAGACCACGAAAACGCTGAATATATTGAGGGAAAAGTCGATGGACAGCAGATTGTGATTATAACGCAGTATGTGAAGAAGATATAGCTTTTAGTAAGGTTCAAAGGGACAAAGGTTCACAGGAACAAAGTTTCTTCGGATGCTGTATAATTTTAATCGCAAAGCACACAAAGTATACGTAAAGTTCGCAAAGTTTTATTCCACAAAGCTTTGCGAACTTTGCTTTTAAAAGCTATAAATAAAATAACTTAGCGCATTTGCGCAAAACTATACACAAAGTATGTCAAACCTGAAACCTTAAACTTGAAACAAAAAAAGCTGTTCGATTAGAACAGCTTTTTATAATTATAGATAAAGGTTAAAAACTTTGTCCCTTAGAAACTTTGAGCCTTTGAACCTTAAAAAAATTACTTTTGGAATAATTTACTGATTTGATCTTTTACTAAAGGCTCAGAAACATTGTTTGTAGCAGCGTCTCTCTCTTTGCTGGAAACCATAAATTGAACTGTAGCTTTATCTGGAACAACATTACTTGTGTAGTGTAACCAGATGTAATTGTTAGGTAATTCTAACTTAATATCATATAACGGTGTAGCAGTAAAACCACCTACAATAATGTTATAAAGATTAGTGTAATCATTGTTTAGATTTCTGAATGAAAATTTTCTTAGGTTAGAAGAAGCATCATCATCAGTTAGAATAGTAGTGTAATACACAGTATATTCATCTCCAATTTTTTGAATGTAATTGTTGTTTACTTTCCCTAATTTCTCAACAGGAACAGTTTCAAGAACTTTAATTTGTGCAAACGAAACAAAGCTAAAGAACAAAGCAGCAATGGTAATAATGTTTTTCATAGTGAATTTGGGGTTTACAATTTTACTGTAGCAAAAAAACATAGAAATATTGAAAAAACAGCTATCAAATCATTATTTTTTTAACATAAAATTACAAAACTTAGTTAAAGAATTCTAAACAACTGAAATACAAATAGATAAATTCAAATAATCCAATTTTAAATTGCAATTCAAAAAATCCCTTTTTAGGAGATAATTCGTTCCTTTAAAAACTAATATTTCCCTTTCTTCTCCTCTTCTTCCTTCTTTATGACATTGCGGGCAACTTCAATTTTAAATTTCTTGCCTTTCATTTTTTCGTCTTTGATATTTTTAAGAAGGTCTTTTACTTTATTGTATTTTACGGCTGCAAACGAAACGAAATCTTTAACTTCAATTAAACCCAAATCTTCTTTTTCTAATTTCCCTTTTTGAGAAAAGAAGCCTACAATATCAAATTTATTCAGTTTGGTTTTCTTTCCGCCGCTGATATAAATGGTTTGAAATTGAGGCGGATTCGGAAGCGAAACTTTTCCTTCAACATCCAGAACATTCATTTCGTAATCAATATAATCGAGCTTTTTTTCACTTTCGTGAATGATAATATAAGCCGTTCCCGTTGCCTGCATACGTGCTGTACGCCCGTTTCTATGTGTGAATTCGTCTTCTTTCAAAGGCAGATGGTAATGAATAACGTGTTTCATTTCAGGAATATCCAATCCTCTGGCTGCTAAATCTGTTGTTACCAAATAGCTCACACTTCCATTTCTAAACTGAATTAAAGCGCGTTCACGTTCCTCCTGATCCATACCGCCGTGGTAATAAACCGAATAAATTCCTTTTTCGTTTAAAGTATCACTGATGCGTTCTGCAGCATCTCTATGATTGCAGAATATAATCGCCGACTCTGATTTCAACGAACAAATCAAATTGAATAAACTTGTCAATTTGTCTTTAGAAGCCGAAACAACCATTTTCATCGAAAGATTTGCTTTTTCCTCTTCTTCAGGAATAAAATCTAAAACAGTCGGATTTACAACTCTTGTATATTTCGGGATTTCAATATCTGACGTTGCTGAAACAAAAACTCTTTTATTTATTTTCGGTAATCTTCCAATAATAAAAGACATTTGTTCGTGAAAGCCCAATTGAAGCGATTTATCAAACTCGTCTAAAATCAAAGTCTGAATTTTATCTGTTCTAAAAGTATCTTTGTCAATATGATCTGCAATTCTTCCCGGCGTTCCAATTAAAACCGCAGGCGGATTGCTTAAATTCTTAATTTCTGTATCAATTGAATGTCCGCCGTAGCAGATATTTACTTTGTACTGCGTTCCCATTTTCTTCCAAACCTGCTCAATCTGAAGTCCAAGTTCGCGAGAAGGAACTAAAATTAAACATTGAACCGAAAGAATTTCAGGCTGTAACAATTCTAAAATTGGCAGCAAAAAAGCCAGTGTTTTTCCAGATCCAGTTGGAGAAAGCAATAAGACATTGTTCTCGTTTAAAATAGCATCTTGTGCCATTTCCTGCATTTCGTTCAAGCTCTCAATCCCTAAATTGGAAAGTATATTGTTGGAATGGTGTTTTTTATTCATTTTGCAAAAGTAGAGAAAATAGTTGGCAGTGTACAGTTTTTAGTATTCAGTTTTCAGTTGCAGTTTTCAGTCTCGAGTCAAGTTTACATACAAATCGCAAAAAATGTTTCCCGCAGATTTTGCAGATTAATTTTTAACAAATAAAAAAATCCGCTCAATCTGCAAAATCTACGAGAGAAAAAAACACACAGTATCTGAACTTAAAACCTAAAACAAAAAACTTATATTTGATTCATAATAAAAACAAAACCATGAAACTTTTTACTCTTTTCTTTTCACTTTTCACCATCACACTTTTCGCTCAAAACAATAAAAAATACGAAACATTTTTTGAGAAAGGAAACGGGAATCAGTCGGCAACTTACCAGGAAACTATTGCTTATTTTAAGCTTTTGGCTGATGATTTTCCGACGATTCAGGTTAAAGAAATGGGATTGACAGATTCTGGGGAACCTTTACACATGGTGACGTATAATCCAGACAAAGATTTTGATTTTGAGAAAATTCAGAAAACCAAAGCGGTTCTTTTTGTCAATAACGGAATCCACGCGGGCGAGCCTGACGGAATCGATGCAAGCATGCAGTTCTACAGAGATTTGGCAATTGGAAAACTGAAAGCGCCAAAAAATACCGTTTTAGTTTGTATTCCGGTTTATAATATTGGCGGTGCTTTAAACAGGAATTCGACTACGCGAGCCAATCAGGACGGACCAGAAGTTTATGGTTTTAGAGGAAACGCCAGAAATTACGATCTGAATCGTGATTTAATGAAATCGGATACGAGAAATACAAAGAGTTTTGTTGAAATTTTCCAAAAGATAAATGCTGATGTTTTTATTGACAATCACGTAAGTAACGGTTCTGATTATCAATACAAACTGACGTACATTATGACACAGCACAATAAATTGGGAACTGTTTTGGGAGATTTTTTGAATAATGAAATGATGCCGGCGCTGGTAAAAGATCTTCAGAAAAAGAAAATTGAAACAACGCCTTATGTCGATTCTTTTAAGGATACGCCAGACAAAGGTTTCGGACAATTTGTTGATAGTCCGCGTTATACAACGGGATATACTTCCCTATTTAATACGATTGGTTTTGTGGTGGAAACACATATGCTGAAAAAATATGCCGAACGTGTAAAAATGACGTACGAATACATGAAAACGACTTTGGATTATACGGATGCCAATTATCTAAAAATCAAAGAACTTAGAGTGGAAAATCTAGAGCAATATCAGCCAAAGAAACCGTATACTTTAAAATGGGAACTGGACAGCACAAAAGCGACTACTTTTTCGTTTTTAGGTTATGAAGCGGGTTACAAGAAAAGTGACGCCACAACAGGAAATCGTTTGTATTACGACCGAAGTAAACCGTATAAAAAAGACGTTCCGTATATTAAAGAATTCAAATCGCTGAAAGATGTTGTTATTCCGTCTGCTTATATCATTCCGCGTGGTTATTGGAATATTATTGACCTTTTGAAAAATAACAATATCTCGTTTAAACAAATTAAAAACGATACGATTATAGAAGTTGAAAGCTACAGAATTGCCGATTTTAAAACCGTTCCTTCTGCTTATGAAGGACATTATTTGCACCGAAATACAACGGTAACTTCTAAAATGGTTAAAATGGCTTTCGCCAAAGGAGATTACATCGTTCCAACGAACCAAAAAGGGGTAAAATATCTAGTAGAAGCTTTTGAACCAGAAGGTGTTGATTCGTTTTTTAACTGGAATTTTTTCGATGCTATTTTACAACAAAAAGAACATTACTCAGAGTATATTTTTGAAGATACAGCTGGACAGCTTTTAAAAGAAAATCCATCTTTAAAAGCCGAATTCGAAACCAAAAAACAAAACGACCGTGAATTTGCAAAAAATGCAGAAGCGCAGTTAAACTGGATTTATAAGCATTCTGTTTATTATGAAAAGGCGCATATGCAGTATCCTGTTTATCGCGTTTTGTAGATTTATTATTGCCTTTTTTTTTTAACGCAAAGTGCGCTAAGTTTTTTTGATTTTGATTGGGTTTGGCTTGTGATAAGAACGCAAAGCTTTGTGCGTAGAACTTTGTCAAAGTTTCGAAACTTTGACAAAGTTGTTCCGTTAGGAACATTTCATCGGTAGAAAAAAAATATCGTTTTGGCATTGTGTCCTGTAGGGACACTTGTTTTTACGGAAATAAAATGTATGTGCCATTAATCAAACGTTCCTACAGAACGTATAACCGCATAATTCAATTATTTTTTCTTCCGACCAGACATTCCGACGGAATGAATTCTTTTAATTTGATTAGTATACATCCATAACAATATTGAATATTCCGTAGGAATATCTCGTTAATAAAAAATCTGAAAACCAATTCTGTTTTAATTTGTATTTTCGTCTTACTTAACTATTAACTTCTTTTTTATGTCATTTCAAGGATACTTAAAAACAATTAGAGAAAAAACAGGAAACGGTCCCGCTGAGTTTAGAACTTTAGCAGAACAAAAAGGTTTTACAGCAGACGGAAAGCTAAAAACCGATGTAAAAGCCGGAGATATTGTAAATTGGCTTAAAAATGATTTTGACTTAGGTCAGGGACATTCAATGGCGATTTATGCACTGCTTAAGGGCATAAAAAATGAAGATAGCGAATAAAAAGTGTGACTATTAAAACTTTTACACAATAATTTTTAAAAAAAAATGAAAATAATTTCAGTAAGGGAGAACCCTGAATATAAAGACAAAATGATTCAGTATTTTCAAAACAGCTGGTTTGAGGTATCACCAATTATTTATGAAGATTGTATTAAACATAGCATAGAAGCTAAAGACGCTTTGCCTCAATGGTATTTATTAGAAAATAATGATGAGGTTATTGGCTGTGCGGGACTTATTACAAATGACTTTATCAGCAGAATGGACTTATATCCTTGGGTTTGCGCAATTTTTATAAATGAAAAACACAGAGGAAACAATTACAGTAAATTACTAATTGAAAAAGCTAAAGAAGATTCTAAAAAGGCTGGATTTAAAAACCTATATCTATGCACGGATCATATTGGATTCTACGAAAAAATTGGTTTTAAATACATCGGGCAAGGGTATCATCCTTGGGAAGAAGAATCCAGAATTTATCAAATAGATTTGTAAACTTATTTTAGGAAAAGACAATGAACACAATCTAAATAAAAAAAGTCATGAGAACGGAACTTGCGCTAGCAGAGAAAATATTCCGTTAGGAATATCTCGTCGGTAGAAATAATTGTATCGTTTTGTATTGTGTCCTGTAGGGACACTTGTTTTGCGGATAATATATCTGTTACATTATTCAAACGTTCCTACGGAACGTATAAACACAAATCTTTTTTTTGGCTACCAACGAGACATTCCTAACGGAATGAAGCCTCACTGGCCAACTCACCGGCGAAAAAACCTGAAACCTGAAACCTGAAACCTGAAACCTGAAACCTGAAACTTGAAACTTGAAACATTTTTAATCTCAAAATGCAGCTTCGCGTGAGGGATAGAGCTAAGCTACCGAAGTAGCAGCGAAAGCCCGACAGCAATAAAAAAAATACCCAATGAACGCAAAGTTGATTGGGTATTTTTTGTATTGGTGGCACGCCCTGCTATTTAATTATTAGAACTTGGACTTGATCGATATGGAACTGGCGGTACAGTTTTTTCTGTTGGAATTTCTTCTTCTTCGAACAATAATTTGATATTTTCGTAAGAGTTTTTTAGCGCTTCTTTGATTTGCTCTGGGTTTAACCAGGCTACTTTTTCGATTCCTTCTTCGATCTGGCCTTTTGGAGTTCCTTCAAAATCGGACTGCATTTCGAACCAATGCGTGATTTTGAGTTTGTATTTTCCGTTGCGTTTGAAAATATGATAGGTTTTTTGAAGTTTATTTATGATTCTGAGTTTACCTACACCCGTTTCTTCTTCGACTTCGCGCATTGCGGTGTCTTCAATATCCTCCCCTTTTTCGATACCGCCCTTTGGTAAATCCCATTTTCCGTTTCTAAAAATGAACAAAACCTCGCCTTTCTTGTTGTACACAAAACCGCCGCCGGCTTTGTTTACTGGGATTTTGGCTTTTAGGGTTTTCATTATTTCACTTTCATCGGGATGATATAAAATAGCTTTTTGAATTTTATTTTGAAAAATTTTTATGATAAGATGTTCTATATCAATACTCTCCAACAAGAACAATTGGAAATCTGTTTCTTTGGAGATTTCATTTGTCAAAAAAAGTGGTTTGTCGTTTACAAAAACTTTATACATTTGTACTATGATTTTTAATAAAGATACTGCCGAAAAAACAGCCGAATTGCTTTTGCAAATAAATGCAATTAAATTGAATCCCGAAAATCCTTTTACATGGGCTTCTGGTTGGAAATCTCCTATTTATTGCGATAATAGGTTAATTCTTTCATTTCCGAGCATCAGAAATTATGTTCGTGATGAATTTGCAAAGAATATAGAAAAACAATTTGGAAAACCTGATGTAATTGCTGGTGTTGCCACTGGAGCCATTGGAGTTGGGATTTTGGTTGCCGAAAGTTTGGGACTTCCATTCGTTTACGTGCGCCCAGAACCTAAAAAACACGGAAGACAAAACCAAGTTGAAGGTTTTTTGCAAAAAGGCCAAAATGTTGTAGTTGTCGAAGATTTAATTAGTACCGGAAAAAGCAGTTTGATGGCTGTTGAAGCTTTAAGAAGCGAAGGTGCAAACATTAAAGGTATGGCTGCAATTTTTACATACGGTTTTGGTGTTGCAGAAGAAAATTTCAAGGAAGCTAATATTGATTTATTCACTTTGAGCAACTACGAAAACTTATTAGATTTGGCGGTTCAAAAACAATATATCACCGAAGAGCAACAATCGACTCTGCTGGAATGGAACGAAAGTCCGTCTACTTGGGGACAGGAAGAATAGATTTTAGTCCCGAAACCTCGGGATTGGATTTTAGATTTTAGATTTTAGATTTTAGATTTTAGATTTTAGATTTTAGATTTTAGATTTTAGATTTTAGATTTTAGATTTTAGATTTTAGATTTTAGATTTTAGATTTTAGATTTTAGATTTTAGATTTTAGATTTCTAAAAGTCGCTTTGCTCCTTTTGAATTTATTTAAAGTTTAAGCTTTGCGAACTTAAATAAAGTCAAAGTAACATAAAAAAAACCTTGCGTCCTTTGCGGTAAAAAAACATTTGCAGTAAAATAACAAAACAAAAATAAAAAACAATATGAACTTAGAAAGTCCAAAAGTTACTGTTCAGAAATCAGCTCAAGATTTATTTGATCAATTGACTGATGTTAAGAATTTTGAAAAATTAATGCCGGATAATATCGCTAAATTTGAAGTGACTGGTGAAGACGCTTTTATTTTTGGATTGAAAGGGATGCCGGAAATCAAATTAAAAATGAAAGACAAAGTGGCTCCAAACAAAATTGTTTTGGGTGCTGCAAGTGATAAACTTCCATTTACTTTGACTTCTAATATCGATAGTATTTCTGATTCTGAAAGTGCTGTTCAGTTATTTTTTGAGGGCGAGTTCAACGCTATGATGGCGATGATGGTTAAAGGACCAATTAGTAAGTTTATAGAAACTTTGGCAAACAATATGAATAAACTTTAATTAATGGTTAATTATTAATTGTGAATTATAAATGGAAGCCTGATCTAAATGATTGGGCTTTTTTTTATGAGGATTTTTTTCTGCGTTTATTAGTGAAATTACTGTGTGGTAACTTTGCGTTAGACACACTGCAGTGTGTCTCTACAGAAAAACCTTTGACGCTTTGTACTTTGAACCTTTGCACCTTTGTCGCTATGCACCTTTTCACCTTTGCACCTCTCAATAAAGCATTTTAACCTCTTTTATTTCAAATTCTACAACAGAATCGTCTTCTAATAAAACCTGTAGTTTTCCAATTGGAGAAACGCCTTGGATTATCCCCATGAAATTTTGATCGTTTAGGTTTTTAAAAGGCATTGGAACTCCTTTTTTGAATAAAGAATCAAAATAATCTTTCCATAAATCATTTGATGACGTCTGCCATAATTGGATGTTCTCTTTTATTTTTTCTACGATTAAGATTGCAAGTGTTTCTTTATCGAAAAATCTGCCTGAAATGACAGCAAGAGAAGAAGCATTTGGCAAATCGATGTAATCGGTTTGATTTACATTGATTCCGATTCCGACAACTGACACGATCCTGCCATCGCTTTTTATAGTGTTTTCGATTAGTATGCCAGCCAGTTTCTTATTGTATGACAGAATGTCGTTTGGCCATTTTATAGATATATCAGGAATATTTAACGATTTTAAAACGGCTGTAACGGCTAACGAAACTACGATGCTTAAATCAAAAACCTGCTCGTTATTAAAAAGAAAATCCTTTACCAATACACTCATAATTAAGTTTTTACCGACTTCAGACTCCCACTTTCCGCCCATTTGTCCTTTGCCTTTTGTCTGATTTTCAGCTGTTACCACAGTAAAATTCTCCTGCTGATCCTGACTTGACAATGCTTTCAGGAAATCATTTGTTGAATCTATGGCATCGAGTTTGATTAGTTTCATTAAATAATTTAAATAACTTAATTTAATATTTTGTTAAGGTTCAAAAATAATCACAAAATTTGGTAACTTTACAAATTCACATATAAAATAATTCATGGCGAAAAAGACGATTAATAATGATGTTCTACTGGCGAACATAATAAAAGGGATAGAGGAAGTAAAAGGAAATGATATCGACATTCTTGACTTAAGAGAAATAGATACAGCTGTATGCGATTACTTTGTAATCTGCAACGGTAGCTCGAATACCCAAGTTAACGCCATCGTAAACTCAATTCAAAAAACAGTATCAAAAGACTTAAAAGATAAGCCTTGGCACGTAGAAGGAACCGATAATGCAGAATGGGTTTTAATGGATTATGTACACATTGTGGTACACGTTTTCCAAAAGCATATTCGCGAATATTACAATATCGAAAGCCTTTGGGGCGATGCCAAAATAACTACAATCGAGAACAAATACTAAAGAAACTTTCATTAAATGGCTAAAGATAATAATCCAAATCCGAATAAATTTAAAATAAGTCCTTGGTTAATATATACCGCAATACTTTTAGTTTTTTTATTCATAAGTTTTGCCACAGGAGGATCAAGCTTAAGCGAACCTGCTCAATTAACTTCTTCTAAATTCAACGTTCTTTTAGAAAAAGGCCAGATTGATAAAGTTATTGTTTACAATAAGGCAGAAGCTGAAGTATATTTAAATACTGCCGCTCTTAAAGATCCGGCAAATAAAAAAGTAGCTGAAGATATTTTCAAACAGCCAAACAAAGGTCCGCACTACACTTTGGAAATTGGTAATGATCAAATTTTTCAGACTAAACTTGAAAAAGCGGTTAGCGAAGGCAAACTGAAAGATTTTAATTTCCTTCAAAAAAACAATTGGAGCGATATTTTAATCAGCTTACTTCCTATCATCATCATTGTGGGTGTATGGATTTTCATTATGCGTAAAATGTCTGGCGGAGGAGCTGGCGGAGGCGGGCAAATTTTCAATATTGGAAAATCTAAAGCCAAACTTTTTGATGAAAAAACAGATATCAAAACAACATTTAAAGATGTTGCAGGTCTAGAAGGTGCGAAAGAAGAAATTCAAGAAATTGTTGAATTCCTTAAAAACCCTGAAAAATATACCAACTTAGGAGGTAAAATCCCTAAAGGAGCTTTACTTGTAGGACCTCCAGGAACTGGTAAAACTTTATTAGCAAAAGCTGTTGCTGGTGAAGCTCAGGTACCTTTCTTCTCTTTATCAGGTTCTGATTTCGTAGAAATGTTCGTAGGAGTTGGTGCTTCACGTGTACGTGATTTATTCAAACAAGCAAAAGAAAAATCTCCTGCTATCATTTTCATCGACGAGATTGATGCTGTTGGTAGAGCGAGAGGAAAAAGCAATATGTCAGGCGGAAATGACGAAAGAGAAAATACTTTGAACCAATTACTAACAGAAATGGACGGTTTTGGTACAAACTCTAACGTAATTGTACTAGCAGCAACAAACAGAGCTGATGTTTTAGACAAGGCTTTAATGCGTGCAGGACGTTTTGACAGACAAATTTTTGTTGACTTACCAGACATTCGCGAAAGAGCTGAAATCTTCAAAGTGCACTTAGCTCCTATTAAAAAGGTTGAAGGTCTTGATTTAGATTTCTTAGCGAAACAAACTCCAGGTTTCTCTGGTGCTGATATTGCCAATGTTTGTAACGAAGCTGCTTTAATCGCTGCACGTAATAACAAAGCAGCTGTAGACAGACAAGATTTCCTTGATGCTGTTGATAGAATTATCGGTGGTCTTGAAAAGAAAAACAAAATCATTACTCCAGAAGAGAAAAGAGCAATTGCTATTCACGAAGCGGGTCACGCAACGGTAAGCTGGATGTTAGAGCATGCTGCGCCACTTATTAAAGTAACTATTGTGCCTCGTGGACAAAGCTTAGGTGCTGCTTGGTATTTACCAGAAGAGAGACAAATCGTAAGAACAGATCAAATGTTAGACGAAATGTGTGCTACTATGGGAGGAAGAGCCGCTGAAAAGGTAACTTTCGACAGAATTTCTACTGGTGCTTTAAGCGATTTAGAAAAGGTAACCCGTCAGGCTCGTGCTATGGTAACGATCTACGGATTGAACGATAAAATCGGAAACGTTACTTATTATGATTCAACTGGACAAAGCGAGTATAACTTCTCGAAACCATATTCTGATGAAACGGCAAAAATCATTGATGCTGAAATTTCAGAGTTAATCGAAGGTCAGTACCAAAGAGCAATCCAGATACTAGAAGAAAATAAAGATAAATTAAATCAACTAGCTGATATTCTGATTGAAAAAGAAGTTATCTTTAAAGATGATCTAGAAAATATCTTTGGGAAACGAACTTTTGACAAAAATCTAGAAGAAGTAGTTTCATAAATAATTACGAAATACGTAATAATTTTTCAAAATCTTAATTCAAAACACCCTTTTGAATTAAGATTTTTTTATCTTTGAACGTTTTCAATTAACATGTAAAGTATTTCATATAAAAAATGAATTTTTTCAAAAAAATATTTGGCTCAAGTGAAGCCGCTTCTGACGAAGAGAACGAAAGCGAATATGCAGGTACATCTGCGCAGAACAGTCATTTATCTTTAGACGAACAATTTATTTTCAATTTTAAGAAAAATGGAGGTAAATTCTTATACTGTGAAAACTCTCAAGAAGTTGCTGAACAGTTTGAAAACATACTAGAAGAAAATGACTGGTTTGAAAGTGAAGTTTTATGTTACGAACAAGCTTTTTTTAATTTATTAGACGAAAATAAATTATTCTATATCGCTCCTTCAAAACCTAAATTCTTATTAGCAAGCTGCGAAAATCTTATTGCTGATGAAGGTTCAATTTTATTTTCATCCAAACAAATCAGACAAAACAAACCAAACGAATTACCTGCAAATATTGTTATTATAGCAACCACAAGCCAAATCCTGCCAATGAAAAGCGACGGATTAAGCGCTATAAAACGAAAATACGAACGAGACTATCCTACTAATATCACTACAATAAAATATTTCGAAAAAGCGAAAGAAGAAGACTTTACTCAATACGGAAGTGTTGCCAAGAATCTTTATTTATTGCTTTTAGAAGATCTTTAAGATGAATGAAACGCTGAAGAGAACCATTTCTGGTGCTGTTTATATCGCTCTATTATTAACTTCGATATTGTTTTCTACCGAAAGCTTCATTACTCTTTTTGGTGTTTTCTTAATTATCACAGTTTATGAATTTTCTAATTTAGTAAACTTAAATAAAGTATTTTCGATCGTTTTTGGAATGTTAATCTATGCGACAACAATTCTCATAAGCCATTACAACAAACAAACCAGTAAATTCTTAAACGAGACTTTCAATTCTAACATCACTTTAGAAACCAATATCAAACAGCTGGATTTAGTTCTTTTAGCCGTTACACTTGTTGTTTCTATAAAATGTATCATCTTCTTGTTTTATGATTCTGTTCAAAAAATAAGTACTTCATCAAAATATTTGTATCTGCTTGGATACATTACACTTCCTTTTATTTTTATAGTTAAAATTTCATTTGGAACAAACGATTATAATCCGAAAATTATTTTAGGTTTATTCGTTTTGATTTGGACGAATGATACTTTTGCCTATTTAGTTGGAAAATCCATTGGAAAACATAAATTATTTGAGCGTGTTTCTCCTAAAAAAACTATTGAAGGATTTCTGGGCGGTGTTGTTTTTGCAGCATTTGCAGGTTTTTTGATTTCCAAATTTTACATTCAGCCAAATCCTGAATTCAGCGCAAAATCAATTTTAATCTGGACAATAATTGCTTTAATTGTGAGCATTTTTGGAACTATCGGCGATTTGATTGAATCTAAATTTAAAAGAATTGCAGGCGTAAAAGACAGCGGTTCGATAATGCCAGGCCATGGAGGTATTCTAGATCGATTAGATAGTGTTATATTTGTAGCACCAATTATATTTTTATTTTATCAAATTTTATATTATGTTTCATAAAGAAGGAGGCCCATCCATTTTATTAGGAGTAGTTTTTACGGTTGTTGTGGTTTTATTAGCTGATAAATTTATTGACATCACTTGGCTAAGAACACTTGTTCAAATTGCAGCACTGGTAATTTTGATCATTATTTTACAGTTCTTTAGAAATCCTAGAAGAATTGCAGTTAGAAACAGCGATCACATCCTTGCTCCTGTTGATGGAAAAGTTGTGGTTATCGAAGAAGTTTATGAAGGAGAATATTTTAAAGATAAACGTTTACAGGTTTCTATTTTTATGTCGCCAATCAATGTTCACGTAACACGTTACGCGATGGATGGTATTATTAAATTTAGCAAATACCACCCTGGGAAATTTCTTGTTGCATGGCATCCAAAAGCAAGTGAAGAAAACGAAAGAACGACAGTTGTGATCGAAAATGAAACTTTCGGCGCTATTTTATACCGACAAATTGCTGGAGCATTGGCTCGTAGAATTGTAAATTATGCTCAAGAAGGCATGCAGGTTGTTCAAGGAACAGATGCAGGTTTTATTAAATTTGGATCGAGAGTAGATTTATTTTTACCTTTAGGTACACCAATCAATGTTGCGTTAAATCAAAAAGCGATTGGTGGAAAAACAATTATTGCTACGAAAGCATAAATGGCTGAAAAAGATTTAGATATTCGCTTTGCGGAAGCTGTAGAAATTGCATTGACAATGACTCAGGCTTCACTGCCGCAAGATGTGCAGTTAAGACTTTACGCTTTTTACAAACAGGCTACTTTTGGTACAGCAATTTACAATCAATCTGAAAATTTTGATTTACGAAATGCTTTTAAAACTAATGCCTGGATGCAGATCAGTCATATGTCTACCGATGAGGCCAAAGAACATTACATCGAGATCATTAATTCATTAACATCAAAATAAATATCATTATGAAGAAAAACGTTGTTCTTTATAGCATTTTAGCTTCATTTTTACTATTGTTTTCTTGTAAAGAAGATAAGCTCACAGAAGTTGTTGAAGTGCCGCTTCCTACCAAAGAAGAAAAAATAACAATTGGTTCGCCAAACGATGTTAAAGCTGATCCCGGTTCTTTTGAAATGACAAAACTGTCTTTTAATTATGATGGTCTTGCGCCTGACATCCGAACTTTGACTTTAGAAACACATTATTCCAAACATTATTTATCGTATACAAACAATTTTAATAAAGAAATTGTTTCGACTGAGTATGAAAATATGCCTATCGAGGATATCTTGAAAAAGATGGATTTAAATAATGCAAAACTTCGTCAGAATGCAGGAGGTTATTACAATCATACGCTTTATTTTAATGTTTTAACACCAAAAGAGCTGACTCCAAAAGATACGCTTGCAGGCTCTATTAATAAGGAATTTGGTTCTTTTACTAATTTAACGAATCAATTTAAAGCACAGTCTGAAAAGCAATTTGGTTCTGGGTGGGTTTGGTTAGTAGTCGACCGCTATGGGAAACTTCAAATTACGACAACTCAGGATCAAGATAATCCGTTAATGAGAAATGCTTTGATTCCAGGAACTCCTATTTTAGGAATTGATCTTTGGGAACATGCTTATTACTTAGACTATCAAAATAGAAAAGGAAGTTATATTGATGCTTTTTACCAGCATATTAATTGGGAAAAAGTAAACGAATATTATATTGAGGCACTGAAAAAGGTCAAAAAAGTGTAAAAAAAAAGCTGATACAAATTAAGTATCAGCTTTTTTTTATACCTTTTATATCCTATAACTGAATTAATATGAAAGACATTGCCCATCGTTTTGCAGAAAATCCGCTGCTTTCACCAGCAGATTTACCACCAAGCAGAGAAGGATTGGAAATTACCTGCCTTCTTAATCCTGGAGTATTTCAATTTCAAAATAAAACCTGGCTGGCTGTCAGGGTTGCCGAAAGACCAAAACAGCTGGAAAACATCATTTCTTTTCCTGTACTTACAGAAACAGGGGTAATTCAAATTATTGAAATCCTAAAAGATCATCCTGAACTTATTGCAACAGATGCGCGTGTCATAAACTATCAAGGAATTGATTATTTAACGACTTTATCGCATATCCGATTACTATGCAGTGATGACGGAAAACATTTTTATGAGCCTGAAGATTATCCTCATTTAGTCGGTGAAGGAATATTGGAAACTTTTGGAATTGAAGACTGTCGTGTTGCATTGGTTGAAGGAAAATATTACCTGACATTTACATCGGTATCTGGAGATGGCGTTGGTGTAGGCTTGCGCACTACAACGGATTGGAAGAATTTTCAAAAACATGGATTGATATTACCGCCACATAATAAAGACTGTGCAATCTTTGAGGAAAGAATAAACGGCTTATTTTACGCATTGCATCGTCCGAGCAGTGTTTCTCTCGGTGGTAATTACATTTGGATTGCTTCTTCTCCAGACGGTATTCACTGGGGAAACCACAAATGTATTATTAAAACCAGAAAAGGAAACTGGGACAGTGTAAGGGTTGGCGCGGGAGCAGCTCCAATAAAAACAGAAAAAGGCTGGCTGGAAATTTATCATGGAGCCAACGAACATCATCAATATTGTCTGGGTGCTTTTTTATTAGATCTTGAAGATCCATCAAAAGTAATTTCCAGAACGGAAACTCCTATTATGTTTCCACAAACTGATTATGAATTGAGCGGCTTTTTTGGGAATGTAGTTTTTACAAACGGACATATTTTAGAACCAGACGGCGATACACTTACGGTATATTATGGTGCTTCTGACGAATTTGTCTGTGGTGCAAAATTTTCAATCCAAGAAATACTTTCACTTCTAAAATAATTTTAAAAAAACAAACCTGCTTAGAATCCAGTAGATTAAGCAGGTTTTATTTTAAACTATTTATTTTATTTCTTAGTTAACTTCATAAATAAATGATTCAGACGGCTTTATTTTAACTCGAGCCGAACCTTCACCATTTTTGACTGTAAGATAAGTTTTGTTCTCTGAATACAATTTATCTACAAGCACATAAGAACCATCTTTTAAATTCCATTTTGAAATCAGAGATGATGGGATTTTTAGATTGAATTCACTGGCTTTTTCAGAAGAGAAATTAGCAACTACAATGAGTTTTTGATTTCCTGACCAACGTGCGTACGAATACAATAATGCATCATAACCCTCATTGTTTTGACGATTTGCAGATTGAATTTCTTCAAAACTTCCCATCAAGGCACTGCTGTTAATCGTGAAATTTAATAAACGTTTGTAAAAATCACGAAGTTCTTTTTCAGAAGTAGAAAGCTGACCTCCATCAAATTTTCCCTCGTTCATCCAACGCTGATGATTTGGTACTCCGATATAATCAAAAATTGACGTTCTGGAACGTTTTCCAAAACCAGCGTCTTCATTTCCTGCCTCTCCTACTTCTTGTCCGAAATAAATCATTGTCGGCGAAGTGCTTATCGTTGCTGAAACCACTATTAATGGTTTTCCTCTTTCTGGAGTTCCCGCAAATTCTGGACTTGCTAAACGCTGTTCGTCATGATTATCTAAAAAGTGAAGCATGTGATGCTCAATATCCGACATTCCATTTTGAATATTTGTCAATTCATCTGGGGAAGATTTTCCGTGAATAACATCCTTCAACTTATCATAAGTTTCTACTTTGTCGTATAAATAATCCATTTTTCCTAAACGGATATAGTTGCGATACTCATTCGGATTGTAAACCTCTGCCAGTAAAAATGCATTCGGATTTTTCATTTTAATGGAAGAATTCATATAACTCCAAAACTCATATGGTACCATTTCTGCCATATCGTAACGAAATCCGTCTACTCCTTTTGCTGTCCAATACAAAGCAATATCTCTAAATTTTTTCCAAGAATCCGGCACATCTTTATCCTGCCAAAAAGCAAAATGCTCTTGATACGATTTTTGGTCAAAACCTGCGGGAAGTTCAGGAAAATCTTTACTGCCATCTGTGCGTATTCCGTAATTTACTTTTACGGTTTCGTACCAGTCATTTTGATCTGGCTTCGCTTTACGCGATCCGTTTCCTGTCCATTTTGCTGGATTTTCGTCAAATTTCCCATCAATCAATGCGTTTGGCTCTCCATTTAATGGAATATCTCCATTTGGAATTTCAAAATGCTCTTTTGGAATATAATAGAAATTATTATCTCTTTTATATTCAACAGTAACATCATCATTGGCACCAAAATCTTTTACACCTTCAGGATTCGTTTTTCCTTCATATTTACGTGCAATATGATTTGGAACAATATCGATGATCAATTTTAGTCCGGCATTGTGTGTCCGCTTAATCAAAGCTTCGAATTCTTCTAAACGTTTCGCTGGGTTTTCGGCCAAATCTGGATTTACATTGTAATAATCTTTAACAGCATAAGGCGATCCTGCTCTTCCTTTTACCACTTCTGGATCGTCATTTGATATTCCGTAAGCGGTATAATCACGTACCAGAGCATGATGCGGCACGCCAGTATACCAAATGTAAGTAACCCCTAGATCTTTTATTTCATGAAGCGCTTTATCTGTAAAATCATTAAATTTTCCAACTCCATTCTCTTCAATGGTTCCCCAAGGTTTATTCGTTTTATTTTTATTTCCAAATAGGCGTGTAAAAACTTGATAAACTACCACTTTCTTTTCTGTCGCAGTTTCTTCTTTTGCTGTACTCATTTTTAATCCTTGTGTTTTACAGGCCGAAAACAGTACAGTTAACGTAATTCCAGCTGCAATTAATCTTTTACTTATCATATAATTGTTGAACTAATCTAAATTTAGTCTTTATAATTTTAATTGTCTTAACAGCGATATTAAAACAATTTTCTAAATGTAACTCATTTTTTAAAATTCAGAACACGCTCTTTTTAATTTGCATCATTTAAGAACTGAAATAGTGTAACTACAACGTGAGAGTTCTATGTTTTGTTGAAAAAATAAATGAAGTCTAATTTATCATTCAAAGTGTTGATGACTTATTATAAATTAATCCTAATAGCAGCCATAGGTTGTAACCTTTTTTATAAATTTGACAAAAATTTAATCAGTTGAAGAAATCACTCTTTTACATATTTATTTGTCTGTCTTTTTTAAGCAGTCAATTCATTTCCGCGCAAGCAAAAAAGAAACCTGCACAGGCTCCAAAACAGATTATTATCGAAAACTCTGATAATGCAGATGTTAATCAGGATCTAGTACCTGATGGTTTATTATTGTCTGGTAATGTCAAAATTAACCATGATGGTGTTGTGCTTACCTGTAATAAAGCGTATTTCTTTCAAAAAGAGAATTATTTAAAAGCTTTTGGAAATGTACAATTAGTACAGGGCGATACTTTGTTCCTAAATAGTAAATATGCGGAATACAGCGGTAATGAAAAAAAAGCTTTTGCAACAGGAAATGCTGTTTTGACTTCACCAGACGCTACATTACAAACGGATACTATTAATTTTGACAGAAATATTCAGGAAGTTTTTTATAACACTAAAGGTACGATTGTTAATAAAGACAATACTTTGGTCAGTAAATCTGGTAGATATTATGTAGAACAAAAGAAATTTCAGTTTTTAACTGAAGTTACGATTACGAATCCTAAATATGTAATCAAATCAAATCATTTGGATTATTACAGTAATTCTGGACATACGTATCTTCTTGGTCCTTCAACAATTACAAGTCAGGCGAATTACATTTATACTGAAAAAGGATTTTACGACACAAAGAAAAACCTTGCCCATTTTCTGAGGAAATCTTATATCAAATACGATGACAGGCGTATAGAAGGCGATAGTTTGTTTTACAATCGAAATACCGAATTTGCTTCGGCAACCCGAAATGTAAAGATTACAGATTCTATCAATAAAGGAATTGTAAAAGGGCATTATGCGGAACTTTACAAACTAAAAGATTCCATGTTTGTAACCAAAAGAGCGGTTGCGATCAATTTGGTTG
Source organism: Flavobacterium sp. ACN6 (assembly GCF_002304005.1). GTDB lineage: Bacteria > Bacteroidota > Bacteroidia > Flavobacteriales > Flavobacteriaceae > Flavobacterium. The sequence continues at coordinate 44,115 of NZ_MRCQ01000015.1, read as the reverse complement.
AAAATGATTCGGTTTACATTCACGGACAAAAACTATTGGTTACAGGAAAAGAAGGCGAAAGAATTTTAAGGGCTTTTAAAAATGTTCGTTTCTTTAAAATAGATATGAGCGGAAAATGCGACTCTATTCATTCAGATTCTAAAAGCGCTTTGACCAAATTAATTGGAAATCCGATTTTATGGAATGGAGAAAGTCAGATTACTGGAGATTTAATGCATTTGATTGGTGATAATAAAACGAGAAAAATAGATTCTTTGAAAGTAATTAATAATACTTTCCTCATCTCCAAGGATACGCTCGGAACTGGTTACAATCAAGTAAAAGGCCTCAATTTGTTTGGAAAATTTCGGGATGGAAAACTGCATGATGTTGATGTCGTCAAAAATACCGAAGTCGTTTATTTTATGCGGAACGATGCCAATGAGCTTATCGGAATTAATAAAAATGTCAGCAGTAAAATCAATTTGATTTTAGAGAATAATGCTGTTGAAACCATTACGTTTTTCAATAAAGTTGACGGAGATATTTTTCCAGAAGATGAACTTCCCGAAAACGCCCGAAAACTGCGAGGAATGGTTTGGCGTGGAGACGAAAGGATAAAATCTAAAGATGATATTTTTACCGCAGAAGAAAATGAACTTAATGACAAACTGATTAAGCAAGGTAAAGACGAGGAAGAGAAAGGAAAAAATATCCCGATGAAAGTCAGGAAGGAAACTTTGAATTACGACAAAAAGAAGCCCCAGCCTACAGCTAAAAAATAGTTTTCAGTCGCGGTCCCAGTTTTCAGTTTCAAACTTCACTGCAAGCTGACACTGAAAACTGAGACTTAACTTAGATCTTAAAAAAATGAATCCAGACTTTATAAAATACCAGGCTCAGACTTCTCCTTATCCTTTAGGAATGGAGGTTTCGCACGCCATTGGATCTTACATATACGACACAAACGATAAAAAATACCTAGATTTTGTAGCTGGAGTTTCGGCTTGTACACTTGGACATCAGCATCCTAGAGTAAATCAGGCTATAAAAGATCAATTGGATAAATATTCACACGTAATGGTTTACGGTGAATATTCGCAAAGTCCAGCTGTTGAATATTGCAAATTAATGGCTTCCCTCCTTCCAGAATCTTTAAACAAAACCTATTTGGTAAATTCGGGCACAGAAGCTATTGAAGGCGCTTTAAAGCTTGCTAAGAGAACAACAGGACGCAGCCAGCTTATTTCTTGTCATAATGCCTATCATGGCAATACAATGGGTTCTATGAGTGTTATGGGATTTGAAGAACGCAAACAAGCTTTTAGACCTTTGCTCCCAGATGTTGATTTTATTACTTTTAATAACGAAGCAGATTTACAAAAAATAACCACCCGCACGGCAGCAATTCTTCTTGAAACAATTCAAGGTGGTGCAGGATTTATTCAGCCGGAAAATGATTTTCTGCAAAAAGTCCGCAATCGATGCGATGAAGTTGGAGCATTGATGATTGTTGATGAAATCCAGCCTGGATTTGGAAGAACAGGTAAACTATTTGGTTTTCAGAATTATGATGTTGTTCCTGATATTGTTGTAATGGGAAAAGGTATGGGCGGTGGAATGCCTGTCGGAGCTTTTACTGCTTCTGCTGAAAAAATGGATCTTTTAACAGAAAATCCTAAATTGGGCCATATAACAACTTTTGGAGGGCATCCTGTCATTGCGTCAGCTTGTTTGGCCACTTTGCAAGAATTAACTGAAACAAATTTAATGGCAGAAACACTGGAGAAGGAAAAGCTCTTCAGATCGCTTTTGGTACATCCTTTGATAACAGAAGTAAGAGGAAAAGGATTAATGCTGGCTGCAATGACAGAATCGGCAGAAATTACCAACGAAGTCATTTTAAATTGTCAAGACAAAGGACTTATTTTATTCTGGCTTTTATTTGAAGGATGTGCTATACGAATTACACCTCCTTTAACTCTTTCAGAAGACGAAATCAAGGAAGGATGCGCCATCATTTTAGATGTTATGAATGAAATAATGAAAAAGAATACTAAATAAAATTACGGATCCTATTTTAATACCTTGAAGAACATTGAGTTAGTTTTAATTGAATTTAAATTGCAGCAAAACTATCCAGCATTAATAAAAAAATAATAGAACGGAAGTTAATCCCTTAAGAATAAAGGAGATTTCTTCCCAAAACAGAATAAAAAACGCTATATATTGTTAATTAAATTGTTCAAAACAATTAATTCTCTTTCCTTACAACAACTATATGGTTGCCTAAATTTATAACAGGCTAATTTCAAAAATACGAAGTATGCAATTAAGCAACGAAGAAGAAGATTATAACCTATCCCTATCCAAATTTGAGTCGATGTTAAAAACTAACAAAGTACTCTTTTTTGATTCTGAAGAATTTGAAGAAATCATTCTTCACTATTTAGATATAGGCAAGGCTAATTTAGCAAAAAAGGCCTTGAAACTTGCATTAGACCAACATCCAAAATCTACAGGCTTAAAATTAGTACAAGTAGAAATGCTGGTTTATGATGATAAACTCGAGCTGGCTGAAAAGCTGTTGAACGAGTTATACGCAATTGAACCCAACAACGAGGAAATTTACATCCAGAAAGCTAATATTTGTTCCAAAAGAGATCAGCACGAAAAAGCAGTTGAACTGTTAAAAATCGCGCTGCAATACACTGATGATTATGCTGATGTATATAACTTGATTGGAATGGAATATCTTTTTATGGATAATCTGGAACTGGCAAAAGAGAGTTTTATCAAATGTCTTGAAGAAGACTTAGAAGATCAATCTGCTCTTTACAACGTGGTATACTGTTTTGAATTTTTAGATCAAAATCAGGAAGCTATTGTATATCTAAATGATTACATCAATAAAAATCCATACAGCGAAATTGCATGGCATCAGCTTGGGCGACTTCATTACGGAGTGAAAGAGTATGAAAATGCTATTCGTGCGTTTGACTATGCGACGCTTATTGACGATGAGTTTTTAGGCGCTTTTATGGAAAAAGCAAAAGCTTATGAGCGTCTGAAAAAATACAATGATGCCATTGAAAGTTACAACAGAACGATTGAACTGGACGATGCAACATCCTATGCCCTGCTTCGAATTGGTAAATGTTATGAGAAACTTGGAAATTTAGCGAAAGCGATTCAATACTATAACCAAACGGTTCATGAAGATCCGCTTTTGGACAAAGGCTGGATTGCGATTACTGATTTTCATCTTCGCCAGAAAAACTATCAAAAAGCATTGTTTTTTGTAAACAAAGCATTGGCAATTGACAATCAAAATCGTTTGTATTGGAAAAGATACGCAACAATCAACAAACACATGAATTTCTTTGAAGAAGCCGAATTTGGTTTTAGAAAAGCAGTTGAGTTTGGAGATTACGCATTAGACACTTGGTTGTATTGGGTTGACATTCTTCAGTTTTTAGGAGAATTTGAAACGGCTGTTCAAACTTTATTACAAGCTTCAGAATATTTTCCGGAAGAAAATGAAATTGAATATCGTTTGGCTGGATTATACTTTATGATTCAGGACAGCACGAAAGCTAAATTTCACTTAAGTAATGGTTTACGTCTAAATTTTGACAACTATATCTTAATTGAAGATTTGTTTCCAGTTGTATGGGCAAAGAAAACAGTAAAAAATTATATAGAAAAACATCGTAAATAATAATGGTTGATATTTTACTAAGAAGACGTTTTGGATTATTGGGCCGTAACATTAGTTACTCTTTTTCAAAAGGTTACTTTACAGAGAAATTTAATAATGAAGTATTTGAAGGCAACAGCTATGAGAATTTTGACATTTCTGAAATAAACTACTTTACTGAACTGATTAAAAACAATCCAGATTTAAAAGGTTTAAACGTTACAATTCCGTACAAAGAACAAGTTATTCCTTTCTTAGATAAACTATCAAAAAAAGCAGCCTTAATTGGCGCTGTCAATACTATTAAATTTACCAGAAACGGTAAGTTAAAAGGATACAATACGGACTATTACGGATTCAAGAAATCGCTAAAACCTTTATTGGAACCGCATCATAAAAAGGCACTTATTTTAGGTACCGGCGGAGCTTCTAAAGGCGTGGCTTTTGCTCTGGATGAACTTAATATCCCTTACACTTTTGTTTCAAGAGAAGCCAAAGAAAACATAATTGATTACGATTTGATTAATGCCACAACTTTCGACAATTTTCAAATTATAATTAATTGTACGCCAGTTGGAACAAGTCCAAATATTGAAGCATGTCCAAATCTGCCTTATGAGTTTTTTACAGAAAAGCACATCGCATACGACTTAATTTACAATCCGGCAGAAACGACTTTTTTGAAAAAAGCTAAAGAAAAAGGAGCTGTAATCAAGAATGGTCATGACATGTTGATTTTTCAAGCAGAGAAAGCCTGGAAAATCTGGAACAAATAAATAAGAAATAAAATAAAATGTTAATGTATTTTTTGTATTTTTAAATCACTTATTAACAGGTGGTTATGAGAAAAATACAAGTAGTTAGCATTTTATTTTTTTTATGTAATAATCTACTTTCGGCTCAAGAAAATGATACTTTGCAAGGTCCTTTTTCCGAGCCTCGCTATCATTATTTTCTCAAGACAATCATTTTATTTGATGAATATCTAGACACTGATAACGGATCTTTTAATACCACTCAAGTACGAGTTTTACTGCCAATAGGAAACAAAGCCTGGAATTTACGTTTTGATCTTCCGCTGATTTCTGCAAATACCAATTCCATTAATAAAACAGCAATTGGCGATGTTGGTATGGGCGTTACCTATATACCTTTTATGCAAAATAGTAACGGTATAGCTTTACGAACGCGAGTGTATGCTAATACTGCTGCAGATCCAAATTTTGGAACTGGAAAATGGGTCGTTATGCCGGCAGTTGTTTATGGAAAATATCTTTATGAGAAGAAATTTCTCTGGCTTTCAACTTTAGAATATCAAGGCAGTTTTGCGGGCGCTGAAGACCGAAATGACATTAGCGTCACCGTTTTTGAAAATGTTATACTTCATTTTTTTGGCAAAAACTGGATTGCCGGAGATGTAGCATTTAGATATAACGCTATTTTAGAAGGATTTCAAAACAATGCTTTTCTTGAATTCGGTCGTAAAATTACGCCAACCAATTTAGTCTACATACATCCGAGCGCAGGATTTGGTGTTAATCGAACCTATAATTTTGGTATTGAAATGGGAGTGCTGATCCTTTTTTAAATATTAAAAATTAGAAAATACTTTTATAAATTTACAGATATAGAAGAATATTGTAAAAAGAATATATAATTTGAATTTATAGATACTGTAATAATTCAATAAAAATATATTCAACATAATAGCTAATAAGTCCAAAGAATAAGAATTTCATCGTAAAATACAGCATAAACAAGCGATTTATTTTGTATTTAGAAACACCTTTACTATCTTTCGCACTGTTAAAAACCAAAACCTTACACATTTTAAAGATGTTAGAAGAAAAGAATGACAACCTGCATGAAGCAGACGGAAAAACAGGAATCGAAATAAACGATTCTATAACAGATGATGCAGCTGAAATATCTAATTCAGAAACTCTAGCTGAAGATGCAGCTCCAGAGAATGAAAGTACATTAGATACAAATGAAAATGATCATCAAGAAGCGCTGGATGTAATTACTAATTCAAATGCAGCAGAAAGTGAAGACGAAACATTAAAAGACCGTCATGACATTCCTATGCAGGATTACAACACATTTTCTCTAGATGCTCTTGTTGACGAACTTAAAAAATTAGTTAGTACAGATAAAGTAATGTCTGTAAAAGACCATATTGAAGAAATTAAAAAAGCTTTCTTACTACAATACCACCATCTTCTAGAGGAAAAAAGAGAAGAATTTAATGCTTCTAATCCAGATCCAAACGAAGAATTTGAATATCATCTGCCGCTTAAGTCAAAGTTTGACGAATATTATAACGTTTTTAGAGACCAAAGAAATGCTCACTTTAAACATTTACAGACTAATTTAAAAAGCAATTTAGAAAATCGTCTGGCAATTGTTGAAGAACTAAAAGAGTTAATTAACCCTCAAGAAAACATTAAAGACACTCTTAAACATTTTAATGAATTAAGAGAAAGATGGAAAAATGCAGGTTCAATTCCAAAAGACAAATACAACCACGTTTGGAACAATTATCATTTCCATGTGGAGAATTTCTATGATTATCTTCATTTAGACCGTGAGGCCAGAGATTTAGATTTCAAACACAACTTAGAATTAAAACAAAAAATAATTGCCCGCGTTGAAGAATTAGTAGAAGACACTGATGTAAGTAAATCTTTCCGAGAATTACAGGATTTACACAGAATCTGGAAAGAAGAAATCGGACCAGTTTCTAAAGAACACCGTGATGCTATTTGGAATAGATTTAGTGAATTAACTAAAAAAATCCACGATAAGAGAGAAATTTTATTTGAAAACCAAAGAGCCAACGAACAGCAAAATCTCGAAGTTAAAAAAGAGATTATCGCTAAAATTGAAGTATTAGGAACAGAAAAAGTGAATTCTCACTCGCAATGGCTGGTACAAATTCAAAAAGTAGAAGATCTTAGAAACGAGTTTTTTGCAGCAGGAAAAGTGCCTTCAGAAGTAAATGAAGAAACTTGGGCCGCTTTTAAAACAGCCGTTAGGAATTTCAATGCATTCAAAAATTCTTTCTACAAGGATATCAAAAAAGACCAAAACGACAATCTGAATAAAAAATTAGCTCTTGTTGCTAAAGCCAAAGAACTCCAAGAAAGTACCGATTTTCAAGCTACAACTCCTGTAATGAAACAAATTCAGGAAGAATGGAAACAGATTGGCCACGTTCCTAAAAAGTATTCAGACAAAATCTGGAAGGAATTTAAAGATGCCTGCAATCACTATTTCGACAAGTTAAAAGAACACAAATCGGAAGAAAATGGTGAAGAAGTTGCTGCTTTTGACAACAAAAAAGCATATTTAGAAACACTTAGAGCTTTTCAGCTAACAGGAGACCACAAAACAGATTTAGACGCTATAAAAGCTCATATTGAGACTTGGAAAGGATTTGGAAAAGTTCCTTTTTCAAGACGTCATATCGAAGGGAAATTCAATAAAATTTTAGATGCCCTTTTTGAAAAATTAAGTTTGAGTAAAAAAGAAACTGAAATGATGCGTTTTTCTAACAGAATCGATTCTCTGTCTGACAGCAACGATACTCGTAAATTAGACAATGAAAAGATTTTCTTAATGCGTAAAATTGAAGAAGTACAAAATGAGATTTTCCAATTAGAAAACAACATTCAGTTTTTTGCCAACACAAAAAATGCTAAAAAAGAAAATTCAATTGTTCTTGAAGTTCGAAAAAACATCGCCATTCACAAAGAAAGCCTTGAAGTTTGGAAAGAGAAATTGAAACAATTGAGAAACTTAGGTCAGGAATAAAAACCAAGTTGTGTTTTAAATATAAAAAAAGTGTAATGAGAAATCATTGCACTTTTTTTTTTGAATTAACTTTTAGCTAATAAATTCATAAAACTTCATGATAAACTTTTAGGTATATTTGATAGATTAGTATCTTTATGATAATCAAACAAATAATAAAACTATTTATTAATCTTAATAATTACTAAAATGAAATTTACAAGAAAAGCACACGCCAACTGGCAAGGAACTGGTATGGAAGGAACTGGAAAAATCAGTACACAAAGCACGACGTTAGATAATGCACAATTGTCATTTAAAACCAGATTCGCAGACGGCGTTGGAACAAACCCTGAAGAATTAGTTGCAGCAGCGCATTCTGGTTGCTTTACAATGCAGTTAAGTTTTTTATTGAATGAAGCTGGGTTTACAGCAGATGATTTAACCACAGAAGCTACAGTAACTTTTGAAGATGGTACAATAACATTAATTCATTTGGATTTAAAAGGAAAAGTACCTTCTATCTCTGCTGAAGAATTTGCTTCGACAGCTGCTAAAGCAAAAGAAATTTGTCCGATTTCTAAATTACTAAACACAACTATTACACTTTCTGCAGAATTAATCACTTAGAAAATAGAACACATAAAAAAACCATTCGCCGCGACGAATGGTTTTTTTTATACACTCAAATGAGTTTATTTATTACATTTTAGCTTTTAAAGCTTTAGCTTCAGCAGTCATTTCAAGAGCACTGTAAACCCCTAATAAAGTTTTAGCAACATCTTGATTTTTAGGATCTAATTCGTTTGCTTTTTTAAGGTAAGGAATTACACCTTTGAAAACATTTTCTCTCTGTGCTTTTAAAACATCATAACGCTTCATATCTTTTGCAGTTGTACCCAATTTATTCATTTCATCAATGATTGGTTTCTCAGCTTCTAATTTTAAAGCAGCAAGATTTAAATAAGCATTAGTATACTCAGGGTTGATTTCAATTGCTTTTAAGTAATATTTCTCTGCATCTGCATTGTTTTTTGCACCTGCACTAATAACTCCTAAGTTGAATACTAAATCAGCATTTTTTGGATCTTTCTCTAAAGCTTCACCAACCAATTTTTTGTACATATCAAAGTCTTTAGTCTCTAGGTACAAATTAGCTTCAGTTAGTAGCAATGAACTATCTTCTGGATTCGCTTTTCTAGCTTCAGCAATTGCTTTTTTAGCATCTTCTGTACGTCCTTTTTGAACAAGGATTAAAGCCAAGTTTTTGTAGATTTCGCCTCTTTTAGACGGAACTGCTTCTGTTCTTGGTTTTTCATGTGTTCCCAATTTAACAGCCATGTCTCTATCTTTAGCACTTGCGAAGTTATCTTCATTACTGTTAACTTTATTTGTAGCTAAGTATAAAGTTCCTTTTCCAGAAAAGTTCAATTGTTTTAACTCTTCGTACATTGGTAAAGCAAGGTCAAAATCTTGTGCATTTACAGCAGTTGATGCAGCGTAGTACAAGTTAATTGTATCTTTTTTATCCAATGCGTATGCATCATATAATTTTTTCGCTCCTTCTGCATTTTTATTAGCCTGCGTATCAGCGATAGCAGCATTGATTAATTTTCCTTTAATCTGCCCAATTGAAGTTGCAGCTTCTGTAGAATATTTCTGTTTTCCCGAAGCTTTTTCAACTTCGATTAACTTTTTATAGCTTTCAGCAGAAAGAGATAAATTTTTGCTTGTTTCAATATTTTTATCAGCAAGATTCAAATAAGCATTTCCTTTTACATAATAAAATTGAGCCTGCTCTGTATCTTTAGCATTAGCAACCATATTTTCAGCGTCATTTAAAATTGAAACTGCTCCTTGAGCATCGCCGCTTTTCAAAGCTTTTTCAGCACTTTTAATTTGATCCTTTTGCGCAAAAGAAGCTACAGAGATCAATAACGCTGAAGCAAGTATTACATATTTACTTTTCATAGTGATATTTATTTGTATTTAATTTTGTTTTAATCTAATTTAATTATTCTTCTGATTCTTCTTCGTCAGCATCTTCACCTTCATCATCAATTACTTCGTCGTCAGAATCGTCATCGTCTTCAACAGGTCCTTCATCTTCTAAAACTTCCAAATCAGGCTTAACTCTTTCAATTACAGATTCGATTACATTGCCGTCTTCATCAACAACAACTTCTTCTACATCGTCTTTCATAACTTTTGTTACAGCTGCGATAGAATCTTTTCCTTTAAGGTTAATCAACCTAACTCCTTGAGTTGCACGTCCCATTACACGTAAATCCTCAATTGCCATTCTGATTGTTAATCCAGATTTATTAATGATCATTAAATCATCTGCATCTGTAACAGCATTAATAGAAATCAATTTACCTGTTTTCTCCGTAATATTTAGAGTTTTCACACCCTTACCTCCACGGTTTGTAATTCTATAAACATCTTCTCCATCTTCGTCAACCAATTTGGTACGTTTTCCGTATCCGTTTTCAGTTACAACCAAAATTTGCGAATCGTTAACATCATTTTTTCCAACAGTAACCATACCAATTACTTCATCGGTATCGTCTTTTAACGTAATTCCACGAACTCCAGAAGCTGTTCTTCCCATCGGGCGTGTTTTAGTTTCTTCAAAACGAACTAGTTTACCAGACTTAACAGCCAAAATAATCTGGCTTTCACCATCTGTTAATTGCGCTCCCATTAATTCGTCACCTTCCTTAATAGTAATAGCAGCAACACCATTTACCCTTGGTTTAGAATATTTCTCTAAAGAAGTTTTTTTAACCTGTCCTTGTTTGGTAACCATTACAAGGTTATGACTATTGATATAATCTTTATCTTTTAAGTCTTGTGTACAAATGAAAGCTTTTACTTTATCATCACTTTCAATGTTTACCAAGTTTTGGATTGCTCTACCTTTTGCCGTTTTACTTCCCTCAGGAATTTCGTAAACACGCATCCAGAAACATTTTCCTTTCTGGGTAAAGAACATCATATATTGGTGGTTGGTTGCAACGAACATATGCTCAAGGAAATCCTGATCTCTTGTTCCTGCACTTTTTTGTCCAACTCCTCCTCTATTCTGCGTTTTGTATTCTGTTAAGTTTGTACGTTTAATATAACCTGCGTGCGAAATTGTAATTACTACATTTTCATCGGCAATTAAATCTTCGATACTTACATCTCCACCAGAATATTCGATTTTAGAACGACGCTCATCTCCGTATTTCTCACGAATTTCTTCAAGTTCTTCCTTAATTAAGTTAGTTCTTAAATTTACATCTGCTAATAAAGCTTTTAAGTGCTCGATTAATTTCATTAATTCCTCAAACTCAGCTCTTAATTTATCTTGCTCCAGACCTGTTAACTGACGTAAACGCATCTCAACAATAGCACGAGCTTGAATATCTGATAATTTAAATCTTTCGATTAATTTTTCACGAGCTTCCTCTGTGTTTTTAGAACCTCTAATTATAGCGATTACTTCGTCAATATTATCAGAAGCAATAATTAAACCTTCTAAAATATGTGCTCTTTCTTCTGCTTTGCGTAATTCAAATTGTGTTCTACGAACTACTACATCATGACGGTGCTCAATAAAATAGTGAATCATATCTTTTAGATTCAACATTTGAGGACGTCCTTTTACCAATGCAATATTGTTTACACTGAAAGAAGATTGTAATGAAGTAAACTTATATAAGGTATTCAAAACTACGTTTGGCGTAGCGTCACGTTTTAAGATATAAACGATACGCATACCGTTTCTGTCAGACTCGTCACGAATATTGGCAATACCTTCGATTTTTTTATCGTTAACTAAATCAGCCGTACGTTTGATCATTTCGGCTTTATTAACTTGATATGGGATTTCAGTAACGATGATACATTCTCTTCCGTCAACTTCCTCAAAACCAACTTTTGCACGCATTACAATACGTCCTCTACCAGTTTTAAAAGCTTCACGAACACCTTCATAACCATATATTACACCTCCAGTTGGAAAATCTGGAGCTTTAATATGTGTCATTAATTCATCAACTTCAATATCATTATTATCAAGGTATGCTAAAGTACCATTGATAACTTCAGTTAAATTGTGTGGCGGCATATTGGTTGCCATACCAACCGCAATACCAGTTGCTCCATTTACTAATAAAGTAGGAACTCTAGTAGGCATTACTTTTGGTTCATATAAAGTATCGTCAAAGTTTAGTTGAAAATCAACTGTTTCTTTTTCGATATCTGCCATAATATCTTCTGAGATTTTACGCATTCTAGCCTCAGTATAACGCATTGCTGCCGGACTGTCACCATCGACAGAACCAAAGTTACCCTGACCGTCCACTAATAAATATCGCATACTCCATTCTTGGGCCATACGCACCATCGCATCATAAACAGAAGTATCTCCGTGCGGGTGATACTTACCCAGAACCTCCCCTACGATTCTTGCAGATTTTTTATGGGCAGATCTTGAAGTTACACCTAAATCATACATTCCATAAAGAACTCTTCGATGCACTGGTTTCAAGCCATCTCTAACATCAGGAAGCGCTCTCGATACGATTACTGACATCGAATAATCGATGTAAGCTGATTTCATTTCATCTTCTATGTTAATAGGAATTAACTTTTCTCCTTCAGACATAAGTTGTTATATTAAATAATTATATTAGTTTCAAAGCGTGCCAAGATACGTTTTTTTGAAATTTTTTCAGCTATTTCCTTACACTTATTTCAATGATTTATTAACAACTTTATTTTGCTATTTAGTTAATAAATTAAGCGTTTTTTAACGCTTTTATTGTCTTTTTTTTCGTCTATTAGCTGTCAGGAGTTCTTGAAGGGTACGGTTTTTGTTTTTAAAACTGTAATTCACTAAATTTACAATACCAATTATATATTATGGATGATAATTTTTCACCAAGAGTAAAAGATGTTATTACATACAGCAAAGAAGAGGCTTTACGTTTAGGCCACGACTTTATTGGTACAGAGCATCTAATGCTGGGCATTTTAAGAGATGGTAACGGAAAAGCTATTCATATACTTAATAACCTGGCAGTCGATCTAGATCATTTACGCAGAAAAGTAGAAATACTAAGCCCTGCCAACCTGAGCGTTGAAGTAAATGCAGAAAAGAAAAACCTTCATCTGACCCGACAGGCCGAAAGGGCACTGAAGACCACTTTTCTAGAGGCAAAAGTATTTCAAAGTTCATCAATTAGCACGGCCCACCTGCTGTTATGTATCTTACGCAACGAAAACGATCCAACAACCAAGCTATTGAATAAACTAAAAATAGATTATGACGTAGCAAAAGAACAGTATTTAAATATGACTCCAAACGAAGAAGAATTCTTAGAAAACTTGCCAAGAAACGAATCGTATAATGACGATTCAGGACAAGATGACAGTCTTAAAGAAAGTAGTTTTAATAATCCCGCCAATAAGTCAAACAAAAAATCTAAGACACCGGTTTTAGATAATTTTGGGAGAGATTTAACAGAAATGGCTGAAGAAGGAAAATTAGATCCAGTTGTAGGACGCGAAAAAGAAATTGAGCGTGTTTCACAAATTCTAAGCCGTAGAAAAAAGAATAATCCGCTTCTTATTGGAGAACCTGGGGTTGGTAAATCTGCTATCGCAGAAGGACTTGCTTTACGCATTATACAAAAGAAAGTATCCCGCATTCTTTTCAACAAACGTGTTGTAACTCTTGATTTAGCAAGTTTAGTTGCTGGAACAAAATACAGAGGACAGTTTGAAGAAAGAATGAAAGCCGTAATGAACGAGCTGGAAAAAAACGATGATATTATTCTTTTTATTGATGAGATCCATACTATTGTAGGTGCTGGAGGAGCAACAGGTTCACTTGATGCTTCAAATATGTTCAAACCTGCTTTAGCAAGAGGAGAAATACAATGTATTGGTGCCACTACTCTTGACGAGTACAGACAATATATTGAAAAAGATGGCGCTTTAGAAAGACGTTTCCAAAAAGTAATTGTTGAACCAACTTCTGTTGAAGAAACTATTGCAATTTTGAATAACGTAAAAGACAAATACGAAGATCACCACAACGTAACTTATACTCAGGAAGCAATTGAAGCTTGTGTTAAATTAACGAACAGATATATGTCTGAGCGTTTCTTGCCAGACAAAGCTATTGATGCTCTTGACGAAGCTGGTTCTCGTGTACACATTACGAATATTGATGTTCCAAAACAAATTTTGGATTTAGAACGTCAGTTAGAAGAAGTGCGTGAAAACAAAAATATGGTTGTTAAAAAACAAAAATATGAAGAAGCAGCCAAACTTCGCGATGATGAAAAACGTATCGAAAAAGATCTAGCTATTGCACAAGAACAATGGGAAGAAGATTCTAAAAATAACAGAATTGAAGTTACAGAAGATAATGTAGCCGATGTTGTTTCTATGATGACTGGAATTCCTGTAAACAGAATTGCGCAAACGGAGAGCAACAAATTAGCTCAATTGCCTGAATTAATTCAGAACAAAGTAATTGGTCAAAATGAAGCTGTTCTTAAAATTGCACGTTCTATTCAACGTAACAGAGCCGGACTTAAAGACCCTAATAAACCTATTGGTTCATTCATTTTCTTAGGACAAACTGGAGTTGGTAAAACACAGTTGGCTAAAGTATTAGCAAAAGAATTATTTGATTCTGAAGATGCTTTGGTTCGTATCGACATGAGTGAATACATGGAGAAATTTGCGATCTCTCGTTTAGTTGGAGCGCCTCCAGGATACGTTGGTTACGAAGAAGGTGGTCAATTAACTGAAAAAGTTCGTAGAAAACCATATTGTGTTGTTCTTTTAGATGAGATCGAAAAAGCACATCCAGATGTATTTAATATGATGCTTCAGGTTTTAGATGACGGATATTTGACAGATAGTTTAGGTCGCAAAATTGACTTTAAAAACACTATCATTATCATGACATCTAATGTGGGTGCTCGACAATTGAAAGACTTCGGACAAGGTGTTGGATTTGGAACTGCTGCGAAAGTGGCGCAAGCCGATGAAAACTCAAAAAGCATTATCGAAAATGCATTGAAAAAAACTTTTGCTCCTGAATTCTTAAACAGAATTGACGACGTAATTGTATTCAACAGTTTAGAAAAATCTGATATTGATTTGATTATCGAAATCGAATTGAAAAAACTGTATTCTCGTATTGCTGAACTAGGTTACAAATTAAGCTTAACAGACAGAGCGAAAGCATTTATCGCCGAGAAAGGTTTTGACAAGCAGTTTGGAGCTAGACCATTGAAAAGAGCAATTCAGAAATATGTTGAAGATTTATTGGCAGAAGAAATCATTACTTCGAAAATACATTCAGGTGATGAAATCATGATGGATCTAAAAGATGATTCTCAAGAACTTTCAGTAGAAATTCATAAAGCCGAAGAGCCGACTAATCAATAAATTAGTTTAATTTTATAACAAAAATAATTTACCCGTTACGTTTTCATAACATAACGGGTATTTTTTTTGCGGAAATTACTATCTTTAGTAAAAGCAATTAGCTATTTTTGATTTTAAATTCTATAATAAAAAAACAATATATGCTTCAAAACAAAGTCATTTTAGGCAGCGAAGAATGGTGCTCATTTCCAGAACTTGGAATCCCGACAATCAAGGCTCGCGTTGATTCTGGTGCTAAAACTTCTGCAATGCACGCTTTAAACATAGCTCCTTTCATAAAAAATGATGCCAATTGGGTAAAATTTGATATTAATCCAATTCAGAATAATATTAAAACCATTATCCATTGTGAAGCACCTTTGGTAGATAAACGAATTGTAAAAAGTTCTAGTGGTTTTAGAGAACACCGTTATGTAATTCAGACGAGTATTAAAATTGGCGATTCAAAATGGCCGATCGAAATGACTTTAACGAATCGTGATTCAATGGGTTTTCGTATGCTTTTGGGCCGCGAAGCCATGAGCGGACGCGTATTAGTAGATCCTGAAGAAAAATATCTTTTAGGACAGCCTACTCCAGAATCTCTTAAGGAATTATACCAAAACTCAGAAAAAGCAAGCTCTGGTTTACGAATTGGACTTTTAGCTAGTAATCCTGAATTGTACAGTAATAAAAGAATCATGGAAGCCGGCGAAATGCGCGGTCACGAAATGCATTTTTTGAATATCAAAGAATGTTACATGAAACTGGACGCAAAAACTCCTGAGATTCATTATAGAGGCGGAAAAATATTGAATCAATTTGATGCTATTATTCCCAGAATCAGACCAAGTATTACTTTTTATGGCTGTGCATTAACTCGTCAGTTTGAAGCGTTGAAAGTTTTTGTTTTAAACTCGGCTACGGCAATAACACAATCTAGAGATAAATTATATTCATTACAACTGCTTTTAAACAGCGGGATAGACATTCCAACAACTGGATTTGCTAATTCTCCGCTTGATACAGACAATTTAATTAAGATGGTTGGCGGTTCACCTTTAATTGTGAAATTATTAGAAGGAACGCAGGGAAAAGGCGTTGTTTTAGCTGAAACCAAAAAAGCGGCAGAAAGTGTTATTAACGCTTTTAAAAGTTTAAATGCCAATATTTTAGTTCAAGAATTTATTAAAGAAGCAAACGGAAAAGATATCCGTTGTTTTGTTATTGACGGAAAAGTGGTTGCGGCGATTCAGCGTGAAGCTATGCCAGGCGAATTTAGAGCTAATATTCACCTTGGAGGAACAGCTTCTGTCATAAAAGTAACTGCCGAAGAAAAAAAGATAGCTATTAAAGCAGCAAAAGCAATGGACTTAAAAGTTGCTGGTGTAGATATTATTCGTTCTTCTAAAGGTCCTTTATTGCTTGAAGTAAACTCTTCTCCAGGTCTTGAGGGAATTGAAGGCGCCACAAACAAAGATGTTGCAGGTGAAATGATTAAAGCAATTGAAAAGAATTTCAAATTATAGTTAAAGTCATTTAAACTTAATTACTCTTAAATAATTTAGCAGCTTTGTCAAAGTTTAGAACTTTGGCAAGGCTTTTTTATTTAACTTTAAGATAAAAAATATGCATTTTCCTTATATAGATATTATTATACGCAGTGTTGCCGTTTATTTTTTTATGACAATCGCTTTACGTATTTTCGGCAAAAAAGAACTTTCGCAATTAAATACTGCCGATATAATCCTGATTTTACTGATTAGTAATTCTGTACAAAACGCCATGGTTGGTCCAGACACCAGTCTTGTCGGAGGTTTGGTTGCTGCTTTGGTTTTATTTGTGATTAATTTTGTCATAAAAAAACTGACACGCAGATATAAATTTTTTGGAAACTTATTACTTGACAAACCAGAAGTTTTAATTCATGACGGAAAACTAGATTTTAAAGCTTTAAGCCGACTAGATATTTCCGACGAAGAATTAAAAGAAGCCATGAGAGAACACGGAATCGAATTTTTTAAAAATGTAAAACTGGCTATGTTAGAGATTGACGGAACAATAAGTATTATTTCAGAAGATAAAAAACATTTGAAACAGACGCATTATAAGAGAAAACATAATCATAAGAATTTTCAAAAGTTTTAATTTTACCCAACAAAAAGCCGATTTCAAATTTGAAATCGGCTTTTTGTTTATTTCCAAAATTGAAACCATTTTCTTTTACGTGATGCAGTCGTTTTAAATTTGTATATTTCAATAGTTTTTATTTCTGTAGAAGACAATCCAAAATCTTCAAGATTGCGGTTTAAATTTGATAAGATGTAATCCTGCTCTTTCGGATATCGCTCTGCAATCATTTTATAATATTGCAACAGTTTTTCATCTTTAATTCCATTTAAAGCCTGTAATGCAGCATGTACAACCCAATTAGATTTGTCTTTTAACCCTATTATAAATGTATCAAGGTAATCTTTTTTATTTTCTAATTGTCCAAGCGAATAATAAAGCTGTCTTCTAATTTCTTCATTTTCATTGAATGCAAATGGAACAATCATGACTCCATAATCCAACTTCATTTCTTTTAGCAGATAAGTACAGAATTGAAATGTTTCTTCATCATTTATTCTTTCAATATTTTCTTGTATAAATTCAAGCCAGTCGGTACTTCTATCTTTTGCATACCAAAACACAAATTGAAACACAGATAGAGTATCCTCTTTAGCAAATTCCATCAAATAAGGATATGCCCTGTTATAATCAAACTTCGTAAGTATTTGAAGCAGCTTTTTCTGGATTTTATCTTTACTTGATTTATACTCTTTTTCTAAAATATCTAATGTTTGCGAAACTATCTTTTTCTTTTTTAAAATTGCAAACAAACATTCTAATTTGATTTCCTCATCATCAGCAGATTTGTACACCTCTAAAATATGAGTTACAACGCCACCCAATGTATGATTAAACAGATCATTATCATCATTTGCATTTTCTGCTGTGATTTCATCAAGCCAGCGTTCATACCAATCTAAAAAGTCAGATTCAAAAGCAAAGTATGGTTTACGTCGATCGACATCAATATTAACAACCCTACCCTTAAATTCCCCATTTAAAATAAGACCATAATAGTAGGTACAGCCTTCTGTTCCAATAGGCAAGATCCCTGCGAAAATTTCACCTAATTCGTCTTCAAAATCCTCATCAGAAATATCTCCATCAATTTTCTTGTTTAATTCTTTCCAAAAATCGTCACTCATTTCAGGATGAATTTTGCAATCTTGTTTTAAGGAATTTTCAGGATTACTATAAACAAATTCTGCAATATTTTTACCAAAAGGAAATATTCCGTACCCAGGGCCTGCAGCAGATTTTTCATAAGACATTCCTCCATTGCCAATATGCATTAAAAACGCCTTGTAACATTCAGGAAGAGAAATATTATAATCGCTTTCAAATTTCAAAATATTTTCATTAGGCACCGCTTCTCCAACAACATAATTATGACTATCCGCAGCAAATACTTCAAAATCACTATCAGTATCTTTTGCTAAAATCAGCTTCTTTTTTATTCTCTCTATTTGGCTTAAAGTTTTTTGATCGATCATAAATGGCTTTTAAATTGACATCAAATATATTACTTTATAAGTATTGAAAAAGATGTTTTAGAAACAAAAAAAAAACCGATTTCAAAATTGAAATCGGCTTTAAAATATTTTGATAAATGTGATTTTATCCCTCACATTTCACAATAATCATTTATTAAATAAATACGCTCAGTATAAAATAAACTAATCCTGCTAATAAAGCCGAAATTGGAATAGTTAAAATCCAAGCCCAGATTAAGCTTACGGTAACTCCCCAGCGAACTGCAGATACACGTTTTGTTAATCCAACTCCAATAATAGATCCTGTAATAGTATGTGTTGTACTTACTGGAATTTTTAAATGTTCTGTAAAGTAAAGCGTTAAGGCTCCAGCAGTTTCAGCAGCAACACCTTCAAATGAACTTACTTTTGTGATTTTAGAACCCATTGTTTTTACAATTTTCCATCCACCACTCAAAGTTCCAGCAGCAATTGCAGAATAACACGCTAAAGGAATCCAGCTTGGCATTTGACCTTTTACACCTAAATCATCATTTGGCAGAACCACATCAAGCCAAGAATCTAAATGAACACCAGGATTTGTATTAATATATACCGCAACCGCAGCAGCGATAATACCCATTACTTTTTGAGAGTCATTTCCTCCGTGACCTAAACTAAAAGCTGCAGAAGATAATAACTGCATTTTCTTCAAAGCAGCATCTGCTTGATGTAGATTTAAACTACTAAATATCAAACAAAATGCACTAACAGTTAAGATAATAAAGGCAACTAAAAACCATTTAATATTATGCGGATCAAAAGCTACGCTCCAAAAATGAGAGTCAAATCGAGGTTTTCCATTTTTTACAATTTCTTCGTAAGGAACCATCAAACTCCAAACTGCCCAGATTGTAGCAATCATTAAAGCTACTGTAAATATCTTAGGACCAATATTTTTACGAGAAGCATTTAATAACCAAATAGATATTAAATAAGAGGCTAAAGCTCCTAATAAAGGTGCCAATACAATAAAAGCAATAATAATAAGAACTCCAGAAGGCATTCCACCGTCTTTACCGGCCTTATACCAGCTTACAATTTCATACCAATAATGTGTTGTTCCATCTTCTCCAACATAACCTGAGAAACCATGGACCGCGATTGCATGCGCAACAGCCGCTCCGGCAAAACCTCCAATTAATGTATGTGAAGAACTTGAAGGAATTCCAAGCCACCAAGTCAATAAATTCCAGCAGATTGCTGCAATTACTCCGGCAAGAATTACAACCAGGTTAATTTCCATTGTGTGCGCTGTTTTTGCAACAGTATCCGCAACACCAAATCCGAAAACCCAATAAGCCAGAAAGTTAAAAAATGCTGCCCAAAGAACGGCCTGAAAAGGCGTTAAAACCTTTGTAGCAACAACAGTCGCTATAGCATTTGCCGCATCATGAAAACCATTGATGTAATCAAAAATTAAGGCTAATACTATAATTAATATAAGTAGCGTCATAAAGTTATAACTTCAGAATGAAAAATTGAATTAAGAATGTTTTACAGAAATAGATTCTAGTATGTTTGCAACACTCTTACATTTGTCTGTTGCTGATTCTAAAACAGATAACACTTCTTTATATTTAATAATATTTTTAGCGTCTGTTTCGTTTTCAAAAATTTCAAAAACTGCTTTGTTATAAACGTTATCAGATTTGTTTTCCAGTTTATTAATTCTAGAACAAGCATCTTTAATAACCTTGAAATTCTTTAAATTTCTCAATTCTTTAACCGCACTGTCAATGTTTTGACAAGCCTCAAGGTTGATTTCTGTCATCTTTCTGATAGATTTTGTAATCTTATCAACTTGATACAATCTCATACGGCTTGCAGCACCGTGAAGGTAATCTGCAACGTTGTCAATAGAAGTAATCAGGGTGTGAATATCTTCTCTATCAAAAGGAGTAATAAAGTTTCTGCTTAATTCCAAATTGGTCTGACGGGTAATGTCTTCACCTTTTTGTTCTAATTCGTCAATCTTTTGAAAAAGAACTTCTCTTTCTTTTAATGGTAAATTTACAGCTTCGTGTAAGTTAGAAGCTAATTCAATTAAATTGCTTGAAGCCTCTTCAAAAAGTGGAAAGAATTTTTTGTCCTTCGGCACTAAAAATTGGAAAATACTGTTTATTGACATTGTTTTATTTTTGATAGTGCAAAATTACTTCAATAATATTTTGCAATGTTAAGCCATTGTTAACAAATCGTTTTCTATTTGGAAACTCTCCAAGAATAAAACGGTGTTTTCTATATCGTTATGTAAGATTCTGTCTTCTTTTACCAAAGGCACAACTTCTCTGTAGCTATTTAGGAACATTTCGATGAAATCACTTGATTTTAGAGGCTCTCTGTAGGCAATTGCCTGAGAAGCATTCAACAATTCGATTGCCAAGATACGCTCTAAATTATCTAAAACTCGTAAGGCTTTTGTAGCTCCGTTTGCTCCCATACTCACGTGATCTTCCTGTCCGTTGCTCGAAACAATGCTGTCAACACTTGACGGCGTTGCCAATTGCTTGTTCTGGCTTGCAATACTTGCTGCAGTATATTGCGGAATCATTAATCCTGAATTTAATCCTGGATTATCTACTAAAAATGCGGGAAGATTGCGCAGTCCTGAAATCAATTGATAGGTTCTTCTTTCAGAAATACTTCCTAATTCTGCCAAAGCAATTGCCATAAAATCTAAAGCCAATGCTAAAGGCTGTCCGTGGAAATTTCCGCCAGAAATAATCTGATCGGCTTCAATAAATATATTAGGATTATCTGTAACAGAATTAATTTCTGTTTTAAACACTTTTCGAACATAATCAATGGCATCTTTTGAAGCACCGTGAACCTGTGGCATACAACGGAAAGAGTACGGATCTTGAACATGTTTCTTTTCCTGAGCGATAATTTCGCTTCCCTCCAAAAATTCAGTAACGCGCTGTGCAGTTATAATCTGCCCTTTATGCGGACGTATATAATGTATCAATTCGTTAAAAGGTTCAATTCTTCCATCAAAACCTTCTAAAGATATAGTTCCAATTAAATCTGCCAAGTACGAATATTTGTATGATTTGATTAAAATATGAGCTCCATAAGCGCTCATAAACTGCGTTCCGTTCAACAAAGCCAAACCTTCTTTTGACTGTAAAACAATTGGCTCCCAGTTAAAATGCTGCAGAACTTCTGCTGATGCTGTTTTCTTTCCTTCAAAAAACACAATGCCTTCTCCTATTAAAGGTAATGACAAATGTGCCAAAGGTGCTAAATCTCCAGAGGCTCCAAGTGAACCCTGCGTATAAATTACAGGTAAAACATCATTATTATAAAAATCAACTAAACGCTCTAACGTTTTCAACTGCACTCCAGAATGTCCGTAGCTTAAAGATTGAATTTTAAGCAAAAGCATCATTTTTACAATTTCCGACGGAACTTCTTCTCCCGTTCCGCAAGCATGAGATTTTACTAAGTTTTCTTGAAGTTTAGATAAATTTTCATTCGAAATCTTCACATTACAAAGTGATCCAAAACCTGTATTGATACCGTAAATTGGTTCAGAATGTGATGCCATTTTTTTGTCTAAGTAATCACGGCACTTTTGAACATTTACTTTTGCTTCTTCAGATAATTCAAGCGATTTATTATTAGACAATATTTCTTGTAAAGTTTCTAAAGTTATAGTTTCAGTACTTATATAATGGATTTCTCTCATGACGTTTTTCAATTTAAGATGTCAAAATTCAACAAATCAATATTAAAAAGCAACATTTTATCACAATAATTAAAATTTCGGCATTGGCTATTCTAAGCTTTTATCTTTTCATCAATATTAAAAATCAAGCTGATTAACGTATTTCAGTCATTTTTTCATTAAAAATCAAATCATTATAAGCCATAAACGAAAGAAAATGAAGTCTTAAATATATCAAAACCTCAGTTTAGCATCTTTAATTTTAACAAATGCTCAATATTAAATTATTGATATTTGAATTATTAAAATATTCGCAAAAAGCCTTTAAAAATTTTTAATGCTTTTAAAAAACTGTACTTTTGAAAAATCAAAATGAAAAGTAACAGCACAAAATATCAATCTACAATGACAACTCCAACTCGAGTTGCAATTGCTGCTACAATTATTTCTACTACAACAACTACTACCCCTTAGGGGTATACATTTTTACATATAATCCTTGGTTGTCTATACTTTTTTCTAAAAGAAGAAAGGTATTGGATACATGAAAAACAGTTACAAAAGAAAAAAAAACAGCGCAGTTTTCGGTTTCAGTTCACAGTTCATAATCTTTGAACCTTTGTTACTTAAAACCTTTGCACCTTATTAAAAAAATATCATAAAATGAAAGTATTAAAATTTGGCGGAACTTCGGTTGCCAATGCTCAAAATATAAAACTCGTTCTCGACATTATCAATCAAAAAGCTCAAAAGGACAAACTAGTTGTTGTAGTTTCTGCACTTAGCAAAGTAACCGATTTATTGCAATTGGCAGCGGCAAAAGCGGCAGCAAACGACGAAAGTTTTAGAGAAGTTGTTGCCGAAATCGAGAAAAAACACCTTGATACGCTTAAAGAACTTATTCCGGTAAGCGAGCAAAGCAGTTTGTTAAGCCATGTAAAAAGAATCATCAATCATCTTGAAACTTTATTAGACGGTTGTTTTTTATTGGGCGAATTATCTCCAAGAACTGCCGATACTATTTTGAGTTTTGGAGAATTGCTTTCATCTTATATTATCGCGCAGGCTTATCAGCAAGTTGATAAAAGTGCAGCATACAAAGACAGCCGTGAATTGATTAAAACAAATGCTGATTTCGGAAAGGCTGTTGTCAATTTTGAAGTTTCAAATAAATTGATTCAGGAGTATTTTGCTTCAAATGAATCAAAAATCAATATACTGCCGGGTTTTATCGCGCAGACTGTAGACGGAATTACTTCTACTTTAGGACGCGGCGGATCAGATTATACTGCTGCCATTATTGCGGGTGCACTTGATGCAGAACAATTAGAAATTTGGACTGACGTAAACGGAATGTTTACTGCTAACCCGAAAATCGTAAAACAAGCCCAGCCTATTGCAAACATTTCGTATCAAGAAGCGATGGAATTGTCGCATTTTGGTGCCAAAGTATTGTATCCGCCAACAATTCAGCCGGTTTTAAGAAAAAACATTCCTATTTTAATCAAAAATACTTTTGAGCCTGAAGCTGTAGGAACTTTGATTTCTGATACTATTTCTTCTAAAGATTCGGTTGTAAAAGGAATCAGTCATATCGATCATATTTCACTTCTGACACTTGAAGGTCCTGGAATGATTGGAGTTGCAGGTTCGTCAAGACGTTTGTTTGAAGTATTGTCTCAGGAAAAAATCAACGTCATTTTTATTACTCAGGCTTCTTCCGAACATTCGATTTGTATCGGAATTTTAAATTCGGATGCAGATAATGCCGAAGCAGCGATCAACCGAGCTTTCGAAATCGAAATTTCGCAAAACAAAATCGATCCTTGTCATGTAGAAAAAGACTTGTGTATTATTGCTTTGGTGGGTGAAAACATGAAAAATCACCAAGGTTTAAGCGGAAGAATGTTTAGCACTCTTGGAAAAAACAACGTAAACATTCGTGCAATTGCGCAGGGAGCTTCTGAACGTAATATTTCGACTGTAATTAACGAAAGAGACGTTAAAAAAGCGTTGAATACTTTACATGAGAATTTCTTCGAAGAAAATACAAAACAGCTGAATTTATTCGTAATGGGAGTTGGAAATGTGGGTGAAAAATTCATCGAGCAGATTCACAGCCAGAAGAAATTCTTAAAAGAAAATTTGAAAATTAATGTTCGTGTAATCGCTTTATCTAACTCAAGAAAAATGCTTTTTGATGAAGACGGAATTTCATTAAAAGAGTGGCAGTCGGCTTTGGATAATGGTGAAACTGCAAACAAAGAAGATTTTATCGCTCGTGCGAAAGAACTGAATTTGCGTAACAGTATTTTTGTGGACATCACAGCAAATGCAAGTGTTTCTGAAACCTATGAGCAGTTTTTAAAACAAAGTATGGCGGTTGTAACTTGTAACAAAATTGCTTGTTCCTCTGCTTACGATAATTATAAAAAATTAAAAAGCTTATCACGCCAATACAACGCTCCGTTTTTGTTTGAAACGAATGTTGGTGCGGGATTGCCGATTATCGATACTGTAAAAAACTTAATTGCTTCTGGCGATAAAGTGCATAAAATTCAGGCGGTTTTATCTGGAAGTCTGAACTTTATTTTCAACAATTTTGATGAGAATAATTCTTTCCACGATGTGGTTAAAGAAGCAGGAGTTCAAGGTTTTACAGAACCAGATCCAAAAATTGACTTGAGCGGCATCGACGTAGCACGTAAAATCCTGATCCTTATTCGCGAAAGCGGTTACGAAATGGATATTGACGCCATCGCAAACGAATCATTTTTACCAGCAGAATGTTTGGCCACAACAAACAACGAAGACTTTTTTGCATCGTTAATCAAACACGCGCCGCATTTTGAAAATATCTACAAAGAAGCTTTAGCAAAAGATTCTCGTTTGAAATATGTAGCACAATTCGAAAACGGAAAAGCAAGCGTTGGCCTGCAATTCATTCCAAAAGATCATCCTTTCTACAATTTAGAAGGAAAAGACAATATCGTATTGTTCTACACAGATCGCTACGTAGACCAGCCTTTATTAATCAAAGGCGCCGGTGCAGGAGCTGCGGTTACAGCATCAGGAATTTTTGCTGACGTAATTCGAATTGGGAATATTTAAAGGCGCTAAGGTTCTAAGATGCTAAGGTTCTGAGTTTTTTTCAAAACTAATCTTAGCTTCTTAGAATCTCGAAACCTTAGAAACTAAAAAAAAAAAAGTTGCTATAGAAACCTTAGAATCTTAGCATCTTAGAACCTCAGAACCTTAGAAATGGAAATTAAACTATTTTGCCCAGCAACTATCGCCAACCTCTCATGCGGATTTGACGTACTTGGACTTTGCTTAGACAATGCGGGCGATGAAATGATTGTTCGTAAAGTCGATCAAAAAGGAGTTCGAATCACTAAAATTGTGGGTGCTGACCTGCCTTTGGAAACCGAAAAAAATGTTTCTGGAGTTGCAGCTTTGGCGATGCTTGAAACATTAGACGAATTGGATTTTGGATTCGAAATTGAAATCTATAAAAATATAAAAGCCGGAAGCGGAATTGGAAGCAGTGCTGCAAGTTCTGCCGGAGCGGTTTTCGGAATTAATGAATTATTAGGCAAACCTTATTCTCGTAAAGATTTGGTTCAGTTTGCGATGCAGGGCGAGAAATTAGCCAGCGGAAACGCACATGCAGACAACGTTGCTCCTGCCCTTTTAGGAGGCTTTACTTTGGTAAGAAGTTATGCTCCGCTCGACATTATTCGAATTGACAGCCCAGAAGAATTATATGCGACGGTTGTTCATCCGCAGATTGAATTGAAAACGTCTGATGCTCGTTCGGTTTTAAAACAAAACGTTTCGCTGAAAAGCGCCATCATGCAATGGGGAAATGTAGGCGGACTTATAGCTGGTTTATATACAAAAGATTACGAATTGATTGGAAGATCGCTTCATGACGAAATCGTAGAACCTTTAAGAAGCGTTTTAATTCCAGGTTTCGATTTAATCAAACAAACGGCATTAGAAAATGGCGCCTTAGGTTCTGGAATTTCAGGTTCTGGTCCGTCGATTTTTGCTTTAAGCCGAGGAAAAGAAACCGCCGACCAAATCGCCAAAGCCATGAGCGAGGTTTATGAAAACATGAGTCTGCCGTATGAAATACACGTTTCAAAAATTAATCCGGATGGCGTTAGGATTTTGTAAAATGTGAGATGTATTAAGTAAAAAGAATTAAGACACAGTTTGTCATTTCGAGGAACGAGAGTAAAAAAATAATAAAAATGTTTTGTTGTTTGTCAGACTGAGCGAAGTCGAAGTCCGCAAAGTACGGCACACAAAGTATAGCACACACAGTTTGTCATTCCGAGGAACGAGGAATCCCCGCGAGAAACTCGACAAAGATTGGCGATTTAGCCTGCGGAGCTACTTGCGGGGATTCCTCGTTCCTCGGAATGACAAAACAGACTTAACTAATATAAATATCTGGAATTTGGAATTTAAAAAATTGGAATTTGATTGTACAGAAAGTCTATTTTCTTTACTCTATACTCTATTCTCTCTCTTCTAAAATCCAAAATCTAAAATCTAAAATCTAAAATTAGAAATGAAATACTATAGTTTAAACCATAATGCCCCAAAAGTTTCGTTTCAGGAAGCTGTAATTCAAGGATTAGCGAGTGATAAAGGCTTATATTTCCCAGAGAATATTACGCCATTAGATCCGTCATTTTTTGATAAAATTGAAACTTTGAGTCACGAACAAATCGCTTTTGAAGCGATCAAACAATTTGTGGGCGACGAAATTCCAGAAGAAAAATTAAAAGAAATCATTGCCGATACTTTAGTTTTTGATTTTCCAGTTGTAAAAGTCGAAGACGGAATTTATTCACTAGAATTATTCCACGGTCCAACAATGGCTTTTAAAGATGTTGGAGCGCGTTTTATGTCGCGTTGTCTAAGCTATTTCAATAAAGACAAAAAAGACGCTAAAAACACGGTTTTAGTAGCCACTTCCGGCGATACAGGCGGAGCTGTTGCAAGCGGATTCCTTGGCGTTGACGGCGTTGACGTTGTCATTTTATATCCGTCAGGAAAAGTGAGCGATATTCAGGAAAAACAATTGACTACTTTAGGACAAAACATTAAAGCGCTTGAGGTTGACGGTGTTTTTGATGATTGTCAGGATATGGTGAAAAAAGCGTTTTTAGATGAAACTTTGGCGCACAAAAACCTGACTTCGGCAAACTCTATTAATATTGCGCGCTGGTTACCGCAAATGTTTTATTTCTTCTTTGCTTACAAAGCGTTGAAAAGCCAAAACAAACCTTTGGTTTTCTCTTGCCCAAGCGGAAACTTCGGGAATATCTGTGCCGGAATTATGGCAAAAAAATTAGGATTGCCAATTGAACATTTTGTAGCGTCTACAAACGTAAACGATACAGTACCAAGATTCTTAGAAAACGGAAAATACGATCCAAAACCTTCTAAAGCGACAATTTCTAACGCCATGGACGTTGGAAACCCAAGCAACTTTATTAGAATTCAGGAATTGTACAATAATGATTTAAAAGATTTCGAAAAAGATTTCTCTTCTTATAGTTATACTGATGAAGAAACTCTTGAAGCGCTAAAGAAAATTTACAAAACAGACGGTTATATCGCAGAACCACACGGTGCTGTTGGTTATTTAGGTTTGAAAAAAGAACTGGAAAAACACCCTAACGCAATTGGTATTTTCTTAGAAACAGCGCATCCTATTAAATTTTTAGATGTTGTTGAACGGGCGCTAGGGATTACGCTTCCGATTCCTGCTCAAATTGAGAGTGTTATTAATAAGGAGAAAGTTAGTGTGAAGATTGGGACTTATGAGGAGTTGAAGGATTTCTTGGGGTAAAACTTGCTGTTTATAAAATTTTTAGAACCACAATTTACATTTGATTTTAATGTAAGTTGTGGTTTTTTGTTTAGAATTAGTTTTTTGTGAGATTAATTGGTATGTTTGATTTGTATTTTTAAATTAAATTCAAGATAATTAATCATGGAAATAAAGGATGTAGACAATAAGGAATTTGAAGAAAGAGCTGATTTCATTGCTGTTGACGATTTAATAAATTGGACTGTAGAAACTTCATTTTTTGAAAAAATACAAAGAAAGATAATTGAGCGAGGAGCAAAACTAATAGTTGGTCCGCGAGGCACTGGTAAAACACACCAATTTAGACACGCATATATTAAATGCTTAGCAGATAATTCTAAACCTTTACCATTGTATATCTCTTTTGGAAAATATTATCATTTAGAGCCTCTGCTATTTAAATCAGCAAATGCATTAAATGTTTTCCATACTTGGATTTTAGCCAAAATATCAAATGAAATTATACAAGTTGCGTTGTCTTTAGAAATTGACTTTTTGGAAAATTTTATTGAATATGAAATTGAACATAGTGATATAATTGAGTTTATACAAAATGCTGAAAGAAATTTAATTAACAGTAACAATGATTTATTAATCACTAAATTAAGTATTCAAAAAGTAATTTTACTAATTGAAGAATTATTAAAAATAACTAAGCGAAAAAGATGCATCCTTCTTCTAGATGATGCTGCATTGACCTTAACTCCAGATTACATGGTTGAATTCTTTGATGTTTTTAGAAGTTTAAAAACTCAAAATATTTCTCCTAAAGCAAGTGTTTATCCAGGAACAACTCAATATGGTCCAAGATTTCATATTGGTCAAGATGCAGAAGAAGTTTTGGCATGGTTAAATGTAGAAGACGAAAATTACAGTGTATTTATGTCTGAAATTTTAACTAAAAGATTAAATTTAAAAGAAATCAACAATGAAATAGTTGAAATTTTTAAATTCTCTTCTTTTGGGATACCAAGAGCATTTATAACATTGCTACGAGCATATATACAAACAGAAAGTAAAACTACACAACAAAAATTTAATAAAGTTATAGAAACTCAAAAAAATCTATTAGAAAAAGAATATTTATCACTTTCCTTAAAACTACCACAGTATAAATCAATAATTAAGATTGGTTTTGAATTTTATGATAAAATAATTAATGAAGTTTTCGAAGCAAATAAAAACAACCCTGAAGAAAAGAAAACTCATATTGGTATTCGTCAAGACAGTTTAGTTTATAAATCATCTAGAATGGTAAAATTTTTAATTGAAGCTGGTTTATTATATGAATTGCAATCTATAAGTGATGGTCCTGATAGAATATTTAATAGATATATACCACATTATCTTTTTTTAATTAATGCAAAAGTCTTTACCCATACGAAAGGTTTTAATACTAAATCAATGTTAGAGGCAATTAATAAAAAAAATGACAAAAGACCAATTCGTAAACAACTGAGCACTATTTTAACTGCAACCCAAATAGAAAATTTAAAACTTGACTTACCATCATGTAATAAATGTGGAATACCGAGATTATCAGAAGAACAAAAATTTTGTCACAATTGCGGAAATCCTTTAGTTGGACAATCAACATTTGAAGCAACATTAAAAATAAAAATTAAGGATCTACCATTACCTAAATGGCAAATTGAAGCAATATCAATGGGCACTGAATTAAAAACAATTGAAGACATTTATTCATCACAAAACTTGGCTAAAGATTTAAAAGATGCAAAGGGCATTGGTAAAGTAAGAACAACTAATATAGACAATATTGTTAAAGAACTTTTAGATGAATTTTTAGCATAATGGCAAATAATAGTAAAGAATATATATACAATATAAATGCAGATGCAACTACAATAAATAGTTTTGCTACTAATAGTTGTTTTGACGATACATATATTGAAAGTGACACTTCACCAATAGATAATTGTTTAAGTAAAATTAATCAACTAAATTTAATACATACGCAATATTCTGCTTTAGCTCCAAATCCTGCAAATATTCCAACTACTTACAATTTAGTTTTACTCGGATATATTTCAGCTATAGAAAGTTATATTAGGGAAATCATAAGAAAGATTATATTGATTGATAAAATTTCAAGAATTTCATGTGAACTTGAAGAAATAAATTATGGAGCTGCAATAAGTTATCCTAAATCTCTTTTACCAGAAGTAATTTTAGAAAAAGCATCTTTTGCAAACAAAGACAATATTATAAATTCATTTAAAAAATATTTAGGCTTAAAAGGTTATCAACCAAATGAATTAATTAAGACTTTAGAAGAATTTGAAAAAATATGCCATTTACGACACTGCATTGTACATCGATTTGGAAAATTGGGAAGTCAAAATGCTATTAAATTTGGATTGGATAATCATTCAAATTTAATTGAGAAACCTTTAAAATTGGATACGGGCATGGTATACAATCTGTCTATAATATGTACTAATACAGTTCTCGTGATAAACAAATATTTATATAGTAGAATTTTGGAACGTACGGCAAGTAAAGAAAATAATATTTGGGCATGGGATTTAAGAAGTGATAAATCAAAATTTGAAGTTTATTATAAATTGTTTATGTCTACAGAAATGCCTCACACAGATACAAGCTTAAGAAATGCTTATGATAAATTAAAAGCCTATCATAATTCATTATAAAAAAAGAGATCTATCCAGGTCTCTTTTCAATTTAATATATCTTCAAAAACGTTTATTTCCCATTCAATAATTTCTCCAAATACTCCACTTTATCCTTTTCAGCTTGCACCAAACGTTCGTAAAGTTCAACAACTTTATCTAAAGGATTAAAATTACAATTGTAATTAAGTCCGGCATTTACAATACCATTATCGTGATAAGTATTACCAATAATATTTAAAACCGCTTCTTCTGAAAAGTTTTTAAGTGTTTCAACAGAAACATCAAGAGCTTTTGCTACCTCAATTAATCTTTGCTCGTCAACCGTTTCGCTGTTTTCAATATTCGAAACCATCTGCTGGCTTATGCCTAAAGCCAGTGCCAGTGCATCCTGCTTCATATCTTTAAGCTCTCTGATACGGCTTATATTTCTGCCGATATGTTTTGGTTTTATTGCTGTACTCATAATTCAAAGATATTTAAAATTCTTAAGGAAAAATAGATTTTTGTAAAAAACTAAGTCCATTTGTGATATACAAACGTAAATATTTTTGTAACTCAAAATCTCTGGCTTACTTGCCGCTAATTACACAAAAGTAAGATTTTTACATCAATTAAAACTATAAGCCATGACAGAACCAAGTAAATTATCAATAACCGATTTTTTAGAATTTGCAGCCAGAGTTAACTATTTTACACAATTAAAACCCAGTAAAAAGAACAGAAACTCTTTTAAAACCAAAATGACCATATCGTGTTACAACGAATTAATGCAAACCATTATTTCGCTATTAAGAACAAGTATTAACACGCTTCAACAGGAAGAATCTCAAACTGCCATTGATGTTATGCTTCTTCTTGAAATCGCGATACAGCTTTTGCCTTCTGATGAAATGGAATTGTTGGATGAGTTGTATAAAGTGCTTCATGACTAACACTAGCAGACAATTTTGCAAGATCGATCACGGAACACCGTTATTAATAAAAGTTGCTCCAATAGCGCGGATTATAAGGATTTTTTAATTTAATCAGTGTAAACCCGTTCTACGACGTATTACAATCGCTGTGCGTAGTCTCCCGACTTCGCACCCGTTCCAATTAGCCACAACGCAAATTACAATATATTGGAACGGAATATAGAAGCGTGTACGAAGTTAGGAGACTTCGCACAGCATGAGTTTCGGTAAAAAAAAGAAAGCTGTTTTTGTAAGATACTATTTTCATAATTTCTATATTAGCCAGCTCTAGAATAATTACCAATTATTAATCTTATCCTAAAATGGCAGTTTGGCAATATCTTTTAATTGTAGTTCCTGAAGATTCAATTGACAGTAATTACGAATGTATTTTTAAAAATAACAAAACAAAATTTCTACCAGAGACTGATGTTTTTTGGAAAAATTTTAATGGTGACATTTCTTCAATCATTTCCGAACTTGATCAAATTATTCCAAAGGCAAATTGGGGGAATGATACTTATTTGAATTGGAAAGGAAATGGAAATGATGAGGAAGATAATGATGCTTGTATTTGTTTAACCGATGATAAAGCAAAAATAGAAAGCTTTCAATTTCGAATTGATTTAAGAAAAGCCCCCAATATTACTGAGGTCTTGCAAGCTATTTTAAATCTTTGCAGAAAAAATAAATTGATTTTAATTGATTTAAAGGGAGAAATTTTTCAACCAAATTTAGAGGATATTTTCAAAAGCATTAAAGCCTCAAATGCAACAAGATTTTTAAATGATCCAATACAATTTTTTGAAGATTTAAGCAAAAATAGTTCAGATGAAACCAGAGCATAAACTTATCCTTGAGTTACTAGAATCTTATTTGGAAAAGAATCCAAGTCAGAGATTTGGACAGGCATTGTTCAATCTTAATATTAATGAATTTCAGAAAACTACTGATCCTAGAAATCCAAATTATAATATTAGAGATATTCATGGTGACAATGATTTAGATATTATTGAACGAATTAAAAATCGTTTAGATTTGATTGAATCACAGAAAAATAATTAGTTCTCTCGCGCTAACAAATGCACACAATATTAAAATCAATTGCCTCCAGTTTTAACTGGAGGTTTTATTTTGCATAGTAAAAGGCTTTAGCCAAAAATGCACTAAATGTTAGGCTAAAGCCAATTTTCTAATGTAATTTTGTTCCTCCAGCTAAAGCTGGAGGCAATTCATATTTTTATCCAATTAAAATTAGATAACATTTATTTTTTACAATACAGTCAGATTAACATGATTACAAAAGCATCACTCGAAGACATTCCCGCATTAACAACTTTAATAAACTCCGCATACAGAGGCGAAACTTCTAAAAAAGGCTGGACAACCGAAGCACATTTATTAGATGGCAAAAGAACCAACGAACAAGAAATTACCGAAATATTTCTGGATCCTAAAAACACGATTCTGAAATTCACTGGATATGATACAATTATTGGTTCAGTTTTATTGGTTCAAAAAGAAAAACAATTGTATTTGGGAATGCTGACGGTTTCTCCTGAATTGCAAAACAGCGGAATCGGAAAGAAATTATTGGCTGAAGCCGAAAATCATGCTAAAATGCTTGGTTTGTCAAGTATTATTATGACGGTTATCTCGGTTCGTGAAGAGCTTATCGAGTGGTACAAACGTCATGGATATGTTGATACAGGCGAAAGAGAGACTTTTCCTGAAAGTGAAATTCATATTACGATTTCTGATGTGCCTATGGAATTTATTTTCTTGGAGAAAAGGCTCTAAGTTTTTTGCCGCGAAGACACGAAGGCACGAAGTTTTTTTTAAAATCTCGTAATCCTGATAGCTATCGGGAGCAAAGTTGCTAAGTTTTTTATACAGTTTCTTAGCAGTTTGTCATTTCGACGAAGGAGAAATCACACTAGTAATTCTACAAAGATTGGCGACAAACGTTTCGGAATCCCGCGTGTGATTTCTCCTTTCTCGAAATGAAAAAAAAATGCTGTCAGGATTGCGAAATTTTCACATAATGGTAGACGCACCGAAGTGCGTCTCTCCAGAGAAACCTTTGTCTCTCTGCCCCTATGTTCCTTTGAACCTCAAAAAACTAAGAAACCCTTCGTTTGATTTTTGACAAGAACTCATGTGAGACTCCCAAATAAGACGAAAGATTCTTATTGTTTATAGTTTGGACTTTTTGAGGATAACGATCTTTAAAATCTAAATAACGCTGTTTTGAAGTTTTATTTAAAACATCTAAAAGTCGTCGCTGGATCGCGACATTCGCACGTTCTATCATGAGAACATGAAACTGCATTATTTTGGGAACTTCTTCAAACAATTGTGCTTTTTTGACTTTACTAATTACCAAAATCTCGCTATCTTCAATTGCTTTAATATTATACGTTGTTGGTTTTTGATGGTAAAAACTTTCGAGGTCACACATCCATTCATTTTCAAAGGAAAAGAAAATCACCGTTTCTGTTCCGTTTTCGTTAAGAACATACGTTTTAAAAGAGCCTTTTAAAATAAATCCTTCGTAACTGTTGTTGGAGTCCTGGGTTTGTAGAAATTGATTTTTTTTAAGTTTGATGAGTTCGGCTTTTGAAACAATTAAGTTCCATTCTTCATCTGTGAGCGGAATCTTTCGCTCAATGTTTTTTCTTAGTAGGTTGTACATCTTTGTGGTTTTTGTGGGGGAATAAATTTGTTTTCAATTCATTATTTATTAGGGGCTTAAAAAATGTAATCGATTACGTAAAAGTACGTTATTTATGTCTTTTTGTAAATTAATAACTGTTAAAAAAACATATTTATTAGAATTTTTTACAAAAGTTTGAACTTGTTCAATTTTTTTCCTACAAATTATAGTCAGTTTTGCGTTGTTAAAATTTTTATAAATAACCCAAACTCTTATTATGAAATTAAAATCGACACTCTCAATGTTTCTACTGACATTGACTTTCGGATTTACAGCATGTAATTCTGAAGAAATCGCTTCAAACACAGAAGCAAGCACTGAAACAACAGCTGAAACTGTAATTGACGCTGCTTCAAACGTTACAGCTAAAATTGGAAACTGCGCTGAAGTTCCAGGATGGGCTTCACAAAACGGAGGCACAACCGGCGGTGGTTCATCGTCAGAAACAACTGTTACTACCTACGCACAGTTGAAATCGGCTATTGAAAACACA
Source organism: Flavobacterium sp. ACN6 (assembly GCF_002304005.1). Taxonomy (GTDB): domain Bacteria; phylum Bacteroidota; class Bacteroidia; order Flavobacteriales; family Flavobacteriaceae; genus Flavobacterium. The sequence goes on along the minus strand of NZ_MRCQ01000015.1, from coordinate 9,175 downwards.
TCAGTAAAAGTGATCAAAGTTTCTGGAACTATTACAGTTACAACAAGATTGTCTTTCCAAGACCAAACTGGAAAAACGATTTACGGAGCAAATGGCGCTAAATTAGTTTCGACTAATCAGACTAAAGATGCGTCTGGAATTATCAACATTAAAAGATGTAAAAACATCATTATCAGAAATTTAATTTTTGAAGGTCCTGGTGCTTATGATACTGACGGCTGGGACAATGCAATTTTGGACGAATGTACAAATGTATGGGTTGACCACTGCGAATTTAGAGATGGTGTAGATGGAAACTTCGACATCAAAAACAAATCAGATTATATTTCGGTTACGTATTCTAAATTCCATTACCTAAAACCACCAAAAGCGGGAGGTTCTGGAGGATCTGATGATCACAGATATTCAAATTTAATTGGTTCTAGCGACGGTGCAACTGGTGACCGTGGAAAACTTAGAATCACATTTGCAAGATGCTGGTGGGCGCCTGGATGTAAAGAAAGAATGCCAAGAGTTCGTTTTGGAAAAGTACATTTAGTAAACAACTTCTTTAACAGCACTGTAAGCAACAAATGTGTTGCGGCAGGTTTTGAAGCTAGCATTCGTGTAGAAAGCAACGTTTTTGAAGGTGTAAAAACACCAATCGATTTAATGACAGGATTTACAGCTGTTACTGCAACTGATAATGTTTTCACGAATACAACTGGAAATCAAGCAGGAAGCGGAACAGCGTTTACGCCACCATATTCTATTGTAAAATTGAATAAAACTGCGGTTAAAGCTGATATTTCGGCTAACGCGGGAGCAACTTTAGGCGGTAACGTCTGCGGTTCATTTTAATTGACTCTGGATAGCAAAAAATGAGTTAGTTTAGTTTCTAAAACCATACATTATTTTATATAATGTGTGGTTTTTTATTTTTTACCGCAAAGTTTATCTGTAGAGACGCACCGCAGTGCGTCTAACACACAGTATGGACAATTGGAGCGTAGACGCACTGCAGTGCGTCTCTACAGAAAACCTTTGTCCCTTTGTCCCTTTGAACCTTTTTCCTTAAAGTACCAATTCTTCAAATAAACGTTGAATCGTTTTCTCCAAATCCTGACTTAAACCTGGATGAGGTCTTGAAGTTTGAATTGCCGAACTCCGAATTGCGGTTAACCATCTAAAACGTTCTGGAATATCAAATGCAGCAATTGGGCCACCGTCTTTGGCTCCGTTTGTTATTTTTTCTAATGAAGTTAAATTGCACTCGAATTGTTCGATATCAAAATCGGCAGAAAGTGCTTGGATTTTTTCTTTATTTAAATGAAAAAGGACTTTTATAAATTTAGCTTTTTTGCAAAATAAAATAATTCCGATATTCAGGAATTCTTCGCGCTCTACCCTCGGCACAACACGAATCACAGCATATTCGTATAAGTGGTTATCTTGCATTTTGAGCCTGATTTACAAAAATTTCTGAATTTTCTAATCTCGTTTTTAAAAACTGTAAGTATACATTTCGCAAACCTTCAGGTGTTTCGTCGGTATCTTCCCATTCAAGCCAGTCTACTGGAATTGTATTTACAATTTCTTCTAAAATTTCTGATGTTAAAAGCGCTTTAAATTCGGCATCAACTTCTTTTAAAAGTGAAGCTTGCGGCAGTAAAACATGGTCTTTTATCAATGCAAACGGACTTCTGGAATGTTGTTCCCAATTGTTCCAGGAATGGTGAAAATACAAACACGCTCCGTGATCAATCAGCCATAATTCTTTATGCCAGATCAGCATATTGGTATTTTTGAAAGTTCTGTCGACGTTGGTAATATAAGCATCCAGCCAAACAATCTGCGAAGCTAGTTTGGCGTCGACAGTAGTTACAACGGGATCAAAAGTAATAGCGCCAGATAAAAAATGAAGCGCGAGATTTAATCCCTGACTTCCCTGCAGTAAGTCCTGAATTTCTTCATCGGCTTCGGTTCTTCCAAATGCTTCGTCGAGATTAGCGAAAACCAATTCGGGAAGCTGTAATTTTAAAGCTTTTGCAATTTGTCCGCCTACTAGTTCGGCTATAAGGGCTTTTACGCCGTGTCCGGCACCTCTAAATTTTAATACGTATTTAAAATCGTCATCGGCTTCTGCCAAAGCGGGTAAAGAACCGCCTTCGCGCAATGGCGTGATGTAACGAGTAACATTTACCGTTCTAAGATCGAAGTTGTTTATCATTTTTAAAGATTCAAAGATGCTAAGGAACTGAGTTGCTAAGTTTCTAATCTTTGACATTACAAACTTACGATTTTTGATTTTAGATTGTATTTTTTACCGTAAAGTTCATAAAGGTTTACGCAATCCCGAAGTCTCGGAACGCAGCGTTTTTTAAGTATTCCTTTTAGTTCCCAAAGATTCATCGATATTTTTTGTCATCCTTGAGGCACGAAGGATCACACTAGAAGCTCCGTAAAGAAATTCGCCAATCTTTGTAGAGTTACGTGTGTGATCCTTCGTGCCTTTACAAGGATGACAAACTAAATGCAACTATCTAATTATCAAATTGGCACATTACCTAATTCTAAAAATGCTTTCCCGAGATTCTCTATAATATCTGAGGCTATAAAAGATTCATAACCCGTTTGGGTTACAGCAATATCTGCTGTTAAGCCATGAAGATAAACGCCAAATTTTGAGGCGTATTTGGGTTCGTAGCCTTGCGCGAGCAGACTTGTCAGGATTCCGGTTAAGGTGTCGCCGCTTCCTGCAGTTGCGAGTGCTGCGTTTCCTGTTGTGTTTTCGTAAACCGAATTTCTGTTGATGATAAATGTTGGCGCGCCTTTCATGACCACAATGACTTTGTATTTTTCTGAAAAAGCAATCGTTTTTTGAAACTTTTGAGATTCTGAGTTCCATTTGCCGATCAAACGTTCGAGTTCTTTTGGATGAGGTGTTAGAATTGTATCTTCGGGAACTAACTCCAGCCAAGATAAATTTTCTGAGATAATATTTAAAGCATCGGCATCGAGAACTAAGGGAACTTTGTTGGATCTTAAAAATTCAAATAAAGCTTTTTGGGTTGCCAATTCTTTTCCGATTCCTGGTCCGATTCCAATGGCTTGGGGAATTAATGGCAGGTGAATATTAGTAATGAAATTGGTATTTTCATCTGTAACTGTCATTACTTCTGGAATGGAAATTTGAAGGATTTGATAACCGCATTTTGGTACAAAAGTCGTAACAAGTCCGCATCCTGATTTTAAGCAGGCCTTGGAAGCCAGAACCGCTGCGCCAATTTTTCCGTAACTTCCTGCAATAATTACGGCGTGTCCCTGAATTCCTTTGTGCGTGTGCGGATTTACGGGTTTGTAAATCTTTAAAATTTCTTCTTTGTTAATTAAAAACGGAGACTTCATTCGGCTTCTTTTATATATTAAAGTTACAAAAAAATTGAAAGCACGAAATCTTTCTTTTGAACGGTCAGCCCTAGCCCCGGGAGAAGCGGCATCCTTTTTGTTTTTTCTTTAAAAACAAAAAGATATAGCGGATCACGGGAAATAGCTCCTAATCATTGCGAAATTTATAATTTAGTGTATCATTTTTCGATATTTTTTGAATAAATTTGCGACTCAATTTTATAAAACAACACAATGAAAAATACTGCGCTTACGCACATACATGAAGGTTTAGGAGCAAAAATGCTTCCTTTTGCGGGTTATAACATGCCTATTACTTATGAAGGGGTTAATGCTGAACACGAAACGGTTCGTAACAGTGTGGGCGTTTTTGACGTTTCGCATATGGGTGAATTTTTGTTAACAGGTCCAAATGCTTTGGCTTTGATTCAGAAAGTGACTTCGAATGATGCGTCTACTTTAACAATTGGCAGAGCGCAATATTCTTGTCTTCCTAATAATGAAGGCGGAATTGTAGACGATTTGATTGTTTATAAAATGAAAGAGGAGCAATATTTACTGGTTGTAAATGCTTCGAATATTGAAAAAGACTGGAACTGGATTTCGTCTCACAATGATTTGGGTGCCGAAATGAAAAATCTTTCTGATGATTATTCATTGTTGGCTATTCAAGGTCCAAAAGCGGTTGAGGCTATGCAGGCTTTGACTTCTGTAAATTTAGCATCGATTCCTTATTATCATTTTGAAGTAGGTGATTTTGCGGGAATTGAACATGTAATTATTTCTGCTACAGGATATACTGGTTCTGGAGGATTTGAAATTTACTGCAAAAACAACGAAGTAGAACAGGTTTGGAACAAAGTTTTTGAAGCTGGTGCTGCTTTCGGAATCAAGCCAATTGGTCTTGCTGCGCGTGATACTTTGCGTCTTGAAATGGGATTCTGTTTGTACGGAAATGATATTAACGATACGACTTCTCCACTTGAAGCTGGTTTAGGATGGATTACTAAATTCACAAAGGATTTCACTAATTCTGAGAGCTTGAAAAAACAAAAAGAAGCGGGTGTTACTAAAAAATTGGTTGCTTTTGAAATGCAGGAACGTGCAGTACCAAGACATGATTATGAAATCGTTGATGGTTCTGGAGCTGTAATAGGAATTGTAACTTCTGGAACTATGTCTCCTTCTATGAATAAAGGAATTGGTTTAGGATATGTTACTGTTTCAAACAGTGCTGTTGACAGTGATATTTTTATTAGAATTAGAAAAAATGATGTTCCAGCTAAAGTGATTAAACTTCCGTTTTACAAGAAATAATTTTTCTAGACATATATAATTTAAGAGTGCATTGCTTGTAAAGTATTGCACTCTTTTTTTTGCTTTAAAACTAAAAATTTATTGATAAAAATTAGCGTTTTATGCATTTCGCAGCTAAAAACTTTTGGTTGTCGATATTTTAGTAAAAAGACTACTATTTGTAAAAAAATTAGTGTAACTTTAATCTGAACGATGAATTTCCATTTATGAAAAAGATTTCACTACTCCTACTTTTACTGACTTCAACAGTCTTTTTTGGTCAGAACAGCGCAGAAACTTGTGAAATATTAAACAAAATAAATGCGCTTATTCAAGCCGAACATCTTCGCCCTAAACCTGTTGACGACAGTTTGTCTGTGTTTGTTTTTGATAATCTCATTAACGAACTGGATCCTTCCCGAAATATCTTTTTTAAGAGTGAATATGAAGAACTGGCTTCTAAATACCGTTATAATTTAGATGATCTGATTCTTAAAAATGACTGCAGTTTCCTTACTGAAATTAAAGCGAAATATGTAAATGGTCTTGTACGCACTAAAAAAACGTTAGAAAAGATACAGACTACAGCGATAGATTATGCTAAAAAAGATACGATTCGTTTCTATAAAAAATCATTTGATTTTTACTTAAAAAACGAGGATTTAGAAAGAGTCTGGATTAAAAAACTTCGCTATCAAATACTGGACGATATTGCTGAAACAAGCACTAACTTAGATTCTATTAAAGCTAATTTTAAATCGATTGAACTGGTCTCAAAAAACAAGATTCTTACTAATGAAATCTGCCGTTTTACTACTTTATTAGACACGAATACAAAACAGGAAGAAAAATTGTATAATTATTTCTGTACTTATTTTGATCCGCATACTGCTTATTTTAGTGATGATTCGAAAACGAGTTTTATGGCTTCTTTGTCTAAAGAACATTTATCTCTTGGAATGACTGTTAACTTAAATGAAAAGAATGAAATTATAATTGATGAGGTCGATCCGAATGGGCCTGCGTATCAAACTGGACAAATAAAAAAGGGCGATCAGATTATTTCTATTTCCAATCAAAAAGATACTTTGCAGGTTTCTTGTGCTTCTTTAGAATCTATTTCGACTATGATTTTATCGGAGACAAATAGACAAATTACGCTTACTTTAAAGCGCAATTCTGGGAAAACTTTTGATGTTTATATCGAAAAGCAAGTGATGAAAGATGAGGACAATTCAGTTTTCAGCTTCATAATTGGTAAGGATAGTAAAATAGGCTATATCAAAATTCCGAGTTTTTACGCTGATTTGGATGGAAACAGTCGAAAAGGCTGCGCTGATGATGTCGCGCGAGAAGTCGTAAAGCTAGAAAGAGACAATATAAAAGGACTTGTAATTGACTTAATTGACAATGGCGGCGGTTCTATGGAAGAAGCTATAAAACTGGCTGGTATGTTTGTAGATTATGGGCCAATCTCAATTGTGGTTGATAATCGAAAAGAAAAATCGGTGATTAATGATCCTTTTAAAGGCGTTATCTATAGAGGTCCGATTGTGGTATTAGTAAACAGCAACACTGCTTCTGCAAGTGAATTTTTTGCTTCTATTATGCAGGATTACAATCGAGCTTTATTATTAGGAAGCAGTACGCTGGGGAAAGCTACTATGCAAACCATTCTTTCGCTTGACGAAGAAAAAAATACCGATTTCTTAAAAATCACGATTAATAAATTTTACAGAATTACAGGTAAAAGTCATCAATATATTGGCGTAAAGCCAGATGTTGTACTGCCTGAATTTTATGAGGATATTTACCAGAAAGAAAGTGATTTTCCGACTGCTATGAAAAATGACAGTATTGCCCCGTTTTTGAAGTATAAAACATATGTAAAACGAAATTTAATCGATAAAATTGCTAAAAATAGTTCTGCAAGACTTGCTGATAATTATTTCTTTAGCAACATAAAAAAGATTAACCTCAAAATTGACCAGCTTGTCAATACACCAAAAGCAGAAATTCCGATGACTTTAGATGCTGTTTTTAAACAAAAAAACTCCTTAGAAGCGCTTTGGACAGAGATTAATACTTTTAATGATGAAAATAATCCTCTTGATGTTTATAATTCTAGTATTAATCAGCTTTTATTGGGGGCTTATCCAACAGATAAAACGATCAATCAGTCTCAAATGGATAATCTTAAAACAAATCCGTACCTAAACGAAGCGGTGAATATCATTAATGAATTTAATGGTGGGAGTAAGTAGTTTTTTGTTTCAGTTTTAACCGTGGTAGACGCTTTTTTTAACCGCGAAGTCCGCAAAGATTTACGCAAAGTACACAAAGATATTTTTTAGTTAATTTTATAAAACAAAAAGAGTTCGTAAAGCAATGTAGATAAAGCGTTGTGAACTTTGCTTTTATAAACACAACTTTATACAAAAAATCTTTGCGGACTTTGTGGTTAAATCCAACACAAGAAACAGGACTTGAAAGATTTTTTTTAACCGCGAAGTCCGCAAAGATTTACGCAAAGTACACAAAGATTTTTTGGGTTCACTTTATAAAATAAAAGAGTTCGCAAAGCTATGAGGATAAAGCTTTGCGAACTTTTCTTTTATAAACACAACTTTATACAAAAAAATCTTTGCGGACTTTGCGGTTAAATTCAAGATACAGGACTTGAAAGAATATTTTTTTTAACCGCGAAGTCCGCAAAGATTTACGCAAAGTACACAAAGATTTTTTGGGTTCATTTTATAAAATAAAAGAGTTCGCAAAGCTATGAGGATAAAGCTTTGCGAACTTTTCTTTTATAAACACAACTTTATACAAAAAAAATCTTTGCGGACTTTGCGGTTAAATTCAAGATACAGGACTTGAAAGAATATTTTTATACCGCAAAGTCCGCAAAGATTTACTCAAAGTACACAAAGATATTTTTTAGTTAGTTTTATAAAATAAAAAAAGTTCGCAAAGCTATAAGAGTAAAGCTTTGCGAACTTCTCTTTTATAAACACAACTTTATACAAAAAAATCTTTGCGGACTTTGCGGTTAAATTCAAGATACAGCACTCGTAAGAATCTTTTTTTTACCGCAAAGTCCGCAAAGATTTACGCAAAGTACACAAAGATTTTTTGAGTTAATTTTATAAAATAAAAAGAGTTCGCAAAGTTATGTAGATAAAGCTGTGCGAACTTTTTCTTTTATAAACACAACTTTATACAAAAAATCTTTGCGGACTTTGTGGTTAAATTCAAGACACAGGACTTGAAAGAATGTTTTTTTGACCGCAAAGTCCGCAAAGATTTACGCAAGTACACAAAGTACAGAAAGATTTTTTGAGTTAATTTTATAAAATAAAAAGAGTTCACAAAGTTATGTAGATAAAGCTTTGCGAACTTTGCTTTTATAAACATAACTTTATACAAAAAAATCTTTGCGGACTTTGCGGTTAAATTCAAAATAAGATACAAGACACAGGACCTAAAACCTCAACACCAAAACATTCCATAAAAAAGAGTTGTTTTGATTTTGGAAAAATAAGGAATAACCGTATTTTTGCATTACAAAACTTAAAATTAGAAATGGGAAGAGCATTCGAATTTAGAAAAGGAAGAAAAATGAAACGCTGGTCTGCAATGGCCAAAACTTTTACCAGAATTGGTAAAGATATTGTAATGGCTGTTAAAGAAGGCGGTCCTAACCCAGACGCCAATTCTAGATTAAGAGCTGTTATACAAAACGCGAAGGCTGCCAACATGCCGAAAGACAATGTGGAGCGCGCGATTAAAAATGCAAGTAATAAAGATACTGCCAACTATAAAGAAATTTTGTTTGAAGGATATGCTCCTCACGGAATTGCAATCTTAATTGAAACTGCATCTGATAACAATAATAGAACTGTAGCAAACATTAGAAGTTATTTTAATAAATGCAACGGAACTATGGGAACTCAAGGTTCTGTTGAGTTTATGTTTGATCATACTTGTAATTTCAGAATTGCAAAAGGCGATCTTGATCCAGAAGAATTAGAATTGGAACTTATTGATTTTGGTGCCGAAGAAGTTTTTGAAGACGAAGACGGAATTTTAATCTATGCTCCTTTTGGAAGTTTTGGTGCTTTGCAAAAAGAATTAGAAAACAGAGGTTTGGAGATTTTATCTTCTGGTTTTGAGCGTATTCCGCAAATCACAAAAGAACTTACGGAAGCGCAAATCGCTGATGTTGAAAAATTAATCGAGAAAATCGAAGAAGATGATGACGTTATGAACGTTTATCATACAATGCAGGAAGAAGCATAATTTTTTCTTTTTATAAATTATACTAAAGCTCTAGATTTTTCTAGAGCTTTTTTTATTTAATAAATGACTAGTCCTAAATAATCGATACAGATTATTAGACAAATATATTTAATTAGACACCTGTAATATTTTTTATTGCAGGTGTTTTTCTTTTATAAGTTCTCATCTTTACTACACTTTGTTGATGCAT
>NZ_MRCQ01000014.1 GCF_002304005.1 Flavobacterium sp. ACN6 | reverse complement strand
AGCAGTTGCTGATGTTACAACAAATGATTTAAGTCTTTCAGGAAAAGATTTGACATCAACGGTAAATGGAGTTTCCTCTGTAGTTGACCTGACAACGGCAGTTGCTGATGTTACGACAAATGATTTAGAGAATACAGTCAATACGATTACCTCTACTGTAAATGGAGTAAGCAAAACGGCACCTGCTGTAAACACGGTGGAAAACACCTTGACAGGAAAGAATTTAACAACGACAGTAAACGGTGTAGCAGGAACTCCTATTGATTTAACACCAGCTTTAGCTGATGCTACAACAAATGATTTAACGCTTTCAGGAAAAGATTTGACATCAACTGTGAACGGAGTTTCCTCTGTAGTTGACCTGACCACAGCAGTTGCTGATGTTACAACAAATGATTTAAGTCTTTCAGGAAAAGATTTGACATCAACGGTAAATGGAGTTTCCTCTGTAGTTGACCTGACCACAGCAGTTGCTGATGTTACGACAAATGATTTAACGCTTTCAGGAAAAGATTTGACATCAACGGTAAACGGAGTTTCCTCTGTAGTTGACCTGACCACAGCAGTTGCTGATGTTACGACAAATGATTTAACCAGTACAGGGAATATTTTGACTTCCAATGTAAATGGGATTTCCAGAACAGCAAACGTGGTTAATACAAATGCATTAACACTTTCTGGTTCTAATTTGACAAGTACGATAAATGGATTTGCCAGCACGGCTGTAGATCTGTCTGGATTAACAGGCTGGGGATTGGCGGGAAATGCAGGAACAGCTACAAGTTTTTTAGGAACAACTAATAATCAGCCTTTGCGTTTTAGAAGTAATAATACAGAGAGAATGACCATTACTGCAAACGGGTTTGTAGGAATTGGTAACACTGCACCCAATGCACCTTTGCAGTTTTCTAATACGAACGTCCCTCGTAAAATAGTATTATGGGAAGATCGTAATAACGATTTTGAATTTTACGGCTTTGGTATCTCACCAGCTATGTTTAGATCTAATATTAGCAGTAATGGAGCCAGTTTTGGCTGGTTTGCAGCAGCTTCTGCAACATCTTCAAATGAATTAATGCGTCTTACGGGATCGGGCAATCTGGGTATTAAGGTCACTAATCCTACTTCTACTTTACATGTTCAAGGAACTGCTCGTATCGATGGACTAACAGCAGCTGCAACTCCTGATTCTACAGATGAGATAGTAGTTGTAGATGGCTCTGCTGCGGCAGCAACAAAAGGAAATTTAAAAAGAGTACCATTGTCGAGTATTTTGCCTGCGACTACTAACGATTTAACCAGTTCAGGAAATGTTCTGACCTCAGATGTAAATGGGATTTCCAGAACAGCAAACGTGATTAATACAAATGCATTAACACTAACTGGTTCTAATTTAACAAGTACTATAAATGGTGTTTCTAGTAATGTGGCAAATCTTTCGGGATTAACTGGCTGGGGATTAACTGGTAACGCTGTAACGGCTACCGATTTTATTGGTTCTACCAACAATCTGCCATTGCGTTTTAGAACCAATAACACTGAAAAAATGATTATTGCCGCGGATGGTAGAGTAGGTATAGGTACAGGTACCGCTGCTGTAACATATGCTCTTGATGTCAAAAGTCCTACTAGTGATGAATATTTGGCTCGTTTTATGCCAGGTAACGGAACTGAAGGTGTTGCTATAGGGTGGACAGGTATTAGAAAGATAGGTAATACTGCAAACAGTAATTTTAAAATTTCGCCGCAAGGTACTGGACGGATAATTCTTGATGGCCCGGTTACTGCAAACGGGTTTGTAGGTATTGGTATGACTGCACCAAATGCGCCTTTGCAATTTTCTAATTCGGTAGCCCATCGTAAAATAGTTTTGTATGACCAAGCGAACAACGACTTTCAATTTTACGGTTTAGGTATCTCATCAGGAATGTTTAGATCTAATGTGAATAGTACAACGAGCAATTTCGGTTGGTTTTCAGGAACTTCTGTAACATCTTCAAATGAATTAATGCGTCTTACGGGATCGGGCAATCTGGGTATTAAGGTAACTAATCCTACTTCTACTTTGCATGTTCAAGGAACTGCTCGTATAGATGGATTAACAGCAGTTACAGCTCTTGATTCTACAGATCAGATTGTCCTTGTAGATGGCTCTGCTGCTGCTGCAACAAAAGGAAATTTAAAAAGAGTTCCATTATCGAGTATTTTGGCTGCGACTACTAACGATTTAAGCAGTATAGGGAATGTTATGACCTCCAATGTAAATGGGGTTTCCAGAACAGCAAACATGGTTAATACAAATGTATTAACTCTTACCGGTACTAATTTAACCAGCACTATAAATGGTGTTACTAGTAATCTGGCAAATCTTTCGGGATTAGCTGGCTGGGGCTTGGCAGGAAATGCAGGGACAACAACGAGTTTTTTAGGAACGACAAACAATACGCCTTTGCGCTTTAGGGCTAATAACAGTGAAAAGATGATCATTGGCGCAGATGGAAAAGTGGGTATAGGTACTGGTACCGATGTTTTAACCCACTCTCTAAATGTAGTAAGTACGGCCAATGATGAATTTTTAGCTAAGTTTTTACCTCTTAATCAATGGGAAGGTGTTGCGATAGGTTGGACAGGTATGAGTAAAATCGGAGGCGCTCCAAACAGTAATTTTAAAATTTCGCCAAAAGGCACCGGAGTTATTAACCTTGACGGACATGTATTTATAAAAACACTTCCAACAGGTGCTGCTGCAGATGGTATTGTTACAACAGACGCAAGTGGAAATCTTAGAAAGCGAGCTCTTGCAGACATTTTACCTCCTGTGGTGCCAACAACTAACGATTTAACCAGTACAGGGAATATTATGACTTCCAATGTAAATGGGATTTCCAGAACAGCAAACGTGGTTAATACAAATGCATTAACACTTACTGGTTCTAATTTGACCAGTACAATAAATGGATTCGCCAGCACGGCTATAGATCTTTCTGGATTAACAGGCTGGGGATTAACGGGAAATACAGGAACAGCTACAAGTTTTTTAGGAACAACTAATAATCAGCCTCTGCGTTTTAGAAGTAATAATACAGAGAGAATGACCATTACTGCAAACGGGTTTGTAGGTATTGGTATGACTGCACCTAATGCGCCTTTGCAATTTTCTAATTCGGTAGCCCATCGTAAAATAGTTTTGTATGACCAAGCGAACAACGACTTTCAATTTTACGGTTTAGGTATCTCGTCAGGAATGTTTAGATCTAATATTACAAGTGGAGCCAGTTTTGGCTGGTTTGCAGCAACTTCTGCAACATCTTCAAATGAATTAATGCGTCTTACGGGATCTGGCAATCTGGGTATTAAGGTCACCAATCCTACCTCTACTTTACATGTTCAGGGAACTGCTCGTATAGATGGATTAACAGCAGCTGCAGCTCCTGATTCTACAGATCAGATTGTAGTTGTAGATGGCTCTGCTGCTGCTGCAACAAAAGGAAATTTAAAAAGAGTGCCATTGTCGAGTATTTTGCCTGCGACAACTAACGATTTAACCAGTTCAGGAAATGTTCTAACCTCAAATGTAAATGGGATTTCCAGAACAGCAAACGTGGTTAATACAAATGCATTAACACTAACCGGTACTAATTTAACAAGTACTATAAATGGTGTTTCTAGTAATGTGGCAAATCTTTCGGGATTAACTGGCTGGGGATTGACTGGTAACGCTGTAACGGCGACCAATTTTATTGGTTCAACCAACAATCTGCCATTGCGTTTTAGAACCAATAACACTGAAAAAATGATTATTGCCGCGGATGGTAGAGTTGGTATAGGTACAGGTACCGCTGCTATAACGTATGCTCTTGATGTAAAAAGTCCTACTAGTGATGAATATTTGGCTCGTTTTATGCCAGGTAACGGAACTGAAGGTGTTGCAATAGGATGGACAGGTATTAGTAAAATAGGTAATACTGCAAACAGTAATTTTAAAATTTCCCCGCAAGGCACTGGACTGATCAATCTGGATGGACCGGTTTACATCAAAACCCTGCCTACCGGAACTCCTGCGGATGCAGTGATTACAACAGATGCTTATGGTAACCTTCGAAAAAGAACTCTTACTACAACAAATGTTTTAAGCAGTACTGCCAATGTTATGACCTCAAATGTAAATGGTATTTCGAGTACGGCTAATATCTTAAATACAAATGCATTAACACTAACCGGTACTAATCTGACCAGTACAATAAATGGCTTTAGTAGTAATGTTGCCGACCTTTCGGGATTAACCGGATGGGGACTGAGTGGAAACACTGTAACAGCAGCAAATTTTATTGGATCAACCAACAATCAGGCTCTGCGTTTTAGAACCAATAACACTGAGAAAATGGTTATTACTGCAGATGGTCGATTTGCTATAGGTACTGGTATTAGTACTTCAATTTACGCTCTTGATGTACAAAGCCCTACAAATGATCAGAATCTTGCTTCCTTTTTGCCAGCTAACAGAAGTGAAGGCTTTGCAATAGGCTGGTCAGAAATACGTAAAACAGGTAATAATGCAAACAGTAATTTTAGAATTTCGCCAAAAGGGACTGGGGTTATAGATCTTAATGGAAGAGTATTGGTGAGAAATATACCGAATGGATCGGTTACAGATACAGATTTAACTACAGACGCGTCGGGAAACATTACAAAGGTAACCCGTAGGTTTACTGCTGATGCTGGTCAAGCGGTAACAAATGTTACGACTGCAGGCATAAATACAGTAACGATTAAAAGTAGTACCGCAGTTTGGAATGCAGAAAAAATACAGGGTAGAGCTGTTTCGAGTACTGCACCCACTACAGGTCAATTTTTACAGTATAATGGACGAGGTGAGTGGGCACCGTCTACCTTGGGAACTGCTGCGCCGGTAGTCATGGCAAACTTGGGAGCGGGAGTTGACCTTCCACCTGTTCCAGCTGGAACCGTAAATTGGAGATATACTGGAACATCTATTACTATTCCTGCCAATTCCAGTTATATAATTACAGTTAAAATAAAAGCAGTTCCAGATAGTACTATTAATGGGTCTTTCACCTGGATAAAAAGTGCTTTTTCGACCAGCAATGTTACTTATGCACCACCTTCAGGAATCGTCGGCTCACCATTGATAAGCGGAGATGTCACCGGACCTGCAAAAGCTTCTATGATATCAGGTTCAGTTATTATGCGAAATGCTGCTCCGTACGATCAGACTCTTTATTATTTTGCAGGGGCCGAAGATCATTATGGGACGTTTGCGACTATAAAAAATTTCGGTGCTAATAATACCATTGCGGCTGAAAATTTAATCTATGCTGTGCCAATTAATTAAAATATATGAAAGTGTTAAAAATCCGGTAGAAATTTAAATGGTACATAATTGACAAAGCTTAAAAGCAGCAAAAAAATAAACAGGCATTTTTATATTTTGCTGCTTTTTGTCAGTCGCTCATCAGTAATCATTAAAGATGACAAGTTCCGGAGACACCGGTTGAGAGATAGTCTCAAAAACAGTTAGAGGGTAACTATAGCGCACAATAAAGTAAAAGACAGGCTGAAATTCAAGCTTCAATATTGAGGCGGTTAGTTTAACAATGGGCTTTGGAGCTAAAAAGGAAAATTATGAAAAAGAAAAAAGGGTTAGTTTACGACAGTCAAAAATGTTTTTCCAGATTTTTGAAGTATGAATTTAAGGAGTATTTTGAATTTGACGTTTATAGGAATTTTAAAAATTTTAATGATGGCATCACAGACTATTGCATTATATTATTTGTGGTGTATTCCCATGACGAATTAATTGATTTACTGCGAATTTATAAAAGAGGGGTTCCGCTGATTGTTTCTACTTTTAATATAGATCTAAAGGCAAAACTGGAAGACTTAGAGGATATAATTGTATTTGATCCAACTAAAATAAAGTCAGAAATGAGAGATGATTTAAGGCACTTTATAAATCTTGTTGCGTAAACCAGGGGGTAAGGGGGTAATATCAAAGTCCCACTGATATTATTTTATTTGCTTACAAATTGCAAAAAGTAATAAATCGTTGATGCGATGTAAATTTAATAAAAGGCAATACCATTAAAACAGCAGTTTATTTGTTTGATAAGCCATTTTCATTTCAACGCTCCTAAAACAATTAATTTTGGATTTTTTTCCTCCGGATACTAAAATCAAATTGAAGCCCTGGAAGGAGCCGTCAGTGTAAGGAGAATAGCAGGTATGTATACCAGTTTCAATATTACATTTAAAGGTTAATTGTTTTGATTACAGACTGGCTTATTTAGAATTATTCTGCTGTAATGCTGAAGACGAAACCAGAAATGTATAAAGTATTGTATAAAAAACAATCACTTTTAAAATCGTAAAGTATGAAAATTAAAGATAGAATTAATATTGGCAGAAAAGCTATAATGGGGAATCTGACCAAAAATATTGGCAGATCAGCTCCATACAATTTAGCTGTTATGGAGACAGTGGTGATCAAAAAGATCTTAGTTGTGAGGCCTAATGCAAGACTGGGCAATCAGCTTTTACTGACTCCGTTGCTACAGGAAATTACTAAAACTTTTCCTGATTGTTACATAGATGTGCTGGTTAAAGGAAATCTGGCTCCATTACTTTTCAAGAATTATAAAAATATAGGTCAGATCATAAAACTTCCGCAAAGGCCTTTCAATAAGCCCTTTACCTATATATATAAATGGATTTGTTTAAAATTTACACATTATGATATAGTGATAAACGCAGTAAACAATTCAGCATCAGGCAAACTTATGACTAAATTAGCTTGGTCTCACTATAAATTTTTCGGGTATCAGCATCATTATCCATTAAGCGATGATTCGCTAAAGCATATGGCTAAAATCCCCGTATTTGATTTTAGAAACTGCATTAATCGACTGGGATTTGAATATAATACAGCCTCAGTGCCCGATCTGGATATTAAATTGGATCAGACTGAAATAAATCATGGACAAGCACAGTTAAAAAAATTGGTTCAAAATCAAAAACAAACAATTTGCCTATTCACTTACGCAACAGGACAAAAATGTTACTCAGCAGTATGGTGGCTCAAATTCTATGGAAAACTCAGCAAAGAGCACAGCCACTATAATTTTATAGAGATTTTACCAGCGACAAATAAATCAAATATAGATAATATTATTCCTGTGTATTACAGCGATAATGTCAGGGAAATTGCAGCAGTTATTGCCAACTGCACTTTGTTCATTGGTGCAGATAGTGGAATAATGCATCTGGCCAGCGCTTCCGGTATACCGACCGCAGGGCTTTTTTCCTGTACCGATATGGAAGTCTACAAGCCATACAATAAAAACAGTATTGCTTTAAATACAAATGCTATTACGATTGAGGAATGCGTGTCCATCATACAAAAAAGATTAAAATCAGCAGCATCATTTCAGAACATGGATGATTATATAGTCAAAAAAAAGGAAAAGCAGTTATTGGCGACCTGTAAAATAAGAAGCATTATCCCTACGGGAGGTACACGTGATCCCAAATAGTGATTATAGAAAATCCGTTTAGTAATAAAAAAACAATTCAGGCTTTAATGCCGTAAGGATTTCTATTTATAAACCTTCAAATTCATTCGATTTTGTAGGTGTTGCTTTTTAGAGGAGATCAATCTGCATATTTTTGCGATCCATTATTCCCCTCTGTAAATAACACCTTAATCAGATGACTTAATAACTCGCACAGTGTTCCATAACGCATATTTATAACTATCTTTACTAGTTGCATATTGGCTTGCATACCAGTGTGATTAAGATCTAACAGCAAACTCCTGAGTAACACTCCTTATTTTAAAATGGATATCTTTTTTCAATTAATTTGCTGATGTTACTCTATAAAATAGCAGGACAAAGTTGAAAACTACACAGCGTTAAAAATATTGAAGACTTCGTTTTTACATTAACAGTTTAATTCTACGCAGAAAGAAAATAGGTATTGTTTCAGCGGACTCATATTTCAGAGTTACCTATCTTAAGCTTAGATAGTACTTCGAGTGCTTTTAAAGCATCTCGCTCATCCACAAATATATGATCATGTAGGTATGCAGCAACGACATTACAGCTTATATTCGCATTTCCTAAAGCTTGTGAAAAGGCTGCAGTCAGTCCAACAGCAGCTAATGAAGAATGAATTTCAAGAGTTATCCAAGCCGCAACATATGAAAATTTTAGTTCTAATTCGATGGCATCTTGCTTTTTCATCACTATTGTAATGCCTTCCCGTTCATTAAAAAAGAACAAAATTTTAGAAAGTGGAATATTGCCAAGAGTATCTACCTTTAAGTATACATACTGCCCATCATTCAATAGCGGATTTAAGTTTTTTAGAATAATATGTAGATCGATTTCGCCCTCCATAAAGTTTATTTGATTATGGGTTATAATTTGATTTTTTATTTAAATAAAAACTCTAGAAAACAGTAATGAATCTCGCAGGAATGCGTTTTATTTCTATACTGTTTATTAGTTTTACCAGTATTTTTTTTAAATTCTGTAATGTTAAAGGATCATAATCTAATATAAATGTAATTTTACTTATTGGTTAACTTTATTTTAAAAGTGATTTTTTTGAAATTTCAACCCGGCTATCTCACTTAAATATTTTTTGATAAAAGTGAATCTGCTAAGTCACTTATTTTATAAGCTTTTTCAGCTATAAGCTCAAGTAAATGCTTATTAACTTGTAATATGAACTTAGTTGTAATTTATGTTTTTCTAGCAGAGATGTTTGTTTCAAATATTAATATCACTGTTGGTACATATACAAAAGTACGAATTCGACGCGATTCTGCTGAAAAATTTATACAAGTGAAATTGAGTTTAAAAATCATCTTAACTTTTTGTGGCAAAATTGAAGACAACTTCAAACACCATGTGCCACGATTTTGCCACAAAACTTACTTTAAAAGATTTCAACATAGTTAAATGTGCTTTTTGTAATAGCGGGAACGGGACTCGAACCTGATAACGAAATTGAATGAATAGAATAAAAACAGCCTTTAGTAATGATCTGAACTTTTGCTTGCAAGTTGCATTCAGTCAGTGTTTTAAACCATATTTTAATTCTCGATGCACCGATTCTGCACCCAAATCAAATTAATACTCTATCAATATTTTATCCTCCGTAAGTTTGATAATATAATGTTGGGATTGCAGTTAGTTATTTAGAACCAGTATTCATTCCAAACGGCTAAAAAGTGCAGCCAAGATAGCGCCATTGCATCTGCTGCGTGCGCATAACGGACTTCATTTCCTTTGTCCGCCCTTCGGGACTTATAGCACTGCGCATCCGCTTTAACGCTTGATCTGGGCTTTCTTTTTTTTCGTTTTTTCTTTTGGAAACAATTTATAGTATAGGGTGGAGGGTGATTTAGGAAAGAGAATGGAGAAATCCTTTTTTTGTTTCTTTCTTTGTTTCTTTGTTTTTATTTAGTTGTATTGAAAAATGAAAATAATATTTTCAAAAAAAAAGCAATAGAATCTAATATAAAATTCTATTGCTTTTATGTTTAATTAATTCAGGCGAATTATTCAATTTCAAAACTTCCCTGAACTTGAATATATGTTGTTTTTTTGTCTTCTTTTTTCATCAGAAAAACTATAAAATTATTAAAAAAAACGGCAGCTTCTCTATCGTCTAGATGACTCTCTCTGCTGTAAAATTCAGAGGATCTAATAAATTTTTTCAGGCACTTAATATTTTTCTTTTTAACGGAGCTGATGCGTTTAACCTCTTTGAAAAAAAATGTTCCTGTACTTCCGTCATGGCTGTCCTGCAGATAATAAACCTCTGGGGCTTCCTTGAAGTTTAATATATATTTAGGATCGTATTTAAAAAAAAGACTATCTTTTATTATCTCTTGAGCTTGTAAAGAGTTCAAAAACAATGTGGATAGAAATGTTAGTGTTACTATTACAGTTTTCATATTCGTTGTTTAAATTAAAATGCACATGGTACTGATTTACCTAATTGGTTAGCAATTAAGGTCCATCCATTAATGGCATCTTGCTCTGCTTGAGATAATTCTGTCCAAGCTGGAACATCTTGCTCTTTTAACCCATTCCAAGCCATTGCTCTGTAAAATGCATCAGGTGGAGCTGATCCAAAGTTGTTGATATAGGCATTATAATCATTAGACAGAACATTTTTATGAAAATCTTTCAACGCTGTCGTCATACTGTCTAAATATAAGTTGGCAATGTTATTATGGTCATTTTTATAGACATTATAAATCAATTTAAAATCTTCTGCTGTATTTCCGATTTCTTGTGATTTGGTGTATAATTTTCTAGCTAAATCTGCATGGATATATTCATGTAATATAACTCTGGCGGTTTCCAAAGCAGAATGTGCATTAGCTCTGGATGTACTGATCTCTATTGTAATTTGTTTACCTCCTGGAACATAGTATGTCTTGCCGTTAAGCTCACGAAGAATGCCTGCCTTTAGGTTAGTAACTTTATCTTTGGAAATAATCATGATGTCAAACTCAGAATCTCCCGTAAAATTAGCTAATAATTTTTGCACAAAATTATTTCCTTTTTGATTTAACAAAGCGTTGAGGCAGTTTTCTTTTCCTCCTAGTTTCGATGTAATTTGATAAGGGTTTGGTGATTGTATAGAACCACCTGCTAAATAAATTGTTCCAATGCTTTGCCATCCTGAACTCACAACTGGGTTTGTATATCCATTGTGAATTACTACAGGATTTAAATTAATACCTCCTCCGCACTTTTCTTCAGTTAAAAATTCTTCTTGATGAGTTTGAATAACACAATCAGAAGTTGGATAAGCTACTGAAGTCAAAATCCATCCGCACATAATCTGATCATCACTAAGAAACGACTGATTGCTCTGGTCCACTGATCCTGCGATAAGTTTTGAAGCATCTGTCGAACAGGCGCCGACTCTGCAGGAATAGGGAAGATCTAGACCTCTTTCCTCTGCGGCATCCAGAATATATACGTCATCTGGGCATTCTATTTCGTACGTGCCGTCTGGTGTCTGCAGTGTAACCTTGTAGGTTGCCATTTTTTTTGATGTGGTTCCATTCTGAAATCTCTTTGATGACTTATTATAACCTAATTTTAATTCATTACTTAATTTACGCTGAAAATAGATAAATTTGTTTAAAATATTATCCAGATCTTCGTTATTTATAAAATCTAAAATGGCATTATTTCGAAGTGTATAACTGATTTTCTGAGCTTCTTCATCACTAAATTTATTTAAAAGACTTTTTCGGCTTATCTCCAGCATTTTATAAACAAGCAGCTCGCTGTTCTTTTGAGATAATTTAAAATCTTGTTTTTTAGCTATACTTAAATTAATTAAATTGAACTCTTTCTGGCTTATTAAAATTTCCTGATTTTCAATAATATTACTTTCGATATTATCTAAAACTTTATTGAATATTGCAATCGAATTACTTAAGCCGTGTATTGTAGAGTGGTCAGCTTCTTGAACTGCTTCACTGTTTTCTATTACATTTTTTTCGGTTTCACAGCCTGTCGAAAACAGGATTACCACTGTAAGAAATGCACATTTTAAAGATGATTTAATCTTTTTCATTTTAGGTTTGGTTGAATAATGGTTATTATGAATTTGAGAATATTAAAATTGAAAATTCTAGATTATATTTTGTAAAACCTGACCTTTTTGCTGAAATATTGAAAAGCCGCATATAAATGTTTTTGAGGAGCTGAATTTAAGAAGCAACATCATTTTTAATTTTGTAGGTTTATTTTGTAAAAGTATATTTTAAAACAAGATTAAACATTAAAAAATCATTAGAATTTTGAGAATATTCTGATGTATACTGTATTTCAATTAATTGTATTATTTAAAAATTATTTGATTATAATAATGGTTTATCCGATTAACAATAAAATAATTTAAAAGCTGATGCTTACTTTTAAACAAAAAAAATGAAAATAGCAGTCCTGAATCAGGCTACACTGGGGGTTTATTTGAAAAGCGAAATGTAAATTTGATCCTTAATTCTGTATTTCTTAATTTATAATGATATAAAAAAGAAGCATATGTGCCAATCTTCACATAAAATACTTTATCACTTATCAAAAAGTGTCTTTAAACAGATTTCTTAACAGTTAAACGTTTTTTTAGATATCGGAAATTATATTTTTATAGATTAGTTCATATTTTATAATTAAGACTTCCTATAAGCACTTCAAGAATTACAATAAAGAAAAAAGCTTTACTGTAAATCAGCTTCTACTCTCAAGTTTGATACTTTCCAAAAATGTCATTGTTAATTCTATTAAGCAATGAAATATTTTACAGGCCTTTTATTTTTTAACGCCGATTTTTCAGCCAATTTAAGCAGGGGCTTTCACGTCCTGCTATCCCAATTAAGAATCATAGAAATTTAACTTCCAATTTAATTGAACGTTTAAATTTTCTAATGACGACGTCTAGTAGTTTAAGCAGTAAAATTTGCATTCTATTTACAATTCAAAATGGCAATGCCATAAAAATGTTGTAAATGGTAGTTGCCGCGGTGTATCTAACCATGAAAATCAAGTAAAAGAAAATGACACAATAAAAACAAACGAAGACGATTTATTTAACATCTTAAAACTAAAAAAAATGGCACTTACATTAGAAGAATCAAAAGTAAATACGGAACAGCACTTTTCAGAAATGCTCAACGATCTGCAGGCCAATATCCTAAAACATCATGGGAGAAATTTTGCCTATCATTTATTTCTGGCTGTTAAAGAGGGGAAAGCCGACGAAGCTAAAAACTGGATAACGAACTTTGCCACCTCAAAAATTACCAGTACGGCGAAGCAGTTAATAGATTCCAATATTAGAAAGCAGTACGATATTGACGGCGGTACAGTGTATACCCTGTCTTTGTCAAAATCAGGTTATGATAAACTGGAAATTGATTCTGAAATCATACCAGAAAATGAGGCTTTTCAGGAAGGTTTGAAAAACAGAAGTACAAAACTGGCAGATGATCCAGAAGATTGGGACGACGAATTTAAAAGTCAAATAGATGTTTTGATCATTATTGGTCATGCTGATAAAGATATAGCTGTAAACAGAAAAGATAATTTGATTTTGCAGCTAAGCCCAATTTTCGATATAGCTAAAGTTCAAGCAGGCGAAATTTTAAGAAACGGAGCTATTGGTATTGAGCACTTTGGCTATGCTGACGGAGTAAGCCAGCCCCTGTTTTTAGAAAAAGAAATTTTAGAACAAAACTCTACTGCTGCCTGGAATGATGAAGCGACGTTAAATCTTGCTTTGGTCAAAGACAAAGGCGGTAAATTTGCGGACAGTTTTGGGAGTTATCTTGTTTTTAGAAAACTCGAACAAAATGTCATGAAGTTTAATACCGAAGAAGACAGCCTGCCTGCCGTTAAGGATCAAAATGGAGCTGCTAACGACGAATTAGCCGGGGCGATGATAGTCGGGCGATTTGAAGATGGAACTGAGGTGGTC
Source organism: Flavobacterium sp. ACN6 (assembly GCF_002304005.1). Taxonomy (GTDB): domain Bacteria; phylum Bacteroidota; class Bacteroidia; order Flavobacteriales; family Flavobacteriaceae; genus Flavobacterium. The sequence continues at coordinate 148,658 of NZ_MRCQ01000014.1, read as the reverse complement.
AATAAAAGTTCTGAAAGCGGCCATACAAGTTCTCAATCCATGATTAATGATTTTAATTACTCCACAGATCCTGATGGAAGTGAGTGCCCTTTCCATTCTCATATACGAATTACTAATCCACGAAGTGATGTAGGGGACGATTTTGCAAAATCAGTTCGATTAGTCAGAAGGGGAATACCTTACAATGATATAGGGCGTGTTGGAACAGAAGGTAAACCAGCAGATGGTGTTGGACTTTTATTTATGTGCTATCAAAGCAGTATCGAAAGACAGTTTGAATTCATACAGCAGAGCTGGGTAAATCATGGTGAAATCAGACCTGGCAGATTTGTCGGACAGGACGGATTAATTGGGCAGGGGGTAAATAACGATAAAAAACATTTACCAGAACAATGGGGAGAACTGACTCCTAAGAATACATGTGATTTCTCCAATCCAGAAAGTGGTTTTGTGACAATGAAAGGCGGGGAATACTTTTTTACGCCTTCGATTAGTTTTTTGAAATCATTGGCATTAGAGCATAAAATGGTTCTTGAAACAGCGCAGCTTAGCCTGTAAAATTTAAAAAAGGTATATAGCAATTATGAAGAAACAGCATTTATAAATGTTAAAGTAATAATTAAATGAGGTATTATGGATGTAAGTTTTTTTTCTTCTACTATCGTTCAGATAGCTGTTTCGATTGTTATCAGCTGGGCTCTATTTGCTTTATTAAGCAGTATGATTCTTGAAATAACCGTACAGATAAAAAGTGAAAGGGGCCGCTTTTTTAGAAATAAGATGTTAGAAAAGCTTTACGATTCTTCTAACAACGTAAATTGGGGAGTGGAAATTTATCTCAGCAGCGCTGTAAAATTACTAACAAAATCCGACAAAGCGCCTCCAGCAGAAATTTCATCTAAAACCTTAGCTGAAGCATTAATTGATGCTGTTGCAAATCTAGAGGCCTCTAAAATGCTTAAAAAAAAGGAGGGTGGTCCAGATGGATATGAAGAGGTTAAGGATTATAAAAATGTACTGTTAAACAATGTAGAGTTCTCAATAAAATATCTAGGACAGAGCGATGTAATTGTTATGCTTAAAAATGCAGTAAGTAAAGCAAAAGTAAAAGCTGCACTTGGTGATTTTTATGATGAAAAGATCCTTTACGAAGAGCTGGTAGGTGAAATTACTGCCTGGTTTGATCAATTTAGCGAAAGAACTAGTTCTTGGTATAAGAAGCTTTCACGAAAGCGTCTGTTTCTTATAGGGCTTTTAGTAAGTGCGGCAGCTAATATAGACAGTATCGATTTGTATAAATATTATGAAGGAAATCCGGCAGCAAGGGCAGGAATGGTGGAATATTATTTAGAACATAAGGCACAGTTAGAAACTCTGGCTGTAAAATATGATGCTGCAAAACCAGCAATTCCTGCTGCTGATCAAGTGTCTGTTAACGTTATTGAAAAAGACATTGAGAATTTAAACAAACAGATTGACAGTCTGAAAACGACTCTTAAACTCCCATTAGGCTGGGATAACCCGGTGTGGATTAAAACAGATAATATGTGTAAATGTAAAAATGGTGTAACAGTAAGAGAACAACCTAAGGAATTTTTTTTATACAATGTGGACTTCTCCTGTGTTCTCATGAAGATGCTCGGAATTATTATTTCGGCTTTTGCGGCAAGTCTGGGAGCCCCATTTTGGTTTGATCTTTTAAAAAAGGCAACATCGGTAACTCAAACAGTAATTAAACAAAATTAAATTATGGAAGGTTATTACAAAAATTCCCATACGCATATATTCACCATGAATAATGCTCCAAAAGATTTTCTTCGATTGTTTCTTCCTCCTTTTTTAGCAGATGCGACTGATAATTTTACAAACACAGAATTAGGAGCATGGATCATAAGAACTATAGCCAGCAGAAGCGGCGGCAAGGCTAAGAGATATGCCGCATTTTTAAAGATTGGTAAAAACAAATTTCAAGAAGATGTTTTTGAGGACTTAATGTCGCGTTACCAGAGTGAAGGACCTTTTCAGTTTGTTACCTTATGCCAGAATCTGGAGTATCTAGGGGTCGGAAGATCAGTTAGTGGATTTGAAGGCCAGCTGGAGGAAGTGATAAAGATAAAAAGAAAATTTCCGTTTCAAATATTACCTTTTTTTGGACTTGACCCAAGATGGAAAAGCAGCGGAGATGAGATTCAAAAAACCGTAGCGCGCTATTTTAATAATAAGATAGAAATGGGCGAAACTGAAGTTTACCCTTTTCAGGGATTAAAAATTTATCCAAGTACAGGACATTATGCATTTGATGAAAGGCTGAAAAAGACTTTTGAATGGGCCGCTTTGCATGGCGTGCCGGTAATGACACATGCCTACTATCTGGGTGGTTTGTACAATTTTGACAAAAATTATATCATTAATAATCTCAATCCTGTTGATCCCTATACAGGACTGGTTTATCATGTACCTAAATTTTTAGAACAAAGGGGAAACTTCAAAAGCAGAATGCTTGGAACGCAAAAAGCTATAGACTGCAAGAACAACTGTTCCTATTTTCTTGAACCTGATTCCTACAGGACTATGCTTGATAAAATTGCTGGCCTTAAAATATGTTTTGCTCATTTCGGCGGTGTTGACCAGATAAAAGCAGCCCTGGGAGATAACACAGATAGTAAAAAGATTAAGCCTTTTGGTGTTTCAAAAACCAATTGGTATGAACAGATCAAAAAACTGATGACTGATTATCCAGAACAAGTTTATACTGATATATCATACGATATAACAGAGTGCCTGGCCAAAGAAAACCATATGATTTATGATGAATTTTATGAGCAGGCCAAAAAATATCCAAAACAAATACTTTTTGGCACTGATTTTTTTATGACAGAGAGAGACGGACTGGAGCAGAATGCTGTTAAAAGTTTCAAAGATTTTGCCATGCGCTCACAGCTGTTAAATGGAAATTCAATGTGGGAACAGATGGCAAAAGTAAATCCAGACAGCTATCTCAAAAGTAAGTATAATAATAGTCAAACTGCTTAGTATTACAAGTTATAAAGCCTCAACCTCAAGTATAATACAAAATGCCTTACCTATGGGTTAAATCAGTTTAATTTAAAAGATAAACGAGGTTAAGATCAAGTAAAGCTCTTCTTTTACGGTCTAAATATTACTGGAATTTTATAACTTCAGGGAGAAGACTTAGTTTTATTGTGTGGTAAAGCAATGGCTGCATTACAGGAAGAATCAAAATAGAAAGCGGATATTTTATATAGGAAGTACAACCAGTGAAGCCCTCCATTGGATTTTTTTTTCTTTTTTTCTTGTCAGCGAATAAAAAGGCCGGTGTCCTACCACGATAATTTCAGTGCTGTAAGCATATCCAGCACTAATCCTTCCATAGGCAGAGAAAACTGTTTCTTCACCCGTAGATGATACATAAAGACCCTCAGAAGAACCTGACCAGTACTTATCTGTGGCTGTTTTACTGTTTATAAGCTCGAATTTTTCAAAGTTATATGGCTTGATATACTGCTCTGTGATAGCAGGCTTGCAGCCATTAATTTCTGAAACGTTCCTTATACGGATTTCTATATCTTCCAGCCACAAACTATCTATTGCGCCTTTTGAAAGAATTACTTTTACAGCCAGGTGATCGTCTTCACCTTCACGGCCTTTAGTCCTGTATGCTTCTGTGTTTATTGTTAAATTTATAAATAACCAGCCAGTAACTAATTTATAAAGAAAAAAACAAAATACTGTTACAGCCGCAATATAGGTGCCTGCGTTTTTTAAAGCCTCGTTTTTGTGGTAACCTACAAATCCAGCTGTAATAACTGCTCCAAAACAGAGTGCGGCTAGGATATATTCGATTCTTCTGTTCATTGCTAAATACTTTATAATAAGGGATTCATCGTATCGTTTTTATGTAGTTATTTTAGATAAAAGGATAATGAGATCATTTAAATGATAAAAGTAAGTAGAATTTATCTTTTTAGTTTAAGTATCTGTTAATCATTGATTAAAACTCGATAAAGTGCATGCTGGCTTTAGTTAATTACTGATTGAATTAATTTTACCAGCTTATTTTACGATAGAGTAATTTTATGTGCACAGCTAATTCTTTGAAAGTCATAAATTAAATTGTTGATAGGCTGTTTTGTGGAAATCCCATAGACCAGCATGCTATAGGATCTTTCTCAAATAAGATGCATCTGAAAGCGCGAAGAGAAAATAACTAATCAATTCTATATATTACAATTATAGGAATTAGTCGCTTTTCTATTCATTAAGTGAAAAAAAAACAGGTATAACTACTTGATAGTATACGCTATAAAAATAATATATTTAGCGCTGTATACCAGTTGTTTGCAGTTTTGTTGAATTAAAATTTTAACGCTAGTAACGATAAACTTTCGAGATATAAAATAAATAAAATATTGAGTTTTTTATTTTGAATATTTACGCAGAAAGATAAACTAACCAAAACCCAAAATAATGAAAACAAGAATCATTTTAATGGCTGTATTTCTATTTTTAATTTTGAAAGTGCACGCACAGACACCTTCCATAAATGAAGCTAAGAGTATCTCATATCTTAGTGATTCCTTTAATAAAAAGATAGAGAAGGACATAGAAAAATTAAATGAAAAGAATCAAGTTTTAGCAAAGGCTTCCAATGCAATAGGCGATTCTGTGGTTACAAAAAGAATAGGAAAAGAAAAAGCAGCGAATGATTCACTTATAAAAACACTGCGTAAATTAAAAAAAAATTATGGAGATGTTTATCCAATAAAGGATTATGATAGTCTCTATACCAAATTAATCAATCAGAAAAGAGATACTATTAATAATATATATGCGAAAAAACTCTTAGATGAAAAATTGACTCTTGCAGCTATGGATTCTATTTACAGATTAATATCTAAAAAAAGGCAGGAGATTGAAAAGCTAATTGTAGATAGAGATGAAAAGCTGGCATCATTGGGTAAATTTCCATGGTTCTTTCCCACTTGGAAGAAAGTCAATAGAAGAAAGTTTTTTCATGATATGTACAGCAACAAAACCGATAAAACTATTTTACTGAATTCATTTGCATTAAATGCTAATAGTGATGCATCAGCAGTTCAAACAGAAGTCATTACTGATAACATGTGGTCTTTCAGGGTTTCTTTTGGCAGTGTTCTTTCTATCTCAAAGGACAATGATGCAGCAGATACTGCTGCGGAAACTCCTGCCGAACAGACTAAAAAACAGACAGAAGAAGAAGCTTTCAGCCGTTTAATAAATGGCGGAGGTAATTTTTACCTGGATATTATTCTGCCTGTATTTACAACCAATCAGAATAATGGAGATCAGATTACATTTTATGGGTACGCTAATTTAAGAGGTGCCATGGATTTAGAAGGCTTCAGCAGTAATGTAAATACTTCGACAGGAAATGGAACATTCGGACTTAATGCCTATTTGGGTATTTCTTCAGATAATAAAAAATTCAATTTTTTTCTTCAAGGTAATGCAAATTACACGGTAGGAACCAATGAGTTTTATAGTAATCTTGGCCTCTATAAACAAAAGCCTTTTGTAAATGGGAAATTAATTGCTGGTGTTACCATATTAAACCAGTTTCGACTCTCAGCAATTGTAAATGCTTTTGGAAGTGATGAAAAAATAAGAAGTAATAAAGTGGTCGTTGGTATTCAGGTAATGCCTGGATTGTAAGCTGGATTAGATTTTGTAGTGCGTTTTAATAAAGGCAGATATAGTGTAAGTTAAGATTTTAATATTGACTGTAGGACTTAATTAATTTGCTGAGAGAAAGTGAAGATTCTCTTAGTGGGTATTATATTGGTTTGTATGGAATATAATATATGCTCTAATCGGCCTTTGGTAAGAAATCTAAGCCTGTTTTTTTTATTAGATCTCTTTGTAATCACTATCGTAACATGCGCGCCAGCGGCGAATTTTTAGACAATAGGAATTCCTATCCAATAAAGTACAAACATTGTTAGAATTGTTATTGCAATACTGCACAAAGTAAGTACACGCCAATACGTGGATCTTCCATATCCATATCTCCAGATTCTTTCCCCTGTTTCACTTCTGTAAGACTTTAAGGTGAATTTAGAAATTAAATAAGTGGAAACAGCAAAAATCAAAATTGTAATGGACCAAAATTTAATCATAATTGATTGTTTTTTAAATGCTTTTAAATTTAATGATTTTTTTAGTTAGTTGTTTCTCTTTAGATTTTTTTATTTGTGATTTTCTCTGTTTATTTTTTCAGATTGTTTTTAATCGGTGAGATCATTAGCAGCTGGACGTTGGGTTTATAGTGTATTTTATGAGATCGTGCTAATACAGTTTCGAATCTAAATTTGTCAGGTGTTGATTTATCGTTTTCTATTTTTAAACTACAGCTGTGCCATTATTCTGCCACAAAAATAACCTATCGTTTTATTCCATTCTTACTCCAGTCAAAGGCGGTGTATGGGGTGTGATGACAAAATGAAGAGTGAATACAATTATTTGTTTAGTATCACTTTTCATTCCAAACGGCTAAAAAGGGCAGCCAAGATAGCGTCATTGCGTCTGCTGCGTGCGCATAATGGACTTCGTTTCCTTTGTCCGCCCTTCGGGACTTATAGCACTGCGCAGTCGCTTTAACGCTTGATCTGGGCTTTCTTTTTTTTCGTTTTTTCTTTTGGAAACAATTTATAGTATAGGGTGGAGGGTGGTTTAGCAATGAGAATTAAGAAACTAATCCTTTCTTTCTTTCTTTCTTTCTTTCTTTCTTTCTTTCTTTCTTTCTTTCTTTCTTTAGTTATAGGCATTTTTTACTTTTTCATATTTTTATATTTTGATTTTAACCAGTTATGGAGAGATGGCCGGGAGAGGTTTGTTAATTTGAGAGGGAGGATTATTTAATCGTCATTTGATTTTCTAATGAATTGATGAGTGGTAAAATGCATGTTAGAATCATGACTCAAATTAAAAGTTATTTTGAAAATTTGCGGTGAAAAAAAAGATATATTTGAAAATAAATAATGTGTGAAATTTATCGCACATCGCTGCTCAAATTTGGATGGCTTTGTGTGGTTTTGTAACATATATAAATAAGTTATGTGTAACCTTACAGACGGACTATGGGATTAGAAGCATATCTTTTCAATATTGAATTCAAAGAGCCTCTTTTGGAGCAAGACATTGTTAGGGTGTTTGACAAAATTGGAATGACTCATTTGATTGAAAAATTTGAAAAGCGAACAGATAAAAATTATGGATCTTACTACTTTGAGTTACGTACTGAAAATGGTTTGACTGAGGGACATTGCATTTTAGCTCCGACAGACACAGAACTATCAGATTTTAGTTTGCGGTTTTCTGTGGTTAGTCCCAAAACTGTTATCGACCAAACATTTGGCCTACTAAAAAAACTGAATGACCTTAAACCAATAAATGTTTATGATACTGAAATAAAAAATCACGTTTACAGACAATTACGCAAAGACAAAAAAGTTGACGATTGGTTCAACGGACTTGAAGGAACTGACGAAGAAGAGAAAATTGAAAAGTCATGCTACATCGAAATTGACGTTGAAAATTTCAAACTAAATCAACTTGGAATAATGAAACGACAAATCGTTACTAATAACGACAAAGGTGAAGTTATTGAAAGTGGTTCGACGACAATTGACCACATTGAAAAGAAAGGACTATTTGACCGCTTTATTGGTTGGGTAAAAAACGAACTATAATGACGGAAGAAAGAAAGACTACACATAACAGCCTACAACGGATTTAGGCATTTTGCTTAATGGAAAGATGGTTTGTATTTGTGATGATTTGCTTCGCCGGTTCGCTATCGCTCGGATGTCAAATAAAAAAAATAGGCTTAATTTAGTACCAAACCCCCTGAATAGTAACAGAACGTTTGTATGCCATATTTAGAACAAGCGGTATAAATCTAAAACCAAAAAACAGATAGAATTTAATTGATGGCTGACTACATAAAAAAAGCAGTAACCGAGAATCCTAAAAGCATATCTATATGTTTCTTTACTGAACAATACATAGTTATAGAAATGGGAAAAAAAATTAAGAAAAGTGTAAGTAACACTTTTGGAAAAATGGTAACTTTATTATTTGCAAATGTAGCGCTTATGAACGGTTATGATTGGGACGCCTTTATAAATTATTATCTCCAAAAAATTCATCCAGATGTTTTGCCGAATATGGAAACAGATCCGGAAGCAGGAATGTATGTTGCTTTTTATAGTTATAGTACAGAAAATGAAGAAAAAGCAAACAAATTAATCGATATAATAATAGAATTAATGGAAAATGAATCTGCGCTGTTAGAGAAAATAAAAACTGACGCAAAACTAATTAAGTGGAATCAAGACCTAAAATAATACGGCGCACAGCAGCTACAACGGATTTGGGCAATTAGCTTAACGGAAAGTCAGTTTTGTATTTGAATGATTTGCTTCGCCTGTTCGCTATCGCTCGGATGGCAATCGGAATAATGGGCTTAATTTATCCAAAAAAAGAAGTTACAATTGAAATACTGTATCAGGAAATATTTTAGAATACATAAATGTTTGAGATTAATTTTAAACTATAAATAGTAATTTATGAATCTAGATGACGGGATAGAAAGATTTGTGCGGGCACAGTGGGATGTTTACCAGAGTGCCTTAGAAGAAATCAAAGACGGAAAGAAGCAGAGTCATTGGATGTGGTATATTTTTCCTCAGATCAGAGGTTTGGGATTTACGGACTATAATGTGTATTATGGAATAAAAGACATCCATGAAGCTTCGGAATATTTGAATGATCCAATATTGGGAAAACGCCTGGTTGAAATTTCAGAAGCGGTTTTCCGCCAGCAGGGAAAAACAGCCTTAGAGATTTTTGGTAAACCTGACGATAGAAAACTTAAATCCTGTATGACGCTCTTCAGCCAGATCCAAAATACAGATCCTATATTTCAAAAAGTTTTGGAAAAATATTATTTGGGATTCCCTGATGATAAAACCATAGCAATACTTACAGAGCAGAAAAGTAAGTCATAATGCTTTAAATCAATTACGGGCGAATCATTTACAATTTTAAATTTTCAAATTTAATTGTTCGGATCACATACAATTTTCATCAGGCTGTTACTGAAAATGCTGTACAGCAATAGGTTTATTGAAATTAGGGGCAATCATTAATCTATAATCACAGTAACGAAGAGTTTGAAGATTTCAGGAATTTTATCTAACCATCTGTTTAGGCACTGCATAGCATTCATTGTAAAGATTTGCTTTGATACTCTATAAATTGATAAAATTAAGTTTTACTTTTTCTAAATACTCATCAATCACCTCATCCAGCAGGGGTCCAAGCTCGTTCATTTTAGCATCTACGATGTCATTGCGCTGCTGCTGCTGCAAGGCAAGCCTCTGAGTTCTTTCTTCAGGGGTCTCTTCGGGTGCCGGATCAATTTCAATCGGGGCGGCTTTCTGCTGCTCGCTTCTATCTTGTAATTCTAATTCTTGGTTGTGCAGCGCAAGCCGTCTTTCATAATTCGCACTTTCATAGGTACTATAGAGATATTCAAATAGAATTACCTCACATCTGTTTAAATGTTCCAAAGGTCTTGGATCTTCCTCAATGAATTCGTGCGGATAGGTGTATAGTGTGATTTCCATTCTAGAATACAAATCCTCTTTATAGTAATCAATAAAATCCTGATTACTGACTCCATTAAAATAATCAATCTGGTCCATAATTAATGTTTTTATACTGGAAACGCCACAAGGTTTCCCTGATACGGAAATGCAAAATCTTCAATTTTAACGGACTGGTCCAGCCATGCCGCTTCATCCTGCCTTTTAAGCATTATGGGCATCCGCATTTTATGGTTGTGGACATAGCGCATTAATTCATTGGCTTGTGTCGTAACCATAGTGTAGGTGTTTTTAACTTCATCTGAAACGGGATTTGTCCATGAGGAGTATAATCCAGCAAAGGTGAAAATTTCATCATCCTGTGAGTTAATCTGGTATTTGTCTTTACTTTTTCCTTTCTCATCATTCCAGTGCCATTCGTAATAGGCAGATGCTATGATAAGGCACCTGTTATGGGTTATGTTTTGGAAGGATGCTTTCTCATCAATGGATTCAATTCTGGCATTGAGTGTATTTTTCCTGAATTCGACATCCTTAGCCCATCCCGGGAGCAGTCCCCAGGTATAATCTGTCGTAATTAAATGCGGCGTGGAATTCAGGATTATAGGGATATTGGGATGCGCAAAGCCATTGATGAAATCGGACTGAAGATAGGTTTCTTCGTTATCGATCTCTGCATTAAATCGTCTTCTAAGATGTTCAATGGATGCGGACTGCTGGGTATAATAACACATAATTTTCTGGTTTTTATAGTTATACAAACACCTGATCTTACTAATAATTAAACTTTTACGGGCAGTTTTTGGAAATGTCCCTTCATGGATTTGGAATGGTGCATTGTATCAATGAGCCGGTACGCTTTGATGTAAGGCATATCGAAAAACTTCCTAACGAAAATGCACAAACAAAAGATAACCTGCAAAGGACAGCAGTGACAAGCCAGCTGATACTTTGGATTATTTTCTTTGTTTAGTTTTCACTCTCTATCAAATTTAATTCATAATTAGGACTTTACATAACATATAAGTCAAAATTTCATGCGATGGCGCGGCAGGTTAATTTCATGCTCCTGCGGATAAGGCTTTCGTTCCGTGCTGCTGATGTCCTGTTTGATATTGTGCTGGGTGCTAAACCTTTTATCAGAGTCCGAATATCTGGGATCAGGAATGAAGGGCATCTTGGCCATTTTAGCAATGGTAATGGTCGGAAAATGATAATCAATTTCGACAGTTCCTAACAGCAGGTAGCATCCGCCTCCCTGAAAGGGATAATTAACTAGGCTGTCTGGAAAATGCGCCGTATCAAAATAGGCGCCCTGCACGTCAATCCATGTTCCAAAATACATATTTCCCCGTTTGGTCGGAACCTGCTTGGTTGAGATCAGGTAGGCGAGCATCCTGACCTGCTTTTTATGGTTTCGGAGCAGGTCTTTAACCAGAACATCACCCCGGTATTTGGTCTGCAGCAGGTCAAATACACTGCACGATACAGGAAAACTCAGCAGTTCGATTTCATCAAAAGCATCTTCAAAAAGGGAACGTTCCAGTACGGGAAGTTTGAATTCCTTTGCGGGTTCCTGCAGCAGCATCAGACTGCGGTTTTCAGGTTTGTAATTATTTAAAAGCAGGCTTACCAGCACCAGCAGCTGGTTTTTGGTTTTACCTGTAAATCGGAAAGCCCCGATAAAGATCAGTGTCTTGATGTTTTCAATTCCCATCGGCACCCTGTTGATGAAGTCCTCAAGGGATAAAAAGTCCCCGTTTCGGGTACGCTCCATTGCAATAAAGTGCGAGAGTTTGGAATCGATATTCAAAAGATGCATAAAACCAAGATAAATAGCAGTGCCGTATAAAACGGTTTCATAGTCACTTTTATTCACGCAGGGATTATGCACCACAGCGCCGGCCATTCTGGCTTCATGGATGTATATTTCGGTTCTGTAAAACCCGCCCTGATTGTTGATTACCGCTACCATAAATTCAACGGGATAGTGCACTTTTAAATAAAGACTCTGGTAGCTCTCCACGGCATAGGAGGCCGAATGGGCCTTGCAGAAAGAGTAACCGGCAAAGGATTCAATCTGGCGGTAGATTTCCTGGCTCAGTCCCAGTGGATGTCCTTTAACTTCACAGGATTTAAAGAAATCGTCTTTTACTTTCTGAAGGGCAGCTTTAGATCGTCCTTTACCCGACATAGCCCGTCTGAGGATGTCGCCGTCAGCTGCAGAGAGCCCGCCGAAATGCAGTGCAATTTTGATCACATCTTCCTGATAGACCATAATGCCGTAAGTTTCACCGAGCTGCTGTTCAAAAACGGGATGGAAGTATTCAAACTTTGACGGGTTATTGTGTCTGAAAATATATTCCTTCATCATTCCGGACTGGGCAACGCCGGGACGGATGATCGAGGAAGCGGCGACCAGGGTTTTGTAATTGTCACATTTTAAACGGCGCAGCAGTCCCCGCATTGCGGGACTTTCAATATAAAAACACCCGATTGTCCTGCCTTGAGCCAGATAGGTATTGGCTGCAGCTTCGTTTTTTGACAAGCGGGTATCCCTGATATTGATGCGCAGGCCTCTGTTTTTCTCAATGAGTTTTACCGTATCATCAATATGTCCTATGCCTCTCTGGCTCAGGATATCAAATTTTTCAAACCCGATGTCCTCCGCGGTATGCATATCAAAAAGTACAATTGGAAAACCTTTAGGAGGCATTTCCAGCGGGGTGTAGTTGGTCAGCGGTTCCTCAGAAATTAAGATACCGCACGAGTGCATGCTTCTCATGTTGGGATATTTCTCGAGCATCATGCCGTACTGCTGCACCAGCTTGACTATGGAATTGGTCTGGTGTAATTTCATTGGATTTTTTGCCAGCTGGTCCAGTTCGTCTTTGGGCAGCCCGAATACTTTTCCGACTTCTCGGAATATGGATCTGTATTTAAATTCCACATTAGTGCCGCAGAATGCCACGTTCTCATAGCCGTAGCGGTCAAAGATGTATTTCAATATGACATCGCGCTCTTTCCAAGACCAGTCAATATCAAAGTCAGGAGGACTTTTGCGGTTTTCATTTAGAAACCGTTCAAAGTATAAATCCAGTTCCAAGGGGCAGATATCGGTAATGCCCAGGCAGTAAGCAATTATACTGTTGGCGCCGCTTCCTCTGCCGATATGCAGAAATCCTCTGCTGTTACTGTAGCGGATGATATCCCAGGTAATAAGGAAATAGCCGCTGAATTCAAGCTCATTAATTACTTTGAGCTCTTTTTCAACCCTTGCTTTTGCAGCTGGATTACTGCTGCCGTACCGCCAGACCAGACCTTCCTCGGCCAGCGTGGTCAGTAGATTGATATCGCCTTTTTTATTTTGGGTATAGAACTTTTTATTCTTGGGACTCTCAAAGTCATAGTTAAAATTACAGCTGTCAATTATTTTTTCGGTGTTCTGGATGATCACAGGATAATCTTTATAATAAGCCATAAGCTGCTCCAGCGGCAGCATCAGGTCGGTTTTTTTGCAGAAATCTGCAGCTGTTAATTTGGATAAAAGCTCATTTAGATCCACTGCGCGAAGGATCCTGTGCAGGTTGTATTCCCTTTTAGTCCTGAATACAACAGGCTGCAGGATGACCATTTTGGCTGTTTTTTCTTTAAGGCTTGGAGTATAAAGCCTGCTGAGCTGGTCGGGCTGTATGCCGATAAATTCATTTGCGCTTAAGTTTGCGGGTTCATTTCCAAGAGGATAAATAAAATAAACTGATTCCAGTGAAGGAGCGGACTCGGGCAGGGGCTGTCCGCTGAAATTGTGCTCGGTTAGAAAACGGTTCATGCCGGCAAGGCCTGCTGCATTTTCAGCCAGCCCGATGTAGCGCAGTTTATGGCTGCATCTAAATTCTATTCCAACAAGCGGTTTTATGCCTGCGGCAGTACAGCGTTTAAGGAATTCATAAATTCCAGTTACGGTATTAATATCGGTCAGCGCCATGGCTTTAACGCCGCAAGAAACCGCCTGCTGCAGGAGATCTTCAACTGGAATGGTGCCGTAACGGAGCGAGTGGAAAGAGTGGCAGTTGAGAAACATGGAATCAGGGTTTGCGTTTTAAAATTTCATTTTTATTGTTGGGTTTCATGGAGGCCCCGGCGCACCGCATTACTGCGTCAAAACCGTAGCGTGTTTTCATTCGATCCATGGCCTGATAGAGTGCCAGCATTTCCTCGGTATCGGTAAAAAGATCAATCTGGCAGGTGCCCCTGACCAGTCCGCTGAACCGCAGCCCGATAAGGCGCAGTCTCATTCTTCTCTGGTAGAGTTTATCGAATAACTCCGTAACGGTTTTGGTCAGAATATGATCCGCTGCGGTATACTGCACGCGGCACTGTTTGGTTTCAGTATCAAAATTGGCATATCGGATTTTAACCGTTACAGTAGAGGCCAGCCATTGCTCGGAGCGGAGCTGATAGGCGAGTTTCTCCACCATGCCGAGCAGCACCCTGTTCAGTTTGGGCATATCGATGGTGTCTTGGGAGAAAGTATGTTCGGTAGAAATGGACTTTCTTTCGGTGTAAGGTTCAACAGGATTATTGTCAATGCCGTTGGCTTTTTTCCAGAGTTCGATGCCGTTTTTTCCGATCAGCTGCTGCAGGGCTTCAGCCGGCATTTCAGAAAGGGTCTGAATGGTGCGGATGCCGATGCGCGAGAGCAGCTCAAAGGTTTTTTGTCCTACCATTGGAATTTTTTGAATGGACAGCGGATTTAAAAAAGGCTGTACCAGATGCTCTGGTATCTCAAGGTTCTGTTGCTGCTTTCCTTCCCCGGTGCCGATTTTGGAAACTGTTTTGTTGACCGAAAGCGCAAAGGTGAGGGGAAGCCCTGTCTGCTTGGTAATATGCTGCGCGAGTTCATCAGTCCATTTGTAACTGCCGTAGAATTTATCCATTCCCGTTATGTCCAGATAAAACTCGTCTATGCTGGCTTTTTCCACTACGGGGGCTTTCTCCTGGATGATTTCAGTAATATCATGCGATAGTCTGGAATAGAGTTCCATATCACCTTTCATGATTTTAGCCTGCGGGCAGAGCTTCACGGCCATATGTATCGGCATGGCCGAGCGCACGCCGAATCTTCGCGCTTCATAGGAACATGAAGCGACCACACCTCTTTCCCCGCCGCCAATAATTAAAGGAATTCCGTTAAGCTGTGAATTGGTCAGTCTTTCGCAGGAAACGAAAAACGTGTTCATGTCAATGTGTACAATAGCCCTGCTCATATTCTTTTCATTTTATACTTGTCAAAATTAGTACAGACAGCAGCAAAAAATAAAATATAGTTGTTATTAATAATAACAAAATTGAAAAGTCCTTATTTTAGGATGGGTTGCAAAACAGGGAGAGTAGTGTTATTTTGGCTTTATTCAGAAATTACGGAAGATTGATAGAAGCTTTGTTGGTGCTTGTTTTAATTTTTATATTTTATATATTTTTTTTATTTTCTTTATTTTCTTTATTATGACCGGTAAAAGGGAGATCGATGGAGTGGGGGATTATTTTGAGGGGGAAGTATTTGGTAGTTGATTGATATGTATTATTTAGATATTTAAGATTTAAAGGGGGTAGGGTAGAGGTCTGTATCCGCGAGTAAGATACCGCTGTAAATGAATATGATTTATTGCTATCAAGATTTTCTGTCAGTATTCCTTAACTATTCTGCTTCTTTATTAAGTAGCGGGAATTAATTTCTAATTTAAAGATGATTTTTTAACTTGCCCTCTATGTGTTGAATTCCAATTCTTCTCAAAATGGACTTAATGCATAAATATCAACAATTCTTTTATTTTCTAATTTAATTTATGTTAAAAGTATAAGTACTACAACTTTAAACACTTGGGTTCCTATCCAAATGACAGTCTTGGTTCCGGCAAGTATTAAAATTTTAAGACTTCGTCTGGATGCTGTGGGCAGTGGCAACGTGTGGTTTGATGATGTGCAAATTCGTAAGGCAGCTAATGCACCAGCAATTAATAAGGAACTTTTAATTGAATATAATGTTTTTAAATCTCCAGTCGAGATTACAGAAGAAGGAGTAGATAAGATAGATTTTGTTTATAATGATGACAATCAGCGAAGTACTATGTTTTATGGCAGTCTTGATGATAAATTAAACAGGCCATTTCGAAAGCATTATTCATCAGATGGAACGATGGAGATAAAGGAAAACAGGGTGACAAATACATTTGAATTTGTAACATACCTTGGCGGAGACGGCTACTCTGCCCCAGCAGTTCTTAAAAGTGATGGAAATTCCCAAAATGTTTTATATTTACAGCGTGATTTCCAGGGAAGTATTTTGTCTATAACAGATTCAAATGGGAATGTGCTTGAGAAACGTTTGTTTGATGCCTGGGGAGGAATCATAAAGGTTCAGGATGGAGCTGGTGCTGCATTAAATGGGCTGACAGTTCTGGACAGAGGTTATACCGGCCATGAGCACATACAAAGCATTGGAATTATAAAAATGAACGGTCGTTTGTATGATCCGAAGCTTCGTAGATTTTTGCAGCCTGACAATAATATTCAGGATCCGTTTAATACACAGAATTTTAACCGTTATGGATATGTTTTAAATAATCCTTTAAAATATACTGATCCCAGCGGTGAGTTTTGGAATTTTATTGGAGGATTGCTTTTTTCAGCTTACATACATGGAGGGGCATCTAGTGGTGAAATCAATCCCTTCAAATGGAATTTAAGTACTTGGATGACTGCTTTTACGGGCACAGCTTCGAGTTTAGCTTCTTCTTATGCGACTGGCCGTGCAAATAGTTATATTGAAAACTATAATAATAAACCAGTTTTAGGAGAAAGTTCACTAAGCTCTGGAAATGAATATACTGCAGTATATCATTCAAATATCACTGGTGCAGAAAATTCTAGATATAATTATGATGCATTTAAATCAGCTGGGATAGTGACTGCTGGACTAGTTGCAGATGATGTGACAGGTATAGGAGTTGCAGATGATGTTTTAATTCCAGTAGCTTGGGGAGCAGCTACAACAGTATGGGTATGGGATAATAGAGAAGTTATAAAGGATGACGCTAGGGAAATCGTCGATGCAATACATAGATCGCTTGATCCTAAAGACTTCCATTATGTAACATACACCAAAACAAGTTTTGACGGCAGATTAGTGTATGTTGGAAGATCTAGTGGCTACGGTACTCCTGAGGATATTGTCAAACGTAGAGATGCGGATCACCATCTTAATAAGGGATTAATCAAGTATGGAACGGCAGAGCTTTCTAGTTCATTACCAGCAACAATTCCTGGGGGATATGGTGAGAGATATGATGATCCGGCATATTGGGCGATCAGAGGTAGTGAGCAGATCCAAATTGAGCAATGGAGAAAGAAAGGTATGTCTGGTAATACTCTTAATGGAATAAGTCCTACAAATAGAATGATTAATAAATATCTGAAATATGGTATTAAATTGTTATTTTAATATAAAAAAATGAAAAACGATAAGTATGATGAAGAGTCAATCAAATTGTCTAAAGCAATTGATATCTCTATTAGTGTAATAAAGAAATTTCCCCCAAAAGGTTGGGATGATAAGACATGCCAGCATGTAATTAATGTAAGATTAGAATCAAAACAAAATGTGCTAAATCCCTCTCCGGAGTATAGAAATTTAAAAAGTCTAAAATATGAAGCTGAAGCTATTTTTACAAGATTTCAAGAAGGTCATGGTATCGAAGTAGAAGAATTCTGGAAGGAAATAAAAGCTCAAAATCTACCTTATAAAAGAGAGAATAAAATGGAGAAAATTTTCAAAAGAAAAAAAATCAACAATGTTCGTGAGTATGATTTTGTAATTGATGTGATAGTTCCATATCAGCAGGAAGGACTTATTGACCAGCAAGAAGTTGCTCTTTTAAATGATTTAATTTTAGAATTTGAGAGTCGAAAGAAGAAATAGTTTGCTTGTTCGCGAAGGGTTTCCCTGTGAAAATTTACATCATATCTTTTATTCTCATCCGTTTTACATTAAAGACAAAGATTAAAGATTCAGACAGATCTTTTTATCTTTGAAACCTAACAGGACAATTCTCGAACCATTTCATGGATGATTTGAATAAATTGAATAGAGCTTAATTTCTGAAAGTTTCGAACCAAAACTAGTCAGCAGTTGATTTTACAGAAGTTCTAATTTTGAGAGCATCGTGTGCGATGATTTTGCCACAAAAATAACATGTCGTTTTATTCCATTCTTACTCCAGTCAAGTCCGTGTATGGGGTGTGATGACAAAATGCAGAGGGAATACAGTTATTTGTTTAGTATCAGTTTTCATTCCAAACGGCTAAAAAGGGCAGCCAAGATAGCGCCATTGCGTCTGCTGCGTGCGCATAACGGACTTCATTTCCTTTGTCCGCCCTTCGGGACTTATAGCACTGCGCAGTCGCTCTGACACCTGATCTGTGCTTTCTTTTTTTTCGTTTTTTCTTTTGGAAACAATTTATAGTATAGGGTGGAGGGTGGTTTAGCAATGAGAATTAAGAAACTAATCCTTTCTTTCTTTCTTTCTTTCTTTCTTTCTTTCTTTCTTTCTAAAGATGTTTTCTAATTATGATTTTGAACGGTGACGGTAAAATTGATTAGGTTAGCGAATTTGTTTAAATGGATAGACTATTTAAAAGTTAGTTAGTTAGTTAGTTAGTTAGTTAGTTAGTTAGTTAGTTTTGTTTTTCTTCTCTTTGTTTTTCTATTAGATTGGTCTTAATTTTTGTTTTGGCCGGCAGTTAATGCCGCTTTCCTCAGGTTTGTTTCTGATGTAAAACAGCAGAAGCCAATTAAGGGTAATTCAACTGCGCAAAATAACTGCGTACTGCTTTTGTATCTTTGAAGCATTAATCAGCAGTTATTTTAGATAAGTTTAATTTAAACAGTATAGTATTATGGAAAGATCAATTACTTTTATGGAAAAGCTATTCAATGGATATGCACTTGTGGACCTTGGCTACAGGGATTATATTGCAGCGCGTTTTCTGCTTAACAGCCATTTCATTGTTCAGGGACTGACTCTAGCAAGCACTGCTGTAGAGAAATATCTCAAAGCTGTAATCGTTTTTAACCTTCAGGAAAAAGAAAGGTACAATTATCATTTAGACCGGTTCGAGAAGCTCAAAAATCTGCTGGCGAAAGTGAACAGCGATGTGACCGAAGGGTTTGACCCAACCTTTGTGGCAATACTGGAAAACGCATTTAAGATCAGGTACTATGATAAACTTGAAAAGCCGATTTTTATGGGTTTTTACATCAATCAGCTTATCGGCGAGCTGGACCATACAATCGGATTTCTGGAAGATTTCATAAGCAGGACCCAAAGTGGGGGACAGTCCATGACGGCATACAGCCGAGCAGTCAGAGATAATGAACCCAGCCTTTATCAGAATAACTTTGTACTGAACAGAGAGGACAAAAAAGAGTTTATGGAAAAACCTGATGTGGGATTTTCCATATGCATCAGCATTGGATCTGCAGTGCATCGGGAAAATGTAGTGCAGGGCGGGAACACTCGAAACAAGTATGACGGAAGGATAGCGGAGTTCACAGAATTTACGCACGATTTTATGCTGTAGATGCAAACGTATTTAAGTGATTGATCAGCTTTTTGAATGATGAATCTTGCAGGCAGCTGAGGTGCAGGAGTCGAAAATTGAGTTTTTAAATAGTACACGTTAGATCCAACTGTATTGTTTGGAGAAATATGTGCATACTATAACATCGCATTCGTTATGTTTTTCATCAAATTTTATTTTTATTCTCTTGCAGTTTTCTTCTATTTCTATTGGCAGATTACATTCGTTTTTTATTTTTTCAAAATAGCGTGTCCACTTATTGCAGCCTTTTGGAATAGGGAATAAGACAAATGCGATAATGCCGTATCTTGAATTTAATTTTTTTGTATCGGAAATAATTGAATTGATGTTTTTGGTGATGGGTCTTGAGCACTTACTAACGCCCGTAATGCTCCAATTGGTATTTGGAGTTTTTAATTCTATGGAATAAGAGAGATATTCGTCATCTGTAAAAATTAAGTCATATCTATCTCTCCTTCTTTCATATTTTGATTCCACAAAGACTTCCTTAAACTTTTGTTTCTGGAGTTTATTTGCCAGCTCAAATTTTAGCCAGCCTTCAAACTTATTCCTATTCTGAATTGCAATGCTTATTACATCATTATTTTCAGCAATGATATCAGAAATTAAGTTTCTGATAAGGTTATCATAAGGGATTAGGTTCTGCATAACTTTAATCATTGTAGTTGTAATAAAACTAATCCTCCCAAATAATGCTCAATACCGAATCGTATCGCGGTGTGATGATACAGTATTCATACATTGGCATATCATTGTCATATTTCCCTAATTCGAACCACGTTGATTTTTCAATTTCTTGAATGTCATTGTTTTTATAGATGGTTTTAAAGCGGTAATATTCTTCTGCTACAGAATTTCTAGGGACATCAAGTTTGTTGATATCAGAAATCCTGTAATACATGAATTTAGATTTTTTCCAATATTGCACTTTACCTCGTTTGCTATAAAAGACTGCAATAGGATGATTCCCTAAATCAATGTATCTATATACCGTGGATGTAATGCTTGTGTTGAATCTGTTTGAAAGATCAAAAAGCAGTTGCGGATTGAATTTTTTTCTTTCGCATGCTTTGCTGAATTTATCAGCGGGCATTAATAATTCTGCGGCAAAATCATTTGCCTCTTTTTCTTGCGGCCCCCTCTTGTATCCTTCAAGAGTGGTATCGTCATCGGTAAATGAGGCAGTATGGTCAGAATGTAAAAGCATATGTCCCAATTCGTGTGCCAAAACATATCTCTTTCGCTGTGGGAATTCAATTTTAGAATCTACAGTAACAATAGACTTTCCGTTTTTCATAACTAGCCTTCCATCAGAATTTTTTAAATCCTTTTGATTAACAATTCCATTATGGTAAACAATCAAATCAGCAATATCAATGGATGGAATATCTTCAATTCCTAATTCATCTATTACAGATCTTGCAGTAAGTGCAGGGTTCTTTCTCATCATTAAAGCTCTCCTTTTTCAATTTTATCCATTAAATCAAGCAAATCGGTTTCATTGAGAATGTCTTTGAGATCTTGCTCGTCCATTTTATCAAGATTATTAAATTGCAGCTGCGGTGATCTTTGAATAAGCAATCCTAAAATTGCTTCCCTTGTGGCTTCTTTTGTTTCCTCAAATAGCGATAATGCTTTTGTGTATAAATTATTATTCTGCTCTTTTTTCAGCGCCACTGTCTGTTGGAACAGCATTTTTTTAACCGCTGCTATTCCATTTTTTTCAAGCTGTGCAGGATCATAACCTTCTTCTTTTAAAAGTTCATTTAGAATTTCTGGTTCTTCTACAGTTAAAAGATAAATATCACGATTTAATTTATCAACATTTACTTTTATATTTTTCATGACTTTTTAAATATTTTTTTAACAATCCGCAATCCTCTTTTTATTGAATTATTTATTTCTTTCATTGGAATATCCAATACTTTTGAAATTTCCTTTCTTGAAGCTCCTTGGAGCCATTCGCTGAATATGGCGTAGTCATCTTTATTTTCGCCGAAACTTTTTTCAATGATTTCCCAAAATTCATTTTCAATGAAAATTTCATCTGGAATATCCCTGATTCGGATTTCCTCATCTGTCAGTTCATCATAATTTTCAAATGTATCAAACTCTTCACTATCGCTTAAGAATTCATTTGCCACGCCAGCGCTCACAATTGATCGGCTTGATGATTTAAAATGACTGGATATAAGGCTTTTTACGACCCATATAAGATGATGTGTAATATCTGGATACTTATTATAATCCCATTTGCGCACTCCCGTAAAAACCTTTTCAATTGCAAGCACTGCAAAGTGTTCTGCATCAACACTATCCTTTTCAGATCGTACTTCGAACCCTGCCTTGTTTAATTTTTGTGAAGCATATAATACCAGTGATTTGTAAATCAGGCCCCAGGATCGATCATCAATGCTTCTGAGACGTTCTAAAGTTTTGGAATCTATCATATGTTAGTTGGTTTAGTTTGGTATCTATAAATATATGCTCTTTTAATTATTTTTTTTGCCACATGGCAAAAAAAAAACTTTATGGAGCATATAAAATTATATGGGCTTTCTATTTAAGCTATGTTAAAATTGATTTTATAATTATGGAAAAAGAAAGATTATTATTATGCATTGGACGCTATGATCACTATTATGACAGCGTTAACAACAAAAGTTCTGTTTTTTTGGGACTAAGTACCTTTATTGTCGGAGGTTTGACAGTGGGCTTTTTTGCGATCAAAGATTTTGTGGCATGCACACCCTGTATCTATCTATTAATGATAGCCCTCATTTTAATTGGTATTGTAATTATGATTATTGTAATACTTGCCGCAACTCCTTTCGTCTCAAAAGACACTGACTCCCTGCATTATTTTGGTTCAATATCATGCAAGAGTCACGAGGAATTCTGCACAAAATCTATCGAATGCATTTCAGAGGAAGATGAACTTAAGGATTTAAGGATGCAAGTCCACCAGCTTGCCTGCGGACTATCTTCAAAATTCTACAGACTAAAAACGGCAGGAGTTTTATTTACAATCCAGTTTACTCTTTTTATACCTCTATTGATGCTTATAATACATAACTTAAAATAATTTATATATGAAAATTTTTGAAGATTACCTTTCGACAGTAAAAGCTGCAATGGCAGCAGATCCTAAATTTAAAAATTTAAATGAAAGCTGGAATCCTGCTAAAGGCGAGCTGCGTAAAGCGTTCGATGCTGCTGCACTAGGACTTGCTGTTCCGGAAGAACGCCTGCTTCCGAGCTTAGAAAACTTTGCGAGCGAACTCGGACTAAAGCCGGATTTTAATCAAAAATTGGGCCTTCATCCAGATCACGCACATTTAAAGCATACCGACAACATCGAGAACGATTATATTATTTCAATGTTTGTCGATATTAAAGGTTCTACCAATCTTTTTAAACGTTATCTTCCGCAGACAGTTTGGATTATTACCAATACCATCCAGCGAGCGGCAATACACACCTGTCTGATTTTTGGAGGTTATGTGCATCGACTTCAGGGAGATGGTTTATTTGTGTATTTTGGAGATAAAAATACATCGACACAGCTTTCTGTGAAAAGAGCACTTCAGTTTGCAGGGATTTTTACATATTTTGTGAAAACAGATCTAAAAGAACTGTTTAATGAACAGGGGATTGAAGATATATACACCAGGATAGGTATTGATCTTGGATATGATCGCGATGTAGTATGGGGAATGGCTGGTATTGGAGAGATAAGCGAGGTAACGACCTGCAGTCTGCATACAAGTTTAGCCAGCAAGATGCAGTCAAGCGCAGTGAGTAATGGGATAGTTGTTGGAGACCATATAAAAAAAGAAGTTCCCGAGCTGTCAGAATTTTTTACGCCCGTTAGCCAAAGAACAAAGAATGAGAATGACCGTTATATCTTTAGAATACAGGATGACAATTGGAATTACACACAATTTGACTTTGCCTGGCTATCGTTTCTTAAAAAACAAGATTATATAGCTACTGATCTACAAGGTGTTCTTCAACTGAAGCATAAAGCGACAATGCCAAATTTCGACCGCAACATCAATAATTTAGCTCCTATAGCAGCTGCAAGTAAACCTTTTTATGGATTTAGTAAAGAAAGTTAGTCTATTTGAGCGCGATTTTGGTGAGACTAAAGAATACTTTCCCAAACTAAGCTACGGAAGAAATAGGAAAAACAAAATTTGGATAATTTCTGGAGAATTGGATATATGTGATGTCAAAGGTAACTACTGGAATACCTTTGACATCAAAATCGTAGTTCCTGAATCATATCCGTATTGCGTGCCTATAGTAATAGAAATGAGCGAGATAATCCCGCGTGATATCGACTGGCATATTTCTGAGAATGGGATCTGCTGTCTGGATTTCGATAATAATCTTATATTGCTGAGCCGACACGGAATTAATTTAAGAGATTTTATTGCAAAAAAAATATATCCTTTTTTTGCAAATCAGTTATACAAACTACAGGAAAATAAATATGCAGGACAGGAATACAAACATCATGTTGATGGAATAATCCAACATTATATTGAAGATTTAAAAATTCCAACAGCTGAGGACACAATAGTTTTTCTTGAGCACATACTTAATAAAAAAGATCTTACCAGAAACAGATTATGCCCATGTAAGAGCGGTGAGAAAATAAAGAATTGCCATGAAAAAGCAATCGAAGCCATAAAAACAATCGGGAGAGAAAAAATGTTGTATGATTTAGAAAAAATCAAAAAGAAATTCGCTTTAAAAACTGATTAATTTTTGATTTGAAAAGTTTTATTTAGTATGCATAGATATCATCAAGGTCATGAATTACAAAGTCGGGTTTGTATGATTTGTCAATTGGATTGTCAAAAAGTAAAAATGCAGGAATATTTAAAGGTTTTATAAATTCCAATTCCACAGAATTTTTCAAGTGGGTTTCACGAATCTCCATCAATAGTCTTCCAAGAGCATTTTTTCCTTTCAATTCATTCTTATTGACAGGCACTGCTCCCCAGGTGCTGTCCTTGGTTGAGAACTCGACGATTGTATTGCTCCCAGTGCTCAAAAGTAAATCAGAAAATCTGCTGAAATTCTGAATCAGTTTAATCTGCAGACACCAGCGCATCACGTCAAACTTTATTATTTCCCAATCCTGTCTGGTAAATTGGTGGTGCTTACGGCTGATTTCTTTTGCGTCCATAGGATTGGTTACAGAAATTATTTCTTCCTGAATGGCAGGAAAAAGAGGAAACCTGCAAGCCTGATATAAAATTTCAGTATTGGCTATATTAGTTTCATTTACAAATAAAGAATATCCGGGAGCCATATTTGAAAGACCTCCAAATTTGCCAGTAGTTTTACTAAAAGTAATTACTTCATTTTTGTTGTATGTTCTTTCGCTAATTTTCATAATGCAAATTAAAACAATTTTATAATATTAACCTCTATTTGCAACAGGAAATAAAGGAACCCAGGCATGATCGTCAACACCCCACCAAAAGACCAGCGGACTGTTGTTGGGAATATTTCTCCAGGTAAAGAAGTGAGTCCCCAGACCAAAAGTCTTGTAGCTGGGATTAATTAATCCTAACGGCCTTATGTTAGGTTTTATTTCTCCTTTTATCATCTCAATAATAGAAATTCCTTTCTGAAGCAAAATATTCTCATATCGGACTCTATTTTCAGCAGAACTGAAGAATCGCTCGATAGTGGGCAGATTTGGCTTTCGGTAAGCATAACTCTCGTATTTTTCAGCGGTTAAATTTGCCAGATAAGACTTTACATTTGTCGGCTGCTCATCAGTCGGAAAAGCAACGTTCAAAGATTGGTTATTGAATCTAGCGTGGTTTTGGATCTCATAATTGTAATACCATCCGATTTTTCTGCTGATTTTATCTTCAAATGTTTTCATGAGCCTGTATTCCTGAAACGATCTTCCCCAATTATGCAATCCGAACAAATTTACGGATAATTGGTAATTATCATTTAGAACATTTTCCGCATTTGTTACATTTTCCCCATTTTTAGCTTGTAGCCATTGCACTAAATGATTACCTATTGTGCTACCTGAAGCTAAAATATCGTCAAAATATACGTAATTTATTTTAGGAAAAGTTTTGTATTTTATATAAGATTCCCCGTATTTTTCATTCAGTAGATTTTCCAGTATATCCAAAATTGCAGGTTGGCTTTTATGAGGCAGTTGCAAATCTAAAAATTCAGTATTGATTAAAAAATCAGAAATATTGGAATAATTGAATCGTTTCATTAAAGCCTCAATATGCCCATCTATGAAAAGTTTTGCTTTCTCCTTTGAAATGTAGACCTGCGGGAGTATGTGGCTTATTTCTTCCAATACAAATTTAGCATCTTCCCCAAACTGATTTGCCCAATTCACAACGTATTTACTATCTAAAAAAATTCCGTCCCCGTTTCTGTAGTCCTTAATGGTTTCAACTATTTTATCTGCAATGTCTTTCATTCAATAATTATCGTTTTGGATTCAAAAATATATAATTTATCATTATTATCATTTTTTCGAAATTAGCTAAATGGCATAAAAATATAATTTAAAATCGCTTATATTTTTGTTGGTGCTGTCCAATTATGAGCTACTGCCAATAATTGATCTGCTTTAGAAATTTTAGCGGGTTTCACGAATTAATATCCTGTATCAGCTAAAACCCCTTCAAAATCAGGCATGTCATCGTATGTTTTACCGTTAATTTCCCTGCCGCTGTTTTTCTTTTCCAATGTATGTAATAAGTTTTCCATTTCAATTACTGTTTTATACTTCATTCACCACCGTTGTTAAATAGAAGTATATGTATGTAGTTGAAAATGCTTTGATTTTTATTTTCAAAAGTATTCTTCCATCCACAAGTATTCAGACTTAGCCATTTGCAGAGCACATCTTTTAGCACCAGCAAACGGAGCTTCATCACAAACATTATTCTTTATATCAGCGAGGGCTCTATCAAAATAATTTTTCTCTTGGTCGGTAGAATTTTGTCCTTTCTGCATCCATATTTGATAGATAGCATCAGCACTTTGCAATGCAAGTCTAATTTCCTCCATTGCATTTGATCTTTTCGTAGCTAATTCTACTTTATCCAAGTGGAATAGCCAAACAGTCACCTTCATACGTCGCTCTTCATGCAATGTTGGCGATCTTCTCCAGTCTTTGAATCCAGGTTTGCCGTCAGGTCCAAACCACATTAATGCAACATCCGTAGCGGAACACGGATCAAAAGGTAGAACTGCTTCATTTATTAATGTCAATTTAGTTTTTTCTTTTGCGCGCTCTCCATCAATGGGAAAAAAGTCCCACTTACCGCCATCAGTATTTTCATCAACCCTTCTTTGATTAGTATGCATACTTGATAGTCTAAAGTTACCAGAATCGAAAGCAAGCCACCAATATCCTACTGACTCATTTTTAGATATTTTTAATGAATCTATATCTATTTCCCGAACTTTGCCTTTAGGACGAAAGTGATCTATATTTGGATCAGCACCTGTAAGGTCAACTTCCGAATACCAACACTTGTTCCCAACTATTTTTCGAAGCGAACTTAAAATGTCTGGATGTCCCCATGATTCCTCACGTTTGCTGTTTATAAATGCAGTTCTTTGATCAATATCTTTTAAATATAATTCTTTTTTAAGTTTTGAAGCTTGTTTCTCCCATTCATGTGGAATTTTGATTAGAGTGGGGTTTATATAAATCATATTTCACTTGCTTTTTTGTAAAGCATTGAAGATAATTTCTCAATTGCTTTAATTTTTACTTCACTAATGTTTTCCGAATTAATGACTAAATCAACGGCTTCTTTATAGGCTATTTTAGCGATGTTTCTGTATGGGTCAGGAGAGATGTCTGTCGCGTTTAATCCAGGGACAATTTTTCTTAGTCGCATTAAATGCACTTTCTTTTGGGGATAATTTTCTAATAATGAAACTTCGTATATTCTCTTTAATACCTTTAAGCTAAATTTATCAAGCTGACTTTCCAAACCATACAATTCACTTGTTAATACTCCAGCTACACCCGTTCCTCGTGGACTATCTTCAGGTTGGGTTGCGGTTATTTTTCCATCATCAGATCGTGATAAAACTTTAATTTCTTCTTTTAATAATCCAGCAACTAATAATGGATCATGAGTTGCTAAGATAGTGTGACTATCTTTATTAATTCCTCCAATTATGCGTAGTTTTTCTAGATAATCTAGCCCCCATGCTGGATTAAGATGGGTATCAGGTTCGTCCAGGATGTAAAGTGACTCCGCATCTTGCGTAAACCTCATTAATCCAAGAACTGTTAATAACTGTTGCTCACCTTCACTCAGCTGTCGAGTATGTATAGCTGAGTTAGCTCCTTTTACTTTAACTCTTACTTTGAAATCTTCAATAAGATCACTTAATCTCATGGTATCTAGCGCTTGGAAAAATGATCTTGGATCACTTCCATATTCTGATGAGAGATTATGCAAAGAAGAAAGATCTGGCAGATGTAAAAAAATAAGTTCACGTGTTTCTCGACGTCTAAAATCAGTATTGACGACAACCTTTCTGGTAAATGGAGCCATACTGTGTTTTAGAATGCTATTTAACAAGTCACCCACGGGGCCTTTCGCGCCCCAGAAATCATCTGCGGATGCACCTTTCTTTGCCCAGCTAGGTTTTTTTATTGTGATAAGCGCCGAATCAAAGTCTTCTATTCGAGGATAACTTTCTAAAAAATGAACAATTTCCTTATCAAATGATAAATAGAATGAAAGAAGTGCAAAAAGACCATGAACAGGTCTGGCCAATATAAAGCTTCTAAAAGAAAGCTTCTCACCAGGTTTAATAGGATGCAAAGTGTTTTTTAGAGCATTTTTATCGTGGGTTTGAAAAATTTCTTCAAATCTATCTGATGCTCCTGAATAATATCCTACTATGTATTTGGGTGTCCAAGAATTTTTTAAGTCAGAATGTGAAACTGGTACATTATCAACTTTTCCTTTTACAACTTTTCCTTTTTCGGCCTCTATATTTACTACACTTCCGTTAATTTTATATGCCAAAGTGTATGAAAATAGACTAGGAGTTCTTAAATCAACGTCTCGGAATATTTTGATTAAGGTTTCTAACAAGTTACTTTTAGCCGATCCGTTTTTACCTAAAAGAACAACTATGTCATTGTTAGAATTAAATTTGATTGAAAAACCAGCTAGATTTTTCCATTGACTATTGATATTCAATTCAATTAATCTCATTTCTAATCTTTTTAATTTTTCCAATATGCCCAACAGGTACAATCACTATTTCGTTATCTCTTGCGTCCCTTAATAAATCGTAAAATAAATCTACATCATCTTCCAATGAAGCTGCAATTAAGAGAGCTTCGGGGTATGCCTCACCTCCAAGTTTTTCAAGACATTCAATCAATTCATTGTAAGTTTCTACAGGTTTAACTTTCATCTGTTTGTTTGATTTAATTTTAGTGTTTGATGTATTACTGTTTACATTTTTCACAAGCATACTTATATTGTTTTGAACTTTTATTAAGTTTTCTTTATTTTCAGAGCTTTGTTCCTTATGATTTGGAAGGTTTTTTCTTTGGCTTTTAGCTTTAAAATTAACAGCAAAATCCTTAATATTTTCAATCAAATGTTTTGTGTCATTATCGTGAACATTGCTATAAGAGAAATCGCCGTTAAAGGCTTTAACAAAAATCAATCTTTCAATACGATTTAATAGTCCGCAAAATTTATTGTGGCTTTCTGAAATTTTAATGAGTTCTTGCAATAAGTTATTTACTTTTTGACAAATATAATTTTGCTCATCAATAGGCGGAATAGGTATAGATATATTAGATAGGGCTGTCAAGTTGATAGAGGCAAGGTTTACTGTTTGACTTGCATTGTTGAAAAAATATTCTTTGGCTGTTTCTGATTTAGTATAAATTCCGATATAGTAAGGATTAATATAATTAGGGTTGGTTCGGGCTCTAAATATATGATTTTGATGGATGCAATCATATATTTCGTCATTCCAAACAGTACCTCTTCCTAATTTGTCTCTATCACCACCTTCAGTAAATAAAATATCTCCTCTTTGTAATTTGTATTTACTTAGATCAGCGGGTAATGCTTCAATATATTTGATGCTAGATAAATCTAAATATCCGTCTTGAACATTCGCAACTCGTAAATACGGTAGTAGGATTGTTTCGTTACTTATGATTTTTTTTCCTTTCGTTATACCGCCAACCACATCAGCTATGTTTATCAATTTTGACCAAGTCCAAGTTTCAGGAATTTGTAGTTTTTGTGAGTTAGGAATAATTTTTTTACTGAGTTTTACCTTTGGATTGTCTTTAATTCTAATAGATATTAATTCTTCAACTAATTCTGAGCTTTTTTTATAATTGACAAGTTTGTTACGAAAATTTCTTGACAATTTGCCCTTGACAGCGTCATCGATTATTTTCTTCCTAATTTGTATTATAGCTTGGGGTATTGATTCGCGGGCTGTTTTAAATGAGTCAATTTTATTTAATGACTTGTTAAGTAAGCTAACTATTTGCTTTTGTTCGTCAATTGGTGGAATAGGAATTTTCAGCCGTCTTAAATTCTGAATTGTAATTTGCGGCTGAGCCGATCCAGTTATTATATTATTTTTCTCGGTTGAATCTATTGCGAATTTTAAATATTCGTTAGTAATTTTGGGAACTAATGATTCTATTACAATTGAGTTTGACGTGACATACGATTTTGGTAATGTAATATGCGTTATTCCGCTCATAGATCCTCTACTAGAGATAAGTAATTTCGAATCTTCAAACATGTAATCTGAAAAAGCTCCAATAATGCCATTTGCACCATATACTGGAAAACCATCATTTACCAACTCTTTTGTTAATAGAGATTTGCCATAAAACATGTTGCAGAAGTCACCAAGCTCAATTAACTCCCAATGCCTAGGTAAAATTTTATTCATCGGTATCATCTAACATATTTGACAATTCTTTAAGTCCTTCAATAATTGATTCAAGTTCAATAATTGCATCATTTGTAATGTCGTCAATTTCAAAATATTCGTTTTCTAAATTTTGATTGTCGGCGATCCAGTTTATATCTAGGTTAAAATTTCGCTTTTTTATTTCATCAATTTTAAAATTACGAAATCTTATGTCAGATTTTAATTTTCTACTAGGACAACTACCATTTGGTTTAGATCCATAACAATCTAGAAAATTTTTAAAGTGATTATGAGTCAGTGGTCTGCCTTTTTTAGTAATACTTTCGACGTTTGTTCTAGCGTCATAAATCCACGTGTCTGTTGTTTGTATGCCTTTTTCTATAAAAATCACAACAGCTTTAACATTTGTATATGGCAAGAATGTGCCATTAGGTAACTTTAGTATAGTGTGTATATTATATTTTGTAAACGAGATTTTCCAAAGTTCAACGGCTTTTTCGTCTGACAAAATATTGTCCGGTAAAACAATTGCAGCACGTCCTTTAATATCTAAACTACTTAAAACATGTTGTATAAAGTTTAGTTGTTTATTGCTTGTTTTGATTTGGAAATCCTTTCTTTCTGGTATTTGATTTGAACCCTTGTTGCCAAAAGGGGGATTTGTCAGGATGCAAGTGTAGCGTATATTGTCGAATGGCTCGTAAATAGTGTCTCCTAATTTTATACTTGGATTTAATCCATGTAGAAATAGATTCATTTGTGCCATTCTTCTTGGCCTTATAACGAGCTCTTGACCGAAATACGTTTCATTAATCAATTTTTCGCTATGTTCTTTCGATAATTGTTTATGGTCTTTATTTTTTTTATACCATTCATAACTTGAGATTATAAATCCTCCGGTACCGCACGCAACATCTGACATTTTAAATGTGTCGCTTTCAAATGGATTTGGTTGCATAACATTCACAATAGAATCAATTAATGGACGAGGTGTAAAATATTGACCTGCACCTTTCTTACTT
Organism: Flavobacterium sp. ACN6; assembly: GCF_002304005.1. Taxonomy (GTDB): domain Bacteria; phylum Bacteroidota; class Bacteroidia; order Flavobacteriales; family Flavobacteriaceae; genus Flavobacterium. Next base: position 117,340 of record NZ_MRCQ01000014.1, on the reverse strand, counting down.
TCATTAGCAGCTTTCTCTAGCAAGCCTTCGAACATGGCGCCTAAAACATCCTCATTATAGGTTGACCAATTAATTTGATCAATTAGTGTTAATAGCCGTTTAAGACTTTGTGAACTTCTTATTTTTGCCATTGGTTGGCTAAAAATATTTCCTAAAATACTTTTCTCTGTACTTAATTCATTTAGTACCTCGTTATATTTAATTAATAAGTTTTCTTTATCATGAATAATCAGATCATTCCACGAGCAACCTAATGGAATCATAATTCTCTTTTCCTCAGCGATTTTTAAAAAAATTAAATATGTGAGTTCCTCTATGTAGTCACTATAGTCAACACCCTCGTGGCGGAGTGTATGGCAAAATCCCCAAAACTTACTTACTAAATCCATTTTCTAATTTAAAATGCTAAGATACGTAGGAAAATAATAACACTGATTTATAATATAAAAATATAAGTAAAAATCTTTTCGCTTTTTTATGACAGTATTTTCGAGGAGTTTATTGCTAAGTTTCTGTTGGGTATTGGTATAAGGTTTATTTAAAAATATGAAATTATAAGATATAGGATTTGAATATTTTAATAAAAAGAATTTCTTTAAAAGTTAACATAGATAATTTTTTTTTCATTTTTAACAATCAAAATTATAAGCAATTATAACAAGAGGTCTATTACATATACATAACCTATTCAATTTACTTTCGTCATACTTTTAGAATGTATTGCTCCTAGTTATTCTTATAACTTCTCCTTAATCTGTCCTTTCTTCTTAAGTATCTTTTTTTCTTTTTAATTATTGCAGTAAATGATAATTTTAGGAGAATTTGTTTACGAAATCTGTTTTTTAGTTTTCGGTAGATCAATTGCAATATATTCGTACAAGGTTCTGTTTTCATTCAAAACGGACAAAAAGGGCAGCCAAGTTAGTGGCAGCCGTCTGCTGCATGCGCATAACTGACTCCAGTTTCCTTCCGTCATCCCTTCGGGACTTATAGCACTCCGCATCCATTAGCGGCCACTTGATCTGAGCTTTCTTTTTTTTCGTTTTTTCTTTTGAAAACAGTTTTCTAGGGCGGAGCGGGACTTAAGGGAAGCGAGTAGATGTTTAAGCCTAAAGAAATGAGTTATGAAAGGTTCAGACCAATTTAAGACCGCTATTGAAAATTACCTCAATCAGACAGCGCAGAGTGACGGAGACTTTGCACAGCATTACGCTAAAGAATCCAAAAATTTGGAGAGCTGTATCAATTACATCTTTGGAGAGGTAAAAAAGACAGGGCTGTGCGCCTTTGACAATCAGGAAATATTTGACATGGCTGTTAAGTATTACACCGATGATACCATCGGAAAGCCGCTGCCTGTAAGCGGCAGAGCTGTTGTAAGACAGTCTGCTGAACATGATTTGTTTACTGCCGCTCCTGAAGTGCCGCAGGATGCTTCAGTTAAGGAAAAGATTTCCGTTGCGCAGGATAGTTTGGTTGCGCAGGGCATTTCTGCTGATGAAAACAGTGCCGCTCTGCAGAATACTTCTCCTGAACAGACTGCCGCCGCTGTGCAGAATACCGCTGTTCCCAAAAAAGTCGCTCATGCATCAAAAAAACAGCCGCAAACCTTAACGCTCTTTGACCTATGATACCTAAAACCATCATCGAAAAGCAGATTTCAGGTTTGAGCGCAGCCCTTGCTCCTGTAACGGATAAGATGCAGCTGTGGGCGGAGAAAAATATATTCCTGAAATGGGGCGTGCTCTCTAGGGGAAAATTCCACTGTCTGCAGTGCACGCATGCTTGGAAACCTGATGCGCAGAAAGCCTGCTGTCAGAAGTACATGAACTGCACGGCGTGCAGGGGGAAACTCAGAATGCAGCATTACAATCAGTCGCATTTTAAGGAAATAGAATACTGGGCAGTGCTGCAGGTCTGCGGCGGATTTCAGGTTGTGCGCATCATGTGTTCGCACATGAACATGAAAAAGAAATTCCTGCCGACCTACTTTCATAAGGAAGTCATGCAGCACTGGATTAATCCAAAAGGGGAGGTGCGCACCCTTTCGCTGAGCACCAATGTTTTTTCAAGCAGTTCTGATGCATGGAAATATTACAGCCCTCTTGAAATTAAACCTAAAACTTTTGAAAGTTCTCCCAAATACCGCATCAATCCTTTTAAGATTTATTCCTGCACAAAGGCACTTCCTGTGATTAAGAGAAACGGTTTCAAAGGAAAATTTTACGGCATAGCACCGCAGGTTCTTTTTACGGCGCTGCTTAAAGATTCGCATGCTGAAACACTGCTGAAGAATGGTCAGACCGATTTTCTGCATCATTATCTGGTGTCGCACTCGCAGTATATCATAAAGAACTGGCAGGCGGTAAAAACCTGCGCGAAGAACAATTATAAGATAACAGATTTTACCATGTGGGAAGATTACATCAGTCTGCTCAGATGGTTTAAAAAGGATTTGAATAACGCCAGTAATGTTTGCCCCGAAAATTTAGAGCAGGAGCATGACAGGCTAGTGGACAGGAAACGCATTATTCAGAGACGCCTGCATATTAAACAGCTTCGGGCTGAAATACAGCAGGCGCAGGGTTCTTATGAGCAGGATAAGAAGCAGTTCTTCGGACTGGAGTTCACAAAGGAAAATCTCAGCATCAATGTAATAGAAAGCGTGCGTGATTTTCTCAACGAGGGCGATACGCTGCGCCACTGCGTATTTACAAATGAATATTATAAAAAGAGCAGCTCGCTTATTCTTTCGGCTAAATATGAAAATATTCCTGTCGAGACTATAGAAGTGGCGCTGCCCTCACTGGAAATCGTGCAGTGCAGGGGAAATAAAAATAAATCGTCACCGCATCACAAAAAGATTCTGAAACTTCTCAATGAGAATCTGTATCAGATTAAAAAACGCCTGAAAAGCAGGAAGCATGCTAAAGCCGAAAATTAGTTTTCGGCTTTTTAACCCTTTTCCGGCGAGCAGATACTTGAAGGCGCATATTGTTTCAGACTTTCAGGACTGGTTCTATTTTAAGGCTGGATTTTAAATATGCTTGTCTGAATGGCAGTAAGCGTGAATACTGTTTAAAAAAGAGCCGTTTGTTAATGTACTGTTTTCATTCAAAACGGCTAAAAAGGGCAGCCAAGATAGCGCCAGCTGTCTGCTGCATGCGCATAACAGACTCCAGTTCCTTGCGTCAGCCCTTCGGGACTTATAGCACTCCGCATCCTTTAACTACCGCTTGATCTCTGCTTTCTTTTTTTTCGTTTTTTCTTTTGAAAACAATTTTTTTTAAGGGAGCGGAGCGGGAGTAAGGGGAACAGCGGATCAATCGTTACTGATTATGTTTTATATGATTTAAAACTATTCATAGTGTTAATCGGTGGTTAAATATTTATTCATTTTTAAATTTTAAAGTTATGGAAATTACAGGAAGAGTTACGGCAGATGCAGTAGTGCGCAGAGTGGGAGAAAAAGAAGTTTTGAGTTTCAGTATAGCGGTTAATGACCGTTATAAGACAGCAGGAGATTCAGAATTTAAACAGGTGACGACTTTTATTAACTGCTCTTATTGGATTACTGTGAAAGCGGGGCAGTGGATTAAAAAAGGGGCGGTGGTGCTTTTAAATGGAAGATTAGGTATGCATGTGTATATCAACAATGAAGGCAATCCGATCGGAAGCATTGATTTTCATGTTAATGCAATCAATATTCTTGCTTTTGCAAAAAGAAGCAGTGATAAAGCAGTTGTTGATGCTGATGAAAGTGCGGTTAAAGTGCAGAAGGGAAACAGCAGAAGTGCTGTTAAGAAGGGAAATAATAAGGCTGGAGAAGAAGTGCCTTTTTAATGAATGTTTAACTTAAAAATCAGAAATCATGGCACATCATATTTATTTTAATGATCAGACAGGGAGACACAGTTTTTTCAGCGTGAAGGAAAAACCATGGCACAATCTTGGGCAGTTAGTGGAAGAGTACCCGACAAGCGCCGAAGCAATAGCGCATGCAGGATTGGATTTTGAAGTGGAGAAAAGAAGGCTTTTTACGCCTTCTGCTCCAATTGTAACGCAGGACTTTATTACTGCAGGGAGGCTTGATATACCAGATTACTGCAGTACGGTACGCACTGATAATGATACGGTGCTTGGTGTGGTGGGAAAAGATTACCATATCGTGCAGAACAGGGATGCTTTTTCTTTTTTTGACAGTATAGTGGGCGGTGACGGGATTTTATACGAAACCGCTGGGGCTTTGGGAAATGGCGAGAAAATTTTTATCACTGCAAAACTGCCTGACTATATCCGCGTAGGAAAAGATGATCTGATTGAAAAGTATCTTTTCCTTACCACCTCACATGACGGAAGCGGGAGCATTACGGCAGCTTTTACTCCAATTAGAATTGTATGCGCCAACACACTTAACGCAGCCATGCAGTCTAAAACCAATACGGTGCGTATTCGCCATACTTCAAATGGAAAAGACAGGTTGGCGCAGGCGCATAAAGTAATGGGTATTTGTGATACAATGGCTGGCAGTATTGAAGCCGTTTTTAATTACTGGACAAGAAGCCGCATAGCAGATAAAGAAGTTAAAAAACTTATCCAGCATGCAATGGCACCCAGCAGGGAAGTATTGAAAAAACTGCAGGAAGGAAGAAATGAGCAGTTATCGGCCTGTTTTAATAATATGGTAGATAATGTTTTTGAATATGCTATGAGCCATCCCACACAGCAAACTGATACTACAAAAGGAACTGTTTTTGGCGCTTATAATGGCGTGACGGGATATTTTCAGAATGTAAGGAAATATAAAGATGATGAGGCAAAACTATCCTCCATCCTTATGGGCGGAACTGCTCAGCTGCGCGGACAGGCAGCATTTAATTTATGTCTTGATTTTGCTGTTAAAGGGTTTAGTTCTTACGTAGTGCAGAATTGATTTTTTTTTTAGATTTCAATACAGGCAGTTTAGGCTGTCTGTATTTTTTTGTGCTGGATGCGCTGCAAATCTAGCCGATTTACAGCGCGTTTATATTTTACAGCTATTTTTATTTCATTAAGTCTGTTTTTGAAAAATTTATATCTGTTTTGGATAACGAATGATAAATCTTACGTTTTTAAATTTGTATAGCATTAGTGAAACAGTGATATAGAACTCTTTATTTTAAATCAAAGACTATGAAGTGGAGTACAAGTATAAGAAAAATAATCATCGAAGTAATATGTTATTTTTTTGCTTCACTGTTTGTTTACGCGGCGGTAAGTAAAATACTGGAGTTTGATAATTTTCAGGCGCAGCTTGGACAGTCTGTCATTATAGGGGCTTATGCGGGACTGGTATCATACGGAATTTTAACAGCGGAACTTGCAGTTGCTGTTCTACTCGTTATTCCAAAATACAGGTCGGTGGCTTTAATTTTTGCTTTTATATTAATGGCATCTTTTACGGTCTATATTTTTATTATTCTAAATTTTAGTCCTAGCATTCCATGCTCCTGTGGCGGTATTCTAGAAAAGATGGGATGGAAAGAACATCTAGTGTTTAACATTATGTGCGTTGTAGTAGCAGCTGCTGGATTACTGCTGCATCGTAGCGATTTAAAAAAGACAAGTTTAGAACTGCTGGTGATCTTTTGTACTGTGGCTGTAGTGCTATCCGTGATGAAATGGTCTTCTGATTATTTGATTTATAAAGAAAATCCCTTTATACGAAGATTTGTAAACAGATCCTGTGATAAGGTAAATGAAGCAAAGCTCCATAATAATACGCTATACTTTGCAGGTAGCAGCGGAGGGAACATTTACATTGGAGACCGTCTTGCTCCACTGCATCTGTTTTCTTATGATTCAGCACTGAAAAACAGAAAGGAAATTAAGATCCAGCTGGAAAGCAGCAACATACGATTCCAGTCGGTTCAGGTAAAGATAGCTGCTCCTTACTTCTTTGTTATGGACGGTACAGTACCGATAATCTACAGAGGTAAAATAGCAGATTGGAAAGCAGAACCAGTAATGAAAGATAACGGTTATTACTTTTCCAAAGCTGCAGTAATTGACTCATCCAGCATAGCTTTCAGGACACAGCTAAGACAATCAGGTGAGAACGAGCTTGGACTGTTTTCGTTCCGTCAAAAAGGCATGGAGCGCATGCTTCACACTGATCTGCTGCAGAAACAGATTGACGGTTTTTTTGACACTGATGGTATGATGGGCTATAGTGCGCAGAGCGGTACATTTGTTTATGTCTACTACTACCGCAATGAATTTATAGTTACAGATTCTGATCTCAGTTTACGTTTCAGGGGAAAAACTATTGATACAATTTCAAAGGCTGCTGTAAAACCTGTTCTGATTAAAAAAACTGGAGTACGTAAACTCGCCTCAGCAGTAACTGCCGGTAATAGAATCTTTGCAGTAAGAGGTAATCAGCTTTTTGTTAACTCATCTCTCATGGGGAGGTATGAAGCGGAAGAAATGTGGGATATTGCATCTATAGTAGATGTTTATAATCTTAAAGAAAAATCATATGTCTCCAGTTTTTATATCTATGACCAGGACGGCTCTAAGATGAGTGATATGCTGGTCGAAGGAAACAATGTATATGTAATTGCGGGCATGACACTGTACCGCTATAAACTCGATAGAAATCTTAAACTTAAACTTAAACCATAATAGCCTATTGGCCGATAGCAGGGCTAACGATTGAAAACCTGTATAAAAGAGTAGATCAAACCTAAAACTATTTTATTATGAATACAATTGCAAAAATGATTCTGCCTGCGGCAGTATTTGTACTTGCCAGCGCAGGTGCAATAAGCACCCAGTCAGATAAAGATGCTGCTTTAAAAAGAGCAGTAACTATTGAGAGAATTAAAATTAATAATTCGTCCTCAGACTGTGAGGAAGTTCCAGTTGATTGTACCACTTTTAATAATGGGCATCTATGTATGGACGATCAAAACAATCAAGTTTTTCGTCTAAATTCGCAGGATCAATGCAGTATTACACTGTATAAACCTGATTAATTCAATCATTTTAAAGTATGCGGCCTTGTAGGCCGCATATTATTTTATTGATGCATAAAACTAGTTTTTTCTTTATCAGTAATAAACATCCAGTCATCTGCTTTATCTCCTTTTAAATAATAATCAAACCATTGCATAATTTTATGGTTTAGATCTTGCTGTGCAGCGGGGGATGTTATAATATGACCTTCTTCTGGATACTGCAGCATGATGGCTTTTTTATTTAACCGCCTAAGGGCAAGAAAAAAAGCTGTCGACTGTTCAGGCTGTACATTGTTGTCATTTTTACCTGTCCAGAGTAAAATGGGAGTATTAACTTTCTCGGCATTGAGAAGAGGAGAATTTCTGATGTAAGCCTCCTTATTCTCATATAATGAACTTCCCATCCTGTACTGCTGGTTTTCAAATCTCCACGCCTCTGCATTATTAAACTCGCTGTTTACGGTAAAATAGCCCCTGATGTTATCCGAAATCCCTGCGCCGCTTACCGCAGCGGCAAAAATACCACTTTCGGTTAAAATGCAATTGGATTCGTAGCTGCCGAAGGAATGTCCGATTAATCCAATTTTTTTAGGATCGGTTAATCTTCTTTGATTAATGCTTTTTACGGCACTTTCTACGCAGTCTGAAGCGGATAAGCCGGGATTGCCTATTTCATATTCTATATCGGGAAGTAGCACAAAATAACCGTTTGCCGTGAAGTGCGTGATATTAAATCCAAAACCGCTTTTGAAACTCGGATTCTCATAGGTATGAACTTTCTGTGCCAGCTTATCGTAAATATATACGATCATAGGATACTTGATCGACGGATTATATTGAGCAGGATAAAATAATGCGCCTTTAACCGATTGTTTCTTTGAATTTTCAAAAGTAATAAATTCCGAACTTCCCCAATAAAAATGTTTTTGTTGCTCATTACTGTGAAATAAGACGGAGGGCTCGCTACTATCTGCCTTTTTGAATATAATTCTTGGAGGCTGATTAAATTTTTCGGACTCGAAAATATAAGAATCATTCTCTGCGGACTTAATGATGCGGCTGATTTTCTCATTATTAAAATACAGCAGTTTGATTCTTTTTTTATCAAGAACACCATAACCTGAACTCCCGCTTTTAGTATCATAAACTTCTAAAATTATCTTACTCCTTGTATCATAAACGTCACTGTTTGATCCATAGTAATTTGTTCTATCTGAGTTCTTTTTTGTCGCTGAAACTAGACGGTATCTAATTTGTTTTTCTCTTCCATTTGTAAGTCTGACTGCTGGTTTTCCATCGAGATTGATCTGCCAGATATCATATTGGTCGCAAAGCAATACTGATTTAACATCTTCAGACCAGCCTTGAAAAAGATATGGTATTATTTTTCTGTTTGAGCTTTCTTCAATTATGCTTTGAAAATTACTATTAATTCCTGCTGTTATATTAGTGTGTTTTTTTTCCTTAATGTCGTAAAGTATCCAGCTGCTGTTATTGTAATAACAGATATAACGCCCGCAGGGCGAAAAATTCATATGATAAGATAGGCCCGACTGCTTAGAAGCCAGTAATTCCTTTTTTCCGCCAGCTGTGCTCATAAGATAATAATCCATCGGAGCATTCAGGTCAAACTGTGGTTCGTACTGGGTAGGATCTGCCACTACGGCGAATTTCTGTGCACCAGTTAAAGCAATCCAATGTAATTTTTCAGTGCTTAATAAATTTACGTATTTGGTGTGAGGCTGCCATACGGCTAGAGAAGACTTTTTAAAGTTTTGTGCAAGTACAATTTCTGGAAAAAGGTATTTATCATCGGTTTTCCATATTTCTGCAATATCAGTTTTTACTTTTTTAGGTAGGGTGTCTTTACAGCTGAAAAATACAGCTGAATTATCATCTGAGATTTTTAAAGGAAGGATGTTATCTTCATATATTTTTTTATTCTCAAAACTGGCTTGAGGCAGATTTGTCAAAAAGAAAGATTTTGCTTCAAAGACACTATAAAAGCAGACAGCTGTGTTGCTTTTGTCAATTGTATAAAATGCCAAGGCATTTCCATCCTTTGACCACGTGAAACTTTTAATTGCGGTAACATCAGCTGTGATTATTTTTTCCACACCTAATTTAGGAGATAATTGAATAAGTCCTAGGCTTGAGAGCTTATTCCTCCGTACTGCGTACAGTACTGTTCTTCCATTCGGACTTATTTGATAATCGATAATATTTTCAATTTGTTTCAGGAGTTTTCCTGCATTTGTACGGATACACAGAGCTGAAGACTTATCGGTAAGGTATTCCAGTGTAATTAAAAATTTCCCATGTGAATCAAAACCAAATTTTTTTACACCAGAAAGATTACGGCTGTTTCCGTCAACAAGATTCAATAGTTGCAGTTCTTTGTTCTTATTCAGGCAGGCGAAAAATTCATCATTTGCGAATCTGCCGTCATAAAATTCAGGAAAAAAATATGAGATATCCGAATTAGTACTTCTAACGAAAAGAGTGTCATAGCGGGATTCATACTTGAGATAGTAACTAACCCATTTGCCTTGGCTGGAGATTTTGTCAGACTGAAGCCTGCTCCATAATTTATAATCTTCTTTGGTAAGCTGTCTTTGAATTAGATCCTGCCCCAGAGCGGGACAGGTTACTAATCCAAACATGATTACAGAAATGTTGCTGCAAACAAATTTTATATACTTTTTCATTTTTTTAATAGCCAGGATTCTGCGGTTTCAGAAAAGGATTTGATAAAAGCTCCTTTTCGGGAATCGGCCACAAGCTGTCTGTAGAATTCCATCCTGATTTAGAAACTGCTAAAACAGCATCTAGATTTCCAGTGCGTTTAAGATCAAAGAATCTATGCCCGTATTCGGTAAAAAATTCAACACGTCTTTCATTGAGGACTGCTTTTATTATAGCTTCTTTATCGGTTGCAGGAGTATCACCAAGTCCCGCAGTATTTCTAATCTTGTTTAAATCTTCTTTGGCTCCTATTAAATCTCCCTGTCTAGATCTAGCTTCAGAGCGGATGAGATACTGTTCGGCAGTTCTTAGAACGATTGAATATTCTACACTGTTTCCTGTATTGCTGTTTTTTTTATATTTATAGGCGTGCGTCCATGAACTTGAAGCGGAGCTGATTGTTCTCGTCCATTTTGTCTTTCGGAGATCACCTATTTCAAATGCATTGAGCAGCTGAGTGCTAAGTGTTCTGGTTGCAGGAGGTCCCGAATTAAATATAAAACTTATGCCTTCATCGGTATTGTTCCCTGTTCTTCTCGGCATGAGCTGCCAGATAGTGGAAGGGCTTCCTTTTAAAAATACAAGATCGAGATTGCTTTCCCATACATACAGCGGATTGTTCAAAACAGCTGATGCTGCATTGGATGCCTCTGCCCAGTCTCCATGGTAAAGATAAACTCTGGAAAGCAGAGCCTGGGCGGCAGCTTTATTAGGACGGACACGATCTGCAGAGATATAATCTGCCGGAAGCAGCGATACAGCTTTGACCAGATCTTTAATAATATTTGTATAAACAATTTCTGAAGCGGTTCTTTCTGCACGTTTATTTTTCTCATAATCTGTCACAGTAATATAAGGGATGTCACCAAAAATATTAACTAGATAAAAGTGGATTAAAGCGCGTGTAAAAAGTGCTTCTCCAGTTAATCTGCCACTTTCTTTTTCAGGGATTCCCATAGACTTCTCAAGTCCTTCAATAACGGCATTGCTGCAGTAAATCTGATGATAACTGTCATTCCAGAATGTGCTTGTTGCTCCAGCTGTGGGAAGCATGTCATTGGCATAAATAGCTCCCGTTTCTACAGCAGTAGTATAGTTAGTGAGCTCATCGGCATAAAGTCCCATATTGACAGACAGGCCTGATGACAGTCCGCAGAACATGCCAGTGTCCCGCATTTTGGAATAAATATCGACCATAGCTGCCTCGGCAGTCTTAATGTTCTCAAAGACTTTCACCCCTGTAAGCTGCGAAGAAGGCAGTTCTACATCAACGAAATTATCGCAGTTCAGCAGTATAAATGTGAAACAGCAGACCATAAAAGTTCGGATTATATTTTTCATTGCTTATCTTTTAAAATGTTAATTGTATTCCTGCGGTATAAGTTTTTAATGGAGGGAGGTATCCTGCAAACTTGTATTCTGGATCTCCGCCCTTAAATTTGGAAAAGGTGAGCAGGTTTTGCCCCTGAAGATATAGGACACATTTCACATCTTTAGAAAAAACCTGCGGAACCTTATAGGTTAATGAGATGCTTTTAAGTCTGATATAAGAAGCATCTTCCACCGCTGCATCACTAGTGGTGAAGCGGGAATATGCTGTGTTCAGTACACTGTTTCTTCCGGTGGTCAGATTCTGGTAACCCGCCGTATTATCTGGCTGCTGCCAGAAATAATTTAAATCGGCCGGCTGATTGAACATTGTACCAGGAGTGGCTGGGGTGTATGAAAATGATTTCTGGCTGACAAACTGAAAAAGGAAATCAAGCTGCAGGTTTTTGTAGGTCAGCTGGTTCTGCAATCCTCCGAAATATTTAGGATTTAAATCCACGAGATCCATCCTATCCGCAATTGTGAACTGTCCGTCCTTATTGAAATCCAGATAAGTGTAGGCATTTGTCTGAGGATCGATGCCTGTAAATCGGTACAGTTTGGTAATTTTTATCGATTCACCTACCAGATAGCGGTTTGCGTTGGATGAAATTTCAAGTCCAGGGTAAGAAACAAGTTTATTTCTATTAGCGGAAATATTAAAACTGGATGTCCATTCCAGATTATTGCGCTGCAAGTTAACTGTTCTGAGGGTAAATTCGAGTCCAGTGTTCTGAACCGCGGCATCCAGATTAGAAGTGAGGGTTGTAAATCCGGCTGTTCCAGGCAGCGGTATACCCACCAGCTGATTGGAGGATGAATTCAAGTAGAAAGCGCCTGTAGCAAAAATCCGATCTTTCAGTATGCCAATTTCAACGGCTGTTTCGAATTTTCTGTTAGTTTCCCAGCCGAAATCAGGATTGAAAAGACGGGTGGGGCGAAGTCCTGTAATTCCTTGATAAAGATTTGCAGAAGAAACATACGTATCCAGAAACTGGTAGTCACCAATCTGGTCGTTGCCTGTAATACCGTAACTGAATCTTAATTTTCCAAAACTTAATAAAGAATTGTTTTTTAGAAAGGTTTCTTCAGAGAATACCCATGCAGCGCCGACGGCACCAAAAGCAGCAAACTGCTTTCCTGGCCCAAAACGGCTGGAACCGTCTCTTCTCGCAGTAACATTTATAATATAGCGGTCGTTATAATTGTAATTGATCCTGCCGAAAAAAGCCTGATACTTGTAAATGGTTACATCGCTGTAATCGACAACTTTTACTGACGCTGATGCCAGGTCATTGATAAGAATGTTACTGGAAAATCCGAACCCAGACTGAAATAATCTGTCAGTAGTCTGATTTTGAAAAGTACCGCCCGCCAATGTTTCAAATTTTCCCTTTCCGATAGTAAAACTCCAGTTTAGCTGGGGTTCTATAATCCACGAACTTCTAAGTGTTAGATTGGTGTATATGGAAGAACTTTCACTGCCAAGTCCTAATGACGGGTTATTCATTGTTGAGGGCAGGGTTATGGTTTCATAATTACGCAGGTCGGTATATCCGAAACTTGATTTTAGCTGCAGGCCGGGAGTAATGTTATAGGAAAGCAGTGCATTGGCATTCAAATCATTTATTTTGGTTTTGAATTCAGATTCATTTGCAGCCAAAGGATTCTGCCAGCTGTTCTTTTCCCAGTTCAGGTTTCCATCTGCATCATATAGAGCGGGAGCGTTAGGAGCCAGAAGGCGTGAAATTCGTGTAAGATCGGTTCCGGGCTGAAAGTTTCTCTGTGTGGTATATACTGCTGAAAAATTAAGTCTGAATTTATCATCTTCCGAGATATGATTAAAACTGAAATGGGCAGTGCTTCTGTTGTATTTGAAATCACCTGGAACTACAGTAGTTTCGCTTCGGCTGTTACCGCTTAAAAGATATTGTGTTTTGACTGTGCCTCCAGAAACTGAAGCCTCAAGGTTTAGGATTTGTGCTGTTCCCCCAATAAGCTCTTTCTGCCAGTCAGTGTAACGGTTTTGATCCCAGGTGCCGTTGACATCATATGCATTGGCAGGATAAATTGTAATGCCGTCATTTACAAACGCCTGTTTTCGCATGTCAAGATACTGCGCGGTGTCCATCAGGGAAATCATCTTTGTTGCATGACCAATTGATGTAGAAGAGTTAATATTAAACTTTGTTTTGCCTGATTTTCCTTTTTTTGTTGTAATCAATACTACTCCGTTAGCACCTCTTGAGCCATAAATAGCTGTTGCATCTGCGTCTTTTAAAACTTCAATGCTTTCAATTTCGGATGGGCTTATAGAATTCAGCGGACTGGTCATAGTGGGTAAGGTTCCCGATGTTAAAGTGGAACCGATAGTCTCTGTCGAATAAGGAACACCATCTATAATATAAAGCGGCTGATTGGCATCAGTACGAAGACTGTTCTGCCCTCTGATTTTGATTTGGAAAGCACCGCCTGGAGATCCGCTGTCCTGAATGATCTCAACACCTGCCATACGTCCCTGCATAACCGCAAGAACATTTCCGACCGGCTGTTTTTCTATATCCTTTGAGGTGATCTTTGAAATGCTTCCGGTACGCGCTTTCTCTTTTACCGAATAGTATCCTGCATTTATCTGTACTTCCTGAAGAGTTGTAGTATCATACTGAAGTACAATGTTAATTTTAGTTTTTCCTAATAAAGGAACCACGGCTTTTTTAAATCCGATAAACGAAACGACAAGCGTATCGTTGGAATTAGCAGTGAGGGAGAACTGCCCGTTGTAGTCTGTTACTGCAGAAGAATTGGTTCTGCTTTTTACAGTAATTGAAACACCAGGCAATGGCGAATTACCATCAGTGACAGTTCCCTGAATCTGATGCTGTTTTAAAAAAGTTTTGAAAATCCGTTTGGAGTTTTTGGCTGATAAAGGTGAAAAAGACAGCAGGATGCCTGTAAAAATTAGGCAATAAAGAGCTTTTCCATCCTTGTAAAATGAAAAATAATTCATAATATTGGGATTGGTTAGTTAAATGGAATTTAATTGGCTAAAGGCTCTCTATACTAGTTTGGCGACGAGGTAGAGGGCTTTTTTGTGCTTAAAAAGATATTTAATAATTTACTTCACAGGCAGTAATATTTCATGGTTTAAAAACGATGACTACGAAAATTAGAAATAAAGAAGAATTGCTAAGAAAAGAAGAGTAGAAAAAATATATGGCGTGGGTTGTTCTCGACTCATAATGCATTAAAGGTACTGGAATGACCCGCGCGCAAACAAGTGAGCCCACGCCAATATTTATATGGCGTGAGCATTGGCACTTATCATCTTGCGCGCTTAAAAATTTTCCAGTTTTTTAATGCAAGTTTCAAAGCGAATGCTTCAAATATTTTTCATGAAGTATCGCAAAAATATGTATTTCATTACAAATATAACAAAAAAAATTAAAACGCGTATTTTCGTGCGCATTATTTTTTTTGCATTGCCTTTTCTTTGCGATAATGACCGATGCTAATAAAATAATATGTAATTATATATATAAGAACTGGATTGAATCTTATAAGTCTCAGCGCGCCTTCGGTTTAGATCACGGGATAGAAGAAAGTATTGTAAGAAAAATAAAGAATACTGCTCTTAATAGGGAAAACGTTAACTATAATATTCCAGTGAATACATTAAATAAAATATGTGAGGCAAAGAATGTCAAGCTTTCAGATTTTTTTAAGTTAATAGGTCAATAAAAATTATTTAAAAAATATCATTCTATTGTAATGTTAGGTATAAAATTTATTTTAGATTCTTTAGAGCTTTTTACTCTTCTACAAGTTTTTAATTGCAAATTAAGTTGAAATGCCTCATCACACAGGCAAACAAATTCTTTAGTTTAATTATTTTAGATTATTCTTTTATTACTTTATGGCTAGTAGATGCAAAATCGGTTGTGACTTTTAGGAAGTAGATTCCTGTAGGGAGATCTTCAAGTTTAAGAGTCGCTTTAAGAGCGTTCTGCGATTCTGTTTTAATCATCTTGCCATTAGAATCAAAAAGCACGGTCTGTATTATACTATATTGTGAATCAATATTTAAATTATCAGGAGTAGGATTAGGATACAATTTGATACTTTCATTATTTTTAATAATGTAGGAGGGAACGGATAATGTTACGGGACAGCTAATTAGCGTCGGTATGTTTTTATTAAGTGCGGTGCCATCACCAAGCTGCCCGTTTTTATTAAGCCCCCATGCCCAAAGAGATCCATCCTTTTTTCTGGCTGTACTGTAATAACATCCTGCATTAATTTCTTCCCAGTCCCTCTCCGTTCCAATTTGTATGGGGCGGTTTTTGTCGCTATTTGTTCCGTCTCCCAGCTGACCGCTGCTGTTTAGTCCCCATGCCCAAAGAGTTCCGTCATTTTTTATTCCAAGACTATGAGACCAGCCTCCGCTAATTTTACTCCAATCGTTTGCAATACCAATTTTTGTAGGCCTATTAGTTCCAAGACTAGTGCTTCCATTGCCAAGCTGTCCTGTTTGATTAAACCCCCAGCTCCATAATGTACCATCTAATTTTATAGCTAGTGTATGAGCATAGCCAGCATCTATTATATTCCAGTCAGTATCTGTACCTATTTGAGTTGGTACTTTTTTGAAGGTATTGGTGCGGTCTCCCAATTGACCATTACCATTTCCGCCCCAGGCCCAAAGTGTTCCATCTATTTTAATAGCAAAAGAAGATTCATAACCGGCGCTGATTTTAGACCAGTTCGCTGCTGAACCTATTCGAATAGGTACTTTCTCATCATCTCGGGTTCCGTTTCCTAATTGTCCGTTATAGTTTTGGCCCCATCCCCACAATGTTCCATTGTTTTTTATCGCGATTGTATGTCTTTGCTGTGTGCTGACTTTAGACCAGTCGCTATCTTTTGTAATCTGGGTCGGTAAAATTCTAGTGGTATATGTTCCATCGCCCAGCTGGCCTAAATAGTTATCTCCCCAGCCCCATAACGTACCATCTGATTTTATTGCAAGAGTATTGTACCATCCACAGGTAATACTAATCCAATTTGCATCACTGCCAATTTGTATCGGTTTATTTTTTTCAATTGTAGTGCCGTCACCGACATTTCCATAGACATTTGCTCCCCATGCCCAAATTGTATTATCTGCTTTTAAAGCGATGGTATGATTATATCCTGCACTTATTCCTTGAAAGCATTGAGCAGATGAGATGCTATAATTGGTCAGGATTATAATGATAGTTATAACTTGAAAGAGTAATTTTCTTTGCATATTGTTTTTTTACGAATTTCCTGTAAAAATATAAAAAGTTTTAATCTGTTAATAAAGTTTTGAAAAGCGACATCTTAAAAATAGAATATTAATAAAAAGTCCTTCGCAAATTGGAAGGACTTTTAAAAAAACAAACTATTTTTTAGATTCTTCGATCGAAACTTTTCTAAACTCTTTTAAAAGTTTTTCAATTTCTAAAGATGATTTGCGGGCTCTTGCTCCTGCAGCTTTAACTCCTTTTTCTGATAATGATTCAGATTCTGTTTTGAATGTTTCGATTTCAGCAACAATTTTTGCTAATAGATCTTTCATGGTTTTCTGTTTTTTTTAATTACAGCGCAAAAGTAAAAAGTAAATTGAATCTAGGCCATTATTATATAGGAGATTTAGAGTTTTTCTTTTTTGAGTTTTTCAATGAAATATGTTGGAGATATACCTGTACTTGCCAAAAAAGCTTTAGTAAAGCGCTCTGTAGTACTGAAACCTGCTTCTTCTGCTAGTGCTGCATAAGTGTAATTCCTGAATTTTGACTCCTTTCGTAACAGATATAAAATGTAGTCAATCCGAAGGCTGTTAATATATTCGGTTATACCTTTGTCCCTAGAATGATCTAGTACACTGGCTAAATATTTTGGATTCGTTTTAAAAGCAGTGGATAGACTGGTGAGATTCCAGTCTTTTTCCAGAAACCTATTTTCCTTCTCAAAATTTTCCAGATGCTTTAATAAATGGGCGGTCGTATCTGGACTTATATTTTTAAGGGGAGCTTTTTTTATTTTGGCTTTAGTACTGCCTTTGGCTGTATCAAGCTCTTGCATAAGCATCTGATAGTTTTTACTATATGTTTTTCTGGTTTTGTAGTGACGATAAGTAATTGTTACTGTGACAATAAACAATATCAAAATTATGCCTGCAAAAATAAGGTCATAGTATTTTTCCCAGAGCAGCTCTGCAGTAATGCTCTCATTTTCTTTTGCTATTCTTTCTTTTTCAAGTATGAGTTCTTTTGTATCATACTGTTTGTGAATTTTACCAATGATGTATTGATTAGTTTCTCTTAGAAGTGTATCGGCCTTCAAGAGCTGGTCAATGTAATATAACTGCTTATCTATATCTTTTTTGGTTTTATAATAGCTAATCATGAGTTCAAAAGACTGTCTCAAATCTGGTCTTAGATATTTTTTATCATTAAAGATTTTATCTACTTTCACGAAGTATTGCGCAGCTTTTTCCTTTTGCTGCAGTGACCAGTAACTCTTTCCCATATAAAAGTATCCAATAGCTTCATTTGCAAAATCATTATTTTTATTAATGGTTTCCATTGACGATTCGATATGTTTAATGGATGCCCCGTAGTTCTTTTTGAAGTACTCATTGATTCCTTCGGAGTGATTGAAGTAAGGAATCATTTCTTCTATTTTCAGCCTTTTGCTTTCTACTGAGCCCAGCTCATTTATTTCAGTACACTTTCCGTAATTTCCCAATTTGTTGTAACATAGCCCAAGGGAATGAAGCGTGTTTAGATAAGGTCTTGGATTTCTTTCTTTATAGTATTCGATACATTCTTGCAAAAGTGAGACTGCTTCGTCATAAAAACCAATATAGAATTTAGTCAGTGCTATACAGTATTTTACTTTATGGACAAGATATTGATCTTTAGTTTTTGATATGTAGCTATTTGCAGTCAGATAATTATCCATCGCCTGCTGGTGCAATTTCATTCCATAATAGGCAGTGCCTTTGCTGAGGTATGCAGAGCCGATAAGTGCATCATCTTTTGATTTCTTCGAGACATAAATCATGCTGTCGGTATAAGTCAACCTCAGTTTTTCAGGTGAGATCAGCATAAGGTTTTGGTAACCGTTTATGATTTCTTTCCAGTTCTGCTCTTTTTTTGCTTTATATAAAAAAGTAAATGCATAAACGGATGCACGCGAACTGTCTCTTTTAAGTTCATAAAATCGATCATCCAGATAGTCATAATCTTTATTTTTTAATGAATCGGGCGCGCTGTAAGTGCTTTTCTGTGCCGAGACTGCGCCATAAAACAATAGAAATAATAAAAGTAAATTTTGTCTCTTCATTGGTATGGGAGTTAGGGAGATTATGCAGGGATAATTCTATAACCGCAATGGATAATTCTCGGAATTAGTTTACTTTAAATAAATATAAAAATAACATAAACGATTGAAAAATAGTTTGTTTTTATGAGAAATGTACTATGGATTTCTCGAAAATCCGTACTTAAAATGCCGAAAATCCGTAGATATAGACTTGCGGGAGATTTTTAAGCAGGATAGATTTGTCATGAATTCAAAAGCAAAAACCTCCAGCAGGGTGCTGGAGAAAAGTTCTGCTTATCCGGATGAAAGGGACTCGGGAAGAAATTCCTGTTCACATTCAAACCACTAATCATGAAAACCATTTTATTATGCATTATCACATCAGTTTTTCTTATTTCATGTTCTACTAATGCAGATTTTGAAACAGCAGAAAATTTATTAAGTACAGCTGAACAAACAGCTGTTGAAAATCAGTATCCTGCAAATCGAGCTAACCCATTTGATTTAAAAGGCAAGAAACTGTATGAGGCTCTGGATATTTACTGTAAAAAGTACGACCCTGTTAATTCAGTTTCTGAACTAACTGCTCAGATTAGATTTGTTTCTGAAAATATATTTCAGAGCGGAAGTACAACAGGCAGGCTAATACCTTTCACCGATGAAATGGTGGAGGCTATAATGGATGATCCTGATAACAGTATGATCGTAATTGTCCAGAATAGTGTTTTGCAGCATTATGCAAAAAATAAACTTATTAGTTTTCTGCAACAGCTTATAATTAATAGACAGCAGGAATTCAGTATCACCAACAACTATATTACAGGTTATGAAGCAGATGTACTGGATGATGCGGTTTTAAACACTGAAGAAACTGAAACTATTTTGACAGTAGCTTCAATTTCAAGGTATTCGCTGTATTCTGAAGAAGATCGTAAGGATAAGGATTGGGACATACTTATAGGGAGTAAAAATGCAAAGCCTTTCTTTGAGATTAATGAAGTGTCCCTTATTTCAATAATCGCATTATTGGACAGGCTTATCTAGCTTATTACCTAATTAACATTGATTAGCTTATAAATGAAACTGCCGATTATATTATATATACTGCTTGTCCTCTTTAATCTTTTAAGCCTTTATTATATTGTAGGACTTTTTAGCTGGAATGGAATAGAAGATTTTTTGTTAAGCGGATCCAGAAGCGGGCATGCCAGGTTTATGGTCTATCTGCTCTATATCACTATGCTTTTAAATCTTTACTGTTTATTCTATATCGCAGTACGAAATTTTTTTGATGACTAGCATTGGCAGTTTCTTTAAACTATCCCTCAACCATAAGAAGTTATGCTGAAAGATTTGATTAACAGCGAAATGAATGAACCACCTTTTATGGGAGTAATGGTTTATATCATTAAAAAATATATTGTGAAATCTAGTCAAAAAGAATCTTTTATAGTAAGTAATTCAGCTGTAATACTGATAAAGTCTGGCAGATTAAAAATACAAACTAAAGAAGCAGTTCAAGATCTATTTGCGCACGATTTATTAATCCTGTACAAAAAAAGCAATGTTGTCGAATTGGATTCGCAGGATATGCCGCAGTTTTATTTGATTAGGTTTTCTTCAGAAAAAGACAGAATAAGTATTCCTTTGCAGGAGATGGCTTCTTTTTTAAATCTGAGTGGTCAGGAAGCTATAAAGATCAGTCTGGAAGAAAGCGATTATTTAGTACTCTCACTAGTCTGCAGGCTGCTTTATGCAGCGGCAAAAAATGAGCGACCGAGTGATTTTGAAATGGAACTTAGGCGTATCAGTTCTAATCTACTGATTTTTGAGTTGAAACTTATTTATACAAAGTATTTTACTGCCACTGAGCTCCATATTTCAAAAGCCGAAAAATTGGCAGGGCAGTTCTTAACGATTTTATCCATTCACTGCCGCAAACATCATAGTGTGAAATTTTATGCAGGAGTACTGTATGTTAATTCTGAGTACTTAAATAGAATGGTGAAGGAAGTGACAGGCAAGACGGCTAAGAAAATTATAACGGAAGCAGTATTGGCGGAGGCTGTAAACCTGCTGGATGATTTTAATTATACCATTGCTGAAATAGCAGATGAGCTGGAGTTTAGTTCTTCATCTTCGTTCAGTATCTTTTTTAAAAAAGCTATGTCCTGCACCCCCTCGGAGTATCGTTCGAAAACTGCCCAGAGATTTAAGAATCGTTAGCCTCGGTTATTAACTACCATGAAAATATGAAAATGATGATGAGAAAAACCTATCCTTTAGAATGGCTGGATAATTTGATATTGGAGCATCTTAATCCCAATAGAACAGCTATCAGCCAATTGTCAGAAACTGATCTGGCAGTTATTTCAGAAAATGTAGTGAAGGAATCCGGGAGGATTCAGATTCGAATTAAAAATGAAATATTCTCCCTTCGAAAGAAAAGGGAGATCCGTCTTCTGATTCGAAAGTACCATTCCTCTTTAATTTTTCTATTGGATGCGGTAGTGGATAACCGTAAAACTGCTGCATTTGAGGCTGCAGGTCTGGCAGAGACTGCTGAACTCATTATCGGCTGTCTTGACGAACTGCTGTCTTTTTTGGAGAATCGTTATTCTAACTATTTAAGTCTTGATGAAAGGGTTCCGATAACCTATCTGATGGTGTCTCGAAATGAGCTTGAACTCAAACTGAAAAAATTGAAAAAAAGCAAATGTGAGAGCGAGCAGGACCAGATTGTACTTGGGATTGTAATTGAGGAGCTATCTAATGCAGGGCTTTGTGATACCAATAGCAGGGTAACTTTCCGCCAGCTTGGGTATGAGAGAATGCTTTTGAAAAGTGTGCTGAGTCTGGAACATTCAGAAAATGCTTCAGCTGTGTTTTCCGCTTTTGACCGCCTGCTTATCAGTTTGAATTTTAACAGCGCCCAGTATGTAAACCTGCTCAAAGAAAGGCTCATTAGTAAGCTTGATGTAGGAGAAGGTGTGGAGCAGAAATTCAATACGTTGTCTTATTACTCTAAAGAACTGGGACAGATTGATTCCAATTATGCGATCACTTTTAATCCTGCTGCACAGCATCTTAAAATGGTGCTGGAGCAGTGGCTTAAATATGAGATGCTGTATCTGGAAAAGAAAATGGAGCGCAGTGACGCTTTAGCTTCTAAAGGGACAGTGGAAAATAAACTCGAGTGTGATTTGTCGGCCGATCAGATCGGAATTATCCTAAGGGCTGCAGATGAGGCGCGCGTAGTGAAATCCAGATCGATGAGTCTTGTTTTCCAAAGGATAGTACCTCATCTGTCCACTGCTTTTAAAAGGGATTTGTCGTATCAGTCGGTGAGGAGTAAGTCTTATAATGCGGAGGAAACCGACAAGAACACGGCTATTCTGACCCTGGAGAAAATGATTAAAAAAATACGATCGTATTGAACTTTGTGTAATTTTTTTTGATTTGGATTGAAACAAAAACACTTTTGGATAGTCTAATATTTAAATTACTGGAATTAAAACTTTCGTGAATGACAAACTATCCAGCTGTTTCTGGTACGATCACTGGATAACGATAAACTATAAATAAAGAACTATGATGACTCTTATTGCAATATTTTTTCCATCGCTGTCTTTTCTTTTAAGAGGAAAGATATTGACAGCCCTGCTGTGTCTGATCCTGCAGGCCACACTTATTGGCTGGATACCTGCTGCCATCTGGGCTGTGGTATCTCTGCAGAATTCCAGAGCGGACAGAAGGAATACCAGACTTATTAAGGCTATAAAATCGAGGTAAATATATTTTACTAACCTAATGAAGCCTCTGTGGACAATACCTGTCTGCAGAGGCTTTTATTTTACAGCTGAATTTTAAGCTGGAATATAGTACATCATTTTTTTTAGGTCATTTTAACAAGTATGGCGCATATAAAGTGTATTAGTTACGCTTGTTTTTTGCTTTGCAAAGCAGTAAGCAGCATAATGCATTGAAAAATATCGTTTTTATAACTGTCTCGTAATTAAAAGACTACATATTAAACTTACAAAATAGACTTTTTTTTTGAGTTTTTGTTCCACCCATTTTTAATTTTTCACACTCTTACTTACAAATTACATAGTGTAATTTGCAATAACCAATTACTAATTTTAAAACATTATGAAGAGAATTATTTCGATTTTAGTTTTAGGAATGTTATTTTCCTGTACTAGTGAAACTGAATCGCCGCAGGCTTCTGCTGATGCGGCAATTATCAGGCTTATGAAGACACCTGATAAAAACAGTTTGAGTCTGGCTGAGCGTAAATCAATTTTGGAACATCTGGAAAAGAACCCGCTGGATGTTAAATATCTGATGCCGGAGGGATATGCAGCAGACAGTCATCAAGTTAAGCCGAATTCCCGAATCACGGCCAAAACAGCTGACTATACTCCAGGAGAATATATGATGGTTAGGGTGTTTCCGGAAGGTGGTCCGGATTTTGGAGGCAGTATAGAGATTACTGGCATTGGAGGTTTTGAAAGGCTTATTTACAGATGGACGCTCGCTCAAAATCTATTAGGGTTATTTGATATCATGTCTTATGAGAACCTTACAGTTTATAATAACGGCCCACTGGGAGCTTATAATTACAGCTATAATATACAATCTGCATATCATGTCGGCAGTGGTCTAACTGGTAATTCAGGTGGATTAGGATGGTCAGAAACTGGCAGAAATGTGGTATATACAAACAATTATTTTTGGTTTTACACAGCCGGAGAATTAATGCAAGGTAATAGTCGATTACCTCTCGCAAAAAACAAAAACGGCAACATCAATTCAATTGTCTATTCAAATGGGACTTATAGTGTGGGGTACTAAGATGAAAGTTTTTTTAATTTCCATTTTTTCCGCTGTCGCTGTGATTGCTGCATTTTTTTTTCTTAAGACAGGGTTTCAAGAAAGCACCAATAAAGGAGCATATGTCATTTCTCTTGAAAGCTGGCATAATGGCCAGAGAATTTTTAAGTTTCCTGAAGACAGTATTTTTGTCAGTGGAGAGCTAGCCATTCAGCAGATAATGCGGCTGGATCAAAACGATTTTAATGGAAAGGTCAGCCTCACGCAGTCTGTAGATAGGTATTATCTTATTGATTTTAATAGAGGGCTTTTTAAAGATATAGGAAGCGATTTGGAACAGCAGACCGAAAAAATCCCGTGGAAAGGTCTCAGCGAGAAGAAATATGGAACTAACTTCCGGGCTGATCTGCATTTTAATGAAAATTTTAAAGTAAAGGATACCCTCTGGGAAGGAAAGAATTTGAAAAACATTAGCTATACTGCTGACAACAGGGAGCAATATGATATACTGCTGGAGCAGTATTCATCAAAAGACAGGCTTCCCATTTTTTACGATGTTATAGAACAGAGATTTAAGGGAAGGGTACTGAAAATGACAACTACCTATCCAGACGATAAGGGAACATTGATTTATACCACGAAATTTGTGTCTCTTAAAAAACATCCTTTACTGGATGCACTGAGCAGATTAAAATAACGTGTAACAGGTTTAGTAAGGATTGTTTTCAGGCAGTCTGTAACATAATCCATAAAGAAGGAGAACAATACTGTTCTCCTTCTTTTTCTTATAACTGGAGAGCTGTTAGGATGATTGTAATAAGTCCAAAAAGCATCTCTGCTTCTTTATAAAACCTTCTGCAGGATTTCTTTTTTCCCCTGCTTCACTTATAAATGCAGGATGTTCCTAAAATAGGCAGGAAAGCAGCTGGGATTGGAATTTATTTCATAGCAGATTCAAATTGATAAATAAATAAGCTTTCTATACTTTATAGATTTAAGGATGAACAGTTACTGTTCGTCCTTTTTTTATAGATGTACCAAAGGTACAAAAGGGTACAGGAAAAGTTGTACTTGCAGTGTGGCCGCATACGCTGTTTCTTTGTGCTATAATCAATCAAATGTACAGGATGATTTTTTTAAACTTTTTTAATGTTCAATTAATAAATCTAAAAATTATGCTATCCAATATTTCATGGAGCAGTTACCTAAGTGCTGTTGTAATTTTTGCTGCAGTCTGGTACGGCTTTTTAATCTATAAATATTATCTGGGAAATCTTAAGAATATTTTCCAAGGAAAGATGAAACAGTCTTTTGGAGAAAAGGATTTGAAATCGAAGTCAGGTCCGTTTTCTGAATTCAAGGAATCTTTTAGTACTCTGGAAGATGCAGAGGAATTGTATGATAAGCTTTTAACGGTATTTACTGAAAGTGATGCTGGAGGATTATCCAAGGCGGCATTCAAGAATTACATCCGCTTTATCCTTTTGGAATATCCGTTTGTAAAGCAGTCTGCGCTTCGCGGTAAAATCAATTCACTTGTGGTTTTGGAAAGTGCAAAATATCCTGAACTGCTGTTGACTTTATCGGAGATGGACAGTTTGTGGGAGGAAGAAGTATAAAAAATAAGCAGAGGAATATCCCCTGTTCAGTCTAGTGCGGTATGGCGGAAGTGACAAGGAGATAGAGTTTGAAACAGCGGTATTTCTCTGCTTTTATTCAAGTAACAATTTAATAAAAAAATGTGAGATGAAAAAATGGAATTGGAAATTAAAGAGTTTGTGGAGAAGGATAAAGCGAGTAGGTGCTTCGTTAGTGCTGGGTTTGTTTTTTAGTACTGCTCTTTACAGTCAGGATGGTGTGGCGGGGATTAATGAAGCCAACCAGAAAGTTAGAAGTTATTTTGATGCAGGAACTGAACTGATGTATGCCGTGGGAGCTATACTGGGGCTTATCGGGGCTGTTAAAGTATACCAAAAATGGAATGCAGGGGATCCCGATACGGGTAAAGTAGCGGCAGCCTGGTTTGGAAGCTGTGTGTTTTTAGTAGTGGTGGCTACGGTGATCAAATCGTTCTTCGGCGTGTAATGGTAAGTGTTTACTCGATTAATAAAGGTATTAATCAAAGCATTGAATTCAAGGGGTTAAAAGCACAGTATATCTGGTATTTAGGCGGCGGTGTTGTAGGGCTTTTAATTCTATTTGCTGTGCTCTATATCATCGGTCTGCCGTCGCTTTTGTGTGTATTTGTAATTGGAGCTTCGGGAGGTTTTCTGGTATTTAAGATCTATCGAATGAGCAATCAGTACGGTGAGCATGGCATGATGAAAGCGCTTGCTTTCAAGCAGCTTCCAAAATGCATTAAGGTGTACAGCAGGGCTGTATTTATAAAGCTATAGCTGTAGAGCGTTAATTAGTTAAAAAGAGGGAGATGGAGAAGAGGATGGAAGACGTACTGCCGATTATGGCAGTGGAGCATGATTGTATAGTGTCGAAGCAGGGAGATATAACCGTGGTATTTAAGGCAGAGCTGCCGGAGATTTTTACCTTGTCGGATCAGGATTATGAAGCTTTTCACCAGTGCTGGATCAAGGCTTTAAAAGTGCTTCCCAAACATTGTGTATTTCACAAGCAGGACTGGTTTTTAGAAAAAGGGTATAAGGCAGATTTTTCAAGTGCTGACAGCAGTTTTTTAACGCGGAGCAGTGAGCGGTTTTTTAATGAAAGGCCATTTCTGGAGCATTCCTGTTATATCATGCTGACCAAGAAACCTTCGGGCAGGAAAAATTCCAGCTCGTTATTTTCCAGCCTTATTAGAAGTAATCTGGTGCCTGAACAGACTTTAAAAGTAAATTTAGTGCAGGACTTTATAGACTGTACGGGGCAGTTTAAAAGAATCATGGAAGACAGTGGTTTTGTGAAGCTTTCCAGGGTGCCGGGCAGTCAGCTGTCCAGTGAGAACCGAAGTATGGGGCTTATTGAAAAGTACTGCTTTCTTTCCGAGAAGGACGAATCCTTTGTTTTTAAGGATATCAAATTTGACGAAGGACTTTCAGTGGGTGATAAACACTGCCAGCTTTTTACTTTGGGAGATGCGGCGGATCTGCCTTCTTTGTGCGGTTCCAGGATTAATTATGACCGCTACTGCACCGATAAGACCAAATTCAGTGTGGGTTTTGCTTCCACACTCGGACAGCTCTTATCGTGTAATCATATTTACAATCAGTATATTTTTATAGAAGATGCGCAGAAGACCATTCAGAAGCTCGAGAGTAAAAGGCTCCGCCTGCAGTCCTTGTCTGCTTACAGCAGAGCCAATATAACCGCCAGGGATGCTACAAATGATTTTCTCAATGAAGCGGTGTCCCAGCAGCGCCTGCCTGTTAAGGCGCATTTCAATTTGCTGGCCTGGAGCAGCTGTAAGGAAGAATTGAAGGATATCAAGAACAAAGTATCCTCGGCACTGGCACAGATGGATGCGGCAGGGAAGCAGGAAACGGTCGGGGCGCCCCAGATTTACTGGGCAGGAATGCCGGGCAATGCCGCTGATTTTCCAATGAATGATACTTTTGATACGTTCGTGGAGCAGGCGGTCTGTTTTCTGAATATGGAAACAGGCTACCGTTCTTCTTTGAGTCCGGTAGGGATTCGTCTGGGAGACCGTTTGACGGGAAAACCCGTTCATGTGGACATCAGTGATGAGCCGGTAAAGATGGGGATCTGCACCAACCGCAATAAGTTTATACTAGGTCCTTCTGGAAGCGGTAAGTCTTTTTTTACCAATCATATGGTCAGAAGTTATTACGAGCAGGGAACCCATATTGTACTGGTAGATGTCGGCCACAGTTACAAAGGTTTATGCGATATGGTTAAGGGGTATTACTTTACCTATGATGAAAAGAACCCGATCCGGTTTAATCCTTTTTATATCTCGGAAGGCGATACGCTGGATACCGAGAAAAAAGAAAGTATTAAGACCCTTCTTTTAGCACTGTGGAAAAAAGATGATGAAACTTTTAACAGGAGTGAATACGTGGCGCTGTCCAATGCGCTGCAGTTATACTTTGAAAAGCTGGATATTGACCGTGCTATTTTTCCATGTTTTGACAGCTTTTATGAATTCCTGAAAGAGGATTTTGTATCGATTTTATCGGATGATAAGGTAAAGGAAAAGGACTTTGATATGAGCAACTTTCTTTATGTACTGCGTCCGTATTACAAAGGAGGAGAGTTTGACTACCTTTTAAATGCCACGGAGAATCTGGATCTGCTGCAGGAAAGGTTTCTTGTGTTTGAACTTGATAATATCAAGGATCATCCAATTCTTTTTCCCGTGGTGACCATTATCATCATGGAGGTGTTTATCAGCAAGATGCGAAAGCTCAAAGGCATTCGTAAAATGATCTTAATTGAAGAGGCTTGGAAGGCTATTGCTAAGGAGGGTATGTCCGATTACATCAAGTATTTATTTAAGACCGTGCGTAAGTTCTTTGGGGAGGCTATAGTGGTAACCCAGGAGGTGGAAGATATTATTTCTTCCCCTGTAGTCAAGCAGGCTATCATCAATAACAGCGACTGCAAGATCCTTCTGGATCAGAGCAAATACCAGAATAAGTTTGACCAGATCCAGGAGCTATTGGGGCTTACCGAAAAAGAAAAAGCATTGGTGTTATCGGTTAACAAGGCCAATGATCCCGATAAGAAATACAAGGAAGTATTTATTTCGTTGGGCAGTATGTTATCCAAGGTGTACCGTGTTGAAGTGTCACTCGAAGAATATCTGGCCTATACCACTGAGGAAAGCGAGAAAGTGAAGATGAATGCCTATGCTTCGAAGTTTGGCGGTGATATTAAAAAAGGCATCGCAGCACTGGCTGATGAGATGAGAAATGGTAAGTAAGGAGTTTTTTTTAAAAAAAAGGAAGTGAATATGAAAAGGAAATTTGTTATCAGTTTGGTCTGTCTGCTGCTGGCTGGTACTCCGGCAAGACCAGCCAATAGTAAGGCGGTGATTCCCATTTTGGAAATCGTAAAAACGGTAACCAAAAAAGTAATCAAGGCTATTGATCTTCGGATTCAGAAACTGCAGAATAAAACCATCTGGCTTCAGAATGCCCAGAAGCAGGTGGAGAATGTGCTCTCTAAATTAAAGCTCGATGAAATCTCAGACTGGACCCAGAAGCAGAAAGAGCTGTACAGGGGCTATTATGAAGAACTTTCGAAGGTAAAATCAATTATAACCTACTACCAGAGGATAAAAGAAATTACCCAGAAGCAGACCCGGCTGGTTGCCGAATACGAGAGAGCCTGGAAGCTTTTTCAGCAGGATCCTCACTTTAGCGGTAATGAGATTCAGTATATGGAAAAGGTGTACTCGGGCATACTGGAAGAAAGTTTGAAGAATATCGATCAGATCTTTTTGATACTCGATTCTTTTACCACCCAGATGAGTGATCTCAAAAGGCTGGAGATTATAAACAAAGCCGCAGATCAGATTGATTCGAACTACGATGATTTGATTTTGTTCAACCAGCAGCATGTACTGCTGAGCCTGCAAAGGGCAAAGACTGCTGCTGATGTAAATCAGGTCAAACAATTTTACGGAATTCCATAATACAGGGGAAATAGCATGAAAAAAGTGATTTTAGTTTTGATGGTACTGCTGTTTTTGCAGCAGGCCGTTTTATCGCAGGCCAAGCAGCGAAAGGAACTGCTGCTTCAGATTGGGGCGCTTCAGGTGTATATGGATTATGCCACTAAAGGATACTCGGCGGTATCCAAAGGGCTGCATTTTATTGGTGATGCCAAGAGAGGGGAAGTGAAACTGCACGGAGATTATTTTACTTCTCTTATGAAGATTAACCCTAAAGTTCAGCAGTATTGGAAGACAGCCGAGATTATTGCTTTGCAGTTTCAGATTATAAAAGCCTGCAGAAAGACCTATACCGATCTTAAGGGCAGTGACCTGTTTCACGGCAGTGAACTGGAGTACATTGCGCGGTCATTTGAAAGACTGCTTGAGAATTGCAGCAGGACACTTGATGCACTGCTGGTCATGACAAGCGATTCCAAAGTGGAACTTAAGGATAATGAGCGCTTAGCGCGTATTGATGCGCTTTATGAAATGATGCTTGCGGATTATAATTTCTGTATTGCTTTTAGTAAGGAAGCCAGACTGCTTTGGATTTCAAAAGCAGGAGATCAAAAAGATTCCAGGGATTTGAATGGTATTTACGGATTATAAAGGGAAAGAGATGAAAAAGATAGTGATGATTATGATGCTTATTGGTTTTGGATGTTTTACCAACAGGGCAGGGGCACAGTCCGCGGAGATCCAGCAGCTGCTTTTAAACATTGAAAAGCTGTCGCAGTTTAAAAAGATTTTAAGTGATATGAAAAAAGGCTATGAGCTGCTCTCGGGAGGATACAAAGCCGTTAAGGATATGTCCGAAGGTAATTTCAGTCTGCATAAAACTTTTTTAGATGCCCTAATGCAGGTCAGCCCTGCGGTGAAGAATTATAAAAGAGTGGCAGAGATAGCAGATTTTCAGATTCAATTGACAAGGGAAAGTAAAAGTGGACTCAGGCGTTTTAAGTCAGGGAGTTTTTCAGTGCAGGAGATCAATTATTTTGAAAAGGTATATGCGAATCTTTTAAGCCAGAGCCTGCGCAATCTTGATGAGCTTCTGATGGTGGTCACCGCCGACAAGCTCCGGATGTCAGATGATGAGAGGCTCCAGGCCGTGGATAACATTTATCTGCAGATGCAGGACAAACTGTTATTCCTTCGCACTTTCAATCGGGAATCCAGCGTGCTGGTGCTCCAGAGAGCCAAGGAGACAGCAGAGGTTTATGCTTCGAGATCTTTTCAGGAATTAAAAAACTAAAGGGATGGATCGTTATACTTTTTTAAAGAGATTTTTGTTCCTGCTTGTCTTATTGCTGGTGCCTTGTCTGATGCGGGGGCAGGGACTTGGGGAGGAGATGCAGAGCCTGCACTCGGTATTAGACCAGCTCTATGAGGAGATGATGCCTTTATGCAGTAACCTTATTGCAGTGGGGCAGGGTATAGCGGGATTTGGAACGATCTGGTATATCGCTTCTCGTGTCTGGCGTCATATTGCCAATGCAGAGCCGATAGATTTTTATCCCTTGTTCCGTCCTTTTGCAATCGGGTTCTGTATCCTGATTTTTCCTTCTGTGCTGGCTTTGATTAACGGGGTGATGAAACCCACTGTAACGGCAACTGGTGCTATGGTGGCGGGATCCAATAATGCAGTGGCGGTGCTTTTGAAAGAAAAGGAAAAGGCCGTCAAGCAGACCGATCCGTGGAAAATGTATGTAGGGGTCACCGGAACAGGAGATCGCGACAGGTGGTACAAATATACCCATGATGAAGATCCATCGGATGAAAGTATGCTGGCAGGAATTGGCAATGATGTGAAGTTTGCGATGGAGAAAGCTTCTTATAATTTTAGAAATTCCGTTAAGGAATGGCTAAGTGAGGTGCTTCGGGTTTTGTTCGAAGCTGCGGCCTTGTGTATTGATACGCTTCGGACATTCCAGCTTGTGGTGCTTTCCATTTTGGGACCGCTCGTATTTGGACTGGCGGTATTTGACGGCTTTCAGCATACCCTTACCGTATGGCTGGCCCGGTATATCAATATTTACCTCTGGCTTCCCGTGGCCAATATCTTTGGAAGCATTATTGGAAAGATTCAGGAGCTCATGCTCAAACTGGATTTATCACAGGTGCAGAGCACGGGTGATACTTTTTTCAGCAGGACCGATACTGCATTTTTGATTTTTATGATAATCGGCATTATAGGATACTTCACAGTGCCTTCGGTAGCCAATTACATAGTGCATGCTGGAGGAGGCAGTGCATTGGGACAGAAAGTAACCACTTTGTTTGCCGGTTCGGCTGCATCAGTGGTTTCTAAAACCGCACAGGGAGCCGGAATGGTTAAAGATATGATGGGAGATGCTGATGCGAGGATGAATCAAAGCATGGCCTCTACCGCTGGAAGCAGTCCTTATTTTAAGGAGCAGGGAGATTATAAAAGCGATAAGCTCAGGGGAAATTCCAAATAAATTCAATTTAAAAAACACGGCTCATGTTTACCAAAATGAAAAATATAGATACTGCTTTTAGATATATCAGGGGCTTTACCCTGCTGGTAGTTTTAGGATGTGTTGTGATCTGCTGTTTTACGCTTTATAAAAGCTTTGAATCGGTAACCCTGATGCAGGATAAGGTGTATATACTGGCCAATGGCAAAGCTTTAGAAGCGTATGGTTCAGAGCGGAAGGATAATGTAGCGGTGGAAGCGCGGGATCATGTGAAAACCTTTCACAAGCTTTTTTTCAGTCTTGATCCTGATGACAAGGTCATTAAAACCAATGTAACCAAAGCCCTTTATCTGGCAGATGACAGCGCTAAGCGGGTGTATGATGATCTGAAAGAAAACGGTTTTTATTCGGGAATTATATCAGGGAATATCAGCCAGACCGTTCAAATTGACAGTGTGGCGGTTGATATCGGGGAATATCCGTATCGTTTCAGCTGTTATGCCCGCCAGCATATTATTCGAACCACCAGCATTTTAAAAAGAAGCCTGATCACGCAGGGAAGCCTGCGTAATGTATCAAGAAGCGATAATAACCCGCACGGGTTTTTAATTGAGCGCTGGACGACTTTGGAGAATAGGGATTTAGGGGTGGAGAACAGAAAGTAAAATGATAGGATATGAACTCAATGTTTAACAAGCAGGAAGAGCGTAAGGCTGTGGTTAGTTCTTCCTGGTATGCTGCTGCTCAAAAAAGATGGGCAGAACAGTTAGGAAGTTGGACAGAAGGATTTTCCAGAAGGACACTGCTTTGGCTGCTGGTTTTGTTTGTAGTGCTGTCTGGGAGTTTCTTTCTCTGTACTGTTTATATATCGTTCTCTGAAGCTGGTTCTTCAGGCGGTTATAAAACGGTTATATTAAAAATTAAATCGATCAATTCAAAATAATACTATCATGGAAAAAACAATTTCTATACAGGAAGCCAGAAAGCGCAAACTGCTTTTGGTGCTTCCCGTGATTACACTGCCTTTTATTACTTTTTTATTTTACATACTCGGAGGAGGCAGGGCAGAGGCACAGTTTGATGAAAAGCAGCTGCACGGCGGCTTCAATTTTAAGCTTCCCATTCCCAAGTTTCAGGAAGATGCTGCGCTGGATAAAATGAGTTATTACGATCAGGCAGCAGTGGATTCCATTAAGCGCCAGGAACAGATTAAAAAAGATCCTAATTATTTACGGGTGGGGCTTGTTGATTCTTTGGATTTTACGTCTGTTGATTTGCAGGCGCGTCGTTTTGGTACTGGGACTTCAGGTCTGAATCCAATAGCTCTTCAGGACAGAAAGGAGCAGAAGGTGTATGCTAAACTGCAAGCGCTTCAAAAGGCAATCAGTGCGCCTGCTTCGGGAAATAGTTACGGGCAGGATATGCGGGAGTTTGAACATTACAGCTCTGAGAGTCCAGAGATCAAGAACTTGGAAAAAATGATGTCTTCTCTGGGTTCGGTGCAGGAACCTGATCCCGAACTGCAGCAGCTTGGAGGCATGCTGGAGAATATACTGGACATTCAACATCCTTCGCGGGTAGAGCAAAGGCTCAAGCAGTCTTCAGAGAGCACGAAAGGGAAGATATACTCGGTCCAGAAAAACAAACAGGAGCATACGGTCAGCTCACTTCAGGAGCATGCTAATGCTGTCCATTCTTTAAAATCGAATGCCTTTTATGCGCTGGATGAAGAGCCATCCCCTGAAGAAATGCAGAATGCTCTTGAGGCGGTCGTTCATCAGACCCAGACCCTTGTTAACGGATCGGTGGTGAAATTAAGACTGACCCATGATATTGTGCTGCAGGGAACTGTAATCCCGAAAAACACTTTTCTTTTTGGAACAGCCATGTTAAAAGGGGAAAGACTTGAGGTTAAAATTGCTAACATCCAATTCAGGAATTCCATTTTTGCTGTTGCCCTTGCCCTTTATGACAGGGACGGCATTAATGGGATTTACATTCCAGGAGCTTTGGGCAGGGATGTCGCCAAAGCCTCTGCTGACCGCTCGATACAGTCGGTGGGGCTTTCCGGGATTTCAGACTCGTGGGGAGCGCAGGCAGCGGGAATGGGAATCGAGGCGGCCAAGAGTCTGATGAGTAAAAAGGTAAAACTCATAAAAGTGGTGGTCAAAGCAGGATACCAGGTGCTTTTATACGATGAAAAACAAAAGAATTAAATTTTTAAAAATCTTAAAAAGAGCTGCTATGAAATTGTTGAAAAGAATGAATCATTTGTTTGTATGGGGTTTACTGCTGGTTTTTGTGTCAGCTCGCCCACAGGGTGAAGCCAGGGAGGGTGTTTTTAATGAAGACCAGTACCAGAACCTCCAGATTGGATATTCTAAGACGACCAGCATCGTTTTTCCTTATCCAATTAAAAGCATCGATAAGGGAAGTGCCGATGTGTTGGTGCAGAAAGCGGGCGGCGTGGAGAACATACTGCTGGTTAAAGCCGCGAAGCAGTATTTTTTGCATACCAATCTCACGGTTGTAACCGCAGACGCCAAATTATATGTCTTTTTGCTGAACTATAATGAAGACTGCCCCGATTTAAATATAAAGGCAGTAAATGTGCTGGCAGCGAGTAAAGAGGTATTGTTTTCCTTGGAGAACGATAATCAAAAGCAGATAGAACAGCTGGCTTCCCTTGCGGTATTGAAAAAGAAAAAGACCAGCGGTTTAAAAAAGTCAAAGTATCAGATCAGTCTGGAGGTCAACGGTATTTTTATTAATGGGGATGTATTGTATCTGCGCGTTGTATTGGAGAATAAATCCAAGATTAACTATGATGTTGATCAGTTTCGTTTTTTTATCAGGGACCAGAGAAAATCAAAACGCACCGCCTCGCAGGAAATTGAACTGGAGCCGCTGTATGACAGTGCATCTGATTTGGTGATTCCTTATGAGTCTAAAGTCATTAAAGTTTATGCACTGGAGAAATTTACCATCCCGGAGAATAAGTATTTGACACTGCAGCTCATTGAGAAGAACGGCGGTCGTCATTTGGAGCTCAATGTTAGTAATAGTCTGACCGATAAAGTTATTCCTATAGGGGAATTCAGCACTGAGCCTTTTTAGTTCTATCATGATTGTAAATAGTAGTGACTTAGAAATACTGGCAGCTATTGCTGCAGACAAGCAGACCATAGGGTATCAGTATACCGTTTTTCCGCTGCATCAGATATCGGATTTTGGGACCCTTGAGTTTTTTGAAACGCCATTGAAAGCAAGAGAATGCTGTTTAGAGAAGTCGAATGCTGTGGAGCAGTATCAATGGATGCCGATTGCTTCTATGAGAGGTGATTTAAAAATAGTTATAGAGAGCGGTATTACCACCTCCAATGAGGTATTGGTATTGGATCTTACGTCCTATGCAAGGCTTTTGCGGGACAGCAGTGAAATAGTAGAAAACAATTTAAATACAAACGTTATGAATCAGAAAAATTTAGAATTTTTAGCCGATCAGATTAAATACACCGGCTTTGGAGAAACACTGCAGGGGGTATTGAAAGAGAAAATGGAAAAAGGAGAAAAGGAATTTACCATCCCGCATGAAGCGAAATTTGACAACGGGACTTTGTCTTCGGAGCTGTCTTTTAAAAAGTCAGACCAGAGTGATTTGTATTTCTTTAATTCCTATAAGGCTGTACTGCAGAAAGAAGGCGCGGCGCATGCACCCGAGCAGATTTTTTATGTCAGTAAGGACAATACCTTTACCATGAAAGAAGCCTTTAACCTTTTGGATGGAAGA
Source organism: Flavobacterium sp. ACN6 (assembly GCF_002304005.1). Classification (GTDB taxonomy): domain Bacteria; phylum Bacteroidota; class Bacteroidia; order Flavobacteriales; family Flavobacteriaceae; genus Flavobacterium. The sequence continues at coordinate 82,180 of NZ_MRCQ01000014.1, read as the reverse complement.
GCGGTGAACAAAGATCTCAAAAACAAGCAGGGAGAGGTGTATAATTCCTATGTTCAATTGGATTTCAAGGACGCTGAGCCTAATGGGAACTTCAAGATGAACCATTACCACCAGAACTATGGATTTGATTTAGAAGCCGCTTTGTCTAAACATTCGATCAAAGAGCTGGAGACCCCGAAATTCAAGGAAGATCTTTTAAATTCATTGAAAAAAGGAAACCTGCAGTCCGTTACTTTTGTGGTGTCTGGTGTCGAGAGTAAACACTATGTGGAAGCCAATCCGCGTTTTAAAACCGTTAATGTGTATGATACAAATATGCAGCGCATTAACCACCGTGAAAGCAAAGAGGAGAAGCTGCAGCAGGGGCAGGAGAAATCGGTATCCAAAAAGCAGGCGAAAGATCTGGACGGTGAGCCTGAAGCCGCGGGGCAGAAGGAAAGTAAAAAAAGAAAGGTGAAATCCCAATCCATGTGACACTTATGGAAAGTATAAAACCCTTATCGGATTTCTTTTCGGTGATTGAACAGGATTACCGGATCAGCAGTACCCATATTGCCATTTATGCGGCACTGCTTCGGTATCGATCCCTTAAGGGTTTTATCAATCCTGTTGAAGTATTCCGGCAGGAACTTGCACCGATTGCCAAGATATCCTCCAAATACACCTACCATAAATGCATGCATGAACTGCATGAATACGGCTACCTGCGTTATGAGCCTTCTTTTAAAAAGACAAGAGGCAGCCGGATTTATTTTTTTGATTTTGAACTGCGTAATATTGAACTGTTATGAAACCCTTTACCTTTGAAGATCTTCCTAATATCCTGGGGACGCTTTCCATGCGGATGGAGAATATGGAGCGGCTTTTGAAAGAGATACAGCAAAAACAAAGCGCTGAGCCTGCAGATGCAGGGCTGATGAGTATTATCGAGGCATCTAAACTATTGAAGCTTTCGGTGGCTACCATTTACTCCAAGGTATGCAGAAACGAGATTCCGGTCAGCAAGCAGGGCAAGAAGCTGTATTTTCTGCGATCTGAATTGCTGGACTGGATTAAGGCAGGGCGGATTAAGACTGTAAATGAGATGCGGCAGGAGGTTGATAAGAGATTTAAATCACAATTTTAAATAGTGGGGAGTAAGGTAATATTTTTTGCGTTTAAACGCTGTATCTTGTTAATATTGTGTATCTTAGTGATCGTTATGATTTTTTTTACAAAGGGCCAATGATGCTTATACTTAAGTTATTGGCTCTTTTTTTTATTGTTTTCAAATTTCATATTCTGTAACTTAAAATAGCTGAACTATGGCCAAAGTCGATACCCCCGATGCAGATGATTCCTCTGATAAATTTAAGGAACAGCATAATGATTTGGTATTCTCGTACCTGACACTGCGAAATCTTATTGGATTCAGCGGTCTGCTTCTTCCGGTGGTTTTGTCGGTATTTCCCAGACGGCCTTCTGATTATTACGGTTTTGAACCCTCCATTAGTGATTATTATTATACAGACCGCGGTGACATATTAGTGGTAGTGCTGTGCGTTTTAGGAACACTGCTTATTACCTATAAAGGCTACGACTGGAAGGAACAGTTATTGACTTTCACTGCAGGGATCTGCGGTATGGGAGTTGCCTTTGTGCCTACTGTGAAAGACTGCCTGGAGTGTAAGTACAGTGTGCATACCGGCACTGGTGGAGTATTTGATTTTATTTCGGGAAGGTGGCAGCATTTTGTTTTGGCCGCAGTTTTTTTATGCTGTCTGGCTGTAATGTCGCTGGTATTTTTTGTAAAGAAAGATGAAAAAATTCCGATTCGATCAGCTGATGGATCCCTGACCCAGAAGGGAAAGCGCAATATTGTTTTTAAGATATGCGGCTGGGTGATTATTGCCTGTCTGCTTATTATGGGGATCTATTTTATTGCGGAATGGAAATTTGAAAAGTTCCCTTTTGTTTTTATTTTTGAATCCATTGCTGTAATTGCCTTTGGTGTTTCCTGGATTACCAAAGGGCAGACCTTACTGCCTGATGGAGAGCATTATATAATTAAGGGACTTCATAAAATCAAGGGGGTGTTGTAAAGTGGTTTTTCTTTCTCATTAACTGCATTAATTTTGCAGGTTTTAATCTTGTACCTTATTTGTACCTGATGACTGCTTAATACGAATGAATGCTGGATAGTGACTTACTGCACCTGTAATTAAATATTAATGATTAGCTGCAGATTCGAACCTAACAGTTGGATCGGCTACCATAACTCGTTTTCTATTTTAGAATATTAGTATGCCACGATTCTGCCACGAAACTTCAGCCTGTAAAATATTTTTAGAAAACAGCCTTAAGTTTTTGTGGCAAAAAAGGTATCCACTCCAAACACATTGTGCCACGATTCTGCCACAAAACTTAAAACTTGTGCAGTATTTTTAGAAAAAGCCGTAGTTTTTGTGGAAGAATTGATATTAAATCCATCAGTTGTGTACTAAGTTTCTGCAGCAAAACTTTATAGGAATAATATCTTTAAGAAACCGCCTTAATTTTTTGCGGCAAAATAGGTATCCGCTACAGCTACATTGCAGCTTACTGCAGCTGTAATTCAGTATCTACGATGATAAAAACGTCATTTCCGACCAATGACGCAGGAAACTTGCTGCCTATTTTGAAATCAGAACGATGGATCGTACCGGTAATTTGAAAGCCTGCCGTTCTTTTTTTTGTTATTGGATTGTTTAGGTTACCATTGTGTACCAGTACTACGGTAACCTGCTTGCTTATATTATGCATCGTTAAAACTCCGGTAACGGAATATTTATTGTCAATGATTCTTGTCAGGGATTTGCTTTTAAACTGGATAGTAGGATAGTTTTCCGCATCAAAGAAATCCTTATCTTTCAGATGTTTATCACGCGCTTCTACCTCTGTATCAATAGAGGCGGTTTCAGCCCTTAATTCTATAGTAGCATCACTAAAATCCGGCTTTGCTGCTTTAATGTCTATCTCAAAGTTTTTAAAGATGCCGTTTACCTCTGAGATTAGCATATGTTCTATTCTAAAACCCAATCTCGAATGTTCTGGGTCGCTTTTCCAATTTTGTGCCGTAATGCACAGCGTTGTCATAACCAGAAAAAAAGTTAATTTAAATGTTTTCATATATCGAATTTTGCAGTCGAAAGACAGTACTAATTTTGATTAGTATTGTCTTTCATGAAAGTTGGCCAAAAATTAGCTAATCAGTTAGTTAGGAATGTGTATGGACTCTTAATCGTACATTTTAATTCTTGGCTTGATAATACCCGCCGAAATAGTTGAATGGTGACCAGACAGGTAATGTTTCAGGTAATTTCGGAGACAGGCTGCTGTATTGATCTGCGCCGAATACCACTCTGCCATCCACTACGGTTAATAAAGAGGAAATGGTTTGTATTTCGTCATCCGCAATGGTAAAATAATCTTTGTTAAGTATGACGAAATCTGCGAAATGTCCCGGAATTATTTTTCCCATTTCTCTCTCTTGGTCTTCAAACCAGGTCGGCGCGACTGTAAATAATTGTAATGCTTCTTCCCTTGTTAACCGATTATTTTTTGCAAGTATTTCAGTGCCTGCTACCGATTTTCCTGTCGTCATCCAGCTTATACCAATCCAAGGGTTAAAGGAAGCTACCCTAAAGGCATCGGTGGTCATTGTAAGTGGAACACCGCTGTCATACAACTCGCGTAATTTTGGGGTTTGTAATGCTTTCTGCACTCCGTAGGTTTTGATAAACCCGTCGCCGTGCATGGCCATTTTCGTATCCAGTGCAATACCGCCGCCAAGTTTTTTTACCCTGGCAGCATTCGCAAGAGATATTGTTTCGGCATGCTCAATGCTCCAGCGTAAACCATCCAAAGGTGTGTTTTTATTGATAGCTTCGAGTTCGTCAAGAAAAGGCGTAATATTTTCATCGTAACTAATATGCATGCGAAAAGGAATTCCTTTCTCAACAAGTTTGGTAATGTCTTCTTTGATGTAACGGTGCATTATTTCCTTATCGATAACTACTGCAGGTCTGTCGAAATTCTCATGGTCGTGCAGCTCCACTCGAAGCAATTCGCCGGCACCTTCATATTCATGACCATGCGCCATGGTCGGGTGCAGGTTCTCTCCCGGACTTATAGGGGATTTTTTTGTTACCGCGTTAATTTCTGCATCTACCAGACTAGCGTTGTTGGAATCACCAAATTGAAGATCAATGAATGGCATTCTTACATTTAAACGTTTTTCCTTGGCCAGTTGCTGAATTTGAGTATGTCCATAAGGATAGCCGACCAAAGCGGCCCCATCAAGAGCTGAAGTCACTCCAAAGCGGTTCAGGCTGTTTATCGTATTTGTAATTGAACTAAGCTGCTCATCACTTGAAGGCTGCGGCACCATGGATTCCAGTGCGATAAACGTAAAGGTAAACCCATCGACAATCCCCGTGAAATTGCCTTTCTTGTCTTTTTCGAAAACCGTGCCAGGCAATGCTGGAAAGCGATCGGTACCCATTCCAAAAGCTTTCATGGCCAATTCATTTAAAAATGCCCGGTTGTACGCATACTGTACAATCGCAGGCCTGTTTGGAACGGCCTTGCGGATTTCTTCGATTGTTGGTAATCGATTTTCTTTAAACTGGTACGGTGACCAGCCACCAATGACTTTTACCCATTGCCCTTCAGGAGTTCGTTTAGCCTGCTCACTTAACATTTCCAATGCTCGTTTCAATGTCGGAACGCCATCCCATCTGACATTGTAGTTATAGCTCCTCTCATTCAATATATGGATGTGGGCATCATTGATACCCGGTATCAGACGTTTACCATCAGCATCGATAACCTTGGTGCTGTTGTTTTTTAATTCCAATATCTCAACGTCCGTTCCCACAGCATAAATTTTACCACGCCTTACTGCAAGTGCTGAAGCTTCGGGTTTGGTTAGGCTTCCAGTGGTGATTTTTGCATTAAACACTATCATATCGGCACCTGCCGCTTGTTCATTGGATTGTGCTCTGCCATTTGCAATACTGATTACAGCTGTTAGGATAATAATTAGTTTTCTCATAATTTACGATTAAAAATTAATTTTATGTAGTCCAGTAATGCATTGAAAGGCACTTGGATCTTAAATTCAAAGTTAATTTTCCCCCAAATGTTAGAAAATGACATTTGACTAAAAATTTAATCGACAAATAGCTATGCATTAGAAATAACAGCGGTTTGGTGACTTACAACAGTAACCCGCAGGAATGTTCTGGGGACGTGCAGGGGAAGTAGTGTGAAAGACCAAATAAATTGTTTTGTGCCATCATTCATTTCCAGTATCGGGTGCTGGGTAAATTTTTGATTTAGGATTCCTTATAAGACAATGCGCCCGACGGACAGTTTTCGATCTGACGCTTCAAGTCCTCTATCGAGGCATTATCACATTCAATCCAAGGTGTTGCCTTCGGGTTGTACACCTGTGGCAGGGTCTTTACGCAAATACCAGCATGGATGCACAGTTTTGGTTTCCAGATTACTAAGAAATCCCCTTTTTTATATTCTTTTATAGTTTCCATAATTTACATAATTGCATAGTTATTTTAATACATCCTTAATATCATCCTGGCTTTTAAACATCGCTGCGGCAAAGGGACACAATGGTATTATTTTTATGTTCTTACCCCTTGCCATCTCCACAATTTTGTATAGCATTGCTTTGCCGACACTTTTTCCCTTGTATTCCGGTTCCACTTCAGTATGGTCAATGATTATCAATTCTTCTCCTGCAATGGAATATGTCATTGCACCAGCTCGTTTCTTATTCTCACGTGCTATTGCATAACCAGCAGTTTCGCGTTCTATTATAGCTACTTCCATAATATTTATTTATTATTATTTGTTTATAAACTTCAGGCTGTCTCATTATTTATGGGCTGCAATGCTTGCTTTAGCAGCGGAATAACTTTTGTTCCGATCAATTCAGTAGCCTGCAGCAATTGCTGATGGGACAGCCCTGCGTTATCCATCTGAAAGGCAAACCGGTCAATACCACCGAGTGCCTTGCTATGCCTAAGTAATTTTTCAACAACCTCTTCCGGACCACCTAATGCCAATACGCCTTTAGGTGCAATTAAAGCATCAAAGCTCGATCTGGTCACTGGCGGCCATCCACGGTCTTTTCCCAGCTTAGTCCATAATTTGGCATAACCGGGGTAATAATCTGCTATAGCCTGCTCAGAACTATGGGCTACGTAACCGGGCGAATGCAGTCCGACCTTGAGATCTTCCGCTGCAAAGCCTGCGATACGTCCCGCTTCGCGGTACAGGTCTACAAGGGGGCGGAAACGTTCGGTTTCCCCGCCAATCACCGCCACCATCAATGGCAATCCCAATGAACCTGCACGCACAAAAGATTCAGGGGTACCGCCAACCCCCAGCCACACAGGCATTTTTTGCTGCAGTGCTCTAGGGTAAACAGGTTGGTTGTCCATTGCGGGCCTGAATTTGCCTGACCATGTCGTAAATTCGTTATCGCGTACTTGAAGTAGTAATTCCAGCTTTTCTGCAAATAGGGCATCATAGTCCTTTAAATCAAAGCCAAAAAGCGGGTAGGCTTCAATTGAAGAGCCTCGGCCTACTACCAGTTCGGCACGGCCTCTGGATATAAGGTCCAGGGTGGCAAAGCTCTGGTACACACGCACTGGATCATCCGTGCTTAGCACTTTCACCGCGCTCCCCAGCAGGATTCGCTTAGTCTTGGCGGCCGCGGCGGCCAGGATGACCTCTGGCGCAGAATCCAGAAAACCCTCTCTATGGTGCTCACCAACACCGAAAAAATCCAGCCCGGCCTGATCGGCCCTGACGATACGTTCCAGCAGCTGGTGCATGACATCTACGCTGCTCAGGTTATCGCTTCCATACATGGCTGAGGCAAAACTGTCTATTCCTATTTCCATATGTATCGTTCTTTGGTTTATTTATTTATTTATTTATTTATTTATTTATGATGGTAAAATTGGATGGTAGTCCGACCGCCGGCAGCATTTGTCTTCCCGCGGCAATAACACTCGTCATTATCAGCCGCGACAGTATGCTCCTGTCCAATTCGATCAATTCTCCTTTCTAGAATTCCATATCATTAAGAACGAAGTTACTCTTGAACAGGACAATCGAAGCTTCAATTTTTCATCATAGGAAAACGCAAAATTTTACCCGTATCAAGACGGATGATACGGTAAATGCTACTATTTCCTGAATCTGTCTATTGTCTCTTTATCGAAAAGTATGTTTACTTTTTTATCACTATATTTTTAGAATGATACGTATATGAAGTAAAAGTTTTCATGCGCAGTGTATTCTTTCTTGCAATTATACTTTGATAGAAAGCCATTAGGATTATTAAACAAAGTTCATGATTGCCTTAGAAACTAAAAATGATCTTTGACGATAAATAAAGTATACAAATGTCTACAAGTATACGAAATAGGCAAACACTACTTATTATGAGCAATATATTAGGTGTCCTTATAGACCTGCACTGGCTTAGGGGAGAACTATATTAATTTTCTCCCTCAAACCAAGTTGTCTTTCAGTTGTGCAGCAACGACTAAGTAATCATGGTTTTGATTAAGATAGGTTTTTGTTTGTGTGCTGTATTTTAAAGAGCAGTAAGGCGGAGTTTGCTTACAGACAAATTTTAGATACAAAGAAAAAAAGTTTAATTTTGTCTTGAGAAAAGAAATTTATGAAACAACTATTTGACTATATAAACAGTTATCTGCCTAATGGCATTACGGAAAGCGATTTTAAGATTGTAGAAAGTTATTTTACCCGTAAGCGCCTGCGCAAAAGACAATATTTCTTGCAGGAAGGGGATATATGCAAATATTACGGGTTTATCCTTAGCGGCGCAATGCGTCAGTATACTCTTGATGATAAGGGTACAGAATACATTGTACAGTTATTCATTGAGAATTGGTGGGTAGGAGATCGCGAAAGCTATACAACATCAAAACCATCGCTGTACACTATTGATGCATGGGAAGATACAGAACTATTGCTGATTACGAGAACTGATGTTTTAGAGCTAATAGGCAGGTGCCCTGCTTTTGCCGAGATGGTCAGGGTAATGGATGATAGGAATACTGTTGCAAATATGAAGAGGCTTACCTCGTCGATAAGCGCAGGAGCAGAAAAACGATATTCTGAATTTATGGTGGCTTATCCCAATTTCCTTGAGCGTTTTCCGCAGCACATTATAGCGTCGTACCTAGGTATAACAAAGGATACCCTTAGCCGCGTAAAGCGCCAGATGTTAGAGAAAGAATAAGGACAATAGTCTATGGAATCCTAAATTGTATTGCGAAAATAGAAATGGAGGTATAATATATAAAACGTTTTAACCGAAACTATAGTCATTTCAAAATTGATACCAGTTTCAGTACAGTTATTAGCTGTGAAATTTCTGAACTTGATATGTTGGTTCATTTCGTTTCTTAAATTATTTATTTGGCCGCCAATCCCCAAAATTACAAATGCCCAATAAGGACAACCAATCTGCCAAATTTATAATGCAAAATAAAGTGCCCGTCTTCTAGTGAGCTTATTTCTCTGTTGCACACAGAGGGGCTCGAACTCCGAATCCCATTCTTGATCCACACATATGCTTTAAAATTTTGTACTAAATTTTAGAAAAACAGCCTTAATTTTTAGCGGCAAAAAAGTATACCCTCCACTTTTAAGCCTAACTTCTTAAACCATGATTTTAAAAGGTTTCTGATTTTTCAAAACGCGCTGTGCCACGATTTGCCAAAAAACCTGGACACTAACAGTAAGAAATTTTATAGAAGTAGAATTACCTTTTTTTGTGTTTCTGTGTCAAATTGTAGATATAAAAAAGTAAAGCCAAAATCCATTTTACAGTCCAGCTTCAACGATGATAATTGATAAAGAAAATCAATATCTATCGATGGAATTATTCTTAAAAATATATGCGACCAATCCACTTGAGGTGGAGATTAATAAAATTTATGCTAATTTTACCTACGCAAAAAAACAATGACCATGTTCGAGAATCTTTTCAATTACATATGCCGTTATGCCAATTGCTCGCTTACCATCGAGGAACAGGAACTTATTAAAAATGCCTTTACACCAAAAAAACTTAGAAAACGGCAATTTTTCCTGCAGGAAGGCGATGTGAATCGTTACACCGGCTTTATTGTTAAAGGTGCGATGCGGCAGTGTTGTTTTGATGCAAAGGGGGTAGAGCAGACCGTAAACTTTTTTGTGGAGGATTACTGGGCCGATGAAAGAGAAAGCTTTACACTGATGACACCGTCAAAATATTGTATAGAAGCCTGGGAAGACACCCAGCTGCTTATGATTACCAGACAGGATTTTTTGGATCTGGCAGTCAGGATCCCTTGTATTTCAGAGATGTTCCGTATTATGGACGACCGGCATGCTATTGCAAACCAGAAAAGGGTAAATTTATCTATTGGCTGCAGTGCGGAGAAACGTTACGAGGAATTTACAGCCAATCATCCTCAGTTTGTTAACCGCTTCCCGCAGCACCAGATTGCGTCGTATCTGGGAATCACTAAAGAAACATTAAGCAGGGTCAGGAAACAGTCGGTACGATAGTTCTTTGTTTTGTTTTGCCCAGCCATAATTATAAAACCGTTGATAAAAATCAACGGTTTTTTTTATGAAATATCATCGTTGGATTGGCCGCATAGGTCGCAATTTTACAGAGTATTGCACCACTGATATTACGCAATGGTGCACAGTGCAAATAGTTATTTAATCTTTAAGAAAACTTATGAAAAAAAGAATTACATTACTGGGCCTGACTGTGTTCTCTCTTGGACTCCATGCCCAGATTGGCAACAGGCTTGCCGGGGCGGACATGATAGTATTCCATGCAAAAATCACCACACAGGCCGCCGCACAGCCTGAGGCCACTGCGCTTGCTGTAAAGGGCGGAAGGATTTACGCTGTTGGCAATGATGTCGAAATCCTCGCTATGAAAGATTCCCAGACAAAGGTTATCGATGCTCAAGGCAGCAGGCTTATTCCCGGAATTGAGGATTCGCATATTCACCCGCTGAACGAAAGGAATTTTACCCACAAAGTCCGATGGGATGGTGTGCCTACGCTCAAGCGTGCACTGGAGATGCTAAAAGAGCAGGCAGCCAGGACCCCGGAGGGGCAATGGGTCAGGGTAACAGGCGGATGGTCTCCTTATCAATTTGCTGAGAACAGGATGCCAACCCCCGCAGAGCTGAGCAAGGCAGTGCCAAACAGGCCACTGTTGATCCATTACGCCTACAATTGGGGGTTTCTTAATAAGCCGGCGATGAAAGAGCTGGGCGTAGGAACAGCTAAATTTCAGATGCCCGAAGGCACAACTATACACCAAGACAAAAAAGGAAATTATACCGGGGTAATTACGGGAAATACCTTTATGTTTATTGCATTAGAGGGCATGACGCCCGGACCAACGCCTGAAGAGGAAGTGAGTTCACTGGAATATGTTTTCAATTACCTCAATAGGTTTGGAGTGACTTCGGTGATAGAGTGTGCCAGTATTATAGGCTATCCTGAAGGCCATGCTCCTTTGAGAACCCTTATTGAGCAGGACAGACTGAATGTACGCTTCCCTTTTGTGGACCTGGGCTTAGACTTGAACCCCAATAGCAATTGGGTAGATAATGAAATTAACCGTGTCACGAAGATAGCACCTATCAGTGCGGGACAGAACCTGCATCCTTCAATGGAGCATGGCCATGAATACGAAGGAACCGGTGAGCTCCTAAGGGCTGAACTGCATGACCACGAGAATTTTGATGAACCAGCGGTTATCATTCCAAAGCAAGTCATGATGAAGTATGCACAAGAAGACCTTCGCAAGCTGATCCAAAAAAGAATTCCTTTCAGGATGCACGTAACTTATAACGAAAATATGACCACTTTTTTGGATGCGCTTGAGAAAGTTATCCTTTCTACTCCACTTGATGGTATGCGTTGGAGCATAGAGCATGCTGAAACTATCTCACCCGAAAACATTGAAAGGGTAAAAAGATTGGGCGGCGGCATCGCGCTGGATACTAAAATGGCTTTCCATGGAGACGCATTCGCTAAAACACACGGCAGGGAGAAGGCGTTGTACACCCCAAGGCTGCGTGCATTAGTAAACAGCGGCGTGCCATTGTCAATGACTTCAGACGGATTCCGCGTTTCACCTGCCAACCCATGGACTGGGCTCAGCTGGATGGTAACCGGCAAATCGGTTTCTGGTTCAGTTGTCTTAGCAGAAGATAACCGCCTGACCCGTGAAGAAGCTTTGAGGTTATATACCACCGGAGCAGCATGGTTTGAATCCCAGGAGCAGGATAAGGGCAGAATTGCACCGGGCAGCCTTGCTGATTTTACCCTACTGAGCGCAGATTACTTCGAGGTACCATCGCAGGAAATTAAAAATATTACATCCCTTTTAACTGTAGTGGGTGGAAGGGTTGTCTACGGGGCCGGCACCTATAGTGACCTGGCACCACAACTTCCTGAACCTATTCCGAATTGGTCGCCGATAAAATATTTTGGAAGCTACTATGGGCAAAAATAATTGGGCATGGACCGTGTAAATGACCTTATCCTGATCTGAGCTGTTTGATCCGGCCTGTACTGCAGCAACTATTTTATCTCATTTAATACAATATTAATCTAGAGCCGTTGATAAAAATCAACGGTTTTTTTTATCAATTGTCTACCTCTGTAATTTTGCCTTTTATTAGCTTTGATCGGGTTTAGATCGAAGGGCAAGGGCTTCGAGTATGCCGGTAAATAAGAACCAGCAGATTTACGTATCGCCGGCCCTGCTTATGTTGCTGAAAATTCCCGGCGAGTGGTTTGCCGCAACTGTATTAGTTGAAAAAAGAAGGCTGACTGGTACGGACTATACTCTGCCGGCATTGGGAAGTGTTTATAATTAGATTGGGCTGGTAACGATTTCCTATGGCTGTTGAAAAACTTTGGACGAAAGCAGGCATAAAAAGGCGATATGGGAAGCTTCACGGTTGATTTTGTTTTGCCAGGGAGCAGCAGGATTGGCGGTCCACCGCATTTGAGGGATGGTCCATGAAGTGTGTAGCTAGTAATCTATATCTTTTCAGCAGCACAATGGATGTTCGTTGTGCCGAGGCTCGGGACAACATGGCATGTAGCACTGCGCTTTGCAAGTCTGGCAACTGGTCGGGAGATAGGGTGCTTTTTCAGTATCTTTTACATAAAATATTTAAATGACCTATTATGGATAATAAAGCAATGCTTTTGGAAGCAAACGATAAGATAGCAAAAGGGGATCATGAGGGTTTTCTGGCTTTTTGCTCAGAGGATCTGGTATGGGAATTCATCGGGGAGAGGGTGCTGGAGGGGAAGGCAGCAGTGCGTGACTATCTTGAAGCAACCTATAGGGAGCCTCCTGTTTTTGACGTGCAGCAACTAATAGGAGATAACGACAATGTCGTAGCAATAGGGAAAATCACAATCAAGGACGCGGAGGGAATACCTCTCACTTACAGCTATTGCGATGTCTGGCGTTTCAGGGATGGCCAGATGGCTGCCTTGCAGGCTTTTGTAATCGCCCTTTAGCTTTTATCAACCGTTTTAAAGAGTATACATGATCCGTACTTATCGCCCTATGCTTGATATAGTCCTGCCAACAAGGCAGGCAGAGCTAACCACTTCTTTCTTATGCGGATACTTTCTAACAGCTTAGGATAGGGATTGCTGCACGTTGAGCAGCAGTGTTAATACCAATTCTTTCTTATTCTATAAACATGCACCCTCGATGGGTATGGGGAGAGTGCGGTGTTTATCCTAAGGGACTGCCTCTAGGTAAATGGCGTCCGCTATAGCACCAGAAACCTGCTGGTTTTCAAAGGGGGTTCACTAGCTGCTCATTCCAAGGCAGCTGCAGCACTGATGATGCCGGGGAGCGAACACCTTGAAGAGCGTCAGATCTGGAAGAATTTCGTATCGAGCCGTAAAGAATGAATAGAACAGGCCAGAGAAGATTGAAAACAGGAACGCATTATCCTGCCGCCCTGACAACGCTGCAGATGTAACGCTGCCGAAGATAAATACAAGCCGGCTGGCGGGGCCGCAACCAGAGCTGCTTTCTTAAAAACACATAACTAAAAATAATTAACAAGATGGAAATAGGAATTGACAGTTTTGCCTCAGCCATGTATGGCGAGAATAGTCTGAGCAGCGTCGATGCGATGGAACAGCTGCTGGAACGTATTGTCAGGGCCGATCAGGCAGGACTTGATGTGTTCGGAATCGGCGAGCACCACAAAAAAGAATTTCTCGATTCTGCACCAGAGGTCATCCTGGCTGCTGCAGCAGCCAGAACTAAGCGTATCCTTTTGGGCAGCGCTGTCAAGGTGCTCAGTACCGACGACCCTGTCAGGGTGTACCAGAGATTTGCCACCCTTGACCTGATTTCCAGAGGGCGAGCAGAAATCGTAGTGGGCCGTGGCTCAGCCATAGATGCCTATCCGCTTTTTGGATTTGATCTAAAGGACTATGATGCACTGTTTAAGGAAAAACTTGATTTGCTTCTAAAGATACGCGAGAACGAATATGTTACCTGGTCAGGGCAGTTCAGACCAGCTCTTGACAAGCATCCAATTTATCCTAGGAGTCTGCAGGAAAAACTCCCGGTATGGCTTGGCGTGGGGGGTACACCAGAGTCTTTTGTCCGCGCAGGTTCATTGGGATTGCCATTGATGGTTGCCGTGATTGGCGGGGAAACGGAACGTTTTCGCCCACTGCTGGATCTCTACCGTGAAGCAGGCCGCAGTGCAGGTTTTGCCCCTGGACAGCTAAGGGTGGGGCTGCATTCTCCGGGTTATGTTGCAGATACCGATGAGAAAGCCGTCGCTGATTATTATCCGGGCTTTAAAGAACTTTGGACCAAGCTGGGCCGCGAGCGGGGCTGGCCGGCGGTAACCCGTGAGCACTTTGATGTGCTGGCCGCTCCAAGGGGTGCACTTGTCCTTGGCGGGCCTGAGCAGGTAGCAAAAAAACTCGTAAGGCACAGTAAAGCCCTAGGAGGTATCGACAGGTTTACTTTCCAGATGGATAATGCAGGGCTGACGCACCAGCAGTTAATGCAGTCTATAGAACTGATCGGTACAAAAGTCAGCCCGCTGGTAAAGAAAATGCTATAAAAGAGTTTAACTATTGATCTGGGCTATCCTGTTAGTAGCGTACAATAATAAACAATTTCTCCCCTAAAATCCTTTGATGAGAGCAATTCTGAAAAAAACATGGCCAAGTGTATACTTTGGCTCTACTGCCTGCCGGCTGTTGAATAGTAAAAAAAGACCGTTACCTCATATTGTCCTGATGATCTGGCTGTGCTGCAGCCAATTCGCAGCCGGGCAGGATTTTCCAGTGTTCCAGCAATTTCGCTACGATGAAGATTACGTTGTTCTTGTAAAGGATAGCGTCAGGGACCTATATGATAAGGTAAAATATACAAGGATCGGAAGCGGCGGATACCTTAGCTTTGGCGGTGATTTCAGGACACAATACCTGATTATCCAAAATGAGAACTGGGGCGCAGCTCCGAAGGATAAAGACGGCTACACGCTGAACAGGTGGCTCTTCCATTCGGACCTTCACCTCTCAAGGACGCTGCGGATTTTTGCGGAACTGCAGGGTGGCCAGGCCAATAGCACGGACATTAAAGTACCAGTGCAGGAGAATCCTCTGGAACCGCACCAGTTTTTCATCGATTACAGTTTTTTTCCCAATTCTCCCCTAAGGTTAAGGGCAGGACGGCAAGAAGTTGCCTACGGCTCGCAACGGATTGTTTCGCTCCGGGATGCCCCCAATATCCGCAGATCCTTTGACGGTGTAAAAGCAATTTATAAAAAAGGAAATATTGCCACTGATGTGTTTTATCTGCATACCGTAGTAGACAAGACCGGTATTTTTGACGACACATCGTCCCCCGGCATGCGGCTTTGGGGTACCTTTGCAGAGATCCATCTACCCGAGACAAAACTGAACCTTAATTTTTATTATCTGGGCTTTTACAATGCCAGGGCCCTCTTTAATGATGGTGCGGGAAAAGAAAAAAGGCACAGCCTTATCGCCCGTATTTTTGGCAGTATGCGCAACTGGAGCTATGACCTGGAAGCTGGGTACCAGTTCGGCTCGGTAGGTGAGCGGACAATAGCAGCCTGGAGCACCGGCGTGGCTGCTTCGTACCGTTTTTCTGGATTTAAATTCAGTCCCGAGGCTGGGCTTAAGGCTGACCTGATAAGCGGCGACCAAAGCCGTGCTGACAATAGCCATCAGACCTTTAATCCCCTTTTCTCGCCGGGTGCTTATTTCGGCCTTGCGGTGCCTTTGGGGCCAAGCAATCTTATGGATATTCATCCCAGTGTCACGGTGCATTTTTCGAAGTCAGTAACCTTTGTCTGCGATTACGCCTTCCTATGGCGCTACAGTACGGGTGATGGGATTTACAGGCCGATCATGATCCCTATTTTTAAACCCAGTGATGCCGCGTCCCGGTATATCGGCAGCCAGCTGTCTGGCACATTTATCTGCCAGCCCAACAGGCATATAACCTTACTGGCGGGGATGAGCTGGTTTGACTGCGGCAATTATCTCGAGCAGGTAAGCGCGGGAGAAAACATTTTGTATGGGTTTGTGAGCGCCCAGATTAAACTATAGCGACAGGCGATTAAACTTCTGGTCTACATAAAGTAGACATTTGTATATAACTTTATTTATCATTTGTCATCGTTTTTTTTCGTGCAAAGATGGAACTTTGTATAGATTGCTATGACTTTTTGAGGATCATTCCCAATCATATGACCGCGCCATTGCGCCCAGGGGAGTAGTGGGCATCTTATATTATTAACCATAAATATTAAACAATCACATGCAAAAAAGTTTTAAAACAGGGCTTGAAGCACTGCTGCGTCCTGAAGACAGTATCGTTGTGTTGATCGATCACCAGCCATTTCAGTTTACGAACCTGAACAGCCATGAACCTGCAATGATCATTAATGCTGCAGCAGGGTTATCGAAAGCCGCTAAAATTTTCAACGTCCCAGCAATTCTAACAACGGTTATTGAAGAGCGCGGCGGGTTACTGATTAAGCAGATTCAGGAGGTATTCCCGGAACAAAAGCCAATTAACCGAACACTGATCAACACTTGGCAAGACCCAAATGTTACTGATGTAGTAGCAAAAACTGGACGCAAGCAATTGTTAATTGCAGGTTTGTGGACTGAAGTATGTGTGGCTATGCCTGCTATTCAGGCGGTCGCGGAAGGCTATGATGTTTACGTTGTAACTGATGCCTGTGGTTCGGTTTCTGCTGAGGCGCACGATATGGCAGTACGCCGTATGCTACAGCACGGGATTACCCCTATTACCTGGATGGCTGTTGTATCTGAATGGCAGCGCGATTGGGCCCGTACCGAAACGGCAAACCAACTTGGTCCAGTGCTTTTGGATCATGGAGGGGCCACCGGGGTGGCATTTGCTTGGGAGCTGCAATTATTAGCTGCACCAGTACCCAGCAGCAGAGTAAGTACCGCTGCGAAATATATTTAATATAGCAGTAATCTTTAGGGGATGTTGCTTTGTTCTTGAGTCCGCAGTGAATAGCTGCGGTCTGCACAATCGAAACTTTAAGCAGTTATCCTATTAGTCCTATTATAAATCAATTAAGAGATACAACCTGTGAAAAAAAAGACAAGCTTTTCGACAAAAGGACAAAAGGCAGATATTGGAAATATTACAATTTACCGGATGCTTGCCAATAGATACGCTGACAAGGTAGGGCCTTTTATATTCTTGGACCATATAGTCCCAAAACTTAGTGACGGGGTAAAAAACAGCGGAACAGGTGCACATCCGCACCGTGGCATTGCCACCCTTACTTACGTGCTTGATGGCGAGGTTGAGCATTTTGACAGCAGGGGCAACCACCAAAGGGTTCATTCCGGTGGAATTCAGTGGATGAAAGCAGGAAATGGGATACTTCATGATGAAACGTTAAATGCTGACTCCCAATCAGTGAATAACCTTATGCATGCCTTTCAATTTTGGATCAATCTTCCTTCCAATATAAAATCTGAGGATCCGGAATATTTAGCCATACAGAGCAGCGAAGTCCCGCAGCAGAAGTTTGCGGAAGATAAGGGATGGTTGAAGGTAATTGTTGGTGCTTATGAGGATCTTAACTCCAGAATTCCAAATTATTCAGAGCAGTTTTTATATCACATCCACCTTGAGGCGGGGACGGATTTTACAATTTCCCTGGGTGATAAAATTGAGGTGGCTGCTTTCTTGCCAAGCCGGAAAACGGTACTTAATGATCTGGAGTTTCAGGCAGGAGAATTTATCGAATTTGACAGGACGGCAGGCGAGATAACCCTTCAAAATAATGAAGATCAGGCTACTGATTTACTTTTATTCGGGGGTGAGGAGTATACGGAGCCTATTGCAGCGGAAGGCCCATTTGTAATGAACAGCTCCTCAGGTATAGCAGAGGCATACCGTGATTTTTATGCCGGAAAATATGGTACCCTTAAGCATCAAAAAGGTAAAGTTTAACCTGTGGCATAAGAAAATAATATTGATATATTCCAAAAAGAGAACCTAACTTATAATAACAAAAGTAAAGAGCGATGACCGATCCAAGATTTCCGGTTTTGACCCAGAAACAAATAAGCACACTCAAAGAATTTGGTACTGTATTATTCTTTGACAATGAAACCGCACTTTTTGAAGCTGGTGATAGCACCTACGACTTTTATGTCATTTTAGACGGGGCAATATCCATAAAAGATCCCGTTCATGAAAACCAAGTTTTGGCGTCCCATGGCATAAATGAATTTACAGGAGATAACAGTATGTTATCAGAGAGGAGCATACCATTTAGCGGATATGCCGCAAAAGGCAGTACAGTCCTTCGAATTCCACGTGCAAACCTTAAAGAGATTATATCAAAGCACAGTGATATATGTGATGTCCTTTTAAGTGCCTTTATCCAGAGGCAGGAAACAATGCTAAAGGAGTTCAATGGTGGAATACAGGTGATAGGCCAGGAAAAATCTAAAGAGACTTACGCATTGCGCGATTTTATGGAAAAAAACCACATCTGGCATACTTTCCAGGATACGGATTCATCTTCCGAAGCACAGCAGCTGCTGGCAAATTTCGGTCTCGGGAACAATGATTTACCTATCCTTGTAAGTATTACCGGCGAGATCTCGAAAAAGCCTACTATAGCACAACTTGCCAGACAAACGGGTGTACTAATTGAATTTGAGAACGAAATATTTGATGTACTGGTGGTCGGTGCCGGCCCATCAGGATTAGCAGCTAGTGTTTACGCTGCTTCGGAGGGCCTGACGGTTATTACAATTGATGGGAACGCGCCGGGTGGACAGGCAGGAAAAAGCTCAAAGATTGAAAATTATTTAGGATTCCCAACGGGTATCTCTGGAAATGACCTTGCCAATAAGGCCTATATTCAGGCACAGAAATTTGGTTGTACCATATCTATTCCTCAAAAGGCTGAGAAAGTTGAATATAATGGACGCCATTTCACATTATGTGCATCAAATGGCAAAAACATCACTGCAAAATCCATAATCGCAGCTACGGGTGCAAATTACAGGCGCCTGCCGGTAGAAAACATCGACAAGTTTGAAGGCAGCGGGGTTTTCTACTCCGCCACTGGAATGAATGCTTCAGCGTGTAAAAACGAATTGGCAGGTGTTGTAGGAGGTGGAAATTCGGCAGGCCAGGCCGCATTATTTTTAGCAGACCATGCCCAACAGGTTCATGTGATTATCCGCAGTAATGACCTGGGAGACAAAATGAGCGATTACCTTGTACAAAGAATTAATACAACGCCTAATATTATCGTGCACAAAAATAGTAATATCACGGCTCTTAACGGAGCGCATTACCTAGAATCTATCGTGCTGGACACAAATGGCAGTAAGCAAACCATAGGGATTTCCAATTTATTCACTTTTATAGGGGCAAAACCCTGTACGGAATGGTTAAATGGAATGGTATCGATGGATGACAAGGGATTCATTTTCACAGGTTCAGATGTTACGGAGCAGGCAATGACACAGTGCTCCATCTATAAGCAAAGGAACCCACAGTCCCTTGAGACCAGCATACCGGGTTTCTATGCTGTTGGTGATGTTAGGAAAGGTTCTGTAAAAAGAGTTGCCTCTGCTGTCGGGGAAGGTTCGATGGCAATAAGCCAGATTCACCAGTATCTGGCCGAATTAAAGACGTCCCTTTAATGGAAGGATTTAAAAAGTCCAATTTCAAAATGATTAAAATGGATCTACAATATACAATACCCGCCCAAACAAGCATAGGGCATGTTCATTTAAAAGTTTCTGACCTGAAACGTTCAACAGATTTTTACTGCGGTTTGCTGGGCTTTGAGATTACAGGACAGTACGGCGATGAGGCTGCTTTTATATCGGCAGGCGGTTACCATCACCATATTGCCTTAAATACGTGGTATAGTAAAGGCAGCCCTCAAGCTGATAAAAATGCGGTAGGCCTATTGCATACCGCTATACTATATCCTACTAAAAGGGATTTGGCTGTAATATACAGCAGGCTGAAAACCAGTCAATACCCTTTAACAGGATGTGCTGATCATGGTGTTTCCTATGCGCTTTACCTTGATGACCCGGATGGGAATGGGGTCGAGCTATACTGGGACAGGCCAATGGAACAATGGCCAAGAAGAGAGAATGGTTCTGTAGAAATGTATACTAAACAGCTGGATCTGGCAGATTTATTGGATGAACTGTAATAGTCTAATATCCTGAGTAGAAAACAATGCAATTATAATAGCAGCTAATGAAAACAATTTTTGAAGATATCCCGTTGCTGAAAAACGAAGTAAAGCGCGTTTTGAAATTGAGGTAAACGGTAAATATGCATTTATCAATTATGGAGAATTTGGCAGCCAGACAGCACTGGTGCATACCAAAACAGATCTGGAATTATCTGGAACAGGGGCAGCCAGCGCGGTAACCGAGAAGACACTGCATTACCTTGATAAAAACAAAATAGAATTACTTCCATTCTGCCCATTTGTACGTGCCTATATACAGCGAAATCCACAAAGGATGCGTATAGTCAGTAAAAAATTTAAAGGCTACGATAAACTATAGAATGCCACTATGAATTATAGCGTTTAGTACTGCTTCTGATTTATCGTATATAAAAAGAGCGTAAAGGACCACGATCCGTGGATGTATTGATGCGAAAGAAAATTAAAAAGCGCCGAGATGTAAGTTTCGGCGCTTTTTTTGAGATTCAGTTACTGCACTTGATTTATGTTAAGAGGTCTTCCATTCCAAAGGCTTTTAATACATTTTCAAATTCAACTTGTACGGCATCGTTGGCCCTTTTGGTAATTTCCCCTGTGGGGCGGTCAACAACTGTACGTAATGGCCTTTGGCCTTTTGGTGTGTTGATCAGGTGTACTATAGCATCGGCAACTTCTTGTGGATCTGGGTTGGTAGTTTCAAACATTTTGCCAATGGCGGAGAATATTTTTTCTGGAACACCTGCTATGGCTTTATAATCTGCAGCAATTGATACGTCAGAGCCTGTCTGAATTTTTTGGGACATTTCGGTAGGGAAAGCGCCCGGTTGAATAATGGCAACGTCAACTCCTAGCGGCCTTACTTCATAATGTAAACCTTCGCTTAGACCTTCCAAGGCAAATTTAGAAGCACCATATGCGACCGTAAAAGGAGCAGCAAATCTGCCCCATCCACTCGAAACATTAATGATCAGGCCTTCTGATTGCTTGCGCATATAAGGCAAGGCCGCTTTCATCAATCTCCATGGGGCGATAACATTAATGTCAAACAGTCGCTGCAGATCAGCAGCAGCAGCAGTTTCGGCCACACCAAACATTGCTGCACCGGCATTATTTACCAATACATGTATTGTACCTTCTTTTGCAATAATCGTGTCAATAGCATTTTGCACACTTTTTTGATCCGTTAGCGACACATCCAGAACAGTTACATTTTCTATTTGTGATAAGGCTTTTGCTTTAGCAGCATTTTTTCCTTCTGTATCTCTCATCGCAGCATAAACTTTATGTCCCAAAGCTGAAACGCTGTTGGCTGTAAGCCATCCAAAGCCACTATTTGTACCTGTTATTAAAACAACTTTTTTGTCCATTTTTTTTACTTTAAAATAATGATACAAAGGTCAGCAGAAGAAAAAAGAAATCATTTACCATATGGTAAAAAGCGATTTCAACGGATATTTTTCCTTATCCTGCTCAATGATTGCTGGGTAATGCCCAGATAAGAAGCGATATAAGAAAGAGGAACGCGATTGACAAGATTAGGGAAATTTTCAATAAACGATAAATAACGGGTTGTTGCATCCTCAGAAACTAGCGGGCTCCTGCGCTCAATGGTTTTTAACAAACAATTTTTCACGATCAGTCCCGTAATAGTGTCCCAGCCAACAATGGTGTTTCCAATATCATCCCAATCTTTCTTTGAAAAAACAAGTAATTTGCAGTTGCTAACTGCCTGTATATATTCGGAAGCCACAACCTGTGCCTCAAATTTTTGCTGGTCTGAAACAAAATTATTTTCATTTATGAAATGGTGGGTAACCTCTTGTCCCTTGTTATTGTAATAACAGAAGCGGACAACCCCTTCAATAAGAAATCCAACCTGCCTTGGAACCTTTCCGGCTTCTGAGAAATATTCGTCTTTGTGCAATTCTATCAGATTTGCTTTGCTCATTATCAGGTCTGTCTGCTGTTTGTTTAAGTTACCAAACTTCAATAGGTAATCGATAAATGATTTCATTGGTGAAAGATATGAGTTATAAAAAGCATTAGAATTATCATTTTGTAAAATTTTTTAAAACTTGCTAATAGGTGCCTCAGCATTTCGAAATCACTTTTTTGCAAGTACGTGAATCACTTTATTTTTAGTATCCCATATCGTAATATACTGGGATAAAAAAGAATGGGCGAAAGTAAGCGTATTCTTTTCGGTAATTTGTAAAGGCTTATGAGCGGGGCTGTTATCTTCTTTGTCCAGTCCATAGAGGTTAATGGTTAAATGGTCATCGACTTTAATATTATTCCAATTGTAGAGCATACCCGGCTGGTCATAAAAATCTTCGACAGCCCTTTCGTTTTTCAACTTTTCAAACTGCTGATCCTCTATGGTAAAAGTTCCTTTTCCACCGCCCGAATCAAAAACTACCAGAAAATCAATTCCATGATATTTTATTTTAATCATCGGATGGCTGTCAAGACTTCTCGTAAAGTAGGGTAGTGATGTAATATAATTTTTATGTTTTCTGATATCTTTCCAATTGTCAACATGCACTTTCTGTTTATAAAAAGTAAGTTCACATCGCAGATAGTCCACTTTCATATCATAGGCCCTAAAAAAATTAAAACCTACCTGGCCTATAACTTCGGTGGTAATCTGCTCAAGAAAGTCATAATTATTACCCCTTACTTTTTTTAAAGAACTATATGTGTTGCCGCCGACCTTGATCTGATTAATAAGTGGATACTCAAGAACTTCAAATTTTTGTCCACTGCCGACAAATCCCGAACCTGTGACTTTTGATTCAACACCTGATACTTTTTTAGAGTGAAGCGCGAGTGTTCCGCTGTTCCCAGTATCAAACATCCAGCGTCCTTTTACCCCATTGATTTCACCATTAATGAAAGGCCAGTCAATAAGGATAGCTAATGGTATTTTTACTATATCTGCTTTCAGGTAATCGTTTTTTAAAACTGGTTTTGAATTGTCCCATGAAAGATACTTGAATTTTTGATTTATTCTTAAAACCATCTTGTTGGCTGGCTTACCAGCCTCGCTAAAAAATATACTGGAGATACCTTTATCAGCAGTGTTTATGCTGTCTATGCAGATCTTACTATAACTAATATGTTCCACTGTCGATTTGTCCATAGGACTGCCAAAAGCCTTAAAGTCCTTATCGGTATTTTTTAAAAACAAGTCAGGATGTTTATTTTTTATCAGGTCTTCAAAAATCATGAAACTTTCTTTAAGCTTTTTTACATGTGTCATTCCAACGCTGCTCAATAGGCTTTCAGATGTGAACTCCATCTGGTTGTTGCAGCTAATCTCCTGGGCAGAACTAGTAAAGGAGACAGCTAAAACTATAATAAATAAAAAATTTATTGTTTTCATTTTTTTTGTGTTTATTAGAAATAAGGGTTAATATGGACTGCATTGATTCGGTAGCTGCCCGCTAAATTTAAACCTGGTGATAGAACACTGCAGAACTGTAAAAGATTTTCATTTTATACCTTACAAAGCGTGTATTCCCCCTTCCAAAGCTTTGAGATCCAGAGTTTGTACTAAATAATGCACTGTGATCACGGAGGTTATGCTTATAGCGGTAATACTGCAAACGAATTGGATAATCGCTAATTTCGGCTATAAAATTAAAGTATTACAGAGACATAATTTGTAGAGATATATCTACCTTTTTTTTTGATTTATATCATCGTTAATTGGCTGTTATAAACCGAACTTTACTTTATAAATCTAAGTATAGTTTAGATGATTCTTCGCGGTCAAATAATAAAGGCATTGCAATAAGAAGCGCCATTTAAAAGAGTATATCTTGAGTTAAGATCAGCGTAATTCCAAAAACGGAAACATCTTTTTCGAATTTTTTTAATAGATAGTTAGATAATGGCTTTATGTAAAAAGGAAATTTTCTAAAGTATATAAGCAGTAGTCAATGAAACATTTTCGAATTCCTACAATGGTTATGAGAACCGTAGTGATATTTGGTGAGGAGGTTTGTGCATAAATATCAGATTCATTCTTAAAAAAAAGATTGAAATGTCAATATCGAGGTTCAGTAATTATTTAGACATTGCCAGCGCCCAATATGCCGCTGGCAGTAGATACCGTTAGATGTATTGTACAGATCAAAAGATTGCTTTAGGAGGCAGTACATCCAATAAAATTTATAAAAATTAAAACAACAAATAGGTATTTCCCTAAATAACTAATTATCATATGAAAGCAGCAATTTTAAATGAGTTCGGTCCTGTTGAGAATTTCGAAATTGTAGAAGTACCAACCCCAAAGCCCGGATTCAGGGAAGTTTTAGTCAAAGTTCATGCAACTTCTATCAATCCTTTGGATTTTCAGGTACGCCGCGGGGATTATAAAAATGAATTGCAGCTGCCTGTAATAACAGGCCATGATGTATCGGGTGAGATAGTAGAGGTCGGCCCAGGAGTACAAAATTTCAAAATCGGTGATGAAGTTTATTATACCCCTGAGATTTTTAAGGGGCAGGGAAGTTACGCGCAGTATCACGCTGCCCACGAGTCTATCATTGGCCTTAAGCCAAAGAACATCAGCCATCTCGAGGCGGCAACGCTTCCCCTGGCTGCAGGGACGGCGTGGGAGATGCTCGTGACAAGGGCACAGCTGAAGATCAACCAGTCGATATTAATCCACGGCGGAGCCGGAGGTGTTGGTATACCAACAATTCAAATTGCAAAAGCGATTGGGGCAACTGTATATACTACAGCGCGAAAGGTACACCATCAGTTTCTTACTGAGCTGGGCGCTGATTATGTGATTGACTACCAGAGTGAAGATTACATCGCAGCTATTCAGCGATTGACAAACAATAAGGGGGTTGATGTCGTAATTGACAGCATAGGTGGCAATACGCTCTCGGACAGTGGCAAGATTCTAAGCCAGCTCGGACAGGTAATCACCCTGGTAGATATTGAAAAACCCCAAAATCTAATTGAAGCGTGGGGAAAAAATGCCACATATCATTTTGTCTTTACCCGCCAGAATAGGAATAAGATGGATGAAATTACCAAGCTGGTTCAAAGCAATAAGCTCAAGCCAATTCTCAATAGGGTTTTCCCGTTGTCAGAGATAGGAAAAGCCCACAGCTTATTGGAAACAAAAGCTGGAGATCCAAACTTTTATGGCAAAATTGGTATAGAGATTCAATAAATCTCATGGAGGTATTTTTGATTCGGAGCATTCCGATAGTGCTGATTTGCAATCCGCCCCAGTAATGAGCTTGGATCATTTTTATGATCCAGCCCGCTATTCAGAAGGCGTCTCCGAATTAACTCCTACTATAGAAATGATTCAAAAAGCTTGGACAGCCTTATAACCCGTAAGCGTTGGGATATCTATGGTCTTACGCTTTTTACATTACAAATGGAGCCTCGTACTGTTTAAAATTACATCTATGCCTGGCAAGAAGTGTATGCATAGAAAAGATCAAATCTTAATTTTTTCATTATGCCATACTAACGGATTCAATCAGTATAATAAAAAATCCTCAATCAAATGAAAGGATTGAGGATTTACAATTGAATTTGCAGCCTGTGTACAGCCTGGTGTGCTGTTTTGTTTCAGCAGAGAAAAGATTTAGTTTTGGGTATATCTATCGGCAGGCTGTCCCGTTTGTGAACCTTGCAGTAGTTTTATACGCGCGTCTTCATAAGCATCAATAAGATTCTGGTCGTTTACAGACGGATATGTAACTGACTCGCCTTTATCAAGTCCGGCAAGAATGGCATCAACACAATCTTCCGTTTTCATAATCGTTGACTGTTCCAATGCAGATAGCGGAACCCCGCCAACTTCCCATATTTCGGTTGCAGTAGTTGCAGGGTTTACGAGCTGGACATGGATATTGGTTCCTTTTACTTCTTCCTGCAGGCCTTTGGTATATTGAATTACAAAACCTTTCGTACCGCTGTAGACAGCACTTATAGGTAAGGAATAAAACCCAAGTACTGAGGCTATATTAATTAAAGTACCTTCATTTTTCTCTAAAAACTGCGGTAGAACAGCATTCGATAACAGCATTAAAGCAGTTACGTTTACATTGACCATCTCTTTTTGTTTTATCACGCTGGTCTTAGTAACTGAGGTAAGTGTAGAAGTGCCTGCATTGTTAATAAGCAGTGTGATGCTCTTGTCATTTCTTAAGTCTTCAGCCACCTTTTCTAAATCTGTATCTGAACCTAAATCAGCAGCTAAGACCGTTACATTAATTCCATATTGGCTTTTGAGTTTTCCTGCCAGCGCGTCCAGTCTGTCCTTACGGCGTGCTACCAATTTTAAATCATAACCGCGTTGTGCCAATCTGTCGGCAAATACTTCACCCAAACCTGAAGATGCACCGGTTACTACCGCAGTGCCCATTTTATTTTTTTGTGTCATTTTGAAAATTTTAATTTGGAATGTTTTTCACATTCCTGTTTGTGAATGGTAAACTGATCTGTTTACATATTGCAAATGTAAACCGTTTAGTTTACATTTGCAATAAAATTTTGTATTCATGGAAAAAAAAATAAATCAAGTGTCAAACTCCCAAAAAAGGGATGAAATGATTCAAAGTGCTTATGACATTTTTTACAAAAACGGTTTCCATGCCACGGGAGTAGATGCCATTGTGGAGCGTACTGGAATATCCAAACGAACACTTTACAAACACTTCACCTCCAAAGAGGGGCTCATTATTGCTGCTGTAAATTATTACCACCAGATCATGTTTAAGGCCATAACCGATTATATAGAAAAATCTTCATTCGACAATCCGGTTGATAAGGCCTTGATGCTTTTTGATTTTTTGGGAGAATTAGTAAATGCCGGCAATGTTGACGGCTGCTTTGCAATGAATGCAAAAACAGAATATGCCCATAAGGCAGTTGAAATAGAAGCAGCCTGCGATGTCCATACTAATGCACTGATCAGGCTTATTGAAAAGTATCTGTCAGAGGCAGAAATTAAAGAAAGTGAGTCGCTGGCTGTTCAGATTCTTATGTTATTTGAAGGCGCGATTCTGCGAAGCAAAGCCGATGAAAGTTCGGTACCCATCAAATTAGCCAAGTCTGCCGCTGCAGTACTCTGCAGTCAGTCTTAATGCAGTTTTACAAGATCCTAAAAATTTTGAGATAATGCATTAATTGTGAATTTTCATTATGGTGTTATTCTTTATTGTTTAAAAGCGACTTTAGGACATTTTTAAGCGACATATTGTTTTCGGTTCTATAAGGCAAAAAGCTACATTTGCACTTAATAGCTGCTAGGTTAAAATTTAAAGCAATCATTCCATGAAACTTAATACGACAAAAAAGACAAAGGTTCCCTTCTTTCCTAAATTTTTGAATCAAAAGCTTCGCTTTAATTCTATATTTTTTATCAGCGGTCTGCTGTTTAACATCACCTGGGGCATCTCTTTATTTATAACGCATGCTGTAGAGTTTTACATCATCGGAATAGCTGCTCTTTTATTGATTATAAATGGCGCAGGCGAAATCTTTTTCTCCCTTTCCAATAAAGCAAAATTAGAAGGCTGGGGATTGTTCATACAATCTGGAATGTTTACCATACTTACAGGAGCATTGATTTTCTTTGATCTGGTAAATATTATTAATGTAAATGAGGTTTTTTTATCTTACTTTTTTATAGCGGGGCTCTTTAATCTTACTCTGGCAGGCTCACTAGCGCAGTATGGAATGATAGACTGGACACGTTTTACTAATTTGAACCGGGCTGTCGTTTTATTATCTATAACAGCATTATTTATAGTGCTTAGTGATTGGGGAGATACAGATATACTTCTTGGTATTACGTCGATCTTCTTTGGCTGCGGCCGAATGATTTTAACGCTTAATTTTTCAGAACTCAATACTTTTCCTGATAAGGTAAGCAGAGATATCTACAGAAAAATTGACGGGGTTACAATAGAATATTTTGAAGCATTGGAAAAGAACTGGGATGCGGACAGAAATCTATTTCTGTAAGGACACTTTTTTGTGTTTTGATCTCGCTGCATTTTAAATCTTTCTCAAAACGTTCAAAGGAGAGGTAAGTAGAACTGGAAAATAATTTGGATAAAAATTCTACTGGATATTAATTATACAGCAGTTTAGGTGTAACTGCACAGGAAAGCGACTAATGAACAAATACAGGCGATAATAAGACGTATCTGCAGGGATTTTGATGGAATATCTTTGCGCTAAATCGTATACACTTTCGCATGAAATTTAAATTTTCGTTCTTGTTGACTCTTCTATTCTTTTCGGCATATGCCCAATTCCCTTTAGAGCGGGATTCTATTGATAAAATTATAACCAGGCTTCCGGCATTTTCTATTTATAAGGACAACTATTTTGTCACGGGTGTGCATTTGGGAGAGCAGCCGACAAGAAATACCCTGGATGCTAAATTTCAGTTTAGTTTTAAACAGCGTTTAGATGATAAACCCTCAATTCTAGGGGCATATCCTTATTTGACCTATACACAGAAATCCTTCTGGAAAGTGTATAAAGCTTCGAGTCCCTTTGAGGAAAGCAATTATAATCCCGGTTTGATGCTCTTAAAGCCTGTGTATCGCGATAAAAAGTTTTTTGGAGTGGTGACAATGGGAATTGAGCATGAATCCAACGGACGCGACAGTATTTATTCCCGCAGTTTTAATGCGGTTTCTGCAGGGTTTACCCGCATATTTTCGCCGCAGTTGTTTCTCACGGTAAAGGCATGGATTCCATTTCTTATTGATAATAATCCTTCACTTCCAAAATATATTGGTTATGGCGAAGCACAGCTGCAATGGATAATTTTAAGGGACAGGTTATTTTTTGATGTTACCGTAAGGAAAGGGGCTGATTGGGATTTTAAAGGAAGTTTAAACAGCGCCATAAGCTATCGTCTGACAAAGAATGCCAATCAGCTGATCACCCTTCAGTATTGGCAGGGTTACAGTGAGAGCCTTATTGATTTTAAAAAGGAGAGGGGCATGCTCCGAGTGGGCTTTGTGCTGAAGCCGACATTCTACCGTTTTTATTAAAAAGCATTTTCTTAAGAGAAAAAAAACATTCAAAATAGTTGATAAAGCTGTATATTACCATTGTAAGAGTTAGAGAATATATACCATGGGAAAGGATAATGAGGAGAAAAAGATACAGATTGGAATCAATACGGCTCAATCAGATATTGCTGTGATTGGTGGGATAGCCCAATTTAAAATTCCTTTTAATTATAAAATAATAGGTTTAGACTTAACAGGTTCTGAAAAAAAAGCGAGCGGGTGGGCTTTTTTACAAGATGGTCATGTGAGTACCAAACGGATCAAAACCGATGCAGCAATTATTGCCGAAATTATCCATTTGAATCCGTCGCTGGTTTCAATAGACTGCCCGCTGTCCCTGCCCAAAGGAAGAATTAGGGTGGGAGATGATGACCCGGGCAGGTATCAGTTTGGAATTACCAGGGAATGCGAGAGACTGCTGCTCAAAAGGGGAATAAGGTCCTATCCGCCTTTGATCAAAAGTATGCAGCAATTAACGCAGCGCGGCATTACACTTGCCCAGAGCATCAGAAATCTCGGATTTACAGTAATTGAGAGTTATCCTGGAGGGGCTCAGGACATCTTAGGCCTGCCCCGAAAACAAAAAGATCTCCAAGCTTTAATTGCTGGACTTAAGACATTTGGTATTCAGGGTTCTTATGACGGCCCTGGGATAGTGCACGACGAGATTGATGCCATCACCTGCTGTCTGGTTGGACTTTGCTATCTTTCGGGTCATTTTGAGGCTTTAGGAAATCAGGACGAAGGCTATTTGATTGTGCCTGATTTAAAACGACAGCAGTATAAAAGTTAAAAAAAATCCCGATATCTGTCAATTGGCAGACGTCGGGAAAAGTAAAAAAAATAATTAAATATATAAAATAGCTCCAATTTCGGGGAAAACTTTGCTGTTTGCTGTAATTTCAGACATTGGTGTTTGGGAAGATTTTAAAAAGGAGTTACTCAGTAAAATACAGCAGGGATGCTCCGCATACTTATTCTTTAAAAGTTTGTGTGCCTCCACGATTGTCGATCCGTACAATTTGCTGTAATTTTTTAGCTGATATTTGGTAAACGCTCCGTAATGCACCATTAATTTTAGAGAAAATTCAATTTTAATGTTGAGAGATGCGCTCAGGATTGAAATTTTACTTTCGAATGCCTTAAGCATATCAAGCAGACTCTCCATTGTTTTTTTATATGAAGGCCTTTTATCATATTTGAAAAAAAGGATGGGGTGGTTTTCAATTTCAGAAATACAGAAACTGCTGTTGCTGGACTGAATCAATTCCGTTAAAAGTTCCCTTACTATATACTGGCCGGTGTACATCTTTGTCTTGTAAACAAATTCGGTAAAACCGCTGCAATCCGGCAGTACTATTATGGCTTCTCTTGAAGTGGTATTTTTCATGGCACAGGCCTTTGTAATTAAAACTCTGCTGCCTGTTTTTGACAGCAGAGTCAGGATTCAGTTTACTGCCATCCTCCTCCCAGAGAACGGTACAATGTAGTTACGGCATTAAGTCTCTGTGACTTAATTGAAGCCAGTTCCAATTCTGACTGCAGTTTACTAGTCTGGGCCGTAATGACATCCAGATAAGTGGCCTCGTTATATTTGTAAAGCGTCAGGGAATTGGTTACAACACTTTTGGTTCGCTCTACCAGCCCTTCGGCTATCTTTTGCTGCGCTTCTAACTTTTCTATTTGCACCATAGCATCTGAAACCTCTGCAACGGCTGTCAGCACAGATGATTTAAAATTAAGCTCAGCTTGTTCCGAGCTAATTTTTGTCTGTTCAAATCTTGTTTTAAGCCTTTTTCCATTCAAGATTGGCTGGACAATAGATCCTGCTGCCAAACCAAAAAGCGATCCAGGCAGTTCAAACCAGTTACTGGCTTTAAAAGAATTTAAGCCGCCCTGTGCTGTTATGTTCAAAGCGGGATACATGCTCATTTTGGCAATATGTATGCTGGCAACGCTTTTTCGAACGTCCAGTTCCCTGCTTTTAACATCAGGTCTTAATGAAAGTATTTCAGAAGGATATCCGGCAGATAATCCTTCAGGTACAATAACATCGTCAAGTCTTGCTTGTCTTTCAATTCTGGAAGGCATAGTACCGGTTAAGATGCTTAAGGCATTTTCTTGAATATTGATTGAGCCTTCTATAACAGAAATGCTTTTTAAAATCTGGGCTTTGGTAATTTCCTGCTGCTCTACAGCCAGAGAAGTAATTAACCCAAGTTCCTGCTGTTTTTTTACAATGGTAAGAGTGCTGTCGGCAAAAGATAAATTGTTCTGTGTAACCTCTAGCTGTTTGTCCAGCATCAAAAGATTGTAATATCCTTTGACTACTTCAGAAACTAATCGTGTTTTTACGGCTTTTGCAGCCTCCTGTGTCTTAAGGTAATCGGTCAGTGCCTCCTGCTTAGCTCCTTTTATTTTGCCCCATATATCTGCTTCCCAGGAAATATTTATAGAAGAATTGTAATCTTCGATATACTTCTGTCCCAAGAACTGTCCTAAGGAAAGTCCGTTTAAACTATTATCAGACGGGCGTGAGATACTGGCCTGTCCAATCGTTGCACTTACCGTTGGTACATTAGCCCACTTTGACTGGGAATATCCCAGTGAGGCAAATTCGATCTGCTTAAGGGCCGTCTGCAGGTCGTAGTTTTTTTCTACTGCCTTGTCAATTAATGTGACAAGGACTGGATCTTTAAAAAACGCTTTATAACTAATACGCGCAATGCTGCTTGTACTGTCTTTTTGTACTAAAGAATCTTCATTTCTGAAAGACTCGGGAAGTTCGATTTCAGGGGGGGTGTATTGCTGAACGGAGCATGATACAATGAATCCTGAGAGTGTTGTGATGTATATTATTTTTTTAAATGAATTCATTTTTTTTATTTTGAATTAGTATTCCCAATCTGCATCTGTTATTTCTTTACCGCTCACTTTCTCCTGCAGGTACTGAAATACCACAAAGAGAACTGGAACGATAAAAACTCCTAATATGGTTCCCACCAGCATTCCGAAAATAGCAGCATATCCTATGGAATGATTACCCATTGCAGAAGGTCCTACAACAAATACTAAAGGTAATAAACCTGTAATAAAAGCCAGTGAAGTCATTAAAATAGGGCGGAGCCTTGCTTTAGCTCCTTCCACTGCCGATGCTATAAGACTTTTCCCTGCCTGGCGTCTTTGAATGGCAAATTCAACAATCAAAATACCATTTTTGGCCAGCAGGCCTATAAGCATTACCATGGCAATCTGTACATAAATGTTATTGGAGATGTCCGCCATTGAAATTCCAATGAATACACCGCTTAATCCAACAGGAATGGCAGTTAGTACTGCTAAAGGCAAAATATAACTTTCGTACTGAGCTGCTAACAAAAAGAATACAAAAATAAAACACAATGCAAAAATGACTGTAGATTGTGAACTGGAAGAATTTTCTTCACGGCTCATTCCTTTATAATCGTAGGTGTATCCAGCTGGAAGAATCTGCTCGCTTACTTCTTTGACTGCTGCCATTGCTTGTCCGGTACTGTAGCCAGGTTTTGGCATAATTGTCAGGTTAGAAGCATTAAATAAATTAAAACGATCCACGACTTCAGCCCCAGCGGTGTTTTTTAAACGAACTAAGGTATTTAGAGGAACCATTTCGCCAGCAGTATTTTTTACAAAAATGCTGTTAAGGGATTCTTTGTCTTTTCTGTTTTGTGGATCAGCTTGAACTAAAACACGGTAATATTTTCCAAATCGGGTAAAATCAGAAGATTGAACACTACCGTAATAGCCCTGCATGGCACTTAACACATCGGCAGTGGTAACTCCTAATTGGGCTGCTTTTGCTTCATCAACTAAAACTTCAAATTGCGGATATTCCACATTAAATGTAGTAAAAGCAACCGCAATTTCAGGACGCTGCATTAGTGCTCCGATCAAAGAGTAGGAAACAGTCCCTAACTTTTTCAGTTCACCATTGGTACGGTCCTGCAATACTAATTCGATACCGCTGGTATTTCCAAATCCGTCTACGGTAGGCACATTAAGTACAAGAAAACCAGCTCTTTTGTCGGCAGCTAATTCCCCTTGAATCTGTCCCATCACATCGCCTAACTTTTGAACAGCTCCTCTTTGTTGACTTTTCTTTAATTTCACAAACAAAGTACCTGAAGAAGAAGAAAGCGAACCGCTGAAAAGATTCAAACCATCAACGGTAATAACTTTGTCTACGGCAGGATTTGCAATAAGTTTGTCTTGTACATCACCTAAAACTTGTCCGGTTCTATTTTGTGATGCTCCTGCAGAAAGGTTGGCAGTAACAATGATAAAGTTTTGATCCTCATCAGGAATAAAAGCTTTTGGAGTGGTCATGGACATCCATGCAAATAGAGCACCAAAAACGGCAATAAGTAAAAAGGCTACCCATTTTCTTTTTAATAGAAATAAAATGGATTTGGCATATTTAGAGGTCATTTTATCAAATGAAGCATTAAAGCCCGCAAAAAAACGCTCTTTAAATCCTGTTTTTTCGTGACTAGGATCATGCGGTTTAAGTAATATTGCACAAAGTGCAGGACTAAGAGTCAATGCGTTTACAGCAGAAATGACAATTGCGATGGCTAATGTTATGGCAAACTGTTTGTAAAATAATCCTGTTGATCCTTCCATGAAAGCAACCGGTACAAATACAGCAGACATGATCAGTGTAATGGAGATAATCGCTCCCGAAATTTCACTCATCGCAGACATGGTAGCGGCTTTTGCATTAAGCCCTCTTTTCTCCATTTTGGCATGAACGGCTTCCACAACCACAATGGCATCATCTACCACAATACCAATGGCAAGCACCAATGCAAATAAGGTTAAGGTATTGATTGAAAATCCAAAAAGCTGCATAAAGAAAAACGTACCCACGATAGATACCGGAACCGCAATGGCTGGAATAAGCGTAGATCTAAAATCTTGTAAAAAGATAAATACCACAATAAATACCAAGATAAAGGCCTCAATGAGCGTATGAATTACCTGATCTACCGATGTATCCAAGGATTCCTTTGTTGCATAAGGAATGTCATACTTCATACCTGAGGGAAATGATTTTTCGAGTTCTTTCATTCGTGCCTCTATGGCAATCTGCACCTCATTGGCATTAGATCCTGACATTTGGAAAATGGCCATAACAACTCCTGCGTCCTTATTATATTTAGCAGAAACTGCATAATTATAGGCCCCAAATTCTACTTTGGCAACATCCTTCAATCGCAGGATGGAACCGTCATTTTTAGCTCTTATAACGATGTTTTCATATTGAGGTGGTTCTGTAAACTTACCTTTGTAACGCATTATATACTCCATTGATTCTCCAGTTCTTTCCCCGAATCTGCCTGGAGCTGCTTCTAGATTTTGAGACTGTATGGCACGTGAAACATCGGAAGGAGAAAGATTATAGGCGTTTAATTTAGCAGGATCGAGCCATACACGAATAGAATAGTCTTTATTTCCATAAGCCATGGCATCCCCAACACCTTTAATCCTTTTAATTTCAGGAATGATATTAATTTTAGCATAATTCTCTAGAAATAAATCATCAATTTTACCGCCATCACTGCTTAAAGTGATCATGGCCATCATACTATTCTGTTTTTTTAGGGTTGTAACGCCAGCTTGCACCACTTCAGCAGGAAGCTGATTGGTCACCTGCGACACCCTGTTTTGAACGTTGATAGCGGCCTGGTCAGGATCAGTTCCTAATTTAAAAATAACCGTTATGGTTAATGTACCATCATTACTGGACACGGAATTGATATAATCCATATTTTCCACCCCGTTAATGGCGTTCTCCAAAGGAGGCGCAACCGAACGGCCAATAGTTTCAGCATTCGCACCAGGATAAACAGCCACAACAGTTACCGTAGGGGGTGCAATATCTGGAAATTTGGTTATAGGAAGCCCAAGCATTCCTACCACACCCAGTATTACCAGTAATAATGAAATTACGGTTGCCAGGACTGGTCTTTTTATAATTGTTTTTAACATGTTTTCGTTTTTGAGAATAGGTAATTCTTATTTTTTAGCCGTTTTTTGTGCTGTAACTGGAGTTCCTGTCTGCAGTCTGTCAAATCCGGATACGATGTAAGTATCGCCAGCTTTTAAACCTTCAGAGACAATGTAGTCTGTACCTGATTTACCAGATATTTTTACTTCAACCTGCGCGGCCTTCCCTTGTTTGTCTACAGTGTATGCGAAGATTTTATCTTGAACGCCCATAGTGGAAGCGATAGGCAGTAAAACAGCATCTTTGGTTTCTTGTTTCATAAGGATCTTACCGGTACTGCCGCTTCTTAAGACCGTTTTTGGATTATCAAATTTTGCACGTAACGTAATTGATCCCGTATTTCCGTCAAATTGTCCATTTACGGCATCAATTTTACCCGCAATTTCATATTCTTCTCCATTGGAAAGTTGAAAATTAACCTTTGGACTGCTTTTAAGAATGTTTTTATCAGGATATTGGCTCTGAAAGGTTTGAAAATCATTTTCACTCATGCTGAAGTAGGCATTTACCTGGTGAATATCTGATAAAATAGTTATAGGAGCAGGGTTAGACGGAGCAATTAGACTTCCCAGACGGTAGCCGACTCTGCCAATATAACCGCTGACGGGAGCTTTTATGGTGCAGAAGTTAAGATTAATTCTCGCAGAACCTGCCTGTGCTTCAGCCGCCTGGTAAACAGCCTGTGCCTGCTCTACCTGAAGATTTGAAACAATTTTACTTTTAGCAAGTTCTTTTTTTCTGTTCAGTTCGATTTTAGCGGAAGCCAGATTGGCCAGGGCAGTATTGTATTGTTCTTTGTAAATACTGCTCTCAATAATAAACAGGGTCTGTCCCGCCTTGACATAGGCACCGTCATCAACTAGTATTTTTTGAAGATATCCTGAGATCTGCGGGCGGATTTCCACATCAGCCACACCTTCGATACTAGTACTGTATTGTTTTGAAATTGTTGCTTGTCCGCTGGCGACAGTTGCCAATGGAAGGGCTGCTGCTCCTTGCTGAGTACCTTGATTTTGATTTTCTTTACCGCATCCCTGTAAGAAAACAAGGATAGAAAAAAATACTGAAAACTTGAAAATAGAATATCGATTCATTGATTTTTTTAATTAGAAATTTAATAATCGGGTGCAAATTTCGATTAAAAAAAAGCTTAAAAAAAAAGCAGAAGTCGCCTATATTAGTCCAAAAGTCGCCTAAATTTCAGCGGCTGTTTAAACGTGTATTTTACAGATCGAACAATAGTATTTAGCAGTCAGAGAGCAGCTCAGAAGAATCTACAGCAGGAAGTTTTTTTTTTAAAGCACGATTGCAGTGCATTAAAAATGGTCATTTTTTTTATAGTCTGAGGGAGTCTGTCCGGTATGTTTTTTAAAAAATTTGCTAAATACGGACTGATCTGAAAAGTTTAATTCCAAGGCAGCATCGCTGACAGAGATATGGTAATTTCGAAGCAGTATTTTGGCCTCGGTGACCAATACATGGTTTATGATCTCCCTGCTGGACTTCAGCATTGTTTTCTTGATCATTTTGCTTAGGTATTTTCTGGTGACAAACAGGCGGTCAGCATAAAACTGCACATCATGATGTTCCTTGAAATTTTCTCGAAGCAGCATAAAGAATTTTGTTGCAAGGTCTTCACCTCTGGGTGAAATAGGCTTTGTTATTTCAATACTTTTAAAGTAATTATCCACTTCGTAAATAAGCAGTGAAAAGGAATGCCAGATCAGTTCATTGAAATAGTAGTTATCCTGCTGGGTATTATTGAGCGATTGCAGCTGATTGAGATAAAATTTAATCCTTTCAAAGATTTCCATCTCACCGCTTATGATAATAAAAGGATTATTGGAAAAACTTTTTAAAATATCATTCGATCTGTAATTGAATCCAGCCTGCGAAATAAAGTCAAGGGTAAAAAGGATATATTTAGCCTTGTAATCGTCGGAAATATGATCGATAGTAAAAGTTTCATGCATGGGACAGAAAAGAACATCATTTGCTGTGATTTTTGATTTCCTGGCATTTACCGTGTAACTGCAGGATCCTTTTTCAATAAGAACCAGCGCAAAAAAATCTGCCTTATGCAGCATATTAAGCTCGATGTTGTAGTTGGTCTTATCCATGTCGCATACAACATATTCCTTAGTGATCAGATCTGTCTTAACCTGACTTATGAGTTCTTCCAGAGTCAGGTTATAAATTTGTTTTTCCATGCAGTGTTGAGAAATTATGCAGTCTTAAATAGGATTCATTTCGATCAATTCCAAATAAACCCAAATACAGATGCAAAGTTAAAATAAAGCGACAAATAAACTAATCTTGGCGATTAATCAACCATTTTCAATGTTGTACTTGCCAATATCTTTGTAAAATAAGTATAAAGGTTAATTTAAGTTTAAAGTAACAGGAGTGAAAGCTGTCAGTTTTCATTTGTGTATTGATTGTGCATTTAATTGATCAAAAGTGCTGTAGCAAAACTTGAATTTAAAAGGGTGAAGTCATGAAAAACAAACAACTGGAAATCCTGGAAACGGCCGCTGTGTTATTTTCGAAAGGGGGAATCAAGAAAACCTCCGTAGAAATTATAAGCCGTCAGTGCGGGATTTCCAAAAAGACATTCTATACGTATTATTCTGATAAGGAAGCTGTAATTAAAGATATAGTTGAAAATGCGCTGTCCAGAACAGAAAAATATGCAAGTACACTTTCTGAAACTTCCTCGGATGCCGCTTGCGATCTCATCCGTTTTTTTAAGTTCATACAAAACAATATAGCTGTATTTACTCCGGTGTTCATCAGTGATCTTTTCAAGTTTTACCCCGCTGTGAATGATTGTATTAGAGAATACCGATCCAAAAAATTCCTGCCTTTTTTTATGGAAAATATAAAAAGAGGAGTCCAGGAAGGCTGTTACAGGAAATCTGTTGATGGAAAGCTTACCGGAGAGTTATATTTCAGGCAGATCGATTTGACCTTGGAAGACGACTCCTTAACAGCTTTAGAAAAATTTACTGTTCTATCCTATATCAATAGTTTTTTTCTTCATGGTATTGTAAATGGCTTCGGAGTAAAGCAGCTGTATTCAGATGGAAACCAAAAGTGCAGTATAAAATTTTAATTAGATGAAGGCAGAAAAAACCATAAGAACTTATATGGAAGAAACCAGACAGCAGAAAATTATAGCTGCAGCCAAGTTCTTTTTTACACTCAAAGATTACAGTTCGTATAAAACATGGGATATCAGCTCCTACAATGAAACTAATCCGTCACTTGTAAATTATTATTTTCACAATAAGACAAGGATTTTCAATAAGGTAATCTTCCAAAATGTCATGGTACTTTTTAACACCTTACATGAAGTATTGGATGATAGAAAAAAAACTGCTGTTGAAAAAATTGAATTTTTAGTGCTGGAATATACCCATCTGCTTCTTGAAAAACCCGATTTCGCCATATTCCTTCTTAATGAAATAGTATCGGAGTCTGACAAAATAGATGTGCTTGTAATTATGAAAGAAAAGCTTTTTAATTCCTGCTTCCAGCTGCAGCTGCTGGAACTCAGGAAAAGTCGCTTAAATAATTTTAATCCTGGACAAATGCTATTGAACCTCATTGGAATGGTTCTTCTTCCCATAGTCAGTACAGCATTTCATTCTCATTCAGCAGTTGTTGTAAACAGGCAGTTTTATACCATGATAGGGGAAAGAAAAAAACTGCTGCCACTGTGGATTTCATCAATGGTTCAATAGCGGATCACAGGAAATTGGACAGACCGAAAATCGAAAAAATAAAGCAAAATAAAAATAAAATAATAAACTTAAAATCATGAATCCATCTCCACCCATAATTGCTGCTGTCAATTTTTCAGGTACAGCTGCAAATGCAGTAACCTATGCTGCAGGACTTGCCAAAACAATAGGATCAAAACTTATTCTTTTTAATTCTTTTACCTTGTCAATTCACAGTTCGAATTCAAGGATTTCAGCAGAGGGCATGCAGAAAGAACTGGAAAGCGCGGCATACCGTCTGGACTCTTTAGGAAAAGATATGGCTGCATTATTTGATATTGAAGTAGAATGTTTCTGCAGTTATTCGTTTTTAGAGCAGGAGCTCCAGCATATAATAGAGCAGTCAAAAGCATCCCTTGTAGTGATGGGAATGGCCGAGCGTACTTTTGAGCAGGAATTATTAGGGAATACAACCACTTCGGTAATCAAGAATTTAAATATTCCTGTTCTGGCGGTGCCTTTCAATGCTCGTTTTAAAGATGCCAAGAAAATACTCTTTGCCTGTGACAGCCTGAGTTTCTCCTCTGCGGAAAAATACAGCTGGTTTATGCAGATCGCAGCGGCCTTACAGGCTGAAGTAGAATTTTTCAGTGTAGATGAAAAAGTGGAATACCTCATTGAAGAACAAGGAAATAGGAATGCAGAAGATAGGGAAGCATTTGAAAATGTAAAATTTGTTTATAAAAGTATTAGATCCAGCACAGTAGTGAATGAAATCAAGCAGGAAATTACAAATTACGATGCCGATATTCTGGTAATGGTACCGCAGAAATACGGTTTTTGGGATTCTCTTGTCCACATCAGCAAAACCAGAATTATGGCTGCAGGTCTTGATATTCCGCTTTTGTCAATACCCAATTTTTAAGATAAAACCAGATTCCTATAAGCTAAGCTGTACAAATTTGCGTAGTGATTTGTACAGCTTAAAACAGGTAAAATAGTATTAATTTCAGCTAATATTGTATTATAAGTACTATATTTTCATATATACATTTACAGGAGAATAATATTCTTAACCTACTAAAAAATGTAATATGAAAAAACTTTTCTTACAAGTTCTGCTTTGTATTTGCAGTTATACTGCAATTGGACAAAAGACGCTCTTTACGCCCACAGAATGGAGTGATCCCAACAATGAATTTTACAATAAAGTATCCAGCTCCAGAAAATATGAATCTACCAATTTTGTAGTTTATTGGGGCGATAAGCTTGGTGCCAATCCGGCATCCTATTCCGATCCTGCATTGCGGTTTGTCCCAAAATCTGTGGCAGATACCCTTGAAACCAGCTTTAAACGCTACATAACCGATTTGCATTTAATTAATAATGCTCCAACAACAAATTTTGGAAAGTATAAGATCATCATTATGATGATGAACACCTGGAATTCTACGGATCCCCGCTTAGAAGCTTTTGCACAGGCAAGTTCATTTAGCAATACCATTGGCGCAATGTTTGTCCATCCGGAAGCTACCAGAGACGGCGGGGCCTTATCTCATGAATTTGCCCATACACTGCAAATGATGATGCGCATTCAGGAAAATCCGGGCAATGGAACCGCATTTGCCGGATACGACTGGGGCGGTCCTTTTTTTGAAGGGCATGCCAATTTTATGAGGGCTCAGGCATACCCGCAATGGGCAGAAATTGATGGTACTTTAACCAGATGGATACAGACCAGACATTTTATGTGGTCCTCTACCCGACATCACTATACCAACTTTCATTTGATGTACTATGTTCAGGAAAAAGAAGGATTTGATTTCACAAGGAGAATGTGGGCAGAATCGATCAATGAAGAGCATCCCCTTCAAACAATTAAGAGGTTAAAAGGATTTACACAAGAGCAGCTCGATGATTATCTTTGGGGATATGCCCAGAGGCAGCCTGCCTTTGACTATCCCATTCAATGGAATTCCCAAATAAATGCCGTCAGCAACTTTGGAAAAACCATTAGAAATGTATACAACAGCATCAAAACCAATATGCCGCGCTATACCAGCAGGCAGTATACACTGCTGACCAAAGTGGCGGGTACTACAGATCAATATTACACTAATAGTGACTGGGCGCCGCAGGATTACGGGCTCAATGTAATTCCACTGTATCCCACTTGCAGCGGTACTCAAAAGAAAGTTACCATTAAATTCAAAGGACATGCAGAGGTAAATCCGACTCAGGCCGGCTGGAGGTATGGTTTTGTAACGACAAAAGCAGATGGTACGGTATCACGTTACAGCCCAATGTATAAGACCGATGGTGAAGCTTCTTTTGCTCTTAGTACCGCTTCTGAGACCAATATTTATCTTGTAGTTTTTGCAGCACCAAAAGTCCATGTAAATTACAATATGGATGTTGGTTATCCAAAACAAAGAAGGTATCCTTATGAATTAAAAATTGCTAATGCCAATCCAGAGGGATTTCAGCCCGCAGCTGATTTTAGAAGTTTCCTTAAAACAAATGGACATCTGCACAGCAATGGAGGAGGATGGGTTTCTAATAATGCGAGTGTTGCATCAACAGTGTATGTAGGGCCGTATGCAGTGGTCAGAGCCGGAAATATCTCAGGGAATGCCCGCATAGAGGAATATGCAATGGTAGATGGAGGAACGATCAGCGGTAATGTAATTGTAAGGGGTAATGCATGTGTGTACAATGCGGTGTTATCTAATAATGCTGTCATTGAAGGCAATGCCTGGATGGAAGGAGGATCAGCTGCTAATACAGCTAATATTAAAGGCAATGCAATGCTGTTTGCTGGAAATTTTGGAAGTTCAGTTGTAGTAGGCGGCGATGCAGAAATTGGCAGCTGTTCAACTCCGGGCGTTTATCTGCAATTTCCCTATTGGAGAAATAACAGGACAGAATGCGATGGCAAAGGAGCCGGTGATTCCTCTAACATTGATATAAATACAGCATTTACCAATTTCACGGCTGCGCAGATGGCATTTAGTACAGCACCAACATGCACGGTAAGTACACTTTCTTCCAGTAAAGCTGTGCTTGATTCAGAACAGGATTTGAGTATTTACCCTAATCCAGCATCAACCAGCATCAGTATAACCTTTATGCAGGCCGAGAGACAAAATGTTGTTGTTTCATTGTTTGATATTAATGGGCGTAAGTTAAATGTTATCGCCAATCAAAGTTATGATGTTGGAAGAATAGAAATTCCGTTCAACTGCAGCCAATTGGTTAAAGGCGTTTATCTGCTTCGTATTGAAGCAGGACAAAGTGTAATAAACAAATCATTTATCAAGCAGTAGCTAATTTGTTATTTTAAATAGCACTTCTTTTATAAATAGTTGAATATTTCAGCAGTTTTAAGAAATCACAGCCTGCAGCATATTGATGCTGCGGGCTGTTTTGGTTCTCTATTAAATGCTTGTTTCAAATATGCTTTTTAGTGTTTTTGCCGTACTTATTAATGATGCATCCGAAGACAAAAAAACAAACAATCGGCACTGGAAAGGGCTCTTTGTAACGAAAAAGGAATATTGGTTATCGAGATAAATGTGTGCGAATCTTAAAACAGGCTGAACAATCTTTTTATGGATATGCTGAAATCCAGAAAGGAGGCTGCTATAATTACTACAACCTCGATACTGAGCCTGACACCTTCGCTGATCGAAGCCACTTATTCTTCATCAAAAACGGCGCTGGCTTTCTATACCCGATCGCTCAGGGAACATCTGCGCATTACTGGCAGCAGCCTTAAAATATTTGAACTGATCCCGCCTCTTGTGGCAACTGAAATGACCGCCGAGCGAAACGACAAGAAAATATCGGTTGAAAAAATGGTTCAGGGACTCCTTCATGGTTTGTCCAAAGATCATTATACTATCCGGGTGGGCGATGCAAAACTATTCAGTGTGATTAACAGGTTTTTTCCAAAAATCGGCTTTAAGCTGGTCAATCCTAAAAAGAGCTGGCACTTTTTAAAGCACTGAGATCAAACCTCTTTTTTTCTTTTTTCTAAAACGCCATGTTATATAAAAAGATACTCCTAATAGACGATGATAGTGATGATACCGATGTATTTCTGGAGGCTGTCAATTCACTCGATAAAAATATCAACTGCCTTGTCCAAAATAATCCAGTCCAGGCCCTGGAGTATTTAAAAAATTTAGAAATACTGCCAGATTTAATATTTGTGGACTTCAATATGCCGGTTTTAAATGGAAATGAACTTATTGGCAGAATGAGTAAGGTGGTAAGATTACAGGATATACCAGTGATTTTATATTCTTCCTATTCAGAAACTGCAGCGGAGAGGCTCTCTATCATCAATGACTCACAGTATATTACAAAGCCCAGCAATTTTAATGAATTGGTCGCTGTATTAAAAGAAATTCTGTAATAATATCCAAGCTTTACTTATCAAACAAAGCTCCAGCCTAAAGCTTTAAGGTCTAGTCTTTATGGGATATTAGCTTTGAAAATGCCTTTTGCCTCGATTCTGCCTCGAAAACTAGCAGAGGTGAACCATTCCAAAAACAGACTTAAACTTATGTGGTAAAATAGAGTTATTCTCTGCGATATAATCTGTTTAGTAAACTCACTTTTATCCGTTTATTTTATAAAAAAAAATGTACTTTAGTTGTGTATTAATCCAAGATGCTAGATAAAATGAACAGAAAAGGACCCATAATTATTATCGAAGATGATCAGGACGATCAGGAGATTTTACAAGAAGTTTTTGATAAACTTTCCTACCCAAATAAAATTATATTTTTCAGCGACGGCGAGGCTGCCCTGGATTTTCTTACCTCTTCTGATGTTGATCCTTTTATTATTTTTTCCGATATCAACATGCCCAAACTCAGCGGTATTGAGCTTCGTGAAAGGATTCACCAAAATGAAAGTATGCGCCTGCGCACAATTCCTTATTTGTTTTTTTCCACAAGTGCTGAGCAGAAGCACGTGGTGGATGCCTATTCAAAATCGGCCCAGGGCTTTTTTATAAAGCCGGCCGGTTTTAAGGAAATTGAAGAGACAATGAAAACTGTTATTGAATACTGGCTAAAGTGCGTGGCTCCAAACTATATAAAGTAATACAGCGCATTAGTTTTTGTTTTGTGCAGCTGAAAAAAAATATATAAGATAACGCATTTGATTACAGAAAGGCGGTCCTGCATCCATTTTTAGGTTCTCAGAAACTTCCGCCGCTTCACAATAAAAGTTAAATCTATTACAGACTTTGCTGCTCACTGCAATAGTGCAGTTTAATATAGATCAAAAGCAGCATACTTATGTAGTCATTATATACTCTCTGCGTTCTGTTTTATCGGAAGGGTCACTGTGAAGACAGCACCATTGTCTTTTTCACCATAAGCGGTAATGGTTCCGTGATGTCTCTTTACAATTTTTCGGCATAGGGATAAGCCCAGGCCGTTGCCCTCATACT
This sequence comes from Flavobacterium sp. ACN6, assembly GCF_002304005.1. Taxonomy (GTDB): domain Bacteria; phylum Bacteroidota; class Bacteroidia; order Flavobacteriales; family Flavobacteriaceae; genus Flavobacterium. The sequence continues at coordinate 37,952 of NZ_MRCQ01000014.1, read as the reverse complement.
GGTCTTTGGAATTTAATCTTTCAAAAGCTGTAAAGATTTTTTCAGAGAACGCGGGATCCATTCCAATTCCGTTATCTTTGATTATAATCTGTACGGCATTCTCACCATTAATTTCAGATTTGCTGCAGCTTATAATGACTCTTGGAGGCTGGTCTGCCTTGGAGAATTTAAGTGCATTTTGAAGCAGGTTATAAAACAGCTGGGTAATGAGAATGGGGGCACCTTGTATTTCAGGCAGATCATTAGCAATCAGCAGGGCGCCTTTCTCTTTGATAATGAGTTCCAAATCTGTTTTTATGCTCTCAATTATTGCATTGAGATCAATATTCTGGATGGACGTTTTGCTTTTATCAATAGTAGAATAACTCAGGATGCCTTCAATGATATTGTTCATTCTAAGGCTGGCATGATCGATTTTATTGAGATAATTTATGCTTTTATCGTTAAAATGGGTGTTTTTTTCATTACGAAGCAGGGTGTTGAAAATTTTAATCTTTCGTACAGGTTCTCTAAGATCATGGCTTACTACACTGGCAAAGTGAAGTAAATCGTCGTTAGATCTTTTGAGCTCCTCGGTGCTGTACGCCACTTGTCTTTGTAATTCCTGCTGAAATTGTCGCTGCTCGCTGATATCTTGGATGATTCCAATTATAGTGCTGGGAATGTCTTGTTCATTTTTAATGATTTTACCATCTATTTTAATCCAGCTTATTGATTGATCTTCATTGACAATTCGGGCTTCGTAGCTTATTTTTCCAGTGATTTCTGCTTCTTGATGCGCTTTTTCTCGAATTGGAAGGTCCTCAGGATGAAGTCTGGCAATTAGTTCTTGGTGCGCGATATCAGAATCAATGGAGCAGATGGAATTAAAATTTCTGCACGTTATGATTTTTTTTGATTCAAGGTCTATTTCATACATTCCTATTCCCGATGATTCTATCGCAATCTGCAGTCTTTCTTTTGCACATTGCACCTGCTGTTTGGCTGTATGAAGTTCTGTCACGTCCGTGCCGGTATTCATAACCCCGTAGACAGTTCCCTGCTGGTCTTTCAGGGGTATGAAACTATAATTAAAATAATATGTTTTTAAAATACCGTCCACCACTAGATCGACCTTTTTATTGTGTCCATGAAACGGAATACCGGTTTTCAATACTGTGAGTACCTGCTGAAAAAAAACATCATCTTTAATTTCAGGCAGCACTTCCAAATACTGTTTTCCAATTATATTAGGACCTTTACCCCAAGTATTTATCATGGCAGTATTTGCCATTTCTATGGTAAGGTTATCCCCGGAGTAAACTGCAATGGGCAGAGGGGTGTTTTCTACGATATCTTGTAAGAGCCTAATATCATACTGCATGGCGATTTGATTTTAGATTGTGCTGTGCGAAGCTAACTTGTTTTTAAGGTTAAAGAGTTATATAACAATGTAAATGAGTTTCACTATTACTATGTAGTTGCGTTACATCAGAGTTGTGAAAAAGAGTTACGTATCATATTTAAACTAAGTTAAAAAATAATTCTTTAATTTGTTTAATGATTTTTCTGAAATATTGAACAAATTATAATTTTTAACAATTTATTGCGCAATATATTGATATATAAAGGAAAGTAATGCGCTGTTCATTAAAATTTAGTACTTAAAATCTGAGCCAGCATAGCTGGTAAAGACAGGAGATAAAAAGAGTACTACTGCCGTTGTGAACAATGATTATGCCGGTCTATCAGGTAAATGCTGGATTATTGCTTCTAAATCCTGCATAGACGTTTAGTCCCCGGGCAGCTGTAGACTGTGGAGAATATTACTATTAGAAGAGATAATAGACTCGAAATGCCTTATATTGCTCTACATATTAAGCTTGCTTAATCAACTGTATAGCTTGGTTCTAACCCCGTTCTGGGCAGAATCAATTGCTGTAGTATGTTTATTTCAATAAATCTGAAGGTTCGTCCTTAATGCTAATTTTACTTTAAAATTGAAGTAGGGGTTTTATTATTGTGACAAAACAGTAAGGGTGTGAGCCGATTGCTTTTAATAACTGCTAATGCTGCACATTCCAATTTGAATTGATAACTGTACTTTACTTAACTTTCCATGAAAATGCCCACAAATAGGGGCTGACTTTTTGGGGCGCAGACCTACTGTTTTTCTTTTTTATTTACTGGTAAACATTTCATTTGATTCTTCTGCAGTAATGTCAAGAAATCTTTCGTAATGTTTCAACACATCGCTGATAAGTTCATTTTTTGTAAAATACTGCACATCATATCCTGGCCGGGTATCGCCAAAATAGGTTTTGGGATAATAGGTGCGGCTGTTTTGGAATTCAGGCAGATTCTGTTCCTCTACCAAAAAACCTGAGACTTTTTTGGACTGTACCTGTACGCCGTAAATGAAATTATGCACCCTGTCATGCGGGATCTGCAGCTCCACACTGAAAGGATCTGAGGCAGATTGGACCGAGGCCTGAATTCCTCTGTGGGCAAATTCCTCCTGTAGTTCCAGAAAAGCCTGTTCCGCTTTGATAATTATAAAGGCTTCTGCTGACCTGCGGTCTTTAAAAGTAACAATCTGTTTTAAGCGCTGTTTCCATAATCTTCCGGACCAGGGAACTGTGGAGACTGCAAAACTCCGCTGGTAGTAGCTGTAATCGATCACCAGGCCTTTCATTAAAGCCGCTGCCATAAAGAGCATGATTACAGCAAATGGGAGCGCGGTAATGAGTGTCATGGTCTGCAGCGCCTTCAGACCGCCTGCCTGCAGCAATAAAAGAGAGATTACAGCGAGCAGCGCGCCCCAGAAAATTTTCTGCCAGATGGGTGATACCTGTGAGTTTTTCGTTGCAATGCTGTCCATGACCAGGATTCCAGAATCTGCCGAGGTCATAAAAAATATAATTACAATAAGGATTACAACGGCCTTTGAAATAGAAGCAAAGGGCAGGTATTCCAGAAAGCTAAACATTAGCGCTTCCGGATTATCCACAAGGATGCTTAAGGCTCCATCTGCAATATGAAAATCCGTCCAGATCGCACTGCTTCCAAAAACCGACATCCAGATCAAATTAAAGAGTGTCGGAAGGAGAAGTACGGCTGCTACAAAAGATTTTATGGTGCGTCCTTTGGAAATACGGGCGATAAAAAGCCCCACAAAAGGAGCCCATGATATCCACCAGGCCCAGTATAAGATGGTCCAGTTGTAGAACCACGGCAGGGATTTTTCATCGTATACATGGGTATTGAAAGATATGGTAAAAAAACTGCTGATGTAGTTTCCCACACCTTGTGTAAAACTGCCTATGATATAGACCGTTGGACCTGCAATAAGTACAAATAGCATTAGTAGGACAGCTGCCGAGATATTAATGTTGCTTAAGATTTTGATTCCTTTACTGACTCCAGATATGGCCGAGAAAACAGCCAGCGTAACGAGCACCGCGACAATACCTGTCTGAGTGGCAAAATCCGCCTGCGGGATGATATTTAAGGCCTTGAGACCTGAATTAATCTGCACTACACCAAAACCCAGTGTGGTAGTAATACCGAAAAAGGTGCTGCAGAGAGCAAAAACATCCACAGCATTTCCCCAGCCGCCGTTAATTTTTTCTTTTAAAAGCGGATACAGACAGCTTCTCAGAGACAACGGCAGTCGATAGCGGTAGGTAAAATAGGCTAGGCAAAGCCCCACCAGCCCGTAAACGGCCCAGGCATGTATGCCCCAGTGAAAAAACGTATACAGCTGGGCATTTTCTGCCTGATTGTTATAATGGTTACCGGCAAAACCCTCACCAGCATAATGGGACATGGGCTCCGCAACCGCAAAGTACATCAGTCCTATTCCCATACCTGCAGCGAAAAGCATCGATATCCAGGAAAAGAAAGAATGTTCCGGCTCACTGTCGTTACTGCCTAGCTTGATGTTCCCATATTTGCTGCACATCAGGTACACCAGGAAAATCACAAATAAGGTGACAGACCAGACATACACCCAGTTCAGGTTTACAAAAATGAAGTTTTTGACACTTTCCAGTACGGCTTCTGTTGGTGCTGGAAACAAGACTGTAAAGGCGCAGATGCCTAGTATAAAGAGCAGCCCGGGAATGACTACGCCTTTGTCAAAGGTGGTGTTTTGTATAGTTTTTTTCATATAGGAAGTTTTTCAAAATACGATTCAATAGAGTATAGTGTTAAGCATGAGACAGCCTGATAATTAAAGAGTACTACAGCGGATAAAAAAACATGCAGCAGCTGCGGATAGTATGCATCAATGTGTTTTTGCTGCATACTGCTTAAGGGATACCGGCTTAGAGAGAAGCCGCGGCATAAAACGATCAGAGCGGTAATTGTACAGGCCTGACGAATTTACACAACTGCTGTTTTAAAGTCTTCGTATCAATAATTTCTATCATCAAAGTTAACCATATAAAAACAGATTGCAAGGAAAATACGAAATAGTTCGATATTTTGCTCTGTACTTTATAGCTGATTTGGATGTGCCTTTCCAGTTTTTTAATCTTTATTGCGTAAAATAACAATACATAGGCAGCATTATCTGCCAGGAGATAGGGTTCATAAACAGTTTTTCCACTATTGATATTCCAGTACAATTAAAAAACGCCTGGTTAGGATGCTTTTTTGTTTTGAACCTGCTGGTATTTTTAAGGGTTAATCACTATTTTTGTTAGATGGCAAAACTGATCAATCTTAAAATTTTTACGCATTTTTTCCAATCTTCCTCAGCAGGTGGTATCCTTCTTCTAATATGTGTACTGGTTTCTCTTATAATAGCTAATACAGGACTCGGAGTACATTTTAATGATTTTTTGGCGTATCGGCTGGGATTTGAGACAGCTGGTCTGCAGCTGCGGTATCCGGTGCTGCTTTGGATCAATGATGGCTTGATGGCTGTTTTTTTTCTACTGGTAGGCCTTGAAATTAAAAGGGAAGTGATAGAAGGAGAGCTTTCCTCTCTTCGCCATGCGGCCCTGCCGGTGCTGGCAGCTGTAGGAGGGGTTATGGTTCCCGCCTTGATTTACTTTCTTTTTAACGGACAAAGTCCTGATACTGCTAAAGGATGGGGAATCCCAATGGCAACCGATATCGCCTTTGCGCTTGGGATACTCTCCCTTTTAGGAGACAAGGTTCCCTCGGGGCTTAAAATTTTTCTTGCCGCGCTGGCTATAGTGGATGATCTGATTGCCATTTTGGTCATTGCGGTTTTTTATTCCTCTGAACTTCATTTTCTGTATCTGGGTTATGCAGGGGGTATATTTGTACTGCTTATAATTTTTAACCGTTTGGGGGTAAAGAACTTATTTTTTTACCTGGTGCCCGGTGTGGTGATGTGGTATTTTATCCATCATTCAGGCATTCATGCCACTATAGCCGGAGTGCTCGTGGCCTTAACGCTGCCTACTAATGAAGAAGACACGGACTCTCCCTTGGAAAAGCTGGAACATGCTTTGACTCGTCCGGTAAATTTTCTGATCATGCCTGTTTTTGCACTGGCCAATACTAACATTGCTTTTGAATCCGAAATGCTGCAGGGACTAACGGGGAATCTCGGACTTGGAATTATTCTGGGTCTTCTGCTGGGCAAACCCGTTGGTATTTTTCTAATGTCTTGGTTCTCGGTGAAAATCAGGGCAGCTGATCTGCCTGCCCAGACTACATGGACTCATGTGCTGGGACTGGGGCTTTTAGGCGGAATCGGCTTTACGATGTCCATCTTTATAGCGCTGTTGTCTTTTCAGGAGCAGGCCTATCAGAATGAGGCTAAATTTGCGATACTTACTGCTTCTATACTGGCTGGTGTATCAGGTTTTGTACTGCTGAGCTGGTATCATAAAAAGAAACAGCAGCAGTAGTTTTTGTTGATTCTTTTTAAGGGCTTACTGTCTTTTAAACAATGCGGCATCTTTCACTAAAAGACGTTCATTGAGCCATTTGGTGAGTTTTTCACTGTCTTCTGCCGTTAGGTTTTTTGAGGCATCGTAGATCACAGCGGTAATCGTTGTGGTGCTGTCTTTATAATTTACTAAAGTGTTTTTGGCAATGGAAAGCGAATGGACATCAGGAAATAAGGTTCTTATTTCTTTTAAGAGCTGTTTGTTGTCGAATTTGTTTTTTGCCAGCTCTTTTTCCAGCTGGATTATTTTAACATCCTTTACGTTCATTTCATTCTCGCTGCTCTTGATCTGATTTAAGATATCGCCTTTTATGTCGTTAAAGCGGTCGGTGCTGTCCTGTCTGATGCGAAGGCTGGTGCCGGCAAGGTACTTATTGCTGTTGAGCCTGCTTTTAAGGCTTTGAATTTCCTTCTCGGAAAATCGTTTCGATAAGAAAGCAAGTTCGAGTTTTTTCTGCTTCGCGTTAAAATCCGTCTTTTTATAAACCACCGTATAACCCTTGCTGCTGAACTCATTTTCAACAAAAAGCTCTACATTTTTTTTAAACTGCTGTTCCCTGTATAGGGAGTAGGCGAGATAACTGCTGGGAACGAGCATGGCAGTAATGAGAAAAGCAATAATATACTTCACCCTTTGCTGGTGTTTTTCATCCACCTGTTTAACAGCAGCATAATTCAGGTATTTAATAATTAGAAAAGTAGCGATACCGATAAAAACGCAGTTGATGCAATACAGGTAGAAAGCTCCTAGAAAAAAGCTCCACTGGGCAGTTGCAATCCCATATCCTGCGGTGCATAAAGGCGGCATCAATGCCGTTGCAATAGCTACTCCGGGAATAGGATTTCCTTTCTCTGACCGCGTAACGGCAATGACCCCGACAACACCTCCAAAAAAAGCGATAAGAATATCGTAAATGTTCGGGGAGGTTCTCGCCAGTAGCTCCGACTGCACATCCTTGAAAGGGCTCAGATAAAAATAAAGCGTGGAGACCACCAGACTCACAACCGTTGCATTGAGCAGGTTTTTGAGTGATTTTTTAAGCAGTGAAAAGTCATAAATGCCCAAGGCAAAACCAGCCCCTACGATAGGCCCCATCAGAGGGGATATCAGCATCGCACCAATGATAACAGCTGTAGAGTTTACATTGAGACCCACCGAGGCCACAATTATGGCGCAGGCCAGTATCCAAAGATTGGCTCCTTTAAAGGAAATGTTTTTTTTAACGGTCTCCAGTGTTTTTTCCCTGTCGTCTTCTCCTTCTCTAAGATTCAGAATATCAGTAATTTTTCTCATGAGCTGTCTAAGTTAGTGTGAGCGCTGTGATATTGCATTGCTGTATTTAAAGATAGGATTTATTTTAATAACAGGGATGGAGGTCAAACAGATTAATTAGTGCAGCGGCTGGTTTATTATCCATTGATTTTATCTTTGTGGTATTGTTTGAGCCATTTTTCCATTTTTTGCAAAAGCTGAATTTCCTCTGGATCACCTGCTGGATCTAAAAGGCCGATGATTGTTCTGTCGTAATTGAATTTCTTATCTTCAAAAATACAGCTGAATTTGGGTACTTCGTTGTGAGATACAAGCCATTTTCCGTGCTCTGTTTTTTTAATTTGAAATTTTTTCATAGGAGTTTAAATTTGTCTGAGTGCGTTAATTATAGTACTATTATAATGGGCAGGCACCGAACTATTGTAAACGGCTGACAGCAGGCAGTATTGTTCATGTAGATTAATTCTTTTCAAAGCGGCAGGATCTTGGAGCTTTCGGTATTATATAAAATTAATTCACAGCCTTATAGCCGATACAGAATAATGTTTCGCCTTCGTTTACCGGAAGTCTTCCTGCCTTATAGAGAATTGTGCCGCTTTGGGGCGCTGTGATTATTTTCACATTACGTCCGAAAACATCTGTGATATAGCCAATTTCCTCTTCTTTTATAACTTTGCTTCCAGCTTTAAAACTGCTGTAAAATAATCCCTGGCCGGGTCCTGAAACATAGGCCTGTCGGTTGTATTTGTTTTTTGCAGGAGCAGCCGGTATCACTTTTTTGCTTTCATGCATTTGCAGCTCTTTGAGCATGCGGTAAACTGCATTTTTAGTAAAGGAAACATCTGACTTCTCGCAGCTGCCAAGCTTTCCAATTTCAATGCTGAGTGCTGGGATACCCAGCCTTACGGCCTGCTTAAAGGCATACATCGCCGGCTGGCCTTCGGAAATGGCATAGGGATAACTCACAATGGTGGAAAAACCGCTGTTTTCACTAAGACCGGAAACCAGCTGGGTCTGCTCTTTGAATTCCTTGTTATCGTAATAACATATAAAAGGTATTAGATCTTCATTGACATCCCCGCCATGCAGATCCAGAAATACGTCCGTGGCGTCAAAAACCTGAGTGGTAATAAAATTGGCAATTACCTCGGTGATGCTTCCTGTTTTGTTTCCTGGAAAAACACGGTTTAAGTTCAGGTTGTCCGAAGGGTTTACAAAAGGAGTTCTTTGGTAGAAGGACTGCAGGTTCATGATGGGAATAATGATTAAATTTCCTTTAAGCTTTTGAGGATTTATTTCCCTGCGAAGCTGCAGCAAAGAGGCTATGGCGGGATATTCCATTCCGTGAATACCTGCCGTTATTGTAAAAGTGGGACCGCTCTGGCTGCCTTTGATTAGAGTTGCGGGAAGATCTGCCGTAATGGAATCCAGGGTGCTTAAATGAAATATGGTGTCTTTAACACCTGGCTGGAGCTGGGTTAGAAACTTTTTTAGAGACTTATTTTGAGAATGTGCTGTTTGAACTATTAGTAAAGAAAATAAAAAAAAGAGTAAGTTTTTCATGCGTTACGGTAAAGCAGGTGCTAGTTTGCTTTTAGTATTATGTTGTTTTAATGTATTGCTGTTGTTTTATATTATAATTCATTACTTTAAGTTTTTATTTAAGTTTAAAGTAATGCATTTTGGATCTTTTGCATTTATAAAGCAGTTATTCAAAGGTCATGGATCTGAGTCTGTTTCGGTAGGATTCTAAAATATCTGATTTAGTAATAAAACCATAGTACTTCCCGTTTTTTTCCACAGGAAGAAAAATTTTATTGCTTTTCTCAAATTTATTCATAACGGTTTCCATGCTGTCAAAGAGGTGAATGATTTGAACCGGCGGGGTCATGAGATTTTTTACAATGGCGTTTTTAATTTGAGAGGCATCAAAAATGATTTCTCTGATGTCATCAAAATAAACCAGTCCCTCGAGCTCATTCTCCGAGCTTACCACTCCAAAAACAACCTGGTCGGAATGTGCTAGAAGATCTGATACTTTTTCAAGATCCTGTTCTGCTGTAAGGGTTAGATAATCTTTTTGTACCAGATCCTCAATGTTGAGGCTGCAGAGAATATTGCTGTCTTTGTTGCTGGTGAAAGCATTTCCTTTTCTGGCAAGGTTTTTTACATCCAGTGAATGTTTCTCAAAACGTTTTGAAACAGCAAAGCTCACAGAAGCCACTATCATAAGAGGAATCATCAGATCATAGCCTCCGGTTATTTCTGCAATAAGGAAGATCGCTGTCAGCGGGGCATGAAACAGCCCGCTGAGAATTCCGGCCATCCCTACAAGGGTAAAATTGCTTATTGGAAGATCTGTTAAGCCGGTTAGATTTAAAAGTTTCGAGAAAAAATATCCGGCATAGGAGCCCAGAAATAAGGAAGGGGCAAAGTTGCCTCCGTTACCGCCGCTTCCCAATGTTATCCCTGAAGCAAAAGCTTTAAGAAACATGGAAAACCCCACAAAAGCCAGCAGCACCCAGCTGTTGTTATAGGATTCAAACAGTGTGTTCTTTAAAAGCACGCCTGGGTTCTTATCGGCCAGGATTTTAATGCTCTCATAGCCCTCACCGAACAGCGTGGGGAAAATAAAAATAAGAATTCCCAATACCGCTCCTCCAATTAAGGCTTTTTTATAGGGACCGAATTTTAAGTGCGCAAAAAAATGTTCGGTTTTTAAAAACTTTCTGGCGTAAAAAACGGCAGTGAAACCTGTAAAGAGGCCCAGGATCACGTAAAATGGAATATTGTGGTAATCAAAGGTCTGCTTTTCTCTAAACCCCAGCAGTATATTTTCGTTCAGCACCACCGCTGAAACCAGTGCACCTGTGGCTGCTGCAATCATAATAGGGGTAAAGGCTGCAATGGTCACATCTACCAGCAGCACCTCGATAGCAAAAAGTACACCGGCTATAGGCGCGTTGAAAGCCGCTGCTATACCGGCTGCCACCCCGCATCCTATCAGTAAAGTGCGCTCCTGATAGCTTAATTTAAACTGCTGGGCAAAATTGGAACCAAATGCTGCCCCGGTGATGACAATCGGACTTTCCAGCCCAGCCGATCCCCCTAGTCCCACGGTAAGGGAACTGGTCATGATCTGGGCATACATTTGTTTTTTAGGCAGGATGCTGGCTTTACGTGCCACTACATACAGGATTTGTGAGGTGCCCTTTTCCAGGCTGCCCCCTAGGAACCTCTTAACTATAAAGGCTGTCAATACGATTCCGATAACCGGAAGCACGCTGTTGATAAAGCTTAATTTTACTATGCCGTTAATGTAGGTCGCAAATGAGAAGACCCCGTGGGCAAAGGCTTTTAAAAAGATGACGGCGAAAGCGGCAATTATTCCAATTAGGATGCTTGACAGAAAAATGAACTGTTTGCGGGTTATTTTTTTCTGTCCTTCGATAAGGAGCTGTTTTATTTTAAGGAGCTGCTGCGGGACTGTTTTCATTTTGATTTAGGCAGAGCCTTAAGGCTGCTGCGGGATTTAAAGTTTTTACCGTAAGCTTGCAGGCATTTGGTGCTGTGCCTATTTTGCTTACGATAAAATCAAGCAGTATAATTTTTAGAACCAAACCCGACAACTGGCTTTTAGCAGAGAGCTGACAAAGATTGTTTTTACAAACAGAATAAGTCAAGCTTCCGTATTACCAGTAGGTTATACTTCACTGTGGGGATGCCGTCAGATGAAGGTATTTACACTGCATTTATAATACGTTTTTTATTTAGGTATTTACGGATACTGGCTGCTGCCTGCTGTTAGAGCAGTAAAAAAAGCAGCCAGTAGCATTTTGATATAAAGAAGCGGTATGGGTATTAGAAAAGCTGGTAGAGGTGCAGGTAATTATGACGCTGAATTTGGTAAATAACTTCAATGCCGTAAATTAAGCTGTTTCTGAAGGTTGTAAAAAGTGCTGATTTAGTGTTGTAAGGAATATTTAAAGCATCGCTTTCCGAAGCAGTTGCACGGTTTTTTATCTTGCTTTTAAATTTGAAATGAACATCCAGCTCTTTATATTTCATGGAAAATAAAGAAGAGACTAAAGTAGTGTCAAAGGAGATAAAGTCACTTTTAAACTGCACTGCTTTTAAGTGCGCACTGGCAGCTGTTTCAGGTGATCTGCCTGATGCGCTGCCGGTTGTGAAGGCAAGCAGCAATAGTAGAAAAACAGATATTAACTTTATATACTTCATTAGCGGCGCTCCTGTAATTGTATTTTCTGAGAAAGAAAGTATGGCAGTACAGATCTTGCAAAGATACTGAATTTGAAAAAGAAGATTGGTTAAATGACGTTAAAGCTTTAATTTTTTTTAATAATGCTGACCTAAGTTTCAAACATCCAACTTGCTTCTTAATGCATTAAAATTTCGTAAAATACTGCTGATTACTGGTTTTCTAAAGCCATTTCTCTCTTATTGATACTGAATTTTTAGTTTTCGGAGTAACCAGTATCAAGATTTTGCCATAAATTTATTCTTTGTATTCTTCTTTTTGAAATCCACATTAAAAATGACGTTAATTAAAAAATTAGATTTCTTTCTGCAGGTGTAGAGATAAATTATCGAGAACTGGAGCTGTTGCAAAATTGATCTGTAAACTGTCAATTACAATAATAAAAATAAAAAATAAACAGATAGGATTAGGATGGTAAAAATAGCATGCAGGAATATATGATGAAGATAATATCCCTTAAAATTAACAATATAGGATTTTGGAATTATTTCAAGCAGAAATATCCAGCTCATATACCTCAATAGACCAATACTAATACCTATAAGAAAACTGGTGTTCCAAGAAACTTCGACAAATTCATAATACCACATCAGATAGTAAGCAGCTGCAAAATATAATCCTGTAACGTGGTGCAGTATTCTGCTGGTGATTAATTTTCCCTGCAGGGAAGGATTTACATTAAAAACAGTAAGGATATTTGTAATTAATTTGGCTTCTGAGTAAACTTCTGTATAAGATGTGAATGTTGCCCTATTGAAAAGAACCAGAATACCGCAGGCTATTAACCAGGATATAAGAATTTGAAAAAGTAAATAATAAAAGACCATTAATAAATTCTAAAGAAGATTTTTTGAGCAAATGTAAATGATATAGTGATACGGACAGATAAAAAAACAATTACTGCTGACTTTAGTAAAAAGCGGACAACAATTTTCCTATAATTAAGTAGTTCATAAAAACTATACGCTCCTGACTTTCAATACTATTCTTTAAGAGTAACCAATTTTTCATCAATGGGACAATATGCAGTTGTCCCATTTAAGTTATTACTTTTTTATCGCAAAAGTTTTGGAAACAACATTCCAGTTCTTTTTTTGTAGACAGTAAAAGCAGCATGCCTGGACATGGAACGGTCTTTACTGCGCATGTTGCGAAAGAAGTAGGCAGTCCAGCAGCCTAATATTACAAAAGGAAGCCAGTGCCAGGATAAAAGGGCATAGGAGGCATAAATTAAGATCTCACCCAGATAATTAGGATTGCGGGTGCGTGCAAATAAGCCGTCATCTATTATACCTTTTTGAAGACGAAGTGTATAATGCTTTTGGGCATCACTGACATAATGCATAAAAATCCCTAAAGTATATACAGCCGGCGCGGCCGCGAAAATCCAAGCGGGCAGTATAACATTTCTGGAGATTAAAAGAAAAGGCGCCATGTAATAAGCGGCAAGTGGTAAAAATGGAGTACGAAGTCCAATCCACAATGGAATTTTTTGTTCAAATCTTTTATCGGGGTATAAGTCCTGTTTCAGAAGCCATAATAAGCAGTAGGTGCCGTGCAGGCCCAAATAAAGGAATGGACCGGCACTCCAGTTATCATAATACCACATTAAGAAAAGTACAAAAGGAATTACCAATATTTTATGGGTATTGATAATAAAATTAACCGTTAGTTTCATAAGTGCTGTCTTTTTATATTTGAAGCAAAATTGCAAAAGACAGCACAGCTGCACAATGAACCCAGGTTAAGTAATTCGCTTTCTGATCCTGCTTAGTGCCTGGTGTGTAATGCCAATGTAGGAAGCAATATACTTTAATGGAATAAATTTTATTAATTCAGGCTGCTGCGTAAACAGTTGTAAATAACGCTGCTCTGCCGAATCTTTTAAAAATGAAATTTCTCTTCGGGACTTTTGTAAAAAAAGAGATTCCCCGGCAAGTCTTCCCATAAAATTCCCTTCTCTGGATATTTCGTAAATACGCTGCAGGTTATCATAACAGATCTGCCATACCTTTGTATTGACTAAAGCTTCGATGGAGTAAGTATAGGGTGTCTGGGTGAGGAAAGAATCATAAGCACTAATAAAATGACCTTCAAAGGCAAAACCAAAAGTAAGATCATCCGTTTCTCCCGGGTTATAAAGCCGAACAATTCCTTTATCAATAAAGGAAAGATATTTCTCTGTAGTGCCGGTAGTTGTGAGCAGTGATTTTTTAGGATATTTTTTTTCTTCCAGACTGTCTGAAAAAAGCTCCCAGTACTCCGCTGTTAATTGAAGTCTGGTTTGAAAATAGGCCTTTATCTTTTCCATATGATATAAAGTTGTTTGGTAAGAAGCTCATTTATTACCCGAGGTATAAATCTAATAAAGTTTAAGTGATAATAGAAATAAAAACAGAGTGATTCTGCAGTACACTGAAGAGCTTCAGAAATTGCTAATCCTTTCTAGATGGATTATTTCTTTGATTTCTGGCTGCCAGGGTATTTTTCTTAATTGAAACATATAAACCTAATTCTCGCATATGTTTTAGTACTGTCGTGTGACAGACAAAATAACCCGATTTTTGAAGTTCTGCCGCGATACGATAACATCCATAAGTCTCTTTGGAAATAGAAAAAATGGAACTGATTTCTTTTTTTAGGTTTATACGCCATTTTTGTGTTTCTGTAAGCAGGCCCCGTTTCCATGTTCGATACGTTCCTCTGTTTACATCCAGTGCCCTGCACAATAACCTTATGGAATACTTTTTTTCATTTTCTGCCATAAATTGAAAAATAAAAGGCATTCCCAGGCAGATATATTTTCTGGCCTGCTGCATGATTTCAAACTTTAAATCGGTGTCTTTAATTTTTTTTTCGAGATGGTAAATCTTTTTTTCCTCAGAAGTTAAAATTAAGCTGCCATAGCCTGGAAAACATCCAGTTCCGTATTTTTTAAACTCTTTTCTCCAAAGAAAAAGAAGATTTTTATCTATTTGTAAATCTCTGGCTGTTTGAGCAAGACTGCCATTCTCATAGCTTAACAGCACAGCTTTTAATTTGAAATCACGATCATATGTTTTTCTGCTGTTTTTCATAAAGCTCCACTGTTGAACTCATCGATTGTCTGGTAATTAAGACTGGAATGTATTCTTTTTTTATTATACCAGTTTTCTATATATTCAAATAGTTCTTTTTTCATTTCATCTGCTGTCAGCAATCTAGTCTGTCTGTAAATCAATTCTCTTTTTAGTGTATTGAAAAAACTTTCTACAGCAGCATTATCATATTTGTCCCCTTTACGGCTCATACTGCGCGTACAGTTTAATTGGTCCAATTTACTGGTAAATATTTTGTTAGCATATTGTATGCCTCGATCAGAATGAAATATCAGCCCGTCTGAAACAGGACGATTAATTCTGGCTTTTTCAAAGGCAGGCAGGGTAGTAACCTTTGTTGAAAGTCCGCAGCTCAAATGCCAGCCTATTATTTTTCTGTCATATAAGTCCATAACGACAGTTAAATATGAAAACCTTTTATCTATATGGATATAGGTAATGTCTGAAACCCATACCTTAGCTGGTTTATCGATTTTAAATTGTCGGTTTAATACATTTGGAGCAGTGCATAGATTATGTTTTGAATCTGTTGTGGCTGTAAATTTCTTTTTTACGATACGGTGCAGACCAAGCTGTTTCATATAAAATGAAACCTGAGTATCGGAAATTTGAAAGCCCCGGCTGTGAAGTTCTCTTGTAATTAATACCGTGCCCTTATGCTGTTTGAATTCAAAAAAAATAGATTTTATTTCTTTTTTAAGCAAATAGACACGAGTTTCTCTTTTTGAAAAAGGCTGCTTTGTCCACAAATCGTAGGTAGAGTGAGAAGCTCCTAAGACCTCAAACATTTTGTATAAAGGATATTTATCTCTGTTCTGGTGTATAAAATTACAAAGGACGTGTTTGCCCTGATGCATGTATTTAATTCCTTTCTCGAGTATTTCAAGCCGGAGCCGCGATGCTGCCAGCTTCTTTTCTAATTCGTAGATTTTCTTGTTTTCATAATAGACTCTTTTACGGCCCTCACCAGGAAAACTTCCCTTCCCATATTTTTCATAAACTTTACGCCATTTACAAAGCTGCTTGGGATCAATATCAAGTTCTGTCGCAGTTTCTGCAAGTGTATTTCTTCTATAGGTTAGAAGAACAGCGTTCTCTTTGAAAAGAGGCGGGTAATGTCTAATATTTTCTGTCATATGTAAGACAATTAATATTATTCAATAAGATACGCTAAGTTACGAAAATTTCAGAAGAATTTCTGTTTCAATTCTTTCTCATTTTCTTGAGAACACTTTAAAAGAGCCTAAAAGGTATTTCATTATGTTAAAAGTTTAGGATAGAAAATAACGAAGAAAAAATCGGGCAGTACGATAAATGAGAGTACGTGATTTTTACCTATTTGAAAGTCTGCAGTAGTATTTATTTTAGTTTCGCAATGATTTGATCAATAGCTATAGCAAATACTGCCTCTTTAATTTCTTGATCAGCGGGAAGTCCAAATGACATCATGCCGATAACTTTATCATTACAAATTAAAGGACCGCCGGACATTCCAATATTTCCTTTAAATGAAGGCTTAATTACTTTTATATCAGTTAATTTAATGTCATTGGCATTATCGGACATGTTTTGTATTTCAACAATATGACCAGAGGCATCAGATTTACTGGTCTCTAGATTGTAATCATCAATAATCAGACTATAAGTATCCCAATGGGCAGTCGTTATCGGCATAGTAAGTAAATGCCCATAATTTTTGACACTATCATTTTGTTTTGCATTTGTTTCAGACAGCAGTACATTACTTTTTACAGTAACAGGTAGTTTAATGACCACAGCTTCTATTTCCGGAATGGATTCTAAGTAGTCTACTGAAAGCGGTATAATCATTTTTGTGCCCCTCTTTAGCAACCAGAATTGTACAAACCTGTAGCCGGGGTTTGGTTTGAAATTATTTGTATTAAGCACGTGATGAGCAATAAGAACGGTGGAGTCTTTTATTAAAAAACCAGTACCGCATATGCCGCCTATGACAGGGGTTTCTCCTGGAATATTATATGAAATCTTAACAACTGCAAAGACTGAATTTTCTATTTGTGCCTTGGAATATGGCATAAAAAAATAAAATAAAATTATGGATACTAAATGCTTTTTCATTTCTTTAAAATTAGTACTGTTGTCTTTTTACTTGCAGTGGAGCCCCAGCTCTCTCATATATTTTCCAACTGTTTTAACAGCTAAGTGATAGCCGGAATTTTGAAGTGCAATTTTAATTCTCTGCTTTCCATACCTTTGTTTGGCTTCAAAGAATATTGCAGTTATTTCTTTTTGTACTGCCTCTTTTCTTTTTTGTTCTGTATCATAATTATTCTTCCATCTTCTGTAGGTGTTTCTGTTAATGCCCAAAACTTTACACATATTTCTTATGGAATATCTTTTTTCATTATCCTTCATAAATTGAAAAATTCTTGGTTTTCCATCTTTGAGATGTTCTCCCGCTTCTTGTAAAAGTTCAAAATCTAATTCTGACTTTTTTATCTTTTTTTCAAACTGAGATTCTTTATGATTTTCTTTATTCTTTTTTAAGGAATTATTTTTGGAAAAGCCCTCTGGACCGTATTTTTTATATACTTTGCGCCAGCTGGTCATTGCACCCTCATATAGTCCGAGCTCCTGTTCGAGTTTCGTTAAATTATTTCTTTTGTAACTCACCAGGACAGCATTTACCTTAAAATAGGGATCGTATACGTTATTTACTCTTTTCATATTAATCATGATGAGATATTTGAACCCTGCTTTCACCAGCATTGAACTGCTCGATAGTTTTATAATTCAATGTTGAATGAATCCTTTTTTTATTGTACCAGTTTTCTATATAGTCAGTTATTTCCTCTTTTAATTCTGGTTCATTCAGCAGGTCGGTCTTTTGATAGATTAGTTCCCTTTTAAATGAACTGAAAAAACTTTCAGCAACTGCATTGTCCAAGTGACTGCCTTTTCGGCTCATGCTTCTTACACATTGATAAGAATTAAGCCGTGCTGCAAAAGCCCTATTGGCATACTGCACACCTCTGTCAGAATGAAATATCAGTCCATCCAAGACTTTACGTCTAGCCACAGCCATTTCCCAAGCCGGCAAAATGGTAGTTTTAGTGTGAAGACTGCCGCTCAGACTCCAGCCGACTATTTTCCGGTCATAAAGATCCATAATGATTGTCAGGTACAGAAATCTTGACTTAGTCTGAATATAAGTGATATCGGAAACCCATGCCTGAGAGGGGAAATCTGGTTTAAACTGCTGGTTTAAAATATTTGGGGCTGTATAATAATTATGCTTGGAATCTGTAGTGGCTTTAAATTTTCTTTTTGATCTGCTGCGTAGTCCCAGCAGCTGCATGTAATTAGATACCATTCTTGGAGCTATCTTAAATCCCCGCCTGTTAAGTTCTTTAGCTATCTTGTCCCTGCCATACTCTTTTTTGGAACTTAAAAAGATAGCGGTTATTTCTTCCTTTAGCAGTGCCACGTGAAGATGTTTTTTTGGTATTCCAGTTTTTTTCCATTTGAAATATATGCGTTTGCATATTCCAAGGATCTCACACATTAGATTAATTGTGTACTTATCTTCGTTATCTTTTATGAATGCATAGAGCGCCGGTTTCCCTTGAAAAAGGTACGGTGTTCCTTTTTTTAAGATTTCCAGCCTAAGATCTGATTTTTTACTTCTTTTTTCAAGCTCGAAGAGCTTTTTATTGTCTGGATGCACTCTCGGGTAACCAATGCCTGGAAAGCTTCCTGTACCAAATTTTTTGTACTCCCTGCGCCATCTTGACAATACATTTTGATCTATGTCAAGTTCCGCAGCAAAGTCTTTTAAACATTTTTTTTCATAACTTAACCTTACAACATTCACTTTAAAAGCAGCATCAAATTTTCGGTACTCTTTAGGCATAAGTTTGCATTTTTATGTAAAACTTTTCAAGACTAAGGTACTGTATTTTTTGTACACTTATATATTGCTTTGTAAACCAGTTTTATAGATTAAGACAATGCTGTTTCTTTAGATATTAAAACTTCAAAAGTTTAACTGTGATAATAAATAGTTCAATAATTTTAGCTTGTAGAATAGAGATAAAGATTAATTATGGCTGAAGCAAAAGTTAATTTCTTTTACCATTAGGGAGGTTTGTAAACTGTAAATAGAGCCTGTGCGTTGCATCAGACAGAGGCAGTGTAATGCTCATCATATTACGATATGCGAGACAGTCCGTTTAAAAAGAGTATTAACATACAATGAATTTTCTAGTCATGTACTGGTATTCTGCTTGTAGTGTAAAATTATATAAATAGTGCTATATCGTAATAATTATCCTATAAAGGATTTCAGGAATTATATAAACCCGTTGGAGATCAGTTTTTTAATTTTGAGTGTACAATTTTATGAACTTAAATGAACAGAAGATGAAAACACTTTTGAAAATTAAAATCATAATGCTGTTTTTAATCACAGCTTTTATATTCTCCTGTAAAAAGAATGAAAATAATGATGTAAATCCTACTGGAATTAAGTCCGACACAATGGACATGTCTGCTGATACAATAGGTCCGGCGCTGGATTCCTCTGCGACATTAAATCCCGAGCAGAACGGACAGCATGGAACTACAGGAGCAACAGGCAAAGGGGCGACTGGCTCAGGTACAGCCGGTTCAACACAAAAAGGGAATCAGAATATAAGAACGGACTCTATTTAAAGATTTTCTTTAATTAAATAATAAATCTCTCAACACTGTTGAGAGATTTATTATTTATAAAAAGCAGGCCGTAGTGGAAAGTCTAATCAGGATGTTTAAATTTTTGGTTTCCTGCTGACATATTTATTGTTTTTGATGAAAAAGCGCCATGGCAAGAGTGCGTGATCTCCTGCATAGTCAACCCCGATTCTCGGTACAGCGGCTATCTGATCATCATCATAACGAAAGCCATGGTCTTCAACCCAGATTTCATCTCCAGCCAGTTATTTTTTATTAAATCCACTGTCAATTCCCAAAGCTTTTGCAGCAGATCCTGGCCCGGAGGTAATGCGGGAATTTCCAGCTTTAAGGCCGCGTCTGCTTTCGATGTGATCTATTCCTTTGAAAGGCTCCACGGCACGGATTAAAACTGCATGGGGTTCGCCTTCGCAGGCAGTGACAATATTGAATAAATAATGAATACCGTAACATAAGTACACATAAGATATGCCGCCATGCTGGTAAAGCGTTTCAGTTCTGGCAGTTCTTCTTCCTCCATATGCATGGGAAGCTTTGTCAGCAATGCCCATATAGGCCTCTGTTTCAACTATAATCCCGGCAGTTATTTTTCCGTTAACCTGTGTGAAGAGCACTTTTCCCAGCAGGTCTTTAGCCAGAAAGAGAACATCAGGATTCTGATAATAAGAATAGAGGAGCTTAAAAGGGATTGAAGGATTTTTTTTCATATTATTTATCGGGGAAATAAGATATGTTTCAAAGCAAATATGTATTGTAAAATTACTACTCCTTTAATAATTTTATAATAGTGTTTGTATTATAATGTTTTTAGTAATGTAGGAATCTTTAATTATATTAGTTTGTTCCACTAGTAATTTTATTTTTATAAGCTAGTTTTAATTTAAGGTAAAAAAGAAATATGCATGATTATAGATTAGCATTAATTTTTATATATTTACCCAACTACTATATTAAAACGTTCTATTGAAAACTAGATTATCTGCCATATTATCTGCCAGATTACGAATGATGTTTTTGTAAGATTTTGTTTTGTAAAATTTGTACCTTATTTGTACCTTCAGATTGCTTAACCCGTATGAGATAAGGAAAGTTAATTTCTGCATCGGGAAATAAAAGGCGCAAAGAAACACAAAATAAAAACAAGCAAAAGAGCTGAAATATTAGTAGTTAATATTTTGGCTCTTTTTTTGTTGAAATATTGGCTCTTATTAAAAATACATTTTCTTAATAAATGCTTGAGTTATTCGGTAAAACTGTTAAAATGTTTAATTTAAGATAATATAGTATTGGGTTAGGATAAAATAAAGTTGGATTAATCTGCCTATTGCTTATAATTTTACAATTGTTAAATGTTGGAAGAGCGAGCACTTATTGGCTATTTTTGATAAATGTGTATTTTACACGAATAACCTATTTTATCATAAAGTATAATCTCTTGGCTTAAAGCATTTTGTAATCTATTTAAATTAGAAATTGATTTTACTGGAAAACAATCTTGATTCTCAATTTTACAAGCGCATAATGATATCTTAGCGATGCGTAACGAAACAAGAAATTAATGTTCAATTTTAAAAAGGTGTATCTATTCTTGAGAATCGCATTTTTTATTATAAGTTGAGAATTAAAAAACGAAATATTAAATTTTTTTAAATATGAAAATATCTGGACTATTACTATTTACAATGTTAAGTTTTGGCTCCATAAACACAACATCTTTATGGGCACAAGGTGGTGATCAGATTCTGGATGGCATTGGCGAAACAGGATTGATTGCTCGTTACGTGTTTGATGGTGATGTAAAAGATTGGTCTCGAAATAATCTGCATGGTACTATGTCGGATTCAAAAATGAAGTTCGAAAATGATGCCCAGTTTGGAAAAGTACTTTCTTTGTCTGCCAATACGAATGCTTATGTTGCCATTCCAGGAAATACATTTGCAGATGAAGAATCGCTTAGTATTTCTGGATGGATATATTTACTTTCTGACCAGCAAAATCAGCATTTTTTTGATTTTGGAAAAAATAATAAAGCACATCTTTTTGTTGCTCCAACTGGAAATAAGGAAAAAGGTAATTTTCAAACAGAAGTTACAACTGCATCTGGAGAAAAATATAAGACAGAGGGACCAATTTTAGAAATAAACAAATGGGTTCATTTAGTGGTTGTAATTGATATTCCATCACAATCTTTAAATACGTATGTAAATGGAGTTTTAGCAGGTTCGACTAAGAATGTAAAATTGAAATTAAATCAGTTGTTTGATGCTGATTCAGGTAAAAATAATATATTGAATATAGGTAAATCAATTTCGCCTCACGATCCTTATTTACAGGCAAAATTACATGATTTTAGAATTTATCGAATTCCCTTAACTGAAAAACAGATAGGAAAAATTCACCATAATTCTTTAAAAAATGCAGCAGCTGAAGAAGAGGAACCAGAACAGCCCGTAGGAGATTTACCAAAAT
Source organism: Flavobacterium sp. ACN6 (assembly GCF_002304005.1). Lineage (GTDB taxonomy): Bacteria > Bacteroidota > Bacteroidia > Flavobacteriales > Flavobacteriaceae > Flavobacterium. The sequence continues at coordinate 16,212 of NZ_MRCQ01000014.1, read as the reverse complement.
ATCCTGCGACAACTCCTCAGCTGTATAACCAATATTTAACCAGTATTTCAGATGTAAAAGTACAGACTGTGGTTGGTGATCTTCCTCGGTTACCAAGTTATATAAAAGGTATCTACAGAGACGGAGTGGAAGGTCCTGACGTTCGAGTAATCTGGCCGGCACCAACGGACAACAGCTCTGTTCTAAAAGCGGGACAATATACTGTAACTGGAATAGTTTCTGGTACAGATTTTAAGCCTAAAGCAGTTGTCACAGTACAAGCTGCGAAAGAAGCTGCAACACCAGAAATTAAATTAAAAACTTTTAATCTGGATGAAGTAGCATTAAACTTAGATTCTCATGAACATGACACAAAATTTATTGAAAATAGAGAGAAGTTCATAAAAACGCTTGCAGAAACAAATCCTGATTCATTCTTGTATATGTTTCGCAATGCTTTTGGACAAAAACAGCCAGAAGATGCTGAAGCTTTGGGGGTTTGGGATACTCAGGATACTAAATTACGCGGTCATGCAACGGGACATTATTTAACTGCAATAGCGCAGGCTTATGCAAGTACGGGATATGACAGCACATTGCACGAAAATTTTGCAAAAAAAATGGATTATATGGTCAATACGCTTTATGAGCTGGCCAAAATGTCTGGACAGCCTCGCAAAACTGGCGGAGTATATGTATCAGATCCTGCTGCAGTTCCTTTTGGCCCAGGCAAAACAGCTTATGATTCTGATCTAAGTACAGAAGGTATTCGTACCGACTATTGGAATTGGGGTACAGGTTTCATCAGTGCTTATCCGCCAGATCAATTTATAATGCTGGAAAAAGGGGCAAATTATGGGGGGCAAAAAACTCAAATATGGGCACCATATTATACTTTACACAAAATTCTCGCTGGTCTGCTGGATGTTTATGAAGTAAGCGGCAACGAGAAAGCCCTTGAAATAGCTGAAGGTATGGGAGACTGGGTTTATGCAAGAATGAAAAAACTGCCTAATGAAATTCTTATCAGTATGTGGAATAGATATATTGCTGGAGAATTTGGAGGAATGAATGAAGTTCTGGCACGTCTTTACCGAATAACAAATGAGAAACGTTATCTGGAAGTGGCGCAGCTATTTGATAATATCAAAGTATTTTATGGAGATGCAAAACATTCAAATGGATTAGCTAAAAATGTAGACACATTTCGAGGATTACACGCCAATCAGCATATCCCTCAAATTGTGGGTGCGCTTGAAATGTATCAGGATTCTAAGACTCCAGATTATTATCGTATTGCAGATAATTTCTGGTATAAAACGACGAATGATTATATGTACAGTATTGGAGGCGTTGCTGGGGCAAGTAATCCCGCAAATGCAGAATGTTTCATCAGCCAGCCTTCGACAATTTATGTGAACGGGTTTTCTGCCGGCGGGCAAAATGAAACTTGTGCAACTTATAATATGCTGAAGCTGACCAGTAATTTATTTCTATATGAACAGCGTGCTGCATATATGGATTATTATGAACGTGGTTTATACAATCATATACTTGCTTCAGTAGCAGAAAAAACACCTGCAAATACCTATCACGTTCCTTTACGACCTGGTTCTATAAAACAGTTTGGTAATCCAAAAATGGAAGGCTTTACCTGTTGTAATGGTACAGCTTTGGAAAGCAGCACTAAATTGCAAAATTCAATTTATTTCAAAAGTATTGATAATAAGTCCCTATATGTTAATCTTTATATTCCATCAACAGTAAAATGGAAAGAAAAAAATGTAACAATAGAGCAGAAAACTTCTTTTCCAAATGAAGATCATACTCAATTAACCATTAAAGGAGAAGGAAAGTTTGATCTCAATGTGCGCGTACCGCATTGGGCGGCAAAAGGATTTTTTGTAAAAATAAATGGCAGAGAGGAAAAAGTAAAAGTGGTTCCTGGAAGCTATCTTACTTTAAGCCGTAAATGGAAAGACGGAGATACGATTGAACTGCGTATGCCTTTTCAATTTCATTTAGATCCCGTAATGGATCAGCAAAATATCGCAAGTTTATTTTACGGGCCAGTTTTATTGGCCGCTCAGGAATCTGAACCACTTAAAGAATGGCGTAAAATAACATTAGATGCTAAAGATTTGAATAAATCAATAAAAGGAGATACCGAGAAATTGGAGTTTGTTATTGATGGAGTACAATTTAAACCTTTTTACAATACATACGGGCGCCATTCGGTTTATCTCGATGTTACTTTAAAATAAGCTGGATAAAGGGAAAACAAAACAAAAAACAAAATTAAACAAGCATAAAACAAAGATGGGAAATAAAAAATACAGACTTGGTTTATTATTATTTTTAGGATGTACAATCACTATCCAGGCTCAAGATTATTGGAGTAAAATTGAACAAAAAGAACCTTCTTTGGGTATTGCAGAAGTTTATCAAAAAATAAATACACCTGCTTTTCAATTAAAGCTGGTAAAAGCTTCACAGACAGTAGCGGGTTTAAGGCCAATTAAAAATCTAAATTTTGATTTTACGCCTAGTGACCGACTTGAAATTAGAGATAAAGATGGGCTTTATCATCTGGGAGATATTAATTTAAAAATTAAAGAAGGAAATGGTGATTGGCAGAGCTTTTCGACAGCAGCAAAACGCCAAGCAGTTACGCCTTTAGAAACTTCGGCAAAAGTATTGGCAGCAGCAGATTTGGCTAATACGCTGCCAAATAATATTCCAGTAACAATTAAACGTTTTTATGAAATTGACGGCGGTGAATTGGTAATGAGATTTGAGATTACAAATAAATCAGCTGGTACGATTGAGATTGGTGCATTGGGTATTCCTATGGTTTTCAATAATATTTTAGAAGGTAAATCGCTAAATGAAACTCATGCCCAAAATGTATTTTTTGATCCTTATATCGGAATGGATGCGGGATATTTGGAAGTAAAAAGATTAAGTGGTGAAGGACCTGCATTATTAGTACTTCCAAAAGAAAACATGGCATTTGAGGCTTACCGTCCTTTATTGGATGATCCAACCCCGCGAAGTATTGTTTTTGAAGGTTTTCATGAATGGATGGTGTACAGTAAAGCTTACGCAGAAAATGAATGGAAAAATGCACAACAGTGGAATGCACCAACTTCATTACTATTGAAACCAAAAGAGTCTAAAAGTTTTGCATTTAAACTAGTACTTTCTGAAGGAATTGAGGACATACAAAATACGCTTGTAAAAGAAGAACTTCCTGTTGCAACAAGTATTCCTGGATATGTGCTTCCACAAGATATTCAGTCACAGTTATTTTTGAATTATAAAGAGGATGTGAGCTCATTTGAAATCGAACCTAAAGGAGCTCTTCAAATAAAAGAATACGGAAAAACGCCAAAAGGGTTAAAAAAATATACGGTTCATGGCATAAAATGGGGACGTGCGAGATTAACCATCAATTATAAAAATGGTATCAAACAAACCATTAATTATAAAATCATTAAACCTGAAAATGAGGTTATTAAAGATTTTGGCCACTTCTTAACAACCGAGCAGTGGTTTGATCAGCCGGATCCAATTTTCAAAAGAAATCCTTCGGTAATTAGTTACGATTACGAAACCAAAAAGCAGCTGACTCAAGACAGCAGGGCTTGGGTTGCTGGTTTAAGTGACGAAGGCGGAGCAGGAGGCTGGCTGGCTGCAATTATGAAACAGCATATTCAGCCTGATAAAGAAGAAATTAAAAAATTAGAACAATTTGTTGATAAAACCCTTTGGGGCAATATTCAGTACAGCGAGGGCAAAAATAAATTCGGTGTTAAAAAAAGCGTTTTTTATTATGAACCAGATTCACTGCCAAAAGGGACTTACAGCAAAGATGTAAATTATAACAGCTGGGCAGCGTGGAAACATAAAGAAGCAAATGATCCAGGAAGATCGTATAACTATCCTCACGTAGCAGCTGCCTATTGGACGATGTACAGATTGGCGCGCTATAATAAAGATTTAGTAGAAAATAGGACATGGGACTGGTATTTAAAACAAGCTTATTATACCTCAATCGCGATGACAGAACTTGCTCCTTATTATGCTCAGTTTGGTCAAATGGAAGGTTCGGTATTTTTACTGATTTTAGAAGATTTGAAAAATGAAAATCTTACAGAAATGGCTTCCAATTTAGAAGCAAAAATGAAAGACAGAGCCAATCATTGGAAAGCGCTTGATTATCCTTTTGGAAGCGAAATGCCATGGGACTCGACAGGTCAGGAAGAAGTGTATATGTGGTCCGATTATTTTGGTTATGATGAAAAAGCAGATGTAACCTTAAACGCAATCGTAGCTTATATGCCAACAATGCCTCACTGGGCGTATAATGGTAATGCACGCAGATACTGGGATTTCTTGTACGGAGGAAAATTATCAAGAGTAGAACGTCAAATACATCATTATGGATCTTCTTTAAATGCGATTCCGGTTTTGAAACAATACAGAAAAAAATCAGATGATTTGTATTTATTAAAAGTGGGTTACGGCGGACTTTTAGGTGGAATTTCGAACATTACTGAAGACGGATTTGGTTCTGCAGCTTTTCATTCTTATCCGACAGAGTTACGAATTGATTATTTGTCTGGTGATTATGGTTCTGGATTTTATGGTTACGCTGTAAATACAGCAACTTATATTGCGAAAGATAATGATTTAGGCTGGCTGGCTTTTGGTGGTAATATTACTGTAAAAGGTGATTTAGTGCAGGTAAAATTAACTACTGCTGCAAAATCTAAAGTATTTATTGCTCCAAAACAATTGTGGCTGACATTAGATGCAGGAACTTTTGATACGATTACTTATAATACCAAAACGGATGAAGTTGAGATTACTTTAAGCAGTCAAAATGAATTTACTCCAAATGCTTATTTAAGAATTAACAAAGATATACAGCTTGCTTATCCAAAGGTTAGAGGTGCGTATGAAATAGCTTTGAAAAATAAAGCTGTCAAAATTAAATTATAACGATAAATGAATATAAGATCAAAAAAAAACTTTTTCGAGAGATTTTGGCTGGGATTGTTTTTAATAATGATCAGTTTAAATGCTGCAGCCCAAAATTTTGAAAAATTTTTCCCAAAGAAAGATCTAACTACCGTTGGTGTATATTATTACCCCGAACACTGGGACCAGAGCCAATGGGACCGAGATTTGAAAAAGATTTCAGAAATGGGCTTTGAGTTTACTCATTTTGGTGAATTCGCCTGGGCACAATTAGAACCTGAGGAAGGGGTTTACGATTTTAAATGGCTGGATAAAGCGGTAGAAATTGCAGTTAAATATAAACTGAAAATTGTAATGTGTACCTCGACTGCTACACCTCCTGTGTGGCTGGTTCGGAAACATCCAGATATACTGGCAACTTACGAAGATGGTACCAAAACAGATCATGGTTCAAGGCAGCATGCTTCTTTTTCAAGTAATTATTACAGAACCTATTCTTTGAAAATGATTGAGCAATTAGCAAAAAGATATGGTGATAATAAAAACATTATTGGCTGGCAGGTAGATAATGAACCAGCACGCTTTCTGGATTATGGAGCCGATGCGCAACAGCGTTATCGAAATTGGCTAAAAAACAAATACAAATCTATTAATGCTTTAAATACCGCATGGGGAAATAATTTCTGGAGTGGAACGTATACTGATTTTGAACAAATTAATATTCCGCTCCATAAAGAATGGGGAATGAATTTACATTCGCAGTTAGATCATTATCGATTTGCGGATGAAGAAACAGCCACTTTTCTGGATTCACAGGCCATTACCATACGCAAATTTGCGAGTAAAGATCAATGGATAACTTCTAACTACAGATCCAATTATAATGAAAGTTTTGTTGGAATGAGTAAAGAACTGGATTTCGATTGTTACACACGATATTTGGTTTACGGAGGAAGTTTAGGAATTGGTTCACAAGGTTATCGTTTAGGAGATTATACCAGTATTGGTATGTCAAATGACTTTTTTCGCCCTTTAAAAGGAATGTATGGCTGTATGGAATTGCAGCCAGGACAAGTAAACTGGGGAAGTATAAACCCGCAGCCAATGCCCGGAAGCGTTCGTATGTGGTTATGGCACGTTTTTGCAGGTGGAAGTAAATTTGCCTGTACCTATCGTTTTCGTGCGCCGCTCTACGGTTATGAGCAATATCATTACGGAATTGTTGGTACAGATGGGGTAACACCAACACCAGGCGGTTTAGAATTTAATCAGTTTATTAAAGAAATAGGTACACTGCGTAAAATGTATGCTAAAGTGGCATTGCCAGATTACTATTTAAAACGCAAAACTGGAATTTTGTTTAATGCTGATAATGTTATGGGGATCGAATTAAACAAACAGACAAAAGAATGGAACACCATTGGCCATTTTTTAAAATACTATAAGGCAGTTAAATCATTTGGCGCACCAGTTGATTTTGTTCGGGATACTACTGATTTTTCTAATTATCCATTTTTAATTGTTCCTGCCTATCAAATGATTGACCAAAAAATGATTGACAAGTTGACTTTATATGCTAAAAATGGCGGGAACTTGGTATTGAGCTGTCGATCAGGAATTCAAAATCGTCTGGGGCATCTTTGGGAAGCTAAATTTTACGAACCAATGTGGAATTTAATCGGATCAGAAATAGAATCTTATGATTTGTTAATGCCTCAGTCTCCAGGCATCATAAAGTTTAATAATGAAGAGTTTGCATGGACAAGCTGGGGAGATTTATTAAAACCTAATAAAGAAACAGACGTTTGGGCAATTTATGGAAGTGAGTTTTATGCAGGAAAAGCAGCAGTTACTTCTAGGAGTCTAGGTAAAGGAACAGTAACCTACATTGGTGTAGATTCTAAAAATGGCGACCTTGAAAAACAAGTATTGCGAAAATTATATCAAAAGGAAAATGTGTCAATAGAAAATTATCCTGAGGGTGTAATGGTAGAATATCGTGATGGTTTTGGTATTGCAGTCAATTATTCGGATAAAAACTATGAAATCAGTTTACCAAAAAATGCAGCTACAATTATTGGAAACAAAACTATCAAAACTTCCGATGTACTTGTCTGGAAATATTGATATCATTTAAAGCTCTTCAAATTAATTTATTAGCCATGTTAGACAAAAAAATATTTTACAGCCTTATTGTACTTGTTTTTACATTACAGGGTATTGGTCAAAACAAAGTTGAGACAGCTGTTTTTTCGGCTGGAAATCCAATTCTGCCAGGCTATTATGCAGATCCTACAATTAAAAAGTTTGGAGATATTTATTACATCTACGCTACCACTGATAACGAAATGCTGGCATCTGGAGCTCCAACTGTGTGGTATAGTAAAGATTTAAAAAACTGGTATAATTATACTATGGAAATTCCGTCTTTTACAGTAAAACCAATTACCAATTTTTGGGCGCCAGATATTGTGGTTGGAAATGATGGTAAGTACTATTTGTATTTTGGAAATTGTGAAATTGGCTGTAACATTTATGGTTACGTTTCGGATACGCCAATTGGACCTTGGAAAAAATTAAATCAAAATGACGAACCCGTTATTTCAAATGGATATCCACGAGAAGGTTTTCCTTCATTAGACGCACAATTTTTTAGAGATACCGATGGAAAAATATACAGTTATTGGGGAACTTGGGTACATTATAATGGAGGTTATGCCGTAGGAGAATTGAATAATTCGACGATGAAAGACATGATGAATTCTAAAAATATTCCATTAAGTCAGACTCCTGAACCGTTTGAAGCGGCTTACATGATGAAAAAAGGAAATAAATACATTTTAATGTATTCTGGAGCTTCCTGTCATGATGAAACTTATAATGTGAGATATTCTTATTCTGATTCTCCTTACGGACCTTTTAAAGAAGGGCTTAATAACCCAATTTTGAGTACAAGCGAAGACAAAACGACACACGGACCAGGACATCATTCGGTATTAGAAGATGGAAAGGATTATTATATAGTTTATCATAAACATGATTATCCAATGACACGTGGAGGTCTGGCAAGACAAGTCTGCATTGATAAAATGATTTTTGAAAATGATTCGACCATTAGAAAAGTAATACCTACTTCAATCGGTATTAAAAAAACTGTACAAACAAATGTTCCAGAAAACATAGCACTCAATGCCCAGATAGCAGCATCATCTTTTTATCACTTGCAATCTTTAGAATACGATTACGAATACAAACCAGATTTTGCAGCAGATGATAATAATGCTACCATGTGGAAAGCTGGCAGTAATGCTCTTCCGCAGGATTTAACGATTGATTTAGGAAGTGTGAAACAAATTAAGAGGGTAATGACTCAATTTGAGTTTGCAAGTTATTATTATCAATACAAATTAGAATATTCTAAAGATGGAAAAAACTGGCAGCTGTATGCCGATAAATCGAAAAATAGTACTTCTGGAAGTCCAATGATTGATGATAATAATGTGACCGCTCGTTTCTTAAAACTAACCGTTTTAGGTACAGAAAAAGCAGGACTTTATGCAGCGGTTTGGAACATAAAAGTCTACAGCGAATTATTTGAGCTTCCGCTGCAATTACAAAACAAAAAATCGAATACAGCACCCGCAACTTTAAGCTCTCATAAAATGCTGTTAGATCTTGATGTTACTAATGAAAAATACGGTAGTTCTTTTAATAGTTTGCCTAACAAAGGTTCTTTAGGAGGTGTTTTTACGAAAACTGGAGATGTGGACATCTCTTGGGATAAAGAAGATAAAATTAAGGCTCTTAATTTTGTAAAAGGCTCTTTGATACTTGATAAAGCAGTTCCTGAAAATCTGGCGTGGAATGGTTCTTACTCTGTTGCTGTGTGGGTAAAAAATCCAGAAGTATCCAAAGAAGGAGAAATTCTGGCCTCTTGGTGTGATCGTACTGAATATAATCTGGCAAATTCTTTTAATGCAATGGCTTATAATAGCGGGCATTATGGTGCCGCTCCACATTTAGATGGTCATTTTGATATGAAATACAACAAAGTGCCCGAACAAAATAAATGGCATCATATTGTTTTGACTTTTGATGGTGTGGTAGAGAAAATTTATGTAGACGGCGTACTTGATAATGCTCAAAATATGATGTTGTCATCGGCGATAAAAAAAGCTAAAATTATAATTGGTGCATCAGATATTGGAGAAAATTATTCTGGTTTTATGGCATCGTTGAAAATGTACGATTATGGGTTAAGTAAAGATGAGGTTGTAAACCTGATGAAACAAACTACTCCTAAAGTAACGAAAGGACCTTCTAAAAAATAGTTTAAAAATAATAGCATTCAAAAATGAAAAAAAGAGTACTTATTTTATGCGGTTTACTGCTATGTGCATTTCAAGCTTCTTCTCAAACTTATGAGGTTAAATCTCCTGATGGACGCATTCAAATAGAAGTGGTTAATTCTGATAAAATTTATTGGTCGGTTTTATTAAATGGAAATTTAATTATTGAGAATGCAGAAGCAGGAATGACCTTTTCATCTAAAACAAATTTTGGATTTAATTCGAAGGTTAAAAAACAGACCGTTAAAAACGTGTCTCAAAACATCCATGCAATAATACCAATCAAAGATGCTGAGATCAAGGACGAATATACTGAGCTTTCTATTGCGTATCAGGGAAATTACAAGCTTAATTTCCGTGTTTATAATGACGGAGTAGCTTATCAATTTATAGATGAAGCTAAAGAAAAAAGAGATATAATTTCAGAAAAAGTTTCTTTATCATTTCCTGAAGGTTCCCGTTCTTTATTTCCTCAGGAAGAGTCCATGTATTCTCATAATGAGCGATTGTATTTAGATAAATCCTTAAACGATATTGCTTCTAAAGATTTTTGCAGTCTCCCTGTTTTGTTTACTACGCCTAAAGCGAAAGTTTTATTTACAGAAACTGCGCTTCATGATTATCCTGGACTATTTTTAAAAGGGAATGGAAACACAACTTTAAATGCGATATTTCCAAAATATGTTTTAGAAGCGGTAGATAAAGACGGAAAATCAGATCGTGTACAAACGATTACAAAAGAAGCAGATTATATTGCCAAAACAAGCGGAAGCAGAGCTTTCCCTTGGCGTGTATTTATTATAAGTGATGACGATCGCACTTTTGTACAAAGTAATTTGTCTTACCAGCTGGCGGTACCCAATGTGCTTAAAAACACAGATTGGATTAAGCCAGGTAAAGTAGCTTGGGATTGGTATAATGACAATAATATTTACGGCGTTGATTTCAAAGCAGGTTTAAATACAGAAACGTATAAATATTTTATAGATTTCGCTGCAGCGAATAAAGTAGAATATGTAATTCTGGATGAAGGCTGGACAAAATCGACTACGAATATTCTTGATTTTAATCCCGCAATGGATGTAAAAGAATTGATTAGATATGGAAAAGAAAAAGGTGTCGGTATAATTCTTTGGGTACTTTGGAAACCATTGGATCAGAATTTATTGCAAATTCTAGAAACTTATAAAAACTGGGGAGCAAAGGGAATAAAAATTGATTACATGCAGCGTAACGATCAATATATGGTAAACTCTTATGAGCAGATTGCCAGAGAATGCGCCAAACGTGAATTATTAGTAGATTTTCATGGAGCATTTAAGCCTTCAGGTTTACACCGAATGTATCCAAATGTATTGAATTACGAAGGTGTAAGAGGAAATGAAAACAACAAATGGAGTGATGAAATTACGCCAGAACATACCGTAACGATTCCGTTTATTAGAATGGCGGCAGGACCTATGGATTTTACACCAGGTTCGATGATTAATAAACAGCCTAAAAACTTTGCCATAAGTTTTAATAATCCAATGACTATGGGAACACGCGCTCATCAGGTGGCCATGTATGTTGTCTATGAAGCGCCTCTGCAAATGATGTGCGAATCGCCGTCAACATATTACAAAGAGCAGGAAACAGTTGATTTTATTACTCAAATTCCAACCGTTTGGGATAAAACCGTTGTGCTTCATGGTTCTGTTGGAAATTATATTGTAGTGGCAAGAAAAAAAGACAATAAATGGTTTATTGGAGGAATGACAGATGCAGATGCGAGGGAATTACCAATTGATCTTTCTTTCCTTGGTGAGGGAAATTTTTCAATGGAAGTATTTTCAGACGGTATTAATGCAGAAACATTTGCACAAGATTATAAAAAAGAAATAACAGCCGTTACTAAAAACACGAAGGTAAATGCCAAAATGGCTTCTGGAGGTGGCTGGTCTGCAATTATTACAAAAAAGTAATAACGAAGTGAATATGATATATATGTCGCTCCGCTGGAGCTTTTTTTTATTTTTTTTATTGAAATTCTATAAATATTTTACCCCGCTGGGGTCTTTGCTGTGACAATGATTTTTATGGATGTTCCGTTTTAGTTTAAAGAGCGATTTAAAAGGGGATAGTTTTTTTTGGAAGCTTCGGAGAAGCTAAATATGTATAGCAAAGAATATATTTCTACAATATAAAGTTTCGAAGGGGTGACATTTTTTATAATCTGTAATATGTCGCTCCGCTGGAGCTTTTTTCATTTGTTTTATTGAAATTCTATAAATATTTTACCCCGATGGAGTCTTTGCTGTGACAATGATTTTTATGGATGTTCCGTTTTATTTTAAATAACGATTTAACAGGGGATAGTTTTTTTGGGAAGCTTCGGAGAAGCTAAATATGTATAGCAAAGAATATATTTCTACAATATAAAGCTCCGAAGGAGTGATATTTTTATAATCTGTAATATGTCGCTCCGCTGGAGTTTCTTCATTTGTTTTATTGAAATTCTATAAATATTTTACCCCGATGGAGTCTTTGCTGTGACAATGATTTGTATGGATGTTTCTTTTTAGTTTAAAGAGCGATTTAAAAGGGGATAGTTTTTTTTTGAAAGCTTCGGAGAAGCGAAATATGTATAGCAAAGAATATATTTCTACAATATAAGAAGCTCCGGAGGAGTGACATTTTTATAATCTATAATATGTCGCTCCGCTGGGGCTTTTTTCATTTGTTTTATTGAAATACTAAATATATTTTACCCCGCTGGGGTCTTTGCTGTTACAATGATTTTTATGGATGTTCCGTTTTAGTTTAAAGAGCGATTTAAAAGGGGATAGTTTTTTTGGAAGCTTCGGAGAAGCGAAATATTTATAGCAAAGAATTTATTTCTACAATATAAAGCTCCGAAGGAGTGATATTTTTATAATCTATAATATGTCGCTCCGCTGGAGCTTTTTTCATTTGTTTTATTGAAATTCTATAAATATTTTACCCCGATGGAGTCTTTGCTGTGACAATGATTTTTATGGATGTTTCTTTTTAGTTTAAAGAGCGATTTAAAAGGGGATAGTTTTTTAGAAGCTTCGGAGAAGCGAAATATGTATAGCAAAGAATATATTTCTACAGTATAAAGTTCCAAAGGGGTGACATTTTTTATAATCTATAATATGTCGCTCCGCTGAAGCTTTTTTTTATTGAAATTCTATAAATATTTTACCCCGATGGAGTCTTTGCTGTGACAATGATTTTTATGGATGTTCCGTTTTATTTTAAAGAGCGATTTAAAACAGGATAGTTTTTTGGAAGCTTCGGAGAAGCGAAATATTTATAGAAAAGAATATATTTCTACAATATAAAGCTCCGGAGGAGTGACATTTTTATAATCTATAATATGTCGCTCCGTTGGAGCTTTTTTTATTTTTTTTTATTGAAATTCTATAAATATTTTACCCCGCTGGAGTCTTTGCTGTTACAATGATTTTTATGGATGTTCCGTTTTATTTTAAATAACGATTTAACAGGGGATAGTTTTTTTTGGAAGCTTCGAAGAAGCGAAATATGTATAGCAAAGAAAATATATTTCTACAATATAAAGCTCCGAAGGAGTAATATTTTTATAATCTATAATATGTCGCTCCGCTGGAGCTTTTTTTATTTTTTTTTATTGAAATACTATAAATATTTTACCCCGCTGGGGTCTTTGCTGTTACAATGATTTTTATGGATGTTCCGTTTTATTTTAAATAACGATTTAACAGGGGATAGTTTTTTTTGGAAGCTTCGAAGAAGCGAAATATTTATAGAAAAGAATATATTTCTACAATATAAAAAGCTCCGGAGGAGTGATATTTTTATAATCTATAATATGTCGCTCCGCTGGAGTTTTTTTTATTTTATGAAAATAACAAAAAAACTGCACCTTCCAATTGGAAAGTGCAGTAAAATATTAAACTAAATTTATTTCGCCAGCACTATTATTTTACAATAATCTTTTTTGTTTGTTTAAAATTTTGAGATTGAATAGTTACAAAATAGATCCCTTTTGACAAATTACCAGTATGGTATTGTTCTTCTAGATTGTAGTTTTTATTTTCAAATACTACTTGACCGCTGCTGTTAGTTATTACTAAATTATAGGTTGCAGCATTTTCATTTGATAGTTTAATATTAATCAAAGAAGCATTATTGGTCGGATTTGGATAAATCAAGAAGTTAGAAGATGAATTTGAAAAATCCGCAACAGAAAGATTATCAGTTATAACGGCTTTCCAATCCCACCAATTTTTATCTACGCTGGCTGTTCTTGTAGCTCCATCTTCCAGTTTAATTTTGTAGTTAAACTTCTTTTTACGAGTGTCATTATTTTCAAAAATATAATCTGAATTACAAATTACAGCGAATATCACACCATTTGCGGGAATTCCTTGAGAAAAAGAAATTGTACAGTCGCCTGCATAAACGGGCTGTGTATAAACCGTTTTTCCTTCTTTGGTACGATAACATAACTGAATCGACATATTTTCTCCTAATGGCTCAAAAAATACTGTAGCTTGATTTCCCTGAACATGAATAGGAATAAAATTAGCGCCAGACCATCCAGGAAGGGTCTTTTCTTGTGGAATTAAGTATCCGTCCTCATCTGTAGTAGTTACAGCATAAGGCGTCGCTTTCCATTTTTCGACATTAATAAGAGCCGGCTGTTCAGGGCCCAATTCTCGTCCCATATTATTGCGGTATAAATTTAAAATTGGCTGTTCGAATTTTCCGAAGTCAGATAATGCCAATCGCGCTCTATATTCTTGAACCATCTTGCGTGTTTTAGCATCTCCTAAACCATTAACAACACCATTTCCATTTGCAATGCCTTCTAATACACGTCCTTCACAATAATTCCAAACCCAAGGCAAACTTTTTTCGTCTACAATTTCTCCTAAAAAGGTTGGAAACACAGAACTGTACTGCACTCCTCCAATGATATCTCTAGTTAATCTTAAGGTTACTCCCTCTGAATTTTGAACTCCAGAATCTACACCCTCGGCTGAAGGCCCTCCAAATGAACCATCTTGAAGCCAACCGCTATAGCATTCTATAGGAATAAAAGGCGCGATCACAGAACCAGCACTTAACCAACCTAAATCGACATTGCTATAATCTGTGCTTCCAGTTTTTTTGATGTCTAAAACCGTTTGAAGCCAAACATTTGAGCCTTCGTGAAACCACGCTGATTTTCTGCATCCAGGAAGGGAAGCATAAATTGCATGTATTCCTTCGTGAACACAAGCCCCAGTTTGGTACTGTGCGTCTGGGAAAGTGGTATTAGGATCGAAACTGGCAACTGGATAATAAGACAAAAGAACCATTGGCCAGCTCTCTCCATCTGGAGTGCCAACGCCGCTCTGCCATCCTCCTAAATCTGTATTTGATGCTGTGTCAGTACAGAGACCAGATCCAAATAAATACACAGAACTGCGATATCCTGCCCTATACAACTTGTCTGGCGGCCATCCCATATTATCTCTTAGAAAAGTAAAGTCACTGTCTAGACGTTTTAGCATTAAATCGACAGCCGTATCTGTGACTAAAGTGTTAGCATTTGGGCCTTGTACAAAAGTCCATGAACCCACATTAGTAGATTTAACGCCATTACAACCATTATAATTTGGATAATCCTCTTCTAAATTTTTTGTAGGTTTTGGAAAATCAGGATAGTCGCTTTTAAAATCATAATGAAGCGTTGTATCGTAACTTGGCCATGTACTGAAATCACTATTGTCTTCTTTTACAGTTAAATAAAAAGATAGGGTGCTTTCGGTACCGCATTCATTAATATATACAAAACGATAGGTTCCAGAATTTTCTATTTGTAAATTAGATAAAGTAATGTTTTGGTCGTTCGATACAAAATTATTTGGACCGGTCCATTTCATTTTACCGCCCGTTGGATTGTTGGCAATTGAAGCTAAAAATTGTACACTTTCTGTTGGGGAAACAACAGCATAATTGAGCGGTTTTTGGCTTCCGTTATTTACTTTAACAGCGGCTGTCAGTCCTGTTGGATCACACTGGGTTGTTTCTACACCAAAAACTTGAAATTCAACTACACCAGTCGCTGTGCTGCTCTTAAAATAAACCCTTAATTTCTTAGTTTTAAAATTTAAATTTCCAATAGCATTAAATTGGTTTAAAGCTAATCCTACGCTGCCAGCATTGATCCACTCAAGACCGTCCCAGTAGGTAATATAAGCATCTGTAGGCTGCGCAATACCTCCAAAATCAGTAAACCAATATAAGGAGACATTGTTTATTTCATGGGCAAAATCCCAATCGTATTGGATCCAATTATAGGTGTTGTAGGCTGCTTCACCGTCCCAATTTCCATAAACGGGATTTGTCCTATCATCAGAACTAATAGGGGGGAAACCATCATTTACAGCACTGAGACTTTCCCATGGCGAAACATGAGATGTAGAGACTTTTGTTGAACTTAGCATTGCTAAATTCGTCTGAGCATTTAAATTTTCTGCTGTTAACACAAAGAGGCCAAGAAGTAGAAAAGATAAAAATCGGGGTAATTTTCTTTCTTTCATAGGATAAATTTTGGTTGTTAATTGTTTGTAAAAAAATATGCTGCATTATAGAATTGTACTTTTTTAATAAGTTTACTTGATTCAAAATAATTCTTATTCTTTTGAACACTAAGTTAAGACTAGTCTTAATAAAATTATATGTACTTAATTATCTGATAATTAGTAAAAGTTAACCAGTATTTACTTTGAGATGATGACTAGTCCTAAATAATCGATACAGATTATTAGACAAATATATTTAATTAGACACCTGTAATATTTTTTATTGCAGGTGTTTTTCTTTTATAAGTTCTCATCTTTACTACACTTTGTTGATGCAT
>NZ_MRCQ01000013.1 GCF_002304005.1 Flavobacterium sp. ACN6 | reverse complement strand
GAACTTTGCGTAAATCTTTGCGCTCTTTGCGGTTAAAAAAAAACTTCGCGGTTAAAAAAAACTTTACGGTAAAAACACAAAACGCATAAAAAACGAAAATGCGGCCAACCACGACCGCATTTTCTCTCAATTATAGGTAACTAACCAAAATAAACCATGAAATAGTCTATTATCTTTATTGCTGCAAAAATTACTTAGAAATGATAACGTTTAAACGCTTCGATAGCCGAATAATCTGCTAATCCTAAGTTGTGATATTTTTCTGCAGTCAATCTATTTCTGTCTTCAACTCGCACCCAAAACTCCCTGCTGTCATCACCTTGAAACATTACGCCGTCTTTTTGAGACTGGTGATAAAAAATTGCATGTCGTTTCTTCAAAACTTGGTCAGGACTCATTGGTACTGCCATGTCAATTTGGTACGATTCCCATTCATGCCACGCTCCTCTGTAAAGCCAAACCCAGCATTCGTCCATAAAGCTTTTATGTTTTAATCTTTTCAAAGCTTCAAACAAACTGTCTAAACAAACTTTATGAGTTCCGTGCGGATCTGCTAAATCTCCAGCGGCATAAATTTGATGCGGTTTTATTCTTTCAATGATATCGCACATAATCTCGATATCTGCATCCGAAAGATTATTTTTCTTAACTGTACCTGTTTCATAAAAAGGAAGATCTAAGAAATTTACATTTGAATCTGGCAAACCAATGTAACGAGTTGCCCCGAAAGATTCACTTCTTCTAATTAATCCTTTTAGTTTTCTTACTTCTGGCGAATCAATTTCATTTCCTGTTCTGTTTTGTAAGAAATCGATAATTTCATCTGAAACAGAAGAATTCAGATTCAACGCTTTTGAAATTTCAGCAAATTTTAAAGCCTCTTCGTTAGAAACAGCAATATTTCCTGAAGTCTGATACGCGATATGAACTTCATGCCCCTGCTCTACCAAACGATCAAATGTTCCTCCCATCGAAATTACATCATCATCTGGATGCGGACTGAAAATAATTATCCTTTTCTTCTCTGGAGTCGAACGCTCTGGTCTGTACGTATCATCTGCATTTGGTTTTCCTCCCGGCCATCCCGTAATGGTTTGCTGCATTTTATTAAACATCTTAATGTTTAAATCGTATGCAGTTCCTTCTTCTGTTAAAAGACTCGACATTCCGTTGTCGTTATAATCTTTATCGGTAAGTTTAAGGAAAGGTTTCTTCGTTAACTCACTTAGCCAAGCCACCGCTTTCAATTTTAATTCATCTGTCCAAACGCAAGACTTTACAAGCCAAGGCGTTTTTACTCTTGTCAGTTCAGATGAAGCTTCTGTATCTAGAACAAATGTTGTGTTGTTATGCTCTTGTAAATACGTAGCCGGCACTTGCGAAGAAACCTCGCCCTCGATTGTATCTCTTATAATTCCCGCTTTACTGATTCCCCATCCTAGTAAAACAATTCTTTTTGCATTTCTAACGGTTCCAATTCCCATTGTAATGGCTTTTCTCGGAACATTGTCAATTCCTAAAAAAGAAGAAGCCGCATCGACACGTGTCAAATGATCCAAAGTAATACTTCTGGTTCCTGAGTTCACGTGCGAACCTGGCTCATTAAAACCAATATGTCCTGTTCTGCCGATTCCTAAAAGCTGAAAATCCAATCCTCCATAAGATTTGATCTTCATCTCGTAATCAATGCAGTATTGTTGTAATTCCTCGGCACTCACCTGCCCGTCTGGAATATTGATATTTTCTGAAAGAATATTAACGTGATTGAACAAATGCTCGTGCATAAAATGATAATAACTCTGAATATCATTTTTATCCATCGGATAATATTCATCTAAATTGAAGGTCACTACGTTTGCAAAACTCAGCCCTTCTTCTTTATGTTTTCTTACAAGTTCTTCATAAACTTTGATTGGAGAAGATCCTGTTGCCAAACCTAAAACACAAGGTTCATTCAGCTCATTTTTTCTCTGAATCAAATTGGCAATTTCCTGCGCGACTAATAAAGAAGCCTCCTGCGACGATTCGAAAATAACATTATGAATTTTCTCGAAACGAGTTTCTTCAAACTTTCCTGCTTCTGTAAAACCTATATCTTCTTTAATCATATCGCTGTCGCTCATTTAATTAATGTAAGATAAAAGTAGAATTTAATAATCTGCTGTAACTAAAATTTCGACTAATAACGACTACCGTTCGTCAGAAAACAAAATAGGAAACTTAAAGCAATTTTAAACTTTCAAAAAAAGCATTTATTCGATAACATTAATTTCAGCAATCGAAACACTTTGCCCTTTTCCTACGGCAGCTGTTGCAACAAATCTTAAAAATCTTGCTTTTACTGCAGCAAAACTCTTAAATTGTTCAATCGGGTTATGTTTGATATTGGAAAATTCTCCTTCAGATTGTTTCGTCCACGTAATATTGTCTTCGCTAGTGTAGAATTCATAATTCGAAATCAAATTCAAGTTATTTCCAACCTGCTGTGGTATATAAGTAAAACCTTTTACATCTATCAATTCTCCCATATCGATAATGACAGCTTGCGGTAATTTATTTTCATCATTTCCAAATCCCCAATCCGTATTAGCATCGCCGTCAATAATTTTTTCAACCGTTTTAATGTCACCGCTTGAAACAGAAAGTACTTTCCATTTTTCTTTAGAAACACCATATTTAGCCATTTTAACTGCACTATTGATTTTCTCTTTTGTGTTTCTAGAAATTGCTTTAATTTCTACCGC
Source organism: Flavobacterium sp. ACN6 (assembly GCF_002304005.1). GTDB lineage: Bacteria > Bacteroidota > Bacteroidia > Flavobacteriales > Flavobacteriaceae > Flavobacterium. Next base: position 162,909 of record NZ_MRCQ01000013.1, on the reverse strand, counting down.
TTTATTATAAGTAAAAGGAGTTTTGTATAAAGTGCTTTTTTCAGAAGGTGTTTTTCCATCCAAAGTATAATAAACAGCATTGCCTTCTTCCGATTTAATCGTAACCAAACCATTTTTATCACGAACAATGTGTGGCTCTTTTACAAAAGTTGGTGCATTGTAAGCCTCAATTGTACTAATTACAAAACCAGCTTTTGCATCTAAAATATTAATTCTAATTGCTGAAGCCGTCACGCGGTCTAAACGCAGAATTCTTTTGTAACCAATAGTAGTTTCATTAGCAATTGTTTTCCATTGTCCGTTTACATTGGCTTCAACAGAAAATGCTTTTACACGCTGCCCAAGCTTTATATATTCCTGAAGTAAAATTCTATTTATTGCAGTAGGTTTTTTAAAAGTAAATTCGACTGAAGCTTGTTTAACTTTATCATCGGTTGCCCAATAGGTATTTTTATTTCCGTCTATAACATTTTGAGGACCAAAATTAGAATCTGTTCCTCTTGTATTTGATGCTTGAACTGTAGATCCAGCTAGTAATTCTTTTTTGAAATCTGCTTTAATAGTAGCCACTAATTCCTTCAATCTCGCTTCGTCATTTTCATGAACCAATCCGCGTCTGTCTACTGGAAGATTCAATAACAAAGTTGCATTTCTTCCAATTGATTCATAATAAATATCAACCATTTCGTCAAGCGAACGCACTTTATCATCTTCAGCCGCATGATAAAACCACCCTGGTCTTATGGAAACATCAGCTTCTCCCGGAACCCATTTTTCGCCGTCTTCATGTCCAGACATAAATTCGCTGTAATGTACTTTCCCAGCCAATTCATCTTTCTGACGAAGTAATGACCAATTGGTTTTTCCTGCACGTCCTTCTTCATTTCCTATCCACCTTGCTTCAGATGGTCCAACGCCCCAAACTAATGTTTTTGGCGCGATATCATAAATCAATTTATACGTTTCATCCCAATTATAATACGTAAGCGAATTGATTTTACGGGTTTCGTTTGCCCCTCCATAATATCCGTCGCCGCCATTTGCACCGTCAAACCACATTTCGAAAACATCTCCGTAATTGGTCAATAATTCTTTTAACTGATTTCTGAAATATGTAACATATTCTGGTTTACCATATTGCGGATGGTTTCTGTCCCAAGGCGAAAGATATAATCCTAACTTTAAATCATATTCTTTGCAGGCTGCCGCCAATTCTTTAACCAAATCACCTTTTCCATTTTCCCAAGGAGAATTCTTAACAGAGCGTTCTGTATATGCCGATGGCCACAAACAAAAGCCGTCGTGATGTTTTGCAACCAGAATAATCCCTTTCATTCCCGCCTCTTTCACCACGCGCGCCCATTGACGAACATCTAATTGCGACGGATTAAAAAGTTCTGGAGATTCGTCTCCAAATCCCCATTCTTTATTGGTAAAAGTGTTTAATGAAAAATGCACAAAAGCGTAAAACTCCATTTCCTGCCAATCAATTTGTTTCTGAGTTGGAAGCGGTCCAAAAGGCTTTGGAGCATTCGCCAATTCCTGACTCGAAACATTAGAAATTACACCAAAAAGACATAAAGAAAGGAATATTTTTTTCATTGCTGATTTGCTTTAAAATAGTCTATAAAGCATAAATGTACTATAAATTGATTTTCTGACATACAGAATTTCGACCAACAGCAGGTTTGACAGCGTTTTGGTTTTGGATAAAGGGATTTTTCTTTTCAATCCAAAAATAAAAATGAGAATATCAGATTAAAACATAAATGGCAGCAAACTAACCAAAGAGATATAATTAAAATTTAGGTCATTCTCTTTTGCTTTTCGCTTTCTGAAATAGTCTTTTCAAGTCGCGACTGCCTTGTTTTTTCTTGCTTGGCACTCATAATCCAGTGAATCATTACTTTTTTATAAGACGGTGCCTGCTTTTCAAAAAATTCCCATGCCGTTTTATTAGCCTTAAACTCATTTTCGTAAGCTGTATCAAGCGGAACTGGTTCTTTTTCGTGCGAATAAATTTTAGATTTATTCTCAGTTCTAAAACTAAACGCTTTTAATCCTGCGTTAGTCATTAGTCCTGCTTTGGTTAAATCCTCCATCTTTTGAATATTAATCGCGCTCCAAATACTCGAAGTTTTTCGAGGAGTAAATCGAATAGTATAACTATCCTTATCAATCGATTTCCTCACGCCATCAATCCAGCCAAAACAAAGTGCCTGATCTACAGATTCTGACCAGCTCATAGAAGCTTTCCCGCTGTTAACTTTGTAAAAACCAACCAAAAGTTCGTTTTGATTTTTATGGTTTTTCTCCAGCCATTTTCTAAATTCAGCCGATACTGCAAAAAAAGTTGGTTCCATTTTTATTCTTATTATTTTATAAATTGAAATAAATTGAATTCATAAATTACTATTACAATAACTTTTCTGTTTTGGCTAAGAAATCTTCCGCAGCCGATTCGATATTGATATTCATTCTTTCCGCCAAAACGGTAAGCCACCAAATCGATTCACCAATTTTGTGATTTAATTCTTCTTCAGTATTTGCTTTTGGCCATCTGCCTTGCTGCGACATTACGTTTCTAGCTACCAAACCAGCATCTGTTAAAAAGGCCAGCGCATCTTCTTCAATAGTCCATTCACTTCCATGATGTGCCAATTCTAATTCGTGATAACGCTTTCTAATTTCAACGGAACGTTTTTTTAACTCTTCAAAATTTAATGATGCCATATTTTAATTTTTAGTAAATGATTTTTTAAAAGCAATCGGACTGCTGTTTGTTTTCTTCTTGAAAAGTTTATTGAAAGACTGCGGATGCTCAAAACCTAATTTATAAGCAATTTCAGAAACCGATAAAATTCCTTTAGCAATATATTCTTTGGCTTTTTCGATTAATTTATCATGAATAAACTGCTGTGTATTTTGTCCAGAAGTACTTCGCAGTAAATCACTTAAATATCTGGATGACAACTGCAATTCGTCAGCAACATATTGCACGGTTGGCAAGCCGTTTTCTAGTGGTTTTTCGCTATTAAAATAATCGTTTATCACATTTTCCAGTTTAGAAAGCACATCATTATTAACGGCTTTCCGTGTTATAAACTGGCGATTATAAAACCTATTACTATAATTGAGTAAAAGCTCTATTTGCGAAATAATTACGTCCTGACTAAAATGATCAATACGTTCGTTAAGTTCATTTTGAATATTACTGAAAACGCCCAAAATAGTTTCTTTTTCTTTCTCAGATAAATACAAAGCTTCAGCGGCGGAATACGAGAAAAATCCATACTTTTTGATGTTCTCGTTTAAAGAATAAGGACGAAAAAAATCAGGATGAATATTAAGCGACATGCCGCTGTAATCTGCTTCTTCTTCCTGCATTTTCAAAATTTGTCCAGGAGAAACAAATGACATGCCGCCCTCTTCAAAATCATAGAAACCGTGTCCGTATTTCAGTTTTCCTGTGAAATTTGTTTTGAAAGATATTTTATAAAAATCCAAAACAATTCCGTTTTCAAAATCTTTCGGATCAAATATTGCTTCACCGTAATTCAGAATACTGATTAGCGGATGCATGGGTTTTGGTTGTCCCATTGCTTTGTGCAATTCTGAAATAGAATTAAATATTTTGGGTTGATTTTTCATTTTAGTGGATTAGAGCCGCACTTAAAACATGCTGCATTTTTACAAATTTACGAAATGTTCTACTGGCGTAATGTTCCAGCTTACCGTACTTTGATCAATCATATCATGTACAGGCGATTCGCTCAATTCAGTCATTAATTTATGCATTGCGTCTGTACCTTCTGCAACGCTGTCCCAAACCAAAAGATCATAAACAACATCTTTTTTCAGTTCAAAAATAGTTCGGGAACGAAATCCCTTTTGGCGTTTCAAAAAAGCATCGATTGCTGTATTGGCCTCAATAAATTGTTGTATTGTCAAACCTTTTAGTTTAAAAGTAGTCAATTCTATAGCTTGATTTTTCATTTGATTTAAAATTAAAAAGTAAACATTGTTTTAAAATTTTGCACCTGAGTTTCTGCACCCAATTTCAAACGTTCCTCGTACAATGAATTGGCATCATTTCCGGCAACATATCTCAACTGACTTTTATTATCTGTTGCGGCTTCATAAATAATTTTTGCAACATCTTCTGCTTTTGTATAATTGCTAATTTGCTCCTCGCTATACCCTTTACTAACTTCCTGAGTTAGTTTTTCATATGCCTCGTGCTGTCCAATGTCCATAGATCTTGCCGTAAAATCAGTCTGCATTCCGCCAGGAGCGACCACTTTTACCTGTATTCCAAATTGGATTAATTCTGATGCCAGACTTTCAGAAAATCCGTCAACAGCAAATTTTGTAGCACTATAAATCGAACAAGTTGGAAAACCCATTAATCCAAAAGTCGAAGTAATATTGATAAAAGTACCTCTTTTCTTTTCACGAAAGTGAGGAACAAATGCCTTTGAAACTCGAATAACTCCAAATAAATTAGTAACAATCTGGCGTTCGATTTGATGATTTTCTAAAGATTCTAAAGCGCCAATTAAGCCATAACCGGCATTATTTAAAACAACATCAACAGAATATTGTTCTGTAATATTTTTGATCACAGCATCAATTTGTCCCGAATTCGTAACATCTAACGGAAGTACAATCACATTTTTCAAATGATTTAATTCTGTTTCCTTTTCCGGATTACGCATAGTCGCGATTACCTGCCATCCTTTGCTTTGAAATAATTTTGCCGTAGATTTTCCTAATCCTGATGAAGCTCCTGTAATAAAAATTGTCTTTTGCATTTTGAATTGTTTAAAATTATAATGCAAAGATCAGCCGAAGTTTAAGGTTAGAATTAGTCGTTTTGGAGGATATGTTAGCCAAAATGACGGATAGAAAAAAACTCCATTATTTCTAACGGAGTTTACATTATACATTCTCTTTTGTCAATCGATCCAATTCCTTCAATAATGTCGGAATTCTAAATTCGCCTGCCATGCTTTTTACTTTTTGAACAGCATCTTCCAATTCAATACCAATTGCCGTAACATATAATGGTTTGATACTATCACCTCTTACTATGCCGACTTTATCTTTTTCAATCGATGCAAAATTTGTTTTTGCAACGCCAATAATCGGAATTTCTTTATTTAGCTTTTCATACAAATGACCGCCTAAACCGTATTTCTTATCATCATCTAAATAAACAAAACTGTCTACTATTACGACGTCAACTGTTTTCAAATCAATCTGATTTAATAAACTTAAAATACAAGGTAATTCTCTTCTATAAAATTCGCCTGGAATATATTCTTCTACGTTTTCTATTATTTCGGTGTGAATTTTGAAGTTTTTACTTTCCGTCCAATCTTCAAATTCCAGACAAACAGTTTTGGCTTTTCCGTCGTAATAATAAGTATCAAAGGCTAATATCATAGTGTTTCATTTTGTATCAAAAATGGCTAATATAAAATTAATTTTAGTACAAAATCAACTTTATTATTTACAAAAAAACTCCATTATTACTAATGGAGTTTTTGAATTTTATTTTAATATTTTAATATACCGCTCCGATGGAGCTTGTGTGAACTGGGTAAATTTTTATCTATAAATATTTCGCTCTTCCAGAGCTGAAAATATTTAATTCCATAGAAAGAGCTCCATAGGAGCGTAATATTTGTAGAAAATATTACGGATTCGAACTAAAGCCCCAGCGGGGCGACATATAAATTCAAATTATCAATTAACCTTTATATCAAGAGAAGAAACCGGAATTCGATTTCCTGTAGTCGCCTTCAAATGAATATTTTCTTTCTTTCCATTCGACTGGATAATCGCAATACATTTTCCGCTGAAAAGCTTGCATGAATTCGCTTTAAAAGAATCTAAATTGGCCTGATAGCCATTATCAACTCCAACCAATTTTCCTCCTCCGGAAACTTCAAAATTGATTAAATCTGTGGCATTTGGCAACAAGTTTCCGTCTTTATCAGTTAGTGAAACCGTTACATAAACCAAATCATACGAATCATTTTTGATGGTCGTTTTATCAGCTTTTAAATCAATTTTAAAAGCTTCGCCAGCGGTGTGAATTTCTTTTTCTAAAACCACTTTTCCATTGTTTCTAGAAACCGCTTTAATCGTTCCCGGCTCAAACTTAACACGCCATGAAATATGCAGATCATCATTTTGTTTTTCTTTTTTTCCGAGCGATTTTCCGTTTAAAAATAATTCTACTTCATCGGCATTATTGTAATACGCCCAAACTTCAACTTCCTGATCTTTTTTCCAGTTCCAATGCGGAAAAATATGCAGAACAGGTTTGTTCGACCATTCACTTTGGTACATATAATACACATCTTTTGGAAGTCCCGCCAAATCGATAATTCCGAAATATGAACTTCTTGCCGGATAAGGATACGGATCTGGTTCTCCTATATAATCGAAACCTGTCCAGATAAAAGTTCCTGCCATGAAATCTTGTTTCTTGATCGTTTTCCAGTTCTCTTCGTGCGTTGCGCCCCAATACGATTTTACCTGATCGTAAGCCGAAACAGTCCAATCTGCATTTCCGTCAAACGGAGCACCGTGTTTTGTCGGCCATGCTTTAATTCCGTCAGGAAAATCATAATGCCCGCGTGTTTCCAATGCCGAAACACTTTCAGATGCTACTATTTTTTGTCCTTTAAAACGGACTGGAAAATCTTTATAATCTTCGTGTTTGTAATTGAATCCCAAAAGATCTAAAGCACCCGATTGGTAAATGAAATTCTTCTCAATTATATTTTCGGTCAAAGCCGAAGTTACGGGACGAGTTGTGTCTAAAGATTTTACAATTTTAGCCAGTTCTCTCGTAATCGCAATTCCCGTACTGTCAAATTGTTCCCTGATTTCGTTACCAATACTCCACATCATAACCGATGGATGATTGCGGTCTCTTTTAATAAAATCTTCTAAATCCTGTTTGTGCCACGCGTCCCAGTCTTTGTGGTAATCGTTGGTTACTTTTTTCTTTTTCCAAACGTCAAAAGCTTCGTCCTGAACAATAAATCCCATTTCGTCGCACAATTGCATCATTTCTAAAGAATGCGGATTATGTGACATTCTAATAGCGTTTGCTCCCATTTCTTTCAACAATGTCAGTTTTCTTCGGACAGCATGAATGTTTTCAACCGCACCCAAAGCACCGTTATCGTGATGCAGACAGACTCCTAATATTTTGGTTGGTTTTCCATTTAAAGAGAATCCTTTCTCCGAATCAAAACTAAAAAATCGAAATCCAAGCAGTGTCTCATAATTGTCAACCAATTTTGATTTCTCATAAATTTTAGTCACCACTTTATACAAATATGGATTTTCTGTACTCCATAATTTCGGGTTATTCAGAACTAAATCATGAATCTTTTTTTCTGATGTTTTGGCACCAATTTTTTCTGTTGAAGTAAAATTTGCGACTTCTTTATTCTCAGCATTTAAAACAGAAGTAACCAATTTAAATTTTTTAGAAACAGAATTATCATTATCAATCGTAACTTCTACATGTATCTTCGATTTTTCAGCAGAAACTTCAGGAGTTGTTACAAAAGTTCCCCACTTTCCTACGTGTAATTTTTCAGTCGCAACCAAACGTACATTTCTATAAATCCCGGAACCTGTATACCATCTTGAATTTGGCTGAGCGTCATTATCGACTTTAACCGCAATGATATTCTCTTTTCCGAAATTCAAATATTGCGACAATTCATAACCAAACGAAATATAACCATTCGGACGAATTCCTAGTGATTTCCCATTTATGAAAACTTCACTATTCTTAAAAACACCATCAAATTCTATTGAAACTGTTTTGTTTTTCCAATTTGCAGGAACAGTAAACACTTTGCGATACCAGCCTTTTCCAGCCGGTAAAAATCCCTGCGCCTGTTTGGTTTTACTTTCTTTGTCAAAAGCGCCTTCAATACTCCAATCATGAGGTAATTGCAATGTTCTCCAATCTTTCGCATCAAAATTTGACTGAATTGCAGTTGGATGATCTCCTAATTTGAAATTCCAGTTTTTATTGAAATCTTCGACAATTCTAGCTTGTTTTTGTGCAAAAATCGAAACCGAAAACAATAAGGCTATTGTAATTTTTTGAAATATGTTTTTATGTTTAATCATAAATATGTTTTTTATTCTAGTATTCTTTTTAACATCGTTTTGTCATCCTGAGGAACGAAGGATCACACTAGATAATCCGCTCCTAATTGTCGCCAATCTTTGTCGAGTTTCGTGTGTGATCCTTCGTTCCTCAGGATGACAAACTGAACGTAATACTGGTTTTCTTCACTTTGCGCGGACTTCTCCCGAAGCCTCGGGATCGGTCAACCTGACAAACCGAATAAACCTTTGTTCCTTTACTTCTTTATTTCTTTACTTCTTCGCGTCTTTGTGTCTTCGTGGCAAAATCTCTACGACAATTGGAACGTAGACGCACTGCTATGCGTCTCAACAGAAAAAAACCTTTGCCCCTTTGCCTCTCTGAACCTTTGAACCTACAAAAAAACCTATTGAAACTCAAAATTATCCAGCATCAATCCTTTCAAATCATCTCCTTCCAAAGTAATTTTATACGTTCCCGCATTAATATAACCACCAGAAGTGGTATTTAAAATCTTCCATTTTTCTGGCGAAGGAAAAAATTCAATGGTATCGTTTCGCATTAAAATTCCGTAGGCATCTTCCATTTTGAATTTGACTTTTAACGGCGTTTTATTTCGGTTCATAAATTTAAAACGCATTAAATATATTCCAGCCACGCCGGGTTTTACCTCAAACTGAATACTGTTTGCTGTCTTTTTGGTAAACTCAATATAATCTGCTTTTTTGAAATTTCCTTTTTCGATGCCGCTTCCGGTGCTTTTTGCTTTTTCGGCCTCGATAATTACAACAGGTCTTGAATCGTCTTTTTCGCCCATATCATAAGTTGGCACAACGGCGATAGAACTTATAGATTGGGAGTTATCAAAAAGAACTTTCTCTCCTTTTTTTACTTTTTTACTGAAAACGGTGAATTCAGTACGATTACTATTTTTAGCTTTTTCTTCTATTTTTTTATAATCTGATAACGAAGCGAATTCTTTGATTTTACTGTCAACGAAAACAAAAATGGTAGATTCTTCTTTTACAGTAAATGAGCCTTTAATTTTTGAATGATCTGAAAACTGTAAATAATCTGCTCCAAAAACTTCTGAAGGCAATTCAGTAAAAACAACATCAGAATCTGAAAATTGTTTTGAATTAATATCCAGCCACGAAGCTATTCTGTTTGTTTTATCATACGAATCTAAAACCAGATTCTCAATGTTCTTTGGAGACTGATCTGCAGGTTTTTCAAACCTCTTTTTGGTTCCAATGGCAATTGCCGAAATAATGGCCTGTCCCGCTTTTACGTTTGGAAACGAAATTACAATTTTTCCATTTTTGCTTTTTACAACAAATGTTTTCTTTAATGCCTGATCATGTCCGGCTTCTGCCCAAATATCAAGATCTTTTAAAACAATATTATCGTTTATGGCAACATCAAACAAACGCCAGCCTTTACAATCCATTCCGCCTCCGGTTCCGTACCACGGTTCTGTAAAATATAATTCTACTAAATATTCTCCGTCGCTTACAGGAAATTCATAACGCAATTTATCTACTCCGTATCTAAAACTTTGAAATAATTCTGGATCTTTTGTTCCGTTTATTGGATCGAAAGTCGTTCTTTGACTCGCGAAGAAATCGGGAAGTTTTTCAAAATTATCCGTCCAAGACAAAGATCCATACGTATATTGTCCGTTTTTGTGTGTATCGGTAAACCAGGTTTTTCCAGAACTGTCGGTCATTTCAGAACCACCACAATTTACTCTATATATATAATTGTACCCTTTTTTCGCTTGTGTAATATTGGCTTTATCAGCAGTCAAAGCATTTAAATTTGGCGCTTTCGGAAGTGTATTTAAAACAATATAATCTTTAGCAACTGCCACACCATTTACATAACCAACGGCATATAAAACATTGTACTGAATATTGACATTATTGAATTGAAAATGCTTCCCGATTCCCGGATTTTTTAGTTTTCCTAATGATGATGCATTGACGTCGTTGAACAATTCTACTTCATCACAATTCGAGTAAACATCGATTCCGTTTTTAATTCCTGCCGAATCCCAACGGCTTGGCCAAGTGTGCGAAACAATGTAAACCATCGGATTGGTTTTGTTCGAAACGTAATTGGCGCGGTACATATAAAATGCATCCAAAGGTTCGCCCCAAATCGTAAAAAGTCCTTTGTAATTTACAGGGCCAACTTTGTCGATATCCCTAAATCCTTCGCCGTTTTGAACTCTTCCCGGATTTTCGTGCGAAGCAAAAAGCCAGTTGAACTGCCCTGCAATTTTATCTTTAACCGATTCTGCTTCACGGACTTTAATTTCCATTAATTGAGAGAATCTGTTTTCGCTCAAAGTTCCCTTTTGGTCAAATTCACCTTCGGTATGTAAATCGGCAGAACGCCATGCGCCGTATTCGCCGTTTAGCAATTGTGTGCTCATTTCGACATGATACTTTAGAGGATCACCGCCATAGGTTCCTGACCAATTTTGAACTACATTCCAATCTGTTCCTTCTCCGCCGTTACAAGTTGTTACGATTCTTTGTGAAGCAGATAACGGATCCATTTCCCGGATGATCTGCGTGCATTCTTCGGCAAATTCCTTCGGAATTGTACTTTCATTCTGCAATCCCCACATGACAACCGACGGGCTGTTTCTACGTTCTTTAATCCATTCGCGTAAAAGTGTTTTGAAATTTTCCTTGAATTCTGGCGTATCGTACCAAATATGTGCCGAAAACTGACTCCAAAACAGGATTCCGTTTTTGTCTAATTCTTTTTGATACAATAAATTATGAGGTTGGTGTGCTTCTCTAAAAGCGTTAAATCCTCCCGCTTTTATCTGCTCGATTCTGGAATGAATCATTTCGTCTGAAAACGAATGGCTGTTTCCAATTAAATGCTCGTATTCGCAGGTTCCGTTAATAAATAAAGGTTCGTCGTTAATAAAAAAACGATTGTCTTTTCCGTCTCGACTAACCGGCCAGCTCACCCACCGGATTCCGTAAGGAGTTGTTAACTGATCGATAATTTTTCCGTTTTCATAAACAGAAGTGACCAGTTTATATAAATAAGGATTTGACGGTGACCATAATTGCGGATTTAAAATCTCTGGAAGTGTCTGTGCTATTTCTTTTGTTTCTCCAGAAGCGTATTTGATATCATTTTTTGTACTAACAGTTTTCTTTCCCGAACCATCATAAAGAACATTTTCAACCGTTAAATTTCGTTCTGAAGTACCGTAATTCTTGATTTCTGTAGTAGTATGAAGAATGGCTCTTTGTTTGGAAACCGATTTGTCATTCCAGATATGAACGCCAAAAGGTTCAATTCGAACATCATTTGTTACAACTAAAGAAACTGGTCTGAAAATCCCCATTGGCTGAGAACCTTCTGAAAATCCCCATTCGCCGGAACATCCTCCGCAAACCCAAGGAAGATCTGCTATCAAGGAAGGATGCGAAGCTTTAACTAAAATTGTATTTTCTTTGTCGAAATGAACTGCTGTTGTAATGTCTAAAGTAAAAGTAGTTCTGCCTCCTTTATGCTGTCCGACCTTTTTGCCGTTTACCCAAACATCTGCGTACGAACTTACACCTTCGAAGTATAAAAAAAGTTTTTTTGAAACGTCTTTTTTATCGAGTTTTAAAGATCTTTTGTACCAGGCAGTACCATGTAAATTTCCGTGTTTTGTTCTTCTGAAACCATAATACTGATCCCAATTGTGAGGCACACTAACCTGCTGCCAATTGGAATCAGTTTCTGGATGGTCTACAAACCTCTCTTCTTGTGCAGGAAGATTTTCCAAGATTACGGTTTCCCAAGACGAATTCAGTGAAATTTCTTTACGAAATTTCCCCGAATCTTTGCTCTGACTCCAAACAAAGCAAAGACTTGAAAAAAAACAAAAAATAAAAAAAACTATTTTCTTCATATTTTCTACGTTCCTGCAAGGTTTTAAAAACCTTGCAGTCTTGATTTTTTTAACGATGACTAGAATACCTACAAGGTTTTGTAAACCTTGCAGGAAATTCATAAGCTGATCTCATTTGTTTTGTCAATTCGACAGAGGAGAAGTCACACTTGCAATTCTACAAAGATTGTTAATGTACTATGCGGAGTTTCTAGTGTGATCCTTCGTTCCTCAGGATGACAAAATTGTGTTTATATTTCTTAACGGACCTGACAGATTTTATCCCGAGGCTTCGGGAATGTCAGGTCTAAATTAACTGCGAATTTGCGTGAGGGATTGAGGCGGTATCCTTTTATGAAGCTTCAGCGGAATAAAAGATATAGCCGAAAGCCCGACCCGGAGGGACACGCCCAACTTATTCTTATTAATAAAACAACCAGTCTATAGCCGCTTTTTCTCCTGCATCGATATACCCAACATCGCGCGGTGTTATGGTTTGATCTGCATCGATAAAACCTAAAATTAATACTTTTCCTTTTCCTAAATCTAACTTATTCTCGCCAGGCTGAAACGTATATGTGTGAATGTTTACGCGCGGAAGCTCTTTTAAATTCATGGCACTTGCCAGAATAACTTCGGCTTGACCGTGGGCGTTTCCTGCAGCATCTGTTTCTAAACTTGGCGGCAATAAAAATCTTTTCTGATCTGAATTGAAATAACCCACTACTAATTTAACTGCTTTTGTGTTTTTAAACTTCAAATGTGTTCCTTTTTCGTTTTGATCGTTTTCTACATACGTAAAACCTTTTAGATTTTGAAGTTCCGGAGCTATCTTCGTCAATTCAGAAATGTCTGTTCCATAAACTTTTGTTCCCGTTTTAACTAAATAAGTTGCCGGTTTTTCATCAATAAAAGTTACTTCTGCCGTTTTCCAAGGCTTTCCTTCTTTGGTTTCAATTTTACCATCTTTTGAAGATTTTAACTTGTCCAGATTTCTTTTAAAATTTGCCAATTCTCGTTCGTAATGCGGTAATAATTCTGCCCACGTTTTGTTGTTTCCGTCATCGCCCCCAATTGGAATTCTACGCTGCGCGGTCTGCATACTGTTGGCATAATAATACGTATCTTTTGTGAGATTGACCAATAATTCGTAATGCTCCAAGCTTTTTTCTAAGTGAGGCATTGCTTTATCTAAATCGGTAATATCGTTGGAATAACTGTATCTCAACACCAATAAAGCTGCTTTTACTTTTTCTGAAAAGAAATCGGCGAAGGCTTTATAAGCATGCATATCGTTTTTAAGACGTAGAAATTCTTCTTTGTCTTTGGTTACGCTTTTTTCGGCTTTGTCAATCGCTTCAACTGCTAATCTTCCGTGCTCTGTAATTTCTGCAATAATCTGCGTTGGAAGTTCGCCCGAATGCGGTTCTTTATTCCATTCTTTTTTAGCATATTCTAAAAGCAATTCTCCAGCTGGCCCGCATGATTCATGGAAACCTGGATAAACACGCCATTTTGATGGATTAACCAATTGACTTTCAAACATTCCTAATAATAAAGTCTGACGGTTCCCCTCTGTAATTCCGAAACGTCTTAACGTTTTTGGCGCAATTTCTCCTGTTTCATCATACGCTTTTTGGATGTTATTTGCCGCTTCTAAATCGGTTCCGTATTTAGCTGCTAGGTCATTATTCCAATAGTTAACTTCTTCTTTTCGGTCTCTTTTACTATCCCATGCATATCTTGCCCAGGCCTTGTACCAAATCCAGTCACGATCCATTTCTAATAAACGTTCGCCTGTTTTGGTTTTATCTGCCGAATAAGGCCAATCCCAATACGAAGCTTGCGGATATAAATGCAGTGCATTTGCCCCGTGAACGCTGTGCATTGCTTTTACGGTTTTCTGGATAAAGTCTGGCGAACCGTATCTAAATGGTTCCAAATTTGCCAAAATATGAACATTCTCAATATGAATTGATTGTAAAGCACTTAATTGTTTGTGTGTTTCTCCCCAAGGTCCGCCTGGCGTATAAGTCGTTAGAGACTCTCCGGTATATTTACTTTCTGTATATAAATTTTTGTATAACGGAAGTGATTTTTCCATTACCAAAGGCCCATCTGTATCGTGAGAACGAAGGATAATTGGCGGTTCTTCTGTTTTTCCTAATGCTTGTAAACCATCACGAACGCCTGGAATAATGGTTTTGGTAAACCATTCTACATCGTCATCAACGGTATTGATTGCTTCTCCCAAACAAACCATTAATCCAACATTTGGATATTTTTCGATAAAAGCGGCAATAGATTTTCTGGTATAATCTGAAAGTAAAGGCGTAATTGGACGCGAACGATCCTGAGTTTTAATGTTGTAGTGCTCTGCAAAAGGCTTAGAAACAATGATATTGTAAAACATCTGAATTACCCAGATTCCTCTTTTATTAGCTTCTACCGTTAAGAATTTATAGATTTCTTCGTTCTTTTTGAAATCTTCATCACTTACTTCTACCGCAAACGGATATTCTTTCAATTTCACTAAAGAGGCAAACGGATGTCCGTTCCATAAATACAAGGAATTCATTCTGTTTTCTACCAGCATGTCCAAATACTTTACCCATAGTTTTTTATCGTAAAACCAAGGAAAAGTTTCAGGCGTGTACGGATACTCGTAAACATCACGACCCGGAAGGTAAACGGGTTTCTGCATTCCGATACAAGCTCCTCTTAAAACCATTTCCGGACTGTCGTCAATATTAATTTCTGATGGAAGTTTTCCTGAATCTTTAATATGGTCTGCTACTTCTAATGCGCCATATAAAGCTCCAGAAGCATCTGTTCCTTCGATGTAAATAATATTTTTTTGAGTGCGAATTTGAAAGCCTTCTTTTTTAGTCAGTTTGCTATCATCTATTTTAGCACTTTTTGCGTTTTGTTTCCAAAAATCGGTTCCCTTTTCTCCAATAACAATTACCTGATCTTTTGACTTTGTAATTTTATTGGAAGAAGTAGTTTTGAAACCTTTAGCAGCTAATGTTTCGGATAGTTTTTCGGCTCCGAATTTTGCTCTCGGCGAATTGGCATCGCTAACGATAGTTACATTTTGCGCTGTCGCGAAAGAGACGTAGAAACCTAAAAAAAGTAAGCTTAAATATTTCATTGTATTATGATTTTATTCTTGAAATCGTATTCTGTTTGTTATTTCGATCCCGAGGCATCGGGAGAGAAATCACACTAGAAATTCCTTATAGATAATCACTAATCTTTGTCGAGTTACGCGTGTGATCTCTCGTTCCGCGTGATGACAAAACTGAGAGAATAAATCTGCTCAATCTGCAAAATCTGCGTGAAAAAATTTACTCTCGCAGATTTGGCAGATCTAGCAGATATTTCTTTTGATATTTTTGCCACTCATTAAAAGATTTCCACAGATTAAAAAAATCCTTTTAATCCTTTTAATCTGTGGCTGAATATTTTTAATTTTGAAAAATCTTTTTCAAATAGGCCACATTTGCGCCGTAATTGGCTTTTACATTGTGTACCTGCGTTACGTCACGAGAACGCTCTACAATAAGCCAGCCGCTCCATTTCATTTCATCAAGCGTTTGTTTAATTTTTGGCATATCGATCGCTTTGTCATTTTCTAACCAAAATTGATCTGTATTTGAAGCGTGAATCTGAGCTATATATTTCTTTCCTAAGATTTTTAATTCAGATGAAATATCTCTGCCGTTATCAACTGCGTTGGCGAAGTTGAAAGAACTCTTAATATATTTTGAACCCACTTCTTCTAAAAGTTTTTTCTCTTCTGTGGCGCTCAACGAAGTTTCAATAGCAATAACACCGCCTATTTTGCCCACTTGTTTTCCTGCCCATTGTAATCTCTTGATCACTTCTGGACGTAATTCTGGATTCTTCACCAAATCACTTTGCGTTCCCAAGGGAAGATAAGCCACTTTTACGTTCATATCTTTCATCGTTTTGATGCAGTCGTCGATCATTGGCGTAATTTCTCTGGTCGCAAAAGACTGCGCATAGAACCCAGACATGGCAATAGAACTGATTCCAACTCCGGTTTCTTTTGATTTATCTAAAAACTTTTGTCTTTCTACGGGATCGCCCAATTTACTGTCAAAAGTGGGGCGGGTTCCTAAACCTCCCATGTCTAGTTCGATTCCGTCAGCTTTTATTTCTGCGGCTAAGCCAAAAGAACCTAACTTTTGTCTTTTTAAAATCATCCAGTCGCAAACCGCTACTCTGTATTGCTGTTTTTTATTAGAAGACTGCGCTGTTGCACAACTGTTGAATGTTGTGGATAAAGCAACAAATAATGCAATAATTAAGTTTTTTTGAATAGAAATTGACTTCATAATTATTATTTTTTTTGCCACGAATTCCAGCAATTTTCACTAATTTTTAAAATATAATTCGTGAAAATTCGTGAAATTCGTGGCGAACTTTTTCTTTACTCTTCTTCAGCTTTAACAGCCGTTACTACTTTTCCTTCTTCGCCCGGCCATATTCCGTTTTTGATTGGAAGTGCTTTTAATTTACTTGGATCTACTTTTACATACTTCAGCTTTTCTCTTCTCCAAGTGTAAACGATATGCACCATTCCGTCTGAACTCTGAATCATAGACGGATACGAATACTGACTGATTTTTGAATCTTCTAAAACCAAAGCTGCTTTCCAATTAATTCCGTCATCTGAAACAGAAACATTCAAAGGCGTTCTTGGGCCTTTTGCTTCTTTTCCGGGAGGTAAAACGTGATTGTAAACTAATAGATGTTTTCCATTTTTAAGCGTTACGGCATCTGTTCCGGAGTTGTTATTTGGAAGTCCGATTAATTCTACATCTGACCATGTTTTTCCGTTATCTTTAGAGAATGTGCTGAAAATAGCTCTGTTTCTGGTTCTTCCAATGGCTTGAATACTGCCGTCTTTGTGGAATAATATACTTGGCTGAATCGCATTTATTTTTTGTTTTCCTCTTGCAAGCGTGTCGCCCATTATCCATGTTTTTCCGAAATCAGGAGTAG
This sequence comes from Flavobacterium sp. ACN6, assembly GCF_002304005.1. GTDB lineage: Bacteria > Bacteroidota > Bacteroidia > Flavobacteriales > Flavobacteriaceae > Flavobacterium. Next base: position 145,810 of record NZ_MRCQ01000013.1, on the reverse strand, counting down.
ATTCCATACGAAGTCTCCAGCCGTCGCCTTCAATACTTGACGGACATAATAAAGTTCCGTTGCTTAATAAAACTGGTTTATTTTTAATTGGCCCTAAAAATCCATCTGGCATTTTTTTAGCATCAGACCACGTTTTTCCGCCATCAGATGAAGTTCTGATTACGCCCCACCATTCTGATGGTTTTGGTCCTATTTTGTAGAAAAGCATTAAATCGCCGCCCGGAATTTGATACAAAACCGGATTCCATGTTGGTAATCTCGGACCTTCTTTCATCACGCCATCGGCAACTTTAACGCCTTCGCCCCATTTATCACTTCCTTTCGGTTTGATGCTTACATAAATACAAACATCTGGATGTCTTTCGTGTGTTCCGCCAAACCAAGATGAAACTAAATCACCATTTGTGGCTTCGACAATTGTAACTGCGTGGCAAGACGGATAAGGCGCTTTATCATAAATAAATTCATCAACCAGAATACCTTCTTTCCAAGTCTTTTTTTCTAAAGCCGATTTACAACTTCCTAAAAGGAATAGTCCAAACAAGACAAATGCTAATTTTGTTATCTTCATTCTTAATTTAATTATGAATTAAAATTTTCAACTATAAATACATTCCTACTATTTTTTTAGGTAAAAATATTTATTAAGTGTAAAAATAACACTAAAAAATTAAAAATGTATCCTGTACTGTCCCGAATTATTAAAAATGCAACTTATTTAACGTTTAGAATATAGGTTCCTGAAGGAAGTGTAATAGCAAAATTACTTTTTTCACTTTTATAAGAATGTGACGTTTTATCTAATTTCTGTTTGTTGATCGAAACAGCCGAAACATCTGTTGTAGGAAGATAAACCACTGCTGAACTATTTGCAGGGATGGTAATCTTCCAAACCAAAGCTTTTTTATCTTTTTTCCAGTCACTTTTAATCAAGCCGTAAACCGATTCGTAAGAAGCGTTTACATACGTTAAGCCCGCATTAAAATCTGGTTTCATAGTGATTTGTTTGAAACCCGGAGTTTCTGGATTGCTTTTTATTCCGGCCATATTTTCATAATACCAAATCAATAAATCGCCTAAAAGCATCACATGGTTTTGCGAATTCATTGCAGGATCTGCTGTGTTTCCATTCCATAATTCCCAAATCGTAGTTGCGCCGTTTTCGACCATATAACCCCAGCTTGGATAGGTTTTGTTGGATGCCAGTTTGAAAGCTAAATCGCCACGGCCAAAGTTGGTTAACGTTCGCATTAAAAACTGAGTTCCGATAACGCCTGTACTTACATGACCGTTTTTGGTCACTTCTACTTCATGCACTAAATTTTCAAACACTTTTTGCTGTAATGCTTCAGGAACCATTCCGAAAGTCAAAGGCAGTAAATTAGCTGTTACGGTATTATTCGCGTAATTGTTTTTTGATGTATTGAAATATTTAGCATTGAATGCTTTTTTAATTCTTAGGGCCAATTCGTCATAATGGGCAATATCTTTCTCCGCATTGGCAATTACCGCAAACTTTTTCATGGTATTTAAAAGCTGATAGAAAAAAGCACTCGAAATCAATTCGCCGTCTGTTAAACGAGATGGATCTTTCGAACGAATTAACTCTAACGATTCAGGCGGAACGCACCAATCACCGTATTTATCTTTGGTCATAATATCATCAACCAAATAATTTTCTTCCATATAATCCATCCATTTTTTCATAGACGGATATTGTTTTTCGACTACTTTTTTATCACCAAATTGTTGGTACAACATATCCGCAACCGTAATATAAGTACCCGGCCAGGTTACATTATCGCCGTAATAACGCCAGAAAGCTGGTGCCACATCTGGAATTCCGCCATCTATAGTTTGTGCGTTTTTAATATCATCCAGCCATTTTGCATACAAAGTCTGATTGTCAAATAAAAAACTTTCGCCATAAGCACCGGTTGTTCTGTCTCCCAACCAAGGCTGGCGCTCGTTTCGCTGCGGACAATCAATCGGCATTCCTTTATAATTCCCGCTGATTCCCCACCACGCATTCTTAAAAATCTGATTCATAATTGGGTTCGAAGAATCAAAAGTTCCCGTTGTGGCAATGTCATCATAAACGATTTTTCCAATAAAATTTTCTAAACTTGGTTTTGTTTTAAAACCTGAAATTTCAACAAATCTGAAACCGTGAAAAATAAATCGGGGTTCCCAAACTTCTTCTCCTTCGCCTTTTAAAGTATAAATATCTGTTGTTTTGGCATCACGCAAATTGGCAATGTACAATGAACCATCTGTCCGTAATGATTCTGCAAATTTCATCGTGATTTTATCGCCCGCATTTCCTTTCACTTTCAATTGTAACCAGCCTACCATATTTTGTCCCATATCTAAGATATAAGTTCCTTTTGGAGTCTGTTTGATCGAAATAGGTTTTACTTCGCCTTTTACTTTCATATTCGCCGACATCTGTCCTTCGTAGAATCCGCCTGGTTCCTGAACATATTCTGCCGAAAGCCATTTTTTATCATCAAAATTTGTGGTATTCCAACCTTTCATTTCTTTGCGGGCGTCGTATTCTTCTCCGTCGTATTCGTTGTTCGATAAGATTGGTCCGTCGGTTGTAATTTTCCAAGTATCGTCTGTGCGAATTACCTCTTTGCTTCCGTCTGTATATTCTACAAATAATTGTAAAGCCATTTTCGGATAACCAAATGTTTTGATTTTATAGGGTTTATAATCCTGACGCATGGTAAAAAAACGTCCGTTTCCTAAAATAGTCCCCAATGTATTTTTACCTTCTTTCAATTGCAAAGTCACATCAAAAACATTGTATTTTATATTCTTTGTATAATCCGTAGGAACGGGCGCCAAAACCTGATCGCCAATTTTATTTCCGTTAATATATAACTCGTACAAGCCCATACCAATAATATAAACTTTGGCACTTTTAACTTTTTTCTTAAGATCAATTTCTTTTCTTACATATCGGGCTGACAATCTCGAATACTGTGAAATACTATCACCCGGAGAAGCTTTTTCATAGCCAATCCAACGAGTCGATTTCCAATCGGCATAGGTTAAAATACCAATACTGAAATGTGCATTTTCTGTAGATTTTACTTCGCCTTTATTTGTAGAAACAATTACTTTCCAGTAAACATCTTGTCGGTCTTTTAGCTTTTTTCCGTTGTAAATTAAGTTTACAGATTCTTCGCTTTGTACTTTTCCGCTATCCCATAAATCAGCGTTTCCTGCGTTTAGCTTTTCTAAAGTTGAAGCCGCTAAAATTTGATAATGGGTTTGTTTTACATCATTTACGTTTGCTTTTATTTTCCAGCTCAATCTTGGCTGTAAAACATCAATTCCTTCTGGATTGGTCAGCATTTCGCATTTTAAATCACTCACAAAGATTTTGATTTGGGCTTTCGCCGAAAGTGTAAAAAGTGAGATGATTATGGTAAGATGTAAAAAAAACTTTTTCATAATTTTATTTTAACCAATGTAAAGTCCCAAAGGGACGATATATTTATAGATTGTATAATTGTAAGTTCATTAAGCCTCAGCGGGGCGACATAATTTCTTATATGTTTCGCTCCGCTGGAGCTTTTTATCATTTGGGTGCGTATTTTGTTATAAATATTATGCTTCTCCGAAGCTTCATATCTAATTAATCCTAAAAAACATTAAGCATTAATAAACCTTCGTAATTTATCAATTGAACTTAAACCTTCAAAAGCAATATTATTTTGTTTTAATAATTTACTTGCCTCCCAGCGTATTTTCCATTCCGGATCTTTCAGTTTTTGTCTCAGCTTTGACACTATAGTCATATTACTTTTCAAAACCTCTTCATCCATCCAATCTTGAAGGAATTCCAAAGCATTTAAACGAGTTGCTGCTTTCTTGTGATCTAATCCTTTTACCAATGTTTCCCTTACTTGATCAGCACTTGCCGAACTAATATCCTCGACTAAAATCTCGGTTAAAATGGGAGAAAGTTCTTTGGTTTTATTTTGGGCTAATGCTATTTGATAAACTCGGCTAAATTCGGCAGAAAGAAAATCTGCCCATTTATCAATATCTTCATCTTCACTTAGTGAATAATAAATAAAACTAACTTTATCAGACTGTGTAAAAAGTTGACTTTCACAAAAACTTTTTACTGTATTAAGATCTTTTTCTGCTAATTTCTGAAGATTTTTTATCGCTTCTTCTGATTCATCATATTCAAGTTCATAATACTTGTCGAGCGTTATGATCTGGTCTAAATCATCTACAGAGTTATAAACTGCTTCATTTCGAATTGCAGGAATTGTATATTTTTTCAATAGTTCTTTTACTTCATCCTCAGATACCTTATAATCATCTATTTTAATTTCAATCGTTTCCTGTTTATAAATAAAGTTCAGATAAAATTCCTGATATTCCATTTTATACTTTGGCGTATATTCTTTTTTAGCGATAACTTTTTGATATTTAATATTTTTCCAATCGTAAAATGTAGTATTAAGTTCTATTCCTTGTGGTGAGAATATTATTTTTTTATTCAGACTAAAAAGTATAACTACCGCTTTTTTGCCATAACCAATAATAAAGATTAACGCAATAACAGGTAACACCAAATCAGCAAATTTAAACGTGAATTTTTCGAAATTTATTAATGATAAAAGGTAAAAACCTAATCCCACAAACACAAGGTTCCATAAAATATTTAATATTGCTCCTTTAACTGAATAATTTAATACTGTTTTCTCCAATTTATATTTTTATTTAAATTCGCTTGTAAATTTATTAAAGCCAACAGATTTTTAACAGCTAATTTGAAACCAATTTCCCCAATCTCTCTGAAAAAGCAATTTCTTTCCCGTTTTTAAAGATCCTGAAACCTTTTCCTTTTTTATATTTTTCTCCTGTTTTATCCCAAAGAATCGTAATAATATTGCCGTGATACAAAATGTTATCCAGACAAAACCAATCCCATTTTTCCTGCGGAATCAACGGATTTACTTCAATTTTTTCATCTGCTCTTGGGCGTAAACCAACCAAACCTGTAATCATCAAATCATTAAAAGTCGAATGATTATAGTAACGGCTTCTTTCTCTGTCGCCCATCAGCCAATATCCTGTTGTTTCATCTAAATATTCCCCAACATACGGTTTCCCTCTGTAATATTGCGATTGCACATACAAATCCATTTGTTTGAAATAATCGTTTTTAGCAACAAAATTCTGATCGTAATTATTCAAAACATTCGCTAAAGCCGTTAACGTCTGCGAACTTGCAAATGGCCAGATTGCGCCGTCCCACTCGCAGGTTCCGGTTCCGTGTGTTCTAAAACGCGGACTTCTTCTTTCTGCTGTTGTCAAACCAAATGGTGCCGAAAATCCTTTTTCATCTTTAATCTGTTCCCACGCTTTTTCAAAACCTTTTCCTTTTTCCGGAAGATTAAAATACCACGGAATAAATCCGATCGCTTCTCTAACTTGCGCTAATGTATCTTTCTCTGTAAAGGTCTCAAAAAACTCGCTTTTAGCATTCCATAATTTGGTTTCAACCAATTTTTGCAAACTAGCAGCTTTAGTTTTGAATTTTGCTTCTGTTTCCTTATCGCCTTTCATGGCCGCCATTTTAGAAATCGCTACAGCGTTCCCATACATATAACTATTTATCGTTGGTCTTGCGTTTTGTACTTTACGCCCGCCGCTTAATGATTCTTCCATTCCATCTTTTACATCATGCTGCCAAAACAAACCATCCTTGCGCTGACGGTCTTTTTCCCAAACCGCATAATCAGTAACCATGTCTGGATACAAATCCAATAAGAATTTTTTATCCTTATTCACTAAATAGCGATTGTACAAAGCATCTGCTGTCCAACTGCTAAATTTATACAATTTGTTCATCGGTTTTCCATCGTTTCCTCGATACCAAATTTTAACATCCTGCTCCAAATATTGTGAATCATGAACCCATCGAAATTCATTAATATGATGTCCCAACGCACAACTAATCATATTGTATTTATCGGCATACGAACGATCTACCAAAAACTCTGTAATCGCAAATCCCTGCGGTGTTTTCTTTATGTGCTTTCTCGCACTCCACCATCGGAAATAGTAAATCTCCTCAAAATTCTGTTGCGGGCATTCAAACAACGGAATATTTTTTTCCATCCAAGTCCAAGCCGAGTCATTCGGAATAGCAAATTTTAAGTTTTCATCTTCCATCGTGTTGAAATAATCAACATAATGTTTGAAGTTTTTTTCTTTTAAAATAATTGCTTTTCCTTTTTGAGAATAGTCTGCGCTAGGTTTACAGCCATTTAAAGTTGCAACCAAAATTACTAAAACGACTATTTTGTATTTAAAATGATGTAACATATTCAAATTATTATTTTTAAAATTTTTTGGGCGTGTCCCTCCGGGTCGTGCTGTCCGTTCCCGCTTTTTTTTGTTCGGCAGAAAAAGCCTCACAAAAAAAGAGCTCCACTTCCATCACTCACGCGAGAGAACTTTTCGGTTTCCCTCTCCTGCAAGGTTTTGAAAACCTTGCAGGAAACGTAACCAGACCTGACAGGTTTTTAAAACCTGTCAGGTCTAACTAACCATGTCAATATTAATTCCCTTTAAAAGTATACGTCTGCCCTGCTTTCATATTCACATCGTAAATAGTATAAGCTGGCAATTGTACTTTTTTCAAATTCGCCTGATCAGAAATAATCGGTTTCTTCACTTCAACATCATAAAACAACGTATTCGGATTTTTCCCTTTTGCTTTTTTAAGCGAAGATCCTTTTAAAGTATTCTCTACTTTTAATCTACAGTTTCCTCCTATTTTAGAATAGATTTTCAATTCCGAAACTTTATTGTTTTTCCATGTCATATCAATTACAAAACCGCCCCTTGCAACCAAACCTTTTATGCTTCCATCTTTCCAAACAGTTGGTAAAGCGGGTAATAAATGAATTGCATCTTCCTGACTCTGCATTAACATTTCAGCAAAACCGGCTGTGCACCCAAAGTTACCATCAATTTGAAAGGGTTGATGCGCATCTAACATATTTGGGTACGTTCCACCGCCTTTTCTTTGGTCGGCCGTTACCAAATGCAATTGATCCTGAATCAGTTTATACGCGTGATTTCCGTCTAATAATCTAGCCCATAAATTCACTTTCCAGCCCATTGACCAGCCTGTAGATTCGTCTGTTCTGTAAATCAAAGATTGTTTGGCAGCTTCAAATAATTCAGGTGTTTTTATTGGCGAAATCTGATTACTTGGATACAATCCGTATAAATGCGAAACATGTCGGTGATTGTCTTTCGGATTGTCCCAATCGTCCTGCCATTCCTGTAACTGATTATGTTTTCCCACTTTCATTGGAGGCATTTTTGCTAAAGCATCGCTTACCTTTTTCACATAAGCAGCATCTGGTGCAACCAATTTGGAAGCTTCAATAACATGTGTAAACAAATCAAAAACCAACTGATTATCCATTGTCGTTCCAGAAGCAATTGTCGATTTCCCACTTCCTCCTGCGTGTGTGTTTTCAGGCGAACTTGACGGAACAACCACTAAATATTTTGTATTTGGATCGATAACCATAAAGTCAAGGAAGAAATCTGCTGCTCCTTTCATAATCGGATAAATTTCTTCTAAATATTTTTTATCTCCCGTATATAAATATCTTTCCCATAAATCCTGACAAACCCAAGCACCGCCTGTCGGCCACATTCCCGAGGCAGCAGAATCTACCGGAGCGGTAACGCGCCAAATATCAGTATTGTGGTGTAAAACCCAACCGCTGGCATTGTACATCATTCTGGCTGTTTCTGCACCCGTAACACTCAATTCTTTTGCCATTTGAACAAATGGTTCGTGCATTTCCTGAAGATTCGTAACCTGTGCAGGCCAATAATTCATTTCGGCATTAATGTTTGTCGTGTATTTACTATCCCAAGGCGGTGTTACCATGTCGTTCCAAATTCCCTGTAAATTCGCTGGCTGACCGCCTGGCTGTGAACTTGAAATTAAAAGATAACGTCCAAATTGGAAATATAAAGACGCCAATTGCGGATCAAATTGTTTAGAGAAATTCCTGATTCTTTCGTTTGTTGGCTGCTTCACCAAATCATTTGAACCTAAATTTAAAGCAACTCTATTGAAAAACTTTTGATAATTATCAACATGGGCTTTTTTAATCGTTTCAAAATCTTTTACTTCGGCTTTAGCTAAATAGTCTTTGCTTTTGGCAATTTCATCGCCCGAAATATCTTTGTAATCTTTAAAATTAGTGGCAATCGAAATGTATAAAGTAACTTCATCGGCTTTGTTAATGCTTAAAATTCCGTTGCTGGCATTTATTTCGCCGCCTTTATTTTTAGCAGTAAGTCTTCCCTGAAATTTTACTTTTCCTTTTACGCCTTCAAAATTGGTTCCTAAACCCGAAAGTATGATTTGGTTTCCTTCTGTCGAAGCAACCGTTTTATCAATTGGACTATTCATGAAAACATTACAGGTAATCTGCCCCGGCTGACTTGCCGAAAGTTTTACCACAATAACCTGATCTGAAAATGCCGTTAGAATTTCTCTTGTAAATTCGACGCCCTTAACTTTGTATTTTACTTTTGCTGTCGCGTTGCTAATATCTAAGTCTCTGTAATAATCGGTATATTTTTGATGTCCGGCAAAAGAAATATAAACGCTTCCAAAAGTTTGATACGGCATTCCGTCATTGGTTTGAGACATAATATCCTGCGTTGCCAAATCCTGTGCTTCATCAAATTTTCCATCAAAAATTAACTGGCGAACAATTGGCAGTGCTTTTATAGATTTTGAATGTGCATTGCTGTTTGGAGAACCTGCCCAAATGGTTTCTTCATTCAATTGCAAACGTTCCACAGCAGGGTCTCCAAAAATCATTGCACCCAAACGTCCGTTACCCAAAGGCAGTGCTTCGTTCCAGATTGCTGCTGGTTTATCATACCATAATTTCAGATCGCTTTGTGCTGTTGCTGTAAGCGAAAAAATTCCGAGACAGATTGCTGTAATTTTATTTCTTAACTTCATATTGATATATTTTTTGCCACGAATTACACGAATTGGCACTAATTTCTTTTTTAAATTTTTATTTCATTTTTTTTTTGCCACAGATTAAAAAGTTAAAATGATTTTTTTATCTGCATAATCTGCTAAATCTGCGAGAGTATTTTTTGCCACAGATCAAAACGATTAAAATGATTTTTTATCTGCATAATCTGCCAAATCTGCGAGAGTAATTTTTTTCCCGCAGATTTAGCAGATCGGGCAGATTTGTAATCTGTGAAAATCCTATTAATCTGTGGCAAAAAAATTCGTGCCAATTAGTGAAATTCGTGGCAACTTGTTTTATTTCTTAACCTCGTAAATCTTCAGGTTTTTTTCTCCGAACATTTCATATAATTTGTTAATGTCTTTCAATGCATTTTTTGGTAAATTTTCAGCTTTATTACCAAAAACATACAATTTATCATAAGGTTCAATCACACAAGTCGATTCGTCGATTTCGCCTTTATCATTCTTAATTTTATTCAAATCTAAATTTAAATATTTCGCCATAAACGGATACAAAACCATACGTTTTGAAACTCCAAAATCATGTCCTTCTTTTGCAAAATGAGCATTTTCGACTAAATCTTTCTTTCCGTATAATTCATACGTTCTTTGGATAAAAGGAAATTCTAGTTCAGGAACTGCCAATGTCCAGTCTTTTCCGTCAGAAACAATTAATTGTGGTTTTGGTGCCATCATTGCCGAGATTTCAGCATTGTTTGTTCCGTTGCCGCAAAGGTGAATTCCGCGCCCGCTTTCGCACGGACATCCGCCTGAAAAGTGAGATGAAACCATCACAACGGGAGCAGAAACTTTGATTCTGTCATCTAAAGCCGCTAAAAACATCGTATGCGAACCTCCGCCAGAACCTCCTGTAACCCCGACTCTTGTAACATCGGCATTTTTTGTTGTTGCTAAATAATCCAATAATCGAATCCCGCTCAAAACCTGAACCGTCGATGCGATACTGTTTCTGTGCGTTTCTTCTGGAAACTGCAATAATGATTCTCCCCACGCAAATAAATCATAGCCCACTACAATTGCGCCCATTTTTGCCATCATAGCACAGCGGTACTGCTCGTCTTTTCTATATCTTCCGTCACCGAAATGTCCGTCTGGTGTTAAAATAATCGCCGCTTTTTTGTTTAATGGATACGGTTTGTAAATCGATCCCGTTACATAAACGCCTGGCAGAATTTCCAACGCAATATTCTCAACACTGTAATCTTTATAAATTCTCTTTGGAGTTAAAAGTGGTTTAGATTTTGGTGTTGGGGGCGCCTTGTCTAAACCAAATGATGTAATCATACAAGCTTTTAACTCCGTTTTACGTTTTTCCCATTCTTCTTTAGTCGAATAAAGGCTTTCTAAATAGAACAAACGCTCTTTTCCTTTATCAACTGAAACTTTATGGTTTTCATATTTTCTTATAATGTAAGTTCCGTCCGGCTGTTTGAAATACATCAATTCAAACGGAGCCAGAATGTTAGTTAACGAAATAGCGAGATTTCCGGGTTCAATTCTCCAATCGGCATAATCGAGTTCTTTTCCTTTTAATAAACCTCTGTCGTCGTTTATCGTAACATTAAAAGCCGTTTCAATTTTCTTTAAAGTTTCTGAAACGGGTTTTCTAAAATTAGTATCAGATGTGCTTTGCGCATTGGTAAATGTCAAAGCAAAAATGGAAACTGCAATTGTAAATATTATTTTTTTGATATTCTTCATTTTATATTGTTGAGATTTTTGAACGCTGATGAAACGGATTTACTTCGTAAAGACTCGGATTACAACAGATTTTTTATCTTTGTTTTTTATTTTTTGAATTGCCTCCAGTTTTAACTGGAGGTAAATAATTTGATTTTAAATAGGCTTTAGCCTAACTTATTCATTTGGCTAAAGCCCTGTAACTAACTATTTTTAAACCTCCAGTTAAAACTGGAGGCTATTCATCACTAGCTCAATAAAAAATCCTCGCAAATCTGCGTCTTCGCGATAGCGAATCTGCGTCATCCGTGTTCTATATTTCGCATTCTATATTGTAAACTCCAGATCCTAATTCTAAAAATGGCTTTTGCGACTTTTCATCAAAACCTGCCCTAACTTTCTTATTATCAATCTTAATTTCCGAATTTTTAGTAACAGGCAATTTTATCGTCGCTGTTGTATTCACCGGAATTTCAATATTCAAAATAAACTTCCCATCTTTCTTTTCCCAAGAAGAAACTATTTTTCCGTAAACTGATTGATAATCCGCTTTCGCGAAAGTCATATCGCCCACCACTTCTGGCTGAATAAAGAAATGTTTGAAACCTGGGTTTTTCGGATCGGATTTAATCCCGGCCAGACTTTGATAAAACCATTCTTCAATCTGCCCCAGCATAAAGTGATTCCACGAATTTCCTTTTCTTGGATCCCATTGTTCTGTTAAAGTGGTCAAGCCAAATTTAATCTGAAAACCATAACCCGGCGCATCATAATGATTGTGCATTTTGTACATCGTTTCGTTTTCGCCATTTTGTGCCAAAGCCTGAAACAAATAACGGTTTCCAACATCACCCGTTGTCAAACGGTCGCCTTTTGCTTTAATATCGGCTATTAAATTCTGCATTACGGCGTCTTTATATTGCGGTTCTACAATATCCATAAAAACCGAAACAGCATTACTAAACTGACTACTCGTACCATATTGTTTGGTTTCAGCATTGAAAAATTCTTTGTTAAAAGCAGTTTTAATCTCAGAAGCCAAAGTTTCGTATTTCTCTACATCTTCTGTTTTACCTAATAATTTCGCTGCTTTTGCCACCAAATAAGCTCCGTAATAATAGTGCGAAGTGGCCGCAAGTGCAATCGGACTGTTTTTTGAATATCCTGCTGCGTGCGTTCCATAATCGTACCAATCGCCCAATCCGTGAGAAACAATGTGGTTTTCAGCTTTTGTTCCTAAATAATCCACATACTTTTTCATTACAGGAAAATATTTTTCCAATAAAGAAGCATCGCCGTAATATTCATAATACATCCAAGGTAGAATCACGCCTGTTACGCCCCATTCTGGTGAATCGGTAAAATCGCCACCGAAAACTACATATTCAGGAACGATGGTCGGGATTAAGCCGTTATCGCGTTGCGAATCAGAAATATTCTGCATCGTTGCAGGAATAAAAGTTTCAAGATTATAATTGAACATTAAACCCGGACCGTTCAAATGAATTTCTTCTAACCAGCCTAATTTTTCACGTTGCGGACAATCGGTAAAAACGCTTTGGAAATTACTTTTTATAGAATTGTTAATCAGTTGGTGTGTTTTATTGAAAATCTCGTTCGAACAGGCAAAACTCCCTGCTTCTCCCGCCGAGTTGTAAATGAAATTCGATTGTAAATCTACAACCGTTGGAAGTTCTTTGTTTTTAGCATCTTTGTAATTTACATTCTCAATTTGAATGTATTGAAATCCGTAAAAGCTGAATTTTGGCGTCCATTCTTCTGTTCCGTCTCCTTTTAAAGTGTAATCGTAATAATAAGGTTTTCCAGATCTTCCCTGCGCAATGGTTCCGTCTTCATTTAAACCTTCGGCCACCCAAACACGAACAGTCTGCCCTTTTTTTCCTTTTACTTTAATGGTCGGAAATCCCGAAAGATTCTGCCCCATATCAAAAACATAGAAATTCGGTTTTAGCTCTTTAACCGTTTTAATTTCAAATTGTTTCTGAATTGTAACTGGCGGTGCGGTTTGCGGTCTTAAAACTCCCTTTGGTGCTTCCTGAATGACAACTTTTTTCCAATCTGAATCTTTGAAACCTTTTTTATTCCATCCTTTTTGAACTAAATTGGCATTGTAATCTTCGCCTCCAAAAATGCTGTTATAGGTAATCGGACTTTTACTGTATTTCCAGGTTTCATCTGATTTTATGATTTCTTCTGAGCCGTCTTTATAGGTAATTTTCATTTTGAAGAACAACGTTGGCGGACCAAAACTCACGAAGAATTTGGTATATCTTTCAGCCAGCGTATTGTACATTCCGTTTCCTAAAAGCACGCCAATTACATTTTCGCCTTTCTGTAATTCTTTTGCGCTTAACTCATAAATATTATAATTAACCGTTTTGTCGTAATCAGTCCACAAAGGTGCAAATTGACTGTTTCCAACCTTCTTACTGTTAATCGTTAATTCGTAATGTCCTAAACCTGAAATGTAAACAACGGCTTCTTTGATTTCTTTTTTTACTTCGAAAGGTTTACGAAGCATAATACTTCTTCGTGACAAAGAATCGGAAGCATTGATAAATGAATTCTTTTTTTCTCTGTTGAAAGTGGCTGTGTGATAATTTCGGCCTTCCGGCAGATGACTGTCGGCTTTTGTAATCGCACCAATCCAAACCGGATTTAAATCTGATTCTAAAGAAGCCGTTCTGAACGAAGCCGTTTTACTCCATTTGGAAATTTTGCCTGTTTGATTCCATACTTTAACTTTCCAGAAATATTTGGTTTCATTTTTTAACGGATTTCCGCCATATAAAATGTGCAGATTTTTATTAGAATTTACTCTTCCGCTGTTCCAAATATCACCTTCATCATTTTTTAATTTTTCTTCCGAAGAAGCAACCAAAATAATGTAGGCAATCTGTGACGCATTCGATTCTTTTGAAACCAACTGCCAGCTTAATCTCGGCTGATTCTGAACCACTGCTAATGGATTTTCGGCCATTTCTGTGGTTAGATGTACGGGCAAAATTTGTCCTTTAGAAACTAACGTTACTAAAAGACAAATTGCTAATACTATATTTTTGAAATTCATCATTTCTTATTGTTGAGATTTTTGAACGCGGATGAAACTGATTTACTTCGTAAAAACGCGGATAAAAACGGATTTTTCATTGTACTATTTAGAATAAAAAATCCGTGTAAATCTGCGTCTTCGGGATAGCGAATCAGTGTCATCCGCGTTCTATTTTTTCCACAGAGTCAAACATTTCTACAGATTTTTAATTTTTAATTCTCAATTTTTAATTGCTCTTTGTTATCAACGACTGAATATTAAATACAGCTTCCGGGATTAATTTTCCGGTTTGAGGCAGATCGTCGTAATCGTCTGTGTCCGGTTCTGTATCTGGATTTGGAGAATACCTTTGTTCGCCTGTGCGGAACATAATTCGCTCAAAACCATCAACCGGAGTATAAAATATTCTTGTTGATTCTTTTTCGTCGTTTACTTTTATGGTATATGAACGTGTTTTAACGTTCAGTTTTACATTTACTTTATATTCTTTTCCAGCTTCGTATTTGGCAATCGTATTGAAACGCGCTCCGGTTTTTGTTTTTAATTGTCCGTCTGAATCAAATGTCAATCTTATTGCAGGAAGCCCTTGTTTATTTTGAAACTCAACCTGCAATAAACCGTGATTATTTTGTTCTGGTTTAACGGTAAAAGTGACTTCCATTTTCTCTGCAAACGGAATAACACGTTCAGCACGGGCGTAATCAAAATTATCCTGATCTCTTAAAGTCAGCCATTTTTTGCCGTCTTTCTTTTCGATTTTAGTGGAAGCCCAAGATAAATCGTAGGTATTCCAAAGCTTTAATTCTTGTCCGTCTGGAAGTTCGTTGAAAATGTCATTTGCATTTTCTGTAACAACACTTGTAACCGGAACAGGAATCGACGCAACCCAAATATCTTCTTTGTTTACGCTGTAGCTTACCCAAAGTTTTCCGTCAGGCGGAATACCGTCCCCTTCTGAAATTCCGCGAACATATTGCGGTCCTGCAGATTTATAGTTTCCGCCATAACGCATCGGACTAATTTCTCCGTGAACCAACAATAAATCTTTGTAATTTAATCCGTCATCACTTGTTGAAATCGCCAATGGCCAACGATATTCTGACGGGTTATAAACGGTTGCATAACGATTATCAGATGTTTTTTGTCCCCAGATTTTGGCATTGCTGTTTACAAAACCTGGTGCACGAAGCGGCATATATTCCCAAGATTTTCCGCCGTCTTTACTGATTGAAGTTAAAGCGTGTTTCCATAAACCCACAACATCTCCGTTTGGCAAATGATACGAACTAAGCGCTTTATAAGGCTTTTTCAATGGAATTAGTTCATCGTCACGATCGGCTTCTTCAACCCATTGCTGTAAAACCAAAGGATCTGAAAGAATTTCTTCGCAGGCTTTTTTCAAACCTTTGTCTTTTGCCTGCGTATAAAATGGAAAAGCCGATTTCGATTTATCCCAAGATTTATTGTATCTGATAAAATAGATTTCGCCAAAACTTCCGTCCTTTTTAATTTCACGAATCACACGTCCAATTCCTTTTCCATCGTTTGGATCGTCTTTTTCATCCATTGCAATTCCATAATACGCCAAAGCAAAAAGGCGTTTATCTTTTGAGGTATAAAATCCCATTCTCTGGTGCATAATTGCATCCAGATTTTTGGCAACGCCTTCTACTCCTTCTTTTTTCCATCCGTCTGGAATATGATAAATAGGAAAAATTACTTTTGGCATTTTCCAGCTTACACCATCTTTTGAAGTCATAATCAAAGTCTGGCTTGGCGGAATATGTTCTCCTGCAGGATCACTCAGGTATTGCAAATAAAAAGTATCATTCCAATATGCCATGGTTGGCTGGTGATTGTATGTCCATCCAAAACCATCTGCTTTTTCCGGATGTTCACGGCTGGCACGCATAATCTGCGTAGCGTGAACTCCAACTGCCGGACTTAACTGTCCGTGATGATAATCGACATTTGATAGTGTTTTACCAACATAACGCACGGTGTCGTTTTGGGCATTTACAGCTGTACCAATCAACAGAATTGTGGCTGTGGTCAGGATATTGGTTTTTATTTTTTGGAAAGCAATCATTTTTTATGTTTTTTGTTTCACGCAGATTTGGCAGATTTTAGCTGATTAGCGCAGATTTTTTTCTGCTACTATTTAAAATAAAATCTGTTAAATCATTTTTAAATCTGCGTGAAATTTTTCTAACTATTTCTTTTTATCTGCTTGATTTGCTAAATCTGCGGGAAAAATTTTACTCTCGCAGATTTGGCAGATTTAGTAGATTTTTAATTTTTAATTCTCAATTTTTAATTAATTTAATCTCTGAAAATTTGTGTTTATTTTTTATCAATTAATCCTTTTAAAACCTCTTCGGAAATTGTTGTAATCGTTCCGTGTTTGTGTCCTTCGGGAAGGCTTATTTTTGAGGAAACATCTTCAAAATGAACAAAATCTGAAGTGCTCAAAGCTTTATAATTTTTTGAGCCGTAATTGTCATAATACAACAGCCATTTTTTACCGACTTTCACTACCGTTGGTCCTTCTGATAAATATTCCGTCAAGGGCTCTGAACTTTTCTTGAATGGTCCTAAAGGCGATTTTCCGAAAGCAACTTTTATATTACGCATTGGTCTTGTATTGTCTTTCAAAACCAAAACATAATCTTTCTTGCTTTTCTTTACAATCACGCAGTCGATTACGCTGAAACCTGGATCGTAATATAATTTTGTATCGGAGAATGTTTTAAAATCTTTGGTCTTTACATAATACATTCTGTGGTTGTTTTTCTCTTCTTCCACTCCTTTTTCAAATCGGAATGGAATTGTCGATGCCCAGATAATAATGTATTCTTTTTTAACATCATCATAAAAAATTTCCGGTGCCCAAACGTTTACCACTTCCGGTTCGTTTTTCATTACCGGAATATATTGCTGTTCTGACCAATGCATTAAATCTTTAGAACTGGCGTATCCAAAACCGTTTCCACCTTTCCAATCGGTTGTCCAAACCATGTGATAGGTTCCGTCTGCTCCTTTTGTGATGGATGGATCACGCATGATTTTGCTTGCGCCAATTTCCGGTTTTAAAAATGATCCTTCCAATCCTTTCCAGTTGTAACCGTCTTCGCTGTAAGCCAGATACAAACCTTCGGTTGCGGGTTCTCTAAACGACGTAAAAAGATATAAGTCTTTCTTTTTCTGCGAATAACTTATCGCAAAAAGACAAAAAGCTAGTATAATGAATATTTTTTTCATGTCTTGTTTTTTCTTTCCTGCAAGGTTTTCAAAACCTTGTAGGTATATTTTATGTTCAATCCAAAAACCTATTAATTCCAAAAAAGCCAATTTTTTCTCTTTAGCCCCGATTGCAGTGGAAATCCTTGTAAACCGGGGTTCGGTTTACAAGATTGTAACGGAAAGCGGGACGATGTTTCCTGAAATGCCTATTTTTTCTGCTTCTAAATTTACTAATCTAAATACCTACAAGGTTTTGTCCCGAAGCTTCGGGATTGCAGGAAACGATATCGCTTATTCTGTAATCGCTTTTTTATCCAGATCTTTTCCTTTTTTAACTGCTGTTGTTACGTTGTTAAAAACATTGTTTTTCAGGAAAATATTCTTTGTTTCTTTTCCGTTTGCCTCGATGAAAACATCGGTTGCATTAAATGGAAAATTATTATTAATCATAATGTTTGATGCATTGTCTATTTTGATAACGGGAATTCCTTTTATTGGCGTTGATGAACCGACATTATCTAAAATAAGATTTTTAGAATCTAATATTTTGAAAGAAGAACCAACGGTTGCGTTTACTTTTACATCATGGAACTCAATATCTGTGGCTGTATTAACGGTAAAGCCTTCTTTTCCGTCCATGTTAATATTAGAGAATGATATGTTTTGAATTGGCATTTCGGAAATTCCGCGAATAAAACCCGCTTTGTTTACATTTCCACCCGTAACGTTACTGATATGAATGTTTCTAAAAATAGGCGTACGTTCTGTAACAGGCTCTGCCTTATTTTCTTTATCATAGAATAAATCCAAAATAATGGCTTCTTCTTTGATGTTTTTCATTACGATATTGTCTACTCGAATGTCTTCTACAACACCTCCACGACCGCGAGCCGATTTGATACGGATTCCGCGATCTGTTCCGTCAAAAACACAATTTGAAATCGTGATTTTCTTGATTCCGCCCGACATCTCGCTTCCTATTACAACGCCACCGTGACCGCTCAACATAGTACAATTGGTAATCGTAACATTTTCTGTCGCTTTTCCGTATTTACGCCCGTCACCGTCTCGTCCTGATTTAATCGTAATACAATCGTCTCCAACGCTGATATGACAGTTTGAAATATGCACATTGGTGCAAGAAGAAGGGTTAATTCCGTCTGTATTTGGCGAATGCGGATTAAAAATTGAAATTCCCGTAACGGTTACATTATCACAAAATTCCGGGTTAATCGTCCAGAAAGGCGAATTTTGAAATGTAACTCCTTCAATTAGAATATTTTTGCAATTATAAGCCTGAAAAAAAGAAGGTCTGAAAAACTTTTTATCAACCGTTCTTTTGTAATATGGTTCTGTATAAAGTCCTTTGTTTTGTTCTTCCCACATAGTTTGGTATTTGGTTGGAGGAAGTGGTTCTTTGGCAGTTTCAATTCTGTACACTTCATTCCACCATGCTTTTCCTTGTCCGTCGATTACGCCTCTTCCTTTAATGGTAATATTTTCAACGTCTTTCGCATAAAATAAGGGCTGAAAACTTTTCATTACAATTCCTTCGTAACGCATTTCAACATGCGGAAGAAAATCATCGAAGTTTTCTGAAAATTTTAAAAGTGCTCCTGAATCTAGATGAATCGTAATGTTGCTTTTTAGTGTTAATGCTCCTGTAAGATATTCTCCTGCAGGAAAAAAAATAGTTCCTCCGCCGTTTTTAGATGCTTTTTCAATTGCATTTTGAATGGCTTGGGTGCATTTTATTCCTTTGTTGTTTCCTCCTTCATTTAGGATATTCAGCCAGCCGTCGTTTGCGAAAGCGGTGTTTAAACTGGTGATGAAGCAGAGAATTATTAAAATGTTTTTGATTTTCATAGTTGTTATTTTTTTTCTCATTTATGTCATCCTGAGGAACGAAGGATCGCACTAGTAACTCGACAAAGATTGCGGACTTACTTTACGGAATTTCTAGTGCGATCCTTCCTTCGTAAGGATGACAAAGATTGGGATTACTGTGATTAGACCTAACAGGTTTTAAAAACTTATCAGGTCTATTATTACCTAATTAGAGCGTAAAATCAAAACCCAGTCGTTTCCATCTTTTTTAATTCCTAAAGGCTGAAATTCTTTAGTTCCTGCATTGTCTATAGTTCCAATTTTGGTTTCTTTTCCGTTTCTTGGGTTGTACCAGCTTGCTTTTACTTTATCTCCAGAAATTTTTGCCATGTTCACTTCTATTTTTTTGCCGTTATAGGTATAAATCAAAGCGTAATTTTGTCCTTTTATTGCAGGTAAATAATCGTATCTGGATCCTTGGTTTGCGATTAAAGTTTCATCTGGAACTCCTTCTAAAAACGGAAATTGCAACATCAGCTTTTTAATATAAACCATTTGTTTTGCTCCGGGAGCATTGATGGCGCTTGTCCATAATTCTTTGTTTCCGTAGGCTGGTTTATCGCCTTTTCTGAACATTTGCATTACTGCGTTATGTCCGTATGTGTACCCTGCAGCGCCTGATAAAACTGACCAATATCCGTAACGGCGAACATCATTGTCTGTCCATTTTGGTTGTAAGGTATCGTGTAAACCATGCGGAATTGCTTCGTAAGATGGCTCTCCGTCAAGGGTAGGTTTTGTTGGTTTTAATTCGAAATCTCTTAGGACGAATTTGTAATTGTCTTCTTTGAAATTCGTTTGTATTGAATCCTGATCGTATCTTCTGTGTCCGGATTGGAACATATTGAAATCTAACCATTTTGCATTATGATAATTCTCTGAAGAATCTGTTCTTCCAAACGGGTGAAACGTAACTAATTGTTCTGGATTATTAGTTTTCAAAGTATTTCCGATGGCGTTCCAGATATCCATAAACTCGTTTCCGTGTGTATCGCCTCCGTTTAACCAAATGACATTGGTTTTGCTTTTGTAACGGTTTGCCAAAAAGGTTGCATATTCTATTGCCTGCTCTTTGCTGACTTTATTTCCTTTAGAAACATTTGTTCCCCAAACCGGAACCATTGCAAGGTAGATTCCGTTTTTGCGCGCTACTTCTAAAGTGTAATCTACATGATCCCAATAATCGTATTCTTGTTTGCTGTTGAAATTATTACCGGCCGTGATTAAAGGTTTTGAAACATCCTCGTTAATCAAAGCGGCACTTCCATACACATTTACAGCATTTATGTTGTGCAAAACCATTACCTGAACTACGTTGAATCCTTTTTCTTTTCTGTCTTTAAAGTATTTATCAACTCCTGCTCTGTCCAGTTTTCCGAATGTCAGCCAGCCTGTATCACCTAACCAGAAAAATGGTTTTTCATTTTCGGTTACAAAATAATGCTGATTTTTAGAGACTTTGATTTGAGGCAGTTGTTTTCCAGCTTGGGAAAATCCGCTTTGTGCTGTCAACAAAAGGCTTATACTTAGGGCGTATAAATATTTAATTTTCAGATTCATTTTGGTTTTATTTTTAAATTATATTTTTATTTTTTTGCCACAACTCGAACGATAGTGAACAGGCGAAGCAATTGCACTAATTTCCACTAATTTTTTCTCTGCTTTGTCTTGGTTTTTTCATGCAGATTTTGCTGATTTGTGCAGATTCAATTTTAAAATCTGCTGAATCTGCTTTTATCTTTTTATCCCTATAACTATCGGGAGCATGAAATTTTTTTACTCTCGCAGATTTGGCAGATCGAGCAGATTTAATTTTTTAAAATCTAAATTAAATTCGTGCTAATTCGTGTAATTTGCGGCAAACCTTTTCTTTTATTTCTTCACTACAAAAAGCACTTTTTCTTTGATTTCTGATTGGGGAATTACTACTGTTTTTCCTCCGCTTATATTTGCTTTTTTTGTGATTGTTCCTGTTGCTGCGTTTATGTTGTACACTTCGAAAGTTCCTTTTGTATTTGATAAATCAACCGAAATATCTTGGTCGGTTTTTAGATAGAAAAGATAACTTATTCCTTTATTTTCTCGTTTCCAAAGATTGTCTGAGAACGTATTTCCCTCGACTAATTTCATTTCGCTTAAAGCGGTATAAAACTCAGGCAATTCGATTTTTGGAATGTTTGGCATTGAAGCTCCCGCCATTAACGCTGGCCATCCAAATCTTGGTGAACCATCTGTTGAGTATAAAATTACTTTTTCAGGATATTTTTCTCTGTATTCTCGAACGGCTCTGTAAACCTGATTGTCTGTTTCTTTTCCGGTTTTTAATTTTCTGGCGTGTTGTCTTGGTGCTAGATTTTTTCCGCCTTCTGGCGCATAAGCTGATCCGTCATCTTTGTAATACCAATAACGAATATCAATTGCATCTACTGTTTTGGCTCTTTTGGCATCATTTAATATGGCATCCTGAACATCTTTTGTGGCACTTAAACCTATGATGGCTTTTTTACCTGTTTTGTCTTTCCATTTTTGAACTTCGTCCAGCCAGAATTCCATAAAGTGAAGTGGACCTGTATATTCGGCACTTGTTAACTGAATTACGTTGCTGTTTTCTTGAAAATTCTCCAATGATTTTCTGATGAATCCTTCGTGCAATTTTCTTCTTGCAGGATTAGTAACATCATAAAATTGTTCTGCCATAAAAATACGCTTGTCTCCAGCATACGGCGGAGGTTCCGGAAAACCTGTACTGTTTATATTGTTTGCGGAACGCCAAGGCGAACTTGACCAATGTGCTCCGGCTTCTATAATATTGTGTTGAAAATATTGTTGATTGACTAATATTTGTCCTTTAGTTTCGGCAACATTCGCAAAAAGCGCTAGACGATCCCAATACCAATCATTGAATTTAGTTAAATCGTATTTGCTCAATTGATCCCAAGCTAAATCCTGACCGCTTCTGGCAAATGGCTGTTCGTAAAATGGAGGCCAGACATCGGCATCAAAACGGCGAACGCGTTCGTGATCGTCCATTCTTCTTTCGTACCACAAACCGTAATTGTGCTCTAAAGCGACCATATTATTGGTGCTCAAATAATCTGATACTTCATTGATATTATCTGTAAATCCTGTTCCAGTTCTTCCAGGAACGAATCTGGTAACATCGGGAACTGATTTAGAAATATCACTGTCTCTAAGGCTTCCGCGCCACCACGGCACGCTTAATCTGTTTCCTGCAATTACTTTATTGTCATAAGTAAGCCAGCCGTTTTTTGTGCTTACTTTTTTATCTGAAATTGTATTTTGTAACGAATTTATTTTTAAATCATTCGCATTTTTTAAACCTGAATTCTTCGTGTCAATTGGATTTGATTTAGAAACTTCTGCAATCCATTCTACTAAACTTTGCTTTGGAGCAAGAGAATTTTTAGTTAATTCTTCCGCCACTTCCATTGTTGGACTTGAAGAAGGTTCTGAACCTAAATCGTAGATATATGCGTTTACAGGAAGTTTTTCTAATCTGCTTTCCAATTGTGCATAAAATAAACTTCTTGGAGAAATGTGATTGTTTACGTCTTTCCAATGTCCGTCGCCGGCCATGATGCCACCCCAAGTTCCAAAAGCCCAGTTTTGCGCCGTTGGCGGATTGTAGCATTCTATTTTAGATGCTGCTGTTTCCCAAATTACACTATTTGCAGCCGTCCATCCTGCTCCTCTTCCGTTTTGTTCTCTGTTGTTGTAGCTTAAAGCGTGACCGTCAACATAAGAAATTTCAAATAATATCCCTGTAGCCCAGCTTCCGATGGCACCGCTATTATTAAAAGGTAAAAATGATTCGCATTGAATAAACACATTTGGCCCCGTTGTTCCGAAACCGCCTACCGCAAAATCGTGGTAACCGTATTCAGAATAACAACGCTGAAATAAAGTCTGCTGGCCTTCTGTATAAAAAGTATGGCGTCTAAAACCTGCGATTTCTGAAACTGGTTCTGTTGCGATACAATCTTCAACTGTAATTTGCTGTGCTGATTTTAATACCGAAACGGCACCACCCGCAAAATGCTTGAAACCAACTTGTTTTACCCACGCATTTTTTGTGTTTTCAATACTGATTCCTAACCATCTGTGTTCTTCGTCTTTTGGTTTTGAAGTATCGTAAGCTGATTTCAATAAAATATTTTCAATTCCGATTTGCTCAATTCGTCCCGGCCAAGTATATGCAGTAACTTTTGCAGTTCCGTAAACATCATCTAAGGTCATTGTCAATGGAGCGTTTAAGGTTACTTCATTGCCATTGATTTTGGTTACAACTCTGTTCCACGTAATATCCCAATCGTTTTTTTTCCACCCCACCCAGCCAGTTTCTGCACCAAAATCATCCATTTTTAATTCTTTAATCCAATTATCGGTTAAAGGTTTTGTGATGATGATTTCGTCAGATACTTTTAGTTTTGAGATGTTTTTTAACTGAATTGTTTTTGTTCCGAGTGGTGTATAAGTTGTATTGAATTGGAAAGTTTCTCCGAGTTCTTTATCATCAACGCCTAAAACTCTAATTACGGCTTCTCTGTTTAATCCGGTTCCTAAAAGAATAGTTCCGTTTTCATTATTTCCGCTTCCGCGTAAAATAACTCCTGATTTTTTAATAGATAAAGTTCCGCTGATTTTAAAAGTTCCTTTGTCTAAAAGTACTGCTCCGCGAAAACCTGATTTGTTTGGCTTCAGATTACTTACATAATCAATCGCTGCCTGAATTCTCTGGGTTGCATCTTCTTCTTGTTTTGGAACAAAAATTTTATTCTCCACATTCGGAATTGCTTTTTCAGAAGCCATGTATCCGGCATAAGAAAAATCAGGAATTTGGTTTCCTTTATTATCTGTTGTGAAAGAAAGTTTTCCTTCTTTGGTTTTGATAATGTCTGGGAAATTGGTTTGTGCTGTTGTAATGCTAATGCTGAAAAGCATCACGAAAGCTGATAAAATGATTTTATCTTTTTGAGTAGAAATTATATTTTTTAGTTGATTAAAATTCACTTTAAAAATATTTTTTGTTGTGATTTATCCTAACAGGTTTTGAAAACCTGTTAGGTATTAATTGTGCGGTATTGTTTCGAAATTAATTCTAATCTATATCTTGATTCTTGAAATACCTAACAGGTTTTGGAAACCTGTTAGGATACGTTGAAAATATTCTGGTGACTAAATATAAAACTTTATTGCAACAATCCCTTTAATTTCGCCAATGTATCCGTATTATTTTCGGTTTTAGTCCAGTCTGTTTTACTGTTTGGATCAATTCCGTTGATATATTTTTCAATATTGGTATAACCGTCTCCGTTTGAGTCTTTGTTAGCATCTGAAGCATCATTCGGATTTAATCCAAATTTTTTCTCCCATGCATCTGGAATTCCGTCATTGTCAGAATCTTTATAGGCTTTTCCTTTATATGCAGGATAACCTCCAACTTGGTCAGGATGTGTTATAATTCCTTTTTTATAAGAATCTGCAGGTAATCTTCTTTTAATAAATTCTTTTCCAATATTGTTTTCTAAACCATCTTTAGTTTCAATTTTTCCGGTGCGAACTTGTTTGATGATTCTTTCGTCGACTGCATCTCTTTTTGGAATTGTCGCTCCAACATTCGTCAGAACAAAATCATACGCATCTTCTGCCGACATAATATTGAATTTTGGCATTGAGAATGGTTTTGGCTGTTTGATCGCTTCTAAAAATGATTTCTTTTCTGCTTCCGGAAGATCTTCTAATTGTACACCACCGTTCCAGTTATCTGCTGTAACTTCTGGAGAACCAACAATGAAATTCCCTGAAACATAAGCTCTTCCGTATTGTTTTGGTTCAATATAACCTGATTCTGGTTTAACAATTCTGTACCGAATTGGTTGATCTGCAGGGGTAATTGGTCCTGGCTTGAAGTAATTATTGATGATGTTTAACATCGAACGATAATCACCGCCGTCCAGCGTACGATTCCACCAATTGAAGATTACGTTATTTACAAAATTAAAATCACCATACATTCCGATAGAAGCGTTTCTTGCGATATTATCTGCCCATAAATTGCGCATAAATGTGCTGTTTAATCCGCCAATTGTACTACCAAAAGCGTGATTGTACGTATCTAAACCTTCTGATGAAATGGTATTTTGAATGGTAATATTACAAGCTGGCAATTTTTCCAGTTTTGATTTAGCGTTAGCTGCAAATTGATGTCTATATAAAGAAATATTTTCGTCTAATCCCCAGCTTACAGAACAGTGATCTACGATAATATTTCCCATCGGATTTCCGCCCAATGCGTCATCTCTTCTTGTAACTTCAGTTGCGCCTCTTCTAAAACGCATATGTCTGATAATTACGTCATGTGTATCGATTTCCAGCGTTTCTCCAGCAATACAAATTCCGTCACCTGGAGCGGTTTGTCCGGCGATTGTCACGTAAGGCGCGCGCATGCTGATTCTCTTTTTCAATTGGATTATTCCAGAAACATTGAAAACAATTGTTCTGGCTCCAACAGCTTCACAGGCTTCACGAAAAGTTCCTTTTCCGCTGTCTTCTAAACTTGTTACTACGTATATTTTTCCGCCACGTCCTCCTTGAGTATATGCACCTCCGCCTTCAGCTCCCGGAAAAGCAGGAATATCTGCCAAAACAAAATCTTTTGGATAAGAAGCCCAAGGTAAATAAGGTTTTCCTTGTTTTGCTTCTTCCTGAATAATATGATAATTACTCGTCCAAATTTCGTTTAGTCTTTTTTCTTCATCAGCTAAAAGAGCATCAGCTTTTTCCTGAACAGGTTTTGGAATTACTGGATATTGCGCATATGCCGAGGATACAAGTGAACAAAATGACAATGCCAAAAATGTTCTTTTTAAAGTACGGTTTGGGAAAATATTTTGCATTTTTTAGTTTAGTTCTTAGTGTTAGTTCTTAGTGGTTAGTTCTTAGTGGTTAGTTCTTAGTACTTAGTCGTTAGTTATTAGTTCTTAGTCCTTAGTGATTAGTTTATTAGTTTTTAGTTTTTAGTTTTTAGTCGTTAGTTATTAGCTATTACTAGATAGCACTAGGTCTTTTCTCTTCAATTTACTATTGACTAAGAACTAATCACTAAGGACTAAGAACTAATAACTAAGGACTAATAAACTAAGAACTATTTATTAGCTGCTTTGGCTTTCTCTCTTTGCTCAACACGTTCGTGCCAATCTTTACTTTCTTTGTTTAGATCGTAACCTTGCTTTGATAAGTAGTTATTGATTCTTCCTTTATATTTACCAAACCAGCTGTGTTTTTCTTTAGAAGAACCTCCGTCCATTGCATGTTCTCTCGCTTCTACTAACGCTTTGTAGATGTAATCTTTTTGTTCAGCAGTTAAGTTTGGAAGCATATCGTTATAACCTGCAACAGTTATTGGCAATACGCCATACGTCATTCCGTCTTTAACTTCAGTAATTTTGTCTTCTGATAATTCTTTACCTAATTTTTTTAGGTAAGATTTATGCAATTTTGCAATTGATTCGTCTGCTTTTGATTTAAGTTTATCAATTTTTTCGTTTTGCTTTTCTTTTGCTAAACTAGTATCTTCTTTTACTTTTTTGATTTCAGCGTCTCTTCCATCCTGAATTTCGCTTAAATCTCTAAATTGTTGTGCAATAACATTTGAAACAGCTTTTTCTTTTGCTTCATTTTTCAAATCTAATTTTACAACGATTTTTGCTGCTCTTTCGTTGGTAACTTTGATGTATTCTGGATCTAAATGCTGTTGGGCATTTAAAGTTGAAAATGCAAAAACCAGCGATAGTAAACCCGCATTTATTTTATTTAGTGCCATGATTTTTATTTTTAATTAATTGAAAAAATCTTGGAGATTTCTCTCAAAGGCTTATTTTTTTAATCTTGCTAACTAATCAGCTTGATCTGCTAAATCTGCGGGCTAATTTTTTCTCGCAGATTTAGCAGATTTGCAGATTTTTATTCTGATGTTTCTTATTTTAAATCTAATAAAGGTCTAACTAAAGTTTCTTTGTTATTAGCTAAATCTTTCCAGTTTACTTTTATTGCAGGATTTAAACCGTTGATGTAATCTTCAATATTCGTATATCCGTCTCCGTTCAAATCTCCTTTTGCATCTGATGGATCGTTCGGGTTTAACCCGTATTTTTTCTCCCATGCATCTGGCATACCATCTTTATCTGTATCTACATAAGGCTTTCCTTTGTATTCTGGATATCCTCCCACTTGAGAAATATCGGTAATAATTCCTTTTTTATAAGAATCCATCGGTAAACGTCTGTGCTCGAATTGATAGAATTGTTTTTTCTCCAATCCTTTTGCATATTCTGGAACTCCAGTTTTTACTGTTCTTACGATTCTTTCGTCAACTTTATCTCTAATTGGTAATGTTGCTCCAACATTTTTAAGTACGAATTCGTAAGAATCCTCTGCTGTCATAATTTTATTAAACCAAGGCATTGGGAAAGGTCTGTCGGCTTTCATTTTAGCGAAATAAGTACTGGCTTCGTCATAAGTCATTAACTCGCCTTTTTTGTTTTCGATTTGAATACCACCGTCCCAGTTGTCTTTTGTAACTTTTTCGTTATTGTTTACCACGTTTCCGTTTACATAAGCTCTACCAAAAACCATATAAGATAATTTACTTCTTCCTGATTCTGGTTTTAAGATTCTGTAGCTGATTGGCTGTGTTAAATCGGTCACAGGACCTGGTTTGTAAAAGTTATTGATGATGTTGTAGTTTGCAGTATAATCGCCTCCATCTGTAGATCTGTTATACCAGTTGAAAACAACATTATTCACAAAATTGAAAATTCCGTTCCATCCAATAGAAGGGTTTCTACCAGCATTATTTGCCCACATATTTCTAACAAAAGCACAATTTTCCCCTCCTAAAGTACTTCCGAAAGCGTGGTTGTAAGTATCTAAAGCTTCTCCAAATAAACTATTTTGGATTGTAATATTTACGGTTGGTTTCTTTTCGTCTGGATATCCAGCACCCGGGCTGTACATATGTCTGTAAATTGACATGTTTTCGTCTAATCCCCAAGTTGCAGAAACGTGGTCAATCATAATGTTTCCAACAGGATTTCCTCCAATGGCATCATCACGACGGCCTACGAAAGTTTCTCCACGGCGGAAACGTACATGTCTGATAATTACATCATGCGTATCTATCCAAGTTGATTCTCCTGCGATACAAATACCATCTCCAGGAGCAGTTTGTCCAGCTATTGTAATATATGGTGCACGAATAATTAACGGACTTTTAAGTCTGATAATTCCAGCAATATTAAACACAACAATTCTTGCTCCTCCTTTTTCGCATGCTTCACGTAAAGTTCCAGGCCCGCGGTCTTCTAAGCTTGTTACAGTGTAGACATTTCCGCCACGACCTCCATAAGTAAACATTCCTCCTCCTTCAGCTCCTGGAAAAGCAGGAATATCTGCCTGTGGTAAATCATTTGGCCTTGATGCCCAAGGGATGTAAGGCTTACCATGTTTTGCTTCTTCTTCAATAATTACTAAAGCTTTTTCCCAAGCTTCATCAGAAAGTTTTTGGGCTTCTTCTTTAATTGCTTTTTCCTGCGCTTGAACTTCTGGACTTATCTTTGGATATTGGGCAAAACATTTTGCACTTCCTAAAAAAACCAGAGCTGTGATAAATAATGCGGAATTTTTCATGTTAATTCTTGATTTTGGTAATTCTGTTTAAACAAATCACCTGTATCTTTTGACGAATACAGGTGAAAAGTTCTATAATTATTCTTCTTATATGATTTTATTCTATTCTTGGTAAATGTAACTTCCTGCTGCTCCATTCCCATCTTTCCAACCGATAGTTTGTGTTAACCAAGGATTGTTAACCAAAGCAGTCTGATTAAGTCCCATAATGTAATAATTTGATCTCCATGAAATTGGAGTAGCTACATTGCTAACATTATCCATAGGTGTTGGAGGAGAACGCAATTCAAAATTATTAGTGTAAAAAGTTGCTAAAGCAGTAATTTGAGACTGAAAGTTTGCTGCATCTGGATCTACAGATATAGAAGCACGATCTGCTGCTAAAGGATCTGTACCTGCAGGACTAGTTCCATTCTTATAATGCAAATAATTCCCAATACGCTGTGTTCCGTTTAATTGCGGAATGCCAAGTTTAGTATTTGTTGCATCATTAAGTGAAGAATCGTCACTGTAAAGCATCCATCTTTGAACATCCCAAAAACGTTTTCCTTCATAAGCTAACTCAACTCTACGCTCGTATAAACATGCTTCTAGAGCTGCATACTTGTCTGCCAATAAACCTATTCCGTAATTATCTGCTGCTGGAATTCCGACACGTCTACGAATTTGTCCTAAATAATTAATCGTATTACCAATATCTCCTTTTGCAGCATAACATTCCGCAATGTTCAATAATAACTCAGCAAAACGATATTCCATAATATCTGTTCCTGAAATTTGAAAATTCGATGCGTTACTAACTGTAGGACTTGACATTTTACGAATAAAGGCAGGGCTCGATACATCATTACCTGTACTAAAAGCTACACCAGTAGTAGCATTCGTTGACCAGCGATATGCCCAAACAGTAGGTGCTGCCGCCGAAGTTAAACTATTATTGTAAGGCCAGTAGCTTCCTGAAAAACCAAAAGTTCTATAAAAACGTGGATCACGGTCTCTAAAAAATAAGAATGAATCATAATTATTTGCAGCTGTTGGTCTTTTTCCATTCGCCATAGGAAATAAGTCAATCATACTTTTAGGAGCTTTAACTCCACCACTTCCTTGTCCGCCTTGGCTTGCCAAACGCATTGATCTCTCCCAAGAGCTATTTGACTGTAAAGAAGTTGCTACAGTAGTGCTGCTTGCTAAAAGTTTAATCGCAATAGCTTCTGAATTGAATGAGTTGTCATTAATATAAAACATTCTTTCCCAATCTCTTGCATTAGCTCCGTATAAACCATGTCCTGCTGAAGTTAATTCTGCTTCAGCTGCTAATCCCGCTGCTAAAGCTGCATCCCAACGCGCAGTTGATGAATCCCAGCCTTTA
Organism: Flavobacterium sp. ACN6; assembly: GCF_002304005.1. GTDB lineage: Bacteria > Bacteroidota > Bacteroidia > Flavobacteriales > Flavobacteriaceae > Flavobacterium. Next base: position 115,756 of record NZ_MRCQ01000013.1, on the reverse strand, counting down.
TTAAATAATGGACTTGCATAGGTTAATAAAACACGTGATTTTTGAGCTAAAGCTGCGCCTTTCGTAAAACGACCATAATCTGTTGCCGGCCATCTACTCGGTAATAAACTCGCCGCTAAATCAAAATCAGCTGTAATTTGAGTAACTAGTTCCGTTACTGTTGCTCTTGGTATTTTAATTGCTGGATCATCTTTAGAAGGAGTCTGAACAGTTGTAATGATTGGAACACCTCCATAAGTACGCATTAAATCGAAATATTGAAGAGCGCGTAAATAATACATCTGCCCTTTAATCTGATCACGAAATGTCTGACTCAAATTAGCTCCATCTACATCAATTCTTTCCAACATCACATTAATATCTCTAATTCTGTTATAAGGATCATTAGAAGGGTTTTCTACTAATGTTTTTCCGAAATAACCTGATCCATCCACCGCATTTTCCAAAGTTATATTTGGATTAATCATGGTAGAAATACCTCCTATTTCTTCTGTGTAAGAAGTCTGAGTAGTTGTATAAGAGCCTACAACTATTGCAGTTGGTGTTTTATAGGCATCAAAAAAATCGTAATATAAATTGTTTACATACCAATTAACTCGTTCTTCACTTTTAAAGAATTCTTCATCGTAATATTTATACTGTTTTTTGTCTTCTAAAAAGTCATCACTGCATGAAACTCCTAATACCATTAAAAGAATCATTGTTATATATGTACAAAATTTTGCTTTCATAATTGTTTTTAATTAAAATTAGAATGATACATTCAAATTAATTGACCAAGTTCTAAGAGTTGGATATCTAGAAGCTGAATCATCATACATATTTCTATAATGATCTGGATAAGGATTATACAAATCCCAAAGGTTATTACCTGTTATTCCTAAAGTAGCCTTTTGAATATTTAGTTGTTTCATTGCCTCTTTTGGAAGTTCAAATCCGAAAGTCATATTTCTAATTACACATCTAAAAGTATTCATTTGCCAGAAATCAGATGGAGCAAAAATATAATCTTGTTGGGCCATATTAGGATATTTACCGTTAGGATTATCAGTAGCATCATACATATCTGTCCAGAAAGACTCATGAGCCCAGTCATTATGAGCAGACGAAGTACCTTGTTTTACTAAATCAAGAGCATTGTAACCTCCCCATGAAGTTTGAATCTGTGTTTTGAAATAAACTGATTTATATTTGAAACCCATGTTAGTTGTAAAACCATAAGTTCTATTATTGTTCGCCATTTTAACATAATCTTCATTTCTCATAATTCTACCATCAGCTCCTGCTTGAGTTCCTGTTGACGCATTATAAACACCCGCTGTATCTTCATAAGCCAGCATACCTTTACGCATAGCCGTTACGTTATTAATACCCATATAAGAAGGAACACCTCCCGCAGCCGTAGCTCTTTCTGTTAAATAATTCCAGTAATTCGCTACATCCTCATCTGTTCTTAAGATACCGTCACCTGTTGAAGTTTGTTTCCATGTATTGAATCCCCATACTGGAAAAAATGTAGAGGCACCAACCGTTGTAATATTAGTATTTGCATCAGTTCTTGCAAGATCAGGGTATTTTTTAACTTCATTATTTGAGAATCCAAAATTGACACCTACATTGTAGCTAAAATTATCTTTTATTTTATCATTCCAATTTAAACTAAATTCAGTTCCCCACGCATCAATAGCTGCATAGTTCACCTCTGCAAAACCACCTCCAACTGTAATTGGGGTACCTGCTTCACCAGCCAATCCTATCAACATCTCTGTAGATTTATCGTAATAAAAATCAGCAGTAAGCTGTAATCTATTTTTTAGAACCCCAATATCTATACCAACGTTATTTTTGATAGTAGTATCCCAGTGTACATTTTCATTTGGATTTGGACGTGGTGTAATTCCACCTCCTAGAAGACCTCCATTCGATCCAAATTGAGCTCCCTTGTCTGGCAATGGCTCATAAAACTGAAGCCATCTCCAATAATCAATATTATCTTTACCTGTTTTTCCAATTGAATAACGTAATTTCAAATTACTGATCCAAGAAACATTTTCAGTAAACCAATCTTCTTTTGTAACTACCCAGCCCAATTGAGCTCCTGGGAAAAAGCCCCAGTAATTGTTTGGTGCAAATTTAGTAGAAGCATCACTTCTAAATATAAACTCAACAAGATATTTGTCTTTGAAGCTATAGTTTACACGTCCTAAATAAGACTGTGTTCCCGACTCAACTTTTACAGCTTGCGAATTTGTACTTATTGGTCCAGCAGTAGTACTATTCCCTAAATAATCTTTTGAAGTCCCTTCGTAAGCTAAACGCACATTTTTGTTCCATGCTTCTGATTGCTCATAACCAAACATAGCAGATACATTATGATTTCCAAAAGTTCTAGCGTATGTTGCAAAAAAGTTAGCCTGAATCAATTTATCCATATCTGTCGTGTAGTAAACTCTAGAACCACGGATATTGGTATCGATAGCATATATTGAATTTGGATTCTCTAAGTGATTATCAGCTAAATGGTGATTTGTAATTCTAGCTAAATCATAAGGCAATTGATACTGCTCTGTATAACTGCTAGATTGGCTTCTGGCAAAACTTCCTTTTACACTTAAACCTTTTACAAATGGTAACTTATATTCCAAAGACAAATTCACATTATATGAAAACTGCTCTTCTATTTGTTTTCCAGCATCTAAACCTGCAAAATAGTTCCATCCTGCAATAGTCGTGTTAGAGTTTGCACTTCCTAAGTTACGATCTGTACGCGGAAAAGGAGACATCCAATAGTCTTTTCCATTTACAGTAGTTTGCCATGGAATGTATTTTGGCATGTGCAATAAATAAGCATAATCTGCTTGCTCTCCACCTGCTAATGAACCAAAACTACTATCGTTTAAGTTTGCCGAAGCCTTTGAAAATGATTTATTTACATCAGTTGTAATAGCCGAAACGGAAGCAGAAAATTCTAAATCCTGAGAGATCTTGATATTTGTTCCTGTTCTGAAATTCCATTTTTTATAATCTTGTTCTCCTAAGTTAGGTCCTTGATCAAAGTACGTAATACCTGCAAAATAAGTTGCTTTTTCAGTTCCTCCACTTGCAGAAAGAGACTGTCTTTGCTGCGTAGCAGGTTTCCAAGCTTCTTTTAGCCAATCATAATTCAAACCTTTCATTTGTTCAAGCTCTGCAGCAGAAAAATATTTAGATTGATCAGCTTCTAAGTTTGAATTCAAAAATCTATTTTTCCAAATTCCATGCTCATAAGCATTCATTGTTTTACTATGGCTTACTGCATCGTTAATAGAAAATTGACTATAGTAGGTAAACTTTGGTTTCCCAGATTTTCCTCTTTTAGTTTTTACTATAATGGCACCTTGCGAAGCTCTTGATCCATAAATTGCAGCAGAACCATCTTTTAAAATTGTCATGCTTTCAATTTCTGAAGGATCCAATTGGTTAAATGTCTCCAATGTAGGCTTTCCGTTTTGAGGATCAATTTGAACCATATCATCAATAACCACTAAAGGAATATTTGAATTTCCATCCTTTGAAAATCCGAATGTTTGACGTATTTGAAGAGTTGCAGCCTCACCTGGACGACCTGCACCTCCTGATACACTTACGCCAGGAGTTAATCCTCTCAATGCTTCAGATAAATTTGATACTGGTAAATCTTGAAACTCTTCTGGTTTTAAAGTAACAATCGCTCCTGTAACATTATTTTTTTTCTGAGTACCGTATGCAACAACTACAATGTCATCTAATACATTAGAATCTTCAGCTAATTTAGCATCAACTGTAGTACGGCCATTTACAGGAATCTCTGATTTTTTCATTCCGATAAATGAAAACACCAAAGTTGCACCTGGTTTTACCGTAATTTGATACTTACCATTAAAATCTGTTGTAACTGTATTCTTTGTAGATTTCTCAGTTACATTAACACCAGGAAGAAGACCTGATACATTATCGGTAACTGTTCCCGTTACAGTAACTTGATTACTTGAGTTTTGAGCATAACTCAGAACACTCATCAATGTAAACAAAAGAAAACTACATCTTTTTATAAGTGCTTGTTTCATAAATGTTTTTTTGGTTAGGTTATTAATGTTAGTTAGTCATGTTTTAAACATGTCTTAATTATAATAAAATTTTATTTAAATATTCTTAAACTATTTTATTAAATGTTTAAAACACATTTATTTTTTGTATTCCAAAAATATAACGATGCTGCATTACAACCGTCCTGCTCTATCCTGTTTTAATCGTATATTCTTAAAAAAAAAGACACTAAAAAAACAATATTAATAAAAAATGAATGGAAAAAATATAAGTAACCAAATATTTTAGAGAATTGTTTGCTTAATACAGAATTTACAATCACATTTTTACAAAAAAACTATAAGATATTTATCAAAAATAAAAATCTGTTATTTATTCTTCAAAACTAATAACTATATTATCTGATAAAGAAGTTATTATAAAATTTGAAATTTAACGAAAACGTTAGAGTAAAACAGCAAAAAGAGCGTGATTTCTCAACTAAAAAACCTACAAAATAAAAGCAGGATAGATTTTAAAAGATGCTGAATATTTTTATTCAAAAAAAATATTTTTAAAAGTAAATTCTGATTAACAAAAATGCAAAATTCATTTTTAACGTCAATTCAAGAAATATCAAACACTAAAAAAAGCCCGCTAATCTTAGACAAATGGACTACTAAGCGGACTTTTTGTTAATTTATATATGGTTTTGTTTAAGTTTACAATTTTTTCATTGCATCAAAAACAAATCTTGCCACTTCAACTCCACCTTCTTTTTGAAAATGAGTATTATCTTTTTGCCCGTCAGGAAATGCAGGAAATTTTCCGGGTTCAAAATTCATAAAATAGTTCGTAGTTACATAATCTTGTCCTTTGGAAGAAAAGAAGCTCATCGAGAGTTCATTCAAATCAATATACTTTACATGCAATTCCTTTGCAACAGCAATTGCTGCCTGAGGATAGTCGCCATGTACGTTCGTAAGTTTTCCGTCTTTCCATGGATAATTCCTTGCAACTGGTGTTAAGACAATTGGCACCGCACCTTTTTCTTTAGTTTGATTTATAAAAAGACGCAGGAACTCTTTGTAACCTTCAATATTTACATAACGCTCTGTTTTTTCCGCAGAAGCATCATTGTGCCCAAACTGCATCATAACAACATCACCTTTTTGAAGAGAGTTGTAAACAGAAGACCATCGCCCTTCTTGAAAAAAAGTTCTGGTACTTCTACCGCCTTTTGCGCGGTCATCGATTTTGACTTCTTTAGCATTACCCAAAATATTCTTAACCAGCTTCAAACTATCCTTTTGAAAGAAAGGCTGAAAAACCTGTCCCCAGCCCACTTGTGGAAATTTTTTAGTTTGATAATTTTCTTCTAACGAATAATCGGCAACCGTTGAGTCTCCAATTAAATAAATAGTTGTCACTTTTGATTTAAAACTAAAGGCGCCCAATACTAAAATTGAACATAATCCGATTCCGAAAATTCTAAACTTATTCATAGCCTTTGATTTTATTTATTTGGATTCCATCCGTTCAAAACTAAATCTCTATCGTATTTTTTAATATCATCTTTTTTTAATTGATGCGACCATGAAACTCGTTGAGATAGATCTTTCGAACTTAAACCTTTGCTGTCAAATTCTGCGTAATATGCAGTTTTATATTTATCAGGAAATCTGGTATCGATCCATGCGTTCCAGCCTTCCGGAATAATATGCAAACCCATATCTGTATTGATAAAAACAGTTTGCGCATAAGGTCGCCAAGGTCTTCCAAAAAATACTTTGTCAACCGTTTTATCTTTTGCAGTAAGTTTACAATCTGTAAAAACAAAACCATAAGCCTGACCTTGCGGCGTTGAAGCAGCTGTAATATAAGAATTGCTTAAACTCTCAATAGTACATTCATAAAAATAAGCAGTCGCCGCACCAAATATAAAATCGGTTGTACCGTTGATGAAACAGTTTTCAAAGTAAGTGCGTGTATTTCCTTCAGATAAATAAAGCGTATCCTGATTCCCTAAAATATTGCAATTTCTAACTACAACTCTATCACTCTTAATATGCAGAGCAACGGCCTGTCCTACTCTTCCTGCTGTATTTTCTACAGTAAGATTTTCGAGCGTACAGTCATTTCCTTTAATTAAAAAAGAATAAGAAGTTCCAGTTCCGAATGCTTTTTTTCCGGATGCATCAATTTCACGAAGCGGTTTCCCAGAATAATCATCAAACGAAATAATGGTTTTATTTCTGTCTAATCCTTTTAAAGTAATGAATGTTTTAGAAGCTGGAATCTCCAATTTCTCCACATATTTTCCTGGTTTTATAGTAATTACAACTCGTTTTTCTGAATTGTCTTTCACGTTGTTTAGCGCTTCCTGAATGGTTTTAAAATCTCCCGAACCATCTTGTGCAACGGTTAAAGCTAATTTGTTATCGAGCGTTTGGGCTGAAAGGGAAATTGTTGTTATTAAAAATAAGGTTAGGATATATTTCATGTGTTTTTCAATTTATTTGTTCATCTTGTTTTGTCATCTTGACGAAGGAAAGATCACACTAGAAACTCCGCAATCTAAATCGCCAATCTTTGTCGAGTTACGTGTGCGATTCTTCGTTCCAGAATGACAAACTAGCTGGTTGGTCGCTTTTTCAAAATTTAAAAATCCGCTTTAATCCGCGTTTTGCCAAGGGCAATCCGTTTCATCAGCGTGCAAAATTTAATGCGACATCCAAACTGTCATCTCGCCTTTTCCTTTATTTCCCCAAGCAAAATACGGAATCAATTTTACGTTTATCGATTTTCCATCTTTTACAGAAATTGGTTTATAAAGTGTTTTCTTCCAAGAATTATCACCTGCAATTGTTGAACTCGCTTCGATAGTTATAAATTTTCTGTTTTTTAATTCCGTGAAATCCGTTTTAAAATTTGAATTCAGATTTAAAATTACATCGTTTACACTTGTATTTGCAGGAAGCTGATCTGATTCTAAGCAATAAACCAACGGTCCTCTTTTTACAGCAACCTGATTTTTAACTTCTTCAACCAATGGATTTGCCTGCATCAACTCAACCGGCATTGGAAGATTCAATTCAATTACATCTCCTTTTTTCCATTTACGATTTACTGTTAAATAAGAACCAGAAACGATCTTATCATTAATACTGGTATTATTAATCGAAACCGAAGCATTCTGACTCCAGCCCGGAATTCTTAAAAAGAAATTCTGTAAATCTTTTGGTGCTTTTACAATTTTCAACGTTATTTTTCCATCCCAAGGATAGTTCGTCTGCTGTTCGATTTCGATTTCTTCTCCGTTTAAAGATTTTGTTTTCAATTGATTGCTTCCGTATAAATTCACATACAAACCTTCCTTTGAAAGATTGTAAGCATAATTTCCAACTTCGGCAACAGTTCTGGTTACGTTTGGTGCACAGCAGTTTGATAACGCAATGTAGCCTTCACGCTCATTGCCCCAACGTTGGTGAAACGGCAGATCGTTAGAAACATTCAGCGGATTGTTATAAAGGAATTTTTCTCCTTCTAAATCCATTCCCGAAAGCACACTATTGTAAAGTGCCAGCTCCACAATATCAGCATATTTGGCGTCGCCTGTAATTTGAAGCATTCTCCAATTCCATAAAACGTTTCCAATATTTGCACAGGTTTCTGTGTGCGCCGTTGCATTTGGCAATTGAAATGGTCTTCCGTATGCCTGATGAATTTTCTGCACAACTGTTGGATCATAAGAAGTTCCGTCTGGTGAAACTCCATCATATAAAGAACCGCATGCTCCCGTAATATACATTTTACGGTATGTTACGTCATCCCAAATCGATTCTAAATTGTCTAATAATTTCTTCTCGCCCGTTTCTGCGTATAAATCGGCAACTCCAGCATAGAGGTAATTGGCTCTTACGGCGTGACCCATCGCGGTAGTCTGTTGTCTAAACGGAATTCGATCCTGATTGTCATCAGTTCCATCATTTGTAGTACCGCGAATGTCAATTAAATTATTGGCTAATTCCAGATATTTTGGATTTTTGGTCGTTCTGTACATTTCGACAATTCCCATATAATGCGACGGACAAATGGCATTTCGTGCCAATTCTGGTGAGGCTTTTTTGTAGAAATCATATAAGAAATCAGCAACTCCTTTTGCTATATTTAGGAAATTCGTTTTTCCTGTGGCGCGATAATGAATACAGGCAGCAGTCATTAAATGTCCCATATTGTATTTTTCAAATCCTAATTGTTTTTTTACTTCTTCAGGACCTAAAGTTCCCCAGCGTTCATCAATTAAAACCGGAGTATGAATATAACCGTCTTTACGCTGTACTTTCGCAAAAAGCGCAATGGCTTTATCCATTTTCTGATCTAGTTTTTTATCTTTCGTAACAGCATAAGTTGCCGCCATTCCTTCAAAAATCTTGTAGAAATCACCATCATGAAACGACGGTCCTTTAAACGTTCCTTTGCTTATACCTGCAGCGATTTCGAAGTTTTTATATGCATGTGAAATAGAATCATTATGATACAAATCCCACATATAGGGTAATGTGTTTTTGGTTTCTACATCAAATTGTTCTTTCCAAAAACCGTTTGTCCATTTTACATCTTGCAGTCCAACGCTCTGCAATTTCGCATACGGGCTTTCTGAATTGGCAACTAAACCTTTGTTTTGTGCAAAGATTACAGTTGAAAGAAATAAAGAGGTTATGATGATGTTCTTTTTCATTTTGAATATTTTATATTGTAATGATTGTAACGCTGATGTCACGGATTGCCAAGGCAAAACGCGGATTAAAACGGATTTTCTATCTGCTTGATCTGCAGAATCTGCGAGCGATTAATTTTCCCGCAGATTTTGCAGATTTGGCAGATTTTTTTCTTTTACTAAATCTCGAATTAAAACGAACCTTTTATCTGCTTAATCTGCAAAATCTGCGAGCGATTAATTTTTCACGCAGATTTGGCAGATTTGGCAGATTTTTTTCCTTTACTAAATCTCGAATTAAAACCAACCTTTTATCTGCAAAATCTGCGAGCGATTAATTTTTTCACGCAGATTTGGCAGATTTGGCAGATTTGGCAGATTTTTCTTTTGCCACTAATTACACTAATTTTCACGAATTATTTTTACCGTACTGCGTAAAAAATTAGTGGAGATTAGTGTAATTCGTGGCAACCTTTTTTTATTTAATAAAGAAATTAATGGTTCTACTCATTGAATCTCCTTCCGCATCTTTTACTGTTAGAATGAAAGAAGCGAAACCTTTTTCAACTGTTGTAAACTGAATTTCTTTACCTTTTAAAACTGCTTTTCCATTTTTAAGATCAGAGAAAGTATAAACGGGTTTGTTTTCATATCCTTTGAAAAAATCTCCTACATTTAAAACTTTTTTATCTCCTGAATTCACAAAATAATGAGGCTGTGCCAGCCAGTCTAAATAATTATCCAGCTGCGTAAATCCGTCTTTATCTATATCCTGATTCGCATCTGAAAAATCTCCTTCTGCTGAATTTTCGTTTAAACCAAAAGCTTTTTCCCACCAGTTAGGCAGTCCGTCATGATCTGTATCCCAATCTGCTGGACGAGTTTCCGAAGCAAAGTTCGGCCATCCTCCTGCATCTTCTTCATTATCAATCATACCGCCCAAACCGCTTTTGCTTCCTTTATAAGTAAAAGTTCCTTTTAAAGTTTCACCGATAATTCGGTTATCGTGTTTATCAAAAAATGGCTGATTTGCCCCAACATCTGAAAGTACACTTTTATATGCCGCTTTCGCTGATTGCGTTGCTATATATGATGGAAAAAATGGTTTATCAACAAAAGTTTCATACTCTACTTTCTCTTTATTTGTGGTAGTAAATTTTCTTCCTTTATCCTGAGATTTTTCATCAAAATAACCCGGCATAACATTTCCATCAAAATAATAGCGCTGCATTCCTTTTCCAACACCTTCGTGCTGTGCATTTAATGCTACAAAAATCGCTGTTGAAGCACCCGGTTTATAGAAATTATTTACAAAATTCACCTCGTTTGCACCACCGTCTGTCGTTCTTTTACCCCAATTGTATACCACATTATTAGTGATATCCAATCTTCCAGTATAGAAACCATCACCGCTTAAACCACCGCCAATACTCCAATTACGTCCGTAATTGTGAGCCAATAAGTTATGATGAAAACTTCCGATATCGCCGCCAATTGTCGCAGCATAACCGTGCATTTTTCCAGCTTCGTATTTACCGTGTCCAGCGACATTTAACGCTTCTGAAATTAAAGTTCGCTGTAATGTAATATGATGTGCACCCCGTGAACTAAACGATTCATCGATTGTCCAACTGATCGAGCAGTGATCAATAATGCTGTAATCTGCACCGGTTAATCCCATTCCGTCAAAAGTTCTTCCGCCGCCAATTCTAACTTTTAAAAATCGAACAACTCCATCATTTCCAGTCAAACCAATTGGCGCTCTCGTAATTGTAATTCCTTCACCCGGAGCCGTTTGCCCCGCAATAGTAATGTAAGGCTGATTTGCTACCAATCTCGAAGCCAGTTTTATATTTCCCGAAACAGTAAAAACAATCGTTCTTGGCCCTATTTCCTGATTAATCGCATCTCGTAGACTTCCTGGTCCGTCATCATTCAAATTCGTAACTTCAATTACCTTCCCACCACGTCCTCCAACAGCATAACGTCCGTAACCTTCTGCTCCCGGAAAAGCCAATTGCGCTGGTTTAAACGACCAGACATTTCCTGAAGTTATATCGCCTTTAGTATCAACTTCATCTACTCTCCAATAATAAGTTGTTCCACTGTATAAATCGGAAATATTGAAGTTTTTATCAATTAGTTTTCCTTTAAATTCTTTTGAAGATTCAGTTGCCTTTTCTACAGCAGCCGCGTCTTCACCAAAATATAAATTATGTGCGGCTACACTCTTTGGAGCGTCCCATTTTAAAGTCAAAGTTTTATTTACTTCAACATGTTCATTACGATTTCCTGGTTCAGGAGTACGCGCCTGATTCATTAAATTTGGTGTATCGATTTCAAAACCGTTAACCACAATTTGTTTAATTACATCAGGATTTGAAGTTGGGTCAATCTCAAAACGAACGATTACATCTTTGCCTTTTTCGGCATTAAAAGTAATGTAAGCCATTGTTGCATCAATTTTAGCATTGGCTCTCTGACTCGCATTTACCGTTTCCTGAAGTTTTCCGTTGACAAAGATTTTGATTGGAGAATAGGTTTTTCCCGTAATCACATCAAAAGCATTATGAAAAGTCAAAAGCGTATGTTTTCCTGCTTTCAATCCGCTGATTTTCAATTCTAAATTTTCAGCCGTAACCAAACCGTCGCTTCCTAATCTGTTATAATGCGGTGCACTCATTCCGACTTTATACCATTTTGAAGTGAAGTTTCCTTTTAGCGTAAACGACAAGTTATTGAACGATTTAAAATCTTCCTTCCCTTCGTTAATCACCCACGAATCATAACTCGGATCATGAACTTCTTCCAGTCTTCTTTGAAAAAAGTCAAAGTCTACTTTTACAACTTGTTTTTCAGTATTCTGAGCTTGTGCGTTTGCCGTTAAAAGCATTGCAAGAGCCAAAGAACCCATTAATTTCTTTACCATTTTGGTTTAATTTAATTTCGTTTTTTCTGTTTCAGATTTTCCTAACAGATTTATAATGTCTTTTTTTCTTTCTTCCGGAATTACTTTTAAAACTTTCAATTCGCCGTTTACCAATTCTCCTTCAACGGTCGTATTTTGTTTTACGTGTAATTTAAAATGAACGTTCCAGTCTTTTGGCCAAGCCGGAAAAAGATAAATTTTCCCATCACTTTCCTGCAAAAGCATTTCCTGCATGCCAATCATTCCGGATCCGCCCCAATTGTGATCTGGAACCCAGTCAAATCCCGGTCCCCAAAATGCAGGGAAACGACGCTGTGAATTCACCATTTTTAATGTATTGTATTTCGCCGCTTCCTCTGTTAAACCCAAGCGAGCTGCGAAAATATTATCCTGTTTCCATCCAATATGACTTCTAAATTTTAAAGCATCTGGATCGTATTTCCAAGTATTTAAAGCCGTTTCAAGATCTGGTTTTCCAATGCCGTAAATACCCCATGGATAAACGGGATACATTTGCGGCACTTCCGAATTATTAACTCTTTCCCAAGTTTTAGCTGGAACCAAAACTTTATGATTTTCGATTTGTCCGAAGTTTAAAGGCGGAATTCTGGTTTGAAATCCCTTTACATATTCCAGTTCTTCTTTTGATAGCTCTTTTCCCGAAAGGTTTAAAAGATTGGCTGTAATTATTTGTAATGCCGAAATTGTACTATTGGCATTGTATGCCATTTTGTACGTTTCAGCACCTGAACCCGGATATAAAACTAATTTCCCATTTCCATCTAAAGCTTTTCTTCCTCGCTGTTTTGCGAGATATTGATAATGTTCATCAAAAAAACGAAGGCAGCTAACGACAAACGAATTGTATTTCTGAATATCTTCTCCCGCATATTCTTTCTGTTGCAACATCATTTGACAGAATTCTAAAACCGTGTCCCATTCATATTCCAGCCACGCATTATATTCCATTCCAGGGTCGTAATCGGCGGGACGTTTCCATTCGTATTCTGCAGGATTTGGTAAGCCGAAATTTTCTAATTGTTCTGTGAATGACGCGCCGTTATGATTCCAATAAACTTTGCTTCTTAATTCAGCATTTTTCTGTAAACTCAAATAATAATCCAACTGCGATTTCATCATATCAAAATCACCGCTTTTTACCATCGGAAAATAAACCAATCGCTGGTTTTGAGCCGTCATGGTCCCTCCGCCCCAATTTCTGAAATCAGGCGTAAAATCTAAATCAGGATTGGTAAAAACGGGATCAACTGTAAAAAGTCCGCCATTGAATTTTGTTGGGTATTTCCCATACGCATTACAACCTAACATATAACGGAATAACTGGTAATTCTGCCCAATTTGATATACTGAATCTTTGGCAGCCGATTGATTTTTATGCGTAAAAATAAAACTGCGTTCCCAAAAATTATTCCACCACTTTATAGCGTTTTTTTCTGCTTGTTTTGAAGTGTTCTTATTAGATAAAATTTGTTTTTTTAAGTCACAATTCCAAGAATTTAAATCTGATTGGCTGGTATTTAAATAAAGCTGTAAAGAATGTTTTTTGGATGGTTTTATACTAGATAAACTAAAGCCTTTAAAATCGGTCGACTGGTATTTTCCTAAATACGTTCCGTCTGCTTTTAGATTATCTCCCGTCATAAATCCGCCGAAAGTTAGATTCGCGATCGGGTTCAGCATTTGCTCCTTAACCAATTCCATTTTTTGTTGTTTCACAGCAACATCAAAAACGGTATTTTCTCTGTTTCTGTGATAGAATTTTATGCCGTTGTTTTCAAATGAAATCGAATCTTTATACGTAATAATCTCTCCTTGAGGTGCCCATTTATATGAATTGGCATTATTGGCTTTTCCTTTTGAATCGCGGTTTTTATAACGCCAGCTTTCATAAGAAGCGGTCATTTTCAATGCATTTTTACTTTCTAAATCCAAGTGGATTATCGGTTTATAAACATCAACCCAAAGTTTGATTTTAGTATCATTCTGACCAACTAAAACGTACCCGTCTTTCAATTTTAATTCCTGATGAAAACCTTCTTTTCTGGCAAAAGGATTCGGACTCAAAGTCACTTTTACCCGACCTAATTTCAATAAAGTATTATGTTCATCGAAAGTTCCGCTTCTCGAAAAATAGAAATACAGATCGCCTTTTTCAACCCACACATTCATACCAATATCACCGCCTCCCAAAGGCATAGATTCTGATGAATTTTGGCTTTGCGTTTTCCAAACCTGATTGTAACTATCAAGCGCAGGAATTTGCGCTTTGAGGCAAAGCGTCGTGAAGAGAAGTATTAATAATATATTGTTTTTCATCGTTTTCTTTCCTGCAAGGTTTTCAAAACCTTGTAGGTATCTTTTTTAAGTTTCAAATCAATCAAACACCTACAAGGTTCTGAAAACCTTGCAGGAGCGACCGTGTATTACCACTCATCCGTTCTAAATGAAGAAACTGGCAATCCTCCTGCACTAAATAATTCCGCTTTTGCGAAATCTTTCCATAAATAACGAATAGCAACTGGATTCTTTACTTTATCAGAAGTCAAAACCACTGATTTTCTTCTTACAACCGTTTTTGCCGGATAAAAAACTTTATCTGCTCCCGCTATTTCAAAACCTAAAACTTCTTTATCATAAGAGGTAATTCCGTTGGCAACATCATCAAAAGATACTGTAACCGAACCGTCTTTTATTTCCATCGATTTGTATTTCGGACTTTCGAATTCAAAACCTTCAATTCCGTATGTTTTGGCCAAAGCCTGAAATGCCAATCTATTTCCGCCTTTTTCTTTATCCATTGGATGAATAGTATTTTCTTCTCCAACATCCATCAAAACTGCCATTCCTGTATTCGGAATTTCCTTTGAGGCTTTCAACTGTGCCTCTCTAATATAAGCCGAATTGTATTTCTCCAAATAGTCTTTTGGATGAAAAGAAGCATAATTAAACGGTGCAATCTGCGCATAGTAAAATGGAAAATCTCCTTGTTTCCATAAAGCTCTCCAGCTTGACACCATTTTTTTCATCAAAGCGGTATATTCAGAAGCCCTTTCATAATTGGATTCTCCCTGATACCAAATACAACCTTTGATTCCGTAACCAATTACAGGCGAAAGCATTCCGTTAAACAAAGTCGTTGGCACACGATTTGGATCTTTAGCTAATTCTTCTTTTGTAGTCGGAATTTTGGCGCTTGCAAAATCGTGCAGCATTTCCTGATTCATCCACGCTTCCATGCTTGAACCACCGTAAGAAACATGAATCAAACCAACCGGAACATCTAAAACTTCCTGTAAAAGCGAACCAAAATACCATGCTGTTGCGCTAAAATTAGCTGTTGATTTTGGCGAAGCAATTTCCCACTTTCCTTCAAAATCTTGTAAAGGTTCCAAAACCGTCGCACGCGGAATTGTAATTAATCGAATGTTTTTATTGGTTGATCTTACAATGATTTCGTTTCCGTTTTTAACGGGCTGACCCTGAAATCCTTTTAAAGGCATTTCCATATTCGATTGTCCGGAACAAAGCCAAACTTCGCCAATTAAAACATTTTTAATAGTAACTTTTTCGTTTCCTTCTGAAACTTCAATTGTAAACGGTCCGCTGAATGATGGGGTCTGCAATTCTGTTTTCCATTTACCGAAATTATCTGCTTTTACTTTATATGTTTTAGCATCCCAAGACGTTTTTATGGCAATATTTGCGTTCTTCTCTGCCCAGCCCCAAATTGGTGCGTTTGACTTTTGCTGTAACATCATATTGTCTGTAAACAATGCGGGCAGTTTGATTTTGGCATTGATTTGAAGGCTTGCTAAAAATGTAATTACAATAACTAAAATGTGTTTAAAATTCTTCATTTTTTATTCTTTAATTTCTCAATAGATGTGTCGCTCCTCTGGAGCTTAACTGCTCTCGTACTATTATTTTCTATAAACATTTCGCTCTTACAGAGCTTTTTTATCTTGTCTAATGACATATATTCTTTGAAACAAATACATGTTTTTAAATTTCTTTTTAATAAATATTCTGCTCTTCTAGAACTTATATGCAAGTCCCAGAGGGACGAGATATTTATAGAAAAACAATAACAATATACAAAAGCTCCAGCGGAGCGATATATTTTTTCAATTGCCTCCAGTTTTAACTGGAGTTCATAAAATTTTTCAACTCATAATACTTTAGCAAAAAAAAATAGTTTGGCTAAAGCCCAATACTTATCTACTTTCTAAACCTCCAGCTAAAGCTGGAGGCAATTGATTTGTCTACTTTGTCACAAGAATCCTTTAATCTGTGGCAATTTTTATTTTAATTGCCTCCAGCTTTAGCCGAAGGTTATAATTCTTCAATCTCTTAGGCTTTAGCCAAACTAACTTTTAGACTTAAGCCCATATCTTGTTCTCTTTTGAAATCTCCAGCGGAAGGTGGAGGCAATTGTTTTCTTTATTTTGTCACATCATTAATAATCTTCGTAATCCTATAATCTGTGGCAAAAAATTATTTATTCTTTTCTTTCACTAGTACAACCGGCCCCAATAATCCCGCTGTCAACAACGGTTCTCCTTCTAATCTATAGCTCGCATTTGTCCAGGTTGACCTTTCTTCTTTTGGCAGTTTTTGATCGCCTGTTAATCGGTTTCTCCATGTATTGGTGATCTTGATTTCTATTATATTTTTTCCTTTTTTCAAGGCTTGAGAAATATCGCTTTTATAAGGGAAAGTCCAGAGCGAACCGCAATCTTTTCCGTTGATTTTGATTTCTGCAATATTGGCGATTTCACCTAAATCAAGCCAGATTTTATCGCTATTTTTTCCTTTCCACACAAACTCTTTTTTATAAACTGCAGTTCCCGAATAGTATTTAATTTGTTCATTTTCAGAAGTACTCCAATCAAACAATTTATTGATTTTCACCACTTCTTTTGGACCTTTATATTCAGGATTAAATTGCACTTCCCAATTTTCATCTAAAGTCTGCACGGTTTCAAATTTCGTTTTATTGAGATTTACTTCCACAGTAATCATTTCAGTTTTATCCTTAAAAATTACAAAACCAGATTCGTTTTCCTCTAAATTAATCGAAACAATTGTCCTGCCATTTTGCATTTTCCAATTGGACAAATCTGAAGTTTTATCAGTTACGGGATTATACCAAACGGGAATTTTTCCAGTAATTCTAAACGAAGCTTCAAACGATCTTTTTTCTCCTTTTTGATTCGAAATTAAGTAAATATCTTCTGTTTCCGATTTGCGGTGTGTCCATGCAATTGTTTCAGAATCTGCTCTGTTTAGATTTGGAAAATAAACATCCTGCGTGATTCCAATTGAAGCAAAATCATTCTCTAAATACGGTAATTTAATAACCGTTCCTTTTCCTATTTTCCAAGTTGATGCATTTGAATTGTTCCAAATTTCATCGACAACATGCTGCCATTTTTTGAAATCTTCATTTGATTGTAAACCGGGCTGTAAATTTGGCTTTTCATCTACAAAAATGGTTGCGCCGTCTTTTACTAGCTGCAGTATTTTTTCGGCGGAAGCCAAAGAAAGCAACTTATTTGGTGCCATTTTATGACTGTCAGGAAAAAATAAAGCGCCGTATTCGATTCCGCCTCCAAAAGATATTTTTCCGTTTTCGATTTTCGCACGGTTAATCAAAACATCTGAATTAAAGGAATCGTACTGATAACCATTCATCGCATTAATCCATTCCGATAAATCAGTTAAGTTTTTAGAATACGATACTTCTTTTGGCATTTTAGCACTTGGCTGTCCTTCATTTTTTAAACGAATCGCTTCGCTTTCAATTCTTGCTTCCCCAAAAATATTCGGAATAAAAGGCACCAAACGATCCGGCAGTACAGAGCGAGAAGGCAAATCTTCGCCAATAAAAACCGCCAAATCTATAACCGGTTTCCCTTTTTGTAACTGAAACTGCACTCTTTGACAATATTCAAACCACGCTTTTCCAGGATCCCACCAAGTCTGGTCCCTTTGAAAATACGTTCCAATTCCGTCTAAAGTCATTCCGGGTTTTCTGTCCAGCCACGGATTATGTACAAAAACGTGATAGAAAAAACGGTTAATTCCAAGAGCATAATTTCTATCGGCAATCACTTTTAGATTTCCCGGATGTTCGTCCCAATCCATTTTTAAAGCCGTAAAAGCTTCTGCCTGAATAATATCTTTTCCATAAATATGTCCGCCCGAAATGGCGTCTAACATATCGTTAGGTTTGTCGTGTGTTGGGCTTTTCAGCCAAAATTCACCGCTTGGATAATCAATATATTTAAAATGCAAAAGTCCGTCGCTCATCATCGTTGGAGCCACATTTTCTGAACTGAATTTTACATTTGCATCATCCGCAATTTGTCTCAGCGTTCCGAAGAAATTATCGGCCACCAATTCTGAAATCGTCTTTCTAACATCGTATAAAACTTTCTCAGAAGTCTGAATATCTTTTACAGGAATTCCTGCCATAACAGGCAGATAATCTACAATATCATAACCTCTTCTCGTTTTAAACTCATTTCTAAAAACAGGCGACCAGTTTTGGCTTCCGCATTCCCAACTGTCCATATGTAGTATTTTAACCACTTTTGAAGCCAATTCCGGACCAGCAGCACGAAGCATTTCGCCAAACCAATGATCGAGTTGAAAACGAATCGCCTCTTTATTAAATTTGTCTACTTCTAATCCTCTTCCCGCACCTGCTGTAGCATTTTCGTGACCTGTAGAAGTATGACCGAAACGGATAATTCTCCAATTCGCTTTCGCGGAGGCTTTCCAGTTTAAAACGCCGTCTGCATCAACAAACTTTGAAACATTAACCATTTTTGAAGGATCGATACAATCTGCAGAACTGATTTCCTTTTCGGTTACTTGCGGACTTAAACGCCATATCGCTCCTGATTTCCCCTGATAATTGTCGATCAAAGGTTCGTTTGACAAATAGATTTTGGCTACTTTTAAGCCCTGATTCCATTTTGCAGGATCAAGATCTTCTGCGCCTGGTTCTGTTCCTTCGGGATCGTAAACAAACCTGAAATATTTCGCTTTTGTGGGAACAATGCTATGGGTATAAAAAGCATCGACATCCTGCCAGCCGTGACGTGGCGTTGTTAATCGTCCTAAACTTTTGAAATTTTTTCCATCGTCACTCACTTCAATTAGTAAACGATGCGCCTGATAGTTATTTCCTTTGGTTTCTATTTGAATAGATTTACACAAAAATGGTTCATCAAATTCATATTGAATCCAGCCTTTTTTCGGCATTCTAAATTGTCCATCTTTCTCTGATGAACTTAAAATAGCCGCATCAGATTCCAGATTGGTGGATGTAATTTTTGGACGTTTTTTATCCGAAGTTATAAAACTTTCTTTTACTGGAACAGCAAACGTCGCAATGTCTCTATAATAATCTTTATAATGATTTGGAACGGCTAATTTTAAGTTTTTAAAACTATTTCCGCTTACGATTGTATCTTTCCAAACTACTTTTTGCATTGACATTTCAGGGGTAATCCAAGGTCCTCCGGCAACGGCAAAACCATCGGCTGGATGAAAACCAATTTTTACACCTACACGATCTGCTTCAATTAAAGCCCAACGCACCAAATCCCAAAATTCTTTGCTCAACTGCAAAACCGGCGGATTTATCAATGGCGGATTTTCCGGTCCTTTTATCGTCATTAAATAGGCACCTTCAATCCCAACTCTTTTCATCGCTTCTAAATCAGCGGTAATGCCTTCTTTAGAATAGGCACTTTTCATCCAATACCAATATGTCCACGGTTTTGAGGATTCTTTGGTTGGCTGAAAAAAGGTATTTTCATTTTTATGGATTTCCTGTGCGGAGACAATGCCTGCAAGGAGGAAAAACAAGACAGTCGAAAGTCTTAAAGACAAAAGTCGAAAGTCCATTTTAAAAAGGAAAAGGTGTTGTTTGTTAAACATTTTATTTTTGTTTGTTTTCTTCTTTCTGTCATCCTGACGAAGGAAGGATCACACTAGCAACTCGACAAAGATTGGCGATTCTCTGTGCGGAGTTTTGTGGGTGATTCTTCCTTTGTCGAAATTGACAAACTATACTTATACTCTATTTTTAATACAAAAACCTAATACGTTTTAATCCCGAGTCTTCGAGACTGTTGGGTTTAATTTTTCATTCCAAAACATAACCAATGGTTGAAACCATTGGGACGTAACGTGATTATTCGAAACGTTTCCCGAGGTTGAAACCTCGGGCTATGTTTGATATTGAATCCTTAATTTTGTCGAGTTTCTTTTATTTTTAATTTCTAATTTTTGATTTTTGATTCTCTTAAACGAAAATACCTAACAGGTTTTGTAAACCTGTTAGGATAGATCGTAACTTAATATTTGAATTTCTTCAAGTTATTTTCTAATTCATTTTTTGAACCGCTGAAAGGCACTAAATAAAAACTATATTCATAATCTCCCGATTTAATTTGATATTGCTCTAATGGCTGTGCGACTGATGTCCAACTGTCGTTTCCTCCCACTCCCATTTGAACTAAATCAATATTTACGGTTAAAAATCCAGGATCTTTTAATTCGTAGGTATGTGTTGCTGCGCTTAGGTTTTCCTGTGTGTATGGCCATGCGCTCATGCTTAGAACTTTTGAATCGTTTACCACCAAGAATCCTTTATTTTTTTGTGGCGTTGTTAGTGCCATCCATCTTACATCACAGCGGTTTCCATTTTCCTGCGGTTTTACATAATGCTCGATAAAATCATTAATTGGAAGCGAATATTTCCCCACAAACGAACCGAAACTTCTGTCGCTGTAATTTTCTAATTCTCCTTTTCCGTACCACGAAATCTGGTCGAATTTTCTTTGAACGCCCATCTGCATTCCGATTTTTGGAATGTTTGGCAGTTTGTTTGAAGCTTTTAAACTATAATCTACTTTTATCAATCCGTTTGGTAAAATGTTGTACACTACATTTACGCTCGCGCTGTCTTTTATAATTTCGTAATCGCTTGTAATTTTAATTTCCGGAGCTGATTTGTCTATTTTAATGTTGACCAATTTTGGTTTTGCTTTGTACCATTGTTTCAGCACTTTTTGTGATTTCCAACCTCTTTTATCGTTATCCGTAAGCGGTCTTACGAAGTTTGGAAGCAACGGAGCAAAAACTTGTTCTTCTCCGTTAAAAATATAAGAACTCAAAGCTCCGTTTGTTTTGCTGATAGTAACATCGAAAGTTTTTCCTTTGATTTTAAAATCTGAATCTGATTCTGAAACGTTTAAAATTTCTTTTTTGGATTCAGGAGAAACCGTTTCTTTCTTTTTCAGCACAAATTGATCTTCCGCGACAGCGTAACCTTTTGAAGCCCAAAGTTCCTCTTTTGAAAGCTGGAATTCTATATTTAAAATATATTCAGCATCGGCTTTCATTTTTGGAAGATACTGGCTTATATTCAATGTTGTAGATTCTCCCGCTTCTACTTTTAAGGGTTTTAAAAACTGAGTTTTAATCACGTTTCCGTTTTCCAAAACTTTTAAAACTGGAATATAATCTTCTAATGATTTAACCGACTGTCGATTTTTAATTTCTAACTGATTTCCATTTAAAGTCGAAATCGCGGGCTGATACACCCATTTATTCTCAAAAATTGATCCTTTTGGTTTTCCGTTAGAATCTACAATTCCTTTTGTATTGAAGTTTCCATCATGGTATTTTTCGCCAAAATCTCCTCCGTGTGCGAAATATTCCTGACCTGATCTTGAGTCAAATTTAACTAATCCCTGATCTTTAAATTCCCAAATACAGCCTCCGATAACTCTTGGAAGCGAACGGAATTCATCCCATAATTCTTTTAAATTTCCAACTGAATTTCCCATCGCATGAGAATATTCCACAAAAATAATTGGTCGTGTATCTTTCTTTTGATCAACTAAAAATTTAGGTGTAAAAACGCCCGGATAAAAACGGCTGACCATATCAACATAAGAATCATCCTGCGGATTTTCGAATCGATAAGCGTGATCGATTGTTTTTGGATATCCCGGATCAAGCGGATCGATATAGCCGTCTAATTTTGCATTTCCTTGCGCGGGCTCATAATGCACAGGACGCGTGATATCGAAATCGTGAACCCAGCCCGACATTGCTGCGTGATTTGGTCCTTTGCCGCCTTCATTACCTAAACTCCACATCACGACCGACGGATGGTTTTTATCTCTTTCGACCATTCGGGTCATGCGCTCCATGTAAGCATTTGTCCAAAGCGGATCGTTGCTTAATTTACCGCCAATTCCGTGTGTTTCCTGATTGGCTTCGTCCATAACCATGATTCCGTATTGATCGCATAATTCATAGAAGTAAGGATCGTTTGGATAGTGGCTTGTACGTATAAAGTTGAAATTGAACTTCTTAATCGTTGTTATATCTTGTTTGATGTCTTCTCTCGTAACGGCTTTTCCACGAGTTGGATGATGATCGTGACGATTGACTCCATATACATAAGTTTCTTTTCCGTTGATGAGCATTTTTCCGTTTTCTTTTGAGAATTCAATTGAACGGAAACCTACTTTACAGCTTTTTGCATCGGTAACGTTGCCATTTTTATCTTTTATGGAAAGAACCATTGTATATAAATTCGGCTCTTCTGAACTCCATTTCTTCGGATTTTTAATAGTTTCCTGAAAAAACCCAAAACGTACATTATCCAAACGAGGATAACTTTCGTTGATTAAATCGATTACTGGTCTCTGAAGCGGTTCTTTGAACATTGCCGTATTATTGGCATCGTACAACTGAACATTCATTGTATAATCTTTGATTTTTTCTCCAGTCAAATTCTCCACTTTCGGACGTAGTTTAAAAATCGCATCTGTGTATTGTTTGTCTAATTTGGTTTGAACAAAGAAATCCTGAATGCGTAATTTTGGCTCTGCCATAATAAAAACTTCACGTTGGATTCCGCTTACACGCCAGTGATCCTGATCTTCTAAATAAGAGCCATCTGCCCAGCGGATTACCTGAACCGAAACTACATTTTCGCCTTCTTTTAAATAGGGTGTAATATCAAATTCTGACGGCAGAAAACTGTCTTCGCCATAACCTAAAAATTCTCCGTTTAACCAAACCTGAAATCCTGAGCTTACGGCTCCAAAATGAAGCGTAACGGTCATATCTTTCCAGTTTGCAGGAACGGTAAAACTACGCTGATAAGAACCTACTCCGTTGTAATCTTTTGGGATATAAGGCGGATTTATTGGTCTAAACGGATAAACGGCACTTTTGTAAATTGGATTGTCATAACCTTTCATTTCCCAGTTTGACGGAACTTCTATTTTATCCCAACCTGAAACTGTGTTTTTGTAGAAATCTTTTGATGCTTCTTTTAGATTTACGGCATATTTAAAATCCCAATCGCCGTTGAGCATTTGGATTCGGCTTTTGGTTCTGTCGCCTTTTAAAGCGTCTTCAATACTTGTATATGAATATGCGGTCGCTCTTGAAGACTGTCTGTTGATGCTTGTAACCGTTGGGTCTTCCCATGGTGCAAATTGGTATTTTTTGTGTAATTCTGGAATACCAGCTGGTTCTCCTGTTACGGATTGGGCGTTCGTGTAAGTTGTAAATAGTAAAATTACAGTCAAAAAGTCGAAAGTCGAAAGTCGAAAGTTGAAAAATTGCTGAATGTGATTTGACTTAAACATTGATTTTATATTGTATTTCATTGTTGTTGTTTCAGATGTTCCTACGGAACATAAATGCGTATTAATTTCGCTTCTTCTACCGACCAGTGCCTCCTAACGGAGTCTCTTTTGTCAAATATTATCATTTTTATAAAGAGTCTTAAGTGTATCTCATAACTCATAACTACTTCTTAACCTTCTCCGGCGGTGCCACAAAATTCAATTTACTTGTTCCTATGTCTTTCGAAGTTGCAACGGCAATTCCTCTTTGTTCTGCTTTGTTTACGGCGCAGTAAAAATGATAGACAACGCCATCATGTTTTACAACAAATGATTTATGAGCAAACATATCATCATAAGGTTCAGATGATTTAATCAAATCGTCGCCTTTCCAATCTGTCCAGTTTACTAAATCATTCGAAACTGCAAAACGGTTAAACGCACCTTGATTCCAACCTGTCCAAAAAGCTCCAAAATAGAACATCACCCAGGTATCATTTATACGCTGAATATAGGCATCTCCAGAAATTCCTTTATGATGATTGATTAAAGGTTTATCGCCATAACGCTCCCATTTTTTCATATCATTCGATACCGCCATAGCAATACGCTCTGCACCTTTAGCAGGATTTAAACTATCACCTCGCGCATTGTAATACATGATAAAATTGTGTCCTGTAACTTTGTCCTTATCGCGAATCACACTGTTTTTGTACATCGTACTATTATCCCACCATCTGGCGTCTTTGTCTTTTGGCGTTAAAACCGGATTTTCTAATCTTTGAAATTCGTGTGGTTTTGTTGGTGCTTCTTTGGTATAAGCCATTCCTATTGATAAAACGCCTGCTTCGTAACCTTTGCTGTCTCCTCCAAAATAACTCATCCAATATTTACCTTCGTATTTTTCCCATTCGTAGCTTCCGCCCCAAGCTGGATCTTGTAACGACATGTATCCCGCTTTTTGATTAACATCCCAATGTTTTTCGTTTTCTGAGAAAGACATTACTTTTCCTAAATATTTCCAATCTAAAAGGTTGTCACTTTCTGCTAACCAAGTTTCATAACCTCTTCCATCATAAATTAAATAGGTCATAAACCATTTACCATCTTTTCTAAATACACTCGGACAATCCATTTTATAGGAGTTGTCTGTCGGAACCATTACTAAACCGTATTTATAAGGTGTTTTAATTTCGTTGTAGATCTCCTTCATTACGTTTTCGGTAATGTCTCGTTTTTTATATTTGGTTGCACAGCTTGTTAGGGCAAGTACTGTAATGGCGATTAATACGTATTTAATTTTATTTTTCATTTTTGTGTTGTTATACAAAATGTGGTTTTGAACGCTGATGACGCGGATTTACTTCGTAAAGACGCGGATAAAAACGGATTTTTATTTTATTTTGTTTCTCTCGCAGATTTTGCTGATTTCTTTATCTGCTTGATCTGCAAAATCTGCGGGAAACTTTAATTTATTTTTTCAATTCTGATAATCTTGTTTCCATTACATCTTTGTTCAATTTAACTTTTACCATTCCTGTAGGATGAAATCTTCTTTTTAAGTCGATTGCGTTATACACAATTGTGTAAACATCATTTCCTTCTGGGATTAAGCACAATGGCGTTCTCATAATATCCCACCATTTATTAACTTTGGTTTCTATTGGTAAATATCTTGCTTCTGACCATTTAATACCGTCTGCAGATAAGGAATACGCAATCATATTGGGTAAATGATGTCCCCAGCCATCTGGGCCTCCATCAAAAATAGCGATGTACAGACCGTTTGGCAATTGGCTTACAATTGGATTTTCTACAAACTGCGGATGCATTGTTTTAATGGGTTCCAATCCTTTGTTCATTCTCTGCCAAGGGCCTTCTAAACTTTTTGATTCGGCCAAAGCCACAAACCAGCCTTTCCCTGATTTCTTCGGATAATCTGCCCAGGAATTAAACGGATATGCTCCGCTGTAGAATCCGAAATATTTATCGCCGACTTTATATGGAAAAAATGAAGCTACACCCTGACGCCCTTCCCAAGGCTGAGAATCCAATCCTGGTTCCATAATGATTCCCATATCTTTATAAGGGCCACCAATTCCGTTAATTCCTTCTACGGTAGATTCACATCTCCAGATTCTTCCAAAAGAATGATTTGGTTCTATTTCTTTACTCACCGTATAAGCCAAATAATAGCCGTACCATTTGTTTGCCTTTTCGTTAAAAACCGGCATATACGACCAAATTGCGGCACGGCGATCATTCATTGGGTTATCATCTTCGGTAACGGCATAAGTTCCACTAGCCTGATAGATTGTTGATTCTCTTTTCCAAGTGATGGCATCTTTACTTGTCCAGTGTCCAATTTTTGTCTTCACACGATCGTAATAATAATCTACACCAATTTCGCCCGCTCTTTCCGTTGGAAACATATGATACGTATCACCTACTTTTACCACGCGTCCACCCTCAAATCCTCCCTGAATTCCTTCTGTTCCAGACATTCCTTCATCAATAACCGGTCTATTTTCGCCGCCAATAATTTCAAAAAGAGGTTTTTCATCTGAAAATCCTTCAACAATAAAAGTTGGGTTCCATAGTTTTCCGTCCGGAAGTTCTGCGTTTCTTTTTTCTAATTTCTGAGAAGCTTTTACAACTCCTAAAACTGTAAATAAACCTTTTCCAGGATTTATAGTTTGAGTTCCTTTTGAATAGGAAATTGCATACACATTTACGGGAGGCAAACCTGTAATTGTTATTCCATTTTCTAATATTAATTTGGCTTTCGCCGAATTATTAAATTGAAGATATTCGGGATTTCCTTTTTCCTGAAAAACGCCAATTAATACCTGAACATTATCTTTAAACTTTAACTGTAAAGGTGAATTTGTTCCGTTTTTATATTTATCCAAAGGAAGTTCGATTCCTTGTAAACCTTCTAATTCGGGAGCTAACCGAACAATATTATGTTTGCTTCCTGAAAAAACATGAGCGTATTGCGTGGTTTTGAATGTTTTGTAATTTGATTTTACAACTTCAAAAGATGCTGGTTTCCAAGCGGTAGTTTGTGCTGATACTTGAATGCAGAAAATCAACAGCATTACGAAAGCAGTTTTTAATTTAAAATTGTATTTTTTATTTTTTGATAACATTGTTTTTTTATTTTTTATTGACTTCAGAATTTCTTCAATCTTGTCATTTCTACGAAGGAGAAATCTTCATTAGAAACTCTACAAAGATTGGCGACATTCTGTGTGGAGCTACTTGTGGAGATTTCTCCTTCGTCGAAATGACAAAACTCACGTGACAATCTTTGTGGTTACGAGTGTGATTCCTCCTTTCACTCGGAATGACAAACTAGACGTTTATAAACTAACTGCTAATCACTAAGAACTAAACTAATCACTAAGGACTAATCACTAATCACTAAGGACTAATCACTAATCACTAAGAACTAATTACTAATCACTATGAACTAATTACTAAAAAGCCCTATAACTCACTTTATATTCCACATTCGGTTTAACCGTTAACTGATATTTATTTTTCGATAATTCTGTAATTATTCCTGAGTTTGTTTTTGGTTTGCTTGCACTTTCAAAAATTAATTTTCCTTGTCCCTCACTTGCTTTTACCTTAATTTCTTTGCTACTGCAATACAATGAAACTTCACCGTTTGGAGTTGGTACTTTTCCTTCCATCCATTTTAAACCTCCAAGATTCGGTTTGATTTCATATTCAGTATATCCTGGTGCGGTTGGTTTTACACCCAAATAATATTTTCCTAATAAATAAATCGGACTGGCTCCCCAAGCATGACAGAGACTTTTCCCGTAAGGACGTCCGTACATAGTTAAATGCTCTGTTTCTTTTTTGTTCGGATTGTATTCTTCCCAGAAAGATGTAGCGCCCTCATTCAGCATTCCGCCCCAATAATCTTTCATTTCTTTTAAAACATAATTCTGTTCGCCCATAGCACACAAGGCTTCCAACTCGTAAAAACGCATGTAAGGTGTTGTGATTTGAAGAACATCTTTATTCAGTAACACTTTATTTTTTACACTTTGTTTTTGTTCTTCAGTAAAATAATTGAAAAAAATACCGAACATATTAGCATATCTGGTTACAATATTTTGCATTTTACCGTCGATACGCTGGTGCTTCATGACGTTTTCTTTTTTATCCCAAAACACATCAAATAATTTCGTTTTTAAATCATCCCCTAATTTTTGATATTGTTTTTGATCTTCACTTTCACCTGCAATTTTAGCACTAACCGCCATAGCTTCTAAACTTCTCGCTAAAAGCATTTGCTCAAAACTAACCTCGCCGGTTTTTGGTAATCCGTCTGCCCAATCAATAAAAACCCAATCGCCTTCTAATGGTTCAAGGAATCCGTTTTTATTTCTTCTTTCTAAACAGAAATCCATAAGTGATTTCATTCTTGGATAAAAAGTTTTGATGAATTTGGTATCGCCTGTATGTAAGTAGTAATCGTAAACTCCTACAAACCAATAGAGCGAATAATCCATTATAATATTTACGTGAGCCGTTACAGGATTTTTTCCGCGAAGCGCTAAAAGCGTTCGTTCTACAGAAGCCGAATCAAAGAATAAATAATAATTCATTAAATAACTTTGATAAGCATCGCCAGACCAAACCCAACGGTCGCGTTTTATTCCGTCTATAAAAAATTCGCGAGTTGTTAAATGCATCGTATATGCCGACACATCCCAAATTTTATTCAATTGTTCATCCGAAGATTTGAAAGCTCCACGATAATCTAATGGTAAATATTCATAAAGCATCGAAATCGAATCGTATTTTACTGTTGCATCAGTTTGTACCTGAACATAGCGAAATGCTTTCGATCCGTCGTGTGTATAGGTTTGAGACTGGTTTCCATCAAAAGATAAATGATCTAAAGTTTCGCATCTGGCAGAATCCAAAGCTTCTTCACGAGATTCGCCATAATAAAGTGCTACTTTACCTTTTCCTTTTAAACCGTGAATTTTAATATAACCAAAAGTTTCTTTACCAAAATCTACCAGCTCTCCATTTCCTATTTTTTCTGTTTTTTTGGCACTCAAAGGTTTGGTTGTCAGTTTAAACTCAGAAGGTTTATTTTCTGGTGAATTAAAATTCCAAGAACCCACGGGAACCCAAGGTGTACCAGATTGTTGTGCTTTTCCAGTTTCATCGATCCAAAGTTTATCTTCATTGGTTACTTTCCAGTATGCATCAGATTTTACATATTTTCCATTAATATAAATCGCAGGCAGTACTTCTTGATTGTATACTTTAAATGAAATTTTGTGTTTTCCAGAAGGAATTTTTATTGATTTAGGCTGTCCGTAAATTTGAACACCATCTAAAAGTAATTGAAAAGGTCCTTCTGAGTAGATTTTTACGTCGTCTGGTTCCGGAATATCTACTTCTGTTTGAAAAGTTACCAAGGCATACGGACTGTAATATTGCCAAAGCGGTGGAAATACTGCTTCGCGTTCTGTGCGTCTTACCTGCATTTTATTGCTTAAACAAACTTCAAAATCTCCTGGATACCAGATCCATGTCGCTTCTTTTGGTTTTTCTTGTGCTGATAACAACGAACAATAAAAAAAGGCAACAAAAAGAAGTAAAGTCTTAAAAATGGAAAAGCGGTTTTGCATAGTAAGTTTATTTTGGGACTAAAGATAAGTGTTATCTTTACATTTCACAACCTGCACTATCCTGCTATTTCATAAAAAATAATACTTTTTGATAATTTTTTAAGGGAAAAATTATGGCTTATCACTTTTTTAGTATTAAAAAAAAGTGATGTTTAAAAAAAACATATAAGTTTCAAATTAGATTTTTAATATAGAATTCTCTAAATTATGTTAGCCTAAATTTTATTTTAATATTCCAATTTATAGTAAATAATTTAATATCCTATGTAGAATATAGAATATAAAACTATAAAATTAATAAAAAATAAAGCTTTTAGTCTTCAATTGAATTTGACAAATATTTGTTAACATCCATAGTTAATCTATCTATTAAAGTTTCTAATACCTTTTCTTTTGAATCTTTTAATAAATCTGCAGTCTTTAAAGCTAAGCTAATGTTTTGAGTAATTACTAGCTTTTGATGATACTGTGACATTTTAAGTATTGTTTTATTATATAAGTAGAAAAAAATTGCTGCAATAAATTGACTTAATACACCGGCAGCAGTTGCAACATAGCCTGAATCATTATTTTCTCTATTATACATTAAAATAATACCTGTTATTATAACTAAAAATCCAACAATTGAAGCAATAGCAGATATCCAAAAACTTTTATCAGCCTGCTCTTGTGTTTGAAGATAGTACTGATCTAAATATTTAAAATTTATTTGAACCAATTGCGTAAAAAAATCTTTCTCATCTTCAGAGTTAAGATTTTGTTTTAACTCAGTTGCACCGATTTCAATAAGTTTTAACTTGTTTTTTGAAATTTTAGCCTTACCAATAAATAATGACAAGCCATAAAATAAAAAATAATAAATGAGTAGTACAGCACCTCCAATTAAAGCGCCAATAATTACATCTTTAATATTCTTATTTTTCATACTTTCCTCAATTGAAGAAACTTTTTTATCAATTTCGTTAAAAGCATTTTTTACTTCTTTTTGAGAAATTTTTTCTGAAGTTTTTTCTCCAAAACTATCATAGGAATATTCCAAAATTTCATGATCTTTTTTATACTTTTTTATTATATATTTCGAATATTCACTTTTGTCTAAAAAAGAACTTATTTTAATATCTCTTTCAAACCCATAATTTGTATAATTTGTATAATATGATATGCCACCGCCAAAAAGCATACCTATTAATCCTAATACTATTATAATTTTAATATTAAAAATTTTCTTATGTGAAGCCTCTATCTCTTGAATCTCTTTTTGTAAAATTCTAATTTCAACTTGTTTTTCTAAATAAGACTCTTGCTCTTTTGCTTCCATTTAATATATAAAATAATATAAATTTAACTTAAATACGTAAAAAAAACTAAAATTAAATAGATTTGATTAAAAACCAAAATTTATTACTTTTTTGATCATATTACTTAACAAAAATATAAACATCCATTTTTAACTCTAAGCAGAAATTTTATCCTCATTTTCATCTTCTAAAATATAGTTAGAAGGTGTTTTGCCCAAATGCTTTTTAAACATATAAATAAAAGCACTCGCTGTTTCGTAACCTAAATCTAAAGCGATTTCTTTTATGGATTGTTTTTCGCCTAATCTTTTAATAGCTTCCAGTAATTTCATTCGGGTGCGCCAATCGCTGAAATTCATTCCCAATTCTTTGATAAACAATCGGGATAATGTTCTGGTGCTCATAAAAGAAAGTTCGGCGTAATATTCTATAGTGTTTTTGCTTGAAACGTCATCCATTAAAAGTTCAACTACTTTTTGTAATCTTTCGTGATTGGTTGTTGGCAGAAAGGTTGCACTTGGCTCAATTAAAGCTAATTCATCCAAAAAAACAGAAATGATTCTTTTTTGTGGCGGAGTGAGATTTCCTTCTATTCCAAAAGAAATGATTTTGAAAACCAACTGCTTTAAAAACATCGGAATATCAAATGAAAAACTGTTTGTCGGCAATCCTTCCATTGCAGAGGGATCGATAAACACGCTGTAATAATTAACGTCTTTTTGAAAAGTGACCTGATGCTCTACTCCGCCCGGAAGCCACAAACCCTGTAACGGATTTACCACCCAAATATGATTCCCTACTACGACATTCATTACACCACGCGTAGCATAAATAAGCTGACCTCTGGGATGCGAGTGCGAGATGCACATTTCGTTGGTTACCATTTCGGTATATCCAATAATAGGTATTGATGGATCTATTTTGTATCCATGCTCCTGTGCTATTCGATATGTCCGAATCTGGTTATTCATTGTCCAAATATAGCAATTCTGACATTACTATTCTTTTAATCTTTGCAAAAAATAATACAGCTGTTGTTTTTAAACCTAATTTTAAAATCAAAAAATATCTCATGGACACTATTAAAGCAAATCCTGACATACTTAAAAAAACCACTTATTCGATCTTATTTATCATAAGTTTTTCTCATTTAATTAATGATCTTTTACAAGCTGTTGTACCATCAATTTATCCGCTGTTAAAAGAAAATTTTAACTTGAGTTTTTCTCAAATCGGAATCATCACTTTTACGTACCAAATCGTAGCTTCAATTTTACAGCCGTTTGTGGGAATGTATACCGATAAAAATTCCAAACCATATTCGCTGATTGTCGGTATGTGTTTTACAATGACTGGACTTTTCTTGGTTTCGATTGCTTCAACCTTTACTTATCTATTATTATCAGTAAGTTTAATCGGAATTGGATCTTCTATTTTTCATCCAGAATCATCTAGAGTAGCACATTTAGCCTCAGGTGGAAAAAAAGGTTTGGCGCAGTCTATCTTCCAATTAGGAGGAAATGCAGGAAGTGCTATTGGTCCGTTATTGGCGGCATTTATCGTTATTCCGCACGGACAATCTTATATCGCTTGGTTTTGTATTATTGCATTAGTTGGCGTTTTTACTTTGTATAAAATTGCAATTTGGTACACTGCACATTTATCCGAAAGAAATGCCAATAAAGTTTCTCATCAGGTTGAGACACATCATCTATCTAAAAACAGGGTAATTGCTTCGTTGATCATTTTATTAGTTTTGATTTTCTCTAAGTATTTCTATATGAGTAGCATTACCAGTTATTATACTTTCTTTTTGATTGATAAATTTCATATTACGATTCAACAATCACAAGTATATTTATTTTTATTCTCTGGTGCTGTTGCTGCAGGAACTTTAATTGGTGGACCAATTGGAGACCGATACGGAAGAAAATATGTAATCTGGGTTTCGATTCTTGGGGTTGCTCCTTTCACTATGCTTCTTCCTTATGTTTCTTTATTTTGGGTTGGAACTTTATCTGTAATCATCGGGTTGATTCTTTCTTCGGCATTCTCAGCAATTTTAGTTTACGCAACTGAATTAATGCCTGGGAAAGTTGGACTTGTTGCTGGTCTTTTCTTCGGATTTGCTTTCGGAATGGGTGGTTTAGGTTCTGCTATTTTAGGGAAAATTGCTGATAGTACAAGTATAGAATATGTATTTAGAATTTGTGCGTTCCTGCCTTTAATTGGTATTATTACCGGATTTTTACCTAATCTTGAAAAAAAGAATAAAAACTAAACTATAAAGATGTATAAAAACAAAATGCTCTAAAATATTTTTAGAGCATTTTGTTTTTATATTAACTTCTTGTTTAAAGTGTACTTTTCTTTTTCTTTGGAAGTCATTTCTTTAGAAAAAACTTCATCGTTATATTTTACAATGTACTTTTTATCGCCAGATATGTTCTGATATCCATCTGCAGTATAAAAAATTGGTAAAACCGATTTTTCAACTATTTTAAGCTTTTTACCATCTATACTTTCTACTTCTTCACTAGAAAAATAATACACATTAAATTTAAAAACATGGTAATTATCACTATCAACTATATCATCCACCACACCAAGGACCGAACCAGGATAAACTTGATCATTAAGCCTTACAACCAATAAATTGTCATCAACACCTGTATAAGATGCATTTGTTCCATCAGCATGATCAATTATAATTTCTGTTCTAAAGACTGTATTTCCTTTATCTGAGACTGTAAATTTTCTTATTTCACTTACTATACCTTTTCTCATTGCACATATAGTGTCCTTGTTTTTAGAGTATACCGTATAGTTTTTCCAAATCTCAGGTTTTACATTATATTTAAAGGATTCATATATTGTAACTTCCTTTTTCTCTTTAAATGGAAGAAAGTATACAACGCTGTTATCTAATATAGGCTTTATAGAACCTTTTTTATAACTATATGTATAAGAACAATAAATTGGTTTTTCTTTGTCAATCGGAACTAATTTAAAAAGCGTTCCTGAATTGTCTTTTAAATTTAAATTATAAGTTTTTCTAAATGCCGAAATATCTTCAACATTCGACGCACTTTCTAATTCAAATTCCACAAAATAATTACCAGATACCGATTTTGTATAATTGTATTCTACACTATTATCTCCTTTTTTGACACTAGTAATGAAAATCTTCTGATTTTGAGAAGAAATATTATTAATAGAAATAAGAGACAAAATTAAAACTGCTAATATACTCTTTGACATAATTACATTTTTATCATTAAACATTATTTAAAAAGCGATGCAAATGTAATATAAAAACTACAAATAAATTTAAAATATACGAAAAATATTATATTTAACTATTTATACCTAACTGATTTTGCGTAATTGAAAAGGGGTCTTTTTGAGATAGATGCTTTTTATGGGGTTTTAATTTCATTATTGGTTGTAATAATAATTTTATTTTGCTGATGTTCAATCGTTACAAAATTCCCGTAATTAAAACCGATTTTCTGAAGCCATTTTCCGCAAAGACGTATTTCTGGAAATATAACGTATCGATGATATGATCTTGCAATATGTTTTGGCTGGATTTTTAATCGTCTTTTCGCTGATTGTTTCATTATATTTTTATTTCATTGAAACAAAAATAGTAAAAATTATACTACAAATAATATTTTTAAGACAATAAATTATGGTTTTAGGGCAATTTTAAGTATTTGAAGTATTCTTTTTATTATATTTAAATTATAAGATATTTGCATGAAATGTCAATAAATCAACATTGTGTCGAAACTTAAATTAAATAGAATAAAAGTTGTTTTGGTTGAAAACAATCGAACCAGTAAAGAATTAGCCAATCATTTAGGTAAAACTGTATCGACTGTTTCGCGTTGGTGTACAAATGAAGCTCAGCCTTCTATTGAAACGCTTTATGAGGTTTCTAAATATTTGAAGGTTGATATTCGGGAGTTGTTGGTTTCAACTTCTGAGAAATAATAAAAAAACGCTTTCTTATTCGGAAAGCGCCTTTATCTATATTTTAATTCTAAATAACTTTTTCAGTTAATCTATAGTCAATTTCATTAATTAATTTCTCAAATTCAAATAAATTAGAATTCTGGAGTTCATACATATCAGAATGTTGAAATTTTTCAAAGTCTTCAAAACTCCGATAATCAAGTAAAAATTGTCCAACTACATTCTCTTCTTCATCATGCTTTTGAATAAACAATTTTTCAATTTTTTCTAAATAGTATTTTCTAAATAAAATTGAGTATGCCATTTTACCATCACTATTTTCATAGGGCATCAATAAATCATTATATCCTTCGGGAAATTTTGTCGAGATTTTAGCTGTGCCTTTTCCAAATTTACATTTTCTTTTACTATTATATTTTTTTTTATCAGGAAAAAGGGTATGAACAATTTTAGTGTCCTTGTAAGTTAGTAGATGATACTTTTCTTTATTTTCATTATCTAAAAATCCAGTAAATTTATCAAATGTCTCTGGTCTATTATTTTTTGAAACATTCTTATTTTCTTCACAAAATATGAGATCTGCAATTTTTACATAATCTACAATAGGTATCATTTTTGGATTAAATTTACTTGGATCATCTAATTTTAAGCGTTCCTCAAAAGACATCCAATAGTTTTTAAATGATAGAAAACTATGTCTTTCATTTAAATGTTTAAAACCTGTAAAATCATTCCCTACAATAAAGATAAGTTTATTATTTTTTGAAATAGTTTTTATAGAAATATGCATAGCATATCCATCAATAACATGAGTATCAAAATAATATTCTAAATTAACATTTGCCTCTTTTTCAATCAAAAACAACTCTTCATTAGTCAAAAGTACTTCCATAAATATACCTATTATTACACTTACGTCATTTTATAAAATAAACATGCAATATAAAAATAAGTATTTATTAATTCCCATTAAAAACCAAATACAAAACCAAAATCACCAACCCCAGTAACCCAAACAAAAGCTTTACCTTTTTACTAGTTTTAGGAATATCCGTTTCATCTGAAAAGTTAACCTCAGGATTTTTATCCGTTAAAGAAATAATAACTGCTGCAATTAAAAGCACAGCAAAAATGTAAAATGAGATTAACAAAAAGTGAGGCCAAACCGGATATTTATCGGCAGGAAAAATCCATAAATACAGAACTCCAACGAATAAACTAAAAGCAGAACCCCAAGAAAGTGTAGCATTTACTGCTTTTTTTGTAGTGCGTTTCCAAAAAACACTCAGCAAAAACACAACCGATAAAGACGGCGCTAAGAATCCTAAAACCGCCTGAAAAATATTAAACAGATTCTGCCCTTTAATATTGTCAATTGCAACAGCAATCAGAATCGCAAAAACACATCCAGCAGCAATTGTTAAACGCCCAATTTTAATTTGATCTTTAATAGTCGCATTTGGGTTGATTTTCTTTACATAGATATCATTTGTAAAAACGGTACTTAAAGCGTTTAAAGAAGAACCAATTGTACCTACCAAAACTGCAATCATCACACAGATTACCAAACCATTCATTCCACTTGGAAATAAGTTGGTAACCATTGTCATATAAGCTAAGTCTGAGTTGCTTCCTAATTCTGGATATAATGCATAACATAAAATTCCAGGAAGAATAAACAACGGCAGAGCCATTACTTTTAACCAGCCAATAAAGTTTACACCCAATTGTCCCTGCTCTAAGTTCTTTGCTCCTAAAACACTCTGCACCATCGATTGATCGGTACAGAAAAATGCAACTGCAGCAACCGGATATCCTAATAAAATAGCAGGCCAAGGATAATGGGCATCATCTGAAGGTCGTACTAAATTCCAAAAATTAGAAGGTGTTTTCGCAATTAAAACATCTATTCCGCCCAGTTTTTGCAAACCTAAATAAGAAAGCGTCAGCGAAACTACAATCAGCAGAATCATCTGAAAAACATTGACTTTTGCAATTGCTTTTAATCCTCCGGCAAAGGTAAATATTCCTGAAAAAATTACTAAAACCGTAACGCTCTGCCACATCGGAATTCCCAAAATCTGACGCACTAAAACGCCCCCACTGAATAATCCCAAAGACAACCAGCTTACCAATATTTTTACCATAGCATACCACGCCAAAATATTCTGCGTACTGTCGCCGTAGCGTTTCCCCATATATTCGGGCATTGTACTTACTTTACTTGCAATATATTTGGGTGCAAAAACCATCGCCAAAAGCAGTAAAAATACAAACGCATACCACTCAAAATTTCCGGCTACAATTCCCGTAGCATAACCAATACTTGCAAAGGCCAATAATGATGAAGGACCAACATTGGTTCCCCACATATTAAATCCGATACTGTACCAGCTCAAGGAGTTAGAAGCTAAAAATAATGTTTCGTTTTTCTTGCTCTGTTTTACGCTTACCACATAACCAATGACCAATAAAGTCACCAGATACACGGCAACGATTATAAAATCTAGCGTTGTTAATTTATCGTAGATACTGTTCATAGTCCGTATTCATTAAGAATATCGGCAATTTTAACCGGCATTCCTGTTTGCAAAGATTTATCCATTGCCTGAAGCAATGCCACGGTTCCAATTCCTTCTTCCATGTTTGGATAAGCCTCAAAATTCTGCTCGATACTATGTGCAAAATATTCTAAGTAATTCTGATATTCACCGCCATGATGACTTTGCCCTTCAAAACGGAAATAATATTTTAAAGTACTATCGCCCCAAGTAATCACTTTTTCTTCACCCGTTTTATCTGTAACGGCGTAACGCAATTCGTGATAATCTGCCTGACTTGCCCCTTCTGTTGCTCTTAAAATCGTGCTCATGCCACTGTCTCTTTGGGCTGGCTGAGTCGGCGAGGTATACACACCGCTTACTCTGGCAATTCTTCCATCAGTTGCTTTAAAGATAAAGTGCATAGTATCTTCATTCTTTAAGCCCGCATTTTGTCCGTTACTGCTGATCATTCCGTACCCCATTACTTCCTGAATATTTGGAAGATACCATCTAATGAAATCCACAGGATGACTCAAACCTCCGTACAGCCATTT
Source organism: Flavobacterium sp. ACN6 (assembly GCF_002304005.1). Classification (GTDB taxonomy): domain Bacteria; phylum Bacteroidota; class Bacteroidia; order Flavobacteriales; family Flavobacteriaceae; genus Flavobacterium. Next base: position 78,325 of record NZ_MRCQ01000013.1, on the reverse strand, counting down.
AAATGATTGCAAAAGCGACCATTCTTTCTTTAAAAACCATCTGTGATCGGCATGATATTGCGCTTCAATTGTAATTAAATCTCCAATTAAACCGGCTTCAAAATCAGCTCTTTGTCTTTTTGCAGGTTCGAAGAAACGAGAACTTTGACCAATGAAAACTTTCTTTCCAGATGTTTTGCTCAATTCTAACAGCTCTTTGACATCAGAAAGATCGTCTATAAAAGGTTTTGTACAAACAACGTGTTTTCCGTGCAGTAAAGCTTGTTTAACATGCTGCGCGTGCAGGTGATCTGGTGTATAAATTGCAATGATATCAATTGAATCATCTTTTAAGATATCGTCGTAATTGGTTGTATACGAATGAAAATCGAACTCTTTTGCTCTTTGCTTACACAAATCTTCGTTTCTGTCGCATATTTTTACAAGCTCTAATTTTGAACTTTCTATAGCGGCCGACATCGTGCTTCGTCCTTCTCCAAGTCCTAGAATGGCTATTTTTAACATTGGTGTGGTTATTTTAGATTGTTGATTTTAGATTTTAGATTATTCCGAAATCTTCTTTGAGATTAGTTTTGTTTTTTCTCACGCAGATTAGGCAGATTGAGCAGATTTAGATTTTTTCTTTGCTCTTTTTTCTTTGTTCTATTTTTTCTCCTCTACACTCACTTTATTCAAGAAAATCCAGGTTTCATCTGGTTTTGCGCCTTCAATTCCGGTTTGGTATTTTTTCATTAAAGCGTTCCATTCGTCTACACGCGGATTGTTTTGTGTTGTTTTCGGATTTAGCTTATCCAGATTTTCTCCTTTCGGAATACTGATAACCAAGATTAATTGTCTGTCTTTTTTGAAAACCTGCAATTGTTGAAAATCGGCATTACAGAAACCTTTTGCTACTTCAGGCCATTTTTCAAATTGTGTCGTATGATAATCTACATATTCTTTTTGCAGTTTTTCATCAGCAGGTAAATTGGCAGTCAAAACTACATTTTCCCAATCTGAGGCTGGTTTAGAATCTTTACATCTTTCGAAGTTTTGGAAATCGTAAACCAGATTATCGTAAATTTTTATTTCTAAAGAAGGAAAAGCCAAAGCCAGTTTTCGCTTTGTTCTTTCCGGCTGATTCATTTTTCCGTAAATCACCAAATGATTTTTCCATTGGTATAATTCCTGACCTACAATTCTAAAACCAACTAATGTCGATTTGATTTTTTCGAGATCAAAATCAGAACCTATTAATTCAATTGCATACGGTTTTGGCATTTCTTGCAATCCCCAAGCTTCATCAATTACGACTTCTTTTTCTAAAGCTGCATAAGGTGCTCTGATTCCGGAAGCATCTTTAATTTTAGTACTTACATACGGATCGTTGTGTTCCCAAATATTTCCTTTTGGACCATTATGGTTTTTTAAGATTTTCTTCTCTGCAATCCAGTTGTTTTTAATCGTAAAACCTTCACTTCCTTCATCGGTATACAAATACAACCATAAAAACGGATCATGTGCATACGGACTATTGTAAACTTTGTCAATGTAATTTTCTTCGATTCGGCTGTTGGGTTGTGCCGAAAGTGTATAAATTCCGGCAACATCATGTAAATGTTTCGCATAATGATGAATTTTATTCGCTAGAATTTTATTGTTCTGCATCACGTTTGGCGTGTGCGTCCATCCCCATCCCATTGCCATTCCAGAATACGATACATCCGAAATTTCGTTGTGTTCAATAGTAATATTTCGAACAAAGCCTGCACTGATTCCAAGCGTTCCCCAATCTTCATTGGTTACATTGGTAATTAAATTATCCGCAATTACTTCATCGGAGCACATTTCTCTTTCGTCTTTTATAACCAAAGGCAAATGCGCTTCAAAAGCTTCTTCAGAGAAAATGCCGACATTGATGGCACTTCCGCCTATGTCTTTAAATAAATTTCCTTTTATGGTATTGTGATTGGTTCCTTTATTTAAATCTAAACCTGTCGAAGACAAATGCTCAAAACGACACGATTCAAACTGAATATTATTAGAATAATTTACTTCGACCGCAGCACGAGGTCTTCCTACCCAAGCCTGATTTTCTAAACTCGCCTGATTTGGCGTTCCGGGAACTTTCAATTTATAAGCATCCAGCAAATACATTCCTGACTGTAAAGGCACATGCCCTTGCTCTGACGGACGAAGCCAGTTGCTGTACTGAAACGAAATTCCTTTAAATCTAAAATAACTTACAGGCGAATCAATCGTTCCCTTTACTTCAACTAAATTTTCTAAAACGGGAGCAGTAATTTTTACCGAATTAATATCTTCTCCAGCTCTTGGGATATAATAGATTTTAGCATTTTTTTTATCCAAAAACCATTCTCCAGGTTCGTTCAATAATGAAATGGCATTGTTTAAATGAAAAGCAGAATTTCCGTTGTTTTTAGAAATCCACGGAGCAGGCCACGGGTGTTCACTTTGAATACGGCTTTCTGGTTCTTCAAACGAAAGTCGGGCGCTGTCTTTTTGTACCTCAATATTTTTAATTCGAAGATTGGCAATCGACCACCATTGTACAATAAACATTTCCATTCCAGGCTCAAACTTAACCGATTTATCTTTAAACGGAATCCAGCAGGTCTGCGATTGATGATCCCATGACAGAATCCTGTCCATTGTATTTCCTGCTGTATTTTTAGCTCTCACGGCTTTCTTTCCGTTTACCCACAATTGTCTGTAATTGATCAGCGAACCTGCTTTTTGAGGAGCATCTGCAACCCAGAAAGTTCCTTTTTTGCCATTTAAAACACCAACTTTTTTCCAGTTTTTGATTTCAATTCCACCGCTTATAATTGGTTTTGCATTTACATCGGCTTCAATTGTTGTCGGGCTGTCGGCAGTTCCAGAATCCTCTGGCCTAACAAATAAAGGTTCGTTTAAATAATACGTTCCGTTCATTACCATAATTCGGATTCCGTCTTTTATAGATGCATCTTTTAATCGGCGAAGTTCTCTGGCTTTTCGCATTGCCATTTGAACCGTTGCCAGCGGATTTGTTTTTGTTCCGAGGTTGGAATCGTTTCCAGACGGCGACACCCAAATTTCAGCAGCATCTGCTGAAAATACTGTGAATGCCATTAGAAAAACAACTAGTAATTTGTTGAAAGGAATTAAACGCATTATTTATAGTATTGATTTTTTTCTTAGGATAAAATTACGAGGCATTAATTTAAAACAGTATTAAATTTACAAATAAATGTATTTTTAACACTTTTACCAAATAATTGGGACAATTTAAAAGAATATAAAATCTCAGGCATCCTGTACCCTCCTGCTATCGCTACTAAAGATTCCTTTTGCAACGAAAATTCCCTGATAACAATGTGTTTTTTGAAAAGCTGAAAAAGTTAAATTCATAAAAAATCTGTGATAAACCAATTAAAATTGATGTTCAGTAATATTTTTTTAATAGATTTGTGTAATCGATTACATTATTAAATTAAAATTTAATAGGAATATTTTTTACTCATCAAATAAAAAATTAACATTTAAAAAATCGACTTAGCATTCAAAACGCGAATTCCAAAAATTACTTAACTATAATACAATTAGAATGAAAACTAACCGAATTAACCTTTTATGTATTGCTCTTACGTGTCTCGCGTTTAGCTTTTCCCATACAACTTCTGCTCAAAAATCTAATGATACGTACAAGAATATTGAATTTAAAATGGCTGAAGTCAAAGAACCTGCTATTCCACAGAACAGCGTAAATTTAAAAGACTTTGGCGCTGTAAATGGCGGTTATGTTCTGAATACAAAAGCTTTTGCAGATGCCCTAGATGCTCTTTCTAAAAAAGGAGGCGGAAAATTAATTATTCCTCCTGGAATATGGTTAACAGGACCAATCATTCTAAAAAGTAATATTGAACTTCATGCTCAAACTGGAGCGTTAATTAAGTTTTCTACAGATAAAACTTTATACCCAATTATTGAAACCAGTTTTGAAGGTTTGAATACTTGGCGCTGTATCTCTCCTATTTATGGTAAAAATTTGGAGAATGTAGCTTTTACCGGAAATGGTGTTTGGGATGGTTCAGGTGAAGCTTGGAGACAGGTTAAAAAAAGTAAACTGACCGATGAACAATGGAAGAAATTTGTAGCTTCTGGTGGAGTTTTAAATGAGAAAAAAGACAGTTGGTATCCTTCTGAACAATATTTAAAAGGCTCTAAAGGTGCAGATCAAAACGTTCGTCCTGATTTAAAAACGAAAGAAGATTTTGAAGCTATTCATGATTTCCTTCGTCCGGTTTTGGTGAGCATTCAAAATAGTAAAAGGGTTTTATTTGACGGACCTGTTTTTCAAAATTCACCTGCTTGGAATATTCATCCATTGCTGATTGAGGATTTAATTGTTCGAAATATAACGGTTCGCAATCCGTGGTTTTCTCAAAACGGCGATGGTCTTGATGTGGAATCCTGTAAAAATGTGATTATCGAAAATTCTAGTTTTGATGTGGGTGACGATGCAATTTGTATTAAATCCGGAAAAGACAAAGACGGTCGCGACAGAGGTGTTCCCTGCGAAAATATCATTGTAAAAAACAATATCGTGTATCACGGTCATGGTGGCGTAACGGTGGGAAGCGAAATGTCTGGCGGTGTAAAAAACCTGCATGTTTCCAACTGTACTTTTATGGGAACTGATGTTGGACTTCGTTTTAAAAGCACGCGCGGACGCGGTGGTGTTGTAGAAAATATTTTTATCTCGGATATTTTTATGACTGATATTCCGTCGCAAGCTATTTCTTTTGATTTGTATTATGGCGGAAAATCTATTGCTGAAACTCTTGCTGAAGGCGGTAATACAGTAACCACAAAATTGGTTCCTGTGAATGAAGAAACACCTCAATTTAAAAACATTTCAATCAAAAACATTACGATTAAAGGCGCACAACAGGCAGTGTTCTTACAAGGTCTACCTGAAATGAATTTAGAGAATATTGAAATCACAAACCTGATTGCTAAAGCTCAAAAAGGTTTTTCTATAATTGATGCGAACGGAATTAAAATCAGCAATGCTCAATTGGATATTGAATCAAAAAGTGCCTTCGAAATTTACAATACTAAAAACATCTCGCTGAAAAATATCGAGTTTAATCCTGCTTCTTCAAATACTATTACTATTAATGGTGAAGCAAGTAAGAATATTGATTTAAGTGGTTCTTCTACTAATTTTTCTAAGACTACTACTATTGATAAAAACGTTCCTAAAAAAGCAGTGAAATTTTAATTTTTTTTGAACTGTATAAGTGATATAAGTTCATTTAAAAAATGCGAATAAAAAAATCTCGCAAAGACGCCAAGTCGCTAAGAAAATAAAACTTTGCGACTTGGCGTCTTTGCGAGAACTATTTAAGAACCAACTAAATTAAACTTATATAACTTATATGGTTAAGAAAAAAAACTAACTGTTTAGTTTATAGAAAGCATTCGCATTCTCAAACCAAATTTTATTCTGATCTTCAACAGAATACTTCGAAATATAATCTTCTAAAGTTTTTACAACCTCGTCATAATCAGAAGCAACATTAAGAACTGGCCAATCTGAACCGTACATTAATTTATCAACAGAGAAATTTTCAAAAATGACATCTAAGTACGGTTTTAAATCTTCTGGCTTCCAGTTTTTCCAATCGGCTTCTGTAACCATTCCTGAGATTTTACACCAAACATTGTCGTATTTTGCAATTTCTTCAATGCCGCTTTTCCAAGAAAAAATAGTTTCTGATTTGATGTCTGGTTTTGCGATATGATCAATCACAAATTTTTGGTCTGGAAAATCTTGAACTAAACTTATTGCTGCTGGTAATTGACGTTCAAAAATCAATATATCATAAGTATAATCAAATGCTTTTAAAGCTTTAATTCCTCTTCGGAATGCTTCACCATACATAAAATCATCTGGCTCACCTTGAACAACATGTCTAAAACCTTTCAATTTTTTCTGATTTGAAAAGAAGTTTAAACGTTCTTCAATATTTTCACTTCTCAAATCTACCCAGCCTACAACGCCTTTGATAAAATCATTTTTTGAAGCTAAATCCAATAAAAAATGCGTTTCTTCTTCAGTCTGGCTTGCCTGCACTGCCACACATCCGTCAAATCCATTGACATTTAATAAAGGTTGTAAATCTTCTGGAAGAAAATCTCTTTGGATACTCTGCATCGTTTCGTCAATCCAGCTGTCTCGAATGGGATCAAACTTCCAAAAATGCTGATGGGAATCAATTCTTTTACTCATATCTTTTTAATTAACATCGCTGATTAAAGCGCGGTCTAAATGTACGTAACCTCCATCCACAAAAACAAATTGTCCTGTAGTATGCGATGATTTTTCGGAAATAATAAAAAGTGCTGTATCTGCAATTTCTTCTGTTTTAGTCATTCGGCTTTCCAGCGGAATACTTTTGTTGATTTTCTGTAAAACTGTTTCGCCGTCTGGCAGTGTTTTAATCCAATCCTCGTATGCGGGAGTATAACTTTCGGCAATAATAATCGCATTCGAACGAATTCCGTACTGAATCAAATCTACTGCCCATTCTCTAGTTAAACCCAAAACGCCGCCTTTCGCAGCAGCGTAACCTGAAGTTCCGCCCTGCCCTGTTAACGCCACTTTCGAACCGATATTTAAAATATTTCCTTTTGATTCTTTCAAATATGGCAGTGTATACTTAGCCATTAAAAAGTAACTTACTACATTCAATTTCAAAGAATTCATAAAATCATCGTAGCTTGATTCTAAACCTGCGCCGTCATTTACGCCAACATTATTAATTATAGCGTCGATTCTTCCGTATTTAGCTGCGATTACTTTTACAGCGTTTTCTATTGCAGTAGGATCGGTTACATCAGACTGTACAAATAAGGAATTAACGCCTCTTTTTTGAAGTCTTTCCACATATTCGAAACCTCTTGCATTTCTGTCAACTAAAACCGGAATGGCACCTTCATCTGCCAATCTGTTAACGATTGTTTCTCCAATACTGCCTTCTTTTCCAGCCGAACCAGAAACAACAACTATTTTATTTTTTAAGTTTAAATCCATTTTTGTGGGTATTAAGATTTATTTTAAACACATAGAAACATAGTTTTTAAAACCGCTCAAAGGCGTTTCACTTGCATTAACACACATAGCTATGTGTTAAGAAACTAGTTTCTTTTTTATTCTCTTTTACAAATAATAAAAATCTATGTTTCTATGTGTTTAATATTTATTCAGCATTTTTGTCAAGGATGACAAACTTTATTATAATACTTTTAGTCTATTTCAATTAACGCTTTAATCACATTGTTTTTAGGATCAATTAGTTTTCCAAAATCAGTTATCATTTCAGAAAAACTTGTTCTGTGTGTGATATACTTCTTCGGATCGATTTTACCTTCTTTCAAACATTTCATAACATATTCGAAATCTTCTATTGTCGCATTTCGGCTGCTCATTAAAGTCGATTCTCTTTTATGGAAATCAGGATGACTAAAACTCAATTCCCCTTTTTGAAGTCCAACCAAAACAAATCTTCCGCCATGCGAAATATAATTAAAAGCACTGTTCATTACTTTCTGATTTCCAGTCGCATCAATTACCACGTTTGCCATATCGCCATTTGTCAGTTCGGCTAATTTTTGAGCAACATCATCGTTTAACGGATTAATTGTTTCGTCCGCCTTTAATTCTGTTTTACAGAAATTCAATCTGTAATCGTTAATATCCATCACAATTACTTTTGCTCCAGCAATTTTAGCAAACTGAATCAGACCAATTCCGATTGGGCCCGCTCCCATTACCAAAACGGTATCAGTTGGTTTTACAGCTGCTCTTCTTACTCCGTGCGCTGCAATTGCCAAAGGCTCTACCAAAGCCAATTCATCATAATCTAAACCTTGACCGTGCAGTAAATATTGTTCTGGAATCGAAACATATTCAGCCATTCCGCCATCAATATGCACCCCAAAAACTTTAATATTTACACAGCAGTTTGTCAATCCGTTTCTGCAGGCAACACATTTTCCGCAGTTAAAATACGGAATAAAAGTTACTTTATCTCCCGGATTGAAACCTGCAGCATTTCCTTTTACATATTCGGCAGCCAATTCGTGACCCAAAACTCTTGGATATTCAAAATACGGCTGAGTACCGCCAAAAGCGTGAATATCAGTTCCGCAGATTCCGATTCTTTTAATTTTCAATAAAACTTCGCCTTCTTTTGGTTCTGGAATACTAGTTTCTTTCAATAGAAATTCCTGAGGCTTTTCGCAAACAATATATTTCATTTTTCGTTTCGTTTAAATTTCTAATTAGACGCGGATGATAAAGATTGGCTATCGCGAAGACTCGGATTAAACGGATTTTTCATTAATTTTCTTAAATATAAAATCTGTTCTAATCCGCGTTTTTACGAAGTAATCCGTTTTATCCGCGACACCATTCGTTAGTACAATAACAGATCGTTATATTACTTTTTGATATGTTACAGCCTTTTGTTTACTTGTTCCCAAACCTTCGATTCCAAGTTCCACAACATCGCCGGCTTTAATATAAATAGGATCTGGTTTTATGCCTAATCCAACTCCCGGAGGCGTTCCCGTACTGATAATATCGCCAGGAAGCAAAGTCATAAACTGACTTAAATAATGCACCAAATAAGGAATTTTAAAAACTAAATTTAAAGTATTACTGTCTTGGTATTTTTTACCATTTACAGTCAGCCACATCTTTAAATTATCAACATCTTCTATTTCGTCTTTTGTAGCCAAAAATGGTCCAAGAGGTGCAAACGTATCACTTCCTTTTCCTTTTGCCCATTGCCCGCCGCGCTCTAATTGAAAAGCTCTTTCGCTGTAATCGTTCAATAAAGCGTAACCCGCCACATAATCCAAAGCTTCAGCTTCTTCTACATAACTTGCTTTTTTTCCAACCACAAAAGCCAACTCCACTTCCCAGTCTGTCTTTTCACTATTTTTTGGAATAATCAAATCATCATCTGGCCCGCATAAAGAAGTTGTCGATTTAAAGAAAATTATAGGTTCCGTCGGAATCGGAGCATTTGTTTCTTTACAGTGATCAACGTAATTTAAACCAATGCAGATTATTTTTGAAGGTCTTGCCACTGGAGATCCTAAACGTACAGAAGCATCTACTTCTGGTAAAACTGGATTGCTTTCCAATGCTTTTTGTAATTTCCCTAATCCGTTTTCTTCAAAAAAACTTTCGTTAAAATCGGTTACAATCGAAGAAACGTCAAATCTCTTTTCTCCAATTAAAACTCCAGGTTTTTCTTTTCCGATTTCTCCAAAACGTATTAATTTCATATCGTATATTTTTAGTTGTTAGTTTATTTTTTATAATGAAATCAGTTCATCAACTGTATATCATTGCTGCAATTCTGCTTTTTTTAATTTCGAAATTCATCAAAAAACCAAAGCAAAATTAATAAATGTAAAAAACACAATTACAAAAATACTTTTTAAAAATTAATATTCGAGATATATTTCGTTTTCCGGTTCTTAAAATGACTAAACTTTAAATTTTTATAACATTTTTTAGACGGTTTGTAAAAATTATATCACTAATTATCGATTTATGTAAAAAAGATTTCTTAAAAAGAAAGGATTTCTTGTGCATTTAAATCTTATTTCTACTTTTGTAATTGTAAATTTTACATTTATTATTTCAAACGATTTCACTACCCAAAATTCCTATACAAAATGATAAAATTAAAAGGCATAACTTGGAACCACACAAGAGGTTTGCTTCCTATGGTTGCTACATCGCAGCGTTTTACTGAATTACATCCTGATGTTGAAATTTCTTGGGAGAAAAGAAGTTTACAAGAATTTGCAGATGCTTCTATCGAAGACTTAGCCAAAAGATTTGATTTGTTAGTAATTGATCATCCTTGGACAGGATTTGGAGCGCAGACTAAAGCGATTCTTCCGTTATCTGATTATTTATCAAACGAATATATTAAAGATCAAGAAATAAATACTGTTGGAAAATCGTACGGAAGTTATGTTTTTCACGACAAATTATGGGCGCTTCCTATCGATGCTGCAACTCCGGTTGCGTCTGCACGCTTGGATCTTTTAGAAAAAAACAATTTAGAAGTCCCTAAAACTTACGATGATTTATTGGCTTTAGCGAAAAAAGGCTTAGTAGCTTTTGCTGGAATTCCGGTGGATGTTTTGATGAGTTTTTATATGTTTTGCTGTAGTTTAGGCGAAGCTCCTTTTCTTTCTGAAGAAAAAGTGATTTCTGAAACGACAGGAATCAAAGCACTTCAAATGTTTAGAGAATTAGCGCAGTTGATTGATCCTGCAAACTTTAACAGAAATCCTATTCAGGTTTATGAAGCAATGGTCAATTCAGACGAAATTGCCTATTGCCCTTTTGCTTATGGTTATTCTAATTATTCTCGCATTGGCTACAGCCAGAACCTTTTACATTTTTATGATTTAGTAAAATTGAATAATAAACCAATGATTTCTTCTTTGGGAGGAACTGGATTAGCTGTTTCTTCATTCAGCGAACATATTGAAGAAGCGATAAAATATGCCGAATTTACAGGTTCGTCTCAAGCACAGCAAAATATTTATACCGATAATGGCGGTCAGCCTGGACATTTACAAGCTTGGAAAAGTGAAAGAATTAATGGCGTGACGCACGATTATTTCAAAAATACTTTGCCAGCTCTAGAACGCGCTTTCCTTCGTCCGAGATATTACGGTCACATGTATTTCCAAGATCACGCAGGTGATGTGGTTCGTAATTATTTGATGAAAGGCGGAGACGAATTAAAAGTATTGGAAGAAATGAATTCGCTTTATGCGGAATCTCTAAAAATTCAAACGATATGAGACCTTTAGAAGGACTAATAGTTCTGGAATTCTGCCAGTTTTTAGCAGGACCTTCGGCTGGCTTAAAACTAGCCGATTTGGGAGCGCGCGTTATCAAAATCGAACGTCCAGTTAAAGGTGAAGCCTGCAGACAATTGAGTATTAAAGATTTATTTGTCGATGACAGCAGTTTACTTTTTCATACGATAAACCGAAATAAAGAATCTTTTGCAGCCGATTTAAAAAATCCTGACGATTTAGTTTTGATTAAAAAACTAATCGAAAAGGCTGATATTATGACCCATAATTTCAGACCTGGAGTGATGGAAAAAATCGGATTAGATTTTGAAAATTCACTTTCTATTAATCCGAAAATTATATACGGAACCATAACAGGTTACGGAAATAAAGGTCCGTGGGCCAAAAAACCGGGACAAGATTTATTATTACAATCGCTTTCTGGATTAAGCTGGCTGAGCGGACGCAAAAGTCAAGGTCCAGTTCCTTTTGGTTTAGCAGTTGCCGATTTAATGTGCGGGAATCATTTTGTACAGGGAATTTTAGCGGCACTTTTAAAAAGAGCTAAAACTAAAAAAGGAGTTGTGGTAGAAGTCAGCTTGCTGGAATCTATTTTAGATGTACAATTTGAAGCGATTACTTCTTTCCTAAATGACGGAGGACAGCTTCCTGAAAGAGGTGATATTAAAGGAAGTGCACATGCTTTTTTGAGTGCTCCTTATGGCGTTTACCAAACACAAGACGGCTATTTGTCGCTTGCTATGGGCGATTTGATTTTTATCGGAAAAGCATTAGGTTTAAACTTAAATCAATATGCAGATAAACATCTTTGGTTTGAAAAACGAGATGAAATCAGAACGATTTTAAGCGAAAGAATAAAAACACAATCTTCTGATTATTGGATTGAAGTATTGCAAAAAGAAAGCATTTGGTGCGGTAAAGTTTTTAATTACGAAGATTTAGATAATCAGCCTTTTGTAAATGAATTACAGCTGAAACAAACCGTAAAAAATAGCGAAGGCGAAACTTTGGTTACCACAAGAAGTCCGATTCAATTGGATGGAGAAATTCTGTTAAGTGAAAAAGCAGCGCCAAAAGTTGGACAAGACAATTTGAATATACATAAAGAGTTTATTAGCTAGATTGTTGAATCGTTTATTTGTTTAATCGTTTAATCGTATTAAACAAATCGACGAATTAACGGTTAAACAAATAAACGATAAAACGGTTAAACACAACATGAAACCATTAGAAGATTATTTAATTGTAGATTTCAGTCAGTTTCTTTCGGGTCCGTCGGCGAGTTTGCGTCTGGCCGATCTGGGCGCTCGCGTGATAAAAATTGAAAAACCGGGAACGGGAGATATCTGCCGTACTTTATATACTTCTGATTTGATTATGAACGGCGAATCGTCAGTTTTTCATACCATCAACAGAAACAAAGAATCTTTTGCAATTGATTTTAAACAGCCAGAAGAACTTCAAAAACTAAAAAAATTATTAGCCAAAGCTGATGTTGTCATGCACAATTTCAGACCCGGCGTGATGGAACGCATCGGTTTGAGTTATGATGAAGTTAAAAGTATAAATCCAAATGTGATTTACGCTTCTATTTCAGGTTTTGGAGAACATCCAGATTTAAAAGATTTGCCGGGGCAGGATTTGCTTTTGCAGTCTTTAACAGCACTAACTTGGTTAAGCGGTAATCAGGAAGACGGTCCCGTACCAATGGGACTATCGATTGTAGACATGCTTGCCGGAGCACATTTAGCGCAAGGAATTTTGGCTGCATTGTACAGAAAAGCAACTCATAATATTGGCGCACAAATTCAGGTTAGTATGCTCGAATCGGCTTTTGATTTTCAATTTGAGACTATTACAACCTATTTTAATGACGGCGGAGAACTTCCTGTTCGAACCAAAACCAATAATGCACACGCTTATCTGGGCGCACCATACGGAATTTACAAAACCAAAAACGGTTATTTAGCATTGGCAATGGGATCAATTCCTGTTTTGGCTTCTCTACTAAAATGTGATGCTTTATTACAATTTCCTGAAAATAATTTTACACTTAGAGACGAAATAAAAAATATTCTTGCCGATCATTTACAAACGCAGGAAACCCAATTCTGGCTGGATATTTTAGAACCAGCAGATATTTGGTGTGCGGGAGTTTTAAACTATCAGCAATTATTTGAAGAAGATGGTTTTAAGGTTTTGAATTTTACGCAGCAAGTTGAAATGCTTGACGGTTACACCTATAAAACAACACGCTGTCCGATAAAAATTGACGGTGAATATCTGACTTCTGAAAAAGGCTCGCCAAAATTAGGTCAGGACAACGAAAAAATTATTAAAGAATTTATTAACTACTGATGGAAAAAATTAGAATCGCCGTTCGAAAATTCGATCCGTTCGAAAGTACACTTCAAAAATTGTGGGATGCATTTTCTCTTCAAAACAATATAAAAATTGAAGCAGAAATGATTCCGTTGGAACTTCATGATTTATACGAAACTACAATTTCCGAAAAAGGTTTAAAAGACGGAAAATGGGACATTGCCCATATCAACACCGATTGGATTTTTGATGCTGTAAACGAAAATGCGGTTCTTAATTTATTTTCCTTAATTGGAGAAAATCCACCCGAAAATTATCCTTTTGGATGGCATAAATCGCTTTTGCATTTACAAAAACTAAGTAATGGCATTTTCGGACTTCCTTTTCATGACGGCCCAGAATGTCTGATCTACCGAAAAGATTTATTCGAAAACGAAACGGAAAAAGAGAATTTTAAAAAACAGTTTGGTTACGAACTTTCTACACCAAAAACGTGGCAGGAATTCGCAGAAATTGCCACATTTTTTAATCGTCCCGAACAAAATTTATACGGTTCTGTGTTTGCCAATTATCCAGACGGACATAATATGGTTTTTGACTTTTGTCTGCAATTATGGACAAGAGGCGGTTCTTTGTTAAACAAAAAAAATCAGATTGACATTCATAATGAAGCAGCAATAAAAGCATTGGATTTTTACAGAAAAATGGTCAATGATGCAACTGCTGTTCATCCAAAATCGAGAGAATTTGGTTCCGTTGAAGCGGGTCTGGCTTTCGCCGAAGGACAAGCGGCAATGGCCATAAATTGGTTTGGATTTGCTTCGATGGCAGAAGTAATTGAAGAATCGAAAGTAAAAGGAAAAATTGACATCACTTCCCTCCCATCTGATCCTGGTCATAAAACAGCTTCTTTGAATGTATATTGGCTGTATACTATTGGTTCAGGAAGTAAACACAAAAAACTGGCTTATGATTTTTTACGTTTTGCAACTACTCCCGAAAGTGATAAATTATTAACCAAGGAAGGCGGTATTGGATGCAGGAAATCAACTTGGAAAGACGAAGAAATCAATACTTTAATTCCATTTTATCATAAACTGGAAATGCTTCATGAAAATGCATTCACATTACCCCAAACCCCAATCTGGCCAAAAGTAGCTGAACTTATTGACGGCGTAGTTTTAAAAGCCATTGAAACTGATATTTCGTCTGAAATACTTTTAGAAGAAACTCAGAAAAAAATAAGAAAATTAAGTCAAGGAACAACATTACATGGCTCTGTCAAAAATTAAACTTGGCAGGCTTAATTTATAAATATAGAACAAATGAATATTCAATATAAACCTTTACTTCCCCAAACAGAACAGCCAATTGTAATTATTGGAGCAAGTGGTATTGTAAAAGATGCGCACCTTCCTGCTTATGAAATGGCTGGTTTTAAAGTTTTTGGTATTACCAACAGAACGATCTCAAAAGCATACGATTTACAGAAACAATTCAAAATTGATCATGTTTTTGAAAGTGTTGCAGATGCCGTTAAAAATGCTCCTTCGAATGCAGTTTACGATATTACCGTTTTACCTGATCAATACATTGAAATTTTAGAACAATTGCCTGACGGTGCCGCGGTTTTGATTCAGAAACCAATGGGAAATGATTTGACTCAGGCACGAGAAATTGTAGAAGTTTGCGAAAGAAAAAATCTGGTTGCTGCAATCAACTTTCAACTGCGATTTGCTTCATTTGTAAGTGCTGCCCGTTATTTAATTAACGAAGGAATTATTGGTCAGCTATATGATTTAGAATTCAAAGTTACCGTAAATACACCTTGGGAATTATTTCCTTTAATTAAAGAACATCCAAGATTGGAAATTCTTTTTCATAGTGTACATTATATCGATTGTATTCGTTCTTTCTTAGGGAATCCGAAAGGTGTAATGGCAAAGACGGCTAAACATCCGCTTAAAAAATTATCTTCAAGCAGATCGACAATTATACTAGATTATGCCGAAGATCTGCATGTTGTCATCAATACGAATCACGATCATCATTTTGGACCAAAACATGAAGAAAGTTATATTAAATGGGAAGGAACAAAAGGCGCAATTCGAGCAAAAATGGGCTTATTAATGAACTATCCTGACGGTCTTCCGGACATTTTTGAATATGCTTTGGCGAAAAAAGATAACGAAAAGGAATACGAATGGACCGAAGTTAAACTGGAAGGTTCTTGGTTTCCAGAAGCATTTATTGGGGCAATGTCAAATCTGATGCGCTACAAGGAAGGTTCTGACTCAACATTATCTGCCAGCGTCCAAGATGTTCTAGGAACAATGAAAGTTGTAGAGGCCTGCTACATCAGCAGTAAAAATGGCGGTATTTCTTTTGATGAAGTGTAATTAAAACACTATATTTCAAAACCAAAAAAAACAAATTTAAGCCTTCTTCAAACAAACGTAATTTTGACATTTATTTAAGAGTAAGGCCGGTAAAAAAATATCAAGAATATGTATTTTAAATCGACTTTTTTCGAAGATTATAAAATCGACGACAAACGAGTAACATTAGGCAGAACCATAACTGAAACTGATTTTGTGGTTCATGCAGGACATACTGGCGATTTCTTCCCGCACCACATGGATGAAGAATGGTGTAAAACACAGCCATTTGGACAAAGAATTGCACACGGAACTATGGTTTTCAGTATCGGAATCGGCTTGACAGCATCAGAAATAAATCCTGAAGCTTTTTCTAGAGGATACGACAAAATGCGTTTTGTAAAACCAGTTCATATTGGCGATACTATTCACTCTGAAGTAACTATCTCCGAAAAAGGAGAAGCTAAAAACCCTGAAATGGGAACCGTAACTGAACATGTAGAAATCATTAACCAACGCGGTGAAGTCGTTTTGGTTTGTGACCATTTACTTTTGGTAAAGAAAAAATGATTTTTCTTCAAGGGACAAAGGTTCAAAGGTGCAGAGGGACAGAGGTTTCTTCACTTTGAGCCTTTGTCCCTTTGTACCTCTGAACCTAAAAAATTAACAAAAAACTATCTAAACAATGCAAATTACAAACCAAGCCGGTGATCAACACGAAGTGCCGACAGAAGGCGGAAAGGGAAATCAATATCTTTTGCCTTTTATTCTCGTTACCTGCCTATTTTTTCTTTGGGGAATGGCCCACAATTTAGATTCTGTGTTGATTCCGCACTTAAAAAAAGCTTGCGAATTAAACAATCGCCAATCTACTTTAATTGATACCTCTGTTTTCTTTGCTTATTTTATAATGGCAATTCCTGCGGGGATGCTGATTAAAAGATTTGGCTATAAAAACAGTATTATTACGGGACTTTTAGTATTTGCTGTTGGAGCCTTTTTATTTGTGCCTGCGGCTAATACCAGAACTTACGAATTATTTCTATTTGCACTTTTTGTAATTGGATGTGGTTTGACTATTTTAGAAACCAGTGCGAATCCGTACGCAGCGATATTAGGTCCAGCTGAATCTTCTTCAAAACGACTGAATTTAGCAGCATCTTTCAACGGATTAGCTGCAATGGTTGCTCCTATTGTTGGTTCGCTTTTTATTCTTTCTGGAACAAATCATACACCAGAGCAAATGGCAGCAATGCCTGAGGCAGAAAAAGCAGCTTATTTATTAGGTGAGGCAGCATCTGTAAAAATGCCTTACATCGTATTAGGTAGTATATTGGTTCTTGTTGCTATTGTTTTCTACTTTGTGCAATTGCCTTCCATGAAAACAACCCATACTGAGGCCGAAATTAAACCTGGTTTTTTCTCTGTTTTAAAATTCAGACATTTAAGCTGGGGCGTTGTGGCTCAATTTTTCTATGTTGGTGCACAGGTTTGTATTACTAGTTTCTTTATTCGTATAGCACAGCAAGGTGCCGGATTAGACGAAAAAACGGCTGGATACTACTTAGGAATCTATGGTTTCCTTTTTATGGCAGGACGTTTTATTGGTACATTCTTTTTACGTTTTGTAAAAGATTATGTATTGCTTTCTATCTATTGCGTAATGAGTGCTACACTTTGTTTAGTTGCTATTTATGGCTCTGGAATCGTTGTTATTTATGCGCTTGGAGGAATCGGATTTTTTATGTCTATTATGTTTCCAACTATTTTTTCATTGGGTATTAAAGGCTTAAAATCGAATACGGAAACAGGATCTTCTTGGCTGGTAATGTCGATTGTTGGAGGAGCAATTATTCCTTATGGAATGGGAACTTTAATCGATATGAATCATGATGATATTCAATCAGGATATATTATTCCGCTCGTTTGCTTTTTGATTATTCTTTCTTTCGGGGCTTTTGGTCACAAAGTAAAAGCAGTGTCTGAATAAGAAATTCAATTTTATAATTAAAAGGAGGTTTCTCAAAATGAGATTACCTCCTTTTTTTATTGGGATTTGATGTCATAAAAATAGTATCGCTAAACGTTTTCCACGGTTGAAAACGCGGGCTATATTTGAATATATTATTTTGTATACACTTGATATATTTCGCCTCGCTGAGGCTTTTATCTTGGAGAAAATGCGATTGTGTCAATATTTCGCTACGTTTCCTACGGTTGAAACCACGGGCTATATTTGAATATATTATTTTGTATACACTTAATATATTTTGCCTTTCACAGGCTTTTATGTTGGAGAAAATGCGTTTGTATCAATATTTCGCTACGTTCCCACGGTTAAAACCGTGGGCTATATTTGAATATATTATTTTGTATACACTTGATATATTTCGCCTCTCTGAGGCTTTTATGTTGTGAGAAAATGCGCTTCTATAAATATAACGTCCTGCTGGGACTTTATTTTAAAGCTCCAGCAGAGCGTAATGTTTGTAGCCAAAAAAATAGAACACAATGAAATAAAGCTCCAGAGGAGCGTGATATTTGCAGCCAACAAAATACACATAATATATTTCGCCTCTCTGAGGCTTTTATGTTGCGAGAAATGCGCTTCTATAAATATAACGTCCCGCTGGGACTTTATTTTAAAGCTCCAGCAGAGCGTAATGTTTATAGCTAAAAATAGGACACAATGAAATAAAGCTCCATAGGAGCGTGATATTTAAAGCCAACAATATACACACTACGAAATAAAGCTTCAGAGGAGCGATATAATACTCTTATAAGATGAATCATTATCCCCACACGATTCCCGCGGTTGAAACCGCAGGCTATATTTGAATATATTATTTGTATACACTTAATATATTTCGCCTTCCACAGGCTTTTATGTTGTGAGAAAATGCGCTTCTATAAATATAACGTCCCTCTGGGACTTCTTTATAAAATCAAAAACGCCTCCAAAAATTGGAGGCGTTTCTTTTTAGTCATGTTTAAGGACTAACGGTGTTTGCCATTAGAATGATCGTGGTTTTTGTCTGACTGTTGTTTGGAGTTTTTATTTCCTTTGTTATTATTTTTATTATCCTGCTTTTGCTGTCCTTTTGGTTTAGCATATTTTACTGGTTTTTCTCCTCTGTTTTTTTGAGGTTTTCCATGATAACCTTTTGGATAACTTGCTCTGTGTTTGGTATGATATGAGTACGGAGAATCTCCTCTATAATCAGTCAAAACAACTTTGTAACCTGAATACAAATCATATTGTCTGTATTTTGAAGGAAGTCTTTTTTCTCTGATCCATTTTCCTCCATTATCGTAGATAAAGGAACTTTGATTTACGTCATAATAAACATCGATATCTGGCAGGTAATAATATCTGCTGTCATCGTAACCTTGTGGTCCCCAATTTGGCGGAGTTCCAATATTTACATTAACGGACACTTGCGCATGGGCGAAAAATACACTCATAAAGAGCACTGAGGCAAATACTAACTTTTTCATGTTTTTAGATTTTAAATATTAATTTAGTAGATATGAATCTAAAGTAATGCCAATATTTAAGGTTAGCGCATTCATTATACAGAACGGTAAAACTAATCGACGAATAGTACTTTTCAACCGATATACATTCTATAAAAAAAAGCCTCATTTCTGAGGCTTTTTTAGTCATGTTTTTATTAAAAATCAAGCGATCATCTAATTATGATGTTGTGGAACTTTATCGCCTATAAATGTGAATTCAATTATTTATCTTATTGTCCAAAATTATATATAATTTATGGATACTAAATATTATTTAGACCAAAGACAGAATTATAACGACAAACGGCCATTTTTTTCAAAAAATCAGATCATTTTATTTCCATCCTCCACCTAAAGCTCTGTATAAATTAACTAAAGCTTGCAGTTTTTGAAGATTATCATTGATTCCATTTAATTGTGCTGTCAAAAGATTTTGCTCTGAAGTCAATACATCTGTATAATTCGTAGCCGAGCTATATTCCAAAAGCTGTTGTGTAAAATCAACCGCTTTTTCTAAAGCATCAATTTGTTTTTGTCTTGAATCTTCTTTTTCAACTGCCATTTGATACGAATACAAGGCGTTTGAAACTTCCTGACCAGCGATTAAAAGACTTTGCTGAAAATTATTGTAAGCCTGTAATTGTTGTGACTGTGCCGTTGTCAATCTCATTTTATTCAATCCCTGATTAAAAATGGGCTGCGTTAAACCTCCAATTATAGAGTAAAAAATCGAATTGGTAAAAAAGTCTTTCAACTCTAAATTCGAGAATCCGCTGCTTGCAGTAAGAGTTAAACTTGGGTAAAAATAAGTTTTAGCCAAATTTGTTGATTCAAAAGCCACTCTGAAATTAAATTCCGCTTGACGGACATCTGGACGATTTTCCAACAGTTGAGAAGGTACTCCAACAGCAAGAGTTTCTGGAATAACCTGTGTTCCAATTTCACCTCTGTCAATTGGTCCTGGAGCTTGTCCTAATAAAATATTTAGGGCATTTTCCGTTTCACGAATGCTTTGCTTCAAATCTGGAATTAAAACTTCAGCTGCATGTTGGTTTGCTTCACTTTGAACAACCGCAGCACCTGTAACAATTGCACCTTCTTTTAAAGCTTTAATTGTTTCCACGTTTTTGATACGGCTTTCTAATGTTTCTTTCGTGATTTTTAATGATTCATCGTATGACAACAATAAAAAATAATTGTTAGCAATATCTGAAATTAATTGTGTTTGAACTGCCTGTTTTGCTGCATCTGTTGCTAAATAAGATGCCAAAGCCGCTCTTTTAGAACTGCTTAGTTTTCCCCAAATATCAGCTTCCCAAGAAGTACTTAAACCTAACTTATACGTTGTCGTTAAAGTATTGATATTAATTCCCGGAGGAAAGTTAAGTCCAGCTTCAGATTGCTTCGTATGTGTTGCATTTGCATCCAATTGTAATGTTGGATAATAAGCTAACTTACTTTGACGTAAAGAAGCTCGTGCCTGCACAATATTCTCAATGGCATTTTTCAGGTTAAGATTTTGATCTAAACCTTTCTGAATTAATGCATTTAGTTTTTGATCTTTAAAAACGCTCTGCCACGGCATATTAGCAATCGTAGTTGAATCGGTAGAAACCTCATCACGATAAAGCTTATCTGTCGAGAGTGTAGTTGGGCGTTCGTACTTTTTGGTAATCGAGCACGCACTTAAAAGTGCGGCTGTAATTACCATAAGAATATATTTATTTGAACTATTCGTCATCTCTGTTTTTAATTAAATTTTACTCTTTATGAGCTTCTAATAAATGAATTTCCTCTTCATCATCATCGTCGTCGTCATAACCATCCTTTGCGGGACCGCTTATTTTTTCCTGTAAATTTTGGAATATGATAAATAGAACCGGAATAACGAATACTCCTAAAATGGTTCCGATTAACATACCTCCTACGGCTCCAGTACCAATGGATTTGTTACCAACTGCACCTGCTCCAGAAGCAAACATCAACGGAACAAGTCCTAAAATAAAGGCGAAAGAGGTCATCAAAATTGGACGTAAACGTGCTACGGCTCCTTCGATTGCTGCTTGTACAACTGGCAGACCTTTACGTCTTCTGTCCAAAGCAAATTCGACAATCAAAATACCGTTCTTGGCAAGAAGTCCAATCAACATGATCAAGGAAATCTGTAAATAAATATTACTATTCAATTTGAAAATAATCGAGAATAAATAAGCTCCAGCCAATCCAAACGGAATGGAGAATAATACCGCAAACGGAAGAATATAACTTTCGTATTGAGCACTTAATAAGAAGTAAACGAAAACCAAACACAAAATAAAGATGAAAATCGTTTCACTTCCAGAAGCTAATTCCTCACGTGTTAATCCAGAGAATTCATAACCATAACCTGCCGGCAGATTTTCTGCAGCAACTTCCTGAATAGCTTTAATAGCATCTCCAGAACTGTAACCTGGTTTTGGTGCTCCTGTAATTGCAATAGACGTAAATAAGTTAAATCTCGAAATAGATTCTGGTCCAAAAACTCTCGTCATTTTTACAAACTCGGTAATTGGCGCCATATTTCCTGCACTATTACGAACAAATATTTTATTTAATCCTTGTGTATTTGTTCTAAACTCTGGTGCTGCCTGAATCATTACACGGTATTGTTTTCCGAATTTGTTGAAATTCGAAGCATACAATCCACCATAATAACCCTGCATGGTTGACAAAATCGTGTTTACAGAAACTCCTGCATCTTTCGCTTTCGCTAAATTAATATCCATCATATACTGAGGGAATCCAGGATTAAATGGCGTTGTCGCGTATTGTATTTCTGGACGTTCTGCTAGTTTTGCAAGGAATTCGTTATTTACTTTAAAGAACTCAGCTGTACTATGTCCTCCTTTATCCTGTAATTGAAATTCGAATCCACCACTTTGACCAAAACCTTGAATGGTTGGAGGCGAAATAAAGAAGATACTAGCTTCACGAATACCGCTTGTTTTAGCGAAAAGCTGTCCAATTACGTCATCAACACTTAAATCACGCTGATCCCAAGGGTATAACTTCACAATAACCATACTGTAGGCACTACCCGCACCTGCTGTAAAGTTCTGCCCCACAATGCGAAGTGTATTTCTAACTCCTGGAATAGTCTTCGCAATACTGTCTACTTTTTTAGCCATTATATCAGAACGTTCCATAGAAGCTGATGGCGGTAAACTAATGTTAGCAAAAACAGTTCCCTGATCTTCCGAAGGAACGAAAGCAGACGGCGTAGTTTTCATCATATAAAATAAGGCCAAACCAGCAATCAAAATAGAAGCTAATACAATCCATTTTTTTACAGAAAGGAAACTTACTGAACGTTTGTATCTTTCGGTTACATTATCAAATGCAACGTTAAATGAGGTATAAAAACGCTGTAAATAACTTTTATGTTTATGATCGTCTGCATGCGGTTTTAGTAAAAGGGCACACAAAGCAGGGCTCAGCGTCAAGGCATTTACTGCAGAAAGAATAATCGCAACCGCCAGTGTAATACCAAACTGTTTATAGAAAACCCCTGTCGAACCAGTAATAAAAGTTACTGGAATAAATACCGCAGCCATTACTAATGTAATCGAAATAATCGCTCCTGAAATTTCGTCCATTGCATGAATAGTCGCTTTTTTAGCCGATTTATAACCGGTATCGAGTTTCGCGTGAACGGCCTCGACGACGACAATTGCATCATCGACCACAATACCAATGGCTAGAACCATCGCAAAAAGCGTCAATAAGTTAATGGTAAATCCGAATAAATTCAGGAAGAAAAATGTTCCTACAATCGCAACTGGAACCGCAATAGCTGGAATTAATGTTGATCTAAAATCCTGAAGGAAAATAAATACCACGATGAAAACTAATATAAAGGCTTCGATCAAGGTGTGAATTACTTTTTCAATAGAGGCATCCAAATTTTCGTTGACATCCACCATAATGGTATATTTCATTCCTTTTGGAAAACTCTTTGCTGCTTCTTCAATCAACTTTTTAGAATTGATAATTACGTCACGTGCATTAGATCCAGGAGTCTGGCTGATTGCCATCGCTGCCGATTCAACACCGTTTGTTTTAATTGTTGATGAATAACTCAAAGATCCTAACTCAACTTTAGCAACATCTTTAAGACGAAGCATTTGTCCGTTTCCAACAGATTTGATAACAATATCCTCAAATTCCTGAGCACTTGTTAAACGACCTTTGTATTTAATTACATATTGAAAAGCTTGATCTCCATTTTCACCAAATTTACCTGGTGCCGCTTCGATATTCTGCTCTGCCAAAGCAGCCGAAATATCACTTGGAATCAATTTGTATTGCTGCATTATATCTGGTTTCAGCCAGATTCTCATAGAGTAATCTTTTGCACCAAATACGGTTACGTCTCCCACCCCAACTACACGCTGAATCTGCGGTACAAGGTTGATTTTAGCATAATTTTGAAGAAACGTCTGATCGTAAGCTTTATCATCACTGTATAAAGAGAAAATCAATAAGTTACTACTCTGACTCTTTGTTACTGTAACCCCCGCCTGAGTTACCTCAACCGGCAATAAACTTGTTGCTCTAGAAACCCTGTTTTGAACGTTTACCGCTGCTAAATCAGGATTTGTTCCTACTTTAAAGAAAATTTTGATCGAAGCGTTACCATCATTAGTTGCTGTAGAAGTCATGTAAGTCATGTTTTCTACACCATTAATCTGCTCTTCCAACGGAATTACAATACTTTTTAGTACCACATCTGCATTGGCTCCTGTATAACTTGCTGCCACGTTTACGGTTGGCGGTGCAATATCTGGATATTGAGAAATAGGTAACTCAATTAGGCCTAAAACACCTAAAATGACAATAATAACAGATATTACCGTCGAGAGTACAGGTCTTTGTATAAATTTTTTAAACATTTTTTTTATTTTAAGTCAGCATAAACCGTTTCTGGTTTTTGATTTTGAGCTTTAATCTCACTTCCTTCTTTTAAAGAAGCTACTCCTTCTAATACAATTTCGTCTCCTGCTTTTAAGCCTTCTGTTACTACGTAATAATTTCCTGCTGAATTGTCAAGGATCGTAATATTAGCATTTCTTGTTTTTCCGTCTTTTCCTAAAACTACAGCGAAAATTTTATCCTGAAGTTCAAAAGTCGCACTTTGCGGTACAATTATAGCATCTTTCACATCAGTTGGGATACGAACTGTTGTGCTGCTTCCGCTTCTGATAATTCCTTTTGAATTTGGAAAACGCGCTCTAATGTTAACAGAACCTGTCTCTGTATTAATCAATCCGTTTACAGTTTCAATATGCCCTTTTTCATCATAAGTTGATCCATCAGAAAGCAATAAAGAAACTGCCGGCATACTTTTGATTTTTTGTGCTAGAGATGCTCCTGTAGTATTGTTTTGAGTAAAGTTCAAAAGCATTTTTTCGTTCATTGCGAAGTAAGCATAAACATTTCCAATACTTGAAACTGTTGTTAAAGGATCTGCTGTATTAGAACTTACCAAACTTCCTAAACGAAATGGAATTGAACCTACAACTCCATTTACAGGACTTGTAACGGTTGTATATCCTAAATTGGTTTTAGCATTTACTAAAGCAGCATTTGCTTGTGCTAAATTTGCCTGAGCCGACTCATAAGTATATTGTGCCGATTCTAAATCGTATTTACTGATGATTCCTTTTTCAACCAAAGGTTTTACTTTATTTACAGCCAATTTAGCAGCGCTTAAATCTGCTTGAGCACTTTTAATACTAGCTGTAGCCGTTCTTACTTGCTGCTCATATTCTGGAGCACTGATTTTAAATAAAGGCTGTCCAGCTTTTACAACTGCTCCTTCATCTACAAAAATTTTATCAATGTATCCTTCAACTCTTGGACGGATTTCTATATTTTGCTGTCCTTGAATACTAGCTGGAAAATCGCTGTTTAATGTAGCTGATTCCGGCTGTAATGTCACAGTCTTATACTCTTTTATCTGTGGTGCGCCGCCGGCCTGAGCCGATTTATCATTTTTACCGCAAGAAGCGATAATAATTGATGCTGCGAGAATACTTAAAAATGATTGCTTATTCATTGTGAAAAATGTGTAATTATCGATTATATGAATACAAAATAAGTAAAATATAACAAGCAAAAATTTTCAAATAGACGAAGAGTAAAAAATAATCGATAAAGGTAGCTTCACAACCGATGGTTTTTTTAAAATATTAAACAAGTGTTTAATTTTTGACTTATCGGCTCTAAAATGCTTTTTAGAGACTCTGAATCCGCATTGGGCGATTGCTCAAAATTTACGTTCAAATAAACTGTAATATTGCCATTAAAATCACAAATTGCAATGACACCAACCTTCTTTAGACCCTATTTATTTACCGGATTACACATACTGGGATGGTTTTTACTAGGGTATCTTATGCTGTTTTATATTCCCCTAACTTGGAATGTAGTGCTTCCGTCAGCATTTTGGCTTTGGCAGAGTATTATTCTATTTTTACTGATTGTTGTTTTTTATTCCACAGCAAAAATTATTGTCCCTAAAACCATCATTAAAGACAACACATCACTATTCTTATTTTGGGCATTTTCAGCGATTTTCAGCATGCAGATAATTGCCTATTTTTATACTTCTCAAACAGATCTTCACAATCAAATTAGTAAGGCAATTGGTTTTACAAAATACAGAAATCCTTATTTCGATAATTACGTTTTTACCCTTACGCTTTTAGTTTTAGGAATAAGTACCAGCTGGGCAATGCTGCAATATTGGCAGAAAGCCGCACAGCACAAACAAAAATTAGAACAAGATAAAACAGTGGCAGAATTAGCGATGTTGAAAGCACAGATAAATCCGCATTTTTTCTTTAATTCACTTAATAGTATTTATTCGCTTACTTATACCGATATAGAAGATTCTAGAAATGCACTGCATACTTTAAGCCGTATGATGCGATATTTACTGTACAGTACCGAAGGAGAAAGAACAACTTTATTAAAGGAAGTAGAATTTCTAAAAGATTTTATTGCTTTAATGAAACTTCGTGCCAACAGGAAATTGACTATTACTACAGAAATCCCTGAAAAACTGCACGACTACCCAATTGTTCCAATGTTATTATTACCTTTAGTAGAAAATGCTTTTAAACACGGGGTTCATGCCACTGATAAAAGCGAAATACACATTAAACTTTCACAAAAAGATACTGAGCTTGAATTTGAAGTAGAAAATACTTTCTTCGAAAAAACAAAAGTTTCTGATGAAGGCGGCATTGGTTTAACAAATACCAAACGAAGATTACATTTGATTTACCCAAATCATCATGTTATTACTTTTGGAGTTACCGATCACGGAACATATAAAATTAAATTGAAAATAACTTTAGAGCAATGACCATATTAAAATGTATAGCAGTAGATGATGAACCGCTGGCTTTAAAACTCGTAGAAACGTTTATACAACAGACTCCTTTTTTAGAATTAATTGCTTCCTGTGACAATGCTGTAGAGGCTATGGGCGTCATTCGGGAAACGAAACCAGATATCGTCTTTTTAGATATTAATATGCCCAATTTAACGGGAATGGAACTCGCCAGACTTATACAAGATCAAGCTGGGCCATTACCAAAAATCATTTTTACAACTGCTTACAATCATTACGCAATTGAAGGTTACAAAGTAAATGCCGTTGATTATCTTTTAAAACCTTTTAGCTACGAAGAATTTCTGCGTGCATCCAGCAAGGTTCTACAATTATCTGAAGAAGCTAATAATCAGTTTCAAAACATCGCGGCCGATGATGAATTTATCTTCTTAAAAGTCGAATATCAATGGGTAAGAATTTCACTGAAAGATATTTGCTACATCGAAAGTTTGAAAGATTATGTAAAAGTACATCTTGAAGATTCTCAAAAAGCTCTCTTATCCCTTATTTCACTTAAAGCTTTGGAGGAAAAACTACCGTCTTCAAAATTCATGCGCGTTCACCGTTCTTTTATCGTTTCTCTCGATAAGATCAGCGCTATTAGTAAAAATTCAATTTTTATAGATAAAATAGAAATTACCGTTGGCGAGCAATACAAAGAAGCCTTTAAAATAGTTGTCGATAAATGGCTTAAATAAAATTATAATTATAAAAAAAATGGAAAAAAGATCAAACAAATATTACTTGACATTAAGTCTTAAGCAATATGCAAACGGCGAAACTGAGCCTGCAAAAGAACTAGGAATCGAATTTGACAATCACGATGAAATTTTTAATATCATTGAAAAAATCAAAGAAAAGAACATTTTTGCCGATCAATCAGAGGCTGTTCAATTTGCTTTGGGATTAAAATTATTCAGCGAAATCAAATTAAAAAATCGAAAAAATCCTCTTTTTGACGAATTAAATGAAGTTTTTCCAATTTTCATGAAGAAACTAAAAAGTCTGTAAAAACTCCTTTAAAAGCGGGGCTTCCCACTTACTAAATTTTACAATTAGATTGTTAAATTTTCTACAAATAAAAAACAATCTAATTCTTACCAGCAATATTTTGCAGCGTTTTTCCGTTAAAAATAGTGCATGTCCCACTAGATGCTTTTCCAAAAGAAGTTTAATTTCCATTCTGAAATTATTTTGCTTCATAAAAATGGCGTTAGCATTTAGGCAATATTAATTGAAAATAAAACTGGAGAATTACTCTTAAAGCAAACCTCTTTATTTAGTAATTCTCTTCAAAAAATATTCTCTTTTGATGTGTTTGGGATAATGCAAAAATTATTTTCTAACCATTAAAATGAAGCATTATGATAATCAAAAAAAGTATTTTTCTTCTTGCTGGAATTTTAGCTTTAAGCAGCTGTTCCAACAATGATAATAATGATGATACCAACGTTGGACCAACTGGTCCGCCTGTAGAAACTGGTACAGCAAATACAACTTACACTCCCGCATTTTCTGGACAAACACGCGCAGGAAGCATTCAAACTACAACAGAAATTGAATCTAAAGTTATCACCAACGGTTTAAGCGCTCCTTGGGGAGTTGCCTATCTTCCTGACGGTCGCCTTCTAGTAACAGAAAAAGCAGGTAACATAAAAATTGTAACACAAGCTGGAGTAATTAGTACTGCCTTAACAGGAGTACCAGCAGTAAATCCAGCAGATCAAGGTGGTTTACTTGGCATTTGCCTCGATCCTGCTTTTGAAACTAACCGAATGATTTATTGGACATTTTCTGAAGCTGTTGCTGGTGGTAATATTACCGCTGTCGCTAAAGGAAGACTGGCAAATAACGATGCCGCAATTGAAAATGTAACCGTAATTTATCGTTCTAACACGCCAAACAGCAGTACACTTCACTACGGAAGCCGTGTTTTATTTGACAAAAGTGGAAATTTATTTGTAAGTATTGGCGAAAGATCTGTTTTACAAACGCGTCCGCTTGCACAGGCTGTAACCAGCAGTTTGGGTAAAATTGTACGTATTACAACCGGAGGTCAAGCTACTTCTGGAAATCCAGCATTTACACAAACGGGAGCTTTACCAGAATTATACACTATTGGACATAGAAATCCGCAGGGATTGGCTATTCATCCAACAACTGGAGAATTATGGCAGAGTGAACATGGACCAAGAGGTGGTGACGAACTTAACAGAATTACTGCTGGAGCAAACTACGGATGGCCAACTATTACGTACGGAATTGAATATGGAGGAGCCAAAATTGGTGATGGTATTACACAGCAGACCGGAATGGAACAACCAGTTTATTATTGGGACCCAGTTGTTTCGCCAAGTGGTATGACATTTTATGCAGGAAACCGTGTTCCTGAATGGCAGAATAATCTTTTTATAGGTTCTTTAAGCGGTTCACATATTGTTCGTTTAGCAATTAAAGACAATAAAGTGGCTGGAGAAGAAAGATTATTGGCCGGAGAAGGACAAAGATTTAGAGATATTACACAAGGAAAAGATGAAGCATTATACGCCGTAACTGATCAAGGAAGACTTTACAAGATTGATAAAAAACAGAATTAAGTAAACTTGTTCATTATACATGCCAAAAAACGCCCCAATTGGGGCGTTTCGTATTTTATGAATTATTTTGTTTCAAGTTTCAGTTTAGACGTTAAGTGAGCAACTTGAAACTTAAAACCTGAAACTTTACAAAACATATTTTTTAAGCTTTTGCTTTTCTTTTTACAGTACAGCCAATTTCTTTAGTTTGTGTAACTGCTGGTTTTTGGCCGCTTTTTAAAGACGCAATAACCTCTTCAGCATATTTTACTTTGTCTGCTTTATTTCCTTCTGGATCATTGTCGATTGCTCCAACGTACTCTACAACATTTCCTTTTGCCGTTTTAGAAACGATAAATACATGCGGTGTGCGTTTTGCTCCATACTCGTCTGTAATTTTTTGCCCTGGGTCAAATAAATATGGAAAAGGATATTTTTTATCTTTTGCCAAATCCTGCATTTTTGCAAAAGTATCTGCTGTAGAAGCCTCAGGATCGTTTGGATTAATTGCAATTACTGGATATCCCTGCGGTCTGAATTTTTTATCTAAGTCGATAATTCTTTGTTCGTAACCAATTGCATACGGACATGTATTACAGGTAAAAACAACGATAAAACCTTTTGCGTCTTTGAAAGTTCCAAAAGAAACTTCTTTGTTGTCTACATTTTTTAGTTTAAAATCTGGTGCTTTATCACCCGCTTTTAGGGTTACTGCATTTTGTGCCTGAGAAAGAAAGGCAGAAAATGCCAATGCTACTAATAAGATTATTTTTTTCATGGTTTTCGGATTTATAGTTTTTTATATTCAGTTATTAATTGTTCGTATGTAAATTCACTTTCAACAAATTTTCGCTTGTCGCCCTTAATGAAAAGCGTGGCTGGAATACTTCCTGACCAGCTTGGATCTATTCGGTCAATAAATTCTTGCGGACTGCTTTCGTTTAATAGAAAAACTTGGCTTTTTAAATTTTTCTTTTTCACAAATGGAATAACATTTGAAGTCAGTTTTGATTTAAAATCAAGGCTTACCAATAAAACAGCCAGTTTATCTGATTTATTTTCTGCACTTAGTTTTTCAAAATAAGGTAACTCTTTTATACACGGAGCGCACCAAGTTGCCCAAAAATTGACCACATAAGTACTGTCTTTTCCGTTTTGAATTCTCTCATTTAACTGATCGATAGTTAAAAGCTTTACATTCTGGCTAAACCCTGAAACGGAAAAAATACTAAATAGAAATATATAAAGAAAAGACTTGATTTTCATGAGCTTGAAAGCTTTAGTGTTATGTTGTGCCTTACAAATATAAAATAATGAAATCTTACTTTTTGTTAATAAAAGTTTAATGGCATCAAATAAAGATAGATGGTATTAAAATAGTTGATATTTAATTTAAAGTTTGGTTCTTTTCCCCATATAATAGCTGTATTCTTTATCGAAGGCATAACCTCTTTCGTCTATCACTTTAAAATGAAAATCATTCAGACTTTTGCTTTTGATAACCTTTACCTCATTGCTAATGGTTCTCACAAAATAAGCAAGTTTATCATCTTTAGCATAAAAAGCATTATCACATTCCAGATAATATGTTCCATCCAAACAACCTTCCAAAATCTTAAAGGTTTTTGGATTTGCGTCGGGAATTATTTTCCCTTTAAAGAATACATAATTTTTATCCATTCCTAGATTTCCAATACGTTCTGGATAGGGAACAGTAAATGATTCGATATTAACATTCTCAACCAAATTTATATCTGCAAAATATAATTTGTTATCAGCCTCAGCATAGTAATCATTTATATAGTTGGCTTTGCTCCAATCAAAAGGCATTTGATCATTATGGCGGTAATAATTTCCATTTGAAAAAACATATCCCTTATCAATATCAATCACCTTAAAATCTTTTGGATCTGCATTTTCTAAAATACAAAAACTACAAAATGCACTCTGTAAATAAATATGATTTTTATCTGCGAAATAAATCGTAGAAGCATAATCATCAACTGTTTCAGCATTATTTGCAATAATCTTAAAGTTCTCGAAGTCGATAATTTTATAAAATTTCTTAAAGACTTCACTCTCATAAAAAAGTATAAAACTATTGTCAATGATTTTATAACCGTAACCTAAATCTTTAATCATAATATTAGCTTTTCGTATTTAAGATTGTCCCCAGTAAAAACTACAATTATTAAAATTTAGTTCCTTAAGATCCTCCTCTTCAATTAATACACTAAATACACCTTCTTCATTAAATCCGTTTTCTCCAATTTGCAGTAATACTACTTTATTAGAATTAACAATTTCTAATATTTCTTCTTCGTGCAACTGGCAATGTGTAAAAATTCCGAAAATTTTAGAAGTTTCACTTCCCTGAAAATAGTCCCATAATACTCCATCTTCATTGGCATCATCTTCCTCGTAATCATCTTCAGGCTGTCGGTAACGACTAGAAAGTTTTTCTGTTGCAGCAAAAACTTCTTTTATCAAAACTCCCTCAAAAAAATGATCTTCATGATCTTTTACTACTCTTACCAATTCATCGTTTTCAACATCGGCATATACAACCATACCTTTATCTTTTATTATATCGGCAAAAAAGAATAGATGTCCCGTTTTAGGTAAAAGTCCAGATGGATCATGCGGTGCAATTTTCTTCAAATCCAGCTGAGCTGCAAAACGTAGATCTTTTGGATATTCAAAATCTTTTGGAAGATCTGCAATTGGTCCGCCGTAACGGGAATGTCCTATAGGAATATCAATCGTGCCCGCTTTCACCAGCAAACCATCTTCTAATAATATATCCGGCATTTCTAAACTGTCTCCATAGTAATGTTTTGTTCCAGGACGAAGTTCAATAATATCAAATGTCTGTTGTATCATTTGGTTTAATTTTATAGTCAACTTTATTTATTTTTTCTTCAACTCAAAAAAAGTTTATTAGAGCTGCTCTTCATTATGATCTTCTTCATCATCATAGGAAAGATAGGACCAATCGATATCCAACTGCTCCAGAATAGAATCAAAACGTTCTTGATTACTGGTTCCGATAAAAGCACCACTGCAATTAGTATCTTTATCGAAAGAAAGAATAATTACATCGTAAAATTGATCGGTATAAACTTTTTGATTTTCTTTACTGATTTCAGAAATTAGAGTATAATTTGCTGCAATAAAATTTACAATTTCTGGATCGACTTCTCCAAAATAGTTTCCATTATATGGAAGTCCGCCCAAAGTCCCATTAAAAACAGCCATTAATAAAAAGAAGTTTTCAATTGATGAAGTTTCAATTTCCCAATGCAATTTTTCAACAGTATCATAATTGCCGTAGATTGGCGGATTACCCTGTAGTAAGTCTTCTTTTTTAATTCCCCAGAAAGCCACGTTTTGATGTTCTTCATAAAAAACAAGAAAGCTATCATCTGAAAATCCTATTTCATTTTCAGGCTTTAAAAGTCTATTAAAGCTATAATTAAGATTTTCTTCTATACCTAATTCTAAATAATATTCTTTAAATTTTATGGGAAGTTCTATGTCGAGTTTTTTCTCAAGAGTAAGAATTTGATTTTCTGAAAATCCGTAGTTTTTGTTTTCAGAAAGATCGTAAAGGCGTTTAATCTTTTGGATATAATTCATTTGAGGCTTTTAAATTTTTATCAAATGTGAAAATACATAATTAATTGTAAGATTGCAATTACTTTATAAATCGATTTCTAACTTTTTATAAAAATAATAATTCATTAAAGTTTGAATTATTTTCTAGTCATGTTTTCTTGACTAATTGACTCGTTACAAAATTCAAAGGAAATTTGTAAGAAATTTAAATTTCGATAGTGTATAAAAACGTCTATGAAAATACTGTCGCTGTTGTTAATCTTGATTTACAGCACAAGCTGTCAATCGCAAATGAATTCAAAAATGAGTAAAAGTCAAACAAATCCATTATTGTGCGATCCTGTAACTGGGACGTGTGAAATGCCTATAAGTGAAAAATCTATTGAAACGGCCAATATTTTAACCAAAAATAAACCAATAAAAATCATTTATTACACAGATCCTATTTGTTCCTCTTGTTGGGGAATTGAACCGCAGCTTAGAAAACTAAAACTAGAATATGGCGATTATTTTGACATTGAGTACAGAATGGGCGGTCTGCTTCCAGATTGGAGTTACAACAGTGGCCGCATTAGTAAACCTTCCGACGTTGCACATCATTGGGATGAAGCTAGTTTACATTATGAAATGCCGATTGATGGAGATGTCTGGCTTGAAGATCCGTTAGATTCTTCTTATCCGTCATGTATAGCTTTCAAGGCAGCACAAATCCAGAGTGAAGAAAAGGCGGTAAAGTTTATGAGAATCCTTCGTGAAAAATTATATCTCGAAAAGAAAAACATAGCAAAATGGGAAAACATAGTCGAAGCTGCGAAAATTGCTGACCTTGATATAGAAAAGTTAAAAGCTGACTATGATGGTGATGCCAAAAAACTTTTTCAAGAAGATTTAAATTATGGAAAAACTCTTGCAGTAAGAGGTTTTCCAACTTTGTTTTTCGCTGATGCAAACAATAATAAATTAACCGTTTACGGTTCTAAGCCTTATGCTTCTTATGAAAATGCTTTGTCAGCTTTATTTCCAGAAGCTAAAAAGAAAAACATTTCAAATACAAATACCTTAGCCTTGTTTGAAATATATCCTACGCTGGCGCCAAAAGAGTGTGCTGTAATCCACGATATTTCTGTTAATGATGCAAAAATTATTCTAGAAGAATTATACGAAAAGGGGAAATTAAATAAAACGTCTATAAAAAATGGGACGCTTTATATTAAAAAGTGATTTTAGATAGTAATTTCTGTTCGATAGGAACATTTCATAGGTTTTGTTTCGTCTCATAAGGTCGTTTGGTTAACAAAATTTATTGTTTTTAATTTATTGACATTTAAATAATTAATAATTCAAACGTTCCTACGGAACGAAAAAAACGGACAAATATTCAATTTTCTACCAATGAAATGTTCCTACGGAACAATTATTAATATTGCTTAAAATAGAATCCTCGTATTAATTTCCTGTTATTCTATTTATTTAACAACAATTAAAAAATAAAAATATGTTTCATAGGAACATTTCGTCGGTAGACATTTTTTTTTGTGTCGCCCCGCAGGGCGTTTGGTTTACAAAATTGTTTGTTTTTAATTTATTGACATTTAAATAATTAATAATTCAAACGTTCCTAAGGAACGAAAAAACGGATAAATATTCAATTTTCTACCAATGAAATATTCCTACGGAACAATTATTAATATTGCTCAAAATAGAATCCTTGTATTAATTTCTTGTTATTCTATTTATTTAACAACAATTAAAAAATAAAAAAATGTTCCATAGGAACATTTCGTCGGTAGAAAAAAAACATTTTTTTTTGTGTCGTTCCGTAGGGACGTTTGGTTTACAAAATTGATTGTTTTTAATTTATTGACATTTAAATAATTAATAATTCAAACGTTCCTACGGAACGAAAAAACGGATAAATATTCAATTTTATACCAATGAAATGTTCCTACGGAACAATTATTAATATTGCTTAAAATAGAATCATCGTATTAATTTCCTCTTCTTCTAAAAAAAAATTAAACCAAAAACATGTTCCATAGGAACATCTCATTGGTAGAAAAAAATATGTTTTTTTTCGTTTCGTCCCGTAGGGACGTTTGGGATTATAAAATTGGCTCTTTAAAAATATATTGAAGATCATATTCTATTTCAAATGCTTTTAACTGTTTTTGATATTCTTCCAAAAATGTTTCTTTTTTATGATGTTCTTCTTGATTTTGGATATATCGAATTACATTCGGAACATGGCTTCTGGAATACGAAAAAGCGCCGTAACCTTCTTGCCAAGCAAATCCTTTGGACAGTTTCTCTTCTTTAATCCATTTACTAGTCTCTGTTTTAATATTTTGAATTAGAGACGAAATAGATTGCGTTGGACGCATACCTATAAAAATATGAATGTGATCCGGCATACTATTAATACAAATCATTTTATGATGATTTGATTGAACAATACCAGTTATGTATTTATGCAATCTATCTTTCCATTCATTTGCAATTAATGCTTTTCTGTACTTTACTGCAAAAACAAATTGTACGTGTATTTGTGTATAGGTGTTGGCCATAATATATCAAACGCTTTTTATAGAACGATAAAAAATAATTTCCATTAATAAAATTTTCCGATAGAACATAATTGAATTACAGCAAATTTCTATTAACTGAATAATTCACATATCTCATAAAAGCCATTAAAATATCATTTTAAGTCAAATCGTTTTATCCAAAAAAAAGCCACAACGAATAAACATTGTGGCTTTGCGTGTATAATTATGAAATTTTAAATCTCTTCTAAAATCAATTCAGCGACGGCATCAATAGCCTGATTTATTATACTTTCTTGATTTCCATCAAATTCGAAACGTCTTGCTATTTCTTTATCTGAAAATATAATATGGATAAAAATAGTTCCTACGGGTTTTTCTTCAGTCTCGCTTCCGCCGGGCGTGGTAAGTCCCGTTAAACCGACACAAATATCTGAATTTATATATCGATAAAAATTCTGTGCCATTAGTTGTGTAACTTCTGCAGATTCTGCGCTATACTTTTCTATAGTTCCCCAAGGAATATGCAGTAAGTCTTCTTTCATAGAAGAATGATAGCATACCATCCCTCCTATTAATATTCGTCCAGAATTAAAAACGGTCGAAAACTCATAACACATTTTTCCAGCAGAAGCACTTTCTGCAAATGAAATCGTCAAATTATTTGTTATTAAAGCTTGACAGCAGGCGGTAACTTTCTCAGATGCCATATGATTTAGATTTTGGTTAAACCTTTATATCAAAAATAAAATGTTTGTCGAATGCTGATCTTACATGATTTCTTACAATTATTATATTATAAGTAACTGTTAATTATGCAGCTATAATTAATTTTCTTGTAAGGAGTTTTTTGTATGTCCTCGTTAAATTTGTAAAACATGTAAAAATGTCAAAGCCTTTAATGGTAAACAATAATTAAATTAAGGGCAGATAATGATATTATGAACTCCGAGGCAAAAAATAATAATCTAAAAAATAGTATTATGGAAAAGCAAAAAAACCATGATTATGGTCAATTTGACCCTGATTATATAGATCAAAATACTCTTGTAGACGGAACTTATTCAGTTGAAGATGAATACAAACAAGAGCTTAAAAGAGATAATGTAGAGTTTGGACAAAGTGATCCCGACGTTTACGAACAAAATACACCAGTTGACAATGATAACTATGCGCTTGCAGAAGATCCGTATAAATATCAAGAAGAATATATTGGTAACAACGACTTCATAGAAGACGCTTCTGATAAAGAAATTGTAAAGGCAGAAAATATTCCGAATGAGGAAAGAATTATCAATGAAGATGATGCCATTACTAATGATGACACGGAAAGTGATTTGAACGATGAATACGATCCTGAATTAGATTTAGAAAATGATGTCGAAAAGGACGGTGACCTAGACAACGAAGAAGAACTTGATGATTTTGATGCAGAGCATTATCCAGAAAATCATCCTAGAGAATAAAAGATAATTGGCTTATAGAGGTTTATAAAAAGAATCATTTATGACTATAGCAACTCAAATTGTCTGGCTTTTTGTTTTAGCAATTCCAATTGCCTGCATCAGCTGGACTGTAACACACGAAGAGATTTTTAGAGAACCGCACGAATGGTGTGTCAGACGTTCTAAAAATGATAGATTTTTAGTAACTAGAAAGTTCTTCTACCTCTTTACCTGTGAGTATTGTTTTAGCCATTATGTCACAATCGCATTTTTGATTCTTTGTGATTATAAACTTTTGTTAAATGATTGGCGGGGCTATATTTTGGCAGGGTTTTCTCTGGTTTTTATGGCAAACGTCTATATGAGTCTTTTTGCTTTGTTGCGTCAGGCAATTAAAAAAGAAAAAGTTGAAATCGAGAAAATCGAAAGTGAAACTGAAATCGAAAAAGAATAAAATTAAAAAGTATAACTAAACAAATTATTATCATGGAGAATTTAAATTTCATAGATCCATTATTGCACGGAATTACACCAGAGAGTCAATCTCCTAATATTTCGGTTAAACAAATGCTATGCGCAGGAGTTGGTGCACTTTTAGCTTCTGCAGTTCTAAAAAAAACAGGTCATACAAAAGCTAGTGCTGTTGTAGGAAGTATTGCACTGCCTATAATAGTATCAGCTTGCTATAAAAAATTCAATCAGGTTAGTAAAGATAAAATTGATGCTAAATCTAGCAGTGGGATTGAATACAATCACTAAAAATCAATCTCATATCATAAAAAAGAGCACTATTAGTGCTCTTTTTTTATGTTCCTGAATTTGCTCAAATTAAGAAATATTACCTTCTACCCAATTTAAAGCTTTATTAAATTCTATTTTTTTGTAACCGCGAAATTCTCCTGGAACGATATAACTAAATCCGTTTGTAAAAGATATAATTTCTTCTGTATCTGTAACTATTGCTGCTCGATTCCATTTTCCCAAATGTTTTAATCCGAGAAGTGCATCTTCAAGCCAAGCTCCTGCCGTAAAGTTTTTAATATCTGTATCCAAGACCAATAAAAAATTAATTTCGTTTATCTGCTTAACCAAATGCTCAACAGCGGGAACAACTGCTGTTAAGAAATCTTCTTTTGTTACTTCTGCCAATGCTCTAAAGGCAACAATATTATCTGTGGTATCTATTTGATGTATCATAATGCGTAATACTTATTTGAGTTATTTTAATATTTGTTTCGATTTTATTTTTATTTAAGAAAAATCTTAACGTAAAACTTAAAAATTCAACTCAAATATACTGATTATACAGCAGTTAGATATTATATTTTATCATTTGTTTCTTATAGTTTTTTAATGC
This sequence comes from Flavobacterium sp. ACN6, assembly GCF_002304005.1. Taxonomy (GTDB): domain Bacteria; phylum Bacteroidota; class Bacteroidia; order Flavobacteriales; family Flavobacteriaceae; genus Flavobacterium. Next base: position 40,215 of record NZ_MRCQ01000013.1, on the reverse strand, counting down.
CTATAAAATTCTTTTTTATATAATTCATTGATTATCATTCAATTTGACTTCTTTGTTTTTTTGAAAAATAAATTTCGAAATTTTCTTGTGATTTTTGCTGCGTGAGGGATAGCAGCAAACCGCCGCCGCGGTGCGAATAGCCCGACAGCATCACGATAAGAGGGCGTATAAGCGCAAAGTATTTTTGCCCTCTTATCGGGATGGTGGCACGCCCAATTGATCAGCCTTATTTTCGGTTGATCTTTCCAGTCTTCAAATCAACAGTAAAGTGATCTGCAGGAACTTCATGCATGAATTTATTGAAGATAATAAAGGACAATTTCATTTGTTTTTGCAAAGGTTTAGAAGTCTCGTCTTTTGAATCTAAAATCAATTTTGATAAAACTTGATAAGTCTTCACTCTCTTTTCTGAAACATCGGCAAGAGCCAGTTCATCGGCACTTCTAAAACGATAAAAGTCAATTAAAAGATCATTTCCTGTCCAATTAAAATCTTCTTTTTTGAGGTTGTTTTTCTTTAAAATCGCTGTCGCTTTTTCTTCTGCTGTTTTCCATTCTTTTTCAAATTGACTTTTGTTTTTTAAGATAAAATCAAAATCTTTGGTAGATTGTATGTTTGCTAAAACCAATAAATCCTGAGCAGAAACGTTTAAAATAAAATCCTTGAAAGCAGAAGGCCAATCGTCTTTTAAAAATCTAAGACGGACTAATTCTTTCAAATGAAAATCGGTAAAATCGTGGTAATTTTTGGTTTTCAAAATGTCGATATTCCAAATGTCTTTGAACTTCTGACTTTCTAAAAATTGATATTCCATTTTATACAAATCGAAAAGTTCATCGTATCTTGGAACTTCGTCGATTGTAATAGTTTGAATATCTACTACATTATCTTTTTTTAGCGTAAGTAATTTATAGGCTGGAATGTAAGCGGCAAGCGACGGCGTCTGGATGTTTACCAAAGTATTTCCTTTTTTAGTTGTACGCACTCCTGTATCGTTAATATGCATGTGTCCGCCAAAATGAATCTGCAATCCAGCATCTGCAAAAAGCTGCGCTACTTCTTCAACTGGAACTCTGTTTAACTGCCATTTATTAGGGCCTAATAGTTCTTTTATTTCTGCGGAAGCGTCATCATTAAAATCAATCATAGGAAAATGGCTGAAGGCAACTAAAGTTTTTCCTTGTTTTTTGGCTTGAGCCGAAATCTCTTCGACCCATTTAATTAAATGTTTTTTGTTTGAAAGCACATTATTATAGCCCGTACTTGCTTCAGAATAACTTTTGGAATCTTTTGGATCTCCATCATTTTTCTTCGGGATGTAAACGTTTCCGTCAATAGCCATTAACCAAAGTCCTTCAATTGGTTCTACGACATAGCTTACATCTGGAACTTGATAACCTGGCTCCACTTCGTAAATACGATTAGTTAACAATGCGCTTTCTGAAGCTTTATCAAAACTGTAATTTTCACTGGTATATTTTGAAAAAGGAGTTGCCCAGAATTTATATTTCTTATTCGGATAAAAACCAAAATCTTTAAGATTGTCCGTTATTCCCAAATAACCCATTTTAGCAATATCGGCCGTTACAACAACAGGCTGTTCTATGTTTAAATTTGGCTTATACATGCCTTCTTTGCTATAAATGGGCTGACTTTTACCTTCTTTTCCTAAAAAATCTTCTTTCCCCGATTCCTGTGCAAAAGGGCCGACTGGATCGTGATTTCCTGTCGTAATAAAAAATTCTATTCCGTACTTTTTACTGTATTGTTCTAAAATTCTGGCTAATCCGCGAACGTGAATGGGCTGACCATCATCGGTATAATCACCCGGAAGTGCCACGTATTTGATCTTTCGCTTGGCGATATCTTCTAATGCAGCTAAAAAAGCAAAATAATTTTCGTTAAAAATTCGGGTAGAATGAAGCTGCGACGACATTGTTCGCACCAATGTATATTGTCCTGTCTTAGGGTTTAGAATGCCTCGATAATCTGAATCTGAGAATTCTCCAAACAAATCCTGCAGATGAACATCGGATAAAAAAGCAACTTGTGTTCCGTTTAAATTTTGTTTTTTCTGCGCGCTAATCGAAGAAATAGAAAAAAGAAAAACGATACATATATTCAATAATAAAATAACTCTAATTCGCATAAATAGTTTAAGGTATAGAAATGGGCGATTTATAATTTTATATTCTAAAAATAGAAATGCAATTTTATCGATTCTAATACAACTTGTGTTTATCCTATTGTTATCGAAAGATAATATTTGTGTACGCTAAAAATTAAGTAAAGCGTATAATTCCTCATAGGTATGAAAAAGTACCGCGCCTTCTTCTTCTAAATCTTCGTTATTGAAACCATTTGCAAAACCATACACCTTAAAGCCACCGCTAACGCCTGCTTTTACTCCAGCTTTACTGTCTTCTAAAACGACACAATCTTTTACATCAAAACTCATTTCTTTTGCGGCATGCAGAAATATTCCTGGATCTGGTTTCCAGCTCTTGATTTGATAGGAACTAAATATTTTATTTTCGAATTTATCTAATAATCCGGCAACTTCGAGATTTAATCTAATTTTATCTTCGGGGCCACTGGAAGCTACGCAATAGGGGATTTTTAATTTTTCTATAAATTCAACCACGCCTTCCATAGGTTTAACCTGCGTTTTGAAAGCTTCAAAACTTTTTTGACGGTATTCTGTTTCAAAATTTTCAGGAAGTTTTTGATCAATTGCTTCTTCAATATGTCTAAAACAATCTTTTAAATTACGGCCGTTAAAACTGCGATAAGCATCTTCAATTTCCATTTTGAATCCGTGCTCCGATGCCATTTCAAGCAATATTCCGTTGCCTATTTTTTCTGTATCGACTAAAACTCCATCACAATCGAAAATAATACATTTAACCATTTTTGTTGATTTTCATTTAATTACAATTCTTACTTGCACAAAAGCCAAGTATTGAAATTTACGAAAAAATAATCTATTCTTTTTCTAAAGTTTTCTTTCTGATTTACAAGCTTCTGTACAGAATTACACCTTATTTGTATTTTCATTTAATTTTCGATTTGTACTTTTATGGAATACTATCAAACCCGCATATAAAATATTAAAACACTACATTTTGAAAAAACATATTTTATTCCTCGCCATTCTTGCAGGTAATTTAGCTGCGATTTCGCAAAATAAAATCATTACGATTTCTAATAATTTGTCGATTGACAGAGAATTTGAAACTATTGAATTAACTAAAAAAATGCTCGGCTTAAATTCTAATGCAAAACTGGAAGATTATGCTGTAAAAGATTTAAGTTCATACTCCTTTTTAGAAACACAAACAGTAGACAATGATGGTGACGGAATTATGGATGTTCTTTTGTTTCAGCCAAAAATAAAAGCTTCTTCTAAACAGGATTTTCAAGTTATAGGTGGAACAAATACTTCGGCATCAAAAACAATCAATTGCTATTCGAGATTTGTTCCTGAAAGAACGGATGATTATGCGTGGGAAAATAATAAAGTCGCTTTTAGGACTTATGGCCCTGTCGCACAAAAAATGGTAGAAGAGAATATTCCAGGCGGCACTTTAACCAGTGGCATTGATGCATGGCTAAAAAGAGTCGATTATCCAATTATTAATAAATGGTACGAAAAAGCCACAAACGGAACTGGAACATACCATAAAGATACGGGAGAAGGTTTGGATAATTTTCACGTAGGCGACAGTCGCGGTGTGGGCGGAATTGCTGTAAATGTTGATGGAAAATATTATTTTTCTAAAAATTTTATCAGTTGGAAAACCATCACAAATGGACCAATTAGAACCAGTTTTATTTTAACCTACGCCGACTGGGATGCTAAAGGCAATAAAATAAACGAATCGAAATTAATTAGTTTGGATTATGGAAGTCAGCTTTCACGTTTCGAAATCAATATTACAGGAACTAAAACTATTGCCGCGGGATTGACACTTCACGACAAAAAAGGCACAATTGGTACAAATCTTAAAAAAGGATGGCTGAGTTATTGGGAACCAATTGACGATTCTGAAATTGGTTTAGGTTTGGTGGCTCCAAAAGGTTCATTAATTAGTTTTGACAATCATGTAACCGATGAAAAAGATTTAAGTAATCTCTATGGAAGCATCCCTGTTAAAAACAATAAGGCTGTTTATTATGTTGGTTTTGGATGGAAAAAAGGAAGTCCGTTCCAAACCAAACAAGAATGGGAAAATTATTTAACCTCTTTTGCTGAGAAAATTAATAATCCATTGATTGTAAAAATTAAGAATTGATTATAAAATATAGCCCGCGGTTTCAACCGTGGGAACGCAATGCATCATCGCAGATTCGTCTCTCGCTGTTTCAATCGTTAGAACGCAATGCATCATTGCTCTTTCGTCTCCCGCGGTTTCAACCCTGGGCTATGTGAAAATATTGAGATCGTAATTTATAATCGAAAAAACTTCGTGAAAAATTTTAGTTCCTAACAGGAAAATAATTCTCCTTTAAAATAATTTCAAGCGGAATATAATTGGTGCTTTCAACATCTTCTTGTAAAACCAGTTTTTTGTATAAATAATTAATCCCCATATAACCTTGGTCTTCGGGTCTTTGGTTAATTAAAAAATCGATTATGCCTTTGTTTAAATATTCAATATTTTCTTTCAGCAAATCAAAACCAATGATTCTAACACCTTTTATATTATTTTTTTCTAAAAATTCAGCAACTATATAAGCTCTTGAATTTGGAACAAAAATGCTGCTTACGCCAGAAAACATTTCCAAACTCAACTGATCGATTCTAGAATCTTTTAAAGTCACTTCAGAAAATTTAAAATTAGTCAGTTCGTTATGATCTTTAAAATAAGAATAAAATCCGTCGATACGCTGTAAATAAACCGATGTACTTTCAATTTCTCTTGTAATTTTAAAAATCAAAACCTGTCTTTCATTTTTTACTGCAAAACTAATTAACCTTCCAGCCAAATAACCGCTTTGAAAAGCATCCTGTCCCACATACGCGTGATCATTCCCTTCGGAAATATTGGAGTCAATCATGACAACTGGAATATTTTTCTTTTGATATTCATTCAAAAAACGAACAGAATCTTCATAAAAAATGGGTGCAAATAAAAGTCCGTCGCAATCAAATTCTAATACTTTTTGCGAAGATTCTTTAAAAGATGTAAGATTATAATCGTAGAAAAAATAATCTAAGACTATTCCGAATTTACTAAACTCAACAGCTGCTTTTTCGATTCCATCAACCTGACTTTTCCAATATTCCAAAGTTTCTGATTTTGGAAGAAAAACAGCAAAATGAAATTTCTTATTTAAAGCCAGATTACTTGCCAGTATATTTCGTTTATAACCAAACTCTTCAATTATTGCATTGACCTTATCCACAGTTTCCTGCGCCACCTGCCCGCGCTTGTGTATAATTCTATCAACTGTTCCCGGCGAAACATTCGCTAATTCAGCAATTTTTTTAATTGTTATGATATTGATTCTTTTTAAGTTAAAAAAATAAAAGCAGTGCGGTAAAATTAATTTATTTTATCAAAAATAAGTTGTTTTACACTTCATTTTACATACATTTGTAAAGTACCGTGTACGCACACGCAAATATACACATAACAGTAAGAAAACAATTCTTTTTTCTGTTAATCAACTAAAAACACTATTAAAAACCAAAATACTATCTAACGAGATGATACTAGATTCACTCCATAATGCAGCAAAATACTACGGCCTGCATCCGAACTTTAAAAAGGCATTCGACTATGTAAATCAAACTGATATTGCAAACCTTGAAGAAGGCACATTTGAAATTGGTGAAGGTTTAAAACTAATTGTAATTGTCGGACAGGGAAATACAAAAGAAGAAGCCGTTAAAGGATTTGAATGCCATGATAAAAATATTGACATTCAGATTTCAATCAAAGGACCAGAAACTTTTGCCTGGAAACCAAGGGAAAAATGTGTAAATCCAAATGGCGATTACAGCGACGAACGAGATGTTCGCTTTTTTCATGATGCACCAGATACGTTTTTTCAAATGCAGGAAAAACAATTTGCCATATTATTTCCAGAGGATGTACACACAGCAATGATTGGTGAAGGAGAATTGAAAAAGATTGTAATTAAAGTAAAAATATAAGTCATGAGTACTATTCAAAATTCGATAGAAGTGATTCTAAAACAAGGAATGCTTCCTTTATATTTTAATGCGGACGAATCGAAAAGTATTGCTGTTTTAAAAACACTCTATAATAGCGGCATAAGAGCTGTAGAATATACCAGCAGAGGTCCAGAAGCGCTTTCCAACTTTAAGAAATTAATTGAAATTAGAAATGCTGAAATGCCGGGAATGTTATTAGGAATTGGCACCATCAAAAACTTAGCTCAGGCAGAAACTTATTTTTTAGCTGGAGCTGATTTTTTTATAAGTCCGGGTTTCGTTCCTGAAGTTGCTTCATTCCTAATTGGTAAAGAAGTTTTGTACGCACCAGGATGTATGACTCCAACAGAAATTATTACTGCTGAAAACGCCGGAGTAAAATTTATTAAGCTTTTCCCTGGAAATATTTTAGGACCTGATTTTATGAGCGGTATCAAAGATATTTTTCCAAACCTAATTTTTATGCCAACCGGAGGTGTAGACACTACTCGTCAAAGTATTGAAACTTGGTTTAATGCTGGGGTTTCTGCAGTTGGAATGGGAAGCAAATTAATCAGCAAAAAAGTAATGGATTATGAAGCTTACGACACAATCGAAAAAGAAACGATAAGAGTTTTGGAACTAATTGATAACATCAGAAAGTGAAATTCCAAATTTTGAAATTCCAAATTCCGAAAGCGAGGAATCAAACACATATGGATTTTCATTTCTATATTGGAATTTCAAAAAACAAATAGTATAAATACCTTATTTTTCAAATTGGAATTTGGAATTTAAAGTATTGAATTTAAAAATAAATTAATAAATGGATTCAATATTCAATTTAAAAGGAAAGATTGCACTTATTACAGGTGGTGCAGGAGTATTAGGGAGCAACTTTGCAAACGTTTTGGCAAAACAAGGCGTTATTGTCGGAATCGTTTCGCAATCACTTGAGAAAGCAGAGAAAACAGTAAAAAACATAGAAGCTAACGGCGGACAGGCCTTTGCTATTCAAGCCAATGTTTTAAACAAAGAAGAATTAGAAAAAGCAAAAGATTTTATCGCTGAAAAATATGGCCGACTGGATATCTTAATTAATGCTGCAGGCGGAAATATGCCGGGGGCGACAATTCAGCCGGATCAAGCAGTTTATGATATGAAAACAGATGATTTGCAAAAAGTTGTCGATTTGAATATCATTGGAACCATGCTTCCTACACAGGTTTTTGCAGCACTTTTTGCAAAACAAAAATCAGGAAACATCATTAATATTTCATCTGCATCGGCGCAAAGACCTTTAACGAGAGTTGTAGGTTATTCTGCTTCAAAAGCGGCTATTGACAACTTTACACAATGGATGGCAGTTGAATTAGCACAAAAATATGGCGAAGGAATTCGTGTAAATGCTATTTCCCCAGGTTTCTTTATTGGAGAACAAAACAGAGCTTTATTATTAACTCCAGAAGGAAAACTGACTCCAAGAGGTGAAAAAATTATCGACCACACGCCAATGGGAAGATTTGGAACACCAGAAGATATCGACGGCGCTCTTTTATTTTTATGCAGCGACATGTCGAAATTCGTTACGGGAACAATCTTAAAAGTTGACGGCGGATTTGCTGCAACTAGCATTTAATTTTTTAGTTACGATCTCTCCTGCAAGATTTTCAAACCTTGCAGGTATTATTTTTATTTATCTAGATGTGTAATTTAAACCTACAAGGTTTTGGAAACCTTGCAGGAAATCAAAACAAAAACAAATAAAATGGAACAAACATTAAGATGGTTCGGACCAAATGACCCCGTTTCTTTACAAGATATTAAGCAAACCGGCGCAACCGGAATTGTAACAGCATTACATCATATTCCAAATGGAGAAGTTTGGAGCATTGACGAAATTATTAAACGAAAAGTAGAAATTGAACACGAAGACGGCGATCCTAAAAAAGGTGCTTCAGGTTTAACTTGGTCGGTTGTAGAAAGTATTCCAGTTCATGAAGACATTAAAAAGCAAACTGGAAATTATCTTCAATACATTGAAAATTATAAAGAAAGCATTCGTAATCTGGCTTTATGCGGTATCAAATGTGTGTGTTACAATTTTATGCCGGTTTTAGACTGGTCAAGAACCGATTTGTCGTACACGGTTGAAGACGGTTCAAAAGCACTTCGTTTTGACATCAATGCATTTGCAGCGTTTGAATTGTTTATTTTAAAAAGACCTGGCGCTGACAAAGAATATTCTGCTGAACAGACTCAAAAAGCAAAAAGCTATTTTGAAGCTTTGAATGATGAAGATAAAATAAAATTGCAGCGAAATATTCTGGCAGGACTTCCGGGTGCAGAAGAAGCATACACAGTTGAAGATTTCTTAGTTACATTAAGTGCTTACAATCATATTGACAGACAAACTTTAAAAGATAATCTTTTCTTCTTTTTAAAGGAAATTATTCCAGTTGCCGAAAGTAAAGGCGTTTTGATGGCGATTCATCCTGACGATCCACCCTACCCTATTTTAGGTTTACCAAGAGTTGTAAGCACCGAAGAAGATTTAATCGAATTAATGAATGCTGCGCCTTCAAAATCAAACGGATTTACAATGTGTACAGGTTCTTACGGCGTTCGTGCTGATAACGATTTACCCGGCATTGTAAGACGTCACGGGGATAAAATGAATTTTATTCATTTAAGAAGTACGCAAAGAGACGAAGAAGGAAGTTTCTACGAAGCCAATCATTTGGAAGGCGATGTTGATATGTATGAAGTCGTAAAAGCGATTTTGGAAGTGGAGAAAAGAAACAATACCAAACTGCCAATGCGCCCAGATCACGGACACCAAATGTTAGACGATTTAAAGAAAAAAACAAATCCAGGGTATTCTGCCATTGGCCGTTTAAGAGGTTTAGCAGAACTGCGCGGGCTTGAATTAGGGATTAAGCGATCTTTATAAGTTGTTTTGCCACGAAGACGCTAAGGCGGAAAGTTTTTTTTCTCTCAGATTGAGCAGATTTACTTAAAATAATGTGAAGTTTACTTTGTCATCATGAGGAACGAATGATCACACGCGTAATTCTACAAAGATTGGCGATTTTGATTGCGGAGTTTCGAGTGTGATCCTTCCTTCGTCAGGGTGACAAAAATGAGCTTAAAAAAAACTTTGCGCCTTACTGCCTTCGTGGCAAAATCAAAAAAACTAACTAACCACAAACAATCACAAAACCATGATTCGCCAAGCCATTATCACCTTTTGCAGCCTTGTTGTAAATACTACAATGGCGCAGGAACTACCCAATATTCTTCAATCAAAAACAAACTATTTACCTGATTTTAGTTATGCTGGATATCACTTCGGCGAAAGCCAGATTCCAGTATCAAACGGACAAATTATTAATGCCGTAGATTTTGGCGTTAAAGCAAATGACAATTTAGATGATTCAAAAGCATTGTTAAAAGCCTTTGAAACAGCAAATTCTATTAGTGGAAATGTAGTCCTGCAATTGCCTGCAGGCAGAATTATTCTGAGTGATATTCTTTACATCGAAAGAAGTAATTTTGTACTTCGCGGCGCAGGTTCTGACGAAAACGGAACTGAAATCTACTGCCCACGACCGATGATGTATTTAAAAGATCCAAAATCTCTGGCAGAACTTCGTGAGTATTTAACCACTTTTGATAAAAGACAACGCGAAACAGAAAACAATATCGATTTGCCTTTCTCACAATATGCTTGGTCTGGCGGTTTTATCTGGACACAGATTCCGGGTGAACGTGTAAAATCGTATTTGGATAAATACGAACCCGAACCTAATGTTTTGGCGAAGGTCAGTTCTGGAAAAATGGGCGAACATATTATTACGGTTTCTGAAGTTAAAAACTTAAAAGTCGGCGATATTGTCGAATTACAATTGTTTAATAAAGACGGCGAAAACGGTGAAATTATTAAAGACTTATATCAAGGTGCTAAAGTAAAACCAGGTTCGCATCATTGGCAATTTCCAAAACTTCCAATTGTGAGACAGCAGGTTGAAATTCTTAAAATTTCGGGTTCAAAAATCACTTTAAAAACGCCCTTAACTATTTCGGTAAAACCGAGTTATCAAGCGCAATTGGTGGAATGGAAACATTTAAATGAAGTTGGAATTGAACATCTTCGCTTTACTTTTCCTGATATTCCGAGAGTGGCACATCATGTAGAACCAGGAAATAATGCAATTTTCTTAACGCGCCTTTTTAACAGCTGGGTAAAAGATATTAAAATCACCAATGCTGACAGCGGTATTCTAGCCGAAGAAGTTTCAAATGTAACCGTTCAGGATATTACTACCGATGGCCCGCATTTATCACATTATACCGTAACTTTAGGCGGTGTTCATAATATTTTGGTGAAAAATTTAAAAATTTACAATAAAACGGTTCATCCATTAAGTTTCAACACTTTTGCGACCAAAAACGTTTATCAGAATTGTGAATTATTTGCTGATCCGCTTTTAGATCAGCATTCGGGAGCAAATCATCAAAATTTATTTGATAATATTACGGTTCATATTACGGCTGATAAAAACAATAGTTACTATTTATTTGGAGGCGGCGGTGCTGCATATTGGAAACCTTCACACGCGCCTTTCAGTACATTTTGGAATTTAAATGTTCAAGTCGAAAATCCAAATCAAACGAAACCGGTTTTATTATACGGAATGAAAGACGGAGCTTTTGCTAGAATCATTGGCGTACACGGAAACACTAAATTTGAAATCAAATACGACGTCGATCCTTATATTGAATTTTTGAATACGGGAATAGAAAAAATTCCGTCGTTGTATGATTATCAATTAAGTAAACGTTTAAAATAGTTTCAAAGGCTCAGAGGTACAAAGGTGCAAAGGTTTTTTTGACAGCCCATGAACCTCAGAGCCTTTGCCTCTTCGAACCTTAAAAAAACACTATGAAATACAAAATAGTCTTTCTGGTTTTGCTTTTTATTTCAGGAAATCTATTTTCCCAAAATAAATATCGTCTTAAAAACATCTCCACAACTGACGGACTATCGCAGAGTTCTGTTATTGCAATTCATCAGGATAAATTTGGGCAGATGTGGTTTGGTACGCGCGACGGGCTCAATAAATACGACGGCAGCCGATTTACTATTTTTAGAAATGATGCCAATGATAAATCTTCTATCAGCAACAATGATATTTTGGCAATTGAAGAAGACAGTTCAGGAAAAATGTGGGTGGGAACTTATAACGGGCTCAATTGCTACGATCCTGTTTCGAATAAATTTACAAGATATCTTCATACAAAGGCCAATCATACTATAAGCAATAATGCTGTTTGGAGTATTAAAGAAATTGGAGGTGAAATGTGGTTTGGAACTTCAAAAGGATTAACGATTCTCAATAAAAAAACTGGAAACTTTACTTCGGTTTTTCATTCAGATACAGATACTTCTACTCTTCCGAGCAATAATATTCTCAGCATTTTAAAAACTACAAAAGGCGAAATCTGGATTGGAACTACAAAAGGTTTATGTCAGTTAACAAGTCGAAAAAACGGCAGATTTTCATTTAAAAATTATCCGCTTAATGCTGCAGATTTATTAAATGTACAATCGGTTATTGAGGATAAAAACGGTAATTTATGGATTGGAACCAAAAACAAAGGACTTTTAAAATTTGATCAAAAACAGAAAACTTTTGATTCTTTTTTATCGAATGAAAAATACAAAGAAATAAATCCAGATATCAGGTCTTTAGTAATTGATAATCAAGGATCTTTGTGGATTGGCGCTTATGACGGAATTTACATTTTAGGGAAAGACAAAAGTCTGCAAAAAATAAATAACAGCAATAACAGCAACGGAATCGACAAAGTAAAGTCGGTTTTTATGGATAAAAAAGGTTCGATCTGGATTGGCTGTTATTACAAAGGTGTGAATCTTTGGGACGTTTCTAATGTCAATTTCTCAAATTACAATCAGAATTCAAAAAAGATTCCGATGAGTTTTGATGTTGTCAGTTCAATAATTGCCGATAAAAATCAAAATATTTACTTTGGAACAGAAGGCGGCGGTATCACGATTTACAATAAAAAGACTGAGGCTGTAAGCTACATCAACAGTAAAACTGGGCAAAGCAATAAAAATGATATCAAAGCAATGTGTCTTTCTGATGATCATATTTTATGGATTGGAACTTTTTCTAAAGGATTATCTGCCTACAATACGATTTCAAAAAGAATTGAAGATAACCGAATTAATCCTGAGTTAATTGATTTATTAAAAGAAACCGGCGTTTATTCTCTTAAAACCGAAAACCAAATTTTATGGATTGGAACTTTCGGAAAAGGTTTAATTCGGTATAACACAGGAAATAAAACTTTTCATATTATGGGAAGTGATAATACAAAATCGGTTTTTCTGACCAATAATATTATCCGAACAATTTTAGTTGACAAACAAAATGCACTTTGGGTAGGAACTCAAAATGGTTTGAACCGGATTCCGCTCCAAAACTTCAATCTGCATAAATATACAATTCAGCATTTCTTTTACGATCATTCGGCTTTATCGGGCGATGATATTTTGACTTTGTTTCAGGATTCTAAAAATCGAATCTGGGTGGGAACAAAAGCAAAAGGACTGCATTATTTCGACGGAAAAAAATTCAGCCAAATCAATCTCAAAATTGGGAATACCGTAATCACTTCTATACATTCTATTTTAGAAGATGACGATAAAAACTTATGGATCAGCACCAATCAGGGAATCATCAAATACAATACTACTCAAAAAAATACTGTCATTTACGATCAAAAAGACGGATTGGCAAGTAATGAATTCAACGATAATTCGGCTTTAAAATTAGATTCGAATCAGTTTTATTTCGGAAGTCCGTCTGGTGCCACATATTTTGATGCTTCAAAAATTTCCCTAAATCAATATGCTCCGCAGGTTCTAATTACTGATTTGAAAATCAAAAATGAAATGATAAATGCTAGTGATAAAAACGGGATTTTAGAAAAAAGCATTGGCTTTACCCAAACAATTACACTGGATTATGATAAGGCCAATTTCTCTATAAACTTTGCGATTCCAAATTACATTCGATCCAAAAACAATCAATACAGTTATCGTTTAACAGGTTTGGAAAATAACTGGACAACGACCAAAAATTCCGAAGCCAATTTTGCCATTCAAAATCCGGGAACTTATACTTTTGAAGTTCGCGGTGCAAATAACGACGGCGTTTGGAACAAAACCCCAACCACGCTTACGGTTATTGTAAATCCGGCACCTTGGCGCAGTATCTGGGCTTTTTTACTGTACGGAATTATAATTGGTCTTGGTTTATACGGTTTAATCTGGATTATGAAATCGAAAGCCAGACTGAAGCAAAAATTAGAACTGGAATATCTGGAAAGTAAACGTATTGAAGAAAATAACCGTGCAAAGCTGGATTTCTTTACCAATATTTCACATGAATTTAGAACGCCTTTAACTTTGATTTTAGGTCCGTTACAGCAAATTCTAGCCGATTATAACGGAACAAACGAAATGTACAAAAAACTGCTGGTGATTGAAGGAAGTGCCAATCATTTATTGGGCTTGATTAATCGTTTAATGGATTTTAGAAAACTCGAAAACGATCAGGCAACGCTGGAAACGGCAAATGGAAATGTCGTAAAATTCACAAAAGAAATATTTCTATCGTTTATAGAATATGCGAAAGACGGCGGTTATGATTATTCATTTGAAACTTCAGAGGAAGAAATTCTGGTTTATTTTGACCGATACAAACTTGAACGTGTATTTTATAATTTGATTTCCAATGCGTTTCGCTATACGCCAAAAGGCGGTTCAATTCATATTAAAATCAATCACGATCACGAAAATCTATTTATTGCGGTTGAAGATTCGGGAGTTGGCATTTCAGAAGAACATATTGATAAGATTTTTAATTTGTTTTTTGAAATTCCGATGCACAATCAAGTTCAGAAAAACTACAATAAAGGAACTGGAATTGGACTTTCAATTGTAAAAAACATTGTAAAACTGCATAAAGGAACTATCAATGTTACTAATAAAACTTCGGGCGGTGTTATTTTTAAAGTCGCACTTCCGCTTGGGCGAAATCATCTTTCAGACAATGAAATTATTACTGATTTTAAAATCAGTGACGATATTTCGCAATATACGGCGCAGTTAGAGTCTTCGGAAACAATTGAAAACGAAGACATCGAAGACTTACTTGTCAACGATGAAAAGCAAACTATTCTGATTGTTGAAGATCATAAGATTTTGAGAAAGTTCATGAAAAACCTGCTCAAAAAAGACTATAACATTATTGAAGCGGAAAACGGAAAAATCGCATTGGACAAAGCTTTAAAATTTGTTCCGAATTTGATTATCAGCGATGTTATTATGCCCGAAATGGTGGGAACGGAACTTTGTTCTAAAATCAAAGAAAACATCAAAACCAGTCATATTCCGGTTATTTTATTGACTTCCCGATCTTCATTAGTTTATAAATTTGAAGGATTAGAAAGCGGCGCCGATGATTACATAAGTAAACCATTCAATTTAATGGAATTTAAACTTCGCGTTAAAAATCTTTTAAACTCAACCGAACGTTTAAAATTGAAATTTTCAAGTGAAGACAGTTTTATTCCATCAGAAATTACGGTTTCGTCTTTGGATGAAGAACTTTTGAAAAAAGCATTTAAAATTGTAGAAGAAAATATTTCGAACGAACAATTTGATATTCCGTTTTTCTGTTCAGAATTAGGTGTAAGCCGTACCATGCTATTTTTAAAAGTTAAAGCCTGGACGAATTTTACACCAAATGAATTCATTCATGAAATCCGATTAAAACGTGCTGCTCAATTATTGGAACAAAATAAGTTAAACGTTTCAGAAATCAGTTATAAAGTTGGTTTCAACAATCCGAAATACTTTAGCAAATGCTTTCAAAAAAAATACGGAGAAACGCCGTCTCAATATGCAGACAAATTTTATAAATCTTCGACTGTATCTTAAAAATTCCTCATTTTTAAAGGCTTAAAAAAGGGTATCTGTATTTTTAGATACCCTTTTTTGTATTTCTATTTCTTTTTTGGCTTCTACATTTGCGATATGAAAATCAAAAAAACAAACTTCTTATTGCTGCAAATCCTATTTGTCATTGTGATAATCGGAATGAGTTTATTGCTTTTCTACTTTATCTAACTTATTAACCTTAAAACCAAAAAATGAATGTTTACAAACCAAAAAAACAAACCGTTTAAATGGTGTTTACTGGTATCTTTCTTACTAGTAAATTTCATTATGAATGCGCAGGAACGAAAAGTAACCGGAAAAGTTACTTCGAGCGAAGATTTACTCGGACTTCCTGGTGCGAATGTCTATATTAAAAATTCCTCTGTTGGAGCGTCTGCAGATATGGATGGAAATTATACTGTTATTGTTTCAGAAAAAAATGCTGTATTAGTTTTCAATTTTGTGGGCTTTCAAACTGTTGAAATTCCAGTTGGAAACAAAACCGTAATCAATGTAAGTTTAAAGCCAGATACTAAAGCTCTTGAAGAAGTAATTGTTGTAGGTTACGGAACGCGTAAGAAGAGTGATATTACAGGTTCTGTATCTTCGGTAACGGCAAAAGAATTAACAGCTTATCCTGTTTTAAATGCAGAACAAGCCTTACAAGGCCGTGCTGCGGGAGTTTCTGTAATGTCCAATAATGGCGGTGAACCAGGTGCGCCTGTAAAAATCAGGGTTCGTGGCGGTACTTCAATCAATGCCAGCGGTGATGCGCTTATTGTCGTTGATGGTTTTGCAGGAGTTTCTATGCCCGCTCCTCAGGACATTGCTTCTATTGAAGTTTTAAAAGATGCTTCGGCGACGGCAATTTACGGATCCAGAGGTTCAAACGGGGTTATTATGGTAACGACCAAAAAAGGAAAACCTGGAAAACCTGTAATTGAATTCAGTAATTCGACTTCTGTACAATCGGTAAACAACAAATTGCATTTATTAAATGCAGATCAGTTTGCTGCTTACAGACAAAGTTTTACAACCCATACGCAAGGGCCGGCAAATTCTGACTGGCAGGACATCATTTATCGTGACGGAATGATTTCGAATACGCAATTGTCATTTTCAGGCGGTTCTGATACTGTAAAATATTATGTTTCTGGAACGTATTTTAATCAAGATGGAGTCGTAATTAATTCAGGAATTGATAAATACACTATTGTAAGTAATCTTGAAGCCGATTTGTCTCCGAAATTAAAAGTAGGCTTAAACACTTTTACAAGCAAACAAAACAAAGAAGGAATCATCAGTCAGACTGGTGCAGGCGGAACGGGTGCAGCAGGTGTTATTGCGGCAGCTTATAGATTTATGCCTGACAAAGGAATTTATAATACCGATGGAACTTACACTACAACGGCACCAATTGGAGATGATATTGATAATCCGTACGCAACGGCAATGGAGAACATTCTGGAAACGGTTTCGATCGTAAACCGAAACAATTTCTTTGCTCAATATCAAATTACAAAAGATCTTGATTTTAAAACGACATTAGGTTTAACCGACAATAATTCGCAAACTGGAAGATTTATTCCTTCTACTTTAATTGCAGGAAAAAATATTAAAGGAGAAGCTTCTGTAAACAACACTAGATTTTCTTCTTTCCTGACAGAGAATTATTTGACTTTTAAACGTGAAATTATTGAAAAAGGGATGTTAACCGTTCTTGGAGGATATTCTTATCAAAAGAACAAAAACGAAAGTTCGTATGCAGCTTCAAGAGGATTTTTGACTAATACCAATTCGTATCGTAATCTTGGAGCAGGAACAGTATTCTTAAAACCAGATTCTAATTTATCTGAAACCGAATTAATCTCTGCTTTCGGAAGGTTGAATTTTGATTATGATGATAAATATTTGCTAACGTTTACTGCCAGACGAGATGGTTCTTCGAGCTTTAGCAAAAACTACAAATACGGAACTTTCCCTTCTGGAGCAATTGGTTGGAATTTAGGAAAAGAAAACTTCTTAAAAGACAGTAAAACAGTTTCAAACTTAAAATTAAGAGCCAGTTATGGTGCAACAGGAAATCCGTCAATTGGCGCGTACTCTACGTTGTCAAGATTTTCTGAAATTTATGATGTAAGCGGTGATGTAATTGTAAATGCAGTTCAGTTAACTTCTTTGGATAATCCGAATTTGAAATGGGAGACCTCTTATCAGCAGGATTACGGAATCGATTTAGGTTTGTTTGATAACCGAATTAGTATTACGGCAGATTATTATAAAACAATTACCAAAGATTTATTATTTAACAGACCTCTTCCAGGAATTTCAGGAATTGCTTCACAACTTCAAAACGTTGGAGAATTAGAAAATAAAGGATGGGAATTAGGAATTACTACGAAAAACTTTGTTGGCGCCGATTTTACTTGGTCAACTAATTTTAATATTTCTTCAAACAAAAACAAAGTATTGAAACTCGCTGATAATAAAGACCTTTTAATCAATTCTGCTCCAGGGCACTTTTTAGCAACTGAATCTCAGATTCTCAGAGTCGGTCAGCCAGTTGGTTCATTCTTCGGATTTATTTATGATGGCGTAATTCAGCAGGGAGAAACGGTTTTACCAGGGAATTTTGAAACTGCAGCGGGCGGTGAAAAATTTAGAGATGTAAATGGTGACGGAAAATTAGATTCACAAGATAAAACGATCATTGGTAATCCAAATCCTGATTTCATCTTCGGATTCAATAATGATTTTACGTATAAAAATCTGGACCTAAATATTTTCTTTCAAGGTTCACAAGGCAATCAAATCTTAAATTATACTTTGATGGAACTGGCTTCTGGAAACAACAATGCTACAACTGAAGTTTTAGATGCGTGGACTCCAACAAATACAGATACGAACGTTCCTGCAAATGCCGCAAGAACCAAAAGAATTACTTCAAGATTTGTTTATGATGGAAGTTATATTCGTTTAAAAAACATCTCTTTAGGATATAGCTTAGACGAGAAAATTGTTACTAAGATGGGACTAAGCAAAGTTCGTTTTTACATCAGTGTACAAAACCTTTGGACAATTACAGATTATCCTGGTTCAGATCCTGAAACCAATTACTTAAACGACACTAATTCACGTAGTAATACCAATTTAGGATTGGACTATGGAGGATATCCAAACGTAAGAACGTTCACTGCTGGATTTAATGTGAAATTTTAGTCTAATAGTAAACACATAGAAATATAGATTTTTTTGTCAAAGAGGAAAATTAAAAAACCAGTTTTACAAATAGCTAAACGCAAAATGCTATGATTAGTAATGCAAATGAAACGCCTTAATTATCGTTCCTAAAAGCCATGTTTCTATGTGTTCAATTATACACCTAATACCTAAAAATAATACTATGAAAAAATATATCGCTTTTCTATTCTTCGGAACACTCGCTTTTTTTGGATGTTCTGATCTGGAAGAAAAACCAGTAGGAATAATTCGTCCAGATAACTTTTTTAATAACACAGATGATTTACAGGCCGCTGTAAACGGAGCTTTTGCCAATATAGCCCACAATAATTACTGGGGAAGAGAATTTACAATTGCCTTAATGCTTCGAGATGATATGTCTGATATTGGAGACAGAACCACGCAGGCTGCGCGTATCGATGTTAACGATATGAGCATGAATGACACTAACGCACTTGTGGCCAACTTTTGGCCGCAGTCGTATGTGATTATAACGGCGGCAAATCAGGCGATTGAAGGCGCTAAAAAAACACCGGGAGATCCTGCAAAAGTAAATGCAATTGTGGCTCAGGCTTATTTTGCAAGAGCTTTTACATATTATCATTTGGTACGTCTTTTTGGAGATATTCCGTATGTTGATTTTGTTGTAAATGATGTTGCTCAGGTAAATTCTCTAAGCAGGACAAAAGAAGCAGATGTTTATCCAAAAATTATCGCCGATTTAGAATTTGCAAAACAGTGGCTGGAAGATAAACCAAAAGTAAAAGCCGTTCCCGGAAAAGGTACTGCTGCAGGTTATTTAGCTTCTGTTTATTTGACTTTAGGGAATTATCAAAAAGCCTATGATGAAGCCAAATTTGTAATTACAAACGAAGCCAAATTTGGTTTAGGTCTGGATGCAGATTTTCAAGATTTATTTAACGCTGCAAAAACAGCTTCTTTAAAAGAACCATTATTTACAATCGATTTTAACAACTTAACTTCTGGAAATTACGGTCAGGATTATACTGCATTTTTTACAGGTTCCTTAAAAGATGACAGTTACAGCTACGGCCAAGGATTTTCTGTTGCTGTTCCTTCCTTAAAAGTATTCAATACTTGGGATCAAAGAGATTACAGAAGAGCGGTAAGTTTTGATACTATCATCAGAAAGAAAACTGGTCCAGGCGGAGCATTACAAATTTATCCTTCAAGTGATAATGAAAAAGCGCCGCGTCCGCATATTGCAAAATATTACCGTTTTCCGGGAAAAGCTGGTGCCAACGGAAGAACTTCGCAGCACAATTATATTACGATGCGTTTTGCAGAAGTATTGCTTACGGCAGCAGAAGCTTTAAACGAAATTAATCCGGGAACCACTGAGGCTGATGGCTATGTAAACCGAGTTCGTGCAAGAGCGAGAAACAAAGCTGGAAAATTGGTTTCATTTCCTGCAAACGTAACGCCGGGATTGTCTCAAACCGATTTCAGAAAAATGGTTATTGATGAAAGAAGATTGGAACTAGCATTTGAATACATCAGATGGTATGACATTAAAAGATTAAAAATTGGATCAGAAGTATTTGGCCCAGCCGGCTTAGAACCGCACGCTAACTTTGATCCAAACAAAGATTATTTATGGCCTTTACCAGGAACCGAATTGGCTATTAATCCGAATTTAAAACCAAATAATCCTGGTTACTAAACAATAAATTAAAAATTTAGAATTAAAATTAAAAATAGCACTGTTTTATGAAAAAGAGTTCCTAGCCCCGATAGAAGTGGAAATCCTTTTGTGGCGGGGTTCGCCACAAAAGATTGGAACGGATAGCGGGAATAGCTTCAAAAAAAAATCGATTTTATTATAGAAATCGGAATAAAAAAGTATAGTCGATTTTTAATTTTTAATTTAAAATAAAAAATAATACGTAAGTATGAAGAATGTCAGTTTCATTTCTTTAATTCTTGGGTTTGCACTGCTTGGGACAGCGTGCAAATCCGGAATTAATTCTCAGACCAAAACTTCTGCAGCGGCAGGAAATCTTCTGGAAACCCGATATAAAATGCTATTGGACTATCCGGTTGATTCTATGTCGATGCCAAGAAGTATGAATAGCAAAACCAATGAGATTCGCAAAGTCCCTTCGAGAGATTGGACAAGCGGTTTTTTTGCCGGAAATCTTTGGCAGTTATACCGATTAACAGGCGATTCTAAGTACAAAGAACAAGCTCAAAAATGGACTCCTTTCAGCAAGAAAGAAAGTGTTAATAGTAATTCGCATGACGTAGGTTTTAAAGTGTTTTGCAGTTTTGGAGAGGCCCTAAAAGTGGAAAACAAGAAAGAATACGAAGCCGTAGTTATTAGAGGTGCCGAAACTTTATGCAAAAGGTTTAATCCCAAAGTGGGTTCTATCCGTTCCTGGGATTTCAACGCCGCAATTTGGGATTATCCGGTAATCATCGATAATATGATGAATCTGGAATTGCTTTTTGAAGCTTCAAAATTATCTGGAAATCCAAAATATCGTGATGTTGCAGTTCAACACGCTAATACCACTTTAAAAAATCAATTTAGAGCAGACAACTCGTGCTATCATGTTATTGATTATAATCCGAATACGGGTGAAGTTAGAAAGAAAACTACTTTGCAGGGATATAATGATGATTCGGTTTGGGCGCGTGGTCAGGCTTGGGCCGTTTATGGATTCACAATGTCGTACCGATATACTAAAGATCCCGCCTATCTCAAACAAGCTGAAGCAACAGCAGACTTTTTTATAACGAATAAAAAACTGCCCGAAGACGGAATTCCGTATTGGGATTTTAAAGATCCTGATATTCCAAATTCTCCTCGAGATGTTTCAGCTGCAATGGTTATGGCGTCTGCATTATATGAATTATACACTTACACAAAAAAGGACAATTATTTGGCTTTCGCCGATAAAGTAATGGCTTCCGTTCAAACGGATCAATACATTTTAGATCCAAAAATAAAAGCTCCTTTTTTACTCGATCACAGCACAGGAAACTGGCCAAAACACGACGAAATAGACGAACCTATAATTTATGCTGATTATTATTTTCTGGAAGCATTATTAAGAAAGAAGGAGCAAAGGTTCTGAGGTACAAAGTGGCAAAGTTTTTCAGCCTTTGAACCTTTAAGAAAAAAGTAACAAAGTAACAAAGGTTAAAAGCGACAAAGTTTTTTAGCCTTTGAACCTCTGCACGTTTGAATCTTTGAACCTCTGCTCCCCTGCACCTTTGAGCCTAAAAAAATAACTTATGAAGAAATCATTATATCAAAATAATACATTTTCAATTTTTGCGCTTTTTGTTTTGTTTCAAATTTGTCTGAGCAGCAGTTTTGCTCAGACAAAAATGAATATTAATGACAATTGGCTCTATTTAGAAAATCACACACCAAACCTCACCGAAGCAAAGAAAGCCTCAAACTGGACTTCTCTGAATTTACCACACACTTGGAACGCAGAAGATGCAACCGATTTAAATCCGGGTTACAGACGCGACGCAAGCTGGTATCAAAAGAAATTAAATATCCCGCAGATAGATAAAAATCAAGTTTACTCCTTGTATTTTGAAGGCTCAAATGTTACCACAAAAGTCTATGTAAATGGCAGAGAAGCAGGAAATCACATTGGCGGTTATATTGGTTTTTCGATCGATATTACCAACTTTATAAAAGAAGGAAACAACGATATTTTTATTCGTGTTGATAATAGCTATGACATCGAAATCATTCCGTCGCAAAAAAGTGATTTCTTTATTTACGGAGGAATTACGCGCGACGTCTGGCTGGTTTCAAAATACAAAAATCACATTGGAAACCTTAAGATTACAACTCCAGAAGTTTCGGCTAAAAAAGCTTCTTTACAAATCATTTCTTCCTTTATCAATCCGGATAATTCAAAACATTTATCCTTAACCCTAACACTTAAAAATCCGAAAGGAAAAAAAGTTACCAGCAAAACCATTTCTATTTCAGACAAAACTTCTAAAATTACTTTCGACAACATCAAAAATCCAGAACTTTGGGATACTGAAAATCCGAACTTATATACGCTAACTGCTGTTTTATCAGAAAAAAATCAAATTAGAGATAGTCTTTCTGAAAAAGTAGGTTTCAGATGGTTTGAATTTAAAGATCACGGTCCGTTTTATTTAAATGGAAAACGTTTATTGATTCGCGGTACACATCGCCATGAAGAGCAGGCAGGCGTTGGCGCGGCGATGAGCAACGAGCAGCATTGGTCAGATATGAAATCCATTAAAAATATGGGTGCCAATTTTGTTCGTCTGGCGCATTATCCGCAAGATCCTGAGATTTACAAAGCTTGTGATGAACTTGGTTTATTGGTTTGGGATGAACTTCCTTGGTGTCGCGGCGGCATTGGAAATGAAGTTTGGCAGACGAATACAAAAAATATGCTCGAAGAAATTATCAATCAAAATTACAATCACCCAAGTATTATAATCTGGTCGCTTGGAAACGAAATGAATTGGCTTCCCGATTTTCCTGACGGCGATAATACAGAGAAAACAAATGTTTTTTTAACCGAATTAAACGACATTGCGCATAAACTGGATCCAACCAGAAAAACGGCGATCAGAAAATATTACGAAGGCTCACAAATTGTTGACGTCTTCTCCCCTTCTATCTGGTCTGGCTGGTATTCTGGAAGTTATAAAAGTTATCAAAAAGCAATCGATGTTTATAAAAAAGAATACAAACATTTCATTCACGCCGAATATGGAGGCGACAGTCACGTAGGCCGTCACAGCGAAAATCCAGTAACGGGCGAAAATGTCATAAAAGCTGAAGGCTGGGAAGAGGCAATTGTACAGACAAAAGTGGCCAACATCGCCCAAATTGGCGACTGGAGCGAAAATTATATCGTTGACTTATTTGACTGGCATTTGCATATCTCCGAAAATGATCCGCAGTTTGTGGGAAATGTACAATGGGCTTTTAAGGATTTTGCCACGCCTTTGCGTCCAGAAGATGATATTCCGTACATGAATCAAAAAGGATTGGTTGACCGAAATGGAAATCCAAAAGATGCGTATTATGTTTTTAAAAGTTATTGGGCAAAAGAGCCTTTCGCCTACATTGAATCGCATACTTGGACAGAGCGTCAAGGACCTGAAAATACACCAAGAAAGATCAGTGTTTTTAGTAACTGTGAGAAAGTAACGCTGTATCACGAAGGGAAATCTCTTGGCGAAAAACAAAGAAATCTTTCGCTTTATCCAGCAAATGGTTTAAATTGGGATGTCAATTTTTTAAAAGGAGATAATGTATTACTTGCCATTGGTAAAAACAAAGATGGAAAAACAGTTTCTGATACGATAAAAGTGAATTATCGCTTTACTAAAAATGATGCGGCTTCGTCTTTGCAATTATCTTCAGAAAAATTAAAAAACGGCAATTATCTGGTTACGGCAATTGCAATCGATAATAATAACTTACGTTGTCTGGATTATGAAGAAAGTGTTTATTTTCAATGTCTGAAAGGTGGTAAAACCTTAAAAAATCAAGGTACACCAACTGGAAGTGAATCCATCAAAATGGCAAACGGAAAAGCTTCGATTGAAGTTATTCCGGATGGTTCTGGTCTGCCGATCGAAATGACCGCGTTGAACCAGAGTTTTAAAGGGGAATATTTAAAGATTCCAGTGAATTAGTTGTTTCTCGCAAATTACGCATATTGTTTTTAGATTACATTCAGGAGAAAAAATCTGCCAAATCTGCATGAGAAATAAAAAACTTTAAAATACAGCACAAAAATTAAAATGAAAAATTAAAATGAAAAAAGTCCTAACATTCTTATTCCTAACATCCTTCGTAATTGGACAAGCGCAAAGTTTACTATCAAACGTTCCAAACCGAAATACAACTTCGTTAAACGGTGTTTGGAATTACATTATCGATCCGTATCAAACGGGTTTTTACAGCTTTCACCTTGATCAATACGACAAACAGGAAAAACCAGCAAAAGGCGCATTTTTCAATAATTATCATGCGGAAAACAAACAGGAATTGGTAGAATATGATTTTGATAAATCACCTCAAATTAATATTCCAGGCGATTGGAATTCTCAGGTTCCTGAACTGAAATATTACGAAGGAAATGTCTGGTTCAAAAAGTCTTTTGATTATAATTTGGGAGCGAATAAACGCCTTTTCGTTTATTTGGGAGCCGTAAATTACAAAGCCGATGTCTATTTGAACGGCAAAAAACTAGGAACTCATATTGGAGGTTTTACACCTTTTAATTACGAAATTACTTCTATTGTAAAAACAAAAGATAATTATTTGGTCATTAAAGTAGATAATACGCGCCATAAAGAAGATGTTCCTACAATCAATACCGATTGGTGGAATTATGGAGGTATAACACGTGATGTGACTTTAATTGAAGAAGAAAATTCATTTGTTGAAGATTACAATATACAGCTTAAAAAGAACAATTATTCTGTTATTTCTGGGTTTATCAAAATCAACAATTTCAATCTGGCACAAAATCAGGTTTCAGTTTCCATTCCAGAATTAAAAATTAATTACAAAGGAAAAATTGGCGCTGAAGGTATTTTAAATTTTGAAATTCCAGCAAAAAAAATATCATACTGGTCGCCTGAAAATCCGAAATTATATGAGGTTACAATTGATTTTAACGGAAAGAAATTAAATGATAAAATTGGTTTTAGAACCATTGAAACAAAAGAAGATAAAATTCTATTAAACGGAAAACCAATATTTTTACGAGGCATTTCCATTCATGAAGAAAATTCAAAAGGCGGACGAGCTAATTCTGAAGAAGATGCTTTACGCTTATTGAATTGGGCAAAAGAATTGGGTTGTAATTATGTTCGCCTGGCGCATTATCCGCATAACGAAAACATGGTTCGCATGGCTGATAAAATGGGCTTAATGGTTTGGGAAGAAATTCCGGTTTACTGGACGGTTGAATTTACCAATAAAGAAACATATAAAAATGCAGAAGATCAATTAACAGCGGCAATTACAAGAGATAAAAACAGGGCAAGTATTGTGATTTGGTCGATGGCAAATGAAACTCCAATTTCTGACGCTAGAAATACTTTTATCACGAATTTAGTAACTCATACAAAATCATTGGATAATACAAGATTAATCAGTGCGGCTCTGTTAACGCATAATGGAATGATTGATGATGAAATTGGTAAATCACTTGATATTATTGCTTTCAACCAATATTTAGGCTGGTACGGCGGCAATTTGGAAAATGCTGAAAAAACGTTTTGGAATACGCCATATAATAAACCTGTTGTTGTTTCTGAATTTGGCGGAGATGCAAAAGCAGGCTTTCATGGAGAGAAAGACGAGCGCTGGACAGAAGAATATCAGGAATATTTATACATTCAGAATTTGAAAATGATAGAAAAAATTCCGCATTTAAGCGGATTAAGCCCGTGGATTTTAGTCGATTTTAGATCTCCTAAACGACTTCTTCCAGGCATTCAGGATGGTTACAACCGTAAAGGTCTAATTTCAAATGATGGTGAAAAGAAGAAAGCTTTTTATATTATGCAGAATTGGTACGAAAAAAAGAAAAATGAATATTAAACACAAAGTTTATTTGTAGAGACGCACTGCAGTGCGTCTACGCAACTATTATCCGCAATGTGTTAGACGCACTGCAGTGCGTCTCTACAGAAAATTGAACGAAAATAAAATTATATTGTCAAATCTGTTATCAATTCATTAACAAAAAACAAACTGTAATTATATGATTTTTCTTCATTATTAACTTACTTTGTAGTAATTCTAAAAATTGTAATCCTATGAAAAAATTTAGTTTATTGGCAGTTACTTTGTTCGCTGCTTTTACCGTTCAAGCCCAGGACGTAGTAAAATTTGCTCCGCTTGATGCAAGTCCGGTTGATATTTCTTATTTCCCAAACAAAGCTGTTAAATTCAAAAAAACAGATAATCCAAATCCAGTTGTAAAGGTTACTTACGCAAGACCTTCTGCAAAAGGACGTACGATTTTTGGTGACATCGTGAAGTTTGGAGAAGTTTGGAGAGTTGGTGCTAACGAAAATACAGAAATCAAATTCTACAAAGCGGTAACAATTGGCGGTAAAAATATTCCAGCTGGATACTATAGTTTATTTGCTATTCCTGAAAAAGATAAATGGACGATTATTATCAATAAAGAATTGGATTTATGGGGTGGCTATGCTTACGATGAAAGTAAAGATATTGTAAGAGTTTCTGTTCCTGTTAAAGCAGTTTCTACTCCTATAGAAGCTTTATCAATCGCTTTTACAACTCAAGGTTCTGTAACAAATCTTGTTATTGGATGGGATAAAACGACAGTTGAATTGCCAATTACGATTAAATAAGTTTTAATGATATATGCCACGAAGGCACAAAGTCGCAAAGTTTTTTAAGCTTTGCGATTTTTTTTATTTAACAGCAAAGAGCAGATTTACGCAAGATCTCAAAGCTTTATCACGCAAAAAAACTTTATCTCTCGTCTATTTTGCAAGATATCTTCATAACAAAAAAATCCCTTTAAAATCTTATTTTTAAAGGGATTTTTGTAATTGTTTTATTCCTAAACCTTAACGGTTTCTATAATTTTATCCAGCGTAATTGGTAAATCTCGTACACGTTTTCCGGTTGCATTGAAAACCGCATTTGCAATTGCGGGTGCCATTCCAACCAAAGCTGTTTCTCCTAATCCTTTTGTTCCCATCGGGTTGCTGATTGGATCTTTTTTATTAACGAAGAAAACTTCTTGTTTTTCAATATCCGCATTTACGGGAACATGATAATCAGCAAAATTGTTGTTTATCGGACGGCCGAAACGATGATCGATTTCTAAAGCTTCCATTAATCCCATTCCCATTCCGCCTACAGCACCGCCGTACATTTGTCCAGCAGATGTTTTTTGGTTGATAACCGTTCCAATATCTGCACAGGAAACCACATGCGCCAGTCTTATTTTTCCCAAATTCGGATTCACTAATACTTTTACAAAGTGAACTGAAAACGAATAAATCGAATATTTCTTAGCTTCTTCGGTTCCTTTTGATAAATTTTCTACTTCTAATCCGTCTAATTTATTTGTGCTAAATAAAGAAGTCAAAGTGAGGGTTTTGGATTTGTCTTTTTTAGAAGATATCAATCCATTCGAAAAAGATAAATCTGTAATCGCAGTTCCTTTAAATGCAGGATTTTCTACAGCTAAACCTAATAGTTTACTTATTAGCAAATTACAAGAATCATGAACCGCAGAACCTACAGATGAAGTTGTTGCCGATCCTCCCTGTGTTGGCCCTTTTGGTAAGCCGCTTTTTCCCATTTCGATAATAACATTTTCTGATGGGATTCCAGTTATTTCGGCACCAATTGCTGTCATCATAGTTGCTGTTCCGGGACCCATGTCATTTACACTGCATTGCAGTACTAAATTCCCATCGGACAAAAATTTAGCTTTTACAGAAGTTGGATTTCTATAAGAACCAAAAGTTCCCGTTCCCATTCCGTAGCCCACAAGCCACTCGCCTTCTTTAACTGATCCTGGTTTATTTTTACGGTTTTTCCAGCCAATGCGTTCCATGCCGCCTTCGTAACATTCTAAAAGATATTTACTGCTCCACGGTTTATTTTGTTCCAGATCTTTTTCGGCATAATTTAATTTTCGAAACTCAATCGGATCCATATTTAATTTATGCGCCAATTCATCCATAGCCGATTCTAAGGCAAAAGAACCTGTCGCTTCACCTGGACCACGCATCCAAATTGGTGTACAAGTATCTAGAGGAACAATTCTGTAACGTGTTGAAACATTGGCACAATCATAAATAAATCGTGACATGTTTACGGTTCCTTCCATGAAATCTTCATAGCTGGAAGTCATTGCAACGGCTTCATGCGTTAAACCCGTTAATTTTCCAGCTTTTGTAGCGCCTAGACCCATTTTCTGAATCGTGTAAGGTCTAAAGCCAACGTTTGTAAACATCTGCTCGCGATGCAAAACTAATTTTACAGGTTTATTCAATTTCTTTGCACCAATTAAAGCTGCAATTTCATACGGCCAAGTGTGCAATCCCATTCCAAATGCACCACCAAGATATTCGGAGTGAACCTCAACATCTTCAATTGGCACTCCAAAAACTCCGGCAACACTTTTACGCGTTCCTTCGACACCTTGACTTTTGGTATATAAAGTCGGTTTATTTCCGTCCCATTTTGCTATAATATTTGCAAGTTCCATTGGGTTATGAACTTCAGTCGGAATAGTATATTCGGCTTCTAAAACTACTTCTGCATTTTTATAACCGTCATGTTCCCCGCGATGGTAATCATTTCCTTTATCAGTCTCAACTTTTTTCTCTTTATCTGCTGCTTTTTTAAGTTCAGTCGAATGTTCTTCTTTTAAATAATCGGCTTTAATTAAACTTGCCGCATATTGCATTCTCTCGAAAGTATCAGCAATAACCAATGCAATTGGCTGATCATAATACAATACCGAATCATCTTTAAAAATCTGCAGCGGCTGACCAAAATTATTTTTGTCTTTTGCTTTTTGATACCCAGCAGGTTTATCTACATTTAAATGCGTAATGACAGCCAAAACTCCCGGCGCCCATTCTGCTTTTTTAGTATCAATGGTTTTGATTCTTCCTTTGGCAATTGTACTTCCAACCAAACAGGCATATACAACTCCAGGCATTTTGTATTCGGCAGAATATGTTGCAGAACCTGTTACTTTAGCAAATCCGTCAACTCTATTAATATTACTTGTCTTGCTCATAATTCTAATTATTTTGATGCTGCTATTGTAAGTGCTTCTGTTATGGCATTGGCTCCAAGTGTCAATTTAAAATCATTGTCACCGTATCCTCTTGCGTCTCTCATCGATAAATGTGCTGCTTGTTTGAATAATTCTTCTGAAATTGTTTTTCCTTTCAGAAATTCTTCAGCCTCAGTTAATCGCCATGGTTTATGTGCCACACCGCCCATAGCAAGTCTGACATCATTGATCTTATTATTTTTCAAATCTAAAGCCACAGCAATAGAAACCAATGCAAATGCATAACTGCTTCTATCTCGGACTTTTAGATAATGTACATTTTTAGTAAAATTATTATCCGGAATTTCAACTGAAGTAATTAATTCTTTATTTTCTAGAGTATTGTCTTTTTCTGGTGTATTCCCTGGAAGACGATGAAAATCGGTAAATTTAATTTGTCGTTTTCCTTTTGGTCCTTCCACCAAAACAGTGGCATCTAATGCGGCAAGCGCCACACACATATCACTTGGGTGAACTGCAATGCAGCTTTCTGAAGCTCCAAAAACAGCGTGCATTCTATTTGCTCCTCCAATAGCTCCGCAGCCACTTTTCGGAACGCGTTTATTGCAGGGCATATCGGTGTTGTAGAAATAAGAACAACGTGTTCGCTGGAGCATATTACCTCCAACCGTTGCCATATGTCGTATTTGCTGCGATGCTCCGGCCGCTAAAGCCAAAGCCAGCAAAGGATGTTTTTCTTTGATGGATGCATCTTCGGCAACCTGACTATTTTTTGCCAATGCACCTATCGAAACTTTTCCTTTTAAAAATTCAATTTGTTTTAAATCCAAAGCCGTAATATCGACCAATTTATCTGGAGCGACCACATTCTTTTTCATTAAATCCACCAAGTTTGTGCCACCGGCAATAAACATGGCATCACTTTCTTTTTTTATATTTGAAACAGCAGAAGATGCTGATAAAGCTCTAATTATCTGAAAGTTTTTCATAATTCCTTTCCTCCTTCCTTAACTTCTGTTATAGCATCAACAATATTGTGATACGCACCGCATCTGCAAATGTTACCGCTCATATATTCACTTATTTCTTCTCTGCTGTTAGCATGTCCTTCTTTTATGCAGGCTATTCCAGACATGATTTGTCCTGGAGTACAATAGCCGCACTGGAAACCATCATGTTTGATAAAAGCCTCCTGCATTGGGTGAAGTTTTTTTCCATTTGAAAGTCCTTCAATTGTGGTAACCTGCGCATTTTGTTGCATGGATGCCAAAGATAAGCATGACAAAATTCTAGTTCCGTTTACGTGAACTGTACAAGCACCACACTGACCGTGGTCACAGCCTTTTTTAGTTCCAGTAAGTTGCAATTGCTCTCTTAACAAATCCAATAAAGTGGTTCTGGGTTCGATGTTAAGATTGTGCTTTTTACCATTTACTTCAATAGAAAGCGGTACTGTCTCTAAATATTCCGCTATTTTTTCGTCCCATTTATTCTCGGATGCCATTACCAATGACGGCGGTGTCAAAGCGAGAGCGGTAAAAAGTCCTGATTTTTTTATAAAGTCACGGCGGGAATTTGAGTCTTCCGGAGATACTTTATTCGGATTTGTTTTCTTAGAAGCCATTCAGTCTATCTTTTAAATTAGCAAAATCACTTGGGGATTCTAACAAATTTAACCATCTTAATTCACAAAAAGTTATAAAATTCAAACATGATCGTTATTTAGAATTATTATGATTTCGTTGAATTTTACCGAAAAGAGTGCTAAAGTTTTTAATCTTTAGTAGTGATTAAAAACACAAAATTCGCAAAGCTTTGTCAATTACAGCTTTGTGAACTTGAGTTTATTTAAATTTCAAAATAAAAAAAACTTGCGTGCTTTGCGGTTAAGTAAATCGGATTGAGTTCTTATTTTTTTATTTGTATTTTTACTAAATCAAGTCAAAATTATGTTTCAAAATCAAAATATTTATCTGGATAATAATGCAACAACTCGCGTTGATGAAAGGGTTCTTGAAGCTATGCTTCCTTATTTTTCTGATCTTTATGCCAATTCTACAAGTCAGCACATTGCGGGATTAACCGTAAATGAAGCTGTGGAAAATGCATACTGGCAAACCGCTAATTTAATTAATGCTGATGCAGAAGAAATAACCTTTACATCGGGTGCGACAGAAGCAATTAATTTAGCAATTAAAGGTCTGGCTGATCAGGATCGAAAACATATCGTGACTGTTGCTACTGAACACAAAGCTGTACTCGAAACCTGCCAGTTTATGGAGCGCATTGGTTTTGAAATAACGTATTTACAAGTCGCTAAAGACGGACTTTTAGACCTTAATCTTTTAAATGAAGCAATAACAGATAAAACACTGGTTTTCATCGGAATGTTTTCTAATAATGAAACTGGCGTCTTACAAAATATCAGTGAGATTTCTAAAATACTTAAAGCCCAAAATGTACTTTTTCTATGTGATGCTACGCAGGCTGCTGGAAAAATTCCAATTGACGTTAAAACTTTAGGAATTGACCTTTTAGCCCTTTCTGCACATAAATTTTACGGTCCAAAAGGAATTGGGGCTTTGTATATTTCGGCGAAAGCCAAATTAAAACTGCTTCCTCAAATTACAGGCGGCGGACAGCAACGTAAATTACGTAGCGGCACTCTCAATGTTCCTGGAATAATTGGTTTAGGTAAAGCATCTGAAGTTGCTTTAAATCAATTAGAAGAAGATAAAAAAAGAATCGAACTGTTACGCAATACATTAGAAGTTGGTTTACTTCAATTTGAAGGTTCTTTTGTAAACGGAAATACAGAAAACCGAATTTATAATACTACAAATATCTGTTTTCCAAATGTAAATTCAGAGCATCTAATTATGGCTTTGGGGAATATTTCGGTTTCAAATGGGGCTTCGTGCTCGGCGGTAACTTCTGAACCATCTCATGTTTTAAAAGCGATGGGATTATCGAATGAAGAGGCTTTGAGTTCAATTCGTTTTAGTCTGGGGCGTTTTACAACTTTGGAGGAAATTGAGATCGCTGTAGACCGGGTTTTGGCTTTGGCTGGTGAATTTGCCACAAAGGCGCTAGGGCACTAAGTTTTTATTTTGTTTTTACGAATAATCTCGCAAAGACACCGTCCCGATGCTTCGGGAGCAATTTTTTTATTTTTTGCAATTATGGTATAAAACTTTAATCCGTAGTAAGATATCGCCCCAATGGGGCTTAGAAATAAAAATCTTAATCTATTCTATAAATATTACACTCCTAAAGGAGTTTGCTACCAAAGCTTGAAAAAGCTTTATTTAATAATTTAAAAAAGAGTTTACCAAGCCCTAGGAGGGCGTTATATTTATAGAAACAAAAATAGCCAAAGTTAAATAGCTCCAGCGGAGCGAAATATAAAAATATTTGAACCTCTGCACACCTTTGCTCCTCTGTCCCTTTGTCCCTCTAAACCTTAAACCTTAAAATCAAGAAATCAAGAAATCAACGTAGTATAATCTTCTTCCGTATCAATATCAATATTGCCTTTTGCAAAAGGAACTGAAACTGTATCTTCTAAATATTTTTTAATGATTTTTTTCGCTCCTTCCTGCCCTTTCAAATCCAACAATTCATTGAAATATTTTTTATGAAATAAAACCGGAGTTCCTAAGGTTTCAGAATAAGCTGAAGTGACAATTCCTTTTTGGGTTTTATGATATTCGCTTATAAGATTTTCAAATATTGAACTCGTAACAAAAGGCTGGTCACAAACTGCTAGAATACAATTTTCAGAATCTGAGTTTAAATGCAATATTTCTTTTAATCCTTTTACGATTGAAGATGACATTCCAGTTTCCCAATCTTCATTAAAACATAATGTAATTGCAGCAGAATCAAGGTCCTTTTCGATGTTTTGATTGTTTGCACCTGTTACGACTATTACAAATGAATTTGGAACATTTAGAGCTTCTGAAATCGTGTTTTTTAAAAGTGTAGATTCTTTATATTCTAACAACTGTTTTGGTCTGCCAAGTCGTGATGAATTTCCTGCAGCTAAAATGACAATTCCTGTTTTATCATGAAATTTATTTTTCATACTCGATTTCGTCGTGAATTTTTCCCGCTTTATATTTTAAAGAAGTACCAAATCTTTCGGTAGAAAATGCTTTAATTTCAGACACAATTGAAAGTGCAATTTCTTCTGCTGTTTCGGCACCAACATCTAATCCTACTGGGCTGTAAATTCTTTTCAGCTGTTCTTCATTTACATAAACCCCTTCCTTTTCCAGATCACCGATCATTCGATTTAGTTTTGATTTTGGGCCTAAAATTCCAATATATTGACAATTTGTTTCTAAGAGTAATTTTAGAACTCCCAAATCGTATTTGTAATTGTGCGTCATCAAAACAAAATAGGTTTGATTATCTACTGTAATATTTTCTAAAAATTGTTCGGATTTTGCAGTAAACACCTGATCTGCTTTAGGAAAGCGCTTTATTGATGAATGGGCAATTCGGCCTTCACCAACAGTAATTTTCCACCCTAAAATGGATGCCATTTGTACTAAAGGCTGTACATCATTTCCTGCACCTGCAATAACGAGCGAAATTGGCGGTTTTATATATTCGATTAAAGCTTCATTATCATTTTCCTGCTGCAGTTTTTTTACGACAGATATTTTGGTTTCAAGAACTTCTTTTAACTCCGAAACTAAACTCAAAACTTCGTTGTTATGATTTAAAATCGGACTATCTTTTCTAAAAAACAATGTTGTTCCTATCTGAAAAGCATTTCTTTTTAGGGAAAAAACGGTAACTATTACGGCTTCTTTTCTTTCTAATTCTAATTGCTGTAAAAGCTGAATTGGATTATGCTCAACGGCATCTTCAATAAATTCAAACAGAATATGTACAATTCCGTTGCATCCAAGCTGTAAACCGACTTCGGCATCATCTTCATTACTGGTATTGTAAGTAATTAGTTTATTTTGCTTTTGATGGATAGAAAGAAGTGCTTTTCGAAGTGCATCTCCTTCCAGACAGCCTCCGCTGATAGCGCCTGTAAGTTCACCATCTTCAGTTACAAGCATGCGTGCGCCAGGCTGCCGATAAGATGATCCTTCAACTTTAACGACTGTGGCCAAAGCTGTTTTTTTTCCTGATAATTTTGCCTTTGAATATGCTTTAAGTATTTGGTTGATTTCTTTCATAAATAATTTGCATCAACAAAATTGGCGTTGATGTATTTTGTGTAATCTATTATAAAAATACAAATTAATAAAAAGAGATCACGTATTTAAATGGATATAATTCCCATGACAAAAGCAGTTTGAACTGCTTCTGCTGTATTGGTAACTTTTAGTTTTTCTATAATATTCTGTCTGTGGCGTCTAACGGTATAAACTGAAATATTCATTTCGCCGGCAATTTGTTCGCTTTTATTTCCTTTTGCTACGCTATTTAGTACTTCTAGTTCTCTTTTTGAAAGTATATTTTCTGCATGCTTTTTATATTTATCGGATTCAATTACTTCACCTGTTTGGATATTGATAATTTTGCCATCGATACCAGTTCGAGGCTGTAAATCTGTAGATGGCAGATACAGACATAACGCCAGAGAAATACTTCCGTTGCTAAAGGTTTTGAGATAAATTGTACGATGATTTATATACGTACTTTTTTCAGGTGAATCTCGCATTCTAAGACGACTGGAAGTACTGTAATTGCTATATTCTTCTGTAGGAATTTCTTTTAAGAATTGATAAAAATGAAGTTCTAATGCATGACGTTCGACCAAATCATCTGGATTGATTTTGGTAAAAATGCATTCTTCAAAAGCAGAATCAATTTCTGAATTTTCATTTGGAAGTCCAAAAACAGACCCAAAACTTCCTGCATAAATATAACTGCAGTCCGATCGAAAATCAGACAAAACAGCCACACATTGTTCAATCTTTACATAATTGCTTACAAACTGCCTATACATTTCTATATCATTCGATTCTCCTATTTCAAATTTTTGTTCTAAAAAC
This sequence comes from Flavobacterium sp. ACN6, assembly GCF_002304005.1. Taxonomy (GTDB): domain Bacteria; phylum Bacteroidota; class Bacteroidia; order Flavobacteriales; family Flavobacteriaceae; genus Flavobacterium. The sequence goes on along the minus strand of NZ_MRCQ01000013.1, from coordinate 4,947 downwards.
GTAGTCATTAATTGATTTTCGATGGAGAGATTCTGTGGCATTTAGAAAGTATAATTGGTTAATTTTACGTATTGCCCATTTTTAAAAGCAATTCTATTTTTGGAAAACTAAAAATATCACTTTCTATCCCAAAAAAATAATTTATGAAAACATTTTTTGACAAATCAATTGTTATCCTAAGCCTATCTTTATTGATCAGCTGTAATTCTAAAAATGAAACAGCAAAAACGACGAGTGCAGCAAATTCTAAAGATTCAGCGTTTGTAAATGGTTCTCCTTGCGATATTAAATTATCAGGGATTCACTTTACAAAAGCGGTTAATGGTGCTGACACACTTATAAAAACTGAGGCAGGTGAAAAAATTGTCTTTAAAGCAGGCGAAAAATCAGATTATTTCTCAGACCCAGACGGGAAATTATCAAATACAACCGCGCCAATGCTTTTATCTAAAATAGACAACACAAAACCATTTACGCTTACAGCAAAAGTAACTCCTGAATTTAAAGCAAAGGGATTGTATAATGCTGGTGTATTATATATTTATGCGAATGATAATTTATACCAGAAGTTTTGTTTTGAACAAGACGAAAGAGGTAATCACAGAATGGTAACGGTACGCACGATGGGAACTTCTGATGATAACAATCACGATGTTGTAAAAGAGCCTTCTGTTTACATGAAAATTTCATCTGATACTAAAACTGTTGCTAGTTATTATTCTCTTGATAAGAAAAACTGGCAGATGGTGCGTCTGTATAAAAACAATTATCCAAAAGAAATCTGGACGGGAATCAGTACGCAATGTCCCGTCGATAAAGGAACTCAAAGTGTTTTTGAAGAAATCAGTCTGGAAGAAAAAAGTGTTTCTGATTTTCGTTTAGGAATATAATTAGTTTTCAGAAAAGACTCTTTTATAAATACTTATGCTATTTTTTTTATTGTTTAGGTAATGATTTTTTCAAATTAACGTATGATTTATATGACTAAGTTTTGTATTTTTATGACTATCAAAAATAAATTATTACCTAACTAAAATAAAAAACTATATGGGAAAATTTGTAATTACTAAAAGAACCAATGGGGAATTTCAATTTAATTTAAAAGCCGGCAACGGTCAGACAATTTTAACAAGTGAAGGTTATGCCTCAAAAGATGGTTGTAAAAACGGCATTGATTCTGTAAAAACAAACTCGCAGGATGAAAGTCGTTATAGCAAAGAGGAATCTAAAAGCGGAAAACCTTATTTTACTTTAAAAGCTGGAAACGGCCAGATCATTGGTTCAAGTGAAATGTATGAAAGCACTTCTGCAAGAGATAAAGGTATTGAATCGGTTAAAACCAATGCTCCAGACGCTGCAACAGATGATCAGACAACATAATTTCAAAATATAAAAAGTAAAAAACGAGACTATTTTAGTCTCGTTTTTTTTTATGCAAAATGCTAAAAAGCTCTCTCTAATTATCAATACCAATATAGAGATATCCCGTTTTTTCTATTGTTTTCGAATCTTTTACATATTTTAAAATATAAAAATAAGTTCCTGCTGGAAGACCTTCGCTTCTTTTTACTGTTCCTCGTCCATCAGAATATCCTTTAAACATAACATCGCTTTCATTATAAGACTGCGCGTCATAAACTTTTACGCCCCAGCGATTGTAAATTTCCACTCTATTATCTGGGTAATTAACTATTCCCTTTATATGAAAACTATCATTTATACCGTCTCCATTTGGAGAAAGGGCATTGAAAATTTCCAAATCTCCGGGTGGCTCTGGATTGGCTTTTTCTACTATCGCAATGGTAAAAATTCCATAACCGCTTACTTGGGTTGTGACCATTTTGGTGTAATCTGCACCAGTCAATAAATCTGTCGTTACCCCTTTTTCGTTAATCCATTTTGATGTTGTATTGTCCCAGCGAACTATAGCAAGTTCTGTATCTGCATCTTCCTGAAAAAACAAGGCTGGAGTTGTATTAGCATCTAAAGTAAGGCTTAATACAATTTTTTCGGTTCCCTGATCCTGAGTTAAGTTCCAATATTCCATTTCATCAATTGAAATAATTCCTTCTTCCTTACTCGTATACGGATAAGCAGGTCCAGCGTTTTTAAACTGATATTGTGTAGTATAAACATTTTGAGAATCGTCTGCTTTGTCGTGTATTGAGGGTCTGAAATAAACATCGTCTCCAATAGGAAATTCAAATTTTAAATTCCCCAGATTCTCTACTTTTCCATCAACAAAACTAAGGTTACTTGCATCAGAATGAAATGCATTTTCTTCAAAAACCATTTTACCATTAAAACTTTCAGCATCAACAATTCCGTTTTTAAAAGATGCATTTTTACCCACATTAATTATCGTTTTTAAATGAAACGGGGCAATTGCCGATGTATTATCAAAAACAATATTCTGAAAGTGAGCATTTTGAGAACCTTCTATTAACTGAATTTGTGTTCCTGTAAAAAAAGTTGTTCCATTTTCTGTATTTGTAAAAGTAACCAGACCATCATTTTTAAAGTTGGCATAAGCATATAATCTTCCGTCATTTAGTACATCTCCATCTGCTGTATTCTCAAAATTGAACAGCGTTGAAAAATCAGTATTATTTAAGATCGATAGATCTCCAACATTGACAGTTTGTGCCGTGAGATTCCCGATAAAAAACAGTGATGTAATACTTATTTTTATATAGATCTTCTTCATAATCTTTTAATTTATTTTTCAAAAATTTACCTGCAATTTACCCAATCATATAGTATAACTTACTACATACCAATCAACTCCATCAGACTGCAATGTAATTTTTACACTTTGTCCCCTAGGGCCTCCAAAAATACTTGTCGAGATGTATGGAAATGCTTCCGTATCTGAATAAATTACGGGTACATTAAAATTAACTACAAGAGGTGAGGTATCTGGTTTTACTAAATTAAATTGGTTGATTATTAAAATTCTGCCACTATTCAGCGGTGCATCAGGAAGTGTAATGGTAATATCATTTGTTAGATTTCTAGCTATAATTGTGTAATCATCTGGAGTAAATGCGTAATTACCCGAAATTGATCTAATTCCAGTGACTACAGCCTTAGTTTTTAAAACTCCTGTTGCATCTATGACAACCGCTAAATCGCTGCTTGAGGTACTTGGTTTTAATCCTTCAAAACGAATTGGATCCAAATTGTCGTACGTTATTACATGCAATGGATTCGTTGGCGAATAAGTGCCTATACCTATATTAGTTTCAAGAGCCCCTAGAACCAAACTATTACTTGTGTTCACACTAGCTCCAGATCCTATTGCTGTAGCATTAACTATTCCATCTGTAAATGTCGTAAAAGCCCCTAGCAGAGTAATATCTTCCCCAACTCCCATATAACCAGAATAATAACCTATGGATGTATTACGATTTCCTGTTGTATTCCCTTGAAATGCATAATTACCAAAAGCAGTATTTTGACCTCCAATAGTATTGGAATTAAGTGCATAATAACCAACTCCAGTATTTTCTGTTCCTGTGGTATTTTCTGCCATTGCAGAGAAACCTAATGCGCTATTACGTTGACCTGAATTATTATTTTCAAGCGCTGATGTTCCTACAGCAACATTATCAGCTCCGCCTGAAGAATCAACCAAAGCATTCACTCCGAAGGAAGTATTGTTAGTTTGTAGTCTTCCTGATAAAATATTATTTCTTCTAAAAACTAAATCGGCATCGTCTAGTGTTCCTAAAAATTGAAATGACGACTGAATGTTCATATTCCCATTAATGCTCCAATCATTCATGTTCAATTCTTTTGAAGGAAGTGATCTTAGTAGTCCAAATTGATCAATGACAATCACATCATCAAACGGATTTCCAAACGTCAATCCTTGAATAGATAAAGTATTTGTTGGGTCTGTTATAATTGTTGTCGGGCTTGTTAGTGTTCCTCCTAATTGCACATTTCCGTTTGTAGTTGTTAATCCATTATCTGCCGTTACTAAAATTGGAACAGCAGGAGTCGACGCGACACCGTTTACCGTTGATATTAGATTTCCATTTAGTGCTGTTAAATCATTTGTTGTAGCAGCAGAAATGACAGACGTTAAATCCAAGGCCGTACTTGCCACTCCGTTTACGGTAGAAGTCAAGCTTGATCCTGTTACCGAAATTTCATTGCTGTTTATAATTGGAGCTCCCGTACTGGCAATTCCATTTACAGTAACCGTCGCCGTATTTACTGCTGATGCGTTAGAAACACTTCCTACAGCATCTGTAGTTGAAGCTACCCCATTTACATCTGAAGTTAAAGTATTACCAGAAAGGCTTAATGTATTTGTAGTAGCTGCAGAAATGACAGACGTTAAATCCAAGGCCGTACTTGCCACTCCGTTTACGGTAGAAGTCAAGCTTGATCCTGTTACCGAAATTTCATTGCTGTTTATAATTGGAGCTCCCGTACTGGCAATTCCATTTACAGTAACCGTCGCCGTATTTACTGCTGATGCGTTAGAAACACTTCCTACAGCATCTGTAGTTGAAGCTACCCCATTTACATCTGAAGTTAAAGTATTGCCTGAGAGGCTTAATGTATTTGTAGTAGCTGCAGAAATGACAGACGTTAAATCCAAGGCCGTACTTGCCACTCCGTTTACGGTTGAAGTTAAGCTTGATCCTGTTACCGAAATTTCATTGCTGTTTATTATTGGAGCTCCCGTACTGGCAATTCCATTTACAGTAACCGTTGCTGTATTTACTGCTGATGCGTTAGAAACACTTTCAACAGCATCTGTAGTTGAAGCTACCCCATTTACATCTGAAGTTAAAGTATTGCCCGAGAGGCTTAGTGTATTGGTGGTAGCTGCAGAAATTATAGGTGCTAAATCCAAAGCAGTACTTGCCACTCCGTTTACGGTAGAAGTCAAGCTCGATCCTGTTACCGAAATTTCATTGCTGTTTATAA
>NZ_MRCQ01000012.1 GCF_002304005.1 Flavobacterium sp. ACN6 | reverse complement strand
TAGAAAATTATAATGTTAGCGTATTTTTCGTTCCTTAGGAACGTTTGATTCACATCATTTTTTAACAATCTGAATATCAAACGTTCCTACGGAACGTGTAAATGAGGCTGGCAATTTTTTTTCTACCAATGAAACATTCCAACGGAATGATAACTTCACGCGAAAAACTAAAGAGCTAATTTCAGGCTTTCATAAAAAACAAATAAAGTCTCAAAAATGGAGACATCCTTTTTAGTAGTATAAATATTTTGTTCCATCGGAACATTTCATCGGTAGAAAATTATAACGTTATCCGATTTTTCGTTCCGTAGGAACGTTTGATTTACATAATTTTTTAACAATCTGAATATCACACGTTCATACCGAACGTGTAAATGAGGCTGGCAATTTTTTTTTCTACCGATGAAACATTCCTATGGAATGATAACTTCACGTGACAAACTAAAAAGCTGAGTTTTCGTAAAAAAAAAAGAAAAAGGGCTGTCTACTTTTTTGAAGACAGCCCTTTGTTCTATTAAAAAACTAAAATCTTAGATTCCAGCTATTACTTTAATTTCGTCAATAATACGAAGAGCCAATTTATCTGCCGCATCTTGAGAAGGTGCTTCAGTATAAATACGAATAATTGGTTCTGTATTTGACTTTCTTAAATGAACCCATTCTGTTGCGAAATCAATTTTTACGCCATCAATTGTAGAAATATCTTCGTTTTTATATTTCTCTGTCATTTGAGTTAAAATCGCATCGACATCAATTTGCGGTGTCAATTCAATTTTATTTTTACTCATATAATATTCCGGATAAGAGGCTCTTAAAGCAGAAACACTGATTTTTTTATTTGCTAAATGCGTCAAGAATAAAGCAACTCCAACCAAACTGTCTCTTCCGTAATGCAATTCAGGATAGATGATTCCACCGTTACCTTCACCACCGATAATAGCGTTATTTTTCTTCATCAATTCTACAACATTGACCTCACCTACTGCACTTGCTTCATAACTTCCGTTATGTGCAGCAGTTACATCGCGTAAGGCACGAGAAGATGACATATTCGAAACTGTATTTCCTGGAGTTTTACTTAATACATAATCTGCACAAGCAACCAAAGTATATTCTTCACCAAACATTTCGCCGTCTTCGCTGATAAAAGCCAAGCGATCTACATCTGGATCCACAACGATTCCTAAATGCGCTTTTTCTTTAACAACTAATTCAGAAATATCCGTTAAATGCTCTTTTAAAGGTTCTGGATTATGCGGAAAATGTCCGTTTGGTTCGCAGTATAATTCTACCACTTCAACTCCCATTAATTTTAAAAGTCTAGGAATAATAATCCCTCCAGATGAATTTACTCCATCAACAACAACTTTAAATTTAGCTTCTTTAACGGCTTCAATATCAACCAATGGCAAGTTTAAAACTTCATCGATATGAATATCCATGTACGCATCGTTTAGTGTAATTTCACCTAAACTATCAACATCTGAAAAATCGAAAGCTTCAGCTTCAGCAATTTCAAGAATTTTAGCACCGTCTGCACCGCTCAAAAATTCTCCTTTAGCATTTAATAATTTTAAAGCGTTCCACTGTTTTGGATTGTGCGAAGCAGTTAAAATGATACCGCCATCTGCTTTTTCTAAAGGCACAGCAACTTCAACGGTTGGTGTTGTAGAAAGTCCAAGATCAATTACATTGATTCCTAAACCTATTAAAGTATTTACAACCAAGTTGTGAATCATTGGTCCAGAAATTCTGGCATCACGACCAATTACAACTGTCAATTTATCTTTAGCAATATTATTTTTTAAGAAAGTTCCGTATGCCGACGCAAATTTTACTGCATCAACAGGAGTTAAATTATCTCCTACTTTTCCTCCGATCGTCCCACGGATTCCAGAAATAGATTTTATTAGAGTCATTTTTGTGAGTTAGGGTTATTTTATTACAAATATATAAAAGTTACCGAGTTACTCAGGCGCTAAATTTGTAAGATTTCAAAATTAACATTCCACAGCTGTGTTAGAACAACTCAGTTTTATAACAAAATCATTTAAAAAAGTTTTTATACATTTACTAAAATAACTTAGCGCATGAGAATCTTAGCCACTTAGAATCTCAGAACCTTAGCAACTCAAAAAAAATGAATTTCTTAGCCCACATATATCTTTCTGGCGAAAATGATTTAATCAAAATTGGAAATTTTATGGCCGATGGAATTCGCGGAAAACAATTTGCCCATTTTCCAGAAGATGTTCAAAAAGGAATTTTACTGCATCGCTTCATAGATACTTATACCGATTCGCACGATATTTTTAGAAAAAGCACCAAACGCTTACACGACAGATACCATCATTATTCGGGAGTAATTGTAGATATTGTTTATGATCATTTTTTGGCCAAAAACTGGACTACTTATTCAGACGAAAAATTAGAGAGTTTCATCAACCGATTCTATAATTCGCTGCATGATAATTATGATATTCTAACCGAAAAAACACAAGGTTTAATGCCTTATATGATTGAGAGAAACTGGCTTTTAAGTTATCAAACTACTGAAGGGATCCATCAAATTCTGACTCAAATGGACCGCCGTTCTAAGAACATTTCTAAAATGCAATTTGCAATTGAAGAACTGAATGAATTTTACGACGATTTTGAAGAAGAATTTACTTCCTTTTTTGAAGAAATAAAAGTACAGGCTAAAGCAAAATTGATTTCTCTTTAAATCGTTATTCTCCATTATAAACCTACGCTTAAATGAAAAAAATTACGCTTTTAATTGCCCTCATATATTTCAACTCCAATGCACAGCAGACAAATGCAAATCCAACTGGATTAGTTGTGACAAAAGCAATGGTCGTTTCTGCCCGTGAAGAAGCCTCAAAAATTGGAGCCGATATCATGAAAAGGGGCGGTAACGCATTTGATGCTATGGTAGGAACCGAATTGGCGCTGGCAGTTGCTTTTCCTTTCGCTGGAAATATTGGCGGCGGCGGTTTTATGGTGTATCGAAAAGCAAATGGTGAAGTCGGTTCTTTAGATTATCGAGAGAAAGCGCCATTAGCGGCAACAAAAGATATGTTTTTGGACAGTGACGGAAATGTCATTAAAGGAAAAAGCACCGAAACTGCTCTTGCAATTGGTGTTCCTGGAACTATTGCCGGTGTTTTTGCTGTACATAAAAAGTACGGAACAATTCCGATTTCTAAAATTTTAGAACCTGTTATTGCTTTGGCAGAAAGAGGTGTTGTAGTTACAAAAAAGCAAGAAAAGAGACTAAAAGATTATCACGAAAGCATTGTTAAAATAAACGGTGAATCTTCTCTTTTATCTGGAAACTTTAAAGAAAATGATACTATAAAATATCCAGCACTTGCCAAAACTTTAAGAAGAATTCAGAAGAAAGGGCGAAATGAATTTTACAAAGGTGAAACGGCCAAAATTTTAGTCGATTATCTTCAGAAAAAAGGCGGTATCATTACCCTGCAGGATTTAGCCAAATATGAAGCAAAGTGGCGAAAACCGCTTCAATTTACTTATAAAGATTTAAAAATTACTTCGATGGCTCCTCCAAGCAGCGGTGGAATTTGTTTAGCGCAAATTTTAAAAATGCTTGAGCCGTATGATTTAGCTAAAATGGGACATAATTCTGACCAATCCATTCAATTTATTGTAGAAGCAGAAAGAAGAGCTTATGCTGATAGAAGTTTCTTTTTAGGCGATCCAGATTTTGTCAAAATACCTGTAAAAGAATTATTGTCCGAGGATTATTTACGAAACCGAATGGCAAGTTTTAATCCTGAAAAAGCGACTTTATCTTCTGAAATAAAAGAAGGAAAAGTGAATTATGCAGAAAGCACCGAAACTACACATTATTCTATTGTAGACCAATTTGGAAATGCAATTGCTGCAACTACTACATTGAATGACGGCTACGGTTCAAAATATTATTGCGATGAGTTAGGCTTCTTCTTAAATAATGAAATGGATGATTTCAGTGCCAAACCAGGCTCTCCAAATATGTTTGGATTGGTTGGAAATGAAGCAAACAGTATTGCACCCCAAAAACGCATGTTGAGTTCTATGACGCCAACAATTATAGAAAAAGATGGAAAACTATTTATGGTTGTGGGAACTCCAGGCGGTTCTACGATTATTACGTCTGTTTTGCAAACCATTTTAAATGTGTATGAATATAATTTAAGTATGCAGGCTGCGGTAAATGCACCACGTTTTCATCATCAATGGCTGCCTGATTTAATTACCTTTGAACCTAATACTTTTGACACCAAAACAATAGACAAGCTAAAAGCTAAAAATTATCTCATAAACGAAAAACCAACTCCTATTATTGGAAAAGTAGATGCTATTTTGGTTTTACCAGATAAAAAATTAGAAGCAGGAGCCGACTTTAGAGGTGATGATACCGCTGTTGGTTTTTAATACTGGTCCTTTTATTTTTTTAATCTAAGATTATAAACTAATTTTGTAAGAACGATAATTTTTAAAGAGAATGCTAAAGAAATATTTCAGAAGATTAGAAAGCATAATTGCTTTGGGACAATCCTTAATGACTCCAAAACAGTTTATTTTTTTATCGAGCGTTCTAATTGGAATATCGTGTTCCCTTGCCGTTATTGTACTTAAAACTTTTGCGCACAGCGTATTTTCGTTTGCAACTTACATTAACGGAATTCTGAAATTAAGTTTCATCAATAGTATTTTACCTATTGTCGGAATAATGCTGACCGTTTTTGTGGTTAAAAAAGTCCTGAATGGAACTATCCAAAAAGGTACCTCACAAATCCTTTATGCAGTGGCTAAAAAAGCCAGTATCATTCCGAAAAAGCAGATGTACGCTCAAATTATTACGAGTTCGTTAACGGTTGGTTTAGGTGGTTCTGCGGGTTTAGAGAGTCCGATTGTGATAACTGGTGCCGCTTTTGGTTCTAATTTTGCCCAAAACTACAAACTGCAATACAAAGACAGAACATTATTAATTGGATGTGGTGTTGCGGCTGGAATCTCGGCTGCCTTTAATGCGCCAATCGCTGGAGTTCTTTTTGCTATTGAAGTTTTGTTGGTAGATGTCAGCATTTCTGCCTTTACTCCTATTATGATTTCTGCCGCAACTGGTGCCTTAGTTTCTGCCATTGTTTTGGACGAAAGCATTCTTTTGAGCTTCAAAAAACAAGAAACATTCGATTATCATAATATCCCTTTTTATGTTCTTTTAGGAGTTCTTACCGGACTGGTTGCTATTTACTATTCTCGTAATTTTCAAAGAGTAGAGCATTATTTTTCAAAGCAGCAAATTGGCCCGTACAGAAAAGCATTAATAGGTTCATCGCTTTTAGCATTGCTTATTTTTATTTTCCCTACTTTATTTGGTGAAGGTTATGAAAGTATTAAAACATTATCTGAATCAGATCCAGGGAAAATATTAGACAATACTTTGTTTGCAGATTTTAGAAACAATCAATGGGTTTTACTGCTTTTTGTAGGCGCAACAATGATGATGAAAGTTTTTGCTTCTGGTCTTACTCTTGGAAGCGGTGGAAACGGTGGTAACTTCGCTCCTTCTCTATTCTTAGGATCGTATTTAGGGTATTTCTTTTCTAAACTTGTAACGCTTATAGGTTTATCAAAACTTCCTATTTCCAATTTTACAATGGTTGGAATGGCTGGTATTTTAAGTGGTTTATTTCATGCCCCATTAACGGCTATTTTCTTAATTGCAGAAATAACAGGAGGTTACGGATTAATGATTCCGCTTATGATTGTATCTTCCATTAGTTTCGCTATTTCAAAACGTTTTGAAAAATATTCGCTTGACGTAAAAGGATTAGCTAAAAAAGGCCATGCTTTTACCAGTAATAAAGATTCTAATATTTTATCGACTTTAGATATTGATGCTATCATTCAATGTGATTATTTAACGGTTCATCCTGAAGAAAATCTAGGTAAATTAGTCGATCTTATTTCGCATTCCAATCAAGTCGTATTTGCCGTTGTTGATCATGAAAAAGATTTGGTCGGAGTCGTGCATTTTAATGATATCCGAGAAATTATTTTCAATCCGTACCGCGTGAAATACACACAAATTAAAGACGTGATGAAAACGCCGGCCGCAACCATTACTTCTTTTGACAGCATGGAAATCGTCATGAGTAAATTTGAAATTTCAAAATCGGCATTTCTTCCTGTTTTACGAAATGGCAAATACCACGGCTTCATTTCTAAATCAATAGCGCTAGAGGCTTATAGAACAAAACTGCGTTCCATGACAATTGAATAAGCTTAATATCGGATAAGTTAAAAATTTGCACCATCCGATATTAAGAAGTACTTTTGTAGGATTATGTGGAATATTAACTTAACATACCGAGAAGAATTTAAATCAACTTTTGATAGATTGTACCAAAAAAGGCTTGACCTGCAAAACAGCAGACCATTGCCCAATATCGCTTTGCACAAAATTCGCGAGAGTTTATCTCTAGAATGGACATACAATTCTAATAGCATTGAAGGAAATACAATGAGCTTGCGCGAAACCCAAATGGTAATTCAGGAAGGAATTACGATTAAGGGTAAATCGCTTCGGGAACATTTCGAAACGCACAATCACGATAAAGCAATTGATTATTTATATTCAATTGTTGATGATAATTACAAACTAAGAAGTATTGATATTCTTTCGATTCATGGCTTAGTCCTTCGTTCTATTGAAGACGATTTTGCAGGACGCATTCGAAATGGCGGTGTTCGAATTTCAGGAGCTAACTTCATGCCTCCAAATGCAAATAAAGTTTCAGATTATCTTGATGAATTAATTGAGTTTATAAACACAAATCCTTTAGGATTAAATGATATTGAACTCGCTACTATTTATCATCATAAACTAGTCTGGATACATCCTTTTTTTGATGGAAATGGGCGAACCGTTCGTTTGAGCATGAATTTATTATTGATGCGTTGCGGCTTTCCTCCTGCAATTATTTTAAAGAATGATCGAAAGAAATATTACGAAGCGCTTAATCAGGCAAACAATGGCAATTATCAAAAATTAACTCTTTTGATGTGCCAGGCTCTCGAAAGAACTTTAAATATCTATTTAACAGCCATGCCAGGAAGCACTTACGATTATCAGCCCATACAAAATATCGTAAGCGAACCAGAAGCCCATTACGGTCAGGAATATGTAAGCTTACTAGCCCGAACAGGAAAAATTGACGCTTACAAAGAAGGCCGAAATTGGTACACAACCAAAGAAGCTATCGAAGAATATATGGCAACCCGAAAAAGAAAACGCTAACTCACAGTTAGCGTTTTTTGTTACTAATTGTAACATAAAGTTTTGCTATCGAGCACAAAAAGAACAAATCAAAGTGGTAACTTTGCGTTTTGCTCAAAATTATGTTAGAAAAAGACAATACTATTGAAGTTCTTGGTGCAAGAGTTCATAATCTAAAAAATATAGACATTTCCATTCCGAGAGAAAAACTTGTTGTTATAACAGGTTTATCTGGTTCTGGAAAGTCATCTTTGGCATTTGATACTATTTATGCCGAAGGCCAGCGTCGTTATGTTGAAACTTTTTCGGCGTATGCGAGACAATTCCTTGGCGGATTAGAACGCCCGGATGTGGATAAAATCGATGGACTTTCACCGGTTATCGCCATCGAACAAAAAACTACGAGTAAAAGTCCGCGTTCTACCGTTGGAACAATTACCGAAATATACGATTTCCTGAGACTTTTATACGCTCGCGGCGCAGATGCTTACAGTTACAACACAGGCGAAAAAATGGTTTCGTACTCTGATGAACAAATTAAAGATTTGATTATTCAGGATTATAATGGAAAACGAATTAATATTCTTGCTCCTGTTATTAAAGCCAGAAAAGGACATTATGCAGAATTATTCCAACAAATCACTAAACAAGGATTTTTAAAAGTTCGTGTAAACGGTGAAGTTCAGGATTTGGTTTCTGGAATGAAATTAGACCGTTACAAAACGCATGATATTGAAATTGTAGTTGACAGAATGCAGATTGAAGATACCCCGGATAATCAGAAAAGATTGTCTGAAAGTATCAATACCGCAATGCATCATGGTGAAAATGTTTTGATGATTTTAGATCAGGACAGCAATGAAGTTCGTTATTTCAGCAGGAATTTAATGTGTCCGACAACTGGAATTTCATACCAAAATCCAGAGCCGAATTTATTTTCATTTAACTCGCCAAAAGGAGCCTGTCCGCATTGTAACGGATTAGGAACGGTTCATGAAATCAATGTAAAAAAGATTATTCCGAATCCTAAATTATCTATTAAAAGCGGTGGTTTTGCACCTCTTGGAGAATATAAATCTTCTTGGATTTTTAAGCAGTTAGAAACCATTGGAGAAAAATTTGGTTTTAAAATTACGGATCCTATTGAGAAAATTCCTGAAGAAGCGATGTCCATGATTTTACATGGCGGGAAAGATAAATTTGCTGTAAACTCAAAAGATCTTGGCGTTACAAGGGAATATAAAATTGATTTTGAAGGAATTTCTAATTTCATCAAAAATCAATACGACGAGAGCGCGACAACGAGTATAAAACGCTGGGCAAAAGACTTTATGGACGAAATTAAATGTCCTGTCTGTGAAGGTTCTCGTCTAAAAAAAGAAGCACAGTTTTTTAGAGTAAATGGGAAAAATATCACGGAATTATGTGATATGGATATTTCAGATTTAACAGCTTGGTTTAGTGATTTAAATAATCATCTAACCGATAAACAGCTTTTAATTGCATCTGAAGTTGTAAAGGAAATCAAAGACCGTTTGAATTTCTTGATGAATGTTGGTTTAGATTATTTGGCTTTAAGCCGAAGTTCAAAATCACTTTCTGGTGGTGAAGCACAGCGTATTCGTCTGGCTACACAAATTGGTTCGCAATTGGTTGGGGTTTTGTATATTTTGGACGAGCCGAGTATTGGTTTACACCAAAGAGACAATGAAAAACTAATTAAATCTTTGGAACAATTACGTGATATCGGAAATTCTGTTATTGTAGTAGAACATGATAAAGACATGATCGAAACGGCAGATTATGTAATTGATATTGGTCCAAAAGCTGGAAAATACGGTGGCGAAATCATTAGTATTGGAACGCCTGCAGAAACTCTAAAATCAAACACAATTACCGCTCAATATTTGAACGGTACGATGAAACTAGAGATTCCAAAAGAACGCAGAAAAGGAAATGGTAAGTTTTTAAAACTAACTGGAGCAACCGGAAATAACCTGAAAAATGTTTCGATCGAAATACCTTTAGGACAATTAACCTGCGTTACAGGAGTTTCAGGAAGCGGAAAATCGACTTTGATTAACGAAACCCTCTACCCGATTTTAAATGCGTATTATTTTAACGGTGTAAAAAAACCACAGCCTTATAAAAAGATTGAAGGTTTAGAACATATTGATAAAGTAATTGATATTGACCAAAGTCCAATTGGAAGAACGCCACGTTCGAATCCAGCAACTTATACAGAAGTTTTTACAGAAATTAGAAATCTGTTTACCATGACTTCTGAAAGTATGATTCGCGGTTACAAAGCGGGACGCTTTAGTTTTAATGTAAAAGGCGGACGCTGCGAAACCTGTGAAGGTTCTGGTGTAAGAACAATCGAAATGAACTTTTTACCTGACGTTTATGTTGAATGTGAAACGTGTCAAGGGAAACGTTTTAATAGAGAAACTTTGGAAATTAGATACAAAGGAAAATCTATTTCAGATGTTTTGGATATGACGGTTGATGAAGCAGTTCCGTTTTTTGAAAACATTCCTAAGATATATAGAAAAATCAAAACTATTCAAGATGTTGGTTTAGGTTATATTACGCTAGGACAACAAAGTACAACGCTTTCGGGTGGTGAAGCGCAGCGTATAAAACTGGCTGGAGAATTGTCTAAAAAAGATACTGGAAATACATTTTACATTCTTGACGAACCTACAACCGGATTGCATTTTGAAGATATTCGTGTTTTAATGGAAGTAATCAATAAATTGGTTGATAAAGGAAACACCATCTTGGTAATCGAGCATAATATGGACGTAATCAAACTTGCAGATTACATTATCGACATTGGCCCTGAAGGCGGAAAAGGCGGCGGACAATTAATCGCAAAAGGTACTCCGGAAGAAGTAGCTAAAAATAAAAAAAGTTATACGGCTAAGTTTTTGAAAAAAGAGTTAGATTAATTTATTTATATAAAAAAAGGACGGATTAAAATCCGTCCCTACAATATAGCATACTTCGGATCTTTCCATAATCATTTTCATTCCGAGGAATGAGGAATCTCCACAAGGAGCTCGACAAAGATTTGCGATTTTGATTAAGGAGTTTCTTACGGAGATTCCTCGTTCTTGGGAATGACAAAAACGCCAATGATTTTCTCTGCGTATCATACATTGACTTGTCAAATTAATGGAGCTTTTTAAATAATAAAGATCCAATTTTGATTCAACTTATTAATACACTGATAATGAACTAAAAACCAAAACTAACTTAATCATATTTGTTACATTTAAATTAATAAATATGCATTCTTGTGACAATTCTCAAAAAAAGACTTAATTTAGCTAGCCGTTTTTGTAAAAAATTTGAATTTTGAGAGATTTCTATTTCAAGATTTAAATAACTTATGAAACCAACTGCCCTAGCCCTGATGGTAGCGGCATCCTTTTGTGGTGGGGTTCACCACAAAAGATAGAGCGGACAGCAGGAAATAGCTCCTTATCCTTCGACCACGCTCAAAATGAAAACAAGGAAAAAAATAACAAAATATTAAATTAAAATACCTAAAATGAGATTAGAAGATTTTGATAATGATGAAGATAAAGTAATTCAGGACCGTTTGAAACAAAAAACGTGGAATGAAATTAGAACGAATGACAGCTGGGCAATTTTTAAAATTATGTCGGAGTTTGTAAATGGTTACGAAGCAATGGGACGTATTGGTCCTTGTGTTTCTATTTTTGGATCTGCGAGAACAAAACCAGATGATAAGTACTATTTATTGGCCGAAAAAATTGCTTACAAAATTAGTAAAGCGGGATATGGTGTAATTACTGGCGGTGGTCCTGGAATTATGGAAGCTGGAAATAAAGGCGCACATTTAGGAGGCGGCATTTCGGTTGGTTTGAATATCGAACTGCCTTTTGAACAGCATTTTAATCCGTATATTGATCACGATAAAAACTTGAATTTCGATTATTTCTTTGTGAGAAAAGTAATGTTCGTAAAATATTCGCAGGGTTTTGTGGTAATGCCAGGTGGTTTTGGAACCTTGGATGAGTTGTTTGAAGCGATCACTTTAATTCAAACTAAGAAAATTGGAAAATTCCCGATCATTTTGGTTGGAGTTGAATTTTGGTCTGGTTTGATCGAATGGGTTAAGACTGTTTTGGTTGAAAAAATGCATACGGTAAGTCCAGATGATTTAAACTTATTTAAGATTGTAGATACTGAAGATGAAGTAGTTGATGTATTGGATAAATTCTACAAGAAATACGATCTAAGTCCGAATTTCTAATTTTTTTCCAACATATAAGTGATATAAGATCTTTTAATCTTAGCATCGAAACTAAGCAAACTTAAATTTTCTACTATTCCTTATTATGGTTAAAATCATAAAAATTGAAAGCTGTTTTTTTAAACAGCTTTTTTTATGCTATTTTTACAAAAATCCGAAGTAACTTTATGTACGTAACTTAAGTATATCTGATAAATTTTGCGCCATACTTGAAATTGTTTTTTAAAATTATCTGCACCGTTTTGGTTTTATTAAGTTCAATAAAACTTACAGCACAACATCAGTCTAAGATGGAGGTGGCGGTAAATCTCGAACTAAAAACACTGAACGTAAAACAAGATATTACGTACTACAACACTTCTAATGACACCTTAATTTCAATTACTTTAAACGATTGGAATAACGCTTTTGCAGATAAAAATACGCCTTTGGCAAAACGTTTTTCGGATGAATTTTACCGGGGCTTTCATTTGGCAAAAGCGGCAGATAGAGGAAAAACTACCATTCTAAATCTTTTAGACAGCAATTCTATGGCTTTGGAATGGGAAAGAACAGACAAAAATCCTGATTATATTATCGTAAAATTAAATCGGAAACTTGCCCCTGGCGAAAAAATTGATTTACATCTTACTTATATCTCAAAAACCCCTAACGATAAATTTACCAATTTTGGCTTCGACCAAAATGGCGGAATGGCTTTAAAAAACTGGTTTATAAGCCCTGCACGTTATGAAAATCATTCGTTTATAGCATATAACAATTTCAATTTAGATGATATTGCGAATGCTGCAACAGATTATGAAGTTGAGATTAAAATCCCGAATCAGTATTCTGTTTCAACAGATTTGAATTCGGTTTCTAAAAATACAGAGTACAGCGATTACAGCACATATTCGTTTTCGGGTAAAAACAGAACTGATTTTAGTCTGTATATCGAAAGACAAAATAGCTTTAGAGCGTATGATAATGGATCTATAGAAGTAGAGACAAATCTAAAAAACAAGAAGATCGACGAAATTCAAAAGGCCATAATCATTGACAGGGTTGCCTCTTTTGCTGAAACTTTTATTGGGAAATATCCGCATGAAAAAATCACGATTTCTCAAATAGATTATGATAGAAATCCGTTTTATGGGTTAAATCAGCTTCCTTCGTTTATAAGTCCGTTTTCAGATGATTTTATATTTGAAATTCAGTTTTTAAAAACATTTTTAAGTACATATCTCAAAAATAGTCTGCGTCTTGATCCAAGAAAAGACAATTGGGTTTACGACGGAATTCAGATTTATGCCATGATGAAATACATGGAAGAAAATCATTTGGATAAAAAAATGCTGGGAAGACTTTCGGACATGAAACTTTTTAAAAGTTACAATATTACCAACCTAACTTTTAATGAGCAATACAGCTATTATTATATGCTGATGGCGCGTAAAAATTTAGATCAGCCCTTGGGAGATCCTAAAAACACTTTAATCAAATTTAACGAACAAATCGCGAGCAAGTACCGCGCAGGTTTAAGTTTGAGTTATTTGGATGATTATTTGAATCATAATATTGTTCCGGAAAGTATAAAAGAATTTTACAATCTCAACAAACAGGAACAAACGAATCGCTATGATTTTGAAAAAATACTCATTAAAAAAAGTCCAAAAAATATAGATTGGTTCTTTTCTACGATAATCGACTCGAGAGATATTATTGATTATAAATTTTCGCACGTTTCCAGAACCGCAGACAGTGTAAAGTTTTGGATTAAAAATAAAACTGGAATTTATGCTCCTATTCCTGTTTACGGCCTTAAAAAAAATCAAGTCGTTTTTAAAGAATGGATTGAACCAAAAACCAAAGATTCTGTTTACGAATTTGACAGAAAAAATGCGGATAAAATTGTTATCAACTATGACAATGAAGTTCCTGAATACAACCAAAGAAACAACTGGAAATCATTAAAACATCTTGCGGTAACCAATCGCCCGATTAAATTTAATTTTGCTAAGGATTTAGAAGATCCTTACTACAATCAGATTTTATATATTCCGACTTTGACTTACAATTATTATGATGGTTTTACACCGGGAATTCGTTTTCATAATAAAACCATTTTAGATAAGCCTTTTAATTTCGATATAAATCCCGCATATTCCATAAAAGCGGGGACAATTTCAGGTTCATCTGCTTTTTCTTGGAATCAATATTATAGAAACAGCACTTTATTTAATGTACGTTATTCTATCAGTCAGAACTATTTTCACTACGCTCCAGATGCAACTTATTTAAGATTGAATCCGATGGTAGTTTTCCGCATTCGCGAAAAAGATTTTAGAGACAATAGAAAACAGCAGTTTTTATTTCGCCAGGTTATTGTAAATCGTGAAGCGAGCGAATTTATCACCGACAATTCAGAACCAAATTATTCTGTTTTTAACGCCCGCTATTCCAATACAAAAACAGAACTGATTGATCATTTTAGCTTTATGACCGATTTACAATTTTCGGGAGGCTTTGGAAAAGTTTCCGGGGAAGTCGAATATCGAAGATTATTCCAAAATAATCGCAAACTAAACCTAAGATTATTTGCTGGAAGTTTCATTTACAATACAACAAATTCAGATTATTTTAGTTTTGGCTTAGATCGCCCAACGGATTATTTATTTGATTATAATCTCTTTGGAAGATCAGAAACGACAGGCTTTTTCAGTCAGCAGTATGTAATTGCCGAAGGTGGTTTTAAGTCACAATTAGAACCTTCTTACGCCAATCAATGGATGACCACTTTAAATGCCAGTTATGCTGTTTGGAATTGGGTAGAACTTTACGGTGACGTTGGTTTTTTGAAAAATAAGCATCATAAAGATTATTTTGCTTACGATACTGGTGTTCGTTTAAATCTGGTTCCAGACTACTTTGAACTTTATTTTCCTGTTTATTCTAATAACGGATGGGAAGTTGCACAAACGAAATACAATGAAAAAATACGATTTATTATCACATTTTCGCCAAAAACTTTAGTCACTCTTTTTACCCGAAAATGGTTTTAATCAAATAAATTTTAAACAAAAACTTGCGGATTTACCAACAATAATAAATTTTAAATAGAAATAACATAAAAAAAGTACGTAGTTTTTTGATTTTAAATACAAATAATTAAATTATATTTAGTTTAAAGAATTATGATTATTGATTGTTTTTAAGTAATTTCGCGACATAAACATGACCCTTCAAGATTATGATAAAAGAAAAAAACAATACTACACTGACATTTGAAGATTTCAAAACTGAGGTATTGAATGACTACAGAATTGCTGTAACAAGCCGTGAATGTAGTCTCTTAGGTCGAAAAGAAGTATTAACAGGAAAGGCTAAATTTGGAATTTTCGGCGACGGAAAGGAAGTACCACAGCTGGCCATGGCTAAAGCTTTTAAAAATGGTGATTTCCGTTCTGGATACTATCGTGATCAAACTTTTATGATGGCTATTGGCGAATTGAGTCCAAAGCAGTTTTTTGCTGGTTTATATGGTCATACCAATTTAGATTTTGATCCAATGTCTGCCGGAAGACAAATGGGCGGACACTTTGTAACGCACAGTCTAAACGAAGACGGTTCTTGGAAAGACTTAACTAAACAAAAAAATTCAAGCTCAGATATCTCTCCAACTGCGGGTCAAATGCCAAGATTATTGGGATTAGCGCAAGCTTCTAAAATTTATAGAAATGTTGACGGAATTACTACTAAAGACAAATTTTCTGTAAATGGAAATGAAGTTGCTTGGGGAACTATTGGTAATGCAAGTACTTCTGAAGGTTTGTTTTTTGAAACTATAAACGCTGCAGGAGTTTTACAAGTACCAATGGTTATGAGTGTTTGGGATGATGAATACGGAATTTCGGTTCATGCAAAACATCAGACTACTAAAGAAAATATCTCTGAAATTTTAAAAGGATACCAGCGCGATGAAGACGCTAAAGGTTATGAAATCTTTAGAGTTAAAGGCTGGGATTATGCCGAATTGGTTTCGACTTATGAAAGAGCCGGAGCAATTGCGCGCGAAGAACATATTCCTGTTTTAATTCACGTAAATGAATTGACGCAGCCTCAAGGCCACTCTACTTCTGGTTCTCACGAACGTTACAAAAGTACTGAAAGACTGGCTTGGGAAAAAGATTTTGACTGTATTCGCCAAATGCGTTTATGGATGATTGCCATTAATATTGCTTCGCCTGAGGAATTAGCAGAACTTGATTTCGAATTAAAGAAAGAGGTTTTAGAAGCTAAAAAAGAAGCTTGGAATTCTTTCATCAATCCGATTATAGAAGATCAAAAAAATCTTCTTAGTTTATTGGAACAAATTGCTGAAGCAAGTATCAATCATAAAGACAGAATTAAAAAATTAATTGCTGAGCTAAGTGTAATCAAAGCGCCTTTGAAAAAGGAACTATTGGTTTACGCTAGAAAGATTCTTCGTTTTATTGAAGTTCCAAACAGTAAAGTGCTTTTATCAAATTGGATTACGAATTTCATCGCCGAAACTCAGAAAAATTTCAGCAGTAATTTGTATTCTGAATCTTCTAAAAATATTTTTTCTATTGAAAAAGTTCTCCCTAAATACGCTGAAAATGCAAAAGCAGATTCAGATGGAAGAATGATTATACGTGATAACTTTGATGTTTTATTTTCTAAATATCCAGAAGCTTTAATTTTTGGTGAAGATGTTGGAAACATTGGTGACGTAAATCAAGGTTTAGAAGGCATGCAGGAAAAGTACGGAGAACTTCGTGTTGCCGATGTCGGAATTCGTGAAGCTACTATTATCGGTCAAGGAATTGGAATGGCTTTGAGAGGTTTACGACCAATTGCCGAAATTCAATATTTAGATTACTTATTGTATGCTATTCAAATCATGAGTGATGATTTAGCTACTTTACAATATAGAACTGTCGGAAAACAAAAAGCACCATTAATTATTAGAACCCGTGGACACCGTTTGGAAGGAATCTGGCATTCTGGTTCTCCAATGGGAATGATTATCAATGCGATTCGTGGAATTCATGTTTTGGTTCCGAGAGATATGACGCAGGCTGCAGGATTTTACAACACACTTTTAGAGTGTGACGAACCTGCTTTGGTAATTGAATGTTTAAACGGTTACCGCTTAAAAGAAAAAACACCGCTGAATTTTGGTGAATTCAAAACTCCAATTGGAGTTGTAGAAACACTAAAAGAGGGTGCAGATATTACTTTAGTTTCTTACGGATCTACTTTAAGATTAGTACAGCAGGCTGCTAACGAATTATTAGAACAAGGAATTGACTGCGAAGTTATCGACATTCAATCGCTTCTTCCGTTTGACATTAATGAAGATATTGTAAAAAGTATTGCGAAGACAAACCGTCTTTTAGTAATCGACGAAGATGTTCCTGGTGGCGCTTCGGCATACATTTTACAACAAATTTTAGAAGAACAGGATGCATATAAATATCTCGACAGCAAACCGCAGACTTTAGCTGCTAAAGCGCACAGACCTGCGTACGGAACTGACGGAGATTATTTCTCTAAACCTTCTGCAGAAGATATTTTTGAGAAAGTGTACGATATGATGCATGAAGTTAATCCTTCTAAATTTCCTAGTTTATATTAAGATTTAGAATATTCTAGATACTAAAAAAGCTCCAAAATTTTGGAGCTTTTTTTTAGTTATTTGTTATTCCTTATCAACTTTGTCAAAGTTTAAAACTTTGACAAAGTTCTTACGCAATCTTTGTCGAATTTCTTGCGGAGATTCTCTCGAAGTAAAATGACATAAAATATTTCTTTTTCGCTAATTATCTATTTTAATCATTTCTATGTCTTTTTTAAAACCTAGTCCTTCTGATCGGCATAGAATTTTATTTCCTGTGATATTGTTTATTTGAACGTTAATCTTTTGACCTAAAATTCCATTTTTTGCATTATCTGGAACTTTAACATAAGTTAAAACGTACTCACAATCAGATTTCCATTCTATTGCCCCTTCAAGTACAATCCCAGTTACTGTATCTGTTTCAATTTGAACATTTTCTTTTCTAACGACTTTATATCTTTTATAAACAGGATTAATATATGAAAATACTCCAGTTTTAAAGTCTACGCATTTTTTCTCTTGTGAAAAAACCATAGTAGTAATTGCAAATAAAAACAAAGCTAATCTCACGATCATGTTATAGTTAAATTAAATATCCTTCAACATAGCCTTAGCCCTTTCCAAATCCTCAGCCGTATCAATTCCAATTCCAACATGGGTTGTTTCGACCATTTTAATGCGTTTTCCGAACTCTAAATAACGCAACTGCTCCAGTTTCTCAGAAGCTTCTAAAGATTTCATAGGAAGGCTGTAAAAGTCTAACAAAGCCTGTTTTCTAAAAGCATAGATTCCGATGTGCTGGAAATATCGTACTCCAGCATTTTTTTCTCTTGCATACGGAATCACAGATCTTGAAAAATACAACGCAAACTGCGACTGATCTACCACAACTTTTACATTGTTTGGATTGTTGATTTCGTCCTCATCTTTAATTTCGCGCATTAGCGAAGCCAAGTCAATCTTTTTATCTGGATCATTTTTAAAAACAGATAAAACCTGCTCTAAAGGTGCCGCTTCTGTAAAAGGTTCATCACCTTGAACATTTACCACAATATCAACATCAAGATCTGCAATGGCTTCGGCAATACGATCGCTTCCAGATTCGTGTTCTTTGATACTCATAATTGCTTTTCCGCCATTGGAAACGATTTCATCAAAAATCAAATCAGAATCGGTTACTACAAAAACATCGTCGAATAAGTTTGTTGCAACAGAAGCTTCATAGGTTCTTAAAATTACCGTTTTACCTCCTAAATCCTGCATTAATTTTGCAGGAAAACGTGTTGATGCATATCGCGCCGGAATTACCGCTATTATTTTCATTCTAATTTTTTTAAATTTATTTTTCTTTGTGAAACTCTGTAAAAATCTACGTGTAACTATGCGAAATAATCTAACACCGAGATTCTCAAATATTTTCAAAGAGATTTACTGAATTTCTTTACATTATTTTTACCGAAGTCATACTAAGAGAACCAGCCAGTAATTTATCATTAAACAAATCCAATTCATCTGTTTTGTCTTTTAAACCTAAAGTATAAAGCAATGGCAAATAATGTTCTGGCGTTGGAACAGCCATCTGAACGGCTTTATTCATTTTTTCGAAATCAATCAGCGGCTGAAAATTACCATCCAATAAATAATCGTTTACAGTCTGGCGGGCTTCAATTGCCCAGTCGTAACCATAATTGTCTTTATCAAAATTTCTGAAATCAACCATTCGTAGATTATGAACAATATTACCGCTTCCAATAATCAAAACACCTTTATAACGTAATGCTTGTAATTTCTGCGCCAATTCAAAATGATATTGACCCGATTTGGTATAATCAATGCTTAACTGAATTACCGGAACATCTGCATTAGGATACAAATGTTTAATTACGCTCCATGCGCCATGATCCAATCCCCAATGTTCGTCTAATTCGACCATTACGGGATCTAGGATTTTCTGAGTTTCAAGAGCTAATTCTGGACTTCCTTTTGCAGGATACTGTACGTCAAAAAGAGCCTGTGGAAAACCTCCAAAATCGTGAATGGTTCTGGGCATTTCCATTGCAGTTACTTTTGTTCCTTTGGTAAACCAATGCGCCGAAACGCATAAAATGGCATTGGGCTGCGGTAATGTTTTGGCCAATTCCCGAAAACCTGCGACAAACTGATTTTCTTCAATCGCATTCATCGGACTTCCGTGTCCTAAAAACAGAACTGGCATTTTATCTGTATTCGAAAACGTTGATGAAATCGAATGTAAGTCGTTTAGTGTTGTCATTCGTATATGTTCTTTTGCCACGAATTTCACTAATTATCACTAATTAATTCTGTGTGACAGTTTTCTATTTCTGCTCATCTACTGAGCTTTTTAATAAATTAAATAAAAAAAAATTGGTGCGAATTCGTGTAATTCGTGGCAAACTTTTATTCCTCAAAATTCTCGTCCTTAAATCCTATCAAATATAATTTATTTTTAGCACGTGTCATAGCCGTGTAAAGCCATCTGATATAATCACGGTCAATGCCATTTGGTAAAAAAGGCTGCTCGATAAAAACTGTATTCCACTGCCCTCCTTGCGATTTATGGCAGGTAATTGCGTAGGAGAATTTTACCTGTAAACCATTAAAATATTCGTTTTCTTTTACTTTTTGGAATCTTTTGTATTTTGTGGTTTCATCTTCGTAATCTTTCATCACTTCCTCATATAAACGATTTGATTCTTCGTAGGTTAAGGATGGTGATTCGCTTTTTAAGGTATCCAAAATTAAAACCGTTTCAAAAGGTTTCTGGTCAGGATAATCGACCATTCTGATTTTTACTTTTGCAAAATTAAAACCGTACAATTCTTTGATTCCGAATAATTCTAAAACCTCAATAATATCTCCGTTGGCAATAAATCCAGCTTCATCGGTTTCTTTGAGCCAGAAATAATTATTCTTAACAACCATCAAAAAATCGCCGACAGAAAGTTCACTTTCTTTAAATAAAATTCGGGTTCTGATTTGTTCGTTATATTGATTTGCCCTTTTATTCGAACGAACAATAAAAGCAGTATCTTCAATGCTATAATTGCTGTACGCCATATTTATTGCATCCTGAATATCGTAACCATCGGTTAAACGGACAATGTCTTTAAACTTCTTTACATTAAATCGGAACTCGGTTATAAAACTCTCTTTCAAAAGTTCACGTAATTCTGTCGCATTGAATAAAATCCCCGAATTTTCTTCCTGACGCATTACTTCGTCCAGCTCGATATGTTCGATTTCTTTATCGTAATGTATTCCTAAAGTCTGAATATCAAGCGCAGGACTAATATCTAAATTTACAGGAGGAAGCTGTGCTGTATCTCCCAAAAGAATCATTTTACAATTATTTCCAGAATAGACATAATTAATCAAATCATCCAAAAGTGAACCGCTGTCTAAAGTACTGTCTGAAATCATCGAAGCCTCATCGACAATAAAAATGGTATTTTTATGTTTATTTTGCTGTTTGGTAAAAGCCACACCTCCACCCGATGATTTTTTAGGAAAATATATTTTTTTATGAATTGTAAATGCTGGCGTATTGGAGTAATTAGCAATTACTTTTGCCGCGCGGCCTGTTGGTGCCAGTAACACAAACTTCTTATTGATATCGCCCAGATTATGAACAATAGTAGAAATAACGGTTGTTTTTCCCGTTCCGGCGTATCCCTTCAAAACGAAAATTGTATCATTTTGGGGTTCGGTTAAAAAAATTGCAATTTTCTGAAAAAAAATATCCTGTTTGTGAGTTGGAGCAAAAGGAAATCGTTTTTGTAAAATACCGTAAAACAGTGCAGAATTCATAAAGTAATATTGAAATACAAATGTCGACTTTTTTAATTTTAAATTCCAAGAATCAAATTCCAAATTCCAAACTTTAAAATTCAATGCAATAATGCTAAACATTTAAGATTGCAATCAAATCATATCTACACAAAACACAACTCACTATATTTCAAATAAATAAACTGTTTATTAACCTTACAGTAAAGTTTAATTCAAATTGTTTTTTGAAATTGCAGTTATAATTGTTCCTTTTTAATTTGTAAGTTTGTGGTCGCCTAAATTCTTTCTTGATTTAAAACAGGTAACGAATTGTAAATCAACTATGTCATTACAAAACACTAACATTACTTCAAAAAATTACAAAAAACTTTCTATTCAGGTTTCTCTGACTGGATTTTCATTTTGCTGTTTCGATACTTTAAATAATGTAATTACTTCATTTAAAGAAATTAATTTTGAAACTTCCAAGAAAACTCCTAAAATTGAAGATTTATTCAGCGATGCATTCAAGAATAATCCTGAATTAAGAAATACGTATGATGAAGTATTGGTTATTCATACTAACAATCTTTCGACTTTTGTGCCAGCTGCTTTGTTTGATGAAAACTATTTGGGAAGCTACCTTCAATATACTACTAAGGTATTTGAAACTGACTTTTTTACTTTCGATCAAATTTCAAATTATCAGATGAATTCGGTTTACATTCCGTACATCAACATCAATAATTTCTTGATCGATAATGTTGGTTCTTTTGATTACAAGCATGCCAATAGTATTTTGGTCGAAAAAATTCTGGATAATTCGCGTAATAATGACGAAAAGAAAATGGTAATTAATTTCAACCCAGGGAATTTCGAGATTATTGTCGTTCAAAATCAGAAGCTTTTATTGTTCAATTCTTTTGAATACAATACACCGGAAGATTTTATTTATTACATCTTATTTACAGCAGAACAATTGAGTTTGAACCCAGAAAGTTTTCAATTGGAATTGTTGGGAACCATTACAGAAAATGATCCGTTTTATGCTATTGCATACAAATACATCCGTCATATTTCTTTTCTAGACGTTACAAAACTGCAAGAAAAGAACAATTTCACAACTGCTCAAAATCAAAAACATTATATCTTATTTCAATCATGAGAATCATTTCAGGAAAATACAAAGGACGCAGAATTTTTCCGCCAAAAAACCTGCCTGTACGACCAACGACTGATATGAGTAAAGAAGCATTATTTAATGTTTTGAATAATCATTTTAGTTTTGACAGCTTAAAGGTGCTCGATTTATTTTCGGGAACTGGGAATATCAGTTATGAATTCGCTTCACGCGGAAGTGCTCCAATTACATCTGTTGACGGTGATTTTGGATGTGTAAAGTTTATCAAACAAATTTCATCAGAATATGATTTTGATATTGCTGCGACTAAAAGTGATGTTTTTAAGTTTCTAGAAAACTGCAAAACAACTTACGATATTATTTTTGCCGATCCACCATACGGATTGGATCAGACAACTTTTGAAAAAATTGTTTTAACGGTTTTTGAAAAAGATTTATTGGAGGATGACGGGATGATGATTATCGAGCATTCTAAATACACTAAAATGGATCATCTGAGTAATTTCTCTTTTCAAAAAAGTTATGGCGGTTCGTTTTTTAGTTTCTTTGAATTGAATTCGACCGATGACGATGAGGAATTACCGCACGACAGTTCTAAAAAAGAAGTTGAAGAAGACGAAGGATAATTAATTCAATTTTTTAATATTTAAATTTCAAATTCCAAGTCTCAAATTGGAATTTGAAATTTTTTTTTTGAATTTTTCATTTTACTTGATTCGGCTTTCATTCTCGTTTACACTTTTCTCCTTAAATTCACTTTCTTTTATTTTTCCAAAAGAATATCGAAGGGTAATAGAAATTTCATTTGCATCAACCAAATATCTCGCTCTAGAACTTATATTATTTATCGTAAATCTTTCTGAGTAAATAGTGTTTTTAAAAACATCATTGTAACTCAAAGTACAATTCCAGTTTTTACCAAAGGATTTTGCCAGCGACATATCAAAAATCAATTTTGCATTTCGCTCAAAAACACCTTCTTTTTGTTTCGTTGCTCCCCAAAAAGACAGCACGAATGTAAAATCTTTTGGGAGTTTAAAACTGTTATTGGAGTAATAATATAAATAAGGTTTAGAAGAATTAAATAATGCATTTTCATCTTCAATTTTATTTTTAGTAAAAACTAAAGAATTTGTATTTGTCCAGAATTTATAGGTAAAAGGTAATGTCAGCTCAATATTATATCCCGATTCTTTTTGGAAATTTTTCTCTGTAAAAGTCAAGATGTTATTTTCATTATCAAATACAAAATCTTGATAGACGGGATTTCTGTTTTGATACAAAGTCAGTTTTAGCGATTTATCATGATACTGAAAAACAGTCGAAATAACATCCATATATGTAGGTTCTAAATTGATATTACTGCCGTAAATAAAATACGGATTTATGTAGGTTGCAATCATACTCAAAGAAGAATAATTGGGTCTCGAAATACTTTTAGAATAATCTACACTTACACTTTTAGTACTGTCTATTGAAAACGAAAACTGCGCTTTTGGAAAAAGATTGGTATAGTTTTTATCAATTAAAAAAACATTATCTGTACTGTATTTTCCGCTTACATTCGTGTTTTCAACTCTAAGTCCAACAGAAAAACTGACTTTTTTAATCTTCCCAGAAAGCTGTGAATAAGCAGCTAAATTGGCTTCTTTAAAGTTATAATCAAAAGTGGTGTTTTCATCTTTTTGATAATCAAAAACATCATAATCTGATTTAGATTTTGCTGCCGAATAAAGTCCGCCGTATTCTAGATTCATTTCGTTTTTAAACTTTTTTTCTAAATCAATTCGCCCCGAAAAAGCATCAACATTAAATTTTTGATCACGGTTTTGAGATAATTCCAATTCGGTTTCATTATAATTATTTTCAACCAAACTCCATAAATGCTGATTGAAATTCGAATATTGAAAACCAGCAAAAAGTTTAGTATCAATTGCTTTTATTTTTTTAGAATAATTCACAAAAGAATTGATGAAATTCTTTTTACTCGAATTATCGCTTAGCGTAAAAACATTGTTCTGGTCATTTTGATTTTGATTAAAAGTAAACGTATTAATATCAAAAGTATCGTTTCGAAGATTAGAATTGACATTTACCGACACATAATCCTCTTCATTAATTTTATAAAACAGACCTCCTCCAAAAATATATTGATTGACATGAGAATTGGCCGTTACATCATAATCAGAAATAATATCGGCCTGCGGAATCTGATAAGCAATGCTGTGATTTTCCCAAGGATTTCGGCGATTGTAATTGAAATTGGCTTTCCACTCCAATTTACCTTTTTTAAAACTAGAATTAAAACCCAAATAGTTATTATAATGTTTTTTAAAAGAGGCTGTTTCGGAAATATCCGTTTTAAAACTATCTTTTTTACTCAATTTTCTGGTAATTAAAATCACAGCTCGACCTTCGGCTTCATATTTTGAAGATGGATTCTGAATGATCTCAATTGTTTTGATATCGGCGACAGCCAAGGCATTTAACTCATTCATTCCAACGCGTTGATTGTCGATATAAATAAGCGGATTTCCTTTTCCCACAATTGAAATACTTTCGCGGTTTGGGTTTACCTGCACCAACGGAAGTCTGGAAAGCAGATCAACAGGATTTGGAATTGCATTATAAATAGAATTCGCAACATCGACTTTTATATTTCCGTTTGAATTGGTAAAAGTCTTTTTGTTTTGAGTAATAACAACTTCGTTTAGTTTTTGCGAAATAGAATCTTTCAGAATTTCATTTTGAGCGTTTGCGACAAATGAAAGACAAAAAAGCAAAAGTGCAATTAGAAGTTTTAGTGGCAGGTAAATATTCATTTTTGAAATAAAAATTTTGGTTAATTACACTGCAAAAATGCTTCTAAAAAAGTGCTCCGAAAGTTAATCGAAGGTTAATGCACAGTTAATCTCGAGATTGTCTTATAAAAGCATTATTTTTGAATCGAGAAATAGAACAGAAATTTTTATAAATCAGCATGCTAGTTTAACGCAGATTTTGCAGATTTAAGCAGATTTAAGCAGATTTAAGCAGATTTTGAAAGATCAATTTAATCTGCTTAATCTGCGAGAAAATTAAAATATATAAATTAGTATAAATCGTTTTTTCTGTGTGTAATAATCTCTCGCAGATTTTGGAGATTAAGCAGATTTAATAAGATTTTGAGATACAATTTATCTGCAAAATCTGCGAGAAAATAAAAAATATACAATCAGTTTAATCTTCGTGTTATATAATGAAGCAAAGAATCAATTTATTAATCGCATTTTCTGTAGTCGCATTAATTGTTTTAATGACGGTGCAATGCTATTTGGTAAAAACCGCTTATGAATATAAAGTGGCGCAGTTTCATACACAGATAAAAAATGAAATTGCACAGATCACTAATAATTACAGTTACATTGATTCGGCATTGGTTTCTAAAAAAGAAGCGCTTTATAAAAATTTGTCTCAGAATTATATTAAAGGAAAAGACACCAAATTGGACATCAAAAATAGTGTTTTAGAAAATGAATTTCGAGATGCAATAACACAAAAAATACAACGAAAGTTTGAACGCGATTTACCCAATTTCAAAATTGATTTCGCAATTGTTCTAAACAAATTTATACTCTACAAAAACACAAGAAAAGTAGATACTATTTTTTCTGAAAAGCCTTTTATTGAAAACAAATTATATGGAAATCTGGCTTCTTTAAACCAAGCTTTTTTGGTTCGAAGTTATGTTGGCACCACAAACGGAACTTTTGAAAATCAGGAATATAAATTATTGACAGAAGATTCTATGTATGTTTCTGTTGTCGATTGGGAAATGATTATTTTAAGAAGAATGACATTTATTCTTATTCTATCTTTATTCTCTATTCTTACGATTATAACACTTTTCATAATCGCTTTAAAAGCTTTAATTAAACAGAAAAAAGTTAGCGATGTAAAAACCGATTTTATCAATAACATTACGCACGAACTTAAAACGCCGTTGGCGACTTTGGGTATTTCGACAAAGATTTTAGAACAGAAAAATATTCGTGACAACGACGAAAATTTCAATGCAATTGTCAATACCATTTCGCGCCAAAACAATCGTCTGCAGAGTTTAATTGATCAGGTTATGGCGAATTCTTTGGCAGAAAACGAAATTGAATTACAGAAAGAAAAAATAGAAACCGAAGATTTTCTGCTTTCCATTGCAAATGATTTTAAAATTACATTTCCAAGAATTAATCTTAAAACCGATTTTCAAACGCAGAAAACCATTTTAGTTTTAGATAAATTCCATTTGACAACTGCTTTTTTAAATGTTCTGGAAAATGCTGTAAAATATGGTTCGAAAACAATTACGATAAAAACCAGAATTATAGAAAATCAATTTTCTATCAGCATTGAAGATGACGGAATCGGAATTGAGAAAAACAAACAATCACTCCTTTTTGATAAGTTTTATCGCGTACAACAGGGAAATCTTCATAATACAAAAGGCTTAGGTTTGGGATTGTACTATGTTGATCAAATTATCAAAGCGCATCAGGGTTCTGTTAACGTTGTGAGCGATTTAGGAAAAGGAACTCAGTTTACTATTTTATTAAAAGTTTAATTACCTTATTTTGAAAAAATTACTTTTAGCTGAAGACGATTTTGATTTTGCAGCCATTTTAAAACAATATTTAGAACTGCATCAATTCGAAGTTATCTGGGCAGAAAATGGCGAAATAGCTTTAGATTATTTTAAAAACCAGACTTTTGATATTTGTGTTTTTGATGTAATGATGCCAAAAATGGACGGATTTTCATTGGCCGAAAAAATAATTACAATCAATCCCGAAATTCCATTTATTTTTCTGACCGCAAGAAAGTTAAAAGAAGATAAAATTATTGGATTGAAGCTGGGCGCAGACGACTATATCATAAAACCTTTTGAAGTCGACGAACTGATTCTGCGTCTGCAGAATATTCTAAAGAGAATCGAACAAAAAAGAAGTCTAGAAGGGAATAATATAATTGAAATTGGCTCGTATGTTTTTGATAATGAAAGACTAACTCTCAATAATAAAAATCACGTCCAACAGCTTACAGAAATGGAAGCTTCTCTTATTGAATATTTATATCTCAACCATAACCAATTATTAAAGAGAGATCAAATTTTAATGTCAGTCTGGAAAAAAGATGATTATTTCTCCGGCCGAAGTATGGATGTTTTTATCAGCAGACTTCGAAAATACTTTAATTCAGATCCAAAAATCAAAATTGAAAGTGTTCGTAATATTGGCTTAGAATTTAAAATAGAAAAACCTTGACGCATCAAGGTTTTTCTATTTTAAATGAAATTTTATTTTCCAATTACCCATCCTAAACTAAAGTTTGCAAGGGGAGTAAATTCCGTATCATATTTATCGATTAATACTCCTGCTCCAACATATAAATCTATATTTAATTTTCGCTTATAAGTACGTTGAATTCCCCAAACCGGACCTATTGCAAAAGAAGGGACTTCTTCGTTAAACCATTTATTTGCAGATATAGACTGAAAGTCATAATTAGCATGTAAAGCAATGAAATTTCCAGAATTAAAGTCTGTTCTTTTTCCTTTAACTGCTCTTTTTTCTAAATTGTAATAATGACGAAACTGTTCTGTAATTCTTGGTGTAAAATACCAAGTAGATTCGTCGTACCAGCTATTATGTCGATAACCAAGAACTATGCTTGCTTCAGAATACAAAGTATTTTTGGTAGAAAATCCATGTTCATATACAAAGCCTGGCAATAATAAAGCGTTTATCTTAAATTGATGTTTTACCACAGAAACAGGAGCATCATCTTGAGCGTTGGCAGCAGTAATAAAAAGGACAGAAAGAAATAGAACGAAGTAGTTTTTGGTCATGGTTTGTTGTTAAATTGGTTCGAACAAAAATAGTATTAATAGTATATTACACTAATAAATTTAAAATTATTTTCTTACATCCTACTTTTTAAAATATTTCATCCTGCAAATCATATAAGTTTAGTAAACAATTGTATAACAATTAATAGCAATTTCAATAATACATTTGAGTAGAAATTTTAAATCTAACAATCATGAACCTAAAAAGATTTTTCGGAGGACTATTGACAATACTCGGAATTGTAGGACTTATATATACTGCCGTGATTTTTTCCGGCACATCGGGAGAAACCAGAGATATCAAATCACTGATTATTTACGGTATTTTGGGAATCGTTTTTTTTATGTCAGGAATCAGTTTGGTTCGTACAACAAAAGACGAATCATAGTATTTTTTACAGCCGCAAAGGCACTAAGACACAAAGTTTTTATAAAATTATTTGCGACTTAGTGCCTTTGCGGCAAAATATTAGGTTTCTAAAACTGGATCAAGATTCAATTCTGTAAAATCTCTTTCGGTTTTAGAGATTATAATTGTAGCGACTGTATTTCCTATTAGGTTCGTAATAGCTCTGGCTTCGCTCATGAATTTATCGACTCCTAATAAAAAAGCCAAACCTTCGACTGGAATTTTATGAAGTGCTGTTAAAGTCGATGCCAAAACAATAAATCCGCTTCCAGTAACTCCCGCTGCACCTTTTGAAGTAATCATCAAAATTCCGATAACGGTTAAAATTTCGAAAAAACTCAAATGTACATCGTACAACTGCGCTAAAAATATTACCGACATTGATAAATAAATCGAAGTTCCGTCAAGATTAAAAGAATAACCGGTGGGAATCACCAATCCAACAACCGATTTACTACAGCCCATTCTTTCCAATTTTACCATAATACTCGGCAAAGCAGCTTCTGATGATGATGTTCCTAAAACTAATAAAAGTTCTTCTTTAATATATTTTAAAATCGAAAGAATACTTATTTTGTAATATCTCAGAATACTTCCCAAGATTAAAAACACAAAAAGCGCCATCGTTAAATAAACGCAGAGCATCAATTTGCCAAGCGGAATCAAAGTTCCCAATCCGAACTTTCCAATTGTATACGCCATGCCGCCAAAAGCACCAATTGGCGCGAGATACATTACATATTTTAAGCCTAGAAAAACCACGTTTGAAACTCGTTCTAAAACCAAAATAGTCTGTTCTCTTTTTTTATAAAAATTCAGAGCAATTCCACATACAATTGCCGCCAGTAAAACCTGCAGCGTAAAATTGGAAAAGAAAAACTGAAGCCACGAAAAGTTTTCTGCACCCGCATTTGTATACTGACTTGCATCGCCCAAAGTCAATCCAGATTTGTCAATTTTTCCAGGCTGAAACAAATAAGCAACGGCAACACCAATTGCCAGCGCGACTGTCGAAACTACTTCAAAATAAGCTAAAGCTTTTACACCAATTCGGCCGACTTTCTTTAGATTTCCCATTCCAGAAATACCCAAAACAATTGTCAGGAAAATTATTGGACCTATAAAAAGTTTAATTAGATCAACAAATCTTTTACCTAAAATTTCCATTTTCATTCCATTTTCGGGAGAAAAATGGCCAAGCAAAACCCCGGCAATAATAGCAATCAAAACCCAAAATGTCAGATTGGTAATTACAGCGCGAAAAATACTTTTTTTAGTTTTGGAAGAAGGTTTTGGAGCAGCAATATTCATGAAGCAGGTTTAGATAGTTTCACAAATATATAAAAAAAGCAGACCTGTAAGCCGGATTCTGTTCTTGTCTCGTTTTGCAACGCGACAATACCTTATCATTTATCTAGATTCCGAATTACTTCGAAACTCAAGCTACCTACCCTTCAACAACGGACGAGAAGCCCTTAAATGCTGATATACTTGGTATTTCACCGCATAGAGTTTACCTGGTTTCACTACAGCATTACCTGTACATACTTTCTGTTGCACTTGTCCTTGCGCTATTTCTAACGCCGACGGGTGTTACCCGCTATGCTTCTCTGTGGTGTCCGGACTTTCCTCCCTCTCGTCCCAAAAGACGAGACGACGATAAGGCGGTCTGCGCGGCAAAAGTACGATTTTATCACTTAACTATATCGGTTTTAAATTTCCGATTTTATGACTTTTATCCTAACTTTTTAATTTTAAAATAGTTATCTTTAAAAATCTATTAATTTTAAATTCAGTTATCATGAAAAGAATGTATCATTACGCAACTGTCTCAAAGGCTTTAGATCAATTGAATGAAAAAGGGTTTACGTGCGATTTTAATCGAAATGCAGACATGATTAAAAAAAATCCTGAAAAGTTTGAAATTGTTCATGTGTATCGATACGAAGGGGAATCTGACCCTGCAGATGAAGCAGTTGTATACGGAATTAAATCTACTAGTGGCAAAAAGGGCGTTTACGTTGCTGGTTTCTCCGCCGATTCAGATCAGGAAACAGCACAGTTTTTATTTAACTTGAGTATTAGAGGAAGATAGATTTTAAGGAGCTAAATCCCGCTATTCGTTACAATCTTTTATGGCGAACGCCGCCACAAAAGGATTTTCACTTCTATCGGGGCTAGGAAATTAGATTTTATAACAAATTATCTTTCCATTTTAAGTAAAGTAACCACAATTTCTGTCAGTCTGAGCGAAGTCGAAAACCTTTATAGTTTGAGTGTTTCGACTTCGCTCAACATGACACAAAATACGGAAAATCTTTAAGGACTTTCCGTAAAACCATAGCACCTCTTGCGGTAAAAAACTACTAAAATTTACTTTTTGAATCCATTCTTACATACAA
Organism: Flavobacterium sp. ACN6; assembly: GCF_002304005.1. Classification (GTDB taxonomy): domain Bacteria; phylum Bacteroidota; class Bacteroidia; order Flavobacteriales; family Flavobacteriaceae; genus Flavobacterium. The sequence goes on along the minus strand of NZ_MRCQ01000012.1, from coordinate 138,990 downwards.
AAAAGCCCATCATTACGACGGACTTTCTTAACAACATAACAACAACTATGCTTTTGGTATTTTCAATTTCCAACCTGGTTGAATCACGTCAGGGTTTTTAATAATATCTTTATTAGCTTCAAAGATTGTCTGCCATGAAACACCAAATTGTTTTCCAATTTTTGAAAGTGAATCACCGCTTTTTACAGTATAATCTTTTGTAGTCCCTTCTGCAACTTCGATATTCATGACTACATCAGCCGATCTATAATCTGGATCAATTTTTCCGTAAGCATCCCAAATTTTTTCCTTGTCTCCAGCCGATTGCGCTTCTCCATCAATATACAGAACATTATCTTGCTCTCTAACCTGCAAATTTGCTATTCCTAAATTAGATGCCAAATCTGTTAACTCTTTATATTTATCCTGTAAACTCATGGCGTATTATTTAATAGTTAATTTGTTTTCCACTTTTTTAGGTTTCAATCCCTGTACGCTTTTTATTAAAGCTGGTAATTGATTTCTTTTAATATTTCCTTTAAGTGTAACTACACCATTTACAACAGATGCACTTACTCCACTGTACGATTTAACTATTGCGGTTACTGAACTTGACAACACATTATCTGCATTAACTTGAACTGGTACAGCTTTCACTGGTTCTAGTTCTGGAGCTAGAATTTCGCAGTTGTTCACAACTGATTTTACCCCTTTAATTCCTTTAACTATAGTTTCTGCATTTTGCTTAAATGCATCATCTTTACAAGTACCCGAAATAGTTGCTACACCATCTTTCACAGTAGCTTCAACTCCTGGCAGTGTGCTAATTTTTGTAGTTATTTCTTTTTGAATATCTGCATCTTTAGGACCACAAGCCGCTAATAATAAGGCAAGTCCCATTCCTAATAAAATAGATTTACTTTTCATAATGATGTTTTTTAAATTTATGTTTTATGATAAACGCATTAAAGTTTAAAATATTACATACTAATCTTACAAATTTTAATTTTACATATAGTATCTTTTTTATTACTAACACAAAAAAAGTCCATCACAAGATGGACTTTTCTAAACAGCAAATTGACAAAAATTATACTGTTGGTATTTTTAATTTCCAACCAGGCTGAATTAAATCAGGATTTGAAATTATATCTTTATTGGCTTCAAATATATCCTTCCAAGAAACTCCATATGCTTTTCCTATTTTAGAAAGAGAATCACCAGCTTCAACGGTATATTCTTTTGAAACTTTTTCTTCGACTTCAATATTCATTACCACATCAGCAGAACGATAATCCGGATCTATTTTTCCATAAGCATTCCACAATTTTTCTTTATCTGCTGCCGATTTGGCTTGACCGTCAATGTACAAAACATTATCTTGTTCTCTTACCTGCAAATTGGCGATACCTAATTCACCTGCCAAATCTGTCACATCTCTATATTTATCTTGTAAACTCATCATAACTATTTAATGATTAATTTGTTATCCACTTTTTTCGGTTTCAATTCCTGTATACTTTGCATTAAGGGCTGTAGTTTATCTCTTTTAATTTCACCAGAAAGTGTTACTACACCGCCTACAACCGTAGCACTTACTCCATCGTAAGCATCTACAACTTTATGTATAGATTTATCTAACTCTGTATCAGGATTAATAACAACAGCTGCTGCCGCTGGTTCTTGATTAGCTCTCGCAATCTCGCAGGTATTCACAACAGATTTTACTCCTTTTGTTGCTCTAACACTTTTTTCGATATTTTTTTTGAAAATTTCGTCGTCGCAGGTTCCAGTAATTGTCGCTACACCATCATGCACAGTTACCTGTATGTTTGGCGTGTCGCTTAGTTTTTCGCTGATAGCTTTTTCAATATCTGCATCTTTTGGAGCGCAGGCTGCAAGTGAAACAAAAAGTCCGATTCCCAGTAAAATTGTTTGAATTTTCATAATAACATTTTTTTAATAATTAACTATCTAAAATTAAACAGATTAACTATCAAAACATTATATGATATTAGAAGGAGTTTATATCATTTCCAGTAAAAAAGAAATAAATATCTTATATTTTTGAAGTTTTTAAAACCGAAATCAATTCTTCTAAGTGAGGCATTTTCATTTTTACAACAGATTGTATTTCAGTATTTTCAGAAGCAATAACTAAAACTCCTTCATTATCTTCTTCATATCCAGCAGGTATAGCATGATAATTCGGATTTGAAATTAATGTTTCTTTTTTACCATCTTTAAACCAGCCATAATTGGCTTCATAAATAATTCTATCTTCTAAAAATGTAATAGTTTCTTCACCATAAGTATTCCATAAAGAAACTCTAAGTGTATAAAATCCAATTAGGGAGAAGATACCAATTCCGATAAAGAAACCAATATGTAAACCGCTTCCAAATAAGACACTAAAAATTGCACCAACTATTGGAAAAATAAAAAACGAAAAAGCTAATGCAAACATTACTATTCTAACTAAGAATGGAGATTTCTTTACTTTTAGTTTTAATGTATCGTTAACGAAGTTATATTGTTCCATAAAAGTTTAAAAGACTTTAGTAAATTCATCTTTATGATTGCGAATGTACTTAACTCGAGCATCACTAATTCCCTACTTTGACTGCAACTCATAAAATTCATGATCTATTTCATTTAAAGGATTATTTTTATAAGATTCACTGAAACTTTTCATTGTTCCATCATCAAATTTTTCTAAATTAAGTTTGTTTTCTTTATAAATCTTGTTTGCCTTATGAGTTAATTCAGCATATTTTTCTAATCCTATGATTTGAAATCCATCTTCAGCCATTTGACCAAATTCTTGATTAGAATTATAATAAAACTGATTAAATCCGCCATTATTCACTTCACCTTCTAATTTCCAAGTTGACCAGAACATTTGTTGCCCTTTCGTTAACGATTTAACTCGAAGAAGTTCATTCATGTAATCCATACTAATCCATTCCAAGATGTTATCTGAAATCATCTGTTCCAAATTCGCATCAGATGTCTTATCAATAATCTCAGCAGTTATTATGTTTTGTTTTTTACTTACATTGAAAATTTCCAAATTTTTATCTACAGCTGTTCTTTCTTCTAACTTTTCAGCTGTTCTATTACATCCTATAAAAATCAGGACAGATAGGATAAAAAAATTATTTGTTATTTTTTTCATTTTTGAAATCGTATAGTATTACTTCATATCAACTTTATAAATGAACTACTTTTTTTATAATTCATCATTTTACATTTGGAATAAAAATAGTACATTTTTTATTCCAAAAAAATAATTATTATTGTATTCAAAATCAACTTTATGAAGCTTAGATACATTTTCATTATTGCATTCTTTTTTATTTGGAACAATTCATTTTCTTGTGAATGTAAGCCAATTGAACGAGAAAATATGGTAGAAGTAGGATTAAAGCATGAAATTGTATTTTACGGAGAAGTTATAAAAGTGGACTCAATAAACAGAATTTATACTTTTAGAATCTTAGAACTCTTTAAAGGAAATTACAATTCTCTTTTCATTAAACAAAAATATTCTGGTAATTGTTCTATTATTCCATCTGTTAAACAACTTTGGATTGTTTATGCCAATTTTAATGACGATAAAACTATCGAAGTGAGTGGTTGTTCTCCAAGTACTGGATTTAAACCCTACGGGAGTGACTCCATGCCTCCTCCACCAGATATCAAAATCTCTCAAAAGACAGATGATCAAATAAAAGCATTGTCTTTTTATGCTTGGGATCTGAAATTTGAAAATCGAAATTTACAAGATTGGATTTATCAATTAGAGAAATTAAGGATATATAAAAAAACTCAAAAAGAAATTTCTGATAAAGAAAAAACCAAGGCAAAACTTGAAAAAAACAGCAGATACATCATCATTTCTTTGATTGTCAACATCGTATTATTTCTAAGTTTAATCTTTGTAATTTTAAAGAAAAAGAATTTCGTCAAATAAATAAAATCGACTTTAAACAACGAAACAAAAGTCATATATTTGCTATCGAATAAAAAAGAATATGGAACAATTTGTAGTATCGGCTCGTAAATACCGCCCGCAGACCTTTAAGGATGTTGTGGGGCAAAAAGCCATTACCAACACTTTGTTGAATGCTATCGACAGCAATCACCTTGCTTCTGCCCTTTTGTTCACTGGACCGCGTGGAGTTGGTAAAACTACCTGCGCGCGTATCTTGGCCCGTAAAATAAACCAGCCTGGATATGACGATCCGAATGAAGATTTTGCTTTTAACGTTTTTGAGTTAGATGCTGCTTCAAACAACTCGGTTGATGATATTCGAAGCCTTATTGATCAGGTTAGAATCCCGCCGCAAACCGGACAATACAAAGTATATATTATTGACGAGGTTCATATGTTGTCTTCGGCTGCTTTTAATGCTTTTCTTAAAACATTGGAAGAACCGCCAAAGCATGCTATTTTTATTTTAGCAACAACAGAAAAACACAAAATCATTCCAACGATTTTATCTCGCTGTCAGATATTTGATTTCAAGAGAATTACGGTAAAAGATGCTAAAGAACATTTGGCTGAAGTTGCTAAAAGTCAGGGAATCAATTTTGAAGATGATGCACTGCACATTATTGCTCAAAAAGCAGATGGCGCCATGCGTGACGCTTTATCTATTTTTGACCGTGTGGTTTCGTATTGCGGAACTAATTTAACACGTCAGGCCGTAACCGAAAACCTAAACGTTTTAGATTACGAAACCTACATTTCGATTACCGACTTACTTTTGGAAAATAAAATTCCAGAACTTTTATTGGCATACAACGATATTCTGGCAAAAGGTTTTGACGGGCATCATTTTATTGCTGGATTAGCTTCTCATTTTAGAGATCTTTTGGTAAGCAAAACGCCTGCAACTATTGCATTATTAGAAGTTGGAGAACAAGCACAGCAAATGTACGGCGTTCAATCGCAAAAATGTTCTCAGGAATTTTTATTGAAAGGAATTGATATTGCAAATGACTGTGATTTAAAATACAAATTGAGTCAGAATCAGCGCCTTTTAGTTGAATTATGCTTGATGCAATTGGCCTCTATCAACTTTGATGGAGAAAAAAAAAAGTTGAGCAATTCATAATTCCGCCCACTTATTATAAAAACGGAAGCTTCTCTATAACTGAAGTTAAGTCCCAAACTCCAAGTACTAAAGCCGAAATTCCAAATTCGGAGGAAAAAATCACTGTCAATGTCAATCAAAATGACAATGATAAATCTGCTGCTTCAAATACTGCAAATGTAACTCCGGCTGCTGAAACTCCGAAGGTTCAGACTCCAGAAACTCCGAAGACCGAAACAAGTAATACTCCAAAAGTTTCTGCATTTTCTTTGGCGAGTATCCGCAAGAAAAAAGAATTGGAAGCAAGTACAAAATCGTACGTAAAACCTACATCTGTTTTACTAACTGAGGAATTTACAGAAACTGAAATGTTATTGCATTGGAACAAATTTGCAGAGCGTTTAGGACAAAAAGGTTTCAAGATTATGGAATCTATTCTATTGATCAACGATCCTGTTTTGGATGGAACAAAAATCATTTACGAACTGCCAAACGAAGGTTCGAAACTAGAATTTGAAAGTCAGATGAATGCTCTTTTGGGACATTTGAAAGGACATTTACATAACCATGATATCACAATTGAAGTTGTTGTGAATGAGAAAATAGAATTAAAAAGAAGTTACAACGACCAAGACAGGTATAATCGTTTCTTAGAAATCAATCCAAACATTGAACTTTTGCGTTCAACATTTGGATTAGAATTGAATGATTAGAGCGGCAGTAGTCAGAAACTATTTTTGGTGCAGTCCGAATTTATAAACTTTTTCAAGCCATTTTTTTCGCTGCTTTTCTTCAGAACCTTTAATAACTCCAATATAGCTGACTTTTACGGGTTTTACACCACAGAATTCCAAAGTAGATTTCTTTAACTGATTCACGCTTGGTCTTCCATAAAACAAGCGATAATACCAGCTTGGCTGATCTAAAGTGGTAATAATATGCGCTGTTTTTCCTTTCAGTAGTTTATCCCACCAAACCGAGTTTTCCCGATACTGAAAAGCCATTCCCGGCAGAAATAAGCGATCAATAAATCCTTTTGTAATAGCAGGAAGTCCGCCCCACCAAACAGGATGAATCCAAACTAATTGATCTGCTCTTTTGATTTTCTCCCAAGACTCGAGTAAATCGGGTTCTAATTCTGTTCGTTTTTGGTAACCGAATTTTAAATTTGGATTGAAGTTTAGCGCTGCAATTGTAATGGTTTCTACAACGGCTCCAGAAGTTTCAGCACCGCTTTTATAAGATTCAGCGATTCCAAAATTGAAGCTTTCGGGATTTGGATGTCCGTTTATAATCAGTATCTTTTTCATATTAATGTTTTTTCAAAAATACTTTTAGTACATTTTATTTTACTGGACAAATGTCCTGAAAAATTTATTTCTCTCTCAGATTTTGTAGATTAAGCAGATTTATTTTTAGCTTATTAACTGAGAAGAAGAATCCGCTCAATCTGCAAAATCGGCAAGAAACAAAAAAACTTATAAAACTGCTTTCCTAATTCGGCTTAAATGTCTTGGTGTAACTCCTAAATAGGAAGCTAAATATTGCAATGGAATTAATTGAATATATTTTTGATGATGCTCAAAAAGTTCTTCATAACGCTGTGCACCAGATAATTTCTGAAAAGAAACCATTCTTTTATGCAGATTTACAAATTCTAATTCGGTAAGTTTTCTACCTGCTTCCTGCCAGTTAGAACCTGATTGATATAGTTTTTCCAAGGCTTTACGATCCAAAATTTGTAATTCCACATCGGTTAAAGCTTGAATACTTTCTTCGGCTTTTTCTTCTGTTATAAAGCTCGCAAAAGAAGCCATAAATTCATTTTCGAAAGCAAAACAATTGGTAATTTCATCGCCTTTGTGATTCATAAAAAAGGAACGAAGAATTCCTTTTTTTATAAACACTATTTCATTACAAACCTGATTTTCAGTCAATAAAAGAGCTCCCTTTTTTAATGTACGGAACGTAATTAAATCGTTTAAAAGATCTAATTCTTCCACAGAAAAATCCTGAATGGACTGAAAAACAGATTTCATTAAATTTTACCGTAATACATTGCTTTTACGATTCCGTCTGAAAGTCCGATTTTTGGAACATAAATCTGGCGCGCACCACTCCATTTCATTGCATTTAGGTAAATACGTGTTGCATGGATAATAACGTCGGCACGGTCAGAGTTTAAGCCTAATTCGGCGATTCTTTGCTCGTAAGTCAATGAATTCAAAAAAGCATATTGCGAGTTAATATAAATGTACGAAAGCGGTTTTTCTTGCTGCTTTCCAGACATTTTAAATAATTTATTGATATTCCCTCCAGAACCAATTAGAGTTACCTCTTCATAATCTGCCGTATTAGTTCGAATCCATTTTTCAATTTCATCCCAAACTACATCGTGAACCATATTATTCAATAAACGAACTGTTCCCGCTTTGAAAGATCTTGAGTTGATCATTTTTCCATCAGAGAATAGAGTAAACTCGGTACTTCCGCCTCCAACATCAACAAAAAGATAGGTTTCATCTGTTTTTAGTAAATGATGCAAATCTGTAGAAGCAATAATTGCGGCTTCTTTTTTACCATCGATAATCTCGATTTTAATGTCGGCTTTTTTCTTGATTAAAGCCACCACTTCTTTTGCATTATAGGCTTCTCGCATTGCTGAAGTTGCAAATGCCATATAACGTTCTACTTTATGTACTTTCATCAAAAGATTAAATGCTTTCATGGCATCAACCATTCGATCTATATTTTCTGGTGAAATTTCTCCAACTGTAAAGGCGTCTTGTCCCAAACGAATTGGTACACGAACAAGGGAACTTTTATTAAACTGCGGTTCTTTGCCATCTTGTTCTACAACGTTCGATATCAATAGCCTCATGGCATTTGAACCGATATCTATCGCTGCAAATTTCCTAATATTAATCATGCTCAATTTATGATTTTGAAATTGGTTTTATTATTAATTTACTTTTTGAGGAACCTCTTCTAGTATTGCAAATTTATCTTGATAATATTTATAGGTCTCAAATTGTGCTCTAAATGGGGCATGATGGTTCTTAGGCTTATATTTATTATCTAATTTATAGGAATGATATCTTACTTTTACATTTCCTTTCCAGGCAATGTTGAAATTATCTATTAATTCTTTTTTAATTTCAAGGTCATAAATAGGACAGGTTACTTCGACTCTTCCATCCAGATTTCTTGTCATAAAATCGGCTGATGAAATGTATACTTCGTTTAAACCTGCATTTCCAAAAATATAAATTCGAGAATGTTCTAAATAATTATCGACGATACTTATTGCTTCTATGTTTTCGCTCATTCCTGGAATTCCTGGAATTAACGAACAAATTCCTCTTACCTGAAGCTGTATTTTTACGCCGGCATTACTAGCTTCGTATAATTTATCGATCATTTTAAAATCGGATAAACTATTCATTTTTAATTTTATATGTGTTTTTCTACCTGCCAGCGCATGCAGAATTTCGCGGTCAATTAGTTTTATAAATTTGGTTCTTGTATAATGAGGCGAAACGATTAAATGTTTGTATCGATGCACTCTGTAATTAATATCAAAAAACTCAAATATTTTTGATGTGTCTTTTAAAATTCCCTGATGACACGTAAAAAGGGTTACATCTGTATAAATTTTAGCAGTCGATTCGTTGAAATTTCCTGTTGAAATAAAGCCGTAACGACGATTTTTTCCTTCTTCGGTTCTTTCGATAACACAAATTTTACTGTGTACTTTTAGGCCTTTAATTCCGAAAATAAGTTCGATCCCTTCTGTCTGCATTTGTTCTGCGTACGAAATATTCGAAGCTTCATCAAAACGTGCCTGAAGTTCAATTTGCACTACTACCTTTTTACCATTTTTAGCGGCATTAACCAGCGAACTAATAATCTGCGAGTTCTTAGCCAAACGATATAAAGTAATTTTAATACTGGTAACTTTTGGATCTAAAGCCGCTTCACGCAAAAATTTTGTCAGATATGAAAAAGACTGATATGGAGCGTGTACTAAATAATCTTTTTTACTGATTTTCTCCAAAATACTTCCGTCCAAACTTAAACCTGGAACTGGAAGCGGTTCATTTGGTTTATACAACAAATCGAAACGTCCTAAATTCGGGAAACTCATATAATCACGACGGTTATGATATCTTCCTCCCGGAATTATACTGTCGGTTTCTACAATTTTCATTTTGTCTAAGAAGAAACGCAAAGTATCTTCTTCAATTAAACTATCATAAATAAAACGAACGGGTTCACCTATTCTACGATCTTTTACAGATGTCGCGATTTTTTCGAGCATACTTTTACTCAAATCACTATCAATATCTAATTGTGCATCACGAGTAATTTTGATCATGTGTGCAGATACTGTTTTGTAATCGAATATATTAAAGATGTTTTTCAGTTTGAAACGAATAACATCATCAATTAGAATTACATATTGTTTTTCATCATCAGAAGGAAGAACAACAAATCTATTTATGTTTTTTGGAATTTCGATTAAAGCGTAACGAACTTCATCGTTATTAAGTTCCAAACGAACTGCCAAATAACCCAATGTGTCTTTTAAAATAGGAAAAACAGCCAGGTCATTCAAAATGATTGTTACCAATTCAGGACTTAGTTTTTGCGTAAAAAAGTCTTTTAGAAAACATTCTTGTTTTGGCGTGATCTGATCTTCGTTGATAATAAAAATATTTTCGGCTTCAAGCTCTGCTTCTATATTTCCGAGAATACGTAAACTTTCTGATTGCTGCTGAATTACAATTTCTGTAATATCTTTAATTAACTGCTGAGCAGAAACACCGCCCAGATATTTTTCGCCAGAAATCCCAGAGAGACTTAATCTACGAATGGCAGCGTAGCGAACTCTAAAGAATTCATCTAAATTGTTTGAAAAAATTCCAACAAAACGCAGTCTGTCTAAAAGTGGAACCGTGTTATCTGCCGCTTCTTGAAGCACTCTTGCATTAAACGCTAACCAGCTTTTTTCTCTATCGATATATTTCTGTTCGTACACTGTAATTATTTTAAATCTTTGGGGAAAATAGTTTTATGTGTTTTGCCTTTATTGATAGTATTCCAGTTGTCTGCATCGAATTGCAGGGAGACAAAGCCCGATGTTGGAACATTTTCTATAAAAACATCCCCAAATTTATTAACAAAATTTGTAATAGCCTCGTTATGTCCGAAAAGAATAACGCTTTCAAAACTATTATCACACGATTTGATAACTTTTTCGAGTTGTTTTTCATCAAAAGTATAGAGGTCGTCCTTATAAACGATGCTTTCTATAGGATAAGAGAGATTTTGTGCAAATATTAAAGCTGTCTCCGAAGCTCTCGCTGCAGTACTACTCCAAATTATAAAGGTTTTAGGCAGATAATCTGAAATATGTAATGATACATCATGCGCATCTAGGATTCCTCTTTTCATCAGCGGACGATCGAAATCTTTTAATGGTGCTTCCCAACTTGATTTAGCATGACGTATTAAAATGAGATTTTTCATAAGGAGCAATTTTAAAAACCTGACCTGCAGGCTTATATTTTTAATTAAGTTCTAATTTACAAAAGATATTTTAAACCTTTTCTTTTTTTTATTTCCGTTAACATTTAATACAAATTTTAACAAGAATCTGAACTTACTAAAATGCTGACGATACTAAAACATATAAAACTTAAAAATTTCCATTTTATGTACTTCGTCTATAAAATAAGTACTTGATCGATACTATTAATATTTATATAATTTTAACTAAATATTTGATTATTAGTCATTTGCAATATTTAAAAAAGAATAATTTTGATCAAAAAAGCAAAAAAATACTTCAAAAAAAATTACTTTATCAGGCTAAAAAAAGTGCTTTTCGACGCTGTTTTTTTTACAAAAGGAACACTTCAACGAGTTTTTAGGTTAGTTACAGACAAAAAAAATCAAAAATAAACCTACCATATAACTTTGATTCTGTTAAAATACTATTAATACTTTAAAACAAAACCAAAAGTTATGAGAACTAAATCTACTCTTGCAAAAGCAGTAAAATTTGTCAATAATTGTAAGTTTATTTTTTCTTTCAAAAAGAACATCTTTCAAAAAAATATTTTTTTTGTACTGTTTTTTTTAACAACGACTTTTTCATTTGCTCAAATTGAAAATGTGGATTCTTACTTAACGAAATTGGAAAATACAGGACAGGATTCTAATCTTAGTCACCTCAACTATCTTCTGTATGATTTACAATCTGCAGTCTATGCTTCTTCAGGCGTAATAACCGTTTATGGTGAACATCCAACTTCTCTATTTACAGATACTAATTCGATCAAGAACCTTAAATCTTCTGTCTCTTTAAAAAATGATGTTGAAATAGTAACAATTAAAATTGAAAAAACTACAGATTTAAACCAATCTATTGACTTGAATTCTTTCTCTGATTTTGGAAAATTAAAATACATTTTGATCAGTTCAGAAATTAACTCAAATCCTTCTTCGATTAATAATTTGATTAAAAATAATACTTCAAAATATATTCTTCTTTATCGAATTTATATAGGCCAATAAATTAAAAGCTATAACTATGAAAAAAATCTACTCTCACTTTTTTGCAGTTTTTTATTTCTTTTTAATGCTGGTTGTTGGTATTAATAAAGGAAATGCGCAAGTAATTAAACCGTTTAAAGAAAGAACTTCTTCCTATTCTCCTGCGAAAACGATTTACAAAATTAAAGGGGATTTTACGATGATTGGAAATACCAATTTAACACTGCAGAATTATGCCGAAAACAAAACCAATGGTACAAACGCAATGGTTTTTGTTGATAAAGATAGTGATTCTCAAACGCTTAACTCTTCTTCTGCTACGTTGGATTTATTGAATGACGGCGGAACAAAATTAACAAGCTGCTATAACATTGTTTATGCGGGATTATATTGGACAGGAAGAGTCTCTGACGCGAATACAAGTCCAAACTCTTTTAGTGTATCTAAAAATGGTGTAACAAAAACTTTAGACAAGAGAAAAATTTTATTTAAAGGCCCTATTGACAATTCTTATGATGAATTTACAGCTACTGATATTTATTTTCCAATTAATGCGGACAACAATATGTTTACTGCTTATGCTGAAGTTACGGATTACGTAAAAACAAATGGAGTTGGAGAATATTTCGCTGCTAATATTGCGGCCACTGAAGGATCAAATGGAGGTTCGGTAGGAAAATATGCTGGATGGGGATTGGTTGTTATTTACGAAAACTCTAATATGAAAAATAGAGATATTACAGTTTTTGACGGCCATGCTTATATACGAAATCAAACCAATTACACATATGGTTTTGCTGTTTCTGGATTTAACTCTGTTGCTTCTGGGCCAGTTGGTATTAAACTAGGTATCATGGCAGGAGAAGGAGATGTAAACTATAATGAAGATTATTTTCAAATTCAAAAATTAAATTCTAACCAATATTTAAGTTTAAGCAGACCTGGAAATTCTCCAACTAATTTCTTTAATTCATCCATCAATACAGGAGGAAATGCCCGAAATCCTAATTTGGCCAATAACACAGGAATTGACATTAGTATGTTTAATCTGCCCAACGAGAATAAAGATATTATTGGAAACAATCAAACTTCTACCGGCTTTAGATATGGATCTCTTATCGATAGTTATGTGATTTTTTCGATTGTAATGGCTGTTGATGCTTATGTGCCGGAGATTGAAGGTACTCTTACTGCTACAACAATTAATGGAAATTCTGCTGGAGACGGTCCTTACGATGTTTTACCTGGTCAGGAACTTGGTTATAAAATACAAATTAAAAATAGGGGATCTGAAGCGGTACAAAACAGCAAAATTGTAATTCCAATTCCATATAACGCTTCATTTGTTATTGGTAGTCTAGAAAAAACTATAAATTTCACTCCTGCACCTACTCCAAATTCATTGACGTATGAACCTACAATTGGTGCAAACGGATCTATTGTTTGGAATATTGGTTCACTGCCCTTACCTTCTGATCCTAATACTGTTTTAGCAGAATTAACATTCAAATTAAAATCTACAGAAAACTGTGCTTTGCTTAAAAATTCGAATTGCAGTAATGTGATTCAAGTAAACGGTTTATTAAGCGGACAGGGTATAAATTCAGGAGTATCTGTAAGTGACAAATCTCTAATATTAGGTTACACTTCATCTGGAAGCTGTACGGGAACAGCAATTTCTGCACCGCTTCAAACCACAATAAATTCTACTAATTTTACTAATGCAAATTGTCAGTCTACTTCACCTACAATTGCTTTTACATTCTGTAATAATGCGTCATCAATACCAATTACAGATATAACAGGTTCATTTCCTCCTGGATCTACATTTTATAATGCTTATCCCGCAGCAGCAGGAACAACGACTGAATATACAATTAACAATCCATTTCCTGTAACGGAGGGAATATCGACTTACTACGCAATTCCGCCTGGAGCTGCTAGTGGATGCTATTTTCAATTTACCATTAACATAGAAAGTATAACAACAAAACCTACTGTTACAAATCCGATAAATTATTGTGTTGGTGATACTGCAGTTCCTTTGACTGCTGTACCAAGTAAGCCAGAGTATACATTATACTATTACGAAACTGCAGCTTCCACAGGGCAGCAATCACTAGCTCCTTCAACTTCTGTTGCTGGACAATATACCTATTATGTCGCTGAAGGAAAAACTAATGCCTGCATTGGTCCCAAAAAGGCGATAGTAGTGAATATAAATTCAAAACCAACAATAACTATAACTAACCCGCTTCCTATTTGTGCACCAGCAGCTTCAGTAGATTTAACCACTTCAAATATCACTGCTGGAAGCACATCAGGATTAACGTATACGTATTGGACCGACGAAGCGGCGACAATTCCGTATACAGATTTTGAAGCAGCTGCTCCTGGTACTTACTACATTAAAGGAACTAATACCTCTAATTGTTGCGATATAAAACCAGTTGTAGTTACAAGAAGTACTGTTAAAGTCACAGAACTAACAGCTTCTCACATAAATGTAAAATGTTTTAATCAATCTACAGGATCAATTACTGTAAACAATGCTTCTGGAGGATTCGCACCATATACTTATTCATGGAAAAAAGATGGCGCTGTATATGCTGGCACTTCTCAAACCCTAAATAATTTAGGATTTGGAAATTATGAAGTTACAGCAACCGATAAAAATGGCTGTCAAGGAACACTAACAATTTGTATTGTACAGCCAAGTGCGTGTTTAGTTTTGAATAATTCTTCTAAAACAGATGTTTCTTGTTTTGGCGAAAGTACAGGATCTGTAACAGCTGGCACAGTATCAAATGCAGTTGGGACAGTTACTTATTCTTGGAAAAACAGCGCAAATGTTGAAGTCGGAACTACAGCTTCGGTCTCAGATCTGCCTGCAGGAACTTATACTTTAACCGTAACTGATTCTTGTTCTTCTCAATCGAATTCTGTTACTATTGTACAGCCAAATACTGCTTTAAGCTGTTCGATTACTCAAAACAAATCGGTTACTGCAAATGGATTAAGTAATGGAGAGGCAAAAGTAACACCAATTGGAGGAAATGGCGGTTATACTTATTTATGGGATAATAAGGAAACAACTGCTCAAGCTATTGCTTTGAATGCAGGTTTACATACGGTTACCATAACCGATTCTAAAGGCTGTACGACAACCTGTTCCGTTACTATAACAGAACCAAATATACTTTCTTGCAGCATTTTGCAGGACAGTCCCGCTAAATGTTTTGGAGAAAATACGGGTAAAGCAACTGTAACTGCTATTGGTGGTAATGGTGACTATACTTACCTTTGGGATAATAACGAAACAACCGCTCAGGCACTCGCTCTGAATGCGGGTTTACATACTGTTACTGTTACAGATAAATTAGGTTACACTACAACTTGTACGGTTACAATTTCGCAGCCTCAAAATGTACTTAGTGCGGTAAAAACTCAAACAGATGTTACTTGCGGCGGCGGCAATAATGGTACAGCAACAGTTACAGTTTCTGGAGGAACTACTGGATATAATTATCTTTGGAATACAAATCCTACGCAAACAACAGCGACAGCTAATAATCTTACTGCCGGAAATTATTCAGTTACTATAACGGATGCAAATGGGTGCAGTATTTCTGAATCATTTATAATTTTAGATGGAGATTCTGTTAAACCAATTATAAATCCTTTACCACAAACGACAACAATTAATTGTCCAACAGAACCTATTTTTGAGCAGGCGACTGCTAAGGACGATATTGGAACTATTTCTTCATTAACTTATGTAGATAGTATTACAACAGGAAATTGTGCCGGATCATATACAAAAACAAGAACCTGGACTGCAACAGATGCTTGCGGCAATATTTCGCTTCC
Organism: Flavobacterium sp. ACN6; assembly: GCF_002304005.1. Taxonomy (GTDB): domain Bacteria; phylum Bacteroidota; class Bacteroidia; order Flavobacteriales; family Flavobacteriaceae; genus Flavobacterium. The sequence continues at coordinate 123,478 of NZ_MRCQ01000012.1, read as the reverse complement.
AGTTAGTCAAACCATAATTGTACAAGATAATACAGCTCCAATTTGGACAACTCAAGCAGGAACTTTAGATAAAACAATTGAATGCAGCGACGCAGCAGCTTTGACAGATGCTCAAGCTTTATTTCCAACTGCTTCTGATTCCTGCGACAATGATGTTACCAATATTGTAAAAGTGAGCGGTCAGTTTACAGCTTCTGCTGGTTGTGGAAATGCTGGAACTTATACCAATACCTGGACTGTGAAAGATGACTGTGGAAACATTTCTGACACATTCACGCAGGTGATTACAATACAAGATACAACTGTGCCAGCTTGGTCAACTAAAACAGGAACCTTAGATAAAACAATTGAATGCAGCGACGCAGCAGCTTTGACAGATGCTCAAGCTTTATTTCCAACTGCTTCTGATTCTTGCGACAATGATGTTAGCAATATTGTAAAAGTGAGCGGTCAGTTTACAGCTTCTGCTGGTTGTGGAAATGCTGGAACTTATACCAATACTTGGACTGTGAAAGATGACTGTGGAAACATTTCTGACATATTCATACAAGTGATCACGATTCAAGATACAACTGCGCCAATATTTACTGGAACCCTTCCGCTTGATATGGAAGTATCTTGCGATGCAGTTCCTGAGCCTGCAGAAATGAATGCTTCAGATAATTGTAATGGCAGTTTACCAATAGTATTTTCTGAAACAAAATCAGATATTCAAAATGGATGCCCTTCAAATTATACTTTAACCCGTACATGGAAAACCAGCGATTGTGGCAACAATACAGTTTCTTACACTCAAATAATTACAGTAAGAGATAAAACGGCTCCCACAGGCACAGCTCCTGCGAATGTAACTAACTTAGCAAGCATTGATTTAATTCCTGCTGGAAGTCCAACGGACATAAAAGATGCTGCGGATAATTGCAGTTCATCAGTAAATGTAACTTTTGCAGATACTAATAATGGATGTGATGGAAACGTCTATATTTTAACTCGAACATATACTTTAACCGATTGTGCTGGAAATAAAACAGAACTGGTTCAAACCTTTACCGTAAATTGTAAAGTCTACAAAAATATCGTGGCTACTGATGATAATGCTGGACCAATTGCCGGCGTAAATCACACCTTAACCAATGTTATAAATGTATTTTCAAACGATACTCTTGACGGTGTCGTTGTAAAACCAGCTGATGTAATTTTAACTACAATAACTCCAAATACATATTTAAACTTAAATCCTGATGGTTCTGTAGACGTTTTACCAAATGCACCTGTAGGAACATTAACGCTGGTTTATCAAATTTGTGAAACAAATCAACCCGATAATTGTGATACAGCAACGGTTACCATTACAATTGAAGCTCCAAAAATGACAGTAACGGCGACACCAGTATGTGTTAATGACGTTCCATATGTTGATTATGTAGTAACTCCTGTGAACTTTACCCCTATAGACGGCTTAACAATTTCTTGGGCAGACAACAGCAATAACGTTGTTACAACCCTAACAAATTTACCATTAAGCGGTCGTTTATTATGGCCTGGAGCTGTTGTTGACGGAACTGGAAAAGGAATTGACTGGCCGGGATGGATTTTTGAAAATAATAAATGGATACAAGGCGCAGACGGATTTGAAAAATTTCGTCCTACAGCTAATTTGATCCTAACTTTAAATCCCACTGAAACTATTACAGTAAATTATCCGCCAGCTGATCCGTATTGTATTGCAAGACCTACATTTGTAATTGTTGCAAATGATGACAGCCCAGCACCAATTACAGGATCTGGAGCGGTAACGAATATCATAAACGTTTTTACTAACGATATATTAAATAACACTCCGGTAAATCCTGCCGATGTTACATTAACCACTGTAACCCCAGACCCAAAAGGAGTAATAACGCTAAACCCTGATGGATCTGTAGATGTTGCGGCTAATGCACCAGCGGGAACTTATACATTGACTTATCAAATTTGTGAAAAAGCAGATTTTGGAAACTGTGATTCGGCTATTGTGACGGTAATCGTCTCAACCCCTCCTTCGCCTCCAACTCCAGTAGTCGCAAATGATGACAATTATATCAATATCGGATGCAATACTTTTGGACTTGTTGGAAATGTATTAAGCAATGATTTTAAAGGAGCTAGTCCCGCAACGTTAGCGTTAGTAAACTTTACACTTCTTACAGAAAACAATAGTGCTAAAACAGATCCAAATATTACAATTGACAGCTCTGGAAATGTAACCGTTTCAAGTTTAACACCAGCAGGAACTTATACTTACAGTTATAGAATCTGTGATAAATTGAGTTCTGAAAACTGCGATACGGCAATTGTAACTATTACAGTAATTCCAAATGGTGTTACAGAAATTTTAAGTACAGCATGTAATGATGATTCATCACTAATCAACTTGACTGATTTACTTCCAACGGGCAGTCCTATTACTGGAACTTGGGTTGATAAAAATAATACAAATACCCTTCAAGGAAGTGTCTTTAATCCATTTGGTTTGGCACTCGGAAATTATTCTTTTGACTATTTAATAGCTGACGAAAAATGCCCAAGAACTATCACTTTAAATATGGAAGTAAATGATGACTGTAAAGTATTGGCCTGCGGAAATGTTTTAGCTCGTAATGCATTTTCTCCTAATGGCGACGGAATAAATGATATTTTTAAAATTGACAATATTGATGATTTAATCTGTTATCCAGAAAATAAAGTTGAAATATATAATCGCTGGGGAATATTAGTATTTGAAACCACAAACTATAACAATACAACCAATATGTTTGACGGTACTTCTAGAGGCAGAACTACGGTTAATCAATCTGATGGTTTACCAACTGGTACTTACTTCTATATCATTAATTATAAATCACTTGATGGACAAAACAATATCCAAGACAATAAACTAGACGGGTATCTCTATTTGTCTAAATAACATTTATTAAACAAAAAACCACAAATAACTCTATTTCAACATATTAACAAATTTATTCAAAAAAATTAGTAATTTTGAATAAAATAACTATTTGATTTGCAATATGTTAAAATCAATAGCAATAAAATCATCTACTATGAAAACAAAACTATTTTTTTTCATCATTTTATTAATTACATATATAGGGCATGCACAACAGGATGCACAGTTTACCCAATACATGTATAACACAATTAACATAAATCCTGCATACGCTGGCTCTCGTGGTGCATTAAGCATATTTGCTTTGCATCGCGATCAGTGGGTCGGATTAGATGGCGCCCCTAAAACCAATACAATTTCTGTTAACACCCCAATAAACAATAGCAATATTGGTCTTGGAGTATCTTTAGTTAATGATAAAATTGGCCCCACAAACGAAAATCAATTTTCTGTAGATCTTTCTTATACCATACCTACTTCTGAAACATGGAAACTCTCTTTTGGTATAAAAGGTACAGCGGATATTTTTAATCTTGATATAAATAAATTAAATCCTGAATCTCAAGGTGACCCGCAATTTCAGAATCTAGACAATGATTTTTCTCCAAACGTCGGTGCTGGTATTTACTGGCATTCTGACAAAGCTTATATCGGATTATCGGTTCCAAATTTCATTCAGACTAATCGCTATGATGATAATGATGTAGCCATTTATAAAGACAAAATAAATTATTATTTAATAGGAGGTTACGTTTTTGATTTTTCTCAAGAAGTAAAATTCAAGCCAGCAGTTTTAACTAAAATGGTCGAAGGAGCACCGCTTCAGGTCGACGTATCTGCAAACTTTATGTTTTTTGAAAAATTAACTTTGGGAGTTGCTTACAGATGGGATGCTGCAGTAAGTGCAATGGCGGGATTTCAAATTAGTGACGGATTATATATTGGTTATGGTTATGATAATGAAACTACCAATTTAAGAAACTACAGTTCTGGATCACATGAAATTTTTCTGCGATTTGAATTCTTCAAAAACAATGGTAAAATGACAACCCCACGTTTCTTCTAAAAAAAACTATCATGAAAAACTATACATTACTTTTCCTTACAATTATAAGTGTTTTTTCATACAACAGTTATGCACAGCAGTCAAAAATAAATTCAGGAGACAAAAAATATAATGATTACGCCTACGTTGATGCCATAAAAACGTACGAAAAAGTAGCCAATAAAGGTTATAAATCTGAAGATATGTTTAAAAAGCTAGGCAACTCCTACTATTTTAATTCTGATTTTGAAGGTGCTGCAAAATGGTACGGCGAGTTATTTGCCATGAATACTGCTGTCGAACCAGAATATTACTATAGATATGCACAATCTCTAAAATCAACTGGAGATATTAGTAAAGCAAATAAAATTTTTGATGAATTTAATACCAAGTCCAAAAGCGATAATAGGGCAAAACTTTACAAAAATGATGTAAATTATCTGGATCAGATTAAAGCTAATTCTGGTAGATATAAAATTGAAGATGCGGGAATTAATAGCAAATATTCAGATTATGGATCTATAGTTTACAACAACAAAATCTATTTTGCTTCGGCTAGGGATACTGGAAATTTTTCGCAGCGCAAACATAAATGGACTGGAGAATATTTTACTAATATATACAATGCTGATCTCGATCCCGAATCTGGAAAAGCGCTAAAAGTAAATAAGTTTAAATCTGCCATCAATACCAAATTTCACGAAGCATCACCTGTTTTTACGAAAGATGGAAAAACAGTTTATTTTACACGAAATAATTTTATTGATGGAAAAAAAGGTAAAGACGATCATAAAATTACTTTAATTAAGATTTACAAAGCGACTTTAGACGAAAAAAATAAATGGAGTAACATTACTGAACTTCCATTTAACAGCGATAATTACAGCGCAGGACACCCAGCTTTAAGTCCAGATGAAAAAACACTATATTTTTCTTCTGATATGCCGGGTTCAATAGGACAATCCGATTTGTATAAAGTCAGCATTAATCCTAACGGCGGATACGGAACTCCTGAAAATCTCGGAAATACAATTAATACAGAAGGAAAAGAAACTTATCCTTATGTGACAAATGAAAATGAAATCTATTTTTCATCAGATGGACATCCAGGATTAGGCGGTTTAGATGTTTTTGCTGCGAATCTCGAAGAAGATGGAACAATCAGCAACGTTCAAAATGTGGGTGCTGATGTAAATTCACCAAAAGATGATTTTGCCTATATTATTGATCCCAGTTCCAGACGAGGCTTCTTTAGCTCAAATAAAGACGGCGGACAAGGTTCTGATGATATTTATACATTTCTTGAAACCAAAAAACTAAAATGCATTCAAGAGCTTGAAGGAATAGTAACAGATTCCGAAACAGGAATCATTCTGCCGGGAGCAAAAATCAGCTTATTTGACAATCAAATGTCCGTTAAAAATTCAACTGTTACAGATGGCTTCGGGAAATATTCTTTTGCTGTAGAATGCGGAAAAACCTATTATGTAAGAGCTGAAAAACCAGAATATACTACCAAAGAATTAAGTGTAACTATTGCAAAAACAAGCGGTAAAACCAGTCTTCCAATTGCTTTGGAAAAATCAAGCTGTAAAGTCACAGTTGGCGATGATCTTGGAAAATGTTTTGGTATTAAAATGATTTATTTCGATTTAAATAAATTCAATATTAGAACAGAAGCGGCATTAGATTTAGAAAAAATACTGGTTGTTTTAAACGATAATCCAACAATGAAACTGGATATTCGTTCCTACACAGACAGCAGAGCAACGCATCAATACAATGAAGCTTTATCTGAAAAAAGAGCAAAATCGACCATTAAATGGCTCATTAAAAATGGTGTAGCTCCAGACCGACTAAGTGGAAAAGGTTATGGCGAAACCCAGCTTGTAAATCAATGTGCAGATGGAGTTTCATGTACCGAAGAAGAACATCAAGCCAATAGAAGAAGCGAATTTATTATAACTGCTTTGTAATACATCAAGATCAATAGAAAAGCTGTCAATAATTGACAGCTTTTTTTTAAATTAAAAAGTCGTTGCAATTCTAAGAATTACAACGACCTCTAAAAAACCAACCTGTTCAATATTCGATTAAATTCTAACAAAAATGTTAGTGTAATATTTTTTACCTGTAGCTGCGTCTGTAGTCACAGATAATCCGAAGTGCGTATAATCGCCTTCGATATTCTCTTTGTGGCCTGGACTCTCCAGCCAGGCTCTCAAAGCCGCTTCAGGAGTTTTATAGTTGTAGGCAACGTTCTCAGCAACTTTTACGGCTCCTAAAACATTTGTAATATTTTTGGCTCTTTCGACAAAGTCACTATGATTTACAACATTATTTTCAATCATATATTTATTATGTTCTTCACATTTAAAAGATATATGATTAATTCTTTCCAAAGTGTTTAAACCAATACTCACACGGTATTCGTTTATCAACTTCATTGTTTCTATTTCTGTATCGTTGTAAGTATAATTGGCCGCAAGTGGTTCTATCGGAGTATTATTCGCGCTTCCTTCAGCAGTATCAGCAGAACATGCGTTCATTGCGAATAGAATCGCAATGAACAACATGATGCGCATAATCTTTTTCATAATCAACAGCATTTTAGCAGTTTAAAGTAGATGTTGGGGCAAATCCTTTAAATTTATTTTTGAATAATTTTGTCTGATTTTCTACACCAAACATATTCAATTTACCGTTAAACTACAAAATAAATCGATGAACTACATCTGATTTTTATTTTTAAATATAAAAACCTTACAAATCAAGAAGATAATCTGTCGATCGTCCACGTAAAATCAGATTGACTCGTATAACGTATTCTGTCATGCAGCCTGTTAGCCCTTCCCTGCCAAAATTCTACTTGTAATGGCGTTACCAAATAACCGCCCCAATTTTCAGGTCTAGGAATTGATTTTCCTTCAAATTCTGATTCTAGCTTTCTTAAATTTTCTTCTAAGAAAGTTCTGGACGGAATCACTTCACTTTGATTTGAAACAATTGCGCCGAGTTTACTTCCTTCTGGTCTTGAATCAAAATAATTATCAGAAATAATTTCAGAGGTTTTCTGGGCAATTCCTTTTATAATAACCTGACGTTCCATTTCCTGCCAGAAAAATGACAAACAGACATTTGGGTTTGCTTCTATCGCTTTTCCTTTTTCAGAATTATAATTGGTATAAAATATAAAACCTTCTTCAGAAAATTTCTTCAACAAAACGACACGTGATTTTGGAAAACCGTCCAATCCAATTGTCGAAACGGTCATGGCATTAACTTCTCCGCTTCCGTCGAAATCTTCCACTTCATGAAACCATCTGTTAAAAAGATTAATCGGATCTTCTGGAATATTGTCTTCGAGTAATTCGCTTTTCTCGTAAGACTTTCTATAATTGCTTAAATCGTTCATGATTTTTTATTTTAGATTTTAGTCCCGAAGCCTCGGGATAGATTTTAGATTAAAAACCTTAGAAACTTTGTCCTAGTAACTCAGAATCTTAGAATTCAAAACTCAATCCATCATCACCCAAAAGCACATTGGGAAAGATAGTTTCAGCTTCTTCTTTAAAACGCTCAATTCCGTCGTAACGTGTAGAATAATGACCTAAAATTAATTGTTTTACATTGGCTTTCAAAGCAATATTTGCCGCTTCTTTTGCAGTTGAATGCAGTGTTTTAAATGCCAAAGGAGCTTCTGATTCTAAAAAAGTAGATTCATGGTACAAAATATCGGTATTTTGAATAATCGGAATTATTGCTTCATTGTAAACAGTATCCGAACAAAAAGCATAACTCATAGCCGGCACTGGATCAAAAGATAATTTTTCGTTTTCGATTACAGTTCCGTCATCAAGCGTCACATTACCGCCATTTTTTATTTTCTGGTAATATGCTGTATGAATATTGTATTGCTGAACAGCTTCCACATTTAGTTTTCGTTCTCCAGGTTTTTCTTGAAATAAATAACCGTTTGTATACACACGATGTTTAAGCGGAATCGTTTTTACAATCACGCGATTATCTTCAAAAATAACTTCACTTTCTTTCGACCCTAATTCATGGAAAAACAAATTATAAGTCGTCCAGGATTCTGTCAATTTTAATTGAAGAAGAATCAGTTCTTTAATTCCTTTTGGACCGTAAATATGTAAATCGGTTGTTCTTCCTAAAAGCGAAAAAGTCGAAATCGTTCCAATTAATCCATATAAATGATCTCCATGAAGATGCGAAATAAAGATGTGATTAATTTTTGAAAACTTAATTTTATTCTTTCGAAGCTGCACCTGAGTTCCTTCACCGCAATCAATTAAAAACAATCTGTTCTTAATCTCTAAAACCTGCGAAGTTGGATTAGTAAGTGTTCTGGGAGTTGCGGCATAACAGCCAAGTATAGTCAACTTCATTTTAGATTGTTGATTTTAGATTTTAGATTGATTAAAAAATTTTAGAATTGATAAAAGCATTTTTAGATTCAGTGCTAATCTAAAATCTATCCCGAGGCTTCGGGACTAAAATCTGAAATCTAAAATCCTAAGTCTCTTTCGATTTCTTCCATTTCGATAATATCGTGTGCTTCTAAAAGAGAAGGTACAACGACTAATTTATCAGTAACAGCATTAAAATCAAGATCAGAAGCTACAATTACGAATGATTTTTTTCCTTTTTTCTGAGTTTTAGAAAGCGGTAAAAAAAGCTTCAAATCATCTTCTGAGATTTTAGAATCTGATGATAAATCGATTATAATATTGTGTTTTTCAAAGGTTTTAATCTGCTGCGTCACTTTTTCAAGGAAAGAATTTACATCTCCCTGCGTGTCTTTAATAGTAACGGTATGTCCTTTTTGATCTACTTTCATTTTTTAAATTTGTGGGGCTTATATAAAAATTGATTTTCTACTAGCTAAGGTACGAAGTTTTTTTTTAGAGTTTTCAGTCTCGGTCTCCGTTTTCAGTTTTTAAACAAGTGTCACACTGAGCGAAGTCGAAGTGCTTTTTAAAATCGAAACGTACTCTGTAAAAATGGTCTTCGACTTCGCTCAGCCTGAAAAATATAATAGGTATTTAGCGCTGAAGACTGCGACTGTAAACTGATCACTGATCACTACAATATTTACTGAATCTTAGACGCCAGCAAATAAATAACCGCCATTCTAATCGCTACACCATTTTCAACCTGATTTAAGATTACAGAATGATCAGAGTCGGCAACTTCAGAAGTAATCTCTACCCCTCTGTTGATTGGTCCTGGGTGCATGATTACTATTTCTTTACCAAGAGAATCCAAAAGCGGTTTATCGACTCCGTATTGCTGTGCATATTCGCGTGTTGATGGGAAGAAATTCACATCCATACGTTCGTTTTGTACACGAAGCATATTGGCAACGTCGCACCATTCTAAAGCTTTACGTAAATTAGGTTCAACTGTAACACCAAGAGATTCAATATATCTCGGAATAAGCGTTTTTGGGCCGCATACTTTTACTTCTGCTCCCTGCATTTGCAAAGCATAAATGTTCGAAAGTGCTACACGCGAGTGTAAAATATCGCCAACAATCACTACTTTTTTTCCGGCAACATCTCCTAATTTTTCTCTAATAGAATAACTGTCCAATAAAGCCTGTGTAGGATGTTCGTGCGCTCCGTCTCCGGCATTTACGATACTGGCTTTGACATTTTTAGATAAAAAATAAGCCGCTCCGGGATTGGAGTGGCGCATTACAACCATATCAACTTTCATCGAAAGGATATTATTTACAGTATCAATCAGGGTTTCTCCTTTTTTAACAGATGATTGAGCTGCAGAAAAACTGATGACATCAGCAGATAAACGTTTCTGCGCTAATTCAAACGAAAGTTTGGTTCTGGTACTGTTTTCAAAGAAAATATTGGCAATTGTAATATCTCGTAATGAAGGAACTTTTTTAATCGGTCGGTTAATGACTTCTTTAAAATGATCTGCCGTTTCAAAAATCAGGTTAATATCATTCTCGGTGATATATTTTATTCCTAATAAATGATTTACGCTTAATTCTTTCATTTTTATTGTTTATTTGTTTATTTTACTGTTTAATCGTTTTTTGCTGTTTAACCGTTTATTTGTTTTATCGTTTAATCGTCCTTTTTTGGCCGTTAAATCAATAAACAATTTCACGCTTCAACTATTTTTTAATTGAGTAATCGAAATCAATCGATTAAACAATTAACCGATTAAACGATTAACCAAACTTAATTAGTCACTAAGTGAACAACATCTTCACCATCATTTTCTTTCCAGCTCACTTTTACTTTTTCGCCATTAATAGCATCTACCTGACGGCCTCTATAATCGGGCTGAATTGGTAAATTACGGCTGAAACGTCTGTCGATTAACACTAATAATTCAATTTCTGAAGGTCTTCCAAAAGATTGAATTGCGGTCAGTGCTGAACGAATACTGCGTCCCGTAAACAAAACATCATCGATAAAAATGACTTTCTTGTCTTCTACTATAAAATTGATTTGCGTTTTATTGGCTTCAAGCGGTTTATCAGTACGGCGAAAATCATCTCTAAAAAAAGTGATGTCCAAGTATCCTAAAGAAATTTCAGGAACCTTGTATTCGTCTTCTAATATTTGTTTTAAACGTTCAGCTAAATAAACACCTCTTGGCTGAATTCCCACCAAAATAGTATCGGAGAAATCAAGATGTTTTTCGATTAACTGACAAGCCAAACGATGGAGTATGATAGTAACTTCTTTCGAATTAAGTAATACTTTTTGGCTCATAAGTAATTGTAATGTTTGGTTTGCAAATATACGAAATCAGAATTTATTTGTAAGGGTGTTGGGTGGGGAAATATTTTAAACTTAAATTTTCCAGCTTAAAAAGAAAAACAAGTAAAAAATAATAAAAAATAAGAATTAAGCTATAAATTTGTATTGTCTTTTTTATTCAATAATCAAAATCAAAAAAATTGCGTATATACATTACAAAACTAAAACATATACTACCACCATTCATAACAATCTCATTATCAACCATAATTGGTCTTTTAACAATTCGCTGGGTATTTACAATTGAATTTGAAATCATTGATATTAAAGAAAAAATATGGAATTTTTGGTTACCTGTCTTATTACCTTGGATTCCAATTTTAATATGGCTTCGTCCTAGATTTAAAATTCTAATCTTAAAAAATGACCATCTCCAATTCTTTTTTCAATCTTTGTCAGCCATCACAATTACAGCATGCCTCATAAATTCACAAGAATATTTAACTACAGCAACAGGTACGTTACAAAAACTATCAACAGTAACAGATATTGAAAAAAAAAGAAAAAGTCGTTATTATAAATTAACTAATTTTTCCGTTGCAACTAATTATGGAGGTTCTTATACAGCATTCAGTAGAAGCGGAAGAAGCAACGATTTAAATTTTGACATTTATTTTGTAGTTCCAATTTTTGACAGAAAGCCAACAAATATTAATGGTTTGCCAAGATATTGGTACGGCGTAAACTTTCATGAGCGCACAAGAGGCAGTAGAAGTGATTACGGAAATGAAAAATTATATCGTGAGTTTTATAATTACTGTCTCGATAGAATGAAAGAATATGATTTTTATTCTTTAGATCATTTCAAAAGAACACCAACATCCGACGAAAAACAAAATTTTATAAAAGCAATTGAGGCTAGAACCAACAAAAATTCTGAAAACTATGTAATCCTAGAACCAATAAAAGAAAACTACGAAAAAAGAAATGGAAATAAATTTCAATGGATTTTTGGTTCTTTTGGTATAGGTTTTTCTATTCTTTTGTTTACATTAATTTGGCCAAAATATAGTGCAGCAGAAATGAGAAATTTTAAGAATAGTAAGAAACCACAATAAAAATCATTATTCTAGGAAACATAACTTATAAAACAACAAAATGTCAAATCAGAAATTAATCAAAATCCAAAAACTAAAATAAAGAATTAAAGAAAGGTGAAATATCAGGATTTTTAAATGAATTTGATCATAAGACCTTTGTTAAGTATTTAAATGAAAAATATATAAAATCTAAATCCTAAAACATTTCTCCAAAATTCTATAACACATTTCCATTATTCTTGAAGTAATTTTATTCTTGAATTTAAAAACTCAACATCATGCAAAATAAAATTACACGTTTGTTAATGGTATTCGTAATACTATTTTCATTTACAAGCTGCGAACTAGTAGGAGACATTTTTAAAGCCGGAATGGGATTCGGAATTTTTATCGTAATCTTTATTGTTGCGATTATTATCTGGATTTTTGCAAAAATGTTCGGCCGTAAATAGTAGTTAATAAAAAATTAAAAAATCCCAAACTCCAAAATTTAAATTGGAGTTTGGGATTTTTTTTATGGATCTGGAACTTTGTCAAATATTGTAAATTGGAATTTGGAATTTCAATTATTGGAATTTACAATTTATTGGAATTTAAAAATTAAAGATTGTACATCTTTTTTCTTTGTTCTTGAATTTTTTCATCATCAAGATATTCGTCAAATGTCATGTAACGGTCGATTACTCCGTTTGGTGTTAATTCTACGATTCTGTTACCAACAGTCTGTGCAAACTCGTGGTCATGTGTTGTAAAAATTATAGAACCTTTAAAGTTTTTTAATGAGTTGTTGAAAGCTGTAATAGACTCCAAATCTAAGTGATTTGTTGGTTCGTCCAGCATTAAAACGTTAGCACGTTCCATCATCATTCTAGAAAGCATACAACGCACTTTTTCTCCTCCAGATAAAACTCTAGACGTTTTTAAAGCTTCTTCTCCAGAGAAAATCATTTTCCCTAAGAAACCTCTAATAAACACCTCATCACGCTCTTCTTCTGTTTTAGCATATTGGCGTAACCAGTCTACTAATGTCAAATCGTTTTCGAAGAAATCGTGGTTTTCAGCTGGCAAATACGCTTGGTTTGTTGTAATTCCCCAGTCGAATGTTCCAGCATCTGCTTTTTGTTCACCGTTTAAGATTTCGTAGAAAGCTGTTGTTGCACGTGAATCTTTAGAGAAAAGAACGATTTTGTCGCCTTTTGCCATATTCAAATGAACATCTTTAAAAAGAACTTCTCCATCTACAGAAGCAGATAAATGCTCCACATTTAAAATCTGGTCTCCAGCTTCACGATCCTGATCAAAAATAATCGCAGGGTAACGACGGCTTGATGGTTTAATTTCTGAAATATTTAATTTCGAAATCATTTTTTTACGAGAAGTTGCTTGCTTCGATTTTGCCACGTTTGCACTAAAACGACGAATAAATTCTTCCAACTCTTGTTTCTTCTCTTCTGCTTTTTTGTTTTGCTGCGCACGTTGTTTTGCCGCTAATTGGCTAGACTCGTACCAGAAAGTATAGTTTCCTGAATAGTGATTGATTTTTCCGAAATCAATATCAGAAATATGTGTACAAACCGCATCTAAAAAGTGACGGTCGTGAGATACAACAATTACAGTATTTTCGTAGTTTGCCAAGAAGTTTTCTAACCAAGCGATTGTCTCAAAATCCAAATCGTTGGTAGGCTCATCCATGATTAATACGTCTGGGTTTCCAAAAAGAGCCTGCGCCAAAAGCACACGAACTTTCATTTTTCCTTCCATATCGCTCATCAATGTATAATGATGCTCTTCGTTAATTCCTAAGTTAGATAACATTGATGCTGCGTCAGAGTCAGCGTTCCATCCGTTCATTTCTTCAAATTGAACCTGAAGCTCACCTATTCTGTCTGCATTCGCATCATTATAATCTAAATAAAGTTCATCCATTTCTTTTTTAACAGCATACAGAACTTTATTTCCCATTAAAACGGTTTCCAAAACAGTATGCTCGTCGAACATGTTGTGATTTTGGTTTAAAACCGACATACGTTTTCCCGGCTCTAAATGAATGTGCCCAGAAGTTGGGTCCATATCACCTGAAATGATTTTTAGAAATGTTGATTTTCCAGCACCATTGGCTCCAATAACGCCGTAAATATTTCCGTGAGTGAATGTGGTATTTACTTCGTCAAACAAAATTCGTTTGCCAAATTGAACTGATAAATTATTGACTGTTAACATGAATGTCTTTTTAATTAATTTGGTGCAAAAGTACGGAAAAAGGTTCTAAGTTGCAAAGATGCAAAGGGACTAAGTTTTTTAAATTTTAACAATATAAAATCTCACAAAAACAACATTTAGTTTATCTTCACTTTTTTATTTTAGTCAAAATTATGCAGGCGCCTATCTTACTATATCAAACCTCTGAAGCTGACATCAATATTGAAGTTACTTTTTTAGATGAAAATTTTTGGCTTTCTCAAAAAGCAATGGCTGAATTGTTTAATGTAGACAAAAGAACTATAAATGAGCACATTCAAAACATTTTCAATTCATCTGAATTGGAAAGAAATTCAACTCACCGGAAAATCCGGATAGTTCAAACTGAGGGAAAAAGAGAAGTAAGCAGAGAAATTGATTTTTACAATCTTGATGCCATCATAGCAGTTGGTTACAGAGTAAATTCTAAGCAAGCTACTCAATTTAGAATTTGGGCAACCAAAACTCTTAAAGAATTCATCATAAAAGGTTTTGTTCTAAATGATGAAATGCTAAAAAACGGAAGAGTCTTTGGCAAAGATTATTTTGAACAATTACTGGAGAGAATTCGCGAAATTCGTTCTTCTGAAAGACGCTTTTATCAAAAGATAACAGACATTTATGCTCTTTCAGCAAATTATGAAAAGGACAGTACAGAAACCAAAGCATTTTTCGCGACTGTACAAAATAAACTTCATTGGGCAATAACCGGAAAAACCGCTGCTGAAATTATTTACAGTGAAGCAGACGCTGCTAAAATTTACATGGGACTTTCAACTTGGAAAGATGCTCCTGATGGAAAGATTCAGAAAAGCGACGTAAGTGTTGCTAAAAATTATCTAAACGATAATCATCTTCAAGAGCTTAACCGAATTGTTTCTGCATATTTAGATTTGGCTGAAAATTATGCAAAACGACAAATTATAATGCAAATGGAAGATTGGTCGGTTTTTCTAAACAATTTTCTACAACTTTCGAGTTATCCTATATTAAAGGACAAAGGAAAAGTATCATTTTTAGAAGCAAAAATCAAAGCCGAAATGGAGTTTAATAAATATCGAATTATTCAGGACAGGGAATATCTATCTGATTTTGACAAGGAAATACTAAAATTAAAAAAAGAATAGTATCTCTTTTTACAATTTGCTTTCTTTCGCCAGCGCTGCTTCTAAACTTTCAAAATTAGGAAGCACTTTAGAAATAATCCCTTCTTTATTCAAAATAAAATGGGTTGGAAATGAATTCAACTGCAAAGCTTCATTCATGTAAATTTTCATATCTGGAATTACAGCATACGACAGTGGTTTTCTAGCCAAAAATGTTTTTAATTCTTCTGGTGAATCTTCTGCCAGACTTATAAAAACAATATCTTTTCGGTCTTTGTATTCTTCAGTTAATTTATTTACCTGCGGAAATTCTTTTATACAAGGCGTACAATGAATGTACCAACATTTAATAACGATAATTTTTCCTTTCATGGATTCGTTTGAAACCAAATTTCCTTCTAAATCTTTAAATGAAAATCTAGGAAAAACGGTACCTTCCATTTTGTAGTTTTTATAAGCATCAAAACCTATTTGATTAATGGTTGCTTTTATACTGGTATCTGTTTTTGGCTGAATTTTAAATAACTTATAATAGTATACGGAGTTCTCCGATTTTAGCCGAACTGGAATAAAATTTTCATTTGCTAACGCATTCAAAAAAGCTTCTTTTGAAATTTCTTTTGAAGTCAAATCAAGAGCAATAAAATCCCTTGAAAGCATTATATTTTTGTTTTGATAAACCGACCACTCAGTAAAGTTTTTCTGAATTAGAATTGGATCAACTTCTGGATTTCCAACTTTATTTTGGGCTATACCTAAAGAGAAAACGAAAAGAAGTGTGATTAAGCTGATGAATTTCTGCATGGATTCTGAAACAATAATTGAGTTGCAAAAGTATTTTAAATTTATCGACTAATATATCTTCTAGTTTCGATTGTTAATAATATTAAATTTCAAAGGATGGTTATCTTCCTCCGTAGAAATTAAAAAAAGACAATTCTAAATCTCAGAAAAGATCACTCACAAATCATAATTGCGCATAATTCTTTATCTGAATTTAAGTAATTGATACAGTTTTTATCCAAAAAATCTTTATTGTTGGCCGGCGAAAGATTATTAAACTTTCTATAATTATTAATCTGCTCTAAATAAGAATTAATAATTTTCAAATCCAAATCTTTAATCTGCTTTTTATCAAAATGATGTAAGCCTATAACATAATAATCTGTACCATTTTGTTTTGGCTCCTGGGAGAATATTTTTGGTATTAGAATTTTAACCTTTTCAAAAGAATCATAATTAATTACTATGATTTGAAATGGTCTCATACCAAACTCGGAATTAACATACTGATAAATCGCATAATCCTGTCTATCACTATTAGTTAAATAAAAAGTCGATTCGCCCTTTATTATCGGTTCAGACTGAGCAGATATAGAACAGTATATAAATAAGAAAACTACAATTGTAATATTTTTATTTTTTAGTCGTACCATCTTAATTTTTTAAAATTGGCAAAAATGAAGTATCCATCGTATAGTTCTTAGGATTTTGTGGATCTATAAATACTTTTAATGTGTCTGTTTTCACAAAATCAGTCGGATCAAACCAGATATTTTCACTTTTAAAAACATATAATTCGTTAGTTTGTGGATCCTGCCATTGGCTGTAAATCTGAAAAGGATTTCTACCGTTAGCACTCAAACTAGAATTTAGCTCTACATGAGTAAATTTTGTTGAAATTAGCTTACCGCTGCCACGCAAATTTGCCGCCTTTTTCTTTTTCAGATAACCAAACAAAATACTTAAAGAACCAATTAAAAAGAACACAATTCCTATTCCTCCCAAAATTAGTGGACCAATCCAAAGTGAACTAAAAGTATTAATATTTGCCTCTTTCGGATCTGCTGGATTATATAAAACTTCCACCGTTTCATTCACACTATAACTTGGCGGATTACTGCTAATTGAGGAACTAAACGTGATTTCTTGTCCCGATTTTGTTTTAAAAGAAATAACTGGACTGTATGTTGTAGAATTGTCAGATCTTTTAGCAACCATTTCTATAACAGTTCCTTGAACACTTACTGCTTTTTCTAAAAAAGCACTTTTATTTTGATAAAGAAAAAAAGCACCCGTCAATAAAGCGGCGCCAATAATAAGAAATACATATTTAATAATAGAAAATATTCTCATGATCTTGGTTTGATTTTTATGTGGTAAAAATAGCGTTAAAATTCATTTAAACAACATTTTTTTTTTAAAATAAAAAAACCTGACAACGAATTGCCAGGTTCTATAAATGTCCTCATTCAGGTAAAAACCAAATAACAAATTACCTAAACTCGATACATTGTTTTGAAATAAAATTTAGATTAAAAAATAAATAACCAAACTCAATTTTAACCCACCAAAAATTTTACCTCACTTAATTTTCATGAACTTTGTTATTAACTCTTGAAAATATATCTGATTCTAGTCATTTGATCTGACTAGAAAAATTTCTTTTTGTAAATATCTCTACCAGAATTATTCTGGCAGAGATAAATAATTTTAAATTAATTAAAGGCAATAACTTACTAAACACTAATTCAAACTAATTTTACAATAATTTTTTCAAGCTTGTATAAACAGCTAGTTCAACATCTGCATGATCTTTTGTATTACAATCTTCGACTAACTTTTTCAAATTATCCGATTTCAAAGTCGATTTATTATCCAGAACTAATAATAGTTCTTGCGAAGCATCGCTTAATTTTTTAGACAATGGTAATAATGGCTGCACTAATGGTGCATTGGCACTTAAGTCGGTTAAGCCTTTGTGCACGGCAATCCATTTATTGAAAAATGCTGTTACTTTAGCTTTATTTTCTGCCGATTTATTAGACAGATATTGCGTAACTGCTGCATCAAATACTAAAGCATCTTTAGCATCTGGACCACAGGCATCTGCAAATAATGTAAACGGAGAATACATTTGATATTCTGTACCGCCTTTGTTACGTGTGTATCCTTTTAATGGTTCACTTACAAACGAGAATTCCTCAAGCGCTTTAATATCCTGATTATTTGCAATATTTCGTAAAATCACATCTTTGTTTCGAATATGAGTAATACCCAGTTCTTCCAATCTAAATGAAACAGACTCTAAACGTTTGCGCATATCTGCGACATCTACGATATCTTCTGCAGACCAAAGTCTTTCTGCAATTGCAGCTGTTCTCGGCCAAAGTCTGGAATCTATTGTTGTTGATGTTACTAATTCTGTCCACATTGTAGCTTCACCGCCTAGAATTCTAGCTTTTTCTTCGGCAGTTAAATTTGCTCCTTTTGGCATTGGGTCATTTAAATAATGACTTGCAATTGGATACATCAAATCTATATAATAGCCATTTGATAAAACTGTTTTATATCCTTTTTTTACAGCATCTACTAAAGATTGTCCTGCAGCCATTCCTTCATTTGGACCTCTCCAAGAATGCACTATAGCTTCTTTAGACAAATCTTTGGTTAAGATTTCTTCCCATCCCATTAATTGTTTTCCGTGTTTCTTTAACATCGGCGCCAATTGCATGGTAAAGTAAGTTTGTAATTCGTGATTGGTTTTTAAATTATGTTTCTTTTTAAACTCCTGAATCTTAGGGTTTGCATCCCAGTCTTTTCCTTCGTTTTCATCTCCTCCAATATGGAAATAAGCACCTGGAAATAATGGACAAACCTCATCAAAAACACCGCTTAATATTTGATATGTTTTAGGATTTGAAGGATCTAATGTAGGCGAAAAAATACCTGCATTTCTTTCAATTCCATAGGTAGCGATTGCTGTACCTTGAATATTTTTTTCGGATGTGCCGCCAGTCAAAGTAATCACTTTACTTCCTATTTCTGGATAAGCCGTCAAAATCGCTGATCCGTGACCGGGAACATCTATTTCTGGAACTATCAAAATACCGCGCTCATCTGCGTATTTTACGATATTTTTAATTTCCTCTTGTGTATAATAAAGTCCATCTGAAGCTAATTCGATAAACTTTGTATATTTTTTCATTTCAATTCTCCAGCCTTGATCATCTACCAAGTGCCAGTGAAAAACATTCATTTTCATGGCTGCCAATGCATCAATATTTCTTTTGATCACATCAACAGGCTGAAAATGTCTTGAAGCATCAATCATTAAACCTCTCCAAGTAAATCTTGGGAAATCTGAAATTTTTGAAGCTGGAAAGTAAAAAGAGCTTGAATTATTTTGAAGCATTTGCAACAATGTCTCTAAACCGTGCAATGCGCCTAAATCACTTGAAGCGTTTAAAGTAATTTTATTTGAAGTAATATCTAAGTGGTAACTTTCATCTTCGTATAAACCGATTTTTCCGCTTTTTGTACAATTGATCTGCAATTCGGCATTTGGAACTTCATTTAATTTGGCAATATAACCTTGTTCGAAAAACATCCCTGTTCTACCATCTAAACGGCGCAAAAAACGAGTTACTCCACCAAAAATTCGCTGATTTGGATTACCTGTAATGTTAACTTTAAAATTTTTAGTTAAATTAAAATTCCCTTCATTAATAACAACATTTTGAGGCCAAGGCATAAGATTGAGTTGCTCTTTTTGGATTTGAGCACCTGCAGATATACCAGCAAATAATAGTACAAATAGATATTTCATTTTTCTTTTTTTTGGTTTGGATAGTTTTTGTAAGTATCCTAAAATTATATAAAAAAATGACAAAATTCAGAATGCGTCCTGCAATACCTCACATTTCTCAGTAAACATCTGAATTTTGTCATTTGATTCGTTCAAAACCGAATCTTTAATTCATTAGTAATCAAAACGTTTAAAGGCTTCTATTGCTTCATATTCTGCCAAACCTAATTCATCGTATAGGATGGCTGTGTTTTTGTTTCGGTCTTCTGCTCTAACCCAGAATTCTCTCGAATCATTTCCCTGAAACATAACCCTGTCTTTTTGAGACTGATGATATAAAATCGCATGTCGCTTTAATAAAACTTCTGACGGACTTAACGGAACAGCCATATCAATTTCATGAATATCCCATTCGTGCCAAGCTCCTCTGTAAAGCCATAACCAGCAGTCTTGCATATATGGTTCTGGTTTTAGTTCTTTTAAAGCAGCAAATATGGCATTCAAGCATACTTCATGAGTTCCGTGCGGATCTGCAAGGTCTCCGGCAGCAAATACTTGATGCGGTTTTATTTTTGCAATAATATCTTTTACAATAGCAATATCTTCTGTACCTAACGGATTCTTTTTTACTTGTCCAGTTTCATAAAAAGGAAGATCTAAAAAGTGTGTATTCTCATCCTTCAGCCCAATATAGCGCGTTGCCGCATAAGATTCTCTTCTTCGAATAAGTCCTTTTAATTTTCTAACTTCCAAAGAATCAATTTGATTTTCTGATTTATTGTTTAGAAATTCTATTACTTCTTTAAAATTAATATCCGAATGACCTTTAAGAAAGTCACTGGCAACTTCAGCAAACTTTAATGCTTCATCATCTGTAACCGCAATATTTCCAGAAGTCTGATAAACTACATGAACATCGTGACCTTGTTTGATTAACTTCGAAAATGTTCCTCCCATAGAAATCACATCATCGTCTGGATGCGGACTAAAAAGAATAATTCTCTTTTTTGCTGGATTAGCTCTTTCAGGACGATGCGAATCATCTGTGTTTGGTTTTCCTCCCGGCCAGCCTGTAATAGTGTGCTGTAAGACATTAAACATATTGATGTTCATATCGTAAGCAGAACCTTCCTGAGCCAAAAGATCAGACATTCCGTTATTATTATAATCACGATCTGTCAATTTCAGAATAGATTGTTTCGTTTTCTGACACAGCCAAACAATAGCTTTGCTTTTTAATTCAGTTGTCCAAAGACATTCCCCAACTAACCAAGGCGTTTTAAAACGGGTTAATTCTGAGGCTGCAGACTGATCTAAAACGAAAGTAGCATTAGGATGATTCTGTAAAAATGTTGCTGGAACTTCTGAGCTGATATCTCCCTGAATAGTTCTTTTGATGATATCCGCTTTATTTTGTCCCCATGCCATCAAAACAATACGTTTTGATCTCATGATGGTTGAAACTCCCATTGTAATAGCACGTTTCGGTACATTATCAATACCATTAAAGGCAGATGAAGCATCGACTCTTGTGATATGATCCAATGTAATAATTCGGGTTCCCGAATTAATATGCGAACCTGGCTCATTAAAACCAACGTGTCCTGTACGTCCAATTCCTAATAATTGAAAATCAAGGCCTCCTGCGTTTTTAATATTCATTTCGTAATCGATACAATATTGATTGATTTCCTCAATTGCAACTGTACCGTCAGGAATATTAATGTTTTCGGGTTTGATATCAATATGATTAAAAAGATGCTGATGCATGAAATAATGATAGCTCTGATTGTTCTCTTTAGTCATTGGATAATATTCATCCAGATTAAAAGTGATTACATTGCTAAAACTTAGTCCTTCTTCTCTGTGCATTCTCACCAGCTCTTCATAAACTTTAATAGGAGAAGAACCCGTAGCCAGACCTAAAACGCAAGATTTATTTTTCTCTTGTTTGGATCTAATTAACTGCGCAATTTCCTGTGCCACAATTGTAGAAGCTTCTATAGAACTTTTGAAGATTTCGTTATGAATTTTCTCATAACGAGTTTCTTCAAACTTTCCAGCGCTTTTGTAACTGATATCAGGTTTTATTTCTAAAGCACCTTTCATTTCTTTTCTTTTTTGTAGTAATTATCATTTTGGTTTTAAGAAATAGTATAGACAGCTTTCACTATCTATACTATTCACTACTAACCAAACTCAATATCCTTGTTTCTTTTTAGAAGTTTGCTTTATCAACATCCCACCAAAGTCTTGTTGCTCCGTTATCTGGACCGCCAAGTACAGCTACACCAGATTCAACTCCTTTAGGGTTGTTTGTAGTTTCAGACTGGGCAAAAGGCAATCTTCTTACACCTAACTCAGTACTGATAATTCCGCCGCTTTTGTTGTTAGTAATTCTAAATAATTTTGGATAACCTGTTCTTCTATATTCAGACCAAGCTTCTTGCCCATCAGGATATGTAGCAATCCATTTTTGAGTGATAATTTTTTCTAAATTGATTTCATTCGTTGCGCCCCAAGCTACAGTAACTTTAGAAACTGCTGGTGCATTATTTACAGCATTGATTGGATCAACATAATCTTTTGCAACTTTTACATTATCTGCAATATAAGCAGCCGCACCGTCAGCACCATTTTGGTCAAAAGATGCTTTAATACCAGCTTCATATAAATCTTTAGCTGCACCATCCATATTCCATCCTCTTAAAGCACCTTCAGCTCTTAAGAAATAAACTTCAGCTGTAGACATCCAGGTAACTTCTCCAGTTTTTGTTCTGTCTCCAGTTCTTGAAAAATTAGCATAAGTTGAAGGCGTTGGATAAACAATTCCTGTTCTAACCCCTCTGTATTCTCCTGGAACCTGAGTTGAAGGTTCCCAATATTTCGCTAATCGAGGATCATCATATCCTACTAAGATAGACTCCATATCAGCTCCCATTGATAAACCTACCCAAACATGGCTCATTACATCTATAACATTTAAATCTAATGGAGATTTTATTTTGATTAAATCATTATTAATTTTGAAAACTCCTATAGAATGACTTACCGCTTTTTCTGCTTCTGTTTTAGCTAAAGCAGGATCCACTTTAGAGATACGCATTGCTAATCTCAAACGTAGTGAGTTTGCATATTTAACCCATTGCGTATAGTTCCCAGCATAATTTGACTGATCTGTTTCTGTAAATTTAGAAAGTTCACCACTAGCTACTCTTGCAGATAAGTCTGTAACAGCAAAATCTAAATCTTTAAACATCTGTGTGTAAATTTGCTGCTGAGAGTCGTAAGTTGCTAAACCTTCTCCTCCAAATTTAGAATATACTGCAGGTCCATACATATCTGTAATACGCTGCATAGTTGCCACTTTTATAATAAGTGACCATGCATAAAACTCATCGTATTTTCCTTTTGCTCTTTGTTCTACTTTATATAAGTTGGCGATAATATTTACATAAGCATCATCCCAAGCATAGGTATTCCAAGCAGGATTTAGATTGTAACTATGGTTGTTAATACCCCCAAATTCATTTGGAGAAGTCATATATCCAGACCAGCCGTCTGCTTGCAAACTCTGTTGCAGCTGATACTGCCAAGTAACATCTGAAATATAAAGTCTCGTAAAGGCAGGCTTAATTAAACCTTTTATATTATTAAAATTTTGCTCTAAATCCGGTGTAGTAGCTCCTACAGGATTTTGATTCATCTCGTCAAAATTATCTGTACAACTAATAGCTGTCAGAAGCGAGAAGCATATCGCTGTTCTTTTTATTATATTTAATGTCATGATAGTAAGATTAGAATGTTAAGTTTAAATTAAGACCGATACTTCTTGTTGACGGCATTCCGAATACATCAACACCTTGTAAACCTTCACCTGTACTTAGTGCCACATTTGGATCAAATGGAGCATCTTTATAAATAAAGAATAAATTTCTAGCAATTAAAGAGATTGATGCCGTTTGAACAAATGGTAATGTTGCTTTATTGAATGTATATCCAATAGATATCTCTCTAACACTAACATTTGTAGCATCGTAGATGTATTGACTGCTGACACCGTTTCTTCCTGCTGTATTACTGTAATACTCGTAAGGATCCATAGAAGTTACAGCAGTTCCGTCGCTTGCTTTAACACCGTTGATATTTACTACACCAGCATTTCTAGCATCACCCGTTGCTTTTGAAACACCGTTAAAATCATTGATTGCTTGTGTCAAACTAAGTACTTCACCTCCAAAACGACCGTCAAGTAAAATATTAGCAGTAAAAGCACCAATTTTGAATGTATTAGACCAGCCTAACATAAAATCAGGATTTGCATTTCCTATTTCTGTCCAATCTGTTCTTTGTAATGTATTATCATCATTAACTAAGATTCTTCCTTGAGCATCTCTCTTGAAGTCATATCCTTCGATTACACCAAATGGTCTTCCTTCAATTAATGAATATCTGTATGAGTTAGATCCTGGATCTGTAAGAACAATTCTTCCTCCTGTAGATTCTGATGGAATATCATTTACCCTGCTTTTGTTTTGTGAGTAGTTAATTCTTGATTCCCAATTGAATTTTTCACCTCTAATAATATCAGCAAACAAAACAACCTCAAAACCTTTATTAGAAATACTACCTGCATTAATAGCATAGTTAGTATAACCATTAGGATTTGTAGATTCTGCCGGTACTTGAAGAAATTGATTTTTAGTATCAGA
The DNA here is from genome assembly GCF_002304005.1 of Flavobacterium sp. ACN6. GTDB lineage: Bacteria > Bacteroidota > Bacteroidia > Flavobacteriales > Flavobacteriaceae > Flavobacterium. Next base: position 99,002 of record NZ_MRCQ01000012.1, on the reverse strand, counting down.
AGTATAGTAAGACACTTCAAAACCTAATCTGTTATTAAACATTCTCCATTCTGTACCAAACTCCCATTCAGATTTTAATTCGTTTTTTAAACTTGTACCTGGTTTTGGTCCAACAGGAGGATTTACAATATTTCCAGCTACAATACCAGATGTAGGACTTGTAATTGTAGAAGCAATATCGTTACCAACTTGAGCAAAGGTTGCACGAACTTTACCATAGCTAATAAATTCAGGCATTGCAGCCATTTCGCTAAGAATTGCAGTTGCTCCAACAGATGGATAAAAATATCCTGGAGTATCAGTATTTGCAAGTGTAGAAGACCAATCGTTTCTTCCTGCAAGATCTAGGAATAAATAATCATTGTAACCTAAAGTTGCTGCTGCAAATACAGATTGAACTTCTCTCTCTGCACCAGTTTGAACATTTCCGTTATTATTTACAAAGTTTCCTAAAGTAAAGATATTATCATAAACAAGACCTCCTCCAATTCCTGAATCAACTGTAAGACCAGTAGCTCTAGAATGATTGATACTTGTTCCTAATGTTCCATTAAAACTAAAATTGTCATTAATTTTTGTATTAAACAAAGCAATTAAATCAGCATAATTTTGAGTTCCTATAAGATTTGCGTTGATATATCTTCCTGTTGGATGTACTAAAGAACTAGCAGAACTTCCGTACATTCCTTTTTGAAAATTACTTTCGTTTCTGTTATAGCTGTATCTTGAAGTTAAATGAAACCATTCAGCAATTTTATAATCTAAAGCGATAGAACCTGTAAAGAAATTATTTGTATCTACAGATTTTTGTCTGTTGATCTGCCAATAAGGATTTTCATTGCTTTCGTTTACTGCTGCGAAACCAGGATAGTTTTGCTGCATCATGTTTTTAACAGGATCAAAAACCTCAAACTCTTTCAAATCATTTAGTGTAAAAGCTCTTGGGTGACTGTAAACACCAGCGATTGGGTTAAAATACAAACCGTTAGTTGGTCTGTTGTTAATTGTCTGAGTAACATAATTTGCAGTTACTGCAACGCTTAACTTATCTTTAAAATATTTACTAGTCTGGCGAATTCCAAAGTTATTTTTCTTTAAGTGATTTCCTGGAACAATACCGTTAGAATCTGTATTAGCATAACTTAAAGCTGTCGAAGCACCTTCTGTAGCTTTTGAAAAAGTCATAGAAGTAATTTGAGTATTTCCTACTTCAAAAAAATCTTTAATGTCTTTATCTCCTTCTACTTTTTGTTTTGCACCCCAGCTTCTAGGGTCACCTGCGTTAGAAGTATAGTCCGATTGAAATTCAGGAAGATAAGCAGCACTTTCAAAAGTAGTTACTGAATTTACATTGAAAGATTCTGAACCAGCTTTTACTTTTTTAGAAGATAATAAAATTACTCCATTTGCTCCTTGAGAACCATATAAAACAGAAGCTGCAGCACCTTTAAGAACTGTCATACCTTCGTAATCATCTGGATTTATTAAAGAAACAACATCTCCTCCATCTTTGTTACCACCATTTAAATCTCCAAAAGTTCCATTTGGCTGTCCAGCACCTCCATTGTATAATGGAATACCATCAATTACATATAATGGCTGATTGTTTACGAAAGAAGAATTACCACGAATAACAACTTTTGTTGTTCCACCCGCTCCAGAAGAACTTCTTGTTACTGCAACACCGGCAATTTTACCAGCAACAGTATTAATTAAGTTGGCATCTTTTACACGAGTTAATTCTTCTCCTTTAAGCTCTTGCGCTGCATAAGCCAAAGATTTTCTTGATTTTTTAATACCTAAAGAGGTTACGACAACTTCATTTAAGGCATTTGAAGCACCTTGAACCAATTTCACATTAATAGTTGCAGCATCACCTACAACAATTGTCTGAGTTTCCAGTCCTACATAAGTAAAAACTAAAGTCTGACCTTTTTGAGCTTCGATGGTATACAATCCGTCAAAATCGGTAGTAGCTCCTTTTTGACCTCCTTGCACTGCAACAGATGCGCCCGGTAATGGTAAACCATCAGAATCTGTAATCACACCCTTGACACTTTTTACTTGTGCAAGCGAAACCTGCGCCGTAAAAACAATCATAAAGATTAAGAAAATTTTTTTCATGTTTATTTTATTTTGTTAGTTATGAAGTAAAATTATTCTTAAGACATTGTTAAAAAAAATAAATTAAACCAACAGCAATAAAATTTAAACGAACGACATAAATCATTCAATAATGCGTTTTACGAAAACGTTCTATTTCAAAAATAAAAGACGAATTTCCTTTTTTTATGAAATTTTATTCAAAAAAATTGCGCCTTTGCCTTTAATTGTTTAAAGTTGCACAATAATTAATGATGTTAAGAAAAACCCAAAATAAGTTAATTACCACCAATTGAAAGAAATACGAAAAGTTAAGTTTGATATAAAACTGCAAAATCACATTTGGTTTTGGGGAGTATACTTTACATTGAACTTTTTAAGATGGGGTGCTTACTTTAATGATTACCCCTACGCGTTCAAATCTAACTTAATTGAATTTTCGCTTGTAATTCCTTTAGTATATTTGAATTTATTTGTTTTAGTACCCAAATATGTATTAAAGCAAAAATACATTCAGTATACAGTCTGGCTCTTAATGAGTCTTTTTGGAATCTATTTATTAAAAACCGCCCTGACTTATTATATTATTTCAGAAAATATCTGGCCGGAAGCGAATAGAGAATACCATCCCTTCGAAATCAATCATATTGTAGCGGTATGCATAGGAGAATTATATGTTGTTGCAATGGCATCTTCTGTGTACCTTACCTTAACTTGGCTTAAGGAAAGAGAAAGGAATAGATCTTTACGAGAAAATCAGTTTAAAATCAAATTAAAATATCTCGAAAATCAGATTCAGCCGCATTTCTTTTTCAATACTTTAAATAATTTATACGCGTTATCATTAGAGTCTTCCAAGAAAGTTCCAGACGTAATTATTAAGCTTTCTAATTTAATGGAATATGTGCTTTACGATGTAAAAGGAACTAAATTTGTACCATTAATAAAAGAAATCGATTACATTCAAAATTACATTGAAATCGAAAAACTTCGTTTTGAAAATGTGGAAGTAACCGTAAATTTGGAATCGAATATCGAAGATGTAGTAGTACCGCCGCTTATCTTTATTTCATTAGTAGAAAATGCCTTTAAACATGGAGGCGTAAACAATAAAAATTTAAAGATTAAGATCAATTGTAAAGTGATCGACAATAAAACACTCGATTTTGAAATCTTAAATAATTTTGTAATTTCACAAAGTCATAATCCGAAAAGAGGAATTGGTTTAGTAAACACAAAAAAGAGATTAAAACTCATTTACAAAAACAATTTTAGCCTTAAGCACAAAACCAAACTTAATTTCTACATAATCAGATTACAAATACCTACTCAGAATGAAGATTAAATGCGTGTTAATTGATGATGAACCATTAGCGATCAAAGTCCTGCAAAATTATTTCACCAATTTTACAGATTTTGAAGTTATAGGAACATTCAATAACTCTTTAGAGGCGCTGGATTTTATCAACAGTACACCTGTCGATGCCGTCTTTCTTGATATCAACATGCCTATGATGACAGGTTTTGAACTTATTAGTCTAATAGAAAACAAAACCAAAGTTATCATTACAACTGCTTTTAGAGAATTTGCTGCCGAAAGTTATGATCTCGATGTTTTAGATTATTTAGTGAAACCTATTCCGCTTCCGAGATTTATTAAATGCATCAATAAAATTACAACCGAATACAATCTCAAAAACAATATTAAAGTTGAAACTACAAAAGGTGATTCTCATATTTTTATTAAGGTAGATAAAAAAATGATGAAAATTAATATTGAGGAAATTTTGTTTGTCGAAGGAATGAAAGAATACATTAAAGTTGTCACACCTGATAAAACCTATATTACACATAAATCTCTTACATCTTTATCTGAAGAACTCCCTGCCGATCGCTTTGTTAGAATCCACAAATCGTATGTAATTGCACTAAATAAGGTAAAATCCATAGAAGGAAACCGTGTTCAGATCCAATCTTACAACATTCCAATAGGAAGAAACTACAGTAAAGAGGTCAAAAATAAAATTTTAGAGTAAATATAATTACAAATTACATTTTCTAAAGAGGTTAAAATTAACACTTTGTTGAAAAAAGAGTGCCGTTGGTATAAATTTAACATTATTTATACCTTTTTATTTTTTTTTGATAATCCTAACAAATATATTTACGGTCTTCAAAAAACAATAAAATAAAAAATTAACCTTATTATTATGAGTTCAGAAAATGTGCAAACCAAATGGGGGCAGTTTATCTCGTTGATAATCGTCTTCTTCTTTTGGGGTTTTGTTGGTTCTGCCAATGATATCCTTATCCCAGTTTTCAAAAAAGTATTCACTTTATCGCAAGTACAATCACAATTAGTGGCTTGGGCTTTTTATGCTGCATACTTCGTAGGATCTATTATTTTCTTTTTAGTATCCTTGAAAATGGACGTTTTACAAAAATTCGGATATAAAAAAACCCTTTCTGCTGGTTTACTCCTTTCAGCAGTAGGATCATTTTTATTCATTCCTGCAGCAACAATGGAAAGTTTCCCTTTCTTTTTAACAGCTCTATTTACTGTAGGTTTAGGATTCTCAATACAACAAATTGTTGCTAATCCGTTAGCTATTAAAATGGGAAGTCCTGCAACCGGAGCACACCGTTTAACATTAGCAGGAGGTATTAACTCTTTTGGAACAACAATTGGAGCTATTCTTTTAGGAATCGCTTTATTCGGAATGGGAGACAACAAAAACACTACACTTTCATTAGAAGATATCAAATTACCTTTCATCATTCTTGGTTTAGCATTTATTGTTGTTGCCATTTTTATGAACTTCTCTAAAATCGAAGATCCTGAAAAAGAAGAAGTTGAAGTAGTTAAAACTGCTCACGAAAAATTCAATATTTTAGATTACCCGCAGCTTTATTTAGGAATGTTAGGAATCTTTATTTATGTTGGAACTGAGGTTACAATTATTAGTAATTTGCCGGCTTTATTGCATACTGCAGAATTCGGAAACGTTCTGGAAGATGCTATTGCACCATTTATTGCTCTTTACTGGGGAAGTTTAATGATTGGCCGTTGGAATGGTGGTGTGAACGTTTTCAACACTTCAAATCTTGTAAATACTGCATTAAAATTCATCGTCCCTGCTTTAGCATTTGGAGTAATTATTGGAGCAAATATTTTTGCTGCACATGATGTTTCTTCATTCTACATTTACCCAATCTGGATCTTATTGTTTATCGCAGTAAGTTTTGTTGGAGGTAAAAATGCTGGAAAAACTTTAATGCTTTTCGGAATTTCAGGGTTATTAATGATGGTTTTAGGTTTAGTTTGGCCAAATCCAGAAATAGCTAAATTCTTCTTTATTTCAGGAGGTTTATTCTTGTCTATTATGTGGCCGTCAATCTTCGATTTAGCTATTGCAGGTTTAGGAAAAAACACAGGAAAAGCGTCTTCTTTCTTAATCATGATGATTCTTGGAGGTGGTGTTATTCCATTAGTTCAAGGAAGTATTTGTGACTTTGACGTTTCTCATCCAGGAGGGATTTTCGGAATTACGTGGACACATTTCTCTTATATCGTACCTCTTTTAGGTTTTGCTTACTTAGGTTTCTACGGCTACTATTGCCCTATTATATTAAAAAAACAAGGTATCAACCACGTTGAAGGCGGTGGCGGAGGTCACTAAAAATTTATAAAAAAAAAACAATCCGAAAACTTGGGATAAATTCCAAATTCCAATTCTTATTAATTGGGATTTGGAATTTTTTAATTTAAAGAAATCCGAGAGGTTTTTTATAAAATTCCAATTTATTAAATTCCAAATTCCAACTTTACAATGACTGGAATTTGGATTTTTAATTCAAACAAACCTGTCAGGTTTACTACATCTATTCTATTATTATAAAAATTCCAAATTCCAACTTTATAATAATGGGGACTGATATTTTTTTCAGAACAACAGTTATCTTTTATAAAAAACCTTAGAATCTTAGAACCTTAGCCCCTTTACCTAGCACTAATAACATTACTTAAATTCTTTTTAAAAACAGCCTTATTTTTAGCCGATAAAGAATAAACAACATCTTTATCAGCATGGACGATTACTTTATCTATATCAGCCTTTAAAAGCGCTTCAGGGTCTTTTATTTTCAAAGTACAGGCTCCATCAAAAAAGCCGTCATCCTCAATAATCTTTTTGGCCTCAATAACACTTCCGTCACTTAAAACCGCAGAAATGGTCATTTCTTTATTTAATGTTTTCGAATAAAAACCATCCATAACCAAAAGCAGCCTGTAGCTATTTTTCATTTCCGGGCCTTTGAACTCATGTCTCGTAATATTATACCGAAGCCCTTTTGCCAGCATTTGAAATTTTACAGAACTATCCAATTCATAAGTAGCCACATCTCCAGCCTCATTTACAGAAGTAATAACTTTCGCTTGAGCATTTACCGAAAAACTAGCCGCGAAAAAAGACAACATTATCAATACAACTTTCATAATCAACTATTTAAGATTCATATAAAAGTAAAAAAAATCGCCTTTTCTCGTTAGAAAAAAGGCGATTTTAATTTTATAAGTATCTGATAATTATTTATTTCCCTTCTCAAAGTCAGCTATAAATTGAGCTAAACCGATGTCTGTTAAAGGATGTTTCAATAATCCGTAAATTGCAGAAAGAGGTCCAGTCATAACATCAGCACCAATTTTAGCGCAGTTCACAATATGCATTGTGTGACGAACAGAAGCAGCTAAAATTTGAGTTTCGTAACCGTAGTTATCGTAAACTTCTCTAATTTCTTGAATCAAATTCAATCCGTCAGTAGAAATATCATCTAAACGACCAACAAACGGAGAAACATAAGTAGCACCAGCTTTAGCAGCCAAAAGCGCTTGCCCTACAGAGAAAACAAGAGTCACGTTAGTTTTAATTCCTTTATCAGAAAAATATTTTGCAGCCATAACACCTTCCTTAGTCATCGGAAGTTTTACAACGATTTGGTCATGTAATTCAGCCAGCTCCTCACCTTCTTTAACCATTCCGTCAAAGTCAAGCGCATTAACTTCAGCACTTACATCACCTTCAACAAGATTGCAAATGTCAACATAATGCTTTAAAATATTGTTTTTTCCGGTAATACCTTCTTTCGCCATCAAAGACGGGTTAGTTGTTACACCATCCAAAACACCTAAAGCTTGTGCTTCTTTAATTTGAGCTAAATTAGCTGTGTCAATAAAAAATTTCATAATCTATTATATTTAAATTGTGTTGATTAACTAGGCGTGACCACATTTACGAAAGGCTCACTCATCAAAACGTTAATGAGCGTCCTTTTCAAATCTGGTTGGGCTACCGCTCCGTCGCAGCAGATCAGCTTTTATCCCTCACGCAAATTCAGCTGCAAAATTACGAAATCAATACCAATAACAATTTCAAAAACCAAATCAATTTGTAAATTATACTAAAATTCACAAAATAATTGTAAACAAGAAATTTACTTCAGTTTAAAAAAAGGCAACATTCTTATTTTCAAAAGCAGCTTAAAATTAACCATTTATAAATTCCCTGAAGAGTTTTTTCTATTTAACTCTTTCAATTCATCTCTAATTTCTTGAAGAACTTTTACCGTTTCTTCTTTGTAAATCTCCGAATTATTTATTCTATCACTTACAGCAGAGAATATTCTACGAATTACAAACCAAATAAAAACTATAACTAAAACGCCAAAAATTGTAGGCCATAATTCTGTAATCTTATCCATAATATTATAATTTATAGTGATTCATTAACATTTTTTCGTACATTTTATCTGGAAGAGCGCGTTTTAAAACAATAGAAAACTTCTGCATAAAAGCACCAACTTTGTAGTGTACATTTGGCTTTTTGGTTTGAATAATTTTATAAACCGCTTCTGCCATCTCATTCGGGTTACTTCCTGCATCAACATGATCGTTCATTGTTGCCAAAACATCGCCATAAACCTTTTCGTATGCAGAATCTTTAATAACCGGCGCATGATAACGTCCCGCTGCTATATTTGTTGCAAAATCTCCAGGCGCAACATTTGTAATTTCAACACCAAAAGATTTAACCTCCATTCTCAAAGCCTCAGTAATTAACTCCAAAGCTCCTTTTGATGCCGAATAAACACTTCTATAAGGAAGTCCCATATACCCAGCGATCGATGTAATATTTATAATAAGCCCCGAATTTTGTTTACGCATTTGTGGCAGCGCAGCTTTCATAACTTCAATTGGTCCAAAAAAATTGGTTTCGAAATTATTGCGAATTTCTTCCGTCGGAATTTCTTCTAAAGGCCCAGTAATTCCAACTCCTGCATTGTTAATCACAATATCTAATCTGCCAGAAGTTTCAATAATTTTAGAAACAGCAGTTTTAATTGACTCCGAATTTCGAACATCCAAAGCAACTAAAGGAAAAACTGAATTTAAGACTTTTTCAGGATTTCTACTCGTTCCGTATACAACGAAACCTTTTTGATGCAAAAATTCACCAATAGATTTTCCAATCCCTGATGATCCTCCAGTAATTAAAACGACTTTATTCATTTTGTTGAGTTATGAGTTTTGGGGTTATAGTTATAAGTTTTTGGAATCGGCTTTAATCTGAGTGACAATACACAGCATTTAACTTCTAACCAATAACATTTAACTTTAGATAGGTCCAAAAATAAAAAAATCCTCCTGAAAAGGAAGATTACAAATTAAATTTATTCTAAAAAAAAGTGGCAAGCGACCTACATCGCACCGCTCAACCGCGTACCCTTGCTATGTTCCCATCCTGGGGGAGTCTGCAGGAGCTGGTCGTGTAGGACTTGCCGGTGCAAATATACAATCTTTTTATATTTTTGCAAGAGCTTTGCTGCTATAAAAATATCATCGTATATTGGCTTATTCAAATTTTAAACTATGAAAAATTATAACTTCCTAACTGTCATTTTATTAGGAATCACATTAATTGGATGTGGAGATAAAAATAAAAGTGAAAATTCTTTATTTACTATCGATGATTCTGCTTTTCCGGCTCATTTAACGCAAAAAGATGCACTTACAATCGGAATTTTAAACCCTAAATCGAAAGAAATCGACAGCGTTGCCTACTTCGTAAACGACCAAAGAGTTGGAAGTACAAAAGCTGCTGAAGAATTTAGATTTGAATTATTAGATCAAAAATTAGGGTATCAATACTTAAAAGCTACTGTTTATTTTAGTGGAGATTCTTCTGATGCTACCAAAAGAATTGAAGTTGTTTCGGATGTTGAACCAAAAGCTTTAAAATTTAAAATCGTAAATACTTTTCCGCACGATACTACTGCATTTACAGAAGGTTTAGAATTTCACGATGGAAGACTTTTTGAAAGCACGGGACAAAAAGAAGATTCTTATTTTAGAGAAGTTGATTACAAAACGGGAAAAGTAATCAAACAAGTCGATCTTCCTAAAGAATATTTTGGAGAAGGAATTACTTTTTTCAACGGAAAAATATACCAATTGTCATGGCAGGAAAAAACAGGTTTTATTTATGATGCCAATACTTTTAAGCTGGAAAAAACTTTTAAATACGATAAAGATATCGAAGGCTGGGGAATGACACATGACGACAAATATATTTATCATTCTGACGGAACAGAGAAAATCTGGAAAATGGATCCAGCTACTCAAAAGTTAATTGATTACATTAATGTATATTCTGGAGCTGCAAAAATTAAAGCTATTAATGAGTTGGAACTTATCAACGGAAAATTCTATGCAAATGTTTGGCAGAAAGATGCAATTGCTGTTGTAAATCCCGCATCTGGTGCAGTTGAAGGAATTATCAATTTATCTGGTCTTCGTAAATTGGTAAAAAGCAAAAATGCCGAAGTTTTAAACGGAATAGCATATAATCCTGTTACTAAAACTATTTTTGTTACTGGAAAATACTGGGATAAAATATTCGAAATCACGGTTTCAGAATAAATTTGAAATAAAATTTCAATATTTTAAATTTCAAATACCAAACACGAATTTCACAGATTTCACGGATTAGTTCGTGATATTTGTGAAATTTGTGTTTTAAATAATTAAATTCACTCGCATGCTTACTTTAATTACAAATATAAAAGAACTCCTCCAAGTCCGCGAAACTTCAATCGCTAAAGTTTCAGGAGCAGAAATGGCTGAGCTTCCCACAATAAAAAATGCTTTTTTAGTTTTAGAAGATAACCTTATTGCCGATTTCGGCTCAATGGAAAACCTTCCTAAAATCAATTCTGACAAAATTATTGATGCATCAGGAAAAGTAATACTTCCCGCTTGGTGCGACAGTCACACTCATATTGTTTACGCAGGAAATCGTGAACAAGAATTTGTTGACCGCATTAACGGATTAACTTATGAGGAAATTGCCAATCGTGGAGGCGGTATTTTAAATTCGGCTAACAAACTTAATGAAACTTCAGAAGAAGAAATTTACGAGCAATCTAAAATTCGTTTGGAAGAAGTAATGCATTTAGGAACCGGAGCTGTTGAAATAAAATCGGGCTACGGATTAACTATTGAAGGGGAATTAAAAATGCTTCGTGTAATTCAAAAATTAGCTGAGAATTATCCAATTTCTATTAAAGCTACATTTTTAGGTGCACATGCCTTTCCAACACATTACAAAGACAATAGAGATGGATATATTGAAGAAATTATCAATAAAATGATCCCAGAAATAGCTAAAAACAAGCTAGCTGAATATGTAGATGTTTTCTGTGAAAGCGGTTATTTCTCCGTTGAAGAAACCGAAAAAATCATGCAGGCAGGAATTGAATTTGGCCTAAAACCAAAAATTCACGTAAACCAATTCAACTCTATTGGAGGTATTCAGTCTGGCGTTAAATTTAACGCGCTTTCTGTTGATCATCTTGAGATTATGAACCCAGAAGACATTGAAGCTTTAAAAGACACAGAAACAATGCCTGTCGCTTTACCTTCTTGCTCTTACTTTTTAAGCATTCCATACATGCCGGCACGCGAAATGATCAAAGCGGGATTACCAATAGCATTAGCAACAGATTTTAACCCTGGCTCTACTCCATCTGGAAATATGAATTTTGTTGTGGCAACGGCCTGCATTAAAATGAAAATGACTCCAGAAGAAGCTATAAATGCGGCAACAATAAACGGCGCCTACGCAATGGGACTTTCAGAAACCCATGGAAGTATTACAAAAGGAAAAAAAGCCAATTTAATACTAACAAAACCTATTTCATCGTATTATCAAATTCCATACGCTTTTGGAAGCAATTTAATTGAATCTGTTTTTATCGAAGGTAAAATTATATAATAAATACAGTCCACGGTTTTCACAGATCAACGCTAAATGTTTATAACGAAACATTAAAACAGTATAGATCTAATTATTTTTTTTTAACGCAGAGTACACAAAGGTTTTTCGCAGAGTTCAATAAGATCTGAGTTGTTTTACACTATCTAAGTTCGCAAAGCTTTGTGAGTTTTATATTTTCACTCAATTTAAATATTTAAAGAACTTTGCGTTCTCTGTGTTAATTTTTATTCTATTTTTCCAAAGTTTTAATAGATTTTTTTTCCAACCATGGGACATCATTTAAAAACAAAAAAGGCCTGTGAAAAATCACAGACCTTTAATATCTAAGTGGTATTGTATCCCTTCGGCAGAAATTATCTTAAACTGAAACTAGTTTTAGAAACTAATTCGTCATTATCAAAAACATTGATAAAGTAAGTTCCTTTTGCAAAATCTTTTCCTGGAAGATCTTCACTAACCTGTACCGTTTTATTTTCATATTTTACAGTAGTTTTAAAACTGTAAGTTAATGAGTTATCACCAAAACTTTCTGTTTTCTTTTCTCCTAAAACATTGTTTTTAGCATCGATAACTTGTACATAATACGTTTTATCTCCAGATTTAGCAATTTGATTTTCAGCGATAGTAAAACTAACTTTTAAAACATCAGCACGACTTGCTTTATCTGTTTCAATTTGTTTTCCAGAGCTTCTCAATTTGTAAGCTGAAGTTTTTGTATTTAAAACTGATAATTTAGCTCCTTTTTCTACTGTTTTAGCTAACTCTTCGTTTTGACCAACTAATACTTCGTTATATTTCTTAGATTCACCTAGAACTACAATAGTACTGTCTCTTTGAGTAGTCAAAACTCCGTTTTGTTTTTTCAACTCATCATTTTCAGCAACCAAAGTTTTCATTTTACTTTGCATTGCCTGTACTTGAGATCTGTATTTAGAAACATCACCTTTAGACTTGTTTAAATCATCCATTAAAGCTACTACTTTATCTCTTTCTTGGATTAATTCGTCAGACATAGAAGTGTTTTCAGCGATTGCAGCATCATAAGTTGCTTTTAATTCCTGCAAATCTTTCATAACAGATTCTTTCTCTGTAAGAGTCGTTGTAAGTTCTGTTTTAACTACATCTGTATCAGATGATAATTTAAAAATATACACTAAGCTACCAATCAGTAGGACTGCTAAAACTGCGATTATCGCTTTTAGACTTGAATTGTTGTTCTTTGGGTTTTCCATATTTAATAATTTTCTTTAATAACAAATTTAAGAATTAATATAAGGTAATAACGTAAGTTTCTACAATTATATTATTTTTGGAAAATAAATTTTTTTAATGGAGAAATTAATCCCTTTCACTATAAATGATTTAGCAAAAGTCACAAATCATCGAAGTGGTGAAATAAAGTTCGGAGAAAAAATGATTGTTATCCCTCCCGGGGCTGATAAAGTTGTTTTTTTAAAGGACAGTGAAGCTAAATATGTACTTCTTGGAATCCCCGAAGATATTGGTGTACGCGCCAATTATGGGAGACCTGGAGCAGCATCTGCATGGCAGAGTGCGATAAAAAGTATTGCTAATATTCAACACAATCGATTTTGTAAAGGAAGTAACATTATTGTTTTAGGACAAATTAATGTTGCAGACGAAATGCGCCAAGTCGAGAATCTTGATTTTAATGATATTGACGACAGATCGAAGTTAAGTCAGCTGGTGGAGAAAATAGATAAAGAAGTTTCTCACATCATTTTTACTATAATTAAAGCTGGAAAAACACCAATTATTATCGGCGGAGGCCACAATAATGCATACGGAAATATTAAAGGTGCCGCTTTAGCGAAAGGAAAACCGATCAACGCCATTAATTTTGATGCCCATTCTGATTTTAGGATCTTGGAAGGACGTCACAGTGGTAACGGATTTTCATACGCGTATGAAGAAGGTTTCTTAAAAAAATATTTCATTTTTGGATTACACGAAAATTATACTTCAAAAAGTGTTTTAGATATTATTAAAAAACTGGAAGACAGAGTTCGCTATAATACCTACGACAGTGTAAACATTAGAAAAGAAAAAGACTTCAATCGAGAAATGATTGCCGCTTTGGATTTTGTCAAAAATGATGCTTTTGGAATTGAAATTGATTTAGATGCAATTCCAAATATTGCCAGCAGCGCTATGACAATCAGTGGTTTTTCTGTAGAAGAATTGAGACAGTTTGTTTCTTTTTTCGCCGAACACAAAAACGCAGCTTATCTGCATGTCTGCGAAGGAGCTCCAGATTTAGACAATGCCCCTAATAATAATTTAATTGGTAAATTAATAGGATATTTAGTAACCGATTTTATCAAGGCAAACATCGAAAAAGATTAATTAAATGGCAAAATCGAATTCTAAAATGAAACGGTTTTGCCAAATAATCGCCAATTCAAACAAACGATTGACCGAATAAAACTATCTTTGCACGGCATTTTAGTACTTAAAACTAAAATACTTAATACCTAAGATATGTTATTCGAAGATTTATCACTTTCAAAAAGTATACAAAAAGCCGTATTTGAAGAAGGCTATTTAAATCCGACACCAATTCAGGAAAAATCTATTCCGATAGTTTTAGCGGGTCGCGATTTAATTGGCTGTGCGCAGACAGGTACAGGAAAAACGGCTGCTTTTGCTATTCCAATTATACACCAATTACACCGAATTGTTGGTTCATCAAAAAAAGCCAAACAAATTCGCGCCCTTGTAGTTACACCTACCCGCGAATTGGCGGTACAAATAGGCCAGAGTTTTGAAACTTATGCCAAATACACTAATTTAACACAGCTGACTATTTTTGGAGGTGTTTCTCAAAATCCGCAAGTTGACGCTTTAAAAAACGGAATTGACATTTTAGTTGCAACTCCGGGACGTTTGCTTGACCTTCAAAAACAAGGTTTCCTTGATTTAGATCATCTGCATACTTTAGTATTAGACGAAGCTGATCAAATGCTGGATATGGGTTTTATAAACGATGTCAAAAAAATCGTAAAACTGACTCCAAAAAAAAGACAAACATTACTTTTTTCTGCTACGATGCCAATTGCAATTCGTGAATTAGCTGAAATGTTTCTTCAAGATCCAGAAAAAGTAGAAGTTTCTCCTGTTTCATCTACAGCAGAAAATGTAGAACAACGTATTTATTTTGTTGACAAAACAGAAAAAAGAAATCTATTATATCATTTAATTAAAAATGAAGATTTATCAAATGTTCTTGTTTTTTCTCGAACAAAACACGGTGCCGATAATGTTGTAAAAGCACTTCGCAAAAAAGATATTCCTGCTGAAGCAATTCACGGTGATAAATCTCAAAATGCAAGACAAAGAGTTTTGGATGCCTTTAAAAACAAAGAAGTTGGTGTTTTGGTCGCGACAGATATTGCAGCAAGAGGAATTGATATTGATCAGCTGCCATTTGTAATTAATTTTGACCTTCCTAATATTCCTGAAACTTATGTTCATCGTATTGGTCGTACGGGTCGCGCAGGAAACGGCGGTGTTGCAATTTCTTTCTGTGGAAAAGATGAACTTCCGTATTGGAAAGACATTCAGAAATTGATAAAAGTTGATGTAAAAACAATTGCAGATCATCCGTATCAATGGCAGTCAGGAAGTCCTGAAGCTGGAGAAAAGCCTAAAAACTCTTCTAACAGAAGCGGAGATGCTCATAAATCTAGAAAATCAAATACTTCTAAAAAAAATAAAAAACGCTGGTACTAAACAGCGTTTTTTTCTTTTATAAGGTAGTTGATTATTTTAAATAGTTTTACCGGTTCAAAAGGTTTAATGATTATATCATTCATCCCAGACGAAATTGCTTCATCTGTAATTTCATCTTTATCAAAAGCGGTCAAAGCTACAATTGGAGTATCTATTCCTAAAAGGCGAATTCTTTTTGTGGTTTCAAATCCGTTCATTAGCGGCATATTTATATCCATCAGAATCAAATCAAACTCTTGCTCTTCTAAAATTTTAAGCGCGCCAAAACCGTCGTCTACCACTTTACAGATATAATTATTTTTCTCGATAATTTTTTTTGTCACCAGCTGGTTGATCAAATTATCTTCGACCACCAAAATGCTATACACTTCATTTGAAGTTAGATCTACTTCAATTTCATCGATTATACTTTTTGTTTTTGCCAAATCATGTTCAAAACCAATTTCAAACGAAAACGAAGTACCTTTGCCAAGATCACTATCTAAAGTAATTGTACTCCCAAAAAGTCCGAGCAGTCTTTTTACTATACTTAATCCTAAACCTGTTCCTTGGTAATCTTCGTCTTTTCTTCCGACCTGAACAAATTTTTCAAAAATTTTGCTTTGATCTACAATAGCGATTCCGATACCATTATCTTTAATTAAAAAATGAAGAAAATTAAGTTTTCCCTCCACTTTACTGAGATACACTATTATTTCTACCTGCCCATCTTTTGTAAATTTCAATGCATTGCTCACTAAATTCATTAAAATTTGAGCCAGACGTAATTTATCTCCAATCAAATATTCTGGAATTGCAGGATCAATATCGATCGAAATTCTATTATTATTTTTTTGGGAAAGAAAAGAAAGCGAGTTTTTAATAACCGTTATTTCATCAGTAATGTTGAATGTCAAATTTTCGAGTACAATTTTATTTTCTTCGATTTTATTAATCTGAAGAATATCGTTTACCAAAGACAATAAATATCTGGCCGAAAATTTGAGCGAACTCAAATGCTGGCTTCTCGAAATTTCTTTATGCTCTTCCAGCAGCATATTTGTAATTCCAACAACACCGTACAGCGGTGTGCGCAATTCATGACTTATAGTCGATATAAACTGAGTTTTGAGCAAGGAAGCTTCTTCTGCAATTTCTTTCGCTTTAAGGAGCTCTAAATTGTGTTTTTTCTTAAAACGGATATTCTTAACCAACGTGACAATTAAAAATAAAAGAATAAAAGAAATAAGGATAAAGAGAATTACAATAATTCTTGATTTTTTAAGACTTTGAGACTGTTCTACTTTTTCACTTTCTATTTTATCAATCTGCCTTTTGTATTCATCCAGTTCCAGACCAATTCCGGCTATAGAAGCTTTTTTTAGTTTTCTTTCGTTATATAGTTCTTCAGATATTTCGTTATGATTTACCAATGCCTGATACGCCTGCTTATGTTTATTAATTTTATCTAAGAACTTGGAATATTCTAAATAAACATTCGATAAATCTGTTTTTTCATCAGATCTTTTTCCTGCCTCAATAGCACTTAAAAAAAAGGTATTTGCAGCAGTATTTTTATTTTTGTAACTTAAATAAACTGCATTCAGCATATCTACAATAACTTCGGTAGAGCCGTCACTGTATTTGTTTTTAGTACTATTTATATATTTTAGAAAAAGATAGCCCTGATCGTAATTTTTAACATCAAAGTAAGCCCAGGCAATATTCACGTTTGTAAAATAAACTTCCTTTAAATCGTTAATCTTCAAACTATATGCAACAGATTTTTTATAATATCGGATTCCTTCATCAAATTGTTTTTTTTCAAAACAATACATGTTGCCCAAATTATTATAAATATTGCATTTTAAAGAATCATTGCTAGTTTTATTGGCGTAGTATAAACTTTTTTTGTAGAAAAAAATAGCCTTATCATAGTCTGACAATTCATTGTAATTGGCCGCAATGATATTATAGGAACGAGAAATCAGACAGTAGTCTTTTATTAATGTTGCAGCATTTAAAGCTGTTCTCGAAATCTTAAGTGACTGCTCGAAATTTGATTCCCTAAAGTTTAGAAGTGCTTCTTTTACAAGCTTATCTATCTTTGGATCTTCATTGCAGTTAGATTGCGAAATCGCCGAATTGGCGAAGCAATTCAGACCAAAAAATAAGAGTAAAAAAATCCGTATTTGGGGCATTAATCGGCAATTTTGCCAAATATACACTTTAAAATAAAAAAAAGCTGCATTTCATAAAAAAATACAGCTTTTCTATTGTTATCTAGGATATTAAGACTAAAAAATCAAATTCTTAGTATTAATTTTCTTATCTCTTATTCTTTATTTTCCTCCCACTGACCTACTACAGAAGTCGCTAGAGCATTTCCAAGCACGTTGGTTGCACTTCTAAACATATCACAAAAATGATCAATTGGAAGAATTAATGCAATTCCTTCAATTGGAATATCAAACATACCACAAGTTGCCGCAACAACGACCAAACTTGCTCTTGGCACACCTGCAATACCTTTACTGGTTAACATTAAAACTAAAAGCATGGCCATCTGCGTTCCCAAATCAAGATGCACGTTGTAGAACTGCGCGATAAAAATACTTGCAAAAGTCATATACATCATACTTCCGTCAAGGTTGAAAGAATAACCAAGCGGCAGCATGAAAGAAACAATTTTATCTTTTACTCCAAAACCTTCTAATTCTTCAGTCAATTTAGGAAATACAGCTTCACTGCTCGTTGTTCCAAAAGCAATTGCTAATGGTCCTGTAATACGTTTTAATAACTCTGTCATTCTTCCTTTTAAGAAAATATAACCTACAGCTATTAAAAGAACCCACAATGTGCTTATACCAATTAAAAACGATCCGAAAAATTTAAAGTAAGTAATTACCAATTCTTCAGCATCTCTAATAGCAAATACAGCCGCAATAGCTCCAAATACTCCAATTGGAGCAAAGTTCATGACATAGTTTACCATTTTTAAAACAATGTGCGACAATTTATCAAAAGCATTAACAATAGGCTTTACTTTTTCACCTAAAGAAGCTGCCGCTAATCCGAAGAAAATAGAAAAAACTACAATCTGCAGGATTTCATTTGTTGCCATTGCTTCCACAATACTTTTTGGCACAATGTGTTCTACAAAGTTTTCGAAAGATAAATTTTGGGTTTTACCTGTTACCTCAGAAGCCGCTGCCATGTCAACATGTTCCAGTTTTAAACCAACTCCAGGCTGTAAAATATTTACGTAGAATAATCCAATAAGTAAAGAAATAAATGAAGCCGTAAAAAACCATCCAATAGCTTTTCCTCCAATTCTTCCAACAGTTTTAATATCTCCCAATTTTGCAATTCCTACTACCAAAGTGGTAAAAACCAGAGGAGAAATAATCATCTGCACCAAACGAATAAAAACGGTTGCCAGCATTTTTATTTTAGTACTAAATGACTGTGCTGCTTCAGGCGAAATTGTATTGTGTAATATGATTCCTAAAATAGCTCCAAGAATCATTGCAATTATAATCTGCCCTGTTAATCCTGAAAGAAATGATTTTTTTTTAGTTTCTGTAACTTCTTGCATTAAATTATTTTTTAATTATTAAAATATAAGACCCTCACTGTCTTACCTTTTATTAATATGTTTTGTTGAACAAATAGAAATCTGCCAAAACAATTGCGGCCATAGCTTCTACGATTGGCACTGCGCGAGGCACTACACACGGATCATGACGTCCTTTTCCAGTCATTGGTGTAATGTTCCCTTTATTATCTAATGAGTCCTGAGTCTGCATAATAGTTGCAACAGGCTTAAAAGCTACTCTAAAATAAATATCCATTCCGTTGCTGATCCCGCCTTGAATTCCGCCAGAAAGATTTGTTTTTGTAGATCCGTCAGGATTATACAAATCATTGTGCTGGCTTCCTTTCATTTCAGAACCTGAGAAACCACTTCCGTATTCAAAACCTTTTACTGCATTAATAGAAAGCATTGCTTTTCCTAATTCTGCATGAAGTTTATCAAAAACAGGTTCTCCTAAACCAACTGGAACATTCTGAATTACACAAGTTACAACACCACCAACAGTATCTCCCTGCTTGCGGATATCGCGAATATATTCCTCCATAATCGCAGCCGATTTTTCGTCTGGACAACGAACCGGATTGCTTTCTATTTTCGAAAAATCTAATTCTTGATAAGGCGTTTCTAAATGAATTGGGCCAACAGATGAAACATAAGCATTAAATTTAATCTCTGGAAGCATTTGTTTTGCAATTGCTCCAGCTACTACTCTGCTTGCAGTTTCTCTTGCAGAACTTCTTCCGCCGCCACGATAATCACGAAGACCATACTTCTGATCGTAAACATAATCAGCATGGCTTGGTCTGTAATTGTCTTTTATATGTGAATAATCATCTGATTTTTGATTGGTATTTGGAATAATAAAACCAATTGGTGTTCCTGTAGTCTTTCCTTCAAAGATCCCAGACAAAAACTGAACTGCATCTGGTTCTTTTCTTTGGGTAACAATTGCCGACTGTCCCGGTTTTCTTCGGGCCATATCCAATTCAATCGCTTCAAAATCAAGTTCTATTCCTGGAGGGCATCCGTCAATAATACCGCCTAATGCTTCACCATGAGATTCTCCAAATGTTGTAACTTTATATAGGGTGCCGTAGCTGTTTCCTGCCATTGTAATTTGTTTTGAGCAAATGTAAGTTTTATGAATTAAATTAAAAAATTTAAAACTGGTATTATTAACTAAACATTAAACCGTATAAAAATCACAATTTGGTAAAATTATCCGCTTTTTCATAACCTTTTGATAAAACAAAAAGACTCAGAATTTCTTTCATTTGTAAAACTTCAAATCAAGAAAAATTGAAAAAAAGAAATGTCGAATTGGTCGTTCTTTCTGATGTACATTTGGGAACTTATGGAAGTCATGCAAAAGAATTAAACAACTATCTTTCAAGCATTAAACCTAAAATTTTAGTCTTAAACGGCGACATAATTGATGCTTGGCAGTTTCGAAAATCGTACTTCCCAAAAGCACATTTAAGAGTGATTCAACGTGTCATTGGAATGGCTTCTAAAGGAACAAAAGTGTATTACATTACTGGAAATCACGACGAAATACTTCGAAAATTTACCGACATGAATATGGGAAATTTTGCTTTAGTCGATAAATTAGTTTTAGAATTAGACGATAAAAAAGCATGGATTTTTCACGGAGATGTTTTTGACGCTTCTGTACAGCACTCGAAATGGATTGCAAAATTAGGCGGATTAGGATATGATTATTTAATTCTAATCAATCGATTTGTAAACTGGTGCTTGTCAAAATTGGGGCGCGAACCTTATTCGTTTTCCAAAAAAATAAAAGCAAGCGTTAAAAAAGCCGTTAAATTTATTTCTGATTTTGAAACTACTGCAACCGATTTAGCAATCGAAAAAAATTACGATTACGTAATCTGCGGTCATATACACGAGCCAAAAATCATGACCAAAGAAAACAAACACGGATCGACTTTATATCTTAATTCCGGCGATTGGGTAGAAAACTTGACAGCATTGGAATACCATAAAAAACGTTGGAAATTATTCTCTTATAAAGCGACAAATTTTGCAGAGGAAGAGAATTTATTTGAAATGGAAGACATCTTAACATCACAATTAATATCTTCCATAATCCTAAAATAACTTATACTACAAATACTTTTTTTAACAATTTTATGAATCTAAAATTTATAAAATGTGAATTATATAACAATTTTTAAAAATTTTATACGTTCTGTCTAGGACTGTAATTATACATTTGAAAAAAATTAATTTAACCATTTTATGAAAAAAATCATTTTATCTGCCATGATGCTTTTAGGATTAGCGTTTACGGCTCAATCACAAGAAATTTCGAAACATGCCCTAGGTTTACGTTTAGGAGACAATAACGGATTTGGAGGTGAAGTATCATACCAACTAGGATTAAGCCAAAAAAACAGACTTGAATTTGATTTAGGCTGGAGAAACAGTAGAGATGTAGACGCTGTTAAAGGCGTTGCCCTTTACCAATGGGTTTGGAACATCGATGGAGGTTTTAACTGGTACGCTGGTGTCGGTGGAGGTGTTGCTGCATGGGATTACGATTACTACAACAACAATTTCAGATATAATGACAGCGGAACTTACGTTTTTGCTGCTGGAGATATTGGTATTGAATATAGATTTAGTGAAGTGCCAATTACACTATCGTTAGATGCTAGACCAGAAATTGGTTCAGGATATTATGACGATGACAACTTTGGATTCGACGTTGGATTAGGCGTTAAATTCAGATTCTAAAATAAAATTAAAAAATAATTGTAAAAAGAAACCTGTCGCTTATAAACGACAGGTTTTTTTTATGCTTTTAAATAAACTAAGTTTCCGTTAGAGAAGTCAAAGGCATTAAGATATAAAAAAGGGCTTCAACTTCGCTCAGCCTGACATTTAAATCATAACACTCATAACCATAACTAATTACTAAGACTAAGAACTAATTCCTAAGGACTAAGGACTAATCACCAAGAACTAATCACCAAGAACTAATCACTAAGAACTAATCGCTAAGGACTAAAGACTAATCACTAATCACTAATCACTAAGAACTAAAGACTAATCACTAAGAACTAATCACTAAAAAACTTAAATCACTTAATAATAATTTCTTTCTTAGAATGAATTTTCACCACAGTGTAAGGATATGAAATTACCTGCATTGTCATTGCATCTTGAGCAGGACTGTTTTCCTTTACTGTAATAATGATATTCTTATCCGTTTCTTCCACCTTTTCAACATCAATAGAATAACCGCTGGTATTTTTCTCCCCCATATTCAAGATTACATAGTTATAATCATGAACGTTAGGATTCTTCATTTTATCAGCTAAAATCGGATCGTTTTCAAGCATTTTAATTTCATTTGGCTCAGTCAAAATCTCGAAGAATTTAATATTGCCGCCGCCACTAGACTGCGTAGTCAAAACCTCATACAAAGCTTTAGACTCTTCCGTTTTCTTTACACCACAAGAAATCATAACAAAAACCGCTAATACAGAAATTACTTTTTTCATTTATTTCTTTTTAAAATTAATGCTTTTCATATTTATAGTCATCAACTGCTTTTTGATACAAAGCCTCATATTTAGGCAGAATATTTTTGATATCAAACTTTCTAGCAACCTCAAGTGCATTTGCCTTAAACTGATTCAATACCGTATCATCTCTCAAGATTTTCAACGCATTTTCAGCCATTTCTTCAACATTTCCAACATTGCTTAAATAACCAGAAAAACCATCGAAATTTACCTCAGGCAAACCACCCGAATTACTAGAAATTACAGGAACACCGCACGCCATAGCTTCTAAAGCCGCCAAACCAAAACTTTCCGTTTCAGAAGGAAGCAAAAACAAATCGGTCATGCATAAGATTTTATCAATTTCATGGCTGTTTCCAAAGAAAATTACTTTATCTAAAATTCCTAATTCCTGACATAAAATTTCTGCTTTTTCTTTTTCAGGTCCATCACCAACCATCATTAGTTTAGCCGGAATTTCTTTCTGAATATTATAGAAAATTTTAATAATATCAGGAATACGTTTTACTTTTCTAAAATTACTAATATGCGTTATAATACGCTCATTTTCATTTGCCATTACATAACGATGACATGGCGCCAATGGATCTTTTTTAACTTTATCAAGTTCAATAAAATTCGGAATTACCTTAATTTTATTCTTGATTTTAAATAACTTCAACGTATCATCTTTCAAACTTTGCGAAACCGAAGTCACATAATCCGATTTATTTATGCTAAAAGTTACTGCCGGTTTATAAAAAGGATGATTTCCAACCAAAGTAATATCCGTTCCGTGAAGCGTTGTAATCATCGGAAGATTAATTCCTTCATTCTTCAACATCTGTTTTGCCATATAACCTGCGTAAGCGTGTGGAATCGCGTAATGAACGTGAAGAAGTTCTATTTTGTACAACTTCACCATATCTACCAACTTACTCGATAGCGCTAATTCGTACGGCTGATAATGAAACAATGGATATTCCGGAACATTTACTTCGTGATAATGAACATTCGGATTTAAAAGTGCCAATCTAACTGGCTGACTGTATGTGATAAAATGTATTTCGTGTCCTCTTCTGGCCAATTCAAGACCTAACTCAGTAGCTACTACACCACTACCGCCAAAAGTAGGATAACAAACTATTGCTATTTTCATGTATTAAATTTAATTCTACGAAAATACTCAAAAATAGCGTTTAAATAGTCTTTTAAATTGTTAGATTTTTGACAAAATTAGATTAATTCTAGTTGATAAATAATTCTAGAAGCAGCACAATAATTTTCAAAAGAACCATTAGTCCCGCTGTCCGCTATATCTTTTTCTGTTCTCGTTAAAGAAACGAGACCAGAAAAAGGATACCGCTCCCATCGGGGCTAGATTAGACGTTTTTGTTTTTATAAGAACTTACTAACGCCAACTTTGTCAAAGTTTAAAACTTTGACAAAGCTAACTCCAGTTTGTCATTCTGAACGAAGAATCACACGCGGGGATCGACAAAGATTAGTTCTTTACTTTTCCATAACTAGCACGGTTTTGTTGTCCTGAGAAACGAAGAATCACACTCGAGAATCGACAAAAATTGGTTGTTTACTTTTTCCATACTTCGCACGGTTTGTCATCCTGAGGAACGAAGGATCGCACTCGGGAATCGATAAAGATTGACTATTTTACTTTACGGAATTACCTTATTGAGTTTCTAGTGTGATCCTTCGTTCTTCAGGATGACAAAAAAATAAAACACATATATTTTTACAAAAAAAATGTTTAATCCTCAAGATGGGTATCATACCTACTATATTTATATTATTACAAACAAAATCGATCAACGTTCTATATTGGGGTAACTCAAAATTTAAGAGAAAGACTTAAGCAGCATAAGGAAAACATTCAAAATAATGTTAAAACCTTCGCTTCTAAGTATGGCATTGAATTTTTGGTGTATTACGAGAAATTCACTTGGATCAAATAAGCAATTGCAAGAGAAAAAGAATTGAAAGGATGGATTAGGGTAAGAAAAATTGATTTGATAAAAGATTTTAATCCAACTTTTGAATTTCTGACTTATCTTTTTGAATAGTTCTATTATTTTTCACACGGTACATTTTATTGAATAGCTTCACTCAGTTTTATCATCCTCGACTGACAAAAAAAACTATAAAACAAAAAAAAAGGCACAAAATCTAAAATTTCATGCCTTCTAAAATATCATAAGCGATTCTTAGAAAAATCTACTGTGCCAGCTGTCAGCAGCAGGAACTTCCCAGGACTCGTTGAATTCTTCAATATTATTAACCAAGTTATTAAAAACAATCGTATTCTCAGAAACCGATTTATCTTTAACCATTTTCTTAAAATCGATTAATGTTTTATGAGCGATATGTTCACCGTTTTTAAAAGTAACATTCATTTTATCCAATAAATCAACATTATATTTCTTCTCCAAACTTTGGATAAATTCTACAGAACTATCGATAGAACAACCCGTCGCAGCCTGCACATCTTGATTAACAGCTAATATGATAAATCTGTTATATTTCAATAAAAAAGAAGCTTCAAGACTGGTACCGTGTGCGGCCCATTGTTCTACAAAAGCTTTTAAATCAGTTTCGATTTCAGAAAACTCTTCCTCAGAAAATTTTCTGTTCGATTGATAAATCCAAACTCTGGATTCACCAGGTAAATCTTCAAAAGGTATATACATTTTTTAATTTTAGATTTTAGATTGTTGTTTTTTTTTTGAAAGTTTCAAGTTTTAGGTTTCAAGTTAAAAACCTGAGAATCTTAGAAACTCAGCACCTTAGAACCTAACAAATTAAAGATCTTGCGCATTAGCAATTAACTCTGCAACATCCATTACTTTTACTTCTCCCTCTTTATGTGCATGTTTAATTCCATCTGTTAACATCGTGTTACAAAACGGACAACCCGCAGCGATAATATCCGGCTGTACTTCCAAAGCATCTTCTGTACGAAGTACGTTTACTTCCTTGTTTCCAGGTTCGGCATCTTTAAACATTTGTGCTCCGCCTGCCCCACAACATAAACCATTTGATTTAGAACGTTTCATTTCGACCAATTCAACATCTAACTTTTGAATTAAATCTCTCGGCGCTTCATAAACTTTATTTGCTCTTCCTAAATAACAAGGATCATGAAAAGTTATTTTCTTTCCTTTAAATTGTCCACCTTCAACAGTTAATCTTCCATCATCAATTAATGATTTCAAAAATTCTGTATGATGAATTACTTCGTAATTACCGCCTAATTCAGGATACTCATTTTTTAACGTATTAAAACAATGCGGACAAGCGGTAACAATTTTTTTTGCTTCATAAGCATTCAAAACCTCGATATTCATCATGGCCTGCATTTGAAACAAAAATTCATTTCCAGCTCTTTTTGCAGGATCTCCAGTACAACTCTCTTCTGTACCTAAAACCGCAAAAGAAACATTCGTACGATTTAAAATACGCACAAATGCTTTAGTAATTTTTTTTGCTCTATCATCAAAACTCCCTGCGCAACCTACCCAAAATAAAACTTCTGGCTGTGTTCCCTGGGCTAGCATTTCTGCCATTGTTGGCACTACTAAACTTTCTGACATCTTCTTTTATTGTTAAATCGGTTAATCGTTTATTTGGTTAATAGTACTCCTAACTATAACCCACTAAAAACCTATAATATTTTATTCAATCAATTAAAAAGTTAATCGTTGATTTTGTTTAATTGTTTAATCGCAAGCTTGGCGAACCCTAATTACAATTAAACAAATTAACAATTAACCGATAACCGATTAAACACTATTTTAATTTTCGTTCTTCCAGTTCAATCTATCCTGCTGGCTGTACTGCCAAGGAGCTCCATTGTTTTCAATATTAGTCATCATCGCATTTAATGACATTGGAGCAGCACTTTGTTCCATTACCAAATAGCGACGCATATCCATAATAATAGATAACGGACTAATATTTACCGGACATTCTTCTACACAAGCATTACAAGACGTACAAGCCCATAATTCTTCTGGAGTGATATAATCATTTAAAAGCATTTTGTTGTCTGGAACAAAAACACCTTTATTAGCATCAATATTTTTTCCAACTTCAGTTAAACGATCTCTTGTATCCATCATAATCTTACGAGGAGATAATTTTTTACCTGTTTGATTTGCTGGACAAGCAGATGTACAACGTCCGCATTCTGTACACGTGTAAGCGTTTAACAACTGAACCCAGTTTAAATCCTGAACATCACTTGCTCCAAATTTAGCTGGCGCAGCATTTTCATCTGCAGGCGGTGCTGCAGCAAACGGATCTGCATTTGGATCCATCATTAACTTCACCTCTTTGGTTACAGATTCTAAATTATCAAACTGCCCTTCTGGTTTCAAGTTTGCAAAATAAGTGTTTGGGAAAGCCAAAAGAATATGTAAATGTTTCGAGAAGTATAAATAGTTCATAAAAACTAAAATACCTGCAATATGCATCCACCAGAACACTTCAAACAAAAGTACTACCAATTCATTTGACAGACCATTAAAAATCGGTGCAATAAACTGACTTACTGGAAAACTTCCTGCTTTATGAAAAACACCGCCTGGAACATTTTGTAAATGAAGATCTGCGGCATTCATTAATAAAAACAAAATCATTAAAACGGTCTCAAAATACAGAATGTAATTAGCATCGCTTTTTGGAAATCCTTTTAAATCAGAATGAATAAAACGTTTCAGTCTGATAAAATTTCTTCTAATCCAAAATACGGTAACCGCAAAAATTACCAATATTGCCAATATTTCGAATGAAGCAATTAAAACATCATAAACTACACCTAAATAAGGAGCAAAAATTCTATGTGTTCCAAAAAGTCCATCAATAATAATCTCTAATAATTCGACATTAATTATTATAAAACCAACATATACAAAGATATGCAGTATTCCAGCAACAGGGCGTCTCACCATTCTTGACTGCCCAAGAGCAATCAATGCCATGTTTTTCCAACGAGCTTTAGGATTATCTTTTCGATCTACATCAACTCCCAAATTTATATTTCGGATGATTTTTTTTACGCTCGCTGCAAAAAAACCGAAACCTACTATAAGAAGTATTGCGAATAAAATATTATCTAAATAACTCATTTATAATTATTTTTTATCTGTTGAGTTTGTTTCTTCTGCTGGCGGTGCTACGTATGGTTTATTTTTCTTTCCAAAAAGAGAAACGTTTACGTAACGCGTTGGATAAAGACGTACGTCCTGCAATAACAATTCAAGCTCTTTTGAAGTTTTAGCTAAGTTATTATAAAGCGCATCATCATTTAATAATTTACCTGCAGTACCTTTACCAGAATTTAAATTATTCATTAAGCCATCAACTTTTGCCAAAGCCTGATTAAGATTACGAACTGTTTTTCCTAAATCTGCTTTATTTAAAGAATCTGATATCTTATTAAAGTTACTTGACATTTTATTCAAGTTTGACACTGCACTATTAATTTGACCTTTGTTGGTATCCAAAATATTGTTCAAACTTCCAGAAGCTCTATGAAATTGCTGCATAGTCTGACTCAACTCAGCAATTGTTTTCTTTAGGTTTTCTTGCGTAGTTTTATCTAAAGTATTGTTTAATCCTGTAACGAGAACGTCAATATTTAAAAGCATTTTATCCAGCTTCTGCTGAATTGGCTCTATTTTCCCTCCCAATGATTCTGTCAGGCCAAGTTCTACAGTAGAAGTTAATTTTTGCCCGTCCTCAGCTAATTCTTTATCAGCCATATTAGGAACAATTTTAATTTGCTTTCCTCCAATTAAACTTGGAGAATAGATTGCTGCTGTACTTGATTTAGAAACTGGAAAATCAGTTTTTAATTGAAGTTCAACTAGTAATTTACCTGTTACTTCGTCAATTGTAATTTTATTTACTTTGCCAATCGCAAGTCCGTTAAGTGTTACTGGTGCTGATGCTGATAAATCTTCAACATTATCATATTCAGCATATAGTACTTTATAATTTGTAAAAAGGTCTCTGCCTTTTAAAAAACTATATCCCCAGATAAATAATAAAATCGATGCGATGACTAATATAGCCGTTTTAATTTCTCTTGTTAGTTTCAAAATTCTAAGTGTTTATACAAAATTAATATAAATATTCGAACTTGCGCCTATTATTTAATTGCGTCCTGAATATTGATTTTTTCTCCATCTTTGGTTGCCACTAAAAACGCTGCGCCATATCCTTTACTTTTAGCTTCTTGCAAGTACTTTTGCGCTGTTTCGTAACTTGAAGTTTCTTCGTAGAAATATTTATAAATATTATTTTCATATAGCATTGACACATTTTTAAGTCCTTTAAAGTTTTTTGGTTCTAAAGGTGTTTTTTTGATACTTGCTATTAACTGAACCTTAAAAAATGTTCCTTTTGGAGCACTCTTCGCAGCTGTTACAGCTGTAGTCTTTGGTTTTACTGGAGTTGAAGTATCTCTTACTGGCCTACTCTCAGCAGCTTCTGGTGCTCCTGATCCAAAATATTCTCTTTTATAACTTAAGATCGCTTCGGCAATTGCTCTCGCAATGTCGTCCTGCCCTTCTTCCGAATTTAAAATATTTCCTTCTGTCGGATTAGAAACAAAACCTGTTTCAACCAAAACTCTCGGCATATATGCTTTATGAAGTACCATAAACGGCGCTTGCTTTACACCGCCTTGACGAAGTTTTTTACCTAATTTCTCAAAGTTATCTTCAATTTTAGTTGCTAATGAAATACTGTTGTCCAAATATTCTTCCTGCATTAAAGTCATTCCGATCATTGATTCAGGAGAATTTGGATCGAATCCTTCATATTTCCGTTGATAATCTTTCTCTAAAGTAATTACGGAGTTCTCTTTTTTCGCAGCTTCTAAGTTTGAGGCAACTTTACTTAAACCCATTACATAAGTCTCAGTTCCATCCGCGGCAGTATTTTTATTTGCGTTACAGTGAATAGAAACAAAAATATTTGAGTTTGCTCTGTTTGCAATATTTGCTCTTTCGACCAAATCTATAAAAACATCGGTCTTACGAGTATAAATTACGTTTACATTTGGGTTAAGCTCTAAAATTTTGCCCACTTTTAAAACAATAGCTAAAGCAATATTTTTTTCAATTCTGCCGCTATAAACTGCTCCAAAGTCATGAGCTCCGTGTCCGGCATCCAAAGTCACCTTAAACACATTTGACTGACTATGAGCATAAAAAGACAGTATCGTTAGAAATAAAGTAAATATTACCTTAAATTTGTTAATTCTATTCATAAATCTAAAAGTTAATTTTAATAAAATGCAGCAGTTATAATTTTTAGAATTGATTATTTTTGCCAAAAAATTATATGTAAGTTTGACATGTCAAAAAACACGCCATACTTTTACAAAAATAGCATTTAAACCTTTGCATACAAACTTATTTAATATCGTTTTAATATCATTTTTCCTAACTATAGGTTGTGGTAATTTATATTCGCAAGAAATAAAAAATAAAAAAAAGCCTTTACCTGCTGTAAAACAAACAGATAAAGAAGCTCCAGCAATTACAGACACTATAAAGCTTGATACCGTAAAACCCAAAAAAGCTTTTTTGGACGGAAAGGTGCGATACAAGGCTAAAGATTATGCGAAGATCGATCAAAAGAGAAAAACGATCACTTTGTATAATGAGGCAGAATTATACTATAAAGATGTTGAATTAAAATCTGGTATAATTGTTCTTAATTATGAAAAAGATGAAGTTTACGCCGGAAGAATTAAAGATTCTGCGGGAGTTTTAACTCAATATCCAAACTTCAAACAAGGATCAAGCGAAGTACAACCCGACTCTATCCGTTTTAATTTCAAGACAAAAAAAGCTTTAATTTATAATTCAAGAACCAAACAAGGTGAATTAAACATAAAAGCTGCGGTTACTAAAAAAGAAAATGATTCTGTTTATTATTTAAAAGGAGCACGTATCACTACAGCTTCAGATATTGATAATCCAGAATATTATTTCCGAACTCAAAAAATCAAATTCGTTCCTGGAAAAAAAATCGTAACGGGTTTAACTCAAATGGTTATTGCTGATGTTCCTACTCCACTAGCATTACCTTATGGATACTTCCCTTTGAGTCAAGAAAAAAGCGTTTCAGGAATTATAGTTCCAAGTTACAACGATTCGAATACAAGAGGTTTTTCATTGCAAAATGGAGGTTATTACTTTGCATTGAGTGATAATTATGATTTGACCGTACTTGGAGATTATTATACAAATGGAAGTTACGCCATGCGTTTCGAATCGGCGTATGCTACAAGATACAAGTATCGCGGAAATATCAATGTTCGTTTTGAAAACCTTATTAATAGTGAGCGTGGTTATCCGGATTATACAAAACAAGGTATTTACAACATTCAATGGTCGCACTCTAAAGACACAAAATCAAACCCTAATTCAACCTTTTCAGCATCGGTTAACATGGGAAGTAGTAAATACTTCAAGCAGTCTATCAACCAAGCCAATATTGGATCGAACTTAAATAATACTTTAAGTTCCTCTATTACCTACAACAAAACTTTTAATACGATTCCTGGTTCTCGTATTGCGCTATCTGCAACACATAGTCAAAATACGCAGACAGAAGACATTATTATGACACTTCCATCTTTACAGGGAAGCATTGATCGTGTATATCCTTTTGTTGGTAAAAATGGCGTTAAAAAAGGTTTTATTAAAAACATTAACCTTCAATACAGCGTAAGTGGTAAAAACTACTTTAAAACAAAAGATTCATTGTTTTTTAAACCGCAGATGTTTAACGATGCTCAGTTAGGAATGCAGCACACTATTCCGTTGAGTACGAACTTTAAGCTTTTTAAATATTTTAGTGCTGGAGCTTCTACTACTTATCAAGAAACATGGGTTAATAAAACCATAGATAAAAGCTACGATCCGTCTGAAGGAAAATCCGTAGATACACCTGTAAATGGTTTTGATTCTTTTAGAACTTACAATTTCAGCACCAATTTAGGAACCACTATTTACGGAACTTTTAATTTTGGAGAAGATAAAAGAATACAGTCTATTAGACACGTAATGCGTCCGAGTATAACCTATGCTTACACCCCAAGCTTTGAGCGTTATTACGACACTTATGCAGTTGATGCGACTGGAAGAATAACTAACGAATATACAAGGTTTGAGAATGGTATTTTTGGACAGCCAAGCAAAGAAAATTCTAACATTGTCGGTTTTGCATTAAGCAATACTTTTGAAGCCAAAGTTAGAGATCGAGACAGCACAAAAACAGAGCCTAAAAAAATAATGCTGTTAAACAACTTAAACTTGAGCACAAGTTACAACTTCGATGCTGATGGAACATCAACATTTGCATGGCAGCCTGTTTTAGTAAGCGGTGGAACACAATTTTTTGACAATAAAATGAACATGAATTTTGGTGCAACACTTGACCCTTATGCACTTGATAGTGGTAACCAAAAAATCAATAAGTTCAACATTGATAATGGAGGAAGTTTATTTCGATTAACCAGTGCGAATGTAACTGTCAATTATTCGTTTTCAAATAAAGGCACCGGCAAAGAGAAAAATACGCAGAGTCAGCGGAATGGAGGTCGAAGTGATGATTTGTTTGGTACAAATACCGACTTAAATGACAGCCGTAACAGCCAGTTTATCGATGAACCTGAAAAAGAAGATGTAATTACGGAGTTTTTTAATTCGAAAATTCCATGGGATATGACTTTAGCCTACTCCCTTACGTACTCAAATACGGGAAGACAAAATGAAATTTCAGGAAACTCTCTAATGGTTTCGATCAATACAGATATTACACCGAAATGGAAAGGCGGAGTTTCTACTGGTTATGACTTTGTACAAAAAGGTGTTACTTTTACTCAATTCCGTTTTGAAAGAGACTTATTGAGCTGGAGAATGGCATTTAACTGGCAGCCGCTTGGAACAAATTCTAACTGGAATTTCTTCATCGGTATTAAATCTGGTATGCTTAGTGATATTAAATGGAACAAACGAAGCGTTTCTAATAGATAAACTACTTTCAAATCAAATAACTTTATTATGAAAAAAATCATCTTTACCGACAAAGCTCCGGCTCCAATCGGGCCTTATAATCAGGCCGTATTATCTGGAAATACACTTTATGCATCTGGACAAATTGCAATTAATCCTGAGTCAGGAGAATTGATTACAGACAATATTAATGACGAAACCAATCAGGTTATGCAGAACATTGCCGCAATTCTTGAAGCTGCAGGGATGACTTTTGAGAATGTAGTAAAGGCTACAATTTTCATTATGGACATGAATAACTTTGGAGCAATAAACACAGTTTACGGTTCTTATTTTAACGAAAAAACCGCTCCAGCTCGTGAAACGGTTCAAGTGGCTTGTCTGCCAAAAAATGTAAATGTTGAGATTTCTATAATTGCTGTGCAATAGCATCTAGTAATAATTGTGCCGTTGCTTCATTGGTTGCCAGCGGCACATTATGTACATCACAAACACGAATCAGCATATTAATATCAGCTTCGTGTGGATGACTTGACAGTGGATCTTTAAAGAAGAAAACCATTTGAGTTATTCCTTCCGCTACTCTTCCTGCAATCTGCGCATCGCCTCCAAGAGGACCAGAAAGCATTCTTTGCGTTTTAAATCCAGCTGCTTCAGCTTTTCCTCCAGTTGTTCCTGTACCAATCAGCCTTACTTTTTCATTGTGTAAAACAGCCTCATTTTTAATCAAAAAATCAATTAAATCAGCTTTTTTTCCATCATGAGCAATAATGGCAATTTCCATAAAACCAGAACTATTGATTAGCGACATGGTAAGCAATTAATCCATCAATAGGTCTTCTTAAAACATTCCCTAATTGAAGTTCATATTTATTGAAAGTCTCTTGTAATTCATCTTTTAAATAAAATGCAATAGAACCTACGAAATGAACTGGAACTTCTTTACAGTTATCGAATTGCTGAATGTAATTCTTAACGAAAGATTTCATTCCTTTAAAGATAATTTTTCTGCAGAACTCAGTGTCTTTGTGCTTAATTAAAAACTTCGCATACGTTGCTAAGTAAGCATTTGGATTTGGTTCTTTATATAATTTATTTTTAATAAAATCTGGATCAACGTCATATTCTTTTTCAAGTTCAGAAGCTAATTCCTTAGGCATTTTATTAAAATAGTACTTTCTAATTAATTCTTTTCCGAAAACATTTCCGCTGCAGTCATCCATAACGATGTACCCTAATGACTGAACTTTTTGATGCAATACTTTTCCATCAAAATAGCTGCAGTTAGAACCAGTTCCTAAAATAGAAACAATTGCCTCTTGTCCTTTTGGAGTTGTTGCGTAAACTGCTGCATAAGTATCTTCTTGAACATCAACAATAGCGTTAACGAAATACTCTTGGAAAATTTGTGATAGTGCTGTTTTCATTCTATCAGTACCACAACCGGCACCGTAAAAGAATAAATGAGTAGCATTTTTTTTGTTTTGTAAAATATCAAAACGATCGTTTAATCTTTCAATAATTTCCGGACCGTCAAGAATTTCAGGATTTAATCCTAGGGTTTGTGTCGTGAATAATACTTTTCCATTATCATCAATTGCAATCCAATCGGCTTTAGTAGATCCACTATCAACTATTAATTTCATTTTTTTTTGTTTTTGGATTAGGTCTTCCCTATTACTAATTCAAAAGTGTATTTTCTACATTAATCATAGAGGTAACAAAATAAGAAAATCCCGCTATTGGATAACGGGATTTTGCAAAAATATATATTATTATTTTAAACCTGCAATATGCACAGATAAATCAATTAATTTGCTTGAGTATCCGTACTCATTGTCATACCAAGAAACCAATTTGAAGAAAGTTGAATTTAAACCAATTCCAGCAGTAGCATCAACGATTGAAGTTCTTTTGTCTGAAATAAAATCTTGAGAAACAACTGCATCTTCAGTATATCCTAAGATACCTTTCAATTCGTTTTCTGAAGCTTTTTTCAAAACAGCCATAATTTCTTCATAAGAAGTTTCTTTAGCTACTTTTACAGTTAAATCCACTGTAGAAACGTCAGCTGTAGGAACACGGAAAGCCATACCAGTTAATTTTCCATTCAAATCTGGAATTACTTTTCCAACCGCTTTTGCAGCACCTGTTGAAGAAGGAATGATATTGATTGATGCAGCACGTCCACCTCTCCAGTCTTTTCTTGAAGGTCCGTCAGCTGTCATTTGAGTTGAAGTTGTAGCGTGAACAGTTGTCATTAAAGCTTCGACGATTCCGAAGTTATCGTGAATAACTTTAGCTAAAGGAGCTAAACAGTTTGTAGTACAAGAAGCATTAGAAACAACTAAGTCAGAAGCTTTTGCAGTTTCGTGGTTTACTCCCATTACAAACATTGGAGCATCTGCAGATGGAGCAGAAATGATTACTTTTTTAGCACCACCTTTAATGTGCTCATTTGCAGTTTCGATAGTTGTGAAGATACCAGTACATTCTGCTACTACATCAACATCAACTTCGTTCCATTTTAAATCAGCAGGATTTCTTTCTGCAGTAATACGGATATTTCTTCCGTTTACGTAAAGTTTACCTTCTTTAACTTCTACAGTTCCATCGAAACGACCGTGAACTGAATCATATTTTAATAAATAAGCTAAGTGATCTACATCTAACAAGTCATTGATTGCAACAACTTCTACATTATCTCTATTGAAAGACTCTCTAAAAACGATTCTTCCGATACGTCCAAATCCGTTTATTCCTAATTTTACTTTTGACATTTTACTAAATTTTTGCTTTTGTTTTTATTACACTATTTCAAAGTCTAATTTCCTCACAATAAACTTCTCTTCTTTTTAAACTTTTATATTGGATTATGTCGACATAATGTCTGACACTCTTAATAATTCTCTGTCTATTTCAGATTTCCCTTTAATAGCCTGCTCAAGCGGCGTTAAAACCACTTTATCTTCTTTAAGTCCAACCATATAATTTGATTTTCCTTCAATTAAAGATTCTACTGCTTTTACTCCTAAACGGCTTGCTAAAACACGGTCAAAACAAGATGGAGAACCACCACGCTGCATGTGTCCTAAAACAGATACTCTTACATCGTACTCTGGTAAATTAGCTTCAACATAATCTTTTAATTCGAATACGTTTTTACCAATTTTATCTCCTTCAGCAATTACTACTATACTTGATGATTTTCCTGAAGCTTTACTTTTTTGAAGTGAATCTAAAAGACGATCTAAACCTAAGTCTTCTTCAGGAATAAGAATTTCTTCTGCTCCTGCTCCAATACCTGCATTAAGAGCAATGTGACCAGCATCTCTACCCATAACCTCTACAAAGAATAAACGGTTATGAGAACTTGCTGTATCTCTAATTTTATCAATACAATCTACAACAGTATTTAAGGCAGTGTCGTAACCTAAAGTAAAACTCGTACCAAAAATATCATTATCAATTGTACCCGGAATTCCCATAACTGGAAAATCATATTCTGAATTAAAAATCAAACCTCCAGTAAAACTTCCATCTCCACCAATAACTACCAAAGCATCAATTCCTGCTTTTAAAAGATTTTCGTGTGCTTTTTTTCTACCTTCTGGGGTTCTAAACTCAACTGAACGAGCCGATTTTAAGATCGTTCCACCTTTGTTTACAATATTATTTACGCTTCGGGGTCCCATTTCTTTGAAGTCTCCTTCAATCATTCCTTGATACCCTCTATAAATTCCGATGCATTCTATATTATGATATGCGCAAGTTCGAACAACTGATCTAATTGCAGCATTCATTCCAGGTGAGTCTCCTCCTGACGTAAGAACACCTACTTTTTTTATTGTTTTTGGCATTATTTAAGTATTAAAGTGTAAAATTAGCAAACATTAAGCACTTTTCAGGTTACGATTATCATAAATTAATAAAATATGTTAAATTCAAACGTTTTCGTTAATAAGTTTTTTCTAGGAAAAAATTTCATTAAAAATAATAAATCACTATCTTTTTAATTAAATCGTCAAAATTAACAATACCTAAATGAAGTGTTATAAAAATCGGAATTTCTCGCTCAGATGAAAAATTCTAATAGAGCCGCTAAATTTAGCACAAAAAAAACCATTATGAGAATAATGGTTTTATAAATGTCTTTTTTTAACAAAGTGTTAATAATCATTGTCGGGAATTAGTCCCTGATTATTACTTGGTTCTTGTTTCTGCTTATTTTCATCTTCCTTTTTCTTTTTCTCCTCCTCTTTTTTCTTTTTCTCTTCCTCTTTGGCAGTTTTCTTTTTGTTTTTATCTGAATCCTTTTTACTTGTAAAGTTCATATAGTCAGGATTGAGATAGGAATCTTGAAGATCATCAGATGATCCTTTTACAGCCTTTTCAATTTTGTGATTCTTAAACAGTTTATTGACTAATTCGCTGAAAGTGTCAAAATCTACTTCATAAGAAATACCAACTCCTTGCGTATATCCAATTCCCTGTCCGATATAATTAATATCATTTTCTTTATTAAAAAGTCGCAGATTCATTGTACCATCTTCATTGACACGATATAGAATTTCAATATCACCCACAATTGCAGATTCATTTACACCGCCGACCGGAACTCCTAATTTTCCATTTATGGTAATGCGTTCATTAACCTGAGAAGATATATTAGCTACGAATTGACCATCTGCTTCCTGTCCCATTCTTCTGTCTGCAGCAATATAGTTTAAGTCGATATTAACCTTATCATTATCAGATTTTATAATGTTACCAAATAAACTTGATGCTGTTTCTGACAATGTTCCAGAGAAATCTCCCTGACTAAATCCGTCTGTACTCATAAACGAACCTGTAGACAATAAATATAATGCTTGTGTCTGGCGAATGTCTTTATCGTCTAACTTATATTGTATCTCCGATTTCAACACGCTGCTTACAGATGGAAATTGAATATCAAAATTAGGTTCTGGACTCGCTAAATCTCCTCTTAATCCAATAACAACTTCGACTGGTACTTTTTTATTGAATGAAGAAGCATTATCTAAAAGCACTGCAGGATTTGCTGTAGTTTTATAAACCGCTTCCAAATTTAACTGGGCACGCATCGGGTTTCCTTCCCAAATAATGGAACCTCCTTTTTTAACCGAGAATTTTTTATCTATAAGTCCGCCGTATTTAAAGTTGTACGTTCCTTCGTACGCCTGGAAATCTCCCCACATATTAAATTTACCAAGTGTATTAATTTTAAATAAAAGTGATCCGTATCCTTTTCCCTTCATACCATGTCCAGAATTTCGATCGAGAATAACCTCTACTTCGGCATCTGGGGTAATATCAAAATCAAATTCCAGTTCAAGTCCGTTGTAATTTCTTGTTTTTTCAACAATTCCATTAGCGAGATTATACTTTTCTTTTGGCGTCACAAAATGAATCCAACTGCTCTCTCCAACACTTTGCACATTATTAATAGGGATCTTGACTTCGGTTCCTTTTTCAGATTTAGCATCAACCTTAATAAATAAACCTTCTACAGGGCCACGAATACTTGCTGATCCGTTAATAAAAGCCGTACCAAAATAAGCTGCATCATCGCTGTCTTTTGTATCAAGTGCCAGTAAACGTTTTGATGTTATATTTAAATCTAATTTCCAGTCGCCAAAATTCTGATGTTCAATACTTCCGTTCAGCAGTCCTTTTGTTCCATATTTAGTATCTGTCAGCTGATTATTTCTAAACAGGAATTTTTCATTGGTCAAATCAATTACTGTTCTATCACTTAATTCGTAATCGACATTTAAATAAGGCACAGTCATTCCTGCTTTTTCAACATACAAACGACCGTTGATTTCTGGTTTTTTCAAATTTCCAACAACAGAGGCATTTCCAGAAACCGAACCACGAACATTAGATAAAACATCTCCTCCAATTGTTCCTAAAGTGGCCAGATTAAATCCTTCCAATTTCAGGTTCATGTCCATTATAGTTTCTTTATTCTCTACTGCAAAAGTTCCGTTAGCTCTAAATGATTCTGTAAAACCATTTTGTATAGACGAATTAACCGTGAATTTTCTAAATGTTTCATCTCCAGAAATATCAAAATTAAGCGTACCCAATTCTGTTTTATTCAAAACAAGATGATCGATTTTTATGGCCGCCGTGGGCTGGTAAACATTCTTATTCTGCTTATAATTTATATTACCATTTAAATTACCATTGAATACAAATTTAGAATTTACGGGCGTAATTTTATTGATGTCAACATCTTCAAAATTCAGCACCAGATCTTTATAATCGTTTCCTTTAATCTCACCATTCAAATCAATTTTCTGATTTTCGTGAGATAAAACAATATTATCTATGGTGAAATTTTTAAAATACTGATCAAAAACAATTTGATTGTCTTGTTCGGCATCTTCATTTAAATACCATAAATAGTCTTTAAACTTCATCTCTGATTTCTTGATTCCGACAATATTGTTTTTATTTTTATCTATTGTATGATATAAATCCAGATTGAAATAATCTTCTCCAGTATTTCCTCCTTTAAATTCGGAGCGTACAAACAATGTATCTTTTGACGTAACATTGATCAAATTAAAATCGCGAATCTTATAATAAGGCGTTTTAATACTGTCTAATTCGATGAACGCATTGTAAAGCGTATTCTTATTATCGATATTGATTCGAATATTATCAAATGTATTCTTGGCTGCCGTAATTTTCTGTGATCTGAAACGGAATTTAAATTCCTGCAGATCCGAATCTATTTTTCCTCGTACAACCGTAGAAGAGTCAATATTTATATCTGGATAAAGCATTTCTACCACTTTATCGTAAACACGGAAATTAAAGCGTAAAAACTGTCCTTTCTTAACTTTGTAAGGTTTATAATTGGTATATAAACTTCCAACAGAGTTCATTACCAATTTATCCAATTGGTCAAATCTGAATTTTCCAACAATTTTTCCGTCCACAACATCATTGGAACCAATGGTAATAGTTCTCAATCGATCTGCATCAAAATTGGAGCTGATTGTTACTTCTTCAAAAACATAATTGGATTTCGGATTTTGATATTCGGCATCTTTTATAAAAATATCTCCTTGAAGATTTTCGATAGAATTTCCGGTAACCTGAACCACAACATCTCCTCTAAAATGAGAAATTGAGTCACCAACGAATTTTAATTTTCTTAAATCTGAATTCTCCACATTGATATGAAAATCGTAACGGTTTTCTTTTTTGCTCAAATCCAATAAACCATCAAAACTTAAACTTAAGTTTGGATCATTGACGGCAATTTGTCCTTTATAATAAGGAAGTTTAAAATTTCCGTTGACTACTATATTATTATAGGTATACTTGTTGTAATCTAATTTCGAAATATCTCCTTTAATAATAGTATTCAAATATTTTTCTGTAAAACCAACTCCGTCAACATCAAGATTTAAAGTTGTTTTTCCAACATCTTTTCGATTTAATACGGCTCCTACATCGAAATTAGTCAAGATAATATTTCCCGAATACGAAGCTTTATCGATAAAATCCATATTGTTCATATGAAGATCTACCTGTCCGTTTCCGAGGTCGGTTGCCATTTTAAAATTGGTTTCTAATTCAGTTGTTGAAACTTTAGCTTTTCCTACAATATTAAACTTACCGATTCTTTTAAGTTCTTTTGGAAGTTTTTTTCCTAAAACATCTGGAAGCAAAACAACCATATTATCATAGCTGGAAAGCAGTTTGTCGAATTTTCCGTCCATCGAAAATCGCTGCGTTTTACTGCCTAAAAGATTTCTGAAGTTTATTGTTCCGTTAATTTTTGATCCGTTAGTATCGCTTAATCTTAATTTAGAAAGCGTTAAATCATTTAGCGGACCGCTTAATTTTGTTTTGATTTTAAAATGTTGATTTTTGCCCAGTCCATCATAAAAATAACGGATATCATTTGTCGCAATAGAAGCCGAGTCTAACACTACATTAAACTTTACTTTATCTGTAAAATCAAGAAAATCTTCTGGTTTATAATTTAAAACCGCTAAACCATAAATGGAAGATCTTTTGGTTTTAACAGCCAGGTTTTCAACTTTAATCTGTTTTTTGGTATAGCTGAATTTTCCAGCAAAATTGGATACATACAAACCGCGGTGATCCATAAATGAAAATCGATGAATGTTCGTATTTACATCCGGTCCATACAATTTAAAGTCACTGATGTAAGCATTTAGTTTTGTAAAATCTAAAAATAACGGTGTGGCTTTATTTTCATCAACTACAGAAAATCTCCCTTTATCTATATAAGCATTTTTAGCAGTCAGCAAAAAATGTTTGGTAGATTTTGAAGGTGTTTGATTTTTTGTTTCAAAAGCTTTAATAAACTTATTGATATTATTTTCGTCTTCTCCTTTGTAGGTTTTCAGGTTAAAAATCAAACCTGTTAAGCGTAAATCTCCGAAAATTAAATCACCGTCAAGTAATCGGCTGAAACTCGCAATATCTGTAGTAATGATATCAGAGTAAATCAGTGTTTTTTTATGATGATCTAAAATCATCACTTTTTTTAACTTGACACCGCCAAAAATATTAATTGCCGTTTTCTCAACGCTGATATTAACCTTAAAATCTTCGTTTAAAGAGTTGGTCACATAATTAGCAATCTGAGTCTGTACAACAGGCAGCGACAGGGTAATAGCCAGTATTAGCAAAAGTAAAAGCAGCCCAATTAGGGTTCGTGATATTATTTTCTTTACTTTTCTGATAACTGTTTTAATTTTAGTTTTCTTTTAAATTTATTTTGAACAGACAAAGAACGGCTGTTTTTGATAAAAATTCTTTAATTTTGGTCACTTCTTAAATCAAATAAATAATTTGATTTGTCAAATATAATTCAAAATTTGTGCCTTTATATGCAAAATCCAGAGGTTTTTATTCTAGCCATCGAAAGTTCATGCGATGATACTGCTGCCGCGGTTTTACATAACGACAAAGTATTGTCAAATGTTGTAGCCAATCAATTAATTCACAAT
The DNA here is from genome assembly GCF_002304005.1 of Flavobacterium sp. ACN6. GTDB lineage: Bacteria > Bacteroidota > Bacteroidia > Flavobacteriales > Flavobacteriaceae > Flavobacterium. The sequence goes on along the minus strand of NZ_MRCQ01000012.1, from coordinate 57,626 downwards.
CAATACGGAGGTGTTGTTCCTGAATTGGCTTCGCGAGCGCACCAGCAGAATATTGTACCAGTTATAGATGCTGCACTTCGTAAAGCAAATGTACAAAAAGAACAGTTAAGCGCAATCGCTTTTACGCAAGGTCCAGGCTTAATGGGGTCTTTATTAGTTGGGACTTCTTTCAGCAAGTCTTTGTCTCTGGCTTTACAAATTCCGTTAATTGCTGTAAATCACATGCATGCCCATATTTTAGCCCATTTTATTGATGAAGAAGGTTATGACAAACCAGAATTTCCTTTTTTAGCCTTAACGATAAGCGGCGGACATACGCAAATTGTACGAGTAAATAGTTTTTTTGATATGGAAATCATCGGAGAAACAACAGATGATGCTGTGGGTGAAGCATTTGATAAAAGTGCAAAGATTTTAGGACTCCCTTATCCGGGCGGACCTTTGATCGATAAATATGCAAAAGAAGGAAATCCGAAAGCATTTACATTTACAAAACCAAAAGTGCCTGGATTAGACTTTAGTTTTTCTGGACTTAAAACAGCTATTTTATATTTCATTCAAAAAAACAAACAAGCAAACCCAAATTTCATTGAGGAAAACCTGAATGATATCTGTGCCTCAATTCAGCATACGATTATCGAAATTTTAATGGATAAAATTAAAATGGCGGTAAAAGAAACTGGAATTAAGCAAATCGCAATTGGCGGCGGGGTTTCTGCAAATTCAGGAATTAGAAGCACATTAAAAGAAACCGAAAGCAAATACGGCTGGAAAACTTTTATTCCAAAGTTTGAATATACAACAGATAATGCCGCAATGATTGGAATTGTGGGCTATCAAAAATACTTATCTAATCGTTTTGAAACTTCTGCTGTTGTTTCTAAAGCAAGAATTCAATTTTAATCATGCAGTTATTTTTCAATCCTAATATAGACGAAACAACACAAAGCTTTTCTTTTGATAAAGAAGAAAGCCGTCACATTATAAAAGTTCTTCGAAAAAAAGATTCCGACATTCTACATGTTACAAATGGTTCAGGATTATTATTTGAAACCCAGATTACATTGGCTTCAGACAATAAATGTATCGTTGAAGTACTTTCTATATCCAATGCCGAAAAACCAAAATTTCATCTGCATTTGGCCGTGGCGCCAACCAAAATGAATGATCGTTTTGAATGGTTCTTGGAAAAAGCAACTGAAATTGGAATTCAAGAAATAACGCCAATTTTTTGTGATCGTTCTGAACGAAAAGTAATCAACAAAGACCGTTTTGAGAAAATTATTCTGTCGGCGATGAAACAGTGCAACGAAAGTTTTCTGCCAAAATTAAATGAAGCTATTTCGTTTAAAGAATTTGTCAAAAAACAGCATCAAGGCTTACAATTGATTGCGCATTGTGAGGAAACAGATAAAAAATCTCTTAAAGAAGTCTTGCAGCCAAATGAAAATGTCACGATTTTAATTGGACCCGAAGGCGATTTTTCTGAGAAAGAAATTGCACTGGCTTTAGAAAACAATTACAAGCCAGTAACTTTAGGAAATACACGTTTAAGAACCGAAACAGCCGCTATTGTAGCTTGCCATAGTGTTGTTTTTTTTAATGAGAATATCTAGGTGATTCATTACGTAAAATCTTTGTCAAAGTTTCGAACTTTGACAAAGGTAGCTGCGGAGTTTCTTGCGAAGATTTCTCCTCTGTCGAAATGACAAAAACTGGCTTGACAAAGATTAAACACAATCTTGTCATCCTTGAGGAACTAAGGATCACACTCTATTAGATAAAGATTGTCGACAAATTTTGTGGAGTTTCTATTATGATCCTTCGTTCCTCAGGATGGCAAACGGAGACTTAAATCAAAAAGAAAAACGACTAGATAATTATAGTTTATGAAAAAAATATCTTACTTATTATTACTTTTTTCAGTTTCTTCGTTCTCACAAGAAATTGCTTTGCTTAAATACAGCGGAGGCGGTGACTGGTACGCCAATCCAACTTCTCTGCCAAATCTAATCAGTTTTTGCAATGCCAATATTTCTACCCGTATAAAAAGTAAACCTTCGACGGTTGAACCAAGCAATCCTGATTTGTTGTCCTACCCTTTTGTACACATGACAGGTCACGGAAATGTAGTTTTCAGCGACTCGGATGTAACTAATCTTCGAAATTATTTAACAGCCGGCGGTTTTTTGCATATTGATGATAATTACGGAATGGATCAGTTTATTCGAAAAGAGATCAAAAAAATATTCCCTAATAATAGTTTAGTCGAAATTCCAGCCAATCATCCTATTTTTCAAAAACCTTTTCCTTTTCCAAACGGATTACCAAAAGTTCATGAGCACGACGGAACTCGTCCGCAGGCATTTGGTATTTTTGTAGACAATAAATTGGTACTGCTTTACACGTACGAATGTGATTTGGGCGATGGCTGGGAAGATGCAGAAGTCCATAATGATCCTGCAAATGTTAGAGACAAAGCACTAAAAATGGGTGCCAACATTATCAATTATATATTTACTAATTAGTCACTAGTCTGTAGTGATTAGTGATCACTAATTACTAGTTACTAATTACTATTCACTTTTCACCTAAAAAAATGCAGCTTACTCACGAAGAAAATCAATTTGAAAGAAAAACTTTTCCCATAACTTTAGTTTGTGATCACATTTACTTTCAACAGAATATTGGTTCATTATTCAGAATTTCTGAGGCTTTTGGGGTTGAAAATATTATCTTTTTCGGAAAAGATATTCCGCTGACACCTCGTAAAATCAATAAAACTTCGCGCAGCACACATCTTCATGTGCAGCATTCTGTAATTGAAGATTATACAGAACTTCAATCTTTTCTAACGGACAATGATTTTGAAATTATTGCTTTAGAAATAGCTTCAAACAGTAAACCGCTAAAAGAAGTCATTATTCCAGAAAACAAAAAAATTGCACTACTGCTTGGAAGTGAAATCAATGGAATCTCTGATGAACTCTTAAAACTTTCACACCAAATTGTGCATATTAATATGTTTGGCAAAAATAGCAGTATGAATGTTGTGCAGGCGGCGAGCATTGCGCTTTACGAACTTACTTGCAGATAAAAAATTTACTTCTTAAGATTATTTCTAACCATTTTCCTGATTTTAAATAATTTGATTTCTCGAAATAATCGTTTAACGTACAAATATTTACGACTAAATACATTTAAAAAAATAAAAATAAAGTAAAATCTTGTTAATATTTTAAACTTACTTTTTGTAAGAACCAGTGTTTGTAAGGCACTGTAAAAATTCTCACAAAATATTCTTTATAAAATTTTTCTGTAATTCAATTTTGTTATAAAATTGCGCCAATGTTTAACTAATCAACATTTTTATAACAAAAACCCAAATTATTATGAAAAAAGTTATTATTACCGCATTTGCAACATTACTATTGTTTGCATGTCAAAATGAACAATCTGATGCCACTAATTCAGATGCACTTGCCGCTTCTCGTCGCGGATGCGCTACACAAGAAGTTTTAGAAGCTCAATTAAAAGCAGATCCGATGATGGCAATCAGGATGAACGAAATTGAAGCTTTTACTTCAAAACACGCTCTTACTAATTTTACAGGCCGTTTGGTAAATGGAAAAATTGAGATTCCAGTTGTAGTTAATGTTCTCTACAGAACGACTGCACAAAATATCTCGGCAGCACAAATTCAATCACAAATCGATGTATTGAATAAAGATTTTAATGCTTTAAATTCAGATTACAATAATGTACCAGCATTATTTTCAGGAGTTAAGGCGAATATAGGAATTACATTTGTTTTGGATCAGGTTATTAGAAAATCTACTACCAAAACTTCATGGGGGACAAATGATGCCATGAAAAAAACAGCTCAAGGCGGTATCGCTCCTACTTCTCCAACAACTAAATTAAACATTTGGACTTGTAACATTGGAGGCGGTATTTTAGGCTATGCGCAATTCCCTGGAGGTTCTTCTGCTACAGACGGCGTGGTTATTGACCCTCGTTACTTTGGATTATCTGGTTCTGCAAATGCTCCATTTAATTTAGGAAGAACAGCTACTCACGAAGTAGGACACTGGATGAACTTACGTCATATCTGGGGAGATGCAAATTGCGGAAGCGATCTTGTTGCCGACACTCCTACTCATAATGAAGAAAACTATGGAGTTCCTGCATATCCACATTACAGTACTTGTTCTGGTACACCTGTAGAGATGACTATGAACTATATGGATTATGTTGATGATGCAGCAATGTACATGTTCTCAACAGGACAAAAAAACAGAATTTCTGCAATTTTTACATCTGGAGGCGCAAGAGCTTCATTTGCACAATAAATGATACTAAAAATAACCGACAAAGCGAGATGGATTTCATCTCGCTTTTTTTGTTTAAACCTATATTTTAAAAAGCTTTTCGCTATATTTATAGTCTAAAATTAAAACATGATAACGTCAAAAACTATTTCGAACGGAATTTTAAGAGCTTTAGCAACAATCTTAATAATTGGCATCGTATTATACTTCTTATATTCAATTCAAACCGTAATTGTATACTTATGTATTTCATTACTACTATGCCTGCTCGCAAATCCGATGATCTTATTTTTTAAACAAAAACTTAAATTTGGTAATTCGATGGCTGCTGCCACAACGATTATTCTTTTTGTTCTGCTTCTCGTTGGTTTTATCTTTTTGTTTGTGCCGTTAATTATTTCCCAAGCCAATAACTTATCATTGTTAGACACCAATCAGCTGCAATCCCAATTCATGGAAACAGAACAGAGTATTGAAGCTTATTTTAATATTCAACATGTTGATTTAAATAAAGTTCTAAAAGATTCTAAGATCACTTCAATGTTAGATTTCACCTATTTTACAGGCTTTCTAAATTCAATCATAAATTTTATGGCTGATATGGGAATGGGATTAGTTTCTGTTTTCTTTATTACTTTTTTCTTTATAAAAGATCAGGATAATTTTAAAACTACAGTAAGAGAAATACTTCCAGACTCTAATGAGGATAAAATCATCAATTCGGTTATTAAAATAAATCATTTTTTAACTCGCTATTTTATTGGTTTATTGCTGCAATTAACTGTTGTCTTTATACTATACCTAATTGTACTGGTAATATTTGGAAACAAAAATGCATTTGTAATAGCATTCTTGTGTGCTATTTTAAATATCATTCCGTATTTAGGACCAATTATAGGAACTATTTTAGCAGCACTTTTAACAATGATCAGCTTAATCGGACAAGATTTCAGATCTGAAATTCTGCCGACAACTATTTACGTGGTAATCGGATTTTTAGTCGTTCAGGCGATTGATAACAATATCAGCCAGCCAATAATTTCATCAAAAAGTGTAAATTCGCACCCGCTGGAAATATTTCTAATTATTTTAATTAGTGGAATTACTTTTGGAATTGTCGGAATGATTATTGCCGTTCCTCTTTTTACAATGGTAAAAGTTATTTTAAAAGAATTCTTTCCTGACAATAAAATTATATCCGTTTTAACCCAAAGAATTTAGCTTTGAACACTTCTATTTTGCGTCCAGATATTCATGAATTTATAATTCAAAATACTGGTGCAGACATAACGAAATTAGCGTTGCAAAAAAATCCATTTCCCGATGTGGAATGGATTTTAATTTTAAACCAAATTGAGGCGAGAACAAAAGCAAAAGAGAAACTGCCAACTTGGTTTTCGGCTTCTAATATTATTTATCCAAGCAAGATTTCAGTTGAGCAGACTTCATCTGAAAAAACGGCTGCCTATAAAGCTGATTTGATTTCAGGTGAAACTTTAATTGATCTTACCGGCGGATTTGGCGTGGATGATTATTATTTTTCGAAGAAATTTAAATCCATAACACATTGCGAAATCAATCAAGATTTAGCTGCCGTTGTAAAGCATAATTTTAATCAATTAAAAGTTGAAAATTGTACTTTTCATGTTGGAGATTCTACTCATTTATTAGAAGAATCCAATCAAAAATACGATTGGATTTATATTGATCCGTCAAGAAGAAACGATGCAAAAGGCAAAGTTTTTATGCTGAAAGACTGTCTGCCAAATGTTCCTGAACTTCTTGATTTTTATTTTGAAAAAGCAGATTCTATTTTAATTAAAACTGCTCCGATATTAGATATTTCGGCTGGATTAGCTGAATTAAAAAATGTAAAAAACATTCATATAATCGCTCTTGAAAATGAAGTTAAAGAGCTGCTTTTTGAAATTCATAAAAATTATTCGGGAGATATCACCATAAAAACAGCCAATCTTCTAAAAGAAAAAACAGAAACTTTTGAATTTGTTTTAGGCGAAGAAATGTCATTTCCTATATTTGATTTACCCAGAAAATATCTTTACGAACCGAATGCCGCCATAATGAAATCGGGCGGATTTGACGAAGTGAGTATTTCCTTTGAAATTGATAAATTACACAAGCATTCACATTTATATACTTCAGAAAATTTAATTGATTTTCCAGGGCGCAGATTTGAGATCCAAAAAGTTATTTCATACAATAAAAATGAAATGAAACCCGAACTTGCTAATCAGCAGGCTAATATAACGACTCGTAATTTTCCTGAAACAGTTGAAAACATTCGTAAAAAATGGAAAATAAAAAATGGAGGGAATTTGTATTGTTTTTTTACAACAGATGTAAAAGATAACAAAATAGTTTTAATTTGCAGCAAAATAATCTAAACAATGAAACAAGTATTTACTCTAACTCTTTTTTTATTAACTATTACCGCATTTGCCCAAAAACCATGTGAATACAGCGTAAATGTAAATGACTCAATTGGAAGTTATAAAGTTACCAATGAATATTTAATGAGTGAAAAATATTTTGGAGGCAGCTTTAATTATATTTTCTTCTCTCTGGCACAAACAGATGGTTTGCCAACACTGAACCTGCAGTCGATACAAAAAAGTAAAGACTTTATTAAGGCTAACTGTTTTGACAAAAATTCAAAAATATTTTTACAATTAGAAAACGGAAAGATTGTAACCTTAATGCACATTAATCAGGAAAACTGCGGTACATTAATTCGCGATGACAAAGGTTTTGATAACCGTGTAAATACAGGGATCTTTATGTTTATGAAAGATAATTTTGAAGAACTAAAAAAATCACCGATTTCGATCATGCGAATTAAATACCTGACTAATACCGAAGATTATATCGTAAAAGCAGATCTAACTTCTGAATTAAATGGTAAAGTGACACATCCTAATACTTATTTTATCGAAAATATTCGATGTGTTGAATAGTTAATCGCATTTCCATTTTTGATTGGCAACTTTATCTTTTAGACCTGTTTTTAAATTATAATGCCACCATTCTGAATCAAATGAATTAAAGCCGTTTTTAATCATCACTTTTTTCAAATAGGCTCTTTTGGAAAGAATTTCTTTTGAAAGCTGTTTGAAATTATGACTGGCCTGAATTCCGAAAAAATCGAAAGAAGTCCCCATATCAACTTCTTTTCCTGTTACATCAACTAAAGAAATATCTACGGCTCCTCCTCTGTTATGGATGGAGCCTTTTTTTGGATCTGCCACATATTCTGGATTCGACACAATCTCCCACATTTTTTTCTGAATGTCTAAAGGACGGTAACAATCATATAATTTGATTCTGTACCCTTTTTTTAGAAAATCATTATTGGCTGCAATCAGTGCTTTAACGGTTTTTAAACGAAGCATACATTCGGCACAATCGTATACTTTAGCTTTCAAAAAATTGTCTTCCGTTGCATATTTCATATCATATATAAAATCATTGCTGTAATCTCTTAGTTTTACAAATGCAGTGTCTGCAATCTGTGTTTCTGCAGGGGTTATATATGCTTCATTTTGCGCTTGTACTAATGCTGTACAAAAAAGAAAACCGAATAAAATTTTTGAAAAACAATTCATTGTTAGCTAATTTTTTAAAAAATGAAGTTAAACAAAAAAAACTTAATAATGCTTCTTCTCTTAAAATGATAGAGTTATACAAACGCCTCTAATTCTTTTCAAAACAAACATTATTTTAATATCTTTATGTAAATTAGACAATTACGACATCATAAATTCAATTATTAATTCTAAAATCAATTACTATGAATTGCCGTACCAAATCTATTTCTCTAGTAATATTGAGTATTTTCGTTTTGATTTCCTGCAAAAAAGAGATAGTTAAAAGTGTTCCTACAACAGATTCAACCTCTATAATTACACACGCCTTAAAATCAGATTCAGCCATAATTAATCCGACAGATACTCTAAATGATTTGGTTGACAAAAGTGTTATTGGCACTCAGTTTTTAACAAAAAGCAGTCTTGCGCCAAGATTAAAAAAATTATTAGGCCCAGATTACGATCAGATGATTGAATACTGGAATACAGAAACTCCTTTTGAAAAACAGGAAAATATACTTCATGCCTGGGGCTGTAAACAACATGACTGCAGTACGTATTCGTATGATCTTTTTATTGATGTAAAAAACAATAAGATTAATGTCTACAAGTTTGAAAAATCTAAACTAACTGTTTTTAAAGAAGATGATTTTGAAATCGAAATTAAAGATGTGTTTCTAAAAGATCTGGATGTTAAAAGGCAAAACGCTGGTGGTTGATGGCTGATGGTTTATGGTTCGTGGTTAATGGCTATTTTTAATTTTTAATTTTTAATTTTTAATTTTTAATTTCTAATTTCTAATTTTAGCCTAAATCTCTCCCATCCTTAAAATATTTTCTTTTACACCTTTATTCTTCAGCATTCTGAAATGCGAACGTACGGCGTGATAAAAAGGATATGAAGTATAGGGAAGATTATATTCTTCTGCGTAACGTCTTATAATTGGGGTGATGTAAGGATAATAGGTATGTCCGACGCCAGGGAAAAGATGATGCGCTACGTGATGCGTAAAGCCACCGTATAGAAAGTTGGCCAATTTACTTTCTGTACTAAAATCTTTTGTGACAACCATTTGATGCATAGCCCAAGTATCAGAAAGATTGCCTTTTTCATCAGTATTCGGAAAATTTGCATCTTCATCAACATGAGTCGAAACCAGCGCCACAACTCCAATTATGCTTCCAAACATGTGCATAGAAAGCCACGCAAAAAGAACCATATACCACGGCTGATTTAAAAGTACCATTGGCAGGAAAAGTAAATAAAATAGATTGACGATCTTGGCTGCAAATAATCGATAGATTTCCTGCTTTGGGATTTTTTTAACTATTTTCTTGACATAATTATCTTTAGTACCAAAAAAGTCTTTAAAATCTCTGATGTAAATCCAATTAAGGCTGTAAAAGGGATAAATGAACCACATATAAATGTGTTGGTATTTATGGTACTTCAATAAGGGACTGGTGGGAAATATTCGAATAATATCACTTTGTTTAATATCGACATCCCAATCGGGAACATTTGGATAAGCGTGATGCAGACCGATATGGCGGCGCATCCAAAGCCAGTGATTACTGCCAAAGAGTTCTAAAACATATAGAAACCATTCGTTATGCTTTGGCTTTTTAAACAAAGCTCCATGTGCCGCATCATGAAAGGCATTTATAAATAAAACAATCATAGTAATTCCAGACAAAATGTAAAAGAGAAAGAGTAAATAAGTCTGGTTACCAAAAGCTAAAATACAGCCGTAAAATAAAAAGAAAACTACTAAAAGTCCTAGAGACTTTACAACATTCAATACGTATAAAGATGAGTTCTTTAAGACGGTTTCATTCACTTCTAAACGCATCTTTTTAAAAAAATCATCAGTTCCAGGTTTGACATAAACCGGTCGTTTTAATTTTTCCATGTGGTCACTGCTAGAAATTGTCTATCAAATTTACTAAAAAAAACTTAATCTACTACAGTACAATTCTTTAGAATCAATTTCATTAAAATAAAAAGCCGTTCTTGTGGAACGGCTTAAGTTTTATTAATTTTTGTGGTTGTTAGATATTCTGTGGAAAGTTTTTAAACTACTCCTCAAACTTTTTCTCTGCCAAGCGCAGCCTGATATCATGAATACGATCTTCTATATCTTCTAAATCGTTTAGAATATCATGTTTTTCATAAACGGCTCCCGCCTCATTAACCATATTCTGCTCATTTTCTTGAGCAAAAAGGTCATTTAAATCTACGTCAGGAAAATTTTTACTCAAACTAATAATAAATTCGGAACCAATATTAGCTGTACCGTGTAAATATCTCCCAATCATTGCTGGACTAAATCCTAAAATCTGCCCTACCTCTTTTTGCTTTAATCCTTTATCCTTAAAGAATTTGCTTAATTTTTCGTGATACATCATTATTTAAAGTCAAAACAAAATGTAGTAAAAATATATTTTTTAACATTAAAAAGAATGAAAAATATAATATTATTCCTACATTTACTTTTTTATAGAAATTACAAGTTATAAATAGCAAATATATGTCAAAATTAATCAAAAATAGCACTTTTAAAGAAGATAATTCTCACAACATAAAAGCTTATGAATTTATAGACAAGTATTTACCGGCTACGTATGTCGATCTAACGATTGACTGTATGATAAAAAAGGGGCAAACGCCGCCAAGTAAAGCTTTAATTAGAAATGTAAGGAACAAAACAATAGTAAGAAATGATATTTTATTAGCGTTAGTAGAAGTGTCGACTGAAAATAAAGAAATGGTTGAAAGGATTAAACTTTTGACTTCTTAAAATATAGGAATTAAAATCCTTACATTAAAATTTAACGACTATGAAAGACCAAAATAAAAATATGGCAGAGAAATACCAAACCAATTTTGGACAAGATCAATTTGACATTAAATCTTCGAATCTAGAAACTTTTAAAAACCTTCCCAACTTATACGGAATGACTCTCGAACAATATATAGAAGGAGCCGAAATTCATTCCAGATGTTTTGACCAGTTAAAAACAATAAGCGCTGCATCAAATAATTAAACTAAAATCAAATGGGGCAGCGGTTAAAAAACCTTTTTTCTGCTGCTTTTTAAAAAATTCCCATGCCGTCTGGTTTGATTGTAAATCCCAGACGAATCATACTTTTATGCTCCTGATAATCGATTAAACTTTCTGTATAACCCACAAACCATTGCAGAGTGATGTAATAATTCTCCTCTTTATACGGTTTCCAGTTTACTTGTGTCTGCAAAGATCCATAATTGATAAGGCCGCTTCCTTTCCTGAAAAGAACGTCTGCGCTCCATCTTCCCGGCTGGATCTGATAAGTTGCACTTGCTTCGCCATATCCGACATATTTGGTAAGTCCTGGATTATCTTCTTTATCCACCAGTGGAATCCATCCTCTAATTCCTACTCTCCATCTTGGCGAAACTTGCGATTTTAAGGAGAATGCAAGCATATTCCAGGTTCTTGAATAAATAGAATCTCTTCCGTTTGATTCGTGTTCAAATGAAATTGTTCCATACGTCAATCTTCCGCCTTTCAAATAAAACGGACGGACGATCGCGACACCGGGATTAAAATTAATTTCTGAAAATGGTTTTGAACTGGCGTAAATATCCCAAAAGGCTTTTTGAGTATACATTAGATAAGGGAAAAATCCGCCCCATAAAGGTTTTGAATTCAGACGAAGTTTAAAACTTACTTGGTATTTTACATCGGCAGAATTTCGGGTAATGGGATCACTCAACGGTACACCGGTTAAAAAATAATTATCTCTGTGAACAGAGAAGCTATGTTCCTTTAAAAGCGAATCTGCTGCGCGGAAATTCTTTTTCTCTTCTACAATTTGTGCATTCGCTGTAATTGAAAATAAAACAAAACAAGTAAGTAGGTATTTAAAATGCATTTTTATAATTTAAGTTAAAGCTTAATCGGAAGCTTCAGTACTAATGTACGCTATTTTCAATCACCTTGAAAATCGATTATTAGCTCAAAAAAATATTTTTTTAACTGTGTTGTATAATAATTCTTTACAGCTAAAAAATCAAACTTAAAACAGACTTAATAGACCAAAAACTGGGCTTTTAGCAATTAATTTAGTACCTTGGAATATCTTTTTTACACTTTCAGCGGTGTAATTCTTTTTACTTATCCAAAAAATGTAAATCCACAAAACTGTATTTATGAAAAAAATACCTCTAATATTATTTCTTGCATGCTTACTTATTTCATGTGAAAACAAAAAAGAACTTGAACTCCAAAAGAGAGAAAAGGCTTTAAATTTAAGAGAAGAAAAAATAGCCGGAAAAGAGTCAGATTATCAATTACTGGTTTCTTTTCGCGATAGCATTTATGCTTTGAAAGATACTGTTACCAATAATCCATCATTGGTAGTAAAAGAATGGCCTGATGCTATTAAAGGTATTTGGAACAGTAAAATGCTGTGCCGTGAATCCAATTGCAGCCAATACGTAATAGGTGATCAACGCAATGAATCTTGGCAATTTTTATCTGATTCTACAGGGATTTACACGAATGTCTTAAACAATAAAAAACTGACCCGCGTTTTTACAGCAAAATATATTGAAGATAAAATTATGCTCGAATTTAAAGGTGACAGTATTTCTAAAAATAATGTAAAGATGAATGTGGTTCTTGATGATATAAAAGCTAATGTCATTAAAGGAACTCAGACTATAACGGGACAGGATAATTGTTCGGCCAGATTTTCTGTAGAACTTACTCTTCCTCAAAAAAAATAAAATATGTTATTAAGTATACAACACCTCAGCCTGCCTTTAGAAGATCCGCTGTTAAAATTTCTTATCGAACTTATTATAATCTTATGCATTCCGCTATTATTAAATAAGATAAAAGTACCTCATCTTTTAGGGCTTATTATAGCTGGAGCTGTAATTGGTCCAAACGGATTTAATGTGCTTGCGCGAGACAGCAGTGTTGTAGTAACTGGTACTACAGGATTACTTTACATTATGTTTCTGGCCGGTCTTGAGATTGACATGGGCGATTTTAAAAAGAACAAATGGAAGAGTATTACTTTTTCAATCTACACTTTTATAGTGCCGTTTGTACTTGGACTTATCGGCGGTTATTATATTTTACATTTTTCGATTTTAACTTCGGTGTTGTTTGCCAGTTTATTTTCTTCGCATACACTTATCGTATATCCTATGATAAGTAAATTAGGAATTGCCAAAAAACTGGCCGTAAATATTACTGTAGGCGGAACGATGATTACAGATGTGCTCTCACTTGTTGTTCTGGCGGTTGTTGTAGGAATGTCACAGGGAGAAGTAGGAACTTCATTTTGGATCAAATTATCGCTTTCTATGCTGGTATTTGCCTTGATGGTTCTATTGGTGTTTCCTATTATTGCACGCTGGTTTTTTAAGAATGTCGAAGATAAAATTTCGCAATACATTTTTGTTATTGTCATGATCTATCTTGCCGCTTTACTGGCAGAATTGGCGGGAATTGAAGCTATTATTGGAGCCTTTTTTGCCGGTCTTGCCTTAAACAGACTTATTCCGCATACTTCGTCATTGATGAACCGTGTAGAATTTGTTGGAAATGCTATTTTTATTCCCTTCTTTCTTATCAGTGTCGGGATGCTTATAGATTTTAATGCTTTTATTCAGAGCTGGGAAACTTTGGGCGTGGCTTCTATTATGCTTATAGCTTCTATTGGAGGGAAATATGCAGCAGCTATTTTGACTAAAAAAACATTTCGTCTTACTAATGATGAGGGAACACTTATTTTCGGAATGAGCGCAGCTTCTGCAGCTGCAACACTGGCTTCGGTAATGGTGGGTTATAATATTATTTTATCTGAAACGGATGCAGGAGAACCTATTCGTCTTTTAAATGAACATGTCCTTAACGGAAGTATTTTACTGATATTGGTTTCGTGTACTATTTCATCATTCGTTTCTATGGCGAGTGCACAAAGAATAGCAGATTCTGATAAAGAAGAAACTGTTGCGGGGACAAGTCACGAGAAAGAGAATATTCTTATGGCATTAAACCATGAAGATACTGTTGAAAAAATAGTTAATCTTGGTCTTCTGATAAAAACAAAAACGAATAAGGACGGCGTTTTTGCATTGAATATTATTAATGAAGAGAAAAGCGAATCTTCGTCAAAAAATGCAGAAAAACTACTTGGATCGGCTGTAAATATGGCGGCTGGAGCAGATGTCAAAGTGAATCCAATTACCCGACATGATAATGATGTCGTGTCTGGGATAAATAATGTCGTTAAGGAACAGAATATTACAGATCTAATTATTGGTTTAGAAGAAGACAAAGGTTTTTCATCCTCCTTTATTTATAATCTTTATAATGGATACTTGCGCAACAAGGAAATAAATGTGATTATATATCATGCTGTTCAGCCTATCGCTACCATAAAAAAATATACCGTTCTTATTCCGTTTAATGCAGAACGGGAACCTGGTTTTTTTCATTCTTTATTAAGAGTATGGAATATCGGAAAAAACTCTGGAGCAAAAATGAGCTTTTATGCCAACAATAAAACAATTGAAGTTTTAAAAAGCATCATTAAAAAAGCAAATATTGAAGCTGTTTTTAATAGTGTAACTTCATGGAATGAAGCGCAGGAAGCGGCTCATAATTTAGAAACAGATGAAGGTTTGATACTTTTAATGGCAGACAGAAACATGCATTCTTATTTTTCGCAAATGCAGAACATACCTGAACTTTTAAATAAGAACATGAAAGATCACAATTATATTCTGATTTACCCTTTTACAAAAATTGATAAAACTGTTATGGAAAAAAGAGCGGTAAGTAATCTAGATGATTTTGCAGATATTGGAAACATTATCGGAAAACTTTTTAAATAAGATATACTTTTTTGACGAACCTAAAATAAAAAAGCCGCTCAATAGGGCGGCTTTTTGCGAACGCAGAAGGATTCGAACCTCCGACCGTCCCGATTAAAAACCGGGGACTCTATCCAGCTGAGTTATGCATTCGTTTTCTTATATCGGTTTCATTACATCATAAAATATAAAGCTCTTTGAAGAACTTCCAGCTGTTTTTTTTGCATTCTTGATTTTACGAATTTCTTCTGGGGCAGTTTCGGGATTAAATTAGATGATTTTTCGAAACACACCTTTAAATCTTCAAAAATTTCGTTTTTGCTTTTTGAAGCATCTATCAAAATTAAATCCTTTATTTCTTCTATTCTTGTTAAGCTGTTATAGAGATGTTTACTAAATAAACAAACCATAAAATTTGTATTGATACCTTCTAATTGAAAAAAATCTATTAACTCTGAATACTCATATACTACAAATACAGAATGATCAAAACTAGTTGATTTATTCTCATTTTTAAGTAAAAAGGAATCTTCAGAAAAATCAAAGTCAGCTTTGAACTTTCGTTTAAACATTTTTAGAAAAATACCTTTATTATCACGAACCAATACTTTTTCTTTTTTAATCATCTCTTAAGAGTTTGCATTTATCTTTTTAATGGATTACACTTTGATAACATCGAAACATTCTTAGTAATAAAGAAAACTCAGATAGCTTTATCTGGTTCTTTTATTAGAAATAATACAATCTCTTCTTTGTATTGGCATCTTTGTATTAGTCGATTTAATAAACTAAACAACTAATAAAAAAGCAATTCAGGTAAGAAGAATTTGTAATAAAACGGCTCAAATTGTTAAGCCAAATAAGATTGGGGCTGTAAAAAAGTGTAGGAATAAAATTGGATATATCTATTTATTAAATAATATAATAAAGAGATAAGATCCTTAGATAAAGGGATTATTTAAACAAAAAAGAAATTTTATAATTAATCATCAAACTGGAATGATGATTTTTAATTTTGAAAATTCTACTGAATTTCAACACAGGCATGTAATCAAGGCAAATGGAATAAGCTCGATGTATATCGAGCTTATTCCATTGAAATATCTGACTTATTAATTTTTACAAATTAAAAAGCTTTCTAGGAAATTCAACTTAAAAAATCAGTCTTAAACTCCAACATTAACGTTGGTAGTTCCTGAAGGACTATAACTTTTCAGTTTTTTAATTTTATCGTTCAATTTTAGAACACGATCTAATTGTTTTTGCTGAATAGTATATTTTGTATAATATTTATACCATTCTTTTCCAATGAAAAAGGTTGTCACAGAAACTCCTGTGAGTAAACCTATAAGGTAATTAGTAATATCCATGATTATCTGTTTATTAGTTTATTTTTAAATTTATTTTTGGTTTATTTTTCTATTATTTAAAAAGCATTTTTATCTCCTTTTAAGGTAACTATAACTGTTAAGAAACAAATTTTAACATCTTTGATTAAGCTCCAGCGCTGTACATATTCGATATCTGTTGTCACACGGCGTTTCATGTCTGATACTTTTTTTGTTTCCCCTCGAAGACCCGAAACTTGAGCCAGACCAGTAATTCCTGGTTTAACGAAATGACGTACCATAAAATTATTAATATGGTCATTATAGTCTGACGTATGTTTAATCATGTGCGGACGTGGTCCTACGACACTCATATTCCCTATCAAAACATTAAAAAATTGAGGCATTTCATCTAAACTGGTTCGGCGTATAAATTTTCCTATTGGTGTAATTCGGCTGTCTCCTTTTTGAGCCTGTTGGGTTTCGTCTCCAACATTTGTATACATGCTTCGAAATTTATAACACCAAAAGTGCTGATTCTTTTTGCCTGTTCGCATTTGTTTGAATAATACCGGCCCTTTACTTTGTTTTTTAATTATTAAAGCCAATAAAGGATACAGCCATGATAAGATGAAAACTATCACAAAAATGCTGAAAGCAAGATCAAATACTCTTTTTGCCAATCTGTTATAAGCATTTTGTAAAGGCTCAAAACGGGGCTTAATTACATGAAAATTATTTAAATGAGTTGAGTTAAAATGCTTTTTTGAAATGGATGAGAAATCTGGAACAAATTTCAAACGCATACAATGCTTATCACCAAGCTCAAAGAAATAATTCAAATCTGAAATAAAATCAGGTTTTGTAACAATGTATAATTCATTTATATTGTTTTCAGAGGCATTTTCGATTGCATCGAAAAGTGCAAAAGTAAATTCCTCATTAGTTGTGTATTCTATCGATGAATTTTCATTCAGGATTCCAACAAAATTGATAAAGAAGGAATTGTTTTCTAAATGAGAAGCCAATTCTATACTTGTTTTGTTAAAGCCCCAAATTGCAACAGTATATTGTTTAAAAACCCAGCCTTTTATTTTTCCTATTACTACGGTAAACAAGATTCTGGATAATAAAAAATAAGACAGTAAAAAACTCAGCTGAATTAAATTGGCTTTACTGCCAAAAAAATACAAAACATCGTCCTGAAAAATGAAAATGTAACTATGCCATAGAACTCTTTGTGTAAAGAAAGCACGCCAGCTGTTGCGGAAAAATTCATCTAAACTAAAAAGAACGTCTACTCGATACAGTTGAAAATAAGTAACTGAAAACAGCCAGCTTAAAATAGTGATCGGAATCATCTTATTGAGAAACAAGCCATTCCAGCCCATATTCTCTTCTGTCGCAAAATTCAAAAATAGTACAGTACCAAAGACCATCGCGATCATGTCTACTATAGCACAACACATTATGAAAGTAAATTTATGTCTGTTTCGCATTTTTTAATTTTTTCAATAGATTGTACCCTAATGCTCCTGCTATACTTCCGGTAATTCCATAAAAAACATCTGCTAAATCAGGACTTCTTCTTTGAATCACAAATTGCCCGCCCTCAGCTATGCAGACAATTATTGCTGCAAAAACTATATTTTGTATGAAATTCAATTTTTTATTATTATTTAATTCATCTAAACTGCTGTGTTCCGTATAAACTTCTAACAGAAAACCTAAAGCTAAAAATGGAACAGCTGTACGCAAATTATAATATTGATTACTCCAATTTAAAAGCCATCTTGGTAAATAGGTTTCTCCTGCAAAACCTGGATCTGATAACCACGAAAAATAAAAAACAGCTACAATAACTAAGAATAATAACAATAGAACTATTTTATGAAACATTTTATATTATTTAATTTTAGTAAATACACTCTGTATTTCTCAGGCCTCTTTTATAGCAACATTTCTTTTATACCAAGGCTTTTTTACTTTTACTTCTTGATATTGATAACCGTAGCTAACTCCATAACCATATCCGTATGCCGTTTTCATATTTACACCGTTTATAACAACTCCAACATTTTTTAACTGTTCTTTTTTAATTAAATTACTTACCTGCTCTAAATTGCTCTTATCGGTGTAATCGTATTTAACCACAAATACTGTGACATCTGCCAGATAACTAAAGTTGAGTGTATCAGACACTATTTGTACTGGGGCGGTATCTAGAATTATAAAATCATAAATATCTCTTGCCTCTTCAATCAATGATTCAAAATTAGAATTAGTAATTAATTGAGAAGGATTTGGCGGAGTTTCTCCAGCAAACAAAACATCAAGATTTTTAGAAAACTTCGTGTCTGTTTGCAAGAATTCTTTCCAGTCGTCACTTTTATTGGCTAAAAAATTAGAAAGACCTAATCCTTTTCTGTTTACACTGAAATAGTCATGCAATTGAGGATTTCTTAAATCGACCCCTATTAACAGTACTTTTTTATTGAGATTACTAACCGTTATAGCATTATGAAAAGCGCAAAATGATTTTCCTTCTCCTTGAATAGATGACGTAAACAATATTACACTTCCTCTACTGTCCTTTTTCCTTGGCAGTAAATAGGAGATATTTGAAACTAATGCCCTAGAAGCTTCCGCTATCAAAGAACGAGAAGTAGCTGTATTGTCTAATTTTTCGCTGACATTTATTTTAGGAATATGTCCTAAAATAGGGATATCAGTAAATACTTTCTGAATATCTTCTTCATTATGTATTTTGGTATCCAAGTATAAACGAACATAAGTGATTCCAAAAGGAACCAGTAAACCTAACAAAAATGCACCCAGCATAAATGCTTTTGGCTGTGGGAAAATTGCAGAATAATTTGTTTCAGGCGCGTTTAGAGTTTTTAAGTTTGACTCTAAAATAGCACCATTTAAAACTGCTTCTTCTTTCTTTTGTAGTAATGCTACGTAAGTTTCCTCTTTTGTAATAAGGTTACTGTTTATGTTACCCAGCACTTTATCTTTTGTCGGAATACTTTTTACCTTCGCATCAGCGATACTCTGCTCTGATCTATTGGTTCTGCTTGTTTGATTTAAAAAATTTAAATAACCTTCCAAACTATTTAGTATTTCTTGTTTTTGGATCTTTAATTGGGTTACTAAACTAATATATGCCGGATTATTACTTTGCGCCCTTTGCAGGATCAATTGGCTGTCCATAAGTTTTGCATTGTAATTTACAAGCATCTGATTGACTGTAGTAGATTCCAAATTGTAATTTGCACCTACACTTTGAGTAGGACCAGATTGTCTAATATCATTAATTGCAAAATTGGTAAGTGCTATTTGTTTTTCGTTGAGCATTGAGCTCTCCTTTTTCTGACTTCTATCGGAGGTTTGCTCCACAATATAGTTGTCCATTACACCAATATCATTATTTTGCAGGTATTTTTCTTTTACGCTTTCAATCGAATCTTTTTCTTTTGTGAAATTTTTTATCCTTTGATTTAAATATGAAACGGTATTTCTAAATACTTTTTGCTTATTGCTGACAATACTTTTATCTAGCTGAACAATGATTTCGCTCAATATCTTTCTGGAACGATCTGGACTTGATCCAATATGTTTAAGTTCCAGCACTCCTTTTGCATTTTCATCAGATAAAACAACAAGAGATGCTTTTAATTGTCTTAAAGCTTCAACGGTAGACTGAAGACTTACTTTATATTCATTGTCAAAATAGTAAGCTGGATTTTTCTTTGCTTTAGCAGATAATTCAATCTTAAAAGGTAAACCAAAAACAGCTTCTTTTCCTTCATAACCTTTTACATTATAAATTCTTTCTGTGTCTGGGTTAGTTATGATAAAACCGCTTTTATCTATTTTAATTTCATACGAAATCTGCGGTAATGAATCTTTAGAAACAGTAGGTATTAAAACAAAGGGAACTTCATTTATATTATTGTTTTGTACTGTAAATACTTTTTCATAATAAGTGAAATTTAAATTCAAATTCTTAACTACATCCAGCAAAAACTCATTGGATGTTATTAGTCGAATTTCGTCTTCCAATTTATCTTCATTACTTTTTTTATCTGTACTGATAGTAATTATCTTCGTTTGGTCTTCTTGTTTTTTGTCCAGAAAGATCGTAGCTGAAGTTTCGTATGTTGACGGCACTACTTTAATAAAAATAAACGCAGCACCAACAAACAAAATCAAGCTCAGCAAAAACCAAGGCCAATATTGAAAATACTTTAAAAATTCTTTTTTAAAATCCATAACTATTTAATTAATTAAATACAGTTGCTTTACTGCCAACAAGTATATTTTCAAATCCAAAACGGAACTATTTATATACTTTATTTTACACTTTTGTCAATTTTTAATTTGCAATCACTATAATAAGAGCTGCAAGAGAAGCTACTATCCCCAGCAATTGCAATGGATCTTTTATTACTCCTCCGCTATTTACTTTTAGTTTATTTGGGGTTACGACAATAACATCATTTTGTCTGATTCTAAAATTTGGATTTGACATCCAGGAAGCCGTGGTCAAATCAACATGGTAAACCAAACGTTTTCCATCAACTTCTCTTATCAGTTTTATATCTTTTCGAATTCCAGAATAGGTTAAATCTTTCGCCAGTCCCAGCGCATCAAGTAAGCTTATAGATTCTTCTGTAAAAGAAATTACTCCAGGAGCATTTACTTCTCCCAAAATCGTAAATTTATTATTCAAAACTCTTACCTGTACCGTAGGATTAACGAGATAATTCTCGTTAATCAAGCGTTCTTTAATTTTGATTTCTGCATTAGCTGGCGTTAAACCTCCTACTTTAACTTCATTTAAAATAGGCATCATAATAGTTCCTTGAGGATTAACTAAATAGCCTGACAGTTTCATCATTTCTACAGAGCTTTGCTGCGCACTTGTACTACTGGTAATATTAAAAGGTGCCGCAACTAGTGGATTAAGATCACCAACATCAATTTTCAAAATATCGTTAGGTTGTATTTTAGGCGAAGTATAATTTATTGTAGAATTTGTATAGCTGTCCAAATCTTGTAAATACAACATTTGCTTCTTTGTGGTACAAGATTCGAGCATCAATAAAGGCAGTAAAATTATCAAAAGGAAAATTTTCTTCATGTTAATTGTGGTATATATTAGTATTCTTTAATCACTTTAAATTCCGCGAATCCAAATTTTACTGATGCTTTATATACTTCTAAAAAAACGATAATTACAAAAATTAATCCTTTCCTATTAGTGAACTATATACTGTTTCAAGGCAATTGTTTTTTTTAAAAAGACAGTTCCAATTGCAGCTAAGCCGTGAAATTTATAAATTCTATAATCTTCTTTTAAAACCTCAAAAGCCCTTTTAAAACTGGTACTCATGCCTCCCATTCTCATTTTAACTATATAAGAATTGATGTAGCTCATTCTAATTTCGTATTTGTACAAATAACGAAGCAAAAACTCGGTATCAGAAGCTATTTTAAAATCGAGATTATAAAAACCATTTTTATCAATTATGCTTTTCTTTAGGTAGACTGTAGGATGCAATGGCAGCCAGCCTTCTTTAATTTTTTTCAGACTAAAAACACCTCCTATCCTATCTCGAATCAAGCGTTCATTTTTATCATTTGAAACATAAACTCCATCGCCGTAAACTCCGTCTATACTGGGGTCAAAATTAAAACGGGCTGCGATTTTTGAGATGGCGTTTTTGTCATAAAATTCATCATCAGAGTGCATCAAACCAATTACATCTCCAGTAGCCAATTTTAATCCTTTATTTATCGCATCGTACATACCTTTATCAGGTTCCGAAATATATTGGCTTAGCTTATCTTTATAAGTTTCAATAATTTCTTTTGTTCCGTCTGTAGAATTTCCATCAATAATAATATATTCGATATCATTATAATTTTGTTCCAGCACGCTTTTGATTGCTTGCTCAATAGTATTCTTGCGATTGTAACAAACCGTGATTATAGTAACTCTCATAATAATTATTTTTTAAATGATAAATATTTTTCATAGTCTACTGTCTTTCACAATTTCAAGTTAAAATTAAAACAAAGGTGTTTTACTAAAAAATGTTCTCGACGAAGCACCACAATACTCGTTAAAAGCACAAAAACGAAGGCTTGAAATTAGCGGGTGCAAAAATCTGTTTCCTTAATAAGGAAATTAGGAGAAATAAACAGTAGAAATAAATGGTGTATTTTGTAAAAAGAAGTCTACTATTGGTTTAACAATAGTTTGTCAAAGTAATTAATTGTGGTTACCAAACCTTCATTTAATTGTATTTTAGGTTCCCAGCCATTAAGTTTGTTTTTTGCCAAAGAAATATCTGGCTGTCTTTGTTTTGGATCATCTTGAGGCAGATCCATATGAATAATTTTTGATTTTGAGCCTGTCAATTCAATAATTGCCTGAGCCAGCTCAAGCATTGTAAATTCATTTGGGTTTCCAAGATTTACTGGTCCTAAAAATGAAGGATCAGAATTCATCATTCTTACCATCCCTTCTACTAAATCATCAACGTATTGAAAAGAGCGGGTTTGTAAACCATCTCCAAAAATGGTAATATCTTTTCCCTGTAATGCCTGTACAATAAAATTAGAAACTACTCTTCCGTCTGCCGGATTCATATTAGGCCCATAAGTATTGAAAATTCGAATTATTTTAATAGCCACTTTATTTTGATTGTGATAATCCATAAACAAAGTTTCGGCGCAGCGCTTGCCTTCATCATAACAAGAACGAATTCCTATTGGGTTTACGTGTCCCCAATAATTTTCGGTTTGAGGATGTACAAGAGGATCTCCGTAAACTTCACTTGTACTGGCCTGCAATACTTTAGCATTTACACGTTTTGCCAATCCGAGCACATTAATGGCTCCCATTACAGAAGTTTTTATTGTTTTTATTGGGTTATACTGGTAATGTACGGGAGATGCAGGACACGCAAGATTGTATATTTCATCAACTTCAGCATAATATGGTTCTGTAATGTCGTGTCTTACCATTTCAAAATAAGGATTATCCAATAAATCAATAATATTAGATTTTGCTCCTGTAAAGTAATTGTCCAGACAGATCACTTCATTACCTTCATTCAATAATCTTTTGCACAAATGTGAACCTACAAATCCAGCACCGCCAGTTATCAATATTCTTTTCATATTTATTCTATGTTATTTTTGATTGAATTTACTTTAGTTTGAATTTGAAAAAAGTAATGTGATTTAAAACGTGCCAGATAAAAACCTTCTTTACCGTCTAAAAATCCTAGTTTTAAAAAGTAAGCTCCCATGAAATAGACTGCTGGAAGTAAGCCCGTATTAAGAAGACTATATTTAATTTTTTGATTGAACGATAAATGTTCGTTTTTGGATTGTTTTAGCTGCAGATACCTTTGAGCTTCCCAAGTAGAATAAGCATTGTGTTTGGCTATATAATGTTCTAAGTTTTTAAAATCTTTATGAATAACCTTTGCTTTTATAATTCCAACTTTTCCTTCTATAATAGGATGTTCATGAACTTCCATGTCTAAATGACTCCACAAATCTTCTTCAATTTTTTCGTATGATCCTTTGGATTTCTTAAAAAGAGCCGACTTTTGGAATCCATATCCATACTTAAGTTTTCTGCCCATAAAATAGTTTTCAAACTGTATGGTGTAGCCATTATAAGTAGGATCTTGGGTTTTAAATCCCACTTCACTAACAAATTCTTCGGTAACAAATTCATCTGCATCCAAAAACAAAATCCATTCGTGGCGAAGGTTTGCATTTTGGAGTGCCCAATTTCGTTTTTTAGGAAATTTACCGTTCCACTTAAATTGAAGTACTTCGGCTCCTTTAGCGACAGCGATAACTGGAGTATCATCAGTACTTCCAGAGTCTACCACTATGATTTGATCAAATCGCTTTAATTTATCCAAACAAGATGGCAAATTCAAAGCTTCGTTTTTGACAGAAACGATTACAGTAATTGGAATTTTATTCAAAGCTTCTAGTTTTTATAAATTTGGCAGGATTTCCTGCAACTATTGTATTTTTATCGACATTTTTGGTAACTAAACTTCCTGCACCTACAATAGCATTTTCTTCTATTGTTATTCCCGGCATTACAATGGCTCTTACACCAATAAATACTCCTTTTTGAATTGTTATTTTTTTTGTTATTAAGTTCATAGCAGGATTCTCAAATGCATGGGTTCCTGTACATAAGTATACTTCTTGTCCAACAGTGGCGTGCTCAAATATTTCTATAACTCCAAGTGTATAAGCGTTGGCTCTATCTCCCAAACAGGCATGATCATGTAATATTAAATTCCACGGAATTTGAATTCTTGCCCTTTGATGAACAAATGGCTTTCCATAAATTGTGCATCCAAATAATCTGAGCCAGAACAATCTCCACGAATTAGCTGGTTTTGGTGTCCAGCTGCAAAACAATAACCAGACATATTCCCAAAGCAGCATTTTTACTCGATGAGATATAGTCCATGGTGAATCATAAGGCGAATTTTGGCTGTATTCTATAGTGGTACTATTCATTTAATACTGATTGAAAGTCATCAATAAACATTTTGGCTATTTTAGAAGTAGAAAAATCATCAAAAACTTTTCTTCCGTTTAAAGAAATTTTTTCACGAAGTTCTGAGTCAGTCATGAGCCTTATTAATTGGCTGGTAAGCTGTTCTATCTGGTCTTCATTGCTTTGATTAAATCTTAGACAGTTTATTTCGTCAAGAGCATATTCATTAAAACAATCGTGATTAGAAAGAATGGTTGCGCATCCGTACGACATTGCTTCTCGAGGAGCTACGGGACCCGCATCACCAGTTCCGTCCTGTATCGGGTAACAAAAAATTTTAGAATCAAAATAGAATTTGGATAGTGCATCTTGATCGTAAACCGAACCTGCAAAATTTACATTTCCTTTTTTGTTTTTTAAGTTTTGATAGTAAACTAAACCTCCCCCGCCTTCTGCTGCTTCCCAGGGACCTACAATATTTAATGTCCAATTTCTAGAAATATGCTCTGGAATACTGTTAAAAGCATCTATTAAAATATGTACGCCTTTTTCTTTATCGAGGCGCCCAACAAATAAAATACTGTTAGTCTTTTCGGTCTTAAAATCTTTTAATTGAAAAGGAACAGGATTTGGAATGTAAGAGACTTTGTTATGATATTCAGGTTTAATTTTTTCTTTAACTAAATCAAAAATCATTGGAGAGCAGGCTCTAAATTTACTCACGTTTGTATAAAATTTCATCTGCCATTTTGGTCTTCGCTCTACACTGACATAAATTTTACCTTTTGTTTTATTTCTAAAAAAAATAGGCAGCCAAAACGTATTAGACACTACAATGTCACTGTTAATATGTTTTAATGTTCGTAAAGTATATATTAAGTCATAAAACTTTAAAATCAGTAAACTTTTTGGTGTTGAAAAACCTTTAACTCGAATATGTGATACCCCGTTTATGTTTTCTTTATCTTCTAATGATGGATGGGTTCTGCTGATATGTATTACTTCGTGTCCCAAATTCACAAATTCCTGTCCTAACTTAAAGTATATTTTTTCGACTGCTCCGCCTAATATTGGAGGAACTGGTATAAAAGCGCCCTGAACTATAGTTATTTTCATGTCTTAAATGGTATTATATAATTCAATCATATTTTTTCCTATTGCTTTTATGTCGTATTTTTCTTTGACTATATTTTTACCATTACTTCCCATTTGCTTCAACTCATCTATCGATGTATTAAAGACGTTTAATAATGTTGCTTTTAAATTTTCAACCGATAAATCAATCCACCAGCCGCAATTGTAATTTTCCAAATCCTGCCAAGGTGTTCCCGTTGTTGTAATTACTGGAACGCCTACTGCTAATGCTTCGGCTACTACTATACCAAAATTTTCACTATGTGTTGGCAGAACCATTACATCTGCCGAACGGAGAAAATTCCATTTTTCTTCTTCATAAAGAGCACCAACAAAACGTACATTTTCAAGATCCTGAGCGCTCTGGATTAAACTCACTATATAATCTTCGTCTCCGTTCCCGGCAATTTCAAGGTTCCAGTCTTTAGTGTCACAATTTCGCCAGGCTTCTAACAATATTTCAATGCCTTTTTTGGGATGAATGCGAGATAGAAAAACCATTTTACGAGTTCCGTACTCTTCTTTACTGCTTACTGATTCACTTAAATCAATGCCATTAGGAATGATTGTAATATTGTTACTAAATTTTAGTTTTCGAATACTGTCTTTTTCCATCTGGGCAGTGGCATGAATATGGTCTACTTTCTTAATTGCCTTATTCTGAAATAAGAAAAGTGCAATTTTTTTTTTCAAAGGATTGTGCTGAATTATCCAAGATTCTAGCATACCGTGAGGAGACAAAACAACTTTTATTTTTAACTGCTGTGCTGCTTTCTGAAAACCCCAATTTTGCGGGCTCCAGATTCCATTAATATGTACAACATCTGGTTTTTCATTTTGAAGGAAAACACGAAATTCTTTTATTAAAGAAAACCAACGCAATAAGTTTCCATCGAAAAACTTTATCGAAACTCCATCTATATTTATAGGCTGTTTAGAAATTCCTGTCGCGATTATAAAGGAGGTGTCTTTATTTAAAGCTTTACTCAAAAGACGCATATACTCTGTGGTGCCGCCACCGCTTTTATCAATACTGGCTATATAGTGAACTACTTTCATTTATCTTGTAAAATTTCTTGGTAAATGGCTTCTATTGAATCAACAAAACCTTGTGCTGAAAATTCTTTTGAACGCAAAATTGATTTACAGACAGCGTCTCTTCTTTCTTTTGGACTAAAATGAATTACTCTTTCCAACTCTTTGGAAGTAATCATTTTCCAGTCTAATAATTTTTCTGAATCATTAGGTTTTTTTGGAATATAAAAACCTGCATCTGCAGCTACTTCTTTCATTGGGTCTTCATCAGTTGTAATTACTAAACTTCCTGAAGCCATCGCTTCCACTATAGGCCATCCAAAGCCCTCGTATAATGATGGAAAAAGCATAACAGCAGCGCCTTGATATAACTGCTGCAATTGCAAATCGTCACTATTATTTATAAAATAAATAGATTGAGATGCTATGGACTTTTCTTTAAAGGCAATCATTTCTTTTGTAGGAGATTCTCCAGCCAAAATCAATGGTATTTCGACTTTAAAATCTTTAACCAATTGGTCGTAAATTTCAAGAACTCCCAATTTATTTTTATAAAAAGCATTACCGCCAACATGCAGAATATATCCTTCAGATAAATCGATATTATATTGATTTGACAATTTCTCTCTCACAGTATGATAGTCTTTTGCCGGCTCAAAGTTTTGATTCATTCCATTATATACCACTCTGGATACTTCTGGATTTTTTTCTAATAAAGCGTGTAAGTCAACTTGCGTTTTTTTAGAAATTGATATAAAGTTTCTCGCTTTTCTATATCCCGAAAAAATAAATTTCTGATAGTATTTTCCAGTTACTCCTGTTTTATTTTCCTGTAACAGACCAAATGCTGATTTTTGCGCCAAAAAATCATGGCAGTGTACGACATGATATCTTTTTTGTACCAGAGGCACCCATGGCCCCAAAGCATTGTCCGAAAAAACAAAGAGTGTTTCTTTAGAGCAATTCAATAATCTCAATTTGACTTCAATTGGAAAAATAACATACTGATCCATATAACCAAACCACTTTTCGAGAATTGGCTTTTTAAAAGAAAGTTTGAAAAAAAAAGCTTTTGGACTCCATACTGTCAAGTCGTGTCCTTTTTGTTTCATTCCCGCAGTAATCATTTGAGCAAATCGAGGCATGCTTTTATGACCTAAAAAAGACGGATGCGTAAATAATATTATTTTCATTTTTCTGTTTTCAAATTCATATTTAAACTCGCCGCTAAAAGACCTACTGTAAGAACAGAACAACCTAACATACTTGGCTGTGCCCATTGTCCTAAAACAATTAGATACAATGCTGTTCCACAAAGTGTTAATGGTAATATTTTATCTTCTTGGGGCAGTCTTATCGATTTTAAAAACAAATTAACTGCCAAAACCAATCTTAAGAAAATTAGTCCACCTCCTAAAAGAAGACCTTGTTCCCCGCCGACTCTTCCTAACTCATCTTCAGCAATTAAAAAAGTATTGCTTCCAGACAACATCTGCGCACCTGCATTAGTACCCATTCCTAATTTACCAACAAACAATGGCAGGTTTAACAGGTTTACTATTGGCCTAACAAAATCGCCAAGAATTCTTGAGAAGAAAGACTCCTCAAATCCACCGCTTTGACCGCTCGCAGTATCAACCCTGCTCATAAAAACCTCTGTTCCTAAATTAAAAACTGTTGTGGTACTTTGTAAAACAGCGAACAAACCAAACAATACAACAATTGTCAAAACCACTTTCATTATCTTCTTAAAACTTGTTGCAGAACCAATAAAAGCAAAAACGCCTACTAAAATAACTCCTCCAACGGCAGTTCTGCTTACTGTTAAAGGCAGACTGAATATTAATGCTAGTGTACTGGTGTAAAGCAGAATCTTAGAAACAGGCTCTTTTGATAACCAAAAATAAAAGACAAAAACGGAAGCTGTAATGTAAAAAGAGGCAAGTCCTGTAATAAATGAGAAAGTACCCGGAGGCCTAAAATATCCCATTGCACCCGAAAAGCCAGCGCTTCCTTCTCCTCCTATACCTCTATTTATAAAAGCCGTCTGAGGACTTATAAATTGCAGGTAAACAATTACTGTCATCGCGATATTTGCTGCTAATAATGCATAACCCATTTTTAGAATATCTTGTTTTGTAAAAACAGCGCCAATAATAAAAATTAAAGGAAAATGAAGCAGCATTATACGTGCGCCATAAACTCCGACAAACAAATTACCATGACCAAAAGTAAGTGTGACAATTAATGCTAGAAGTGTTATGATGAAAGAGGAAACTACATATCCATTTAAAAATTTCACATTTAGATAAATAGCTCTAGCGATTATAAATATTGCGATAGGGTCACGTACAATAAGCAATGGAGTCGCTAAACTCGGAAGAACCCATTTACGCAGTGCTCCTTCAAAAATCCACAAGAAAAAATACAGCCATATCGCTATTTTTATCGAGCCCAATTTTTTACTATTATTGCTGTTATCTTTCATTTCTAACTAATTGCTTTTAGAGCTTAAAACATTATAAATTTTATCGGCATAGCTGTCCCAGCTGTAAGTATCTGCTAGTTGTTTGGCATTTTTACCCATTTGAAAAATTTTATCTCTATGTTTTAAAAACCAATTTATTTTTTCTGCAATAGCTTCTGGATTTCTAATTGGAACCAAAAAGCCTGTTTCTTCGCTTATTACTAAATCTTCTGCTCCTGTATTTGCTGTAATAATTATTGGCAGACCTTGACTCATTGCTTCTTGAATTACTAAAGCCCTGCCTTCAACAATAGAAGGAAGACAAAAAACATCACAGGATTTCATCAATTCTAAAACTAGATCATGTGATCTTGTAGGCTCATAAGTAAATTGTAACTGGTCGTCATAAAAAGAAAGCGGTGCGGCTAGTGAACCTAGAACTACTAATTCAACTTTTGAAGAATCGACTAATTTTATCGCGTCAAATAAATCACTTAAGCCTTTGCGCTGCGTCATTGAACCTACAAATAAAACTCTGAGTTTTTTGTCAGCGTCCTTTTCTTCCAAATCAAATTGAACGGATGAAAATGGAGTTCCAAAAGGAGATTGGATTATTTTCTTTCCCTTTGCCCAATTAGGAAGTGATTGCCGTACAAAATCACTTGCAACAATTATTGTGTCTGCTAATTCTAATTCTTTTCTTTTTCTTTCTAATTTTTGAACGCTATCATTAATTCCGCCGCCCAATGTAAAAGCCCAATTTGGTTTTCTAGCAGCTTCTTCACGCAATAATTCTTGCAAAAGAGTATGATAGGCAATTGGTAAATCATAAATACATTCTAAGCCTAATTTCTTAGCGGCAGTAAAAGTTTCTAAAGCCCCATCTTCATAAGCATAAACAGCAGTTAATCCATTTTTTTTTGCATTTAGAAGTTTTTTTGAAATTTTTTTATCTAAATTTTGATAGATTCTGTCTACACAAAAAAAACCAGTTTCTGATTTGATTAAAGAACTTAGGCTTAATTTGGAAGCTACCATTCTGCCCAATTCTTGTATCGGATAAACTTCTGTATAAGCCTGTAATCCAGAATCAAAAGAACGTCTTCTTATATCTCCCAAACCTTTTAAATTTGCTATTTTATGCCAAAAATTATTGGGAAAAACAGCAATTGAAGTATGAAATTGATATAGAACCCCCTGAGTTAAAAACCCTTTTGCAATAGCACGTACATTACTGTTTCCTGAAGGATGATAAATAAGAATTTTCATGAGATGGATATTGATTTTATAAACTGATCTGCCAAAGAATTTAAATCAAAAACTTGAACCGTAATTGGGTTTAATTTCAAATTGTTTTTCTCGTATTTAATAATGTTTGGTACATTGTAATGTCCTTTTGTAGGTGTCCATTCGCGAGAAACACAAATAGTATTTAACTGATGTTCTTTGTACGCTGCAAAAACACCGCTTTTTTCGGTTTGGAAATAGGGCGTTGTCGATATTCCGAAATCGCTGTCAATTAGTACCTGAGAAATTACAGTTTCAGGCTGTATACCCATTACTTCGTATTCTATACCTATATTTTCTAATATATTTATATAGTTAAAAAGTTCAGCACCATTTTTTCCGATAAAAACAAATTTTATCGGTTTGCCTAAATTGCTTTTAAGACTTGCTACATCACTTATAAAATCTTTAAAAAAAGCGCCTGGATGAATTGTCCCGAACAATACTAGTTGAGTAAATTTATTCTGTTTACTCTTAACAGCTGTAACAGGTATGTTGCCGCAAATGGGTAAAATGTCTGCCTCTATATTATGAGATTGAAGAAAATACTGGTAAAGCTTATTCTGTGTATTCACATAGTAAGGATTGGTACTGTTAATTACTTTTTTGACAATCCACTGCTGTACTTTACCAATACATTTATGTTTAAATGAAGACTCGGTATCAATTCCCAGCCATAATTCATGAAACATAATATGCCATTTGTGATTTCCTTGTAATTTTTTTAAAAAAGATGGAAGCCAAAAAGGCAGTCCTTTTGGATTAAAACTATAGGGCACATATTGTAGAGAAATCCATTGTGGTTTAAAATTATTTACAACATGTTGCGTCAATTTTAGTCTTTGGAGATTTGTAGCTGCCAAAGGAATTCGATTTACGCTGACTTTGGTTCCTTCAATTTCCTGAAATTCTGACAAAAAAGAAACAGCCTGATGATCACACAACGATAATATGTTTACTACATGTCCTATTCTAATAAGTTCCCCGCATAAGCGGCGTGCATAATCTCCGACACCATCTTTTCCTGGTTCGAGAGATCCACAGATGAAAAGAATTTTCATTTTATATATTTATTTTTATAATATCTCAAGAGATTCCGAAAATGAAAAGGTTCAAAAAACCTTAAATACTCAATTAAATAATCACGATAAGAAAGGTCGTTTCTTAAAGCATGTAATTTGGCTGCCGCATTTGAAAGGAAATGAAACTGATTTTCAAATGACATATATTTTTCGTAGTTCTTTCTTGCATTTATTCCCAATTCCAAACATTCTTCTTCTCTGCTTTTAAGGATATTTTCAATTTGATCTACGTCTTTTTCTTTGATTCGAATAGAACAAGTTTCCCAATCAATCTCTTCACATTCTACCCATTCATCTGAAATTATTACTGGGGCAATTCCCATTTTCATACTTTCATATTGTCTGTAAGAACTTGGACCGATACCGCGCGGGCATAATATGAATTTACTTTGAAATAAAATTTCAGCGTATTTTTCAAAATACTTGTTGCGGTCTTCCTCGTTTAATTCCCAAGAATTGTAATCTTTGGTATCATGTATATTTTCATCTCCATTAAAACGCTTAATTATTTCTTCTCTTACTGCAGGATAAGTTCTGGAAGCTCCCATAAAAGAAAATAAATATTTCTTTTTGTCTATTTTATCAGGAATATATTGAATGTACGGGTTTGTCGAAATCTGCTCCAAATAATGATAGGGATGATGCATTTTTTTATTAAAACTCGAATTGCAGACTGATGGCGAAATAGTTGGCATCAGCGTTAAATGTTCATCACTATCATGATACAAATAGCATTTCTTTTTATATAATTTATATATTGGGTGTTTTAATACTTTAAAAAAATAAGGGTCATCGCCTGGATGGTGTTCGACAAAGATTATAAGATCTGCTGACTCAGGATTATCTGCTAAAACATATTTTTTAAATGGATCGTACTGGCTCGATTTTTTTAAATTTTGAAATGCAAAATTATACTGGCTTTCATCATAGGCGGATAAAATATATACTTTCATAAAATATATTTTTGTTAAATCAATTTATAAACACAATATTCTCGAAAGAAGGTATTCTTTTAGGCTTTATAAAATCTTCCGATAAACTTAGCTGCTTTAATACTTGCCTTTTTTTGACTAATTTTCCATTTAGAATGTGCTGTTATCGGACTGTTTGTATTTTCCCAATAAACAACATCTTCTTTTCTAGGTATTCTTCCACTTAAGGCTCTTACAAAATGTCTTGTTTTCCAAGGTTTAGGACTTCCTAATGCATGATACATTGTTATATGTTTCGATTCAAACCCCATTCCTTCTTTTCCGAGATAGCTGACGTTTTCGGGATAGGCTTCAATAGCAGCATTAAGAGCATCTTGATCTGATTTATCAAAAATGGTAAAACCTTCCATTTTCAATATTGTTGAATTGTAACTTTGATTTGAAAATATAGAATTCTCTAAACCTCCTATTGCAGCTGCCATATGTTTTTGAAGCTGCACCCACAAAGTCACAAAATTAATGTCTTTTTTAAGAAGGCCTATAAAACCACCATTGACATATATTTGATTTTTATATTGTAATTCGATGTTGTATTTTTTAAAGTATTTTCTCCAGCCCATTCTTCGGGGATGAAATTCCTGAAAAGGAGAATCAACATCTTCACAAAGTGCTACACCGCAATTAACCCATTGTTCAAAACAAGTCCATGAATCATTAACCACAATATCTGGATCAAAATAAAATAATGCTTCAGCGTTTTTAGCGGGACCTTCCCATAAATCCAGCATAAAATCTGGTTTATAATTTGTTAGACTATATGTAGTATCTAAGAGTAAAAAAATAAGCTGAATACCTTCAGTTGGAATGAATGTAACTGCTTCTTTCCATTTTCCAATAGATTCTCGTCTTCCATTTTGTGCCCAATTAGGTAATTCTCCACGATAACCTACATAAATGATTCCACGAAATCCTTGATTATACAGCGAATTTGAAAGTGAAGCAACTCCATAATGGTAATGTCCCTCGAATAAGGTGCAAATAGATGAAACCATATTTTATATTCTTTTTTTTATGAAACGTGCGGGTACTCCCGCCCAAACTTCATTCGCGGGTATAGATTTATTTACTACTGAACCTGCCGCTATTATAGAGCCTTTACCTATTGTAACTCCTTGTAATATAACGCATGAAGTTCCAATCCAGACATCATCTTCTAAAATTACTGGTTCGCTGGTTGTTGGCTGCGTATTAATATTGGCATTACTTTTATATTCATGTCCAGTATTATTTATAGTTGTTTTACTTGCAATGAGACAGTTGTTTCCAATTATGATTTTTTCATTGCAGACAAATTCGCAGGCATGACCAATAAATACTTTATTGCCTAATTTTATGTAACAATTATCATTAAAAGGATGCCATATCCTAAAATCGACACCCTTTTGTATTTCACATTCACGACCTAGTAATAATTTGTTGGGCCAATTGCAGGTAACACTTTCTATTTTTGAATCCCTCCCTCCCTGCAGTCCTCTAATTTTCAGGAGAAAAAACGAGAATGAGTAGCTGATACTACTAATTTTATTATAGATCAACGCGACTTTACTGGGATGCTTCGTATTATTCATTTTTGACAAGAAGAATATTATAGGTACAAAACAAAACTGTTTGAATTAATGCAACTAATCCTAAAACAATATTGAAATACAAAACACCTCTCAAACTACCTAAATCCAGCATACCTGCAGATATAATAATGGCCAGTAAATTAATAAGTATTAGTGCAATAGGCGACATAGCCCAGCCTCGTGAACTGTATAAGTTAAAAACAATTCCTCCTAATAATCCAATGCAGCTGCTAACGATACTTAGTAATAGTTCAAATGGAAGTCCTTTGTAAGCATCACCAAGCAGCCATAAAATTGGCGTTGGCAATAAATAAACTATAAGAACAATTATACTTAACAGAATAATCAAAAGTCCCATTATTTGAAAAAAACGTTTCAGTAATAGATATTTATTTGATGTTAATTTTGCAAAACGAGGGATAATTAATGTTGCAATTATTGCACTAAAAATAGACAGCATTACGCTCAATCTGCTCAAAGCGCCCAATTGTGCCAAGGAAGTTGTATTTCCAAAAATAGAAATCAACCAAATAGTAATCTGCCCAGATAGGCAATAATAAATAGAGGTAGGTAAAATACGTTTTACTAAATGTATAATTTCTTTTCTAACTTCTATATCCGTTTGTTGCTCTTTAGCAGCCATAGTGTAAACAATTTTTCTTAAACCAATATTTCCCCAAATTCTAGGGATTCCTGCAGCTATAACAGCTATGAAGGCCCACGGAAAAATAAACATAGTTAAGCCTGATAATATTAATCTTCCAATTCCGACTTCAATTTGATTTCTTTGTAAAGGCAGAATAGTTTGATTTAATTTTGGAATAATTTCCAATAACGAATCGGACAAAGCAGCATAAAAAGCTGGAATCAATGCTATTGCAATAAGAACCGAAACCATCCAGCTTGCTCCATTATGTAATAAGAGATAAAATAGAATTGGCACAGAGACTAATAAGCTTGCAATTGCAAACTTTTTTCTTAAATCTAAACCCGTTGCTAAAACAATTCCCATTTTTTCTTTATCATCCCAAACTTTTCCTCCTAGAGCCATAACTCCTGTTGTAATACCACCATCGGCAAGAACTGTCATTGTTCCTAACATAGTATTGGCTAAGGTGTAAAAAGCATACTCTTCAACAGGCAGTAAACGGATTATTAAGATCCCAGAAGCAAAACCTAGGGCCTGTATAATAATTTGAGCGCTTCCAGTTATCGAAATTAATTTTCCCCAGTTGATGAACGTATCATACTTTGGATGCTGTTTGAGTCTTATTAAAATATTTTTCAAGTAATGGACGTAAATTGATTAAAAAATAGATTCTTTTTACAATAAATAAGTTTAACCTTTTCCGATTCCTTTAATCTGAAAACCAATTGACGCTAATTTTTCAACATCCAAAATATTACGTCCATCAAATACAAATGCAGGTTTGTACATATTGATATAAATCGAATTCCAATCGTAAGTTTTAAATTCATCCCACTCTGTTAAAACAGCAATTGCGTGCGCTTGATGAACAGCTTCTGTTGGTGCTTGATAGACAAAAACTTGTTTTAATTTTGATTCAATTTTCTGATCTGTAAGTCCTTTTTCTTCCCACAAATAACGCATGTCGGCTTTTATTTTTTCTTCAGAAACTTTAGGGTCGTACACATGAATTTCTGCACCATCTTCTATTAGATGTTCTGCAACATAAATTGCAGCAGATTCTCGAGTGTCGTTAGTATCTTTTTTGAATGCCCAGCCCAAAAATGCTATTTTTTTTCCGCTGACGGTATTAAAAAGGGAAGTAATAATTTTCTTTGCAAATCGGTATTTTTGATAGTCATTTAGAATGATGATCTGTTCCCAGTAATTTGCCACTTCGGGTAAATTAAAATAGCGGCACAAATAGACTAGGTTTAAAATATCTTTTTGGAAACAAGATCCACCAAAACCAACTGAAGCTTTAAGAAACTTAGAACCAATTCTACTATCAGTTCCAATAGCTGTGGCAACCTCATCTACATCTGCTTCTGTGGCTTCGCATAAAGCTGATAGTGCATTAATAGATGAAATTCTCTGCGCTAAAAATGCATTCGCTGTTAATTTTGATAATTCTGACGACCATACATTGGTCGTTAAAATCTGTTCTGGTGAAAGCCAATTTGCGTAAATATCAACTAAAGATTGAATTGCTTTTTGGCCGCTTTCCGTTTGTTTTCCACCAATTAAAACGCGATCAGCATTCAATAAATCATTAATAGCTGTTCCCTCGGCTAAAAACTCAGGATTAGAAAGTACTTCAAACTTGTAACCGTTTCCTGTATGATCTAAAATAGTCTGTAAAGTCTCTGCTGTTCGAACAGGAAGAGTTGATTTTTCAACAATAATTTTATCATTCTTAGCAATTCTGGCTATTTGTCTGGCGCATAATTCTACAAATTTTAGATCTGCGGCCATTCCTTTGCCTTCTCCATAATTTTTTGTTGGAGTATTAACTGCTATAAATATCATATCTGCAGCTTCAATAGCACTATCAACATCAGTAGAAAAGAATAAGTTACGACCTCTCGCTTCGTGAACTACCTCGGCTAATCCGGGCTCATAAACAGGAAGATTATCCAAATCTTCTTCGTTCCAAGCTGCAATACGGCTTTCGTTTAAATCTACAACAGTTACCTTAATTTCTGGACATTTCAATGCAATAACAGACATTGTTGGCCCGCCAACATAACCAGCACCTAAACAGCAAATATTTTTGATTTTCATTTATTTTTTAATTAGAAGGAAAAAAATGTTTGTTTTTAGTCATTTATTTTAATCTGTTATTCGAAGTAATTTAAAACAGTAAAACCACATTCTTTTAAAAGCTGCTCTTTTCTCATCAGCTTTAAATCTGACTGCATCATTTCTTGTACCAATTCAGATAATTCATATTGGCATTCCCAGCCAAGTTTAGTCTTTGCTTTCGTAGGGTCTCCTATCAGCAAATCTACTTCTGTAGGTCTAAAATATTCTGGATCTACTGCTAGAACTTCTTGACCTAGTTCAATCTGATAATCGGGGTTACTGCATGATACTACATACCCTTTTTCATCTATACCTTGACCTATAAATTCTAATTCAATACCAACTTCTTCAAAACTCATTCGTACAAATTCTCGAACAGGAGTAGTTTTTCCAGTGGCAATTACCCAATCTTCAGCTTCTTCGGCTTGCAGTATCATCCACATCATGCGGACATAATCTTTAGCATGTCCCCAATCACGCTGTGCATCCAGATTTCCTAAATATAATTTATCTTGCAGTCCCAAAGCTATTCTTGAAGTAGCTCTTGTAATTTTACGTGTCACAAAAGTTTCTCCTCGAATAGGTGATTCATGATTAAACAAAATACCGTTGCAGGCATACATCCCATAAGCTTCCCTGTAATTTACAGTAATCCAGTAGGCATACATTTTTGCTACAGCATAAGGCGAACGTGGATAAAAAGGAGTGGTTTCTGATTGAGGTACTTCCTGCACTTTGCCATATAACTCTGAAGTTGAGGCTTGATAAATACGAGTCTTTTTTTCTAATCCAAGTAAACGAACCGCATCTAAAAGACGTAATGTTCCTAATGCATCTACATTTCCTGTATATTCTGGCGTTTCAAATGAAACTGCCACATGACTCATAGCTGCTAAATTGTAAATCTCATCAGGCTGAATTTCCTGAATTAAACGAGTTAAATTCGTACTATCGGTCATATCCCCATAGTGCAAAATGAAATTCCTGTTTTTTGTATGAGGATCTTGGTATAAATGATCGATTCGATCGGTATTAAATAAGGAAGAACGTCTTTTTAATCCGTGTACTATATAGCCCTTTTCTAATAAAAATTCACTCAAATAGGCTCCGTCTTGTCCTGTCACTCCCGTAATGAACGCTGTTTTTCTTAATAGAGTCATAATCTAATTATAAGGCACAAAGGCATTATGCTGCAATGTTGCAATGTTTTATAAAGTCTTAACTGTAAAGTTTTTTTGGAGATTTCCAGATTAAAAGAATAACTATTAATAAGTCTTTTCTTTTAAATTTTCAATATTTTCTAGAAACCAATTGTAAGTTTTTTGTATTCCATCTTCTAAATTCACTTGGTGTTTCCAGCCAATATTGTGCATTTTAGAAACATCCATTAATTTTCTAGGTGTTCCATCAGGTTTGCTGTCATCCCAAATAATATCTCCCTTGTGGCCTACAATTTTTTGTATTGCAGCTGCTAAATCTTTAATGGTTAGATCTTCTCCTGTTCCTACATTGTATAAATATCCTGGAAGTCGATTTTCTAAAGCAAAAACTACTGCTTCTGCCATATCATCTACAAACAGAAATTCTCTCATAGGTTTTCCTGTTCCCCAAAGTATTACTGAGGCATTATTGTTTTCTTTGGCTTCATGAAATTTGCGAATCATGGCCGGCAAAACGTGAGAACTATTCAAATCAAAATTGTCATGAATGCCGTATAAATTGGTTGGCATTAAACTCACAAAATCTTTTTTAAACTGTTTACGAATAGCCTGGCATAATTTTACACCAGTGATTTTTGCTAAAGCATACCATTCGTTGGTGCTTTCTAGAGAAGCTGTTAGTAAATACTCTTCCTTTAATGGCTGAATTGCCAATTTTGGGTAAATACAAGAACTTCCTAAAAAGATAAATTTTTCAACACCCAGCTTATGAGCTTCATTAATCAGGTTATTTTGAATCTGCATGTTTTCCATCAAAAATTGATACGGAAAATCATTATTGGCTAAAATTCCGCCCACTTTTGCAGCAGCGTCTATAATGACATTAGGTTTTACCTCTTGAAGAAAATTGCGAACTTCATCTTGTTCTCTTAAATCTAATTCTTTGCTCGAAGCTCCAATAAGATTGTTATAACCTTTTGCTTTTAAGGTTCTCCAAATGGCACTTCCAACCATTCCCTTGTGTCCAGCAATATATATTGCAACATTTTTATCAATCATTGTAGGCACTTTTAAATTTATAGAGACTTCAGATTTTATCTCTTAAGTAGTTCTTTTTATAATAATGGAGAAGCAATAGATTCTAACTGCTGGTAAACTTGTTTTACCTCTTGAGAATTTTCTTTTTGCAAAACCATTAAAGCATCAGTAGTATAAATCAATATGCAGTTTTTAACCCCTATAAAAGTGGTATGCAATGAAGTTCCTATGGCAATGTTTTTATTTGCATCGATTGGATGGCCTTTTTGAACTAAGTAATCGTAAACTGATTCAAAAGATCCCAAATCAGACCATTCAAAATGAGCAGGAACTACTTTAATATCATTACTTCTTTCCATAACAGCGTAATCAATACTTATAGAAGGAATATTCATTGACAAATCGTAATCCAAAAAACCATCTTTATTTACATCCCAAACTGCTTTTGAAGCCCAATAAACTTCAGGTTCCTGCTTTTCGAGCTCAACTAAAAACTTAGCTGCTTTGAAACAAAAAAGACCGCTGTTCCAGAAATAATTTCCTTTTTTTAGATAAGTCTCTGCTGTTTTCGAATTTGGTTTTTCATGAAATGCGATTACATTTTCTTTCTCAAATTCGATATAGCCATAGCCCGTTTCTGGTTTTGTTGGTTTGATTCCAAAAGTTACGAGGTAATTTTGATTAGCCAAGGATATGGCTTGCTGCAGAGCTAGTGTATAGGAATTTTTACCTTCTATTATATGATCTGAGGGAGTAATCAATAAAATATCTTCTGGATCTGATGCAAATGCTGCAAATGCAATCGCTGCCGCCGTATTGCGAGGAACCGCTTCAACAATATGAGTAAAGGGTTTACTGAATTTAGACATAATGACGTTACTCATTTTGTAATTTTCAATATTCCCTACGACTATCGTTTTATTAGAAACATTTATATTACGAACCACCGTTTTTTCAAAGAGTGATTCGCCTTCAAAAAGCTCGAGATATTGCTTTGGCAGTGTTTTTCTGGAAAGCGGCCACAATCTGCTGCCAATTCCACCAGTTAAAAGGACATGAGTAACAGTACTAATTGCCATTCGAATGCATTAAAATTTCTTTTTGATACACTTCATTACGAAGATTAGTGCTCGAAAAACGATGATCTCTAGTATTGAAATACAATTCGATTCCTTTTTCTTCGCAATAAGTTCTACCCGTAAAATCTCTATCCTTATATTCATCACCTACAATACGTACGTCAAGAGTAAAAGATTTTAAAATATCTTCTAAATCTTGTTCTGTAGCGTAAGGAACAATTTCATCAACAAACCTGCATGCTTTCAACTGTATGTAGCGTTCTACTACAGTTTGTGTTGGTTTATTTTTTGTCGGACGATCCAACGTTGGGTCTGTTTGTAGACCAACAATTAAGTAATCACAATGTTGTTTTGCTTCTTCCAGCATTTTAACGTGCCCTGCATGTAACAAATCAAAAGCACTAAAGGTTATTCCTGTTCTCATCTGCTTAATGTTTTAAATTAAAAAATATGTTTGTTAATGTAGAAATGTCTGCGTAAAAATTAAAAACCATTTTATTAGGGTTTCTAAGGTTTTTTTTAAATTTTGAAAAAGGGTTCCCCGTGAATAGTTACACTTTAACTACTCAAAAAAGAAAATTTAATGGCATAAAAAACTAAAATAATTATGGTTTTAGAATATTGTAAAAGACTAAAATTGGCTTGCTTAAAAACAATAAATCTTAGTCAATTATCTGATTTTTCTCTAACAATAATTTAAGATAAAATTATGACAATACAGGAGATGAGAAATTGCATTTTTGTTGCTAAATGTCCTTAATAAGGAAATTTTAGGATAAAAATCGATACTAATTTTAAATGCTCAGAATTAAATTTACTTCTTAGTTTATGCATGAAACCATCTACTACTTTTAATGTGGTTTTCTAGAAACTTACTAATATAATTTACCAGAAAAAAACGCTCCTCTTAATAGAATTAAGTGTTACAATTATCCTTAATAAGGAATGATTTTTTTGAAACAAGAATGAAAAATTTGAATATTTTAAAAAAACTATTTACAAATACGATAAATAAATTAAGGATTATGAAATGGTATGTAGTATATACAAAACCTAAATGGGAAAAAAGAGCAGCAGAACAATTAACTAAGTTTAATATCAATTGTTATTGTCCTGTAATTAAAAAAGTCCAACAAAGATCAGATAGGAAAATAAAGGTAGAAGTGCCATTATTTAATCATTACATATTTGTACAATTGGCAGAAAAGGATCGAAATCTTGTATTTCATTCTCCTGGAGTAGTACGCTTTTTATTTTGGCTGGGAAGACATGCCGTTGTAAAGGACCATGAAATAGAAACCATCAAAGAATGGCTAAATACTGGAGATACTTCTTCAGAAATATCAGTAATGCAATATCAGATTGGAGATCAAATACATTTAAACTCTGGTCCCTTTTGTGACCAGAAGGCCGTGATAAAAGATATTACAAAAACACATTATGTTTTGATCTTAGAATCTTTAGGATATGTTTTAAAAGTAAAACATAAGTCGTAAAAAGAAAAGAGTTTTTTTTTAGACCTTAATCTTAAATAAGAACTCTTTTTGAAAATGATTTGTTGTGAAAAATACTAATTACCTAATTGAAAAATTTGGCTTTTTTTGATTCCTAAAATCTTAACTAACTGATCTAGTTTCGATAATTTGAGATCTACCATTCCTTGTTCAATTTTTTCATATTTCTTGACACTAATTTCCATTTGAATAGCCACATATTCAGGGGTGTGATTATTTTGCAATCGATACTCTCTAATCTTTAAATAGTAACTTTCCATAACTAAATTTTTTATTACTAATTCTAATTTATTTAAGTTTCATTAATATAAACTTTCAATTACCTGAGGGAATTTTTATCTGGTTTCACTAAAAAAAACTGAAACATCGAATTTAAATATGAACTCAATTGAGACTTCTAAAACTTTTGAAATTTCGATTAATTTCGAAACCGTTAAATCGACATCGCCTCTTTCAATTTTACCATAACCACTGGTGCTCATTTTTAA
The DNA here is from genome assembly GCF_002304005.1 of Flavobacterium sp. ACN6. Lineage (GTDB taxonomy): Bacteria > Bacteroidota > Bacteroidia > Flavobacteriales > Flavobacteriaceae > Flavobacterium. The sequence continues at coordinate 15,310 of NZ_MRCQ01000012.1, read as the reverse complement.
CTCAGCAGCTACATACTCTCTAGTGAAATTTTTTAATTCTCTTATCTTTCTAATATTTTCGTATACACTATATTTCATAAAAAGTAAAAAATTTAAATAATTCTTTATTTTAAAATTATTGCAGCAAGATGAATCAATCTCTAAAAAAGAGTAATTTCTATTTTTTATCTTATTTGTAAAAAAAACATCTTTTCACTACAACTATTCAATTATTAACAAGGTTTAAAGCTAAATGACTGTTTTTCTTTATCATTCATTTTAAATTTTGATCAAAAATATATAATGTTTCGACTAATTAATAATAAATCTGTTCAACGGATTTTAAAATCGATAAAATACAACATGTTACATTTTAAGGCTCTCAGATGTGTCTTAGAATGTCATGAAAACCTTATTTTATAAGATAATAATCACGTATTTCTACTTGTTTGCATGGCCTATATTAGGAGATTTCACCAAAAATGAATAAGAAATTTGAATTGTTTGAAAATGAAGTCTTATAAACTTAAAAAAAAGATTTTAGTACATTTTGATAAATAGATAATAATTCTATAAAAAAATAAAGGCTCAGAATAGTTAAACTAATCTGAGCCTTATATCGATGTTTTTATTTTATTTATTGCGTTACCAAAAGCTGCGGATATGCATTTGAAGTTGTATTAATAATAACAGTTGGAACCCCCGCTTTTACATTAACCAATAATTTACTAAGATTTTGATTGGCTAAAAACGTACTGTTTACATAAACAGCAGATTCTAGTCCGTAACCTTGATTCGCTGGAATTACAGTGACAATATTCCCTGTAATTGTTGAGTTTACGATATGATTGTTTAAAGGATTGAATAATACCGGCGAAAATGGCGGAGTATTATCCAAAAATTGACATCCTTCAATATTAGTACTAATTGAATTTATTGTTGAACCAGTAATTCTGTTGTTATATATATTAGAGTTGTATAATGAGAATACATTACTTGTTATAATATTTACTCCAGTATAATTAGTAAAATCACAATTGGCCGCTAAAGGAGCGTTTTGACCTCCTAAAGCAAGTGCTATTTTACCTCCATCAAATTTACAATCTACCCATGCATCTAAATTATCTGCTCTAGTAGCTAACATAGAAACTGCCGTACCGCAGTTAATGAATTGGTTTTTATAAAACATGGTTTTGTCGACAAAACTTGAAGTATCAATATCATTTGCATAAGGAGTAAGAGGATTTTGGAAAAATCCAATATTACAATCAACAAAACCTAAATTATCTAGGAAGTTATTATCAAATCCTCTAATTTGTTTTAACTGTATAGCGTAATTTTGGTTTCTAAAGACAACAAACTTAATGTTTTGATAAGACATGTGCTGTGTTCCATAATCTTGAGATGAATATATTCCAACACTTCCACCCTGAAGAGTCAAATAACTTAATATAAAATTAGCATCCTGACCTCCTGTTAGAGATATTAGAGGAAAATCATCTGTTAGGCCAACTATAACTGTTTTTCCTGTTCCTTGACCTACAATTCCATGATTAGAGTCAATAGGAAGTTTCAATGTCGATCCAATATAAAAAACACCTTCTGGTAATTCCGCAACTCCTTTAGTATTAATTAGATTTTGGATATAACTTGTCTGATCTGGTTTCCCCTCTCTTTCTGCTTTCCAGTTTGCACCTAAAGGGTTTGGTAGTGTTTCCCAAGTCGGCCTATTCCAAGGTGTAAATTTTGTTCCTAAAATAGAATTTGAAATAGTGTTAACCGCTGTACTATTTGACATAGCAGTTGTTTGATCTACTCCATTATACCTTACAGTGTTACTAGCATTTAAATTAGCCTGAAGGTCAAATCCTGTAACTGTTCCTGATTTTCTAACATATGTTCCTCCTCCATTTACCACAAACATATTTGCTCTTACGGATAATGCATCTGTTGGAAGATTCATAGATTTATCTAAGAAGAAAACATTTTCGGCGTCAATATCAAAAGATGGGGTTCTAACAGCAGAATAACTATTCGCGCCATTAAAATCGGTTATTTTTACATTACCAATATTAGTAGCGGTAATCATAGCCTTTGTTCCTTCACCAGTAAGATTCCATCCTTCGGCATCTAAACCAACAAAAGTAAGTGATCGCAAACCATCAATATCCGTTGTATTTCCATGAGGAGTTAAAAAATTGGTATGCAGACTCACATTTCCATAACTAGGAGTACCGCTATTTCCTTTTAAAACAAGCATATTAGAACCTCCTTGCGACTGATGTTTAATTATTTTAGTATTTCTTATGTATCCTGACTGACTGCAGTCAATGCGTATCGGTCCCATAAAATTTATAAAAGAATTATTCTCAAGCGTTACATTTGTGCCTACTAAGGTTGCCCACTTAATAGATTTGAAAGTACAATAAGAAATTACGCCTCCTGACTGCAATGTTATTGTCTGATCTGCTGGAAGCAGTGATTCTAAAACAACTCCCGTACTTCCTGCAGCTATCGTAATATTTGATACTTTATTTAAAGATGCATGTCCATATAGCTTTTGATTACTTTTCATGACAATGTTCACTCCCGAATAATCTCCTTTTTCTAATCGTACAGCTCCGTATTTATCTAAAGCTGACTGAATAGTAGCTTTTTGCGTAAGAGGTAATAAGTACGCTTTAAAATATTCAATCTCTTCAAGCTGGTTATTTACGCCTGGTGCTTCAGGAGTTGTCACAGCAACCTCTTCAATTGCATATTGATAATTTTGCGAAAAAACTGATGTCGAAAAGAGTAAAAAATAAATTAGATGTTTCATTGTCCAGAAATGATATACGAATTTGTACCTATTTTTCTAAGAAATCCAAACCTTACATTCCCAGCTGCACTGGTAAATCTGGCACTTGCACCAGCATTATAATTAATAGTTACGCCAGAAGCAGCTTGTATAGTTAAGATTGCACCATTGTGAGCCTCCAAATTAATAGTCTCACCCACCACCATATTTCCAAAATCAGAAGTTAGTGTTAATATGGCCGATGAAGTACATTCAATTGTATTGTTTATATCTCCTGCCGCAATATTTCTTGATGAAGTAAATGAAACAATTGCAGACCTGAACGGCGTAGATGACGTTCCTCCTGATGTTTTTGCATACAAAGCATAAGGTACACTCAAAAGCTGTGTAACACCTGTAATATTATAATTGGTCCCTCCCTTAACATCCACTTGTGTTTCAATATAATAAGGTCCTTTATCCCAAGCAATTTTACTAAAATCTCCCGTGGCAACTGTTCCTGTCCCAAGTTCAAGAGAAACCAAACCATTAACATTTGTAGTAACAGAATGCGTTTCTTGATAAACATTTGTACCCGTTGCTGCGCCTTGATGAACAACAACTTTAAGGCTTATCCTAGAGTTAACAACTAAGCTATTATCTTGAGCTCGAATAATGGCTTGATAACTCATTTTTTCAGGTGCTTGTGCAAATACCTTAAACGTAACAGTCACAAATAATAATAATAAAAGGGTATGTGCAAGTTTCATTAGATCTATTTTTTTAATTTTTTATTATTTTAAACGATTTCAAAATTTTATTATCATTATACACTACAAGTATATAAATGGATGGACTTAGATAATTAAAGCTCACTTGTGCTTCTGTTTGATCAATTGTATTTTGTTTTAAAAGCCTTCCTTGAATGTCATAAAGCTTATAAGATCTTTGTCCGCTCTCTAACTCTAAACCAGTCATACTTATGGTAACAAAATCTATTGTCGGATTTGGGAAAGCTAATATTTCTGTTGTAGGTGTTTCAACTTCGGGTGTTCCTAAGTTTCCATCTTTTTCTTGATGCTGTATTCCTTGGGCTACATTATAAACTGATTCTACTCCAATATAAGTATAAAATACTTGTCCAATTGAGTAGGTAACTGTTCCAGAACTGCCTGTTGCATTACTTCCAGATGTAATTATGGTCTCCATAATATCGCTGGACTGCGTCTGACTATTCCCTAAAAAAGGAAAAAATAACATCGTAATTATAAGTAGGTTAATGTATTTTAATCTTAGATACTTCACAGTTTAATTTCTCTATATTTGTTATACTGCAAAAATATTTAATTTCAAAAAATAATCGATATAATATAGTTTATATCCGATAAAACACATCAAATGTAGTATTTTAATGACTTTTTACTTACATTGAAAAAGTTAATTTTTTTTATTGTTTAACATATTATCTAAGAAAACTACATTATGTTATAATAAGTGACAATAAAAGATGAAATATGATTGGTTTTGCAATCTAAACAATGGTTATCCATAAAATAACGCTGATATACTTCATAAATTATCTGTGCCCCTCATTTTTACCTATTCTTCAATTCAGCAGCCCAAATTACTATTATTTCATAATTGTACGGCATCAAAAAAAGCAAATCTGTTATTTTAACAAGCTTTTATATTATTGATTTTAAATCAATTACACCATCGAATAAATTATTTTTTTTATTTTAAAAATATAATAATTACTGTAGATTTTTTGAAAAAAGATAGAGTTTCAACTTTCGCTGATCTATTTTAAAATAAAGTAAAAAGAAGTTAACGAGAGAAAATTAACTCTAAATGACTATCAACAATTATAAACAAAATTTGTCTGATTCAATTCAAAATATGCTTTTCATCGATAATAATAGCTTTATACAGAATATGCAAGTATTACTGAAATTTTTTTCCTTTTTTTGATCAACTTATTGAATAATAAGCTGTAAATATTATTTTAATATAAAGACAAAGTAAAGGCTAAAACCAATCAAAATTCTTACATCTATTTATTTTTCAAGAAGCTCCATAAATAAAAAGTGTAAAATTCCCTACTAACAAACTATAAGCCAGTATTTTAAATTCTTTTCTTTTTAGCACAACGCTAATATTATCATATTATTTTGCTCAACTTTAATTTTAATACAATTTAAAATGAAAAGACCTAACAACAATAATCTGGAAAACAAAATAAACTGGACAAAAATGAATTATCCAACAAGTCCGCTGCATGAACTTTTTTCAGAGCAGGCTAAAGCATCTCCTGATTCAACAGCTCTTGAATTTGAGAACCAAAAAATCAGTTATGCAGAATTGGATACACTTGTAAATAGAATGGCTAATTACTTTTCGCTACAAGGTTTATCTTCTGGACAAATTGTTGCTGTATCAATGGAAAGAAGCCCAAATTTAATTGCTTCTCTTTTTGCAATTTTACAATGCGGTGCTGCATATCTGCCATTAGACCCTAAATTTCCTGCTGAACGTTTGGAATTTATGCTTATAGATTCTGAAGCAAGTTTTTTATTAACCACAAAAGCCCTTTCAGATTCATTACCCAATTCTTCCAAAAAAATAGTAATAGAAGATGTAATATCTTCACTTGATGAATATCCTGTTTTACCACTTCCAAATGTTGTTTCCAATAAAGCTGTTGCATATATGATGTATACTTCTGGATCTACAGGAAAACCTAAAGGAGTTACTGTCACTCATAAAAATTTAGTAAACTTTCTTTATAGTATGGCAATTGAGCCAGGTATAAAAGCAGCAGACAAATTATTATCAATTACTACAATCTCCTTTGATATTGCTGGATTAGAATTGTTTCTGCCATTAATAAAAGGTGCCGCAGTAGTTTTTGCAGATTACGAAACTACCCGCGACGGTCAGTTATTATTAAATCTTTTAAAGAAAAAAGAAATCACAATAATGCAGGCTACACCAACCACATGGCAATTGTTACTTGATTCTGGATGGGAAACACCACTGTCTTTAAAAGCACTTTGCGGTGGTGAAGCGATGCCATTGAACCTTGCACGCCAGCTCACTTCACGATGCGACTCGCTTTGGAATATGTATGGGCCAACTGAAACTACTGTATGGTCTGCCGTAAAACAAATTTTTGCTGATGATGATTTAATAACCATTGGACATCCTATTGCAAATACACAAATTTATTTATTAGATGAACAAGGTAAAATTGTTGCACCAGGAACAATTGGAGAAATAGTAATTGGCGGGGATGGAGTCGCAGAAGGTTACTGGAAACGCCCCGAACTTACAGCTGAAAAATTTGTACCAAATCCTTTCTCAACTGAAGCCAATTCTATTCTTTATCGAACTGGTGACTTAGGAAAATTATTGCCAAATGGAGAGTTTCAATGTTTAGGACGTATAGATCATCAGGTAAAAATTAGAGGTCATCGTATTGAGTTGGGTGAAATAGAAGCCGCCTTAAATACTTTGCATGGAATAAAACAATCTGCAGTTATTGTCAGCAATCTTTTTGGTAATGAAGACAAACTTGTAGCTTATTTAAAATCTAAAGAAGAATCACAAGATGAAAAATTAATTCAGGAGGCTCTTTCTAAAATACTTCCTGAAATATTAATTCCTTCAAAGTATATTTGGATCGATGATTTTCCGATAACACCAAATGGAAAAATTGATAAAAAGAATTTACCAGTTCCCGAATATAATAGACCTGATTCTGCTCCTCTTTTCAAAAAACCTAATACGCAATTAGAAAAAAATATTGCAAAAATCTGGAGCGAAGAATTAAAAATATCAAGTATAGGTATTGATGATGACTTCTTTGATATGGGAGGCAGTTCTGTATTGGCACAAAAAGTTACTACCTTAATGAGACAGAATTTATCTAAAGATATACCAGTTTCTAAAATATATATTCATCCCACAATTAGAGAACTTGCTGCAACTTTAGAAGAGAATATTAATGATGAAGATTTGTTTGCTTTTAAAGAAACGAATAACTACAAAACAACTTCTGCAGATATCGCTGTAATTGGAATGGCAGGAAGATTTCCTGGTTCCGATACAATTGATGAATTATGGGAAAATCTAAGAGATGGTAAAGAAACCATTTCCCTTTTCACAAAAGAAGAATTAGACAGCAGTTTACCCGAAAGCCTTCGTAAAGATCCACTTTATATAGGCGCTAGAGGAATATTGCCTTCTGCCAAAACATTTGATGCCAACTTCTTTGGATTAAATCCACAGCTGGCCGCAGCAATGGATCCGCAAATACGAATATTTCTAGAAATTTCATTCGAAGCTTTGGAACAAGCTGGGCATCTTCCTAAACATTATAAAGGAAGCATCGGAGTATATTCTGGAAGTGAAATCAATTCATATTATGAAAACAATATTTTTTCCAATAAAGAATTAAAAAGCTCAATAGGTGACTTACAAATTTATACCGTAAACGGAAAAGATTTTATTGCTCCTCGTACTTCCTATCATTTAAATTTAAAAGGACCATCTGTCAGCGTACATTCCGCCTGCTCTACCTCACTATTGGCAGTTGCAGAAGCGGTGAAAGCAATTAGAACTGGAATGTGTGATATTGCTCTTGCAGGAGGTTCAAGCGTGACAGCTCCTATAAATAGCGGTCATCTTTATGACGATGGCTTTATTAAAAGTCCTGATGGCTCTACAAGGTCTTTCGACGCTTCGGGAAAAGGCACCGTTTTTAGTGACGGAGCTGGAGTAGTTTTACTTAAAAAATTAGAAGAAGCCGAAAAAGATGGTGATATAATATATGGTGTAATTAAAGGTGTTGGGGTCAATAATGACGGAGGAGATAAAGGAAGTTTTATGGCTCCGAGTCCTAAAGGTCAAGCTGGAGCAATTATTAATGCATTTAATGATGCTCAAATATCACCTTCAACAATCACTTATATGGAGGCGCATGGTACCGCAACTCCAATTGGTGATCCAATAGAGATTGAAGGACTAAAAATAGCTTACGGGAAACAAGAAAAAAACAATTATTGCGCATTAGGCACTATTAAAAGTAATATGGGCCATACCACAGCAGCAGCTGGAGTTGCAGGTTTGATTAAAGTAATGCTGGCAATGCGATACAAGCAAATACCGCCAATGGTAAATTTTACCAAACCAAATCCAAATATAGATTTTGACAACAGCCCTTTCTATATCAATAATACATTAATTGATTGGAAAGCAGATGGTATAAGAAGAGCCGGTATAAGTTCTTTTGGTATAGGAAGTACCAATGTTCATGCTATTGTTGAAGAATATGAAGCAAAACCAAAACAATCTTCCAGCGGTCGACCTTTTGAAATACTAATGTGGTCCGCAAAAAGTCAAAATAGTTTACTGGGTTACGAAAATGCACTAGGTCATTTTATTGATAAATCAAAAGATATTGCATTAGCAGACATGTCATATTCTTTGAATACGACACGAGATGATTTTAATCATAGAAGTTTTTTAATCGCTGATTCTACTAAAAGTGCTGCCGAAAAATTACTTTGCTTAAAAACTAAAAGTTCTAAAAGCGCAATATTAAAAAGTGTACCAAGTGAAATTGGATTTCTTTTTCCTGGACAAGGAGCGCAATATTTACAAATGGGTAAAACACTTTATGATAACGAAAAAGTATATCGTGAGTCCATAGATAAATGTGCCGATTTATTGATGGAAGATCTAAAAATGGATATCCGAGATATAATTTATCCGAAAAATAATTCTACTGAAGCCGAAGAACTCCTAAAAGATACTCAATTAACACAGCCTGCTTTATTTGTTACCGAATATGCATTATCGCAATTATGGCTGAGCTGGGGAATAAAGCCAACTTTTCTTTGTGGACATAGTATTGGTGAATTTGCTGCTGCACATTTAGCTGGAATCCTAAGTCTAAAAGATGCATTACATATTGTCGCCATAAGAGGAAAATTAATAAGCGAACTTCCTGGCGGATCTATGTTAATTGTTCGAGTATCTATAGATAAACTGAAAGAGCTGCTTCCTGACACACTTTCAGTTGCTGCTATAAATGCAAATCAGTTCTGTGTTGTTTCTGGGACAAAAGAAGACATTGTAGCCTTTAATGAGAAACTTGACACTCAAGAAATTCCAAATAAATTACTTAATACAAGCCACGCATTTCACTCTTTTATGATGGATCCAATTTTAGATACCTTCAAAAATGAGTTAGAAAAAATAACGCTGAACATTCCTCGATTACCAATTATTTCAACAGTTACAGGAACATGGCTTACAGACACCGATGCTACAGACCCAATGTACTGGGTTAACCATTTGAAAAACACAGTTAGATTTGCAGACGCAATGGATACTGCATTTAAATTAGAAGATTTTATTTTACTGGAAGTTGGCCCTGGTCAAACGCTGACAACTTTAGCACGTCAACAAGCTGCTGGTAAAATTATCTCGGCATTCCCTAGTTTAACTTTTCCAAAAGATGAGCAAGAAAATGAATATTTTACAGTACTAAATGCTTTAGGCGATTTGTGGATGCGAGGTGTAAATCCTGATTGGAAATCTTTTTACAGTGAACAGCAAAGACAAAAAATTGAATTACCTAGTTATGTATTTGATCGTAAACATTGCTGGATTGAGCCTTTAGAAACAAGAGAAACAGCAATAATTCAAAAAGCATCAGTATCAGAAAGCCCAATAATTTCAATAGAAACTGAAAGTAAAAATGTGCATATTAAAGATTCCAAAAAAGATTCAATTCTTTTTAAGATCTCAGAAATTATAGAAAATGCATCAGGGATAACTTTTGATTCTGATTCAGCTTCTAATACTTTCTTAGAGCTTGGTCTAGACTCTTTATCGCTTACTCAATTATCAGGAAAATTAAAAAAGGAATTTGATTTGCCAATTACTTTTAGACAACTTAATGAAGGTTTTTCAACTCCATCACTATTAGCAGATTATATAGAACTTAATCTCCCTGAAGAGCATTTTATTAATGCGAGCAAGGAAGTAGAAATAACAACTAATCACATTATTGAATCAAATACTTTAGTTAAGGATCAACAATTATCACTAAATCAAAATCAAATTTCGCTAGAACAAATTGTACAGCAAATTCAGCTTTTGAGTCAGAAAGTAGATCAATTACAAAATTATCAAAGCTCTTCAGCAAACGGAAATACTTCATTTGCGAATCTAAAAATAGAACATTTTGAGTCGATTAAATTTAGTCCCAAAAATGGAGTCGAAACAAATGGGACAAATGGCGTGCATAAAAAAGAAAAGTCAATTGATACTTCAAAACTTAATAATCAAAAATCAGCACCGACTATTACTGCTGACAAAAAGTATACAATAATGGCAAATGAACCTCCTGTACAAGGAAGTAAACTTGGAAGAGATGAAAATGGAAATCCGGCATGGTTTATCAAAGACCCCAATCAAAACGGGGATTTTGTAAAGATAAAACTATAAGGATCAAGTAATAAGAGATAATTAATGTTTTTAAATTGTCCACTTCAAAACTGTGCAATTACATTTAAAATAAGTAATAATGAAAAATCAACCTCAAATACAAACAGAAATGGAAACTGAAACTGAAATTCAATTTAATCCATTTTCGCCTGAAATTGAACGTGTAATTCATACAACAAATTCGCAGCAGGAAATTTGGACAGATTGTATTTTTGGAGGCAGCGATGCTAACAGGGCTTACAACCTATCTGTATCTATTGACTTTCAAGGTAATTTAATACTAGATACATTTGAGAAAGCAGTAGATACTTTAGTACAGCGTCATGAAGGTTTGAGAGCCGTCTTTAGTCCAGACGGACGCTTTATGTGCATTTACAAAAATATTAATTTCGAAATTTCCCATAATGATTTTTCCATTCTGCCAGCGAAAAAAAGAGCACTATCTAAAGATGCGTTAGTAAGAGAAGAAGTAAATGCTCTTTTTGACCTCGTTAATGGTCCTCTCTTTAGAGTTAACTTAGTGAAAATTGATGATTTTGAATATACAGCAACGTTAACAATCCATCACATTGTTGGTGACGGGTTAAGTATCGATATTATACTGGAAGAACTTGGTACAATTTATTCTGCATATATAGAAAATAAAGAACCAAAACTTCCAACTCCAGAACTTTTCAGTGAATTTGCCGAAAGAATAAATTCATTCACAGAAAGCACTGATTATAAAACTTTAGAAGATTTTTGGATTAATATTTATAAAGAATCAGTTCCTACAATTGAATTACCATTGGATCATTTACGACCTTTATTACGAACGTATAATAGTGACCGTATAGATTTTCCTTTCAATGATACGATTATAACCGACTTAAAAAATATCGGAATAAGTGCAGGATGCAGTTTAGTAACCACTTTGCTTGCGGCTTTCGAGATCTTCTTAGCTAAAACTACAAAGCAAAATGATTTAGTTGTCGGATTTCCTTCTTCAGGAAATACTTTGTACGACATGAGACAGTTAATTGGCGATTGCGTTAACCTGCTTCCCTTACGCAGTAAAATCAATCCGAATATTAACTTTATCACGTATTTAAAACAAAGAAACTCTGAATTATTTGATGCTTATGAGCATCAGCAAGTTAGTTTTGGCCATCTTTTAAAAAGTTTTGCTATTGCCAGAGATCCGTCGAGAATTCCTTTAGTTCCTGTTATACTAACAGTTGACCTAGCAAGAACCATAGAAAATGAGTTTTCGTTCACAGGTCTTTCTCATAGTTTTAATGCCAATCCTAGACAATATGGAACTTTTGAAATTCAGCTTCATATATTTAGAGCAAAAGAAGGTCCAATATTTCAGTGGACTTACAATACTACATTATTCAAACCAGAAACTATAAAGGAAATGATGATTTCATTTGAAGACATCATCAATAAAATAATAGCTGATAAAAGCACTTCTTTATCAGATTTTGTTGGAGGAAATTATTTAGCAGATTACAGTGCTTTAAATAATACTGAAATGCACTATCCAGATGTAACTTTAACTGAATTGCTTAGAAAGCAAGCAGAAATTACACCATATAATGTAGCATTAGAGTTTTATGAATCTAAAACTACCTACCTTGAATTACATAAAAAAGTAAATCAACTAGCACATTATTTAAAAGCCCAAGGTATACAATCCGGTGATTTTATTGCCGTTTCTTTTCCTAGAAGTCCAGAATTGCTTTATACATTACTAGCTATTATGCAATGTGGGGCCGCATACCTGCCATTGGATCCTGAATATCCAAAAGAACGTTTAGAATTTATGCTAAATGATTCTGGCGCTAAAGTATTAATTACCAGCAAAACACTATTTGCATCTTTACCATCTTGGCCTCAAACATTATTTATAGAAGATTCAATTGAAGCGTTAAATCAATATTCACCTTTGCCTCTTCCTTTTTCGCTTAGTTCCGAAAGTACTGCATATATACTATATACATCAGGCTCAACAGGTAATCCAAAGGGAGTACCTATTACTCATAAAAATTTAGTCAACTTCCTTTTTAGCATGGCTTTAGAACCAGGCATCAGCGAAAATGACAGACTGCTTTCTATAACTACTATTTCATTCGATATTGCTGGCTTAGAACTATACTTGCCACTTATAAAAGGCGCAACATTAATATTAGCTGATCATGAAACAGCAAGAGATGGACGTCTGCTGCTAGAATTACTAAAAAGCGAAAAAATTAATTTTCTTCAAGCTACACCCACAACTTGGTCTATGCTTTTAGATTCTGGATGGTCTGAAAAATTACCGATCAAAGCATTATGCGGCGGTGAAGCTATGCCTCAAGATCTTGCAAAAGAACTTCTTTCTAAATGCGATACGCTCTGGAATGTCTATGGTCCAACAGAAACTACAATATGGTCATCTATAAAACAAGTAAAATCTGACGACAAACTAATTACGATAGGCAAACCAATTGGTAATACACAAATTTATATAATAGATGAGCAAGGCCAGCTTGTGGCACCAGGAAACATTGGCGAAATTGTAATTGCGGGTGATGGTGTTGCAAAAGGTTACTGGAACAGACCAGAACTTACAGCCAAGAAATTTATTGAAAATCAATTCTCCACCAACGATGATATAATTTATCGTACAGGTGATTTGGGAAAAATACTTCCAAACAACGAAATAGAATGTTTAGGACGTGTAGATCAGCAAGTTAAAATTAGAGGCCATCGTATTGAACCTGGCGAGGTAGAACAAGCTTTGTTATTACTTGACGGAATAAAATCTGCAGTTGTACTAGCAAATGAGAATTTTCTTGTAGCTCACATTGTTCCAGATTCAGATTTAGAAAATGCAGAAAATCAAATACCCTTATGGCGCGAAGCCTTGGCAACAAAATTACCAGCACAATTGATCCCTCATGATTTTAATTTATTAGAAAAAATTCCAACAACGCTCAATGGGAAGATAGATCGTAAAGCATTATCAGAATATAAAGCAAATAAAAAACTCACTTATACTGCCCCTCGAACAGAAGAAGAAAACATAGTTGCTTCAATTTGGAAAGAAAGCCTAGGTCTTGATGCTATCGATATTTTTAGTGATTTCTTTGAAATGGGCGGCCATTCAATCAAAGGAGTTAAGGTTATGATTGAAATAGAGAAACATACCGGTAAACGAATCCCTTTATCTGCATTGTTTAAATATTCAACAATTGAGAAATTTGCCAAATTGCTAAATACGGGAACCGAAATATATTCTGATTGCTTGGTTCCAATAAAGCCTCATGGAAACAAAGCACCTTTATTTATCGTACACGGAGCGGGACTAAATGTTCTAAACTTCATCAATTTAAGTAAACATTTTGATGATGATCAGCCTATTTATGGTATTCAAGGTACTAAACCTAAAGGTTTTGAAGGGTGGTATGAATCGATTGAAGCAATGGCTGCTCATTATATAGATGCCATCACAAAAGTAAATCCAAAAGGGCCTTATGCCTTAGCAGGTTTTTCTTTTGGCGGTATTGTGGCTTTTGAAATGACACGTCAATTAAGAAAACAAGGAAAAACGGTGAGCCTTACTGCATTGCTTGACTCTTATGTCGATTCTTCTTATTACTATGGAAATTATAGAAGAAAACAACTTGTTAGATACTTCGATATTACACATAGAAGGTTAGATTTTTTAAAAGAAATGTTATTGAGCTGGAAAGCTTTTAAAATGCGTATCAATGGAAAAAAAGAATACATCTTACAAAGACATTTTGGTAAAAAAACAATAATGACAGAACAAGAAGAACTGGCTCTTCAGCAATTTATAGAAGCTGATGGAATGGTCAAAAAAATTGTTGACCGTTATCATCTTAAACCACAAAGTTTTCAAGTAGATTTATTTAGATCGAAAGATGATGATAACTATAAATTAGATCCAACACACTTAGGATGGAAAAAAGCTGCATTAGGTGGCGTTAGAATTCATAATATTTCTGGTAACCATTTAGATATTGTAGCACCACCAAACGATAAAGTATTAGCGAGATTGCTTCAGGACATTTTAGATGAGAAACATGAAAATATCTAATTCTATCATTGAGTACTTAACTATACAGGATCTAAAATTGATTCCTATTAAAAAAAAATCTTTAGATACTGATGAGATAATCATTTATACAATTTATCTGCCAGATTTCATTGACTTAAAATCTGATTTATCTCAATTCCTAACCTCAAAGGAACTTAAGAAAGCACAGCGTTTTTTTAAAGAATTAGACAGAAACCGATTTATTATATATAGATCGATCTTAAAATTTATTTTAGCAGCACATACTAAATTGAATGTAAAAAATATTTATCTTGATTATCATTTTAATAAAAAGCCCTATCTAGCTTCACATCCTTGGCTTTATTTCAACGTTTCACATTCAGAAGACTATGCTGCAATTGCAGTTTCGCGAAAAAATGTTGGATTGGATATTGAATACATGTCTAGAGATTTCAACTTTACAAGTCTTCTTCCAGATGTTTTTGATGATAACCAAGTTTTAGAGATTCAAAATGCAGTTGATAAAAAACATGCTTTTTACACTTCATGGACACGTAAAGAAGCCTTTGTAAAAGCCTTAGGAAAAGGCATTGACGAAGATTTTAAATATATTCCCAGTTTAGATGGACAGCACAGTATAGATTTTCACCTCACTAAAAACTCAAAAAACTGGCAGGTATATAGTTTTAATCTTACCGATCATTACTTAGGTGCAGTAGCTGCAGAGGCTTTGTCAACAATTCCTAGAAAAATACTATTGTACACTGTACCAAATAATATGGAAAATTTATTAGATATGATTAAGGTAAAAAAGTAATTGATCCGTAATAATTTGTCAAACTGAATTAGTAAAAATTAGGGATCAAGAACAAATCTTGGGGAGGAAATGTCAAAATAAAATAAGAGATTTGCGCTATAAGAATTTAAGATGGATCCTATAGAGCTTTTAAAATTTATGCTTCCTGATTTTTTAGTCGACCATTTTG
>NZ_MRCQ01000011.1 GCF_002304005.1 Flavobacterium sp. ACN6 | reverse complement strand
TAGAAAAAAAATTGCCAGCCTCATTTACACGTTCCGTAGGAACGTTTGATATTCAGATTGTTAAAAAATGATGTGAATCAAACGTTCCTAAGGAACGAAAAATACGCTAACATTATAATTTTCTACCAATGAAATGTTCCGATGGAACAAAATATTTAGACTACTAGAAAAGATGTCTCCATTTTTGAGACTTTATTTGTTTTTTATGAAAGCCTGAAATTAGCTCTGTAGTTTTTCGCGTTAAGTTATCATTCCGTTGGAATGTTTTATCGGTAGAAAAAAAATTGCCAGCCGTATTTACACGTTCCGTAGGAACGTTTGATATTCAGGTTGTTAAAAAATGATGTGAATCAAACGTTCCTACGGAACGAAAAATAGGATAACGTTATAATTTTCTACCGATGAAATGTTCCGATGGAACAAAATATGAAGATTATTAAATGCGATGTCTCCATTTTGAGATTGTATTTATTTTTTATGAAAGCCCGAAATTAGCTCTTTAGTTTTTCACGTGAAGTTATCATTCCATAGGAATGTTTCATCGGTAGAAAAAAAATTGCCAGCCTCATTTACACGTTCCGTAGGAACGTTTGATATTCAGATTGTTAAAAAATGATGTGAATCAAACGTTTCTACGGAACATAAAATAGGATAACGTTATAATTTTGTACCAATGAAATGTTCCGATGGAACAAAATAGCTGTTAGTTTTTAATAATCTTAACCGATTTTTTTTCCTTTCCATAAACAGCATTTACCACATAAACCCCTTTTGGTAATTTATCGCCAATTTTAATATCTTGATTGGTAAAATAAGAATCAGAAGAAAAAATGATGTTTCCATTCATGTCTATAATTTTCAATTTTACAGATTCTGTTTCAGTTGATTTGATATGAAGAATCGATTGACTTTTTACTGGATTTGGATACACTGTAAAACTATCTTTTTCAAGTTCCGATTCTCCAACACCGAGATTAGCAACCGCAACATCAATATAGTTGAAATTAAAATCGTTTGACTTGAATTTAATTTTCAAGTACACTTCGCCTTTTGGCAATGCAACAGCATTTACAATTTTATCAGCAAAAGTTTGATAACCGCCAGTGGCTGGAAATGTCTCGTCTGTTTTTACCACAACATCATTTACTAGTATATCAAACTTACCAGCATTAGTGTAAGAAGCCACTCTGAAAGTCAAATTATAAGTTCCAGCATCTGGAACATGCAGCATAAATTCGTTCCAGTCTCCCTCTTCAATAAAGCAAACATTTTGTCCTGTATTAGAATCTGTAGTAGCTTGTAAGCCAGTTCCTTTTCTTCTGTAATGTTTATTTGCCACGATACGAGCCGGAACCGTTATTTTTTTTGTGGTGTAGGGTACATTGATATATTCAGTTCCGATAGGTCTTAGAATACCGCTTTCTGGTGCCAATAATGGATTTTCGGCCATGTCTTTCCACGCAGAATTTACTCTTCCAGAAAACCAAGAATAGCGAAATATATCAGGATCATTTTCAAAGCTGGTCAAAATTTGCTTCATGAATGCCGTTTTATCTGCAGCCGACTGAATTACTCTATTTGAAAACTCAGTAATCCAAAGCGGGCGGTTAAATTTCTTTAAAAGTCCCGTAACTCCAATTACAGATCCAGCAGTGGCATCATAGGTATGAAAAGCGATATAATCGACTTTGCAGTTGGGACATAATTGAAAGAACTGGTTGTGCCAAACCACAGGGTCAGAAATGCCTCCGTAATTTTCAGGTCCGTTATAAGCTGGCGAGGCGCTGACAATTTCCAGATTTTTTGCTGCGGCTATTTTTTCAATATTTACCCAGGCATTAACCGCTTCTTGAGGCGTTAATCTGGCGCCGTCGTTAAAGTTTGGTTCATTAAAAGCGAGAAGATATTTTGCTCCAGGTTTTATTTTATTGATGAAATCCTGAACCTGCACATCGCTGATTTTTCCCCATGCCATTGGGACAAATTCAACTCCGAGTGATGCATAATTGGCATTTAAAGCGGCGTCAGGTTCTGGAGACCAGTTATACCACCAAGAAAGGCCGGGCTTTATTGCCAGCATATCTGCCTCCGAATGATATCCATAAGCGATACCTCGTTTTGGACTCTGTGCAAAGATACAGCAATGTAGAAACAGTACTAAAACTGTAAAATGTAATTTTGTGATCATGGTTAATGATTTTGCGGTTTTTTACGATAAGTAGAGAACTTCAAATTTATATCGTTTCCCTTTTTTATCAGTCTAAAAAAATCATTACAAAAACACATCAAAAGCCCTTCCGAAGGTTGTTTTAGCGTTTTCAAGTCACTATTTAAAAAGAAAATCCGAAAAACAAATACTGCTTTTCGGATTTTTTTGGATTGTTATTTAACGCGGTGTTTCCATCTTTTGTGTGTCCATAAATAGAATTCTGGAGTTTCAAGAATCTGTTTTTCGACTTCGTTTAAATATCTCTCTGTTATTTCAAAATCATTAAATTCTTTCGGATTATCAGCAATAGGAAGAAAAGTCGCTTCATAATATCCTCTTGCCACTTTTTTAACCTTTACCATTATAACACTCAAGTCGTATTTTTTGGCCAGCATTTCGGCTCCAGTATGCACGGGAACTTCAATACCTAAAAATTTCATTGAATGAAAAATGCGGTCCAATTTAGGCGACTGGTCACTTGCTAAACCATACATGCTTAAAATTCCGTCGCGCTGATTTTGGGCCATTGTGGGAATTGCTTTTCTGGTTTCAATCATTTCTGTATTGTATTTTGAACGAATGTTTCGAATCAATTTATCAAAATAAGGATTGGCAAGTTTTTTATAAACTGCAATTCCTTTAAAACCAATTTTTGGGTTAATGGTCAAAAGCCACTCATAACTTGCATAATGTGAAGCCACAAGAATTACACTTTTTCCTTTTTTAGCATAATCCAAAACCAGATCAATATTCGTTACATGAAATCTCTTTTCCATTTCTTCTGGAGAAATACTCATAGTTTTAATCATTTCTAAAAACATATCGCACATATGTTTGTAGAATTTCTTTTCTATTTGTTTCCTCTCAGCATCACTTAAATGAGGTAAAGTAAGCGCCAGATTCTCGCGCACTACTTTTTTGCGATATCCTATTACTCTGTATACTAGAAAATATACGAAATCTGAGAATAAGTAAAATAATCGAAAAGGTAATATAGAGATCAGCCAAAGTAATGGGAAGGCTAAAATATAAACGAGAAACTGCATGGAATTTTTTTTACAAATATAAATTAAAAATGATTAATGATTGATATTTTGCTTTCTGCCGAACTTATGTTTTAGAATCTGTATATTTACAATTCACAATAATTATATTTTATGAATATCATTTTAGTAGGGATTATCGTTGCCAACGTTGTTATTAGTTACAAAGGTTTTAATGATCTTTCTTTTTTTAGAAAGTATGAGTTTCATGTAGGAAGTATTCGTTCCGGAGAACAAATTAGAATGTTATCTTCTGGTTTTCTGCATGTAGATATGATGCATTTAATATTTAATATGCTGACGCTTTACTTTTTTGCACCAGTTGTTATAGGCTGGCTTCATGCTTTTTCTTTTATTCTTATTTATTTTGGAAGTTTGATTTTTGGAAATCTCCTCACCATGTTATTTCATAAAAACGATTATAGTTATCGCGCTGTTGGAGCTTCTGGAGCTGTAACCGGCGTTTTATATTCAGCAATATTACTGCAGCCTGACATGATGCTCGGAATATTTTTTATAATTCCGATGCCCGCATATATTTTCGGAATTTTATATTTATTGTATTCTATTTACGGAATGCGCGCCAAAAATGATAATATTGGACACACAGCACACTTTGGAGGTGCTATAGGCGGTTATTTGATTACTTTGATAAAACAGCCGTCTTTATTTACAGATCAAACTTATATGGTAATCCTGCTTGCGATTCCGATTTTGATACTTTTTGTAATGGCAAAATTGGGAAAAATATAATGCTGGCATAACTTTTGAAAAGTGTTTTATCAAATATTAAAATATAACAAAAATGAAAAAACTAGTATTATTTTTAACAATCATGTTTATGACTATGTCTTACGGCCAGGAAATCAAACAAATACCTCTAATTAATGTTAATGGAGAAGGAAAAGTAAAAGTAGCACCTGATCAGGTTTGTATTTCAGCTTCTGTTGAAACAAAGGGGAATAATGCTAAAGACGTTAAAAAACAAAACGACGAAAAGATGGATGCGGTTCTAAAATTCATCAAAAAAATGAATATTCCAACGGCAGATTTCAAAACAAAACAAGTTGCCCTTAATCCGCAGTACGATTATGAGAAAAAGAAAACTTCTTATAATGCTGTACAGACTGTAGAAATTATTGTAAAAGATTTATCTAAATATGATGAATTGATGGAAGGTTTAGTACAACAAGGAATTAATCGTATCGACAAAGTTTCTTTTGAATCATCTAAATTAACACAGTATCAATCTGAAGCTAGAAAATTAGCAATGAAAGATGCAAAAGTGAAAGCTGAGGAATACGTATCTGTTTTAGGACAAAAAGTAGGTAAAGCATTTACAATCTCAGACAATTCTCAAGTTTACCACCCACAGCCAGTTTATGCTGCTATGCGTATGAAAGAGGCAGATTCTATGGGAGCTTCAAATGAAACTTTAGCAATTGGAGAAATTGAAATTACGGCTAATGTTAGTGTGAGTTTTGTTTTAGACTAAACGATATAAATTTTCAAATTTTTAAAATCCAAATTCCAATTTAACTTGGGATTTGGATTTTTTATTTTACGTAGATTTTTCGTTGAACTAATTAATATTTAAATTTACTTTTAAAACCACTTTATGATTAATCCTGCGGAATTTTTAAGAACACATATTGAGAAAGTAGTTTCTTTGACAGATGAAGAAGCTGCGTTTATTACTTCTCATTTTAAATTAAAAACTTTCGAGAAAGGTCAATTTATTATCGAGGAAGGAAATGATGTAACAGAAGTATATTTTGTAGTGTTTGGACTTATCAAATTGGTTTATGAAGATAAAGATGCTAAGAAACACATAGTTTCTTTTGCGATGGAAGATTGGTGGGAAACCGATTTTCAGGCTTTTTATACAAAAGGGAAAGCATCATTATCGTTAGAATGTATTGAAGATACTATGCTTTACAGTCTTTCGCTGGAAAACTTTGAAAAACTGTGTAATGAATTACAGAAAATGGAGCGGTTTTTTCTTCGAAAATCTATTGCAGGGCATATTGGATCGCAAACTAGAATATTATCATTCCTGACTTCAAATGCACGCGAACGATACGAACAGTTACTGCTTAAAAATCCTTCGTTATTGCAGCGCGTTCCTAAATCCTCTTTGGCTTCTTATTTAGGAGTTTCGCGCGAGACGCTGAGCCGTCTATTTTGATAATTTAAAATTGTGATGTTTGTCACGCTGCAGAAAATACGGATTTACTGATTTTTGCATCTATAATTTTTAAAATATAAAAGATGGAAAAACGAGTAATAAATCCTTGGAAATGGCAGGATGCAAGAAACTATGTTCAAGCGGTAGAAGTGTGTAATGTAAAAGGAACTTTGTATGTTTCTGGACAGACCGCTATTGATGAAAATGGCATTTCAAGTGATGCAGATATGCGCAGTCAGCTGTTTAAGACAATTGAAAATCTGGAAAAAGTAATTTTTGATGCCGGTTATGAATTAAAGAATATCGTGCGACTTAATGTTTACACAACAGATAGTGTCGCGTTATTTGAAAATTTCGATATTTTCCAGACTTGGATTCAGAAAAATGAAATAAAACAATCCAGTACAGTTCTAGAGGTAAAAAGTCTTTTTGAAACCTTAAAAATTGAACTTGAAGCTACAGTTGTAAAGTAATCTCTTTTAAAAGTAGTTTTTTCTGCAGCAAATTTATGTTCATTTCTTAAACTATTCTTTGTTTGCGCTGCTCACTTTTAACTTAACATAGAATTTATATTTAGGTGACCTTGCGATTGTATACTTGTAAGTTTAAAATACAAACAATGGCAAGGTCACTATTATTACTATTTTCTTTTTTTACTATTTTCTCCTTTGGACAACAGATAAAATTTGAAAGTTTTACTGCAAATCACGGTTTATCTAACAATTCGGTTGCTGATATAGAGAGCGACAAAGACGGAGGTTTATGGATCGCGACTTGGGATGGTTTAAATTATTTTGATGGATATAATTTTAAAATTTATAAAAACAATTTAAATGATCTTAAAACCATTTCCAGTAATTATATTACCAAATTAAGAAAAGATGCCGAAGGACAAATCTGGCTTATTACGAAAGAAGGAAATATAAACAGCTATCTGGGAAATGATGAATTTAAAGAGTTTAAGTTTAAAAGTCTTCCAAAAGATATTCACTTATCTCAAAAAGGAAATATTGTAGTAGAAACCAGCACAGCGTTCTATGAATTTAAAAATAAATCCTTTGTAGAAATACCTCAAAATAAAGTAAAAAGAAAAGATTTTAATACTCTCAAAAATATTCTGCTGAAAAAATATCCTAAACTTATTATCAATGATATTTTAAAAGATAAATTAGGAAATATATGGTTTGCAACTCGAGAAAATGGACTCTACATTCTAAGTAATGATTCTGATGAGAATAATATAGAACATATTACGGCTGATATTTATGCATCGTATTCTTTTAAAAGCAATGAAATCGAAACACTCCACGAAGATGATTTTGGCAATATTTGGTTAGGGCAGAAAGACGGAGGTTTGAGTATGGCCTACACAGGCTCTCAGGAAATCAACTCGACTATGCCCCATCCTGTAAAAGAGCCTTTTCTGCCTGCGGAAACTATCAGGGCAGTAACCAAAGACACTAAAGGAAAAATTTGGCTGGGTTATTATACAAGAGGACTTTATCACTATAATGAGAACAGACGTCTTTTTGAAAAGTTTAAAATAGAAAAGGCGGGTCTAGATCCAGATTGGGAGCGAATAAGAACTTTGTTTACGTCAAGCGAGGGCTCGGTTTGGGCTGGTACATATAAAGGAATTTTGCGCATTTCAGGAAATAACGTCACGAGCTACGAGAACAGTAACGCAGACGGAATGAATATAATGAGATGTTACTCTATTTATGAGGATCAAAATAAACAATTATGGATGGGATGCTGGGGCGGACTTGCTAAATTTAATCTTACCGCAGGCAGATTTGAAAAATTTAAGGGACAAGAATTAGTAAAGAAATACCATATTAGATGTGTTAAGAAAAATAATCAGAACCTTATATTGGCAACAGAAAACAATGGAGTAATTGTATTTAATTCTACGACAGGAACTATAAAGAAAATTACCACCAAAGAAGGAATTTTGGGCAATAGTATTTACTCTCTTTTTGTGGACAATGAATCAGATAATTATTGGATTGCTTCTCTGGGAGGTGTAACTGTTTTTAATAAAAAAACGGGCTTGGTAAAAAACATTACGGAGTTGGAAGGTCTTCCAAGTCATATGGTGTACGGAATTATAGACAATGGAAACAAAGTTTGGATTAGCACCACAAAAGGAATTGCTTCTATTGATAAAAAAACATACGCGGTTACTTCTTATAATCCGAATAACGGATGGCAGGCACCAGAATTTTCGGAAGGAGCTTATTTTCAGGATTCGAAAGGAAATTTGTTTTTTGGAGGAGTAGCGGGACTTAATTATTTTAATCCAAATACGATTTATTCGAATGGGGCAAAAGCAAAAATAAAATTGAAAGTAGATGGCAGCACAGCTTATGCAGCAGCAATTGAAAAAAGTTTTTCCCACAATGAATTAGAAATAGAATTGATTCCGATTCTGTTTCCTAAGAAAAAAACAGATGTTTATTATAAATTGGAGGGAAAAGATGAAAAATGGATCCTTGCAGTTCCGGGCAGTAAAATAAAATATACCCATTTATCTTCTGGCGATTACCGTTTTTTAATCAAACAGGGAAGAGACGGAATTCCAGAACCTGTGTTTTTTACCCTGAATGTTGGCAAAGCTTTTTACGAATCAATATCGTTTTATATGCTTTTATCGGGCTGTATTCTACTTTTCTGTATAATAGTCGTTTATGTAAAAAACAAAGCAGCTCAAACACAGCAAAAATATCTGGAAGAATTGGTAACGGCTCGTACCGCTGTAATTGAAAATCAGAAAAAAAATCTTGAAGATATTAATGTAGAACTGGATCAGAAAAATAAAAAAATAGAAGAACAGAAAGAAAAACTTTTAATTCTTCACAGCGATTTAAAAAACGAAAATTTTGAGATCGAAAAGTTTAAAACTTTTATGCTGGCCGAATTTCAAAAACCAATCTCAGAAATAATTAAAGTTTCCAGTTCCTTTAAAAAAGATACAGAAATACATCGGGAACTATTGCTGAAAACGAGTAAATTGGTAAATCTTATTTCGGAGTGGAATTATTTGGAACACGTTAAAGATCTTGGTCCCGTAAAAAAGACAGCGGCTAATTTGTTTCCTGTTTTAAAAAATAATGTAGAAAAATTAAAAAAGAATCTGCAGCTCAATCAGGTAAATTTAAATTGTGAAATTGACAATACAAATTGTTTTGCAATGATCGATATATTACGATTAAAGCTGTCCATGCAGTACTTTTTTAATGACATTTGCAAATATTCGGATAAAGATAGTACATTGAATATCGCCATTAGCTGCGAAAATAATTTGATACAAATTAAAGTCGATTCGGATAGTATTATCTTAAAAAACAACTGGTACAACATTTCTCATTACAGTCCTTATTTTACAGCTTTACAAATTTTATTACAAGATTTAAAGGCAGAGTTAATTCCGTCTTCAGAAAGACATTTTCAAGCAGTTTTGAATATTCCGATAGAATTTGTTGATCCAGATGTCAATTTTAAAGAAACAATTTCTTGGAAAAATTTTAATTATGAAAATCAATTTTCTGAAGGTAAAAAATGTCTTTTAGTTTTTGGTGATCCATATAACAATCCAGCTGCAAATCAGGTTTTGGAAAGCGAAAATTATAACATAATCTATGAAAGTTCGATTTCTAATTTAAACGCAGTAATAAAACAGATTGATATTGCTGCTTTGGTTTTCTATCAGGCATCATTTTCAAAAGAGCTGCTTAACTTTTTACAGTTAAACAAAGAAAATTCGAATATAAAAATACCACTGATTTATATTTCCGAAGATATCAATTACGAACTGGACGAGCAATTATTAGAAATAGGTATAGATACCCATATTAAACTTCCTGCCAGCGTTTCTTTTGTCCGAAAAAAGATCGACAGTTTAATTCATCAAAATGTTGAACCTTTAAGAGAACATAAAATCCAGCAGAAAATATTTGAAATTCTGACCGAAGATAATGAACATGTTACAGCAAATGAAAAACTTCTAAAAAGAGCATTAGAAATAATAAAAGAACAATTGCAGAATCCTTTATTTAATGTAGAAATGCTGGGTGAAGAATTGGGAATCTCTAGAGTAAAATGCTATCGCGTGTTTAAAGAAACTTTAAATCAATCTCCTTCAGATATATTAATGTCGCTTCGATTACAAAAAGCTGAAGTCTTATTAAAAACCAAAAGATTAAATATTTCTGAAATAAGTTTTGAATGCGGCTACAATGATCCAAAGTATTTTGGACGTTCTTTTAAGAAGTATTTCGGAAAAACACCAAAGGAATATAAAGAATCTAAGGAATTAAAAGAGCAGACAGTTTAGAATTCCTGTTAGCCCTGTATTTACGCAAAGTTAGCCTAATGTTAATGAGCAATAAAGCCCCTTTTTTGCGTTAATTATATCCTAAATTGAATTAAAAGTCCTCTTTTGAAAAACAAAAATCCTCCTTTTGGCAGGATCCATAAAATACTTTTGGCAAAACATAAAAAAGTATTTTAAATGAAAAAAATTTATGCATTGTTAATTCTTGCCCTAGGATGTATGTCATATACCCATGCGCAAGTTTCAGTATCAGGAATCGTGGTTTCTGATGTTGAGAAAGTACCTGTACCAGGAGTATCTGTGTATATAAAGGGAGAACCAAAAGGAGCTGTAACTACAGATTTTGATGGTAACTTTAAGATTAAAGCACAGCAAAACAATGGTGTTTTGGTTTTTTCTTATGTAGGATTTCAAACAAAAGAAGTTTCATTCTCAGGCGGTGCAAAATTAAACGTTTCGCTTGTTGAAGAAGTAAGCACTTTAAATGAAGTTGTAGTGGTTGGTTACGGTTCTCAAAAAAGATCTGATGTAACTGGAGCTATCGGTTCTGTAAAAAGTGAAAATTTTAACAAAGGGGTAGTCGCAAATGCAGGACAATTGATTCAAGGTAAAGTTGCCGGGGTTAACGTTGTTGCAGCAAGTGGTGAGCCAGGTGCAAATCAAGATATCATTATACGTGGTGTTGGAAGTTTACGTTCTGGAACAACGCCGCTTTATGTAGTAGACGGATTTGCATTAGATAATTCTAATACTGGTGTTGCTTCAAATCCGCTAAACTTTATCAATCCTCAGGATATCGAAAGTATTGAAGTACTTAAAGATGCATCGGCTTCTGCGATCTACGGGTCAAGAGCTGCAAACGGGGTAATTGTAATTACTACTAAAAAAGGATCAAAAGGTCAGACTAAAATTAATCTTAATGTAACTACTGGATTTTCATCTTTAGCAAATAAAGTGGATGTTTTTGGTGCAGATGAATTTAGAAGACAAGTTGCTGCTGTAAACGGAAATTTACAAGACGGTGGAGCAAATACAGACTGGCAGGATGAATTAACGAGAACTGGTGTTTCTCAAAACGTTAATTTCTCTATGAGCGGCGGAACAGAAAAATCAACTTATGCTGCATCTGTTGGTGTAGATAATCAAGAAGGTATTTTGAGAAATAGTGATTTAAAACGTTATTCTGGACGTTTAAACTTAACTCAAAAAGCATTGGATGATAAGTTTAATGTTGCTTTTAATATGACAGCAACTAAACTTGAAAATTCAAGACCAGACGCTAGAACTGTTGTAGGGAATATGTTGACAATGAATCCTACTGATGCGGTTTATGTGAACGGACAGCCAAATGTTAATTTAAGTAATGATATTCTAAATCCGTTAATTAGCGAGCAAAACTACTCTGATATTACAAATAACAATCGTATTCTGGCGAATATCGCACCGTCTTACGAATTCATAAAAGGATTAACGTATAAATTTAATCTTGGTGTAGATTATTCTATGTCTGAAAGAGACATCCAAGTTTTGCCATACTCATCGGCAACTAATACGACTTTGGGTTCTTTGAACAATATTATGACTACCAATAATAATATTTTATACGAAAACACATTAACGTATAACTTTAGTGCAAAAGCTCACAATTTTACGGTTTTAGCAGGTCAGTCTTACCAAAAAATTCAAGTAAACCAAAAAAGTTACAATTTATCTGGATTCCCTGATAATGGTGTGGAACCAAAAAATCAAATTGAGACAGCAAGCGAACGTACAACACAATCTTCATCTGCTGTAGAAAATGAGCTTCAGTCTTTCTTCGGAAGATTAAATTATGCTTACGATAATAAATATTTGTTAACAGCAACAATGCGTGCTGACGGTTCTTCTAAATTCGGTAAAAACAATAGATACGGATATTTTCCATCTGTAGCATTAGGTTGGAATATTACTAAAGAAGATTTTTTAGCTGAATCTGAAACATTGAATAATCTTAAATTAAGAGCAAGCTGGGGACAAACAGGTTCTCAGGAGATTCCTTCTAAAATTACAAAAGCAAGTTATACAGAAAGTAATACAGGAAACGATACGTATCCGTTAGATCCATCTGCTACAGACTTGAGCGGTTATCCTTACGGTTCAATCTACACACGTTTGGCGAATCCAAATATTCAATGGGAGGTTTCTACTCAAACAAACATTGGTTTAGATTTTAGTTTATTCAATAATAGATTATCAGGTACTCTTGATTATTTCAACAAAGTTTCGGAAAATATTTTATTAGAAGTAGCACCAGTAGATCCTATTCAGCCTACATCAAAATATTGGACAAATATTCCAAACATGCAGATTAAAAACAATGGTATTGAGGTGGCTTTAGATTACAGCAGTGATAAAAGCAAAGATTTCTCATACAGCATTGGTGGAAATGTGTCTTTCACAGACAATAAAGTAGAAAACTCTCCTTATAAAATATTAACAACAGGAGGCGCACAGGGAGGCGGACAATCTGGAGCAACGATCAACGGAGTTCTTAATGGACAGCCTATTGGTTCTTTTTATATGCTTCAATTTACAGGAATTGGTGCTGATGGTTTGAACCAATTTGCAGATACAAATGGAGATGGAAGTATCCTTGACGATGACCGTATCGTTGCTGGAAGTGCATTACCAGATTATATCTACGCTTTTTACTTGAATTTAAGATATAAAAACTTTGATTTTGGTGCGAATTTTAATGGTGCAGGGGGTAATAAAATTTACAACCACGTAGCAATGACTTCATTTAACAGAGGAAATTTAGCAAACTCTTTTAATACTACAGACAGAGCTTCACAATATTTAAATGAATCATCTACCAATTCAAATACAGTTTCCACAAGATATTTAGAAGACGGAAGTTTCTTAAGATTAAATAATGCAACACTGGGATATAATTTAAGCCCAAAATTAATCGGACTTGATAATGTAATGGATAACATTCGTCTGTCGATTACGGGACAAAACTTATTTGTAATCACAAAATATAGTGGTTACGATCCTGAAATTAACACTGGAACTTCAGTTGGCGACATTCAGTCTTTTGGAATTGACTATTTCAGTTACCCAAGAAGCAGAACCATTGTATTTGGCTTAAACGCAGCATTTTAATCAAAAATAAAAAACATGAAAAATAAAATAATAGTAGCAGCTCTTGCATTCAGTTTGTTCTTTACCTGGAGCTGTACTGACTTAGAAGAAAAGGTACTTGACGAATCTTTAGATGGTGCCGGACAAGCAGATGCAATCAGCGGAGCAATTGCTCCAGCATACGGACAATTAAAAGCAACATGGATTCATACCAATAATTTTGGTTTGCAGTTAATTGCAAGTGACGAAGGTATTTTACCTTACCGAGGAGGAACAGACTGGTACGATGGAGGTAAATATTTAGCCGTTCACGCACATACTACAACGCCTACAAATGACTTAGTTACCAGCACTTGGAACGAGCTTACTAAAAATATTTCAAGAACATTATCTGCTATTGAAGTGTTGACTCCTCTTGCAGAAGGTGGTAATACAGAAGCACAAGGAGCACTTTATGAAATGAAAGCGCTTAGAGCTTATTTAAACATGCTGACATTAGACAGCTGGGGACTTGTGTTTAAAAAAGAATCATCAGCAAGTACTTCTGAAATCCTTCGCGGACAAGATGCAGTGACTTATATAGAAAACGAACTTCTATCTGTTGCCGATGTTATTAATAATACAAGAGGACCAGGAAGAATGACTCAGGCAGCTGTTTGGGGACTTCTTGCAAAATTAAACCTAAATGCTGCCGTGTATCGTGATCCTTACGGAACGCCTTCCTTTACAACAGCAGATATGGACAAGGTTATTAAATACACAGATAATATTGTTAACTCAGGTAAATTCAGTTTATCACCAGAGTATTTTGACTTATTTGATGATAATAATAATTCAAATAAAGAAGTAATTTTTGCAATGGATCAGCGTGGTGTTTTAAAAGACGAAAATAACCGCTGGGCATATTGGTCAATTCCTGGATCAATGTTTCCAAGACCAGAATCAATTAATGCAGACGGAACGGATGGTCCTGCAATTACATCAGATTTTTATCAAACTTGGGTTGATGCCTACGGTAACGTAGATCCTGCCGATGCCGATTCTAGATTTTATAAAAACAATGCAAAAGTGCCTGAAAATTTAAAAGATCTTACTGGACTTTCACCTTTAAACGATCAGGATCATTATTACTGTGTAAAAGCTGAAGAGTTTGAAATTGACAGAGGAATTATGAGAGGTATTCCATGGGCTGCAAGAAAAGATGCCAACGGAGCATTCTTTAAATGTGATGGCGGCTACAGAATTTATCCAGTGAAACAAATTAAAGGTAACGGACCTGATAAAAATGTTGGTTATGTTGACCTAAAGCTGAAAGTTGATTTTACTAACGAAGGCAGTCTGCACTCTTCTGGATATAGAGTTTCTAAATACCAGTTCAGCCATACTTCACCAGATGGAAATTATTACAGCAGTGTAGATATGGTATTACTAAGATACGCTGAAATTTTGATGATGCGTGCTGAAGCTAAATTGAGAAAAGGAGATAATGCAGGTGCATTAGCTGATATGAATACAGTAAGAACTTCAAGAACGGCACGTGCCCCAATTCCGGCAGCGCTTCCATCAATTAGTTTAGATATTTTATACAGAGAATATGGTTTCGAATTTTACTGGGAAGGTTTAAGAAGAAATACTCAGATTCGTTTCAGCCATTTTGAAGATAAATGGACGGAAAAAACAGATACAGATGTGAATAAAAGATTGTTCCCAATTCCTCAGGTAGCAATTGATGGAGCTTCTAACACTCCAGGATATTTAGTACAGAACAAAGGATATTAAAAAAGTTAGTTTTAGTTTGAGTTGAATTTTACTGCTCATTTTCATTTGATGAGCAGTCTTGTGTTAGTTGTTTAAAACAGGGTAGTTTTAAAATTTTAAAACCCCCTGTTTTTTTTATTTTTTTATGAATTTGTTCTAGTTGTTAGAGTAAATATTTTATTTTTTTATTGCCAAATCAGCCTTTTTTGCCCCAACATAATCGCCGCTGTCTTTTTGTTACCCAATTCATTAATTTATTTCAAAATGAAAAAATCTTTTTTATTCATTAGTCTTTTCTTGTCCTTTTTTGGAGCAGGAAATCAATTGTATTCTCAAAATATATTTAAAATACATTCTCACAATGATTACAACCAAACCATTCCGTTTTGGGATGCTTACTCAAATGGAGCTTCCTCTATAGAAGCTGACATTTTTTTGAGAGATAATAATTTATATGTTGCTCACGATCAGCAAAATATTACTGATTCCAGAACAATAGAATCTTTGTATTTAAAGCCTTTAGAAACGGCTTTAAATATGAAATATAAAAAAGAACAGCAATTATTTTTGTTGATAGACATTAAAACAGATGCCGAACCAACGCTTAATAAACTTATTTCTATTTTAAAAAAGTATAAAACCATAACTGAAAATCAAAATATTAAAATCATTATATCTGGAAACAGGCCAAATTCTGACACCTATTCAAAATATCCTGATTTTATTAATTTTGATTTTCAGGAATTAGGAAAAACTATTTCAAAAGAGAATTGGGAAAAAGTAGCCACGGTAAGCGTAGATTTTAAAAATTATTCCAAATGGAATGGTTTAGGCAGATTAACCGAAGACGATTATGAGCGAGTAAGTTCTATTATTTCTAAAGCAAAAGCCAGCAATAAACCATTTCGTTTTTGGGGAGCTCCAGATACAAAAAGCGCTTGGAAAGCATTTTCAGAATTAGGTGTAGATATTATCAATACAGACAAACCTTATAACTGTGTTCACTATCTAGAAACCCTGCCAAACAGACTTGTAACAGCCAGCAATTTTTCAAAAGTTTATACTCCAACTTATAAAACAGACCAAAAAGATCTTCCCGTAAAAAATGTAATTCTTTTAATTGGAGATGGAAATGGATTATCGCAGATTTCGTCGGCTGTTTTGGCTAACAGCGGTGCATTATCAGTAACACAATTAAAAAGTATTGGTTTTATAAAAACACAATCTGCAGACGACTTTACAACAGATTCTGCTGCTGCAGGAACAGCATTGGCAACAGGTCAAAAAACAAATAATAGAGCGATTGGAACAGACAGTTTAAGAAAACCTATTCCTAATATTTTGGAAATTTTACAAAGCAGAAAATTTTCTACAGGTGTCATCACTACAGATGAAATTACCGGCGCAACACCGGCTTCTTTTTATGCACATCGAGAGGAAAGATCTGATACAGAAGGAATTTCTAAAGATTTATTAAGCAGTAAATTAAATTTATTTGTTGGCGGAGGCGGAGCCACGTTTAAAAATACAGCATTAGATTCTAAATTTAAATTATTGCCGTCTGTAAAAGATATGCAGACAGTAAATCAAGATGCTGTTGGCGTTTTTATTTCTCAAAGCAGAGTGCCGTCTGTTTTAGAAGGCAGAGGAGAAGTATTAGCAGAAGCAACAAAATACAGTCTTGAATTTTTAAACAAAAAAAACAACTCCTTTTTTCTAATGGTTGAAGGTGCGCAGATTGACAGTTTCGGACATGTTAATAATGCTGCCGGAATAGTTGCAGAAACTATAGATTTTGATACAGCGATTACCCAAGCTCTTATGTTTGCTGATAAAAACGAAGGGACATTAGTTATTGTTACGGCAGATCATGAAACATCGGGATTTGCGATTCCGCAAGGAAACGTGAAAAAGCACAAAATCGAAGGAGATTTTATAACAAATGACCATACTGCAACGATGGTGCCTATATTTTCTTATGGACCTCACTCACAGGATTTCCAAGGAGTATATGAAAACAATGAAGTATTCAATAAAATACTTTCATTATTAAAATAAAAAGGAATTTTTAAAAAAAATAAACCAGACAAATAGAAATAAATGTCTGGTTTATTATAGTATTTCTGTTGACAGAATTAATTCAATACAACTTCATTAGTGTAAACTACACCTTCGTAACATGCATTATAAATATCTTTCAATTCTTCAACGGTTGTTACACGCGGATTGAAACCTGTACATGGATCAATGAATGCATTGTTAGCAATATAATCCAAGTTTTTGTCCCAGTCTTCTTTTGAAATTCCGAATTCTTTTATAGAAGAAATATTATTTACTCTTTTTCTCAATCCTTCAATCGCCTGCGCTAATTCTTCTGCAGTCTGCAATCCGATTACTTTTGCTAAAGATGGAAATTTAGAAGTAGCTGTACTGTTGTAACGAATTACGTTAGGAAGGAAAATTGCATTTGCACATCCGTGTGGAATACCATATAAAGCACCAACTTGATGAGAAAGCGAATGAACAATTCCTAACCATGCATTATTAAAAGCCAAACCTCCCATAAAAGAAGCATCGTGCATGTTTTGGCGTGCAGTGATATTAGAAGGATTTTTTACAGCTTCTTCAAGGTTATCAAAAACAATTTCCAATCCGCCTTTTGATAAAACATCAGCAAAATTGTCGTCAATATTCGAAACATAAGCTTCAACACAGTGCGTTAAAGCATCTAATCCCGTATTTGAAGTAACGTGGGCCGGCATCGAAGCGCAGATTTCACCATCGATTATAGCAATATCCGGAGTCAATTCATACGATACAATAGGATATTTGACACCTTTATCACGATCTGTAATTACTGCTAAACCAGTTGTTTCAGTTCCTGTTCCGCTTGTAGAAGGAATTGCAATAAATTTAGCTTTATTTCTAAGGACCGGTACGCTGAAAGGTTTAATAAGAGAATCGAATTCCGTTTCAGGATGTTCGTAGAAAATCCACATTGTTTTTGCCGCATCAATAGCCGAGCAGCCGCCAATACCTACAATCCAATCTGGTTGAAATTCGCGCATCGCTTCGGCTCCTTTAAAACTTGTAGCAGATGACGGATCTTCTTCAACACCATCAAAAACAAAAGTTTCCATTCCTGCTTCATTTAAAAAAGCTACAGCTTTATCAAGAGTACCGCTTTTTTTCATAGAGCTTCCACCAGTTACGACAAAAGCTTTTTTACCTTTTATATTTTTTAATTCTTCAAGACTTCCTGGACCGTGGAAAACCTCTCCTGCAACAAATAATTTGCTCATCTTTAATAGTATTTAATTATTGAGGCAAAATTACTTCGACAGAAAGCGGTGAATGTTATACAAATAGGACTATGCGGTATAAATTTGCGCCAATTCCTGCTGCAGTTCGGTAGGGGTTTCTTTGAGTTTTGCCCTCACAAATTTATTAAGTGCCGACGGAGAGCTGAATCCCAGATCAAATGCAATTTCTTTATGAGACAAATCAGAAAACAATAATTGGCGTTTGATTTCTGTCAGGATGCGGTTATGAATCGCATTTATAGCTGTTTCACCACAATGTTTTTTGGTTATTTCGTTAAGCTTTTTAGGAGTTATCGAAAGCTTTGAAGCATAATATTGTACAGTGCGTTCGCTTCTGTATTGCTCATTCAATAGTTTTTTGAAACCAATATAAATGTGCTGATTTGTTTTTTGATGCAATACAGGATGCTGCCCGTGAATAGATTCGATCAGGCCCAATAAAAATACTTTGATATAAAAACGGGCCTGTTCTTTTTTGACAAGACTTGGTTTATTATAGATATTCTGAATATTTTCTACAAGTGTAAGCGCTTGCTCAAATTCGGGATTTGCAAGTGCTGTACAATTCAAATTCGCAGAAAGATTTACATTGTATGGACTTAATTCATTCTTTAAAATATCAGAACAAAATAACACTTCTTCAAATAAAATTATTTTACCCGTTAAGTCATCACTGAAATTAGTAATACAGCAAACTTGATCTGGAAAGACGATGGAAATTTTGCCTGTTTTTAGAAAATGAATTTTGTCTTCGATTTGCATATCAACTTTTCCAGTTTCGACAATGATAATAAAGAAGTGATCATTTTTACGAGGCTGCAGATAGTTTTCTATATGTTCTTTGTTTAAATCAAAAACACGAAAAGATAAATTTTTGTCTTCTGCTTTTTCAATAATTTTCTTAATCTCTAACCTTTTTATATTCATTTTAAAAAATTCTATTTGCGCAAATTTACGGAAAGTATTTTTGGTACTACAGAATTTTAAAAAGCTGCAACCGTGAAATCCTATATAAAAGAAATAGGATTATGGTCTATAAATGCTTAAATTCAAGCTGTTAATAATGTAATTATGAATGGTAATCTTATACTATAAAAAAAATGGATAGACGGAAATTTGTAACTCAGTCAACATTGGCGGTAACTGCGGCAGCTTTTTGTGTGTCTTTACCGTCATTCGGAAATTTTTTAAATACAACTGTTATGAAAGAAAGTGATATTAAAAACAAACGTTACCGTCCATTAAGTGTTTCAGGATTAGGCGGTGTAGCAGCAGGAAACGGATTTCATGAGAATCCAGATAATAGTGTAACTGCAGCGCTTGAAGCAGCGTGGGACAGCAGTGTACGCTACTTTGATACTTCACCGTGGTATGGATTGGGATTAAGTGAGCGCCGTTTTGGACATTTCCTTAGAAACAAAAAACGCGAAGAATATACCCTTTCTACAAAAGTGGGACGTTTGCTTACTCCAGACAAAGATTTTAAACTTGAAAAAGGTTTATGGAAAGGAAAACTTAATTTTTCTTACCGTTACGATTATTCCGCAGCCGGAACCAGACGAAGCATCGAAGACAGTTTACAGCGCTTAGGAGTTCCTTATTTGGATATTGTTTACATACATGATCTTTCTCCAGATAATCAGGACATGAAAGAAAACTGGCTCAAATATTTTGATGAAGCCATGAAAGGCGCAATTCCTGAACTAACCAAAATGCGTGAAGAAGGAATTATAAAAGCCTGGGGTTTTGGTGTAAATACTTTGGAACCAGCCTTAAAAGCAATCGAACAGGCAGATCCTGATATTTTTCTTTCTGCAACACAATATTCGCTGATCAAACATGAAGAAGCATTAAATAAGTTATTTCCAGTCTGCGAAAAAAGAGATATTTCTATAGTGGTTGGTGCGCCTTTAAATGCGGGATTTTTAGCAGGTGTGGAGCGATACGACTATTCGGGAACTTTTCCTGACGGTGTAATTGAAAAGAGAAATAAACTAATTACAGTTTCTAAAAAACACGGCGTTGATCTTCGTACGGCAGCGCTTCAGTTTTGTGCAGCGCCAAAAGTGGTTTCAGGAGTTATTCCTGGTGCGTGGAATCCCGAACAGGTTAATGCTAATGCTGCCTCTTTTAAAGCTTCAATTCCTAAAGCATTTTGGGACGAGCTTAAAAGCGAAAAACTTATTGCAGAAAATGCTCCGATTCCTAGTGATAAATAAAAATTGGGTTTTAGAAAATATCCTAAAAATTTTGAATCAAAGTTTCACATTGGAACTATCTCAAATAGAAAAATGTGCTTGATTATCAAGCACATTTTTTATATATAAATTAATTTAAAAAAAATTAGTCTTTTGATTCAGGTTCAAAAAGATCATCTGAATTTTCAGTGATAGGAATATACAAACGTTCCCAAACGTCATTGTCTACTTTATCCCAGCTGTGACCTTTACCTTTAAGATCCTCTGCCACTAAAACTACTCCAGGTTCAATGATAAAAGTACTGCCGTCTGATACCTTAAATTTGATTTTACCTTTAACCGTTATTACAAATTGTTTTCTTGGCGCGGGATGTGCATTTTTTTCCCAATCTTCGGTTTTATTGCTATACCAGAACGAAGCCGTATTCATGTGCTTTAACGATGGTATAGTACCTTTTTCAAAAGAACAGGTTCCGTCAGGATTATTGTAAAGACGGTAAGCTGGAATATCAGAAGCTTCTTCCAGAGATTTCACTTTAAGTTTTTTATTTTCTTGTGCATTATTGCTGTTTACTGACATAAGAGCCAAAATTAGGATGAAACCTTTTAATAGATTTTTCATTTTGATAGTAATTTTAAAGATAATAATTATTTTTTTATTGATTATAAACTGAATCGTGAACCATCATTTTATTAAAAAACGGTTTGTATTTTGCAACCAGCGCAAGATGTCCGTCAAGCTTTCCGTAGGTTTCTAAATCTTCCAGAGAATCAAATTCCATAGAAGCGTTGTAGCTAAAAGAATTGTCCATAACAGGTCTTGGCGTAGAGTTTGCCGGTCTGCCATATCGTACATTTTTTACGTAAGGCAGTTTTTTAAGTCCTTCGAAAAAGTTTTTAAATTCTTCTACCTGAGTTTCTGTCAATTCTGGTTTAAGCCAAAATAGGAGGTAATGGAAATAAACGGTTTTAGGCTGTTTTTCTGTTTCTTTTATAGTGTTTGCCAGCACATTTTCTCCAGTAAGAGCCAGTGCTCCCGCGCTCGCTGATGCCATAATAAAATTTCTTCTTTTCATACTATTATTTTTTAATTAAAGTCGATTCTATATTTCAAAACAAACTGCCATTTTCTGTCTGATACATCGGCTTGACCGGAGTTATTTAAGGCATAAATAGGTCGGTTTTGAGCGTCAACGGTAAGTCTTGAAGACATTCCGTTCATTAGTAAGGATACACCAGCATCATAAGTCAATGCTTTGTCATGAAGTCCGTCAAGATCAGATAACATTACACTCGCAGCGGGCTGTAATTGCAGATTGTTTTTGTCTTTGTTGAAGTAGGGAAGAGTCCCGCCAATTTGTACATAATACGTATTACCAGTTCCAATAACAGGCGAATTATTACCGGCACCATTCAAACTGCTATCGGCTGGATTTACACCGCTTGCAGGATTACTCACACCAGAATAACGCACATAGTTAGGACCATAATTATTGTTCATCGCCATGGCATAAGCACTAAACGATGTACCGCGTTCTTTGTTTATCGGTGTATCGTAGAAAAGGTCGATAGCAAAGCTTTTTTCATCATCATTAATAGTAGTTTTCGCTTCGTCTAAATGCCACAATGCATTGTGCATATATTCAAATCCTGCTCCTAATGCAAGCACTTTCTTTTTACCGCTGTACGTTCCAGAATGGAAGGGTGAAGAGTTATTTTCAGATTCAAAGAATTCGTATTTAAAGTATCCTGAATAATCTTTGTTTGGATGTGTTTTACTAAACGTTGCCAAGTTATACTGCGGATCTGCGCTCACATTTGTATACGGATCTGCAATGACCAAACGGTAATCGAATTGGCCAATTTGTCCTTTTGCATAAATGCTTAATTGTCTTACTGTTTCATCAGATATTCCCGCATTTCCAGTTGCATAAGAAGGTAAATCGTATAATAAAGTGTTCAAAGGGCCTGTAGTAAATCTTGATAAACCTCTCCAAGTAGATCGCCCCGCACCGGCAGCAATTATATCATTAAATTTATATTCTGCGTAAGCATCTAAAAGTTCAAATGCTGGAGTAGTTTTAGAAGCGACATTTACGTTAGTCAAACCACCTTGCAATACAAAAGTGAAATTTTCAGTAGGCTGGTACGCCATTTTTACCCTAACTCTTCGCAATGATAAATCGGATATACTATTGACTTGTTCACCATTTACCAAACTTCCCGGATTAAGTTCCAAATAACGCGCCCATATTTCGGTATAACCGCTAAAAGAGATTGAGCGTGTTTTTTCGTCGTTTAAATAATGTGTAAGTGTTGGATTTCCAAAATCGTTCTTTTTTTGGGCACTTACCGTGTTTAGTAAGCCTGTTAGAAGAGAAAAACATATCCCAATTTTTAAATAACCTGTTTTCATGTATCGTTAAAATTTACATTTTGTTTGTAGTGATCACTACTTTGTTTTTGACAGGACAAAGGTAGATTCAGCATGGTCTTTGGGTTATTAGAAAAGTATTAGAAAGGCTTTAGAATGTTATTAGAGAAAGGGTTGTTTTGGATTTAAAGAATTGAAATTCAGTGGTTTTTTGATGGTCTTGTAAATAAGCGACAGATTAGTACCCTTCAGAAACAGAAAATATTGTCGTAATTTTGAGCCAGATTTAAAAGGGACAGATAGAATGAAGATCTTAATAGTGGAAGATAACAGCCGGGTTTCTGCATTACTGAAACGCGGATTAGAAAGTCAGGGGTATCAGGTTTATATTGCAGAAGAAGCAGAAGAAGGATTGATACTTCTGGAAAAAATAGATTTCAATTTGATTATTACAGATATCATGCTGACGGGAATGGACGGAATTACCTTCTGTAAAAAAATCCGCCATTCTGGAAAAAAAATCCCAATTATTATGCTGACGGCACTTGGAACTATCGATGAAAAAATTGAAGGTTTTGATGCCGGTGCCGATGATTATCTAGTAAAACCTTTTGAAATACGTGAACTTTACGCAAGGGTAAAAGCGTTGTTACAGCGCAAGAGCGATACGGTTCACACCTCTGAAGAAAGTTCTCAAATTACCTACAATGATCTGGTGATGGACAAACGCACTAAAGTTATTTATAGACAAGGTGTAGCCATTAATCTTACTCCAAAAGAATTTAATCTTTTGCATTTTATGATGCAGAATCCAGAAAGACTTCTCACGCGTGACGAAATAGCCGATAATGTCTGGGGAAATAATTTTGATACCGGAACGAATTATATTGATGTGTATATCGCGTATCTGCGAAAAAAAATTGACAAAGGTTTTGAACAAAAACTTATTCATACCAAAGTAGGAATGGGATTTATTTTAAGCAGTAAAATATGAAATTAGTAACCAGAACTGCTCTTGCTTACGCTATATTAACTGCTTTTATTCTTTTCGTATTTGCCTACAGCGTCTATTTTGTTTCGGAACAAAACAGGAAAGAGGAATTTTTTGATCGTTTGGATTATAAAATAATCTGGCGTGCCGAGTTTATTTTTGATGCACAAATCAATAAAAATCTGATAAAATTTCTTCATACAAAAAACAAAAAAGTACTGAATGAAGCTGATATAAGTGTTTACGACAGTGACTTTGATCTTTATTTTTCAGACAATATGCCGCCACTTGGCGATAAAAAAATATTGAAGTCTATAAAAAAGCATAAATCAGTAAATTGGGAAGATGATAAATACCAGTATCGCGGTATTTTATATACAGATAATAACAAAGAATATTACATTATAGGAAGGGCAATAGACGTAACAGGCATGAATCATATCAATGCTTTTAAGGAAAATGTACTTTACGTATATTTTATTTCTATTGTATTGATTTTTATAATTGGTTTCGGATTTTCGTATTATACTTTACAGCCTTTAAAAGATATTATATTTCAAATCAGAGATATATCCGAACATAATCTTAATAAGCGAATCGTAGTTCCAAAAGCAAAAGATGAACTTTATGAGCTTACACAAACTTTTAATGAAACCTTTAACCGATTGGAAAAATCGTTTAATAATCACCGAAATTTTGTTACTACAATTTCGCATGAATTCCGCACGCCGCTTTCTATTTTAATTGCAGAAATTGAACTCGGAAAAGAACTTAATCAGACGATTGACGATTATAAAGTTTCCCTAGATAATGCGTTGGAAGAAGCCAATCATGTTTCGCAGCTTTCGACCGCGCTTCTTGATTTTGCACGCGCCAATTATGATATTTCACAAATAACAATGTCGAATATTCGAATTGATGAGGTTTTGGTCGACGCCAAATTAAATCTGCTAAACAAGAAAGATGTAAAATATAAAATTGGCATAAGTTATTCTGATTTAGATGATACCGATGCGAATTTTTATAATTATTTGGGAAATCCCTATTTACTGCAGATTGCTTTTTCGAATATTATGGAAAATGCCTGTAAATATTCTGAGGATCATTCTTGTAATGTTGACATAAAGGCTTCTTCGGAAAAAATCATACTGACTTTTTCAGACAACGGAATTGGTATTCCAGAAGCAGATCTCGAACAGATTTATAATTTGTTTTACAGAGGAAAAAACAAAAATTACGAAAATGGTTACGGTGTAGGATTATCAATTGTGAAGCAGATTATTAGTCTGCATAACGGAATAATTGAAGTGAGTTCAATTGTTGGAAAAGGAACTATTTTTACGATTACATTGCCGCTTTAGCCGAATTAAGCATTTTTGAAGCTCAAAATCATAACTATTTTTTATTAGCCTTCAGTATAAGGTTCATTCCACAATGAATTTGGTTTTAAATACACTTTATTTTTCTGAAAATCCAAAATAGTATTGAATCTTTTTAAAACTTCATTACCTAAAATATGGGTTTTGAACCTGGCAGGATTATTTGAAGAAAGTAATTGTACAGGAACATTGTAAAGACATAATTTTTCGAAAATAAGTTTTTCATTTCTTACCGTAATTACTGGAATTTCTTCACCTTTTCCGTTTTTCAAAATTGTTTTTTTCAGTACAAAAAGATTTTCTCTTGGATATTGCTGTTCCTCTACCATTTGTTTGTCGAGCATTACAGTGCGCTGATAGCCATTGTCGAAAAGGAAACGCCCGTTATAATTTTTGTTTTTTATCTGTAATGTGCCGTTAATACAAAATAAAGTATTGGTAAATTCCATATTCAAACGAATATAGTCTTTGCTTGGTTTTGGCAGTTTAGAATGGACTATAAAGTACTTTTTATCATAATCAATTTCTACAATCTTACCGTCAAATAAATTCCAGCCAAAGCGACCTACAGTTCCATGTCCAGAAACTTCAACAGGATAAATTTCCTGATTTTCCCAAGTTTGGTTTCCCAGCTTAAAAGTGTTATTTCTAAGACTGCTCAGTTTGAGTTCTTTCAGTGCATCATTAGTCAGCAGAAAATCTGAAGTTCCCGAATCAAATTTAAGATCAAGAGTATCTTTTTTATTCAGTGTAACTTTAAAAATAATATTATTGTAATCTGAAAGCACAAACGGAATGGTATCGTGTATTTCTGGTTTTAACTTCGAAAAATCATTCAATTTCGGGCATTCAATTCGGGTGTAACAGCTGTCTTTTTCCTTTAAAAGAACAACAAAATCGACATGTTCTGCAGGTTTTAGTTTAATTGTTATAGAATCTTTATCCGTAAAAAAAGTAACCGTTTTTCCTTCCGGGCTTTTATTGGTCACATATACATCTGGTTTTATTCTCGGATCAATATTCCAGCGTGATTTTTCTTGCTTTCCTTCTTTTATATATGCCGTCGCGGTATCTGCCTTAATTACAATTTTTTTAGTTTGTGCTTGAGAGACTGTAAATGCGGTCAAGATTAGTAATAATGCTGTTTTCATGTTTATTATATTCAGGAATATGAATTGACATTAATTGTGTTTTATTCCAAGTAAAAATAAGTTAAATGTGGAATTTCCAACCAAAAAAGTAAAGAAGAAATGTTTGAACGAGCATAAATTAAAATTTAAAATGAAAAATTAATGATCTTTCGCATCCAAAATTATCAGAATCATTTCACTAGTGCGCAGGATCAAGTTTTTTGTATAAAAGACGAAAAGTATTGATTTTACTGGGAATTCGTATATTTGTAACCACAAAATGCCCTAATGTTCAAATTTTTGCCCCTAGATCCTAAAACGGTTTTTCTTCTTTATTTTTGGGGAAACTTGTTTATCTGTATTCTTATTTTTAGTTATTCCCTGTCGTATGCAACTCTTGAGAATAGAAAAAAATTAAGAACGTTTGGATATGGAAAAGTTTTACTGACCATTGGCTGGGTATTTATTTTTTTAAGAAACATAATTCCAGATTTTCTCTCCATCAATCTTGCCAATAGTATTATTCTGGCAGGATGCTGTTATGAAACCATAGCTATAATGGCTATGACCAAAACGAAAATACATAGACAGCGTCGTTTTCAAATCGTATTAACTTGTATAGGGGCGGTGGTTTTTAATGCGGTAACCTTTTTTGGAGGTTCGATTAATACTCGAGTTATAATCATGTCTCTCGCGATATTTGCGATTTATTTACCACCAACATTACTTTATTTTAAAGTAAAGGGGAATAATTTATTCCGCATTTTTTATCTGTTTTGTTATGTATCATTCGAAATTTTAATCTTTCTTCGAGCGGTTTATAGTTTTATAGATCCGCAGAAATATTTTTTTAGAGAAAGCAATTTTGATAGTTTATACAACATAGGTTTGTTTTTATTGACCCTTATTGGTACAGTCGGATTTTTATTATTGGTAAAAGAAAAACAAGATCTTAAAATACAGAAACTCCTAAAAGATAAAAACTTGTTTTTTTCTATAATTGCCCATGATTTAAAAGGGCCATTGGGATCCTCTCTCGCTTTGTCTGAATTAATGGCTGAGGAAATTGACGGATACAGTCGTGAAGAAATTAAGGAGATAACAGGAATGCTGCACGAATCGAACAAAAATATTTACAAACTCCTCGAAAATCTTTTGGATTGGTCCAAAATGCAGACTGGGATGATGGAATACAATCCTCAA
The DNA here is from genome assembly GCF_002304005.1 of Flavobacterium sp. ACN6. GTDB lineage: Bacteria > Bacteroidota > Bacteroidia > Flavobacteriales > Flavobacteriaceae > Flavobacterium. Next base: position 151,565 of record NZ_MRCQ01000011.1, on the reverse strand, counting down.
GAAATAGTATTAAATAATTTGATTGAGGAAAATGTTGAAATTAATAAAAATGCAGCCTTAAATAAGAATATCGATCTGAAGTTTGAATCAACTGAAGTTATTAAAGCTGAGGTAGATAAAGGTATGATTGATACCGTTTTAAGAAACCTTCTGACAAACGCGATTAAATTTACAGATCAGCAGGGTAAAATTATCATATCAATGCAGAAGATAAATCACAATGTAGAAGTATCGATTACTGATAATGGGATAGGAATTCCAGACAGTATAAAAGAAAAACTATTTAAAATTAATGAAAAAGTGATCCAAAAAGGAACTGAAAATGAAATTGGAAATGGATTAGGTTTATTACTTTGCAGTGAATTTATTAAAAAGCATCAAGGGCAGATATGGGCGGAAAGCAAACTTGGTAAGGGAAGTACTTTTAAGTTTGTTCTGCCACTCAAAAGATAATAAAAATGGAATCGTTTTAACTCATATTCCAATATCGAGTTTTAAAAAGCTCATTGAATGCTGTTTTTTAAAATCTATAAAAAAGCATTTTATTCTTACTTTTTTGCAGTACTTTAAGGGATTTGATGATAATTGTTTTGTAAAAATAATGATTTGTTGATATAAAATTTATATTTGCGCAAAGAAAGAAAACAAAAAATCAGCTTAGAACAAGAAAATATCAAGATCGATGAAGCATACTACAAAGAACTATTTTATTCTTTGTATCCAAGACTTGTGAGTTATAGTTTCGGATTTGTAAAAGATAATTTTCTTGCCGAAGAAGTAGTCGAAAATGTGATGCTGCAGCTTTGGGAAAACCGCATCAAGTTTGAAAAAATAATTGATGTTAAGTCTTATCTATATACAATGGTCAGAAACGGTTCTTTGCAGGCTTTGAAAAAAGAGCAAAAGAACGTTGAACTGGATTATAAACTTTCCGATCAAACTTCAGAATTTGATTTTAGTATTTTAGAAGAAGAACTTTATACCGCTTTAATTGAGGCTTTAAATTCGTTACCAGAAAAATGTAAAGAAGTTTTTGAACTTTCTTGTTTAGAAGGAATGAAATATAAAGATATTGCCGAGCAGCTTAATATTTCTGTCAATACAGTAAAGTCGCAGCGTGCCCGCGCTATCGAATTATTGAAGGAAAAACTTAAAAATCACTACGAACTTTTATTTATTTTATTATTTCTTTAAAAAAAATCAAAAATCTTTCCACCCATTTTTAATGTTTCGTACTCTTAGTTATATAACATTTACTTAAAGTGTTAATAACCGATACTTAATATTAAAAATATGTCTTTAGGAAAGAAAGAATTTGTAATCGCTGATCTTATAAGAAAAGAATTGCTTATAGGTGAATTATCGATTGAAGAAAATGCTTTTTTGCAGGAATGGCTTTCTGTACCCAAAAATCTAGAATATTATCAAAAAGTTATTGATTTAGAAACTTTACAATCTAAAGAAGCATTTTATAATTCCATAAATACTGATGCTGCTTTCGAAAGAATTCAGGAAAAGCTCCATTTTAATGAGCAGCCGGTAATTTCACTTTTCAATTATAGAAAAGTATGGAAATATGCTGCGGTTATTGTATTCCTAGCTGGAATCACGTCTGTTTTCTTTTATGTAAACAATAAAGAGCTTTCTAACAAGGATGAGGTAGTTGTAAATAGTATTGAGCCTAAATACAATAATCCTACTTTAGTTTTGGCAGACGGAACGGTTATTTCTTTAGAACCTAAGAAAGAAAAAATTGTTTCTAAAAACGGAGTAATTTCGAACGTAAATCATGTTTTGGTTTATGATGCTAAAGATCTAAAAGGAGTTGTTTCAACTGGAGACAATACTTTAATTGTTCCTGTTGGCGGTATTTATGCCGTTAATCTTTCAGATGGAACAAAAGTCTGGCTTAATTCAAAATCTTCTTTAAAATATCCTGTAGAATTTAGCGGTAACACACGTAATGTAACTTTAGAAGGAGAAGCCTATTTTGAGGTTAGTAAAAATCCGCATAGTCCTTTTACGGTTAAAACCAAATCTGGAAATGTTACTGTTTTAGGAACTCATTTTAATATCAGTGTTTACGAAGAAGACAGAAATTTTGAAACCACACTTTCCGAAGGAAAAGTAAAGGTTTCGGGAATAAGCAAATCAAAAGAAAATGAATCGGTTGTTCTAAGTCCAGGGCAGCAGGCTAAAGTTAGAAATGAATCCGTGAGTGTGGCAGAAGTTGATGCGTCAGTATACAGCGCTTGGAAAGACGGTAAATTTTACTTCGAAAATGAAAATCTAAAAAACATTTTGACCAAAATGGCAAGGTGGTACAACTTTAATGTGAAGTTCGAACAAAAAGCATTAGAGCAGATTAAATTCACCGGAATTGTTTTGAAAGACGAACCAATAGAGCATTTTCTGGATATAATTAGTAAAACATCGAATGTGAAATATAAAATAACCAAAGTAAACCAAACGTATGAAGTAACCGTAAGTAAGTAAATAAAAAAAACCGGAAAATGTTTGCACCATTTCCCGGCGAGTATTTGTTCAGTCGAAAAAAAGAGTTCGAAATCTATTAACCAACCAAAACATTTTAAAAGTATGAAAAAAAACCTATCCGCAAAAGATTGTGGGGTAAAATCCGCGCTTTGGGATAAATTTCTTGAGATTATGAAGAAATCCCTAATATTATCAATATTTCTTTTTAATATAGTTGCTTTGGCGTATTCGCAAAAAAAAGTAACAATTAATGCTAGAAACCAGTCTGTTTCATCTGTTTTAAAAACAATTACGAAGAAAACTAATGTTGAGTTTTTCTACAGTGATGACATTTTTGACGCGCAGAGAAGAGTAGATATATCAGTTAATAATGCCGATGTAATGGCAGTTATTAAAGAATTAATAGGTGACAACTATAGAGCCGAATTTGCCAATAATAAGTTGATTGTTATTGCATTAAACCCAAAAATAAAAACTATAGCCACTTCTTCTGTAATAGAAGAAAGAGTAAAAATAAAAGGAGTTGTAACGAATTCTAAAAAAGAATTTTTAATTGGAGCGACAGTCTGGGTAAAAGGAACAAAAGATGGCGCTGTTACCAACTTTGACGGCTCTTATGAAATTATGGCCAAAAAAGGAGATGTCCTTATTTTTGAATACTTAGGCTATAAAAAAACAGAAGTTACAGTTACAGACAGTTTAATTATCAATCCGATTTTATTAGAAGATGTAAGTGCACTAGACGAAGTAAAAATCGTTTCTACAGGTTATCAAAATATTGATAAAGAGCGATCTACAGGATCTTTTGTAACCATTACAGCTAAAGATTTAGAAAAAGTTCCCGTAAATAATGTGCTTCACAGACTAGAAGGTCAGGTTGCCGGTTTGCAGCTGGACATTCAGGATTCTGACAACACTTTTGTGTATCAAAATAAATTTGGTAGTAATCAGGGAAAATTTAGCTATAATGTTGCCATTAGAGGAAAATCTACTTTTGATTCTTTTGGAACTAATACAATGCCATTAATTGTGCTTGACGGAACACCTACAGAATTAGACATTAGAACGATAAACCCAAATGACATTGAAAAAATTACTTTTCTAAAAGATGCAGCATCCGCGTCTATTTATGGTGCAAGAGCGGCAAATGGAGTAATGGTAATTAATACTAAAAAAGGAAAACAAGGACAAACCAGAATTAATTTTTCTCAGAATTACGGTTTTTCTAATAAACCTACTTTATCAAAATTACCATTGATGAATTCTTCTCAGGTTTTAAACTTAGAGCAGGAATTTGTAGATAAAAATTTAGTTACAGATCCAGCAAGTGTAACATACATGCTTACTACGCCAGTTAGTCAGGGTATGGACTTGATGTTTCAATACAAACGTGGTCAAATAACACAGGCTCAGAGAGATGCAGGGTTAGATGTTTTACGTGGACGTAATACTTACGGTCAGGCAGAGCAGTATTTGCTGCAAGCTTCAACAAGTCAAAATTATGATTTGTCTTTTAGCGGAGCAGAGAATGATTATTCTTATTTTATGTCAGGTTCCTATTCTAAAGAGGAAACTCAGTCAAAAGGAACTGACGGACAACGTTTGACTTTATTATCTAATCAGGATTTTAAGCTTTTTAATTATGTAAAAATGACGACAAGCTTAAGAGGGTCGATTTTTAAATACAATGATAATGGTTTAGGACTTTCTCCATTAGGAACTTCACCAACAACTTTATTGCCTTACAATCAAATCGTTGGAGATGATGGTAATTCAGTTGATTATTACCGTCGTTATTATGCTGCACAAACGATTCCGTTGGAGCAAAAAGGATATCTGCCTTGGACGTACAATTACATCGATGAATTAAATAATATGGACAGAACGATGGATGAGCAGAATTTTGGAGCTACCATTTCTGCTACATTTCCTTTATTAAAAGGTTTAGATGCTGTCGGTACGTATTCTGTAGAAACTTCAACTTCATCAAGTGACAATATCTATAATGAAAATACATATTACGCTCGTGATATGATCAATTCTGCTACGTCAATAAACAGCAGCGGAGATTTAGTCTACGGAATTCCGTTAGGAGGAATTTTTCAAAATAATACATTTGGAAAAACGAGTTCTACTATGAGAGGACAGCTAAATTATGATGGCATCATTGGAGAAGATCATTTGATAAATGCTATGGGAGGTATTGAAGCAAGAGAAACTGGTGAAACTCAAGATTCCAGAACGCTTTATGGTTACAATTCAAAAACTCAGACTTCTGTAGATCTGCCATCAACACAATATGTAGACGTTAATGGGTATAATTATACGTTAACTAATGGTAATGTACACAAAGATTCCCACAGAAGGTTTTTATCTTATTATGCTAATGCAGGTTACACTTTCAAAAATAAATACACGCTTACTGGAAGTGCACGTTTAGACGATTATAACAATTTTGGAGTTAGTAAAGAATTAAGAAGAACACCATTGTGGTCTACCGGAGCAAAATGGAATATTAAAGAAGAATCTTTTCTAAAAGAAGTTAATTTAGTTAATAGTCTAGCACTAAGAGCGAGTTACGGATATAGCGGAAATATCAACTTAAATGTTTTCCCTTTTACAAACATAAGTTTAAGCGATTTAGATACTTTTTCGCAGCAGCCTTATGCTTTTATCAGCCAGCCGGCAAACCCTAATTTGCGTTGGGAAAAAACAGCAATCTTAAATTTCGGATTAGATTTCTCAATCTTAAACAGCAGATTAAACGGTACAGTAGAATATTATAAAAAAGATAGTAAAGATTTAATTGTTGAGTTTCCTGTTTCGCCATTTTACGGAGTATCAAACAATGCATTAGTACAAAATGCAGCAACTTTAGCAGGACATGGAATCGATTTAAGTTTAAATGGAACCATCCTTAAAGCGAAAGATTTTTCATGGAATTCGGCTCTTGTCGTTTCTTTCAATAAGACAGAAGTTACGGATTCTCGTTTTCAAAATTTCAGCCAGTATTTAAATGGTTCAGGAGGTACACCACCAATTGAAGGTTATGCTTTAAACAGTGTATTTGCTTTTAGATCAGCAGGATTAGATGCAACCGGAAGAACTCAGGTATATGATAAAGACGGTAATATTGTAAATTCTTTTACTTCTCTAAAAGATATTGCGGATATGAAATATATGGGAACTAATATTCCTTCGTATTACGGAAGTTTCAGCCAGACTTTCAATTATAAAAAATTGTCATTATACATTTTGGCCACTTACAAGTTTGATTATGTATTATTTAAGCCAACTTACGGAGGTTATGTAAACAGACAAGGAAGGTTTAATCAATATGATTTGAATACAGATATCGATCAAAGATGGAGAAATCCGGGAGATGAAGCTACGACGTCTGTACCTGGAATTCAGGGATCAACAGGATTAAGTTATGTAAGATATGTTCAAGGAGAAGATCAGATTATGCAGGGAGATCACATTCGATTTAGAGAACTTTCTTTAAAATATGATATGACAAGCCTTATTAACAGAGGAATTGTAAGAGGAGCTTCGATATCTTTTACAGCCAGAAATCTTGGTTTCTTCTGGAGAAAAAACAAAGACGGTTTAGATCCTGACTTTTTACCTTACACGGGAGTAAACATGAAATTGCCTGCTATGGCTATGTATTCAATTGGTTTTAATGTTAATTTTTAATTTTTTAAAGATGAAAAATTTTTTAAAATACATCGCAATTGCAGGATTCGGAGCAATTGTGTTGAGCTGTGATAATTATGTAGATATTAAGACCGAAGGGAAACTAATACCTGAAGAAACATCAAATTACAGATATCTTCTAAACAACACGTCTACATTAGAGAAAAGTTATGGTAATGTAGATATACCATCAGATGATATCGGTTTTCAGAATGAGGCACAAACTACCGCATTAGGTGCATCTGATTCTTATCGCCCTTTTATCAATTTGTACAAATGGTCTGATGTTGTCTATTTTGACGGGGAGACAGATTATGATATGAATAGTCTATATAATGCATTATACAGTGTTAATATTGTTATTAATGAAGTAATGAAAAGCACCAACGGAACGGCTGCAGAAAAAGCAGCCATAAAAGGAGAAGCAGAAGTACACCGTGCTTTTATTTTTCTTACTCTGGTGAATACTTTCGGAAAAGCATATGATGCTACAACTTCTGCAACAGATCTGGGAATTATTCTTTTTACAACTCCAACAGTATCAGAAGATCCAAAAAGAACTTCAGTTCAAGCGGCTTATGATGTAATATTAAGCGATCTTCAAGATGCTGTAAATTCAGGATTAAAACCGGTTAATTCAGGTAATAATGTTGCATTTCCTTCTCAGGCAGCAGCTTATGCACTTTTATCAAGAACGTATTTGTACATGCGTAATTATCCTTTGGCTTTAGAAAATGCCGAAAAGGCGCTAGCATTGCAAAGTACACTTAACAATCTGGAAGATTATGAATTTGCAGCTTATCCATCAAGAAGACTTGATAAAGAATTAATCTTATCAAAATGGAATGGATACGGTACTTACTCTTATGCACCGCAACTATTATCGTTAAGCAATGAATTGATCAATTCTTTTGATACCAATGATTTACGCTACGTATTGTTTACACAGCCAACAAGCACTTTTAATTCTGAATATACTATAGGAAGGACATATGCTAAGGAAGGTTTGACTGGAGAAAGCAGAAATGCAGGCCCAACTGTACCGGAGATGATGCTTATAAAAGCAGAATGTCTGGCAAGATCTGGTTCTGGCGAATTAGCAATGGCTGAAATAAATAAATTAAGACAAAAAAGATTCAGAGCCGGAGAATATGTAGCCTTAACTGCAACGGATAATAAAGATGCACTGCTAAAAGTGTTGGCAGAAAGAAGAAGAGAGTTAATGGCAACTGGCGGTTTTAGATGGTTTGACTTGAAACGATTAAACAAAGAACCAGAATTTGCCAAAACCATCACCCATGATTTTGCGGGACAGACCTTTACACTTGCTCCAAATAGTGATCGTTATCAAATGCCTTTTGCACCAATTTATTTTGAATACGCTCCAAACTTGCAACAAAACCCATAATTAGATTAATCTTATAAAGTGCACTCATCATTTTTGAGTGCACTCATTTCAAAAAAAAATAATATGAAAAATTTCAAACTGATACTATTTGTTTTTAGTATTACAACAAGTTTATTTGCTCAAGACATAGCGATTAAGCTTTCGCCAGAACATCCAAATCCGGGAGAAGAAGTTACGCTGACTTATGATGCATCTAATGGGCCTCTTGCCAATGCAAAATATGTAAATGGTGTGGTTTATACTTTTGATAACTTCAAATGGCTTATCAATGATATCACTTTAAAAGCCGACGGAAATAAAAAATGGACCACAAAAATGAAGCTTTCAGATCATGCTTCTGTTATCAATTGTGTTTTTAAATCGGATACAATTGTAGACCGAGGAGAAAAAGTACCTCACGCTTATATGTTTGCGCAAGTTCCAGGTGCTTATACAGGCTGGGGAATTTTGAGAAGCAGCGCATTTCAGGACGAAGTTCCAAATGTGGTGCATGACAGTGCCTATATAAAAGAGGAAGTTGGGTTAATGTGGATTAAATACGAATTACAGTATCATCCTCAATCGCGTAATAAAGTTTTTTACTATGGTTTAAAATTAAAACAGCTTTCATCAAAAGAAGATCAATCGAATGTTATCAAGAAAGAACTTCGTTTTAATATGAATGAAGCTAATTTAAGTAATGTAACGCAGTATCAAATCCAGAAAACATTGGGTTTAATGCCACAGCCAGAAAATAAAGTTTTTAAAGATTCTGTTCAAAAAGTTTTATTAACTAAATATCCAAAAGGTGTTTGGGCGCGTGATATCGAAATTAAGAAAATCTTTATGGAATCTGATTTTGATAAAAAAATAAAGCAGTATGCTGAATTCGAAAAAAACTTTCCGGCAGATAAATTCTTAGATGTTGTGACAGAGACAGAAAGTCTTTTCAGCGATAAATTATTTAAGGCTATTGCTTACAATTATATTGTAAAAAACAAAGATTACAATTTCGCTTTAAACAGCGTTAAAAAAGTATCATTCAATAATGTTTTAGATTACAGCTGGCACTTGGTTTCCATTCCCTTTAACAGACATGAAGACGGAATCGAGAAGACAGATTTGGAAACACTAAAAAAATATGCGGATATTATAATTCCAGAAATGGAAAGCAGAGAAGCATTTGTACCTAAAGAATATGCGCAGAAATTATCTCTTAAAGAATGGCAGGCACAAACAATAAATTTCGCTGCAAGAGAATATTTTACATACGCAAAACTTCAGGAAATCTTTAAAAACTATGATCTAGAAAGAAGATATTTGGATAAAATTAAATCATTTTATGGTTACAAAGATGCAAGTTACAACGAAGTGTATACCAGAATGCTTTTAAGAGAAGGAAAAACACTTGACGCCAAAGAATTATTAGCAATAAGCATTAGAGAAAACAAATCGACTCCAGAAATGCTGGCTTCACTAAAAGCAATTTATTTAAAAGAAGGTGGAAAAGAAGCGGGTTTTGAAGCTTATGTTAATTCATTTAAATCAGACACGAATATGCAGGAACACAAAGCCAAACTGATTGCAGAACTGATCAATATGCCAATAGAAGGTTTTGATTTAGAAAGCAGCAAAGGTGTTAATGTAAAATTAGCTGATCAAAAAGGAAAAATCGTGGTACTTGATTTTTGGGCAATGTGGTGCGGACCATGTAAAAATGCAATGCCGGGAATGCAGATGGCAGTTGAAAAATACAAAGAAGATCCTAATGTGAAATTTTATTTTGTAGATACGCAGGAATACATCAAAGATTTTAAAGCGCAGACACAAGCTTTTATTAAAGAAAAAGGATTTGATTTTACGATTTTATACGATGGAAAAAATCCGAAAACTGGAAAGTTTGACCAAGTATATGAGAAATATGCTAAAGCCTTTCAATTTTCTGGAATTCCTGAAAAGATGATTATCGATCAAAACGGAAAATTAAGATGGAAATCTAATGGATATTTTGGAAGCCCAACAGAATTGGCTGACGAAATTTCGATCATCATTGAATATTTAAAAGCTGAGAAAAAATAATTTAGTTAAAGGTTAAAAAAAATGAAAATTGTTAATTTTTTATATCTGAGTATTTTACTATTGTGCTGTCAGATTGGTTTTTCGCAAACCATCTGGCAGGGACAATACCAGTCCTACAGAATTATTGTATCTGGAGATTTCGATACCAAAAAAGATTCGCTGTCCTTTAGTATTCCCGAATTAGGTTCAGAATGCAAAGTTGCTTTAAAAGTTGCCGCTGATAGTGTTTCTTTTAAAAATGATATGTATGGTTATACTTTTAAAGGAAAATACAATGCAGATAAAACTGCAGTAACAGGAGTTTTTAATAATTACTCGATTCCAAATGCATCAATTGTATTAAAGAAACAAAACAGTATACAGCCTTTATTTTTTGCGCAGCATCCGCAGAAACCGTATCCGTATCAAGTGATTGATATGACTTTTTTGGGTAAAACCACAAAACTTACTTACGGAGGAACATTGACACTTCCGCAAGGGAAAAAGAAATATCCGCTGGCTATTTTAATTTCTGGAACCGGACAGCATGACCGCAACTATACGTTCATGGGAAGAGAATCTTTTACCGTTTTGGCCGATTATCTGGCTCGTAACGGAATCGCCTCTCTTCGTGTAGACGACCGCGGATTTGGTAAAACAACCGGAGATTTTGAAAACGCTACAACTGGAGATTTTGCAAATGATATCGAAGAAGAAATAGCGTATTTAAAAAGTGACAAAAACATAGATGCATCTTACATTGGTTTAATCGGTCACAGCGAAGGCGGCATGATTGCTTCTATTGTAAGTTCGAGAAATAAAGATGTAAAATTCATGATCAGCTTGTCTGGAGTAGGAGTTAGCGGACTTGAGATGTTGAATCTGCAAAACACATCGATTTTAAAAAGCTATAATTTTACAGATAAAGTAGTGGCAAAGCAGATGGAAATGTACAACATCATGTTTAAAGTAGTGTATGATACAAAAGACAATGAGTCTGCAAAACCTGCAATGGAAATAAAATTGAAAGAATGGATGCAGCAGCAAGACTCTACAATTCTAAAAGAAATTCATATGTTGGACGGACGTGATAAGGATTTCTTGTATCGATATGGAAAAGATGCCGACAGAAAATGGTATCGTTACACCATTCATTACAATCCAGAAAATTATCTGCCAAAAATTACGATTCCGGTATTTATAGCAAATGGAGATAAAGATATTCAGGTTCCGGCTATAGAAAATGTAAATTCATTTAAGAAATACCTCGGAACAAAAGATCTTACGACGAAAATTTATCCAGGCTTAAATCATATGTATCAGCATTGTACAACTTGTATGCAAAAAGAAGTCAAAGAATTAGATGAGGTTTTTGCACCAGAGGTTCTCGATGATATTTCGAAGTGGATTTTAGTTCGTTATAAAAAGTAATAGTTTGTCACCCTGAGCGATCCCGAAGTTTTGGGATCGCTAAACCTGACAAAATGTTAAGCAATCTGAAATCTAAAAAAAAATCAATTTTCTTTACCATGAAAAAATTAATTCTTTTTATCGCAATTTTCTTTGCGATGCATAATCTTACTGCCCAGATTTACGACCCCGTATCGTTTAAAACATCTGTAAAAGAAGTTGATAACTCTAGTTATGAATTAAGCATTACAGCGCAAATAGACAAAGGCTGGCACATGTATTCGCAAAAAGTTCCCGCAAACGGACCAATGCCAACCAGTTTTGTATTTGCGAAATCTAAAAATTATACAGCAAAAGGAGGCGTTGTTGAGCCAAACGGACACGAAATTGATGATCCGATTTTTAATATGCGCATCAAACTTTTTGAAACAAAAGCTGTTTTTACACAAAAAATAGAAAGAAAAAAAAACGATGCTTTTAAAGTTAAAGCAACTATAGAATTTATGGTGTGCAATGATCAAAGCTGTTTACCGCCAACCGAAAGAGAATTTGTTTTTGAGATTCCGAAAGGTGCTGCGAAAGAAGAAGTAAAAGTGGCAGAAACGGTTCAAACAGACACCATTGTTCCTGTTAAAGAAGATACAATTACGGCAGAAGTTCCTGTGAAAACAGAAATGAAAAAAGAGATTGTATCGCTTCAAAAAAATGAAAATACAGCAAAAGGAGAAAATATCTGGAGTATTTTTTTATTGAGCTTTTTAGGAGGATTAGCCGCTTTGTTAACACCTTGTGTTTTTCCAATGATCCCAATGACGGTTAGTTTTTTTACCAAACAAAGTAAAAATAAAGCAGCCGGAATTAGAAATGCTTTAGTATATGGCGTTTTCATCATTATTATTTATGTGGCTTTAGGAACATTGGTAACCACTATTTTTGGTGCCGATGCCTTGAATGCACTGGCAACAAATGTGGTATTCAATTTAATATTCTTTTTATTATTAGTTGTTTTTGCCATATCATTTTTAGGAGCATTCGAAATTGTTTTACCAAGTTCATGGCTTACTAAAGTCGATAATAACTCGCAAAAAAGCGGTATAATCGGCATCTTTTTTATGGCTTTGGCGCTTGCTATTGTATCCTTTTCATGTACGGGGCCAATTGTGGGAACATTATTAGTTCAGTCGGCTAGTCAGGGAGGTTTAGCACCTGTTATCGGAATGTTTGGTTTTTCATTGGCAATCGCTTTACCATTTACACTTTTTGCTGCTTTTCCAGGATGGATGAATTCACTTCCAAAATCGGGAGGCTGGTTAAATTCGGTAAAAGTAGTTTTAGGATTTTTAGAACTGGCTTTAGCTTTTAAATTTTTATCCAATGCCGATTTGGTTTTGCAATTGCATTTATTAGAAAGAGAAACCTTTTTAGCAATTTGGATAGCCATTTTTACAGCCTTAACCTTTTATTTATTTGGAAAAATCCAGCTTTCGCATGACTCGCCTGTAACACATCTTTCTGTAGGAAGATTGAGTTTCGGAATTGTAGTTCTCGCTTTTACCATTTATTTAATTCCGGGATTATGGGGCGCACCGCTGCAATGGATCAGCGGATTTCCTCCTCCAAAACAATACAGCGAATCGCCAAACGGAATCGGAATGTCGGCATCACCAAATATAGCTGCAGCAATTCTGCCTGAAGGGGCAGAAGAAGGTCCAAACGGAATTATGGTTTTCAGAGATTATGATTTGGGATTGGCTTATGCCAAAAAAGTTAACAAACCCGTAATGCTTGATTTTACCGGATTTGCCTGTGTAAACTGCCGTAAAATGGAAGAACGCGTTTGGCCAGATCCGCAGGTTTTATCACAATTAAAAAATGATGTAATCGTAATTTCATTATATGTAGATGACAAAAGACCGTTGGAAGAAAAGGAGCAGATTACCTCAAAAATTACTGGAAAAAAATTAAAATATATCGGTCAGAAATGGAGTGAATTTCAAATCCTGAAATACAAGACAAATGCCCAGCCGTACTACGTTTTAATCGATCATAAAGGCGAAAACTTAAATCAGCCTACAGCTTATAATCCAGATATTCCATTTTATACCAATTGGTTGAAAGAAGGTGTTGGGAACTTTAAGAAATAGTTTTAAAAAAAGCTTATAGTAAAGTACAGTTTGTCAATTTCGACGAAGGAGAAATCTTCGCAAGCAACTCTACATAGATTAGTGATACACTATACGGAGTTTCTAGTGCGATCCTTCCTTCGTCAGGATTGACAAAATGATGGAAAAAAAATAAAAAATATCAAATGAAATTATTTCAAACACAATATCTATTCCTGATACTTTTATGTTTTGGGATTAAAAGCAACGCGCAGTTTTCGACCACGATTCCGCTTAGTAAAGAGGTGGCTTCGGGAACTTTAAAAAACGGAATGAAATATTATGTGCTTCATAATGAATGGCCAAAAGATCGTGTCAGTTTTTATTTTGCTCAAAATGTGGGAGCCATACTGGAAAACGACGATCAAAATGGATTAGCACATTTCCTGGAGCACATGGCTTTTAATGGAACTCAGAACTTTGAAGGAAAAGGAATTATCGATATGCTCGAGAAAAAAGGAGTTCGTTTTGGTGCTGATATTAATGCTTATACGGCGCAGGATCAAACGGTTTATAACTTGAGTAATGTACCTTCTACTGATGATAAATTGGTAGATTCCTGTCTTTTAGCCCTGCACGACTGGTCTGGTTTTCTTTCTTTAAAAGAAGCAGAAATTGATGCAGAACGCGGTGTGATCAGAGAAGAGTGGAGAACAAGAAGAGACTCAGATTTCAGACTTCGTTTAGAAACCGATAAAACTCTGTTTAAAGGTTCTAAATACGCAAAACGCGATGTTATAGGCGATTTAAATATCATCAATAATTTTGAATATAAAGTTCTTAGAGATTATTATAAAAAATGGTACCGACCAGATTTACAATCTGTTATTGTAGTTGGAGATATTGATGTAAAACAAGTAGAGCAAAAAATTATAGAGATTTTTTCTTCTGTAGAAATGCCAAAAAATCCTGCTGAACGTTATTATGTTTCGATTCCGAAAAATAAAGGAATTGAATATGTTTTAGCAAAAGATAAAGAAGCGCAGGAAACAGCAATAGTTCTTTACTATAAAAAAGATTTTGATAAAGTTAAAAACGCAGCAAACATCAGAAAAGATTTGGTCGATAATCTATGTACAGATATGATGAACAGGCGTTATCAGGAATTTATTCAGAATAACGAAACATCGGTTTTGAAAATGGCCGGAGGAGCTTCAGAAGTATCGAGATTAACCAACTCATACAGTTTATATGTGGTTCCTAAAAACAATAAAACAGCAGCTGGGTTTAAAGAATTAATGATCGAAACCGAAAGAGCTGTTCGTTATGGTTTTACACAAAAAGAATTAGACCGAAATAAAGAAGGAATTTTAAGTTATTATGAAGATTTACTTCAGAATAAAGACAAAATCAACAGCGATGAATTTGCTGAAGAATTAGTTAATTATTTCCTGAAAGCGGTTCCGTTTGAAAGCATTGAAACGCAATATGAAAACATTAAAAAACGTCTGGCTTCGATTACACTTTCTGAAATAAATGAGGCTGTAAAAAAACTGCAGACCGCTGATAATATTGTTTTAACAGTTACGGGTCCAGATAAAAGTGATGTTATTTATCCGTCAAAAGAAGAGTATCTAAGCATTATGGCATCGGTAAAAAAAATGCCTTTGGAAAAATACAAAGAGACAGATACAGATCAGCCTTTGATTACAGCAGAACTAAAAGGTTCTAAAGTATCTAAGGAGTTTAATGTTGACGGAATTGCCGGTGCAAAAGGGTATGTTTTAAGTAACGACGCCAAAATTATTTTGTATCCAACCACTTTAGCAAAAGATGAAATCTTGTTTTCTGCATTTAGTAAAGGAGGAAGTTCTATACTTAAAACAGAAGATATTCCATCTTCACAAATTGCGGTTGGTTTAGTAGAAAGTTCTGGATTGGGTAACTTAAAAAATACTGATTTACAGGATAAATTAAACGGAAAAATTGTAAGTCTGAAACCATACATAACAGAATTAACCGAAGGTTTTAAAGGT
This sequence comes from Flavobacterium sp. ACN6, assembly GCF_002304005.1. Taxonomy (GTDB): domain Bacteria; phylum Bacteroidota; class Bacteroidia; order Flavobacteriales; family Flavobacteriaceae; genus Flavobacterium. The sequence goes on along the minus strand of NZ_MRCQ01000011.1, from coordinate 136,377 downwards.
TCGAGCAATCAAAAAGATCTCGAAACTTTGTTGGAGCTGCTTTATTTGTATTTTGAAAATCCAAGATTTGATAAAGATTCATATGCAAGAATGGTGACCAGTTTAAGCAATTCTTTAGAAAATGCTGCAAATACAAATCCGAAAGTGTTTCAGGATACTATTTCGCTTTTAAATTCAAATCGCAATAAAAGGGTACCGCTTTTTAATGAACCATTTATCAAGCAGTTGAGTTTCGAAAAAGCATCAGAAATCTATAAAAACAGAATTAAAAATGCAGCCGATTTTACTTTTGTTTTCACCGGAAATCTTCCTGAAAATACGCTTTTGCTGCTTGAAAAATATATTGGTAGCATTTCATCTGACAACAGTAAAACCGAAAATTTCGTAGACAATCATATCAATCCTGCTGATGGAATTTCGAAACAAGTATTAATTCGTGAAATGAATGTACCAAAGGCGAGCGTATACATCCGATTTTTAAAAGAGTTTCCGTATACCTATAAAAATGTATTTACGCTGCATATTTTATCTGAAATTTTATCTAAAAAATACTTGGATTTGATTCGTGAAGAAGAGGGCGGAAGCTATGGTGTAAATGTTTCTTCAGGCGTGAGCAGACTTCCTTCTGACGAATATTCGATGACCATTAATTTTGATTCTGATCCTGAAAAAGAAGAAAAGCTGACCAAAATTGTTTACGAACAAATTGAATTAATGCAGCAAAAAGAGGTAAAGGAAGAAGACGTTCAATCTGTAAAGAATACAGTTTTAAAATCAAGAGCAGAAAAAGTTTTAAGCAATGTTTTTTGGCTGGCAAATTTAAATAGTATGTTTTTAAATAATGAAGAATTTAAAGATGATACGATTTATAAGAAAACCTTAAACGAAATTACTCCTGCAGATATAAAAGCTTTTGCCAAACAGTTTTTTACCAAACCAAAAACGGTTGAAGTAATTATGAAATCGAAAACTCAGATTACTAATGCTCAATAACAATAAAAATGGTTTTTCATTGATTTTTATTTTGAAGTATATGAATTAGTAAGCTTGTACATTACACTTGAAAAACCTAAAAGAGCTGTTTTGCCAACAGCTCTTTTTTAGTTTTTTAGATTTATAACTTAGAAAAGGATCAGATTATGCTGTTTTACTTGTTCAAAATTTCAATAAAACAGCAAATAATTATATTGCCCTATTTTGGCTAAAATGCTTTAGAATTTGTTTTGGCGCTCCAATAACTTCTCCTTTTCGAGAGTCAAACCATTCTATTTCTTTGGTTACTTCTGCGCAGCATTCGTTTTTGGAGTTGAAAAAACTACTTTTAATATTGATTTTATCCGCTATATAACAATGTTTGAGTTCAACAAAAAAGTGTTCCGTAAACATGAGGTCTTTGTAGCAGACAAATACATGATTGCCTTCCTGTAAATCGAGATTTAAGATATGGAGTTTCTCTTTTGAAAATCCGTTTCGAAATAAAAAATGATAGAATAATCGAACGGTATATGAAATATATGAAGCACTTTCCATAACCATAAAATCATTTACATCTTCTCCGGTAACAACGTAATTTTTGCAGATCATTTTGTTTGAATTGAAGTTAAAAAAAGAGGCCGGCTTAATACAAAACCGACCCCAGAACATAGTCATGTTTAATGATCTTCCAAATCAAAAGACTTTTATTTAACTAATAAAAAATTGTAGTTGATTTTTATTTTATCGGCGATTTTCTTTCTAACAAGACTTGGTATTTCGATGTCAAAATCTTCTGGTTTTACTTCAAAAGAACCAATTGTATTAACTCCGTTTGCTGCTTTCGAAATTTTCATGATTACAGTTATCGGTTTTGTTTTTCCGTGAATAGTAAGATCCCCTTTTAAAGTAAAATTTTTAGGCGTGTTTGTAATTTTAGAAATATCAAAATCCTCTATTTTTCCTTTTAAAGTGGCTTTTGAAAATTTTTCAGATTCCATGTAATTTTCGTTAAAATGCTCTTCCATTAAAGCGACTTTAAAGCGGAAACCTTTTATGAGAACCAAAGAAGCGAAATCCCCTGTTGACTGTTCCAAAACTGCCGATACCGATTTGTTTTCTGCAGCGATTTCTTCATAAGAAGGCACAGTAGCCTGAAATTTTATATTTCCTGTTTTTGTAATTAATTTTTGCGCAGTTAGGTTTTGCGTTACAATAATAATTGACAGCAGCGTAAAGAAATTAATGAATGATTTTTTCATGATAGTTAATTTTCTTTAAGTCCGTCAGTATTCCATTTTACAACCAAATCAATATTAGCCTGAGACATTCTTCCGCCTTGAGGCATAAGTCCCTGCTGACCGCTTTGCAATTGAATTCGGCCTAATAAACCTGCACTTTCTACAGCCGCTTTTACTTGGGCATAAGTAACCAAAGGTCTGAAGGCTGCAGATCTTCCGCTTTGATGACAGCTGATACAATTAGCATCAATAATTGATTTTACGTCTTTGCTATAAGTAATTGAAGTAGTTGGAGTCGTAGGAGTTGTTGGATCTGTTGGATTCGTTGGGTTTGTCGGTGTCGTTGGGTTTGTTGGTGCTTCGATATCTTGAACAGTATCAGAATCACTACAGCTTGCAAATGCAGCAAATAAGATTGTAAGTACGATTGTTTTTTTCATGATCAGTTGTTTATAGTTATTAAAATACTCTGTATAAGTTAAATCCGAAGAAGAAATCTCCTTTGCCCCAGTCACCGCTCGCATTTGTGAGGTAACCGCTTTCACTCATCGATTGTGAATTGGTAAATATTAATTGAAAAACGTGTCCGCCTGTTTCTACATCAAGACCTACAGAAAGTGGGTTTTTATAAAAGTCTGGTTTGTCAAAATTGTGCATGTATTCTAAATTGACAGATAATCTTTTAGTGATTTTATAACGTCCGCCTCCGCCAAAAGAAAACTGATTGTCTCTTTCGATATCAGGATTATAAAGGTTTTTGTGTATAAATGAGGGAACTAATTCTACTGACAGCTTTTCACTAACTTTTCTAGAGACCAGCAATTGCTGTACGTACGTCATACGATGCTTAAATTCTAAACCTGGATATTGTTCTTTTTCTAAAAAAGTATTGATATCGGCAACGCTGTATCCAACAATGTCCAAAGGAAAATTATCGCCTTGTCTTGTCAATCTATATTTAAGTCCGGTTTCATACATTTTATTCAACGTATGTCTCGACAGACTTACTGATAACCAGTCTGTAACCCCATAAATTCCGCCTAGCTTTGTAGTCGCATTATCAAGTCCAAAAAAACTGTCAAAACCATCTTTAACAGTTCCAAATCGGTGCGAAACCACAAAATAAAATTCTTTTTTTGCAGGCATTTTGGTAGTCTGCAGCGTCACGAGCTGTAAAGCTTTGAAAGTTGCGCTGGAATAATTTTCTTCTACCTGAGTAGAATCAAGACTATTCAGTAAATCATCTTGCGAGTATGCCATGGTCGCCAGAAAAAGGCAGATTGGAACTAAAAATTTCTTCATAAATTGATTATTTGATTTGTTTGTTTATTAATGTGCACTGATCTAATTTGACTTCCTGAAATAATTCATCATAGCCAATACATTTTCCTTTAACCGTTACTTTTGTATTGACCAGCTCGGCTTTTATTTTTTGATTGAAGAGACAAAAAACGTTACCCTCAACGGTATTTACAGAATCTGTTTGTTTGGTAACTACGCCGGTAATTTCAATAGTTTTGTTGAGGTATAAGGAATCTGCTTTTTTTGGATTTGAGTTGTAATCATCAAGGAGTTTTACCGCTGTTATTTCATAATCTGGCGCCTCTGATTCTATATTACGGGCTTCTTTAAATAGAAATCCGTAATAAAAATAGATACCGGCTGAAACTGCTATCAATAGTATCGCTGTAATAATTGCTGTTTTTTTCCTTTTCATATGATGGTTTTTTTTGGGGTCAGTTTTTTTAATTAATAATTGCTTTATTTTGATGAAAAGATTTCATTACGCATTTTATTCCTGTGCAGAATACCAAAATCCCGTAACGATTTTAAAATAGGTTCAAGCGAAAAGCTGTAGTCTGTTAATTGGTATTCCGTCTTGGCTTGACTTTGGGCATTTGGTTTTTTTTCAACAAATCCGTTTAGCTCCATTTCCTTTAATTCATGAGCTAAAACTTTTGAAGTGATTTTGTGTACTTCTTTTTGAATTTCAGAAAACCTTTTGTTGCCTTCCATCAATACTAAAGTGATCGGAATTCTCCACTTTCCGTTTATAATATATAGAGCATCCATGATAGGCACGATTTCAGATTTGTATTCTGATGCAGTGCTTATCGCCGATGTATTGTTTGTTGAATTTTCTAGGTTTTTCATTTCAAAAGCTGTTCGATCAAATTATGATTCTATAAATGAAACAGCCTTGGTGCAGATTACCCTACCAAAGAATTGATGTTTTTTGAAAAAAAATAAAAAAGAAGAATAAGAGTTCTTAAAACTCTTGTAGAAATGGTGTTAAAGAGAAACTCTAAAACTCACATTTGGAGTTCTTTGTAAGGCGAATGTTTCAACTTCTTCTATAGAATTTGTTAGGGAACTTATTCTATAATATTCGCTGATTTCGTTTTTCCTATTTAAGATATTTAAAATGGAAATTCCTATTTTGTATTGAATTCCATCTGCGGTTTCCCACTTATAAGTAGAGGAAATGTTAACCTGCGAAAAGATACGCAGGTTAGTACTGTTTGGTTTATTGTATAACAAAACAGGATCTGATGGATCAAATTGAGAAAGATCAGGAGATGTTTTGGGTCTGCCCGAAGACCATTTTGTTCCCAAAGCAATTTTAAAATTGTTTTTCTCGTAAATTCCTGCCCACGAAACCGTATGCATTAATTGAAAATTATTGGGAAAAGTTGGGTATCCATAATTAGCAAAATGATAATTATTATGGTTATACGTATAGCTCAACCAAGTTAGAAAGTGATTCATTTTTTTCTGAACCAGCATTTCTGCTCCCCAAATTTCATAGTCCCCCGTTGTTCTTACAAACTCCAACTGGTTCTGAAAACCCTGACTAGAAGTTGTAATACCGCTTACTTTTTTGTAGAAATTTTCGATATCCAGAAGCCAGTCGTTTTTTTTGTAAAATAAATTTAAAGATAACTGTCTGCTTCTCTGAATAGGGATTGTAGTATTATTGGAGATAATCCAGCGCCTTTTTTCAATACCGAAATAATCCTTTTGTAAATCAATTATTTGTTGTGAATTCTGACTTTTCATCTCGCCGAGCAACTCTAAATTTAGATTTTTATTAATGCCGTAGCTAAATTGCAAGCGCGGTTCTACAATGTATTTTTTAAATTTTTCAATATAATTAATTCGCGTTCCCGCTTTAAAATAGATTCTGGAAATCGTGTCGTTGTATTTTCCTTCAACAATAAAAGCATGAGTTCTCAAAACGTCTTTAACTTTACGATAGAAATCCGGATTAACTACTTGCTCCAGATTAGTAATACCAATTTCATTAAACTGATAACCATCGTTTAAGCTGAATTTAGAGTTAATAATATGATTGTTCTCTAAATTAACGCCATTATTGTTAACGGTATTTTCCTGAATCACAACTTGGTCTGCAAGAGTTGTTTTTTGGTTCGCCAAAAGTTCATAAGAAGAGTTGTAAACATTAATTTTCGTGGTATTGAAGTTGTTCCAGTTTCTTTTCCATAATAAATTTCCACCGTAATTCTGCTGGCGCAAAACATTGTTTTCAGATTTATTGATGTCGTAAACAGTCGCGCTTTGAAAAACTTCCAGATTGTCTTTTATGGTAATCAAATCTAAAATTAACTGATCTTTTGAGCCTATTTTTTGCGCGTACTTCAGCGTAGCATCATAGAAACCAAATTTTTTATCACTCTTATAATCTATATTTTGATTTTGAGAAAAATCAGTAATCGTGGTGTTTTGAAATATTTTGTCGAAATATTCCTTGTAAGTAGGAGTTTCTACAAAATCTGTAATCGACTTACGTGCCGAAATTTCTATATAACTTTTTTTCGAAAGATTATACTTTGCATAAACATCAGCATTAATCATATTGATTCCCGCGCTAAAAGCATTTTTTTCTGCTGTTTCAGGATTAGAACAAATCGCTACAACGCTGGAAACACTTTCTCCGTAAAAAGCAGAACTGCCATTTTTGTAAATAGAAATCGTGTGTGCCAGATTGGGGTTAAAAACAGATATTAAACCAAAAAAATGTCCCGTTTGAAACATTCGTATTCCATTCCACAAAAACAAATTTTGATCGTGCGTGCCGCCGCGTACATTGATGCTCGATACACTTTCATCCAGACTGTTTACGCCTGGAATTTGCTGCATAGTTTGTAAAGCATCTGGTTCAATAAGTCCGGGCAGGATTCCAAATTTTTTAGGTTTGATTTGAATAGATCCATCAGCATTTTTTGAAATCCCCGAAGCTAGAATAGCATTAGTTTTAATCTCATGTAGTTCTGTAATTTCAGGCTCTAAAACAATCTGAAGACAATTTTTAGAATCGGAATTTCCAGTTGTGATTCTTTTAGAAACAAAACCAACGTGACTAATTATAAAAGTATTTCTGTCTTCTTTCGGAAACTCAAAATAACCTTCTGAATCGGTTGTAAATTGAGTTTTGTTAAGTAAGCTGATATTAGCGTTTTCTATGGGTTTTTTATCCAAAGCAGAGAAAACATAACCGCAGATTATTCTTTGTTCACGCTCTTTTTTATAAATATTGATGAATTGGTTTCCAATATTTTCAAATGATAAATTGGTTTTTATAGAAAGATAGTCCAGTTTCTGATCTAGTGAAAGTGATTTTTTCGGAGGATTTAATTCCAGATCTGCAATATTGTCTTCGGTATAATTAAAACTAACCCCATGCTGTTTTTCAATATCAATTATTATTTTTTTAAAAGGCACAGCTTTTCCTTTGTCCTGACCAAAAAGATTGAGGACAAGAAAGAAAAGAAAAAACAAAAAATGAAATTGTCTGGGGCGCAGCATTTATTTTTCGTCAAAAATTATTTTATTTCCAGAGGCTTTTTTGGCCTCTAAATGATAGGTTGTACTAATAATCTGCAAGGCTGTCTCTAAGTCTTTTGCTGGTAATTTTCCAGTAAATAGAGCAATAGTATCTTTTGTATTTAATTCAATTTTAATATTATATTGTCTTTCAACTTCGTCTAAAAGGCTTCTAATGTTTTCTTTATAAAAACATATTTGATTGTTCATCCATTCCGGTTTCAGAGAATTCACCGTTATTTTAATTTCTTTTCCATTTTCAAAACTTACGCTTTGTCCGTGAGTTAATAGAATTTGCATTGCAGCATAATTTACTTTTACTCGACCTTCATAGCACACTACATCAAACCTGTTTTTTCTGACTTTAACATTAAATTGAGTTCCTAAAACGGTTACTTTTCCAAGACGCGTTTCTACTTCAAATTTATGACCTTTAGCGACTTTAAAATAAGCTTCTCCCTTAAGTTTCAAATGTCTGTTGTTGTCCCAGTTCCATTTTTTATAATTGATTTCAGAACCTGAGTTTAGTACTACTTCCGAATTATCGGGTAACGAAAATGTGGTTTTTTCTCCAAAATCTGCTGTTTGTGATTCAGGTATGAAAAAATTCATTACAAAGGTAATTCCAAGCGCAAAAATAAATATTGCAGCCGCTTTAAAAATCATTTTTTTGTATAAAGGAACTACTTTTGGAGTCGTTTTTTTATGGCTCAAAATGGTAGAAAGCATTGCATTTTCATCGAAATCATTTACTTCTAAATGATTCGTATACTCTTTTATCTTTTTATATTTTTCAAAATCGGGACCTGCCTCAAATGCCGCTAATTCATCCGGAGATAAATCATCATTGAGCCATTTTGCTAATAAGCGATTTTTTTTCATTTTATCGTATTATTTAATTAAAACAATTAGAACTAAATTTACCCTACTTTTATAAATCAATTTCTTTACGTAAGCTTAACAAAGCCAAATGAATGCGTTTTTCTACCGCTTTCACGCTGATGTTTAACTCTAAAGCAATTTCACTGTACTTTTTACCGTCTATTCGATGCATTAAGAAAGCGGTGCGTTGTTTTTCGTTTAAGTTTTCGATGGCTTTCAAAAGTTTAGCCTGAAATTGTTTTTCTTCCAAAAGATATTCCGGACTTTCATTTGTTTTATCTAAACCGGTAAAGTTTTTTTCATACCTCAAAACCACTTTTTGGTGCGCAATTGCATTAAGACTGCTGTTATTTGCAATGGTGTAAATGTATGATTTTGCTTTTTCTAGTGGTACCGAAGCGCAGTTCTGCCAAAGTTTTACAAAAGCTTCCTGAGCGACATCTTCTGCTTGGTCTATGCTGCCAAATTTGTAAAAAAGAAAGTTCCGAAGTGCTTTTATATGACTTTTGAAAAAAGATGAAAAAATGATTTCATCGCAAGTATTAGATTCGTTTTTAGATGGCATTTAGATTTTCAATTTGTACCACGCAAAAGTATTTGTTTTTAATTTAAGTAGGGTAAAAGCAAAGCTGATTGTTTTATAGAAGATTAAAATGCTATTGGCTTTTGATAATTTAGTATTGAAGAAGATACTGAAAGCCTAGATGTTAATTTAATAAAAAAACTTTTCTTTAAATTATTACCTTTGTAAAAATATAAATATGTTCCTTTTGAAAAAATATTTATCAATCGCAGTTTTAATGTTCTTACTGTTTTCCTGCCAAAGCGAAACAGATGAGCAGAACGATAATGCGCAAGGAACAATTACCAGTGTTTCGCCGCTTACCACTTATCTGCAAAGGGTTGCGATGGTTAAAACCGTACAGGATAATATGATCGACGGATCTAGTTATTGTACCATAAAACTTCCGTATACCATTACTGTAAATAACGAGCAGATTGCAGTAAATTCTACCTCAGATTATCAAAAAGTAATCGATAATATTAACGCCAGTACTTATGACGACGATATTGTAAAAATAGATTTTCCTGTAACGATGGTATACTATAATTACATCGAAAAATTTATTCCAAATCAGGCAGATTTTGATTCTTTAATCGATTATTGGAATTCGTATCCAGATCTTTTATCTAAAATTAACGGCTTAAATATCAATTATCCTATAACGATTAATACTTATAACAGCGCCAGTCAAATTGGAAGTTCTCAAACTATAATAAGCGATCAGGCATTTTTTAATTTTATTAAAAATTTAAATGACAGTCAGTATATTTCTTTAAAATATCCAATTGCTATTGCAGATTACAATGGGCAGACAAAGGCGATTACAAATAATTTGGAGTTCGAAAATGCTATTAAATATGCTATTGATTACTGTCCAGAAAATAACATTGTAACACTAGATTTTACACAAACCATAACAAACGGGTCCTGGGAAATTCCGTATTTTTTTGATGGTTCTGTAAAGACTTCAAATTACAGCGGCTATTCATTTGTTTTTAAAAGTGACAAAACAGTCGTGGCCAGCAATGGAACAGTTACAGAAACAGGGCAGTGGGAAAGTACCATTCAATATGGTGTTGGAGAATTGAAACTGAATTTCACATCTCAATTACTTGGAAAATTAAATTTTAATTGGAAGTTATTTGAGTTTACTAATTCTCAGATACGTTTACGATATACAGGTACTACGACTAGTTATCTTTACTTCCAAAAAAGAGCAAACTCTTCTCTGAGTTACTACTAAAATTTTGCTTTTTTTTTACCGCAAAGAGCGCTGAGATTTTTTTTAAGTAGTTAATTTATAAAGTTCGCAAAGCTTTGTGTATAGTTTGTGGATTTGTTTCTCATACAGTTTTTATAAGCTTTGTTAATTTATTTCACGCAAAGTCGCGAAGTCGAAAAGTCGCAAAATTTGTGTAAGCTTTGGTAGCTTATTTCACGCAAAGTCGCGAAGTTTGTGTAAGCTTTGTTAATTTATTTCACGCAAAGTCGCTAAGGCGCAAAGTGTATTATCTTTGCGACTTTGCGTGATTAATAGAAAATCTTGCGAACTTTGCGAAAAAACTTTTGCGCTCTTTGCGGTAAAAACCTTTTTACTTTTTCTTCTTCCTTCCCAGCCAGATCAACAATCCTGTAATAGGCAGTGTCGCCGCAAAAAGGCATACCAAGAAGGCTATGATTTTTGTTGGATAACCATAAATACTTCCTGTATGAATAGGATAAATAAGACGTCGCACTTTATCGCCATTACTAAAAGATTCGTAAGGCTTTATTTTTAAAAGGTCGCCCGTATATTTATCAAAATACGCCATACTTGAAATATTCGGAATCGATTTTTCAAGATTAAGTTTGATCACCATGATACTATTTATAGTGTCTGAAGGAATTCTGATTTGCGTATCTCCTTTATAGGTGTATATGCTGTCTGTTTTTGAAAATATGTTTTGATAAAAGAACGTTTTCTCAAGTTTAGGATCGACTTTCGTCGGATTTTCTACTTTTGCCGAAGGCTTTTTGGTGGTTCCATCTGCCAATAAATAAATCCCGCTTTCAAACCATTTAAAAGACCATGCTAGTCCTGTCAGCGATATTGTTAGAAGAAATAAAAAGCTGTAGAAACCAAAATTCGAATGAAAATCCCAATTAACTCTTTTAAAAGAAGCACTCCATTTTACGGTTAATCTTTGTTTAAGGTTTTTTATTTTTTTCGGCCACCATAAAATAAGACCCGAAATGAGCATAAAAGCAAAAATAAGACAACTGCAGCCGGTAATAAATTTGCCAACTTCTCCTAAAATTAAATGCCTGTGCAAATCAAGTACGACAGAGAAAAACCTGCTTTTTTCAGGAACTGACGCTAATACTTTTCCAGTATATGGATCGATAGAGAAAATCTGATCCTTTTTGTCGGCATCGGTTCCAGAAATAATTACACTTCTTTCCGGATCGTGATAAGTTTGAATGCGATCTAATTCGGTTATTTTATATTTTTTCTGAATGGCATTAACGTAAAAATCTACAGGTATTTTTTTTGTTCCGACAGTCGAAACTTTATAAAATTCAGGATTTATGAAAGCATCAATTTCTTTTTCAAAAACTAAAATGCTTCCAGTTAGAGCTACTATAAATACAATAAGCCCGGACGAAAGTCCGAGCCATAAATGTAAAAAACCAATGTTTTTTTTAAATGTTTTGTTCATGTAAAAGGATGCGGAAAAATATTTCCAAATATAATTAAAGCTTTTTAAAACGAATAACCAAGAGTTAAAAGCCAGTTTGAAGGCGCACCTGGGAACAAACGAATAAAATCATAACCACCAACCCAATAGGTTTTGTTTAATATGTTATTAGCATTTACCTGAATTTTAAATTTATTGATGTTGTAATACAATGCAGCATTAAATAAAGTGTAACCTGGAATTGTCTGAGTGTCTGTTTGGCTTAATGTACGCGTAGTGGCAAAATTAGTTCCAAAACCAAGACCAAAATCTTTTAACGCTCCGTCTGTAAAATTATAACGTGTCCATAAATTTCCCTGCTGACGAGGCGTGTTTGGTTTTTGTCTTCCAATTTCAGATTCGATTGGACTATCAGAAATTGCAGCTTCGTTATATGAATAAGCAGCAGAGATACTCCAGTTTCTTGTGATATTTCCGTTCAAATCAATTTCGATACCTTTAGATTCTTCTTCACCTATCGCACGCATTAAATCAGGATTTGTTATATCGTTTGCCGGATATAAAGTGTTTTTCTGCTGAATTTTGAAAACCGCAACGGTTACAAAAAGTTTCTCTTTAAACCATGAAGATTTTCCTCCAAACTCAATCATATTGCTTTCTAACGGATCGAAAGGCCCTCCAGAATTTGGATTTGATAAAGAAGAAGCCGTCTGCGGATTGTATCCTTTTACATAAGTTCCGTATAAGTTAATATTTGGATTTAGCGTATAAGTAAGTCCGAATCGTGGTAAAAACGAGTGTTGTTTTACCTTGTTTTCTGCAGCTTTTTTATAGTTTTCCTTATCCGTGTATTCGTCGTAACGCACTCCAATTAAAGCCTGAAATGCACCAAATTTAATATGATCCTGAAGGTAAACTCCGTACAATGAATAAAAAGTAGGATCAAAAGGGCGAGCCGCATAAAAATACTTACTCATGTCTTTTAACTGTTGTGATCCAGACGGATTGGTCAAGTCAAAATGCGCTACGTTTGGTACCGGATTTCCTTTGGCATCCAATAAATAATTAGCTTTATTAGCAGGGTTGTAAGTTGCAATTGATCCAGTATTAGCAGCATTTCTATATCCTGTCGCCTGCAGTTGCGAACCTCCCGCTGGTACTTGCTCTTGCGCATAATCGTAACCCAAAATCAGGTTATGGTCTAAAGCTCCAGTTTTGGCTTCGTATTTAAAAAAGGTCGAAAGATTATCAATATAGCGTTTACGTTTACGCATAAAAACCTGCATTTCAATAGAAGTTGGAATCGTAGTTCCATCGCCCGCAGAGGCATATTTATTAGCACCGCGATGCTCTAAAAGATCTTCTGTATAACCTGTTCGGATATAAGATCCAGAAAATGATAAACGATCTGAAAACTGATGATTTAAGGAAGTCGTTACAATGTAAGTTTCTTCATTTAAATAATCATTTGTAGAGTTTAAAGAGTTGGATGTTTTGGTAGAGTATAAATTATTTTCATACGTCGATTGTCCACGATCCAGTATACTTTTTGAACTTGTATAAATTAAATCAAAATTCACACTGGTTTTGTCATTTGGAAGAAAGGAAAGGGAAGGAGCAAGGACAATATTTTTATCAAATTGTAAATCTCTAAAAGAATTTGCATTTTCATAACCTAAATTCAATCGGTATAAAAGCGATTTATCTTCAGTCAATGGTCCTGTAAAATCGGCCAAAGCTCTTAAAGTATTAAAACTTCCGGTAGAAAAACTCACGCTGTTAGCCGCCTGATCCAAAGGTTTTTTGGTAACTCTGTTTATAACTCCTCCAGGAGAAGCGTTTCCAAACAAAGCAGAAGAAGGCCCTTTTAAAACTTCAACACGCTCCAGATAATTGGCAAGCGGCTGTTTCCAGAAACCTGTAGAAGTTCGCATTCCGTTAAGCAGCTGTGTGTTACTTCCTCCGTTTATTCTAAAACCTCTAATCGAAATATCATCATAAAAAGTAAACTGACTTACCCCGCTGAAGTTTTTTACCACTTCGCCTACGCGGATAGAACCCTGATCTGCGATTAACTCCTTGGTCGCATAAGATACTGCCTGCGGTAAATCTTTTAGAGCAATTTCTGTTTTTGCTCCTATAAACGATTTTGTATTTCGATACGATTTCTCTTTACGTCCTGTAATTTCAACTGTTTGTAAAGTATTGATGTTTTCTTTTAAAACTACAGAGAGATCAAGACTTTCATTTTCATTTAGTTCGATGTTTTTTTGTTCAACAGTAAATCCCATTGCCGAGAAATAAACGGTATAGCTTCCAGCAGCAAGATTACTGATTTCAAAATTTCCTTTGTCATCAGAAACTGTATTTTTTTTAAGACTTTTTATGGAAACCGAAGCATAGGAAACAGCTTCGTTATTTTCGGAAACAATTTTTCCGGTAATTTTGGCATTCTGAGCCAAGCCAATATTAAAAACGGCAAGCAGCAATAATGAGAATGTAAACTTCATGGCGGTTATTTATTTTTAGACCGCAAATTTATATCTATTTAGATTAAATCCAAATAAGATTTTTTGAATAACAATTTTCTGCTTCCCGATTATGTCTTTTTATGAACGTAATTTGTTATTTTGTTACGTTCATTTTTTATAATTTGACATACCTTTTAAATAAAAAAACTAAGTTAGAGAATATATATTTTTTAGTGTTAAAGTGTTTATTCATAGTTAGTAATGAATAATTTTAGACCAGGTTTTATGGTTTTTTGTTTCCAAAACACTAGTGTCTAATTCTAAAGTTTAAAATTGAAATCTCTTAAGAAATAGAACTTAAAGTAGTTACCTAAAAGTAAGTGACTTTTAATTAAAAAGATTGTAAACATAGAAGAATATCTTCTTTTTTAGCTTTTTTCTTTCATGAGGAATATATTTTATTGTTTTCAAATTAGAAAAATGACCTAAAATTTATTGAAAGAGATTTTTTCTATTACAACAAAAAAAGCAAGCCATGCTATTTTTTGTATTTTTAAACCCAAAAAGGCATATGACATTTTACATCAATACAGAACATTTAAGAAAGGAACTTGCATATCCAGATCGATATCAGTCTCAAAATCTTATCAAAAGCTCTGTTATTGTGTTTTTTATCATTCTAATATTTCTGTTATTGTTTAAACCATTTGGAGTCTACGATCCAGAACTCAAGATGCATTATTTGTTCATTTGCTTTTTTCATGCTTTAGTTCCGGCACTTATTTTATTTGTTTATTTCGGTGTATTGAATTATTTCAGAAAAACGAAAAATCAAACGAAATGGACTTTACTTCAAGAATACATTCAGATAGGAGTACTATTAGTGTTAATTGGCACAGGAAGTTTCTTGATACGGGATTTACTCTATAACAATCCCAACAACTGGTCTTGGAATTATTTGTTTGAAGAAATCAGAAATTGTCTTGTTGCGGGTATTTTTTTCTATTTTTTTCTGAGATTATCTAGTTTCTATTTTGAAGCAAAAAAAGGATCTCCATTTTTTCTTCAATTTATTCCGCTGGCAGTTGAGCCAGAAAAAACAATTTTTAAGCCTAATCTTTTTATCAGCACACAGGTAAAGCAGGATGACTTCAGTTTAGATATAGATCAATTACTTTTTGCAAAAGCAGATGGTAACTATATCGAGTTAACTAAATTTGACGGCCGCCAAATTTCTACAGAAGTAAAAAGAATTTCTTTAACTCAATTTGAAACTCAGGTAACCAATTATCCGCACTTTTTTAGATGTCATAGAACCTACTTAGTCAATATGTTTAAAGTTGAAAAAGTATCTGGAAATTCTCAAGGCTACTTATTATCCTTTAATGAAACCAGTATAAAAATTCCCGTTTCCAGAAAACAAATTGATAGTTTTAATAGCTATTATCAGGAGCTCCGTAATAAATATATCGCTTAAGCTTGTTGCTCGTCACAAAAGCTTGTTGCCAGTAACAAGCCTTACTGTGGCTGTATTTTCCTGTTGTATGTTTGCCATCAATAACGCTAAATCAATTTATTATGTCAACAGCAGCTATTGCCGCAACTACCAATGTTTCTTCTTCAAATAAGTTACTATACATAGACAATATTAAAGTTCTATTGACCATATTAGTTGTACTTCACCACACTTTTATTGCTTACAGTTCTTCTGACGGATGGTATTATACGGAACAAACCAGTATAATTGCAGCACGAATTCCGATGACATTGTTTGTAAGTATTAATCAATCTTTTTTCATGGGATATTTCTTTATGCTGGCGGCTTACTTTACCGGTTCTTCGTATTCCCGAAAAGGAACTTCTAAGTTCATTAAAGATCGACTTCTCAGATTAGGAGTTCCAATACTTTTTAACTCGTTTATTCTTTCCCCATTCATTTCGTATATTGTCTATTATTTTGCAAAAGGGCATCATATCAACTATTTTCATTATCTAAGTTTATATGACAGCTGGATTGATCTTGGCGTTACCTGGTTTGTTGCCGCATTGCTGTTATTTGTTTTGGTATATGCTGCGGTCAAAAAAATCTTTAAGGTTAGTTTTAACAACTCTTTAAAAACACCAAATTCAAAAACGATATTCTTTTTCATTTTAGCATTGGGCGTTGTAAGTTTTTTGGTCAGAATCCAATTTCCTGTGGGCTGGGTTCTTGATCCAGTCGGTTTTCAGCTGGGGCATTTTCCGCAATACATAGCTTTATTTATTGTTGGATTAATAGCGGCAAAAAACAATTGGTTTGAACAGTTTTCTGATAAAATGGGAAGACAATTTAAAATATCAGCATTAGTCTCTTTATTGTTTTTCTCTGTATTCATTATAATCAAATTTACACTTAAACCTCCTTCGTCTTGGTTTTCTGGCGGTTTTCATTGGGAAGCATTGTTATATGCCATCTGGGAACAGTGGATTGGCCTTTCAATATTGATGACGATCTTAATTAAAGCAAAAAGAAGCTGGAACAATTCGTCTAAATTACTTGCTAATGCATCCCGTTGTAGTTTTGCCGTTTACATTTTTCATCCGTTGGTAATTGTTGTATTCACTGTAGCGTTAAGAAACTGGACTATTGATCCTGCCGTAAAACTTTTAGCTGTGGCCCCTTTAATAGTAGTTGGCAGTTTTGTACTTGGATCACTTATTTTACTAATTCCTGGAGTAAAGAAAATCATTTAATATTTATTCTTATTTATAAAAAAATGGCGCCAAGTGTTTTCAGTTGACGCCATTTAGTATTCGAGTAATGAATATTTGGATATGATTTTAATTTTGAAATTACGGAATCAGTACTGCACGCCCTTTTATTTTTCCTTGGTGCATTTTGTCCTAAACTTCGTTAGCCTGCTCTAATTCAAACTTTTCAATTTCAATATGGATTTTTTCCTGTCTAGCTAGTCCTACAACTTCCATAAGTTCCGTACGTGATCCCCAATATGGATTGGTCATTGTAACACCAAAAGGCAGTCCGTTCGTAATGTTTTTATTACAGAAATCTACTTTGACTTTTTATCATTTTTTAATTTTCCAGAAGACGATTCGCTCTTAATTTTTTCTCGATGCTGCATTCCCCATTTGGTCATTGCTCCAACAACTTCTTCAAGGGTATGACTATAAGGAAGCAGTTCGTACTCTATGCTTACAGGATAGCCATTTTCTACTTTTTTGATGATAAAACCATTCATTTCCAGTTCTTTTAATTCGCTGGAAAGAACTCGTGCAGAGATTCCAGTAACCTGCCTTTGAATTTCGGTAAATCGTTTATTTCCTCTTGCCATCGCAATTATAATCATTAGTTTCCATTTACCGCCAATCGCATATAAAGCATCTGAAACTGCCATTAAAACTTTATGACATTCATCTGTAAATGCTTTGTTATCTACTTGGTTTTCTTGTGTTTCATTCATAACTATGCTGTTTGTTACCTGCTAACCTTTAGGTAATTACTAATAAAATGTAAGCAAATATAATATAATTTTGACTCGTAATAAATACAGAAAATAATTTTTCAATTTTAATTAAACAACAAAATTATGACGCTAGAAATTTTAAGAACAAAAGAAGATTTAAGAAACCTTATTGACGATTATGCCTATTTAAGTGATGACAAAAAAATCGCTGACGTAATGAACCTTTTCACACCAGATGTTACATATAAAGTCTACATGGGCGGTGCGTTGGTGGCCGATGTTTCTGGAAGAGAAAGTATGGAAAAAGATTTCAACCATCATGCTTCTCTGGTTAAAACCTATTTTACATTAAATGGGCAGCATACGGTAAAAATCGACAGCGAAACCGCTACGGGAGTTTCTTTTACTCAAATCAAAATGATCAGAGATGTTGAAGGAAAAGATATTTTGACTGATTATAGTGTAAAATACGATGATAGTTATGTGTTTCAAAATGGAAAATGGTTGATCAAAGACCGTGTGGCTCACTTCCTTATTATCGAATCGAGACCTGTTTCTTAATATTTATTTTAAAAAAAAGCTTTGTAATCTAATTTTGGTTTCAAAGCTTTTTTAGATTGTCTAATATAAAATGGCGTGAACGAGAATAAAATAATTTGATTAAAATTGAAATAGAAAATTTTGATAAGGTTTGATTTTCTTAACTTTGTAAAATGAAAGAGAAGATAATAAGAGAAGTTTCCAAGTTTAATAACGAGCTGAAACTGCAAGGGTTTAAAGCATTCCAAATAGAAGATGATGGTGCGGAAACCAGAACCTACAGTAGAAAGGAGTTTTATAAAATCTGCCTGACTACTGGTAAAAGCAAAATTCATTATTCTGATAAAACTTATGAACAGGAAGGTACGATTCTGTTTTTTGGAAATCCGCACATTCCGTATTCATGGGAAACAATTTCTACGACTTATATTGGGTATACTATTTTGTTTTCAGAAGAGTTTTTTAAAAACTCCGAACGTTCAGAAAGTCTGCAGCAATCTTCTTTTTTTAAAATTGGCGGAACACCCGTGTTAAAAATCACAGAGGAGCAGAGAATTTTTCTTAATACGATCTTTCATAAAATGATTTCGGAACAGGAAAGTGATTATGTTTTTAAAGATGAGCTGATTCGCAATTACATCAGTCTTATTATACATGAATCCTTAAAGATGGAACCTTCTGAAAATTTCGAACAAAACAAAAATGCATCTTCTAGATTGTCATCTGTATTTTTGGAATTATTAGAAAGACAATTTCCTATTGAAACGACTTCTAATCCGCTTCAATTAAAAACAGCACAACATTACGCACAACACTTGAATGTGCATGTCAATTACCTAAATCGAGCCATAAAAGAAGTTACGGGAAAATCGACAACGACTCATATTACCGAGCGTGTCATCACAGAAGCAAAAGCACTTTTGCTGCATACCGACTGGAGTGTTTCTGAAATTGGTTATGCACTTGGGTTTGATTATCCAACTTACTTCAATAATTTCTTTAAAAAAAATACAGGAACCAATCCAACAGCATTTCGTTTAGCAGAAGTTTGAATTTCTTAATCTTTGGATTGATAATCGTTACCGCCTTGCTTAAAGGCGGTCTTACCTTTGTATCTTCTTATTTAATTCAAATAATATGTCAGATACAAAACCTATTTCCGATTCTACACCATTTCAAAAAGATATTTTTGACAGGCTTTTAGCTGGAGAAACGATACTTCCTAACGATCCGCAAATGGGCAGATTGAGAGAGGAAGCATTCGCTGTTAAAGTATTACTTAATCAGATGAACAGTTCTTCAAATCCTGAAGATATTGTGCAGATACTGAGCAGGATTTTAAATAAAGAAGTTCAGGATGTTGCGGTATTTACTCCCATATATATCAATTCAGGAAAACATATTTCTATAGGCAAAAATGTATTCGTCAATTTTGACTGTACCTTTTTGGCATTGGGTGGAATTACAATTGAAGACGAAGTTTTAATTGGTCCGAAAGTAAGCCTTATTACCGAAAGTCATCCATTAAATCCTAAGGAAAGAAAAGGGCTGATTGGTAAACCCATCCTCATCAAAAAAAATGCGTGGATTGGTGCCAACGCTACCATTTTACCAGGCGTAACAATTGGAGAAAATGCAGTTGTTGCAGCTGGAGCCGTAGTTTCTAAAAACGTTCCTGATAATACAGTTGTAGGCGGAGTTCCTGCCAAATTTTTAAAAACAATTTAATTTAATAAAATGAAAAAAGCATTTGCGATAGCAGTATTATTGCTGATAACAGGGCAAACATTTGCACAAAAAGTAAAATCTAATTCAGAAAAAATGAATACATCAAAAGAACATTATACTTTTCAATTAAGTGATAAAGTATTACGTCAAAAAGTAAGTTTTAAAAACCGTTACGGCATTACATTAAGCGGCGATTTATATCTTCCAAAAAATGCTGGAAACGAAAAATTGCCTGCATTAGCAATCAGCGGACCCTTTGGAGCTGTAAAACAACAATCATCTGGATTATATGCCAGTCAAATGGCAGAACGTGGTTTTCTAGCTTTAGCTTTTGATCCGTCTTATACGGGAGAAAGCGGAGGCGAACCACGAAATCTAGCATCTCCAGAAATTAATACCGAAGATTTTAGCGCGGCAGTTGATTTTTTAGGATTACAAAAAAAGGTAGATAGAAATAAAATTGGGATCATCGGGATCTGTGGTTTTGGAGGTTTTGCCCTAAACGCAACCGCTGTTGATAAACGAGTAAAAGCCGTTGCCACGACAAGTTTATACGATATGACCAGAGTAATGTCAAAGGGTTACAATGACTCTGTAACTCCAGAACAAAGAGCCCAAACATTGGAAACCTTGGGTGAGCAGCGCTGGAAAGATGCAGAAACCGGAAAACCGGCAGATAGTCCCCGAAATTTACCAGAAACATTGAAAGGCGATGAACCGCAATTTGTAAAAGAATATTTTGATTATTACAGAACGCCGCGTGGTTTTCACGTTAATTCGGTGAATTCAAACGGAGCATGGCTGGTAACCAATCCAATCTCGTTTATGAATATGCCAATACTTACTTATGTAAAAGAAATTTCGCCAAGACCATTGCTTTTAATCGCAGGAGAAAATGCGCATTCAAGATATTTTAGTGAAGATATTTTTAAAGCAGCAAATGAACCAAAAGAATTAATAATTATTCCAAATGCAGTCCACGTTGATTTGTATGACAAAGTAGATATTATTCCTTTCGATAAGTTAGAAGGTTTCTTTAATTATAATTTGAAATAATATCGAATAGTAATTGCCACAATTTTAAAACCTCCAAATTCATTTGATTTTGGAGGTTTTTTAAAATTTGTCCCCTTCTAAAAAAGTTGACTATAATGTTTCCATTTATTTAATTAAATTTTTTGCATTACACCCAACGGCTAATTCTACAAAAAAACTATTGATTATTTTTCAACCACTCCAAACGTCTTTGATCTGGAAGGTGTGTAATTTTAAAATCTTCAAAAGTTGCCGTAAATCCTTTTCCATCAGGACTTGCTGCCATCATGCCCACTTGTACTGTTTTAAATTCAGGAAAATACACGGTATTAGTCATTGTATAATTTACTCCATCAATAGAATAAAAAATCTCCAAGGCGTCTAGTCGGCGTACGGCTTTCATCCAGACATTTTTAGGTTTTTCTTTTAAGCCCATAACACTCCATGAACTTTTATCGATAGTATGAACGGTACTAATATTGTAAACTCCATCTACATATTCTACGCCAGTTTTTACATAATTATTTTCATCAATTCGAAGCATAAGGCACACTTGGTCAAATCTAGTCTTATAAACACCGCTCATTTTTACCACAACTTCAAACTCACCGCTTCTTTCTGTATAGAGAAAAGGTCCGTCGTAAACAGTAAATCCATAATGGCTTTTGTTCCAATAATCAGATTGAGGCGTAACCTGCATAATAAGTTTATTGTCTTTTATTTCCCAGTCAGCTGGTTCATTGAGCCAGTTCATTGCAGTTAGTTTTTGAGCGTTTCCTTTTACAGTCATAATGCATATACATATTAAAACTAAGTGAATTCTCTTCATGATTTCTTAAATTTGAATTTTATTAATAATTTACAAAGAATGTAATTTGAGTTTTTTACAGCAATAGTTAAATATAACCATTTTTAAAATCACTCTAATCTCCTTTCTTATAACTTAGTAAGTAACTAACGAATTATAGTTATGAATCCTATCTCGAACCTGGAAGATAAATTTTCTTTTGAATCAATTGACAGCCCTGAAAAGCGTAAAGAAGCATTAAATGAGGCTATAGCAATGATGGAGGCATACGTTAAATTAGATAATTCAGTTGCTGTACTCTCGGATTTAGCGAGTAATAAGAGCTATATATTTGCAGGTAATTTTGGGAGTTTTTTTGATATTCATACATCTGGATTTACAACAATTGATTCTATTTGGGAAGAGGACATTTATAACCGCATTCATCCCGATGATCTTTTTCAAAGACATCTTTTAGAATTAGAGTTTTTTAATTTCTTAAAAACAATACCTTCTGAGGAAAGATTAAATTATGCTACAAAATGCAGAATCAGAACCCTAAACGCTACAAAGGAATACCAATATATTTTGCATCGCAGTTTTTATATGAAAAACAGTTCAGAAGGAGGGTTGTGGCTTGCTGTTTGTCTTTATAATTATTTAGTAGAAAAAACAGCAGGGGTAAATGGTATTGAGGGAAAAATTATCAATACTAAAACAGGAGAAATTTTTTATGTAGATACGTATGAAAATTGTGTGGATCTTCTGACTTCTCGCGAAAAAGAAATTTTAGTATTAATCAGCCAAGGTGTGATTAGTAAAGAAATTGCATCAAAGCTCAATATCAGCATTAATACAGTAAACAGGCACAGACAAAATATTCTGGAAAAACTAAACGTCAGTAATTCTATTGAAGCAGTTCGAACAGCAGAAGCTTTAAATTTGTTATAAAATAAACCTTTACTTTCGATCCTTTGATATTATTGGTTAAAAAATAAACTGCAAATTTGAATTTAAAATTATCCTGCGTACAATCATTTTATAAAAAGTCTCAATAAAAAGATTATATAAAAAAACGGATTACAGCCTATGCTATAATCCGTTCTAAATAAATTATTTGGAATTATGAATTACCATAAAGGTTCGATTCTCCTCCGTCAATTGCAATGGTCTGCCCATTTACGTATTGGCATTCATCACTAAGCAGGAATGCAACAAGATTACCTACATCTTCCGGTTTACCTAATTGTCTTGTTGGATTTCTCTGTGCGTATGTTGTTTCAGCTGCTTTCGGATCGGATGGATTTACCTGTTTAAAAGCTTCCGCAACCATTGGTGTCAAGATAGCGCCAGGTGCAATTGCGTTTGTATATATTCCATCTTTACCATATTCTATAGCGGCATTTTTGGTCATACCTGAAACGGCATGTTTACTTGCAACATAAGGCATTTGATTAACGACACCTCTTATTCCGCCTACAGAAGCGACGTTTACAATTTTTCCTCCGCCTTGTTTCTGCATTACTGGAATCACGTATTTTAGGCCGTAATAAACACCCATAAGATTGATGTCAATTACTTTTTTAAATATATTGATGTCATAGTCAACTAATGGTGCCTGTTTTCCTTCGATACCTGCATTATTGTAGAATCCATCGATACGGCCAAACTCTTCCACTGTTTTATCTACATAATTTTTGACTGCTTCTTCATCTGAAACGTCAGCAACTATAGTTATGATTTTTGCAGTTGATGCAACTGACTGGATTTCTGCTTTTGCTTTTTCGAGTGCTTCTGCATTGTAATCTACAATAGACAGATTAGCCCCTTTTAGTGCTACTGCTTTACTTGCTGCTAGTCCGAGACCCATAGCTGCTCCAGTAATAATAATTGTTTTGTCTTTAAAAATGCTCATGATATATATTATTAAATGTATTATTGAAAAATTACTTATTTAAAATCCAACTTATTGGCTCATGCCTCTCCAAATCATATTAAAGGAGTCATTTATGAGCTCCTGGCTGAGTGGAAATAACTTTTGGATGATTCCTGTAGAACACGAACGTACTGCACCATCAAAAAAGCTGATAAGTACAATTGCATCCAGTATTTTTATAATTCCTTCCTGCTGTCCTTTTTCTAAAAGATCATATAGCGGTTTGTTCTGTTTTTCATACTCCAGCAGTTGTTTTGTGAAATTCAGCTGTATGTAGCCTGACTGTTGATATTGGTCAATAAATACAGTTTCGTCATAGTTATTAAGCCTGTAGTTGAGCATGTTGATATAAATCTGCTTAAGAGATTCCTTTATTGGTACATTAATATCAAAATCACGGTACATTGCCTGTGTCATTTTGTCCTCTACAGTAGCATAGGCCAGCTGCACCACCTCTTCCTTATTTTTGAAATAGATATACAAAGTTCCAGTGGCAATTCCGGCTATTTTGCTTATACCTGAAATGGTAACACTAGCTAATCCCTGTTTACCTGTAAGTACAAATACAGACTTTAAAATTTTTTGTCTTTTATCAGGATCTAATGGTCTCATACAGTAAAGTTAAATGAATTAATATTCATTTAAATAAAAAAGTCCAAATTATAACTTTTCTTTAAGGGAGTTTGTGTATTACTAACAGCTGTAATATACTTTTAATATAATTGAACCTAAAGTTGTTTAAGACCTATTTTCGAGGGAAATATTTTTGAAAAGCACGATGAGCCACAAATGTGCAGTAAAACTTTTAAGTGTTTAAGAAGATTGAAAATTGCTTTAAAACAAAAACCTGTAATTCTGTAGATTTGAATTTTGATATTAAAATTAAGGCATAAAAAAAGTCCTAATTTTCATTAGGACTTTTTTGGTGGGGAGAGCAGGATTCGAACCTGCGAAGTTCACACAGCAGATTTACAGTCTGCCCTCGTTGGCCGCTTGAGTATCTCCCCTTAAGCTTTATTTGTTGTGCTTTGTTGTTCTAAGCGGTTGCAAAGATAGGAACT
Organism: Flavobacterium sp. ACN6; assembly: GCF_002304005.1. Classification (GTDB taxonomy): domain Bacteria; phylum Bacteroidota; class Bacteroidia; order Flavobacteriales; family Flavobacteriaceae; genus Flavobacterium. The sequence goes on along the minus strand of NZ_MRCQ01000011.1, from coordinate 112,172 downwards.
CTTTCTACATTTGCAAACAAAAAATGAACTTAATTTTAAGTTATTTTAAAGTTATTTTTTAATTCATTGGAATTGAATAAAATAAAAAAATCTCCACTAGGGAGATTTTTTAAACTTTTTTAAAAAGTAGGATTATTTTGACAACAGTTCTACGATTTTTGCTTTCAATTCTGGACCTCTTAAGTCTTGAGCAACCACTTTTCCTGATGCATCAAGAATAAAAGTTGCAGGAATCGATTCAACATTATATTGTTTCGCAATTGGCTCGTCCCAGAATTTTAAATTAGAAACGTGAGTCCAAGTTAAACCATCTTTTGCAATCGCCTCTTTCCATTTTGCAGCATCTTTATCTAAAGACACTCCAATAATGTTTAAACCTTTTGAGTGCAGTTCTTTATAAATTGCAACAACATTTGGGTTTTCTTTTCGGCATGGTCCGCACCATGAAGCCCAGAAATCGACGATAGTTACTTTTCCTAAACTTTGTTTAAGCGAAACTACTTTTCCTTCTGGATTAGGAGCTGAAAAGTCTGCTCTTCATTTAGCACTTCCTACTGGAGGAGCTGTAGCACCAACAGACGGCATTTTTGCTTGACCAAATCTTGTTTTAATTTCTTTTCCAGGAGTTGTATTTTTCATAGACTCATCTAAAGAATTGTAAAGGCTTTCTAATTTTTTAGTATCAGCCGCTGGGTCATTCAATAAATTTTGGATAAGTACAACTGTGATGTAAGATTTTGGATGACTTTCAGCATAAGTATAATATTTCTTTTTGCTGTTTTCTCCAACTTCTTTTTGAATATCCATATATTGTTTCATTAAGCCATTGATAACTGCTGTATCTTGAGCCTGCTGTGCTTGCTGCATTTTTTGATTGTTCTTTTTCTGAAAATCAATTAAGCTTTTTTGAGTTTTTGTAATATCTTCAATGAAAGTTACATACTCATCGTTGTTGTAAGTTCCAGAAACTTTAGATTTTTGGATACTGTCTTTATCAATTGCAACTTTAATTTCTCCACTTTCAAGAATTAATGGAATAGGACCATTAGCTCCTTGTAAAATTAATGTATGGAAAGCTGGTTCAGTTACTTTTCCTTTTATTTCAAATTTTCCGTTTTCAACTTTTACTGTATCAAGAGCAACAGGCATTCTTGTAGCAGGATCTGCACCTTGTAAAATAATAGTTTTTCCGTTTTCAATTCCTGTAGCTGTACCTGTAATTAGGTATTCTCCATCTTTAACTTTGCTGCAAGAAATGATAGCCGCAGAAGCTGTAAGTACAAAAAGTATTTTTTTCATTATAAAAAATTAATTAGTTAATTGATTTGTGCAACAAAAGTATCTAAAATTATAAAACATACAGAATTTTGTAACCTAAAATTTTGTTATAGTTTTTCTGGTCTTAAAACCCATTAAATCAGGGTGTTTGTGTGTTTTTTTTGATTTGAAACTCTTGATTAGAAATGATTTTTAAATCAATATAAGCGATTTTTAAATTTTTTGACATAAAAAAAGCACTCGTTTAACAGAGCGCTTTTTTGTAAATATAGTGTTTAAAACTATTCTTGGTTTGTTTTCTTTCTCCAAGTAAAAGAGTTTAAGATGTGTCTTTTTGCAAATCTTCCAGGAGAATCTGCATTTACCATTTTAACGTAAGTTGCTTTAGGAACACTAATGTATTCGTAAACACTTCCGTTAGAAAAGTCAATGATTAAACGACCTTCAACAAATTTATAATCTGTAATAGTACAAGTTGAAATTGTTTCTGTGTACTCAGGTAAATTAAGTTTAATAGTTTCAGGGTGAATACTTACTAAAAAGTGGTAAGCTTCGATAATAGTTTTACTTTTCTCTTCTGCTTCTTTTAAACCAGCGTCATCTCCTTGAAATTTATCAGGATGCGCTTCTTTCATTGCATTACGATAAATTGTTTTTAACTCTTTTAACTCTGCAGTCTTTTCTACGTTTAGTAACTTGCGGTATTCAACTATTTTTTTCATAAATAAAAGGTAACTACTTGTCTATTAGTTTGAAATCGATATTAATTAGTTCAAATCGACAAATTTTTTGCAAAGGTACACTTTTTTTTAACTTTTTACTTTTGATCGAAAAAATATTCGTTACGGAATCGTTAAGAGTTAAAAGAAATTTGATATAATGGTCGTTTTATCGCAAAGTGCGTAAAGAATTTTTATTTAAGCTTGTGAATAAACAAAGGTAAGTTCGCAAAGCTTTGTGTTAATAATGTGTTACGATGGTAATAAAGTTTGTTTTTATTTAACCGCAAAGTGCGCAAAGAATTTTTATTTAAGCTTGTGAATGAACAAAGGTAAAGTTCGCAAAGATTTGTGTTGATAACGTGTTATGATGGTAATAAGGTTTGTTTTATTTAACCGCAGAGTGCAAATATTTCTACAAGCTTTTATATTAAACCTCAAAAGTTCGCAAAAGCTTTGTATTGATAAAGCTTTGTGAACTTTGTGTTTATAAACGTTCCTTTAAATAAAAAAAACTTTGCGCTCTCTGCGTTAAAAATTAAACGTTCCAACCTGAAACTTGAAACTATAAACTTGAAACAAAAAGAACTATTCCGGCTTATGATTAGCCTTATCGAAGTTTTTTGATTTCTTTGGATATTTGTCATAACTGATATCGCTTGGATTTTCAATAATTGACTTTATAGTAATCCAATCACCAACTTTAAAATTAGATTGAACCAATTTATAGTCTAAAAGATATTCGCCGCAGAAATAATTATTGTTCTCATCTTTTTCTATAATACCAGTAAAAACTCCTTTTTGCGGCATTTTTTGTTCTAAATCTTTAGACATCTTTTTTTATTTTGAAATTACGAAGCAAAGATAATCAATTTATGTTTGTTTTAGGGAGTTCCACACAATCTGAGTATATTTGCAGCATGCAGAAAAACTTTAAGCCACATCCTAATTCTTTCAAAAATACCTTTTGCGCCTTTCATGAAGTGCTGCCGAATGAAATTGAAGGTTTAAAGAAACAATTTGAAAGTAAAGCTGGAAGTGCCTATTATTATACAGAAGCAGGAATGTACCGCGTTTCTAATCATTGGGGAAGATTGGCAAACAGCAAATGGCGTTTGATTGCCCGCGAGCCAGAAACAGAATCGAAAACTAAAATAGGTTTTGCAAAGTGGGAAGAATTTTATCCTGATAATGCAGAAGAAAAATTCTATTATATAGAAGCAGATTTTGAAAAGAATCTCGCTAATTATCAGCATAAAAAAAATCCAGATTATGATGGAAAAGCGGTCTTGAGAACAAGTTTTGAAACTACAAAAAGACTGAAACAAATTAGAAATTTGCAGCAGCTAACTTCTTGGGCAAAACATTTTGACTATGAGGATATTGATGACTTACGAAAAGAGATTATCAACGAATTAATTTTCACAGAGAAAAGTTTAGAACAAATTAAAAGAGAGATATATGGGAAGGAATAACGAAAAAAATATTAAAAAGCACAACGATAAATTGCACAAAGCCCAAGCAAAAGCGAAACAGGCCGAAATTTCCCGCAAGGAAAAATTGAAAGAAATCGTAAAGAAATTTAACGAAAGCAAAAAAGAAGAGTAAAAAGTTTCAGTTTTCAGGTTTCAAGTTAACGTTCTGTGCGTGGAACCTGAAACCTGAAACCTGAAACAAAAAAAACAAAAAGTAAAAATATATGAATAGTAAATTTGAAACCTTAAAAGCAAGCGTACAAGAAATCATCGATTTAATCGCTGTAAAAAATGAAAGAGAAGCTAATAATAAATTATTGGAAGTAAGCGAAACATTAGACGAAATGATTGATTTTGCAGAAGAAGATGATGAAGTGAGAGAAATTACCCGTTATCAGGTTTTATTAAACCAGCTGCATGTAAAAATTAATGGAGAAGAGCCAGTTGATGGAGAATAAAAAATGCTTCTGCGATACAGGATTACTGTTTGAAAATTGCTGCGGATTATATTTGGAGAACAATCAAAAAGCACCTTCTGCACTGTCGTTAATGCGCTCGAGATATTCGGCTTATGCTTCTCATAATGCTGATTATCTGCTGGAAACAACTTATGTTTCTGAAAGAAAATATTATTCGAAACCTGAAATTTTAAAATGGGCCATTTCCAATAAATGGCAGCAACTCGAAATTGTTAGTTTTACAGAAACGACTGTCGAATTTAAAGCTTACTTTTTAGATTCAAATAATAAACCACAAGTACATTATGAGTTTTCTACTTTTAAATTTGAAAATGGATCTTGGTATTATGTTGATGGAAAATTTGAATAATTAATATATCTAACATTGTTAATTGTAGTTTTTGATTAAATATTTTAACTAAAAATTAATAAACGTTTCGTTTTTCATAATTCTAAAAAGACGTAATTTTAGATTTATGAAAAACGAATTTAAAAAAGGCTTTTATTTTAAGACTTACGAAGCTCCTTTTCAGTCTCCGTTTGACAAACTTTTTACGATTTTTAAAGAGTTGATCACCCATACTTCGGGCGATTTTGATGAAGCCATCAACTGGCTTCGGGAACTGGATATAGAATACAAACTTACCGACGAAAATTATACAATTGACGATTTTATCGAAGACCTGAAGAAGAAAGGATACATCAGGGATGAAGTTAAGCAAGATGGAACTCCAGGTTTAGGAATTACGGCAAAAACAGAAAGAGCGATCAGACAGCAGGCTTTGGATCAGATTTTTGGGAATTTAAAGCGTTCTGGAAGCGGTAATCATAAAACAAAACATGCTGGAAATGGTGATGAACATACAGGAGAATTCCGTGAGTTTAATTTTGGAGACGGTTTAGAAAGAATTTCTTTAACAGAAAGCCTTCGAAATGCACAAATTAATAATGGCGTGGAAAGTTTTATGCTGACCGAAAATGATTTAGTTGTCGAAGAAACGCAGTACAAAGCACAAATGAGTACAGTTTTGATGATTGATATTAGCCACAGCATGATTTTATATGGTGAAGATCGAATCACGCCTGCTAAAAAAGTTGCTATGGCGCTGGCAGAATTAATCACAACAAGATATCCAAAAGACACTTTAGATATTTTAGTTTTTGGAAATGATGCCTGGACGATTCCAATCAAAGATTTGCCTTATTTGCAAGTTGGTCCATATCATACTAATACTGTTGCGGGTTTGCAGTTGGCAATGGATATTCTACGACGAAAACGAAATACCAACAAACAGATTTTCATGATTACCGATGGAAAACCAAGCTGCGTTCGCGAACGTGATGGTTCCTACTATATGAATAGTAATGGTTTGGACGAATATATTGTAGACAAATGCTACACGCAGGCACAACAGGCAAGAAAACTCCACATTCCGATTACGACTTTTATGATTGCTAAAGATCCCTATTTACAGCGTTTTGTAAATCAGTTTACAGAAGCAAATCAGGGAAAAGCATTTTATACTGGACTAAAAGGTTTGGGTGAAATGATTTTTGAAGATTATGAAACGAATAGGAAGAAGAAGATTAAATAGAGGTTCTAAGGTACTAAGCTTTCTTTGCGCCTGTAAACATCACATATATCGTAGAGATGCACTGCAGTGCGTCTACGTAAAGTAACTAATAAAGGGTCTAAGTTGCTAAGGTTCTAAGATACTAAGGTTTCTTTTTTACCTATAATAAACATTACGTATATCGTAGAGACGCACTGCAGTGCGTCTACGTAAAGTAACTAATAAAGGTTCTAAGTTGCTAAGGTTCTAAGATACTAAGGTTTCTTTTTTACCTAATAATAAGCATTACGTATATCGTAGAGACGCACTGCAGTGCGTCTAAGTAAAGTAACTATAAAGGTTCTGAGATACTAAGGTTTCTTTTTCACCTTAAATAAAAATAACGTATATCGTAGAGACGTACTGCAGTGCGTCTAATTAAGGCTCTCAATCTCAGTTGTCACGCTGAGCGAAGTCGAAGCGAGATTACACAATGCATGTAAGACCTGCCAAATCAATTAATAAACAATCTATACTTCAATAAAATGGAAATAAATACTATAAAGACCTTAGGTCAATTAAAAGCCGCTGGATATAAAAGTACAAGTATAAAAGACGAATTGCGAAATAATCTTCGCGAAAAAATAAAATCTGGAAAACCTGTTTTCGAAGGTGTTCACGGTTTCGAGAATACCGTAATTCCAGAATTGGAAAGAGCTATTTTATCACGACACAATATAAATCTGCTTGGACTTCGCGGACAGGCAAAAACGCGTTTGGCGCGTAAAATGATCGAATTATTAGATGAATATATTCCGTTTGTGGCGGGTTCAGAAATTAATGACGATCCGTTAAATCCGATCTCTCGCTTTGCGAAAGACTTAATTGATGAAAAAGGAGATGAAACGCCAATTTCGTGGTTACATAGAAGCGATCGTTTCTTTGAGAAATTAGCAACTCCAGATGTAACAGTTGCCGATTTAATTGGAGATGTAGACCCAATTAAAGCTGCAAATTTAAAATTGTCTTATGCAGACGACCGTGTAATTCACTTCGGAATGATTCCGAGAGCCAATCGCTGTATTTTTGTAATTAACGAATTACCCGATTTGCAGGCGAGAATTCAGGTTGCATTGTTTAATATCTTGCAGGAAGGCGATATTCAAATTCGAGGTTTCAAGTTGAGAATGCCTCTTGATATGCAGTTTGTTTTCACCGCAAATCCAGAAGATTATACCAATAGAGGAAGTATTGTTACACCTTTAAAAGATAGAATTGGTTCTCAAATTTTAACGCATTATCCTGAAAATATTGCTATTGCAAGAACAATTACAGAGCAGGAATCTAAATTAGATCAAAATCAGACTGATGTTGTTTATGTGCCGAGTTTGGCCAGAGATATTTTGGAGCAGATTAGTTTTGAAGCGCGCGAAAGCGAATACATCGATAATAAAAGCGGTGTGAGTGCAAGAATGAGTATTACGGCTTTTGAAAATTTAATAAGTACTGCCGAACGCCGTGCTTTGATTTCTGGAACTGACAAAACAACTTTGCGTTTATCTGATTTTGTTGGAATTATTCCAGCGATTACAGGAAAAGTAGAATTGGTTTATGAAGGAGAGCAGGAGGGCGCCGATGTTGTGGCAGAAAGTCTAATTGGTTCTGCTATTAGAACTTTGTTTCCAGAATATTTCCCAAAAATCGAAAAATTAGAAAAACCAGACGAAAAAACACCCTATTCTGATGTTGTAGAATGGTTTTTCGCAGAAAGCGGATTCGAATTATTAGACGATGCTTCAGATGCAGATTACAAAAGTATTTTGGATGAAGTAACTCCATTAGACGAGTTGCTGAAAAAATACCAGCCGCAATTAGCAAAAGAAGATCAATACTTTATGAAAGAATTTGTTTTATGGGGATTGGTAGAATATAGAAAATTAAGTAAAGACCGATTTGCGAAAGGAAATCAGTTTAGAGATATTTACGGAAGTTATATCAGCAAATTTTAGATAGAATTTGTGGTAGAAAGTTAATCTGGTCTAACTGGTTTTTTAAAACCGGTTGGGCCTTTTTATTTTGGAATAGTTTACTTTTACAGTCCAAATAAAAATTTATGTTATTTCTTATTCTAAGCATTTTATGCAGTGTTATAGTAGGTGTTATATTTAAGATTTCCAGAAAATATAATGCCAATCCTTCCCAGATAATTTCGTTCAATTATATAACTGCAATTACGCTTTGTTACTTCACTTTTAGTCCAGATTTTAAAGCTTTAGATAATAATGCACCTTTTGCAATTTATACCGCAGTTGGAGTTTTACTTCCAATTGTGTTCTTGTTTTTGGCACTTTCAATCCGATTTATGGGAATTGCAAAAACAGATGCAGCGCAGAGATTGTCACTTTTTATTCCCATTTTAGCCGCTTGGTTATTGTTTAACGAAGAATTTAATACCTATAAAGTTATTGGTGTTGTAATTGGTTTTGCAGCGCTTTTATTCATTCTAAGAAAACAATCTGATAACAACGAAAATAAGTGGATATATCCCGCTGTAGTTTTATTAGGCTTCGGACTTGTAGATATTCTTTTTAAGAAAATTGCTTTATACACTGTTGTTCCTTATACGACTTCTTTGTTTTTGGTGTTTCTAATCTCTTTTGTAGTTTCTGTGTTTATTGTATTGTATAAAGTATTAGCAGTAAAAGAAAAACTGGAAGTAAAAAATATTCCTTTCGGAATGCTCGTTGGTGTTTTTAATTTCGGAAATATATTGTTTTATCTAAAAGCACATAAAGCATTTGCACAAAATCCGTCAACGGTTTTTGCTGGAATGAATATGGGGGTTATTATTCTTGGAACTATAATTGGCGCTTATTTCTTTAAAGAAAAACTTTCTAGAACCAATGTTTTTGGATTATTTTTGGCTTTAATTGCCATTGTTTTCATCTTTTTATCACAATTACAATAATTTTTTTTTAAGCGGTAAGGCTTTAATTTACAGTTGATTTAATGTTATGTTTTTGGTTGATTGAAAATAAACTCGACTAATTCTATAGAATTTATAAATATAATTTGTAGATTTGCTTCAACAATGAAAAACTATAGCCGAAATATGATAACGTTTTCTCGATGCAGCTTTGCGATGTGCTGCATGATGAACCACGTTATGAAATGGCGTTAATAGAGAAAGTACTTGTTAGTTATTTTTTTTTTTTAGCCTTTCATTGCACCATGAAAGGCTTTTTTTTGAATTAGTAAAAAATGAAAATATGAGAACCAATCGAAATAAAAATATGTTGATGCACTGTTGTTTAATTAAAATTCCGTGTTGCATTTTAAGTAACGAGTAAGCGCATTAATCCATAAAATTAACCCCAACTAAAAACTATATAGTATGAGTTCAGAAATTATAAAACATAATCCCTTTCAATCGATGATTGATCGGTTTAATATTGCAGCAGATATTTTAAACTTAGATGATTCTATCAGACAAAAACTGCAGCGTCCGGAAAAACAAATCACAGTGAATTTTTCGATTGTTTTGGATAACGGAACCGTTCAAAATTTTGAAGGGTATCGCGTAATTCACAACACCGCTTTAGGACCTTCAAAAGGTGGTATTCGTTATGATACCGCTGTAAATCTAGATGAAGTGAAAGCACTTGCCGCCTGGATGACCTGGAAATCTGCTGTAACTGGAATTCCGTTTGGAGGAGCTAAAGGCGGTATTATCTGTGATCCCAAAAAGCATTCTAAAGCAGAATTAGAAAAAATTACAAGAGCATACACCAAAGCTCTGGCCGATATTTTCGGACCAGAAAAAGATGTTCCAGCACCAGACATGGGAACTGGTCCAGATGAAATGGGCTGGCTGATGGATGAATTTTCACTCTTACACGGACGACCAATTCATGCCGTAGTAACGGGGAAACATCTTCATTCTGGAGGATCTTTAGGAAGAGTAGAAGCGACGGGAAGAGGAGTGAGCATTATCAGTCTTTTGGCACTTCAAAAATTAAAAATCAGACCAGCGAGAGCTAGCGCTGCGATTCAGGGTTTTGGAAATGTAGGATTGCATTCGGCTTTGTTTTTATATGAAAAAGGAATAAAAGTCGTTGCAGTAAGCGATGTTTCAGAAGCCTTGTATAATCCAGACGGAATTAATATTCCTGAACTGATTTTATATTACAATTTGAATAATAAAACGATAAAAGGATATCCAAATTCTGTTGCCATTAAACATGAAGAGTTATTGCTTTTAGAGGTTGATGTTTTAATTCCGGCGGCTAAAGAAGATGTTATCACGCAGAAAAATGCAGGTGATATTCAGGCAAGAATTATTGTTGAAGGCGCTAACGGACCAGTTTCTTCAGATGCCGATCAGATTTTGCACGATAAAAATATATTAGTTGTTCCTGATATTTTAGCCAATGCAGGAGGAGTTACAGTTTCTTATTTCGAATGGCTTCAGAATTCACTTTTGGAGTCTTGGAGAATTCACCAGATTAATACCCGTCTGGAGGATATTTTAGAGAAAGGTTTTGATACTGTTTTTAGAGTTGCAGTAAAACATAGTGTAACGCCTCGTATTGCCGCTTATATTATTGCTTTGAAAAAAGTAGCCGAAACGCAGTCTATAAAAGAGATCGCTGTTGCAGCACCACAATATAAGCAGAATTAAATCAGGTTTACTTCGTAAAAGATCATTTTCGTTGATTACATTTTTAGTCTCCCTAAAAGCGTAATTGGTGGAAATGTCTTTTTCGTTTGATGTTTTTAATAAAATTTTTAGAATCGAAAGAATCATACAAATGAAAAATATTAATTTTCTGGCATTTGCCATGCCGGCCTTTTTTCTTTTTTTGTTTTTGGAATATAAACTCGCGCAGCGCAGAAAAAGGCCTGAAATTTTTAATTACGAAAGTTCCGTTTCTAATATCAGTATTGGTATTGCAGAGCGATTAATTAACTTATTTATTGCCGCCAGTTTTTACCAGTTGTATTATCTGATCTATGATGATTATCGAATATTTGATATACCGAGTAATGCCTTGGTTTGGTTTGCCCTAATTCTTGCAACGGATTTTGTCTGGTATTGGTATCACAGATTAGGACACGAAGTCAATTTTTTCTGGGCAGCGCATATTGTGCATCATCACAGTGAAGAATTTAATTTCACAGCAGCAGCCAGAATTACTACTTTTCAAGCCATTGTTCGAACAGGTTTTTGGTGTATTCTGCCCTTAATAGGTTTTCATCCAAGTATGGTAATTACCATGCTCATCGTTCACGGAGCTTATTCTTTCTTTACGCATACACAGCTTATTGGTAAAATAAAATGGCTGGAATATGTTTTTGTAACACCTTCTGTTCACGGCGTTCACCACGCATCTGACGAAAAATATTTAGACAAAAATTACGGAGATATGTTTACCTTTTGGGATCGTCTCTTCGGAACTTTTCAAACGGAAGAAGAAAAACCAAAATACGGATTGACACATCCGCTGAAAAGCTATAGTTTTTTATGGCAGCATTTTCATTATTACTTCGAAATTTACGAATTATGGAAACGCTCCAGCGGATTTAAAGCCAGATGGAAAGCTGTTTTTGGAAGTCCGGCGCACATGGATCAAGATATCCGCCCAATTCTGGAAAAGCGCTTTCTGCAGGATAAAAGCAATCCGCATCAAAGACTTCGATTTAAAAATTACCTTTATATTCAATTGGGAATCTGCACGTTGGTTTTAACCGTTTTTACCTATTATTTTGATTATTTAGAAATCTACGATAAACTGTTTGTTCTTTCTTTTATTATCATCACTTTAATTAACTGCGGTGCTTTATTAGAGCAGAGAAAATGGATGTACTATCTGGAATATACGCGCCTCGCAATGATTTCAACTTATTTTTTATACGAAGAAGACTTAATTGTGTTTTTCTTTGTTCCAATTGCATTCATGATTTTTGTTGAACAGTTATTTTCGCTGAGTAAACTCTATCAAAATACAATTTTGCAATTGGAGACTTCCGAATAATAAAAGACAGCCATGACTCGCTATAGAGAATAGGCGAAGCAATTCAAGAATTGAGATGTAGTGCGTTCGAAATGTTTTATCAGAAAAAAAAATATAATGGAAATTTTTCTTTTTATCAGAAGTCCCAGGGGGACGAAATATTTATAGAAAAATATTTGTTATACAAAAAGCTCCAGCGGAGCGACAAATTTATATGTCGCTCCGCTGGAGCTTTTTAGATGCTGTTAATTATTCCTATAAATATTAAGCTCCGCTGGAGCTTTTTCTTTATGATACAATTAATTCCATTATGCTGAAAAAAACTTAGAACCTCAGAATCTTAGTATCTTTAAATAGTTTTAATCGCCATTATTTTCTCTTCAAAAGTATCTTTAAAATCAGATTTACTTTTGATTCTGGTTTTATACGTATAAATTGTAGCTACAGAAAGTTCGAGAAATTCTGCCATTTGATTACTATCTTGAATTCCTAATCGGTATAAAGCAAAAATTCGTAATTCAGTATTCAGTAGTTCGCCTTTTTTGACAATACATTTATGATCATTTGGGAATAATTTATTGAATTCTGTTACAAAAGTGGGAAATAATCTCAAGAAGATTTCATCAAATTGATGGAATAAATTCTCTCTTTCTTCCTTTACATTATAACGTTTCAAACTCGCTATGACTTCATCTGTTTTCTTAGTGATAATCTTATGAAGCGTACTTTTCTGGATATGATCAATCTTATTGATGAAAGCCGAAGTTGCCTTAATAAAATACGTTATATATTCTTCTTTTATGGCATTTGCCTCACTCAAACTCACATTCATTTCCTGCAATTGCAAATAAGAAGAAGCCATAATTTTTCTGGCCTTATTTTTTTCCTTCAATTGTTTAAAGATGATTCCTAAAAACAGGAAGATGATAACCGTAAGAATCGTCAAAAGAATAATGATTTTTTCCAGTTTGTCATTTTTATCTTTTACATTATTCAACTGTGCTTTTTCGATAATAGGCAAAATCGACGAAATCTCAATTTTTCGATGTCTGGCATTGTAGAAAGTAGCATCATCCATTGCGATATTGATGTATTCGTTGGCTTTATCCAAATAACCCATTTTAAAAAGCTCGTTGGCTAAATTTCGAAGAGCAACCGTTTCCTTCGTCGCATTTTTTACATCGGCAATAGCGGCAAGTGCGAGATATTGAATCGCTTTTTTGGTGTAACCGCGTTCAGAATAAATGTAACCGAGACTCGAAGTGGCAATTCCATAATATTCCGCAGGCAGATTATAGTTGTTAATCCAATAACTAAAAGCAAATTCAGCACCGCGCCAGTCTTGTTGCTTAAGGCGTTTCAGGCTTTCTGCTGCCCAATATTCGTTTGTATTAGTTCCAATTAATTCTAATGCCTTTTTTAAGAAATGATTTCCCTGTTGTACATAATGAATATTAAAACGCTGATCGCGGTTGTAATCGGCTAGATCGTAATAAGCACGGGCCTTAATATTGTAGTATTCAAATTTGTTTTTAAGATCCAGCTTAGTATCGTCAATAACATTCAAAGTATCAATGGCTTCTTTAAAAAGCCCAGAAGATAATAGTACAAAACCCTCTTTGATTCGGCTTTTAGATAAAAACTTTGGATCTTTTAAGATTTTGGCCTTGATTTTAGATTGTTCCAAATAATAATAAGCAGAGTCATATTTAAAAGATTTGTATTCGTCAAATAATGATATATAACAATTGTACAGCTCCTCATTGTTTTGATTGAGCGTGAATTTGGAAATGTTTTTCTTTAGAGCTTCAATTTTTCGATATTTCTGTTTCAGGTAAATGTCTTTTTTCAATAGCACCTGATCTAATTCTTCTAAATAAGGATTTGTCTCTTTCGCAGTTAAAGAAAAACCTCCAATGAAGAAAAGCAGTATCAATATTCTTCGCATGATTTAGTTTTGGTTTATGGTAAAAAATGGTTGTTAGATAGATTTAGTTAATTCGTTTTAAAATTAAAAATAAGTTAGAAAATACAGAAAGCCTCGTTTTTAGAATCTTGTAAATTGTTTAATAACATCGCTTTAGAAAGTGGTTTTTGAAATAAAAATAAGCTGTAAATGTTAAAAACAGATAAATTATTTGCAATTATACAATAAAAAGAGGTTAGATATATGTATAGTGAAAAAAATATACTGATTATTTTACATATTGTCATTTTTACCATTAAAAAATCATCGTTTTTGATCTAAACACCATCTTGATTTTTAAATTGTAAAAATAATTATAAATAATTGGTTTTTAATTAGTTGTATTATAAAATGTCTGAATTTCATCTTGATTTTTCTCAGATATTTTTTTTAAGATTTATTTAACTTCTAGCTTCGCTCTATCCTTTTGAAGGGTTAACAAACTAACAAAAACCAAAATTTATGAAATGTAAAAGTCTTTACTGGTTAGCTTTTATAATGTGTTTTTTTGCTCTTGCATGCGATAACACAGAAGATGGAAGCTACGTAGATCCGATTACCATTTATGAGAAAGTAAATGGGAATTGGCAATTAGCAAATCTGAAAATGGTTGATGAAGTTGCGAAAGCAAATAAGATCGAACCAAATGAAGAAAACTTGAATGCCTATTTCAATTACGAAGATTTTAAAATCAACTTCAGCGTAGATGAAAACAACAGGCCAACAAGTTATGAAGTAACAGGAAATGTCCCTCCATTATTTGCTCCAAAGGGATATTGGGCGCTCAGCTCAGATTTTCAGCCGACCAATTCCGGCGCAACAAAAATCTACTTGTACAGCGATGCACAAAAAACTCAAAAAACAGACGAACTTCGATTGATTTCCGTTCCGGGAAAGAATGATGAAATGCAGATTCAATTAACGCATTCTTCAGACGGAGTAGATTTTGTATCTTATGTATTTAAATTAAATGCTATTAATTAAAAAGTAATATGAAAAAGTTTATATATACAATTTTACTTGCCTTGTTGATGGCTCCTAATTTTATTCAGGCGCAGGAAACTACAGGAGCTGTAGGGGCAATGTCATCATTTCCTGTAGTGTACAAATACGATGAACAAGTTACTTGGTATTTTGATTTATCGGGAACTACGTTTGCAGAAAACGAAAATTTATACATCTGGATCTGGTCTCCATCTGAGCCGGATGCTGGAAATTGGGAAAACTCTTCTGAGTTTGCAAAACTAAAATATGAAGGAAATAAAGTTTGGAGTTTTACTTTAACCCCAACAGTTTATTTTTCTAAAACTCCAGCAGAAATTGCTGCAAGCGCTGGTTTTTGGTTTCGTTTGAAAAACAAAAACGGATCTAAACAAAGTGAAGTTGCCAATATGCCCTACACTGATTTCTCTTCATTTTATACAGCAAATGAGGTAATTAGATCTTATCCAACAAAACCACTAATCGATAAACCGGTAAGTATTTTATTTAACTCTAATTTAAAAGATGGTTTTGCAGGTGTTGAAAGTGTTCATTTTCATAGTGGATTAAACAACTGGGCAGTTTTACAAGAATATCAGGCTTGGCTTCCAGATGTATCTGAAAAAACAAAATTGAAAGATCTTGGAAATGGTTTTTATAGAATGGATTTGATTCCGCAACAATACTACAATCCGCCGGCGGGCTTTGTTATGGAAAATATAACTTTCCTTCTTGTAGCAAAGGACTGGACAACTAACTCTGGCGACCAAATTATTTATGCTGGAGAATTTATTCCGCCGCCACCGCCGAGTTTCAATTTCTTCCCATTGCAAATCAGTCAAAAAGATTTTCTTGGAATGTCTAGAAAAAATAACGAACCAGGCGTAAACAAATTACTCTACACTATTACGGCCGGCGCGAAAACATTCTCTGGTGAGTTTTCTGGAGGAACTGCAGAAATAAAAGGTTTTGTCAATTTAGTTTCTGAACTAAACGGCGTTTCAAATTTGACTGAAATTCATGTTTTGGTAAAAGACAACAAAGACAAAACGATTTCAGACACGACAATTCCGCTAAAAACTCTAGATAAATAATTCACTATTAAATTAAAACACCAATTCTAATGAATAGTAAAAATACAAAAAGCGTCCTGCATCAAATGTGGATTGCTAAATCGGCGGTATTGATGATATTTATGCTTTTTCTTTCTGCAGGCATTTTCGCGCAGACGAAAAAACAAATATCAGGAACCGTTTACGACAATACTGGCACTGTATTGCCGGGAGCTTCTATCATTGAAGTAGGAACTAAAAACGGAACTACAACAGATTTTGATGGTAAATTTAGCCTTCAGGTAGCCGTAGGAAGTGCGATTGAAGTTTCTTTTATAGGTTCAACAACGCAGAGAGTTCAAATTACTGGATCAACTTCAAATCTTGAAGTACGTCTGCAAAACGACGGTTATACCTTGGCAGAAGTACAAGTGGTTTCTGTAGGTTATGGAAAAGTAAAAAAATCTGATTTAACAGGGGCAATTTCGACCGTTGGAGCTGATGATTTAGTAAAAGGAACCATTTCCTCTACAGAACAGGTTTTACAAGGAAAAGTAGCAGGATTGAATATTATTCGTCCTTCTGGAGATCCTTCTGCGGGTTCTACAATACGCTTGCGCGGCGGAACTTCTTTAACAGCTAGCAACAGTCCGTTAATTGTGGTTGACGGAATTGCGGGTGTTGATATTAACGTGGTGCAGCCGGCAGATATTAAATCGGTTGACGTGCTTAAAGACGCTTCTGCAACAGCTATCTACGGTTCTAGAGGTGCAAATGGGGTAATTATGATTACTACTAAATCGGGTACAAAAGGAGTTTCTGTGGTATACAGCGGTTTATCAAGCATTGGTTATGTGACAGATAATTTAGATCTTTTATCGGCAAATCAATGGAGAGGATATGTTCGTGATAATGGACTCGCAGACGCTGTGGACTACGGCGGTAATACAAATTGGCAAAAAGCAATTGAACAGACAGCTATTTCACAGTCACATACTTTAAGCATTAATTCTGGTAAAGCAGACAGCGGTTTTAGAACTTCCCTTTCTTATTTAAATAACGAAGGCGTTATTAAAAGATCTGGTTTAGAAAGAATCAGCGGAAACGTAACGGCGTATCAATTTCTGGGAGACAACAAAGATGTAAAATTCGATATGGGTTTATTTGCTAATATCGATAAATGGCATCCAATTGATTATAGAATTTTTGAAAGAGCTTACAACCTAAATCCAACAATTCCAGTTTACAATTCTAATGGAGAATTTTCTGAAGTAACTGGAAATATTTATCAAAATCCAGTTGAAATTTTAACCAACAGAACTATTGATAATGAAAGACACAGATTGTTAGGTTATTTTAAAACAGATGTGAAATTCTTAAACGATTTTACCGCTACTGCTAATATTTCGTTAGAACATAATGCCGTAAAAGGAGGAACTTATAAGCCATCTTATGCTGTTATGGAAGGACAGACAGAAGGCGGTTTTGCACAAAGAAGTTATGGCGAATTTACAAACGCACAAGGGGAACTTTATGTAAATTATGCTAAAACTTTCGACAAACATAATGTTAGTGCATTAGCTGGGTATTCTTATCTGGAAAATATTTACGAAGGTTTTGGAGCACAAAGAGGCGGTTTTGTAACAGATGCTTTTAGCTATAATAATTTGGGTGCAGGTTACAATTATCGTTTGGGCGATGTGTACTCATACAAAGGAAAATCAAATTTAGTTTCGTTTTATGCTCGTGCAAATTACGGTTACGACGGTAAATATTTATTGACAGCAACTGTAAGACGCGACGGATCAAGTCGTTTTGGAGAAAATAATAAATGGGGAACTTTTCCATCTGCCTCTGCAGCCTGGAGAATTTCTAACGAGGGATTTATGGAATCGTCAAAAGGTTGGTTAGACAACTTAAAAGTAAGAGTGGGTTACGGAGTTACAGGAAATCAAGACGGAATTGGCGAATACAAATCGCTTTCTATTCTTGGAGTTGGAAACGACAGTTACTACGATCCAATTACTAAAACGTGGAGTTTGGCCTATTCGCCAAAACAAAATCCAAATCCTGATTTAAAATGGGAATCAACAGAGCAGATAAATGTTGGTTTTGATTTCGGACTTTTTAATAGGATTACTGGTTCATTCGAGTGGTATTCTAAAACAACAAAAGATTTATTATATACGTATGAAGTGCCTCAGCCTCCATATTTGGTTGGAACAATGCTGGCTAACGTAGGCGAAATGTCGAATAAAGGAGTTGAATTAACTCTAAATGCAAATATCGTTAAAGGAGATAAATTTACTTGGGATGCTAATTTGACACTTGGGCATAATGTTCAGAAAATCGAAAAACTTTCAAACCCAACTTATAAAACAGATGTTATCTACAGTGGCTCTTTACACGGTTTAGCGGGTATGTCTGGACAATATTCTCAAATTATTGCAGAAGGATATCCAGTTGGAACTTTCTGGGGATTCAAAAATGCTGGTTTAGATGCTGACGGAAAAATACAGTATTACAACGCAGCAAATGAAGTAGTTGCAGAAAGTGCTTTAGTTGATGCTGATAAAAGAGATTTAGGAAATATTCAGCCAGACCTTACTTTAGGTATTGGGATGAATTTTACTTATGGAAATTTTGATCTTGGAATTTCAGGATACGGAATGTTTGGTCAAAAAGCATTGAATGCAACCAATATGATGTTAAACGATCCAAACAGGTTACCAGCTTTTAACGTGCCGGATGATTTCTTAAACAGTGGTATTACTTCGGCGCCAAAGTACTCTGATTATTGGATTGAAGATGCTTCATTCTTTAGACTTCAAACTTTATCACTTGGTTATACTCTGCCATTGAAATACAAAAAATCTAAAGTTAGATTCTATGTAATGGGAGAAAACCTGTTTGTAATAACAGGCTACAAAGGCGTAGATCCAGAGATTGGTTTAAATGCTCAGGACGGAATAAATCAAACTGGAGTTGTAGACCAAACGGGACTAGCAGCTCCTGGAATTGACAGATACAATAATTATCCTCGACCAACGACAATTTCTGTTGGACTAAATTTTACGCTGAATAACTAAGCGAATTGATAACCATAAAATATTAAAAATGAAAATCAAAATAACAGCAGCGATACTTTTAAGCATGCTTTTTACGGTGTCATGTACTGATTTGGACGAACAGTTATATGATCAGGTAGAAGATGGAAATTTTGGAAATACAACTAAAGAAATTGATGCGCTGGTTGGTGGAGCTTATTCTTCTTTAAGAGGATTCTCTGATGCAATATCAAATAATTTCCCAACTTGTGAATATGTTTTCTTTTTGAATGAAGTAGTTTCAGACGAAGCCACAATTCCAACAAGAGGAACCAACTGGTACGATGGCGGGCAATATCAAGATGCACAAAAACATACTTGGAAAGCAGATAATAGAATGATTCTTTCGGCGTGGCGTTACAATTATACTGGAATTGCTAAGATCAACGCGATCATTTATCAAATCAATAAATCGTCTTTGACAGAAAAGGCAAAAGAACCCATTTTTGCAGAATTAAAGGCTTTGAGAGCATATTACTACTACAATCTTTTGGATTTATTTGGAAATGTGCCCATCGTAACCAATTTTGAAGATACAGATCTTCCAACCAATTCAACAAGAAAAGAAGTGTATGATTTTGTTGAAAAAGAGCTTACAGATGCAATTCCGTTTTTAAATGGAAATGTGGTGTATTCTAAATTAACTAAAAACGTGGCGTATTCTATTTTAGCAAGATTGTATTTGAATTCAGAAGCATTTATCGGCACAGCGCGTTGGCAGGATTGTTTAGAGGCATGTCAGAAAGTTACGGGATACACTTTAACACCAGATTTCTTTACCAATTTTGCCACAGAAAATCAAACCTCAAGCGAGATTATTTTTGCTGTTCCTTACGATTCAAAAGCGGGAACTGTTGGAAACTACATGAATTCAATGTCTGCACATTACAATCAAAAATTAGCTATTTCTCCAATAGGAAATTACCCTTGGAGCGCTAACGGAATGTGCGCTCAGCCAGGAGTATATTCAGCTTTTGCAGACACAGATAAAAGAAAAAAATGTATGCTTGCGGGAGATCAAATCAATCTTGCAACAGGTTCTGTAATTATGATGGATAATGGAGAGCCGCTAACTTATACCGAAAACTTAACAAGTTTGGGAGACGCCAAAGAAAATGAAGGAGTTCGTCTAGCGAAATATGAAATGAAAGCAGGAGAACAATGGGAACGCGATCACGATTTTGTTTTAATTCGTTATTCAGAAATCTTAATGATGCAGGCAGAATGTTACGTGCGTTTAGGTTCGCCAGATTTAGCAAGACCGTTTTTACAGCAGGTAACAGCCAGAGCAGGAGAAGAAATGCCGGCAACTATAGATCTTGCTTTTATCGACCAAGAACTGCTTAAAGAATTTACATTCGAAGGAAGAAGAAGAACAGATAATATCCGTTTTGGAACATTCTTCCTGCCATGGTGGGAAAAAGGAACAACTGAAAAATACAGAGCAATTTTCCCAATTCCAAGCACTGTTTTAACTACAAATAAAAACCTAAAACAAAATCCTGGATATCCTTTGAATTAGGTTTTAAGCTGTCAGTCTTCCATGTTGGTTAGTCGTGGAAGGCTGATATGTTTATATGAATTTACTAAAGTTTTTTTTATACACTAATAATAGTAAAAGCTCCAGAGGAGCTGAATGTTTATAGGATAGTTAAGAATTATGATTAAAATTCCGTAGGAGTGACATTTGGGCGACAACAAAATTTCACCCCGCTGGGGTTCTTTTGACATTATGTATAAATATTTTCTATAATATTTTGTCCCGCCGGGACTATAGTATAAATCTTCAAATGATCTTACAGCGAGAGTTATTAGAAGTAAAAAAACTTGCAAATAAGAGTTCTAAATAAATAATACAAATCAGTATGAAAAGATATATCACAGCGATGGTTTTTGGTTTAATGAATATTGTGATGGTTGCCGGATGCAGCAGCGATGACAAAGGTTCAGATAAACCAGTAGAACCAGAAGTAGTAAAACCTGTTGCGATTGAGAAAACCAACAGTACCAAAATTTATATGCATTATATGCCGTGGTTTGAAACCAATGAAAGCAGTGCCGATAAAAAATGGGGTTATCATTGGACAATGGCAAACAAAAATCCGAACAATATAGGAACAAACGGCCGAAGAGAAATAGCATCTTATTATTATCCGCTGATTGGACCTTATCACTCAGGTGATAAAAATGTGATTGAAAATCATTTATTATTGATGAAATATTCAGGAATTGATGGAATTCTCATTGACTGGTACGGCACTTATGATGTAAACGATTATAGAATGGTCAAAGAAAATACCGAGCAGTTAATTGAAATGCTGGACAAAGTAGGTTTAGAATATGCAATTGTATACGAAGACCGATTTTTAACGAATGTTGTAAATGCAGGAAAAGCAATTTCGGTAGCAAGTGCAGCAAAAACAGATTTAGCTTATGTACAAAATAATTATTTTACTGATGCTAATTATATTAAAATTAATGGAAAACCTCTGTTAATGAATTTCGGTCCAATTGTTTTGCAGACTCCTGCAGAATGGACAAACGTGTTCAATACCTTAACTACAAAACCAACATTCCTGACACTTTGGGATCATTCTGTAAAAGCAGGGGAGAACGCAGCTGGAGAGTACGCATGGGTGTATAAAGACAATAGTTTCCTGACTAATTTTTATACGAATACCAAACCAAAATTAGGAGTTGCGATGGGAAGTGCTTATCCTGGCTTTAAAGATTTTTATGCCGAAGGCGGAGGCGGAGCGGCAATTGGCTGGACAATAGAGCATAATAACGGAGCGACATTGGATGCAACACTTTCATTAGCAAAAAATGCAAATGTAGATTACCTGCAGCTTATTACTTGGAATGATTTCGGAGAAGGAACAATGTTCGAACCAACAGTCGAATTTGGATATTCTTATGTAGAAAAGATAAAAGCATTTGCCGGAGTGACAAACTCAGAAAATGTGTTTACAGAAATCAGCAAATTGTATGATTTACGCGTACAGAAAAAAGGAAATGTAGAAGCCCAGAAAAAACTCGATCAAGCGTTCAATTATTTTGTTTCCATGCAGTCAGCAAGAGCAAAACAAATATTGAGCGAAATTAAATAGAGCTGTAATTAATACAATTAAATAATGAAAAACAAAACATATAGATACTGCCTCATGGCACTGGCATCAATGCTGATTTTTGCCTGCAGTACTAAAAAAACGTATAAAATCAGTTCTCCTGAAAAAATCTCCGAATTAACTTTTGAATTAACACCATCGGGACAGCCGCAGTATAGTTTTTCTTCTAACGGAAAATCGGTTATTGAACCTTCTCTTCTGGGATTCGAATTTCAAGGCCTGCCAAAAATGACAGAAGGTTTTGAAGTAGTATCCACAGAAGAAAAATCGGCAGACGAAACTTGGGAACAGCCTTGGGGCGAATTCAAAAAAGTCAGGGACCACCATAACGAACTAATTGTTCATCTAAAAGAAACAAAAGGTGAGGAGCGTTTGGTTGATATTATCTTTAGAGTTTTTGATGATGGTTTGGGTTTTCGTTATGAATTTCCGAAACAGCCTAATCTAGGAAAAGTCAAAATTTCTAATGAAGTAACGCAATTTACTTTCAAGGATAATAATGAAGTTTGGTGGATTCCAGTTCACCGTGAAAACAGTTATTATGAAAGTGAATACCGCAAAACGTTAATGAGTAAGACCGATACTATTAATACTCCTGCAACTTTTGAAACAAAAGATAAATTGTATGTAGCTATTCACGAAGCCAATTTAACCGATTTTGCCTCAATGACACTTTTAAAAACTACAGACAAACAATACAAAAGTGATTTAGTGCCGTGGGCAGATGGCGTAAAAGTTTATGCAGAAACACCTTTTAAAACGCCTTGGAGAACGATTGTAGTAGGTAAGAATCCTGGAGAAGTGGCAGCTTCAACTATTATGCTGAATTTAAATGAACCATCAAAGATTGAAGATCTTTCTTGGATTACGCCTTCAAAATATATTGGAATCTGGTGGGGAATGCATTTAGAAAAATACACTTGGGGACAAGGAGCCAAACATGGTGCAACAACCAAAAACACAAAAGAGTACATCGATTTTGCAGCGAAAAATGGTTTTGATGGAGTTCTAGTTGAAGGCTGGAATGAAGGCTGGGATGGCGATTGGACTGCAGACGGTTCTGCATTTAGTTTTGTAAAAGCATATCCAGATTTTAATTTGGAAGAAATCACAAAATATGCTGCTATAAAAAATGTTCGTTTAATTGGACATCATGAAACGGCTGGAGCAACCAAAAACTACGAAAGTCAGTTAGAAGATGCTTTTAAACTGTATCAAAAAATGGGCGTGAATTCAGTTAAAACGGGTTATGTGAATAAATATTTAGATAAAAAAGAATGGCACGACAGCCAGTATGGAGCGCGTCATTACAGAAAAGTAATTGAAACAGCTGCTAAATATCATATTATGATTGATAACCACGAACCGATGAAAGGAACAGGTTTACAGCGTACCTATCCCAACTTTATGTCGCAGGAAGGCGGAAGAGGGCAGGAATACAATGCGTGGTCTGGAGATGGAGGAAATACACCAGAGCATTTAACGACGCTTCCTTTTACCAGAATGCTTTCTGGACCTTTTGATTACACGCCTGGGAATTTTAATTTTGATTATAAAACGCCTTCTGGGGCAAAAGTGCAGACTACTTTAGCGAATCAATTGGCGTTATATGTAATTATTTTTAGTCCGCTGCAAATGGCTTCCGATTTACCAGAGAATTATGAAGGAAAACCAGAATTTCAATTTGTAAAAGATGTTCCATGCACTTGGTCTGATACCAAATTTTTAGATTCTAAAATTGGTGAATACACTACAATTGCCCGTAAAGACTGGGATGAGAAAAACTGGTATTTGGGTTCTATTACAAATAGAAGTGCCAGGGATTTAAAAGTGACGTTATCGTTTTTAGACAAAGACAAAGAATACGAAGCAGCAATTTACGCAGACGGAGCTGGAGCAAATTATAAAACTAATCCGTATCCAGTTACAATCTCTAAACAAAAAGTAAACAACACAACCATATTAAATATCAAGTTGGCAGCTGGCGGAGGAACAGCAATAAAATTTTCTCCAATCGAGAAATAAATTAGTTGAGTTTTATTTTGAGTTAATTAAGTTTAAGTTTAGCAGTAAACCCGATAGCAGAGCAGTTATCGGGTTTGTTTTTATATTTTTTTGTTTCAAGTTTCAGGTTTCAAGTTTTTTGTCTTTGTGGATAGTTTTATCGCAAAGTGCGCAAAGATTTTTTTTATCCGCTAGGTTTTATAAAAATGCAAAGTTCGCAAAGCTTTGTGTAAAAATTAATCTCGCAAAGTCGCAAAATCGCAAAGAATATAAAACTTTGCGACTTTGCGAGATTATTCCATCAAGCTCAAAAAACTTAGCGAACTTTGCGCTACCCTTTGTGTCTTTGCGGTAAAAAACGTAGCACCTTTAAAAAATTAATTTTTATAAAGCTTAACATGATTTCCAAAACTATAAGTTGCAGTTAAAGTCGGACCATTATAACCCCATTTAAAGAAACCATTTAGTCTTTCTTTTTCCATATCAACTCTTATGTTTAATCCTGTATATCCAGCTGTCAGACTAAAATTTTCGTAAACATTATATAAAACAGATAAATTATAACTCAATAATCTTCCATCAAAATCATCGATTTTAATCGCAAAATAGTTAAAGTTAGCATATAAGCCGACTTTTCTGCCCAATACAAATTCTCCCCAAATTCCGACATCCGGTAGAGGCGCAGTAAAATTAAAATTATCTTTATATTCTGCTTCAATTGTTGCTCCCTCTAATCTCATTCCGATATCTCCAAATAAAACATGCGCCCCAATAAGAGCTCCAATTTCATATTTTGGTTTTGATATAAAGGCATAACCGTAGGTAATTCTTCCAATGTGATTATCCATAAAAGCCGAAACTGTGGCATTTACAGGATAAACGTGATCCCTAAATTCAATTTCTCTCTGAAGTGTTTTGGTAGAACTTCTGCTTAAATAATAATATTCTGCTCCAAGTCTTGACCTTCTTGAGATTCTCCATTCAAAAGTTCCAAAGAAGGAAACAGAACTTTTATTAAATCCGAGATCGTTCTCAAAATCAATTAGATTTCCAAAGTTTCCATTATTGCTTCCAACTTCAACCTCAGTATTATTTACAGGAAAAAAAGCACCCGCAGTTACCTTGAACCGTCTCGCATGCCACGGAAGATCGTCGGCATAATTGTCTTGCAAATCTTCATTTTCAGTTTTAAAAGATGCTGTACTTTGGGTTGAAATATTTTCTGCAGTTGTTTGAGCTTTTAACGGAATCCAAAAGAGCGTCAGTACCAAAAAAACAAATAATTTTTTCATCAGATTAGTTTTTTAAATTTTGGTTAGGAAATATTTAACAATAAAGTTAGTAAAAATAATCCTTCATTTTTATTTTTTGTGTTCTGATTATCAATAAAATACTCAGTTGAGGTTCAGAGGTTGAGAGGTTCAAAGGTTCAAAGGTTCAAAGGTTCTGAGGTTCAAAGGTTCAAAGGTTCAGAGTTTCATAGGTTCATAGGTTATGAGGCTTTATTGATTTATGGAATAAAAAAAGACGCAATGTGCGTCTTTAAAACCTTTGTCCCTTTGAACCTCTGAACCTCTGAACCTTTGCTCCTAAACTCTATGATAATCTGCTTTCCAGTGTACAATTGCTTTTTTGATGGCGTCTCCGCTTAAATTGTTTTTTAAAACATCATCTACAAGCTGAATTAGTTCAGTGTCTGGTGCGAATCTTAAGGCAAATATTTGATCGTCTGTAAGTTTGTATTCAAAATCTTCAAATCTTTTTCCTGTTAAAGAGAAATAACGATAGCGCATTTCTAAACGTACAATTCTATTTTGAAGCGTAAGTGCATAATGCTGGCGCAGCATAAAAGCCAAAGCAAATAAAAATATAAAAACAACGCTTATAAATCCCCAGATTAAATGTTCGTCTGTCGTTACAGCAAGATAAATGCTGGCGATTAAAAATAATATTAAAATAGGATAATATATAAAATGGTGCGGTGTGTAAAATCGTATATGATTGTAATAGGTCTGAATTTTCATGTTTTTTTCGTTTTAAGTATCGTATAAAAACAAAGCTGCTCTATAAAATTATAGAGCAGCTTTTTCCCAAAAATAAACTAACATAACCAATGTTCTCTTTATAATCTAAACTCGTTAAAGTTTGTTAAGTAATTTTAATAAGAAGAAAGCCTTTCCTTTTCGTTAATCAAATTTTCAACAGGGCTTATTTTTCTTTGTTTTCTACGATGTAAAATTACTTTTAGAGCGGCTACAATTTGTTATATTTTAAAAGGAAAAAGTTACATGATTCCAATATTTACTATTTAATTCTATAAAATTCATGCCTTATAATAAGGTCTGAATGATATTCCATTCTTCCAGTTTATTTTTAAAAGCCTTGCTGGCATTGGCTGGACTAGTCGATGGAAGCGTCATTTTTTTATAATCCTTTTCTAAGTGAACATATTTTTTAAAAAATGCTGCAGCTTTCTGTCCATTAAAAAATATGTACTCTATTTGAGGATGACTTTTTAGAAAATTTTCAAAATCATTTGCAATTTCATTTTTAATGGCGCTGTCTAAACTCCCAACTCGATCGCAAAATTGTAAGACATCCCAAAGAGCAATATTGTTTTTAAGGAGCAATTTTTTTCTAGTTTCATAATCTTGTGAAAATTCTTCTCCTAATATAGTGAACATAAATTTCCAAAAGTTGTTCTGGTTATGACCGTAATATTGATTGAGTTCTAATGATTTTGTTCCAGGCATTGTGCCTAAAATCAGTATTTTAGAATCTTTAGAACTAACTGGTGGAAAGGAAAAGCTTTTCATATTTTAATAACGTGATTTTTTTGTATTTGTTAAAATAATCATTTATAAGGAATTATAAAACAAAACGATAAAATTATATAACATTTTTGGTTTGTGTTTACACGAACTTTGAATTTCAGATTTGTAGAGCATGCAGTACCTGAACCTCTTTTAAATCTGAATAGCAAATTATAGAATTTAAATCTAGTCACCATGAAAATTGTTACTATAAATACAGAAAAAACTCAAAATATATTTGATGAACTTCATACTAACTTTGGTGGAAAAGTGACTTTTGACTTAGACGAATATACACTTGAAGTTGAAAATAGTTTTGCAGAAGGTTCGATTATCGGCGCTTCTTTCAATGATAATATTTCATATGTTCAATTTGATATGACATTTTCAAGTGATGTCAGATTGGATATTTTAAATGTAAAATCGTCACCTATATATTTTGCGTATTGTTCTAAAGGAAGTTTATCACACAGTTTTGGACTAAACGGCGAAGAAAGAAAATTAAAAACTTTTCAAACTGCAATTGTTACTTCAAAACAAAATCAGGATAATGTTTTATTTTTTGAAAAAGGAAAGAAAACAAAACTGACTTTAATTATAGTGGGCACTCAAGTTGATGCCAAATCGCAATTGCATTCTTTAAACCAAAGAGTAAAAGATACTTTTTTTGAAAACAATCTTGTTCAGGATTTCTTTTATATCGGTTCTTATAATTTACAAATTGCAGAAAAAATTGAACAGCTTAATTCAATTACCCAGACTGGAATTGTTCGCAATTTATTGAAAGAGGGAATTATGAGAATTATTCTGGCAATGGAAATTCAACAGCATTCAGACGATTTACATGCTTTTGCAAATGAATCAAGCGGATTGACTTTAAGAGAAATGGAAGAAATTAAAGAGCTTTCAGAATTTATTAAAGCAAGCCCAGAAGAAGCTTTTTCTATTAAATCTCTAAGTAAAAAATCTGGTTTGTCTCCAAACAAACTTCAAGAAGGTTTTAAAATGATTCACAATCGTACGGTCAACGACTATATTACACATATGAGAGTTTTAAAAGCTGAAATTTTAATTCGAACATCAGATCTAAATATTTCAGAAATAGTGTATTGCATTGGTTTTACCAGCAGAAGTTATTTCTCTAAAATTTTCAAACAAAAATTTAACTGCAGCCCAAAAGAATATAAGTTTAACTTGAATTCGCTGGCAATTACTGCGTAGTTGCAAAGGTTCAAAGACTCAAGTTGCAAAGGTTTTAAATTGCGAATATAATACTCCTTTGAACGTGAAATTATAAATAAATAATGTCGCTAGCTTATAAGCAAGATATATACACAAAAGCGCTAAGATTCTAAACGTCTAGTTTTTAGATTTCACTAAAAAACCTGGCATTTATAATCTTAGCTTTTTAAGCTCCAATATTTAATTAAAAGTCAAAGTGTTCCAACTTTGTACCTATGACCCTTTGTAGCTTTGAACCTAAAAAAATCTTTTTGTAAAGATTTTTTTTATAAATTTGCATAACTAGTTATGTAATTAATTATTGTTATGGAGTTTTTTAATAAAGTTGGCAAAGTGGCTTTAGGCAGCCGTTTACGTTTAATGACAGCAAGTTTTACAGATGATGCTTCAAAGATTTATGAATTGTATGGAGTCGATTTTAATCCGAAATGGTTTCCCGTGTTTTATACCATTGCAGAAGAGAGAGAACTGACGATTACAGAAATTGCAAATGAAATTGGTCATTCTCAGCCGTCTGTAAGTAAAATTATTCAGGAAATGGTTGGAGCTGGAATACTGGAGGAAAGTGTAAAAACAGACGATAAACGCAAAAATAATGTTGTTTTAACCGATAAAGGGATTTTGATTTCGAAGAAACTTACACAACAATTATTAGATATTGATGTAGCTGTTGAAGGTTTAATTGCTGAAGCCAAACACAATCTTTGGGCAGCCATGGAAGAATGGGAATTTTTATTGCAGCAAAAATCATTATTTAAAAGAGTAAATGATCAGAAGAAAATCCGCGAAAGCAAAGATGTAGAAATGGTCGAATATAAACCAGAGTATAAAGAAGCGTTTAAATCTTTGAATGTGGAATGGATTTCTACTTATTTCGAAATGGAAGAAGCTGATTATAAAGCACTGGGTAACCCCGAGAGTTATATTTTGGATAAAGGAGGAAAAATTTTAGTGGCTTTACATCAAAATGAACCAGTTGGCGTCTGTGCTCTTATAAAAATGCAAAACAGCGAATATGATTTTGAAATGGCTAAAATGGCCGTTTCACCAAAAGCACAGGGCAAAAATATTGGCTGGCTTTTAGGAAAAGCAATTGTAAATAAAGCTAAAGATCTTGGGGCGAAAAAGATATACTTAGAAAGCAACACTATCTTAAAACCTGCAATAAACTTGTATTACAAATTAGGTTTTGAAAAAGTATTTGGAATTTCAACACCGTATAAGCGATGTAATATACAGATGGAGTTGGTTCTTTAAAAGAGGTTCAAAGGTGCAGAGGTTCAAAGGTGCAAAGATTTAAACCTTTGTCACTTTGCACCTCTGAACCTTTGTCCTATAGAAAGAAAATCATCTCCCAAACCTATAATACTCTAAATCTGTGTTTTTTTTGCCGCGCAGAGAATCCAGAATAGAATTCATTCCGATCACGCTGAAAGTAATTCCGTTTCCTCCGAAACCTAAAATATAATGTTCGTTTTTTCTCGGATTTGGTTTTCCGAAATAGGGAAGTCCATCTTTAGTTTCTCCAAAAGTTCCCGCCCACGAATAATCAATTTTAAAATCAAGATCTGGAAATCTTTTGGAAAAATGTTTTAAGAGATACTCTTCTTTTTTTGGAATTAATTTATCACGTTTCGTAGTATCTTTAAAATCTTCGTCGCCGCCACCCATAATGATGCGGTTGTCTTCGGTAGTTCTAATGTAATGATAAGGTGAGGCCGTATCCCAAAATATAGCATGTTTAAAACTCTCAGGAAGATCAGGCTGACTTTCAGAAGCAATAACATAGGTGCTTTTTAGGTCAACAACTTTTTCTGTTAAAGTTTCTGTACTTTCATAACCAGTGCAATGTATAATGTGTGAGGCAGTTATAGTGTGTTTTGAGTCGGTTACAGCGATGATTTTACCTTTTTGATGCTGTATGGAAGTTACATTTGTTCGATCGAAAATCTGCATTCCTTTTTCATGACAATGAAATAATAAATCACTTGCAAGTTTAAAAGGATCCATTACTGCAGCAGTTTTAGATTCTATGGCCGCAATGGCTTTTAAACCCATTTTTTGCAGATCAGTTCTATTGAGCCAGCTAATTTCAAAACCGTGCTGTTTCCGAACTTTAAATTCATTCTTTAAATAAGGAACATCTTTTTTTAAGGTTGTAAAATGGATGCTTTTTTTAAACTCAAAATCACAATCACTTCCTACGGTGTCAATAATGTTGCGAAGTTCAAAAATGGCTTTTTTACCATTTTGATAACTTTCGACGGCACATTTTACTCCGCGTAGTTTAATAAGCTGGTGAAGCGGCACATCAATTTCATATTGCAATAATGCCGTACTGCCAGATGTACTGCCGCCACAAACATCGCGACGGTCTATGAGAACTATTTTTTTTCCTTCGTTGATTAGTTTATAAGCCATCAACGCTCCAGTAATGCCTCCGCCAATAATCAAGATATCAGTAGTGGTATCTGAATCGATTGAAGGATAACTTTGCTTCATGGCATTTTTTATCGGCCAGTATGTTTCTGCAGAGCTTAATTTCATTTTTTGGTTGTGTTTTTAGAGTTGTTTTTGGGAGTATTTTTTGCAGTGTCCTTAGTAGCAGTTTTGCTTGTTTTTGTGGATACTGGTTTATCGTTCTTTTTCTGTTTCCGATTGTGAAGTTCATGTGCTTCGGCAATAGAATGCGAAGTTCTGATGCTTTGTTCTTTTTTAGCCAGTTCACTTAATCGGTGGTAATATTTTTGAATGATAATCATTTCTTCCTCCGTCATACTTTCTATATCAACAAGACTATTGCTGGATGATTCACTAGAAGCAACGAGTTCATTTAGTTTAAGCTGAATGGCAAGCGAATCTTTATTCTGCGCTTTCTGAATCAAGAAAACCATCAAAAATGTAATAATGGTTGTTCCGGTATTAATTACCAGCTGCCAGGTTTCAGAATAATTGAAAATAGGACCAGAAACTGCCGATGCAATAACAATAATAAATGCTCCAATAAAAGCAGTCGTGCTTCCCGCTGCTTTGGAAACTTTGGTCGCAAACTTTTCGAATGCACTGCTTTTATTTTGAGATTTAGATTCCATTACGATTTTGTTTTGGATTTGCTTACTTTTTCTTTTCGAACGACTTTATTATTTTTTTCGTCGTAAACAGCAGGATTAATTTCCTGACCCGTTTTACTAAATATTTTAATTTTTGGAGCGTCGTGTGTTCCTGTGATAACAATTGGAAAACCAATAAGTCCGAAAAGAGGAAGACCCAGACGCATTCTAAGATCCAAAAGTCCGTCAAAGCTTGTAGTTCCTTTAACTGTAGGTTTAAAACCAGCCACAGTAAAGGTAAATGGCTCAATATTTATAAGATTTTTATCTATTGTAGATTTAACTTCAATTCCTTTCATATCAGGATTGTTTAAACCGTTTTGTCCTGTTTTAGAACTTATTCCGTCAAACAATTTAAGGCCTTGAATTTTTACGTCTCGTAAATTCAGCGTTCCGCCTCCTTGAAGAGATTCGTAAATTGGACTCATATTTCCATCCAGATCACCTTTGATTTTATAGTCAACAGAAATTATTCCGTGAGCTTTTTCGGCTGCAGTAACCATATCATGGAACATCGGAATTTCTTTGTAAGCTCTTTGTACATCAAAATCTTTGGCACGGAAATGAGCATCAAAATGTGCAGATGTAGGAGATTCATCCTTGTACGAAGCATCAACCCCTAAAATGCAGTCAATGATATTAAAGGTAGCATTTTCTAAATAAAATCCACCTTTTGTAATACCAGTTTTTCCGGTAAGTTTGTTAAATTTCAATCCGTTGTATTCTACTTTATCGGCATTTGCGTTTAAACTCACATTCAAATTTTTCGGAATCATAACCACACCGCTCATTTTCGGATGATCTTCTTTGGCATATTCTACTTCCGTTTTTCGATCTTTATTTTCTCCACTTTCTAGTGCCATAAATTCGTCAACATTAATCAATTTTGATTTCAGGTTGAAATTACCGCTCAAAGTTCCATTAGATTCTAAAAAGTAATTTATAGTATTTAAAAGATAACCGTTAATGTCAAAATCCGATTTTCCATAAGAAGCATTAAATTTCTCAAACCACATTTTTTCATTTTGGAAACGGAAATTTCCTTGTTTGATAAAAAAGGCTTTCGGGAATAATTCAGAAGTCGCTTTTATGTTTTTTAAAATTAAAGTTCCTCTATTGTCTAACTTATCATATTGTCCGTTTGTAGCATAACTTTGTTTTCCTTTCAACGAAAGATCCGCTTTTGCATAACCAGTTAAATCAAGGCCTTTTTGAGAGAAAACCTGATAGATTCTGCCTACATTTAATTCGCCTTTTATTTTTGCATTGTAAGCCAAATCACTAAAATCTGATAATGTGGCGTTTACATAAACCGGACTTCCTTCAAAAACAAAGGAAGCAGGCGCAACGGCAACAATCAAATCCTGATATGTTCCTGCTTTATTCAGCATATTGGCAATAAAGGTGATATTGGTAATTGGATTTGGATAATATTCGGTTTTAAGCCAGCCATTTCGCAATGAAATACCGCCTTTTGTTTTTGGAAACAATTTTTTTGAAGTACTAAATTTACCTCGTGCCTGAATATCGGTTTTCAAAATTCCTTTTAAATCAAAACTGCTTAAACCTAAAGCCGCATCGACAACAGCTAGATCCAAAGCGCCTTTTACGCTGGCATTGATATCCATTTCGCTTAAACCTTTACTATGCAGATAGGCATTGAAATAATCTTTTTCGCCCACTTTAAATTTCAATGTTCTCAGGTTGACCAATAATTGCTCTGTATCCAGTGACGGAAGCATCGCATTCAAATCCATTTGGAAATCGGTCAATGGAACGGGTGCGTCTTGATAATTTACAGAACCTTCATTGATTTTTAAATTGAAAGCTAAATTTGGTTTCTGTTTTTTCTGAACATTGTAATCTCCTTTAAAAGTTAGGAGCAAGTCACTTTTTCCTGAGATTTCTGTTTTTTCCAGCCAGGTTAAATATTCTGGCGGCATAACAGAAAGTAAATCTTTTACAGTTGTATTTTCTGAAGCTGCCTTGATATTAATTTTATAACCATCTCTTAAAATGGTAAACAGCCCTGAGAATTTCAAAGGAAGTTTATTGATTCGTAATTCATTTTTTTGAAGAATAAAGGAAAGGGCGTTTGTATTGATTCTGGTAATTAAATCGGCTCTCACTTCTTTTTTTCTTATGTAACCCGTTCTGTCGTAAAAGAAATCAAGTTCATCAATTTTGGCATCTGTTGCAAGATCAAAAATATCTTCACTTAAATTTCCTTTTCCAACATAATTAAAACCTTTTGCATCAACCAAAATCTTCGCCGAACGATCGTTATATTTTATGTGACAGTTTTTTAAATCAATTCTTTCTAATCGAATTGCTGTTCCTTCTTCTGGTGCGTTTGGATCTTTTTTCTCGTCTCTGTTTTCTGGGGCTATGTATATATTATAATTGGCTTGACCTTTTTCGTTAACCATTACATTGATCAAAGCATCAGAAACATAAAGTTTGTTGATTTTTACTTCGTTATCAAACAATAGACGTTTTAGGTTGATTCCAAAGGCAACTTCATCGGCTTTTAATAAGGTGTCATTGCTAAATGGTTTTGAACCGGTCAGCGATAAATCGTCTAGTGAAACTGTAAGCGAAGGGAAGTGCGTAAAAAAAGAAAGCTTAGATTTTGTAAAGTCCAGTTTAGTATCTAAACGTTCGTTCGCAATTTTCTTTACTTCCGAAGCAATTTTTCCAGGAAATAGCAGCGGAATTATAAATAGCAAAAACAAAATAACCGAAATCGTAATTCCGGTAATTTTTAAGGCTTTTATGGCGGTATGTTTAAATGAAGCAGGCATATACTGTAAGTTTTTACTGTCTAAAAAACAGCAGTTAAATTTAATAGTAAAAAGAGTTTCAAATTATAATGATGTGTTATAAGTTATTATTGAAAGTAATAAGTTATGAATAACAGAAAAGTTGGAATTTGAAATTTCAAATTTAGAATTTACTTTTTCTTCTCTTCCGCTTTTTTAGCATCTTCCTGTTTTTGTTTTTCCTCTTTTTCTTTTTGCTCTTGTAATTCTTTTTCCTTTTTCTCTTTTTCTTTTTGAGCTTTCTCTTGTTGTTCTTCTTTTTTCTCTTTTATTTCTTCTTGTTTTTTAACTTTTTCTTTCTCTTTTTTCTTGTAATAACCTCTTAAAAGGAAATTGCTTTTCGCAGCTTCCATATTATCACTAAAACCTTTTGTTCCAGATTCAAGGTTAGAAAGCGTATTCGAAACACTGTTGGCCATTTTATCATCTTTAACCAATCTGGCTAAAGCACCGTTTCCATTGTTCATACTATGACTAAAAATGGCTATCTCGTCTGAAATCACACCAATATTGTCAACGCTTTTCTTAACGCTCTTCATAATATCATGCATTTCAATTCCATCAACAGAAGCAAGCTGACCATTATCTTCAACAATTTTTTGGGATTTTGCACCAGGAGAAATAGTCAAAACTTTATCACCCATTAATCCGTCAGAACCAATGCTTGCCGTAGCGTCTGTTTTAATGAATTTTCGAACATCTTCTTTCATTACTAAAACAACGATTACTGTTGAGTCATTTTTTAATTGAATCTGTTCTACTGTTCCAACATTAATTCCTGAAAAACGAACGTTATTTCCAACCTCCAAACCACTTACAGTTTTAAACTGAGAAGTTATATGAAAGGTAGAACCAAATAAGTTTTTCTGTTTTCCGATAAAATATATGGCCATTACAAAAAGCAGTAAACCTATTGTTACAAACATTCCTAATTTCCAAGTATATCCCGATTGCTTTTCCATGATTTCTATTGTTTATTTTGCTTTATTCAAAAAATGAGCGTACCCATTCGTCTTCGTCTTTTTCTAGTTCTTCGTATGTTCCTTCAGCGTGAATTACACCTTCTTTCAAAACAATAATTCGATCGGCAGTTAGTTTTGCGCAGGCCATATCGTGTGTTATAATGATTGCAGATGTTTTTTGTTTGTGTTTAATATCCAAAATCAATTCACTAATTTCTCTTGATGTTATCGTATCCAAACCTGTTGTAGGTTCGTCGTATAAAATAATTTCAGGCTTTAAAATTAAAGTTCTTGCCAAGCCGATTCTTTTTTTCATACCACCCGAAAGTTCAGAAGGCATTTTGTCGACGGCATCGGCTAAACCAACATTTTCAAGAGCTTCCATTACTTCACTGTCTATTTCTTCTGCACTTAAATCACGTTTGTGTTTGGTCAATGTAAAAGACAGATTTTCTCTAACCGACATCGAATCGTAAAGAGCGCCGCTTTGAAATAAGAAACCGATTCTTACTCTAATGGCATTCAGTTCATTTTTAGGAATATTAAGAACGTTTTCATCAAATACTTTAATTTCACCTTTATCGGGTTCAATTAAACCAACGATGCATTTTATAGTAACAGACTTTCCTGATCCTGATCGTCCCAAAACCACTAAATCTTCTCCTTTATTTAAGGTTAGATTTACGCCTTTTAAGACTTTATTATCTTTTCCAAAAGTTTTGTGCAGATCTTTAATCTCAATAATTGGTTTTAGATCTTTTTCTTTTGTTTTAGGTTCTTTATGTAGTTTTTCTTTGGTCATATTTTAAAAGAATAAATCGGTTATTTGAACGGCAACCATATCAATTATAAAAATGCTTAATGATGCTGTTACAACTGCAGAATTCGCTGCCTGACCCACACTTTCTGTTCCATTTGATGCATTAAAACCCTTAAAACATCCAATCATTCCGATAAAAAATCCGAAGAAAAATGTTTTGATTGTGGCAGGAAACACGTCTAAAAATTCTAATGATTGAATAATTTGAGTCAGATATCTGTAAAAATTCACGTCTCCATGAATATTAATTCCCACATATCCGCCTACAATTCCAATTGCATCGGCAAAAAATACTAAAAGCGGCACCATTAAAGTACAAGCCAAAACTCTCGTTACAACCAAATAATTATACGGATTCACCGCTGATACTTCCATAGCATCAATTTGTTCGGTCACTTTCATAGATCCTAATTCGGCTCCAATTCCAGATGAAATTTTCCCCGCACAGATCAAAGCTGTAATTACCGGAGCAATTTCTCTAATTAAGGAAAGAGCAACCATTCCCGGCAGCCAGCTTTCGGCTCCAAATTTTACCAGAGTTGGTCTGGATTGAAGTGTAAGTACCAAACCCATAATAAAACCCGTAATCGTTACCAAAGGCAGTGATTTATAACCGATAACGTAACATTGCTTTAAAAACTCTTTGGTCTCATAAGGCGGAATAAATACCTCCTTAAAAAACTTCTTGGCGAAAACTGTAGTTTCTCCGATTTCGGTAAACGTATTTTTTAGGTTGAGAATCAAAATGTTTTTGTTTTATGTGAATGATATAAAATGAAAATCAATAATTTAACAGTTTTCACAACTGATTAAATTATAGATGAAAGTTAGCTCAATACTTGTTAAAATATTTTACAGAACTTTTTTGAGTGCTTATATAATTTTCATCCTCTCACAATAATTAAAACAAAAGAACGTTGCGGTTTGTGCAAACAAAAAATCCCTTTCATTAAGAAAGGGATTTTCCGGGTTTAAAAATAGAAGTTTGGTTAGCTTCGCCTTTATATTTTTATGAATTAATCGCTATTCCACTGCGAGATTTCATTAAGGGAATAACTTTAGATTGTGAGATCGCCAGTTTTTCCATTAATAATCTTGCCGTTAAGAAACAAACGGTAGATTCTGCACCTTGGTTTAGGTTAACGTTTTCTTTTTCAAGTCCGTCATAACCACCGCCGCTTACAGGATTGTACATAATTTGATTTAAATGGTTTTTACCTAAGAACCAGTTAAACGCAGCTTTCATTTTCTTTTTGTATTCAGGCGTTTTAAATGCTTCATAGAAAGAATTTAAGGTCTGAATTGTATATGTAACATCTATTGGCTGTTCTCCATATTGTTGTGGTTCTGAGCCTTTATGATGCCAGCTTTGATTTGAAATAGCTTTAAAGTTTCCGTCTACGAAAGTTTTAGAAATCAAGAAATCTAATGAATCTAAAGCCACTTTTTTGTAAACTGGTTTGTTAGTAATTAAATAAGCATAAAGCATAGATTCTGGCAGAATACCATTTCCGTACGTTAAATAATTTTCAAACCACTGCCAGTCTTCAGTAGCTGTATCTTCGTAATTGGCTAATAATTTAGCATTCAATTTATTGATAATTGCAGCTACGTACAAATTCGGAATTGTTGAATGATATAGATACAAACCTTTTGTTGCAAAACCAATTGAACGAGGCGACTGTATAGTTTCTGCCCATTTTAATGAATTCAATAAACATCTTGTCGCTTTTTTAGTAATTGCTTCTGGAAGAATGTCTGAAAGCGAAACCACAGTTCCTAATGCCCACAGAGCTCTTGCATTTGAATCTTCTAAATTCACTTCGGCATTTTGCTCTACGTGTTCGCGGTTTTCCTGATCCACATAGTTGATAAAATCGCCTTTTGGTTTTTGACAGCGTTGAATGAAATCTAAATAGATTAAAATATATGCTAAGTCATCTTTATCCTGCGTTAGTTTGTAATGCATACAGAAAGCGATAAGGGCTCTGGCATTATCATCTAATGTATATCCTGTATCTAAATCTGGGATAGAAATTTTACTGAACTGAACGATTCCCAATTCTGTAGTCAATCTTTTAATATGTCTTAATTGAATTGAAGGATAACTGTATTTTATCTCTGATGGATTTTCAATTAAGTTTTTATACGCATTCATATGTGTAATGGCAGCATTTTCCCAAGAAGAAGCGCGCATTTTTGTAAATGAATTGATTCCCATTTCGTGACGTAAATTTTCGTCTGCAATTAATGTAATCGCCGCATCAGCAAATTGATCTACATCTCCGATATCAACTAATATTCCAGAATCTGGAGTTAATACTTCTTTTGTATGTGGAATCTTAGAGGCAACTATCGGACATGCGCAGCTCATCGCGTAAGCAAAAGTGCCGCTAACAGCCTGATTCGGGTCTTTAGACGTAAACATATAAATGTCGGTTGCTTTTAAATATTCTAAAAGCTCGTCAGTATCTAAATATTGGTTGATAAAACGTACGTTGTTTTGCAGATTTAATTCTTCAACAATACCCTCCAGTTTATCTCTATAAGTATCAATTCCGTCTTTAATTAAATTTGGATGTGTTTTTCCAATAATTAAATACAAGGCGTTTGGTGCTTTTTCGACAATCTTTGGAAGTGCTTGAAGTCCGGTTTCAATATTTTTTCCTTCACCTAAAAGTCCGAAAGTTGATAATACTAATCGATCTCCAATGTTTAATTTTTCTTTTGCATTTTGAGGAGCTTCATAAACTACGATATGAGTTCCATGAGGTACACAAGTAATTATTTCTTCACTGATTTCATAGTCATTAATTAATATTTCTGCTGATCTATTTGTCATTACAAAAACCGAATTACTGTAGCTCAATAACAGTTTTACAAATGTTCTTAGTTCCTCATTTGGATTTGGAATTACACTGTGAAAAGTATAAGTAACAGGCTTTTTAACTGTATTTAAAAAGTCTAAAAGATAATCTCCATAATTTCCTGAAAACAAACCAAATTCATGCTGAATATGAACCAATTTTACAGCTGGATCATTATTGATTTCCTCTGCTACTCTTGTATATTCTTCTCTATTTTTAGTATTTAAGGTATATGCTTGTGTTGGATTTTCTTTTGGTTCATTAACAAGTTCGCAGATCTCGCATTTGATAGATTTACCGTAAACGTCTGTAATCCCCTTAATTGTGTCTTGTGTGTAAGTTGCAATGCCGCATTGTGTTGGCGGAAAAGTAGATAGAAAAACTATTTTAGATTTGTTTGATATTGTTTTCATGAGGATTAATTTTTAGCTCGGTTAATAACTCGTTCAGTTTCAAAGATGCCGCCGCAATTTTTCATCGGCAGCGCCATAATAAATTTTATATTGATTAATCAAAATTTGAAGTTCCAGTTTGGAACTGCTTAATTGACATAACTATGTATTTTATAATATTAAAAGGTGAAATAATTAGTTTTCTAAATGAATCCCAATGAGTTTTGCTGGATTTCTAAGTTTTTATCTTTTTTTCTAAGATTTACCAGACTTTTTGGCTTATTCCTTTACCTTATTAATTTTCGATAAAATTACTTTGGGATAGGAGCAGCGATTAATCCAATCCATTAAAAAATTAACTCTAAAGCCTAAACATGGTAATTCTGTAAGACTAAAAAGTAATAATGAAAACTAAGCGTAAATACTTGTAATTTAGTTTATTGAGTTAATTTAAAAAGCCATTTGAGTTAACAAGGTTTGTAGGAATAAAATAAATTTGAATAACAAACAAAACAGACTATTGAATAGTCGTATTTACGAACTAAAAAATCTAATATTATGTTACGCTGGACAGTCATTTTTATTATTCTTGCTATAATAGCTGGAATTTTTGGTTTTGGTGGTATTGCCGCAGGAGCCGCGAGTATTGCAAAAGTATTGTTCTTTATCTTTTTAGTGTTATTTATCATTTCACTAATATCAGGTAGAACAAAGGTTTAAGCACTCTTAAAGAAGATATTTTTTTAACATATAAGTAATCCAGGTGATAAACTTGGATTGCTTTTTTGTTTTTAAAGGAATATATACAATGATCAAAGGAATTAAAGACTAAACTCAACCTCTGCAACTATGAACCTTTGCACCTTTCTACCTTTTTTTCCTAATACCATTTAGCATAATATTTCCGCGTTATAAAGGCAATTGGTATTCCTACGCAGCAAATTACAATTAAAATAGAGAGCAAGAGCGGTAAATCTAATTTCTTTTCAGGTAATACAGGAAACACAATTGGGAGGACGATTAAATTCATTACAACCCAAATGAAAAAACCATACGAAACCCCAGATAATACAGTGTTTATTTTAAAGAATGGGATATAAGGGAAAATCTTAAAATAAAACCATGCAAAAATAAAAGTAATTAAGAAATGAAGTCCTAATCCCATAAAAGTCATTTCTGTTCCTGCAGTATACGCTTCTTTTTTAAAAATGCCGCTCGCAATAGACTGCAGAATTTTTTCGGCTGTTGTTTTATGAAGAATCACTGCATAAATTAAAATGGCAACAGTAATGTCTAATGTTCCCGCTACTAGACCAGAAGAAACAATGGTCTTAACTTTTGATCTCATAATAATCCGTTTGAGTTAATTCTGAATTATCCTTTATTGATGTTTTCGTAAATCAATTTTAGTTGATGTGTATGGCGCTGGGTATGAATAATGGCAAAATGAATCCATTCGTAAATAGTGAAGTTCTCAAAACCGGGCATTTGGAAACCAACGCAGGTCAATGTTAAATCGTATGTTTCTGCAGCTTTAAATAAATCGTTTTGTATCTTTTTTATTGAAGACTTTAACTGCTCTTTATCGTAATCAATTTTCGCAGGTTTTATATTTTCTGGTGATTCCATTTTTGTATCGAAATCTAAAAATATTTCATCGAGTTTTTTAACGTTCTCGTCAGGTTTGCGTGTTGTTTTTTCTGTTTTTCCGGCAAAAAGCTGTGTAAATCTAGAACAAGCCAGG
This sequence comes from Flavobacterium sp. ACN6, assembly GCF_002304005.1. Classification (GTDB taxonomy): domain Bacteria; phylum Bacteroidota; class Bacteroidia; order Flavobacteriales; family Flavobacteriaceae; genus Flavobacterium. The sequence goes on along the minus strand of NZ_MRCQ01000011.1, from coordinate 71,665 downwards.
ATAATATGCTGTACAGTTTGTCCAGCTGTCCAGCTTCCTTCAAATGGAACAATATTGATTTCTTCTGGAGAAAATAAAGAAATAGTATCATTTAAGTTACTATAGGTTTCTAAGATTGTATTTTGAATACCGCTTTTCATCTTGTTTAATTTTAGAATTAGACAATAAAAAATGTGAACCGATAGGTTTAAAAAAACCTGCAGCCATTTTTATTAAATTAAATGTATAGAATTAGGGTAACGAAAAGTATTTCAAATATACAATAAAAAATTTAAAATACTATTAATCAGTAGTTTGTGTTTTTATTTTTGCTTATTTACAGAAGTAATCCACCATACATTTCCAAACGGATCTGTAACACCGCAGGTTCTGCCATAGTCCTGATCACTTAATCCCATTAAGGAAGAAGCCCCGTTTTCTATAGCTTTTTTATAAGTTTCATCGGCATTTGGAACATATACAAATAGGTGAGAAGTCTGCTTTGCCCAATCCGTAATTTCATCAGTAATCATGATTGTGCTTCCGTTTAGGGTCACTTCTGCATGCATTATGCTTCCATCTTCGCGAATTGATTTTGTATTAGTTTCTGATGCTCCAAAAACAACTTTTGTAAAATCGATAAATTTTGATGCGCCTTGTAAAATTAAATAAGGCATTATAGTTTGATGTTCTGCCGGAATATTCATTTGTGATATTTTAAAAGTTAGATTTCTAAAATTACAATTTTTTATTCTAAATTTCTATAAATCAATTAAGTATGATTTATAGAAGTTCCTCACAATGAAAACCATACGAAGTGACAAGTTCAATTATTCTATGATTTGAAATTGCAGCAGCATGAATTCTCAAAATTTTATCGCAGTCTTCAAGGTCAAAATTGATAGCGCTGTTGGGAAAATGCTCAAGAAGTTTCCCCACAATCATAATTGACTGCTCGACTTCTTGAACATTTGTTTTAAAAACTTCAATCATAAAGTTTTGATTTTTACAGCGCGATATTTTTGTATCGTTCTATTTTATGATAGGTTACATAAGAAACCACAAGAATTGCCAAAACAATTAAAGGAAAAAAGGATTGGAAATTTATTCCGTCAACAGCAAAATGACTAATTGATGCAAAAATAAAATCGAATGCAAATCCCGCATAAGCCCATTCTTTGACACGCGCTGGTACTTTTGGAATAATCAGCGCCAAAACGCCGAGAATTTTAAAAACTACTAATGCATTTCCGAAATATTCTGGATAGCCAAGATGTTTTATCCCTTCTTTCGCTAATTCTGTCTGCGAAGTCAAAGCCGGCATAACGCCCTCAAATAAAAAAATAAGAATTGTACTAGTCCAGAAAATGATTTTGGTTGTTTTCATGTAGATTATTTTTTAAATAGTTATTGGTTAATGTATTACAAATATACTATTACTACTATTTTCATGAAATACATATTTGCGACTATTTTAGGGGCATTTGGGACAAGTTTATTGTTTTAGATTTTAATCCCGAAGCCTCGGGATTAGATTTTAGATTTTTTGTTCAATAATAAACCGTAAAGTTGTGTGATCCTTCGTTCAGGATGACATGAAATAAGGAAACTATTAAGCGATTGGAACTTAATACGATTGTCAGTCTGAGCGAAGTCGAAGATCTTTTATATATTGAAGGACCTTTATGCTCCGAAACTGCTTCGACTTCGCTCAGCATGACATAGAATGCGAAATTGGAATATGGAATTTTTATTTGGAATTTAAGCCAAAATATAATTCTTAATCACAAACAAATCTTCAAAACCCAATCTTGTATAAATGTCCTTTCCCATTGCAGAAGCTTGTAACTGCGCATATTCCATCTCTAAATCGATGGATAAGTTAAGGGCAAATTTCATGATTTCTTCGGCGAAACCTTTTCTTCGCATTTCTGGGATCACGCCAACGCCATGAATTCCGATAGTTTTTCCGGTTTCAAATAGAATAAAAGTTCCAATTGGTTTTTCTTCCAAAGAAACCAAATAGAAATGCACGTTTTGATGATTCTGAATCAGAATTTCTTTGCTGATTACATATCCAAAAGCATTGGGATATAAATCAGACCAGATTTTAGCATTTTCTTCATTCATTATTTTTTTGAAAGTCAGATTGTTTTGTAAATCAAATTTTTGATCCAGTTTTAAAACCATTGCCACTTGTTCGCTTTTTAATGTAAAACCATACGCATCCAATATTTCATAAGCTTTTGATTCGTAAATATTAAAGTAAGGCAAAACCAAATCCGAATTTGATTTCATTGTTTTGGTAATATCTGGCAGATCTTTTTTAGAAATATCATTGCGAAGCCACAGTTTATTTGGCCAGCCAGAATTTTCTATTTTGCAATATTCAAAAGAATCGTTTTTATGATAGGAGAGGAAAGGAGCGCCTACGGTTTTCCACAAACCGGTAAGATTGTCAATATTATCTTTGATGAGATTTATAGAATTCATTGTAATAACAAGTTTGAATTATGGAGCAAAGATAAATCTGGTCTTTTAGAAAAACCTTTACATATGTTGATTTACAAATCTTTTTCAAGACTTTTTCTGATTCGGCTTAATTGTGTTGGCGTGATTCCTAAATGCGAAGCAATATGCAATAACGGAACGCGATCTGCAATACTAGGATGTCTTTCTAGAAGTTCCAGATATCTCTCTGTTGCGTTTTGCATGACTAGCGCCACTTCTCTTTGTTCTTTATCGATAATCCAATTTTTCTCTAAATGAGCGATATAAAAGTTTTTGAGATCTTCATTTTCATTAATTAACGAAATATATTTTTTATAATTAAGATTGATGATAATACAGTCTTCAAGCGCTTCAATTGTAAAATTAGAAGGAGATTGCTGCATCAATGAAACCTTGGAACCAGCAAAATAATTTTCTAAAAAAAGGTTTTTATTGTAAAAATTCCCCTGTTGATCGGTTATAAAAGCTCTTAAAATACCTTTTGCCACAAAATGAAGATTTTTTGCTATTTCTCCGTTTTGTAATACTGTTGCTCCTTTTTTGATTTCTTGAAATTCTGCAATGTTCTCAATCAATTTCCATGACCTTTCAGAAATTGGGTAGTAACTTTCAATGGTTTGCTTTAGTTGATTGAGATATTTCTGTTGGTGAGATGTCATTTTATTTTTGCTTTTGCGAAAGACTAAAATTAGATAAGTTTTTTGTTTGATGCAAACTGAATAATGGCTCTCGAAAAGTCGCAGAGGTGTAAAGTTATTTAATGATTTATTTCACGCAGATTTAAAAAAAAATTAAGCAGATTTGCGCAGATAATTTAATATACTTTAAAAAAAATCTGCTTAAATCTGCAAAATCTGCGTGAAATAAATCTTCGCGCCTTTGCGAGAAATTAAAACGATTGTCAGTCTGAGCGAAGTCGAAGACTTGTATGTGTTGAAATTGCTTCGACTTCGACTTAGCATGACATAAAATGAGAATAATAGCTCTCGCAGATTTTAGAGATAAAGCAGATAAAAATCTCCAAAATCTCCAAAATCTGTGAGAGACTTAAAAATCTTTGCGACTTCGCGCCTTTGCGATAAAATAAAAAGATTCTCAGTCTGAGCGAAGTAGAAGACCTTGTATGTGTTGAAGTTGCTTCGACTTCGCTCAGCATGACATAAAATGCGATCGGCATTAAAAAAACTTTGTGCCTTAGCGCCTTAGCGGCAGTAAAAAAAAACAAAAAACGCCATGAAACCTAAGTCTCACAGCGTTTTCATCTCAAAAAATAAATAATTAACGGGTAATTGTATTGGGTATTATTTCCAGCCTCCGCCTAGAGCGCGGTACAAATCTGTATTAGCTGTAAGTTGTTGTCTTTTTAGGTCTGCCAGTTCCAATTCGCTTTGCAATAAGTTTGCCTGTGCTGTTAAAACTTCAAGATATTCTGCCATACCGTTTTTGAATAATAAGTTGGCATTTTTAATCGCTTGTTGTAAAGTTTTTACTTTTTCTTTTAAGAAAGTTTCTTGCTGTTGTAATTTCTCTACCTTAACCAAAGCATCCGAAACTTCACTTACGGCAACCAAAACCGATTGTCTAAAGCTTAAAACTGCTTTTTCTCTTTCCGCGACAGCGATATTATATTGCGTTCTCACTCTTTTGTTGTTTAAAAGTGGCTGCGTTAAACCTCCTGCAACAGTTCCGAATAAAGAAGCCGGAATATTGAACCAATTGCTGGTTTCAAAAGAGTTCAAACCGCCTTGCGCTGTGATTCTTAGAGCTGGATATAAATCAGCTTTTGTGATTCCAACGTTGGCGTTTGCTAATTTAAGAGCTAATTCAGCACTTTTAACATCAGGTCTTCTGCTAACTAAAGCAGATGGAATTCCGATTGCAGTATTTTGTTTTACATCAATCGCACTCAAACGAATTGTTCTTTCCTTTGAATTCGGAAAAGAACCAGTCAAAACACTCAAAGCATTTTCCTGAATCGAAATGTTTTGTTCCAATAACGGAATCAACTGCGCTGAGTTTAATTTCTGTGCTTCAGATTGTTGAATCGCTAAAGAAGTTACTTGACCAGCATCGTATTTTAATTTAATGATATTTGTTGTACTATCATTTAAACGAAGATTTTGTCTCGCAATTTCCAATTGTGCGTCCAACATCAAAAGATTATAATATCCTCTTGAAACATTTGCCACAATATTGGTTTGCAATGCTTTTTTTACTTCTTCAGACTGAAGATATCCAGCATAAGCACCTTTTTTCTGATTTCTGATTTTCCCCCAGATATCTGCTTCCCAAGAAAGTGAAGCTCCAGCAGAATAATCATCAATATGTTTAGCACCAATTGCTTGGTTTAAGTTCAATCCTGTAAAACTATTGTCAGACGGATTGCTTGTACTTGCGTTTACTAATAAATTTACCTGAGGCACATTTCCCCATTTTGACTGCGTAAAACGGTATTGCGCAATTTCAATGTTTTTTTCGGCAATCTGCAAATCGTTGTTTCTGGCAACAGCACTGTCGATTAACTTGATAATATCTTTTTCTGTAAAGAAGTTTTTCCACTCCACATCGGCAATACTCGTTGTATCACTCGAAACCGATGCATTCCTGAAATTCTCAGGAAATGCATCTTTTGGAGTTTCAATATCCTTCGAAACTTTACAGGATATTAAGGTCGTGATCAGAATGGCGAAGGTCACGATTTTGGTTATATGATTTTTCATTCTTTCTTTTATTAAATTTCTGTACCCAAAGGGTGTAATTTTTAAACACATAGAAGCATAGTTTTTTGAAAATTAAAAAATGCGTTTCACTAGTTAAATGCACATAGTTTAGCTATGTTTGGAAACCTATTTCCTTTATTTTCTTTTTTGATATAATCCAGAAGCCTCGGGACTATGTTTCTATGTGTTAAAGTTTATTTTTAAATTTCACCCAACGGGTTAGATTTCTGTACAAGTATCTTTTCTAGTTTCAAGATCTTTTGAGATTCTGTACGATATATAAGCGATGCCAATGATGATGGCGACTAAAGCTGTTGTGATATAGTTTTCCATATATTATTTTTCTTCATTATGAATTACGGCAACTGGTTTTCCAGTAACCTTTTCTTGTAAATGCTGGAAGATGATAAAGAGAACCGGAATGATAAACAAACCTAGAATTACTCCTGAAATCATACCTCCCGCGGCTCCAATACTAATAGAGTGGTTACCCTGAGCCGATGGTCCTTTGGCACTCATCATTGGCACTAAACCAACAATAAAGGCAAGAGACGTCATGATAATTGGTCGCAGACGTAATTTTGCAGCATCAATAGAAGCTCTTACTAACGCTTGTCCCGATTTTCGTTTTTGAACCGCAAACTCGACAATCAAAATCGCATTCTTCGCCAGAAGTCCGATCAGCATGACCAGTGCAACTTGTACGTAAATGTTATTTTCGATTCCAGTTAAACCAATCGCAACGAATACTCCAAAAATACCTGCAGGGATTGACAAGATTACAGCCAAAGGCAAAATGTAACTTTCATACTGTGCAGCAAGTAAGAAATAAATGAATATCAAACACAGTAAGAATATTGTCGCAGACTGCCCTCCAGAAGAAATCTCCTCACGAGTCTGACCCGAGAATTCGAACCCGTAACCTGCAGGTAATTGTTGTGCTGCTACTTCTTCAATTGCTTTAATGGCATCTCCGGAACTAAATCCTGGTTTCGGAATTGCATTAATAGAAATTGAGTTAAATAAATTGTATCGTGAAGCGGTTTCAGAACCATAAATACGAGTTAGTTTTACTAAAGTATTTATTGGCACCATTTCGCCAGTTTTGTTTTTTACAAAAACTCTGTCAATTGCAGTTGGATCAGCTCTATCTTGTATGTCAGCCTGAACAACCACACGGTAATATTTACCAAAACGGTTGAAATCAGATGCTTGTGCGCTACCAAAATAAGCCTGCATAGTTTGCAAAATGTCTTTTACATTGACACCCAATTGATTTGCTTTTTCATCATTAACTTCCAATTGTAATTGCGGATAATCTGCTTTGAAACTCGTAAAGGCAACTGCAATTTCAGGACGTTTCATTAATTCGCCGATAAAGTTTTGAGAAATACCGCTGAATTTGTCCAGTTTTCCTCCCGTTTTATCCTGAAGAACTAAATCTAAAGCCTCGACATTACTAAATCCAGGAACTGTTGGGAAACTGAATACGAAGAAACTTCCGCCAGAAATAGCGCCCAGTTTACCACGAACCTGATTCATGATTTCGTCAATATTTTTTACATCGCCGCGTTCTTCATTTGGTTTAAGCAATACGAAAACTACTGCAGATGATGGACTTGTTGAATTCGTCAATAAGTTGAAACCAGAAATTGCGGTTACATCTCTTGAAGCATCAAGTTTACTTAAAAGATTTTCGGCATCGGTCATTACTTTTTGAGTTCCTTCTAATGATGTTCCAGATGGTGTATTTACTGCAATCGCAATAAATCCTTGATCTTCTGTTGGAATAAATCCTGCAGGAGTTGTTTTTACCATAATTACCGTTGCAACAGTAATTAAAACCAATCCGCCGATACTTAACCATTTTCTTCTGATTAAGAATTTCAATCCGCCAACGTAACGATTTGTCAACGATTCAAAACTGCTGTTAAAAGCGGTAAAGAATTTTTCTTTAAATCCTTTTTTTACATAAGGCGCTTCTGGATTGTGATCGTGTGCTGCGTGATTATCTTTTAAAAATAATGCTGCAAGCGCTGGACTCAATGTTAACGCATTTACTGCCGAAATTACAATTGCAATAGCCATTGTAAAGGCAAACTGACGATAGAAAACTCCCGTAGAGCCTTCCATAAAACCAACCGGCAGGAAAACAGCAGCCATTACCAGCGTAATCGAGATAATAGCACCCGTTATTTCGTGCATTGCTTCATGGGTGGCGATTTTTGGAGACAAGCGCTTGTGCTCCATTTTCGCATGCACCGCTTCGACTACCACAATGGCATCATCGACCACAATACCAATCGCTAGAATTAATGCGAAAAGTGTTAAAAGGTTGATCGAAAATCCGAATAACTGCATGAAGAAGAACGTTCCTAAAATTGCTACAGGTACAGCAATGGCCGGAATTAATGTTGATCTAAAATCTTGCAAGAAGATAAATACCACAATAAAAACTAATATAAAAGCTTCTATTAATGTATGCTCAACCTGCTCAATAGATTGGTCAAGAGATACTTTTGTACTATAGAAAATATTGTGTTTGATGCCTTTTGGAAAATCTTTAGAAGCCTTTTCCATCATTTTGTTAATGGCAATCTGAATATCATTAGAGTTAGAACCAGCCAACTGGATAACCCCGATTACAATTCCTTTTTTACCATTTAAACGAGTTAAACTGTTGTAAGAGTAAGCACCTAGTTCTACTCTCGCTACATCTTTTAAGCGAAGTACTGAGCCATCTGCATTAGAACGTATAGCAATATTTTCATAATCTTCTGGTTTAGTTAATTTCCCTTTGTATTTAATAACGTATTCAAAAACTTCTTTGCTTCGTTCTCCAAATTTCCCCGGAGCCGCTTCCAAACTTTTGTCCTGAATAGCGCCCATAACTTCGCTAGGCGTTACTTTGTAAGTCGACATTTGTGTTGGATTCAACCAAACACGCATAGAGTAATCTTTTACGCCACCAAAGATACTGGCAGAACCCACACCTGGAATACGTTTTAACTCCGGAATAATATTAATCTGCGCATAGTTGGCAACAAACGTTTGGTCGTATTTCGTCTCATCATCCGTATACATACCAATCGCCATGATGAAACTGTTTTGCTGTTTCGCCGTAACAATACCTTGCTGTACAACTTCGGCAGGAAGCTGACTTGTTGCCTGAGCAACTCTGTTTTGTACGTTTACTGCAGCCTGGTCTGCATCTGTACCCAGTTTAAAGAAAACAGTAATAGCTAAAGTACCGTCGTTACTGGCTGTAGAACTCATATAAGTCATGTTTTCTACACCATTTATAGATTCTTCGATAGAAGGTGCCACAGAACGTAAAACCGTTTCTGCATTTGCTCCAGGATATACCGCCGTTACCAAAACCGATGGAGGCGCAATATCTGGAAACTGTTGTAAAGGCAGTTTAGTTAAACCCAATACCCCCAGAATAACCAATAAAATGGAAATTACGGTTGCCAGTACAGGTCTTTGTATAAATATTTTGAACATTTTATTTTGGAATTATTTTTTATTAGTTACTTGGGCAACTTTAGCAGCTTTCTCTGGCTGAATAGCTTGTCCGTCCTGAAGTTTATCAATACCGCTCATTACGATTTGATCACCCGTTTTTACACCATCTTTAATTAAATAATTAGTACCGCTTTTACCTACAACTGTAATAGGCACTTTAGTTACATTATTATCCTTTCCTACAGTGAAAACAAATACTTTATCCTGCATTTCAATAGTAGCCGCTTGCGGTACTAAAATAGCATCGTCGTGCTGTAACCCTAAACGGATTCTACCTGTATTTCCAGAACGTAACGTTCCGTTTGCATTTGGAAAAGTTGCTCTAATCGTGATCGCTCCTGTAGTTTTATCAAACTGACCGTCAACCATATCGATTTTTCCAGTTTGAGGATATGCGTTATTATCAGCCAAAATCAAAGTAACCGGAGGCAGTTTTTTAATTTTATCGCCAAGAGAACTTCCTGCATATTGCGATTTAAAGTTGATGAAATCTGTTTCGCCCAAAGAGAAATAAGCGTAAACTTCATGAACATCAGATAAAGTAGTTAAAGGCTCTAGATCAGCAGCAGAAACTAAACTTCCTTGTTTTTTAGGCAGTCTTCCAATGTAGCCGCTTACTGGGGCTGTCACATTCGTATAGCCTAAATTAATCTTAGCAGAACCTACCATTGCTTTTGCCTGTTCGATATTAGCAGCAGCAATTTTTTGAGACGCTTTAGCTGTTTTCAATTGATAGTCTGAAACTACCTTGTTTTGTACTAAAGGCGTTAATTTATCCACTTCTAAATTAGCGTTAATCAAAGCCGCTTCTGCAGCGTGAAGACTTGCCAAAGCATTGTTTAACTGCTCACGAAACGGACGCTCGTTTATTTTAAATAAAGTTTGTCCTTTGCTTACATAAGCACCTTCGTCAACAAAAATTCTGTCAAGGTTACCGCTTACCTGCGGACGAATTTCAACATCAACAGTTCCTTGTATTGCAGCAGGATATTCAGCGTCAGTAGTTGTATTTGCACTTGTGATGGCCAACACAGGTAAAACCGGCGGAGGCGGAGCAGTAGGCGCCTGATTTTTATCGGCACAGCTGCTTAATACTAATGCCAGGATAAAACTGGTTATAATTAAATTTTTCATTTTCATATTGGTTTTAATTGGTTGAACATTTTCTCGTTTAATTTGTGGTATTCTGGCATTCTCGGGATTCATATTTAATTGAATTAAATTATCTAACATTGTTAAGTAAATGTGCACAAACTTTCGTACTTTAAGCATTTTCAATTTACTTTAAATCACTATTAAAATATTTAACGGTGTTAAGTAAGAGTCTAAAAAAAAGCTTTTTATTACTCGATTAAATTTTCTAACAGTGTTAAGTAATGATTATAAAAAAAAGGATTTTATATTATCCAAATTAAATTATTTTACACTGTTAAGTAAAAAATGAAAAAAAAATTATTGTATTGATTTGATGATACCGCCAATGGCATCTTTCAAAATTTGTGCATTTATAGTTTCTAAAATATCACTTTTATTAATGATGTTTATGGCGATTAAACCATGAATTACAGAAAAGAAAGTAAAATATTTTTGTTTAATGATATCCTGACTCGGATTGCTGTCTTTCATTACTTCAGCAATTACATGAGTAAATAATTTGTAAGGCCCCTCTTGAGCCGAACAGCGCTGAGCGCAGCACGTCATTTGAACACCAAACATTAACTGGTACATTTCAGTATTCGTAAAAGCGAAGTCCCAATAGGTCATCCACATGGCTTCCAATTGATCTTCTGGTTTTTCAAACTTATCTATTGCAATCTGCAATTCTTTAGTCAGCTTTATAAAACCTTTGCCAGTCAGTTCTTCTAGTATTGCTTCTTTATTCGAGAAATATTCATAAATAATAGGAGCAGTATATTCGATTCTGTCGGCAATTTTACGCATACTCAAACCATTCCAGCCTTCATCTTTCACGATATCATAAGCAGCCCCAAGGATGTTGTTCCTTGTCTCTTCTTTTTGTCTTAAAATTCGATCTTTACTAGCCATTTCATTTGAGTATTAAATTGTTTAACACCGTTAGGCAAATGTATGACCGTTTTTCTAATTATGAAATAATATTATCATAATATTTTCTTATCGCGTCATAGATTGATTTAAAAAGCTTTGGAAAACCTTTATTTTATTCAATTTTTTAGTTGAGTAAATTTTTTAAGAAGCAGAAATTTTTTGGTTTTTCAAGACCATTTGTCCCGCTCTCCATTATATCTTTTATGTCTCGTTAGAAAAAAACGAGACATAAAAGGATGCCATTTCGATCGGGGCTAGGCGAGAATGTATCATTTTCATTAGAACATTGTCAAAGTTACTATGAATGATTTTCTCGAAGGTAAAATTCCAGAGGAATGAAATATTTATAGATTGTTAAATAGCGGTTTACAAAAGCTCCAGCGGAACGATATAATAATTATCGAAATCAACAGGGATTATTTCGCCCCACTTGGGCTCTATCAAAATGTAATTAATTGTTTCTATAAATATTTCGTCCCGCTGGGACTTTTAAACAACCTAAAAATAAAAAAATCTGCCAAATCTTTGTCAACCAAAATTGACAATCATTGATGATTTAGATCACTTCTTCAAATAGCAAAAACAAGCTCACAACCACCTGTATCATTTTTTTTCGTAACATTACAATAAAAAATGAAAACACTAACCATCCTAAAAACCACAATTGCTGTTTTATTTTTCCAGCTGACCTTTTCTCAGGAAACCAAAAAAGAAACCGCACAGCCGCAATACACAATTGAAAACTGTGTCAATCATTTCGAATTAGAAAAAGCCACCAAAACAAAAGTAGGTTATCAATATTGGTTTGGCGATAAAAACTTCACTCAGGAAAACACGCTCAAAATGAGTATCGTCGAACCTGGGAAATCTACGCACGCGCCACACCATCATGTCGAAGAAGAATTTTTCTACATCCTCGAAGGCACAGCCGAATTCTACCTTGACGGAAAAACCAAAACCGCTGGCCCAAATACTAGTTTCTACTGTCCCTCAAATATGGAACACGGAATCAAAAATGTTGGAAATACTAATTTGAAGTATTTGGTTATTAAGAAGGATTTGAGGTGAGTCCTTACTACGATTATTTAATCATTCTCTAAGTTGTCATCCTATAAAATAGTAGACTAGATTGACATGAATCTTACATAATTTCAATTTAATTTTTAATAAAAATCTGAATACCAATTAATTAACTTTTATTAAAGAAAGGTTTAACATAGTCCGTTTTCGCTGGCTGTTTGAAATAACTAATTTTAACTAAATCAAAATTAATAACGTTTTAAAAATTAAAATTATGAAAAAGAATATAGCCATATTAGCAACAAACGGTTTTGAAGAATCAGAATTAGCATCGCCTAAAGCCTATTTAGAAGAGCAAGGATGGAATGCAGATATCATCAGTTTAAAATCTGGAACTATTAAATCTTGGAAAGACGGTAACTGGGGCAAAGAATATAATGTTGATGTAGTATTAGATCAGGCAAATGAAGCAGATTACGATGCTTTGGTTCTTCCGGGAGGAGTTATAAACCCTGATTTATTAAGAAGAGAAGAGGCAGCAGTAAATTTTGTACGTTCCTTTTTTGAAAGTAAAAAACCAGTTGCGGCTATTTGTCATGGCCCTCAAATTCTGGTAGATGCTGACGTTTTAGAAGGCCGAAAAGTAACTTCGTTCTTCTCTGTTAAAAACGATTTGAAAAATGCCGGAGCACAATGGGAAGACTTAGAAGTGGTCGTAGACAATGGATTAGTAACCAGCCGAAACCCTGATGATTTGCCAGCCTTTAATAAAAAAATGGTAGAAGAAATTAAAGAAGGAAAACACGAGCGTCAGACGGTGTAAAAAATGTTTTCTATTTACATTTATCAAGTTGCAAAAAATGCAAGATCAATTTTGGTCTTGCATTTTTTTGTTGAATAGCCCCTAGTTTTAACTAGGGTATTTGATAAGATTTTATAATAATAGGCTTTAGCCAAAATGCGCATTTGGCTAAAGCCTTTTTTCTCCCTTTTATTTATATCTCCAGTTAAAACTGGGGGCAATTAGTTTTCTTAATTAATTGAGGATCAATCTTTGCATTCCTCTGGTTGAAACCAGAGGCTATGTTTTAAAATGATTGTGGAGTTTAATGTGTTTTTTTTTCCTTTTGCTAGTGTTAAGCGTTGCTGTTTTCCATCTACTTTGTCATTTCGACCGAAGAGAGAAATCTCCACAAGTAGCTCGACAAAGATTAGAAATAAATAGCCCCAAGTTTTAACTAGGGTATTTGATAAAATTTTATAATAATAGGCTTTAGCCAAAATGCGCATTTGGCTAAAGCCTTTTTTTCTCGCTTTTATTTATACCTTCAGTTAAAACTGGAGGCAATTGATTTTTTAAATAAAATGAGGATAAATCTTTGCGTTCCTCTGGTTGAAACCAGAGGTTATGTTCTAAAATGATTATGGAGTTTCTCCCGATGCCTCGGGATTGCTCAGCCTGACAAATGTTTACGTGCAGTTTGTCATCCTGAGGAACGAAGGATCACATGCGCATATCGACAAAGATTGGATTAAGTTTGCGTCCCGAAGCTTCGGGATCGCGAAGATTTCTCCTTACGTCGAAATGACAAAAATGCGATAAGTACCTCCTGAAATATAGATTTCTTATATTTGATAAAAGCAATATAGTAATTGAAAGAAAAATCTTTCTTTTTAAAATATTTTCTTTTACATTTGTAGTTCTTAAAACTACGACTTTAAGAAAAAAACAGTCTTGCCCTTGTATTATGTGTACGGTGTCGGAAACGTCCGTAAGCGCTGTCGTAGGCGTTAAGAACACTAAAATACAAGGGTTTTATATTCTTAAAAACTACGACTTTATGAATTCAAACACCCTTTCCAAAGAAGCCGAAACTAGGCTGATTGATTTTTTTAATCATATTATAGATCCCGAAGATATGGCTAAAATTTTAAGACAAGTAAATTGCATTTTAGCTCTCGGCGTAATGCGACAACACGAAACCCTCCAAATTGGACTACCCAATTTTGAAGACAATTATTATTGGCTCAATGAATTGGCGGAGATTTTGAATCCTTATTTGAGTGAGGAGTGAAGTTTAGAAAATGGAAAAACCTCGATTTTTTTTAAATCGAGGTTTTATTTCTTAGAGATATAATATATTCACTACTTTTTGCTACTGATTACAAATCTGCGCTATATGGTTTATTCTGTAGCCCTTGAGTCTACCCTGACAGCCATAGTATCAACTGCTTCTGAACTATTTTCATAGCTGTTTATTTCATTGTTATCAAACGCCTTATTTACTTTTTCAGAAAGATAAACATTTCCAAATAGACCGTATCCAATACTTTTACTTTTGCCTTGCCATGTAATTTTAGTAATTGAAAATAGTATATAATTGTCTCTAGTTACTGAATTCTCAATTAACTTTTCTACCAAAGAACTTCCAAACAAAATTCCTAATTTTTCCATATCAGACCCATTTTCTGAGATAGAATTTTGAACAACTTGATTTATTACTGATTTTACCGCTTGTTTATGTTCATCACTACTTGGGTTAGTTAAAACTGCAGCCAAAATGATAACAGCAAAAACTATAAGTATAATATTCGATTTTTTCATAATTTTTTTATTTGGTTTTCATTTTCCAGTAAATAAGACTTCCATTTCTGGAAGTCTTAAAATAAACAATAAGCTGTTAAGCATATCGGATTAACTTCCATGTTACAGCTTTGTTGTTGTAAGGAGGAAATTGATTACCTTTTGCTAAAGGTATAGTTGTTGATGGAGAAGATTGTGCCTCCCACACTCCTGATTCAGGACATGTTTCGCCAGTTTTGCGAGTTGTTCCTAGTGGTAATGCCATAATTTTAATAATTAAGGGTTAATAATTAGTAAACTTAAAACCATTCATTATCTAATTATTACGGAAAACCTTCTTTTAAATATTTTTATAAGATAATTTAATTTACTTAGATTATTTTGACGTTTTTGAGTTCAAGTAAGGTACTCGTGTTAGCCAGAAGCAGGGACTAAAATTTATTAAAAAAACCTCGATTTTTTAAGGTCAAGGTTTTTAGTTCTTAGAGAAAAAAATGCATTCATTACTTTGTGGACACGGATTGCAAATCCGCGCTATCGGCGCTTGAGGTTGTTTATAGTTTTTAAGAACTGATAAAAAACGCAAAGTCGGGAGACTTTGCGGAGCTGGGATTTTCATTAAATGACCAACAACTTATTTTTTTGATAAGAAATGTAAATTATCTATTTAAATATTGTTCTACTAATATTTATTTTAGTACTATTAACTATCAATGTTTTTTGTTGGATCAACTTTTTCAATTATTCTTTCCAAAACTGATTTTTGAATATTTTCAGGATCTTTATTTGTATATCCTGTTGGTTGATGAGAAAAAATTGCATTGGCAGCATTTGTCAAAACTTCATCTTTCGCATTTTCTGAATATAGTCTTTCAAGAAGACGAATCGAGGCATCTAAAGAATTGCCCTTGTGTTTATTAATTGTATAATTATGCATAGAAGCGTTATAATTTTTTACACAGAAGTTTAGTAAATAAATTAAAAAGGATATGATAAATAGCCTAAAAAAAATTGCCTTAAATATTTCAAGATACAAAATTGTTCGATTGCAATCTTCACAGAGGATATTGTAATTAATCTCAGTAATCTTATTAAAACAACTCAGTTCAAAACAGAAATTTTTGAATAAACATATAACGACTATAATTAATATACTGGCACATCCGCAAATTCCAGCAATCCATAATTTTGAGTTTTTTAAAAATGTTTCGGCTTGACTACTAAAAATTACAACTTGTTCATTTATTTCTGCTTTTTGGAAAGTTGTTGTATATCTTGTCTCGAAATCTTCAATTTCGTGAGTAAGTCTATTTCTTAAAAGCTTAATTTCTTCGGCATCACTTAAAGTTTCATCTTTTATTTTTCCCAACTGATCTTCGAAATCAATTGTTATTGTTGATTTTTCTAGTTCATGAATTAAACCTATAATTTTAGACAAAAGACCTACAGCTCTTTCTCTAAGATTTGACAGAGTAGAAAGATAGGTAGGTCTTTGGGCTAGAAATTTTCCATTATCAAATCTCGATATTTGGTCGAAATTTGAATTTATTTCTGTTATAATTTGAATCAAATCTTGTATTGATATTTCGTCAATTTCAATAATATATGGAGTAATACGGTCAACAATTTTTGAGATTGTATTTACAACTTCCTCAGCGTAATTAAAAGCTTCAGAACCGAGATTTTTTCGTACAACTTTTTCTAAGTTGTAGTTACGAATTTTATGAGATACGTTATTCAGATTATTTATGCTACTTGATGATGCCATAAATGATTTTTTATAAATTATTGGGAGTATATCTTTTTGAACCAATAATACCGATATCATCGTTATAAATACTTTATCGGCAAACTGTAAACGGATTTTATTTTTCTTGATAAATAAAATCATTTTCACCAAAAGTATTAATTTACCAATGTAAATAACCCCGTACTTATACCTGAATTTATTAAACAAAAAAAGGACAGTCCTTCCAATTAAAGAAGAACTGCCCTTTTAGGCAAATTTTTAAATTTGCATTCCTAAGAATGCGTACAGTTTTTGGTAATCACTAAATTGAAGACTAAAACACAGATTGTATTATTTTAGTAACATGAAAAAAATCAATAAGGAAAGTTTTAAAAATTATTTAAATGATGTTTATCAATCAAGAATAACATACTATGAAGAATTTAATGAATTTTTAATTTTTTTTGAGATAGACTGTTTTTCTGAGGATTGTAAACATAAATTATCAATTGAAATTACAGACCATGAAATTAAGTTTGGTGCAATAACCAAAGAACCATCAATTGATTTTTCATTATATGACTTTGTAGTTGAAACAAATAAAGAAGCAGAAGAATTTGTTGAGCAAATAAACAAACTTGGTTGGCCAAAACAATTGGAGTAATTCGTCGCAAATATTTGAAGAGTTATTTTAGCTTCTAAAAAAAGGACAGTCCCTCCAATTAAAGAAGAACTGCCCTTTTAGGCAAATTTAAAAATTTGCATTCCTAAGAATGCGTACAGTTTTTGGTAATCACTAAAATGAAGACTAAACGCAGGTTATTCGTTTATTACATCGCCTTCCTTAGTTTCTTCGCTGGCAATTTTTACCAGTTTATCTTGAGGGTTCAAATCGCCGAAAATTTCTATTTTATCGTCGATTTCTCTTCCTTTTTTTACATCAACTCTAGTTGCTTTATGATTCACGACTTTAATTACAAACAATCCTTCTGCAGAATTCACCAAAGCCGATTTAGGAATGACGAACGTACTGTCTTTCGCGTTAAGCGGTAACAAAACTTCGGCAACCATTCCTGGTAAAAGATCTTTTTTGGTGTTTAAAACATCCATTTCAACACGCTCAGAACGTAATTTTAAATCTAAGGCGCCAGACATTCTGGTAATTTTAGCTTTAAAAGTTTCGGGTAACGATTTTACATTAAAACTCATTTCGTCGCCTTGGTGTAAATATCCCGTATACAATTCTGGAATGGAAACCGCCAAACGCAGTTTATCCTGCTGCTGAATCGTCAATAATGGTAAATCAGATCCTTTTCCGGCTGGACCAACATACGTTCCCAAATTCACATTTCTAGCCGCTACAACGCCGTCAAAAGGAGCACGGATTTCTAGATAACCTCTCATAATGCCCACTTCTTTGTGTGCCGCAACGGCCGCTTGGTATTGTGCATAATCGGAGTTCTTTTTACCGCTTGCCATTTCTAAATCATTTTTAGAAATTGTTCCTTCAACTTTGCTTGTTTCATACAAACGGTTGTACGTGCTTTTGCTGGTGGCGTAAATGGCTTCCATCGATTTTAATCTCGATTCGGCTGCAGCCAATTGCGAACTGATTTCTGGTGCTTCCAACACAATTAAAAGTTGTCCTTTTTTTACTTTCGTACCAATATCAACTTTTAAGAGCTTTACGAAACTGCTCACTTTTGCATACAAATCAACTTGTTGAAAACCTGTTAATTCAGCTGGTAAACGCAATTCTGTTGTTAGTTTTTCTTTTGCTAAAAGAAAGGTTTCTACTTTAGGTTCAATTTCTGGTGTAACCGTTTCTTCTTTTTTCTTTTCGCAGCTTAGTACAACTAAAGCTGTAAATAGTATCGCTGTAGATTTTATAATGTTATTTTTCATTTTTTGGTTTTATAGAATGAATATGTTTTTAGCTTTTGGGTGAAAGTGTTTAAAATTTAATTTAACACATAGAATCATAGCTCTTCTTTACGGGTAAAGGCGTTTCACTTGTTTTAATGCACATAGCTATGTGTGAAAACTAGTTTTTTCTTTAACCTTTTTTATTTAAAACTAAAATCTATTGTTTCTATGTGTTAAAAAATATTTACACTCAACAGGTTACTTTCCAACTTTCGACTTACTTATTGATGAGATATAATGGATGCTTTCTTCGTCTTCAGGATCTAAAGAAACAGATTGTGTTGTTGTTTTAGCTTGTGCCCACGCAAATATCTGAGGCAGGATCAATAATACGGCAAAAGTAGAAAATAATAAGCCGCCAATAACTGCTCTTCCTAACGGAGAAACCTGATCGCCTCCTTCGCCGTGTCCAATTGCCATTGGAAGCATTCCCGCAATCATCGCAACAGACGTCATGATAATTGGACGCAAACGTAACGCCGCCGCTTCACGCGCAGATTCTAAGGCATTGCCATTTATTTTTCGAAGCTGTTCGGCATTCGTAACCAATAAAACGGCGTTGGCAATCGAAACCCCAACCGACATAATGATTCCCATATACGATTGTAAATTTAGTGTTGAACCTGTAATAGTCAGCATTAACAATGCACCTAAAACTACCGCTGGAACGGTCGTTAAAATTACCAGTGAAACTTTGAACGATTGGAAATTAGCGGCCAGCATTAAGAAGATTACAAAAATCGCAACCAACAATCCTGATTGTAAACTGCTTAATGTCTCCGTCAGTACAGTACTTAGTCCGATAGGTGTAATAAACAAACCACGTGGTAATTCACCCAAAGCACTAATTGTTTTGCCTACATCTTTTGTCGCCGTACCTAAATCGGTTTGGTTGATGTTTGCAGTAACGGTAATGTACGGCATGGCCCCTAAATTGTCATTTTCACCACTTACAAATCCGGGTGTAATTTTAGCTACGTCGCTCAAAACAGGACGAATTGAATTTTTCAATAACGGAATTTCGCCTATATCGGTTTTGCTTTTCATTTTATTCAATGGCACTTGAACCTGAACGTTGTATGATAATCCCGCTCTTTCATCAACCCACATATTTTTATCGGTATATCGTGATGATGAGGTCGAAGCGACAAGAGAACGCGAAATGTCATTCATATCAACTCCCAATTCTGCTGCTCGTGTTCTGTCAATATCAATATTCATTGCTGGATAGTGAATTGGCTGTCCAATCTGTACATCTCTGAAATACGAAATCGCTTTTAGTTTCTCTACAATTTGATTTGCATATAATTCATTTCGTTTTTTGTCTTTTCCTGCAATTCGAATTTCGATTGGAGTAGGAGAACCTTGGCTTAAAACCTTGTCTGTCAATTCGATTGGTTCAAAAGAAACTTTAGTGTCTGGAAGGACTTTTTTAAGCCTTGCTCTAAACTCATCTTTAAATTCATCCATATCGGCATGGTAATCTTTTAAACTCACCTGAAAAACAGCTTCATGCGAACCCGCCATGAATAAATAAATTGGGTTAATGGAGAATAAAGAAGGGTGCTGCCCCACATAAACAGAAGTGATCCCTATATGTTCCGGCCCAACCATTTTTTTCAATTCCTTTAAAGTAATTACTGCTTGTTCTTCTGTTCTTTCCAAACGCGTTCCGTCCGGAGCACGAAGCCGCAGTTGAAACTGACTTGAATTTGTTTTTGGAAATACATCTTTTCCAATAAAACTAAGTAAGACAATTGCTAAAACCGTTGCAGAAACCAGATACACGATACTCGTCAATTTTTTATGAACAAATAAGCGGTCTAAAGTTCTCATAAAGCGAATTTTGAAACGCTCAAAACCACCTATTTTTCCGTTGTTGTTGGTATCGTCTTTTTCGACATACCCTTTTTTCTGGGTAATAAGTTCTCTTTCAGATTCTGGTGTTATACCGCTGTCATTAAATTCGGCTTCGTCATCTGTAATTTCTGGACCATGATCGTGTTTTGGATGCGCTTTCATTAACCAGTTGGCCATTACAGGCACAAAAGTCTGAGAAAGTAAAAACGAAATAACCATCGAGAATCCAATTGCTAAAGCTAAAGGCAGAAACAACGCTCCCGGAATACCAACCATTGTAAATGCCGGCGCAAATACGGCCAAAATACAAAGTAAGATCAATAATTTTGGCAAGGCAATTTCCTGGCAGGCATCCCAAATGGCGAGTGCTTTTGGTTTTCCCATGTCGAGATGCTGGTGAATATTTTCGATCGTTACCGTACTTTCATCCACCAAAATTCCGATAGCCAAAGCCAATCCGCTTAAAGACATTAAGTTGATGGTTTGCCCGAATAATTTTAGGAATAAAACACCAGAAATAATCGAAATTGGAATCGTTAAAATTACAATTAACGCGGCACGCCTGTCTCCCAAGAATAATAAAACCATTAAACCGGTTAAAACCGCACCAATAATTCCTTCGGTAATTAAACTTTTTACCGAGTTAATTACATAAACCGACTGGTCAAATTCATACGATAATTTTACATCTTCGGGTAAAGTACTTTGAATTTTTGGCAGTTCCGATTTTAATTTCTGAACCACATCCCAAGTCGAAGCATCTCCCGCTTTTGCAATACTAATATAAACCGAACGTTTTCCGTTTACCAATGCATAACCCGCTGTAATATCGGCACCATCTTTTACGCTGGCAACATCGCCTAATTTTAAGTTTTGAACACCGCCTTTAAATAACGGAATATTCTCAAAATCTTTAACTTCTTTAATCGTATTGTTGGTTGGGGTAATATAATTTTTGTCGCCCATTCTCACGTTTCCGCCCGGAGCCGTCTGGTTGTTTACACGTATAGCTTCTACAACTTGATCTGGCGTCATATTGTGCGAACGCAATAAATCTGGATCTACGTTAACCTCGATTGTTCTTGGGCTTCCGCCGAAGGGTGCAGGAGAAAGCAATCCAGGAATCGAAGTAAACGAAGCACGAACATAAACGTTGGCTAAATCCTGTAATTCGTTGTTTGAACGTATTTTACTGCTCAAAACCAATTGACCAATTGGCAGAGATGAAGCATCAAAGCGAATGATAAACGGAGGCTGTGTTCCCGGAGGAAATGCCGCCTGAATCCTGTTCGATAGCGAACTTAATTCGGCTGCAGCCTGCGCCATATTAGTGTTTTCATAATAGGTTAATTTCATGATCATTAACCCCTGAATATTTTTGGTTTCTACCGATTTTACACCGTTGGCAAAAGGCAGAATATTGACGTAAGTCTTAGCAAAATAAGCTTCCATCTGGTCTGGCGTGTAACCTCCAAAAGGATGCGCAATATAGATAACCGGCAAATTCATTTTTGGTAAAATATCTACCTTAATGTCTTTGATGGCACCAATTCCGAAGAAAAATAGACCCGCAACCAATACTAATATGGAGATGGGTTTGCGGAGTGCAAAACGTATTAAATTCATTTGGATCTAATTAAAATTCATTTATAAATAAGTCAAAATTGCCTGTTGCAGCGACTTTTAGCAAATACGACTGCCATACATTATTGTTGACAATATCACGATCAATTTCGGCACGGTTTAAAACGTACATGGTTTGTGTCAAATCGGTTAAATCAGTCAAACCATTTTTGTATAAAGTCGATTTTTGCAAATAAGCTCGTTTTGCCGCATCAACCTGAATTGGCGCTTCTGCGTAATTTTCTAAAGTAATTCTGATCTTATCTTCAGCAAAATTCAATTGTGATTTCAGTTCTCTATCGGCCTGATTGTATTCTTCCTGCAAAGCCTGAGAAACAAATTTCTGAGCCGTTACTTGTTTGTTTGCTCTAAAAGGCGTCGTTAAATTCCATGTAATTCCAACCCCAATTAAATAGTTGGTACGATCTGGATTTACGCCGTCCCAATAATTTCGGTTAAAAGCAGTTTGATCTGTTGCATAAGAGGAATCAAATCCCGAAGCTCTGGTTTGTAAAACACCAAAAGCACTCATGGTTGGATAATAGAAACGCTGGAACAATTTAACCTGCTGATTGCTGTAATCAATTCTCGTTTTGTACAATTGCAATAACGGATGCAAACTGTCTGTTGCCGCATTTTCTTTAATTAATTCTTTTGGAATCTGAGTAACGAAAAGCGTATCAGTAACAAAATCCTGAGGAAGAACACCCATTAAATCGACTAATTTGTTGTTTTGTTCTTTAACGAAGTTTCGAGCCAGGTTTAAAGCGATTTTAGCTTTTGAAACTTCGGCAGTTGCCAATGTAGAATCGACTCCGGCCAATAATCCGTTTTTAACTCTTGCAGCGGCTGTCTTTTTGAAAACTTCTGCACGGCTAAGGTTTTTTTGCTGTGAAATCAACAATCGCTGGCTTGCCAGTAAATTAAGATAAGCCGCAGAAATTTTGATTTCCTGTTGGAACATTTCCTGCTTCAAATCATTTTCTTTGGCTTGAACATCAATTTTAGATAAATTGATTTTCTCTTTAATTTTTCCAAAAGTGAAAAAATCCCAGTTCATATTGACCAGATAAAGAGCACCAAATGCTGAGTTCCAGTTTTGTTCAGGTAACGGAAGTCCTGATGAAGCAACGCCAAGTCCGCCAAAACCATAAAGCGGTCCGTTTTGGCCGTTTACAGTTCCGTAATCTTGCTGCGCCGACAAATTTAAGTTAGGCAGATAATCACGGCGAGATTGTTTTAGAGTCTCTTTTGATGCATTGGTGTAATTGTTTTTTGCTCGGATGGAACCGTAGTTTTCAAGCCCCGTTTTTACTGCTTCTTTTAAAGAAAGGGTTTGAGAATAACCAGCTGAGGCAAAAATCAAGAAAAATAATAAGGTAATTTTTTTGAAATACATAAACTCAAGGTGTGATATAAATAGTTTTTGATGAAACAAATTTATTTCTCTTACGTTGATAAAAGTCAGGTTAAGTGATGTACTGCACTAGTAAATGACGAATTGAATTTGTCATTTTAAAGAAATAAAAATTAAATTTTTGTTCGTACTTTGTAAACTATTTCAAAATTAAGAATGAACAAAAAAATTGATAACATACTGGATAACAAATGGTGGCAGGAAGTTGCTGTTGTCCTTTTTTCATTTACAATTTATACCTTAAAAAATGATTGGATGTTATTTAGTTCCTTCATTTCTATTTTAATGGGTGTATTTTTCTATTGCATTTTATACATGCATGCCCAATTTAACCGCTTTTTTCTCCTTCCTATTTTATTCAAAGCAAACAAACCTTTTACGTATATAATTTTGACATTATTTGGAGTTTTTGTGTTTTCCGTCATTTTGTATGAAATTACAATGCTGGATATGTTTGCAAAATGTCATTTGTATCAAAACTCACATCAAAGAAGTTATGCGTACCAATTGGCGAGTGTTTTAGGAACTTTGGTTTGTATTTTAAGTCCAATAATCGTATTTAAATTTTATCGCATTCACAGAAAACAAACCGATGCTGCATTATTGTTCAATCAAATGCAGTTGAATTCTTTAAAAGGACAATTGAACCCGCATTTTTTATTCAATACTTTTAATACACTTTACGGAATAAGTCTTCAGTTTCCAGACAGAACGCCGGATTTAATTATGAAAGTTTCGCAGTTAATGCGTTACCAGCTTGAAAGTAACAGCAAACAATGTGTTTCTTTAGAAGATGAACTGGAATTTATAAACAGTTACGTACAGCTTGAAAAAGAGCGCGTTGGCTATCGCTGTGATATTACATTTGATTCTAATGTTGATAACGAAAATGCGTATAAAATTTCGCCAATGCTCTTAATTGCATTTATAGAAAATGCTTTTAAACATGGAACTTGCGCTATTGAAAAGTGTTTTGTAAATATTACCATTAGTGTTGAAAAAGGTTTGTTAAACCTTCATGTTACAAATTCAATTCCGAAGAAAACAGATGTGATTTCGACTAAAATCGGTTTGAAAAATACGATTGAGCGTTTGAATTTAATTTATGGAAAAGACTATAAATTAGATATTCAGGACGATAAACAGATTTATACTGTTGATTTAGAAATACAGCTTAAAAAGTTTGTAGGATGAGAGAAACAAAAAAATGCATTATTGTAGATGACGAACCCGCTGCGCATTATGTTTTGGCTAATTATATCAAACAGAATCCGCAGTTAGAATTGGTTTTTCAAGGTTATAATGGCATTGAAACAATGAATTATCTCAGAGAAAATTCTGTTGATTTAATGTTTCTCGATATCAATATGCCCGAGATTTCTGGAATGGAACTGCTGAAAATTCTTCCATCGCATCCGAAAACTATTTTGACAACGGCATATTCTGAATTTGCTTTGGAAAGTTATGATTACGGTGTGATTGATTATTTATTGAAGCCCATTTATTTTCCAAGATTTTTAAAAGCAATTGATCGTTTTTTTGCGACAGAAAATGTAAAACAAAAGGCAGAAGAAGAAACGGTTAATTCCGTTAATGTAAAAGTCGACGGCTATTTGATGAATATAGAATTGGATCAGCTTTTATTTGCGCAGAGTTTTGGAAACTATGTAAAACTGCACACGATTAAAAGAACTTATCTGGCTTCGATTACGACAACGGAATTCGAGAAATGCCTGCCAGAAAAGAGTTTCATGCGCGTTCACAAATCCTATATCGTGGCACTCGATAAAATTGATACAACTGAGAAAGATTTTATTGTAATTAAAAACGAAAGAATCCCAATTGGAATTACTTACAAAAGAGAATTAACAGACCGACTAAAAAAGCTGGAGTTGTAATTTACTTTTTAGTTAAGTGCTTAATTCAAAATAAATTATATGTTCATAAAAAATATTGTGAGGTTCATTTTTTCTTCATTATAAAGTAGTACTTTTAATACGTTATTTAAAGTTTAATTTAAAAATGAAGCCATGAAAAACGTGTTTTTGATTTTTACTTTTTTATGCAGCAGTTTTTTAATTGCACAAGAAGGAACGAATATGAAAAAAGAAGTGACACCGCCAGAAAAGGTGAAACTTGCTTTTGAAAAAGAATATCCTGGCAAAGTACCTGTTTGGTCTGAAGAATATGTTGGAGATGATAATGATGAGATTCGTTATGAAGCCAGATATAACGTAAATAACACCACAAAAGCGCTGGCTATTTACGATAATTTAGGGATTATGAAAGCGTATGAATTGCAGATTCCGCTAAGTCAGCTGCCGCCAAAAGCACAAGCTTATTTAAAGAAAAATTATGGTGCAAAAGCAATTCGAGAAATTGCGGTTGTAGTTAATGATAAGAATATTACAACGTATGAAGTTGGAGTAGAAAAAGACAAGAAGTTTTATGACATCCAATTCGACAAAGACGGCGGATTTGATGTGATCATTGAGAAAAATTAAATATAAGAGCTTACTAATTCAAATATATTTGAAACGACAAACCCGATAAGTTTTGATGCTTATCGGGTTTTGTTTTATTTTAAAATTTAAAATTTAAAATTTAAAATTCCACTTTTAATCATCAATAATTAACCATGAACCATGAACAATTAACAATTATCAATTAACCATTCACCATTCACCATTCACAATTATCTTAAAGCATCATTCCACCAGAAACTTCAATTCTTTGCGCATTTACCCAGCGTGCTTCCTCAGTACATAAAAAGGCAACAACACCGCCAATATCATCAGGTAAACCCACTCTTCCTAAAGCCGTTACCGAAGCAATCTGCTGATTCATCTGTTCGTTGTCGCGAACGACTCCGCCTCCAAAGTCAGTTTCGATTGCGCCTGGAGCAACCACATTTACTTTGATTTTTCTTGCTCCTAATTCTTTTGCCTGATATTTTGTTAAAGTCTCAATTGCGCCTTTCATAGCGGCATAAGCGGCGTAACCTGGGAAAGAAAATCTTGCTAAACCAGTTGAAATATTTACGATCCCGCCACCGTCATTCATTACATTTAACCCTTTTTGTGTTAAGAAGAATGGTCCTTTAAACTGAATATTAGTCAATTGATCAAATTCTGCTTCAGTTGTCCCAACGAATGAATTGTGAATTCCGATTCCAGCATTGTTTACTAAAAAGTCAAATTTATCTGTTTTAAAAGTGCTTTTTAAAGTTGATTCTACTTCATTGAAGAAAGAATCAAAAGTACTTGAGACAGCAACATTCAGTTGAAGCGAAGCTGCTTTCTGACCTAAATTTTCGATTTCTTTAACCACCAAGTCAGCTTCATCTTTTTTGCTGTTGTAGGTTATAACTACATCAATTCCTTTTTTAGCAATTGCAATTGCCATGTTTTTTCCTAAACCTCTGCTTCCGCCTGTTACCAAGGCTATTTTTGTATTTACTGCCATCTTTTTGATTGTTTATTGTTTATTGTTTATTGTTTATTGTTTATTGTTTGTTGTTTATTGTTTGTTGTTTGTGATCAGTCTGAGCGATCCCGAGGCTTCGGGAGGAGACCTTAAAATGTAATGTCCTTTTTTCGAGACTTTATAGCACTCAGTAAAACAAGTACATAGAGACAAAATTTTTAATTTTTAATTCTCAATTTTTAATTTAAAATTTAAAATTATAAGTTAGAATGAAGTGCATTAAATGAAGCCTTTAATTCTGGTACGCTTGCATTTAATCTCGTTTCACTGGTTCCAAAAGTAAGTTCGCTTTTTCCTTCTTTCAATTGTTCAAAAATAGAAACAATGAAATCGCTTACACTTGGATGTGCATCATGTAAACCAATGCCGCCAAGGTCTGTATTCAATGCTGGTGGAATAATTTCGATTACTTCAATGTTATTTGATTGTAATAAATGACGAAGTGAAAGTGTAAACGATCTAAAAAACGCCTTTGTAGCCGAATAAACAGGAACTTTTGCAAAAGGAGAAAATGCCAGTCCAGAAGTTACATTCATTACAGTTGTCAGCGATTTTAATTGAATAAATAGTGACGTTAAATGCAATGGTGCTTCAATATTGGTTGCAACTTCGCTTTTCATACTTTCGTAGAAATCAGCATCAGCAACAGAAACCCATTTTTGAATTCCGGCATTATTGATTAATACGTTTAAGTCAGGATGATTTTCTTCGATCCATTTATAAAGAGCAATTCGTTCTTCTTCTAAAGACAAGTCGCAGACTTTTGTAATAACTGATGGAAATTTTGCTTTTACTTCATTTAGAACAGATTCTCTTCGACCGCAAATAATTACGGTATTGTTTTCCTGAATAAATCGCTCCGTAAGTCCAAGTCCGATACCGCTTGCACCGCCTGTTATTAAAATTTTGTTGTTTGATAAATTCATCTTTTCGATCTTTTAAATTGATAAGACAAAGGTAGGAGTGAGGCAGCATTGGGAAATTGTAAATATCAAATCGATGTTTGCGAAATTCAAATCAGGTGTATTTAAATTTCAATCTTTTAAATTCCAAATTCCAAAACGTTACGCTAAACTTTGTCAAAGTTTAAAACTTTGACAAAGTTCTATTGAACCTGAAACCTGAAACCTAAAATCTAAAATCTAAAATCTGCAATCTAAACTCAAGCCCTAAAAGCCAAAGGCGTCAACGACGTTTGTTTTTTAAAGAAATTAGAAAAGTGCGCCAGCTCCTCAAAACCTAAGGAAAAGGCGATTTCAGAAATATTCCAATCCGTTTGTTTTAAAAGGATTTTCGCTTCATTTGTCAATCGGGTGCTGATTAATTCGGTTGTGGTTTTTCCTGTGTTTTCCTTTAAAACCTTATTTAAATGATTGACATGAACTGATAATCGGGAAGCAAAATCTTTTGCCGTTCTCAATTCTAATCTTTGATTTGGAGATTCGATTGGGAATTGTCTTTCTAATAATTCAGCAAATAAAGAAGAAACTCTCGCTGCAGAATTGTGTTTGGAGTAAAGCGCAGTTATAGGTTGTAATTTTTGTCCGAAGTGAATTAGTTCAGCAACATAATTTCGGATCAAATCATATTTGTAGATATAATCTGAGTTGATTTCTTTTTGTATTTTATTGAAAATCAAAGCGACTTCTTCTACTTCTTCGTCAGATAATTGAAAAATAGGATAACCGTCTGCAGCAAAAATAGGAAGTTCATCAAGATCGATTCCGCTTTTATTTTTGGATAAAAATTCACTGGTAAAAACACAAAACTGCCCAGATTGATTCGTGTCCTGTGGTAAATAGTTGTATGGAATTTTTGGCGTAGCAAATAATAATCCTTGTTTATCAATTTCGATTATTTTATCAGCATACTCGGCCTTATTCTTACCGCGAATTAAACTTATCTTGTAATAAGCTCTTCTGTCATAAGGCATTCCAGGCTTTTCTTTTAGTCGTTCTAAAAGTTCTTTTATGTCAAATACATTAAAATGACCAATTTCTTTTTTAATGTCGTTTGGTAATAATGAACTCGGCTCGACAGATGTACCTTCGGTAATATCTTGATAAAATGAATCTAGTGATTTCATATTTGTGAATTGTAAAATTCAAATATACGAAATATTGATTTTAGTTTCAGGTTTCAGGCTTTCTTTGTTTCAGTTATTTGTTTGTGTTGAATTTAAACGCAAAGTTCGCGAGGATTTACGCAAAGAACGCTAGTGAATTCTCACAAAGACGTAAGTCGCAATTTATAAATATAGCCCACGGTTTCAACCGTGGGAAACGGATTGTGGATTGTATTTTGAATATATTGTGAATACATCTTGAATGTATCATAAATACAATGTGCTCCAATGGTTGAAACCGATGGCTATGTTTATATAGTAACTCGATAAAGATTGGCAACAAATCAACTCCACAAAGATTGCCGGAAATATTTTACGGAGTTACGTTGTAGAGTTTCTAGTGTGATCCTTCGTTCCTCAGGATGACAAGATTGTGGTGAATTATTTTGTTAAAACAAACTTCCCTGAATTAATTCTGGCTGAGGATTACTGCCAAAAGGAATACTATCAATAACGAAAAACTGCTTAACTATGGGATCAAACTCTCTTATAACAATTTCATTGCATAGAAAGTTGAGATGAATTGTTGTAAAAAGTTCAGAAGCAATTTTAAGATTTTCGGGTGTTAACTTTCGTCCGATTGACAGGTGTGGATCTTCGCTTTTTTTAAGTTTTAATGGTTTTAAAGCCTGATGAATCTTTTTCATTAGCAGCTTAAAATTATCTTCAACATCTGCGTTAGGAGCAATGAAGAAAGCGCCGCTGTTGGGATAAGAACCAAAGTGGTCTAACGACACTTGGAACGGCGTAAAGGTATCAGAAATTTGAGAAAGCTTTTGTTTGATTGTTTCGAGCTGCGATTCATCGATCTTAAATTCACAAATTGTAATATGTGCTTCAGAATTACAGCTGTTGTACCATTTGATTTTGCTTCTTAAAAAATCTTTCAATTTCTTAACCGGCTCCACCAATGTTTTAGAATAAAATACAACCGAATATGTTTTTTCCATTTGTAGGACTTTGAATAACACAAATTTAGAATTTAAATTGTGCATTCAAAGCCCTATAAATTATTATCTTTTTTTAATTTGATTTAGTTTTTTTGATAACCGCCAAAGTAATTTACAGGACTCCAATCCGGAATTGCTTTTGGCTTTTCGTTTGCAAATGTTCTAAAGTCATTATCGGCATAAACTACTTTTCCGTTTACAACTGTCAGTTTCGATTCGATGTTGAATATATTTTCTTCAGAAGTATTGAAGTAGTCATCAGAAAGAATTGCAAAGTCGGCTAATTTATTCGCTGTCAGCATTCCTCTGTCTTTTTCAATGTTAATCAATTGTGCACTTCCGTAAGTAAATAATTTTAATGCTGTTGATCTGTCTACAATATTTTCGTCATTCATATATTTTAAACCCCCTAAAGTTTTTCCAGTTGTCAGCCAATACAAACCAACCCACGGATTGTAACTTGCGACACGGGTTCCGTCAGTTCCCATTCCAACTTTAATTCCTAATTCTAATATTTTCTTTAGCGGAACAGTGTTTGCAGCAGCAGTTTTTCCATATCTTTTAATAAAGCTTTCACCTTGATACGCCATTCTATGCTGAATTGCTAATCCGCCGTTTAAGGCTTTTATACGTTTTAAGTTTTCTACAGAAACCGTTTCTCCGTGATCAAAGAACCATAAAAGTCCGCTTAAAGGCGTTTCTTTGTTGATGTCTTCAATAACATTTAAAAACCGTGTAATACTTTCATTATATGTCGCATGAATTCTAAACGGCCATCTATTTTTTACCAATAAAGATAAAACTTCCTTCAATTGTCCTTCCATCGCTGGGCTCAATTCTGGTCTCGGTTTATCGAAGTTTTCAAAATCTCCCGCGCTCATTACTAAATTTTCTCCTGCGCCCTGAACATGATATTCAACTTTATCTGAATGATGATCGTCGTCGCAGCCTTCACCAATTTCAACCGTCTGCATCCATTTGGTGTAATCATTCAATTCTGTTCCAGCTTTTTGGGCAAACAAATAATAAGGCATTCTAACAGTTAAATCGCTGTCTTTGCATAATCCATTTGTCACGCCGTAATCGTCTGGGAAGTTTTGAAATCCGCCGCCGGCATCCATGATTGCAGTTACACCAAGACGGTTCATTTCTGTCATAAATTGTTTAGTCGAATTGAATTTTTCTTCTTCAGATAATTCAGGAAGTTTAGCAAGAGTAGAGTATAAAATAAAAGCATTTGGTTCTGCAACTAATAATCCTGTTGGGTTTCCATTTGCATCTTTTTCAATTAATCCCGCATTTGGATTCGGCGTATTGGCATCGATTTTTAAAGTTTCCAAACCCGCTTTATTCAAATAAGCGTGTCCATATAAGTGAAGAATAAAAGCAGGAACTTCGCCGGTTGCTTCATTGATTTCGGCTAAAGTAGGAAGTCTTTTTTCTTCAAATTGATAAGCGTTCCATCCGCCTACAACTCGAACCCATTGTCCTTTTGGAGTTCGTTGTGCCTGTTCTTTCAGCATTGCTAAAGCTCTTTTTAAAGAACGAACGCCATCCCAGCGTAATTCGGTGTTATAAAATCTTCCACCGCGGATAATGTGCATATGAGAATCGAATATTCCGGGAATAATTACTTTTCCTTTGGCATCGATTACAGTTGTTTTTTTGTCTTTTAATTTTAAGATTTCGCTGTTTTTTCCTGTTTTTAGGATTTTCCCATCGGCTACAGCCATAGCTTCAACAATTGTATTTTTATCGTCTAAAGTATGAATTACAGCATGATGAACGATTAATGTGGCTCTTTTGCCTTGAGCGAAAACAGGCAGGGAAATAATTAAAAGTAATGCGAGTATTTTAGAAGTAAGTTTCATGGCTGTGGTATATTTAGTTTGGCTTTTTTTTAATTAAAAATTAAATAAGAAATTAAAAATTGAGAATTAAAAATTAAAATTTCCTGAATCTGCTAAATCTGCGTGAAAATAAAAAACAAAGAAATTGGTTTTTTAAACTTCAAAAAACGGTTAGCCAGAACTATAAGCAAAATTTTTAATTTTTAATTCTCAATTTTTAATTCAAAAAATTTAGTGTTTCAACATTTCGTGAGCATATTGAACACCTACACCATAAGCACCGCCGTATTTTTTAACTAAGTCGGTTACGGGAACATAAGTTTCCTGACGCGCCCAGTCACGTTGTAGTTCTAATAAATATTGTAATGAAGTTATTGGATGTGCACCAGCCTGAACCATACGAGTTACAGCCATTTCATGAGCTTCTTTAGAAATATCACCGCTTGCATCTGTAATTACATAAACATCGTAACCTTCATTGATTGCAGATAAAGCTGGCCCAACGATACAAACGCTTGTCCATAAACCGCCAAAAACTAATTTCTTTTTACCAGCTGCAATAATTGCTTTGCGAGCGGGAGCATCTTCCCAAGTATTCATTGTAGTACGGTCAATATAGTTGGAAGTTTTTTGCGGGTAGAATTCTTCAATTTCTCTAAATACAGGTCCGCTGAATGATTTTTCGGCAACTGTTGTAACGATAGTTGGAACTTTAAATATTTTTGATGCGCCGGCAACAAGAGCGGTGTTGTTTCTTAGTTGATCGATTGGAATATTGCTTACTGCAAATGCCATTTGACTTTCGTAATCAATTAGTACCAAAGTATGATTTGATGGGTCTAATAATGTAGGACTTGGTTTTTGTGCAAATCCGATAAATATTACTAAGACTAAAACTGTTGTAAGGATTAATTTTTTCATGATAATTTTGATTTTGTTGTGAATAATTGGGTTTTTAAATATTTTTAGAATTTGATTTTCAGTTTATTACATCCAAATTAAATGCCTTGTTTGTAAAGTGTTGATTTTAATGGGTTTTTCAAAAAAAGGCAATAGAAAGCCTCACGATATATCGTAAATTTTAATTTGATATTCGTAAAATGAATTGTTTCTAAGCTTTAATGAAATTTTAAAAGAGAAAAATAATAGTACCTAAATTTTTCCTTTTAAGTGTAAACGGTGAAGAATTTCTGATTTCAGCAATCCGCTTCCGCCGCCAAAATGTTCAATAACTTCTACTTCTGGCTGTTGTTTTAAACAAAAAGAAGTAAACTCTTTTTCAACGTGATCTTCGATTCCGGAACTCAAAAGAACAACATCGATTTTGTGATTTTGAAAATAGTCTTGAGCTTCTTTTTCGTTGTGAAAAGAAACGGCATTCCAGTCTTCGTATGCATTTACAAGACGAAGTAATATAGCCAATATCGCTTCGTTTTTTCCGAGTAATAAGAATTCAAGTGTTTTCATCTTTTTTAGTTTCTAAGATTCTGACTTGCTGTTTTTCTATTTTTTGTTGAAATATCAGTTTTACAGAACTTGTGATTTACTATGCAAATTTATTAGTTTCATTTTCTATTCGACTTAATCTAGAATAAGAAAAAAGGTTCTGAGTTTCTAAGGTTCTAAGATTCTAAGATTTTTATTTTTCCTTTTTTAGATCCTTAAGCTCGTTGCAAATATAGGTCAGGGATCAAAAAACAGGTCTTAATCTAGGATAAGAAATGATTTTTTAAGTGTGTTTTTTACACTTTAAAAGAAAAAACTGACTATTATTTACACAAATTAATGTTAAAGTTGAAAATTCAATACATTGATTTGTAGTGTTATAAGTTTTAATTATGGCCTTGAGAGTGTTATTTTTTTACGCTTATGAGGAAAGCCGTAAGGTATTTTCTTTTGCAGATTCTAATTTTGAAGTGTAGAAATTTGAAAACGGCGGTACTCTTTACCTTTTTAGATGTCACTTTGAATTTTTACAGAAAACTGTTTTTGGAGAAACGTTTTAACAATGAAATTGACATATTCATTTGATCGTGGGTTTTGTATATAAGTTTGCAGTATACATTAAATGTCTAATTTTTTAAGGGTTTTAAGATTACGTCGACGGACATAATTTTAAGACCCTTTTTTTTACCAAAAAAGTGAAAAACCAATTAACCAAAACTGAATAATGTCGGTATTGATTTTAAATTTTTGAGGAGAAAATCCGTAATAACTTTTAAACGCTGCTGAAAAATGAGAAACATCTTTATACCCGCACTTATAAGCTGCTTCACTTACCGTTGCTTTTTTATTTTGAAATAATTCCTTCGCATGTTCCATTCTAAGTTTAATGATATAGCTTCTAACAGTTGTTCCAAAACAAGCTTTAAAACCTTTTTTTAGTTTAAATTCATTTAAAGAAATAAGTCGTGAAAGTTCCGGAAGAGTAGGAGTGTTTCTATAGTCGTTGTCTAATATTTTTTTTGCTTCTAGTAATTTGTTATAATCTTCTTCGTCAATTTTTTCTGTGGTTGAAGGTTTAGCGAAAATAGCTTCAAGCTGGTGAATCAGCAGTTCTTTAATTTTACTTTCGATATAAATTCTTTTTAAGGCGCCTTTTCTGGTACAACTTTTTATTTCATGCGTGACCCATTGTATGGCAGGTGTAAAAGGAAGATATTTTAAAGTTAAATAACTCGATTGTTTGTTCAGGATATTCCTTGAAAATTTTTCATGAAGCTGCCAGTCTTCATTTATAATATTGTAATAAAACTCTTTAGAGAGAATAATCGATAAATAATTGGATTGTGTAAATGCGGGAATTGTAAAAGTGGCTTTAAAATTATTGGTATAAAAAATATTGTGTGTATTTTCTTTAGAATATCTCTCGCTTTCCAATTGGTCAATGTGTGTTTCTACATTACTGCTGTAAATAAAATTCATTACCACAGATTCTTCATCAATTTCAAAAATGACCGTTTTGGCGCTCGAATAATACATTTGAGTATCTATTAAGACCAAACCTTCGGTGATTAAATGACGACTTGTAATTTTTTCAGAATCTTTGTTTTCTATGTTGATATTCTCTTCTGTAAGTATACTTTTTGGGTAATATTTATCTCCAATCTGAATTTTAATTATTGGCGTTTCTGGCGTTAAAAGAGTGGCTTTGATTTTCAAAATTTAATCCGTTTTTACAAAATAATAATCCGTTTTTCCCTAACTTTTTTAAAGCAGTTGAGAGTACTTTTGCGCCAAAGTTATTTATAATTAGTCTAATTAAAGATATGTCAACTCAAAAATTTTTATTTGCCAGTTTATTTTTATGCATTACGTTCTTATCGTTTTCCCAGCAAAATCAAGGGGTTTCGGTGTCTGGACAAGTTGTAGAAAATTCTGGACAAACAGTTCCTTATGCAACCATTATTATCGAAAAAACAAATCAAAGTGTAATTTCCGATGAAGATGGGAACTACATTTTTAAAAATATTACTCCAGGAAAATACACATTAAAGATTTCAGCAATTGGTTTTGCAGTTCAAAAAAAACAGATTGAAGTTGCCGGAAGTAATTTAAATATTCCGGTTAAGTTGGAAAACGAATTACAAGAGTTAGAAAGTGTAACCGTGATGGGAAGAACTCAAACTGATAAAGTAAATAAACAAGCTTATAGCGTAACAGCAATTGATGCTAAAAAACTGCACAATTCAACACTTGATTTATCTCACGCCTTAGATCGTGTTTCTGGAGTGCGTAATCGCGAATCTGGAGGAGTTGGTTCGAGATCTGAACTTTCTATAAACGGTTTTTCAGGGAATCAGATCAAAGTTTTTATTGATGGAGTTCCAATGGACAATTTTGGTTCTTCTTTTCAAATGAATAACATTCCAATCAATCTTGCAGACCGTGTAGAAGTTTACAAAGGCGTTGTGCCTATTTGGTTGGGAGGAGATGCATTGGGTGGTGCAATTAATATTGTTACAAACAGTAAGCCTAGAACATATCTAGATGCTTCTTATTCTTTCGGATCTTTTAATACGCACCGTTCCAGTATTAACGCTGGTTATACCGCAAAAAGCGGTTTTACAACAGAGATTAATGCTTTTCAAAATTATTCGGATAATAATTATTGGGTAAATGTAGATGTAGCCGATTTAAATACGGGCGCTTATTTCCCAAACAAGAGAGTGAGACGTTTTCATGATCAATACCGTAACGAAACTGTAATTTTTAATATTGGTGTAACAGGAAAAAAATATGCCGATAAATTAATGATCGGTTTTACTGGGGGCGAAAATAAAGCCGATATCCAGACTGGTGCCAGAATGGTAAGTGTGTTTGGTGAAATGTATAGAAGAGGAAGTATTGTAATGCCAACTTTAAAATATCAGGTAAAAGATTTATTTACAAAAGGTCTTAATATCAATGTTACAGGAAACTACAATTTTGGTTTTGAACAAAATGTGGATACTGTTTTTAGAAGATACAATTGGTTTGGAGATTATAAAGAATACGAAGGTAATGGAGGCGAAAGAAGCCGCACACTTCGTAAGTTTTACAATAATAATGGTGTGGCTACGGCTAATGCGACTTATACGCTTAACGAAAGACACTCTTTTATGCTGAATAATACTTTTAATACATTCAATCGTAAGGAAAGTGACGAGTTAGTTCCAGAATCTTTAACGTACAAACAACCTAAAAAGACGCAGAAAAATGTTTTAGGATTAGGTTATAAATTGGACTTTAATGAAAAATGGAGTACATCTTTATTCTTAAAAGATTATTCCTTAAAAACTACTTATACAAGAAGTTACAATCCATCTGGAAATGCGGGTGATGTCGCTTATCAAAAGTACGTAGATAATACTTCTACAACTGGATATGGAGGCGCAACGAGTTATTATATCAAACGTAATCTTCAGGTTAAAGCTTCTTTTGAGAAGAGTTACAGACTTCCAACGCCGGAAGAAATCTTTGGTAACGTAAATGATAATGTCGAAGGAAATTTAAATCTAAAACCTGAAACAAGTAACAACTTTAATGTTGGAGCGAGTTATCAGACCAGTTTCAATATTAAAAATGCTTTATCATTTGATGTAAATCTTTTACACAGAAATGCGACAGATTTTATTCGTGCAACATTGAATAATAATCAGACCATGACCACCAATGTGAATCAAGGAAAAGTAACGAATTATGGTATCGATGGAGAAATTAGATACTCTTACAGTAATCGTTTTACGGCTGGTTTTAATGCAACATATCAGAATATTCGAAATATGACTAAATACGAGCCGGATCAAAATTATGTGTCTCCATTTTATAAAGACAGAATTCCAAATATGCCGTTCCTTTTTGGAAACGCAGATGCGACTGTATTCTTCAATAATCTTTGGAAAAAAGGAAACAATTTATCGGTTGGGTACAATCTGCTTTATGTTCATACGTACTATTTATCGTGGCCAAGTATGGGAAGCAAAGATAGTAAGCTCGAGATTCCACAGCAGTTTAGCCATGATTTGAATGCGGTTTATACGCTTGCAAATGGAAAATATAATATTGCTTTTGAATGTAAAAATGTATTGGATAACAAACTATATGACAATTTCTCACTACAAAAACCAAGTCGAGCTTTTTACATAAAACTAAGATATTATTTCAGTAAATCAAATAATTAATTTTAATACAAACACCATAATACAATGAAAAAAAGTACCACATTAGCGTTATTATCAGCTGTTTTAGCTTTTACAGCTTTTTCTTGCAGCAGTGATTCTGATAAAACAGAAGAAACAGGCGGAGGAACCGATACAGGAAAAACGAAATATATCATTACTGCAACTACAGGAGCAGCAGGAATAGCAGATTATTTATTAACTGCAGATGATGTTTCTACAGGAACTATTACTACCACAGGAAACGGACTAGAGCAAGACGGAACGTACCGTTATTACATTACAGCACAAAACAACTTTTTTAGTTTATTGTACGGACAAGGAAATCCTGGAGCTGTTACAACTTATAATTTAAATGCCGAAGGAAAATTGGTCAAAAAATCTGATTTCCAAGCAGAAACTGTTCATGTATTTGCAGCTGTAAACAAGGATATCTTGACAATTAAAGTTCCAAGAAGCGGTGCATCTATTGCTTCAATGTATAAGATTGATGCTGTAAATTCACTTATTATTGGCGAAGCACAACAAGACACAAAAGTTTTAGCTAAAAATGGAGAAAGAGCTTTCTACACTTGGGCAACACAAGTTGGAGACAAAGTTTACATGCCATATATGAGTATTAAAGGAGATGGAGTAGACAACTTTGGAACTGCAAATCCAGATAGTACTTGGGTTGCGGTTTACAACTATCCAGAACTTAAATTAGAAAAAGTAATCAAAGATAACCGTACAAGTTATTTAGGAGCTTATTTCACAAACGGATTATTCCAAGATGAAATTGGAGATGCTTACGGTTTCTCTGGAGCAATTGCTACAAGTAATGCTGCTTTGACTTCTACAAAACCATCTGCAATTGTAAAAATCAAAAAAGGAACTACAGAATTTGATCAGTCTTATTTCTTCAATGTTCAGGAAAAATCTGGAGGATATAAAATTTCTTCTACATCTTATATTTCAAAAGGGAAATTCTTATTGCTAATGTACGGAAATGTTGGAAAAAACAATGGTGCAGTTAAAATGGCTATCGCCGATGTTTACAACCAAACATTTACTTGGGTAACAAATGCTCCTGCAACATTAACTTCTGTAACAAGCCGTTATAACATTACAACAGAAGACGGAAATTCTGCGGTTGTAGGTATCAATACTCCTGATGGAAACTGGATTTACACAATTAACGGTTCAACTGCCGCTGCTACAAGAGGTTTGAAAGTTGAAGGCGGACAAATTACTGCTATCCAGAAATTAAAATACTAATATTTTTTTGCCGTAAGTCCTTATTTTTTATGAGGACTTGCGGTTTTTTTATTTATCCTATTTATCTATCCAATTTATGTTTTCGTCGAAACCAAAACCTAATAACAAGAAAAAAAGTAAAAAATCGCTCTTTAAACGTGTGATGGCCTGGCTGCATTTGTGGCTGGGTTTAGCATCAGGAATTATCGTAGTGA
Organism: Flavobacterium sp. ACN6; assembly: GCF_002304005.1. GTDB lineage: Bacteria > Bacteroidota > Bacteroidia > Flavobacteriales > Flavobacteriaceae > Flavobacterium. The sequence continues at coordinate 33,179 of NZ_MRCQ01000011.1, read as the reverse complement.
TTGTGAGTCTTACTGGCTGCATTTATGTTTTCGAAAATGAAATTAAAGATTTTATCGAAGACTGGCGTTTTGTTAAACCTCAGGAAAAAGCATTTTTGATGCCGTCTCAATTGGTTACAATTGCAGATAAAAAAATGAAAGACAAGAAAGCAACAAGTGTAACTTTTGGAGAAAAAGATGAAGCTGCAATCGTAGGTTATTTTGTGGAGAAAAAAGAAGAAGGTGGAAGAGGCAGAGGTGAAAAAACAGAAAATAATGGAGAGCGTAAAAGAGGCGGTAAAGGAAAAGATATTGCCAAAAATGAAAACCAAAGAGGGAAATCTGAGTTAAAAACTCAAGGAAATGAAAAGGGTAAAGGAAAAGGAAAGAGCGAAAAAGGCAAAGGCAAAGGCGGAAGAAGAAGCGGTACTTTTATAAGCGTTTACATGAATCCTTATACAGGAGAAATTCTTAATGTAAAAACTTTTTCAAGAGGAGACTCGCCGGATTTTTTCAGATGGATTTTAAACGGTCATCGCGCTTTATGGCTTCCATACGATATTGGGCGCCCAATTGTAGGTGTTGCCGTTTTAATTTTTGTCTTCCTGCTGATTTCTGGTATTGTTTTGTGGTGGCCTACAAAATGGATTAAGTCAATTATTGACAAAAGTTTTAAAATAAAATGGGACGCAAGTTTTAAACGCGTCAATTACGATTTGCATAATGTATTTGGATTTTACAGTTGTATTTTTCTGTTTTTTATTGCTGTAACTGGTTTAGTATGGAGTTTTGGCTGGTGGAGTAAATCTTTGTACTGGGTGACTTCAGGTGGGACACCATTGACGGAAAACCGTGAATCTCCAAAATCGGATACCACTAATATTAAAACATTTAATATTACAACAGCTGATAAAGTATTATTGAATATTAGAAAAGAAAACCCTCAGGCGGCCGGAATCATGATTAGTATTCCTGGTAAACCTGCAGATCCAATTGGTGCTTTTGTATACAAACAAAAACATACATTTTATAATATGGATCGTTATAGTTTCGATCAGCAGACTTTGAAAGAGATTTCGATTAAAACACCTTTTTCAGGAAAGTATATTGAAGCAAACATTCCAGACAAAATCCGAAGAATGAATTATGATATTCACGTAGGAAGTGTGCTGGGTTTAACGGGAAAATTTATTGCATTTTTTGCCAGTTTAATTTCTGCCAGTTTACCTATTACAGGATTTATTATCTGGTGGGGAAAGCAAAAATTTGGTAAAAAGAAAGCACCTGCTGCAAAACCAAAAGCAGCAAGTAAAGCAATTCCTGCTCCTAAATTGAAAAATAACGCAGCACAAGAAGTTACTGCTTAAAATAAAGAAATGGTTTTTTAATTCCTTTTTGTTTTTTTTTTTTTGATCAAAAGGCAAAACTTGAAAAAGTTTTGCCTTTCTTATTTTTAGTTATAACCATTAGCTTTTAGCCATTCTACACAATCTCTTGTCCAGAATTTGCTGGTATCATTTACGCCTAATCCAAAACCGTGTCCGCCTTTTTCATATAAATGTAACTCCGCTGTAATTCCGTTATTTTTAAGTGCCAGATAATAATTGATACTGTTTTCTGGAATTACAACAGTGTCATCTGTAGCATGAATTAAGAATGCCGGCGGTGTTTTAGAAGTAACTTTCTTTTCGTTAGAATAAAAATCAATCAAATCTTGTGATGGATTGTTTCCAAGTAAATTTGTCTGCGATCCTTTATGGGTGATTTTATTTTCCATTGAAACTACAGGATAAATTAAAAGAGAAAAATCAGGACGTGCACTTACTTTAAATGCCGATTCATAAACCTTATCATCATAATGTGTAGACAAAGTCGATGCCAAATGTCCTCCTGCAGAAAATCCTAAAATTCCAATCTTGTTAGGATCAATGTTCAATTTTGCTGCATTTTGCCTTACATAACGAACAGCTTCCTGCGCGTCTTGTAATGGTCCGACATTTTTATTCTTCATAATTAAATCGTTCGGAAGACGATATTTTAATACAAAAGCTACAATTCCTAAACTATTAAACCATTCGGCTACTTTTGTTCCTTCTTTGTCAAAAGCCAAATGCATATAACCGCCACCTGGACAAATGATTACCGCAGTTTGATTGGGTTTTGCATTTTTCGGAATAAAGATGCTTAAAGTTGGTACAGTAACCTGAGTCGTACTTTGTAATTTTCCATCCGTAATACTTTCTTTTTCTTTATAATCTGCTGATTTGATTTCATCTGGAATTTTATTCCATAACGGAATTACTTGATTTTGAGCACTACTTGTAAATACTCCAGAAAATAAAAGAAAACTTAAAGTAAATCCTCTTAATAATGTTTTTTTTGTATTTTTCAATTTTGTGTGTAATTATTTGATTATTAATTGTTTATTTAATTTTGCTGCAGAAAATGCAACCGTTTGTTTCTAAAAGTAAAAATAGACTAAAAAAGTTTTTGAAGACATAGAATTAAAGACAATTTTACCCCATAAAAAGGATAAATTTTACCTATTAGCTTTTAACAAATATATTGTTTAATGTGTAATTTTGTATTCTTTTTTTTATATAATATGTTTATTTAAATAGTCAAAATAATTTTTTATACAATTTATTTGGATTGTAGAGATTAAAAACTATATTTGTGCAATCGATTACATTATTTCTTTTTTGAATTGTTAAAATGTTGATTTTAACAATTTTAAATAGAAGCAGATTGAATACATTAAGATTACCAAAAATTTCAAAACTATAATACCAACTTACTATGAATCAAACCGAAACTGTTGCCGTAAATCAAGGAGTCAAATCTACAGGGAAATACCGTTGGAGTATTTGTGCCTTATTGTTTTTTGCAACAACAATTAATTATCTGGACAGACAAGTACTTTCGTTAACATGGAGTGATTTTATTGCACCGGAATTTCATTGGACAAATAACGATTACGGAAATATTACAGCTTTATTTTCTATCTTTTATGCGGTTTCTTTATTGTTCGCGGGAAGATTTGTAGATTGGTTAGATACTAAAAAAGGGTTTCTTTGGGCAATTGGTATTTGGTCAATAGGAGCTTGTCTTCATGCATTTTGCGGCATTGCAACTTCTGGAATTATTACAGGAGAATGGTTCGTAGGATTTCATGGTTCAAAGGAAATAATCAGTACGATCAGCGATACTGCATTGGTGATCAATGTGAGTGTTGCTCTTTTTATATTTGCTCGTTTTGTTTTGGCAGTTGGAGAGGCAGGAAACTTTCCTGCAGCGATTAAAACTACAGCTGAATATTTTCCTAAAAAAGACAGAGCATTTGCAACCAGTATTTTTAATGCAGGAGCGACAGTTGGAGCTTTAGCGGCGCCAATTACAATTCCGTTTATTGCCAAATCTTTCGGTTGGGAAATGTCTTTCATTATCATTGGAGCTCTAGGATTTATTTGGATGGGATTTTGGATGTTCATGTACGATAAACCGGAAAGACATGCAAAGGTTACTTCAGATGAATTAGCATACATTCAACAAGATGATATCGCCGACAGTAAATTGGTGGGTTATGTTCCAGAAACATCTACTAAAGTGTCTCTCGCAGACTGCTTTAAATACAAACAAACTTGGGCTTTTGCTTTTGGTAAATTTATGACAGATGGTGTTTGGTGGTTTTTCTTATTCTGGACTCCAGCTTATTTAAGCTCTGTTTACGGAATGGATTCTACAGAAGCAGCTTTGCCGTTGTTTGTACTTTATATGATTACATTATTGTCAATTATTGGAGGATGGCTTCCAACTTACTTTGTTGAGAAAAAAGGAATGAATCCATACGAAGGAAGAATGAGAGCAATGCTGATTTTTGCATTTTTTCCATTATTAGCTTTAATCGCGCAGCCTTTAGGATATATCAGTTACTGGATTCCAGTTATCATTATCGGAATTGCGGGAGCGGCGCACCAATCTTGGTCAGCAAATATTTTTACAACTGTAGGAGATATGTTTCCTAAAAAAGCAATTGCAACCATTACAGGAATTGGAGGTTTAGCAGGAGGAATTGGCTCGACTTTAATCAATAAAGGGTCAGGAGTTTTGTTTGATTATGCAAAAGAAACAAATATGGCTTTTATGGGATTTAAAGGAATTGAGTCAGGATATTTTATCATTTTCTCTATCTGTGCCGTTTGTTATCTAACGGGATGGATTGTAATGAAAACTTTGGTTCCAAAATACAGACCGATCACAAATTTGTAATGGATAATTTTTCTAAATAGAATATTTTTTCATTTGAATTATGGTTTTTCAATATAAAAAATTAATTTTGTGCAATCGATTACATTAAATAAAAATTATGACAAAATATAGTTCAAGATACGCGTCAAGCCCAGAAGCTGTTAAAAAATATGATACACAACAATTGAGAGAAGAATTCTTGATTGATGACCTAATGCAGGAAAATGAAGTAGTATTGGTTTATTCTCACTACGACAGATATATTGCAGGTTCTGCAGTACCGGTAAAAGGTGATTTAACTTTAGAAACAATTGATCCGCTTAAAGCGCCATATTTTTTAGAAAGAAGAGAAATCGGAATTATCAATGTTGGAGGAAGTGGTTCTGTTGTGGTTGAAGGAACAACTTATGAACTAGGTTTTAAAGATGCTTTATACATCGGAAGCGGTAATAAAGAAGTAATTTTTAAAAGTGCTGACAGCGCTAATCCAGCTAAATTTTACATCAACTCTGCACCGGCTCATACTTCTTACCCAACAGTAAAAGTAAGCTTAGCAGAAGCAAATAAATTAGAATTGGGTACAATGGAAACGGCAAATCACCGTACAGTAAACCAGATGATTATTGGAAGTGTTGTTACAACCTGCCAATTGCAAATGGGGATGACGGAGCTGCGACCAGGAAGTGTTTGGAACACCATGCCGGCACACGTGCACGATCGTAGAATGGAAGTTTATTTTTATTTGGATATTCCAGAAAACCAAGCAGTTTGTCACTTTATGGGACAGCCGCAGGAAACAAGACATATCTGGATGAACAATCATCAGGCAGTTATTTCTCCGCCTTGGTCAATTCACTCAGGTTCAGGAACCAGTAACTATACTTTTATCTGGGGAATGGCTGGTGAGAATTTAGATTATGGAGATATGGATGTTTGTAAAATCACAGATTTAAGATAAGAAAATGACAAACTTATTTGACATACAAGGAAAGGTTGCCCTTATTACAGGAAGTACTCACGGACTGGGAATGGCAATGGCAAAAGGATTAGGTGAAGCTGGAGCAACAATTGTGGTGAATGGAAATTCGTCTCAGCAAAAAATTGACGATGCTGTAGCAGCGCTAAAAAGTGAAGGAATCAATGCAGTAGGTTACAAATTTAATGTAACAGATGAGCAGGAAGTTAAAACAGCTGTTGCAAAAATTGAAAGTGAAGTAGGACCAATCGATATCTTGATCAACAATGCTGGAATTATTAAAAGAATTCCGCTTTTGGATATGGAAGTTGCAGATTTTAGAGAAGTAGTTGATATTGATTTAGTAAGTCCGTTTATTGTTTCTAAACATGTTGCAAAAGGAATGATTGAAAGAAGACAAGGAAAAATAATCAACATTTGCTCTATGATGAGCGAATTAGGCCGTAGTACAGTTTCTGCTTATGCTGCTGCAAAAGGCGGTTTAAAAATGCTGACTAAAAATATGGCGACAGAATGGGCAAAGTACAATGTTCAGATCAACGGAATTGGTCCTGGATATTTTGCTACAGAACAAACAAAACCAATTAGAGTTGACGGACATCCGTTTAACGATTTTATCATCAGCAGAACTCCTGCTGCAAAATGGGGAGATCCAAGCGATCTAGCCGGAGCAGCAATATTTTTATCTTCCAAAGCGAGTGATTTTGTAAACGGTCACATTTTATATGTTGACGGCGGTATCCTTGCTACAATTGGAAAACCTTCAAACGAAGAATAATTCTCAAATTATATTTTAAAAGACATGAGCGCAAATACATTCATACATGACAATTTTTTATTAGAAAATAAATACGCTGAAGAGTTATACCACAACTACTCTAAAAATCAGCCAATTATTGATTACCATAATCACCTTAATCCGCAGTTTATTGCTGAAGATAAGATTTTTGATAATATAACAAATGTATGGATCAACGGCGATCACTACAAATGGCGTGCAATGCGTACATTAGGGATTAACGAGCAGTTTGTGACTGGAAACGGTTCAGATAAAGATAAGTTCTTAAACTGGGCAAAAACAGTTCCGTACACGATGCGTAATCCGTTATACCACTGGACACATTTAGAATTAGCTCGTTATTTTGATATTTATGATTTGCTAAATGAAAAATCAGCGGAGAAAATTTATATCGAAACTTCTGAAAAAATAAATTCTCAAGCTTACAGCACACAGAATCTTCTTAAAAAAGTAAATGCTGAATTAGTTTGTACTACAGAAGATCCAATTGACAGTTTAGAGTTTCACCAGAAATTCGCGAACAATTCAGTTGGAATCAAAATGAGTACGGCTTTCAGACCTGATAAAGCCATCTTAATTTCTAATGATGGTTATAATGCATATCTGGACACATTAGGGGATGTGTCCGGAGTTGCAATTAATACTTATGCTGACTTGCAAACGGCATTAAGAAAAAGAATTGAATATTTTAATGCAAACGGATGTAAATTAAGTGATCACGGTTTAGATCAGATTTATTTTGAAGAATTTACAGAATCTGAGGTAAATGCAATCTTCAAAAAGAAAAGAGAAAATAGAATATTGTCGCCAGAAGAAGCTTTAAAATTCCAAAGTGCTGTTTTATTATTCTTAACAGAAACGTATCATGAATTTGGATGGGTACAGCAGTTTCACTTAGGGGCATTGCGTAACAATAATGCTCGTATGCACAGAATTTTAGGTCCTGATACTGGATGGGATTCTATTGGAGATTACCCGCAGGCTCAAAAATTATCAAACTTTTTAAATGCTTTAGATAGTAAAGATAAATTGACAAAAACAATTATCTACAACCTAAATCCAGCTGATAACGAAGTTATGGCAACTATGATTGGAAATTTCAATGACGGAAGTGTTCGTGGAAAAGTTCAATTTGGTTCAGGATGGTGGTTTTTAGATCAAAAAGATGGAATGACAAAGCAGTTAAATGCGCTTTCAAATATGGGATTAATCAGCTGTTTTGTTGGAATGCTGACAGATTCAAGAAGTTTCTTATCGTTCCCCAGACACGAATATTTCAGACGTATTTTATGTAATCTTTTAGGAGATGAAATCAAACGCGGTGAACTTCCAAATGATATGGAATGGATCGGAAAATTAGTTGCCGACATTTCATATAACAATGCAAAAGAATATTTCAAATTTTAATTAAAAGTTAACCGCAAAGTTCGCAAAGATTTACGCAAGGTTCGCTAAGTTTTTAAATCCTTGTTAATCCTTGTAATCTGTGGCAAAAAAAATATAATATGAGTAGAGTAGTTGCATTTGGAGAAATCATGCTTCGTTTATCAACAGAAAGACATTTAAGGTTTGCGCAGTCAACAGCATTTGGTGCTACGTATGGCGGCGGCGAATTTAACGTTTGTGTTTCGTTGGCTAATTACGGTGTAAATGCTGAATTTGTTACCAGATTACCAGAAAATGAAATTGGTGTTTCTGCATTAAGAGAAATCCGAAAAATGAATGTAGAATCTAAAAACATTGTTTACGGAGGCGAACGTTTAGGAATCTATTTTCTAGAAACTGGAGCGGGAACTCGCGGCAGTAATGTTGTTTACGATCGTGCTCACAGCGCAATGTCAACTATAGAAAAAGGTCAGGTTGACTGGGAAAAAGTTTTAGAAGGAGCTGAATGGTTTCACTGGAGCGGTATTACACCGGCTATTTCTCAAAGTGCTGCTGAAGCTTGTTTAGAGGCAATTAAAACAGCTCACAAACTTGGAATTAAAATTTCTTGCGACTTAAATTATAGATCAAAACTGTGGCAGTACGGAAAAACACCAAGCGAAGTAATGCCGGAAATGCTGAAATACAGTAATGTTATTTTAGGAGATATCGATACAGCTTATTTTATGCTTGGAATTCCGAAGGTAAATCCAAATTATCAAGACGAGAAATCGCTTCCAGCTTTATACACAAAATTGTTCGAATTGATTCCAAATCTGAAAATTGCTGCTACGACACTTCGTTATTCTGTTAGTGCTTCACACCAGAGAATCGGCGGTATTTTATTTGACGGAAAAGCAATTTACAGCGCGGCCGTTAAAGAAGTTACACCAGTTGTAGACCGCGTTGGTAGTGGTGATGCCTTTATGGGCGGATTAATTTATGGTTTATTAGAATATCAAAATAACAACCAAAGAGCGTTGGATTTTGCAGTTGCAGCATGTTGCTTAAAACATACCATTGCAGGCGATTACAACTTGGTTACATTAAAAGAAGTTGAAAATATGATTGATGGTGATGGTTCTGCATTAGTATCAAGATAATAAAATAAAAATGGCAAAATATTCAAGAATAGAAGTCGCTTCGCAAATGAAAGAAAACGGTATGGTTCCGTTGTTTTTTCATTCTGATATCGAGCTGAGTAAAAAAGTTTTAAAAGCATGTTACGATGGAGGTTCCAGATTAATGGAATTTACCAGCAGAGGTGATTTTGCACACGAAGTTTTTGGAGCATTAAACAAATATGCTTTAGCTGAATTACCAGGAATGATTTTAGGAGTTGGATCTATTACAGATGCTGCTTCGGCTTCATTATACATGAGTTTGGGAGCCAATTTTATAGTTACGCCAGTTTTTAGAGAAGATATAGCTATAGCTTGTAACCGAAGAAAAGTATTGTGGTCGCCAGGCTGCGGTACGTTGACAGAAATTGCAAGAGCTGAAGAATTAGGCTGTGAAATTGTAAAATTATTTCCAGCAGATATTTACGGACCAGAGTTTATCAAAGCCATAAAAGGACCTTGCCCGTGGACTAACATTATGCCTACAGGCGGTGTTTATCCAACTGTAGAAAGTTTGAGTTCATGGCTCAATGCAGGAGCGACTTGTGTTGGTTTAGGCTCACAATTGATTTCAAAAGATATATTAGACAATAAAGATTTCGACGGTTTGACTGCAAAAGTCAGCCAGGTTCTTGATATTATAAAAGAGATTAGAAAATAGATTAAGGGGTAATCATGCCAACTCCTTATTTTATAAGTTTTTTTTAGATTTTTAGAGATTGTAATTGAACATTACGCTTGAAAAATTTAGTCTGCCATTCCTCACAGCAGGTTTTATTTTGCTAATCGGGTGTAATGTTTCATTTGCAATTTAAAAGGCAGAAATAAAGAAATAAGGTTTATAGATGGTTATTTATAACGCATTAAAGAAAATTTAAAATGAAAAAATTAAATAGAGTAAATACAGGATTAGAAAAGTTGCAGCCAATTAAGGTGGTTCAGTTTGGAGAAGGTAACTTTTTAAGAGCCTTTGTTGATTATGCTTTTGACAAACTAAATAAAGAAGTTGATTTTAATGCCGGTATTGCAATAGTTCAACCTTTGAAAGACGGTATGGTAAATATGATTAATGACCAAGATGGTCTTTATACCTTGTTTATGAACGGAATTAAAAAAGGTGAAAAGATACAAGATATTGAGCTAATTTCTAATATTGTAAAAACTATAAACCCTTATACTGAATTTGTAAATTATTTGGCTTTAGCCAAAGAAGAACAACTTCAGTTTATTGTTTCTAATACTACAGAAGCTGGAATTGAATTTATTGAAAGTGATACTCCAGACATGCAGCCGCCAGTTTCGTTTCCTGCAAAGCTGACTGTTTTATTATATGAAAGATTCAAACATTTTAATGGAGATGCTTCTAAAGCAGTAACAATCATTCCTTGTGAATTAATTGATTATAACTCTGAGACGCTTAAAAAATATATTTTACAATATGTCGATTTATGGAAGTTAGAAGATGCATTTAAAACTTGGGTATCAGATGCTTGCACATATCATAGTACTTTGGTTGACAGAATTGTTCCTGGATATCCAAGAGCTGAAATTGAAGAATACAATAATAAATTGGATTATGAGGACAATTTAATTGTTGCCGCTGAACCTTTTTTCCTTTGGGCTATTGAAGGTGGAGATGATTTAAAAGCAAAATTGCCTTTTCATAAGACAGATTTGAATGTAAAAATCGTTGATGATATACGTCCTTTTAAAATGATTAAAGTTCGTATTTTAAATGGTGCGCACACGGCAATGGTTCCTTTTTCACTTTTGCATGGTAATAAATTAGTAATGGAAACTGTTAACGGAGATTTTACGGGAAAATTTGTAAATAGCGTTATTAGTGAAATAAGTGAAACTCTTGATATGGACAAAAATGAAATTACGGCCTATTCTGAGGAAGTAATGGACCGATTTAAAAATCCATTTATCAAACACGCACTTGCTGATATTGCATTAAACTCTGTATCGAAATTCAAAGTAAGAGTTTTACCTAGTTTATTAGGATATTATAAGGCTAACAAAAAATTGCCTGTTAATTTGACTTTTTCATTAGCGAGTTTAATTCGTTTCTACAAAGGAGCGTGGAATGGTCAAAGTTTACCAGTTAAAGATGGTGAAGATATTACAACATTCTTTACCGGACTTTGGAAATCTGATGATTACGAAAAAATTGCTCGTTTAACATTACAGAATAAAAGTTTCTGGGATGAAGATTTAACAGAAATCCCTGGATTGACAAAAGCAATTACAATTGCATTAGAAGAAATAGATGCAAATGGTATTGAAGCTGGCTTTGCTAAGTTTCAAGAAAGAATAAAATAAAAAAAAACACATAAAAAGAACAAAGAACAAAGGTTAATTATGGCAACGCAGAAAAAATTAATAAAAGTTAATCCTACTGATAACGTAGCGGTGGCTTTGGTAAATCTTACAGCAGGCGAAGTAATTGATTTTGAAGGAGAATCAATTACTGTTGAGTCTGATGTAAAAATGAAACATAAGATTGCAATGGTTCCTTTTAATGTAGGAGACAGAATCATTATGTATGGTGTTTTGGTTGGTAAAGCGAGTGCAAGAATCGAAAAAGGAGGATTGCTTTCTACTTTGAACGTAAAACACGAAAGTGATAAAGTTACTGGTAAAACAGAAACTATTGGCTGGAATGCTCCAAATGTGGACAAATGGAAAGACAGAACGTGGCAGGGCTATCATAGAGAAGATGGACAGGTGGGAACAGAAAATGTTTGGTTATTTTTTCCATTAGTTTTTTGTGAAAACAGAAACATCGAAATCTTAAAAGATATTTTTGAGAAGGAATTGATGAAACCTAAAGAAAACGACTATCAATTGTTGCTGCGTTCTTTAGTGAAATCAGAAACGGGAGGAGCAGGAAATCAAGAAGCTTCAAACGATGCTAATTTATTCAATAATATTGAAGTTAAATTTATTACACACCAGGGAGGCTGTGGTGGAATTCGTCAGGATTCGCACAGTTTGGCTAAACTTTTGGCTGGTTACGTAAACAATCCAAACGTTGCTGGAGCAACAGTTTTGAGTTTAGGATGTCAGAACTTACAGATTCAGATTTTCAAAGATGCTTTAGATGCTATTAATCCGAACAGTAAAAAACCTGTTTTGATTTACGATCAGCAGTCTATTGGAACAATCGAAACTATGCTGAGCAGTGTTGTAAAAGATACTTTCGAAGCAATTAAAAAAGCAAACGAAATTAAAAGAGAACCAGCTCCATTGTCTAAACTAAGAATTGGTTTAGAGTGTGGTGGATCTGACGGATTCTCTGGAATTTCTGCAAACCCTACATTGGGTGTGTTATCTGATCATTTAGTTGCTTTGGGAGGAACTACAATTCTTTCTGAATTTCCTGAATTATGTGGAGTAGAACAGGAATTAGTAAATCGTTGTATAGATGATAAGGATGGAAAACGTTTCTTAGACTTAATGCAATGGTACGAAAAAACAGTTGTTGATGCAGGTTCAGGATTTGATATGAATCCTTCTCCAGGTAACATTAAAGACGGTTTGATTACAGATGCAATGAAATCGGCTGGTGCTGCTAAAAAAGGTGGAACATCGCCAATTACAGGTGTTTTCGATTATGGAGAATATATTAATGAGCCAGGCTTTACATTGTTATGTACGCCAGGAAATGATGTAGAATGCACCACTGCAATGGTGGGTTCTGGAGCAAATATGGTATTGTTTACAACAGGTTTAGGAACGCCGACAGGAAACCCAATTGCGCCGGTTGTAAAGATCTCATCAAATACTCAGCTAGCAAACAAAATGTCTGACATTATAGATATTGACACGGGCGGCATTATCACTGGTGAAAAATCAATTGACGAAATGGCTGATGAAATGCTTGAATTTATTATTAATGTTGCCAGCGGTACCATTAAGACAAAAGCAGCAGTTTTAAATCAAAACGATTTTATTCCTTGGAAAAGAGGGGTTTCACTTTAATTTTTTAGGCACTAAGGTTCTAAGGGGCAAAGTGGCAAAGGTTTATATAGAAGACGTACAGTACTTGTGCGTCTTTTTTTTTTTTTTTTTTTTTCTAGAGAAAGCTCCAGCGGAGCAAAATATTTATAGAATTATAATAAGACAAACAACATAAAGCTGCCGGAGGAGCGACATATATTTAGTTTGCAGAAAAAATATGTCGCTCCTCTAGAGCTTTATGTTGAAATTACTTATCTTTTGCTATAAATATTTCGCTTCGATGAAGCTTACAAAAAAAGCTATCCTTTTGAGATAGTCTGTTATATAATTTATATGAAAAAAAATTAAAAATTAGTTCTTGTAGAAGATTTACGAATGTGTAATTCTGGTGCAAGAACTACCTTTTTTTCGATTTTGATAGTGTCTGTTTTGTCTACTTGTTCTAGGAAAACACGAGCAGACATTCTTCCCATTTCTAATGGCGACTGATCAACAGAAGTGATTGATAATTCCATGAATTTAGTAAAAGGTTCGTTACTGAAACCCGCTACACAAAACTCATTTGGAATACTAATATTTCGCTCTTTTAATTCCTGAATTGCGCCCAAAGCAGCAAAATCACTTGAAGAAAATAGCGCATCAGGAGGAGTTTCTAACTTTAAAAGTTTGTCAACAGATTCCTTTCCAGCGTCTACGCTACTTTTAGTGTAGATAACGTATTCTTCATTAAAAGAAATTCCGTTGTCTAATAAAGCTTGTTTGTATCCTAAAAAACGGTTTTTAAAGATGTCTAATGATTGATCTCCAGAAAAGTGGGCAATATTTCTGCAGCCTTCATCTATTAAATGTTTGGTAGCTAAATAACCTCCTTTAAAGTCATTGATAGTGACAGAACTTACGCCGTCAATATGTTTACTTCTATCGAAAAATATCAGCGGTACATTTTTTTCTAATACATTTCTGAAAGCGCTGTCGTTTTCATCAGAAACACCAGTAACAGACATCATAATTCCGTCAACCTGTGCATCTATAAGCGTATGGAGATTTTCGTTTTCTCGCTTAATACTTTCATGTGTCTGGCAGATAATAACTTGATAGCCATGAGGATAAAGTTCTTCTTCGATACCTCTAATTACAGAGGCGAAGAAATTGCTGTCAATACGCGGAACGATAACTCCAATATTATTACTTCGGCCGCTCTTTAAAGCCAGCGCCAGTTTATTTTGTTTATAGTTCATTGCCGCCGCAGTTTTAATAACTAATTCACGTGTGGCCTCCTTAATTTTAGGATTGTTGTTCAATGCTCTAGAAACGGTGGCAGCCGTGATATTTAGTTTTTCAGCAATATCATAAATAGTTACTTTTTCACTCATTGAAAAAAAAGTTTTCGGATTATTTTTAGACAAAAATACATTTTTTTTTATTACGTAATATAAAATGTTATCGATTACCTTGCGATATAACTAAAACGTTTTAGATTCTACAATGATAATAAATTATGTGTTTTTTTAAATTAAATGTAAATATAATTTATAATAAAAATTAAATATATAATTTTTTTCTAAATTAATTTGGTGTCTTAGAACAATTTTTCTACTTTCGTGTAATCGATTACATAATTCGTTTGTGTTTTTAATTTTAAATAAGAAAATACTGCCAATGATTCCAAGTAAAGACATAAGATTTAAATGGATTTTATTTTTAATAGCTTCAGGCGTATTAGCAATATCTTGTGCAAAACAAACAGCATCAGTTTCTTCCGATGCAAATCCGTGGAAAAAAATGGATTTGGTTTTAAAAAGTATTCCAAATACACATTTCTTAGATAAGACATATAATATAAACGATTTTGGTGCTGTTGCAGACGGGAAAACGCTAAATACAATTGCGTTTCAAAAAGCAATTCAAGCGTGTGCTGCAAATGGCGGAGGTAAAGTTCTGGTTCCAAATGGAAAATATTTGACCGGCGCCATACATTTAGAAAGCAATGTAAATCTGCATTTAGAAGATCAGGCTGAAATTCTTTTTAGCTTAAATCCAAAAGATTATCCTATTGTTCATACTTCTTGGGAAGGGACAGAATTAATGAATTATTCCCCGCTGATTTACGCTAAGAATAAAACAAATATCGCTGTAACCGGAAAAGGTACTTTAAACGGTCAGGCAGATAGTACAAATTGGTGGATTTGGTCTGGAGGAAAAAATTACGGATGGAAAAAGGGAGTTCCGTCTCAAAATGATCCAGCAAATCGTGAAGTATTAGTGGAAATGGCTGAAAAAGGAGTTCTAGTATCAGAAAGAATTTTTGGTGACGGACGTTATTTAAGACCCAATTTTATTGAGTTTTTTGAATGCAATACTGCTTTAATAAAAGATGTTACAATCATTAATTCTCCTTTCTGGATTCTACATCCAATTAAGACAAATAACATGATTATTGACGGTGTAACGGTTAACAGCCATGGACCAAATAATGATGGCTGTGATCCGGAATATTCTCAGAACATTGTAATCAAAAACTGTACGTTTAATACAGGCGATGATTGTATCGCTATTAAGGCAGGACGTGATGGAGACGGACGACGAGTGGCAATTCCGAGTAAAAATATAATTGTGCAAAAGTGCAAAATGATCGATGGTCATGGCGGCGTTGTAATTGGGAGCGAAATTTCTGCAGGAGTAAATAATGTTTTTGTTGAAGACTGCGTAATGGACAGTCCAAATCTGGATCGCGCAATTCGTATTAAAACCAACTCAAAAAGAGGAGGGATTATAGAAGATATTTTTGTTAGGAACCTTGAAGTGGGAACCGTTAAAGAATGTGTTTTAAAACTAAACATGTTTTATAATGTTTACGGTTCTCAAACAGGGAATTTCATTCCGACAATTAGAAATGTCAGTTTAGAAAATGTGAATGTAAAAAACGGTGGAAAATACAGCGTTTGGGCAGAAGGATACGCGTCATCT
This sequence comes from Flavobacterium sp. ACN6, assembly GCF_002304005.1. GTDB lineage: Bacteria > Bacteroidota > Bacteroidia > Flavobacteriales > Flavobacteriaceae > Flavobacterium. The sequence goes on along the minus strand of NZ_MRCQ01000011.1, from coordinate 17,698 downwards.
CCAGTAGAAAATATTACACTTAAAAATGTGAAAATTCAAAAGGTCGATTCTGTTTATCGATTAAAAAATGTGAAAAATATAAACTTTATAAATACCTATATCAATGAAAAAAAAGTAGAATCTATTAAACACTAAACACTATCAATTAACCAAACTTTAAACCACACTATGAGTATTAAACAATTATCTAAGAAAAAAGAAAAATACGGCTTTGTATTTTTGTTTTTCCTGAATTTACTTTTGTGCAGTAATGTAAATGCACAATCAACCACAATTGAAGGAAAAATTACAGATGCAGCAGGATTATCTCTGCCAGGCGTAAATGTTCAGGAAAAAGGAACTAAAAACGGAACTTCAACAGATTTTGAAGGAAGTTTTAAAATTAATGTAACCAATTCAAAAGCTACTTTAATAATCAGTTATTTAGGTTTTCAAACACAAGAAATAAGTGTCGCTGGAAAATCTAAAATTAATGTAAGTCTTGCAGAACAATCAAACTCACTTAATGAAGTTGTTGTTGTTGGATACGGTTCTGTAAAAAAGACAGATCTTACAGGATCTGTAAGTACAATTAGTGCCGCTACAATTACAGAAAGAAATACAATTAATCCATTGGAAGCAATTCAGGGAAGTACGCCTGGAGTGCAGATTTCATCTTCATCTGGTCGTGCTGGAGACGGATTTAAAGTTGTAATTAGAGGAAATAATTCATTAATCGCCGATTCTAGTAATCCAAATATGGTTGGTTCTTCACCTTTATATGTTGTGGATGGTGTTCCAATGGACGGAATCGACTTTTTAAATCCACAAGACATTGCTAGAATGGACGTTTTAAAAGATGCTTCATCTGCAGCTATTTATGGTTCTAGAGGATCAAATGGTGTAATTATAGTAACGACTAAAAGTGGAACAAGTGCCAAAGCAGGCATTAGTGTAACTTTTGATACTTCTTATGGAAATAAAACTGCTGCTAGACTACCAAAAATGATGAGCGGTGAAGAATGGTGGAAATTTCACCAAGTTGCTTATATGAGCGCTACACCTCAAACTCAGACTCCGGCGCAACTGGCATCTTTGGCAGGAAATCAAAGTCCGCTTCTGGTTTCTCGTGCCAACAGCGGTTACAATTTTGATTGGTACGATGCGGTGCTTAGAACTGGTATGACCGAGAATAATTATTTAAATATTACAGGTCGTTCAGATTCTGGCTTAAGTTATAATTTAGGTTTCGGAATTCAGAGTGATCGTGGTCTTATAGAAAACGATGCTACAGATAAATACTCTTTCAAATTAGGACTAAATCACAAAATAAATGATAAATTTTCTACAGGAGTAAATGTTACAATCGCCAGATTAAACAATCAATTAGGTAGCGATTTAGCAATGCAGGATGCATTTAGATTAAGTCCATTAATGTCTCCTTGGGCAGTCGATGCTGCGGGTAATGAGAAAGTAGGAACTTTGTTTTTCCTTCCTGGAAAACTGACTTATCCTGATGGTTCTTGGGCAATTAATAAAACATCAACTGTAAATCCGTTAATGGAGATTGCTAATTCTTCTCAAACAGAAAAAACATGGCAGACAGTTGGAAATGTTTATTTCCAGTACCAGCCTATAAAATGGCTTTCGTTTAAAACTACTTTTGCAGCAGGAATTATGGATACATCAGAATCTGCAGCTTATACCGCGCAGACAAATGCAGGTGTGACATTAAATGGAAAGAATTCTGCCATTTTAGAAAGTTCTAATAACTTTAATTATACTTGGGATAATCAAATAGATTTGAAACATACTTTTAATGAAGTACACGATTTTAGCTTATTGCTACTTCAAAGTTTGTATTCTAATGTTGACGAAAGTTCTTATATGGCTTCAAACAATCAGCCTTTTGATGTAGGTACAGATAATATGGGGTCTGGTGTGCAGACCAGTTATGTAATCAAATCTGCTTATGCTAAAAATACCTTAAATTCATATGCGGTACGTTTGAACTATGCATTTAGAGACAAATATTTAGTTACAGCATCTACCAGATGGGATGGTTCTTCTGTTTTATCAGAAGGCAACAAATGGCAGAGTTTTCCGTCGCTTGCTTTAGGATGGAAATTAAGTAAAGAATCATTTTTGGAAAACAGCTCAGTGGTTTCGGACTTAAAAATACGTGCAAGTATTGGTTATACAGGAAATGACAACGTAGCTCCATATACTTCTCAGGCTTTATTAAACCAGCAGACGTTTTATGCTGCAGGACCAAATGTTGTTCCTGGATGGCAGTCAGAGAATTTAGCAAATCCGAATTTAACTTGGGAAAAAACCAGAGAATACAATTTAGGGATTGATTTCGGATTTTTACAAAATAGAATTTCAGGTAGTGTAGATGTTTATGATAGACTTTCAGATGACTTAATTTACAAACAGCAGTTACCAGCAGAAACAGGATGGAAAAATACTTTTGCAAATGTTGGATCGGTAAGCAACAAAGGGATAGAGGTTTTATTAACGACTAAAAACATCAAATCTAAAAATGTAAATTGGGAAACTACTTTTACATTTACTAAAAACGTAAATAAACTAGAGTCAATTTACAATCAAGATCAGGTTAGTGATATTGGTAATAAATTAATTCTTGGTGCACCGTTAAATCCAAATTACAATTATGTTTACGACGGAGTTTGGCAGGAAAGCGAAGCAGCACAGGCAGCATCTTACGGAATGGCTCCAGGGCAGGCGAGACCAAAAGACTTAAACGGAGACGGAAAATTTAATCAAGACGACAGAACGGTAATTGGAAATCCGAATCCAGAATGGCAGGGAAGTTTATATTCAAAATTGACTGTAGGTCAGTTTGATTTTAATTTCTCAGTGCTGACAAGTCAGGGGCAGACAGTTTTAAGTACTTTTCACCAAAACTTTGCCGACGTAAGTGATAGAGGCCGTCAAAAATTAGCAATGGATTATTTTATTCCAACTAATGGTACAGGCATCGAAGCAAATGCAAACAATACAAACCCAAGACCAGGACCAGTTGCAACTGGAGCTGGTGCTTATTGGACTTCTTTATTTGGTTATTACAGAGACGCATCTTATGTAAAAATCAAAAATATATCTTTAGGTTACACCTTAGACTCAGAGTTACTTAAAAGATTAAAAATAAGTAATTTAAGAGTTTATGTAAATGTTCTCGATCCATTTGTGTTTACAAATTTTGATGGGTATGATCCAGAATGGGCAGGTTCGCCTTTTGGTGTGAATCGTCCTGCATCTGTAACTACACAATTAGGATTAAGTGTTAAATTTTAATAAAGATATAAAATGAAAAAATTTATAGTAATGTTAGGAATAATTGCTGCTTCTGTAAGTTCATGCAGTGATTATATTGAAGAAGACAGCCGTTCTTACGTGCCCGCTGATGAGACATACAAAACCGCATCAGGATTTCAGTTATTGGTTAATTCTAATTATGCGTGGTTAAAAGGAATCTATGGTACTAGCAATAGTCCATGGTTATTTTGCGCCGGTACAGATATGTATGCAGAAGGAAGATCTCCAGAACCAGCAGGTTTAAGCCAGTATACGCTTTTAATTCCGTCGTCAGATTATGTTGGCGAATTGTATAATTCATGTTATCAGCAGATTCAGGCTGTGAACAAAACAGTATATTATTCTACAATAACAGAGCAGACTGCAAATGTAAGTACACTTGTTGGAGAAGCTCGTTATTTAAGAGCCAATGCATACTTTTTGTTAGTTCAAACTTATGGAGGAGTTCCAATTGTTTTAGACAATTTCACAACGCCGGTTTTATCTTTCACCAGAAATTCGGCAGAAGAAGTCTACAAACAAATTATAACAGATTTAGAAGCGTCGTTAGCGGCTGTTGGAACTGGATCTTATGCAGCAAACGGAAAAGTAAATAAAAGAGCCGTACAAGATTTATTAGCAAAGGTACATTTAACAAGAGGTTACGAATCATTCGCTGCTCCAGATGATTTTACAAAAGCAGCTGCTTATGCAGATTTAGCAATTGCAGGGCAAGCTCTGAATGTTGCTTTTGACCAATTATTTAAACCTGGAAATGATTTGAACGCAGAGACTATTTTTTCTGTTCAGTATGATAAAGCTTCTACAAGCACAGATCCTACAAAACTTGGAAATAGTCAATTTTATTATTTCAGTTCTTATTTAGGAGGCGCAGAAAGCGGCGCTCCGTTAAGAAGCTACAATTTATGTCCAACAGGTTATGCATTAGGTTTATATGAAAAAGGAGATAAAAGATGGGAAGCTACTTTTATGACCGAAATTGTTGAAGGCGAAGAAACGCAGTCAAACGGAACTAAAAAATTAATCTTGTATTATCCGTATTACAGAAGTACAAATCCGAGCAGTTTAAAAGTGAGACACTTCTATGAGCCAAAATGGTTTACTGCAGCAGACAGAGAAGCTTGGAATACAGCAAATGCTTCTAGAAAAGCATCAACTTTTGTGTATCATCCTTGGGGAGAATATTCTGCAGAACATACTTTGATCAAAAACTTAGATTGTTATACGATCCCAGTTAAAAAGTTTGATGATCCAGAATTAACAACACCATCAAGTACTGGTCCGGTAAGTACAAGAGATATTATTCTTTCTAGACTGGGAGAAACTTATTTAGTGGCAGCTGAAGCTTATCTTAAAGCTGGAAATCCAGGAACAGGTTTAGATCGTTTAAACGAAGTTAGAAGAAGAGCCGGAGTAGCAAATGCAACTTTAGCACAATTTAATATCGATTACATATTAGACGAACGAGGCAGAGAATTACTTGGTGAATACCACCGCTGGTTCGACTTAAAGCGTACAGGAACACTTGTAGCAAGAGCTTCGGCTTATAATTATAAAATTAAAGAAGCAAATTTTGTTGGTATAGATGGCAAGCTTAAAATCTTAAGACCTATTCCACAAACGGTTTTAGATTTAAACCAAAATAAAGATTTTCCTCAAAATCCTGGTTATTAGTAATTTGATAGTTTTTTGAGTTTTTTGAAGCGGTTAAAAAGGAGTTTAACGAATGTTGAACTCCTTTCTTAACTGAAAAGTTAAAGAGTAAAATGAAAAAAAATAGATTAATTGTAGTATTGTTCTTTTATGTTATTGCGGCGCATTGCCAGCAGTATAAGGTAGATACGTCTTATACCATTAAAACTACGTACGAAAAATTAATTAAGAAATATCCCTTTATAACAATTCCAGAAATTAAATCAAACGCAGACGTTCAAGAAAAGTTTGATCTGGTTTACCATCAGGAAAAAGAAAGAATTTTGCATTTCGATGCATTTATTAATACAAAAAAGAAAAAGAATCCAGCCGTAATTATGATTCACGGCGGCGGATGGAGATCTGGAAACAAAGGGCAGATGCAGTTTTTAGGAAAAGAAATTGCAGCAAAAGGTTATTCTTGTTTTGCTATTGAATACAGATTATCATTAGAAGCAAAATATCCTACAGGGATTGTTGATGTCAAAAATGCAATCAAATTTATAAAAGACAATGCGGTTAAATTAAATGTAGATCCAAACAAAATTGCTGTTTTAGGCTGTTCTTCGGGAGGGCAAATGGCAGCTTTGATTGGTACAACAAATAATAATCCGTTGTTTGAAGATCCATTATTTAAAAGTAAATCTTCTTCAAATGTAAATGCGATAATTGATGTCGACGGGGTTTTAGCATTCAAGCATCCAGAATCATCAGAGGGAGATATGGCTGCGTTTTGGTTAGGCGGGAAATCAGATGAAATTCCAGAAAACTGGAAGAATGCTTCTGCTTTAACCCATACCGATAAAAATACACCGCCAACTTTGTACATCTGCAGCAGTATTCCAAGATTCCATGCAGGACGCGACGATATGATTAAAATTTTGGATGAGAACAAAATCTATAATGAGGTACATACAATTTCAGATTCACCTCATTCATTTTGGTTTTACGAGCCTTGGTTTGGACAAACGATTTCGTACACAGTGCGATTTTTAGATAAAATTTTTAAGTAATTTAGAATAAAAATGAAACCAATATAACCTATGCGTATATCTCTTTCTAAAAAGATTAATCTTAAAACCGTAATTATTTTACTGCTTGTTTTCGGCGGAAAAAGTATTGCTCAGAATCAAAACGATTCAGAAAAAGCTGTAATTCCATACGAATTAAAATGGTCGGAAAGAACAGCACTTACCATTTTAAATAAATATCCGCAGGCTTGGCAGCTGGACGGAAATGATAAACCGAAATGGGATTATAAAATGGGATTTGTATTGTCTGGTTTTGAAAAATTATATCAAAAAACCAACGATAAAAAATACCTGAATTATATAAAAGATTATGTCGATGGAATGATTGACAGCACCGGAAATATTAAAAAATACGATATCAAACAATACAATATCGATTATTTAAATCCAGGAAAACTGCTGTTCAATTTGTATGATATTACAAAAGATTCACGCTATTTCCAGATCATAGGAAAATTGAGAAATCAGCTGGAAAGTCAGCCTAGAACGCCGAGCGGTGGCTTTTGGCACAAACAGATTTATCCCAATCAAATGTGGATTGACGGTTTGTATATGGCAGAACCTTTTTACACACAATTTACTGTGAAGTACGAAAAAGGAAAAAGCTTAGACGATATTGCCAAGCAGTTTGAATTGGTTCAAAATCATTTTGTAGACAAAAAAACAGGTTTAGTTTATCAGGCTTGGGACGAAAGAAAAGAAATTGGCTGGGCAGATAAACAAACGGGCACTTCGCCAACTATTTGGGGACGCGGCATTGGCTGGTACATGGTGGCGCTGGTGGAAACTTTAGATTATTTTCCGAAATCACATCCAAAATATAAAGTTTTGGTGGGGTATTTGAATCAGATTTCTAAAAATGTAAATCAGTACAAAAGTGAATCTGGATTGTGGTATCAAGTAGCAGATAAATCAGAAATATATGGGAATTATGTTGAGCCATCTGCTTCGGGAATGATTATTTATGCTTTTGCAAAAGGAGCTAATAAAGGCTATTTAGCAGGAAGTTATAAATCGGCAGCCAAAAAATCTTTTGACAGTTTTGTAAAAGAATTTGTAAAAGTAGATAAAAAAGGAGAAGTAAATATTTTGAATGTTTCGTCGAATGTTGGTTTAGGAGGAAAACCTTTTCGCGACGGAACCAACCAATATTACCTTATGGCAAAACCAAAAGAAAATGGTGCAATAGGCATTGGAGCATTTTTATTGGCTGCAATAGAATTAGAAAAATAAAAGAATTTAAATATATTTTGAAATGAAAAACACTAGAAAGCACAGTTATTTGATGTCAGTTTTGATGATCTGCGTTATGACCATTACAAGTTGTAAAGTAACCTCTCAAGAGCCGGCAAAAAAAGATATTGTAATTGCAAAGAACGCGAAGTGGTCTGATAAAATGGCTTTAACCTTGATGAAACGCCATACAGAAGGATATATGCTGGATGATGCTAAAAAACCAAAATGGGATTATGTACACGCTCTAGTTCTTCATTCTATTGAAGAATTATACAAAAAAAATCCAGATCCAAGATATAAAGCCTACGTAAGAGGTTATGTAGACGAGTTGGTTCAGGCTGATGGAAGTATTAAAACATACGAATTCGACAAATTCAATATCGATTTAGTGCTGCCGGGACGTTTGCTTTTTGATGTATATGCCCAATCAAAAGAAGATAAATACTTAAAAGCAATGCAGTTAATCCGTAAGCAAATTGCAGAACAGCCAAGAACGGCAAGCGGCGGATTCTGGCACAAACAAATTTATCCAAATCAAATGTGGTTAGACGGTTTGTATATGGGAGAACCATTTTACGCGCAGTATACAATGACATTTGAAAACGGAAAAAGCTTTGATGATATCGCAAAACAATTTGAGTTGATTCAGCTTCACGCTACAGATCCAAAAACAGGATTATTGTACCACGGATGGGACGAAAGCAAACAAATGCCTTGGGCAGATAAAGAAACAGGAAATTCTCCAAACTTTTGGTCTAGATCTTTAGGATGGTACGCAATGGCTTTGGTTGATGTTTTAGATTATATGCCGAAAGATCATCCAAAACAAAAAGAATTGGTAAAATATTTAAACAATGTATCTGAGGCTTTACTTAAATTTCAAGATAAATCGGGCTTGTGGTATCAGGTTACAGACAAAGTTGATGGAAAAGGAAATTACTTAGAAGCTTCAGGTTCGGCTATGTTTGCTTATTCTTTTGCGAAAGGAGCGAACAAAGGATATTTACCAGCTAAATTTAAAAAAGCGGCCAACAAAGCTTTTGACGGATTAACGAAAGTTTTAATCAAAAAAGTAGACGAAGACGGCGGCATTACCCTGACAAACTGCTGTCAGGTTGCTGGTTTAGGCGGCAATCCATATCGTGATGGTTCTTATGAATATTATGTAAACGAAAGAAAAAAAGACAACGATCCTAAAGCGACTGGGCCTTTTATTTTGGCTGCTTTGGAGTTGAATAGATAATTTTTAATGGTTAATTGTTAATTGTGAATGGTTAATGGTTAATTGTGAATGGTTAATTGTGAATGGTTGATTGTCAATTGTTAATGGTTAATGGTTAATTGTTAATTGTGAATGGTTAATTGTGAATGGTTGATTGTCAATTGTTAATGGTTAATGGTTAATTGTTAATGGTTGGTTGTTGAAGGTTGATTGTTAATGATTGATTGTTAATGGTTGGTTGTTGAAGGTTAATTATTAATTGTTTAAATTGAATGTTGCACTTGTCTTCCTGAGCGAAGTCGAAGGATGCTAACCTAATTTACTCGCTATAGAAACCCGACAGGTTTTAAAAACCTGTCGGGTTTAACGAAACGAAAAACGAGACGAAAATTATTTTTCGGAAGTGAGAAAAAACTAAAATGTGTTAGGTTTTAAAAAGAAATTTACTCGCTATAGAAACCCGACAGGTTTTTAAAAACCTGTCGGGTTTAACGAAACGAAAAACGATACACGAAAATTATTTTTCGGAAGTGAGAAAAAACTAAAATGTGTTAGGTTTTAAAAAGAAATTTACTCGCTATAGAAACCCGACAGGTTTTTAAAAACCTGTCGGGTTTAACGAAACGAAGAACGAGACGAAAATTATTTTCGGAAGTGAGAAAAAACTAAAATGTGTTAGGTTTTAAAAAGAAATTTACTCGCTATACAAACCCGACAGGTTTTAAAAACCTGTCGGGTTTAACGAAACGAAGAACGAGACGAAAATTATTTTTCGGAAGTGAGAAAAAACTAAAAAGTGTTAGGTCTTAAAAAGAAATTTACTCGCTGTACAAACCCGACAGGTTTTAAAAACCTGTCGGGTTTAACGAAACGAAGAACGAGACGAAAATTATTTTTCGGAAGTGAGAAAAAACTAAAAAGTGTTAGGTTTTAAAAAGAAATTTACTCGCTATAGAAACCCGACAGGTTTTAAAAACCTGTCGGGTTTAACGAAACGAAAAACGAGACACGAAAATTATTTTTCGGAAGTGAGAAAAAACTAAAAAGTGTTAGGTCTTAAATAGAGAAATCACTCGCTATACAAACCCGACAGGTTTTATAAACCTGTCGGGTTTAATTAAATAAGAAATTGTTATTAAAATGAAAAATATAAAAATTATTCTTTTTCTTCTTTCCATTTTTTCTTTTGAGAAGAATACTGCGCAAGTCTGGGTGTCTGATAATGGAGATGGAACGTATACAAATCCTATTATTCATGCCGATTATTCAGATCCGGATGTTGTTCGCGCAGGCGATGATTATTATATGACAGCTTCCTCTTTTAATTGTATTCCGGGATTACCTATTTTACATTCTAAAGATTTAATAAACTGGAAAATTATTGGCCACGCACTTGTGAAACAGCCGCCGTTTGAAACGTACAATAAAGTACAACACGGAAATGGAGTTTGGGCGCCGAGCATTAATTATCATAACAACGAATTTTATATTTATTACCCAGATCCAGATTTCGGAATTTATATGATCAAAGCCAAAAAAGCAGAAGGACCGTGGTCTGAACCACTTTTGGTAAAAGCAGGAGTTGGTTTAATAGATCCGAGTCCGCTTTGGGATACAGATGGTAAAGCGTATTTGGTTCATGCTTTTGCAGGAAGTCGTGCTCAGATTAAGAGTTTATTAGTCGTTTGTACTATGAATTCAGAAGGTACTGTGGTGAATAATGACGAAGTAATGGTAATTGACGGACATGATGGAGAAGGAACAATCGAGGGACCGAAATTTTACAAGCGTAATAATTATTACTACATTTTTGCGCCAGCGGGGGGAGTACCAACGGGATGGCAGACCATTTTGCGATCTAAAAACGTTTTTGGGCCTTATGAAAAGAAAAAGGTTTTAGAACAAGGATCAACTGCTGTCAACGGGCCGCACCAAGGTTCGTGGGTACAGACGCAGACAGGCGAAGATTGGTTTTTCCATTTTCAGGACAAAGGAGCATACGGAAGAATTGTGCATTTACAGCCCATGAAGTGGGAAAATGACTGGCCGGTTATGGGGCAGGATTTTGATAAAAACGGAATTGGCGAACCTGTTACAACTTATAAAAAACCAAATGTTGGAAAAAAATATCCAATAGAAACTCCCGCAGAATCAGATGAATTTAATTTACCAAAATTAGGTTTACAATGGCAGTGGCAGGCAAACAAACAAATCAACTTTGGTTTTCCAACAAGTTTGGGTTATCTCAATTTGTTTTGCAATACGACTACTAAAAATATTTTTAATGCTCCAAATTTACTGCTTCAAAAATTCCCAGCAGAAGAATTTACAGCAACAACAAAACTTACTTTTAATCCCAGATTAAACGGGGAATCAACTGGTCTCATTATTATGGGATTGGATTATAGTTACTTGTGTTTTAAAAATGATAACGGAAAATTGTATCTCAATCAGAAAACGGGAACTTTTGATAAAGCCATTTCAGAAACAGAAACGAAACCGATAGTAATTGAAAATAATACGATTTATTTAAGAGTACAAATTAAAAAAGGAGGAATCTGCAGTTTCTTCTACAGTTTAGACGATAAAAAGTACCAAGCGATAGGAAAAGATTTTACAGCAAAGGAAGGAAGATGGATTGGAGCAAAAGTTGGACTTTTTGCTTTAGGGGAAGAAGTGAAAAACGATTCTGGAAATGCAGCTTTTGATTGGTTTAGAATAACAAAATAAAAGAGCAGAAAAACGACTTTTATTGATTTTTTGAAAAAAAAGGCTTTCATAAATCGCGTGTATTAAATGAATTTTAAAAAATAATAGTTAGATACATTTTCAATAGAGAAAGTGATTAAAAACATATTATAAATGATTTTTCTTACAAATTATGTTTTTGAATTTTTGAATACACGGTTTTAGACAAGTTTTAAATTATACCTTACGAATTAAAACACATTATAATGATTCGATTAAAAAATACAGCTTTAGTTTTTTTGTTCTTTCTAAGTATCGGACTTACAGCTCAAAACACTTATAAAAGCTGGTCTGAAATTATTCGAAAGAGTGATGCCTCTTGGTTTGCTTCGGCGGAAGCCAAAAGAATTGCCGAAAATGTTTTGTTGTACCAAAGAGATATTGGAGGGTGGCCAAAAAATATTCAGATGCAGCAACAGCTGACCGAAACGCAAAAGAAAGATTTAACGGCGCTTAAAAAAACAGCTGTAGAAACCACTACAGACAATGGAGCAACTTGTCAGGAAATGCTTTTTATGTCAAAAATGTATGCTCAGGTAAAAGACGAGCGCTATAAAGACTCTTTTTTAAAAGGATTAAATTATTTACTTGAAGCACAATATGCAAACGGCGGCTGGCCTCAGTTTTATCCCTTAAAAAAAGGATATTACACGCATATAACGTACAATGACGATTCGATGGTTAATATTCTAAATGTAATAAAAGCCGTGGCAGATGAAACGGATTATTACAGCATTAAACCTTCAAAAGAAATAGTTGAAAAATCTAAAAAAGCATTTGATAAAGGAATTGACTGTATTTTAAAAACACAATACAAACAAAATGGCGTTTTAACAGCCTGGTGCGCGCAGCATGACGAAGTTACACTCGCACCGGCAAATGCAAGAGCTTTTGAACTGGCTTCTTTAAGCGGTTATGAATCTGCCAAAATTGTATTGCTTTTAATGTCACTAGAAAAGCCTTCACCAGAAATTGTTACTGCTGTAAAGAGTGCTGTGGCTTGGTTTGAAAAAACAAAAATTACCAATTTAGAAGAAAAAAGAGTGCTGAATGATGCTGGGAAAATTATAGATAAAAAGATGATTCCTGCCACAAATGCAGCACCACTTTGGGCTAGATTTATGGATTTGGAAACCAACGAACCATTCTTTTGCGATCGTGACGGAATTAAGAAAAAATCATTGGATCAAATTGGTTCAGAAAGACGAAACGGCTATTCTTGGTATACTGAAGCACCAAAAGAAGTTTTAAAAAAATTTCCAGACTGGGCATTAAAAAACGGTACAAAAGCAGGTGCCGCAGAAAAGAAAAATGTGACTTTAATTACGGTTGCACAAGACGGATCTGGAGACTTTACCAAAATTCAGGATGCCGTTTATGCTTGTCCGGCGTTTCCGTATGAGAAAATTACCATAATGGTAAAAAACGGAACCTACAACGAAAAAGTCCGAATTCCAGAATGGAACACCAATGTTATTTTGAAAGGCGAAAGCAAAGAAAATACCATCATTACTTTTGATGATAACTTCTCCAAAATTGCTTTAGGACGAAACAGCACCTTTTATACCTACACACTTTTGGTAGAAGGAGATGATTTTGCAGCATCTAACCTAACGATTAAAAATACTTCAGGCGAACGCGGGCAGGCAATTGCGTTATCCGTTGTGGCAAATCGCGCTAAATTTTCAAATTGTAATCTTTTAGGAAATCAGGACACTTTGTACCTTTCTGGAAAAGACGCCAAACAGTATTTTAAAGACTGCTATATCGAAGGAACAACCGATTTTATTTTTGGAAGTGCAACAGCGTTGTTTGAAAATTGTACTATTCACAGCATTAAAAGTTCGTATATCACTGCCGCTTCAACACCAGAAGGAACTCCTTTTGGGTTTGTTTTTAAAAACTGTAAACTCACTGCAAACCCTGAAGCAAAAGATGTTTATCTGGGCAGACCTTGGCGTATTTATGCTAAAACAGTTTACATTAATTGCGAAATGGGCAGCCAGATTAAAGCTGAAGGCTGGGAAAATTGGTCAAAACCAGAAGCAGAAAAAAACGCTTTTTATGCAGAGTATAATTGTACAGGTGCTGGTTTTCAACCTACAAAAAGAGTAAGCTGGTCCCATCAGCTCTCTAAGAAAGAAGCGGGAAAATATACAATAGAAAATATTCTTAAGGATAAGACAGCAAATTGGTATTCAAATTAAATCGGTAAAAAACAGTATTCATGAAATTAAAATATATCTTTTTTTTATTGCTTTCGTGGGCATCATTTTCACAGAACAATAATTTCCCTTCTAGCAGAGTAGATTCGATTGTAAAAAGAATTCAGCTGCCGGTAATTCCTGCATATCAAATAAATGTAACAAAACTGGGTGCCAAAGGCGACTCTGTTACCGATAACAAAAAGGTTTTTGATAAAGCGATGGCATTGTGCAAAAAAAATAACGGCGGAACCATTATCGTACCCAGTGGAATTTATAAAATTAATGGACCAATTCACTTTGTCAGCAATGTCAATTTGAAAATAGAAAAAGGCGCAAAAATTAAATTCAGCGACAATCCAAAAGACTATCTGCCTTTGGTTTTAACAAGCTGGGAAGGAACAATGCTCTACAATTACAGTCCGTTAATTTATGCCAGTAACTGCACCAATATTGCCCTTACCGGAGAAGGAACAATCGATGGTGAAGGCGGTAAAATATGGAAAACATTTAAGGCAAAAGAAGGCGAAGGTAAAAATCGAAGCCGCGAAATGAATCATAACAATACTCCAATTGCAGAAAGAAAATTTGGAGAAGGTTATTTCTTAAGACCGCAGATGATCCAGTTTTTAAATTGCAAAAATGTTTTAGTAGAAAATGTTCGAATTGAAAACTCGCCATTTTGGTGTCTGCATCTTTTAAAATCTCAAAGTATTACAGTGCGAGGAATCAGTTACAAATCCTTAAATCATAACAATGACGGAATTGACCCTGAATATGCAAAAGATGTTTTAATAGAAAATGTAACCTTTAATAATGGCGATGATAACGTTGCCATAAAAGCAGGAAGAGATCACGAAGGAAGAGCAAACACAGCAACTCCGAGCGAAAATATAGTAATTAGAAATTGCAATTTCAAAGGACTTCACGGTGTAGTAATAGGCAGTGAAATGTCTGCAGGAGTTCAGAATGTTTTTGTTGAAAATTGTAAAACAGCGGGTTATTTAAAAAGAGGAATTTATTTAAAAACCAATGCCGATAGAGGAGGGTATATCAAAAATATATTTGTAAACAATATTCAATTAGACGAAGTAGAAGACTGTATTTACATTACCGCAAATTATCACGGAGAAGGCAAAGGCTTTCAATCGGATATATCAAATGTATATTTTTCGAATATTACCTGCAGCAAAGCATCAGAATCTGGAATTGTAATTCAGGGATTCCCAGATAAAAAAATCAGGAACATAACTTTAAAAAATATCGAAATCAAATCGGCAAAAAACGCATTATCCAACGAAAATGCAGAAAACGTTTTAATGACAGATGTATTTATAGGTCAGAGAGCTACAGTGCCTTCTGCGGTTTCGAAAAAATAGGTTTTTTTGGAGGTGTAGAGGTGCAGAGGGGCAAAGGTTCAAAGTGCAGAGGTTCAAAGTGCAGAGGTGCAGAGGGACAAAGGTTCAGAGGGACAAAGGTTTAAAGGTTCAGATTGTACTGTAGAGACGCACAGCAGTGCGTCTCCGCAAAGAGAATCCACAAAGATTTGTTCCTGTAGACACGCATACAGCACAATTACCAATTACCAATTATCATTTAACAATTATCATTTAACAATTAACAATTAACAATTACCAATTATCATTTAACAATTACCAATTACCAATTAACAATTACAATTATCAATTATCAATTAACAATTAACAATTAACAATTAACAATTACCAATTATCAATCAACCAGAAATGAAAAAATATATTCTTCTAACGTTTCTAATCTCCTACATTTGTTTCGCACAAAAGACGACCTTATACACCATAGGCGATTCTACCATGGCGAATAAAAAAGATCCGGAACGTAATCCAGAACATGGGTGGGCGCAGGTATTGCAGCCTTTTTTTAAAGATAATATTGTGGTGGTAAACAAAGCCGTAAATGGCAGAAGCACCAAAAGTTTTATCAACGAAAAGCGCTGGGATTCGATTTACAATAAACTAAAAAAAGGAGATTACGTATTTATCGAATTCGGACATAACGATGAAAAAATAGAAGACTCTACACGATATACAAATCCGCATACCGCTTATAGGTATAATTTGATCCGATTTGTAAAAGAAAGCAGGGCAAAAGGCGCAGTTCCCGTTTTATTGACTTCAATTGCCAGACGTAACTTTAACGAAAAAGGAGTTTTAGTTCCTACACATGGCGATTATCCTTTAGAAACCAGATTAGTCGCGCAAGAATATAAAGTCCCATTTATCGACTTAGAATATTATACAGAACTTTTGGAGCAGTCGTACGGACCAGAAAAATCGAAAGAGCTGCATTTGCATTTTAAAGCAGGTGAAAATGCTTTTTACGATAAAGAAAAAGCAGATGATACCCATTTATCACTATTGGGAGCCAAAAGCATTGCTCAAATAGTTATCGAGCAGTTAAAAACTTCCAATGATACAGCTTTGGAAAACATTAAAAAAGGAATTAAATAAGCCGTGCAGATTTAAATGTCCTAATATGCAATTTATTAAACTTTTAAAGGTAATTGGCAGTTTAAATCAGTACGAAGTTTGCAGTAATAATTACCAGTGTAGTATTTAGTTGTTTTTGGAATTCTTAATATTTATGGTTTTTAATATTTTGATTATTATAGAAAAGTGAGGATCTACGTCCTCACTTTTTTTATGCAACTCCTTTTTTTAGTTTTTAAAAGCGCTGATTATCTTAGTGTTATATTTTTTGTACACTTAAAATTATACCCTAAAATATAAGTTTTAAAACTTCTACTGGCATAAAAAAAATCAATTACAAGAGAACTTTGCAGCATCAAACAGAATGTTGGTTGAATTGTTTTTTTGATTCTTAATGAGTTGTGTTTCATGGCTCATCTACAAATTAAAAAACATTTTGTTGTAAAATAATTTAAAAGTAATTGATAATTAAATTGTTATGAAAAATAAATTACTTCCTTTACTATTTGTGCTAGGTAGTTATTCTGCCTATTCGCAAGTTGTAATAGGAAAAAAAGAGATGAACGCTTCTGCTCAATTAGAGGTTTACTCCAAAGACAGAAATCAGGGAATTTTGATCCCGCAGGTGCAGTTGACAGGAACCACAGACCGAACAACCATTACAAATGGAAATGTAAACAGTCTGCTGGTTTTTAATACGCATCCTACCGCAGATGTTACACCAGGTTACTACTACTGGTATATTAATAAATGGTGGCGAATTGCACTTTCTGGCGAAGCTGGAGACGGTAAACAAATTTCGGGTACCGTTATTAATCCCGCAGGTAATCTTATTATAAACTACACCGATGGTTCAAATACTGACGCTGGAAAAGTAAAAGGTGATCAAGGACCTCAGGGACTGCCTGGAAAAGGAATTGCATTTTCGACTATTGATGCGGCAGGTAATCTTGTTATTACTTATACAGACGGAACGACTTCTAGTTTAGGGAAAATAAAAGGACTTGACGGAAAAGATGGAGCGGACGGAAAAGGAATTGCTTCTTCAATTGTTGACGGATCAGGAAATCTTATTATTACTTATACAGACGGAACAACTTCTAGTTTAGGAAAAATAAAAGGGCTGGATGGAAAAGACGGAATAGACGGAAAAGACGGAAAAGGAATTACGTATACAATTATTAATGCAGCAGGAAATCTGATTGTTACCTATACCGACGGAACGACTTCTGATTTAGGAAAAGTAAAAGGGCTAGACGGAAAAGATGGAGCAGACGGAAAAGGAATTGCTTCTTCAACTGTTGATGCATCAGGAAATCTTGTAATTACCTATACCGACGGAACGACTTCTGATTTAGGAAAAATAAAAGGGCTAGACGGAAAAGATGGAGCAGACGGAAAAGGAATTGCTTCTACAACTGTTGATGCATCAGGAAATCTGATTGTTACCTATACAGACGGAACGACTTCTGATTTAGGAAAAATAAAAGGTATTGACGGAAAAGATGGAGCAGACGGAAAAGGAATTGCTTCTACAACTGTTGATGCATCAGGAAATCTGATTGTTACCTATACAGACGGAACGACTTCTGATTTAGGAAAAATAAAAGGGATAGACGGAAAAGATGGAGCAGACGGAAAAGGAATTGCTTCTTCAACTGTTGATGCATCAGGAAATCTTGTAATTACCTATACCGACGGAACGACTTCTGATTTAGGAAAAATAAAAGGGCTAGACGGAAAAGATGGAGCAGACGGAAAAGGAATTGCTTCTAC
>NZ_MRCQ01000010.1 GCF_002304005.1 Flavobacterium sp. ACN6 | reverse complement strand
CAAAATGGTCGACTAAAAAATCAGGAAGCATAAATTTTAAAAGCTCTATAGGATCCATCTTAAATTCTTATAGCGCAAATCTCTTATTTTATTTTGACATTTCCTCCCCAAGATTTGTTCTTGATCCTTTTTATTCTACATTTATTATAATCATATTTTTGGATCATCTACAAAAAGTATTTTAGTACTTTCTTCGAACTGCTTTTTTTATGACTTTATAATTTTCAGCTTATTTCTACCATTTTAAGTACAGAAATAATTCTGAATTTATCGAAAAAATAGTTGCATTATCTTTTTTATGAAATGCTTTATAATATTATGTATATTTATCTGCGCATATCGTTGTAAATGAATAAGATATGTAAAAATGAAACAGCTTAATTTGTAGGTGTAATTAACGGTTTGAAACCGAACCAATAATGTAATCTCTGAAAAGAAGAAGTTTTGTTTCAGTTGCGCCTATGTCTCCGATTTTTTCTTGATACACAAGATGGTTAGAGCCCCAACGTTTTAGGTAATTTAATAGGTATTGCTATTGATGAGTCTGTCAAAAAGCTAAAATTTTAAAGTGATACAAAGTAGAATCTTAACATGGTAAAAAAATGAGAAAATTTATTCTTCTGGCTTCCGTAGCTTTTGCGAGCGGTATCCTTTTTGTAAACATATTCAATTCAATAGTAAATGCTGTTGCTTATGAAAGTAATATTCCTGATTCAATAATTGCTACGAGGCAGTTTTTTAAAACGGTAAATCCAGGTACTTTTTTTCAAATATTTTCTCCAGCTACTCAAGTATTGGCTTTGTTAGCACTTATAATATATTGGAAAAAAGTTCCAGTGTCGAGATCATATCTAGGAATTGCTTTTTTATTTTATTTGGCGGCTGATATATTTACTTTTATCTATTTTCACCCAAGAAACGATATTATGTTTCTTTCCGAACCTTTGCCAGATACACAAATTTTAAAAAGATTAGCATCTGAATGGAGTTCGATGAACTGGGTTAGATCACTTGTGGTTTTTATGGGACTAGTTTTCTCATTTGTCGGTGTTGATAAAATATATACTTTTAGAAATCCGATTCGATAAAAAAATAGTTTATAAAGTTGTTTGTTTTTAAATTATTGATTTTCAGTATTTTTTAATTGTAATATTCTTTTAACTCAAAAGCATATTTTTCTTGATCCCATTTTAGCTCGTTAACTAAAAAGTATCTGTGGTAAAAGCCGATTAATACAACAATTTTTTTATCTGGATATTTATTTTTCCATTTTAGGATATTGGCGGTTACGGTTCGATTTCTCAGTTCCTCGAAATAACAATACCTTTTGTATAATTCTTTTAATGAAATGGAATCTTTTGATGCAGTGTTTAATTTTGCAAATTCCTTATTTTCATCTACAATTTCTTTTAATTTTTGATATTGATAAAATTGTCTTTCTTTAACTAAATTGTCTGTAGAGATTGAATTGAGTTCTTTTAAGGAATTATTGTCTAATTCATTTAAAGAATTTGATAATTCAATAAATCTATTCCATATTTTTTTATGTTTTTCGGATAGAATGTTAAGGGAATCGAGAACATTTATTTCATTTAAAACTATATCTGGATTTTGAATTCCATTTTGAATTCGGTAATTATTTCTTCCTTCAAATTCTATTGGTCTAAATAAAGTGTTTTTATGGGTGTTTCTATATTTTACAACGGCATTCCATTCATTTTCATTATACGTTTTTTTAAAAGTATAATCTGAATTAAAATTTGTCATATCTGATTCCATGAGGATAATATCCGGTTTAAGATTTTCTAGAACCGAATAAATGGTGTCACTATTTATTTGTTTTATTGGGAAATGCACCGTTCCAATAATTATCAATTCTGATTTCTTTTTGTTTGTATTAATCTGGGCGTTGCAAAGCAGGAAGGTTAGGCAAAACGAAATAAATAAAATTTTTTTCATGAAAATGTGTTTTAAATTTTATGTGCTTTTTTGGAATGAAATTCTTTTCTGGTGATATGTATAAGTAAGCTATTTATATATTTTGTTACATTATAAGCGCTGCAAAATGGTTTGTATCCAATAACTTTTTTAATTTGGGTAATTGCAGCTTGTAAATCTTATTACAAAAAACAATAGTATCAGTTTACTGTTGTATTTTTAGTAAACTTCTTATAGGGTCGAAAGTATTAAAGTATCAAACGAGTTCTACAAGAGTTAAAGTTTAAGAAGCTTTTTGCTGTTCAAAACATTTTGAACAAAAAAAAACTCCACTATTTTGTGAAGTTTTCTTGTTTAATAAGATATCGAGCTGACATTAATTAAAAAAATCAATTAATAAAAGCCGAATTAAATTCTTTATCTATCCATGCTAGACGCTGTTGTTTTTCCCATTTGCAATCTGAAATCTGGTCTTTTAGAATTGAATGTATCAACAAATGTTTCTTTAGTATCTGTTTGAGAAGAAACATTCGAAAACATGCTGTTGCTGTACCAGCGCGCTAATTCTTCGTTGTTGCTGTTGTTATTCTCTGTAAGGACATTTCCAGTACACAAATTAAAGTACATTTCTTCAAATTTGATCTTTTTAAGATTGTTTGTATTAACTTCTGTATTTGCATCTAATAATACCGCAGGATTAAATCCAGAGATCACACTTCTTTTTAACTCCAGAGAAGTATTTTGAGCAATATAAACAGCTTCTTTAATCAAACCTGACTGGATGTCTGCTTTAATGTTTTCACTGTCATTGAGCATTGTAATATTAGAAGCTGTAACAAAAGTCTCTTTTTTAGTAAAATCGGTGTCGTTTTTATTTTCGTATAATTTTACTTCTATAGAGCGTGATCCGTCTTTGTTACTTGAGAGATAAGAAGATCTTACAGCTAATGAATTATACAAACGACATTGAACTCCCTGTGTGAATTTATAATCGTCATTGATTGATTTATAAGAAACAAATTTGGCAGCATTTACATCGCCCCCATAAAAAGCAAATGAGTTTCCTGCAGAATAACTCACCATGATATTCTCTAAAATAGTCTGGCTGCCGACACCTGCAATTGTTAAGCCGTTGAATGTTCCAGCACCTTTAACAATTTTTCCTGCAAATTCGATTCTCACATACCTTAAAATACCAGAGTTTGATGTAGTATTATCGCCTCCATAAGTAGTAAGCGCGGGATCAAGATCTAAATTGTACGAACCAACATTTCCAAGTTTATTAATGGGAGCTTCTCCTAAAACTACAATGCCGCCCCAGTCTCCAGCTTTTTTCTGGCTGCGGTTAGACGTAAATACAATTGGGTCGGTTTCTAAACCGTCTGCCATAATTTTGGCACCTTTTGTAACAACCAATGTTCCCTTTGTTTGAAAGTCGCCAAGAATTAAAGTTCCAGGCTCAATCGTTAAAACGGCATTGTTTGTAACATAAACGTTTCCTTGCAGGATATAAACATTTCTTTTAAGGAGTTTTGTATCAGAAGAAATGTTTCCTACTAAAATCTGATTAGCTTCTCCATATTCAACTTTCTGAGGTTTAAATTCTGACCAGTTATTTAACCAGTTTGTATAGCCGATAATTCCTTTTTCCTGCTGTGCATTTATGCTTGTGATAATGAAAAATGCGCAGATTAGTTGTGTAATTTTTTTCATGACTTGGGGGATTATAGTTATGATTATTTTCAGGCTGTGCCGCGACACTGCTAAAAAAAGTATTATTTAAATGATTCTATTTTTATTAATCAAGTATCTCACGTTAATCTTAGAGAAAGATACTAAATAACATTTTAGAATTGGTGTATTGGATGTATTTTTTTGTAGATCTACTAAAGCCTATTTGTATGTTTTCTTTTTTTTTGAAAATATAACAGAATGACTATAGAAATTTCTGAATTAAAAAAGGCCGTTGAATTAGAAAAGCTGGTAGAGATGCAGATAGTTATGGCGCTGAATTTGGTAAGTTGTTGCAATGCCGTATATCAGCTGGGTTTTAAAAATCTTAAAATTTTCTGATTTAGCAATGTAAGGTGTCCGTAGTGCACTTTTTTCAGTAACAGTCGCGCGGTGTTTGATCTTCTTCTTGGGTGTAAGCGGAACATCAAGGTCGTCAAGATTATTATCTTTTAATGTAAAAGACGATGAAAATGAAGTTGTATTAAAAGTAGTCAAATCTTGCGCAATCGGGTATGATGCAGACCCTGTCGAATATTTATGTGATGCTCCTCTGCTGCTTGAAAAAGCAGACAGGAATACTAAAATAAAAGCTATTAACTTCAATTGTTTCATCAGCAGACAAGGGGGATTGTAAATTTTCTGAAAAAGACAGTTTTTGATACGCCTCAAATATAATGATTTTAGACAGTAAAAATTGTTAAAATTTAAAAAAATGGTTTTCCTTCTTTAGTATTTATAAGGTTATTGTTCTCTTAATAATACAAATTAGCCCAAAAGTAAATTTGTTTGTTTAATAATTGGTAAAAATGTTTAAACAAAATTGTACCTTTAACAATAGTATATCAAATTCTTACGGTCAATAGTAAGGTGAGTAGAATTGTATTAGTTTTAAATTCTATAAAAAAGCATTACTGATCAACTCAAAAACTGTTTAGAACTTTAACATCGGAACAAATGAAAAAAATTGTCATTATTGGAGGAAGCAAAGGAATTGGCAGTGCGATTTTACTGCAGCAGCTCGAGCATAATTTAGTGTACAATATAAGCCGTACTGCTCCAGATATTTCACATCCTAACCTGGTTCATTTTAAAGCTGATGTACTGCATGATCCTCTGCCTGAAATAGAAAGTATTGATACCTTAATTTATTGCCCGGGATCTATAAACCTAAAGCCTATTTTAAGCTTAAATGTTGAAGATTTCAGGAATGATTTTGAAATTAATGTTATTGGTGCGGTAAAAGTAATTCAGAATTATCTGCCGATTTTAAAGCAGGGAGACGATCCTTCGATTGTTCTTTTCAGTAGTGTTGCTGCAAAATTAGGAATGCCTTTTCATGCTAGTATAGCTGCTTCAAAGTGTGCAGTCGAAGGTTTAGTAAAATCGCTGGGCGCTGAACTGGCCTCAGTAGTTCGCATCAATGCAATAGCTCCGACAATTACCGAAACTTCATTGTCGGCTTCCATTCTCGGAAATGAACGTATGAAAGAAAACATGATCGAGCGTCATCCCATAAAAAACTATTTAAAGCCTCAGGAAGTTGCACAAATGGCAGATTTTCTTATTTCTGATAAAGCAGCCTCAATATCCGGACAAGTTTTTCAGCTTGATTATGGGCTGGTGAGTTTTAAATTATAATGAAAAGTCTATGAAAATTCTTTTAACAGGTGCAACAGGTTATATAGGAAAGAGGCTCCTGCCAATGCTTATCCATCAAGGGCATGATGTCGTGTGCTGTGTACGGGATAAAAATAGGTTTTACTACCCTGAAAATTTGGAGAAAAAAATAGAAGTAATTGAAGTTGATTTCCTAGATGCACAAAGTGTGGAAAACATACCCTGCGATATTGATGCTGCATATTACCTAATTCATTCCATGTCTGGTTCTGCTGCTAATTATGACGAACTCGAAAGTATGGCAGCACATTATTTCGTCGACAGAATGAATAAAACAAATGCAAAGCAGATTATTTACCTGAGCGGGATTGTAAATGATAATTCATTATCGAAACATCTAACTTCAAGAAAAGCGGTAGAAGATATTTTAAACACAGGAATTATTCCGACGACAACTTTAAGAGCTGGAATTATTGTGGGATCTGGAAGTGCTTCATTTGAGATCATACGAGATTTGGTAGACAAACTTCCAGTTATGATTACGCCAAAATGGCTCAATACCAAATGCCAGCCTATTGCAATTGCCGATGTGCTGGAGTTTTTAATCCGATCGCTGCTTAATCCAAAAACCTACAGTCAAAGTTTTGATATAGGCGGACCAGATATACTAACCTATAAAGAGATGCTGCAAGGTTTTGCCAAAGCAAAAAATCTTAAAAGATATATTTTTACTGTGCCGGTAATGACCCCGAAACTCTCTTCTTACTGGCTGTATTTTGTAACTTCTACTTCTTTTAAACTTGCTTCGGCTTTGGTCAGCAGTATGAAAGTGGAAGTAATTTGCAGTGATAACCGCATAAATACTCTATTAGGCGTAGAACCAATCAGCTACGAGCAGGCACTTAAAAGGGCTTTGATAAAAATAAATGAAGATGCAGTGGTTTCGAGCTGGAAAGATTCTCAGATCAGCGGGCAGTTTAAGGGTAATGTTGCGAGATATCTCAAAGTTCCAAAAAAAGACTGTTTTATCGACCGAAGAAAAAGAGAAATTATAAATAGGGAATATACCATTGAAAGAATTTGGGCAATTGGCGGTCAAACGGGCTGGTATTACGCAGACTGGCTTTGGGATATTCGTGGATTTATAGATAAAGTTTTTGGAGGCGTCGGCACTAGAAGAGGACGGACTCATAAAAAAGAAATACATGCAGGTGATGTTTTGGATTTCTGGCGGGTGGTATATGCTGGTAAGGCAGAAGGAAAACTTATTTTATATGCCGAAATGAAACTGCCTGGTGAAGCTTGGCTGGAATTTAAGATCATTAATAATACTTTGTACCAGGCCGCTACTTTTAAGCCTAGAGGAATATTGGGCAAGTTATATTGGTACTCTGTACTGCCTTTTCATGGTTTTATATTCAATGGGATGATTAATAAGTTGATTTTGTAATGGAAGTCAGAAATTCATACGGCGGAAGAAAGAAGATAAAGTGAAAGTGTAATTATATTTTTTTTTGTAAATTAACAACTCGGTTGTAAGATTATAGTTTAATTTTTAAGTTTTCTGAAGTTTTATTATTATCTTTTTTGAACTATTATTGATTGTTTTACCTGTGTTATTAATATATCAGCTTATAAATAAAATGTATTTGCTGTATTAATTGTATAAAATGTTCCGATATCTGATATTAAATTACACAGCAGCCTTGGCCAGAGAGGAGGGAATCCTGAATAAAGCCAGAATAAAATTATTTACGATAATATTAATTTTATTTATTTTCCAGCGTATCATTTCACTTTGCTTACTCATTGGTGAGGCGGAGAGTTTTTATATTTGGCGAAGTGCTTTAGTATTGGCATTTTTAACGATAACACTTATTTTACTGCTCTTTGGGGTTTCATGGAGAATACTCGGACATTTCTACATATTTACTATTAGTTTTATTATTTGGTCTGCCATTGTAACTTTAAGGCAGGGTGTAAATTTGGTGACACTGCAGTACATTTTGGTTATTATCTCCGTTGCTTATTATATTTTAGGAACTCGCTGGGGAATTATTTATTCTCTTTTAAATATACTTCCGATAACAGCTATGGTGTTTTTAACGGATTACACAGGGATTGATTTCATGCAGGTCAATCAGCACTTAAATATCAAAACTTTCAACTTCTTATTTGTCTATAATTTTTTTAGTCTGCTCTTTGTTCATTATTATTTTTTTAATGCTTTTAAAAGAACTAACCAAAGAGAGAGGCTGCTTAGTCTAAGTCTTAAGCAATCACTAAAAGATGCTCAGGATATTGCATCGGCCAAAACGAATTTTCTTTCCACAATGTCTCATGAGCTGCGTACTCCTTTAAATGCTGTTGTAGGAATGGCAGAAATGCTGTTAATGGATGACTTGAAACCCGGACAAAAAGAAAACCTTGAAGTACTGCGGTTCTCTGCAGAAAATCTAATGTTTATTATCAATGATATTTTAGATTTTAATAAAATAGATGCTGATAAAGTAGTTTTGGAAAAGGATCCATTTCGATTGGATCTGCTGCTGCAGAATATTTACAAATCATTTATTCCAGAAACGACAGCTAAAATGATCGAGTTTAATTTTAAATGCGATCCCGAACTTGAAAATATAAAATTATTAGGAGATAAAGACAGGCTTTCGCAAATCTTATTTAATATAGTGGGAAATGCAGTTAAATTTACGGCTAAAGGCAGTGTTAAGATGGAAACAGTAATTTCTCGAAGAAATGAAGAGAAGATTACGGTTTTATTTATCGTTGAGGATACTGGTATAGGTATTTCGCCCGAACAGCAAAGTCAGATCCTTGATCCTTATGTGCAGAAAAGCCGAAAATCAAACAGACAGTTTTATGGTACAGGTTTAGGACTTACTATTGCCAGCAGATTAATTAATCTTAAAGGCGGCAATTTGAAAATTCTAAGCAGTGAAGGGCAGGGAACGCAATTGAGTTTCTCGTTAACTTTTAAAGAGATCAAAAAACCTGAGTTTATTAATGTTGCTGCTGAATCTTCCACTGAAAAAGAAATCGGTTCATTGCGGGTTTTAGTGGCAGAAGACAATGCAATAAATATTCTGGTTATTAAAAAACTGCTTAATAAGTGGGATATTGAACCTGTTATAGCCAATAATGGAAAAGAAGCTTTAGATGCTGTTATTTCTAATGATTACGATGTTGTACTGATGGATATAAACATGCCGTTGATGGACGGCTTCGAGGCATCAAAAATGATAAGAAGTCTTCCTAATAAAAGAAAAGCATCGATTCCCATTATAGCATTAACGGCATCAGTTAATTTTAGTATTGAAGAGCATGTAGGATATGAGTATTTAAATGATTACATCCTAAAACCTTTTTCTGCTGCCTTGCTAAAAGATAAATTGGATAAAGTAAAGAATTCCAATAATTAAAATCCACTACACTAATTTTTTTCCTCAATTAAACCTTTTTATAATAGAAGCAGCTTATTCGAGCGAATATGTCTATGCTTTTGATTGATAAATCCATCTTAAACAACAGTAATAACTATAATTTTATTTTCAGTTCTACATCCCATTATTTAGTTCTGAATTTAATAAATAAGATTGTTAATTAGTAATACATTTTTTTGTTAGGTTTATTTGATAGGGAGATTAATTAGTATTTAATCTCCCTTTTTTTATCAGGCTGAATAAATTAACACAATTAATAAATACATGATTTATATGAAAAGTGAGAATTTTAAAATTAAAAAACACCATTCTTTAAAATTGGCTGTATCCGTTTTTACGCTGTTATTTTTTTGTGCGTTTAAAGGATATTCTAAAAACGATGAAAAAACAAAAAGCGCATTTGAAGCAATAGAAAGATTAATAGGAAATCGTGCCAGCGAGTTTGAATTAAGTATTATTGAAAACAAAGACAATAAAAAATCAGATTGGTTTGAAATTGAAACAACAAACAATCGAGTAAAAATAACGGGTTCAAACAACACTGCAATTTGTTATGCCGCTTATAATTTTCTAAGAGATATAAGTGCTGTTTTAGTAAGTTGGGAAGGAAATAGAGTTGCTTTACCCAAAACTTGGCCTAAATATTCAAAGAAAGTAAATACGCCATTTGAATACAGG
Organism: Flavobacterium sp. ACN6; assembly: GCF_002304005.1. Classification (GTDB taxonomy): domain Bacteria; phylum Bacteroidota; class Bacteroidia; order Flavobacteriales; family Flavobacteriaceae; genus Flavobacterium. The sequence goes on along the minus strand of NZ_MRCQ01000010.1, from coordinate 175,177 downwards.
GAATATTTAAATGCCTGTACTTTTGGCTACACAACTCCATGGTGGGATTGGAAACGCTGGGAACAGGAAATCGATTGGATGGCTATGCACGGAATCAATCTTCCAACCGCGATGGAAGGACAGGAAGCAGTTTGGCAGGAGTTATGGAAAGAATATGGTTTGACTAACACTCAATTAGAATCGCATTTTGCAGGACCAGCTTTTTTGCCATGGCAGCGTATGGGAAATATCAATAGTCTTGAAGGGCCTTTGCCACAAGAATGGTTTACTAAAAAAGAGGAGCTTCAAAAGAAAATATTGGAACGTATGAGAGCTTTAGATATGCATCCTGTTGTACCGGCATTTAGCGGTTATGTTCCTAAAGCTTTCGCAGAAAAACATCCAGAAGCTAAAATAACCGAATTGAAGTCGTGGTCGGGAGGTGGTTTTGCAAGTACTTTTCTATTAGATTCCAAAGATCCTTTATTTAAAAAAATAGGAAAACGCTTTATTGAAATTTACACTAAAATGTACGGGAAGTCCAATTTCTATCTGGCTGATTCTTTTAACGAGATTGAGCCTCCAGTTTCGGAACATAATAAATATGAAGAACTTTCAAATTACGGAAGTGCGATTTATGAAACTATTAATGAAGCAGCACCGGGTGCAGTTTGGGTTATGCAGGGATGGCTTTTTGGAGATAATAAAGAATTCTGGACAAAAGAAGCTACAAGCGCATTTTTAAGTAAAGTACCAAATGATAGATTGATGGTTCAGGATTATGCCAACGACAGATATAAAGTATGGGAAAATCAAGAAGCTTTTTATGGCAAACAATGGACGTACGGTTATGTACATAATTATGGGGGATCGAATCCTGTATATGGAGATTTGAATTTCTATAAAAATGAATTAACTAGTTTACTAAAAAATCCGAATAGAGGAAATGTGGTGGGCTACGGCGCAATGCCAGAAGGTTTAAATAATAATTCAATTGTTTACGAATATATTTATGATCTGCCTTGGAGTAAAGGAGAACAGCCTATAAACGACTGGCTGACCAAATATTTAAATGCGAGATACGGACAAACAACTTCAAAATCTGTTTTTCAGGCATGGGAATTATTGTTAGAATCAGTTTATAATGTCAAGTACTGGGAAACACGCTGGTGGAATGATAGGGCTGGAGCGTATTTGTTATTTAAACGTCCGACTGCATCAATTACAGAGTTTAAAGGAAATCCTGGAGATAAGAAAAAACTAAAAGAAGCTTTGGATATTTTAACCAAAGAAGCCAAAAAATTTGATAATAAGAATTTCATTCATTACGATTTAATAGATGCTTCAAGACATTATTATTCACTTTGTATTGATGAAGATTTGATGGAATGTGTAAAAGCCTATCAACAAAAAGATATTTCAAAGGGAGATCAGCTCTTTAAAAAGATAGAAAGACAAGCTTTGGATATTGATAAAATGATGTCGGCACAGCCATTAAATAGTCTGGATCAATGGGTAAAATCGGCTTCAGATTATGGCAGTTCTGCTGCAGTGTCTGATTTATACGTAAAAAATGCCAAAACGCTAATTACGCTTTGGGGCGGAGAAGGTCATTTAAATGATTATGCTTCTAGATCTTGGCAGGGAATGTATAAAGGATTTTACTGGCCGAGATGGAAAATGTTTTTAGAAGCGCTAAAGAAATCTACCGTAAATAATACTCCTTTTGATGAAACCAAAGAAAGAGAATTAATTAAAAATTGGGAAATCAAATGGTCAGAAAATAAATAAAAAAATTACTTAGAGCGTAATTTATACGTATGTAAATAAAATATAACTTCAACTTTTAACTATTACCTTAAACTCTACTAAATATATGACCTGAAATTTTTACGAAATCGATTAATTAATAAGTTTTTGACTATATAATTTTAGAAATAAAACTTTGAAAAGCCTTACCACTATTGACTTTAAAGAAATTATCCATGTTTATGAATAACTTGTCCATTTGTTAACATTTCTTTACCATTAATTTCGTCAATACTATTTAACCAATTAACCAATATTACAATGGAAAAACTTAAACTTTTATTATTAGCCTTCTTCTTTGGCTTCTCAATTAATACCTGGGCACAAAAAACAGAAGTGTCTGGTGTAGTATTAGATGACAAAGGCATTCCTCTGCCAGCCGCCAACGTACTTGAAAAAGGTACAACGAATACTGTAACAACAGATTTTGATGGGAAATTTAAAATTTCTGTTTCAAACAAAAACACAACACTTGTATTTTCTTTTATTGGATTTGAGGATCAGCCTGTAAAATTAGACGGGACAAAAACAAATTATTCTATTAAATTACAATCTACAACCACCAACTTAGAGCAAGTTGTAGTAGTAGGTTATGGAAAAGGATCTCGTAAAAACCTGACGACCGCTGTAACTTCTGTTAAGGCAGAAGATTTGAACAGAGGAGCAATTAGTGATGTTGGACAGCTTTTGCAGGGTAAAGTTTCTGGTTTAAACATTTCATCCAGCGGCGACCCTACAAAAACGGCATCTGTAGTTTTGCGTGGAGCCTCGACATTAAATAGTTCTCAAGGTCCGTTTTATGTAATTGATGGAATTCCAGGAGTAGATATCTCCGTAATTTCACCAGATGATATTGCGACAATAGACGTACTTAAAGATGCCGCTGCAACGGCAATTTATGGTAACCGTGCTGCCAATGGAGTTATCATGGTAACAACAAAAAAAGGAAGTAAGGGCAGAACGCAGATTGCTTACAATGGTTATGCGGGCTGGGAAGAAGTTTCAAATAATCTGGACATGATGAACGCCGATCAGCTGAGAGACTTTACCACTAGAAATAATTTGAACTTTACTCCAGAAAATGATAAAGGAGCGAATACAAACTGGCAAAAAGCAATTTTAAGATCAGGACGTGCTGCGTCAAGCAGTCATAACTTGTCTATGAGCGGCGGCGGCGATCATGGAAACTACACTGCAAGTATTACTTCTCTTAATAAAGAAGGGGTAATGTTAAAAAGTGACTTTTCTCGTATCATTGCACGTTTATCTGTTGAACAATTTGCTTTTGATGATAAGGTTAAATTTGGTTTAAATGTTACTAATTCTAGTACAAAATATAAAAATGTACCACAGCGAAATACAGCTCTTTTGCAGGCAGCTAGTTATCTTCCTGTTTCTCCTGTAAGAAATGATGATGGAAGTTTTTATGAAAACTTTACCAGCCCAGGATACTTTAATCCAGTAGCTTTAATTGAACATGGAACTGATGAAACTAAAACAGATAACCTTGTAGGTAACCTTACTGCAGAAGTTAAACTTCCGTTTGGTTTTACGTATAATTTGAATTTAGCGCACCAAAGATTAACATCTGCTCACGGTGAATTTTATGATAGTTATTACTCACAATACAATAGTGCCAACTTTTACAACAACCCAGATCCACCTTTGACAAAAACATTGGTTAATTTTGGTGTAAATGGTTCTGCATTGAGAAATTCTTACGAAACCAGAAATAATATTATTGAAAGTTTCCTTACTTGGGATAAAGCAATAGGAGAACATAAAATAAAAGCTGTAGCAGGTTACTCCTGGCAGGAAAATACATTGGGAGACGGTTTTCAGGCTACAACAACAAACTTTCCTGTAGACAATGTTGGGTATAATAACTTAGCTTTAAGTAATTATACTTCAGTTAATGGTTATGTAGTGAATTTTGGAGATAGTAAAGCGTATCAAAAAACGCGTTTAATAGCTTATTTTGGACGTGTTAATTACAATTACAAAGACAAATATCTTTTACAAGGATCAATCAGAAGAGATGGCGGGTCTATGTTTGGAGCAAATAACCAATGGGGATATTTTCCTTCTGTAGGTGGTGCTTGGAGAGTTGACAAAGAAAGCTTCATGCAGAATCAGAACTTTTTTAGTGATTTAAAATTCCGTGGAAGCTGGGGTGTAACAGGAAATTCATCTGGATTTAATGCTTACACAGCTCAGTTTATTTCTGGAAGTTTAGGGACTTTCTATTATAACGGACAGCAAATTGGAGCTTATGGACCAAACCAAGCAGCAAACCCTGATTTGAAATGGGAAAAAACAGCTACAGCAAATATTGGAGTTGATTTCTCTATCTTAAAAGGAAAAGTAACTGGATCTGTTGATGTCTATGACAAAAAAACAACAGATATGATCTTTAATTACAATGTGAATCCTGTACTTGTACCAGTAGGATCAATTGTAGCAAATGGAGGAACAATGTCTAATAAAGGTATTGAGGTTAGTTTAAGTACAACTCCAATAAAAACGGCAGATTTCAGCTGGACAACTAATTTAAATTTGGCTCATAACAAAAATGAGATCGTAAAATTAACTAGTCCATTCTTTGTTGGAGGAGATTCGATTCGTCGCGTACAGCCAGATGGAGGCGGACAAACAGGAAGTACTTTACAAATTTTTAAAGAAGGAAAACCTCTAGGGCAGTTCTTTACCTTAAAATATGCAGGAAAAAATGCTGATGGAGTTTCACAATATTATGATAAAGATGGTGATTTAACTACAACACCTTTAAATGGAGTTGATTACCATTATGTAGGAAGTGCACAGCCAAAATTATTAGTAGGATGGGCAAATAACTTTCAATACAAAAAATTTGATTTAAGTATTTTCTTCAGAGGAGTTTTTGGTAATAAAATTTTCAATGCAACTCGTGCCGATTTATTCAGGCCAAGTACAGCAATGACCAATAATATCTTAGTAGACGCAGGTAATGAGTCACCAAATGACTTAAACTCTTATAAATATTCGTCTCGATTTATAGAAGACGGAAGTTATGTAAGATTAGACAACATGACTTTGGGGTATAATTTTGGAAAAGTAGGCAGGTATATTAGCAGTGTACGTATTTATCAGACCATAAATAACGTATTTGTAATTACCAAGTACACAGGAATTGATCCAGAAGTTGAACAAGGAGGAACTGCTCCAGGAGTAGATTCTAATAATTTCTATCCAAAAACCAGAACATATATGTTTGGTGTGAATGTGATCTTCTAAAAATTAAATGCTAAAAATTATGAAAAATATTTTAAAATATATAGGGTTTCCAGTACTTATGGCTGGTTTAATCTGGTCTTGTGATGATCTAGAAGTGCCTATTACAACACAATTGACGCCTGAAGTTTTTCCACAAAATCCAACACAATACATTCAAACTACAGGTCCAGTTTATGCTGCTTTCAGAGGAGAGTTTTCATTTGCCTGGTGGTGGTCGCAGTCTTTATCTACAGACGAAGCTATTCTGCCTGCACGAGGAGGTAACTGGTTTGACAATAGAAACTATATCGCGATGCATTATCACGATTGGAATGCAGATAATGGTATCATAGGAAGTCTTTGGGACTGGTCGTCTAAAGTTATCGGAACAAGCAATCAGGCAATTTCTATTTTAAGACAAACAATGCCAGAAGGTGCAGATAAAAAAACGTTGATTTCTGAGTTGAAAACCATGCGTGCTATTTCCTATTATATGTTAATGGACAGCTATGGAGATGTGCCTTTGGATACTTTATATGGAGATTTTACTTCTCATGCCAAAACGCCTAGAAGAGAAGTTTTCAATTTTATTGAGAGCGAATTAAAAAGCGCTGTTCCTAACTTGAATCCTGCTGCAGGAGTTACAACTTACGGACGACCAAACAGACAGACAGCTAATGCAATGTTAGCCAAATTGTATTTGAATGCAGAAATATATACAGGAACACAACGCTACAATGATTGTATAGCAGCCTGCGATCAGGTAATTAACTCTGGTTTGTATGCTGTTGAACCAAGAGCAACTTATCTTCAAATGTTTTATCCGAATAACGGGCCGCAAATGAAAGAATTCATTTTTGCAATTCCTTATGATCCAGCAGCAGTTACCGTTGGTTTCAACGGACAAATGTATCACGCCCGTTATGATGTACCGCGTTCAGAAAGAGCCAAATTCGGTCTTTCTTATACGCCGAGTGCACCAAGAAGTACGCTGCCTGAATTTTATGCTTACTTTAATGATCCAAATGATATTCGTAATAGACAATGGCTTACAGGTCTTCAGTTTATGAATGATGGTGTTACTCCGGTAATGGTTACTACAACCAAAAAAGGATACGATCAATTCTATACAGGATCAGATGGTAGTGCACCGTATACCTATCAGGTAAATTTAACGCCAAATATCATACCTCGCCAAAGTGTACCATTATTTGATCTTGGAAATGATGAAATTGCTTGGAACATGGGATACAGAAATATTAAATTTTATCCAGATGCAACTTCAACAAATCGTAATCAAAACAACGACGTTCCTTTCTTGCGTTATTCCGATGTACTTTTAATGAAAGCCGAATCAATTCTTCGTGGCGGCGGTGTAACATTAGGACAAAGTGCAGAAGCATTAGTAAATTTGGTTCGTTCGAATCGTACAACTTCAGCAGCATTAAGCGGTGTAACTTTAGAAGAATTGTATGCAGAAAGAAGCCGTGAATTTGCTCAGGAAGCTTGGCATAGAAACGATATGATTCGTTTTGGAAAATATGAAGGACAATGGGGTTACAAAACCAATACAGATTTATATCGACGCGTTTTCCCAATTCCAACTACAGCAATGGTTTTAAACCCAGCTCTGACACAGAATGATGGTTATTAAAAATAAGATTAGTTAAGTACGCATTTATAACCCAATTTTAATTTTGAAAGGAGAAGAGCGTCAAAATTCTTCTCCTTTTTTACTAAAAGAAAACTGATTTGTTCAGTTGCTCGTGATAATCAGTTTAGTTTTATTTTTTGAATGAAGACAAAGCTTAATCGAATGCAGTTTCGGAAAATCAACGAAAGATTAAGCTTTGTAACATTCATTGAACTTATGTTTTGAGAATACATTATAATCCCATAATTCTCAGGTAAATCCTGATAAAAATCCTGTATAAACCCATATTGCCCAACAATACAAGCAGAATAAATGGAACTAAAAAAAATCTATAAAATAGGACGCATTGGAATAGGTTTAACCCTTATTTTTTTAGTGTCATGCAATGCTCAGAAAACTATTGCTTTAAAAAAGAAACAGTTATCAGACATGGTTTATCCGTTGTTGGACACCGAAAATTCTAGATGGTTTTACTTTTCATCAGCAAGCCGTCCGTTTGGTATGGTAAACTTAAATCCAGATAGCGAAATTAAAGGCGATTGGGGAGGCGGTTATAAATATACTACAGATACAGTTAAGGGTTTCAGTCACGTTCACGAATGGCAGATGTCTGGCGTATCGGTTATGCCCGTTACAATAGCATCAGAAAACAAACAGACAATTTTTAAAGATTTTTATTCTAAGTTCAGTCATCAAAACGAAATTATAACGCCAGGATATCATTCCATAAAATTGGAGAGATATCAAATAACGGCAGAATTAACCAGCACGCCAAGAGTTGGCTTTCATAAATATACTTTTCCGACAAAGGCACAAAAAGCAGTTCTTTTTAATTTAAAAACTATTTTAGGACCTTGTGAAAACACCAATGGAAAATTAGAAAAAAACAACGATTTTGAACTTTCAGGATCATTAGTTTTGAGTACCAATTTCAGACGTCCAAAACCATTAACCGTATTTTTTAAAATTAAAACCAATCAACCAATTACTTCCATAGAAAGAGATAATGGCACAGGTAATTATTTAGTTAATTTTAATAAAGCGAAAGAACAAATATTAATGAAAGTTGGTATTTCATATACTTCAGTCGAAAATGCCAGTAACAATATAGAAACCGAATTATTCCATTGGGATTTTAATAAAACGGTGACCGATTCCAGAAAAGAATGGAGTGATTTATTAGGAAGAATAAAAGTAGAAGGCGGAACGCAAACCGATCAAAGAAGATTTTACACGGATCTTTGGCATGCCCTTCAAGGGAGGAAAATGATTAGTGATGCAAATGGAGCCTATCCTGACAATACAGGAGAAAAATTCAGAGTAGGACATTTGCCTTTAAACGCTGATGGAAAACCAAAATTCAATCATTACAATTCAGATGCTTTCTGGGGCGCACAATGGACCATAAATAATCTTTGGGGATTGGTTTATCCGGAGATTATGGAAGAATTTGTCTATTCGTTAATGCAGTATTACAAAGACGGAGGCATAATCCCGCGCGGGCCTTCGGGAGGAAATGATACTTATGTAATGACTGGAGCTTCGGCAACACCTTTTATTGTTAGCGCCGTTCAAAAAGGAATTGTAAAAGAAAATTTAGAAGAGATTTATATCGCGCTCAAAAAAAATCATATGCCGGGAGGTATTATGGAAAAAGCAGGATATGAACATAATACCAATATTGGCGGTGGATTAAAATATTACTTAGAAAAAGGATATGTGCCTTATCCGCTTCCCGATGGTAATTTCGGAAGCCATGAAGATGGTGCAAGCCAGACTTTAGAATATGCGTATCAAGATTGGACTTTGGCGCAATTGGCTAAAAAACTAAATCATCAGGAAGATTACGATTATTTTATGAAAAGAGCCAAAAATTATCAAAATGTTTTTGACGAAAAAATAGGCTGGATGCGTCCGAAAAACGTACAAGGAAAATGGCGTAAAAATTATGATCCGTACCAATATGAAAATGGATTTATAGAATCGAATGGCGCACAGTCAACTTGGTTTGTACCGCACGATATTGAAGGTTTAGCCACTTTAATGGGAGGAAAAGAAAAAGCTGTTGAAAAATTGAATGCCCAATTTGAAACGGCCAAAAAACAAAAGTATACTTCTGGTACATCGCATGATGCAGAATTACATCCAGAATTTAGCAGAATTCCTGTAAATTTTGGAAATCAGCCTTCTATGCAGACCTCCAATATTTTTACGGTATTAGGAAGACCAGATCTAGCACAATTTTGGACCAGAAACGTTGTCAAAGAAACTTTCAGCGGATTGTCGCCTGCTACAGGTTATAATGGCGACGAAGACCAAGGATTAATGGGAAGTTTGAATGTATTGCTGAAATTAGGTTTATTTCAAATGAACGGCGGAACAGATAAAGAGGCCGTTTACCAAATAGGAAGTCCAATATTCAATACAATCACGATAGACCTAAATCCGAAATATTATTCAGGCAAATCTTTTATCATCAAAGCCAATAATAACAATGTTGAAAATGTGTATATAAAACACATAAAATACAACAATAAAGCAGTAAAAGATTTTACGCTTTCGCATCAAGAAATTACAAATGGAGGCGAGTTAATTTTAGAAATGGCAAATAATCCAAATCCAGAAAAACAGTAATATAACGTTGGGTTAAAACCCTATTAACACAAAGAAATATATAATTATAGTTATTTGAGAAATATTAAAAATAATTAAAAACCCCAACAAAAAAACAGAAATAACAACAATGAAAATATCATCCAAGTTTATCTTTTTTTTAGGAATATCATTTCTTACAACAATTACAAGTAACGCTCAGAAAACCGTTCATCAATACGTCGACCCAATGATTGGATCAGAAGGAGTCGGCAGGGTTTTTATAGGCCCGTCGTGTCCATACGGAATGGTAAAACCAAGTCCAGATTGTACCTCTAGTCCGAATAGTGGCTGGCTGCCAATGCCAAAAGAAGTAACTGGTTTCAGCCAAGTGCACGTAAGCGGGACAGGCGGAGGACCAAAATACGGAAACATTCAGATTATGCCATTTTCTGGTGCTTTGGATAAAATGGATCAGACTTCGTTTAGAGCAGACGAAAATGTAAAACTGGGTTACTATGAAACTATTTTCAAAGAAAATAAAATCAAAACCGAAATAACGACAGGCGAAAAAGTATCATTTTACCGTATCACTTATCCAAAAAATACATCAAAAGAATTAAAAATAGATCCGGGATTTTTTCTTGGAGAAGAAAAGATTCCAGACGCCAGAGAAGCACAGCAGTTTGTAGGTTCGCAGATCGAAATTGTTTCTGATACCGAAGTTCGAGGTTACAGCAGAATCAGAGGAGGCTGGAACAACGGACGCGCTTATACGGTTTATTTTTGGGCCGTTTTCGATCAGCCAATTGCAAAATATGTAACTTTTAAAGACGGAAAATTTTATAATAATCAAAAAGCCCAATTTGATTCAGGAAAAAAAACAGCAGCATTACTTTCTTTCGGAAATTCAGGAAAAGAAGAACTGAATGTCAAAATAGGAATCTCCTTTTTAAGTGAATTAAAAGCCAAAAATAATATTGAGGTTGAAATTCCGCATTGGGATTTTAATACCGTTTTATCCACCTTAGAAAATAAATGGGAAAACTTATTAAACCGAATTCAGCTTTCTGCAGACACTTCAGATGAATATAAAAAAATGTTCTACACAGGTTTATATCACACAATGATTATGCCTGTTGATAGAACCGGAGAAAATCCCTTATGGACAAATGATGAACCGTATTACGATGATTTTTATACGATTTGGGACACTTTTAGAACCTCAAGCCCTTTAATTACACTGATAGATTCTAAGCGTAAAGTCGAAATTATAAATGCCATGCTCAATATTTACAAACGCGAAGGTTTTTTACCGGAAGGAAGAAGCGGTAACGACAATGGACGAACGCAAGGCGGCTCAAATGCTGAAGTTGTTCTGGCCGATGCTTTTGTAAAAAACTTAAAAGGAATAGATTACGAACTCGCGCTTGCAGCAATGCTCAAAGACGCAACAGTTCCGCCGGGAGGAAATGAAGAAAAAGAAGGAAGGGGCGGGTTAATAGATTATTTAAAATTAGGATACGTTCCCTTCGGCACAGACCGCGCAGGAAACCGAACAATCGATTATGCTTACAACGATTATAATATTGCCGTTGTAGCAAAAGGATTAGGCAGAACAGATTTGTACAATCAATACATTAAACAAGCAGACAGCTGGCAGAATTTATGGCGTTCTGATTACGAAAATAACGGAGCCAAAGGTTTTATCATGCCAAAAGACAAAGACGGAAAATGGCTCGATGATGTTGTTTTTGGAGAATCAAAAATCCAGAAACCTACTTTTAAATATACGCCCGTAATTATCGAATCACCTTGGTATGTGTGCCATTGGTGCGTGTTTTTCTACGAAGGAAATTCATGGGAATATTCCTTTAGTATTCCGCATGATATTCCCGAAGTGGTTCGTAAATCAGGAGGAGAAAAAGCTTTTGAAGAAAGGCTTAATACGTTCTTTAATTCAGAATTGTATAATGTAGCCAATGAACCTTCATTTTTAACGCCTTGTTTGTATCACTGGATCGGGAAACCGTATTTGAGCAGTGACCGAATCAGAACGATTATCAAAAACAATTTCAACACTTCAAGAGAAGGACTTCCAGGCAATGATGATTCGGGCGCGATGTCTTCCTGGCTCGCTTTTCACATGATGGGATTATATCCAAATGCCGGACAGCCTTATTATCTGATTAATACGCCTTTGATAAAAGAAACAACCATGCAATTAGAAAATGGAAAAAGTTTTAAAATCAGCGCTAAAAAAATGAACGATAAAAACAAATACATAAAAGCGGCTACTTTAAACGGTAAACCATACAACAAAGCATGGATTTTACACAATGATATTAATAACGGAGGAGAGTTAGTTTTAGAAATGGACTCTAAACCTTCGGCTTGGGGAACTACTATTTTACCACCAGCTAAATAAAATGATAAGCAAGATGAAAAATATATTTTTAATGATTCTTTTTTGTATCGTTTATCAAAAAGGAACAGCGCAGAATTACATTCCAACACTAAAAAACAATACAGAACTAAATTACGTCTGCAAACTGCACGGCCAAACCAGAACTTTATCACTTATAGCTCAAACGGCAGGTGACGGACTAACTTTTAAACTGGAAACCAGAGGCGTAAAAAGCAGTATTGTCATGCTTCCTGAAGCAGTAAAAAACGGAAATGCCTTAAGTTTTAACCAAGGAGAATACGCCCCAGTTTTAAACTTAAAACCTACAGAAACCTTTTTTATGATTTCAAGATCGGCATATCAGGATTTAGTAAAAAATAGTTCATTCGTTTATAATAATACGACTTATGTTTTAGATAAAAACGAAGACAAAAACGGTGTTTCGATTGACGGAAAATTAATTGAAGCTTTACATGTAATCGCACAGATTGATGAAACTGAAATGTGGATTATCAAAAATCCAGAATATCCATTAATCTGTAAAATAGCTAAGAATCCTTTAGGAATAAATTTCACTTTGGTTAAAGCAGCAGATAAATAATATAACCCGCTGGGTGTAATTAAGAAAGAATCCAACACATAGAAACATAGTTTAGTTGTGTATAAAAAGACAACAAAAAGAAACTTAGTTTCTCACACATAGGCTATGTTTGTTAATGCAAGTGAAACGCCTCTTAAAAAGCATCAAAATCTATGTTTCTATGTGTTAAAAATAATTAAGAATCCTTTAGCAATAAATACAAAAACATTTTGCGATCTAGTTTTTGTTATTGTATTTACCCCTTTTTTATAACAAAATGATTATTTATTGAGAAATCGTTTGCGTAATAGTGAAAGTATTGAAATGTTAGTTTAAATTTACGAAAATTAAATTTTAAACTATTAATAATTGAAATTATGAGATTATCAATCTTGACCACTTTACTTTTTTGCGGCATTTGTTTTGGACAAAATAATACAGATACAAGTTTGTATATGAAGTCTGATAAAATTACCTATCTGACAGATATTGGTTCAGAAACGGGAGATTTATACAAAACAATTGGACATCACGGGCCTGCGGTCGAAAATGAATGGATGGCTTTGCGAATTTACTTCAGCGATAAAGTTGCGATTGATGTTTATTCTAAAGCGAAACCAGGTCTAGAATTGAGAAAAGCAAATTGGTATCCAACGCCTGCACAGCAAAAAGAAGGCTGGGGAGCAGATTACTATAAAGTAGCATCAACTGTAGGTTTGGGAGGTGTAAAACTTTGGGATGGCGAAAAAGTTGTGCCTTTAAATCCGGTAACAAATCGTTTAGCACGTGTTGGAAAAACTGATACGACTTCGTGGATGGAAATGATTTCAAGAGGGGTGCCTTACAAAGGAAAAAAAGTTGACATTTTAGTTCGTGTTACGGTGTTTTCTGGTAAAAGAGAAGCAAAAGTAGAAGCTGTTTCTTTAAACGGAGAAAAAGTACAATTTGCTACAGGAATCAATTATTTCAAAGATTTTGGAACTAAAAAAGGAACCAATTATATCGCAGTCTGGGGAAAACATCCAGAAGATGTCGCAGCAGAAATCGTCGAGATTGGAGCAGCAATTATGTACAATCCGAAAGATTATGAGAAAACTACAGATGACGGAACGCAATATTTGTTAATCTCAAAACCTGCAAAAACATTAGAAACAAAAATCATTTCTTCGAGCGCAAGAGAAACCGAATTAAATACTTTAGATAAATTAGAAGCATATATTAAAAAGTAATAGAATTATCCTTTAAGTAAGAACGCGGATTGAACGGATTTACTTCGTAAAGACGCGGGTTAAAACGGATAATCTATTTGTATTTTTTAAAAGATTAATAAAAATCCGTTTTAATCCGCGTCTTCGCGTTAGCGAATCTGTTTAATCCGCGTCTAATTTTAAGGACATTTCATGGATATATAATCGGTATAATCTAAAAAAAAAAATACAAGTAACAGATAATTATTAAAAATTAGAATACAAAATAAATGTTTAGAATATCGGCTATACTAGTACTATTACTTTCTTTATATTCCTGCAAATCACAGCAGACCGCTAAAAAAGAAGTTAAAATTGCTTTTATAGCCGATGTTCATTTACAAGATATTTTTGCAAAATTTGAAGATAATAATTATCAGGGAATCAAAAATCCGGTTACGGGAGAATATTCCAATATTAGGACGATGAATGCTCAATTGCATTCTACCAGAATTTTCAATGAAAATTATTTTGCCTTTTTAGAAGCCTTAGATAATATTGTCAAAAGAGGCATTAAACAAGTAGTACTTCCGGGCGATTTTAGCGATGACGGACAGCCCGTTCACGTTCGCGGATTGAAAAAAATACTCAACGAATATTCTCTAAAATACGCTCTTTCCTTTTATGTTACAACAGGAAATCATGATGTTGTACGACCATTTTCGCAAGATGCGGCTAAAACTGATTTTTTAGGTAAAGACGGAAAAGAGCAGATCATCAGCAGTTCAAAAAATAACCTCAATAAAATCAAAAGCGAACTCGAACCCATTATTACTGCCGATATAAAAAACTGGGGTTATAAGGAAACCATTAACGAAATGAGAGATTTTGGTTTTTTTCCTAAAAAGACCGATTTATATTGGGAAACGCCTTTTTCCAACTATACTTATGAACAATATAATTTTGAAGAAGCTCAAAAAGAATCTGTTTTAGAAAAAAGAACGTATCTAATTAAAAACACCAATTTGTTTCTGCCGGATGCAAGTTATCTCGTTGAACCCATTAAAGGAATCTGGCTTTTGGCGATTGATGCCAATGCTTATGTTCCAAATGAGAAATTATCAGGAAAACTAGATGATCCACATGATTTTTCGGGAGCCAATACAGGTTACAATAACGTTCTGATTTATAAAAACCATTTATTAAACTGGGTAAAGAAGGTTTCCGCGGAAGCGAAACAAAAAGGAAAAATACTGATTGCTTTTAGTCATTACCCGATGGTGGAATTTAATGATAATGCCTCGCCAGAATTAAAACAGCTTTTTGGTGCCGATAAAATGCAGTTACATAGAGTTCCAGACGAAGAAGTAGCACAGCAGTTTGCAGATGCAGGAATTCAGATTCATTTTGGCGGACACATGCATATAAACGATACTGGCGTAAGAACATCAGCAAACGGAAATACATTGTTTAATATTCAAACGCCTTCGCTTGCTGCGTATATGCCAGCTTATAAAATATTAACGATTCATTCTGATTCTGAATTTGAAGTCGAAACGGTTGTAATTGGTAAAGTGCCTAAATTCAATAGTTTATTTCCTTTTTATGAGGAAGAATATGCTCATTTACAAAATAGTAGAAGTGATAAAATTTGGAACAAAGAAATTTTAAAAGCCAAAGATTATGCAGCATTTACAAACTGGCATTTAAAAGAATTAGTTCGGTTGAGATTTCTGCCAGAAGATTTTCCAGCCGATTTTTTAAAATCAATTGTAAATCTTTCAGGAAAAGATTTATTGGAAATGAATAAAAATCCCTCAGAAATTGATGAAGAGTTGAAATCAAATTCTCTAAATATTTCCAATTTTGACTGGACTGGTTTTGATATGATTTTTGATTTTTACCGTTTAAAAAATGCTGATGAACTAGCCTTTTCTGAAATTGGAAACAAGAGATTAAAGCAATATGAATTGGTTTGCAGACAGTTAAAAAAAGCTAGTGATCCTAAACTGATTTTATGGACAGAAATTTTTTCCAAAACCATGAATGGCGAGCCTTCCGATCATTTTAAGATTGATGTAAAAAATAACAAGATTGATAATTTATCTGTTAAATAATTTTGATATTTATTAAATCAAAAACATTAAATTGCGTTTATAATTTATTTCGATGAAACCAAAATCCTTTATACTATTCTTATTTTTTGCTGTTTTTTATCATTCTTATTCACAGAATATAAAATTTGCGCATTATAATGATAATAACGGATTGTCTCATAATTCGGTGCGCCATATTGTACAGGATAAAAAAGGTTTCATGTGGTTTGGAACTTTCTCAGGATTAAATCGTTTCGACGGTTATCAGTTCAAAAATTACATGAGTTCGACGCTGGGAAAAAATAAATTGTATAATGATGATATTACAGCTTTGGAACTGGATGAAGCTTCAAATCATTTATGGATTGGTACCAGAAAAGGACTGACACTTTTCCAGATGGACACGCATGTTTTTACGACCTTTTTTCATAAAAAAGAAGATCCAAACAGTCTGCCCGATGATGAAGTCAGATCTGTTTATGTAGATAAATTTAAAAGAGTCTGGGTAGGTACCAAAACAAAAGGTATGTATCTGTTCTTCTTGAAAGAAAACCGATTTGAAAAAATTAAGCTTAAAGGTTTCGATTATGTAAAAGAAATTTTTGAAGACAAAAAAGGCAATATCTGGGTTGGAAGTTATGAAAAATCGGGTGTCGCAAAAATAACAATGGATGCCAAAGGAGCAATTGTGCGAATTAATAATTACACACTTTCTGTTCCGTATTCCAACATAAAAAATCCATACATTAACTTCATTTACGAAGATGCCAAATCCAATATTTTTGTGGGAACCCGCGAAGGTTTATATAAGTTGGATAAATCGACCGATCAATTTGTCAATTTATACATAGAAAATAAACAGATTAGAGGCGCTCTAGGCCCATATTTTTTATCCGTTGCACAAGCTCCCGACGGAAAATACTGGGTAGGAACTTTAGGTGGATTGCTTGTATGTGATCAATTAGAAGACATTCAAAAAGGGAATTACAAATGGTATTATTCTATTTTATCTGATGATACTTCGCTGGTAGATAATTTAATTTCAGCACTTTATTTCGACAAATCCGGCGTATTATGGATTGGCACGGAAGACGGTTTAGACAAATATGACCCGTATGAAAATCAGTTTACTTTAAACAAAGATATTTCGCGTTCCATTGGCAATCAGGCACCGCGTATAAGAGGTTTTGCTAAAACGTACGACGAAAAAATCATTGTAGCAACGTATCACAACGGACTTTTTATTTCGAATACAAAAGGCTCAACACCTTTACACAATACAGGAAAAGATATTGCCAGCATTTATTCTGATGATGGAAAAATCTTTTATTGCGGGCTTTGGGACGGAAACATATTAGTTTACAACTACATCACAAATTCTTCCAGAGAAATAAAGGCAGGATTCGAAAAATCGCCGGTTTTTGCTTTTAGAAAGATTACAGATGATTCGATTATTGTAGGTTCTTTTGGAGAAGGAGCCGTAATATTAAATACTAAAACGCTTCAGGTACAAACTTCCAGCAAACTTCTGCCGGATTTTCAGATTAATGCCATTGAAAGAGATGCCAAAAATAACGTTTGGTTTGCCACAGAAACGGGAGTTGTAAAATACAATATCAACTCTGGAAAAATTGAAACCTATTCGTCGCTTTTTATCAAAGAAAAAGGAGTGCCCCATGATGAAAATGTAAGCGATGTTTTGGTGGATACAAAAGGTAAAATATGGGCTTCAACACGTTTTGGATTGTGTTTGTTCAATCCGAAAAAGAACGAATTTGAACCCGTAAAAAATCTTAAAGAACTTTCGGGCAAATGGATTACAGATATCTTGTCAGATGCACAAGGGAATTTGTGGCTGAATATCAATAACAATAACATTGCATTTGTTAAATCTAATTTAAAAGATATCAGCATTTATCACGTAAACAGTGGTAACAGGTTGGACGTTTTTAGTTCAAGCGGGTTCTTTTATTTTAATAATTCTAATATTTTTCTGGGTGGAAAAAATGGAATTATTTCTTTTTCACCGCCTGCGATGAAAAGAAATAATTGGTCGCCTTTACCAGTTATTTCCGAATTTAAAATTCAGAATGAAGAAGTTTTTCCAGAAATGGAAATTAATGGAGAAATTCCGCTTTCCAAAGATTTAAACTATGGAAAAGAAATAGAACTGAGCCATAAAAACCGCAATTTTTCGCTTCAGTTTTCGGCTCCATCTTTTGCAAACGAAAAACTGAATAAGTTTCAATATATGCTGGAAGGATTTGATAAACATTGGATTACTGCAAATAGTACTTCGAGAATTGTTCAATATACCAATCTTTATCCTGGAAATTATGTTTTTAAAATAAGATCAAGCAACAGCGATGGATTTTGGAGTAAAACAGTTTCTTATAAAATAAAAATCCTGCCGCCTTTTTGGTTAACCCCAACTTCTTTTTTACTGTTTTTAGCACTTTTATTTGGTGTGTTTTATTTCATTAGAAAAGAAATTAAAAACCGAATTCGTTTAAAACAAGAACTCCTTACCGAGAAAGTAAACAGAGAACACGACATTAAATTAAATAATGAGAAATTACGTTTTTTTACTAATATTTCGCATGAATTAAGAACGCCGTTAACGCTTATTTTAGGTCCGGCGAAACAGCTTTTAGACGAAAGCAGCAATGCAACTGATTATGAAAAAAGCAGGTACAATTTAATTTATCAAAATGCCAGCAGATTACTGAATTTGGTGAATCAGGTTTTGGATTTTAGAAAAGCACAATCGGGTGAATTGAAACTGAAAGTAACAAAAACGGATGTGTTGGTTTACTCTAAAAATATTTTCGATTCCTTTAAGGAAATGGCTTATAATAAAAAGATTAAGCTCAATTTTGTTTCGGAAGATGATGAAATAAACGGCTGGCTGGACAATGATAAATATGACAAAATTCTATACAATTTATTGTCGAACGCCCTAAAGTTTACCAATAAAAATGGAAATGTCGATTTGTATATCAGACTTAAGGATACAGTTGAAGATATTTTAGTGATCGAAGTAACCGATGATGGAATTGGGATTCCGTTAAAAAGTCAGGAGAAAATTTTCAAACGATTTTATCAGGCAACCAATAGTAAAGCAAATAATACGGGATCGGGTATTGGTTTATCATTGGTAAAATCTTTAGTGGCGATTCATAAAGGAACTATTACCGTCGAAAGTACTCCCGGAAAAGGAAGTACTTTTAGAGTTGAAATTCCGATTGACCGCGATTCGTACGAGCATAAAGAGGTGTTTGAATATGCACTTAAAAATGATAATCTAAGTATGCTTATTCCAGAAAAAGCAGCTAAGAAGATCATTCAGAACACAGATTTAAAAGAAAAAATATTGGTGATCGAAGACAATAGTGAACTTAGAAAATATTTGGTGGACTATTTATCGGATTATTATAAAGTTTATGACGCAGAAAATGGACTAGAAGGTTTAAAAATCTGCCGACAAATTAAACCAATCTTATGTGTTACCGATGTCATGATGCCTGTTATGGACGGATTGGAATTTTGCCGTGAACTTAAAAATGATGAATTTATCAGTCATATTCCAGTTGTAATGCTGACCGCACTTTCTGAAAATATGGATAAAGTAAAAGGCTATGACATGGGGGCAGACGGCTATTTAGTGAAACCTTTTGAGCCATTATTATTGAAAACGGTTATAGAAAATATGATCAAATCAAGATTAGAGCTAAAACAAAAATTCTCAGGCGAAGTAGAAGGCAAGGTCAGCATGCTGACTCATTCTCCAATTGATGAAGAATTTATGGTAAAAGTGACGAATCTGATCAATGATAATTTAAGCGAAGTGGATCTTTCTACAGATTTCTTGTGCGATAAATTGGGGGTGAGCTCTTCTAAATTATATAGAAAAATTAAAGAACTAACCGATCTGGCTCCAAACGAATTTATTAGAACTATTCGTTTAAAAAAATCGGCTGAACTGCTTAAATCTAAAAAATACAATGTTTCAGAAGTGACTAATTTGGTAGGTTTTAATGATCCTCTATATTTCAGCCGATGTTTTAAAAAGCAGTTTGGTTTCCCGCCTAGCAAGCTGATTAATTAATGTTTCCATTTTCTATTAAGAGCAACATAGCCCGTGGTTTCAACCACGGGAACGCAATGGATATCCGCAATCTAATTTCTTCCCATACGTCTCCCGTGGTTGAAACCACGGGCTATATTTGAAATTCTATTGCGTAATTTTTTTTATTTCAATATTAAAACATAGCCCGTGGTTTCAACCACGGGAACGCAATGTATATCCGCAATCTAATTTCTTCCCAAACGTCTCCCGTGGTTGAAACCACGGGCTATATTTGATATGGAATTTCGTAATTTTTTCATTTTTATATTAAAAACATAACCCGTGGTTTCAACCACGGGAACGCAATGTATAGCCACAATCTAATTTCGCCCAATACGTCTCCCGTGGTTGAAACCACGGGCTATATTTGAAATTCTATTGCGTAATTTTTTTTATTTCAATATTAAAAACATAGCCTGTGGTTTCAACCACAGGAAAGCAATATGAAATGACCAACAAGAACGTGAAACAGATGTTTTTTATATAAATAATCCATAAAAATCCTACAGAAACAAGAATTATCCATGTTTTTGATGTATTAATCCATTTTCAACGGTAGATGTAATTCTATTTTTGTCTTATAACTTATAACTTTTAGACCATGAAAAAGAATATAGACACAGACAATCCGTTGAATAATTTAGATGAATGGGAAGATGATTTGTTACTGCGATATCCAGATCCTTCTGAAAGTGCTCCTGAAAAGCAAAAAGAAGAATTTAGGAATTATGTCGATTCAGAAAGAGTAGAAACCGTTAAGGAATTTTATAGAATAAATCATACCTACCAAACCTATGATTTTGTTTGTAATAAAGAAGCAGAATTTCTACAATTCAATAAAAAAGAAATGTCAATCTGGGAAGCTGTTGAGTTTTTAAACACACTTGTAGACGACAGCGACCCAGATATTGACTTAGACCAAACACAACACCTTTTACAGACTTCTGAAGCCATTAGAGCAGACGGTCACCCAGATTGGTTTGTACTAACAGGTTTTATTCATGATTTGGGTAAAATTTTATGTTTGTTCGGAGAACCGCAGTGGGCCGTTGTAGGCGATACATTTCCAGTTGGATGTGCTTACTCGGACAAAATTGTTTACTCAGAATTTTTCAAAGAAAACCCCGATTATACAGACGAAAGATTCAATACCAAATTTGGTGTGTATACCCAGAACTGCGGATTGGAAAAGGTAAAAATGAGCTGGGGTCATGACGAATATTTGTATCAGATTATGAAAGATTATCTTCCGGATCCGGCTTTATACATGATTCGTTATCATTCTTTTTATTCACAGCACAAAGAAAATGCTTATGCTCATTTAATGAATGAAAAAGACATAGAAATGTTTGACTGGGTAAGAAAGTTCAATCCGTACGATTTATACACTAAGGCTCCGGTTAAACCAGATGTAAAAGCATTACTTCCATATTATAAAGAATTAGTTGCTAAATATTTACCTGAAAAATTGAATTTCTAGAAATATCAGAAATTTCATTTGAAAGCTATCTAAAACCACAATAATGTATAAAATCAAAACCATAATACTTTTATTAAGCCTGCTTGTACTTTGCGGAAATTTTGTTTCTGCTCAGGAACAAGATCGTAACGATTGGGAAAATCCGCAAGTATTTCAAATTAACAGAGAACCGGCTCGCGCTGCCTTTCTTCCTTATGCAGACGAAACTTCTGCAATAAGCGATAAATATGAAAACTCTCCATGGTATTTTTCTCTAAACGGTCAATGGAAATTTGCGTGGTCGCCGACACCAGATCAGCGTCCAAAGGATTTTTACAAAACAGATTTCAGTACGCTGCATTGGAAAGAACTTCAAGTGCCGTCGAATTGGGAACTTCATGGTTATGGTGTCCCAATTTACACCAACATAACCTATCCTTTCGAAAAAAATCCGCCGTTTATCAATCATTGGGATAACCCGGTTGGGTCTTATAAAAAAGATTTTGTTTTGCCTGAAAACTGGAAAAACCGACATGTTTTTCTTCATTTTGAAGCAGGAACAGCGGCTATGTATATTTGGGTAAATGGTGAAAAAGTAGGGTATACTGAAAACACCAAAAGTCCGGCAGAATTTGATATTTCTAAATATTTAAAACCAGGAAAAAATGATCTTGCTGTAGAAGTTTACAGATGGAGTGACGGTTCGTATCTGGAAGATCAGGATATGTGGAGACTTTCTGGAATTGATAGAAATGTGTATTTGTACAGTACAGATAATGTTCGAATTTCAGATTTTTTTGCCAAACCAGACTTAGATGCCAAATACAAAAACGGAAGTATGAATGTAGAAGTAAGTTTGAAAAACCTGACTTCGACTGCTGTTAACAATCAAAAATTAACAGCAAAATTGGTAGATGCTTCAGGTAAAAATGTATTTACAAAAGAATTGAATGTCAATTTTGAAGCATCAAAAATTCAGATAATCAATTTTGCTCAGAATATATCAAGCCCAAAGTTATGGAGTAGTGAAACACCAAACTTATACACGTTGCTTTTAACCTTAAAAAATGCAAAAGGAGATATTATAGAAACGGTTTCAACTCAAATCGGATTCAGAAAAGTAGAATTAAAAGGCGGACAATTATTGGTAAACGGAGTTCGATTAATGGTTCATGGCGTAAACATTCACGAACACAATCCAGAAACGGGACATTATCAGGACGAAGCTACGATGATGAAAGACATCAAAATGATGAAGCAGCTGAACATTAATTCAGTGCGCTGCAGTCATTATCCAAACAATATTTTATGGGTAAAACTATGTAACAAATACGGTTTGTTTTTGGTAGATGAAGCCAATATCGAAAGTCATGGAATGGGAGTAGAGGGACAGCCTCTAATTTGGATGAACCCAAAAACGAATCCAGGTTTTCTTCCAGAATGGAGAGAAGCACATTTGGATAGAATCTATAGCCTTGTTGAAAGAGATAAAAACATGCCATCCGTAATTATTTGGTCATTAGGTAACGAAAGTGCCAACGGACCTGTATTTCACGAAGCCTACAAATGGATCAAAAAAAGAGATAATACAAGATTGGTTCAGTTTGAGCAGGCAAAAGAAAACGAAAATACCGATATCGTTTGCCCAATGTACCCGACAATAGAGTACATGAAAGAATATGCGGCACGTAAAGAAGTGACACGCCCTTATATCATGTGTGAGTATTCGCATGCGATGGGAAACAGCAGCGGAAATTTTCAGGAATACTGGGATATCATTCGCGGAAGCAAAAACATGCAGGGTGGTTTCATTTGGGACTGGGTAGATCAGGGTTATAAAAGAAAAGATGAAGCTGGCAGAGAATACTGGGCTTATGGCGGCGATTTGGGAAGCCAAAATTATTTAAATGATGAAAATTTCTGTCACAACGGATTAGTTTACGCTGACAGAACACCGCATCCCGGTGCATTTGAAGTAAAAAAAGTATATCAGGATATTTTATTTAATGCAATAAATATCAAAAACGGAGTGATCGAAATTGTAAACGATTTTGGTTTTACAAATTTGAATAAATACAACTTTAAATATGAGGTTTTAGAAAACGGAAAAGTAATTAAAGAAGGAACAATTAATGTTGCTTTAGATCCTAAAACAAAGAAACAGTTTAAGCTTGATTTACCAAAATTACAATCAAAGGAAGGGACAGAATATTTATTGAATGTTTTTGCTTACACGAAAGTGAGTTCTGAATTGCTTCCTCAAAATTTTGAAATTGCCAAAGAACAGTTTGTTATAGAAGACGCTAATTATTTTACAAAATCAGAAAAAGTAAATGCAGCTAAAATTCAGGACGAAAAAGAACAGTTTGTCTTGACTTCAGAGAATGTTGTGGTGAAAATCAGCAAAAAAACAGGACTGATTTCGTATTACAGCTTAAAAGGGAAGGAATATTTTAAACAATATCCTGAACCAAATTTCTGGAGAGCACCAACGGATAATGATATTGGAAATAAAATGCAGATTAGAACGAATGTTTGGAGAACTGCCGGTAAAAATACGAGTCTGGAAAGCATTCAGCAGACAGAGGAAAACGGAAAGCAATATATCGCTGCCAAATTAAAACTGAATGATGTTGCTTCTGATTATGTAATTAAATATTCATTAGGAAATGATGGTGCTTTAGAAATTCAAGCATCTTATAAAAAAGGTAATAATCCGGTGCCGGAAATCCCGCGTTTCGGAATGATATTCACTTTAAAAAATGAATTAGAAAACTTGGATTATTACGGAAGAGGTCCTTTAGAAAATTATTCAGATAGAAAAACAGCAGCATTAAAAGGAATTTATTACAGTAAAGTTGCAGACCAATATGTGCCTTATACACGCCCACAAGAAAATGGATACAAGACGGATATACGCTGGTTTAAGTTGTCAAGCAATAAAGGAAATGGCTTGGAGATAAAAGGTCTGCAGCCTTTAAGTATGAGTACTTTAAATAATTATCCGAGTGATTTTGACGGAGGAATTTCTAAGAAAAATATTCATTCCAGCGATATTACTCCAAGAGAAGAAGTAGTAGTTTGTGTTGATTTAACCCAACGCGGCTTAGGAGGAGACAACAGCTGGGGATTACCGCCGCACGAAAAATATGTATTAACCCAAAGCGAATACAGCTACGGATTTGTTATAAAACCTATTTTTTAAAGTATTCATTTTTTAGTGTTCAGTCGCAGTCTCAGTTTTCAGTCGCAGTTTGCGCTGAACACTGAGACTGAAAACTGAGACTGAAAACTGAGACTGAACACTGCGACCGAACACTGCGACTAAAAACTGCGACTAAAAACTGCGACTGAAAACTGCGACTGAAAACTGAAGACTGAAAACTGCGACCGAAAACTGAAGACTGAACACTGAAAACCGAATACTAAAAAATGAGTAACACTACAAAAGGAAGATTAATTTCTTTAGATGCGCTGCGCGGATTTGTTATGTTTTGGATTATGAGCGGAGAACATATTATTCATGCTCTTGCCAAAGCTGCCCCAATTCCCGTTTTTATCTGGATGTCATCGCAATTGCATCATGCAGAATGGAATGGAATTACGTTTTATGATATGATTTTTCCTGTTTTTCTGTTTGTTGCAGGAGTTTCAATGCCGTACTCTTTTGAAAAGAAAATGGAACTCGCTGGTGTAAAAACGCCGCAAGAATTACCAAGCAACGAAAAGAAGAAAATTTACTTATCAATGCTCAGAAGAACCTGTATTTTACTGATTTTAGGATTTGTGGTAAATGGATTATTGCGATTCGATGGTTTTGATCATACCCGTTTTGCAAGTGTTTTAGGAAGAATTGGTCTGGCTTGGTTTTTTGCAGGAATCATCTATTTAAATTTTGACATTAAAAAACAATTAATTTGGTTTTTTGCTATTTTGATTGGCTATTATGCAGCAATGAAATGGATTCCCGTGCCTGAGTTTGGCGCAGGGGTTTTAACTAAAGAAGGCTCATTAGAAGGATATATTGATCGTTTATTTTTACCCGGCAGACTGCATAGTACCGTTTATGATCCGGAAGGCATTTTTTCAACTATACCTGCTATTGCGACAGCATTATTAGGTGTTTTTGTGGGAACATTTTTAAAAGAAAAATACTCTTTTTCTATAAAAGTAAAATTGCTTTTAATGACTCTTACGGCGATTGTTCTAATTATGGCAGGATTAGTTTGGGATATTAATTTCCCAATCAATAAACATTTATGGACGAGTTCATTTGTATGTTTTGTCGGCGGATTCAGTATTTTGTTTTTTGTTTTTTTCTATTTGATCATTGACTTGTTCGGTTTTCATAAATGGGCATTTCCATTAATCTTAATCGGTTCAAATTCTATTTTGATTTACATCGCCGCAGAAGGTTTAGTTGATTTTAAACATACGGCAGATTATGTTTTTGGCGGACTTATCAATTTTACGCCACTTGTATGGCAGCCTTTTTTTGCTGCTTTATCCGTTACAATAATACAGCTTCTTTTACTATACTTTTTATACAAAAGAAAATGGTTTCTAAAAATTTGAGAGACATTCAAATTTAAATACATCTTACTATCTAACCATACAATAACCACACATTATGAATGTATTACAAACCGCAGATTACATTATTTTCTTTATTTACTTTGTTATAGTCACGGCTTATGGAATGTATATTTACAGAAGCAAGAAAACCGCAGCAACTAGTTCCAACGAATATTTTTTAGCAGAGGGATCACTTACCTGGTGGGCAATTGGAGCTTCTTTGATCGCATCTAATATTTCAGCAGAACATTTTATTGGTATGAGCGGTTCTGGTTTCGCAATAGGACTTGCCATTGCTTCTTACGAATGGATGTCTGCTGCTACATTAATTATCGTGGCAATGTTTATTTTACCAGTTTACCTTAAAAATAAGATATTTACCATGCCGCAGTTTCTGGCCAAAAGATACAGCGGAACGGTAAGTACTATTATGGCTATTATCTGGCTGTTGATCTATGTGTTTGTAAACCTTACTTCTATAATTTATTTAGGTGCTTTGGCCATTTCATCTATTGCTCCAGTAAGTTTTCAGTTTTGTGTTATTGCGCTGAGTTTATTCTCTGTGATTGTAACTTTAGGCGGGATGAAAGTAATTGGATACACCGATATGTTTCAGGTTATCGTTTTAATTCTTGGAGGATTGGTAACCACTTATTTGGCATTGACTTTACTATCAGATCAGTTTGGTTTTGGAAAAGATATTCTAAAAGGACTGGCAATTATTGCCGATGAAGCGCCTGGACATTTGCACATGATCTTAGACGAATCAAATCCGCATTATACTGAATTACCGGGAATGTCTGTTTTGGTTGGTGGTATGTTAATCAATAATCTGGCGTATTGGGGATGCAATCAATATATTGTGCAGCGCGCTTTAGGAGCCGATTTAAAAACAGCCCGAAAAGGAATTTTATTTGCTGCCTTTCTAAAATTATTAGTTCCAATTATTGCTGTTCTACCTGGTATTGCGATGTTCGTAATGCATTCTAACGGAATGTTTCAGCAGGAAATGGTAGATGCAGCAGGAGTTTTAAAACCAGATCAGGCTTATCCAACTTTAATGAATTTACTTCCAGCAGGATTAAAAGGCGTGGCTCTTGCAGCTTTGACAGCAGCAATTGTAGCTTCTTTGGCAGGAAAAGCAAATAGTATTTCGACTATTTTTTCTTTAGATATTTATAAAAAATATTTCAATTCGCAGGCATCAGAAAAAAAGCTCGTACGTACCGGAAGATGGTGTGTGGTGGTTTGTATGATCATTGCTGCCATTGTAGCACCGGCATTAAAATCATTAGATCAGGCCTATCAATTTATACAGGAATATGTTGGGTTCTTTTCACCCGGAGTATTAGCAGTTTTTTTATTGGGAATGTTTTGGAAAAAAACAACGCCAACAGCTGGACTTGCTGGCGCATTATTAACAGTGCCGCTCGCCGCCATTTTGAAATTCCTGCCTATGTGGACAGAAGGCGCTTTTCCTGATTATCCTTTCTTAGACCGAATGACTATTGTTTTCTTTTTAATTGTGTTTATAATGATTGGTCTTAGTCTGGCAAATCCAGTATCTGAAGAAGAAGCTGCAATTCATAAAATAGAAGTCGATAAATCGATGTTTAAAGTGTCATCAGAGTTTATTGTCGGCTCGTTTATTATCTGCGGAATACTAGTGGCATTATATACCGTTTTTTGGTAAGCTTACGAAATTTTGCCACAAAGGCTCGAAGGCGCAAAGTTTATTAAAAAAGAATAGCTTAAAAATTGCTCGCAAAGACGCAGAGTCGCAAAGTTTTTTGCCAAAGATTTTAAGCTTTAAAAAAAATCTTAGCGACTCTGCGACTTTGCGAGATTAAATAAAAAAGTAGTTTAAAAATGCCCGCAAAGACGCAGCGCCACAAAGTTTATAACAAAGAAAAATTGAGCGCCTTAGCGGTATTAAAAAAATAAAAATAAATGAAAAAGAAATCTATAATCGCGATCCTATTTTTTTGTCTTTCGCTAACCGTTGCGGCACAGAATGTTTACGACGTTAAAAAATACGGAGCAAAAGGAGACGGAAAAACTAATGATGCGGCGGCGATTCAAAAAGCAATTGATGCCTGCACTAAAACGGGCGGAAGAGTTTTAATTCCCGCACCTTTTACCTTTTTGGCAGGACCAATTGATGTAAAATCCAAAGTCGAACTGCATATCGAAGCCGGAGCGAAATTATTGGCAAGTCCGGATGAAAAATTATATACCAAAAGCGCTTTTAGAACCAATCCGGGAGAAGGTACAATTTGGATTGGAGGAGAAAACGTAGAGGATTTTACCATTAGCGGAAGCGGCAAAATAGATGGAAACGGAATTTCTTTTATGGGTGAAGAACTCGAAGATTCTTATGTTTTAAAACCTTTTAATGTGCTGGATCCTCGTCCACATGTGTTGACCATTATTGGAGGAAAAAATATCAGGATCAAAGATGTTCATATCGGTAATTCGGCATATTGGACCATTCATTTGGTTGGGTGTAATGATGTTGTAATCAGCGGCATTACTTTATTGAACAGCTTAAAAGTGCGTAATAGTGACGGTATCGATTTGGATCATTCAAAAAATGTGAGAATCAGCGATTGTTATATCGAAAGCGGCGATGACTGTATTTGTTTAAAAAACAGAAGAGAATTTGAAGAATTTGGAGCCTGCGAAAATATTACTGTGACCAATTGCACGATGACCAGCAGCAGTTGCGCCATTAAAATTGGTTCGGAAAACATGGATGCAATCAGACAAGTGGTTTTCAATAATTGTATCATCAAAAACAGCAATCGCGCGTTGGGAATTCAGAATCGAGACGAAGGAACAGTTAGCGATGTTATTTTCTCTAATATCATTATCGAAAGTAAATTGACTACAGATACTTGGTGGGGAAAAGCAGAACCCATTTATGTAACCGCTTTCAGCAGAGCAAAAGGAAATCATAAAGATGCCAACTGGCGTTTTCCAAAAGGAGCAACAGAAGGAAAAGTAGGCGAAATTAAGAATATTTATTTCTCCAATATTCAATGTACGGGAGAAAATGGTGTGTTTGTAAGCGGAGAATCAAAAGATAAAATCAAGAATATTGTTTTTGACAATGTGAGTGTTTTTATTGATAAAACAACCTCTTTTCCTGGCGGCGTATACGACAGACGCCCTTCTAATGTAGAAGGTTTTGTAAAAGGAAGTACTTCGGGATTTTATTTTGATTCGGCAGAACGTATCAAAGTGCAGAATTGTACAGTGCAATGGGGAAAAAACAGACCGGACTATTTTAAATACGCAATCGAAAGTAAAAATGTAGATGAATTAATCGTAACAAATTTAGACGGAAAATCAGCTTTTCCTGCTAAATTAGAGGCAGTAAAAAAATAATTTCTTCCATTCCAAAACTTATGAAAAATAATATCCTTACCAAATTTACCATTTGCGGTATGCTTTTAAGCAGTTTTTATGTGAATGCTCAAAAAACAACTTTAGAAGTTGATGCAGCGAAATCCATCACCAAAATTCAGCCCACGATGTTCGGTTTGTTTTTTGAAGATATCAATTTTGCTGCAGATGGAGGATTATATGCCGAATTGATTAAAAACAGGTCTTTTGAATTTGATAAACCTTTGATGGGATGGGAACAGCCTAATACAAAAAGATCTTCTTTGAATAAAGAATCCGGAAGTGCGGCGCCAGTCAAATTGGAGGCAGACAATACGGTTTTTTGCAGAGTAGAAATCAATAATGCAAAAGGTTATGTTTTAATAAATGAAGGCTTCAGAGGAATGGGAGTCAAAAAGGATGTAAAAT
The DNA here is from genome assembly GCF_002304005.1 of Flavobacterium sp. ACN6. Lineage (GTDB taxonomy): Bacteria > Bacteroidota > Bacteroidia > Flavobacteriales > Flavobacteriaceae > Flavobacterium. The sequence goes on along the minus strand of NZ_MRCQ01000010.1, from coordinate 145,642 downwards.
ATAATCTTTCGTTAAAAGCAGCCAATCACAATTCGGCAATTCAAAAGATTATCATTCAGCTTATTGATAAAGACCAAAAAATAATAGGAGAAACCAGCATTGTTCCCAAATCAGATCAATGGACAAATTATACGGCATCAGTTACAGCAGCTCAAACCGAAGCAAAAGCAAAGCTGAAAATCACTTTTGAAGGGACAGGAACAATCGATTTAGATATGATTTCGCTTTTCCCAGAAGATACTTGGAAGAACAGAAAAAACGGACTTCGTAAAGATTTGGTACAGCTTTTATATGATATGAAACCTGGTTTTTTACGTTTCCCAGGAGGCTGTATAGTTGAAGGCAGAACATTGTCTGATCGTTACCAATGGAAAAAATCAATTGGAAATGTAGAAAATAGAGAGACAAAGATGAACCGTTGGAATGTAGAATTCAACCACAAACAAACACCCGATTATTTTCAAAGTTTTGGTTTGGGATTTTTTGAGTATTTCCAGCTTTCAGAAGATATTGGAGCAGAACCATTACCAATTTTAAGCTGTGGAATGGCCTGCCAGTACAATACAGGAGAATTAGCTCCCTTAGACGAACTCGATCCGTATGTGCAGGACGCTTTAGATTTAATTGAATTTGCTAATGGTGCCGTTACTACCAATTGGGGGAAAATCCGTTCGGATATGGGACATCCAAAACCATTTAATCTTAAATATATTGGAGTTGGAAACGAACAATGGGGACCAGATTACATTGACAGATTTAAAGTTTTTGAAAAAGCAATTAAAGCAAAATATCCAAATATTATAATTGTTTCGGGAAGCGGTCCTTCTCCTGCGGGCGAACATTTTGATTTTGCTATGGAAGAGCTTAAAAAACTAAATGCAGAATTGGTAGACGAGCATTATTACGAAAGCCCAAAATGGTTTAGAGAAAACGCAGGACGTTATGATAACTACGACAGAAAAGGCCCAAAAATATTTGCAGGAGAATATGCCGCACAAAGTGTTTCAGGCGCAAATCCGAATAACAGAAATAATTGGGAATGTGCTTTTTCTGAAGCCGCTTTTATGACTGGTTTGGAAAGAAATGCAGAAGTAGTTCATTTGACTTCTTACGCACCTTTAATGGCGCACGAAGATGCCTGGCAGTGGACTCCAGATATGATTTGGTTCAATAATTTACAATCTTACGGTTCTGCTAATTATTATGTACAGCAGTTATTTTCTACTAATAAAGGAACAGATTTGTTAAGTATTACCAAAGACGGAAAAGCTTTAACGGGACAAAATAGTTTATATGCTTCTGCAGTAAAAGATGCAAACAGCAAAGAAATAATTGTGAAATTGGTCAATACAGCAGCATCAGCACAAGATGTTAGTCTTGATTTAAAAGGAGCAAAATTAGGATCAAAAGGAACAATCATTAGACTTGAAAGTCCAAATACACAGGATGAAAATACATTTGCAGATCCGAAAAAGATAACGCCAAAACAAAGCGAATACAAAATAACAAAAGGAAATCAGCAATTAAATCTTCCGGCTTATTCGGTAACAGTTTTAAAACTTAAAATGAGTTAATTATCAATTGTTTTAGAGTTTTATTTAAATTAGTTAAGAAGAAAAATTAATAAAAACGAAATAAAGTGCAAACAAATAAAATCTTACTGCCCGTATTTCTCTTCTCGTGTTTATCGGCTTTCAGCCAGATTTCGTTTGGAGATTCAAACAAAATTAATGACAATTGGAAATTTAATCTTCAGGACGTTTCTGATGCTAAAAATGTTTCATTTGACGACAGTAAATGGAAACAAGTAAATGTACCGCATGATTGGAGTGTAAAAGGGCAATTGAGTCCGACTTTAGCAAGCTCCACAGGATATTTACCGGGAGGAATTGCGTGGTATAGAAAAGCGATAACTATTCCGCAAAGCAAAGCAGGGGAAAAAGTTTATTTGTATTTTGAAGGAATTTACAATCGAAGTGAAGTTTTCATCAACGGACATTCGTTAGGAAAACGTCCAAATGGATATATTTCTTTTGCATATGACGCTACAGAATTTGTAAAATATGGAGGCGAAAACACTATTTCTGTTCGCGTAGATCACAGTCAGAGTGCCGATTCCAGATGGTACAGCGGTTCTGGAATTTACAGAAATGTATGGATAGTTTACGCAAACCCAGTTCACATTGCACAATGGGGAGTTTATGCATATCCTGAAGTGAAAAAAGGAAGCGGCATTTTGAATATTGAAGTTGATTTGGAGAATAGTTCAAAAACAAATGCAGGTCTGACCATTGTAAATGAGCTTTTTTCTAAGGATGGAAAATCTGTTGCAAAAGTTTCCTCTAAAGTTCAGGTTGCAGCAAATCAGAAAGGAAAGATAGCGGCAAAAATCAATTTAAGAAATCCACAATTGTGGGATTTAGAAAACCCAAATTTATACGAACTTAAAACCACAGTTTTACAAGACGGAAAAGAAATCGATAAAACCGTAACACAAACGGGTTTTAGAACTTTTGAATTTGACCCTAATAATGGTTTTGCCCTCAATGGGAAATGGATGAAAATGAAGGGAGTCTGTCTGCATCATGATGCTGGAGTTTTAGGCTCTGCCGTTCCAAGAGAAGTTTGGAAAACCAGATTACAAACGCTGAAAGAAATTGGAGTAAATGCTATTCGTACAAGTCATAATCCGCAGGCACCAGACTTCTACGAACTTTGCGACGAATTAGGTTTATTGGTTTTGAATGAAGCCTATGACGAATGGGAATTTCCAAAACGTAAATGGCTCGAAGGCTGGAATTATGGCAAGCCAGGTTTTGAAGGTTCGTTTGATATTTTTGCAGATTGGGCAGAAAGAGATTTAGAAGATTTTGTAAGACGTGACAGAAATCATCTTTCGGTGTTTGCATGGAGCATCGGTAACGAAGTAGATTATCCAAACGATCCTTATTCGCATCCAGTTTTAGATAAAGGAACCAACGGTTTTGGGCAGGCAGCTTACGGCGGTTATAAAAAAGAGGCTCCAGATGCGATGCGTCTTGGCGCTATTGCAAAACGTTTGGTTGCGGCAGTTAAAAAATACGATAAATCCCGTCCAACAACTGCCGGCTTGGCTGGAGTTGCAATGTCTAACGAAACAGAATATCCGGGTGCATTAGACATCACAGGATATAATTATACAGAAAGCAAATACCAATCTGACCACGAAAAATATCCTAAAAGAGTAATTTACGGAAGTGAAAATACACATAATATGGAACCTTGGCTGGCAGTAAAAAACAACAAATATATTTTTGGACAGTTTCTCTGGACAGGAATTGATTATTTGGGAGAATCGGGAAGATGGCCTTCAAGAGGATTTTATTCAGGTTTAGTCGATTTTGCGGGAGTTATCAAACCCCGCGGCTATTTCCGTCAATCATTATGGTCAGATAAACCAATGACTTACTTAGGAACTTATGTATGGACAAATGATAAGGATATTTCTAAAGATGCATGGGCGATATGGAATTACGACGAAGGACAAAAAATCCGCGTTGTGTGTTACACCAATGCAGCAAAAGCCCGCTTAGAATTGAACGGAAAAGTGGTAGGCGAAACTAAATTGTATGATGATAAAACAGGAATTATCTATTGGGATATTCCGTTTTCTTCGGGGAAATTAGAAGCAGTTGGTTTAGATAAAAACGATAAAGAAGTAAGTCGTTATGCAATTCATACAACACAGCAGCCAGTTGAATTAACGATCGACAACAAAAATAGCGGCATTAGTAAAGACAAAGGAGTTGCTAAAATTATGGTTCAGGTTAAAGATCAGAATGGTCTTCCGGTAATGCTTTCAGACAATGAAATAACGTGTACAATAAGCGGTAACGGAACACTCTTAGGACTTGAAGCAGGAAATAATACTGATATGACAGATTATACAGATAATGTACAACGAGTTTTTCACGGGCACATCGCAGCGTATATTCAGGCAAATGGAACGGCAGAACCTATCAAAGTAAAATTTACAAGTCAGTGGTTAAAACCGGTTGAAGTAACTATAAATGTGGAATAATCTAAATTCTCCATTTGTTTAACAAATCGGTAGAAAAATTAATATTCAAATTAATTGAAATTAAGATGAAGATAAAAAATAAAATGTTGCTCTTATTAGGAGTTGTTATGTTTTCGATTTCATCGAATGCTCAAAACAAAACCTTTCAAAAAGAAGAATTCAAACAATGGGCACAAACGCCGCCAATGGGCTGGAACAGCTGGGATTGTTATGGGCCAACTGTAAAGGAAGATGAAGTAAAAGTAAATGCCGATTATATGGCAGATAAGCTAAAGAAATTTGGCTGGGAATATGTTGTAGTTGATATAAGATGGTTTGTTGAAAACGACAAAGCGGGCGGTTACAACCAAACGGATCCGCGCTACGTTATAGACCAGTACGGAAGATATCAGCCTGCCGTTAATCGATTTCCTTCAGCGAAAGACGGGCAAGGTTTTAAACCTCTAGCGGATTATATTCATAAAAAAGGACTAAAATTCGGAATACATATTATGCGTGGAATTCCGAAAAAAGCGGTTGAAGAAAAACTGCCAATTAAAGGAACAAAAGGAATAACGGCAGATCAAATTTATACCACAGCGCTTCAGTGTGAATGGTTAAAAGATAATTATACTATTTTGGCAGACAAACCAGGTGCACAAGAATATTATAATTCCATTTTTGAATTGTATGCACAATGGGGAGTCGATTTTATTAAAATTGATGATTTATCAAGACCTTATCATGAAGCAGAAATCAATTTAATTCGAAATGCAATTGATAAATGCGGCCGAAAAATTGTGTTAAGTACTTCGCCAGGTGAAACACCAATTGAAGCGGCACCGCATGTAAGTACGCATGCCAATATGTGGCGTATGGTAGATGATGTTTGGGATACATGGCCTCATATTACACATTTGATGGATGTAGCTCAAAAATGGTATCCACACATTGCCCCTGGAACTTGGCCAGACTGTGATATGATTCCGTTAGGTCGCATTTCCATAAGAGGAGAGCGCGGTGAAGACAGAATGACCCGCTTAACAAAAGACGAGCAATATACTCTGATTACATTTTTTAATATTTTAAAATCACCATTGTTTTTTGGGGGAGACCTGCCAAGTAATGATGCTTTTACATTATCATTATTAACGAATAAAAATGTTGTAAAAATGCATAATGAAAGTACGGCAGTAAAACAGCTTTTTCAAAAAGAAGGAAAAATTGCTGTGACTTCAAAAAATGCAAAAGACGGAAGCGTTTATCTCGCTTTGTTTAATATTTCAGATAAGGCTTCGCAAAACGTTTCCGTAAATCTTTCAGATCTTGGAATTTCAGGCTCTGCTGAAATTCTAAATATGTGGACAGGCGAAAAAACAAAAATAACTTCAAAAGAAATAGGAGCAGATTTAAAACCGCACAGTTCTGTTTTGTATCAGTTAAATACTAAAATATAGCTTAGTTTCAAAATTAAAAATTAGTAATTAAAAATTAAAAGTCATATTAGTTTTAAATACTGTTTTTGTGCGGTTTTGGCGTTGGTTTTTTCTAATTAAAAATTAAAATACATGTTTTACAATTCTCTTAAAATAAATCTTTTGTTTCTGTCTTTGATTATAGGATTTTCTTCATTTGCACAGCAGGATTTAAAACTTCAATACAAGCAGCCTGCTGTTGAATGGACCGAAGCTTTGCCTGTGGGAAACGGTACACTTGGTGCAATGGTTTTTGGGAGAGTAGATTCTGAATTAATCCAGTTGAATGAGGCTACTTTGTGGAGCGGCGGACCAGTACAAAAAAATGTGAATCCAGATGCATTTAAAAATCTGGCACTAATTAGAGAAGCGCTTACAAATGAAGATTTCGAAAAAGCCTATGATTTAACCAAAAACATGCAGGGCGCTTACAGTGAAAGTTTTATGCCGTTGGGAGATCTTATTTTAAAACAGGATTTTGGCACACAAAAAATAGATTCCTATAACAGAAGCCTTGATTTACAAACGGGATTGACATTGACAAAATTTAATGCTGATGGGGTAAATTATAAAAGAGAAATTTTTGTTTCGGCACCGGCAAAGTGCATAGTTATAAAGCTTTCGGCAGATCAGCTGAAAAAACTTTCGATAATTATTGATGCCTCAAGTCTTTTAAGAAATCAAAAATCAATACAAAGCAAATCATTAGTTTTAAAAGGAAAAGCGCCTTCACATGCTGACCCGAATTATATTGATTATAATAAAGAAGCTATTGTTTATGAAGATACAGCGGGCTGTAGAGGAATGCGTTTTGAATTGATTATTAAACCAATTATTAAGGATGGAGAAATAAGTTCTGAGGGAGATAAACTGATTATTAAAAATGCCTCTGAAATACTGCTTTTCGTTTCGGCGGCGACTAGTTTCAATGGCTTTGATAAATGTCCTGATAGTCAGGGAAAAGACGAACATCAATTAGTAGAAAGTTTCATTAAAAAAGCTTCTGCAAAAAAATACAATAACTTATTACAAGAGCATATTTCAGATTTTCAACATTTCTTTAATAGAGTTTCCTTAAAACTTAATGAAAAAGAAACCAACAAATCCAATCTGCCAACTGATCTAAGATTAGAGCAGTATGCAAAAGGAGAAAAAGATGCCGGACTTGAAGCTTTATTTTTTCAATATGGACGTTATTTGTTGATTTCTTCATCACGTACACACAATGCACCGGCCAATTTACAAGGAATATGGAACAATAAACTCCGCGCTCCTTGGAGCAGTAATTATACGACCAATATTAATTTACAGATGAATTACTGGCCTGTTGAATCGGGAAGTTTGTCTGAATTGTTTTTTCCGCTTGACGAATTCATTAAAAACGTTTCTGTAACCGGAGCAGAAACGGCCAAAAGTTATTATCATGCGAATGGCTGGGTATTGCATCATAATTCAGATATATGGGCGATGACCAATCCTGTAGGCGATTTTGGAAAAGGAGATCCTATGTGGGCCAATTGGTATATGGGAGCCAACTGGCTCAGCAGACATTTATGGGAACATTACGAATATACAGGCGACAAGGATTATCTAAAAAAAGTATATCCGATAATAAAAGGGGCAGCAGAGTTTAGTTTAGACTGGCTTCAAAAAGATAAAGATGGTTATTTGGTAACCATGCCTTCAACTTCACCCGAAAACAAATATTATTATGATGGAAAGAAACAAGGAACAGTAACCACTGCTTCGACGATGGATATTGGCATCATAAAAGATGTATTCGAAAATACCATAGCAGCAGCTGAAGTTCTAAATATTGATTCAGAATTCAGACAGACCGTAAACAAAGCGGCAGATCAACTATTGCCTTTTAAGATAGGAAACAAAGGGCAGCTTTTAGAATGGTATAAAGATTTTGAAGAAGAAGATCCGCATCACAGACATACTTCGCATCTTTACGCATTGCATCCTGCCAATTTAATATCACCTCTTAATACACCAGATTTGGCAGCTGCCGCAAAGAAAACATTAGAACTTCGCGGAGACGATGGTACAGGCTGGAGCCTTGCTTGGAAAGTAAATATGTGGGCGAGACTTTTGGATGGAAATCACGCTTATAAATTGTTCAAAAATCAATTGAGGCTGACAAAAGATAACGATCCAAAATACAAACGACAAGGAGGATGTTACCCGAATCTTTTTGATGCGCATCCGCCTTTTCAGATAGATGGAAATTTTGCTGGAACTGCTGGAGTTATTGAGATGTTAATGCAAAGTCAGAATAAAGAAATTCATTTGCTGCCAGCTCTTCCAGACGAATGGACAGACGGTGAAATAAAAGGTATTACGGCAAAAGGTAATTTTACCGTAGACATAAAATGGAATGACAGCAAAATAACGCAGGCAAAAATAGTTTCTAATAAAGGAGGTAAGTGTGCAGTAAGAGCTTCGGTACCATTTACAATTGAAAATATTAACATCAAAAGCGAAAAATCGTCTATTGGTTATACTGCTGTATTTGAAACTAAAAAAGGAACTTCTTATCGTCTGATCTCATCAAAATAGATTTTCCTAAATTTAAAATTAAAGTCAATACAATAAACTGAAAGCTCGATTTATTTCAACTGCTTTTTAGTATTAATACTATTCAATTATACTCTAATTTCAATTCGTAAAGAATAAAATACCAATAATACCGTTTTTTAAATAAAACGATATTATGAGTTTATTTGATTTTATGATAGTGGAAATTGCAATGGATTTGGGAACAGCAAATACTTTGATAATTTATGATGGAAAAATTGTTGTAGATAGTCCCTCAATTGTGGCAAGAGATATTAGAAACGGAAAAATTATTGCTGTCGGTAAAGAAGCAAGTTTAATGCAGGGGAAAACACACGAGAATATTAAAACAATACGTCCGCTTAAAGATGGAGTTATAGCCGATTTTGATGCTTCGGAGAAAATGATCAGCTGGTTTATAAAGAATATTCCCGAATTAAAGAAAAACTTTTTTACTCCTGCACTCCGAATGGTAGTTTGTATTCCAAGCGGAATTACAGAAGTTGAAATGAGAGCCGTAAAAGAGTCCTGCGAAAGAGTAAATGGAAAAGAAGTTTTTTTAATTCATGAACCAATGGCAGCCGCTATAGGAATGGGATTAGATGTTATGCTTCCTAAAGGAAATATGGTCGTTGATATTGGAGGAGGTACTACAGAAATTGCCGTAATTGCACTTGGTGGAATTATTTGTGATAAATCCATAAAAATTGCTGGCGATGTGTTTACGGGCGATATACTGTATTATATGAGAACGCATCATAACCTGTATATTGGTGAAGCTACAGCGGAGCAGATAAAAATAGAGGTAGGCGCTGCAATCGAAACACTGGAAGATGCCCCAGAAGACATGATGGTTCGCGGAAGAGACTTGCTTACAGGTAAACCCAAAGAGGTAAGGATTACTTCGAGAGAAATTGCAAGAGCTTTAGATAAATCGGTGCTGCGAATTGAAGACGCCATAATGGTAACACTTTCGGTCACACCGCCCGAACTTGCGGCTGATATTTATAATACCGGTTTGTATCTGGCAGGAGGAGGCGCAATGCTTCGTGGTCTGGATAAAAGAATTTCGCAGAAAACAGATCTACCAGTCTACATTGCAGAGGATCCTTTAAGAGCAGTAGTAAGAGGAACTGGAACCGTTTTAAAAAATATAGCAAAATATAAAAGTGTGCTACTAAAATAGAACTTACTTACTAAAAAAAGTTAGGAGTTAGAAAAAAACATTTTGGCAATCGCTAAAATGTTTTTTTCTTTTATAAGAACCTATGGTCGAAACGGAATACAATATTATCTTTGAAAAGGTAAAAACAACCTATGGAAAAACTTAGAAAACATATTGAAGAAATTATACCCATCAGCGATGAAGAGTTTGAATCTATCAAGCCCTTTTTTACGATAAGAAAGGTATTGAAAAATCAATATCTTATTCAACAAGGTGATGACGCAAAATATGAATACATTATTATGAGCGGCATTTTCAGGGTTTTTTATCTTGATGAAGAAGGAAAAGAGCACATCGTACAATTTGCTACAGAAAATTGGTGGATGTCAGATTATATTTCCTACTTCAATCAAAAGACGGCGAATATGTATGTCGTCTGCATGGAGCCGGGAGAAGTTTTATGTCTCACACTCGACGGAAGAGAACAGCTCTCTGTTACGCTTCATAAAATGGAACACTTTTTCAGGGTAAAATTAACCAAAGGTTATATGGCGCTGCAGCAAAGAATAATATCGTTACTGTCCAGTAATCCGCAGCAGCGATATAAAGAATTTGCAGAACTTTATCCAAATCTAATGCAAAAAATTCCCAAAAAATATATTGCAGAATATCTGGGTGTAAGCCGCGAAACCCTCAGCAGGCTTTACTCCAGCAACAAATAACATAGCTATTTCTTCTCAAAGTGTGATTTTCGTCACACTTTTTTTGTGACTTTCATCCTCGTATTGAGGAGGGGAGCTGGTATAAATTTGCCCTATAAATAATTCAGTACCAATTTAAAAATTACCAACATGAAAAAGATTCTGATTCTATCAGCGGCCATTGCCTTTTTTTCTTCAAATGCACAAAATCAAAAAGAGAACACAGTAGTAAAACAAAAAACAACCCTTAAAAAAGAAACCAAAATGGAAAAGAAAATTTTAATTATCGTATCAAATGCCAATGCAATTGGACCAAATAACAGAAGAACGGGAACTTTTCTTCCTGAAGTAGCACACCCTTATGCCGAATTTGACAAAGCAGATTATGCAATTGATTTTGCCAGTTTAACGGGCGATACACCATATTTAGATGCCCTTAATTTGGCTAATGATCCAGACAATCTTGCATTTCTAACAGGAAAAGGATGGGAAGCGATGCAGAAAGCCGTAAAACTTTCAAATGTTGATGTAAGTAAATACGATGCCGTTTTTGTACCAGGCGGATTAGCACCAATGGTGGATATGCCAGAGAATGAACTTTTGAAAAAAGTAATTAAAGAAACGTACGAGCGAAATGCAGTTGTTGGAGCGGTTTGTCACGGTCCAGTATCTTTATTAAACGTAAAACTAAGCAATGGAACTTATCTTGTAAATGGTAAAAATATCACCTCATTTACAGATGAAGAGGAAAGAGGTTACGCTATTGCGGATGTGCCTTTCTTACTTGAAACTGCATTAACCAGACAAGGAGCAAAATTTCACGCTGCAGCAAATTGGTCGGCACATAGTATTGCAGATGGTAATTTGGTTACGGGACAAAATCCTGCTTCTGCAAAAGGTGTAGCCGAAAAAATGATTGTTATCTTAGAAGCTTCTAAAAAGTGATCTTCTAATTATATTGACCTTCTTCAAATTCTGGATGAAGGTCAGTATAATTTCATTATTAAAACTGAAAAAATAATTATAAAAGAAATCAAAATGGAAAATCAAAATCCAGTTCATGTTTTCGCAACATGGAAAGTAAAAGAAGGTCAGGTAGAAAACGTTTTACAATTATTAAAAACGGTACATGACGAAAGTATAAAAGAAGAAGGGAATTTGTTTTACAAAATTCATCAAAGCATTTCAGATCAAAATACAATTCTATTATTTGAAGGCTACACTACAGAATCTGCAATTACAGAACATAGAAATGCAGCATATTTTCAGGATATAGTAATCGGAAAAATTGTGCCTTTATTAGAAAATAGAGAAATTGTTTTAGCAAAACCTTTAGCATATTAATTTCAATTATTGTGGATTAAACCATTGTAATCCTTCACAAATTGATTAAATTTAAGGTGCATATCATGAAATTGTAAGATTCATGTACAAAAAAATAATTATGGAAAAGACAACGAAAATTATATTCCCATACGATCTAAGTCTGGTAAAAGAGTTACCGCTGCTAGATAAAAGTGAAGTTGATATTATACTGAATACAGCACAGAGTTTATTTAATGATCAATCGAATTGGATTCCTGCTTTTAAAAGAATTGAAATATTAGAAAAAGCAGCTGCAATAATGAATGATAGAAGCGAAGAGCTGATACATTTGGCAATCAGCGAAGGCGGAAAACCTTATAAAGACTCCAAAGCAGAAATTCTAAGAGCGATCAAAGGAGTAAAACTGGCTGCGGAACATATAGCGCAAATTAAAGGCGAGCAGATTCCGATGGGACTTACAGAAGCTTCTGTCAACAGAATTGCTTTTACAACAAAAGAACCTATTGGTGTTGTTGCAGCAGTTAGTGCGTTTAATCATCCGCTAAATCTTGCGGTACATCAAATTGCAACTGCAGTAGCAGCAGGCTGTCCGGTTATATTTAAACCATCAAGTAATACGCCGTTGTCTGGTCTTGCGTTGGCCGATATTTTGAAAGAAGCTGGTTTACCCGATGGATGGCTGCAAGTCGTTTTATGTGATAATGAAACAGCTGAATTAATAGTAACCGACTCGAGAATTCATTTTTTAACTTTCATAGGTTCTGCGAAAGTGGGATGGTCTCTAAAAAGCAAATTGCCGCCAGGAACGAGATGTGCCTTAGAACACGGAGGAGCAGCGCCTGTAATTGTAGAAAGCGATGCCGATTTCAGCGAAATGATTCCAGATTTGGTAAAAGGCGGTTTTTATCATGCAGGACAAGTTTGTGTTTCGGTTCAGAAAATTTATGTGAATCAGGAAATTTGTGATCGCTTTGTGGAAGAGTTTTCTCAAGCTGCGAATAAATTGATTGTTGGAAACCCGTTTGACGAAAAGACTGATGTAGGTCCGCTTATTACGACAAAAGAAGTAAATAGAGTTGAAGAATGGGTTAACGAAGCGATTGAAGAAGGTGCCAAATTAATTGCAGGCGGAAAACGTATTTCTGATACTTGTTTTGAAACAACCATTTTATTCAATCCTTCAGAAAATTCAAAAGTTTCTACCAACGAGATTTTTGGTCCTGTTGTTTGTATTTATCCGTTTACAAATAGGGACGAAGCCATTCAAAAAGCAAATGCATTGGAAGTTCACTTTCAAGCAGCAGTTTTTACAAAAAACATTGATATGGCATTAGACACGGCTAAAAAATTAAACGCAACTGCTGTTATGATCAATGACAATACAGCTTTTAGAGTAGACTGGATGCCGTTTGGCGGCAGAGATTCTTCGGGATTAGGTATGGGCGGAATCTCCTATACAATAGAGGATATGACTAGAGAAAAACTAACTGTTTTTAAAAGTAAATTTCTGTAATTTTAAAATGCATCATCTTCCAAGATTGCGTTAAAGATAATCAACCCCTCCAAATTATATAATTTTGGAGGGGTTGATTCCAATTAAAGAATAATTTTCAGGATTCCCAATCCAGTATAATTTTACCTATATGACTGCCTTCTTCCATGCATTGATGAGCTTTTACTGCATTTTGATATGAAAATGTTTTGTAAATAACAGGTTTGAATTTTCCATTTTCAATTAATGGCCAAATATTTTGGGAAACTTCTTTTGTTAATCGTTTTTTATAGTCATAATCTCTTCCGCGTAAAGTACTTCCAGTAATCGTGATTCTTTTTACCATTAACTGCCAGATATCAAGGTCTACGTCTTTACCATTCTCCGCATTAATATGAATCAGTCTTCCATCTTCATTTAATATATTGAGATTTTTTTGAAAATAAGGTCCGGCTATCATATCAAGAATGACATCTACACCTTTGCTTTTTAAAATTTCTTCAAAATCCTCTGTTTTATAATTAATAGAAATATCAGAACCTAATGCATCACAATACTTTGCTTTTTCCTCTGAACCAACTGTTGTAAAAACTTTTGAGCCTAGAGCGTGAGCAATTTGAATAGCTGTAATTCCGATCCCGCTGCTGCCTCCGTGAACCAATAGAGATTCACCAGGTTTGAGTTTTCCTCGCTCAAAAATGTTAGACCAAACTGTAAATACCGTTTCAGGAAGACTGGCCGCTTCTACAAAATTGAAACCACTTGGAATAGGCAGACACTGACCTTCTTTAACAACAACATATTCGGCATAGCCGCCGCCAGCAAGGAGGGCACAAACCTCATCTCCTTTTTTCCATTGTGTAACTTCTGGACCACATGCTGTAATAATACCAGATACTTCAAGACCTGGAATTTCATTAGAAGTACTGTCTGGAGCGGCATATTTTCCCTGACGCTGTAGAATGTCACTTCTATTAATACCAGACGCTTTTACTTGAATTAAGACTTCATTTTTAGAAGGAACTAAATCAGGAACTTCTGTTAACTGCAAAACTTCAGGACCTCCAAATTTTGTTATTGTAATAGCTTTCATAATCTAATTTTTTAAAAAGGTAGATTATATTTTCCAAATAAGGCTTTGTTCTCAATACTTTTTGCAAACAGAGGCGTTTCTTCGTGGTTGTGGGCATCAGAGGCTTCTTGTCTTGCTTTTGCTGCTTCCGCTAAAGAAATCCCGTTTGCTTTGATGAAATTTAAAAATTCAGGTGTAGCAGTTGCATGAATTGTATTGGTGAATTTGGATGTTTTTTCATCGATTCTTTCTGCTTTCAATTCCCAAAGAACTTGTACTTTAGATCTTCCACTTGCTGTAATAGTATCAGAAACAGATAACATACGGCAATAATCAGCACGATATTGATCAAAGATATAGTGTTGTACAACAAGTGCAGTTCCCACATATTCTACATTAATTGACATGGGTATTCCTTCAAAATTTGAAGTAATTCCGGCAGCAATATGGTTCACAGAACAACGCTGGTATTCGGCATCCGGCAGATTTAGAAGCCAGTCGGCTATATTAATTTTTTCAATTGGAGCATTTATTATTGCTGAAACAATTGATGCTGATAATGCATTTTCGGGTTTTTGTACGATTTCCATCTTTTCTATTTTTTAAATTAACTTATGTCAAAGTTCGATAATGTATACCAATCGTGGAAATGATATTTTTAGATCTAAACGATCGAAATTTTCGATTTAGAATTGTATTTTTATAAAAAATTAGATAAGATGGAACTTCGTCAATTAAAATATTTTGTCCGTGCGGCAGAACTTTTAAATTTCACTCAGGCTGCAGAGGATTTATATATTACTCAAAGTACATTATCACATCAGATCAAAGAGTTGGAAACGTCACTAAATGTGCTTCTTTTTGATAGAATTGGCAGGAGGGTTAAACTGACAGAGTCAGGAGAAATAATGCTTGAATATGCGCGAAGAACGATTCGTCAGGCAGAAGAAGGAAAACAGGTTTTAATGGATTTGAATAACCTGAAAACAGGAAAAATAATTATTGGATCTACTTATGGTCTTGTAAATTTATTACTGCAATCGGCTACAGAATTTAATGAGGAATTTCCAGATATTCAGATTCAGATTGTATTAGGTTCTACATCAGATTTAATGCAAAAAATACGTTCGTATGAAATTGATTGTATGCTTTCCTTTATGCCTTCGTCCGACGATAATCAACTTGATGTGATACCTCTTTTTTCTGCAAATCTTTCATTGATTGTTCATAAATCACATCCGTTGAGTACCCTTAAAAAAATTACATTTCAAAAAATAGCAGCATTGCCTTTAGTGCTGCCGTCGGAAAGTTACAGCATAAGGAATTTCCTAGATGAAACGCTTTTAAAAAATAATACAAAATTAAACGCCAAAATAGAGATCAACGATATTCACAGCTTGTTGGAACTGGTTAATACAAAAAAATGGGCCACTATATTAATGGATACTTCTTTATTTCATTTTTCCGAACTTACAGCAGTTCCAATAGAAAGCAAGAATATTACTCGTGAAGCAACTATTATATTTCCTTCAGGAATTTATAGAAAAGCGTCACTTGTGCTTTTTCATAATTTAATTAAGAAAAAAGCGACCATGCTAAACTTGGTTTAGATAACCCTAATCAGTCATTATGAAATACAGTAAGTTTTAGTAATATTTTAAAGAGGTGTCGCTTTTTCGTACTCCAGCGTTTCTGCTGCATTTTCAGAAATTAAAACCAATTTTACAGATGTAAGTTCCTTGATCTTAGATTTCTTGTTCTCATTAGGAAATGTGATCGATAAAGTATTGTCTGTTCTTTGAAAAGTTCCTTCGACAGTGGTAATTGTGCAAGGTGCACTAACTTTTTCTTCAGTTTTCACCATTATAATAGAATTATCTTCAAATGCTACACCTTCATAAAGACGGCATTCACTTAAAGACTGTCTAACTCCTGAAACATATACGGCTTTTAACTGCCATGAGCCATGAATATCACCAGATGTACCGTCGGGAATGATATCATTATCGTTTGAGCAAGAAATTAAGATACTTTGAAGAAGTGACAATAGTAATAATTTTTTCATAATCTTTAGATAGGACTCATTTAGCTTTACAGGATTCTAAGAATTTGAATTCTTGAAATCAAATATAAGATTAATCTTGTAATTCTTAGATTATTAGAATGTTAAGTTTAGTGTTGAATTTTTTAAGCTAATGATACCAATAAAAAAACCGCCTAAATCTAGGCGGCTTCCTTTTTAAAGAGTATATCAACTATTCTTTATCATAAGTGTTTGTTTCCTCTTCAATATCATCATCTTCTGAATCCTCATCGTCATCTTCAAGATCATCGTCGTCATCGTCCTCAAGATCATTTTCTAAATAATCATCTTCCTCTTCAAGTTCATCTCTATTAGAAACGAGATCAGTATTGTAGTCTGGTTCTGCATTTTCTGTTATCGTATGATCAGGTGGTGAATCAATATCAGGATCGTCATATTGTTTTCTGTCATTTTGAAAAAACTGGTCTTCCTGACCGTAATTTTCTTTTTCATCTAAACTCATAAATAATTACTTTTTAGTTGTGGTTGTTCCTTTTTTTGTATCAGCAGCAGATTTTGAATCATTCTTTGAATCATTCTTAGAATCGCTTTTTGATGTACTTTCTTTTTTATCAGTTTTCTTATCTGATGCCTTAGCACTATCAGTGCTTTTTTTTGCGTTTGAAGTATTCATAATAAATAATATTTAAATTGTTAATAATGGTAAATGTACAGTTGTGGCATATTACATATTTATATTTAAGGGCGGTATTAATTGTATAATTAACAGTAGTTTACAATATTTCTAATTGCATTTCTGCCCGCTGATTATTTTAATCTTCCTTTATCTAAAAAGATCCATGAAATGATGAATTTTATATTTCTTTTTCTTAAAACTTATTTGTGCTTTTACAAGAGCGTCAATATATTCCTGATAGGGAATTCGATTAAAATTTTCGTCCAAATCCCAAATCCCGCACTGGCAATAATTCGATAAATCGTCCCAGTCTGGACGGTCTGTGACAGGATAAATACAGATTCCCTGTAAATCCACTCCATTTTTTTTAGCCAATACACATTCGGCTGTTATTTCTTCAAGCCATTCTACACGAAGATTTCCAAAGTGTCCCGTTTCAGTAAGAATTATTGGTTTTTTATAACGGTCGTATGCGGTTCGTAACACTTGAGAAAATGGAATTCTCTTATGCTGGTAATCGGGCCAGTTAAAAGGCTCTCCATTTCCTTTCCATTGGCCATTCCAATAATAATTAAAGCCGAGAATTTCAAGTAAATCTTCAGAACCGCCCAGTTCAGGACACATTCTTCCAGCAATAATATCCATAGCCTGAAACTGAGGTTCGTTTAATAGATTGACATCATCGTAAATTTCTGAGGCATGAATTTTTACCAGCGGTTCAACCAAAATAACAGTGCAGTTCGGATCTGTTTTTTTGAGCATTTTTATACCCAAAATGGCTGCTTTACACAAATGATATTTAATATCCCATCCGCTGTTTGTTGCAAATGGCACAGTTCCTCGCACATCGCCGGAATGCCAAGACAAAAAGCTGATTTCATTTATTGGAACAACAAATAATTTTTGCTTTGAATTCTCTTTATAGAAAGTTGCAAAAGCCTGGCATAATTGCTCAAAACGCTTACAGAAAAGAGGATGCGTAGGAGATAAATCGTCTGGATATCCAAAATGAATTAAATCCCAGATCTGCTGAATTCCGTATTTCTCTGCTGCTCTGATTCTAACTAGAACATTTGAAAAATTAAAGAAAGAAGAATTAGTGTCTACCGAACTCCAGCAGATACCTTCACGAACGGTCTTTATTCCTATAGCTGCTAGATTTTCGTAATCTTCGTAACAGCGAATATCGTGCTGGGTTTCTTTTAAAAGATTCACCCTGCTGCCCGAACGGTTAATATGGTCGGCACATTCAAATCCTCCCATAAAAAAAGTATTGAAAATTTCCATTATACAGCAGTTTTAAATAATGGTTCATTTTCTTTTTCAAGTAAATCAAAAAGATCCAAGGCATTTTTAAAAGCTTGGTCCATATTGAAATATTTATAATTTGCCAGCCTTCCCACAAAATGAACATCAATCAGTTTATCCGCTTCTGTTTTATAGCGTGCATAAATTTCCTGATTTCGCGGATTTGGAACTGGATAATAAGGTTCGCCTTCGTCTACCGTAAATTCTTTGACAACGGTGGTTTTTTCTGAAATCTGGTTTCCAAAATGTTTGTATTCTATAATTCGGGTAAAATCAACTTCTGTTCCCGGATAATTTACAACGGAATTTTCCTGATAGAATTCGCCATCGACCGTCTCACTAACAAAATTAATGGAGCGGTATTCCAGTTTTTCCAGCAGGCTGTGTTTGAATTCGAAGAAACGATCAACTGGTCCTGTATAAAACAGTTTCTCATAATTGGCATATTCATCTTTTACATCAAAATAATCCGTTTCTAAAAGGACTTCGATATTCGGGTTGTCTAATATATTTTCGAATAACTGCGTGTAACCTCCTTTGGGCAAAGCCTGATGAATATCAGAAAAATAACGATCATCATAATTCGTTCTTACCGGAATTCGGTCTAAAACAGAAGCATCAAGTTCAGCAGGATATTTGTCCCATTGTTTTTTGGTATAATGTTTAAACATTTTCTCATACAAAATAGGACCAACCCGATTTAAAACTGCTTCTTCGCCATTTGCTGGTTTTTCTAAAGGTGTCCGATTTTCTTCCAGCCAGTTTTTCATTTGGTCTTCGGTGGAAATATTCGTATTAAACAATTCGTTGACCGTTGTAATATTTACCGGAATTGGAACCATTTTGTCATCAACCCTTGCAATTACCTTATGTTCCCAAAAATACCAGTCAGAAAACTGATTGACATATTCCCAAACCGACTCTTCGTTGGTGTGAAATAGATGCGCTCCATATTTAGAAACTAATATTTTGTTCTCATCTACGTAATCGTAGCAGTTGCCCGCAATATGATTCCGTTTTTCAATAATTAAAACTTTTTTTCCAATTGAGGCATAGCGCTCTGCCAATACAGCTCCTGAGATACCTGCGCCTATGATTAAAATGTCGATGTTTTTCATTTTGCGAAGCTTTTAACGATTAAATTCATTTTTTCAACGGTACTATCCCAAGATGTTTTCTTTAGGATTTTATAATATTCTAATTCCATTGAAAGACGATCTGTTTTATTCAATAGAAAATTAATTTCTTCACAAAAATCGGCTGCAGTTTCAATTAAGCTTACGCAGATGCTGTAATCGCGAATGACATCAATAATTTTAGTAGAAATAATGGGTTTTCCTGCAGCCATATATTCTAAAGTCTTGGTTGGACTTATATATTTGGTTGCATCGTTAAGCGCAAAAGGCATCATTGCAATATCAAACGCTTTTAAATAATGCGGCAGTTCGTTATAAGATTTCATTCCGAGATAATGAATATTCGTTTCTTTAGGGAGATCAGTTTCGTCGATTTTGGCTAATGGTCCAATCATTACAAAAGAAACATTTGGAAGCCTTTTGGCAGTTTCATGAAGCAGTTCTAAATCGATTCGCTCGTCGATCACACCGTAATAACCAACAATTGGATGCTGAATATCCGAAATATCATCTGCAAGGGCGATTCCGTTTAGAGCCTGCGCAAAATGCTGTTCGTCTACAGAACTTGGAAAACAATGTACCGTGGCGTTAAATTGTTTTTTAGATTCGTATAATGATTTACCACCGGTAAAAATAATATCGGCATTAGCCATTAAATATTTTTCCTGATCAATTAAGTGAGCGGGAGCTTGTTTAAACAACGAAAGCTCATCCATACAATCGTAAACTATCGTGTCAAAATCAAAAGAACCTAACAAAGGAGAAAAAGAGGGCGAGTAAAACCATCCAACAGTTATATTTTTATTTTTCACATAATTTGAAATAATTCTTGTAATTGATTCTATGTCTTTAGTATTAGGTTGTAATACATGAAGCATTTCATTAACTATAATTAGGTTTTCCGAACTTTTAAGCGAGTCATTATATAAAGGTTCTTCAATAAATAAAACCTTCATAGTTTGAGCCATTCGGCTGATAATATGCTGCGGGCGCTGATATACAAACTGCCATCTTAAATGACAAAAAACAATCATATCATAATGTTGGGCTTTTTGTTCTAAATGATGTATTTCTAAATCATTATTTTTTTTTGCTTTCTTTAAATTATTTATCATCTGATTTGAATTAAGTAAGTCATATTTTCATGACTCGTTAGTATTGTGTAGGGAGGGACAAAAAAGGAATGAGGCAAATGTATTGGGGAAGTATAGACGTTATTTACATACAGAATCATGAGGGTTACATAATTCACAGTCAGTTATTTATGTTTAAATTAAAGCATAAAAAAAACACCTGTACAGCGTACAGATGTTTTTATGATAATAGAAGTAAGGATTAAGATTCGAAAAATCTTATTCGGCTGCTACAATATTTACAGCATTTAAAGCAACGTCATTTAATACGCAGTCGGCTTCTTTTTCTTCGGCAAGAGTTTGCGTTAAAAGTTTTGCAGCATTGTTTTCACCCAATGTTTTCGCGAAAGCGACTAAGGTTCCGTATGTTGCAATTTCATAATGTTCAATTTTTTGAGATGCAGCAATTATTCCAGCATCTCTAACGGCTCCAGGAGCAGTTTCTAAAAGAATACTGTCTCCTTCCTTCAAAAGTCCAGCCATTGCTTCACATTTTTTTCCTTCGGCTTTTTCGCCTAAAAGTTCAAAAACCTCTTCTAATCTCTTAACTTGATTTTGGGTTACGTCAAGATGTTCTAAAATCGCGCTTGAAAGTGCTGCAGAAGTAGCATTATCCGCCATTTTTGGCAAAGCGCCCACTAATGCATTTTCTGCCCAGTAAATATCTTTAAGACTGTCAATAAAAAGTTCTTTCAATTCTGTTGCAGCGTCTGATGCCGGCTCAACAAAATTGTTTTTCATGTTGTTTTTAACTCCTTTGTTTTCTATGTTTTTTTCTGAATTTTTCATGGTTGTTTTTTTTTGTTTTAATTGTATAAGTTTGGTTCACGCTGCCAAAAACGGTGCAGTGTCATTGCGGCGATAAAATCCTGTGCAAATCCTTGAGCGGCAATGTCGCTTGTCAAAATAATTCCAGCATCGTCATTTGTGATTTTTGATGCGAAAGGAGCGCTGCTTATAATTTCTGAAGCTTCGCCATCTGCACCAATTACTTTACAGTGTTTGTAAGCATCATTAAGGAACTCAAATAAATCATCATTTTCAGCCAATGCATTCAATCCTAAACCGTGTGGAATGTAAACAGCATCAAATAATACCGATGATGCAGTTAAAAAACTAAATTCGGCTGGAATTGCACCGTCTGCGTCAGTTACTATAGATCCAAGATGAGGTGCAATAATGCATCCTTTGGCATCTTCTTTTTTTAGTGCACTTTTCATATTCAATACAGCAGCTTCAGAAACGCCGTCTGAACAAATAATAGCTACTTTTCTTGAAGCAATTGTTGGTGAGTTGGTTGGATTTTTAATCATACTCAATGCTTCTGACGAAGAAACAGACGATTCTACCGTTTGTGGTTCCTGAGGTCCTCCTTCGTTTTCTGGAGACACACCTTTGTTAATTGGCGTTTCCAAAATTGGCGGAACGGTTGCACCAAGTCCAAGAGCTACTTTTTCAGCAAGATTGCTGTCGATTTGAGAAAGCAGACCTAAAACTCTTACGCGTATAGCGGTTGTTTCAACTTTTCCAAGTTCAAAACGCAGTGCTTTTACAATATGACTTTTTTCTTCTGGCGTCTGGCTGTTAAAAAATAATTTGGCTTGTCCGAAATGATCATTAAAACTTTCACTTCTTTCTCTCACTTTGTGTGCGTCAACTCTTTCATTAAAACTTGCAAAACCGCCTTCTTCGATTTTTGCCTGATAAGGACAGCCTCCGCCAAGTGAATTGGGATGATAACTTACACGGCCTTTATTGATTTCCTGACGCATATGTCCGTCACGCTGATTGTTGTGAACCGGCGCAACACTTCTGTTAATCGGGATTTCATGAAAATTTGGACTTCCTAATCTAGAAAGCTGTGTATCGGTGTAAGAAAATAATCTTCCTTGTAAAAGTGGATCATTACTAAAATCGATTCCCGGTACAATATGACCTGGATGGAAGGCAATCTGCTCTGTTTCTGCGAAGAAATTATCAGGATTTTTGTTTAAGACCATTCGCCCGACGATAGTAACAGGCACCAATTCTTCGGGAACCAATTTTGTTGGATCCAGAAGATCAAATTCGTACTTGTTTTCATCTTCAGCAGGAATTACCTGAACGCCTAATTCCCATTCTGGGAAATTACCCATTTCAATTGCTTCCCATAAATCTTGTCTGTGAAAATCTGGATTTTTTCCTGAAATTTTCTGAGCTTCATCCCAAGCAACTGCGTGCGTTCCTAATTTTGGTTTCCAGTGAAATTTCACAAAAACAGATTCTTCTCTTTCGTTGATTAGTCTAAAAGTATGAACGCCAAAACCTTCCATCATTCTATAACTTCTCGGAATGGCACGATCAGACATTACCCACATAATCATGTGCATTGATTCTGGCATTAAGGAAATAAAATCCCAAAAAGTATCGTGTGCAGATGCAGCTTGTGGTATTTCATTATGTGGCTCTGGTTTTACAGCGTGAATAAGATCGGGAAATTTCGCCGCATCTTGTATAAAGAAAACCGGAATGTTATTGGCAACTAAGTCATAAATACCTTCTTGAGTATAAAATTTAACTGCAAATCCTCTGGCATCTCTTGCAAGATCTGTAGAACCTCTTGAGCCTGCAACAGTCGAAAACCGCGTAAAAACGGGTGTTTTTAGACCTTTTTCTTTTAAGAAACCAGCTTTGGTTAATTCTGGAATTGGATTTGTTACTTCGAAAAATCCATGAGCTCCTGATCCGCGTGCGTGAACAATCCTTTCTGGAATTCTTTCGTGGTCAAAATGCGTTATTTTTTCCCTCAAAATAAAATCCTCGAGTAGAGAAGGTCCTCTTTCACCGGCTTTCAGCGAATTATTATCATCATTAATTCGCAGGCCCTGATCTGTAGTCAGGAATTTGTTAGTGCCATCTGATTTGTTGACTGATAAATCGCGTTGTTTTTCGTCTTGAAAATTTTTCATAAAATATCATATTAGTTAAATACATTTAAATTGTAGAAAAATCATAACTCTTGCCTGTAGTAACTAGTTAGAGTTATGATTTTTCTTTCAATCCAAAATTAAATTATACTAAAGTGACGTTTTTATATTATTACAATATATAGTTCTACAATTACCAGTAATTCAATTGAATAAGAAAATAATTATACTTAAATATTAGAATTTCGTCTGTTTATATTGCCTGTAAGGGAAGAAAAATATTTACAGTTGTTCCTATTGATGGCTGGCTGGAAACTTTTATAAAACCTTTATGATTAGCTGTAATTTTTTCTACCAAAGTTAATCCGAGTCCGCTTCCGTATTGCAGATCATTGCTGTCAAGTTTATAGAAAGGTGTAAAAATCAACTTTTCAAAATCTTTATTAAAACCAATTCCGTTATCGCTTACATAAATTTTGATATAATTTATTTCTGGATCGGCACCTAAATCTGCCATTGCTTCCGTTGACGGATAATCTATACTGATTTTAATTTCAGGTGTCGTGCCTTGTTTGGTGTATTTAATAGCGTTTGAAATTAAATGGGTAAAAAGCAGCTGCATTTGCGGCGCTATAACCCTAAGAGTCGGAAGAGGATCATTTATTATAACAGCTTTGTAAGCGCTAATTGCAGTTTTTAAGTCGCTGAGTGTTTTTTTGAGTACTATATTGAGATCTGTTTTTTTGAATTCTTTTTTTGAAAAATTTATTTTTGAATAATCTATAAGGTCTTCAATAAGCTGATTCATATTTACTGCCGCACTTAATAATCTTTTTGCATTATGCCTGCCAGATTCGGTTAAATTGGCTTCATTGTCCAGAATTTTTTTACCGAACATATATATTTTTCTTATGGGTTCTAACAGGTTATTACTGGCAGCGTCAGTAAAAGATTCTAATTGTCTGCTGTATCCCAAAAGCTCCATGTTTTTACTTTTTAAAGATTCGTCGCTGTGTTCCAGTTCAGTAACATCTTCTAAAGCTATAAGAATCATGCCTTCAGGAATTGAGTTTAAAATAGGAGAGGCATTAAGAATCAATATGTGCTGCTCACCTGTTGGAGTACGAAATTCTATTTTAAAGTTTTCAACGATATTGTTTTGAGCTAATTTCTTTAAAACAGTTTCCTTAAATTGTGGAATATTCCACTGCGCGTCTGCAATTTCAAAAATTGAAAATCCTTCTGTTTTTTCCTGCTGGGTTTTAAAATATTTATAAAAAGAAGGATTTGCATTTTTAACGATATAATTTTTATCAATAATAATTAAAGGCTCTCGAATTGTATTGACTATTGATTCGTAAAAATTACGCATCGAGGCTAGTTCATCACGGCCATCCTGAAGCTCATCATTGATACAGGATAATTCTTTGTTATTAGACTGGAGTTCTTCTGCCGAAGTTTCAAGTTCCTCATTTATAAGCTGTAATTCATCGGTGCTGCTTAATAATTCTTCATTAGTAGTCTGCAGTTCTTCAAAATAAATCTGCTGTTCTTCGGTAACCCTTTTAAAATCACCGCGAAGCTGCAGTAATTCTCGTTCTAATTCTTCGGTTCGATTTTCGCCTGAATTATTTTGTTCTGGTGGTAAAATGTTTTTTTTACAAAAGATAATCAATAGTAATTCGATATTAGAAGGAAGAAATATAACTTCAAAAGAGGTTATAAAAGAAAGTTTTTTGACGGCAATACTTTCTCCAGAAAAATTCTTTTTCTCATTTCGGGCTTTTAAAACAGCATTTCTTAGCTCGAAACCAATTTCATCGTTAACCATATTTAAAATATTGAAACTTGGTTTTCCGGGAGGAGGCTGTAAAAACGGACTGGTATCTCCATGAAAATGTACAATTTCCAAATCTTCATTAATTATGACGGCGGCCGGAGAATATTGTTCTAAAAGAATATCAGTGGCAATTTTTCTATAATCGATTTCATTATTTGTGATAGAAGGAATATTTTTTATTTTGCTGGCTGCGATATTAAAATCTGGGTGAAAAATTTTGTGTTTTATTGCAGCATCTTTGCGAATGTATATTTTTTCCTGTTTTTCTAATAAGGTAAACAAGTTCTGGACATTATTTGCCGATTCTGCTTTTCCTAAAAATAAAATTCCCTTATTTCTAAGTGCATAATGAAAGGATTCAAAGATTTGATTTTGCAGATTCGGATCAAAGTAAATAAGAACATTTCGGCAGGATACAAAGTCAATTTTGGCGAAAGGTGCATCTTTCGTTAAATCATGAATGGCAAAAACACATTTGTCACGAATGTTTTTATTGACATGGTAACCGCTGTCTTTTTTAGTAAAATACTGTTCGATTCTTTCTTCACTTATATTTTTCAAATCTTGCAGCGTATATACACCAGTACGCGCTTTCGCAATATTTTTTTCAGATAAATCAGAAGCGAAAATTTGGATTTTTATATCGTTATTGTTCGTTTTATTGAGATATTCATCTATACAAATAGCAAGAGAATAAGCTTCTTCACCAGTTGAACAGCCAGCCGACCAGATTCGGATATTCTTATTGCTTACATTTTCAATTAGTGAAGGAAACGCAGTCATCGCCAGATTATCAAAATACGATTGATCTCTAAAAAAATAAGTTACAGGAATTAGAAAATCATGAAATAAAAGATCCTGTTCCTTTGTATTGTCTTTAAGTAATTTTAAATATTTTTCGATGGTATCCTGTTTGGTATTTACCATTCTTTTGGCGATACGTCTTCGAAGGGTTTGGTATTTATAACGATGAAAATCGGTTCCTGTTTTAACAGATACAATGGAAACAATTTCGTTAAAAAGTTCTTGTTCACTAACATCAATTTCTCCCTCAAAGTAAGCATGAGTTATTAAGTAACTATTTTGTATATCTAGTAGCTTAGAAACAATTCTCTCAGGTTCAGCATAATAATCTATAAATTCTGCTGTATAGTTATTTTGATTTTTATTCGATAAAACTGAAATTGTTGCCCCGCCAAATTCCTTAAGTTTTTTTAGTCCCGCCGCACCATCTAACGGATTTGAAGATAGAATTACTCCTAAGGCATAAGTACTATAAACCGTGGCAAGAGATTCGAAAAAAACATCAAGACAGTTGTTAACCCTGCTGCTTCGTGTTCTCGGTTTAAGTTTTAAAATTCCGTTTTCTAAAACCAAAAAATTGTTTTCGGGAACAATATAGATATGATCGGGATGTAATTCTATTTCATTTATAATTTCGACAACAGGAATTTTAGAAAATGCCGTAAGCTGTTCTGCCAGCTTTTCTGATTGCGGAAAATATAAATTTTCAATAATCAAATAACTCATACCTGATACTGCAGGAATTTCAAAAATTATTTTTTTTAATATTTCAATTTCTGCAGCTGTTACACCAATACCAACAACTGGAAATAGGGGAGAAGTTATCTTGTCTTCAATTTCTTTAGGCTTGTTCATGCATTTTTAAGTTTTAAATGAAAAGATTCATTATGCTTAAAATTTTTCTACTAAAATTCCTTAGAAATCCAGCAGTTTATTGATAGGACATAACCTCTAAATGTAATTAGTTTTTAAGTTTTGAATTTGTATTATTAAAGATAATAATTCTATAATTGCCATACTTTTAGGTTGTTATCTTAAGCTTCAACAAACAATATTTATGATTTCTTTCCCATCAACATTAAAGCGACTCCGAAACCTAATCCTGCAAATAATGCCAAGCTTAAGTTTTTTGACGTTTTTGTTGGTGGATTTCCATAGACACGTAATGGTTCTTTAGATTGCTGCAAAACATTTCCTGGATTATCCTGTTTATCATTATTAAGTTTCATTTTTAGACGAACAGCTGCAGATGTGGTATTACTTATGGTCTTTGGAAATAATCGGTACATGTTTGTGATGGCTCCGGAACGGAAATCTGGAAACGAATCTTTTTTGGGATGTTTAGCCAATTCAACCATTTTAGCGGCGGTATCACGCGGATCAGATGCAATAAAAGGAATTTTCATATCGAAGCCAGAGTATTTCGCTGAATGCAGATTTCCTGTTGAATTTTGTAATTGCGGATAGACATTACAAATATGAATATGTTTACGACTGGATATTTCACCCTGAAGACATTCCATCATTCCCCTTATTCCGAATTTTGAAGCAGAATATACAGCACTGTAAGGCGCAGGCATAGAGCCGCCAATAGAGATATTATTGATTAAAATTCCTTCGTTTTGGTCTTTAAAAACTTTGATGGCATTGTAAGCACCGTGCATATACCCAAATAAATTGGTTTTAATAACCTGATGGTGAATTTCTAAAGGAATTTCTTCAAATTTTCCACTCGCCATGACTCCGGCATTATTAACCCAAATATCAATTTTTCCGCCTATAGACAAGGCTTCTTTGGTTACTCTTTCCACATCTTCAGCGATTGACATATCTGCAGATACGCCAACAGCCAAAACATTTAACCGACGACAATAGTCGACCACCTCATCTATACCTTCTTGACCTCTGGCAACTGCCACTATATTACATCCCTGATTTGCAAAAGCCTCGACTGCAGCACGGCCTACACCGCTGCTTGCACCTGTAATGACTACAATTTTTCCTTTAAGGCTGTTTTCGTCTGTTTTTATATCTTCCATGTTTAGTATTTTAAGTAGCGAATAATAATATCTAATAATCTGTATATAAGGTACTAAAAATAATTGCTCAGGAAGTGAGGTTTAAGAAAACTTTAATTTACAGCGTATTAAAATAGAAACTTGAACCAAGCTTTTCAATAAGTTTTTCTTTTAAGTGTTTTTTTCAGCAGATAATCGGTACGAAATTTATTTGATGCTTTTAATTTGTTGAAAATCAAATTGTTATTGTGGTAATGATGTAAGGTTGTTTTTATAAATATGTAAAAAAATGTTCATTTTGTTTCTAATATTTGTTTCAATCAATAGATAGTAATTTCTGTTGTTCATTATTAACGTATTAAAAATCAATATTATGAGAAATTTAATTTTAAGCTGTGCACTATTAATTTTTGCTGGAGCAGCAAGCGCACAGCAGACGCCGACAACAAAAACAAAAACCACAGCAGATTCTACGATGCAGAAAAGCAGAACGCAGAAAACGGATACATTGAAAAGCCAGCATACAAATAAAGCTGGAAAAAAATCAAAAAGTACAGCTCCTGCCACAACTACAAATCGTAAGGATACTATTTCGGGTTCTAAAACAACCCCTAAAAATCCTTAAATTGAATGGACTGTGATTAGAATTGAACATTAAAAAGCCTATTTAATAGGCTTTTTTTATATGTTGAATCAGGCGCGAAATAAATTTTATTTTGGGCTCCAAAAATTAATAATCCTAAATAAAACAACAATGAAAACACTTTTTAAAACTAAAATCGTAATACTATTTTTAATAACAGTATTCGCATTTTCATGTAAAAAGAATGGAGATGCTAACAATGTAAATTCTAATGAGATGAAATCTGACACAATGGACATGTCTGTAGATACGATTGCTCCGGCGGTAGATTCATCTGCAACTTTAAAATCTGATGAAAATGGAAAAAACGGAACTACAGGAGCAACTGGAGAAGGATCGACAGGCTCTGGTACAGAAGGTTCCAAACAGAAAGGAAATCAGAATGTAAAAACAGACTCTATTTAAAAAATGCTCTTCTTTTATAAAAACAAAAAACTCTCAACATAATTGAGAGTTTTTTTATGTGAAGATAAAAGCATTTTTAAGAACGCGGTTTAGCCAGATTTCGGTCGTACATTATGATAGTTCCCGCCACGGCTACATTTAAACTTTTTACAGATTTAAATTTTACTAAATGATGGCATTTGTCCATTACTTTTTTGGACAAACCATGATCTTCAGCACCCAATATATAAACGCAGCGTCTTGGGTGTTCAAATGTTTCTAAATCAGCTGCGCTTTCAGATAATTCTACTCCGACTAATCGCGCACCTTTAGGCAGGTTTTCAAAAAAAGCTTCAAAAGTTTCATAATGAAAGTAAGGAATAGCTTTTACAGCATCATGAGTGTCGCAGGCTTGTTTTGCATATCGGTTACCAATGGTAAATATAAATGTAGCGCCTAAGTTTTGAGCAGACCGCCACAAAACACCTAAGTTTTCTGGTGTTTTACCATTTTGTATTCCTATGCCAAAATATTCGTTTACAAAGTTATCATTCATAAGGGCAAAAGTACAAACTCAAAATACATAAGTCAATTTTTATTGCGGTACAATCCAAATTCAACTGGAATTCTTTAAAATATAGTCTCGATATTTCGACAGCTTCAATTTCATTTCTCTTATTTCGAGAGTTAATTTTTGTTATTCCAGACCAATGTGCTGTTAATCATGCCTGTTCCTTTTTTGGTATATGTTTTGGCTTTTTAAAATGAAATGGTTTGGGATAAATTGCTTTTAGTTATGAAGGTAATTTTTTATAGTAAAGCCATTTGATAGACAAAACATACTAAAGCTCGTAATTATGGTTTTTGAAAACAATACTCTTGAATTACTTAAAGTTATGGAAATTAACAAGGTAACTAACGCTGTTCCTTTTGACACCATTTCAACAGATATGACTTTTGTATGGAATAGAGGATGCACCATGAATATTGTTGTCAACCAAATAGTTTATACGGTCTGTAAGAACGATATCATTATTTTGACCAATCATCATAGTATTGAAAATATTGGTTTTGAATCGGCTAGATTAATAAAGTTTAATCTTCCCTTTATTTATAATATGGGAGATGAAGTAGAAAATAGTCTTAAAGGAACCTTATTTTTTAATATAACCAGCGTTCCTATATTGTCTATTGCAGAAAATGAACTTCATGTTTTTGAAAACTCTTGGGATATTTTTTGCAATGAAATGAAATCGAAAGATAATATGCAGTACGATATGCTGCAATCGATCTTAAAACAGATTATTATTCTTTGCGCCAGGAAGTTAAAAAAAGAAAACAACACCACATCTTCAGAACGTGAAGCAGATATTTTAAGAGAATTTAGATTTCTGGTCGAAAATTACTTTGTAAAACATCACGACGTTGCCTTTTATGCTTCAAAGCTAAATAAATCTCCCAAAACATTATCCAATTTGTTTTCTTCATTATCAGATAGAACGCCTATCGATATTATTCACGAAAGAATTATGGTGCATGCGCGAAAGCAGATTTACCACACTACAAAATCGATAAAAGAAATCGCGTATGATCTTGGTTATGAAGACATACAGACATTTAGCAGGTTCTTTAAAAATAAGGAAGGTTTGTCTCCAATACAATACAGGGAGAGAGGCAGGTTGACATCAAGCTAAAATTTGCAATTTTTGAAGTTCGGGTTTGTAAAGGAAAAATAGTTAACTCATCGGGAAAATGTGTCTAATATATTGTGTTTCAGGTACTGCATCTTTGTAATGTAACATTTACACTTTTAGATTAATCATCAAAATTAACCTTATGAAAACAACTTATCACACCAAAAAAATCAACGGAGTTGACATTTTTTACAGAGAAGCAGGAAACAAAGAGAATCCAACTTTGCTATTATTACACGGTTATCCAACTTCATCGCACATGTTTAGAAATTTGATAACTGACTTATCAGACAAATACCATTTAATTGCACCGGATTATCCTGGTTATGGAAGAAGTGAACAGCCGCCAATAGCGGAATTTAAATATACATTTGAGAATATAGCTTCGATAATGACTTCGCTTTTAAAAGAATTAGATATTCAAAAATACAGTTTGTATTTAATGGATTACGGAGCGCCGATTGGTTTTAGAATTGCCCTTGAAAATCCTGAAAAAGTAGACAGTTTGATTATCCAGAACGGCTGCGCTTACGAAGAGGGTTTAGAGGCTTTTTGGGATCCGTTTAAAGTATATTGGAAAGACATCAACAACAAAGAAGCAGAAACTACTCTAAGCGGATTTCACAGCCTTGACGGTTTAAAATGGCAGTATACACATAATGTTCCAGACGAGTCTTTAATTTCTCCAGACAATTGGGAAATAGATTTGAGACATTTGGAACGACCAGAAAATAATGAAATTCAGTTAGCGATGTTTTATGATTATCAGACTAACGTAACATTATATCCGCAATTTCAGGAGTATTTTAGAAAGTATCAGCCAGAAACTCTTATCGTATACGGAAAAGACGATTATATTTTTCCCGGCGTTGGTGCAGAAGCCTTTAAAAAAGATTTGAAAAACTTAGAATTTCATCTTTTTGATACGGGACATTTTGCTTTAGAAAGTTTTGGAGTTGAAATAGGAGAATTAATCGAAGATTTCTTAGATCGAAAAGTATCGAAATAAATCATGTCTTTGAATTAAAAACAGATAAAATGGAAAAAAAATATCCATTACCGCCCTTTACTTTAGAAACCGCACTGGAAAAAATACAATTGGCAGAAGACGCTTGGAACAGTAAAGATCCAGAACGGGTTTCTAAAGCTTATACTCTCGATAGTGAGTGGCGCAACAGATCAGAATTCATTAACGGACGGGATCAAATTGTCTCTTTTTTGACTGGAAAATGGCAGAGGGAACTGAACTATAAACTCAAAAAAGAATATTGGGCACATACTGACAATAGAATTGCAGTTCGCTTTATATACGAATATCAAAATAAGCAGGGAAAGTGGTTCAGGGCTTACGGCAATGAAAACTGGGAATTTGACGAAAATGGTTTAATGGCGAGACGATTTGCCAGTATAAACGATTTAGAAATCGAAGAGAAAGAAAGGGAATTTAAATGATTTCAAAAAAAATAACTCAAACGTAAGATAATAAGCATTATGAATTTAAGCAGTTTACAATCAGAGAAAGTGATTCATAAAATGATCAGCATCGACTCGATAAAAATTGCCTATCGTGAAGCTGGAGAAATTGGAAATCCTGTTTTGATTTTACTTCATGGATTTCCTTCTTCTTCGCATATGTTTCGAACTATTATTCCAAAGTTGTCCAGACATTTTCATATAATCGCTCCCGATCTTCCTGCGTTTGGTTTTAGTGATATTCCAAATCCTGAAACTTTTAAATATAGTTTCGAAAACTATTCGAATATTGTAAATCACTTTCTGGAAGAGTTAGAAATAGTCAAAGCCAGTTTTTATCTCTTTGATTATGGCGCTCCTATTTTAATGCGTGTTCTAATAAAACGTCCGGAAATGATTGAGATGCTTATTTTTCAGAATGGAAATATTTACAATGAAGGCGTGGGCGATGTTTTAAAAGAAATCAGCGGCCTTTACAGCGAGATTAATTTTGAAAGTTTCATCAAACTAAAGCGGTTTTTCGAATTCGATTATACAAAGTGGGAATACCTCAACGGAGTACAGGATATTGCTAATATTTCTCCAGAAACGTATTTTTTAGATCAGTTTTTAATGGATCGCGAAGGAGTAAAGGCCATTCAAATGGAATTAAAGAGTGATTACAAAACTAATGTCGCTCTTTATTCGGTTTGGCAGGATTTTTTAAAAGAACTTCAGCCGGTCACATTGATTGTCTGGGGAGAAAATGATGAAGTTTTTAAAAAAGAAGGCGCAGAATTGCTTCAAAGAGATCTTCCAGACTCAAAGCTTTTATTTTATCCGACTGGTCATTTTGCACTTGAAGAATTTGGAGACGATATAGCAGAAGAAATTATAGCCTTCTGGTATTTAAATTTTAAATTATTATGAATACCTATTCTGAAATTTTCTTTCTCTTTATAATTGCCCTTATTGGCGGGGCGGCCAATGTGACTATTGGCGGAGGCTGGTTTATCATTTTCCCAAGTTTAATTTTTAGAGGCATTCAGCCAGTAACCGGCACAGCAACTACAACCATAATTCTGTTATCAGGTTTTTTGGCGTCATCAAAACCAATAAATAAAATGACAGAAATCTCTAATAGAGATCTCTTTTTCATGGTGTTTTCCTGTATGATGGGCGGTATTGCTGGTGCTTTTTTTCTCATAACATTTTCGCATAAAGTGTTTGAAAGCATTGCACCTTATCTCTTATTATGTTCCTGGATCCTTTTTACTTTCTATAATAGGATATTGGATTATTGTAATACAA
This sequence comes from Flavobacterium sp. ACN6, assembly GCF_002304005.1. GTDB lineage: Bacteria > Bacteroidota > Bacteroidia > Flavobacteriales > Flavobacteriaceae > Flavobacterium. The sequence continues at coordinate 112,461 of NZ_MRCQ01000010.1, read as the reverse complement.
AGTTTAAAGAAAGAAAAGCATTTACATACTCTCACTCTAAACTAATAATACTCTTTATTTTAGGCATTTATGGAGGCTATTTTGGTGCGGGAATGGGAATGATTATTTTTATCTTATACCGTTTTTACGGAATTAAAAATAACGAAACTTTAGAAAAAATTTGCCTAATTTTAGCTGCCTCAAATAACGGAATTGCCATACTCATTTTTATTTATGCCGATTTGATTTTCTGGCCTTTTGCTCTCATAATGATGCTTGGTTCTATTTTGGGAGGTTTTTTAGGAAATGCATTGAAAGAAAAAGTGAATATTCTAATGATAAAAAGAAACGCAGTTCTTATTGGAGCAACAGTAACGCTGTATTTTTTAATATAAAATACAAGAGTTGTAACAAATGGTTTTGGAAAAACAGGAAAAACGATTTTAAAATTTTTTAAAAATTGGTTATGAATTATCAAGAATTAGCTTTCAGCGATGCCATAAAAGAGATTCAGGAAAAAAAAGGAAGCCGCACAAGCTATGCCCGAATGGAAAAAATGTCTTACACAGACGGATTAACCGATCAGGAAATGGCATTTATCGAAAGTCAGGACAGTTTTTATATGGCTTCTTATGGTGAAAATGAATATCCGTACATACAACACCGAGGCGGACCGCAGGGTTTTGTAAAAATTATTGATGCAAATATAATTGGAATTGTCGATTTTGTTGGAAATCGCCAGTATATTTCTGTAGGCAATATCTCAAAAAATCCGAGGGTAGCCATTATTATGGTTTCTTATCCGCAGAGGGCGCGTTTAAAAATTTATGCTGAAGCCGAAATCTTAACGGTCGAAGGCAACGCTGACTTATATGAAAAGCTGAAACCTGAAGAGTATAAGTTTAAACCAGAACAAATGATGATTTTTAAAATCAAAGCTTATGACTGGAACTGTCCGCAGCATATTACACCAAGATATACGATTGCAGAAATTAAAGAAGTGTTTGATCTTCAGAAAAAACATATCGCCGATCTAGAACAGCAGATTAAAGATTTAGAAGCGCTTCTTTCTAAAAAATAAAATTTAGATTTTTGGATTGAAAACGTTGTTAGCTAAATAACTTCAGTTAAAATAAATAGCGTCCAGCTTTAGCTGGATGTAGATTTTAAGATTATATAAGGGCTTTAGCCAAAATCAACTAAATTAGCTAAAGCCCTTACTTCTATAAACAATTTTATTCTCCAGTTCTGGAGGCAATTCAAATGAATTAAAAGAAAAAACTAATAAACTTCAAGATGAATTTTCATTATTGCTCCTCATAAATTATTTCTTCAATGTCTAATATATTTTTCTCAAAAGATAATTGTATTAAAGTGCCATTACGATTTTCTACAGAAAAAGCAGCATCTAAATCTTCGCTTAAACCTTTTATAAGACTCATTCCAAATGAAGTTTTGACCTTCGTGTCATCAATTAGAATTCCTATTCCATTGTCCTGAATTATCAATACATATTGATTCTCGTCTGTTGAATGTAAGGACAAAGAAATAAGTCCGTCGCGATTATCAGGAAAAGCATATTTTATGGCATTTGTCACCGCTTCATTTATAATTAATCCTACGGGAATGGCCTGTGTTACTTCTAGTTCCAGTTCTTCAATTTCAATTGCAAATCGAATACGTTGATTTAGATTAAAAGAATCTTTTAAATATTCTATTAATTCATTAATATAAATAGGCATATTTATCGAAGCAATATTTTCAGACATATAAAGCTTTTGGTGAATTAATGACATCGCGTGAATTCTGTGCTGACTGCTTTTGATGGTAGAAAGCGCAAGATCATCTTCTATAAATTCAGTTTGAGAATTTAATAAACTCATCACCGTTTGAAGGTTATTTTTTACCCTGTGATGAATTTCCTTGATCAGCCATTCTTTTTCCAGCAGTAAATTTTGAAGGCTTTTATTCTTAAGACTGATTTCTTTTTCTTTGAGCTCTAATTTTTTATTGTTTTTCTGCTTCAATAAGTAATGATTGTAAAATAATCCGATAATTACAAAAAGAAGTAAAATTATCCCAACAGAAAAATTGATCAAAAGTTTGGACTTATCTAATTTAGTCTGCTGCAGTTTACTTTGAACTTCTAATTTTTTAATATTCTCTTCTTTTTTTAAAGTTTCATACTCAATTTTAAGTTCTTCAATTTTTTTGTTTTTAGAGATATCATAAAGAGAGTCATTTATCTTGGTAAAATTTTGGTAATGGTTTATCGAAGAAACATATTTTCCGTTGATGGAATCTATTTTAAATAATGCAAGTTCCAAATCCTGAAACTTTTTAACTTGATTTGTTTTTCTGCTTATCTCGGCAACTTTATCCGCGTATATTTGTGCTTTAACCGCGTTTCCTTTTTTGGCATAAAACAATGACATTTTAGAATAAGCAAGTAATAAAACAAGAGCCGTTTTGGGCGAAATTATCTTTTCGGCTTTTTTGTCCATTTCAATGTAAAATTTTTCTGCTGCAGCATTATTTCCCATTGCGTCGTATGAAACTGCTTTAGAAAAGGCCAGAAAAAAAACATCTACATTATTTTTAGGCGGATAAAGTTCTGTCAGTTTGATATATTCAAGAACCTCCTTATATCTTTTTTCCAAAGAAAGCGTTTCAATAATCAAATACAAGCTTTTTGACCAATTGCCGCTAGTGACACTTTGTGTACGCGTGGCAAAACTTTTCTTGTATAAATTAACGGCTTCATCAATATGTCCCATCGAAAAATAGGCGCTTCCTAAATGCAGGTAAAAATTATCAGCACAAAGAAGGTCGTTGGTGCTTTCCATAGTTTTTACATTTTCTATTGCATAAAAAAGTTCTTTTTTCAGGTTGTTTTGCAGCATGTATATAAAACCAAGAGGAGCAGTAGTATAATGCGTATGCTTGAATCCGATATTTTTTTGAATTTCATAAACCTCTAATAATTCTTTCTCCGCAAGATCAATATTCGCAGCCCAAAAATGGATGGTTAAGATTTTCATGCGTATTTCAATTTCTAATTCTCTTTCGTTTAGAGATTTATAAATTGATAGGGCTTCCGTTAATGTTTTTTCTTTATCGGGATCATCTATAGGAAGATTAGATCCTTCATTATTCAGAGCATCGGCTAAAGATTTACGGTTATTTAATTTTCTGCTTTCGCTGACTACCTTAGAAAATATCTTTTTGCTTGCAGCGGGATTACCTGCTTGTGCGTAATATTTTCCTAAAAGTATACTGCTTTGATGTTTCCATTTTAAAATGCCAAGTGAATTACTTTCCTCAACAGCTTGCTTGATATAAAATAAGGATTTTTGAAGATCTTCTTTTTTTTCGCCAGTTTTAAACAAATAATGACTTCCTAACTGCAGTAATAACTTTAATCGTTCTTCTTTTTCTAAAGCAGGCAGTATTTTTAAAGCACCGCTGATATTGTTTTGATCGACCATTTCGCTTCCGCGAAAGCGATTTCCATCATTATAACCTTCATCAAACGAAAAGGAAATAGGAACTTTATTCGCCATACAAGCCAAAACCTGAGCGCTGTCAATATCTATAGTTCCTTGACTAACAGAAGACACATACATTGCCGTGGACTTAATTAATAACCGCTTTTTTTTAGTGTTATAATTGTCATGATTCTGACTATAGCTTTGCAGTGAAATAACCATAAAAAAGCTTAAAAAATAGATTGCCTTCATACTTGAAAAAGATGATTTTGTTTTCGGAAAAAAACTGTTAAAATAGAACTTAATTATACGGTATCAAAATAATATTTTCAAGTTTGAATATAATTTACAAATGAGCGATAAATTTTTGTAAATTATTGATAATCAAAACACTTTTTAAGGTTATAGTCAAAATTTATACTGCAAAAAAATATTGAATTTTTTAGCTGATTTTTTCTTTTATTAATAAAATGCTTATTAACTTTAATCCGTAATTTAATAACGGAAATAGCCTCTGTTCCCCTTAAAAATATATAGCATGGAATTTCAAAAAAACACTGCAGACGATAAGATGAAAATACTCATTGTTGAAGATCAGTTTATTGAGGCAAACGATTTACGGTTTATTCTTCAAAAAGCAGATTATGAAGTAATCGGAGTTGCAAAATCGGTGTCACAGGCCTTAGAATCTATAGCGCAGGAAAAACCAGATTTAGTATTCTTAGATATTCGTTTAAGAGGGAAAGAAACAGGAATTGATCTGGCTAAAGAATTGAATAAAAATCATATTGGATTTATCTATTTATCTGCTAATTCAAATAAGTCAATACTCGAGGAAGCCAAGAAAACTCATCCTTATGGTTTTATAGTGAAACCTTTTAGACCTAAAGATGTTTTGATTACTTTAGAAATAGCGAGCTATCGTCATAAACATTCTATTGAATCGCAGGCACAGCAGGAAAATACAATAAAAGAAAGTATTGAAGCAATTACGAATTCATCTTTGAAATGGGAAAATGCCTTATTAGAGTTGTGTCAAATACTGCAGACTTATATACCATTTGATTATATCCGCTCAAGTTTTGTAAAGGATGATCCTAATCCGATTGGATTGCTTCGAAAGAACTTTGATAGTTATGAAATTATTGATATCGATAAATTTTCTAAAATAACAGGAAAAAGCAAGCAGGAATTATTTGACTTAAAAGAAAGTTCTCCTAAATTGGAATTCCCCAAGGTTTATGAGAGAGAAGCTTTCGCTGAAATATTTCAAAATTCGCCTATTAAAAGAATGATTGTACAATCTTTTGGGCTTAAATCATTTTTAGCTGTTCCGGTACGAATTGAAAATGCAGGTGTTTTTAATTTTTTCTTTTTCAGCAGAAATTCTGATAGTTATACTAATGAGCATTTGTCGCTTTTAACCAAGCTGGAAACTACATTGGCGAAATTTGTTACGACTATGAATACCTCCAAAAGAGAAATACCAAATACTATTGTCAAGAAAAAAGCGCCGGTTAAAGTTCAGGATAAATCCGAAGAATTTTTTTCTATGATAGGAAGCAGTGAAAAAATGCTTACTGTTTTTGATCATATTCAGAAGGTAGCACGTTCTGAAACTTCTGTTTTAATTTTGGGTGAAAGCGGTACTGGTAAAGAAAAAGTAGCACAGAGTATTCATCAATTATCACCAAGGAAAAATAAACCACTAGTTGTTATAAACTGCGGAGCCGTTCCGGATAATCTGGCTGAATCACTATTTTTCGGCCATGAAAAAGGCGCTTTTACAGGAGCGCTTGAAAGACGAATAGGAAAATTCGAAGCTGCAGACGGCGGTACGGTTTTTCTAGATGAAATTGGCGAAATGCCGATGCTCATGCAGATTAAATTATTGCGTGTTCTTCAGGAAAAAGAAATAGAAAGAATAGGAGGTAATTCGCCCATAAAAGTTAACGTTCGTATTATTGCAGCTACCAATCGAAACTTAGAACAAGAAATAGCCGCAGGACGTTTTAGATTGGATTTGTATTACAGACTTCATGTTTTCCCGATAACTGTTCCAGCACTTCGAGAAAGAAGAGATGATATTCCGGCATTGGTATCTCACTTTATGAGTACGTTTAGTAAATCAAACGGAATCAATACTCCACAAATTACAGATAACGCAATACAGCAGATGATTAAATATGACTGGCCAGGAAACATAAGAGAATTGGAACATATTGTACAAAGAGCTATTTTACTTAATCCAGATGCTGTGATAAAAGAAGTGCCGCTGGCAGGTTTGTCTAAAAACGCAGGAGAAGAAAAAGAACAGGAGTTTTTAGTGCAGACCATTCATGAAAATGAACGCGACTATATCACTTATATTTTAAAAAGATGTAAGGGGAAAATTTCGGGAAAAGGCGGTGCTGCAGAAATTTTAAATATTCCGGCTTCTACTTTATATTCTAAAATGAAAAAATTGGGTGTAAACAGCTTAAATAGCTAAGGATTTGAAATTATTTTTCGTAGTTCAGAATAGCAATACAAACAGTAAACCGGAATTACATTATTTTATAATGCGTGCAATTCATTTGTTTAAAAAATAATAATCGAGTGAATATTTTCCAGGACCAACTATTGTTAAAAACAAAAAGCAGACGCTGTACATAAACGGAACATCTTTTACGGCTATTGGATCATTAAAATGTACAACAAAATAGCCTGTTAAAGTTATGGCTAAAATGGGCAGTGTGGCTATTTTGGTAAACAATCCCATTGCAATAAACAACGGCATAATTATATTGGCCACTATAGCAAAAGCCTGATTAACGAATTCTGGAAGTCCCAGCGGATTAGGTACGGTTTCTGCAATTACGACTCCGATTCCAATTTTTTTTAAACCGTGTGCTATGAGCAACTCAAAGGAGACGGCTATTCTAAAGAAAAGTAAAGCAATGTGACTCAAACCACCGTTCTTGCACATAAAAGAGAAAAAGTTTTTTTTCATTGTTATTTTTTTTTGATATCCGCGATATTGATATTTGTTATATAGTCTACAATAAAAATTGCTCATGCAAATTTTGTAGGCAAAATGTCTTCATAATAAATTAAAACCAGAGACAATCTGTCTCTGGTTTTGATAACTTTTGTTAATGCTTAATTACAGTACGCGCATACTGAATTCCGATTCCATATGCACCGCCATATTTAACAATTAAATCGGTTACGGGTTTATACGTTTCGCTTCTTGCCCAGTCGCGCTGTAATTCCAAAATATATTGTAATGAAGTAATAGGACGGGCGCCTGCCTGTACCATACGTGTTACAGCCATTTCATGAGCTTCTTTAGAAACATCACCACTCGCATCTGTGATAACATAAACGGTATAACCTTCGTTAATGGCAGACAAAACTGGCCCAACGATACAGATACTAGTCCATAAACCTCCCATAACCAATGTTTTTTTGCCTTTACCAGCCACTGCTTTTTGGGCATTCGTATCTTCCCAGCAATTCATGGTAGTACGATCGATATAACTTGATGATGCTTTAGGATAAAACTCTTGTATTTCTGGAAAAACGGGTCCACTGAAAGTGGTTTCCGCAACGGTAGTAACAACGGTAGGAATATTAAATATTTTTGATGTTCCCGCCACTAAAGCAGCATTGTTTCGTAATAATTCAGGATCAATGTTTTTGGTAGCAAATGCCATCTGGCTTTGATAATCAATCATTATTAGGGTGTGGTTTGTGGGATTTAATAAACTAGGACTTGCTTTTTGAGCGAATAAAGCCATTGAACTTATTAATAAAACTAATGTTAAGAGATTTCTTTTCATGATATTTAAGGTTTTATATTATTTTAAACTTTCATTAGCGGCACGAACTATTACGTCAGCTACGGCTTTTGCTTGAGACACATATACGGCATGACTGGCTTTTATTTCGGTTATTTTAGCATTGGCTCTTTTTGCCATGAAGCGAGCGCCTTCAATTGGCACGGTCTGATCATCTGTTGCCACGACATACCATGAAGGTTTGGTTTTCCAGGCGGCCTTACTTACTGTAGCTCCAAATGCAGAAGCGGCAATTGGAACCTGGGAATCGTACATAAAGTCGGCTTTTTCTTTGCTTAAATCAGCACAAAATCCAGAGTGGAATTTTGCTTTTCCATACCAGATAAAACCATCTGCTGACGGCGTTTCAATTCCGGAATTTGGTGTGGGAGGACCAGATTGTACCAATTGTAATAATGTTTCTCCTGCATCAGGTGCAAAAGCTGCGATATAAACCAGACCAGCTACTTTATCGGAGTTTCCTGCTTCTGTAATAATGGCTCCTCCATACGAATGACCTACTAATATAATCTGTCCGTCTAAGCGATCCATACTTCGTTTTGCGGCTGCTACATCTTCAGAAAATGAAATATTCGGATTTGCCGCAACACTTACATTAAAGCCTTTCTTTTTTAAAATTTTATAAACTTCTTCCCAGCCGGAGCCATCAGCAAATGCTCCGTGTACCAATACGATATTCTTAACCTGTTTTTGAGCAAATAAGGTGTTTGCTGACAGTGTAATTAATAAGGCCAGCATTATCTTAAATACTATTCCTCTGTTCTTTTTTAATTGTAATACATTTTTCATGGATTTTTAGTTTTGGATTATTTTTCAGCTATGTTAACAGCATTTTGTTAACTCATAAAATAGAAGCCAATTACCAAGCCTTGTAGTTTAATGTATTGTAAATCAATGATTTGTTGTTTTTGAGTAGAGTTTTATTTCACGAAATAAAAAGACTTACTAATTAATTCGCCGATATACCGTAAAACCCAGATTTGTAGTTTTATATGTTTTTAAATTCAAATTTTAAAAATCTTTTTAGAAAGGAAAAATTGCTACTTATTCGGGAAAATATGTCTAACGAATATATTTTTATAAATCTGAAATTTGAAACATTTTAATAAACCAATCTCACTATTTTAAACAGAAATTTGGAGCTTAGGTTTTTTACTTAATGTGGTTGTAGTCAAAGAAACAGTATTACTCAGATACTGCTAAATTTAAATAATATGAAAAATCAAGTTTATTACAAAACCGTAAATATTAACGGTCTCGATATTTTTTATCGTGAGGCGGGAAGTGCAGAAAAACCAGTATTGTTATTACTGCATGGTTTTCCTTCTTCATCGCATATGTTTAGGAATCTAATAGAACAGCTTTCAGATTCTTTTTATCTTATCGCACCTGATTATCCTGGTTTTGGACAGAGCAGTGCGCCTGATATCAAAGAATTTCAATATACATTTCACAATTTGTCTCTTGTAATTGAATCTTTTATAGAGAAACTCCAGCTTAAAAACATTAATTTTTATGTTCAGGATTATGGAGGTCCAATTGGATTTCGAATTGCTTTACGCAGGCCGGAGTTAGTGCAGTCTTTTATTGTACAAAATGCTAATGCTTATTTAGAAGGACTTGGCGAAGCACTTGGACCTTTAGCCGCTTATATAGAAACCAACAGTGTCGAAACAGAAAAAGGAGCAAGAATGTTTTTGGAGTTTGAAGCAACGAAATGGACTTATCTGGATGGAGCATTAGAACCTGAAAAAATAAGTCCTGACAGTTATTCCATAGATCAATTTTATTTGGATCGTCCAGGCAATGATAGTATTCAACTTTCCTTGTTTCGTGATTATGGAAGCAATATCGCTTTATATCCTGAATGGCAGCATTATTTTAAAAACTATAAACCAAAAATTCTGATTATTTGGGGAAAAAATGATAAAATGTTTATAGAAGCAGGAGGATGGGCGTATGCTAAAGATTTACCCAATGCACAAATTCATCAATTAGAAGGAGGACATTTTCTGTTGGAAGAACACTATGATACAGCTTCAAATTTAATTAGAGAATTTTTAAGTAATTTTTGAGACACGTAGAATATTTTATAAAAATTAAGTAAGCTGAAATTTTGTAAATTACAAACATAAAAACAAACATCAATAAATTAAAATACTGCCTATGACTGCTTATAAAAATATTTTTTTGCTGGCCTTTCTTACCTTGTTTTTGAATGGATGCAAAAAGGAGAATAACTTAGAAAAGGAAACGGCAACTGCTGGTTATTATTTCACCGATACTACTTCTGGAATAAAAACAGGTGGTGTAAAGATTGTGCAAATCAGCACGCCAAAAGGAAAGTTTAATGTTTGGACGAAGAGAATTGGGAATAATCCAAAAATTAAATTACTGCTTCTTAACGGCGGTCCAGGAGCAACTCATGAATATTTTGAATGCATGGAAAGTTTTTTGCCTGCAGAAGGAATTGAGTTTATTTACTACGATCAATTAGGAACGGGAAATTCTGATAATCCAGATGATACAGCCCTTTGGGATCTGCCTCGTTTTGTAGAAGAAGTAGAGCAGGTGCGTCAGGCGTTAAAATTAGACAAAGACAATTTTTATTTATTAGGGCACTCTTGGGGAGGAATTTTAGCGGCACAATATGCGCTTAAGTATCAGCAGAATCTTAAAGGACTCATTATTTCAAATATGATGATGAGTGCGATAGAATATGATAAATATGCAGATGAGGTATTAGCAAAACAGATGGATCCAAAAGTTCTGGCCAAAATTAGGAAAATCGAAGAAAAGAAAGATTTTGAAAATCCAGAATATATGGAATTGCTTCTTCCTAATTTTTATTCAAAACATATCTTACGTTTAGATCCAAGTCTTTGGCCAGAGCCTGTTAATCGATCATTTGGTAAAATTAATCAGTCATTGTATGTAACGATGCAGGGGCCAAGCGAATTCGGCTTGTCAGGTAAACTTGAAAAATGGGATGTTACAAAAGAACTTCCAAAAATCACAGTACCAACATTATCTATTGGAGCAAAATATGATACAATGGATCCGGAACACATGAAATGGATAGCGACACAAGTTAAAAACGGAACGTATTTGTATTGTGAGAAAGGAAGTCATATGGCGATGTATGATGATCAGCAGACTTATATGACAGGTCTTATTAAATTTTTAAAAGATACGTCAAAGTAAAATATGCTTTTGGAGTAAGTAATTGCTTCCAACAATTAAAGATTTTAAATTATAAAGAAGCCTTCATATTTTGAAGGCTTCTTTCATTTTTATTACTTATTGCGAAATACAATAAATGAAAATATATTGGTTATAAATGCAGCTATAAACCATGAACGCATCCAGAAAAATAAAAATTCAGATTTATCTTGGCAGTTAATACAGGCTAATGATAAGGTGACAAAAAAAGCTGTAATTATATTTTTCCAAAACTTTATGGAAGTTTTTCCTATGGAGAAAAAGGCAGTCATTTTTAATTAAGACTTATCAGCTGCGGGCCAAATTCTTCATAGAATATATTTTCCTGCTTTACATTCAAACCGATTAAGGAATCGTACTGCGCTTTGATAAACATTTCAGGACCGCATATATAATATTTCGCCTGATACAGTAATACAGCATCTTTGCATTTGTTCAAATCTACTCGTCCTTGTATTATTTTATCGGTATCATGATGACTTTCTACAGTATCATAAAATGTAAAGGTTTCAAGCCATTTTGCTTCGTTCTTCAATGCATCGATTTGATTTTTAAAAGCATGTACCGATTCATTTCTACAGCCGTGAATCCATACTGTTTTTTTATTCTGAAGAGAATTAAGGTTGGTTTCCAGCATGCTCAGCATAGGAGTAAAACCGACTCCGCCGCTTATCAATACAAGAGGATTTTCGGAATCTTTTTCGAGATGAAAAATTCCAGCAGGAGCTGAAAGTGAAATTACATCACCTTCTGATTTTCCGTGTAGTGTATTGGAAACTAAACCTGAAGGATTAGATCCAATTCCAGTTTCTTTTTTAACTGAAATTCTGTAATATTCAGGGTTAAACGCGCTTGAAAGGCTGTACTGTCTTGGCTGTAATAGTCCAAGCTCTTCAACAAAAACCTGAACGCTTACAAACTGCCCTGAATGGAAATCAGTAATTTCGTTGCCATCTTCTGGATAGAGGTAAAAAGATTTTATTTCAGCAGACTCTTCGACAATTTTTTTGATAATAAATTTTCTCCATCCGCTCCAGCTTCCTAGTTTTGCTGCATTTTCAGCATACAATCCTTTTTCGATGTCAATCATTATCTGTGCAAGCTGGTAAAAAGCTGTTCTCCATGCGTCTAGAATTTCGGGTGTTGCTGCATCTCCCACCACTTCTCCTATAGAGGCGATGAGATGAGTTCCAACTATTTTGTATTGATCAGGCTGAATGTTAAGACTTCTGTGTTTGGTGCCAATTCCTTTAAGAACCCCTATAAGTACTTCTGGATTATCAATGTTTTCGGCATACGCAAGTACCGCATTTGCCAAGGCAGATTTTTGTCTTCCATTTGCCTGATTTCCCATATTAAACATATTTCTCAATTCGGGATGATGTGTAAACATTCTGGCATAGAAATAATTAGTCAGGTCCTCGCCACTAGATCTTAAAATTGGAATAGTAGCTTTGATGAGTTCTTTTTGATGTGCATTCATGGTGTGATATTTAGGATTTTATATTTTAAATATTGCATTTAGTGGAATTAATTTTCCTCTTCTGCAAATTTAAGTAGACACCAATGCCGCGTTTTATGATTGAAATCATAAGAGCACAAAAAATAAAAAGCAATAGAATATAAAAGACTGGTTAATCCGCAGTTTTTAAATTGTCTCCATCTTTAAAATGAAGTCTTCTAAAAACCACTCCAGACAATATTGTCAGCGAACCCACCACTAAAAAGGTGTAACGGAAAGCATTGTGAATTTCGTTATGGATGAGTTTTACATCACCTTGAAAAATTTTAAGAACCAATAATCCTAAAGCAATTCCAAAACCAATTGCGAGCTGTTGATTTACAGAGACCAGAGAATTACCGCTGCTGGTATGATACACTCTTAAATCTGCGATAGAAATAGAATTCATCGCGGTAAATTGTATCGAGTTAAAAAATCCTAAAATACAGATTATAGGAATATACCAGTAGATAGAAGTATGAATATTAGGTATGGCAAGTGCGCAGATTACGACTCCAATTATAAAAGTATTTACCATCAGGGTTTTTCGATATCCGTAAGTATTTAAGATTTTAATGACAGCCGATTTTCCAAAAATCGCCGTTAGAGCCATTGGTGCAACAATCCATCCTGAAACAACTGCTGACTTTCCGTAAGCAATTTGAATCATCATTGGAAGCAAAAGCGGAATAGAACTGTAACCAAGTCGGGTTGCTATATTGCCAATTATACCCACACGAAAAGTTCGTACTTGAAAAAGATTTAAAGGAAAAATAGGATTATTGTCTGTTATTGCATGACGATAATACCAGTAAAGCATTAGAAACCCAGACATTAGAATAAGTAAAACAGGCGACAAATGCACAGTATTACCGAACAATTCTAAAGAAATGGACAAAAGGAGCGAAGCTGCCGCAAAAATCAAGAAACCTTTTAAATCAAAATCGATTATTGGAGATTTATAATCTGGCATGTATTTCAAACTTAGAATAATACCAATTAATCCGAAAGGGATATTGATTAGAAAAATCCAATGCCAAGACAAATAGTCTACCATATAGCCACCCACTAAAGGCCCTAAAACAGGACCAATCAAAGCTGGTATAATGGCAAAATTCATCGCCTTTAGCAATTCTCTTTTTGGAAATGTTCGAATCAGCGCCAGTTTGCCGACAGGAGTCATTAAACTTCCTCCGATACCCTGAACCACACGTGCAAAAACCAAATGGGTTAAAGACTGCGAAAGGGCGCAGAGCAAAGAGCCGATACTAAATAACAGCAATGCACAAATAAAGACTTTCCTTGTTCCAAATTTGTCAGACAGAAACCCACTTACAGGCATAAAAAGTGCCAGTGTTAATACGTAACTGATAATTGCATTCTGCATTTCCAAAGGTGATTCGTTTAGATCCCTCGCAATAGCAGTTATTGAAGTATTAAGAATAGTAGAATCCAGCATCTGCATAAAAATGGAAGTTGCCAAGATAATAGGAAGTACTTTTTTGATAGATTCATTAGTTTGCGCCCCAATAATTTCTTTCATATTATATTTTTTTATGGCATTCCAAATTTTAAGATACTAACAAAGATAATAAACGTCTTTTAGTTTCTGCTAATTACTATTTATATTCTAAATTCTAAATTCTAAATTCTAAATTTCAAATTTCAAATTCCAAATTCCAATTCCAAATTCCAATTCCAAATTCCAATTCCACATTTCACATTTCACATTTCACTCTTCACTCTTCACTTTCTCCTTACCATCATCATATTTCGGATTATCCGGCGTGACTGCATTATATTCATCCAAGGTTCTTCTATTTGGATCATTATTGTTTTTTAACTCTTCATCCAGTTCGTGGTTCAGTTGAGTGTTTTCTTCAAAGTTTGGATTAATATCATCATTATCGTCAATCGTTTCCCTGTTAGATATGTTTTTATCTTTAATGTGATTGTACTGGTCTTTATCAGCATTTTCATCATTTTGATGCTGCTTAACTGCTGTATCTTTTGTTGTTTCCATAGCTTCAGGAGTAATAGATTCTTTATCTGATTTGCTGTTTTTATTTGAAGTATTCATGATAATAAATTTTTAAAATTAATATCCATAAAATTAAACACTATATAATGAGATTGATTATAGTTTTTTAGTTTGTAATTGTATTATTATCAGTTGTTTATGTGTGGGTATTTTATAATATTGATTATAGAATAATACAACAGATTACTTTTAACTTTTTAGTTACTTATGTTAAATTTTTTTTATGGAATTATTAAATTTTAAATCGAGAAAATCATGAAAGTATCTAATGAAATAATTAACGGATTTTATATTTTTTTATTAATAGCAGTTTTTTTTGTACTACTGGAAGTTTTAGGATTGTCCCACATATTTTATCTACGCTTATTAAACGTATTTTTCATTTTTTATGGCGTAAACAGAACCTTGCAGATGAATCGTAAAGATGGTAACACTAATTTTATTTTGAATGCTGTATCTGCATTGCTTACAGCTTTTACAGGTGTGATGTTAAGTATTGTTGCATTGGTTATTTATAGTTATGCTAGAGGTGGAGATGCCTATGTAAAATCATTATCGCAGGCGTTTATGTTTGGGGGCGATCCATCGGTGCCAACTTATTGTCTCTCACTTTTATTTGAAGGAAGTGCTTCCTGTGTAATTGTTACTTTAATGCTGATGTTGTATTGGAATAATAAATACAAAGCTGATTGATAATTGAACATGAAAGATCAACAAACAGTCTAAAAAACTCATAAAAGTGCTATTGTTAAGCTTAATTTTCTCTTACGGGATTTTATTTATCTTTTATAATTTCTTATTTTTAGTAGATAAACTGCTGAAAAAGAAATAAGATTATGGTTTTAAATGTTAAGCGTTTACTGTTTTATATGCTTCTGGCTCTGTTGTTACAACCCTATGGAGTGACAGCACAATTGTTAGGTTCTGGTAAATCTCCAGTTGAAGAACCTCTAAAAGAGCCGGAAGATTCTCTGGGAAGAAGAACTCCGCAGGGAACTGTTAACGGATTTATTAAGGCAATTGGCGATCAGAATTATATACGTGCGAGCCAGTATTTTGTTTTAAGCAAACGATCTTACCGTCGAACAGCTGAAAGAATAAAAATAGCCGAGACTTTTCAGCAGCTTTTGGACAAGGGAGGAAATCTTTCCCCATCTTCCATTATCAGCAATAAAGAAACGGGACGCACAGATGATGATCTGGCAGCGGGAGTTGATCTAGTTGGAACTATAACAACAGGTAAAACAGCTATAAGACTTTATGTAGAAAACCAGTCCGATGATAGTCAGCCGCCTTTATGGCTTTTTTCAGCTGAAACTGTAGAATCAATTGTTTCGGCTGACGTTTCGGGAGAAAAGACTTTTTTAGACCGCGTACTGCCGACAGTTTTAAAAGAACGAAAATTAGGAAATGTTCCAATAGGCCATTGGGCAGTAGTAGTGATTATGACCGTGTTGTCGTATTTACTTTCCAGATTGCTACTTTTTGTAGCAGTTTATGTCATACAAAAAGTATGGAAGAAAGCTGCCAGTGAAAAAGGTACAGCTGTTATAGAAGCTTTCTCACTTCCCGTTCTTATGTACACAACGGTAATTTTGTTTGTCGCATTAACCCAGCGAATGGGAATTTCTATCATTGTACGCCAGCGTTTCAGTATTATTATAATCACTATTGGAATTGTTGCTTTTCTAATATTGCTTTGGAGGTTAACTGATTTTGTAAGCATGTATACGCGAAGCAGAATGAACAGACGAGGGCGAATTTCTGCTGTATCGGCGATATTATTTTTAAGCCGTACGACAAAAGTAGCTATCGTTTTTATTGGAATTATAGCGATACTGGGAATTATTGGTGTTGATGTAACAGCGGGACTTGCAGCGCTGGGTATTGGAGGTATTGCCTTGGCTCTTGGAGCACAAAAAACTATAGAAAACTTTGTAGGAAGTGTGAGTCTTATTGCTGATCAGCCGTTGCGAGTAGGTGATTACTGCCGTGTAGATGATATTAAAGGAACGGTAGAATCTATAGGAATGCGTTCTACCATGCTTCGCACTTCTGCGCGCACCATTGTTACTATTCCTAACGGGCAGTTATCAGCCAGTAAAATAGAAAACTTTGCACATCGGGACCGTTTTATCTTTAATCCGATTTTTAATTTCAGAATGGATACGGCGCCAGATCAGATGCGCTATTTATTGGTAGAACTTAAGTCTTTACTATATGCTCATCCTGCAGTACTGAATTCATCTCCCGTGGTACGCTTTACAGGAATTACAACCGATGCCTTAAAAGTGGAGATCACAGCTTATATTGAAGCGGTTAATTTTGAAAAGTCTCAGGAAGTTCAGGAGGATTTACTATTAAGAATGATGGATATAATTGAAAGCAGCGGTACATCGCTGGCATATCCATCGCAGACACTTTATATGGCTCGTGACACTACAGTATCAATTGAAAAAGCGGCAAAAGTTTCAGAAACAGTTAAAAAGTGGAAAGAAAACAACGAACTCCATATCCCTGAATTTGATCCGAAACGCATCGAAGAATTAAAAGGGACTATAAAATATCCAGATGAAGGGAGTTTTAAACGAGATGAATAGTAAAAAAGAATGCCGTCTCAAATTAATATTTGAGACGGCTATATTTCACAACACAAGTTTTTATTTTTTGATGCAACAAGTGAGAATATATCGCAATTATCAAGAAAGAAATTTGGTTATTGCCTTTTCCAATTCTTCTCGAATAGCAGCAATAGAATAAGGTTTCGTAATAAACTGCGCTGCTTCATGCTTTGTGGCAAACATTTTATCCTCTACACTTGAAGAAGTCGAATAAATAATAACTGGAATATTTTTAAGAACCTCATCTTGTTTAATGTTTTTCAAAAATTCTCTGCCGTCCATCACCGGCATATTAAGATCGAGAAAAATCAAATCAGGTTTTTGAAAGCCTTCCGCATTTAATTTCTCAAATGCTTCTTTGCCATGTCCTGCTTCTTCATATCTCACAGAGGTTTCAAGCGACAATAATGACTCCTGAAATATCTCGCGGTCATCGGAGTCGTCGTCAATTAAAAAGACTACTTTCATTTATTTTAAGTTAAGTAAAAGCAAAGATACAACTTCTTTCCTCATAAATTTTAACATTAGGCTTTATGAATGTTTAACGGGTATTACAATGGTGAATGTTGTTCCAACTCCTTCCTTAGATTCCGCAGTAATCTGTCCATTGTGGTTCTGCATAATTTTGCGACAAATAGCAAGCCCTATTCCTGTTCCTGCGAACTCATCTTTTCCGTGCAGACGTTGAAAAATATTAAAAATCTGCTCCGCATAGTTTTGACTGAATCCGATTCCGTTATCAATTATTTCAATTTTGACATATTCAGATGTACTGTCCAAGGAAAGTTCTTTTGTAGCCGAATATGAAAGAATTTCCGATGTAATTGTGATATTCGGGGCAACTCCATTTTTACTGTATTTAAGTGCATTTGAAATCAGATTACCAAAAAGCTGTGACATTTGCAGCGGAATGGCTTCTACTATGGGAAGCTTTGCAACTGATATAGAAGCATTTTTCTGCTCGATAGTTAAATCAAAATCAGTAATGATATCTTCTACAATCTGATTAAGGTCAATATATTCGAATATTTTAGAGGTATTTGATAGTTGCGAATATCCCAATACATCTTTGATGAGGTTTTCCATTCTTTTAGTAGAACTGGTAATCTTGTTCAGATAGGTATTTACTTTATTTGGATCTTTTTCCAGATTCTCTTTTAGCATTTCTGTAAAAACACTAATCTTTCGAACAGGTTCCTGAAGATCATGCGAGGCGATGTAAGCAAACTGTTGTAGTTCTTGATTATTGATTTCCAGTTCTGCATTAGCTGCATGGAGTTCAGCAGTACGTTCTTTAACCTTAAATTTAAGTTCTTCCTGTAATTCACGTTCCTTAGTGACATCCTGTGCTGTTCCGCTTAGGCATTCTGGAATCCCGTCTTTATCATATATAAGCTGGGCGTTGGCATGTATAATGCGAACCTGTCCTGTTACACTATTTATAATGGGAAACTCAGAATCATAAAAATCAGATGATTCTGGTTTAATAGTTTCTTCTATGGAATGCATTACTTTCTGTCTGTGTGTTTCTGCAATCAGACTGAAAAGATCGTGCTTGTTTGTACTGTGCTGCTGCAGGCCCAGCCAATGTTTAAAACGTGTAGAACATACAAAAGTATTGCTGGGCAGATCTAGTTTCCAAGTTGCCAGTTCTGCGAGTTCTACAGCACCGGCAAGTGCCATTCTTGTTTCTTCTAGTTTTTTATTCGCTATAACCTGATCTGTAACATCAATTGCAATATCCATAATACCATAAATTTGGCCTTGTGCATCGCGTATCGGACTATAAGTGAAGTCAAAGTAATATGTTTTTAGAATGCCATTAACTTTGAGATCTGCAGGCATGGCACGTCCGTAATAAGTTTCACCGCTGCGGTATACTTCTTGAAGCATATCTAAAAAAGGCTGTCCTTTGAGTTCTGGAACACCTACTTCCATTGGCTGTCCAATGACCGATTTGTCCTTTCCCCAATAGCCGATCATAATATCATTGGCAATTTCAATTTTCATGTTACTGCCTGTAAAAAGACAGATAGCAACAGGAGACTGCTCAATCATAAGACTTATGCGTTGTTCGCTTTCCGCTAAGGCTTTTCTTCCCGTAATAATTTCGTCCATATCCATACAGAAACCAGCGTAGCCGGCATAATTTCCGTCGGCATCATAAAAAGGATCACCGGCAGCCCTGCACCACATAATATCTCCGTTATTTTTTTTAGCTCTGAATAGTACATCAAAATGTTTTCTGGAAGATGTTGCTTCTAGATAAGACTGTATAGAAGTTTTTAAATCTTCTTCCAGAATAACCGATGTCCACGCTCCATCTTTAAGAGCATCGATACTAAGACCTGTAAACTCGATCAATGTTTTGTTGAAATAAGTCAGTTTTCCTTCTTTGTTAGAAAGCCAAAGACCAGTAGGAGAGCTGTCTGTTACATTTTGAAAAAGTCTTTCAGCTTCCTGTTTTGTCTGAATCAAAAGAGATTCAGCTTCCTGTAAGGCGGCACGGTTTTGCTCATGCTCTGTTATATCGGCAATTGTACCAGAAAAAGCTGCGGTTTTGCCTTCAGAATTGATCATTCTTGCTGCCGAAACTGCAATGGTATGTACACTGCCGTCATCCCAAACTACTCTTGGGGTATAATAAAAAGTTCCTGTTTCAATGCCTCTTTCTATAGCTTCAGAACGGAGAGAAAGATCATCAGGATGTACATATTTTAAAAAATCCCTGCGGGTTAAATTGTCTTGTATTTTTCCTGAAAGCAACATTGAAAACTCAGGGGTATAGTCAATACTGTTGTCTGTGAAGTCAACATTGAAAAGTCCCAGTCCCATACTTTTAATGGTAAGGTCTGTAAGTTGTCGGGATTTTATCAGTTCAGAAGCAGCTTTCTTATGTGCTGTTATATCCTGCAGCGTTCCGTTAAAACGGTAGGCATTTTTTGTATCATCAAACCATGCTTTTCCCAAGGCGTGCACCGTTCTTGGTACCTTAGTGCTTGGATGTATAATGGTATATTCTATATCATATTTACCGCCAGAATCATATTGCAGGGCATTAGAAATAGCATCAATAACGCGTTGTCTGTCGTATTCTGCAATGGCAGCCGTGGCGTTACTAAGTAATATTTCATCATCAGCTTTTAATCCAAACCACTCTTTCAGTCTTGGATTAGCAGAAAATTTGCGTGAAGCGGGATTTAAATCAAAAGTTCCAAATTCAGCCGCATCAATGGCAAATTCAAGTTCATCTTTATTCTCTTTTAATTTTTGGTTGTAAAATACCTTTTCAGTTGTTTCATTACACACCACTAAAACTCCTTTTATCTGTCGGTCATCATCACGGATAGGGCTGTAACTGAAAGTCCAGTAAACATCCTCAAGTCTTCCGTTTCGATAGATGGGAAGTAATAAGTCATCGTACCAGATGCTTTCTCCAGTGGTCAATACTTTTGTGATCAGGGGATAGATAAAATACCATATTTCAGGCCAGCAGTCAACGGCTTTCTGTCCCATAGCTTTGGGGTGCTTTCCTTCGTTTCCTAAACTCGGTCGATACGAATCATTATAGAATTGTACCAAATCTTCTCCCCACCACAGAAACATGGGGAATTTTGATGATAAAATAGTAGCAAGGGTATTTTTTAAACTTTCAGGCCATTGATCTGGCGTTCCAATGGAAGTCTCCGACCAGTTTACATTTCGGATAATTTCGGAGGATTGTCCGCCGTTTTGAAGAAAAAAAAGATCGCTGATCAAATTATCGGTGTCCAAGTTTGTTATTTTTTTAAGACAAAAAATATAAGATTTAATGTCTGCACGTTAGGGGAAATTTAGATAATTCTTATTTAAAACTGTTTAAATTAATTACTTAGAAACAGCTAAATCTTAAATTAATCGACATTAAAAATACTGTTTTCGTAACAGATGATTTTATATAATTTTTGAAATTAGTTATTGAATTTTAATCTTCTCAAAAAAGAAAATCTGATTTAGTCCAATTTTTTCTTATGAATTACTCTTATGAACTTCTATGTTTTTGAAAGTGTTTTCTTAAGAAAAAATGTTTAACTTTATAGTTAGGTTTATTTTTTTATTGATTTTGTTTCCTAACAGAAATACAAATTATGAAACTTAATTTTTCTTTTAATTGTAATACTAAAATTAAAAGCCATGCCGCAACAAAACTCTGAGAGAATTATTTATTTAGCTGACGATGACGAGGATGACAGAATACTGTTTTTGGAAGCAGTAGAGGATCTCAATATGCCAGTTAGTGTTGAATTGGCACTCGATGGAAAAGAATTGATAAATGCGCTTACTAATTCAGAGCGTCTTCCTGAAATAATATTTCTGGATATTAATATGCCATGCAAGAACGGTTTTGAGTGTCTTAAAGAAATTCGAAGTAAAAAAGGAGCTCTGCAAAAAGTAAAAATAGTTATACTTTCGACCAGCAGCAGTTCGTTGCATATTACTCTTGCCTATAAGCTTGGTGCCGATTTTTACGCTGTAAAACCAGGCAGTATTCAAGGATTAAGAGATCTTTTGAAAAAAGTACTGGATTATGAGTGGAAAAATGAAAAACGAGACATGAAAAAATTTCTTCTAACTTAATGCCTTATAATATACTTTTATTTAATGTCGTTACTTCCCAATCGAGAACCTGACATTAAAAAATTGTAATCTTGCCGGAATATTTTGTAAAAACTTTATTCTTCCATTCAAGTAACTTTGTCTCTGCTGTACTAAACAACAGAAGAATCTAATACGGAAACGAAACTGAAAAGACAGGGGGTCGGCGGAATTGTCTGCAGGATCCGGACAGTGATTTAGTTAGTTACGGCATACCTCAGGCATCCGCCGGCTGCCGAAAACTCCTTAAAAACTTTAAGGAGTTTTTTTATGTCTAAAATATTTAATGACTGATGTGCATCAGAAAAAAATAATCCAGCTCTAGAATCAGTACTAAACTTCATAAATACTTTCCAAGCAAGGTTGTGGTTTCACTCAAGAATGATGCGTATATTTGGGAATGTAAATAACAATAATGCTATCTATGAAGAAAATAGGATTTTTATCATTTGGGCACTGGGCAGACCATCCTTCCTATAAATCTCGTACGGCAGCCGATACTTTGCTCCAGTCCATTGATTTGGCTGTTGCGGCAGAAGAAATTGGTTTAGATGGAGCATATTTTCGTGTACATCATTTTGCACGACAACTTGCATCGCCTTTTCCTTTACTTTCGGCTATTGGTGCTAAAACAAACAAAATAGAGATTGGAACGGGAGTGATCGACATGCGTTATGAAAATCCACTGTATATGGTGGAAGATGCCAGTGCTGCTGACTTAATTTCAGGAGGACGTTTACAACTAGGGATCAGCAGGGGATCACCGGAACAAGTTATTGACGGCTGGCGTTCTTTTGGTTATGAACCAAAGGAAGGAGAAACAGATGCTGATATGGGACGTAATAAAGCTTTGGAATTTTTGGACAAACTGAGCGGTGAAGGATTTGCAAAGCCAAATCCCTATCCAATGTTTCCAAATCCTCCTGGTTTACTCCGCCTTGAACCTCATTCAGAAGGATTACGAGATCGTATCTGGTGGGGAGCCGCATCCAACGCTACTGCTGTCTGGGCAGCCGAAAACGGAATGCATCTGCAGAGTTCTACCTTGAAGTACGATGAAAATGGGAAACCTTTTCACATCCAGCAGGCTGAGCAGATCAGGATATATAAAGAAGCTTGGAAGAAATCGGGACATCAGCACGAGCCTCGAGTTTCTGTAAGCCGTTCTATTTTTGCACTGGTTAATGATCAGGACAGATATTATTTTGGCGATCAAGGTAAAGGATCTGATAGCTTTGGTAATATCGAAAGAGATAAACGAGCAATATTCGGAAAGAGCTATGCCGCAGAACCGGATAAACTTATTGCAGAACTGGCTCAAGACGAAGCTATCCAAGAAGCAGATACAGTACTGTTGACCATACCAAATACATTAGGTGTTGATTATAATGTACACATATTGTCGGCCATACTAGAACACGTTGCTCCAGAATTGGGCTGGCGTTAGATTTTTTAAAACAATTAAAAAGCCCCTGCTTATTATAAGAGGGGCTTTTGTATAAAATATAGCGAAGAGTATATTATTTTTTAGCTGCGTTTACATCGATACCAATCTCGATATCTTTACTAATCATCCATTCTGCAGGATCAGTCTCAGTTGTTCCAAATTTAATATCCCAGTCTGTACGGTTAACAGTAAACTTAGCTTGTATAGATGCATTTCCATCTGCGATTGTAACTTTTGCAGGGAAAGAAACATTAAGCGCTTTTCCTTTTAAAGTCAGGTTACCGCTTACCGTTTTATTAGCGCCTTCGATCGCTCCTTTTGCAGCTGGATCTAATGCAGCAACTTTAGTGATTTTAAAATCGGCAGTTGGATTTTTCTCCACATCAAAGAAATCGCCGCTTTTTAAGTGAGCTTCCAATTCAGAATATTTTTTATCTTTTTCTGTTACTGATGCAGGATCTACTTTAATTGACTTCATATCAATTACAAATTCACCAGCTGTAAGTTCTTCCCCTTCAACTGATACTTCCCCAGATACAAGTGTAAGTGTTCCCCAGCGAGGTGCAAAACCTCCCTTATGAAATGCTTTCCAGTCTACTTTAGATGTTTCTAAATTTACTGGTAATACATCTCCCGTTTTTTCTGCTACTTGTTGTTCCTCTGTAGTGGTTGTTTCAGTAGAAGATTTTTTCCCGCAGGAAGTTAAAAATAGTGTAACTGCTGCTAATGTGAATACGCTTAATTTTTTCATTTGCTATGTATTTAATTATTAAATAAGTTTAAAAGGTTTAAATTATGAAAATTTTCCCACTATATCTAGTGAGCAATTTATTTTTTATTGTGAATTGCTTAAATTTCATGAACTGCTGGATCTCAATTGCATAAAATCACTAGAATAGAAAATCAGAATCAGGTTTAACTTAATATAGTTTAAGAAGCAGTATTAAACTAGTTTAAGACTATTTCTTAAACCTGTTTATAAGCAGTACATAAAGTTTTGCTTCAACTTTGTAATCAGTTTTGCCAGTCAAAACAACGAGTATTTATCAAGTAAAAATTTAAAGCAAAAAAAGATGCCGCACGTAATTGTAAAGATGTATCCTGGAACTTCTGAGGAACAAAAAGAAAAAATCGCACAAGAAATCACCAGTATAATTATGAACCATACCGAAAAACCCGAAGCAGCAGTTTCTATTGAAATAACAGAAGTAGCTGAAGAGGTTTGGATGGATCAAGTATACAACAAGGAAATAAAGCCTAATATGGAAAAGCTTTATAAAAAGCCAGGTTATTAATAATCAATTATTCTTAGGTAATTAAAATTAATGATATGAATTACACAAAAGAAAAACAAGCCATTAGTACATTACTGGACAATTTTGCCCAAGTATTAAACAGCGCGAAGACTAAAGCAATTCCAGATTTTTTTGATCAGGAGGCTGTTTTTATTCCTGAAGGGATGGGAAAATTTATTGGAATTGATACATTAGGAAAAACAGACGAGGGTTTTCTTAAACGTGCTAATTTTAAAATCAGTTATACGATAAAAGATATTATTGTAGAAAATAATTATGCGTTTGTAGAAGCTTTTGCTTCAACAGTAGAAAATCGTATTTCGGATCTAAATTCTGTAAAAAAGAGCAGTATGGATTTCTTCGTTCTTAAAAATGTGGATGATAATTGGAAGATTTACCGATACATTTTTAATAATGTAAAAGAACTTGAAGTAATTTAAAATAAACTTAATCATGAAAGCTGCAATTTTAAGAAGAGCAGGCGGTGCAGAAAATTTTTCTATCGAAGAACGACCTATTCCAGTGCCGCTAAAAGATCAGGTTCTGATCAAGGTAAAAGCCTTTGGACTTAATAGATCCGAACTCATGACACGCAAGGGATTATCTCCAGATGTAATTTTCCCGAGAGTATTAGGAATTGAATGCGTCGGCGAAGTAGAAAATGATCCAGAAGGTATTTTGGAAAAAGGACAGAAAGTTGCAGCATTCATGGGTGGAATGGGACGTGATTTTGACGGAAGTTACGCCGCATATACAGTTCTTCCTCGTGAGATTATTATGCCTTTTGAAAGCACGCTTCCTTGGGAAACCTTAGGTGCTTTGCCAGAAATGTTCCAAACTGCATACGGATCACTGCATCGTTCACTTAAAATTGCTAAAGGTGAAACCTTATTAATACGAGGCGGTACCTCTTCTGTTGGATTACTCGCTGCACAATTGGCCAAACAAGCGGGACTTTTTGTAATTGCCACAACTAGAAATGACAATAAAAAAGAGCTTTTATTAGCTAATGGAGCAAATGCAGTTCTTATTGATAATGGAAATTTAGCAGAAGTAATCAAAAGAGAAAATAGATTCAAGATTGATAAGGTGTTGGAACTTGTGGGCACCACGACACTAAAAGATTCTCTCAAATTAGTTGATAATGGCGGAAGTGTCTGCATGACTGGAATGCTGTCTGAAGAATGGTCTATTGCTGCATTTGCCCCAATGGAGTTTATTCCTGCAACGGTTAATCTTACTGTTTATGACAGTGGTCAAATCCGAATTGAAGGAAAATATTTCCAGAAATTTGTTAATGAAATTGAAAATTATATGCTAAAACCAGCTATAAAACGTATCTTTAGTTTAGATGATATCGCAGAAGCGCATCATTTTATGGAAAACAATTCCGGCGGGGGAAAAATTGTTGTTCTGCCTTAAAAAGGAATTTCTAAAAAACAAAACCTTATGATATTGCAATCTTACAAAACCACACATAAGACCACTCAAACTAAAGATAATTCTGAAGATCAATTTCGCTTCGATGTTCTTGAAGGTCTGGGAAGCAAACCCAAAAAACTGCATTCTAAATATTTTTATGATAAAATAGGAGATCGTCTTTTCCAGCAGATTATGGCAATGCCAGAATATTATCTGACGAATTGCGAAATGGATATATTTCAAAATAAAACTTCAGATCTGGCTAAAATAATTCTGGAAAATGATTCGGCATTTGATTTAATAGAACTCGGTGCTGGGGACGGTACTAAATCGGCTTTTTTGCTTAAGCATCTTTTAGAGCAAAAAGCAGATTTTAATTATATGCCAATCGATATATCTGCCAATATATTAGCTGTTTTGGAGCAAAAACTAAATACTGAACTCCCACAACTTACTATTACTTCTTTGGAAGGGGAATATTTTAAGATGCTTGAAAAAGCCGCTCATTTATCTTCAAGAAGAAAAGTAGTTCTTTTTTTAGGAAGTAACATTGGTAATATGGAAAAGGAAGAAGCTTCTGCATTTTGCAAAGGTCTCAACGAATATCTTTCTCCAGGAGATATTGTACTAATGGGCTTTGACCTGAAAAAAAATCCGCAGATTATACTGGATGCCTATAACGACAAAACGGGAATTACCGCGTCATTTAATCTTAATTTGCTTACCCGCATTAACAACGAACTAAATGCTGATTTTGTGCTGGAAAAATTTGAACACTATCAAACATACGACCCGCTTAGCGGTGCCTGCAGAAGTTATCTGGTAAGTTTAGAAAATCAGACCATCACGATAGACGGGCAGCCGATCAATTTTGAAAAAGACGAGTTGGTTTACATGGAACTTTCGCAGAAATATTCATTGGAAGAAAGTGATGATTTAGCCGCTAATTCTGGATTTGTGACTATTAATCACATCATGGATTCAAAATCATGGTTCACGGATGCATTGTGGCAGGTTGTTTAATTTTAAAAGATAATGAAGATGCAGGAAAAACAAGCAGTAATAAATCAGGAACGGTTATTAGATAAATATAATAGTGTCAGATCACATTCTGAAAATATATGCAAACCACTAGAAATAGAAGATTATGTGGTACAGCCAGTAGTAGATGTGAGTCCGCCCAAATGGCATCTCGGTCATACAACTTGGTTTTTTGAAACTTTTATCTTAAAACCTTATAATAAAGGCTACAAAGTATTTAATGATCAATATGACTTTGTTTTTAATAGTTATTATGAAAGTGTTGGCGCAAGAGTAGTACGCACAGATCGTGGTAATTTGAGCCGTCCATCGGTTACCGATGTTTATCAGTATCGTGCGTATGTTGACGAGCAGATGGAAATTTTTCTTCAAAATGAAGTACTTTCTTCTGAATTAGCGGAAGTACTGGAACTCGGACTTAACCATGAACAACAGCATCAGGAATTACTATTTAGTGATATAAAATATATCTTGGGGCATAATCCGCTTTTTCCAGTTTATAGTTCAGATAAAATTTTTGACCAAAAGACTTTTCAAAACAATGAATTTGTAAAAGTAGAAGCTGGTATTTATGAAATTGGATATGAAGGTGAAGATTTTTGTTTTGATAACGAACTGGGACGTCACAAAGTATATCTGGATCGTTTTGAAATAGCAAAATATCCTGTAACAAATGCTCAATATCTTGAATTTATTGCTGACGGCGGTTATACCAATTTTAAATACTGGCACTCTGAAGGTTGGGAATGGGTAAAAGAAAACGCAGTAAAATCACCACTCTACTGGCATTATATCGATCAGAAGTGGATGAATTATACTTTTGCTGGTTTACAGGAAATAGACCTAAATGAACCAGTTTGCCATGTCAATTTTTACGAAGCATCGGCATTTGCATCTTGGAAAGGAATGCGTCTGCCTACAGAAGCGGAATGGGAAACAGCATCACCAAAATTAAACTGGGGGCAGCGCTGGGAATGGACAGACAGTGCATATTTGCCTTATCCCGGATTTCAAAAAGCACCTGGAGCAATAGGAGAATATAACGGAAAATTTATGGTAAGCCAAATGGTTCTACGCGGGGCATCTGTGGCAACACCAAAAGGGCACAGCCGTGCTACGTATCGCAATTTTTTTCATCCTCGTCATCAGTGGCAGTTTATGGGTATCCGTCTGGCAAAATAAGCCGAATCATCAGAAATAAGAATAAACAAAGCTTTTTGATTATGGATTATAATTTTGATGAGGTTATCTCACGCAGAAACAGCAGTTCTATTAAATGGGATGATGCTCCTTTTGAAGATGTACTGCCCATGTGGATTGCAGATATGGATTTTAAATCGCCTCCTGCTGTTTTAAATGCTTTGCAGAAAAGGGTAGAGCACGGCATTTTTGGCTATACTGCAATACCTGAAACGTTTTATAATGCCATATTAAACTGGTGGAAAAAGAGATACGGCATTACACTTGAAAAAGAATGGCTCGTGCCAGTTTCGGGAGTTATCCCTGCATTGTCTGCAGCGATACAAGCGCTCAGCAATAAAGGAGATAAAGTTATTATTCAGCCTCCTGTTTACAATCATTTTCAGACCAGTATTATCAATTCGGAACGAAATGTTGTCGAAAATAATCTGCTGTATGATAACGGTCACTACGCAATTGATTTTGATTTACTATCAAAACAAGCCGCTGACCCTAAAGTTAAACTCTTGATTTTGAGTAATCCGCATAATCCTGTTGGAAGAGTATGGACCAAAGAAGAGCTGCAAAGAATTGGAGATAGCTGCATTAAAAATAATGTAATTGTAATTTCAGATGAAATACATGCCGATTTGGTCTTCAAAGATTACAATCACATTCCGTTTGCTTCACTTGGAGAAACCTACATGAATTCTATAACGCTGAGTTCGCCTACCAAAAGTTTTAATCTGGCAGGATTACAGGTTGGATATTTCTTTAGCCAAAATGATGAGCTGCGAAAAGCAGTCCAGTCTTCATTTAAAGTGATGGGAATAGAATTATTGAATTTATTTGGTATCACAGCACTTATTGCTGCTTACGAAGAATCGGAACATTGGCTTGAAGCCCTTAAAGAATATCTTTATGATAATTATCTTTTTCTTGTATCATTTATAGAATTAAATCTTCCTCAAATCAAAGTTACACCTCTTCAAGCAACCTATTTAGTTTGGCTCGATTGTACTGCTTTAAAAATTGCATCAGATAATTTAACTCATAATCTCTTAGAAAAACAAAAGCTATGGATCAATTCAGGATCTATGTATGGAGAAATTGGCGAGGGATTTTTGAGAATTAATATTGCAACCCCACGAGCAGTATTAGAAATGGGACTAGAAAGGTTGAAAGAAGGACTCGCGTAGATTAATTCCGGTTTAAATTTATTGTTATTCTTCAGCAACGATCTTCTTCCGAATTTTACTCAGAAATTCAGGTGTAATACCCAGATAAGAGGCTATTTGCGTATTTGGTATTCGGTTAAATAAATTAGGATACTGCTTTACGAAACTTACATAACGCTCCTCAGCAGTTGAGCTGATATTTTGAAGGATACGATTTTGAAAATCAATATATTTCCTTTCTGTAATAATCCTGAAATTGCGATCAAATTTGTGGTAATTTACAAAAAGGTATAAAAGAGCATCATGATTTATTTGTAAAACTACAGCTGGTTCAATCGCCTCAATATACAGTCGACTTGGTATTTGTTCGTAAAAACTATGAAGATCACTTATCCAGTCATTTTCAACAGAAAATTGCAAATTGTGCTCTTTTCCTGCGGGATCAACTGCAAACATTTTAAAACAGCCTGAAACGATAAAGTAATAATGGCGGCAGATATCTCCTTCCTGCAATAAGTATCCTCTGCGTCTTATATTTCGAATCGAAAATAGTTTTGCAATTTCTTCTTTTTCGATAGTATTCAGCGGAAAATAAAGATTAAAGAAATTAATCAATTGAATAATAGCTTGATCGGAATTTTGCTGTGGTAAGTTATTGCTCATTTCGTAGTATAAATAGTAAATATACTAAAAAACGGCACTTTTTTCTAAGGTAATTATTGGGTTATATCTTCTTTTGAACTTCTTTTTATAATTTTTAAAAGAATTTGTAAATTATTCTTTTCTATTCTCGAGCTCTACCTTGAATTTTCCAAAATACGGATTGTCAGCCATAAGTGAATGTCCAATTACTAAAATATGATTTCCTTTTTGGTTGAGGTTAATTTTTAAATCCATTCCAAAAGGCCCGTCCGAAGAATTGTCAGGAAAAATAATTTGATTGAAACGGATATTTCCTTTACCTGCAGCAGGAATAATTTTAGCAGTTAATTCACCCAACTCATCATTTTTAAATTTAATATAAACTTTCGAATTAAGAGAATCTATAGAGCCTTCTGCTTCAAATAAACCCTTGTCATTCTTTACATTCATTAGAATAGTGTCCCCAATCTGTCTGTTTTCTTCTTTGTTTTTCTTAACCGCAACAGGCTCAGAAACTTCAACTGGAGTCTTCGGGTTTTCTTTATTTTCTTTTTGCTGGCATGAAAATAAGAATATTGATAGTGAAAGAGTTATAAAGAATTTCATAATAGTATTTTTTTAAAGTCTCTCAAATTTAGTTCTCTTTTGAAAATGTTTTGTTACATCGCCACATTCTGATTTTGTAGAATTTAGATGATTTTAAATCAGTAACATCTTATTCCTATAAAAGTAGAAAGGGACAATTTGTCCCTTTTTAATTGCTGCTAAATAGTATACTTAAATCTTTTGAGATAAATATTGAGCAACTTCTGCAAGTCTATTGGCAAATCCCCACTCATTATCATACCATGCGGCTACAGAAAGCAGATTTCCTTGTTTGGTTGTAAGAGGTAGATCGATAATAGAAGAATGCGGATCTGCAACAATTCTAGCAGAACTCCATTGTTCTTCTAAAACATCTAAAACGCCTTTTAACTGTCCTTCTTTTGTCGCTTTTCTAAAAGCATCATTAACTTCTTCTACAGAACAATCTTTGGTAGTAACCAAATTCAATTCGGCGATACTTCCCGTTTTTGTTGGAACCCTGTATGCTTTTCCAGTAATCTTCAAATCACTCCAGATAAACTGCAGGGCTTTTGCAGCACCAGATGATGACGGAATTATATTTTCGGCAGCAGCCCAAGAATCACGCCTGTCTTTCATCGGCTGATCTGTCAATGATTGCGTATTAGTGTAAGAGTGAACCGTAGAGAAAAGACCATACTCAATTCCGAAATTTTCTTTGATCACTTTTACAACCGCCGCCAATGCATTGGTGGTACAGCTTCCCATACTTATGATTTTATGGTTCTGAGCATCAAATTCATCCAGATTAATTCCTTTCAGCAGCACAGCATCGCAGTCTGCTAGTGATTTACTCGGCGCACTTACCAAAACGTATTTGGCACCGTTGTCAATATGTTTTTGAGCATTGTCTCTGGTAGTGGCACGTCCTGTACAATCTACAACCAAATCAACTCCCAGTTCTTTCCAATTCGGAATTTCCTTGCTCGAATTCTTGTACGCAATTTGTCGGCCTCCAATAGTAAAACTGCTGTCGGCTGTTTTTACTTCTTCGTGCCATCTTCCATAATTACTGTCAACACTAAAAAGTGCTCCCAGCAATTCTATATCCTGAATGTCTGCAATGACTTCTGGAACAAAAAGATCGTTCTGTAAAGCCACACGAAGAAACTGTCTTCCAATGCGGCCAAATCCGTATAATGCTATTTTTGCCATAATAAATTTGTATTAAAATTAAAACGTTAGATTATTAGATAAAAAAACATAGTCCCGAGCGCTGTCGAGACTATGTATTATTTTAGAATTAATTAATTTTTACCAAATGCGCTTCAATAGCCGCTCTGTCTGATTCGTATTGTATTGGAAGTTTTAAGTTTTGACCTAATTCTTCTACGCTTTCATCTACCATAAAACCTGGGTTATCGGTAGCGATTTCAAATAAAACACCGCCTGGTTCTCTAAAATAAAGAGAGTGGAAATAATTTCTGTCAATTTGTGGTGTAATAGACAATCCGTATGCTTCGATTTTTTCACGGAAGTGCATTAAAATTTCATCATTTTGAACTCTAAAAGCCACGTGGTGTACAGATCCGTTGGCTACATGACCGCGTTTTTCTTCAGCAAGCTCTACCAAGTCAACAATAGCAGCATTCTCTACAGCATCTGTTGCATAACGGTAACGGTTTACATCCTGATCAATTAATTTATAACCAAATATTTCAGTTAAGATTGCAGCAGTTGCTTTTATACTATTTAAAGTTAAAGTGATGTTATGAAAACCTCTTGTTGCCACGTCAGCTTTTACTTCATCGGTTTCCCAAGGTTTTCTGTCATCGTCTGTTTTAGATTCTATTAACTCTAATTTTAATCCGTCTGGATCAAGAAAAGTCAAATATTTTTCTCCGAATTTTTCAGCAGGTTTGTTGTAAATAACATTATGTTCTTCAAAACGTTTCTGCCAGAAATCAAGACTTCCTTTTGGAACAGAATATCCAATTTCTGTTGCCATTCCTGATCCTTTTCTTCCTTGTTGGATTCCTTCTCCCCAAGGGAAAAAAGTTAAGATAGTTCCAGCACTTCCTACTTCATCACCAAAGTAAAAATGGTAAGTTCCCGGATCGTCAAAATTTACTGTTTTTTTGATAAAACGTAATCCTAGTATGTTTGAATAAAAGTTGAAGTTGCGTTTAGCGTCACCTGCAATTGCAGTAATATGGTGTAAGCCTAAAATTTTATTTTCCATGGTTTTTATATGTATTAAATTGTTATTGATTTTCTTTTACAAATTTACTGCTGTTATAGCGCTGCATCGATTAACCTAGATTAAGAAATACAAAGCTGTGCCATTTTCATTTGTTCAATTAATAACCAAATAATATTCCAAGTATGTTAAGTTGTTGTAAGTTAGTGATTTAATTGTGTTTTCGGGTTTTTAATCCTACGATATATCGTAATTTTATGAATTGAAGCTGTTTTATTTAGAAAATCGATAGCAATTTAGTTGAAGCTATTTCTTAAATTTACCCTGTTACCGCACAAAATACCACAAGAATTATTGTTTATGGAAAAGCCGACAGATCAAACTGCAGTTATAATGAACCGATTGCAGGAAAGAGAACGAGAACAAATGTTGATTTTGTCTATTTGCGGTTCGCTTGCTCAGGCTTTGTCAAAAGCAGAATTTGACACCGTTGTAAGCACTATTCTTAAAGAGGAGCTTTCTTTTGATGATTTTATTCTGGCTTCTGCCGATGAAAATGAAACAGAATATCATGTTTTCTATCAATTTTTACAGAAAAATATGCCGTTAAAAAAGCTGGCCGTAAATGATGGTTTTTTTGATATTTGCATGGATTCTGCCGACACTATTATTTTTGACTTAAAAACACTGAGTGAGAAAAAGAATAATTTCCCTCCCTATATTTCTACTGTAAATACAAAAGGTTTTAAAAACGGAATTGGAATCTGCCTTCCCTACATTAAAGGAAACAGAAATGTTCTTTTTCTTTTCTTTAAAAACCCTTCAGCTTTCAGCAGAGAATCCAGCCGAATTCTTAGAGGAATTGGGACACAGCTTTCTATAACGGTAAAAAATATTATGCTGACTCAGGAATATGAAAGCAAAATCAGTGAACTTAAAATACAGAATAGAAATTTTTCTGAAAAAGAAGAAAAACCAATTTTAATAAAAAACGAGGGTTTTCATGGAATTGTAGGAAACAGCGATGCCATGCAAAAAGTATACGAACTCATTTCGCAGGTTGCCTCTTCGCAATCGACTGTTTTAATATTTGGTGAAACAGGAACGGGAAAAGAACTTGTAGCCGGTGCAATTCATAATTTATCATCGGTTTCAAACAAAAAAATGATCAAAGTGAATTGTGCTTCCATTCCAGAGAACCTGATCGAAAGTGAATTATTCGGACATGAAAAAGGAGCTTTTACGGGCGCTTTGGAAACCAGAATTGGTAAGTTTGAACAAGCCGAAAACAGCACCATTTTTTTAGATGAAATAGGAGAGATGCCTTTAGAACTGCAGGGGAAATTACTTCGTGTGCTTCAGGAAAAAGAAATTGAGAAAATTGGCGGTAAAAATACCATTAAAGTAAATGTTCGCGTAATTGCAGCCACCAATAGAATATTAGAAAAAGAAGTTGAAGAAGGCCGTTTTAGAAGTGATTTGTACTATCGTCTAAATGTTTTTCCAATTCAATTACCATCTTTAAGAGACCGCCCTGAAGATATTGAGGTATTAGGTAATTTTTTCTTAGAAAAACACGCAGCAAAAAACGGTAAAAAGATAAAAGGTTTT
The DNA here is from genome assembly GCF_002304005.1 of Flavobacterium sp. ACN6. Classification (GTDB taxonomy): domain Bacteria; phylum Bacteroidota; class Bacteroidia; order Flavobacteriales; family Flavobacteriaceae; genus Flavobacterium. The sequence goes on along the minus strand of NZ_MRCQ01000010.1, from coordinate 78,553 downwards.
TCTAAAAAAGTATTGAATAGCATGACTGCAAACACATGGCAGGGAAATGTACGCGAATTAGAAAATATGGTCGAAAGAAGTATTTTATTTGCAAAGGATGAAGTGATAAAAGAAATGAGTTTTACGGAGTTTTTTAAAACCGAAACTTCGACTGTGGAAAATGAATTTTATACCAAAACTTTGCAGGAAGTAGAGAAGGAGCATATTTTAAAAGTAGTTAAAAAATGCAGCGGCAGAATATCTGGACCGCAGGGTGCGGCCGTTTTATTAGGTTTGCCCGGAACGACTTTGATTTCGAGAATGCAGAAATTAGGGATTAAAAAAGAACATTTTACAGATTGATTTATTCTTGAATCATTTTTATTTTCCCTGAAGAAACAGCCCAGAAAATCAATAACGTCATACTGATTACCAAAGCAAATGCCGGATATTGAAATGAAACTGCAAAAGCGATTAAATACGTAGGAAGTCCATATAAATAATTGTTTCGGATTTTTTTTATGGCCGAATTTGTAATTTCAGGACGCAGCAATTTCTTGTTACTGCTCGCCGTGTACCACAACAGATTGTACGAAAGATTGATAAGCACAAATATTCCGGTATAGATTGCCACAGCAATATTAGATGCTTCCCCTTCAAAAAAACGCGCTAATAAAGCGGTAGGATAAGAAACCGCTGTTACCAGAAAAAGTATTAATCCGTTGGCAAACATTATGGCTGTATTACGGCTGTAAATTTGTTTGAAAATCTTATGATGATTGACCCACATAATAAAAATACTGAAAAAAGAAAGCGTAAAAGCAAGATACGATGTCCATTCTCCTTTTAAAAAAGTAAGTAACTGAGTTCCGTTTTTTATAGCAGATGTATCTGGCGCATGAAGATCCAGCACCAAAAGTGTGATGGCAATCGCAAATACGGCATCGCTGAAATTTTCTATTCTTACGGTTTCTTTTTCCATTTTTTTTGTTTTTTATTTTAACCGCAGAGTGCGCAAGGATTTTTATACAATAGTGATCGTTAAAACGCTAAGTTCGCAGAGCTTTATGTACGTAGTTTTTCAACTTTGTCAAAGTTTTAAACTTTGACAAAGCTTAACGACGCAAAAGCTATCTCAACACAAAGCTTTGTTGCCTTTGCGTATTTTATATAAGCTAATAGTAAAAAATCCTTGCGTACTCTGCGGTTAAAATTTTCAATTATAATTTTATAAATATTGATTTTCGAAGTTTTGGTTCAATATTTTTTGTTTTGTGTCCTTTTCCTGTGGTGTCTTCAACCAGTAAAATTGATCCTGTTTCGAAGGTTCTTTTTTCTCCTAATGAAGTTTCGATTTCTACGCCACCTTCCAGTAAAACAATATACTGACGTTCTGGTGCATTATGAAAATCATAATCATAAGAAGGGCTGACTTCCCTGAAGACAATTGATTTCACAGGTTCATCATCAGATAAAAATCCGATATCGCCATTATTTTTTAATGGAACTTCAAAGTCTTCAAAATGACTTTCGCCACTATCATCGCTGTAAACTCTAGTAATCTGAATCATTATTTTTTGGAAAATATAAGTTCGTTTGCCAGATCTACTTCATCCTGACTAATGGTATGTCCCATATTGTCATAGATTTTTTTGGTTACAGAAGCGCCCATTTTTTCTAAAAGTGCAGCAGTTTCGTTTACTCTTTCAACAGGAACATGGAAATCAGGATCGCTTGTTCCGATGAAAATTGGTGTATTTTCAAAATTTCCTGAATAATGATTTTCATAAACTTTATCGCCTATAAGTCCGCCTGTAAAAGCGACAACGCCTCCGTATTTTGCTGCATTTCTAGCTGTAAATTCTAAAGCCAGACAAGCTCCTTGCGAAAATCCGAGGAAATAAATATTTTCTTTATCAATTCCGTTTTGCTGAATGGCAACAACAACCTGATGAATAGCCTCTAATGATTTTGAAAATGAAGGCTCGTTTTCTTCAATTGGCACTAAAAACGAATACGGATACCAAGTTCTATTTTCTGCCTCTGGTGCAACTAATGCGAATTTATCGACCTTAAGATGTTTTGCAATTGAAAGAATATCGTGAGCGCCTGCACCGCGTCCGTGAATCATGATCAAAGCTTTTTTAGCTTGGTCTAAAGGCACACCATCTGTTAAAATTTCTGTATTCATAATTTTATTTTTTTAGTATTGTTGTCTATAATTATTTCACGCAGATTTAGGAGATTTTTTTTTAATCCTTTATTATAGTGCTTACTGGAGTCAAATAAAGTATTTCCACATGCTTGTCATTTCTCCCTTCGGTCGAAATGACAAATTATTGCGACCAACTTTGATGACAACTTTATCAAGAATTATTTATTTCTTCCAAATATCCTGATATTCATCTGGATGTCTTTTAAACTGTGCGTGTACGTAGGGACAAAGTGGTAAAACCATCATATTATTGGCACGTACGTAAGAAGTCATTTCTTCCAAAAGTTTTTTAGCATACCCTTTTCCTTCTGCTTCTGGCTCAACTCCTGTATGGTAAACGGTTAAGACATCGTCTTTTAAACTTACGGTTATTTCTCCTAGTTTTTTGTCCTCAACATAAAGATTAAAAGCGCCGTGTTTTTTTTCGTCTAATTCTAGTTTTATTGTTTCCATATTTATTTTTTTATGTCTTGGTTTACAAATACAAAGTTCGTTAAACTAGCAGTTAAGTATGCTTAATCTAGATTAATTATATCCTTGTTTTATACCTAATTTTTTCATTTTTGAATACAAAGTCTGCGGCTGCATTTTCAGCAGTTCTGCCGCACCGCCTGGGCCAGAAACTTTACCGTCACAAATTTGTAATGCGCTTAAAATATGGTCCTTTTCCATTTCTTCCATCGACTTCATTTTTCCAAAACCTGCTTCTAGCGGATTTGAATTATTTACAGGAAGATCAAATTTTTCGATTTCGTTTGTTTTGGCCAGCAGTACATTTCGCTCTATCAAATGTTCTAATTCTCGAATATTTCCCGGCCAGTCGTATTGCATTAATTGCTGTAAAGCCGGCGCACTAATACTGCTTACATTTTTGCGGGAACTTGCTGCATATTTTTTTAAAAAGAAATTGGCTAGGTCTTCAATATCTTCTTTTCTGTCTTTTAAAGGAGGTAATTGAATAGGAAAAACATTCAATCTGTAATATAAATCCAATCTAAAGCGTCCCTCTGCAACTTCTTTTTCCAATGATCTGTTGGTTGCGGCAACAATTCTAACATTGATTTTAATGGTTTTATTACCTCCAAGTCTCTGGATTTCTTTTTCTTGTAAAACACGTAATAATTTTACCTGAGAGTCAAGAGGCAATTCGCCTATTTCGTCTAGAAAAATAGTTCCGTTATCTGCTTGTTCAAACTTTCCAATTCGTAAAGTATTTGCTCCAGTAAAAGCACCTTTCTCATGTCCAAAAAGCTCCGATTCTATTAGGGAATGTGGTAAAGCCGCACAATTGACAATTACAATCGTATTCGATTTATGTGCCGAAAGATCATGTATAGAATGTGCAACTCTTTCTTTTCCGGTACCGCTTTCACCCAGAATTAATACTGAAGTTTCGGCTGGAGCTACAATTTTTATTTTTTCAATAACTTCTCTTAAAAGACTGCTCTTTCCAATAATTCCCTCAATTTCCTGATTTTGATTATCGAGCGGAATCTCTGCCAATGTTCCTTTTTCCTGATCGAATCTATATTTAGCAATGTCAAGCATTACTATAAGATCTCTTTCGCGAAACGGTTTCACCATAAATCCATACGGATGAGTAGCTTTTACGGCTTCAAGCGTCGATTGGTTGGTATTGGCAGAAATATATAAAAAAGGCAATTGTATCTCGCGTAGTTCCCACGCCAGATCAATTCCAGTAAGATCGCCTTTTAGCATAATATCAAGCAAAACCCAGTCAGGTCTTTTATCCGCAATCAGTTTTCGAGCCTGAACCACAGAAGAAGCTATACCGGTTATTTGATAACCCGCTTTTAACAGCATGATTTTTAAATCATTTGCTACTATAAATTCATCCTCGACAATTAGAATTTTCTCCTTCATTATATTATTTAAATAATTTCAGAATTTTCGGCTGTGGCTTCAAATTCTGTTTTTCTTGTAAATGTAATTGTGATTTTTAAACCTTTATCATTATTCATTTCAAAGGTTCCGTCAATCTGGTCCGTTAATCCCATCATTAAATTCATACCCAGCGAATTTCTTTCGGTTTCTTCAAAATCACTAGGAAGTCCAACACCGTTATCAGCCACCAAAAGTTTATAATCACTGTTTCCGATGTTTTTCAGACTGATTAATACTTCTCCTTTTTTATCTAAAGGGAAAGCATATTTTATAGCATTATTTATAGCTTCGTTTATAATTAAACCAAGTGGAACTGCTTGAGCAACATCAAGATACACTTTTTCTGTGTCTAGAACAAAATTGATTTTAGGATCGGTATCAAAACATTCCCTCATATAGCTGATCAATTCATAAATATACCACGACATATCGATATTGGCCAGATTATCAGATTGATATAATTTTTGATGAATCAGCGACATGGCGTGCATTCTGTGCTGGCTGTTTTGTATGGCCATCAATGCATCTTCATTATCCAAATAAGCCGACTGCGTGTTTAATAAACTGATAACGATTTGCAGATTATTTTTTACACGATGGTGAATTTCCTTTAAAAGCCATTCTTTTTCAATCAGCATTTTTTTGTTCAGTTCGTTCTGCTCATTAATTTTTTGACGTTTGATTTCTAATTCCTCGTTCTTTTTCTTTTTTAACCTAAATCCGTTATACAACAACGCTAGAAATAGTATAAGAACAACGACACTTCCTATAAAGACAGATCTGACTACCGTATCTTTCTGAATTTGGATTTGCTGTACTTTTGCCTGCTGCTGGAGCAGATCTATATTTTTATCTTTTTTTTCGCTTTCAAATTCAATTTGAAGACTATTAATTTGTTTGCTTTTTTCTCCTTTAAAAACAGAATCTGAAAGCTGTTTGTAAAGTTGATAATGCTTGATGGCATTAATATAATCACCTCGCGAAGAATCTGCTTTAAACCAGATCAAGTAACTTTCTGAACGGATCAGGTTATTGCCTGCGCTGGCAGCAAGTGAATCTAAATGTTTTATCGTTCGATAGAAATCATCATATTTTTTTATTTGATAGTGATAAGAGGCAAAACTTCTTAAAATAGCAATACTGTTTCCGTTTTTATCGGCATTTTCACCGTAATAATTAACCAGTTTTCTATAGTAAATGCCAGCAGTTGCATTATCATTTAAAATCCTGTAAATATTGAACAGCAGATAATTCTCTTTCATCAGCCTCTCGACATGAGGAGTTGGAAATTGCTGCTGCATTTCTTTTATAAGTTTAAGAGCGTCTTTTTCTTTTTTTTGTCGAATAAGCAGCGAACAAAGATTTTCTCCAATTGTTCTCACGTATTCCGTATCCTTATGATTTTTGGCAATTTCTATTGCTTTGTACCAATATTCCTCTGCATCGTCATTTTGGCGCAGGTAATAATAAACAAGTCCAACATGATTGTAAATAGAACTTAATTGTAATGAATTGTCATTAACTGCAAGTGCCGTTTTTTCTGCTAAAAGAGCGTATTTTAATGATTCAGGATAATTTCCTTTTTGGGTGTTTACTTCAGAAAGCAGATTATAAACTCCTTGTAAACTTTTAAATTTAATTGATTTATAAATGGCAAGCGATTCTTTTAAAAATGGTTCCGCTTTATCAGGCTGTTCGCTTATACTGTATAATTCTGCCAATTCTTTTAAAGTAGTGGCCTGTTTTTCTTTCGCTCCCGATTTTTGAAACAGCTGTATCGCTAACTTTTTATATTTAACTTTTTGATCCAGATCTGCATCATAAACCGAAAGTTCTCCATAACTGGAGGCCTGTAATTCTATAAGATTATTATTCTTGGAATAAGAAATGGCATTTTTTGTTTTTTCTAATGCATTTTCAGTATCTCCTTTTTCCCTGTAAATCTGAGCTCCTAAAAGAATTGATTTACCTTTTCCGAGCTTGTACTTTAAATGTTCACTTAGCAGTCTTGCCTGCGTATTGATCAAATCTGCATTATCCAGATCTGTTTTAATTTCGCCAGTTTTATTTAAATAATAGCTGCTTAAAGTAAGAAGTAATTCGACTTTTTTGGTATCATTTCCTGCATCAGCTATTTTCTGTTTTAATTCATCTGGATTTTCTATAGACTGCGCATAACTGTGTATGTTTGCCAGAAACAAAAATGCTGTAATAAATAAAAAACATACGTGATTTTTCAAGTGGCTCAGGGGATTATAATTCATTTTTTAAAGATACTATATTATCAGAAATTTACAATCTTAAATCCATGTTTGACCTAGTTTTCGCGGTGGTACATATAGCAGATTATCATGGCCGCACCAGGTAAAATTAAAGTCCCTAATCCGAAAAACTTTCCTGCAACCGCTCCTAAAAAACAACCCACAAGAAACCCTATTATGGTAACTAATTGCTTCTTAAAACTTAAAAGCACGTCAACATCTTTTAATCCGTTTTTTAAGAGATTACCCAAATCAAGTGAAGCCTGAGTTACATTACCCGTCATCATGGTTGTTGGCCCGTGTGTTTCTTTAGCATACAATTTTCCAAAAGCATTCTGAAGACCCATTGCAAATACAGTAGTCATAGCAACTGCGTACATTGTCCATTCTGAAAAAATTTCCAAATAGCCAAAAACGTAAGAAGCAATGCCGCTTAAAACCAATATCAGCCCTTCCCAAAATAGAATAGTGTAACGATTGGTTACTTTTAAAGCAATTCTTCCTCCAACAATTACGGCGATTATAAAAATAGGAAAAGTCAATAGTTTTACCCAAGCATGCAAATCTGAACCTTTGATGATTTGATAAGCGAAGACAATAAAGTTACCTGTAACGTGCGCCGAAAAGATAGAATCTGCAGCGACAAAAGTTACGGTGTCACAATACCCTGCTATCATTGTAAGAAGCAGGGTAACATACCAAATATTTCTTTGTAATTCCATAATGTTATTTTAAGTGAGCGCGAAGCATCCACGCCATTTTTTCGTGATTTTCTAATAGGCCTGTAATGTAATCGCTGGTTCCAGCGTCGTGAAGTTCTGCAGCAAAATTATTGATGTTTTCACGTAAGTGAATCAAAATACTTTCATGATCAAAAAGCAGTTCTTTGATATAACCATTGCTGTCGTTTTTCTCTCTTGATTCTTCTGAAAGATGTGTTAGTGCCAAATACTCCTTTAAAGTTCCCGGCGCATAATGTCCTAAAGTTCTAATTCTTTCTGCAACAGCATCTACAATTTCGTCCAATGCCTCATACTGCTGTTCGAAGAAAAGGTGTTTGTTGTAAAAATCTGGACCTTCTACATTCCAGTGTGCTTTTTTTGTTTTGGTATAAAGTACAAATTCGTCAGCGAGAACTTTTGTTAGTACATCTACAACTTTTGAGATGCTTTCTTGTTTAATTCCGATGTTTGCTTTCATTTTAAATTAGGTTTAATGAATAATATTTTATAAACACATAGAGACATAGATTTTCTTTGACTTTGAAAAAGAATATCGAAAGAAACTAGTTTCTAACACATAGTTCTTGGCGAGAACTTTGTCAAAGTTTTAAACTTTGACAAAGTAGACAATGCTATATCTACAAAATTTACGTGTTTGAATTAATTGTTTATTAATGTTAATAGATAGTAATCTAGTGAATATTTTCCTGCTCCAAGGGCGAGAATTAATAATAAGGATAAGGTATACATATAAGGAACGTCACGTACTTCTAGTGAATCTTTTCTATGAACTACAAAATATCCTATGGCTGTAACGCCAATAGTTGGCAGAACAACAAGTCTGGTTCCAACGCCTAGAATAATAAGAAATGGAACTACAGTATCAGAAAAAGTGGCAACTAATCCGTTAAGTTTTTCAGGAAGATGAAGCGGATTTGGAACGTGCTCCCTTTGTCCATTCTCAACTCTGAATTTCTTCATTCCATGAACTCTAAATAGTTCTACTGCAAGTAATACTCTAAATACTAAAAAAGCAGCATTGTTGAATGATGTTCCTAAATCTGAATATAGGATTTGTTTTATAATTTCAATCATTTCTTTAAATTTAAAAAGCAAAGCAAGAACACCCAAGTGCGCCCCAAAATGCGTTATAATTATTTACTGGTACGTTGCTCATTCTCGCAATATCATGGCTATGGGCGTGGACATCGCAGCTTCCAGAGCAGCTGTGTATTTGAGAAGTCAGGCTTGGCTTAGCATCAGCTTTGGTGTTTTTTTCGATCGCATTCTGCAAATTACTTCTAACGGGATAACCGTTGTAAATCGCTGTTGGCGACCAGTCTGGTAAAATCGGAATATGCGGTGGAGAAAAGGATGAAAAATCGCCGTTAGCATACACAATTTTCCCATCGACTATAGTCAAATCTGCTTCGATTTTTTTAATGTCTTCGTCATGAATTGTAAAATAATCACGGTCCAGTACCACTAAATCAGCAAACATTCCAGTTCTAATATCTCCTTTTTTAGCTTGTTCCTGAGAGAACCAAGCGCTTCCTCTGGTGTACAATTCTAAAGCTGTTTCTCTGCTTAATCTCGTTTCATTGTACAATTGCAAACCTCCGACTGTTTTTCCAACTGTCATCCAATACATGGAAACCCACGGATTGTAACTGCTGACTCTCGTTGCATCAGAACCTGCACCAACCGGAACTTCCATTTCGAGCATTTTTTTAATTGGCGGTGTGTTTTCTGCTGCTTTTGCTCCGTATCGATCTGTGAAATATTCACCTTGATACGCCATTCTGCTTTGTACAGCGATACCGCCTCCTAAATTTTTTACACGTTCAATATTGCGTTCGTCAATAGTTTCGGCGTGGTCAAAGATCCAAGGCAGTCCGTTAAATGGGATTTCCTGATTTATTTTTTGAAATACATTTAAGAATCTTGTAATGCTTTCGTTATAAGTTGCGTGAAGACGAAACGGCCAGCGGTTTTCTACCAAAAGGCGAACAACCTTTTCCAATTCTGCTTCCATGTTTTCAGGAAGATCAGGTCTTGGCTGCAGGAAATCTTCAAAATCGGCTGCAGAAAAAACTAACATTTCGCCCGCACCATTATGACGGTACATGTCGTCTCCCTGATATAATTTTACGGTATCGATCCAATCTTCAAAATCTTCAAATTCATGTTTTGGTTTTTGAGTAAAAAGATTGTAGGCAATTCTAACCGTTAATTGTTTCTTCTCATTCAGTTCATTTACGACTTTATAATCGTCTGGAAAATTCTGAAATCCACCGCCTGCATCAATCACACTTGTGATTCCGAAACGGTTCAACTCTTTCATGAAGTGACGGGTCGAATTGATTTGATGCTCATAAGAAAGCGTCGGACCTTTTGCTAAAGTCGAATACAAAATCATGGCGTTTGGCGTAGCAATAATAAGTCCGGTTGGTTCTCCTTTAGAGTCTCTTTCGATTTGTCCTCCTGGAGGCGCCGGTGTATTTTTAGTATAACCCACAGCTTTTAATGCCGCTCTGTTCATAATCGCTCTGTCGTACAAATGCAGAATAAAAACAGGAGTTTCTGGTGCAATGGCATTTATTTCTTCTAATGTTGGCATTCTGCGTTCCGCAAATTGAAACTCAGACCAGCCGCCAACCACACGAACCCATTGCGGATTTGGGGTTCTGTCAACTTGTTCTTTCAGCATTCGCAGTGCATCGGCTAAAGAAGGAACGCCATCCCAGCGCAATTCTAAATTGTAATTTAAACCGCCTCGAATTAGGTGAATGTGCGAATCGTTGATTCCAGGAACTACTCTTTTATTTTGAAGGTCGATTATTTTGGTTTCCTCAGATGCAAATTCCATTACATTACTGTCATTTCCAACCGCAATAAATTTTCCGTCTTTGATTGCTACAGCGGTAACATTTGGTGTTTCGGCATTGAAACTATGAATTTTACCGTTGAATAAAATTAGATCTGCTTTCATGATTGGATTATTTAGCGTTAAGTTTTGCAATAGCTTCTTTAATTCCTTCGCCGGCAACAGTGTAAAAAGCAGGTCCAGCAAGAAGAATAATTTTAGTTAAAGGCTTGTAATCGGCTAATTTTTTATCTTTTAAATACGTCTGCGTTCTATAAGCTTCAAAAGAACCTAAAACTACATTTGTGGCTACTAAAGCAGTTGGAGAATCAATTCCCGCATCTTTAATATCGCTGGCAAAAGAATAATTAGAAACTCCCAAACGTAAAGCTTCGCGCATAGCAGTGCTTCCAACGCTGATCATTAAATCGGGCGTAAATTTATTACGGTCGCCAAGACCAATAAGCAATAATTGTTTTGAAGCCAAAGTTCCTTTTGGAGGCGTAATTAATAAAGTTTCAAGTGAGTGACCTGTAAATTTTCCGCTTTTGCGTAACTCCGTGATAATACCTTTTAAGGCATCGTCTAAATGCACCATTCCGTTTAGGTTTGCAGGAAGGGCAGGAGGGTTAAAAATGTCGCCTTCAGTATATTCAAAAACGCAGGCAACTTGTAAATCTGCTTCGGCCGCAGACGGTCCTTGAACCAATCCGTTTACCGCAACTCCGTCTACTTTACCCCAAGTTGTGGTAGAACCAAGTGAAGCAGTTTGAGCCAAAGCAGTATTTGCAAATATTGTAATAAAAAGAATTAGAGCAGTGTATCTAAGTCTGTATGCTGAGAAAAGTGTTGTGTTTTTCATTGTTATTAGTTTTTAGTTGTGATTTTTTTAAATACATAGAGACATAGATTGTGAATTCTGAAAGGAATAAAAGAATACAAAAAGAAACTAGTTTCTCACACATAGATATAGACAGCGCTATATGGTTTGATGCAAGTGAAATGCCTTTTTGATGAATGAAATCTATGTTTCTATGTGTTTAAATGGTATTTGTTTAAATTAATTTTTTTATTAAAACTTAAATCCAAGTCGGGCATTAAAGAAAACGCCGTCTTTAGAATTGGGTATGATATCGTCTATAAAGGCACCAGTTTTAAAATACTGAATACCGCTTACGACTGAAATATATTTGTTTACGCTGTAAGTAAAATTGGCAAGATAAGCTGTTCCGATATATCTTTCTGTTGAAGAACTTCCCTGAAGATTCAATGTTCCGCTTGGTCTGTAAACGCCGTCTTGCAAGGAATATCTCCAGTTAAAAACCACATCGACCTGCATCTTTAGCTGTGGCAGTAAATCCATTGTGGCGTACGGATGAATGTCGATAAGGTTTACGGGACCAACCTGCGGACTAAAACCAAAATAACCTCCTTTTGGATATAACGGATTGAAAGTTTGCAGATTTCCGTCGCCGTCTTTTTTATCACCAGAAATATAATCATTTCTAAGATTTATTGTTGGTTTAAATTTCACGTTTTCAAAGGAATAACCTATGTCTATAGATCCTGTCCACGCATTGATATTTCCTGAACCAAAAGTTCCAAATTGGTACGCTGCTTCCAGATTATAAATAAAACCGCCGCCGTATTTCCAAAGTCTTGTGCCAATAGTATGTCGTTTTTCAGGAGCAATTCCTTCTTCAAAAAGAGATTCATCTCTTCTGATTCCAAGATAATACAAATCCAGATTACCTGCTTTTGGAAATATTATTTTAGAATAAGCACCCCAAAGATTCAGCTGTTTGGACATTTTATTATCAAAAACGCCAGCGTAAATAGTGTCGGCCATCATGGCAAATCCGTCAATGGAGAATCGGGAAGAAGAATACATTATTTTTCCTCCTGTAAAATAAAGTCTTGCATTTGGACCTTCCCTTACCGAAATCAATCGTCCTGAACCATAATCCAATTCTTGTCTTCCGGCGCGAATGGTTAGTTTTTTATCTTCTTTCTGATATAAATTAATATCTAAAAAAAGATTCTGCACATTCAGCTGATCTTCATCAATACCGCGCGGTCCGTTGACTCTTCCGTCTTGCAAAGCACTTCTTAATTGTGCAAATACTCTAAAGGTTTTTCCTAAATGAACATCGGCATGAAGATCGTAGCGCTGTAATAAAAAGTTGTTGTGACCTATATTTAATCTTCCCCAATCTTCATTGTTGAAATCGACATATTCATATCGTGCTTCACCTCCAAGAGACATATAAAAATCTTTCTCTTTGCTTAAAGGAATGAATTTTAAATTCTCATAAAAGTTTCTCGTGGAGTCTTTTAAGAATTCGTAGTTTTCATCGTAGCGCAAAAGTTTAAAATTTTGTGCCGATGCGATGCTTCCCATTAAAAGAAAACAAAGAACGATGATTCCGAAGTTCTTATTTTTTTGCGATATGGATTTTGATGATTCCAACATAATGAAGGGGGTTATGGTTTGTTTAGTTTCAGGTTTCAAGTTTCAAGTTGAAATAAAAATTGAATTAATGTTTCAGCATGTTATGTGCATAATGAATACCTAAACCGTAAGATCCACCGTGTTTTTTCATTAAGTTAGTTACAGGAACATACGTTTCCTGACGTGCCCAGTCTCTTTGTAATTCTAATATATATTGAATAGAAGTCACTGGTTTTGCGCCAACTTGGATCATTCTTTGAATCGCACGCTCATGAGCTTCGTCGCTTACATCGCCGCAGGCATCTGTAATAACATACACTTCGTAACCTTCTTCAATTGCCGATAATGCTGGGCCAACGATGCATACTCCTGTCCATAATCCGGCAAAAACTAATTTTTGTTTATTTGTTCCGGTAATTGCTTTATAAGCATTTTCATCTTCCCAAGTATTCATTGTTGTACGATCAATGTATCCTGAAGTAGCAATTGGATAATATTCTTCAATTTCAGGAAAAACAGGTCCTGCAAAGCTTTCTTCAAATACTGTTGTTACAATGGTTGGCACATTGAAAATTTTTGATGCACCGCAAATAATGGCAACATTATTACGTAATTCGCTTAATGCAATGCTCGATGTAGCAAATGCCATTTGTCCTTCAAAGTCAATTAACACTAATGCGTGATTATCTGGTGATAATAAGTTTACTGATGGTTTCATAGGATATTTATTTAATAGTTTTAGTAATGCCAACAAAATGCCAAACTGTCAATGTGTTGGTATATTGGGTTTTATATATTATGTTGATGATTTTTTGTTACGATATTTCGTAAATTTATTAACGTGTTATGAAAAACACTAAGAATGTATAATTCGACATACATTTATTAAACACAAGAAACATAGGCATATATTCTAGAAATAAATGATAAGAATATAAAAAGAAACTAGTTTCTCACATATAGTCCCGAGAATTCGGGATGCATTAATACAATTGAAACGCCTTTTTTTTAGTTACAAATCCTATTTTTCTATGTGTTCAAAATTATAGACAACTTTCAGGAATGTGTTGAAAGTTTTTTGATCATTTCTGTTGAAACAGAATCAGCGTAGATTCCAAATGCGCTGGTTAAAACTCCCTTTAGATTATAGATTTCAGATGTAATTCCGTAAACAATATCTTCATCTCCAGGATCTGTATCTCCTTCAAAACGAAATAGATATTCAATTTTAAATTCTTCCGGAGACATGGTTTGTGTGTTATTATTGTAACGGATACAATTTTCATCAAGATTAAAGTTTTCTGTAAAACCTTCCAGATTCAGCCATTGTAAAGCCTCCGTAACCGTATCAAAAGCGGGTTGTTGAAATGTGCTCATAATTTTGAGATTAACTGCCCGTAAAAATTACAGGCAGTTTGGATTACTTTTTAGGACTATCTGCTTATGATTTAATAAAGTCTAAAATGTCTTTATTGATTGTGTCAGCTTCTGTAGTTGGCATGCCGTGAGGAAATCCTGGATACGAAATTAGTTTTCCGTTTTTCAAAAGTTTTGCTGCTCTTGGTGCCTGACCAAAAGGAACAATTTGATCATCTTCTCCATGTAAAACCAAAACTGGAATATCTAAACTCTTAAGATCTTCTGTAAAATCAGATTCAGAGAACGCTTTAATTCCTTCATAATGAGCTAAAACAGAACCCATCATTCCTTGACGCCACCAGTTGTGTTTAATTCCTTCCTTAACGGTTTGTCCCTCACGGTTCCATCCGTAAAAAGGAATCGGAAAATCATAAAAATACTGTGCTCTGTTAAATCCAGTTCCTTGTCTTATTTCGTCAAAAACAGATAATGGCACACCTTCAGGATTAGATTCATTTTGGATCATAATTGGTGTTACAGCACTAATTATAACTGCTTTTGCAACACGCAATTTTCCGTATTTTGCGGCATAACGAATTACTTCACCACCTCCAGTTGAGTGACCTACGTGAATAGCATCTTTTAAATCAAGTGCTTCAGTTAATTCTGCAATATCAGAAGCATACGTTTCCATATTGTTTCCTTCCGAAGTTTGACTAGAACGTCCGTGCCCGCGTCTGTCATGTGCAATAACTCTGTATCCTTGTTGTAAGAAAAACATCATTTGTGCATCCCAGTCATCACTAGATAACGGCCATCCGTGGTGAAAAACTATTGGTTGTCCTGTTCCAAAATCTTTGTAAAAAATTTCTGTTCCGTCTTGTGTTTTAAATGTGCTCATTTTTTTTATGGTTTTAGATTATTAAATTTTATTATAATGTGAAAAATTAGTATCGTGATGAAATCTACTTTTTTGATGTAATTGTTGTTGTTAATTTCTTTTACAAACTTAGAGTAAGTGCGAGAGGCGGTCGGTTAATGTAGATTAAGAAAAAAAATAATCTTGTTTTATTGCTCTTTAATAGGGCTTCAGAGTAAAAGAAGTTCTTATTTTTATTTTGAAATGCTGTTTTCATATTGTTGATCTTTATAATAGATGCCAGACAATAGCCAAATAATATGCCCTAACTTATAAAGCCAGTAAAACCAAAGGCTTATACTTTACAGCTCTTATTATTGTTTACGATATTTCGTAAATTTATTAGCGTGTTTTATTTTTTATAAGAAGTTTAAGTTCGTTTCGACAAGTGAATAATAAATTTTTCCTATCCTTTAAGAATTATTTATTATTTATCACAATAGTTTTCTCTGCATTTACTTTGTAAATTAGTATAAAAATAAAATTTGAATTATGGACAATCAATCTAATGACATTAGCAAATGCCCTTTTCATAATGGAACCAGGGATAATGAAGCAGCTACAGGCACAAAAAATCGTGACTGGTGGCCAAAGCAGTTAAAGGTGAATATCCTGAGACAAAATTCATCATTATCAAATCCGTTGGATAAAAATTTTAATTATGCAGAAGCTTTTAAAACTCTTGATGTTGAAGCGGTTAAAAAAGATTTACACGATCTTATGACCGATTCTCAAGAGTGGTGGCCTGCTGATTTTGGTCATTATGGAGGTCTTTTTATCCGAATGGCTTGGCATAGTGCAGGAACATACCGCGTACATGACGGACGTGGTGGAGCAGGAGCGGGACAACAGCGTTTTGCACCCCTTAACAGCTGGCCGGATAATGTGAGTCTTGATAAAGCCAGAAGATTGCTTTGGCCGATAAAACAAAAATATGGTCAAAAAATTTCTTGGGCAGATCTTATGATCTTAACTGGAAACGTTGCTTTGGAATCTATGGGTTTTAAAACGTTTGGTTTTGCAGGAGGAAGAGCCGATGTTTGGGAACCAGATGAATCTGTATATTGGGGTTCTGAAACGACATGGCTTGGAGGTGATGAACGTTATAACGATGGTTCTGAAGGTGTGCCAAAAGATCACGGCGTCGTATCCTCCGATGATGATGCAGATGGCCATGTTCACAGCAGAAATTTGGAAAAACCTCTTGCGGCAGTACAAATGGGACTTATATATGTAAACCCTGAAGGACCTGATGGAAATCCTGATCCAATTCTCGCTGCAAAAGATATCAGAGATACTTTTGGCCGTATGGCAATGAATGACGAAGAAACGGTAGCTTTAATTGCAGGCGGACATACTTTTGGTAAAACTCACGGAGCAGCTTCTTCTGATCATGTGGAGGAAGAACCTGAAGCAGCTGACTTAGGTCTTCAAGGTTTTGGTTGGAAAAATAGTTTTGGTTCTGGTAAAGGTGCAGATGCTATTACAAGCGGACTTGAAGTAACTTGGACAAAAACGCCAACACAATGGAGCAATAACTTCTTTGAAAATTTATTTGCTTTTGAATGGGAACTTTCAAAAAGTCCTGCAGGTGCGCATCAATGGGTGGCTAAAAATGCCGAAGCTATTATTCCAGATGCATTTGATGCTAATAAGAAACATCTCCCAACCATGCTTACTACTGATTTATCTTTAAGATTGGATCCAGAATATGAGAAAATTTCACGCCGCTTTTTGGAGAATCCAGATCAGTTTGCAGATGCTTTTTCTCGAGCATGGTTTAAGTTGACGCATCGTGATATGGGGCCTCGTGCGCGTTACCTCGGACCCGATGTTCCTCAGGAAGAATTGTTGTGGCAGGATCCTATTCCAGAGGTAAATCACAAATTGATTGATGAGAATGATACAGCACAACTAAAAGAAAAAATAGTAAATTCAGGATTAAGCACATCTCAATTGGTTGCGGCTGCATGGGCATCGGCTTCCACTTTTAGAGGATCTGATAAACGCGGTGGTGCAAACGGTGCGCGCATAAGACTGGCACCGCAAAAAGACTGGCAGATCAATAATCCGGCACAACTGAAACAGGTTTTAGACAAACTGGATGCTATCCGAACAGAATTTGATACTGCACAAAATGATGGAAAGAAAGTTTCGCTGGCAGATTTAATAGTTTTAGCAGGATCTACGGCAGTAGAGAAAGCGGCAAAAGAGGCAGGAAGCGCAGTTACAGTTCAGTTTACGCCTGGCCGTATGGATGCATCTGCAGAACAAACAGATGTGGATTCATTTGAATATTTGGAGCCAAAAGCAGATGGTTTTAGAAATTATAGAAAAACAAAATCATCAGTTTCAACGGAGGAACTTCTTATTGATAAAGCAAACTTATTAACGCTAACAGCTCCTGAGTTAACAGTTCTTTTGGGTGGATTACGTGTTTTGGATATTAATGCTGATGGTTCTAAAAATGGTGTTTTTACTCATACCCCAGGAAAACTAACTAATGATTTCTTTAAAAATCTCCTTGATATGAATACGCAGTGGCAGGCGGTATCAAATGATAAAGAGCTTTACGCAGGAAATGACCGTACTACAGGTCAGCCAAAATGGATTGCAACACGTGCCGATCTTGTTTTTGGTTCTAATTCAGAATTAAGAGCAATTGCAGAAGTTTACGCAAGTACTGATGCACAAGAAAAATTTGTACATGATTTTGCTGCTGTATGGAGTAAGGTAATGAATTTAGATAGATTTGATTTGGATATTAAGTAATTGTAGTTCTTAGTAATTAGTGCTTAGTCTTTAGTTCTTAGTCCTTAGTCCTTAGTAATTAGTTCTTAGTAATTAGTTCTTAGTGCTTAGTCCTCAGTAATTAGTTCTTAGTTCTTAGTCTTTAGTTCTTAATCTTTAGTTCTTAATCTTTAGTTCTTAATCTTTAGTTCTTAGTCTTTAGTTCTTAATCTTTAGTTCTTAGTACTTAATACTTAATTCCTATTATTAGCGAAGTAACTTATAAGACGCCGATTTTTATACGGCGTCTTTTTTGTTTTTTGATGTAAATTTTTTTGTAATTATAGCTTTAGAAATTGAAGATAATTAAAAATCTTTCTTTAGTAAATTATAGAAATTATAATAATCCTAGTTTTTCAGCTTTTTCAATTAGATCTTTATCACTTCCTTTCCTTTGAAAAAGTATTGGAATTAGAACCTGCAAATCAAAACGCAAAAGAAATGCTTTTGAAAATTAATGATTTAGTAAAGAAATAAACCAAAGCGATTTTAGTTTCTGATAGGGAAGAAAAATTTACAATAATTTTATTAGACAATAATTATAACGGAAAATTTTTTGAAATATCAGATGCAATTACAGCAATACTAAAAGACCAGAAATTCAGCCTTCCTAAGAAATAACTGAAAACAAAATAGAAGCATAACAGCTATCCAAAAACTGTTTTGTCTGACACTAAAAACCATTTAGAAAAACCATCAAAAATGAAATTGAAACTAATCACTTTTTTATTACTTAGTTTAAGCAATTTGGTTTCGCAAGAAATCAATAAAGAAAAAATAGACAACTACATAAATTACATCGAAAATAATAATGGAGGAATTGGCAGCTTATCAATTTATAAAGATGGAAAAGAAGTTTATAATAGAAGTTTTGGGCAAGAAAAATTGACCAATGTAAGTTATAATAAAGATACTAAATATCAGATTGCATCTGTCACTAAAATGATTACGGCAATTTTAGCTTTCAAATTAATTGAAAAAGGAAGCTTAAAACTAGATGCCAAACTATCTGAATTTTATCCTGAAATAGCAAATTCAGAAAAAATAACCATTAAAAATTTATTAGAGCATACAAGCGGATTAGGGAATTTTGCCATTAAAAACGGTGCCATTTGGGTAAACGAAAAAGTAACGGAAAAAGAAATTTTTGACGAAATAAAAAAACAAGGCGTAAGTTTTGAACCCAATGAAAAGGTTGCTTATTCGAACTCAGCTTATATATTGCTGCGAATGATTATTGAAAAAAAATATAAAAAAGAGTATTATAAAATAGTCGAACAAGAAATAGTGAAACCCCTTAATCTCAAGAATTTTGCTTCTATAAAATCAAATCCAGCCAACACATTTGAGTCTTATAAATTCGTACAAAACTGGAGTGAGATTAAAGAAATTGAA
Organism: Flavobacterium sp. ACN6; assembly: GCF_002304005.1. Taxonomy (GTDB): domain Bacteria; phylum Bacteroidota; class Bacteroidia; order Flavobacteriales; family Flavobacteriaceae; genus Flavobacterium. The sequence goes on along the minus strand of NZ_MRCQ01000010.1, from coordinate 59,690 downwards.
TATTCAAATGTAATAGGCGTTGGTGATATAGCAAGTACAACCAGGGATATGAATATTATTATTACCAGTTTGTTCCAATACAAGATTGTAAAAAAAGAAACTTTAGAACTAATGAAACCTACTATAGGCAAGGAGGACTGGGGAAGAGGATTGGCATTATTTCCATATGGAGAAAATTTCTTTTTTGGGCATAGCGGCGATGTGCTTGGCTCTCATTCCAGACTTATATACAATCCAAAAGATAAATTATCTATTTCGTATGCAACAAATGGAGAAAGAATTCCTGCCAATATCTTTATAGAAGATATAGTAAGTATTATTTACAACAAAGAGTTCAAACTGCCTGAAATAAAATAATTTTAGAACCATAAATTCATAAAGTTTACCGCCATAGGCGTTAAACCCCATATCACTATAGAATGGGAGTTGACACACAGCATTCCGATCAGATTTTTGAGATTTTCAAAAGACTGCACGGACAAGAATCCTATGAAGGTTCGGAAATTGGACTAGCATTATGCCGTAAAATTGTAGCCAACCATCAAGAATTCCTGCTTGCAGCATCAGAACTTGGAAAAGGATCTACCTTTCATGTTTATATTCCATTACAAGAAGTAGAAGTTTATTAATCCTTTTGTAAAAACTGTCTTAAAACATATTGTAGTATTCCGTCATTTCTATAATATTCAATTTCTATTTTTGAATCCAGTCTGGCTATAACCGTAAAATTTAATTGCTCACCATTTTCTTTTACTGCCGTTATCTGCAGTTCTTTTAATGGTTTAATGTCTTGCGCTATTCCAGAAATGGTAAAGGATTCTCTGCCATTTAAGCCAAGACTTAGAGCATTTTCTCCATCTTTATATTGCAGAGGCAGTACGCCCATACCCACTAAATTGCTTCTATGAATTCGTTCATAACTTTCTGCAAGAACAGCTTTTACGCCCAATAAAAAAGTTCCTTTTGCTGCCCAGTCTCTGGAAGAACCGCTTCCGTATTCTTTTCCGGCAAGAATAATCAAAGGTGTTTCAGAAGCTTTATATTGTACAGAAGCATCATAAACACTCATTTCTTCTCCCGTTGGAAGATATTTTGTATAACCACCTTCCTTATCTGCTAAAGCATTTTTTATACGGACATTGGCAAAAGTACCTCTGATCATCACTTCATCATGTCCGCGTCGTGATCCGTAAGAATTAAAATCGGGTTTTTCTACACCACGGCTTATTAAATATTTTCCAGCTGCTGAATTCTCGTTAAATGATCCGGCAGGAGAAATATGGTCTGTCGTAATACTGTCGCCAAGCATTAATAAAGTTCGGGCATTTTGAATATCCTTTAATGGTTTTGGGTGCTCAGGCAGATCTTTAAAAAATGGTGCTTCTTTAATATAAGTAGAATCATTATCCCAAGCATATATTTTTTCTTCTGGTATTTTTAATTGCTGCCATGTTTCATTTCCATCAAAAATAGTTTCGTAACTTTTAGAAAACTGTTTAGGAGATAAAACATTATTTAAAACTTCATTGATTTCATCGTTTGAAGGCCAGATATCTTTTAAATAAACAGGAAGCTGGTTTGAGTCATAACTCACAGGTTCGTTAAGTAAATCTATATCAACACGTCCGGCAAGTGCAAAAACAACAACGAGCATAGGCGACATCAGGAAATTCATTTTAATCTGCGGATGAATTCTGGCTTCAAAATTTCTGTTTCCAGATAAAACAGATGCCAAAACAAGATCATGTTCTTCCACAGCTTTCGCAATATGAACAGGAAGAGGCCCAGAATTTCCTATACATGAGGTGCAGCCGTAACCAACAACATGAAATTTTAAAGACTCCAGATCTCCAAGTAAATCTGCTTTTTCTAGATAATCGGTAACTACTTTAGAACCTGGTGCGAGAGAAGTTTTAACCCACGGTTTTACATTAAGTCCGCGTTCTCTGGCTTTTTTTGCAACAAGCCCAGCTCCAATCATCACAAACGGATTGGAAGTGTTGGTACAAGAAGTAATTGCCGCTATAGCCACCGCACCATCAGAAAGCATAAACTGTTCATTTCCTAATGTAACTGCAACGGTTTTAATGCCATTTTCTATTTTTTCTTCAATTTTTGCGTTGTCAGGAACTACAGCTTCACCTTGTATGGGCTGTGAACCACCTTCGCTAGACCAGCGCGCATCTTGTTTAGGTGCCAGATTTTTTCTTCCAAACGTTTTATCAAGTAAGTCAATAAGTTTGGGTTGTAAATTTTTAAGCAGAATTTTATCCTGAGGTCTTTTTGGTCCGGCAATAGTTGGCTCAATTGTAGAAAGATCAAGTTCAAGAATATCTGTATATGTAATGTTTTCGTCGCCTGTACGCCATAGTAAATTAGCTTTGCAGTATTGTTCAACCAAATCAATCTGTTCTTCAGAACGGTTGCTCAGGCGCATATATTCTAGTGTTTTTTCATCTATAGGGAAGTAGGTAACTGTACAGCCAAATTCTGGTGACATGTTTCCAATTGTGGCGCGGTCTGGCACGCTTAAACTATCTAATCCTGGACCAAATACTTCGACAAATTTACCAACAACGCCATATTTTCTAAGCAGTTCGGCAATAGTAAGCACCATATCTGTGGCAGTTGATCCAAGCGGAATTTCTCCAGATAATTTAAGTCCAATAACTTCGGGCATAATAAAATAAATAGGCTGTCCCAAAATCGCAGCTTCTGCCTCAATACCGCCCACACCCCAAGCGATAACACCAATTCCATTAACCATTGGGGTATGACTATCTGTCCCCACTAAAGTATCAGGAAAAATTTCTCCATTTCTTTCAATTACACCTTTTGACAAATACTCTAAATTAACCTGATGGCAGATTCCCATTCCCGGTGGAACTACGCTAAAGTTACTAAAAGACTGCTGTGCCCATTTTAAAAATTCGTATCGCTCTGTATTCCGTTTGTATTCTTCTTCCATATTTCGCAGATAGGAATATTCCGTTCCAAAATAATCAACCTGTACAGAATGGTCGATGACTAAATCAACGGGAATTAACGGGTTGATCATATCTGGATTTTTTCCTTTTTTAGCAGCTTCAGCTCGAAGCGATGCAATATCGACAACAGCTGGAACTCCCGTAAAATCCTGCATTAACACACGAGCTGGTTTAAAAGGAATATCTTTATCCGAAGCTTCAGGTTTCCAGTTTAACAGCGTTTCAATATTTTCTTTTGTAATAGCGAAATCATCATAATTACGAAGTACATTTTCTAACAGAATACGAATTGAAAAAGGCATTTTTTTAATATTAAAGCCCTGATTTTCCATTTCGGTCAGACTGTAGTAGGAAAAGGTTCTGTTTTTTGTGGTTAATAACCGTTTAATTTGGTAAATGTCGTTTTGCATATTTAAAAGTATTTAATTGAAATGTTGTGTTACAATTAGATATTCATGAAATACTGCTGTAAAAGTTTTTTCGTAACTTTAAAAACAGTAATTTAAATCTTCATTTACAAAAAACCTGCCTCATATGTAAGTTAATGATATTCAGTGTTTTGAATGTTTTGCTGATTTCAAATACTTTCGAAATATCGTTATATTATGATGAAATTTGTTGAAATTTTAGAAAACAGAATTGTAGTTTGTTTTTTAATTTTGCTAGTGTAATTTATTTTGGATAGAAATGTTACTGCTTTATGCTGACTAAAAGTAAAGTTACATAAAATATGTAATGGATGCATATAATGCTGGTTACGAAACGTTTATTTAAAATAATTACAAATATCGAGGGTACTATTTTTGCAGTGAAATATTAAAAATTAAAAAATTATGGAAAACTTAAAAAAGGCATATATAGCCGGAGGCTGTTTTTGGGGTATGGAAGATTTGTTTCGTGTGCGCCCTGGTGTAAAAGATACGGAAGTGGGATATATTGGCGGAATAAATGACAACCCAACTTATCAGAATCATCCGGGACATGCAGAAGGCATGGAAATTACGTATGATGCAAATGAAACATCTTATAAAGAACTACTGGATTACTTTTTTAGAATGCACGATCCAACAACTAAAGACCGACAAGGTAATGATATTGGATCAAGCTACAGATCGGCTCTATTTATACAAAATGATGAAGAAAAGCAAATTGCTGCTGAAGTGATTAAAATTGTAGATGAGTCTGAAAAATGGCATGGCAAAGTGGTTACTACACTTGAACCTTTTACTAAATTCTGGCCAGCCGAAGAAAGCCACCAAGATTATCTGATCAAAAATCCAAATGGATATACCTGCCATTTTGAAAGGTTTGATAGTTTTTTATAATATTTCAAACTTCAATTTTATAAGTATAGAACTTTGATTTTAAATGAATTTACATTTAGAATCAAAGTTTTTCTTTTTTGTTACAGGGTGTTTTTCTTTTTCTTCTCCTAGACATCAATCTTTTTTTATATATCACTAGAACACTATTTATTTGCGAAATATCACTAACAATAAAAGTATTTTTCTTTGTATTTATTTGATATATAATAATTTACTATTTTAGCATAGTTCTTGTCTTTCCTCAATATGCTGTATATTAATTAGCAGCGGCTCCTTTATTTATTCTAAAATTTAAATATGAAACCGATTCATACGATTATGTTTTTAGAATTAACAGGTTAAATGCGTTTATGAATTATTTAAAACCTTTAAATACTCACTAAATATTTTTATTATGACAAAATCAAAATCCATAATACTCATACATGGAAACTTTGTAAACGACTTAAGCTGGGCAAAGTGGAAAGACCATTATGAAAAGAAAGGTTATACCGTGTACACTCCGGCTAATCCAGGTCATGAAGGAAATCCTGCTGATTTAAGAAATAAAGTGCATCCTGATCTTGTAAAAACTGGATTTATAGACGTCGTTAACAATATTGTAAAGCTAATCGACAGTCTTCCAGAAAAGCCATTAATTATTGGACATTCAATGGCAGGAATGGCAGCAATGAAACTGCTTGAATTAGGAAAAGCATCTGCAGCGGTAAGCATTGACGGTGCGCCTCCAAAAAACGTTTTCCCTCCACTTCAAACACTGAAATCAGTAATTCCTGCATTTGGCTTTTTTTCTGGTAAAAAATATTTTATGGGAAGCCGCGAATGGTATGACAAATGTTTTTTTAATACACTTCCGTTGAATGAAAGAGCAAATGCCTTTGCTGCAATTGCAGTGCCTGAAAGCTTTAAAGTAAGTCGAGAACTTGTTTTGAATTCTTTTTCGAATATCGATTTTAAAAAATCACATGAACCTATTTTATTTATTGGCGGTGGAAGTGATGCTATTTTTCCTGCCGAACTCACCAAAACCTTGGCGCATAAATACAAACATAGTAGCAGCCGTGTTGATCTAAAGATTTTTCAAGGCAAAAGCCATTTCATCTGTGGGGAAAACGGATGGGAAATTGTAGCCGATTATATTTTAGACTGGTATGAAAATTTATAAGGCTAAAAAAAGATTTTAGCCATTTAAAAATGAAAGCTTTAGTATCAATTTTTTGATTTTAATCTATTAATAACCATTAAAAAAAAACTACAATGAGCACTATTACATTAAAAGACGGAACGGAGATTTATTACAAAGACTGGGGAACAGGACAGCCCATTTTCTTTCATCATGGATGGCCTCTTTCTGCAGACGACTGGGATACACAAATGCATTTTTTTCTCGATAAAGGATTTAGAGTTGTGGCCTATGACAGACGAGGACACGGAAGATCAACACAGACGTATAAAGGGAATGAAATGGATACTTATGCAGCTGATGTAGCAGAATTGACAGCATTTTTAGATTTAAAAGATGCCATTCATATTGGTCATTCAACAGGAGGGGGAGAAGCAATACGATACGCCGCAAAATATGGAAAAGAGAGGGTTGCCAAAGTGGTGCTTATAAGTGCGGTAACGCCTTATATGATTTTAGACGAAAATAATCCAGATGGTGTTCCTTTGGCGGTTTTTGATGATATTCGCTTTAATACGGCCAATAATAGACAGCAGTTTTATCAGGATATAACGTTCCCATTTTATGGCTACAATAGGGAAGGGGCTGTTGTAAAAAAAGGAATTCAGGATAATTGGTGGCGCCAGGGAATGATGGGAGGAATTAAGGCGCATTATGACTGTATAAAAGCATTTTCTGAAACTGATTTTACCGAAGATTTGAAAAGCGTAGATGTGCCGGTTCTGATTCTTCATGGAGAAGATGACCAAATTGTGCCGCATGTGCCTACTGCATTAAGAGCTGCCAAGCTAGTGAAAAATGGAAAATTGATTACTTATCCTGGTTTATGTCACGGAATCCCGACGACTGATGCAGATACGGTTAATGCAGATATTCTGGCATTCATTCAATAGTAAAAAAATATGGAGGATTGATTTATAAATACTAAACCGCAGGACTATTAATGAAAATTTTGGACTGCGGTTATATTTTTTTAAGCGCTAAATCAATGCATTCCTCCCAGTTTTTATTTTCTTTTAGGACATAGCATTTTCCAGTAATTAAGGTGTTTTTCATTTTACTGTTTGATATTATTTTTGGTTCGAATGTTTTATTTAATAAAATTATTAAGAACAATTTTAAAAATCTCTCTATCAGCTTTTTCTAGCCATTCAAATGCCAGCATATCTTTTGTAATGATTTCTGCGCCGTTTTGCCTCATTCTTTCAACAGCCTTTATTTTGTCATCTGGATTTCGTGTGCCAACAGCTGACTCTAGAATAAAAACTTCATAGTCGAGTTCCAATAAGTCTAGTACCGTTTGTTGTACGCAAATGTGAGCTTCAGTTCCAACTACAATAATCTGTTTTCTTTCTTTTTCTATAATAGTAAGAAGATTTCCTTCGCGGACAGCAGAAAAATAAGACTTAGAAATAATATCGTTTTCTTCAAATTTTTCCCTTAATACAGCAGGTGTTGTTCCAATTTTATCTGGACAATGTTCTGTCAGAAGGATTGGAATACCGATTGTATTAGCTAAATCTACAGACCAGATAACATCTTTAAGAATAGCTTCGCCACTGTCAATTTTGGGAAGCAGTCTTTCCTGAATATCGATAACCAGTAAAGTAGAATTGATTGGAAGGATCTTCATATGATTTTATTAAATGTTAGAAAAAATCAGCAAAGGGGAGTATATCAAATTTAGTAAAAAAAGGTGATTTTATTAACGAAATCAGTTACTTAAATAAGTATCAGTTTAGTTTTTTAGAAATTTAAGTATGATAAAACTGGACTATTCATTTATATCGAATCTGTACCAGATTGCATGGGAAGTTATTTGCTAAATTTATTCCTTCAAAATAAATAAGAAAGAATTGTGTAAAGCATTAGCAAAAATTATTAGCACGAAAGTTAGCAAGTAAAAATTATAATCAATTATTTAAAATATGAATATTCATTTTGTACAGCATAAAGTTTTTGAAGCGCCTGGAGCATATCTAGAATGGGCTCAAAACCGAAATCATAAAATCAGTTTTTCAAAAGTATATAATTATGAGCCTTTGCCGGATACAGCCGCAGATATTGATTTACTTGTAATTATGGGAGGACCTCAAAGTCCAGATTCTTCCAAAAAAGAATATCCCTATTTTGATTCACAAGCGGAAATAAATTTAATACAAAAATGTATCAATACAGGAAAAGCCGTAGTTGGAGTATGTCTTGGAGCCCAGCTAATTGGTAAAGCGTTAGGGGCAAAATTTGAATCAAGTCCTGAAAAAGAAATAGGAGTTTTTCCTATTGAACTTACAGCAGCTGGATTAAATGACGATAAAATATCGCATTTTGGCTCACCACTTTCTGTAGGACACTGGCATAATGATATGCCAGGAATTACAGAAAACAGCAGGATATTAGCGTTTAGCGAAGGCTGTCCGCGGCAAATTATAGCGTATTCAGCTTTGGTCTATGGATTTCAATGCCATATGGAACTTAATAAGGAGGTAATCGAGCTCCTGATCGAATCTGACGAAGATTTCTTAATCAAAAATACCATGCACAGATATGTACAAAAACCAGATGAAATTCGCAGTTTCGATTATAACTTAATGAATAATAAATTGTTTAAGTTTCTTGACAAACTTCAACATGAATACGAAAATAGCTAACGTGTTTAGAAAGAGTTTTCCTTTTACATTATGAAAGTTTCTGGGTCGCCCTCAGTATTTTCATCTTCTTCCGAAAGATCATCTTCCTCTTCTTCCCAGTCATTTTCATCATATTCCGATTCTAAATCTTCTTCAAGAAATTCGTCTAGATCGCCAAGTTCCAAATTGTAATGATTTTGCGCTTTTACTGAGCTTGTAAAACCGCTTTCTAGGTAATCATCATAATTTAAAAGAAGCTGTTCTTCGTATGATGTCATGTCGCCTGAAGAGTCATCACTGTAAAAGTAGTTTTCGGATTTCATATAATTTAAGTTTTAATTTGAAGATTATTTAATGCCTATTTTTCCTTTTAGACATTCTTAAAAGTACATTCTTTTAATCTCGAAGATTTTATATAATTCTCGAGAAGTATTGTTTAATTTTAATCTTGCAGCTATTTAATCTTGAAAAAGGCAATAAAAAAATCCCATTTTAAATGGGATTTCTTATGTTTTATCTTTTAAGAATTTTTAGTCTATTTTAAAACTATCATCGGTAAAAGTTTCAGGTTCAACTTCACGGTCATTTTCGTCATAATCTTCTACAAGATCATCATCCAGATCATCTTGGTCAAGTTCTTCTTCATCTTCTTCGTCCCAATCATCTTCTTCCAGATCACTTTCATCAATATCTTGTTCAAGATCTTCTTGATCGTCTCTTTCCAAAGCATTAGAAAATTCATTGTCAAGATAGTTGTTTTCTCCCGCTCCAGGATAAGAATCTAGAAGTTGTTCCTCCTGTTTGTCTTCATCTTCAATTTGTTCGTTTTGTTCGCGATAATATTGATTTGTTTCGTTTTGAATGTCTTGAGGGAAATTATTTTCGTTTTGATCATAATTTCGGTTGCTGTCTGTGATCATAGTGCTGTTAAATTAAGTTTTAATAAATATTAACTGTTAGTCGCTGCGCTTCCAGTGCTTCCTGCACCGCCAGAATTATTATTTCCTTTTTCTTCTTCATAACGATTTGGATCTGTGCCATCTTCATCACGTTCATCTTCCCAGTCTCCGGTATTAACATGTTCATCTGGATTTTTATCATTACTCATACTGTTTAGCTGTGCATGATATGGACATTTTTGAAGATCTTCGCTGTTGTAGTTATTTGTATTTTCCATGACTATATTTTTTTGATTTTTTATTATCCTAAAATTAGATTATAGTCCAAGGTTTTTCTTTACAAGAATAATTTCATTTGTTATCAAATTAACATGCAGATCTTCAAAGTATTACTTAGAAGCCTTTCAATCTTCCTATTTATTGCCCAAAATCCCATTATTTAGGGCTTGAAAATAAAAAAAAGCAACATAAGTAGCGTAATGTCAAATATTTATAATATATTTAACACATCAAACATGGGAATTGTATAAAAAATGTACATAATTTTGCAACAACAAAAAACTGATAAAGTTTTTTGTCACGAGATCCCAAATCTTCTGTTTAACTTAATATAATGCCCTGCTTATGAGATTATTTTTTATGGCACTGCTTTTTTCCTTAAGTTCCTTTACAACCTACAATGTAACGGACAGGAAAGAAATATTAACCGAAGTAGAGTTTGCTAGACTTACAGACCATGTAGGGGAGATAAAATCTTTTACTTCATCAAACCGCGGTTACAGCAATAAAATTGCTTTTCTGGTAGATATGAAAATCAAATCTGGAAAAAATCGTTTTTTTGTATATGATCTTCAGAACAACAAAATACTAGATCAAGGTCTTGTAGCACATGGTTCAGGATCTGAAACAGGAATAAAAGGCGATATTTTGCAATTCAGTAATACTCCAAATTCAAACTGTTCATCCCTTGGCCGTTATTCTATCGAGAAGTCTTATAACGGAGTTTTTGGAAAAGCTTTCAGACTTAACGGACTAGACGAAAGTAACAGCAACGCGATGAAAAGAGCAATTGTATTACACCGTTACAGAGAAGTTCCTGACGAAGAAAAAGAATATTACATTATCAACAGCCACGGCTGCCCGATGGTAAGCGATATTTTCTTTAAAAGACTTGAAAAAGTTATAGAAGGTTCTGATTCTAAGATCATGCTTTACGTTTATTATTAAAAGAGAGAAATAACATTTTACCTAAATACGTTTAAGGACAAACAAAATGATTCGTAAAGATTTTTGTTTGTTTTTATTACGTATTTTTTTTGCGTTAATTTGTGCTCACAAAGGCGCGAAGCCTTTTAGAACAAATGTTAATTTCTGCATTATAAAATGACTTTACAAGATTTAGTGGGTACATTTTCCATTTCTGGAAGCAATCAAGATGAGACTAATGAGATTAGTTATAAAGGTGTTTTAACTTTAGAATTAGATAAAAATAACCGAGTAATTGCGCATTGGCTTATCAACAATTCACAAATACAAAAAGGGCATGGCTTTTTCAAAGACAATGTTTTGGTTATTAATTTTAGTTATAAAGGAGACGATAATAAAACCTATAAAGGAGTTGCTGTTTACCGTTGTATCACTAAAGATGTACTTGACGGATTTTGGTCAGAAAAACATGGAGATCCGCTTTATTTAGGAACAGAACATTGTTTAAGAATTGAAACTACCGAAAGATTAAATTAAATAAAAATAAAAAATGCGTAAAGTTTTAGTTACTTCACGCATTTTTTATTGGTGTATTTCTATTCAAGAAGCCAATTTAAGTTTTATCGGTTAAAATAAACATTTATGTTAACCAAATCTATTTCAAACAAGGCAATTGCAAAACATTAGCATTTAAAGGCTGCTCTATTTTCCTTTCTAGTTTTTCATTATTTACAGTAATATAAATTTCCATAGAGCCAGTTCCAACTTTCAGCCCCAAAATATGACCTCCATATGCATCAAATTTATCATCGGTTGCTACGCCGTGCATGTGTATAGAAGGTTTGTTTTCGCTCCAGGCGATAGATCCCGTAATGCTTCCCATTTCAACTTTATTAAAAGTTTTGGGATGAAATTTCTTTTCTCCAAAATCATAAAAACCAAATGTAGCATCTTGTGCAAAACCAATTCCAGTGAAATTTGCCGATGGAATTTTTTGTTCTTTTGCCAGATTTTCGATTAACTCCAAAACATTATCGCCTTCGCGAAGAACCATTAAATAGCCATAATTTGTTTTGGTGTAACGACATTTTTGAGCATCATTGCTTTGCGCGTGCGATATCGTGAAAGCCAGACAAAAAAGCAGTACGGCTATAATTTTATTGATTTGAATATTCATAATGAAAAATTTAATTAATGTTTGTACGAGTGTCTAACTGCATAATCTTATTATAATCATCATTATATTTTTCGGGATCTGAAGCTGCATATTCATTTTCTGGTTCTGGAATTACGTGAATTCTGGAATCACTAATCGAAATAACAGCCGAGCAGACATAAATTCCAACTTTGCCTTCATTGTATTTAAAATCTAATAAAGTCAGTTTTACAATATCATTAATCGAAAGTTCATAGTAATTTCCGTAGCGGATAATTTTAAAAGAAATCTGTTTTTCTTCTCCAATTTCAAATTGATTGGTTTGGATATTTTCGAAGATAAAATTGTTTTTCACATCTTTTTCATTAAATCCCCAAGCTCTAAACTGGACAAAACCATTCATAAAATCAATTGAAATATAATAACCCGTTCCTTCTTTATCGCATTCAATTACAAAACCAGTTTTTCCCATTCCTTCAACAGAAAGCGTTCCTTCCCAAACAAAGTCAGATGAAGGTTTTTCGAAACCGTAAATTTCATAACCGCTTCGACAGCCAAAACGCCATTTGTTTTCATTTTCTAAAACAAATTCAGCTGTTGGATTTCCTAAAATAGGCATGGGTTGCGGCAGATCTTTTTGAAGAATAGTTTTCTGATACAGTTTTTCCCAGTAATAATAGGTTTTCAATAGAAGTCTACCGCTTTTATCTGTCGATAATTCTTTTGGAGGCGGAATAACACGGTGTGTATTCACATTTCCGTCAGCGAAATAGAAATTATAAACCAGAAAATGTTTTCCGTCTTTTACAACTCTCGCAGCATAATTCCCTTGTGGCAGTAAAACATTATTATGAAAAGCAGAATATTCACCTCTAAATTCAGATGCCGACCAATAACGGACTTTAATATCCTCTCTAATTGATCCTAATAAATAATAATTTCCTTTAATTTCAAAAACACACGGACATTCAACATCATCATAAACGTAAGGAATATGAAGTGGTTTTTGCAGTACATATCCATCTTCTTCTCTTTTTGCAACACCAATACAGCCTCGGCGATAAATAGGACCCGACGCACTTCTTGCGCAAATTAGCAGATAATCTTCGCCCTTATATTGATATTTAAAAGGATCTCGAAAACTAATCCATTCCCTTGGATTATTCTTTTTCCCTTCGTAATGCGGTGCTTCGCTTTGGAAAGGAAGTCCGTATAGATTCTCTTTTTTCCACGTAAGCAAATCATTTGAAACAGCTCGCCCCACTTTCTGTTCAATTCCTTTGTCCTGACGTTTAAGACCGGTATAATACATTTCATAACCATCACCTTCGGATTTTTTGCTGACATGCATTGTCCACAACATATCATCATCCCATTCTCCTGGATCACCAACAAAAAGGGCGTTTTTTACTCGTTTCCACGAAAGACCATCTTTTGATACTGCATGCGCTATATAATCGTGATTTGGGATAATTAAATGAAATAAATGATGAACTCCTTTTTCATCTATAAATACATCAACATCTCCAATTTCCCAATTACTAAATCCTGAACCTGAATACATTTTATTACTATTTAATCTGTTAGTATAATTTTTTGAGACACACAATCCCAATAGCCAGCTAAAAGAATTATGTGTTTATTTTTTACACCCAACGGGTTATTTAATTATTTTATAATGTTTTAATCCTTCTAGAATTCCTTCTGAAGCTGAAGATTTGGCAACATAAATGCTTTTAGTTGTTTCGTAATCTGCCAGCTCGGCACTTCTATTGCCAACAATTATTCCTTTTACGGGACCTCTAAACATATCGACATCATTTCCAGAATCACCAGCTGCAATAACATGAGATAACGGAATAGCCCATTTGCGGCACAAAAATTTGATCGCATTTCCCTTAGAAGCTCTTTTCGGAATAAAGTCCAAAAACTGGCCGTGACTCGGAATAATATTCACTTTATACCAGCCTGTTCCCAAAGCCGAAATTAATTCTTCGTGATTGTATTTTTCTTTTTCATAATAGTAAGAGATTTTATAAGGATTCTGCGCTTCTTCTTCCTGTAGTTTGATCCATTTAACGGTTTTCAATCTACTTACTATATCGTCTCTTTTCCATCTTCCTGCTAAAAATTTAGCCCAGCCTTTGTCTAAAATATAATCAGTTCCGTTTGTATAATAAATTTCAGTTCCAACAGAGCAAATGATGAAGTCGGGGAGAGGAAATTCTTCTTCGTTAATTACTTTTTTTACCAATTCCAGATTTCTTCCCGAAGCCATTGCAAAAGCCATTTTTTCGGTACGGTTGACAAGATGTGCTTTTAGTTCTTTTAATCCAGGATTAGCCAATTTGGGTTCAATTAGTGTCCCGTCAATATCAGAAACCAATAAATGATCTATTTTTCGTTTTAATCGGCTGATATTGATGTTTGGATAATGTTGTTTTTTGATTCCTGCTCCAGAAGAAAGCGATAAGTTTTCATTCACCAAATCAACATATTGATTAACGTGGCTCAGCCAGCTGTAATGTTTTTGAATGTTGATTGCTCCATTATTAGAATAATATTTCCATTGATTTTCATCAGTCAGAATATTGCGTAAAGCCTTTTTAATCTGACTCTCTTCCTGCGGATCTACTAATTCTCCATTTTGACAAACTGGAATAATTTCTGAAGGTCCGCCATTTTTTGTAACCACAACAGGAAGTCCAGAACTAGCAGATTCGATTACGGTCAAGCCGAAATTTTCATGAAGCGCTAAATTCACAAAAACACCTCTTTTTTCTGCGGCATATCGGTATATAATAGAAACCTCGTTTTCGACATCATGTTTTTTAGGAATCGCCATTTTTCCGTACAAATCGTACTTGTCCATTAACAGAAGTAAATCGGTCAAAACGTTTTTTTCAGATTCTGGCATTTTGGCAATGTCTTTACGAATACCAGCAAAAATTACCAGATTGGCAATGCTTTGCAGTTCCTTATCCTTACCGTAAACTTCAATTAAAGTGTTCAAGTTTTTATGGCGGTCAGGTCTCGAAAGTGCCAGAATTATAGGCTTATGCGGATTGGTTAAAAATTTCGAAATAGTTTCTGAAACCCAATATTTTCGTTGGATTTCTTCCATATTTTTTTCAGGATCGACTTCCTGATGGTAATAGGGAACAAATTTTCGGGTGTCAATTCCAGGCGAAATAGCGTGGTATTTTCCTAATTCAAAATTTTTATAAGCTTTATAAGTTTCAATTTCTTGTTCGGTAGAAGTAACAATAAATTCAGAAAGTTCTAATGTTCGTTCTTCAGCAGCAATTCTTGCTTTAAATTTGAATTTCTTTTCAAGATCTTCTTCATTTTCTCCGCCTTCAAGTAATTTTTTCTTTTTATAAAAACCTAACGAGTGTCCCGTGTGGGCGAAAGGAATATTTAAAATGGCAGATAATTCGGCTGCGGCATATCCAGCGTCAGCATAATGCGAATGAATCCAGTCGGGAAAAATGTTATGTTCCTTAATATGTTGTACAACACCGTTGACAAATGTATCAAGACCTTCCCAAAGTTGTTCTTTTGCTTTGTATTTTTTTCCTAGAAAAGGAATTCGTCTGATGTCTAATTTATCATTTATTATTTCAACAGGCACTGCGTATTCTGGTGAAACAGAAGGATCATCAATTAATCGGGTAAAAAGATGTACATGTTCAACATCTTCATGTTGTGATAAAAATTCTGCTAATTCGTAAATATATTTTGTCTGGCCGCCGTTATCAGCATCTTTTCCTATCTCAAGACCAGAACCTTTTAAAAGTCCGTGAATGTTTATAAGTGAAATTCGTAATTTTTTCATCATTCTTCAATATTATTTTGAGAGCCCAAGTTACTGCGCTCACGTTGATTTGGAAGAAATAATTACAGTTTTAATTTACATAGTTCCCATGTTTTACAGATGTTTTCCATGTAATAACTATAAAAAAAGCCTGACTTTTTTTGGTCAGGCTTTTGGGTTTATTTCTAATTTCTATTTATTAAAGCATCAATTTCTTCTAATTCAATTGTGGGATTTGCACCAGCAGATCCTGCAACCAATGCACCCGTTGCACAGGCGAAATTTAAAGCCTGCTGTGGTTCTTCTCCAGTTAAAAGGGATGTCACTAAAGCGCCCAAGAAAGAATCTCCTGCGCCAACTGTGTCCTCAACTGTAACGGTATAACCTGTATTTGAATAAAGATGTTTATCCCATAACAACAGAGCGCCATATTTTCCTTTTGTGACGCAGATGGCTTTTGCATTGGTAAAAGAACATATAAAATTCATGTTTTCTTCTATTGTAGTGAAAGGAGAATCGAAGGCCTGACTTATTTCCGTAATTTCTTCATCATTAAATTTTATAAAATCTGCCGACTGCATTAATTGTTGCAGAATTTCGTAAGTATAATGAGGTTTTCTTAAATTAACATCAAAAACTTTATATGCATTAGTGTGCAGTAATTCTTCAAGAGCCTGTCTTGAAACCTCATCTCTGCAAACCAAACTTCCGTAGATTAAAACGTCTGCATTTTGAACCGATTCCCTAGCAGTTTCGTTTAGAATAATTTTATCCCAGGCCGATGGATAAAGGATTTCATAAGTAGCAGATTTCGTTTCATCTAAGGTTACATTTACCAATCCAGTCGGGAAATCGTCTGATTTTAAGATGGTTTCTGTATCTAAACCCAATCTTTTTATCTCTGAAATAATTTCCTCTCCATCTAGGTCTTCACCAACGCAGCTTATCATATTTACATCGGCGCCTAAAGCTTTCATGCGAAGAACCACATTTAGTGGTGCGCCGCCAATCTTTTTTTCATTTCCAAAAATATCCCACAGTACTTCTCCGAAAGCGACAGCTTTAAGTTTATTGTTGTTAATCATCTAATTTCTCTTTTGTAAATTATTTAGGCTGTTTGGATCGCCCTATTTTATAAAATTAAGAAAGTTTACTGGCCTGTGCAAACTGTTGTTGATTCGAAATGCCTAAATAAATAGATTTCGATATTATGTATGCTGCGAGAATAAACTTATTTGGTAAGATGTAGAAGTAGTAAAATATTACGTGGGTAAATTGTATAATGGATTAATATACTGGGAATTGTGTAACATCCACCTGAAATTAAATACGTCACAGTATATTCTCGTTTGTACCTTTAAGATTAGATTAAAACTATTCTATAATCAAAAAATAAATAAGTTATGGCAGAAATTAAAATTGAGAAAAAAAAGCCGGTATGGCCTTGGATTGTTGTGGTTTTGTTAATCGCAGCACTTATATACTACATCTTTTTGAAAGATCATGAAACTACAACTGATAACAGTGTTGAAATCGAAAACACTACACCTGCAGAGTAGAAAATCAATTTAATATTAATAAAGAATTATGGAAAATAAAGATAGAAATTTATACAGACTAGACGAACTTTCAGATTATAAGATTGCTTCAAATTATTCTGATGTAAGAGGATGGAAAATAGTAGATGCTGATAACCGAACTATCGGTAAAATTGACAATCTTTGGGTTAATAAAGATATGCAGCGCGTTGTTTATTTAGATGTAAATGTAGATAAATCGTTAATAGATGACCGCCACAATGAGGTGCACGACGCTATAGCAAACGACAATGGAAAGGAATTTATTTATAAGGATGGAGACAGTCATATTATCATACCGATTGGATCTGTAAGTATAAATAAAGACACGAAAATTGTCATGGCCAATACTATTGGATACGATACTTTTAGAAACACAAGCAGGTATAACAGGCTGAACAATTTTGACAGGAATTATGAAAAAAGAGTAATGAATTCCTATTATCCTGAGGATGAAATTGGTTACGATAGTGAAGATGACACTTTTTATAATCGCAGAGAATTTGACAATAGATAATACAATTCATTGCAACCCCTTAAAAGGATAACCATCATATTATAAATTAAAAAAAAGATCAAACATTTAAATGTTTGATCTTTTTTTTAACTCATTTGGATCTTAATTTTCAGTTATTAATAACATAGAAAAAATATGTTCATAAACTGTTGATAAATAATAGGTTGTACCCTGTGTTAAAATATTATATCCATTCATTAATTATTATAAATTTATAATTGAATGACAGCTAATTACTGTGAAAATTATTTATATATGGGAAAAGCTATACAATTGCAGGTGCGTAAAGAGCTGAATGGAAAACAACAGTTCAATATTATTAAATTAAAAGGCAGTTTGATCTCAAAAGGATATACTGAAATTATACATATCAGCGATCAGGATGATGAATTTCATATTAATTCATTTGAAACAAAAATGGAAGCTCGAGGTGAAGTTCAAGAATTCATTAAAGATTTTATTATGAAAGAAGATTTAGCAAATACAATAAGTGTTTTAAGATAACCTTCCGCTGTTTAAATAGTCGGTGTAAAATTTAATTTTGTAACGATTTTATGAAATTGAATTAAAGTTATTATTAAAATAGTAGCCAATATTTATTTGATATTATTTGTTTTGAGATTTTAAAATAATAGAAATTGATACTGATTTATTTGAAGTAAAATGAATTCATCTATATAATCGCTTTCAAAAATAAAAGAGGTCTGCTCGCGACATAGCCACGCGTGACCAGCACGCGCAGCTCCAACCAACGCAGTATTTGGTAGACAATCCAAATCTTGGATATGTATTGTCGCCATTCCTATGAGCAGAACCTTCTTCCATTTTATTTATTTAGAAAACTTTTTCAAAGGTTTTTTCTAACTCAATTGCCTTTGGGAAAAGTATGTTATTTTCTATTTGAATATGTTTCTTTAAATCTTTATCAAATTCTTCTAACATGGTAAAAACGGTTTTATACGTAACACACGAATCAATTGGAGGCTTATAATTATTGGTTAAAGAGGCAATTCTTCTAAAACGTTCGCCCTCTGTAATATAATCTTCTTTTAAGGTCGTAATCGGATTTTCGATACTAAAAAATGCCGGCGTTTCAAATGAAGTTCCTTTGCTTTGTGCACTTCGCATTTTTTTAATAAAAGGGAAAAGGACCAATTCTTCTCTTTTCATGTGTGCTGTTAAATCCATAATAGACTTTGAAAAAATAATATGTATTTCATGAAGTTCTGGATGCACCGCGCCGTGAATACCGCATAATTTGTTTAAATATTGAAGAATAATAGGTGATTTTTCTTCCACATATTTATGATGTGTTTTGGTAACATAATCTGCAATCATATCTACAGGCCAAGTTTTAAAATCAAAAGATTGATTGGCAGAACTTGTTCTGGCTTTTTCAATATGTTCCATCAAGATGTTTTCGTCAATGTCTCTTTTTTTACACACTTCTTCGATTGTTCGATATCCTTTGCAGCAAAAATCAATATGATATTTGGAAAAAACAGCTGTTGTTCTAAAATCATCTGCTGCGATTTCACCAATTGTTGTTTTGTTTGTTAGTTTCATTGTGGTTAAGGATTCTATCAGTTTCTATTTTGTTTTCAGTACATTTGTTTCTTTGCCGCTGTGCATTGTTTTATAATGATTAATGATACCGCAATCATATTCGAAAATTCAATAAAAGGAATTGTAATTTCATGTGATTTTGTAAATGAGACTGCTGTATCGTTTAACATTTTTATTTTCGCAAAAGCCAGTTCGGAATCACGTTCTTCACTGGTATAAAAAGAAGTGACCAGTTTTTGCAGTTCTTTTTTCAGAATTTCAAAAGCATGATAATCGTTTGCTTGTTCAGCTTTTGGAAACTTCGGAATTAATATTTTAGTAGAAAAAGTAAATCCAGCAATGGTTCTATCTACATTTTCTGAAGCTTGATGCGCAAATACCAAAGCTTCTAAAAGGGAATTTGAGGCCAAACGATTTTTACCATGAAGCCCCGTTCTTGCACATTCACCAATTGCATAAAGATTTTTGATATAGGTCGCTGCATTCTGATCAACTTGTATACCGCCACACTGATAATGTGCTGCAGGGACAATCGGGATTAAATCTTTTTCAGGTCGTATTCCCAATTCATTGCAATGTGCTGTAATTGCTGGAAAGTGATTTTGAAAATCTGCAGCATTTAAATGCCTGCAGTCTAAATACACATGCTCTTTTGAACTCAATTGAAGTTCTTTGCTAATGGCATTTAAAACAATGTCATGTGTTGCCAATTCACCTCTGATATCATACTTAAAAAGAAATCTTTTTCCGTCTTCACTTATAATATGAGCGCCAAAACCTCTAACATCTTCCGAAATTAAAAACATCGGATTTTCTTTTCCAGTAAACAATGCAGTTGGGTGAAACTGAATATACTGCATGTCTACAATATCTGCTCCAGCACGCGCCGCCATTGCAATTCCGTCTGCCGTTACAATTTTCTCATTCGTTGTGTTTTCAAAAAGCTGGCCGCATCCTCCAGTATTTAAAACAGTGGCTCTGGTTCTAATGTATTTTATTTTGTTATGCTTTTTATCATAAAAAAAGGCTCCCGTGCAAGTAGGTTTATTTCTTTTGAATTCGGTGTTCAAGTCAATAACCATATGGTTTTCCCAAAGTTCAATATTTGGTAACTTCTTGATGATTTTAAGCAGTTTTCGCTCCAATCCAGAACTGTCTTTATGATGGAGTATTCGATGTTGTGAATGTCCGTCTTCAAGACCCAAATTCCATTCTCCGTTTTCGTCTTGATCAAATGAAGCTCCCATTTCAATCAATTCTTTCAGTCTATCGGGTGCTTGTGTAATTACCATTTTGACAATTTCTTTATCGCATAAACCGCCTCCAGAGCGAAGCGTATCCTCTATATGCTGACTAAAACTATCTTTCATAAGATCTGTTACTACTGCAATTCTGCCATGCGCGAGCTCAGTATTAGTTTTTTTCGCAGTTTCTTTAGTCATTATAACAATTGATAAGTCTGGACGTTTTTTTGCCGTTTTTATAGCAAAGAACAATCCCGAAATACCAGAACCTATGACAAGTATATCTGTTGTTAGCATGTTATTTTGATTTAGAGTTGGCGTTTTTATGATAATTCAAACATTCTTTCAATGGCTTCTTTTTGTAAGTATCTCCGAGAGCTGTATTTCAGAACTTTTATTTTTAAGTCTTAATATCTTTTTACAATTAGTGCAATCGCTAGTGCTTCTTATTTGTGAAATTATTTTAAGTATTTAATTTTAATAGGGTAAATGTATTATCATTATTATTTTCAAAACATGATTCTAATCATACTGTTAGATATTTATTTTTTTTATTTTATACGGAGTGAAAGTTCTTTGAATAATACTATTTAGGATAAACGATAAATAAAAAAGCTGCAGCCCTAAATGAGTTGCAGCTTTTTAAATAACCAGAATGTTTCTTTATTAGTTCTAACTAGAAAAATTCAAGCCTTTATTTTTAAAACTAGTATAAAGTTCTTGTCTTGCAGAGCTTATCGTTTCTTCTGTTCGGTAAATACTACACCAGAATTTGATCAGCACTTTATATTTTCCGTCAGAAATAGCACTGTAATAAATCTGTGATGGTTTTGAATTATTTACCATTGGCAGATTGGCGAGTGTTTCGTTTACCGTTAAATTAATTTCTTCAGGAATGGTTTCGCCTACGATTTCAAAAGTAACTTCTACTAATTTAAAATTATCCGTATATGTCCAGTTGGTAATATTTTGAGATAATAAATTACCATTCGGAATAATGATTTCGGCTCCATTTGGCGCATTAATTTTGGTTGTACGAAGTCCCATCGATTTTACACGACCTGATTCTGAACTAATCTCGACAACGTCACCAATTTGAATTGGTTTATCAAAAATCAATATAATTCCCGATACAAAATTGTTTACTACATTTTGAAGTCCAAGTCCGACACCGACACCTAAAGCTCCTAAAAGAATACTCAGTTTGTCTAACGGCATTCCAGAAGCAGCAACGGCAAGAAGGTAACCGCTGATTAAAACTACTAATCGGGTAATCAATAATTTTGAATGCTGTCTTTTGTTGATGTTTTCTTCGTTTTCATCATCAATTTCACCAAAGAAATAAGCAACATAATTTTGCAATAAATGGGCAACCCAGATAATGATAAAGAATAAAACAATATTACCAAGTGTAAAAGTGATGCTTCCAATTGTATTAGGATGACTTAATATCTTTTGAAAAGAAGCGCGAAGGGATTCCCAAATATTCAGATTTGATGCGATTACAATAATCCACATATAGCTGATTACAATAATAAAAGGTTTCTTTAAAGTATCGGACAAACTTTCGTAATCAAACATTTTTTCTATTCCTCTTTTAACTCTAGTGGTGTAAATCTGCAAAAGAATAATCTCTAAAATTATCTTCAATACTACACTTAAAGCAACGATTTGAGTAAGAGAAATAAATGCTGTAATAGTTAACATGTTAGAAAGCGAAACCCTTCCAAACAAATTGTAAAGAATTGATAAGCCATTTAAGCCAATAAAAATTATACTTGCCCACTTAAAAAAGCCTTTTATATAAAGTTCTTCTTTAAGTGTTTTAATTTGAACTAAACCGTATCTAATACCCAAAAGATTAATGGCTACAAATGCAAAACGCTGCAATAATCCGATGGTAATAAACAAATCCAAAAAGCAAAGTGCAAAGAATAGTCCTAAAAGGAAAAGCCAGTTTCGCATGGAAACTCCCGACCATTGATTTTTGAAAAGTACGGTTAAAACTGCAAGCAGAATAAGCTGTAATAATTCTAAAAATAATGCCGGTGCATATAAATTGGTAACAACGGCAATGTTTAAAGCAATAACCAAAACCGGCAGTAAAACACCGCGATTTAGATATTTGAAGTTTAAAAGTAAAAGACTTTCAGAATAACCATTTGCTTTTAGGTATTTTACGTTTCTAGAAATGTACCAAAACAAAAGTCCCATGAAGAAACATAAAGTAATCAATCCGCCCGCTTTGTAACTGAGATAATAAGCGGCAACATTTTCCTCAATTATAATTTTGGCTTTAATGTTATGCGTTACTTTTTTAGCAATAGCAGAATCGCTGATCTGCCATAGGGAAGGGTATTCTTTATTAAAAATACTTATTCCTGATTTTTCAAGTTTGCTTTCAACATTTACCAGAGCGCTCGAAACAGCAATTTTTCGCTGTACGGTTAATCTCTTTTTATTGTTTAAAACAGTTTGGTTTTTAGTCATCAGACTATCTGTACCAACATATCTCTTTTTAAGATCGGCAAATTCTTTCTTGAATTGCTTGCGCTTAATAGTATCTCTAAGTAAAGTAATTAGGGTTTTGTCTTTTCGAAGATCAATTACACGACTTTTAATCTTTTCAAGATTAAGGTTTCTCTCGTTTATAGATTTATTCTGCTCTTCTAATTCCTGTTCTATTTCCTGCAGAACAATACGATACATCTGCTGGTTACGCACATTTGGGTTGGCTCCTTTTAGACTGGCTAGAATAAGGTTCAGTTTGCTTTCTGTGCGTTTCATTTCGCCAAAAAGATGATGAGTATCACCTTGAAAATCGATGTCGTTAAAGGCAGATTCCAACACTTCTCCGGCTTTTTCAATCGCCATTAAATAATCGCTGTCTGTGGCCGTTGTGTCATTAAACAATCTGCCGGCGTTTTCTTTTTTGACAGGTTTTTGTTCTTGCGAATAACTTAACGCGGAATAGAAAAGAAATAAAAACAGCGTTAAAAAATTAAAAGTTCTTTTTTGAAAAATCATAATGTATATGGCTTATTTAGGGAGATCAAATTTAATTTTTTTTGCAAAACTTTTCGTAAAGAAAAAATTAAATTAGACATTCCGCCATATTTAATCGTCAGATTGCGATTTTGAGTCTTTCAAAGTGGTTTATTTTTTATTTTTTTGAAATGAATTTGAATTCAAAATTGTAATCATAATCAAATGAAAAAAGTAAAATTAATAGAATAATATATTAAAATAGAAAAGCAATAATCAATAATAGTAAAGCAGTGACAATTAATAGAATATAAATTATTAACTCGACAGTCTTTTGTTTTTTTAATAAATCCTCGATGGTTATTTCACTAGGTTTCTTTGTTTTCATTTTATATTTTTACATTAAATATTTCCGCAAAATTTAATTAAAAAACATTCCAAAACAAGAGGTCAAGTTTTTTTGACTACACAATAAAATATGGAAGAAATAGAAACTTGTCCAGCACAAAGGCTTTTAAAAATATTATCGGGTAAATGGAAAGCTGAAATTTTTCGTTTGGCTGTCGAATCTCCGTTGCGATTTAATGGTTTACTGCGACAAATTCAGGGATCAAATAAACAATCTTTGGCTACTGCTTTAAAAGAACTGGAAGAAGAAGGACTTTTAGAAAAAACAACCATTAAATTGAAGCCTTTGCACATTGAATATAATTTGACGGAAAAAGGAAAAGCTTTAATTCCTGTTTTTCAGCAGTTAGAAGGATTGTCATAGTTAATATGCAATCAAACAGTGGTAAAGAATTATGAAAGAAGATCTATTCTATTTTAAATTAGAAAGATAAACTCTCTTTCTAATTTAAAATAGCTGAAGATGAAACTTTGTTCTTTGGAAGATAAATCCAAAAAATAGTTCCTTCATCTGGTGTACTGTTAAAATTAATTATACCATTATGGTTTTCAATAATTCTTCTGCAAAGCGCTAGTCCAATTCCGTTGCCTCCATATTGATCTCGCTCATGCAGACGTTGAAACATATCAAATATGCGGGCAGAATATTTATTATCCATACCAATTCCGTTGTCCGCAATAGAAATTACTTCATAATTTTCGGGATTAGCGACGAAATGTTCATCTTTTGGAACATCTCCGTATGAAATTGTTACCGTAGGCTGGGCAGTATTAAACTTAAGTGCATTATTGATTAAATTGTAAAATAGCTGACCTAACTGTGTATCCAGACCCAAAACTTTTGGAAGCGGGTTCACGTTTATTATGGCATTTTTTTCTTCAATAACCATACTCAAGTCGGCCTGAACTTGCAGCAGTACATTATTAAGATCTACTTGTTCAAAATATTTTTCTTTATTATCAATTCGCGAATAGTTAAGTACATCTGCAATTAAATTAGATAATCTTCCGGCTGCGAGCGTAATTCGATCAAAATAATACTGCTTTCTCTGATCTTCGCTTAAGTGTTCTCCAGCGCGCGAAAGCATAATCATGATTTTCCTAAGCGGTTCTTGCAAGTCGTGACTGGCTATATACGCAAATTGCTCCAATTCTTTGTTTTTGAAAAGAAGTTTTGAATTTGCACTTTCCAGTTCATGCTGAATTATCTTTAGTTCACTATTGTCTTTTAGTGTTTCAACAATCATTTTTTGAGCGCTGATATCAACAAAATAAACCAGCCAGTTATTAAAAGTTCCGTCTTCTGCTTTATTTGGTGTTATTGAAACCAAATGCCAAGTGTAGTCTGATGAATTTTTAATTCTGGTTTCTCCAAAAAATACAGAATGATTTCTTTTTGCTTTGCTCCATCCGTCTAATACTATATCGATATCATCGGGATGAACAAAATTATGAAGTGATTTTTTATCGAAATTAAGAAGTGGCTTTAGTAGAAACTTTTCTAAAGATTCGTTTACCAATAAAACATTATTACGTTCATTTATGACACAAATAAGAATTGGCAGTGTGTTAGCCAGTTGTTTGTATTTGTTTTCGCTTTCTGTCAGTTTTTCTGAAAGAGCAATAAGTTCGATATTTTTCTTTCTAATCTCATCGTAAGGAGATAGAGGAGGCTCGTATTTAAAATAGTCAATAAGACTTTTTATTTTGGTTTCTGAAAGTAATCCAGGAGAAGATATAGGCAGACTTATTCTAGTAATCGATTGATTATTAGAATAACTATATTCCATATCATTAGAAATTTTAGAGGCATAAATAAATGCTTCTGGATTGCAGTTTTTTAAATCAACAGAGTCTGTTATAATTGCAGCAATTTCCTTTTGTGTGCTTTTAATAATATTCACACCCAAAACAAGCAGAGAATCCTTACCCTTGGCAATAGAGCATCTTGCAATTTCAGAAACAGCTGTTGCAAATCTTGTTTGAAAAGAAGATGCCATACCGCACATTTCTGCAATTTTCATACATCGCTTATGGGCTAGTATTAAGTCCATTTCGTTATCAAGATTAATTTTTATGATCTCTTTCATGGGGCTTAATTTATTTTACCAACAAGTATTGTAGCGTCGTCTGTACCTCTCACATTTTCTTTGAATAGTGCTGACGCAATTATGGATGAACTCTGCTTAAGAATAGAAGTCATATCATTAAGATTCCATCTGGTACGTAATCCATCACTATGCATAACAATAATTTGATGTCTTTTGTAAGGAACTATTGTACTGTTTAAAGTGCGCGGAATGTTATGCCCTATAATTCCATTATAGGGTGTATAGGTTTTATTTTCTAATCCGTTATAAATTCTCGTATTAATGTTGCCTATACCGCAAATATTCCAAGTTTCCGATTTATAATCGACTGAAGCTATTGTTCCAACTAATCCTCTGGTTTTTTTTACCCTAGAATGTATATCCCGCAATATAGCTGAAGGTTCTGTTTCAGCAGATTGCTTAAAGATTTTTATTGCAGCTTGTATAGCTTCTCCAGCGCTTTCTCCATGACCTAATCCGTCACCAACAAAGATTTGAAAACCTCTAGTAGAATATTTTATATGGTATCCGTCTCCGCAAATTTTTTCACCTGGATAATTAACTGCAATCGCAGCATGACTGATTCCAGTTTGAAGAGCAGGTAATTCTAGATTGGGTTTTTCGCAGATTCTAACATATTGAACACAACCCCAGTTTTTCATGGAGTAAATTTGAAAATCATTACTTAATCTTTTAATCGAGCCCAATCCATGGCCAAGAGTATTAGAAGAAGAATATCCGTCGTTCATTATTTTGGCAACATTTTCAAATCCTACACCTTTATCAAGACAATAAATCTCAATTTCATTGTATCCATTTTCCAAATGTGCTCTGTAAAGTAATTCCCCTCCATTAGCATATTTGATAAGATTTGAGGTTAGTTCTGCAACAATAATATCTGTTTCAGCGGCCCTGTGAGGTGTAAAACCCAGTTGAAGGGCCAGATTATGTATTTCTCTTTTTATAAAAGCAATAAGGCTTCGATCATCTATTTTATAAGTGGAAAACGTATTATCCATTTTTCCATTTTGTTATAGTAACGGTAGTTCCGTTTCCTAGTTCTGATTTAATTTCAAATTCATTAACAAGTCTTTTTGTTCCTGGCAGACCCAAGCCGAGGCTTTTTCCTGTACTGTATCCATCCTTCATAGCCAGTGTTATATCGGCTATACCGGGACCTTGATCAATAAAGGTTACACGTACACCATTATCTCGGCCATTGCTGACAGATTCTATGATGACTTTGCCGCCACCGCCATATTTGAGCAGGTTACGGACAAGTTCGCTTGTGGCAGTAATCAATTTGGTTTGATTTAATATGCTCATACCAATTTTTACGCCATACTCTTTTACACGATTGCGCAATGGTACCACATCTTGTTCCCTTACAATAAGAGACTCTTCTTTACTATTCGTTATCGTTGTCATCTAAGTGCTCTTCATTATAGCTGTTTTGCATTTTTGAGCGTAGTAGATCCATACCTTTTTCAACATTTAAGGCGCTTATGACTCCGTTTAAAGATAATCCTAATTCAACAAGTGTAATAGCAACTGCAGGCTGCATTCCTACAACCACAGTTTGTGCATCCATTATTTTTGACATAACGGCAATATTCCCTAAAATTCGGCCCATAAAAGAGTCAATTATAGAAACTGCAGAAATATCAATTAATACACCTTTAGAGCTATGTTTGCTTATAGTATTAATTAAATCTGATTCGAGGTTTTCTGCCAGTTGATCGTACAAATCTACTTGTATGGTAACAAGCAGAAAATCCCCCATTTTTAGTATTGGAATTCTTTCCATATGAATAATAAAATCTTATCTACAATTTATTTCTTTTAACAACAGAAAGCTGTAACATGTCAAATGCAGTTTTAAGTGCGCTAGCAAGAGATGCTTTTGTAATGATTCCAGTAAGATCAATTCCTAAATGAACAACAGTCTGTGCTATTTCTGGACGAATTCCACTAATAATACATTCTGCACCCATTAAACGTGTTGCACTAACTGTTTTAATAAGATGCTGGGCAACAAGTGAATCTACTGCAGGAACACCTGAAATATCAAGAATTGCAATAGAGCTTCCTGTGTCTACGATTTGCTGCAGAAGATTTTCCATAACCACCTGAGTTCTGGAGCTGTCTAATGTACCAATGATTGGTAAAGCAACAATACCTTCCCAAACAGTAATAACTGGAGTCGAAATTTCACTTATTTCATCAACTTGTCTTGAGATAACATCTTCTCGTCCTCTCATGAAGGCTTCAAAAGTTAAAATAGTCAAATTGTCTAAAACTGAATTCAATTTTAAATTGGCTTCGTAAAGTTTTGAAGGATCTTGTATTAATTCCGAAAGAATTTTGGAAGTAGCTTCTTTAAAAGAGGTCAAATATTGAGCGTTTTCTCTTGGGGAATAACCACGCTTTCCTCGTGAAGTTGAAATTCCAATTATAAGATCTTCTACTTTTTCTAACTCGCGTGCATCTTCATTAGATACGGCTGTTAAAAACACAGAAGCGAACTCTTTTGACTCTTCTTCTTCCATAGCGCCATCACTAGCTCCAATATCAGAAAGAATTTGTGCCCATACAGTTAATAATTTGTTTTCGTGCTCTTTTAGGACACCTAGGATATTGTTTTGCATTTGCTTTAATTTTGGTATTTTCTCTAACAAATATAAGACATTTAAACATACTTTAAGAAAAGATTTGTTAAAACCCAGATAAAATGTAAAATTCAGTTTAACTGTTAAAAGTGTGATAATTTATTAAGTTAGAATTTATTTTACTTAATATTTAGTAATCATTTCATTGTTCTTCTATTCAATTTATATGAAGAATATTTTATGATGGACACACATCCTAATAATTTAGACTTTACTATTCGATAACAATAAGAAATATAATTTTTTAAAATCAAAAAGCTCAATATAACTATTTAAGAAAAACTTTATATGAGCATAATTAATACCTTTAAAAAAAATAAATTAGAATGGTTAAGAATAGTTTCAAATATTATGGATAGTTATGTATTTCTTATTAATTAAAATAACTTCATTTCCAGCGATTGCATATATAATGTGGTCTAAATTTGGCTTCAATAAATGCTTTCCAGTGAATTCACCAAATGCAGGTAAAATCATTTGGTTGTGCTGCCTGAAAAAACAACGTAATTTTAAGCTTTGAAGTCCTAAACCTCTCAAAATTATTCCAGGATGAATATGTCCAGAAAAATTAAATAAGTTTTCTTTTTCGGTTGGATGATGAGTAAAGAAAAATGTATTGATTTCTAACATTTCCACTACAACAACTCCGATTTTTTTATAATGACTTTCATCAATAATATCGTGATTTCCCGTAATTAAATAGGTTTCGTAATTATTGTCTAAAACCCAATTTTCAAATAAATCCCATTCTGCATTTTTGGTGCTGTGAAATAGATCTCCTAAAAAGATAATTTTTTCAGGAACGAAATAATCTAAAACCTCTGTAATTTTTCTAAAATTTTCTGAAACAGCACTTTGTGGAATAGCAATTCCGTGTTTTCTAAAATGTGTTACTTTGCCCAAATGAAGATCAGAAATAATGACTGTTTTTTTGCTTTCCCAATAAAGGGCGCCAGTAGGATGAAGCTCGAATACTTCGTTATTAATTTCAATTTTCATAAATTATTATTTCATGTAAGAAGCAGTCATTTTCTGAATTCTTTCTGCTAGAGTTTCACTTGATAATTTTTCTCTCAAACGGTCTGTAATGATAGGGAAGCTAAATGGAGTAGGTTTAAGACATTGTTTCCAGACGATTTGCTGGTTTGCAATTCGTTCCAAAGCCAAAATCAAACGCCCTTCTTCCAGCTGATGTTCAAATGTTTCGCGGTACGCCTGATGCAGTAATAAATTATCTGGCTCATAATCCCTAAAAACTTCAAACAGTAATTGAGAACCACTTTGTAAATGTTTCGTTTTGACCATTTTTCCAGGAAATCCAGTAAAAACCAATCCAGCGATTACAGCAATATCACGAAACTTTCTTCTTGCCATTTCGGTCGAATTTAAGCTTTTCTGTAAATCATGATGTACATATTCTGTTGAAAAAAGATTATTGTCTAATACTGCTTCAATATCAATTTCCTGATCAGAAAGTAATTCAAACCCGTAGTCATTATATGCCAGAGAAAAACTGATGGACTGTAACAAACTGATTCGGTATGCCAATAAACTGGCTAATGCTTCATGTACAAAACGTCCTTCAAAAGGATAAAATATCGCATGATATCCTTCTCTGGTTTTAAAAGTTTCTATTAAAAATTCATTGGTATCAGGAACAATAGATTCTTTTCGCTGTCTTTTAAACAAAGGCTGCAAAGCTTTCAGTTCAGGTGAAAGATCATCTGTGTTGGCACGATACAATTCCTGACGAAGTAATTCGCTCATTTGAGAAGACAGTGCCAAACGGCCTCCCATCCAGCTGGCAATTTTAGATTCTTTTTTCGCACTTGCTTTTTTGACCAAAACCTGCATATTTCGAATACGGAACAGTTCGAGTTTTTTTCCCGCAAAAATAAAAGTGTCACCCGGTTTTAACTTCGAAATAAACCATTCTTCAATTGTTCCGATATAACCGCCGCTCATGAACTTAACATTTAAAACCGCATCGCCTACAATAGTTCCAATCTGCATTCTGTGGTGCATAGCGATCATTCTGCTATTAATTTTATAACGGCCGTCTTCTTCAATTTCTACTTTTTTGAATTCGTCGTAAGCCTGTAAACTTTGACTTCCGTTGGTAATGAAATTTAAAATCCAATTCCAATTTTCCTTGTTCATGGTTTGATAGCTGAAAGTGCCTTGTACTTCCTTAAAAATTTGATCTGGAAAGAAACCATCAGAAACAGCTAAAGTGTTAAGATACTGAACCAAAACATCCCAGCTGTTCAAATACGGGACACGGTCTTCTATTACACTGTTTTCTACGGCTTTTTTTAAGGCAGATGCTTCAATCAATTCAATGGCGTGAGTGGCAAGAAAGTAGATTACACTTTCTTTTCCCGGCTGATGACCGCTTCGTCCAGCTCTTTGCATAAATCGCGCAACACCTTTTGGACCGCCAACCTGAATAATTGATTCAACTGGAGCAAAATCAACACCTAAATCTAGACTTGAAGTACAAACAACCACTTTTAATTCTTCATTACGAATGGCTTGTTCTACCCAAAGTCGGGTTTCTCGATCAATGCTTCCGTGATGCATCGCCATTTCTCCGGCGAATTCGGGATATTTTTCTAATAATCGCTGGTACCAGATTTCGCATGCCGAACGAACATTCGTAAAAATCAATGTCGTTTTACTGGCTTTTACAATTTTCGCTGCTTCATCAATCAAATGCAGTCCCATATGACCACGCCACGGATAAGTGTCCATTTTGTCTGGAATAATTGAGACGACCTTTATTTTTTTATTAATTACAGCTTTAATTAAAACAGAATTATGGTACGCCTCAGAATCAATTCCAAGCAAAACTTCCTGCGCTTGCTGTAAGTTGCCAATAGTTGCTGAAATGCCCCAAATGCGAATATTTTTTGCTATAGTTTTAAGTCTGGATAAACCTAATTCTACCTGTACGCCGCGTTTCGTTCCAAGTAATTCGTGCCATTCATCTATAACTATCGAACTGCAGTTTTTAAAAACAGCTTCATATCCTTTTGATGCTAAAAGCAATTGAAGACTTTCTGGAGTAGTAATGAGCAGATCTGGCATTTTTCCTTTTTGTTTCGCTCTTTCTGATGCTGAAGTATCTCCAGAACGAATTCCAACAGTCATTTTTATATCTAAATCATTTAAAACTCTTTCTGCGGCCTGTTTTATTTCTACAGACAAAGAGCGGAGCGGCGTAATCCAAATAGCTTTTAAGCCTGAAGTATGCTTGGATTGGTAATTCGGATTTTCTTTAATGTAGTTTAAAATAATGGGAAGCCATAGTGCATAAGTTTTTCCGCTTCCTGTTGGAGCGTTTAACAAACCATTTTTTCCCTGCAAAAAAGCAGTCCACGTTTGAGTCTGAAATGGAAAAGGTTTCCATCCCTGATTTTCAAACCAATCGCTGGCGATCTTAAATAACTGCTCTCTATTCATTTATAATATCATATTTTTTAAATCTTCTATAGAATTGGCTTCATCGATTTTTTTATCGTGACGCCATCTTAAAATTCTTGGAAAACGGGTTGCAACACCGCTTTTATGTCTTTTTGAAAGTGCAATTCCTTCAAAACCAATTTCGAATACCAATTGGGGCGTCACACTTCTTACGGGGCCAAATCGTTCCAATGTGTTTTTCTTGATCCAGTCATCTACCATTCTAAATTCGGCGTCGGTTAAGCCAGAATAGGCTTTCGCGAAAGTGACGAGTTCACGTTCTTTACTTTCATTTTCCTGCCAAAGAGCAAAAGTGTAATCGGTAAATAAATTAGAGCGTCTTCCATGGCCTCGCATAGCGTAGGTGAGGACCGCATCTATTACCAATGGCTCAATCTTCCATTTCCACCAATCGCCTTTTTTTCGTCCAACTAAATATGGAGAATCTTTTCGTTTCAGCATTAAACCTTCGCTTTTCATTTCTCGGGATTTCAGTCGTTCTTCTGTAACGTCTTCCCAATTTGAAAAATTAAATCTTTCGGAAAGCTGCAACGGAATATCTTTTCCAATTAAAGTTGTAAATAATTGTTCTAGTAAAGTACGGCGTTCTTCGTAAGGCAGATTTCGAATATCATTTCCCTGCCATTCTAATAAATCATATGCTTTTATTATAACGGGCGAATTTTTTAAAACAGAAGCCGATACATTTTTTCGCCCAATTCGGGTTTGCAGATCATTAAATGTACCAATTTGATTTTCAATGAAAGGAAGAATTTCACCGTCTATTACAGTTCCGTTTGGAATTATTCCGATGAAAGAATTAAATTCTGGATATTTGTCGGTTACCAATTCTTCGCCTCGGCTCCAAACATAAATTTCATTTTCGCGAATAATAGTCTGCGAACGTATTCCGTCCCATTTATGTTCGGCACTCCAATCTTCTGGATTTCCTAAATTTGAAAGTTCACCTTCAATCGGATAAGCCAGATAAAACGGATATGGTTTTGATAAATAATCGCTGCTTCTTTCGTCTAAAATCAATTCTTTAAAAGTGATCGTATTCGGATTCCAGTCTCCCATTAATTTATAGGCAAGAGTATCTTCGTCAATAATTTCAGCTTTAGAAAGCGCACGAGTCATTAATTTCTGACTTAAACCAATTCTGAAACTTCCTGTAATTAACTTCGTAAAAACGAAACGTTCGTAATAATTTAAGTTTAGCCAATTCGTCTGCAAATATTCTTTTTTTTCAGGATCTGTTTTCTTTTTTAAAGCGATAATCTCTTGTAAAAATTCGGTCAGACTTTTGTCAGAATGTTCCTTTGTAGTCGGAATAACCAATGCGATCGTTTCAGCCAAATCGCCGACAATATGGTAACTTTCTTCAAATAACCAAAGTGGAATATTGGCCAATTCATTTGCCCATAAACGTAATAAGGTCGTATTAACCGGTCGGGGAGGACGCCGATGCGAAAGAATGGCAATCGTCCAGACTTTGTCTTCGTCGCTTGCTTTTTGAAAATAATTCGTCAAAGCATCAACTTTTACCGATGTTTTATTAGAACTATCTAAGGTTTTTATAAGCTCGGCAAAGTTTTTCATTTAATTTTGAGTTATGAGTTATGAGTTGGGCATTAACAATTCACCATTAACAATTTACAATTAATTTCACAATTCATCATTAGTTACGTCGTTTGTTTCTCCTTCATATTGCGTATTCGCAGTTCTGGCATCATAACCTAATTCTCGGAGATATTTTGAAAATATATCAGAATAACCGTGTGTGCAGATTACTTTTTCGGCGCCAGTTGCCTGAATACTTTCTAGTAATCCTGTCCAGTCGCAGTGGTCGCTTAAAACAAAGCCGCGATCAACGGCTCGTCTGCGTCTTGCGCCGCGAAAGGCCATCCAGCCGCTTGCTGAGCCCGTTACAAATGGAGTCATTTTTCTGATCCAAGTACTGCCATGCGCACTTGGCGGTGCAATAACTATGCTACCTAATAAATCTTCTTTTTTGGTTTCAGGCGTTACTCTTATCGTTGCAGGTAAATCAATTAACGGACGAACAATTTCGGTCATGTTTTCAATCGCGCCATGCGTGTAAATGCGACCAATGTTGGGATCAAGATTTTTTAATAAACGTTGTGCTTTTCCTAAAGAATAGCCAAAAAGTACAGAGGTTTTTCCTTCTGCACGATTTTCTGCCCACCAATTATTAATGTCAGTCATAACTTCGGCCTGTGGTTCCCATTTAAAGGCTGGGAGTCCGAATGTGCATTCTGTTATAAAAGAATGGCATTTTACGACTTCATAAGGAACGGAAATTCCGTCGTCTTCTGTTTTATAATCACCTGTAAAAACCCAAATTTCGCCTTTGTATTCAACTCTTATCTGCGCAGAGCCAATAATATGTCCTGCGGGATGAAAAGAGAATTTAACGCCGTTTATAGTAAAAGTTTCATTCCAGTCTTTTCCTGTAACATTAATTTCGCCCAAGCGATGTTTAATGATGGCTACGTTCGAATAGTGTGTGATATAATTTTGATGTCCCCATCTCGCGTGATCAGAATGACCGTGTGTGATAATAGCATTAGTTACCGGACGCCAGGGATCAAGATAAACATCCGCCTGTTGACAGTAAATGCCTTTATCGTTAAATTGTAAAAGTGGTACATTCATTTATTTTTCAATTAGCTTAGAAGATTTAATTTGTTGCTGCAATAATTAAATAAGCAATTAAGGAAATACTCAAAACAAAAAGCATCATTGTAATAAAGGTAAGCATAGCGGTTGAATACTGGTACTTTCCTTCTTTTAGCAATTTGACTGTTTTAGTATATCTTAAATAGGATAGGAGGATCGTTAAAGCGCCTGCGATCAATAATCCAATTCCTAAGTAAATCGTGAAATTACTGTTGGGTGCAATAGTTTCGGCCAAATATTTTGTCGGAAGCTGTTTTAAAAACAATGAAAATTTTACAGCTACAAATCCAAAAACCATGATCCCAATTCCAGTACGAAGCCACGCCAATAAAGTTCTTTCATTAGAGAGGTATTCATTCATAATTTCCTGATCATTTTTAGGCGACATGTCTAGCAGTATTTTTAATTTTCAAATTTATTATAAGGCGGGTTTGAGTTTTTCTCATCTTAATGATCCAAATTATAACTATCATAAGGATTTGCCCAGTCATAAGTTGAAAAAGGGGTGTTGTCTTCAGCTGTATTTAATCCGCTTTCTATAATTTCATAAGAGTCATCAGAAAAGTCATCACACTGATTTTTATAAGTAGTATCAGGGTTTTGTCCCGATGTAAATTCTGCATCCAGAGCTTCATTTTCATGAGCTGTATCAATATGATCCGGTTTACTGCATTTAAAATTTGCTGTTTCAGCAGTATATCTAATGTTATTATTTGTTTTCATAGCTGTTACTTTAAATGAATAAATTTCAACTTTTGGATATATACAAATTTGAAAATTAGATGATTAAAAAAATTATAGGATTTGGTTTTAATCTTACATTATTGTCTGCTCTTTATTTTATAAAATTGTATTTTAATTCTATAAAAAATACTTCCAGCCATTTTGCAACTTTGTATATCAATAATTTAAAAAATTATACATCATGGAAACTTCAAGAAAAGATTCGAAATCTGGAATGAAAGATTCTGGAAAAACTCAAAAATCAACTTCTGGTTCTAGAGGAAAAAGCTCAACTACAAAATCAACAGATTCAAAAGGTAAAGCTGGGCATTAATTTTTAGTTTATTGTAGAACTAAATAATAAAAGCATGCTGTCTAGTTGTAGACAGCACGCTTTTAAATTTTTATAAGAATAGAAGTTTATTTTAAAACTTCTTGAATTGTTTGAACAAAAGCATCGACTGGCTGTGCTCCGGAAACTGCATATTTACGGTCGAACACAAAAAACGGAACGCCTTGAACTCCAATTTCTCCTGCTTCTTTAATATCCGATTGTACTTCTTTTACAAATAAATCTTCGCTTTCTAGTAATTCTCTAATTTCGTTTTCTTCCAGACCTGCTTTTGTTCCTAATTTTATTAAAGTAAGACCATTATTTAAATCTTCACCGTCAGTAAAATAAGCTTTAAAGAAAATTTCTTCCATTTCATCGCCTAAATTTTTAGTTTTCGCCAGCTGAATGATTCTGTGCGCATTTAATGAATTGGATATAATAGCTTTATCAAAGTTATAATCTAAACCAACACTTTTAGCTCGTTCTGAGACGCCTTTGTGCATTTCTTTAGATTGCTCGATCGACATACCTTTTCTTTCTGCTAAAAACGTATAAACGTCTTTATCTGGTTCAGAAGTGATGGTTGGATCCAGCTGAAAGCTTTTCCATTCAATTTCAAAATCATTATTTGGAAAGGATTCTAAGGCACTTTCCAACTGTCTTTTTCCGATATAACAAAACGGACACATAATGTCCGACCAAATTTCTATTTTCATATTACAAAGTTAAAGAAAAAAAATGTTTCAGGTTTCAAGTTTTAGGTTTCAGTTTGAAATGGATTGCGTGTAATTTTTACCGCAAAGTGCGCTAAGATTTTACGCAAAGATCACAAAGTTTTCTTCTCTAAAGTAAAGAGTATAAGTACACAAAGCTTTGCGTTCTTTAGCATTCTAAAACAATCCGAAGCAAAATCTTAGCGCACTTTGCGGTAAAAATTATACGCACAGTATATCAACTTGAAACCTGAAACCTGAAACCTGAAACCTGAAACCTGAAACTCAAAATAACCTAAATAAAAAACCGCAACTCTTTATAGGAATTGCGGTTTCTAGGTATAAAAAATGGTTGGTTAATAGCGATATCTTTTTTTTTTTTACAATGATATATCTTTAATTTGAAACTAAAAAATATCCCTGTAACAGAAAGAAACTTTAATGTTAACTATTTAACATTACAGGCATTACAAGCATAGTAACTGTTTCTCCTTCTTCTAAACCGTCGACAGGAGTTAAAATTCCTGCTCTATTTGGTAATGACATTTCAAGCATAATCATGTCAGATTGCAAGTTAGTTAACATCTCTGTTAAGAAACGAGAGTTGAAACCAATTTGAAGATCATCTCCTTGATAATCACAAGTCAATCTTTCTTCTGCTTTGTTTGAGTAATCAATGTCTTCTGCAGAAACGTTTAATTCAGCTCCAGCAATTTTTAAACGAATCTGGTGCGTAGTTTTGTTAGAGAAAATCGCAACACGCTTAACTGAACTTAAAAATAAAGAACGGTCAATCATTAATTTGTTTGGATTTTCTTTTGGAATTACCGCTTCGTAGTTTGGATATTTTCCATCGATTAAACGGCACATTAAGATATAATTGTCAAATGAGAAAGTCGCATTTGAATCGTTGTATTCAATTTTTACTTCAGCATCAGAAGTACCTAAAATACTTTTCAAGATATTTAAAGGTTTCTTCGGCATAATAAAATCTGCTACTTGAGAAGCTTTTACATCTGTACGAGCGTATTTTACTAATTTGTGAGCATCTGTTGCTACGAAAATCAATCCTTCTGGTGAGAACTGGAAGAAAACTCCAGACATTACCGGACGTAAATCATCGTTTCCAGCAGCAAAAATAGTTTTGCTTACAGCAGTTGCTAAAACTTCAGCAGGAACAAGTGTTACAGATGGGTCTTCAAGACTTACCGCTTTTGGAAATTCTTCTCCTGCAGCATAAGCCAACGCATATTTACCAGAATTTGAACTGATTTCTACTGTATTGTTATCCTCAACAGTAAAAGTTAACGGCTGTTCTGGAAAAGTTTTTAAAATTTCAAGCAAAAGTTTAGCTGGTACAGCTACGCTTCCTTTACTTGTAGAATCGATTGATAATGTAGCTGACATTGTCGTTTCAAGATCTGAAGCCGAAACTGTCAAGGCATTATTGTCTAGTTCAAATAAAAAGTTATCTAAAATAGGAAGTGTATTGTTGCTGTTAATAACACTACCTAAAACTTGTAATTGTTTTAATAAGTACGAACTCGATACTATAAATTTCATCGTCTTTTGTTTTATTTTTTGCTCTTTTTCTCAGTTTTTCTTCAACTAAGTAAGGTTTTACAAATATATCGTAAACATTCTTAGTTTCGCAATTTTTTTATTAACATCTATTTACTGTACTTTCTTTTTCTAAGAAAGGTAAATACAAGTCCAAACACTAATAAAATTAGAATTGGAACTCCGATAGTTATGAATTGGGTATTACTATAGCTTTCGTAAACTTTTTCTTTATCTAATAAAGGCAGTTCTACATCTTTGCTTCTAATGTTAATAAGTCCAGTATCATCGAGAAGGTAATTGATACAATTCATGATGAAGTCTTTGTTGTCGTACAAATTTCCAGTTCTTTGATCGTAACCCAATTCAACTGGCATTCTATTTTTGTCTAGTTGATTTCTTGCCAAATCTCCATCTGCAATAACAATCATTTTATTTGGTTTTCCTTTTGCTGCAAAAGAATTGTCTTTAAAAGGTAAAACTCTGTTTTCAAAAGCAGAGTGGAATGATCCTTCTAATAAAACAGCTAGCGGCAGATTTCCTTTATTCACATACTCTTCTGGAGTCGATTTTTCGGTTACCATATTCAGACTGATTTCTGCGGGCGCTCCGATAGTTTTTGAGTACTGTGAAGATTGCAATAAAACCGTTTTTTTAATTCCGTTTTTCAAAGTATCGATTGGGCTTGTAAAATCAAATTTAATTCCTCCAAGATTTTTTACAATTGGATGTTCGCTTGTTGGGTAAACCTGCGGTGCAAATTTCCAAACGAAATCCTGATATTGTGTTGCGCTTCCTTGTTCGCCAGTCGCCAGCTTTATAGGAGTTCCTTGCTCGTCTTTTACCAAGTCCGGATTAATTCTGAATCCGTATTTGAAGAACATATCATTTAGATTTAAATCTCTTGGATAAGCTAAAGCCGCGCCTTGATCATTGTATAAACTGTCCATATCGGCAGCAACCTGATCAATTAACCAAAGCGTTTTTCCGCCATTCATAATAAACTGATCCAGAACTTCTTTTTCCTCGTCAGTAAATTTTTCAGTTGGTTTTGAAATAATAGCTAAATCATACTTTTTAAGTGCATTTAAAGTTCCATTTGGATCTGTTGCAACAGAATCTAACGTAAAAGGCCCAATGTAGTAGCTTTCTTTAATCTGCACCAGCATTTTGGCAATATGAATTTCTTTCAATTCGCCATTACCTCTTATAATAGCAACTTTTTTCTGCTTGTCTTTGGTAATTTTATTTATGGCATCAGCAATTGAATATTCTAAATGCTGAATAGATCCGATTACTTTTTGCGTAGTCGAAGCTCCCATTATATTTTTCAATAATGGAATATTTACTTCTTTATTGTTGTAAACTGCAACTGCCCAAGGAAAGACCATCGCTTGAGATTGTTTTCCTTTGTCGTCAACTGTAATGTTTACAGGAGTTAATCCTTTTTTGAAAAGTGATTTTGTCAGTTCGTCGCTTTCGTCTTCATTTTCTAAAGGATCAACAAATTCAAAAACTATATTTTTATTATACGCCTGAAATTCTTCTAATAACTGTTTCGTTTCTTGTTGTAATCTTTTAAAATCTGCTGGAAGATCTCCTGCCATGTAAATTTTTACAGAAAGCGGATTTTGAACTTGTTTTA
The DNA here is from genome assembly GCF_002304005.1 of Flavobacterium sp. ACN6. Classification (GTDB taxonomy): domain Bacteria; phylum Bacteroidota; class Bacteroidia; order Flavobacteriales; family Flavobacteriaceae; genus Flavobacterium. The sequence continues at coordinate 20,291 of NZ_MRCQ01000010.1, read as the reverse complement.
TAATTCCTAATGAAGTTGGCGATAAAGTATAGCGTTTGTCTTTTGTTAAATCAAAACGTTGAAAAAATAAGGTTCCAAGTACATTTAAAACAACTAAAATAAAAATAGTGATGCCTAATGTTTTTAGATTTTGCTTTGTAGATGCTTTCATTACGCTTTAAAAGATTTTAGTTGATAAACAGTAAAAGATAGAAAAGCGATTGTAATGCTTAGAAAGTAAATAACATCGCGTGTGTCAATTACACCACGGCTCATACTTTTAAAGTGATTCTGCATTCCTAAAACAGCTACAAAATTATTCGAACCCTGAATTAAAGAAGCTAAGCCTTCAAAACCAAAATAAAAGAAAAAACATAAGAAAACAGCAATAATAAAAGCTACGATCTGATTTTCTGAAAGGGTAGAAGTGAAGATGCCAATTGCTGAATAAGAAGCAATTAAAAACAATAATCCGAAGTAAGAACCAATTGTGCTTCCCATATCAATATTACCTTCGGGCGCACCCAAATCTGAAATTACTTTTACGTAAATCAATGTTGGAATAATAGCTAAAATGATTAATAAAAAAGAACCGAAAAATTTTCCGTTTACGATTTCCCAAATCGATAAAGGCTTGGTTAATAGTAATTCTAAAGTTCCTTGTTTTTTTTCGTCAGAGAAACTTCTCATCGTTACTGCTGGAATTAAGAAAATTAAAATCCAAGGCGCCAAAGTAAAAAATGGAGTCAAATCGGCATAACCAGAATTTAGAATATTGTAATCTCCTTCAAAAACCCATAAAAAGAGTCCGTTGCTGATTAAGAAAATCGCAATGACTAAATAGCCAATAGGAGAGCCAAAAAAGGATTTTATTTCTCTTAAAATGATTGATTTCATGTATAAGGTTTATTCGTTTATTTGTGTAATCGTTGAATTGTTTAAATTGGTAAATTGTTTCATATTTTTCATTTTGATATAAAATTATCTACCATGTGTAATTTTAATTATTTGCGAATTTCTGGCATCAATAATTATTAGAAAAGTTCCTCCATAAGAATCTATTTCTAAAGTTCCAGATATAACCCAGTAATTATCCAATAGATATATTTCATATGGTTTTTGAGTTTCTATATTCTTTCTTTCATAGATACTAAAGAGAATGGGTTCTACAATTTGCAAAGCTATGGTACTATCTTTTATAAGTATGTCAATTTCATTAACAAAATTGTGTTGTACTTCATTTGATAAAGCAATATCTAATTGTTCCCGTGCATACTCTTTTCCGAAAATTAAACGCTTCATATTATCTTTCTCCTTTGGGATTGGTAATGCTTTTTGTTTTTTCAAATATCATAATCTCAAAGCTTTGCGAACTGTACGATTTATAAAATCCTTCTAATGATCCTTTATGTTTAAAATAACCAAAATTTTTCAAGTCAAGCATATAACGTGAAACTTGAAACTTGAAACTAATTCAAGCTAACCAATTTATCAACGCTCCACGCTTCTGGTTTTGCATTAAATAATTTCTTTGTAAAATTCCAAACCGTATTAAATAATTCAGAATTTCTGTAATTTTCTAAATCTTCTTCGGTTTCCCAATAACTGTAAGTGAAAAAGATGCATTTGTCATTTTTATCCTGATACAATTCTAAAAAACGATTTCCGTCTGCATTTCGTATTTTCTCTTTCACAGATTCAAAATTCTCCAGAAAATCAGGGATTTTTTCTTCATGAAAACTCATTTTTACTATTCTGACAAACATATTGTAATTTTAGATTGCTGATTTTAGATTTTAGATTATATGAAAATCTAATTCTTACAGGTGCGCAAAAATACCAAAATTGATTGTTGTTTTAAGAAAAAAATGAAATATTATAAATGTCTATTTTTTTTCGAATCAGATAAAAAATATTGTCTCAAATATAGCCCCAGTATTTCAAATATAGCCCGCGGTTTCAACCGCGGGAAACGTGTTGTGTGCCATGCGTTGCGTTCCAATAATTTCAACCGTGGGAAACGTGTTGTGTGCTATGCGTTGCGTTCCAACAATTTCAACCGTGGGAAACGTGTTGTAATGCATAGCATGATATACATTGCGTTCCAACAATTTCACCGCGGGAAACGTGTTATAATACATAACGTGATATACGTTGTGTTCCAACGGTTGAAACCGTTGGCTATGTTTAAAAAAATCTAAAATCTAAAATCAACAATCTAAAATCTTTACAAGAACTGAATCGTAATCACATCACGATAATTCAATCCCAATAAACTATTAGCAGAACCAACTTTAGAAGGATTGCTCCTAAAAATAGCGATTTCTAGAAAACCAGCTTCATTAAAAATGGCTAGTTTTTCCCCTTCATACGTTTTAATCGGGTATTTGTCTGAAGTTGCAATAGCCGAATAATTAGGCAGAATCGTTTTGATACTTTTAGGTTTCATCACAATCTCATACGGACGTCCGCGCGAAACTTCTAAGAATTGTTTTTTAGAAATATTAGTCACAACATTTCCAAAATGATCAATGTAAATAACATATCCTTTTATCGAATTTCCGTCATCAGGTACAATAGCCTGTAATTCCGTAGCTTCTTTTATAGCAGTAATTTCCTTGCCAATTACATTCAATAGACCGCCTTTTGCCAAATGAGAAGCAACTTGGATAAATATGTCCAAATCTGTTGACTCAATTGGGAAACGATCGTGAATATTTATAGCGACAATTTTCTGTGGAACAATTTTCTGCGTAAGCATACTTAGTATTCCGTTATCGGCACAAATAAAATAGTGATCATTCCACTGCATTGCAATATGCTGATTCTCTTTATTACGCTCGATATCAACACCAATAAGGTGAACTGTTCCTTTTGGAAAGCTAAAATAAGAGGCGCCAATAATATAACTAGCCTCCGCAGTATTAAAGGGATCAATGTCGTGAGAAATGTCAATTATTTGAACCTCTGAATTTTCAGAAAGTATTTTACCCTTCAGCGACCCCACAAAGTGATCTTTTAAGCCGTAGTCTGTAGTAAGGGTAATTATTGACATCATTTTGTTTATAACTATTGATAGTATTTAAATCTAATTTTCATTAAATTTGAGAAATGCAAAGCTAATAATAGTAAATACAAATTGAAAGAAAGAAAAGACAAATTGTGTTTTTAAAAATTAAGTTGCTGATATAGAAGTCTCAGTTCTCAGTTTCTGTTCCAGTTTTCTTCTTTATAAAGAAAATTAAATTTATTATAAAGAATATTCTGAAAACTGCCACCGAAAACTGTGACTAATAAAAAAGACCCGACAACCACTAAATAAAAAAAGGAATTATCTAATTTAAAACTACTTCATTTGAACGAAAGAATAATCGAGCTAGTAGATATTGCTCCAAAAGAATTTTGGGGCGCTCAGGACAGCCATTTAGAAATCATTAAAAAGTATTACCCGAAGCTTAAAATCGTAGCGCGAGGGACAACTTTAAAAGCATTTGGCGAAAAAGATGTTTTAGATGAATTCGAAAAAAGATTTCAAAGATTAATGCTTCATTTTACCCGTTACAATAATATTGATGATAATGTAATTGAACGTGTAATTATGAGTGATGGTCAGGAAGATAAAAGATCTTATGATCATGATAAAATCTTAGTTCATGGTGTTGGCGGTAAAATTATCAAAGCGATGACGCCCAATCAGCAATTGCTGGTTGATACCATTAAGAAAAATGATATGGTCTTTGCAATTGGTCCTGCTGGAACCGGAAAAACGTACACCGGTGTCGCTATGGCGGTTAAAATGTTAAAAGATAAAGAAGTTAAAAGGATTATTTTGACACGTCCTGCAGTTGAAGCTGGAGAAAATCTCGGATTTCTGCCTGGGGATATGAAAGAAAAACTAGATCCTTACATGCAGCCGCTCTACGATGCGCTGCGTGATATGCTTCCGAACGAAAAACTCGAAGATTACATTTTAAAAGGAATTATTCAAATTGCACCGCTTGCTTTTATGCGTGGGCGAACGCTTGATAATGCCTTTGTAATCCTAGATGAAGCACAGAACACTACGCACTCACAAATGAAAATGTTTTTAACTCGTATGGGAAAAAACGCCAAATTTATGATTACGGGTGATCCTGGACAGGTCGATTTACCACGAAGAACTATTTCTGGTCTTAAAGAAGCAATTTTGGTTCTAAAAGACATTGACGGAATCGGAATTATTTATCTGGATGATAAAGATATCGTGCGTCATAGATTGGTTAAAAAGGTAATTGACGCTTATAAGCAAATTGAGAATCACGACTAATTTTAATTTTAATAAAATGTTAGATGTAAATCGTGAATTGTGTTTTAACATTTATTGATATTCGTTTTGTATGTTTTCTTTTGAAAATTACAAAACGAATATTTTTTTGAATTAGAAATTAATTAAATGAGATTTAAATGAAAATTAGAATATCGATTTTGATATTATTTATTGGTTTGTTTTCATGTCAAAAAAAAGAAATCCCCAAAAATAAGTTTGTTGGCACTTGGTACGATACGGAGTATATAGTGCCAGGAAAGTCAAGTATTAAAATAAATGCTGACAGTACTTTTGATTATAGAGGTGCAGGCTGTGATTGGACAGTGTTTTCGAAAGGAAAGTGGAAAATTATAGGTGATTCTATCGAATTGAGCAGCACAAAAATAGATACTTGTTATGTGATTTCTCCTTTTGTGGATTGTACTTTCTTTGACAGAAAAGGTAAAGCCCCTTTGCCATTATTAACAATGCAAAATTGTGAACCAGATCAAGGAAAAAGTTTTTGTCTTTTTACAAAAGAAATTTTTTATATCAAAAATGACTCATTGTTTTACAAAATAAAACCTGAATCAAAATGCTCTGACACTTTGAAAATTATGTTTGCCAAAACTAAAAAAATCAGAAGATGAAAGAACTAGATGATTTCTACCAAAACCAAGAAGAACCTATAAAATGAACATTTCTTGCCATGAGAGATATTATCTTAAAACAAGACACAGACATTACAAATGTTTTAAAATACGGAATGCCATTTTTTTGTTATAAAGGAAAAATGTTTTGTTATTTATGGATTCATAAAAACTCAAACAGCCCTATATCGGAATTGTGGAAGGAAAACATTTTGATGAACGTTTTTTGCTTCAGGAAAATCGTTCACGAATGAAAATTATGTTGTTTGATGTTAATGAAGATTTACCGTTAGAACAAATAGAAACAGTAATTCAAAAGGCTATAAATTTATACAAATCTGGAATTATTAAGGTTTAATTGTTTAAAATCCAGTATTTGATCAAATAGTTAAATAAATAATAAACTTATCCCATTTTTAGCCTTCAAAGCTTGGAATCTTTGTCTAAATGAGCTCAAAACCTTAAATTTGCCTATCATCGATATTTGATATTAATTATGACAAAACTTAAAAATATAAAAGTTGTAGTAAGTGACCTTGACGGAACTTTACTCAACCCTCAACACCGAATTTCAGATTATACTAAATCCATTTTTCAAGAACTTCACAATCAAGGTTATTTAATTGTTGTGGCTACAGGACGTCATCATCTTGATGCAATGGCAATTATTGAAACACTTGAAATTCCCGTTTATTTGGTAAGTTCAAACGGAGCAAGAATTCATTCACCAAATAAAGAACAGCTTTTTGCTTTTAACTTAGACAGCGATATAGTTAAAGCAGCTCTAAATGTTGAAATTGATCCTGCCATTACAGTGGTTTTATTTAAAGAGAATGTTTGGCAGACCAATAAATGGAATGAAAGATTGAACTCTTTTCAAGCAGAATTAAAATACCGTCCAGAATTGGTAGACTATAAAAACTTAGAAGATTTTGGTGCGATTAAAATTTTCTTTTCATGTGATGATCACGAGAAACTAGTAAAATTAAAAGATGATGTTTTAGCTAATTCTTCAGAACATTTGCATCATGCTTTTAGTCTGCCGACTTGTTTAGAATTTATGGACAAATCTATAGATAAAGCAGTTGCAATCGAACAGGTGCTCGAAAAAGAAGGTTATACTTTAGAACAAGCCGTTTCTTTTGGAGACGGATTTAATGATGTTCAAATGTTAGCTGCATCTGGAAAAGGCTTAATTATGGGGAATGCTCCAGCGGTTTTAAAAGAAACTTTACCAGATTTGGAAGTTATTAAAACCAATGCCGAAGATGGCGTAGCAAGATATATTGCTTCAAAAATATTAGACAAAGAACTAGTCTAGAATTTTTTGTCCCGAATTACACAAATTTTCACAAATTTTTTAGCTGCTAAATCAGTTGATTACTTTAACAAATTATTCGTGGAAATTTGTGTAATTCGAGGCAAACTAAACACAATTAATCACATTTCTTATTTATCTTTTTTTTGATGATGAAACTCTGTGAAATAATTTTAAATTTGCATTCATAAAAAACAACACAACGAGATAATGAGCAATACAATCACAACTACAAATTTTAATTTCCCGAATCAGAAATCAGTTTACCGCGGAAAAGTTAGAGAAGTTTACAATATTAACGACGAACTTTTGGTAATGGTAGCAACCGATAGACTTTCGGCTTTTGATGTAGTTTTGCCAAAAGGAATTCCATACAAAGGACAAATCCTAAATCAGATTGCAACTAAATTCATGGAATTAACGCAGGATATTGTTCCAAACTGGTTAATTGCTACTCCAGATCCAAACGTTGCTGTTGGACATTTATGTGATCCTTTTAAAGTAGAAATGGTAATTCGTGGTTATTTGTCAGGACACGCAGCTCGTGAATATGCAGCAGGAAGAAAACAAATCTGCGGCGTTGCTATGGCAGAAGGCTTAAAAGAAAATGATAAATTTCCTGAGCCAATTATTACACCAACTACAAAGGCAGATAATGGTTCTCATGATGAAGATATTTCTCGTGAAGATATTTTAGCTAAAGGAATTGTTTCTGAAGAAGATTATTTAGTTTTAGAAAAATATACCCGTGCTTTATTTCATAGAGGAACTGAAATTGCTGCTTCTCGCGGTTTAATTTTAGTAGATACAAAATACGAATTCGGAAAAACAAAAGACGGCGTTATTGTTTTAATTGACGAAATTCATACACCAGATTCTTCTCGTTATTTCTATGCTGACGGATATGCTGAAAGACAAGAAAAAGGAGAGGAGCAAAAACAATTATCTAAAGAATTTGTGCGCCGCTGGTTGATCGAAAATGGTTTTCAAGGACAGGAAGGACAGCAGATTCCAGATATGTCTGATGAATATATTGAATCTGTTTCTGAAAGATATATCGAATTGTACGAGAATATATTAGGAGAAAAATTTGTAAAAGCAGACATTGACAATATTGACCAACGTATTGATAAAAACGTATTAGAATACCTATCTTCTAAATAGTAATTTCGGGTTTAAACTAATTATTTAAACCATGAATTTTATAACCAAAAAAAATGCCCTGCTTTTTGTATGTCTTACAGCAGGGCATTTTCTTTTTGCGCAGCTAGATAAAAATGCGACAAAAGAAACAAAGAATCTTTACAAGAATTTAAAAACGATTTCAGAAAATCATATTCTTTTTGGACACCAGCACGCTTTAGAATATGGACACGGGTGGAGTAATGAATCTAATAGATCAGATGTAAAATCCGTAACAGGTTCACATCCCGGTATTGTTGGAATTGATTTTAGTGATTTTTCTGGAGGTTCAAAAGAACAAGCAGAAAAAGCAAAAGAAACTTTAAGGAAAATTGTAATTGATACATACGCGAGAGGAGGAATTACAACAGTTTCATGGCATTTTAATAATCTTGCTTCTGAAGGCGGATTTTACTGGAAAGACGATATTTCTAAAGCATCAATGGCTCTAATAAAACCAGGAGGATCTCATCATGAGCAATACAAAGAGATTTTAAAAACAATAGCCGATTTTGCAAATTCTGTAAAAGCAAAAGACGGCAAACTTTCTCCAATGATTTTTAGACCTTTTCACGAGTTTGACGGTGACTGGTTTTGGTGGGGAAAAACACAGACAGCCCGTGAAGATTTTATTGCAGTCTGGCAGTTTACCGTTTCGTATTTAAAAGATACTTTGGGAGTCCATAATTTTATTTACGCCTTTTCTCCAGATAATCGATTTAATTCTGAAGAAGAATATTTAGAACGCTATCCAGGCGATAATTATGTTGATTTATTAGGAATGGACGATTACGGCGATTTTGGACGTGACGGGAAATATGATTTAGATGCAGGTTTTAAAAAGCTTAAAATATTTTCTGATTTAGCCGTTAAAAAGAAAAAATTAGCCGCTTTTACGGAGACTGGTTTAGAATCTATTCCTAACGAAAAATGGTGGACTGAAGTTTTACTCAAAACAGTAAAGACTAAAGATTTAAAATTATGCTATGTTTTGGTTTGGCGAAATGATATGACGAGTCCAACGCATTTTTATGCTCCATTTCCCGGACAAATAACTGCGCCAGATTTTATAGCGTTTTATAATGATCCATTTACTTTGTTTGAAGATGATTTGAAAAATATTTACAGCAAAAGATTCAAGCTTTAATTTTTACTTAAAATAGGAAAGCGCAGTTCGGTAAAATCTGAATTGCGCTTTTTTTTGAAAAAAAATGATTTTTAATGCAACCTAATTGTTCTTTAAGTCGTCTAAAGATTAAATCATCATCAATCAAAAAATCATCATCATGAAAAAAGTAGTAATTATTGCAGGGGCAGTCTTTGTTTTTGCAAATCCATCATTCGCATTCAATCCAGAATTAAGTACTAAAAATGAAGTTGAATTTTCTACCAATCCAAACGCTGCATTGCATCTTGCTATAAGTAAAGGAGATATTGGAACCGTTAAGAAACTTATTGAATACGGTTTTGATGTCAATAAAGTTTTAAAAGATATGACACCATTAATGGTAGCAGCAAGGTATAATGAATTTGAAATCATTAAAATCTTATTGACACATGGCGCAAAACCTTTGGAGAAAAATGAAAACGATTTTACAGCTTTGCGTTATGCACAATATTACAAAGCAACAGAATCTATAGCTATTTTAAAAGATTTGAAATAATCTATGTACTATTAATTTTAAGGTAAAGCTGAAGTAAAATAACCTGTTTTTCAGCTGATAGTAAAAAAAAATGCTATGTAAATTATTTTTTTTTCAGATTTATTGTAACATTTTGTGTTTTCTGTAGTCTATTATATAGAAATCAAGAATTTGGTAATGTTCTAGTCTCTAAATTATGGTTTTATTAAGTAAATGTTAAGAATTGGTTAAAACATAGTACTTTGTAATGCATAATACAATTAAATAATTACCTTTGAATAGAAATTAAAATCATCATCAATCAATTTAACAAACAATCAATCATTATGAAAAAATCAGTTATTTATTTAGGATTAGCTTTAGTAACATTAGGAAATGTAGCTATGGCTTCAAATGGAGTTTCATCTGTAAAAAATCAAGTTGAATTAGGAAGCTACGCTGCAAACCCATTGAATGTTGCAATCAGCAAAGGTGACATTGACACAGTTAAGAAATTTATCGAATATGGTGCAGATGTAAACGAAATGTCAGATGACGATCTTACACCATTAATGATTGCTGCACGTTACAATAAACATGAAATCATAAAACTTTTATTGTCTAGTGGTGCACGTCCAACTGAAAAAAATGAAAAAGGATATACTGCATTAAAATATGCACAATTATCAAATGCTTCAGAATCAATTGCATTACTGAAAGATTTGAAATAAAATTTTAAAAAGTTTTGAGTTAGTATTAAAAGACCTTTCTGAGCAAAAGGTCTTTTTTTTGTTTTCAACTTTTTCAAAACAAAAAAAATATAGCGGAGAACGCGCAGTTTTTCTAATATTTGAGTTTATTAAAAAACAAAAAGTTCACAAAGCATTTAGGATTTAAATTTTGTAAACAAGTATTCAAATCTTCGTAAACTCTGCGAAAAAACGTTGTGTTCTCTGCGTTAAAAATTTTTAGTCGTATAATGTTTTTCCACAACATTTTGAGTTGAAACCAAAAAAGCATCATTACAAGAATGATGCTTTCTCCTTTTAAATCCAACAAATTGATTTAAACTAAAAAACTATTAAAACTATTATTCAATTGGTACATGTTTTTTTCTGTTGAAAATCCAGAATAAAATAGGGAATACCAATAAAGTAAGGACAGTTGCTGTCATAAGACCGCCAATAATTACAATGGCAAGCGGTTTTTGTGATTCAGAACCAATTCCTGTAGAAATTGCGGCTGGTAACAATCCGATTGAGGCCATTAACGCAGTCATAACTACGGCTCTTGTTCTGGCTTTTACTCCCATGAAAATGGATTCTTCGAGTGTAAATTTGGCTTTTAAATTATGATGGAATTCTGATATCAGAATAACTCCATTTTGAATACAAATTCCTAAAAGGGCAATAAAACCAACTCCTGCAGAGATTCCGAAATTCATTCCTGTAATATGCAGGGCAATAATTCCACCAATAATTGCAAATGGAACATTGGCCAATACAAGCAAAGAATCTTTAAAGTTTCCGAACAAAATAAACAGCAATACAAAAATTCCAATTAAACTGATAGGCACCACTTGCGCCAGACGCGCACTCGCACGAACCTGATTTTCAAATTCTCCAGTCCATCCAGTTGTGTAACCTTTCGGAAGTTTTAATTTGTTTACTTTCGCTTGCGCTTCGGCAATTGTACTTCCCAAATCTCGATCACGAACAGAGAATTTAACTCCAATAAAACGTTTTGTATTATCTCTGTAAATAAATGCTGGTCCAGTGATAGTTTTGATATCGCATATTTCTTTCAGAGGAATTTTAATACCGCTGATTGTTGGAACTTTAATTTCTTCCAAATCTTTTTCATCTTTTCTGTATTCTTGTGAAAAACGAACACGCACATCAAATTTCTTTTCATCTTCGTATTTTTCAGTCGCAGTTTTTCCTCCAAAAGCAAGTTCTAAAACGGCTTGAGCATCGCTTAATGTCACGCCGTAAGCTGCCATCTTTTCACGATCTAAGATTACACTGATTTCCGGCTGCCCGACGTTTCTTAAAATTCCCGCATCTTTTATACCTGGAATATCTTTAATTTCTGCCAGTACTTCATTGGCAAGCTGGTCTAATTTATTTAAATCGTCTCCATAAATTTTTACTGCATTCGAAGCTTTAAATCCCGCAACAGATTCAGCAACGTTATCAATTACGGGTTGCGAATAATTATACGTAATTCCTTGGTGTACTTTCAATTTATTATCCATTTCATTGATCAGCTCATCCATAGAAATTTTTCGTGTCCATTCGCCTTTCGGTTTTAAATCAACTTGAAGCTGAATAAATCCAAAACCATTAGGATCTGTTCCGTCATTGCTTCGTCCTGTTTGCGACAGCACTTTTTTAACTTCTGGAAAACTTTCTAAGTCTTTTCTAATCATTGCCGCCGTTTTAACACTTTCAGGCAGTGATGTGCTCATCGGTAATTCTGCTGTAACCCATAAGGCACCTTCATTTAATTGTGGTAAAAACTCTGTTCCTAAGAAACCTGCAGAAAAGAAAACGCCAGCCATTAATCCGATAGAAGCAATTAAAGTTTGTACTTTGTGCTTAAACGTCCATGCAAAACCTTTGGTCACGATTCGATCCCAGAAATTTACAAAAGGATTATTTTTCTCTCTTACATTTTTATTTAATAAAATATGCGATAGAACAGGAACTAACGTCAACGTAAAAATAAGTGCTCCCAGTAATGCAAAACCTAAGGTGAAGGCTAGGGGAGAGAACATTTTTCCTTCTACTTTCTGGAAAGAGAAAATAGGAAGTAAGGCTGTAATAATAATCAATTTAGAAAAGAAAATAGCTTTACCCATTTCTGTTCCTGTTTTTTTGATTAGGCTTCCTTTTGCTATTTTATTAAATTTCTCCATTCCTAATTGATGCGCTCGATGATCCAAGACCACAAATAATCCTTCGACCATAACCACCGCACCATCAATAATAATTCCGAAATCGACTGCACCTAAACTCAATAAGTTGGCGCTCATTCCCATCATTTTAAGACATAAAAATGCAAATAATAAGGAAAGCGGAATTACAATAGAAACTGTAAAAGTAGTTCGCCAGTCGGCCATAAAAAGGAACACCACACAAGTAACCAAAATAATTCCTTCGAATAAATTGTGCATTACCGTTTCGGTCGTGAAGTTCATTAAATTATCACGATCATAAAAAGTCTCAATTTTAATGTCTTTAGGAAGAACATTTTCATTCAAGTCTTTTATTTTATCTTTTATTAAGGCAAGAGTTTCCTGCGGATTTTCGCCTTTTCGCATTACTACGATTCCTTCTACAGCATCATCATTATTTCCAATACCAGTTTGTCCAACTCTCGGCATCGAACTTTCGTATACTTCCGCTAAGTTTTTAACTAAAATTGGATTTCCAGCGGCATCATCAACGATAATATTTCCAATATCTTCTTTAGATTGTAATAAACCGACACCACGAACCACAAATGCTTGTCCATTTTTTTCGATCACATCACCACCAACATTTATATTTCCTGAATTTACAGCGTTGTAAACTTGTAAGGGAGTGATATTATATTTAGCAAGTTTGATTGGATCAACACCAATTTCATAAGTTTTAGTCTGGCCTCCAAAAACATTTAAATCTGCCACACCAGGAAGAGAACGAAGTTGTTTGTCGATTACCCAGTTTTGGTAAGTTAACAATTCCCTGCTGTCTCTGCTGTCACTTTTTACAATGTATCTAAAAATTTCACCTGTTGGTCCGTAAGGAGGCTGCACATCTGGTTCGACATCATCTGGAAGCGAAACATTTTTAAGTAAATTGTTGACCTGAAAACGTGCAAATGTATCGTCGACACCATCATCAAAAATAATTTTGATAACAGATAATCCGAACATTGTAATGCTTCGAACACTCGTTTTCTTCTGAACAGAGTTCATCGAGATTTCGATAGGAGAAGTAACAAAACGTTCTACTTCTTCAGCACTTTTACCATTCCATTGCGTAATGATAATAATTTGCGTATTGGTAACATCTGGAAAAGCATCAATAGGCATATTTTTAAACGAAATAAACCCAGCAACAGCCAATAACCCGACCCAAAAGAAGGTAAATGCTTTATTCTTTAGAGAAAAAGCAATAATATTTTTAATGAATTTGTTCATGTCTTAATTATTTAAAGCACCATAAATAAACAGCTGGTTGTTGGTGATTACTTTTTCGTTTTCTTTTAAACCACTTGAGATATAAGTAGTATCTCCCACAACTCTATATACTTCTACTTGTCTTGTCTCTATATTATTTCGATCTTTAAATACAACTACAAAGTTTTTACTTTTATCAAACACAATGGCTTTACTAGGCACAGCAATTAAAGATTGGTTTTCGTTGAAATACAATTTTATATTAGCATTCATATCAGGCTTAAGCATATAATCAGAGTTGTTCAATTTAATTCTGGCTTGCATTGCTTTCGTTTCAGGGTCAATTACATTGTAAATTTTGTCTACTTTACCATGAAATGTTTTATCCGGATAACTTAAAGTTGTCACCGCCGCACTTGTTCCCAGTTTTACTTTATTAATATCAATTTCATTGATATTTGCCATTGCCCAAACTTCGCTGATTTCTGCTATATCAAAAATATTTTCGGAACGATCATTACGTAAAAGCATGTCTTGATTAATACTTTTTTGAATAATAAAACCGCTGATTGGAGCAGTTACTTCATAGATTGATCCTGCTTTAATATTATATATTTTATACGTTTCCTGAACTTTACTCAATTGAGATTGTGCTTTGTTAACTTCAGATTTTGCCTGCAGAACATCACTTTCCGAATTCAATTTACCATCAAATAATTCCTGAGCAACTTTTAAATTATTTTTAGCAACAAGTAAATCACTTTTAGCATCTATAGATTGTTTTTCAAAATCGGCAACATCGGTACTTTTTATAGTTGCCAAAACTTGTCCTTTTTTAACATAGTCACCAAGCTCAACGTTAACTTTCATTACGTTTCCGCCAACTAAAGGATAAACGTCTATCATTTTATTATTATCAGCCGTAATTTTTCCGTAAAAACTAAGTTCATTTTTTACTGGCTGTGTTTCGGCTGTTGCAGTTGTAGTCGTTTTTAGCATCGCATCGCTTAAAACAAATGAAGTATTTGTTTCTGGATTTTCAACTTCTTTTTTGCAGCTTGTAAGAGATAAACTTGCAACTGCAATTCCTATGAATAATATATGTTTCATTTCTTTAGTTTTTTAAAATAAATCTTTGTTGATGGTACTATTTAATTCTTCTCCTGCGATCACTACTTTTTTCTTTAATTCATTTAATTGAATTATGGCTTGATTGTAACTTTCCATAAAATCTGTAAATTCTAAAAGACTTACATTTCGTTTTTGAAAGTTGGTTAGCATACCGTTGTAAACTGCTTCAAAATCCGCATTTACAGTAGGTTTGATGACAATGTAGGTTTGTCTTGATTCATCCCATTTAGTCCATGCAGAAGTAATTTCGGTTTGCAGCTGCAGTTCAAAATTTTGTTTTTCAATTTTAGATTGTTCTAAGATGGTTTGGGCATATTTTATATTACCCTTGTTTTTATTCCAAAGAGGCAGAGGAATTCCAACGCTAACATTAGCTTCTCTATTAAATGCACCGCTTCGCTGATCATAATTAGCTCCTAAAGTAATATCTGGAACAGACAGCGATTTTTGCCATTTAACATTAAGTTCGTTCGCATCGATTTCTTTTTGTTTAGCTAAATAATCTGGTCGATTAGCAATTGCTTGATGTTCGAAGCTTTTAAGATCAAAATCAATTATTTTTAAATATTTATTCGAATCGTCTTTACTTACTACAGGAACTACATTTTGAGTTTCATTTAATAGTAATTTTAAGTTTGCCTGTTCTTCTATATTATCACTGACCACTTCCATTCTTTCATTCTTAAAATTAAGATACAGGGATTGCAAACGAACAACATCTTTTAAAGGAATATTGCCTTTTTGAGCTTGAACGGAATACGAATTAATTAGATTTTCTATGTTTACTATTTGCTTGTCAGTATTTTCAAGATTTTTAGTATTGTAATACACGGTGAAAAAACTCTTGCGCAGCTGCAGTTTTAGGGTGCGCAATAAGTCATTAAACTGAAATTCAGCTAATTTCTCATTGGCTTGAGCCAGTTTTACTTCGTTACGTTTTTTACCGCCAAGATAAATGAGCTGTTCAATAGCAAATACTTTCTGACCCTCTTTACCAATATCAAAGTATTTGTCTCGTTCTGGATTATACGCATTCAATTCTGCCGAAATTGTTGGATTATCCCAAATGCGAGCCTGAATCGTAAGTGCTTTCGAAGCATCAATATTGTATTGAGATGCCAGTAAAAAAAGATTCTTTTTTAAGAATTGGCTTTCACATTCTTCAAGAGTGACTGTTTTTTGAGCCATAACTACTTGATGGAGTAATGCAAATACTAAGAAGGTAAATAGTTTTTTCATTGTACAAATTTATTTTGTACAAAGATGCTATCGAGAGACTTTAAGACACCTTAAAATCAACCTTAAAAATAGCTTAAAAATGAATTTATTTGCGAAAAACGATACAAAATAAATTAATGTTTTCGCTTGGAATACTGTAAGTTATGTATGAATTGTGAAGTGTGAGAATGCGGTTGACAATTCGAAGCCCCAATCCAAAGCCTGTAGTTCCTTTGGCATTTTCGCCACGCATAAAAGGCTGAAAAAGATTCTTCTGCTCAAATTCAGTTAATGTACGTCCTGAATTGGAAATCGATATCAATAACAGATTATTTTCGGTACTGATTTTAACTTTAGCTTGTTTATTATCCGAATAAACATAGGCATTTTTTAAAACATTGGAAATAGCAATTTCTAGAAGATTTTTGTTTCCATCAATTTCTAAAGCCGTATCAAGATCGTCGCTTTCTTCCATTTCAAAAAGAATAACGAAATCTGGAAAAGTTTTATTTATTTTTTCAATAGACGAAAATAGAATTTCATCTAATCGCTGTATTTCATGATTTTCAGATTTTCGATTATCAATTTTGGAAAGAATTAATAACGAATTGATTAATTCGCCTAAATGATTAACATCTGTCAGTATAGCATTTAAGAAAGACTTACTTTTAGGCTTAATATCGGGATCAGCTACAGCATTTTCGATCTGCGATGTCATTCGCGAAAGCGGTGTTCTCAGTTCGTGAGAAGCATTTGCGGTAAATTCTTTCTGTCTTTGATAAGAGATTTCAATTCGATCCATCATAAAATTAAATTCATCTGCAATAAGATCAATTTCATCTTTACTGCTTTTAGATTCAATTCTGGTATCGAGGTTATTTTCGTTTATATTTTTTATTTTTTGATGAAAAGCATTCAGCGGACTCATAGCTTTTCGAACCATAAAAGAAGTTAATAACCAGCATATTGTGGTAAAAAAGATATAAGAAATAACTAGAGTACATCTTAAGAATAGTAATTTTCTGTTTCCGTAATCATCAGTTGCAGAAATTAAGGCATAGAAATCTTTATCATTAGTATCATAAAAAACACCGTATACCTCATAATCACCTTGCTGTTTAAAAAAGGTTTTGTTCTTTTTTAAATACTTCAAATCGTCTACAGACCAATTAATTTTAGCGTCGTCAATACTGCTGTAGATCAATTTATAATTAGAATCAAAAACTAATGTTTTTTCATCGTATAATTTATTAATAGAGTTTTGATCTATTATTTTTAAAAGCTGATTGTCTATTTGTTTGACATTAACTAATAACTTTATATTAGACAATGCTTTAACTTCTAATCGATCACGAAATTCTTCTTTTCTATAATTAGAATATAAAATAAATATCACCGTAGATGCCAGTCCAAAAAGGATGGTAAACAGTAAACTGACTAAAAGTGATATTCGATTTTTTAATGTCATTCCTGATCGCTTAGATAATATCCGTAACCAACTTTGGTACGAATAAGTTTTACTTCATGGTCTTTGTCTATTTTTTTTCTCAAAAAGTTAATATAAACCTCAATAGTATTCTGATTTGTTTCAATATGATAATCCCAAAGTTTCTCGGCAATAAATTGTTTAGACAAAACTTTTCCTTTCGCATGCGCCAGAATAAGGATTAATTTAAACTCTTTTGGAGTAAGTTTAATTTCTTCTCCAGATCTGAAAACTTTCATATCATCTTCAAAAATTTCGAGATCCTTTATAAGGATTTTATTTTCTACTTGCTGCGGAACTTCTTTTCGTCTTAAAAGTGACTGTACTCTGGCATACAATTCGTCAAAATGAAATGGTTTAACCAAATAATCATCTGCGCCATTATCGAACGAAGACAATTTATCTTCAATTTCGCTAAAAGCCGTCAGCATAATAATAGGAGTCTTTTTGTCAATTTCCCGAATCCCTTTGCAAACATCGATTCCGTTTGTTCCAGGAACATTAATGTCAAGAATAATCAAATCATATTCGTACGGAAAGTATTTTTTTAGCAGTAAAGAACCATCATAATAAGCAAAACACTCGAAATCCTTTGAAGTAAAGAATGCTGAGATTTCTTTTGATAAAGTAAAGTCGTCTTCGAGTAGTAATATTTTCATGTGAATTTATTATTTGTACATCCAGTCAAAAAATTAAACCGGATTTACATTAAAAATACATTTTATTTAAAATAAGAAAAAGTCTCGTTGTTCTCAATTTTCAAAAGAGACTCATAGATTAACTGAATGACATTTTCAACATCATCTCTATGAACCATTTCTACGGTCGTATGCATATAACGCAAAGGAAGTGAAATTAATGCAGACGGAACACCGCCGTTACTGTAAGCAAAAGCATCTGTATCTGTTCCTGTAGATCTAGATGTAGCATGACGCTGAAACGGAATTTTATTCTCTTCAGCAGTATCAACAATCAAATCACGTAGATTATTTTGTACAGCTGGAGAGTAGGCGATAACTGGACCTTTACCCATTTTTAAATTACCTTCCACTTTTTTGTCGATCATTGGGGTAGTAGTATCGTGGCAGACATCGGTCACAATAGCAACGTTTGGTTTTATTCTGTGTGCAATCATTTCTGCACCGCGCAGACCAATTTCCTCCTGAACAGAATTTACAATATAAAGACCAAAAGGAAGTGTTTTTTTGTTTTCGTGCAATAAGCGAGCAACTTCGGCAATCATAAAACCGCCCATTCGGTTATCGATAGCACGGCAGACAAATTTATTCTCGTTCAAAATCATAAATTCGTCAGGATAAGTAATCACACATCCAACATGAACGCCTAAAGCTTCAACCTGTTCTTTATTCTCACAACCTAAATCAATAAAAATATTACTGGTCTTAGGTACTTCTTCTTTGTCACGTAACCTCGTATGAATTGCCGGCCATCCAAAAACACCATTTACTATACCTTTTTTAGTGTGAATATGTACACGTTTAGAAGGGGCAATTTGATGATCCGAACCACCGTTTCTAACCACATAAAGCAATCCGTCCTCCGTAATGTAGTTTACATACCAAGAAATTTCATCAGCATGACCTTCAATAACAACCTTATAAGGAGCATCTGGATTTATTACTCCAACAGCCGTTCCGTAAGTATCAGTAATAAAAGTATCAACATAAGGTTTTAAATAATTCATCCAAAGTTTCTGGCCTTCACTTTCGTAACCAGTAGGAGAAGCATTATTTAGGTAGCTTTCTAAGAATGCTATTGAGGTATCTTTTAAGATAGAATTTGTGCTCATAAAAATATTTTTCCGCTAAAATATAAATTTGGTATTAGAGTTGTGTATAAATATATAATTTTACATTTAAATTATGATTCGATGAGATTTACCAGTTTTATTTTGTTTTTACTATTTGTTTCCTTTTCATGTCACGCCCAAGTTACTCCAAAAGAGAACGGGCAGATGGGATATATACTAACAGAGCAAGATTCTATTTTAAATGATACTATCCAATTACCTGAGATAATTATTTCAAAAGGGGAGAAGATGAATCCAGAAGAATTGAAGCAATTTCAAATTCTTCAAAACAGAGTATATAAAGTTTATCCTTATGCTAAATTAGCTTCGGACAGATTAACAGCGCTAAATAGCGGCATGGCTCGTTTGAAAACCAATCGCGAAAAGAAAAAGTACTTTAAAATCGTAGAAGATTATCTAAATAATGAATTCGAAGAAAGACTTAAAAAGCTTTCAAGAAAACAAGGTCAGATTCTAGTGAAACTAATTCATCGTCAAACCGGAATTACAACATACGAACTAATCAAAACCTTAAAAAGTGGATTCAAAGCCTTTGTGTCAAATACAACCGCAAACCTTTTTGATATCAGTCTAAAAACAGAATACAAACCTTACGAAGTAAACGAGGACTATTTAATAGAAACAATCTTAGTCCGAGCTTTTGAGTCAGGCAGGTTAGTAAATCAAAAACCAGCCAATCCCGTAAACTATGATGAACTATCCGCTAAATGGCAGGAAAGAGCAAAAGAGTTAAATAAGAAATAACTACTCATACTTATATATGTAACCCGACAGGTTTTGAAAACCTGTCGGGTTTATTTTTTATACATATATATATGTATAAAATCACACTATAATATATATGTATAAAATTAATTAAAATCCAATTTTCCGTAGAGACGCACCGCAGTACGTCTTATGCGTACTGCAGACATGACTGTAATTATGATTTATCAATCAAAACCAAATCATAATTACAGTCATGTCAGATTGAGCGAAGCCGAAGCCCATTTAATGACAAAGGAAGTTTTAGAATTCAAATACCGTTTGTCAGGCTGAGCGAAGTCGAAGCCCGCGTACAATATCTCAAAATCCAAGAAAATTGGAATTTGAGTTTTAAAAAATTGGAATTTATTTTTAATTCGGGGCTAGGGCAGCTGTTTTCAAAAGAAGGAAGGAGTAAAAAGAGGAGATAAATAGCAAAAAAGTGCCTTCAAGAATATAAAATTGACAAAACAGGCATTGCAAAAAGTATTAAAAATATAATAAAGGCACTGTGATAAAGAAAAAACCTACATTATAAAGAAAAAAATAATTTTGTAAATAAGCAGTTATCAGAGTGTTAAGAAAAAAGCGTTTAAAACATGGAAAAAATATAAAAAAAAGGCTTGTAAATGTAAATAAAGGTGGTACTTTTGCACCCGCAACAACGACAAACGTTC
>NZ_MRCQ01000009.1 GCF_002304005.1 Flavobacterium sp. ACN6 | reverse complement strand
AACAGCCAATCTTTGTCGATCCACGAGTGTGATCCTTCGTTCCTCAGGATGACAAACTGGAAGTAAAAAAATTCCAAATTCCAATTATGGAGAGGGAAATTCCAATCCCGAAGCCTCGGGATAAATTCCAAATTCCAATTTGAATTCGGGGCGGAAATTGTCAGTCTGAGCGAAGTCGAAGACCTTTAATAATGCAAAAGTCCTTCGACTTCGCTCAGGATGACAACTGCACAAAAAAAATCCCAAACCCCAATCGTAAAATTGGAATTTGGAATTTATAATTTATCCCGAGGCTTCGGGATTGGAATTTTAAATTAACCTACAAGATTAATGATCTTTCCTGGAACGATTATCACTTTATTTGGAGTTCTTCCGTCTAATTGTTTTTGTGTTCTTTCGTCTTTCATTACGATTTCTTCGATTTGTTCTTTGGTTAAATCCAAAGGCAATTCGATTGTGAAACGCATTTTTCCGTTGAAAGAAACTGGATATTCTTTATTCGTTTCAATTAAATGATTGGCATCAAAAATTGGAAACGCCACTTCAGAAATTGAAGTTTTATGTCCTAACTGCGACCATAATTCTTCTGCAATATGCGGTGCATATGGCGAAACCAAAATAGCCAATGGCTCTAAGATCGCTCTTGAATGACAATTTTGAGATGACAATTCGTTCACACAAATCATAAACTGAGAAACCGAAGTATTGAAAGAGAAATTCTCAATATCGTCAGCCACTTTTTTAATCGTTTTGTGTAATGATTTTAAGTTGTCTTTTGTTGGTTCGTCGTTGTTTACAATTAAACCATTATCATCAAAATACAATCGCCAAAGTTTTTTCAAGAAACCAAAAACTCCTGATATACCAGCAGTATTCCAAGGTTTTGCCTGCTCTAACGGGCCTAAAAACATTTCGTATAAACGCAATGTATCAGCGCCGTATTCATTACAAATATCATCTGGCGTTACTACATTATAGTACGATTTCGACATTTTTTCGACTTCACGTCCTACAATGTATTTTCCGTTTTCATCTAAAATAAATTCAGCTGTATTAAAATCTTCTCTCCAGTTTTTGAATTTTTCTATATTTAATTCATCAGAAGAATTAACAAAATTAACATCAACACGAATTGGCTGTACATTTTGATCTCCAATTTTATTTTTAGACACAAAAGTATTTGTTCCTTCCAATCTGTAAACATAAGCCGTCGTTCCCAAAATCATTCCCTGATTGATCAGTTTTTTGAATGGTTCTTCGGTTGGAGCAAAACCTTTGTCTTTTAAGAATTTGTTCCAGAAACGAGAATACAATAAGTGTCCGGTTGCGTGTTCGCTTCCGCCAATATACAAATCAACGCTTTCCCAGTAAGCCAAAGCTTCTTTACTTGCAAATTCTTTTTCATTGTGTGCATCCATGTAACGCATCCAATACCAAGAACTTCCCGCCCATCCTGGCATAGTGTTCAATTCAAGAGGGAAAATTTCGAAATTATCTACTAAATCAGTATTAACAACTTCATTATTTTTAGTGTCCCAAGCCCAAATTGTTGCGTTTCCTAACGGAGGCAGACCATCTTCGGTTGGTAAATATTTCTCTACTTCAGGCAAAATAATTGGCAAATGTTCTGCACTGATCATTTTAGGCAATCCGTTTACATAATAAACTGGAAATGGCTCACCCCAATAACGCTGACGAGAGAAAACAGCATCACGCAAACGGTAATTTGTTTTTCCTGTTCCCTGACCGATTTCTTCTAATTTAGCAATTGCTTTTTTAGTCGCGTCTTTATAATTTAATCCGTTTAAGAAATCAGAATTAGCGATTTCTACGTTGTCTTTTGATCCGTAAGCAGCTTCAGAAATATCAACATTGGCGAAGATATTTTTAATTTCCTGCATACCCAGATTTCCTTTAAAGAAATTAGCAAAAGCGTAATCTCTTTCGTCGCCGCAAGGAACCGCCATTACAGCACCAGTCCCGTAACCTGCCAAAACGTAATCGCCAATCCAAACCGGAATGGCTTCTTTTGTAAAAGGATGTTCTGCATAAGCTCCAGTAAATACACCCGAAATAGTTTTTACATCGGCCATACGCTCACGTTCAGAACGTTTTGCTGTTTTTTCGATATATGCTTCAACTGCAGCTTTTTGTTCTGGAGTAGTAATTTTAGCTACCAAATCATGTTCTGGCGCCAAAGTCATAAAAGTTACTCCAAAGATTGTATCAGGACGAGTTGTGAATACTTCAATAAAGTCTAAAGTCGAATGTCCAGAGTCTGAAAGTGCAGCTTCACTTTCGACATTCGACTTTTGACTTTTGACTTGAAACTTAACCAAAGCCCCAACCGATTTCCCGATCCAGTTTCTTTGAGATTCTTTTATAGATTCACTCCAATCAATATCATTTAGACCTTGAAGCAAGCGTTCGGCATAAGCAGAAATTCGCATACTCCATTGTGTCATTTTTTTTCTTATAACAGGAAAACCTCCACGCTCCGAAACTCCGTTTACAATTTCATCATTTGCTAAAACAGTTCCTAAACCAGGACACCAGTTTACTTCAGTTTCTGCCAAATAGGTCATTCTGTATTGCAAAAGGATTCTTTCTTTTTGATCTTCAGAATAAGAATTCCATTCGTCAGCAGTAAAAATCGCAACGTTATCGTCGCAAACTGCTTCAACCAATGCATTACCGCTTTCTTCAAAAACAGTTATAAGCTCTGAAATATCAAATGCTTTTCCTTGTTTTTTACAATACCAAGAATTAAACAATTGAATAAAAATCCATTGTGTATGTTTGTAATAATCTGGATTTGAAGTTCGTACTTCACGGCTCCAATCAAATGAAAACCCAATTTTATCTAATTGTTTTCTGTATCCTGCAATTTGCTTTCCTTCTTTATCAACTCCTCCGTCAATATTAACCCGCGTTGTATCTTCTGGACGCTGTCCCGTCTGAATCGCATATTGCTCTGCCGGCAATCCGAAACTGTCGTAACCCATTGGATGTAAAACATTGAAACCTTGGTGTCTTTTGAAACGAGAATAAACATCTGAAGCTATATATCCCAGCGGATGACCCACGTGTAATCCTGCCCCTGACGGATAAGGAAACATATCAAGAACATAATGTTTAGGTTTATCAGAGTTGTTTTTTGCTGCAAAAGTTTGATTTTCTGCCCAATATTTTTGCCATTTGGCGTCAATTTCGTTTGGATTGTATTTCATTTTTTAAGGTTCAAAGTTGCAAAGTGACAAAGGTCCAAAGGTTTTACCACTTAATGAATTAAGGCGCAAATTTACATTTATTGTTTCTTGTTCCAAAGCTATTTCATTGACAAACAAATAAAATATCGAAATACCTATTCAAATTAAGTAAAAATACGTAATATTGAGTCTACTACTATACTAAAATTTATGAAAACTAAAAATTACATTTTAATTCTCCTTATTGCATTTTCATGTTCTATGTGTAATTCTTCTAAAAAAGAAAAAGAAGAAACTACTTCTCCGGAACAAATTTCAAAAACTGAAAAACACGAACACAAAACGCTTTCTGCAGCAGACAGTCTAAAATTGGCCAATCACCACATTGAAGTAAAAGGCGCTATTGAATTTCCGTTACAATTAACCGTTGATTCGTTAAAGAAAATGAAAGTTGCTGCAATTGATAATTTCAAAGTAATGGGGAAAAACGGTGCAGTCAAAAAAGAAATTAAAAATTGCAAAGGGGTGCTTTTGAAAGATATTTTAGAAAAAGCAAAAATCAAACAGGAAGATCATAAGGACAGAAATTTTTATATTGTTGCAAGAGCTTCAGACGGTTATAAGGCAACTTTCTCTTGGGCAGAACTTTTCAATAATCCGACAGGAGAAAATGCTTATATTCTTTTTGAAGAAAATGGCAAACCAATCAAAAACGGTGAAATGATTTTAATTTGTAAAAATGACATTGTAACTGGGCCAAGACACGTTTATTGGTTAAAAAGTATTGAAGTTTATAAGGTTCAGTAAACTTTTTAAGGTTCAAAGGCTTTATATGCTTAAATTTTTTTAACCGCTAAGACCGCTAAGTTTTCTCACTAAGCATTGCCTTTACAAAGCACAAAGTTCGCAAAGCTATCTATTTATAAAGCTTTGCGAACTTTGTGTTTTTTTTTATATAAAATCGTTACTTAAAAAATAACTTGGCGTACTTTGCGTTTAAATCAGTTTTTATATCACTTAATAAATAACTGTTCAAAAAAAATTGCACCCTTTGCGGTTAAACATATTTTTATTCAATATCAAATTGTACATTTATAGTATAAAAGTTCGTTAATAACTTTAAATAAAGAAATTCTTTATTATTTTTACCACATAATTTAAGCAGACTATGAGTTCTAACTTTGATAAATTTCAAAAGCGCAGGTTAATTTCCTCTTATTTTTCGGTTGTATTAAGTGTATTCTTGGTTTTATTCCTTTTGGGAGTACTGGGATTATTCATTATTAATTCTAAAAATCTAGCAGATGACTTTAAAGAAAAAATCGCAATGACGGTTTTCTTTAAAAACGAAGCTAATGATAGTATTATCAAAGCTTTTGATAGTGAATTAAAGCGAGCGCCTTTTGCACTTTCGCATGTATATGTGTCAAAAGAAAAAGCTGCAAAGGAGCATACTGATATTATCGGAGAAGATTTCTTAACATTTTTGGGAGAAAATCCTTTGCTGAATTCGTACGATATTCATTTAAAAGCAGATTATGTCGAAAGAGACAGCATTGTTAAAATCGAGAATCGCTTTCGCAAAAACGCTATGATTTCAGATATTGTTTACGACAAACAATTAGTAAATCTGGTAAATGACAACATCAGAAAAGTAAGTATGTGGATTTTAATAATCAGTGGTTTCTTAACTGTAATTGCTGTTTTATTAATTAATAGTTCACTTCGTTTATCAATACATTCTAATCGTTTTATCATTAAAACCATGCAGATGGTTGGAGCAACCAAAGCGTTTATTCGTAAACCATTTGTAATGCGAAGCGTAAAACTAGGAATGTTAGGAGCCGGGTTGGCAATCATTGCTTTAATTGCGCTGTTATTATATGTAGAAACTAATTTCCCTGGATTAGGAATTTTAGAAGATAAAGTATTAATCGCGTTGGTTTTAGCTGGTGTTTTCGGATTAGGCGTTTTAATTACCTGGGTAAGTACACACTTTGCAACACAACGTTTCTTGAATTTAAGAACTGACGATCTTTATTAATTTTAGATTGCTGATTTTAGATTTAAGATTTAAGATTTAAGAATGCCTTCGACTTCGCTCAGGCTGACATATAAAAAACACTTTGACTTTATTTAGGATAACAAAAGAAATATGAAAAACAACAGTAACGCAGAACAACAGCCAAAACAGGAATTCCTTTTTGATGGTATCAATTATAAAATTTTATTAATTGGTATTGCTGTAATTGCATTAGGATTTATTTTAATGTCTGGAGGAGGAAGTACAGATCCGAATGTTTTTAACGAAGATATTTTTAGCTTTAGACGTATCCGTTTAGCTCCGACAACTGTTTTAATTGGTTTCGGAATCACGATTTATTCTATTTTTAAAAAATCAAAATAATTAGATTTTCTTGATTTCAAATTGGAATACCCTTCTCCCGAAGCCTCGACTCGCTTAGGGTGACAAATCTGAAATCTGAGATTCTAAAATCTAAAATTCTCAATGAATACATTACAAGCTATCGTTCTTGCCATTATTGAAGGAATTACAGAATTCTTACCTGTTTCTTCAACTGGACACATGATTATTGCCTCTTCTTTTTTTGGAATCGCTCATGATGATTTCACTAAACTTTTTACCATTGTTATTCAGCTTGGCGCGATACTTTCGGTTGTAATTTTATATTTCAAACGTTTCTTTCAAACATTTGATTTCTACTTTAAACTTTTAGTTGCTTTTATTCCTGCAGTTGTTTTAGGATTGCTTTTAAGTGATTTTATCGACGGTTTATTAGAAAATCCTGTTACGGTTGCAATTTCGCTTTTAATTGGAGGAATTATTTTATTGAAAGTAGACGAATGGTTTAACAACCCAAATGCTGCCGAAACTTCACAAGAAATTACATATTTACAGGCTTTTAAAATTGGATTGTTTCAATGTTTGGCAATGATTCCTGGAGTTTCGCGAAGCGGCGCAAGTATTGTTGGAGGTATGTCGCAAAAATTATCAAGAACAACTGCTGCAGAATTTTCGTTTTTCCTTGCAGTTCCTACAATGTTAGGTGCAACAGCAAAAAAATGTTACGATTATTACAAAGCAGGATTTGAATTATCTCACGATCAAATCAATTTATTGGTTATTGGGAATATCGTTGCTTTTATTGTAGCACTTTTGGCCATTAAAACGTTCATCGGATTTTTAACTAAAAACGGATTTAAAGTTTTTGGTTATTACCGAATCATCGCTGGAATCATTTTATTATTGATTCACTTTTTCATTCACCCGCTTACCATTATATAATGACACCTGAAGAATATTTAGACGGACAAGTTTTATTGATTGACAAACCATTAAAATGGAGTTCGTTTCAAGCTGTCAATAAATTAAAATACCTTTTGATCAATAAAGTTGGGCTTCCAAAAAAGTTCAAAATTGGGCACGCAGGAACTTTAGATCCACTGGCAACGGGACTTTTATTAATCTGCACTGGAAAATTCACCAAAAGAATTTCTGAACTTCAAGGTCAGGCAAAAGAATATACGGGTACTTTTTATATCGGAGCCACTACTCCATCGTACGATTTAGAAACCGAGATCGACCAGACTTTTCCAACTGAACATATTGATGAAGCTTTGATTCACGAAACAGTAAAACAATTTTTAGGCGAAATTGATCAAAAACCACCTATTTTTTCGGCAATTAAAAAAGACGGTGTTCGTTTATACGAGCATGCGCGTGCTGGAGAAACTGTTGAAATTGCAAGCAGAAAAACTACTATTCACGAATTTGAAATTACTAGAATAGCTTTACCCGAAGTTGATTTTAGAGTGGTTTGCAGTAAAGGAACGTATATCCGTTCTCTGGCGTATGATTTCGGAAAAGCAATGAATTCTGGTTCTCACCTAACCGTTTTACGTCGTACCAAAATTGGCGATTATGATGTACAAAATGCAATCGACATTACTTTGTTTGAAGAGAGTTTGATGCTATAAAAAAAGCACATTACAATTTTTAAAATAGTAATGTGCCGGCTCCTAAATAGTACAATTATCTCATACGTATTTTTTTGAGTTAATAGTGAGGCACATTTTTTCCTCCAAATAAAAATTGAGAAAAGAAATCATAGAATCTTTCAAATAACTTTTTCATAATAGTGTATTTTTTAATGTTAGACAATAAATAGACACCAGTAAAAAGAGTAAATCAGAAAGTTATAATAGAAGTGGGATTATATTTACTAAGTTACAACTTTTGAAGTAAAATAAAAACACTTTAAGATAATTTTATCAACCAAAAGATTTGTTTATCAATAGATTAACTAAAATCATAGTCGATTGTACTTGATATTCTCCATAATTTCAAGCAATTCTTCCTGAACGGAGATTCCTTTATCGGCCAAATACCATAATTGTAAATCGGTTTTTATTTTTTCATTAATTGGCCCAACATCCCTTTTATGATTTGCCATTAATTCGGCTGCGCCTTTTGGTCTTGGCCCCCAATCTGCACGAACAATTCCAGCTTCTTTACAAATAACAATTACTTTCGGAATTGCTCTTCCGCCATTTGTCAAATATTGATTCATTAAATCGTCGTTTTGATCTCGAAGCGCAATGCGCAGATCCACTTTTTTATTCGAAGCCGAAGCCATTTTATCTAAAATTGGAAGAATCTGAGCCGCATCGCCGCACCAGCCTTCAGACAAAACCAGCCAAATATAATGATTGTCCAAATTTTGAAGTTTTTCGATAATAGATTCCGAAATTTTTATCGTCTTTTCCAGCCTGTTCATTCTGGCTTCATTTAATTTGGAATAATTCGTCAAACTCTCCGATTGTTCGTTTCCAGTTGATTTTCCTTCAGATAATAAATCGGTTACTAATTTTCGGTATTCAGCATAAGAATGAGTATTGAATAATGCTTTGGCTACGATGCTTTTCATATTTTCAATTTTTAGGATATATAAAAATACGAATTTTAGAAAGATGGTATAATGACTTTTGTCACATTTGAAATAAATAATATTAGTATATTGAAATTTGAAGAGAAAGGAAATAATTTAAAATTTAATAATTCCGTTCTTCTTCTTCATCATCTAATAAGTATTCAAAAAAATCTGAAAAATCATCCCAAATATCTGGCTTAGATATAAAATCTTGTTCCTCTAATTTGCTTATTTCAATAGAATCTAGCCATATAATTGAAGGTTTATTTTCAGTATCCATTACAAATACGCTCATATCATGTTCGGCTAATACAATAAATCTGTCTGGTATACCTACAGCTTTTCTAATTCTTAAAGTTTCCTCAATGAGATTAGTTGGATCGTCAAATAAAAAAGAATGCATCCAAATACTCCCGTTAAAGAAGTTTGAAATCTCACAAAAGTCAGATGGCAATTTTACATGGAGTTCCTCCTCAATCTTTTTTAAGTCTTCTTTAGAAATCCCATCATTATCATCAAATAATTTAATGTATCTATCTCGTAATTTGTTAATGTCTCTCATCTCTATCTTTTTATTCTTTAGTATCACTTAAATTAAAGCTAAATAAAATCTTACAAATTTAAAAAAATAACTTAATACGCGAACTTAAAATTATTTTGCAAACATTATTTTTAAAAATCAGAATATGTCTATATTTGCACAAATTAACGCGACACACACATGAAATATAAAAGAATTCTTCTAAAACTTAGCGGCGAAGCGCTAATGGGTGATTTACAATACGGTATAGACCCAAAAAGATTAGCCGAATATGCTGATGAAATTAAGCAGATTCACAGTAAAGGAGTAGAGATTGCAATTGTTATTGGAGGAGGAAATATATTTAGAGGAGTTGCTGGAGCAAGTTCTGGAATGGATAGAGTTCAAGGTGATTACATGGGAATGCTTGCAACTGTAATTAACGGAATGGCTTTACAAGGCGCTCTGGAAGACAAAGGAATGAAAACGCGTTTGCAGACTGCTTTAAAAATGGAATCTATTGCAGAACCATACATTAAAAGAAGAGCAGACCGCCACTTAGAAAAAGGAAGAATCGTAATTTTTGGAGCCGGAACTGGAAATCCATATTTTACAACTGATACTGCTGCCGTTTTAAGAGGAATCGAAATCAATGCCGATGTTATCTTAAAAGGAACTCGTGTTGACGGAGTTTATGATTGTGATCCTGAAAAAAATGCATCTGCAGTTAAATTTGATTTTATTTCGTTTGACGACGTAATCAAAAAAGGATTAAATGTAATGGACACCACTGCATTTACTTTAAGCCAGGAAAACAAATTGCCAATCGTAGTTTTTGATATGAACAAAATTGGAAACTTGTTGAAAATCTGCGAAGGCGAAAACATAGGAACTGTAGTAAATATATAGTCATCAGTAACAGTTTACAGTCACACAATTAAGACTTTAACTGAAAACTGAGAATGAAAACTGAAAACTAAAAAAAACAATGACGGAAGAAATAGACTTTATTTTAGAAAGTACTGAGGAATCAATGAATGGTACTATTGCACACTTAGAGAAAGAATTTCTTAATATTCGTGCAGGAAAAGCCTCTCCAGCTATGCTTGGAGGTGTTTTTGTAGATTATTACGGATCTGCAACGCCGCTTTCGCAAGTATCTAAAATCAGTGTTCCAGATGCTAGAACAATTACATTACAGCCATTTGAAAAAAATATGCTGCAAGCAATTGAAAAAGCAATCATGATTGCTAACATCGGTTTTAACCCGATGAATAATGGAGATGTGATTATTATCAGCGTACCGCCATTAACAGAAGAGCGTCGTCGTGATTTGGCTAAACAGGCAAAATCTGAGGCTGAAGATGCTAAAATTGGTATTCGTAATTCTCGTAAAGATGCTAATACTGATATCAAAAAATTAGAAAAAGAAGGAACTTCTGAAGATGTTTGTAAATCTGCTGAAGAAGAAGTTCAGAACTTAACAAACGCATTCATCAAAAAAATCGATGAATTATTAGTTCAAAAAGAAGCTGAAATCATGAAAGTGTAATCAGAGATTCGAGATAAAATAAAAAATCCGTTTGGTTAATAGTACCAGACGGATTTTTTTATTGTTATTTTTGCATACGAAAATTTAATTCTTTTCGTTTTTGAAACTATATCATTCTGTATGAAGCTATTTTGTTTTTTGACTTTGTTTTTTACGCTTACTATTCAAGCGCAATTTCAAATAAACGGAATCGTAACCGATTCAAACAACAGACCGCTGCCGTTTGCCACTATTACTACCTCAGAAAATAACAACGCTATCACAGATGTTGATGGCAAATTTATTTTCAAAATCAGCACATCGGCTACAACCTTGACGGTGTCGTATGTAGGTTTTCAAACTAAAACTATCGCATTAATCACTAATAAAACTTTTTATTCGGTTTCGCTTGCACAGCAGACAGATGATTTAAAAGAAGTTGTTGTTTCTAATGAAAACCCCGCTTTAACGATAATTAGAAAAGTTATTGCCAATAAATCATTAAATGATCCGCAGAAAAAGCTCAATAGTTTTGAATATAAAACGTACAACAAACTTATTGTAACTGCCAATCCCGACTCTATTGAAGGTCGAATTGATTCTTCTGCAGCTTATAAAAATCTGGATAAAAAAATCATCAATATTGATTCTTCTGATTATAAGTTTAAAGAGATTGTAAGCAAACAGCATTTATTCCAAACCGAGAAAGTTTCGCAGTATCAATTTGGAAATAACAAATTAAAAGAGACTGTTCTTGGTACCAAAATCGCAGGTTTCAAACAGCCTATTTATGAAGTCCTTGCTTTTAATCTTCAGTCGATTTCCATATATAATCCGAAATACGAATTGTTTGAAACGAAATACGAAAACCCAATTTCGAATCAGGCTCCGTCAAGTTATAATTATAAACTGTTAGATACGGTAAACATTAAAGGTCGTGATACGTATATGATTTATTTTAAAAATAAACTAAAACGAAAATCATCCGGCCTCGAGGGCGTATTGTATATTGACAAAGAAAATTTTGCTGTTGCCAAAGCAGTAATGCGAATAAAAGGTGTTTTGGATATCAGCGGGATTCACGAATTTGAATATATTCCGAAAGAAAAAATTTGGTTTCAAAGCAATACGACATTTAAAATTGTAAAAGGAAAAAACGATGATGACATTAGGATTCTAGGCGGCACCATTCAATTTGATGGAGATGTTGAAGATAATTTTGAACCAAGAAAAAAAGCTGCTTCTGATTTTACCTATTTACTTTCAGAAAGTAATAGTTTTGATATTCGTGTCAACACAAATAATCCAATAAAAAATCCTTCGCTTTATATCGAAATTAATGACGATGCGGCAAAAAAACCAGAAAACTTCTGGGAAGCTTATCGAAAGGAAAATCTTGATTTAAGAAGCCAAAAAACCTATTTATCACTAGACAGCCTTTCTGTGAGCAACAGAATTGAAAAGCGTTTAGGAATTGGCCGAAAAATAATTAATGGTTTCTATCCTCTGGGCCCTGTTGATTTGGATTTAAAGAAGATTATAAGTTTTAATAATTACGAAGGATTCCGCATCGGTTTAGGCGGTATTACAAATGACCGTTTATCTAAAAACTTCCGCCTTGAAAGTTATACCGCTTACGGAACAAAAGACGGTGTTTTTAAATACAGTCTTGGCGCCGGCGTTTTATTAGATAAATATACTAATACGTGGTTTAATGGTTATTATGCAGATGACGTGCGCGAAATTGCTAGTACGGTTTTCAGCGTAGACAAACGCGTGTTTAAGATTTATGATCCAAGGCCAATTAACATTAGTACTTTTTATGAATATTCAGGATGGAGAGGTAATATCCAGACCAAATTTATCCCAAAAACTGAGGCCGTTTTAGAATTTTCCCGAAATTATATTGAACCAAAATTTGATTATCTTTTTAATTTAAACGGAAATTTATATTCGAATTATGTCATGACGACGGCCATGCTTTCTATTGTATGGGCGCCTTTCAGCGAGTTTATGCAGACTCCAACTGGAAGAAATGAAAGCGATAAAAGATTTCCGAGATTTACTTTTCAATACACGCAGTCTTTACCAAATGTATTGGGCAACGATTTTACTTTTAGCAAAATAGATTTTAAAGCAGAATACGAAAAACAATATCTAAACCGTCAGAAGACCAGTTTACTTTTACAAGCGGGTTATGCAATTGGAGATGTTCCGATAACGCATTTGTATAATACTTCTCCAAATAATTTGACCAAAGAAACTATTATTCAGCGTATTACTTTTGCGGGAAGAAATGCTTTTGAAACCATGTATTTTAATGAGTTTTTCTCTAGTCAATATTTAATGTTTCAGATCAAACATGGATTTGACCGTATTAGAATTATGAAAAAAGTTCGTCCTTCGTTAGTTTTAGTAACGAGAATGGCATGGGGAAATATGGAAAATCCTGAACAGCACGTCGGACCTGCTTACAAAACACTCGATAAAGGTTTCTTTGAATCAGGAATTGAATTGAATAAAATCTACAAAGGTTTCGGCCTTGGCGGATTCTATCGTTATGGCCCTAACCAATTATTGAAATTTGAGGATAATATAGCGGTTAAGATTTCTTATGTACTTGACTTGGGATTGTAAATTAAATTGCAAACCTAATTAGATTAAAAATTCCAATCTTTTTAAATTCCAAATTCCAAAACTAATTAAGTTAAAATTTCAAACTCTAATTCCAAATTCCAATTACAACGTCATGTTTGTCAATCCTGAGAAACGAAGGATCACACGCGGGATTCTACAATGATTGATCTTTTTATTAAAAGGAACTTCTACTGTGATTTCTCTCCTGAAACCTCGGGATCGTAAAGACAAAATTGTGGTTACGATACTCAATTGGAAACAAAAAAAATGCGAATTCAGAACGAAAATCTTTGTCAAAGTTTTAAACTTTGACAAAGGTTACTCTATAATTGTCCGATTCTATCATTTTTCTATCTTATTTAAGCTAACGAAGTTCATCAAAACAATTACTATTGTAGTAGTTTATTATTCATATAACACTCTTTACTATTTGTAAGATGAAATTATTCCAAATAAAAGAAATTAATAATGTCAAAAATTAAACAAAATGGATTTAGAAAAAATTGAAGAAGTACTTTCTGAAAACCTTGGTGAAGGATATAGAATACTAAGAGAAAATGGAGATTTATCTCCTACGATTGAATGGGTTGATTGGGTTCAACAATCTGATGATGATGAAGATTATATAGTTGAAGTTAATTTTGAAGACGAAACAGAAGAAGTTTTTAAGAAAGGAATACTGTTAAAACAAATATGGCACGAAGACGTATAATTTTGTATAAACCGAAGATACTAGTGTCATCATCTTCGGGATAACAAATATTGGTGAAAAACCTTTGTCAAAGTTTAAAACTTTGACAAAGGTCAATCTAAAAGATCTTTAGGGGAGATACCGTGCTTATTTGCTAAATTGATATCTGATCCTTTTTCCAAAAGAAAATTGATTATCTCCGAATTTTTATTTGCAATTGCACGAAACAAAGCTGAATTACCAATATCATCAACAACATTTACATCAGCATTAAATGAAAGAAGTACTTTTACAGTATCAATTTTATTATTAATTACAGCTAAATGAAGTGCTGTTAAACCTTTATTATCTTTATTGTCTATTCCACAACCAAGAGTCAAAAGCTCTTTTACCATTTCTGTATCACCATCTACTATGGCTGACATCAAAAATGTGCGACCATCTCGATCAACACTATTTAATCCAAAATTTTTCTAAAAACTCTTTAATTTTCGAAAAATCCTTTTGAAGTAATAATTTGTAAAGCTGGGTGTCGTCAAATTTTTGCATATCACATAATTAAAAGAATAATCCTACAAATGTAAATATTTAATTTCAAATATTTTTTACTTTAAAATATTCCTTTTGATAGATCATATCTTACTTCAAAATGAAAAATTGTCTTTACTGCGAGAATTCACAAAGAAAATCTTTGTCAAAATTTTAAACTTTGAAAATAAGCTGTGCGCAGTTTAATCGTAAAAAAAAATCCCAAATCCCAATCATAAAAATTGGAATTTGGAATTTAAAAATATTGGAATTTAAAATTTTTTATGGTTTCAAAATCAAAACTGAAGGTGTATTGTTCAACCAGATACTTTGAGATTCAATTAATTTTTTCCAGCTGTCTAAACTTATAATCATTAAGTTTTGTCCGTCTAAAAATTCTTTTTTCAGTGTTCGATCATTCATAATCATGATATGGTTGGGTGCAATCTGCTCAATTGAACGAATCGTTTCCTGCATTTCGCGAGTATTTTTCACTTCTCCGCTGGCATCCAGAACCGTAATCTGAGAACCATTATTATTGATCAGCTTTTTAGCATATTCAATTAAAAAAGAATCTTCTTTACTAAAAATAGGAATAAATACCTGATTTACTTCTTCTAAATCTTTATCGATAAAAATACCAACCGGCATTCTCGTTTTGGCAATAATATGACGCGTTCTTTCATCGAAAGGATTATTTTCAAACAAACCTTCTTTTCCTGTAAATTT
Organism: Flavobacterium sp. ACN6; assembly: GCF_002304005.1. Classification (GTDB taxonomy): domain Bacteria; phylum Bacteroidota; class Bacteroidia; order Flavobacteriales; family Flavobacteriaceae; genus Flavobacterium. Next base: position 213,262 of record NZ_MRCQ01000009.1, on the reverse strand, counting down.
ATCAATCAAACGATCTGGATTTACTATTCGGGTTGTAAAACCAAGAATTTTTCCAAGAAGCGTTCCGTCAAAAATGGATTGTCCTAAACCAACCAATAACAAATCATATTCTCCTTGATTGGCAGAATCGATAATATCAGTATCAATATCATTAGAAACTTTAAAAAGAGTCACGATATTTTGATTTAAACGGTTTGATTCTTCTATAACTGGAACAAGCATTTTACGTTCATAATCTTTAACATCAAATGAATGTATTTCTGTACTTAATGACAAATGCAATGCTGTTACAATCGAATTATCGGGCTGTTTTTTAACCAAGCTGTTTGCAATTTTCAAAAGCTTCTTCCCTCTTTCTGGAGTTGCAAACGAAAGCAGAATCTTGTATTTGCTTTTACTGCCAATTTCCTGCGGCACACTTGTTATTTTATCTTTAAAAATAAATCCTATAAAATCTAAAGCCGGACCAGTCATAAATGTTGTAACCAAAGCCATAATTACCATCATGGTAAAAATCTCTGTGGAAAGAACTCCAAGATCGTAACCAATATTTAGAACAACAAGTTCCATTAAACCACGCGTATTCATCAAAGCTCCAATAGCTAAACTGTCTTTCCAATTTTGCCCGACAAATTTTGCTGCCAATGCGCTTCCAAAGAATTTTCCAACAACGGCAACTGCAATAATCAAACCTGTAATTTTCCACAAATAAGGATCATTAAGCAATCCGATTTGTGTACGTAAACCTGTGAAGACAAAGAATAGAGGTAATAAAACGATAATAGAAACGTCCTCTACTTTTTCTATAAATATATTTCTGAATTTATTGTTTTCCGGCATAATTGCTCCCGCTAAGAAAGCTCCGAATAAAGCATGAATTCCGATTAACTCTGCAGCATACGCTGAGATTAAAAGTGTGATAAAAAAGATCGCAACAACCGGCTTATTTAAACTTTCTCTTGTCGAATTTAAATCTCCAACACGTTTTAGGAACGGACGAACGATTTTCAACATTATAATTACATATAAAATTGCCAGACCAATAACATATAAGGAACTTGTAAATGACCCCGCTTTCACAATCGCAATTACAACCGCCAGAATACACCAAGCTGTAATATCATCTGCAGCGGCACAAGTTATTGCAATTGTACCTAATCTCGTTTTCTGTAAGCCGCGTTCTTGAACAATTCTTGCCAAGACTGGAAATGCGGTAATACTCATGGCAATTCCCATAAACAAACCAAAAGAAGAAAACTCAACTCCAATTGGTGCAAAAGTATGATAGATAAAATAAGCTAAAGTTAATCCTAAAGCAAATGGAATAACGATACTGGCGTGGCTGATAACAACAGCGTCGTGCGCTTTGTTTTTTAGTACTTTTAAATCCAGTTCCATCCCAATAACAAACATGAAAAGGATTAAACCGATTTGGCTTAAAAATTGTAAATTTCCTAAAGATTCTTTTGGAAACAAAGCTGCCGAAAATTCTGGGAAATACATTCCGACCAAAGATGGTCCTAAAACAATTCCGGCAATCATTTCGCCAATTACAGATGGCTGCCCGATTTTTCTAAAAAACCATCCGAACAAACGTGCTACTAAAATAATAGTAACAATTTGAGCCAATAAAATTGCTAACGGATGCTGTAAATTGTCAACCATAGAATGAAGGAAATCATTCCAGTGGTTACTTTCGATTTTTTTCTTAACGATATTTCGCCCCACTTCAAGTGCTGCGCCTTTTGAAATTACCCAATATATCAGAGCGGTAAAACCTCCAATAATAGTTACGTAGAATAAAGAGTTTTTAATGTTATTCATAACTCGTTCTTTTAATTTATTGCGGCAAATATCAGAACTGAGGTTCAAGTGAAAAAGTAAATTTGGAGCTAATTTTCAATCTATGTAATAAGTCCGAAAAACTTTGTAATAAGTTATAATTTCACCTTTTTCAAAAAGTCCGAACGATAGGTTTCGCTTAGAATCAAAGTCGTATTTTTATTGTTTTCCTCAAGATGATGCAGCACAATTTCGTTATGATTAAAGAACTTTATCGCTTTTACGGCAACAATTTCTTTTTTGTTGATACGGCAGAAATCGGCTTCTGGAAGTTCGTTTAAAAGCGTATCAAATTTAACGTTTTTTAGATTCAAAAAACTTCCATCAGTAAGCAGGACTGTTTTATCACGGCTGTCACTTGGGGCAGTTTTTATCAACTCAATTTTATTAAAATATAACAATGTTTTTCCTTTGTCTGTATTGAGCTGTATAAATTTTTTAGCTGTATCTGTTTTCTCAAAGCGTTCAAAGGCTTTTGAAACCGCTTTTTGCAGGCGCTCCAGTTTTACAGGTTTTGTTATATAATCGACGGCATCAATATTAAATGCTTCTGCGGCATATTCTTTATAAGCCGTACAAAAAATAACCATTTTATCCTGAAGTTTTTCAGCAAGATGAAGCCCGTCAATTCCAGGCATTTCAATATCCGAAATCAACAAATCGAAATCCAGAATCGAAATATCATTCAAAAGTTTTTCTGGATTGTTATACGTTTTTACAATTTCCAGTTCCGGAATTTGTTCGCAGAGCATTTTTAGGTAGGTTAATCCTGGAAGTTCATCGTCCAGAAGCAAGCATTTCAGTTTTGTATTCAAGTAAATCAATTTTTAGATGAGCAATATAAACGTCGTTTTCTATAAACTTATCGAGTTTGAAGTTATTTTTATAAATGATTCTCAGACGATGTTCTAGAGTGGCGTGACCAAAACCGCTTCGCTCCTTTTTCAACACTTTTTTATCGGAGATTTTATTCGAAACCGTCATAAAAAACGCATTATCTTTAAACTCAAAAACAACCGAAATAAAAGCGTCGGCACTTTGAAGATCGGCGTGTTTAAAAGCATTTTCAATCAAATCAATCGAAATCAGCGGTGCCAGTAACGGCTGATCGTACAATTTGTCTTCTTTGTTAATATTGGTTTTGATTTTTAATTCAAAAAGCGGACTGATTTTAATTTTATTGATTTCGATTAAATTCAGCGCAAAATCAATTTCTTCCTTTGCCGTTACAAATTTCTTCTTGCTTTCATATAAAATATAATCCAGAACATTGGCCAATTTATCTAAGGCAAAATAAGTTTGATAAGCGTGCGACTGAATCGAATTTAAAATATTCTTAAACAAATGCGGATTTAGTTTAGATTCTAAGTTTTCCAACTGCAGATCATTGACCTTAACTTCAAGCGCATAAAAACTCCTTTCGGCATCATCTTTTGCTTTTTTTGCCTGTAGTAATTGATAAATCATAAAACAAATTATGATAACCAGCAATAAAAGAATTGCTAAAAAAATATACGTTATGGCGTTGTTATCCTGCATTTGCAATAGTTTTTGGTTTGGTGCGAATGAAACGGTTATTTTTCTTCATTATAAAATTACTGCAAATATGAGAAAAGCTGCTAACTAAACAGTCAAAAGAAAGAAATATATCACAAACCAAAAACTTTCAAATATTGTGTTAACATTAAGTAAAATACAGGCGATTGATTATGATTTCGAGCACTTTTCACTACATTTGCAACCATTTTTAAAGATTTTATGAAAAACGCGATTCAAGTTGGATTTTGGGAAAAATTAGCCCGAATCATACTTAAAAACAGAATAACTATTTTAATAATATTAGCAGTTTTAACTGTTTTCCTTGCTTTGCAGTGGAGAAACCTTTCTATGACTTATACTGAAGCAAACCTGCTTCCTAAAGATCATATTGCAAATAAAGAATATCAGAAATTCCTAGACAAATTTGGTGAAGAAGGAAACCTTGTCGTAATTGGTTTTAAAGATCCTAAATTCTTTACTCCAAAAAATTATGCGGCTTGGAATGAATTAATGACTGGCTTAAAAAAATCAAAGGAAGTCGATTTGGTTGTTTCCTTAAATGATTTGAAAAAACTGGAAAAAGATACAGTTAACGAAAAATTCGTTTTAACTCCGTTTATCGACCAAAAGAAAGCCTTTGATCCAGCTTATTTAAAAAATATTCAATACGATTTATTCCATAATCTGCCTTTTTACGAAGGGCTTTTATTCAATAAAGAAAGCGGAAGTGTTCGTTCTGCGGTTTATATCAATAAAAAACTGGTAAATACAGCTGAAAGAAAAACTTTTATACTTCAAAATTTAGTTCCGAAAATCGATAAATTCGAAAAAACAACCGGAATTGATTTGAAAGTTTCTGGAATGCCATACATCCGAACAATCAATGCGGATAACATGAAAGGCGAAATTGGATTGTTTATTGGAGCTTCATTATTTACGGTTTCTCTAATTTTCTTTTTCTTTTTCCGTTCGTTTAGAGCGACGTTTATTTCGATTTGTATTTTAATTGTCGGCGTAACTTGGTCTTTTGGAACACTTGGATTATTTGGTTATAAAATCACGATTTTAACGGCTATTATTCCACCGCTGATTATCGTAATCGGTATTACCAACTGTATTTTCCTGATCAATAAATATCAGCAGGAAATCAAATTGCACAATAATCAGGCAAAAGCTTTACAGCGTGTTATTTCTAAAATTGGATCTTCGACTTTAATGACCAATCTTACGGCTGCAATTGGTTTTGCAACCTTGATGATTACGGGTAACGAATTGCTTTTTGAATTCGGATTGGTAACTTCAATCAACGTGCTTTCTGTTTATACTTTGACGCTTTTTATTGTGCCGATTATTTACAGTTTCATGCCACTGCCAAAAGCAAAACATTTATACCATTTAGATAAAACTTATATTTCAACTCTATTAAATGTAGTTGCCAATATAATTAAGAGCAAAAAATCAATTGTTTACACGATTTACGCAATCCTTTTTATTATTAGTATCAATGGTGTAAGACAAATGAAAGTTTCGGGAAGTTTGATTGGCGAAATGCCAAAAAGTGCTTCTTTCTTTAAAGATATTTTATTTTACGAAAAAGAATTTAACGGAGTAATGCCGTTGGAAATCATGATTGACACCAAAAAGAAAAAAGGTGTTATGAAAGCGTCTACTATTCGTAAAATGGACGAATTGCAAAATACAATTCAAGAAATTCCTGAATTGGCAAAACCAGTTTCGATTGTGAACTTGGTTAAATATTCTAAACAGGCTTTCTACAACGGAAATCCAGAATATTACCAATTACCTACTTCGCAGGAACAGACTTTTATTTTGAGTTATGCTAAAAACGCGACCAAAAACAGCAAAGAAAATTTAATGAAAGCCTACGTTGATTCGACTGGACAATACGCTCGAATCACAACTTTCATGAAAGATATTGGAACTGATGAAATGGCAAAAGTAGAAGGAAAACTTCACAAAAAAATTGATGAAATTTTCCCGAAAGACCGTTTTGAAGTTACCGTTACCGGAAAAGCGTTAGTTTTCCAGAAAGGAACTACTTATTTGGCGCATAATTTAATTGAATCATTGCTTTTTGCGATTTTAACGATTGCGATTTTGATGTTGTACTTATTCCGTTCCTTTAAAATGGTAGCAGCTTCTTTGATTACGAATATTTTACCGCTTTGTATTACTTCGGGATTAATGGGCTATTTTGGAATTCCGTTAAAACCTTCTACGATTTTGGTATTTAGTATCGCTTTCGGAATCTCGGTTGATAATGCGATTCAGTTTATGGCAAAATACAAACATGACCTGATTCAAAACCGCGGAAAAGTCAAAAAATCGGTTTTCAGTGCTTTAAGAGAAACTGGAGTCAGTACTTTTTATACTTCTATTGTTTTGATTTTAGGTTTTGCAACTTTTACATTATCAAGTTTCAGCGGTACAATCGCATTGGGAGGATTAATTTCTTGTACTTTGGTCTTTGCAATGTTTGCTAATTTGGTTGTGCTGCCTTCGCTGGTTTTGACTTTTGAGAAAAAGAAAACTAAAAAAGAGGAACTGGAGAATTTGGAGAAATAAAGGTTTTTATTTGACACGAATTGGCGCGAATTAAAAAGCAATGAAAAAAATCGAAATTTATTCAAGTAAGAAAAATACGTTTTTATTATTAATTGGCTCTCTTCTATTTATCATTGGAGGAATTTGGATGTTTAAGGATGCTGAAAATTTAGCAAGCTATAGAGGAAGTCCAATTTTCTTAAAAGGGATTGGAATTATTTCCGTTTTATTTTTCGGTTTAGGAGCGTATCTTTCAATTAAGCAATTAGTAAAAAACAAACTTTTTCTAATTATTGATAAAAATGGAATTAATGTTAATCCGAAAAAGAATTCAACAGAATTTATAAATTGGAAAAATATTGAAGGATTTTTTGAACTAAAAATTCAAAGTCAAAAAATGGTGCTTATTAAAGTTAACAATCCTGATTATTGGATTGAAATTGAAACTAATCAAATAAGAAAAAAACTAATACAATTTAATTTAAATAATTACGGTTCACCTTTTTGTCTTTCAGCAGTTTCAATGCAAATAAATCATGCCGAACTTATGAAAGTATTAAATGAGAGTCTTAAGAAATACAAAAATTAGCATAAGGAATAAAACCATTTTGTCATTTCGACGAAGGAGAAATCTCCGCAACATATTCCGCAAAGCTAGGAAATACTAGACGGAGCTACTTGCTGAGATTTCTCCTTCGTCGAAATGACAAAAATGAGAGAAATACTAAATCTCAATAAAATTATTTCTTTTGAAACCGAGTGCCCTAGCCCCGATCGAAGCGGCATCCTTTCTATTTTTTCTTTAAAAATAGAAAGATACAGCGAAGAGCGGGAAACAGCTTCAAAAATTAATTATTATCGTTTATATTTGCAATTCGATATAAAAACACTGGTTTTATTTTAATGTAAAATCAGCAATCTATAAATCTAAAATTAAAATGAGACACACAAAGGTTAAAGACTTATTAAACAGTACGACGACGCTACAGGAAGTGAATGCAAAAGGATGGGTGAGAACTTTTAGAAATAATCAGTTCATCGCGCTAAATGACGGTTCTACCATTAATAATATACAATGTGTTGTTGATTTTGAAAATACACCTGAAGAAACTTTAAAAAGAATCACGACTGGAGCTGCGGTTTCTGTAATTGGAACTTTGGTGGAAAGTAAAGGTGCGGGTCAGAAATATGAAATTCAGGTAAACAAACTTGAAATTCTTGGAGATTCTGATGCGGAGAAATTTCCAATGCAGCCGAAAAAACACTCTTTGGAGTTTTTACGTGAAAATGCACATTTACGTGTACGTACAAATGCTTTTGGGGCAATTATGCGTGTGCGTTCGGTATTATCGTATGCAGTTCACAGCTATTTTCAACAAAAAGGGTTTGTGTATGTAAACACGCCAATTATTACGGGAGCTGATGCTGAAGGTGCCGGAGAAATGTTTCAGGTAACTTCTTTACCATTGGATAATCTTCCAAAAAATGAAGAAGGAAACATTGATTTCAAAAAAGATTTCTTTGGAAAACATACGAACTTAACGGTTTCTGGACAATTAGAAGGTGAAACTTTTGCTATGGCTTTGGGACAGATTTATACTTTTGGACCAACTTTTAGAGCAGAGAATTCAAACACTTCTCGTCACCTTGCTGAGTTTTGGATGATTGAGCCAGAAGTTGCTTTCAACGACCTTGACGACAACATGGATTTGGCTGAAGATTTTATTCAGTACGTAATTAAATATGCTTTAGATAATTGTGGAGATGATTTGAAATTCTTGGAAGGAAGACTTTTAGAAGAAGAAAAATCAAAACCTCAGGCGGAAAGAAGCGAAATGGCTTTGTTGGATAAATTAAACTTCGTTTTGGAGAACAACTTCAAACGTGTTTCTTATACGGAAGCAATTGACATTTTGAGAGATTCAACTCCAAATAAGAAAAAGAAATTCCAATACCTTATTACAGAATGGGGAGCAGATTTACAATCTGAACACGAACGTTACTTGGTTGAAAAACACTTTAAATGTCCGGTAATTTTATACGATTACCCAGCAAACATTAAAGCGTTTTACATGCGTTTGAACGACAACACAGAACCAGGAAGAGAAACAGTTCGCGCAATGGATATCCTTTTCCCTGGAATTGGAGAAATCGTTGGAGGTTCTGAAAGAGAAGAGCGTTACGACGTTTTGGTGGAGAAAATGAAAGCTTTAAATATCGACGAAGAAGAATTATACTGGTATTTGGACACCAGAAGATTTGGTTCTGCAACTCATGCAGGTTTCGGTTTAGGATTTGAGCGTTTGGTATTGTTTGTAACAGGTATGACAAACATTAGAGACGTAATTCCTTTCCCAAGAACTCCTGGAAGTGCGGAATTCTAAAATAGTTTAATCGGTTAATCGTTCATTCGGTTAACCGATTTTCACGAAGAAACGAATTGACGATTAAACAAATAAACGATTAAACATTATAAATGCTAAAGCAATTTTTAAATTTAAAATTATCACAAAAATTATCTCCGCAGCAAATTCAGCTGATGAAGTTAATTCAATTGCCTACGCAAGCTTTTGAGCAACGTTTATTAGAAGAAATGAACGAAAATCCGGCTCTTGAGGCTGGAAAAGAAGACGAATACGAAGCCGATGAATTCGCCAATGAAGACTACGACGATTATGATGATGCAGAATCTGACAGAATCGAAGCAGATGACATTAATATCGACGAATACCTAAGCGACGACGATACACCTGATTATAAAACTCAGGTGAATAATTACAGTGAAGACGAAGAACGTGAAACGCCTTTTGCTTCGCCAATTAGTTTTCATCAGGATTTAATCAATCAGTTGAATACTTTTATTTTAAACGATGAAGAACGCGAAATCGCTGAATTCCTTGTTGGAAGTATTGACGACATGGGTTATATCCGCAGAAGCGTTCCGGATATTGTAGATGACATGGCTTTTACTCAGGGAATTTATACCGATGAGAAAATGGTCGAGAAAATGCTTCAGGTGATTCACGAACTAGAACCTTCGGGAGTTGGAGCGCGTGACTTGCAGGAATGTTTGCTATTGCAGTTAAAGCATAAAACGCCAACAGAATATGTTGATCTGGCGATTGATATTATCGAAAATCAGTTTGACGCTTTTACGAAAAAACATTACGATAAATTATTACAGAAATACAGTGTTTCTAACGAACAGCTTAAAAAAGCGATTCACGAAATTGAAAGATTAAACCCAAAACCGGGCGGTTCTTTTACAGGAAACAATAAAGTAACGGAAAATGTGGTTCCCGATTTTGCAATCAGAATTGTTGACGGAGAATTGGAATTGACTCTAAACGGACGAAATGCTCCTCCCCTGCACGTTTCTAAAGATTATCAGGAAATGATGCAGACGTATAAAGATTCTCGTGATAAGTCATCAGCGCAGAAGGATGCGGTTCAGTTTATCAAACAAAAACTGGATTCAGCCAAATGGTTTATCGATGCGATTAGACAACGTCAGGAAACGCTTTTTGTAACCATGAATGCGATTATGCATTATCAGGAAGAATTTTTCTTAGACGGTGACGAAACCAAATTAAAACCAATGATCTTAAAAGACATTGCGGACATGGTTGGTTTGGATATTTCGACGATTTCGCGTGTTGCCAACAGTAAATATGTTGAAACACCATACGGAACGAAACTGATTAAAGAATTTTTCTCTGAAGCCATGAAAAATGATCAGGGCGAAGATGTTTCGACTTTAGAAATCAAAAAGATTCTTAAGAATACAATTGAAGAAGAAGATAAAAAGAAACCGCTTCCAGACGATCAATTGGCTGAAATCCTGAAGGAAAAAGGATATCCAATTGCAAGAAGAACTATTGCTAAATATCGTGAACAATTGGATATTCCAGTTGCTAGAATGAGAAAGAAAATTTAGGTTTTCTCTGCCTTTATATCAAAATACCAAACCTAACAGGTTTTAAAACCTGTTAGGTTTTTTCATTAAAGAAGTTAAGTTATTTCAAGATATGATTCATTCCTACGGAATGTCTCATTGGTAGAAAATATTTGATGTATAGTTAAATATTGGTTCCGTAGGAACGTTTGATTAATCGAACAAATAAATTACCGTTAAATCAGGTGTCTCTGCAGGACACAACACAAAACCATTTATGATTCTACCGCTGAAATATTCCTATGGAATATAATTGAAATCCTGAATATTATTTTAAAAGATCTAAAAACAACAAACCCTACAGGTTTTTAAAACCTGTAGGGTTTGCTATATGTGAACCTTCTAATTATTTATATTGATCTGGCAATATTTTCACAGTAAACAAAAACGCTTTCTTTTTGTCGCTGTAACTGTAAATCAAAGTATAATCGTTATCTCTAAAAACCTGAAGCCCTTCATTTGATTTGGCGGTACTTATTAGACTTTTTTGAATCTCGTCGTGAATTACATTGATCTCTGCTTTTTCTTTTTCTACATTCAACAATGTCAAATTATACTGAACAGTTCTTTCCTCAGGCAAAGTCACACTATCTAAACGAATGCCTTCCTGAATATTAAGCGGGCAATTTTTATTGTATTTGGCAACTAATTCGGTTACCTCGGAATTTACTTCATCTGCATTTTCAGAAAGATAAAACTGAAAAAAAGCTGCTAAGGCTAAAGCAACACCAATTATAATTAATAATAAAATATTCTGTTTTCTCATTTTACTTTCACTTCTTAATAAAGTTAAAATTTATTTTTCTTGGATTTTCTTCATTGCATTAAAATACGCTGCACGGCTAAGTGGCTCGTATTCTTCTGTTTCACCAAGCATCACCAATTTATCATTATCTGTTTTTCTAAAACTGTAATTAGCCAAATTTCCAGTTCTCGTGCAAACGGCGTGTACTTTGGTCACATATTCTGCCGTTGCCATAAGTCCCGGCATAGGCCCGAAAGGGTTTCCTTTAAAATCCATATCAAGTCCGGCAACAATTACGCGGATTCCCTGATTGGCCAAATCATTACAAACCGTAATAATTTCATCATCAAAAAACTGAGCTTCGTCAATACCGATCACATCACAGCCTTGTGCCAAAATTAAAATATTGGCAGCTGCGGGAACTGGAGTGGAACGAATTTCATTAGCATCGTGCGACACTACCATTTCGTCATGATAACGGGTATCGATTGCGGGTTTGAAAATTTCGACTTTTTGCTTGGCGAATTGAGCGCGTTTTAATCTGCGGATTAATTCCTCGGTTTTACCCGAAAACATTGATCCACAAATAACTTCAATCCAACCAAATTGTTCTTTGTGATTTACTGTATTTTCGAGAAACATTTTGTATTTTTCTGCCTTTAAAAATGAATAGTTTTTATTACTTTGTACTGGTAATAAATCGACGTAAAAATGTGCTGTTTTACATTTTTTCAAAAGTAGAAAATTTTTATCAAATCGGAGATTCGCGAACGCTTATTAACAGAAATAAAAAAATATCTTTTGGATTTCTTTCATAATAAAGACATTCAGACATTAAATACACTAAAATACCTTATTCACTATAATTTCAACAGTTATGAAAAAAAAATTGGAAGCCGATTTAATCAGCATTGCACATCGAATTTTGAAACTTAAAAACAAATCCGATATCAATCAATTGTATCTTGAAACTCAGAAATTATATGAGAAATTAGCGGTATTGAAATTTGTAGAAGAGAATTTTGACGCTGCAAAACCAACAATTGGTCAACACGATATTGCTTCAGAATTAGAAACAATCTTTGATAAAGAGGAAATAGTTCCTGTTCCATCTGAGACAGAAAGCCCTGCTGCTGTAATTGAACTTGAGGAATCTTACGAACCAGAAGTTTCAGAAGAAATCACTGCTGCAATTCCTGAACCAATTGCAGAAGAAATAGAGGAACCAATCGCTGCTGAATTTTCTGAATCTATTATTGAAGAAACACCAGAACCAATTACTGCCGAAATTATTGAATCTGTTGTAGAAAGAACAGAAGAGCCAGTTGTTTCTGAAATTATTGAACTGGAAGCAGAAAAAGAAACTGAAGTAGAAGAATCAAAGAATAATCCAGAAGAACTTTCGTTTACGACTGTAAGTGATTTAAAACCAATTCCAGATTTTAAACCTGCGTTTGAATTAGAAACGGAAGAGATTAAAGAAGAAATAAAAGAGGAACCAAAAATCGAAACTTCGAGTATACCAACCATTCTTTTTGAAGATTTTGGAGTAAATTATGCCGACGCTCAGTTTGTAAAAGTAGATAGTTTTGAAGCAGTTCCACCGGCTAAAACCCCTTCAATTACTGATTTTAAAGAAGAGAAAAAAGTAGAAACAGCCATTCTTGAAACTCCTACACAGCCAAAAGCGGTAAGTTTAAATGAAAAAATGGCAAAAGGTTTTCATATTGATTTGAATGACAGAATTGCTTTTACTAAAAATCTTTTTGGAAACAGTACAGAAGACTACAGCCGCGTTTTAAATCAGCTTTTAACCTTTGATTCTTATAGTGAAGCACAAGAATTTATTGAAAACATGGTTAAACCTGATTATAATAATTGGGAAGGAAAAGACGATTACGCAGAACGTTTCTTGGGAATTGTAGAGAAGAAATTCTCATAATCCTTTTCACTTTTTACATTTCACTAATAACAAATTATGTCTAAATTATATATCGTTCCAACGCCTATTGGCAATCTTGAAGACATGACTTTTCGTGCCATTCGCATTCTGAAAGAAGTCGATTTGATTTTGGCCGAAGACACCAGAACGAGTGGAAAATTGTTGAAGCATTTTGAAATTGGCACACACATGCACAGCCATCATATGCACAACGAACACAAAACAACCGAAAACTTAATTGCGCGTTTAAAAGCCGGCGAAACTATCGCTTTAATTTCAGATGCAGGAACTCCGGCAATTTCAGATCCTGGTTTTTTATTGACGCGTGCCTGTGTTGAAAATAAAATTGAAGTAGAATGTCTGCCTGGCGCAACGGCTTTCGTTCCAGCTTTAGTCAACAGCGGATTACCAAATGACAAATTTATTTTCGAAGGTTTTCTGCCTGATAAAAAAGGACGTCAGACTCGTTTTTTGGCTTTAGCCGAAGAAACAAGAACGATGATTTTGTATGTTTCACCACATAAATTAGTCAAAACTTTAGCCGAATTTATTCAGTATTTTGGCGAAGACAGACAAGTCTGCGTTTCAAGAGAATTATCAAAATTACACGAAGAAAATGTACGCGGAACTGCAAAAGAAGTTTTAGCACACTTTGAAAAAACAGCACCACGCGGAGAAATCGTAGTTGTCGTTGCTGGAAAAACAATAATAAAAGAACCTAAGAAAAGTAAGTTTTCTAAGGATGATGACGAAGAATAATAGTTGCCCCGAATTCACAAATTAAAATATATTAAAAAATGTTTGCAACGAATTACACCAATTATCACGAATTTAATTGGTGAAAATTCGTGAAATTCGTGGCAAAAAAACGAATAACATATCATGAGCATCCAAGCCTTTTTAGAAAAAGTAAAACAAACTCCAACAGAAATAACATTCCCAGAAACTATTGCAGTAATCGAGGAAAATTACAATTTTACTCCAACCGCTTTTCAAAACGGAACGCAACACAACGCTGCAGGCGAAAATTCAGGTTCTTGTAAATTATTTTCTTTCGCCAAATTGCAAAACTTAAGTAAAGAAGAAACTTTAGCCTGTTTCGGAGCTTTTTATTTCGAAGAAGTTTTAAAAGATCCAAACGGAACAAACCACCAAAACATTAGAAATTTCATCAACTTAGGCTGGGACGGAATCCAGTTTGAAGGCAATGCTTTGGAAGCGAAGTAATATTTTAGATTTTAGAGTGTAGATTTTAGATTTCTGAAATTTACACTCTATATTATATACCCAAAAAGCTTTGACAAAATTTAAAAAAGTATTTCTGCCACAAATTTCGCAGATTAAAACAGATTAAAGATTGCCACTAATTACTCAAATTAACACAAATTGAATTAGTGAAAATTCGTGCAATTCGTGGCAAAAAAAATTACCAATCAAATTAAACGATTTCAGACATCAACAATCTAAAATCTACACTCTAAAATCTAAAATCAACCATGCGTTGGACCTTAAAACCAAAACCTTCTGAAGATAAAATCAAACATTTGGCACAGGCCTTAAATGTAGAAGATTTTGTAGCAACACTTTTGATTCAGCGTGGTATTGAAACTTTTGAAGATGCTAAGAATTTCTTTCGCCCTTCATTAGAACATTTGCATGATCCTTATCTCATGAAAGATATGGACAAAGCCGTTGCAAGAATTGAACAGGCTATTGAAAGGCAGGAAAATATTTTAGTTTTTGGAGATTATGATGTTGATGGAACGACAGCGGTTTCATTAGTTTCCTCTTATTTAAAATCACATTATCCAAATATCGCCACTTACATTCCAGATCGTTATGACGAAGGTTACGGGATTTCTCTTAAAGGAATTGACTTTGCCGACGACAACGGATTTTCATTAATTATCGCTCTCGATTGCGGCATAAAGTCCATTGATCATATCGCCTACGCGAAAGAAAAAAACATTGATTTTATTATTTGTGACCACCACAGACCTGGCAATATTCTTCCTGATGCGGTTGCGATTTTAGACCCGAAAAGAGAAGACTGCTCGTATCCGTATGATGAATTATGTGGCTGCGGTGTCGGTTTTAAACTGATTCAGGCTTTAGGTCAAAATAGAAATGAAACCATAGAAGATTTAGTTCCGTATCTGGATTTGGTTGCTACGGCAATCGCGGCAGATATTGTGCCGATTACAGGTGAAAATAGAGTTTTGGCTTACTTTGGTTTAAAAGTAATAAACAGCGAGCCAAGACCTGGAATTAAAGCATTGGTGCATCAAGTAAAAAAGAAAGTTTTAGATATTACAGATGTTGTTTTTATCATTTCTCCCCGAATTAATGCGGCAGGAAGAATAAAACACGGAAATCATGCTGTTGAATTATTGACTGAATTTGATTTCGATCAGGCCCAGCAATTTGCTTCGGAAATTGAACAATACAATGCAGACCGAAAAGATTTAGATAAAAAAATTACAAAAGAAGCTTTTCAGCAGATTTTAGAAAACAAAGAAGAAGAACGTTTTTCAACGGTTGTTTTTCAGGAAGACTGGCACAAAGGCGTGATCGGGATTGTAGCTTCGAGATTAATTGAAACTTATTACCGCCCTACTTTGGTTTTTACAAAAAGCGGTGATAAATATGCGGCTTCTGCCCGATCTGTAAAAGGTTTTGATGTTTACAATGCCTTAGATGCCTGCGCAGAACATTTAGAACAATTTGGAGGACATATGTACGCTGCAGGAATGACTTTAAAAGCTGAAAATTATCCACTTTTCAAAGAAGCTTTTGAAAAATGTGTACAAGAAACAATTCAGCCTGAAATGCGAACTCCTGAAATAGAAATTGATGCCGAAATTAACTTCTCCGATATTACTCCAAAACTTATCCGAATTTTAAAACAATTCGAGCCTTTTGGCCCGCAGAATATGACGCCGGTTTTTATGACTTCGGATGTAAAAGATACCGGATACGGCAAAACTTTAGGAGCTGAAGATGAACATTTGAGACTTTGGGTAAAACAAAACAATTCTGAGGGAATTGGTGCTATAGGTTTTGGATTAGGAAAAAAAATAAACATCGTAAAAAATCAAAATCCTTTTCAGCTCGCTTATTGTTTGGGTGAAAACGAGTGGAACGGAAATGTTACAACACAGCTTATGCTGAAAGACATTAGAACAAATGGAAGAGATTAAATCAAATAAACCGGATCCGTATCAGGCGCTGCGTTATAGAGAATTCAACGTATTTTTATTATTACGTTTTGCCATGGTTTTTGCTTGGTCAATGCAGTTTATTGTAATTGAATGGGAAGTGTATAGTTTAACTAAAGATCCGCTTTCACTTGGAATTATCGGTTTAATGGAAGTCGTTCCTGCCGTTTCAATGGCCTTATTTGCCGGTCATATTGTTGACCAAAGAGAGAAAAAAGGCTTGTTGGTAAAATGTATTCTAGGATTTTCTGTAATTAGTTTTGGATTGTTTTTACTGACGTGGCCAAAAATTATTGGCGGCTGGTCTTCCAATGTTATTTTATATTCAATTTATACTTTAGTCTTTTTTGGCGGATTAGTTCGTGCATTTCTTGGCCCAACTATTTTCTCACTTCTATCACTGATTATTCCTAAAAAAGCATATCCAAATGCAGCAACTTGGAGCAGTTCTGTTTGGCAGGTTGGCGCTGTAATGGGCCCTGCTCTTGCCGGATTTTCAATTAATTGGATGGGCGTTCACTGGTCGATGTGTTTGGTTTTTGCATTCTCCATACTTTCCTTAATTTTTTTATCTCAAATTAGTACAAAACCAATCCTAAATCCAAAGATTGGTGAATCAATAAAAGACAGTCTTACAGAAGGTTTGACTTTTGTATTTAAAAACCAAATTGTCTTAGGAGCCTTATCTCTTGATATGATTGCTGTACTTTTTGGGGGCGCAGTTGCATTGTTACCAGTTTTTGCTCAAGATATCTTAAAAGTTGGTGCAGAAGGATTTGGTATATTGAGAGCCGCTCCAGCAGTTGGTGCGTTTATCACGATGCTTGTTTCTGCTTATGTGCCATTATATAAAAATGCCGGAAAGAAACTTTTAGTCGCCATATTTGTTTTTGGATTATCGATTATCTTATTTGGTTTTTCTACGTCATTCTGGCTTTCTGTTTTTGCTTTATTCCTGAGCGGACTAGCAGACGGAATTTCGGTAGTAATTCGCCAGACGATTTTACAGCTTAAAACGCCAGATCATATGCGTGGTCGTGTTGGTGCTGTAAACTCCATTTTTGTGGGATCTTCTAACGAATTAGGGGCTTTTGAAAGTGGTGCCACTGCCAAATTAATGGGTGCTGTAACTTCTGTTATTTTTGGAGGAAGCGTTACATTACTGACTGTAGTCGTTACAGCATTAAAATCACCAACATTTCGAAATTTAGACCTTCATAGAGATATGGAAGATCATAATAAACTGGAGTAAATGAAGTCTATTTTTCTTTGCTTATTTTTTGGAATGTCTCTTTTCGTAAACGGACAAAATCTTTATATTAAAACATACGGAAACGAAAAGGACAAACCCATAATTTTTATTCACGGCGGTCCAAGTGGTAATGCCACTTTATTTGAAGGAACAACAGCTCAAAATCTAACTAATCAAGGTTTTTATGTTATTGCTTATGATCGAAGAGGCGAAGGAAGATCTGCAGATCCTAATGCAAAATTGACTTATGAAGAAGCTTATCAGGATTTAAATTCTATCTATAAAAAGTACCATTTAAAAAAAGCAGTTTTGCTTGGTCACAGTTTTGGTGGTTTGGTCGCGACTCTTTATACGAACAAATATCCTCAGAATGTCAGCGCTTTAGTTTTGGCTGGCGCTTTGTTTTCTCAGCAGGAAACTTACGACCATATCTTAGATACTTTAAAAAAGAAATACAGCATTAATTCTGAACAATTAAAAAGAATAAATGTTGTAGAAAATTTAGATAAAAATTCGGCCGAATATCGAAAAAAATGTTTTGAACTGGCTGGTGAAAACAACTTTTTTAAAATGCCGCATCCAACTTTGGTTTCAAAAAAATTGTATGCACAATACGAAGCGGGCGAGTATTTCAAAACCAATATTAGGAACAAAAATGCACCTTTGCTTTTTTATCAAAATGAAAAACAAAATAACATTGACACTCGACCAATCTTAAAGAAAATAAAAGCCAGCGGTGTTCCAATTTACGGAATTTACGGAAAACAGGATGGCATTTTTTCATCGGCACAAATTAAATCAATTGAAAATCTCACTGGTAAAAACCACTTTGCTTTTTTAGACAATTGTTCTCACTATTTATTTGTAGATCAGCAAAATGAGTTTCTGTCAAATGTTAAAAATTGGATAAAGTAACATTCAATTTTAATCTTATTTCATTTCTTTATTTAAAAAAAGCAAATGAAATATACTTCTACTCTACTTTTTGTGTTTTTATCTTTTGCAATTTACGCTCAGGAAAATACTATTTCCGGCGATGTCAAAAGTTCTCAAAACAGTTCAGCTTTAGAATATGTAAATATCGGCATTGCTAGGAAAAATTCTGGAACAGTATCAAATACAAATGGAAATTTCGTTTTAAAGCTTAATAAAAAAATGAATCCAAACGACACTATCCTATTTTCTCATATTGGATTTGAAACCAAGAAAGTTTTAATTAGTCAATTAAAATCTAGCAATAATGTTGTAAAAATGACGCCTTCTGAAAACACTTTAAAAGAAGTTGTCGTTTCTTTCAAAAAACCCAAGCCAAAACAATTTGGAAGAAGCGCAAAAGGATTAGGACTTATGCATTTCAATTTTTTCACTGCTTTAGACAAAACTGTCGACGATTATTTGAGTCGTGAAAGAGGAATGGAATTTCGAATCAAAAAAGACTGCAAAATAACCGACTTTAATTTTAATATTACTTCTAACGAATTTAAATCGGTAAAATTTAGATTGAATTTTTATAAAATTGAGAATGGTCTTCCTTCCACAATTTTAATTGAAAAAGATATCCTTTTTGAAGTAAAAGACAACAAACTTGGGTTATTTACCTTCGATCTACAACCATACGATATTTATCTTGACAAAGAAATGGGAGATATTGCCGTTACGATTCAATGGATTGAAAGTGTAAAAAGCAATGAAAAAAGTAAATTCTTCGCGATTTCAACGGCTGTATCAGCAACTGAAAATAGTTTTTACAGAGAAAGAAATATGGCAAACTGGTCCAAAAGCGGTCAAAGTTTGACATTCTACCTCAACACAATGTGTCAATAAAAGATTTAAGACATCAGTCTATATAATTTTATTGTTTCTACAACCTTTTAATTTAGAATTAATATAAATAATAATTATATTTGTTGAATTAAAAGGATTTACAATGAGAGATATTGAACAGATATACCATAACAACTTTGGAATAGCTTTTTACTGGAAAGATGATAATAGTACGATTTCAGATAAAGTACAATTGGTTTTTAAAGAAACCGGCTTTTACTTTACTATTCCGGAATTAAATCTTTTTTGTGATTTGATTGAAGACAGCATGATCGAAAATGCTTGTTGCGAAGCTTGTGAAATGAAATATTCGTGCCATAAATTTCTATTAAAAACACCCTGTAATTCTATAGATTTAGCTGTAAATATGACCGAATTAAAATCGATTAAAGATTTGGTTGAAGGTTCTCTATTCAAAATTGAACTCGACGAATATGTCTACGGAGTTGGCATGAACTAAGAAACATTCTAAATATTTTAAGAATATTTTTTCATTATTGAAATATATTTTGATTCAATTCAAAAAAAAGTATATTTACAGTAATGAAAAAAGCCGTTTTTCTAATTATCTCACTATTTCTGATCAGCTGTACCAATAAATCAGAAGAATATATAGATCCGCGCGGAACCGATTACGCGGGTTCAGAAAGCTGTGTACAATGTCACAAAACGCAGTCTGAAATGGTCTTTCACAGTTCTCACTTCAAAGCAACTGCACCAGCCGTAATAGAAAATATTTCTGGAGATTTTGATTCTAAAAATCATACTTTCATTTATGATAAAAACACCAAATTGGTCATGGAAAAACATGGCGACAGTTTGTATCAGGTTCTATACAAAAACGGTAAAGAAACAGCTAAGTATAAATTTGAAATTGTTTTTGGAACCAAACATGCGCAGACATCTGTTTATTGGAAAAACAACAATACTTACGAACTGCCTCTTTCTTTTTATCATTCTGTAAATAGCTGGGCAACAAGCCCTGGTTTTCCTGCCGACAAACCATACTTTGACCGCATGGTTGTTAAAGATTGTTATGCCTGCCATAGTTCAAATATCAGCTCCAGAACGACTGATCAAAGTTCTGCAGAGAAAAACTTTATGTCGATGGATGTGGAAGATATTATCAATAAAAAAACTATTATTTACGGAATTGACTGCGAACGCTGTCACGGACCTGCAAAAAAGCATGCAGAATTTCATCTAAAAAATCCAAACGTTAAAATCGCCAACAGCATTACAAGTTTTAAAAACCTCAACAGACAGCAAAAACTGGATGCCTGTGCTTTGTGCCATGCTGGAAATGATGGAATGAAATTAAAATCGCGCTTTGAATTTAAACCTGGAGATAATCTTTCAGAATTCTTTCGTGAAACGAGAAGTATAAATGACACGACACAATTTGATGTTCACGGGAATCAATTTCGTTTAATGGCGCAGAGTAAGTGTTTTATAAACAGTGAAAAAATGGATTGCATTACCTGTCATAATCCGCATGAAAATGCTTCAAAAAACATGGTTTCCTACTCTAAGATCTGTATGAGCTGTCATCAAGGTTTAAAACATAAGGAACAAACGCTACAAGCAATGCCTGAGAAAGTATTGGCCGATAATTGTGTAGAATGTCATATGCCGAAAAAAGCTTCAAATGCAATAAGTTTTCAGCTTTCAAACAGCAAACAATTATCGAATTACATTTTAAGAACGCACAAAATTGGAATTTATCCAAATAAAAAGTAATTATTTCTTGTACTCTAAAAGTTCGAATTTTTCACCGTCAAAAACGCCGTAGGTAAAATAGCCAATCCAGTCGCCTAGATTCACATACTCAGAATTTTCGCCAACTGAACGAATCATTGGCAGATGACGATGACCAAAAATAAAATAATTGTAATGTTTGGTTTCAAGCTTTCGTTTAGCGTATAAAATCAGCCACTCTTTTTCTTCTCCTAAAAACTTAATGTCTTCATCTCCGGAAATCAATTTATTTTTAACCGATAAATATTGCGCTAAACTTACACCAACATCTGGATGAAGCCAGCGAAAAAGCCATTTTGAAAACGGATTTGTAAATACCTTTTTCATTCTTTTATAACCTTTATCTCCGGGTCCTTTTCCGTCGCCGTGGCCAATTAAAAAAGTTTTTCCGTTAAAAGTAAATTCTTTGTTATCATGATAAACCGGAATATTCAATTCGGTTTCAAAATAATCATTCATCCATAAATCATGATTTCCTACGAAAAAATAAATTGGGATGCCGCTGTCGCGAATTTCGGCCAGTTTGCCTAAAATGCGCACAAAACCTTTTGGAACAACCGTTTTATATTCGAACCAAAAGTCAAATAAATCACCCAATAAAAAAATTGCTTCTGCATCTTCCTTAACCTCATCCAGCCAAGCCACGAATTTCTTTTCGCGCGGTAAGCTCAATTCTGGAGTCGGCGCACCAAAATGCTGATCTGAAGCAAAATATATTTTTTTCATTGAGATTTTTAAATTTTAGACTTTTGTCTCTCTGAGCGAAGTCGAAGAGTTTGGAATTTGGAATTTAATTTTTGGAATTTTACAAATTATCAGATGCATACCATTCTGCAAACGAAGATTCTGTTTCCTGAAGTTTAAGAGAGAAAAGAGAAATTCCTTCTGGAAGGCGTGCCACAATTCTATCTGCAAAATCAACCACCATATTTTCGCTTGTTGGCTGGTAATCTACCAAAATAACGTGGTGACCGCGATTTTTCAATTCATTTGCCAATTCGATGTGCGGTGTAGTCTGATTGAAAACAGTTGCGTGATCAAACTGATCGACGATTTCTTCTTTTACAATTTTCTTTAGATCCGAAAAATCAATCACCATTCCGAATTTCACATTCGATCGATCTGTAATTGGCGAACCAATAACCGTAACCGACAATTTATAACTGTGTCCGTGAACGTTCTTGCATTTTCCGTCGTAACCGTACAAAGCGTGTCCGGTTTCGAAACTAAATTGTTTTGTAATTCTGATATTACTCATCGATGTTTAATTTTAAGCTGGCAAATTTACGAATTAATAACCGTTTAAATAATAAATTCCAAATAAAGAAAAATTCCAGATTTCAATAGGAATTTAATGCAATTGGAATTTCGAATTTGGAATTTCGAATTTCATTGATCTATTTTTTAAACTGCAGTAACGCATTTCTGCTAAAATCAGATAAAACCAGTTTACCTGTAATTGCGGCACGTTCAAAAAGAAGCGATTCCCATTGTTCTGTACCTTCCCAAATAATCTTTTTCATTTCTTGTAAAGCTTCGGGATTGTAAGTGCTTAATTTTTGAGCAAAGTCTTTAACGTCATTATCCAAAGTATTGACCTCAGTCAAAACAGAATAAAGACCTTTCTCAAAAGCCCAATCTGCCGATTTCCATTCGTGTGCTGCGAGCGTCATTTCGGTCATTGCTGTTTTTCCAATTTTGCGAGAAACCGCTGGTTCTATAACAAAAGGCCCGATTCCGATTGCCAATTCTGATAATTTAATATCACTTTGAGGTGTTGCAAAAACATAATCGCAGGCCGAAATAATTCCGACACCACCTCCTACTGCTTTTCCTTGTACACGGCCAATTATTATTTTACTGCAATTGCGCATGGCATTTAGCAGATGGGCAAAACCAGAAAAGAATTCAGTTCCTTGTTCTTCGTTTTCTACTTTTAAAAGCTCATCAAAAGAAGCGCCGGAACAAAAAGTTTTTGCTCCTTCACTTTTTAAAATTATAACCGAAACATTTTCATTTCGGCTTAACGCATTAATTTCGGCTGTAAGTTCATCTAGTAATTTACGTGGAAAAGAATTACTTGCAGGATGACCAAATTGTACTGTTGCAATTGTATTTTGAAAAGAAGTTTCTAAACTTCCATTTAGATTTTTAGAACTCATAAAAATAAATTTAAACGTAAAGTTACGCTTTTGCAAAATATTTTGTCTGATTGATTTCTAAATTTGTTTTTTGAGAATTATTTGACTTTATTTGCTAAGACTTTGGGGGATTAGCTCATTTGGCTAGAGTACTTGCCTGGCAGGCAAGGGGTGACCGGTTCGAATCCGGTATTCTCCACTTAAACGTATAAATCCTTGTAAAAACCTAATTTACAAGGATTTACACTTTCAATTGATAGGATTGTAAATTATTTTTCGTTAGCTGAATCATCAACATCAATGTCTATTTTTTCTTCTTTTTTAAAATCATTATTTAACAAATCGGTTAATTTCTTTTTTTCTTTTTGATTTTTTCTAATTGTCAAAACAACCAAGATGATAACCAATACTACTACAACTCCTAT
Organism: Flavobacterium sp. ACN6; assembly: GCF_002304005.1. Lineage (GTDB taxonomy): Bacteria > Bacteroidota > Bacteroidia > Flavobacteriales > Flavobacteriaceae > Flavobacterium. The sequence continues at coordinate 190,056 of NZ_MRCQ01000009.1, read as the reverse complement.
TACAACCCAGTTAATTTCCATAATTTAAGTTTTATTAAAAGTAAAAATTTAAACTATTCAACATATTATCAAAAGGTTAAGCGTTTCATTTTTTATTAAAACTTTCTTTAAAAGATGTCAATTCCTGAAAGATATTTCTTTAAATTTATTTCTATTTTTGTATTCCTCAAATTCTAAAATACCACACAGTCTTTAAGGAACTTATAAGAAATAAACCTTTCAGAGAATAAAAAACAAATGAAGCAAACCTTAAAAACCAAATTATTTCCTTTATTAAAAAAAGTTACTATAATCACGATTATAATTTTCATAACCACTTTTATACAAATTTATTGGGCAATGGGAAGTCTTTCTGAAAGAAATTCAAGCGGATGCCTCGACTGTACTTTTTCTTATGACGCGTATTTAATGTCTTTAATTTCTGCAATTTTATTGTCAATCGTTTTTCTGTTTCTTTCTTTCATTAAAAACAGCTATTTAAAAGTTTTTCTTCAATTATTATTCTTAATTTCAATATGGCTTTTCTGGAATTATGGCATTTTTGTTGATCGCGAATCTTCTTGGAGCACTTTTCGGTTTAAAGAAGAATTATTTTACACATTCACATTGTCATTTTTACCGATTTCTATTCTTTCTATAATTACAGTATTCACTTTACATTATATCTTAAAAAAGTATGAGTCGAAATAACAAAATAGTATTGAGATTTTATCTCATTATGAGCCTATTTCTAGCATTAAACTGTTGTTTGTATTATTTTAAAGAAATAAGTTTACGTGGTTATTATAGTGATATTGTATTATTTTGGATTTGGCTCTTTACAAGCTTTGTAGTCATTGTACTTTTTTGGAAAAAAATCATGGCCAAGCTTCTTCTGGCAGCTCTAGTATTGACTTTGATAGTAAGCATTATCCCAATGATGATTCCTTTTTATGCGCTTTTACTTTCGACCACATCTTTAGGTTTGTATATTGATAAAAATTTAAATGATAAATATCGGGCTCAAATTGTGGGCTACAGCGCAATGACGTCTCCGTGGCTTGAAGTAATGGAGAAAAATGGCCCAATCGAAAAAAGAATTTTTAAATGTACCGACTCGCAAATCAGGAATGATAATTTGAATATCAAAATCAGAAATGCAAAAGATATTCTTTTTAAAAAGGAAACCGACAGCACATTAACGTTGACAATCTTTTGTGGAGGTCCCAACCAAACTATTACGTTCAATAAAAATTCTGGAAATAGTATCGAACTAAAAAATAACTGAATAAAAACGAAATAATATGACCGTATTCCTACGCTGGCTTTTACTCCCAATAATTGGATTGATTGCATTATTATTTTGGAAAGGAAGTCCCATCTTGATTAAATCGTTACTGCTAATTTTTCCGCTTGTATTAATAATTGCTTGGTTTGTGCACGAAGGCGCATTTAGCAGTGGCGGCGGATTAGCCACAATATATGGCGTATTAGCAATTATCGCATTTTTAGTTTGCTATGAAATTGGATTATTAAGTCATCGGTTTTATCTCGTAAAAAAAGGTGTTACAACAAACGAAGATGACATCTTACTACTCATCGGATTGGTTATCTTAGTAATTGCTACAATCTATTTCTTCATATCAATTTCAAAATAAATTATTTAAAACAAATCGCCAATTGTTTTAATTATGTTTCATTAAAATCTTAAACCATGTCTGAATTAAGTTCTCTATTCTGTAAAGTAAAAATCACAAAATCGCAGCTGGATTTTTTTTTAAACAGCGCTCCCGAAAAACCAACGTTAAATGACAATTGGCAAAAATGGTGGGACAGTCGGGAAATGGATTCTAAAATGGATTTAACGCCAGAATATCTTCATGCCTACAATGAAAACACCAATCAGGAAGTTCTTGACGGATGGATGGAATACAAACAAGCAATGGCTTTTTCAGATTACGATGAAGCGAAAGAAGAATGGCAATGGGGAATGCTGTTTTTTAGCGAAAATTATGTAGAAATGCTACCCATGTTTGCCTTTATCGTTAGCATGGAAAAATACGTTAGCGAAAGCACCGAAAACAGCGCAATTGTTTATCCATACTTTTGGGGAGACAGCAATGTTGATGCTTATATTTATTTTGAAAATGGAAAGGCCGTACTAAGTCCGCAAGTAAAAAGCACTTCTGACGTGAACGCGGTAATAATGGAAAGCACTATAGTTTGTCTGGATCAAAAATGGGAGGATTTGTCTAAAAATATGGAAATGGATTAAAATTTCTTCTCTGAAATTCTGTTTTAATCGAAGTATAATTATTTACAAATTTCATTTAGAATTGAAATTCTTTATAGAGCTTCTTGCGGAGATTTCTCCTTCGTCGAAATGACATATATTGCGAAAATTTTGATTATTCACTCGCTATAAGATTGCTATTGAGCGCGAAAACTTAGTGCCTCAGCATCTTTGCGGCAAACTAACCTTTATCGCAGTAAAAACCCCATTCGAATCGATCCATAAAAATACCCGCGATTTGTATCATTAACATCGCCTTTTAATTCTCTTCCGCGGTACAGGAAAGAATAGGAAATATTGAAATTATTGTAGCGGTATTTTAAACCTGCTTCTCCATTAAAGCGAAGCGGCACTAAATCGAAAGTAATTGGACTGGTATTATTAAACATACTGCCCTCGATTGTGGCATCGTAAAACTGATAATTAACGCTTGGCGCTATGTAGAAATAAAACTCTCGAATGTTGGGCTGTACTTCTGCACTTATAGAAGCATCATGCATATTAGAATCGTAAATCGGAATTAATTTTTTAAATCCAAATCTCGCCATAAATCCTGTAGAGATTCCCGTAAAAATGGTTCCCAAATTGGCTTCCGACTGGAAATGCAGATCTACAAAATCATTATGCTGTGATGGAAACATTTTTTTAGAATACATTACGTGCGCTTGTAATCCTAAAGCGTTATGAATTTGATTTTCCCAGCCAAAAACTTTTTTATAACCGATAATTTTATGAAAGCCTTCCTGCAATTGTTGCCCAAGAGCATTTGGTCCCACAAAACCCAATTGAAAATCGGTTTTTAAAACGGATTCGCTTTTATAGAAAAAGCTTTTCCCCGCTTCTGCAAAAAGATATCCCGCAAACGGACGATCGTTTATATCGACGGCTTCTTCATTGATAAATCGCGGATTATAAAGATATTGCCCAATTCGAAATTCGGTTATTTCTTTACTAATTTTTTCATTGCTATTCCGGCTTATATATCGATAAAAAATTTCCAATCCGTTGGTGTAATACATATCGTTTTTAGACGAAGTATATAAATCATTATCTGATATAAAACCTATTTCTGAAGTTTTTCCTTGTCCAAAAGTCAACGTTGTTGTTAAGATTAGAAAAGCAAAAAATAACTTTTTACTTCTCATTCCCTTTATAATTTACTTTTTTTCCAACGTAACGCATCTCGCGAACAATACGCTCTTTTCTTCTATTGATATAACTTGATGAACCTGTAGCCTTAAATTTTCTCGGATTTGGTAAAATCGCCGCAATTCCCGCCGCCTGCATTGGTGTTAAACTCGAAGCATCGCGACGGTACCAATGTTCTGTCGCCGCATAAGCGCCGTAAACTCCGTCACCCATTTCGATGCTGTTAAGGTAAACTTCCATGATGCGTTCTTTGCCCCAGATCAATTCAATTAAAACGGTAAAATAAGCTTCAAGACCTTTACGGAAATAACTTTTTCCCTGCCACAAAAAGACGTTTTTAGCCGTTTGCTGTGAAATGGTGCTTCCACCGCGAATTCGCCTTCCGCGTTCATTACTTTTATATGCTTTTTGAAGTGCTTTAAAATCGAAACCATTATGAATAAGAAAAGTTCCATCTTCGCTCGCAATTACTGCTTTTTGCAAATTCATGGAAATTTTTTCAATCGGTTCCCAGTCGTGATCAAAATACACTTCCTTTCCACCAAATTTATTTTCGATAGCGCGAATAATCATCAAAGGTGTAAAAGGAACCGGAACGTATTTAAAAAATATAACCGAACCAATTGATAATCCGAAAAACCACAAAGCAGCTTTTATAAAAAACCATTTTATTTTTTCTCCCAAAGATCGATTTCCTTTTTTAGGAGACGATTTTGGTTTTGGTTTCGCTGCGGTTGTTTTTTTTGGTGCTGGTTTTTTGGGTGCTGCCATTATATTAAATCTGCTAATTCTGTTCCTATTAAACTGCCAATTGCTATTCCCATTCCGCCTAAACGCACTCCACAAAACACGTTTTCAGATAGTTGAGAAACAACAGGGTTTTTACTATTTCCAATTCCCATAATACCGCTCCATCGGTGCGCAATCTGAAAATCCTGATTTGGTAAAATTACATTTTTCAGTAAATCTTCCAATTTATTTTGAATAATTTTCGTCTCGCCAAATTCAGTTGTCGTTTCGCCTTCAAAATCCAGATTTCTTCCGCCGCCCAACAAAATACGATTGTTTACATTTCTGAAATAATAATACCCTTTATCTAAATGAAACGTTCCTTTTATATCTAAATTATCAATGGGTTCTGTAATTAAAACTTGAGCCCTTGCAGGTTTTACAGCGCCACTCGTCAAAACACTTGCAAAACCATTTGTCGCAAAAAGTAATTTATGGGTTTTAAAACTGAAATCATTCAGGACAACTTCAACATGATTTCCTGCGTCTGCATAAGATGTTACGGTTTGCTGATTTAGAATTAAAATGTTTTCAGAAACTGCTTGCTTCAACAATTCCTGCATCATATTTCCGGTATCAATCTGGGCTTCAAAAGGATTAAAAATTAAATAATCTTGAATATTTCCAAATCCAAATCGGTCTGTTTCTTTCGCAAAAACTTCTGTTTTAAAAAGCGGTTTTAGAATTTCATTGATAAAAGGCATTCTTGAAATACATTCATTAAATCCCAATTCATCTTCTTTCAAAAACAATTCATAACCGCCGTGAGGTTTAAAATCAATTGCTGCATCTCCAAGTCTTTTTCGAAGTAACTGCAAACCTTTCCAGCGTTTCCCAATCAAATTGACTACATCATCTTCTGAATGCGTTTTTAAATCATCCATAATTTCAGAGAGACTTCCAAAACAGGCAAAACCAGCATTTTTCGTACTCGCCCCTTGTGGTAACATTCCTCTTTCTAAAACAAGAATTTTAGCATCCGGAAATCTTTCGCGTAAGCGTAATGCAGCATGCAGGCCAACGATACCACTTCCCACAATTGTGTAATCAACATTCGTGAACCAGTTTTTTAATTCCCAATAGCTTAATTCCATTTCTCTGTTTATATAAATTCCAAACTTTTAAATTCCAAATTCCAATTTAGGAAATAAATTTGAAAGAAATTCTAATAAAAAATTCCAATAATGAAAATTCCAGATTCCAAATTTTAGAAACGTTTGCCAAACTCAATTGCTGTATGCCCTTCGACTTCGCTCAGGGTGATAAAACAATTATACTGTAAGAAATAGAATTTCACCTCACTTGTCAGGCTCAAACTGACAACATTGGAATTTGGAATTTCACCTCGCTGTCAGGCTGAGCGGAGTCGAAGCCCTTTACTACTTACTCTTCGACTTCTCTCAAACTGACAACATTGGAATTTGGAATTTCAAAATTGGAATTTGAATTTTAACAATTTATTGGATTTTAAATGTTGTATTTTTAGCGCCACAAAAAATAGAATAATTTGATTATGAAAAAAGTATTATTAACAACCTTAATAGTAATGAGTTTAAACGCTATCGGACAGAATGTTATGTCGCCAGAATTATTATGGAAATTAGGAAGAGTGACACCTCTTGGTATTTCTAAAGATGCGAAAAATGTTGTTTTTAAAGTTTCTACACCTTCTGTAGAAGAAAATAAATCGACTTCTAAAATTTACACAATTCCCGTAAACGGAGGAAATGCAACAGAAATTAAAGACACGAAAGACATCTTAGCGGACAAAAATATTTCTCCTGACGGAAAATATCTAGTGTATAATGAAGAAGTAAAAATCGATAAAGTTTTAGGAAAAGATTTTTATCCAAAACTAACTAAATCTGACGCTCAAATTTATGACGGATTAGATTACCGTCATTGGGATACTTGGAACGAAGGAAAATTTAACCATGTTTTTTATAAAGAAAATAAAGATAGCGCAAAAGGAATTGATATTTTAAAAGGTGAAACTTTTGATTCTCCTCAAAAACCTTTTGGCGGAGACGAAGATTATATTTGGTCGCCAGACAGCAAAAGTATTTTTTATGTTTGCAAGAAAAAAGCAGGAACTGCTTATGCGATTTCTACCAACACAGATATTTACGAATATAATTTAGAAACTCAAAAAACGACCAACAAAACAGATGGTAATTTAGGTTACGATACGGCACCGCAGTTTTCTCCAACTGGAAATTTATCTTGGCTGCAAATGAAACGTGACGGTTACGAGTCTGATAAAAACGACATTATTGTTGAATTTAAAGGAATCAAAACTAACTTAACGGCAAATTGGGACGGGACTGTAGATAATTTTATCTGGAGTAAAGATGGAAAAACGGTTTTCTTTGTTGCGCCAATTGATGGAACAAAGCAACTTTTCTCTGTTAATTTTCCAGGTTTAACAAAAATCGCTATTAATGTACGTCAATTGACAAATGGAGATTTTGACGTAAATGATTTAGTAGGTTTTTCTGGAGATGACATTATTGTTACAAGAAGTGATATGAATCATGCCGGTGAAATTTTCTCTTTTAATTTGAAGAAAAACACTTGGAAACAACTTTCAAATGTGAACACAGAAACATACAAATCTCTGACATTAAGTAAAACAGAAAAACGTTACGTTACTACTACTGATGGCAAAAAAATGCTGGTTTGGGTAATTCTTCCTCCAAATTTTGATGCTTCAAAAAAATATCCAACTTTATTATTCTGTCAAGGCGGACCGCAAAGTGCATTGACACAATCGTATTCTTTCCGTTGGAATTTCTCTTTAATGGCAGCAAAAGGTTATGTAGTTGTAGCGCCAAACCGTCGCGGAATGCCAGGACATGGTGTTGAATGGAACGAACAAATTAGTAAAGACTGGGGCGGACAAGTGATGGACGATTACCTTTCTGCTATCGATGATGTTGCCAAAGAAAGTTATGTTGACAAAAGCCGTTTAGGATGCGTTGGTGCTAGTTACGGAGGGTATTCTGTGTTTTATTTAGCTGGAATTCACAAAAACCGTTTCAAAACTTTTATCGCTCACGATGGTGTTTTCAACACTGTTAGTATGTTGGGAACGACGGAAGAAGTTTTCTTTAACAACTGGGATTTTGGCGGCCCATATTGGGAAAAAGATAATGCCGCAGCACAAAAAGCGTATACGACTTTTAACCCTGCGACATTGGTTCAAAACTGGAATAAACCAATTTTGATTTTCCAAGGAGGAAAAGATTTCCGTGTGCCAATCGGACAAGGACAGGAAGCTTTTCAAGCTGCCCAGTTAAGAGGAATTAAAAGCCGATTTGTCTATTTTCCAGACGAAAATCACTGGGTTTTAAAACCACAGAATGCTCAGGTTTGGCAGGGTGAATTCTTTAAATGGTTAGACGAGACTTTATAATTCATAGAAAGTACAAAATTACAGCTGTAGATTTTATATAATCTACGGCTGTTTTTATTTTTATACCTTACAATTATGTAACATATTGACTAAATTTACTTTTCTGTAAACAGATTTTTTTAGATAAATTGCAGGAGTTTACAATATCCCCAATTTACAAATCCTTCAGCAAAATATGGAAAGCAAAAGAAGTTACACCGCAGTCAAAGTTTTATTCAGCTATGTTGCATTATTGGCTTTGGTGGTAACCGTTGGATGGTTTCTATATTCTGAAAATGTTGTTTATAACAAACTGGAAGATAAGATTGCTTTTGAAAAAACTAAAATTCTAAGGGTTAGTAAACTTTTCTCCAATGTTTATAAAACCGAGAGTTTAGCAAGGCAGACTATTCAAAATAACTCTGAAAAAGATTTCAATAATTATTTGATAGAAACAGATTCGCTTCGTCTTCGCATCGATACTTTAAAACAAATTGTTACTACAGAATATCAAAAAGTACTTTTGGATAGTGTCACTTATCTTTTGTCTGAAAAGACAAAAAACATCAAGCAGTTAAAGGAAATAAAAAATAAAGCAGACGACGAAACTTCTGTAAATAATGCTATTGACGAAATCACGAAAATGGAGTTTAACCTTCGAAAACTCGAACTTCAGGATTTTACCAAAAACCCAAATCAATTGGGAAGTTACCAGCGTGGTGTTTTACAGCGATATGTAGATTATCTTAATCAAAACATTCCCGACGACAGCACCAATACATTGAGTAAAAAAGCTTCGGATTCTATTTTAGCCAATTCTAAAAAGCTGTTGAGTACCGTAAAAATGAAAGCTGAAAAGAAGAAAGAATCGTTGAATTTTGAAGAAAACAAACTGCTCCAAAACGAAATGGCGATCTCAGATCAGCTTCGAAAAGTACTTCGAATTATTGAGCGAGAAATCATCATCAATTCGATAAAAAACAATTCTTTAAAAGAAAAATCATTAAAAAGAGTCAACGAAATTGTAACCGCTTCGGCCGTTATTGGTTTACTGTTAACTGTATTTTTCTCTATTTTAATTGTGAGCGATTATTCAAAATCAAAAGCTTATAAAAAACAGCTGGAAATTGCCAATTTCAAAACAAAAAATCTGCTTAAAAGTCGTGAACAGTTAATTTCAACAGTAAGTCACGATTTAAAAACGCCTTTGAGCACTATTGTCGGCTATTCTGAACTTTTAGGAAATTCAGACGTTAATACCAAGCAGTCTTATTTCATTAAAAACATTAAAAATTCTTCTGAGTATATTACACAACTTGTTCAGGATTTACTGGATTTTTCTAAAATAGAGGCTGGAAAAATAGCAATCGAAAAAGTTCCTTTTTTACTTCCTGAAATTATTGAAGATGTTGCAAAGAATATTCAAACAGTTTACAAGCAAAAAAATATTGATCTTATTATTAATGTCGACGAGAAGTTCCAAAACCGTATTGTAGGCGATCCATTTAGACTAAGACAAATTCTAACCAATATTATTGGTAATGCTTATAAATTTACTGAAGAAGGACATATTAGAGTTGCCGCTTACGCGAATGAAGACCAGACTTTTACCATTTCTGTTCAAGACACTGGAATTGGTATTGAAAAAGGAAACCAAAAATTGGTTTTTGAAGAGTTTGCCCAAGCAAATGAGAACATTGAAAAGGAATATGGAGGAACTGGTTTAGGCTTATCAATCTGCCAGAAGATTATTTCTATTTTGGGCGGAAGTTTAAGCTTAGAAAGTATTTTTGGAAAAGGAAGCACCTTTAAAATTGAACTGCCATTATTATTTGATAATAGTCAGCCAAGTTCAACTGAAGTAAAAAACAAATCCTTAAAAAACACTAAAAAGCAGACTTTTATTGTTGTTGATGACGACATCAATCTTTTGAATTTGACGAGCGGGGTTTTAAAACAAGAACAGCATCAGGTTTTGTCATTTACAAACGCTTCTAAAGCTTTAGAAACAATGCAGCATACTGCTTTTGATTTTGTTATTAGCGATATTCAAATGCCAGAGATTGACGGATTTTTGTTTTTAGAAAAACTTCGTGAGCTTCCAGAAAACATATTCAAAAATCAGCCAGTGATTGCGCTGACGGGACGAACAGATTTAGATCTTTCGGTTTATAAAAATGCTGGTTTTACCACTGTTGTTAAAAAACCGTATTCACCAAAAATTTTATTGGAAACCATTCAGCAGATATTAGATCACGAAGAAATCCCTGCCACAGAATTTTCTGAAATTACAGAAGATCAATCTTCTCAAATGTATTCTTTAGATACATTAAAAGATTTTCTAGGTCATGATGAATCTGCTTTAAAAGAGGTTCTAAAATCTTTTATTGACAGCAGTGCAGATAATATAGAACTTTTGAAAACGGCAATACAAGAGAATAATCATGAAGAAATTAAATCGATTGCACATCGTATTGCACCGATGTTTAAACAAATTCAAGCAAATGAAATTGGTCAGATTTTAAAGAAGTTAGAAAAAGACGATTTGAATACCTTAGATTTAGACAGTATGTATACGGATTTAAAAGAAAAAATGAATGTTCTTTTTCAAGCATTAAAACAAGAAGTTTAAAAAAAAGTAAAGCATTTTAAAAATGCTTTACTCTATATTATATTGTTTCAATTTGTTGTAAAGTGTTTTTCTGGTAATTTTTAAAAGCTTTGCAGCTTCAGATTTATTATTCTGCGCTTTAGATAAAGCATGAATAATGGTTTCTTTTTCATTTTCAGATAATGAAAAAACTCCATTCTCAGCTGGCTGTTGTTTTTGAATCTGGAAAAATTCTGCTGGAAGGACATCGCTATCAATAAAATCACCGCGAGATAAAAGCGTCGCACGTTTTACACAGTTTTGTAATTCACGTAAATTCCCCGGCCAGTTGTAATTTTGAAAAATAGAAACTACCTCTGGAGAGAATCCGATAATATCTTTATTTAACTGCTGATTGGCTTTTTCAAGGAAATAATCTGCAAAAACCATTAAATCTTCGTCACGATCTTTTAAAGATGGAGACTGAATAGAGAATTCGTTGATTCTATGGTATAAATCTTCTCTGAAATCACCGTTTTTTACTGCTTCACGTAAATCTTCATTTGTAGCTGTAATAATGCGGATATCGACGTTTATTTCTTTATTGCTTCCAACGGGTTTAATTTTTCTTTCCTGAAGCGCCCTTAATAACTGAATTTGGTTTTCATACGAAAGGTTTCCAATTTCGTCCAAAAATAAAGTTCCTCCATTTGCCGCTTCAAAATAACCCATTTTATCACTAATCGCTCCCGTAAAAGACCCTTTTAAGTGACCAAAAAATTCACTTGCAGCCAATTCTTTTGGAATAGCACCACAATCAACCGCAATAAAATTGTTGTTTTTTCGCTGACTTTGCTGATGAATACTTTTAGCAATAATTTCTTTTCCAGTTCCGCTTTCGCCAATAATTAGAACAGACATATCCGTCGGACTTACTAATTCAATATGATCTAATAATTTTTTAGAAGCAATCGAAATTCCTCTAACAAATTCATTTTCCGTTGAAGTTGAAGCTGCTTTTTTTGCAGTTTTCTTTTTCGTTGGAACTTCAACTAGATCTTCCTCTTCTTCTTTTGGAGTTTGCAGTGCATTGGTAATAACCAATAAAACCTCATCTGGATTAAATGGTTTAGATATATAATCTGCTGCTCCATTTTTAATTGCCTTAACTGCAGTGTTTACATCAGAATAACCTGTCATTAAAATAACTGGAATATCAGGATATGAATCTTTAAATTCTGACATCAATGCAATACCGTCAAAATCAGGCAGACGAAGATCTGTTAAAATCAAATCAAAAGATTCGTTTTTAACCGCTGTACGTGCTTCTGCAGCAGAGAAAGCAATCGTTACATCGTACGCTTTTTTAACTAGAAATTTTTCTAATAATTTACAAAACGCGATGTCATCTTCTATCAATAATATCTTAGGCATTTGTGTTTAGGGAGTTTTTTGCTAAAATAAGACTATTAAAATTGGATTTTCACAAAATTATGCAAAAAAAAAGAGATTGCAAGCAGCAATCTCTTTTTCACCAAAAACATAAATCTAAATTCACCTAATTATATTTTCAACCAGTTACCATTGACATCTGAGTACACAGTAGCCTTTTGGTCTCCAACTGATATTTCGAGTTTATACTCTTTTTTTTCGTTAACAAATGCTTTATCCAGTTTTGCTCCCGGATAAGCTGTCTGCAAAGCTGTTTTTACAGCTGCAGGCACAGCATCTGCAGTAACCTCTGTGTATTCTGATTGAACCACAATAGTTTTAATATCTTCTGAAACTGGCAATATATTTGCCTGAATTGACATTGTTCCAAGAAGGATAACTGCTGATAAGATTAATTTTTTCATGATGCTGATTTTAATTATTTTTTGATGATGTTACCAGAAGCATCTGTAAAAATAGTATACTTCTTGTCTCCATTTGAAATTTCAAGTTTATACTCGTTTTTCTCGTTTTTATACGCTTTTTCAAGCTTAGTTTTCGGGAAAGATTTTTCAACTGTTGACTTCACTGCTGCCGGAACGGCATCTGCAGTTACTTCAGTAAATTCATCTTGAATAAGTACTGATTGAGAGATTGAAATTGCTGGCAGAATAGCGGCATTTACCGATAAACTTCCTAAAACAATCGCTGCTGATAAGACTAACTTTTTCATAATATTGTATTTTAAAATTATTTTTTAAGAATATTACCCGAAGCATCTGTATATACAATCGATTTTTCTTTTCGAACTGTTATCTCAATTTTGTACTCCTTTTTGTCGTTTACCCATGCTTTTTCAAGCACTACACCAGGATAAGCTTCGTCTAAGCCTTTTTTTACAGCTGCGGGCACTCCATCTACTTCTTTATATTCATCCTGGTCATTAACTGTCTGCACCATTAAATTGGTTACAGCAGCGGTTTCTGCGTGCATCGACAAACTGCCTAAAACAATCGCTGCCGATAAGATTAACTTTTTCATAGTAATAGTTTTTAAGGGTTAGTTTTAGATTATTTTTTAATCCAAGTTCCGTCTGCGTTAGCAAAAAGATTTCCTGTTTTATCTCCAACAGTTACTTCAAGCTTGTATTCAGATTTTGTGTTTTTAAATGCTTTAGTAAGCACAGCGTCTGGATATGCTTTTTTAAGAGCATCAGTTACAGCTACTGGAACTTCTTCTAATTTAACTTCTGTATATTCATCTTGAATAGAAATTGTTTTAACGATTGTATTTGAAATTGGCGAAGTTGAAGCAAATGATGTTAAACCTCCCAAAACGATTGCGGCTGATAAAAATAAATTTTTCATGATAGTTGTATTTTAATATTGTTAATTTGATCTTAGTATTCTTGATCTGGATTTTCACAAAATCTATATTAGATTATTTTTTAATCCAAGTTCCATCTGCATTAGCGAAAAGATTTCCAACTTTGTCACCTACAGTAACGTCAAGTTTGTACTCTGCTTTTTCGTTTTTATATGCTTTTGTAATTACAGCTTCTGGATATGCTTTTTTCAAAGATTCTGTAATAGCAGCTGGTAATTCTTCTAATTTGATTTCAGTGTATTCTTCTTCAACAGAAATCGTTTTTACGATTGTATTTGTTACTTGTGTAGTTGAAGCGAATGAAGTTAAACTTCCTAAGACAATTGCGGCTGATAAAAATAAATTTTTCATAACGTATATATTTTAATATTAATAGTTGTTTACGCTTTAGACAATGAAATTATTATGCCGTAATGAAAAAGATGCGTGCCAAACCCCGTAAACCCTTATTTTTAAAGGCTTTATTAAAATATGCCAAAAAATAAGAAAATTCAAAAAGTGTGTAAAAGGCGAAAAAGGTGTGTAATAAGTAAACACTTAAAGTGTAACCTTGAGGAAATATTCAATTTAAATCTCAATTTTTAACGTTCCAAATTCCAAAATTTAAGTTTGAGGTTTCAATTTCAGTATTGATACTTTTTGAATTGAAGTTTGGAATTTAAAATTTTGGAATTTTAAAAAACGGTTACAAAGAAAAAAGGCTGTCAAAAAATTGACAGCCTTTATAATTATTCTGGAGCATTCATTTTAAATGTATCCATAAATGCAGTTGTATAATCTCCTGCAATATATTTTGGATCGTCCATTAATTGTCTATGGAAAGGTATTGTAGTTTTTACACCTTCTATTACGAACTCATCTAAAGCTCTTCGCATTTTGCTGATAGCTTCTTCACGAGACTGCGCTGTCGTAATTAACTTTGCAATCATAGAATCGTAGTTTGGCGGAATACTATAACCTGAATATACGTGAGTATCTAAACGAACTCCGTGTCCTCCTGGCATATGAAGCGTAGTAATCTTTCCTGGTGAAGGGCGAAAATCGTTATAAGGATCTTCAGCATTAATACGACATTCGATAGCGTGTAATTCTGGAAGATAGTTTTTACCTGAAATCGGAATTCCAGCAGCAACCATAATCTGCTCACGGATCAAATCATAATCAATAACTTGTTCTGTGATCGGGTGTTCAACCTGAATACGAGTATTCATTTCCATGAAATAGAAGTTTCTGTGTTTGTCCACAAGAAATTCTACCGTTCCAGCTCCTTCGTATTTAATGAATTCAGCAGCTTTTACAGCAGCTTCTCCCATTCTTGTACGTAAGTCATCTGTCATGAAAGGTGAAGGTGTTTCTTCAGTAAGTTTTTGGTGACGACGTTGCACTGAGCAGTCTCTTTCAGAAAGGTGACATGCTTTTCCATAAGAATCTCCAACAACTTGAATTTCGATATGACGTGGTTCTTCAATAAGTTTCTCCATGTACATTCCGTCATTTCCAAATGCTGCAGCAGCTTCCTGACGCGCACTTTCCCAAGCTTTTAAAAGCTCATCTTCTTTCCAGATCGCACGCATTCCTTTTCCACCACCACCAGCAGTAGCTTTCATCATAACTGGGTAACCAATTTCTTTAGCTACTTTAAGTGCATGCTCATAAGAATCTAATAATCCGTCTGAACCTGGTACACATGGAACTCCTGCTGCTTTCATTGTAGCTTTTGCAGAAGCTTTATCACCCATTCTGTCAATCATTTCTGGAGCAGCACCGATGAATTTAATTCCGTGCTCTTGACAAATTTTAGAGAATTTAGCATTCTCAGAAAGAAAACCGTATCCTGGGTGTATTGCATCTGCATTTGTAATTTCTGCAGCTGCAATGATATTTGACATTTTCAAATACGATAAGTTACTCGGAGGAGGACCAATACAAACCGCTTCGTCAGCAAATTTAACGTGTAAACTTTCTGCATCGGCTGTAGAGTAAACTGCAACAGTTTTGATTCCCATTTCCTTACATGTACGAATTACACGAAGTGCAATTTCTCCTCTATTCGCAATTAATATTTTTTTAAACATCTTATTTATATTAAAAATTACAAATTCCAATCTCCAAATTCCAACAATTGGATTTTGTGATTTCTCTATTGGAATTTTTAAAAATTATGATGGATCAACTAAGAATAAAGGTTGGTCAAATTCTACAGGAGACATATCATCAACAAGAATTTTTACAATTTTACCAGAAATTTCAGATTCGATTTCGTTGAATAATTTCATTGCTTCAATTACACAAAGAACATCTCCTTTTGAAATAGTGCTTCCTACTTCTGTAAAAACAGATTTGTCTGGAGATGGTTTTCTATAAAAAGTACCAATGATTGGAGATTTTATAGTAATATATTTAGAATCGTTAGCAGCTGGTGCTTCTGGAGTTACATTTACAACTGTTGGAGCAGTAACTTGCGGCGCCGCTACTTGTGGTAAAGCTGCCTGAGTTGGTAATTGCTGCACGTAAGTTGCTTCAGTTACATTTGTTTCTAAAGTTGTTCTGATGGTGATTTTTACATCATCCATTTCTAACTTCACTTCTGCAACGCCCGAATTTGCAACAAATTTGATTAGGTTTTGAATTTCTTTTAAATCCATAATGATTCGTTTTTAGTTTTAATTTATTTCTTATCGTAAGCCCATTTTAAATAGATAGATCCCCAAGTGAATCCACCACCAAATGCAGCAAAGATAACATTATCTCCTTTTTTAAGCTTATCTTCAAAATCAGCCAATACTAATGGTAAAGTTCCAGAAGTCGTATTACCATATCTTTCAATATTTACCAATACCTTAGATTCATCTAATTCTAATCTTCCGGCAGTAGCATCAATAATACGTTTATTAGCTTGGTGTGGCACTAACCAGTCTACATCTTCATTTGTCAAATTATTTCTTTGCAAAATCAATTCGCTGGCATCGGCCATATTTGTAACAGCATATTTGAAAACAGTTTTCCCGTCTTGCATAATATTGTGCTGTCTGTTTTTTACAGTTTCTTCACTAGGCGGAATCAAAGAACCTCCGGCCGGAATTTTAAGGAAATCACGTCCTACACCATCACTTCTTAAATATTCATCCTGTAAACCTAAGCCTTCATAATTTGGTTCGAAAAGAACTGCACCAGCTCCATCCCCAAAAATAATACAAGTAGCTCTGTCTGTATAATCTACAATTGATGACATTTTATCTGCACCAATTAAAAGTACTTTTTTGTAACGTCCTGACTGAACATACGCTGCAGCAGTTGACATTCCGTATAAGAAACTTGAACAAGCAGCCTGCAAATCGTAAGCAAATGCATTTGTAGCTCCAATTTCTGTTGCAACATACACTCCAGTAGAAGCCACCATCATATCTGGTGTTGCTGTTGCCATTATAATCATATCAATCTCAAGAGGATCAATATTTGCTTTTGCAATTAAATCTTGTGCTGCTTTTATAGCAAGGTAAGATGTTCCTTTATCAGCATCTTTAAGAATTCTTCTTTCTTTAATTCCTGTTCGAGTGGTAATCCACTCGTCATTGGTATCAACCATTGTTTCTAAAACTTTGTTAGAAAGTACAAAGTCAGGAACGTAAGCGCCAACAGCGGTAATAGCGGCTGTGATTTTATTCATTATATTCTATTATTTCCTCTCAAATACTGCGATTTGAAAAATTTTTAAAAGACTTGAAAATTACAAAAAAAAACGAAGCGAATTTGTCTATATTTTCTTAAAAAACAAAAATTATAACCAACAAAAAAAACTCTCACTATGTGAGAGTTCTAGTATAATTTACAAAAACGTATTAAGCAACCGCTTCAGATTTATCGATAACAACTTGCCCTCTGTAGTACATTTTACCTTCATGCCAGTAAGCTCTGTGGTATAAATGTGCCTCACCTGTAATAGGACATGTAGCGATTTGAGCTACAGTAGCTTTATAATGTGTTCTTCTCTTATCTCTTCTTGTTTTCGAGATTTTTCTCTTAGGATGTGCCATTTTACTATATTATTTATCCGTTAATAGTTTCTTTAATTTTTCCCAACGCGGGTCAATATCTTCTTCTTTATTACTCTCTTCTTTTTGTTCTTTTACACTTAATTCATTCAATTTTGTTAAAGCTTCGGTTTGTAAAGTTCCGTCTTTAACTCCTGGATGAATTCTTTTAAGAGGCACCGAAAGTGCAATCATTTCATAAATGTATTGTGACACATCTAATTCATGTTCTCCGTGTGGCAAAATCAACAATTCTTCATTATCATTATTGAATTCATCTCCAAAGCGAACAATTAATTTCATTTTTCCTTTTATAGGAAGATCAAAATCTTCGCCTGTTAGATCACAAGGTACATTTACAGTTCCTTTGTGTTTGAATTCTAACTCTAACATGCTGCTTTTCTTTTCGAAAACCAAACTCACTTTAATATCTGAACTTTGAAACTCATCGTAATCAAAGTCCTTAAAGAACGTGTTATTTATCTGATACTCAAAATGGTGTTTTCCTAGTTTTAATCCTACGAAAGGAATTAAAAATTCTTTTGTTTTGCTCATTTCAACATCAATTTGATCAATTCAGTTCTAAAACTAGATGTCTGAATTGGGGTGCAAAGATATAAAATTATTATAAATCTAATAATCTTATTCACCTTTTTTTGTTTATAACTGTTTTTCTTTTATTTTAAGAGGTTTTTGACTAATCTCCTCATACTGATTACGAGAGCGAAAAATATCTATTGCAAGATAGACTGCCTCTGTAAATGAATTATAATCTGCCATATCTTTTCCAGCAATATCATAGGCTGTACCGTGATCTGGAGAAGTTCTAATCTTATCTAAACCCGCTGTATAATTAACTCCTTTTCCAAAAGATAATGTTTTAAACGGAATCAATCCTTGATCGTGGTACATTGCTACAATAGCATCATATTTTTCAAATTGACCGCTTCCAAAAAAACCATCAGCAGGAAATGGCCCAAAAACCATTGTTCCCGATTCGAAGATTTTTTTCAAAGTTGGTTTTAAAACCAAATCGTCTTCTTTTCCAATTACACCGCCATCACCAGCATGTGGATTCAGACCTAAAACTGCGATCTTCGGTTTCACAATACTAAAATCCTGAACCAAAGATTTTCTAATGGTTTCTATTTTCTTAGTAATTAATTCCTCCGTTAAATGAGAAGCGACTTCATTCAATGGCACATGATCTGTAATAAGACCAACTCTTAAATTATCCTGAACCATCATCATCAGCGCATTGCCTTCTAATTGCTGATCTAAATAATCGGTATGACCAGGGAATTTAAAATCCTCAGACTGTATATTATACTTATTAATTGGCGCTGTAACTAAAACATCTATTTCTCCATCTTTTAAGGCTTTTGTTGCCGCGGTGAAAGATTTTATAGCATACTCGCCTATTTTAGGATCATTAGCTCCATAATTTATATCTACTCCTTCTTTCCAAAGATTTAAAACATTTACTTTTCCAGGAATAACTTGATCTAATTTATCAACTCCGTGAAATTGAACTGTCGATGTAAAACTTTTTTTAACGAATGAAAGAATTTTAGCATTAGCAAAAATAACCGGCGTACACAATTCTAACATACGAGAATCTTCGAATGTTTTTAGTATAACTTCGCTTCCAATACCGTTTAAATCTCCTACTGAAATTCCAACAATTATATTTTCTGCTTTTTTATTCATGAGCTCAGTTTATTTATTACTAATTTTGATGTGCAAATTTAGTAAAATAAAACTACAATGTTCACAGGAATTATAGAAACACTCGGCAGGATTCACGAAATTCAAAAAGACCAAAATAATCTTCACATAACAGTTGACGCTTCGATCACTAACGAATTAAAAATTGACCAAAGCGTTTCGCATAACGGAATATGCTTAACAGTCGTAGCCATTAAAGATTCTCTTTATACTGTAACAGCGATAGATGAAACTATTTTAAAAACCAATATCGGCGATTGGAAAGCGGGTGAAGTAGTAAATTTAGAAAGAGGAATGAAACTTGGCGATCGTCTGGACGGGCATATTGTACAAGGGCACGTTGATCAAATCGGAACTTGTACTAAAATTGAAGAAGCCAACGGAAGCTGGAATTACACTTTTGAATATGACAAAAACCTAAATAATATTACAATAGAAAAAGGTTCTATTACAGTAAACGGCGTAAGTCTTACCGTTGTAAATTCTAAGGAAAATGAATTTAGCGTCTCAATTATTCCTTACACTTACGATCATACTAATTTTAAAGATTTCAAAGTAGGAACAAAAATCAACCTTGAATTTGATGTAGTTGGAAAATACATTTCAAGACTGTATTCGATAAACAAATAGTTACTTAAGTTTTCAAACAAAAAAGCTTCAAATTAATTTGAAGCTTTTTTTGTGTTTTTATATATTACGGTCGCTCCAAGAACTAAACCGCCTATTAATAGAATTAATATATTTTGATTTATTGGAAATCCTTCTCCTCCACTTCCAGGACTGTCTTCATCATCAAGATCAGTTGTGCCGGCGGTGCTGGCCATACGCGCAGTTGGCGGTGGGGGTGTACCTGCACACACAAACGAAATATTAAATAGTATTAACGCAACTGCTAAAAAGGGGGCTTTAAGATTTTTCATAAATTCAAGCTGTTGTAAACAGCAAGCTATAATTATTAACAAATTTACTTTAATAGAAATTTCGCACAAACGCTGTTTTATCTGCAAAATCTTGGACAAAAGTATAAGTTTTTTGAAGAAAAGCAACTTTTAAAACAAAAAACACACAACAAATTTTAACACTTTTTTTATTAAACAGCCGAATGCCTTTTTAGAAAACGTTGTAGCTCATAAAAACCTCATTTTCACTACTATTTAATTACTAAACAGCCTTATAAGAATTTCCTGATTTTAAAAAATAAACGAAACATTTAAACCAAACCAAAACATCTATTTACCAAAATACGAAAAAAAACAAGGTTTAGATTTTTACATTTTTTATCTTAAGTGACTAATAGATATTAAGTTACCATCTTTATCTAAAAAGCTGACAAATATTTACATTAAAAAGAAAGATCAAAAGATGAAGTATTAACTTCAAAACAGCTAAATTATTGTACAGAATTTACAGCAAAAAAAAATCAATTCTTTAAAAGAAGAATCGTCTCTTCAATTTTTGCAAGACAAAGATCTAGTTCTTTTTGAATCTGTTTACTCCAAAATCGTATAACAGTCCAATTTTGAGAAAGCAGATAAGCATTTACTTGTTCGTCCCGCCTCATATTTCTTTCAATTTTAGGAATCCAATATTCCCGATTTGATTTTATACGCAGTTGCTGCACTTCCCAATCTTTTCCATGGAAAAATTCGCTGTCGACGAAAATAGCAAGTTTGTATTTTGCAAAAGTTAGATCAGGTTTTCCAAATATCTTTTTATTGTTTTTTCGATATCGATAACCCAGTTTCCATAATGCCCTGGCAAGCCTTACTTCATCTTTTGTCTCGGTGCTTTTTATAGCCTGCATATTTTTTCTCCGCTGTTCGGGAGTTAAATTATCCATTACTCGTTAAGATTAAATTTGTCTTTAAAACATAAATTTAATCTATTTTTCTTTTAAACCCGAATACAATTTTTCCAAATGATGTAAATCACCTGACTGAATATAATAATTGGCTGCATCCATTTTGGTTTTAGCATTCAGCAATGCTTTTTTAGGAATAACATATTGATTTTTAATAATATGTCGAATTGTTACTATAGAAGAACATCCAGGTATATCATAAAACCAAACCGTTTTTTCGATTTCCTGCCATAAATTTTCTTTACTCTCGGTGATTTTTTTTAGAATAAATTTTATATCAGGCTTTATTCTCACCAAAACAAAAAAATCATAAACAGCAATATTTAAATTATCATGATTGGGAACATATCTTCCTTCAAAATCCCAATCTTTAGTTTCCAAAAGAAAAAGATTAGAAAAGAAAGCGGCTGATTTTACGCAGATAAATCTTCCGTTTGCTTTTAAATCGGTTTCATCCCAAATTCCTTTTCCATGAATACTAAAATCTGGAGATTCTACATCTATATTTTGAAGTTTCAAATTTTGATACAGCACAATTTCTGCTAATTTCCCCTGAAACGTATTTTGAAAAATTTCTTTATCTGATCGGTGCAATTGTCCGCCCGATCTGCAAATACGATGAAATCCTTCTCCATAAACCATTTCATAAGCAAAATCAAAAGCTTGTTTTACAAAAGCAGTATCAACAGCATTTTCTTCAAAAGTCTTTTTTGAAGTAATAAAATAATTATTGTCCTTTTGTTCTAGTTTCATGTTTTACTATTCTCTGCAAAAAGTAAAAATACATTTTAATTGATAGAATAATATTACAAATTTAATTTACAGCAATAAAAAAGCCTTTACATTGCTGTAAAGGCTTTCTATTTCTAAAGTAGTGGTCCCACCTGGGCTCGAACCAGGGACCACCTGATTATGAGTCAGGTGCTCTAACCAGCTGAGCTATAGGACCGGTTTAGAGGATGCAATATTACTACTATTTTTCATTCACTCCAAATATTTTAAGACATCATTTGTATTTAATTTTAATTCTTTTGCCGAATTTCAAAAACGAAATTGATTTTCAACATCTTATTTAAAAATTAAAATGACATTTTTTTATTTAATTTCCTGACAAAGCTCCACCAAAACACCATTTGTGTTCTTCGGATGCAGAAAAACGACCAATTTATTGTCGGCTCCTTTCTTCGGAATTTCATTTATTAACACAAAACCTTCATTTTTCAGGCGGATAATTTCTGCTTCGATATCATTAACGTCAAATGCAATGTGATGAATTCCTTCTCCTTTTTTCTCTAGAAACTTTGCAATCGGACTTTCTGAATTTGTTGCCACCAAAAGTTCAATCTTATTATTTCCGGTTTGAAAGAAAGAAGTTAAAACGCCTTCGCTTTCAACAGCTTCCATTTTATACGACGGAACGCCGAGCATTTTCTCAAACAAAATATTGGCATCGTCCATATTTTTTACCGCAATTCCGATATGTTCTATTTTGTTTACCATTTCTTTCTATTTTATTGATTTACATAAGTATTAAAATAACCACATTCTGCAATTACATCTTGATAATACTTCGTATCTGAGTAGTCTTTTCTCAAAGCTTTAAAAGAATTCCAGGCAATAAAATTAACTTTATCATCTTGAATGTCCCAATAACTATTTATAGCGCTGTACTTTTTATTGTAATAATCGTTTCGCTCGCATTTTGAAATCAAATACAAACATTTTGCTTTTTGTTCTTTGTTTGAAGCCGCTTCAAAAGCTTTTTGATAATACATTTTCGACACTGAATTATTCGTAATCATTTCTTTCATTGCATTTCTAAACGAATAAGGACTTGATCCGTAACCTACAATATTAATTTCGTAGAACGTTCTTCCGTTTCCAAAATGAGAAATATTATAAAAAGCATTTCCTAATAAAAGACTGTTGGTATACACATCTTCTTTTTGAGCTAATTTATCCTGCATTGATTTTATCGTCGTCAAGAAATCCATATAAGTGTATTTTCTTTTTTGATAAGCGACATGATCACAATCGTGGCAGTCTTTTATACTTCCGTTAAACGGATTTCCTAAAAACTTAAAATATTGAACCGAATCTGCTTGTTTCAAAAATTCAATTGCTTCTGGAATTTTATTTTTAAAAGCCGCTTGAACTGCCTGAAAATTATTAATGTCTTTTAATTTCAAACTATAAATTCCAGCACCAATTTTCTCAATTTCATTTTTATTAGACTTTTCTAAAAAAGCTTTCATTGCCAGCAGTTCTTTTTCATTATCATAAAATGAATTTCCATCGTTCCAATAACTGTAACGAGATTCATTAAACAATTCTGCCATTACAGGATTTGACTTTGATTTATATAAAGCTGCCAAATAATTTTTACTCCACTGAAAAGCATTTTGATAACGAAACTCACTTCCTTTATAAGTCTTTGGCAGTTCAAAATAAATCCAATTCAAATCGGCTAAAACTGTTTTTACGTTAGTATCATCCAGTTTATCGATTTTGCTCAAGTTGTTTACAAAACGTAATAATCGAATTTGGTACGTTGCTAATTGTGTTTTAGGCAGTGTTTTTACTGCTTTAGTATAACTCTTATCTGCATTGGCATAATCGCCTTTCAGCGTTTGAAGATATCCCAATGAAATATCCCATAAATATGGTTTTTCTGTATTTCCTGCTGCAGCTATTTTAGCAATTAAATCAAGTGCACTGTTGTCAATTTTTGCTTTGTTTTCACTTTTATTTTCGGCAATCGTCTGCGGTTTCATCGGCTGATTTTCTCCTGCATTCTGCTGAAAAGAATTATTGATTTTTTGTTCCAGCGCATTCACCAATCTGGTTGCCAGATAATTTAAATGTTCGCTTTTTGGATCCAGTTCATAAATCTTTTCAATGGCTTGTTTTTCATCTTTATAATAACCGTGAATTGCCCAAAGCGCTGCTTTTTCACTGTTGTTTTTTGCCATTGCCAAAGATTTATTCCAGTCCGATTCATTTTTTGGATGAAAACTATACGCCGTTACGACACGTAATTCCGGGCACTTATCAAAAACCTGCGCATATAAATAATTAGAAACTGCATATTTTTTCTGCTTGTAATTGATTCCCGCAACATAGGCCAACGCACGATAATACAAAGTGTTTTTTGCAGCAGAACTCTCTGTTTTATTAAAAAAGTCAATTGCTTTTTGTTTGTCATTACTATAAAAACGAGCTTTCATAGTCAAAAACCAATATCTATTTTTCAAAAAAGGATCAGACAGAGTGTTGTAAACATTTTCTATAGACTGAATCATTTTCGCATCGTTGAAAGTTTTCGCTACAACGGGATCGTAACTCCAATAATCCTCGCCTATAGAAACGGTTTCAATTTTTTGGGCTAAATATAAAAACTCGATAAAATTTTTAATCTTATCGTCTTTCAAATTAAGTTTCTTCCCCCATTTTTGAGAACTTTTATTCTCCTTTTTGCTTTTATAAAAAACATGAAGATCGCTTATTTCTTCTTTGTTTTTAATCTTGTCTTTCTCGTCAGAATAATATCTAGGTTTTTCATCTCCAATCAAAAAGTAATTTACCGTTGTGGTATCCGCTTTTCCTTTTAGGTAATCTGCCCAGTCTGATTTTATGTTTCCATTAAAACGGGAATTGTGCTGGGTATCAAAACCAATTCCGTAAAAAATGCCGCCCGAAAGAAAAAGGGGCGAATACGATTTGTCGGCAAAAGTTTCTGGCGTAAAATTAGAATTGTATCCAAAGAAATCCCAGTCGTCTCCGCCGGCGCAGGCATAAATAATTCCATATATGGAAAGTAAAGCAAGGCTAAAACTTAGAAATAACTTGTTCAAAAATATTCTTTTCATAATTGTTTAAATTGAATTCGTCTAAATCGTAAAATATAATTTCGTTTGGTTTTTCAGGCAGATTTTCATCCAAATCTTCTGCCATTTCTTTTAAATCGTCTTTTTTAATTTCTTCTATTTTCAGCAGATCGTTCTCTTCATAAAAAACACCATTTTTATAATTAGATTGTTTTACTGTGAAAAAATTGGACTGTGTTTTTTCAAAATTTGAATCCTGCATCAGCTCTTTTACATCTATTTTTGAGCGAAGTCCGATTACTTTATTATTTCTAATATGAACTCCCCACGAATAAATTGGAAATGCCAGATCCAGATGAAGCGGATATTTCTTTATACTTTTCAGATATTTTGATGCCGCTTTCTGATCGTAAATAGAATTGAGAGAATCTGGTGCAATCGATCCCATATTATAATACATCAAAACTCCAGAATCGACATTTGGAATTTTTGTCTTTTTAAAATATTTCACCTGATGCAGTCGAATTGTTGCTGAAAGTTTTTTCTTCGAAAGCTTTTTAAAAACTTCTATAAATTCCAAATAATTGTCTTTGCTATTCAAAGACCAATCGCAGTCAATTTGAATTTCATCACAAGAAATTTTATTTTTCGTGTTGATCTGTTCAATAAAATTAAATGTTTTCTGTGCTAAATCATTCACATCTAATTTTGGCTGCAGCATTACTTTATTCTGAATAAAGACAATTGGGACAATCGTATATTTTTGCGGATTTTCTTCAAAACGTATTGGACTAATCGGAATTGGGAATTTTGTTTCTGGATGAAGTCCGATATCAAAATATCTAATATAAAGCTTTTGAACATTGTTTTCAGTCAAAACTTCTTTCTCCGTTTTTGAAAGCTTGAATATTGTTTTCCAATAATAAAAGGATATAACTGGCTTTTCGCTATTACTGCAAGAAAGCAGTAAAAAGAGGCATAAAATTGAAAAAAATCGCTTTAACAAAACTTAGAAAATTACATTTGAAATCAAAAGTAAGAAATTATGACTGTCTAAAATATTCA
Source organism: Flavobacterium sp. ACN6 (assembly GCF_002304005.1). GTDB lineage: Bacteria > Bacteroidota > Bacteroidia > Flavobacteriales > Flavobacteriaceae > Flavobacterium. Next base: position 164,533 of record NZ_MRCQ01000009.1, on the reverse strand, counting down.
AAACCCTAAAAAATACAGAAGAAATGCAAAAGTTGTAAATCCTAATAAATCGATAAAAAATTTCAATTAAAGCAAATATAATCGTTATTTTGTGCAATCAAATTTGAAAACCGTTATGTTGAAAAACACTCTAAAATATATTTCCTTTATAATTCTAATCTCAATGATAAGCTGCGCTAAAAGAGGCAGTATTACCGGCGGTTTAAAAGATACTTTAGCACCCGTTTTGGTATCGAGTTTTCCTGAAAATTACAGTACCAATTTTAAAGGAAACACTATCACTTTAAATTTTGATGAATATATTAAACTGAAAAACACCAATAAACAGCTGATTATTTCGCCGCCGTTTAAAAACGAGCCTTTAATCACACCTCAGACCGTAAGCAAATTTATAAAGATTGAGATTCGAGATACTTTACTGCCAAACACAACTTACAGTTTAAATTTTGGACAGGCAATTCAAGACAACAACGAAGGAAATGCTTTGAATCAATTTAAGTATGTTTTCTCGACTGGATCGCATATTGATTCGCTTAAACTTAATGGGCGCATCAAGGATTCTTACGAAAAACATGTAGATAATTTTGTTTCGGTAATGCTTTATGAGGTTAATGATAAATTTAAAGATTCTGTTATTTACAAAGATTTTCCTAGCTATATCACCAATACTTTGGACAGTATGAGAACTTTCCAATTTGAAAATCTTAAAGAGGGAAAATATCTTTTGGTTGCCTTAAAAGACAAAGGCAGCAACAATAAATTTAATCCAAAAGATGATAAAATTGGTTTCTTAAAAAACTATATTACTATTCCAACAGATTCGGTTTATGATGTAGAATTATTTAAAGAAACACTTCCTTTAAAGACATTTAAACCAATTCAGGCTTCGGGAAACAGATTATTACTTCCGTATGAAGGAAAGCAGAATTTTAAAAATAACAAACCAAAAATTGTTCTAAGAAATAATACTGAAGTTTTAGAAACTATTGTTACGCAATTTCCAAAGAAAGACTCGCTTCAAGTTTGGTATAAACCTTTAAAAGTAGATTCTTTATCTCTGGAAGTTGATAAAGACAAATACAATAAGAAATTCACATTTAAAATTAAAGATCTTAAAAAGGATACTCTTAATATTAAACCAGTACAAAACGGAACAATTAATTTTAGAGAACGTTTTACTTTGGAAACAGAAACTCCATTGGTAAAATTTGATAAATCTAAAATCCTGCTTGTCAACAAAGATTCTACTGCTGTGGAATACACAACCGAATACGATGAATTTGATCAAAAATTGTATGTTGATTTCAAAAAAGAACCTTTAGAAAAATACAATTTCACCTTCTTACCAGGTGCTTTGACTGATTTCTACGAAAAGACAAATGATACTTTATCAATCAAACTGACGACCAAAGAAGTAGCCGATTACGGAAATATAATTTTGAATCTAAAGAATGTAAAACGTTTTCCTATAATTGTCGAATTGACCAATAAAAAAGGAGATGTTGTTTTGGCCAGCGAATATTCTGAAGGAGCAACAACATTAGAATTCAACTTATTACAGCCTGAAATTTTTACCGTTCGTATAATTTATGATGATAATAAAAACAAACTTTATGACACGGGTAGCTTCCTAGAAAAACGATATTCTGAAGAAGTGTATTATAATCAGGAAGAATTTGATGTGCGCGCAAACTGGGATCGAAACGAAACAATTGATTTAAGTATTCCGTTTAACCCAGAGGTCGAGAAAAAAATAGACGACAAAAAGAAAAAAGACGCAGAAAAGAAACGGAAAGCGTTTTAAAGCTTAATTTCAAATTGATCTTTATCGCTTAAAAAATCCAATTTACTGCGGGTTTCATACATGGTGTTTTTATCTAATTCCAAGATAAAAACACCATTTTTTTCTTGTGGTTCTACGATATAATTCCCTAAAAAATCGATTGCCTGAGAATGGCCATTATGTTCGTAATCATTTGCATCCAATCCAACTCTATTTACCCCGATTACAAAAGATAAATTTTCTATCGCACGCGCTTTTAACATAGCATCCCAAGCATTAATTCGCACTTTTGGCCAATTGGCAACATATAGGATCAGATCATAATTTTCTACATTTCGCACAAAAACAGGAAATCGTAAATCGTAACAAACCTGCAGACAGATTTTCCAATCCAAATATTCCACAATCACCTTTTCGTTCCCTCGGCTATAAACCTTGTCTTCTCCTGCTAAAGAAAAAGAATGTCTTTTATCGTAATATTGAATTTCGCCCGAAGGAAAAACAAAAACCATACGATTGTAATAGTTTCCATTTTCTGTAATAACTAAACTTCCTGTTATCGCAGCATTTTTTTGCTTTGCTTTTATTTTCATCCATTCGATCGTTTCTCCCTGCATGGTTTCTGCAATTGCAGACGGATTCATGGTAAATCCAGTCGAAAACATTTCGGGAAGTACAATTAAATTTACTTCTGAAACAATTTCAGCTATTTTTAAATCAAAGTTTTCTCGATTTTTAGAAGCATTTTCCCAGAAGAGTTCCGTTTGGATTAAAGCAATTTTCATTTCAGTATATTTTTACATAAAGGTAGAAAACATCACTGTATTCTTTGTGTACCATTCGGTAATTTTAACATTAATATTGCAAAAAAAACGCAATTTTTGCAAAAAAAATGCGATATGTAAAAATATTTTATATATTTGAAATTCCAACCACAATTATAAGTAACTAAAAACCAACCACAAACCATGAGCATTCTTATTCTCACAGCATGCATTGTTTTCTTGATTTTACAGATTGCCTGGTTTAAAATAAATCCTTTTATCGCGTTTATTATCACCTCACTTTTAGCAGCGCTTTTTCTCGGTTTACCAATAGAAACCATTTCTCCCGTTTTGCAAAAAGGACTTGGCGAAATGCTGGGTTCAATTACTTTAATTATTGTTTTTGGAACTTGTATTGGCAAACTTGCCGTTTCGTCTGGAGCCGCAAAAGTGATCGCTAAAACGGTTATGAATTGGACTGGAAGAAAATATGTTCGGTTAGGATTAATGATAACTGGATTTATTATCGGAATTCCGCTTTTTTACAGCGTTGGTTTTGTGCTTTTAGTCCCGCTGATATTTTCGGTTGCACATCAATTTAAATTATCAAAAGTTTATTTGGGAATTCCAATGCTGGCTTCACTTTCTGTTGCGCACGGTTTTCTTCCGCCGCATCCTTCTCCTATGGCATTGAGCAGTATTTTAAAAGCAGATATTGGTTTAGTTTTGATATACGGAATTATAATCGCCATTCCGACCATCTTAATTGCGGGTTTATGGTTTTCTACCCGTTTTAAAAATATAAAAACAGAATCGGATCACGAAATCTTAAATGTCGAAGAAATAACGAATGAAGGAAAACTGCCTGGTTTTGGCATAAGCCTATTCTCTGCCCTGTTTCCCGTTTTCGGATTAACAATTACGTCTTTACTTCCGCTTATTTCAGATAATGAAAAATTAATAGCTATCTGCAAAATTATTGGAGATCCAAGTATTATTATGCTGCTGTCACTGCTTTTGTGCACCTATACTTTAGGAATTAGAATGAATCGAAGCATGTCTTCTGTTATGGATGATTATACGCAGGCCATAAAAGATGTTGCTTTAATTGTTTTAATAGTTGGAGGCGCCGGCTGTCTCAAAGAAGTTATGATTGTAAGCGGTGTAAACGAAACGATAGTTGCCGCTTTAAAACAAGTTACTATTCACCCCTTCTTATTAGCTTGGATTATGGCAGCTATTATTCGTATCTGCGTAGGTTCTGCAACAGCGGCTGGTTTAATGACTGCCAGCGTTTTACTACCTTTACTACAATCAAACGATCTAGACCCCAATCTCTTTGTACTATCTGTAGGAGCAGGAAGTTTAATGTGTTCTCATGTTAACGACCCCAGTTTCTGGATGTTCAAAGAATATTTCAATATCAGCCTAAAAGACACTTTTAAATCCTGGACAGTAATGGAATCAATGGTTTCTGTTTTAGGAATTGTATTTATTTTTATTTTGAACGCTTTAATACATTAAAATTATGAGCTTAAATCCACAAGAAAAATTCGAAAGTCTTGGTTTGTCTTTACCCCCTGCTCCACAGCCTTTAGGAATTTACAAACCCTATTTAGTAGACGGAAAATATTTATATCTGTCTGGTCACGGACCTGTTCAAGAGGACAACTCTTTAATTATTGGCCGTGTTGGAGACGATATGGATATTGAAGCAGGAAAATTAGCTGCGAGACAAGTCGGCCTTACCATGTTATCAACCATTGTAACCAATTTTGGAAGTTTATCTAAAGTAAAAAGAGTTATAAAAGTACTCGGAATGGTCAATTGTACTTCTGATTTCCTTAGACATCCTTATGTTATCAATGGCTGCAGCGAATTATTTGCAGAAGTATGGGGACAAGAAAACGGAATTGGAGTTAGAAGCGCTGTCGGAATGGGATCGCTTCCCGATAATATTCCAGTGGAAGTTGAAGCACTTTTTGAATTGTATTAATTTAGTTTTTAAACACGTAGAAATATAGTTTTTAGTTTAAAAGATTAAAATAAATAACAAATCATTTACACAAAGACTATGTTTATTAAAACAAGTGAAACGCCTTTCAAAAGCATCCAAAATCTATGTCTCTATGTGTTTAAAAAAAATAACATTTATAAATTGCTAAAAACCAAGAATTATGCAAAAGAACTGGTGGGAAATTAACTCCGAAACGCTTATCGACACACCGTTTTTAGCAGTTTATGAAGATCGTGTGCGAACTAATATTGAACGTCTGATTTCTTACGTTAAAGGCGACACTCAAAAATTACGTCCGCATATTAAGACACATAAAAATGCTGCGATTTTAGAGCTTTTTAAGATTTATAATATTAAGAAAATTAAATGCGCTACCATTTGTGAAGCCGAACTTGCCGCCAATCAAAAAATTGAAGACATTCTTTTGGCGTATCAGCCAGTTGGATTAAAAGCAGAAAGATGGATTTTGCTAATTAAAAAATTTCCCGAAATTCATTTTTCAACTATCATAGACAATCAAAAAACGGCTTTCGCTTTAAATGAAACTGCCAAAAGAAATAATCTTGTTTTATCTGTTTATTTGGATTTGAATACTGGAATGAACCGAACTGGTTTTCCGATTTCAGAAGATTGGACGGAGTTAATTCATGTTATTTCAAAACTCGAAAACTTGCATTTTAAAGGCTTTCATATTTATGACGGTCACCTAAAAGGAAATCTAGAAGAGAGGAATTTAGAAGCTTCAAAAGCATTTGAACAGATTTTAAGCAAAGTTGAAAAGACACAAAATGAATTTGATTATGATTTGAAAATTGTTGCCGGCGGTTCCAATACTTTTCCGTTTTACGCCTTGCAGAAAAATGTAGAATGCAGTCCAGGTACTTTTGTTTTTTGGGATTCCAATTATGAAATTCATCTTCCGGAACAAGATTTTAAAGCCGCTTTAGTAATTGTTGGAACCGTTATTTCTAAACCAACAAAAAATACATTTTGTGTAGACATTGGTTATAAAGCTGTTTCATCAGAAAATCCGATTGATAAAAGACTGGTTATTTTAAATGATGAAAGTTTAATTCCAACCGCACATTCTGAAGAACATCTGATTTTAGAAAATAAGGGGGAAAACGAATATGAAATTGGAGATATTATTTATGCAGAACCCTATCATGTCTGTCCGACCGTGGCTTTATATGATACTCTTCAAGTGGTCAATAAAAAACAGCAGCTTTATACCCAATGGCCTGTGGATGCACGAGGTCAAAAAAACACAATATAAATTAAAACGCTATGTTTATACTAGACGCTCATTTAGATCTCAGCATGAATGCGATGGAATGGAATCGGGATTTGAGAAACAATGTTACAACTTTACGCCGGTTAGAAAAAGGAATGACAGACAAACCAGACCGCGAGCGTGCAACGGTTTCTTTTCCTGATCTTCGTCGCGGCAATATCGGCATTGTAGTTGCGACTCAAATTGCACGATTTGTAAAACCAGATAGTATAATTCCAGGATGGAATTCGCCAGAACAAGCTTGGGCGCAGACTCAAGGACAAATCGCTTGGTACAAAGCGATGGAAGAAGCGGGAGAACTGACGTCAATTACAGACAAAAAATCACTCTTAAAACATTTTGATTTATGGAACGACGGAACTCCAAACGACAATAAACCAATTGGATATATTTTGAGTTTGGAAGGAGCCGACTCAATTGTTGATATTTCTTATTTGGAAAAAGCCTATAATTACGGATTAAGAGCTGTTGGTCCCGCACATTACGGCCCTGGAAGATATGCAAACGGAACCGATGCAACTGGAAAAATGAATCAAAACGGTATTGATTTACTAAAAGAAATGGAGCGTTTGAACATTATTCTCGATGCAACCCATTTATGCGATGACGCTTTTTGGCAGGCTTTGGATCATTTTAACGGCGCCGTTTGGGCAAGCCATAACAATTGCAGGGCATTAGTCAATCATAATCGTCAATACAGTGATGAAATGATTAAAGCTTTGGTTTCGAGAGGAGGGGTTATTGGAGGCGCTTTAGACGCTTGGATGATGGTTCCGAATTGGGAAAGAGGCATTTCTGATCCGAAGAAAATGAACTGCAGTCTGGAAACCGCTTTTAGACACATGGATCACATTTGCCAGCTTGCCGGAAATGCCAATCATATCGGCATTGGTTCTGATCTTGACGGCGCTTTTGGAACTGAACAATGTCCATACGATTTAGACACCATTGCTGACTTGCAAAAGTTGGTATTGCTATTTAAAAATCATGGTTATGCTGATGAAGATTTAAAAAAGATCTTTCATCAAAATTGGATTGATTTTCTAGTAAAGAATTGGGATTAAATTACAGTCAGACTTGGAAAGTTTTCTTTGTATGATTTTAGTTTTTTATCATTTGGTTCTTCTTCGGTAATAACATAATTTATCTCAGACAAACTAGCGATTTTCATTTTAAGAACCGTATTTAATTTCTCTGTAATCGTTAAAACCGCTGTTTTTTTAGACGCCTGAATCATTGCTTTTTTAACCTGAACCGTTTCCCAGTCAGAATCAGAATAACCGCCATCTATATCTAAAGCATTTGTTCCAAGAACCAAAAGATCTGCTTTTATGTTAGCCAATTGATGAAAAGCTTCTCCGCTCACACACATTTGACTGTATGAAGAAATGCTGCCACCAATCATGATGGTTTTGATATTTGGTTTATCTAAAAGTTGTACCGCTGTTAAAGCAGTAATAGTAAAAACGGTCAAATTAAGGTCGTTCGGAATTAATCGAATGAATTCGCGAATGGTAGTTCCTCCATCAACGATTAAAACCATTCCGTCATGAAGAAGGCCGACCGCTTTTTGCGCAATAACCTGTTTTGCTTCGACAGCATAAGTCTGGTTCGACGAAGAATAATGATAACCTTTAGTCATCGCACCGCCTTTTACCTTAATTAAAAGTAAATCAGCATCAAGTTCATTAATATCACGGCGTACAGTATCTTCTGAAACGCCAAGCTTAGCAGAAAGAGTTTCAAAACTCACACGTGTGTGCAGATTGATCTCTTTTAGAATATGATTTTTACGTTCTTCCTTACTGTAATTTAAAACTTCATTTTCTGTGCTCATGCCGATTGTTTTTTTCTATTTACAAAAATAAACATTTCAGTAATAATTCATCGAAACCAAAAGCTCTATTGACAATAAAAATTCTAAATAATTACGTTTTAAGACCTTTTATCTATCTTTAAAATTCCTTTTTACTAAAATCTAAAGTTTTTCTCTTATGAAAAAATTTCTTCTTTTACTTTTTACGCTGTCTTTTTTAAACGGAAGTGCTCAAAATCTTCCAGAAAACAAAACTATAATTCCAGCACCAAATTCGTATAAATTAACAGGAGACAGCATTCGCGTAAATGGAAAAATTCAAGTCAGTTTTATAAATAAAAATTACAGCGAAAAGGAATTCAAATCGGCTAAAATTTTAGAATCCGCATTCAATTCTCCAACCGCTTCCAAGAAATCAAATATCAAAGTTGAATTTAATACGAATGTAAATTTCAATTCAAAAGAAGCGTATAAAATTGAAATTACTTCGAACAAAATTACTGTTGCTGGAAAAGAAGAAGGACTATTTTATGCGGTACAAACTTTACTACAGCTTCTTCCAAATAAAATTTCAGGCGGCGAAATAAAACTTCCTTGCATAAATATCGAAGATCAACCCCGATATTCTTACCGAGGCCTGCATTTAGACGTCTCCCGACATTTTTTCTCTGTTGCTGTTATAAAAGATTTTATCAGACAAATGTCCAGCTATAAATTAAACAACTTTCATTGGCATCTAACAGACGATCAAGGCTGGAGAATTGAAATCAAAAAGTATCCACAACTTACCGAAATCGGTTCAAAAAGAGCACAGACATTAGTGGGAAATAAATTCGAAAGAGCACCATTTTTCTTTGACGGAAATCCATATGGTAGTTTTTATACTCAAGAAGAAATCAAAGAGGTAGTAAAATTTGCGGAAGAAAATTATGTGAATATTATTCCAGAAATCGAAATGCCGGGACACGCTTCTGCAGCAATAACAGCTTACCCAAATCTGGCCTGTTTTCCAGATCGAAATTATAAAGTTGTAGAATCTTGGGGTGTTTTTGAAGATGTTTTCTGCGCAGGAAAAGAGGAAACTTTTACTTTTTTAGAAGACGTTTTAACGGAAGTAATGGCATTGTTTCCAAGTAAAAACATTCATGTCGGCGGAGACGAATGCCCAAAAACCAGATGGAAGGTCTGCCCAAACTGCCAAAAACGAATTGCAGCTTTAGGCTTGAAAGAGGAACACGAATTGCAGAGTTATTTCATTAAAAGAATTGAAAAATTCTTAAATGCCAATGGAAGACAGATTTTTGGCTGGGACGAAATTCTGGAAGGCGGCCTTGCGCCAAATGCAGCAGTTATGTCTTGGCGTGGAGAATCGGGCGGGATTCATGCTGCAAAATTGAAACATCCCGTTGTGATGACTCCAGAAGGCACCGTATATTTTGATTACAATCAAGGGTATTCGCCAAACGAACCGCTTACAGTTGGAAGATTGAGCACTTTAGATAAAGTTTACAATTACAATCCAACTCCCGTCGACAGTTTAAGTGTTGAGGAGCAAAAGTATATTATTGGAGTTCAGGCCAATCTTTGGTCGGAATATTTGACTAGTCCTGCAAAATTAAATTATATGCTGTATCCAAGAATTTTCGCTTTAGCAGAAATCGCTTGGACCGAAACTCCGAATAAAAATTATAACCATTTTATTCAAAATCAATTACCATATCATCTAGAGAAACTGGAATTGGAAAATCGATTGTATAAAGTTCCGACACCTTTTGGTTCCGATGAAGCGGCATTAATTGCATCAAAGTACCTTTTGGATTTAAAACCGACTATAAAAAACGGAAAGATTTTTTATACTATTGACGGTTATAATCCTGATGAAACGGCAGAATTATACCAAAAACCTATAGCGATACATATTCCAAAAGGAGAATACAGAATCATCAAAACGATTCAAATCAGCGAAAGCGGCAAAAGAAGTTCAATTAACAAAATCATTGTTCGCAATCCAGATTTGAAACCCGATTTAGACATTCAGCCGAAGAAAAATGGTTTGAAATATGAATATTTCACAGGCACATTTAAGCAAGTTCAGGATTTAGAACTTTCAAAACCTGTTAATTCTGGCATTTTAGAAGGCAAAATAAGTGCTGAAAAATGGAAAACGAAATTAGAGCGTTATATAGGTTTAAAATTCAGCGGATATATCTTTATTCAAGAAACAGGAAATTACACTTTTTCAACGCTTTCAGACGACGGATCAAAGCTTTTTATAGATGACGAGTTAATTGTAAATAATGACGGCATTCATTGGGCGAATGAAGCTTATAGGGCTGTTAAATTGGAAAAAGGTTTTCATAAACTCAACATCAGCTACTTTGACTTGACAGGCGGTACAATTTTAAACTGCTTTATTCAGAAAGAAGGTCAAAAGAAAGAAGAAATCACAGCTTCGCAATTATATCATGAGTAGAAATAATAAAGGGCTTGATTAAAAGAATAACTCTTTTGATTGGACAGAATTATTCTATTCGCAAAAATCCCAGCGGGGTACAATATTTATAGATAATAAGACATATAGAAAAAGCTCCAGCGGAGCGACATATGTTGTAAATTGCAAAAAATATGTCGCTCCGCTGGAGCTTTATATTATAAACTTTATTCTTAGCTATAAATATTTCGCTTCTCCGAAGCTTACCCAAAAAAAAAGGAGCTATCCTTTTGAGAAAGCTCCTTGATTGTATATAAAAAAGATAAATTACCCTTTTAAACTTGCTGCTAAATACTCACGGTTCATACGTGCGATATTCTCAAGTGAAATTCCTTTTGGACATTCGATTTCGCAAGCTCCTGTATTTGTACAGTTTCCGAAACCTTCTAAATCCATTTGGTGAACCATGTTTAATACACGGTCAACTGCTTCAACTTTACCTTGTGGTAATAATGCATATTGAGAAACTTTTGCAGAAACGAATAACATTGCTGAAGAGTTTTTACAAGTTGCAACACAAGCTCCGCAACCAATACAAGCAGCAGCATCAAATGATTTATCTGCATCATGTTTGTTGACTGGAATCGTATTCGCATCGATTGTATTTCCTGAAGTGTTTACAGAGATAAATCCACCAGCGTGTTGAATTCTGTCAAAAGAACTTCTGTCAACCACTAAATCTTTAATTACAGGGAAAGCTTTTGCTCTAAATGGCTCGATAAAAATCGTATCACCATCTTTAAACATACGCATGTGTAATTGACAAGTTGTAACTCCTCTGTCTGGTCCGTGCGCTTCTCCGTTAATAAACAAAGAACACATTCCGCAGATTCCTTCACGACAATCGTGGTCAAATGCTACAGGCTCTTCTCCTTTGTTGATTAATTGTTCGTTAAGAACGTCAAGCATTTCAAGGAAAGACATATCTGGTTCGATTCCATCGATAGGATATTCTACAATCCCTCCTTTATCTTGGGCGTTTTTTTGACGCCATATTTTTAATGTAAGTTTCATACCGTTTTAGTTTGAAAGTCATAGAGTCGAAAGTCGGAAGTCGCTTGAGACATTTTGTCTTTTGACTTTAAGACTTTGGACTTTCGACCAATTTCTTATTTATAGCTTCTTTGAACTAATTTAATGTTTTCGTAATTAAGAGGTTCTTTGTGTAATACGGCATCACTTGGTTTTCCTTTGTATTCCCAAGCTGCAACGTATGCAAAGTTATCATCATCACGAAGTGCTTCTCCTTCTTCTGTTTGGTATTCCTCACGGAAGTGACCACCACAAGATTCGTTACGGTGTAAAGCATCTTTCGCGAACAATTCTCCTAATTCTAAGAAATCGGCAACACGAGTCGCTTTTTCTAATTCCTGATTAAATTCGAAAGCGCTTCCAGGAACTTTTACATCTTTATAAAACTCTTCACGTAAAGCAGCAATTTCCTCGATAGCTTCATTTAAACCTTTAGCATTACGAGCCATACCTACTTTATCCCACATGATTTTTCCTAATTTTTTGTGGAAATAATCTACAGAATGTTTACCGTTATTATTGATAAATTTATTAATTTGATCAACAACTGCTTTCTCAGCTTCAACGAATTCTGGTAAATCTGTTGAAATTTCTCCCATTTTAATATCTGGAGCTAAATAATCTCCAATAGTATAAGGTAATACGAAATATCCATCAGCTAAACCTTGCATTAAAGCAGAAGCTCCAAGTCTGTTTGCTCCGTGATCAGAGAAATTAGATTCTCCAATTGAGAAACATCCAGGAATTGTAGTCATCAAGTTATAATCAACCCAAGTTCCTCCCATTGTGTAGTGAACCGCTGGGTAAATCATCATTGGTGTTGTATAAGGATCCTCATCAACGATTTTGTAATACATTTGGAATAAGTTTCCGTATTTACTTTTCACGATTGCAGCTCCTAATTTTGTTACCAAAGCAGCATCTTTATCATCTAAACCTTTTACGTAAGCATCTTCAGTTCCGTAACGCTTAATTGCCGCTGCGAAATCTAAGTAAACTGCTTCACCTGTTTTGTTAACTCCAAAACCAGCATCACATCTTTCTTTAGCTGCACGAGACGCAACGTCACGAGGAACTAAGTTACCAAATGCAGGATATCTTCTTTCTAAGAAATAATCTCTATCCGCTTCAGCTAAATCAGTTGCTTTTTTCTTTCCTTCACGAATTGCCTGAGCATCTTCTAATTTTGCAGGAACCCAAATACGACCGTCATTACGCAAAGATTCAGACATCAAAGTCAGTTTTGACTGGTGATCTCCTGAAACCGGAATACATGTTGGGTGAATTTGTGTGTAGCAAGGATTTGCGAAAAACGCTCCTTTTTTATGAATTTTCCAAGCTGCTGTTGCGTTACTTCCCATAGCATTTGTTGAAAGGAAAAATACGTTTCCGTATCCTCCAGAACCAACTACTACCGCGTGAGCAGAATGTCTTTCTATTTCTCCAGTGATTAAGTTACGAGCGATAATACCTCTCGCTTTTCCATCAACGATTACAATGTCAAGCATTTCGTGACGGTTGTACATTTTAATTTTTCCACGACCAATTTGACGGTTCATTGCAGAATAAGCTCCTAACAATAACTGTTGTCCAGTTTGCCCTTGTGCATAAAATGTACGAGAAACCAAAGTTCCTCCAAAAGAACGGTTATCTAAAAGTCCGCCATATTCACGAGCCAATGGCACCCCTTGAGCCACACATTGGTCAATAATATTAGCAGAAACTTCAGCCAAACGGTGAACGTTTGCCTCACGTGCACGGTAGTCACCACCTTTTACAGTATCGTAGAACAATCTGTAAACTGAGTCACCGTCACCTTTATAATTTTTTGCTGCGTTGATACCTCCTTGTGCCGCAATAGAGTGCGCACGACGCGGAGAATCTTGGAAACAAAATGCTTTTACGTTATATCCTAACTCAGCCAGAGTAGCAGCAGCAGAACCTCCAGCCAAACCTGTACCAACTACAATAATATCTAAATTACGCTTGTTAGCAGGATTTACTAAATTAATATGATCTTTATAATTTGTCCATTTATCCGCTATAGGACCATTTGGAATTTTTGAATCTAATGCCATTATAATTGATATTAATTATTGAAATGATGAAATAATGCGATAATTACGAAAGCAGCCGGAACAACAACTGCGAACCCATAACCTACTTTTGCTAAAAATCTTGAATATTTATTGTGCATCCCTACAGATTGAAGAGAAGATGCAAACCCGTGCCATAAGTGGAATCCTAAAAGGACAAAAGACACACAGTACAATGCTGTACGAATTGGATCGTGAAATTTGTGAACTAACTCCCCATAATACCTTGTAGCATTTGGTACCTCTCCTGCTATATATTTATAGTTAACTTCAGGAAACCAAAAATCATAAAAATGCAATCCTAAGAATGCTAAAATAACCAATCCAGAAATAATCATATTTCTAGAACTCCAAGAAGCATTTGCTGCTCCATTGTATTTTGCATATGCAATTGGTCGTGCCGCGCTGTTTTGAGCCGTAAGTACAAATCCCATTATGAAATGGAAAATTACCCCGAATGCCAAAACTGGCTGCATTACATATTGTATTAGCGGATTGTATCCCATAAAGTGAGAAGCTTCATTAAAAACGTCTTCACTAATAATAGAAATGAAATTTAAGGAAACATGCAGCGCTAAAAACGTGATTAAGAATATTCCCGAAAGAGCCATAGCTACTTTCTTTAAGATGGAAGCATTCAATAGTGCAGATTGTGCCATAAGTGTTTAAGTAGTTTGTTTTAAAAAATTAGACAAAAATAACGCAATTACAAAAGAACTACAACCATTTCGCTGTTATTTATAATGATTTTAAAATAGACTACGTATAAGTATTTTTACGTACAAGCTTGCTTTTAATAATAAATAATTTAGTATAAAAAATTGCTTTAGAGCCGTTTTGCTTCAATTTCAATACGTACGGGATTACCAAAAATTTATCATATTGTTATTTTATTCAAAGTTTTGATTTATTTTCTTCAAAAGTGTCTCTGCCTATAAATTTTGTCTAAGTAAAAAATTGTCATTCCACAACATAGTTTTACCTTTAGCGGCTCAAAAAAATAAGAATGAAAACAGGAATTGATGCTATTTCTTTTGATGTAGCAAACATACATTTACCCATAAAAACTTTGGCAGACGCCAGAAATATTGAACCCGAAAAATTAGAAAAAGGTCTCGGATTGCTAAAAATGACTTTTCCAGACGTTCATCAAGACGCTGTTGTTTTTGGAGCAAACGCTTTAACGAAACTTATCACTGATAACAAAATCAACCTTAACGAAATAAGCCGAATCTATGTTGGTACTGAAAGCGGTATCGACAGCTCAAAACCAATTGCTTCTTACTTAATTAACTTAATGGAGCAAAAGTTTGGTGAAGATTCTTTAGCCGAATGTGATGTTGTTGATTTCACTTTTGCCTGTATTGGCGGTGTTGACGCTTTGCAAAACTGTCTTGATTTTGTAAAATTAAATCCAACTAAAAAAGCAATTGTCGTTACAACAGATTTTGCAAAATACGATTTAAATTCTGGTGGAGAATATACGCAAGGTGCCGGTGCCGTGGCAATGTTGATTACAGCAGATCCAAAAATTATCGCTTTTGATAATGATTGGGCAACAAGCACAAAAGGTGTTTTTGATTTTTTTAAACCATACAGAACTATTTCTAAAGGCGACATCACAAAAAACAATAACAACGATTCTTGGTTTGATAATTTAGAAGCCGAAATTGAAATCCATAAAGACCAACCGGTTTTTGATGGTCAATATTCAAATCAATGTTATATGGATCGTACGCGTAATGCTTACTTTTTATTCAAAAAATTAAAAAACAAAACCGAAACTCTTTACAATACTTGGCACAGTATTGTGATGCATTTGCCTTATTCTTTTCAAGGACGCAGAATGTTATCTGAAATCTATGCATTAGACAGCGCCGAGAAAATTATTGCTGACAATATTGCTCCTGCAGATTATCAGACTAAAATTAAGGAAGTGGCAAAATCTGATGATTACAGAAGTTTTGTAACTGAGAAATTACAACCTGCTGAATTGGCTTCTTCTTTAATTGGAAACCTTTATACTGGATCTATTTTCATGGGATTGTTATCTACTTTGGCTCATTTTTATGACACAAACAGAGAAATTTCAGGAACTAAATTCGGTTTTTTAGCTTACGGAAGCGGATCGAAATCGAAAGTTTTTGAAGGAACAATTCAACCCGAATGGAAATCGGCTTTGGAAAATGTCAAACTTTTTGAAAATTTAGCCGAAAGCGTAGAAATTGATTTCAACACTTACGAAAGTCTTCATAAAAAAGAACAAAAACAAAGTGTGAGAACTCCAAAAAACGAATGGGTTTTAGACCGAATTGAAAAAGAAATTCCTGTTTTGATTGGGGCTAGATATTATAAATGGATTGATTAAATTTTTAAATTCCAATATAGAAATTCCAAATTCCAATAGAAAACCGAAGTATTTTGCTTCGGTTTTTTTATTTGTCATTCTGAATGAAGAATCACACTAGGAATTCCGCAAAGAGAATCGCCAATATTTGTCGAGTTTCGAGTGTGATGCTTCGTTCCTCCTTTAGAATGACAAGATTGTGTTAAAAACCTTTGTCAAAGTTTTAAACTTTGACAAAGGTCACAGCGTAAAGCAATGGATCCAAAGCTTTGCGAACTTTTTTAAGAAAATGCACAGAAAAAACCTTAGCGAACTTGGCGGTTAAACAGCAGCAAATTAATCTTTTTTATGCTGTTCCGTGTAGTTCTGATTTCCTTTAAGCGCTTCATCATGCACATTCATTCCGTTTGACATCCCGAGCATGAAGGCGGTTATAATTACTATTAGTTTTCTTTTTATCCAATGAAGAGGTCGCTTAGATTGCTCTAAACGTGTGTTATTTATACATTTTGAAAATGATAAATGATTAGACATTATTACATCATCTGTGCCTAGAAATATATTTCCTTAAACGTTGTATAAACTTTTACTGAAGTGATTTGAAATGATTATTTCATTTATAAAAATAGATTGATTTATAAACGATATTAGTTTTTGATGCAGTAAATCTTGCTGTTTAAGTAGTTTCTTAATTTGGAAAGTAAAAACATTTTCGATTTTAAGAAAATTCATAACAATTGAAAACCTTGTTTTACTACAAGAATAAACCTGACCAAATTTGTAGAAACGAGCACTTTTAAGATTCAATTCTCTCTTTAAAACTACAACCGAAGATTGGTAATAAGATGCTGATTTGGATTGAGAAACTAAAGTACCATCACCCGCAATCACGACAAAAGCCAGAAAGAGTGCGATTAGGTATTTTAAGTGCTTATTCAATTTGTTTTGATTGTATACTATTTCTTTCAAACGAAAATACAAATTAAATCAACAACTTCATTTTCTAGAAAAGTTATTTTAAAGTTTGTTGATTTCTAAAAAGCAGAAAACCCAATCCAAAACAAAAAAGAATACAGCTCAACAACATATAAAGTCCATCTTTCATTATAAAAAAGGAGAAACCTGTTGACAAAGCACCAAGAATTACCATTATAACACTTGTTGTATTAGTTTTAATAAAATTTAAAGCATGAATTGACAATCCTAGAAAAAGCAAAGACGGACCAACAATAACAAACGGATACAAAATCGATGGCGTATTGCTAATTTGTTGACTTAATTGTTCTCGGGCAAAATCATTATTCCCATAACTTGTCATGATAAAATCGATTGTACAAAGTCCGATGTGGGCTATAACGCCTAAAATTGTTAGTATTGAAGCTGCTACATTCAATTTGTTTTTAGGAAAAACATCATTAAACGACAACAAGAAACAAGCTCCGATTATATTGAACCAATGCGCAAAATCGATTGGTTGCTGAAATTCGGGTAAAACTTTAGAAAATAATAGATAACTCGCAGTAAAAAATAAAAGTCCGATGAGGCAAAAGTGTTTTGTTTTCATAATTAATTTTAAAATTGATTGAAACAAAACTAAAACGAAAAACTCCTGCAAATACCAGTATCATTGACTTTGGTACGAAACCTATTGTTTTAGGTACGAAATTACAAAGTCAATACAGATTCCTTATAATTCTTAGAAACGGGAAGTTCTATTTGAGTTAAAATAATGGTACTTGAATTCCGCCAAGATTTAAAATGCATCGGATTTATTAAATGAGAACGATGAATTTGCAGTAGAAAAGCAAAATCGTCTTGAACTTTTTTGAGCGAAGAACGAAGCAATTTGGAATGCAGTTTTCCGTTTTCCAAATAAAAAATCTCTACATAATTTTGAGCATTAGAAATACAAACCAAATCGGCTTTTTTGATTTTTAAAATATCTAATTTGTTTTCTCCTACAAATGTGAGAACATCATCTTTTATTGGAATCAATTTGATTAAATATCGTCTTGCCAAAATAATGACGGGAGCTAAAATCAAAGCAACTTTAACAAAAATTATTGAGAAGAACTCTGTAAAGCTATAACCTCCGCCTAAAATTGGACTTTTATAAAACGCATAAATTCCAAACAAATAGATTGCAAAAAAGAAAATAACACTGGCTGTTTCTAAACCGAGATTCCATTTTGAGATTTTATTGTACATTATTTTTTGTAGAAAACTCAAAATCACATAACAAAAGAATGCCAGCAAACTAAAGCCAAGACTAATTAAAAGCCAAGAACGAAAATTTAAAGTTCCGTCGTCAAAAGGTTTTATGATAAAAGCGAAAATGAAAATCCATACACCAATCAGCAAACCAACTATTAGATTAAATTTTATAGATATATTGAGCTGTTTCACTTGGTTGTAGTTAGATTTTATAGTTTCATTTCCATAATGGGCATGAAACGGTTTTTTATGGAAGTTTCGAACTCTCCAATTTTTACAAATCCCATTTTGAAGTAAAAGTTCTCTGCATTTGGTTCTGAATTGAGTCTTACTTTTTCTATTTTTTCTTCTTTCATTCGGTTTAAGAAATCTAAAAGCAAATATTTTCCCAATCCGCGACCAATATATTCGGGCAAGATAAATAAATTGTCCAATTCTACAATGTTTTCATTTTCAAAAATATACGAATAGTAACCTATAATTAAATCATTATCAATTAATTTGAACACGTTATGTTCTGCAATATAATCTTGAGAAATAGTTAAATTTTTATCCCATTTTAGCATTTGCTCCGCAGAATATCGCCAATAGGCTTTTGACTTTTTGGTTATTACTGTGAGGATTTCGTTGTCGGTTATTTTGGCTTTTTCTATTATCATTGATTTAAAATTAAAAAAGATAAAGTCTCTTAGGAACCTTGTCATTTCGACCGAAGGGAGAAATCACACTAGTAATTCTACAAAGATTGGCGATTTGCATGCGGATTCTCTTATGTGATTTCTCCCTTCGGTCGAAATGACAAATCAAGTGAATACATCAATGATTCCTATAAATCGTAAATTTATTATGACTTAGAGTAAAACCTAGATTTTCGTAAATCGCCACATTCTCTACTCGTTTTTTATTTGTGGTTACTTCAATACTTTTTAAGTTATTCTGATCTGCAAAATTCTTGATTTCATTGATCAATAACCGCCCAACGCCTTTTCCTCGATAATTTTGATGAATAAAAAATTCCTGAATTTCGCCGACAACTCCGCAGTGATGCAAAAGATTTTGGGTATGAAAGCTGATAAATCCTAAACCTTCATTTTCGTTTTCGGCAATTAGATAAAGATTTTTCGGGTTTGAAATATTTTCATTAAATATTGTTTCAAAAACTTCAAAATCTAAAATTTCATTTTCGAGCTCGCAGATTGCTTTGTAAACGAAGTCTAAATCTTGGTTTTGGATTTTTCTGATTTTCAGGTTTGAGTTCATGTTTTCTACATCAATTTAAACTGACAGCCATTTTAAGGTTATAAATTTATCACAATCATCTTTCATATCAGAAGCCCAATCAATAAGTATTGCAGCGCCGCCTTTTCTAATTTCATTTCTAACTATATTGTAGTTTTCTTTTGCATCAACAGGTCCTAATCCCGCTAATTCAAACACAATATATTTTGTCTTGGAAAATGTTGCGTATAATGAAAGTAGTCGATTAGATTTCCAATAAAGTTCATTTAATTTAGTCTTTTTATTAATCCATGGAATTTCATAAATTTTTTGGATAAATTCACTTTCTAGATTTGCTCTTTTCTTTAAATATTTTTCAACTCTTACTGGAAAAAACAAACTTCTAAATTTTGATTCTTTAAAATAATCTACGTGAGTCAAAGACTTAGTAACAATCACATTTTCATTTTTTATTTTTCCAGTAAAAATATTAACCAATTCCGTTTTGATGCCTTGAAAATGACCTCCTCCATACAAATACAAAATAACCAACTCTCCTTCCCTTAACTCAAACGGTGGTATAAAATATTGATCCGTTCTTATTCCTTTGCTTTCAATTAATAGCTCTTTCATTTTTACCCAAGTAATTCATCACAATATACAAAATTGGATAATTAAACATTATTTCAACCATTAAATTTCTTCTAAACCCCCAAGCGTGAGGGATAGAGGCGGTATCCTTTTATGGAGCAGAGCGGAATAAAAGATATAGCCGAAAGCCCGACCCAGAGGGACACGCCCATATTAAGATTCTAATTTCGGCAAACAAACCTGACAGGTTTTAAAAACCTGTCAGGTTTAATAAGATTGAAGATTTTCTTTGTAGAATTACTAGTGTGATCTTTCCTTGGTCAAGATGACAAAATTATACGAGTAAAAATAGCATTAACAAACTTTCGGTAAACCTATACGCACTTTTCAATTAAAAAAACTTCGAGCCTTAGCGCCTTCGTGGCAAACCTGAAAACAAATAAGAAAACTTTAATAAATCAATTATACGTCACTTCTTCAAAAATTAGTAATTTTGAAATTCGAAGTTCAAAAACGAAATAATTATGAAATATCATCAAATAAACAGCGCTCTTTTTGTAAAAAATCGCAGAAAATTCACGGCAGAAATGAAACCTAACAGTGTTGCCGTTTTCAACTCTAATGACATTTACCCAATTAGTGCCGACAGTACATTACCGTTTGCACAACACAGAGATATTTTTTACCTGAGCGGTGTAGATCAGGAAGAAAGCGTTTTGCTTTTGTTTCCAGATGCGCCTTACGAAAACCAAAGAGAAATTCTTTTCTTGAGAGAAACTAACGATCATATTGCGGTTTGGGAAGGTGAAAAACTAACTAAAGAACGTGCTTTTCAGGTTTCTGGAATTAGAACGGTTTATTGGTTACAGGATTTTCATAAAGTTTTGAACGAAATGATGACATACGCCGATACGATGTACATTAACACCAACGAACATTACCGTGCAAGCGTTGAAACGGAAACTCGCGAAGCTCGTTTTGTAAAATGGTGGAAAGAGCGTTACCCAGCGCATAATGTGGCGAAAAGTAACCCTATTTTACAACGCATTCGTTCTGTAAAAGAAAGCGAAGAAATCGATTTGATTCAGCATGCTTGTGATATCACAGAGAAAGGTTTCCGCAGATTGCTTTCGTTTGTAAAACCAAATGTTACGGAATATGAAATCGAAGCTGAATTGGCTCACGAATTCATTCGTAACCGTTCTAAAGGTTTTGCTTACACGCCAATTATCGCTTCTGGAAACAATGCGAATGTTTTGCATTACATCGAAAACAATCAGCAATGTAAAGCCGGCGATTTGATTTTATTAGACGTTGCGGCAGAATATGCGAATTATTCAAGCGATATGACGAGAACAATTCCAGTTTCTGGAAAATTCTCTGATCGTCAAAAAGCGGTTTACAAAGCGGTTTTGAATGTTAAAAACGAAGCTACGAAAATGCTGACTCCAGGAACACTTTGGAAACAATATCATATTGAAGTGGGTAAAATTATGACTTCTGAATTGCTTGGTTTAGGGTTACTAGACAAAGCCGATGTTCAGAACGAAAATCCAGAATGGCCTGCTTACAAAAAATATTTCATGCACGGAACGTCTCACCACATGGGATTAGACACGCACGATTACGGATTACTTCACGAGCCAATGAAACCAAATATGGTGTTTACCGTTGAGCCAGGAATTTATATTCCAGGTGAAAAATTCGGAATTCGTTTGGAAGATAATATTGTGGTTCAAGAAAAAGGAGAACCTTTTAACTTAATGAGAAACATTCCAGTTGAAGTTGACGAGATCGAAACTTTGATGAATGAATAAAGAATAGAAAAGATTATAGAATCAAGACGGCTGGCAGAAATGCTGGCCGTTTGTTTTGAAGGTTACAAGCAATGTTTGTTCTTTTAAATTTGAACTGAATAAACTTTTTCTTTAACTCGAATAAACGTATACTTTTTATATGCTTTTGCCTTTTGTTATCTTTGCAGTCACACTTTAAAAACATTATTTTGGAAAATATTCTCTATAAAAACACCAAGATCTCTTTTACAGATTCAGGAAAAGGAAATGCAGTTGTGCTGCTTCACGGCTTTTTGGAAAACAAAACAATGTGGACAGAATATGTTGCTCTTCTTTCAGAACAATATCGCGTTGTAACAATCGATTTATTGGGCCATGGGGAATCTGATTCTTTAGGTTATGTTCACGAAATGGAAGAAAATGCCAATGCTGTTAATGAAGTTTTGGAACATTTAAAAATAGAAAAAGCTATAATTGTCGGGCATTCCATGGGTGGTTATGTTGGTTTGGCTTTCGCCGAATTATATCCGCAGAAAATTCAAAAGTTAGTTTTACAGAATTCAACCTCTAAAGAGGATAACGAAGAAAAAAAACTAAATAGAACCCGCGCTATAAAAGCAGTAAAACAAAATTACATAAGCTTTGTAAGTCTTGCAATTGCTAATTTATTCAGCGAAAACAATAGAACACGTTTAGCTGCCGAAATCGAAAAAGTAAAAGAGCAGGCTTTAAAAACGCCTTTGCAGGGAATTGTGGCTTCGCTTGAAGGAATGAAAATACGAAAAGACAGAGAATGGCTTTTAAAAGAAAATAGATTTCCGCTTTTATTGATTTTAGGCAAAAAAGATCCTGTTTTAAATTACGAAGAAAATCTTGCGCAAATTAAAGACACTACAGCCGAATTAGTTTCTTTTGAAGACGGACATATGAGCCACATCGAAAACAAAGAAGCTTTGAAACTTATATTATTAGATTTCTTCGCTTAAAAATTAAATCATAAAAACCAAAAAAGGCCGTTTCTAACCGAGGTTGAAATAGCCTTTTTCTCATTTTTGGGGGCAAATGTTATTATAACTTTGAAGTAATATCTTTTTTGTATTTAGACAAAGTAGCTCTTGTTAAACCAAGATTTGCTTTTGTAGAATCTACAGCCAAATAGATAAAATATCTTCCGTCTTCAGAAACATCAATAATATGGATCTGATCTGTTAATGTAATTAAGATATCATTGATTTTTTGGTCTAATCCTAAAGCTTTAATTGCGTTTAGTTTAGCTTTAACTACTTCTAAATTGTAAGCAGATGCTAATTCTGGATCAAAATCAGGATTTACAGTTAGTGAGCAGTAAGACATTCCTGTCTCAACCTCAGTTACTGAAACAGCGATAAATCCGTTAACATTCTCTTTTAAATCGTTTTGAAAATTTTGTAAAAAATCTGACATGTTTATTAAATGTTGGTTTTAAATTAATTATTAAAAATAGAATCCATTTTACGAAGTAATAGTCCCATTTTGCTTAAATCTTTAGAAAGCAGCGCAATACAATTATCATCTTGATCTTTGCTTGCCACTACAATTCCGTCATTATTCTTAATCATTACTTGTTTAAGATCTCCGTTGTTAACGTCTTCAGACATTTCGAGGCACATTTTCAAGATCATTCCTATCATTGCTGCAACATTTCCGTCGTATTCTAAATTAACCGACTCGTTTAAGATTCCATCAATATTAAAACTCAATCCAGACTCTGCTCCAGTCTCTTCTACTAGTGTTTGTAAATCAATCATATTCTTTATTTGTCATGTTTTGGAAGGGTCAAAGATATTTCAATATTAACAATTGCGCGATAAACACTTGTTAAAAAAAAGACACGTATAACATCCTGAATCACTTTTATTTATCGCTTAATTAATCGTCTTTTTTTGGATGAAATATTTAAAAAAAATTAACAGAAAAAACATATAATTCTAAAATCATAACATTTCGCTTCATAAAATTCAAATCTAAAATTAACATTTCTAGATTGTTGCATTACCCAAAAGTTTTTATATAGATTTGTAAAAAATTTATTCAAATGAAAACTGTTGACGAATTACGCTTTGACCTAAATGTAAAACTGGAGAAATTTAGAAGATTTCGTATTGAAAACGGAAACATCAATACCACAAATTCTGGAGATAAGACCAAGAGAGGTTTTTTCAAAAAAATATTCAGTTAAAAACAACCTATTGAAGAGACGAACTTGTCAGATAACCTTTTTGTATAAGTTCGTCTTTTCCATTGATTTTATGCAACTTGCCTTCTTTCAACAATAACAAACCTGTTGAAATTTTCATAACATTTTCATATTGATGATCTGTTATAATAATTCCTTTTTCTTCGGAATTTTCTTTAATTAACTGCGATATAATTTCAATCATTTTAGGAGACAATCCACTAAAAGGTTCGTCCAGAAGAACAAATTTAGAAGTATTAAAAAGAATCAATTTTACTTGGAGATAACGCAATTCTCCAAACGATAGATTCTTAATTTTTTCTTTTAAAAGAGGTTTGAGAAAACCATCTTCACAAAAAAGAATTGCTTTTTGTTTATCGACTGATAACATAATTGTCCTTACTACGGACAAATGATTTGGAACAAATTGATCTTGACACAGATAACTAATTTCATTTACCAAATCTGAAGAATTATTTTTTGAAATTCCATCAATAAATATGCTTTTGTCTAAAGCCGCTAAATTGCCGCATGCAATTTTTAGTAAAGTTGATTTACCAGAACCGTTATGCCCTAGCAAACCTACAATATTACCTGTTTCAATTTTCAAGTAAATATCTGAAAGTATAAACCTATTTTTAAACTTCTTTTGAATACCGCTAATCTCGAGAATATGTTTTTTCAATATATTTTTTGAATAAAGATTAATACAATTCCCGCCAGAACAACAACAAAAGCATTCATTAAAAAACTATAAAAAATAAGTTTGTTTTTTGAAATTCCGTTATTAGCATAAAACCAATATTCGTTTTTACGGTATAATTCTTTAAAGCCAAGACTTGACAAAAAACCAATTGTAACGAACAAAAATAAAAAATAATTAACGCTTCCGAAAAACAACGCAAGAACAGAAACAACTAAATTTATAATTAAAGTTGTCTTATAGAATTCGAATATGTTTTGAAATTTTCTGATAAAGCAATTTATATTTTTTCCTCGAAAGGGATAGCAGGATTAAAAATTTCGGCTAACAAATTAGCAATTTCATCTAGATAAGAATTTAACATTTCGGGTGTTACGGTTGTATTTAACTCTTTCTCTTCTTTAAACCCAAAAGGCAGGAAACCAGATTTTAAATTTTTAAATGAAATAATCCCCACTTCAATTGGCAGATTTCCAGCTTCTTTCTCAAACATATATGCATACGCCAATACTTGGATAATTTTATCGTTTTTAAGCTCCTGTGTTAAACCATTCCATGTTTTCAGCACTACACTCGCTTTTTCTAATTTTCCCGTCTTATAGTCGATAATTCTAATTTTCCCGTCACGTCGCTCAATACGATCGACATTTCCCTTAATCAAAACCGGAAAAGGCAGTTTCGGATGAACAAATTCGCGTTGAAAAGTCTGTTCCAAAGCAATGATCTGAATCGCCTCATCATTTTTTATGGATTCTAGTTCCATTCTTAAGAAATTGGCAACATTTCGTTTCGCAACTTCAAAAGCCAAAAGATTTCGTCCTTTCTTGATTTCTCCCTCTTTGTAAACTAATTTAAATTGCTTTAAAACTTCATCATCCAATAATTTAAAACAATTTAAAAGATCATTTTCAGCAATAAATTTCCCAATAAAAGGCTCGTATAAAGCTTTCAAAGTTTCATGGATAATAGTTCCCAAAGTATTTAAAGCGATATTTTCTTCTACTTCTTCCACTTCACGAATTCGCAGTATTTTTTGAAAATAAAAATCAATCGGATTCCGAATGTAACTCGTTAATGCCGACGGAGAAAAACCTGTTGCGGCTATTTCTTTCAAACGTTCCATAACTGCTTCCGATTTCGTAACAGAAATAGGTTCGTAAGCGGTATTTGGAAGCACTGGATTATAAATATCGAAAGTGATATTATGCTTTCTTTGTTTTTCTACTTCTAATTGGGTGATGAAACGGCTTCTTTCACCCGCATCTAGTCCGTCGTTTTCAGTATTATAAATTAGATAAATATTCTTTGCCCTTTGCAGTAAATGATAAAAGTGATACGTATAAATTGCATCTTTTTCCTTAAAAGTCGGAAGACCTAATTCGCGTTTTACATCATACGGGATAAAAGAATTCTGAGATTTTCCAGCAGGGAATTTGCCTTCATTCATTGACGTTATAATAACGGTTTCAAAATCTAAAACACGGCTTTCCAAAACCCCCATAATCTGCAAGCCTCTTAACGGCTCACCTTCAAAAGATACTTCGGCAAGATCTATAATCTGTTTATAAATAGCATGAAGTGTATCAATATTATCGATATGGTTGTGTTTTGAATAGTAATTTATAAGTTTATTAATTACTTTAAAAACCCCATAAACAAATGCCTTTGCAATTTTCTCTTGTTCATTATCGTTGCTAAAATGTTCTTTAATTGCAATAAGCAAAGCCGAAATATTCTTTAAAACAGCAACAGAACCACTTTCCCATTTTTCAAATAAGAGATCAAAAAAGGAAGAAGGATTAGAATGAAGTTCCAAAATTTTATAATGCGTAATAAAAGTATAATTATTCTCTTTAATAATTTTTACTAACGCCTGAGCATTTGCATAAGGCTCAACTAAAGGATGCGTTAAAACATCCAGCACATCTTTATAATAAAAAACATAACTGCCTCCTTTACGAGAAAGTGCATTAGTATGCATTTTAAATAACTTAGCAACCAAAATTTGAGATGGATTATTTTTTCCCGAATATCCCATCGTGATATTCAAAAATCCAACAGAAGAAGGAAGCGAATATAGAACCGGAACTAATAAATTCTCTTCACCAAGCACGACGGCTACTTTATCTAAAGATGTGCCAGGGTCTTGATCAATTAAATTTTCAATTATACTTCCCGTTAATTTTGCCTGCCCAATTGTTTTAGGAGTTCCAATAATCTGAATATTTTTTGACTGCGAAAAATCATCTACAATCCATTCAAAAATATTTGATTTGTAATGTTTCCAACTCTCTTTAAAACGTCTTAAAAAAAGTCCGGCATCATGATAAGGATCATTTAGGAAAGTTTGGTCAGCATCCCAATAAATTTTAGCCTGATCTAAAGCTAATAAATGCTGTACTATTTTTTCCTCTGCAGCGTTAAGAGCATTAAATCCTGCAAAAATAAAAATACGATTGCCAATTGTATTTGAGAAATGATTCAAATTATTTACAGCCTCTCTATATACCAAACCTTGGTAGCCTATAGATTTAAACAACAAATGATTATAGAGGGAATCATAATACAAGGGAAGTAATTTCCAGAAATCAATATAATTTTCTAGAAGTTTTGTTTTTTGATCTACTTCCAGTCCCCATTTTTTTATATCCTCAATATCTTTCAGATAGGATAAAACATGCGAAGGATCTAAAAGATAACGATCAATTTCATTAAAATCCTGCAACAGCGTTTTTGCCCAGTTAGCAAATAACTCAAATGACTGCTGATTCTTTTTTTCGGTAATCGATAAATAAACTTCATAGAATTCAAATAAAAGTTCAATTGAATCTATAGAACGTATGGACGCGACGTCTTGCACAAAATCTTCAATACTAGTAATTTCAGGAGCAATAATAGTTTTATTAGTTTCCTTTTTAAGAGCATCAATCAAAAAAACTTTAGCTCTTTTGTTAGGAAGAATTATCGTTATTTGAGACAGTTTCTCCGCATAATCTTGAATTACGACACCAGCAATTTTTTGAAGAAAAGAAGTATTTATCATAGTATAAAAATAAAAAAAGCCATTCAATTAAGAATGGCTTTTCCTTTTTATTTAGAAAGTAAATTAGATTTTACCTTGGTATTTAGAACCAATGTGTCTAATTTCTGTTCTTCTGTTTTGAGCTTTACCTGCAGCAGTTTTGTTGCTTGCAACTGGTTGAGACTCACCAAAACCTTTAGATACTAAGTTATCAACATTTACTCCTCTTTCGATCAAAGCGTTCATAACAGCAGCAGCTCTATCTTCAGAAAGTTTTTGGTTCAATTTATCAGAACCATCGCTATCTGTGTGACCTTCAATGCTGAATTTCGCGTTTGGATAGTTTTTAAGGATTTCTTTAATAGCGTCTAATCTTGCTGGAGTTTCTTTGTCTCCTGATTTGAAAGTAGCTTTTCCTGAGTTGAAGTAGATTGCTCTAGCTTGAACTTTAAGATCTTCTAATGCTTCAGAAGTTACTTCTGGACATCCTCTGTTACTTGCAGGACCATAAACTGTTGGACAGTCATCATCTTTATCAGCAACACCATCTTTATCAGCATCTAAGAATGGGCAACCACCGTTTTCTTTAGGACCAGCAACTGTAGGACATTTATCGTCTTTATCAGCGATTCCGTCTCCATCAGTATCAGGACAACCTTTTAAAGCAGCTAAACCAGCAACATCTGGACAAGCATCATCTTTATCAGCAATTCCGTCTCCGTCAGTATCAGGACAACCGTTTAAAGCTGCTAAACCGAATACATCTGGACAAGCGTCAGAAGCATCAACGATTCCGTCTCCGTCAGTATCAGGACATCCGTTGAATTGTTTTAAACCAGCAACATCTGGACAAGCATCGTCTTTGTCATAGATTCCGTCTCCGTCAGTATCTTTACCTCCGAATTTGAAAACTAAACCTGCAGTGTGTTGGAAGTGAGATGGAGCATCTGGAACACCAGCTGCATCTTCTCTATCACCACTAACAGACCATTTGTATCTTGTAGCTAACTCAAGACCAATAGCATCTGTAAACCAGAAAGTAATACCAGCACCTGGATTAACAGTTCCGTAACTGCTATCTCCGAAGAAAGTATAACCTCCACCAACAGATAACGAAGGATCAATCACTTTAGATTTGATTAATTCTTGGAAGCTGTATTTGATAGTAGCATCAATTCCGTAGTACATTAAGTCACCAGGATTAGTTACAACCATACCTCTTCCATCACTACCTGCAGCAGATGGATTAAAAGTAACATACTTGTCGATTTTATTCACAGATCCTTGTAAACCTACAGAGAAACCGCTCCCAACATATCTAGACACTCCAATGTAAGATAAAGAAGGAAGAATATTCCAGTTATCTTTTGCATCAAATGGCTGAGAAAAGTGTGCAGGAAAAAAGTCAACATGGTCCGGACTTGCACTAGTTCTGGTATCCACAGCATTAACCCCGAAAGAGATCGCCCATGGATTGTTACTGTCTTGTGCGTGAGAACTTAAACCCATCGCCATCAACACAGCAACTAAAAGTTTGTTAAGATGTTTCATACTTAATTTTTTTAATTACAATTTAGTTAATTACAAGCAAAAGTAACACCAAATTTTTTAAATACAAAATGAAATGTTAAAAAAAACCTACAAAAATTTGACCAAAGTGGTAATTATATAACTTTTAACATTTTACCGACAACTGTGAAGGCATTAATCGCCTTATCCAAGTGTTCTTTTTCATGCGCTGCAGACAGCTGGACGCGTATTCTGGCCTTTTCTTTCGGCACAACCGGAAAAAAGAAACCAATAACATAAATTCCTTGTTTCAAAAGTTCATCTGCCATAGTTTGTGACAATTTTGCGTCATATAACATAACAGGAACAATTGCAGAATCTCCATCTATAATGTCAAAACCAGCCTTTTTCATTCCATCTTTAAAATAGTTGGTATTCCACTCCAGTTTATCGCGTAATGTGGTATCTTTTTCTAATAATTCAAAAACTTTAATTGAAGCTCCAACAATTGCAGGCGCTAAAGAATTTGAAAACAAATATGGTCTTGATCTTTGACGAAGCAACTCAATTATCTCTTTCTTTGCTGTAGTATATCCTCCCATTGCACCTCCTAAAGCTTTACCAAGAGTTCCTGTAATAATATCCACTCTCCCCATCACTCCCTTTGCCTCAAGAGTTCCTTTTCCTGTAGCACCAATAAATCCTGCAGCATGGCATTCATCTACCATTACCATTGCATCGTATTTATCTGCTAGATCACAAATTTTATCAAGTGGCGCCACTAAGCCGTCCATAGAGAAAACACCATCTGTTACAATTAATTTAAAACGAGTTCCAGCTTCATTAGCCTTAATTAACTGTTGTTCTAGATCTTGCATATTGTTATTCTCATAGCGATAGCGTGCCGCTTTACAAAGACGAACGCCATCAATAATAGAAGCATGATTTAAACTATCCGAAATAATTGCATCATTTTCACCAAGTAATGGCTCAAAAACACCTCCGTTTGCATCAAAAGCCGCCGCATATAAAATAGTATCCTCTGTACCGTAAAAATCAGCTATTTTTTGCTCTAATGTTTTATGAATATCCTGTGTACCGCAGATAAAACGAACAGAAGACATTCCGAAACCATGAGTATCCATAGCATCTTTCGCCGCCTGAACTACTTCTGGATGTGATGAAAGCCCTAAATAATTATTAGCACAAAAATTTAAAACTGTTTCACCAGTTGAAATTTTAATCTCAGCACCTTGAGGTGATGTAATAATTCGTTCTTTTTTGAAAATTCCATTTTCTTCTATGGTCTGCAACTCACTTTGCAGATGTTCTTTAATTTTACCGTACATTTTTTATATATTTAAAACGTTAAAAATTAACAACTTAACCAAAATAAAGCTTCGTTATTTCTTTAACATCTGATTAATTTTTTCACAAATTTACCACTTCAATTTCCGACCCTATATATACCAATGCCTTTTTTAACACTTTGTATCCCAAATCTTCAATTGCATCTTGATATTCTTGAATTTGCTGCTGATATTTACTATTCACAGCCCCTGTTTTATAATCTAATAAAAAAGCTTCTTTGCTTTCTAAAAACACAACTCTATCCGGTTTTAAAATTCTTCCTTCTTTTTGCACAATTGTCTGCTCGTTCAAAACCGTATGATTTCCATCAAAACAAAGAGCTAATTCAGGATGATTTACAATTTCACGCAAGGTCTGCAATACCATATCAACTTGGTCGTAGGTTATCAATCCATTTTCGAGAGCTTTTGTTACCGCTAAATCAATATCTGACTTATCTTTTACAAACGCCAAAATCTCATGAACAATATTCCCATAAGAAATTGCTTCCTGCTGATGTGTTCCCCACATCAAAGCTTCGCGCTGTGCAATCTTAATACTTTTAGGATTTAAGACTTCTTTTACAATTGGAATTGATTTTACCAAATCGACTGTTTTTGTATTTTTTGAAAGCCTCATTTTATCACCGAATTCATAATTCAATTTCTCCTCATCATAAACACCTTCATTGATCAAAAACTTAATAAAAAAGGAAGCCATATTATTTGGATATTCTCCATCGTTTTTTGCCTTCAGCGATTGGGAAATCACATACAATTGTTCTTCTGCGCGCGTTAGAGCCACGTATAAAACATTTATATTATCTAATAATTCTTCTTGTTTTTTCAAATTAAAGACCGCCGAAGCACTTTCACCAAAACTTTCAACAACACTACTGTTATCAACCAGCGCTTTCGGAACACCTAAATCGGTTTCTTCAGTGTCGAGCCATAATTTATCTTTTGGTTTTCGATTATAATCTTCGTCAGCAAAAGGCATAATTACAACGGGAAATTCCAATCCTTTCGATTTATGAATGGTCATAATTCGAACTGCGTTGTTCCCTTCTGGAGAAGGAATACTAAATTTATGAGCATTCTTATCCCAGAAAACTAAAAAATCTGCGACTCCAGATTGATTTCTAATATCTCGTTCTAAAACAATATCTAAAAAAAACTGCACATAAGCATTTCCTTCCGAAGGCAGAATAAACTTCGAAATAATAATTTCAACTGCTTCATATAAAGATTTTTTCCGAACATCTTCAAATGAAAAAGAAACATCAAAAGTCAAAAGCCACTCTTCGAATTCTTTTTCCAACCTGTAACTCATTCCTTTTGCAATAAAATCATGAACAGGCGTATTCAAATCTGTATTTGAAGCCAAGAAATGCAAAAAATTAGCTTTCGCTTCTAAATTTGCACTGTTATTTAAGTATCGAAGTAAATGAATAACCAAACGAACTTCTGCTGCATTTTGAATCATCAAGGTTTCCGAAGACAAAAGCGGAATCCCCTGTTCGGTTAAATAATTCGCGATTGCAATTCCTTGATCTCTTTTTCGGGTCAGAATCACAATATCTTTATATTCAAAACCCTGCCTAACCACTTCCTGAATTGTATTTAAAGTCGCCAAAACATACAAATCCGATTTTTCTACAACCTCGTCTTCATCAAGAAATTCATTTTTATCTACAATTGGAAGAAAAGAAATATTTACATAACCGCCTTTTTTTGAATTTGTATTTTGAAAACTATGATTTTCATACAAATCTTTATAATCTTCATTTGAAAATTCCGCGGAAATCAATTTAAAAAAAGCATTGTTAAAATCAATAACTTCGCTAAAACTGCGATAATTGGTATTTAAATGCTTGATTGCTTTATCTGGATTATTAAACGGATTTACATCTTTACTTAATTCTATAAACTGCTCTGCTTTTCCGCCGCGCCAGCGATAGATAGACTGCTTTGGATCTCCCACAATCATCAGCGTTCCTTTATTTCCATAATCATCTAACCCCGAAAGCGAATTATCAATTAAAGGAATTAAGTTCTGCCATTGCATTTCTGATGTATCCTGAAATTCATCAATAAAAAAATGACGGTAACGCTCTCCTAAACGCTCATAAATAAATGGCGCCGGCTGATTTTGAATTTCCCTATGAATAATAGCATTGAATTCTGAAATCGATAATATATTTTGTTCCGATTGAATTTTTGCCAACTCATTACTTACTGTATTCAGCAATGAAAGCGGCGTAATATTTTTTAAGAAGGCTTTATAAAAATCTCTTTTTTCAAAATTTTGATAAACCTCTTTTAACATTTGAAGCAGTTCGGGAATAATATTTTCTATTAACGCTCGGTCTTTTGCCGTTTTGTTAATTGCAATATCCTCAAATTCATGAAAGGTTTTATTCTTTGGATTAAACTTTCCATCTCGAATACTTTCTAAATGATTCGGAAAAGTTCCTCTGGAAAATGATTTTGAATCAATTCCGTTTTTATCAATTAATTCAATTGCGTTAGAAGCCAATGCTTCATTCTTAGATTCTAATTCTTTGCAAAGCGCCTGCATTTTTTGTTTAATCTCAACAAACTCTTCAATGCTTTTGTCTTGAAAATGCAAAATCTCATTTCGATTATTTTCATTCAAAACCAATCTTCCCGTATCCAGAATCTCACGAGAAACATCCCAGCTTTTATCATCATCGGTTTTTTCCATTGTAAAATCGATGAGTAATTTTGTCAATGTTTCATCTTCTCCCGCTTGAGCAATAATAGCATCAACAGCTTCAACCAATAAATTCTCGGTATCAAGCGTAACCTCAAAAGTCATTGGAAGATTTAAATCATGTGCAAAAGCACGAATAACTTTATGGGTAAATTTATCAATGGTAGAAATATCAAAAGCAGCATAATTATGAATTAAGTGCTTAATAATCTGCTGCGATTTGGTTTTAATTTTGATAATTGAAAGTCCGGTATCGCGCGAAAGATCTTCCATTAGATCTGCAGCTTTTAAAGAAGGATCATCTTTTGCAAATTCAGATAAACTTCCAACAATACGGCTTTTCATTTCATGAACCGCTTTATTGGTAAAAGTTATGGCAAGAATATTTCGATAGGCATCGTTTTTTGGAGAAGAAAGAATAATTTTCAGGTATTCTTTTACCAGAGTATAAGTCTTTCCTGATCCTGCAGAAGCATCATAAATAGAGAAAGACGGACTTTGCATAAGTTTGGTTTTAGTATTGTAAAAATAGCACAATTAAATATTAAATCCCAATAAAGAAAAATTCCAAATTCCAATTTTTGAAGCACTAATTGCAAACAAATATTCGAATTTGGAATTTTTAATATTGTATTTTTAAAAATAATTAATGTTTTGGAAACGCTCTTTTATTGAAAACCAAAAGTATACCTACGCCTGTAGAAATTGCCATATCGGCAACGTTAAAAATAGCATTAAAAAAAGCAAAGTGTTTTCCACCGAAAAAGGGAAGCCAAGTTGGAAGATTTCCTTCCCAAATAGGAAAATAAAACATATCCACCACTAAACCATGAAACCAAGTTCCGTACGGAACTGGCGAAAAAATTGTTGCCAAATTATGAGTACTGTCATCAAAAATAACTCCGTAAAAAACAGAATCAATTATATTTCCTGCCGCTCCAGCAAAGATTAAAGCAATAGCCACTATCAAATATGTAGAATGACGCTTCTTTATGGAGTCAGAAAGCCACCAGCCAATTCCGAAAACAGCAAAAATTCTAAAAACGGTTAAAATCAATTTTCCGTATTCTCCAGGTATTTTTGTTCCCCAAGCCATACCTTCATTTTCAATAAAATGAATTTTGAACCACTCAGCCCCCATCACTTTTACTTCTTCTCCAAGAATAAAATTTGTTTTGACATAGATTTTAGAAAGCTGATCAACAATTAAAACTAAAAATATAAGGAAGTACGCTTTTCGTAATGACATTTTCTGATTTTTTGATGGGCAAAAATAACAATTAAATCAAAAAAAACGCTCCTTATGGAACGTTAATTGTTTTGTAATAAACTGCAGAAAGTTTATCTGCCACTTTAAACCCATGAAAGTTTACTTTTTCACAGGCACTTTTGCGGGTGTTTTTGGACTGTCGGAGAAAAAATCTGAAATCGATTTGAATATTCCTTTGCTCTCTTTTCCGGCAGCAAGCTTTTTCGCTTCGCCCTTTTTTACATCTGCTTTAAACTTGATACGCAGTTTTTCAAAATCTTTCATTCTGCGCTCTACGTCAGAGTTTACTTCTTTGAATTTCAATACTTTACCCATAATGTAAGTTTTTTACAGTAAATAATTTAAATTATTAATGATTTGGTATTACAATGATACATAAATTAATTTATATTTGTTAATTAAAATTAACACTTGTTTAGGATGATTCGCTATTAATTTCTCAAACAAATACCAAAATGAACTGAATTTAACATTCTTCCCAAAATCCTACAAAATCATGAATGAAATTACAACTACCTTAAATGACTTTCTTGTCAGCACAAAATCGACCGCAGCATTAATCTTAAACGGAAAAGGAAAACTAATCACTTCCTTAAACCTAGACTACGGAGACAGTATTGCCGCAATGAGTGCCGCAATTTTATCAATGAGCGAAAAGTTCTTAATTGACTTAGAAAAAGGCTCATTAAAACAACTATATTTAAAAAGTGCAGAAGGCGTTATTGTTGGAAACAAAATTAGCGGCTCTAATTTTATTGTTGCTTTTTCGAAAGAAGGAAGCAATCTTGCATTATTGATGCGCTCAACAGAAGAAGTATCTGCTGAATTAAGCAAAAATTCCCTACTGAAATAACATAAATCTATTAACAAACAAACCCACAAACTATGAGTAATGATTTTTTAAACGTGTTTTTAAATGAAATGAAAACAAACGTAAACGGCTTTATCGCTGTCGCTGTAACAGAAATTGAATCTGGATTAAGCTTTGGAAATTTAACAATCGATCCAGGTTTTGACCCAGAACTTGCAGCGGCTTATAACTTAGAAGTTGTAAAAGCCAAATTAAATGCGGTAAAAGCCTTAAACCTCAACCAAGACATCGAAGATATTTTGATTACTTTATCGAATCAAATCCACATTATCGATATTTCTCCGAACAAAAAATTTATGATCTACCTTGCTGCAGATGCTTCAAAAGCAAACCTAGGTATGACTAGAGCCATTTTAAGAAAGCACAAAGCTGAAGTTGAAAAAAACCTAGCATAAAAAATTACTCCATTGTAGAACTGTCTCTTAACGAGACGGTTCTATTTTTTTCTTTCGCGGCCCCAAATCGACTGCCTTTTTTATTCTTACAAAAAATCAGTCCTTGTTTTGGAAGTGTTTCTTTAAAAAATAATCCATTTCTTTCAAATCAAAAACAAGTCCTTACTTAGACTAATTCTAAAACATTAAACAAAAAAAACGCCCCTGAAAGGAGCGCTTATTTTTTTATTTCAGTGAATTTTATCTTTGTAAATTTTTAGCCTCGATACTCATTGTTGCATGAGGAACGATTTTAAGCCTTTCTTTGCCAATCAATTTACCTGTTACTTTGCAGATACCGTATGTTTTGTTTTCTACACGGAAAAGCGCGTTTTTTAAATCACGAATGAATTTCTCTTGTCTGATAGCCAACTGAGAGTTTGCTTCTTTTGACATTGTTTCACTTCCTTCTTCAAAAGCTTTAAAAGTTGGAGAAGTATCGTCTGTTCCGTTATTCAAATCGTTCATATAAGCACTCTTGATTAAATCAAGATCTGCCTGCGCTTTTTGTATTTTTGCTTGGATTATCTCTTTGAACTCTGCTAAATCTGCGTCAGAGTATCTTGTAATTTCATCTATCATTTTATAATTATTTTGAAATTAATATCATTGTTTTAATATCATCAAACTCAATTTCTGTGCCGTTTTCTAAAGCGTCTACAAAAACCAAGTCGTCTGTTAGTGTTTCAGACTTAATATAGTCTTCATTTTTTGAAACGGCTTCTTCTAAATTACCGTCTCTTTTAATTTGTACTTTAATTTTATCAGTAACTTCAAATCCTGAATCTTTACGGATATTCTGAATTCTGTTTACCAACTCTCTCGCAATACCTTCATTTTTTAATTCTTCAGATATTGTAATGTCAAGCGCAACTGTAATTCCGTTTGAATTAGCAACCAGCCAACCTTCAATATCCTGTGATGTTATCTCGACGTCTTCTAATGATAAAGTTACATTATTTCCAGAAATAACAATATCTAACGTTCCCTGTTTATCCAACTGATTGATCTGATCTACAGAAAAAGCCTGTATTTCCTTAGAAATCAGCCCCATATCCTTCCCGAAACGTGGTCCAAGAGCTTTAAAATTAGGCTTAATCTGCTTCACCAAAATACCTGAAGCATCGTCTAAAAGTTCAATTTCTTTAACGTTTACTTCGGCTTTTACAAGGTCAGATATCGCTTCAATTTCAGCTCTCTGATTCTCGTCAAGTACTGGAATCATTACCTTTTGCAGAGGTTGTCGTACTTTAATCATCTCCTTTTTACGCAATGATAAAACCAAAGATGAGATCGTCTGCGCCTTCTGCATTTTGCTTTCCAACGTTTTATTAACAAAGTTTTCGACAAATTTTGGGAATTCAGCCAAGTGAACACTAGCAAAATCCTCAGTTCCCGTAGAAGCTGTTAAATCTCGGTACAATTTATCCATAAAAAAAGGAGCTACAGGAGCGCTTAATTTACTGATCGTTAACAAACAAGTATAAAGCGTCTGGTAAGCTGCAATTTTATCTTTAGCATATTCCCCTTTCCAGAAACGACGGCGGCATAAACGAACGTACCAGTTACTTAAGTTTTCCTGAACGAAGTCAGAAATGGCTCTTGTTGCTTTTGTCGGCTCGTAATCTTCATAACATTCATCAACAAATTTGATTAAAGAATGTAATTCAGAAATAATCCATTGATCAATTTCAGGTCTTTCGTTTAATGGAATTTCTGCTTCAGCGTATTTGAATCCGTCGATATTCGCATATAACGAAAAGAATGAATAGGTGTTGTATAAAGTTCCAAAGAATTTACGACGCACCTCAGCAATTCCTTCAAGGTCAAACTTCAAGTTGTCCCACGGATTTGCATTCATGATCATATACCAGCGCGTGGCATCTGGACCGTATTCTTCAATAGTTTTAAACGGGTCAATCGTATTTCCTTTACTCTTAGACATTTTGATTCCGTTTTTATCCAGAACCAGACCGTTTGAAACTACGTTTTTATAAGCTACTTTATCAAAAACCAAAGTTCCGATAGCGTGTAACGTATAAAACCATCCACGAGTTTGATCTACTCCTTCTGCAATAAAATTCGCAGGAAAATCTTTATTCTCGTCGATTTTATCTTTGTTTTCAAAAGGATAATGCCATTGTGCATACGGCATTGCTCCCGAATCGAACCAAACGTCAATTAAATCGCTTTCGCGTTTCATTGGCTGGCCAGAAGCTGAAACCAAAGTAATTTGATCAACTACATTTTTGTGCAAATCAATTAAATCATAATTTGATTCAGACATGTTTCCGATTTCGAAACCTTTGAACGGATTTTCTTTTTGAAAACCAGCTTCGATAGATTTCTCAATAGCATTGTACAATTCTTCAACAGAGCCGATAAGAATTTCTTCTTTTTTATCTTCTGTTCTCCAGATTGGCAACGGAATTCCCCAATATCTAGAACGAGATAAATTCCAGTCGTTGGCATTTTTAAGCCAGTTTCCAAAACGTCCCTCACCAGTAGATTTAGGTTTCCAGTTGATAGTTTCGTTCAGGTCGAACATTCTATCTTTTACATCGGTTACTTTAATGAACCAAGAATCTAGTGGATAATATAATAACGGCTCATCAGTTCTCCAGCTGTGTGGGTAACTGTGCACGTATTTCTCAACCTTAAAGGCTTTATTTTCTTCTTTTAATCGAATTGCAATTTCAACATCCACAGATTTCTCTGGTGCCTGCCCTGCCTCGTAATATTCGTTTTTAACGTATTTGCCTGCTAAATCACCTAAGTGAGCAGTAAATTTTCCTTGTAAATCAACCAATGGAACTGCATTTTCTTCTTCATCCAAAACCAACATTGGCGGTACTTCTGGTTTTGCTTCTTTTGCTACTTTAGCATCATCTGCACCAAAAGTAGGCGCTGTATGTACAATTCCTGTTCCGTCTTCTGTCGTAACGAAATCTCCTGCAATTACTCTAAATGCATTTTCAGCATTTTGATATGGTAAAACATAAGGCAATAATTGTTCGTAACGGATCTCAACTAAATCAGCTCCTTTTGCTTCTGCTAAAATTTTGTACGGCAGTTTTTTATCTCCGTTTTTAACATTGTCAAAATCAGCATCATCTTCGCTTAAGAAAAACCCTTTTCCGAATTGTTTTCCAACTAAGTTTTTAGCCAAAACAACATTAACTGGCTCAAAAGTATATTGATTGAATGTTTTTACTAAAACGTAATCGATTTTTGGTCCAACTGTTAAAGCTGTATTCGAGGGTAATGTCCAGGGAGTTGTTGTCCAGGCCAAGATATGAACATCTCCAAAACCTTGTAAAAAGCTTGGCAAAGTTTCTGGCAAAGTTTTGAATTGCGCTACGATCGTAGTATCTGTAACATCTCTGTAAGCTCCTGGCTGATTTACTTCGTGAGAAGATAATCCAGTTCCTGCTTTTGGAGAATAGGGTTGAATCGTATAACCTTTGTACAACAAACCTTTATCGTAGATTTGTTTCAAAAGCCACCAAACAGATTCCATGTATTTTGGTTTATAAGTAACATATGGATCTTCCATATCAACCCAATATCCCATTTTTTCGGTCAAATCATTCCATACATCCGTATAACGCATAACTGTTTTTTTACACGCTTCGTTATATTCTTCGATGGAAATGGTTTTTCCAATATCTTCTTTTGTAATTCCAAGTTCTTTTTCGGTACCCAATTCTACAGGTAAACCGTGAGTATCCCAACCCGCTTTTCTTTTTACCTGAAAACCTTTTTGAGTTTTATATCTGCAAAAAATATCTTTAATCGCACGCGCCATTACGTGGTGAATTCCTGGTAATCCGTTTGCTGAAGGCGGACCTTCAAAAAACACGAAAGGCTCAGCACCTTCGCGAGTTGTTACACTCTTTTCAAATATATTTTCTTTCTTCCAAAAATCAAGAACTTCAGACGCTGCAGCTGGCAGGTCAAGTCCTTTGTATTCAGTAAATTTTGTGCTCATTTTATCCTTTTCTTAAACGAGGTGCGAAAGTAAGGAATTTTGAGGAAAATAGATAAAAGATGACAGAAAAAAGACTAATATCTGGAAATATATAATAGATTTTTCAACAAATATTGGTCTTTTGCATGATTTAAGAGAAAACTTCTTTTAAAATATCTAAAGATTTAGGCTTTTTAAATCCATCTAAGTGCAGACTGTAATAATCAATCAGGATTTTAAGCAGTATTTGTCTTTCTAAAACATGAAAGACTTTTTGATCATTATCAAATCTTAAATCCAATAATTTTTTAAATAAATTGGTTTCATGTTCAGAGAGCACAGTTCCATTTTGAAAAAGCGTAAAAACGCCTTCATTCATTTCAAAAAATGGCAGATCTCTTTCTGAAAGATCGGGATAAAAACCAAGGTATTTGGTAATTTCTAACAACATGATTAAATGGAAATTAGAAATTTCATCATGATGATCCAGCCAAGTTAAGGCCGTTTCTAAAAAAACAAAAAGCGGCTCGTTTTTTTCTTCTTCCTGAATAGAATAATGAAGCATTTCTGAAAGAAACATCACCATTGTACCTTTTATAATATCTGTGTGAATACTCTGAAATGGAACAGCGCTTTTAATTTCTTTAAAGTTTTCCAGCGTACCTTTATTTTTATGAACGGCTTCAATTTCTAAAATCGAAAAAGGCTGAAAATACGCAATCTTCTGACTTGCTTTTTTACTTGAGAAAGCATCGCGCACAAAATAAGATTTCAATCCGCTTGAGAGCGTAAAACATTTTACGATCAAGCTTTTCTCCTGAAATTTTAAAGAGGAAATTACTATGGCTTTGGTTTTGACTAACAATTTTAGATTTTAGATTTTAGATTTTAGATTTTTTGAATACTAAAATCTGATGTCATTTTTAAACTGAATACCGAAAACTGAGACTGCGACTGCATATTATCGAATAATCATTATTTTTTTAACTTTGGTTTCACCGCCGTCTTGTGCCGAAATAAACACCATATAAACGCCCGAAGCTACTTTATATTTACCAAAAGCCGTTGTATCCCACTCTATTGTTCCGCCTGAGGATGTTATTTCATAAACCAGATTTCCTTCGATATCTGTGATTTTCACATTGGCTTTATCTATTAATCCGGCAACTTTTACGGTTCCTGTATAAGTTGGACGAACTGGATTTGGATACACATAAACGTTATTCAAATTATCATTTGCTCCAGTTGCGATTCCGTTAAAGGAAACCATTCCTTTATTAGTCACAATAAAAACTTCGCCGGTTTTGCTGTTTACTTTTACATCGTTTACATAATTACTTGGCAGAGGAGAATTATTTATTGTAAAATGATATTTGGTTTCCTGTCCATTTGGAGAAACCATAAAAACACCAGAATCTGCCGTTCCTATCCATTTATTGTTTGCTCCATCAACAGCAATTGAAGTAATAAACTGTTCGTAAAGTAATTCCTGTGCAAGATCATCTTCCTGAATAATTATTGCATTTGCTTTCAGCTGACTTTCCGATTGAAAGTTTGCTACATTAGACAAAACCCTTAAACCTTTTGTGGTTCCAATCCAAAGCTGGTTTTTTGTATCCAGCGCTATCGTTCTAACATCTGCAATTGGCAGATTCCCAACATCGGTACCAAAAGTCATTTTTTTAAATGTGTTAGTTGTTTCATTAAAACCAACAACTCCATCTCTATTTGTTCCAATCCATTTTACATTGTTTCGATCCACAACTATACTTGAGTAACTGACATTTTCTGCATTATCAAAAATGGAAGTCATAGAATAACTTCCCCATTGTCCATTTGTTTTTAAAACTTTCAGCCCGTTTTTGATTCGGCTGTTCGTTATCCAAAGATTGCTGTTTTTATCAAAGGCATTTGCATTTATACGCACATCGATATAATCTGCACCTGCATTTGTAATAGATTCTAAACCACTGTTTAATTCGTTATATAAAAAATTGGGCACTTCGTTTTCAATCTTTAACAATCCAGAAAAAAATGAACTTGCATAAACTTGTTTTTCGTTGTTTGGATTTACAAGAATTCTGGTAATTGATTTCGCATCATAAACTTCAGAATATGGAATATTTAACCAGCCCGAAGTATTATACCTGCTGAGTCCGTAACTATCTAAAGGATAAGGATCATAAGAAGTATCATAATTTCCATAAACTGCCCACAAAGTATTTGGAGTTACATCTATAGAAAAAATATTATTTCGTACTGGTCCTGATGGCGTATTATTTTGAAAGACAGCAGCAGTATTAAGGGTAGAAAAAAACAATCCTTTTTCTTTGGTTCCAATATAAACCTGATCTCCAACTGTAGTTGCGCAGCTAAAATTCAAAGTGTTATCTAAAACCTGAGAATTAGTAATCTGTCGATTTAAAACCATTTGATTACTATACACATACACCGTATTTGCTATGGTAACAAATAAATTATGATTCTTGGCCCTCATATCGACAGCCGCTTGCGGTAATTGTGTAAAACCGATAAAAGTATTCGAATTAAAGCGATGAATATATCCTGTATCATTTACTGCGATCAATTCTGTATCTAAAGCCTCAACAGCAGACCAACTTCCTGTATTTACAACACTCCATTGATTATAATCAATCAAATTAGCATTTGTACTATCCGCTTTTCTGATACCGTTTGAAGTGGCAGCAAAAATAAATCCGTTAAAAAAAGTGGTTTGCTTTACGCTAATTTCAGCTCCATTATCACCTACAAAATAAGTATCGCCAAACTGAGAAGTATTCAAATTAAACTGTACAATTCCGAAATCACAAGAAACATAGACTAAACCGTTATGCTCCATAAAATGATTAATCTTTTTAATATTTGCTGGCAGCTGTTTATTAATGATATCTACTTTTTTTAAGATGCTTCCATCAGTTTCGTTGACTAGAATTATTAAACCATTTTCGTAACCGATTATTGTTTTTTTAAATGCTTCGCTGTAATAAACTGCAGAAATAGTCTGACCAGAAAGTCCATCGACAGTCGTTGTCGTTTTTAAAATGTTTGTCGTAGTGTTTTTTGAAAACAAAGCATTTTCTGAAGCTGCAAAAACAGTTATTGAAGACTCTGAAACATCCTTTATTTCATTAAATGAAAAATACCCCTGCCAAGACGATTTATTCTGTGCCTGGCAAAACTGAATTAGTGCTAAAAACAAAAAGCAGAAAAGTATCTTCTTCATCATATATGTATTCGAATAGACAAATATACTACAAACGAGATTATTTAATTTTGGTGCAAATAAAAAATGCCTCCGATTTATCTTGATAAAGACAATCGAAGGCATTTTAACATTGCAATTAAA
This sequence comes from Flavobacterium sp. ACN6, assembly GCF_002304005.1. Taxonomy (GTDB): domain Bacteria; phylum Bacteroidota; class Bacteroidia; order Flavobacteriales; family Flavobacteriaceae; genus Flavobacterium. The sequence goes on along the minus strand of NZ_MRCQ01000009.1, from coordinate 121,627 downwards.
TTTTTAAACTACACCTTGCGCAAGCATAGCGTCGGCAACTTTAACAAATCCGGCAATGTTCGCTCCTTTTACATAGTTAACATATCCGTCTTCTTCTGCACCGTATTTTTTACATTGGTTGTGAATTCCAACCATAATATCTTTCAAACGTAAATCAACTTCTTCGCTAGTCCAGTTTAAACGGATAGAGTTTTGAGTCATTTCCAATCCAGAAGCTGCAACACCACCTGCGTTTGCTGCTTTTCCTGGAGCAAATAACACTTTATTATCTAAGAAAAGTTTAATAGCATCTAATGTAGAAGGCATATTTGCAGCTTCTGTTACACATAAAACACCATTATCAATTAATTTTTGAGCATCTTCTCCGTTTAATTCATTTTGAGTAGCACATGGAATCGCGATATCTACTTTTACTTCCCAAGGGCTTTTTCCTTTATGGAAAACAGCATTTGGATATTTCTCTAAATATCTTTCGGCTCTGTTATCGCCAGTTGCTCTCATTTCGACCATATGATCGATTTTTTCTCCAGAAATTCCTTCTTCATCATAAATATAACCATCAGGACCAGAAATTGTAACTACTTTTCCTCCAAGTTCATTTACTTTTAAAGCCACTCCCCAAGCAACATTTCCGAATCCAGAAATAGCAACTCGTTTACCTTTTACTTCATGACCAATTGTACGTAACATTTGATCTGTAAAATAAACTACTCCATATCCTGTAGCTTCAGGTCTAATTAACGAACCTCCGTAAGCCAAACCTTTTCCAGTTAAAACTCCAGTAAATTCATTTCTAATTCTTTTATATTGACCAAACAAATATCCAATTTCTCTTGCTCCAACTCCAATATCTCCAGCAGGAACGTCAAGATCTGGTCCAATATGACGGCATAATTCTGTCATGAAAGACTGGCAGAAACGCATAATTTCTCCATCAGATTTTCCTTCTGGATCAAAATCAGAACCACCTTTTCCACCTCCCATAGGAAGTGTTGTCAAACTGTTTTTAAATACTTGTTCGAAAGCTAAAAATTTCAAAACAGATAAATTTACCGAATGATGAAATCTAATTCCACCTTTATAAGGTCCGATAGCAGAGTTCATTTGAATTCTAAAACCTCTATTTACAATAATTTCACCGTTATCATCTACCCACGGAACTCTAAAAATTATAGAACGTTCTGGTTCAGCTATTCTTAAAAGTAAATTTTTTCCATCGTATTTTTTACGCTCAGCAATAAATGGAATAACTGTTTCTGCAAATTCTCTTACCGCTTGAAGAAACTCTGGTTCGTTTGGATTTTTTGACTCAATAAGAGCCATAAATTCATTTATTTTTTGTTCCATATTTGAAATAAATTTTCAGATAATTTGATTTAATTTTTCCGTTTTCTGATCCAATTTTGAGTTTAAGAAAACGTTTTCGTTTTAACACACAAAGATATATCAAATTCTGATTCGCTGTTATATTTTTCACTTTTTTGAATCGATTTGTGTTTTTTTCAAACAATACAAAAAAACACATTTTACATGTAGGTGTTTACACGCAAATTACCCTTTAAAAGTTATCAAATTAAGTATTTTGCTACTTATTTTTCAATAGAACGTTTTAATATTTTGAATCGATTAGGTTTTTTATATATTTGCCGAGATTTGTAAGCCCTAAAAAATGTCTAAACACCTATTTATCACATTATTTGCCTTGTTAGGCATATCAACTGTTACATCAGCGCAAGCAGGCCTAGCTCAAGAGATAGGAATATACGCAGGACCCGTTACTTTACAGTCTGATTTTGGCCAAAGAAATAATTTTGACACAAATGCTGGAAACTCTGGATTTGGCATTGGAGTTATGCACTTTATCAACTTTTCGGCAAATAATAATAGAGAAAGTTTCTTTACTGAACATTTTAAAGTGAGATCAGATTTATCTTTTAGCAGAACCACTTTAAAGCATTTCGGAAAATGGGTTGAATACAAACCAGACGGAGTATTTGCGCAACAATTAAAAAACATGCATGCAAGTTCTACTATACTGGGTCTTGGAGCTCAAATCGAATTTTCTCCTTTCATGAAAATACATGACTTCGAAAACACAATTGGTAGTTTCAGTCCGTATGGAAGTGTAGGTTTCCAGGTTAGTTATTATTCTACTAAAGTAGGATCTCGTTTGGGAGACATTACTCTTCCTAATGTTACACCAGGAAAATACTTAACTCCATCTGACGGACGTGCACATGGATTTTCTTCTGAATCTGGTGTAGTTTTATCAGCAACAGCAGCAGTTGGAGTACATTATAAATTAACTACAATGAGTGATTTAATGTTTGAAACTCGTTTTCAAATGTATAGCTCAGATTGGATTGATGGATTGAACCCAAACAAAGATATTTACACAGAAAACAAATCTAATGACTGGCAGGTTTGGTTTAACTTTGGATATATACATTATTTGGAATTCTAGAAATATTTAAAATCCCGATAAAGAAAATCCCAAATTCCAAAATTTAGTAAAATTGGAATTTGGGATTTTTATTTTGAAATTTCTTTTAAGCTAATGCCTGTTCTAAATCGGCAATTAAATCATCAGCATCTTCAATTCCTACGCTTAATCGAACTAAATCATCAGTAATACCAACTTCTGCTCTTTTATCTGCCGGAATTGACGCGTGTGTCATTAATGCCGGATGATTGGCTAATGATTCTACGCCGCCAAGAGATTCTGCCAATGTAAATACTTTTAATTTCTCTAAGAAAGTAATAGAATCTTCCTTTTTACCCGATTTAAAATCAAAAGAAACCATTCCGCCAAAAGCTTTCATTTGCTTTTTAGCAATTTCATGAAATGGATGACTTTCTAAACCTGGATAATAAACCGTTTTTATTTTCGGATGATTACTTAAGTATTCTACCACTTTCTCTCCATTCTCACAATGTCTTTGAACTCTTAAAGCCAAAGTTTTTATTCCTCTTAAAACCAAGAAACTGTCCATTGGCCCAAGAGTTGCTCCTGTTGCAAACTGCTGAAAATGCAATTGCTCTCCGAGTGCTTCATCTTTTACAATTAAAGCTCCCGCAATAACATCAGAATGTCCTCCTAAATATTTCGTTGCCGAATGCATTACAATGTCAGCACCTAAATCTAATGGTTTCTGTAAATATGGTGTTGCAAAAGTATTGTCTACCGCAAGAAGAATTTTCTTTGCTTGTGTAATTTTTGCTATTTCCTGAATATCGGCCAATTTCATCAACGGATTTGTCGGCGTTTCAACCCAGATTAATTTAGTGTTTTCATTGATCAGACTGTTCAATTTTTCAATATTGGTCATATCAACAAAATGAAATTTAATTCCCGAATCTTTATAAACACGAGCAAACATTCTATATGTTCCTCCGTATAAATCATCCATTGCAATAATTTCATCCCCAGCTTTAAAAGATCGTAAAACACAATCTGTTGCAGCAAGTCCAGATGAAAATGCCAATCCGCGAGTTCCGTTTTCTATACTTGCCAAAGCTTCTTCTAAAGCGGTACGAGTTGGGTTTGATGCCCTGCTGTATTCATAATCACCTAAAGGCTTTCCTGGACTGGTTTGAACAAACGTTGAAGTTTGATATACTGGCGGCATAACTGCTCCTGTAGATGGATCATGGTGCTGTCCTCCATGTATAACTTTTGTATTAAATTTCATATAGTTATAAGTTTTAAATCTATAATTGTTGTACAAATTTACCGCTTAATTTATTTTATCGGGACACAACTTCTTACCTTTGTATATAATTAACACTTTTTGATATGAAAAATTACATATTTATAATCTTTTTGTGTTTGATTTTTACAAGTTGCAAAAAAGAGCTTTCATTTGAAAATGAAACGTTTGAAGAAAAATCTACTATTCCGTGCAAAAATGAATGTCCGGAAATCACAATAGAAGTTCCAGTTGCCAAAAATATTAAAGTAATATCAGACAGCATCAACAAGAAAGTTTTCTCCGTAATAAAAGAGATTGTTTTTTTTGGCGAAGATTCAACAAAAGTCAATGACTACAAATCATTGTCTAAGTCATTTATTGTGTCTTATGACGAAATGCATGAGAAATTTCCAAACGATACTTTTGGCTGGGAAGCAAAAATAATTGGTAATGTCGAATTTCAATCGGAGCACATTTTAAATCTCAAACTAGATCATTATACCTTTACAGGAGGCGCGCATGGTTATCAAGGTTATCGTTCTTTATTATTTAATCCGAAAACTGGAAAGGCTGTTTTCAATAACCAATTATTTAAAAACGAAAAAGATTTTAAGGCTTTCGCCGAAAAGACATTCCGAGCAAAATATAAAATCCCAGAAAACGCGAATATTAATGCAACAGGTTTGATGTTTGAAAATGATAAATTCCAACTGCCTCAAAATATTTTTTATACCTCTCAAGGTTTGCTTCTGTATTACAACTCATACGAAGCAGCTTCTTATGCAGACGGCCCAAAAGAACTTTTATTCCCTTATAGTGAAGTAAATAAATATTTGAATTTTCAATAAAAAAAGGGGTTTATACGGATTTTGCAACAGAATATTTGTAGATATGCTGGATGTAGACGCACTGCAGTGCGTCTCTACAAAAACCTTTGTCGCTTTGAACCTCTGAACCTTTGCGACTTCAATACGTTTCTACAAAAAACCTTTGTCGCTTTGAACCTCTGAACCTTTGCAACTTCAATACGTTTCTACAAGAAACCTTTGTCGCTTTGAACCTCTGAACCTTTGTAACTTTACTGAACATCATACTTCATCTTACGCAAAATCCGCAATGCTTCTTTAAAAGAGGAATAAATATGTTTATAAGGCTTGAGAAGCAATTTTGCATCAATTAATTTTTGTCTGGCATCTTCAAATCCATTCAAATAACAAATCATAAAAGTCGAAGGCAGATTTTCTAAGTCTTTTAATTCACGCTCAGATAAAGTAATTTCTTTTTGAAGTTTCGCCAGCAAAGCCATATTGGCGTTATAAATATGGTACAACATTTTTCGATTAAATTCTGGCGGCTGAAAAAGTATTTGTCGGTCTATTTTATAATAACCGTTATCAAAGAAATGAATAGTTTGTTCTTCGAGCGGATAATAACTCGTTTTATCATTCAAACCTAAAGGAACATATTCTGTAATGGTAAAAGTATCATCATTATATTCGATAGTAACAACATCTTGCGCAGAATAAAAAAGTTTAATTTGTTCATTGATTAATTCAATGTCTACGCGAGAAAGGAAAGTTTTATCCCGCATTGTTTTTGGAACTCCTGCCCAGCAGATTACAAACAATTCTTTGAAAACAAAATATTTCGGAGACATATCTTTATGCCTGAAATTCATAAAATCTATAACGCCGTCTAAAGTATATTGTATGCTGTTTCGAGAACTATTTTCTATACCAATTACGGTTTCTGTATTCTGATAGCTTTTTTCGACTTCTTCGCTATTATCCAGCGGAATCGAATTACTGCCGCGCCTTATAAAAACACTATTAGCAAGAATCGTATGGATTCCTTTTTTAAAATAAGAGACTTTGCTTTTTGGTTTTATAGTAACGAGACCAATTACTTTGTCTTTGGGAAGATTTGGAAAAGGGACATTTTCGTATTGAATTTTTGGCGGATTTTCTAAAAAAGCATTTACCAGATTCTGAATTCGGCTGTCATCAAAAAAATCATCGCCTACAATTTCGTTATCCTGATCTTCTACTCCAACAACGATATAAGAATTATTGTTTGGGTTGGAATTGGATAACGCGCAAATGTGTTTTAAAAACTTACCTTTTCCTTCGCGGGAATGAAGATTCAACTGCCTTTTTTTATCATAAAAACTGCTTTCATCATTGTGAGCAAGTAAATTCTTTATCAAAAGGCGCTTATTGATCATAGTCTAGTTTTTTTGTCGCTAATTGCACTAATTTACATTAATTAAAAACTCGTAATCATTTTAATTGCATTCCATAACTTTAAAACGTAAAAAAGACGCACTACTGTGCGTCTTTATAATAATTTATAACATATTTTTCTTGACGATCGTGGAAGACGCCTGTGCCGTACTCATTACCATCAAATCTGCAATATTTACATGATACGGTCTTGAAACCACAAAATGAATGATATCGGCAATATCTTCTGCCTGAAGCGGATCAAATCCTTTGTAAACATTGGCCGCTCTTTCGACATCTCCTTTAAAACGAACTTCGCTGAATTCAGTCGCTACCATTCCAGGATGAATGCCTCCAACCCTGATTCCAAATGGATTTAAATCGATTCGCATTCCAGCCGTAATCGCATCAACCGCATGTTTTGTTCCGCAATACACATTTCCATTCGGATAAACTTCTTTTGCCGCAGTCGAACCAATATTAATAATATGACCTGATTGTCTTTCAACCATCTGCGGAATTACAGCTTTTGAAACATATAAAAGTCCTTTTACATTAATATCAATCATCGCATCCCAATCGTCTACATCTCCCGTTTGAATAGGATCTAAACCATGAGCATTTCCTGCGTTATTAATTAAAACGTCTATTACTGCAAAATCATTTGGCAAAGAACTTATTTTTTGCAAAACATCTTCTTTATCACGAACATCAAAAGCTAGAGAATGTACTTCTGTAAAAGCCGAAAGTTCTTTTTCTAGTTCTTCTAAGCGATCTTTACGTCTGCCGCAGAGAATAATTTTATAGTTATTTTTCGCCAGTATCTGCGCGGTTGCTTTTCCTATTCCGCTTGTGGCGCCAGTAATTAAAACTGTTTTTTTCATCTTTAGGTTATGTTTTGGTACGCGGATGACACGGATTTACTTCGTAAAGACACGGATAATTACGGATTTTTCTCTTACTAATTAAAAAAAATCTGTGCAAATCTGCGTTTTTACGAAGTAAATCCGCTTCATCTGCGTTCTATTTTTGCAAATTATAGTTTTAACTGAATACTAAAAACTGTAAACTGAACACTAAAAATTAAGGCACATCATCGCCCATACTTTCTGTCCAAATCGCAAACCAATCTTCTGTATCCATGTCCAATTCAATTGCTTTTGATAAAGATTGAATTCTAGCAACATTCACAGTACCTGCAATTGGAATTATTTTTGCAGGATGTTTTAAAATCCATGATAATAAAAGTGTGTCCGCACCTAAATGGTATTTTTCTAATAAAGTCGAAAACAGTTTTTTCAAACGGCGAGTTTGCTTTGTATCTTCTCTAAAAACAGTTCCAAGCGGATTCCATGATAACGGACGAATTCCGTGTGTCTGCATATAATCTAAGCTGCCATCTAACATTGGTTCAAAATGTGTAGCCGAAAATTGTACTTGATTATAACTTACCTCTGTTTTCTGGCGAATTAATTCAGTTTGTGAACTAGTGAAATTGGAAAGCCCAAAATCAATAATTTTTCCTTCGCCTTTTAATTTCTCAACAGCTTCTGCAATTTCATCTGCCTGCATTAACGGGCTTGGCCTATGTAACAAAAAAACATCTACATAATCTGTTTTTAATTTTTTCAAAGATTCTTCAACCGACTTAACAATATAGTCTTTCGAATAATTGTAATGTTTGATTTTGTTTTCTGGGCGTTTTTCAGCAATCATCTGAATACCGCATTTGGTAATTAATTGTAATTTTTCACGATCGATTTTACTGGCGTGAAAGGCTTTTCCAAAATCGGCTTCGGTCGTATACGATCCGTAAATATCCGCGTGATCAAAAGTCGTAATTTTGTTTTCGATACTCACTTGTATCATGTTTTCCATTTCTTTAGTTGTAAGGTTTTTATCCCAAACTCCCCAATTCATAGTGCCTGAAATTATAGGCGATAAGACAGTTTTGCTCATAATAGTTATGCGTTATTTTTGGTAATAATTATGCTTTAATAAAACATAATCATCAAAGTTCTTAAAAATATAAAAATAGATTCACAATTAGTCCTTAAAATTAAGGCATTGGTCGAAGTTTTAACCATTCTTTAACATCTTACTTCTTAAAAAATATTCAATTTGCACTCTCAAAAAACAGGCGTACAAATCAAGGTTTTTAAAAATATTTATATGGAAGAAAATACAACGACTTTAGACATTAGAGCGATTAATGAAAAAATTGAAAGAGAAAGTGCTTTTATAGACCTTCTTACAATGGAAATGAACAAAGTTATTGTGGGCCAGAAACATATGGTCGAGCGTTTATTAATTGGACTGCTTGGACAAGGGCATATTTTACTGGAAGGAGTTCCAGGTCTTGCAAAAACTTTGGCTATAAATACATTATCTCAAGCGGTTCAAGGTTCTTTCAGCCGTATCCAGTTTACGCCGGATTTATTACCTGCCGACGTTGTCGGAACCATGATTTACAATATTAAGGCAAACGAATTCTCTATTAAAAAGGGACCAATTTTTGCCAATTTCGTACTTGCCGATGAGATTAACCGTGCGCCGGCAAAGGTTCAGTCAGCATTATTAGAGGCGATGCAGGAAAAACAAGTTACAATTGGCGACACTACTTTTAAATTAGATCGTCCGTTTTTAGTTTTGGCAACACAAAATCCAGTTGAGCAAGAAGGAACATACCAATTACCTGAAGCACAAGTTGACCGTTTCATGTTGAAAACAGTAATTGACTACCCAAAAATTGATGAAGAGCGTTTTGTAATTCGTCAAAATTTAAAAGGATCTTACGAAAAAGTAAATCCGGTAGTTTCTGTTGACCAGATTTTACGTGCTCAAGAAGCAGTTCGTGAAGTTTATATGGACGAAAAAATTGAAAAATACATCTTAGATATTATTTTCGCAACGCGTTACCCAGAAAAATACAAATTAGCCGATTTAAAACCGCTTATCAGTTTTGGAGCTTCTCCTCGTGGAAGTATCAATTTGGCTAATGCAGCAAAATGTTATGCTTTTATCAAACGCCGCGGTTACGTAATTCCAGAAGACGTTCGTGCAGTTGTGCATGATGTTTTACGTCACAGAGTTGGAATCACTTATGAAGCAGAAGCAGAAAATATTACTTCTGTAGACATTATCAACAAAATCGTAAACGAGATTGAGGTACCTTAAAAATAGTTTTCAGTTTTCAGTCACAGTAAACACATTACAATAACTGCGACTGAAAACTGCGACTGAAAACTAAAGAAATGGATACAAAAGAGCTTTTAAAAAAAGTACGAAAAATAGAAATCAAGACCAAAAGATTGAGCAATCATATCTTTTCGGGAGAATACCACTCTTCATTTAAAGGACGAGGAATGACGTTTAGCGAGGTGCGTCAATACCAATACGGAGATGATATTCGTAACATCGATTGGAATGTGACCGCACGCTACAATGAAGCTCACGTTAAAGTATTTGAAGAAGAACGCGAATTAACTATGGTTTTAATGGTTGATATTTCGGGTTCTGAATCTTTTGGTTCTAAAAATCAATTTAAAAAAGACATCGTCACCGAAATTGCGGCAACGATGGCTTTTTCGGCTACACAGAATAATGACAAAATTGGTTTAATATTATTTTCTGATACAATAGAATTATATATTCCTCCAAAAAAAGGACGCTCGCACGTACTTCGCATTATTCGTGAATTGATCGAATTTGAACCAAAAAGCCAGAAAACAGACATTGCACAAGCTTTGAAGTTTTTATCTGGAACCCAAAAAAAGAAAGCCATTATTTTTATGATTTCCGATTTTATGTCTGATTCTTATGAGCATACTTTAAAAATTGCTTCTAAAAAACATGACATAACAGGTGTTCGAGTATATGATATCCGCGAAGAAAGAATTCCAAATTTAGGAATGGTGCCAATGCTGGATGCCGAAACTGGGAAAATACAATTGGTTGATACGGGTTCAAAAACAGTCCGCTCTAATTATGAGAAACATTATCAAGATAAATTGAATTATTTTAAAGATACATTTCGTAAATCTGGAGCAGGAATTGTCAACACCAGAGTTGACGAAAATTATGTAACTAAACTGTTAGGCTATTTCAAATCGAGATAAGTATTTTTGATTTTTGATTAACGATTTTTGATTTATGATGTGTGTGATTTGAGATTAAAGGGAGTATTTAAGAAATGACCAAACAAGAATTAGAAAATAGATTGATTGATTTTGCAGCAACAATTATAATTATAGCAAGTAAGTTTGAGAAAAATTATGCCGGAAATCATTTGTCAGGACAGATAATTCGATCGGGAACATCGCCGGCGCTAAATTACGGTGAAGCGCAAAGTGCAGAAAGTAAAAAAGATTTTATTCATAAAATGGGAATTTGTCTGAAAGAATTAAGAGAAACATTTGTCTGTTTGAAAATAATAGAAAAAGCAAATTTATCAACAGACAGAGAAAGTTTAATGCAGGTAAAAATAGAAGCAAATCAATTAATTTCCATTTTTGTGTCCAGCATTAAAACATCAAAAAATAATTCATAAAAATTAAAGATTACAATTTTAGAAAACTATTGACAATCCTGGGGAAAATCAAAAATCGAAAATCGTTAATCTTCAATCATAAATCAAATGAAATTTAAACTTTATATATTTTTATTGCTTTTTTCTACTATGATTTTTGCACAGCAGAAACAAGTAGAAACAAGTATTGATACCACCAAAAATAAAATTGGTGCTGAGTTCAAACTGACCCTTAAAACGGTTGTGACTTCAACATCAAAAGTTGAATTTCCAAAACTTAAAAATATTGGCCCTTTAGAAGTCATTCAATCTTATGCTGTTGATACAGTTAAGAAAGACGGAACTTATGAATTGATCAAAAAATATGGACTAACACAGTTTGATTCTGGTCGTTATACGATCCCGAGCATTAAAATTTTAATTGACAAAAAGCCTTTCTTTAGTGATTCTATTAAAGTAGAAGTGGCTAATGTAAAAGTCGATACTTTACAACAGAAAATGTACGACATCAAAGATATTTCTTCGGTTGATGATGGAATAGGAAATTGGTGGATTTACGTTTTAATTGTTTTAGTAATTATCGGAATTGGGGCTTTTGTATACTGGTACGTTAAAAAACGTCAGCTGAAAAAAATCGAAGAAGAAGTTTATAAAACGCCTATCGAAAAAGCGACAAGTTTGTTAAACAACTTAGAGCAAAAAGAACTGGTTCAAAAAGGAGAAATTAAAGAATACTATAGTGAATTAACTGATATTGCTAGAAATTATATTGAAGAAGCCATTCATATTCCAGCAATGGAAAGTACTACTTCTGAGTTAATTCAAGCAATCAGAACAGCTTCTACCAAGAAAAAAATGACGCTGACTCCAGAAACGGTAGAAAATTTAGAACGTGTTTTACGTCAGGCCGATTTGGTAAAATTTGCTAAATCTAAGCCACTTGATTTTGAAATTACTGAGGATAGAAATAAAATCCAGAAGGTAATTTTAACGCTTGACAATGCGATTCCAACAGAAGTACCAGAGGATATCGAAGATCAATTGTTGAATGAAGCGCAAAAACAAAAACAAATTCAGGCACAACTTCGTAAAAAACGTAATGCCCGAATTGGTTACGCAGTTGCAGCAGTTGTGTTTTTATTAACGGCTACTACAACTTACTTTGTGGTTACAAAAGGCTTCACTTACGTGAAAGACAACCTAATTGGTCATCCTTCTAAAGAATTATTGGAAGGCGAATGGGTAAAAAGTGCTTACGGAAATCCAGCGGTTCTTATTGAAACTCCAAAGGTTTTAAAAAGAATGGATACTGAAAAAGTACTTCCAAAAGAAACGATGGCATTAATTAAAGAAATGCAGCTTTTTGTTTACGGAAGTATGATTGACAACTTCTATATCACCGTTTCTACTGCCAAATTTAAACAGCCAACTGATATAGATTTAGCAAAAGCCCTGGAAGGATCTTTAAAAGTAATGGAAGCTCAAGGAGCGCAAAATATTATTGTAAAACAAGAAGATTTTCAAACAAACGAAGGTATTCAGGGAGTTAAAGGTTACGGAACAATGTCTATCCTTAATCCAGCAACTAAAACGAGTACAAAGGCATATTATGAATTGTTACTTTTCAAACAAGATCAAGGGTTGCAGCAAATCATGATTTTACATGAAGAAGGTGATACATATGCTAATGAAATCACAACCCGAGTATTAAATTCTGTTGAACTTCAAAGAGCAAACAACTAATGAGTAAGATCACTTTTTTAAATCCAGAATTTCTTTGGTTGTTTCTTTTAATTCCGATTGCTGTAATTTGGTTTTTATTGAAACGCAACCAACAGTCGGCTACCTTAAAAATGAGCTCGACCGCAGGTTTTCAAAACAACGAATCTTTATTAATAAAATTAAGACCATGCTTATATGTTTTTAGAGCTTTAGCATTAAGCTCTTTAATTATTGCATTGGCACGACCAAGAACGGTCGATATAAGCAATCAAACTAAAACAACGAAAGGAATTGATATTGTAATGGCAATTGACGTTTCTGGGTCTATGCTGGCAAAAGATTTAAAGCCAAACCGTATGGAAGCTTTAAAAAGAGTTGCAGGCGACTTCGTTGAAGAAAGGCCAAACGACAGAATCGGATTGGTTTTATATGCTTCTGAGGCTTATACCAAAACTCCAGTTACCAGCGACAAAGCAATTATCCTTGAAGCCATTAAAGGCATTAAATATGATACTGTACTGCAAGACGGAACAGGAATTGGAATGGGATTGGCAACTGCAGTAAATCGTTTAAAAGACAGCAAAGCAAAAAGCCGTGTGATTATTTTACTTACCGATGGTGTTAACAATGCCGGATTTATCGAGCCGGAAACTGCTGCAGATATTGCAAAACAATACGGAATCAAAGTTTATACGATTGGTCTTGGAACAAACGGAATGGCAGAATCTCCATACGCATACGCACCAAACGGAGGTTTTTTATTCAAAATGCAAAAAGTTGAAATCGATGAAAGATTGATGAAAAGCATTGCCAAAAAAACAGATGGAACATATTTTAGAGCAACAAGTAACGATAGATTAGCTGAAATATACAAATCAATCAACAAATTAGAAACGACAGAAATTGAGGAATTAAAATTCTACGATTACGATGAAAAATACAGAGTTTTTGTTTTATTTGCCGGCTTTTTATTATTACTCGAAGTTGGTTTAAGGAATACAGTTTACAGAAGCTTTATTTAATTTTTTCAAAATTAAAAAATTCCAAATTTTTAAATTCCAAAATCCAAAACGGAATAGTAAAATTTAAAAAAAAATGGAATTTGGAATTTATCCCACAACAATTGGGATAGGAATTTAAAATTAAAAATATTGAAATTTAAAAATTAAGATTTCAGACAACAGTAAAATTGGAATTTGGAATTTAGTTTTTGGAATTTAAAAAATTATATGGAATTAGACGAAAAAAAATATTTATACCTTTTATTCTTACTCCCAATTGTGGTGTGTGTTTTCCTTTTCAATATGTATTGGAAAAGAAGAAAACAACGCGAATTTGGTGATCTGGAAATGGTTAAAAGATTAAGCCCGGAGAAATCAGTTTTTAAACCTGTTTTAAAAATAGTGGTGATTCTTTTGGCGCTTACCTGCTTAATTATTGGTCTGGTTAATCCGAAGATCGGAACTAAAATGGAAACTGTAAAACGAGAAGGTATAGATATTGTTTTTGCAGTCGATGTTTCTAAAAGTATGCTTGCCGAAGACGTTGCACCAAGCCGTTTGGATAAGAGTAAACAATTGGTTTCTCAAATCATTAACCAATTAGGAAGTGACCGAATCGGAATTGTGGCATACGCAGGAAGTGCATTTCCCGTTTTACCAATAACATCAGACTACAGCGTTGCCAAAATGTTTCTGCAGAGTATGAGTCCAGATATGGTTTCGTCACAAGGAACATCTTTAGACGAAGCTATTCGATTATCTGCAACTTATTTTGATGAAAAAAGCAAAACCAGCAAATTATTAATTCTGATTTCTGATGGAGAAGATCACTCTGAAGGCGCAACTGCTGCTGCAGAAGAAGCTAATAAATTAGGAATGAAGATTATTACGGTTGGTGTTGGAACAGAGCGAGGCGGAACAATTCCATTAAAAGAAAATGGCGTAGTTCGAGGCTACCAAAAAGATCAAAACGGACAAACTGTAACAACCAAATTAAATCAGGAAGGTTTAAAAACAATTGCAAAAGCTACTAAAGGCGGTTACGTTTACGGCGGAAGCACCAAAGAAGTTTTAGAATATGTAAAAAATGCTTTAAACAACATCCAAAAAACGGAATTTGAAGCTACACAAATGGCCGAATTTCAATCGCAGTTTCAGTGGTTTATCGGATTTGCATTTTTATTACTGTTCCTGGATATTTTCTTATTAGAAAGAAAAACAAGCTGGATCAAAGAATTGGATTTATTTAACGAAAAGAAATAAAAAAAGTCAGCCACTAATTGCTCGAATTTACACGAAAAACAAATTGCTATTTTGTGAAATTCAAACAAAAAAACAAAACTAATTAGTGTCAATTAGTGAGATTCGTGGCAAACAAAAATAAAAAACAAGAATGAAAAATTTACTTCTTTATATTTTACTAACGGTTTCTTTTGCAGTTTCTGCTCAAGAGAAAGACAAATCATTGCCTGCTGCCAATGAAGAATATAAACAGAATAAATTTGTTGATGCTGAGGCAAACTATAGAATTTCGGAATCAAAATTTCCTAAAAAATCAACAGCGCCATATAATTTAGGAAACACTATTTATAGACAAAATCAAATTTCAGAAGCAAAGTTTGCTTACGCGAAAGCCATAAAAAACGCCAAAACCAGACCTGAAAAACACAAAGCGTATCATAATCTTGGGAATGTCTTTATGAAAGAGAAAGATTATACTCAGGCTGTAGAAGCTTACAAACAAGCATTACGCAATGATCCGACAGATGATGAAACGCGTTACAATTATGCGTACGCAAAACAAAAGCTAAAAGAAAATCCGCCTAAAAACGATAAAAACAAAGACAAGAATAAAGATAAAGACAAGGATAAAAACAAAGATAAAGACAAGGACAAGGATAAAAATAAAGACAAAGACAAGGATAAGAAAGACGACAAAGGCGATAAGGACAAAGACAAAAAAGACGGTAAAAATGATCCGAAGAAAGACGACAAGTCTGACAACAAAGGAGAACCTAAACCGCAGCCTGGAGGAATTTCAAAAGAACGTGTCCAGAATTTATTAGATGCGGTGAACAATGAAGAAAAGAAAATCCAAGATAAAGTAAACGCACAAAAAGTAAAAGGCAGCCCTAAGAAAACAGAAAAAGACTGGTAGGCTTTTTGAGTTAATCGTTTAATCGTTAATTTGTTTAATTGATGCAATTATGGTCGATTAAACAAATTAATGATTAAAAATAAGACGATTAAATAGTTAAGTAAATAAACGATTAAACAGCAAACACGACTAAACAATTAATGAAAAGATATTTAATTCTATTTCTACTCACTTTTCAAGGACTTATGGCTCAAGTACAATTTGAAGCCAGAGTAAGCAAAAACACGCTTGGACTAAACGAAAGAGTTCGTATAGATTTCATCATGAATGTTGATGGGGATAACTTTGAACAGCCTGCTTTTGATGGTTTTAAACTTGTTGCCGGACCAAGTCAGCAAATCAGCCAGTCTTGGGTAAATGGACGAAGCTCTTTTCAAAAGATTTATTCTTATATCCTGCAGCCTGAAAGAAAAGGTGCTCTTCTCATTAAACAAGCCGCGATAGAATATAACGGACAAGTTTATAAAACATCTCCAATTAAAGTTACGGTTACAAATGCTGTGGCTCAGGAAAGAGATCCTAATGACAGACCTCCTGGATCTGGAAATGAATTATTGAATTTGGTTGCTGAAATTTCAAAAACAAATCCGTACTTAAACGAACCGATTACGGTTGTTTATAAATTGTATTTCAATAACATTGGTGTAACTGGTTTTAAAGAATTGGCAAAACCAAAATACAATGACTTCTGGAATCAGAACATTGACATAAAACAATTAGCGATCGAAGAAGGAACTTATCAAGGTCAGAGATGTTATTTTGTTATTTTGAAGAAAGCTATTTTGTATCCTCAAAAAGCTGGAAAGCTTACAATTGAACCTCTTTCACTAGATATTGGTGTGCAATTACCAACAAATCGTCGTGATATGTTTGGCCAGATGATTATTACTGAGGACAATAAAATAGTTTCTGCAGGAGCTAAAACAATAAATGTAAGACCGCTTCCTGAAAGCACAAAACCAGAAGGATTTACGGGCGCTGTCGGAAGACTTAATTTTACTGTTACTCCATCAAAAACAACACTTAAAAATGGCGAAAGTCTTGATTTAATTGTGAGTGCACAGGGAACTGGAAATATGAAGTTATTTACACTTCCAAAACCAGTTGTGCCAAATGCATTAGAAATGTACGATCCTGTTCACGACGAAAAAGTAACAACTTCGTTAACTGGAATGTCAGGAAGAATTACAGATAAATACACTATCATTCCACAGTACAAAGGAAAATATGCCATTAAACCAATGCAGTTTTCTTATTTTGACTTGAGTACAGGTTCTTATAAAACTATCACTTCGAAAGAAATTATGGTTGATGTTTTAGACGGACCAACTCCTGCTGAAGCAAATACAGGAACAGCGGCTAAAAATGTAATTGCTCAAACAGATCAATTCAAAAACATTAAATCTAAAACAGCTTTAATTACTATTGCTAAAAACGATTTTTATGGTTCTGATTTATATTTAGGTTTATTATTCGCTCCATTTATCATCATTCCACTTATTATCTTAGCTAAGAAGAAAAAAGAAGCTATGGATAGTGATGTTACTGGAAACAGAATTAGAATGAATAATAAACTGGCGAAGAAATATTTATCGCAGGCGAAGAAACATCTTAACAATAAAGAGCCTTTCTATATTGCCTTAGAAAAAGCAATGCATAATTTCTTAAAAGCTAAACTGCATATTGAAACCTCAGAAATGAGTAAAGACAATATTAGAGAGTTGCTGCTTTCGAGAAATGCAAATCCTGAAACGGTTCAGAATTTTATTGATTTGACAGAAAACTGCGAATTTGCACGTTATGCCCCAGCATCAAGCGCTTCGATTCAGCAGGATTACGATAAAGCGGTCTTGATTATTTCTGAATTACAAAAACAGATTGTTTAAATTTAACTTTAAAACAAACCTAACAGTCCCGAAGCCTCGGGATTAAAACCTGTTAGGTTTTTAAGAAATAAAATGAAAAATATACTATATCTCTTTTTATTCATATCGCAGGTTTTCTTTGCGCAAGGCCGTTTTGAAGCAGGAAGTGCGTTATACCAAAAAGGACAATATAAAGAAGCTGCACAGGTTTACGAAAACATTATCAAAGAAGATAAATTACATTCGGCTGAATTGTATTTTAATCTTGGAAACTGTTATTATAAATTAAATCAAGTCGCACCTTCGATTTATAATTATGAAAAAGCCTTGGTTTTAAAACCAAATGATCCTGAGACTTTAAATAATCTAAAGTTTGCTAAAAAGCTGACCATCGACGAAATTAAAGAAGTTCCTAAAGTAGGTTTTGCCAAACTGATTCAGAACTTCACTTCTATTTTTGATTATAATACTTGGGCAAAAATTGCTATTGCAATTGGATTTGTGTTTTTGCTGAGTTTTATTGGTTATTATTTTTCGACGGCAACACTTTCAAAAAGAATCTATTTTGTCGGAATGTTTATCCTTTTGATTGCTTTGGGTTTAAGTATTTCTGCTGGGATGTCTGAAAAAAATCACTTTGACAACGATCGTGTCGCTATTGTTTTTTCTGAGTTAAGCCAAGTTAGAGGCGAACCTCAAAAATCTGCCAATGGTATTATTTTATTGCATGAAGGAGCAAAAGTTTATGTACTTGAAACTGTTGGAGGCTGGAAAAAAGTAGAATTAACAGATGGAACACAAGGCTGGATTGATTCGTCGACAATTAAGGAAGTGAAATAAAGTTTTAAAAAAACCGCAAATAAAAAAATCCCAAATTCCAAAACAATAATTGGAATTTGGGATTTTTTTATTATTGGAATTTCAATTAATTTACCGCATCAACCAATCTGATAAATTCAGCTCTATAACCATCTTCATCGTTATATAAACCAGACTTTGCTAATTTTTTGATGTCTGAACTCGAACTGCTGCTGATGTATTTTGAATCGCGCAATTTTAATCCGAACCAAGAAACGGCCGTGGCAAATTTGAAATCAGGAGAACTATTCTGCAGATCTGTTTTTCTGTCTGCTATTACATTTACTATTTCAAGACTTTTATCGCCATCAGGTTTTTTATATCTAAATTTCACTGTTGCCAATTCGTCGCTGTAATTCGCATCTGTTTTTTGGGTTTTAGTATATTTTAAATCCGACGGAACGTAAGTGCTTTCAACCCCAGCAGGAATAATTTCATACAAAGCAGTAACCGAATGTCCGCTTCCTAATTCGCCCGCATCAATGGCGTCATTTTTAAAATCTTCAGCATTTAGTTTACGGTTTTCATAACCAATCAATCGATACGCTTGAACGTGTTTTGGATTAAACTCAATTTGAATTTTCACATCTTTTGCAATCGCAAACATGGAACCTTTAAATTCTTTTCCCAAAAAACGATTTGCTTCCTGAATATTATCAATGTAAGCATAGTTCCCATTTCCTTTATCAGCTAGAATTTCCATTTTAGAATCTTTGTAGTTGCCCATTCCGAAACCTAAAACTGTTAAGAATACACCAGATTTTCTTTTCTCTTCAATTAGTTTCATCATATCATCATCAGTCGAAGAGCCCACATTAAAGTCACCATCTGTAGCTATCACAATTCTATTATTGCCTTCTTTAATGAAGTTTTGCTGTGCTAATTTATAAGCCAATTCGATTCCTTCGCCTCCTGCCGTGCTTCCGCCCGCATGCAAATCATCAAAAGCATCCATAATTTCGTCTTTATTATTACCTGACGTTGGTTCTAAAACAACTCCCGCCGAACCCGCATAGACCACAATAGAAACTTTGTCGATACTGCGAAGTTCATTTACTAGAATCTTCATCGATTCTTTTAGTAAAGGCAGTTTATTTGGTTCATCCATCGAACCAGAAACATCTACCAAGAAAACAAGATTAGTGGCCGGCAAATTTGCCATTGGAATGTTCTTTCCCTGCAAACCAATCTTTAGCAGCCGGCTGTTTGTATTCCACGGACAATCGCTGTATTCTGTATTAATCGCAAAAGGATGCTGGCCGTCTGGCTCTGGATATTTATATTTAAAGAAATTAATCATTTCCTCCACACGAACAGCATCTTTAGGAACTTTCTGTCCTTCGTTTATAAATCTTCGAATATTGGTGTAGGATGCATTATCAACATCTATAGAAAAAGTAGAAAGTGGTTCTTTAAGCGGAGATTCAAAAGGATTTTCTTCCAGTCCAGCATAACTTTCCGAGTTTGGTTCAATGTACATTTCCTCTTGAACTGCATCTGTGACAGCTGCAGCAGAATCAACTGTTTCATAATTTTGGTCTGGTGCATACGCTTTGTTACAGCTGAAAATAGTAAGTACAAGGAATGCCATCATAAAGAAATTAAGATTTCTCATAAAGTAGTTTTTTTAAAATTAGTAATAGATTTTTGCTTTCAAATAAGGACTAGCATTCCGGATGTACTAGAGTTGATTATTTGCAATTTCCGATCATTCAAATTCGATGCCAAGAATTTTACAAATGTTTTTCTTACGTGAAAATAAAATTAGAAACCCTGATTTTAAAGGCATTCAGCGGGAAAATATTTTTTTGTTTTTTCTACAAACAGTTTGACTGTAGAGATGCAATGCAGTGCATCTAACATCCAGCATATCCACAAACGTTTATAGATTACATTCCTTCAAATTAATGTCTTTAACTCACTCACCATGTCGACATACGTTACATAGACGCACTGCTGTGCGTCTCTACAATATTGCATCTTAAAAAAAACTATTATTTTTTTTTATGAAGATTTATTGTAACAGATTAAATGGATTAATGTTTTGAATCCTTTAATCTGTGGCATTATTTATTTTCTTCCGTTTTAATTTTGCCCGCAATCACCATGTCAACATACGTTGCGTAGACGCACTGCTGTGCGTCTCTACAGTATTGCAATTTAAAAAAAACTATTAAATGTTTTTAATGAAGATTTATTATAACAGATTAAATGGATTAATCTTTTGAATCCTTTTAATCTGTGGCATTATTTATTTTCTTCCGTTTTAATTTTGCCCGCAATCAGCATGTCGACAAACTTTACGTAGACGCACTGCTGTACGTCTTTACAGAAAAAATAATCTAAAAATTAAAAGGTGTAGATTTTCTCAGGCGTAACGCAATAATCCAATTTAATATCCGATTCAAAAATATCATCGATTTCACTTACGGCTTCAAAAAAAGAAAGTCCGATTTTGATGGTTTCGGGTTTACATTCTGCTAGAAATTTATCATAGAAACCTTTTCCGTAACCAATTCTATTTCCAAAAACATCGAAAGCCAAAAGCGGTACAAAAACCACTTCAATTTTAGAAGCCGGCACTTCGATTCCATCAACAGGTTCTGGAATATTATATTCGTTCTTTTTGATTTTGGTATTATCCGTTAATAGAAAGTGAGTCATTTTTCTGGTCTCAAAATCACTTTTCGAAATTAGAATTTCTTTGTCTTTTCCAGAAAGTAAGTGCAGAATAAATTCGGTATTCACTTCTTTATGTTCTTCAATGGGAAGAAAAACATGATAATAAATTTTATCCCAAATTGGCATCTGAATCAATTGGTTTGCAATTGCCAGGCTTTTTTCTTCTATTTCATCAAAAGAAAGTGCTTTGCGGCAATTTTTATATTCAATTCGAAGTTCTTTTTTACTCGTCGGCATTTTCAGGATTACTTTTAGATAAATGATAAATTGCGTCGCCTTCGTACACAATGGGCGAATGATTGGCGTTGATCACAAAACCATCATGAGGTGCTTTTACTTTTTGTTCAAATTTACCAAACGGATCTGTAATAATGGCCAAGATAGTTCCTTTGGTTACAAATCTTCCGACTAAATTAAAATCGTGCAGCAAACCTGAACACTTCGCGCGAAGCCAAACCGAATTTTTGATATAAATAGAAGGCTCCATTGCTGGCTCAACCAATTGTTTTGGGTCAAGCATATTCAAATAATGCAGTAAACGTTTTGTACCCAAGACACCTTCATTTGCAATTTCGTTATTAATATCCAATGATTTTCCACCTTCAAAGAGAAGCATTTTGACATTGGCTTTTTCAGAAGTATTTCTAAAAGACCCATTTATATTTTTAGAATATAAAGTAAAAGGCGCATTAAAAACATCTGCCAAAATTTTCAAATCGGGATTGTTTTCGGTAATTCTAATTTGAGGTGCGTTGAAACGGCTTGCGCCACCGGCATGAAAATCGACTGCATAATCTAAAATCGGTAAAATTTCTTCGACAATATGATAGGCAAATCGGCTTGCGAGCGAGCCTTTTTTGCTTCCTGGAAAAACGCGGTTTAAGTCACGACCGTCTGGAAACTCGCGCGATTTGTTCACAAAACCATACATATTAATCACTGGAATGCAGATTATAGTGCCTCGCGTAGGCCTGTTAATTTTTTTGCTGATAAGCTGGCGGACAACTTCTACACCGTTTATTTCGTCACCGTGAATTCCCGCCGAAAACAAAACCGTTGGACCTTCAAGCTTGGAACGGCGTACAATAACAGGAATATTCAGTTTTGTCGTGGTATGTAATCGAGCAATTTCGACGTTTATGGTTCTATGTTCTCCCGGCAGAATCGATTCGCCAAAAATAACCAATGGAGTACTATTTTTCATCTGGAATTATAAAATCTAAATATAGAAATTATTCTTTTGATTTCGTAAATTTGAAACTAATTCAATGTTAAGCTTTATTTAGAAATCGGAATGGTTTTTGAAAAGCTTCTCGAACATCTTCAGAAACAACAATAGAATGCAAAAACCGACCTTAGATCTTCAAATTTTAACTTTGCCAGACAATCCGGGTGTTTATCAATATTACGATAAAGACGGGAAAATCTTGTATGTCGGAAAAGCCAAAAATTTAAAAAAAAGGGTTTCCTCCTATTTCAATAAAGTTCACGATACCAAGAAAACAAATGTTTTAGTTCGAAAAATTGTAACGATAAAACACATTGTTGTTCCTACAGAAACCGATGCGCTTTTATTAGAAAACAATTTAATTAAAACGCTACAACCTCGTTATAATGTACTGCTTCGCGATGACAAAACCTATCCATGGATCTGCATCAAAAAAGAACCTTTCTCGAGAATATTTTTAACACGACGAATGGTTAAGGACGGATCTGAATATTACGGTCCGTACACCAATTTCAAAATGGTGTATACAATTCTGGATTTAATCAAAGAATTGTACCCGCTTCGAACCTGTAATTACGATTTAAGCAAATCAAACATCGATTCTGGCAAATTTAAAGTTTGTCTGGAATATCATATTGGCAATTGCAAAGGCCCGTGCGAAGGTTTAGAACCCCTCGAGGAATACCAAAGACAAGTCAATGCCATTCGCGAAATCTTAAAAGGAAATTTTAAAGAAAGTTTAAAGGATTTCAAGAAACTGATGAATACTTATGCGCAGAATTTACAATTTGAAGAAGCGCAGAAAATCAAAGAAAAAATTGAAGTTTTAGAGAATTATCAATCCAAATCTACCATCATCAATCCGAAAATTACCAATATTGATGTTTTCTCGATTGTTTCCGATGAAAGTGCGGCGTATGTCAATTTCCTGCAGATTTCTCACGGTTCGATTATTCGTTCGCATACTTTAGACATTAAGAAAAAACTGGACGAAAGCGACGAAGAATTACTAGAACTGGCGATTGTAGAACTTCGCGAACGTTTCAATTTATTATCAAAAGAAATCATTGTTCCGTTTGAAATGGATCTGGGCGAAAACATTAAAACAATCGTTCCGCAGCTTGGAGATAAAAAACAGATTTTAGATTTATCGATTCGAAATGCCAAATTCTACCGCATCGAACAATTGAAACAATTACAAATTGTAGATCCAGATCGTCACGTGAAAAGAATTATGGCACAGATGCAGAAAGATTTGCGTCTTCCTGTTGAGCCTCGCCATATCGAATGTTTTGACAACTCGAATATTCAGGGAACAAATCCCGTTGCGGCCTGCGTAGTTTTTAAAGATGGAAAACCAAGTAAAAAAGATTACAGACATTTTAACGTAAAAACCGTTGAAGGTCCAGACGATTTTGCTTCGATGACCGAAATTGTATACCGACGCTACAAAAGATTATTGGACGAAAACCAGCCTTTACCGCAATTAATAATTATTGACGGCGGGAAAGGACAATTGTCATCGGCATTAAAAAGTATTGACGAATTGGGATTGCGTGGTAAAATTGCCATTATCGGAATTGCAAAACGTCTTGAAGAACTTTTTTATCCCGGCGATTCAATTCCGTTATATCTCGATAAAAAATCCGAAACTTTAAAAGTGATTCAACAGTTGCGTAACGAAGCGCACCGTTTTGGTATTACTTTTCACCGAGACAAACGAAGCAAAGCAGCGCTCAATTCGTCCGTAGAAAGCATTCCCGGCATTGGCGAAAAAACAATGCTTACGTTAATCCAGCATTTTAAAAGTGTTAAGAGATTAAAATTAGCATCAGAAACTGAAATAGCCGCCGTTATTGGATTATCGAGAGCCAAAAAAATTGTCAATTTCTATCATCCAAAAGAAAACTCATGATCTTAAAAATGCATCTTTTACCTATTGGTTTGTTCTTCGTTTTTTCTATTTCAAATAGTCAAAATACGATTTCTTTTTCGCAAAAAGACAACAGCAAATTTGAGGTAAAACACATTAATAATTTTGAAAGTTTAGAAGTAAAAAATACCCAAACGGGAAAAATTCAAATCATAAACAATATCGAAGCTTCTATAACCGGCAAAGATTCGCATTTAGAAATAAACGATTACAATTTTGATGGTTATACCGATTTTGCTTCTTTCCATACAGATGACGGAATGGGAGTTTACACGATTTATCAGATTTTTGTTTTTAATCCAAAAACCAAACAATTTGATCCGTTAAAATTCCCCACAAATTACAACCCGAAATGCGATATGTTTTGCGATGTAAAAGTGGACAAAACTAAAAAAACACTAAGCTCAAGCTGCAGAGGCGGTGCGAGAACACATACCGATATTTGGAAATACAATCAGAACAAAAAATTAGTACTTTCAAAATCAGAATCATATTAAGATAATCGATTAAAAGCCAAAAAAAATGCCGACTTTTACAAAAACAACTAGTTATTTTTTATGCGCCTAAACCAGCTGTCCATTACAAACACTCGGTCAAAAGGATTTTTTCCCAATCCCAAAAAAGGAGCTTCTTGGGTCGCTCTTTTTTGGCAGGAAAAAATAACCTTTTGCCTCTCGCGGTTTTCCATTTCCTTCTGGGGCGTGGCATCGGTACTTTTTACACTTTTATTACTTTTCCCAGAAAAATCATTTTCACAAGAAACTAAAAAAGACAGTGGGAAAAGACCAAAAATTGGTTTGGTTTTAAGCGGTGGCGGCGCCAAAGGTTTTGCACACATTGGTGTTTTAAAAGTTCTCGAAGAAGCCGGAATCAAAATTGATTTTATCGGTGGAACCAGTATGGGATCTGTAATTGGCGGACTTTACGCGTCTGGCTACAACGCTTCTCAAATTGATTCTATTTTTAAAAAAACCAATTTCGACGAACTTATAAACGATTATATTCCGCGTTCATCAAAAAACTTTTACGGCAAAAAAAATGACGAATTATATGCAATCATTTTACCGTTTAGTAATTTTAGAGTCGGCATTCCAGAAGCACTTTCAAAAGGAATGTACAACTACAATCTTTTGAGCAGTTTAACTAGAAACGTGCGTCATGTTCGGGATTTCAATAAATTGCCAACTCCATTTCTTTGTATTGGAACCAATATTGAAACTGGCGAAGAAGTTTTACTTAATAAAGGAAATCTTGTTCAGGCTATGATGGCGAGTGCCGCTTTTCCTTCCCTATTTACTCCTGTAGAAATTGATGGGAATTTATTGGTCGACGGAGGCGTTGTAAATAATTATCCGATACAAGAAGTTCGAAATCTTGGAGCAGATATTATTATTGGCGTTGACGTTCAGGACGATTTAATGAAAAGAAAAAGTCTGAAAAATGCTACTCGTATTTTGGTTCAAATCACCAATCTGCAGTCCATCGACAAAATGAAAAACAAAATAAAAGACACTGATGTTTACATAAAACCAGACATTCGTGATTATGGCGTAATTTCATTTGACAAAGGCGAAGAAATAATTAGAAAAGGTGAAGAAGCCGCTTTTGCTGTTTATGAAAAAATTAAAACATTAACAGATGAAACCACTTTTTACAAAAAGCCAAAACTAAAAGTTGCTACAGACACACTTGAAATTCAGAAAATAAACACCGACAAATTAGACAATTATACTAAAGAATATATTCGTGGTAAACTACGTTTTAAACCAGGAAGTAGGATTACATATAGTGATCTAAAAACCGGAATTAATAACCTGAATGCTACGCAAAACTTTAGTACGATTTCCTACTGCCTGCAGCCAGACGGCGAAAAAGATGATTTAGATTTAGTTTTAAAAGAAAACCCAACACAAACATTTTTGAAACTGGGACTTCATTACGACGGACTTTATAAAAGTGGTATTTTATTAAATCTTACTCATAAAAAAACGTTTTTAAAAAATGATGTGACTTCGCTGGACATTATTCTTGGCGATAATTTTAGATATGATTTTAATTATTATGTGGAAAATGGTTTTAATATCAGTTTTGGTTTCCGTTCTAGATTAAATCAATTCAATCGAAATGTAACCACAAGTTTGAGCAATATCGTTTATGATAATCCAACTGTCAATTTAATTAATGTTGATTTTATGGATATCAATAACCAAGCGTATTTTCAAACCATTTTTGTACAGAAGTTCTTAATGGGCGGTGGTTTAGAATATAAATATCTAAAGATAAATTCGCCGACACTCTCTAACGAAGACAATATAATTGACAAGAGTAATTATTTTAGTGCATTTGCTTATTTAAAATATGACTCTTTTGATGATAAATATTATCCGAGTTCAGGATTGTACTTCTCTACAGATTTACAAACCTATCTGGCATCTTCAGATTATACGAATACTTTTAAACCATTTTCGATGGCAAAAGCTGAAATCTCTTTTGTAAATACATTATTTTCAAAAGCTACTTTTAAAATTGATGCCGATGCAGGTTTTACTTTTGGAAACAGCAGTGTTCCGTTTTTTGATTATATATTAGGAGGTTACGGTTACAGCAAAATAAATAATTTCAATTATTTCTATGGATATGACTTTTTAAGTATTGCGGGAAACAGCTACATCAAAACAGGAATTACACTGGATTACGAAATAATCCGAAAAAATCATATTAACCTTTCGGCCAACTTTGCCAATTTAGGAAATGACATTTTTAATGGTGTCGATTGGATCTCAATGCCAAAATACACAGGTTATGCCGTAGGTTACGGATTGGAAACTATAATTGGCCCAATTGAAATAAAACAATCGTGGTCTCCAGAAATGTCAAAAAGCTTTACTTGGTTTAGTATCGGATTTTTGTTTTAGGCTTTTATCAAAGAATAATTCAATAAAATCGTACTATTTTTTTGCTATGTAAAAATTATATCAAAAAAAATTAAAATATCTTATAGTTATAATTAATATAATTTTTAATTTTACTCGGAAAAAATTACGACATTTGTTATAATGAAAACAAAATGGACAGGTTTATTAGAGTATCTTCAATTCCTCATCAAGAGAAATCCTGAGTAAGCTATCGAATTGAGATAATTTTAATCATTCAATAAAGAAATGATTAAATTATCTGTTCACACAATTCAAATTTTCGAATTATCTAATTTACAAATTATCTAATTGAAAAGCCATGCCATTATATCACAAACTCGGAGACTTTCCGCAAAAGCGACACACCCAATTTGAAAAACCTAACGGAGGTTTTTACTACGAACAATTGTTTGGAACCGAAGGTTTTCACGGACATTCGTCGTTGTCTTATCACGTACACAGACCTACGCAAGTAAAAGAAATTTTAAACTCTTATTCGGTTGAGCCTAAAATTGCAATCGGAAAAAATATAAAATCATTATTATTTAAAGGTTTTGAATTAAAACCTGAAAACGACTTTTTGGACAGCCGAAAAGCAATGCTGGTCAATAAAGACTGCATCATTGGTTTGGCCGCTCCAAAAGAATCACTTCGAAACTATTTCTATAAAAATGCCGATGCCGATGAAATGCTTTTCATCCATAAAGGAAAAGGAAAGTTAAGAACCATGTTAGGAAATATTCCATTTGAATATGGTGACTATTTAATTATTCCTCGCGGCATTATTTATCAAATTGAATTCGAGACCGAAGAAAACCGACTTTTTTATGTCGAATCGTATTCTCCTTTTTACACTCCTAAACGTTATAAAAACCAATCGGGACAGCATTTAGAGCATTCTCCATTTTGCGAGCGTGATTTTATTTTACCAAACGAATTGGAAACGCATGACGAAAAAGGCGATTTTTTAATTAAAATCAAAAAAGAAGGCATGATTCACGAAGTGGTTTACGCCACACATCCTTTTGACGTTGTCGGTTGGGACGGTTATAATTTTCCATACGGATTTTCAATTCATAATTTTGAACCTATAACGGGACGTGTTCACCAACCGCCTCCGGTACATCAAACATTTGAAACGGCAACTTTTGTCGTTTGTTCTTTCTGCCCTAGACTTTACGATTATCATCCGAAAGCAATTCCGGCGCCTTACAATCACAGCAATATAGATTCTGATGAAGTACTATATTATGTAGATGGCGATTTTATGAGTCGTAATAATATTGAGCAGGGTCATATCACTTTACATCCAAAAGGAATTCCGCACGGACCAGCTCCAGGTGCCATGGAGCGTAGTATCGGTCATAAAGAAACTCATGAATTAGCCGTTATGGTTGATACCTTCAGGCCACTTATGGTTACAGAAGAAGCAATGGGTCTTGACGATGGACAATACTATAAATCTTGGACGGAATAGCTAATCGAATTTAACCGCAAAGTTCGCAAAGGATTTTTCGCAAAGTTCACAAAGATTTTAATGCCGTTGTACTCAAACGAGATCACAAAGCTTTGCGTTCTTCGGGATTTATAAAATCTTACTAATAAAAATCTTTGCGCCCTTTGCGTTAAAAAAAAATCTAAACACAACATTTCGGAAAATCAAATAAACGATTAACCGATTAAACAAATAAACATCATGAGTAAAGAAGTTAAATCAGTAGAATACGGATTAGAAAAAATATTTGAAGGAGCACAAGATTTCCTTCCATTATTAGGAACAGATTATGTAGAGTTTTATGTAGGCAATGCAAAACAATCTGCACATTATTACAAAACTGCTTTTGGTTATCAGTCATTGGCTTATGCCGGATTAGAAACTGGAGTAAAAGACAAAGCATCGTATGTTTTGAAACAAGATAAAATCAGAATTGTTTTAACAACACCTTTAACGGCAGATTCTCCAATAAACGATCACTTGAAAAAACATGGCGATGGTGTAAAAGTGGCAGCACTTTGGGTTGAAGATGCTACAAAATCTTACGAAGAAACGATCAAACGCGGCGCACGTTCTTTCATGGAACCAACTGTTGAAGAAGATGAATTTGGACAGGTTATTCGTTCTGGAATTTACACTTACGGAGAAACCGTTCATATTTTTGTAGAAAGAAAAAATTACAATGGTATTTTCCTGCCAGGATATAAAGAATGGAAATCTGATTATAATCCAGAACCAACGGGATTGAAATATATTGACCACATGGTTGGAAATGTGGGCTGGAACGAAATGAATACTTGGGTGAAATTTTACGAAGACGTAATGGGATTTGTGAATTTCTTATCTTTTGATGACAAACAAATTACCACAGAATATTCTGCATTGATGAGTAAAGTAATGTCAAACGGAAATGGAAGAATTAAATTCCCCATCAACGAACCGGCAGAAGGAAAGAAAAAATCGCAGATTGAAGAATATTTAGATTTCTACGGTGGACCTGGAATTCAGCACATTGCCATTGCAACTGATGATATTATTACAACAGTATCGCAGTTAAGAGCACGCGGTGTTGAATTTTTATCGGCTCCTCCGCATACTTACTACCAAGCAATTCCAGAAAGATTAGGTGTTCATATGGACATGATGAAAGAAGATATTAACGAAATTGAGAAATTGGCGATCATGGTCGATGCTGACGAAGATGGTTATTTATTGCAGATTTTTACGAAGCCGGTTCAAGACAGACCGACACTTTTCTTCGAAATTATTCAAAGAATGGGTGCAAAAGGGTTCGGCGCAGGGAACTTTAAAGCCCTTTTTGAGTCAATTGAGAGAGAGCAAGAATTGAGAGGAACACTATAAAATGTTAATTTTTATATCGAAAACAGCACAATTCTCTAAAAAACGATGCTTTTTTTGCAAATGATATGTTAAACTTGACTTTGGCTATTTGTTTTTTGAACTTTCTATCTATCTTTGCACTCGCAAATCAGGAAGGGGTGGTTTCCTTCCGAATTGATATAAATTTCATAATTTATAGTTTTTTGGTTAGTTAATAGCATAAAAACTCAGTCATCTTTGACTGAGTTTTTTTGTTTTGGTACATTTGGAATAGAATTTGCATTTATTTATCTTTATAATGAAATGTAAAAATTGTACTATGAAAAAATTCATCCTCATCATATTAGCACTAACAACACTGGCGTTCGATACTCAAAAAGTGGACGCTTTCGATACTGGCGAATATTTTAAATTTAGAATTCATTACGGAATTGTCAATGCGGGCTATGCAACTCTTGAAGTAAAAGATGCCACAGTAAACAACAAAAAGGTATACCATTCTGTTGGAAAAGGTTACACTACAGGTATGTCAAAATTTTTCTTCAAGGTTGAAGATTTATATGAAAGCTATTTTGACAAAGAAACAGGAAAACCTTATCGCTACGTTCGAAAAATTGACGAAGGAGGTTACACCAAAAATCAGGAAGGTTTTTTCAATCAAAACGACAACAGGGTTTTGGTAAAAGATTACAAACGAAAATCAGAAAAAACGATTATTGTTACTGAAAATGTGCAAGATATTGTTTCGGCATTTTATTATTTGAGAAACCATCCAAATATTGACAAATTAAAATCTGGTGATGCAATTTCTATTGACATGTTTTTTGATGAAGAAATCACAAAATTTAAGTTAAAATATATAGGTCGTCAGGATATTACAACTAAATTTGGGACGGTTTCTACGATGGTATTTAAGCCTTCTGTACAAACAGGAAGAGTATTTAAAGAAAAGGAAAGTTTAACGCTCTGGATAACAGACGATATAAACAAAGTTCCAATTCGAATAAAAGCAGATTTGGCCGTAGGTTCTCTTAAAGCCGATCTCGATGAATATAAAGGATTACAAAGTCCACTTAAAGCAAAAAAATAATGAACCCTACAGATAATTCTGAAGCAATCTTAAAAGAAATTGATCTTAAATTTCAAGCCATAAATCAAAAAACTGATGTTCAATTAGAAGGATTGCTTTGGGCTAAACCAATTACATATTGGGATTATATTCAAACCGATGCATTGTTGAATTTACAAATACAACGCACGACACTTCCTGACGAAATGGTTTTTATCATGTATCACCAGGTGAATGAATTAATCTTCAAAATGATTTTGTGGGAAATTGATCAAATTGCCGAAAAAGAAAATATTGAGGTAGATTTTTTCAGCGAAAGATTATCTAGAATTACCAGATATTTTGATATGCTTACCAATTCTTTCAGCATCATGGAAAACGGAATGGAAGTAGATCAATACATGAAATTTAGAAACACGCTTACTCCAGCAAGTGGTTTTCAAAGTGCACAATATAGATTAATTGAATTTGCATCAACTGATGTTATTAATTTAACCGATCGCAGATACAAAGCAAACTTTGACGAAAACACAGATCTGGAAACTAGTTTTGAACACTTATATTGGCAGGCCGCTGGAAAAGATTATCATACAGGACAAAAATCTTATTTGCTTCAGGAATTCGAAAACAAATACAAAGATCAGTTTTTGAGACAGATGGCAACATTTAAGACCAAAAATATCTGGCAGAAATTTTCGCAGCTTCCAGAAAAAGACCAGCAAAATCCAGAATTAATTGCAGCAATGCGTCACTACGATAAAACAGTGAATATCACTTGGGTTATGCAGCATCTTAATACTGCAAGAAAATATATTTTGGAAAGCGGAAAAGGTAATGGTGAAGCGACTGGAGGAAGTGACTGGCAAAAATATATGCATCCAAAATACCAAAGACGCATCTTTTTTCCTAAATTGTGGACCGAAGAAGAATTGTCCAATTGGGGAAATGAAACCGAAGAATAATTTCACCACAAAAATCCAAAAAAGTTTGAAAAAAGCAGTCGTAATTTTAATTGTCTTGTTTTCTATTTTCTCTTGTAAAAAAACCGAAGAAAAGGTAGAAATCAAAATTACTAAACCAAAAACCAAAAAAATAGAATTCGGTTTTAATTACGCAGATTTCAATGTTGTTAATGATACTATTTCAAAAGGAGATTCTTTTGGCTCGATCATCCAAAGTCAAAATATCGGCGACAAAAAAGTACACGATATTGTAGAGCAAGTAAAAGATTCTTTTAACGTTAGAAGTATTCGCTACAACAAACCTTTTACATTATTACGTTCCAAAAATAAAACCAACAACCTTGAAGTTTTTATTTATCAGCCAGACGCTTTAAGTTATTACGTTATTGATTTAAGAGACAGCATCGCTAAAGCTTATAAGAAAATAAAACCTGTTACTTTAAAAAGAAAAATTATTGGCGGTGTTTTAAAAAGTTCATTATCTGAAACTTTAGGAAATGAAAGTGTAGAAACAGCATTAGCAAGCAGAATTACAAAAGTCTTTTCTTGGTCTATTGACTTCTTTAAATTAAAAAAAGGAGATCGTTACGGACTAATCTTTACCGAACGTTTTATAAATGGAAAAACGTATGACGGTGTTGAAGAATTGGAAGCCGCTTTTTTTGAGTACAAAGGTAAAATCGTTTATGCTTTCCCTTTTGAAAGAGACACTACTTCAGGAAAAATTGAATATTACGATGATGAAGGAAAAACACTTAAAAATTTCTTCTTAAAAACACCAATTAAATTCAGCCGAATCACTTCTAGATTCACCATGAATAGATTTCATCCGGTACAGCATACCTGGAAAGCACATAAGGGAACTGATTACGCAGCACCAACGGGAACACCAATTTCTACCACAGCTTCTGGAGTTGTAGAAACCACAGGATACACAGCTGGTAACGGAAATTTTGTAAAAGTAAAACATAACGGAACCTACTCTACTCAATATTTACACATGTCAAAAATCCTAGTTCGACGCGGGCAGCGTGTAACACAAGGTCAGACAATTGGTTTAGTGGGAAGTACTGGTTTAGCTTCTGGACCTCACGTATGTTATCGTTTCTGGAAAAATGGTGTCCAAGTCGATGCACTTCGATTGAATCTTCCAACGGGAGAATCTCTGACTGGAAATGACAGAACTCGTTTTATGCAGCAAATTGAACCTTTGAAAAGAGAATTGGACAGTATTGGTAATTTGTAAGAATAATTTTTTGCAAAAAAAATCATGATCGAAATAAATCTAAAAAGCGACATTATTATTCCTTTCAATAAAATAGGTGATAATGACTGGGACAAAAAATCAAAATTAATAATTGAATCTTTAGCAGAAAATTGGAGTAATGAACTAAAAGCACCAATTTCTATAGAGGAGATTGATAATTTAGAAAAGCGCTTAGGAACTCCTCTTCCAAATGGATTGAAAACTTTTTACAAAACTTTTGGTATTCCTGACATTGGCGAAGAATTACAACGCTTTGAAGATATTATATGGTTGAAAGATATTTGGGAAGAAGACAATCTTTATGGTCCTGAATTCTCAAAAGAAGATAAAATTTCATTGCCCCATTTAATTACATTTAGTGACTACTTAGGAAATGGAAATATGTTCTGTTTTCATAACGAAACCAAAGAAATCTATTATTTCGATCACGACACTACACCTTTCCTAACAAAAATGTTTAGCAATGTCGATGATTATATTAAAGGCTGTCTAATTTTTGCCCAAGCTGATCTTTTCGGCGAAGTCGGTCAAAAGCAAGTAGAAAAATGGACTGAAGAAATTGCAGAAGATTTATTTGGAAAAAGCATCGTTCGAAAATGGAGATATTAAAAATTAATTCTACTAAATAGAAGTCATGAAAAATTCGCGTCTTAAAACAATGTATCATGAAACTTTTTCAGGTTTAAAATTATATTATCGCGACACTAATTTATCTGATGATTTAATTTTAAAGTACAAAATCGGGCAAATAATTCAAGAAAAAGGTTTTACCGATATGAGCTCGATTGGCGGAGGCATTTCTGGAAATTTACGATATTTAATCGCAAGTGCACATCCAAAAGATTTATCAAAATTTAATCCTGATTCCGCAAAAATTGGTCATTTCCTTTTAGACTCTATTACGTATTTCAAAGTATTAGACATTCAGAAAATTGAAGACAAAACACAGATCTTTCTTTTAAACATACCCGATATTTCAATTTCACTTTTTAAAAACTCCACTTCAAATCTGGAAGAAGAAATTATAGAAAATGCGAGAAAAAAGTTCGCTAAAAAAATCCATTTACCTTTAGCTCCCGAACTGCAGACAGAATCTTGGAAAGAAAGAACAAAGTCACCAATCGGAATGAACGAAAATGGAGAATTGTTTTTTGATGATTCTAAAATCAAAACTGAGCCTGTAAAAAAGATTGAAATTAATACTGCCAAGAAAACTATTGAGATTAATAAAAAACCTTGGTGGAAGATTTGGTGATTAATTGTAAGAAAAATATTTAATAAATGTTTTTAATTAATTTCTAAATTAGTTACCTTTGCATTCTAATTTAAACTCATAATATGGCAACTACAATTAAAATTACTCCTGTAGTAAAAGGCAGCGAATCTAAAAGATTCAATGACACCATATCTTCTAGTAAAACAAATAAAATTTCTGAAGAGAAAAAAGCTAAAATATTTTCTTTAGTAAGTAAGGTCATGCAGAAAAAAGGCTAGTTAATGGATTTATCCGATTTTTCATTTTCTATCTTAAACAATAATGACACTTTAGAAGGCTTTGATTGTCAGGACAGCGAAATAAATGATTTTTTTCTTGAAGACTCTAAGAATTTTCAAAATGAAAAAATTACAAACACCTATTTATTTAAAGAACAACAAAAGGTTGTTGCTTTCTTTTCAATTTCCAATGATTGCCTAAATGACTTAGGTTACGAAAATTCAATTTGGAATAAATTACATCGCAAAATTAAATTACCAAACGAAAAAAGAATAAGACAATATCCTGCTGTAAAAATTGCACGATTGGGAATCGACA
The DNA here is from genome assembly GCF_002304005.1 of Flavobacterium sp. ACN6. Taxonomy (GTDB): domain Bacteria; phylum Bacteroidota; class Bacteroidia; order Flavobacteriales; family Flavobacteriaceae; genus Flavobacterium. Next base: position 86,876 of record NZ_MRCQ01000009.1, on the reverse strand, counting down.
AAAACTACAAAGGAAATGGATTATCTCATCAACTTCTTGACTTCATAAAAGGCTGGACTTTTATTGAACATAAGCCTGCCTGTCGCTTATTAATCTTGGATGCTTATAATAAATCCATACAACTTGCTACTTATCAAAAAAATGATTTCATATTTCTATTGGATTCCGATAAGGAAGAAAAACACAGATTTATGTATTTTGATTTAATGAGGCTAGAGTAATCTTGACACATAAACACAATAAATCACATAAAACGTTTTCGTAACTAATTGTTATATAATCTCGAACCGCTATCCTTTTAAAAGTTATTTCAGTATTTTTGTGTTTCATAGAACAAACTCAATTATAGATAAAATGGCTTTAAACACAACAAACCCAACAGGGACTGAAGCGTGGAAAAATCTGCAAAACCACTTTAACGCAATTCAAGAAACCACAATACAAGAATTGTTTCAACAAGATAGTGCGCGTGTTGAAAAATTCAACTTGCAATGGAATGACTTTTTAGTAGATTATTCTAAAAATAATATCAGTCAGGAAACTATTTCGCTTTTATTAGAATTGGCAAATTCAATTGGATTACAAAATGCAATTGCCGATTATTTTGGCGGAGAATTAATTAACAAAACAGAAAACCGTGCAGTTCTTCATACTGCATTACGTGCTCCAGAATCGGCAGTGATTAAAGTTGATGGAGAAAATGTGATTCCTGAAGTATATGAAGTAAAAAATAAAATCAAAAGCTTCACAGAAGAAGTAATTTCTGGACAAAGAAAAGGATACACAGGAAAAGCTTTTACTGATGTGGTTAATATCGGAATTGGTGGTTCTGACCTTGGACCTGTTATGGCCGTGGAAGCTTTACAGTTTTACAAAAATCACTTAAACTTACATTTCGTTTCAAATGTTGACGGTGATCATGTAAATGAAGTAATCAAAAAATTAAACCCTGAAACTACTTTATTTGTAATTGTTTCTAAAACATTTACAACTCAGGAAACACTTTCAAATTCAGAAACCATTAAAGAATGGTTTTTAAAATCGGCATCTCAGGAAGATATTGCAAAACACTTTGCAGCGGTTTCAACTAACATTCAAAAAGTAACAGAATTCGGAATTAATCCTGACAATGTTTTCCCGATGTGGGACTGGGTTGGAGGAAGATTTTCTCTTTGGAGTGCCGTTGGTTTAAGTATTGCCTTGGCAATTGGTTTTGATAATTACAACGAATTATTAGTTGGAGCAAACGAAATGGACGAACATTTCAAATCAACAGAATTAGACGAAAATATTCCAGTAATTTTAGCTTTAATAAGCGTTTGGTACAATAATTTTTATGGTGCCGAAAGTGAAGCTTTGATTCCGTACACACAATATTTATCAAAACTAGCTCCTTACTTACAACAGGCAACTATGGAAAGTAACGGAAAAAGCGTTGGCCGTGATGGAAAACCTGTTAATTATCAAACAGGAACAATTATTTGGGGAGAGCCTGGAACGAATTCACAACACGCATTCTTTCAATTAATTCACCAAGGAACAAAAAGAATTCCAACAGATTTTATCGGATTTGTAAAACCATTGTACGGAAACGAAGATCATCATGATAAATTAATGTCGAACTTTTTTGCGCAGACTGAAGCTTTAATGAATGGAAAAACTCCCGCACAAGTTCAAGCGGAATTTGACAAACAAGGACTTGATGCAGAAAAAGCTGCTTATTTATTACCATTCAAGGTTTTTACTGGAAACAAACCTACCAACACCATTTTAATTGAAAAGCTTACACCAAAAAGTTTAGGTTCTTTAATTGCATTGTATGAACATAAAATTTTCGTTCAAGGTATAATTTGGAACATTTTCAGCTTTGATCAATGGGGTGTTGAATTAGGAAAACAGCTTGCTAATTCGATTTTAGATGAAATTAACTCCAAGACTGTTAAAAGTCATGATAGTTCAACTTCGTTTTTATTAAACCACTTCTTGAAAAACAAATAAAAAACCTTTATTTAAAAATTTTATAACAAACTGAAACGCCTTAATTTAATCCTAATTAAGGCGTTTTTTATATGTAAAATACCGACAAAAAGCACTAAAATGGAGTTCATTTGCACGTTTCCACTTACAACACAATCCAAATAATTACATTTTTAACAAAAAACACTTGCATAAATTTAAGAAAATAAAGTTTTTTTTAATGAAAAGAGAAAAATTCATTTTAATGCGCAACACAAAATACAAAACTTATTTTTCTTAACATTTCGATAACATTATCTGAGTTATTTGTTATAATTTTGCCAAAAACAAATAACAAAACAGATGAAAAAATTGTCAAAGTTTCTCTTACTGCTTTTAGCGTTTATTTATGCAGGAGATATTTATGCGCAAGGTAATACAACTTCCTCTATCAATGGAGTTGTTAATGATTCGCAAAACAAGTCCCTTCCAGGTGCAACGATTCTAGCAGTTCACGAGGCTTCAGGTAGCCGTTATTCAACCACAACGGATTTTGATGGTCACTTTAGAATCTCTAACATGCGTGTTGGTGGTCCTTACAAAATTGAAGTGACTTTCATTGGTTTCACAACCTACACAGAGTCAGGAGTTTATTTACAACTTGGAGATTCTAAAAGTTTAAAAGTTAACTTAAAAGACGAAACAAACCAACTTAGTGAAGTTGTTGTTGTTGGTAAAAAAGATCCAACTTTTAACTCAAAAAAGACTGGAGCTCAAACTATTATCGATCATGACAAGATCAATGAATTACCATCTTTATCAAGAAACATTGCTGACTTTGCAAGACTTACACCACAAGCGCAAATGCGTGGAGATGATGTAATCTCAATTGGCGGACAAAATAACAGATTTAACGCAATTTATATTGACGGTGCTGTAAACAACGACGTTTTCGGATTAGCTGCAAATGGTACTAACGGTGGACAAACAGGAGTTTCTCCAATTTCATTAGATGCAATTGAGCAATTCCAAGTGAGTGTTTCTCCTTACGATGTTAAATTATCAGGATTTGCTGGAGGAGCAATTAGTGCTATTACACGTTCTGGAACAAATAACTTTGATGGTTCTGCTTATTTCTTATACAGAGACCAATCTTTAGCTGGAAAAACTCCACAAAAAGCAAGCGCTACTGCAGAAAGAAAAAAATTATCTGATTTTACGGCTCAAACATACGGTGTAAGAGCTGGAGGAGCTATCTTGAAAGATAAATTATTCTACTTCATCAACTACGAAAGACAGGATAACGAAACACCAGCTCCTTTTGATATCAACAACTATACTGGCGCTATCGGTATTGCTAGTGGAAATCCGTACAGCGGTGCTGTGGCTCAAGATAGAATTAATGCTTTAACAGATCGCCTACAAACACTTTATGGTTACAATCCTGGTGTTTACAACAACAATACTCAAACTTTAGTATCTGATAAATTAATCGCTAAAGTGGACTGGAATATTAATGACAATAACAAACTTTCTGTAAAGAACAGTTATGTTAAAGCAACAAACTTCTCTCCATATCGTTCAACAGCAACTTCTTTGAACTTTGTTAATGGTGCTCAAGACTTCGAATCTATAACAAACTCTGCTTCATTAGAGTTAAACACTAGATTTAACAACAAATTCTCAAACAACCTTGTAGTTGGTTTTACTACTGTAAATGATGACAGAGATGCATCAGGAAGCCCATTCCCTACCGTTGAAATTAGAGATGGAGCAGGAACAATTTATTTTGGTGCCGAAGCTAGTTCAACAGCTAACTTATTAAAACAAAGAGTTTTAACAATTACAGATAACTTCGAGATTAACGTTGGTAAACACAATATTTTAATTGGTACACACAACGAATTGACTTACGCTAAAAACGTATTTATCAGCAGTAACTTTGGTAGATACCAATTTAGCAGCTATGATAGCTTCATGAACAATGGAGTACCTTCAAGATACCGTTTAGGATACTCTTTAATTGGAGGTTCAGGAGATGAGTCTCTAGGAGCAGCTGAATTCAACATGAACCAATTTGGATTATATCTTCAAGATAACATTAGAATTTCTGACAACTTCAGAGTTTCTGTAGGTGTACGTGCTGATATGCCAGTATGGGAAAGCGGAATTGTAAACAGTGATTTTAACGAAAGAACTATTCCATTATTAGAAGCTGCAGGGAAAGATCTTAAAGGCGCAAAAGTTGGTCAAGCAATTAAAAACACCGTGCATTTTTCTCCAAGAGTTGGATTCAACTATGACGTAAACGGAGACAAAGAAACTCAAGTACGTGGAGGTATTGGAGTATTTACATCAAGAGTTCCTCTAGTATGGCCAGGTGGAGCTTACAATAACTATGGTATGGGACAATACTTTTACGATACAAGTATTGTTACAACAGGTCCTAAACCTCTTTTCAATCCTAACACAGATGTTAACAGCCAAATGTATTCTAACGGCGTTGCTGTTGGACCAATCCCGGGAACAGGTGCTGTAGGAGGAAATGTTGATTTATTTTCTAAAGATTTCAAATTACCACAAGTATTAAAAACAAGTCTTGCTTTTGATCGTAAATTACCTGGTGGATTAGTATTGACTGCAGAAGCGATCTTCAATGAAAACTTGAACGCAATTCAGTACCAAAACTTAAACCTTGTAGGTCCACAAACTTATACTACAGGTGGAGATGTTAGACCAATATACAACAATGTACTTGTTGATAAAACATATTCAGGAATCTACTTAGGTTCTAACAAAAAAGCAGGAAGCGCTTGGAATACTAGTTTCACATTAACTAAATACTTCCAATCTGACTTTATCGATGCAAACATCTCTGCAACATATTCTTACGGAGAATCTAACGTTTGGATGGATGCAACAAGTTCTCAAAACAGTTCGCAATGGCAATACATGGAAACTGTTAACGGTTCAAACGCGATTTCTGGTGTATCTAGATCAGATTTTGATCAAGGGTCAAGAGTTATGGCTAACTCATCTATCAAATTCAAATGGAACAATAATATCAAAACTACTATTGGTCTATTCTATGAGGGAGCTCAAGGAACACCTATCAGTTATATCTACAACGATAGTAACGGTAGAATCATGAGAGATACTAACCAAAACTCAGCATTAGCTTACATCCCAACTAACAAAAGTGAAGTTGTTTTAGTTTCTACTACTGCTAACCCTATGACACCAGATCAACAATGGGAAGCTTATGATGCTTATATCTCTAGTAATAAGTACTTAAACAGCAGAAGAGGAAAATATGCAGAGCGTAACGGTGATCGTTTAGACTGGAGCCATGTTATCGATTTAAAATTAGCTCAAGAGTTTAAAGTTAACGTAGGTAAGAAAAGCCACAAATTAGAGTTTACAGCTGATGTTTTCAACTTTACAAACTTGTTAAACAAAAACTGGGGAAGAAGATACTTCGCTACAAACGATCAAGTATTATTACTTCAACAAGTTGGTTTCTTAGCTAACGGAACTACTCCAACATTCAACTTCAACCCAAGTGTTGCAAATACTGTTAACCAAATTGATGATGTAGGTTTACAATCAGCAAGATGGCAAATGCAAGTTGGAGCTAGATACTCTTTCAACTAATAAAGAACCATCCTAAATAATTAAAACGGCATTGACTTTTAAGTTTAATGCCGTTTTTTTTTACTCATTTTTGTTATATTTGTTTCAAACAAAAAACAAGGTTTATGTATAATTTTCTACAAAAATTCCACTCTGGCTGGGCATACTTAGCATTGCTTCTTTTACTTGTTGCAGTTGTTAACGCAATCATCGGAGTCACTTCAAAAAAAGAGTTTACAGCTAAGGATCGTAAAATCGCTTTATTTGCTTTAATTGGTACTCACACCCAGTTATTAATTGGTTTGATCTTATATTTTGTTTCTCCTCTTGGAAAAGCAGCTTTTGGACAAATGTCTAATGCAGAACTTAGATTAACATCATTAGAGCACCCACTAATTAATCTTATTGCTATCGTCCTAATTACAATTGGATGGTCTAAACATAAAAAATTAATAAACAGCGAAGCTAAATTTAAGACCTTTGCTATATTTTACGGATTAGGATTATTACTAATTTTAAGTAGAATTCCGTGGAACCTTTGGTTCTAAAAAATACCAATTAAAAGCCCTTTTACAGGGCTTTTTTTATCTCGGCATATTATTTGTACAAACTCCCCCCAAGTCTGAAAAAAAATAACCCATGAGAAATAAAAAACACATTTTATTCGCCACAATTGCTTTGACTTTAATTAGCGGCTTTACTTATGTTATAAGCCAAACCAAACCTACAACAGAACCTAAAATCATTCAAGATACGGTCAAAAATGCAAGACCAAATATTATTGCATTACCTGTAGATTCAGTATTTACAGACAAAGGTTTAAAACTAAGACCATACAAAAAAAATGCTCACGCCTCCTACTACGCTGATCGTTTTAATGGAAAAAGAACTGCGAACGGAAGCCGATTCAACAACAATCAATATACTGCTGCTCATAAAAAACTTCCTTTTGGAACCAGAGTAAAAGTAACAAATGAAGCAAATGGCAAATTTGTCATTGTAAAAATTACAGATCGTGGTCCATTTGTAAAAACCCGTGAAATCGATTTATCTAAAAGAGCTTTTATGGATATTACCAAACACAAAGGTGCAGGCGCCATGAAGGTTACCATTGAAACCATAGTAGAATAATAAAAATCCCGCTTTAAGGCGGGATTTTTATTTAAACCAATTTTCTTAAACTCATCATAATACCACTGTGAACTCCCTCATGATAATTATTAAAATCTAAAGCTCCTTGTATATTTTTAAGTGTATAACCTAAGCTCGTGGCATATTCGTTATAGTCAACGAAAAGACCGGTTTCAAAATCATTTTTTGTTTTTTCAAGTGTTGTTGAAAGCAATGCTTTAATTTCATCAACTTCTGCCTGCGAAAGATCTCCTTCGGGTTTTGTACCTCTTCTGTATTTTAGAATAAATTCATCTGATACTATTGCTGGTAATCCCGATAGTTTATAAACCAAAGCCTGCTGCACAGAAATACAATGCGCAGCATTCCAAATAATATTATTATTGAATCCTTGCGGAATTTTATTCAATTGTTCTAATGAATGACTTTCTAACATTTTCAAAAGAACCTCTCTAATTGTTTTTTGGACTTCAAAAACTGAATTCATAATTTATTTTTTTTCTAAAATTAGACAATTTTAAGTTTTAAATGAATTTTCTTTGTACTCTAATAAAAACTCAAAAATCATGAACAAAATATATTATTTGGCATCTTGCGATACGTGCAGAAAAATCATTAAAAGTCTTCCTAAAAATGATTTGGTTTTTCACGATATCAAACAAGACCCAATTACGGAGGCAGAATTAGAAGAAATGTATAAACTTTCTGGAAGCTACGAAGCCTTATTCAGCAAAAAAGCGCAATTGTATAAATCTATGGATTTAAAAAACAAATCGTTGACTGAGGCAGATTTTAAAAAATACATTCTGGAACATTATACTTTTTTAAGCCGTCCGGTTTTTATTATTGACGGAAAAATTTACATCGGCAACAGCCAGCAGAATATCTTACAGGTTATGAAGGCTTTAGAATAAATTTATTTTCTCTAAAGACACTTTTCTTAAAGAATGTAATTGAACAAATCTCGCAAAGACGCAAAGCCGTAAAGCTTAAGTGTATTTCTTTGCAACTTTGCATCTTTGCGAGAAAATCATTCCAAAGCAAAAAAACTTTAAAATAGTTTATACTGAACTGGAACAGCATTTAACATCAAACACTGCAAACTTTTATTTATCTTTGCGCCTTTATACTCAATTATATGATACAATCTATGACAGGGTTTGGCAAAGCTTCTTTGCAATTGCCTACAAAAAAAATTACCGTTGAAGTAAAATCCTTAAACAGCAAAGGTTTAGATTTAAATGTAAGAATGCCGTCGCTTTATCGCGAAATGGAATTAGGCTTGCGAACCCAAATCTCTACAAAACTGGAAAGAGGAAAAATTGATTTTGCGATTTACATCGAAAGTACTGCAGAACAAACTTCGACTAAAGTAAATGTTCCTGTCGTAAAAAATTATATTGCGCAATTAAAAGAGGTTTATCCAGCTGCTGATGAAACAGAATTGATGAAAATGGCTGTTCGTATGCCGGATACCTTAAAAACAGAGCGCGAAGAAATTGACGAAAATGACTGGGAGCAAATTCAGGTAATTATTGATGAAGCTCTCCAAAACATTTTAAGTTTTAGAAAAGACGAAGGAGAATCTCTTGAAAAAGAATTCAACCTTAGAATTGGAAATATCCGCCAATATATGAACGACGCTCTGGCTCTTGATCCAGAACGTGTTCAGGCAATTAAGGATCGTTTACAAACCGCAATTTCTGAATTACAAGTTAATGTTGATGAAAACCGTTTCGAACAGGAATTAATCTATTATCTTGAAAAATTAGACATTACAGAAGAAAAAGTTCGTTTAACCAATCACTTAGATTATTTCTTAGAGACCATAAAAGGTACTGAAGCGAATGGTCGTAAACTTGGTTTTATTACTCAGGAAATGGGTCGTGAGATCAATACGATGGGTTCTAAATCGAATCATGCTCAAATGCAGAAGCTGGTGGTGATGATGAAGGATGAATTGGAGAAGATTAAGGAACAGGTTTTGAATGTCCTTTAGACGCTTTAAGCAGTAAGCTTTACGCTATAGGCAAAATTGAAGACTTCAAAAATAAAGGCTTAAAGCTTACGGCCTAAAGCTTAAAGCAAAAAATAAAGCATAAATTAATGAACAAAGGAAAATTAATTGTTTTCTCAGCACCATCAGGATCAGGAAAAACAACTATAGTAAAACATTTACTAGGGAAAGAAGATTTAAACTTAGAATTTTCGATCTCAGCAGCTTCACGCGACCCACGCGGAGAAGAAGAACACGGAAAAGATTATTATTTTATTTCGTTGGAAGAATTCAAAAAACACATTAAAGCCGAAAATTTCCTGGAATGGGAAGAAGTGTACCGTGATAATTTCTACGGCACTTTAAAAGCCGAAATTGAAAGAATCTGGGCTTTAGGAAAAAATGTAATTTTTGATATTGATGTTGCCGGCGGACTTCGTATTAAACATAAATTCCCAGAGCAGACTTTAGCCGTCTTCGTAAAACCGCCAAGTGTGGACGAATTAAAACGCCGATTAAAAGAACGCTCTACAGAAAGTGAAGATAAAATCAATATGCGAATTGCAAAAGCTTCGGTTGAATTAGCTACAGCTCCTCAGTTTGACACTATTATCAAAAATTACGATTTAGATACAGCGAAAGAAGAAGCCTATCAACTAGTGAAGGAGTTTGTATCTAAGTAGTTATTTAGTCGTTAGTTGTTAGTCGTTAGTTGTTAGTCCTTAGTCTGAGAAGAAGTTAATTTTAAGATTTACATGAGCGGTATTAAATCATACAAAGAATTATTCATTTGGCAAAAAGGAATAAGAATAGTTGTTCTGGTTTATAAACTAACAAAGAGTTTTCCTAAAGAAGAAATATACGCCTTAACAAGTCAATTAAAAAGAGCGAGCGTATCCATTCCTTCAAATATTGCAGAAGGTTTTGGACGTCAAACCGACAAATCATTTAACCATTTTTTGAATATTTCCAGAGGCTCTCTGAATGAAATAGAAACACAATTAATTATTGCAAAAGAATTAGAATTTATTTCTGACGATAATCTATTTAATGAGATTATGTTTTTGATTGAAGAAGAAAGCAAAATGATAAGTGCTTTTTCTAAAAATCTCAAAGACTAAGAACTAAGGACTAAGAACTAAGTACTCTAAAAATGAAAATAGGTCTTTATTTCGGCACATATAATCCCATTCATGTTGGTCATTTGATCATTGCCAATCACATGGCTGAGTTTGCAGATTTAGATCAGATTTGGATGGTTGTTACGCCTCATAATCCGTTAAAAAAGAAAGCGACTTTATTAGATGATCATCATCGTTTGCAGATGGTTTATCTGGCAACAGAAGATTATCCAAAAATAAAACCTTCGGATATTGAATTTAAATTACCTCAGCCGAACTACACCGTAATTACTTTAGCACATTTACAAGAGAAATATCCCAATCATGAATTTTCTTTGATTATGGGCGAAGACAATTTGAAAACGCTTCATAAATGGAAAAACTACGAAGTAATTCTCGAGAATCATGATATTTATGTTTATCCGAGAATTTCTGAGGAAGAGGAAAATGTCGAATTAAAATCACATCCAAAAATTCATGTAATCGATGCGCCGATTGTAGAAATTTCTTCAACATTTATAAGAAACAGTATTAAGGAAGGGAAAAATATTCAGCCTTTACTTCCTCCAAAAGTTTGGGAATATATAGATCATAATAATTTCTATAAGAAATAAACAATTTGAATTGCCTCCAGTTTTAACTGGAGGTTTTTTATTTTCAAAAAATCATTCCGTAGGAATGTATCATCGGTCGAATTAAATTTGAATTACGTTGATACGTTCCGTAGAAACGTTTCATTAAAGATCTATTATTACACAAAAGGGTTTCGCTACAGGACACATGCAAAAACGATACATTTTTTTCTACCGATGAGACATTCCTACGGAATATTGAAATACTGTTGTTTACTAAACTGATTAGTGAAAAATAAATAAAACAAAAAGAGCCTGATTTTAAAATTCAGGCTCTTCTTGTTAATGAAAAATATTTTGAGTCAAATAAGCTCCAGCGGCGCGAAAAAATATCACCCCGATGGGGCTTTTTTCCATTTGAACGATTAAATGCTATAAATATGCCGTCCCTTTGGGACTTATTAATTAAAACGAAAATTTATTACGCTTCAACGTTTATCTCGCTTTTTACTCGACTTCTAATATCACTCAGCGATTGATCAATTAAAAGTTTTCCATCTCTAAAAACTTCCTTCAATTCACCTTGTTTTTCTTCTTCCCAAGAAACATTATCTGTTAAATGATACTTCCCGTCGATTAAATCTATTTTCATCAATCCTTTGGCCGATTTTTTAGTTCCGTCATCTGTAATCGGATCTTTGAAAATTGCTCTCCCTTCACCATTTACTTCTCCGTAAGTTGCTTTCATAGCAAAACCGAATGTATCTCTTGTGTTGTATTGATACGTGAACGATCCAATTCCCAGAACCACATTTGTAGATGCAAATCCCTTTTCTTTTAATCTTTCACAAATTTGAGTTGCTCTTGCCACAGTAATACTATCACCGTAAATAGCGCCGATTTGCGGAATCAATTCTTTAAATCCTTTGTCGTTTACAGAACCGCCGAAAACATCCCAAAGCAATTCGATTACACCTTTCTTTTCTTTTTCTGTTTTTCCGTTTGGATTTCCGCAGATAATATCAACCGGATCACCGCTGTCAGGACGAATTACTACTTTCCCTTCTCTTGAAATAATATCTTCTCTTAAACGCGGTAAATAATCGGTTAAAACCTTCCATAAATCCCAAGTGTCAGAAACGATAGAAACGATTCCTTTTGGATAAACTTCTGTAATTAATCTTTTAAAGGTTTCACATTCTCCTTCTGTAGTTCCCATGCACATTACAGAATGTTCTGTAGCAGCAACTGATCCCGCGATTAATTCGGCATCAGAATTGGCTTTGTAATATTCTTCGAAGAAATCAATCGCCGGAATTGTATCAGATCCTGTAAAACTTAATAAATGTCCCGCTGCTGAAGTTACAGCTGCTTCGATTCCGCCCATTCCTCTCATCGAGAAATCATGTGCCTGCCAGTCTACAAATTCTGGAACTGATGATGTTTCATCTGCATATTTATCTAATACTTTTCTGTATTCTTTTGCAATTGTAGCAGAGTTACAAGGCAGCCAGACTACTGCAGAAAGCAACGTTTCGAAGTAATTAGTAAGCCAGAAAAACTCGGGAATTGTATTGTACATCGTAAACATCGGAACTCTTAATGGTACCGTCGCTCCTTCTGGCAATGCTTTAAAAACCATCGGAATATATCCTAAGTCGTGTAAGTCTTCGATATGTTTTGTACCAACTTGGTTTTCACCCAAATAATTATTGATTCTTCTAGAATATTTCTTAATCACTTCTTCTTTTGGCTGTTTGAAGAAATACTCTTCAAAATCATGAATGATATATTTTTTGATGAAATACTGTAATCCGAAAAACACAACCTCATCAAGGCCTTCAATTCTTGATTTACGAGGTGTCCAGTTAGAATAAACTAATGTGGTATTATCTGGGTATTGTCTTCTGTGGTCAACTTTGTAACCATCTGTTAATAGTAGTGGGTTCATATATTTTCTAGTTAATTTAATTAATTTTACAACATCAAAAATCGATATATTTTACGGGAACTTCATCAGTAAGCCAAACATTATTTTCAGATAAATAAAATTTAAATCCATCTCTGTACATCTGACCGCTTCTTATGCTCAAAATTTGAGGAGCTCCTCTTCTGCTTCCTACTTTTACAGCTGTTTCTCTATCTTTTGAAAGATGTATATGCTGACGGCTCATTTTTTGTAAACCTTCTTTTTTAATGCTTTCCAAAAACTTTGCAACAGTTCCGTGATACAAATATTCTGATGGTTCTGTTTCTTCCAGATTCAATTCAACCGAAATAGAATGCCCCTGACTTGCTCTTATTTTCGTTTTATCTTCATTAAAAGCAAAACGTTTTTTATCGTTGTTTTCTACAACATAATCTAAAAGTTCAGCAGTCATTTGATTTTGACTTCCTTTTTTATTGCATTTTAGAATTAATTCGTCAACATCTGCCCAGCCGTTTTCATCTAATTTTAATCCAATTGTTTCTGGCGAATGTCTAAGCACCAAACTTAAAAACTTGCTGACACTTTTTGCTGTTTTTTCATTCATGATTAATATTTTTTTTCTACCAATGAAATGTTTTTCTACCAATGAAATGTTCCTACGGAACATCTGTTTGTATATAATTTTATTTCAATTCATCTCTAACTTCCATCAAAGCAAAACCTAGCAAATTCAAACCTTTCCATTTCTGCGGGTTCATAACATCTTTGTGATCGCCCGCCATACCTATTCCCCAGATTGCATCTACAGGACTTGCTTCTACTATAACTCTCTCTTTTGTATTTAGTAAAAAAGTTTTTAGTTCTTCGTTTTGACTGAACTTATGATAATTCCCTTCTTTCACAATTTCAAATCTCGCGGCTAACCAAAGCGTTTCGTTATAGTTCTTCACTTCGCGACCTAACTTTTTGGCTTCGGCAGGAGAATTAGCTTTAATGATTTTTGCTAAAATTTCATTGTCCTTAAACAATTCGGCTTTCTTCGCCATCATCCAGTGTTCTGCAGTTTTGTAGATCACTTTATCAATTTCAAAAGAACTTAACCACCATTGACTAAAACAGGTTTTAGTAATTGTTCCGTCATTACTTGGCTGATGTCCCCAGAAAAACAAAAATTTATTTTCTTGACTAATATTATCTATATTGTATTTCATTTTTTCTGTTATTGAAACAAAGAAGTAATCTCTTTAAAATCTTTAGAATCGGGTGAAAATGATCCGTAAATGGCATTGAAATCTGTTGTCAAATTTTCAAATTCATAGTCTTTCTCTAACTGATCCATACAGGTTACAACCAAATTTCTTTTTGTATTTGGACTATAAGCTGCGTCTAATTTTAAAGCGTAATTCAACAAATCATAATCAAGATCTGCAAATCTCAGCTGTTTTTGATATTCGTTGAAAACACAGGTTTCTTCTTCGTTATTTTTTAATTTTAATTCAACTTCATTTGGCATCCAGCCGTGACCGTGTCTTGTTGTGTAACTTCTGGTTACGTAATACACTTCTATATCATCAATTTTTAGTTTATTACAAATTTCAATCGCATTTTTTGAAGTGGTATTTGCATACGTCACATTCGGAAAAACACCATGATCCATATCGAGGAGAATTCCCTGACTTCCTTCAAAAATTAAATTAGTATATTTTGAAAGAAAACTGTAATCAACAATATTCCATTTTATTTTATCTACGGCTTCCAGATAATCCTGAACTTCTTGATCGATGTCTGGTTCATTTAAAAAACCGTAGTAATAAGCAATTTGGTTTAGTTTTTCTAAAAGCATTTCGCGGGGCGCTATCAAATCAATCGCAAATAATTTATAAGGCCCTTCGTTCCTTTTCATGGTTGAACCAATGCCTTTTCCGCAGGTTCCGTGATCTATGTTTCTCACGTTTCCTCTATTGTGCCAAACATCAAACGGAGTAGTCACTTTTGCCAATGGATGAATATACAGATCGAGATTAGCATTTTTTTCTTTTAATTCTTCTCTTTCATTAAACAGAAAAAGCGGATGAATCGTGCAGTGTTCGCTGTAGTAAGACGGAAGACCACGAAGCGCACCGCTGGCAAAGCTGGAATGAACGTGTTTTCTATCATCAATCACAACCGTATGCGCAGCCTGCTGTCCTCCAGAAAAGCGAATAACTATAGATTCAGGATTTTGTTTTGCCAGAAAATCTGTTGTTATTCCTTTTCCTTCATCACCAAATCCTAAACCTATAACTATTTGAGCTATTTTCATTTGTTGTTATTATTAATCTCGCAAAGTCGCTAAATCGCAAAGTTTTTTTGTCAGCAACTCTTTTTAAGTTCTATTTTAAACTTTATCATTTGGTAAAAAATCTTTGCGCCTCCGCGTCTTTGCGAGCAAATTTCTCGTCGTTGAGAAAAAAAATTTCTTTTTAATCTGGCGAAGTCCCAAAACTTTTAAAGCATTTCTATATTATCTAAACCTGTACTTGTTGTATCAGAAACTGGTATTGTTCCTGAAACAGAACTTTTATGTTTATCGCAGATTATTTTCTTGATTACGTTTGGAATTTCTCTATGATCTTCAATTGAAAGACAATTTTGTCCTAACAATTCTTTCCATTCGACATCAGCATTTATCGCTTGTCCGGAATGCAAAACACTAATATGATATACATCGTATTTTTTTTGCGCTTCTGCCAACAATTCAAGATGTGTATAAGTCTGTTGTCCTTGACCCATAATTTCTTTTATTGCCGATGCAGGAAGTATTTTTAAACCAGGTTCATCGCCAACTGTAAACAGCAGTCCTTTTTGACCTCTTTTTTCGAAAGCATCAGTTTTAGTATGAAATGCAGCAAAATACCATGCTAACAAATAACTTTCTCCGGCGTTTCCTCCACCACCGCCTTCGATATAGGTTCTCGTTAACCACATGTCTAGTTCTTCATCTCCAGATTCAAATTGTCCAACCTGCAATGGATATCTGTCGCATTCGTGATCGCCGATTCCTAAAAACAAAAGTGCCGGATCTGGAACACCTCCCTGAATAATTCCTCCCATTAATTTTGGAAGTCCTTCTTTGATCAGTTCGTGTGGAATATGTCCCATACTTCCCGTAACGTCTAGTCCTAAAATAATTGGAACTGTGTTTGGATGAACGTCTGAATCTCTCGCTTCTCTGAAAATCACTCCTTTTGGATTCATTGATTCATGCGCCATTCGTAACGCATTCTGTGTAAAAATCTCGCCAGCCGATTTACTAGCATAGCCTACTTTTTTTGCTCTGCTTTCGCGAGCACCGAAATCATATCTTGTACCTCCCATGACTAAAATGTTTTACCAAATAAATACTCAAATCTCTTTTTTGTTACTTCAAACTGGATATTTAAATTTCTGATGGTCAGCGAAAGCTCCATATCTTTTTGCACAAAAGCTTCTGGCTGAAAATCGGCAAAGGTTAAACTGTTTTTATCCAGCGGACTAATATCGATAAGTCCTTCTTGTTCTCTTTCGAGTCTTTTTATTTTTAATTCAATATCCTCAACTCGCCGTCTGTATATTAATTCAGAATCTTCGCCAATAGTTTTGGCTCTATCCTCTCTTATCTGATCATTGTTTCTTTTTAAAGACTCAATAAATCTTGGTTTTAAATCGTTCATAATTTTATTTTTTTGTTTCAGGTTTCAGGTTTCAAGTTGTGAACTTGATTTGAAATGTGGTTTAAACTTGAAACGGTTAATAGCATTTTTTAGGTTACTTCGGATAACGTGAAACCTGAAACTTTAAACTTTTAAACTAAAGTATCTAGTCCGATTACCGTAACATTTTCGCCTTCAAAGTCTTTAAAAGAATTCGTCGTAAAAATGCCGTCAAAGCAGTTTAAAACTTCAAACCCTTTATTAAAAATTCCGTGGCTTACTGCCAAATATAATCTTCCGGCATTTTTCTTTTTCAATTCTTCGGCTAAACCGACAAAAGTGCCGCCACCGTCGCAAATATCATCTACAATTAAGCAGTCCATTCCGTTTAGATCATCTTCATATACTTTAAATCCAGATAATCTTCCTGTTTTTACGTCACGGCTTTTACTGCATTCTACAACTTCAACACCGCCTAAAAATTCAGAAACTTTATAGATTTTCTTTAAAGCACCTCCGTCTGGAGAAATCAATTTTACGTTTTCGCCAATTCTTTTTAAAACTTCTTTGATAAAAGTATAGTTTGGAATTACTGTAGAATTATTTAGTAAAGCTGGAGTCACTTCTGAATGCGCATCAAAAACAAAAACTTTATTTAACTGCAAGGCATTTATAATATCTGCATATACTTTTACAGATAAAGGTTCGCCAGGAATCATAACACGGTCTTGTCTTGCAGCCGGGAAATACGGAATAAATAGATCGATAATTTTAACGTCCATTCTGCGAAGCGCATCAACTGTAACACACAATAATCCTAAATCATTGAAAGAATTTAATCGGTGCGTAATTGTTATTTTTCGATTAGCATCAAAATCTGGGCTGATTTTGATGTGTGGTTCTCCTCCAGAGAAAGTGAAACTTTGAAATTTGATTTCTTCCTGATTTTGAAAAGGAGCGAATTTTGGGTCGAGATTTAGTATCATAGTTTTGTAGTTTGCGTTAATTATACGCAAATGTAGAATTAAATTTTAAATAAACAATTTATTTTGTGTAAAAATTACGCAAACTTTATTTCGAAGTGAAAATCTTCTTTTATTAATTCGTTGTATTTTAGTTTATTAAACTTAAATAACTTGGCTGGACGACCTGTTTTAATTGGAGAAAAATTTTCTGTTTGTTCTAAAATACCGTAGCTGAGTATTTTTTTTCTAAAGTTTCGTCGGTCAATTTCTTTTTCTAGAATAGTGCAATAAAGATTTTCCAGATCTGAAAACAAGAATTCTTCAGGAAGTAAATCGAAACCAATTGGTTCGTAAGTCAGTTTTGCTTTTAGCCTTGTAATGGCTTTTTCGAGTATCAAATTATGATCGAATGCCAAAGACGGGATTTCATCAATTTTAAACCATTGCACTCTTTCGGCATCTGTACTCGCTTTGATGTCTAAGTTTGAAGCATCAACCAAAGCATAATAAGCAACCGAAATAACACGATTTCTGGAATCTCTATAAATGTCATCTCCAAAAGTATACAACTGCTCCATAAAAGTCAGCTGCACGTTTGTTTCTTCATGCAGTTCGCGAATTACTGCATCGCTTAGTGATTCTGAATCCTCAACTAAGCCGCCAGGTAGAGCCCAATATTTTTCTGAAGTGCCAAATTGCTGTTCTATCAATAACACGTATAAATCGTTGTTTTTATATCCAAAAACAATCGCATCGACAGCAATTCTAATATTTTGTAATTTTTCCATAATCCTAAATCATATCAAACAAATATAACGAATGAGAGTCAATTTTATAATTTATGCTTTTGCATTAGATTATAAAATTGACTCTCATCAATATCTTTTAATTTTTTCTAGTTAACAGTCACAGTTCTTTTAGGAACAGAAGTACATTCTGCACCATCTTTTTTAACCGTAACTTCAGCCTTAGCTTCATATGTACCAGCTGTCGCGTAAGTATGTGTTACCACTGCACCAGTTCCCGTAGTTCCATCACCAAATGTCCATTTCACTCCAACTAAAGTTCCAGTTCCTGAATACTCAACTGAATAGTTCATTAATTTCGGATTAGCAGCATCTGTTGAATTATGTAATTTAACAAAAAATGATTCTGCTAGACAATCTATTATCACTTCGTCATCATGTTTACTGCACGAATTACTTATAAGTACAGCTGCGATAAGCATTAACACTTTTGCAATCTTTTTCATTTTTGAAAATTTTAGTGGTTCATTTATCAAAATTACTCTTTTATCCTACAGAAACAAATGATTAAAATCATAACCTATTTCCAAAAAACAACTTCAGTTCCTTAGCAATTATGTCAAAAAACGAATTTAAGTTATTATTTTTTGGCGCTAACAAATACACAAATTCTTCTGGAACGTGAAAACTATTCCACACCAGCTGCAGTTTATTTTCTTTTATTAATTTCCTCGCATTACAATTCCAAGTTACGGCCACTCCATCATTTTTGGATAAAAGTTTTAGCATTTCAGATTCTGAAGGAATAATATAATTGGGAACCATTGAAGGTCTTTTTTTATTGAAAGCATGAAGCCAGAATAATTTTATGTGCGGAATTCGAGCATCATGACTGTACCATTTTTGTCCGTTGAGCCATTGTTCTATTTCAGTAAAATTGTCTGCTTTTAATTTTTGACGAAAATCTGTTATGTCTAAACGTGTTGGCGCCACCATTATCAGTTTTATTTTTCCAACAATTTCATAAGTGGTATCAAAAGTATCGAACCTTTTTGTCGTGATGGCGAAATCAAGTTTTTTAGCATCTACTAATGCAAATAGTTCATCGTTTTCTGCGAAAGTAAAATCGATCAAATCAAACTTAGAAATCAAAAGATCGCCAACGCAATGGAAAAGATGTTTTGAAATTCCAACTGAAATTAATCTATTGGCGTCTTCCGCTTTTGCCCTGAAACCTGCCTCGACACTTTCTAGCCGATCCAGCGCATCTATAATCAAATTATTCAGTAACTTAGCGTACTCGGTTGGTTCAACGCCTTTAGATTTCCTATTAAATAATTTATTTCCAACATGCGCTTCGAGCATAGAAATTTGCTGACTAACGGCAGGCTGGCTCATAAATAACTCTTTTGCCGCTACCGAAAAATTACCGTTTTTATAAACTGCCTTAAATGTTCTGTACCATTCTAGATTTACCATGACATAAATTTATTTATAACAAACATAGTTTATTTTATTTTTACTGATATCACATATGCTGTAAATTTGTTTAAAATTTAATCTAATGAAGAAAATAGCATTACTCGCAATAATTGCATTTACAGCTTCAAGCATTTCTGCTGTGGCTCAAAAATCAAATAAAAAAAGTATGAAAAAAGTATTATTTGTTGTAACCAGTAACGATAAACTGGGTAACACAGGAGAAAAAACAGGATTTTGGTCAGAAGAATTTGCTGCACCATATTATGAATTATTAGATCAGGGAGTCGAGATTACTATTGCTACTCCACTTGGAGGACAACCGCCAATTGATCCAAAAAGTGCAGATCCGGCATCTGCAACTGAAGATACCAAACGTTTTGACGCAGATAAAGTTTTACAGGAAAAATTAAAAAATACTCACAAGCTTTCTACAATTAACCAGAAAGATTATGATGCCGTTTTTTACCCAGGAGGCCACGGTCCGCTTTGGGATTTAGTGGAAGACAAGAATTCAATCGCTCTAATTGAAGCTTTTTACACTAATAAAAAACCAGTTGCTTTTGTTTGCCATGCTCCTGCAGTTTTGAAAAATGTAAAGGTAAATGGTGAATATTTAGTAAAGGACAAAAAAGTGACTGGTTTTACAAATTCTGAAGAAGAAGGTGTAGGCTTGACAAAAGTTGTTCCGTTTTTATTAGAAGATGCTTTAACTCAAAATGGAGCAAAATTCTCAAAAGGACCAGATTGGCAGCCTTATTCTGTAGAAGATGGTCTATTGATTACGGGTCAAAACCCAGCTTCATCTAAATTGGTGGCTGGAAAATTACTAGAAAAATTGAAATAAAAAGCAAGATGCTAAGGTTCTAAGGTAAATGCCTTTTAAAAAACTTAGCGACTTAGTGCCTTAGTGGCTCAGAACCTTAAAAATAAAAAAATGCTAAACTTTGAATTATATAATCCGACGAATTTAATCTTCGGAAAAGGACAAATTGAAAAACTTTCGACTTTAGTTCCAAAAGATGCTAAAATTCTTTTGGCTTACGGCGGCGGAAGTATTTTTAAAAACGGAATCTACGATCAGGTAATTGCGAACTTAAAAGGTTTTGAAATTGTAGAATTTGGCGGCATAGAACCAAATCCACATTTTGAAACTTTGATGAAAGCAGTTGATGTTATCAAAAATGAAAAAATTAATTTCATTCTTGCCGTGGGCGGAGGATCTGTAATTGATGGTGTGAAATTTATTTCGGCAGCCGTAAATTTTGACGGAAATCCGATTGATATCTTACAGAAACGTATTCTGATTAAAGAGAATGCGATGCCTTTTGGTACCGTTTTGACACTTCCAGCAACGGGAAGTGAAATGAATTCTGGATACGTAGTAACAATTGAAGCTACTCAGGAAAAATTATCTTCTGGCGGAAGTGCTTTGTTTCCACAATTCTCTATCTGTGACCCTGCAGTAATTGCATCTTTACCAAAAAGACAACTTGAAAATGGTGTTGTAGATGCTTACACACATGTTATGGAACAATATTTAACGTATCCAACTGATGCATTTTTACAAGATAGAATTGCAGAGGGAATTCTTCAAACCTTAATTGAAGTTGGTCCAGGCGTTGTAAAAAATCCAACCGATTATACTTTGGCTTCCAATTTTATGTGGAGCTGTACAATGGCGTTAAACGGATTAATTCAGAAAGGTGTTCCAAGCGATTGGGCAACTCACATGATTGGCCACGAATTAACAGCGCTTTACGGAATCGATCATGCGAGAACTTTGGCGATTATTGGACCAAGTTTATACAATGTAATGTTTGAAACTAAAAAAGCAAAATTAGCCCAATACGGAAGACGTATTTTTAATCTTTCTGGTTCTGATGAAGAAGTGGCTAAAGAAGCAATCAATAAAACGGTTGAATTTTTCCATACAATGGGAATGGATACTAAACTTTCACAATACACAGAAGATTACGGCAACACAGCAGATTTCATCGTAAATCGTTTTGACGAAAGAGGTTGGAAAGGTCTTGGTGAAAATCAATTGGTAACTTTAGATAAAGTGAAATCTATTGTTGAAATGAGCTACTAAATAAAATAAAATTCCAATCACGAAGCCTCGGAATTAAATTCCAAATTCCAATTGCACACGTAAGTATTGGGATTTGGAATTTTTATTTGAAATTGGAATTTGGAATTTGGAATATTGAGATTTAAATTTCAAACTTTGGAATTTGGAGCTTAGAAAAATTGGAATTTCACAAAAAAGGCGTTCTTAAAAAATTTAGGAACGCCTTTTCAAAATACTAAAACAAAACTAACTAACTCAATTTTTTTCAAATTCATTAAAATTCTAATTTATAAAGAGTTCAAACGCAAAGTTTTATATTTTATTGTGTAGGGAGAAAAATATTTTATTGATATATTAAATCATTGTAGCAAACTCGTTATTATTTAAAGCTTTCGTTCATTTTCTTTTCCAGTATTTTATTCATTCTTTCAATCTCTTTTCTAATACCCTTAAAGATTACATTCTTTTTTTCTCCTAAGACTTTACCTTCCAAAAAAGATTTTAGAGGTCAAAAATTAATATATCATAATTGAAAGAAACTTCTTAAAAATACTATTTTTTGCATTAATTGAGTTTTTAAAACTAAAATATCTTCTGAAATTCAGCTGCTTTTAATTTAAATGAAAATAAACCCAAATGTCTTTGACAAAATTCTTAAATTAGACATTGCTTTATTAGCACATTATTAAGTACTTTTGTTTTAAATTATTAAAATAATGAGCGAAAAATTAAAATTTGCAGTAATTGGAGGAGGGAGCTGGGCAACGGCAATTGCAAAAATGTTATGCGTTAATCTTTCAGAAATTGCCTGGTATATGCGCAATGACTCTGCCATTGAACATATTCAGAAATACAAACACAATCCAAATTATTTAAGTTCTGTTGAATTTGATACTAACAAGCTTAAATTAACCAACAATATAAACGAAGCAATTGAATACGCAGATTATATTATTTTTGCGATTCCTTCCGCTTTTTTAGATGCCGAATTAAAAAACATGACCGTTTCGTTAGCTGATAAAATTATTTTTTCGGCTATTAAAGGTATCGTTCCTGAGACAAGTTTAATTGTTGGCGAACATTTTCACATTCAGTACGACATTCCTTACTACAACATTGGAGTTATTACAGGTCCTTGCCACGCCGAAGAAGTAGCTCTTGAAAGACTTTCTTACTTAACAATCGCATGTGGTGATCCTGAAAAAGCCTGTATCGTAGCAAAATCTCTTTCTGGAAATTACATTAAAGCTAAAATTTCAGACGATATTATTGGTACTGAATATGCTGCCATGTTGAAAAACATCTACGCAATAGCTGCCGGAATTGCACACGGATTAGGTTATGGAGATAATTTCCAATCGGTTATGATGAGTAACGGAATCCGCGAAATGAAGAAATTCATTAGAAAAGTTCATAAAATGAAACGTAACATCAATGACTCAGCTTATTTAGGCGATTTATTGGTTACAGGATATTCTGTTTTCTCAAGAAATAGAATGTTCGGAAATATGATTGGAAAAGGATATACCGTAAAAAGCGCCATGATGGAAATGAGCATGGTTGCCGAAGGTTATTATGCTACAAAAAGTGCTTATAAATTAAATCAAGGATACGGAGCAAAAACACCAATTATCGATGCTGTTTATGCTGTTTTATACGAAGGAAAAGACGCTAAGGCAGTATTTAAGAAACTGACCGAGTCGTTGGATTAAGAGAAAAGAATATAGAATAAAGAGAATAGATATAGACTTTTGTCGATTATAAAAAAAGATCCAAGATCTAAATAATATAGTCTTGGCTCTTTTCTTTTACTATTTTGTAGAGTCTATTTTCTTTATTCTTTTCTCTATTTTCTTTACTTCACCATCACCCCTTCAACAAACAAAATCGGCACTTCTTCCGTTTTATTTTCGTCAAGCGAATTAGATTTGAAGATGAATTTCTTATCGTATAAAGTATTTCCGATAAAGAAAGTCACCATAAATTCGTTATTCATAACCAAAAGACTTTTCTCAATCATTTCTATTTTTACAACAGAAACTGCGGGAACCTCAACAAAAGCATGACGCAGAATCGAAGTTTTTTTCATTTCGCCGTCGATAGTTCCAAAAGCTTTTGAAACGACCATTACGCTGTCTAAATTAAAGTCACTGTCATTAACTAAATAAGCATACCATACTTTTTCCATAAAGTCATCGCTCCATTCCTGCACAGCGGCAAGGAATACGTTTTCTACTTCTGGAATTACTATATCTTTTTTCATATGAGTCAAAAGTTTGAAAGTCGAAAGTCATAAAGTCGAAAGTCAAAAGCCATAACTATGAGACTTTTGACTTTCGACTTTATGACTTTCTAACTTAAATTATATATTTGATTTAAACTGCTCTAAGAAACGAACATCGTTTTCATAGAACATACGGATATCGCCAATTTGGTATAAAAGCATTGCGATACGCTCTACTCCCATTCCGAAAGCGAAACCGTTGAATTCATCAGGATTGATATCACAGTTTTTAAGAACGTTTGGATCAACCATTCCGCATCCTCCAATTTCTAGCCAGCCAGTTCCTTTTGTAATACGGTAATCGGTTTCTGTTTTTAGTCCCCAATAAATATCAATTTCAGCACTTGGCTCTGTAAATGGGAAATAAGACGGACGAAGACGAATCTTAGATTTTCCGAACATTTCTTTAGTGAAATACAATAATGTCTGCTTCAAATCGGCAAAAGAAACATCTTTGTCAATGTACAATCCTTCAACCTGGTGGAAAATACAGTGAGAACGTGACGAAATAGCTTCATTACGGAAAACACGTCCTGGTGAAATCGTACGAATTGGCGGTTTGTGATTTTCCATATAACGCACCTGAACAGATGATGTATGCGTACGCAATAAAACATCTGGGTTTGTCTGAATGAAAAATGTATCCTGCATATCTCTCGCCGGGTGGTATTCTGGTAAGTTTAATGCTGTAAAGTTATGCCAATCGTCTTCGATTTCTGGACCTTCAGAAACGTTGAATCCGATATTAGCAAAAATATCTATAATTTGATTTTTAACAATCGAAATTGGATGGCGAGAACCAATAATTACTGGTTCTGCTGCACGAGTTAAATCGCCGAAAATGCCTTTAGATTCTTCTTTACTTTCAAGTTCTTCCTGAATAACTCTTACTTTCTCTTCAGCAACCGCTTTTAAAGTATTTATAACTTGTCCAAAATCCTTTTTTTGATCGTTTGGAATATTTTTAAATTCAGTAAAAAGTTCCTTCAATAAACCTTTACTACCTAAATATTTAATACGGAATTGTTCTAAAGATTCTTTGTTTTTATCATTAAAGGCTTTGGCTTCCTCTATATGTTGTTTTATCTTATCTATCATTTTCCTTCAATAATTGAGATACAAATTTAGTGTTTTTAGTTGAAATTATACAGTCACAGTCACAGTTTTCAGTTTTCACTTCAATCAGCTCTAAACTGGGACTGCTACTGAAAACTAAAAACTACTCAATCAATTCTCGTTCTAAAAAATAATTCACAATCGCTTCTTTCATTAAAACAGATTGTTCTCCAGCTTTTAGTGGTGGTAATTCTTCTTTTACTTTATAATGCGGCCATCCTTCTGCATCAAAAAAATCAAATTCATAAAACCCGTAAGGCTCTAATAATCTACAAATTGCAATATGCATTAAGTTTAATTTTTCATCTTTTTTGAATTCACGGTGCACTTTTCCGAGTTCCTGAACTCCAATTAAGTAAATTATGGCATCTAAATCTAAATCTTCCCCTTGCGAAAACTGATTAGATAATATCTCGACGAGTTTTTCCCATCGCTCTTTTAGTTGTGTATCTCTGGACATTTTAATTAATGATTTTTGATGGCAGGTTTTAGATTGCGGGCTAAAAATTTAATTCTGAGGGGCAGAATCACAATCTAAACTCTAAATTTTGATTTGCAAAGATACATAGTTCAAATTCAATGTGCCTAAAAAAATTAAACTCATAGAAAAGAGAACTTCAAAAAAACCTTTGAACCTTTGCCGATAAGAGCCTTTGAACTTAAAAAAACTATATATTTGCGCCTTTATTTAATACACCAAAATCATGAGTTTTTTTGATATAATTGTGGCCGCACTTTTAGCTTTTAGTTTATATAAAGGAATTAAAAACGGACTTTTTGTAGAAGTTGCTTCTTTTGTTTCGCTGTTGTTAGGAATTTATCTTGCGATAAAATTTTCTTCTATAATGAAAGAAATGATCAGTAAACATGTATCATGGAATCCGAATACTATACAAGTTACTGCTTTTATCCTGACTTTTATTTTAGTTGTAATTGGAGTTTACTTTTTAGCCAAAATCCTTACTGGAATTGCCGATTTCGCTTTTTTAGGATGGGCCAATAAACTGGGCGGAGGTTTCTTTAGAATATTAAAAACGATCCTGATTATGAGTATTTTTATTGCTCTTTTTGAGAAAATAAACTTCAATGAAACTTTTGCAAAAAAAGAAACTCTCGATAAATATTATTTTTACAATCCGATAAAAAAAGTAGCGGCTTTTGTATATCCTTCAATTGAGAAATGGTATGAAACTTTTAAGGACGAACATGTTAAAAGTTCTGAAGAGAAGTCAAATGAAATTAATGAGAAAGAATAAATAGTATTTTAAAAGAAAGTCCCATCGGGACGAAATATTTATAGAAAATTTATAAATGTACCATCATAAAACCCCAGCGGGGTGAAATATATAATGTACCGCTCCGATGGAGCTTAAAATCCAACAATTCAATTCCCAAAATTCCAATAAACGCCTTTAAAACGAAATCCAACAGGTTGTAAAAACCTGTCAAGTTTGTTTTTTATACATATTCTATAATGCCCCAGCGGTGCAAAATAGAAATGAAATCAAGCGCATGTAAAAGAGCTCCGAAGGAGCGAAATATATCTAAATAGCGAAGCTTTTACATGTCGCTCCTCTGGAGCTCTATTATTATGAACGCATATTATTTTCTATAAATATTTCTCCGAAGTTTATTTATAGAAGCAAACCCGAAAGGTTTTAAAAACATGTCGGGTTTGACAAAGATTACGTTTAGAACTATTTTACCAGTTCACTTCTAGTTTTTCTCCTTTTTTCAAGGTGATATTTTGTTTTTTATCGCCAGAAATAAAAGTCGTTTTCCCTCCTATTTTAGATGAAACTGTCACTTTTTTAAGCATTTTATTTTCCCAATTCATTTCAATTTCAAATCCGCCACGGGCGCAGATTCCTTTTACTGATCCAGTTTCCCAAGCATCAGGTAAAGCGGGAAGTAATCGAATTTCGTTTTCGTTTGATTGAACAAGCATTTCAGCAACTGCTGCTGCGCCTCCAAAATTACCATCAATTTGAAATGGCGGATGCGCGTCGAATAAATTCGGATACGTTCCTCCTCCTCTTCTTGGTTTTTCTGTTTTTTTGCCGTCAGGATCAACGTAACGCAATAATTCACGGAACATTTTATAAGCGCGGTTTCCGTCCCAAAGTCTTGCCCAAAGATTTATTCTCCAGCCTTTTGACCAGCCGGTTGTTTCATCTCCTTTTATTTCTAAAGTTTTTCTCGAAGCCTCAGCCAGATCAGGAGTTTTTAATGGCGTAATATGATCACCTGGAAAAAGTCCAAATAATTGCGATTGATGACGATGTTTCGGGTCGTTATCTTCCCAATCAAAATACCATTCCTGCAAATTTCCTTTTTTACCAATTTGATACGGATATAATTTTGAAAGTACTGTTTCAAGTTTTTTTCTGAAATCAGCATCAACATTCAGTTCTTTTGAAGCTTTTATGGTTTTATCAAAACATTCACGAATCATTGCTAAATCGGCAGTTCCTCCATATAGAGTAGCACCAACAAAGCCATCTGCCAGTTTGTATTGGTTTTCTGGTGAAGTTGACGGCGATGTAATTAGATTTCCATTTTTATCCGTTACCAGCCAGCCCAAACAAAATTCAGCTGCGCCCTTCATCAACGGATATCCTTCTTTTTTCAAATATTCTCTGTCCTGCGTAAAAACGTAATGTTCCCAGATGTGCGTACTCAGCCAAGCGCCTGCCAATGGCCAGCAAGCCCACATTGGATCTTCTTTTCCAAATTGTCCCACCGGATTGGTCATTGCCCAAATATCTGAATTGTGTGCGGCCGCCCATCCTTCGTTTACGCCATAAAAAGTCTTTGCCGTAACTTTTCCTGTTACCGAAAGATTTTTTATAAAGCTTAAAAGCGAAGTATGCATTTCTGAAAGATTGGTGTTTTCTGCCAGCCAATAATTCTCTTCCAGATTGATATTCATCGTGTAATTACTACTCCAAGGCGGATTTAAATGCGGATTCCAAAGTCCTTGTAAATTTGCAGGAACACCCAAAGTTCTTGAAGAACTAATTAATAAATAACGACCGTAATTGAAATATAAAATTTCCAGATTTTTATCTTCCTTTCCGTCAGCATAACGTAGTAAACGCTCGTCTGTCGGCAGATCTGGAGCAGTTGTTTTTCCTAAATCTAAATTGACACGATTAAAATATTTTTGATAATCTGCAATGTGATTTTCTTTTAGTTTATCGAATGGTTTTGCAAATGCCTTGTTCAAATTCTGTAAAGCAATTGACACATCATCTAAACCTTCTGTTGCTGGATTTTTGTCGAAACCATTAAAACTTGTGGCAACTGAAACATAAATAATAGCTTCTGTAGCCTCTTTTAAAGATAACGATTCTCTCGAACTTGTAATCTTTCCGTCTGTTTTTTTGATTTGGACTAAAGTGGTAAATCTTGTTCCTCTTTCTTTTATGTCCAGATATTTTGGCACAACTGGATATCCAGCATTTTCATGAATCGGCGCAGCACCTGTCATAACCAAAATATTGTTTCTAACTTCAACATTTGACTTTAAAAGGCTTTTTGAATTGATATCAAAATTTAAAGCGCCTTTTTGATCGGCTGTTAATTTGATTACCATAATTTGATCTGGCGCTGAAACAAAATATTCGCGGGTATATTTTATGCCGGCCATTTCGTAGCTTACTTTTGATACTGCATTTGAAATATCCAATTCCCGATAATAATTAACGGCTTTTCCTTTTTCGTAATTATTGATTTCTAATGTTCTCAAAGGCGCATAAGATTCGGAGTTTTTACCCTGAATTTTTTTATTTAGTTCTTCGGCTAGTTTGTAATTTTCATTTTTTAATGCTTCCCGAATTGCCGGAATGTTTTTGTAAGCCTCTGGATTCATCTTAGCGTTTACCGGTTCTCCTGACCAAAGTGTAATATCATTCAAATAAATTTTATCTGAATTTGCACCCCCAAATACAGTTGCCCCCATTTTACCATTTCCTAAAACCAAGCTTTCTTCAAAGAATTCTGCGGGTTGCTTGTACGATAAAACATGTTTCGATTGCGCCGAAATGTTTGTATAGTAAGAGGTAAGAAGTAAAATGAAAAATGTTTTTTTAATCATATCTGGTTATCTTATACTAACAGGTTTCTAAAACCTCTTAGGTATTTATTGAATATCTAAAACTAATAAAATCTATCTAATACCTATCAGGTTTTAAAAACCTGTTAGGATAGAAAATCAGATGTTTATTTTTCTACCGATGAAATGTTCCGATGGAACATGTCATACAGATGTAAAAGTTTTTATATAAATGTAAAATAGATTGTCATTCCTTTTAACTAATCACTAGGCACTAAGTACTAATTACTAGGGACTAATTACTAAGGACTAGATCAATAACAACTAATCACTAATCACTAAAAAACTACTTACTCACACTATACTTCTCATTCGCCGTAATCATTTCCCAATTGTCGGTTCTAAATGGCGATGCAGGAAATTTTTCTTTATTGAAAAGATTGATTGTCGTATCGTCATCTGCCCAGCCGTAATGAACTGCAACAGGATTTAGAACTTTCTCACTTGAAACAATTATCTTATTGTCTTTAATTATCGCTTTCGCTGCATGGAAAACTTTGTCTGAACCAGCGATTTCAAATCCTTTAAGTTCATTGTTATTTAGCGTTGATAATCCGCTTCCTGTATTATCGAAAGTAAGGATAATTTGGTTTCCTTTTATCTCCTGCGATTTGTAAGTTGGACCGCTGTGAACTTGCTTTTTTCCGTAAAGATCATTCATTGCAATTGCCGCTAAACGCAGTCCAATATCTTGTTTGTTAGTTGGGTGAATGTCTTTTGCGTTTCCGATATCGGTTGTAACTGCCATTCCTGTATTTGGAAGTTTAAGCGTTTCAGATTGTGCTTCGCGAAGTTCTGCCCATCGGCTTCCTTTTTGACTGTTGCCTCCAAATTCATCAAAAGTTGATAATTGAACAAAATAAAATGGAAAATTACCTTGTTTGAATTTGGTTCTCCAATCGTTAATCATTAACGGGAAAGACTTTTTGTATTCTTTTGCTCTCCAAACATTGGCTTCACCTTGATACCATAAAACACCTTGCATAGCATACGGAACTAACGGATTTACCATTGCGTTGTATAATAAGGATGGATAACTATTTGGTGAAATGGCAATTTTTACCTGAATGACATTGAATTTCCAAAGTCCGTCAAGCGGAAAATTTGAGCCTTTAAAATCAATTTTTAAATCGGTTGGGTCGCCGTAGATACCGCCGCCACCGCTATAATCTGTAATTCGAACAGCGATTACATTGGTTCCTTCTTTTAAAACATTGGCAGGGATTTTATAAACCCTTAGTTTGTCCCAAAGATTATTAGTTCCTACTTCAACTCCGTTTACATAGGTTTTATCTTCGTCATCTACTTTTGCTAAATGTAATATTGCTTCTTTTTTTGCTTGTTCTGCCGTTAAAACAATTGTTTTTCGCATCCAGACAATTCCATCAATGTTTCCAATCTGCTGATTTTCCCAAAGTGAAGGCACTTTTATTTCCGGCCAATTTTTATCCTGAAAATTTGGGTCTTTAAATTGAGTTTCATTTTCCATGGAAACATCAAAACCTTGTACTTTTTTCAGATTGTCTAAAACCGATTTTTTATAAATTTCAAAAACCGAATCAATATCTACAACTGGAACATCGGCAATCATTGCTTTAAATTCTGGACTGTTTTGAAATGCTTCACGGCTTGTCCAGGTTTCTACATTGGTACCGCCCCAAGAAGTATTAATGATTCCAATTGGAATTTTTAATTCTGAATATAGTTTTTTGGCGAAATAATAACCTACTGCCGTAAAATTACCAACGGTTTCTTTGCTTGAAACTTCCCATTTTCCTTGTTTCAAATCGTCTTTTGGAGTACCGCTTAAATCTTGAGCAACACCAAAATGACGAATCATTGGATAATTAGAATCGGCAATTTCTTTTTCGGCATTCATGGTTTTTATAACCTGAAATTCCATATTCGATTGTCCGCTGCAAATCCAGACTTCGCCAACCAAAACATTTTTGATTGTAATTTTATTTTTTCCAATAATGATTAATTCAAATGGGCCTCCGGCTTTTTCAGCACTTAGATTTACCGTCCATTTTCCGTTTTTATCGGCTTGTGTTTTCTTAATTTGTTTGTTGAAATGAATTTCTATACTTTCATTGGCATCGGCAAACCCCCAAATCGGAATTTCTTTGTTGCGCTGAAGTACCATTCCGTCCGAGAATATTAAAGGCATTCTCACATTAGCATTAGATATATAACTAAAAATCAACAAAATAAAAACAACAACTTTTTTCATTTTTTCTAATTTAATTGTTTTTAAACCCTATAAGTGATATAAGTTACTTTAAGTTTTTATTAACGATGTGCTTAAATTTACTTATATCACTTATATGGTTTTTAACCTCATTTTTATTGTAATCCTTCTTTTAAAGCGTTTAAAGCTTGAGTATCAAAAACAGAATTATCGCTTCTTTTGAAAATTCCGAAACCATTATTTCCTATGCTTCCTTCATCCCAATAGAATGGTAATAATCCATTTGCTTTTGCAGTTTTTACAACCGTTTTTAAATAATAGGCTCTTGAATTTAAATGTAAAGTCAAAGCATCTCCTGTTAATGTCGTTCTGCGGATTGCTCCAAATTCTCCCAACAAAACTGGAATTCCTTTATCAACAAATTGGGTTTTCATCAATTTAAAATTCTTTTCTAAATCAGCTTCTTCTCCCCAAGTGGCATTTCGTTCTGTATCGGTTGTAGAGTGGAAACCATTACCCCAATAGTAGAACATTTTGCCCCAAGTTTCATCTTTGGTCAATCCAGCAAAATTCCAAGGTGAATAATAATGTACTTCAACCATCATTCTGCCTGTAACTTTATCTACTGGCAATGTAGTCATTAATTTGTTTGTTTTTTCGATATCTGTTGTCGGGCCTTGAACCACTAAAACACGAGAAGCATTTTTACCTCCAGTTGAACGAACAGCATCAATAAAAGTTTGGTGATATGACGTTAAAACCGCCATTTGCGCTGCATCTTCTACTGCTGGTTCGTTGGCACTTGCAAAAAGTAAATGTTCGTCAAATCCGCGTAAATGCGTTGCAATCTGCTCCCAAAAAGCTTTTTGTTTCGCGTTGTTTTCTACCTTTTTAGCTTCGGTTATATTATTCTCCAGCCAGCCGCCGTCCCAGTGTATATTAACCACAACATACATATCATTGTCTACACAATATTGAACTACTTCTTTAACTCTGTTCAGCCATTCGGTTTTGATTTTTGCCGTTGCAGCATTTTCTAGATTCTGATTCCAAGAACACGGAATACGGATCGCATTAAATCCATTTGCTTTTACAGCGTCAATCAAAGCTTTAGTCACTTTTGGATTTCCCCAAGCTGTTTCGCCTCCAGTCGCTTCAAGCGTATTTCCGATATTCCATCCTAGTTTAATTTTTGATGCTAATTCAACTGCTGAACTTGCCATTCCAGAGGCATCTGCCGCAATTGGATTTGTATTATAACTTGGATATAAACCTGCCGCAACTCCAGCTGCCTGAGAAACTGTAATTTCTGAAGCATTACCTTCAGTAGAAGTTAATTTCAATACTGCATTTCGTACTGCTGTATCTACATTTTCTGAAGCTGTAATTTTGACAATTGTACTTCCAGAAGTTCCAACTGCCTGACTTAATTTGATCCAGCTTGCCTGATTACTTAAAGTCCAGTTTGTAGCGTTGGAAGTAATAGTTATCTCAACCGTAGTTTCTTTGCTTTCTAAATCAATTTTATTTGTGCTCGCACCAAGTGTCTTTATGGACACTGGAGGTGTATCTTCTTTGTCTGAACTGCAGGCTAAAACTCCTAGAAATGCAAAACATAAGGCAAAACTTAATAGGTAATCTTTAATTGTTTTTTTCATTTTATTTGGTTTGGTGGTTAATATCAACGCCAGCTTAAAAGGGCTGGCGTTGATTATAGTTAGATTTTATGAAAAGAAAACAGCTGTTATTTAACTGTTACCTGAATTTCTTTTTTAATATCTCTAGAAGAAGTTCCTAACTTAATAGTATATTTTCCAGGTTCAACTGTCCATTTTTTGGCTGCAACATCGTAGTAAGCCAATTCTTTTACTGGTACTTTAATAGTCACTTTTTCTGAACCACCCGCTTTTACATCAGCTTTTTTGAATCCTTTTAATTCCTGAGCTGCACGTGTAATTTTAGAATCAGATTTAGAAGTATATAATTGTACTACTTCTTTTCCGTCTACTTTTCCAGTATTTTTAACGTCAACTGTAACTTCAATTACATCGTTTTGAGCATACGCTTCTTTATTTGCTTTAGCATTATCAAGCGCAAAAGTTGTGTATGATAATCCGTAACCGAAAGGATATAATGGCGCAACATTTTTAGTATCAAACCAACGGTATCCGATCAAAATTCCTTCAGCATAATTTACCGTTTTGTCTCCAGGGAAACTGTTTGTTGCATGTGCAGGAGAATCTTTTAGTTGTTTAGGCATTGTCCAAGGTAATTTACCTGACGGATTTACTTTTCCTAAAATAACATCTGCCAAAGCATTTCCACCTTCAGAACCGTTGAACCAGCTCCAAACTAACGCAGAAGATTTCTGGCTTACTTCATTAATATCAAATGGAGCTCCTGCAATCATTACTACAATAGTTTTAGGATTTGCTGCAGTAACTTTTCTGATT
Organism: Flavobacterium sp. ACN6; assembly: GCF_002304005.1. Classification (GTDB taxonomy): domain Bacteria; phylum Bacteroidota; class Bacteroidia; order Flavobacteriales; family Flavobacteriaceae; genus Flavobacterium. The sequence goes on along the minus strand of NZ_MRCQ01000009.1, from coordinate 53,441 downwards.
AATTCTTCTTGTCCAAAAGGCAAGTGTAAATCTCTACGGTCTGAAGCTTCTGTTTCGTAATCACGGTTTGAACCCGCAAAAATAATCGCAACATCTGAATTTTTAGCCGCTTCTACTGCTTCTTGAACTTTAGCGTCATCCAATTTATCAATTGTAACAGGTCCTGTAGAAGTAATATTTCCTAAGTTTCCTTTATTTTTTTCGTCGTAACGCTCTAAATAACCTTCTGCGTAATTGATTTTAATTGAAGAAGGTAATCTGTTTTTAAGACCTTCTAAAGGGGTAACTTCTCTTTTTGTTTTCACTCCAGCTCCAAATCCGCCAAGAGCGTTTTTCTTTGTAGCATTGTTTCCTATAACTGCAATCGATTTTACACCGTCCAATTTTAATGGTAAAGCATTGTTATCATTTTTCAACAATACAATCGCTTCTGCTGCAATTTTGTAAGCGTCTTGGTAATGCGCTTCTGTTGCGATGCTTCCTTTTGCACGCTCGCCTCCGCCCATTGCTTTAACTTGGAACAAAACTCTTAAAATACGTTTTACATGCAAATCAATTTCTTTTTCTGAAACTTCACCAGATTTAACCGCAGCGATTAATTTATCGGCTAAGAAAAATTCGTTGAACGGTTTTGGTGTTCCCATTTCAATATCTAAACCATTTTTCAATGCTTTTGCTGTAGAATGCACTGCGGCCCAGTCTGAAACTACTACACCTTTAAATCCCCATTCGTCGCGAAGGATTTTATTCAGCATATAATCGTTTTCACATAAGTATTCGCCTCTAAATTTATTATAAGCTCCCATAATACTGTACGCTTTTGCTTCTTTTACCGAAGCTTCAAAAGCGGGAAGATAAATTTCACGAAGTGTACGCTCGTCAATTTGTACATCGACAAAATCACGATTGGTTTCCTGATTGTTTGCTGCATAATGTTTTACGCAAGCCATTACATCTTTTTCTTGTAAGCCAACAATCAAAGGCACCGAAAGTTTTTTATTTAAGAACGGATCTTCAGACATGTATTCGTAAGTTCTTCCTCCAAGCGGTGTTCTTACCATATTGATGGCTGGCGAAAGTAACATGTCTTTGTCTCTTGCGCGTAATTCTTCTCCTAAACTAGCCCCAAAAGTATGTGCCATCTCTGCATTCCATGTTGCCGCTAAAGCACCTCCTGCTGGATAATAGGTTGCAAAGTCATTTGTTAAACCTGCCGGAGCCCAATTGTCGCGTGAAATTTCTTCACGAACTCCCAATGGACCGTCGGCCATTTTTAATTCTGGAATTCCTAAACGTTTTACGCCTGCGTTCGCAAACATACTGTTACCGTGCAGCATTCCAATTTTTTCTTCCAATGTCATCTGCGAAATCAATTTGTCGATTTCAGCATCATGATCTGTGCTTATTTCTTTTCCTACGTATTCTTCGGTCTGTGCCGAATCCGAATTTGAAGCTTCAGTCTTCGCATCATTTTTACAAGAAGTAAACAATGCAAAAACAACTGCTGCCGAAAGGAATATCATTTTGTTTTTCATAGATAGTTAGGTGTTTAGATTTAAAGATTCTCAGCCTCACAAATGATCTTTAAATACCGTTAATATTATTTTTTATGTTTGTGTTTTTTTGTTTATTGTTTAATCAGATTAAGAAAAAAAACATCATTTTCATTGATTTTAAATTCTCTGCTGAAAGTTCCTTTTCCGTCAATCGTAATTTTTTCTGTTGCAATTGGTGCGCCGTTGTTTTTTTCTTTTAACGAATTAACCTGCTGACGTGTTAACTGACTTGGTTTATTCATTGCCAAATAATCTGCATAAACGTCGTTTGATTTATATCCTACTTTGTAAATTTCCAGCAGATATTTTCCTTTCTGCATTCCATCAACTTCAACTTTTACTTTTACTTTTTCTTTTGATGGAAGATCCTGAACATAGTATGTTTGGTTCCAAACTTTATCGCCCGGATGCGTATTGGTAAAATCCCATAGCAAAACTTGTACATCGCCTTTGGCATTTTTGGAAGTCCACGAAGCTTTATCTGAATTTTGAAGTTCTGTTTCCCCTAATTTATTCATTAAATAATAAGAGAAATAGGCCGGCTTTTTAATTCCTTGTGTATTTAACAATCCGAAACCTCCGTGAAAAGGTGTAAATCTTGGTCCTGGTTCTTCAAAAATATCAGTAAAAACCCAATATGACATGGAGTTTGCATCATTGCCGACTTGCTTCAATTTCTGCAGTATATAAGCTGCCGAATGATAACTGTCGTGAATTGGATCGGCTGGCGTATAAGATGAACTCCATTCTGTATAATGCAATTCTAAATTAGGTTTAGCCGAATTAGTGATTTGCTTACGCGAATTGCTGACATCTCCGTTGACACTATTTATGTCTGGGCTCAAAACTGTTCCAGAAGTTCCGAATTCGTCTAAATATCCTTGGTTTACACCATAAGTATGAGTCGAAATAAAATCTAAAGGCACATTATTTTTAACACAAAAATCAATTGTTTCGGGAACCCATCCTGCACCTGCTGTTGCTGGTCCGCCGACTTTATATGCAGGATTTACAGCTTTTACACCACGCGCTGCATAATCGTATAATTTAAAATATTCTGCTTGAGTTCCTGTCCAAAAACCTGGTGATAAGTTGGGTTCGTTCCACACTTCAAAATACCATGTTTTTACTTCTTCATCTCCGTAACGTTCCTTAAAATGTGTGGTTAGATTTTTAATTAAATCTTCCCATTTTTTATAATCTTTTGGAGGTGTTACATTTCCTTTCCACCAAAAAATAGTTTCTTTTCCACTTGCTAAAGCATTAGGCATAAAACCTAATTCTACAAACGGTTTCATTTTCAGGCTCACAATATAATCAAACAAAACGTCTACATATTGGTAATTGTATTCCGGATTCCCCTTGTTATCTTCACGATAAACGGCCATATCATCTGACAATAAACCATGAAAACGGATGTATTTAAAATCGCATTCTTTTTTAACCAATGCCAATTGCTGCTGCCAGTCGGCTCTCAAACCTTCGTTTGCTCTTCCGGCACCAATGCATTCTTTAAACATGGTATTTAATTTTCCTGCTTCTTTTTTATAATCAACTTTTATGATTCTGTTTTCAGCGGTTTGTCCAAACAAATTTCCATTGGTTAACAGTAATGAAAGAAATAGTATTATGGAATATTTTTTCATTTGATAATAAGTATTTATTTGATTATTGGAACTTAGACGCACTGCAGTGCGTCTCTACAATATACGTAATCATTGCGTTACGAAACCCGACAGGTTTAAAAACCTGTCGGGTTTAACATCTAACGTCTCACATTTAACTTCTAACTCAAATTACAATTTTTTAAATCTTACTGCTCCACCACCAGCTCCGCCTAATTTTAGGTTTAGAACATCTGAAGCTTTTACTGTTTTCTTAGAAATTGCAACTGCTTCTGGATTGTGCGTTTGATCTGTTCCTTCGGCATCAACATAAATTTGTGCTTCGTAAGTTGCATTTGGATCTAAGAATGATAATGAAATCGCTGCATTTCTTGGTTTTTCATTCGTAAGAGTTCCCAAATACCAGTCTGCGCTGTTTCTGTCTTTTCTTGCCGTTGTGATATATTCGCCAATTTTTCCTTCTAAGATTTTAGTGTCTTCCCAATCGGTCGGCACATCTTTTAAGAATTGTAAAGCTGGTTTTCCTTCGTAATTTTCTGGAAGATCGGCCAACATTTGAATTGGAGAATAAATTGTTACATACAATGCCAATTGCTGTCCCACTGTTCCTTGAATTCTTTTTCCTGGATAACCTTGTTTTACCTCAACATCAAAAATTCCAGGTGTAAAATCCATTGGTCCAGAAAGTAATCTTGTAAATGGAATAATACTTAAATGGTTTGGCGGATTTCCTTCGCTCCATGCGTTATATTCTTGTCCACGCGCTGCTTCTCTTGAAACCATGTTTGGGAAAGTTCTTCTTTCTCCTGTATCTTTGATTGATTCGTGGTATAAAACTGCTAGATCATATTGTGCTGCTTTTTCTAAAATGTATCTGAAATAATTCACTCCAAATTGTCCAAAGTGCATTTGCTTCATATTCAATTTAGAACCCACGTGACCAATTTTTACCGTATGAATTCCTAGTTTCTTGTATAAAGCAAAACCTTCATCAACTTCTTTTAAGTAGTTAATTAAGTTCGAACCTGTTTCGTGGTATCCTATTAATTCAATGTTCTTTTTCTTTCCGTATTCCACTACTTTTTCAAGGTCGAAATTGTCCGCACTTTTCGTGAAGCTGAACATGTGCATACGGTTTTCATACCAGCCCGGCGTCCAACCTTTGTTCCATCCTTCGATCAATAAATGATTGAACCCTTCTTTTGCTGTAAAATCAATATATGCTTCTGCATTTTTGGTTGTAGCTCCTTGTTTGTCACTTTCCCAGAAAGTATATTTTCCGATGTGCATTCCCCACCAAATTCCTAAATATTTATAAGGTTTGAAATAACTTGCTGTATTTTTTAATTTGTTTGGTTCGTTTAGGTTTAGAACCAAATAAGAAGTAATCAATTCTCCTGGATTTTCTCCAATTTGAAGTGTTCTCCAAGATGAAGTAAACGTATCTTTTACGCGAACTTTTACTCCGTCAGGCCACGGCACTAAATCCGATTTTAATTCGGTTCCTTTTGTGTTTACCAAAGTCATACTTGCAAAATCAATTAGATTTGCTTCGTGAAAACTTAATGCCAATCCGCTTTTACTTTCAATTGTTAATGGAGTTAAAACGGTGTCCAAAGTACTTACCGGCGCATCTTTGAAAAGATATTCGTCGCGGTTTTCTCTGTTTGCTGGAATCCACCATGCTTTTCCGTCTTCTTTTAATTTAAAAGTTGTTTTTTCATCCGTGATAAAAATACTGTCTTTTACATTTTGCTTTGGATACACATATCTAAAAGCAACTCCGTCATCGAAAGCACGAAATTGAATTTGTAATTTTCTTTTGTTTCCTGTTTTTTGTTGTAAATCAACTACAAGCTGATTGTAATTGTTTCTGATGTTTTTCTTTTCTCCCCAAACTTGTTCCCAAGTTTCGTCAAAAGTTGAAGTTTTGGCACCTTTAATTTCAAAATTTGAGCTTAAATCTTCATTTCCTTTTAGCAAAAATCCCATATCTGACGGAGAAATCACTTCGGTTTTTCCGTGAGAAACGGCATATTTTGGAGCATTTTTTACGAGCTCAAATTTGATTTTGTTTTTTCCGTTTGGCGATGCCAGTTCGTAAGCGTTTTTGTTTTTCTGACTGTAGCCAATTGCTACTGAAAACAAAACGGCTGGGAGAATTAGATAGTTTTTCATGTTTTTTGAATTATTTTTTTTGCCGCAGATTTAAAGATTAGAGAGGATTTTTATTTTTTTCTCTCGCTGATTGAGCAGATTGAGCTGATTTTAAATATCACAAAAATCTGCCTGATCTGCTAAATCTGCGAGAGTAATAATCTTTTTTAATCCTTTAATCTGTGACTATATTTTTTAAACACATAGAATCATAGCTTATTAGAAACTTAAAAAAAGGCGTTTCACTTATGTCAGTTCACATAGTTTTTCTATGTGTGAGAAACTAGTTTCTTTTTATTTTCTTTGATCAGAAACAAAAAACTATGTTTCTATGTGTTTATTTTTTCTCGCAGATTGAGGAGATTTTTAATTTTTAATTATCAATTTTTAATTACTTAACCCACTCTGTTTTAAAAGTGGTTTTTCCGTTTAACGGATTGGCTGCTACGTCAAAATTGTTTCCGTTTTTGTTCACTTTTATTTCTTGTACGGCATTGCCTTCTGGTAAAAATACTTTGGCTGTCGCCGAAGTAGTTTTGTCGCTTGCATAAACTTTTAATGTCAGTTTGCTCCAATCCATATCTTTTGTAGACTGCGCTAAACCAATGTGTGGAATTGCAGTTCCGTCTTTAACCAAAACGATAATTGGAATTTCACCAGCTTTGATTTTATGCCATCCAGATTGGTAAACTTTTTTAGTTTGATAATCAATCCAAGTTCCTTCAGGAAGGTAAACATCTCTTTCTTCAACTTCTTCAAAAAGCGGTGCCACCAACATACTTGAGCCAAATAAATACTGATTATCTACTAACCAAGCTCCCGGATCGTTTGGATATTCTACAAATAAAGCACGCATCATTGGAAGTCCTTTTTGAGAACTTTCTTTTGCCTGAGCGTAGATGTATGGCATTAATTCGTAACGCATATTATCTGCTTTTCTAAATCCTTCCAAGAAATCTTTGCTGTACAACCAAGGTTCGCGAGGCGGTTCTCCGTGGCTTCTTACGTGCGAAGTCAACATTCCGAATGGTGTCCATCTTCTGTAAATATTCTCTGGAGATTTAGTTGCGAAACCTCCAACATCATGACTCCAGAAACTGAATCCGCTAAGACCTAAAGAAAGTCCACCGCGTAATTCTGCAGACATTGCTCCGTTTGTGGTTTCAGAATCTCCTCCCCAATGTAAAGGATAACGCTGACTTCCTGCCCAAGTACTTCTTGCCCAGATTAAAGTATATCCTTTTTCTTTCTGAGTGATTTCTGCAACTGCTTTATTGTATCGTAATGGGTATAAATTGTGTTCGTAAAAACCTGTTCTTCCAGAATGGTAAATTCCGTCTGGCGGTGCCGCTTCTCCAAAATCTACTTTGAAAACCGCAACTCCTTCATCAAATAATTTTTTCAATTTTCCTTGATACCAAGTTACCGTTTCTGGATTTGAGAAATCTAAAACCGCATCTTCATACGGAAGGTTTCCTTTTCTGTCTCTTACTGCTAAGTTTTTATCCATAATTTCAGGAAACAAAGTGTTTTTTGGCGTGAAATAAGGCAATTGCCATAAACAAACCTGGAAACCATCTTTCTTTAAATCGGACATCATTTTTGTAGCGTCTGGGAAACGAGATTTTGCAAACTCGTAGTTGTTTCTCCAATCTACATCAAACCAACCCGTATCAAAGTGAATAACATCTGTTGGAATTTTATATTTACGCAAATCTTTTGCTACTTCGCGTCCTTCTTTTTCAGAGAAATAGGTAATACGGCTCATCCAGAATCCGAAAGACCAAAGTGGCGGCATTGCAGCTTTTCCAGTTAAATTGGTGTACTGATCTAAAACGTCTTTTGGTTCTCCGATGAAGAAAAACAAATCGGCTTCGTCATCGCCAATATACATTTCGTTTGCACTTGAGAAATATTTTCCGAAGTCAACCGTAATTGGTGTTGAATGATGCATGAAAACTCCGTAACCGCGGCTGCTCATATAAAACGGAATCGGTTTGTACATGGTTTCATTTTGGATTCCGTTGGCGTCATCTGCCCATAAAACTACTTTTTGACCACGTTTGTTTAATTGTGTGAATGATTCTCCGCAACCAAATATTTTTTCGTCTGGCTCTAAACTAAAAGCCGCACCCATACTTCTTGAATAATCGCTGTTTCTGCGAACATAAGAAAACGGAAGTGTTGGTGTATATGTGTTTTTAAAATCAGTATCGTGAAGTGTACTTGTCAACAATTTTCCTTTTTCATCGTAGATTTTTACGTGCCAAGGTTTTGTCAAGATTTCAACTTTTCCGTGTTTACTTGTATAACTGTGACCGCCTTCAATTTTAGAATATTTCCATAATTCAGGATGATTTGGCGCAACACCGTCAATCAGCATTAAAGATTCTTTTTGCGGATGAAACTGTGGTCCAGATGTTGTTTTAATACGAACTGTTCGATCTGAAACAAATTGAATTTCAAATGGTAAAACAGGAGATTCTTCGTATTCTGTTGTTGGAAATTCGTTTGCTTTTTCCACATCAGGTTTCATCATCATATTGTTGAAAGCCTGACGCGTTTTATAATTGTATCTCAAATATTTTATAGTTCCTTTTCCCGTTGCAGGATCAAAAGATGCCAATTCGTCTGCGAAATAAAAAGTATTCAGGTAATTCTGAAAATCTTTACTGATGTCTATTGGTGCATTTAGTACGTCTGCATTTTGGATTTGAGCCGATGCTTTTGGCGTCAAAACAAATCCAATCATAAAAGCTGAAAACAATGTGGTTAGTGATGTGTTTTTCATTAGTTTAGTTTTTGCATTTCGTTCCTGCAAGGTTTTCAAAACCTTGTAGGTTTACTATTTTTTATTCTATACTTTACTATTTATACCTACAAGGTTTTGAAAACCTTGCAGGAACGTAACTTATTATTCTGTTGTAATTACGATTGTGGCTTGTTTTAGTCCATTCGCTTTAGCAGTTAATTCTAATCTTTCGGCTGCATTACCCGATTGAACGATTACTAAACATTTTCCTGCCAAAGCGGTATGTTTAGTTCCTTTATAAGGTTCGTGACTTACGGGATCACCGCTGCAAACACCAACAATTTTTCCGTTTCCTTTTAATGAAAAATTGATTTCGTTATTGGCATTCGGAACCAAAGTGCCTTTACCATCTAAAATATCAACTGTTATAAATGACAAATCATTTTTATCTGCTTTGATTGTGCTTCTGTCAGCAGTCAATTTTAACTGCGAAGGTTTTCCAGCCGTTTTAATTTCTTTTTCTAAAACCACTTTTCCGTCTTTACGAGAAATGGCTTTTAAAGTTCCTGCTTCAAAAGGAATTCTCCACATTACATGAAGATCGTCTCCTTTTTTGCTTCTTTTTCCAACTGATTTTCCGTTTACAAAAAGTTCCACCTCATCGGCTTTATTGTAATATGCCCATACGTCAACAGTTTGTCCCGCTTTCCAATTCCAATGAGGAAAAATGTGCAGCACCGTTTTATCAGTCCATTCACTTTGGTACATATAATACACATCTTTTGGGAAACCTGCTAAATCTGCAATTCCAAAATAAGAACTAATTGACGGCCATTCATACGGAGTTGGTTCGCCGATATAATCGAAACCTGTCCAGATGTACATTCCAGAAAGGAAATCGTGTTTTTTAATTACTTTCCATGTTGCTTCGTGAGTAGAGCCCCAAGGTGTCTGAACCTGATCGTAAGCAGAAACTGTGTTACCTGGATTTCCTTCTGTAAATTTAAGGTCCCATCTTACCGGCCATTTTTTGATAGTATCTGAAACGGCGTCATAATATCCTCTTGTCTGCAAACCAGAAGTCGTTTCTGTTGCAATGAAAGGTGTATTTGGAAAGTTTTTTAGGTGATGTTCGTACGTTTGATGTGCATAATTGTACCCAATCAAGTCTAAAACACCTGATCCAGCAAGCGGATTAATCGAAACATTGTTTTTCTCAAACTGTAACGTCACTTCATCAATATTCATATTCACAGGCGGATTCATCGCAGCGGTCAACGGACGTGTTTTATCGTACTGACGTGTAATTGCTGCTAATTCTTTGGCAATTACAACACCCGTTTCGTTCCATTGTTCTGGAATTTCATTTCCAATGCTCCAAACAAAAATACTTGGATGATTTCGGTCACGCAGCAATTGATCAATTAGATCTTTTTTGTGCCATTTGTCCCAATCGTTTCCGTAATCGTATTTGGTTTTGGTTTGTTTCCACATGTCGAAAGCTTCATCCATAACAATGAAACCCATTTTATCGCAAAGATCTAAAAGTTCTGGAGCAGGCGGATTATGAGAAGTTCTGATTCCGTTTACACCCATTTCTTTCATGATTTCCAATTGACGTTCGATAGCACGCGTATTGATTGCAGCCCCCAGCGGACCTAAATCATGATGTAAACAAACTCCTTTTATTTTTACCTGTTTTCCATTCAAAATAAAACCTTTATTCAAATCAAATTTAAAATCTCTGATTCCGAAATTGGTCTTGTATTGATCAACGATTTTATCGTCAAGCGAAATTTCAGTAACTGCGGTATACAATTCTGGTTTTTCAACCGACCATAAAACAGGATTTTCCACTTCTGCAGATTGTTTTAAGGTTTGATTGGCATTGGCACCGATTGTTATATCTTGAGTAACCGATGTTACTTTGGTATCTTCTTTAAAAATAGTAGTGGTTACGGTCGCTTTTTTTGCTGCTGTGTTTTGATTTTGAATGGTAGTTTCAAATTCTACTGAAGCTTTTTGAGCCGTAACTTTTGGTGTTGTCACATAAGTTCCCCATTGTGCAACATGCAGTTTATCTGTGGTTTCGATCCAGACATTTCTAAAAATTCCTGAACCTGAATACCAGCGTGAATTGGGTTGTTTTGAATTGTCAACCTTAACAATTATTTCGTTGTTTTTATCTCCATAATTTAAATAAGGAGAAATTTCATACTGAAAACCAATATATCCGTTTGGACGTTTTCCTAAAAAATGTCCGTTTACCCAGACTTCGCTGTCTTTGTAAACACCGTCAAAAGTGATAGATGTTACTTTTGTGCTGTCTTCTGCAGCGACTTTGAATGTTTTTTTGTACCAGCCTAAACCTCCGTTTAAAGCGCCGCCTCCATAACCTGCAGGACTTTTTTCATCAAAATTGCCTTCGATGCTCCAATCATGAGGAACGTCTAGTTTTCGCCATTTTGTAGTACTTCCGATGGTATCTTTATCCACAATACTATCGTTAAGGTGAAAACTCCAATCTGTATTAAAAGAAACTTTTCTGTTTATAAATGCATCGCCTTTTTTAGCGCAGGAATTGAATAAAAGTACTCCAGCCGCGACTGCCAATAAACTTATGCTTTTTATGTTTTTTCTAATATGCATAGGTGCTTTTTGTGTTTTTGGAAATGGAAGATAGAAATAAAAAATGATTTCGAATATTTCTTCTTAAAATAATTTAAGTCTCAGTCTTAAAGCACATTATAAAATGTATTTAAAACTGAGACTTCAAAACTAACTAACTTATGATTTTGGAACTAAATGATAAATTAAATAATCACCATCTGCTCTAATTCCGATAAAGCATAAACTTGTATCAGTAAGTTCAACAATTTTTACATTCGTGAAACTGAAAGAAGGACTAAAATAACTTGGTTCGTTTGGATGCAGCATTTCTGTACCTCCGTTAAACGAAATTCTATCATTTGTTTCTCCAGTTGTAAGACTAAAATTGAATGTTCCTACTTTGGTTGTTTTTTGTGTATTTCCTAAAGCTGGGTTGGTTTGTGTTACCGAAACATTGTAACCTCCATCTAAATTAAATGTAATTTCTCCCCAATCTTTGTTTTCAAGACCAGCCCAAGAAATATCTGAAAGGTTTGGCCACCATCCTGGACCACTCACCTCTCTGTTTACATAACTTGGTGTATTTCCGATAAATTCTAATGGAGCTGTCATGTATAAAACCCAAGTTTTTCCAGCTTGTCCATTAGTCAGTTTTTCCCATCTTGGATCGCTGAAGAAAGCATCATCATTTTCTGGAACTTCTACCGTTACCGGCGCTGCTTCAACAGAACCTCCTCTAACAAACGCTGTGTAAAAAATAGTGTACTTCCCTGCAAAAGGAAAATTTACTTTATCATCACTTTTGTTAGAATGTCCAAGTTCATTCCCATTTCCATCAACATATCTCCAGTATGGAATTACCGTTGGATCGTCATTCTTTAAAACTACTTCATTCTTTTTTGCAGTGTTTTGAGTTATCGAGAACTCAAGTGTTTCTGGTGTCAGCGTTACTGCCGGCAGACTTTCACGATCTTCAACAGGCTCGCAAGAGAATAAAAACGAACTGATTGTTACAGCCGCTAATACTATATATAATATACGTTTCATAATCAATTTGTTTAAATGTTAGTTCCAACCTGGATTTTGTTGAATAGTACCGTTTGAAAGTACAATCTGTGATTGTGGTAAAGGCAGCCATCCCAGCGTTTCTGGTCTAAAAGTAACCGCAAACTGAGAATCTCCAGTATTGTTATCAATCGCCGCTTTCATTACAGGCATACCTTGTCTGATTAAGTCAAAATAACGTAAACCTTCTAATGCTAATTCAAGACGACGCTCTTCCATAATATTGGCCTGAGTTGCAGGAACTCTATTTGTCGTAGTTTTAAAAGCACGATCACGAACTCTGTCTAAATCTGTTTGTGCTAATGCAGCATTTGTTCCTAAATTCAATTCAGCAGCCATTAATAAAACATCTGCAAAACGAATAACCGCATAATCTTGATAGTTATCAATTTGGAAGTTTCCTCCATTTGCCTCTACAACTGCAACTCCTGCAGCGTTAGTAATTGGGCAGTATTTTTTCCAAGAATATCCAGTATATTGACGTTGCTCTCTAGCTTGCGGGTCAAAGTTTAATCCTTCACCAACATAATCAATAAACGAAGCTCCTTTTCTTGTATCAGCATTATCGTATGCAGCAACCAATTTAGGATTTACAGTTGCTCCTCCCCATCCTGTTGCGTATTTACCAATTGAGCCTCCACGCGGCGCAATGTTTACTTGGAAACGGTTTCCTTCATGAAGATCCCAATTTCCTTTTCCTGATCCGTTGAAACGAACAGCCCAAACCATTTCTGTATTATCTTCTCCTGCAAAATTTTCAAAAGAAGCTGCTAACCAAAGATTTGCGAAATCAGCCACTAAACCGTGTCCGCTATTATTTACAGCATCATTGATATAAGTTACAGCTTGCGCTTTTGTAATTACTCCGGCTAGATCTGTTTTGTTGTAAGCTCCAGTGTAAAATAAGAATGTTCTAGCTAAATAAGCTTCTGCAGCCCATTTTGTAATACGTCCGTAGTTTGCATTTCCTGCTTGTGAGTAATTCTCTGGACCTAAGTTATCAGCAGCAAATTTTAAATCGTTTGCAATTAAAGCATAAGTAACTTCTGGAGTTTGTCTTGGTAATTCAAATTCACTTGTTGTTACCGTATGATCCAACGGAATAATATCACCAAACATTTTTGCTGCCTGGAAATGAAAATGTGCTCTCAAGAAACGAGCTTCCGCTTCGTAACGTGTTTTTAAAGCTGTCTCAGATCCCCAGTTTACTTTGTCTAAGTTTTCTAATAGAACATTTGCTCTGTAAATTCCAAGATAAGAGTTTGACCAAGTCAGGCTATTCATATCTTTATCTGTAGTATATTGAAAGCGGTCCCACTGCAAATCTACAGTTGGATCTGCAATACCAAATCCACCAAAACAGTTATCAGATGCCTGCTCGCTTACGATCAATTGTGTACCATAAGCTTCTCTTTGCAATACGTCATAAACGGCAACCAAACCTTCAAAAGCATCAGATGGAGTTTTATAAAAATTCTCCGTTACTTTATCTGTATATGGTTCGTTTTCCAAAAAATCCTCCGAACAAGAACCTAAAACCAGAAGGCTTGAAAGGGCAAATAATTTTATATATGTTTTCATCGTTTTCAAAATTTAAAAGTTAACATTTAGACCCATCATGTAGGTTCTTGGCTGTGGATAATACCCAACATCGATTCCTTTAGCCCAAGATTGATTTACGTTTCCGAAACCAATTTCCGGATCCATTCCTTTGTACTTCGTGAATGTGTAAATGTTATTTCCTGCAACGTATACTCTGAATTTAGAGAAGAATTTTAACTTGTCTGTTAACTTTGTCAAATCACATCCAATTGTAGCATTTTTAATTCTGAAGAAATCAGAATCCTGAATATACAAATCAGAGAATTTAGTGAAGTTACCATTATCATCTGTTCCGTAAGTTACTCTTGGAACTGTGTTTGAAGTTCCTTCGCTTGTCCATCTGTTTAAAACATCTGTCGTGTTGTTTGTGTAAGCACGAGTGTAATCGTGAATTCCAAAAACGTTTTGTCCTCCAGCAGTACCGTAAGTATTAATAGAGAAATCAAAAGCTTTGTATGATAATTCTAAATTAACACCGTAAGTAATATCTGGATTTGGATCACCAATTTGAGTTTTATCATTTGCATCAATTTGTCCGTCACCGTTTAAATCCACAAAACGAACATCTCCAGGAACTGCACTAGGCTGTACTCCCGCTGCAACTTCTGCAGCATTTTGAAAAATTCCAGCTGTTTTTAAACCGTAGAAATAACCCATTGGTTTACCTACCTCAACACGGTTCATTTCGTCTAAACCTTGGAATAAAACATTAGATTCTCCGTGAATGATTCCTTCATTATTTGCAATTCTCAACACTTCGTTTTGGTTGCGTGAAAGGTTGGCGTTGATACCAAAATTCCAATCTTTTCCGAAACGTGTGCGGTAAGCCAATCCAATTTCAAAACCTTTGTTGCTCACGTCTCCACCATTAATGTAAGGTGCAGTTGCTCCAGCATAAGCAGGAATAGAAGCCAAAACTAACCAATCTTTAGTTTTCTTATCGTAATAATCGAAAGTTAAAGTAAAGTTGTTAAACAAAGTAGCATCAAAACCTAAGTCTAACTGCTCTGAAGTCTCCCACTTTAAATTACGGTTTGCTAATTGGTCAGGGCTTGAACCTACTAATAAAGTTTCGTCACCTGTTCCAAAATGATATGTTTTATCTGTTGAGTTTACAACTGACATGTAAGCAAATCTTCTTGCAAATTGATCGTTACCATTTTGTCCCCAGCTTGCTCTTAATTTGAAAGTATTTAATACTTTGTTTTCTTTAAAGAAAGCTTCTTTGTCTAAATTCCAACCTGCAGAGAATGAAGGGAAAATAGCATATTTGTTGTCTGGACCAAATTCTGAAGATCCGTCACGACGAACTGTCGCTGAGAATAAGTATTTATTATCGTAATCGTACAATAAACGTCCGAAGTAAGATTGAATCGCGTAATCTCTGCGATTTCCTTTTACCACATTTGAAGTTGGGTCTTTTGCATTGTCTAAATAAGCGTGAGCAAAATCATCAAAAATCAAGTTTCTACCTTGTCCTTCCATGTAATCAGAAGTATTCTTTTTAGCAGAAGTACCCGCTAACAAATCAAAATTATGAGCTGACCCAATATTGAATTTATATTGAAGTGTATTTTCAAAAATCCATCCCAAAGATTTTGTAGCACTTTGAGTTACACTTGAAACCGTATTATTATCATTTGAAGAAAGAGAGTAAACTGGTCTGAAAGAACGGTAATTACTGTCTGTCATATCAACACCATAACTAGTTCTGAAAGTAAAGTTTTTGGCAAATTTTAATTCTGCAAAAATATTACCTACATAACGGTTTGTTTTAGTCTGGTTGAAGTTATTGTAGTATAAAGATCCAACAGGATTTGTTACGTCGTTTGAAATAATTGAACGTGCAAAACCGCCATTTTCATCGTAAGGAGCATCGATTGGCGCAGCATTTAAGAAAGCTCTAATTGCATTGCTGTAAATACCATCATCTGCAACACCGCTTGATTTGATGTTTGATAAAGTGAAGTTTTCACCAATTTTTAAAAATCCTTTAATTACTTCTGAAGTAGAGTTTACTGTAAAGGTAATACGATCGTATTGAGACTGACTTGTAGATCCTCCGATCATACCGTCTTGCCCGTAGTAAGATAAACCAGTAGCAATTGTAGATTTTTCGTCACCACCTGTAATTAAAAGCGAGTGATTTTGTTTGATTGCACCTTCGTTAAATAAACTTTTCTGCCAATCGGTATCTGGAAATCCAGCAATTTGAGCCTTTGTGTATAATGGAGCATATCCAGAATTTACACGAGCTTCGTTCATAATTGTTGTATATTCCTGTGTATTCAATAAATCCAGTTTTTTAGCAATCTGCTGAAAACCTGTATATGAGCTGAAAGACACATTCATTTTACCGTCTTTTCCTTTTTTAGTTGTAACCAAGATAACTCCATTTGCTGCTCTTGCTCCGTAGATAGAAGCTGCAGAAGCATCTTTTAAAACGTCAACCCTTTCAATAACAGATGGATCAAGATATCCAATTCCGTTATCAACCACAACACCATCAACTACATAAAGAGGATCACTGTTTCCTGCTGTACCTGCACCACGAATATTTACCACCATATTCGCACCAGGCTGACCAGAAGAAGAAGTTACAGAAACTCCCGAAGCCTGACCTTGTAAAGCATTTACAACATCAAGACTCGCAACTTGCTGAATGTCTTTTCCTGATACCAAAGAAGTTGCAGCTGTATTAACTTTCTTCTTTTGAGTACCGTAACCAATTACTACAATTTCTTTAAGTTCTGCAGTTTCTGGCTGTAAAACCACGTTGACTAATTTTTGAGCGCCAACCGTAATATTTTGTGTTTTAAATCCCACGAAAGTGATCACTAAAACATCGCCTGTTTTGGCTTCCACTTTATATTTTCCATCAAAATCGGTAACAGTACTCGATTTTGTTCCCTGTACAAGTACAGTTGCTCCGGGAACTCCAAATCCGTCTTCGGAAGAGGTGATTGTTCCACTTACAGTTTTGGATTCTTGTGCAAATCCAAACTGCATCATAAATACGCTAAGCAGCACCGCCATAAAATATGGAAGCTTTGTTGTTTTAATACAATTTTTGCTTTTCATAATAAGAATTGATTAAGTTTAAGTTATAGTTAGTAATTTTTACCCTAAGAGAAATCTGGAAAACTTCCCAAGCAGGTCATGCAAAAAATGAGGGCCTGAATCTCATTTCCAACATTTAGTACTTGCAGACTATAAGCAGCTATTTTTTAAACATCAAAATCGATTTAAAATCAATTTCTAGAAAAAACATTTGTGGTAAGTTTAAGTTAAGTCGTAGCTTTGCCTTTTTTACTTATAGTCAATTTGAATTTATCTTATGGTAAATTTGACTACAAGTGTAAAACAAATTTTCTATATTAACAAAATATTAGGGTTATTTTTTTTCAATTCTGATAAATAGTAATTCATTTTTATCAATGATGTAAAAAGAGAATTGAAATTGAAATAAAAAATATAGAAAAAACAACGATTTATAAAATTGACAATCAGACATTTAAAAATCGATATGTTTTAAGGCATATTTTAGCACATTTTTAATTCACTGATTATCAAAATCTTGTTTCGTTAAAAAAAATATAAAGCTTTTAAGAAGGCTCGTAATCATTTTATTTATTTAATTTGTCAAAATTTATCTAGAATATGGTTGAAAATGTAGATGACAGAACTGCTTCAAAAAACGAACAGAGTGCCATGAATGCGATCACGATTGACTGTGTCATTTTTGGTTTTGACAAAGGCAGTCTGGAAGTACTTTTGGTGCAGCACGGTGAGGGTATCAGCAAAGGAAAGTGGGGTCTTCCAGGGGGATGGATTTATAAAAAAGAAAGTACAGACAATGCCGCGCATCGCTTATTGAACGAACTTACGGGTCTTGACAATATTTATCTTGAACAGCTGAAAGCATTTGGAGATCCAGATCGTTTTCCGCTGCGACGTGTAATTACTATCGGCTATTATGCATTAGTAAAAAGAGAAGATTATAATATTAAGGCCGGTTTTACAGCTTCGGATGCGAAATGGTACAAAATAAATAATATCCCAGATTTGATTTATGACCATAATGAAATTCTGAATTACAGCTTAAAACATCTTCGAAATAAAGTCCGCCAAACACCAATTGGATTTAATCTGCTTCCAGAAAAATTCACTTTATTACAATTGATGCAGTTATATGAAGAAATTTTAGGTGTTGGAATGGACAAACCAAACTTTAGAAGAAAAATTCTCCATATGAAACTTCTAGCCGCTTTAGATGAAAAACAGCAGGATGTATCGCATAGAGCAGCTCAATTGTATAAGTTTGATCCTGAAATCTATAAAAAATTGACTGAAAAGGGATTTAATTTCGAATTCTGATTTTCATATAAAAATTAATAAAAAACGCTTTTGCACTTCGAAACAACATAATAAATTGACAGAAACAACTACTAATTATCACAAACCAGCCGTAGACGGAATCACAATTGACTGCGTTTTCTTCGGATTTAATAAAGAGAGTCTCGAAGTTCTCTTAGTGCAGCATGCCCAAGGCGAAAGTAAAGGCAAATGGGGACTTCTTGGCGGATGGCTTCAAATAGACGAAAGTGCCGATGATGCCGCCCAGCGCATTTTACAAGAACTTACGGGTCTTGAAAACATTTATTTGGAGCAGTTAAAAGCTTTTACAAACCCGAATCGTGTTCTTGAAAGACGTGTGGTTACTATTGGTTATTACACTTTGGTCAACAGAGAGGACTATAATATTAAAGCCAGTTTACGAGTTATCGAAGCAAAATGGTATAAAATAAATGAGATTCCGGATTTGATTTTTGACCATAACGAAATTCTGGATTTCAGTTTATTGCAATTGCGAAACAGAGTTCGTCAGGCACCAATTGGTTTCAATTTATTACCAGAAAAGTTCACCCTTTTACAGCTAATGCATTTGTACGAAGAAATTTTAGGAATCGAATTGGACAAATCCAATTTCAGACGAAAAATTCTCCACATGAAACTGCTGACAGCACTGGATGAAAAGCAAAAAGACGTTTCGCACAGAGCGGCTAAACTTTATAAATTTGATGCAGAAATGTATAAGAAATTAACAGAAAAAGGAGTCAATTTTGAATTTTAAACCTGTTTTTAATTCACAACCATCAACTATCGTAGATCAACATTCCAGAATCCAAAACTTTGCGCTATCTTTGCGCCTTAATAACATGCTTTAAAGCAATTGCTTTGGCGTTATTTTACACCCAAAAAATACTTAAACTCGTTTAGAGAACTGATATATAAAAATGAAGAAGATACGTAACTTTTGCATTATTGCACACATTGACCACGGTAAAAGTACATTGGCGGACAGATTATTAGGCGCAACACAAACCGTTACAGCTCGTGAAGAAAAAGCGCAATTGCTTGACAACATGGACCTGGAACGTGAGCGTGGTATTACTATTAAAAGTCATGCCATTCAGATGGAATACACTTATAAAGGTGAAGAGTACATCCTGAATTTAATTGATACTCCAGGCCACGTAGATTTTTCATATGAAGTTTCTAGATCTATTGCTGCCTGCGAAGGAGCTTTATTGATTGTAGATGCTGCACAAAGTATTCAGGCACAAACGATTTCAAACTTATATTTAGCACTTGAAAACGACTTAGAAATCATTCCGGTTTTAAATAAAGTCGATTTACCAAGTGCGAACCCAGAAGAAGTTAGTGATGATATTATCGATTTATTAGGTTGTAAATTAGAAGATATTATTCATGCCTCTGGAAAAACAGGTTTTGGTGTTGAGAACATTCTTGCCGCTATTATCGAAAAAATTCCTGCTCCAAAAGGAAACCCAGACGAACCTTTACAAGCTTTGATTTTTGACTCGGTTTACAATCCGTTTCGTGGAATCGAAGTAATATTTAGAGTTGTAAATGGTGAAATCAAAAAAGGTCAGAAAATTAAATTCATGGCTACGGGCAATGAATATTTTGCTGACGAAATTGGAACTTTAAAATTAAACCAAGTTCCGAAAAACGTAATTTCCAGCGGAGATGTTGGTTATTTGATTTCTGGAATTAAAGAAGCGAAAGAAGTAAAAGTTGGAGATACTCTAACCGATGCCAAAACGCCGACAACGAATATGATTACTGGTTTTGAGGATGTAAAACCAATGGTATTTGCTGGAATTTATCCAGTTGATACGGAAGATTATGAAGATTTGCGTTCTTCTATGGAAAAATTGCAATTGAATGATGCATCTTTAGTTTTTACGCCAGAAAGTTCTGCAGCGTTAGGATTTGGTTTCCGATGCGGATTCTTAGGAATGCTGCACATGGAAATTATTCAGGAACGTTTAGAGCGTGAGTTCGACATGACTGTAATTACTACGGTTCCTAACGTTTCGTATTTGGCTTACACCAAAAAAGACCCTGAAACTGCATTTGTGGTAAACAATCCTTCTGATTTACCTGAACCTTCTCGTTTAGATAGAGTTGAAGAACCATTTATTAAAGCTACTATTATTACAAAAGCTGATTTCGTAGGAAACGTAATGAGTTTATGTATCGAAAAACGTGGACAAATTACCAATCAAACGTATTTGACAACAGAACGTGTTGAATTGAATTTTGATATGCCTTTAGCAGAAATTGTATTTGACTTTTACGATCGTTTAAAAACGGTTTCTAAAGGTTATGCTTCTTTTGATTACTCTCCAATTGGAATGCGTACTTCTAAATTAGTAAAACTGGATGTCCTTTTAAATGCACAAACAGTTGATGCACTTTCAGCCTTAATTCACGAAGATAACGCCTACAATATCGGTAAAAAAATGACCGAGAAATTACGCGAATTGATTCCGAGACAGCAATTTGACATTCCTATTCAGGCTGCAATTGGAGCAAAAATTATCGCTCGTGAAACGATTAAAGCTCTTCGTAAAGACGTTACCGCAAAATGTTACGGTGGAGATATTTCGCGTAAGCGTAAATTGCTGGAAAAACAGAAAAAAGGTAAAAAACGTATGCGTCAGGTAGGAAACGTTGAGATTCCGCAAGAAGCTTTTATGGCTGTTTTGAAATTGAATGATTAAGTTTTTTAGAAAATAGAATAAAGAACCCAAAATATAGATTAAAACCCGATAACTTTCGTTATCGGGTTTTTTATTTTTTTAAGAATTAGTTCTCAATAAACACTTGGCTTTATACCCTAAAACTTAAATTTAACATCATAATTAAACAAGTAAATACTTATAAAATTGTATGTTTTTTAACTCAATTGATTCATTGTTGATGCATTCGATTTAGATTCTAAAATTTCTAGATTTTTAAATATAACTTTAATCTTACAACTTAAAATTATTATTATGAAAACTAAATTTTTTATTCTTTTATCGATGTTAACTTTCTCATTTGCTAACGCACAACAAGAAGAAGTTGATTCGGAAATGAACTCAGCAAAAGGCGTAACTTTTCAAAGCGGTGATATGTTTCTTGAAGGTTCGATCAAAATTAGCACAGGTGGTGATGCGGACTATTACGGCTTCAGCCCAAAGTTTGGCTATTTACTAAATGATAAATTTGCAGTAGGAGCTAAACTAAATTATGCAAGCAATAAAGTAGAAACTACACAAGTAGAAACTAATGTTTTTGGAGTTGGTGCTTTTGCTCGTTACTATTTCTTAGAATTAGACAAAAAACGTTTAAAAACTTATGCTGAAGCTGGTTTAGGATTTGGAAGAAACAAAACTGATATTCCAAATGTTGGAAGTGATACTGATAACAGTTTAACTGCTGATATTACTGTGGGATTAAACTATTTTGTTACTAAAAACATTGCTGTAACTTTTGTATTAGCAAATATGCTGTCTTACAACAGTGTTTCTCCAGAAGACGGACCATCATCTGATACTTTCCAATTAAATATTAATTTATTTGAAAATATCTTCGATCAACCGCAATTTGGTCTTTTGTACAGATTCTAAATCGTCCTGCTATTTACTTATAAAAAAGCTGTCTCAATTTGGGACAGCTTTTTTATTCCCAAATAATTTTATTTGTTTGGCTTTTTCTTATGATAAAAGCGTTCCGCATATTCCTAATCCAATAATCAGATATAGGGCTCCTATAATAAAACAAACCTTTGCTCCATTGGGGCTATTTTTCTTAATTGCAAAACCAATGATAGCCATTAAAATTGGCGGACCAACCATAATTGCAACAAAAAATGCGACTAAACCATCTAAATTACCTACTTCTAACGCTGTCATATTCTTTATGTGTTAGTTCTTAATTCTTCTAATCTTTTTACTTTATCATCTCTGTAAAACAAATTCATGGTTTCAAAAGGAATAATTTTATTATCCTTATTGACAATATGTACGCATGATTTTTTTATTGCCCTTACATCAAAATTATAGGCATCAATAAACTGCATAATAATAATTCTAAACAGATTATCGTAACCTAATTCAGGCGCATCAATATTAGGGAGACAGCATAATATCGATTTCAAGTTTTCTTGCGCTGCTTCTACAGAATTTCCGGTGCTAAACAAATCTATCATTTTACCTCGAAGCACTTCATCCTGCTCATAAATAATAGTGTTTTTACTATTATCCAATAAATCATTTGGATTAATATATCGCGTTAACGGAAAAACTTCATCTCCTAACTTCAACGCATAACCCATCACTAAAGCGTCAGGATTACAAGGAACAGGAAGTAAATCATCTGAATTGAAAACGGTAGTTTGCTCCAGAATTTTTCTTCTTACTTCTGTTAAAGTCATGCGATCGGTTTCTAAGTTAAAGTTCTCTAATCTACCCGCTATTTGAGTCGGCTGAAATGTAACGCCTCGAACGCACTTTTGCTTTAGTGCAAACTCAATAATTTTACCTATTTCATTATCGTTTAATCCTTTTTGAAGCGTAACAACCAAAGTGGTTGACAAATTAACTTCATTTAGATTTTCTAAAGCCTGTTTTCGTATTTCGCTTAAATCGGCTCCACGCAATTCTTGTAATACACTATCTTCAAAAGAATCAAACTGAAGATAGATTTCAAAATCTGGAGAATAGCTTTTTAACCTCTGAACGAATTCTTTGTCTTTTGCAATTTTAATTCCGTTTGTGTTTAGCATTAAATGCTTTATTGGAACTGATTTTGCGTAATCCAAAATTTCAAAAAATTCAGGATGTATGGTTGGTTCTCCACCGCTAATCTGCACGACATCAGGTTCTTTTTCGTTTTTAACAACCGTATCGAGCATTGCTTTTATTTCTTCAAGAGTTCGGTGTCTGCCATAACTAGGCGATGAACCAGCATAACAAGTTGGACATGTCAGATTACATCGATCTGTAACCTCAACAACTGTAAGGCAAGAATGCTGTTCATGATCTGGACATAAACCACAATCGTACGGACAGCCATAGTGCGTTTTTGTATTAAAAGTATACGGCATCTCAGATGGTTTATTGTAGTTTCGGATATTCTTATAATACTCAATATCGTCAGCAATCAAAACCTTAGAACTCCCGTGTTCTGGACATCTTTTAAGGATGTAGACATTCTCGTCTTCAAAAACAATTTTAGCATCAATTCTCTTTAAGCATTCTGGACAAAGGCTTAATGTAAAGTCATAATAAGTATATTTTCTAACTGGCATTTTTTACAAATAAATTTAAAATTGTTTTGTTATAATAGAGCAGACAAATCAAACATAAAATCTGAATCGAACTTATTCCAAAAATCAGGAAATAATTGGGTTTCAGAAATTCTACAAAAAAGCGAAATGCAAAATAGGCGATCATAAAATACTGAAATATAAGTCCGTTTTTTTTATTTCTATTTTTTAATTTCTTCAGAACAAAAAATAAAATGATCAGAAAAATTAATTCGTACAAGGCAATTGGATGCCTCATAATATTGTCGCCAAGATTCATACCCGTAAAAAAGGTCGTTTCTTTTCCATATGTAAACTCATTGGTTCCAGATAAAAAACAACCAGTTCTTCCTATAAAAATTCCCAGAATAATCGGAAAGGTAAATAAATCTCCCGATGATTCTTTTTCTCCTATCACCTTCTTAGCAATTTCAACGCTCAAAAGCCCTCCAAACAATCCCCCCATAATGGTCTTCGCATTGAAGAGGTCTAAAATCGATGTTTCATCAAGATGAAAAACAGGATTTTCCAAAAAACCCATAATTCTAGAACCTAAAAAAGCTCCAATTGCAGCTCCCAATATGATTGATAATCTGTTGGAAGAAACAATAGTATCGTTCGTTCTTTTTCTCAAAAAAACATAATATCGATATCCTAAAAAAAATGCCAGATATTCTAAAACTAAATGGATATTGATTTCATAACCAAAAATAACTGACTCAAAAGGAAGTTTCATTCTATATTCTAAAATTTAATACTATAATTCTGTAAAGATGCAAAAAAATGTTTAAATTAATTCGTCTTATAATGTAAAAGCTTTTCTAGTTTAGAACAGCTTTTTTATTTCTCTTTACTTTTTACATTTGTATCTTTGAATTAGCAAAAAAACTTAGTGCCTCAGTAACTCAGAAACTTAGAATCTTAAAAAAAATGCTCGACGAAACTCCCAAACGATTTGACCGAATTGTTGCGATTCTTATACAATTACAATCTAAAAAGATTGTAAAAGCACAAGAATTGGCAGATCGTTTCGACTGCAGTTTACGAACTATTTACAGGGATATTAGAACGCTCGAAGCATCTGGCGTTCCTATATACAGTGAAGCTGGTGTAGGCTATGCTTTAATGGATGGTTATCGACTTCCTCCTGTTATGTTTACCCGCGAAGAAGTGAGCAGCTTTATTGCGGCCGAAAAACTGATGCAGAAATTTACCGATCCTTCTTTAGGAACGCATTACACATCTGCGATGTACAAACTCAAATCGGTTTTAAGAAGTACAGACAAAGACTGGCTTTCGAACATTGAATCGAGAGTGGTTATGCAGACGGCAGAGCCAATGTTTAATGATAATTCTCCAAACACTTTAGCTGTTTTGTTTGAAAGTATTGCCGAAAAGAAGCAGATTCTTTTGACCTATAAAACTTATGATAAAGATGAAACAACGCAGCGAAATCTAGAACCTGTTGGAGTTTTTCATGACAATAATAATTGGTATTTTCTAGGTTACTGTCATTTGCGAAAAGATTATCGTCAGTTTAGAACGGATCGTATTCACCAAATTAAAAAAACAGAACTTGATTTTACAATCGAACATGATGCATTAGAAACGTATTTAAATAAAACAGAAACCTGCACGACAACTAAAGTCCGTATTTTGATTGAAAAGAAAATAGCACGCTATTTGGCAACCGAAAGAAAATATCATGGTTTTGTTTCAGAAAAAGAAATTGGCGATCAAATAGAAATGACTTTTATGTGTCGAGATATAGAAAGCGGTTTCCCGAGATGGTTTCTTATGTTTGGAGATTATGCCAAAATTCTAGAACCAGAAATACTAAAGGAAAAAGTGCTGAATCTTCTCGATATTAATAAAAAAAGACTTTTATAAAAAAACTCCCAAAGAGAATTAGATTCGATCTTTGGGAGTTTTTTTATTTATTTTTCTAAGATTTATCTTTCCCAGAAAAATGGAGGTTCGATATTTAAAGCTCTTAAATACACATAAGCCTGTCCGCGATGATGTACTTCGTTATCAATAAAATATAAAATATTCTGAATTACAGGAAATTCATATTGCCCAAAAAGATTGAATGTTTCGCTGAAATCTTCAACCGATAACTGCTCCCAGTATTTATTAATTTCTTCTGTAGCTTCATCCCATTTTTCAAGATACTGCGCTTTAAAAATCAATTTTTCTCCTCCTTCCGAAAATGCTTCAGTTTGTTTCGTTACAATTCCCTTAAGTCCTGGAACTGCAATCGCTAAAAGTTCATCAACCAATTTTGCGAAAGGACGCATCCCTCCTATTGAAAATTCGAAGAAATCTTTTTCAGGAAAAATTTCAATTAAACGACGAGTCAGGGTTCTGTGCCCTTGCCAGTGTTTTAACAAATCTTCTGAAGTAATAACTTGTGCTTCTAATGTTTTCATGGTTTTAAAGTTTAAATATTTTTAATACTTCAAAAGTAAGTTGGGCTGGTGACAACAGTTTGTCAGCAGGAAAAAATAATTTTATAATATTTTATTATTCATTCTTTAACCGTAACTAAATTCTACATTCTCTCCACCCATTTATCTATATATTTTACATTTTAACAAAATTAAATTTATAATTCATTTTTATTCAAAAAGCGAAATAAAATCATAAAATACTGACAATCAAAACGCTAAAAAGAAATAATTTCGTAACTTTAAGATTACAGCAAATAATGAATTATGAAATTTCTTCTATTTCTACTTTTATTATTTTATTCGGCAATATCTTCAGCACAAGGAATTATAGTCGACACAACATCTTTGGACATACCTGAACTGATACGTTCGGAGTTGATGCAGAATGGCTGTTCTAACGAAAGTAATTTCAAATTCTCGTCACATCAGGGTATCGGTAAATTCACAAACACCAATCCAAACTTTCCGATTTCTAGCGGCATCATTATACGAAATGGAATCGCCAAATATACTGAAGGATCATACAGCGGCAACAACGAAAGCAGTCAATTGAATAATGCTGCTGATAGTGATCTGCAGGTTATCAGTGATAATAACGGACAAGTTGTACCCGTTACAGACGTCAGTTTTATTCAATTTGATTTTACACCATTATCAAGCAATTTTAGCTTTGATTTTCTTTTTGCTTCGAATGAATATGGTGAATTTCAATGTGGATTCAGTGATGTTTTTGCTTTCATATTGACAGATTTAACAACGGGAATTTCAACAAATCTTGCTGTACTCCCAGGAACAAATACGCCTGTTTCGGTTAAGAACATTAGAGATCAACAATATAATTCGTCTTGTTTATCAGCCAATGCTACTTTATTTGATCGTTATAATGTTGCGAATCCATCGCAGTCGCCTATCAATATGAGAGGAGAAACCAAAGTTTTAACTGCTGCTTCAACGGTAATTCCAAACAGAACTTATCGTATAAAACTGGCTATTGGCGATTATAACGACAGCAATTATGATTCGGCAGTTTTCATAAAAGGAGGCAGTTTTATGACCACTATGGATTTAGGCCCCGACAGAACCATTTGCCAAGGCGAAAAAATCACCCTTAAATCTGATCTTGTTGGTAATTTCAGTTATGTATGGACGTTAAATGGAGCGGTCATTCCAAATGAAACCACTAATTCTTTGACAGTCGATAAAGCGGGAACTTACGGAGTTACAGCAACACTTTCCGGCTGTGTGGTTAAAGACGAAGTTGTAATTCAAGAACTGGTTATTACATCTCCCAAAAACTTAACTGCCTGTTACAGCACAACTGGCATTTATCAATATGATTTAACTCAAAATAATGTAACTGCATTAGGGATCGATCCAACTAAATATGCTGTTTATTATTTTGATTCCTTAGCTTCAGCCAATGCAAATGGCCCCATGATACCCGAAAATCAATTAACATCTTATACAAGTTCCGGAAACCAAACCATATATATAAAAGTGGTGCCTGTTTATGATAAAACCTTTTTTTGTGACAATTTAATTTCATTTAATTTATTGATAACTAATCCCATCAATGTTGTAAAACCACCAGACTTAACTGCTTGTAATATTTCTAACAATGTATCCGTTGATTTAACTGTTCAGGAAACCATTATACTAAATGGATTAAATTCGTCAGAATATAAAATCAGATACTACAACAGCGAAATAGATGCCAACAGTGCCAGAAATAATATTTCTGATCCGAAGGCATTTATTACCTCTTTTTCACAATCGCCTCAAACAATTTGGGTAAGGGTTGAAAATGTCTCGAGTTCGTCTTGTTATACTACAGTTAATTTCAATGTCATAATAAATTCACTGCCGCCAGTAGATATTATTCCGAATGTTATTGCCTGCAATAGCTATACATTGCCTCCAATTACAAATGGCGAATACCATACAGGACCAAATGGAACAGGAACTAAACTAAATGCTGGAGATGTTATCACTAAAGGCGGTGTTTATTATATTTTCAAAGCACCAACAACAAACAACTGTACTAACGAGACCAGCTTTAATGTAATCCTGATTTACGAAATTGGTTTTAAAAAAGAGACCTGCGGTCAATATATCATTCCAACCGTGCCCGTAGGCGGTTTCTTTACCCAGTCTGGAGGGCAAGGAAATTCAATTCCCGCTGGAACAGTATTTACAACCAGTGAGACTATTTATTATTATGCCGTGATAAATGGAGCGGTGTGTCGTGACATAGCCGTACCCTTTACAGTTTATCCTTTACCAGCGGTAGATAAACCTGCCAATGTAGTAACCTGCGATTCGTACACATTACCAACTTTGGCAAACGGAAATTATTTTACATTATCTGGAGGTCTAGGGCGAGCCCTGAATGCGGGAGACAGGATAACTTCGAGTCAGACCGTATATATTTTTGCCAATGACGGAAGATGTACCAATGAAAATTCTTTTAAAATTGACATTGTAAATTCTCCAATTTTTGTTCCGATTTCAAGATGCGGCAGTTTTACTTTGCCTCCCATTGCTATTGGCGGCTACTATGAAAGTCCAGGTGGTCAGGGAAAAAATATTCCAGCAGGAACTGTTATCACCAATTCGCAAACCATATATTATTATGCAGCAACTACAACTGCACCCAATTGTACCGAAAATCTAAAATATGAAATTACTATAAAGCCGCTGCCATTGGTAGATACGCCCGCGAATAGACTGGAATGTGCACGATATGTTTTAACTCCATTAACAAATGGTAACTATTTTACAAGAACCAACGGTGGAGGAACACGACTAAAAGCAGGCGACATCATTACCTCGACACAAACTATTTATGTCTTTTCTGTAGGGCCGGAATGTACAAATGAGCATAGTTTTACTGTCGAAATCAGACCTCTTCCTCTGGTTGACAGTTTTACAGATGTAGTAACCTGCAACGATTTCAAACTTCCAAAACTTAAAAATGGAAAATATTACACCGCTGCAGGAGGCCCAAAAGGTTCAGGAACTCAGCTTCCCGAAGGAACAATTATCAATACAACACAAACCATTTATATTTATAATGAATGGGCCGATTTTACTTCCTGCAGCAATGAAACCTTTTTTAAAGTTAATTACAACGGAATAGATGTTGGAAACTTTAGTAATATAAATGTCTGCGACAGTTATACTTTGCCACCGTTAAAATTGGGTAATTATTTTGCACAACCAGGAGGAAAAGGTCCCGTTATTGCAGCTGGAACCATATTAAAAACCTCGCAGACCATTTATGTTTATGCTGTTGTGGGCACACGTCTAACCTGCGGTAGTGAAAAGAGTTTTTCAGTTACCATTTCCCCAACTCCTGTATTAGCAAGCACTCCTGATGTTGCTATTTGCGAAAGTTATACTTTGCCTCCTTTAGCCGTCGGTAATTATTTTAGTGAAGCCAACGCAGCCGGAACTCAATATGCAGCAGGGCAGAAAATAAGTGCCAGCCAGAAAATGTATATCTACGCAGCCGCGGCTACAAATTCAAGCTGTTTTGCTCAGGATGATTTTTACATTACTATTTATCCTTTAAAAAATTTCGCTATACCAAACGGAGTCATTTGTGTCGATTATCAAACAGGAAACCTACAGCATTCAGCACAATTGAATTCAGGCATTAATTCACCAGATTATACTGTCGAGTGGTATTTTAACGAAAGTAAAGTGGGCACAGGGCCAATTTATACCGCTATTAAGGAAGGAATTTATACTGTTGTGCCCGTGAAAAACGTACCAGATATTGGTAACGACTGCGGTTATAATCCAGCTACTGTAACTGTCGAAAAATCGAGTCCGGCAATTGCAACCGTAACTGTGTCTGATGAATTCGAAGATAATATTGATATTATTGTAAACCTGTCTAATGGTTTCGGAACCTATGAATATCAGCTGGATGATGGCGATTTTCAAACCAGCAATATATTCAAGAATGTTGACTCTGGAGAACATGCTATTACAATAAGAGATATAAAAGCCAATTGTGATAATTTTATTTTATTTGCCAAAGTGCTGAAGTACCCAAAATTTTTCACTCCAAACAACGATGGTTACAATGACACTTGGAATATCCCCGATCTGGCTTATCAACCTGATGCTGTCATCACTATTTACGATCGTTATGGCAAATTACTAAAAATGATTAAGCCTTCTGGTGCTGGCTGGGATGGTAATTTCGATGGAAGTCCGCTTCCTTCTTCCGACTACTGGTTTCGGGTTACTTATACCCAAAACGGCATAATTCAGGAATTCAGATCTCATTTTAGCATGAAACGATAATTATTTGTAAATACTGTGCAAAGACGCACTGCAATGTGTCTCTAAAAAATAAACGTCTAAAAAAAATTAAAATCTTAGCATCTCAGAATCTTAGCATCTTTAAAAAAAACCTTTGTACCTTTGCACCTTAAAAACCTTTGCACCTTAAAAAAATGATTGAAGATAAAAATCAACAAAGAACTAGTTTAGCGCAATTGGGCGAATTTGGCTTAATTGAACATTTAACCAAAAATTTTGATGTTACTCAAGAATCAACATTAAAAAGTATTGGTGATGATGCTGCTGTTCTTGATTTTAAAGATAAAAAAGTAGTAGTTTCTACTGATTTATTAATAGAAGGAGTTCATTTTGATTTGGCTTATATGCCTTTAAAGCATTTAGGATATAAATCTGTTGTGGTAAATATATCTGATATTTGCGCCATGAATGCAAGACCGACACAAATTACAGTTTCGGTAGCGGTTTCAAATCGTTTTCCTCTTGAAGCTTTAGAAGAATTGTTTGATGGAATTACGCATGCTGCAAAAGAATATAAAGTTGACGTAATTGGCGGTGACACAACCTCATCTCAAAAAGGTTTAATTATCAGCATAACTGCAATTGGAGAAGCAGACGAAGATGAATTGGTTTACCGAAATGGAGCCAAACAAACCGACTTATTAGTTGTAACGGGTGATCTTGGTGCGGCTTATATGGGACTGCAGGTTTTGGAGCGCGAAAAACAAGTTTTCCAAGTTAATCCAAATAATCAGCCCGATTTAGATCTGTATACTTATTTAGTAGAACGCCAGTTAAAACCTGAGGCAAGAAAAGATGTTCGAACTTTACTTCATGCTTTAGATATTAAACCAACTGCAATGATTGATATTTCAGACGGACTTTCATCTGAGATTATTCATATCTGTAAGCAGTCAAAAGTAGGTTGTAATTTATACGAAGATAAACTTCCATTGGATCCGCAATTTATTTCGACTTGCGAAGAATTTAATATCGACAGTACAACTGTTGCCATAAATGGAGGCGAGGATTATGAACTTTTATTTACAATTGACATTAATGATTTTGACAAAATAAAAGGAAACCCAAATTTCTCCGTTATCGGTCACATGGCCGAAGAAAATGAAGGAATTCATCTTGTAACTCGTGCCAACACAAAAATTGCTTTAAAAGCACGTGGATGGGATGCTTTGACAGAATAAATTTTTTTTGAAAATTCTAAATAAAAAAATTCCAAATTCTAATAGCGATTAACGTATTGGAATTTGGAATTTTCATTTTTGGGATTTCATTTTTTAAAAAAGCCCTTTACTTTTGGCTTCTTTAAGCAAATCTTCGTCAGAACCGCTTCTAATTTTTAGCAGTTCTTTCAGGTGTTTCTTTCTTTTTTCAATTGCATTTAAGGAAATTGGAATATTTTGAAGCATCTCACTGCCCGCTATCCCTTTTGATAAATGAACTAATATCTGTTTATCATATTGATCTATTTCAATTGCATTGTGCGTAGATTGGTTCAGCATCTTAACTACAGAATGACTGTAATATTTTTCGCTTTTCATTACTTTATCAAAAGCCAGAAGCAGTTCTTCAAAAGTCAGGTCATTTTTAATGATCAAACCATTTGGCTGAATCGTTCTGATTATTGTTTTTATTTTTAGAAGTTCTGTATACATAGTAAGCAGAACGATCTTGCAAGAAGGCATTTTTACTGAAAGTAATTTCGCCAGATCTTCACCCGAAAAAATCTCTTTTTCTTCGTACGGAGGCATACTGATATCTAAAAAAGCAATATCAAATACAGGTGTGTTGTCATTTTCAATTATATCATAAGCAGATCTGCAATCATGAGCTTGTGAAATAAAAAATTCATATTGTTTTGGCTTATAACGAATTATCGCATTTTTATACCCTTCAATAATAAATGGATGATCATCTACTATCAGAATATTCTTTTTAACTAATTGCGGAACTGGAGCTGTTAAATCAAAGTTCATTATTTTGCAGGTTATTATTGGGATCTATTGGGATTTTTATAATGAGGATTGTCCCCTCATCTTTGGCAGATTTTATAGTAACTGTACCCTTACATTCTGCTGCTCTATATTCAATATTATGCAAACCAATTCCGTTTTTGGTTCTGCTGGTATTAAATCCTATTCCGTCATCTTCGATAGTCAGGATCAAAATATCATCTTCATTTTTAAACTCCACTTTAATAATATCTGCTTGTGCATATTTATTACAGTTTTGAAGTCCTTCTTGAATAATCCGATATAAATTGATCTTGACAATATTACTAATTAATTCCCATTTAACATCAGGATCAAAAGAAGTAATTAATTTTGAACTATATGTATTTCTTTGGTCTTCAAATAGTTTTCCAAGAATAACAATAAAATTATTAATCAATTCCGATTTTTCTCTATTTAAATCGTGAGAAATTTCACGAATATCCTGTTCAATACTTTTAAGCTCGGCTAAATACTTTTTCCTTTTAGAAGCTGCTTCGGCTTCATCAACCTTATCCAGACTGTCCAAACTAATTCTAATACCAAACATTCGTCCCAAAACTCCATCATGCAAGTCTTGCGCAACTTTTTTCTTTTCCTTGATCCTTGTTAGTTCAATTTCATTTTGCTGTGAAATCATCATATTGTAGATGTCTTCATTTGCAATCTGCTGCTGTTGTTTAAAAAGAAGCTCACGATTTTTTGCCTGCTGGGTTTTATAAACATAAAAAAACAATCCGAGCAATGTACAAATACTAAAAACATAAACCAAAGTTTTATTTTTTTCCTGAAGATTGGAATTTTGATCTTTTATTTCGTTGGTTTCGTACTCGATTCGAGAGAATTTTTCTCCCATTTTACGTTCTGCTTTGAGCATTTTATCATTCAATTGAATGTACTCTTTTGAATATTTTGATGCGTTTTCAGGATCAACAATCGCAATTTGCTTTAAAGCCCCTAGAGTATTATTTAATTTTCCAGAAGAGCGAGAAACTAATAAAGCCTGCTTTGCAAATTGCATCGCTTTAAAAGTGTCTTTCTTAGAAGCATAATATTCAGATAATCGAATTTGATTAGAAATCATCGCTGCCCTTAACCCTAAACTATCTCGAATTTTTAAAGATCTGTAAAAGTCATCTGGAAGACCATCTGTCTTTCCAGATTTAAATTTAGCGTACCCTAAGTTATCCAATAACATTGCATACAAGATGGTCTTTTCTTTAAATAGATTTTTCTCAGCTAATCCTCTTTCAAAGTAAACTATAGCTTTTTTATAATCACCTTTATTTATATAAATGAAACCAATATTATTTAATGACGTCGCTTTTAATTGAAGGTCTGTTGGAATTGATTTATCTTTTAATGTACTAAGTGCTTTGTTTTGATATTCTAAAGCTTTATTAAATTCTTCTTTCTCATTATAAAGAATTCCAAGCAGATTATAGCATTCATAAAGTTTATCATTTACATTATTTTCACTCTTCAATATTTCTAAAGCTTTGAATACCCCGATTTCACTTTCAAAAAAATCACCTTCGTTAAACTGTAAGTTGGCTTTACTTATTAGCGTTTTCGCCAAATTAAGATCATCATTAATTTGTGTATAAATTTTTTGAGCCTTAAAATAATGCCTATAAGCACTATCTGAAATCGCTGCTGAGCTATAATAATCTCCTAAATATGAATAAGCTTTAGCCGAACTTGCTGAATCTTTTCCTGTTATAGAGCTCTCTAAAGCTAATTGTGATATATCGCGATATGATTTAAAATCATTCATATTATAATATCTATTAGCAATCTTAAAGAGATTGACCCTGTAAAGAGAATCATTTTCCTGACCGTTAACAATCGAAAATGCTTTTTTTGCATTTTGTTGTTTAAGATCATAACTCAAATTGATATCATTAGCCAAATCTAAATAGGTAATAAGGCTATCTTTAGAAGAAGATAGATTATCTGAAGTTTTTTTCTTGGTACAGGCAGAAACAAACAACAATACAAACAATACTATTAGGTATTTTCTTTTCAATAGAAGTTGTGAATTTTACCAAAAATACTAAAACTAAAGACATAAAAAAAGGCTGCCAAAATTTGACAGCCTAAATATTTGAATTTTTTCTTCTAATTAATCTACTTTTCTGCTTCCGCCTAAAGATTGATTAACATCAGAAAAATTATTACTTTTAATTTCAATTTTATTTTCTGTTGCATGGAAATCTTGTTTTCTACCACCACCAGCACTAGAACCTCCAGGAGGAACAATACTTAAATTTTCACTAGAAGTATTTGGAGTTGTAGGATTTGCAAAAGAAGTTGCAACCATTACTAAAGATAATAATCCGAATGTCAAAGCTGTTTTTTTCATGACCTGAGGTTTTTAATGTTTGTTTATTTTTTTGGAGAATGATTCGCTGTTTGCTGCGTTTCATGGTGTAAAACTAATACGGAGATCCACAAAAATTTATACAAAAAATTGAGTTTATGGTAGATCATACCCAATTGATAGTCAATGGATAGCAAATCGAGGTAAACATCTGGTTTTTAGATTTCTAAGTAATTTCCTGCAGCAAAATCGGCAATTATCAAATCGACATTTGCTTTATAGGTTTTAGAAAATGGAATCTTTTTGGATGAGTTTTTTATGTAACAGATTGAGTTTCCGCTGTGAATTCTAGAAATATAATTTCGATTAATTACATAACTATTGTGAATCCGAATAAAAGGATAGGTCAAAACACTCTCAAAATGCTTTAACGTTTTAAATGCTGTGATCATTTCACCCGTATTTAAATAAATATCGGTCGAATTATTATCAGCTTGAAAGTAACAAATATCTGCGGCGTTTAAATAGCGATAATCACCGTATGATTTTATACAGATTGTTAATGGTTTTTCGACATTTTGAGGAATTGTCACATTATTTACATTATCAATCACGATAGAAGTTGGTTCTTCTTTAAATGGTACCGTTTTAGACTCTAAATTAGCTTTTTTAAGCTTCAAAACGGTTTTTAGAAGATCAATATGTGCAATT
The DNA here is from genome assembly GCF_002304005.1 of Flavobacterium sp. ACN6. Classification (GTDB taxonomy): domain Bacteria; phylum Bacteroidota; class Bacteroidia; order Flavobacteriales; family Flavobacteriaceae; genus Flavobacterium. Next base: position 18,600 of record NZ_MRCQ01000009.1, on the reverse strand, counting down.
GGTTTTAAAAGATAATCAAAGACGTTATATTGAATTGCGTCAAAAGCTTTATCTTTTTTATTTGTAGTAATAATTATTTTGGGAATCTCCTGAAAAAAGCGGTGCAATTCGCTGATAAAAGTCAGAGACAACTGACTCGATAAATCTTTTGGCTCTATTTCGAGAAAAATTAAGACCGGCTTGTGCTCTAAAACTAAATTTAAACCATCTTGAAAATTTGATGCCGATGCTGTAAAAGATAATTCTGAAAAACCTGCAGCGGTTGTTTTGGTCTTCAAAATACTTTCAGCATCATCATCAATTATAATATACGAATACTTCTTCAATTTTTGGTTTTGTTGCTTTTTCTCACTTTACAATCATAATCAAAAAAATGACTCAATTTGACCGAATGCGAAAAAATTTAGTTTGGCATTTATCCGCATTTAAAAATACGGATTTTAGATTTTTAAATATTTCATTGTTAACACATTACATTAAAATGTTGATACAAAATGATGAAATGCAAAAAACATCGATAAAATACCCGTTTTTAAAAATCAAAAATCCCAAACTCCTTTACGGAATTTGGGATCTATAGTATAAGCTGTAAAGATTACATTTTCATTAACCAGTTTTTCATCGAAACTTCATTTTCGATAATAGCTCTTAGTTCAGTAATTTTTACACGATCTTGTTTCATTGTATCTCTATGACGAATTGTTACTGTTTCGTCTTCAAGTGTTTGATGATCTACTGTAATACAGAATGGCGTTCCTAAAGCATCTTGTCTTCTGTAACGACGTCCTACCGCATCTTTTTCATCATATGCCACATTGAAATCCCATTTCAAATCTTCGATGATTTTTCTTGAAATTTCTGGTAAACCATCTTTTTTAACCAATGGTAATACTGCTGCTTTGGTTGGCGCTAAAACTGCTGGTAATTTTAAAACTGTTCTTGTTGATCCGTCTTCTAATGTTTCTTCTTTTAATGAAGTTGCAAAAACAGCCAGGAACATACGATCTAAACCAACAGACGTTTCTACTACATAAGGAACGTAATTTTGGTTTAATTCAGCATCGAAATATTGTAATTTTCTTCCTGAATATTCTTCGTGTGCTTTTAAATCGAAATCAGTACGAGAGTGAATTCCTTCCAATTCTTTAAATCCGAATGGGAAATTAAATTCGATATCTGCAGCTGCATTTGCATAATGCGCTAATTTTTCGTGATCATGAAAACGGTAGTTTTCCTGCCCTAAACCTAAAGATAAATGCCATTTTAAACGCGTTTCTTTCCAGTGGTGGTACCATTTCATTTCTTCGCCTGGACGCACAAAAAACTGCATTTCCATTTGCTCGAACTCACGCATACGGAAAATGAATTGTCTTGCAACGATTTCATTTCTGAAAGCTTTACCTGTTTGAGCAATTCCAAAAGGAACTTTCATACGACCCGATTTCTGAACATTTAAAAAGTTTACAAAAATACCTTGAGCTGTTTCCGGACGTAAATATAAATCCATTGCAGAGTCTGCAGAAGCTCCAAGTTTTGTTCCAAACATTAAGTTGAACTGTTTAACGTCTGTCCAGTTTTTAGAACCAGTTTCAGGATCAGCGATTTCAAGTTCTTCGATTAATGCTTTTACATCCTGAAGATCTTCGCTCATTCCTTTTGCCAGCCTTGATAAAATTTCTTTATATTTTGAAAGATATTCCATAACGCGGGCATTTGTTGTAACAAATTCTTCCTCATTAAAAGCATCACCAAAACGGGCTCTTGCTTTTTCGATTTCCTTTTGAGCTTTTTGATTGATCTTTTCAGCATAATCTTCAACCAAAACGTCTGCTCTATATCTTTTTTTAGAATCTTTATTATCAATTAATGGATCGTTGAATGCATCAACGTGTCCAGAAGCTTTCCAAGTTGTTGGATGCATTAATATCGCAGCATCAAGGCCGACAATATTCTCATTCATCTGAACCATTGATTTCCACCAATATTCACGGATATTCTTTTTTAATTCGACACCATTCTGTGCATAATCATAAACAGCACTCAGTCCGTCGTAAACTTCGCTTGACGGAAAAATAAATCCGTACTCTTTTGCGTGCGAAACCACATTCTTAAATATATCTTCTTGTTTTGCCATAATGATGCAAAAATATAAAAAGTACCTTTAAAAAAAAGAAAAATAATAAAGTTTGAAGTATTGATTTTGTTATTTTTGTAAATAAAATCTCTCTTTTTGTGATTAATTACCTAATAAATCTGTTTTTCCCGAAAGTCTGTGACGGATGCCGCGCCATTTTATTGCAGAATGAAATTGTTTTCTGTACTTCCTGCCGCCACGAATTACCTCTTACTCAATATCATTTAGATCCAAAAAATCAAGCCGTAAAAAAGTTTTATGGTAAAGTTGACGTGCAATTTGCCTCGGCATTTTTATACTTTAATAAAAAGGGAATTGTACAAGAATTAATTCATAATCTAAAATATAAAGGCCACGAAGAAATTGGAACCGTTTTAGGAAGTTGGTACGCCGAAGATTTAAAAGAGATTCAATTAGAAATTCCTTTTGATTTTGTAATTCCGGTGCCGCTTCATAAAAAGAAATTTAAAGAACGAGGCTATAATCAAGTTACGACTTTTGGAAAAGCAATTGCTTCTGGTTTTGAAATTCCTTTTAATGAAAAAATTTTATTCCGAAAAGTATATTCTAAAACACAATCCAAAAAAAATCTTTTAGGAAGATCAGAAAATATCGAGAATATTTTTGATGTAGAATTCAACGAAGCAGATCACGATAAACATTTCATGATTGTTGATGACGTTCTTACAACTGGCGCAACACTCGAGGCTTGTTCCAGAGCATTACTAAAAATTCCGGGAGCAAAAATCAGCATTGTCTGTATGGCGATGGCGAACTCTTAAAATAAATGTCAACAAAAAAATCCAAATTCCAATTAGTACTGGAATTTGGATTTTAAAACATTTGGCATTTAAACAGATTTAATTCACCAAAATTTTCTTTACTGTTCTTTTTTCTCCATCGGTAACCGTAACTAGATAAACGCCATTGGGCACATTTGGCAATTGAATATCTTGAATAAAATAGCCTGAACCTTGAAAAGTTTTACTGTAAACGTATTTACCTAAAATATCATGAACATACACTTTAACTTCTTTAAGTGAATCTCTGCTAAATTGAATGGTAAAATTTCCTTTGTTTGGATTTGGAAATAATGCAAAATCAATATTTTCAAAATCTGAATCCCCAAGTGTATATACTCTATTACAGATATTTACCGAAGCTGAATTTATTGTGCCAAGTGCTCCAACTGTAGAGTCACGAACTCCAAAAGTCCAATTTCCCTGCGGATTTTCTCCATTAAAAGCACTTAATAAGCTGGCTGGAATTACAATTTGGCTAGTAGTTGTACCGCAATTTAAAACACTTCCGCTGTCATCAAATTGAAGAGCCAAAGTCGAATTTGTAGTGCCACAGCTTTTATTAAATAAAGTTACAACTGTTCCGCTTGGACTTACAATCTGCATTTCGAGATCCGAAAATCTTGCGTGTGTAACATTCACAGAAACATTAACATCTGAAATAGTTCCTACTGCAGATGGCACCGAAACCGTTTTATTTATAAAGACTGACCCATTACCAGTTGAATATCCTCCGTCAAAATTATAAGTAGAACAATCAATTGCAACAGAATATCCAATCGCAAAAGGAGTGGTATTTAAAGCATAATAAATATTGTTTACAGGTTCTATCAAAAGTCTGCAATTCGTAGACGCCTCAATGTTAGAAGGAATCAATACCGTTTCTGAACCATCATTTAGAGTACTTGTAGCCAGTGTCGTTGGAAATGTCAAACCTCCATCGATAGATAATTTTATATTTACATTTGAAGATCCCGGAAGTGTATTTGTATTATTAACGCTCCAAGTAATAGTTTGTGTTGATCCCTTTTCCCATGCAACATCTCCAGTATTTTGCGAAGTTACAGCAAACGGCCCCGCGGCTGCACTTACTGTCACGACCATCGCATCTGTACTAGTTTGCGCTGTTCCCTCTGGAGCATTATCTCTTCCTGTTAATGTAAAATTCATTGTTTTTGCTATAGAAGAAACCGATTCCCAAGTTGTTGTTAATTGATTATTTAACACCGAACTGAAAGCCGGCATATAACGAACTGGTGAAGCTGTAGGCAAAAAAGATCTAAACATTGGACCATTTGGTTTTGTGGCATACGCAACACTATTTGCACCTGAAGTGGTGGTGGCATTATCATATTGTTCCCAAGTGTATGTTATAGAATTCCCTTCAGTATCTGATCCTGTTCCTTTTAAAACAAATGCTGTACTTATTGGAATTGTATAATCTTCTCCTGCACTTATTGCTGGAGGATTATTAGTTATTGCTGTAGTTACTGGACACGTTTTTCCAGCTAGATTATTTTGTATTTGATTAATACTTGCATAAGAAAAATAATCATCAGAATTATTTTGAACATTATAGCCATCCGTTACACCTGCATAAGCCATAATTGTTGAACCACTTCCAGGCTCATAGCTTGTACCTAATCCCTCGAGTGCATGCGAAAAAGTATGAGATCCACCAAGCTGATGTCCCATTTCGTGGGCAACAAAATCTATATCGAAAGTATCACCTTGCGGTCTTTGATCTGCTGGAGAAGTAAAAGCACTTCCTTTTGCAAGAGGAGCGCTAGAAGTTGGGCTCACACAAACACAACCAATACAGTTAGCAAGACCTCCGCCGCCCGAAGCTCCAAACAAATGTCCGATATCATAATTTCCATCGCCAATAACATTGGTCAAAGTCGTTTGAACCTGCTGTCCCCAAGTTGGATTGTTGGTAGCCGCTCCTACCGAAGCTATTGAATAAGGATCCGTCGAAGCATCTGTATAAATAACAGCATCATTATTCGCGACCAAAACTACTTTTACAGAAAGATCACGATCAAAAACTCCATTTACACGAGTCAGAGTCGCATTCATTCCTGCCAATGCTCCTTGTTTTGTTCCTCCAAAAAAAGCAGTATATTCTCCTGTACAAGATAAAGCCAGACGAAGTGTTTTAAACTGCTTGGCATTTGAAGCCGTTTTTGCAGTAGTTGATGCTTTATTTTCAGAAATCACATTAGCAGTTTTGCAGTCTAAACGCATTTTAGAATCTGCATCCTCTGTAGATTTAAATAAAACATATTCCGATTTATCATCAGGATTCTGCTCTATATATTCAGTAGGTTTTGCAGCACGAAAAACCATTGTCTGCATTCCAATTGGAGCCACACTAAAATGTATTTTAGCATTTTTGTCATCTATTCCTCTTCCTTCATATGCTCTAATTTCTGGGTATTTGGATTGCAATTCCGGATCAAAATTAGATGATTCCCAAACCGAAAAACGTTCCAAAACTCCTTCTGTATTCGGAATTGTTATTTCAGTTTTATTGCTTGATGCTAATTTACTTGTTGTTGAGGCAAGTTTAGAACTTAGTAAATCTGCATTTAATTTATAATACAACTTTCCAGATCCTAAAATATTTGCTTTTCGCGAAAGCGATGAAGAGGAACTTACCTTTTGCCACAAACCATCATTCTGAGCATTAACGTTCGTGAAGCAAAAAATGAAAAATATATAAAGTAATTGTTTTTTCATACTATGAAGATATAATATCAAAATTACTTCAATTAATTTAAATTGTACAATATATAAGACAATTAATGTTTTTTAATCGACGAGTCGGCTTATTTTCACAAAAAGAAATCTCTGACAGTTAAAATTCGATTTAGCTAGTATTATATTTAAAACATAAAAGTATAAATTTGCAGCATCTTAAATAATTTGTTTTGAAGCTCTTTCATTCTATAAACGATTTTCAGTCAACCAAGAAAACAATTTTAACTCTTGGGACCTTTGACGGCGTGCATATTGGTCACAAAAAAATTCTGGAACGAATTACACAAAATACTGAAGACGGAAAATACGAAAGTTTAGTACTGACTTTTTTTCCGCATCCGCGAATGGTTCTTCAAGAAAAATCTGAAATAAAACTGCTGAATACTATCACCGAAAAAATAAAACTTCTGGAAGCAAGCGGTGTTGAAAATCTTATCGTTCACCCTTTTGATGAAAGCTTTTCCAGACTGACTGCAGAAGAATTTGTTCACACTATTTTGGTAGATAAATTTCAGATTCAGAAAATAATTATCGGGCATGATCATCGTTTCGGCCGCAATAGAACTGCAAATATTGATGATTTGATTGCTTTTGGTGCAGCATACGGCTTTGAAGTAGAACAAATTTCAGCTGAAGAAATTCAGGATGTTTCGGTAAGTTCAACCAAAATCAGAAAAGCTCTAAACGAAGGCAATATGGCTTTGGCAAACGAATATTTAGGTTACAATTACTTTTTGAGCGGTACAGTTGTAAAAGGCAAACAATTAGGAAGAACTATTGGTTTTCCTACTGCAAATATTCACATTGAAGAAGATTATAAGCTGATCCCAAAAATTGGTGTTTATGTTGTAAAAGCTGTTATAAACGAAGAAATTGTTTACGGCATGATGAATATTGGCTTTAATCCGACTGTGAATGGCGAAAAACAAACTATCGAAGTGCATCTTTTTGATTTCGACAAAGACATTTACGATCAAAATATTGAGGTTTCATTGCTGCGTTACATTCGCGAAGAGCAAAAATTCGGTTCTATTGATGCTTTAAAAGCACAGCTTAAGCAAGATCAGAACGAGGCTTTGGCTTTTATAAATCTTCTTTAAAAAATGGGCATAATGTAGTTTTTCCTGTTTTTAAATCATCGTAGTTATTTTTTTAGTAAATTTGATAGAATACTGTTTTTCAAATATTTACTATTAACTTCTTTAAAAATAACCACTATGAAATTACCTAAAGAAATTACCAACGGCTTTTTGATTTTTCTCGGAATTGGCATTTATTTTTTATTGATGAATGTTTTGGGTTTAGCCGATTTGTTTTACTTAAGAACACTCAACGTATTCTTCATCTTTTACGGTGTTAATAGGACAATGCAGATGAACCTTCATGAGGGAGAAACCAATTTTGTATCTAATGCAGTTTCTGCAATGGCTACTTCTGTAGTCGGCGTATCTATGAGCGTATTCGGTTTATTGGTTTACAGTTATGCGCGAGGCGGAGACGCTTATGTAAGAACTTTATCTGAAACATTTATGTTTGGGGGAAATCCATCAGTACCAACGTATTGCATTTGTTTATTGTTTGAAGGAATTGCTTCATCTGTAATCGTTACTTTAATGATGATGCTGTATTGGAATAACAAATATGCAGCTGATTAATTTATCAGAATAAAAACAAACATTTTAGCACTCTAAAATCATAGAAATTCTTAATTCTGTGATTTTAGGGTGTTTCTTTTTAGAAAAAAAATTGAAAATCCTCATTTTTAACAAGTAAGATAATCTGTTATCATAATTTACTTACTTTTAATGCTCCAAAAAACAATTTATCCATGAGCATTACAAAACACAACTGGACAAAAGACGAAATAATTGCCATCTATACTAAACCTTTGATGGACTTGCTTTATGAAGCAGCAACAATTCACAGACAAGAACACGACCCAAACGTAGTTCAGGTTTCTACTTTACTTTCTATAAAAACCGGCGGATGTCCAGAAGATTGCGGTTATTGTCCCCAAGCTGCGAGATATAATACGGGAGTTGAAGGAAATGATTTAATGACTGTAAGTCAGGTTAAAGCACAAGCTTTGAGAGCAAAATCTAATGGTTCTTCCCGCGTATGTATGGGCGCGGCTTGGAGAAATGTAAAAGACGGAGAAGAATTTGATCAAGTTTTAGAAATGGTCCGTACGATCAATAAACTGGATATGGAGGTTTGCTGTACTTTAGGAATGCTTACCGAAAACCAAGCACAACGTTTGGCTGAAGCTGGTTTATATGCCTACAATCATAATTTAGATACTTCTGAAGAATATTATAAAGATGTAATTTCAACTCGTGGTTTTGAAGATCGTTTACAAACAATAGAAAATGTTCGTAAAACAAACGTTACCGTTTGCAGTGGCGGCATTATCGGAATGGGAGAAAGTATTGAAGACAGAGCGGGAATGCTTGTGGCACTTTCGACCTTAAATCCACAGCCGGAATCTGTTCCGATTAATGCATTGGTGGCAGTTGAAGGAACTCCGATGGAAGAAGAAAAACCAGTTGAGATTTGGGAAATGATCCGAATGGTAGCCACTACCAGAATTGTAATGCCCGAAACACAAGTTCGCTTGTCTGCAGGAAGGGCAGATATGTCACGCGAAGGTCAGGCAATGTGCTTTTTTGCAGGAGCAAACTCTATATTTGCTGGAGACAAATTACTTACAACTCCAAATCCCGATGTTAATGAAGACATGAAAATGTTTGAAATGTTAGGATTGATTCCGCAAAAACCGTTTATAAAAGTTTCACAGCCCAAAACAGTCGAAGCTTCGGATTCTGAATTTAATTCATTAGGAGAAAAACCTAAATGGACAAGACCAGGACACACAATTGAAAAAAACATTGAAGCATCGATCAAATCAAAAATTTAGTTAAAAGAGTTAATAAATTTCAATAAATATTTTTAAATTGCTTATGCACAGAGTATAAGCAATTTTTTTATTTATAAAAATGAAGTTAAAGCAAATAGAAAGGGTCAAAAAAATCTCTAGAGAAGATTTTATTTCCCAATATGTAAAAAAACAAATTCCAGTTGTTGTTGAAGAACTGACCGAGGACTGGCCGGCTTATCAAAAATGGAAATTATCCTATATTAATGATATCGCAGGTAACATCACCGTTCCTTTGTACGATGATCGCCCTGTAAACCATGAAGAAGGATTTAATCAAGCTCATCTGAAAATGAAAATGAGTGATTATATTAACCTTTTGGAATCAAAACCTACCAATTACCGCATTTTTCTTTATAATTTAATGAAAGATGTGCCAACGTTAAAGAATGACTTTTTATGGCCAGATATTGGTTTAAGATTGGTTAAGCAATTACCTATGTTATTTTTTGGGGGAGAAAATGCAAGGGTATTTATGCATTATGACATTGATTATTCTAATATTCTTCATTTTCATTTTCATGGAGAAAAGCAGTGCATGATTTTTGCGCCAGACCAATCAAAATATATGTATAAAGTACCTCATGCTTTGATTTCGAGAGAAGACATTGATTTTGACAATCCTGATTATGAAAAATTTCCTGCTCTTAAAAATGCTGAAGGATATATCACTAATCTAAAACACGGTGAAATGTTGTATATGCCAGAAGGTTATTGGCATTATATGAAATATTTAACTCCAGGATTTTCAATGAGTCTTCGTGCTTTTCCAAAAAACATATTGAATTTATCTAAAGCGGCTTATAATGTTTTTATCATGCGCCATTTTGATATCATGATGCGAAAATTTAAAGGCCAAAAATGGATTGACTATAAAAATGAAAAGGCCATTACAAATACCAATGAAAATTTGAGGCGTTCGGCTTAATTATAAAAAAGCGGTTGAGTTTTATTTCTCAACCGCTTTTTTATCTTAGTTAAAAATAACTTTTCTTGTGATAACCTTTCCGTTATCTAATGTGATTTTTACGAGAAGAACCTGAGGTCCAGAATGCAGATTTGTAATGAGCCATTCTTTATTATCAATTCCTGTTTTATGATACAGCAGTTTTCCACCAATATCATAAACAGCTGTTTCTTGCAGTTTTTCTTCATCTGAGGTCGACTGCAGTTTTATATTTTTATCTTTAACCGAAACAAAAACATATTGCTCCAGACCCGTAAAATCCTCATTTCCTAAAGTACCGGAAGGGTCAGTATAACGCAGCACAAAACGACTTGGAAAAAGACCTATTGTGGTTGTAAAAGTATAACCTCCAGATTTAAGGTTATGGAGCTTTTTAGTTACGTTGTCTTGCAGATAAACAACCTGATCATCCAAATTACCGTCGGTATGATCTATGGCAATTGTAAATTCTCCTTCTAAAGCAGATCTGTAGCCCAAAGGAATTGTGTCTGATGCAACAAAAGGTACTTCACGCCCTTGGATTACCAATTTTTTATTTTGATTAATGCTAAAAAAATCAATGTAAGGATGTGCATCCATACTTACCGCATCGTAATTATTATCCCATAAATTGGTAGCGCCCGTTACATATGCGATTAATAACTGCTTAAATGCCCCTTGCGTATTTGTCATATTTAACCACACTCGATGTTTTTCAATTACATTTGCTTGCGTAGACTTATAAAACTGACTGTTGCGTCCAGGTACTCTCATCGAATTTGTAAAGAGTACACTTTGAGTTGTTCTTGCTTTAGCGAAAAAACCTTGCCCCGCCGCAATATACCCTGAAGGAGGATCTTGATTTCCAGGAGTAGGCGCACCAGTTCCTACCATATTCCCGATTGATGTCGAACCAGATAAATTATAAATTGCATAATCATTATCACTATAGTAAAAACGATTGTCACCTGGAACACTTTGACTTGGCAGTGAATTGTGTGTCCAGAAAAATAGTGTCCCATAAATATTAGCAGTATTATCATATATGAATTGATCTGCATAAATTGCCGAAGGATATGGATTTCCAAAAAATGTAAATTTTTCTGCAACAGCTGCCGGTCCTAAAATATCTCCATTATTAGGAACTCCAACAAATTCTGCGTGAAAGATCTGAGGTATACTTAAATCAAAAGATTGAGGTGATCGAATGCTATAACCTACTCCTTTAATCATTTCTTCTGTTCCGTTATAAACTGTCACCCATTTTGCCACTGGATCATATTTAAAATATTTATCCCATAAAGTACCCGGAGAAAAACTATATAATGTAAGTGCGGGAACTCGAGTTACTGGTGACGACCAATGTGTAAGATCAAAAAATCGTAATGGCTTGCTATCTCTTTTATAAGTAATATTTCCTGTATTAACTGCATTTGATACCTGAACTAAGCTGGCATTATTTTCAAAATTAAAAACACCATTACCAAAGACCTTTACCTCATTAGTAACCGTAATTGTATTTGTTCCTTCAACTATCAAAGAACCTTCATTTTCTATGGTTATTCTATTCGCAAAAAAACTACCATTAGTTCCTGAAATAATTGGGTTAATTGCTACATCAGGTATCTCAACACAATCAGACGCCAGAGGTACTCCTGCAGGGGTCCAATTTGATGCATCTCCCCAACTTGCACTAACACTACCGTTCCACATTTTTGTAACAACTGCATTTACATTAAGTGGTGTCGATAGCGATTCACATCCAGATGAAATGTTTTTTGTTGTTACATTGTAAGCTCCTGAGGCAAGACCTGTAAAAACTCCTGAAGTATTACTAAAATCAGTACCATTTATACTATAAGAATAACCTGTTCCTGATGCTGGTGATGTTACAGTTATGATACCTGTATTATTTTGGCATGTTGGCTGTTGAGTCACAGAAGCTGTTGGCGCAGTTGAAACAGCATTTATAGTTAAAGAAACTGCTTGATTTACAGGACACGCATTTGCTGTTGAAATTGTCATAACACCATTGTACGTTCCTGCTGCTGTATTGGCCGGAACATTCACATTAATTACAGTACCTGAACCCGAGCTAAAAGGAAATGGTGTTGATGCTTGATCTGTTAAAGCAACCCAGTCTATAGCATAATTAACGGGAGATCCTGTTGTAGAATTATAATTTAAAGTCGTAATCTGGGCCGAGGCACTTTGACAAACTGAAGTAAACACTCCTGTTGTATTTATTGTCGGGCTGGTATTAACTACCAAAGAAACCGCCTGAGTTCGTGAACATCCATTTACTGTTGAAATTGTCATCACACCATTGTATGTTCCTGCGGCTGTATTTGCAGGAACGCTTATATTATTAATGCTTCCAGCTCCAGACCCAAACGCAAAAGCAGTTGCTCCCTGATCGGTTAAAGTCTGCCAATCGATAGAATAATTTATTGGTGCATTTGTTGTAGCAGTATACGCCAGAGAAGTGGGCTGCGCTGATGCGCTTTGACATACTGCTGTTACAGTTCCTGTAGTTGTTATTGTTGGAAGAGCATTAACTGTTAAAGAAATATTTTGATTAGCAAAACAGCCATTACCATTTAAAATAGTTAAAACACCCAAGTAATTTCCTGAAGGTGTATTTGCAGGAACATTTATATTATTTATACTCCCCGTTCCTGCCCCAAATGTAAATGCGGTTGTTCCCTGATCGGTCAAAGTCTGCCAATCAATAGAATAACTTATAGGTGAATTTGTCGTAGCAGTATATGCCAGAGAAGTGGGCTGTGCTAATGTATTTTGACAAACTGCTGCCAAAGTTCCAGTTGTTGAAATGGTAGGATTGGGATTTACAGTTACAGTAGTATAATTAGAATCTGCAGTGCTACAAGTTCCGTTCTTTACTACAGCTCTAAATCGAGTTGTTTGAGTTAATGGTCCTGAAACATACGTTGTGGCTGCCGAATTTGTAATGTCTGACCAGGTAGAAAATGGACTTACAGATGATTGCCATTTTACGACTGTCCCAGTTTGTCCTGACAATGTTAAAGTACCACTTCCAGAGCCACTACAAATCGTAGTACCACCTCCAGCGGATCCTCCCACACTTATACCAAAAACTGTAATACTTGCTGTACTTGCTGAACTTGTACTAATTGTAGAACTACAAGTACCTGATGCAATACTTCTTATTGTTATAGTACTTGTGCCTGCTGCTGTAAAACCTACTGCTGTAAAATTTCCCGTTCCTGCTGAAGCAACTGTCATTGGAGCTGTTAAACCAGTAGCAGCCGGACTACTACGGTCATAGGTTACTGTATAATTACCAGCAGGCAATAGAGATGTACTTGATGTTAGTACTACTGAAGAATTACCATCTGTCACGCAAGCATTGCCAGCTGCTGTTGTAGTAATATTATAAGCAGGACATGTATAGGTTAATTTTATTTGTCCGTTTCCTCCATTTCCTCCTTTGTTATTACCCAAACCCAGCAAAACCAAACCGCCTCCGCCTCCACCGCCTGGTATACCACCGTTGGCTCCAGGACCTGCTACAGCACCTCCGTTACCACCAGCTCCACCTCCTGTAACAGCAGCACCACCACCGCCAAGAGATGCATTATTACCATTTGAGGCAATACCCGCACTACTTCCTCCGCCTCCTGAATATAATAATGTAAGAACAAGACTTCCATTAGATCCTTTACCTCCTGAAAAAGTTGTACCTGTACCAATCGCTCCTCCCACACCTGCGGCGCCTCCAGTACCACTTGTACCCCCGCCGCCTCCATTTGCAGATACAGTAGAAAAAGTAGTTGCTGATCCGTTAGGACCACTTGCAGTTGACCCTAAGCCTCCTACACCAACTGAATAATTTATTGTAGTATTTGGACTTACAGTAATTAGAGCTTTACTATATCCGCCGCCTCCGCCGCCTCCTGCTGAATTACTTGTGTCATTTCCTCCACCGGCTCCACCGGCCCCCCAACATTCGGCAGTTACAGATGTAAGACCTGCAGCAACAACAAATGAGCCATTAGATGTAAATGTATTTGTGGTCTGAGACCAGGAATAGATACTGATAAAAATGAAAAACAAAGGTAATTTTAGTCTCATGATAGTAAGATTAAGATTAAGACAATAATTGTTCTATTCAGTTTGGCAGATATAGTATTTAAAATATATTTTTAAAGAAAAAGATTACCGATATAAGGCTTGTAAAAAATGCATTTAGTCGTCTATTATTGCTTTTAGTCGAAAAATAATCATAACAAGGTACGATTTTATTTACATTGAAATTCACATTGTAGTATTAAACATATATTTTTAACACCCAAAACACAAAATATATTAAAAATAAGAAAAAACTGTTAAATAGCTTAAAAAAGCAATTTAAACCTCTTAAATTCAATATTTTACAACAATAACATATAATAAAAAAGCCTTTTGCATTAATTATGCAAAAGGCTTTTTATAAATAGTAAGTTTAAAGCTTAGAAAATTACTTTTTTCGTTGTTGATTTATCATTTTCAAAAATTATTTTAACGAACAAAACTTGATGAGAAGAAACTAAATTTGGGATAGTAATTTTGTTTGTTTCAATTTTATCTTTCTTATACAATTGTTTTCCAGAAGCATCATATATCAAGATTTCTTTTAGATTATTTTCTAAGGAATTCACGCTAATAATGCGATTTTTTACGGACACTAAAACTTCATCTAATTCTCTTTTGTTATCATTAATTCCTAGGGTCTTTTCAGTATAAATTACCGAAAAACGATCATTAAAAGTCCCTATTTCAGAATCAAATTGATAAGGAACTTCATTAAGGTTATGAACTTTATTTAAAGTTTTATCTACTAAAAAAATGGTTCTAGAATCAAAGAATTTATCTCTATGATCTAGCTCTAATAAGAAAATCCCTTTTACAGTGGCTTTAAATCCCAAAACAATTGAATCACTTTCCTTGAATGGCAAGGCCCTTCCCTGAATTACTAATTTTTTACTTTCTACAATACTATAAAAATCCAAACCTTCATCTGACACTAAAATTTCTGCATCATAACTCCAGTCTAAAGAATCCGAAGCACCGTCTGCATAACCTAAAAGTATCTGTCTAAATCCTGTATCTTTATCCTTAAGATTTAACCAAAAGCGATGCTTTTCATTTTGAATATCTATTTTCGAACTTTTGGCAGGTTTAAAGAAAGCGTTGTTTCTTCCCGCTATTCGCATGCTGTTATTAAATTCTATCGTCCCTTCTACACTGCTTTTTAGAATAAATCCCTGTCCAGAAGCAATTGTACCATCTGGTGCCAAATTACTTACCCCAGAAACAATTGCGGGACTTGTGCCAACGCCTCCTAGAAGATTATAAGTTGCAAAACCATCATTGGGATAGCTATTGTTTGATGGTGGTGCATTATGCGTCCAAAAATAGAGTGCTCCTTTTATTTTCGAAGCATTATACTTTAAAAAAGCATCTGCACTTATTGCAGAAGGATATGGATTCCCTGCTAAATAAAACCGATTTGCGTATTCAAAATTAAACTCAACTTTGCCATTATTTGGAATTCCTTTAAAAGTTCCCTCAAATATTATGCGTTCTGTAAGTGAATAACTTTGTGGAGCTCTAACATTATAACCCTGCCCTGGAATCATTGTCATTGTTCCGAAATAATTGACATTCCACTTAGAAATTGGATCGTACCAATAGAATTTATCCCAAAGTGTTTCCGGGGAAAAATCAACTAATTTCTGATTATCAACTGGTGAAGACCAATAAGTGAGATCGTATCGCATTACAGGATTTGTTTTACGTTTCAAATGAATAACCCCAGTATTTACCATATCATCATCTGATTGATATAAACTGGCTCCATCTTCCAAAATCAAAGTTCCAGAACCTGTATATGCAAATTCTATCCCCAAAGTGTTATTGTGTAACAATACAACTGTTTTATCTTGGTCAATAGAACAGCCACAAATTGTTGCAGTCATTAAATTTGGATAGTTTTCTTTAAAATAAACATCTTTTCCTGATGAAGGAAAACCATTTGACCAAGAAATACCATCCCAAGTTGTGGCATCTACACACAGCTTCAATCTGGCAATTCTGTGCTTTGAAATACCTGATACGGAATTAAAGTTTCCTCCGATTAACAATTTATAATCGTTTGTAAAATTCATTGAAAAAAGGGTATTATTCAGAGGTGCTGTAAAAGAATTGTCATATGCACCTGAAGGCATTAATCGAATAAGTCTGAGAGATGTCATATTTTTATAGGTTCCCGAAAAAGTGCCTCCAACTAAGATCCTTTGATCAGGCTGAACCAAAATACTGCGGACATCGCCTTTGCTAAAACCGATTCCAGATTCAAACGAAGTATCGAGACCTCCATTGCTATTTAATCGAAGAATTTTCTTTTGGGAAATTCCATTGAAAGTTAAAAATGAACCACCAACAATAATTTTTTGATCGGCCTGCAGAGCAATTGTGTAAACATTTTTATCAAAACCATTTTGGATATTAAAACTTAAATCAACGCTCCCATCTTGATTTAAACGCACTAAACCTGCAAAAGGCAGATTATTAAATATTTTGAAATGGCCTCCTGCCAGAATCTTTCCATCTGCTTGCAGAACTACTGTTTCAATAATTCCATCTGCACCTGAACCAGTATTGAAACTAGGATCTTTTGATCCGTCTGGAAGTAACCTAATAATTCTACAGGTGCTTACTGATGATCCATTAAACTTTGTAAAATTACCTGCCGCAATTATCTTCTGGTCATGCTGAATAGCCAATGAGTATACTTGTCCATTAAAGCCTTCACCTATTAGAAAGGAATTATCAATTTGTCCATTGGCAAAAATCCTGGCAATTCGATTATTTGGAATGTCGTTGTATCTTGTAAAATTACCTCCCAAAATTACTTTTCCATCTGCTTGTAATGTTGTTGTTTTTACTAAATTATTTGCCCCTGTATTATCAGTGATAAAAGAAGTATCTATCGAACCATCTTCCAAAAGACAAGTGATTTTAGATACAAGCATTTGGTTAAATTTCTTAAAATTGCCTCCGATAATTGTTTTATTATTAGGCAAAGGCAGAATACTCAAAACGGAATTGTCAAACCCAATTCCAGATGATAAATAAGCAATATCATGTTCTCCTTCGCTACTGATTTTCGCTAATCTTCCTTGATTTTGTCCATTAAATACAGAAAAAGAACCTCCTACAAACCAATTCCCTTCTTCGTCATATTCTAAACTAAGAACAGAAGCTGATGATGGTCCCGCTCCGATATCAAAGTTTTGTTTTAATGTACCATCTCTTTTAAGAAAAATGAGTCTGTTAACTTCTGTATTATTATAAATGCCTGTAAAAGATCCTCCTACCATTATATCGCCATTGGAATCTATCTTCAACATTTGGACTCCCTCTTTGCTAAAACCTAAACCTGTTTGAAAACTTTCGTCTATCGTTCCATCTTCATTCAAACGAATTATTCCATTTGCAGCACTATTGTTGTATGTTGTAAAATTACCTCCTAAAATAATTTTACCATCAGACTGTAAGGCAGCTGCATTTACATTATCATCAAAGCCACTTCCTATATCAAAACTTGGATCAAAACTACCGTTTGTATTTAATCGAATAATTTTATTTGCTGGAGTTCCATTAAATGTGGTAAAATTGCCTGTCAAGATTATTTTTTCGCTCGAAGTGACTCTTACGTGCGTAATATTCAATGCAGAACCAGAACCTGTTAAAAATGAAGAATCGAGCGTTCCGTTTGGTAATAAACGTGCTATTCGATTAACTGTAGTGTTAGTATATTTAGTAAAGCTTCCAACGATAATTATTTTTCCATCCGATTGAGATGCGATGTCATAAACTATTCCTGTCGCTGCTCCGACAGTTGTATTAAAACTAGGGTCGTAAGAACCATCAGGATTTAAGCGAATAAGTCTTCCTGCGTTGATTCCATTGTAATTTGTAAAACTGCCTCCTAGTATGATTTTGCCATCGTCCTGTAAATAAGAAGCATAGATTTTACCATTAAAACCTGCTCCAGTATTAAAACTTTCATCTATTGAGCCATCAGGATTTAAACGTGTCAGATAGGATACTGGAAACCCATTTAAGCTTGAATAGTCGCCGCCAACTATTAAACTACCTTCTCTTTGTAAAAGAAGTGTTCTGACGGCACCATTAAATCCGTCGCCGTTCTGCCCATCATCAAGTGTGTTAAAGGTATTATCTACCTTACCTTGCTGTGCAAAAAGATTTAAATTAACAGATACAAAAAGAGTAAAAATTGATAACCAAAATAATTTTTTAATCAAAACAATACAATTAAAGTTAATATATAGAAGTATTAATTAAAATTATAAAGTATTAACAAGCGCCGCAATACCTAGATTTAGGGATATTACAGCATAAAAAAGTCCACTCTTTTTTAAGGAATGGACTTTAAGTTTATTTGGGTTTTACAATTACAAGTTACTATAAATAATTTTCTTAGTAAATGTATATCCGCTTTCTAAAGTGATTTTTACCAATAACGCTTGATCACTAGAATGTAAATTCGAAATAAGCAATTCTGATGAATTTACTTTGTTTTTAGTATATAACAATTGTGCTCCGATATTAAAAATGTTCACTTCTTTTAATGTTTCTTTTGAAGAAGTAATTTTTACAACTCCATTTTTAACAGAAACTATAACATTATTTTCAAGATTTTCAAAATCCCCTGTTCCTAATGTTTTGGAAGTATAACGAATAACAAAACGACTGTTGAAAGATCCCTCAGCTGTTGTAAATTTATAATCTTCCAGACGCAGATTTGTTGTTTTTCCTGTTTCCTTATCTTCCAAATAAACATCCTGATTATCAAAAATTCCATCAGCATGATCAATTGAAATGGTGTAATCGCCCTTAGACGATAACTTATATCCTAAAGGAACTTGGTCACTCTTTTCAAACGGTAATGCACGTCCTTGTATGGTTAGTT
>NZ_MRCQ01000008.1 GCF_002304005.1 Flavobacterium sp. ACN6 | reverse complement strand
CAAAATGGTCGACTAAAAAATCAGGAAGCATAAATTTTAAAAGCTCTATAGGATCCATCTTAAATTCTTATAGCGCAAATCTCTTATTTTATTTTGACATTTCCTCCCCAAGATTTGTTCTTGATCCGAAGTAATAACTTTAGGATCTAGGTAAAAGAATCTTGCATTAGGGAATAATTTGGAAATGCAAATATCTAGATTTTAATATTTCCCCACAACAATATGTATTGATCCGTTCTGACTAGGAATATCAAGGCTTCAGAAGGTATAAAAAAACGAAAAGCCGTCAAAAATGACAGCTTTTCCGTTAATGTACCCGGAGCCGGAGTCGAAACCATATATTTTTGTGTTTTTTATAATGCCTGTAAATACTATAAAACATTTATTAAACCGTTGCAAATATGCTAATTATTTGTTTTTAAGCAATGTGTGTTATGATCAATGAAAATCAATGAAAATTAATACGGATGTTAAAATATCGGGCAAATATCGGGCAGGTTCTTAAAGTTGCCCGATAATTAATTATATTTGCGTTGTTCAACTGTTCAACATAAAAATATGGCATCGATTAAATTTAGAGTGCGTAGTAGCGCAAATAAAAACGTCTCAATCAAAGTCCGGCTAATTTTAGGATTTAAAAAAAGTGATTTAGAATTAAACACCGCTTTCTCCATAAACCCTAAAGATTGGAGCGAGACGACAGGTTTTCCCAAACAAAACAACACTGAAAATAAAATCATTTTCAATAACCTTAAGAAGTTAGAGTCTTTTCTATTTAAAAGCCTTAATAGTGATATGGGCGAAAGTGTTGTTATTGATACACTTTGGTTACAATCAAAAATTAATGAATGCTTCAACCGAATAGAAAAAACAGATGAAGGATTAATTGTAAACTACATCCAAAACATAATTGATACTGCTGATACTCGAAAGGTAAAAGTAAAAGGTGGTTATAAACATGGTATTTCATTAAGTAGAAAAAACAGTTTTATAGCGACAAAAAACGTCCTTTTGGAGTATCAAACCAAAACTAAAAAAGCAATTCACTTTATAGACATTAATCAAACACTAATTGACAAGTTTGAACATTGGCTACTAATAACTAAAAAGTATGCCGTAAACACAGCATCAAAACACATTGCAAATATCAAAACCGTTTGTTTAGAGGCGGAAAACAAAGGGATTAAAGTTAATTCGTATGCAAAACAAATTACAATAGCGTCAGAGAGTGATGACGACCGATATATTCAAACACTATCGTTTGACGAACTTGAAAAGATACGAACTGCTAACATTACAGGCGAGGCGCACCAAAACGCTCGCAAATGGCTATTAATTGGTTGTGAGATTGGACAACGTGGCGGGGATTTATTAAATATCACTCCCGACAATATAAGATATAAAGGAGGTAATATGTATTTAGATTTGATCCAACAGAAAACAAAGAAACCCGTTACTATTGGAATAATCGCCCCATATATTATTGACATACTTGAAAATAGTTTTCCTTATAAAATCACAACCCAAAAACTAAACGACCACATTAAAAAGGTTTGTGAGATTGCCAAAATTAACGCAATGACTGAGGGTAAAATATTTGATGCTAAAACAGGACGTAAAGAGTTTAAATCATACGAAAAATATAAACTTATAACAACACATTCTTTTCGGAGAAGCTTCTGTAGTAACTATTACAAAAAAATACCGACACCGGTATTAATGGGTATTTCAGGACATAGCAAAGAATCAATTTTCCGAGTTTATATTAATGCTCCGGAGGACACAGACGAAAATGCTAATTTGTTTATGAAATTTTATAACGAAATACATAAAGACAAAAAACCGGAGATGAAAGTTATAAAAACCGGAACTAAAAACTAAAAAAAAATATACCTATGCTAAGCAATCCGCAAATATATGAAATACAATTGAGGTCGTTTTTATATAAAAACAAGGAGAAGAAAGAGATTGACTTTATAATCTATGAAATTGAAATAAGAGAAAAGTATTTAGAGGAAGTTAATAAGAAAACTGATGACGATTTTAGGACAGAAATAGAAAAGGAATATGAAGGCGTTGAAAAGAAAATGGATGAAAAGCATATGGAATATCTATTAAACGTTAAAAAAGAAAGATTAAAAGAAACAATTAGATTTACTAATAATGAGTTGTTTTCCTTAGGGATCTATAAGGATAGATTAAATCAATCCAAAACAAAAAACACAGATTTACTACACGAAGGAAAAAAATTAAATTTATCCGAACGCTACAAAATATTAAACAAACTTACAGGAATTGACAAAGAGATAAGAAAGTTGAATATTGGCGATTTAAAAAAATATGAATATTTGGCAATTGTACTTGATTGTCATCCGGACAGTGCGCGCGATTTGATGAACGGAAAATATAATAGTAAAGACAGAAATTTAGACGCTTTTTTCGATGAATTTGGTATAATCAAATAAAAAAGGGTAGAAATTTCTTTACCCACAATCTACCCACAACACCTTCATTTAATTCCTTTACTCCATAATAATTAAAACTTTAATTATGGAGAAAATTCAGTTTATTCAAACAACGCCTAAAGAACTACAGGGCGAAATTATTGCATCGGTAAAAACGCAATTAGAAGAATTTCTTAAACATTACAAGCCAACTCAGCCCACCGAGTACTTAACACGTCAACAAGTAGCAAAAATGTTTGACGTAAATATTTGTACTGTAAACAATTGGGCTAACTCAGGAGTAATTAGGCGATTAAGTTTGGGATCACGAATCTATTTTTTGCGTTCCGAGGTAGAAGCTAGTCTTAAACCTCTAAATGTTTGAGCCGTGAAGCATTATACAGAAAAAACCAGAGTCCAATGCTTGCTTATTGGATTGAAAAACTGCGAGCCAATATCAGAGAAATTGCTGATAAGACTATTTGAACGTGTAAACGTTTGTTCTAACTAATTTTTTACGGAAGAAACAAACCTTAGAAAACGAGAGTTATTCCATGCTCTCGTTTTTTGTTCAAAATTCAACTCCTTTAGGAAGCTTCTACTTCAATAAAATTTCCAATTGATTGATTTCATTAGAATATTAATTAAAAATTTATTACCCTCTATTTTGGAGGGGAATCCACTATTGGATTTTTATACGAGTGTAAACACAACTACAGGTGAGTTGGAAGCTATCAATAGAAACGGGCATAAAGTGACTCCTTCAAAAATTGCATTATACAGAGGTTTAGAATTTAAAATTTATGAAACAGGAACTATAATTATATCAGGAAGTTTGCACAAGTATTGGAATGGCGGAGAACATAATTACAATGACTTTAATATTATTGCCGTAATGTGCGTTTTAAATGATTTAAAAACAAAATTTGGAATAGATCCTGAACAATGCGTTTTGAAGTGTTTAGAAATTGGTGTAAATATTACTCCACCAATCGAAACAAATTCCATTTTAGATAATTGCTTTTTGCATAAGACTAAACCTTTCGAGTATCAAAAGAACTCGTTTGAAGGCAAATACAAACAAGTTCAACATGCTCAATATATTATTAAAATTTACAACAAAACACTTCATTGTCTTTCAAAAGGAATTAAAGTTGAAACTGAAATAATGCGGTTTGAAATTAAATATACCAAAATGCAGAAACTTAACCGACTTGGAATTTTTACGTTACAGGATTTAATGAACTATGGGCTTCATAATTTTAAAGAAGAATTATTAAGGGAGTGGCATAATGTTTTGTACTACGATGATTCTATTCAGCAAAATACTTTAGCCGCAAATGAGGAAAAAGTAATTCTAAAATATTCAAATCCAAATTATTGGACTGGCCTATTAAAAAATAAACAAATTAAAAACTTTAGGTACCACAAAAACCAATTAAAAAAAATTACCTACAAAAAATCTATAAACATTCAAAGTTTAATTTCTGAGGTAATGAGCAAAAAGATTGATGAGTTAAATAAAAATCCTATCCAAATTTACAATATATTTAAAAGGTAAATTTGGATAGGATTAAATTATTTGGACTGTCGTAGATATTTGAAATTTTGATTAAACTCCGAAATCTAAATAATTAACATAATTAATGATGGATTGCAGACGTTTTCTGAAGCTGATGGAGTTTTTGTTTTTTAGAAGCCTATTGTTTTTCGTGAAATTAAATTTTGCTTTCAAATCTGATTGAGAGATATTTTTCGCAGTTCTAGTTTCTTGCATTGGTATTCTGACCTTTTTTGTAAGAGCAGCTTCAAAATTAAATTATCTATATTTATCGGATAAAAAAAACATTCAAAAGAAAGGTACCCACAAGCGCAAAAAGTAAGTTTTTATTTGAAAAGGGATTAAAATTGAGAATGAAGGTTTTTAAAGAAAATCAGATGTTGATTGGATGAAAAAAAATAGTGATTATGATTAGAGTAGAGAAAACGTGTTGAGAATAAATCATGTCAGGGACATTTTTTTTGTATAATGAAAACTATATTTATTAGAAGTTCGAAATTATTTTTTTAAAATAAGTCTAATTCTAATTAAGCATTACGAGCTTTTCCAGATTCTTCCTCTAAAACTACTAAAGTTTCGGTTTTGATTGAATTAACAATGTCTTCTAGTTCCTCAAATGATATATTCTGCATCAAAACTTGAAAGCATGCTTTTTTTAGTTCTTCCAATTTGCCTCTAAGAATTGCTTGATTTAACTCGTTAGATAACATTAATTCTGCTTTTGTAATAAGCAAAAGTACTTTGTAGTTGTTTTCCTCTTCCATCTTTTCTGTTTGTGAAATGATGGCAATTACTGATAGTAATTCACTTATTATAGTACGAAAATCACTAACCCATAATTGTATAGTTCCAGAAAGAACGGTTTTGTTAAAGTCTCTTTCACTATTTTTTCTCAATTGCTCCATCTGTTCGGAAGCAATTATTTTAGTGTTTTTTATTTGTTCTAAAGCTATTGAAGCATTGCTTTCTCGAGATTTTTTATTAATAAATAGGTTGCCTATAGTAGTTAGTAAGCAAATTATAATCGCTCCAATCCATGGCATATCTTTAGACCAATCATTCGTGTTAGATTTATCGCTCTTATTTTGTATAAATATGGTATTTGGTATAGAAACTGTTATAGTGTCTTTTTTGCTGGGTTTTGCAATACAAGTGACGGGCACCTCTAAACTTTTAACACGAGAAATAGAGGTGCTGTCTTTTGGATTAGAATATCCTTTTACCATTAGGATAAAAAATACTCCGATAATCAATGTTTTTTTCATGTTATTTTATTGGATTTTTTTCCAAATATCATCTAAAGTTTCAGGTTGTATTGCCCAACGATATCCCATATGTACTTCCCAATCAAATCCAAAATCCATATATGAGCTTGATAAATGACTAGCCTCTTCATAAGATATTCTTAATACGTTTCCATTATCTAGTGATTTGGTCGCGGTTAAGAATCCAATTTTAAATAAAAAACTAATTAAATCTTGCGGTTTCCCAGGAATATTTGAAGCAAACCGGAATTCTCCTTGCTGAGAAAGTTTAAAAAGTTTTTCTCGTAATTCAATTGTTGTAAAATAAAACGATTCTGAAGATGTTTTGCCTTGTTTATTTGGTTTCATGCCATAAATCAAACGATCAATTGATGGCAGTTCGGATTTGTATTCCGCGATTGTGTCAGTAATAATGCTTTTTGAATATTCTGGCAATATAGATTCGATATGCTTAGAATTGATCAGAGAAGAGTTGTTTCTGTAGGCTTCTTGTGCGGCCATAGTGCATAATTTAATCAGATCACGCGGTCTATTGCGGATTAGAGAAAATAAAACATTATGCATTGGCTTATGCTCCCAAACTCCTTTACCTTCAAACTTTTCAGCAAATACTCCGCTTAAGTAATGTGCTGTTTCTTTTTGTGGCAACGCTAATAATTCATTTTCGTCAAATTTTTCACCTTTGAAAGTAAGTATACGCTTAATTAAAAGTACATATATCGCATGAAGTTTGTATCTGTAATTTATTACTAAGCCATCAAATTTATCGGAAGACTCATCTGCTGTTCGTACGGCGTTATAAACATCGGTTCTTAGAGCCAATTTAAAAACAAGGCCATCATTCGCTGTAGCCATGTCTCTAATACTATTAATCAAAGCTGATATCATAGTAAGCCCTTCTTTTCTATTTTGCCAACCACGATCCAAATCATCTAAATAAACTTCAATTGGCATTTCTTCGCTTATTTTAGCAATACACTCACTTTTTTCGTTTGCTTTTTGTCCATTTTTTTCAAGTTTTTTTATACAATCTTCTAAAAGTCGCAATATCTTTCCACCAAACTTAATAGGATCAATATTGATAGATTCAAGTTCAAAAAAACCTAATTCAAGAAGGATTTTTTCAACAATTATTTTTATTAAACCATGTTTCCATTGACGAATGCTAATTAACAAAGATTCATGTTTTATCCCAATTTCGGCAATGTCATCTGGTTTTATTAGAATACATAATTTTCCTTCTTCAATACCCTCTTTAATTGCTATTCGAAATAATGCAGATTTGCCCACCCCTTTACTTCCTACTAGAATTCTAACTGGTAAGTGAGCTTTTATAGAATCGTAAGAGTCTGTTTTTAGATAATATTGACTTAAACGAGTAATGTTTTCTCCTTCGCCATCATAAGCGCCAAATATTTTTCTAATATTCTGATCTGTGAACTTAATTTCGAGTGATTGCATTTGATTCTATTGTTAAATCAATCCAAGTTTCAACTCGGATTTTAAAAAAGGAGACGAATATAGTAAAATTTGCACAAAAAAGTAGCATTAAAAATAAATAAAAGAAGTAGTTGCTTTTATCTGTAGTAATGAAATTTATAATTTCTTAAGTAGAAATATAGAATTTCCTTTTTTAAAGGATTAGCATTAAATAAAATCAATTAAAAAACGAGATGTTTAAATCTTAGGCATTTTGGAAGTTATGAAAACTAGAATTTTAACTATCCAAAATTAAGATTTAAAATTTTAATTCTAATAAATTGCAAATTATGGGATATTTTTCAGGTGTTTATTTTAAATTTAATGCAAAGTCATTAATTGTGATTTTCAATCCATCTTTTTCAAAATGGGAAGTAGCCCACGCAATATCCTGTAGATTATAAAAAATGTAGAGTCGTTCTGCCGTGTGAAATAGTTCGTTTTTAATTTTGGTTGCAATCCACTTTATTTCTTCTTCTGAAATAATTGATTCAAGTTCTAGGGTTATATTACCTTTTGAAGTTAACCGGATAAAATACTTTTCTAATATTTTGAACTTTACAGCATCACGGCCTGTCACAGACGCTGGAATTGCAGTCATATATTTAAGTTCTGACGAAAATGGATTTTTTATATATGTAGCTTTAAATTTGTAAGATTTCTCTAAGTGTTCAATTTGGTAAAATTTAATTTCTCGGTCAGACAACTGTTTCATCATGCGTAATTTTTGATCCTTATCCATTCTCAATCCAAAATAAATTGATTTTACTGCTTCATAGTTATAGGACTGTTTTCCAAAATTATCTGTGACGATTCTGTATTCTTTTTCGTATTCCCAACGTTTAGATTTGTAAGCAGTCATTTTGTAAATTAACCCATCGTTTTTTATTGTTATATCTTTGATGGTGATTTCGGGAGGATTATTTCCATATAAAACCGAATAGGAAAATACTTTTTCGGTTTTAAAACTAGAAATTAATAAATCGGAATCATATTCAATGCAAAATCCCTTATGAGAATTTGCATAATGTGCCCAAAGTAATTCATCGAGATAAGTTTTTGATAATGCATAAATTCCGATCCTTTTATTAAAGGCAAGCAAGTTGTTAAATGCAGTATGTAAATTAACAAAAGCATCATTCCTTTTTTTGCTAAAGAAAGAACTTATCGCTTTAGTTTGTTTAAGGAATTTATCAGAAACAACTACATTTTCGCACGGATCATTCAGTTCGTCAAAGCTTGAGCCCCAGAAATAATTGTTTATTATTGATGATAAATCACGTTCAAATGTTTTTTCGTCATTGCCTCCTCTGTATTTATATACTAACATATAATGAAGTTTATCGATTGTCGTGATCGCTTTTTTTGCTTTTTTATATTTTATGAAAAAGAATGTTTTTCCGCAAAGTAAAATATGATTAAAAATTGCAATCACACTAGTCTTGCGAAAGTACTATTTGTTCTTGGTATTTGATTAAACATTTGTTTGTGTTTAAATCCCAAATTTGTGGGCCATCTGTTGTAAATACTATTTTAAAAAAGGGTTTTTTTGATAAATTGTATTCTTTCATGAATAAATTATTCACTTGTTCTGGGTAAGATTTTATTTCTTTTTCATTTTTTTTGTACCATCGATTGAAATCAATAAGTTTTTTAACTTCTGATATTGCATGCCCCGAAGAAGCTTGTCCGAATCCAGGAGAATGAATCATTTTTCCATTTACATTTATTATTCCTTCATTTATATTGTGTTTTCGTAGGTCAAATCTTTCTTTGGAACTTAGATCAGATGTAAGGTTTATAACGCCTGCTATTTCTTGTAGAACGTTGTTCCAGTTGTTGTCGATTATTTCTAAGAGTTTTTTGTCAGCGAAAGTCTCATGGGGAGGATGTTTTGCTGTGTCTAAGAATAGTACTCTGTTTTTATCAATGTAAACGAAAAGAACTAATTTGGTTCTTTTTGTAAAATACTGGTTGGGTAATTTTTCAAATGATAAATGTAAATGATATATATTCCAATCATATACAAGTTTATCATGGACGTGATAGTTGAGAAGATTTTTTGACTGATGAGCATTTACATCAATACCATTTCCAATCATTTTTTTTAACTGAAGAATTTCCTGAGAATGTTGATAATTATTATTTATCTTATCTTGAAGTTCCTTTGATATGTCTACAGTCCTTCTATATGGGTAAATTATCTTTCGTTGTAATGTAAAAAGTTTTAATAAATCATCATCAATATTTTCCGACAACTTATGTTCAATTGCTAGATAACTAAATTCCGCTAAAATATAATTTGAAATATCTTCTGTAAAATTCATGGTTTTATTTTCGATTAATAATAGCCCTTGGTTATTGACAAGTTTTTATTCAGTACGTTTTTCGAAAATGTCAAGTAATTCAAATGTTGTTTTTTCAGTTCCCGACATGAAATATGTTTTAGAATGTCTAAGATGTGCAGTACATGATTTATTTAGAAATGAGATCACTTGTTCTTCAGGAAGTTTAGGATTTATAAAGCCTGTAAATTTAAAGCCATCTTCATTGACAAATTCAAATTTTGCAGCCTCTAAGAATGCTCCCCTTAGTGTTCCATCTTCAAATAGTTCCAGATCTTCTTTTGTTGCTGCATTAACTCTTTGAAATCCTTTATGTATTAAGTCTTCCGAAATGTTAATTTGTTTTGTTCCAGAGGTCATTTTAAGAATAGACTTTTCTTTATCAATGTGTTTTAAGAAATTTTTTAGGTTATTTAGGTTTCTAGCGGGCGTAGTTTCTAAAATTTCTTCAAACTCTTTATCGCTGTTTGTGGCTGCCTCAACTAATTCCATTACTTGTTGAATTGCATTTGCAATATCTTCTTCTGCAAAAAAATCAGATGATTCAATTTGAGATAATTCCACGCCAAAAGAACCAGTCGGCAAGGCAGTTAAATAAAGGTCTGAGCTTTTAGAATTTTTAGATACGCCTCTTTTGCCAACTTTTCCGTATCTCAATAAGGCCGTTTGAGTTTTAATAAGCTCTTGAAAAGGTTTTAGAGTGTCAGTTACAAATTTAGTTTTAATCCCTTTTGATCCTGAAACAGCTCTCCCACTAAAAAGAAGGCGGACTTTCGGTTCTTTTATATGGTCAGGTAAATTTTTAAGTTTTTCGTTTAATTCTTCAATTTTTTTTGTCAAACTATATGACATTAAAGGATGGTCCTTCACTAAAGATAGCAAATGCTTAGTGTCAATAATTTGAGCTTTTAACTGTTCTTTATCTAAACTCATTTCTTAAGTGATTGTAAATATATTTTCGCTTCTTGATCCAAGGTAGGGGTGTTTAATTCTATACGTAATATTCCTTTCCAAACATCTAATCTATTATGTGAAAACAGTTGAAGCCAATATCTTGTGTTTTCAATTGTAACATCGGGGGAATACCCATAATCTACATTATAATGATCTAATTTGAATGTTGTTTTAGATAATGATGGATCAAAGAATTCTTTAAAATTGGCAATAACATTATTCATTAAAGAATCAATAGAGTTAGCATCAAGTGATATCATTTTATAAAATGTTACTAAATCTAAATCATTTGGGGATCTATTGTCGCGGCTTTCGATATCTTCAGTAAAACTACCATCAATCCATTGAAATCCATCAATTATTCCAAAATTATTTAGCTTACCTCTAAACTCTATAAAGCCTTCGAGAATTTCAATTCTTTCTTTTGATGTTGCAAATTTATGACAGAAATCTAAAATATTGCATTTATATGGACTTAAATCATTTGGCGATGTAGGATTGCCTAC
The DNA here is from genome assembly GCF_002304005.1 of Flavobacterium sp. ACN6. Taxonomy (GTDB): domain Bacteria; phylum Bacteroidota; class Bacteroidia; order Flavobacteriales; family Flavobacteriaceae; genus Flavobacterium. The sequence continues at coordinate 267,720 of NZ_MRCQ01000008.1, read as the reverse complement.
ATGAGGAGGGATTACATGATTATGATCAAAATCTGGAATCATTCAAGAGTTTTTATAGGAGGTGTTATATTTTATAAGGTTCGTAAATATACTGATTATGAGTTAACGAACAAGAACTTATATGTGGTATTATAGTTAGGGAAAACAATATCACGTAGTTATACGTAAGAAAAGCACCCAAAATAAATAATTTTTTTTTTGATCATGTTCATAAGTTTGGAGTGTAATATTTGGGCACTGTGTTATACCCCAGATTGAACATAAAATTTCAAAATACAAAAGTTCATTTTGTAAAGGGAGGGGGTAATTTCATTAAGTCTGTTTTTTTTAGACTTTTATCTTTTTTGAAAGACTAAACTTGTAATCCATATTAAAACTAAATTTTAGTGAGTAAGTTGTTTCGGTGATATAATCTATAGCCTGAAATTTGAAGTCAAAATATATATTATTTTCATTTAATAATGATTTAAAAACATGTATTATTAAGTGAAAAACATTTTTATTGGGTAATAATAACTAAGGTTTTAATAGAAACTTATTTTTCAATTAAAAATACCTACTTTTTATTGATGTATTTTAAAGCGAATAAAATTTTATGTAAAACTTAATGCTCGAATGTTCCTTAAAGAAAACAGCATAAAAAAAACAGGAGTTGTTCAGGCTCCTGTTTTGCGTTGTTCAAACGTTGGCTTAAAATTGGCATCGTAAACCATATGCAAATGTAAACATTTTAAATTATCGGGTAAATAGCGGGCAGCTCTAAATGAAAAAAACCGTAACGTATTGATTTTCAATACAGTTACGGTTTTAATACGTACCCGGAGCCGGAGTCGAACCGGCACGGTTTCCCACAGGTGTTTGAGACCAGCGCGTCTACCAATTCCGCCATCCGGGCTTAGCAGACGAAAAAATAAATCTTAAACGACTTATTTTAACGCAATAGAATGAAGTCATAAATGGCGTCATTCCTTTAACACGGTGCAAATGTAAAAAATAAAATTAAATCAACTACTAAAAATACTTAAATTTTTCCTTTCAGTGTCCAATAAATTTTATAAATTTGCACCTCGTTAAAACGAAGCACACACAACTAACTACACCCGAGGCATTTATATATGTTTTGCTTTAACTAAAAAGATAAGGCTAAATTATACTAAAAGCAGCGGAGCAAAAACAACAATTATAATGTCGCACCTAGAACCAGAAGCTAAAATTTTTGCTTGTTCACAAAGTGTTTATCTTGCAGAAAAAATTGCAAAAGAGTACGGAATTCCGTTAGGAAAAGTAACGATGTCAACGTATAGCGATGGAGAATTTCAGCCATCTTACGAAGAGTCAATAAGAGGTTTACGAGTATTTATCGTATGTTCGACTTTCCCAAGTGCAGATAATCTGATGGAATTGTTGTTAATGATCGATGCAGCAAAACGTGCATCTGCAAGACACATTACAGCTGTTATGCCTTATTTTGGTTGGGCAAGACAAGATAGAAAAGACAAACCAAGAGTTCCAATTGGAGCTAAGTTAGTAGCTAATTTACTAACAGCTGCAGGAGCAACAAGAATCATGACAATGGATCTGCACGCAGATCAAATTCAAGGATTCTTTGAAAAACCAGTAGATCATTTATTTGCATCTACAATCTTTTTACCATACGTAGAAAGTTTAAAATTAGAAAATCTAACAATTGCATCTCCAGATATGGGAGGTTCAAAAAGAGCATATGCTTACTCTAAGTTTTTAGAATCAGATGTAGTAATCTGTTACAAACAAAGAAAAGCAGCCAACGTTATCGACACTATGGAGCTAATTGGTGAAGTAAAAGGACGTAACGTAATCTTAGTAGACGACATGATCGATACAGGAGGAACTCTAGCAAAAGCTGCCGACCTTATGATCGAAAAAGGGGCACTAAGTGTAAGAGCAATTTGTACACACGCTATATTATCTGGCGGTGCGTATGAGAAAATCGAAAACTCAAAATTAACCGAGTTAATCGTTACAGATTCTATCCCATTAAAGAAAGAATCTAATAAAATAAAAGTGGTAAGCTGTGCGCCTTTATTTGCAGAAGTTATGCAGATGGTTCACCACAATAATTCCATTAGTGGAAAATTCATAATGTAATTTAGCAATAGGCTTTAGGCAGTAAGCTTTAAGCATTTCCTAAAATACATTAAACAAAAAGCATAAAGCCTACGGCCTAAAGCTTAAAGCAAATAAGAATATTTATTAATAACTATATTTTTTTACAATGAAATCGATTACAATTAAAGGATCAGAAAGAGAAAGCGTGGGCAAAGTGTCAACTAAAGCCTTACGTAATGCTGGAGCGGTTCCTTGCGTGTTATACGGAGGAAATCAAGCAGTACATTTCTCAGCAGACGCTGCTGCGTTCAAAAACTTGGTTTACACTCCAAACGCTCACACAGTTGTGATCGAACTTGGAAAAGGAAAATCATTCAATGCAATTTTGCAAGACATTCAGGTTCACCCGGTATCTGACAAAATTTTACACATTGATTTCTTTCAATTATTTGATGACAAAGAAATCACTATGGAAGTTCCAGTAAAAGTTGTTGGTACATCTAAAGGTGTTCTTGCTGGAGGTGTTTTACGTTTAAACACTCGTAAATTAAAAGTTAAAGCTTTACCTAAAAATCTTCCTGATTTTGTTGAAGCTGACATTACTCCACTTGAAATGGGTAACAAATTATACGTTACTAAAGTTGGTGCTCCAGAATACAAAATTATGCACCCAGAGAATACAGTAGTTGCTCAAGTAAGAATTTCTCGTGCTGCTATGAAAGCTGCTCAAGAAGCTGCAAAAGCTGCAAAAGCTCCTGCAAAAGGAAAGAAAAAATAATTTTTTTCAAATTCAATACAAAAAGCCTCAATCTTTCGATTGGGGCTTTTTTTTTGAGGTTCTAAGATGCTGAGGTTCTAAGTTTTCTTCTGTCAGGCTGAGCGAAGTCGAAGCTCTTTACGAGCAATTATCTAATTGCCATATCCTCTTAATTATCAAATTATTTTTTAGAAGCAGAAAGTCTTCGTTTTCAAAAGACGCGACATTCCTGCCATCCGCTATATCTTTTCCCTGCTAAAGAAGCAGGAAAAAGGATACCGCCTCTGTCAGGGCTAGCTAGAAGTTTTGTTTTCATAAGTTTCTAAGATACTGAGATGCTGAGGTTCTAAGGCGCTAAGTTTGTTTTTTTATGTCAGGCTGAGCGAAGTCGAAGCCCCTCGCAAAACTCGACAATCTAAAGTGCAGTACTTTGCGGAACTTCGACTTCGCTCAGTCTGACAAAATTGATAACCAACACTGGCTCAGATTTTAAAATTTACGTGGAGCATTTTCTTAACGAACTTAGCGAAAAACCTTTGTGACCTTTGCGGTTAAAAATAATTATCTAATCAACCAATTGGCACATTCCCTAATTAAGTTTATTTTTGCATCATGATAAAATGGATAACAAAACTGTTTTCATCAACACCAAAAGAAGAGAACATAGACAATATGAAACTGGAGGTTCACGAACACCCAAAAAACAATATAAAAAGCGTGAGTAAAAAATATTTAATCGTAGGATTAGGAAACATCGGAGCCGAATACGTAAACACAAGACATAATATCGGATTTAAAGTCCTGGATTTTTTAGCCAGAAAAGAAGGGCTTTCATTCGAAACCGTAAAACTTGGATCTTTGGCGGAATATAAGTTTAAAGGAAGAACATTTTTGCTTCTTAAACCAAACACTTATATGAATTTAAGCGGTAAAGCCGTAAAATATTGGATGGATAAAGAAAACATTCCATTAGAGAATATTTTGGTCATTACAGACGATTTAAATCTGTCATTCGGTACCATCAGAATCAAGCCAAAAGGAAGCGACGGCGGTCACAACGGACTTAAAAACATAAATTTAGTTTTAAACACACAGCAATATACCCGTTTTAGATTCGGAATCAGTGATGAATTTAAAAAAGGACAGCAGATAGATTACGTTTTAGGAGAATGGAATGCGGATGAAGATGCAAAATTACCCGAGCGTTTAGAAACTTCTGCAGAAATTATCAGAACTTTTGGAACAGCCGGATTAGAAAATACTATGACCACTTTTAACGGAAAATAAAGATTTACAGGTATTTAATCTTTAAAAAATGGATTTATCAACTATTTAAATTGAATTATAACGAAATAGTATTTTCAATTCCAAAGTTAAATGTCTAAATTTGGAATAAATTATTATAAACCATAAAAATCCTAATATCATGGCTTTTGAATTACCACAATTACCATATGCATATGATGCATTAGAACCACATATTGATGCTCGTACAATGGAAATCCACCATTCTAAACATCACAATGCATATACTACAAATCTTAACGCAGCTATCGCTGGAACAGATTTAGAGGGGAAAACTATCGAAAATATCTTAATCAACTTAGATAAATCAAACGCAGCAGTTCGTAATAATGGCGGTGGTTTCTACAACCACAATTTATTCTGGACAGTAATGGCTCCAAACGGAGGCGGATTACCAACAGGTGATTTATTAGCAGCGATTGAGTCTTCTTTCGGATCTTTTGATGAATTTAAAGCAAAATTTGCTAAAGCTGGTGCTACACAATTCGGTTCTGGATGGGCTTGGTTAACTGTTCAAAAAGGAGGAAAATTAGAAGTTGTAGGTACTCCAAACCAAGATAATCCATTAATGCCAGATGTTGCTGGTAATGGCGGAACTCCAATCTTAGGAATGGATGTTTGGGAACATGCTTACTACTTAAACTACCAAAACAGAAGACCAGATTATATTGAAGCTTTCTTCAGTGTAATTAACTGGACAGAAGTAGCAAGAAGATTTGCTTTAGACAAATAGTCTAAGAGAGAATAGAATAAAGAATATAGAGAATAGATGAACGATCGAAAGATTGTTCATCTATTTTTTTTGTCTTTATTCTATAATCTATATTCTTTGCTCTATTTTTCTTTCTTCTATAGCTAAAATAAAAAAGGCGGAATCTCTTCCGCCTTTTTTGCCCCAAATCTACCATAAACTTAACCTACTAATGTTATGGTTTAGTAAAAGTAAGACAGGTATTTTTGCGAAAAAAACTTTTCAGATAAAAGGTAAGTAAATCCGATAAATGGCTATAATTAGCTGTTTTATAAATTGTTAAGTTTATTGCAATAAAAAAGGCGGAATCTCTTCCGCCTTTTTTGCCCCAAATCTACCATAAACTTACCTACTAATGTTATGGTATAGTAAATGTATGACAGGTATTTTTGTAAAAGAAACTTTTCAGATAAAAGGTAAGTATATCCGATAAATGGAATAAAACGGCTGTTTTAGAAATTCGTGAGTTTATTGCAATAAAAAAGGTGGAATCTCTTCCACCTTTTTTGCCCCAAATCTACCATAAACTTAACCTACTAATGTTCTGGTTTGATAAATGTATGGCAGGTATTTTTGTAAAAAAAACTTTTTAGATGAAAGGTAGAGAAATCCGATGAAGAGAATATAAATTGTTGTTTTAGAAATATTTGAGTTTATTCCAATAAAAAAGGTGGAATTTCTTCCACCCTTTTTGCCCCAAATCTACCATAAACTTAACCTACTAATGTTATGGTTTCTCAAAAGTATTGTAGCTTTTCAATTTCACCAAACAAACAGGATGAACGGCAAAAAAAACCGATGAAATGCACTATTTAACCTTTTGTTAATACTTTTTTAATAAGCTCGAGCGTCTTTTCCTTCATAAAAATTCATGAATGCACGATTTACAACTCGGTTACCTCCTGGGGTAGGATAGTCTCCTGTAAAATACCAGTCACCTAAATTTTTAGGGCAGGCAATATGTAAATCTTCTACTTTTTGGAAAATGATTTTTACTTCGGCATTAATTTCCGGAGAGCTTAACATTTCTGCAATTTTATCTGAAATCTCTTCTGGAGTAAATTGATCGTAAATTGCCGTTACATAATTTACAACATCTTTATCGTCAAAATTTTCTTGAGCTTTACATTTCGCATAAACTTCATCAACGATATGATATAAGTTTCTTTCTTTTAATAAAGTCAATGCGGCTCTAAAAGCAACAAGACCTTCAAGTTTAGCCATATCGATTCCGTAACAATCTGGGTAACGAATTTGCGGAGCAGATGAAACGATAACAATACGTTTTGGATTCAAACGATCCATCATCTTGATGATACTCATTTTAAGAGTCGTACCACGAACAATACTGTCGTCAATGATAACTAAGTTGTCTTCCGGTTTAATCACGCCGTAAGTAACGTCGTAAACGTGTGCAACTAAATCATCACGGCTGCTGTCTTCAGTAATAAATGTTCTAAGTTTAGCATCTTTAATAGCTACTTTTTCTGTACGTATTTTTACAGCTAAAAGTTCCTGAAGTGTTTCTGCAGTAAGTGTATTTCTATTTTCTAAAATATAATTGTTTTTTCTCTGATTTAAGAAATCCTGAGCAGCTTCAACTAAACCATAAAATGAAGTCTCTGCTGTATTTGGAATATAGGAGAAAACAGTATTGTCTGTATCACTGTCAATTGCTTTAAGAACTGCAGGTAAAATTAATTTACCTAAGTTTTTACGTTCCTGATAGATTTCAGCGTCACTTCCTCTTGAGAAATAAATTCTTTCAAACGAACAAGCTTTTTTAACTGTTGGTTCCAAGATTTGCTGCATCGAAACCTTGCCGCTTTTCTTGATAATTAAGGCATGACCTGGGTCAATTTCCTGAACACTTTCAAAAGGTACATTAAATACTGTTTGAATAACAGGTCTTTCAGAAGCTACAACTACTACTTCATCATCTTGGTAAAAGTAAGCAGGACGAATTCCGGCTGGATCTCTAAAAACAAATGCATCACCATGACCTAATAATCCTGCCATGGCGTAACCACCGTCAAGATTTTTAGCTGAACGGCCTAATATTTTTGCAATATCCAAACGCTCTGCAATTACTGGAGAAGCTTCTCTCTTAGAATAACCTTCTGTTTTACAGTCTTGGTACAATTGCATTACTTCTTTATCTAAGAAGTGACCAATTTTTTCCATTACCGTAACAGTATCCGCCATTTCTTTTGGATGCTGTCCCAATTCAACTAAGTTTTCGAAAAGTTCTTTAACATTAGTCATGTTAAAGTTTCCTGCCAAAATCAAGTTACGGTGCATCCAGTTACTTTGACGTAAAAATGGGTGAACGCTTTCGATGCTGTTTTTCCCAAAAGTTCCGTAACGAACGTGTCCTAAAAACAGTTCGCCAACGTAAGGAATCTGTGATTTTATTTTGTGGATATCATCACCAATTTCCGGTTGTGCTTTTAACTCTTCACTGATTCGCTCATTGATTTGTTTAAAAACATCTTGGATTGGCTGTGCATGATTCGAACGAACTCTGCTGATATAGCGTTGTCCAGGTTCAACATCCAATTTAATGCTTGCAAAACCAGCACCGTCTTGTCCACGGTTGTGCTGTTTTTCCATCATTAAATACATTTTCTGGATTCCGTAGAAAGCAGTTCCGTATTTTTCTTTATAATATTCAAGCGGTTTCAGTAGTCTAACTAAGGCTATACCACATTCGTGTTTTAAAGCGTCGCTCATTGTTTTTTTGTATTTGTGTTGTTGTAAGTTGTGTGTATTAACGTAATAAAAAAAGCCCCGTTTTATCGAGGCTTTTGCGCATTATATTTCTATGTCAAACTGAGTTAACGACTTAAATTGCTGTAATCGAATCGCCACCTCGGCTTTGCTTAATGTTTCCATCCTTTCGGTTCCAAATTTTTCTACGCAGAACGAAGCTAAATTTGAACCATAAATAATTGCATTTTTCATATTGCCAAATGAAATGTTTTCGCTTTGTGCAATAAATCCTGAGAAACCACCAGCGAAAGTGTCTCCAGCTCCAGTTGGATCAAAAACATCTTCTAATGGTAAAGCAGGTGCAAAGAATACTTCTCTGTTGTGGAATAAAAGTGCGCCGTGTTCTCCTTTTTTGATCACCACATATTTTGGTCCCATATCTTGGATTTTAGCGGCAGCTTTTACTAATGAATATTCACCAGAAAGTTGTCTTGCTTCTTCGTCATTGATTGTGATAACATCTACACGTTTAATAACGTCTAATAATTCTGGAAGAGCGCAGTCCATCCAAAAGTTCATTGTGTCTAAAACAACTAATTTTGGTTTTTTCTCCATTTGATCTAAAACACTGCTTTGTACTAAAGGATGTAAATTTCCTAACATTACAACATCAGCATCTTTATAGTTTTGAGGAACTTTTGGCTGAAAATCAGCTAAAACGTTTAGCTCAGTAACCAATGTATCTCTAGAGTTTAAATCGTTGTGGTACAAACCGCTCCAAAAAAACGTTTTACCGCCTTTTATAATTTCGATACCAGAGATATCAATATTTTTTGAAGTTAATAAATCTAAATGTTCTTGAGGAAAATCGTCGCCAACTACAGAAACTATGGCCGATTGCAAGTTAAAAAATGAAGCTGATAAACCAATATACGTTGCAGCACCACCTAATATTTTATCTGTTTTTCCGAAAGGAGTTTCGATCGCGTCGAAAGCAACTGTTCCAACAATCAATAATTTATTCATTTTATGAATTTCGAATTAGGGTGCAAAGATACTCTATAAGTTACAATCTTGCAACGGTTTAGGTTCTCAAAATTTTCTTAAAAAAACAATATCGATTTCGGGTCTAATTCTATTGTAAATGAATGAATTATATTTTGTTTTGCGGAGTGCTTAAAATATGTTTTCTGGTTTTAAATTGCAAGTTTTATTTTGGAAATATGTTTAAATTTTTATCTGAGTTTTTTAAAAGAAGTAGTTTTTCTTTTTCAATTAAAAACTGGAAGAATTTGTTGCATATAATTCTTAAATTATTTTATGCTTTTAATCCAATTGATCGCATCTTTCATGGGCTCTTCAGAGTCTGAAAATGCTGTGTTGTGCCCCAAGTCTGGAAACAATTTATATTCATAATTTTTTCCTTTAGATTTTAAGAGATCAAGATATTCGATTGATAGCTTAACGGGCACTTGAATGTCTTTGCCTCCAAAAATCCAGATACCTGGAATTGATAATTTAGAAAGAATATCATTGGGATTTGTATCGATGAATTCATATTTGTCTGGATCATTAAATACATGTTTTCTTGCTTCTTCTTCAGAGTGCGTTTCCCAAAATTTTTGATCTCCATTGGTATAAAATTGGAATCTCAATTGTTCTTTAACCGTTATAAGAGCGCCGCTAAAGATTGTCATAAATTTGACTTTCTTATTTTTCTCTGCCGTCAAAGGAATTATCCACCCAGCTTGACTGCCGCCTATCAAACCTATCGGAATTTGGTTATTTGATAAGTATTTAAATAAAGTATTTACGGCAGCACTCGCATCTAAAGACAAAAGATTTAGATTTGAAAAATCAACATTGTTAGTTCCAACTTCAGGTCCGGCATATACACCAGCTGATTCTCCAACGCCGCGTTTATCATACGTTAAAACTGCAATTCCATTGCTGGCGAGTATTGCAGCAAAGTTTGTCATTCTTTTTTCTTGTCCAGATCCATGAACTATGACAACTGCTGCCTGTACTTTTTTAGGTGTAAAAACAGTTCCGGCTAGTGAAATTCCTTCACTAACAAACTTTATTTCTTTAGTAGTAAAATTTGGTGGAATTGCTGATGCATAATTAGTAACAAACAACAATAACACTAAGAGCGAATATAAAGCCGTTTTATTTTTCATTTTTAAATTTATATTTGGTACTTTTTATCAAAATAATTCTTCAAAATTCCAACCTGAACCAAAATCATAACTGGCAGAATCAAAATCGCATACAAGATATTTTTAGAAAAATGAATTCCTGAAAACGCTGTTGACATTCTATCAGAATATAATTTTCCAACTTGTTCGATTTCAATATTGCTTTCAGAAACTGAAAAAAGCGAAACATAAATCACCAATAAAGCCAAAGCGATTCCAATTGAAATCCAGATTGGTTTCGAAATTAAAGGTTTATAAGCTTTGAGTTTTTTCTCTTCTATTACATGAACTTCAGCCATTATTTTAGAAGTAAAATCTATCGATGGAGACTGTAGTTTGTCTTCAGCCATCATTTTATCAATAAGTTGTTCTATATTTTTATCGCTCTCTTTCATAACAATCTATTATTTCTGGTTCTAACTGCTGTCTCAAAATTACGGCTAATTTTTGTCTGCTTCTAAATAATTTTACTTTCGCATTGTTAGCCGATATATTCATAATTTTTCCGATTTCTTCTAAATTCTGATCATCAAAATAAAATAAGGTCAAAAGGAAATTTTCGTCACTGGGTAATAAATTTAAACATTTTTGAATCGTCTGCTTTCGTTCTTTTTCTTCCAAAGCACTTAAAGCATTGTCCATTGTTTTAATTAAATGAGATGAAAATTCATCTATCGAAATATTCAGGTCTTCTTTTTTACTTTTCTTTAATCTGTCCAGACAAGTATTATAAGCAATCTTATAAATCCAGGTTGAAAATTTAGAATCGCCTTTAAATTTATTCAGTGAACTATAAATTTTGATAAAGGTATCTTGCGCAACTTCTTCTGCTTCTTCTCTGTTCTTTACCATTTTGAGCGCCAAACTAAAGATCATGTCCTTATAACGATCAACAAGTACAGCAAAGGCATTTGTATCGCCCTGCAGCACTTTGTCTATATAATGTTGATCATTTATTGTACTCATATTTATATAGGACGACAGTTTGTTTGTTTAGGTTACAGAAATTTTAAAATAATTTTAAAATTTTTAAAATTCCAATGATGAAATTCCAATGATGAAATTCCAAATTCCAAATTCCAATCTTATAGAGCTTTGTCAAAGTTTTAAATTTTGACAAAGCTTAATCATAATATTGTTATTTCGACGACAAAAATGCCGGCAATAACTTTGTTGTTTTAAAATTCGATAAAGATTTCTATTATTAAAAGGAATTATAAAACTCAAAATTAACTGATAATCAGTGACTTTTGAAATTCGGAATTTCTTTTTTTAGAATTTTTCGAAATTCTTGTAACCTAAATAAAAAAAGCCTCGTCTTATGAAGTATCAATCAATTAAAAACAAAATATTATGGATGAGAAAATTTTAATCCCAATCAGTTTTTTTCTAATGATCTTCGGGATCGTTTATTTAATTTATTCAACGAGAAATAGAGAGCGTTTGGCACTTATAGAAAAAGGTGTAGATGCCAGTATCTTTATGCAGGGAAAAGGAAATGGTGTTCCAGCCTGGAAAATCTTTGTTGTAAATCTGGCTTTCTTATTAATAGGAAGCGGCGTAGGTATTTTTATTGCCTTGTTAATTACAACTTACACTTCTTTAAATGATGGAGCGGTTTACCCTTCAATTATTTTCATAATGGCCGGTATCGGACTTTTAACAGGTTTTAAAACTGCAAAAGATTTAGATAAGGAATAAGTAAGCATTTAAGTTAGTACAAAAAACGCATCAATTATTGATGCGTTTTTTTTTATTCTTTAGATCCTATGGTTTCGTAATAAACATCTACAGAAAGTTTAGGCTGAAGAGATGCCATAACGGCAAGCTGATCACAGCGTTCGTTTTGCGGATGATTGTTGTGGCCTTTTATCCATTTAAAACCAACTTGATGTTTTCGGTAAACGATTAAAAAACGTTTCCATAAATCGGGATTTTTTCTGCCGGCGAATTTCTTTTTTTCCCAGCCTAAGACCCATTTCTTTTCAACAGAATCCACAACATATTTAGAATCTGAAATTACCAAGACTTTCATATTTGGGTTTTTCAGTTTTTCTAAACCAACAATTACAGCCAGAAGTTCCATTCTATTATTAGTAGTAAGACGAAAACCCTCGTAAAATTCTTTTTTATGCGGTGTTCCAACCAATTCCATTACTACGCCGTAACCTCCGTTTCCAGGATTTCCTTTTGCAGCACCATCGGTATATATATGTACTTCGTGAGCCATTTATTTTAGATTTTAAATTTTAGATTGCAGATTTCTGCGATCTAAAAATTGGAATTTGGAATTTAATTTTTGGAATTTGAATCTTCCAGAATTTTATGAATGATCTCAGGAAAATGGGTTTGCTCTAATTCATGAATCTTTTCTGCAACAGTTTCAGGTGTATCTTCGTCTGTTAAGACTACATTGGCTTGAAAAATAATACCGCCTTCATCATAATTTTCATTTACATAATGAATAGAGATTCCGGTTTCTTTCTCTTTATTATTTACTATTGCTCTGTGTATATGCATTCCATACATTCCTTTGCCGCCATATTTAGGTAAAAGTGCTGGATGGATATTTATTATTTTGTTCGGATACTGCTCAATTATGTTTTCGGGGAATTTCAATAGGAAACCAGCAAGAACGATCAAATCCGGGTCGATTTTTTGTATTTTTTGTAGTAGGTTTCTCTCTAAAAGTTCGTTTTTTGAGAAGATTTCGACTGGAATTTGATGATTTTTTGCTCTGTCAATAACTTTTGCCGAAGCATTATTTGTAAAAATCGAAACCACTTTAGCAATTTCGATGTTCGAAAAATATTTTATAATGTTCTCTGCGTTAGTTCCTGATCCTGAGGCAAAAACGATAATTTTTTTCATAATAGAATTTATTTTGAGAATGCAAAAAACGGAATAAAAATCGAAAATAAATAGCTTTAAAAGACCTTTCTTGAAATTAATTTTATAAATTAGTGTCACATTTATAAACTAAATAGTTGTTTTAAAATAAAGTTTTTTATTTTTGCCAACAAATTAAATTCTAAAATTAAAGATTATGTCAGACATTGCATCAAGAGTAAAAGCGATTATCGTAGACAAATTAGGTGTTGACGAAAACGAAGTTGTAACAGAAGCAAGCTTCACTAATGATTTAGGAGCTGACTCATTAGACACTGTTGAGCTTATTATGGAATTCGAAAAAGAATTTGATATTCAAATTCCAGACGATCAAGCAGAAAACATTGCTACTGTTGGTCAAGCTATTTCTTATATCGAGGAAGCTAAAAAATAATAATACCACACCCGAATTTTAAAAATTCCAAAATTGAATATCCAAATTCCAAAATTGGAATTTGTTTTTAAAAAATTGGAATTTATAAAAATCGGGTGTTATTATTTTTTTAAATTTAAATTTCGATTGATTTTCAATCAAAAAGATATATTTATATTGTAATTCCCATGGCTCTTAAGTAACATATATGTTAAGAAAGCATGGGTTTTATTTGTTTAAAGTACAAAATACATATTTATGGAATTAAGGCGAGTTGTTGTAACAGGATTAGGTGCACTTACTCCTATCGGGAATAATATCCAGGAATACTGGGATGCACTTTTGAATGGGGTTAGCGGAGCGGCTCCTATAACATATTATGATACAGAAAAGCATAAAACGAAATTTGCCTGCGAAGTAAAAAACTTCAACATTGAAGATTACATGGACCGCAAAGAATCTCGTAGATTAGATAAATTTGCACAATATGCAATTGCTGCCAGTGATGAAGCTATTAAAGATGCTGGAATTACAAATGATAACGTAAACAAACAAAGAGTTGGTGTTATCTGGGGAGCAGGAATTGGAGGTTTAGAAACTTTCCAAGACGAAGTAATGTATTATGCTAAAGGTGATGGAACTCCAAAGTTCAATCCGTTCTTTATCCCTAAAATGATTGCCGATATCGCTCCTGCGCACATTTCTATGCGTAACGGGTATATGGGACCAAATTATACTACGGTTTCTGCATGTGCATCTTCTGCAAATGCTTTAATCGATGCTTTCAACTACATTCGTTTAGGAATGTGTGATGTTATTGTTTCTGGTGGTTCTGAAGCAGCAGTTACAATTGCAGGTATGGGAGGTTTTAGTTCTATGCACGCTTTATCTACAAGAAACGAAAGTCCAGAAACAGCTTCAAGACCTTTTGATGCAACCAGAGATGGTTTCGTTTTAGGAGAAGGAGCAGGAGCTTTGGTTCTTGAAGATTACGAACATGCTAAAGCAAGAGGTGCAAAAATCTATTGTGAAATTGGCGGAGGCGGAATGTCGTCTGATGCTTATCACTTGACTGCACCACATCCAGAAGGAATTGGAGTAATTGCCGTAATGGAAAATACTTTGAGAGACGCTGGAATGAACCCAGAAGATGTAGATCACATTAATACTCACGGAACTTCTACTCCATTAGGAGACGTTGCTGAGTTAAAAGCGATCAGTAAAGTTTTTGGAGAACATGCTAAAAACATCAACATCAACTCAACAAAATCAATGACAGGACATTTACTTGGTGCTGCCGGAGCTATTGAAGCAATTGCTTCTATCTTAGCAATGAAACACAGTATTGTTCCTCCAACGATTAACCATACAGTTGTTGACGAAAATATTGATCCATCATTGAATCTTACTTTAAACAAGCCTCAAAAAAGAGAGGTAAATGTTGCTATGAGTAATACATTTGGTTTTGGTGGACACAATGCTTGTGTATTGTTTAAAAAACTAGCTGACTAATTTCTGTATATGAATATTATCAAAAAAATATTTTCTAAATCCCGTTCTCTAGAAGACGGGATTTTTTTTGACACTATTCAGAAAATTCTTGGTTTTCAGCCTGCCAATATTGATTTCTATAGGAGAGCCTTTACGCATCGCTCTTCTAATAAGCTAGATCAGAATGGGCATCCTATCAATTACGAACGCTTGGAATTTTTAGGAGATGCGATGTTAAGTGCCGTAATTGCTGCACATTTATTTAACAAAGCACCAAATGGCGATGAAGGTTATTTAACCAAAATGCGTTCAAAAATTGTGAGCCGTGAGCATTTGAATGAATTAGGGAAAGATTTAAATTTAGTACAGTTTGTAGAGAGTAAAGTGCCGATTCAGCATTTTGGAGAAAATATTCATGGAAATATTTTTGAATCTCTTATTGGAGCTATTTATTTAGATAGAGGCTATCCTTTCTGCGAAAAATTTATCCAGAAAAGAGTAGTAACACCTTATGTCGATATTGCACGGCTTGAGGGAAAAGTTATAAGTTATAAAAGTCTTGTTATCGAATGGTGCCAGAAAGAAAAAAGAATTTTTCATTATGACATTTTTGAAGATAACGGCATAGACGGCCAGCGCTTATTTGGTGTTAAATTAAGTATTGATGACAAAGTGGTTGCAAGAGCGAGAGCAACTTCAAAAAAGAAAGCCGAAGAGAAAGCATCTCAAAGAGCTTATTTTGCATTTCAAGAGAAAATTGACAAGAAATAGCTGCAAAAATGTTGTAAGTATCACAATGCTATAACGTTTTCGTTTATAATTTAACAAAACAAGCATGTCATAACTGTTGAAGCTCCGTTTAGAAATAGTATATTTACAACTTGATTTTTCAAGACATGGCTATTCATAGATTGGATTTAGACGAATTTGACGAAATTGATTATTATTTAATGGCAATTCATACTTCATTAGAAGATTATAGATTAGCCTATTTTATAAATAAAATCCTTCCGATAAACTTAAGTAAGAGCAAAAACGAGATCCATGCTCAAACTAAGGAAGGAGAAGCAAATTTTTCTAGATTCTATTATTATGATGAAGAAAAAGCTGTTTCTTGGAATTTAATTCAGAATAAAAATGAAATCATTTCTGTGAGTACGAATGATTTTCAGAATTTGTTTTCTAATGAAACAAGTGAGGTTTCTACAACAATTCATTTACTTCCTGAATTTAAAAAAGTCGATTTTTTCCTGAAAATAGACAATAGCGAAGAGGCGCTTAATTTTTCAGAAATTCAACAAAAATTAAATACCATAGAAAGTATTGCAGCTATTTACGCTGTAGATACAGATAAAATAAAATCAAAAAACAATCTAATTTTTTAAAAAAAATGTTAACAAACAAGAAAACCAAAATTGTTGCTACACTTGGCCCGGCTTGTAGTACAAGAGAGATCATTAAAGATATGATCGACGCAGGGGTTAATGTGTTTAGAATCAATTTTTCGCATGCAGATTACGAAGGAGTAAAAGAAAAGATTAATATTATTAGAGGCTTAAACGAAGAGTTTGGTTATACTACTGCAATCTTAGGAGATTTACAGGGACCAAAACTTAGAGTTGGTGTAATGGAAGAAGGTACTGTAGTACACGACGGTGATGAAATCACTTTTACAACTGCAGAAGATGTTATCGGAACGGCTCAAAAAGTGTTCATGAAATATCAAAACTTCCCAAATGATGTTAACCCAGGAGAGCGCATTTTGCTTGATGATGGTAAACTTATTTTTGATATTGTTTCAACAGATAAAAAAACAGAAGTTGTTGCTAAAGTTATTCAAGGTGGAGAATTAAAATCTAAAAAAGGAGTTAATCTTCCAAACACAAAGATTTCTTTACCAGCTTTAACTGAAAAAGATATTGCTGATGCTATTTTTGCAATTGAGCAAAAAGTAGACTGGATCGCACTTTCGTTTGTAAAAACACCACGCGATTTACAAGATTTACAAGAATTAATTGCTAAGCATTCTGAAGTTAAAATTCCAATTATTGCTAAAATTGAAATGCCGGAAGCTCTTGAGAACATGGATAAAATTGTAGCATATTGCGATGGTTTAATGGTAGCTCGTGGAGATCTTGGAGTTGAACTTCCTGCTCACGAAGTACCTTTGGTTCAAAAAGATTTGATCCGCAGAGCAAAAACGGCTAGAATTCCTGTTATCGTTGCTACACAAATGATGGAAACAATGATTACAAGTTTAACGCCAACAAGAGCAGAAGTAAATGACGTTGCTAACTCAGTAATGGACGGTGCAGATGCTGTAATGTTGTCTGGAGAAACTGCTACAGGAAACTATCCAGTACAAGTAATTCAAAGAATGACTCAAATTTGTGAAGCAGTAGAGAATTCTCCTCTTATTCAGGTTCCACAAAATACACCTCAAATTAAAACAAAACGTTTTGTAACTAAAACAGTTTGCCACCAAGCAGCTTTATTAGCGAACGAAATTGAAGCTAAAGCAATTTGTACTTTAACAAACAGCGGTTATACAGCTTTCCAAATTTCGGCTTGGAGACCATCAACAGCTCATATTTTAGTATTTACTTCAAACAGAAGAATCTTAACACAATTGAATTTATTATGGGGAGTTAAATCTTTCTATTATGATAATGACGAAAGTACAGATGATACTGTAACAGACGTAAATCAAATTGCAGTTGAAAAAGGATATGCACAAAAAGGAGATTATTTAATTAATCTTGCTGCAATGCCAATTAAAGATAAAGGAATGGTTAACACGATGAGAGTATCTGAAATCGAATAATTATTTTTATAAAATTTTCTAAAAGCCGTTTACAATGTAAACGGCTTTTTTTGTTTACACTATTAACTATTTTTTTGTCCCTAATAAACTTTATGTTTTTTGAGGGTAATTTTTTATTTCTTTTCCCTCTAAAATACTTTTCTTGTGTGAAACGGAAAAAAAAATATTTCATTTATAGAAAACTATTATGTTGTAGTAATAATTTTTACTCTTCCTTTAAAGGAACATCAATCTTTTCTGATTTATACTGAAAGCCATTTTCTTGTAAATTCCCATCACTTTTCTCTGTTTCATTTTATAAAATGAAACGTATTGTTTCAAATTCCTAAATTTTGTTGTTTCATTTTATAATATGAAACAAGCTCATGCCATATAAATGCGATTCTTGGCTTATTAATTAGTTAATTTTGAGAAGCTTAAAAAAAAGTTAAAAAAACATTTCAGATTCTTCATTTAAAAAATAAATCTGAAACATCTTAAAAGAATACAGCCGCATCTGGCAAAAGTGTTTTTTGAAATTGCATTTTTCTCCTATTATTTTTTTGGATTTACAAAACTCATATAAATAACAAGATCATTAACGAATTTTTTTATCATGAAACAGAGTAAACTTAGAAATGCCATAATGCTTTTCGCATTAGTATGCTTCACAATAGTTGAGGCGAATGCTCAGAATAAAAAGCCCAATATTCTAGTTATGTGGGGAGATGATATTGGTATAACTAATATTAGTGCTTACAGTGACGGTGTGATGGGGTATACGACTCCCAATATTGATCGAATCGCCAATGAGGGAATACGCTTTTTACAATATTATGGAGAGCAAAGCTGTACTGCAGGACGTGCCGCATTTTTGACAGGACAACATGGAATTCGAAGCGGACTAACTAAAGTTGGTTTTCCAGGTGCTCCTATGGGTATGAGTCAGCTGGATCCTTCTATAGGGGGAGTTATGAAAAGCTTAGGATATGCAACTGGACAATTTGGTAAAAACCACGTTGGAGACCGTAACGAAAGTTTACCAACCGTAAATGGATTTGATGAATTCTTTGGAAACCTGTATCACTTAAATGCAGAAGAAGAACCAGAATTACCAGATTATCCTAAAGACCCAGCCTACGTCAAAAAATTTGGACCAAGAGGAGTTTTGAAATGCGCAGCAACAAATGTGGATGATACTAGTATTCCTGATGTCCGTTTTGGAAAAGTGGGAAAACAAAGAATCGAAGATACAGGTCCGCTTACTAAAAAGAGAATGGAGACTGTAGATGACGAAACATCTGCAGCCGCTATTGATTTTATTAAAAGACAGCATGCAGCGGGTAAACCATTTTTCTGCTGGTTCAATGCTACACGTATGCACCTTCGCACTCATGTTAGAGCAGAACATAGAGGAAGATATACACATGGTGATAGTGAATATATCGATGGTATGATCGAACATGATGAAACTATTGGAAGCATTTTAAAAGTATTAGATGATTTAGGAATTGCTGATAATACTATTGTCGTTTATTCTACAGATAACGGCCCGCACATGAATACATGGCCAGATGGTGCAATGACACCATTTCGCTCAGAAAAAAACACAAACTGGGAAGGTGCTTTCCGCGTTCCATGTATTGTTCGCTGGCCTGGGGTTATTAAACCAGGACAAGTTAGCAATGAAATTATGTCACATAACGATTGGATGCCAACATTGGCCTCCATTGCAGGAGAGCCAGATTTAATTAAAAAATTGCTAACAGGATATAATGCTAATGGCAAAAATTATAAAGTGCACTTAGATGGATTTGATCAATCTGCCTTGCTTCGCGGCTCTGGAAAAAGTGTTAGAGATAAGTTCTTCTATGCTGATGATGACGGGCAATTAGTATGTTTAAGACAAGGAGATTACAAATATGTTTTTGCTGAACAGCGAAAAGAAGGAACTATGGGAGTTTGGGCAGAACCTTTTACAGAGCTTCGTCTTCAAAAGATATTTAATCTTATGCAGGATCCGTTTGAAAGAGCAGATATTACTTCTAATACTTTTTGGGACTGGAACCTTAATCACGTAGGGAGCGCATACGGAATGATGCAGGAAGTTTTTGCTTTCGCTGAAACATTTAAAGAATATCCACCACGCTCATTTCCACCTAGTTTTAACCCAACAAATGTTCTTAGACAAACACTTAATGGTATAAAAGCTAAGGCATTTATTGAGAAAAATATAATGCCTCATGATGGTAAAGAAAGTGTTGATGATGCAAGTGCAAAAGCAACAAAGAAGAAAAAATAAAATAGGAATAAAAAATAATAAGCTTGAGTTACCCCATAACTCAAGCTTTTCAATAACTTAAAAATCAAGATCATGTATAGAAAATTATATATTGTACCCCTATTTTTATTGTTATTAGGTTCGTGCAAAAAATCAGATACGGTTACCACTACAAGTACTAAAGACAGTACAGCAGCCACGGTTACAACTGGAGATCCATTACCAAGTTGGAATGATGGTGCCCTAAAAAAAGACATTATAGATTATGTTACAAAAGTTACTAAAGAAGGAAGTCCGGATTTTATTCCGATAGAAAATAGAATAGCCACTTTTGATAATGACGGAACACTTTGGGCTGAAAAACCTTATGTTCAGGAATTATTTGCTTTTTACAGAGTAAAGAAAATGGTAGAAGCCAATCCGGCATTGGCACAAAAACAACCTTTTAAAGCTGTTGTCGAAAAAGACAAAACTTTTTTTGAAAAGGGCGGCGATAAAGCTCTTATCGAATTAGTAGCTGCAACACACACAGGCATGACAGAAGATGAATTTGAAGCTTCTACAAAAGAGTTCTTCTCAGGTGCCAAATATCCTGGAAAAAATACAGCATTAAAACAAATCAGATACCAGCCTCAATTGGAGCTTTTGAATTACCTACGCGCAAACGGATTCAAAACTTTCATTGTTACTGGAGGTACGATTGAACTGGTGCGTGCTATTTCATCCGATTTTTATGGTATTCCAAAAGAACAAGTAGTAGGAACATCTTTTAAATATGTTTTTGATGATGCAACAAACAGCGTAAAAAGACTGCCAGCTTTAGATCTTTTAGATGATAAAGCAGGAAAACCAGTCGGTATACAATTGCACATTGGTCAAAGACCCGTTTTTGCCTGCGGTAATGAAGGCGGGGCCGGTGATCTTGCTATGTTAAGATATTCTTCAGGAAGTAAATATCCTTCTTTTCAAATGATCGTAAATCATAACGATTCTATCAGAGAATACAATTATCAGGAAAAGGATAATTTATCTCTAAGTACAGCTGCCAAATACAAATATCATGTAATCAGCATGAAAGACGATTGGAAAACCATATTTCCAGCCCAATAATCTATTTTTTTGAAGAAGTAGTAAAATCCCCATTTGAATTTCAGGTCAGAAAATAGATTAATAGTATTGAGTTTTAATTTATCCCATACGAACTATGAAAACAAATTTTAAACCAATGAAAACAGCCCGCTTTGCAAGAGTTCTTGGCGCACTGTTTTGCTTTTTAATAGCCAATGTTGGTTATACTCAAAAAAGCCCAAATATTATAATATTATTGTCAGATGATACCGGATGGGGAGATTTAGGTCCTTATGGCGGTGGAGAAGGCCGTGGTGCCGCAACCCCTAACATAGATAAGATGGCCAAAGAAGGTATGCAGTTTTGGTCTTTTTATGGACAGCCAAGCTGTACTCCAGGTAGAGCAGCCTTAATTACAGGAAGAATTCCAAATCGTAGCGGTATGACAACTGTTGCCTTTCCTGGAGATGGTGGAGGTTTACCAAAAGCCGAATGGACATTGGCTTCTATCTTAAAACGTAAAAACTACAACACCTTCTTTGCCGGAAAATGGCACCTTGGAGAAGAAGATTATTCGATGCCAATTGCACAAGGTTTTGATGTGATGAAAAACGTAACCTTATATCACTTAAATGCTTATACCTATACAGATCCAGAATGGAATGCAGATATGCCGGACGATATTAGAGCACAATGGGCAAAAGGAACAAAAGGAGCTCTTGAAGGAGAAGCTGGAAAACCATATAGAGAAGTCAAAAAAATAGATGGAAAAGTAATTCCGTTTTTGGATCAATACACGGAAGAAGAATCTATTAAATGGCTGAAAGAAAATGCAAAAAAAGACAAACCATTTTTTATGGAAATCTCTTTTGCAAAAAACCATCAGCCAAACTTGCCTCATCCTGATTTTGCGGGGAAATCTGCAGGAAAAAACAAATATGCCGACTGTATTGTAGAATTGGATACCAGAATTGGCCGTATTATGGATGAAGTTCGAAATCTTGGTATTGCCGAAAATACATTAATTATTTACACAGTAGATAATGGTACTTGGCAGGATGTTTATCCAGACTGCGGTTACACCCCTTTTAGAGGAACAAAAGGAACGGATCGTGAAGGCGGAAGCCGTATTCCGACATTGGCATGGTGGCCTGGAAAGATTAAACCTGGAACACAAAATCATGATATTTTAGGAACACTGGATTTCATGGCAACATTTGCAGCATTATCTGGTCAAGAATTACCAACTGTAGACAGAGACGGTAAGCCAACTATTTTTGATAGTTATGATATGTCGCCAGTTTTATTTGGAACAGGTAAATCAAAACGGACAATGTGGTTTTATTTTACAGAAGATGAATTATTGCCGGGAGCAATCAGAATTGGAAAATTCAAAGCAGTATTTAATTTACGAGGTGATGATGGCGCACATACAGGAGGTTTGGCGGTAGATTCTAATTTAGGTTGGAAAGGGGCGGCGAGTTATGTAGCAACTGTACCACAGATATTTGACTTATGGGCAGATCCGCAAGAGCGCTACGATTTATTCATGAACAACTTTACAGAGAAAACTTGGTTTTTGCCAACTGTTCAGAACATTATTGGAGAATTTGCCAAAACCTATGAAAAATATCCACCTCATGTAGTACAAAGTAATCTGTATCCTGGTCCAATTACTATTGATAATTATTTGAAACTTAGAGATGCACAAGAGAAATTAAAAGCCATATCAACTGCTAAAAGAAGCGGTGGAGGATGATAATAAAGCATTACGATAATATTTTGAATTGAAAAATGAAACAGCTTTTGCTAATTGGGAGCTGTTTCATTTGATTAAAAAGTGTTTTAATCCTTAAAAGAAAATTATGAAACGATCCCTTTCAATTTTAATCAAATCGCTGTTGGCTTTCCCTTTTTTTCTTTTAAGTATTGACGGATATGCTCAAGAAGAAAAAGCTGGAGCAAGTGCACAGGAACTGGCAGATAAATTAGCAAATCCTGTAGCAAGTTTAATAAGTGTGCCTTTACAGAATAATTTAACGTATGGAATTGGTCCGTACAATGGATCAAAATACCAAATAAATATTCAGCCGGTCATTCCTTTTAAATTAAGTGAAAATCTAAATTTAATTACACGATATATTCTTCCGGTTGTAGATCAGCAGGATGTTATTGCAGAAAACAGCCATGAATTTGGTTTAAGCGATGCAACCGTTACAGCATTTTTTGCCCCTAAAACAAAGGGAATTATTTTAGGAGTTGGTCCTGCTTTTTTAGTACCAACGGCCACAGAAAAATTCCTTGGAACAGAAAAATTTGGAGTCGGTCCAAGTGTTTTGGTTATGCATCAGGGAAAGGGACTTTCTATAGGATTCATTGCAAATCAGATATGGTCCGTAGCAGGAAACGAAAACAGAGCCGATTTCAATCAATTTTATACCCAGATATTTTTAACCCATAGTTACAAAAGTGGTGCAAGTTTAGGAATTACTTCAGAGATTACACAAAACTGGGAAGGAAATACGACACTAATTACCCTTAGTCCAAATGTTGGAGCCATTACAAAATTAGGTGGTCAAACGATGCAGTTTGCTGTTATGCCTTTAATACCAATTGTAGGTCATTCAGATATAAGACCAGATTGGGGATTGAGAGCGGTTGTGGCTTTTGTATTTCCAGGTTCTTAAATTTCTATATAATTAAAATAAATACCTCTGAGGTAAAAAATTTCTTAATTATTGATTTTGTCAGATGTAGGGTAAAGTTAAAGAATGATTTCATGGCTGAAAAATTGGAAAATATCGAAATTTCATTTGATCCATTAGCATCAAAAGCAGAGCGTTACGATAAAGGTACAGCTATTAGAAAAAGTGTGCCGCGTTCTTCTCATGAGGAATATTCGCCTGCAGAAAATCGGGAAGATCCAATCGAAATTTTGATTAAAACCAGTCTTGGAAGAATAGAAAGTTTACTGCCCATTCGATACAGCAGAATGATGGAAAGTCCTTTTGCATTTTTTAGAGGAGCGGCGGCAATTATGGCTGCAGATTTAAAAACAACATCCAATACAGGAATAGATTTACAGCTTTGCGGTGATTGCCATTTAATGAATTTTGGAGGTTTTGCAACACCAGAACGCAAACTGGTTTTTGATATAAATGATTTTGATGAAACCTTTCAAGGTCCGTGGGAATGGGATTTAAAACGATTGGCAGCAAGTTTTGCCATTGCCGGAAAATGGAAAAAATTTTCTAATAAAAGTTGTAAAGAATTTGCCTGGCATGTTGCAGATAGCTATAAGAGACATATGCTGGAATACAGTAAATTATCGGCGCTGCAGATTTGGTACGCCGATATTGATCTGGCTGAACTTATTGAACTCGGACACGATAAAGAGCTAAAAGAATTTCATCACAAACGAATTAAAAAAGCAGTAGAATATACGGCGCACGAAAAAGAATTTGCAAAAATGACGTATCAAGACGGAGTTCGTGCCAAAATAAAAGATGAACCTCCACTAATCTATCATCCCACAGAAAGTGAAGAAAAAGAAA
Source organism: Flavobacterium sp. ACN6 (assembly GCF_002304005.1). Lineage (GTDB taxonomy): Bacteria > Bacteroidota > Bacteroidia > Flavobacteriales > Flavobacteriaceae > Flavobacterium. Next base: position 243,450 of record NZ_MRCQ01000008.1, on the reverse strand, counting down.
TTTTAAAAGAAGCCGAGACCATTCATAAACGATATATGAAATCACTGTCTCACGATAAACAAATTTTGTTAAGCAGATATTCATTGCACGACGTTGCTATAAAGGTGGTAGGAGTAGGAAGTGTGGGAACACTCTGCGGAATTAGTTTATTAATGTCGGCTACAGGAGAACCTATTTTTTTACAATTTAAAGAAGCTAGGCAAAGCGTATTAGAACAGCATGTAAAAACTCAAAGCAGATACAGTCATCAAGGCGAACGAATTGTGATGGGACAAAAATTAATGCAGTCCGCTTCAGATATGTTTTTAGGATGGACAAATGATGACAAAGGCCGATTTTTTTACATCCGTCAGCTTCGAGATGCAAAAGTGAAACCCGTTCTGGAAATAATGAAAGAAACCAACATGGCAGATTATGCCAAAGCCTGCGGATGGGCGCTTGCAAGAGCACACGCACGTTCTGGAGATCCTTCGATATTGTCGGGATATATAGGAAACAGCGATGAATTTGCCCATGCTGTTTCAAAGTTTTCGATGTTGTATGCAGATCAAAACGAATCTGATTATCATAAAATGATCAAAGCTGTCAAAGAAGGCAGATTACCGATAGCCGCAGAAGTATAATTTTTATTAATTAAATAATTATAAGTATGAATAAGAAGTTTTTGTTTTTAATGGGCTTTGTAATGATGACCAGTATAATTAAAGCTCAAACCCAGCGAATTGATTCTTCGGCTGTTTATATTTTAAATAGAACGACAGAATCATTACAATACATAAAGTCATGTAGTTTCAAGGCGGTTTTAACCTACGACATTTTTAACGAAAGCCTCGGCTTAGTGAAACATGCTGTACACGAAAAAGTCTCAATTAAATTTCCAGATAAAATGAAAATTACTTCTACAGGAGATAAAGGAAACCGTAGCTTATTATACAATGGCAAGAACCTAACCTATTATTCTTTCGACAATAATACGTATGCCGTTACAGCAGCACCAAAATCGGTTATAGAGACTATTGACGAAGCCAGTAAAAAATTTGGAATAGAGTTTCCAGCAGCAGATTTCTTTTATGAAACATTATTAGAAGATTTAAAATCAGAGCAGGGAACTTTACTGTTTCTAGGGAAAACAATTATCGACGATAAAGAATGTTTTCACATTGCAGGAAAAGACAAAAACAAAAGTTTTCAATTCTGGATTGCAAACGACGATAATTATCTCCCAATGAAAATGGTAATTGTTTACACCAATGATCAAGACAAACCGCAATATGAAGCAGTTTATAAAGACTGGATCATCAATCCTGATTTTTCAGAATATATGTTTGAATTTTCGGCACCTCCAAAAGCCGCTAAAGTAAAATTACAGTCTAGAGAAGATAAAAAATAATCATTTATAAATTCTTTGTCATGAAATTAGAGATACTTAAAAATATAAAAACAGGAATTCTTGCAGTAGTATTTATACTAATGCTAATGCCGGAATCTGTTACCGCACAACGTTTTGGGCATTTTAGACCTCACGCTGTAATGCCTCGGCCTATGCCAATGCCGCATCCAGAACCAATGCCTCATCCAGCGCCAAGACCGATTCCTCCTGGACCTGGACCAAGGCCAATTCCGCCGGGACCAAGACCAATCCCTCCAGGACCGCGCCCAATACCGCCGCATCCATATCCGTATCCGAGACCATTGCCGCCGCCGCCTCCGTTTCATCCTTATCCGGTGCCGTTTCCATACATCTATCATCCATTTGTACCTTATTATTGGGGGCCAACTTGGTATCCTGTAGGGTTCTTTTTAACCACATTAACAACTGCTGCAATAGTTATTTCTGTAGAAAATAATAGCTACAATTATGATGACGGCGTGTATTATGTAAAAGACTCTAATGGTTACAAAGTAGTTCCTGCACCATTGGGAGCAGCCATTCCTGAATTGCCTAAAGGATATACGACAATTACAGTTTCTGGAGTAGAATACTATTATTATGGCGGAACTTATTATATAAAAGATACCTCAAAATATAAGGTCGTAACGCCGCCAGTTGGAGCAGTAGTTTCACACTTGCCAGAAGGTGCCGAAGAAAAAACCATCGACGGACAAAAATATATGATCTACAATAATGTCTATTATCAGCCAATTTCAAAAGATGGGCAAGACAGTTATGTAGTTGTACAAGGTAAATAATTTTGAAAATCTGCAGGGTAATTGAAGAAAAAAATATAGTAAGATTTTATTTATTTTTTTAATATTAATTAAATAAAATGATTTATCTTTGAGAATGAGCTAAGTAATTGCTAAATAGTTACTTATGCTATTTTAATAATTCTATATTCATTCTACGCCTTTCAATTCAAGATTTTTAAGATTTTAATACATTCGAGTTAAACTGATTTAATTAACAATTTAAATACTACAACATGAATATTAAAAGAACAAATCTTCGTATACTCCCAATATTATTTTTGGGATTAATTTACAGCTGCTCTCCAACTGTAAAAGTCACATCAGACTATGACCATTCTGCCAATTTCGGCGAATATAAAACTTTTGCGGTATACGATTTGAAAGCGCAGCAGGGTCAGGTTAATCAGTTAAATGTCGATCGTGTGACAAAAGCAATTCGAAATGAAATGCTTGCCAAAGGATTTACAGAATCTGACAATCCAGATTTAAAAGTAAATGCCGTTTCCATTTTAAAAAATAAAACTTCTGTTAGTGCCAATACGGACTTCTATGGATATGGGGGAATGTATCGCCCTTACGGATATTGGGGTGGCGGTGCCATGATGGGCGGTGCCAATACTACATTTAATACTTATGATTATGTAGATGGCTCGCTGGTAATTGATATTGTATCGACCAAAACACAAAAACTGGTTTGGCAGGGTATTGGGAATGCTGAAATTGACAGTAAACCAGATAATCCAGAGGAATTTATCAATGCTTCTATCAAAAAAATATTAGCTGGTTTTCCTCCGGGAGCAGAGCAAAAATAATCTAGAAATAGATCTAAAAAAAAAGCAAATGTGCTTGGTCTAATCAGCCAATAAGCACATTTGTTTCCTAAAATGAAAGTCCCCTCTTTCGAAATTCTTTTTTAAGAAGTCCAACAAACAAATTTAAACTTAAAAAATGATCGATATTTTACTCTCGCTATTCTTTTTTATAGCCGTAATTGCAGGTCTTGCTACTTCGATTAGGGTTATTTTTTCCAGAAAAAATTATTCAAAAAGTTTCTTTTTGGGACTGTTTTTATTGAGTCTTGCTGTGGTGAGTATTTATAATTTTTATCTATCGGCAAACATATTCAAAGAGTTTCCAGAATTATTTACAATTACAAAATCGTTTATCTTTTTAGCCGCTCCATGTTCTTTTTTGTATGTCCGAAATATTTTATCTCAGGGTAAAAAAATTAGAAAGTATGACTGGCTTCATTTTGTGCCTTTTGTTATTTATTTTACCCTTACACTTTTTGTATATATTGGAAGTTTTACAAACTTAAAAATTGTAGATTATATTGCTGTCAAAATCAAAAGTCCATTTTCTATTTTAACCTTGACGATTTGGCTTTCTTATGTCTTTTTTCAAACCATGTTGATTTTAAACTATGATCTGAAAAAATTTAAAGGAAACGAATTTCATCAAATTAAAGTTATCAATTGGATCAGGGTTTACAACCTTATGATTTTGTTTTTATTTTCAGCACTTTTTGTTCATCATTTTCTACAAGGAAAAATAGGTGTTGTAGATCTTTCCTGCTATTTCTTAATTTCTTCTGTTTTGTTTTTTACGGTTGGCTGGCTTTATTTCAAACCTCATATTTTTCACGACGAAGAGGAAACTTTCGATTTTGTCAGTGACATTAGTATTGCAGTAAAATCTAAAGAAATTAAAACCTCTCTGCCAATCGCGCACGAACTCACAATGGAGAAAAAAGAAGATTATCTATTAAAACTGGATTACGTTTTAAATGCTAATAAACTCTTTTTAAAGAAAGATTTCGTTATCCGAGACCTATCTGAAGAAACAGGAATATCTGTTCATCATTTATCCAATTTAATTAATTCTGAATTTGGACTTCATTTTCAGGATTATGTCAATCTCAAAAGAATTGAATATTTCAAAGACAAAATAAACGATCCAGAGTGGAAAGATTTATCGCTCGAAGGAATGGCTTGGGGCTCTGGTTTTAAATCCAGAACAACCTGCTTTAGAGCATTTATAAAACATACCGGAAAATCGCCGTCAGAATATTTTAAAACCATTAGAATAAATCCTGATCGTGCAAGTGCGTACTATTTTAAATAAAAAATTACTTCTAAATCAGTTATTAAAAGCTGCAGTAAAGTCTTGATTAATTTTAAAACGTTTCAGCATGAAAACAAAAATTAATACTTCAAAATCAATTAAATCAATTCTAGCAATAATGCTATTATTGGTTTCTTTTTATACCAATGCACAGTTAAAAGGCGGACATATTTTGGGCGCTATGGGACTTCAATCGGGAACTCAGGCTCCAGAAAATACTTTAAGTGTATATGTTCCAGGTTACATTTACACCGCATCTTCTCTGCGAAATAGTGATGGCGATAAAATGGGAAATCCAGATTTAACCATGTTTATAACCGGTGCTGGAGCATCTTACATAAGCGATTTTAAAATTTTAGGAGCCAATTATGGTGCGGCGATTTTAGTGGCTGGAGCATCCAATACCATTCAAGGAAGTTACGTCGATTCAAAGAGCGATTTTGCTTTTACAGATATGTATGTACAACCCATTCAGTTAGGATGGCATAATAAAAGAGCCGATTTTGTATTCAGCTACCAATTGTATCTTCCAACAGGAAAATATGAATTTGGAGGCAGTGAAAATAGTGGTTTAGGGATGTTTATGAATGAGATTTCGGCAGGAACCACTTTGTTCTTTAATGACAAAAAAACATTTCATTTTTCTGCATTAGCGGCTTATGAAATCAACGGAAAGAAAAAAGATACTGATATAAAAACGGGTGACATTTTAAGTATTGAAGGCGGTTTAGGAAAGACTTTTTATTGTATGAATGCAGAAAAAACAGCACCAAAAGGAATATTGAACGCAGGATTAATTTATTACCTGCAATACAAAGTCTCCGATGATAAAATTCCAGTTGGAACCCTGCTTTTGGAACCAGATAAAGATCACGTTGGCGGACTTGGCGCCGAGATTAATTATCTGCATATTGGCTGTATGACTTCGGCTGGTTTTAGATGGATTGGAGAAGTAAATGCCATAAACAGATTTCAAGGAAATACTTTCTTTATCACATTGGCACATGTTTTCAGCTTCAAGAAAAAGGAATAGATGAGATCGAAGAATATAAGGTGATTTTTAAATGTAAAACGATTTAGATTCTTATATGAAAAACAAAAAAACAACACAAAAAATTATCTTGTTCTCGCTTTGGTTTCTCTTGTCGTTTAATGTTATAAATGCACAAAAACCGCATATAAGTGTTAAAGATTCTCTCGACGGCGCATTCGATTTAAGCGATTACATTATTTATGCGCACGGCTTTATTGTTGTGCCAACCATAATTACAGAACCCGCTCTGGGAGGAATAGGAGGTGCAATCGTGCCCGTTTTCCTAAAAAAGCACGCACCTGTTGTAGATGAAAACGGAAAAAAACGGTTTATAAATCCAGATATAACTGGAGGAATCGGAATGTACACCGGAAACAAAAGCTGGATGGTAGGCGCTTTTCGTTCGGGAACACTTATTAAACCCAAAATATTATATCGTGTCATGGCAGGTTACGGCGATATGAATTTATCGTTTTATGCCAACAATCGTCCAAATCTGGCAGATGAGGAATTCAAACTCAATTTTAAGTCTACTATTTTTTATACCCAATGGCTCAAACAATTTAACAATCCAAAATGGAGCGCGGGACCTCAATTTCTTTTTTTAAATTCTAAAATAAACCTGCCCGATGTAAATCTCCCGCCGCCGTTTGTTGAGCCAAAAGATATTAAAAGTACAGTGAGCCAGCTTGGAGGAGCATTACAATTTGACGGACGCGACAATATATTTACACCAGATAAAGGAATCAGGCTTCAATCAGATTTCTTTTGGTCAGATAATATTTTGGGAAGTGATTATGATGCCTGGCGCGTCAATTTATCTGCAATAGGCTATTATCCATTAACTAAAAAATTAATTGGCGGGCTGAGGATTGAAGGGGAACAGGCGTTTGGGAACCCGCCTTTTTATTTAAGACCGGGAATCAATTTAAGAGGAATTCCTGCAGCAAGATATCAGGGAAAAACAAGTATTGTAACCGAAGCCGAATTACGCTGGGATGTCTACAGAAGGTGGAGTCTTATGGGATATGGCGGTCTTGCCAGCGCTTTTAACGATTGGGACAAAGCTTTTGCAAAACCTGTTGTCTACAGTTACGGAACGGGTTTTAGATATTTACTAGCTCGAAAATTCAAACTCAGAATGGGAGTCGATGTTGCCAGAGGTCCGGAAGATTGGGCTTATTATATTGTTTTTGGAAGTAATTGGCTGAGATAATTGTTAATTGTTGATTGTTGATTGTTGATTGTTGATTGTTGATTTTGAAAAGTAAAATTCCCGATAATTATTACCGGGAAATCAAACTTAAAATTTTATTTTTTAACACCACTAATTGTCAGGCTGAGCGAAGTCGAAGCCCTTTCCTTCCTGAGTGTTCTTTGCTTTATTTATTCCAATACGGTTTAACAATCTTATTTTCTTTGTTACTCAATACCAGTAATATTATCGTTCCTATAAGACAAATTACGCTTGCCTGAATGCTCCCTTCGGGACCAAATTCTCCTCCGGTAATTAATTCTGAGCCTTGTATTTTGGCTGTTAATAAACTAGGTGTTTTTTCATTTCCAGAAGTAATTGTTCCAAAAATACCCGATTGTGTAAAATTCCAAGCAAAATGCACTGCAATTGGAAACCATAAATTACGGCTGTAAATAAAAGCAGCACCCAATAAAAATCCTGCCAGCGTAATACATAAAGTCGAAAGAAAACTACTGTGAGGATTCACAAGATGCAAAGCTCCGAATATAACTCCAGAAATTAGCAGTGAAATATAACTTCCCAGTTTTTCTTCGATAATTCTAAATACAATACCGCGAACTAATATTTCTTCAATAATAGCAACAGTAAACATAATTGCCAGCGGAATCAAGATAAACGAAATTGGATTTACAGACACAACACTATAACTTCCGTTGAGGTAAATTACTAAAATGGTAAGTGATTGAAGAAGAAAACCAAATAAAACACCAGTACTAAGATTTTTCAAAATCCCTTTTGAAGCAAATTCTGTCACCGATCTTTTATCGTACTTTTTGAAGAAAACAATATAACTCAAAACAGCTGCAGTCGTAACAAAAAGTCCTTTTAAAAGATTTCTGTAATCTTTTTCCAGCGAAGTCAATGCCAGTAATTTTGCAGCAATTTGCTGTCCGATAATTACAACTGCCATAAAAGTAAGTAAGGCAAGAATAATTTTGGTTATAGGAGAATTAAAAGTTTTTTGTTTTAAAGTAAGCGTTTCCATTGGTTTGATTTATATGATTTGATGAAGCAAAAGTAATTGGCATCAAAATCAAAAAATAGAATGAAATTTGCCTTCTTTATAATTTTTGAAATTGTTTGGGTAAAAATCCAGTCTGGTTTTTAAAAGTTCGGATAAAGTGGCTTTGGTCGGCAAAACCGCATTGGAAACTAATTTCGGTCAAATTACTTTCTTGAGATTGTATCAGCGAAAGCGAACGGTTAACTTTAATTCTCCGCATGTATTCGCCCAAAGTACAGCCAAAATATTTCGGAAAATGCTTGGAGATGGTAATGGGATTTAAATTTAAAACCTGCGCCAAATCCTGTAAATTCGGGTTTTCGTTCCAGCAGTCATTTAATAATTCATTTAGACTTTTTACCCAAAACGGACTCTTTTCGTAGCGTTCCAAATAATTATTCGTTGCTGCCAGCTGCGAGAATAGCATTTTTATAGTATCGTTAGAAAAAGTATCAGCTGTCTGCGTTTCTTTAAAAATTTTCAAGATCAAAAATTTGGTAAACGTGCTGTTCTGAATCGATTTTTCGATTATTGCTTCATCAATTTGAAGTTCTTTTAAAAGTCCTTCTTCAATTTCAATATTAATATTTCGGGATGGAAAAAGCGTATCTTGGTTCAAATGCAATTCGTCGCTGTGATAAAATAACAAAGAACCAGAGCCGACCGTTTCCGTAGAATTCTTGCGTTTTTCGGTTGTGCCTCCTTTTAGAAAAAGTGTAATATGCGCATTATTATGCGAATGCCAGCCTTCGTAAACCTTATTTTGATACTCGGTTTCTACAACCGCAATTCCTTGATCGGTATTGAAGATGTTTTTGGTGTTGCCCAGATATTTTTCTTTTTCCAGTTCGTACATTTCGAGTTTGGTTTTCGCAATTTTCCGAAACCAAATTACCACTTATTTCATTAGAACTGCATTTTGATTCTAAACCGATTGTTAGTTTTGCATAATTTGTAATCTTATACACCTTAATTAAAAGATTGTGAAAAAATTAACCGCACAATAGCAACAAATTACAAAAAATTTAATTGTTTTGTAACAAATTAGAAACACTAGAGACTAATTTTGTTAAACCTTAAACATCAATTATGAATACATTTTCATTCAAATCAGTGTTTGCAGCATCAGTATTCTTGGCTGGAACAGCAGGCTGTTTTGCGCAGGACGTTTTAGTAAACTCACTTAAACTAAACGCGAGCGACAAAAGTAAAGAGAACTTCAAATTTACAGAAGTAATTAACTTAGGAACAACATCAGTAAAAACTCAAGGTTCATCTGGAACTTGCTGGAGTTACTCAACAAATTCATTCTTAGAGTCAGAAATGATTCGTTTAGGAAAACAGCCGGTTGAGTTATCTCAAATTTATTCTGCAAGAAATGTATATGTTGAGAAAGGGATTAACTACGTTCGTATGCACGGAGCAATTACACTTGGAGACGGAGGAGCTTTGCACGATGTAATTAACATGTATAAAAAATACGGAACTGTACCAAGAGAAGTTTACACAGGACTAAACTACGGAACAGATAAAAATAAATTTGGCGAAATGGCCGCTCTTATCGAAGGAGTTTTGACAGCAGTTGTTAAAAATCCAAACGGAGAATTGACACCAAACTGGCAAAAAGCGTATGCAGCAGTTATTGATTCTTATCTAGGAAAAGCACCAGAAAACTTTACTTACAAAGGAAAAAACTATACACCGCAATCTTTCGCTAAAGAAGTAGTAGGAATTAATCCAGATGAGTATGTAGAATTATCATCTTTTACAAATACGCCATACTACCAAAAAACGACGATGATGGTGCCAGACAACTGGTCATTGGATCAAGTTTACAACGTAAAAGTAAACGATATGACAGATGTTATCGACAATGCTTTGAAAAAAGGATATACTGTAGCTTGGGCAACAGATGTTAGCGAGAAAAGTTTCAGCTGGAAAAATGGTGTAGCTTACGTTCCAAGCAAAAAATTCGATGATATGACTGCAGAAGAAAAAGCAGACATGTTTAACGGACCAAAAGCAGAACCAGAAATTACTCCAGAAATGCGTCAGGCTGCGTTTGACAACTACGCTACAACAGACGACCACGGAATGCACATTATTGGTTTAGCAAAAGATCAAACTGGTAAAGAATACTATATCGTAAAAAATTCTTGGGGAGAAACAAACGACTACAAAGGTTTCTTGTTTGTAACTAAGAACTTCGTAAAATATAAAACTACAGCATTATTAGTAAACAAAGGAGGAATTCCAACTGAGATTGCTAAGAAATTAGGGGTTTAATTGCTCTGATTTTTAAATAAAATAGGAAAGCGCCGTGATTATTGGGATTACGGCGCTTTTTTTATGCTTTTGTACTAATTTAGATCTTGTTTAAGAATCTATAGTAATTTTTTTAGTCTTCTTTTAACTGATGGTGAATTTTTAAAACACTCTATTATGTTTTCAAGTTCAGTTTGATCTAAAACGCCTTTAATTTCATAATGAAAATCTGGAATAGGATAAGTTTGAAAGAATAAAGTTTTGTCAATTTCTTTTAACCAGCATCCATGTAAATAAGTATCTTTTGAAAAAGAAAAACTATTGTTCGAATCTAAGATATAATTAGCTTTAAAACAATATGTGGTTTGTTGGGCATCTATTAAATCTATACAACCATGATTTATTGTTGTATCTGATGGGAAGTATTGAATGCTCGATGGCAATGAAACTATCAATTGTACACTATCTACTTCTTTTAACAGTAAAAAGAATTTATTTTTTGAATCACCATTTTCGAAAACATAATTAGGAATATGTAATAAAGTCCCGTCCTTCATATTAACGAATTCTAAATCCGCTTAAACTTGATTCAAGCTTTTTATGATGATTATAAATGGAAAGCTTAAGAGGTTCGTTTTTTAAAATTTCCTCAAAATTCAATTCCACATTCGAGCTGTTTTTTACACCCATCTCAAATTTTTCAATAAGATTGTGACGAGATGCTGTGTTGTACCATAAAGAATCTTTTTTATGCGTAAAATTAATTAAAACATAAGCAGGTTGATTCTTTACTGTTTGTGTTAATTTTTCTAAAAGATCTAATTCATTATCTGAAAATTCATCATCGTTAAATGCTTTTTTAGATTTGATGTATCTTTTATTTTCTAAAGTATTTATTTCTATATAATCTTTTAGAATTATCGGATCGTCTGATAGGTCAACAAATATTTCTTGAGATACAGGCCCTAATTGCCAAACTTCATATTTTAAATTTAGAAAAGGTAATCCAAACTCTTTAATAGAAAATTCATCCAACAAATAGAGAATCTTTAAAAGTTTAGTTTTAGACAAATCATCAATTTTATCTGCTAGATAAATGATTGTATTTCCAATTTTTTCTATGTCGTTTTTAAAATGCATATTTAAGTTGTAACATGCTGTTTTTTTTACATGTTAAATTAAGATTTGTAGTGACAAATTTACGGCTTTTATTTTATAAAGGCAATAATCATTACTTTTTGTAGGTTAAAGATTGCGCTTTGTTGATAAAAAAACATTTTTGAGAAAATAAGAAAAAACAATACTACTTCCCTTTCAACAACTTCTCCAAATACGCCACTTTATCTTTTTCAGCCTGAACCAAACGCTCATAAAGTTCCACGACTTTATCAAGCGGGTTGAAAGAGCAATTATGATTTACCGTCGGTCCACTATGAACAACTGAGCCTTCGTAATTATTTTGGATATTATTTAAAATCGCTTCTTCAGAAAAATTCTTAATTCCTTCCACAGACACACCTAAAGCTTCGGCAATTGCCTTCAGCTTTTCTTCGTCGATTGTTTCGCTGTTTTCAATAGCAGAAATCGTTTGTTGGTTGGTGCCTAAAGCCTGTGCCAATGCTTCCTGTTTCATATCACGAAGTTCACGAATACGGCTTATTTTTCGCCCTATATGATTTGGTTTTGTTAGTGTGCTCATAAGTCAAAGATATTTAAAATTCCTGATAAAATTATTTGTGCTGTAAAATACAAACGGCTTTTGTATAATACAAATTATTGGGTTTTGCTACAATAGAATCTATTGTTTAATTCGTAGAAACAAAAATACAATTTTTCGTACATTAAAACTAAACACCATGAAAATAGAAAACAAAACCACGACAGATCAAAAGGTAATGGAATCTGTATCTCAATTCCTTTCGGATATTTGTTTCGAGGGAGAATTTAAAAATCATCCCGAATATCTAACAGAAATTTTTGAGTACATTCTTGAAACCGAAATCGGTAATAATCTCGATTTACGAACCAAAATGCTGAGTTGTATTAAAATGAGTATGAAGCTCGCCAAAACCCTCGAACCATTTTCGGACAACGAAATTAAGGATGCTTTTTCCGTAATCAGGAACGCTTAAGATAAAAGGGGTAATTAAACGTTTTTTCCAGTTGTTTGCAGAGATTTTAAACCTTAACCGTCTGAATAGTATATATTTAATAAAATTTTAAGATAAACCAATAATTTTATTGAATTATTATGAAAAACGGCAAATCGCTTTTATGTGCATTTTTAATATTATGTTCTTTCGTTTGTTTTGCGCAGCGCATGGCAAGTCTTTCTGCTTCGACATCTGGAACTACGGTGCTTTTGACAGACAAACTTTCTTCTGACAGCGATTATGTGATAAAATCATATTATGTAGAAGAAAGAATTAATAAACTTTTTGGAGGCAGAATTACCACTTATGAGGTTACAAAATTAGATATGGTTTACACGAACGATTTGGGACCAAATAATACCAGGACTATAATTCCGAGATATGTAAAGCGAAAACAAGAAGTAAAAGTAAGTTTAACACAGCCAGAGCTTTCTATGGAAAATATAACAGCATCTTCTGAACCAGTTATTGTTGAAGAAGCAGATCCTGCGGAGCCTGTAAAATATGTCAAAGTAGATATAGCAGGAACATATGAGAAAGTGCTTGAAAAAGGCTATAAATCACCAGAAATGCTTCAGAAAGTGGCAGACCGTCTTTACTTCGACGGAAACCTTAATACCGCGGCGGGCTATTATGAGAAATTGTTTGATTTGGTGAAAGACCCAGATGTTATTTATTACTACAGATACGCGCAGTCTTTAAAAGCAATCAATCAAATAGAAAAAGCCGATATTTTAATGAAAAGATTTAAAAGTGAGACTTTGGTTGCGAAGTAGATTAAAAATTTTCTTTAAATTATACTTGGAATTAAAATATTTAAATAATTTGGTATATGTGTTATGTGTAAAACCTTTCCTGACTCAATTGACAAAATATGAGATGGTTTTTCTGAATATCTAGAAGTGTCATATAAATCGACGTAATCAAAGTAGTTAAAAAAAGAATTTAAATTATTATATCCATCAAAATAACGTTTTTGTATTTCACTATCTGGAACAAAATGTCCTCCATTTTCTACGCGAATAGCAACTCTTTTTTTAGCTTCTTCAACTGAATCAAGGCATAAGAAAATCAAATGTAAATCATATCCATTTTTTTTAAATAATTCTGGCCAATGAAGAGGAGTGGAGTTGAAATTAGTTTCGTAACAAAAACTGCGCTTGTTGTCAATTGCTTTTTTAATCTGATTTTCCAGTTCATTAAAAGCCATTGAGTGAGCCATTCTGTCTCTTATATCTGAATCTATTAAAGAATTGTAAAATCTTAAAAATTCAATATCATAATCAAAAGGAATAAAGCTTTCAGGAGATAGGAGTTTGGAAAAGGTTGACTTTCCAGATCCATTACATCCTGCGATAACAACTAAAAGAGGTTTAGGCATTCTTAAACTGTGGGGCTATCGGCGGTTTTTTTTGATCTTTTCCTAAAGAAACATTTTTTTCATAGACAGCTATTTGTTTTTTAACAACAGGCATAGCTTTTTCCATTTGCTTTAAAGCAAACTGAATTCTTTCGGCAGTGTTTGAAATGTCTATCATAATGAAGCAAATTTACAAAAAATATAAACTCAAAATATAAACCAGTATTAAAACAAAATAAATACCACTCGAATTTGTATTTTCTCAGAAGTTTATCGATTATTTCTAGATCTTGTTTGTAATCTCGAGGGGCGAGAGATCACAATTGTTTGTCAGCAAAGATTGGTGATTTAGATTTTGGAGTTTTTTGTGTGATTTCTCCCTTCGGTCGAAATGACAAGAATACAGATGTTTTATGTGTATTTTTTAAATCCTGATAACATTTATCTAATTTGTACGCAAATATATTCGTAAACCAATTTCCCGTGGTTGAAACCACGGGCTATATTTGAATTTGAAATTTAAAAGATAACGTTTTACAGAAAGATATAAAATGAAGTTCCATTTTTCTAGATCTTGTTTATCATCTCGAGGGACGAGAGATCACAATTGTTTGTCAGCAAAGATTGGTGATTTAGATTTTGGAGTTTCTTGTGTGATTTCTCCCTTCGGTCGAAATGACAAGATTGGAGGCTTTTGCGGTTAAATAATATTGGAATTTGGAATTTTTTAAACTTTGAAATTTTTCCAAAAAAAAAAAGACGATCAATTTGATCGTCTTTTTTTTAAGCTCCCCCTCTTGGGCTCGAACCAACCCCGAAAGCTTTCGGGGCTCTGATTAACATTCGACTTTATATTTTATCAGAAGTTTATCGATTATTTCCGGATACTTAATTAAATTTTCAATATATGTTTTGCTCTTCATGTTTTTAATATGTTTCTCTATTGAAAGCGCCTGAGTTTTATTATCACATTTAAAGCTAAGGAACAAAGTCCAGTCCTTTGCATTTGCTGTAAATTTGTTTGAAGGCGAATTCTTGTGGAATTCTAACCTTACGTCAAAATCACTCGTATAGCCAATATAATAACGATTAAGTTTTTTGGAATGCAGAATATAAACAATATTATTCATGGTATTGAGACAAAAAAAATACCACTTACATCTGTAAGTGGTATTTATTAAGCTCCCCCTCTTGGGCTCGAACCAAGGACCCTCTGATTAACAGTCAGATGCTCTAACCAACTGAGCTAAGGAGGAATCACCTTAAAGGTAAATATGTTTGCTAAAAAAAGTTGCTCCCCCTCTTGGGCTCGAACCAAGGACCCTCTGATTAACAGTCAGATGCTCTAACCAACTGAGCTAAGGAGGAAGTTGTTGCTCTTTTTAGCGAGTGCAAATATAAAACTATTTTTAGTTTCTCAAAAACATTTTCACTCTTTTTTTGACTTTTTTTTACTTGCCTACAATGGCTTTGTAAATGTCGTTACCATTAGCAAATAGTAGTAGTGAAATAAGTAAAACAAAACCAACCATTTGCGCATTCTCTAGGAATTTATCGCTCGGTTTTTTACCGCTAATCATTTCGTACAATAAAAACATTACGTGTCCACCATCAAGTGCTGGTATTGGCAATAAATTCATAACTCCAAGCATAATTGACAACAAAGCAGTGATTGACCAGAATACTTCCCAGCTCCAAGAAGTAGGGAAAATATTGAAAATTGCTGCAAAACCACCAACTTGTTTGTATGCTTTAGTTTCTGGATTAAAAATCATTTTCAATTGTTTTCCGTAACCTACTAACTGATCTTTACCTTTTTCAAGACCAACCGGAATAGATTCGAAGAAACCATATTTTTTCGTACTGATCTTATAATATCCTAATTTCTCCAATGATTTCATATCTAAACCACCAGAAACAACACCTAATTTTCCATCGTTAGTAACTTTTAAAGTAATTGGAGTTTCTTTCAAATCACGTAAAACAACAGCAGGAATTTGTTTTCCTTTGTTAGTTTCTAAAACCGCTTTTGCTTCATCAAAATATTTAATTTTTTGTCCGTTAAGAGAAAGAATTAAATCTTTTGGTTTTAAATTTTGGTTTGGAGAATCTTCAGCCACTTGACTAATTGCAAAAGGTCTGCGAATATCAATAAGTAGCCCTTTTTCTGTTTTAGAAAGTTGGTCAACAAAATCTGTTGGCATAGTAATTGTTTGTCGTTGCCCATTTCTTTCTATCAAGACGTGTTTTGCCATGATCACATTCATGTTCATGTCGCTGTTGTAGTTTTCGACTAATTTTTCATCAATAGAAATAATTTTATCACCGGTTTTAAAACCAGCTTTAATCATTGCAGGATTTTCAATCAGAACACCATCTTTTAAGTCAGCATTTGCAATATATTTATCTCCATAAGCGAAAGCCATCCCTATATATATAATAAAAGCCAATATAAAATTTACGGTAACACCACCAAGCATAATAATTAAACGCTGCCAAGCTGGTTTAGTGCGAAATTCCCAAGGCTGAGGAGCTTGAGCCATTTGCTCTTTGTCCATACTTTCGTCAATCATTCCAGAAATTTTTACATAACCTCCAAGCGGCAACCACCCGATACCATATTCTGTTTCTCCGATTTTCTTTTTGAAAAGTGAATATTTAACATCAAAAAATAAGTAAAACTTTTCGACTCTTGTTTTAAACAATTTTGCAGGGATAAAATGCCCTAATTCATGAAGAATAATAAGTAAAGATAAACTCAATAGAAATTGAGAGAGTTTGATAACTATATCCATTTTTTGTTTTTAATTCGTATTTAACGCACAAAAGTAGCGTTTTCTATTTTAATATAAGAGTGCAAGATAGTGTTTAAGGTTTTAAATGTTTGTTAATAATTACATTAGTTTTTATTAAACAAAAAGTAAATCTCACTTATTGTATTAGTGCTTCATTGTGTGAAAATGTTACAAAATGTCCTATTCTGATATTTTTAAAACTTATTGAGGAGGTCTTTTTAAGATTTCAATTCTAATTTCATTTTTCAAGCTTAAAAGATTATTCTTAAATAGTTAACAAAACTATTTTGAATTTCTTAAAGACTTTTTTGTTTTATTAATTTTTTACAGTGAGAATATGAATTTTATTAGACAAATTGAAAGAATCAAAAAAATGCATAAGTTAATTTGCGGAGAAAAAACAGGCTCTCCTTTAACATTTGCCAAAAGGTTATGTTTGAGCCGAAGCCAGTTTTATAACGAGCTAGATCTTATAAAAGAACTCGATGCGCCAGTAAAATATTGTAAAAAGAGGGAGACCTTTTATTATGAAACTTCATTTGAATTAATATTAAATTTCTCTTTAAAAACTATTAAAGATGATGAATCTAAAGAAATTTTTGGAGGTTCTCACTTCCGTCCAATTTTATTAGACGGAACTCTGATAAGTTTGCTATAACGAAAACGTTCTCCAGAAAATGATTTTGTTGAATTTTATTAACCTTTAATATTTAAAATTATGGAATTAGAATTAATTAAATTAGAAGATTTAAATTTGGTAGAGCTTAATGTTCAGGAAACACAGGAAATTGAGGGTGGAATTATTCCATTAATAATTGCAGTTTCTTTATTATGGGGAACGCATAATGCGTATTAATTTATTAAAAACTTTAAGGAGCGAATTTACTATATAAGTAACTCGCTCCTTTTATAATAAAATATGATACAACTAATTCAAACTTTGGTGTTAATTCGTCTAAGAAAATTTCTTCCTCCCATGGACAAATTAACTTTGATATTATTTCTTTGCGGTTATTTATTATTTTTTTTCTGTTTGAATAAAAAATTTAATGTCTTAAGAAATTATTCACTTCTCTTTTCCTTAGATATTTTTTTTTATCATGTTAACAGGAAAGATATTGAACTATTAAAACTAAATAAGAAATGGAAGTTAGTATTATATGGAGAATATTTTGTTTATAGTTTTCCTTATTTGGTTTTGTTTTTTATGAATAAAGAATATTTATTTATTATAATATATCTTTTTTTAATAGCGGCTTACATTATTGCTGTTCCGGAATTTTACGGAAAAACAATCAAATATCCGTTTAAACTGTTTGATCCTTTTTGGAATATTTGTTGGCGCAAAAACAAATTAATTTTGTTTCTTCCTCTAACTATTTTTCTTGTGGTTGTTGGAGATTTATACAATAACGAAAATCTTATTATAGCTTCATTTTTTGTTGCTTCATTTTTGAGTGCATTACCTTCTTTTCAAAGAGAAGCTTACGAAAACATAAAGATGAGTTATTATTCAGGGAAGGGTTATCTTAATAAGCAATTCAAAACGGCAATCACAAATTCCCTAATAACAACTGTACCCTTAATTATTGCACTGATGGTATTTCAAAAATGGGAATTTCTCTGTTTTATACCTTTAATTTTTGCTATTCCAATACTCAATATCATATTCAAATATTCCTATTTCAACAATCAATTTTTACATCAAATTATGCTTGCCGTTTTTTTGGTTATGCTTCCGTTGGGAATATCTGTTGTTATTATTCCATTTTTGTATCTAAAATCAGTTAAAACTATTAAAGCGATTCAGAATGTTTCAAATTGACATAAAAAATAAATCTTATAGAAATAAAACAGTTTTAGAAAACATTTCGATTTCTATATCCGAAAACGGTATTTATGGAGTTGTAGGAAAAAATGGAGAAGGAAAAACTACAATATTTAGGTGCATAATGGGTTTAACTTCTTTTATTGGTTCTATTGCTCATGAAGCAGAAAATTCTTTTCATGGAAAAATAGCATGGTGTCCTACTGAACCCGTAATTTATGATGAATTGACGGCAAAAGAATTTGCCTTTTTTTACCAGGAATTATTAAATATTAAGAATAGTGATTTTCAAATGTTTGATGTTCCTCAGGATAAACTCATCAAAACTTTTTCGACAGGAATGAAAAAGAAAGCTTACATGAATGCTGTTTTTCAGAAAGAGTATAGCATCTATATTTTTGACGAACCTTTTAATGGACTTGATTTAGAGTCTAATTATGTACTGATGAATTATATCAGACAATTATCAAAAAAAAGTATTGTTTTTATTTCGTCTCATATTCTGGAAACTCTTTATAAAGATTGTGATAGTATATTTTTAATAAAAAATTCTAAAATACAGGAGTTTGGAAAATTTCAATATTCTATGATCGAAGAGGAGCTGTTCTTAAAATAATTTTCAAAAAAAAGATGATTTATACTTCCGTCCAATTTTATTAGACGGAACTCTGATAAGTTTGCTACAACGAAAACGTTCTCGAGAAAATGATTTTGTTGAATTTTATTAACCTTTAATATTTAAAATTATGCAATTAGAATTAGTGAATTTAGACGATTTAAATTTGGCAGAGCTTAATGCTCAAGAAATTAAAGAAGTAGAAGGGGGTTGGATTGTTCCTGTTTTAAGAGGATTGGCATATTTAGGTCTCATGGCAGTAGCTTATCATGATGCGAATTGTGAACAATGTAATAAATAATAATAAAGTTATCCTTGCCACAACTCTAATTGTGACAAGGATATAATCTTGTTCAGTAAGTCAACTAATCTAAATTTATATAATGAAACAAATTAGAATTATACTTTATGTGATTACCCTATTATATGTCGTAGCTGTATTTTTTTTTCATGTCAATTTTGAGCAAAAGAAAATAATTCTATTTATCCTGATCGCAGGCTTAATCATTTTTGATTTGATTATTCCAAATGTTAAAAAATATTTTAACAAAGTGAAGTAGATCTTTTAATTTAAGTATTGAATGAATAATAGAATCAAACGAATTAAGGGTGTCTGTAGATATGAAGAGCTGGTGTGCTCGGTTTCCTTTGCAAAAAAAAGTTTATAATTGTTTTTATAGTCCAAAGTATGAATTTAGATAATATTTTTGAATCTTATTTATACCACTATTCAATGAAGATAATAGCTTTAATTGTAAAATGAAGACTATTTGTGATATTAATTTTATTAATACAGCCTATGAAAAATCAATTAATGAGTGTTTCATTTGATAAAAATGAAATTTTGGCATATAATAAAAATGAAATAAATTTTAATCAAATCAATCAGACTGTTGAAACAGAATTAGTATCAATTGAAAAAATTAAAATTTCACAGGAGTTGTTAGAAATTAGAAATTGTAAAATAATAGAAAATGAAAGAAATCTCTATTGATTCTAAAAAAGTTCAAATTTTGGGAATGCTAATAAGTGTTCCGATTGTTTTGCTTTTCCTATTTGTTTTTTATTTAACATGGAATGAGATTTTTGCAGCGAATATGAAAGTAGTAAAGCAAACATTACAGTTTTTTGATAATAAAAAACTAAATGTACTTTTAATTTTATTGGTTCCTAATTTAATTATTTGCGTAGGTATACTTGTGCATGAAATTATACATGGGATTTTTATGGCGCTTTTTTCAAAAAAAGGATGGCAATCGGTAAAATTTGGTTTCATTAAGAAATATGTAATGCCTTTTGCAAATTGTATAGAACCGTTAGAATCCAAGAAGATGTTAGTTGTTGCACTTGCGCCATTTTTATTCTGGGATTATTGCCTTCAATCTATGGATTTCTTTATAATAATTTGACTTTTTTATTTATAGGCTTTTCCATGACTTTAGGTGCGGTTGGAGATTTTATCTATACTTATTTAATATTCAAAGTAGGTTTAAATCATAAATTATTAGATCATAACAGCAAAGTTGGTTTTATGATCATAGATTAAAATGAAATAAAGTGATCGAGCAAGAAAGAAGAATATCTATTCACCAAGGAAGTAAAGAAGAAGCAATTGTTTTGAAAATGTTATTGGAAAGTTTTTCAATTCAAGTTTTTGAAGATGCATCACTAATGTCTGTTTTTAATCCATGGTGAGTTTTAGTTGGAGATATAAATGCTATAAAACTAAAAGTAGCCGAAGAAGATTATGAAAAAGCAAAGGCAATAA
This sequence comes from Flavobacterium sp. ACN6, assembly GCF_002304005.1. Classification (GTDB taxonomy): domain Bacteria; phylum Bacteroidota; class Bacteroidia; order Flavobacteriales; family Flavobacteriaceae; genus Flavobacterium. The sequence goes on along the minus strand of NZ_MRCQ01000008.1, from coordinate 223,057 downwards.
TTGATAACTACAATTCTGGAAAATACCATATTTAATTTATTGACAAGCACCTCAAATTAATTGATATGCAGTTTAGCTCAGACCCTATAAACACTCTCGAAAATCTTATTGCAAAAAACAAAACAAAAAGCTTTTCAATTTATTTGATAATTCTTCTTGCTGTTATCAATATTTTGGGATTATTGCCAGTAATTAAATTAGATATAAGCAGTCAGAGCCGTGGTATAATTCGTAGTAAAACAGATAATGTCCCAGTTTCAACAATTGTAAGTGGAAGAATAAATGAGATAGTTCTAAAAAATAATGCGTTTGTAAAAAAAGGAGATACACTTTTAAAAATTTCCAAAGAAAATCTGGAAAGCGATAAAAGAACACATGATACTTTGTCGAACTCTGTTTCTTTATTAATGAATGATATTTCAAATCTTTTACAAAATAAAACATCGCATTTGAGGACGAGTACAGCAAGAGAAGATTTTTTGAGATTTCAATCTGGAAGAAATGAACTGCAAAGTAAAATAGCACAAGCTCAAATAAATTATGACCGAAATAAGATTTTGTACGATAAAGATATTATTGCCAAGGCAGATTTCGAAAAAATTGATTATGAACTACGTTTGGCAAGGCACGAATTGCAAACTTTTGTAAGCCAGCAAAAATCAAATTGGGAAAATCAAAGGAGAGATTTAGATGATCGTTTAAAAGACTTAAATGGTACCGTTGCTAAAATAAACGTGGAATCAAATAATTATGTGGTCTTAGCACCCATTTCAGGTACAATAGAAAACTATTCGGGTATTCAAAAAGGTTCATTTATAAATGCTTCGCAGTCTCTTGCAACCATTTCTTCGGCAGACCATCTTATTATAGAAAGTAATGTTTCGCCAAACGATATTGGTCTGATAAAGAAAAACCAAAAAGTAAAATTTCAGTTAGACGCTTTCAATTACAATCAGTGGGGTTTATTAGAAGGAAGAGTAATTGATATTGACCACAATATAACCATGCAGGGCGAACAGGCTTTTTTTAAAGTACGATGTTCTTTAGATTCACAGACCTTACAATTAAAATCGGGTTATAAAACAAAAGTTTCAAAAGGCATGACCTTAACCACAAGATATATAATTACCCGCAGAAGTTTATTCGAATTGTTATTTGATAAAATTGATGATTGGCTAAACCCAAAACAAATATCAAATTAGAGAATAAATGGCATCAATTAAAATAAAACAACATGATATTAAAGATTGTGGTGTTGCTTGTCTGGCGTCTATTGGAAACCATTTTAAAGTTAATCTGCCTATAGCGAGAATACGTCAGTATGCCAACACAGACAAGCGAGGAACGAATGTTCTTGGAATAATTGAAGCTGCTGACAAAATGGGATTTACTGCTAAAGGGGTGAAAGGAGGTTTAGATTCTTTAGATAAAATTCCTCTTCCTGCTATTGCACATATTATTACAAAAGAACAACTGCTTCATTATGTCGTTATTTACAAAGTTGAAAAATCAACGATTACAGTTATGGATCCAGGCTTTGGTAAGATGGAAAAGTATGCTATTGAGGAGTTTCAAAAAACATGGTCAGGTGTTCTCATTCTTTTTGCACCAAATGATGATTTTAAAACATTAAATGAAAAAACGTCACCTATAAAACGGTTTTGGAATTTAATTAAACCTCACAAAACTATTTTACTTCAGGCTTTAGTTGGAGCTGTTTTATTTACAGTTTTAGGATTGGCAATGTCTATTTATATCCAAAAAATAACAGATTATGTTTTGGTCGATGGGAATAGAAATCTGCTTAATTTATTAAGTGTTTCTATGATCGCAATTATTCTTCTTCAAGTGTATATTGGGGCGAAGAAGAGTGTTTTTGTGATGAAAACAGGCCAGTTAATTGATGCTAAATTAATCTTAGGTTATTATAAACATTTGCTTCATCTGCCTCAACGATTTTTTGATACCATGCAGATTGGAGAAATCACATCAAGAATAAATGACGCTGTAAAGATTCGATCTTTTATAAATGAAACCGCAATCGAAATGATTGTAAATGTTTTTATTGTTGTCTTTTCATTTTCATTAATGTTTACTTATTATTGGAAATTGGCTTTGGTCATTATTCTGGTTATTCCGTTTTATGTTTTTGTTTATTTTCTGCTAAATAAATTCAACAAAAAGGTTGAAAGAAACATAATGGAGAATGCAGCAGAATTACAAACACAATTAGTTGAAAGCATTACGCATGTTAGAACTGTTAAAGAATTTGGGATTGAAGAGTTTTCAAATTTAAAAACCGAAAACAAATTTGTAAAACTATTATTCATAACATATAAATCTGGTCTAAATGGCATTTTTGCCACAACATCGACACAGTTTTTGGCATCTGTATTTACTGTAATCTTAATGTGGATTGGTTCAGGTTATGTAATCGACAGATCAATTACTCCTGGAGAATTGTTTTCCTTTTATGCCTTGATCGGTTATTTTACTTCGCCTGTTGCATCCTTGATTAATATGAATAAAACAGCGCAAAATGCTTTAATTGCAGCAGACAGGCTTTTTGAAATCATGGATTTAGAAAGAGAGGAAACAGAAAACAAGATTGAATTGACAAAAGAAAATATGGGAGATATAAAATTTGAAAATGTTTCTTTTCGGTATGGGTCTCGAGTGGAAGTTTTTAAAAATTTTAATGCCATATTCAAGAAAAACCAAACCACAGCTATTGTTGGTGAAAGCGGTAGCGGAAAAACAACTTTAATTTCGCTTTTGCAAAATCTTTACCCAATAAAAGAAGGTAAAATTAATATTGGAGATTTTGATCTTCGACATGTCCATTATAAGAGTTTAAGGAAAATTGTTGGTGTTATTCCCCAACAGCTTAATTTGTTTTCTGGAAACATTATAGAAAATATTGCTTTAGGAGATTCATTTCCCAATATCCAAAGAGTTTTGGATTTGTCCAAACAATTAGGAATTACAGATTTTGTAGAAAAACTGCCAAATGGTTTTGAAACACAAATTGGTGAAAATGGAGCAATGCTTTCTGGAGGGCAAAAGCAAAGAATAGCAATTGCTAGGGCGTTGTATAAAAATCCTGAAATTTTATTAATGGATGAAGCAACGGCGTCATTAGATACAAACTCAGAAAAAATTGTGAAAGATGTAATTGATAATTTTAAATTACAAGGAAAAACAATAATTGTCATTGCACATCGCTTAAGCACAATAGCCAACGCTGATACTATATTGGTAATGAAAAATGGTTCTATTGTGGAGTCAGGTAATCATTTTGATTTGTTGGATCAAAAATCGGAGTATTATAATTTATGGAATAAGCAGAATTTGATTTGAAGTAGTTCTTGAATAAGAGATTATTAAAATAAAATTCAGCTTAAAACTTCCGTCCAAGTTTATTGGACGGAAGTCTAATAAGTTTGCTATAACAAAATACTTCTCGAGAAATGATTTTTTGTTGGAATTTATTAATTAACCATTTAAATTTTAAAGTTATGAATTTAGAAGAATTGAATTTGGTTGAGTTAAAAGCTCATGAAATGGAAGAAATTGAAGCGGGTTTTTTATTAGAACTTATCGCGGGAATTCTTGTAGGAGCAATTGCGTATTTACTAACAACTTAAAAAAAGTGTTATGATAGACTTTGATAAAATAGGTGTTGTGGAAATGTCAAAAAAGCAACAAAAGGAAGTTTCAGGAGGATTTATGTGGGGATTATTCTTTTTAATAGCCTTAGGAACAAGGATGCTTTTAGATGCCTTAGATTAATCTTTTGAATGTTCAAATTTAAAAAAAAACTATCCAGCTTTAATTTATAGATAGATTTTATTAATGTGGGATAGTTTTAAATTTTTTATTTAAGAATCATCATGAAATATACTTTTAGTATCATTATTTTTTTTATAGCGACTGTAAATAAGGCTCAATCCAAATATTATAATTATAATCTTTATGATGGAAAGGACTATTTTTTCACAATGTCTCAAAGTGATGATCTTATGTTAAATTCTATTCGATATATTGGTGACGAGATTACCAATTCATCGTTAACAAAAAAAGATGAGAAAATATATTCAACCAGTTTGCTGATATTTACTTCTTTAATCGGACAAGCGATTACCCATGAAGCTGGGCATCAGTCAGTACTTTCAGAACTTGGAATAGGAAGTGTTAACAAACCCTTTTTAGACAAAAATTTCGTTGCTAAAGTGACAGGAGTTAGTAATGAAACGTTAATTAACCTGAGAGATAATTCCTTACCAAATTATATTAGATTGCATACGGCAGGGTTGGAGTCGGATTATGCTTATTTAAGAAAATCTGATATGTATTTTAATTTTAGTGAAGAAAGTTACAAAGTTCTTTATCCAGATTATTTAATGAGAAAATTAGGGACTCAATTGTATTATTTTACTTCTTTTTATAATTCAACTTCAAGAATTAAAGAAGCAGATTGTAAAGAACTTGATCTAGATGTTGTTGGAAATGATATCTATGGAATGATACGTCATTTACATAGGCCTGCAATGGAGTTTTACCGCTATACTGAAAGAAAGGATTTAACTTTTGAAGAAAAATCGTACGCGAAGAGAATCGGATATATTTCATTCATTAATTTTTTAAATCCTAATATTTGGAAGCTAGGAAATTATAGATTGTCAAAAGATGTAATTGGAAACTTTTCGATTAATTATTCTTTAGCTCCATTTGGATATTTTACAGAACAAAATGCATATTTACAAATTAAGGATAAATTCAAATTCAATCCTTATTTCCGCCAATATTTCAACAAAAGCCATACTTTTTTTGCAGGAGGACTTGCCTTACATAATTATACTTTTTATGATGAAAGGTATATATTGAATTCTTCTCTAGATTTTTGGCAACAACCGAAAAATTTGGAATTTAGAACAAAAGAAAGAGAATTTGGAGTTGGTTTAAAATCTGAATTTGCTATGAGATTTTCAAAAGCTAAAGATGAAAAGAAACCAACAGCTTATTTTAATATGGGAATGTCATATAAAACAAATGGTTTTATTCCTGAAGCACCTTCACTTTTAGAAGATTTTCAAATTCATTTGGGAATTATTCTATCTATAAAAAACCGAAATTAAATGTTTGTTAATTAATAAACATTTCGATTTCTCGTTTTAACAAGATACTGTAACTTTACTTTTTGAACACTGCCTTATTCAATGGGCAGTAAAAAATCACTAAAAGTTACACGTATATGGCAACGAAATTATTTTCTCCGCTTACTATAAAAAATATCACTCTAAAAAATAGAATTGTCATTTCTCCAATGTGCCAGTATTCTTCCGAAGATGGTTTTGCAAACGATTGGCATCTCGTTCATCTAGGAAGTAGAGCAACAGGCGGCGCGGGATTAATTATTCAGGAAGCAACAGCTGTTTCTCCGGAAGCCAGAATTTCTCCTTCTGATCTTGGGATTTGGAAAGATGAACATATCGAAAAGCTAAAACAAATCACTAAATTTATTGTTTCTCAAAATTCAATTCCCGGAATTCAACTGGCGCATGCTGGACGAAAAGCAAGTGTTTCGGCTCCCTGGCTCGGAAATAAAAAGTTAGATTTCGCTCAAGGCGGATGGCAGACAGTTTCTGCAAGTGCGATTCCGTATCACGATAACGAACCATTTCTTCCAGAAGCATTGGATAAAAACGGAATCCAAAAAGTGATTGCGGATTTTAAAGCAGCAACAAAAAGAGTGGTTGAGGCAGGATATCAGGTTCTAGAAATTCATGGAGCACACGGATATTTGCTGCATCAGTTTTTATCTCCATTAACAAATGTAAGAACAGATGAATACGGAGGAAGTTTTGAAAACCGAATTCGTTTTACACTTGAAATTGTAGAAGCAGTTCAAACCGAGTGGCCGTCAGATCTGCCTTTGTTCGTTAGAATCTCAGCAACTGACTGGGCAGAAAACGGATGGAATCCAGAAGAATCTGTAGAGCTTTCGAAAATCCTAAAAGAAAAAGGAGTAGATTTAATAGATGTCTCTTCAGGCGGATTGGTTTCACATCAAAAAATTACACTTGGTCCAGGATATCAAGTTCCTTTTGCAGAAAAAGTAAAAAAAGAAGCCAATATTTCAACTGGCGCCGTAGGTTTAATTACAGAAGCTAAACAAGCAGAAGAAATTTTAAGTAAAGGTCAAGCCGATTTAATTTTATTCGCCAGAGAATCATTAAGAAACCCGAATTTACCTTTGGATTTCGCTAAACTATTAGACAGCGATATTCAATGGCCAAAACAATACGAAAGAGCTAAGATTTAAAAATTTAGCCACAGATTACAAAGTTAAAATGATTTTCTATTGCCGCTAATTGCACAAATTTTCATAAATCGATGCGTTTAAAAACTTAAATAAATTAGTGGAAATTAGTGCAATTCGTGGCAAACAAAAAAAAACCTTTTAATCTGTGACAAAAAAAAAACAGAGCAACATGCAAAAAATAAAAACAGCATTATTATCATACGGAATGTCGGGAAAAGTTTTTCACGCTCCGTTTTTAGATATTCACCAAGGATTTGAATTATTGGGTTCTTGGGAAAGAAGCAAAAAATTAATTCAGGAAGACTATCCATACGTTAAAAGTTATGCGTCTATAGACGAATTATTAAGCGATGATGTTGATCTCGTAATCGTAAACACACCAGTTGGAACGCATTACGAATATGCTAAAAAAGTACTTTTGGCAGGTAAACATGCTGTTGTCGAAAAAGCTTTTACTACAACAGTTGCCGAGGCAAAAGAATTGGCAGCAATCGCAAAAGAAAAAGGATTAAAATTAGCCGTTTTTCAAAATAGAAGATGGGACAGCGATTTTAAAACCATTAAGAAAGTTATTGACGATGGTCTTTTGGGCGATTTGATTGAAGCAGAATTTCATTTTGACCGATATAATCCGTTGTTGAGTCCAAAAGCACATAAAGAAACGGCAAATGACGGCGCGGGAGTTCTAAAAGATTTGGGACCGCATTTAATAGATCAGGCAGTAAGTTTGTTTGGTTGTCCAAAATCTGTATTTGGCGATATTCGAGTAACCAGAGAAAATTCTGTTGTAGACGACTGGATCGATTTGACCTTGTTTTATTCTAATTTCAGAGTAAGATTAAAAGCAGGTTTTTTTGTGCGAGAAGCCAATCCAGCGTATACGATTCACGGAAAAAAAGGCTCTTTTTTAAAACCGCGAGGCGATGTTCAGGAAGACGATTTGAAAATTGGTAAAAAGCCAAATCTGGAAACTTGGGGAACTGAAGATGAAAACCTACAGGGACTATTACATACCGAAATTGACGGTAAAATAGTAAGAGAAAAAATCCCGACACTTCAAGGTAATTATTTCAGTTTTTTTGATGGCGTTTACGATTCGATTGCCAACAATCAAAAAGAGCCAGTTACAGCAGATGATGGTGTAAAAGTAATGCAGGTTATAGAAGCCGCCATTGCGAGTAATGCACAGCAAAAGGTGATAAGTATAGGATAAGATATTTGGTAAGAATGTTTCATTGGCAGATAATAATTTCCAGACACATTTACCTTCTGTAGGAACATAAAATAATAAAACATCGATAATTTTCTACCGATGAAAAATATTAATACTGACAAGAAACAAAAAAAAGGCTGGCTCAAAAAGTTAGAGGCAGCCTTTTCTTTTCAATTTAAAATTAGAGCTCCAGAGGAGTGAAATATTTATAGCCAATAAAATTCTCCGACGTAAAAAAGCTCTAGAAGAGCGATATGTTTTTTGTATTTCGTAGCATTTATATTTCGCCTCGCTGAGGTTTTTTTTATATCCGAAGATGGAATAGTCTATAAACATTTTGCCCCTATGGAATCATTTATATAAAAAATGGGAATTATATTTTTACTAAAGCTGAAAAGTTGTAATTTTAATAAGAAGATTTCAACTGAAAACTTTCGAATTTATAAACAATAACGTTGTAAATTGTGTGTAACACTAGGTTATATGCACATTAACACGCGTTTTTAGTATTTTTGAAAGATCTCATTCATTAAAAATTAAATATGCTGATAAATTTTAATCCATTAGCTCTTTTTCAGACCAAAGGTAAAATCAAGAAAGTATTTAGAGAAGCAAAAGCGTCTTATTTAAATCGAATTCGTTTTGCCGTTGGAATGTTTTATTTCGGAATGGGTTTAAGTTTTGCCACATGGGCGAGCAGGATTCCAGATATTAAAACGGCCTTACATTTAACCGAAGGCGATTTAGGTTCTATACTTTTTGCGCTTCCAGTTGGGCAGTTAATTATTATGCCCTTTTCGGGGAAAATGGTAACCAAATTCGGGAGCCATCGTATTTTAATTTTCTCTTTAATAATGTACGTTTTCTGCTTAGTTAATTTAGGCTTAGCAACAACAGCATTGCAATTATCCCTCGGTTTATTTTTGTTTGGATTATTTGGAAATCTAGCCAATATTGCAGTAAATACACAAGGCGTTTACACGGAAGTTTTGTTCAAAAAAACAATTATGTCTGCATTTCACGGAATGTGGAGTTTTGCTGGATTTACAGGAGCATTAGTTGGTTTAGGAATGCTTGCCTTAAAATTAAATCCGTTGCATCATTTTTTAATTGTGGGCGGAATCGTTTTACTTATGGTCGCTTTTAATTTTAAATTTTTGGTCAGAGCCAAAGAAAAAGTAAAAGCAAAACCAGAAGGTAAAAAAATGTTTGTAAAACCAGATACAGCATTACTTTGGCTGGGTGTAATCGGATTTTGCAGTATGGCCAGCGAAGGAGTTATGTTCGATTGGAGCGGTGTTTATTTTAAAGATATTGTAAAAGCGCCTGGAGCATTGGTGGTTTTAGGCTACACTTCGTTTATGATTATGATGGCCGGCGGACGATTTCTTGGCGATGGATTAATCAATAAATTTGGTCGCGAGCGTGTTATGCAGATTAGCGGAGTAATGATCTCGGCGGGACTTTTCACAGCAGTTTTTCTTCCTTATATAATTCCGTGCACCATTGCTTTTATGTTTGTTGGTTTGGGCGTTGCCACTATCGTTCCAACCGTTTATAGTATTGCAGGGAAAAATCCAACTGTACCAGCTGGAGAAGCCTTAACGATTGTTTCGAGTGTGAGTTTCTTAGGTTTCTTAATGGGGCCTCCGGTAATTGGACACATTGCACAGAGTTTTGGACTTCAATTTTCTTTTGCCTTCATCGGAATTTTTGGTGTTTTAATTGCCTTCATGGTTTCTAAAATTAGAACAACAATTTAATTCAACTGCCTTTTAGAAATAATTACTTTACGTCTGCTTTTCATTAAATCAAAATAAATTTGAGAGAATTTACTTATATTTAAATATTTTGTCTATTTTTGAATTTAAAGACTAACCGCTTAAAATTTAATTGTCTTTTTCCAAAAACCAATTTTATCTTTTGAATAAAGGATTGATTTCCGAAATAATTTTAAAAGTAAATTGGATTTGAATGGTAAAGAAGTACTTAACGTTTTTTATTTTAATGTCTTTTGGTTTTGCGTTTCCACAGCAGCAAGAAATAACGGTTTCAGGAATTGTTATTGATGCTCGAACGCAAAATCCGTTGGAAAATGTTGTTGCGACCATACAGAATACAGCTGTAATGCAGCTCACATCAAAAGCAGGGAAATTTGAACTTCATATATTTCCGCAAAAAGAGCAGTTACTTTTACTGAGAAGCCAAGGATACAAAGATTACCTTTTAAAAATCCAATCTTCATTAAAAGAAAACATTAATCTAGGAGTACTCCAACTAGAAGATACTTATTCAGATGAGGCTCCTGCGGCGTTAATCACATTGTCAGACAATGATTTTTCAGATGATAATAGTTCATCTGAAATGACTTCTGGCCTTTTGCAATCTTCTAGAGATGCTTTTATGCAGGCGGCCGCATTTAATTGGGGTCAGGCCCGATTTAGGATTCGCGGTTTAGACAGTGAAAACGGAACGATGATGCTTAACGGAATGACGATGAACAAAATCTACGACGGAAGACCGCAGTGGAACAATTGGGGCGGATTAAATAATGTACTTCGTAATCAGGAATTTTCAGTTGGAACGGCTGCTTCAAATTATACTTTTGGAGGCGTTTTAGGAACACAGCAGATTTTTACACGAGCTTCTTTATACAGAAAAGGAACTTCACTCACATTTTCAGGAAGTAATACAACCTATACTTGGCGCGCCATCGGGACTTATGCATCTGGAATGAATGCTTCTGGCTGGGCTTATGTGGTTTCAGCAGGAAAAAGGTGGGCAGATCAAGGTTATTTTGAAGGAACAAATTTTAACGCAGATTCTTTTTTTATTAGTGTTGAAAAGAAATTAAACAATAAAAATTCGCTCAATTTTACTGGATTTTACACGCCAAATTCTCGTGGGAAAAACTCTCCAAATACAAATGAAGTAACCAGTTTAATGGGCGAAAAATACAATTCGTACTGGGGATTTCAGAATGGAAAAAAGCGAAATGCAAGAATAAAAAATGTAGAAGAGCCATTGTTGATGTTGAATCATTATTTTAAAATTGATGACAAAACAAGTCTGAATTCGAGTGTAATGTATCAATTTGGAAAAGTGGGTAACAGTACGATCGATTATCAAAATGCAGACAGCCCAGATCCTGTTTATTACAAAAAAATGCCAAGTTATTTTAGTTCACTGTATGCGAAAGATCATGGTGAATTTTCAGGTGAATTTACTCCAGATTATGAAAATGCAGAAAACAGCAGGATAAATCTACTGGAGAATCCGCAATTAGATTGGAACGCGATGTATATGGCCAATCAAAAAATAAGTCAAAATGGATATGAACCAGCGCAAAGCCATTATATAGTATATGAAGACAGAACAGATGACAAAACTTTTGCTGTAAATTCAAATTTAAATAAACAGATTACTGCGAACATTTTTTTTGACGGAGGAGTGACATATCGGAATTTGAAATCACATAATTTTCAATATTTGCTAGATCTTTTAGGAGGGAAATATTTCGAAGATATTGATCCGTTTTACAAAGGAAATCTCGCTCAGTCTGACTTGCAGCATCCGAATCGACAAGTAAAAGAAGGAGATATTTATGGTTATAATTATAATTTTCTAGCCAATACAATTGATGCTTTTACGCAGTTTAGATTCTCTTATAATAAAACCGAATTTTATTTGGCACAATCGTACTCAATGTCCAATTATCAACGCGAAGGATTGTATCAAAACGGAATTTACGCCACGACTTCTTTAGGAAAAAGTGAAAAAGTAAGTTTTGAAAATTTCGGTTTCAAAGGCGGATTTACCTATAAAATATCGGGTAAACAATCGTTGTTTTTTAATGGTGCCCATTTAACAAGAGCACCCTCGCTTCGGAACACATTTTCAAATTCACGCTTAAATAATGCTGTAGTAAATGGAATTGAAAGTGAAAACATAAGCAGTGCCGAAGCCAGCTACGTTTTTCGTTCGCCTAAACTAAAACTGCGATTAACAGCTTATTATACTTTGATTAAAAATAGTTCTAAAACGTCCTTTTTTTATGCCGAAGGAATTTTTGATAATGGCGCTGGTTATGATGCGACAGACGCTTTTGTGAGTCAGACTTTAACGCAGTTAGACAAGAAAAATACAGGAGCAGAATTAAGTTTTGAATATCAAATTTCTCAAACATTAAAAACCACTTTCTCTGCCGCTTACGGCAATTACACCTACAACAGCAATCCAAATGTATTAATTACAAATGATGCAAACGCAGCAAAAGATGGTGCGCAGACTACATTTGATTTTGGTTCGGCTTATCTTAAAAATTACAAACAAGCTGGAATGCCTCAAAATGCTTTTTCATTAGGATTAGAATATAGAGATCCGAAATTTTGGTGGATTGGCGCTAATATCAATTATTTGACTGATAATTATATTGATGTTTCGCCTATTTCAAGAACATCACAATTCTACATCAATCCTGCAAATGGATTTCCTTTTCCTGAAGCAACATCTGAAAGAGGAAATGAATTATTAAAACAAGAAAAATTTGATCCTGCTGCCTTATTGAATATTAGTGGCGGAAAATCTTGGCGAATTAAAAAGAAATATGTCGGACTTTTTGCCAGCGTGAATAATGCCTTGGGGCTTTTATATAAAACAGGCGGTTTTGAACAAGCTCGAAATGCCAATTTTAGAGCTTTAAATCAAGATATTTCCAGCGGAACACCATCATTTGGACCAAAATATTATTACGGTTACGGAAGAACTTATTTTTTAAACCTCACAATTGGTTTGTAAATCAAAATTTATTTGTCATGAAAAACATTTTTTTAAATTCAATTTTTGGAATTTCACTATTATGTGTAAGCAGTTGCAGTACGGAAGCTGAAACTCCAAAATTAGAATGTACTCAGCCAGATTTTACTGTAAATAAAACGGTCGAAAAAGTATATGAATTATCTGGAAATGTCGCCAAACAATATGTTTACGATGACATTATAGAAGCTTATGTGGTTTCAAGTGATGAAGGCGGTAACTTTTTTAAAACGATTTCTTTACAGACCAAAGCTTCTGAAAAGATTCCTGCAATAGGTTTTAGTGTGCCAATCGACGCTTCAAATACTTACATCGATTACCGAGTAGGAAACAAAGTGTATGTAAAACTTAAAAATCAATTTACAGATTTGTATTATGGCGGTTTACGAATAGGAAGTCTGTATGTTAGTAATGCTGGAGATCCTACAATTGGGAGAATTTCTCAAAATGAATATAAAAATGTTCTAAATGCATCGTGTACCATTGTTGACGAAAATCAATTGGTGCAGTCACTTTCAGTAGAAGAAGCACTTGCTGAAAATAAGTTAAATACACTAATCGAACTTCGTGACGTTGAATTTACAGAAGCCGCTCTTGGAAGACATTATTTTGAAGAATCAAATAATGTGGGAGGGTCAACCAATTGGAATCTGCGTGATAAAACAGGCAATCAAATTATTTTCAGAACGAGCAGTTATGCAAAATTTGCAGATCATTTTGTTCCAGAAGGAAGTGGAACAGTTCGAGGAATTTTAACCAAATTTGGTACAGATTATCAATTGATGGTTCGATCTGAAAGTGATATTGTCATGAATGGAAAAAGGAATGTTCCGTTTTTTGCAGAAGATTTTCAAACGGTTAAAAATAACGTCAATTTTGCCTTGCCGGGCTGGAGCAATATTGTTGAAAAAGCAGCCAAATTATGGAAAAGTATGGTGTATGCTGGAAATGGCTATGCAGAATTTAATACAACAAGTACAACGGCAGCAGAAAATATTGCATGGCTGGTTTCTCCTAAAATAAATTTAACGGGTTATAAAAATGCAGTGCTTTCTTTTAGAAGCGCGCAGCATGATTTAAAAATGGATTCGCCATTAAATACTTTGGAAGTATATGTTTCAACTAATTTTGACGGTTCTAGTATTACTAAAGCAAAATGGACAAAATTGGAAGCTAAAGTTCCTTCGCTTTCAACACCTTCACGCGAGTTTATAAGTTCTGGAGGAATCGATCTTTCGGCGTATTCTGGAAATATTCATATTGCATTTAAGTACATAGGATCAGGAAAAGATAAAACTTTAAACGGTGCTTTTATGGTCGATGATATTAAGATATTTGGAGAAAAGTAAGACGAAATTTTTAAAACCGAAATTAAAGTGTTGGTTTTTAAGAGTTTGTTTAAAAGTTTGTAGTTTTTGTATTTCAAATTCTTAAAGTTTAATTGAATTTTGTATTTTGGTCATCCCAAATCAATACAAATACCTCATGAAAACCTACTTTATTGCCATCTTAATGATGGTTTTTCCATGTTTAATGCATAGTCAGGACGCTCCTGTAAAGTTAAAGCAGATTAATATTGTAAAGACAAATTACCAAAACTCTAAAGACGGTGAAATTGTAAATAAAACATTCGTTTTTAAAGATGGTAAAATCCAGAGTATAACAACTTCAGATGTTGTACAGCATTTTTTCTATAATAAAAATGCACTGCTGGATATGACAGTAAAAGACAAAGTAGGAAGCGACTGGAAAGAAGTGGTAAACTACTCTTATGATGCTGATAACAACATTACCAAATTTGTAAAAAAATATCAGGAAGGACCAAATTATATTACCAAAGTGGTTTCTTTTGTCTATGAAGGAGCAAGGGTAAAAGTAACAACAAAAAAGAGCACGAATCATCAAAATTTAGTAGATGATATAGAGTATCTTGTTGAAAACGGAATCATTGTAAGACGTACTTCTCGTGATAGAAATAAACAGATTATCGGAAAACTTGAATATGTTTATGTAAATGATAATGTTTCTAAACATAGGGGATTGGTTGGAGATAAAATTTCTAAAACCTATACTTACGATGATAAAAAATCGGTTGATCAATTGATTGTTCAAAGTCTTTTTGGAGATAATTATAAAGTAATTGTACCGATGATTTCTTATCATGAAGACGAATTTCCTTTTGAATCTATTTCATACAATAATGAAATGAATTTCAGTCCTTCGTCTACAGCTTTAGTGGCGGTAAGCAGAAAATATAAATACAACAAATTAAACTTCCCGATTTCTTGTTCTCAAATTGAAGAAAACGGAATTGTAAAAACAGAAAAAACGTTTATTTACGAGTAAACATTCAAATTTATAAACTATTTAAAAATGGAATTTTGTTGAGGTAAATCTTAACAGAATTCCATTTTTTTAGTTTCAATGCAAATTAAGATTTAGATATAAATTTAAAATCGAAATTGTGTAATTGATTGTAGCTTACAAATGATTAAATTTGCAACTTATTCAAGACTATGTTAGAAAAAGAAGTTATAAATTTTGAGAGAACAGTAATTGTTGGAATTGTTACTCAAAATCAAAGTGAAGAAAAACTAAATGAATATTTAGACGAATTGGAGTTTTTGACATTTACCGCTGGAGGTGAAGTTATTAAACGCTTTTCGCAGAAAATGGAGCGCCCAAATCCGAAGACTTTCGTAGGAACGGGAAAAATTGATGACATCAATCTCTATGTAAAGGAAAATAAAATATCTACAGTAATTTTTGATGATGAATTAACACCATCTCAGCAAAAGAATATTTCAAGAATTATCGATTGCAAAATTTTGGATCGAACAAACTTAATTCTGGATATTTTTGCACAGAGAGCTGAGACTTCATACGCAAGAACCCAGGTAGAATTGGCGCAATGTATTTATTTATTACCAAGACTTTCTGGTTTATGGACACACCTTGAACGTCAAAAAGGGGGTATTGGTATGCGTGGCCCTGGAGAAACAGAGATCGAAACCGATAGACGTATTGTACGCGACAGGATTTCATTATTGAAAGATAAAATCAAAACGATTGACAAACAAATGAGCATTCAGCGCAGCAATCGCGGTGCAATGGTTCGTGTGGCTTTGGTTGGATATACCAATGTTGGAAAATCGACTTTGATGAATGCAATTGGTAAAAGTGATGTTTTTGTAGAGAACAAATTGTTTGCAACTCTAGATACAACAGTTCGAAAAGTGGTGATCAAGAATCTGCCATTTTTGCTTTCTGACACGGTTGGTTTCATTCGAAAACTGCCAACTCAATTGGTTGATTCTTTTAAAAGTACATTAGATGAGGTTCGCGAAGCAGATTTACTTTTGCACGTTGTAGATATTTCTCATCCAGATTTTGAAGATCATATTGAATCTGTAAATAAGACCTTGCTTGAAATTAAAAGCAACGACAAGCCAACAATAATGGTTTTCAACAAAATCGATGCTTATCGTCATCTTACAATTGATGAAGATGATTTGATTACGGAAAGAACCCGTAAACATTATTCTCTCGACGAATGGAAACAAACTTGGATGAGTAATGTTGGAGAGGGAAAAGCATTATTTATTTCGGCTTCAAATAAAGAGAATTTTGAAGAATTTAGAGAAACGGTTTATGAAGCTGTTCGACAAATTCATATTACTCGTTTTCCTTATAATAAATTCTTGTATCCAGATTATAAGGATGCGATTGAGAAGGAAGAAGAAAACGATGAGGAATAACAGAAAATTTTACCGCAAAGAGCGCTAAGATTTTTATTATATTATTATAAAAGAAAAAGTTCGCAAAGCTAAATTAACATCCAGCTTTGCGAACTTTTATTTTATAAAATTTAGCTTTGAAAAAACTTTGCGCTCTTTGCGGTAAAATATTATGGTTTTATAGATTAAAATCCAAAATTAACTCCCAAACCAAATACCTGTCTGGTTTGAAGTCCTCTAAAGGCATTGTCATCATATATAGCTTGGAAAGCAAAATTTGCCGACAAGAATTTATTTATTTTCATGATGATGTTCAAAGAGTAATTGATATCAACATTTTGAGGATCTTCTAGATAATTAGAATATAAATTTAGTGTGTTTTCTGCTGTTACATTGGTCATGATTGCCAGTTTATAATAAACCGAAGCATAAAAACCTAGTTCATAACGCATGGTTTTGCCTTCGTCAACACCAAAATAAGCGCCGTCTACATAAGGCAAGCCTGTAAATCTATCAATTCCGCTTGTATAGGCATTGTCTACAAAAGTGAATTTTGATGTAAGAGGTGCAAAATTTATTTTAAGATTATCATCTTTTGTCCAATAAATACCAGGTCCAGTAGTAAGATATCCAGGAGACATAAATTTGGTTTGTTCCGTTCTAATTTCTTTTCCGTTGGGATCCTGACCGTAAATATAACCTGTTGTAAATTGGGTTCTGAAATTTAGGAAATAAGAATAGTACCATTGTCCAAAAGCTCTTTTTCCAACAATTGAATTAAACTCCAGACGGTCATCAGTCTTTTTTCCGAAATCGGTGTTTTTAGTTTGTAGAAGCCCGTAAGAAGCAAGGATTTTATTATCCCACGTTACATCGTCTTTTTTATAATTGAAGTCATAATTAATGCCTAAAGTTCCGGAGAAACTATCTTCGCCACCTGCGATCCAATTATTGAAGCTCGATTGGTTTAGCAAAAGAGATACAGTTCCCTTTGCTTTCCAGCCTTCTCCCTCAATTGTATCGTTTATTTTTTTTACCGCTTTTTCGGTATTCTGAATTAATTCTTTTTCTGAATTTTGTGCCTGAACAATAGCAAAGTTCGCTAAAATGCATAGTAATAACGCCAGCTTTCTCATGGTTGTTTAGTTTAAGTGTATTATCAAATATACTAAAAACCAATTAAAACTAGACGATAATCAGGTGCAATTGCAGGTTATTTCTTAGATTCCTTGTATAGAGGTACTGCAGAACACGCTTCGCCATACATAATGCTGCGGGCAAATGGCTGTAAATAATTCGTGGCTAAAATATAAGCACGCATAGGAACTGGTTTCTTAGAACAGCCTTTTACAATTACAGGTTTACTCTGGTATACAGAGTAATCAATTTTACTCAGGATTTCTTCGTATAAACTAGCATCCATATCCTCAATAGTTCCGTTGACTACTTTTTTTGCAAATGGAGCTAAATGAACGCTGACTAAAATTAATGCCCAAGCGGGAACTATAGCATCTGTACTGCAATTTACCGCCACATATTGATCTTGGTATTGTGACCAATCGTGATTTTTTAGGTGCTCTCTAAAGTCTTTTTCTTTCAATAAAAATCCTTCCAAAAGCCACTGCGAAATGTCAATCTGCACTCGCATTCCTTTTGGATAATAATCCTCTAAATCAAAAACTTCTAAAGCACTATTGGCAACTTTATTGATAATTTCTTCCATTTTTTTAGTCTGAAAGTCGAAGGTCTAAAGTCATAAAGTCTTGTACTTGAGACTTTATGACTTTGGACTTTATGACTTATTAAAGCATTCCTAATTCTAATTTTGCTTCTTCGCTCATTAAATCTTTACTCCAAGGCGGATCGAAAGTAATTTCTACTTCAACATCTTTGATGTGTTCGATTGTTTTTACTTTCTCTTCAACTTCTCTTGGTAAACTTTCCGCAACTGGACAGTTTGGAGATGTTAATGTCATTAAGATTTTTACTTCGTAATCAGTATTTACCATTACGTCATAAATTAATCCTAACTCATAAATATCAACAGGAATCTCAGGATCGTAAATACCTTTTAAAATTCTTACGATTGATTCTCCTAATTCGTTTGTGTCTATTTCTTGTTCCATTTTTATTTTTATTTTTCCACCATATAAGTTATGTAAGTTCATTTAAAATAGAGAGCTTATATAATATAGATGTTTTTTTTATGTTTTTAATCTTCTAGCCAGCGATACAGATCGTTGACATATGTTTTTTGACCTTCGTGATAAATATTTGTTACATTAAAGTTTATCATTAGTCCTATCGGTGACTTTAAAAGTTTCATATAAGACATGAGTTTTGCAATATGGATTGGTATAATTTGATCAACTGATTTTAGCTCCAAAACTAGACAGTTTTCAATAAATAAATCACATCTTAAATCGGACTCTAACATCAAACCTTTATATTCTACAGGGATTATTAATTCAGATTTGAAATTAATTCCTCTTAAAGATAATTCCTTAATCATACATTGATGATAGATACTTTCTAAAAGTCCCGTTCCAATACTTTTATGAACTTCAATTGCCGCTCCGTTAACCTGATAAATTAAATCAGTCAAATATTTCTTTGTTATCATATTGCTTTTTTTGCAATAATAACAATTAAAAAAAGAAAGAAAAAACTTATTATTCTTTGTTTAAAATATAAGTATAAAAAGAAAAGCTTAAATTTTCTTATATCACTTATATGGTTTAAATTTTTTTAATTTTTGTTCTTTGCGTCAAAGGCCAAAGCGTACATTTTGATGTTCTTTATCATCGAAACCAATCCATTGGCGCGTGTTGCTGATAAATGCTCTTTTAAACCTATTTCATCAATAAAATCTACATCAGCTTCTAGAATATCTTTTGCTTTTTGATTCGAGAAAGCACGAATTAAAATTGCAATAATTCCTTTTGTCAAAATCGCATCACTTTCAGCCGTGAAAACAATTTTATCGTCTTGCTGTTCGCCTTGTAACCAAACTTTTGACTGGCATCCTTTGATTAAATTCTCGTCGGTTTTATATTCCTCCTTAATTAAAGGAAGAGTTTTTCCTAATTCGATGATGTATTCATAACGCTGCATCCAGTCGTCGAACATTGAGAATTCATCTATTATTTCGTTTTGTATTTCTTTTATTGTCATAATTATTCTTTAGCAAAATCAACTAATAAATTTACTAGTTTTTCTATTTCCTTTGGAGGGAAACCATTATCGAAACCTTGAGTTTCGTATGTTTTTTGATTTTGTATTATTTTTAAATTTCCAATTGCGGCACCATCATAAGTACGCTTGTCTGTTGGTGCTTTTAAAGTAGAGAGGCTGTCTAAATTTACTTTTGAAAACGCATCAACAATTTTATTCCATTTTGCATCGTCGATATTACTTTTCACAGGTGAAGCATCACGTTTGCTAGTAACAGAAACCGATTTATTCTCTACTAGAATGCTTTTGAAATAGCCTCGTGAATGTGCAGAATATTCAATTTGAGTTGATGTCATATCTACTTTTTTTTGGCTGCAGCATCCTGTTGCAATAAAAAGGGTTAAGAGCAATAATGATAGTATTCTCATATGTTTTTCTTTTTTAGCTTAGCATTGTTTGTGCTTTTTTAACGGCATCGACCATTAAATCAATTTCTTCTTTAGTATTATAAAAAGAGAAAGAGGCACGAATTGTTCCCGGAATACAGAAGAAACTCATAATTGGCTGTGCACAATGATGTCCAGTTCTTACTGCAATTCCTAATTTATCTATAATCGAACCAATATCGTACGGATGAATTCCATCAATATTAAACGAAACCACAGAAGCTTTATTTTTTCCTGTTCCGTAGATTCTTAAACCCTCGATTTCTAATAAACGTTTTGTAGCGTAATCTAAAAGTTCGTTTTCGTATTCTTTAATATTTTCGAAACCAACGCTGTTTAAATAATCAATTGAAGTTCCTAAAACAATACCGCCGGCAATGTTTGGAGTTCCTGCTTCAAATTTATGAGGAAGATCAGCATAAGTTGTTTTCTCGAAAGTAACTTCCTTGATCATTTCGCCTCCACCTTGATAAGGAGGAAGTTTGTTCAGCCATTCTTCTTTTCCGTATAAAATCCCAGTTCCAGTTGGGCCACACATTTTATGCCCTGAAAAAGCATAAAAATCACAATCTAATTCCTGAACATCTGGTTTTAAATGCGGAACAGCCTGTGCACCGTCAATTAAAACTGCAGCGCCAAAAGCATGAGCTTTATCAATAATATATTTTATAGGATTAATTATTCCGAGTGCATTTGAAATATGATTAACCGTAACAACTTTTGTTTTTTCTGAAAGAAGAGCATCAAATTCTTCGATGATCAATTCTCCATTTTCATTGATTGGAATAACTTTTAAAGCGGCACCAGTTCTTTCGCATAACATCTGCCAAGGCACAATATTGCTATGATGTTCTAATGAAGAAACAATTACTTCGTCACCAGGTTTTAAAATAGAAGCAAAACCGTTGGTTACTAAGTTAATTCCGAATGTTGTTCCCGAAGTAAAAAGCACCTCGTGAGCAAATTTTGCATTTATATGTTCTTTGACTTTGCCGCGAGAAACCTCGTAAGCATCAGTTGCTAACTGGCTTAAAGTGTGAACGCCGCGGTGAATGTTGGCGTTTATTTCCTGATAGTACTTCACTTCCGCATCGATCACAATTTGTGGTTTTTGCGAAGTAGCTCCGTTGTCGAAATATACTAATGGTTTTCCGTTTACAGTTTGTGAAAGTATCGGAAAATCAGCTCTTATTTTTTGAATATCTAGCATGTCTTATTTAGAAAAAATCTATTTACAAAAGTACTAAAACTAAATTTGTTTATACAGCAATTCTATAATTTCCTTTGATGGCATCATTGTTACAAGGTGTAAATGCTGATTCCGTAAAAATCAATTCGATTTTCTGAATAATCCCAATCAGATTTATAATTTGAGTCTAAAATCGTGAACATAAATTATTTATATTGCATTAAAAATACTGACATCATCATGAAAAAATTTCTAAAAGTACTTTTGCTAGTAGTGGTTCTTGCTTTTTTATATTTCGGATTTACAACTTATCCCAAGCTTGATTTAATTTCTGGATTCTCGGCTAAAAGTGTTGCTTCTGGACATTTTATTGATAACCGTCCTTTAGACTTAATTCAGAAAACAGACAATGATATCAAAATGATAGATTTAGCTACAAACTCTATTGACGAAGCTGGAAAATTTGCGACTGCAGAAGTTTATGGTTTAAAGGAAAGAAAGGCGATTTATAGAGAAGGTTTGGGAGCAACTTTGATTAATGATGATTTTGATGTGTCAAAACCTTATTTACTTCCAAAGAGAACAAAGTTAGAAAATAACCTTCCTTTTCCTTACGGGAATAATGAACCAAAAGATACTTTATTTGCCAATGTAGATTATTCGAAACTTAAGAATGCGGTTGAAAATGCTTTTGATAAAAACGATGGAAAAGCAAAACGTACTCGGGCGGTTGTAGTTTTATACAAAGACAAATTGATAGCCGAAAAATACGATAAAGGTTTTAATAAAGACAGTAAGATTTTAGGTTGGTCGATGACAAAAAGTATCACAAGTTCGGCATTTGGCGTTCTGGCGAAACAAGGAAAAATTGATATTTATAAACCAGCTCCAATTGCGGAATGGAAAAATGATGAGCGTAAAATAATCACGATAAATGATTTGCTTCATATGAATTCTGGTTTAGAATGGGAAGAAAATTACAGCACGATTTGCGACGCCACAAAAATGCTTTTTCAGGCCGAAGATATGGGAAAAGTACAAATGGATAAACCGGCCCAATTTAAACCAAACACACATTGGAATTATTCTTCTGGAACAACCAATTTATTGTCTCTTATTTTAAGAAGACAATTTAAAACACAGCAAGAATATCTTGATTTTTGGTACAGCGCTATTATCGATAAAATCGGAATGAACTCGATGATTGTAGAACAGGATATGTCAGGAACTTTTGTAGGTTCGTCGTACGGATGGGCAACGCCAAGAGATTGGTCAAAATTTGGATTATTATATCTGAGAAAAGGAAATTGGAATGGCGAACAAATTCTTGACGAAAGCTGGATAAAATATACTTCAACTCCAACAAATACATCCGAAGGGAAATATGGCGCGCAGTTCTGGCTTAACGCCGGAGGAAAATTCCCTGATGTGCCTCGTGATATGTTTTATTGCAGTGGATATCAAGGTCAAATGGTGGCAATTATTCCGTCTTTGGATATGGTTATCGTGAGAATGGGAGTTAGAGAAGGTGATAAAAGTTTTGATTTTAATGGGTTTTTGAAAGATGTCATTTCTTCTGTAAAAAAATGAAATTTTACCGCAAAGACGCCAAGTAAAAAGCGCAAAGTTCGCAAAGCTTTATATTAAAACTTTGCGAACTTTGCGTAATTCTTTGCTCCCGATAGCTATCGGGATTGAGGTTAAACCTGCCTACAAATCAAATCCTAAATTCACACCCAATTTCATGGCAATGATTTTAGTAATTCTTTGTTTTAATTCTGGTATTTTAATGCTTTCGATAACGGCATTTGAGAATGCGTACATCAATAATGCTTTAGCTTCTTTTTTAGGAATACCACGAGATTGCATGTAGAACATGGCAGTTTCGTCTAATTGTCCAACGGTACAACCGTGAGAACATTTTACGTCATCTGCAAAAATCTCTAATTGTGGTTTTGCATTAATAGTTGCTTTGTCACTCAATAAAATATTATTGCTTTTTTGGAAAGCATTTGTTTTTTGAGCTTCTTTTTCTACTAAAACTTTTCCGTTGAAAACGCCTGTTGAGCGATCAGAAAAAATTCCTTTATAATCCTGAAAACTTTCGCAGTTTGGCGTTGCGTGGTTTACCAAAGTATAATGATCAACGTGTTGTTTATCGCTTAGAATCGTGATTCCGTTTAACGTACTTGTTAATCTTTCACCAAAGTGATAAAAGTTTAAGTTGTTACGCGTAAGATTTCCTCCAAATGAAAAAGTATGTACAGCAGCGTGACTTTCTTGTTGCTGCGAAACATAAGTATTGTCAACTAAATTAGCTTCGCTATTATCATTTTGAATTTTGTAATAATCGACAATCGCACGTTTTTGAGCAAAAATTTCAGTAACCGAATTGGTTAAAACCGGATTTTCATTCAAACTTTGGTGACGCTCGATAATTTGAACATGTGAATTTTCGCCCACAATAACCAAATTTCTTGGCTGAACCATTAAAGCAGCTTCATTTCCTGTAGAGAAATACATAATCTCAATTGGTTTGTCAGCAACTTTCTTCTGTGGAATATTGATAAAAGCTCCTTCACTTGCAAAAGCAGTATTTAATGAAGTCAAGCTGTCATCTTTACTTGCAATTTGATTGAAGTAGGTATCAATAACCATTTTATATTTTGGTTTGGTCAATGCCGAAGACATCAAACAAACATCGATTCCGTCATGTGTAGTAGAAGACAAATGAGAACTAAAAACGCCATCAATAAATACTAATTTATAAGTATCAATTTCGTGTAAAAAGTATTTTTTTACCTGATTAAATTCGATTGCATTTTCTTCTTTTGGAAAAACCGTAAAGTCATTTTTTAAGATGGCGTTTAACGATGTATATTTCCAAGCTTCTTCTTTTTTGGTTGGGAAACCTTTATTTTCGAAGTTTTTTAAGGCATTTGTGCGAATGTCATGCAAATCTGAATGTACATCGACACGCTCTTCAAAAGCCATAAAAGACGATACTAATTTTTCTTTTAAATCCATTGTTCTTGTTAGTCTTAAAGTCGAAAGTCGAAAGTCAAAAGACTTTAGATTGTCGACTATTTTTGTGAAAAAATCATAAACTTAGTTGAGTCTAAACAGACTTTACAACTTTTGACTTTATGACTTTTGACTCAAATATTTAATGAAACCGCTTAATAATTTCGATATTTCAGTTATCGATTCTAAAAGCATTTCAAATTCTTCTTTTATAATATATTCTAAATCAAACGCTAAATATAATTGAGATCTTACTTCTCCTGCCGATGCTTTGGCCACATATAAAAAATAAACAAACTCTTTATCTGTATTTCTCTCAAAACCTTCTGCTATATTTGATGATATAGAAAGTGATGCGCGTCTTATTTGTCTAACGAAATCAAAGTCTTTTTTGAAATTAGAATTTTCAGTAACTAAATATATTTTCTTATTGAAGATTCTGGATTTCTGCCACGAATTTATTTCCTCAAAAGATCTAAATTTGCTCATGCCCAACTTTTGACTTTATGACTTTAGACTTTCAGACTGTATTAATTCTCCGCTTTAATCCAGTCGTATCCTTTTTCTTCCAATTCGTAAGCCAATTCTTTTCCACCAGATTTTACGATTCTTCCGTTGTAAAGAACGTGAACGAAATCCGGAACGATATAATCTAACAAACGTTGGTAGTGAGTAATTACGATAATAGCGTTTTTGTCGCTTTTTAATTTGTTAACTCCGTTAGCCACAATTCTTAAAGCATCGATATCAAGACCAGAATCGGTTTCATCAAGGATTGCTAGTTTTGGTTCTAACATTGCCATTTGAAAAATCTCGTTTCTTTTTTTCTCTCCTCCAGAAAAACCTTCGTTTAATGAACGAGATAAAAATTTACGATCGATTTCTAACAATTCCGATTTCTCACGAATTACTTTTAGCATTTCGTTAGCCGGCATTTCTTCATGACCGTTTGCTTTACGAGTTTCGTTGATAGCCGTTTTCATGAAATTAGTAACGCTAACTCCAGGAATTTCTACAGGATATTGAAAAGAAAGGAAAACTCCTTTATGTGCTCTTTCTTCTGGAGCAAGATCAGCAAGGTCTTCTCCGTCAAGGATAACTTCACCATCTGTAACTTCATAATTTTCATTTCCTGCGATAACTGCAGAAAGTGTACTTTTTCCAGAACCGTTTGGTCCCATGATAGCGTGTACTTCGCCAGCTTTAACTTCTATATTAATTCCTTTTAGGATTTCTTTATCACCAATTGAGGCGTGAAGGTTTTTTATTGATAACATTGTTTTTTTATTTTATATAAATGTCAATTCTATTTTTGTTGTTTGGTTTAAGATGTTGGCATTAAAATGCGCGTGTCCTAAATATTCCATGCCTAAATAATCGGCTGATTTTTTGAACGGAATGTAAAAGCTTTCTTCAATTTCATCGTCGTGCGAATTTGAGATCACGCCAATTTTCTTTCCTCTAAGCTTTCTTCCGGTTTCTTTTTCAATTCGGATTAAATCCGAAAAACGATCAAAGAAAACCTTCAGGATTCCACTCATATTGTACCAATATACAGGCGTTGCAAAAATTAAAGTGTCATAATTTTCGATGATACCTTTTATTAAAGGAAAAAAATCATCTTCTCTGTTTTTGCTTTCGTAATCGTAATAGGAAATATTAAAATCACTCAAATTAATTACTTCTATTCCGTACTCTTTGGAAATTTCGTCTACAATTTTTGTTGTATTTCCGTTTTTTCTGGAAGAACCTAAAATGATGACTTTCTTATTTTCCATCTTCTATTATCCAACAGATCCTTCTAAAGAAATCTCTAATAATTTTTGAGCTTCAACAGCAAATTCCATTGGTAATTTGTTCAATACATCTTTACTGAAACCGTTTACAATTAAGGCAATCGCTTTTTCAGTCGGGATACCTCTTTGGTTGCAGTAAAACACCTGATCTTCTCCAATTTTACTTGTCGTTGCTTCGTGCTCGATTTTTGCTGATGGATTTTTACTTTCGATATAAGGGAAAGTATGCGCCCCGCAATTGTTCCCCATTAATAATGAATCACATTGCGAAAAGTTTCTTGCATTGTCAGCTCTTGGGCTAATTTGCACTAGTCCACGGTAACTGTTTTGTGATTTACCAGCCGAGATACCTTTAGAAATAATAGTCGATTTAGTGTTTTTACCTAAATGGATCATTTTAGTTCCCGTATCAGCTTGTTGGTAATTATTGGTAACGGCAATCGAATAAAATTCTCCTACCGAATTATCTCCTTTTAATATACAAGAAGGATATTTCCAGGTTACAGCAGAACCTGTTTCTACTTGTGTCCAAGAAATTTTAGCGTTTGTTTCGCATAAACCTCTTTTGGTTACGAAATTATAAACTCCACCTTTTCCTTCTTTGTTTCCTGGGAACCAGTTTTGAACAGTAGAATATTTAATTTCAGCATCATCCAAAGCGATTAGTTCAACTACAGCAGCGTGTAATTGATTTTCGTCACGGCTTGGAGCAGTACAACCTTCAAGATATGAAACGTAACTTCCCGCATCAGCAATAACCAAAGTTCTTTCGAATTGTCCGGTTCCTGCTTGATTGATTCTGAAGTAAGTTGAAAGTTCCATTGGACAGCGAACGCCTTTTGGAATATAACAGAAACTTCCGTCAGAGAAAACCGCTGAGTTTAATGCTGCGTAGAAGTTGTCTTTTTGAGGTACAACAGTTCCTAAATATTTTTTTACTAATTCAGGATGTTCTTTAATGGCTTCTGAAATTGGACAGAAAATAATTCCTTTTTCAGCCAAAGTTTTCTTGAAAGTTGTTGCTACAGAAACAGAATCGACAACAATATCCATAGCGACATTGTTCATCATTTTTTGTTCGTCAACAGAAATTCCAAGCTTTTTGTACATCTCTAAAAGTTCTGGATCAACATCGTCCAAAGTTTTAGTAGGATCTACTTGTTTTGGAGCAGAATAATAGGATATAGCTTGAAAGTCCGGTTTTTCGTAATGAACATTTGCCCATTCCGGTTCAATCATTTCTTTCCACGCACGAAAAGCCTCAATACGCCAATCGGTCATCCATTCTGGTTCTTCCTTTTTAAGAGAAATAGCTCTTACGATATCTTCGTTTAAGCCAATAGGGAAAGTCTCAGATTCTATATTGGTATAAAATCCGTACTCATATTCTTTTGTTTCCAGTTCGATTTTTAAATCGTCTTCGGTGTATTTGCTCATTATTTTAATGTTGTCTTAAAGTATTAAAGTCTAAAGTTTGAAAGTCAATTACAAGTCTTTAAGACTTTATGACTTTTGGCTTTTGACTATAAAGAGAATGATTCTCCGCAACCACAAGTTCTGCTTGCGTTAGGATTATTGAATACAAATCCTTTTCCGTTTAATCCGCCTGAAAATTCCAGAATTGTTCCGGCTAAATATAGGAATGATTTTTTTTCAACTGCAATCGTTATGTCGTTGTCTACAAATATTTTATCGTCGTCGCCTTTGGTTTTATCAAATTTTAAATCATATGACAAACCAGAGCATCCACCGCTTTTTACGCCCACACGTACGTAGTCGCTAGCGGCATCAAAACCATCATCTTTCATCAAGTCGATGATTTTCTTTTTGGCTGTATCAGAAACTTTTATCATTGTTTTATGGTATTTATTCTTCTTACATTAATAATTGACAATTAAAATAGTAATGAAATTATTACATTTTAAAGTGCTGTCTTTCAATGTTCAAATGAAATTGTCTGCAAAGATACGACTTAAAAACCTTTTTCCATAACGCTTCACATTATTATAACAAATGTTAAAATAGATATTAGTTATTTTGATAAAATGAACTTGAAAAAAGCAAAATAAAATCCGAATAAATCATTTTTTTGATTTTAAATTGAATATATCGCTTAGTTATGTTCAAAACAAGTATTTATACTTAATCCTAACTGCTGTTTAATTGGTATTTTTGCAAAAAATTGTGAGTAATTATGAAGAAACAACATAATAATAATTGGCTGAAAATCTTTTTTGCGGTATTCTTTGTTTTTGGAGTGGGTGCTGCGGTCTTGGTTTTTAGCAGTGAATCTGATACACACGAAAATGAAGTCAAAAAAGATAATGTGTCTAAAATTCCGTTTGTTAATAAGGAAAACAGCGAGCAGAAAAATATTTTAGACTCTTTAAATACACTAAAAGCGGCTTACGATATTGCTATTTTAGAAAAAACGGCACTTTCTCAAGAACTGGAATTGGAACGTAAGAATGTTGAGAATTTGATGGAAATTATAAAGGCTTCTCAAAATCCATCTGCAGCGCAGATTAAAATTTTTAGAAACCAACTTTCAGATTTGAATTCTTCATTAGAGGGAAAAGTGGCCGAAATTAAGAAACTGAAATCTCAGAATAAAAATTTATTGACAGAAATTGAAAGTCAGAATGTTGTAATGTATCAGCAAAAGGCACAAAATGATACTCTTATATCGAAACAAAAGCAATTAGAAACTACTTTAAAAGATGCATCAAAACTTTCTCTGAGTAATTTTAAGGTAATCGCACTTCGTGAAAAAAACTCTGGAACAGAATTAGAAACGACAAAGGCAAAAAACACTAAAAAGCTTAAAGCTATTTTTACTGTTAACGGAAATGCTGTTGCAAAAACAGGAAAAAGAATCTTTTATATTCAAGTATTAGATCAAAAAAATAATGTTTTGGGTGATAATAAATTGATTGAATTTGGAAATGACAAAGCTCTGGTTTACAGTTTTATTGTAAGCACAGATTTTCAAGGTAAGTCGGCAAATGTGTACGGAATTCTAAATGATCAATTTAAAAAAGGAACCTATTTTGTGAATTTCTTCGACAAACAGGAAATAATGGGAAGTACTTCGATCACACTGGAATAATGTTTTTTAGAAGTTTATTGTAGCAAAAGGAGTTTGTATTTCCTAGCTTTGTTCTTTTAGAAAATCAAACTCATGAAACTTTACCCAATCGAATCTGGAAATTTTAAATTAGACGGCGGTGCTATGTTTGGTGTTGTTCCGAAAACAATATGGAACAAAACAAATCCTGCCGATTCTAATAATTTAATTGATATTGCTGCGCGTTGTTTATTGATTGAAGACGGAAATCGGCTGATTTTAATTGATACCGGAATGGGTGATAAACAATCAGAAAAATTCTTTGGTTATTATTCACTTTGGGGATCACATTCTATCGATAAATCTCTTGCGAAATATGGTTTTAATAGAGACGATATTACGGATGTTTTTATGACGCATCTTCATTTTGATCATTGCGGCGGAAGTGTTCAATGGAATTCGGATAAAACAGGATATGAACCAGCATTTAAAAATGCAAAGTATTGGACAAACGAAAATCATTGGGAATGGGCGACAAAACCAAACCCGCGTGAAAAAGCTTCTTTTCTTTCAGAGAATATTTTACCAATGCAGGAAAGCGGACACTTGAATTTTATAAAACGTCCTGAAAGTGATTTTGGCTTTTCTGAAGAGATGAATTTTGGGATTTATTATGTTGACGGACATACCGAAAAACAAATGATTCCGCATATTCAATATAAGGATAAAACAATAGTTTTTTGTGCCGATTTATTAGCCACAGCCGGACATATTCCGCTGCCGTATGTTATGGGTTACGACACGCGACCTTTGCTGACAATGCCGGAAAAGTCAAAATTTTTGAATTTAGCAGCAGACCAAAATCATTATTTGTTTTTGGAACACGATGCACACAATCAAATTATAACGGTAGAACATACCGAAAAAGGAGTTCGATTAAAAGAGGTTTTTACCTGCGAAGAAATTCTTTAAAGTATAATTCTAAAGATAAAAAAATCCCGTTTTCAACATTCTGAAAACGGGATTTTTAATTTTTACTATGTAATTATTCTACAATTATTTTCTTTGCAGAAGCAGCGTCTCCATTAATTAAATACACATAATAAATTCCTCTTGGAAGACCAGATAAATTGATTGTATTATCTGTATTTGATGCATCCAAAATAAACGATTTTACCAGTTGTCCTAATGAATTGTACACTGTTGCTTTATCTAATGAAACATTACTAATGTAAACTTCACCTTTTGTTGGATTTGGATACATTGCAACTTTATTGAAAACATCATTATTAGTGCCTAAGGTACATTTAGAAGAGTAGCTTGCAGTAGATTCTTTAATATGTGACCAATTTGCATTAGAATAGTTTACATCATCTACCTGAATACAGCTTAGTTTAGCAGTCTTTAGGAAACTTGTAACATCAATAGGGCCCGCAGCATTTTTTCCTGTTTTTGATGGCAGAATAAAGTTTTTATTATTACCATTCTGAACGTTTAGTGTTGTTAAAGGATTATTTTCAACAAAAATAAGTTCTAAAAGAGGATTGTGAGAGAGATCCAAAGTAGTTAATTGATTATTACCTAAATTAAGATATTTTAAAAGCGGATTCTGACTAAGATCTATGTGACTAATTTTATTGTCATTAACATATAGCCATACCAATTCTGGATTTGAAGTAACATCAATCTCAGTAATATTAGTATATATACAATTTAATTGATTTAAATGAGGAAGATTAGATACGTTTAAAGTTGTTAAATTATTTTCTCCACAATAAATGCTTTCTAATTCAGGATTATTTGAAAAATCAAAACTTGTCAATAAATTGTTGTTTGCGCCTAAAATATGAAGTTTTTTGTTTTGTGATAAATCAAAAGTTGAAATTTGATTGTTACTGAATGATAAATTATATAATTCGGTGTTTTCAGTAACGTCTAAACTGGATAGTTGGTTGTAATCTAAAGCTAATTTTGTTAAAAGCTTATTGTTGCTTGTGTTAATGGCACTAATCGAATTATAACTACAATCGAGATAAGTCAAAGCGGTGAAATCTTCGATTCCACTTAAATCGCTTATGTTTAAACTTCCTAGGTCTAGAGAAGTGACTTTACTAACACTTTTGGTTTTAACTTTACCATTTTTACCATCTTTATCAATTTCTAAAGCAATTAAGCGATCTTCAAAATTAGGATCTGGGATTATGGTATACATGTTACAATCCTCACTATAGTGTGCCGTAGCATCTTTTAATACAGTCCAATTGTTGTTTGAATAATTTGCGTTGTCGACTTCAATACAGCTTAGGTCTGGATTTGAAGTAAAATTTGAATTTAAACTGAAATTGGCATTGTTTCCGTTTTTTAAGCTTAAACTTTCTAAAGGGTTAAAGTGACAGTCAACTAGATTTAATGCTTTATTTGAAGATAGATCTAACCCTATTAAGAAATTTCCTGAGCAATCAAGAGAGTTTAAGTTTGTAAAGCCTTGGATTCCAGATAAATCTTTTATGGAGCTATAAGAGACATTTAATGAAGTTACGCCCGAAATACTGCTATTTAAGACAGATCCGTTTTTACCATCAGTATCAATTAAAAGCGCAATCAATTTATCTTCAAAAGCAGGATCTGGTATTGCAGTAACTTGAGAACAGTCAAAAGTCGAATATGATGCTGTTGATTCTTTAAAAGTAAACCATTTTTCATTAGAATAAATAGCGTTGTCTACTATAATACAAGTAAGTGCCGGATTGGAAGTAAAATTGATAGAACTTATATGTGGATAAAGACTGGAGTTGTTTCCGTTTTTTAAATTCACACTCGTAAGAAATTTATTATCTGAACAATCTAATGAACTAAGAACACTGTTTTTAGAAACATCCAAACTTGTCAATAAGTTGGATTTACACCAAAGAGTACTTAATTTTTTATTATTTGACACATCAATATTTGTCAGTTCATTTAAACTACAAAAAAGATATTCTAAATTATTATTTTGTGATATGTCTAAAACTGTTAATTTATTACCAGTGATGCTTAAATTTGATAGCTCTAGATTATTTGAAATATCTAATGTTGTCAAATTATTAAACCCAGCATCAATGTATGTTAATGCAAAGTTTTGTGAAAGGTTTGCAGTAGTTACTTTGTTAGACATAAAATCTAAAGACTTAAGAGACTTGAAATCTTGTATACCAGTTAGATCGGTAATTCTATCATTACTGTTTCTAGAATTAACATCTAAAACTTCAACAGTATCAATATTTGAAGTTAATACTTTTCCATCTGGTGTTCCAGAATCAAAACCTAAAGCAATTAATTTATTTTCGAAATTGATATCTGGAATCAATGTGAATCTTTCACAAGAAGCTGCAAATGTAGCAGAAGCATCTTTTTTATCTGCCCAATCAGCATTAGCGTTTGATACATCGTCTACTATAATACAAGTTAGATCTGGATTTCCAACAAAATTTGAGAAAAATAGATCAAAATTATTGTTATTTCCATTATTTACATTAAGATAAGTTAGATTGTTATTATTACAAACTACTTCGTAAATTTTAGGATGTTTAGATATATCAATACTTGTAATCTTATTGTCTTGGCACGCTAACAGACTTAAATCTAAATTATGAGAAATATCCAAACTAGTTAATTCATTTTCGTAGCAAATTAATTGATCTAGTAAAGTATTGGTTGAAATATTTAAGCTTGTAATCTTGTTTATTTGAAAATTTAGATTGAGTAGTTTTTTATTGTTTTTGACATTTAAACTTGTTAACTGATTGTTTCCACAACGAAAATCATCTAATTCTAGATTTTTATCAATATTTATAGAAGTCAATTTATTTGCGCCACACCACAAATATTTTAGTGCAGTATTTTTGTCAACGTTCAAACTCGTTAATTGATTTCCTGAACAATTTAAATCTACTAAAAGCAGATTGTTTTCAATGTTTAAAGAAGTAATTTTATTAGCATTGATACTTAAACCAGTTAACAAAGTATTTGAGGATACATCTATAGTAGTTAATTGATTATTTGCGCAAACTAAAGAAGTTAATTTAGTATTATTAGAAACATCTAAATTAGTTAATTTATTCTTCATAGAATTTAAACTTTCTAATAATGTATTGGCATTAATGTCTAAACTAGTCAAAAGATTTTCGCTTACGTCTAGCGAAGTTAGTTTAGTGTTTTTAGAAAGATTAATAGTAACTATTTGATTTTTGTTTGCAGTTAAACTTGTTAACGCTGTAAAATCTTCGATTCCAGCTAAATTCGAAATAGAACTTCTAGAAACATCCAAAGTAGGTACAATTGCAATATCTGCTGTTAAAACTTTTCCATCAGCAACACCAGAATCAATTCCCAACGCGATTAATTTATTCTCAAAATTTACATCAGGAATAAGCGTGTAAACAGGGGCAGCATCGGTTAAATCTATAGCAGTAACATTATCAACCAAAATTTGAGTACCAGTTGTTCCGTTTACCCAAATGCTGATTTCTACATTTTGATTATCTGCTGCACTATAATCCAATTCAATTTTTCGCCATTCAGAATTTACAGATGATGTTTCTGTTTTTTTTGTGATGGGTGTTTTAAAAAAATCTGTTTTTGTTAAGCTTAATTCTATAGAAGTAATACTTCCTGAGACAAACTTATGATACATTGTAATACGGTAAGTTTTCCCTGATTGCGTTGCAAAAGGGGTGCTGTACATGTTATGCACTTTGCCAATGTTAATCTCCATTTTTGTACTTGATGATCCTTTTTGAGCATCAGTATCTTGATACAAAAGGCCGTTGGATATACGAAACCAATCTATTGGTTGTGAAAATTCAGTCCAAGCCTCAAAATCCCCATTTGGGACTAAATTGGTTTGCGCATAAATAGAAAAATTTGCTAGTAACAGCAGCAAGAGTAGTTTTGTTTTCATAGGCTAATATTTCAAAAATTTGTTGTGCAATAATAAGGTTTTTTTATTAGAAAAATCGTATAAAATATTTGTGAAAATCCCATTTTATATACTCATAAAATGGGATTTTTAATTATAATTATTCGACAATTATTTTTTTTGCTGAAGCAGTATTTCCATTTACTAAGTAAACATAATAGACACCTCTTGGTAAACCAGATAAATTTATGGTATTACTATTTTCGCTATTGCTGAAAACAAAGGATTTTACTAATTGTCCTAACGAATTATAAACGTTTGCTTTTTCTAAAACGATGTTGTTAATATGAACTTCGCCTTTTGTTGGATTCGGATAAATAACTGCTTTGTCAAAAACAGAATCCTCAATTCCTAATGTACATTTTGCCGAATAGCTGGTTGAAGATTCTTTAATAGTTGACCAATTTGCATTAGCATAATTTGCATCGTCTACCGTAATACAGCTCAAAGTTTTAAGACCTAAAAAAGTTGTGGTTAAATTAGAAGCTGTTTGTTTGCCTGTTGCAGAAGCAATGACAAAATTTTTATTATTTCCATTTTTAACATTTAAATCGGTCAGCGGATTTGCGACTACGTAAATTACTTTTAGATTTATATTCTTAGATAGATCTAATGCAGCAATTTGATTTAAAGATGCATTTAAAACTTCTAATAACGTATTTTGACTAAGATCTAAATGAGTAAGTTGATTGTTACTTACGTCTAAAGTTTTTAATTGTGTAAAATATTCAATGCCCGTTAGGTCCTTAATATTACTATTTGAAAGGTCTAAAGAAGTTATAGAAAGTACATTATTGGTTGTGATTTTTCCGTTTAAACCATCAGTATCGATTCCTAATTCAATTAATTTTTTTTCAAAATTTGGGTCTTTTAAGGCAATGTATCCAGATTCGCAACTTGTATTATAACTAGCTATTGCATCTTTTCGCCCCGCCCATTTGAGGTTTGAAAAGGTGGCATCGTCAACTTGAATGCAGGTTAAATTTGGATTATTACGAAAATCAACTTCAAAATTAGGAGAGCTGCCTAAGATTGTATTATTTCCATTCTTTACATTCAAACTTGATAATTGATTTGAAGAACAGCGAAGTGTCATTAGAGATGCATTTTTTGATGCATCGAGTAATGTT
The DNA here is from genome assembly GCF_002304005.1 of Flavobacterium sp. ACN6. Classification (GTDB taxonomy): domain Bacteria; phylum Bacteroidota; class Bacteroidia; order Flavobacteriales; family Flavobacteriaceae; genus Flavobacterium. Next base: position 188,184 of record NZ_MRCQ01000008.1, on the reverse strand, counting down.
AATTGATTATTTTCACATTCTAAACTAACTAAAGAGGGATTATTAGAAATATCTAAAATTTTTAATTTATTATCAAAACAACTAAGATAAGTTAAAGCATTATTGCTGCTAACGTTTAATGTTTCGAGTTTGTTTGAATTACAATTGAAAGATTTTAAATTCGTATTTTTAGAAATATCCAGAAGAGACAAAGAATTATTGGCTACAGATAAAGATTCCAAAGAAGTAAAATCTGCTATTCCCGTTAAATCTGTTATATCTTTATTAATCATATTTAGACTTTTAACTACTGATACATCCGAGGTGACGACTTTTCCATTCAAGCCATCTTTATCAATTCCTAGCCTAATTAATTCTTTCTCAAAATTAGGATCTGGAATTAAGGTGTAAGCAATTGGACAATCTGTATTATATTGTGCATTTTGATCTTTTTTTACAGCCCAATTTGTATTGGCAAATGCCACTTCATCAACTTGAATACAAGTTAATTCTGGATTATTGCTAAAATTAGAACCTAAGCTGTAAAACTTTTTATTGTTTCCATTTTTAAGATTTAGACTTCTAAGTTTGTTTTTTTCACATCTTAAAGTATCAAGAACAATATTTTTTGATAAATCTAAAGTAGTCAGTTCATTGTAGTCGGCATTTAATCCTTTAAGAGAAGTAAAACCGCTTATTCCTGTTAGGTCTTTTATAGAGCTTGCATTAACATTTAAAGAAGTAATATTTGCGATGCTTTCATTCAATACTTTTCCATTTTTACCATCAACGTCAATTCCGAGATTGATTAATTTTTGTTCAAAATTTGGATCTGGAATAGCGGTATAGTAGCTATCGTCCATTTGCGAAGTGTATAATCCCATAATTTCTTCAGGAGTTAAAACACGATTCCAAATACCAACATCATCGATTGTTCCTTTAAACCATTCATTTCTATTATCAGGCATTCTTTCTCCTAATCTGAAAGTATTATTTGTAGTATTTAAACTTATAGATTTAGCATCTGCAAGTTTACCATTTACGTATAATGAAAGTTTATTTCCGTTGTAAGTAAGAGTAAAGAAATACCAATTATTGTTTGAATAGTCAAAATTATTGACATAAAAATCATCGTTCGTAAAATCTGGTCCTGTGATAGTTTCAAGATATCCTTTACTATAAATATAAAGAGATAGTCTTTGAGAATTTACTAAAGCACCATAATTGAAGATACAGGTCTCGATTTTTTTAGGATCTGCAAAAACATTATCTGTTTTAAACCATCCTGAAATTGTTCTTGAAGCATTTTTTTGAGGAATATTAGGTATAACAACATTTATAAAACTGTCAACACCATTAAAGCTATAGGCACTATTTTTATTTCCAAATCGATCAGATGTTAGTACTGCTGCCGCTACACTTGCATTTTAACGGTTTCCGCTAGTATCATTTGCATTTCCATTGAAAGGATAATAAGCCACTAAACCATTTGTTGGTATTTGATTACCTGCCCAAACTGTTTCGACAATTACATTAATTACTGCTCTAGGACTTTCACATCCAGACTCAGTTTGCGAAACATAATATTTACCAGTTTTCAAAGGAATTGATGAATTTAGAGGAGTGCCTCCTACTGGAGTGTCATACCATTTTAGACTGATTCCGCCTGCTCTTAAATTGGCTACGATCGCAGTATTATTAAAAGTTTGAGTTTCTGGAAGTGGCGTTGGTGGCGGTGAGTTACTTGCCGAAATACTTTCAACAATTAGAGCAGAACATCCTTTGCTGTCTTTTGTCATTACTTCATAATTTCCAGGAGATAAATTAGAAAACACGTTTGAGCTTTGATAAACACCAGTAGGTAAAATCGCGTATTGGTAAGGAGGTGTTCCTCCAGAAGCAGTAATAGTTAAGTTTCCATTGACTGTATTATTACAATTTGGATTGACAACCGCAGCTGTCGAAACCATAGGTGTTGGCTGTGTTATAGTAACGGTTTGTGTGGTTGATGCTGATTTTGCATCTTTTATAATGCAAGTGTAAGTTCCAGCAACTAAACCTGTAATTGAGGCATTCGTGTTTCCGTTAGACCATAGATAGGTATAAGGTGCAGTACCACCAGTAACAGCTGTTATAGATGCTGACCCATTATATTCGCTAAAACAACTTACAGGAATTAATTTTATAGTTACTGCTAAAGTTTCATTGCAATTTACAAGTACTGGAGAAAATCTATCAGTTGTAGTTCCGTCTCCTAATTGTGATGCAGAATTTCCTCCCCATGTATAAATAGTACCATCTGTAGTTATGGCTCCCCCATGATTATTACCGCAAATAGGCATTGCCCAATTATTTGATAGTCCTATTTGTACCGGAACAAAACTTTTATCTGTTGTGCCAATTCCTAGTTTTCCAGCGTTATTATATCCCCAGCTCCATATTGTTCCATCCGTTTTTGTGGCATGAGTGCTATCAAATCCTGCGGCAACGGTTTTCCAATTTAGCGCTGTTCCAATTTGTACAGGTATGATTCTAGTTGTACTAGTGCCATCTCCAATAGCTCCATTTCCATTATAACCCCAAGCCCACAAAGAACCATCATTTTTTATAGCCATTGAATGGTTAAAACCAGCAACAACAATTTTCCAGTTTGATGCAGTACTAATTCGGGTTGGAACAGTTTTGCTTATAGTAGTATTGTCTCCAAGTGTTCCATTTTTATTATCTCCCCAAGCCCACAAGGAACCATCTTTTTTTAAAGCAACGGTGTGGTTGTAACCAGTAGATATAATTTCCCAATCTTTATCAGAACCAATTTGTACAGGAACGTTTTTATCAACTATTGTTCCATCTCCCAATTGTCCAAATTCATTATAACCCCAAGCCCATAAAGTTCCATCATTTTTAATTGCAATGGTATGATGTGACCCTGCAGCAACAGTTTTCCAATTTTTATCAGAGCCTACTTGTTGTACGGCATTGTATGCTCCCATGGAACCTGAACCATTACCTATTTGTCCTAATTTGCCATACCCCCAAGTCCATAAACTTCCATCTGTTTTTATAACCATTGTATGTCCCCAACCGGCTGAAGCTATTTTCCAGTCATTGGCAGTTCCTATTCTTGTTGGAATATTTTTGCTTGCCGTAGAACCGATTCCTAACTGTCCGCTCGAATTGTTACCCCATCCCCATAAACTTCCATCTGGTTTTAGTGCAATATTATAGCTATTTCCGGCAGTTACTGTTTGCCAGCATTGAGCATTTATTTGTGAAAAAGAAAAGACTAAAATTAAAAGTAAAATTTTCCTCATAGACAAAATGTTTGAGTTTGTAATAAATTAAGGGCAAATGGAAACGGATAAAAAAGGAATTAAAATGCTGACACAAACGTAAGAAAATTATTCTATTTTACTTTGCTAAAACATTAAAATTATTTAACTAAAAAATCCCATTTTCAATATTCTGAAAATGGGATTTGAATTGCTGATTAATAATTATTCTACAATTATTTTTTTGGCAGAAGCAGCGTCTCCGTTGATTAAGTACACATAATAAACTCCTCTTGGTAAACCAGATAAATTTATAAGGTTATTCGTTTCTCCATTATTGAAAACAAATGTTTTTACTAATTGTCCTAATGAGTTATAGACAGTTGCTTTTTCTAAAGAAACATTGTTAATGTTAACTTCACCTTTTGTCGGATTCGGGTACAGTGTTGCTTTACTGAAAACAGAATCTTCAATTCCTAATGTACAGGTTGCCGAATATGTCGCTGCTGTATCTTTAAAGAACACACTGCTTGATGCCGCAAAAGAAGGATTGTCTACCTTGATACAACTTAAAGTTGAGTTTAAGGATAATAAAGCACCTGTAAAATTGATGTTATTGCCGTTATTCAAGTTTAAAATTTTCAACTGATTTTCCATAACATTAATATATTCTAACTTGCTGTTTTTAGAAATATCTAAAGCAGTCAGCTTATTTTTGTTTACTTGTAAAGTTGTAAGAGCGGTATTTGCTGAAACATCCAAAGTTGTTAAATCGTTTCCGTGTGTATATAGTTCAATTAAATTTGAATTTTTTGCAACATTCAAAGTAGTTAATAAGTTGAATTGACAATTTAAAAATTCAAGGGAAGTAAAGTCCTGTATTCCTGTCAAGTCTTTAATATCACTTAACTGTACATTTAAATCTTTTATAGATGCAATCGTCGAAGTCAATACTTTTCCATTTTTCCCGTCGATATCAATTTTTAATTGAATTAATTTATCTTCAAAATTCGAATCTGGAATCAAAGTATAACTACCGCAATTTTCTGTAAAGAAAGCAGTTTTATCGAGTTTTCCATTCCAATTATCATTAGAATATTGTGCATTATCTACTTGAATACAAGTTAAGGCAGGATTTTTAGTAAAGTTAACACTAAACCAATCCATGTTTATATTGAAGCCATTTTTTAAATTCAAAGAATTCAAATTATTGTTTGAAACATTTACGGCTGTTAATGCAGGGTTTTTAGAAAGATCTAATGATGTAATCGTATTGTAAGAACAATCAATCGTTGTTAACTTATCATTTTTGTCTGTTGCTAAGCTGGTAAGCTTGTTATTGTTGCAATTAACTTGTACTAAAGTTGAATTTAAAGTAAGGTTAAGTACAGCAATTTCATTGCTTGAACAGTTTAAAGTTGTTAGCGAATTAAAGTCCTCAAGTCCAGTTAAATCTGAAATATTGCTTTCAGAAATATTTAATGAAATGACAGAAGAAATACTTGCTGTTGCAACTTTTCCGTTTGGTCCATCCTTATCAATTCCTAAAGCAATTAACTTCGCTTCAAAATTAACATCAGGAATCAAAGTATAAACAGTACAATCTGCACTGTAAGATGCTGTTGTATCTTTTAAGGCTGACCAATTAGAATCAGAATAAGCAACATCATCAACCAAAATACAAGTTAAATTGGGATTATTTATAAAATTCGAAAAAGTTAAAATTAAATTTCTATTGTTTCCGTTTTTTAAATTCAAAGAAGTTAATTGATTGTTCTCACAAGCCAATTCTGTTATTTTCGGATTTTTAGAAATATCTATGCTTGTAATTTGATTTTCTAAACAATCTAATAATGATAATTCGGGATTGTTCTCTACGTTTAATTCTTTCAATTGATTTCCATGACACATTAATTCTGCTAACAAAATGTTTTGAGAAACATCTAAACTTGTAATTTGATTGTAATGACAATAAAGATTATTTAAAGAACTATTTGATTTAACATCTAGTGCCGTGAGTTTGTTATTACCGCAATTTAGTATTGTCAATGCTGTATTTGCCGAAACATTTAATGAAGTTAATGTATTACTGCCGACATTAAGATTTTCTAACATTGTTGATGCCGAAACCTCTAGAGATGTTAGTTTGTTATTTCCTATACTTAAAGTAGTAAGTGATTTGTTAGCGTTTGTATTGAATGTCGTTAATTGGTTTTTATAAGCCTGTAGGTTTTCTAATACTGCATTTTTCGACAAATCAAGATTTGTTAAGGTATTAGCTGAACAATTTAAATAAGTTAATGAAGTAAAATCTTGAATTCCTGTCAAGTCCGCAATTAAACTGTTAGAAACATCCAATGAAGTCACGCCTTCAATACTTGTAGTAGCAACTTTTCCGTTTTCACCGTCTTTATCAATTCCTAACGAGATTAATTTTTTCTCAAAATTAAGATCTGGAATTAAAGTATAAACTGTACAATCAATATTAAAAGAAGCCGAAGGGTCTTTTACGGTTGACCAATTTGTATTAGCATATTCTACATCGTCTATCAATATACATTTTAAACTCAAGTTTGAAAATAGTTTCAAATATGTTTTATCTATCAAATTGTTAGTGCCATTCTTTAAATTTAAACTTTCTAATTTATTAATTGAACAGTCTAAAAGAACTAAAAGCTTATTGCTGGAAACATCAAGGTTTTTTATCTTATTTTCTCCACAAGAAAGAGTTGCTAAAGAAACGTTTTTTGAAACATTTAATTCTGTCAATTCGTTTCTTCCACAAGTAAATTCAGTTAAAGCTAAATTTTGAGAAACATCCAAATTTTGCAGTTTATTTCTTTGGCACCATAAAGTAGTTAAATTGGTATTTAAGCTAACAGCCAGACTTGTCAATAAATTGTCTGTAGCATATATTCTAATTAAAGCTGGATTGGCATGAAAATTTAATGCAGCAATTGAGTTGTTGCTTACAGTAACAGATTCTAAAAAGGTATTATTTGAAGTATCTAATGTTGTTAACTTATTTTTACCCAAATTTAAAGTCTTCAAATTAACATTTGAGGAAACATCTACAGTCGCTAATGTATTTTCTGAAGCATTTAAAATTGTTAGTGCGGCAAAATCCTGAATACCTGTTAAGTCAGAAATATTACTTTTTGAAACGTTCAGCATTGTTAATGAAGCAATGTTTGGCGTCGCAACTTTTCCATTTTCACCGTCTGTATCAATTCCTAATGCAATTAATTTTTTTTCGAAATTTAAATCTGGAATCAGCGTATAGTCAATACATTCTGTATTAAAAGCTGCAGTTGCGTCTTTAAGGTGGCTCCAGTTTAATTCAGAGTATGCAACATCATCAACTGCTATACAAGTTAAGTTAGGACAATTGGTAAATGTATTTGAAGTATATAGCCCAACTACAAAATTTTTATTATTCCCATTTCTGAAATTTACTTTTTCTAATTTAGGAGAATTCGAAAATGTTAGACTCGTAAGAACAGGATTTTTAGAAACGTCCAATTTTTTCAATGTGGTATAATATACATTTAGATAATTCAAATTTGGCAGATTTGATACATCTAAAGAAGTCAACGGATTTCCACTACAATCTAACTGCGTAAGTTTTGCACTTGGAAAATTAATCGTAGTTAATCTATTTATAGAACATTCAATTCTATTCAACTCTGTGCATCCTGAAAGATTTAAAGAGCTAATTTGGTTATATGAACAGTTTAATGTTGTTAGTTTTGTGTTTTTAGAAAGGTCTAAAGAAGTTAATTTACCATTTCCTCCGCTTGCGGGATGTCCGCTATTTCCTCCACAGGACAAAACAACAAGATTAGTATTTTTAGAAAGATCTAAAGACTGAATAGGATTTAATTTGCAATTAAAATCTCTCAAAGCAGTAAAATCCTCAATACCTGTCAAATCCTTAATTTCACTATTAGAAACATTTAAAGTAGTAACAGATGCAATATTTTGAGTCAATACTTTTCCGTTTAATCCATCGTTATCAAAACCTAATTCAATTAATTTTTCTTCAAATTTTGAGTCTGGTATAAGTGTATAAACATTACAGTCAACATTAAATATAGTATTCTGATCTAGCGATGCACTCCAAGTCTTTGTTACAGCAACATCTGCTACTTTAATGCAATTTAACCCCGTATTTTCAAATGCCGTTAAGGTATTTAAAATTGTATTATTAGAAAGATCTAGTTGGGTCAATTGATTTTTTGAGACATTTAATTCAGTCAAAGCAACAAATCCTTCAATACCAGAAAGGTCTTTTATTGCACTATTAGAAACATTTAAAGTCGTAAGTGTATTTATATTTGAATTCAAAACCAATCCATTTAACCCATCTGTATCGATACCAAGATCAATTAATTTATTTTCAAAAACTGGATCTGAGATAGAAGTATATTGATTACAATCTGTACTGAACGTTACTCCTGAATCTACATTTGAATTCCATTTTGAAGCAGAATATACCGCATCATCAACCTGAACACAAGTTAAAGAAGGGTTTGATAATAAATGGACACTAGTCAATAAGCTGTTTTTTCCAGATTTCAGATTTACGTTCAAAAGATTATTTGAACCTGCAGACACACTAGCTAAAACTAAATTTTTTGATAAATCTAATGTAGTAATTTTGTTTCCGGAACAGGTTAAATTATTTAGCACTAAGTTTTTGGAAACATCTAAAGAAGTTATTTTATTAGAACTGCAATCCAAATTTTTAATTACAACGTTGTTTGAGATATTTAAGCTCGATAATTTATTATAAGAACAATTTAGTTTTACAAGAGAACGGTTTTGAGAAAGATCTAAATTGGTTAATAAATTGCTTGAGCAAACTAAATCAGTTAAGTTAACATTATTAGAAAGATCAATATTTGTTATCTGATTTCCACTAAAATCAAGATCCGCCAAACCTGTATTATTCGATACATCTAGAGTTGTAAATTTACTATAAAAGATTGCCAGCCTTCTTAAATCTTTATTGGTCGAAAGATCAATGTCTGAAATTGGATTGCCACCAATTACAAGTTCTTGCAATTTGATATTTTTAGTTACATCTAATGTTGTAATATCATTGTTCATACAATTGAAGTAATAAAGCAAAGTGTTCTCAGAAACATCTAAAGTTTGTAATAAATTGTTTGCACAGTCCAAATCAAACAATTGTTTATTTTGTGAGAGATTTAAACTTGTCAGAGAATTATCTCTACAAATAAATGTCTGCAAAGATATAAAACCTTCGATTCCAGTTAAATCTGAAATACCGCTAGCTCTAACGTCTAACCCTTTTACCTGCGAGATGGATGCTGTAAGAACCTGTCCGTCTTCAGCACCTGAATCGATTCCCAGTTCAATTAATTTTCTTTCAAAATTAATGTCCGGAATCGCGGTGTATTGAGCATAAATAGAAAAATTTGCCAGTAACAGCAACAAGAGTAGTTTTGTTTTCATAGATTGAGTTTATGATTAGGTCGCGCAAGTGTATGTATATTAATTGAATATTCCTTACGTGAAACCGTAAAGAGTATATTATTTGGTTAAACAAAAATGACTGGAATTAGTATTAGTTATTTATATGCATATTAAAAAGTTTTATTTGTAATCTTTGTTTTACTTTTTAATTATTATTTGTAAATATATTTTTATATATTGGCAAGTAATAAGCGGATGCCGAAAAGCTAACGAGTAGGTGAAAAATAAAAAACTATTATTATGAATTTAGATGATTTTATTAAAAATGCTGATGAGTTAGGTGTTGTAGCACTTGAATCTGATCAATTGAAAGAAATTAATGGTGGAATAGGTGGGCCGGCTCCTAGAAAATATGACGTCGATCCTTTAGATTGGATTGAATACAATATACATTCTGAAGGTTGTTACTCATGTTGATTAATTTCTAACATTGAAAATCCGCTATAAAATGGCGGATTTTTTTATTGTATTTATTCAGCTAGAAAATTGAAAAAGTAAATTTTTGCGGATGAATTTCTTTACTAGTTAAATAATTAAGACTTAAAAACAACAGTATTTTCATAACACATTGTTAACAGTTAGCATTTTGTAACAAAAAAGCATAATTTAGACCCATCTTTTAACTTTAGATATAATTATAGATACATGAGTCATATAAAACCTCTTAAATTATCTGCGTTTGCATTACTTGTTTTAGCAGGTTGCAGCGCTAGTTTGCAAGCGCAAAAATCAGTGCAAAAACAACCAATTGTTGCCCCTTTGGCAGTGGTAAAAAAAGCACCAGTTAGTGAAAATGAATTAAAAAGATGGAGTCACCTGGATTTGGTAAAAGATTCTATCCCGGGAATGAGTGTTGATAGAGCTTTGACTGAATTACTGCAAGGTAAAAAAGGTCAGAAAGTAATTGTTGGTATTGTAGATTCTGGTGTTGATATCGAACACGAAGACCTAAAAGGAATGATTTGGACAAATACTAAAGAAATTCCAGGAAACGGAATCGATGACGATAAAAACGGATTTATCGATGACGTTAACGGATGGAATTTCCTAGGAAATGCTGTTCACGAAAACCTTGAAATGACACGTGTTGTTAAAAAAGGGGATGACGGTTCTGCAGAATATAAAGCAGCTTTAGCACAATATACAGAGAAATATCAAGAAGCTTTAAAAGATAAAGAACTAGCAGATCGTTTAATGGCTTTTCACAATACGATTAAAAAATCGCTTAATAAAACGGATTATAAATTAGAAGATTTAAGTACAATTACTTCTGCAGATCCAAATGTTTTGGAAAGTAAAAGGGCTATGACTATGATTTTTACAAATGCTGGACCAACTTTTAACCCAGAATCTGAATTAACAGAATATAGCGAACAAGTTTACGATCAGTTAAATTACAATTTAAATAAAGAATTTGACGGAAGAAAAATCGTAGGAGATAATCCAGAAGATATTAAAGACAATCATTACGGAAATAATATTGTTTTTGGTCCAGATAAAGAAAAAGCACTTCACGGAACTCACGTTGCGGGAATCATTGCACAAATTCGCGGTAATAATTTAGGAGGAGACGGAGTTGCTTCGCCAAACGTTGAAATTCTAACAGTTAGAGCGGTGCCAGACGGAGATGAGTACGATAAAGATATCGCACTTGCAATTCGTTATGCGGTAGATAATGGGGCAAAAGTAATTAACGGAAGTTTTGGAAAAAGCTTTTCTCCACACAAACAGTGGGTTTACGATGCTATTAAATATGCAGCTAAAAAAGACGTTTTAATTGTACACGCAGCAGGAAACGACGGATATAATATCGATGAAACAAAAAACATCAATTATCCAAACGATTCTGAAGATAACGTAAAAGAATTTGCTGATAACGTGATCACAATTGGAGCAATTAATAAAGAATATGGAGAAACGGTTATTGCACCTTTTTCTAACTTCGGAAAAATTAATGTAGACGTTTTTGCTCCTGGAGAAGAAATTTACGCAACAGTTCCAAACAACAAATACAAATATTTACAAGGAACTTCAATGGCGTCTCCAAATGCGGCGGGTGTTGCAGCGTTAATTCGTTCTTACTATCCAAAGTTAAAGGCCGCTCAGGTGAAAAAGATTTTAATGGATTCTGGAGTTGCACTGCCTGCAAAAGTTGTTTTGGGTAAAAGTGAAAATCCAAATGAAAAACCAGTTGCCGTTTCTGCTGCAGAATCATCAAAAACAGCAAAAATGGTAAATGCTTACAACGCGTTATTAATGGCTGAGAAAATGTCTAAAAAATAAAGCTTAATACACTATTAATCAAATGGAAGAGTTCGCGCTCTTCCATTTTCTATTACATATAAACATGCGAAAAATTATTTTACTCTCTTTCTTGAGCTTTGGTTTAAATACAGCTTTTGCCCAAAACGCCCCATATTGGCAGCAGCACGCCGATTACAAAATGGAGGTTTCAATGGATGTGAAAAACTATCAGTATAAAGGAAAACAAGAATTGGTTTATACCAATAATTCTTCTGATACTTTAAGAAAAGTATTCTATCATTTGTTTCCAAACGCTTTTCAGCCAGGAAGCGAAATGGATGCACGCCTTCATTTTATTAAAGATCCAGACGGAAGAATGGTAACTAAAACAAAAGGTGCAGATGGAAAAGATATCAAGCAAAGCCGAATTGAAACTTTAAAACCAAATGAAATTGGATTTTTAAAAATTACAAACTTCAAACAAGATGGTGCAGCTGCGCAGACAAGAGTTTCAGGAACTATTTTAGAAGTGACTTTGGCTAAGCCGATTTTACCAAATTCTAAAACTACTTTTACATTAGATTTTGACGGACAAGTTCCAGTGCAAATTCGTCGTTCTGGAAGAAACAATTCTGAAGGAATAGAACTTTCAATGTCACAATGGTATCCAAAATTAGCCGAATTTGATTTCGAAGGATGGCACGCAGATCCATACATTGCCAGAGAATTTCACGGAGTTTGGGGTAATTTTGATGTGAAAATTACAATAGACAAAGACTATACAATTGGTGGTTCTGGATATTTGCAAGACAAAAATTCAATTGGACATGGTTATGAAGATGAAGGTGTAACGGTTACCTATCCTAAAAAAGCAAAAACGCTTACATGGCATTTTATTGCGCCAAATGTTCACGATTTTACGTGGGCAGCAGACAAAGAATACGCGCATGATATTGTAAAAGGTCCAAACGATGTTGACTTGCATTTCTTTTACAAAAACAATCCAAAAGTTACAGCAAACTGGAAACAGCTAGAACCATTAATGGTAAAAGTAATGGATTATTACAACCAAAGAGTTGGTGCTTATCCGTACAAACAATACTCGTTTATTCAAGGAGGCGACGGCGGAATGGAATATGCAATGTGTACTTTAATGTTAGGAAACGGAACTCTTGAAGGAATTCTTGGAACTGCAACGCATGAATTAGGACATTCTTGGTTCCAGCACATTTTAGCTTCAAACGAATCAAAACATCCTTGGATGGATGAAGGTTTTACAACTTACATTGAAGACAGTGCTTTGAACGAATTGAAAGGCGATAAAAAAGAAGTAAATCCATTTAAAGGAAATTATGCTGCTTATTACAATTTGGTAAACTCTGGAAAAGAGCAGCCACAAAGCACGCACGGAGATCGTTATGACGAAAATCGTCCGTACAGCATTTCATCTTATATAAAAGGAAGTCTTTTCCTTTCGCAATTAGAATATGTAATTGGAAAAGAAAACGTTGATGCAACTTTAAAAAGATATTTTAACGATTTTAAATTCAAACATCCAACTCCAAATGATATCAAAAGAACAGCAGAAAGAGTTTCTGGAGCTGAGTTAGACTGGTATTTAATAGATTGGACTCAAACACTAAATACAATCGATTACGGAATTAAAGATGTTGCAGACAATTCTGGAAAAACAACCGTAACGCTGGAGAGAATTGGAAGAATGCCAATGCCAATCGATTTAAAAGTGGATTACACAGACGGAACTTCTGAAACATTCTACATTCCTTTAAGAATGATGAATTTCATTAAACCGAATCCAAATCCAAATCAAAAAAGAACGGTTTTAGAAGACTGGGCTTGGGCGCAGCAAAACTATATTTTTACAATCGATAAAAACAAAACAGCAGTCAAAAAAATCACTATCGATCCAAGCGGATTAATGGCTGATGTTAAAGCTGCAAATAATGTTTTTGAAGTGAAGTAATCTCAAAGAATATTTATCAAAAAAGCCCTTAAATTTAGTTTTAAGGGCTTTTTTTATTTCAAGTTTATTAAAAAAATGTTGAGATTATACTGTTTTTATATCAACAGCAATCTCAGTATGCGTTTTCTTAAAAGGAACAAATTCCCTGTAACTCGCAGATCTCCATAACCATTCAATTGGTCCGTAATTGTATTTTGAAAGCCACCATTTGCTTATAAATAATTGAATTATAAATATAAATATGGCCAGTAAAAAGTAAAACCAGTAGGGCATTGAGTCGGCTATTCCAAAACCAATTCCAGAGAAAAGAAATGCTGCCAGAATATTTTGGCTCATATAATTGGTCAGCGTCATTTTGCCTCCAGCACTAAAATAACTGAAAATAGTTTTTAGTTTTCCATTAGTATATAACAGCGAAATTCCCGTTGCAATAAAAAACATTGTGCACAAAACCAGCCAATAAAGCGGATGAAAGAATTTTAAAAAACCAGCTTTGTTTTGTACGGCAATAAAAAATCCGATTCCGATAAATACAGAGCATACAAAACTTATAAAACAAACATATTTTAAAAGCTTTTTCAATTCTGTTAAACGGTTAAAAAAGTTTAATTTTTGAAGCAGAAATCCAAAAAGCATACAGCCCAGCATTACATAATGAGCAGTAATGGCGTAACCCGGAATAATAATTTGTTCGTAAAAAGAAGCCAGTAAATTAAATCTGAAAAATTCAATCCAGTTGCCAGAATGATATAATTTTAGATACTCAGGATTTGTAGCAATTACAATATGCTCAATCTTAAATGTGTTGACATAAGCCATTAAAAAAGGAATGGTCAGAAAAATAAAAGCACAAATAATGCTTAATGTTCGTGTGGAACTTTTATAAAAAAGCAGTAATACAAGTCCTAAAAAAGCATAATCTTTTAAAATATCGCCAAGCCAAAACGACGAATTGATAAAAGCTAATACAAAAAGCAAAAGCATTCGCCAGGCAAAAAAGGTAACAGGATTTTTACCTTTAGATGCCACGTTGTTAATTAAGATAGCAAATCCGTAGCCAAATAATAACGTTAATAATGTCCAGGATTTTGCTGAGAAAAGATAGCGGTTAACGATTTGAAGTATTTCTGAAAAAGTATCGAATTTAATTTCTCTTTCTACTCCAATGTATAAAAAATCTTGATAATTGCCAATGGCTACTCCTAAAATAGCCCAGCCCCGAAGTATGTCGACAATTGCAGTTCTTTTGCTTTGTTCGACAGGATGATAAGAATTTGTCATTTGATTAATGTTTTCGTTGTGATTTTGATTGATGATTTTTGAATAAACTTGAAAATAAGTAAACGCCATCAAATGTAAAGAAATTATGGAATCAACAATTCTTATCTGAAAATTAAATATAAAAAAACGTGTCATCCTAAAAGTATCTTTTTTAGAATAACACGCCAAGGTATATTTTACTGTTTTAGATTTAGCTCAAATGCTCAATCATATCTTTTGTCATCGATTCCAAATCAAATTTATGATTCCAGCTCCAGTCTTCCCTTGCAGATGAATCGTCAATACTTGCCGGCCAGCTGTCCGCAATTTTCTGACGGAAATCTGGATTGTAAGTAATTTCAAAATCTGGAATATGTTTCTTAATCTCATTTGCAATTTCTGTCGGAGTAAAACTCATTGCCGCTAAATTATACGAAGAATGTATTTTTATTTGATCTTCTGGTGCCTGCATAATTTTAATCGTTGCATCGATCGCATCATCCATATACATCATTGGCATTTTGGTTTCAGATGATAAGAAGCATTCGTATTTTTTATCAGCAATAGCCTTATAGAAAATATCAACAGCATAATCTGTAGTCCCGCCGCCCGGAGGAGTAGACCAGCTGATTAAACCTGGATAACGAATACTGCGAACATCAACGCCGTAAATATTATGGTAATATTCGCACCATCTTTCGCCCGCTTGTTTACTAATTCCGTAAACTGTAGAAGGTTCCATAACGGTATATTGCGGTGTATTTTCTTTTGGAGTTGTTGGTCCAAAAACAGCAATACTTGAAGGCCAGAAAATCTTCTTAATTTTTTTTGCTTTCGCTAAATTTAAAACATGAAAAAGAGAATTCATATTCAAGTCCCAAGCAAAAGCAGGATTTTTTTCAGCTGTAGCAGACAAAAGTGCAGCCATCAAATACACATCTGTAATTTTGTGAACTTCTACTAAATGTTCAATTTGATTAAAATCTAAAGCATTGACCACTTCAAAAGGTCCTGAGTTAACAACGTCAGTATTTAATTTTCGAATATCAGAAGCGATTACATTTTCGGTTCCGTATAATTTGCGCAGTTTTTGCGTCAGTTCAGTTCCAATCTGACCGCAGGCGCCAATGATCAATATTTTAGGATTCATTTTTAATGATTTTAGAGACACAAATATAACGTTTTCGCAATTACATGCGTTTTTTAGAAGTAAAATTTATAAATTCAATAATGAAAAAGTTTGTTTGTTGGATTATTCTCGAATTAAAAATTTAACCGCAAAGCACACAAAGTTTTTTAAATTAGGCAGTTTTAGAAAAACACAAAGTTCGCAAAGCTAGATGTTGAATAGATTTTTCGAACTTTGTGTTTTTCTAAACCTAATATAAGATAGATTAGCAGCGTTCCTTGCGGTTAAATTCTGTTGCAAAACTTATCAGAATTTTATACGTTTCCTCAAAAAAAAGACCAACTAGATGTTCAACTAGCTTTTCGAACTTTTTTTCTCGAAACTTTCTGTAAATTAAAATTTTTGCGTGCTTTGCGGTAAAAATTCTCATATATAGATTCCAAAAACTTATCAGAATTTTATATGTTTCCTCAAAAAAAAGACCAATTAGATGTTGAACTAGCTTTGCGAACTTTTTTTTCTAAACTTTCTGTAAATTAAAATTTTTGCGTGCTTTGCGGTAAAAATTCTCATATATAGATTCCAAAAACTTATCAGAATTTTATATGTTTTCTAACAAAAATCAGAATTCGTAATTGTAAATTTACTTTGTAACTTTGCAGCTTAATGTTTTACCAGATGAAATATAAGATATCTCTTTTTCTACTTTTGATTACCGCAATGTATTCCTGCCAAAACGCAGATGAAAAACGTCTTGCAGAAAATGCGAAAGAGGCAAAAAAGAAAGAAGCTATTTTTAATAATATTAATAAAGGCTGGACGTTTCTTGAGGAACCGATCAATGAAATTGCAGAACAAAAATTAAACTCATGGACAGAATGGCGTGATTTCAATAAAGAGATTGGCGATAAACCAAGAAAAACAATTGGCGCATTCCAAAAAAAGTCAAGAGCGATTTCTAAGAAAGCAATGGCTTTAAATAACAATATTCCGCCAGAATTTAATGTGCCTCCAATAAAAAGCCGTATTTCTATTTTAATTACTAAAATAAGAATGCTGGATTTATTTATTCATCTAAACCAAGTTCCAGATGATAAAGTGGTTTTTTTAGTTCAGGAAATCAATAAAGAACTGATTTCTTTGGAGCGACAAATGGATAAAGTTGTCGAAAAAGCCAAAATTCCAAAAGAGGAAGGAGAAGCAGATTTCCTTAAAATGTTAGACACAACGCGCGCGATTCCGAGTTCTGCGCCGCCACTAGATCAAAATACACCAAAAGTTGAGTAAAAACGCTTTATATACGATATACGACAATCTGCCAAAAGCACAGGAGATTGCATCAAATTTACTGGAAGAGAATCAGATAAAAATGCATCTCGGCGGTTTGCTGGGTTCTGCAGTTTCATTTGTAATTCGATCTGTTTTTAAGAAAACAGAACTGCCTTTTTTAATTGTTTTAGACAACAAAGAAGAAGCGGCTTATTACCTAAACGATTTGGAGCAGATGATTGGAGAGCAGGATGTTTTATTTTATCCCGCTTCATTTCGTCGTCCATATCAAGTTGATGAAACAGATAATGCCAATGTTTTGCTTCGCGCTGAGGTTTTAAACAGAATCAATTCCAGAAAAAAACCAGCAATAATTGTTACATATCCTGAAGCACTTTTTGAAAAAGTAGTTACGCGTCAGCAATTAGATAAAAACACTTTAAAAGTTTCTTTAAACGATAAAATTTCGATTGACTTTATCAACGAAGTTTTGTTTGAATATGAATTTAAAAGAGTCGATTTTATTACAGAACCCGGTGAATTTTCGGTTCGTGGAGGAATTGTTGATGTTTTTTCTTTTTCAAACGACCATCCATACAGAATAGAGTTTTTTGGAAATGAAGTAGACAGCATTAGAAGTTTTGATGTTGAAACGCAGTTATCGGTAGAAGCACACAAAAAAATTACGATTATCCCGAATGTTGAAAACAAGATATTTCAGGAAAACAGAGAAAGTTTCTTAGATTATATTGCGGAGAAAACCGTGATTTTTATTCAAAATACCGACGGACTTTTTAGTCAGTTAGACAAACAATTTGCAAGGGCAGAAGAAGCTTTTGAGAAGCTTTCGAAAGAAATAAAACATGCCCAGCCAGAGCAATTATTTCTAAATCAAAGTTCATTTATCAAAAGAGCATTGAACTTTTCGATTGTCGAATTGGCTTCAAAACCTATTTTTAAAACCACTAAAAAATTCGAATTTCATATTCAGCCTCAGCCTTCTTTCAATAAACAATTTGATTTATTATTGAATAATCTGAGCGACAATCATTTTAACGGATATAAAAATTATTTATTCTGTTCGAATGAAACGCAGGCCAAACGTTTTCATGATATTTTTGAATCTTTAGACGAAGCTAATTCAGAAAACATCAGAAAGCAGTATAATACTATTGTACTGCCTTTGTATCAAGGTTTTATTGATGAAGAAAATCAGATAACGGCTTATACCGATCATCAGATTTTTGAGCGTTATCATAAATTCAACATCAAAAACGGCTATTCTAAAAAACAGAATATCACTCTAAAAGAATTGACCGCACTTTCTGTTGGCGATTACGTGACGCACATCGATCATGGAATTGGGAAATTCGGTGGATTGCAGAAAATTCAAGTTGAAGGAAAGACGCAGGAAGCCATAAAATTGGTTTATGCCGATAATGATATTGTGTATGTGAGTATTCACTCGCTTCATAAAATATCCAAATACAACGGAAAAGACGGAACACCTCCAAAAATCTACAAATTAGGATCGAACGCCTGGAAGCTTTTAAAACAAAAAACCAAAGCGCGTGTCAAACATATTGCGTTCAACTTGATTCAGTTGTATGCAAAACGTCGTTTAGAAAAAGGATTTCAGTTCGCGCCAGACAGTTATTTGCAGAATGAACTAGAAAGTTCGTTTATTTATGAAGATACGCCGGATCAAACCAAATCAACGCAAGAAGTAAAAGCCGACATGGAAAGCGATCGTCCAATGGATCGTTTGGTTTGTGGTGATGTTGGTTTCGGAAAAACAGAAGTTGCCATTCGTGCGGCCTTTAAAGCGGTTGATAACAGCAAACAGGTTGCGGTTTTAGTGCCAACCACTATTTTGGCGTACCAGCATTTTAGAACTTTCTCAGAACGTTTAAAAGATATGCCAGTTTCTGTGGGTTATTTAAACCGATTTAGAACGGCAAAACAAAAAGCACAAACGCTAAAAGATTTAGCCGAAGGAAAACTCGATATCGTAATTGGAACGCATCAATTAGTCAATAAAAATGTTGTTTTTAAAGACTTAGGTTTGTTGATTGTTGATGAGGAACAAAAGTTTGGCGTTAACGTAAAAGATAAATTAAAAACGATTGCTGCGAATGTAGATACGCTGACATTAACAGCAACGCCAATTCCGAGAACGCTTCAGTTTTCATTGATGGCAGCGCGAGATTTATCAGTTATTACAACACCTCCGCCAAATCGTTATCCGATTGAAACTAATGTTGTTGGTTTTAATGAAGAAGTAATTCGTGATGCGATTTCGTATGAAATTCAAAGAAACGGGCAGGTTTTCTTCATCAATAACCGCATCGAAAATATAAAAGAAGTTGCCGGAATGATTCAGCGTTTGGTTCCAAATGCAAGAGTGGGAATTGGTCACGGACAAATGGACGGCGCCAAACTCGAGGAATTGATGTTAGGTTTCATGAACGGAGATTTTGATGTTTTGGTTGCAACGACAATTATTGAAAGTGGACTTGACGTTCCAAATGCAAACACGATTTTCATCAACAATGCCAATAATTTCGGATTGTCAGATTTGCATCAAATGCGTGGACGTGTTGGACGAAGCAATAAAAAAGCATTCTGTTATTTCATCTGTCCACCGTATTCATCCATGACCGAAGATGCCAGAAAACGTATTCAGGCTTTGGAACAATTCAGCGAATTGGGAAGCGGTTTCAATATCGCGATGAAAGATCTTGAAATTCGTGGAGCGGGAGATTTATTAGGTGGCGAGCAAAGTGGTTTCATTAATGAAATTGGTTTTGATACGTACCAAAAAATCATGAACGAAGCCATTGAGGAATTGAAAGAAAACGAATTCAAAGATTTATATCCGGAAGAAAATGATATTGAAACGAAGGAATACGTAAAAGATTTACAGATTGATACGGATTTTGAGTTGTTGTTTTCTGATGAATATATCAATAACGTCACCGAGCGTTTGAGTTTATATAACGAATTAGGTTCTGTGAAAAATGAAGAAGAATTAGTTATTTTCCAAAACAAATTAATTGACCGTTTTGGACCAATGCCTCCGCGCGCGAATGCCCTGATGAATAGTATTCGTATCAAGTGGATTGCGACAAACGTAGGTATTGAAAAACTGGTTATGAAGAAAGGGAAAATGATTGGTTATTTCGTTTCCGATCAACAATCTGATTATTACCAATCTTCTAAGTTTAGAAAGGTTTTACAATTTGTACAAAAATATAGTAATCTTTGCCAAATGAAAGAGAAACAAACGCCAAACGGCTTACGTCTTTTATTGACTTTTGAGAACGTAAAATCGACCAAAAGAGCTTTGGAGTTGATGGAATTGTTGGGAGAATAAAGTTTGCTACAGATTAAAAAGATTCTCACAAATAAATCAATTTTTAATCCTTTAATCTGTGGCAAAAAATAATTTTATAAGCTATGTGGAGTTTGTCGCAAATCACACAAATTTGCACTAATTTTTTATATCGCATACTTAAATTTTATTCGTGATAATTTGTGAAATTCGTGGCGAAAAAACATTAAGCTTTTTTTATATTTTATTTAAGAATAATCTTAAAACAAAAAGTTTTCTTTGACCCAAATTTTCAAAGCCAATTTTATATGAAGAGTAAGTTCATTCTTTTACTTTTATTTTTCGGATTAACTTCAATTTTCGCTCAGCAAAAAACTGAAATCATTTCAAAAGATTCTATTCAATCAGTTGAAATTGATCCGCTTCGTCCTTCAAAAGCAGCTTTTTATTCGGCTGTTTTACCAGGTTTAGGACAGATTTATAATAAAAAATATTGGAAAGTTCCTTTAGTTTATGGCGCAATCGGTACAAGTACCTATTTGTATTTTGATAATCAAAAAAAATACAATTTGTACAGAGATGAATATAAAAATAGATTAGGAGGTACTCAAAGTGGTTCTGAATTTTTGGCTGGATTAAGTGAAAGCCAATTGATTTCTGCTCAAAAGCAATTTCAACGAAACAGAGATTTATCTGCCCTGTTTATGGTAGGGTTTTATATTTTAAATATTATTGATGCTAACATCGATGCTTCTTTATCACAATTTAATGTTGACGAAAAATTGGCATTTAAGCCTGCAATCATAAAAAACGAAATTACATCACAAAATGATTTTGGGTTTGCCCTGAATTATTCCTTCTAAAAAATAGAAAAAGGAACTCTTTTTGAAAATAGAGTTCCTTTTTTAATTATTATTTGTTGTGAATTTTACAACTTTTTCAATCCTTTTAATTCTGAAGTATTTCCTTCTTTGATACTAATTGCAGTACCTCCGCCTGGGGCTAAATACTGTTTCAATTTGCTTTTTGAGTTTACAACAACTTTGGTAACCGTATACTTCTGTGGATTTTTATTCCAGTTTGCTTCTTTGGCATCAGCATAAATGGTGGCGATGAAGTTTTTTCCTGCTGGTAAATAATCAAATGAAATGTTTGCAATTCTTGCATTTTCATCTGTAATTCCTCCAATAAACCATTCGTTTTTGCCTTTTGCTTTACGCGCAATTGTAATGTAATCTCCAGGTTCAGCTTCTAAAATATAACTTTTATCCCAATCTACAGCAACGTCTTTAATAAACTGAAATGCATCTGGAAAACGCTCGTAGTTCCCGGGAATATCGGCTGCCATCTGCAACGGACTGTACATCGTAACATAATATGCCAATTGTTTTACCAAAGTAGTATTAACTCGTTGTGAACTTCCTGTTCCGTAATACGAAAGATCAGTTTGGAAAATTCCTGGCGTATAATCCATTGGACCTCCCATTAATCTTGTAAAAGGTAAAATCGTAGTATGATCTGGCGCTAAGCCTCCCATAGATTCGAATTCAGTTCCGCGAGCCGATTCCTGAGCAATCCAGTTTGGGAAAGTTCGGTTTAAACCAGTTGGACGAACCGCTTCATGGCTGTTGACCATAATTTTATAATCGGCTGCACGTTTGGCAACATTAATATAATGATTGACCATCCATTGCCCGTCATGGTGTTCACCACGCGGAATAATCTGTCCAACATAACCCGTTTTTACAGCGTCATAACCGTTGTCATTCATAAATTGAAATGCACGATCTAATCGACGCTCATAATTTGTTGCAGATCCTGAAGTTTCGTGGTGCATGATAATTTTTACACCTTTAGAAGCCGCATAAGCATGAACTGCTTTTACATCAAAATCTGGATAAGCCGTTACATAGTCAAAAACATCTTCTTTCCAATTGCCAATCCAGTCTTCCCAGCCAATGTTCCAGCCTTCGATAAGAATGGCATCAAAACCATTTTTAGAAGCAAAATCAATGTATTCTTTAGCACGTTCTGTTGTAGCACCGTGTTTTCCGTTTGGCGTAAGTTTCGTAAAATCATCCGTCATTTTTACATTGTTTTCTTTTCCAAAGGCCCATGTACTTTTTCCTGCTACGAAATATTCCCACCAAATCCCGATATATTTTACCGGTTTAATCCAAGAAACATCTTTGTAAGTTGTTGG
Source organism: Flavobacterium sp. ACN6 (assembly GCF_002304005.1). Lineage (GTDB taxonomy): Bacteria > Bacteroidota > Bacteroidia > Flavobacteriales > Flavobacteriaceae > Flavobacterium. The sequence continues at coordinate 166,008 of NZ_MRCQ01000008.1, read as the reverse complement.
GTCATTAAGATTCAGGATTAATTTTGATGCCAAAATATCGGTTGCTTTATCGCTTACTACAATAGTTCTCCAAGGCGACTGCGCATCTGTCTGCATATAGCCTTTTGCGCCAACTGCATCTGGTGCTAAATGACTAATCATTTTGTTGTTTACAGCATCAACTTCAAGGTACATTGCTGGATAATTAATTAATCCCGCTTCGTGAATGTTGATGTATAAACCATTATCAGATTTCATCATTGACGGCGTTTGTACAGACAATTCTTTGATTGGCTGCTGTGCATTGATTTCAATCGTTGCTTTTTTCATCAATGAAGGAATCTCTGAAATTTTTGAAGTCGTATAGGCGTATTCGTTGGTATCATAATCTCCTGGAATCCAGAAAATTTTGTGATTTCCAGCCAAATTAAATTGAGAACGCTCTTCTTTAATTACGAAATAACTCAAATCATTTTGTTTTGGAAATTCATATCTAAATCCCAATCCGTCGTTGAATAAACGGAAACGAATACGAATAAATCTATTATTGTTTTTTGCCTGAGCTAAAGTGACAACCAATTCGTTGTACTGATTGCGAATTGTTTTTTCTTCACCTAAAACTGGATTCCAATTTTCATCAACAGAAGATTGAGCAGTATTTGTAACGGTAAAACCATCTAAAAACGAAGGCATATTTTGCAATTCTAAACCTAAAGTACTTGGTTTAATAACTGCTTTTTGTTTGTATGATAATTGGTAAGACGGAATACCGCCTTCTTTTAATTCAAATTTTAAAGAAAGATTTTTGTCTGGCGAAGTTATTTCTTGTGCCTGAAGCCAAAAGGTACTTAGGAATACGAAAAATAAAAGCGCTGTTTTTTTGCTCAAACAAATTTGAAGCAAGGATTTTTGATATTGAAAATTCATTTTATATATTTTTGTGCAAATTTAAGTTTTAAAGCTGCATTGACATTAGTTTTTCAATATTAAATATTGATAAGGCTGCAATGTTACATCGGAGCCAACTGTTACTGCTGCTCCTGTAAAAGCATCTTTCCAGCTTCCTTTTAATGTTGAAGGAATTAGATGTTTTACTGTTGAATCTGTTAAATTAGAAAGCACAAAAACTTTTTCAGTATCTTTTATCATGGTAAATGCACTAACGGCATCACTGCTGTAACCTGTAAATTCTCCTGTTTTAACAGCTGCGCTTGTGTTTCTGAAAGCAATGATTTTTTTGTATTCTGCCAGCATTTCATTATCTGCAGTCGACCAGTCAATTGGTGTTCTCGCGAAATAATTTAATCTTTTGTTGTATCCAATTTCCTGTCCGTTGTAAATCATTGGAACCGATTTTAAATAAGCCGCTACAACAAACATGGCAAGCGATCCTTTTTTACCTCCAAAAAGTTCTAAAGGCGTTCCGTCAGAAAGATTCACATCATGGTTGCTGGTATATCGAACAACTCTGTTTTCTGGATTGTAATTGTTAGCATATTCTGTTGCATTTGAATCCTGAAGGGTAGTGGCCGATTTGTTTTCTTTGAAAAGCTGTTCTATAGTATAAAAGAAATTGAAACCAAAAGTATAATCAAAACCAGAGGCGAAATGATTTACTTTAGAACCTTCAGCAAGCATTAAAATAGTTTGGTTCTTCTTGATTTTTCTCAATTTAGTAATTGCATCCGACCAGAAATTGTTTGGGACAAAATCAGCATAATCGCATCTGAAACCGTCTATGTTTGCATTGTAAACCCAATAGGACATAGCATCGATCATGGCATCTTTCATTTCAGTATTATTGAAATTTAACTGCGCGACATCATTATAATTAGTTCCAGGTGGAATTATAATTTTACCATCTGCATCTTTTTGATACCAGTCTGGATGTTGCGTAATCCAAGCGTTATCCCAAGCGGTGTGATTGGCAACCCAGTCTAAAACAACTGCCATATTTTTTTTATGCGCTTCTTCGACTAAAGTTTGAAGATCTTGCAGCGTTCCAAAATCTGGATTTACCGCTTTATAATCTTTAACGGCATAAGGAGATCCTAATTCGCCGGTTGCTCTTTCTTTTCCAACAGGATAAACAGGCATTAAATAAATGACATTTGCACCCAGTTCCTGAATTTGTGCCAATCTATCCTGTACTCCTTTTAGTGTTCCAGCCTGACTAAATGCTCGAATATTAACCTGATAAATAATGGCATCTTCTTTTTTGGGCATTTTATCAAAAGGAGCTCCATATTGTGTATAAGGAGAGTCTGGCTCTGAATTGTTATCGTTATCAGAAGAACTGCACGAAACAAATGCCAATGTGAGCAGGAATGCGTAAACGATTTTTATATTAAATTTCATGATTTTAATTTTTATGTTTTTAAGCGGTTGAGAAGTAACCTGCCTTTCGAAGTAAAAAGACAGGTAAACTCAAACCAAACTTAACTTAAATTTTTATCTATTTTTTTGTTACAGTGTATGCTGCAGTTGCTGGATATCCAAGAGCCGCAGGATCAACATCATTTATTTTGAATGTAATTTCATAAGTGCCGCCTTCGCCCACATAGTAAGAACCTTGATCGTCCAGATAAACCAATCCCTCTGTGGTGTTTTTAGGTCCATAATTGACTGTCCAGCTGTTATTCAATCTGAATTTGACATTCCCAGGAACCAGATCAACAGTAATTTTCCATGTTTTTGTTTGATAATCATAGTTCATTGGTGTGCTGTTGTCCCAGCTTCCAGCTGTTGCATCACCTACAATTCCCCATGAATACGGAGCAGCGGTCCATTTTAAAGTATTGAGATTCACTTTTACTTGGTACGAACCTGTTCCGGGAAGGCTGAAATCGGCAGTGCTCATGTTTTGTAAATCGTTGTTTGTAGCTCCAGCACCGTAGTATTGCTCCCAGTTTCTGCCCTGATTTAATTTAAATACAGTTCCATAACCTGGAAGAACAGTTACATAGCCTTGATAAATACCTTTTGCGATAGCAGGTAAAGCAAGTGCTGTATCTACATTCCATTCTCCCTGATACGCTCCCGGCATATAAATTTCTCCAAAAACAACACTTTTTTCGTAAGGAGTAATGGTCAAAGTAATAGGGTTTGAATACACTTTACGATCCATTGCTGCTTCTACACGGACAACTAATTTTCCTTCAACATCAATTGGAAGTCCTAAATCGACTGCAATTTTATTTAAATCCTGACCAATTAGGGTTTTGCTTAAAACATCTGTTCCAACTTCAATTCTTTTTGCTTTTTGCCAGGCAGCAGCGCCGCTTGTATCTCCCACCAAATCAAATTGAAGTGCATACTTTACAGGAGCTTCAACAGGAAAAGTAACTTCTGGCCATGAAACAAGTAATACCTGATCTTCTGCAATGTTTTCTGTCAATACGATTGAATTGGATGAAACTGTAATTTCTGAAGGGAAACTAACAGCTTTTAATGTTGTTAATTCGGCATCGCTTTCGCAGGATGAACCCAAGAAAAGCAAACTGCCTAATATGAATAATTTATTGATATATTTTTTCATGATAGTTTTTGTTTTTAGTAACCTGGGTTTTGTTTTAATCCGCGATTAGCATCTAAAGCTGCCGTTGGAATTGGGAACAATTTTCTGAAAGCAGGAGATGCAGGTCTGAATTCATTTGCCAATAAAAATTTGTCGAAACGAATCATGTCTTGTCTTCTGTGTCCTTCCCAGTTTAATTCAAATCCTCTCTCATTGTAAATGTCATCAAGAGTTGGGGCATGATCTAATGCATTTAAACCTGCACGTTGTCTAATTTGATCAATAAAAGGTTTTGCCGCTCCAGAATTTCCTAAACGAGCATTACATTCTGCCATCATTAAAATAACATCAGCGTATCTAAAAATTGGAAAATCGTTTGAAGCCCCGCCGCCGGTTCTTGGAGCAACAGGATAAAATTTCACATTACGCACACCCGCCTGCGGATCTGCACCAGGATTATCTAATGAAGCAACATTAAGCGTATAATTATAACCGCCTGGCTGTTCTCCAAATAAAAATTGTTTTCGACGAATATCATTCGCATCATATTTTAAGAAAAATTCTTTCGGAACAATTGTACCATTCCAGCCACTGAAACCAAATAATGCTTGGGCATGCGGACCAAATAAACTGCGAACGGCATAGATGTTACGAGAGACAACATCCAGTGTTGCGTAAATTGGTAAAATCGTTTCATCTTCTGGAAGTACATCTCCAAATAATTCATAATACTTACTTCCTAATGGATTTGCTGTATCCACAGCGCCTGAATGAAGTGAAAATCCGCCTTCGGCTACTTTGTTACAAGCTGCTAAACATTCATTCCATTTTGGAGTTCCTGTGTAAACTTGAGCATTCAAATATACTTTTGCTAATAAAGTATAGCCCGCCCATTTGTTGAATCTTCCGTAGTAGTTTCCGCCTCTTGTTCCAGATAATAATTCAACATTATCAGTTAGTTCTTTTACAATAAAATTGAAAACTTCTGCACGGCTCGATTGCGGTATTTTATCAACGGTAATATTATTATCGGTGAAAAATGGAACATCTCCAAAATCATCAATTAATAAATAATAAAAGAAAGCTCTTAGCACTTTCGCTTCGGCAATTTTAGAAGCCTCGGCATTAGATTTTTCTAATAAACTCACCGCTAAATTGGCATTGAAAATAGATTTGTAAAGCCAGTTCCAAGTATTGTTGATGATAAAATCTGTTGGTAACCATTCGTGTTTATGCAAACGGGCAAAATCCTGCTGCCAGTCTCCTGTATTTCTGTGCGGAATAACCTGTTCGTCTGATGACATACAGTTCATGTCGTACCAGCCGTTATCTGCGCCGGCATAACCAACACCAGAAGCATTATCTCTAATGAAATCACCAGGTACTTGAGCATAAACACTTGCAAGAGCAATGTCTGCTCCTTCTGGTGTTCCGTAAAATTCTTCTGCAGGGTATTTATCGTACACATTTTCGTCTATATCTGTACAGCTAAAAAGTGTCAGGAAACACAAGCTTCCTAATATCAATATATTTTTAATTTTCATGTCTTTTTACTATTTAAATTTTACAGTCAAACCAAACGCCACACTTCTGGTACGAGGATAAATTCCTCTGTCACCTCCAAAGTTATCTCCACCGCCGCTTACATTTAATTCTGGATCAATACCCGAATAATCTGTTATTAGGAATAAGTTGCTTCCTGTAAGTGAAAGTCTAATAGTATCAATATATTTATCTGTAAAACGGAAACTGTATCCCGCAGTAAGATTTTCTAAACGAATGAATGAACCGTCTTCTAACCATAAATCAGAACTATAAGGAGAAGTGTAAATTCCTTGGTCTACAGCACTTGCCAATACATTCGATTTACCAATGTTTTCCATTCTGCTTAAGTTAGAGCGTAAACCGTTGTAGATTTTATTTCCTCCTGAACCTCTTAACAATAAAGAAGCATCAAAGTTTTTATATCTGTAAGATGGATTAAATGCAAAAGTATAAGTTGGTAAAGCTGATCCTGCGTAATAACGATCTGGACTTTTTACACCTTGATCGATTATACCGTTTCCATCACGATCCAAAACGGTTTCAACATTGTTTTCATTTTTCCCAGTATGTTCCAAAATATAAAACGCTCCAATTGGTTTTCCTTGTACTAAATAAGAATTGGCAGCTCCCCATGGAACATAATCAGTATTTAAAGGAACGCCGTTAATGCTTCCATCTAAATTAAGAACTTCATTTTTCATGAACGAAACGTTTCCTCCCAAGGTAAGTGTACTGTTTTGAGATTTAATTACATCGTAGGCAAGTGATACCTCAATACCTTTGTTCGAAATACTACCAACATTTGCTTTAATAGTCGGATAAGGATATGGAGGCTGAGGTACTGTGTAATCAAACAATAAATCTTCTGTTTTAGAAGTATAAATATCTACAGTTCCTCTTAATCTATGATTTAAAAGAGCGAAATCAAGACCTAAATTGGTTTGTTTTTTAGTTTCCCATTTCAAATCGGCATTTGAATTTTGCGTGATTATATAGTTTGTGATTGGAGCTCCTCCAAAATAAGTTGTTCCGGAACTGCCAACTAACGAAATAGATTGCTGCGGAAGTAAGCCTTGCTGGTTACCTGTTTCTCCATAACCTGCGCGAAGTTTTAACTCATCAAATAAGTTTTGTTTCTGCATGAAAGGTTCTTTTTCGATTTGCCACGCAACAGATGCAGAAGGGAAATTCCCCCATTTATTATTTACTCCAAAAACAGAAGAACCGTCACGACGAATACTCGCTGTAACCAAATAACGGTCTAGTAAAGAATAATTTACTCTTCCTAAAAATGAAGCTAATGTTCTGTCGTTTTTATAAGTCTCAATATCGCCGGGACGAATTTTTGTCAAATCTCCTAACTGAAGCGCATTGTAAGTTGCGTTGTCATTGATAAAACCTCTCACTTGTGCAAAACTTCCCTGGTAAGCTTGATTTTGCCATTCGTATAAACCTAATACGTTTATATTGTGGATGCCAAATGTTCTTTTGTAGTTCAAACTAAAGTTGGTTAATTTCTCATTTTGTCTTCTGTTTCTAACATTTCCATAACCATTTTGATCAATTGCATACGCACTTGTTGAGACTACAGGAAGATAATATCCTTCGGTTGTATTGGTTTTTCTCCAGCTTCCAAACCAGTTTGCAGTTAAACCTCTTGCTAAAGTTAAATCGGCTTTTAAACTTGCAAATAAGTTGTCATTTTCAGATTCATTTGAAACCGTTTGTGCAGTTGCATATGGATTTAAATATTGAAATACATTTGGATCTGTAAAATATGTTCCATCCGTATTAAAAACAGGATCTGTTGGTCGAACTAGATAAGCATTTGTTATTAAGTTTGAAGTATAAGCAGCAGTTCCAATACTTTGAATGATGCTCGTCATATTGTTAATTCCTGTGTTTAAATTAAAAGTCAAACTTAATTTGTCATCAAGCGCTAATTGAGTAGCTTGAATACGCCCGATGTATTTTTGGTTGCTCGAATTAATTACAACTCCATCTTGCAAAATAGCCGTTAACGAAGCTCTATAATTAAATTTATCTGTTCCTCCTCCAAAAGAGAGCGTATGTGTTTGTGTAAAACCAGTTTGTGTTAAAAGGCCATACCAATCTGTATTAGAACCGTGGTTTGCAGAGGCAGGAACGCCTACATTTTGCGCAGCAGCCCACCATTCATCAGCATTTAACATGTCAAGTTTTTTAGGAATAAAATCTAAAGACGATGAACCGATATATTCCATTGTAGTTTTACCCGCTTTATTCTTTTTTGTGGTAATGATAAGTACTCCCGGCGCCCCGCGAGAACCGTAAATTGCAGTTGCAGAGGCATCTTTTAGAATATCGTAACTTTCAATTTCACTTGGAGGTATTTGGTTTAATAAATCCATATTTCCTTGGATACCATCTACAACTACCAAAGGATCGCTTCCTCCAATTAAAGAGGAAATTCCACGAATACGTACACTTGGTCCAGAACCGGGCTCGCTTCCTAGCTGCGTGATATTAACTCCAGCAGCTTTTCCAGCAATTAATTGTAACGGATTTACAATTGCACCCTGATTCATGTCTTTTGCAGCAATAGATGAAACTGCACCTGTTACATCTCTTTTTGATGCTGTGCCGTAACCTACCACTACGATTTCCTGTAAATCTGTCGCGTCTGGAAGAAGTTGAATGTTTATTACACTTTGGCTGGCAACAACTTTTTTCTCTTTATATCCAACAAAAGATACAACGATTACAGATTGACTGCTTTCGACTGTAAGTTTGTATTTTCCATCAAAGTCGGTTATTATCCCGTTTTTCGTTCCTTCTTCTGTAACAGAAGCTCCAGGCAGAGGCATACCGTTTTCATCTGTGATAATACCAGAAACGGTTTGCTTTTGAAACTCAATTACCTGTGTTTTAAGTTCTGGTTTTTTTAGGATAATCTGCGTGTCACGAATCTTAAATTCGGTTGGCGTTCCTTTAAAAAGTTTATCTAAAACAACATATATAGATTGATCTTTTACAGAAATTGAAACCGTTCGATCTAAGTCGATATCGTTCAATTTGTAAATAAATCTGAAATCTGTTTTTTGTTCAATGGTCTCAATAACCTTCTCGATTGTTGAATTGTTTAGTTCAAGAGTAACTTTTGTCTTTTGGGCATAAGTATTCCCTCTAATATTAAACATGGCGACCAAAATAAGTAGTGTAGTTAGTTTCAATTTTAGGTCATTTTGGAACAATGAGTATAGAAACCCATTATTCTTAGATTTTTTTTTCATAATTTTGTTAATTGATTGTAGTTAATTCGTTATATTCAATCACTTAGTTAATCGGAAATTGTTCGCAGCTCTTTCCGATTTTTTTATTCTAATACTCCTTTTGTCTCATAAATTTTCATTGGTTTTAGTGGTTATTTAATTAGTATTTGATCGTTTTTTATGGTGTAATTAATGCCATGAATGTCATTAAAATAACTCATCACATTTTCTATAGATTCTTCTTTAAAACTTGCATTGAATTTCTCGTTTGCCAGTTTTTCATTTTTATTAATGATGGTTACATTATAGCGTCTTTCCAGTTTTGTAATGATGTTTTTAAACGCCATGTTTCTAAAAGTCAATCCGCCATCGATCCAGGAAGTGTAGATTTCTGTAATAACAGGCTTGGATAAGATTGACGCGTTTTCTTTGTTGAAGCTTCCTTTATAGCCAGGTTTTAAAATAGTGTTTTTAGCGGCATCAAAGTCTTCGTTAGAACGATACATTCCAACAGAACCTTCCACCAAAACAACATCTGTAACGGCATCTTCTGGATAGTTAGAAACGTTAAAGTGCGTTCCTAAAACACGAACATTCAATTCGTCGGCATTTACGATAAAGGGATGTTTTTTGTCTTTGGCTACATCAAAAAAAGCTTCTCCGTCAAGATATACCTGACGATTTTCGCCAGCAATAAATTTCACAGGATATCTCAAAGTTGTTCCCGAGTTTAAATGAACCATCGTCCCGTCTGACAATTCTAAACGGAATTTTTTACCGTACGGAATTTTAAGAGTGTTGTAGGTTAGTTTCTCATAATCCGCTTCTTTTTCGTAAACCAATTTATCGCCATTTTGATTTCCAATCACATTTCCATTTTTATCATGGACCTGAACTTTCCCGTTTTCTGATATAACCTGAACAGTTCCATCTTCCATTTGTAAAACAATATCAGTGCTTTTAAAATCGAAAGGAACTTCGGCAGGCTTAGTAAAAACATTTTGTTTGTAGAAAAAACCAATTCCAAGCAGCACAATAATCGATGCCGCAATTGAAATATATTTTCTAAGATTTGATTTTCTAGGCTGTAATTCGATTACTGTTTCCTGCTCTTTTGCAGAAGCTAAAATGCTGTTGAAAATAGAATCTGCTTTTTGCTCCTCCATTTTTGGCATTTCGTTTACTAACTTTTGAACATCTTTAACAGTCGGAAAATCATCGGTAAGATTATTATTTCGGCAGTAGGCAATTACTTGCTCCGTTTCTTCGGCAGTGCATTGATTTAAAATAAACTTTTGTAAAAGCGTTTTTATTTCAGAATTAGAATTCATTAAGAATGTTTTTAGGTTCTGTGTTTCTATAATACAGTTGAATTGAAATGAAGTACTACTCAAACGTTGTAAATTTTTAAAATTTAACATTTGTAGTTTTTTATCATGTTGATTTTTAATGAAATAGTAAAATTTATTTTTTAAAAGAAATAGCCATGTAAACTCATTTTTTGTCATTTTGAAGAAAGATTTTCAAAATTATTGGTATACGAATATTAAACTTGGAACGCTTCTGAATTGCCTCCAGCTAAAGCTGGAGACAATTGATTTTAATCTTTTTTCATAGAAAAAAGAATTTTAATATGTGGAAATCCTTTAAACCTGTCTAAAAAACATCAAAAGTTTAATCAAAAAAAAATCACTCCGAAGAGTGATTTAATGGCATTATTGTGGTTTTGGTTAGATAATTTCATCGTGAAGTTGAAAAAAACCGCGCATCGATTCGAGCGCTTTACTCATCTGATTTCGGACTGTACTTATTGAAATTCCGAGTTCCTGACTTATTTCTTCATAGCTCATTCCTTTTTTCCGAGACATCTTAAAAATCTGCCGTCGTTTGGGCGGTAACTGTTTGATGGCTTGCTTTCGGAGTTTTTTGCAATCGGCTTCCCGAACGGTATAATCTCCGTATTCGTGCGTTTTCTGACTTTCATAGAAAACGGCTTCTTTCAATATAATTTCGTTTGCGGCTTTATTCAAAACATTAAAAGCCTGATTACGTGCAATTGTAAAAATATAAGCTTTAAACGATTGTTCTATGTTTAAACTCTCGCGGTTGAGCCAGACTTTCATAAAAACATCCTGCACATTTTCTTCCGCAGCTTCTTTTGATTTAAGAAGACTGATACTGTAACCATAAATATCTTGGTGGTATAAATCAAAAAGTTGGCGAAAAGCTTTTTCGTTTCCGTTTTTGAGTTCACTTACCAATAATTTTTCACTATGGCTGGCAGTTTCTAACAATTTAATTCGCTTTATTTAATTCTAATGGTATTAAACTATCAAAATGTGAGGTCTGAATCTGATTACATCGCAAATATATAAAAATATTATTCTCAACAAATCATATATAAAAAAACTTAATTCTTATTTTTTGTTAGTTTTTTGAAGTAAAGAGGTAAAAAGTGCTGTTAGTAGCTTTCGTACAAGTAAGTGTCAGATTGACGCTTCTTTAAAATAAAATTTCTTTTTTTGATTTGAGCGTTGAGAATATTCTTATTTGCGAAAAATGAAATTTGGGTTTTGAAAAGGAAGGCAGGTCTAAATGCTGTAGGGAAACAATAAAATAGTCCTAAGTGTTTTTACCGCAGAGAACACAAAGGTTTTTCGCAGAGTTCACTAAGAGTTGATTTGTTTTTATACAATCTAAGTGCACAAAGCTTTGTGAACTTTGTGTTTTTTACTAAAATAATTAAAAACTTTGCGTTCTCAGTGGTTTTTTCTTTTTCTCAGGTTTTGTATTACTCATGAAAAAGTTAATTTAATTTCAAAAAAAATCCTTTTATCTTTATAATTGAAAGACAAAAGGATTGTATCAGAAGAATCAAAAAAGTGATTCTTTAAATAGGTATGTTTAATTAGTTTTTCAAATCTTTGATTACTTTAAAAGCTACATCAACTTGATCTTCTCCAACTAAAATGGTAAACTCATTTGAAGTCGAAATTACTTCATTAATAATAATTCCTTCCCAAGCTAAACGCTGGAAGATGAAGTAATAAATACCAGGAACAACAATATTTTCCTTTGGTAATTTTACAGTAATTGAAGCTAAATTATCTAGTTTCTGAATCAATTTTTCTCTCAAAAAGTGTTTCTCCACCAAGTGATTTACACTACTGCTGACAACGATATTGGTTTCATTTACACCACGAGATGAGGTATAGAAAATATCAGATAAAGCATTAATATCAGAAATTAAATCTGCCTGTTTGTTTAAAACAGTTTCAGAAGCAGCAAAAGTGTAATCTGTAAGTTCAGAGCGAACAGTGATTTCACCAATATTTTTAATTACTTTATTGATTTTGTGGTTCAATTTAAAATCTAATTCTTCAGTAAGTCGTTTTAAAGACATTACAACAGCACCTTGTTTTACTTCTTTCCCAAATTCACTTTCTAATTCGGTCATAATATTTCGTGAAAGAGAAGTTAGGTTGATAATTCCCAGCGATAGTGCATTTAATAAAAATGGTTTTGTTTTAATGTAGTTTTCTACAATAGAAGAAACAGTTTTCATAATCTTTTTTTTTTTGTAACAGGTTTGTTGGTTGTTAATTTAACATTGCGATGTTATAAATCTCTGCAAATATAAATAAAAAAACAAATTGTTACAATTATAACAATAAAAAATTATGTTAAAAGTGATAAAAAGCGTCTGTAAGATGTTCAATTGCAAATGATTCGCCGTTTTTATGGATGGCAACGATGTCAAATCTGACTTCTAGATCTTCATTAAAATCCTTTTCCCTATCGTTTATGTAGGCATTTACTGCTTTAATGAGTAATTGAATCTTTTTTGACTTGACAAAATCCTGCGGAGAACCAAAGTCTAAACTCGAACGCGTTTTAACTTCAATAATTGCTAAAACGGAACCTTTTTGTGCAATTATATCTATTTCTGCTTTTTGATTAACGTAGTTTCGTTCAATAATTTCATAACCGTTTTCCTCGAGATGTGATGCTGCTAGATCTTCTCCTAATTTTCCTAAATCATTATGTTCTGCCATGTTCTTTTTTGTTTCAAGTTTCAGGTTTCAGGTTATTTGCACGCAAAGACGCGAAGTCGCTACGAGTATTTAACTTTGCGGCTTCGCGTCTTTGCGAGATTTTTTATGTGGTATTCTTGAGTTTTCTTACTAGGTTTCGGTGGTATTATTTTTTAAAAGTAACAGTACTTCCAGAAGCAGTAACTTCCATAGTAACGGTATTTCCCATAATTAAAGCTCGATTATCTCTAATATGACCGGCTGGGAAATTGAAAATAACTGGAATGTTATATTTTTTTGTTACATCATCAATAATTTCCAAGGCATTTTTTCCCCAAGGAACTTCATTGTCTTTCATGCTTGTCATGCCTCCAATTATAATTCCTTTCAAATTTTCGATACAGCCATTGCGTTTCAAATTCATCATCATGCGATCAATATGATATAAGTATTCATCTAAATCCTCAATAAATAAAATTTTATCACGACAATCAATTGCAGACGGGGATCCTAACAAGCTATATAAAATCGATAAATTCCCACCAACTAATTCTCCCGTTGCGCTTCCTAAACGATTCATTGGAGTTGGACTAACAGAATAGGAAAGCGGCTCGCCAAACAAACTTGATTTTAAAGAACTAACCGCGTCTGGAGTTGCTCTTGGAACCGTTACAGGCATAATGCCATGAATAGATTTGTAGCCCATTGTATTCAAATGGTTGTGCAAAACCGTAACGTCGCTAAAACCAATAACCCATTTTGGATGTTGTTTGAATTTGGTAAAATCTAATAAATCCAACATTCTAACAGTTCCGTATCCGCCGCGGACACACCAAATAGCTTTTATATTCGGATTGTCTAATTGTTTTTGAAAATCGGCCGCTCTTTGCTCGTCAGTTCCTGCCAATTGATGATAATCTAATCCGATTGTACTTCCCACTACGGCTTCTAATCCCCAGCTGTGTAGTAAATCTATAGTCGGTTTTAAATTGTCGTCGATATTTTTTCTGGCTGTTGCCAAAAGAGCTACAGTATCTCCTTTTTGTAAATAAGGTGGTGTTATCATGTTTTGTTGAGATTGACAAGTGAATGATTGAAAAGCAAAAGTAAGAAATGCTATTTTATAAAGAACAAAGTGTTTTTTGAGGTATTGTAAGCTTTTCATCTTCATATTTCTTTTTGCTTAAAATTATAAATTATTTTATTTTTAATTAGACGGCTTTGCTCCATATTTTATTTCTAATTCTTTTAAAATTAAAATTAATCCTTTGTCGGCTTCTTCAGATTGGACATTCGCAAATAGAATAAAAGCTTTATCGATTGTTTTACAAATATACACTTTGGTTAAAAATGTTCCTGGACTTCCGTTGTGAAATGAATACTGAATTTCATCATTTTTGTTTATTTCCGAATTCCATCCAAAAGAAAATTCGGGTAATCCAAAATGCATATAATCGAATTCTTCTGCAGTAAAAAGTTTTGATTCCCCTTTTAAACCTTGAAGCTGCATTTGAATGAACTTGCAATAATCGGGTAAATTTACATTTATATTTCCAGCAGATGAAAGCCAGTTTAATTTGTAATTTAAGACGGGTTTTTCTGGATTCATATTTTCGTCATGGCCCCAAGTTTGATTTTCGTCTTTTAAATTTGGCTGACCAAATTGGAAATCAATATTGAGATTTTTCCCTAATTCTGCTACCAATGTTTCATAACTTTTCCCAGTTGCTTTTTCCAGCATTAGTCCAGCGGCAACATAACTTGGATTGGACCAATAAACATCTTGCTTTTCAGAAATGATGGTATTTTGTTTAAAAAACCACGAAATAAATTCATAACGTTGTTCTTGGATATTTCCTTTAATTTGTTTTTGGGTCGGAGTTGTATTTCCGTACGACCAAATAGGAAGATGAGCTCGCAATGTTATAAAATCTCTTAAAGTAAAATTGTAATAAGCAGGATTGCTTTTGGCTTTTAATTCTGGATACAAAACGAAAAATTTAGTTTCCCATTTTATTTTTCCTTCTTTAACCAATACCGCTGCTAAATAACTTGTGATTGTTTTGGTGAGAGAACCTAAACGGAATCGATCTGATAAAGCAGCTTCTGATTTACTATTGATTTTTTTGTATCCTAAAGCTTTAATTTCTAAAACAAAATCAGAAGAAACTACTGCGTAGGCGATTTCTGGAATATTATGTTTTACTCTAATGCTATCGATAAATTGACGGTTTTGTTGAGAATAACAGAAACTGCTGCATAAAAGCAAAGCAAAGGATATCAGGATTTTTTTCATTTTATAAAATAGCAAATTGAGACAGCAAGGTACAGGAGAATTTGGATATAAAAAAGTAAATTAAAAAAATAATTTAGAAATTTCTTACAAATTAATTTATTTTTATAATTTGGTTTTTTAAAATTATTCAGATTTATGCGTTTCATTATTTTAAATTTTTATTTCCTTTTTTTCTGTTGTACTATTTCAAATGCACAAGCCAAAAAATACAAAATACACACTGTCGCATTTTACAATTTGGAGAATTTATATGACACGGTCGATGATGCTTTTACAAATGACGACGAATGGACACCAACCGGAGCACAGCATTGGACAGTAGAAAAATACCAGCAAAAACTAAAAAATCTGGCAAGGGTAATTGCTGAAATTGGAACTCCCGAAAATTCAAATGGACCGACTTTAATTGGAGGATCTGAAATTGAAAATCGTGGTGTTTTAGAAGATTTAATAAAAGAACCAAAATTGCAGCAGCTGGATTTAGGAATTATTCATTTTGATTCTCCTGATAAGCGGGGTATTGACGTTGCTTTACTTTATCAGAAAAAATATTTTCGACCAACTTCATTTTCAAATATTCCTTTGCTTATTTATAAAAAGAATATCGAAAAGAAAGAAGAAGAGGCGGAAGTTATAGATGATGAAATCGAAGTTAAAAAAGAAAACAACAACCGTATTTTTACGAGAGATCAGCTTTTGGTTTCAGGTTTTTTGGAAGATGAAGAAATCCATATTATTGTGAATCACTGGCCTTCAAGATCTGGCGGAGAAAAAGCAACAAGTTTATTTCGTGAAGCTGCGGGTAAGTTAAACCGTAAAATTATCGACTCGCTGCAACAGATTAATCCGAAGGCAAAAGTTTTGACCATGGGCGATTTGAATGATGGTCCTTTAAACAATAGTATTAAAATAGGTCTGGGAGCAAAAGGTAAAAAGGCTGAAGTTGTAGAATTTGGTGTTTTTAATCCGTTTGAGGAAATGGCAAATAAAGGAATGGGAACAATTGCGTTTCGAGATTCCTGGAATATTTTTGACCAGATTATAATGACCGAATCTCTTCTTAAAACTGATTTTTCGACTTTTAGTTTTTGGAAAGCAGGTATTTTTAACCGGCCTTATTTAGTTCAAACTTCTGGACAATATAAGGGTTATCCGCTTCGAAATACATTAGCAGAAGCTGGTTTCAGCGATCATTTTCCAGTTTATATTTATTTGATAAAAGAGTTTAAATAAGCTTTCAGTTTTCAGTCGCAGTTTTCATCTGTACTGCGACTTAAAACTCTTACGGAATACTAAAGCTGAAAAAGTTTTCACTACCTTAGCTATTCATAATTTAGTACTAAAAAAATGGCTATAGCAAAACCTTTTAACCTGACCCAATGGATTGACGAAAACCGTCATTTACTAAAACCGCCTGTTGGGAATAAAAATCTATATGTTGATTCTGGAGATTATATTGTAATGATTGTTGCAGGACCAAATGCTAGAAAAGATTACCATTATAATGAAACAGAAGAACTTTTTTATCAATTAGAAGGAAGTATAAAAGTAGTAATTCAAGAAGATGGGCAGCGTAAAGAAATGGAATTAAATGCCGGTGATATGTATTTACATCCTGCCAAAGTACCGCATTCTCCCGTTCGTTCAGAGGGTTCTATCGGATTAGTGATTGAGCGTAAACGTGCCGGAAAAGGATATACAGATGGTTTGCTTTGGCATTGTGATAATTGTAACCATAAACTTTATGAAGTGTATTTTGAACTTCATAATATTGAGAAAGATTTTCTTCCTCATTTCGAACATTTCTACAATTCAGAAGAATTGCGAACTTGTGATGAGTGTGGAACCGTAATGGAGACTGATCCTAGGTTTACAGCTAAGAAATAGTTATACTACCTAACAGGTTTCCAAAACCTGTTAGGTATTTTTTTAGGATATTTTGTAAGTAAAAACAATGTTTTTATATCATTTTTGATATATATTTGCATTATAAATGATATAGAAAAAGATCAATTATGATACAAGAAGTTATTGCATATAAGAATATAGTTGATAATATGGAGGATTTAATGGATAAGTCTCCTTATAAAAAAAATTATATTATTGAGAAAGTTGGTATTCCTAGCCCAACATTTTATCGAAAATTAAAGAATCAGACTTTTACTCCTGATGAAGTATTGTCGATAGCGAAAATACTTTCTCCAGAAGAGAATTTTAGATTACAGTTAAAGGCTGAAATAGAAAATGCTAAGCGTGAATATGAAGAAGGAAATTTTATGACTCATGAAGAAATGTTACTTGAGTTAAAAAGCAAAAATATAATCTAAAAATTTAAAATTGTTAGAGGTTTTTGACGATTGTCATAAAATTCAATTAGGTGGATAAAATCCTTATTTAAAATGTAATAAAGAGAAATATATTTTGTGACTAATATTTCATTACATTCTAAGTCATTTCTAAATTTTCCTAAATGAGGATTTATTGAAACTAAATTAACAATATGTAAAACCTCATTTACAAATTTTTGTGCAATTTCATTACTTCGAAATTGTATTAGATAATTTCTAGTTGTATAAAAAGTATAAGTAGCTCTTGAAGACCAAACAATTTCCATAAATAAAATTTATTTGGTAAAAATATAAAAAATAACTTACAAATTAATTTGTTTATAAGTCAAACTTTTTCCCCTGCTTAGGATAAATGATCTTCAATCCTAAGTCATTTTGACTCTTTAATTGTTCCTTGATTTTAGCAATATTCTTTGCTGGAGGTTTTAAATGAGTAATGATAACTTTAAAACTATTTAAAGAACCTTTTCCAGCTAAATCCTCTAGAACGTGAAGTTCTTTCATTAAATAATTTGGAGTTAAATGACCAAATAGAAATTGATCTGGCTGTTCATTCGGGAAAGAAACTTCGATAAAAATTCCCTTTAGTTGTTTGGCTTTTACCAAAGGCGCAATCGCAGTCCATAAATCACGAAGATTATTACTTTTTTCTACTTCGTCAGGTCCCGTATCTCCTAAATAAAGTACATAATCATTTTCATTTTTAATTAAAAAAGCGGTGCTTTCAAACGGATTAACATGACTTAAAGGAAATGCTTTTACGGTCATATTTGTATTGGTAAGCGAAATTTCTTCTGCTAATTTTAAAGTTTGAAAATGATATTTTTTTAAAGGAAATCCAGGTCCTTCATCACCAAAATTGGCCCAAGTCTGATCGTTGAAATAATGGTTTTCCATCATTTCCATACATTTATTAGTAGCGTAAACAGTTTTAGAAGAATCAGCAGGAGAATTGATTATTAAACCCGAAACATGATCTAGATGCGCGTGAGAAATTAAATATCCTTTGATGTATTGTCGCAAAACTTCGCTTGTAGAAACTTTAAAAACTTTATTTTCAATAGCTTTTTCAATTCCTGCATTTACAGTTCCAGCATCTAAACAGATAAAATCTTTTGTGTTAGCTGGCGCTATTAAATAAGCCGAAAGATTTTTTTCATCAATACCGCCTTTTACTCCTAAAGGAACGACTTGAAAAGATTTTTGTTCTTTCTGTGAAAATATATGCGATGAAATTAAAAGGAAACAAAGTAAAAGCCGACTGAAAAGTGTCATATTTTTTATTTTAGATACTGCAAATTTCATTAAATAAATTCAATTAATGCCTTTTCATTTCTGTTAATACTACTAAATAATCTTAAATTTACTGTTATTTATAAATTAACTTCAATCCGAAATTAATTCTAAAACAATATCTTTACATAAAAAATATAACATTTTTAACTAAAAAAGTTACAATGACAACAATAGCATCACAATTTGGTATCAATGAAGCTTTGGAAAAGCTGGGAATAAAACTAGTAAACGAAGGAACTTCAACAGGAATAGAAAGCTTTTCGACAGGTCCAGTTTTAGACAGTTTTTCTCCTGTAGACGGAAAATTAATTGCTTCTGTAAAAACTTCAAGTCTTGAAGATTACGAAAAAGTAATGCGTTCAGCAACCGAAGCTTTTAAAACTTTTAAGTTGATTCCTGCGCCGCAGCGTGGTGAAATTGTACGTCAGTTTGGAGAAAAATTGCGTCAAAATAAAGAAGCGCTTGGTAAATTGGTTTCCTATGAAATGGGAAAATCATTGCAGGAAGGTTATGGAGAGGTTCAGGAAATGATAGATATCTGCGATTTTGCCGTAGGTTTATCGCGCCAGCTGCACGGATTAACCATGCATTCTGAAAGACCTGGACATCGTATGTACGAGCAATATCATCCTCTGGGAATTGTTGGTATTATTTCTGCTTTTAACTTTCCAGTTGCGGTTTGGTCTTGGAATACAGCGCTAGCATGGATTTCTGGAGATGTCTGCGTTTGGAAACCTTCTGAAAAAACACCTCTTTGCGGTATTGCCTGCCAAAATATAATTGCTCAGGTTATTAAAGAAAACAATCTTCCAGAAGGAATTTCGTGTTTAATAAACGGAGATTATACAATTGGAGAGTTGCTGACAAAAGATACACGTATTCCGTTAATTTCTGCGACTGGTTCTACAAGGATGGGAAAAATTGTAGCACAAGCTGTTGCAGGAAGACTTGGTAAATCATTGTTAGAATTAGGCGGGAATAATGCTATAATCGTTACTCCGGATGCAGATATAAAAATGACGGTTATTGGTGCTGTTTTTGGCGCTGTTGGAACTGCTGGACAACGCTGTACTTCAACCCGAAGGTTAATTATTCACGAAAGCATTTATGATAAAGTAAAAGATGCTTTGGTGACAGCGTACAAACAATTGCGAATCGGAAATCCGCTTGACGAAAACAATCATGTTGGTCCTTTAATTGATATACATGCTGTCGAAATGTACGCTACGGCTTTAAATAGAGTAGTAGCCGAAGGCGGAAAAGTTCTTGTAGAAGGAGGAGTACTTTCTGGCGAAGGTTATGAAAGCGGCTGTTATGTAAAACCTGCAATTGCAGAGGCAGAAAATTCATTTGCAATTGTACAGCACGAAACATTCGCTCCGGTTCTGTATTTAATTAAATATTCTGGTGAAGTAGACAATGCGATTGAAATTCAAAATGGTGTTGCTCAAGGATTATCTTCTGCAATTATGACTAATAATCTGCGTGAAGCAGAAAGATTTTTATCTGTCGTTGGTTCTGACTGCGGGATCGCAAATGTCAATATCGGAACTTCTGGAGCTGAAATTGGCGGCGCTTTTGGAGGCGAAAAAGAAACTGGAGGCGGACGCGAATCTGGTTCTGATGCTTGGAAAATTTATATGAGACGCCAGACGAATACGATTAATTATACCACAAATCTTCCTTTAGCGCAGGGAATTAAATTTGATTTGTAATAGAAAGGATTTAAAAAATATAAAACCGCTTTTTTCATTATTTGGAGAAAGCGGTTTTTTTAATGCGGCAATTTGTAGTATTTTTATTTTTATTATCCATACCCCGAAACATCTTTTATAATATTTAAGCAACCAAAATGACTTTATTTTTTTTAGCCGGACTTACTCCTTTTGGATACGCATTTATTGGAGTAATTCTTTTGTCTATTTTACTCGCTTATTTTTGGCTTAAATCTTCTAAAAAAGACGGCAAAATGGGTTGTGCTTCTGTTGGTCTAACTGCTGTAATTATTTGGTTTGTTTTGATGTTTCCTACATTCATAACTTTTTCAGTTATCGAAAACGGAAATGAAACTGCGATAATTGGACTCGTTTTTTTTTGGGTTTTAATTTTGGCTTTGATTGTTTATTTCATGGCTGCAAAAAACACAACAAGAGTCAAGAATATCATTTTTACATTCTTTAAATATATTCTATATCTCATATTTCTGGGTTTATTTTTGGTTTTGTTTTTCGGAATGGTTTACTATGTTTACCTGAGACTTTTTACGACAGAGAAAAATCAAGATCCTGTTTGGGTTTCTTTTTTATGTATCTTTTTTGTGGCGTCACTTATTCTTGCTGGTTTTGGTCTTTTAAGCAAAAATAAAGAAGAAAAGAAAAAGGAAAAATCAACTTTTTACGATTTAGAAGAAGCAAAAATCAAACCCGAATTAGTTGTTGAACTTGATTTATCCCAAACAAATCTGAAGGAGTTTCCGCCAGAGATTTTGAAATTCAAAAACCTCAAATTTCTTACTTTAAGTAAAAATGAGATTGCCGAAATTCCAAATGAAATCAATAAATTGCAATTACTTATTGGAATTGATTTAAGTAATAATCCAATTTCTGACATAGAAAAAAATAGAATTCGAAAACTGCTTTCGAAAGAAGTTGAAATTATATTTTAAAGCCATAATTAGTTTTGCATTTTAAGTTATGAATGAAATTTTAGAATTTTTAAATCAGAATAAAGCAGATGGCGCAGAGGTAATCTTTTTGATGCTTTTTAGTCTCGGAGTTGCCCTATTTCATACTATCATTTTTTCAGGATTATTCAATTTAAAATTTCCAAATTGGTTGTTTTTTGTTTTGTGTCCTGCGATTATTGGCGTGAGTTTTTTAATTGATGACCGGCTTCCGTTTGCAGTTATTCTTCTTTTATTCCCTTCTGTTTTTATTTTTGCCTTTATCGGAATGATTTATTCGGGTATTAAAAGCAGTAAACAAGAAAGAATTGAAAGAGAAAATTTCAATAAAAAACACAATATTCAGAAAACGCCATTATTCGAAAAACTCTTAGGATTATTTGTTTTGGGATGTATAATTGGAGCGATATATTTTCTGGCTGAAACCGAAAATTTAAAACTTCTCTTTTTAATTATTCCAGGATTTATTCTGCTAAAAAATATATTTTTCCCAAGTAGTAAAAGTAAATTTTTAAGATTGCAAGCTATTTTACCAACCTCAAAAACAAATGCAATTGCGATGGGGCAGGTTGAAATAGAAGGCGATTTAGAAGAAATCGAGCCTATTATTTCGCCTTATTTCAGTAAGCCGTGTATTGGATATTTCTATAAAATCGAAAAAGAAAGTCCGCGTGATAAAGATGGAAAAACCACTTACACAACCATTTTTACTGAAACGAAAACGGGTAAATTCAAAATTAAAGATGAGAACGGATCTGTTACAGTTGACGGCGACGGAATGGAATTTTATTTTGATAGAATAGATAATCAGGCTGGTGGTAAAACGAGATACACAGAGACTTATCTGCGTACCAACGATTATATGCTGCTTATAGGTTATGCGGGTTCGGACAATGGAAATGTTTTAATTCAAAAAGGCAGTTCTGATACAGTTTTTGGTGTTGCAGTTCCAAGAAGTATTTCATTTAGAAATAAATATAAACCTTTATTAGATTCTTTTTTAGCGGCTTTGTTTTTCATTTCGCTTATTCTCCTTTATATCATTTTAAATTAAAAAGTATGACTATTCAAAACATTGCATTGATTGCCGGACTAATCCTGATTATTATATTTTTTAATTTCTTTATTAGAATTTACAATAAGCTGGTTATGCTTAAGAATAACTACGAAAAAGCATTTAGAAATATTGATGTCATCTTAATGCAGCGAGCTGATGAAGTTCCCGAATTGGTAAAAGTTGCCTCTAAGTTTATGGAACACGAAACATCGATTCTTACAAATCTAACGAAGTTAAGAACTGATTTTTTGAATGCTAAAACGGTTGAAGAAAAGATTGACAATGCAAACGAATTTTCAAAAACGATGAAAAACTTATTCGCGGTTTCAGAGAATTATCCAACTCTTTCTTCAAACAGTAATTTTCTCGAATTGCAAAAGAGGGTTTCTCAAATGGAAGATAAAATTGCAGACAGAAGAGAGTTTTTTAATGATAGCGTAAATCTGTACAATGTTGGCATACAAGAATTCCCAAATTTTATTTTAGCGAATTTAATAGGATATAAAACGCAGCATTTATTTGATGTAACACCGCAAGATAAAAAATACGATGGGATTCAGTTTTAATACTTTTTTTGGTTACGAAAACGAAATTAACGGACTGAAAGATCAAGTGCTTATTTACGGTTTTGCAGGCATAATTTTTAGTCTTCTGGGCTTGATATTTATTGCTGTATTGCTGAGAAAAACAGGGTTGAATTCGGTTAATAGTTTTTTTATTAATCCGTTGATGCTGGCACTGGGTTTAACACTTTTTATAGCAATACTGCCTACGATTATTTTTTATGTGGCCGATGCTGAAATATCCTCTGTCAAAATTTTGTACAGCTGGATTACCATTTTTCTCGGAATGCTTTTGTTTGTGATGTTCAATCTGGAAACGATAAAAAGCTTTTTTAGAGAATTTGGTAAAATGACCGAACAAGAAGAATTTAGAAATAGAAAACGATGATGGTATAAACAGTGAAAGGCTTCCAAATCAGGAAGCCTTTTACTTTATAAACCTTTTAGATCTTTATTTCTTAATGATAGTCTGGTTAGTAGAACCATCTGTGGTATAAATTTTCGCTAAATAAGTTCCAGATGTAAGTTGACTTAAATCAGTACTTTCATTTCCTTTATTAATGGTTTTTAGAAGTATTCCAGAGATATTATAAATCAATACTTTTTCTACTTTTTGATCTAAATCAGATACAAATAAAGTTCCAGATACAGGATTTGGGTATAAAAAGGGTTTCGGATTAGTGGTTTCAAGACTCATTTCTTGTTGTGCAACCCTGAGTGTAGATGCACTGTATACCGTGCTCATATAGAATAAATTGGCAGTATCTTTTTTGGCAATTGTGTGACTTCCTGCGGGTAAACTTACCGTTACAATTCCTCCAGAGGCGGTTCTGTCTACATTATCTACTTTAATAGTAGCCGCACTTTCAACAAAAACCAGCGTTAATGTACTGCTTTGTGTAGTGGTAAAAGTTATGCTTGTTGATGATTCTATTTTTAAACATTGTGTCAAGGTTAAACCATTGTAGTTCACAGTTCCTTTTGTTGTTGAAAGATTTCCTGTTATCGAATAAAAATCACTTGTTTTTCCTGATGTTGTAAAGTTATGAATTTCGTCTCCAGATGAACTTGTAGAAACACTAATCGTTCCTGATACTGTTACAGGAGATCCAGCTGTTCCTGAAGTGGTAACTGAATAAGAAACATTTGCTGTTGGTGTTCCTGTGATAGTAATTGTTTTTGCAGATGTATTCTTCGTAAAACTTAATCCCGAAGCTGGTAATCCAGTTACAGTCGCATCTGTGGCATTTCCTCCCCATGTAAGTACTATAGAGCTGATTGCAGTTCCAGATGAAACAGTTTGATTACTGTTTCCAGAAGAAGTTAAAGTCTGAGTTCCAGCTGCAGTTACGGTGATCGTCCCAGAACCAGTTGCAGGTGAACCGCTAGTTCCAGAAGTAGCAATTGAATAAGAAACTGTTGCTGTTGGCGTACCTGTAATAGTAATCGTTTTTGCAGTTGTATTTTTTACAAAAGTTAATCCAGAAGCTGGTAATCCTGTTACAGTTGTATCTGTTGCATCACCGCCCCATGTAAACACTATTGAGCTTATCGCTGTGCCACTTGCAACTGTCTGATTATTGTTTGCAGATGAAGTTAGAGTTAAGGTCTGAGCTCCTGCCGGCGGATTTCCTTCTCCTTGTACAGCAACTAAAGTTCCTGAGTAATTTGTAAGTGCCGTTTTCAGTGCAGTAATTACTAAGGAAGATGTATCGTCAGTTGCATTATTAAATGTCCATTGTAAGTCTCCTCCAGAAATACGTCCTGCATATTGTGTCGTTTTAGTTTTAGCTGTTGCGGGCTGATCGATTACTAGATTTTTTACATAAAGAGCTGCGTCTGTATCAAAATTATTATAAGTATTCGCTCCTGATTTTGATTTTACGGAACTGCTGACAACTTCTCCCCTTGTTGAAGCAACGTAGGCATCGAAATCTGTTGTAGAACTAATCTTTCCTGCGATATTGTATAAAGGATTTGGATCATTGTAAGCGACAAAACGCATACTATTTGTTCCGTTTGAGGCATCGAAAGTGTTGTTAAAAGCTTTGATACTTCCTCCGGCTTCACCAGAAAATGTTCCCATTGTTCCAGCGTTATTTACTTGATTCGCTTGGTCCCAAATATCAGTTCCCTGAAGAGAAGTCAGCATTGGATGTTTACTGTTTCTAAAATAATTTCCTTCCACAAATAAAGAAGATCCCAGTGTAGAACCTGAGCCATATTTTGCAACACCATCAAAATAATTATTATAAATGTGTGCCGAATAATAACGAACTCTAGGATGGCGAGAATCTGAATGATCGAACCAATTGTGATGATAAGTAATATACAACCCAGAAGTAGTTCCTTCGCTTAATCCTAAAAGACTTGCTTTTCCATTATCCCAAAAGTGATTGTAAGATAAAGTTATATAGGTTGAAGTTTTATTGTCTAATGCGCCATCTCCTTTTATTTGATCGGCATCGCTTCCTGCATTTCCGTAGAATAAATCACAGTTATGAACCCAAACGTGATCATTGTCCTGCTGCATTCCGATATTGTCTCCTGCAGTACTGTTACAATTCATAAATCCAAGATTGTTTACTTCTATATTGGAAGCCGATTTCAAACGAACTCCCCATCCATTTGCAACAGCATCATTTCCAATACCTTCAAAAGTCACATAACTTGCAGCATTATTAGAATTTTCAATAACTACATCGCCGCCTTCCATAACCGTCATATCAGTAATATTTCCGATTAAACGAAAGATAAAAGGGCGCGTATCTTTTCCTTTTTTAATAGCATACAGAATATTTTGTAATCCGATGCAAGGATTAGAACTTGCGCCGGTAATATTCGTAGAAATGGTGTTTTTAGTATTTTGTGTTATATAAAGAATAACAGCATTATCTTTCGGAGTTCCATCTGCTTTATAACCGCCGGGAACGCGTCCGCCTTCAAAAGCAAATCCATTTCTGTCGTGAGCTGCAACAGTTAAGCTGCTAGTAACAGCACCAGTTCCTTCCGTTCCATTTACTACTGGTTTTACTTTTAGAGTATAGCTTCCTGCCTTAAGGCCTGGAATATCAGCACGGAAATAAGATCCATAACTTCTAATAAGCTGATCGTCTATTTTTTTGTCTGTAAATCCGTTTCCTGTATAGTAAACGTTGTAAGTCTGTGCACCGCTGACCGGCTGCCATTTAACAAATGCTGATTCTAGCCAGCCTGAAGCTTCGTTAATTGTTACTGATTGCGCCCATAACTGAACTGTCATGAGGAAGACAGTCAATAAGAGTAAGTTTTTTTTCATAATTGTTTGGTTTAAGATTGTTAATAATTAGTAAGTGGTTTTACTATCGACACTAGTGGTTAATTGTAATCGATTACACAAAAATATATATTAATTCTTAAATCCATAAATGTTTTGCTTTAAAAAAGAATAAAACAAAATGTAATAACAGTTATGTTGTTAAAAATGTAATAAATTGCATGAATTGTAATTTATTGCACATTTCTATTTTGATGAAAAGGCTTGGTTTTATTAGCTTTTTGTGAATTTGATTTTTAGAAGCATATAAATTTGCTAAAAGCATAATTTTTTTTATTACAAAAATTACAATTTAAATTTTTGTAAGAAATTGGTTTCTTTGATCGTTTTCTATAAAAGAATAAGCTTAAAAAAATATAGAAGATTAAATTTTTTCTTCCGAAGCTAAGTGATTATTTTGATCATAAACATAAAAAAAGCCTTTTTGATTTTACTCAAAAAGGCTTCAATATCGAAATATGTGTATGTTAATCTTTACTAGATAATTTTGCTAGAAGTCTTAAGAATTCGATATACAACCAAACCAATGTAATCATTAGTCCCATTGCACCATACCATTCCATAAACTTTGGCATTCTTTCTTTTGCTCCTTTTTCAATTAAATCAAAATCTAAGAACAGATTAAGAGCTGCAATAATGATTACAAAAACACTGATACCAATACTCATCATTGAATTTCCATGATGAACAGGAGTAAAGCTTGTAAACATGGATACAATCCATGAAATTAAATAATAAGTCGCAATTGCCAATGTAGCTGCAATAACAACAGATTTAAATTGTTCTGTAACTTTAACGATTTTAAATTTATATAAACCAAGGCAAACTAAGAAAGTTACTAAAGTCGCTCCCACGGCATTAATAACAATTCCTGGAAATTTTAGTTCAAATATTGCAGAAATTCCTCCAATAAACAAACCTTCAAATAAAGCATATCCTGGAGCTAAATATGGTGAAGCTTGAGGTTTAAAAGCAGAAACTATTACAAGAATAAAAGCGACAATTGCACCTCCAATAGTTGGCAGCATTGGGTTCATTCCATTAAAAGCCATCCACCAGGTTACCATAGCGGCTCCGCATAAAATTAAAAACAAGATTGCTGTTTTGTTCATTGTTCCAGACACCGTCATTTCTTGATTGTAATCAATAATTTGAGCTTGGTGTACTTCTTCTGCTTTTGAAGTAGCACTAGAAAAACGTTTGCTGTTTAAAAATGGATTTTTAGAATTAAAGTTCATAATTTATATACATTTAATTGAACCCAAATATATGGAGATTTTTTGAAGTGCGATGAAGTGAGAGAATTTTTTAACATGAATTTCTCTTCTGTAATTATCGTATATAAAAAAAATCCACCAAAACTAAATTTGATGGATTTTACTATATTTTAATTAAGTGTATTTCTTATTTCAAAAGGTCTAATACTAATGAAGGGAATAAACCTAATACGATATTTAATGTAATTGATATAACCGCAGCGGCATAAATAAGAAATGGTTTCCCAGTTCTTTCTTGATTTGGCTCTTTAGAATACATGGCAATAATTAGTTTGAAATAGTATCCCACACTAATGATAGAATTGATTACAGCAACAATTACCAAACCAATATATCCTGCTTGAATTGTTTGGTTGAATAAAAATAACTTAGCAAAAAATCCTGAAAAAATCGGAATTCCGGCCATTGATAATAATGAAGCTGTAAGGATAGCGGCTAATAACGGATTTGTTTTTCCTAAACCATGAAAGTTTGTAATGTCTTCATTATCATGATCTCTGCACACATATAAGATTACGCTGAAAGCAGCGATTCCCGCTAATGCATAAGCAGCAGTGTAATATAATAAAACGCCAGCCGAAGCAGAAACCGATAACAATATCATTAACATGAAACCAGCATGAGAAATACCAGAGAACGCAAGCATACGTTTTACATTTACTTGTCTCAATGCCATAATATTACCAACAGACATTGAAGCGATTGAAATAATAACAACAATAACTTCAAACGTATGTAAAAGATCTTGATTTTCTAATGAAGCAATGAAGTTCATACCAGCAATTAGTTTAAATAAAGTAGCGATAGCAACTACTTTTGCCAATGTACTCATTAAAGCTGTTGTTAAAGCTGGGGAACCTTCGTAAACGTCTGGAGCCCAGAAGTGAAAAGGAACTGCAGCAACTTTGAATAACATTCCAACTACCATTAAAATCATTCCGATTGGAAACCAGATTGGCAATTCAGCAGAAAGAGCACTTTCGTGAATTTCGCTGATATCAAAACTTCCCATTGCACCGTAAATCAAACAAATTCCGAATAAGATAATTCCTGATGCGAAAGATCCCATTAAGAAATATTTCATACCTGCTTCGTTACTTTTTAGATTCAATCGGTCGCTGGCCGCTAAAACGTATAATGCAATTGATAAAATTTCAATTCCTAAAAAGAACATTGCTAAGTTTCCAAAAGAAACCATTGCAACAGCTCCAGCTAATAAGAACACTTTAATTGCAATAAAATCAGAGATTTTTGTTGGATGCTTGTGATAAAAATTATGGCTTAATGCTACAAGGAAAATCGTCAAAACGATAAACAATGATGAAAATGCAGTTGAGAACTTACTCACTGCTATCATATTGTTGTAATAACTTTGTTCAGTTCCAAATTCGCAGAAATTAAGTGCCAATACTCCTAGTAAACCTAAAATGGTAAAAGGAATGATGGCTTTTCTTAAATTAAGAATTTCAAACAATAGGCAGAAAATACCCAATCCTGTTATAGCTATTAATGTATTCATTTTTGTCTTTTTGAGTTAGGATTTCAAATTATGATTGTAATCCTAATTTATTTTTGTTTAAAATATTAGTTCTTATTGATAACTTGTAAAATAGTCTCCAAGCTTGGTGTAATCAAATCTGTAATTGGTTTTGGATAAAATCCGAAAAACAATAGAACAGCAATTATTACAGCAAATGAAATGCCTTCGTTTAAAGAAACATCTGCAAAGGTTTTAGCATTGGTTTCACCTAACATTACATGCTGGAACATTCTTAACATATAGTAAGCTCCTAAAATGATTGTTGTTCCTCCAAGAATAGCAAACCAAATATTGATTTGAGATAAACTATATAATACTGTAAATTCTCCAACGAAGTTAAATGTACTTGGCAGCGCAACAGAAGCCAGTACTAAGATTAAAAACATTGATGTGAATTTTGGAGACTGTGTACGAATACCGCCCATTCCGTCAATTTCTCTAGTTTCAAATCTTCTGAAAATTACTTCGGCAGCAAAGAACAATCCAACTACCACAAAACCGTGAGCGATCATTTGCAATACAGCACCTCTTAAACCATCAAGAGTTAAAGTATATGATCCTGCAGCAATTAATCCAACGTGAGCAAGAGAAGAATAAGCTAATAATTTCTTTAAATCTTTTTGTCTCAAAGCAACAATTGAACCGTAAATTACACCAGCAATTCCTAATCCGATAAAGATATACATGTATTCTTTAGCAGCAAGTGGTGTAATTGGCAATTGCCAGCGAATTACACTATACAATCCCATTTTTAGCATAATACCAGATAAAAGCATTGTTCCAACAGTTGGTGCTTTTTGGTATACATTTGCCTGCCATGTGTGAAAAGGAATAATTGGAATTTTGATAGCATAAGCTAAAAAGAAAGCCAAGAATATCCAAAATTGTTCACAAGCAGATAATTCTACTTTATATAAATCTTCAATTAAGAAAGAACCTGCTTTTTGGTATAAATAAATAAATGCAGTTAACATGAATAAAGAACCCGCAAGTGTGTAAATAAAGAATTTAATCACCGCTTTTCTGCGTTCTTCAGCATCACCATTGCCCCAGATTAAAGCAATAAAGTAAATTGGAATAAGAGCCAGCTCCCAGAAAATATAATATAAAAGACCATCAGCAGCTAAGAAAGTTCCTGTCATCGCAAAAGCCATAAACAAGATCAGACCATAAAAAGCTTTAGCATTTTTGTATTCATTTCCGAAAGAAGAGAATATAATAATCGGAGTTAAAGCTGTAGTTAATAGAACCATTGCAAGACCAAGTCCGTCAGCATTTAAAGCAAAAGAAATGTTTGGTTGTGTAATCCAGCTGTTGATAAAGCTGATATTTTCACCTGCAGAAAAATTATTCAATAATACAATTGAACATCCTAAAGCGGCTAGACTAAAAAGTAAAGCAACTTTCGAAGCCAGTTTGTCACCAGAAAAATAAGTGGCAAATGCACCAATTAAAAGTATAATTAATATAGTAGAAACGTTCATAGTAATAATATTATTGAGCTAAAAATATATAGGAAACAATTGCACAAAGTCCTAAAACAAAAGCAAATAGATATAAACCTATACTTCCGGTTTGTAATTTTCTTCCTTGAAAAGCAATTTCATTTGCTATTTTACCTAATCCAAAAACAAGAGCAGATAGTCCTGTCTCGATATAATCTCTAAAAAATTTAGACAAACTATTAACAGGTGCTACAAATACTGTATCGTAGATTTCGTCTACATAATATTTGTTGTATAAAACTTTGCTTAAACCAGTAATGTTTTCATCAGATTCTGGAACATTATCTTGTTTAAAGTATTTCACATAAGCAATTAAAATTCCAATTAATCCGCCTAAAACAGCTACACCCATTAAAGTGTATTCTGTGGCGCCTAAATGATGTTCTTCACCCACTGTCTTTGCTAAAAGAGGCGCTAAATATGCATTTAACCAGCTGTTTCCTGGTAAGCTTATTAATCCTCCGAAAGTTGCCAAAATAGCTAAAATGATAAGTGGAATAGTAATTAGAGAACCGCTCTCGTGTAAATGATGTTTTTGCTCTTCAGTTCCTCTAAATTGTTTGAAGAAAGTTAAAAACATTAATCTAAACATATAAAAAGCTGTCATGATTGAAGCAATAGATCCAATAACATATAATGGAATACTGTGGTGGAAAGCTGTCATTAAAATTTCATCTTTAGAAAAGAATCCAGAGAAAAACGGAACTCCTGAGATTGCCAATGAAGAAATTAACATAGTCCAGAAAGTAATAGGCATTGCTTTACGCAATCCACCCATTTTACGCATATCTTGTTCTCCATGTAATCCGTGAATAACAGATCCAGAACCTAAGAATAAACAAGCTTTAAAGAAAGCGTGTGTGATTACGTGAAAAACAGCTACTTCATAAGCTCCAAATCCTAATGCCAAAAACATTAATCCTAATTGAGAAACTGTAGAATAAGCTAATACTTTTTTAATATCTGTTTGCACTAAACCAATTGTTGCTGCCACTAATGAAGTTACAGCTCCAATAATTGCAATTACAGTTTGTACATCAGTCGCAAGATCGAAAACAAAGTTTAATCTGGTTACCATAAAAATACCAGCTGTTACCATTGTTGCAGCGTGGATTAATGCAGACACAGGAGTTGGTCCAGCCATCGCATCAGGCAGCCAAGTGTATAACGGAATTTGAGCAGATTTACCACAAGCTCCAATAAACAAACATAAGGCAGCTAAAGATAGTAGTGGTAAGTTTAAATTTGAAGCTCCGGCAATTGCAGTTTTTAAAGTTGCATAATCTAATGTAGAAAACATCGAACCGATAATGAACATTCCGATCAAAAGACCTAAATCTCCAATTCTGTTCATGATGAAAGCTTTTTTAGCAGCATCATTGTAATCTTGGTTTTTATGCCAGAATCCAATTAACAGGTAAGAACAAAGTCCAACACCTTCCCATCCGATGAAAAGAACTAATAAGTTACTTCCAATTACAAGTGTAATCATGAAGAAAATGAACAAGTTTAAGTAAGCAAAAAACTTGTGCATGTTTTCGTCATCATGCATGTAACTGATAGAGTATAAGTGAATCAAAGATCCAATTCCCGTTACAAAAAGCAGCCAAAGAACAGATAATTGATCAAGTAAAAATCCAAGATTGATTTTTAAGTTACTAATTTGAATCCAATCAAATAAAGTAACTTGAATTCCCTGTCCTGTTTGGGTAATCTGATTAAATAAGACAAGGGTAACTACGAAAGAAATTGCTACAGCAACAGTTCCGATTGCTCCAGAAGCTGTTTTTCCTAAGCTTTTTCCAAAAAAGACATTTACTAGAAAACCTAGTAAAGGAGTTAAAACTAAAATTAAAGCTAAATTAGTATCCATTTCTGATTATCCTTTTAAATTTTTTAAATTATCGATACTAATTGAGCCGATATTTCTGAAAATAGAAACTAAAATGGCCAATCCTACCGCAACTTCGGCTGCAGCAACCGCCATCGAGAAGAACACAAAAACTTGTCCTTGCGCATCTTGATGATAAGTTGAAAAAGCAACAAATAAAAGGTTTACCGCATTCAACATAATTTCGATAGACATGAAAACGATAATAGCATTTCGTCTGTACAATACACCAAAAATACCAATACAGAAAAGTACAACACTTAAAAAGATGTAGTTTTCAATACCTATTTGATTTAATATATTACCCATTATTTATTTAATTTTTCTTTTTTAGACAATAGAACCGTTCCAATCATTGCAACCAAAAGTAAGATCGAAGCAAATTCAAACGGAACCATGTATTCGTTCAATAATATTTTACCTAAAACTTTAATCGATTGGAAATCTTCTCCTGTAGAATCGTATTCACCAACAATTGGTTTCGAATTGATGAAAATTGTAATCAAAACAATTAGTATCAAACAGAAAGATACAATAGCTCCCAAACGTGTAATTCTAGGGCGGTGTACTTCTCGCTGTTCATTTAAGTTCATCAACATAATGGTAAACAGGAATAAAATCATAATAGCTCCGGAGTAGACTATTATGTGTACAACTGCTAAGAACTGAGAATTTAATAATAAATAATGACCAGCAATCGAGAAGAAACAAATCACCAAGTAAATAGCCGAGTGAATTGGGTTTCTGCTGAAAATTGTCAAGAAAGCTGTAATAACAGTAATAAACGCTAAAAAGCAAAAGATAACTTGAACAGTAGTTGCGTGCGCAAAATCAGGAATATGTATCATTTTTAGTTAGCGTTTTTAAGTTGAGCATTTTTCATAGCCATTTCTAAAGGCATAACTAATTTGTCTTTCCCGAAAATGAAATCTTCTCTTTCGTAACTTGCAGGAACTAAAACTTTAGAAGTAGTTAAGTAAATAGCGTCTTTTGGACAAGCTTCTTCACATAAACCGCAGAAAATACAACGAAGCATATTTATTTCATAAATTTCAGCATATTTCTCTTCTCTATACAAATGTTTTTCATCAGCCTTACGTTCAGCAGCTTTCATAGTAATGGCTTCTGCTGGACATGATAAAGCGCATAACCCGCAGGCAGTACAGTTCTCACGACCTTGCTCATCACGTTTCAACATATGCTGCCCGCGATAAACCGGACTCATTGTACGCACTTGCTCAGGATAGTGAATTGTCACTTTTTTTCTGAATAAATGTTTAAGGGTAATAAACAATCCTTTTACAATCGCCACAAGATACATTCGCTCTAAAAAAGTCATCTCTTTATTAGAGACCATCTTTTTTCTACCCGATAATGATATAGTTTCTATTGACATTTTTATTATTATAGTTTATGATTTACAATTTGAGTGTAATCAAATTCAAAATCTATTTTATTTTTATTTGAAGCTTAATCCCGTTATCCGCTGTATCTTTTATCTCGTTTAAAAATGAGACCATAAAAGGATGCGCTTCTATCAGGGCTAGGGCATTACGGTTCTTAGAATCCTAAAGCTGCTGCGATATCGTGTCTTAAAATAACAGCACCCGTAATCATAATATTAATAATCGAAAGTGGAATCAAAATTCTCCACCCTAAATTCATTAATTGGTCATATCTAAATCTTGGAATTGTCCAACGAACCCACATGTAGAAAAAGATGAAGAAACATATTTTTGCAAACAATACTGCAATTCCTAATAAGTTACCTGCATTAACTCCAACATTTTCAACCATCCACTGCATTCCTGGATAGTTATATCCTCCAAAGAATAATACAGAAATAATAGTTGCAGAAGTAAACATACTCGCATACTCAGCAAACAAATAGAATCCCATTTTCATTGACGAATATTCTGTATGGTAACCTCCAATTAATTCACTCTCACATTCCGCTAAGTCAAAAGGAGTTCTGTTTGTTTCTGCAAATGAACAGATTAAGAAAATTAAAAACGATAAAGGCTGATAGAATACATTCCAGTTCATACCTTGTTGTTGTAATGACATTTCTTTTAAACTCATTGTTCCAGTCATCATCAATAAAGCAATCATTGATAATCCCATTGCAACCTCGTAAGAAACCATTTGAGAAGCTGCACGAACAGCTCCCATTAAGGAGAATTTATTGTTAGAAGCCCATCCACCAATCATGATCCCGTAAACTCCAACTGAAAGAACTCCAAAAATGTATAATAAAGCAATATTAATATCAGTTGCCTGAAGAATTACTTCTCTTCCAAAAACATGAAGTCTATCTCCCCACGGAATAACAGCACTTGTCATTAAGGCTGTACTCATGGCAATTGCAGGACCTACAACAAATAAAAATCTATTTGGCGTGTTTGGGAAAAATTCTTCTTTAGAGAATAATTTCATACCATCAGCAAGCGGCTGTAATAAACCTCCCCATCCAGCACGGTTTGGTCCAACACGGTCTTGTAAGAAAGCTGCAACTTTACGTTCAGCCCAAGTAGAATACATTGCCATAATCATTGTTATAGCAAAAACCACAACAATTACAACACTCTTTTCTATAATAAACGCACCATCTACCATCATTAAGAATTTTTGTTGTTAGTGTTTAATGGAATTTCAGCCATACTAATTTTTTTACGGTCAATATCTCTACCCATAAGAATATTCTTTTCAGTATCGATTTGTACTTTCTCTAATTTTTGAGTGTAGTTATTTTGGTTGATAACAGAATCTTTTTCAAATTCTCTTGGTCCTTCAATAACCCAGTCATTCACATTTTTGTGCTCAAAACGACAGCTGTTGCAAATGAATTCTTCAACTTCATGGTACTCGTCTTTACGACCAGTTACACGTTGAATTTCTCCACCAAACATCCAAACTGTAGTTTTACCGCAGCATCCTGGAGTTGTACACTCTCTGTGTGCGTTATAAGGTTTATTAAACCAAACTCTTGATTTAAAACGGAAAGTTTTGTCTGTTAAAGCTCCAACCGGACAAACGTCAATCATGTTTCCAGAAAACTCATTGTCGATTGCTTTAGAAATTCCAGTTGAAATATTAGCATGATCTCCACGATCTAATACTCCGTGAACTCTGTTGTCTGTCAATTGATCTGCAACTTGTACACATCTTTGGCATAAAATACAACGGTTCATATGCAGTTGAATATTTGGGCCAATATCTTCTGGTTCAAATGTTCTTTTTTCTTCAATAAAACGTGATTTCGGATTTCCGTGCTCAAAACTTAAGTTTTGAAGATCACATTCACCAGCCTGATCGCAAATTGGGCAGTCTAATGGGTGGTTGATCAATAAAAATTCTGTTACAGATTTACGGGCTTCCGTAACTCTGGCAGAAGATTTACTGTTTACTTCCATTCCGTCCATACATCCTGTTACACAAGATGCCATCAATTTTGGCATTGGTCTTGGGTCAGCTTCACTACCTTTAGAAACTTCAACTAAACAACAACGACATTTTCCGCCGCTGCCTTTTAATTTTGAGTAATAGCACATGGCTGGCGGTACCAAATCTCCACCAATCATACGTGCAGCCTGCAGGATCGTTGTTCCTGGCTCTACGTCTATACTTTGACCGTCTATGGTTACTTTCATTTCTTTATGTCTTAATGTCTAAAGTCTAAAGTCTAAAGTCAATTTACATAACTTTTAAACTTTCCAACTTTCGACTTTTTAACTTTTGACTATATTATTACTTTACCGCCCACTAAATGTTTCACTTGTGAGAAAGGCTCGGTAACAAAGTGATCTCTATTTTTTATTTTTTCAGGGAAACGAACGTGATATTCGAATTCATCTCTAAAGTGACGAATTGCAGCTGCTACTGGCCAAGAAGCTGCGTCACCAAGCGGACAAATTGTGTTTCCTTCAATTTTGCTTTGAATGCTCCACAATAATTCGATATCTTCTTCACGGCCTTGACCGTTTTCAATTCTCCATAATATTTTTTCCAACCATCCAGTTCCTTCACGACAAGGTGTACATTGTCCACAAGATTCGTGGTGGTAGAAACGAGCAAAGTTCCAAGTGTTTCTTACCACACAAGCAGTGTCATTGTAAACGATAAATCCTCCAGAACCTAACATAGATCCGGTAGCAAAACCACCATCACTTAAAGATTCGTAAGTCATTAATCTGTCTTCGCCGTTTGCTGTTTTGAAAATCAATTCAGCTGGTAAAATTGGCACAGAAGAACCTCCAGGTACAAATGCTTTTAACGGACGGCTTGAAGACATTCCTCCTAAATATTCATCAGAATTCATGAATTCGTCAACACTTAAACCTAATTCAATTTCGTAAACCCCAGGATTTTTAATGTGTCCAGAAGCAGAAATTAATTTAGTTCCTGTAGAACGACCAATTCCAATTTTAGCATAATCATCACCAGAATTGTTAATGATCCACGGCACCGTTGCAATAGTTTCAACATTGTTTACCACGGTTGGATTTGCCCAAAGTCCTGAAACTGCTGGGAAAGGCGGTTTAATACGAGGATTTCCTCTTTTACCTTCCAATGACTCGATAAGTGCAGTTTCTTCTCCGCAGATATAAGCTCCGGCTCCGCAGTGAACGTGAAGTTCAAGATCGTAACCTGTACCTAATATATTTTTTCCTAACCAGCCTGCAGCTTTTGCCTCGGCGATTGCTCTTTCTAAAATTTTGAAAACCCACATATATTCTCCACGAATGTAGATATATGAAAGGTTAGCGCCTAAAGCGAAACTAGAAGTAATCATTCCTTCAATCAATAAGTGAGGAATGTATTCCATCAAATAACGATCTTTGAAAGTTCCCGGTTCAGATTCGTCGGCGTTGCAAACTAAATGTCTTGGTTTTCCTGATTTTTTATCAATAAAGCTCCATTTCATTCCAGCAGGAAAACCTGCACCACCACGGCCTCTAAGACCTGATTTTTTTACTTCTTCAGTAACTTCGTCTGGTGTTAATGTTTTTAAAGCTTTTTCTACAGAGGCGTAACCACCATTTTGGCGATATACTTCGTAGGTTTTAATTCCAGGAATATTGATTTTATCTAATAATATTTTTTGTGACATCTTATTTATCGTGTAATATTATTTTATCCTCTTTACAATCAGCTATTATCTGATCGATTTTTTCTTCTGTCAATTTTTCTTTGTAGAAATCGCCTAACTGCATCATCGGAGCGTATCCGCATGCACCTAAACACTCTACTCCGGCAATGGTAAACATTCCGTCTGGAGTTGTCTCGCCCATTTTAATGCCTAATTTTTCAGAAGTATAATCCATTAAATTTTCGGCACCGTTTAAACAACAACAAGAAGTCTGGCAAAACTCAAACATGTATTTACCAATTGGCTTTTGGTTGAACATGGTGTAAAAAGTAACTACTTCATAAACCTCGATTGGTTTTATCTGAAGAATTTCAGCAACTTTATCTTGTAGTTCAGTACTAAGCCAGTTGTTATGTGCATCCTGAACTTCATGTAAAACAGGCAGTAAAGCCGATTTTTGTTTGCCTTCCGGATAATGACTGATCAATTCATTGATACGAGCGATCAATGCTTCAGTCATATTTATTTCTTGCGTGTAATGTTTACGTTCCATTTTTATTTTAGATTTTAGATTCTAGATTTTAGATTTTTCAATCTTTGTCCATAATCCATATTCTGCAATCTTATAATTTTAGATTTTAGATTTTTTCAATCTTTGTCTACAATCTATAATTCTTCAAGCATTGTTTAAGTTTTAGATTCTTCAATCTGAATTTCAGTTCCTAATTATAATTTTTAAATCTAAATTCTAAATCTTCATTTTCAATCAGCAATCTAAAATCTACAATCTAAAATCTACAATCTGCTAGGCGTCTAATTCTCCTGCAATTACATTTAAACTTGATAAAATAACAATTGCATCAGAAAGTAAAGCACCTTTAATCATTTCTGGATATGCTTGATAATAAATAAAGCAAGGTCTTCTGAAATGTAATCTATATGGAGTTCTGCTTCCGTCAGTAACTAAATAAAATCCTAATTCTCCATTTCCTCCTTCTACAGGGTGGTAAATTTCTGCAACTGGCACAGGAACTTCTCCCATTACAATCTTAAAGTGGTAAATTAGAGATTCCATGTTGTTATAAACATCTTCTTTAGGAGGCAGATAATAATCTGGAACTTCAGCATGATATTCGTTTCCTGGAGGCATTTTATCTAATGCTTGACGAATAATGCTTAAACTTTCCCAAACTTCAGCATTACGAACACAAAAACGATCATAAGTGTCGCCTGATTTTCCAACAGGAACAATAAAATCAAAATCCTCGTAAGATGAATAAGGCTGTGCAACACGAACGTCGTAATCAACTCCGGCAGCACGTAAGTTTG
Source organism: Flavobacterium sp. ACN6 (assembly GCF_002304005.1). Classification (GTDB taxonomy): domain Bacteria; phylum Bacteroidota; class Bacteroidia; order Flavobacteriales; family Flavobacteriaceae; genus Flavobacterium. Next base: position 127,492 of record NZ_MRCQ01000008.1, on the reverse strand, counting down.
GACCTGTAAATCCGTATGCCATTGCCTGCTCTGCAGTAATTGCGCCTACGTTTACGGTTCTATCAAGGAAAATTCTATTTCTTTCGAATAAGTTTTCGAATTCTTTCCAAACAGCTGGAAATTCTTCAAGGAAAGCGTCTAGTTTTTTGAAAGCTTCTGGAGACCAGTCTCTTTCAAAACCACCAATTCTTCCCATATTTGTAGTCAAACGAGCTCCACAAATTTCTTCGTAGATTTCGTAGATTTTTTCTCTAAATTGAAATACGTATAAGAAACCAGTATACGCACCAGTATCTACACCTAAAATCGAGTTACAGATTAAGTGATCTGTAATACGAGCAAGCTCCATAATGATAACTCTAAGATATTGCGCTCTTTTTGGAACTTCGATACCTAATAGTTTTTCTAATGTCATCCACCACCCCATATTGTTAATAGGAGAGGAGCAATAGTTCATACGGTCAGTTAGAGGAGTAATTTGATAAAAAGGACGATTTTCGGCGATTTTTTCGAAAGCTCTGTGGATGTAACCAATAGTTGGTTCAGCCTCAAGAATTCTCTCACCATCCATCAACAGTATGTTTTGAAAAATACCGTGTGTTGCAGGGTGTGTCGGACCTAAATTCAGTACCGAAAGTTCGCTTCCGTCTTCGTTTAGTTTCTCCTTAATTATTTTAGCATAACGATGCTCTGGTGGTAATAATAGTTCTGACATTTGTAATTAAAAATTGATAATTGATAATTGATAATTTTCAATTAACCATTAATACTTTTGTTCCTTTTTATATAGTGCTAATTTTCAATTGTAAATTGTTAATTATGCATTAGTCGTTGTTCTTCCAAAGAATCTATCGTCTTTATCAGTTCTTCCACTGTCTTCCATTGGGAATTCTTTTCTCATAGGGAAAGACACCATCTCATCCATATTCAAAATACGTTTCAATTGCGGGTGGCCAATAAAATTGACTCCGAAGAAATCGTATGTCTCTCTTTCCATCCAGTTTGAACTTAAGAAGATATTTGAAATTGATTTGATTTCTGGTTTTTCACCGTTTAGAAAAACTTTGATCTTTATTCTTTTGTTTTCGTACCAGTTGTGCAAATGATATACAACTGCAAACTGACGTTCTGTTTCATTGTCTGGATAATGAATACCGCACAAATCTGTTAAGAAATGAAAACGTAATTCTGGATCGTTTTTAAGAAATAGAATCAATGCAGTAATTTTATCAGCCGAAGCTTCTAAAGAAAAAATATCTCTTTCTTGTTGAAAGTTAAAAACATCGTTGTTAAATGTTTCTGTAAGTTTATCTTGAATCTGGGTATTTTCTAAAGCCATCTTATGAGATATTATATGAAGCTAATAATTCTTGGTATTCTGGTGAACTTCTGCGTCTCACAGATTCGCTTTTTACCAATTCTTGAAGTCTCATAACTCCATCAACGATTTGTTCTGGTCTCGGAGGACATCCTGGTACATAAACATCAACAGGAATTACTTTGTCAATTCCTTGAAGAACAGAGTAAGTATCAAATATTCCTCCTGATGAAGCACATGCTCCAACAGCAATTACCCAGCGAGGTTCTGACATTTGCTCGTATACTTGTCTTAAAATAGGCGCCATTTTTTTTGAAATAGTTCCCATTACTAATAACATATCTGCTTGTCGCGGAGAGAAACTCACACGCTCTGAACCAAATCGAGCTAAATCATAATGAGATGCCATTGTTGCCATAAACTCAATTCCGCAGCAAGATGTTGCAAAAGGTAAAGGCCAAAGAGAATTCGCACGTGCCAAACCTACAACGTCATTTAGTTTTGTAGCGAAGAAACCTTCTCCTACAACCCCTTCAGGTGGCGCAACCATATTTACTTTTGAATCGCTCATTTTTATTTTAGATTTCTGATTTTACATTTTAGATTTTTTGAATCGTAAAAGAAAAATCAATTTTTTAAATCAAATTTTATTCGAGGGATATTAAATCTTAAATCTTAATTTTAAAAGGTTAAATCTAAAATCAGAAATAAAATCTAAAATCTCAATTTATTCCCACTCTAATGCTTTCTTTTTGATGATGTAAAAGAAACCAACTAAAAGCAATGACATGAAAACTAACATTTTCAACATCCCTTCAATTCCTAAGTCTTTAAAGTTTACTGCCCATGGATAAAGGAAAATTACCTCTACGTCAAACAATACAAACAAAATGGCGACTAGGAAATATTTTACAGAAAAAGGAATACGGGCATTACCAACAGATTCTATACCGCATTCGAAGTTTTTATCTTTAACTTCTGAGGTTCTTTTTGGTCCTAATTTTCCAGAAATAATGATTGTTCCTACCACAAAACCAACAGCTAGAATAAACTGCATTAAAATAGGAATGTAACTGTATTGATCAGATTGCATAGCTTCGATTTTTTACTTAAAAAATGAGCCACAAAGATAACTTTCAACTCTGTAAAACACAAGTTAAAAAAGGTTTTAAGTTGGGTGCGAAACGGCGTTTATGCCTAATTTTTATTGATTATAAATAATAAGAGCGTATTTTAATATTATTTTAAGAAATGGGCAAAAAAAAACGTTTCGAAATTAATCGAAACGTTTCTGAGACCATTCAGAGGCAAAAAAAATAAATTGCTATATTTTTCTTAGATTACTGCTACTTTAGCAGCAACTTTCCCTTTTCTTCCTTCTTCTTCTTCGTAGCTTACACGGTCACCTTCGCGTAATTCTTCCGCGTTAATTCCTGAAGCGTGAACGAAGATATCCTTTCCTGTTTCTTCGTCTGTAATGAATCCATAACCTTTAGATTCATTGAAAAATTTTACTGTACCTGTACGCATTGTAATTGTAATAATAATTTATAATAAAGCAAATGTAACATATAAATTCATACAAAAGACACTAAGGTGTTAATTTTTTGTAAAAATTATTGATTTCCAGTGTTTTTACGTAGTTTATTGCATCAAATTTTATATGGAATACCATAATTTAAGAATCATTTATTGTAGGAATATAAAAACAATGCGTTTGTAGGAATTTGATATTTTGAAAAACACTTATTTTAAGTTTATTTCGATGTTTTTTAATGTAAAAAAAGCGTCTGAAAATTTTCAGACGCTTTCGATATTTAATTTCTATAAATTTTAGATAGATGCGATTTTTATATGTAATTCTTTCAATTGTGCATCATCAATTGCAGCAGGTGCATCGATCATTACATCACGTCCAGAATTGTTTTTTGGGAAAGCGATAAAATCTCTAATGGTTTCTTGTCCTCCTAAAATAGCGACCAATCTATCCAATCCGAAAGCTAATCCTCCATGAGGCGGCGCTCCAAATTGGAAAGCGTCCATTAAGAAGCCAAATTGTGCTTTTGCTTCTTCTTCTGTAAATCCTAAATATTTGAACATTAATTGCTGTGTCGCTTTATCGTGAATACGAATAGAGCCGCCGCCAATTTCGTTTCCGTTTAAAACCATATCATACGCATTTGCACGAACTTTTCCTGGTTCTGTTTCTAACAAAGCCATATCTTCTGGTTTTGGAGAGGTAAAAGGATGGTGCATAGCGTGGTAACGACCGCTTTCTTCATCTAATTCTAATAATGGGAAGTCTACAACCCATAAAGGAGCAAATTCTGCTGGATTACGCAATCCTAAACGAGTTGCTAATTCCATACGAAGAGCAGAAAGCTGCGCACGTGTTTTATTTGCTGGACCAGAAAGTACAAAAATCATGTCTCCTGGCTGTGCTTCTGTTGTTTTTGCCCAGTTTGTCAAATCATCTTGATCGTAGAATTTATCTACAGATGATTTAAATGTACCGTCTTCATTACATTTTACATAAACCATTCCAGACGCACCAACTTGTGGACGCTTTACCCAGTCAATTAATCCGTCAATTTCTTTACGAGTATAATTTCCTGCTCCAGGAACAGCAATTCCGACAACCAATTCAGCTGCATTAAATACAGGGAATTCTTTGTGTTGCGCAAATTCGTTTAATTCGCCAAACTTCATTCCGAAACGAATGTCCGGTTTGTCATTTCCGTATGTTTTCATGGCATAGTCGTAGGTAATTCTTGGGAATTTATCTACTTCAATACCTTTAATTTCTTTTAATAAATGTCTTGTCAAGCCTTCAAAAACATTTAAAATGTCTTCTTGTTCTACAAACGCCATTTCGCAGTCGATTTGTGTAAACTCAGGCTGACGGTCTGCACGTAAATCTTCGTCACGGAAACATTTTACAATTTGGAAATATTTATCCATTCCACCAACCATCAATAATTGTTTGAAAGTCTGAGGAGATTGTGGCAAAGCGTAAAATTGTCCTTCGTTCATACGGCTTGGTACGACGAAATCTCTTGCTCCTTCTGGAGTAGATTTGATTAAATACGGAGTTTCAACTTCGCAGAAATCTAAATCAGATAAATATTTACGAACTTCCATTGCCACTTTGTGACGGAATAATAAACTGTTTTTTACTGGATTTCTACGAATATCTAAATAACGATATTTCATTCTGATGTCTTCTCCGCCGTCAGTTTCATCTTCAATTGTAAATGGAGGAGTAAGAGCAGTGTTTAAAATCGTTAATTCAGAAACTAAAATTTCGATTTCACCAGTTGGAATGTTTTTGTTTTTAGCTTCACGCTCAATTACAGTTCCTTTTACTTGAATCACAAATTCTCTTCCTAGAGTTTTAGCCAATTCAAAAACTGTTTTATCGGTACGGCTTTCATCAAAAATAAGTTGTGTAATTCCGTAACGGTCACGTAAGTCAACCCAATTCATAAATCCTTTATCGCGTGACTTTTGTACCCAGCCCGCTAGAGTAACTTCCGTATTAATATTTGAGGCATTTAACTCGCCGCAATTATGACTTCTATACATGATGCAAATTTTAGACTGCAAAAGTAAACACAAAATTCAAATTAATATAGTAAAGTGATAAGTTGATGCAGAATAATTTCAAATATTTTGTTAATTCTTAAATTACGAAGCTTTAAATTCTTTAGATTTGGATCACTAAAAACTAATTTAATACCTATGAAAAAACTTTTTGTTGCAGGTTTGGTAATTTTTAATGCTTTGAATGTTATTGGTCAAAGCAAGAGCTCTATTAAATTCACTGCTAAAATCGCAAATAGAAACAGTGACACTTTAGTAATAAAAGGAAAAGATAATTTCACACAAGTAATTCCGATCAACAAAAAAGAGGTTTTTTCTGCTGCATTTGATGCGCCGCAAGGATTTTATATGTTTTCGGACGGAACAGAATCTTCAAGTCTTTATTTAAAACCAAATTCAGAAGTTAACTTGACTATGAATGCTAAAGAATTTGATGAGACTATAATATATAAAGGTAAAGGTGTAAACGAAAGTAACTTTTTAGCGCAGCAAGCCTTAAAAGATGAAAACTTTCAGAAAGATGCTTTTGCTAAAGAATCAGGAGAATTTACTGCTTTACTTGACGCGAAATTGAAAGCGGATACAGAAAGTCTTGAAAAAGGTGATTTTGATCCAGAATTTAAAACGGCACTAAAGCGTAGTTTTGACGGTTTCCACCAATATGCTGCTGCAGAATATGATAGAGCAGCAAAAGCAAATAAAATGGTTGGAAAAGTTTCTCCAGATTTTGATTACGAAAACTTTAAAGGAGGCAAAACAAAATTGTCTGACTTAAAAGGAAAGTATGTATACATCGATCTTTGGGCAACTTGGTGTGCGCCTTGTAGAGCTGAAATTCCTTATTTACAAAAGATTGAAGAAAAGTACCACGGAAAAAATATTGAGTTTGTGAGTATTTCGATTGATAAGTTGAAAGACAATGAAAAATGGAAAAAGTTTGTAACAGATAAACATCTTGGAGGTGTACAGCTTTTTGCAGATAAAGATTGGGAATCTGAGTTTGTAGTTAACTATGGTGTAACTGGAATTCCGAGATTTATTTTAATTGATCCAAGTGGAAATGTGGTAAAATCAGAAGCTCCTAGACCATCTGATCCTGAGCTTGATAAACAACTAAGTTCGTTATTGAACTAAATTATTTACAGAATTTACAACGTTATCGTAAAACATAGTTTTTTTCTAAAATACCAGTAAAACCAGTGCGTGAGCGCTGGTTTTTTTGTTTTCATAACTTTTCCAATGTTAAGTTTTTATTCAATGTTACCAAATTGTTAACTAAAAGTTTTTTTAATGTAAACAATTAACTATATTTGATTACAATTTGATAACATTTAATACCTAAAGATATGAAAAAGTGTGTGATTTTAGCGGCTGTGTTATTCTCTGGAATTCTAACAGCACAAGAAAGTAAACCTGAATTAGAAACTGTTGGAAATAAAGTAAAAGCTACTTATTATTTTGACAATGGCAGAATACAGCAGGAAGGCTTTTTTAAAGATGGAAAATTGGACGGTGTTTGGGTATCTTATGATGAAAACGGAAATAAAACTGTTGAAGGAGAATATGCTGAAGGATTGAAAACAGGAAAATGGGTATATTTTAATGAAAAAAATATTTCAGAAGTAGCTTATGTAGACAGTAAAGTTAGTTCCGTTAAGAATCTGCAGAAAAACGCTGTAGCCAATAGAAATTAATTAAACGAAGATTTCTTATAGTATTAAACCGTTCTTTTAGGACGGTTTTTTTATGCTTTTGTTTTTTTGCTTTTGTAATTTCTTCCATACCAAATTATAAATCCAGTCACGGGCAGAGCAGCAGCAAATAGACTTACTATGAAAGCAATAATTTTTCCAGGTAAATCTAATATTTGCCCAGTATGAATTCCGTAATTCATTTCGACTACCTGCAGACCGAGAGTTTTATTTTCAAAAGGCTGTTTTCCAATCAATTTTCCATCATTGGGATGAAAGTAGTAATTGCTTTGATGATTGTATCGCAACGTACGCGGATAAGCACCTGTACTTATAATATCTCCTTTTTGCTGTGGAATTGATATGAAAAACATTTCTGCATTTGGCTGCAGCTTTGCAGTTTCCATAAAAGCACGATCAATAGCAGTAATAGAATTTGTTTTGAATTGAGTTGTATCAATCACTGGTAATTTTGTTTCTATTGCTTTGTCACCTCCAAAATTAAATGTCTTATAAATTCCGTCGCCAACCCATTCGTATGTAAAAGTAAGTCCGGTAATGGCTAAAATCAAAGCGATAATCGAAATGTAAAAACCAGAAGTATTATGCCAGTCGTAATTAACACGACGCCATTTGGCAGACCATTTTACAGTAAAGCTTCTTTTAATATCAGATCTTTTCTTTGGCCACCATTGTATAATTCCGGAAATCAATAAAAGAATAAATATAATAGTCGCACCGCCAATAATATGTTTTCCAATATAATCTGGAAGCAGTAAATACAAATGAATATATTCTACAATAATAAAGAAATCAGTTTCTGGATTTTCGGTTTTTAAGTATTTACCTGTATAAGGATTAAAATAGAGATAAAGATTTTCAGTATCAGAAAAAGTATAAACAATTGCCGATCGGTTTTTTCCATAATAAGCAACCATACTTGCGTTATTCTTTGGAACAATTTCTTTCGCTTTAGCTGCTAAAACAGAGGGTGGAATAAATGACTTATTTTGAGGTTCGACCAAACGCCATTCTTTTCGGGTAATGTCTTTTATTTCATCATGAAAACAGAAAATACAACCCGTAATACTGATTATAAAAACAATTAGCCCAGAAATTAATCCGAGCCATTTATGTAGAAAACGTATTTGCGTTTTGAATCCCATTTTTGATTAAAAGCGTAAAAGTATGCTCAAAATTTATATGGGACAAATAATTCTGGGTTATTTTGTTTGTCAGTTATGTGATGCAAAGAGTAAATCTCGCAAAAACGCAAAGTCGCAAAGTTTTTACTCGCATTTTTTTACAGATTTCAGCAGATTTATTTTCAAGTAATAATACTATCTACTATTTCCATTTGAAAAAGTTCTTTCCAATTCTTTTAAGCTGTGGCTTTAAAATAAAACTTTGTGCCTTAGTGCCTTCGCGGCAAAAACAACGTTTTTAAGAAACGACTTTTTTGGGTTTTAAATGATAAGCAACATATAGTGAAATTGAAGCAAGAAAAATCCAGAAAACATCAATAAAGAAAATCTGAATTTTGTTGTGCATAAATGATGTCCAGAACCAATCTCCAGAAACAATTCCGTTAGTAATTGGAATTAAAAACCCTAAAATACTTCCTGAAATCAAACAGAATTTATTGGTAAATGTATCATTCTTTTTAATGATAAAGAAAATGGCAAGTACTAACCAGCCTCCAAAATAAAGCGTAAACAAGTTAGACTGACTTAAAGGGTAGAAAATTTTACTTCCAATAAAAGCGAGCGCTGTAATTGGATACATACTCAAGCAAATGGCCAGATAAATACGAACAACTGCTGCGTTGAAACGTCTTTTCTTTTCAGGCATATTATTTTTCTGTCTCGCAACCAGCCAAATCATAACTCCTGAAATAATTACAAAACAAGTTATGATTCCCAGAATAAAACTTACGATTTTTAGAGCGTATCCGCCGTAATCACCAAAGTGAATTCGGTACAAAACATTTTTGACCACATCTAAATAGCTCGTTTGAGAGATCGGGTCTTTTTTGGCAATTTCTTTTCCGTCAGCAATTCGGTAAACAACCTTTCCAATTCCAGTAAATTTTTTGTGGCTTAAAAGTTCACCTTCAACTAAAACATGCATATTCGCATCACCATAGTTTTGAATAAAGACACGGGTAATTTCAAAATCTGACCAGTTCTTTTTTGTTTTAGCAACGAGATCGTCAATAGTAAAAGGAGCTGCCAGTTTCTTGTTTTCAAATTTAAAATCTGGATCTGTGTATTCTAATTCTTTATATAATTTACTTTGATCGCCATTGTATAAAGCCATTACTGCCGGTGCCACGATTAAAAGCTTAATCATAAAAAAGGCTCCTGTAACTGCATATACAAATTGAAAAGGTAAACCAATCATTCCTAATGCTGTGTGCGCATCGGTCCAAAGTGTTTTTAATTTCTCTTTCGGACGGAAAATATAAAAGTTTGAAACAATTTTTTTCCAGTGAAGTAATACTCCTGTTACGATTGCAAATAAGAAAAACAAAGCTGTAAAACCAGAAAGATAATATCCAACAGGATATGGAATTTGAGCTAAAAAATGTAAACGATATAAAAGTTCACCTAGAGAATACGATTCTTCGTAAGTAAAAGATTTAAAATTTTTGGTGTTTAAATAGAAAAACTGACCTTCTTTTTGTTTGGCTGGAGCCAAAGTATCTTTGGTTCCTTCCATGTAAATGGCAACCCTTTCTTCTGTAGAAGGTTTAGAAATTGTAATGTTTCGGCCATGCAAAATATATTTCTTATCCAAATGCTGCAGGGCTTTATCGTAGTCTAACTGAATTTCTTTTGTGATTGCTGTAGATTCACTTCTTTCCCAATTGATGATTTCATCTCGAAAAAATGAAAAAGATCCAGCAAAGAAAATTACAAAAAGAACTACACTGATAACGATTCCGCTGACAGTGTGTGTATGAAAATAGATATTATAATGACGGTTGTTCATAAAAATTATTTCGCCGGATGATTATAAGTTTGACCCAAATAGATAAAAAGACAAAAAAGCAAAGTCAGCAGAATGTAAATTCCCCAAATTTTCCAGCCGCTTTTGGCTAAGAAAGCAATGACCATTAGTGCAACCCAAAGAATGAAACCGGTAAAAGCCATTGTTATTAAAACATCTGCACGGCTAAACCAAGAAGCTAAAGCCAAATGAAAAGTAACAGAAACAAAGTATCCTCCTAAAATAGCAGCAGTAATTTTGGTAAAACGAGGCCAAAAGGATGGGTTTAAATATTTTGAATTTGCTGGCATTGGTCAAATTTATTTTAATTGTAATAAAGTTCTACTAAGGCAACGATAATCAAAAGAGCCAAAAGTGCTTTGCTGTTTACTTTTTTTAATGGTGTAAGGATGATGATCAAACTTCCAACTGTCATTAGCTGAATAAAAAACATCAAAGTACCGCAGCCTAAAGATTGTGTAAACAACCACATTATATAAGCTGAAACTAAAAGCCCTAATCCGATGATTTTTGTTGGTTTTGGATTTTTCTGCATCCATTTCTCAAAACCTAAATCATACGACAAAACCGCTCTTTTTGAAGTATAGTAAAGCGTATAAAAAGCTAAAAAAACAATAAGACTGGCAATAGTAATCATAATCTTAAATTTAAAAAACACCTTTCTAATGATAGAAAGGTGTTTTAATTATTCTTTTATTAAAATCTATAAGAGAAACTTGCCGAAACAGTTCTCATGTTTCTTGGATGAATTGTAGACCAACCATCGTAAGTATCAACATTAGCAATATTGTCTAATTTTAATGTTAATGTGTATTTTTCTGTTCCGTAGAATAATGATGAATTTAAAACAGCGTAAGATGGCAATGCAAATTGACCAACCACATTTCTGTTCATAATTAAGTTTTTATCAGCATAATTACCTCCAAAACCTAAACCAAAACCTTGTAAATCGCCTTCTGGGAATTTATAACTAGCCCAAAGATTTGCTAAGTTTCTTGGTCCAGAACTTTCTGGTCTGTGTCCTATGAAAGATGGATCTCCAGCATTTAAAACTGCATCAACATAGCTGTAACCTGCTACAATGTTTAATCCTGCAACTGGATTTGCAACAAATTCTGCTTCAAAACCTTTGTTTCTTTGTGCTCCATCTTGGTAAGCAGTTTGAGTTGTTGCACCGTAAACTACGTAAACCTGATCTTTAACTTGAATATCGTAGTAGCTGAATGTAGCGTAAAGTTTATCTTTAAATACATTTAATTTTGTTCCAATTTCAAATTGGTTAGCGTGCTCTGGTCTAAAAGTTCTAGGGCGACTAGTTCCGTCAGCTAAAATTTCTGTCACAGGAGCAGAATTAGCAAAACCATCCATGTAGTTTGCAAAAATCGAAACTTTATCAAGAATTGGCTGGTACACTAAACCAAATTTAGGAGAAAAAGCAGTTTGATTAAAATCGTCTGATTTTACTGCTACATTTCCAGCAGTTATAAAACGATCCACACGTAAACTCGCCATTGCAGACAAAGCAGGAGTAAAGTTAAATACATCAGAAACGTAAGCACTGTAAACTTCTTGTTTTGTTCTGTTCATGCTAATTCCAGCATCAGCTATAAGTGCGTCAGTTCCTGCTTTAGTTAGATTTCCATTATCTCCGTTTGTAATATATTTAGTTGGGTCAGTTATTTGATAAAGGTATTGGTTTACAGTTGCTACATCTAGATTACCAATATAAATAGTACCATTTGTTACATAATTTGAACTGTTGTCAATCAATCCTCTATTAAAGTAATCTAAACCAGCAACGATTCTGTTTCTCATGTTTCCGATTTTGAAATCGCCAATGAAGTTTTGCTGAATGTCAGTTGTAAGCGTTGTTGAATTTTGGTAATTCATGTAACGTGCTAAAACAATCCCTTCAGATATCTCATCTGGAGCAAATTGTGTGCCCTCATATATATAAGAATAGTATCCGTCAGATGAAGATGAGCCTCTTGAAACAACAGTTTGAGAAGACCACTGATCATTAAATTTATAATTCATCTGAGCTTGTAAGTTGTACGAAGGAGTTTCGATTGCCAACTCGTTACTAGTATAAGAACGTTTGTTATCATAACCTAATTCATTAATATTATGAACTCTTAACGGTGCGCCTCTATCTAAAAATAACATAGTAGCATTAGTTTGTCTGTTGTTCATGAATTCCGTATTAATGAAAAACGAAAGTTTGTCATTTACTTGGTAAGATAATGATGGAGCAAAAAAGAATGATTTTTTGAATCCTGCATCTTGAAAACTGTTTTCAGTGTGGTAAGCTGTATTTACACGGAAGTTAATTTTGTGTTCTTCATCTACAGGAGTATTAACATCAGCAGTTACTCTGTTTAAACCGTTACTTCCTGCAATGTAACTCACTTCGCCTCCAAAACGATCGTAAGGTTTTTTTGTAGTTAAGTTAATTAAACCTCCGTAAGAAATAAGGCTGCTTCCAAATAAAGTTCCAGATGGTCCTTTGATTACTTCAATCTTGTCAATATTAGCAGGATCTAAACCTCCGTTTGATAATCCTGGTAATCCGTTGATCATAGTTGGCTGTACTGCAAATCCTCTTAGTGAGAAATAACCTGCTCCATCGCCTCCACGTCCTGTAGAAGCCCAAAGCGGTGTTAATCCTGGAGCATTTTTTAAAGCGTCATCAATATTTGTAACAACTTGCTCTTTTAAAAGTTCGCTTGTAATTGTAGTGTAAACTTGTGGGTTTTCAAGATTCTTAAGAGGTAATCTTGAAACTTGTTGTGTTTCTTTACGTGCAAAAGTATTTTTCTTTGCATTTCCGTTAATTACAATTTCACTTAATTGTTCAGAATTTGAAGAAATAGTAAAATTTTCAATTATTTCGTCTCCACTATTTAGTGTAATACTTTTTTCTTTTGATGTAAATCCAACGGCAGAAACTCTCAGAATATAATTACCTGGTTTAAGATTTTTAATTTCATAGTTTCCATTGGCATCAGTATTTGTACCAATTTTTGTTCCTTTTAAAACTACAGAAACATTATCAACAGTTTCATTTTCATTAGAACTAATTTGACCTTTTACGGCTGCTTTCTGCTGTGCCCAAACAGATGTTCCAGTTAACAGAATAAAGCATAAAGTCAAAAGCGAAATTGTAAATTTAAATTTCATTTTTATTTAGAATTGATTTTAATAGCGCAAATGTAATAGTTGATTGCTAATTATACAAGTTATTCTTATTTATTCTAAATAATTTTTTAAAGAAGAAATTTTTAGTCAGAAAAAGTGGTTTGAAATAATTGCTTGAAGCAAAAAAAACCTGCTCAAATAAATGAACAGGTCTTATTATACTATTGAAAATTATTTTTGATTACAATTCTAAAGCACGTTTAGCATCGCCATTCATTAATAATTCTACTGGATTTTCTAAAGCTTCTTTTACAGCAACCAAGAAACCAACAGACTCACGTCCGTCGATAATTCTGTGGTCATAAGAAAGTGCCACGTACATCATTGGGTGAATTTCAACTTTTCCGTTTACAGCAATTGGACGCTCAATAATATTGTGCATTCCTAAAATCCCTGATTGAGGAGGGTTGATAATTGGAGTAGATAACATAGATCCAAAAACACCACCGTTAGTGATTGTAAAAGTTCCACCAGTCATATCGTCAACAGTGATTTGACCGTCACGAGCTCTTAAAGCCAATCTTTTAATTTCAGCTTCAATACCGCGGAAAGTCAAAAGTTCAGCATTACGAACTACAGGAACCATTAATCCTTTTGGTCCAGAAACAGCGATTGAGATGTCTGCAAAATCATAAGCGATTTTATAATCACCATCCATCATAGAGTTAACATCTGGATATAATTCTAAAGCTCTTGTAACTGCTTTTGTAAAGAATGACATAAAACCTAAACCAAGACCACCATGTTTTGCTTTGAAAGCATCTTTGTATTCGTTACGAATTTGGTTAATTGGTGTCATGTTTACTTCGTTAAAAGTAGTAAGCATAGCAGTTTCATTTTTAGCTGAAACTAGTCTTTCTGCTACTTTACGACGTAGCATAGATAATTTTGTACGCTCAGATCCACGGCTTCCACCAGTTGGAGTTCCCATAGAAGGTACTGCATTTACAGCATCATCTTTAGTAATTCTGCCGCCTTTTCCAGTTCCTGAAACTGTTGCTGGAGCTATATTTTTTTCGTCTAATATTTTTCTTGCTGCTGGAGATGGAGTTCCCGCTGCGTAACTTGTTGCTGCTGGAGCTGCTTTTGGAGCTTCAGCTTTTACTTCTGCCTTTGGAGCTTCTGCTTTCGGAGCCTCTGCTTTCGGAGCCTCTGCTTTCGGAGCTTCAGCTGCTGGAGCTGCTGGTGCATCACCTGCAGGTTTTGCAGCATCTGTATCAATTAAACAAACTACAGCACCTACTGCAACTGTATCACCTTCTTCTGCTTTTAGTGTAATTACACCGCTCATTTCAGCAGGCAATTCAAGAGTAGCTTTGTCTGAATCAACTTCAGCAATAGCCTGATCTTTCTCTACATAATCTCCGTCTTTTACTAACCAAGTTGCAATTTCAACTTCTTTTATTGACTCCCCTGGTGATGGGACTTTCATTTCTAAAATCATCTTTGTTTTTGTTTAAGGTTTTTATGGTTTCAATCCCGATAGTTATCGGGACTGAAACTTGAAACATTTCTTTTTATCTGAATAAATTTTTATCGAATACCATTCTAATTGCATCTGCATGACGACGTTTTGCACGTGTGTAACTTCCTGATGCCGGTGCAGCGTATGCTTTTAATGAAGCCAATCTCCATTTTACAAGATCAAAGTTCATTAACATAAAGCTGTATGCTCCCATATTTTTAGGTTCTTCTTGGGCCCAAACATAATCATCTGCATTTGGATATTGTGAGATAATTGCTTTTAACTGTTCAACTGGTAAAGGGAATAATTGCTCGATACGAACAACCGCAACGTCATTTCTTCCGTTGTTTTCTCTTTCTGCAGTAATGTCATAATAGAATTTACCAGTAACAAATACTAAAGTTTTTACGCCTTTTTTGTCCACTGTATTATCGTCAATTGTTTCTTGGAAACTTCCTGTAGCTAATTCTTCTGCTGTAGAAACACATCTAGGATCTCTTAATAAACTTTTTGGAGAGAAAACTACCAATGGTTTACGGAAATTCGTTTTCATTTGTCTTCTTAACAAGTGGAAAAAGTTGGCTGGCGTTGTACAATCGGCAACATACATGTTTTGTCTTGCACAAAGTTGTAAGTAACGCTCCATTCTTGCAGAAGAGTGTTCTGCACCTTGTCCTTCATATCCGTGAGGTAATAATAAAACAATTCCGTTTTGGTTGTTCCATTTATCTTCACCACATGAAATATATTGGTCAATCATGATTTGAGCTCCGTTAGAGAAATCTCCAAATTGTGCTTCCCAAATTGTTAATGCATTTGGATTTGCCAATGCATATCCATAATCAAAACCAAGAACTCCGTACTCAGATAAAAGAGAATTGAATACGCCGAATTTTCCTTTTTTGTTTTCGATTGCATCTAAAAGAATTACTTCTTCTTCAGAATCTTCAACTTTAACTACTGCATGACGGTGAGAGAATGTACCACGCTCAACATCCTGACCAGAAATACGAACGTCAAATCCTTCTGTTAAAAGTGAACCGTAAGCTAGAGCTTCTGCAGTTCCCCAATCAATAGTGTTATTGTCGTATCCTGTTTTTCTGTCAGTAACAATTTTAGTTATTTTATTGATGAATTTCTTGTCTTCTGGTAACGTCGAGATTGTATTGATGATAGAATCTAATCCTTCTTTATTAAAAGTAGTATCTACTTTTTGAAGCATTTGTGTATCAGTTACCTGAACAAAACCATCCCATTCGTTTTTCATGAATGGAGTTATAATTGTCAAATCTTTTTTACGAGAAGCTTCTAAGTTTTCTTCTAAAGCAGATTTGTATTGTTTTTCCAAAGCATTTACATAAGAAGCATCGATTACGCCGTCAGACAATAATTTTTCAGCGTAAATATCTCTTGGATTTTTATGTTTTGCGATGATTTTATATAAAACCGGCTGTGTAAAACGAGGCTCATCACCTTCGTTATGACCGTATTTTCTGTATCCTAATAAATCGATAAATACGTCACGTCCAAACTGCATTCTATAATCTAATGCAAAAGATACTGCGTGTACAACAGCTTCAGCATCATCAGCATTTACGTGTAAAACTGGTGAAAGCGTTACTTTGGCAACGTCTGTACAATAAGTAGATGAACGAGCGTCTAAATAGTTTGTAGTAAAACCAACTTGATTGTTGATTACAATATGGATTGTTCCTCCAGTTTTGTAACCGTCAAGCTGTGCCATTTGAATGATTTCATACAAGATCCCTTGTCCTGCAATTGCAGCGTCTCCGTGTAAGGCGATAGGTAATACTTTTGAAAAATCTTCTGGGAAATATTTATCTTGTTTTGCTCTTGTAATTCCTTCAATTACAGCTCCAACAGTTTCTAAGTGAGAAGGGTTTGGTGCTAAATTGATGTTGATGCTTTTTCCAGATCTTGTTTTTTTGTCGGCAGTAAGACCTAAGTGGTATTTTACGTCACCGTCAAAATATTCCTGATCGTAATCTTTACCGTCAAACTCACCAAAAATATCCTGAGTAGATTTTCCGAAGATGTTTGCCAAAACGTTCAAACGGCCACGGTGAGCCATTCCCATTACGAATTGTTCAACACCTTGTTCTGCAGCTTTTTCGATTAAAGCATCTAAAGCCGGGATAATAGATTCTCCACCTTCTAATGAGAAACGTTTTTGTCCTACATATTTAGTATGTAAAAAGTTCTCAAAAGAAACAGCTTCGTTTAATTTATTTAAGATCGATTTTTTTTCTTCTGTAGAGAAATTTGGCTGATTAACATTTACAGCCAATTTATCCTGAATCCATTTTACAACGCCAGGATTTCTGATATACATATATTCAATACCGATATGCTGGCAGTAAATCGCTTTAAGACGATTTACAATATCTTGTAAAGAAGATGGTGCAAGTCCGATAGTTTGTGCCGCATCAAAAACAGTTGAAAGATCAGCTGTAGATAATCCGAAGTTTTCGATATCCAATGTTGGAGACGAAGTTCTACGGTCACGAACAGGATTCGTTTTCGTGAATAAATGCCCGCGCGTACGGTATCCGTCAATTAATTTAAGAACGTTGAATTCTTTCTTTAGTTTTTCTGAAATCTGACTGTAATCTGTGTTGTCGTTAGTCACATACTCAACGATAGTCTGCACAGGATTTTCGTCGTTATAAGTAGTCATTCCAAAGTCAAAACCTTGAAAGAAACTTCTCCAGCTAGGCTCAACGCTGTCTGGGTTTACTAAATATTGATCGTATAATTGTGCAAAAAACTCGGTATGCGCTGCGTTTAAAAATGAAAACCTATCCATAATATGAGTGAATATACTTTTTGTTATATAGAAAGGCAAAAGTACAACAATCACATTTATTTAAATCTTTTTTTTACGTACTTTTACGTAAAAATTTGTTAAAATAAACGTTAACTATGAATAAAATTCAAATTTCAATCGATTGCAAATATTATTTTGTGATTTTGACAGTCTTATTCTCAAGTTATTCTATCGCACAACAAAAATATGTCATAGACAACAGTAATCATTTCTGGGAAAAAGTTCAATTTGGCGGCGGATTAGGTTTAGGAATTGGTTCTGGTTACACAGACATTTCTGTTATGCCAAGTGCTATTTACAATGTTAACGAAATTGTTGCCGTTGGTGTTGGTTTACAATTTGGTTACTTAAACTCAAGAGATTATTATGAATCGTATGTTTATGGAGGTAGTTTAATTGGACTTGTAAATCCTATTCCTGAACTTCAATTGTCTGCAGAATTGGAGCAGGTGAGAGTAGATACAAGATACGATTCTAATATTAACAGACCTGCTTTCTCTGATAGTTATTGGAATACTGCTTTGTATCTTGGTGCAGGTTACAGAACTGGAAATGTAACTATTGGTGCTCGTTATGATGTTTTATACAATCCCAATAAAAGCCTTTACGGATCTGGATTTATGCCTTTTGTGAGGGTTTATTTCTAAGTTCCTGAGGTTCTAAGATTCGAAGGTTAAAATTATTTGAAGTTTATATTTACTTATTTAAACAAATGGAATCGAATTGCACAATGAAATAAATAAGTTTTAGGAGTAAATAATTTTCAATTTGTTGGCTATTATTCGTAAGTATAAATTGTTACATACATGCCATCATCAACTTTTATAAGATATCCGTCAGTGTCATAAAAATATTTATACGATTGTGATTTTTGTACTACATCATTATCTATCATAGTTTGATTAATTATATGCAAATATGGATTTGGTAATGTTTGTCCAAGGATAGATGAAAATGTAGTGGCAATTTTATAATATGGTTCGTTATTATAAATTCCAGCTTTTGTACTGTCGTATTTTGTTACGATAATCCTTCCAGTTGGTACTTCTCCAGTGGCAGGAATGACATCAAATCTGGTTTCCTTTACTACCTGATCTGTATATTCGAAAGAGGATGCATTAAGATTCCCTTTTCGGCTAATAACTCTGCCTTGAGCGTCGTAAGTATACAGAGTTAGATAGCCATCCATTAACACACTTGTAATTAATCCGTTTTCATACGTGTAAGGTGTATTTTTATTAACAACATTGCCATCACTATCATATTCATACGAAAATTCTATTCCAGACGAGCCCAGTGAATTTGGTCCTTTTTGGATGTAAATCTGTATTAGTTGACCTGCATCATTATAGGTATAGGTTCTAATATCTCCCTTCGGAGTATTTGTATTAAGCTGGTCTTCAACTGTAGAATATAAATTGTCTGTTAATGAATAATCAGAAGCTTCATCAATTTTATATTTGTCCTTATCAAATTGAATGGATTTAATTACGCGTTTGGCGGTCGCAGTAGTTTTTCCTGTAGTTGAATTTTTATTGATATTTTTTATTGCAGGTCTAAGCAAAGCAGATTGAGGAATTGTTGCTTTTGGTTGTGCGATTTGCGTAGTTATTGTAATAGTTTGTCCTTTACTGTCTGTAATGGTAAATGTATGATCTCCCGCACCTAAAGCAGTTTGGGAAGGTGTTATAGTATATGGAGGTGTTCCTCCTGTTGGAGTTATTGTAACGGCACCATCACTGCTACCATAAATTGTTACGTCAACTTTTGTGGCTGTTACAGTTAGTGGAGGCGTTTCAGTTGGCGTTTCAGGATTTTCTGGAGTTAGAGGTGTTTCTTCTGATGAACAAGCAGATGAAATTAGTAAAATCGTTAAAGAAATAAATAGTAGAATTTTTTTCATAGGATTTGGAGTTTGTCCTACAAATATTATAATTATTTCTGGAATAAATAATAAACTATTTTAAATTTAGAGTCTTTATCTATAATAATTCCGAAACCAAACCTTTTGCCATTCTCTTTTTAAAATTAAAAAGGCAACTTGTTCAGCCAGAATGACTAAATCTGAGCCATCGAGTTTTTTAATGTCATTTTCGGGAACATCAATAATGTAAAGGAGATTCAGGTATTCAGCAAATTTGTACTGAATCATGCGGTAGATTTTTTCGTGAAGCTGAATCTTCAATTCGTCGGGAGAAATGCTTAATGGAAAATCAATTCCTTCATTCGCCAGATTAAAATCTTTATTCATCTGCTCAATCAGGCTTAAATATAAAGTCTCTGCCTGCGCTTGATCTAAAAGTGCTTCTGTACTAATTGGTGCTACAAACATGAGATTTTAGATATTAGATTGTTGATTTTAGATTTTACTGAAAACTGACACTGAAAACTGATTACTAAACCTTACGTCCCATTAAATTTTCGCCGAAAGTTCTTAGGACTTTTTTCTTTTCAGCATTGATTTCCATTTTTTCTAAAGTTTCAAAAGCTCTAAAAGTATACATTTCGATTGCTTCTTGTGTTGCTTTTGAAGCTCCAGATTTGTTAAAAATAGACTTCGCAGTTTCGATTTTTTCTAAATTATCTTCTAATTGTAAACTGAATAATTGTTCTAATGCTGCGGCTTTTTCGTCAGCAGAAAATTCTAAAGCTTTTAGGTATAAATAGGTTTTTTTGTTTTCAATAATATCACCTCCAACTTGTTTTCCGAAGGTTTCAGGATCACCAAAAGCATCTAGATAATCATCTTGTAATTGGAAAGCGAGTCCTAAATTCAATCCGAAATCGTAGATTAAATCGGCTTCTTTTTCAGAAGTTTTAGCAACAATAGCACCCATTTTCATGGCGGCGGCAACTAAAACAGCTGTTTTGTATTCGATCATTTTTAGATATTCGGGAATCGTTACGTCTTTGCGGGTTTCAAAATCTACGTCCCATTGTTGTCCTTCACAGACTTCAAGAGCAGTTTTGCTGAATAACTTGGCTAAATTTCTAAAAATAATGGGTTCATATTGCTCAAAATATTGATAAGCCAAGATCAGCATGGCATCGCCAGAAAGTATTCCAGTGTTTAAATTCCATTTTTCATGCACGGTAATTTGTCCTCTTCGCAAAGGCGCATCATCCATAATGTCGTCATGTACCAATGAAAAGTTATGAAAAACTTCAACGGCCATTGCAGCAGGAAGTGCAGCAGTATAATCAGTATCAAAAACTTCCGCAGCCATCAAAGTTAAAACAGGACGAATGCGTTTTCCGCCAAGCCCTAATATATATTCAATAGGTTCGTAAAGATTTATAGGTTCTTTATGTATGTCTTGTTTCTTTAGATAATCAATAAAAAAATCCTGGTACTGACTTATATCGTGCATAAAATGAAATTCTGATTTATGAGCTTCAAAGATACAATTCCATTATGAATTTTTGCTTTCTAAATTTTAATTGCTGCGAAAACATTAAAAATCAAATTAAAAAAGGCTTAAAATGAATTTGTTAAAATTTTTTAGAAAAAACTTGGAAACTTTTTTGGTATTTACAGTTTCCTGTCTATATTTGCAGCGTTAAGCGGAAACTCAAAACACTATAAAAGTTTCCATTCGAGTTTTGAAAAATTAATAAACTCATTTAAATCAGTTATTTATGAAAACAACATGGACTTTAGATTCTACTCAATCAGATGTTTTAATTAAAATGAGACATTCGATAATCGCTTATTTGGGAGGAACAACAAACAAATTTGGTGGTTATGTGAGTCTTGAAGATAATGAAATAGAAGATGCGTCGGTTGAATTTTCACTGGATATTAATAATAAAACAGAAAGCTTTCAGCAAATTGATACCAATTTACAGCTGCAAGACTTTTTTGATGTAGACGAACATCCAATAATAAGTTTTAAATCAACTTCATTTCAAAAAATAAATAACAACATTAATTTCTTTAAAGGAGATTTAACCATAAAAGATGTGACTCGAGTTGTAGAACTTGATGCAGAGTTTATTGGAGTGAACACTTATAACGGAGAAAGAAAAGTTGCTTTTGAAATTAAAGGTGATATTAAACGTCAGGATTTTGGTTTAGATTATAATTCTTTTCACCACAATGGCGGTTTAGCTCTTGGAAAAGATATTAAGCTAATCGCAAATCTTGAATTTAGCATATAAATCTTACATAAAAAATAATTTAATGTAAAATTATTACAAAAATAATGGAAACTATTTTTTTAGATTTTAGTTTCCGAGTTATATTTGTAAGGCAATTGAGAAAATTAAAATGAAAGAGAAAATTATAGCAAAAGCAAGTGAGCTTTTTTTAAAGCTTGGTTTTAAGAGTGTTACAATGGACGATATTGCAGGTGAAATGTGTATTTCAAAAAAAACGATCTATAAATATTTCTGTAATAAAGAAGTTTTGGTTGAAGAAAGCACTTCGATGGTCCACAGACAAGTTCATGAAATTATGGATACCATTGTAGCTAAAGATTATAATGCGATCCATGAGAATTTTGAAATTAGAGAGATGTTTCGTGATATGTTTAAAAACAATATGGATACATCACCTCTTTACCAGTTGAAAAAACACTACCCTGAAATTTATCAAAACATATTGTCGCACGAAGTAGATCAATGCACACAATGTTTCAGGGATAATATTGAAAAGGGAATCCAAGAAGGACTTTACAGAGCCGATCTGAATATAGAGACTTATGTAAAATTTTATTACACATTGATTTTTCACATTAATGAAAATACAGTCTCTGAAAGTGAAGCACAACGAATAGAATTAGAAGCATTAGAATACCACACTCGTGCAATGGCAACAGAAAAAGGAGTGGAAGAACTAGAGAAACAACTTAAGAAAATTACAGCATAATCATCAATCCATAATAAAGGTGATTTTTAATCATCAATAAATAAATATTTAACTACATATGAAACGAATAGTTCTTATAGTTTTGTGCACAATTGGCTTGTCTGTCAACGCACAAGTAACCACTTTAACCTTAAAAGACGCCGTTAGCTATGCGCTTGTAAACAAAGCCGATGCTAAAAAAGCAAAACTTCAGGTTGAAAACAGCGAATACAAAATTCAGGAAGTGCGTTCGAGAGCGTTACCTCAGATTTCTGCAAATGGAAACCTAACATACAATCCAATTATTCAGACTACTGTTATTGATGGAGCAGGATTTGGTGCGCCGGGAACTACAATTCAGGCGGCATTTGGACAAACATGGACTTCTACTGCAGGACTTTCTTTAACTCAGGCGATTTTTGATCAATCTGTTTTTACAGGTTTAAAAGCGGCAAAATCTACTCGTGAATTTTATCAAATAAACGACCAGTTAACAGAAGAACAGGTTATTGAAAGAGTTGCAAATAACTACTATTCAGTTTATGTACAAAAAGAAAGACTTACTTTATTAGACAGCAATTACGTAAACACAACAAAAGTTCGTGATATCGTACAAGGTCAGTTTGATAATGGTTTGGCTAAAAAAATTGACTTAGATCGTATTATCGTAAAAATGTCAAACATTGATACGGAACGTCAGCAGATTAAAAACCAAATTACATTACAAGAAAATGCTTTGAAGTTTTACATGGGAATGCCTATTGAAACTCAAATCGACATGCCAAAAGAAGAATTTGAAGTTGTTCCAGCTTCTTTAACAGAGGAACCAAATATCGAAAACAGAACAGAATATCTGCTTTTGAAAAAACAAGAAGAGCTTTTGGTATATAACAAGAAAGCGATTGCAGCAGCATATTATCCAACACTTTCATTAACTGCAGGATATAATTATATTGGTCAAGGCCCTGAATTCCCTTGGTTCGCAAAACCTTCTTCGGGAGTTTATTGGTCAGATTACTCAGGAATTGGATTGAATTTACATGTGCCAATTTTTACAGGTTTCGGAACTCGTGCAAGAGTAAGACAGGCTGATGTAGAAATCAGATCACTTCAGGAAGATATTAAAGACACCAAACTTTCTCTTGATTTAGATTACAGAAATGCAATGGCACAAATCGAGAATAACTTGGTGACTATCGAGAACCAAAAAGAAAACATGCGTCTGGCAACTGAAATTCTGAGCAATACCAAAAACAATTACCTTCAAGGTTTAGCATCTTTAACCGATTTATTAGACGCTGAAAACGCATCACTTGAAGCTCAAAACAATTATACAAGAG
Source organism: Flavobacterium sp. ACN6 (assembly GCF_002304005.1). Lineage (GTDB taxonomy): Bacteria > Bacteroidota > Bacteroidia > Flavobacteriales > Flavobacteriaceae > Flavobacterium. The sequence continues at coordinate 104,168 of NZ_MRCQ01000008.1, read as the reverse complement.
CAGTTTTAAATTATAAAATTGCCGAAATATCTCTAATTAAATCGAAAGGCCAACTTAAATCTCTTATTAAATAACTAATTACAATGAAGAAAATTATTATAACAATCGTAATCATAGCCGTAGCATTTGCTGGGATTAGCTACATCTTAAATAAAAATAAGGCTGAAAACGAAGGTAAAACTGCTGTCGTAGCCGAAAAAAATGCTGCAATATCTGTAAAAGTGGCAACAGTTAAAACAGAAGATGTAAATCTTGCTTTTACTGCAAATGGAAACTTTGTGCCAATTCAAGAACTTACTTTCTCTGCAGAAAAATCTGGAAAAGTAATTAGTGTTTTAGCTAAAGAAGGAGATTATGTAAGAGTAGGTCAAACATTATTAACAGTAAGAGGAGATGTTATTAATGTAAATGCACAACAAGCTCAGGCAGTTTACCAAAATGCAAAATCTGATTACAGCAGATACGAAAATGCTTTTAAAACCGGCGGTGTTACAAAACAACAATTAGATCAGGCAAAATTAGCTTTGACAAACGCTCAGTCTAGTTTGACTCAAGCCAATATTAATGTTGGAGATACTAAAGTAAAAGCTCCAATTAACGGATATATTAATAAAAAATATATTGAGCCGGGATCTATTTTAGCTGGAATGCCTGCAACTGCTTTGTTTGATATTGTAAATGTTTCTAAATTAAAATTAACAGTTACAGTAAACGAAAGCCAAGTAGCAAGTTTAAAATTAGGAAGTACAGTAGATATTGCTGCAAGTGTTTATCCTGATAAAAATTTCACAGGAAAAATTACGTTCATCGCTGCAAAAGCAGATGCTTCTTTAAACTTCCCAGTTGAAATTGAAATCACAAACAATGCTAACAACGACCTAAAAGCAGGTATGTACGGAACTGCAACTTTTGGTTCAAACAATCAAAAACAAAGTTTAAAAGTTGTTCCTAGAAATGCATTTGTTGGAAGTGTGAGCACTAACGAAATTTTCGTAGTTGAAAATAACGTAGCAAAATTGAAAAAAGTGGTTGCTGGAAGAATCTTAGGGGATAAAGTTGAAATTATCAATGGATTGAATGACGGAGATACTGTAATCATTACAGGACAAATCAACTTACAAGACGGAAATACAGTAGAAATTATTAAGTAAGCTTTAAGCTATAGGCAATAAGCAATAAGCTTTTTAAAAGCCTAAAGCCTAGAGCCTAAAAACAAAATATGAAATTAAACCTTAAAGCTTAAAGCCTACAGCCTAAAGCCTATAGCATTAAAAAAATATGAAATTAGCCGAAATATCCATAAAACGTCCGTCGTTAGTAATTGTATTGTTTACAATTCTGATTCTAGGTGGATTGTTCAGTTACAGCCAGTTAGGTTACGAGCTGATCCCAAAATTTGAAACCAACGTTATTACGGTTTCAACTGTTTATCCAGGAGCTTCTCCAAGTGAGGTTGAAAATACCGTTACAAAGAAAATTGAGGATGCGATTGCATCTTTGGAAAATATCAAGAAAATTGACTCGAAATCTTATGAGAGTTTATCTGTAGTATCGATCACATTACTTTCTACTGCCAATGTAGATATTTCGATGAACGATGCGCAGCGTAAAATCAACGCGATTTTGAGTGATTTGCCAGATGATGCTGATCCGCCGTCTTTGACTAAATTCTCTTTGAGTGATTTACCAATTATGACGCTTGGTGCGAATGGTAGAATGGACGAAGCTGAATTTTACGATTTGATCGATAAAAAGATTGCTCCAGTTTTATCTCGTGTACAAGGTGTGGCACAGGTAAATATTATCGGTGGTCAGGAACGTGAGATTCAGGTAAATCTTGACGCTGTTAAAATGCAGGGTTACGGACTTTCTGTTCCTCAGGTACAACAGACTATTTTGACTTCGAATCTGGATTTCCCAACGGGTAACATCCAAACTCGTAACCAAAAAATATTAATTCGTTTAGCGGGTAAATATAAAAATGTTAATGAATTAAGAAACTTAGTAGTTTCTTCTCAAGACGGAATTCAAGTTCGTTTAGGAGATATTGCTGATGTTCAGGATACACAAAAAATCGCGGAGAAAATTGCGCGTGTTGACCAAAAAAGTGCAATTGTACTTCAAATTGTAAAACAATCAGATGCAAATGCCGTTGCGGTAAGTGAGCAGTTGATTAAAACAATTAAAACATTAGAGAGTGATTACAAATCTTCTCAATTGAAATTAGATGTTGCAAAAGACAGTACCGTATTTACCCTTGAAGCAGCAGATTCTGTTGTACACGATTTATTAATTGCTGTAGTTTTGGTAGCATTTGTAATGTTGTTTTTCTTGCACAGCATTAGAAACTCATTGATCGTAATGGTATCTATTCCTGCCTCTTTGATTGCTACATTTATCGGAATCTATTTATTAGGTTACACGCTTAACTTAATGAGTTTACTTGGTTTATCTCTTGTTGTTGGTATTCTTGTGGATGATGCCATTGTTGTATTGGAGAATATTTACCGACACATGGAGATGGGTAAGAGCAAAATTCGTGCTTCTTATGATGGAACTGCCGAAATTGGTGGTACAGTAACTTCGATTACTTTAGTAATTGTGGTGGTGTTCTTACCGATTGCAATGAGTACCGGATTGGTATCAAACATTATTACACAATTCTGTGTTACGGTAATTATATCAACATTGTTCTCATTATTAGCTTCATTTACTATTATTCCATGGTTGTCTTCACGTTTTGGAAAATTAGAACATCTGGAAGGTAAAAATGCTTTCGAAAAAGTGATCCTTGGATTTGAAAGCTATTTAACTCGTTTCACAGACTGGATTTCAAACTTATTAAACTGGTGTTTAGATCACTATATTAAAACTATTGTAGTTGTATTAGTTATGTTCTTTGGATCGATCTTCTGGTTAATGGGAGGTGGTTATATTGGAGGAGAGTTCTTCGCATCATCTGATAGTGGTGAATTCTTAGTACAAATTGAGATGCCAAAAGATGCTTCATTAGAGCAGACTAACTTTATGACGCAAAAAGCAGAAGCTTTCTTAAAAGGAGAGAAATATGTTTTCAGCCAAATTACAACTGTAGGACAAACGAGTGAAGGTTTAGGTGCGGCGCAGGCAACTGCTTACAAAGCAGAGATCGACGTTAAAATGATCGAACAAAAAGATCGTACAGACGATGCCAACGTTTACGCAGCTAAAACAAAACGTAAACTGGAAAAAATATTAGTTGGTGCAAAAGTTAAAACGGTTCCTGTAGGTATCTTAGGAACAGCAGAAGATGCAACTTTAGGTTTGATTGTAACAGGTCCAAACGTAGAAAGTGCCATGAAATTTGCAAAATTAGCTGAAGCTGAATTACGTACAATTCCTGGAACAACTGAGATTAAATTAACAGTTGAAGACGGAAACCCAGAGATTAACGTTCAAGTTGACAGAGATAAAATGGCTGCTTTAGGATTAACACTTCAAACGGTTGGTTTAACAATGCAGACAGCTTATAGTGGTAATACTGACGGTAAATTTAGAGCTGGTGAATACGAATACGACATCAACATCAAATACAATGAATTTGATAGAAAAAACATTACCGATGTTAGTAATTTGATTTTTGTAAATAACTCAGGTCAGCAAATTAAATTAAATCAATTCGCAACAATTACAGAAGGTTCTGGACCAAGTAAATTAGAGCGTAGAGATAAAACAGCTTCTGTAACTGTGCAAGGTCAGAACGTTGGGGTGCCAGCAGGAACAATTGTTACACAATGGCAGGAAAAATTAGATAAACTACAAAAACCAGTTGGAGTTAACTACATCTGGGGTGGTGACCAAGAAAACCAATCAGAAGGATTTGGTACATTAGGAATCGCATTATTAGCCGCTATTATCTTGGTTTACCTTGTAATGGTAGGTCTATATGACAGTTTCGTTCACCCGTTTGTAGTTTTATTTGCTATTCCGCTTTCGTTCATTGGGGTTTTATTTGCACTAGCATTGACAAACAATACTTTAAACATCTTTACCATTTTAGGGGTCATCATGTTGATTGGTCTGGTGTGTAAGAATGCGATTATGCTTGTCGATTATACGAATCAGCGAAGAGCTGCCGGAGAATCGATCAGAACAGCATTAATTCAGGCAAACCACGCACGTTTACGTCCGATCTTGATGACCACAATTGCGATGGTATTTGGTATGTTCCCAATTGCATTAGCAGCAGGAGCAGGAGCAGAATGGAAAAACGGATTGGCTTGGGTAATTATTGGAGGTTTGATTTCGTCATTATTCCTAACCTTGATCGTAGTTCCTGTAATCTATGATATTATGGAGAAAATTATCCGTAAGTTCTCTAAAGGAGAAAAAATCGATTACGAAGCTGAAATGGTTGCTGATTATGAGCACAAAGAATTAAGCGAAGACGGTTTCAATCCGAAACATAACCACTAAGAGTTTTAATTTTCAATAGTGAAGTTCCAAAGTCCGAATTTGGAATTTCAAAATAAAAAATCCCAGATTCCTTTCAATTGGAATTTGGGATTTTTTTATTGATTCTTTATAATTAAGCAAAAATATTTCACGCAGATTTAGAAGATTAAATTAAAAAAATCTGCGTTTATCTGCTTAAATCTATATTAAATCTGCGTGCAAAAACTTCAGGCAATTTTAATTTTTCAATAAAAAACTCCAGATTCCTTTCAATTCGAATTTGGGATTTTTTTATTGTTAGTTTAAAAATATGTTTATTTGCATCATCTTACTAAACTACTATGCTACAAAAAGATAAATCTGCTGCAATTGGTTTTATTTTCATAACCATGTTAATTGATATAACGGGATGGGGAATTATTATTCCGGTAATTCCGAAATTAATCGAAGAATTAATTCACGGTGATATCAGCGAGGCAGCAAAAATTGGCGGCTGGCTGACTTTCGCGTATGCGATAACCCAGTTTGTTTTTGCTCCTGTAATTGGAAATTTGAGTGATAAATTCGGAAGAAGACCGATAATCTTGATTTCGCTTTTTGGATTTTCATTGGATTATATTTTATTAGCTTTTTCACCAACAATTGTCTGGCTTTTTATAGGAAGAATTATTGCTGGAGTTACCGGTGCTAGTATTACAACTGCTTCTGCTTATATTGCCGATGTAAGTACAGCTGAAAACAGAGCTAAAAACTTCGGATTAATTGGCGCTGCTTTCGGACTAGGATTTATTATCGGACCCGTTATTGGAGGTTTGTTAGGACAATACGGATCTAGAGTTCCTTTCTATGCGGCAGCTGTTTTATGTATGGTAAATTTCCTTTACGGATTTTTTATTTTACCTGAATCCCTTAAAAAAGAAAACAGAAGAGATTTTAACTGGAAACGAGCCAATCCGATTGGAGCAATTATCGGATTAAAAAAATATCCCACTTTGATTGGATTAATTGCTGCTATATTTTTCTTATATGTTGGTTCTCATGCCGTGCAAAGCAATTGGAGTTTTTTCACGATTTACCAATTTAATTGGGACGAAAGAATGATCGGGATTTCGTTAGGAATTATTGGTTTATTAGTTGGAGTTGTACAAGGTGGATTAGTTCGATTCATTAATCCAAAAATAGGAAACGAAAAAAGCATTTATATAGGTCTGGCTTTATACACAATCGGAATGCTCTTGTTTGCTTTTGCAACAGAAAGCTGGATGATGTTTGTGTTTTTAATTCCCTACTGCCTTGGCGGAATAGCCGGCCCAGCCTTACAATCTGTTGTGGCTAGTAAAGTAGAACCAAGCGAGCAGGGAGAAATTCAGGGAACTTTAACCAGTTTAATGAGTGCTTCATCAATTATTGGCCCGCCTATGATGGCAAATACATTTTACTTTTTCACACACAGCGATGCGCCGTTTAAATTTGCTGGAGCACCGTTTGTTTTGGGAGGATTATTAATGTTGTTGAGTACAGTTGTTGCTTATTTTTCGTTGAAAAAACATACGGTTTCAAAAGCAGAAATGGATAAACCAAAAATAGAATAATAAAAAGTCTTCCATATGAAGACTTTTTTGTTGAATTGGAATTTTTAAAAGTGGAATTTTCTATTTAAGATACAAATAGTGATTAAAATAATCAATTATAGCTTTTCCTTCCAACAAAACATCAGCTCCAATAATTCCATGAACAGGCTTTGATTTAAAAGATTCTAAGGCTTCATTCACATGTGAAAGATCAAAAATTACGATGCTGAAATCTTTGTTTTTCCAAGAACCTAACTGCAATTTATTTTGAGACGAAATCTGCGTTTTCATTCCAGTTCCGCCGGCTCCAGATGCTTTGGTTTTTGAGTTTTTCGCCGCCAACTCAAAACGTTCAATACTTTCAAAACCTACACACGTATTGGATGCACCAGTGTCTAAAATAAAATTTCCAGAAATACCGTTTATTTTGGCTTTTATCTGTAAATGCTGCGTTTTAGTGATTTTGAATTTTATTTTTTTGTAATTCTCTGTTTTGAGAATTTCGTGAAGATTTTCCATTCCAAATATGATTGAAAATCAAAAATAAGCCAATTATAACCAAAAAACTAACGATGTAGAAGATATAATTTGTTGCTTTTTTTATCTTTTCAAATGCTTTCAATAATAAATAAAATAAAAAATTCCCTGCTTTTACGGGAAACCACAAGCGAATCCAGATTTTTAATTCTAATTTCGATTTTTCTTTTAAAGAATTAGCCCAAAAACAATCTAACCTAACCGAATGATTTCAATGAAAAAAATTACATTGTTTCTTTTTATCATTTTTTCTCAAACCATTTTTAGTGCTTCCAAGATTACGGAGACAGAAAAACTTACTGCTACTTGTAAAGTCTGGGGATTCTTAAAATATTATCATCCCAAAGCCGCTATTGCAGGAATCAATTGGGATAATCAACTTTTAGAAAAATTACCAAAAATAGAAAAAGCCCAAACCAAAGAAGAGTTTTCCTTAATTCTGGAAAATTGGATTGATAATCTTGGACCAATAAAAGAAATAGCACCAATTCCTGCACCAAAAGATGTAGTGTTTTTTGATAAAAATTTCGATTTAAGCTGGTTCAATAATAAGTTGTTTTCTAAAAAACTTTCGAAGAAATTAAAATTTATTGAAGAGAATAGATTTCAAACTGAAGAAGAATTTGGACAAGGTTTTGATAGTTTTAAAAGCATAAAGAATTATTTTGATCTTGATTACACAAATAAACATTACAGAATCTTAATGTTGTTTGCTTACTGGAATTTGATAGAATATTATTTTCCGTATAAATATGTAATGGATCAGAAATGGGATCTGAGTTTGGAACAGTCATTACCATCTATAGCTGATGCTAAAAATGAAGGCGATTTTTATATTGCATTAAAAAAACTGACTTCTAAACTTAATGATAGTCATGTCGAAAGTCCAATTTATGGTACTAAAGCATCAAATTATTTTCCGGCGACAGGTAAAATAATAGATGATAAATTAGTTATCACAGAGATTTTGGGTGATAGTCTGGCTGTGGCAGATAATATTAAAATCGGTGCAGTAATTACTAAAGTAAATGGTAAAACGATAAAAGAATTTGCAGCAGAAAATCGAGATTTGATTTGTGCTTCAAACGAAGCGAAGTATTTAGATAAATTGGTTTCTCTGATTTTAAGCAGCAATTCTGAAACTGTTACAGTAGAATTTTTAAAAGATGGAAAGTACGAAACAAAATCAATGATCTGGTCTGACTATCATGATTCCCATCGAAATGAATTTAAAAAAGGAGCTATAAAACCTAAGGAAAAGTTTAAACTTTTAAACGATAATATTGGCTATGTCGATATGGGCGCTATAAAACCCAGAAATATTCCAGACATGATTGAAGCTTTAAAATCTACTAAAGCAATTGTTTTTGATATGAGAAATTATCCTAATCAAACCTATAATTTAATTTCAGATTTTTTAAATGCTCATAACGAAAAATTTGCCATTTACACATACCCTTATCCAAATTATCCTGGAAAATATATATGGAAAGAAGGAACATCATCTGGAATTGAAAATAAAGATAATTACAAAGGCAAAGTAATTGTTTTACTCAATGAAGATTCTATGAGTCAGGCAGAATGGACAGCGATGTGTTTTCAAACAGCAGGAAATACAACAATCGTAGGAAGTCAGACAGCAGGAACAGACGGAAATGCAATTGATATTGATTTCAAAAAATTTCATACTAGATATACCGGAATGGGCGTTTATTATCCTGACGGACGAGAAACGCAAAGAATTGGCATCATTCCTGATATTGAAATAAAACCAACCATAAAAGGAATTCAGGAAGGAAAAGATGAGGTATTAGAACGTGCTTTATTATTTGTTGAAACTGGAAAATAAATAAATTATGTCGCCTGAGCGATCCCGAAACTTCGGGAGAACGACACAAAAGCAAATCGAAAAGAATTGGGGGCTTTTCTTTGCTGGACTTCTCCCGAAAACTCGGGATCGCTCAGTCTGACAAAATATAGATTTAGTATAACCTTTGTTAAAGTTTGAAACTTTGACAAAGGTTTTTTTCGTTCTGTTAGAAGCCAATTGCTATTCTTTTAATATTGTCGTAATTTTGACAACTTTAAAATTATAGCCTTGAATTTGAAACCTATTATAACAGATACACACACACATTTATATTCTGAAGAATTTGATCAGGATCGTGACGACATGATACAGCGCGCTATTGATGCCGGAGTAACGCGTTTTTTTATTCCTGCAATCGATGCAGCGGCGACACAGTCAATGTACGATTTAGAAAAAAATTATCCTGAAAATGTATTCCTGATGATGGGGCTGCATCCCACTTACGTGAAAGATAATTATCGGGAAGAGTTGGCGCATGTTGAAACCGAATTATCCAAAAGAAAATTCTACGCTGTCGGCGAAATCGGTATCGATTTATATTGGGATAAAACACATTTAAAAGAACAGCAGATCGCTTTTAAAAGACAAATTCAGCTGGCAAAACAATACAAATTACCAATTGTAATTCATTGTCGTGAAGCTTTTGATGAGATCTTTGCAGTTCTCGAAGAAGAAAAATCTGAAGATTTGTTTGGGATTTTTCATTGTTTTTCCGGAACTTTAATACAAGCACAGCAGGCCATTTCCTATAATATGAAATTAGGAATTGGAGGCGTGGTAACATTTAAGAACGGAAAAATCGATCAGTTTTTAAATCAGATTGATTTAAAACATATTGTTTTGGAGACAGATTCGCCTTATTTAGCGCCAATTCCGTACAGAGGAAAACGAAATGAAAGCAGTTATTTGGTCAATGTAATTTCTAAACTGGCAGGGCTATATGATGTTTCTGAAGAAGAGATCGCAGCAGTCACAACTCAAAACTCCAAAGACGTTTTTGGGATTTAATGTATTCGTTACTTTAATGTAATTTTTTTTTTGTTCTTTTGCCCACTTAAAATCAATATAAATAATGCAGAAATTTGATGCCATTCGACCGTTTTATGATTCCGAAATAAATGAAGCACTTCATGATGTTGTAAATCATCCGATGATGAAAACAATGATGAACTTTACTTTTCCGGAAGTAGAAGATGAGGTTTGGAAGGATCAATTAAGAAAAACACATTCGATTCGTGATTTTCAATGCAACTTTATTTACAATACTATACAAAAGGTTTTGGAGAAAAGCTCTGAAGGTTTAACAACTTCAGGTTTTGAGAAACTAGAAAAAAACACTTCTTATTTGTTTATCTCCAATCATAGAGATATTCTTTTAGATACAACACTATTAAACGTTTGTCTTTTCGAACATGGTTTGGTAATGACAGCATCTGCAATTGGTGATAATTTGGTTAAAAAAGCTTTCTTGGCAACTTTAGCAAAATTGAATAGAAACTTTTTGGTTTTAAGAGGATTAACACCTCGAGAAATGCTTCAAAGTTCAAAATTATTAGCCGAATATATGGGGCAGTTACTGCTTCGCGAAAATCGTTCGGTTTGGATTGCACAAAGAGAAGGAAGGACAAAAGACGGAAACGACGAAACCAATCCAGGAGTTTTAAAAATGATTGGAATGGGATCTGATGAGAAAAATCTAATGGATTATTTTAAGAAATTAAAAATTGTTCCAGTTTCGATTTCGTACGAATATGATCCGACTGATGTTTTGAAAATGCCGCAATTAATGGCAGAAGCAAATAACGAAGTTTACGTAAAAGATAAAAACGAAGATTTCATGACCATTTTAAGTGGTATCATGGGAACTAAAAAAAGAATCCATATTTCTGTTGGAGATGTTTTGGATACAGAAATCGATCAGATTGTGGCTGAAAATGACAATGGGAATAAACAAGTTCTGGCTCTGGCACAAACTATTGACGATGTTATTTTGAAAAACTACCAATTATGGCCGACTAATTTTATTGCGTACGATATTTTGAACGGAACAGATAAATTTGCGCACAAATACAAAGAGAGCGAAAAATCACTTTTTGAGCGTCGTTTAGAAATGCGTATCGGAAGCGATAATCCTGTTACAAGACAAGGGTTTTTAGCGATGTATGCTAATCCAGTTGTGAATAAATTGAAATACCAAGATGTCATCTAAAGCTAAAATACTGTTGATTTATACCGGAGGAACCATCGGTATGAGCAAAGACTTTGAAACTGGAGCGCTTAAAGCATTCAATTTTGGTAAATTAATACAGAAGATTCCAGAAATTAAACAATTGGACTGTGAAATCGAATCTATTTCATTCGAACATCCAATTGATTCTTCTAATATGAATCCCGAAATGTGGACAAAAATTGCCACAATTATCGAGGAAAATTATACTGCTTATGACGGATTTGTAGTGCTTCACGGCTCAGATACGATGTCATATTCAGCTTCCGCATTGAGCTTTATGCTCGAGAATTTGTCTAAACCAGTTGTATTTACAGGTTCTCAGCTTCCAATTGGGGATTTGCGTACCGATGCAAAAGAAAACCTGATTACAGCGATTCAGATTGCTTCACTTCAAGAAAATGGAAAGCCGGTTATTACAGAAGTTTGTTTGTATTTTGAATACAAATTATATCGTGGCAACCGAACATCGAAAGTAAATGCAGAACATTTTAGAGCTTTTACAGCACCAAATTATCCTGAACTTGTAGAATCTGGTGTTCATTTAAAATTAAACAGACATTTATTTCTTCCCATAAATAAAAACGCTGATTTGATCGTTCACAAAAACCTGAACAATCACGTAGCCATAATAAAAATGTTTCCTGGAATGAGTGAAGTGGTATTGGCATCAATTCTTTCTATTCCAGATTTACGAGGCATTGTTTTAGAAACGTACGGTTCTGGAAATGCACCAACTGAGGATTGGTTTTTAAGTTTAATCAAAAAAGCAATTGACTCGGGTTTGTATATTGTAAACGTAACACAATGCTCCGGCGGAAGCGTAAACATGGGACAATACGAAACGAGTACGGCCTTGAAATCTCTTGGAGTTATATCAGGAAAAGACATTACTACAGAAGCAGCTATTACAAAACTAATGTATCTGCTTGGACATAATATTCCACAAAACGAGTTTAAAGCTATTTTTGAGACTGCTTTGCGCGGGGAGATATCTTAAAATTAAATTACAATATTTTAAATTCCAAATTCCAATTTTTGCGCTTTGCTTAGTTTGGAATTTGGAATTTTTATTTTTGAAACTTTCCTTCAAACATTCCCCCATTTTTGTCATTTCGACGTAAGGAGAAATCTCCGCAAGAAACTCGACAAAGATTGGCTCTTTTGAATACGGAATTACTAGTGTGATCCTTCCTTCGTCAGGATGACAAGAATAATTGGAATTTGGAATTTTTAAATTGGAATTTCCATTCCTAAAATTTAATTTTTAGAATTCTGATAAGGAACAGGACAAGTTTCCAAATCTTCTGAAACTTTATGGTTTTTGTAATACACATACACAATTACAGAAATAATACAGATAATTCCTTGAAGGGCAACGGTATGACGAGTTCCGATAAAGTGAGAAACATAACCAATAATCAAACTTCCCACAGGAATCATTCCCTGATACGCCATCATGTAATAGCTGATACTTCTAGAACGCATATTCACTGTGCTTTGAGTCTGAATGTATATGTTTATAGAAGAAGTTTGTCCCATCATTCCAACGCCGCTCAACGTCATACAGATTAAAGCAATGGTTAAATTACTTGAAAGAGCTAAAATTATAATGCTGAAACCAAGAAGTAAACTTGCTGCGATCATCAATTTATTCATATTCTCAGCCGATTTTAAATTAGCCAGATAAATGGCAGAAAGAACAGAGCCAATTCCCGCAGCACTTTCAAACCAGCTGAAAGTCTGCGCGTTTCCGCTGAAAATATCTTTTGCAAAAACCGGCATTAAAGTATTAAAAGAAATTACAAATAAACTACTGCAAGTAAGCATAAGAAGCATTCTTGCCATTTCGGTTTCTTTTTTTACATAATCCAGACCTTCTACAAGATCGTCCAGCATATTTAGTTTGTTTTCGGCTTTAATGTGTGGCGTAATTTTCATCATTAACAATGAAATTAGAACGGGAACGTAACTAACGAAATTTCCAATAAAACAAATGTCTTCTCCATATTGATGCAGAATAATTCCCGCAAGCGCTGGACCTGCAATACGCGCAAAGTTGTTCATTGTAGAATTAAGCGCAACTGCATTTGGAAGATCTTCTCTTTTGTCAACAATATCAATCATCATGGTTTGACGGCAAGTCATATCAAAAGCATTGATAATTCCTTGAATCAGACTCAATGCCAGAATAAAGTTGATATTGTAAATTTTAAGATAAATAAGCAAAGCTAAACTTCCTGCCTGAAGCATTGCAAGAGACTGCAGTACGATCATGGCGCGGTGTCTGTCGTAACGCCCAATAATACTTCCTGCCAAAGGAGCTAAAAACAGGGACGGAATCATACTTAAGAAGGTTGCTAATCCCAAAAGGAAAACAGATCCTGTTATGCTGTAAACCATCCAGCTTACGGCTGTTTTCTGCATCCAGGTCCCAATAACAGATACGGACTGTCCGTAAAAGAATAACTTGAAATTTTTTGATTTTAACGCTTTAAACATAATCTTAAATATTTAATACAAAGGTCGGGATTATGATTTCATTAGAAAAATTAATAATTTTACTGATAATAAGTAGTTAAACTTATCGATATGGAAATTTATCAACTCGAATATTTTATTAAAACAGCTGAAATTTTGCACTTTACAAAAGCTGCCGAATTGTGCTTTGTAACGCAGTCGGGTCTGTCGCAGCAAATAAAAAAATTAGAAGAAGAACTCGGAATGCCTTTGTTTGTGAGACTTGGGAAAAAAGTCCAGCTTACAGAAGCTGGCTCTGTCTTTTTAATCCACGCCAAGCAAGTCATCGAAAATGTGCAAAGCGGTAAACAAGCCATAGATGATTTGAACCAAATGATTGGCGGTGAATTACGAATTGGTGTAACCTATATTTTTGGGCTTTTGGTTTTACCTATCGTTGATTTATTTGCCAAAACGTATCCGCATTTGAAAATTGTTATCGAATATGGAACAACCGAACCTTTAGAACAAAAACTACTGAATAACGAATTAGATCTGGTTTTGGTTATTTCTTCAAACGAAATAGAACACCCTTTTCAAAAGGTGCCTTTATTTACATCAAAGCTAGTTTTGGCAGTTTCAAAAAATCATTCATTAGCGGCCTTAGACAAAATTGCTTTTAAAAAGATAGAAGATATGCCGCTTATTTTGCCCGTTAAAGGATTCAATTCAAGGGAATTTCTGGATGAATTGTTTTTAAAAAACAATATGAAACCCAAAGTTTCGATTGAGTTAAATGCTGTTCACGCCTTATTACGTTTGGTTGGCGACAGCGATTATTGGGCTACAATTGTTACAGGGAAAGCATTAAAGGGCTGGGATAATATTAAAGCAATTGATATTACAGGTGTTACCACCAAACGAGATTCGTTTATGTTAACGATAGAAGGAGCTTACCAAAAAAAGGCTGTAAAATTGTTTATGGAAGAATTTAGAAAAAGTATGTAAAAAGAAGTTTTCTACAATTTGCACGAATTCATTCGAATTGTAGCTAATTTTTTGAGAATAAGAAAATTAGTGAAGATTAGTGAAATTCGTGGCAAAAATATTTTCTAACTCAGTTTTTTTTTGTGTTCTTTGCAGACCAAAATAGAGAGGTGTCCGAGTGGTTGAAGGAGCTAGCCTGGAAAGCTAGTATATGGGTAACTGTATCGAGGGTTCGAATCCCTTCCTCTCTGCAAGAGAAAAAATGCTCCCGTACAAGGGAGCATTTTTGTTTTCTATTTATTTTAATTAAGATACTTTCCCAAAACAGGATCTTTATCTGGAGCATGATATCCCATTATTATTTTGTCTTTGAATGCTTTTTTTGAAATCACAACAAGCTGACTGCTGATGTAATTTCCGGTTGGGGAAAATGTTAATTGATAAATGACATCGTTCTTGTCCCAAATAAAATTCTCGGGATAGGTAAGAGTGTAATCATCCAGAACATCATCTTTTACCTTTTTGGTTTCGTTGGGAAGTTTCTCAAGCAGAAGTTTTTGCGATTTGTCCGTTTCATCATACGGATTATCTTCACTTTTAACTATTTCGGTTGGCGTGCCCAGCTTTTTTTTCAGTACATCTAAAAGTGCTATGCTTTGATCGTTTTTGACATTTATTCTCATAAATGCAATTTTGTTTTCATAAACAGTTAATGCTGTACCCATAACATCATTTATCGGGATTCCGCCATAGTTAAGCTGTGCTGTATTCTTTTCGCCCATAAACACATAACTTGTAGAGAGTTCTCCTTTGTCTACTAATTTCAAACTGGCATCTTCTCCGTTAACTACTGCCTCATAATGCCCTTTTTGTTCTGTTTTGGAAGAAAAAGAAAGGCCGTCAAGATAGGTTTCTGCATTTTGGCTAAAGTCTATAGTAGATAAATCTTGTGATTTTGAAGAACAGCTCATCAGTAGTATTAAATTTAATGAAATTAAAATTTTGTTTTTCATAGTTAAAGTTCTTAATTCAGGATAAAATTTTACTGCTATTGGAAACGTGATTTGTAGGTCTGCGTTTTACACACTAAGCAAGATAAAAAATTGTTTGCAATAAAAAAACTACAAAGTTTAAAACTATAATTGTTGATTCTCTTATTTAAAACACGTAATAATTAAAAAAATAAACTCTAAATTAGTATAACAATCTTATCTAAAGAGTATGAAATCAATATTATGCGCCTTTGTTTTGACTTTATTATTGTCTTCTTGTGCTTCATTTTCGAATAGAATGGTAAACAAAAACAAATCATCATTATCAGAAAATGATTTAGTAAAGCTGGAGGGAACTTATGTGCTTTTTCCTGATGCGAAATATGATAATAAAGGGAATCTGCAAACAATAGATTCAGAAAAGCCTGAAACAACACACAGCCTGAATTATTTTGTAAAATCGGATAGGTTAAGATATGATTATTCAGATTCTTATCGTGTTGAGGTTAAGTTGTTGGATAAAAACCGACTCCAATTTGTTACCAAAAAAGAGGATTCAATAATTGAGAATGTTGAACTGGGAGGAAAATTGAAAAATGGACTCTTTTATCTGGATAATACATACTTGAAACGTCATGGTGTTCCTTATCTTGCTGGCGGCTATGACAATTATAAAACCAGAATTGGACTTTCTAAAGACAATGGACTTTTAGTAAATTATGCTTTTGATAATTCTGGTGCTTTATTATTTATGTTTTGGGCTGGATCTACTTATAATTTAGGCTATCATTATAAACGTATTGAAAAATAATGAGTCAATATAAATACCATTTTCGTCCGGGCTATCAATCGACAGAACTTTTGATAGATATTTTCAGCGGTGCTGAAAGTGAAAATTTCAATTCAGATTTTTTAAATACAATTCGAGAGCTGAAACCTAAAATGATCGATATTTTGGATTTATGGATGAATGATGAAGTTTTGATGACTTATGATTCTGAAATAGGGAAATTTACGCTTTCGAAAGATATCTGGGGTTTTGCTTTTGTAATGGCTGAGAATAATCAAGAAGGTCTGGTTCAGATTAATTCGATTTTAGAAAAAGCAGCGTTGTTTGAGAAAGTTGAGGTTGATTTTGAAAAGTATAAATAAAACGAAAAGTTCTAATCTAGCCCCGATAGAAGCGATATCCTTTTGTGGCGGTCCCGAGACTTCGGGAGCCATAAAAGATATAGCGGATAGCGGGACTAAAGTTGTAATGAAAATCAACACTTCTGCTTCTCAAAACAGAAAAATTATAAATGTATAGTTCTGAAAAGTGGTGTTAAAAATGCTTTTGTTTAGATTATTTTATTACAGAAATTATTATATATTTGGCTCTTGTGTAATACAAATAATTTGATGGATTTACCTCCTTACTCGCCAGGACTGCATAAACTGGTTACTTTACATGTCGACCAAATTTCGAAGCTTACAGATAGCGGCGGTTTTGTTGCGGTTACTAATTCGATTTTAGAAAAATATGGATTGGAGAAGGTTGGCGTTGTAGTGCATGATTTTGAAAATGACAGTTTTACAATTTCATTCTGCCTCAAGGGATCTCATATTTTTATAAACACGCAACCAGAATATAAGCAGCTTACATTGGATATTTATTTGAGTAATTATTTTCAAGATAATTCAGAAAAAATACGCGATGTCATGACTGATTATATTACTTATTTTGATGCCGAAATAATTAAAGATTTTGAAATTAACCGATAAAATTTGATGCATTATCTGCTGGATGGTTTACAGCTTAATCTCAAACAAACTAAACGAACCTTCTTTGTAATGTTCTGGTAATTCATTTGTCCATTCGATAGTACTGATTCCTTTATAAGTAAAACCACAACTGGTGTAATACGTATTTATTCTTTCGTTTCCGCTGTGTGTGTCCAATCGAATGTAATCTTTTCCATTTTCTTTGGCGTATTCTTTAGTCCATTCTATGATTTTTTTGACGTAAGACTGCCCTCTGAATTTTGGGTTTGTAGCAATTCTATGCAGATAAACTGCAGGGTCTTTACTGGCTTCTTTCCAGATAATTAAATCATTAAAAGTAAGTACAAATGTACAAGCGACTTCATCTCCTTCTTTGATTATAAAGTGGCGATCTTCGGCAATTTCTTTTTCAATTAAGGCTCTTTCAAATCCTCTCCAGCTTTTGTTGTTTACTGTTTTTTGATACGATGTTGCTTGGTTGTAAATATCGAAAACAGCATCGATATCTGTATTTGTAGTTTTAAAAAATTCCATTGTAAAAGGTATTCTGTAAATTAATGAACCTACAAAAGTAAGACTTTAAAATCCTAAATTCTTGAAAAACGAAAATTTCTAAAGTTGTTTTGAAAACGAATCTTCTGCTGCAAATGAAAATATTAATTCTGCAAAGCTTTTTTTATCTGAGGCATCATTTTGTCGACAAACATTTTATATGCTGTTTCTGAAGGGTGTAAGCCGTCTGAAGCGACAAGATTGGGACTGTTAAGTCCTTGTCGTGTAATTTCTGTAATGGAGACAAAAGCGATCTGGTTGTTGATGCAGTATTTCTCTGCAAAAGAATTGTATTTATCTATTTCGGCAGAAATTGTGCTGCTTTGATCGCCGGCAAGACTTTTTCCATAAGGAGTATAGGCGTAATCTGGAATCGAAATAACGACAACATTTTTTGGGTCGCCTTTGGCCAGCTTAATTGCTTTGGTTACCAATTCTGGAAATTCGTTTTCGTAAACCGAAAAATTGCGGTGCTGATACTGATTATTAACACCTATTAAAAGTGTTACAAGATCGTAATTGGGTTCTGGATTTTGTGTGTTTATCGCAGAAAGTAAATTGGATGTTGTCCATCCTGTTGTAGCGATTATTTTTAAGGAAACCGTACTGGAAAACATGGCATTTAAACTTGCCTTTAACTGCTCTGGGAAACGACAGGTTGCACAAACGCTTTGACCAATAGTGTAACTATCACCTAATGCTAAATAATTTACAGAACTCGAAATTGGAGGATTTGGTGTTGTGGGCGGCGTTACTACCGGAGGTGTGGTTGTAGTAGGAGGGGATTCTGGTTCTTCTGAAGAGCTGCAGCTCAAAAGAAATACCGAAAGTATAATAGTAACTATTTGTTTAAAATGGGATTTCATAATTTGTTTAAATTAGATTGGAGTCGTTTTAAACAAATAGTTACGCTAAATATGCAGGTTTGGATTTATTAAGCCATTTCGGTTTTCATCGAAATTTCTTCTTCAATAGCATTCCAAAGTCCGATGCGTTTTTCTAGGGCAAGAATCGAAACTTCTTCTACTTCTTTCCACTTTTGAGCATCATTTTCGCATAATTCTGTAATCATCTGCATGGCCATTGGTCCGTGTTCGTCGGCATCCAATTCGATATGTCTTTCAAAATAATAAAGCAATTTTGTTAAATCGACTTCTGGTAGATTCTTTTGAAAGTTTTTCAGGATTTCGGTAAACATACTCGGAATCAAATCTTCTCTTCCAAAAGTAAATGCGGCAGCAATTTCGTGCGGTTTTCCTTCTTCGATTACTCTAAAAGTAAAATCTAGAAATGCTTTTGTATTTGGATGAAGTGAACTTTGTTTGATTGCAACAAATATATTTTGAAGTGAATGTACTTCTGATAAGAAATTTAAAACTCCCGTTGTATCAGCGCCACAAGCTTCCATTGCTTCCAGATACATTTCGTAATGACTTTGTCTTCTTCCGTCAAGTGTTAAATCTGTTTCTTCTGCCAAAACAATTTCATTAATCAAATAACGAGTTTCTGGGTTTTTAGTAGCAAACCAAGGTGTTGTTGTGCAGGTAAGTTTGGCTTGTAATGCTTTTAATAACGACATAAAATCCCAAACAGCAAAAACGTGCGTTTCTAGGAAACGGTGCAAATCGTCAATGTTTTGAATCTTGTTATATAAAGAATGTTTTAAAAGTTGGTCTTTTTGTGGTTGTATGCTTTTGTTTACTGCTTCAATATTCATTTTTGGGAAAAATTTTGATGCAAAGATAAAAAAAGCTTCTTTGTTAGAAGAAGCTTTTTAGATCGATTTTGTATATATATTAATAGTTGTCTGCTATTTAAATGCTGGAATTCCAGTCACATCCATTCCTGTTATTAGTAAATGTATGTCGTGAGTTCCTTCATAAGTAATTACGCTTTCAAGGTTCATCATGTGGCGCATAATGGAGTATTCGCCAGTGATTCCCATACCTCCCAGCATTTGTCTTGCTTCGCGTGCAATGGTAATTGCCATATTTACATTGTTACGTTTTGCCATCGAAATTTGAGCCGTTGTTGCTTTTCCTTCGTTTCTCAAAACGCCTAAACGCCAGGTTAATAATTGTGCTTTTGTGATTTCTGTAATCATTTCGGCTAGCTTTTTTTGCTGTAATTGCGTTCCCCCGATAGGTTTTCCAAACTGAATTCTCTCTTTTGCATATCGCAAGGCAGTATCGTAACAGTCCATTGCCGCGCCGATTGCTCCCCAAGCGATTCCATAACGAGCTGAATCCAAACAACCAAGCGGAGCGCCTAATCCAGATTTATTCGGCAAAAGATTTTCTTTAGGAACTTTTACATTATCAAAAATTAACTCGCCAGTTGCAGAAGCACGAAGCGACCATTTGTTGTGCGTTTCTGGAGTTGTAAAACCTTCCATACCTCGTTCTACAATTAGACCGTGAATTCTTCCTTCTTCATTTTTAGCCCAAACAACTGCAATATCAGCAAAAGGAGCATTTGAAATCCACATTTTGGCACCATTTAAAAGATAATGATCTCCCACATCTTTAAAATTAGTAATCATACTTCCAGGGTCAGAACCGTGATCAGGTTCAGTTAAACCGAAACATCCTATAAATTCACCTGTTGCCAGTTTTGGCAGGTATTTCATTCGTTGTTC
This sequence comes from Flavobacterium sp. ACN6, assembly GCF_002304005.1. Lineage (GTDB taxonomy): Bacteria > Bacteroidota > Bacteroidia > Flavobacteriales > Flavobacteriaceae > Flavobacterium. The sequence continues at coordinate 84,136 of NZ_MRCQ01000008.1, read as the reverse complement.
TTCGTTTCCATATTTCCAAATAGGATACATCACTAATGAAGATTGAACAGATGAGGTAGATCGTACACCAGAATCGCCTCTTTCAATTTCCTGCATAATCAAGCCGTAAGAGATTTGATCTAATCCAGCGCCGCCATATTCTACAGGAATATAAGGTCCGAAACCACCAATTTCTCCAAGTCCTTTAATAATTTGTTTAGGGAATTCTGCTTTTTGTGCATATTCTTCTATTATAGGAGAAACTTCTCTTTTAACCCACGCACGAGCAGATTCACGAACCAATTTATGTTCCTCGGTCAGTAAATCATCTAAGTTATAGTAATCTGGAGATTGAAATAGGTCTGGTTTCATGTTTTTTAATTTTTATTAAACAAATTTACGTAATAAAAATATAACAAATGACAGCTAAATTGTTATATTTTTTTATCGCAAAAATAAAATTAATAGGAATTTGGCAAATTAATTGTAGTTTATTGATAATTTATAGACTATTTTTGAATACCAAAAACTAATTAAATGAGGCTGATAATCTCTTTTTTATTTTTCTTGATACTTAATACCACTGTGGCTCAGCCTACAAAAGAGTTTACTGAACAAGAGTATTTAGAATTGCAGGATAAAATTCGTTTCAGCATGAATGGTAATTTTGACCAAGGCCTTGCTTATGCGGCTGAACTGCAAAAATCTGACAATAATGAACATTTAGCATTCGCCTATGGATCTGGTTCTTATTTATATCAACTAAAGAATAATAGAGCCAAAAGCGATGAATGGTACAATAAATCATTGTTGTATTACAATAAACTTTCTGAATCTGTTCAAAAAATAAATCTTAGAGCCTACCTATATAATTATAAAGGATTAATAGAGTGGAAACGAAGAAATTTTAGTAACGCCTTGAGCAATTATCAAGAAGGAATTAAACTCTCTATTAAAACTAATGATGTTATTCAAATTGTAAAATTTAAAAGTAACATTGCTTTAGTTAATGAAGAAGTTGGCAACTATGAACTTGCTATTAGAAATCTACGACAAAACAGCGATTTTCTAGATAAGAATGAAAGTCTGTATGAAAAAGACCAATTTCAAAACAGCAAAAGTAATATATATGTCAACTTAGGAAATGTATATGAAGGCTACTTCATGAAGGATCGTGAAAAATTATTTTTATTGGATTCTGCCGAATACTTTTATAAAAGAGCCATTACATATTCTCAAAATTATGTTGATAATAAAATTACATCTACTCTCAGCTTAGGAAACATCTATCTCTACAAAAAAGATTTTACTAATGCAGAACGAACCTATTTTGATATTGCCATGTATGCAAAGCAAAATAATGACGAATATTATTCTAGAATTGCGCATTATAATTTAGGAGATCTTTATTATTCCCTAAAAAAGTATGATAAAGCTTTAGTGTTTTTAAAAAAGGTAGATTCTATATCTAATAAAGAAAAAAAAACAGACAGAATTTCTTTTCAGTCCAATTATCTTCAAGCTAAAATTTACAGTGTAAAAAACGAACCTGAATTAGCTTTCAAATATTCTAAAATGTATCTTGATTCTTATGAAAAATATGAAGGAGATTTGAGAGAAGAAGCTTTAGAAGTTAATTACAAACTTGGTACGGCTAATCTTAGTGATGAGATGGTTTCTATCCAGGAAAAGTATAAGTATGAGGTTTTGTGGAATAAAGCGCTAAAAGTTTTCTACGTTATTTTAGTGGTTGGAATTGTATTTTTCCTAATTAAAAATATTCGCGACAAAAATAAAGCTCAGAAAAAAATGAATGCTTTAATTGAGGAATTTAAAGCTAATCTCGAGAAAAAAGAAATTGAAAAAGCTGAAATCGAAAAAGCATCAATTGAAAAAACTGTTGTAGAAGAAATTCCAGAATTAGAAGATACACTTCTGAAAAAGGAAAATGCCAACCTTAGTATTGATGAGGCAAAAGAAAATAAAATTGTAGAAAAATTATTGGCACTGGAAGAAAAATTAGAATACTTAAATGCTGATTTTACCTTGTCGTATGTTGCCAAGAAAATAAAAACCAATACAACTTATTTATCGTATGTTGTTAATAAAAGGTTTGGTAAATCTTTTGGTGAATATTCTAACGAATTAAAGATTAATTATGTTATTAATCAAATGATTACAAATCATTTGTATCGTAAATATTCTACTCAGGCAATTGCAGAAAGTGTTGGTTTTAAGAATGCGGTTTCATTTGCAAAATCGTTTCGCAAAAGAACTGGAGTGTCTCCAGCTCAATTTGCGAACAATATTTAAAGCCGGATTATTAACCATTTCCATTCCCTCCGCCTTTTACAGGATTGTTTGGAGGAGTAATAGGATCTGGTTCACCGTCACCGCCTCTAATTGCTTTTTGAGCTTGTTTATTAATTTTTTCTAATTCGAAATCTTTGAATGTGAATGTTTTACTTTTCATGTTTTAAATTTTTTAGTTACTTTTTACACTATTTATAAATGAGGATTAACCGTTTCCATTCCCGCCGCCTTTTTCAGGATTGTTTGGTGGCGTAATAGGAGGAGCTGCTTCTCCATCACCGCCTCTAATTGCTTTTTGAGATTGTTTATTAATTGTTTCTAATTCGAAATCTTTGAATGACAATATGTTATTTTTCATGTTTTAATTTTTTTAGTTACTTGTTATAAATGAGGATTAACCGTTTCCATTTCCTCCGCCTTTTTCAGGATTGTTTGGTGGCGTAATAGGAGCTGCTTCACCGTCACCGCCTCGAATTGCTTTTTGAGCTTGTTTATTAATTGTTTCTAATTCGAAATCTTTGAATGACAATATGTTATTTTTCATGTTTTAAATTTTTTTAGTTACTTATTATATTTATAAATGAGGATTAACCGTTTCCGTTTCCTCCGCCTTTTACTGGATTATTAGGTGGTGTAATAGGATCTGGTTCTGCGTCACCGCCTCTAACTGATTTCTGAGCATTTTTGCTTATTTTTTCTATTTCGAAATCTGTGATTTTCAATGAATTTTTCATGACTTTTTTTTTGGATTGCTTTTATATTATTATTTACGTTTTAATTTGAGAAAACAATTAACCGTTTCCGTTTCCTCCGCCTTTCACAGGATTGTTTGTTTCTTCCGGTGGTACTGGCGGATCTCCTCCCATAATAGATTTTTGAGCATTTTTGCTTATTCTTTCTACTTCGAAATCTCTTAATGTGAATGTTTTAGTTTTCATGTTTGTAATTTTAAAATTATTTTTTAGTACTATAAATCTTTCATATTTATTTTTAAGCGATCAGGTAAAATGCGCTAAAAAATGCGTTAAAAAGTTGGTTTATGTTTTGAAATTTTAGATTTGTTTATGATTAAAAAAGCAGTAAAAGTCGATTTTTAATTATGGGTTTAAACCTTCCAATAAGGGCGTGCTTTTTATTTTTTTTCTAGGAGTTTTTTGCTTTCATTAGAGACTTTTTTGATTTTATTGTAATCGTTTTTTATCTCTATTTTTTTGATTTTATTTCTTCAAAATCATTACTTTTTCAGGGCTTGTTTTTCATGTTTTTAGATGTATAGGTTATTACTATTCCAAAACTAGATAAAAAGAGTAGCCGTTAATCGAAAATGAGCTTTCTGCGGTTTTTATTAGAAAAATAATAATATAAATATTTGTTTAACAATAACTTAAGCCCTGTAGTATACTTGGTATAATTTATAAATTGTATGTGGTATAATTAATAAAATGTATGTATACATGCGATTTTAATCAAGAAAAACTTCAATCTTTGCACTGTAATCATGATTTAAAAACGATTGAAGACGATGCTTAAACTGGTCCAAAAATTTCTACAAATTAATCGATACTCAGATATAAAAAATGAGTTCAAGGACCTCTTTTTGTCTCATCCAAATTATCCTAGTTTATTCGCGATCACAGATTCGTTCGATTTGCTTTCTGTAGAGAATGCAGCAGTCAGAGTTTCGAAAGAACAAATAGTAGATCTGCCATCGAATTTTTTGGCCTATTTTAAAGATGAATTAATTTTAGTTGAAAAAATAAAAAACGGTGTTCGAATCGCCACATCAAAAAAAGGAAACCAAAAATTATCTTATGATAAGTTTCTTTTAGATTGGAATGGAGTTATTGTTGCAATTGAGCCAAATAATGTAGTAGCGAGAGATAATTTAAAAGTGGAATATAATTGGCTGAAATATTTTCTGCCTTTAGCACTTGTTATAGGATTATCATTTTTCTATAATGGTTTTAATTTATTTAGCACCACATTTTTAGCAACCTCTATATTAGGTTTAATAGTAAGCATATTTATTGTTCAGGAAAAATGGGGTGTTAAAAATACCGTAATTTCAAAATTTTGTAATTTAAGTTCTAACACATCTTGTCATTCAGTTATTAGTTTCAATGATGATATTGCAAATAGATGGATAAGTTTTTCAGATTTACCATTGTTATTCTTTAGTGCAAGTATTATTGCAATTTTGGTACAGCCATTAAGTTCTGCAGTATTTGTTGGATTTTTAAGTCTGCTGGCAATTCCTATTGTGGTTTGCTCTATTTGGATCCAAAAATTTGAAGTTCAAAAATGGTGCGTAATGTGTTTGGCGGTCTCATTTTTAATTTTGGTTCAAAGCATTGTATGGTTTTCATCAAACCTATTTACACTAAGTTTTAGTTTAAATACTGTTTTTCCTTATGTTTTTTCATTGTTGCTTTTAATTCCAATTTGGGCATCAGTAAAAGTCATGATTAAAAAGATGCTTGATAACGGAAACTCACTTAAAGAGCTTAAAAAATTTAAAAGAAATTATTCGCTGTTGAACTTTTTATCTAAAAAAGTAAAATACACAAAAGGATTTGAAGATTTAAGAGGTTTGAATTTTGGAAATAAAAATGCTGGAGTAAAACTTTCTATTATAATCAGCCCAAGCTGCGGGCATTGTTATAAAACTTTTCAGGAAGCTTTTGATTTGGTTTTGAAATTTCCAGATAAGATATATTTAAATGTTCTTTTTAATATCAATCCAGAAAACAACGATAATCCTTATAAAGCTGTTGTAGAACGTCTTTTAACGATTAATAGAACAACGCCTGGAAAAACAGTTGAAGCAATCTCTGATTGGTACATAAAGAGAATGGTTCATAAAAAATGGCTTAAAAAATGGCATGTTGATTCAGTAAGTATGATGATTAGCCAAGAGATTCAAAAACAATACGATTGGTGTTCGATGAACAATTTTAATTACACACCAGTTAAAATTGTAAACGAAAGACTATTTCCAAATGAATATGAGCTGAATGAACTAAAATATTTCTTGAATGATTTTGTAGATGAAGTTCAAGTTTTAGATAGAACAGCATAAAAAGAAGAAAATAGTAACCCCAAAAACCTGCAGTTATGTTAAAGAGTATTTTGAAGTTGAAAGGTGCAGTGCAGTTAACTGCGAATGAGCAAAAAACAATAAATAGAAGTAGTACGCCTATTTGTGAGGATGGATTTAAGGCTAAAAGATGTACAGAATTTGGAACAGTGCCTGCATATTGGAACTGTATACCAAATAATTATGTTGGAAGCTGTTAGAAAGAATTTTTCAAGCATCAAGTTTTTTACAGATTTGAGGCTTAAAACCAAAAACGTAAATAACCAGTTATGTTAGAAAAGATTTTAAAGAGTGAAGAAACGAAGAAGCTGACAAAAAAAGAGCAGCAAAACATTTTGGGAGGTGATTTTACACAAGAACCAAATTGTGACGGTGAAGCTGAAAAATATTATGCTTGCTAATTTGAATATATAGTAGCAGAGCTGTAAAAAACTCTGTTACTATAAAAAAAGGTATTAAATATGTTAAAGAAAATTTTAAGTCTTAATGGAGCTCAACGATTAAATAAAAATGAGCAGAAAACCATGAGAGGAGGAATTCCAGAATGTTGGATTTATGCCATTGAGGCAGGATGCATTTTAATACCATCGGGCGAAACTTGTCCGCTAAATACCGAATCAGGTATTTGTGATACAAGTCGTCTTTGTTGTTGATTTTTTAACTTTTTAAAGTAATACAATATAGCCTTATTTAGAATTTAGTCATGTTTTTTTTAAATGTTATAGGCGCTCGATCGTGGAACATTGAGCAAATTCTCAGTATTGATGATTGGTACTGGGATTCTTAGGAGTTGGCCGCTGCGTTAATTTTATTTGGTTAGGGTAAACCGCGGCCATGTCCTAAAGAAATTGTGTTACTGCTAATATTGTTTATAAATACCCAAACAGAGAAGATTTATATCTTCTCTGTTTTTTTATGGATTAACAAGAATTTTTTTTCCTAAATTCGTCTGGAATAAATCAAAATAAATTGAAAAAATTCACTCATTATAGACAAGCAGACCATAAAGATTGTGGGCCGACATGTTTAAAGATCATAGCTAAATACTACGGTAAAACAATCAACATTCAAGAGTTGAGAGATTTTAGCGAAACAACTCGCGAGGGAAGTAATTTGCTTTTTTTGAGTGATGCGGCCGAAAAAATCGGATTCAGGACTTTAGGCGTAAAACTTTCTGTACAGCGAATTGAAGAGGCTCCTCTGCCGTGTATTCTTCATTGGAATAAAGATCATTATGTAGTACTTTATAAAATAAAAAAAGGCAGATATTACATCTCAGATCCTGCTTTTGGACTTTTAGACTACAGCAAGGAAGAGTTTACAAAATTCTGGATAGGCAATAATGCTGATGATTTAACCAAAGAAGGAATTGCACTGCTGATAGAGGCAACGCCAAAATTTTTTCAATCTGATTTTGATAAAGAAGAAAATTCAGGATTAGGGTTTAAATTTCTTTTTAAATATTTATTTCAATACAAAGCATTTCTCATTCAGCTTGCCATTGGACTTCTGGCAAGCAGTTTACTCAATTTAATTTTTCCATTTTTAACCCAAAGTATAGTCGACGTCGGGATTCAGAATCAGAATATTCATTTCATCTATTTAATTCTGTTTGCAATGCTTTTTATTTTTGCCGGAAGAACTGGTCTGGAATTAATCAGGAGTTGGATTTTACTTCATTTATCAACCAGAATCAATATTTCGCTTATTTCAGATTTCTTTATTAAATTAATGAATCTGCCTATTTCCTTTTTTGATGTCCGCATGACGGGAGATATTATGCAGCGAATAAATGACCATCGGCGTATCGAAAAAATCCTAACCACATCATCTCTTAACGTACTGTTTTCTGTTATTAACATGTTTGTAATGGGTGCCGTTTTGGCGTATTTTAATCTCCAGATATTTTTGGTATTCTTTTTAGGAAGTCTGCTTTATTTTGGATGGATAACATTGTTTTTAAAAAGAAGAGAAGTTTTAGATTACAAACGTTTTGCCGAGGTTTCAAACGAGCAGAGTAAAGTAATGGAGCTTATAAACGGAATGCAGGAAATAAAGCTTCATAACGCCGAAAAACAAAAACGATGGGGCTGGGAATATGTGCAGGCAAGACTTTTTAGAGTTTCAATAAAAGGTTTGGTTCTGGAACAATCGCAAACAATAGGTTCTTCCGTTATTAACGAACTTAAAAATATTTTTATTATACTTCTTTCGGCCAAATTGGTAATCGAAGGTTCTATTACACTGGGTATGATGCTCGCTATAAGTGCTATCGTTGGAAGTTTAAACGGCCCGATTACACAGCTTATAGAGTTCGTAAGAGAATTACAGGATGCTAAAATTTCACTGGCAAGATTGTCAGAAATTCATGAAAAAGAAGATGAGTTGCAGCAGGAAGTTCACCAGACAAATGAAGTCCCTCAAGATGTGGATATTGAAATTAAAAATCTCTCTTACCGTTATTTAGGTTCAGATATTCCCGTATTAGATACATTAAATTTAATAATTCCAGCCAATAAAGTAACAGCAATTGTCGGCGTCAGCGGAAGCGGGAAAACAACTTTGATGAAACTGCTTCTTAAATTCTATGAACCCGAAAAAGGAGAAATTAATATTGGAAATGCACAGCTTAAAAATATATCGCAGAAGGCATGGCGATCGAATGTTGGAGCAGTAATGCAGGAAGGTTTTATTTTCAGCGATACGATTGCTAATAATATTGCATTTGGAGCTGATAGAATTGATAAAGAAAGATTATTATATGCTGCAGATGTAGGTAATATTAAAGAATATATAAGCGGTCTTCCTTTGGGTTTTAACACTAAGATAGGCGCAGAAGGTTTAGGAATGAGCACAGGGCAAAAACAGCGTCTATTAATTGCAAGGGCCGTTTATAAAAACCCTGAAATTCTGTTTTTTGATGAAGCTACATCTGCATTAGATGCCAATAATGAGAAAGAAATTATGCAGAAACTCGATATTTTTTTCAAAGACAAAACAGTCGTTGTAATTGCACATCGATTAAGTACGGTAATGAATGCAGATCAGATTGTGGTTTTAGACAAGGGAAAAATCATCGAGATTGGAAACCATTCGGCGTTAGTGGCACAAAAAGGAAATTATTTTGAATTGGTTAAAAATCAACTGCAATTAGGAAATTAAGCATGGCTGAAGATAAATTTGAATTAAGAAGCGAAGAAGTTCAGGACATTCTGACCAAAGTGCCGCATTGGATGATACGATGGGGAACCGTTTTGATATTTGCCATTATTATAATGTTGTTTTTCGTTTCCTGGTTTGTAAAATATCCAGATGTTGTAAGAGCCGAAATTGTAATTACGACCAATATTCCGCCGGAGAAAATTGTATCAAAATCATCTGGACGTATTGAGGCTATTTTGGTGAAAAATAAAACCGAAGTTCGTAAAAACGGCGTACTGGCAATTATAGAAAATACAGCCAATTACAAAGATGTTTTTCTGCTGAAAGATATTGTAGACGGTTACGATATCAATAACGCCAAAAAAGCATTTCCATTCGAATTATTAAGAAATACACAGTTAGGAGAAATAGAAAGTGCTTATGCTATTTTCCAAAAAGATTATCAGGCGCAGGAATTAAACAAAGACCTGCATCCTTTTCAGGTAGAAAGAAGAGCACAGCAATCTGAAAAAGTTCAAATAACAGAAAGATTAGAAATTCTGCAGCAGCAAAAAGGAATTAACGAAAGAGAGCTGGAGCTCCAAAAAAATGAAGTTGCCCGTTTTGAAACGTTATTCAATAAAGGAATTATCTCTGCTCAGGAAATGGAAATTAAAAAGCTGAGTTTTCTTCAGGCACAGAAGAATTATAGAAGTCTTCTTTCGTCGATTTCTCAGTTAAGATCTTCATTGATTGACAATACAAAATCGAGTCAGAATTCGCAGATAAACAGTACCAAAGAGGAAGTTAATCTGGGGCGAAGTGTTTCGCAGTCCTTTTATCAATTGAAAAAAGTAATAAGAGACTGGGAACTGGCATATACCTTAAAATCGTCGATTAGCGGAAAAGTGACTTTTTTGCAGGTTTGGAACGAAAATCAAACGATCAATGTTGGAGACAATGTTTTCTCTATAATTCCCGATGCTGAAAATAGTTTTGTTGGAAAAGTGAAAGCCCCGGCTCTGAACTCTGGAAAAATAAAAGTAGGACAGCGTGTAAACATTCGTCTTGCAAATTACCCAGACAGAGAGTTTGGTGTGCTAAAAGGGGAAATAAAAAACATCTCGTTAGTGCCGGACAAAGATGGAAATCTGCTTTTAGATGTCGCACTGCCAAACGGATTAAAAACTTCTTATGATAAGCAAATTCTTTTTCAGCAGGAAATGAAAGGAAGTGCAGAAATAATAACAGAAGATTTAAGATTAATTGAAAGAATTTTATATCAATTTAAAAGTATATTTGAACAAGTTTAAAATTAACCCAAAACCATAAACAAACCTAAAACCACACTGTTAAATGAAAAAAATAGTACTAATTGCCTTTTTTTTATTATTTCAAATCTCATTCTCAAAACCAATAACCGAAACTCAAAAATTTGCGGCAACTTGCAAAATTTGGGGTTTCTTAAAGTATTATCATCCTAATGTTGCGGATGGAAGTAAAAACTGGGATGACCAGTTATTTCAAATTCTTCCAAAAGTTGAAGAAGCTCAAACTCCTGAAGCGTTTTCTTTGGTGCTAGAAAACTGGATTACTTCTTTAGGGGAAATAAAAAAACAGGACGCTTCAAAAACAGTTTTAAAAAAGGAATATTTTGATAAAAATTTCGATTTATCATGGTTCTCTAAAAACGAATTGTTTTCTAAATCGCTTTCAAAAAAGCTCAAATTCATTGAAGAAAATAGAATTCAAGGAAAACAGTTTTATGTTGATTTTGAATTGAATACAGGAAAAGTGCCTTTGCAGTTTAACAACGAAGTAAAGTACGCCGATTTTAAATGGACAGATAAAAATTTACGTCTTCTGGCATTATTTAGATATTGGAATTACATAGAATATTTTTTTCCGTACAAATATCAAATGGATGAAAATTGGGACAAAGTCTTAATTAAGATGCTTCCAAGATTTTATGCTCCAGAATCAGAGAAAGATTTTGTTTTGGCAATGCGTGAGATTTCCATAAAATTGAATGATACGCATGCGTCAACTCAAATGGGGCAGTTGTTTGATTATTTTGGAGATAAATTTATTCCTGCAGAAGTGAGTATCATAGAACAAAAAGCGATTATTGTTGGTCTGAAAAATGATTCGTTGGCAGCAATTAACGACATTAAAATTGGTGATGTAATTATAAAAGTAGAAGGAAAGATAATAGCAGAAATTCTGAAAGAAAACCTAAAATATATAGAAGGATCTAATGAACCTTCTGTTTTAAAAAATGCATATTGGGCAATTTTTAATGGAAAAACACCTTCGTTTGAAATTGAATTTATACGAAATGGGGAAACAAAAGTAAAGTCCATAAATAGATATGAATATCAAAATTTAAAAATTCAGTTTTCAGATAAAGAAAAATGGAAAATTTTAGAAGGCAACATCGGTTATGTTGATTTTGATGCACTGGATCAAGAAGATATTCCGGCGCTGATTTCTGCATTAAATAATACAAATGCAATAATTTTTGATAATAGAACACGACCACATGAAATTATGTATCCAATTTTAGACTGGCTTAATTCTGAGGAAAAAGAATTTGCCAGATTTCTTGATCCTGATGTCAATTATCCAGGACGTTATTATTGGAGAGAAGGAATTCATAAATGCGGAAAAACCAATCCAGATCATTACAAAGGAAAAGTAATTGTTTTGGCAAATGAAAAAGCTATAAGTCATGGTGAATTTACCATAATGAGCCTGCAGACAGTTCCGAATAGTGTAGTTATTGGAAGTCAAACTGGCGGAGCCGATGGAGCAAATTATGGATTTCCACTCATTAAAGGATTTTACACTTCGTTTACTTGTTATGGCGTTTTTTATCCAAATAAAAAAGAAACACAAAGAATCGGTATTGTTCCTGATATTGAAGTTAAGCCAACTATTTTAGGGATTCAGCAAGGAAGGGATGAAGTTCTGGAAAGAGCTGTTCTTTTTGCTAAAAATGGAAAATAATAAATATCTAAATCTTTGTCAAAGTTTCAAACTTTGACAAAGATGTTTTTACATCTTCAAATAAAAATCCTTAGTTAATTCAATATATTCAGTAGTATAAACGTGTCTCTCTATTTCGATAATCAGTTCGTCGATTTCAATTTCAGAAACTTCATTACGGCTGAAAGCTAATAAACTGCGTTTAATTTCTGATTTAGGAGTTCCTTTTACGCGAGTAATTTTTATTGGATACAATTCGAATTCTTTTGCCAAAGTAATAAACTTTTCTTCTTCTTTAAAAGGGATAATTATGGCAAGTATTCCATTTTCCGAAAGTAATAAATCGGCAGCTTCGACAATTTCCTCAAAAGGCATTGCATCTTGAAAACGGGCTAAATCACGTTGTTCATTCTCAGTTTTGTAATCTTCTGCATAAAACGGCGGATTGGAAACAATCAAATCATATTCGTCTTCTGGTTCTTCAATAAATTCATCTAAACCAGCATGAAAACAAAATAATCTATCCCCCCACGGAGAGTTTTCGAAATTTTCAACGGCTTGTTCATAAGCATCTTCGTCAATTTCAAGAGCATCGATTTGTTCAGCATGAGTACGCTGCGCCAGCATCAAAGCGATAATTCCAGTTCCAGCACCAATATCTAAAACACTAAACGGATTATGGTTTGTTGGAGCCCAAGCGCCCAATAAAACACCATCGGTTCCAACTTTCATAGCAGTTTTGTCTTGTTGAATATTAAATTGCTTGAATGAAAACATAAAGAGTAAATTCCAATTTTTTAAATTCCAAATTCCAAACTGAAAGGAGATAATTCCAAAAAATGAAATTCCAAATTCCAAAGGTAAAACGGAGTAATTTTGAATTGCAAAAGTAAGACTAAAATCTTTATTAATTATTTAGATGTTTTAGTAATTATTGCCGATAGAATTTTTCTTAATTCTTCTACCTCGAATAATAAAGAACCCGAAAATGTTTTTTGATCAGGATTTAATTCGTGTAATAAACGCAGCCAGAATTTAGATTCTTTAGCTTCTTTTCTAGCAATTTTAAGTCTGAATAATAAATCTTTGTCGCCCAATTTTTCATTCGCTTCAATATAATTTGCTCCAACGGATCCAGAAGATCTTACAAGTTGTTTGCCGTCTTCGATATTGGATGTTGTTTTAGGTAAAGTTCGAATGTAAATTCTATACTCCTTCGCAAACAAGAAAGTCCTCTCCTCTAAATCATAAGGTTTATTCCTAAATAAAATTCCTGTTTTTCAAATTCAAAGATAGAAATATTTTACAAAAATAAGTTTTTTCTTACTTAAATTAAGCTTGAAATTTTTCCCAAGTTGGAATTTGGAATTTATTTTTTGGAATTTCTTCAGTAAGATTAGAATTTGGAATTTCCCCTAATTGTTTGGAATTTGGAATTTATTTTTTGGAATTTCCTCCAGTAAGGTTGGAATTTGGAATTTAAAAAATTTGGAATTTCTTAAACTTTTAAAGGTACATCTCAATAAGACCTTCAGGAAGATCCATGATAACTTTTTTGTTTTCGCGGTCAATTTTAACCAAGAAATGGTCAATCATGGGAACTAAAATTTCCACTTCACCATTTAAAACTTCAAAAAGCGGTTGAGCAGTCGAGTCATTAATCGAAGATATTTTTCCGAAAACGCCTAAACGTTTGTCTTCTATTTCAAATCCGATAACTTCGTGGAAATAAAATTTGTTGCCAGTAAGTTTTGGCAGCATTGTTAAAGGAAGATAAACAGCATTTCCAAGTAGGGCATCTGCTTCTTCTTCGGTATTTACATCTTCAAAACGAACTCGTAAAAAGTCATTTTTGTGTAAAGAACTTGTTTCAATAAAAAAAGGAACCAAGTGTTTGTTGTGTTCAACAAACACTGATTCCAGATTTTCGTATAACTCAGGTTCATCCGTATCTAAATAGATTAGAACTTCACCTTTGAAACTAAATTTTTTAGCGATTTTACCTAAATAAAAACATTCTTCTTTACGCATTCTCGCTAAATAAAATTATGCTTCAGTTGTTTCGTTATTCTCTTCAGCAGCAGGAGCTTCTTCAGTAGCAGCTTCTGCTTCTACTTCAGCAACTTCTTCTTCAACTGCAGGAGTTGCAGCGGCGATAGCATCAGCTTCAGCCTGAGCTGCAGCAGCTAAACGTTTAGCATTAACTTCTTGTTCAGCTTTTAAAGCTTTAGCTTTAACATCAGCTTGTGCTTTTGATAAACCATCTTTTTTAGCATCAACTTTTCCTGCTTTAGACTCTAACCAAGCCGCTAATTTAGCGTCTGCTTGCTCTTGAGTTAAAGCTCCTTTACGGATACCTCCATCAAGGTGGTGTTTCAATAAAGCACCTTTGTAAGAAAGGATTGCTCTAGCAGTATCAGTTGGTTGTGCACCATTGTGTAACCATTTAACTGCGCTGTCAAGGTTTAACTCAACAGTTGCTGGGTTTGTGTTTGGATTGTAAGTACCGATTTTCTCTAAGTATTTACCATCTCTTTTTGAGCGTGCATCTGCAGCTACAACCCAGTAAAAAGGTTTTCCTTTTTTACCGTGTCTTTGTAATCTAATTTTTACTGACATAATCTTGTGATTAAATTTTGAGGTACTCGACCTCTATTAATTAAGGGCGCAAAGATATAATTTTTTTACAAATAAAGCGTTTGAAAATGGTATTAAATATGTTGGAGATAGATTTTTATCATTTTTTTGGCTGTATTTAGTTTTATTTTAAAACATTTATTACTCTTAATGCGGTATTTTTGCGCAAAATTCATCCTAAACATGAAAAAATACTTTTACTTTTTATCATTTTTACTTTTACTCACATCCTGTACAGAGGATGTAAGATTCAATAATCCAGCTTTCCAAACCTTAAAAGATAATACCTTTTGGAGAGCTCAAATCTATAAGGCTGGAACAGAAACAAGCGGCGTTTTTATTATTGAAGGCTCCTTAGGTTATGAAAAAATCAGTTTTCAGCTTCCTGAGCCATCTCAAAAGACCTATATATTAGGTATTGATGAGGTTGCTAAAGCAGTTTATAAAGATACTTTTTCTGGACAAGAAGTTGAATTTTCAACAGGTGAAGGCAAAGGCAGTGGACAAATTATAGTTACGGAATATAATACAGTAGAAAACACAATTTCGGGAACATTTAAATTTACAGCAATTAATGTTGATCCTGCCGCAGAAAAACAGGCAGCGTATTTTACCGAAGGTGTTTTTCATAAAATCCCAGTTTCTTCAGTGTCTAATTTTAACACAAATTAAGCTGTAGGGTGTTTTTTCATTTGGAAAATCAAAATAAAAACATAAATAAACTAATATATAGTAGATTACAAAATAATAAGACTACATTTGCTTATTATTATAAATAAATATCTATGAATATTTTTGTTGGAAGCCTTCCATTCAGTATTGAGGAAGCAGATTTAAGAGAGTCTTTTGAGGCTTATGGAGCAGTTGACTCTGTTAAAATTATTACTGATAAATTTACTGGAAGAAGTAAAGGATTTGGTTTTGTTGAAATGCCAAATGATAGCGAAGCTCAGAAAGCTATTGACGAATTGAACGGTGCTGTTGTTTCAGGACGTACAATCGTTGTAAACAAGTCTGAGCCGAAACCAGAAGGCGAAAGAAGAAGTTTTAATAACAACCGTGGAGGTGATTCTCGTGGAAGTTATGGAAACAACCGTGGAGGAAATGACCGCGGAAACAGAGGAGGATATTAATATTTTTTTTCTAAAATATAAAAGGGATCAACGAAAGTTGATCCCTTTTTTTATGCGGTGAATTTTGTTTCAGGTTTTATTTGTTTCAGGTTTCAAGTTACAAGTATAACTTGAAACTTGAAACCTGAAACAAATAATGAACTATTACAAATTAGCTGCCAGCCAGTCGCCTACTTCTTTAGTACCGTATGCTTTGCCTCCGTCTGCTAAATCTTCTGTAACTACTCCAGCTTCTAAAGCTTTATTTACAACATCTCTCATTGCTTTTCCTTCTTCCATCAATCCGAAGTTTTCGAACATCATAGCAGCAGATAAAACAGTTGCCATTGGGTTTGCAATATTTAATCCTGTAGCTTGTGGATAAGAACCATGAATAGGTTCGAATAAAGATACTTCAGCTCCCATAGATGCAGAAGGCATTAATCCCATTGAACCAGAAATTACAGAAGCTTCGTCAGTTAAAATATCTCCGAATAAGTTTTCAGTAATTAATACATCATAAGAGTTTGGCCATTGAACCAAACGCATTGCTACGGCGTCAACAAATTCGTAGCTGACTTCAACCTCTGGATAATCTTTTTCCATTGCCTGAACTGTTTCTCTCCATAAACGTGAAGTTTCCAAAACGTTTGCTTTATCAACACAGCATAATTTTTTAGAACGTGTCATTGCTAATTCGAAACCTTTTTTAGCTAAACGCTGCACTTCTGCCCTTGTGTAAACACAGTTGTCAAAAGCAGTATCTCCGTTATCTTTTCTTCCTTTTTCACCAAAGTAAATTCCGCCAGTCAATTCTCTTAAGAAAACTAAATCAGTTCCTTCGATTCTTTCTCTTTTTAAAGGAGATTTGTCTAATAAAGATGGGAATGTAAAAGTTGGTCTTACATTTGCAAACAAACCTAATGCTTTACGCATTTTTAACAAACCTTGTTCTGGGCGAACTGGTGCAGAAGGATCATTATCGTATTTAGGATGGCCAATCGCTCCAAAAAGAACGGCATCAGCATTTTTACAAATTTCATGTGTTGAATCTGGATAAGGTTCACCAACTGCATCAATTGCTGCTGCACCGGTTAAAGCTGGTTTCCAAGTAATTTCATGTCCAAATTTTTGTGCAACAGCATCTGATACTTTTACAGCTTGCTCAATTACTTCTGGTCCGATTCCGTCTCCTGCTAAAAGGGCTATGTTAAATTTCATTTTTTTGTTATTTATTATTTTAAGATTCAAAGTGACAAAGTAGCAAAGGTTCAGAGTTTTAAAAGCAGGTTAAAAACCTTTGTGCCTTTGTATCTCTAAACCTTTGTACCTAATATTAAGTAATTACATTAAGCATTTTCTGTGTTGCAATAATAGCTGCAACGGTTTGATCAGAATCTAATCCTCTTGTTTTAAATTCTTTTCCGTTGTTTACCCAGGTAATAATGGTTTCACACAAAGCATCTGAACTACTTCCTGGCGGGATTCTCACGGCATAATCAATCAATTTTGGAAGCGTTAGTTTTTTGCTTTTGTAAATTTTAGATAAAGCATTCATAAAAGCATCAAACTGACCGTCGCCCTGCGCACTTTCTTCAATAATTTCATCATCAATTTTGAGAAGCAAGGTCGTGGACGGACGCATTCCTTTTGAGTGCATTAGCACATAAGATTCAATGGTAATTTTATCCTGATACGTATGACTGTCCAAAACATCTGAAATAATGTATGGAAGATCTTCTTTTGTAACGGTTTCTTTTTTATCGCCCAATTCAATAATTCTTTGGGTAACCAATTTTAAATCTTCCTGATTTAGTTTTAAACCCAATTCTTGAAGGTTTTTTTCGATATTAGCTTTTCCTGAAGTTTTTCCTAAGGCATATTTTCTTTTTCTTCCAAAACGTTCCGGAAGCAAATCATTAAAATATAAATTATTTTTATTGTCTCCATCCGCATGGATTCCAGCTGTTTGTGTAAAAACATTGTCACCAACAATTGGTTTGTTGGCAGGGATTCTATATCCTGTAAATGTTTCAACTAATTTGCTGACAGTATATAAAGAAGTCTCTTTAATATTGATGCTTACTTCTGGCAGATAATCATTTATTACGGCAACAGTACTTTCAAGCGGTGCGTTTCCAGCGCGTTCTCCCATTCCGTTTACCGTTACGTGAAGTCCGTTTATGCCGGCTTTTATAGCTTCCATCACATTCGCGATACTTAAATCGTAATCGTTGTGAGCGTGAAAATCAAAATGAATGTTTGGATATTTGACTCTGATTTTAGAAATAAATTCAAAAGTTAAAGACGGAATTAAAACGCCTAAAGTATCTGGAAGTAAAATTCTTTTGACAGGCTGGGTTGAAAGGAAATCCAAAAATTGAAAAACATATTCAGGAGAATTTCGCATTCCGTTGCTCCAATCTTCCAAATAAACATTTGTTTCAATATTGTTTTCTTTTGCTAAAGCGATAATTTGTGCAATTTCAGAAAAGTGTTGTTCTGGAGTTTTTTTTAATTGATGCGTTAAGTGGTTCATTGAACCTTTGGTCAACAAATTCTGCACTTTTGCACCAGCTTTTTTCATCCAATCAATAGAAACGCCGCCATCAACAAATGATAATACTTCGATTCTGTCAATATATCCGCGCTCTTCAGCCCAAGAAGTAATGCCTTTTACGGCTTGAAATTCTCCTTCGCTCACGCGTGCCGAAGCAATTTCGATTCTATCAATATTTAGTTCTTCCAGCAATAATTGCGCAATGGTTAGTTTTTCTGCAGCAGAAAAAGACACTCCTGAGGTTTGTTCACCATCACGAAGCGTCGTATCCATTATTTCAATTTTTCTTTTTTCCATATTGATATTCTAAATTTCTTTAGAAGTAAATTTTAGTTGTGTTGTTTTGGTTTAACTTATAAAGACCCGACAGATTTGAAAAAAACCTGTCGGGTCTCATAGGACTGAACCTGATTTTTTAGTAAGGAAGTTTATCGGCGAAAGCCTTAATATCTTCTTTAATATTTTGTAGATAATCAATGTCATCAAAACCATTGATCATGTTGTTCTTTTTGTATCCGTTAATAGCAAAAGATTCAGATTGACCAGTTGCCAATAAAGTAATCGTTTGGTTTGGCAAGTTGATTTCTAATTCTGTTTTAGGATCAGCTTCGATTGCCTTAAAAATAATGTCAGCGAATTCTGGGCTAACCTGAACTGGAAGAACACCAATATTTAAACAGTTTCCTTTGAAGATATCTGCGAAGAAACTAGAAACTACCGCTCTAAAACCATAATCGTAAACTGCCCACGCAGCGTGTTCTCTAGAAGATCCTGAACCGAAGTTTTTTCCTCCTACCAAGATTTTTCCGCTGTAAGTTGAATCGTTTAAAACGAAATCAGCTTTTGGAGTATCATCTCCGTTGTATCTCCAGTCTCTAAAAAGATTGTCTCCAAAACCTTCACGTTTTGTAGCTTTTAAGAAACGAGCTGGAATAATTTGATCTGTATCTACGTTCTCAATTGGCAGTGGCACTGCACTGCTGGTAAGTATATTAAATTTATCGTATGCCATTTTTTTTGCTTTAGGCTGTTTATTTGCTTTAGGCTATAAGCTATATGCTTTAAGCTTTTTGCACAGCGTTTTTATTTTTTTGCTTTAGGCATTAAGCTATAAGAGCTGTACGCCTTTTTAAGAATCTGTTAAAAGCTTAAAGCTTATTGCTTAAAGCTTACAGCGGGAATTAAAATAATTCCCTCGGGTCTGTTAGTTTTCCTGTAACAGCAGCTGCAGCAGCCATAATCGGACTTGCTAATAGTGTTCTTGAACCAGGACCTTGACGACCTTCAAAGTTTCTGTTTGAAGTACTTACCGCATATTTTCCGGCAGGAACTTTATCATCGTTCATTGCTAAACAAGCAGAACAACCCGGCTGACGTAATACAAAACCAGCTTCAGTTAAAATATCTAAAATACCTTCTTCTTTAATCTGCGCTTCAACAACGTGAGAACCCGGAACTAACCAAGCGGTAACATTATCGGCTTTTTGTCTTCCTTTTACAATTTCGGCGAAAGCCCTAAAATCTTCAATACGTCCGTTTGTACAACTTCCTAAGAAAACATAATCAATTGGTTTTCCAATCATAACGTCATCTTCATGGAAGCCCATGTAAGCAAGCGATTTTTTGTAAGTTTCCTCACCGCCTTCAACTTGGTTGGCGTTCGGAATATGTTTTGAAATACCAATTCCCATTCCAGGGTTAGTACCGTAAGTAATCATTGGTTCAATGTCTGACGCTTTGATGTTTAATTCCGCATCAAACACAGCATCAGCATCAGTTTTAAGTGTTTTCCAATATTCAACAGCTTTAGTCCAAGCTTCGCCTTTAGGAGCATATAATCTTCCTTCAAGGAAATCGAAAGTAGTTTGGTCAGGAGCGATCATTCCGCCACGAGCACCCATTTCGATACTTAAATTACAAACTGTCATACGACCTTCCATAGTCATGTTTTCAAAAACATCTCCGGCGTATTCAACAAAATAACCTGTACCTCCAGAAGTAGTTAATTGAGCAATAATATAAAGTGCAACGTCTTTTGGACCAACACCTTTGCTTAATTGACCGTTTACGTTAATACGCATTTTCTTTGGTTTAGGCTGCATAATACATTGAGTAGAAAGCACCATCTCAACCTCAGAAGTTCCGATACCAAAAGCAATAGCTCCAAAAGCACCGTGAGTAGAAGTATGAGAATCTCCACAAACAATAGTAGCACCTGGCAAAGTAATTCCATTTTCAGGACCAACTACGTGTACAATTCCATTTTTAATGTGACCTAATCCCCAGTGAGAAATTCCATATTCATTAGCATTATCTTCAAGAGCTTGAAGCTGATTTGCTGACAAAGGATCCTGAACTGGTAAATGTTGGTTTATGGTTGGTGTATTGTGATCTGCAGTTGCAAAAGTACGTTCTGGATATAATACCGAAACGTTTCTTGATTTTAATCCTAAAAAAGCAACAGGACTCGTAACTTCGTGAATGAAATGACGGTCAATAAAAAACACATCTGGTCCATCTTCAATTTTACGCACTACATGTGAATCCCATACTTTGTCAAATAATGTCTTACTCATTTTTTATTTTTTTTAATTGTATTTCTATAACCACAGCAACTTTCCTGTTCATTATAATAGCAAAACAAAAGTAAAAAAAGATAGAAAAGCGTCAATTTCAATATTTCATTATATACGATACCCAAACTAAAATACAAATTGCCAATAGGCTTTTGCATCTTCAATTTTGACAGAAAAATGATAAAGAAACTGATTTAGTTTTTCTTTTTCGGCTTTAATTTCCCTTGATTGTTTTTTGTTTTAATAGTTTGCAAATTTATCGTAAAATCACTATAAAATACAAGGTTTTATTTGAAAAAATGTAACAAATTGGGTAAAAATAGTAATAATTATTAGTTTTCGATTCTTTGCAAAAAGATTGCTTTTTTGATTTTTGAATGCTTTTAAAAGAGATTTTTAGACGTTATTTAGATTCAATAAAAGGTCCAAATACTACGACATCCAAGAGGTGTATTTTTATGAAATTTTATGAAAGAAAAGAAAAAAGAAGTTTTAAAATCGATACTTTACTGTTGCTAATAAATACCTTGGAACAAGTTTTATAGTTGATTTGTAAGAAGTATAATTGTCTAATGTTACCAGTGTAAATTCATTTTGATTTGAAATATTATTAAATAACAATCTATAAGAGAATCTGCTTTTTAGAGGAGTACAATTAACTATAAGATTAATGAAAGTATAATTTTTTGAATTCATTTCATAAAAAGTACTATTAAATTCAGCCAGCCAGGTTTTTGAAATTTTATAATTGCAATTGATGAAAGCATCTTTAGTTTCATTTGTCGTTATAGCACTGTTAAAATTAGTTTGATAATAGTTATAGTTAAAGCCAAAATCAAAATTGACAGGAATGTTATAATAAGTGGTTGCCGAAAAAGTATATTGACTATTATAATTTTTTAAATTTGAAAATTCCTGACTGTTTACTTTGGTTGGATTGTTGCTCCAATTTTGTCGTGTTTCTAATTTTGTTGCCCATTTTAATTTTCGGAAATAATTGATGATGTTAAAAGTACCGTTATAGCTTTCTCCGCCTGTAGTTATAATATAATTATTGAAACTAAAATTCTCCGTAATCAGATCATCCGTATTTACTATTTTTTTTGAGTTTACGTAGTATAAATTGGCATTAATAGAAAATCTTTTTTCATCATTAAATAAGGAGTAAGTTAATGATGCTGTTTTATTTTTCAGAAAATCTATTACATTACTTCCTTTTACAAATGTTTTGTAATCAGATAATTGAAAATTGGTTGTAAGGTAATTAATTTCGGGAAAGGAATTATTTTCTGAATAAGCGATCCTGAAATTTCCAAGACGGGTTTTCTTTAAATTAAAGGATAAAGTGGGGTTCAATACAGAATAATTTTCCTTAAAATCATTTCGCTTAAAGCTGTTTTGAACGTAACTTAAATTAGCTGTAAAATCTATTTTTGAATTGAAATTATAGCGAATTCCGTTTTCTAATGAAAAGAGAATTTGTTTTAAAGAAGTGTTTCCTTCATACATTGCTTGAGGAGTTTCATCAATTAAAAAATCAGAATTGATAGACTCTTTGCTGTTTTCTAATTGCAACGCTAAAATATATTCAAGTTTGCTGTATCTTGTAATCAATTTGGTTTTAATACCGTAATATTGATTTTTATTAAAGCTGTTTTGCTGTATTTGTGCATCAGGATTTGCTTGTAAAAAGGCATTTAAAAATGGAGATTTTAAATTATTTTTTTCATTTAGATCATCATTTCCAAAATAAATATAATTGTTCAAAATCGTGCGATTTGTTACACTATAACTATGATTAAAATGATTGTAAAAAGTCTGATTATTGATTTTAGAATCCTGATTAATCCTGGAATTATTAAATAATAAATAAGAGTTAATATTGTTTGGATTGTTTTTATAAATGAATAAATTCGTTAGGTAATTATCCTCATTGCCTAAATATTTTAATTCAATTTCGCCAGAAGAAAGTGTTTTTTTTCCGTTGTAATTATTGGCTTCTGTATTTATTATTGGGTTTTCATTTATGTTATAAATGGTTTCCGAAAATGAATTTTGTATCTGATTATCATTTGTAAAATATCCAACGCCTCTAATAGTAAACGATGGTTTTATTTTTGAAGTAAAACTTAAAGAATTGAAAAATGCCTTATTAAAAATACTCTGTGATTTACTGAAAGTGCTGTTCTCGTTACTATTAATATTGTATTGCTTCTTAGTTGCTTTTTCAATTCGGTCTTCGCCAAAAAAGTCTGTGCTTATAGTTGCCTCCTTAATTAAAGAAGAAGCTTTTTCGCCCGTATTATTATAATCAGCTAAGTAAAAAAGTTTGAGCTTCTTTTTCAGAAGCCCCAGATTTATGCCCTCTTTCCATCTGTTTTCAGATACTACTCCGGCACCGGCAGTTATATTACCAAACCATACATCTTGTTTATCTTTTTTTAATTTTAAATTTAGCGCAACCTTCTCTGAATTATTCATTTTTTTCAAAATCGGATTATCCTCAAAAGCATCAATAATTTGAACCGCATCAACTACTTTGGCATCAAGGTTTTTTGAAAGAAGCTTATAATTATTGTCCAATAAATCTTCACCTTCAACAAGTAGTTTGTCAATAGGTTTTCCATGTGCTTTTATTGAACCGTCTTTTTGTACTTCAATTCCGGGCAGTTTTTTTAAAATGTCTTCAACAGTCTGTTCGGTCTGATTTAAAAAAGAAGCCACTTTTATAGTCGTGGTATCTCTGTCAATTTTTATTTTTTGATTGGTTTCAATTACTACTTCATTTAGTGATTCTGTTTGTTCTTCTAGAATAAAATACTGTAAGAGGTTAGTTTGTAATTCTAAATCCAATTTAACTTCTTTTTTTTTATATCCTAAGCTGGAAACAGAAATATTAATTTTAGAATCTGCTGGTTTTTCAAATGTCAAGCTATAATTTCCATTTTCATGGCTGTATGTATATGCCAACGTCTTATTAGCTTCGTCAAAAACAACAACAGAAGTACTTTCGATACCTTTTTTTTGAATGTTTTTGATCGTACCTGATATTTTTATTTCTTGTGAAAAAAGGTAAACGGGAAAAATTAAAAAAAATAAAGTTTTATGCATTTTAATCAAATATCTCTATACTAATATCTTTCATTTCTCCAGATTGTACATTTACGCCATATTCCTTTGCCATAAGTATGGCTTTTGTTTTGCCTTTTTCAACAGTTGCCTTCAATAATTCATTATATTCATTTAGTGATATCCATTTTAAGTCTTTATCGTCTTTAGTTTTAGTAAGTGGATGCAAGCCAATATTTTTTTTCACTGGATATTCCACAGATTTAAAATAGATGTATAATTCTTTATTTGTATCATATGCTTCTAAAATTAGTCCAGGCAAACCTTGAAGTTTCCATGGCCCATAGGGAAGCGGAATTTCTGTTGAATACCAAGCCGTATATTCTCTTCCTCTGAATGTTCCGGTTGCTTTTTTACAAAGTAAATTACCAATTTTTTTTGATTCATTAATTAGTTTCCAAGGAATTTCAGTCCTTTTTTCAACTCCGTAAACTGGTCTCTGGTATTTTTTATTCCACCAAATGCTGTCTTTTTCTCGATTGTAATAAACTTGTTTTCCTTGTTCAAGTGTATGTTTTCCAAGATAGATTTCTGTTATTTGACCATCTATTTTTTTAATTTTTTGGTTTTCAATGTTTGTTTCATTTTCTAAAGAATCTTTGGCTGTTACGTAATAAGATTGGCTTTTATCAAACACTAGGTAGGAATTAAAATCTAACCCTACAGGGCCGCCTTTTCCTGGACTTTCAATGTGACCATAATAAACGATTCCTTTATTTTGAGAGGTACTTGTTAAAAAATTTAGAAGAGCTAGAAAGAATAATATTTTTTTCATTTTTTAGAAAGCTTTATGCTGTTTTTTTTAATTTGTTAACAAACTTTTAGTTTCAAGTTTATTAGAATAGTTTTAGTTACAAAGAGCCCATGCTGCATTAGCTAATTGTTGAGATGAACAACTATCACATGACAAAGTATAGGAAGATCCATCTTCGCAATTCACTGTTATTTTAATCATAAAAACTGCTGTTAATTGTGTATTTAGTTCTTGCTTAACTTCTTTTTTTTCTACTAGGTTAATTTTATTAGCTTTTTCTATATTATTACTTGCGTACATTCCTGTAGCCATAAATCCTAGTACTGATAACATAATTAATTTTTTCATAATTTTGGTTTTAATGATTATTTATTAGATATTTTCTATACAGCATAAAGCGTAGTAAAGAAATCTAAAAAAAATCTTACTTAAAGTTTTTTAACATAAAATTAACAAGTTTTTTTGTTCCTTTTATTACTTGTTTGAACCTTTAATTTACTTTTGAATAGATAGCCTTTATAAATGTAAAAAAGAAAATTAAAAAGACATTATTTATTTTAATAAAAATTTAACAGGTATTCCCTTTGGAAATAATGATATAATAATATAATAATACTTGATTTATCCATTTTCTATCTCCAAAAAAAGCGTAAATTTGAACCTCCTCCATTTTCTATAAAACATTTTTTTATCCTCCATTTAATCAAATGTTTACATTGAAAAAATTGGAATTTGGAGCTTTAATTTTTGTTATTTAACTCTATGTATTTAATATTCGATACCGAAACAACCGGATTACCAAAACGCTGGGATGCCCCAATAACTGATTCTGATAACTGGCCTCGCTGTATTCAGATCGCATGGCAGCTCCATGACGAAATGGGACAGCTTATCGAGCATCAGGATTATTTAGTAAAACCAGACGGATTTAATATTCCGTATGATGCCGAACGTATTCACGGAATCTCAACTGAATTGGCCGAAGCCGATGGAATTTCGCTGGCCGAAGTTCTGGAGAAATTCAACATAGTTTTAAGCAAAACCAAATTTATCGTTGGTCAGAATTTAGGATTCGACGTTAATATTATGGGAGCTGAGTTTCATAGAATGGGAGTGGAATCTCAAATGAGTTCAATGCCAGTTTTAGATACTTGTACCGAAGTTACGGCTTCATTATTGCAACTTCCTGGAGGTCGTGGAGGAAGATTTAAACTTCCAACGTTAACAGAATTACATAGCTATCTTTTCGATAAACCTTTCGCGGAAGCGCACAACGCAACTGCCGACGTTGAGGCAACTACGCGTTGTTTCTTAGAATTGGTTAGAAGAGAAGTTTTTACAAAAGAAGAACTAGACGTTCCGAAGGAATATTTTAAAGAATTTCAAGATAGAAATCCACAGGAATTTCCATTAATCGGATTAAAGCATATCAATTTAAAAGCGGCTTCTGATAAAATCAGAGAACAGCTTAAAGCTTTACAATCAGATGATCAGCAGACTGTAGTTTCAGAATCTGATAAAGCAGATTTTAAAGCAGCTAAATTTGCGCATTTGCACAATCATACGCAGTTTTCGGTTCTGCAATCTACTATTGGAATTGGAAATATTGTCGCAGCAGCGGCCAAAAACGGAATGCCGGCTGTGGCAATGACCGATACTGGAAACATGATGGGGGCTTTTCACTTTGTGAGTGCCGTTATGAATCACAATAAAGCGGCATCTGGAAAAAACAAAGCTTTGGTTGAAGCTGGAGAAGAACCAACAGAAACTGAAGTAAAACCTATTGTAGGCTGCGAATTTAATATTTGTGAAAACCATTTGGATAAAAGCAAAAAAGACAACGGATATCAGGTTGTTTTAATGGCTAAAAACAAAGCAGGTTATCATAATCTGGCTAAAATGGCTTCGATTGCTTACACCGAAGGATTTTATTATGTTCCGAGGATTGACAAAAATATTGTCGAAAAATACAAAGGAGATATAATGGTTTTGTCTGGGAATTTATACGGAGAGATTCCGAGTAAAATTCTGAACATCGGTGAAAACCAAGCCGAAGAAGCTTTGATTTGGTGGAAAGAACAATTTGGCGAAGATTTCTATTTAGAAGTAATGCGCCACAATCAGGAAGATGAAAATCGTGTAAACAAAACCCTGATTGAGTTTTCACAAAAACATAGTGTCAAATTAATTGCCACGAATAATACGTATTATTTAAAGAAAGAAGATGCCAATGCGCACGATATTTTACTTTGTGTAAAAGACGGTGAAAAGCAGGCAACACCTATTGGACGCGGGCGCGGTTATCGTTACGGACTTCCAAATCAGGAATATTATTTCAAGTCGGAAGAAGAGATGAAAAAACTCTTTGCCGATCTTCCAGAAGCCATTATCAACATTCAGGAAGTTATTGATAAAGTGGAAGGATATTCGCTTTATCGTGATGTATTGCTTCCTAAATTTGATATTCCCGAAGAATTTTTTGTTGCTGAAGATGAAGCTGACGGAGGTGTTAGAGGTGAAAATAAATATTTGCGCCATCTTACTATGGAAGGTGCAAAAAGAAGATATGGCGAAATTACAGAATCGATTCAGGAACGTTTGGATTTTGAATTGTTAACGATTTCAAACTCTGGATATCCGGGTTACTTTTTGATTGTACAGGATTTCATTGCCGAGGCAAGAAAAATGGATGTATCGGTAGGTCCTGGCCGTGGATCTGCAGCGGGTTCTGCCGTTGCGTATTGCCTTGGAATTACCAATATTGACCCGATTAAATATGATTTACTTTTTGAGCGTTTCCTAAATCCTGACCGTGTATCCATGCCCGATATTGATATCGACTTTGATGATGAGGGTCGTGGTCGTGTAATGGATTATGTAATCAATAAATACGGTCAAAAACAGGTGGCACAGATCATCACTTATGGTAAAATGGCAACTAAATCGGCGATTCGTGATACGGCGCGTGTACTGGATTTACCATTATTTGAAGCAGATAGAATTGCAAAGTTGATTCCAGGAATGATGCCGTCAAAATGGAATCTGGCGCGTTTTATTTCGGAGAGTGAAGAAGAGGTCAAAAAAGCCCTTCGTTCTGACGAATTTGAAAATGTAAAAGAATTAATCGCGATTGCCAATGAAGATGATTTGGCAGGAGAAACCATTCAGCAGGCAAAAATCCTTGAGGGATCAATGCGTAACACTGGAATTCACGCCTGCGGGGTTATCATTACGCCGTCGGATATTACGAATTATGTTCCTGTAACTACCGCAAAAGACTCTGATTTATATGTAACGCAGTTTGACAACTCGGTTGCAGAAAGTGCCGGACTGCTTAAAATGGACTTCTTGGGTCTGAAGACCCTTACGCTGATAAAAGATACCGTAAAACTGGTAAAATACAGAACCAATATTGATTTGGATCCAGATACTTTTCCAATTGATGATGAAGAAACGTACGCGCTTTTCCAAAGAGGTGAAACCGTTGGGATCTTCCAATATGAGTCGCCTGGAATGCAGAAATACATGAAAGATCTGAAACCGACGGTTTTTGGAGATTTAATTGCCATGAATGCACTTTATCGTCCAGGACCTTTGGAGTATATTCCTTCTTTCGTTCGAAGAAAAAATGGTGACGAAGAAATCAAATACGATTTAGATGCCTGTGCGGAATATTTATCGGAAACCTATGGAATTACAGTTTACCAAGAGCAGGTAATGCTTTTGTCTCAGTCTTTGGCAGGATTTACTAAGGGTGAGGCCGACGTTTTGCGTAAAGCGATGGGTAAGAAGCAAAAAGATGTACTAGATAAAATGAAGCCTAAGTTTGTGGAACAGGCTTCAGCAAAAGGCCACGACGCAAAAGTACTGGAGAAAATCTGGAAAGACTGGGAGGCCTTTGCGAGTTATGCCTTCAACAAATCGCACTCTACTTGTTATGCCTGGATTGCTTATCAAACAGCATATCTTAAAGCACATTATCCTGCCGAATATATGGCGGCGGTTCTTTCGAATAATATGAATGATATTAAACAGGTATCATTTTTCATGGAAGAATGTAAACGTATGGGATTGCAAGTTTTGGGACCAGACGTAAACGAATCGTACTATAAATTTACTGTAAACGATGATTATGCCGTTCGTTTCGGAATGGGAGCGATTAAAGGAGTTGGTTCTGGAGCCGTAGAAACTATTGTAGAAAATAGAAAAGACGGCAGATATAAATCTATTTTTGACTTAGCAAAGCGAATTGACTTACGTGCGGCCAATAAAAAAGCGATAGAAAACTTAGCACTTGCGGGTGGTTTCGATTCATTTGAAGGAACTACAAGAGCGCAATATTTCCACGATGATGGAGACGGAATAACGTTTTATGAAAAAGCGATGCGTTACGGATCGAAGTTTCAGGAAAATGAAAACTCCTCTCAGGTAAGTTTATTTGGAGAAACTAGTGAAGTACAAATTGCAGAGCCAGTTGTGCCTCCTTGTGAAGACTGGAGTACAATGGAAAAACTAGCGAAAGAAAAAGAAGTTGTCGGGATTTATATTTCTGGACATCCTCTGGATGATTTTAGATTTGAGATGAAATACTTCTGTAATGCCCGATTGGAATCATTAAAAAGTATGAATGAATATGTAGGTAAAAATCTAAACTTCGCTGGAATTATTAATAACGTACAGCATCGTGTAGCCAAAAACGGAAAAGGCTGGGCAGTATTTAATCTGGAAGGATATGATGAAAGTTTTGAATTTAAGATTTTTGGTGAAGAATACCTTAAATTCCGCCATTTCTTGATTCAGAATAATTTTGCATTCCTGAAAATCTTAATTAAAGATGGATGGGTAAATCATGATACAGGTAAAAAATCTGATCCGAGAATGCAGTTTGTAGAGATACGACAACTGCAGGATATTTTAGAAGCTTTCGCTAAAAAACTAATTTTGTTATTGAATATTAAAGATCTTCAGGCAGAATTTATTCATAAGCTGAGTCATTTATTTAACGAATATAAAGGAGATAATTCTGTGACTTTTGAAATCATGGAATTAGAAAATATAAAACGCTTGGTTGAGGTAGAAACACCAACTGATTTTGAAGTTGATGACGCTGTTTTTGAAGATGAAAATGAGAATGAAGATGCAGTACTAGAAAGTACAAAAGTACAAGAGGTAAATGAGGTTGAAGAAATAAAGGTAGTTACCAAATTAAGCATGCCGAGCCGTCGCTTAAAAGTGAGGATTTCAACCGAATTATTGCAGGAATTAGAAAAAATGCAGATTAATTTTAAATTGAACTAAAAATTTAACAGTTAAAATTTAAGAGTATGTAAAATTTTAATGTTAAAAATATGCATGCATAATAGATTTTTAGTAATATTGCCCAAAATTACAACGATTTCGTTCTAAGTCTAACTTTACAGAATGTAAGAATATGTTAAAATATTCTAAATTTGTATAAATTAATTAAATAAGAATTATGAAAAAGAACCTATTTTTATTAGGACTATTAGTTTGCTCTATGGCCACAATGGCGCAAACAGAAAAAGCAGATAAGCCAGAAAGCTGGTACTTTAAATTGGGTGGATCTTATTTTAACCAAACAGCTTCAACAGAATTTCCGACTGTTGGAGGGAAAGATGCATTGCGTAAAACTTATGTAGGAGGCCAATTGGTTTCTGAAGAAAGTGTTACTGGTTCATTTGGTCAAGGTTTTAGAACTGGAATTACTGCGGGTTACCGTTTTTCTGTACGTTTAGGAGTAGAATTAGGAATTAATTATTATACTAGTCATGATAAAACTATGGCTGAAACGATTTCTGATGTTCCGTATATTCCCGCATCTGGAACTTATAATTTTAAATCAGTAGGACAAATTACCGCATTTGATTTAGCACCTGCAATCGTTATGTTTTTAGGAGAATCTCACGGTTTTGAGCCTTACACTAAAGTTGGAGTTTTAGTTCCTGTTCATGGAGATTTAGAAATTACAACAGATGCCGTTGCTCCAGTTGGAGTAAATCCAAGTACTGGTGCACCAGTTTTTGGACAAGTTCATAGTGTAGATAAAGTAAAACCAAATCCAACTTTAGGATTCACTGCAGGCTTAGGTACCTCATATAAATTAGGTAAGCATATTTCTGCTTTCGCCGAATTAGAATACAGAAACTTTACTGTGCATGGTAAAACAAAAGAAACAACTGAATTTACAGTTAATGGCAATGATGCATTAGCAACCAGAACTACAGCTCAAATTCATACTAATTATAGAGATGGTTTGAATGTGAATTCAAATAATGCTACAACAAACCCAAATGGTGTTGATGCAACAAAACCAATGGACGAATTAAGTTCTTATGTTGGAATCTCTGGTTTAGGTTTGACTTTAGGTCTAAAATACAGCCTTTAATATATAACTTTTTATAGTTTAAAAAAAAAGAGGATATTCGTTAAGAATATCCTCTTTTTTTTAAGCTTCTTGTCATCCTGGCGAAGGAAGGATCACACATAAAACTCCATAATCAAAGTCGTCAATCTTTGTCGAGCTTCTAGTGTGATCCTTCCTTCTTCAGGATGACAAAATTGTCAAATAATATTATTTTGAAGCCCCTCTAAACTCCTTCAAAACTTCATCAATAACCCAAGTAGTTCTTGCTCCAGAAGTTCCTTTAGAAGCAGAAGCGCCCTCTTTACCTAAAAGCTCCGCCATTACCGTTTCCACAAACGGCTGCTGAATGTGTAATGGATTTTCTATAGTAATACTTTCTTTTTCGCCATCTGCATATTGAATATGAATGGGATCATTTCCGAATGTGGAAAAAGAGATTTTACCTTTATCACCCACAATATCTGTATTATCATAACGTTCAAAACTGGCGAAATTCCATAAACCAGATCCGTGGATTCCATTTTCAAATAAAAAGGACATCGAAACCGCATCTTCAGCAGGATAAGCTTGTAATTGGGAAGTGGCATGACCACGAACAGATTTTATCGGACCTAAAACAAAATCCAGAAAATCTAGAGTGTGGCAAGCTAAATCAACAAAAATTCCCCCGCCTGAAATGTGAGGCAGTACTGTCCAAGGCAAATTGATTTCATCATCGTAACGAGATTCAAAAGGATGATATAAAACACTGTCTACATGTCTTATAGTTCCTAATTTTCCTTGGTCAATTATTTCTTTTATTTTTAAAAAACGTGGTAAAGCCCTTCTGTAGTAAGCAACAAACAAAGGAACATTATGTTCTTTGCAGACGCTGATCATTTCATTACATTCTTCAAAAGTCAATGCCATTGGTTTTTCAACATAAACAGGTTTTCCTGCTTTGGCGCATAAAATCGTATATTCTTTATGAGAAGATGGAGGAGTAGCAATATAAACCGCATCAACTTCTGGATCATTGATTAAATCTGCAGCATTTGAATACCATTTTGGTACGTTATGGCGTTTGGCATAATCTTCTGCAAGGGCAGCATCTCTTCGCATCACGGCAACTAAAGCAGAATTTGGTGCTTTCTGAAAAGCGGGTCCGCTTTTTACTTCGGTTACATTACCACAGCCTATAATTCCCCATTTTATAATTTTCATCGTTTGGTTTTTTAGTTTCTCAAATTTAGTGTAAATGGTTTATTTAAAAAAGTTAGCCGCGAATTCATGAATTTATTTCATGCAGATTTAAAATGATTTGAGCAGATGAATGCAGATTTTTTAGATTAAATCCGCTTAAATCTGCCTAAATCTGCAGAATCTGCGTGAAACAAAAAAATAAAGCCACGATATTCACAAAAATAATTCGTGAATTCGTGGCTAATAAAAAATTGAGTTTGAAAGTTTTATTTTTTAGGTAAAGCTTTAAATCCCATATTGTAAAGTGTAAAAGCCTGGATATCTACATTCTCTTGAATAGTAGCAGCAACAGATTTTCCTGCGCCGTGTCCCGCCTTAACATCAATTCTAATTAATACTGGATTGTCTCCTGTTTGCTTTTCTTGTAATTCAGAAGCAAATTTAAAACTGTGTGCTGGAACTACACGATCATCATGATCTCCAGTAGTTACCATTGTAGCTGGATAGTGCGTTCCTTTTTTAACGTTATGAACAGGAGAATATCCTTTTAAATATTCAAACATTTCTTTATTATCTTGAGCAGTTCCGTAATCAAAAGCCCATCCTGCACCTGCTGTAAAAGCATTGTAACGAAGCATATCCATAACTCCAACAGCTGGCAAAGCAACTTTCATTAAATCAGGACGCTGCGTCATTGTTGCACCAACTAATAAACCTCCGTTAGATCCTCCGCGAATAGCTAAATAATCTGAAGAAGTATATTTTTGAGCAATTAAATATTCTGCTGCAGCAATAAAATCATCAAACACATTTTGTTTTTGCAATTTCGTTCCTGCATCATGCCATTTTTTTCCGTACTCACCGCCGCCTCTTAAATTAGCCACTGCATAAACTCCTCCGTTTTCCATCCAAACTGCATTTGCAATACTGAAACTTGGAGTTAAACTAATATTGAATCCGCCGTAACCGTAAAGAATAGTTGGATTTTTACCGTCTAATTTTGTCCCTTTTTTATACGTAATAATCATTGGAACTTTTGTACCGTCTTTTGATGTGTAAAAAACTTGTTTAGATTCGTAATCTTCACTTTTGAAATCAACTTTTGGTTTTTGATATACTTCAGATTTGCCAGATTTTGGTTCAAAAGAATAAATACTTCCGGGAGTTGTATAATTTGTAAAACTGTAGTACAAGATTTTTTCTTCTTTTTTACCTCCAAATCCTCCAGCACTTCCCACAGCAGGAAGTTTGATCTCACGAACTAACTTTCCACTGTAATCATATTGCAGTACAAATGAAACGGCATCTTTTGTATAATTGGCAAAAAAGTATCCCGCTCCAGTTGAAGGTGCTAAAACATTTTCTGTTTCTTTAATAAAATCCTTCCAGTTTTCTACTTTTGGATTACTTGCATCTACAGAAACCACACGTACATTAGGCGCATTCAAGTCCGTTTCTATAAATAATTTACTTCCTTCATTTTCAATAATTGAATTAGAACTATTGAAATTATCTACAATCGTAACAATCGGACTGTTTGGTTTAGTCAGATCTTTGATATACAATTCGTTTCCGTAAGTAGAATTAGCAGCTGTAATGATTAAATAATGATTGTCTTCTGTAACATAACCACCAACATATCTTCTTTTTTGATCTGCTCCAAAAACTACTTTATCTTCTTTTTGAGAGGTTCCAAGTTTGTGAAAATACAATTTGTGCTGATCTGTTTTTGCAGATAATTCGCTTCCTTTTGGTTTATCATAACTAGAATAATAAAAACCTTCATTTCCGAGCCATGAAACACCGCTGAATTTTATGTCTACCAAAGTATCTTCCAATACTTTTTTAGAAACGGCATCAATAATGATAACTTTTCTCCAGTCGCTTCCGCCTTCTGAAATAGAATAAGCCACTTTATTTCCGTCTTTAGAAAAATTCAACCCGCCAAGAGAAGTTGTTCCGTCTTTAGAAAAAGTATTCGGATCTAAGAATATTTCATCCTTGCCATCTTTTCCTTTTCTATAAATAACAGATTGATTTTGCAAACCATTATTTTTAGAAAAATAAGTGAATTTTCCTTCTGTAAATGGAGCTCCAATTTTTTCATAGTTCCAAAGTTTTTCCATTCGTTTTTTTAGTTCTTCACGAAACGGAATTTTATCTAAATAACCATACGTTACTTCATTTTCAGCTTTTACCCAAGCTCCGGTTTCAGCAGATTTGTCGTCTTCAAGCCAGCGGTAAGGATCGCTTACTTTTGCATCAAAATAGACATCAACAGTTTCTCCTTTTTTAGTTTCAGGATATTTAATTTTATTTTGTGCAAATGAAAGCCCTGCAGTTGTGATTGCCATTAATAAAAAAGTTTTTTTCATAGTTAGTTTTTATCTGTTGTAACAAAAATAGCACTTTTTGTGTGAAAATAATTTAAACCATATAAGTTATGTAAGTAAATATAAAAAGGCTTAAACTAAAATCTACTTATATAACTTATATGGTTTAAGGAAAAATTATAAATTAAAATTAACTCCCAAAACAATGTTTCGGCCAATGTTTGGAATTCCATCTGTTTTTAATCTTGAAAGGTGGGCAATGTACTTTTTATCAAATAAATTATTTCCATTCAAGTTAATGTCAAATGCAGTTTTTCCTAATTTCACGGTACCGCCAAAACCTAAATTTACCAAAGTATACCCTTTAGAAGCCGTTTCAAATCCGCTTACATTATCTTGGCTGAAAGTTGATGAAACATTCAAAGAAGCAAAACCTTCACTTAAGAAATTTTTGATATCAAATTCAGTTCTAAGCGTGTTGTTCCAATTGTTGGCAGGAATCAAAGGCAAATAATCATCATTATCTTTTTTACCAGTAACTGTTTCAAAACTAGTTTCAAAATGCAACCAGTCTAATGGATGAGGGTGAAAGTGCAGACCAATCTCTCCTCCATACAATTGAGCATTATCCTGAACATAAGCAAAAACATTATTATCGTCTAGAACCTCTCCAGTTGGCGAAGTGTAGATATAATTGTTTACGTGATTGTAAAATCCGTTAACGAAAAATTCAAAGTGCGTGTTTTTATATTCTAAATTTAAATCTGTTTGAACGTTTTGTTCTGTTTTTAAATCAGCATTTCCAATTTCGTATCGGTTTGTACCTTCGTGAACACCGTTTGAAGTCAATTCTGCCAAGTTTGGCGCTCTAAATCCAGTTGCTACATTTAAGCGAAGCGTTAAAGGTTCAGCCAGTTTGGTTTTATAACCCAAAGAAGCATTAAAGCTGTCAAAAGATTTATCTAAAGCTTGAAAATAACCTTCTTCACCTTCAGTTCCATGTGCGATTGAAGTTACATTTCGGTTATCAAAACGTAAACCAGCCTGAATAACGCTGTTGTCCCATTCGTAATTGGCAGTTCCAAAAACACCAAAATCATTGGTTGTCGCATCTGGAATTAAATATTCTTCACCAGAATTTTTGTTCGTTTGATGCATTCCCTGAACACCGAAAATAGTTTCAATTTTTCCGAATTTAGGCAGATGATATTTTGCATTATAATTAAAAGTATTCAATTTCATATGAAGAGAAGCTTCGTTACTATCTTCAAATTCGCTTCTGTCATTAGCGATATAACCTAAATCAACATCTAATTTTGAGTTTTCAAAAAAGATAACGTTGTTCAAACTCAATAAATGATTGAAAATTCCCTGTCTCGGAAATTGAGTGTCTTTGCTAGAAGACTGTTCCGCAATTCCATCTTCTGGAATTCCGATATCCAATTTGTTGTAATTATACCTTAAAACACTTGAGAAAGTCGAATTACTATATCCAATTCCCGTTTTAAAATCTGTTTCATTATAACGCGAATTGGTTACGCGGTCGCCATCGGCAATTTTATAGTCGGAATGCGTGTTGTAACTTCCGCGAGCTAAAAATTTCCAATTATCTGTAGAAGTTTTTAAGCCGATTGTAGAATTACTTCCTTGTGTATTAGTAAAATATTTTTGACTGAAATTAGCTTTAAAATCTCCAGCATCAGCAAACTTTTCAGGGTTGAAATACAAAACACCACCCAAAGCATCAGATCCATATAATAAAGAAGCTGGTCCTTTTATCACTTCAACACTTTCTATTCCGGCATCATTTAAACCTAAACCATGCTCGTCTCCAAACTGCTGATTTTCGATACGAACACCTTGAGAATAGACCAAAACACGATTACCGCTAAGTCCGCGAATTACTGGCTTTCCTATAGAAGTTCCCGTCGAAATTTGAGAAACGCCAGGAATTGTCGCCAAACCTTCAATTAAAGTTGAGGTTCCTTTTTGCTGTAATGTCTTGATACTTTCATGCTCAATTTTCATTACGTTTTGCGATTGTAATTTGTTAAAAGGCGTAGAAACAACTACTTCATCCATTTCTAAAATAGATTCTAAAAGAATAATGTCAAGCGTATTTTCTTTTACTAATTTAACAATAGTCTGGTTCTGATTGGCATAACCAACATAAGAAAAAGCAAGACGAAGACTTCCGTTTGGAAGATTTTTTAATTCATATTTTCCATTTTGGTCTGTTGTAGTTCCTTTATGTAATTCTGGAGCATAAACGGAAACTCCTGGAAGCGGCTGATTTTGAGCATCGGTTACAATACCTGAAACCGAATTTTGAGCAGAAAGAATGCCCGAAAACCCTAAAATTAGGGCAATTATTAATTTTTTCATTTGAAAATAATGCTATAGTTAAATTGATTTTTTCTCTTTAAATGAAAAACAAAACGTGTAGTAAAGCATTCTGATCCTAATTATATAAATAGGATGAGGAAACTCAATGCTGTTTGAATTTTAAATTAAAAAGAAATTGGATTTTTTCGAAATACGAAAATTTAAGAAACTAAAGCAGTTGGAGGTCCGCGCAGTAAATAGGCGGATTTTGGAATAGAATAAATTTTCTCAGCCAGCGGTAAGAAATAAGGAATATCGCTGTTGAAATAATAAAATTGAAAAGAGAATTCCTGCGGAACTATAAACGATTCAAGAGCAAAATTACAAACAAAACAAACTTCGTAATCATGATGCTGGTGCGTTATTTCGCCGTTAGGATCATTGTATTTATGATGGCACTGCTTTTCTGAAAGCTGCTTTGCAATATGCTCATAGCTGTGTATAAACTGAAACAATATCGAAAACAATATTGTTACAGCAAAAGACAAACTTAATATGAGCTGCTTTTTCTTCATTTACTGCAAAGGTATAAAAGATAAAAAGAAAATTGATTTATTTTTTGATTGTAAAAGCCTGTTTATTGAAAAAAACGCAGCGATTAATTTTATTCTCCAACAAAAAGAGAATATTTATAGTTCGTAGTGGTACTAGAAAAAGCATTATGTTATATTTGTATATGAAATAAATAGGCGCGGTAAAGCGTTTATTTTAAAAATATATCTAAAACCAATCCCGAATATGCGAATTATTTTCAGCTGCTTATTTTTACTCACTTTTTTTAGCTCTTTTGCACAAGAAGAGGTTAAGCCTGAAATAAAACCAATAGTCAAAATAGATTCTTTGTATAGAGAGGATCAATTTTACTTTTCGCTGACTTATAATATGTTTACCGATGCTCCCAGTCAATTCAAGCAGAATAAATTCTCTTTGGGACTTTCAACAGGTTTTCTGCGCGATATGCCTATCAATAAAAAGAGAACCCTTGCAATTGCTGCCGGTTTAGGTTTAAGTTATCAAAACTATTATCAGAATTTAAATGTCTCTCGCGATGGAGCAGATCAAATTATATATGGTGTAAATAGCTACAGCGAATTTGTATCCAATCGTTACAGACAATATTCTGTAGATCTTCCAATAGAATTTAGATGGCGTAATTCAACTTTTGACAGTTATAAATTCTGGCGTGTGTATCTTGGTTTGAAGTTTAGTTATGTTTTCTCCAATACTTCAATATTAGACGATGGAGAAAATACTTTTAAAATCAATAACAATCCAGACATTAATAAATTTCAATACGGCCCGTATCTTTCAGCGGGATACAATACCTGGAATATTTATGTATACTACGGTTTAAATCCGTTGTTTAATTCGGCAACCACATTGTCTGGCGAAAAAATCAATTTAAAGACCTTAAATGCAGGATTGATCTTTTATATTTTATAACCACAAGGATAAAAATAAAAGTTGCGGCATTATTCCAATAAACAATCCAATTAATATTTCTCTAGACGTATGCGCATTCATTTCCAATCGGGATGAAGCCACAATTCCCGATAATAAAATAAGCAGAGCCGGCCAATACGGGTTGTGCATTTGAAGGTGAATGTTTAAACCAATTACAAAAATGGCAAAACCACAAATAGCCACCATATGTAAACTTGCTTTTATTTTAAACAACGTACATACTAAAGCCAAAATAGTGCTAAACAAAGCACCTAGAAAAAAGAAATGAAGTTCTGGATACCGTGTAATAACAATACTTCTTTTTACTAATAAAATATACAAAAAGCACTGTAAAATTAACGGAATGGTTCGTTCTGAAGTCTGACTCAGCATGACTGATTTTACATGGCCGGTAGATCGCAGCAGTAAATAAAACAGCACTGGAACAATCACATTGATTACCAGAATCTGAATTAAAACAAAATATTTTTCCTGTGCACTAAAAAGGTCTTCCTTGTAAAACAAATAAAACAAAGTTGCGTAAAGCGATATAAAAATCGGGTGTAATATGTAGGAGAAAATGGGAAGTAACTTTTTCAAAACGCTATTTTTTTTGTGGTATAAAACAAATATAATAATGTTTTTTGCCACAGATTAAAAGATTTTCACAAAATATTGTTTAATTTTTTCGTTGTTCCCAATAGCTGTCGTGATAAAGTTTAAATGAATTATAATCTTTAAAAATCTTTTAATCTGCGGCAAATATTTAAGTTCGATCAAAAATATTTAAACTAAAGAATTAGTGAAATTAGTGCAATTCATGGCAAACCTTTTTTTAAATTTGAAAAAAAGATATTTCTAAATGAGTATAAATTTAAAAAACGTAGTTTCAGTTCTTAATGCAAAATGGACTGGCTCAGATGCTGCAGTTTTTATCGATCATATTTCGATTGACAGCCGTTCGCTGCAAAACGGATCTCAAACATTATTTTTTGCTTTGGCAGGAGTAAATAATGATGCTC
Source organism: Flavobacterium sp. ACN6 (assembly GCF_002304005.1). Classification (GTDB taxonomy): domain Bacteria; phylum Bacteroidota; class Bacteroidia; order Flavobacteriales; family Flavobacteriaceae; genus Flavobacterium. Next base: position 45,100 of record NZ_MRCQ01000008.1, on the reverse strand, counting down.
ATTTATTTATTCCCGATCTAATAGAAAAAGGAGTTCACAACTTTGTTGTGCAATACATTCCAGAAAATTATGCCGCTAAGGCTAATTTTTTGGTTGTAGATAATACGCTTGAAGCATTGCAGCATTTTGCGGGATATTATCGAAATCTTTTTCATTTTCCAGTAATTGGATTAACTGGAAGCAACGGAAAAACTATAGTTAAAGAATGGCTTAATTTTTTATTGAGTCCCGAATACAACATTATCAGAAGTCCAAAAAGTTATAATTCGCAGGTTGGAGTTCCTCTTTCGGTAATTGCTATAAACGAAAAACATAATCTAGGAATTTTTGAAGCTGGAATTTCTACGGTAAACGAAATGGTTAATCTCGAAAAAATCATTAAACCTACAATTGGCGTACTTACCAATATTGGAAGCGCACACGATGAAGGCTTTGTCAATTTAGTGCAGAAGATTGATGAAAAATTGCTTTTATTTAAAGATTCTCCGGTTATTATTTATCAAAAAAATGAAGTTGTAGATTCTTGTCTGACTCAATTTGCAGCCGAATATATGATTCATCCGCGAAAACTTTTTTCATGGAGTTTTACAGATAAAAGTGCCGACGTTTTTGTTTTGAAAAAAGAAAGTAAAAACGAGCATACCACAATTCAATATCAATATCAAAATGAAGTTTCTGCTTTAGAAATTCCATTTAGTGATTCTGCTTCTATTGAAAATGCTATTTCTTGTCTGCTGGTTTTATTGCATTTTAATTACGATCAGACAACGATTCAAAGCCGAATTCAAATGCTTTATCCAGTTCAAATGCGTCTTGAAGTCAAAAACGGAATTAACAATTGCAGTATAATTGATGACAGTTACAGTTCCGATTTTCAATCGCTTAAAATCGCTTTAGATTTCTTGGAAAGCCAGAAAAAAAACGCTTCAAAAACCGTTATTCTTTCTGATATTTTTCAAAGCGGATTCTCAAAGGAAGAATTGTATTCTAAAGTTGCCGACTTAATTGCATCAAATAAAATAAATCGTGTCATTGGAATTGGAGAAACTATCAGCGCTTTTGCTGATAAGTTTCCAAATAGTATCGTTTTTCAAACCAAAGATGATTTTATCGAGGCGATAGAAAGTTTAAATTTTGCCAATGAAACCATTTTGGTAAAAGGAGCAAGATCATTTCATTTTGAAGAAATTGTTTCGCTTCTTGAAGAGAAAACACACGAAACGGTTCTTGAAATTAATCTCGACGCTATAAGCCATAACTTTAATTATTTCAAATCAAAACTGGCGCCGAATGTCAAAATGATGGTGATGGTAAAAGCTTTTGGTTACGGAAATGGAGGTTTGGAAATTGCTAAATTATTAGAACATCATAAAGTCGATTATTTAGGTGTGGCTTTCGCCGATGAAGGAATTTCATTGAAAAATGGAGGTATAAAACTGCCAATTATGGTTTTAAATCCAGAATCGACTAGTTTTCCATCGATCATACAATATCAATTAGAACCTGAAATTTACACCATTAAAGGATTAAATGCCTTTTTAAAGATAGCGCGCGAAAAGAATTTAAAGGATTTTCCAATTCATATTAAAATTGATACCGGAATGCATCGTTTGGGTTTTGAAGAAAATACAATAAATGAATTAATTACTGCATTACGCGGTAATGGCGCCGTTCGGGTTCAAAGTATTTTGTCGCATTTAGCAACCAGCGATGATCCAAAACATTATGATTTTGTCGAGAAACAAATCAGCTTATTTGAGAGATTGTCTTCAAAATTAATGACCGAATTAAACATTAATCCAATTCGTCATATTTTGAATACTTCTGGAATCAGCAATTTCCCGAATGCACAATATAATATGGTACGTTTAGGAATTGGTTTATATGGAGTTTCCAATGATGCATTAGAACAAAAATATCTCGAAAATGTAGGGACATTAAAATCCATTATTTCGCAGGTTCGAACTATTCCAGCAGGAGACAGCGTGGGTTACGGGCGTCGTTTTATGGCAGAAAAAGAAACTAAAATTGCGACAATACCAATTGGCTACGCCGACGGAATCTCCAGATTATGGGGAAATGAGGTTGGTTTCGTAACGATAAAAAATCAAAAAGCTCCAATTGTTGGCAGTGTTTGCATGGATATGCTGATGGTTAATGTCAGCGAAATTGAATGTAAAGAAGGCGGTTCTGTGATTATTTTCGGCGAAAGCCCAACAGTTATCGAAATGGCAGAAGCTTTAAAAACAATTCCTTACGAAATCATGACGAGTATTTCACAGCGTGTAAAACGGGTATTTTTTAGATAATTTTTTAAACCATATAAGTTATATAAGTTCATTTTAGTTGCACTCTTTTGTAACTATACATTATCAGTTACGCAGAACTTATAATATCTTTTATGACTTATATGGTTTAAAAGTGAGTTGTAATTGAGGAATTTTCAGGAAAATTGCGTATTTTCGATATTCATATAGTATAAATCTAAACAAATCAAATATGGGATTTTTTTCAGAATTTAAGGCATTTGCAATGAAAGGCAACGTAGTTGATCTTGCTGTTGCAGTAATTATTGGAGCGGCTTTTGGTAAAATTGTAAGTTCATTTATTGAAGATGTAATTACGCCATTAGTATTAAAACCTGCTTTAGATGCAGCTCATTTGTCAAAAATAGAAGATTTAACAGCTTTTGGCGGCGTTAAATATGGTCTGTTTCTTTCGGCAGTAATTAACTTTATAATTGTTGCTTTTGTTTTGTTTCTGATTATAAAAGGATTAAACAGTCTTAAAAAGAAAGAAGAACCAGCTCCAAATCAACCTGCTGCACCAACACAGGAAGAATTGCTTACACAAATTAGAGATTTGTTGAAAAACAAACAATAAGATATAATACCGCTGCACTAAGTCTAACTTAACCGCCTTCTAAAGAGGCGGTTTTTTTACAAAATGTTTATTTTGTAACATTTTGTTATTTTTTGTGAATCACCTTGTCAAGACTTTTATTATACTTATTTTTGCCTTATAAATTTGATTATTGAATTACTTAAAAATATAAAAATGAGAATTGCAGTTGTAGGAGCTACCGGAATGGTTGGCGAAGTAATGCTTAAAGTTTTAGCGGAAAGAAATTTTCCTGTTACAGAATTAATTCCTGTTGCTTCAGAAAGATCAGTAGGAAAAGAAATTGAATATAAAGGAACTAAATATAAAGTAGTTGGTTTACAAACAGCTGTTGATATGAAAGCTGATATTGCTGTTTTTTCTGCAGGTGGAGATACTTCATTAGAATGGGCTCCAAAATTTGCTGCTGCCGGAACAACTGTAATCGATAATTCATCGGCATGGAGAATGGATCCGACTAAAAAATTGGTTGTTCCAGAAATCAATGCTTCTATATTAACAAAAGAAGATAAAATTATTGCAAACCCAAACTGTTCTACAATTCAAATGGTATTGGCTTTGTCTCCTTTGCATAAAAAATACAACATTAAAAGAATTATTGTTTCTACCTACCAATCGATCACAGGAACTGGTGTAAAAGCGGTAAAACAATTAGAAAACGAATACGCTGGAATTCAAGGTGAGATGGCTTACAAATATCCAATTCACAGAAATGCTATTCCGCATTGCGATAGTTTTGAAGAAAACGGATACACTAAAGAAGAAATGAAATTAGTTCGCGAAACTCAAAAAATTCTTGGTGATAACACGATTAGAGTTACAGCAACCGCGGTTCGTGTGCCAGTTGTAGGCGGACACAGTGAAGCAGTAAACGTAGAATTTACAAATGATTTTGAAGTAAATGAAGTTCGCGAAATCCTTCACAATACAGACGGGGTAACGGTACAAGATAATTTAGATACTTTTACATACCCAATGCCATTGTATGCTGAAGGTAAAAATGATGTTTTTGTTGGAAGAATCCGTCGCGACGAAAGCCAGCCAAACACTTTAAACCTATGGATTGTTGCCGATAACTTAAGAAAAGGTGCTGCAACAAACACCATTCAAATCGCTGAATATTTAATTCAAGCTGGTTTGGTATAATCTAGAGATTAAATAAAATTGTTATAAAGAGAAAACCGTAATTGCAGTAATGTAATTACGGTTTTTTTGATTTTTATAAATGTCTTATTTTGATATTTTAATGTCTTACCAATATACTGCGATATGGGGATTTAGTTTATTTTTATAAAAAAGGTAAATTATGGGCTTAGATCTAAAACTTTTTTCAATTTCTAGTAAGGTGGATTTTGTTCTTGATAAAGCAAAATCAAATTTATTGTATGCGATAGATTTTGATAAAATTTTAGAAACTGAAACACTAAAGCTGCATTTGAAAATGATTCAGGAAAACCCAGACGGGACACCTGAAAGTATACTAAAAGAGCTTATTCAAGATTCAATAATTGTTTTGGATAGTTATCCTAACCGCAGTAAAGAAAATTATACTTTTTATAGTAAAACAAGAGGTTACAGTACTATTAATTATCTTTTAGAAAAATATTTAATAGATAAAAGGAAAAGAGAAACTTCAGAATTATTTTATTCAGGAATTAAAATTGAAAATGATTCGCAATTTGTTCGATTTGAATACATTAGAGAGAAAGAAGTAAGTGAAATTTGTGATCTTCTTGAATTAATTGATTTTGACGACCTTTTAAAATATTATGATTTAGATAAAATCCAAGATATTATTTATAATTTGATATACCCTGATATGTTTATATTTTTAAAAGAAGAATTTAATGAACTTAAAAAATTTTATAAAGAATCGAAAAAGCTGAATGCTTTTGTAGTTGTTAAAATATCATAAAAAAAGCGAGAACTTTTAGATTCTCGCTTTTTCTTTATTTTTAATATTCCGGAGCCAGTTCTAATTCCAGCCCTTCTAATTCTGTAGTAATTGGAATCTGACAGCCTAAACGACTATTAGATTTAACATAAAACGCTTCCGAAAGCATAGCTTCTTCTTCATCTCCCATTTCTGGTAATGCAACATCATTAAGAACATAACATTGGCAGGAAGCACACATTGCCATTCCTCCGCAAGTTCCTTCAACAGGAAGTTCGTATGCTTTGCATAACTCCATTATGTTCATTGCCATATCAGTCGGAGCCTGTAATTCGTGTATAACTCCTTCTCGATCTTTAATTTTTATTAATACATCCATTTTGATTATTGGAATTTTTTATCAGGATTTTATAACGTGAAAAAATCCTTTATTTATATTAACTAGCAGGCTTAGTACTAAAAGCGTATTCTTTTCTATTGTTGTCTTTTAACTTCATTTTTACACCAAGAACATTTTCATTCTTTTCAAGGATTGTTATAACTGCAATTACAGAATAATAATCTCTATCAGATTGGAAAACCAAAGTTCCTTCATAAGTAGTGTTTAAAACACCTTGTTTGTCTGTCGTCGCTGAAACTTTTCTTGGATGAGAAAATTCGGCTGAGCTGTAAGTCGCCTTACTTGCAAATTTACCTTTACCATCTGTAAAGTCATACAAAAAATCGTAGTTGCCAATTCTCAGCGAACCAGCTTCTTCGTTAGGATTAATCGAAAAAACAATTTTTCCTGCGTATTGAAAATCAGTCCATTCTTCAGATTCGCTTACCCAAGCTTTGTCAACAATGACATTTTTGCTTTGTGCGGAACCTGCGGTAACAAAAAACAATAATAAAAAAAGAGCGTAATAGTTTTTCATAGTTTAAGATTTAAGGGTTATGCGACAAATTTAAGTTAAAATGTAACAATTCCTTAACAAAAAATCTTAAAACTTTGAGTTGTTTTTTATGAATGTGGCAAAAAAGGCATTTTTTCGAGTCTTTTTTTAGTAAATCTTTAAACAAAAATTAATAAGGCTTATTATTCTTGTTAAATACATAAAATTTAAAAGACGTAAAAAATGCAGGTTTTGTTACATTACATTTACCACAGTTTCGATTTGCGGAGCGTATTTTTTTATAGTTGTTTCAACGCCAGCTTTCAAAGTCATTTGATTCACACTGCAGCTAATACAAGCTCCTTCCAATCGAACTTTAACATGTTTATCCTCTTCAATAGAAATTAATGAAATGTCTCCTCCGTCGGATTTTAAGAAAGGCCTAATCTCGTCTAAGGCCAATAAAACATTATTTGTTAATTCTTCTGTTGTCATAATTTTATCAATTAGAAAATGTGTCAATTAGAAAATTAGAAAATTCACTTGGAGTAAAATTATCTAATTGTCTAATCTTCAAATTATCTCATTAGTTTTATCTCAATTATCTAATTATTTTTTTACTGCTGAACAGCCTGCCATTGTTGTAATTTTAATAGCTTCTGTTGCAGGCAGACTATCGTTTCTGTTTACAGTTTCTTGTACAACATTACGAGTAATCTCTTCAAATACTTTTTCTATTGGAGAAGCAGTCTGCAATGCCGCCGGACGACCGTAATCTCCTGCTTCACGAATAGACTGTACAATTGGAACTTCTCCTAAAAATGGTACATCTAAATCTGCAGCAAGGTTTTTAGCGCCTTCTTGTCCAAAAATATAATATTTATTATCAGGTAATTCTTCTGGTGTAAAGTACGCCATATTTTCAATGATTCCCAAAACAGGAACATTTATATTATCCTGCATAAACATGGCAACTCCTTTTTTAGCATCGGCTAATGCTACTGCCTGCGGAGTACTTACTACAACAGCACCAGTAATTGGTAAAGACTGCATAATAGATAAGTGAATATCACCAGTTCCTGGAGGTAAATCAAGAAGCATGAAATCTAATTCTCCCCAATCTGCATCAAAAATCATTTGGTTCAATGCTTTGGCAGCCATTGGTCCTCTCCAGATTACAGCTTGACTTGGAGCAGTAAAAAATCCGATAGAAAGCATTTTGATTTCGTAGCTTTCAATAGGTTTCATTTTTGATTTTCCGTCAACCATTATAGAAACCGGTTTTTCGTTTTCAACGTCAAACATGATCGGCATTGAAGGTCCATAAATATCGGCATCAAGAACTCCGACTTTGAAACCCATTTTTGCAAGCGTTACCGCTAAATTTGCAGTTACAGTAGATTTTCCTACTCCTCCTTTTCCAGAAGCAACTGCAATAATATTTTTGATTCCAGGAATAGCGCGACCTTTTATTTCAGGTTTCTCTGGAGATTCTACTTTAATATTTACTTTTACTTTAGCGTCTGGAGATATTAATTCGTGAATTGTCTTTTTAATATCATCTTCAGCTCTTTTTTTAATATGCATTGCAGGTGTATGCAATACTAAGTCAACAACAGCTTCGTCACCAAAAGTAATAACATTGGTTACAGCGCCGCTTTCAACCATATTTTTTCCTTCTCCAGCAATAGTAATTGTTTCTAATGCTTTTAGAATTTCTTTTCTATCTAATTTCATTGTAAATGGGCTATTTTTCTATTCTGAGAAGCCAGTTGTAAAGATTATCTTTATTTAAACTGATTTCAGGGTGCAAAGATAACAGATTAAGTTCGGAATTAAGCGTTTTTGAATTGTAATTATTGATATAGAGATTATTCAAAATTATGCTTCAAAGTTTTTTAGGTGCTTTTTCAATGCAAATATTTGAACAGAAAGGCGTAATGTCTCCGTTAAACTAAATTTCAGCTGCTCAAAAGATTGTATTTTTTGTATAAATTTTCTTGTTTTTTGAATTCATTCCTCACAAATCTTCGCTATATTTGATTGCCCAAATCAATGATTTTTAGATCGGAAAAAAGTATATGAAAACTTGTTTTTTTAGAAACATTTATTGGGTTTTCGATATTTTTTAAAAAGATTATTTTCTTCATTAAAACTTTAAAAATATGCGAAATTTTACTTTTTCAACAATCATTATTGCGGTTAGCTTTTTTTCATTTTCATTTAACTCATTCTCAGGGAAAACAGAAAGTAGAAAGATTTCAGAACATAAATATCTTTCGGTAATTTCTATAGATGCTGCGTCTGTAAATGCTTTCTTTAAAAAGTATCCTAAACTTAAAAAATACCAAAAAGATGTTGAGGATATTTACAAAAACAAACAATATAAGTCTATTTGGTATGATGATAAAAGCATAACCGAATTTGGCGCCTTGTTGTATCAAAAAGTGAATGTTTTAAAAGATCAGGGAATAGATAATAAAATGCCTTATAAAGAGGTAATTGATCAGGCATTTAACGAAAGTGATAATGTTGATCCCCCTCAAATAGACACAGAACTACTCCTAACGAGCATGTATATTTTCTATGCCAGCAATGTTTATTCTGGCGTTGATGCGGCAACTTTAAAGAAAATTGGCTGGTATTTACCCGCTAAAACTATTTCGTATTCCCGAATTTTAGATTCTCTAATTGTTGATACAAATCGATTAAATGAAGATGATTATTTATTGTTCAGCCAATATTACAAACTGCAGGATGCTTTAAAAAAATACAGAAAATTAGAAAAAGACAATCTTTGGCAGAAAATTGGAATTGATAGTGCCAGCTTTAAAGAATTTAGACCCGACGATACTGCCGCCGCCATTAAACAAATTAGAAATCGTTTGTTTATTGTGGGAGATTTGAAGCAGGATTCTAAAAGCAATATTTATGATGAAGAATTGATGGCCGGCGTTTTGAATTATAAAAAAAGATACAATCTAAAATTAAATTACGCCTTAACGAGAGATCATATCAATCAGATGAACGAACCGATCAGCAAAAGTATTAAAACAATCATGCTGAACATGGAAAGATGCAGATGGATTCCGACTAAATTGGCTAAAGCAAATGAATATGTGATGGTTAATATTCCGTCGTTTAGAATGTTTTATGTAAAAGATGGAAAATATGATTTTGTTTCGGATATATTCGTTGGAAATAGATTGAGCGAAACTGTAATTTTTAGCGGTACTATGGATAGAATTGTTTTTAGTCCCTATTGGTATGTTCCAAACAGCATTATTCAAAACGAATTAAAACTGCAGATGGCGAATGATAAAAACTATCTGGCAGATCATAATATGGAATGGAACGGTGGAAAAGTAAGGCAAAAGCCAGGGCCTAAAAACTCTTTAGGTTTGGTAAAATTCATGTTCCCGAACCCGAATGATATCTATATGCATGATACGCCTGCAAAAAGTTTATTTGAATTTGAAAAACGTACCTTCAGCCATGGCTGTATAAATGTAAAAGAAGCAAAAGGACTGGCTCTCGCTATTTTAAAAGACGATCCAGACTGGCCGGCAGATAAAATTGATAAAGCAATGAGCGGTGAAAAAGAAACAACCTGCATGCTTAAAACTAAAATTCCGGTTTACATTGGGTATTTTACAGCTTGGGTTCAGGACAATGGCGAAATAAATTTTTTCCCAGATGTATATGACAGAGATGAAAGTTTAGATAAACTGCTTTATTCAGATTCTGTAACTATGAAATAAAATAAAAACCCGACAGATTTTTAGGGAATCTGTCGGGTTAAAAAAAATGGTTCTACAAGCTTATTCGTATTTTAAATATTTTAAAACATCTATTTTAGTTACCTGAAATGCTTTTGTTAAAACAATTATTAATGTTAAAAGCAAAAGGGAAAGCAGCGCAATACCAAACGGAACGGTTGAGATTCCGATTCTAAAAGCAAAATCTTCAAGCCATTTTTGTAATAAGATGTAAGCAGGAATAATTCCGATCCCAAATCCTAGTAAGCAGAACATAATATATTGTTTTGATAATTCTTTCAAAAGAACATCGGTTTCTGCGCCTAATGTTTTTCTAATAGCGATTTCTTTCAATCTTCTTTCCATCGAAAATGATGCCAAAGCAAACAATCCGAATATCGCAATTATAATTACTACTAGATTTAGAATAAAAAACAGGTTCTTTTGTTTTACTTGTTCGGCATACGTTTTTGCAAAACCTTTATTGACAAACTCATATTCGAAAGGATAATCGGCATTTACGTTTTTCTCCCAATACGCCTGTAATTTTTCTAATGTCTGACTCAAATTATTTGGAGAAACTTTTATGTACACATTATTAAAGTTGTTCCATTTTAAGGTTTTAAGATTAATAAAAACCATTGGAGGGACTTTATTTTGTAATCCTGTAATATGAAAATCTTTTACAACGCCCACAATTTTAAACTTCAGATTTTCTCCATCTCCCATACTCCAGCCAGAAGTTATAATCGTATTTACGGGTTTTTTCAAACCTAAAGCTTTCACTAAAGTTTCATTCATAAGCATACTGTTTATAGTATCTGAAGCATATTGTGGAGAAAAATCACGGCCTTCAACGATTTTAATATTCATCATCTTTAGAAAATTAAAATCCATTTCGACATTTCTAGGCTGCACAAAAATACCATTGTGCGTAAATCCAGAGCTGGAATTGGTGCTGCCTCCAAAAGTTCCTGCAAAAGTAGAAACATCTACTACGCCAGATATTTTAGCGATTTCTTGTTTTGCAGTCAAATATTGTTCGATTCTTTTCGTTCTATCTGGCTTGTTAAACGGAATAGAAATAACCTGATCACCGCTAAATCCAAGATCTTTATTCATCATATAATTAACCTGCGAATTGACAATCAAAGCGCCAATGATAAAAAATGCCGCAATTCCGAATTGAAAAATAAGCATCGAGTTACGAATCCAGATACCGCTTTTACTTCTTGAAAAATTACCTTTTAAAACCTTTAACGTCTCAAAATTTGAGATATAAATAGCAGGGAATATACCCGCAAGAATGATTACTAATCCAAATATAAAAATGAGCTGCAGGTAAAATTCACCGCCATTTAGAGTCAAGTTTTTGTTTAAAAAGGTATTATAATAAGGTAATGAAAGTTCAACAATTGCCAATGCAAACAAAATTGCAAGCGTTACGATAATAGCAGTTTCAAAAATAAACTGCGAAATAATCTGTTTTTTTGAAGCTCCTACAATTTTACGAACACCAACTTCTTTAGCGCGTTTTATAGCCGATGCAGTCGCCAGATTGATATAGTTTACCAATGATAAAACCAAAATCAAAATGGATAAGCCGCCCATAATGTAAAGCAGTTTTAAATTGCCGGCTCCTTCAGGAAAATTTTGATTTCCAGAACTTTTTGTACCGTTTAAGCGTGCCGTTTTTAATTGATCCAGAATAACAGTAATTTCTCCAAATTCTTTTATATATTCTGCTGTAGTTTTGCCGCTTTCTTTAGCTTCTTTTAAAGTACGGTTGACAAAATTTACATGCTGCATCTTTTTTTGAACCAAAGCCGCATCGGCTCCAGGTTTGATTTTAATCATTAAACCATAATTAAAATTTCCCCAGCTGTTTATATCTCCTTCGCGAACTATGCCGTTAAACACAAAATTAGGTTCAACAGAAGAAGGTTTCGTAATACGGTAAACAGATCTTACGATGAAGGTTTTATTGCTGTATTCAATAGATTTTCCAATAGGATCTTCATCTTTAAAAAGTAATTTCGCCTGATCCTCGGCAATGGCAACACTATTTTTTTCTTTTAAAATGTTTTTCTTAGCGCCTTTTAGAATTTCAAAAGGAAAGAATTCGAAGAAGTTTTCATCTGTATAAAAGATCTTTTTGTCTAATATTTTTTTATCCTCATACTTTACAATTTCCTGATCGTACCAGATATTCATAAAGCAGATACTCTCTATTTCAGGTATAGTTGCTTTGCAGGTATTTCCAAACGGAATCGAACTTGAAGCCCAAGTGTCTCCAGTAATTCCAATTTTGTTTAAAACCTGAAAAGAGTTTTCTTTCTCGGGATTCCATTGATCGTAAGCATGTTCGTTATTCCAATAAAGAATAGCGAAAATCACGCTTGCAATTCCGATGCTTAATCCCAGAACATTTAAAAACGAAAACAATTTGCTTTGTTTTAAATGATATATAAATATTTTAAACCAGTTAAAAATCATTTTGTTGTATATTTTTATAGTTGATATGGCTGTTTTTGTAAAACCTTTTCGGGTTTAGATAAGTGTGAAAATTTTGCAGACAAGTTCTACCAGAACTACCAATGCAGTTACAATAATTTTAATCATCATTTAATTATTTAGCGTCCATAAAAACATCAACATTTCGCTGATTTAATTTTTCAGAAAATATAACTCCGTCTTTCATGTGAATAGTTCTTTGCGAAAAAGAAGCATCATAATCAGAGTGGGTAACCATCAGGATTGTAGCGCCTTTAGCATGTAAATCGGTTAAAAGTTCCATTACTTCGTTACCATTTTTACTATCTAAATTTCCAGTTGGCTCATCGGCAAGAATGATTTTCGGGTCATTAACCAAAGCTCTTGCAACGGCAACTCTTTGTTGTTGTCCACCCGAAAGCTGCTGCGGGAAATGTTTCAAACGATGAGAAATATTCAGTTTTTCGGCAATAGCTTCGATTTTGTGTTTTCTGTCAGAAGCTTTCACATTATTATAAAGAAGCGGCAGTTCGATATTATCGTAAACCGAAAGTTCATCGATTAAGTTGAAGTTTTGAAAAATGAAACCAATGTTTTCTTTTCTCACTTTTGCTCTTCCTTTCTCCTTTAGACCAATCATTTCCTGATCTAATAATTTGTAGCTTCCGTCGCTTGCGCTGTCAAGAAGTCCAATTATATTTAATAAAGTCGATTTTCCACAGCCCGAAGGTCCCATTATCGTTAAAAAATCTCCTTTTTTTATTTCTAAGTTGATACCGCTCAAAGCAGCAGTTTCTATTTCTTCTGTTCTAAAAACTTTGGTTAAATTCTGAATTGTGATCATAATTTTTAAGGTTTTGAATGTTATTATTATGTTTTTTGATTGATGATTGAAACGATGATTTTATAATTGTAAATTGTGAATTGTAAACTGCGACTGCAACTGGATACTAATTACTTTTCTCAAGCGAAAGCTCTTCGATATCTTTATAATCTGAATAAGAAGAAGTAATTACAGATTCGCCTTCTTTTAAGCCTTCTAAAACTTCATAATAAGAAGGATTTTCGCGTCCTAATTTTATATTTCTTCTTTCGGCTTTATTTCCTTTTACTACAAAAATCCATTTTCCTGCTGCTTCCTGATTAAAACTTCCTCTCGGAATTACCAGTGTTTTGTTCTTTTCTGATAAAATCAGTTTTACGCCAAAACTAAGTCCGTCTTGCAACACAATAGTTTCCTTAGATATAAACGCTAGTTCTACAGTAAAACGGCCGCTTTTTACTTCTGGAATTACTTTCGTAACCATAATTTCAAGAGTTTTGCCCTTAAATTCAACTTGGCCTTTTAATCCTTCTCTAATTTTTTCCAAATAAAACTCATCCACTTCTGCTATAAGTTTATATCCTTTATTAGAGTCAATTTTTCCGATGCTCGCTCCCGCCTGAAAAGTTTTTCCTAAAACTGGTTCAAAAGAAGTCAGCCTGCCAGATTCCGGCGCTGTGATTAAAAAGTTCTTTTTGTTGTTTCTCAGGATATCCAAACTCTTTTCCATGGTTTGAATAGAGCGGTTAATTTGAGAAATCTGAACCTGATTGCTTTGTTTTTCTTTTTGAATACTCTGCTGAATCGTTCTTTTACGTTCTTCCTGAAAACGCAGACTTTCTTTAAACGTATTCCAGTCATTTTTAGAAATTACATCTTTCTCAAAAAGCTTAGAATTCATATCGTATAATCTTTTCGCATCGTTGTAATCATGTTCGATCAGAACAAAATCTTTGGTTAAGTTTAATTCCTGATTTCTGATATTTAATTTTCCCGTATTTAAATTATTGATCTGCTCGATAATAGCAGTTTCCTGAGTCAGATAATTCAATTCTGTGTTTGGATTGTATAGTCGGGCCAGCGATTGTCCTTTGGTAACCATTGCGCCGTTTTCTACAAAAATTTCTTTTACAGAACCGCCTTCAGTAACGTTTACCAGCATTACATTTAAAGGTTCCACTTTTGCCTGAAAAACTACAAAGTCTTCAAAAAAGGCTTTTTCTGCTTTTTGAATTACCAGTTCTTCTGCTTTTACATTTAGCGTTCTTTTCGAACTAAAAGCAAAAGTGATGATTACCAGCAAAACTAAAAAAACAGCAATTGCTATTGCGAGATACCTAAATTTTTTATTTTTACGAGGAATTATCTTGTCCATTTTTAATTTATTTTACTGATAATCAATAGGTAAATACTGTGCCATAAAATTTATTATTTGTAAAGTATTGATTTTAAAGAAGCTTTTAAGTTAGCTTTGAAAAAGGAGTGTTCGATAATGAACAGTTGACCGTTCGGAAGCGGACAGAAAAAACACCACATGAGAAAAAAACAAGCCCAAATATTAGTTGTTGACGATCAGGAAGAAATTCTTTTTTCGGCAAAAATGATTCTCAAAAAACATTTTGAAACGATTTTTACGACCAACAATCCAAAAAAAATCATTTCCCTTTTGAGCGAAAATGAGATCAATGTGGTTTTACTGGACATGAATTACCGAATTGGTTTTGAAGATGGGCGGGAAGGAATTCATTGGCTGAAAGAAATAAAAACACTTTCACCACAAACGATTGTTATTTTAATGACCGCTTTTGGTAAAATTGAAACTGCTGTTGAAGGCATAAAAATTGGAGCTTTTGACTATGTTCTAAAACCTTGGAACAATGAAAAATTACTGGAAACAATTGACAAAGCTGTAGTTGAAAGCAGAAAAAACAGCAAAAAAACAAGTGTTGAAAAAACAGAAAAGACGGAGAAAAAGTATTTTGTCGGCACTTCTGCCAAAATAAAACAAGCCTATTCTATGGCTGAAAAAGTAGCCAAAACAGACGCCAATGTTTTGATTTTAGGCGAAAATGGAACAGGAAAATATGTGTTTGCGGAGTTTATTCACCAGCATTCTGAAAGAAGGAATCAGCCGTTTGTGCATGTCGATTTGGGTTCGCTAAGTGATAATTTATTCGAAAGCGAACTTTTTGGTTATGCCAAAGGAGCTTTTACAGATGCCAAAATTGATACGCCCGGACGTTTTGAAACTGCTTCAAACGGAACTATTTTCTTAGACGAAATTGGAAATATTCCGCTTCATCTTCAGGCTAAACTGCTTCATGTTTTACAGACAAAAATGGTAACGCGTTTGGGAGAAAGCAAACCCAGACCGCTAAATGTGCGCATTATTGCGGCGACAAACAGCGATATTAAAGCCGAAGTAAAGAATAAAACTTTCCGGGAAGATTTGCTTTATCGAATAAATACAATGGAAATTAATCTGCCGTCTCTTCGCGAAAGAAAAGATGATATTGTGCCAATGGCAATTTTTATTTTAGAGCAGGTTGCTGAAAAATACGATAATGGTTCCGAAGCTGCGGGATGGCATTTTGATGACAATGCAGCGCCATATTTAGAAAAATATCCGTGGAAAGGAAATGTGCGCGAAATGGAAAATAAAATCGAGCGTGCTTTGATTTTGGCTGAAAACAACACGATTTCTGTAATGGATTTGGATATTTTGGACTTTGAGGAAATTCAGGAAAATGATGAAAACCCATTATCTGAATTGGAAAAAAGTGCCATTGAGAAAGCATTATTCAAACACAATGGAAACATCAGTAAAACCGCCGAAGAATTAGGTTTGTCGCGCGCCGCCTTATATCGAAGAATCGAAAAATATGATTTGAAGAATTAGATTTAAATAAAATGAATAGCGTCCAGCTTTAGCTGCACGTAAATAGTAAGATTATACTGGAGGCTATAAAGAAATTATTCTCCAGCTAAAGCTGGAGACAATTTAAATAAAATAGGAAATTAATTGGGAATATTTAATCCTTTTTACCTATACCAATAAACATAAAAACATGAAGAATTGGAAGTTTTATAATGCCTTGTTTGTAAGGGTTTTGTTAATTATGACACTGTTTTTATGCAGTGCATTTCTGCTGTACAAAGGATTTCGATTTAATGCCCTTTTAGTTGGTTTTTTTGTTTTGGTTTTTCTGTTTGAAATGTATTTTTTTGTCAAAAACCAATTGTCATTTTATGATAAAACTATAAACTCCATTTTGCACGATGATTTTTCTGCAAACTTTTCAGCAGAACATAAAAAAGACAATTTTAACAGCCTTTATGTGTTATACGATACGCTGAAAATCCAAAAACAAGAGCAGACTTCAAAAGAACTTATTTATCGTTCGATATTGAACAGTATTGACACTGCAGCATTAATCTTGGAGAAGGAGAATGATACTTGGTCGATTTTTTTAATGAATGATTGTTTCTCGAAGTTATTCAAAGTGCCAAAAGTAAGTCATTGGAAATATCTTAAAAATTATCTGCCTGCGCTTTGCAGCGAAATTGAAAATGTTGGTTTTGCCGAACTTAAAACGGCTATTTCGATAAAAATCGAAGAGCAGGATCTGCAGACTTTTATGCTGCAGACTTCGTATACACAAACTTATGATAAGGAGTATTTTATTATTTTATTAGATAGTATTCAGCGCGTTATTGAGAAAAAAGAAAAAGAAGCCTGGATTAATTTGATGAAAATCATTTCGCATGAATTAATGAATTCCTTAACGCCAATCCGTGCGCTTTCGCAGAATTTACTGCACATTGTAGATCAGGAAAAATTAGAAGAGGATGATTTTGAAGATATTAAAAGCAGTATTTCTACCATTATAAACAGAAGCGATCATTTACAGGTTTTTGTGGAGAATTATAGAAAGCTGGCAATGCTCCCAACGCCAAATAAACAAATGACACAGATTAATGTATTGTTTGAAGATTGTCTGCGTATTATGAGTCCTATTTTGAAAGCGGAAGGAATCGAATTGATTAATGAAATCAATAGTTCTCGTTCTATATTGATAGATAAAAACCAGATGGAACAGGTGATTATTAATTTGATTACCAATAGTATTCATGCTTTAAAAGAGAAAACGGAAAAGAAATTAATACTTTCGAGTTATACAGAAAACAATCGCTTTTTTATTGTGATTTCGGATAATGGAAGAGGAGTGGATCCTGAAATTAGAGATAAGGTTTTCCTGCCTTTCTTCACCACCAGAAAAGACGGCGCCGGAATTGGATTGACGCTTTCAAAAAATATTATCGAAGCGCACGGCGGTTATCTAAGTTATCAAACCGATGCCGAAAAAACCGATTTTGTTATTTGCTTGATTTGATTTTTCTTGAACCATATAAGTGATATGAGTTCATTTAAACGTTGCGTATAAATTTTACGGAAAGTTATTGGTATTTAATCGCGCAAAGACGCAGAGTCGCAAAGGAAAACTTAGCGACTCTGCGTCTTTGCGCGATTAATTGATAAAGTAAAGCAAACTTAAAACGAACTTATGTGGTGAAATTAAAGTTCAACCTCTGGTTTCCAAAAGTGTTTTTCTAAATCAACAATTTGATTATTAATCACTTTAATGCCTTCGTTTTCTAAAAGTTGCTGCATTAAATTAGTTCCGTCGAAGTGATGTTTTCCTGTCAAAAGTCCTTTTTGATTTACTACTCTGTGCGCTGGGACATCATCCATATTATGGCAGGCATTCATCGCCCAGCCCACCATTCTGGCAGAACGAGCGGCACCCAATGCTTTTGCAATTGCACCATAAGAAGTTACTTTTCCGTACGGAATCTGTCTTGCAATTACATAAACTCTTTCGAAAAAATTTTCCTCAGCCATAATTTTTGCCACGAATTACAGGAATGAACACGAATTTTAAATTTACAATTTTTAAGAATCTTTTTGCCATTCCCAATAGCTATTAGAATAAGACATTAAGAATAAAATTAAATATTTATCTGCTTAAATCTTTTAAAATCTGCGTGAAAATATTCAGCACAAAGTAAAAAATATTGATTTAAATCTGGTGAAATCTATAGCTATTATTATCCGAAATAATAGTTCAGAATATTAAAAAGAGTTACAATAGCAATCAGACCAGTAATACTTCCAATGATCGTGTTCATGTTGCGCATTAAGTAATCGGTTTTCTTTTCTATTCTTCCGAAGAAAGCAATATAACTGTACAAAACGGCAAAAGAACCTAAAATAGATCCTAAAACGAAAGTGAAAATAATACTGTTTTCAAATACAAAAAGATGATAAGAAGCCAAAGTAACGCTTACAACAACGTAATACGGAATAGGAAAGAAATTCAATCCAGAAAGAAGCATCCCAAGAAAGAAACGGCTTTTTTTACTGCTTTTTTTGATCTTCGATTTTTTCTTGGTTTTAGGATCTTTTGCAATAAACAAAAAGTATATCGTTAAGATTGAAAAGATAACAAAACCAACCTCGCGCAAAAGCGTCAAAACATCTGGTCGATTATCAATTACTTGTGCAAATAAAACGGCAACGTAGACCTGAAAAAAAATCACTAAAACCGCACCAATAACAAACCATAAAGCATTCTTTTTTCCTTCTTTCAAATTTATTTTGGCAGCCGTCATGTTGATTAATCCCGGTGGAAAAATCCCAATTGCAGCGGCAATAAAGCCTGAAAGTAATGGAGTAAGATATACCATTCAGTTGTTTAAGTGGTTAAAAGATAGTTTTTTGTATACTAAATTAGTCTTTAATTTTGAAACGAATATACGTAATTGCCTTGTTAATTTCTAAATATTGTTTCTCATAAAATGTCTGAATCGCAGTTACAACTTCAGGACTTCCTTCATTTTTGTACACATTATGATTGGCATATAATACTTCGTGACCTTCACCATGAAGCAATCCAAGAGTATATCCGTGCATGAATTCGCTGTCGGTTTTAAGATTTACGACACCGTCTTTTTTCAGGATTTTTTTGTACAATTTCAAGAACTCAGAATTCGTCATTCTGTGTTTCGTTCTTTTGTATTTAATCTGCGGATCTGGGAAAGTAATCCAGATTTCGTCTACTTCATTTTCAGCAAAAATATGATCGATCAATTCGATCTGAGTGCGCACAAAAGCAACATTATGAAGACCGTCTTCAACAGCAGTTTTAGCACCGCGCCAGAAACGGGCACCTTTAATATCAATTCCGATAAAATTTTTGTCTGGGTATTTTTCAGCTAAACCAACAGAGTATTCACCTTTTCCGCATCCTAATTCTAAGATTAACGGATTATCATTTTTAAAGAAATCAGAATTCCATTTTCCTTTTAAAGGCATTAAATCGCCAACAACTTCTTCTCTGGTTGGTTGAAAAACGTTTTGAAATGTTTCGTTTTCTCTGAATCTCTTAAGTTTATTTTTACTTCCCACTTTTTACAAAAATTTTCCGCAAAATTAAGGAATATAAACGAATGGATAAGGTGTAATTGCGGTTTAAATTTTGGCAGCCCTTAATTTCTATAAAGTATATTTTGTTTTACCAGGAATTTCACGAATTTTCACGAATCAATTTAATCAGTTTGAGTGAAGAAAAATTTGTGAAAATTTGTGAAATTCGTTGCAGTAAATATTACCCGTAATGAGGTTCTGTAATTGGCTGGGCTTTTGGATCAAGCGATTCATCGTGCTGCGATAAATCCAATCCAATGTGCTCTGATTCTTCAGAAACTCTTAACGGTATAATGAAATTGGTTACTTTAAATAAGAAAT
The DNA here is from genome assembly GCF_002304005.1 of Flavobacterium sp. ACN6. Lineage (GTDB taxonomy): Bacteria > Bacteroidota > Bacteroidia > Flavobacteriales > Flavobacteriaceae > Flavobacterium. The sequence continues at coordinate 25,548 of NZ_MRCQ01000008.1, read as the reverse complement.
AAGCTCCGAAGAAAGTAAATACAGAAACCAATACTAAAGCCATCATATGATGTCCAAAAACGTTCCAGCCACCGTGAAGTAAACTTGCATTTTCGCCGTGCGCAAAAATGGCAGTCAAAATCATTCCCATAATTCCTCCAACACCGTGACAGGCAAAAACGTCTAGAGTATCATCAAATCTTTTTGAATATTTACAATTTACAGCAGTGTTAGAAACCAAAGCCGTAACAAATCCAAAGAACATACTTTCTGGAACAGATACAAATCCTGCCGCAGGCGTAATAGCAACCAGACCCACAACAGCACCAATACAGGCACCAAGTGCAGAAACTTTTCTTCCGTTCATTCTGTCAAAGAAAATCCAGGTTAGCATTGCGGCTGCAGATGAAGTTGTAGTTGTTGCAAAAGCCATAGCAGCGGTTCCGTTGGCAGCAAGCGCAGATCCAGCGTTGAATCCGAACCAGCCGAACCACAACATTCCAGTTCCTAAAAGTACAAACGGAATATTGGTTGGAATATGCTGACTATTTTTTCTTTTTCCTAAAACAATAACTCCGGCCAAAGCAGCAAATCCTGAACTCATATGAACTACTGTTCCTCCGGCGAAATCTTTTACTCCAAAATAACTTCCTAAAACACCAGTTGGATACCAAACAGCGTGACATAAAGGAGCATATATAAAAATGGTAAATAAACTAATGAAAACTAAATAAGAGATAAAACGAACACGTTCTGCAAATGAACCCGTGATAATTGCAGGACAAATAATTGCAAATTTCATTTGGAACAAAGCAAAAAGCATAAACGGAATCGTATTTGCCAGCTGTTTATGAGGCAGAACACCAACATAATCCATAAAAGCAAAAGTTCTTGGATCTCCAAAAAAGCTGTAAAAATGATCTCCAGTACCAAAACCAACTGGATCTCCAAAAGCTAAACTAAAAGCGACAACAGCCCATAAAAGCGTTACAACTCCCAAACAAATGAAACTTTGAAGCATTGTCGAGATCACATTCTTTTTGCCGACCATTCCGCCATAAAAGAAAGATAAGCCAGGTGTCATAATTAAAACCAGACAACTTGAAGTCAGCATCCAGGCAACATCGGCAGGTACAATATTCTCTATAGTTCCAAATTCTGATAGAACATAACTATTTTCTGTTACTGTTGGCCAAAATGCACCGATTGTGCAAACGACACTGATCATGATAAAGGAAATAATCCAGCGTTTTTCTATTTTCATTTTTAAAATACTTTGTTAACCCTATTTTTTTTGGGGTCAAAGTTAAAAAAAAATAAAGATTCTTGTTTTTAAGGCTGTTAAAATAGAGGTATGTGTTTTATTTTGATTGATTTTTTAAAATACAGGTTCTTTTTTTGACAGTATCTTATTTTAAAGTTACAAAAAAGCACTGTTTTTGCTGAATTTATTAAAATTAAATTCTCAACACGTTTTCTAAAGTGCTATAAAAGTTATGTTTATAATAAGAAATGCCTAAAATGTTTTATTTCTTCTGAAGCTTTGTTATTAAAGCATCTTCAATTGGTGTTTTGATTTTGGTAACAGGGTCAACTTCGTCGTTCGGAATTGTCATTGATAAAACATAATGCTGAATTTTCCATTCTTTTCCTACTTTCACCAAAACTCCAGAACCGCGGCAGATTTTCATTTGAGTATCTAACAATTCATCAAACCAAGCTAGTTTTCCAGTTTTGTCAAAAAAGATATGACGTTCCAAAGCTCTAAAATTCCAAGTTGCTCCTTTGTCAAAAAATGGTTTTGCCCAAACTGCAAATTCTTTTTTAGTCCAGTTTTCGGTTGCATCAGTTCCAATATAGATTGCATCATCTGTCAAAGTATTAAAATAAGCATCATATTTTACCTCGCCAGCGGCTTTGTGCCAAGCATCTAGTGTTTTGTTAATTTGATCTTTGTCGGTTTGAGCATTTGCAAAAGAAGTAACTAATAATAGCAGTAAAAGTGTTTTTTTCATGATAATGTTTTTATTTGAGTTTAAAGGTATAATTTTTTGAAACATATAGTGATATAAGAAAATTAAAGAAAACGAATTAGTGCCACAAAGGCACCAGGGCGCAAAGTTTATTTTAAGATTCTTGGCGACTCTGTACCTTTGCAACTTTGCAACTTTGTCCCTTACTAAATTATCTCACGTTTCTTATATGGTGTAATCACGAAAAAACAATTATATTTGAGAGATTTTAAAATACCACCCCAATGAATTCAAAATTACTTATAAGTTCACTCGCTATAACTTCACTATTATTTGTTTCGTGTAAAAAGGAATTAGAACCGCAGGAAAGCACGGCAACGTCTGAATTGGTAAGATTAGGACTTGCAAAAGACACTACTAAAACTGCAGCGCCAGTGGTTCAAAACCAAAATCAAATGGCAAATCCGAATACGGTTTTGAGCGATAATAAAGGACTTAATCCAGCACATGGACAACCAGGACATCGATGTGATATTGCAGTGGGAGCACCTTTGAGTTCTGCGCCGACACAACAGGTGCAAGCAACTCCAGGACAAACAGTACAAGTAAATCCGACGCAGCAAAATGTGGTTACGACTACTACAACTACAACGCCCGTTAAAACGGCAAAAGGAATGAATCCGCCGCACGGACAGCCGGGACATAGATGTGATATTCCAGTTGGGGCACCGTTAAATTCTCCTGCTGCCAAAACTACAGCGGCAGCTACAAATGCGACACAAAGCGGATCGGTTACTCAGAATTTTACGGTAACACCGCCAGCATCAAACGCAGTTCCGGCATTATTAAGCACCGAAAGTGCAGGGCAGGACACAGCAGTAGCAGACGGAATTAATCCGGCGCACGGAAAACCAGGACACCGTTGTGATATTGCCGTTGGAGCACCGCTGCCAAAATCTTAAAAGAAGAATCAAACTGATATAAAACAAAAAAGACGTTTCGAAAATTTGAAACGTCTTTTTTTATGATTTTAAAACACAAATATTAATGTGCTTTTATTTTTTCGAAAGTGGTAGTCAACGATTTTTTGACTTTAGCCAAAGCGCCGCTAAAAGCTTTTTCAAGCGTATCGGCATGTTCTGTAACAGTGATTGGCTGTAATTTTACAGGACGAACTTCGATTACACATTTTTTGTCATGCAAACTGAATTTTTCTCCATTTTCATCTCCAAAGTGAACTTCTATACGGGTTATTTTATCTTCAAAACGCGCTAAACCTTTCTCTAATTCTCCAGAATAGTAAGCTTCTAATCTTGCATGTCCCTCAATGTTTTTGTCGGTGTTGATTTGTACTTTCATAACGGAATATATTTAATGATTATTCTCAAACTTATTTATTTTAAAGGGAAAAGCCAAGCGAGTTAAGGAAATATTATGAATTTTAAGAGATTTATTTTTCAATTTTGTAATTTAGATTTCGACTTAGAGTTTTAAAGTTTAAATAAAGAAAAAACTTACAATTTATTTTCTTTTCGTATGTTTGTATTTCCTAAATGCAAAAATATATGAACACAAAAAAATTATTGCCCGTGTGGTATGGTGGCGGTATTGGAAACAACCGCAACGCTCTTTGCAGCGTAGGACACCTAATCTATGCGGGTTTTATATTTCCTAAATGCAAAATTATGAGTACAAACACCTTCTCAAAAGAAACCCAATTAAGATTAGCTGATTTCTTCAACGAATCTATTGATCCAAAGAGTATGGCAAAAGCTATTCGACAAGTAAATTACGTCCTTGCCTTAAACGCAATGCGAGATTCAGAAACCCTGCAAACCGAAAAAATCAATCTCGAAGATAATTTTTATTGGCTGAATAAATTAGCTGAGATTTTAAATCCTTATTTGGAGGTTGAATGATTATAGAATTGGAAAAAGCCACTTGTAGAAGTGGCTTTTTTGTTATTCGTTATCAAGTTTTGAACTTATGAAATAATTATTTAGAATGTTTTTTACAATTTTTGAAATTCAGCTAGTAATAAATTATCTAATTTCCTTTGTTTTCATCAATTTCGTTAATGATACTGTAAAAGGCATTCCTGCCTGTGTGTAAACATTCTTGGTTATTTCTAAAATTTTTTTGTATTCATCTAATTTTTTAAAATTCCAGCTTACATTTTCAAATTCTAAATCCGTTACTTTTTCAATATCTACTTTTAAATAATGTTCTTTTAAATCATTTGGCTGTGGAAAATTGAGTTCAATAATTCTGCTTTTTGAATAAACTTGTATTCCTGTGCTTTTAATCTCGTATAAATCAAAAGCTGTCTCTTGCCCATTTCTTCTTAATAAAAGGTATTTTGCATTTACAACTTCATTTGTTAACTGTAAAGAACCAATAGTATCATTCATCCGGAAAAAATACTTTTTATTTTCATTATACCAATCAAAACGCTTAGCTGTTTTTGAATATCCAACTAATACAAATGTTTCATCTGGAATTAATTTTGAGCCATTTAAATATTCAGGAATTGGTTCATGAAGTTGATTGATATCTTCTTTATTAATTTGATAGACATTGTGAATTTTATAATTAATATTTTCCCTTTGAGATGCTCTGTCTAGCAAGTGCTCAATAACTAGATCTATAAACTTAGACAATTCTGTAATATCGTTATCTTGCCCTGTTGGATTGATAGAAAAAGCGCCTAATCCTGGAATGATTTCGTGAAAGCCTCTTATTTCCTTTTTTTCTGTTCCAGGATATAAAACATAAGCACCGCCTGATCTTCTTATCGCATCTTTATAAGCATGCATCTTTAACAAATCTGCATTTTTATATATTCCTTTTCTTTCGTTGTTTTCTTCTTGTTCTATTAAATCATTATCCGTAGAAGTTTGAATTTGGAATTGTGTTATTTTATATTTTGCATCAAAATGAATATGTACAATTAGGTCCTGTCTTTCAGCTTCTTTTTCTTTTAGCATAGCTGGCCAAACTGATAATGTATAATCTGGACGAAGTGTAGTTGTATAACTACCCGCTTGCTCATCAGTATATTTTGTGCCTCCTTTAAAAGAACGATTGTATGAAAATTTAATTTTTAGCGCTCTATTTTTTGTAATAAAATCACCATACAAAGCAGTGTGTTTACCTTGTTTTACCATTACGCTCAAGCCGTCTTTGGTTGGCTCTATCAAATGGTTGTAAGATTGCTCTTCGTACTCAATATCTTTTATTTTGAATTTAGACTTGAATAGATCATACAATGTAAAAAACAACCAATATTCGTATAAAGTAGCAATATCTCTTTTACCAGCTTTATATACATCGTTGCCACCTTTCCAAACTAATTTGGAAGCTAAATCAAATTGCAACCATGTACTTAAAACTTCAAGGTAACCACTTTTTCGTTGTAAAACAGGGCTATTTAATTTTAATGAGGTTGGTCTGGAAATATCCTTAAAAAAAGAGTGGCTTAAATAACCTTCAAGTTTTGTTACCAAATTAGATGCCTCTATATGTGGTCTGGAATATAATTTATCTTTAAAGTATTTTTGGCAATCTTCTGCAAAACTTAAAAAAACTTCTAAAGCGTGTTTTATAAATCGATTTTCACTTGTATCTGTATGCTCAACTTTTCTAAAACTATTTATTTTATTTGGTATTGATTGAATTCCTGCTTGAAATAAAGGATGTGATGTTTGCAAAGAAATTCTATTTGAACCTGATGAAATTTGCTTAGTTGCAGCGTTATCAAATCTTTTTACTTTACGAATATCAATTGTTTCACTCTCACTATTCCAATTGGTTTTAGGAGAAGCTATGATTTTTAACACTGCTTCTTCAAAATCTTTATTTTGAATGATAGAGTTAACAAAACTAAATCTTTGGTATATTGTTTCATTGTCTCTTGAAAAGTCTGTTTCAAAATTTTGCTCAACAGGAGAGTTGATCTGCATTAAAAGTTCCGTACACTTATCTGTTATGTCTTTTAACATAAAACGGTAGTTTTCACGGTAACTTTTATCGAGTTCGGTATCGAATTTAGTTGCTAAAACTTCAATAGTAACTTCAAATTCTTTACCTTCATAAATAATATTAGAGACAAATAAAGTAAGAGTACCGACATAAATATTAGGCACAATTCTTCCTAATGAAGGTTCACGTTTTGACTGTGAGACTATGCCATCATTACTACAATTTAAGCGATAATTTTTATTGGTAAAGGCATATTCATAACTATTACCCTCTAAGATTTGAAATGTACTTTCTCCATTCTCATTTGCTTCTTCTTCTGAAATTTCAAAAAGTCTTCCCTTATTTTCAGGATAGATTTCTAAAAAATGAGTTTCATTAAAAAAGGGTAATGGTATGCGAATATGTTTCTTGGTTTCTTCCATATTTCTCTATGCTTCTGCATAACTAGTAAAACCATTAGCTAATACATTCTTGTACATTCTAATTAGTTTTTCGAAAGAAATAGGATATTTTACAGAAATTCCTTCAAAGTTGTTTTTATGAAGATCATCAAATCTCTTTTCAAAATCTTCTATAGTTATATCCTCCAAACATAAGCTCGACAAGGCAATTAATATTTTTACCAACTTACTTCTCGAACCGTGTAATTTTGGCAACAATTTTTGCATAATTGCAATGTCTAAACATTCATTATCTTTAATTGCAGGTTCCAGCGCTTTCAATTTTGTTGCTAATTGCAAAATCTCTGTTGCAGAACGATAGCCAAATTCGGCACCAACGGGTTGCAATTGTTTAAAAAATAATACCAACTCTTTTGCTATGTTGTCATTTTCAATAATGCTGTTTAGGGAAGCAATCGACAGGAAACTTTCTGCCATTGCAATTCCTTGACCTTTTAGTTTTTGTAAATCTGGAATACCAGGACTTACTAAAAAGTCTTTTATTTCGTCGTCTGTAATTCTAAATTCAATTACGTTTGCTCTGTCTAAGACCTTAGGACTAAACATGTAAGTGGTTTCATCTATGTTAACTGTTCCAATAATAAATACATTTTTAGGCCAATATATTTCTAAAGGAATTTGTAAGCCGTCTAAACTTTCTCTTGTGTTGCCAGTGTATAATTTTATAGTATCCTTAGATTCCATTATACTCAAAAAGTCTGCAAAATAACGTTCTACATGACTAAGGTTCATTTCGTCTAAAATTAGAAAGAAAGGTTTGTTTTCATTTTCATGTTTGATGGCTTCTAATAGTAAATGAATTACGCCACTGTCAGGAGTTATGTATTCTTTGCTGACCAAACCATTTGGATATCCCAGTAATGGTTCTCGATTAGTCCAATCTGCGCCTACAGGAACAATTTTATATTGATTAGTATCTTCGCAAATCCATTGTGCAAAAGTTTGTGCTATTTTGGTTTTTCCAGAACCTGAAAGGCCACTGAGGACTAGGAAAGGTTTTGAGGTTAGCGATGCGATGAAGCGGAGGATTAATAAGGATGAAAAATTGAGATTAGATTCCTGCGTTTTTTTATAGAATGCATCATAAGATAATTTGCTTCCAGAAATGTTGGAAAGATTTATGATTTCATTTGTTTTCAATTTTAAATCTGAAATCTTTTTTAAATTACTTTCTTGTGAAATGAACTCTCGTAAAAATTTAATATAGTTATTTTTGCCTAAAACAGCTTCTGGAGCACCTCTATTTGTGGCATAACTAAAAGTTTTCCACTCATGGTTTTTTTTGTCACTTTTTGAAAGGATCAACTTTTCAATTTCATTTACAGAGTGCTCAGGATTTTTAGGATCAATGTTAAATAAATAGCCATCAAAATAATTTTTATTCCAAAAGTTCAAAACTTTAGTAGTAACCAATCCATCATAAGATTTTCTAAAGTTAATAGGATTGTTAAACCATTCTGCAAAAGAATCCTGAACAAAATTATTATTTACTGTTTCTAATTTCGTAAAGTCATTATAATTTTTAAGCTTTTCTATTCGATTGTTACCTGCAACTAGAAAGTCATATTGAGATACATTGAAATCTTCACCTAATAGATCATAAATTGCAAGGAAGATTGATCGTCCCACTTCAGTGTCAATTTTTCTAAATGCTTGATTGGCAATTGATTTTGTGTCAGGGCCAATATTTGGAGCATCTTTTAGTGAAGGGTAAATATAAAAATCATCTTTCGTGAGTGTTTTAGGCAGAAATTTAAATATTTCAACTTCTAGTTTAAAATATTTTTCATCTTCTTCATTCTGAGGGAGATTTACAACTTTACCAATTGCTCTTAATCCATTGTTATATGAATGAATTTTTTTAGAATTATCGCCACTTATAACAATGAAAACTATATCATCGATGGAAATCTCGTCTTTATGCCAAGATAACCTATCAAAGGTTACTGTAGATGACATATTTAATATTTGACCAATCGTATTTTGATCATTTGTTCTAATTGAGTAAAAATTCATTAAATATTTGTTTTATTTTTAAAATTCAAACTTAACTATAAAGCTTCTGGAGATCGCCTGCCAGAGAAATGTAAATATATAGTTTAAGATACTTACATTTTTAAAAAAGTAAGAATTTATTTTGAAATCTTAAAAAATAATTCTGTATTAAATCCCCTTGTTTTTGACGAAACAAATTAGATAATGCTCCGTAAACCTGTAAAAACTTTACATACTCGTTTCTTTGTTCAATGGGAAATTGTTCCCAAATACTCATGGCAATAAAACGTTTAAAATTTCTTGACTGATCCTCTCAATCAACGGCGTAGTAACAGAATTTCCTGCCTGCATGTACAATTTACTATTGGCAATATTTGGCAGAATATATTTTTCCATTGGATATCCTTGAAAAGCAAAACACTCTTTTGGAGTTAATTTTCGAATTCCGTAATCATCTAAAATCAGCGGTACATTATGACCTCCCGTTCCCATGTTTGCGGTTAAGGTTGGGCAAACCTGACTTTTATTTTCCCTTACATAAACTCTTCTCCATTGATAAATTGTATCTTTTGAAGTAATAGTTTTTTCTAATTCAGGGTAATATTGGTGGTCTTTTTTATAATAAAGATTATCGGCTTGTTTTCCTTTTTCTAAAATATCGTGGATTGTTTTTGTCAAAGGAATTGGCTCTGGAAATCTAAAATCGCCATGATTTGGCACTTGCTCTTTGTCAAATGCAATGATAAAAATTCGCTCTCTATTTTGCGGAACATTCGCGTGCGTAGAAGAATTTAAAACTTTGGTGTACGCTTTGTAGCCTAGTTTTTCTTCTAATATTTCTAAAATTACCTTAAACGTATTTCCTTTGTCGTGCGAAACTAAATTTTTTACATTTTCAAGGAAAACCACTTTCGGTCTTTTTGTTTCAATAATTTTTTCAAGATCAAAAAACAAAGTTCCTCGCGTATCATGAAAACCTTTTCTGTTGCCGGCAATAGAGAAAGCCTGGCACGGAAAACCGGCACACAATACTTGGAAATCGTCTGGAATATAATTTTTAATGGTCTTTTGGGTAATGTCACCAAATGGAAATTCGCCAAAATTAGCTTGATAGGTTTTTTTTGAATCAGGATTCCATTCGCTTGTGTAGACACATTCGCCGCCAATATTTTGCAAAGCAATTCTAAAACCTCCAATTCCGGCAAATAAATCTATAAATTTAAAATCGGACTTTTTAGAAGTTTTAAACGGAACATTTTCTACTTCAGATTTCAATTGTTTTACGGCAGGATCAGCAAACAGGTTTTTGTTTTCTTTCCCATTTTTTTCCGCGGCAATTTCATTTAAATAAGTCAGCGCTTCTTCTTCATAATGATTTTTTACGTCGTTATGAAGATTATGTAAATAATGAGTTATAACAGCTTTTTTATTGTCTTCTTCTTCTAAATTTCTAATTTTAAGATTTTTATCGTCGAATTTTTCAATACTTGTTTTTTCTGCTGCCTTCATTTTTTTCGCTAAAATTATAAGGTGCAATTTATAAATAATAATCCGAAATCGGGAATTATATTTTTGCCCAAATCATCTTTGTTCGGCTTACAAATAGAGTGTCTATTTATCCTTTTTTCCCCACTTAATTTTCATTTTTCCTTCATTGTCGTAAGCAATTAAATGCAGTACGATACCACGTTCACGAACCGCTTTTCGTTCTTCTTTGGTAGCAAGACTGGCGTCGTTTTTTGAATTTCGAAGCGGAATCGTAAGGGCGAGATTAGTGCCTCGGCCAAAAGAATAAATTCCGTCAATGTCAAAGTTTAAAACATTCGAACTTATGGTTAGTTTATTAATATCGACTTGTTCACCGCGAAGATTAAGCGAACCCGATAAATCGCTAAACGTAATATTTTCGACATCGCGGCGCGGAAAAGCAAACTTGCCTATTTTTACAATAGGGTCAAAGTTGAGTAAGGCACCTTGGTTGACATTAAAATCTAATTTTCCTTTCATAGAATTGACAATCAAATCGCCATTACTGCTCATCAATCCAACAACATTGGCGTTGCTGCTGAGTCGGCCCCGAATGTTTTTCGGACTAAAAGATTTGATTCCGAAGTTGTTGAAAGACCTTAAAAAACTCGCAATATCTACTCGGTTTACCTGCGCTGTCGAACTAAAAATATATTGGTTGCCGCTTGGCTGAATCGCTCCGTTAAACGTAATACTGCCTCCAGAAGTCTGCAGTGTTCCGTTTTTGAGCAGTAATTTAGAATTCAGCATTTGCAATGTTGCGTTTGTATTGGTTGCTGTAAGCGAGCCGTAAGTAATTTTATCGGCTTTAAGATTAATCACCGCCGTACATTTTTCTATAACCAATTTGAGCTGATTCGTAAAATTGACGTTCGCCTTTTTTACTTGTTTTTTCTGAGCGATTTTTTGAGACGGAGAATTTTTCAAAATGCCTAAAAATTGTTTCACGTCAATATACGGACAGTAAATATTCCAGTTTACCACCATTTTTTCGGGCGCGTCGTAATACAGATTCAGGAAATTATCAATTTTTCCGTCGATGCGAATGATGTTCTTTTTGTGTTTGTAAGCGATTTTTTTAATGTAAAGCGCTTGTTCCGTAAACGATAATTGTACCGCTGTTTTTTCGGCATGAATGTTTTTCGGAACATAATCAAACGTAGCATTGTCAATATCGACATCGCCTGTAAAACGAGGTTTGTTGATATATAAATCGACAATGTCAAACTGAAATCTTAAATTGGCTTTCGCACGACCGCTTTCAAAATGAAGAATTTTTTCATTCATCATTCCGTTCAGTTTTGAAATGTCAAAATCGGCATTTACAATTCCAGTTGCAATTGGTTTTTCGAGATTATTGATAACAGCCTGCGAAATTTGAAGCGGAATAGTTTCATATTCGGCTTTAAAATGTGTCAAAATAATAGCAGAATTGGGATCGCTGAAACCTTTTTCGGGTTTAAAATTATTCGTAAATATTCCTTTAAAAGAACAATTGGTAAACAACCCGTCGGGAATTGTAAGTTCGTTGTTTCGAATATCGGCCTGAACCACAATTTTAGGATCGCCTTCTGCATTAAGATCGCCATTGATAGTGCAATTTACTTCGATTGGTTTTTTTAAATCAAACTGATCGAGTTTCGAACTAATATTGGCAGACAATAAATTAGAAGCATTTCGCCATAAAATATTGGTTTCGATAGTGATTCCGAAAAGTGAATTTTGTTTTCCGATATTGAAAAAAGCAGCGATTTCAAAAGCATCAGAACCAATTTTAAGTTTTTGGGTTTTAATGTTTATTTTTTGATGTTCTTCAGAATATGAAATATCAAAATTTCCTTCAAGCACTTTTTCTTTGGCAAAACTTCCGTGAACCGTATTAAAAGCGAGGCTGTTAATTTTGGTTTTTAGGAACAAATTTGTGTGCCAGTTGTCATCATCATAATCTACTTTAGAATCTAAACTCGCCACATCAAAATCAAACAATTTATGCCCCAGATGATTGTCTATAATGACATGAACATTGTTGAGGTTTACTTCGTCAATTGTAGTTTCCGGTTTTTCATTGCTAGATGCGGTTTTCTTTTTTTTAGGTTTAAAGATGTTCACATTCGAATAACCATTTTCAGCCTTATAAATGTAAATCTGAGCATCGTTAATCAGGATTTTATGAATGTTGATTTCATTATGCAATAAACTCCAAATGTTCAAACGTGCCTCGATTTCCTTAGCTTTTAATAAAGTATGTTTATGACTCTGCCATTGATTGTCTTTTATTTCGACTTCTTTTAAAGCCAAAGTAAAATTCGGAAAACCAGTTAAAAATTTATAATGGAAATCGGTCACATGGAATTTACCGTTAATGTTTTCATTGATTTTATGGTTGACTTTTGCAATAATTTCGGTTTTATTCTGATTGAAATAAATAGACAAACCACCGCAGGCAATTAGAAGTATTGCAATTAACCCCAAAATAAAAAATCCAAACCGTTTGGCATATTTTTTAAAAGGATCAGATAGAAGAAAGGATTTTATTTGGAGTAAAGTTTGCTGCATTTTAATTGAATCTTAGGTAGTATTAAAGATACTACAAAAAATATTAACATTTTATTAGTTTGGTTTTCAAACCAATATGTCGTAAATTGAGATATAAAAAAAGAGTATACAGTTGATAATTAATGACAATACATTTATAATGAAAACTAATTTAGTAATCGTGTTTGATTTGTTTTAAATTTTTAAATTTGTACTGTAGTTTGAAAGTTAATCATTCAGACATAATTTTAATCTTAATATATTATGGCATTAGCAATAACAGATGCTACTTTTGATGAAGTAGTTTTAAAATCAGATAAACCAGTAATGGTAGACTTTTGGGCAGCATGGTGTGGTCCTTGTAGAATGGTTGGTCCAATCATTGACCAATTAAGCGACGAGTACGCTGGTAAAGTAGTTGTTGGTAAAGTAGATGTAGATGCGAACCAAGAATTTGCTGCAAAATATGGTGTGCGTAACATACCAACCGTTTTGGTATTTCATAACGGTGAAGTAGTAGGAAAACAAGTAGGAGTAGCTCCTAAACAAACCTACGCAGATAGTTTAGACGCTTTATTGTAATCTTAAAAGATTACGATTGATATAAAAAAGGTTTGACGAAAGTCAAACCTTTTTTATTGCTTTTAAAAATTAAAAATGGACTTTCTAATTTCCAATTGTAGTTTTGTCGCCTTTGGCAGCTCGCTTATTGTATAGTTTTTCTCCGTAAACTTATCGTTTTTTGCTTCTGTTTTTAAGGGTGTCAAATCAATTTGAAGACCGCCGTATTTAAGGTATTTTTGATAATCGATTTCTTGTGTTGTATTAACATAGGTTTTTAATTCTTCTAATGATTTTCCCGAAATCTCTTTTGCAGCAGACCAGAATTCATCTTCAGTAAAACCTCTTTCTTTTTTCTCAAAATATTCATTGTATAAAAAACGCATAACATCGTCAAGCGATTTTTTATTGGCTGTATTGTTTCTAATTTCTAAATCCAAAAGCAAACCAATTGTTGGCCCTTTGTCGTAATATGAAATCGTAGTCTGTTTGGCGTTGCTTTCATTATTGAAAAAGTTTGACCAAATATCAAAACTGGATTGTGCCAGAGACATATGACGGCATCCTTCTTCGTTTTCATATTTTTTAATAGAACCAGAAAGGTATTGTAAGGCATCTTTTCCTTCCATTAATCCTGCTTTTACCATGATAAGATATTCATAATAAACCGTAAAACCTTCAGAAAACCAAAGCATCGTAGTATAGTTTTCTTTATTATAATCAAAAGGACCTAATTCTATAGGGCGAATTGCTTTTACATTATAAAGATGAAAATATTCGTGCGTTACAAAATTCATAAAATCCAGATAATCTTTTCGAGATTTTGAATCGAAAGAACCTTTTGTAAAAATGGCCTGCGAGTTCCAGTGTTCCAAACCGCCGCCGCCGGCTTCCATCATAATATAACTGTAATTTTCATAAGGCACTTTCTTCATAATTGAGGTTGTCGCACTCATGATTTTTTTCAGGTCGCCAACAAACTTCTCTTCCTCAAGTCCTTGAGGTGTCGCTACTCCCAGCGAATATTTTTTTCCTTCATTTTCAAATTCGATAGTTTTTTGATTTCCAATGTAAATTGGACTATCGTAAAAAACATCAATATTTTTGGCGTAGAAACTGTTTTTGGTTTCATCGATGCATTTTAATCCAGTCGAAATTTTACTCCACTTTGAAGGTTTATTCAAGGTTACCGTAACAGGATTATTGATCTTGTTTTCGACATGCATAAAAATGGTGTTCGGCATTATAAAAGCCTTTTCTGAATCTACATAAGATTCTGCAACCGATTTTTTATTGGCAAAAACTCGATATTTTACACTAATTTTTGACGCTGCACCATTTTCTACTACCCAGCTGTTTTTGGTCGATTTTTTCCATTTAATTTTTTGGTTTTTATCATCGGTAACTTCAAAATCAACAATATATCTTGGCGTATTTAAAATCAAATAATAGCCTGGAGTCCAAACCGGAAGAATTAAATTGGTTTTTTTGGAATGAAGATTTTCAAAGTTTAAAACAACTTCTACATAGTGCGACTGCGAATCTTCAAAAGAAACAGAAAAATCCATTTTGATCTCTTCATTATCTATTTTGTCTGCTGCTTTACAAATAAAAAAAGTATGTAAAAGCAGTACACAATAGCACAATTTTATGGCTTTTGTCATTATTTAAGGTTTTTAAGGTTGGATTTGTTTTTGGTAACTATTTTAGATTCTGTATAATACGTAAATGGCAATAATTTATTAATTGAGCAGAAAAATATAAAAAATATCGAAATATAAGAAGCCGTTTTGAATAAACTTTGAAGAAATAGTTGAAATAACTTTATAAAGGTAATATTATCGTAATTGTAGTGCCCAGATCAGGTTTGGAGCAGAGTTCGATTTTACAATTTATTGCCGAAGCAAGATCACGAGTTAAATGGATTCCCAACCCCGATTTTTTTTAACCTGATTTTTAAATAAAAATAGTGTATATTTGATAGTTGTGAATCAATTTAAAATATTGAAAATGAAAAAGTTATATTTATTATTTGTGCTATTTAACGTAACAATTGGTTTCGCTCAAAATAGCGAAGCATTACAAAAAATCATACAGCAGCAAGAACTAGATTGGAATAAAAATGACATGAAATCTTTTTCTCAAGCATTTAGTGAAGACGCCATTTTGATCAATTTTTTAGGAATGTACTGGAAAGGTAAAGAAGAAATAATTACTCAGTTTTCGCATATAAACGAATGCTGCATCAAGCCAACATCGGTCAAATTCGAATGGATTGATTCTAAAACTTTATCTGAAAATGCGGCGGTTGCACATATTAAGGAAACATTGACGGCAAAAGAAGATTATGCGGTTCCAGGCGGAATGGTTAAAAAAGGAACTGTCAATAGTAAATTTATTACAGCTGTTTTCGAAAAGAAGAATGCCGTTTGGAAAATTACAAGTATGCAGGTAACGCAGGTTAATGCACCACCAAATAAACCAAATTAATGTAACCAATTTGAGTTTTTTTTTAAGACCTCACAGCTTTATAAACTGTGAGGTCTTTGTAATTTAGTTTATATCTTAACTAATTAGTGGCTGTGAGTTTCACTGTTTTCATAACCAATTACAGTAATCATGTAAGGCGTGCTTGAAACCTTTGTCTTTTTGATTTCTGATGTAGGAATATTTACTTGTAATAGTTCTCCTGTACTTGGCGACGTGATGTAAGCAAATCGATCTGTTACCGCAATTTGAGGTTTTAATATTGCATCTGCTGCAGTTTCAGTGGTTGCTTTAATTTCTTTTTCTACTTGTAAGCTATTGATGTTGTAAAGTTTAAATTCTCCAGAATGCAAAAGAACAGCCAGTTTTTTATGGTCGTAACTTGTTTTGCATTGCATAATCGCTGTACTTTGAATAATAGGTTTTACTGTATTGGCAGCAACATCAATTAAATAAGCTCCTTTTGCAGCAGTGTATCCAATAAATTTTCCTGCAGAAGCCGTTTCTAAAATACTTCCAAACCAAGCCGTTCCAAAATCTTCTGGATGATTGATTAATTTTTGGTTTCCGTTACTTTCTACAACCAAAATACCGCTTGCAGATCCAAAAACAGCGTAAACACCGTCTGAAGCATTTCCGTGAATTCCCTTTGTTGCGATTTTAGCATCAAAAAGTGTTTTTCCTGTATTGTCGATAATTTTTACTTTTTCAGGAAGTGTTCCTGCAACCGAATTATCTTTCTCCGTAATCGCATAAGTTCCGTTTGTAAAAGTGGCCATAGCGCCGTGATGTGCCAATAATCCTGCGTTTATCGTTTTAAATGCTGCGCCAGATTTGTTTACATCAGCTTCTTTTCCAACAGAAAGCGTTCCGTCTCCGTCATTAAAAGTCAGGATTTCACCAATTTTACTTTTAAAATGTGTTGGTTTTTGCGCGCTTGTGTTCAAAAAACCAAATTTCGGAACATCATCAACATCAATATGATCGCCGTGCAGTTCTAGTCCGCTGTCAAAAGTTTCTACGAAATTATTATCTCGGTGAATAATTCCCGCAAATCTTCCAGATTCTGTGGTGTACAAAGCAGATTTTGGAAATTTAGCCGTAAGAGAACTGATTTTATTTTCTGACGGATCAAAAAGCGTTAACTCAGTCGTTTTTTCGTCAGAAAGTAAAATTCTAACAAAGGTGTGTTCGCCAGAAGTTTCTTCGTGATCATGATCGTCATGATTGTCATCGTCGTTACTGCACGAAAATGCAAAAAGAGATAATGCGAATAAAAAAAGCAGTTTGTAAAATTTGTTTTTCATTGTAATAAAGGATTAAAAATTTGTGAATATTTGAGTTTTGAATTGCCGGATTTATCGTGAAACCAAAAACGGAATTTTCATCGATACAATAATATTCCGGCCGGCTTCCGGAAGTTCGATAAGGCGGTAAAAGCTTGTGTGATTTAAATATCTCGTATTAAATAAATTTTGGATCTGAATGCTGATGCTGACATCTTGTTTTGCAGCTTTTATTTTTGAACCAAATGCGAGATTAAAAACATGACTTTCGGCAGTTTTCTTTTCTGGCGGAACGATATTGTCTTGTTTTCCTGTAATGCGATAATCGACAGAGAAATAAGAATCTTTTAAAAAACTGATTTCAGGCTCATAATTAAGTCCTAATAAAACAGAAGGAGGTGGTGAAAACGGCAGTGTATAGCCTTTTTTACTGCCCGATTTTTGTTCCGAATACAGATATTCGGCAGCGATTTCTACACTTAGAGATTTTATGAAATAATATCTCGTCTGCAATTCGGCACCGTAACGAAACACTTTACTCTGCTCATATTCAAAAACCTGATTTCCTGCGCCATAATAAATATCATGAGCTGAAGTTGGATTGAGATAAATGAAATTCGGAAAATAATTAGCAAACGGTGTCAATTGAAAAGTCCAGTTTTGTGCGGCCCATTCCATTCCTAAATCCAGTTGATACGAGCGTTCGGCATCCAAATTGGGGTTTCCTTTTTCAAATCGGAAATAATGATAATTTACACCATTTGAAGCCAGTTCTTTCGCAATCGGCATTCTGAAACTAGAACCTAAATTGGCTTTCAGCGAAAGTTTCCCCGGATTGTAATTTGCTCCAACCGACCACGTAAAACTGTCGAAGGTTTTTGTCAGATCTTCGGAACGCTGTAAATATTCTAAACGCGTCTGATTGTTTTCTGAAATTTCACTCTGAAACCAATCAGAATACGATTCCATTTTGATTTTTCCGTAATCATAACGAACAGCGCCGTGTAAAAACCATTTTTCGTTCAGTTCGATTTTATCATAGATAAATAAACCCGCATTGAATTGCGTAAAAGCCGGAATTAAAAAACTCCAGCCGCCAATTTCATTTTGCTGATAAACCGCATTCGAACCAATTGTAATTTGATGACGGTTTACAGCAAATTCATCTTTTGCAGAAAACGACCAGACATTTTTATCGTATTGACGTTCCAAATTCTGTGGCGCATACATATCTTCAGGATAAATGGGCGGCATATAACCGTGATTTACGTAATGACTCCATTCTCTTCTAAAGTTATTTTGAAAACCAAACTGCGTTTCAAAAGCATGATTTTCGAATTGAAAAGAAGTTGTGTTGCTGACCTTTAAATGATTAACTTCTTGATATGGCATCAAAATATCACGGCTCGATTTGTCGTGTAAATCGGTATTCACATTTCTAGGTTCAAGTCCGTGCGCATTCGCGAAGAATCCGCTTTTTGTATGAACATTACTGAAATAAAAAACCGACTTAAAATGATCTCCCGAATATCCCGTGCTGAGGTGAAAATCAAGTTCTCGCCCAGCCGTATTTCGCAAATGGTTTTTGTAAAGCGGAACCGCATAACTGTATACATGAACCGTATCTGTCGGAACGCGGTAATCGCCATAATCCATTGTCGTGACACGCGAATCAAAGAACCAATTTTCATTTCTTCCAAATAAATTAAAAGAACTTCCAAATTGGGCATTGTTGCTTTTTCCTGTAATATCAACACTTCCGCCAAAAGTATTTTTGGATGGAAGTGGAAGTGGTTTGATATTTATCGCACCACCGACAGCATCAGATCCGTAAATAAATGAAGAAGGACCTTTTATAATTTCAACCCGATTGACAGCATATTGATCAATTTCCAATCCGTGATCGGCGCCCCATTGCTGGCCTTCGTGTTTCAAACCATTTTCGACCACAATAACCTGATTAAAACTCAAACCTCGAATCAGCGGTTTTGAACCTCCCGAACCAATCGAAATTGTTTTTACACCAGGCAATTTCTGCAAAGACTGCATCAGGCTTCCGCCGAGGTTTCGCTGAATGAAACTATTGTTTACCGTTTCAACATTCAGCGATTCTTCTTTTTTGCGTTTTTCAACAGAATTATTGTTGATTAAAACTTCGTCAAGCTCTTTAATTTCTGGTTTTTTTCCTGAAGGCTGATTTTGAGAAAAAGCCGTTACTGAAATTAATAAACTGATGAGTAAAAAATAATTTTTCCACAAAAGGAATTGGGCATTCTTCATTAATCTGGATTTATAAAATTTTAATACTTAAACCTTTCAGCGTCTGCCAGCCTTCTTTGTCCGTCAAGCGAATCATAAAATGATAATCTCCCGGATCAACATCTGCCGGAATCGTAATCTGCGCTGTTGCCTCATAATTTTTCACACCATCAGGAATAGTGTAATTGTTGATGAAAAGCATTGGTTTTACAGGTTTTTTTACGGCTTCCATTTCGCAGCTGGTAACTTCTGTGCTGTGTGTATGATGATCAAAATTGTGATGGATATCAAGGCTGTAAGAACCAAGCGCGACGTTATCATTAAAAATGGCTTTAAAAGTGATTGTTTGACCGCGCTCGATTCTACTGCATTGAATAGGGAAAGAAGTTGCTCCAGTTATATCAATTACAGGATATTCTGTATCAATTTCTGCGTTATCGCTGGAGCATGAGGAAATGAAAACAAGTGCAAAAACACCTATTAGAAACTTTATTTTTTTCATATTTTTTTTGATTTAATTAAAGTGCAAATGGAAGCTCGATCGCTTGTGAAAAATTGATATTGTAGGTCGTGTTTTTATACAAAACCAAAAAAGTATAATTGCCGGAAGCCCATAATTTATTGGCAGTTAAATCTTGCGGAACAGGAGAATTGTTGTCTTTTGCAGCGCCAATTGTCAGCTTTGGCGTATCTCTGGTAAACTTAACGCCGTCCCAAGGAATGTTAGAAAATTGACCAGCATCTGCTACGTTTTTATGCTCAAAAACATCATAAACAATTACTTTGCTAAAATCAATTTGATCTACACTTTCCGGATTGTGTTTTACATTCTTATTAATCAAAAGCAAATACATAATTCCGTCGCCTTTTACGCCTTCAAGCGTAATCTGAGAACTGAAAATATCGTTGTTTTTAAATTTAGCTTCCGCATCAGAAAATTTCCCTTTTCGATACATAAAAGCATCATTTATAAAAACGGTAAATACCGAAACGACTGGGTTTACGGGAATATTTTCTATTTTGTAAATCGTTAGGTTTTTCTTTATTTCCAGCTTCGTTCCGTTTTGATCTTTTACAATGATGATGAAATCGTATTTTCCCTCGGCCGCATCTTCAGGAATATCAAAATGTTTGTGAACCGTTGCATTTTTTGCTCCTGCATATTGTGTCCAGGTTATTTCGTGCGACCATACTTTTGAGTAGGTTTCACCGCTTTTCTGCACAATTTTTACCTGTACATTTTCAATTTTGTCAGCAGCAATTATTTCGGCATTAAAATGGAAATCTTCGCCAATAGTGCCAGTTTCATTATTACCTAGACCCAGTTCAATTTTGTCAATAGCAGGAATTGCTTTTTCTTGTTCCTGATCGTCGTTACTGCAACTTGAAAAAGCAATCGCAGCAAAGAGCGAAGCCAGAATTAACTTTGTTATTTTCATTTTTTCTGATTTGATTTTGATCATTTTATAAAGGATTATTTGGGTTACGATTAAGTTTTGCCGGGATATGTTTGTAAGTCCCAGCGGGACGAAATGTTTATAGAAACAGCGGGACGAAATGTTTATGGAAACAGCGGGATGAAATGTTTATAGAAACAGTGGGACGAAATATTTATAGAAACAGCGCGACTAAATTTTTATAGAAAAGAATTTGTTATATGAAAAAGCTTCAGAGAAGCGACATATTTCTTTTCTAAGAATAAAAAACAGCACGGCTGTAAACAAAGCTTGATTAAAAAGCTTTAGTTCGAGTGCGATAATCGATAAAGTTGGAAGGTGTTTTTTGTGTAGAGAAAGCAATATCAATGTCAATAAAATGTATCGACTGATTAAAATAAATTTATTAGCTATTGATGCCTTTAAGATTTAAAATCATTAAAACATATAAATAGCCGAATTGCCAAAACAAATCGAACACAAAAAAATACTAAAGTGTAAAAGGCGGGGCTCGGAGTGAAAATAAGGCCCCTTTAAAAAATGCAAAATGCGGTTTGCTGTAAAAATTAAGATGTTTTACAACAGGATTATTTTTGAAAAACTGAAAAACAGTAAATTCTAAAGTGCCAACAGCGCTGAATTTAAAATCACAAATCGAACATTTATGAAATGAATGCAGGTGGGATTTAAATTGCGGTTTCTCTGAAATAGAAAATTCAATTTTTTCTTTTGAAAGTTTGGTATCAAGAATATGCTCGTACGAATGGACAGCCGGAAAAAGTATTGCGAACAATACAATTAAAGGCATAAAAAGATTAATAATTTTAAGTTTCTTTTTCATTCGTCAGGATTACTTCTGATGTGAATTTAGATCAGAATTAATGCAATGTTGTTGCAAATATAGAAATCTTATTTTCAAATGCAATGTTGTTGCAGTAATTGTTTGCGAAAAATTAATGGTTTTGTTATTTTTAGCAAATCTTATATCCTTAAAAATGAAAATTTTCTACAGCCTTCTTTGTTTTTTTATGTTGATTTCCAACGGTTTTTCTCAATCTAAAGAAAAAGAAAGTGCTTTGTTCGAAAGCGGCGTTTCAGAACAGCTGGCACACTTTAGAAAAAAACAAATTTCAGAGGTTCAATACAATTTGTCTTTTGAGATTCCGAATCAGAAAGAAGAAAATATAAATGCTCATTTAACCGTCAATTTGAATTTGTCCGATTTAAGTCAGCCTTTGCTTTTAGATTTTAGAGAGAAAACGTCAAACCTCAAAAAAATAGTCGTAAACGGAAAAAACCTTGCTATTGTTCATCAAAACGGACATATTGTAATTTCTCCTTCGGCTTTAGTTTCAGGAAAAAACAGCATTTCAATTTCGTTCATCGCTGGAAATTTATCTTTAAACAGAAATGATGATTTCTTATACACGTTGTTAGTTCCGGATCGTGCTAGTACTGTATTTCCGTGTTTTGATCAGCCAGATATAAAAGCAACTTATAAACTGAGTCTTTCTGTACCAAAAGATTGGTCAGTTTTGGCTGGAGCCGATGTAAAAGAAAAAGTAGAAAAAGGCGATTTCACGAGTTATACTTTTGGAGAATCAGATAAAATGAGCACCTATTTGTTTTCGTTTGTTGCTGGAAAGTTCAAAAATGCCACACAGCAGCCAGGTTTAGAAATGACGATGCTGTACCGTGAAAATAGTCCGGAGAAATTTCGCGTAAGTGCTGATACTATTTTCAATTTACATCAGCAATCTTTAGATTTTTTAGAAAAATATACCAAATATAAATTTCCGTTTCAAAAGTTAGATTTTGCTTCGATTCCCGTTTTTCAATATGGCGGAATGGAGCATGTTGGCGCGATTCAATATAGAGAATCAACTTTATTTTTGGACAACAGCGCAACCGACAGTGAGAAATTAAACCGAGCAAAATTGATCGCGCATGAAACCTCGCATATGTGGTTTGGCGATTTGGTCACAATGAAATGGTTTGATGATGTTTGGATGAAAGAGGTTTTTGCCAATTTTATGGCAGACAAAATTATGAATCCGATTTTCCCCAAAGTCAATCATAATCTGCAGTTTTTTACGGCGCATTATCCCAGCGCTTACGCGGAAGACCGATCTTTGGGAACACATCCGATTAAACAGCATTTGGCAAATTTAAAGAATGCGGGCTCGTTGTATGGAGCCATTATTTACAACAAAGCACCAATTATGATGCGTCAGTTAGAAGCTTCGATGGGAAAAGAACAGTTTCAAAAAGGAATCCAAAAATACATTCAGAAATATGCCAACGACAATGCGGACTGGAATAATCTGGTAGAAATTCTGGATGCCGAAACACCGCTTGATATGAAAAAATGGAGCGAAGTCTGGGTCAATAAATCGGGCAGAGCCATTTTTACGAATAAAATAGAACACGATGCTCAAAACAAAATCAAAATTTTTGATATTACGCAGCAAGCAGAAGATAAATCAGATAATATATGGCCTCAGGTTTTTCAGATTGGTTTAGTTTATGATAAAGATGTAAAGGTCTTGTCGGTTAATATTAATGATAAAAATACGATTGTAAAGGAAGCTGTCGGACTTGAAAAACCGCTTGTCGTTGTTTACAATTATAATGGTTTTGGATACGGAGTTTTTCCGCTTGACGGGAAAAATTTAAATTATATTGCTTCTTTGAAAGATGAGGTTGCAAGAGCGTCGAGTTACAGCAATCTTTACGAGAATACTTTGATTGGGAATATTTCTCCAGATCAAGCATTTCATTGTTTTCTAAAGGCAGTTCAAACAGAAGAAAATGAATTGGTTTTGAGAATTGCATCCAATAGTCTGAATACCATTTATTGGAGATTCTTTACCGAAAACCAGCAGAATAAAGTGCAAAAACAACTTGAAGGTATTCTGTACGAACGCTTGCAGGCTAAGTTATCGGCTAATATCAAAAAGACATTATTCGGTTTGTTTAGTTCAATTGCTTATTCTAATTCGGCGAAAGCCAGTTTATATAAGGTTTGGAATAGAGAAATATCCATTTCAGGTCTAAAATTAAACGAAGACGATTATACCAACATGGCAATGAATCTGGCTATTTTTGAACATCCAAAAGCTGATGAGATTTTGGAGAAAACCAGAACATCGTTTACAAATCCTGATAAACAAAAGCGTTTTGAGTTTTTGTTTCCGTCATTATCAAAAGACGAATCGGTTCGTAATGCGTTTATAGAATCTTTAAAAGACGATAAAAACCGTGAGAAAGAATCTTGGGTTTCGGTTGGTTTGGCAAATGTTCATCATCCGCTTCGTCAGGAAAGTGCTCAGAAATATATCAGATTTTCACTAGATTTGGTTGATGAAATTCAGCGCACGGGAGATATTTTCTTTCCGAAAGACTGGCTGGATAATACGGTTGGGAAATATTCATCGAAATTTGCTTTTGATGAAGTAAAGCGATTCTTAAAAGAAAACCCTAATTTTAGTCCAATTCTGAAGAGGAAATTATTTCAATCGACAGATTTGCTTTATAAAGCACAAAATATTAAAAAAGAAACCGAATGAAAATCGAATCGGAAATAGAGAAAGTCTCCAGTTTTCAGCATCTTGAAATGCTGGCGAATCAAGTTGTGGAGGGTTTTATATCGGGAATGCACAAGAGTCCGTTTCATGGATTTTCGGCCGAATTTGCTGAACATAAAGTCTATAACGCAGGCGAAAGCACCAAGCATATAGATTGGAAATTATTTGCCAAAACCGATCGTTTGTACACGAAACGTTTTGAGGAAGAAACCAATTTACGCTGCCATCTTATTGTCGATAATTCGTCGTCGATGCATTACCCCGAACTAAAATCAAACCAGCCTTTTTATGAAAAGAAGATCGGATTTGCAGTTTTGGCATCCGCGGTTTTAATGAATATTTTAAAGAAACAGCGCGATGCCGTTGGTTTAAGCGTTTTCTCAGACAAATATGAATATTATGCTCCCGAAAAAGGAAGCGATCGCCACCATAGAATGCTTTTGAGCAAACTGGAAGATTTATTGGTGCAGCCAAAAGTCAAAAAAACGACGGATACTATTACATATCTGCATCAAATAGCAGAGAAAATGCACCGCCGATCGATGATTATTTTGTTCACCGATATGTTTCAGACTGAAGACGATGAAAAGCTTTTTAACGCTTTACAGCATTTAAAACACAACAAACATAAAGTAGTTTTGTTTCATGTTGTTGATAATGAAACCGAGTTGAAGTTTGATTTTGACAACACGCCGAGGAAGTTTATCGACATAGAATCGGGAGAAGAAGTTTCTATTTTTGCAGATAATGTTAAAGTAGAATATGAAAAAAGGGCGGCGGCATATTTTAAAAACCTGGCTTTGACCTGCGCAAAGAACCAAATTAAGTACGTTGAGGTGAATGTTGGCGATAATTTCGAAAAAATATTGACTACATATTTGGTTGAAAAACAAAACTTTGGATAAATATTTTGAAATTTATTTCATTTTTTTTATAAAAACACTTGCAGAAATGAAATTCTGTACTATCTTTGCAACCGCAATAACGCAGAGGTTTGGTAGTTCAGTTGGTTAGAATACATGCCTGTCACGCATGGGGTCGCGGGTTCGAGTCCCGTCCAGACCGCAATATTGGGAAAAGCCTTTCTTAACGGAAAGGCTTTTTTGCCCAAATACGGTATCTAAGATTAGTTGTGTTGTTTTGCTACGACTTTGTAACTCGTAGCTGGTTTAGTAGTTAGACCAATGAAAAGCTTTCCACTTTTGTGGATGGCTTTTTTGATTTAAGACACTTTTGATTTAACCGCAAAGGGCGCTAAGATTTACGCAAAGGTTCGCAAAGTTTATATATGGCTTTGCGAACCTTTGCGCTTTTACTTGTTTGGTTTACTTGCAAAGAACGCTAAGGTTTTTTTGGATCAAGAACAAATCTTGGGGAGGAAATGTCAAAATAAAATAAGAGATTTGCGCTATAAGAATTTAAGATGGATCCTATAGAGCTTTTAAAATTTATGCTTCCTGATTTTTTAGTCGACCATTTTG
>NZ_MRCQ01000007.1 GCF_002304005.1 Flavobacterium sp. ACN6 | reverse complement strand
AAGTTTTTTAGCTGTGTGGTTTTTTAATATGCAAGTAAATTAAAATAGGCCCCTGTTTCAAATTTAAGTTTAACACAATACACAATACACTTTGCGACTCTGCGACTTTGCGTGAAATTGACTAAAGTTAAAAAAGCTTAAAAAAAAACTCTCAACATAAACATTTGAAATTTAGAAGAAATAAATCACGCGAAGTCGCAAAGTGCATTGTGTATTGTATGAAACTTAAATTTGAAACAAGGGCTTATTTTAATTTGCTTGTATATTAAAAAACCACACAGCTAAAAACTTTGCGACTCTGCGACTTTACGTGAAATTGACTAAAGCTAAAAAAGCTTAAAAAAAACTTTCATCATAAACAAACTATTTAAAAATTTACATTTTAAATAACAAAAATGAACTTTACAAACTAAAACAATTGCTTACTTTTGCATCTTCCATTTTTTTAAACTCTATATGAAATTATTATACTCTTATATAATCAAGCATAAAATGCTTTTGCTTTTTGCTTTGATTATGGCTTCCATAAACATTTGTTTCAGTTTATCAGACTCTATTATTACCGGTAAATTAATGCAGGACTGCGGTGTTGGACTGGCAAAATACAAAGGAAACGAAATCGGTTTTATCAAATCTTTATCTTTCTGGCTCGGTCTTTCGCTTGGTGCCGCAATGATTTCCAGAGTTACTAAAAACTTCCAAGATTATTTTACCAATGTTGTGATCCAGCGAACTGGTGCTCAAATGTATACCGACGGAATTAAAAAATCACTAGATCTGCCTTATGCCGAATTTGAAGATCAGCGAAGCGGTGAAACTTTAAGCAAATTGACGAAAGTTAGAATTGATTCTGAAAAATTAATTACACTTTCTATTTCTTTGATTTTTCAAACCATTATCGGATTCATTTTTGTAATTCTTTATGTTGCCCGAATCGATTTTCGTATTTCGATTATCTTTTTAATTACGGCACCAATTATTGCTTTGGTAAGTTCGTATCTGGGTAAAAAAATTAAAGTTGTTTCTAAGAAAATCGTAAATCAAACCAATGCTTTGGCGGGTTCAACAACCGAAAGTTTACGAAACATCGAACTAGTAAAAAGTCTTGGTTTAACGTATCAGGAAGAAAAACGTTTGAATTTAAATACATTTAAAATTCTTCAGTTAGAATTAGAAAAAGTTCGTTTTATAAGAAGTTTGAGTTTCATTCAAGGAACAACCGTTCACTTTTTAAGAACTTGTGTTGTTTTTACTTTGTACTATTTCTTGTTTGGAGGAAAAATTATTGTGGGTGATTTGCTTACAATGGTATTTTTTACTTTTTTCATTTTTGGTCCGCTTCAGGAACTTGGAAATTTTATTATTGCTTTGAATGAAACCAAAGTGTCAATGGAAAATTTTAAAACTTTATTGAGCGCTCCAAAAGAATTCCGTCCGAAAAACCCAAAACATGTAGGAGCAATTCAGTCTTTATTGTTTTCTAATGTAAGCTTTCAGCATAAAACGGCTAAATTTAAAGCTGTAGAGAATATCAATTTTGAAATTAAACAAGGTCAAACTGTCGCATTTGTCGGCCCGTCTGGTTCTGGAAAAACAACTTTGGTGAAATTATTGGTTGGATTATACACTCCAGCCGAAGGTCAGGTTTTGTATAATGAGATTGATTCAACAGATATTGATTTACTAGATTTAAGAAAACAATTAGGTTTTGTTACTCAAGACGCGCAGTTATTCTCTGGAACTATTCGCGAAAATCTTTTATTTGTAAAACCAAATGCAACCGATGAAGATTTG
Source organism: Flavobacterium sp. ACN6 (assembly GCF_002304005.1). Taxonomy (GTDB): domain Bacteria; phylum Bacteroidota; class Bacteroidia; order Flavobacteriales; family Flavobacteriaceae; genus Flavobacterium. The sequence continues at coordinate 298,526 of NZ_MRCQ01000007.1, read as the reverse complement.
TATGATGCCCTAAAAAGAGCAAGTTGTGATAAACTTTTAAGACGTGCCGAAGATGGATTAAACACGACAATTGGTGAAGGCGGAATCAAAGTTTCTGGTGGAGAAAAACAACGTTTATCTATCGCAAGAGCTATTCTTAGAAATCCGAATTTATTAATTTTTGATGAAGCTACTTCTGCTTTGGATTCTATTACCGAAGAAGAAATTAATGCCACAATCAGAAATATTTCAGATAAAAACCGAATCACTGTTCTAATCGCGCACAGACTTTCAACAGTAATGCACGCGGACAGAATTTTTGTTTTAGAACAAGGAAAAATAATCGAGCAAGGAAAACACGAAGATTTAATTGTCGAGAAAGGTTTGTATTACGCTATGTGGCGTCAGCAGATTGGTGAAAGAAAGTGATTTTTTTGAGGTTCTAAGGATACTATTTCGAGGCTTCGGGACTAAGGGGCTAAGTTTTTTGAATAGCGTCCAGCTTTAGCTGGATGGATGATAATTAAGTTGAAGGGCTTTAGCCAAACGTAATAGTTTGGCTAAAGCCCTTTCTAATTCTTATTTCTTCATCCAGCTAAAGCTGGATGCTATTGAATCTACTATAAACACAAAACCCGACAGGTTTTAAAAACCTGTCGGGTTTGTTTTATATAAACTTAGCTTCTAAGAACCTTCGAATCTTTACTTCACGAAATCAATCGCTTTAATTAAAGCCTCTCCAATTCCATCAACATTTTTACCTCCTGCAGTTGCGAAGAAAGGCTGACCTCCTCCTCCACCTTGGATATATTTACCTAATTCGCGAACGACTTGTCCAGCGTTTAAGCTTTTAGAAGCAACTAATTCTTTAGAGATATAACACGTTAACATTGGTTTTCCTTCATGAGCTGTAGCGAAAACTACAAATAGATTATGATAAGCATTACCCAATTCGTAAGCTAAATCTTTTGCTCCTTCCGGATTTAAATCTACTTGTTTAGCTAAGAATTGAACTCCATTGATTTCTTGTAATTCTTTAGCTAAATCAGCTTTCATGTTTTTCGCTTTATCTTTCAATAAAACTTCCAATTGTTTTTTCAGCTGTGCATTTTCGTCTTGTAAAGCCAAGATTGATTTTACTGGATCCTGCGCGTTTTTAAGTGCTTCTTTAATTTCACTTAAAGAAACAGCCTGCGTCTCAAAATATTCTTTTGCAGCTTCACTTGTAATTGCTTCAATTCTTCTAATTCCAGATGCAACAGCGCCTTCTGAAACAATTTTAAAGTGCCAGATATCAGATGTATTTGCCACGTGTGTTCCTCCGCACAATTCAACAGAATCACCGAATTTAATCATACGTACCAAATCGCCATATTTCTCTCCAAACAAAGCAATTGCACCTTCTTCAATAGCCTGATCTTTTGGTATTGCTCTTTTTTCAATTAATGGTAAACTTTCACGAATTCTTGCATTTACAAAGTTTTCCACTTCTAACAATTCCTCATCCGTAACTTTAGAAAAATGAGAAAAGTCAAAACGCAATGAAGCATTACGAACCATAGAGCCTTTTTGCTCAATATGAGTTCCCAAAATCTTGCGTAAACCTTGGTGCAATAAATGCGTAGCCGAGTGGTTTGACGAAGTTTTAGCTCTTTGGTTTGCATCAACAACTGCATTAAAAGTTGCCGTAATGTTTTCTGGTAACGATTGTGTTAAATGTATAGTTTGGTTGTTTTCTTTTTTAGTGTCAATAATATAAGTGATATCTCCGTTTTGAGATTCTAGATATCCTTTATCACCCGTTTGTCCTCCGCTTTCTCCGTAAAATGGAGTTGCATTGAACACCAATTGATATATTTCACCGTCTTTTACACTGTCAACTCTACGGTATTTAGTGATTTTTACTTGGTGAGATAATCTGTCATAACCAATAAATTCCTGAATATCATCTTCAACAATGACATTCCAGTCTCCTGCCGTTACTTTTGATGCTGCACGAGATCTTTCTTTTTGCAATTGCAGTTGTTCTTGAAATCCTGCTTCGTCTAATTTCAACCCTTTTTCAGAAAGAATCAAAGCTGTTAAGTCGATTGGAAAACCGTAAGTATCATACAACTCAAATGCTTTTTTACCATCGATTGTATCGCCAGTATTGTTTAAAATTACAGCATCTAAAAGAATTAATCCTTGATCAAGCGTACGCAAGAAAGAGTTTTCTTCTTCACGAATAACATTCGAACAAAGTGCTTTCTGCGTTCTGATTTCTGGGAAAGAATCCCCCATCTGCTCGCTTAAAGTTTCAACCAGTTTGTATATAAATGGTTCTTTTGTACCTAAGAAAGTAAATCCGTAACGAATTGCACGACGCAAAATTCTACGAATTACATATCCAGCTCCAGTGTTAGATGGCAATTGACCGTCTGCAATAGCAAAAGCTACAGCACGAACGTGATCTGCAATAACACGAATAGCAATATTCATTTTATTTTGTTGATCACTAATGTTTGTTACTTCATTAGGTGTATATTTTGCTCCGGTAATAGTTTCAATTTCTCTAATTAAAGGCATGAAAACATCTGTATCATAGTTTGATGTTTTTCCTTGTAATGCCATACACAAACGCTCAAATCCCATTCCGGTATCAACGTGCTGTGCAGGAAGTTTTTCTAAAGAGCCATCCGCTTTACGGTTGAATTCCATGAATACGTTATTCCAGATTTCAACAACCTGAGCGTTATCACCATTAACTTCACCTTTCCCTGGTTTCAGCGCTTTTTCTTCTTCAGAACGTAAATCAACGTGAATTTCAGAACAAGGTCCGCATGGTCCTTGATCTCCCATTTCCCAGAAATTATCTTTCTTATTTCCTAGAACAATTCGGTCTTCATCAATTAAAGTCTTCCAAATATCCCAAGCTTCCTGGTCAAACGGAACATTATCTTCTTTGCTTCCTTCAAAAACAGAAACGTAAAGATTTTCTTTTGGAATTTTATATACTTCAGTCAATAATTCCCAAGCCCAGTTAATTGCTTCTTTTTTGAAGTAATCTCCAAAAGACCAGTTTCCTAACATCTCAAACATCGTATGGTGATACGTATCAATCCCTACTTCTTCAAGATCATTATGTTTTCCAGAAACACGAAGACATTTTTGCGTATCGGCTATTCTTGGACTTTTTGGAGTTCCGTTCCCTAAGAAAAATTCTTTAAACTGGGCCATTCCCGAGTTATTGAACATTAAGGTTGGGTCGTCTTTAAGGACAATAGGAGCCGAAGGGACAATAGTATGTCCTTTACTCTCAAAAAAATCTAAAAATTGTTTACGTACGTCTTGTGATTTCATATTTAAATTAGAAAATGTATCTGTTTACAAATGTGTCAATGTGATAATGTGATAATGTGATAATTAGAAAAAATCTCAAATTAATAATGCGTCAATTTAAAATCGAAAAATAAAAAACTAATGTTTTACAACAATAAATTCGCTATTTTGCGCATTATATAATTATGTAATTCCCCCCAAATTATAAATTATTTTGTTCTTGTAAAAAAGTCTTGAATAACTGAAACAATTGTTCGTTTTGTTCGTCTAACTCATTTTACAAGCTGCAAAAATAGCGTATTTTAAAATATGGCGAAAGTAAAATATTATTACGACTCAGAAAATCTGGCTTATACAAAAATAAAAACCAGAAAAAGAATAAAAATTGGTTACGCATTACTGTTTTTAGTAGCCTCAGCATTGTTTGGTTTTTTAGTTTTTGTCCTTTTAATTAACACGCCTTATTTTGAAACGCCAAAAGATCGTTTGCAGGCACGTGAAATTGAAAATTTAAAACTGCAGTATTCTATTTTGAATAAAAAACTGGATGAAATTGATGATGCTGCAGACGCCTTAGAAGAACGTGACAATAATATTTACAGAGTATATTTTAATAAAGCCGAAATTCCGGATTCGATTAGAAAAGCAGGTTTTAGAAATCCTGATAGATATAAAGCATTAGAAGGTTATAATAATTCGCAGCTGGTTTTAAATACCACAAAACGAGTTGATAAACTTTGGAAAGAATTGGCTATTCAGTCTCAATCGTTAGATGAAATACTAAAATTAGCCGGCGCAAAAGAAAATTTATTATTGGCGATTCCCGCAATTCAGCCTGTTCAAAATGAAAATTTAAAACGTGTGGCTTCTGGTTTTGGATACAGAATCGATCCTTTCACGAAAGTGAGAAAAATGCACAACGGAATGGATTTTACTGCCAACACAGGAGCCCCAATTTTTGCCACTGGTGACGGCGTTGTGGCGAGGGCTGACAACACAGCTTCGGGGTTTGGAAACCATGTAGTGATCAGGCACGGTTTTGGATATGAGAGTTTATATGCCCATTTGAGCAAATACAACTGCAGACCCGGACAACATGTCAAGCGCGGCGATGTAATTGGATATGTAGGAAGTACTGGAAGATCTGAAGGACCGCACTGCCATTACGAAGTTCATAAAGATGGTAACGTGGTAAATCCGCTGAACTTTTATTACGGAAATATTTCGGCGGCAGAATATGTAGCGATTTCACATATGGCGAACCAAGAAAATCAATCGTTAGATTAATATCACGAAAAAATAGTATTTTTGAAATAAAATAGAAAAAAACAAATCATGCATATTGAACTTTCTAAAGACAAAAGATATTACAGTATTGGCGAAGTTGCCAAAGCTTTTAATGTCAATGCTTCTTTGATACGATTTTGGGACAGTGAATTTGATATTCTGAAACCTAAAAAAAACGCAAAGGGAAACAGAATGTTCACGCCGGATGATGTTACAAATCTTCAATTAATTTATCACTTGGTCAAAGAAAGAGGTTTTACTCTTGAAGGTGCCAAAATACACTTAAAAGAGGGCCAGAAGAAAACATTAGATAAATTCGAAATAATACGTAAATTAGAGTCCATAAAAACACAGTTAAACGACATCAAAAACGAATTGTAATTAAAAATAGAAATAAACCTAAATTAAAACAAATATGAAAAAGTGGTTAATCCCTGTAGGAATTATTATAGCACTTATTGCTATTATCGCATTTTGGTCGATTGGTATTAAAAATACTGCTTTACAACACAGTCAAGCCGTAAATAAAGAATGGGGAAATGTTCAAACGGCTTACCAAAGACGTAATGATCTTATCGGGAATTTAGTAAACACTGTAAAAGGTGCCGCTGATTTTGAAAAAGGAACTTTAACAGCAGTAATCGAAGCTCGTGCAAAAGCTACTTCTGTAACTATTGATCCAAGTAATGTAACTCCTGAACAATTAAAAGAATTTAACCAAGCACAAAGCGGTGTTAGTTCATCATTATCAAGATTATTGGTATCTGTTGAGCAATATCCAACTTTGAAAGCAAACGAGAATTTCTTGAAACTGCAAGACGAATTGGCAAGTACTGAAAACCAGATTTTAACTGCTAGAACTCGTTTTAACGAAGCTGTACAAGTGTACAACGGATATGTTTTAAAAATTCCAAACAACTGGTTCTTGAGCGAGTACAAAGAAAAACCATACTTTGAAGCTTCTACTGGAGCAGACAAACCGGTTGAAGTAAAATTCTAAAAATCTTTTAGAGAACAATCTAAAATCTATAATCTAAACTCTAAAATTACTCAAATGTCAAAAGTAGAAGATTTTTTAACCAAAGAAGAAGAACAAGAAATTGTTGAAGCTATTCGTGTGGCTGAAAAAAATACTTCTGGCGAAATTAGGGTACATATAGAAAAAACATCTTCTAAAGCTCATTTTGATAGAGCTTTAGAAGTTTTTCATGATTTACGAATGGATGAAACCAAATTACAGAATGGAGTACTGCTCTATTTTGCAGTTGAAGATAAAAATTTCGTGATTTGTGGAGACAAAGGTATTAATGATCTCGTGTCTGTCGATTTTTGGGATTGTACCAAAGATATTATGACGAATCATTTTAAATCTGGAAATTTTAAACAGGGAATTGTTGATGGTATTTTGAATGCCGGTGAACAACTCAAAAAATATTTCCCTTCATTAGCAGATGATACAAACGAACTATCTAACGAAATCTCAAAAGGATAAATAATGAAATATTCCCAAAATAAAATCCCAAATTCCAAAGGAATTTTTCAGTTTACTCTTTTGCTTATTGCGTTTTTTAGCTTCAATACTATTTTTGCTCAATTCGATATTCCCAAAAAACCAAGTTTTCAAACTTCTGTTTACGATTATGCTAATGTTTTAAGTGCTGCTGAGAAAACACAATTAGAAGATAAATTAGTTCGCTATTCAGATTCTACTTCAACTCAGATTGTAGTTATTACCATTGAAAGCCTAAAAGGCGAAGACATTGGTATCCTAACTCCAAAATGGGCTCAAGAATGGGGAATCGGGCAGGCAAAAGAAGATAATGGTGTTTTAATTTTATTAGCTAAAGCAGAAAGAAGAATCTGGATTTCTCCTGGCTATGGTCTTGAAGACCGACTTACAGCTGGTATTGGTGGAGAAATTACAAGAAATATCATTATTCCAGAATTCAAAAAAGGAAGTTATTATAATGGACTTGATAAAGGTGCTGATGCCCTTTTTGATGTTTTTAAAGGAAAATACAAAGGAGAACGTAAAACCAGTAAAGGACAAGATTTTCCAATTTTCCCCTTTATTGTTATTGTAGTAATTGTACTTATTTTACTGGCTCGAAATAAAAGAGGCGGTGGAGGCAATTCTGGTAACAGTGGCGGCGGCCCTAGCCTGCTTGACGTTATTATTCTAAGTAATCTTGGAAGAAGCGGCGGAGGCGGATTTGGAGGTTTCGGCGGTGGATCATCTGGCGGAGGCGGAGGCTTCGGCGGTGGATTTGGTGGCGGCGGTTTCTCTGGAGGAGGTTCTGGCGGAAGCTGGTAAACTTACTTTGTTTCAAGTTTTCTTTGTTTCTCCCGAAGTCTCGGGATCAAGTTTAGGTTTCAATCTTAAAAAATCATACTTTTACACTTTACAATATATTATAGATGTTATCACATAAAGCAAAATACGCCCTTAAGGCCTTACTTTATTTAGCAGAACAAGACGAAAATCACATTTCTAGAACAATAGAAATCGCTGATGGCGCCAATATTCCTAAAAAGTTTTTAGAACAAATTTTATTAGATCTAAAACGAGGACGTTTTGTGAGCAGTAAGCAGGGAAAATTTGGCGGATACTATCTGATTAAATCAAAAAACGACATCACTTTAGCAGAAATTCACCGCTTATTTGACGGTGCAATTGCTCTTTTGCCATGTGCTTCCTTAAATTTTTACGAGCCTTGCTCTGATTGCAAAACCGAGTCTGAGTGCAGTCTGCGCCACGGTTTAATGCTAATTAGAGATAAAACTTTGAAAGCAATGGAAGGCATCACAATAGCTTCATTAGTAAATAAATAAAAAAATATTTTCTAATTCCTAGTAAATCGATAGAATTAATATTTATATTTGCTGAAAATAATTAACTAATCATTTACTAAATTTTAACTCATGAAAGTACATTCTAGTCAATCAGGTGTAACAAAACTTTTGCAAAACAAACCAAAAAGACTTTCAACAGCTTCTGAAAGCATTTCATTTATAATGTGTATGTGTTGATTTAAAAAAATTTTATTTTAAATTCTACTAATCATATATACTTAATATAAAAATGAAAACATCTATAAAAAATATCTTTACAATTTTATTCTTTTTAACCTTCTCTATCTCATTCGCACAAAATGTTGAAGGTATAGTTACAACAAGTGAAAATACACCTTTAGAAGCCGTAAACGTGGTTATTAAAGGAACTACTAATAGTGCTATTACAGATAACAGCGGTAAATTCGTAATCGATTCAAAAGGAAGATTACCATTGACGCTATTGATTCAATATGTTGGATATAAAACAACTGAACTTGAATTGACAGCAATACCTTCAAATCCAATTTTAGTTACGCTTAAAGAAGAAAATGAACTTGTTGAAGTTGTGGTTTCTTCTAGACGTCGTATCGAAAAAGTTCAGGATGTTCCAATTGCAATTTCTGTAATTACAGGAAAACAAGCAGAACAAACGGGAGCTTTTAATGTTAACCGTATTAAAGAATTGGTTCCTTCGGTTCAGCTTTATTCTTCTAACCCAAGAAACACTGGTATTAACATTAGAAGTTTAGGTTCTCCATTCGGATTAACCAATGATGGTATCGATCCAGGTGTTGGCTTCTATGTTGATGGTGTTTATTATGCTCGTCCAGCTGCTACAACTCTTGACTTTATTGATGTTGAGCAAATTGAAGTTTTACGTGGCCCGCAAGGTTCTTTATTCGGAAAAAACACTACTTCTGGAGCATTCAACATTACAACTCGCAAACCAAGTTTTACTTCTGGTGCTGATTTTGAAGTTAGTTACGGAAATTACTCTTTCTTGCAGGCTAAAGCTTCTGTTACAGGTGCTTTAGGTAAAAAAGTTGCTGGTAGAATCTCTTTTTCTGGTACACAACGTGACGGCTTAGTAGATAATGTTGCAACAGGAAGAGCTACGAATACATTAAATAATCAAGGAATTAGAGGGCAATTACTTTGGACTCCAACTGTAAATACTAATGTTATATTTGCTGCCGATATTACAACGCAGCGCCCTGACGGATATGCGCAGGTAATTGCTGGTGTAGCTCCAACTCAAAGAGCGGCTTACCGCCAGTTTGATGCAATTATAGCCGATTTAAATTATCAGCTTCCAAGCCAGAATGCATTTGATCGTAAAATCGACCAAGATACACCATGGCGTTCTAATCAAGATATGGGAGGTTTTTCATTAAATATTGATACAAAAATTGGAGGCGGAACTCTTACTTCAACAACTGCATGGCGTTTTTGGAACTGGGATCCATCAAATGATAGAGATTTTACGGGATTACAAGTATTGGCTAAATCTCAAAACCCAACAAGACAAACTCAAATTACACAGGAAGTTCGTTACGCAGGACAGTTAACCTCTAAAATCAGCGGTGTTGCTGGAGTATTCTTTATCGATCAAACTTCGCAGACTGATGGTACTGAAGAATCTGGAAATGCACAATGGAGATTCGCACAAAGTTCAACAAGTGCTTTATGGAGAACCCCAGGTCTTTTTGAAGGATACGGAATTAAAACGGATGCCAACATTAGAGCTTCGAGCGCGGCAGTATTTGGTCAGATTGACTGGGCAATTACAGATCGTCTGCATGTTCTACCAGGTTTGCGTTATAACTTTGATAAAAAAGATGCTCATTATGCCCGTACAACTTATGGAGGTTTACAAACTACAGATCCAGCGTTATTGGCTTTGAAAAGACAAGTTTATTCGGATCAGGCATTTGATTCAGCTATTGACAATACAGACTTTTCTGGGAACATTACAGTTACTTTTAAAGCTTCGGATAGAATTAATGCTTACGGAACTTTTGCAAAAAGCTACAAACCAGTTGGTGTAAACGTAGCAGGTCTTCCAACAAATTCTGCTGGACAGCCTTTACTTGAACTTGCTGTTATCAAACCTGAAAAAGTGTATCATTATGAAGTTGGAGTGAAAACTTCTCCATTCAAAAATTCAATTTTCAACTTAGCTTTCTTTAAAACAGATATTAAAGATTTCCAAACAAACGTTCAGGCTGCTGAATTGGGTGTAAACCGTGGTTATCTTGCAAATGCAGATAAAGTACAGGTTCAAGGTGTAGAATTAGACGCTAGTATTGTTGTAAATCAACATTTAACTATTAATGGTGCTGCAACTTATACAGATGGAAAATATGTAAAATTTACAAATGCACCGCTTCCTTTAGAAGAAACTGGCGCTCCAGTATCATTTAAAGATGTTTCTGGATCTGCTTTGCCAGGCGCTTCAAGATGGGCAGGATCTTTAGGTGGTGAACTTTCAGACAATGCAAGATTCTTTGGAAATGCAGGGAAAATTTTCTTAGCCCTAGATTCTTATGCTCGTTCTGAATTTTCTTCAAGCCCTTCGGCTTCAAAATATTTAGTGGTTCAAGGTTACGCGATTTTTAATGCTCGTTTAGGTTTCCGTGCATCACAAGGTTTATCTGTTTACTTTTGGGGACGTAACCTTTTAAATAAAGATTACTACGAACAATTATTGCCTGCAGGTGGAAATTCAGGTCAATATGCAGGAGTATTAGGTGATCAAAGAACTTACGGAGTTACATTAAAGTACTCATTGTAAGGTTAGAGTTAATTAGTTTAGTATTAAAACCGAGATATATTTAAAATGTATCTCGGTTTTTTGTTTTTATTCAAATCACAAAAAAGATAAAGTATCAATTTTGCCTGAATGTTCGCAAGGAATATTTCATCGGTAAAAAATGGTTTTGTTTTACGTCCCATAGGGACACCTCTGCTAATGAAAATTAAAATCGACCTCATTTATCAGACGTTCCTACGGAACGTAATAACCTGAACCAAAATGAAGTTCTACCAATGAGACATTCCTACGGAATGAATTTGCATAACCAAAAAAGACATTTATAAAAAAACACCTGATCAAATTTTAATGACTAGGCATTTTTAATCTTTGTACCTTTGCAACTTGCCCCTTTGCAACTCTAAACCTTAGAACCTAAGCCTCTCAGCACCTTAGCGCCTTAAAATTATCAAACGTTCCTACGGAACGTAATAATCGCAACCCAAATTAAGTTCTACCAACGAAACATTCCTACGGAATGAATTGGATTACGAAAAAAGACAACATTTATAAAAAAAACGCCTGATCAAATTAAAATTTGATCAGGCGTTTTAACCTTTGCACCTCTGAACCTTTGCAACTCTAAACCTAAGAACCTAAACCACTAAGCACCTTATAACCTTAAAAAAAATCATGACCCTCTCTGTCTCTTTCCTCCTTTTTTGCTTTCAGCGAAGTTTCCGATTTTATAAGCTAGAGAAAACATGACATAACGCTTTAAAACTGTATTTTCCTCATCGCGAATCGACGTTGCCGAGATTGTTCTTGTGGCGCTTTGGTTTTGATTTAAAACATCATAAACCTTTACTTTAGCATACAATTTTTTATCTAAGAAACCATACGACAAACTCGTATTCCAAAGAAAGAAATCCTTTTTGAAATCGTCTGAGATGTTTGAATTATAAGTATACCCAAAATCATTTCCGAAAATTAAATTTGCCGGCCAGTACGAGGTTGTCTGCATATTAATTCTGTGAATTACATTTGAAGTAGCATCTCTTGAATAATTCTCGTATCTAGTTTCGTTATACGACAAACTATAAGATGGCGCAATCGAAAGTACCTCACCATAATCGTAAGACGCATAAACACTTGGCGTTAAAACAATAGATTTTGCATTATACAAAACATCATTTGTAAATCCTTTATCAAAATTATAATTACCGCTTAAGCGCAATCCGTACCTTACTGTATGTGCATCTTTTTTAATCTGCTGATTCCAGTTTCCTCCAACCGAAGCCGAATACGTTCCCGAAATATTCACATAAGTAGTGTTTCTTTTTCCACTTTCATCATAAATTGAAGTCGAAACAATATCATTATTGTAATAATCTCCTTTTATAAAAACACTATAACCAGAACGTGTTCTAAAATCAAAATTCTTAAAATCAATACCAGCGCTGTTTTTTTCAATAGGATTTAAATCTGGATTTCCGATTACACTGTTTAATGGATTATTTAAATTCGCTACCGGCATTAACTGCGTTGCAGACGGAAGCGCATTCGAATAATCATATTTGAAAGTCAAGTTCTTTGAACGATTGAATTTGTATCGAAATTGAGCATTTGCATAAGGAAGTGCGTATCTCTTATTTAAATCGGTTGCCTGATTAAGATAAAAAGAATGATTATCAAATTCAACTATTGAAGTTCTCGAGTTTATATTTAATGAATATTTACTTTTCTGCCAGCTGATTCCGACTTTTGGCGTAATTGAGTTTTGCTTTGATGATGTAAAATTTGTAAGAGATAAATTTAAATCTGAATATTGCTGTGAAGCGTCATCAAAATCAAATGTTTTTTGATCATTTGTTGAATTCTGCCAGTTAAAATCAGATCCAAAACGTACTCTAAGAGAATCTGTAATTGGCTCCGTATATTCTACATCTAAAACATATGAATCGCTTTTTGAAGTGTTTTTTGCATTCTGATTTCTTTCATCATTTGGCTTTGCATCCTGATAAAAAATAGTTTCAGAAATATTGATTCCGTTAGAATCATTTTTACTGTTATTGTTATTAAAAACCACACTAAGATTTCGTGATTTCTTTTCAAAAACTTTATTAAAATTAATACTGTTTGCAAAGTTAGTATTCGATCCTTCCGTATGCGATGATGCAGTACTTTCGTTAAGCGGATCACCAATTTCATTTTCAGAAAAAGTTGATGAAAAAGAATTGCTGTTAGATTGCGACTGATTTAATTTTGGAGCAACAACAAGACGCATTGTTGGGTCAATTTTATATTCTAATTCAAAATTGACATTATTTCCTGTATTTTCATTTCTAGTTTTAGAATCTGATTCGGTCACAATATTTCCAGTTGGAAGAAAACTTACCTGATTGGATTTACTATCATTTTTAGTAACCGCGTTTGTAAAGTTATAACTGCTCATAAACTCCAAATCCTTTGTCCAATCATCAGAATAATTTATTCCCGCCAAAGTTGACTGCGTAATTCCCTTTCCGCCTCCGCCGGCACCCTGATTTCCTCCTCTTGCATTACGTCCGCCTCCCATATTATCAAAAACCTCATCCATAGAAAATCCTGTTGAGTTGATATTGTTCGAAGACGCAAGTACACTAATTTTTTGTTTATTCTTAAAAAAGTTCATCATCAAACTGCTTTCATAGCGTTCGTCAGAACCGTATCCGCCAAGAACTTTACCAAAATATCCTTTGTTTTTCTTTTCGTCAATTGTAATATTAACGGTCGAATAATCCGAAGTCGATTCTTGTTTCGCCAGTTCTTCCTTCTTGGTTTTAAAGTCAGAAACCTGAATTTTTTTAATAATATCTGCCGGAAGATTTTTAATCGCAATAGCACCATCTTTATCAAAAAACGTTTTTCCGTTAACTAAAAACTGATTCACTTCCCGCCCATTCACCGTAATTTTTCCAGTGTTATCAACGTCAAATCCGGGTAACTGCTTCAGTAGAGTCTCAACATTTGCATCGGGACGAACTTTATACGAAGGAGCATTAAATTCTAAAGTGTCTTTTTTGATGGTAATTGGCGGTGCTTCAGATTTTACGATCACCTCATTTAGAACATTTGCATTTTCAATCATATACAATTTGCCAAAGTCTTTACTTTCCGTAAGTCCTTTTTGCTCTTCAAAGTAAGCCTGATATCCTGTATAATTTACTTTTAAAAATACAGGTCTTTCATACTTTTTTGTATTGATAATAAAATTTCCGTTTTTATCAGTCGTAGCATATTCTATAATAGTAGAATCTTTTACGGTAGTAAAATAAACGGTAGCAAGCTCAAGTGGAAGCTGCGTGTTGATATCAACTACAGTTCCTTTAACAACGATATTATTTTGGGCATTTGCCGAGTAAACAAAAGCTAAAAACAATAGAAACGAATAAATTTTGGTCATAAAATTAGGTTAGTTAGATCAGTAAGACTTCAAAAAACGCAAAAGGTTTAATTGTGTTTTTTACATTTATTCAAATATAATGCCAATAAAAAAATGGATCTCATAATTCTATAGACACAAAACATAAAAAAGTCCCCTATTACGGGGACTCATTTTTTTATTTTTCTCTGATGTAAATATCGATTGGAACTCCAGCAAAATCCCATTTCTCTCTAATTTTATTCTCCAGATAACGTTTATAAGGTTCTTTAACATATTGCGGCATATTGGCAAAAAATACAAACTGAGGTGTTTGTGTTGGTAACTGCATACAATATTTAATCTTTACATATTTTCCTTTTGTCGCTGGCGGCGGATATGCTTCGATAACTTTCAACATAAATTCGTTGAATTTTGAAGTAGGAATTCTTTGTTTTCTGTTTTCAAAAACCTGAACTGTAGCTTCCAATGCTTTCAATAAACGTTGTTTCGTTAAAGCCGAAACGAACAAAATTGGCACATCTGTAAAAGGCATTAATTCTTTTTTAATTTTCTCTTCGTAATCGCGTGTAGACATAGTATCTTTTTCAACCAAATCCCATTTGTTTACTAATATTACAACACCTTTACGGTTTTTCTCTGCCAGCCAGAAAATACTCTGATCCTGACCTTCAAATCCGCGGGTTGCATCGATAACCAATATACAAATATCTGCATGCTCAATCGCACGAACCGAACGCATTACAGAATAAAACTCTAAATCTTCTTTAACCTTTGCTTTACGACGAATACCCGCAGTATCTACCAAGTTAAATTCGAAACCAAAACGGTCAAATTTAGTATCAATTGCATCACGCGTAGTTCCAGCAATATCCGTTACCATGAAACGATCTTTACCAATTAAGGCATTGATAAAACTAGATTTTCCAGCGTTTGGACGTCCTACAACAGCAAAACGAGGCAGTACCACTTCTTCCTGAACTGGTTCTGGTTTCTCTGGGAAAGAGTCAATCAAAGCATCTAATAAATCTCCTGTTCCACTTCCTGAGATACTTGCAAATGTGAAATATTCACCTAATCCAAGGTTATAAAACTCAACAGCATCTTTCTCACGCATGGCGTTATCAACCTTATTTACAGCCAATAAAACTGGTTTTGTTACTTTACGAAGTAACTTAGCAACCGTTTCGTCCATTGGTGTAATACCTTCCTCAACATCAACCACAAAAATAATAACATCGGCTTCATCGATAGCAAGTTCGACTTGTTTACGGATTTCACCTTCAAATACGTCATCAGATCCGCGAACGTACCCACCCGTATCAATAACAGAAAACTCTTTTCCGTTCCACTCGCTTTTACCATAGTTTCTATCACGGGTAACCCCAGATACTGAATCTACAATAGCTTCTCTTCTTTGTATCAGCCTATTAAAAAGGGTCGATTTCCCTACGTTAGGTCTTCCTACTATCGCAACAATGTTATTCATTTTTTTTTTGAATTTTAGTCCCGAAGTCTCGGGATTAGATTTAAATTTTAGCCTTCTAGTTTCCTAAAAACCTAACATCTTGGAATCCAAAATGCTTTATTTTAATTTTTTGCAAAGGTAGTCTTTTTTAGTTTGCAGTTATCAGTTTTAAGTATTCAGTAAAAAAACTTATAAAACTGTGACTATAAACTGAAAACTGACCACTTTTTTCAGGAGCTAATCCAGCTGTCCACTCTATCTTTTGTGGTCTCGTTAGAAAAAAACGAGACCACAAAAGGATGCCGTTTCCATCTGGGCTAGGGCTTCAAGGTATCAAGACATTTTTCGTTTTTTCCGATTAAACAAATCAACGATTAACCGATTCAACAAAAATTACTGATTATACCCAAATCGTTTCAACATATTAGCATTGCTTCTCCAGTTTTTATTCACTTTTACATATAGTTCGATGTGAATTTGTTTTCCGAAGAATTTCTCTAAATCGGCACGCGCATCGGTTCCTACTTTTTTAAGAGCGGCACCTTTATGTCCTATGATAATTCCTTTTTGTGTTTCGCGTTCGACCATAATTACAGAACGGATTCTAATAATTTTTTCATCTTCAAAAAATTCTTCTGTAACGATTTCAACCGCATACGGAATTTCTTTGCTGTAATTCAACAAGATTTTTTCACGAATGGTTTCGTTTACAAAGAAACGTTCTGGTTTATCTGTTAATTGGTCTTTTGGATAATAAGCCGGAGATTCTGGCAGTAATTCGATTATTCTTCCAAAAACTTCTGGAACATTAAAATTCTGCAAAGCTGAGATTGGAAAAATTTCTGCATTTGGCACTTTTTCTTTCCAAAAAGAAACCTGCTCTTCCAATTGTTCCTGATTCGAATTATCGATTTTATTTAAAAGAAGTAAAACTGGAATTTTAGCATGAATGATTTTATTAAAGAAAGCTTCGTCTTTTAAGTCCTGCTCTCCTATTTCGACCATGTAAATTAGAATATCAGCATCTTCAAAAGCCGATTTTACGAAGTTCATCATCGACTCCTGCATTTCGTAAGCCGGTTTTATAATTCCGGGAGTATCAGAAAGTACCAATTGAAAATCTTCACCATTTACGATTCCAAGAATACGGTGGCGTGTTGTTTGTGCTTTTGATGTAATGATGGATAATCTTTCTCCAACAAAGGCGTTCATCAATGTTGATTTTCCAACATTTGGATTTCCGATAATGTTTACGAAACCTGCTTTATGTGACATTTGCATATTATTTATTTTGCAAAGGTAGTCATATCAACTCAATACAGAAAATAAAACATTTTTTAAAGTTTTCGTTGGATTTCTCAAAAATCGACGTATCTTTGCACCCGAAACATCGCGGGATAGAGCAGTAGGCAGCTCGTCGGGCTCATAACCCGAAGGTCACAGGTTCGAGTCCTGTTCCCGCTACAAGGTAAAAGACCTATCTTCTAAAAAGATAGGTCTTTTTTTATGCCTTTTCTCAATAGTAACCAAGTTTTACCTTACAAAAAATACATGATTCATAGATCCCGTAAAGTTGACCTAATGGGATTCGAACCATTTTACTCAAGTATTACGTATAAAAATTAGATAAATCAATTTCTTATTCCTTATACCTCTCTTTGGAGAAATGAATTATATTCGCACTAAAAATTCGTCTTGATATAAAACATATATTTCAATCAAAGTAGATTAATAATTTCCGCACAAAAAGCCAGAAAGAAATGAATATTTATTCCACAATAAGAATCGGAGATTACCACCAAAATAATTGTGAAGATCATTTATACATAAATGAATATGGAAAAAATATGATTTTATGTGCTGTTATGGATGGCTGTACAACAGCATTGGAAAGTCATTTTGCATCTACCCTAGTTGGGAAGATATTGAAAAAAATATGCATAGAAAAAGGCTATAAAGACTTTATTGATCCTGATAATTTAGAAGATATTGACGAAAGTTTAAAGTCTATTTTAAAAAATTTATTAATCGAACTAAAAAGTATAAAAAATGCATTAATGTTGGATACTAAAGAATTATTAACAACAATGCTAATAATGCTGATTAATAAAAAAAGTGAGGAAGGACTTATTCTTGCTATCGGGGATGGATTTGCAATTGTTAATGGGAATAAACATGAGTTTGACCAAGACAATAAACCAGACTATTTGGGCTTTCATCTATCAGAAGATTTTGAAAAATTATATGACTCTCTTGAACAAAAAATAAAATTTAATAAAATAATCGACATATCAATTGCAACAGACGGCATATTTACCTTTGAGAAAGTAAAACCTGCCAAATCAAATGAAGATATTGATACTATAGATTTTTTAACAATTGAAAATACCAATCAAGATCAAGATGAAATGCTTACTTTAAAACTAAAAAAATTAGAACATAAATATGGCTTAGTTCCTACTGATGATTTCTCTATTATTCGTATAATAAAAAAGTAATTGACATCTTATCCTAGCATCTGGATCGCCGAGGAAATTTAAAAAAAGTATAAATCAAATTGGACTTAAATTTTTCAAATCATCTTGAAAATGGTTCGAGAATTGTCCCGTTAGGGCTACTAAGACAAAAGCTTCAGAGAAATCTGGAGCTTTTTATTTTATTTATTGTCGGGCTCATATCCGCTGCGTTGGACACAGGTTAGAGTCCTGCTAACCTTATAACTAAAAAAGTTTCAGATTTCTCTAAAGCTTTTTTTCTATGACTTAGCTTTTATATTTTCCACATTAAGCAATTCCTTTAATACTTTTTTACCATTTTCATTATTTGGATTTAATTCAATGGATTTTTGATACATTTTAATCGCATCATCTTTTTTGCCGCTTTGAAGCAATGCCTCACCATAGCTATCGTATATATTGGCGCTATTTGGAAAAATTAATGCTGCAGAAGCGAATGTTTGCAAAGAATTTTCTGTTTGTTGAAGTCTGAGAAATTGATAGCCCAATCTATTAAAATCTCTTTCTGCCGCTTCATAAGTGCTTGGATTTTTTAAATATTCTTCAATTAACTGATTCGCTTTTTCCTTCCTCCCACTTTCAAGCAGACTGCCATATACTCTCGAAAGATTTTGTAATGGCATTTTATAAGGTTTGTTATCTATTAATTTCAAAACTTCATTGGCTGTCCCAAAAACTGGACTTGCTGTATTAGACAGCAAAATGACAGTGTTGTCTTTAGTAATATTATGGATCAAAATTGAGGCCAGCCCAGTAATAAATCCATCGTGGAAAACTATTTTCTCATTATTTTCATTCGTGTATGTTTGCCAGCCCAAACCATAGGCAATCTCTATTTCGTCCGAGCGATAAGAAGCAATTTTTCCATTATTAAGCTTTGCCGGTGTCAGCACTTCCTCTAGTTCTTTTTTGCCTAAAAGCTGATAACTAAATAATGCTTTTTGGTAATTCTGTAAATCTAGAGCCGTACTTACAATACCTCCGTTTCCATAAAAATTGCTTTTCTCCACTATTAAAAAAGTTTCTTTTAAGGTTTGAACATTCACTACGTTTAACGAATAAAAGTTTGGATAAGTGTATAGTTCTACTTGCCTCGATACTTTAAGTTTTCTATTCTTAGGCAGAAATGAATCTTTCATTTTAGCAGGACTGAAAATGTTTTTTTCTAAATAATCTCCAAAACTAATTCCAGCCAATTTTTCTACTACCAATGCCGCAAGACAGAAATTAACATTATTATATTCCCATCTGTCTCCTGGAGCAAACGAAAGCGGCACTTTATTATCAATTAATGCTGGTATAATATCTTCATTAGATATAATTTTTTCTGGCTTTTCTTTTATTACATTATCAAATAGATGATATTCTTGCGCCAATCCAGAAGTATTGCTTAGCAAATGTCTAATGCTGATATTTGGATAAGGAAAATCCAAAAGATATTTTTTGACTGGATCATCAATGTTCAATTTTCCTTTTTGTTTAAGCTGCATTATTGCTACCGCAGTAAACGTTTTTGATACCGATGCAATTGGAAATTGAGATTTTTCATTGATTTTTTCTTTCTTATCTACATTAGAATATCCATAATAATTTGAAAAAATATTTTCTCCTGATTTGGAAACTATAACACTGCCGTAAAAAAGTTCATTTTTATCAAGCGTTGAAAAGAAATTTTTTATCTCTTGTCCTGAGATAATACTTGTAAAAAGTAAAGCCGTTAAATAAAGAAATAACTGTTTGTTCATTTTGATTGATTGATTGATTGATTGATTGATTGATTGATTCTTACACGAAAATAATGAAATATTATTACTACAAATGATTTTAATATTTTTATTTGGACTGCAGAACGCTAACGCAAGCATGAAATTAACTCTCATATTTCTTTTACAGTTTTATTCCTTATTTTCATAAATGGTTTTTCTACTGTCAAGTGAAGAATGTATGCTCCTAAAACACAAGTTATCACACAAATTAAAAGCATTACATTATTCTCTATTTCAAAATCTTCTAATAATTTATGGGTTGTTGTAATGATTCCTTTATGTGTCAAATAAATTGAAAAAGAAAGATTCGCAATAAAGGTTGTAATTTTTGAATTCACTTTATATAAAAAACTTGTAGGACTAATGGAGCCAATAACCATAAAACCAAAACCAAGCGCAATTAATGGAAATCCAAAAACAGATACGTTAAAAGTTAGTAAGTCTTCACATAAAAAATAAGCACCAGCCAAAACACATAAACTTAACAAAAGAAATTGATTACCATATTTTGAAAGCGTGGTCCATAAATTTGGTAAAAATTGATAAATTCCTGCAATTGAAACACCAACTAAAAGTCCGTCTAATCGATTGTAAGTTGGATAGTAAATAAATTTATACCAGTACATCCAGCTATTTTCTTCGCCAATTTTCGGCATGTACAAGTAATTAAAACTATAAAATCTAATTGCAAAACCGAATAAAAACAAGCCTATTAACAGCCAATATGATTTAGAAAATAGTTTTGAAGCCTGCAGCACTATTAAAATAATTGGTAAAAAAAGATAAAAATGTTCTTCTACACACAGCGACCAGCAATGCGAAAATGTTCCGTAGTCTTTTAAATTAAGATTGAAATTTTGGGTAAAAGTTAGAAATCTCCAAATTGAAGGTAACGATTCTTTTTCCCTGAAATACGGGATGCAAAAATAAATCGCAACTGTCGCTAAATATGCAGGAACAATTCTAAAAAATCGTTTAATAAAAAAAACTTTAAACGAAATTAACTGCCCGTTTTTAATTTGCACAAAGAGCTGCGAGGAAATTAAAAATCCACTTAACACAAAAAACAAATCAACGCCGGTCCAGCCAAATGATGCTGCATCAGGAAGCCATTCGGGTTCTCCGCCACTCACAATAAAATAATGAAAAAAGAAAACTAAAACAATAGCAAAAGCTCGTAAATGATCAAGCCCGTATAGTTTTTCATGAGCTTTAATCTCCAATTTATCTATCACTTTATATTGCTAATTTTAAGTTTGTTTTTCTCTGTAAACTGTAAACAAACATAACACTTAACTTTTCAATTTTGACGAAAAAGGAAAGTAAATTCAAAGTATTTTTTCACATTTAGCATCTTATAAATAAATCGATTTTTTTTCAATTATTTAAAGATGTGCGATATCTTGAACCGCTTTTGTTGAAAGCTTTTTTATTTTGGTTTCTCACAGCTTTCGGTAAGTCTCTTCCCGAGCGGTGAGAATTTGCTTTTTTTATGTAAATTAGCCACGTCTCACGGCTAACAGTACTCCCAAAAAACCGAAGACAATACAAAAGAATAAATTGATCCTATATTTAACTGACCAATGACAAATAACTGTTTAAACTGTAACAACGTAATAGTAGACAAATTTTGCAGCAATTGCAGCCAATCAACATCTACACATAGATTTTCATTACCTCACGTTTTACAACACGATTTTATTCACGGAATATTTCATTTTGATACAGGATTTTTCTACACAATAAAAGAATTATTTACCAGACCTGGACATAGCATTAGAGAATATGTACAAGGAAAAAGAGTAAAGCACTTTAATTATTTTTCAACCATAATTCTTTTACTAGCAATTGGTTACTTTCTAAAAAAATGGACAAATTTAGATGCGTCCGTTTTATATGAAGATAAAAAACAAGTAGAAGGCGTTTTAAAAGTACTAAAGGAGTATTCAAAAATTGCAATTTTCCTTCATATACCAATTATTTCTTTTCTGAGCTATTTGTTCTTTAAAAAAAGCAACCAAAATTACACTGAAAATCTCGTTCTCAATTTGTATTTGTTATGCGGAACATTAGTAATTAGTTTTATACTAATAATCTGTATGATCTTTAGTGACAACAAAGACTTTCTTCTTTTTGTAAACTATTTGCTGACTGCATTAACCTTTTTGTATGTCATAATTTTCTATTATCAATTCTTTTCTGCTTTCGATTATAAAAA
Organism: Flavobacterium sp. ACN6; assembly: GCF_002304005.1. Classification (GTDB taxonomy): domain Bacteria; phylum Bacteroidota; class Bacteroidia; order Flavobacteriales; family Flavobacteriaceae; genus Flavobacterium. The sequence goes on along the minus strand of NZ_MRCQ01000007.1, from coordinate 276,960 downwards.
AAATGAATTAATTATTCGAGTTATTTGTCTTGCAATTTTGTACTTATTGACCAAACAAATAATGAACAATATGTTGAACATAATTGGACTTAAGTATTTTCATTAATTCAAATCAAAGAGATTATCCCAAACAAAAGTTATAAAAACAAAGCTTCAGAGAAATCTGGGGCTTTTTTTGTATTGAACTGAGTATATATTTTTCAAAATAAAACAAAAATCAAAAGAATATTCTTTCAAAAATGAATAATTCTAGTTTTTTTTTGATTTTTTTTATACCGAAAAAAATCTTCTTTTTTCCTTTTTACTAAACAAAACAACCAATTATTAATCAAATAAATACAGCTGAATTTAACCCCATTTATTTAAGACTGAATTCTTTTAAATAAGGCAAATTCAGAATAATTTAAATAATTTTTTTTCAAAAAAATTTTGAGTATTTTAAAAATAGTTGCACTTTTGCACCCGCAATAAAGAAGCAGGCCCGTTCGTCTATCGGTTAGGACGCATGGTTTTCATCCATGTAAGAGCGGTTCGATTCCGCTACGGGCTACTAAGAAAAAGCTCCAGAGAAATCTGGAGCTTTTTTGTTATATTAGTTTTTCCTCACTGTCTGATTGGTAGCAGGTTCTCCTATTTTGCAAACCGTCCAATGTTAAGTTATTATTTAAATTCCACATTTTCCAATAACTGCGTTTATCTTAATAAATGTTTTTATAAATTTGCGATCCTATATTGAAATCGATCATTTTTAATTCAGAATTATGACTTTCACATAATTACCTTAAATTCTTTTTCAGAAACAAATCATATTATAATTATAAATAACTACAATGCTTAAAAAAAACAAACCCCAAGTTCTATTTTTTATTCTTTTAAATTTATTTTTTACCCTTAACTCATTTTCTCAAAAAAGTATTTATGCTGGGATTGAAATTGGCCGTAGAGCAATAAAAGTTTCTGTTCTTGATGTAAATAATATCAAGAAAGCCGATTATAAAATCCTTTCTTTCTGGACAGAAAGAATTCCTTTTGCAGATCATATCGCTGCTTCTGGCGAGCTTACTACAGAAGATATCACGAAAACAAGTAATACCGTTTTTGATCAATTGAAAAAAATCAGAGCTGAGCACAAAATTCTAGAAGAAAATATCTTTATTGTTGCTGCTCCCGTTTTCGAATCTGCGCGTAATATTGACGTTTTAAAAAATAAAATTTCTTCTCTTACCAGTAAAGAATTGGAAATACTGGATGTTAACGAAGAAGCAAAAACATTAGTTAAAGGCGCTATTCCTCCAGTTGATTTTGCTAACGCTTTCCTTTTGGATATTGGTGCTCAAACCACTAAGGGCGGTTATATTGATGAATTAAAAGACAACAAATTAGAGTTTATTCCTTTAGCATTAGATTTTGGAACAATGACATTAACGGATGCTGTAGAAAAAACAGTTGTTAATAAGAGCCAGATTAATGACATGTCTACTTATCAGGAAAAATCTTTTGACTTTAACCCTGTTTTACGCAAGAAAACAAAAGAAATGTTTGACGCAAATCCGCCTTTGGAAAAAAAGGATAAATTATACTTATCTGGCGGGGCTGTTTGGGCATTTTCAACGTTATATTATAATGAAAACGTGAAAGAGCATTATATTGCTTTAACTCTGCAAGATGTTATTGATTACGATGCTGTTTTGAAAAACAATTTTACCAAATTTACTACTCTTGCTAAAACCAATAAAGAAGCAGCTAGAGTTTTAAGCACGTATGACCAAAAATACCTGATTTCAGCAAATAATATTTTAGTGACTTGTCTGGAAAGTATTCCAAATTTAGCAGCAAAGAAAATATACTTTGTAAAAGAGGGACAAGTAACCTGGCTTATCTCTTATATCGCAGATCGATCTAAAAAAATAAATACTAATTTCTAAAAAAGTATTTTCTATAATTACAAAGCTTCAGAGAAATCTGGAGCTTTTTTAATTAGATCCAATATTAGTTTTTTTAACTAACAAATCATTAATTCTATCCAACAGCTCCATTTCATCCGAAGGAAATAAATGAAGCGCCTGTTCTAAAACCAATCCTACATCTATAGCCGATTTTTTGCCATTATCCTGCTCCAGCGCCAGAATGCATAATTTCAGCATATTTGTAATAATACAACCGAGCTCTGAATAATTTAAAACTCTAATTTCTGCATTACAAAATTGACCATCAGCTGGCTTTAAAATATTTAAATATTTCGTTGATAGTCTTTTAATGTATTCTAATTTTTTTAATTGTTCCAATTCCATTTTACAATCTATTTTTTATTCTTTTAATTCAACAAATATAATAAAAAAACAGACGTATTTGACTGGATATATAAATTCCTGTTTTTTCGGCTACTTACTTATAATTTTCAACTTATAATAAAAGGAAATGAGAAAAACTGAAGTGCCTGAATCTGTAAAGATTGTGGGAAAAAACATAAAAGATATTATTAAAGAAAAAGGTCTTAAAGTAAGACATGTTGCTCATGACTCTGATTTAGATATCGAAGCATTAAGAAGATATATGCTTGGCAAACAAATTATGGGTATTGACAAGCTTATTCGTATTGGTAAAGCTTTGAATATTGAAATGTCTGAGCTCTTTCGAGAAATATAATAATTTAATTTGAAAGAAACGATACAACAAAAAGTCGGAAAACGAATTCAGGAAATTAGAATTCAGAAAAACATTTCGCAGCAGGATTTAGCTTCAAAATGTAATTTCGAAAAAAGCAATATGTCCCGTTTGGAAAAAGGAAATGCCAACGCAACACTTTCAACTTTAGAGAAAGTATGTGATGCATTACAAATAGATTTTACTGAATTATTTTAATTTTAAAATAAATAATTCAATAAAATGATATGAAAAAGTAATTCAAAAACGAAACAGCATTGTAATAATCGTATCACGCCGCTTTTTTTACCGTTTGTTTCTTTTCTAATAACTGAAGATGATTTTCAGCACAAAGAATTTTTTCTGTTGTACCATTTTTTTGAATTTCAATCAGATAATGAAAATCTCTCTCTTTTGAGGTAGATTTTATTATAAGCCCCTTTTTAAAGTCCATTTTTCTTTCGATCACTGTCGCCTTATAAGACCTCCCACTCAATGCAGTGTAGGATACATCTTGTCCTTGTGTAAATTTCATCGTTTTAGCAATTCGATTATTAATATTCGCTAATACTAGTACGCTCATTTAGAGATAAATCAATCAATAAGGGGGTTTGATTAATTTTTCATACAGTTGCGCAATTTAGATAAATCGAAAAAACTTCAACCACGTATTTATACCTGTTTTTGAGCTGCGTAAAAATTAATTCGTCAATATATAGTTATTTTCTTGTTATAAAAAATTGATACAATTTAGAACAGTGATTTCCAGTTCCTTTTTGAGCCAAATGAGTAGTTTTGAATAGATTAATTTTCTTTTCAAAAACAATTAAATAAGATCAAAATGGTACATGAAAGAGTGATGGAGAAATTGGCGATCTTAGCTGATGCAGCCAAATATGATGTTTCTTGTTCTTCAAGTCAAAGCAATCGAAAGAACAAAAATAAGGGTTTGGGAGATGCATCCGCAAATGGCATTTGTCATTCATATACAGAAGACGGACGCTGTGTGTCTCTGCTGAAAATTTTATTAACCAATCATTGTATTTTTGACTGCGCCTATTGTGTAAGCCGAAAAAGTAACGACATAAAACGCGCTGCTTTTACGGTTCAGGAAGTGGTAGATCTTACAATTGGTTTTTACAGAAGAAATTATATCGAAGGATTGTTTTTGAGTTCGGGCATATTTGATAACCCCGATTTTACAATGGAACGCCTTGTTAGAATTGCAAAGAAATTACGGTTAGAGGAAAACTTTAATGGCTACATTCATCTCAAAGCAATTCCAGGCGCCAGCGACGAACTTTTAAAAGAGGCAGGATTATATGCAGACCGTTTAAGCGTAAATGTCGAAATGCCGACAGAAAAAAGTCTAAAACTTCTTGCACCCGATAAAAATCATGTCGATGTGATTAAGCCTATGGAATATCTTAAAAATGAAATTGCCGGTCACAAAGAGGAAAAAAAATTAAACTATAAAGCGCCGCTTTTTGCACCAGCCGGCCAAAGTACACAAATGGTTATTGGCGCTACACAAGAAAATGATCTTGAAATTTTAGGAATGGCCAATTATTTCTACGAAAAAATGAGCATGAAACGTGTTTATTATTCTGGATATGTACCAATAAGTTACGACCACAGACTTCCTGCAATTGGAACTCCAGTTCCGATGATTCGAGAAAATCGCTTGTATCAAGCCGATTGGCTGATTCGCTTTTACGGATTTAATGTAAACGAAATTGTTGGTTTTGACCAGCCCAATCTTGATCTCGATATTGACCCAAAATTAGGATGGGCTTTGCGAAATATGGATCAATTTCCTGTTGATATCAATACCGCAGATCTTGAATTAATTAAGCGTATTCCTGGAATAGGATTTTTGAGTGCCAAAAAAATTGTTGCAGCCCGAAAGTTCAAAAAATTGCAACCTCAGGATTTGCAAAAATTAGGAATTGCTTACAATCGTTCGAAATATTTTCTGGCTTTTGCTTCGCCTTTTCACCTGCAGAAAGATCTGACTTCAATTCAAATAAAAAGTCAGATTCTGAATTTACAGAACAGTAAATACAAAAATAATTTTTCGAACCAGCTTGCTTTATTTTAATCCAAATGACACAAGTAATTTATGATGGAAGTTACGAAGGCTGGCTTACAGCAGTTTTTGAGATTTACGAATACAAACTCAAAGATGTAGTTTTTGCAAAAAATGAAGCTTCTGGTGCTTTACTTTTTTCAAATATTCATACTGTAATAACAGATAATGCTAAAGCAGACCGCGTATTGGAAGGCCTGATAAAAAAGCTTTCTTCTGCTGGTTTTTATAATGTTTATAGTGCTTTTTTATCAGAATTAAATCAAATTGAAGAAACGTTATTTCGATTTGTAGCATACGCCTTTTCAAGCTCAATTAATATCGAACAAGATTTAAGTAATAATGATGTTTTAAATGTTAGAAAAGCAGCACATTTAACGGGAAAAGAAAGTCATAGAATGAAAGCGTTTGTGCGTTTCAAACTCACAAAAGACGAATTGTATTATGCGATCGTCGAACCCGATTGTAATGTTTTGCCGATTATAGAAAAACATTTTAAAAACCGTTATGCCGATCAACGCTGGCTGATTTATGATTCCAAACGCAAATACGGAATTTACTACGACCTTGAAAATGTTTCAACGGTCGAAATAAAGTTTGATTCAGAAACTTCCTCATCAAAATTTTTAGCTGAAATATTTGATGAAGATGAAGAATTTTTCCAGAATTTATGGCGCAACTATTTTAGCAGCGTCAACATTGAATCGCGAAAAAACACGAAACTTCATCTCCAGCATATACCCAAAAGATATTGGAAAAATTTGACTGAGAAAATTCCTGATCTCAAAAACAGAAAGTAATTGTTATTTACTATTTTTTAGCGCATCCAGCAATTCCGCCAGATTTACAACTCCATAAGTAGAACAATAATCTGATACTGCATAAGGCAATATCAAACTGTCGTTATGAATAATCGCCCCGCAGGAATACACTACATTTGGCACATAACCTTCGCGTTCATCTTCAAGAGGAGAAAGCAATGGCTCTGTAAGTCTTCCAATTTCTTTCGACGGATCATCTAAATCAAATAAGGAAGCCCCTATGCAATAACGTCTCATTGTACCCACACCGTGCGTAATAACCAGCCAGCCTTCTTCTGTCCAAAGCGGCGAACCACAATTTCCAATTTGCGTCAACTCCCACGTATAACGAGGTTCTTGCAGTAAAATTGGCGTATTCCATTGTGTAGCCCGCTCAGAATACATGATATAATTATTCACTCCGTCAATTCGGGCAAGCATGGCATATTTCCCTTTTATTTTTCTTGGAAACAAGGCTAAATTTTTATTTTGCGCACCAGCTCCATGAAGCGGCATTACTCTAAAACTATAAAAATCTTCAGTAGAAATAAGTTTCGGTAATATTGTATGACCATTATAAGCTGTATAAGTCGCCATTACACGAACTGAATTATCATCATCGACAAAACGAACAAAACGAGCATCTTCTATTCCGCGGCTTTCAGAATCTGAAATTGGAAAAATGACACGTTCTGTAATATCAGAATCGTGTTTGAATTGTATGTCGTAAAACGAATTGGCCAGCCAAAGTATTTCCTGCAATGCGGTTTTTCTTTCTTCACGAATAATAGGATCACTTAAAGCAGTATTTAGTATGTTTTTAAGAATCGCAAATTCAAACTCATCTGGAAGATCCTGCATAATCTGGGTAATATATTTATCCGTAGTATGCATTTCCATCAATTTAGTCAGAAATCGTTCTTTATTAAATAAAGTCTTGTGTTCAATTTCGGCTTTATCAATATGACTTCCAATTTTCATTATATGCAGATTATTGTCTCTGTCTAAGATTCCTCTTCTAAAAACAATAGACGAAATATGACCTTCTCCCGTAGCACGAAACGAAATAACGACACGTTTTTCTCCCGCTTCTAATCCGGTTTGGTCAAAATCTTCTACAATTGAAGGATTAAAAATCGCAGCAGATTCAATGGCATATTCCATGGTGCAATAAGAACCAATAAGCATTTTTCGATCCAAAGACATTGCTTCATAATCAATCTTCATTGCTTCTATTATAGGTCTTATTCTTTCGCAATGTCTAAAAAACACTGCTGAAATATTTCGATGACGTCTCGCAAATTCACGAAGCGTCTGCTCTAAAGTCTGTAATACTTGTTTTTCATCCAGCATCATGATCCGAAGTACCATTTGCTGAGTTCGTTCGTTCCCATTCATAAAATATCGGGCAACAACTCTTCTAGAATCTGGTGTAAATTTTATATTTTTTCGGACAACTGATACTCTCATAAATATGTTTTTGGTTAAAATAAAACGGGCAAAATCTTTTATTCTATAACAAGTTAATAATTTTGTTAAAGAAAAGGCTTAAATTTTTATTAAACTTTCGAGGTTATCCGGTATTCCGCCCTAAAATATTAAATTACAAAAGCTATTAATTGAAACGGGACAAATAATTAAATTGTTGTGATCAAGACTTTTTTTGCTATTTTCGTTTCCATACTTAAAAAAAGCAATCTAAAGAAATGAACAATAAAGTTAAAGTTTTGAGAGAGGAAAAAAATATGACTCAAAATGAATTGGCTGAAAAATCTGGGCTTTCCCTGCGAACAATTCAGAGAATTGAAGCTGGTAATATTCTTAAAGGATTTACATTAAAAACAATTGCGCAATCTTTAGAAACAATTCCAGAGAATCTAATTAGTAAAACAGAAAACAGCGGAATTGAAAGAGCCAAAATCATTAATCTTTCTGCCTTATCTGGACTTGTAATTCCCTTTGGAAGTATTATTTTTCCTTTGATCTTAACGTATAAAACAGAAGATCTTACAAACAGAGAACTCGGAAAACAGATTATAACGATTCACCTCTTTTTGAGTCTTATGCTTTCCTTTCTATTAATTGTAAGTCCGTTTATTCAAAAGGCTTTTTCTATCGATTTTCCCCTTTTTCTTATTCCATTAATTACAATTCTCTTCTTAAAATTAGTTGTTGTTGTGCTAAACGGAATCAGTTTGAACAAGAACCAAAGTCTTGCTATTAAACTAAAAAACAACTTCTTATAATTCAAGTCATAAAAATGACGTAAAAATGTCATCTTGTTTTTGCATGAAAATTGGAACCTAAATCCGAATCTTGCAGAAAAAATCAGCTATGAAATTATTTAAGAAAATTGCGTCGATTACTTTAGTCGTTATTGTTTTGTTTTTGTTGGGAGGATATTTTTATTTCCAAAAGAAATTTACACCACCAGAGAACTATCTGACAGTATCTGGAACAGCAGAAAATATTCCTATAAAATGGATTTCTGATAAAGAAAACCCAAATACTGCATTGCTCTTGCCTGTAAAACTCAACGGAATCGAAAAGACATTTTATATGCAGTTTGATTCAGGTTCGCCAATTACCGTATTTTACAAAAATGCCTTAGAATCTATTTCTGAAAAATTCCAAAATCAAATTAAAATTAAAGAGGAAAATGAGATTTCTTCAGGTTTTACAATCGGAAATATGAATGTTGCTTCTGCTCATTTTGAAGTTTTAAATTATGGGCATAAAATTAATTTTGATGATCCGAATGCCAAAAATATAATTGGCACAATTGGAACCGATTTATTAGAAAAACGAATTACCATTTTTGATTTTAAAAACAATAAATGCTCGTTTGTACACCAAATACAAGAAACCAGTTTTATAGATTTTGAATTTAAAAAACGTAAAATATTAATTCCTGCCTCAGTCGAAAACGAAAACCTAAAACTATTATACGATTCTGGAACGAGCGGTTACGAATTTATTACCACAAAAGAAGTATGGAAAAAATATAAAATCAAAAACAGCAAGATAAAAACGGAAAAAGGAAATTCGTGGGGAAATATTTTAACTGTTTTCTCAGCTGTGGCAAATCAGAAAATACAATTTGGAAATCTATCCTTAAAACTTTCTGAGGTTACCTACATCGAAGGCACATCGAAACTGCAAAACTTTCTAATGAAACGCTCTGGAATGCAGGGAATGATTGGAAACAAACTTTTCCTTAATCATACACTAATTCTCGATTGCAAAAACGAAAAATTCAAACTGAAATAAAAGTAATTTTCTTTTCGATAAATATAAATTAAGAGTTTTGCTGTATGATGGTTTTAACGTTCTCTATAAAAGCGTCTGTATCTTTGACATCTTGTTTTATTGATAAATGGTGATCTGACAAATTGTATTGTTCGATCATATCTTTTTTCAAATATTTCAACATTGACTCAAGGCTTCGCGTATCATTTTGTCCTTGTCTTTTTATTTCATTGTGTTTGCTCTCAATATACTTTAAAGTCTCTTTTAACTTTTGAACGTTTAATTTTCCTGTCATTTATGCTGCTTAAAATTATAAAAAAATAACAGCTAGAAATGTGGTCAGACTCAATATGCTCCAAAAACCAATATCATTTGAATTTGCCTCATTCCTAGCCATTATCTTTTGACACTTACGTTCAAATTGACCATTTGGTTTGAAATGAATTCATTTTTTTATTGATTTTTAAATTGATGGAAAATAATTTATTGGCTTACAATAAATTACATTCAAAAAATAATTTGATTTTATGAAAATTTTAAAAGGATGAATGCGATTACAAAGTATTTTCGATACAGAAACTCACAACTTTCAGAACATCAAAACATTACCAAAAAATATTCAAAATTGTGAATATCTATTTTGAGATTTAACTATTTATTTTCCTGTAAAATTTATCTTTGGCATCCTTAAAATTTAAAAGAGATGAGCGTAGTTTGGTACGAATGCAAAGTAAAATATAGAAAAACAGATGAAACTGGCGGACAAAAAGTTTTAACCGAACCATATTTGGTTGACGCATTGTCTTATACAGAAGCTGAAAAAAGAATTAATGAAGAAATGGCTGCTTATATTAGTGAAGAATTTAAAATCACCAATATTAAAGTTGCTAATTATGCTGAAATTCATCCGTTTGAAAATACCGACAGATGGTTTAAATCTAAGGTTTCTTTGATCGCTTATGATGAAGAAAGCGGTAAAGAGAGAAAAACGAGTATGTATATGCTTATTCAGGCAAATGACGTTCGTGAAGCTTATGACAATACGATTCATGTAATGAAAAACTCAATGGGAGAATATTCGATTCCCGCAATTTCAGAATCGCCTATTATGGATGTTTTTCCTTATTTCAGCGGTGAAGAAGGAGAATCTGAAATGTTGGAAAGATTCAATGCGCTAAAAGCTTCAAAACCTGAAAAAGCAGAAGCTGAAATCGTAGATCACATGGAATTTGAAACAGCAGAAGAGGAATAGTTTCTTTTTAATTTTCAAAAAGGAAATTCCAAATTCCAATAAAAGAAATTCAATATTTATAAAATGGCTTCAGAGAAATCTGAGGCTTTTTTTATTCAAAATAAATCTTATATTCGTTTAACATATACGCTGACATAAAACCATTTACAACCAAAAACCAAAACCTTCATGACTAAAAAAACGCTGCTTTTAATTGGGTTTATTATTCTAAAATTTGTTTTACAATATGTTTTAATTAGTCCCGAATATGATTTGCAGCGCGACGAATATCTGCATCTCGATCAGGCGCACCATTTGGCTTGGGGGTATTTATCGGTTCCGCCTGTTACGTCTTGGTTTTCATATCTTATTTTCCTTCTTGGAAATTCGGTTTTCTCGGTCAAGTTCTTCCCTGCCCTATTTGGCGCTTTGACGCTTTTAACGGTCTGGAAAACTATCGAACTTTTAAAAGGAAATCTCTACGCTTTGATTCTTGGTGCACTGGGTATTTTGTTTTCTTGTTTATTGCGTCTTAATATGCTTTATCAACCAAACTCGCTGGATGTATTGTGCTGGACTTTATTTTATTATGTTTTAATTCAATACATAACTTCTGAAAACACCAAATGGCTTTACATTGGCGCGGTTGTATTTGCATTCGGATTTCTGAATAAATACAATATTTTGTTTTTGTTACTCGGATTAATTCCTGCGATTTTACTTTCTAAACAAAGAAAAATACTTGCTCAAAAACAGCTTTATTTTGCTTTAATTTTAGGATTACTTTTGATTCTCCCGAATCTTGTCTGGCAGTACCGTAATCAATTTCCAATTGTACATCACATGAAAGAACTGGCAGAAACGCAATTGGTAAATGTTGATCTTGCAGGATTTTTAAAAGAACAAATTCTCTTTTTTATTGGTTCTCTTTTTGTAATATTGGCAGCACTTTATGCTTTCGTGCGTTACAAACCTTTTCAAAAATATCAGTTGTTCTTGAGCGCATTTATATTTACACTTTTAATCTTTATCTACTTCAAAGCCAAATCGTATTATGTTATAGGTTTGTATCCAATTTACATTGGATTTGGAGCTGTTTATCTTTCAGAAATTTTAAAAGATGGATGGAAACGTTTTCTAAAACCTGTTTTTATACTGATTCCTTTACTTCTTTTTATTCCGATGTACAACGTTGCTTTTCCTAATAAAAGTCCTGAATATATGGTCGCAAATTCAGCGCAATACAGAGCATTGGGAATGCTTCGGTGGGAAGACGGAAAAGAACATCAATTACCTCAGGATTTTGCAGATATGCTGGGTTGGAAGGAATTGGCCGGCAAAGTTGATTCTATTTATGCCAAACTCCCAAACCAAAAAGAAACCATTGTAATCTGTGACAATTACGGACAAGCCGGTGCCATTAATTATTATACCAAAAAAGGTATTAGAGCGGTTTCTTTTAACGCCGATTACGTAAACTGGTTCAATCTCGATATTCGATATAAAAATTTAATCCGCGTAAAAAATTTTGAAGAAAACAGCGACGAATTTAAAACAACAAGTCCGTTTTTTGAAAAGGCATTCATTGGAGGCCAGATTACAAATAAATATGCCAGAGAATATCAGGCGGCTATTTTTGTTTTTTTGAATGCTAAAATCAATATCAACCCAAGGTTAGAACAAGAAATCGAGGAAGAAAAAAATTATAAGGATTAATAAACATGACTGATTTTACTAACATCTCTTATTTGAAAACAGGAAATCAAAAACAGCAATCCGTTTTTCAACTTCTCACGAAATACAAAGTTTTAGAAAATCTGTCTGCATTTAATCCTATACTGGTCGGCACGATTCCGATAAATATAGACATTGAAAATAGTGATCTTGATATTATTTGTTATTGGAAAAACAAAGCCGATTTTATCGAGAAGATTGAACAAGTTTTCGGGAAAGAAAAGAACTTTGTTATTCGAGAAACCGTCATCAATAATCAAGAATCGGTCGTTGCGAACTTCAATATTGACTTTTTTGAAATCGAAATTTTCGGGCAGATATTCCAACCCAAGATCAAAATGGCTATAAACATATGGTAATTGAAGCCAAAATTCTGCATTTAAAAGGCGAAAACTTCCGATTAGAGGTTGTTAAATTAAAAGAAAAAGGAATAAAAACCGAACCTGCATTCTGCATGCTACTAGGCTTAACAGGAAATGTTTACGAAGAATTATTAGATTTTAAAGTCTAGAAAAAGCCACTGTTTTCAGAAATCAAAAAAAATAAAGTGCCAAAATTATTTGCATAACCGTATTTAGTGTGTATCTTTGCACCCGAAACATCGCGGGATAGAGCAGTAGGCAGCTCGTCGGGCTCATAACCCGAAGGTCACAGGTTCGAGTCCTGTTCCCGCTACTAAGACAAAAGCTTCAGAGAAATCTGGAGCTTTTTTCGTTACAGGACAATCAATTCGAAAACATACATAAATAGTAACTATTTTAATCTGTCTCTGATGCTATTATTCCTACATACCATTTTTTTGTCGGATTATATATTGTCCAAAAGTAACTTCCCCACCATTCTTTTCCCGAATCAAAGACAACTGAACAATTTGTATCCCATGCATATACTGTCAATTCATTAATTTCGCAGAAAAAATATTCCAAAAACTCCAATAAATATTTTCCACGCAAATAAATTTCTTTTTCAAGACTTAAATTATAAGGTGGTTCCATTAGTGCATGAACAAAATAACCTTTATTGTCCATATACAATTGTTTGTACGTTGCATCTAATGCATTAATATCTACCTTGTTTTCTGGTATTTCATCTTGGTCATAATAAAAATAAGAATTCAGAGTATTATTCCCCAATTGTCCACGAATGAGAGGTTTATTATTATTTAAGTCAAAGTGTGAACCTAAAAAATGGAATAAATCTATCTTTTGTCCACTAGGGTCTAATTTGTCAAAGTCAGTCATTGCATAAGCTATATCCTTTCTTTGATTTTTAGATGCGACTTTGTTAAAATGAAAATTCCATTCAAAGTTTTGCTTTTCTAATGTTTGTCGAGCCGTTGTCAGATGTGCATTATACTCGTCAGGCAATTGACCCAAGTAGTTTTCCTTAATTTCAAAAACAGAAATCCTTAAAGCTCCCCCAATCTTTTGGTGAGTTTCTATTTTTTCAGTCAGGTTACTGTCTTTTATTTCTTGAATGTTTACCATTAATTTTGTGAAATTGTTACTAAAGTTCTGGCGCTTGGTGAGGTTGAGGAATAAAGATGTGAGGTTTTTCAGTTAAACACAAATTTTTAAATACAAAATCATCTTTAAAATCAGCCTAAACCTCAATCTCCTCAAATGGCTGTTAGCACCAGTGATTTATCCATCAACTATAATTCCTTCTTGCGGTTCTAGGTCTATAAACTCAATTGTCACATAATGATTTATTTTAGTAGAATATAGTGTTAGTGACCAATTAACAGAATTGTCTGTTATTCTTGATAATGAAATTCCATCAATAGTAAATTCTTGATCAAAGTCAATAATTTGATTTTCTTCTTCCCAATCTTCCAATTCTTTTTTTAAGTATGGAATAATTACCTCAACTTTTATTGAAGTATACTTGGCCCGCAATTTAGTGTAGAATTCTTTTTGGCTTTCTGTTGGTCCATTTTGATCTGCGTCAATAATTATTCCAACTTTTTGTGAGTCAAATTCCACATCGCCGTCATAAAAATTTTTCGTCGTGTCACTAAATTTTGTATAATTTAATTCGCCAAATAAGTCGTCTACAAATTTCGGTTTCTTTTTAAAAATGTCAAATATTCCCATTTTGTGTATTATTGGTGCTAACGTTCTGATACTACAGCGGGTTCCGGACTAAATTAAAATTTATTCTTCGGTAATCACTATATTTCGAAATACAAACCATCTTTCCATTAAGCCCAATGCCCAAATTCGTTGTAGTGGCTGTTGCCGAGAGGTTTTATTTCTTTTTATTCCTTTTTCTATTGTAAATCAATTTGTATTCTTCAGTTCTATTTTTGTATTTTTTTGTATTTATTATTCTAAAATAAAATAAGTATGTTAAAGGAATTACAACAACTAATATTAACATTAAAAAGTCAAATATTCCATAATAAGTATTAATTTTTTCACCATTAATAGTTAATATTTTTGAGTTCGTATTTCCAATGTATAAATTTTTAGAGACTATTTTGTCTCCAACATTAATTGTATAGTTTAATGTTTCATATTGTGTCAAATATAAAACATCCTTATTATTGTTGATTTCATATTCAAATCCATATAATCTTCCACCCTTACCATAATTGGAAACTAAATTTACTTTAGTAACTTTTCCACTTACAATATCACTTTTATCAAAATGTTTTAAATTATAATATGTAGTTGAAATAGAAGCAATGAAAAGAATCAAAGCAATCAGATTTATAATAAAAATTGCAACATACTTCATCCTTTTTCTTTAAATTATAAATATTTTCAAAGTCCGTCTTTAGTAAACTTCTCGCCAACGTTCTGGTACTACAGCGGGTTAGGTACTAAATTAAGCCCATTCTTCGGATTTGCTAAATCATCCCCAAATATTAATTTCACGAGCGTGACACACACAAGAGCTGATGATTTATTTGAAAAATATAGTTAATGGAACTTTACTAGAAACAACTATTCCTGCACTTTTTGCTGGAATCCATTTTGTTTTAAGTATAAATTCTTTTGTTTTAGTTATAAAATAAGATCTGTATTTATAGTTTTTTTTATTTTGAAAAGTTATCTCAATATCAATATTTGAAACTTCTCCATTTTTTGATAAAGTAAATTCGGCAGAAATAGAAGAATATGAATCCTTATTTTTTCTGTATTCAAAATCAGTAGGATATTCTGTAAACTTCCAAAAATCTTTTTCGTAGCTTTTAAAAAAATCTCTGTATGATTTATCATTTGGATATCTGGATATTGTATCACATTCCTCAAACGAATAGACTTTATTCAGATTATTTATAACATATTGTTTTTCAGCAATTGTTCTTAAAGAATCTATAAAATTTTTTCCATATCTTTTATCAATTTCTTGTCGCATTTTAATTGCGTAACAATTTTGTAATTCGCCTGGAACTGTACAATAATAGGAAGCAGAGTCGATTCCAATATTGTATTTTGAAAGTAACCTATTCATTTCCTCATTACTTCGATATTGTACTACCATTCCAAAATAATGAAAATAAGTTAACTTATTTTTCTCAATATCTTTTTTGGCATTTTTAGTTTCTTCTTTACAAATTGAGTCCCAATATTTATTTTCTACGTCAAGTTCAACTTCCTTTGGTGTTTGATTTTTTTCAGCTTGAATTTGAGGATTTAATTTTCCACAACTAATTAAAATCAGAAATATTATAGAATAGATTATTTTCATTTGTCTCATTTTTTTCGGTAAAATATCTTCCAGCTTATTTATATGTCTGAAAAAATCACGCAAAGGAACCCAAATTAGAGTGGCTATAGGCGATAAGTATTACACCTTATTATTTTCAAATATATAATTTTTACACTGTAAATTATCATTACGGCTTTTATTTTACTGGATGTTTTTGACCATAAAAATGAATGTCGATATGTAAACTAAAAAATAGAAAGTATAGAAATAACTAATAAAGGCCATTTCAATCAAAATCTCTTCTATTTTTGCCAAATGTTAGAAATTCTTTACCAAGACGAATATATTATAGCCATTAATAAACCCAGCGGATTGTTGGTTCACAAATCATTTTATGCGCGCGATGCAAAAGTGTATGCTATTCAGGAACTGAGAAATCAAATAGGGCAGCACGTTTATCCTATTCATCGGTTAGATCGCAAAACATCTGGTGTCTTGTTATTTGCGTTGAATGCAGCCGTTTTGAAAATTATGAATGATCGTTTTGCGACACGCGAAGTCGAAAAAAAATATTTGGCAATTTTACGGGGCTGGTCACCCGACGAACTAACGATTGATTATGATTTAACCAACGATGATGATATTACACAAAATGCCATAACCTATTTTCATCGTTTGCAAAATGCCGAAGTTGAGTTAGAATTTAACAATCGACCAACTTCACGATATTGTTTGGTAGAAGCGATTCCTGAAACAGGACGTATGCATCAATTACGAAAACATTTCAAGCATATTTTTCATCCCATTTTAGGAAGTCGTCCGCATGGTTGCAACAAACAAAATAAATTGTGGCTGGAGAATTATGACTTAAAAGGAATGATGCTTCATGCGCATCAGTTAATTTTTAATCATCCAATAACGAATGAACAACTAATCGTGAATGCAAAGATTAACGAAGAGTTTAGCAGAGTAGGCACTATTCTTAATCTGGATCTGAGTAAGTATAAATAGGAGATTTTATAGAATTTACTATTATTAAGAAACAAAAAAAATGCGCAAATTTCAAAGCGAAATTTGCGCATTTTTTCATGATACTATTTTGGAAACAAAGTACATTACCAAATGGTTATTCTGTCTTTCGCAGGCAGAAACATTTTATCTCCTGGCTGTACATTAAAGGCTTCGTAAAATGGTGTAGTATTCATTAGAGGTCCATTTACACGCCAATTTGGTGGAGAATGCGGATTATTGTTAATCCACAAACGCAGGAACTCGTCTTTCATTTTTACTCTCCATATTTTGGCTATAGAAATAAAGAAGCGCTGGTCTGGAGTAAAACCATCAATTTTTGTATTTCCTTTTCCTTGTTCCGTCATTTTAAAAGCATCATAAGCAACTGCTATTCCGGCAATATCTGCTGTATTTTCGCCAACTGTCATTGCTCCATTAATATGTAAATCGCCTAAAACGGTATAAGTACTATACAAATCAATAACCTGTTGTATTCTTGACTTAAACTGTGCATAATCCTCTTTTGTCCACCAGTTTTTTAAGTTACCATCTTTATCATATTGAGCACCTTGATCATCAAAAGTATGGGTTATTTCGTGACCAATTACCATTCCTATACCTCCATAATTAAGTGCATCATCTGCATTATTATCAAAATATGGCGCTTGTAAAATACCCGCAGGAAAAACAATTTCATTTGCAGTGGGGTTATTGTAGGCCGTCACCGTTGGAGGTGTAGTATACCATTCTGATTTATCGACTGGTTTGTCCAATTTTGCCAAATGAAATTGAAATGCAGCTGTAGCGGCTGCTACCATATTCTCAAAATAAGTATTTCTGGCTATATTTACGCTGCTATAGTCTTTCCATTTATCTGGATATCCTATTTTCTTAGTCATGGCTGCCAATTTTTCTTTAGCTTTTTGCTTCGTACCTTGACTCATCCATTCCAATTTATCAATTCTTACGGCATACGCTTTTTGCAGATTATTCACGAGAACTAACATGCGTTTTTTGGCATCTTCTGAAAAATATTTTTTTACATACAATTCAGCCAAAGCTTCGCCTAAGTTATTATCGAGGACATTAGCCATTTTTTCTCCACGTGTTTTTTGAACCGCTTGACCAGAAAGCACTTTGGTATACTCAAATGAGGCATCAACAAAAGACTTACTTAAATCATCTGCATATCTTTCTAAAGAATTTGCTTTCAGGTAAATTTTCCAATCATTAATGGGAATGGTTTTTAAGAGCTTATTAAGAGCGTCATAATACGCGGGCTGACCTACATTAATGGAATTGGTTTGAGCACCTAAATTATTTAAAAAAGTAGGCCAGTCTATGTTCGGATGTCTTTTTGAAAGATCTGTCACAGCCATTTTATTATAATTTGCCTGTACATCCCGAAGCTCAACTTTTGTTTTATGCGAAACGGCGAGTTGTTTGTCAATATCGTAAACTAAATTAGCATTCTTTTTAGCTTCTATTGCATTACTGCCTGTTTGCTGAAATAATGTAGTAAGATATTTTTTGTACGCCTGCTGTATGGCAACAGTTGATGAATCTGATTTGAAATAATAGTCCCTATCTGGCAAACCAATACCCGTTTGGTAGATTTGGGCAATATTCATACTGCTGTTTTTTTCATCTGGTGAAACTCCAAATCCTATAATAGAAGGATTGTTAACCTTTACCTGATTAACAACAAAGTTCATTAAGGACGGTAAATCGTTAATTGCTTCAATTTTATCAAGCAGCGGTTTGATAGGTGTGTAACCGCGTTTGTCAATAGTTACTGTATCCATACCCGATGCATAAAAGTCTCCTACCTTTTGCGCTATACTTCCTTCTGGATTTTTACTTTGCGAAATACTGTCTAATATCCCCTGCAGGCGCATTCGCTGCGGATAATTCATAAACATATAAGCGCCAACTCCTGCTTGAGATGCTGGTATTGATATAGAATCATACCATTTGCCATTTACATATCTAAAAAAATCATTGCCAGGACGTAATGTAGAATCTATTCCACTGATGGCAATATTTTTTTTTCCTTCATGTTTTGAGCACGCTGTAAAAGCTAAGAATGCAATGAAGAGCATAAATGAATTTTTCATAATCTGGTCTATTTGTATTTAAATGAACTGAAAAACGTTTGAAGGCAGCTATTTTTAAATGTATATAACTGGTATAGTTAATTTTAGGAAAACAATATACGAATTCCGTTTTTAATTCTAAAGTTTATCTCTTCTATTTGTTATAGTTACGAACGCGTTCTACTACTACAGCGTGTTTTGGAGTAAATGAAGTTTTGTTTTCAGATTTGGATTTTCCACATCATCCCACATACAAAACCAACTTTTTATTAAGCTATTGCCCAAATCTGTTGTAGCAGCTATTTTTGGTATTGATAAAACTACTTTTCTATAACGTTCCAGTTTAATAACTTTACATTTCTGCTATATTTTAAATCTTTCATAAGAATACTATCTTTATAAACTTTTAAAATTAGATATTTGTTATCGCTTATATTTAAAATGCTATCATTCGTTGTAAATTTCCAATTCATCGCAGCGCCATATTGTCCTTCGTTTTTATCAAAGAAAAAATTTGTACACTTTCCATTATCCTCAAACTTTAAATATGTAATGAATGAACCATTATTCTTTTCATATTTTTTTTCGTAATTATAATATACCCACTTTTTTGTTGGGTTTGTTAATCCAAGCTCATCTTTGTTTTTACACGAATTGAGAAGCAGAAAAAGCATCCCTAATAATAAAATTTTATTTCTCATAAATTTAGTTTAATGTGGTCTCCCAGCTCCGCGAAATTTTCTGAAATTACACCAATGCAATGCGCAAATGTTTCCAATTGTGCAGTTTTTTGTAATAACCTTTCATCAAACGGTTCATTTCTAAAAAGTTCTGATTTCATAATAAATTATTTTAGAAAGATATTTCGAAAAACTGGCTTTAAATTCAAAACATCAACAATTGGATGATCTGCTTTTAATGCTTACAGAATTTAAATGTATTAGAAAAAAAAAGCACCTCCTGAAGTCTCTGACTTTCAAAGTAATGCCCTTAGAATATTATTCATTGTACATTAAAAAATAATTCAAAACACTACTTGTCATCAAATTTAATTATAAATTCGTCTAAACTTTTAGGTGTAGTTAAAGTGAAATTTGTGCAACTTTATATAAAAAAACTTTACAGAGAGGGATGAGTTATGATTCTTCTTTTTTATCTTACTTAATATCTCCAAGATCAACATAATTTTCAATTTATTTTCCGTGATAAATTTCTAATACTTTAGCATCTTTTGAAGATATTTCGATATAAAATGTCCCTCCATAACCAAGTTTATTGAAAGTGCCTTCTAATTTCCAAATACTATCTTGTTTTACATTTACTACATAAGGTTTTTGATTTTCTATTTTATCTTTTCCAAATCGTTCAAATAAAATAGCTTCAGCTATAGCAACAGCCGTTTCTTCTTTTCCGACTAAACAATCTTCGCATTTTTTAATTTTATTATTGCTATAATTTTTATTTGCATCATTACAACTCATTGAAAAAAATACGAGAATCATTATCGGTATTATTTTTGACATTTTTGTTTTCATTCTTTTTAAAATTTAAGTGAAGCAACATTTGTAGGTACAATCTTAAACTCATGAAAAAACCTCGTTGTAAGCGAGGTTTAATGCTTTTATTGTTTGTCGATTTGCTTTGTGCGCACGGAAAGGATTTCTGCGCTATAGTTACGTACAAAATCTGTAAGATTATACATTTAATTTCCCCAAAATTTATTGGTATACCTTATAATGTCTGAATTTTTATTCTCTTCTAAAATTTTGTTATTTCTCAAATACCTCTCTAATCCCTCCTTATATTTATATCGATCAAAATTATTAACATTATCAATAAAATTAAAAAATTGTTTTCTGTTTTTTGAAGTATTAGACGCAATAGATTCACATAGAATAAATTTATTTGAAACACCAGAAAATTTTTCATCTCTTGATCCGAATTCTCTTTTTTCAATTCTAATCTCATCACCTAGTACTTCATTAATATTATTTTTAAGCTTTTCTCTATCTACTGTAACGTACAAAGGATAAGTAAGATATCCCATCCATATTAAAGTTTCTTCAGAAATAGATTTTTTCTTATCAACCTTATCATAACATAAACATTTTTTAGTAAACAAAAAATGTTGGTAAGCTATAGTATCATTCTTTATTTTGGTTTGAACGGTATCAATAAGTTTCAAATCTTCTTCTTTTATATATTTATACTGAGAAAATACCCCAATGCTAAAAAACAGACACAATATCAATAACTTTACTTTCATCTTTTAAAATTTTATTAATTTTCATCTGCCTTAAACAAATACACCTCTTTTGCTTGCTCTACATAATAATGGTTTTCTCCCCCTAAAACAGTATCTCCATCATATAGCCCCACATGTCCTGTAAACCCACTACCATCTTTCGCAATCATAATATACATTCCTTTTTTTCCATTAAACGCTTGATCGATAGCCTCGCGTGATTTTGGATTACTAATTTTTGTTATTTTTTCAGGATTACTTTTATACAATTCCTTCATAACTTTTAACATTTTAGTTGCTGTACTTGTTATAGGCTTATCTTTCATCCCTCCAATAAAACCATAAAAATCAGTATATTTTTCTGGTATTTTAATCTTGGAAAGCCCCAATGCAATAGATCCTCTTGTTGCACAAGCATTTTCGATATATATATTACCTTCTAACTTTAGGGTTGTCTCATTGTATTTGTCTCCCCAAATAGATTTAAAAACTTGAATATTATTTTTATCATCAGTTTCATCTTCATTTTTTGGCCAGTTATCATACAATAAATTAAACTCGACTTGTTTTCCATTAGGATCAATATACTTTATTGGATTCTGATAACAATAAATATATGGATTTAAATTCCCACTATAATAAATACCTCCATTATGCTGTCCATCAAAATAAAACTCATCCTCAAATACAGGATTATAAAGTGCTAATGGATCAACATTCAACCACAAACTAGTTTTTGCATCATAATATCGAGCTCCAAAATAAGACAAATTCGTCTCCCTATCCAATTCCTTCCCATTAAACAAATAAGAGCTAGAAAAAGACGATGAATGCTCCTCAAACAAAACCTCCCCAAAAGCGATATACTCCACATGCTGTGAAATAGATCCGTTTCGAGCTGTAATATACGAAGTACTTCCCAAATGATCAGGATGGAAATAAAAAATATCATTTTCTGGCATTCCAGTTCCAGTAAAACCTTCTCCGCCTTTTACGGTTGTGGGTTCAACAGGAGGACCAAATTGTACCGGCGGACCAGGAACATCGCCTGGCGCATTGAAAATTGGGTTTCTAGGCCAGCCTTCCGGCGGTTCTTGATTTTCTTCAACTGGTTTAATAACTTCACTAGGATATGGATCTCCTGTAAATTCTGGAGTTGCATAAATTCCCTGCTGCGTTGGAGGTCCTGGAGGCAAGCCTAAGCTTTTTACATACGTATCTAATGCTTTTTGCTGTTCTGCTGTCAGCTTACCATAATTAACACCTCCAGCTGTTATTTTTAAAGGCTGTGCAAAAGATCCATTTCCTAATTTACTCACAATACGCCCTGCGCCTTCAAAATAATGCTTGGTAAATTTACCTTTGCTAATCACAAAATACGGAGAGACATAACCTGTGTAATCATCCGTGTGTACAATGGTTGCTGCAGTTTCACCATTTATTGCAACGTTTTGTGAGTCGCCTGAACTTTTTAGTACTCTCTCTCCTGCTGCATCATACGTAAATTGGTGAATTCGTCCGTTATCATTTATTCCCATTAAACGGTTTTCTTCATCCCATGTCATTTTTCTGAAGTTTTGATCTTCCGTGTAACTCGTTGGGTTTCCGTTGCCGTCATAAACATATTCTCTTGGTATAGTTTTTCCTGCCTCAGCAATTTTATTTGGCGCATTAGGATGAAGTTCGTTATCGTAATTGTAATCTAATACATAACCTTTCTGTTCATTGTTTACCGTATGTACTAAATCCTTTTTTATGATGTTATGCATTTTGTTATAGCTCATATTCAGCTCATAACTTGCTTTGGTGAACTCACCTTGATAATTTGCCTTTGCCGATTTTAATCTGTAAAAATCATCATATTGATATTCGTGAGATGATGTCCCTCCTAAAGTATTGTTTACAACTGGTGCTGTATTTTTTATATTCAAAACATTTCCAACTAAATCATATCCATACGAATTATTCATTACTTGTCTAGAACCGCTTTTTACCTGCAGCTGCTGTAATCTTCGCATTACTGGATCGTAGGTATAATTGGTTTCGGTATCATTACCGTATTTTAAATATTTACGCTGTTCAAATTCATCATAACTTAATTGTTTGATGTAATCGTAAGTGTGGCTTTCTTTCTTGCCCTGCATGCTTTGCAGGTTTCCAGCACGGTTATACGTATATTCTACCACTTCACCATCAGGATACGTCATTTTCTGGATTCTGTTCCAAGTATCGTATTCGTATTGCGAAATATAGGTTTGTATATCTGTAGGTGTAATACGAAGTGTGCGAATTTCTTTTTCTACCTCGCCCGATTTTCCGTAGAAAAATTCCTGTCCGCCGCTGGCGTCCTGCACAAACCATAATCGACCTCTGCGTGCTGCTGTACCATCTGCTTTACCATAATTGTACTGTACATTATTCTGTGGGTTTTTAGGGTATTTTATACTCTCTAAACGGTTATAATTATATACATATTCAATTGCACCGCCATTTGGTGTGGTATTTTTAATATCCTGCGTAATACGGGTTGTTAAGTTTCCTGCCAAATCATACTGCATTGTCGTTGTGCCTGCATCTGGATGCGTAAACTCTACACGTCTGCCCAGCCAATCGTAGCTGCTTTTGGTAATGTGATCCATAGCATCTGTAACTTTGATCATTTCTCCTAAGGCATTGGTTTCAAACTTTGTCGTCAAATCGTTTTGCATACTGGCTAAATTCTGCCCTGTAGCATCTGTATAGGTCTGACTTGTATTATTTAGTGCATCTGTCTGTGTTGTACGAAGAACTGGAAGTCCATCGTAGGCTTCTATTGCAAAAGTGGTTGTATTAGTGCTTCCGTCAGGCAATGTTACTTTTATTGGTCGGTTTACCTCATCGTATTCCGTTTTTGTCGGAGTTACATTTGATATTGCTGTACTAAAATTATTATCAATCGTTGTTGTAGTTGTTGGATAATAACTTGTTATGGGTCTTGCCAAACCATCATAAATTACTTTTCCAGAAACAATTTGTGCTTCTTGGTCAGCACTTCCCGCCTGCGTAAACAAACTGGCTGTTTTTTTAATCTGCAAAGCTCTCCCTAATCCATCTGTGTAGGTATAAGTTTCAATATCCTTATCTAATTCTGGATCGTAATTTTTTGTTTTAGCATAAGGTACTTTTGCTTCCGGGAAATATTCATACGCAATTGTATACGGTTTACCTGATGCAATTTCGTATGGTGCTTTAATTGTTGCTGTACGACCTTTTGCGTCTAATGTATAATTTGTGATTTGATCATTACGATCAGTTGTTTTTATTGGAATTCCAAAACGATAATCATATTCCATTTTATTCTGATAACCAAAAGCATCTTTGATCTCTGTCATGTATTGATTGTTTTCGGGATCAAATACATATTCTAATGTCATACGCTGTGCTTTGTGATTTGTCGGACCTGTAATTTTCTGCAGGTTTCCGTAAGTATCATAGGCAATATCTGTAACGGCAATCTTGTCGGCGGCGCTGTAGTTTTTGATCTGAGTAACTTCGGCTGTTGTTGTATTAATTGTCGTTGCTCTTTTTCGGCGTAAACCGTCGGTTGTAAATACTTCTAACTGCCTTGGGATTCCACCATAATAAGGCGTAGTACTTTCATAGTAACTAATTTTGGCCGTTACTTTATCAGCAGCAGAACCATTTCCTAAATCTTCGTATTGAATAATATTTCCGTTGGCATCATACGTATTAAAAGTATTGGTTTCTAGATAATCGCTTCCGCCTTCATATACTTTTTGATTGGCATGAATCAATCCTACAAAAACTCTTTTAGCATCACAAGATGGTAAATTCAACTCTGATACAGGAACACTCGCCTGTGTTGCAACATCAACAAAACTATATTCGTTTTCAGACTCCTGACGCATTTTTCCGTTTTTGTCTAAAGCGTAACTGTGCATCAATAGATTTTTTCTGAAATAATCCTGATTGTAAAATTCCTGAATGCTGGTTGTAAAAACTGAATTATCTGCCGCATCAATTTGTTCCTGAATTACTTTCGCAAACCCGTAAAATTCTCTTTCTCGACGATCGTAATAACCATTCTCGTATTTAAATTTTGCAATGGAATGATCAATTCCATCACCTACATGGCCGTCAAAAACATCAACAGACTGTAAAACCCATTTTGAGTATGGATTTTCGTAGCTTGGTTTCAATAATTCGTAATCTACAACGTAACTATTTCCTGCTCCGTTTGTAACGCTTTTTAATTTATTAGTTCTTTTGATATTGGAAAGACGTACTATTAGTTTGTTTTCATCTTCAGAAAGTATATAATCTAAGTTTCCATCACCATCAATATCATTAAAAGTTGCTTCAGTTCGATTGGTACTAAAACCACCCGATCCACCTATACTTGGTGTAATTTTTATTCCGATAATAGGAATAGGAATGTCGTAACTAAAACCTGTACTTATTCCATAACTGGTACTGTTATTTTCGTTCATTCTGGAGAATCTAGGATAGGTAATAGCTTCCATAAAACTATCTCCCATATTCAAAGATACCATCATCTTTCCTCCAGTATAAACAACTTTATCTGCAAGACCGTCTGAGTTGACATCCATCATTAAAGTATTGGAAGTATCCGTTCCTTTTCCGTAATTAAATCCTCCTGTAAACGAACTTGACTTGTACGACATACCACTCGATGGACTTATAGCCCAATTTTCTGAAGATCCAGTGGCAATTCCTTCAAAATTCCACTTTTCTTCTGGTAAAAATCCGTAACCAAAATTAAGTGCTACTTCACCCGTTTTCTTGATTCTGTCCACCAATCCATCTCCATTAATATCAGCATGCAGATACTGTGATTCATCTTCATTATTATTCAAACTTCCAGACAATGAAATGGTTGCCGAAATACCCAAAGATTGCTGTTCAGATACGTTCATGTTTACAATGTTACAATTACTATCAGAAGCGGGTACTACTTTTTCAACGGTTTTGGTAAAACCATGAGAATAACTTCCATCTGCAGTTATCCCGTCCGATTTACTTTCGCCATGACTGTAATTGTAAATATCTGTTTTCTGACTGCTTATACCTCCTGTTGGAGAAGTAAACTGAACTTGTTTTCCTCTAATATAATCAGGATAACGGTCTCCGTTTAAATCTGCCATCGTTTGTGTAACATAGCTGGTTCCCGTTCCTTTACTGCCCCCCGGTCCAAGGGGCCCGACTTTTAGTCCTGCAGAATAACTTGTACTTTCATTTTCACTTAATAATGTAAGCGCCATTGTACCGCCTCCATCTAAACCAGGTAAACTTGCATCATAATAAGATGTAATATCATCTTCTCCCAGACGCGATGCACCCATAAATTTTCCATCAATATAAGAAGTCGTTTCCAGACCAATCATATTGTTTTGATTATAGATACTCTGCATCGAAACAAAATAAACCTTAGACATGCTATAACCTTCCTGCTCTGTTTCTGATTGGTTATCAGGATCTAAATTGGGCTGCGCATTATAAGTATCAGATGTTTTTAATTCAGATACAGCAATTAAATCAGAAGCAAAAGTGCCGCTGTTGTTAATCACAAAACCGCCCCATTCTCTATGTCCTAATCCCAGTTGTAATTCCTCTGCATAAAATGGAGAATAAACCGCATATTTGTTTGTATCTGCTGTCCAAACAGCTCCTAAATCTCCAAGTACATTTAAATAAACCGGCATTTGAAAAAGCGACACGCAGAATTGAGTCAACGCAGTACTTTCTAATTCTGGAACACTAATTTCCAAATCAATAGGCAAACCGCTTATAACTTTTGCAAAATCTGTTACAGGTTCTAAATTAGTTAAATCATCCTGCAAAACTCCATTAACCATTTTGTAGCGCTTTCTTGCTGCCAATTGGTTATTTTGTTTTGCTGTGATGATAACTGTTCCGTTTAATTTTGTCTTAAGCGGACTAAATCCTGAAATTAAATCAAAATCGGTTCCAGCTAAATTAATTGATAAGATCCCATCAATAGCAGAAGCCTTTTTCTCAATAATATAATTTCCTTGTCGCTTTTTATAACGCTGCAAAAACACGTCAATTTTTTTATTCTCTGGCGCAGCAACTCCTACAGGAGGCATATTGATTGAAGGGTTAAATGTTATTGTACTCCAGTTAACATTGGTTTGACTTTCTAAAACAAAACGAATTTGAGATGTCACATTATTATTTATTGTTCCAATACTGCTTAGATCAAAAGAAACCGCTTCATTTGCTTTAAATAGTCTTTCATAGAGTATTGTTTCGACTGCTCCAGCATCAAGATTTTTTCTAAAAATTCGAAGTCTCACATGATCTGATGTAATCGGTTTTATAAAATTTCCTGCAAAAGAAATCATGCCAGCCGGCACTAAAAGTCCAGAATTTGTACTGCTTAAAAAATCTTTCTCAGCATCATAATTTTTTAATGAATACGAGTTGGCATCTACCGCATCATCATCGATTGGAACTAAACTGCCCGTATTGTCATTTATTGTTGTATAAGAAATTTTTGGGCTCCACAAAACCTGATCAAAATTTCCATCTAATAAAGAACTTACCCTAAAAAACAGCTTCTCGCCTTTTGTTACAGTAAGTAGATCTTCTTTTGTTTTTTCGTTGTAATCATTTGATGCAATCGCCTGCTTCCAGACTAAACCATTCTGTTTCTGGAAAAACAATACCACTCCATCTGCCTTATCTTTTCCATCATTGGTTAAATATTCGATTCTTTCCTGCGAAAAGTCCTGCTGCAATTGGTATCTGTGTGAAACTTTAATCTGTCCTGTAACTGGTGCTTCCCACATACGAACAGCATCATGCAAAGGATTGTTTATCTGCATCTGCTCTTTTGTAATTCCGGGGTCAGGAAATTCTAAAGATAGTTCTCCATTTCCTGAAACTGGTGCGGGAGTACCCCCGCTGCTCGTCTTAAAAGTTGGAACTCCATCTACAAGTCTATTATAATACACTTGTCCGTTATCGGCAAAATCCACTAGTCCATCACCATTAAAGTCCATAAAATAACTTTTGGTTTTGCTCTTTGTGTATTGTTTGTCAAAACCAACACTTGCACTTACTTGCGAATATCCTAAAATCAAACCAACTCCCCAGTTAAAGGTTTTACTAGACGAGTTTCCGATATTATTTAGTGTGATTTCCTGAATTTCCCCAAAACCGTTAGTCCCTTGATTGGAAAGATTTTTTCTATAATATACATTATTGCCTTTTCTAAAAACTTTATCTGGTAATTGATCTCCATCTAAATCTTCCAGAATTACGATAGTTTCAGAGGAACCCCAGCTATTCCCTCCATGGGCACCAATGGTATTTTGTTTAAAATTTCCAGTATCAGTTGCTAATCCAACTCCAATACGATAATTAATACCTGCTGATTTACCGTTTGAACTATTACCCAGCGTATGTTTTCCAGAAACATCTACATTTGGGAGAATGTTATTTTTTAATTGATCGTCCTGTACATTCCAATTTTGCTCCGGCCCAAACGGATTGTACTTGCCAGATGCATCACGAACATCATCAAAATAATCAAGCGTATTGGTATAAAACAAATTAGACTCTGAATCGTATTCTGAAACAGACTTAAGTAAGGTTTTCTTATATGCACCTTCCGTATAATTCAATTCGTAACTGCGAACCATGTCGTTTTTATAGCGGACTTCAATTTTACGTAATAATTGATTATTTAGTTGTCTAAAACCTAATCGTGCCGAAACTTGAACATCAGGGCGGTTTGCTTCGCCTAAATCTGAGTTTTTCACAAAAGTTACGCTGTAGTTTCCTTTTTGAGAATTAAAACCAGTGTAATACACTTTTTTAAGATACAATTCGCCATCGCTTTTGTCATATTCATATTCGACCGTATTTCCTTTTAAATCGACCTGAAGGCAAAGTGCCCAATGCCCAACATTTCCGTTTCCATCCTGTAAAACACCATTTGCTGAAAGTCCGGATAAATTTCCTCCGTAATAACTGGCCACACCGCTTTTATCTTTTACAACCCAATAATAATTTTTAGGAGATGATCCTTTACGAATAATCTGCTGAAAAGCACCTTCTCGTCTTGGATAAAATTGTTTATCTGTGGTTCTGCCAATCCATTCTGCTCTGTGCGAATTAGGAATCAATGCTTCACCGCTGATAGAATAACTTTCAGTTTCACTTACCGCGTCATATCTTGGCGCTCCCCATCTTGTTTCAATACTTACAGCCGGTGCCGAAATATCCCAGCCCATTCCTGCCCAGCTGTGTCCGCCGTCACTGTCATATTGCAAATTCAAAGACGGCTGCATGCCTCCTCTTCCATTCGGAATTACGATAGAAAATCCTGTACTCATTGTTCCTCTTCCGTTTGCAGATGGCGGTGCAATAGACTGAATTCCAACAAGCGGACTTGCCGCTTTTAAATCTTTTATACTTGTTGGCGTGTAACCAGATGTTTCTGGAGATTCAGGCATTTTGATAATTCCAGCAATAAAATCGGTAAAATGGGTTGTTTTAGCCTTAATTATTCCCTGTTTGATGTCTAAGGAATCTTTGGTTACTTCCTGCCAAAGACGTTTATTTTCATCAAAATAAAATACATTAATGTCTTTTTCTGTATAACCTTCTGGGATTGTTTTTTTATCGTAAGGAAGTGAAAGTGTAACGGCTTTTTCAAAAATAGTTCCGTGTGGCAGTAATCTATATCCTGCATTAGTTCCTGTTACATTGACCATTGCCGAGTTTAACGGCGCAATATCTATTTTTCTTAAACCGCTTACGGATACTTTTACATTGTTTTTTAAAGCTCCGACAGGAAAAACAGCCGAAAAATCTTTGTAATCTAAAGTATTTACGGTTTCAAAATTTATCGTTTTAGCAATACGTTCTTTAGCATTTTCTAACGGCCTGAAACTTGGAACTTTTAGAAATTGATTTAGTTCTAATTTTTCGTTTACAATTACCCGTGTTGCAGTTTCTTTTTGTACTAAAATTGATCTACCGATACTTTTTCCATCCAAAACCAATTCAAATTCTGGCTGGTTAACATCAACAGCAATTCCAGCGATGGTCATTTTTTTGATCTGCGAAGGAAAATTAGTTCCCTTGATATATAATTTATCTTCTGATTTTAACAGCGTGAAATTCTTAGAAGCAGTTTCTGATTTGTAAACGATTCGTACGTTTTTGATTTTATATCCGTTTAAAATACCGTCTGGAGCTGTAAATAAAAGCACGTTATCTCCTTGTCTCAATGATTTTTCAGATAACAATTCTGATTGTTTTGTCCACGCTTTATTTTCAGATAAAAACTGCCCTCCAATACTTGGCTGATTGTTTAAACTTCTAGAAATTGAAGCAGATTGATCGTAACCATATAATTCATATTCCAAATAAGCATTTTCATTATTTTCTGGCAGCTCGTCTACTTTCAAATGAAAAACGTTATCATACGCGTCATCAACCTCTTCAGTAGTATTCACTCCAATATTTCCCTCTTTAATATCGGCCGTAAACAGTTTAGTACTTTTGTTGTCATTTTTAATTATTACTGTTGAATCTGACTTGGAAGTCAAAACTTCTTCTGTTGAGGTATTTTCAGAGAATAATGAACTCATTTTATATTCACCAAAATTCGCGGCAAATAAAAATGTACCAATTAAAAATACAAGTAATATAATTTTATTTTTCATAAATCAGAATAATCGATTAGGGGCAATCGGTTAATATTATATAGCAATACAGCTTGAAGTTTTTTTAAACTTCAAATTATTTCACAATTACTTTAAAGGTTTTTGTACCAAAATCTGACGTCACATTGACCAAATACATACCTGTTGCGGCTTTTATGCTGTCTTCGTACAGGTAAGTTTCTATTTGTGTAAATTGTTTCTCCTTTACAAGTGATCCTGTTGGAGAATAGATCCTGATTGCAGCATTTGTTTTTTTAGGAAACTGCATCGCAATAGAAAATTTTCCGTCAGGCGTTGGATTCGGATATAAGATCAATATGCTTGAATCTGTAATTTCTTTTCCATCTGTTGCAACAGCAATCTTTTTAGAAGTTTTACATTCCTGAGAATTTAATAACCTAAGTTCATAATTACCTGGCTGATCAATTAAAATTCTTGGATTATCATCGATAAAATTACCTTCATAAAACCATTGATATTCGTAATTTCCTGCTGGCAAATCTTTACTTGCATCCAGAGTTAAAGCATTTCCATCTGTTAATAAATAATCTGATTTTAAGTTCGGAAACGTGCCTTCTTTATCGGCAACAAAAACGGTTTCATTGTATAAATTTCCCTTTGCATCTTTAACGATATAATCATAAGTTCCAGACGAAAGCTGTACTCCCGTTTTACTTTTTGCTGCTTGGTTCCATTGTTTTACAACCGCTTCGCTTCCTTCTTTTTTAACGGTTACAGTAAAGGGTGCTTCTCCGCCTTCAATCGAATAATTTAACTCTCCAGATCCTGATACACCGCAAGTTGCTTCTGTAATCCAGACTCTGCTAAACATTACGGGCGCCACTTTTAAGGTAAATTTTGTGCTTCCAGTTTTTTGTTTATTCCAGTCAAAATCGTTTAAAACTAATTTTTCGCTGCTTGATGTACTTGCCAGACGAATATATTCTGAGTCACTTTCATTGTATGTCCCTTTCCCTGAATAATCTACCCACAACCAATAATAAGTATCTTTTGGTAAAGTCCCTTTTATAAATGCGGGGTTCAAAGTCCAATTCAAACTCAAATCACTCGGATTTGCAAAATCTAGCTGCCATTCTCGTGAAATGCCAATTGGTTCACCCTGTTCTTGTTTTTTTACTAAAAGATTTTTTCCGTTATCACTCCAAAAAGCAAAATAATTATCTGGAATTTTGCCTGACTTACTTTTAAGTTCAACCGTCAAAAGTCCTTCTTCAATCATATTACTGCTTTTAGGCTGCAACAAACCGCTGGCATCGTCACGGCCAACAGCGGTAATTGAAGATGTAAATCCTTTATGTTTGTCTGCGTCCCAAATAGTTGTTCCCTGACTGTTGAGGTAGTTTTTATTGTCAAACTGAGAAAGTGAAATTCCGTATTTGATGGCCAAATAACTGGCCGCTTTCTGCGTTTCTAAACCAGATAAAACTCGGTTGTAAACCAGAATTTCGCTGATGTTTCCCGCAAATTCTTCTGGCGGCAGTTTTTCAAATTTTGGCTTTTGCCCAATCGTTATGGACGATAACTTTGCAACACTATCAGTTATGTTCTGCTGAAAAAAATGAATGTTTGCTTTATGCGGTTTTATCTTTTCCTGATACGATTGATAGGAATATTTCTTAAGATCTACCAAACGTTTATTGGTTCCAACCGAAAGTACTTTTTTAGGATCTGTGATTGTCCACAAAAATTGTTCTTTAATACTGTCTTTCACTTTGTAAACCATAAACAAAGTCTGGCGTCTTTTAGTATTAATTCCTAAAGGCAGAATCAAAGAGTCTTGCGCGGTATCAAAAACAATACTCGGATTAAAATTAAAAACTGCACCAGCATGTCTTTTTCCAGAAATCTTTGCTTCCTTATCTGTCAGGCTTTCCCAATAATAATTTTCGCCGCTATTTTTTGATTTAATCCAAAAATAGGGATCTGATACTGCTCCAGGCAAAACTTTTTGCTGTGAAAAAATCAAATTACCAGTCAATAACGATATAAAAATTGATACTAAAAAAACCTTTTTATACATAATACAATGTTTTTAATTGATAATCGTATGCCTAAAAATTGGCCAAATCGTCGAAGTCAAAAGAATAGCCGATAATCAAAGAAATACTGTTGATTTTGTTTTTATTCTCAATGTAACGATGCCCGTTTTCCTCGGTTGCCATTGCATCTGTCAATCCTAAAGTATATCTTGCTCCAACAGATAAATTGGAGTTGAATTCATATCCTAAAGAAAATATTCCAGAGAAATAATTTTTCCCTGTAAATGATTCCTTTAATACTTTCTGCACATTAGCATCGGGTTCAAAATAAACACCAGAATCTGCAAAAATCTCCTGCGCATTTGAGGTATATTTTATATTATCGCTGGCAATATTAAAACTGATATATGGTCCAAAACCAACGTAAAATCCGTCAACTGGATAATATTTAAACTGCGCACCAACATTTATATAGCTGTATCCAAAAGTCATTTTGTATTTCAATCCTTTTATATCTTCATAATTCAAATCGGTACTTTGACCAGAATATGAAATTTCGGTTTGAATGCTGACTTTCGCATACGGGTATTTCCAATTGATAAAAACACCGCCTGTTCCGCCAAACTTACCTTCTTCCTTTAAGGTATAACCTTCGTATATAGGACTGGATATTACTGCTCCCGAAATATTAGACATTTTAGAATAAATACCGCCTCCAAAAATACCATACGTTATCTCTCTGTCGCCTTGTGCCAAAACAGATTTTGTGCTTACTAATAAAAGAAGCAAAATAATTTTTTTCATTTTTTATAAATTACCATTGATGAAAACTGTAGCCCAGCGAAAAACAAAACACACTGCTCTTATTTTGATTTTCGATAAACTGAAAAGAAGATGCATTACTTTTGATCATGTCTTTTACGCCAAGATAATAGCGAAGATCAAAGTGAATGCTTTTATGAAGTTCATACCCAAGATTGAAACATAGCGAAAAATCGTCTGCACCGTCAAGACCGTCTTTATAAAACTGTCGTGTCGCCACATCATACATTCCGTCTGCTTCATTAGAAGTATAGGTGATATCGTTAGGTGATAAATTGATTCCGTAAAACGCGCCAAATCCCAAGTTTAATCCTTCATACGGATAAACTTTATACAAAGCTCCAATTTGCAGAAAAGCATAATTAATTCCGAGTTCAAATTCTTTTCCAACTGCATCGCGATAGGTAACGGTTTCTCCAGACTGCCTAAACAAAATTTCAGGCTGAATGGCAACACGAGTGTCATAAAGTTTGCAATTCAGAAAAAAACCGCCTTCCAAACCGTATTTACCTTTGCTTTCCAAAACACTGTTATCAAAAGTATTATCCCTTCCTTTGATGCTTTCTGGTAAGTTACTAAAAGTAGAATGTATCGCCCCAAGTTTTATTCCGTACGTAATATTCGTTTCGTTTTGACTGTAAACGGAGGCATTAAAAAAAGTGCTTAAAATTATTAAGGGTAATATTACTTTCATTCACAAAATTTTTTGCGAATATATGTATTAATTTTAGTTTAAAAACGCAAATAGTCGACAAAAGGATTAAAATAACCGACAAACAACAAGAAATTCTTTTTAAATAGTGAATTCACACAAACTACAATTAAGTTTTATTAATTTAATAATTATTTAAAGGATTAGCTAAATTATATTAATCCAAATTATGGCAAAAATCTTGGGTAATTTGATTAAATACTTCTTTTGAAAGTTTCAAAACATACTATAGAAAACAAAAAAGGACCATTTTTAAAATGGTCCTTTTTCATATTGTTTTTTGAGAAAAATTATGCTCTGAATAAAGCATATTTATTGTGGTTATACAAAACCTTATCGTAAGGAACATAAAGCGAAACGATTTTCTCCGTTGACTCGTCAAATTTGATTCCGTTATATTTTCTGAATAAGTAAATTTCTTTTAAACAATTAGAAAGACTTTGGTGAATTTCAGTTGTAAAAGCTGGCAGTTGTTTGTCTCCTACCAAAAGGTCAATTTGGTAATTTGAACTGCTTTTTGATAAATTGTTACCAATAATTCTAATGGTAAATGTGGCTGACTTTCCGTATTGTTCACCTTGATATTGTAGTGTCATAATTTTATAGTAAAAAGGTTAATATTTCTTATCTCGACTTACTTTGATATTGAATTTTAATTTAAAGTTATAAAAAAAAATGACTCCTTTAAAAACTTAAATTCAATTTCTGAATGCAAAGTTACTATAAATTATATTCTCAATATTTTTTTATTTATGAGTTAATACTATAAACTAACTTATTCTAGCATAGTGACATTCCGTTAAAAAATTGGTTATCAGTAAAATATCAAAAAATGGGCATCGAGACTTTATAAAAACAAAAAAACCGCAACGAATTACGGTTTTCAGCAATTAACTAAATATATTTAATCAACTTTTTTAACGAGTGTAAAATTCATTCATAAGCACGATTAATTTTTGGGAAGTATTGTAATTTATTTTCAAGATTTATTTCGCACAAAAACAGATTTCCATTCTGATTAAATTTTATCCTGTTTTATCATTCAAGAGTGTCTTTTAATTCGGAGACTAAATTATAAATTTCGTAGATATAATGCACGGAATATCGACAAAGTGTTAATAAATATTTGATTAACAAGATATATTTTGCTTTTTTAAAAAAGAGATTTGCTCATTGTTTTTTTGATTACATTTGATTAACTAATTCTAAAAACCTCATATCATGGAAATTAACTTCGTTGCATTACTTTTAGCCGCAATTGTTACGCTTGTTGTCGGCTTTATTTGGTATAGCCCCAAAGTATTTGGAACTATCTGGATGAAAGAAAGCAATCTTACCCAGGAAGAACTGAAAAAAGGAAGTATGATTAAAATCTTTGTATTAACGTACATTTTTTCTTTAATGATTACAATGACTTTAATGTCGTTGACAATTCATCAATCTGGAGCGGTTGGAATGGTTGGCGGACCTCCTTTAATTAATAGTGCGAAACCATCATTTGCAGCATTTATGGCCGATTACGGAATGGCTTACAGAACTTTTAAACACGGCGCCCTTCACGGTTTTATATCTGGTTTATTTTTTGCATTTCCTTTAATCGGAATTAATGGTTTATTTGAAAGAAAATCTTGGAAATACATATTTATCAATACCGGTTACTGGGTAATTACGCTTACACTAATGGGCGGTATTATTTGCGGTTTTGCATAAACAATAAAATACTAACCCGTTTGAAGTAAATTCGAACGGGTTTTTCTTAATAATAACTTAAAGAAAAGAAGTTATTGCAAATATTATCTAATTTTGAAGAAATTAGTTCACTCCTTTGAATACAACATATTCTTTCCAGATTTACAAAAGCGCTTCAGTACTGCCTTCAGAATGGAATTCGCTTGCTGCTGACAATATTTTTTTAACACGGGAATATCTCGAAGTACTGGAAAATTCTTCTCCGGTAAATATGACTTGTCATTTTATTGGAATTTTTGAAGAAAAAAAAATCATCGGAATTGTTTTAACTCAGTTTCTATTTGCAGAAAAACTAGAGTCTTTTGGCGAACGCGATAAATGCTTAAAAACTTCTGTTCGCAATTTTGCCCTTAAAAACTTTGCTTCACATGTTTTATTCATTGGCAATAATATGCTGACTGGACAAAATGCTTTTGCTTTTGATAAAAGTATCAAGCAGTCAAAAGCAATCAAAACGCTGCATAAAGCTATAATTCAACTCAAGAAAGATTTAAAAGAAAGCGGTAAAAAAGTTCATATAACCAGCATTAAAGATTTTACTTCAAAGGAAATTGAACCGTTGCAAGCTGAATTCAAAAACAATTATACGTTTTCGACACAGCCCAATATGATTTTTGAAATCAAAAATAACTGGAAAACAGAACAAGATTATATTGATGCTTTATCCAAAAAATACCGCGACCAATACAAACGCGCCCGAAAAAAAGCTGATGGAATCGTAAAACAAAAAATGTCTTTGTCCGATATTCAGAAATATGAAGATGTAATTTATGATTTGTATTTTCATGTTGCCAAAAATGCGCCTTTTAATACCTTTTTTCTAGCTCGAAATCATTTTAGCTTTTTCAAAGAAATTATGGGAGATAACTTTTTATTGTACGGTTATTTTATTGACGAAAAATTAATTGGTTTCAACACTTTAATCAAGAACGGGACTGTAATGGATACTTACTTTTTAGGTTATGATGAAAGTGTACAACGCGAAAAAATGCTGTATTTAAATATGCTATACGACATGATCGCCTATTCTATTAAAAAGGGATTTAAAGAAATTGTTTTTGCCAGAACCGCTCTTGAAATTAAAAGTTCAGTAGGTGCAAAACCTGTAAAAATGTATGGTTTAATTACGCACAGTAATGCATTAATAAACCATAACATTTCAAGATTTTTTAATTATCTGGAGCCAAAAACAGAATGGCAGGAACGAAATCCTTTTAAATAAGACAAGGATAATTATACCGCTCCGATGGAGCTTTTTATCTCCTCATTAAATATTTTGCTATAAATATTTCGCTCTTCCAGAGCTTTACTTATCATGCTTGAATATTGCTTTCACCTTCCTTTTAATTTTCGCTATGAATATTTCGCTCTTCCAGAGCTTTACTTATCATGCTTGAATATTGCTTTCACCTTCCTTTTAATTTTCGCTATGAATATTTCGTTCTTCAAGAGCTTTACTTATCATGCTTGAATATTGCTTACACCTTCCTTTTAATTTTTGCTATAAATATTTCGCTCTTCCAGAGCTTTACTTATCGTGCTTGAATATTGCTTTCACCTTCCTTTTAATTTTTGCTATAAATATTTCGCTCTTCAAGAGCTTTACTTATCGTGCTTGAATATTGCTTTCACCTTCCTTTTAATTTTTGCTATAAATATTTCGCTCTTCAAGAGCTTTACTTATCATGCTTGAATATTGCTTTCATCTTCCTTTTAATTTTCGCTATAAATATTTCGTTCTTCTAGAGCTTTACCTATCATGCTTGAATATTGCTTTCACCTTCCTTTTAATTTTTGCTATAAATATTTCGCTCTTCCAGAGCTTTACCTATCATGCTTGAATATTGCTTTAACCTTCCTTTTAATTTTTGCTATAAATATTTCGCTCTTCCAGAGCTTTACTTATCATGCTTGAATATTACTTTCACCTTCCTTTTAATTTTCGCTATGAATATTTCGTTCTTCCAGAGCTTTACTTATCATGCTTGAATATTGCTTTCACCTTCCTTTTAATTTTTGCTATAAATATTTCGCTCTTCCAGAGCTATATTTATATCTTTCCAAAGCAACGCAATTCCAAAGCTATAGAAATGCAATCAAACTCCTTTAGGAGTTTAATATTTATAGAACCTGAATTTCACACAAGCAATAAAGCCCCATCGGGGCGATATAAAACTACAATGTATTTTACTGCCAAACTTTATCTGGATCTTTAAGGAACAGCCAATTTCATTTGTTTGTGCAGAATATGAATTTCTAAAGATTTCTGCGCACCGCAATATTCACCATCAATTTGAAAATTAACTGGATAATCGGTTTCGATAGTTGCTTTATCGGTTGAAATAATTACAATATCATCTGAATCGATTGGCATGTTTCCTGTAATAATTTTTCCAATTAAAAGTATATCCAAGCTTTTCAAAATCACCAATTCAAACTTTCCATCATTCATGGAACCGTTTGGATTAATAATTACACCTGTTCCATATTTTTGAGAATTGGCAATTACAATCATTCTTGCAACATGCTCCACCTTTTTATTATTCGCAGAAATAGTCGCCACAAATGGATCATCTGATTCTTTCAAAGTAGTAAAAGCCTGTAATGCATATCCCCAAAAACCTCTCACATCGCTTTCTTCGTAGTTCTTGACTAAGTTTGCATTTAAACCAATATCACTTAAATGGATACTTTTTTTTCCATTGATGCAAATCATATCCAT
Organism: Flavobacterium sp. ACN6; assembly: GCF_002304005.1. Taxonomy (GTDB): domain Bacteria; phylum Bacteroidota; class Bacteroidia; order Flavobacteriales; family Flavobacteriaceae; genus Flavobacterium. The sequence goes on along the minus strand of NZ_MRCQ01000007.1, from coordinate 238,475 downwards.
TTCGATGTAATGATGCAAAAATGCTATTTTAAGATTCTCTTCGATTCCTTCTGGAAGATTTAGGTCTACAGAAAGTCCGTTTGCAGATCCAGCTGGTAAAATGCCGATTATCACATCGTGATCTTCCATGGCTTCGGCAACCATCTTAATTGTTCCGTCTCCTCCTGCCACAACAATTCGTTCAGGATTATGCTGTTCGTAGATTGTTTGTATTGCTTTTAAATCGCTTTTACCTGTAGTTTCATAAACCTCCAGATTAAAATGATTTGTTGCTGCGAATTCTTCAACAGCCTCTATTAAATCTGATTTATCAAGGTCTCCCGATATCGGATTTACAACAAATAGTATATTCTTTTTCAAAATTTTATTTTTAAAACCAATTAATTTAAGTAATTTACAGTTACCTAAATATACGTAATTAATGAAACCAATTCTACAATTATATCGAGGTTATGCAAATGAGCAAGAATTGATTGTGATGGGACATGTTTTAAGGAGAGAACACAATTATGACTTTGAAAAAAGGAAATTAAAAAATGCCACCTCGATCCTCAAATTATTCCGAATAAAGACGATTAAAAATTTTGATGTTTACCTTCATTATAATGATGAAATTATTCATACCAAAACTTTAGATGACGGCTATTTTAAATTCTGCATTCCGCTCGAAAAAGAAACACACTTTGGATGGATGCCATATGAAGTGAGTCTGAAATACGGAAATGAATCTAAAAGCTGCAAAGGCAGTTTTATAAGACCGCATAAAGGGAAACTCGGAATTATATCGGATATTGATGATACTTTTTTGATTTCGCACACCAATAATTTCTTTAGAAAAATTTACATTTTACTTTTTAGAAACGTAAATGACCGAAAGGTTTTTAAAAATGTTGTGGCACACTATCAGGCATTGAGCCAGTCGGGAAGAAATAACCCAGAAGAAGCAAATGCATTTTTTTATATTTCGAGCAGCGAATGGAATTTATACCGCTTTATTGCGAAGTTCACCCGTATACACAAGTTGCCAAAAGCCGTATTTCTGCTGAAAGATATTAAAAGAGGAATTACCGATTTTTTTATGAGCGGCAGAGGCAGCCACGATCATAAGTTTGAAAAAATAAAACATGTTGTAGAATTTTATCCTACTCTTAAATATATTTTAATGGGTGATGATTCGCAGCATGATCCTATTTTATACGAAAGAATCTGCAAAATATTTCCTGTTACCGTAATCGCTGTTTACATTAGACAAACTGGAAAATACCCAAAAAGAGAGGTTGAAAAGATCCTAAAAAACCTGGAAAGTCTAGATGTCAAGGTTTGCTACTTTAGAGACAGTAATGAAGCTATCGAACATTCTAAGTCTATTGGGATTATTAAGTAGTTGGTTTCAGGTTTCAGGTTATAGCAACTTGAAACCTGAAACTTGAAACAAAATAAAACTAAAATCTAAGCATTAAAATTATCTATTTCTTCTTGAACAATTTCCCAATCTAGAAGTAATTGATCTAAATCTTTTTTCTTTTTGTTATATGCAGTAAAAAACGACGCGTCTTCAATATGTTTGTCGTAATTTGAAGCTAATAATTTATCGTCGTGCTGAATGTCTTTTTCTAATTGTTTGATCTGACTTTCAACTTTACTTAAACGATTTTGAAGCGCTTTTCCTTTTTTCTGGTCTTCGTATGATGTTTTGTTTGTTTCTTTTGGAGCTGCGGCTTTTACAACATCTTTTTTCTCGACTTCGCGCATGTTTTCCAGATTACGCTGCTCTAAGAAAAAGTTGATATCTCCTAAATATTCTCTAATTTTTTGATCTTTGAATTCGTAAACAATATTCGACATTCCTTGAAGAAAGTCCCTGTCGTGCGAAACCAATAGTAAAGTACCGCCAAATTTTTGAAGTGCAGCCTTTAAAACGTTCTTAGATTTAATATCTAAGTGGTTGGTAGGCTCATCCATCAGTAAAACGTTGATTGGCTGTAATAACAGCTTACAAAGCGCGAGACGGTTACGTTCTCCTCCTGAAAGTACTTTTACTTTTTTCTCTACATCATCTCCGCGGAACAAAAATGAGCCTAACATGTCGCGAACTTTAGAGCGGTTTGTATCTGTTGCAGCATCTTCCATAGTTTGCAGCAAGGTGATTTCACCATCTAAATATTCGGCTTGATTTTGGGCGAAGTAACCCAATTGCACATTGTGCCCTAATTTGATATTTCCTTGGTACTCAAATTCGTTGACCAATGCTTTAATAAAAGTAGATTTTCCTTGACCGTTTTGTCCAACAAATGCAATTTTACTTCCTCTTTCTACCAAAAGACTGATATCTTTAAGGATGGTTTTATCGCCGTAGCTTTTCGTTACATCTTCTGCTTCGATTACAACTTTTCCAGGCTCTTTTGAAACTGGAAAAGAGATATTCATAACTGAATTATCATCTTCATCAACCTCAATTCTTTCGACTTTATCTAATTTTTTAATCAACGATTGCGCCATCGAAGCTTTGGAAGCTTTCGCACGGAATTTCTCAATTAATTTTTCTGTTTCTTCAATTTTCTTTGCCTGATTTTTTTGAGTCGCTAATTGCTTTTCGCGAATTTCATGACGTAATTCTAAATATTGAGAATACGGTTTATTGAAATCGTATGCTTTTCCTAAAGAAATTTCGATTGTTCTGTTGGTAACATTATCTAAGAACATTTTATCGTGCGATACAATTACCACAACGCCTGGATAGTTGCGAAGGAAACTCTCTAACCAAATGATACTTTCGATATCCAAGTGGTTGGTTGGCTCATCCAGAAGCAATACATCGTTGGATTGTAAAAGTAGTTTGGCCAACTCGATACGCATTCTCCAACCTCCAGAAAATGTTTCTGTTTGGTTATTAAAAACTTCTCTTTTAAAACCTAAACCTAAAAGGATTTTTTCTGTATCTCCCACATAATTATAACCTCCTAAAAGTTCAAAACGATGTGTATAATCAGATAGGTCTTCAATGATCTGGCTGTATTCTTCACTTTCATAATCGGTTCTGGTAACCAATTGATGATTGATTTCTTCTAATTTCTTTTCTACAATTTTGATCTCAGTAAAAGCTTCGTATGCTTCCTCCAACACCGTTCTTCCTTGCTCAAAATCAATATCTTGACGCAAAAAGCCCATACGGATATCTTTTTCTTGAGAAATAACTCCTGAATCTGGGGCAAAGTCTCTAGCCAGCATTTTAAGCATTGTAGATTTACCTGCTCCGTTTTTACCGACAAGACCAACTCGGTCTCCAGCTCCTAACCGAAAAGTAACTTCTTCAAATAAATATGTTCCTCCAAAAGAAACCGAAAGATTGTGTATATTAAGCATAATTTGTGACTGTTGTTACAAGAAATAAAGGCGTAAAAATGTACCTTTGATCAAAATTTTTGCAAATGTTAAAAAAAGGATCGAAACTAAATAGTATTTTAACAGGAAGTTGTCCAAAATGCCAAAATGAGAGCATGTATGAAGACAAAAATCCGCTTCATTTGACTAAAGTTCTAAAAATGAACGAAAATTGCAGCCATTGCGGATTTAGATATCAAATTGAACCTTCGTTTTTTTATGGCGCAATGTACGTAAGTTACGGATTAAATGTTGCTGTCGGAATTGCCGCATTTATTGTTTCTTTTGTCTTTTTTGGAGCTACTATCGAACAATCATTTATCGCAATTATTTTGACTTTGGTAGTTTTGTTTCCTTTTGTATTACGCCTTGCTAGAAACCTATATATCAATATGTTTGTTTCTTATGATCCTAAGGCCGGTCGTAATTAAGACTTTTTAAATATCTTTTATGAAATCGTTTTATATCGGCTTCACGATTTAAAGGAATATTGTTTTCAATATGATCATATAGTGCTTTAGCCATTGAAGGACCCAGCATTACACCGCGTGTTCCTAATCCGTTAAGAATATGAAGCGATTTGTACACTTCGTGTGTTCCTAAAAGAGGTCTTCTGTCAGCTACGGTTGGGCGAACACCACCAAAATGTTTGATAATTTCAAAATCACAGGTGATAATTTCTTTTATACGATCTAAAAGCTCCTGTTTACCTTCTTCTGTAGGCGCATCTGTTTTATCGTGCCAGTTATAGGTAGCTCCAACTTTAAACAAATTTCCTCCAAGCGGCAAAATAAATACACTTGTGTTTACAATTACATCTAAGTTTAATTTTGGCGCTTTTATAATAAACAGTTCTCCTTTTGTTCCATCCAATGGCAGGTAATTGAAATACGGATTTTTTTGCATTCCGAAACCTTCTGCAAAAATAATATGACGCGCTTGAATATTTTTGTATTGAATTCCCTTATCCAAAACCTCAAGAAAACTGCTGTGAAAAGAATCCTCCAACAATAAATTATTCTTAAGTAAATATTCTCTATAAGTATCCAACAACAATGAAGTCTTAACATAACCCGTGTGCAAAACTTCTCCATAATCGTAAGGAGAATCAATACTATTATATTTTTTTGTAATTAATTTGGTAGACAAGAATGGAGCTAAATTTATTTTATCTGAAGCCGAAAACCAGTTATTCTGCTCTTCGATTGAAAAGAACTTTCTTAAAACAGGCATCTTAAAGTTAAATTTTTCTTGCAGTTTTTCTTCAATTTGATCGTAGAACTCATTCATTTGAACCAATTGCTCTTGTGCTTTCCAAACCTCACTGAAACGCTTAAGAATAACTGGATTATATAAACCACCAGCAACTCGAGATGAATTCTGCGATTTGTTATCTACTATCAATATAGTTTTATTGTTCTTAAGTGCAATTTCAGCGAAAGAAATTCCAGCCAATCCAGATCCGACGATTAAATAATCAAGCATTGTAAAGTGTATAAATAAAGAAACTCTTACTACAAAGGTAGCAAGAGTTTTTCTTATAATTTGATTTCGGAACTTAGTAATTCCACATATCTTCTTCAAAATTACGGATCTTCTCTTTCACTCTTTCCGATTCTAATAACTGACTTTGCGCATCATCTCTAATGTAATCTTTAATCTCGCGATCTCCGTACATATTTTCTTCTTTATAAATGACCGCATTAAATCTTCTTGAATTCAATATTTGGTCAAAAGAAATTGGCAGCGCGGAATTTTTATCATTAAAAGCTTTGGCTTCATGCAACACATCCCTCGCATTTGGAAAGAATACCCAAAATAATTCGATATAGTCTTTTTCGTCACTATTCATTGTATAAACATCAGGAGTCACTGGGCATATTCCGAGCAGTCGATATTTTAATTCACTTTCACGTTTATCGAAATACCAGAAACCTTTTATTTTGTATTGACTCACATCTGCGGACGTAAGATCCTGCCTCAAAATATATTCCGCAGGAACAGTTCTGGTTGGCCCAACAATTTGATCCTCATAGGTAACTTTTTTATTTTTACCTGTTCCTGTAACTATTTTTTTCTTCACCGTACGTATTCTATAGTCATCTGGGTATTGATTGATTAGTTCTCTCCCTCCATCTGTAGTATCCACTCGCGAAAGTGCTCCTTCAATATCTTTCAAAGATTTTTTAGTATTGAAGTAACTATCAGCGTAAACTTCTGTTATTCTGCCATTTTTAATTGCCTTAGTTAAAACATCATATAGCGAACGCCTGTCTGGACCAATGTTAGCCGTATCTACAGGAAAATACAATGGAAAGTTTATTTTTTCATTTAAATCAATAATTTCCCAAGTTGTTTTTCCCATCAAAATATCTCTGTCATTAACATAACCGTAAGCCAATGGCTTATCATTATCAGATATCATCTGTGCAGCTGTCTTAATTCCAATTTCATCAGCAGTTTTGGCATTGAGCAGATTGGACTGTGCAGTAGAAGCTAAGCTTCCAGTAATGGAAACAATAGCTATTAAAAAATTTCTTATTTTCATCATCATAAATATTACAACACATTAAACGAAATTTTATCATAAATATTGTTATTTTTCCTACATAAAAAATATATTAGAATTTTGATTCTAACACACTGCTAAAATCACTTTAAATTACCCACATAAAAAAAACTCCTACTACAAATGTAGTAAGAGTTTTTTAATTATTATGTTATGTATCAACTTAGTAGTTCCACATATCTTGTTCGAAGTTGCGAATTTTCTCTTTCACTCTTTCAGATTCTAACAACTGATTTTGAGCGTTGTCTTTCATATAATCGCTGATCGCTCTGTCTCCATAAAGATTTTCTTCTTTGTAAACAACTGCGTTAAAACGTCTTGAATTCAAAATCTGATCAAATGAAATTGGAAGAGCTGAATTGTTGTCATTGAAAGCTTTTGCTTCATGCAGGGCTTCTCTGGCATTTGGGAAGAATACCCAAAACAATTCAATATAATCCTTTTCATCACTATTCATAGTATAAACGTCCGGAGTTACTGGGCAAATTCCAAGTAGACGATATTTCAATTCACTTTGACGTTTATCAAAATACCAATATCCTTTAATTTTATACTGAGTAACATCTGCAGCAGTAAGATCTTGTTTCAAAATGTACTCAGCAGGAACCGATCTTGTTGGCCCAACTGTTTCTTCAACATAAGAAACACTTTTGTTTTTACCTTTACCAGTAACCACTTTTTTCTTCACTACACGTGATTTGTAGTCATCTGGGTATTGGTTAATTAACTCTCTACCAGCATCAGTTGTATCAATACGAGACAATGATCCTTCGATGTCTTTCATAGATTTTTTAGTATTGAAATAACTATCAGTATACACTTCAGTGATTTTTCCACCTTTAATAGCTTTAGTCAAAACGTCATAAAGAGAACGTCTATTAGCTCCAATATTAGCTGTATCTACAGGAAAGTACAATGGAAAATTGATTTTTTCATTTAAATCAATAATTTCCCAAGTTGTTTTACCCATCAAAATATCTCTATCATCTACATAACCATAAGCTAAAGGCTTATCATTATCAGATATAAGTTGAGCAGGAGTTTTAAGTCCTATCTGAGCAGGCGTTTTTGCGTTAAGCAAATTAGATTGCGCATTAGAAGCAAAACCTCCAGCGATAGAAACAACGGCTATTAAAAAATTTCTTACTTTCATCGTGGTATCATTATAAGATATTGAACGTAGTTCACACTACTTAATTATTGTATTTCGTAAATTACTGGAGCAGTTCTTGGCAATAAGTAACTACCTGCACCTACCAGTTTAGTTTTAATTTCAGAAATAGTAACTTGGTCTCCTTTACCTGCTCTTGAAAGTACTTGTTTACATTGTGCATTCATTTTGTTTCCTGAAACAACAACTGTAGGCTGTCCAGCAATTTTCATGTTAAATCCAACAACGTCTAAACCAACTTCAAAATCAAAATCAAGAAGTTTCGCTCCAATAGTAGCAATTTCAAGGTTAGATTTAGGTCCTTTTACAACACCCATTTCACCTCTAATTGTTCCTGTTGGACCAGGAATACCTTTAATTCTGAATGTTTTCTTGTCTGTTACTTTATCACCGTTTGGCAATGTACCTGTTACAGAAATTGTAGCTTCAGTACCTTGACCTGGGCTCATGTTATATTTTCCTGGTTTTCCAGCAGAAGCTAATCCTGGAGCACTAGCAACAATTTTGTTAGCATCAACACCAGCAAAAGATACAGAGATTGGGTTAACAACTCCTCTATATACTACATTCATTTTATCTGCAGAAATTGTAGCAGAGTTTGGTCTTGGAACTACAACATAAGTTCCAGCAAATTTAAGTGGAATGTTTTTACCATCTTCTAAGAAAGTAAATTGTCCATTAATATTTTGTTCTCCAACTCCACCAGCAGTTAAAGAGATAACAGCTTGTCCGTTTACGATTTGTCCAGGACCTTGGAATGAAGTAGGTTTAGTATTTTCGTCATAACGACCTAAAACAACTTTACCTGTAACTTTTTCTCCTTGGAAATAAGCGTTTTTGTCTAAAACAACGATTGCTTGGTAATTACTGTAAGAAGCAGCAGCAACTGCAGCTTTTCCTAAAGCACTGTTGTAAACATCTGTTTCAACTTTTTTAACATCATTTTGCCAAGTTGAAAGTTTTGCAGCAGATGCAATTGCAGGGAATCCTTTGAAGTGATAAGCTAAATATTTTTCTTTGATACCATCTTTGTTCTTAACATCAGATACATCAAATTTCTTTTCAACCTCAGAAATAATTGCTGCGTATTTTTTATCTGTACCTAAAACAGCTTTAATATCAGCTTTGTATTTTTCGATTTTAGCGATAATTTCGTTACCTTTTTTAGTATAACCGTCTCCTGTAAACCAGTCGTCGATATTATCTCCTCTATCCATTGCCTCATATGGCAGTTTTCCAGTTTCTTTTTCAACTTCGAAACCTTTAATAGACTGAGCTTTTAGAGTAGCGATATAATCATAAAAATCTTTTGTAATTGTTTCAACTTTATGAGCTGTAACTGCAGCAATAGCAAATTCTCCTTTTGCTTCAGCAGCTTTTTGATCTAAAGATGTTAATAAACCTGTATTTGTTTCCGTTGAACTTGTATTTGCACTTTCAAATTTTTCGTTCATCAAACCAAAAGCAGAAATTACTTCTTTTGATACGTTCATTGCTAACATTGCGATGAAAACCAGATACATCAGGTTAATCATCTTCTGTCTAGGGGTTAATTTTCCTCCTGCCATTTTTTTCTAATTAGTTCTTTATTAATAAATTTAATATTAGTCAAAAACTAATTATCCTTTGTTACTCATTGCAGAAAGCATACCACCGTAAACACTGTTTAAAGAAGCAATATTTGCAGTCATAGATTGCATTTGCTCTTTTAATTTAGAAGCATTTTCAGCGATTTCTTTGTTAGCTTCAGCGTTTCTAGAAGCGCTTTCTAACTGTACTTTATATAAACTGTTTAATGATTCCATTTGAGCAGCAGCAACAGATAATTCTTCAGAATATTTCTTTTGTCCTGCGATTGAATCTACAGTTGGAGCAATTCCTTTAGCAGCAGATTCGAAGTTTTTGATGCTGTTTCCTAAACTTGACATTAATTCACCGTCAATTTTAGCTTCTTTTAATAATGAATCTAATTTTTGAGATAATAATCCTTGAGCTTCTGTTGGAGCTTCAACTTTAACCTCTTTTTTTCTAGCTTGTCCGTTAGCTAATTCAGGGTAAACAAGAGTCCAATCTAACTCGTCTTCAACAGGTTCGAAAGCAGAAAGTGCAAAGATTAACGCCTCAGTAACCAATCCTACTGAAAGCATAACTGTTCCTGTTAATGGTCCAATTTCAAAGTGAGTAATTTTGAATAAAGCTCCAACGATTACTACTGCCGCTCCCATACCATAAGCGAAATTCATTGCTTTTTTACTTAATAATGCCATAATACTTTTTTTTAGGTTTTAATTTAAATAGATTTGTTGGATATTGATAAAATTATAAATTACTTTCTTGTGTTGGAGCTTCCAGTTACCTGAGTTCCCATGTAATCTTGTACAGTTCTAAATCCGATATAACTTCTAGCTGAATCAGCATATTCGTGATCACGAGTACTAACTTGTAAGAAGTATGCAACATCTTTCCAAGAACCTCCACGAACCACTTTTCTCTGATTTTTACCATCAATTACGTTTGGATTCATTGTTGAAACATATTCGTAAGCGTTTGGATTGTAAGCAGAGTCAGTCCATTCTGAAACGTTTCCTGCCATATTGTATAATCCGTAACCGTTTACATCGTATGATTTTGCTTCAACAGTATATAATGCTTCATCAGCAGCATAATCTCCTCTACTTGGTTTAAAGTTTGCTAAGAAACAACCTCTATCACTTTTAGTATAAGGACCTCCCCAAGGATAAGTAGCAGATTCTAGACCACCTCTTGCAGCGTACTCCCATTCTGCTTCAGTTGGCAATCTGAAAGCATTTACTAGGTCACGCCCTTTTTTCTTAGATTTGATATAACTGTTTTTGTTTAATGTTCTCCAAGCACAAAATGCTTTTGCTTGTTTCCAAGTAACACCAACTACAGGATATTCTCCGTAAGCTTTGTGCCAGAAATAATCATTATGCATTGGCTCATTGTATGAGTAAGCGAAATCTTTAATCCAAACTGCAGTATCAGGATAAACATTTACCTGTTCTGTTTTTACGAAGTCACTTCTTTTTCCAACTTTAGCTTTTGCAGCAGCTTGAATGTCCATCCAAGAATAACGAAATTTCAATTTATTTACATCAATTGTTCTTAAACCATTGTATGATTCTTCAATTGGCAAATACATAGAATCCATTACTTCAGCGTAATATTCATCTGGATAAGCTTTTGTATCTTTAATTAATTTAACTTTTCTGTTTAGTTTTCTTCCAGCGTATGGATCATCTTTTGTACCAACACTATAATAGTTGTCATACATATATTTATCATAAGCAGTCATTTTCTCTGGATCTGAATCGTTGAAAGCATAATCAGATATACTTCCACCTTTTGAACCTTTACCATCAGTAGCTTTTTGTCCTGTTTCATCAGCTAAGATTGCTAAACGAACTCTCATTGTAGAATCTTTCACCCATTCCACAAATTGACGGTACTCACTATTTGTAATTTCAGTTTCATCCATATAAAATGAACGAACCGTTACTGTTTTAGTCGGAGCATCTTCTACGTTAGCTAAATCAGCATCTGATTTACCCATTATAAAAGATCCACCCGGAACTAATGTCATTCCATAAGGCTTCTCAGGATGCCATTTCCCTCCTGTAACACCAACTAATTCACCTTTATCTCCTGACTTACCACAGCCGATTACTAGTGTTAACATTGCTGCAAATGCAATAAACTTCTTCATATAAATTTGGGATTATCTATTCATTATTAAAAGTCCGTAAACGTATTTATTATTTATCTAAAAAACAATACTAATTTCGAAATTTATTTTACCGTTCAAAAATAATGTTAAATAAAATAAAAAAAAAATATTTTACCGATAAACTGTTTCAAAAAATCGATGTAAAACGTTAATTTTTATGATATATAATTATTTTCTTACTAATTTATTTTAACTTTTTTTAATTAATTTTAAAAATTTAAGATTTTGCTTAAATTTTCGACTTACAATGCATTTTTTCGCTGTGCTTTCCACCATCTTTCTGGCAATTCTTGGTTGCAAGCCGACAAATATTCGTCATAAGAACAGGGTAATAACGTATTTCTTTTCAATTTATTGTGACCATTAGATTCAAAAGGAATTTCAATCCACCAGCGATCTGTTTTGTCACTTTTATAAAAAATCAGTTCTTCATCTTCAAGAGGAACTATATATTTTAAATAGTTTGCACGGCTTCCAAATGGATACTCTTTTGAACGATAATGATACCCTTCTATAAAGTACCAAACTATCTGTGCAATAATTACAGACTCTGCCATAGAACTATTGTGATTAAAGATTCCAAAAGAGGAAACTTTATCACTAATTCCTGCATATCTTGCCAAAGCACAGATTTCTTTTCCATTAAAACCATTAGGCTCAAAAGTAACCGTATTTCCTGAAGCAGAAGATTTTACAGAATTTAAATCGATACTAACTAAATCTGCATCTCTAAAAATTGGTTCTGCTAATGTTATTTTATTTGAAATTTCCCCTAAACGGTAGGCATCAAAAAATAACTTTTCGATCAAGTCGATTTCTTCTTGCGAATTATAATACGTTTGATATCCTATATTACAGTAATTGAAAAGGTTATTTGGTTCATCAATAATGATCTTAGTTAAATACGAATTAGCTGAAACTGACTCGTTTTCCTTTCCAAAATCAAACTTATTATCAACGGCAACCATATTAACCATTTGCTCCAAATCGTCATAAGCACGATACAACGCATATGTTAAATCTTGTGAACCTCCCAGGACTATAGGAATGACTTTGTTTTTAATTAAAGAAGCTGTAACTTTCTTTAATGCAAAATAAGTATCCTCTACAGAATCTCCTGCAAGTATATCTCCTAGATCAGCAATCGATGCATCCCAGTTACCAGGAAACATCCCATACAACTTTTTACGTACTGCAGAAAGATTAACTTCATTAACCATATTGATGTTGGTACGATCTTCCAAAACACCAATAATAGCAATATCAATTTTGTCAATATCTGGAAACTGATCTTGGGTATGAAAGACAACTTTACTCCCAAGCTCTTGTGAAGACAGTGCGCTGACGAATTTTACAATCGCATCATTAACTGGTTCTAGAAAATCGAATTCCATCTATACTTATTTCTTTTTAGCAGCTGTTTTTTTAGCTGGTGCTTTTTTAGCAGTTGTTGTTTTTTTAGCTGCAGTTTTCTTTGCAGGTGTTTTAGCGGCAATCATTTCTTGAACTTGTGCCAATGTTAATTGTGCTGCATCAACATCTTTACTCAATTCAATTTTCATTTTGCCTTTTAGAATTACAGAACGTCCCCAACGGGCCTTTTCTACTACAATTCCTTCGTCTTCCCAATTATGAATGACTTTATCGATGTTTTTTTGAAGTTTTTCTTCGATAAGTTCTTCAACATCTGTTTGTGACAAATTATCAAAATTGTATTTTTTATTGACATTTATAAAAAGACCGTTCCATTTAATGAATGGACCAAAACGCCCCACTCCTTTTTGAACTGCTTCTCCCTTATAAACTGCAATTGGCGCATCAGCAAGTGCTTTTTCGTCAATTAATTCCTGTGCTCTTTCCTTAGAAACATTCAACGGATCTTCTCCTCTTGGCAATGAAATAAAAACGCTTCCGTGACGAACGTAAGGACCATAACGGCCATTACTTACTTCTACTTCTTCTCCTTTATATTCACCTAAACTTTTAGGAAGCAAAAATAAATTTAAAGCTTCTTCAAGTGTAATGTTTCCAATATTTTGATCTGCCATTAAACTGGCAAATTTTTTATCTTCATCATCTGCTTCTCCAATTTGAGCCATTGGTCCAAATTTTCCTAAACGAACAGAGACTTGTCTTCCGTCTGCATCTTTTCCTAAAATTCTTTCACCGCTTTCACGTTCCGCATTTGCTTCAACTTCTTTTACATTTGGATGAAATTTATTGTAGAACTCCTGCATCATAATCGCCCAGTCAATATTTCCTTCGGCAATTTCATCAAAATCCTGTTCTACTTTTGCTGTGAAATTATAATCTAAAATGTTTCCGAAATTCTTTACTAAGAAATCAGTCACAATAGTTCCGATATCTGTAGGAACCAATTTTCCTTTATCAGAACCTGTGTTTTCTTTCAAGAGTTTTTCACCTACTTTACTGTTTTGCAAAGTAAGCTGTGTATAATTACGTTCCTGCCCTTCAAGCGTTCCTTTTTCAACATAATTTCTATTGATAATTGTTGAAATCGTTGGCGCATAAGTAGAAGGACGGCCAATTCCAAGTTCTTCTAATTTTTTTACCAAAGATGCCTCAGTGTAACGTGCAGGTGGTCTTGAATATCGTTCTGTAGCTGTAATATAGTTGTTTGCTAACTTTTCGTTTACTTTTAATGCAGGAAGCATTCCTTCTTGTTCTTCTTCGTCATCATCATGACCTTCAAGATAAACTTTTAAGAAACCTTCAAAAAGTAAGACCTCCCCAGAAGCCGTAAAAATTTCGCTGTGATTATCTGCTTCAATTTTTACGTTTGTTCTCTCCAGCTGTGCATCGCTCATTTGCGAAGCCAACGTTCTTTTCCAGATCAAATCGTACAAACGAGCCTGATCACGATCGATATTTACCGTATGACGAGACATATCTGTCGGACGAATTGCTTCGTGCGCTTCTTGGGCTCCTTTGTTTTTATTAGCAAAAACGCGAGGCTTAGAATATTCTTTTCCGTAAGATTTTATGATTTCTGCTTCAGCGGCATCCATTGCTTCTTTAGAAAGGTTTACCGAGTCAGTTCTCATATAAGTAATAAGTCCTGCTTCGTACAGACGCTGTGCTAACTGCATTGTAATTCCAACCGGCAGATACAATTTTCTTGCCGCCTCTTGTTGAAGCGTAGAAGTTGTAAAAGGTGATGTTGGTGATTTTTTGGTAGGTTTAGTTTCTAAATCAGCTACCTTATATTTAGAACCGATATTTTGATTTAAGAAATCTTCGGCTTCTTTTTTTGTATTGAAATTTTTAGGCAGTTTTGCTTTGAAAACTTTTCCCGCTTCATTTACAAATTCTGCAACAATTGAATAGGATGCAACTGCAGTAAAGTTTTGAATTTCACGTTCTCTTTCAACAATCAAGCGAACAGAAACAGATTGTACACGACCAGCAGAAAGTCCGCCTTTGATTTTTCTCCATAAAACAGGAGACAATTCGTAACCTACTAAACGGTCTAATACTCTTCTTGCCTGCTGTGCATTTACTAAATTATAATCAATCTCTCTTGGATTGTCGATTGCTTTTAGAATTGCAGATTTTGTAATTTCGTGAAAAACAATTCGTTTGGTTTTTTTTATATCTAATTTCAATTCTTCCGCCAAGTGCCATGAAATAGCTTCTCCTTCGCGGTCCTCATCACTTGCTAACCAAACCATTTCGGCATTCTTAGATAGTGTTTTAAGTTTACTTACCAAAGCTTTTTTATCCGGAGAAACTTCATATTTAGGTTTAAAACCATTTTCTACATCTACCCCTATTTCCTTTGATGGTAAGTCGGCTATGTGACCATAACTTGACTCCACCTGAAAATCGCTCCCAAGAAATTTCTCGATCGTTTTCGCCTTTGCAGGTGACTCCACTATTACTAAATTCTTTGCCATTGCTCTATTTTTCTGCAACAAAAGTATCTATTTTTTTTAAATATTAACCTTGCTTATGAATTTTTGAAGTATTTTGATATTATGAAACTTAAAATTGCAGATTTATCTGTAATAATCTCGATAATATATATAGGTATAACTTTTAATGATTTATGACCGAGAAATGTTCTTTTTGAGACCAATGGTTCTAGCCCAGATTGCAGTGAAAAGCCCGGAGTAAAAAAATTAAAAGTTTCTTGTTTTAAAAAAGCGACCAACGGAAGCTCTTTTTAAAACATTAGAAACTTTTAATTTTTTGCGAGGACTTGAAACGTAAAGCTGGAAATTGCTTCTGAAAAAATTTAACCACAAAGCTCACAAAGATTTACGCAAAGTTCGGAAAGTTTTTTCTAAGCTAAAATTCAGAACAAAGTTCCCAAAGCTATGAGAATTCTTTTTAATCTTTTAATCTGTGGCTATTTAAATATTTTAGAATCATAAAATTTTACAAAAATCATAAAAATCTAAAATCTGCATTCTAAAATCTAAAATTTCTTTCCTGCCATCTTGTCATATTGACTGTATTTACGCTATCTTTGCACTTTGAAATTTTACAATGGAAAAGATTATTGAAGAAAGCAAGCAGGGCGAAAGTCTTGTTTTGGAAAATAAACCTGAGAATACTAAAAAACTTTTTATAGAAAGTTACGGCTGTGCGATGAATTTTTCGGACAGTGAAGTCGTAGCTTCCATTTTGTCTGCCGGAGGTTATAATACCACTTCTGTTTTGGAAGAAGCCGATTTGGTTTTGGTAAACACCTGCTCTATTCGAGACAAAGCCGAGCAAACTATTCGCAAACGTCTTGAGAAATACAATGCTGTAAAACGCACTAATCCGAAAATGAAAGTTGGGGTTTTGGGCTGCATGGCGGAGCGTTTGAAAAGTCAGTTTTTGGAAGAAGAGAAAATAGTCGACCTTGTTGTTGGCCCTGATGCTTATAAAGATCTGCCGAATTTATTGGCAGAAGTGGAAGAAGGCCGTGACGCTATCAATGTAATTTTATCAAAAGAGGAAACTTACGGAGATATTTCGCCTGTTCGTTTAATGAGTAACGGAATTACCGCTTTGGTTTCTATTACCCGTGGCTGCGATAATATGTGTACGTTTTGCGTTGTGCCTTTTACACGTGGTCGTGAGCGCAGTCGTGAACCTCAAAGTATCATCTCTGAAATTCAGGATTTATGGAATAAAGGTTTTAAAGAAATTACTCTTTTAGGGCAAAATGTTGACAGTTACCTTTGGTACGGCGGCGGTTTGAAAAAGGATTTCGTAAACGCTTCTGAAATGCAAAAAGCAACTGCAGTCGATTTTGATCAATTACTTGAAATGGTGGCTGTTGGTTTTCCTAAAATGCGTATTAGATTTTCGACTTCTAATCCGCAGGATATGCACGAAAGTATTTTGCATGTTATTGCGAAATATCCAAATATCTGTAAGCACATACACTTACCAGTTCAATCTGGAAGTAATAGAATTTTAAAAGAAATGAATCGTCTGCATACGCGTGAAGAATATATGGCTTTGATTGACAAAATCAGATCAATTGTTCCAGATGCTTCAATTTCGCAAGATATGATTGCCGGTTTTCCAACTGAAACAGAACAAGATCATCAAGATACGGTGAGTTTAATGGAATATGTGAAATATAATTTTGGTTATATGTATTCGTATTCTGAACGCCCTGGAACTTTGGCAGGAAGAAAAATGAAGGATGATGTTGAAGAAGAAACAAAGGCTAGAAGATTACAAGAAATTGTTGATTTACAGCAAAAACACGCTTGGTTTAGAAGCGAAGAATTTGTTGGAAAAACAGTTGAAGTTTTGGTAGAGAAAGTTTCTAAAAAATCAACCGAAGAATTCTCTGGAAGAAATTCTCAAAGTATTACAGTTGTTTTCCCGAAAGAAAACTACAAAATTGGTGATTTCGTAAACGTAAAAATCACAAGCTGTACTTCCGGAACATTAAAAGGAGAAGCAGTAGAACTAAGCGCTATGAATTAAGAAAATTTATTTCAAGTTTCTAATTTCAGGTTTTCTTTGTAACTTAAAACTTTAAAGACATATACAATAACAGTTTATTTCGATATTATTCACTATGAAAAAAATCATTATTCTATTACTCTCATTATTTATTCTATCGTGTTCAAATGATAACAATTCAGCTTCCGAGTCTGAGAATATAGAAGGTACTATTTTAAAAAACTATAAAGAATATGGTGAATACGGAAATATACATCTATTTGATAATAAGGGTACCCGATACGATAAAATAACGCGTTCAAAAGGAGAAATATTTATAGATTTTTCGTACGACTCTAACAACAGAATGACTGAAATAGCTATAAGTCCTGATAGTGCTCCTGTGACAACCACTTTTACTTATAATAGTAATGGCCAAATTATTAAAATGGAGAAGGATTCCAGAAAAGTTGGGACTGCAGGAAAACTTTTTGTTTGGCTATTTACTCACAATAAAAATGTTGTGACTGGTGAATTGATTTCTGCGGATGATCCAAATTTTAATCACGTAAAAGTTCAGTACACATTTAACGATGAAGGGCTGCTTATTTCTAAACACAATTATGTTGATTATCCTGCTAAAGAGAACAGACCAATAAGAACAAGCTCGTATGCAACTTTAAAATATGACAAAAACAAAAATTTGATTTCATTAAAAATATCGACAGATGGTACGCACGATTTATCAGACAGTCCTGCAAATCTGTACGCCGGATCTGTTACCTACGAATATGATGATAAAATAAACCCAGTACATCAGGTTTATATGAATCATTATATGAACTATATTTTAAGCAATGATTATCCTTTTGTTTTGGAAAGAGGAAGTATTCAGGATCATGTTGCAGGCACAGGAAAAAATAATTTAATAAAAACTACTTATCCAGTCCCTGAGTTTGGAGGCATTCCAATCGACAATGTATATAAAAACACTTATAGTTATCAATTGAATAACTTACCTTTAAAAATGTCCAGAATTTCAACCGAAGACAATAAAGAATACGGAGGCCTGACTTTTAATTATTCTGTTAAATAATAATCCAAGAAATAACTATTTTATGGAAACAGTTCAAGCAATAAAACAACGATTTGAGATTATTGGAAATGATCCTAAATTAAATCGTGCTATCGAAAAAGCCATTCAGGTTGCTCCAACTGATATTTCGGTTATGGTGACTGGGGAAAGTGGTGTTGGTAAAGAAAATATTCCTAGAATTATACATTCGCTTTCGCACAGAAAGCACGGAAAATATATTGCTGTAAACTGTGGAGCTATTCCAGAAGGGACTATTGACAGTGAACTTTTTGGCCACGAAAAAGGTGCTTTTACAGGTGCAACAAGCACACGTGAAGGTTATTTTGAAGTAGCCGACGGAGGAACTATCTTTCTTGATGAAGTTGGTGAATTACCATTGACAACACAAGTAAGACTGCTTCGTGTTTTAGAAAATGGAGAATTCATTAAGGTTGGTTCGTCTCAGGTTCAAAAAACAAATGTTCGTATTGTTGCTGCTACCAATGTGAATTTATTCAATGCAATTGAAAAAGGTAAATTTCGTGAAGATTTGTACTATCGTTTAAGTACTGTAGAAATTACGCTGCCGCCTTTACGAGAAAGAAACGATGACATTCATTTATTGTTCAGAAAATTTGTGGCAGATTTTGCTCATAAATACAAAATGCCGCCCTTAAAACTAGATGATGATTCTGTACAGTTATTACAGAAATTTAGATGGAGCGGTAATATTCGCCAGCTTCGAAATGTGGCTGAACAGATTTCTGTTTTAGAAACCAATCGCGATATCACGCTGGCAACTTTACAATCCTATCTACCTGCCGAAGGAAGAAGCTTACCTTCTGTTATTAATGAAAATAAAAAAGAAAGTGACTTTAGTACAGAAAGAGACATTTTATATAAAGTTCTTTTTGATATGAAAAGTGATCTGAACGACTTGAAAAAACTGACTTTAGAACTAATGAAAAATGGCACTTCTAAAGTACAGGACATTAATCCGAATTTAATTCAGAAAATTTACGGAAATCAACAAAACGACAGCGAAATTGATTTTGAAGAAGAACCAAGAACCGCTGTTATGACTGCTCCAGCTGTACGCGAAGAAAATTATCAAATACAAGACGATAATTATTTATTTGCTGAAACTATTGAGGAAGAAGAAGTTTTACGATTGGAACAAAAAGAAATCGAAATGATCAAAAAATCATTAGAAAAAAACAAAGGAAAACGTAAAGCCGCAGCAGATGAATTAGGTATTTCTGAAAGAACTTTATACCGCAAAATCAAACAATTTGACCTATAGAAAATTCCAAAGAATAAATTCCAAATTCCAAATTGCTATATTTGAAAAATAATTGGAAATTGGAAGTTTAAAAGATTTGAAGTTCCCTGACCAATTTGGAATTTAAATTTTGGAATTTATTACCATTACATTTTATGAAAAAAATATATTCTTTCTTCGCATTAATCAGCTTGTTCATGTTAAGCGGTTGTGGCTTTTATAACTTTACAGGAACAACAGGGCAGATTAATGCAAAAACATTTCAAGTTAACTTTTTCCAGAATAATGCGGATTTAGTTGAACCTGGAATCGACAGGACTTTTACATTAAATCTGCAGGATTTGATTATGAATCAAACCAACTTAAATTTGGTGAGTAACGGCGGTGATTTAGTATACGAGGGAGAAATTACAGATTACAGAATAACCCCAATGACAGCAACTGCAGATCAGCAGGCGTCACAAAACCGTTTAACAATTCGTGTGAATGTGAGATTTATGAATAAAAAGAAAGAAACAGATGATTTTGAAAAATCTTTTGAGTTCTACTATGATTTCCCAGGTCAGGATCTTCCGACAGGATCAGTTTTAAACGAAGCGTTAAGAGTCATTTTTGAAAGAATTACACAAGACATATTTAATGAATCATTGGCTAAATGGTAATTTATGTTTATTTGTTGAAATCGTTTATTTGTTTAATCGTTTAATCGATTCTAAAACGATAAACATTTAAATAGTTAACAATTAAACAGTTATCAATTAAACGAATAAACGGTTAAACTAAAGAAAAACGGTTAAACAAATAAACGAGTAAACTAAAGAAAAAAAAGAATGAACGTTACTGATTATACCTACTTAATGAACAAACCGGATGCTATTACTGAAAGGCAGGCGGACGCATTAGGAAGTGTTCTGAATGAGTTTCCATATTTTCAAAGTGCGCGAGCATTAAGACTAAAAGGACTTTACAATCAAAACAGCTTTAAGTATAATTATGCTTTAAAAGTTACGGCCGCTCACACTTCAGATCGTTCTGTTTTGTTTGATTTTATTACTTCTGAAGCTTTTACTTCTATTCAAAATGATTTCTACGAACAAAAACTTAGAGATCTTCTGGAAATTACTGTTTTTGAAAGCGAAATAATTTCTCCTGCACAAATTCAGAAAGCTATTGAAGTACCAACTGAATTTATAGAAGAATCAATTTCAGATTCTCGTAAAGAAACTGCAATTCCTTCTATAGATCAATTTGTTGAAGTAGAAAAAACAGTAAAAGTCGAAGAAACCGTAAAACTGGAAGAACCTGTAAAAGCAGAGGAACCAATAAAGACTGAAGAGCCAAAGAATATTCCAGAAATAGATCCTTCTATTTTTACTGCAATCAAAGAAGCGCAAACCGTAACTTTTGAGAAACCTGTAAAAATCGAAGAACCAAAAACGCTTCCAGAAATAGATCCGTCTATTTTTACTTCAATTAAAGAAGCGCACTCAATTACTTATGAAAAACCAGTAGTTGAAGAAGAAAATAAAATTGATATTCTTGAAGAATCAAGTTCTGATAGTAAAGAAGAAACCGAAACTTTTTCAACAACAGAGCAAATAAAAACGGAAGAGCCTAAAATTAATCGTATTGAAGATTCTATTTTAAGTTCAATTAAAGAAGCTGAAACTCTTTCTACACCAAAGCCCGTAAAAGTTGAGGAATCTAAAATTGATCCAGCAATTGAGCGTTCGATTTTAAATTCAATTAAAGAAGCCGAAGCCTCAATTCCTGAAGAACCAGCAAAAATAGAAGAAACTAAAATTGATTCTGTTATTGAACAGCCGGTTTTAAACTCAGTTGAAGAAGACGAAGATGAAAGTGTTATCGAAGAAATGATAATTCCAGAATTCAAGATTAATCCAATTGAGCGATCTATTCTTTCTTCTATTAAAGAATCTGAAACAGCATCTCCAAAAGAAGTGATTAAGGAAGAAATTCCTCAAGAAGCTCCAGAAGAAGTTGAGGAGCCAATCAAAGAAGAAGTTCAGCAAGAGATTCAAATAGAAAATGAAGAATCGCAAGACGAAGAAATAAATGAAGCAGTTAAAACTGCAGCAGAACATTTAGAAATTGGCAAGCCTTTAGATTTTTCATTTAATGAAAAACACTCTTTCCAAGAATGGCTGCAATTATCTCGAACAGAACCAATTGACCGTTCAGATGAAGTTTCATCAGAAGAAGAAATCATAAATGAAGCTGTTGAAACAAAAAAAGAAGAAAAAGTAATTGATGAAGAGAGACTAAAAAAGGCTGAAATTATCGATAAATTTATCGAAACTAATCCGAAAATCTCTCCTGTAAAACCTGGTACAAGTGTTCCGGTAGTCCAATTAGAGAGCAATTCTGAAGACAATTCATATCTAATGACAGAGACTTTGGCTAGAGTATATCTGGAACAAAAGAAATATACAAAAGCAATTCAAGCATATGAAATATTAATTTTGAAATATCCAGAAAAAATTACTTTCTTTGCAGACCGCATATCGGATATAAAGATTTTACAACAAAATAACAATAACAATAATTAAGTAATGAGCACATTTTCAATTTTTTTAGTTTTAATCACAATAGTTTGTTTTCTATTGATCGTAGTTATTATGGTACAAAACCCTAAGGGAGGCGGATTGTCTTCTACTATCAGCGGAACGCAGATGTTAGGCGGCGTACAAAAAACAACTGACTTTTTAGACAAAAGTACTTGGACTTTAGCTACAGTTCTTATTGTGTTAATTTTACTTTCAAGCTTAAGTTTCTCTGGATCTTTAAGTGATACTGAATCTAAAATCATTGAAAAAACTGAGGCTCCTGCAAATACGCCTGCAGTACCAGCACAAGGAAATACTCCTGCTCCAGCAGCACCAGCAGCTAAATAATCTTAGCTCATATAAAATCTAATGCCAGCCTGTCAAAGCTGGCATTTTTTTTAAGAAATAATGTCAGTTTTACCAGCATGGCATAATTTCTGAAAGTTTATAGAACATAAAAAATGTATAACTAATAATAATATAAAATCATGGCTTTAAACATTAAACCGCTTTCAGACCGCGTACTTATTGAGCCTGTTGCAGCTGAAACTAAAACTGCTTCGGGTATTTTTATTCCAGATACTGCCAAAGAAAAACCTCAAAAAGGAACTGTAGTTGCAGTAGGAAACGGATCTAAAGATCATACAATGACTGTAAAAGTTGGTGATACTGTTCTCTACGGAAAATATGCCGGAACAGAACTAAAATTAGAAGGAACTGATTATTTGATTATGCGTGAGGATGATATCTTAGCGATAATCTAATAGTGCTGTAAGCCGTAAGCTTTAAGCTATAAGTCTCTTTCGAAGAGTATAAAAAGTCTATAGCCTATTGCCTAAAGCTTTCAAAAAAAATGAGAGATTTTAAAAAATACGATATTTGGCATTTAAGCCATTCTTTAACTTTAGAAATCTATAAATTAACTTCTTTATTTCCAAAAGAAGAATTATATGGATTAACAAGTCAAGTAAGAAGAGCATCCTCATCAATCCCAACTAATATTAGTGAAGGATGTGGAAGAAATAGTGATAAAGAATTCAATCAATTTCTCAACATCGCTTTAGGTTCTGCCAATGAAACAGAATACCTCTTGATTTTAGCTAAAGACCTACAATATCTTAATAATGAAATTGCAGAAAATCAATTAGAAAAAATCAACAGTATAAAAAGCAAAATTTACAAATTAAAACAAGTATTAGTACAGCAATAGGCTGTAAGCTGTAAGCTATAAGCTTCCAAACAAAGCGTAAAGCAATAAAAAAAAATTAACCAAGCATTAGAAAGGCATAAAGCCTAAAGCCTACTGCCTAAAGCAAATAAAAAAATTAACCAAGCAGTAGAAAGGCATAAAGCCTAAAGCCTACTGCCTAAAGCAAAAAATAAAAATGGCAAAAGATATAAAATTTGATATTGAAGCACGTGACGGATTAAAACGTGGTGTTGATGCATTAGCAAATGCTGTAAAAGTTACACTTGGACCAAAAGGTCGTAACGTAATTATTGGAAAATCATTTGGGGGACCAACAGTTACCAAAGATGGTGTTTCGGTTGCAAAAGAAATCGAATTAAAAGACCCGTTAGAAAATATGGGCGCACAAATGGTTAAAGAAGTTGCTTCTAAAACCAATGATTTAGCAGGAGACGGAACCACAACTGCAACAGTTTTAGCTCAGGCAATCGTAAAAGAAGGTCTTAAAAACGTTGCTGCAGGTGCAAATCCAATGGATTTGAAACGCGGAATTGACAAAGCTGTTGAAGCTATTGTTGCTGACTTAGCAAAACAAGCTAAAGTGGTTGGAAGCGATTCTGACAAAATCAAACAAATTGCTTCTATCTCTGCAAACAATGATGAAGTGATTGGTGATTTAATCGCTACTGCTTTCGCTAAAGTAGGTAAAGAAGGTGTTATTACTGTTGAAGAAGCTAAAGGAACTGATACTTTCGTAGACGTTGTTGAAGGTATGCAGTTTGACAGAGGATATCTTTCTCCTTACTTCGTAACAAATCCAGAGAAAATGGAAGTTGAATTAGATTCTCCTTACATTTTATTATACGACAAAAAAGTTTCTTCTTTAAAAGAATTACTTCCAGTTTTAGAGCCAGTTGCTCAATCAGGAAAACCTTTATTGATTATTGCTGAAGATGTTGACGGAGAAGCTCTTTCTACTTTGGTAGTAAATAAATTAAGAGGTGCTCTTAAAATTGCTGCTGTAAAAGCTCCTGGTTTTGGAGACAGAAGAAAAGCAATGTTAGAAGATATCGCAATCTTAACTGGTGGAACTGTAATTTCTGAAGAAAGAGGATATACTCTTGAAAATACAACTATCGAGATGTTAGGAAACGCAAAAAGAGTTTCTATCGACAAAGACAACACTACTATTGTAAGTGGTGCTGGTGAAGCTGATATTATCAAAAACAGAGTAAACCAAATTAAAGGTCAGATGGAAACTACTACGTCTGATTATGATAAAGAAAAATTGCAAGAGCGTCTGGCTAAATTAGCTGGTGGTGTTGCTGTTCTTTATGTTGGTGCTGCTTCTGAAGTTGAAATGAAAGAGAAAAAAGACAGAGTTGACGATGCTTTACACGCTACTCGTGCTGCTGTTGAAGAAGGAATCGTTGCTGGTGGTGGTGTTGCCTTATTAAGAGCTAAACTTGCTTTAGCAGACTTAAAAGCAGATAACGCTGACGAGGCTACAGGAATTCAAATCGTTTCTCGTGCTGTTGAATCTCCATTGAGAACTATCGTTGAAAACGCAGGTCTTGAAGGTTCTGTTGTTGTAGCTAAAGTTTCTGAAGGTTCAGGTGATTTTGGATACAATGCAAAAACGGATGAATATGTAGATATGCTTTCTGCTGGAATTATCGATCCTAAAAAAGTAACTCGTGTAGCACTTGAAAATGCTGCATCTGTTTCTGGAATGATCTTAACTACAGAATGTGCATTAATTGATATTAAAGAAGAAAACGCTGGCGGTATGCCAATGGGAGGCGGAATGCCAGGAATGATGTAATTCGTTCTTTTCTTAAAACTTAAAACGCCGGATATTTTTTATCCGGCGTTTTTTTTGCCAAAGATTAAAGGATTAAAAAGATCATAATTTGTGAAAATCTTTTTAATCTCTGGCAAACCTTTTCCAACACAAAGCATTCGTGAAAATTCGTGAAATTCGCGGCAACCTTTTTCAAATAAAGACAATTCGTGGCAAGGCATTTTTAAATTTAAGATTGTTTAACATTCTGTTTTTGCTCTTAAATATACTTATTGGTAACTTTGTGTCTTCAATAAATTTCAATAATGAAAAAACTTCTTACCCCTTTTATTTCTTTACTTATTCTTTCATTTTCATTTGTTTTACAAGCACAAAATACTAAAGATAATTATGTTGTTTTAGTTTCGATGGACGGATTTCGCTGGGATTATGCAAAGCAATTTAATCTTCCAAACTTAAAACAAATCGCTAAAGAAGGCGTTCACGCAAAATCGATGAAACCTTCTTATCCAACCAAAACTTTTCCTAATCATTATTCAATTGTAACAGGACTTTACCCTGATCATCACGGAATTATTAATAACATTTTTTATGATGCTTCAATGAACGAAGCATTTTCATTATCCTCTAATGCAAAAAATGATTCTCGCTTTTATGGTGGAAATCCGATTTGGAATTTAGCAGAAGAACAAGGTGTAAAAACCGCTTCTTTCTTTTGGCCTGGTTCTGATATTGATAAAAGAAACCCAAGTTATTTCAAAAATTACAATGGTAAAATCCCGTATGAAGCCAGAATTGATACGGTTATGAAATGGCTCCAGCTTCCAGAAAAACAACGACCTCATCTTGTGACTTTGTATTTTGATGAACCAGATCATACGGGACATAATTTTGGTCCGCTTTCGCCGGAAAACAAAAAAATGGTCATCAAAATGGATTCTATTATGGGTGAATTATCTCAAAAATTAAACCAATTACCAATCGGAAAACAAATCAACTTAATTATTGTTTCAGACCACGGAATGGCTTCTATCAGTAATGATAAAAAAGTAGCAGTTTTAGATTATTTAAAACCAGAATGGCTGGGTTACAAAGATGTAATTAATCCAATTATGAGCCTGCAGGCAAAAACTGGATTTCAAGATTCAATAGCCAATGCTTTAAAAAAAGTGCCTCATATTAAATTCTGGAAATCAGCTGAAGTTCCAAAAAGACTGCATTACGGAACCAATCCGCGTGTGCATGATTTTGTTATTGAAGCCGAAAAAGGATATAGTTTAGTGAGTAAAGAAAGTAATCACATAAAAGGCGGTACGCATGGTTATGACAATAACGAAAAAGATATGCATGCCATTTTTTATGCAAAAGGTCCTGCTTTTAAAGCCGATAAGACAGTCAAAACTTTTCAAAATGTTTCGGTTTATCCGTTGATTGCACATATATTAGGTTTGCAAACGGGAGAGATTGATGGAAAATTGAGCGATGTAAAATCGGCGTTGGCAAATTAGATAATGTAGCAATTTCATTAATTAAACACACAGCATATCTGTAGAGACGCACTGCAGTGCGTCTATGCCTGATATTCACTTAACGTTTAAACAAATAAACCCGACAGGTTTTAAAAACCTGTCGGGTTTCCTACATTTTGTTGGTACGCACTGCAGTGCGTCTCTACAGAAAAATGGGATATTGTAAGTCAATTATCAAATTGACACATTTTCTAATAATCTAATTGAAATTAAAACCCTGTCGAAACTGAAACTGATTTCCATTCTTCTAATTGTTTTTGAACACTTGCAATCTTTTGGTTTGCCATATTATAAGCATCTTCACCTAAGAACAAATGCAAAGCAGGATTTTCTTCATGATTCATTTTAATTAATGCTTCAGCTAATTTTACTGGATCACCTGGCTGATTTTCGTTAATATCCTCTTTGTGAGCGTTTTCAGATTGTCTTACTTCTTTATAATCTGCAATCGGATTTTGAGGCAGTAACAATGAACTGTCCTTTAAGAAATCGGTTCTAAAATAACCCGGATAAACGATTGTTGCGTGAACCCCAAATTCTTTTACTTCCGCAGCCAAAGATTCTGTTAAACCGGCAACTGCAAATTTTGTAGAACAGTAAATTCCCCAGCCCGGAAATTCTCCATAATAACCTCCCACAGAAGAAATATTAAAAATATGTCCAGATCTCGCAGCACGCATATAAGGCATTGTATTTCTGATCACATTCAATAATCCGAAAACATTTACTTCGTAGTTTTTTCTGGCTTCAGCATCAGTCAATTCTTCTAATGCTCCTAGCAGACCGTAACCAGCATTGTTTACCAAAACATCAATGGTTTTAAAATGACTTACTGCCAATTCAATAGCATTTTTAACGCTTTTTTCATTAACCAAATCCATTTCAAGAGGAAGAAAATTCTCTGATGTATTTCCTAAAACCTTTATTAAAGTTTCTTCACTTCTAGAAGTTGCTGCCACTTGATAACCTTCTGCCAATAATTTTTTAGCTAATTCTAATCCAAGTCCTTTTGACGCACCTGTGATAAACCAAACTTTGTTATTTTCCATGATATTAAATTTTTACGTTTTAATTACACGACAAAGGTATTGGCTAAGTACTTCTTAAAAATTAAAGCAATCAAGCAAGAAGTTGCAAAAATCAAATAATTTCAGTCAGACGATAGTTTTTAGGAGAAACCTGAACATTTTTCTTGAAGAAATTGATGAAATGAGACAGTTCTTCGAAACCTAAACACCACGCAATTTCATTTATATTCCAATTGGTTTGTTTCAGTAAAATCATTGCTTCCTGAACAATTCTTTCGGCAATAATCTGCGAAGTTGTTTTTCCTGTGGTTTCTTTTAAAGCTTTATTCAAATGATTGACATGCACATTTAACTGATTGGCAAATTCAGATGGGGAACGAAAATTGATTTGCTGCGATATCGATTCAATCGGAAACTGGCGTTCTAATAACTCTAAAAACAAGGAAGAAACCCGAATAGTTGCATTCGATTTACTATATAATGAACTAGTTACAGTTTGTGTTTTGAGTGCAAGATGAATAATTTCAAAAACCAAATTACGAAGGACATCATATTTAAAAGCGTAATCTGAATTGATTTCGTCAAACATTTTCAAATAAACTCTTTTTAAAGATTCTGCTAATTCATTTGAAATAGGAACAACTGGATTTCCGCCGGGCTGGAACAAAGGATATTCTTTTAAATTCCCAAATTGATTAAAAAAGGCATCAGTAAAAATGCAGAAAAATCCGGTTTGATTTTCATCAATATGTTCCCAGCTATATGGAATCTGCGGATTTGCAAAAAACAAAGCTTGATCTTCTATCGTGACAACTTTATCGGCATAATGTACTTTGTTTTTACCAATGATTAAACTTATTTTATAAAAGTCTTTTCGTGTATAAGGCAATGGATTACAAGTACTCCCAACATAATCATCTAATTTAAAAACATTAAAATGTCCGATTTCTTTTTTAAGATTCTCGGGCATTCCTTTTATTTTTACGGTATAAAAATCTTCGAGTGTTTCTGTTAGTTTCATTTGGCAAAGTTACGAAAATCAAATTATGCTGATTAGGAAATTTGTCAATTAGATAATTTTTACAAATGTCTAATTACCCAAAGTATATTTGTAGAGACGCACTGCAGTGCGTCTACGTAACGCATATCAAAACTGTGTGGCCGCGTAACGCATAAGACGCACTGCAGTGCGTCTCTACAGAATATACGTTATGTGATCGAAACAACAAACCCGACAGGTTTTTAAAACCTGTCGGGTTTACGGTATGATGAGAAATGATAACCAAACATTATGTAGACGCACTGCTGTGCGTCTCTACAGAATACACGTTATGTGATCGAAACAACAAACCCGACAGGTTTTTAAAACCTGTCGGGTTTAATGTAAGGTCAATTCATAATTCACAATTTACAATTCACAATTAATAATTAACCATTATCAAGACACCACTTTATAAGTCGGATCTTCAATAACATTGACATTAATAACCGCATCGGCGTTTTTAAGTAATTGCATGCAATCTGAGCTTAAATGTTGCAATTCTATTGTTTTATTTTCCAGATTGTATTTCTTAGTCAGATTATTCAAGGCTTCAATGGCCGACATATCTGAAACGCGGCTTTCTTTAAAGTCAATAATCACATGATTTGGATCGTTTTGAATATCGAACTTTTCCATAAAAGCCGTTATAGATCCGAAGAATAACGGACCGTAAATTTCATAATGCTTTATTCCTTCTTCATCAACATATTGTCTGGCACGAATTCTTTTGGCACTTTCCCAGGCAAAAACCAAAGCCGAAATAATCACACCAATTAAAACTGCCAAAGCCAGATTGTGCAGTACAATTGTAATTAAAGCAACCAGAATTCCAACGAAAATATCGTGTCTTGGCATTTTGTTGATAATTCTGAAACTCGCCCATTCAAAAGTCGTAATGGCAACCATCATCATAACGCCAACTAAAGCCGCCATTGGCAATTTACCAATTACAGGCGCTCCAAAAAGTATGATTATTAAGATCGTCAATGAAGCAATAATTCCAGAAAGTCTTGCTCTCGATCCAGCACCAAGATTCACCAAAGTTTGTGCAATCATTGGGCATCCTCCCATTCCGTAGAAAAAGCCGTTTAAAATATTAGAGCTTCCCTGCGCAATACATTCACGATTGCTGTTTCCGCGCGTTCCGGTAATTTCGTCGACTAAATTCAGCGTAAGCAAACCTTCCGTCAAACCAACTGCCGCTACAATTACGGAATAGGGAAATATGACTTTTAAAGTCTCAAAAGAAATTGGAATATTAGGAATATGAAATGGAGGAAAACCGCCTTGAACGGAAGCAATATCTTCTACCGTTTTGGTTTGGATATTAAACACAATTACCAAAGCAAAAACTACCATAATAGCAACTAAGGAAGCTGGAACCGCTTTTGTAATTTTAGGAAAAATCAAAACAATAGCGACTGTCAGCGCAACCAATCCGAGCATAATATACAAAGGAGTTCCCTGAAGCCAAGAAACCTGACCGTTTACCATCGTTTTAAACTGTTCCAGCTGCGACATAAAAATCACAACTGCTAATCCGTTTACAAAACCAAACATAACGGGCTGCGGCACTAACCGAATAAATTTTCCGAGTTTAAAAAGTCCGATACAAATTTGCACTACTCCGCCAAGTGCGACGGCAGCAAAAACATATTCTATTCCGTGTGATTTCATCAGAGCAATCAAAACTATTACCGTTGCCCCCGCTCCGCCAGAGATCATTCCAGGTCTTCCGCCAAATATAGCGGTTACTAAACCCGCAATAAATGCGGCATATAGTCCGACCAAAGGCGGAAATCCAGCCAAGATAGCAAACGATAAAGATTCTGGAATCATAGTCATTGCTACGGTTAAACCGGCTAAAATTTCATTTTTGTAATTGACCTTCTGGGTAAAATCGAAGAGTTGGAAAGCTTTTTTCATGGCACAAAATTAGAAAAATAATATGCAAAAAAAGAACAAACCTTTTCGTAGTGAAAAAGTGGCAGGAAATTATACGATAAGTTAAAACAGCCGTATTAGCTGAACTGTTCTAAAAGGAAAATTAAAATCGAAAGAATAAAACCTAGCATCTTGTATGTTATAATTTATTTAGAAATATTTCACAAAAATACTTACAAAACAAACAGGTACAGCTGCGTATTTACACCTGTTTTTTTGTATAAAGCTAATTTTTTAAAAACATTCCATAAGAAACAACAAACATAAAGTTAATGGTGAGGTATATTTAGTGGGTTTTTATATCTCTGCCCTAACAACAGAATTAATATGTTTCGACAACTTTCTTTTTTCAAAAATTAACCCTATTTTCTTATAAAAAAAACTTCTTAATCCTATTGAATTCTCAGATGTCCCTTAACTTGCCACTCCTACAAAAAACAAAAGGTTTTAAAATGAAAAAAATTACATGCTGGCTCTTATTGATTCAAAGCGCATTTATGATGGCACAAACCGAAACGGTTGTTACGCCAAACGGAAAAAAAGTAGTTGTTTATCCTGCTGCTCCAGGCACAGCAGACAATGGTTTAACACTTAACAATAACCATATACAGCTTGGCGGGGCTTTAGTACAGCCTTCTGTCTTAACTACAACAGATGCTTTCACACTTGCTATTAAGGGGCTTAAATTAAGCGAAGGTTATGCAGATATAAATGATAATTATATTGTTACAGTAGACTCATACACGGGTGTTCTCCGTGCAAGACAAAATAACGGCTGGGATACAAGTGGAAACGCAAATATAGATCCAAGCCTGCATTTTTTAGGAACTATGGATAATGCTGACTTAGTATTTAAGAGAAATAATATTATGAGTGGTTTACTAGGTATTAATAATACTTCTTTTGGATTTGGTGCATTAAATAACACTACAACTGGAATTAATAATATTGCCTTGGGTACTGGGACTTTGAGTAAAAATACTACTGCAAACAGTAATATTGGAATAGGAGATCAATCGCTTTATAGCACTACTAGTGGAGATCAAAATATTGGAATTGGATATCAGGCGCTTTATAATAACTTTAATGGAGATAGTAATATTGGAATTGGGTATCAGGCGCTTTATAATAATACAGGGGGAAGAACAAATGTAGCGATAGGAGATTATGCCATGCTCAAGGCTACCATTGGCAATACTAATGTTGCCATTGGACGTGAATCGCTTTACAACCTTACCAGTGGACATGAAAATGTAGCAATTGGCTTTGCAGTAATGTCTTCAAATACAACAGGAAGTCAGAATATATCAATAGGACATGGTTTATCCAGAAACACTACAGGTAATGACAATATTGTTTTGGGCTATCAGGCATTAGATAATAACAGATCAGGAAGTAATAATGTCGTTATTGGTCCACATAGTGCTGGCAGTGTTGCGATGGTAGATAATTCTGTTATGATAGGTTATGGCAGCAAGCCATTAGGAGATAACCAGACAAATCAGATAGTTATAGGATATGGAGCTAATGGACGAGGCAGTAATTCTGTACAAATAGGAAATCTTTTTGTGACAGATATTGGCGGAGCAGTAAACTGGTCTATTGGTTCAGATATGCGTTTAAAAAAAGATATTGTAACAAGCCCATATGGGTTAGACTTTATTACTAAACTGCGCCCGGTAAATTACAAAATGAAAACAGGGACCACAGATTTGCAGTCAGGATTTATTGCCCAGGAAGTAGAAAAGGCTGCAAATAGCATTGGATACGAGTTTAATGGAATTATAAAACCCAAAAATGATACTGATTTTTACAGCCTTCGGTATACAGAGTTTGTTGTGCCTTTGGTAAAAGCGGTACAAGAACAACAGTTACAAATTGAAACTTTGCAAAAACAGGCAGAAATTAAAATTGAATCTTTGCAAAAACAACTCGAGAGTAAAAATGCTCAGATTTTAGAAATCGAAAATCGCCTTTTAAAGTTAGAACAGCGATTGCAGTAATACCATTTGCATATTTTTGTTGTAACTATTTGTATAAAAAGTTCATAAATAAAAAGGAGTTTTTAATCGACAGCAATGATTAAAAACTCCTTTTTATTTTTAAATCCCTAAAAACTTAAAAAAAGTACTCAGCATATATTTCTTCTTTTTAATAAAATGATAAGGTATTTCTGCACCGCATTACGGCACTGAAAAAAAAGCTTATTCTACAATTCTTTAAACTTCTACAGACACATAAGCAATTGATCTTCAGATAACTTTGCATTATGAATAATTGACTAAAAATAATACCAATCCTAAAAAAATAAAAAAATGAAAAACATAGTATGCGTGTTTCTACTACTTCAAAGCGCATTTATGGTGGCACAAATAGAAAAACTTGTGACACCAAACGGGAAAAAAGTAACTTTTTATCCTGCTGCACCAGGCATGGCAGATAATGGTTTAACTCTTGAAAATAATACTGTCCAGCTGGGCGGAGCTTTAACAAAAGCTTCGGTTATAAGTGCAAGCTTTGGTTACCCACTTAGTATTCAAGGACTACAAGATATTAACGATCCTGATTATCTTTTAACAATAGACAGTAATGGAGTTCTGCATAAAACGTCCAGTAGGAACTGGAGCTTAAACGGAAACGCAGACACTGATCCCGAAACAGATTATATAGGCAATTATGACAATCAAGATTTAAGGTTGAGGAGAGGGAACACTAGAGCTGGACAAATTAGCATTAATAACACTTTACTTGGATCTAGCAGTGGTAGTCTTACTGGCATCACAGGACAGTATAATACGGGTATTGGCTACTCATCACTAACTGGTAATACGTCAGGCAGTAACAATACCACCGTCGGAGGCCAGTCATTATATACTAATAAAACTGGAGGCAGTAATACTAGTGCAGGAATGGGTGCACTAGAGAGTATGAGTAGTTTAAACAGCAACAATGGAATTGGTTACAGACCCCTTACCCTTTTAACAGTAGGAGAAGATAATGTTGGAATTGGTAATTATGCCGGGGTGTACCTTACTGTAAACCTTAACAAATTGACAAAAAGCACCCAATCGGTTTTTATAGGTTCGCTGACGCGTGCACCTTATGACGACATTACAAATCAAATTGTAATTGGCTACGATGTAATAGGAAAAGGTTCAAATACAGTATATCTAGGAAACGGTTCTACCACTAGTATTGGTGGTGCTGTAGACTGGTCTATTGGCTCAGATATCCGTTTAAAAAAAGATATTACACCAAGTCCTTACGGCTTGAATTTCATTAACAAATTACGTCCTGTAAACTACAAAATGAAAACCGGATCACAAGATTTACAATCCGGTTTTATTGCACAAGAGGCAGAAGCTGCCGCTAATAATATTGGGTATGAATTTAATGGTGTTGTTAAACCGCAAAACGAGAAAGACTTTTACAGCCTGCGTTATGCAGAGTTTGTAGTACCACTGGTAAAAGCGGTACAAGAAAGACAGCTGCAAATTGTATCCTTACGAGAACAGTTGAAAAGTAAAGATGCCCAGATTTTAGAAATCGAAAATCGTCTGCTAAAATTAGAGCAGGAATTTAAATAATAGTTCACTTAAAAAAAATACCATGAAAAAATTAGTCTGCTTGTTTTTATTGATTCAAAGCGCACTCGTAATAGCACAAACCGAAACTGTTGTGACACCAAACGGAAAAAAAGTAATCATTTACCCTGCAGCCCCAGGTATTGCAAACAACGGCTTAACACTTGCTAATAACACTATAAAACTGGGCGGAACTTTGACACAGCCTACTGTTTTAACAACAACATCAGATTTTACTCTTTCAATAAAAGGACTCACGAATGGTTCTGGAGATAAAATTGTGACAGTAGACAATAACGGTCTACTGCAGCAGACTTGGAATACAGGCTGGAATACAAACGGAAATTCAGGCACTATCATATCAAATTTTATAGGTACTACTGATAATAAAGATTTAGTATTTAAAATAAATAACAGCTTCGCCGGGAAACTTGCTCAAGGCAACACTGCTTTTGGATATGGCAGCTGTCCTTTTACAGGTACAGGTTTGTATAATACAGCAATTGGAGACAATGCTTTAACCCTAAATACTACCGGAGCCTTTAATACTGCACTGGGAAGCCAGGCATTAACCAATAATAAAACCGGAGGCAGCAATACTGGAATAGGGGCGCTTGCTTTAACAAGTGCTTTAAGCGCAAGTAGAAATACAGCATTTGGATATGAAGCACTAACCAATTTAACAACAGGAGATGACAATACTGCAGTTGGTAATAACGCAGGGTCTAATACGACAGCTGCTAAATTGCTAAAAAGTAACAAATCTATATACATTGGTAATGACACCTCTTCACCGTCTGACAATGTTACCAACCAAGTAGTAATAGGATACGGCGCGCTAGGAAGAGGTTCTAATACTGTACAAATAGGAAATAGTGACATGACTAGTATTGGCGGCGCAGTAAACTGGTCTATTGGTTCAGATCTGCGTTTGAAAAAAGATATTGTAACAAGCCCCTATGGCTTAGACTTTATTACTAAACTACGTCCGGTAAACTACAAAATGAAAACCGGGGCTCAGGATTTACAGTCAGGTTTTATTGCTCAGGAAGTAGAACTTGCGGCAAACAGTATTGGCTATGATTTTAATGGTATTGTAAAACCACAAAACGATAAAGATTTTTACAGCCTTCGCTATGCAGAGTTTGTAGTCCCATTGGTAAAAGCGGTGCAAGAACAGCAACCCCAGATTGAAGCATTACAAAAGGAAGTAGAAAATAAAGATACTAAAATTATAGAACTCGAAAATCGTCTGCTTAAGTTAGAACAGCGATCGAAATAATTTCAACCAAAAAAGGAAGCTTAGGCTTCCTTTTTTATTTATAATCGTAAATATCATTAAACTAACAGCTTTCTAGAGAGCTATAAAAAACAACAAATTAATCGAGTCTCACACAGGTATATCCCAGACAATGTACATAATCCATAATATTATCACACTCGAGGTCAATTCCTTCGACTCTTAAAATTTTATCACAATCCTCCAGATCAAAATTAATTTTATAATTAGGAAATTGAGTTTGAATAACGGCGATTACATAGTCTTTATCAGATTCTTTCTGAACATTCGTTTTAAAAATTTCCACAACCATAGATGACCCTTTTAATTCTTGAAACATATAAATCCTTACTTTCGATTAAAAAGATTATACGAAACACCCAATCTAAAATACCCTTGAGTATCTTCTTTTTGGTCGTAAACATATCGGTTTGTCCGTTCTCCTTTCTCGGTAATTCGAGCACTTACGACATTATTAAATCCGCCTTTAACAAATGCGATCAGCTTTGGGGTAAAGCTGTATTCGTATGTAATACCCGATTTTAACTCTAACTGGTTGAGTTCGTAAACACCATTTAAATTTGGGGAGTTTAAATTTAGGTAAAAACTTTCAGTATTCAATTCTGTTCCTAAGGAAATTCTTCCATTTTCTAACAATTCCCTTCTAAACAACAATCGTTGGGGAAGAATGAAATCCATGTCCCATTTTGAATTTTTAAATTTATGATTAATCGAGAAAAGCGGCGTAAGCGGTACAATAGACGACGGATCCAGCAAAACCAAAACACCCGCAGTAATGGTCGTAGAAGGTGTTCTTTTAAGAACCAAAACAGCAGAAGCAAATCCTTTTATACGCTGCAAATCGTCTTCATTTCCATCAACCGTTGCTGTCGCGCTGTAAATAACCGGTTTATTAAAAAGTGACGACATATAAGTAGCACTTACTGCACCCGCCCAATAGTGAATATCCTGATTTTCTCTCGTATAAGTTTGAGTAGTGCCATAATTGTAAATGTCTCCAAAATCATAACTTTCATATTTATAACGCAGTGAAGTTGTCAACACAAAACGTTTGGATTTTGAAGCATAAAACGGAAGATTAAAAGCTGCTTTTAGTCGGCTGTGGTTTTCGATTCTTCCTCTTTCCAATTTATTTCCAAATAATTCCGAATCGTAATTCGATGGTCCAAGTTGTTCGTATTGTATGTCAAAAGTCCGCGTTGTGGGAAATTTGTCTACAATTGCTTTTCCAAAGGTTTTCATTCCTGGTTCTTTTTCCTGAGCCATGGTCTGCAAAGAGGTAAATACGACGATTAACGAAATGATTTTTGATTTCATAAACTTGAAAATAGGAGATAAATTTGTTTTTGGAATGAATTATAAATTCGATTCAAAAGTAATTTACAAGCTCTTATTATAATAGCAATTTTATACCAGTGGCGTATGATTTATACGAATGGCGTTGGTATAATTTCCCTCTTACAATTGGTTAAAAACTATACTATTATACTATTTTTGCCGTTATGACGCTTCTTAAAATATATCAGAACTTTTTCCTCCGAAACCTCATCGTCCATACTTTCATCTTTTTTGTAATTTTGGCCTGCGTGTATGACGAAATTCGATTAGACGGTCATTCGTGGTCCTATATCATTAGTAAAATAAGTGTTGGCTATTTTCCTTGTATCGTCTGGATTACTATTTTTAATCTTTTCATTATTAAGCGATTTTTATTCAAAAAAAGGGTAAAAGTATTCTTTATGCTTTTTGCTGTTTATTGGACTACTTTCTACTTTTTTATGAATTGGTTTTTCCCGCTAATGGGTTTAGGAAATTTCAAAACGCTTCAAATATTATCGCTCATTATCAACGGAATGTTCTTTTATTTTATTCATGTCGTGATTACCAAAAAAATCATGGACATGGACAAGGATATTATGAATTTCAAATCAGAACTTTCGTTTTTAAAACAACAGCTCAATCCCCATTTTTTATTAAATGCCATGAATAATCTCTACGGAGAAGCATTGGCAGAACCTGATAAAGTTCCAGACAGAATCCTGAATCTTTCCGATTTACTTCGCTATCAGATTGAAGCCACTAAAAAAGATTATGTTTTGGTTGAAGAAGAAATTGCTTTCGTTAAAAAATATATTGAATATTACACTTTTAGAAATGAACGTCTTAAAGTAACGCAGTTTTTTGAAGGCGCTTCTGATCAAATTGAAATTCCGCCTTTATTCTTTTTACCTTTGGTAGAAAATGCCGTGAAATTTTCTGCTGAAACCGAAGCACCTTTTATTAATCTGGACTTAAAAGTAAAATGTCGAAATTTGACTTTTACCATTAAAAACAATTATCTGGATTCGGGATCAAGGCTTTCGAGCACAGGAATTGGAATTGAAAATCTAAAACGACGTTTAGAAGTTTACGGTCTGCATCACGATCTGAGCTGTAAAAAAGAGAAAAATATGTTTGTTGTAAAATTAAGTATATGGCATTTACCTACCGCTGTCTTATAATAGACGACGAGTCGCCGGCACACAAAGCGCTGGCATCGCACATTTCGAAGTTTGACGATCTGGAACATTCCGGAAGTGCTTTCAGCGGAATGGAAGCAGTAAAAATGCTCAACGAAAACACTTACGATATTATTTTTCTGGATATTAATATGCCCGTAATTTCGGGTGTCGAATTAATGGAATTACAACCCAAAAGGCCACTCACAATTGTAACCACAGCCTATTCAGATTTTGCACTTTCAGCCTATCAAAACGATGCGATCGATTATCTGCTGAAACCTATTTCTTTGGAAAAATTCTCCAAAGCGATCGAAAAAGCCAAAACATATTATTCTGGAAATACGCTTAAAAAAGAAACCATTCTTACCGAAAAAACATTTTCCTACCGCACCAACGGACAAATGTTTACTATGCCTTTGAGTGATATTTTGTATATCGAAAGTCTGGGTAACTACATGAAACTATATAGCAAAAAACTAAAATCGCCCGTTATTATTTACGGCTCGCTTTCTAATATTGGCGAAGAAATTAACTGCTCCAATTTTATACAAGTCCACCGCTCTTTTATTGTAAATACTAAAGAAATTACAACGGTTACTTTTAAATCGCTTACACTTTCTAATGGCGAAATGGTTCCTGTAGGAAGGAAATATCAGATTTTATTGGATGGTTTGGCAATTAGATAATTTGCCAATTTAGATAATTAGATAATTTTAAAAAGCTCAACTTTTTTGGTTGGGCATTTTTTTGTCTTCGATTTATCATGTAAGTTGTAAACTAAAAATACAGCTTTTTTGTTACATTTAAGAAACTGCCTCATCCCGAAAAAATTTTACATCTTCAACTTTCAAATTAAAACACAAAAAAAAGCTCCGCAATACGGAGCTTTTAATTTTAGAATAACAAAATTTAAACTGCTTTTACCATTGTCACATTATCACAAGCTTTTTGAATTTGCTTGTCTGTGAACTGAGATAAAACTTTAACCAAATCTCTACTGGTTTTGAGACAGCTTAACATTTTCTGCCTTAAAATCAGATCGTTTGCAAATTCGGTATCGAGCAATAACTCGAAAATTTCTTGCAAATAAATGGGTTGTTTTTTAAAATCGCCATCAAAACTTAAGTTTGAGACGTAAATGGCCACGGATCGCATTACGTCGCGGTGTGTTTTTTGATTTTCTCTTGTCATATCGAAAATTTAAACGCACGAATCCCCCGCTTTAGATGTGACAAAATACCCGTATTAAGGATAGATTTACCAGCCTTTCGGTTTAAACTACTCATCATGGCGAGGGATTCGAATATATTAACTTCTACGAAGTTTTAATCCAATATCCTTAAGTATTTTGTCGATGACAAACATACAAAATTAATGCTATACCAAGAATAAAAAAATAAGATATTTTCTTACAAATTATTATTTAGTATTTCCTTCTCAAATAGCTAAGCGCCCCACTCGACCATAAAGCCCAAAGAATCAAAACCGGCTGCAAAAACAAGCGTATCAAACGCGCTTCATCTGTGTTCATTCCTAAAGCATCTATTCCGTTTAAATACTGCGCGATATTTCCTGGAAAAACCAGTACATAAAAAATAGCCAAGAAAATCCCCAGTTTCACTTTATGATTCGTCATAAAAACGAGAGCAAGTCCTATAGCCATCTCTGCAATTCCAGAAAGAATAACAACAAGATCTTTATCCATCGGGACCCAATTGGGAACCTGAGCCTGAAATTCTTGTCTTTGATAGGTAAAATGTCCAATCGCCGCCATGATCATAAAAATCCCTAATAGAATTCTAAAAAAATTCTGCGTCTTTGTAGTTGATATATTTTCCATATATAAAGAGTATTAATTGTAAAGTTTGTTAAGTCGTTAAAAAACTGATAATCAAATTTAAGATAATAGCTGCAAAATAATATTTCAAGTTGTCGATATATTAATTGTATAATCCCAATGTTTAGTATAAATAATGGGCGGTTTCATTGGTCTCAGACAAATTATCATTCTTTGTTAATTTTTTTCTTCAAAAAAAGATCTAATCTGAATAACTTTTCTTACTTAATTAGTTAAATTCGCGTGCTACAAAACCACTAAGAATATTTTATAACCAATGAGCATTTTTAATTTATTTAAACGATCAGATATAGAATGTCCGAGATGCCTCGGAAAAGGATTTGTTGACTGGGACGATATTGTTCGATTAAATAGACAATTAAAATGGGTTCCAGCTCCATGCGCCTATTGCGACGCCGCAGGAAGGGTTCCTCAAGAAATGCTTTCTAAGGTTGCTGTAGATTGCATGTACCTTACTATAGATCTGCCAGAAGCTGTAATTGAAAAAATAAAAGAAGGCGACAAAGAAACAATAGAAAAAGGACAGCAGCGCGAACTTTTTATTGACCATCTTATTCAATTTGCAGCGCATTATTATCTAACCCAAAATATGGATGCAGAAAGTATTGCCAATTTGTATTTAAACAC
The DNA here is from genome assembly GCF_002304005.1 of Flavobacterium sp. ACN6. Classification (GTDB taxonomy): domain Bacteria; phylum Bacteroidota; class Bacteroidia; order Flavobacteriales; family Flavobacteriaceae; genus Flavobacterium. The sequence goes on along the minus strand of NZ_MRCQ01000007.1, from coordinate 198,360 downwards.
AGAAGAAGAATCTGCTCTTTTTTCTGTAACGCGAGAAGAATTAATCAAATACGTTCAAGGCGTAATCGAACTAAAAAGATCAGAATTGAATTAATTCGCCCAAAGTAAAAAAACTTAGAAACTTAGCCTCTCAGAACCTTAGAACCTCCCAGAAAAAAACCCGTATAAATACGCATAGCCACAACTTTATTAAGTGGTAATATTGCTATGAATAATTTTTAGTTAGAATATAAGTTTTCTTCAAGAGAGCTTTTTAAATTTTTTGTCACTTTTTTTTTGGAACACGAAGTGGAATTTCAAATCGCTGGTAACGATTAGAAATTTCACTTTTTTTTGTTTTTGATCCTCAGTACAAATTATCTTAGAAACTCTACAAAGAAAATCTACAGCCATAGTTTTGTCAATCCTGAGGAACGAAGGATCACACTAGAAACTCAATAAAGTAATTCCGTAAAGTAAACAACTAATCTTTGTCGATCCCCGCGTGTGATCCTTCGTTCCTCAGGATGACAAGATTGTGGTTACTTTCTGGGTGACAGGCAAATTTGCAGTCTTTTTTGTTTTGTCATCCTGATTTCTATGATAAAACTGTGTGAAGCTATTCAACAAATTGTACCGTGTGAAAAATAATAGAACTATTCAAAAAGATAATTCAGAAATTCAAAAGTTGGATTAAAATCTTTTATCAAATCAATTTTCCTTACCCTAATCCATCCTTTCAATTCTTTTTCTCTTGCAATTGCTTCTTGGATCCAAGTGAATTTCTCGTAATACACCAAAAATTCAATGCCATACTTAGAAGCAAAGGTTTTTGCATTATTATGAATGTTTTCCTTATGCTGCTTAAGTCTTTCTCTTAAATTTTGAGTGACCCCAATATAAAACGTTGATCGATTTTTGTTTGTAATAATATAAATATAGTAGGTATGATACCCATCTTGAGGATTAATCATTTTTATTTTTTTGTACGAATATACGTGTTTTATTTTTTTGTCATCCTGAGGAACGAAGGATCACACTAGAAAATCTTCAAAAAAAATCTACAGGCACAGTTTTGTCAATCCTGAGGAATGAAGGATCACACTAGAAACTCAATAAAGAAAATCTACATAGTTTTGTCATCCTGAGGAACGAAGGATCACACTAGAAACTCAATAAAGTAATTCCGTAAAGTAAACAGCAAATCTTTGTCGATCCCCGAGTGTGATCCTTCGTTCCTCAGGATGACAAACCGTGCGAAGTATGGAAAAAGTGAACAGCCAATCTTTGTCGATCCCCGAGTGTGATCCTTCGTTCTTCAGAACGACAAAATTGTGCGTGGTATCGAAAATAAAAGCAACCAACCTTTGCCCCTTTGCTTCTTTGTCCCTCTGTCACTTTACTCCTCACCCCCTTTGCCCCTCAAAAAAAAGAAGTACTTTTGCGTTTACTAAACGCCACGGAAATAAAGCCCAAAATCAAAATGACACGAGAACATTATATCCCGTTCAACAAAGAATTTTTACTCGAACAGCAAATTGCAGCTTTCGCCGAAGACAAGCAAAAGGTTGAAGATTTTAAAAAGTTATTTGATATAATCGAACATTATTATCATTACGAATCTTTTAATCTTAATCGAAATCTAAAGCAAAACTACGCGCTGTATGATCCGGATTTGAGCGAAAAAGAACGTGAAGGTTTTATTGGTAAAAGTGATTTTTCGGTTTTTAAAGCCACTTTGCTTCAGGTGCTGGAACGCGGTAATTATTACCGAATTAACGAAGAAATCTTAAAAGAAGCATTTGAAGAATCAGACTTAATTGGTCTAAGTCTGGCGATTGATTTTAATGCTTTTAAAGATTACGAACTATACGCCCGAGGGCATCACAAAGCAAAAGAAAAGGTCAAGAAATATTTTTTCTGGAAGAAAGAAGTTGAAATCGAATATTACGATCGCGTTCTTATTTACCTCAATTACAGCGACGCCGATTATCTGGCTCAAAAGAAGGTCAAATTAGGTAAAATGCCTATTGACCCAGGTTCTATCGCTTTGAAAATTTTTAAGCGTGTTCCCAAAAATGATCTAGAAACGATATTTCCAAATGCACTTCCTAAAATGTCTTTAAAGGATAAAATGCTGCTTTGGGTTCCTGGAGTTTTTGGCGGAATTTCCCTTTTAAGTGCCAAGGTAATTCCGGCGCTTATCAATATGTATGATGCGTATCAAACGGGCGAAACGATTGATTTGTTAAACAGTAAAACTTCCTTAAATCAAGGATTAATTGCTTTGGGAATTCTGGCTGCTTATTGTTTCCGTCAATACAACAATTTTATTAATAAGAAAATCAGATATTCTAAAACGCTTTCAGACAGTTTGTATTTTAAGAACGTCGGAAACAACAGCGGTGCATTCTATTCGCTTTTAAATTCATCTGAAGAAGAAGCTTTAAAAGAAACAATCTTAGCTTACGCCTTTTTAAACAGAAGTCAAAACCCATTAACTCCTGAAGAGCTAGACGCGCACATTGAATCTTGGTTTTCTTCGCACTTAAAAACCGAATTGGATTTTGATGTAAATGATGCTTTACTAAAACTAAAAAGTATTGGCATTGGAAAAGAAACAAATGGGAAATGGCAGGTTATTCCGCTAAACGAAGCGCTTGTCAAAATTGATGAATTGTGGGATAATGTTTTTGAGTACAATCAGAAGTCAGTTTAGAATTATTTAAAGAAAACAAAAAATGTATACCTACAAATGCTCTTGCTGCGGCGAAACTTTTGACGAAATGCCCTTATGTTTTGGCAATGAATTTCCTGCGTACTATTTTTCCATTCCGCCAGAAGAAAGAGAAAACCGAATTAAATACGGTGGCAGCTGGTGTTATGTAGATGAAGAACATTTTTTTCACCGCGGGCAATTAACTATTCCGATAATCGACTATCACGAAGATTTAGTTTTTAATGTCTGGACAACAATAAGCGAAGACAATTTCTGTCTCCGAATGGATTTATGGGAAGATCCAAACCGAATTAATCAAGAACCTTATTTTGGCTGGATGCAGACCGATGTTCCTACTTACGGCAAAACAATTTCACTAAAATCAATTGCCATTGAACAAGGCTTAGGATTGATTCCAGAAATAAAAATGATCGAAGAAAATCATCCCTTAACCATCGATCAGGAAAACGGAATAACCTTTGAAAAAGCGGTTTCTATCGTCGATGAAATTATGAAAAGCCAGCACGGTAAAAGCTAAAAATTAGTATTGTAGCTGTATTTCAAAAAACATAATTTACTGAATATCAGTGTTTTTAAATTAAAATAGGAACGATTTTTTACCTAACTTCGTTTCTACTCCCATCAGTATTTTAATTTAAAACCACTTGAATTATGAAAACTCCGTTAAATTCCAGACGTGAAGCCATACAGCAAATAAGTTTATTTTCTGCGGCGGCCTGTTTATATCCTTTACTTTCTTCTTGCAGCAATCCAAAAACAGATAGAGCAGATAACACTACTGCATTAAAACCTCCCGTTCCTTTTCTAATTCCTCCTAAAAAGCCCTTAGAAATTGGGGATTTAGGCAGTAATATGAGAACGTTAATTCGTAGTTCTCAAACGAATAAACAATTTTCTTGCGTTGAAGCTGTTCTAGCGCCGAAAAAAATTGCAGGTTCTCCTCATAAACACGATAATTTGGATGAACTGATGTATGTTCTTGAAGGCACTGCATCGGTTTTATTGGGCGACGAAGTAATAAAAGTTTCTGCTGGAAGCTGGCACTTAAGACCCAGAGGAATAGTTCATGTCATTTGGAATTCAGAAAACGTAAACTTACGATTGATCGATATGTATTTTAACCAAAATTTCGAAGATTATCTAGAAGAGCTTTATCATAAAATTATACCCGAAGTTATAGAACGTAAAATATCTTTTGAAGATCCAGAAATAGCAAAACGAATCGCCGAACTAGACAAAAAATTTGGTTTAACTTATTATCCCGAAAAGAGCGAACCGCTGATTAAAAAATACGGATTAAGCTAAAAGAAATTTTATTAGATTTACGTATCTAACCTTAAAACCAAAACAATGAGAACATTAGAACAATGGTTTGCAGAATATGCCGTAAGTCATCAAAATCCAACAAACAAAGCGATACATTATATTTGTGTTCCCGCGATTTTCTTTTCGATCGTGGGTTTATTAATGAGTATTCCGAGTGGAATTATTGCCAATACTTTAAAACTAAATCTGCCGATTATCGAAAATTGGGCTTTTGTAGTTTTACTTTTTGTTCTTGTTTTCTACATTCGATTATCGTTTGCAATGGCTTTTAAAATTGCTGTCTTTTCAGGAATCTGTTTGGTTGTAAACTATTATATCGGACAAGTTGTTCCGCTGTGGGCATTTTCTATTGGAGTTTTCATCATTGCCTGGATCGGACAATTTTACGGACATAATATCGAAGGAAAAAAGCCTTCTTTCTTAAAAGACCTTCAATTTTTATTGATTGGACCGGCGTGGGTGGTAGAGAATTTGTTTTCTAAAAAATAATTTTTGCTAATATTTTCTTAATAAAACAACAACAGATGTAATAATATATAATTTTACAACACGTTAAACAATTAAGAAATAAACAAACAAAAAACCAAAAACAGATGAAAAAATTTACCATTTTGTTATTCTTTACCGTTGTTAGCACTCTATTTTCTCAAAACGGAAAAATCTATTTAAAAGATTCTAAATTTAAAATAGGTGCTGCAAACACCTATGTTTACGAACCTCCCAAAGGGCTTGTGATAGAAGAAAATTCTAAAGCAAATGTTCTTTATGTTACCGATGAAGATTTTTCTGCCGATTTAAATACTCTGAAAAAAAGTGGCAAGTTTTATGAATTCACTACAAAAGTTCCAGATTCTGCCAGACTGATTATGGTAACCATAACCGATTTACAAAAAGTTGCCGACAACAATAACGATCAAGGTTATTCTGTACTTCTAAGAACTCAAAATGAAACAGAACTGGGTAAAACTCTAGTTAACGAGATTTTCGTTAGAGGTTATAGCAATTATTTTTTAGGCTTAAAAATAGATGTAAAACCAGAAAACCAAGTTGCTAAATATGAAGCAGTCTATGCCAAATATCCGAAATTAAAAGATGATAAAGTTTCTGTAGATTATTTATACAATAAAAAAGCTCTCAACAAAGAACAAGGCGATAAAGATTTATTGGCTTTTGCCGCTAAATGTCTCGAAAAAAATACTGAAGAATATTTAAATCTCGCTTACAGCATATATCAAGGCAGTAATATGCCCGAAGAAGCAGAAAAACTGGGAAAAGAAATTTCGACCAGATTTCCTGAAGGCAAAAATGAAAGAATGAATTTTATTAGAAAATTCTATGAGCAGCCCGATAAAACTGAAGCTTCAATTTTGGAAAGCATAAATACCTTTAAAACTAAATTTAAAAATGCCCCAAAAGGATCTTTAAATTATTTTTATCAAAATCTGCTGACCGTCTATCTGGATAAAGGCGAATTTAAAAAAGCAATTGCACTTGAACCTCACCTTAAAAATGCCAGCGATACTTACAACAATTTTGCTTGGGGGCAATCGGGCGGTGATTTGACTACGCCTGTAAAAAACATTGATTTTGTAACCAAAATTTCTCAAAGATCCGTTTATCTTCTGGAAGAGAAAAGCAAACAAAGTTTCAGTAATCAATATCGTGACCAGTTTAATATGTATGCAGATACTTATGCGCTTTTACTTTACAAACAAGGTAAGTATCAAGAAGCATTTAAATATCAAAATGCAGTTAAAGAAAAAAACGGATTAGACGCTGGAGGAAAAGATCGCTATCTGGCAATGCTTTCTAAAGTGAAAAGTACAGACGAAGTACAAGTTTATGTTGAAGATGAAATCAAAAATAAAGGAGTTACCTCTCCAGTATTTCTTTCGAAACTAAAAGAAATTTATATCGAAAAAAAGCTGCCAATTGCAGAATATGATGCAATTAAGCAAAAATCGGATCTTTTAGCAAAAGAAAACAAAAACAAAGCCCTTCTTGAAAAATTTGGAAGTACAAATGCATCTGATTTTACTTTAAAAAATATGGAAGGAAAAGAAACTAAACTTTCTGATTATAAAGGTAAATTGGTCGTTCTTGACTTTTGGGCGACATGGTGCGGTCCCTGCAAAGCTTCTTTCCCAAAAATGCAGAATTTAGTAACCAAATATAAGGGTAAAGATGTTGAATTTTTGTTTGTTAACACTTGGGAAAATGGCAAAGAAGATGAAATTTTCAAAAAAGTAACCACTTATATAACTGACAAAAAATTTGATTTTAATGTAGTGTTTGATTCTAAAGCCGAAGTGGTGGCTAATTATAAAATAGAAGCAATTCCAACCCGTATTCTTATTGGCAAAGATGGAAGTATTTTATTCTCTGATAATTCTAATACAAATCTAGGAGACCTAATTGACGAACAATTAAAATAAATATTTTTTACAATTTTAAAAATTGAAATGCGCAGTACTATTTACTGCGCATTTTTTATTGGTATCTTTATTGAACTGAATATCAATAAATTATTAATTTAAAAAAATACATTTATTATGAAAGTAACCTATTACGGTCATTCGTGTTTTTCTGTTTTTGTCAATAAAAAACATCTTCTCTTCGACCCTTTTATTACACCAAATGAATTAGCAAAAGATATTAATGTAGATGAAATAAAAGCCGATTACATTTTTATCTCACACGCGCATTACGACCATATTACTGACGTCGAAAGAATTGCCAAAAATACTGGAGCGAAAGTTCTTGGTAACTTTGAAATCTATAACTGGCTTTTAAAAAACGGAATCGAAAATGCACATCCTATAAATCCCGGCGGAAAATTAAGCTTCGATTTTGGAACTGTAAAATGTGTAATTGCACAGCATCCGAGCAGTTTTATGGACGGAACTTACGGCGGTATTGCCTGCGGTTTTGTACTCACAACTTCTGATGGAAATTTTTATTACAGCGGCGATACGGCGCTGACTTTAGACATGAAATTAATTCCAGAATTTACCAAACTTGACTTTGCTGTATTTCCAGTTGGCGACGGTTTAACAATGGGATTTGAAGAAGCAGTCAAAGCTTCAAGACTTGTAGAAGTTAATAAAATATTAGGCGTTCATTATGACACTTTTGGTTTTATCAAAATGGATCACCAAAAAGCTCTGGATGAATTTCAAAAGGCAGATCTTCATCTTTTTTTACCAAAAATTGGCGACACAATCGACTTATAACACTTTTTAAATATCGTGAAAAAATATTTTTTTAGCGAAATAAAACGGAACGATACTGTTGCTTTTTCGTTGAAAGCCGATTTCTAAATATTTTTTCAAAAGGCACTAAAATTGTTTCTTATTTCATTATTAACCAAAAACTTAAAGTAATGAACACATCAAAAATAGACGCTTCGAATTCAGAAACCCAAATTGCAGCTTTCGCCGATAAAAAAATCGCATATCGTTCTATTGGCAGTGGATTTCCTATTATCTTAATTAATCGTTTTAGAGGAACTCTAGATACGTGGGATCCATTATTTTTAGAACTGCTCGCAGAAAATTATCAGGTTATTACTTTTGATTACTCAGGAATTGGTTATTCGACCGGAAAATTACCAACCGATATTAAGGAAGTCGCCACAGACGTAAAAGATCTTGCCGATTTTCTAAAAATCAAAAAAGCCGTTTTAATGGGATGGTCTTACGGCGGATTAGTAACGCAGGCGGCAACATTTCAATATCCCGAACTTGTAACACATACTGTTTTGCTGGGAACTGGTCCCGTAGGAGAAAGAGTCGTTCCGCTGGAGCAGGCTTTTCTTGATTCTGCCTTAAAACCTATAAATGATTTTAATGATGAAATTATACTTTTCTTCGAACCTGAATCTGAAGAAAGTAAAAAAGCAGCACAGGCTTCACATGACCGAATTGCCAAAAGAATTGACGTTTCTAAGATTCCATCAACCATGGAAGTATTTCAGCTTTATTTTGCAGGAGGTGAAGGCGCAGTTGCAGACAAAGGTAATTTTAGAGATAAACTAAAAACAACACAGACACCTATTTTAATTATTTCCGGAGACCATGATATTAGTTTTGCTGTAGAAAATTGGTACACACTGACCAAACAGCTTCCAACGTCACAGTTAATTGTACTGCCAAAAACGGGGCACGCTCCTCAGCATCAAAATATTCCACTGGTAGTAAATTACATCGATAATTTTTTACAGAACACGCAATAAGTTTAATTTTTGGAAAAGTTAAAAAGCTGGGCAAAAGTATTTTTATACTTTCTGCCCGTTTTTTATTTCGTTAAAAACCAATTAAAAAAAACAGTACATTAGCAAAACAATTCACTCAAAATCAACAACATAAATAAAACACATATTCTAAAAAAAGTAAAATTCACTACTACTAACTCTTACTTAAAAAAATATCTAATGAAAAGTAGAATAATTATATTGTTACTATTTTGTTTTTGCATAACAGCAAAGGCACAAAATAAGTTTTTTGAAATTTACACAGATTCTATTGCGCTGAAAAATCAAAACAATGAACTGATTCAAGATATTGAAGCAAAAATAAAACGCATTGAACCTGCTTTTAGCTTTAAAGGACTTACTACAGAAATTCCCACGACGTTCATGTACGGACAATACCGAACCAAGACCAACAAAATCTACCTGCAGCCTTGGCAGATAGGCGGGCCGCCTATGGAAAGTTTCCTGACTGAAATTTCGGGAAGTCTTGAAAAAGGAAATGCGCTGGCTGCTTTGTTTTTTTATGGTTATTTTTTACCTCATGAAGTGGGACACGCCTTTCAATACCATGCCAAAAATCTCCCTAAAAATGCCTACGATGAAGAATATCAGGCAAACGAATTTGCGGTTTTATATTGGAGAAGTGTGGGAAGACAAAAAGAATTAAAGCAATGCTATGAAATGGCAAAATTGGTACTCACAAAACTAAAAAACCCAATACCTGAAAATGCCGAACCAAAAAAGTATATGACAGAGCATTATGAAGAATTGGTAAAAGATCCTTACAAATACGGTTATATTCAATTTTCTCAAATCGTAAAAGTAATGGAAGACAAGTCACTGCCTAATTTTGATAGTTATGTGAAGGAAAAACTCACTAAGAAATAACCGATTTATCTCTATTTAAATGGAATTCTTTTAAATATAAAATAGGATTTGTTTTTTAAATTTGAATAAACACAAGAACAATATTATTATGAGAAAAATAATTGTTTTGTCAATGATTTCTTTAGATGGCGTGATGCAGGCGCCCGGCGGACCAAAAGAAGATCAATCAAACGGATTCAAATATGGAGGCTGGGTGGCACCATTTGGCGATGAAATTTACAATACAGCTGTAAAAAATGAAACAAAACCAGCCGATTATCTTTTAGGCAGAAAAACTTTTGAAATATGGGAAGACTACTGGCCGAAACATACTGCAATTTGGCCGGGAATTAATGAAGGCAATAAATATGTTCTCTCTACAACCAGAAAAGAATCAGACTGGAAAAATTCTTATTTCATCAAAAGTCTTGCTGCTATAAAAAAACTAAAAGAATCCGATGGCGCAGACATTCAAGTTTGGGGAAGCAGTGAGCTTGTTCATTTATTATTAAAAAATGATTTAGTAGATGAGCTCCGATTTAAAATTCATCCGATATTATTGGGTAAAGGAAAAAAACTTTTTGATGATAATGCACATCCGTCAGGATTTACTTTAATAGGAAATACAGTCACTACAACTGGAGTAATTTTAGCCAGTTATAAACGTGCTGGAGAAGTAAAAACAGGAAATGCAGGACAAACTGATAAGTAATTTATTTAAAGTTAAAACATACAACCATGGAAAACAACAAAACTCTTTTATTTACTTTTAGAATTATAGCAATCATTTTAGGCGTGGTTTTATTCAAACAGTTCGATTTTCAAACCCTAAAATTTGAAAAACCTGCACTGGCAATTGTGTATGCCATTGTATTTGTATTTTCAATTTTTGTTTTGATTAAAAACAGTAAAAAACGAACTGATAAATAAAATTGCATATTCTGAAAAATATAAAAAAGCCTGTTTCAATTATGAAAGAGGTTTTTTTATTTGATTGTGACCTTGGCGGTACAGAATTCGAACCAATTAATGGAAGATTTGAAAATTTTAAATGATGTTTAATTTTTTGATTCGACGTTAATATTACTATTGATTAATCGTGTTTGTGCTGATTCAATAAAGCAGCAAGTCCACTGAATTTTATCCCCATATCAGCACGAAAAGCATTCAACGAATTAAAAGTTCTTTTGATTATTTATAAGTTTATTATTATATATTTGATAATAAATAAACCCTGACCTTGTCAGAAATATCTACCAAATTTTGGGGTGATAAGTCTGATGTTGTCAGTAGTATATAAAAGTTATATGCTATTTTGAAAAAAAACAATGGAAATAGAACAAACATCAGAAGAACAAATATATAATTGGATAAAAATTGGTCTTCTACAACCAAGTGAAAGATTATCTGAACTATTTTATTACGACAAACGTGATAATCAATTTTTCTCAATCTTAATTAGTGATTATTTCCACTTTGATGAAGATTATAATGTTCCCGAAAATGCAAGTTCAAGTTATCCTGAAAATATTTTGAAATTACTTGCTGACAGAATGAAGAGGATTGAAAATGATGATAAATCAATTATCCCATTATCGAGAGCAAATAGAGAAGAAAACACAAATGATGATTATTTAGATCAAAAAATTGAAACGTTTTTAAATTTAAATTCGATTAACATTAAAACTGTAACCATTTGGGATGTTGATTCAATTGGAAGTTTAACAATTGATTTGACAACTAATAATGAAATTGAATCGGAAATAAATCAAAAAATTGAGAAAAAAAATTGGTGGAAGTTTTGGAAGTAGAAAAAACAGCCTATAACAGCCACTACAATGGTTTTGGGCATTTGGCTTAATAGAAAGATGGTTTTGTATTTGCAATATTTGGCAAATCCGAAGATAGGTCTTAATTTAATCCCAAACCCGCTGTAGTGCTAGAACGTTGGCAGTAACTATAAAATCCGAAAGAATGAAAAAATTTACGTTTTTAATATTTATTATTTATAATCTTAACGCATTTTGTCAGAGCAATCTAAAAATAGAAATTGACAATCCTGAACCAAGAGTTGGAGAAAGTGTTATGTTTTCAATTAATATTGACTTTTTAAAAAACAATATACAAGAGGAATTAGGTTCTGAAATAGAATTGACACGTTCGACATCTGTTCACGGTTTGCAATCCGATGATTTTGAAAGAGTAATAATATTTAACAAAGTTGGCTTAAATAAAGTTGGTCCGTTTGAATTTGAATTTAATGGAAAAAAATATGTCACAAACCAAATTGAGATTAATGTTCAACCTCAAATAATACTTGAGGAAAATTTAATGGTAAGAATTGCTGAACTTAATGGCCAAAAATATATTATTATAGAACAATTGGTGAAAAATATAGCCAAAACGAAACGAAACGAATTTGGGGAAATGACAACTTATTTAGGCGGTTTAGCACCTGATAATTTTGAATTTGCTAAACTTAATGAAGAAGTTAAAAGAAATATAGAACTTGACGATTTGAACACTTCAAGCGAGACCTTAACGCCTAAAGATTCAAAATATGGAGAAATCGGATTTTCATATTCAAAAATGAGATATAGAATAAATTTTAGCAAGGATTTTAAAGATGAATATATGCTAACTGAAAAAGACTTTCTAAACTTGCCAAAAAATTATAAATTAAAACCAATAAGTATAAAAAAATAACTACTGCCAACAGCCACTACAACGGATTTGGGCAATAGGCTTAATGGAAAGATTGTTTTGTACTTGGGATGATTTGGCAAATCCGAATAATGGGCTTAATTTAGTCCCAAACCCGCTGTAGCGCGAGAACGTTAGCCGTAATTATAATAATCAATATGATATTTTTTAACTCAAAAAAAAGAAAACAAGCTGTCAAAGACTTTTTTGAGTATGTAAAATCCGAAGTTTTACCTAATGAAAAAGAAACTGAAATAGTAGCTGGAATAACTAAACAACTCAAAAGTGGATTTGAACTAATCGACAATAATAAATGGGGAACAGCATTTGAAAATTTGGGCAATGAATTAGTTGAACACTATGTAATTATTGACAGAAAAGGAACAGAGTTAGTTAAAAAAATAATTAAGCTCTGTAAACTTGACAAGAAATGGGAATTTGACTTGCGAAGAATTAATTCTCTAGGTTATAAAATGGGAAGTTGGAAGTTAACAGACTCGGAAAAATTAGCACTAGAACACAAATACACTTTTTACAAACCAAGTAGAGAAATAACGAAAAACCTTGTTGTTGGCAATATAGTAAAACTTACTTTCGAGTTTGATTCTTCTAATTCAGAACATCCATCAGCTGAAAGAATGTGGGTTGAGATTACAGAAATTAATGGCGAAAAGTTTAAAGGAAAATTAGACAATCATCCATTTTATTTACACGAACTTTATGCTGGTGACGAAATAATTTTTGAGCATAAACATATCATCAATCACAATTTAGAATTATCTGAACCAAATTTGGTAGATAAATATTATGATAGATGCTTTGTTACAAATAAAATTCTCTATGACAAAGCACCAATAAATTACATTTATAGAGAAGAACCAATGGGAAAAGACGAAAACAGAGATTATGTTGACACCGGTTGGAGAATTTTATCAGGAGATGAATCAGATGAATATATGGATAACTCGGAAAATGTAAGTTTAGTTTCTCTTGGAGCTGTTTTATCAATAGACGATTCCTTTATATATTTATTGGAATCTGAAGTCGGAACAAGTTTTGAGCGAAATGAAAAAGGAATTTTTGAAAAAATTAATGAATAAAAATAACTACGGCTAACAGCGGTTTGGCGAGATTAAGGCTTTAGGCTTAAGGGGAAGTTGGTTTTGTATTTGGAATAATTTTCTTCGCCTGTTCGCTATCGCTCGGGTGGCAAATCCGAAGAATGGGCTTAATTTAGTCTCGAACCCGCTATGATATTAATTACATCATCTATGCAGAAAAAACAAAATCCTTAATGGGTTTCGATCCAAAATTACTTGCAAACATTGAGACTTTCTAAAATTAAAGAAATCACTAAGGGTTTTCGAACCATAAAAAAAGCCTGCAAAATATATACTTTGCAGGCTTTCATTTTTTTATAGTGACCCCGGAGGGGTTCGAACCCCCAACCCTCAGAGCCGAAATCTGATATTCTATCCAGTTGAACTACGAGGTCAATATTTAAAAATTCAATTTTTTAAATTCCAAATTCCAATACTAAATTGGAATTTGGAATTTCTATTTTGGAATTTAAACTAATAATTTCTTTACAATTGCAGAGATTGTTTTTCCTTCAGCAGTTCCGCCTAATTGTGCAGACGCTAATCCCATAACTTTACCCATTGATGCAATTCCAGAAGCTCCAGTTTCAGCAATGATTTTTGCTACAACTGCCTCTACTTCTTCTTCGCTTAATTGAGCTGGTAAAAACTTCTCTATTACAGCAACCTGAGCCAATTCTGGTTCCGCTAGATCTGGACGGTTTTGCTCTGTAAAGATTCTTGCGCTTTCTTTACGTGTTTTTACTAATCTTTGAAGTAATTTAATTTCTTCGTCTTCTGATAATTCTTCTTTAGAACCTGAAGCAGTTGAAGCCAATAACAATTCAGATTTAATTGCTCTTAATGATTCTAGTGCTACTGTATCTTTTGCTTTCATGGCCGTTTTAATCTCGTCCATGATTTGTGTTTGTAAACTCATCTTTTATTTTTTTTATTTAAATAAGCAGTGCTTATAAATTGATATTTGTAATGAAAGCATTTCAACTTTAAATTATTTATTTGTCAGGCTGAGCGAAGTCGAAGCCCTTCTATATTAATCCTCCTTTTTAATAAGTTAGGAAGATAATATTTCTTTTATAAATAAACTTTAAAGTCAAATTTTAAAATTCTGTGCGAAGATAAAAAAAATAACCCGAAAATTAAATCCAATTTTCGGGCTATCCTAATATTATGATGCAAAAAAATTAATCTACGTTGTCGTGCAAAAATGAATTGTTTGAACGTAATTGTAAATCGTTGTTACTATCTGTTCCAACAGAAATTCTAGAATTTGTATTATTTGATTGTGAATTCGATAAATCAATTCCTAATCTTTTGTAAGCTGGTTCTTTTTCCAACTCGTCAATTCTAGAAACATTATTGTGGAATTTATAATTAAACTCTTTTAGTTTCTTTCTTCTTTCTTCAGCTCTTAAACGAAGTGTTTCTTCAATTGTCAATTCCATTGGAGAAACTTCAGAAGTTGTTGTATAATCAGCCTGGCTTGCAAAATCAGGTCTTGGTTTCAAAGTAATATTTAATTCCTCTGGAACAACATCTTCAACCACTTTTTCAACTGGCTTAGACTTCATTAAATCATTTTCAACTTCCATATATTCTTCTAGAGAATATTTGATGATTCCGTTATCAGAAACTTCTGTTACCGGCACAAACTGTACAGGATCGTTTACTTTGATCTCACGAGTTTCATTTGTCAATTCAAACAAAACTTTATTATCCTCAACAACTGGTTCTCTTTTTACAGGCTCTTGCTTAAACAAAGGCAGATCAAAAGAAAAAGTAGTTTGCTCTTCTCTTTCAAATACTCTTTGTTGCTGTACAGGCTGTTGTTGTACTGGCTGTTGCTGTACTTGTTGTACAACAGGAGTTTCTGGTGCAGAAATTGTAAAATCAATATCTGTAATTGGCGAAACAATTTCAAAAGTTACATCCAAATTTTTGATAAACTCAGACATTACAACTAACTCTTCCTGATTGATTGCTGGAGCAACAGCTTGAGGAGTTGGAGTAAATGTTTCATCTTCGTCCATTAAATCAAACACAACTTTATCTTCCGTTTTTGTTGTAGGTGTATCAACTGTTAAGTCGAAAGAAGTAAGAGGTTTGTTAGTTAAATTATGAACACTTCTTTGCTCATCTTCTAATGTATGAATGATTTTTTTAGGTTCTGTGTTAACAATTTCATTTTGTTGTTCTACATCAAAACCTGTAGCGATTATAGTTACTGCAATAGCTTCACCAAGAGTTTCGTCTTCACCAACTCCCATGATAATATTTGCGTTGTAACCTGCTTCATCTTGAATGTGATCGTTGATTTCTCCGATTTCATCCAGAGTAATCTCATTAGTTCCAGAAACGATAAGCAACAATACGTTTTTGGCACCTGTAATTTTGTTGTCGTTTAACAAAGGAGAATCCAAAGCCGAAACGATAGCCTCTTTTGCTCTGTTTTCACCTGTTGCCACAGAAGATCCCATGATTGCAGTTCCGCTGTTCGCTAAAACAGTTTTTGCATCACGTAAATCGATATTCTGGGTATAGTGGTGCGTAATTACTTCGGCAATACCTCTAGAGGCAGTTGCTAAAACTTCATCCGCTTTTGAGAATCCAGCTTTAAAACCAAGATTTCCGTATACTTCTCTTAATTTGTTGTTGTTGATTACAATTAAAGAATCGACTTGCTTGCGCAGTTTCTCGATTCCAATAAGTGCCTGCTCCTGACGTACTTTCCCTTCAAATTGAAACGGAATCGTCACGATACCAACAGTTAATATTTCTCTTTCTTTTGCTAGTTGCGCGATAACTGGAGCAGCACCTGTTCCTGTTCCTCCACCCATACCAGCAGTAATGAATACCATCTTAGTATTTCTATCTAACATTTTTTCGATATCAGAAATACTTTCGATAGCAGACTGCTGCCCAACATCTGGGTTTGCTCCCGCTCCTAATCCTTCAGTCAAATTAACCCCTAACTGGATTTTATTTGGTACTGAACTATTTTGAAGCGCTTGCGAATCGGTATTACAAACGATAAAATCTACGCCTTTAATACCTTGCTTAAACATGTGATTGATTGCGTTACTTCCGCCTCCACCTACACCTATGACTTTGATTACATTTGATTGATTTTTTGGTAAATCAAATGAAATACTTCCAAATTCTGAGTTGCTCATCATCTTTTTGGTTTTTGAAATTCTTATTTAGTACATTTTTTACTTCTTGACTTGGGGCAAAAAGTAATTTCCTTCTCTTATTAATCTAATTATTCTGCGTTGTCTAAAAATTCTTTGATTTTATCAACGTATCGATCAAAAAATGATCTTCTTATTTTATTTTCGGTAGATTCATCCTTAGGCGCGTTGTGTGTTACAACCTCTCTAGTGTCTTCGATAGTTTCTACTCTTTCAACGTAATTTTCTTCTACTTCGTATCGTTGCGTTGGAGTCGGCACATTTCTGTAAACAACTTTTGTTTGTTCATTAACCAATTCCATTCTAACAGCACTTTGCGAACTGTTTTCGATACTGTTCATTACTAATCCAACTGCTGTTGCAAACAACGGACTAGAAATTTCTTCTCCAGAATTCCCCGCTAAGTGCTCATTCGGATATCCAATTCTAGTGTCCATTCCTGTGATGTATTCTACCAATTGTTTGATGTGTTTCAATTGTGCGCCGCCACCCGTTAATACAATACCAGCAATCAGTTTTTTGCGAGGATCCTCATGACCGTATGCTTTTATTTCTGCAAAAACCTGTTCTACAATTTCCACCACTCTGGCATGGATAATTTTAGATAAGTTTTTAAGCGAAATTTCTTTTGGTTCTCTTCCTCTTAAACCAGGAATCGAAACGATCTCATTATCTTTATTTTCTCCAGGCCAAGCCGATCCGAATTTTATTTTTAAAAGCTCTGCTTGTTTTTCAATAATCGAACAGCCCTCTTTAATATCATCTGTAATTACATTTCCTCCAAAAGGAATCACCGCTGTATGGCGAATGATACCATCTTTGAAAATAGCCAAATCTGTTGTACCGCCACCAATATCGATAAGTGCTACACCAGCTTCTTTTTCTTCCTGACTTAAAACTGCATCTGCCGAAGCTAAAGGTTCTAAGGTTAATCCAGACAATTCAATTCCTGAACTCTGAATACATCTTCCCACATTTCTGATTGAAGAAGCCTGACCAACTACTACGTGAAAACTAGATTCTAATCTTCCGCCGTACATTCCAATTGGCTCTTTAATTTCAGACTGTCCGTCAATTTTAAATTCCTGTGGTAAAACGTGAATAATTTCTTCTCCCGGTAACATCGCCAGTTTGTTTACCTGATCGATTAGGAGTTGAATATCATTTTCACCAATTACTTCCTCTGGATTATTTCTACTGATGTAATCCGTATGCTGAATACTTCTGATGTGCTGTCCGGCGATACCCACAACCACATCTTTTATTTTGTAACCCGAATTATTTTCTGCTTCGATTATCGCTTGCTGAATCGATTGAATCGTCTGCGTAATGTTGTTTACTACTCCTCTGGCAACACCCAAACTTTTGGATTTACCAATGCCCAAAATCTCCAACTTACCATATTCATTCTTCTTGCCAATCATGGCAACGATTTTGGTTGTTCCAATATCTAGACCTACTGCAATGTTATCTTTTTCCATTTTCTATTATTTAGTGCAAACTACTTGTTCCGTAAACCTAAGGTCAATTTTTTTGTATTTGTATAACGAACTATCTAAAACTGCTTTTTGAAAAAACGCTTTATAGTTTCTAAATTTCTTATCAACATTCATTGTTCTGCCGAAATCTATGAAGTAATCATAGTTTCGATTAAACATTTTTAAGCTTCCATTCGGCATAATCTCTATTGCAATGATGTTTTTTTTCAAAAACGCATCGTCAAAAATTGTGCGAAATAAAGCTGCTAAATCTTCGTTATTTTTTTCATTAATTGCCCCTGAAACAAGAGGAACTCTCGCAGTAAAATTGTCAGACAACGGCATTTTATTACCCTCGTAATCAATATAAAAAGAAGAACCGCCGTCATAAACTCTTGCTATGGGCGTCTTCTGTTTTACTACTGCTTTTAGGACTCCATCAATACTTACAAAAACATTTGACTTCTCAATCATCTCCTGCGTATCGAGGGTTTTCTCTATCTTATTCAAATCTACTTCATCTTTTCTAATACTGGAAGCATCTCTTTTATTTTCTATCAACAATTTATTAACCATTTCCGGCTTCACAAAAAGCGTATTTTCTCCTACAAAAACAACCATGGATTTTTTCAATTTTCGATCGCCGTTTCTATGCTGCGCGAAGGAAAACAGGAAAAGTACTAGTCCGAAAATTAGTATTAATCGAATATTTGTCCAATTAAATATTTTCATTTAAAATCTTTTTAATTGAAGGAACCATTTCTCCAAGATCACCAGCTCCAATTGTTACAATAATTGGTGCATCACTGGCTTTGATTTCACCTAATAAATCGTTTTTTGCAACAATTTTTTTGTTCGAATTCGTCATTTTACCTAAAAGCCACTCAGAAGTCACTCCTTCCATCGGAAGCTCTCTTGCAGGGTAAATATCCATTAAAAATACTTCGTCAAACTGAGACAAACTTGCCGCAAATCCGTCTATAAAATCTCTTGTTCTGCTGAATAAATGCGGTTGAAAAATCGCCAGAACTTTACGCCCTGGATACAACTCTCTAACTGCTTGATGTACAGCATTTATTTCTGTTGGATGATGTGCATAATCATCGATATATACTAAATTTTCAGTCTTAATCTGGTAAGAAAAACGTCTTCTGATTCCGTTGAATGAAGCAATGGCTTTTGCAATAGAGTCGGTCGGGGTGCCAAACGTCTTAGCCATTGCAATAGCCATTAATCCATTCATTAAATTATGTTTTCCTGGCAGTCCAAAATGAAGATCTTTCATAACTTCTGACGGCGTCTGCACATCAAAAACATAACTTCCATCTTCTATTCGAACATTAAAAGCCTTATATACAGCATCTTCATCTATAGCACACTGAACACCTTCTAAAGGCAGTTCTTTTGTAATGAAGAGATTATTTTTATCTTCTACTTTTGAAGCAAATTCTCTAAAAGAATCTTCAATTGCATCACTTGTTCCGTAAATATCCAAATGGTCAGCATCCATAGAAGTCACACATGCGATATCCGGACGTAAATGCAAAAATGATCTATCAAATTCGTCAGCTTCTACAACGGTTACTGTTTTGCCGCTTCCAATTAAATTCGAATTATAATTTTCTACAATTCCTCCAATGAAAGCTGTTACATCAACACCGCTTTGGAACAAAATATGTCCAAGAATACTAGATGTTGTGGTTTTTCCATGCGTTCCTGCAACTGCAAAACAGAAAGTATCTTTACTTATGATTCCCAAAACTTCAGCACGTTTTTTAACCTCATAATGTCTTTCGATAAAATAATTCCATTCTGAATGTGTTTTTGGAACAGCCGGTGTATAAATAACCAGCGTATTCTCTACATAATAGTCGGTTGGAATTAAACCAATGTTTTCTTCAAAATGAATATCAATCCCACTTTCAATCAATTCATTAGTCAGCATAGAAGGTGTTTTATCGTAGCCTGAAACTTGTTTTCCAATAAACTTGAAATAACGAGCCAAGGCACTCATTCCGATACCTCCAATACCAATAAAATAAACGTTTTGTATTTGATTTAAATTCATTTTAATTTTTGCTTTAAGCATTATGTTTTAGACTTTAAGCCGTAAAACTTTATCCTTTAATTTTATTTTTAAAACTAGGTTTCAGTTGGAATTTTTCGTAAAAAACTCATCTTTAAACCCTTATGTTTTCTTTGTTCTAATTAGACTAAATTGCCTAAAATAGCATTCTACTATTTTGTTTCTGTTGTATAATTTTCAATTTAAATTACATTATAACAACTTCTTAATCTCTTCTACAATTTGTTTTGTAGCATCTGGTCTTGCCAGTTTTTTAATATTTGCACTGAGTTGTTTTTGCTTTCCATCGTCTTTCAGCAGTGCTTCAAAAACAATGCTAAATTGCTCGTTTAACTCAGATTCTTTCAACAAAATCGCACCTTTTGCATCCACTATTGCCTGTGCATTTTTAGTTTGGTGATCCTCAGCTACATTTGGAGATGGAATAAAAATCACTGGTTTTCCAACAATACATAATTCTGATACTGATGAAGCGCCTGCACGTGAAATCACTATATCTGATGCTGCATAAACAAAATCCATTCTTTCAATAAAATCAACCACTCTTACATTTTGCTGATTGTACTTTTTATAATCTTCAAAATATAATTTTCCGCACTGCCAGATTACCTGAACATCCTGTGAAAGAAAATTTTGCAATTCTTTTTCTATTAACTGATTAATTCTTCTTGCTCCTAAACTTCCTCCTAAAACCAGTAATGTTTTTTTATTCGGATCTAAACCATAAAAAGCAACTGCCTCATCACGTTTACTGTCAATATCAATTAAATCCTGACGAACCGGATTTCCAGTTAGAACAATTTTTTCTTTTGGAAAAAATCTCTCTAAATTTTCATAAGCCACACAAATTGCATTAGCCCTTTTACTCAACAATTTGTTCGTTATTCCAGGAAACGAATTCTGCTCTTGAACCACCGTTGGAATTCCTCCCGAAACTGCCGCCTGAAGTAACGGTCCACTGGCAAAGCCTCCCGTTCCAATTACTACATTTGGTTTAAATTTTTTAATAATTCTTCTTGATTCCAATAAACTTGTTGCTAGTTTAAGAGGAAACATCATATTTTGTAAAGTCAGTTTTCGCTGTAAACCAGCAATCCAAAGACCTTGTATTTCGTAACCTGCCTGAGGTACTTTCTGCATTTCCATTTTATCTTTGGCACCTACAAAAAGAAATTCAGCATCTGGAAATTGTAATTTTAATTCATTCGCAATAGCAATCGCAGGATAGATATGTCCTCCTGTTCCTCCTCCGCTAAGTATGAATTTATACTTTGTCATCTTTCTAAAAATTACAATGTTCTAAAATTTATTCTGTTTTCTATTTTATTTGTTTAAAACGGCATTCATCGGATTTCTCGAATTATCTTCTATCGAATACATTTGCTCTTCTTCATATATTTCTTCTGAAACCAAATCTTCTTCTGCTAATTCTTTATCAATTAATCGCTGCAATGCTTCTTTTCGTCTTTCTTTTTCTTGCTTTTCTTCGGCTATTTCTTCGTCTTTTTTCGTCACGCTGATAATTATTCCTAAAGAAAAACACGTCATCCAGATTGAACTTCCCCCACTACTTATTAATGGAAGTGTTTGTCCTGTAACTGGTAATAATTCGACTGCAACCGCCATATTAATCATGGCCTGAAATATCATTGGAAAGCCTAGTCCGACGACAACGAGTTTACCAAATAGCGTATTGGCTTTATGTGAAGCGATCACAAATCGGAACAATAACAACAAATACAAAACTAATATTGAAACCCCGCCAACTAAACCATATTCTTCTACTACAATTGCATAAATGAAATCGGAAGATGATTGCGGTAAAAAATTCTTTTGCACACTTTTACCTGGACCTAATCCGCCAAATCTTCCAGAAGCAATTGCAATTTTCGCTTTCTCAATTTGATAGTCATCTTCATCAGGTTTATCTGTTGTAAAGTTCATAATTCGACTTTCCCAAGTTGACACCCTGCTAAAGAATCTTGAATCTGGAAAAGCTTTTGCTACTAAAAGAAAAAACGCCAGTGCCAAGATTCCTGAACCGATAATAAAACCAATATATTTTAAGGGATATTTCCCAATAAATGTCAGCATAATTACCATTGCAAAAATCAACGCTGTAGTAGAAAAATTGGCTGGCAAAATTAATATCAAAGTAATAAATACCGGCAGCCAAAGTTCAATCAACGAAGCTTGAAACGGCTCATTTTCTTCTTTTGTTTTTGACAAATAACGAGCAACATAAATAAACAAAACACTTGCTGCTAAAGTCGAAGTCTGAAACGTAATTCCAATAAACGGCACTTGAATCCACCGACTTGCATTGGCACCTGCAATTACGGTTCCTTTCAACAATGTATACAGCAACAAAAGCCAAACTACTGGAAGTGCAATTTTTGAAATCGCTCTAAAATAATGATATGGAACTTTGTGAACCAAATAGATTATAAGGAAACCTATACAAACGTGCGCTAAGTGTTTTACCAAATAGCCCAAAGTATTTCCTGTTCCGTGTCCAATATATGCCAGATTACTACTCGCACTAAAAACAGGCATAAACGAAAACAACGCCAATAAAGCCACAAATGACCATATTACCCTATCTCCTTTTAGTTTGTTTACCAGCTCTTTCATAATCTCAATTTTAGATTTCTGATTTTAGATTTTAGATTACTTAAAATCTAGATTTTTTATTTATTGATTCTTTTATTTACTGTTTTTAAACTGCTTACGAAAATGGCCGTTAATTCATTTCCTTCTTTCCAAATTGTTTCTAATTCAGATTTTGCAATCCACATTTTTTCTTTTATAATTTCTAACCAGAATAAAGTTTCATCAGCTTCTTCTAAAACTATATTCATTTTAGCTATAAACTCTCTATCGCTTCTTGCTCTGCATACTGCCCTATAATTCGCACCAACAGATGTTCCACTCCTTACTATCTGATTACTTATTGATCTAATCACATTTGTATTTGGCAATTTTTCAGCCAATTCAATTATCATTAATGAGAATTTTTTTGTTCTCAATTTCATTTCATCCGTCGTCATAATCAAAAAAGAACTTAATAATTTTATAAATCTAAAATTTCAAAGTCTAGAAAAATCTAAAATCTAAACTCTAAAATTATAAATTGTGGACCGCTTGTTTAAATTGCTTTCCTCTGTCTTCATAGCTTTCGAATAAATCGAAACTTGCGCAGGCTGGAGATAATAAAACAGCGTCACCTTTTTCTGTTAATCTTTGAGCAGTTTTTACTGCATCGCTCATATTGTTTACTTCAACCATAATATCAACAACATTTCCAAAAGCATCTATAATTTTACGGTTGTCAACGCCTAAGCAAATTATTGCTTTTACTTTTTCGCGCACCAATGACATTAACTCGTTATAATCATTTCCTTTGTCAACACCTCCAACAATCCAAACGGTTGGAACATTCATACTATCCAAAGCAAAGAATGTAGCATTTACATTTGTTGCTTTTGAATCGTTGATGTATTGCACGTTTTGTATTTTTAATACTTTCTCTAAACGGTGCTCAACACCTTGAAAATTAGATAAACTTTCGCGTATTGTTGCATTTCTAATTTGCATCAATTTTGCTACAGAGCTTGCTGCCATTGCGTTTTTCATATTATGTTTTCCTTCTAACGCAATGTATTCTGTTTCCATTGTAAACTCTTCTTGGTTGATCTTTATTTCCATTTTGTTGTTATTTATAGAAGCCCCTTCATCGAATGTTTTAGTCAATGAAAAAGGAATTAATTTTGCTTTTACTTTGTTATTGTTCAACCATTCTGCACTTGCCTCATCATCTGCATCGTAAATGAGATAGTCACTTTCGGTTTGATTCATCGTTATCCGGAATTTCGAATCGATATAATTTTGATATTTATATTCATATCGATCTAAGTGATCTGGACTAATATTGGTTATTATTGCAATATCTGGTCTGTAATCTATTATTCCGTCTAGTTGAAAACTGCTTAATTCAAGAACGTATGCATCAAATTTATTTTCGGCTACCTGCCAGGCAAAACTTTTTCCAATATTACCTCCCAAACCAACATTTAATCCTGCCGATTTAAGCAAATGATAAGTCAGCATTGTTGTTGTTGTCTTACCATTACTTCCTGTAATTCCAATAGTCATTGCTTCTGTAAAAGGCGCTGCAAATTCTATTTCAGACATTACTTTTACTCCAGCCGCAATCAGCTTTTTTACTATTGGAGATTTCTCTGGAATTCCTGGGCTTTTCATCACCACATCTGCATTCAAAATCAAATCTTCTGTATGCTGCTCCTCTTCCCAGTCAATTTTATTAATGATAAGAACTTCTTTGTAACTCTCTTTTATCTTTCCGAAATCTGACACAAAAACATCGTATCCTTTTTTCTTTCCAAGGATCGCGGTTCCTACACCGCTTTCTCCTCCTCCAAGTACTACTAATCTCATAGTTCTTTAATTAAAAATTCAGAATTAAAAATTAAAAATCAGTTGCGACTTTCAATGAATTCCTATTTTCCTTTTAGGGTTAGTATAATTTTCGCTAATATTCTGCAAATTTCATCAGCCTCACCAAAGATGCTGTCGAATTCATTTACAGAGATATAATCTGTTGCTTTTAATAATTTTAACCAATAAATCGTTTCTCTAGCTTCTTTATATGAAATTTCAAGCTTAAATAAAAACTCTTTATCAGAACGTCCTCCAATCGATTCTTCAATGTTTGCTCCAATTGAAGTTCCGCATCTTAAAAGTTGCTTGCTTAAAACAAACTCCTTTTTAGTATTAGTTAGATATTTATATAAATTGATTATTCTAACCGCAAAGAGAAATGATTTCTCTTGAACAATATTCTCCTTCATCTACAAGAACGTGCAACTTTTAATTTTTAATTCTCAATTTTTAATTTAAAATTTATCTCAGTTTTAAAGTAATGATTGATAATATGGCCAACATTACGGCAACAATCCAGAAACGGGTTACAATTTTACTTTCGTGATATCCTTTTTTCTGATAATGATGATGAAGCGGTGACATCAGGAAAATTCTTCTGCCTTCTCCAAAACGCTTTTTTGTGTATTTGAAATAAGTTACCTGTATAATTACCGATGCACTTTCTGCCAAGAAAATACCACAGAATAAAACAATCAATATTTCTTTACGAACTGCAATTGCTAAAACTGCTATAATTCCTCCAATTGTCAAACTTCCAGTATCTCCCATAAATACAGATGCGGGGAATGAATTGTACCAAAGAAATCCAATCAGCGCACCAACAAATGCGGAAATAAACACGGTCATTTCTCCCGAATTGGGGATATACATAATGTTTAGATAATTCGAGAAAATAATATTTCCAGAAACAAACGTAAAAATTCCGAGTGCGAGGACAGAAATTGCCGAGGTTCCAGCGGCCAGTCCGTCGATTCCATCGGTTAAATTAGCGCCGTTTGAAACTGCAGTTATGATGAAAATTACAACTGGAATAAATATTAACCAAGCCCATTTTTCATACCCTTCTCCCATAAATGATAATACTTCAGCGTAATCAAATTCGTTGTTTTTTACGAACGGAATTGTTGTTGCTGTAGACTTTTCTTCAATAGGTGCCGGAAGCACAACAGTTGTATTTGCAGCCGTTCTAAAAACATCTGTACGGCCTGTATCTGTTCTTACTGTAACGGCAGGATTAAAATAAAGAACTGCTCCAACAATAATTCCTAAACCAACCTGACCAATAACTTTAAAAATACCTTTAAGCCCTTGTTTATCTTTTTTGAATATTTTGATATAATCGTCAACGAAACCAATTGTTCCCATCCACAAAGTTGTTACAATAAGTAAAACGATGTAAATGTTATGCAATCTCGCAAATAACAAAACTGGAACTAAGGTTGCAAAAATGATGATCAATCCACCCATTGTCGGCGTACCAGCTTTTTCATTTTGACCTGCAAGACCAAGTTCACGTACTGTTTCTCCAACTTGCTGACGACGAAGAAAATTAATAATTCTTTTACCGTAAATTGTTGACAAAAGCAATGAAAGCATAAATGCCAAAGCTGATCTAAATGTAATGTACTGAAACACTCCTGTTCCCGGCACATCTAATGTTTTGTCAAAATATTCAAATAAATAGTATAGCATATATCTTTTATTTTAAATTCCAATTTTGAAACTCCAAATTCCAATTCATTCTGTGGTACTTTCGGATTTAAAAACTGATTGTTATTTATTTAGTTGATTTAAAATTTCTTTTACTGTTTCCATATCATCAAAATGATGGCGAACACCACTTATTTCCTGATAGGTTTCATGTCCTTTACCTGCAATCAGAATAATATCTTTTGGCTGCGCCAACTGACAAGCGGTTTTAATTGCTTGTTTTCTATCTGTAATACGCAGCATTTTTTTGTAATTCTGAGGCTCAACCCCTTGCTCCATTTCGTCCAAAATAACTTCTGGATCTTCATTTCTTGGGTTATCCGATGTCAATATAGCTTTATCACTCAAATCTGAAGCGATTTTTGCCATAATTGGGCGTTTCGTTTTATCACGATTTCCACCGCATCCAACAACAGTAATTAATTGTTCGTTTTTTGTACGGATGTCGTTTACTGTTTTCAAAACATTTTCAAGTGCATCCGGTGTATGTGCGTAATCCACGATTGCAGTTATGTTTTCATCTGAAACAATATATTGAAAACGACCCGAAACACTTTCTAAATCAGACAATAAGCGCAACGCTTCAAGACTATCAATTCCAAGCTCTACAGCTGTTCCATAAATAGCTAAAACATTATAGGCATTAAACGTTCCAATCAGTTTTACCCAAACCTCATTATCATTAACTTTTAACAATAATCCAGACAATTGGCTTTCTAAAATCTGCGCTCTGTAATCGGCGTAGGATTTTAAAGCATACGTCAATTTTTTAGCCGCTGTATTTTGCAGCATTACAGTTCCGTTTTTATCATCGATATTAGATAAAACAAAAGCTGATTTTGGAAGAGAATCAAAAAATGATTTTTTAACGTCTCTATATTCTGCAAAAGTTGGATGGTAATCTAAATGATCGTGTGAAAGATTCGTAAAAATCCCGCCCACAAAATGCAAAGCTTCTGTTCTCTTTTGATGAATTCCGTGTGAACTCACTTCCATAAAACAACGTGTAACTCCAGCTTCAACCATTTCATTTAAATAATGGTTAATCGTTAACGAATCTGGCGTTGTATGCGTTGCTGGATATTCTGTTTCATCTACCATGATTTTTACAGTTGATAACAATCCAACTTTAAAACCTGCTTTTTGAAATAATTGAAATAATAATGATGCAATTGTTGTTTTTCCGTTTGTACCCGTTACGCCAACTAATTTTAGTTTTGCAGATGGATCTTCAAAATAATTAGCAGCCATAAAAGCCAAAGCGGTATTCGTATCTTTTACTTGAATATAAGTGACTTCTTTAACCGTATTTTCTGGAAGCGTATCGCAGATAATTGCTTTTGCCCCTAACTGAATTGCCTTTTCGATGTAATCATGTCCATCTGAAAGTGAACCGCAAATTGCCACGAAAACATCATTTGCTTCAACCTTACGTGAATCAAATTCAATTTTTTGAATAGCAGTTTCTGTTGAACCTTTTACAGATTCAATAGCTACTTTATATAATATGTCTTTTAATACTTTCACGATAATTCTAATACAATTGTTGTGTTCTTGCTAATATTGGTTCCCGCTTGAATCGATTGATTCTTTACTTTCCCCATTCCATTTACTTTTACTTTTAAACCTAAATTCTCCAGTAAAGCAATTGCGTCCATTCCAGGCATTCCTTTTAAATTCGGAACCTGATTGCTTTTTTTATTGGCCTCAACAGTATATTTATCATAACTAGAATCTTGTTTTGGAACGCGAGAATCTAATTTTTTAATTTTATTTGTTGAAGGCGCATCTGTAAATATTTTTTGAGCGATTCTTTTAAAAACCGGCCCTGCAACATCTGCTCCATAATAATTATTTCTTGATGTATTTGGTTTATGAACCACTACAATACAAGAATATTTAGGATGATCGGCTGGAAAATATCCTGCGAAAGATGAAGCATAATACATTCCTTCTCTTCCTGCTTTACCATAATTTACCATCGCTGTTCCCGTTTTTCCTGCCATCGAAAAATCTTTCGAATACAACTTAGAACCGGTTCCTTTTTTTACTACATTCTGCAAAACTGCTCTTACTTTTTTAAGTGTTTCAGGCGAACAAACCTTTGGATTAATTACTTCTGTATCAAACTTTTTTATGGTTTTATTCCATTCTTTAATTTCTGATACAAATTGTGGTTTTACCATTACACCATTATTTGCAACTGCATTATATAAGGTCAAAGTCTGCATTGGCGTAACGGAAACTCCATATCCAAAAGCCATCCACGGAAGTGAAACTCCAGACCAGTTTTTATCTTTCGGATGTGGAATAATTGCTCTTCCTTCTCCTTGAAAATGCAGTCCTAATGTTTTATTCAATCCAAAATTCTTGATGTGATCTACAAATTTTGCCGGGTTGTTTTTATAGTTTTCATAAACCGCCTGAACCATTACGGTATTTGACGACAGCTCGAATCCGCGGGCTAAAGAAACTTTTCCGTAACCGCCTACGTGCGAATCACGAACAGAACGTCCATAATATTTTACTAGACCGCCGTGGCTGTCGTAAACCGTACTTGTATCTGCAACTTTGTCTTCTAAAATTGCCATTAAATCAACCAATTTAAAAGTCGATCCCGGCTCGTGAGATTCAGCAATTGCGTAATTTGTTGTTTCGTAATAAGATCCGTCTTCTGCTCTTCCTAAATTTGAAATCGCTTTTACATAACCCGTTTCTGTTTCCATAACGACAACACAACCGTGATCTGCCTCGTAATCTTCCAATTGTTTTAATAAAGCATGATGCGCAATATCCTGAATAAAAACATCTATTGTAGAAATAACATCGTAACCATCAACAGGATCAACTTCATTTAAATCGCGAATTGGTTTCCACTGCCCTTTTGCAATTTTTTGTTTTAAAATTTTACCGTCTTTTCCGTTCAAATAACTCTTAAATGCCCACTCAATTCCTTTTCCAACTTCTACTCCTGTTGCCGGATCAATTTTATCGTAACCAATTGTTCTTTCCGCAATTTTTCCTATTGGATGTTTTCTAACCGTTTCCTGTTCAACAATAATTCCTCCTTTAAAAGCACCTAAATTAAAAAGCGGAAAACCTTTAATTTTTACATATTCAGTATAACTCAATTTGCGTGCAATCAAGTAATAACGGTTTTTATTTTCTCTGGCTTTTCTTAATTCTTTTTCATAATATCCGCCTGGTCTATCCAAAACAGTTGCCAAAGAATCTGATAATGCTTTTACATATTTCTCAAAAGTTTCCTTTTTTGGCGCTTTTGCATCAAATCGAATTTCATAATTCGGAATTGAAGTTGCCAATAAACTTCCATCAGCAGAATAGATATTTCCTTTGTTTGCCGGAATTACAAAATTTCTAACCGTACGCTGTTTGGCCAGTTTTCTATAATAATCTCCTTCAACCCATTGAATATTGGTTAATTTAACAACAATAGCAATTGCCATCAAAAAGATGAAAACTGCTACGAGGTAAATTCTGTAGGATATATGTTTATCTTCTACTGCCATATTCTTTTAAAGAAATTTTTTTCTTCTTCTTTTTTAACTTCTATTTTCGTTGGAGGAACGGTTGACGGAAAAATTTGTTTTTCTAACATTTTATCCGAGATCGTTGACTCCATTTTTAATTTCATCAATTCTGAACGTCGATCTACAAATTCAGATCGCAGTTCTTTTACTTCATTGTTTAATTTCGCAATTTCAAAAACCTTTTGTTCGTATCGCTGTGTATTTGCAATCATCAAAATGGCCAGCAGAATTATAAAAACAATAAAACGCCAGTTTTTTACTGCATCTTCATGGATCAGAAATCTTGCTTTTAATATGCCAAATACTCCACTTTTCATTTTTTCCTACCTTAATATATATTAGATCTTTTCAGCAATTCTTAATTTGGCACTTCTTGCTCTATTATTAATTTTGATTTCCTCGTTATCTGGGACAATCAATTTTCCAATAGTTTTAAATGGAACTGAAAAGTTTCCGAAAAAATCTCTCTCTGGTTCTCCTTCAAACATTCCATTTTTGATAAATCTTTTTACCAGACGATCTTCTAAAGAATGATAGGATATTACAGAGAATCTTCCTCCTGGTTTTAAAATTTCTAATGACTGCTCGATAAATTCTTTCAAAACATCCATTTCCTGATTTACCTCAATTCGAATGGCCTGATAAATCTGAGCCAATATTTTATTTCGAACTTTCTCTGGTAAAAATTTCTTGAGAACATCTTTTAATTCGTCTGTTGTTTTGATCGGATAATCTTTTCTCGCCTCCACAATTGTTCTTGCTAAAACCGGCGCGTTTTTCAACTCTCCATAATCAAAAAAAACACGACGTAAATCCTGTTCTTCATATTCGTTAACCACACGATAAGCATTTAAATCATTTTTTTGACTCATCCGCATATCAAGTTCGGCATCAAATCTGGTTGAAAAACCTCTTTCAGGAACATCAAATTGATGTGATGAAACTCCTAAATCTGCCAAGATTCCATCTACTGATTTTACTCCGTGAAAACGTAAAAATCTTTTTATAAACCTAAAATTCTCATTTATCAGTGTAAACCTTTCGTCTGGCAATGCATTTGCAAGCGCATCTTCGTCTTGGTCAAATGCAAACAGCTTTCCGTTTGGCCCTAATCTTCTTAAAATCTCTTTTGAATGACCACCGCCTCCAAACGTAACATCTACATACACACCATCAGGTTTAATATTTAAACCATCTACTGTTGGATGAAGCAAAACCGGATTATGATATTCCATTGTCGTCGTCATTAATATTTCCCATTACTTCTTCGGCTAAATCTGCAAAATCCATATCTTCGCCGCTAATTGATTTTTCGTATAAATCTTTATCCCAAATCTCCACAATATTAACCGCAGATGAAAAAACCACATCTTTAGAAATACTTGCAAAAGCCACCAAATCTTTTGGCACCAGCAATCTTCCCAACGCATCAACCTCAACCACTTTAACACCAGCAGTAAACCTCCTAATGAAATCGTTATTCTTTTTTACAAAGCGATTAAGCTTGTTTATTTTTTTCATCATTACATCCCATTCTTCCATAGGATACAACTCTAAACACGGCTGAAAAACAGAACGCTTCAAAACGAATCCGCTTTGAAGGGAAGCTGTCAATTGCTTTTTCAAAGGAGCAGGCATCATCAGCCTCCCTTTAGCATCGACTTTACATTCATATGTTCCAACAATTGTGTTCAAAAAAACTAGTTAACATGTTATACAGCAAAAATATAAAAAAAAATACCACATTTTACCACTTTATACCACTTTGTTAATAAGTTTAACCACATTGCTACCACTTTTCATAATTCACCTGCAATCAATACCTTAACTATTAATTAACAGATTATTAAATACGTTATTCATTCAAAAAAATAATGCGCTAAATTTCTTAAAAAATTGATTATAATGCAGATTTCTTAACATTTGAAGATTTTAACAAATAACGCATTAAATACTGATTTTTAGCTAATTATATATTCTACTGAAATTATCTAGTTAAAAAATGGCAGCAAAAATTCATTTTTATTTATTTAACCCTATATTTGTCGAAATTGAAATTGGCATTAGATTAGATGGACAAACACTATAAAAAAGAAGGCAAATACAGCTATTTTGAAGCTGGAGAAGGTACACCTATCGTTATTCTGCATGGGTTAATGGGAGGTCTAAGTAACTTTGATGGTGTAGCACAATATTTCCCAACAAAAGGATATAAAGTTGTTATTCCAGATTTGCCAATATATACTCAAAGCATTTTAAAAACTAACGTAAAAAGTTTTGCCAAGTATGTAAAAGATTTTATCACTTTTAAAGGATTTGACAGAGTAATTCTTCTAGGAAATTCTCTTGGAGGACATATTGCTTTGTACCACACAAAACTTTATCCTGAAAAAGTTGCCGGACTTGTAATTACCGGAAGTTCTGGACTTTACGAAAGCGCAATGGGAGACAGTTATCCAAGAAGAGGCGACTATGAATACATCAGAAAGAAAGCTGAAGATGTATTTTATGACCCAAAAATTGCAACTCCTGAATTGATTGATGAAGTATACGCAACTGCTAATGACCGCATCAAATTAATCAAAACTTTAACGATTGCCAAAAGCGCAATTCGTCATAATATGGCCAAAGATTTACCTAAAATGGATGTAGAAACCTGCATTATTTGGGGTAAAAATGACTCTGTAACTCCTCCAAATGTTGCAGAAGAATTTGATAAATTATTACCAAACTCAACGTTGTACTGGATTGACAAATGCGGACACGCAGCGATGATGGAGCACCCTCAGGAATTTAATGAAGTTCTTGAAAAATGGCTTACTGAAAAAAATTTATAAGCCATTAAAATTTATTTTTTAGGAGGTTTTAAAACTAAGAACCATGAAAATTAACACCGCCGAATTTATTATCAGCAATTCTGATGCATCAAAATGTCCGAAGGATTTTTTGCCGGAATATGCTTTTATAGGAAGATCAAACGTAGGTAAATCATCGTTGATAAACATGATTACCAACCACAAAAATTTAGCAAAAACATCTGGAAGACCAGGAAAAACGCAATTAATAAATCACTTTAAAATCAACAACAATTGGTTTTTGGTCGATTTACCTGGTTACGGTTATGCTAAAGTTTCAAAAAAGACAAAATCAATTTTCCAGCAGTTTATTACTGATTATTTTGAAAACAGGGAACAACTAGTTTGTGCTTTTGTTTTGATTGATATACGTCATGAAGCTCAAAAAATTGATATTGAATTTATGTCATACATGGGAGAAAGCGAAATCCCGTTTTGCATTATTTTTACCAAAGCTGACAAAATCAGTAAAGTAAAAATAGATTCTCATGTTGCCGCTTACAAAAAACAAATGTTTGCTAATAACTGGGCCGAAATGCCTCAGTATTTCATAACCTCATCTACAGAATCAGTTGGTAAAGAAGAACTCTTAACTTATATCGACGAAGTAAATCAGGAAGTTTTTAAAAACAATAGCGACTTTTTGAGTTCTCTTTAAGAGGTTAGATTCCAAAATATAAAAAATCCAAATTCGAATCGTAATGATTCGAATTTGGATTTTTTATGTTCTGTAATGATACTATTTTAAAATTGCCTAAGTGATTTTTTGAGCCTTTCTTTTATAGTCAGCGCTTTCCATTCCTTAAAGATCAAAGCTTGATATAAAATATAAAACAACGAATTAAAAAACCAAAAATCAAGCAGGAATGGTTCTGTAAAAATTACCGAATCGGTATTACCAGTTAAAAATATACTCAAACTGCTCATTAGATAAATTACCAATCCATTAGAAAAATATAAATAATTAGATTTTACTTTTTTGAAATTCTGGATTAAAAATATTAATCCATATAAAATCAATAAAGCTGTAGTAACACCAATTTCAAACAAATTAAACCTCCAGTAAAGATCGGGCGTTCTATAATATTGTATCGCCAATGAAATCAAAACAGTTATCAGAAAAAACAGAATAATCTGCTTCAAAAAAACATTGGTAAATAAACTTCGAAAAAAAATACTCAGGATAATGAATTGGAAAATAAAATAATAGTGCGAAAGGAAAAAATTTGTTCCCGGCGCTGTAAATCCAATAATATTACAAAGCAGTTCGTGCACGAATAAACCAATCAAATAAATCGTAATAATACGATATTGAAAATCTTTGTTTTTTCGAGTGGAATAAAAGAGAATACTATTTAACAGCAAAAAAAATAATCCTACGAGACTTACTAAAAATGGGAACAACAT
Organism: Flavobacterium sp. ACN6; assembly: GCF_002304005.1. Classification (GTDB taxonomy): domain Bacteria; phylum Bacteroidota; class Bacteroidia; order Flavobacteriales; family Flavobacteriaceae; genus Flavobacterium. The sequence continues at coordinate 164,651 of NZ_MRCQ01000007.1, read as the reverse complement.
ACAATGGATTTTACGTCACTAAAATAGGCTATAAAAAATTTAAATTCCAATCTTTTATTTAAAACAAAAAATTCCAAACTCCAATTATTACGATTGGAATTTGGAATTTTATTTGTTGGAACTTCTATTTATTTTGTCAAATCCAGTTTTTCTGCGAAGTAATCACAGAAATCTTTCATTGTATCTGACATTTTTTCGTCGTCTGTTGCGCGTTTAAAAGTATCCGCCATAGCAACTAAAGTCTGGTGGAAGAAAATTTTCATTTCGTCTACGGGCATATCTTTTGTCCATAAATCGATACGCATTGTTTCTTTTGCCTTACTGTCCCAAATAGACAGCATAATTGCTTTTGCCTCTTCTGCCTGCACGCCTCCATCTTGTGCGCTCCATGTTAGTTTTTCCGGAACACGGTTTTCGTCTAATTCTATATTGAATTTAATCTCTGAATTTATTGTATCTGCCATTATTTTTTAGGTTTATATTTTGATTTTTCGAAAATTTCTTTGGGCTCCACTTTAAATAATTCAGCCAAAGAAACACTATTGTTTTTCATGTAAGAACGTACCATCTGCCAGCCAATCCAAGCTCCTACGCGACCTGGAGAATCATTATCTATTTCCAGATAGAATTTAGAAAAAGGGGCCGGTGTCATAAATCGGGTTGTTAATTTTGGATCATCGCTGTAAAGCATTTCTTTTTCTATAAAATAACGCCACATGTAGGCTTCATTTTCTTGGCACCATTTAATCTGTTCTGGTGTATATCCTATTTTTTCTGCATCAGTATATTCTGGAAGAAGCAAATCTTTTGCATAAAGCTGTTTTCCTTCAAAAACCATTTGCGCCACTAAGCTTCTATCCGGCATATTTGGAATATTTCGATAAGAAAAACTAGAAACCACGTCTGGCATTATTTGTCTTTCTTCAAAATTTTCTTTTAAGTAGTTTGGAAACTCATAAAACTTATGATCTTTTCCTAAGTACAATTCCAAAGCCACGATTACCAAACTATCTGCATAAATTGCTTTTGCAGTATAATCCATCTCTCCTATAACTGTAATCACTTTTGGAATTTTAGTTTTAGGAAAATAATATTTTACGTGTTGAAAAAGAGCATCAAATTCTTTACGAACAGGCTCAAAATTGCTGTATTTTTTTTGTACTTCTTCATAAACTTCTTTCCAAATTGGATCGTTCATTTTCTGAAGCCAGATATTATCATCATTACCTGCAGGAAAGAAAAAAGGATACTGCTTTTTTACCTTTGCAAGATCTTGAGGTTTTGTCTCAAAAAACACTTTATCAAAACGTTCTACTTTAATATCTACAGGAATTTCCTCTACTTCTTTTTCTACCTTAGATTTTTGGTCGCAAGACAAAAAAAACAGGCACAGAACCACTGCAAAGCGATAAATTTTCATTTTATTTTAATTAGATTTGTGTTAGCAGAATTTAAAGTAAATGTATACTTGAAATAATTCTGCAAATATACATCCCTGCATTTTAAAACTTAAACTATTATGGCTAAAAAAAGTACAATTCAGACAGAAAAAGTAAATACGCATATTGTAGAGTGGTTAAAAAATTACGCTGGCAGCGCAAAAGTGAACGGTTTTGTAATCGGAATCTCTGGCGGTGTTGACTCTGCGGTAACTTCAACTTTATGCGCGCAGACAGGACTGAAAGTATTATGTGTAGAAATGCCTATTCATCAGGCAGAAAGCCAAGTGAGCAGAGCAAAGGAACATATTGAACAGCTAAAAAAACGTTTTCCGAATGTTTCTGAAGTTCAAACTGATTTGACAGCAGTTTTTGAATCCTTTAAAAGTGCTGTACCAAAAACGGATGATGACGCAAAAGTAAGCTTATCATTAGCCAATACCCGCGCTCGTATTAGAATGACTTCTTTATATTATTTAGCAGGTCTTCATGGTTTATTAGTAGCCGGAACTGGAAACAAAGTAGAAGATTTTGGAGTAGGTTTTTATACCAAATATGGAGATGGCGGCGTAGATTTGAGCCCAATTGCTGATTTAATGAAATCTGATGTATATGCTTTAGGAAAATTTTTAGCAATTCCTCAATCAATTTTAACAGCTGCACCAACAGATGGATTATTTGGCGACAATCGTACCGACGAAGATCAATTAGGCGCAAGTTATGACGAACTCGAATGGGCGATGTTAGCCGCGGAGTCAGGAAAAACGGCAGATAACTTCGAGGGGAGAGAAAAATCTGTCTTTGAAATTTATAAAAGATTAAACACCAGCAACAAGCATAAAATGGACCCAATTCCGGTGTGTATTATACCAAAAACGTTAAAATAATTTTTTTTAACATTTGTCTGCAATTAATTACAGAATTTATTTATTAATTTTACAGTTCCAAAAACATGAACAATTCTAAAAAAGGTAAAAATTATGATTAAAGTATGTCTAGCAGACAATCATCCTGTGACGCACTTTGGCGTTAAGTCTTATTTTAAAGACCACGATCAAATTTCAATTGTTGCCAACGTAGGCAATTTTTCAATGGTTAGAGATATTCTTCAGACGAAGGAGATCGACATTTTAATTCTAGATCTAGAATTAGAAGGTCTTTCAAGTATCTTTGAAATTAAATCTATCCTAAAAAATTTCCCAAAAACAAAAATTGTTATTTTCAGTGATCTTGCTGAGCAGATGTACGCTCCAAACGCAATTAAAGCAGGAGTTTCCGGGTATGTGCACAAAACAGAAAAACTAGAAACTCTAGGACATTCTATTATTAAAGTACACGAAGGAAAAATTATCATCAACGAAACAGTACGCAAAAACATGGCACTTATTGCTAAACAAAGCAAAAGCGAGCGTCTGTACAGAAAACTTTCGAATCGCGAGATCGAAGTTTTGCGTTACTTAAGTGATGGAAAGAAAAACAATGAAATCTCTAAAATCTTAAATCTGAACGAAAAAACGATCAGTACTTACAAACTAAGATTATTGACTAAATTAAATGTTACTAATTTAGTTGACTTAGTTAATAAAGCGAAGACTTTAGAAATTATTTAATCCCAAATCGAAGATCTTAATTTTTATTTTTTTTTAAGTAAATCGAAAATCTTTATAAAAACTCTATCTTATGATTTATCATTCGATAGAGTTTTTTTCTTTTTAATGATAATGATAAGGCACCACTACACGTCCTAGTTTCTTTGAAAAATTAACCAGCAGTTTAGAATAATCGACTACCATACCCATAACTTCTGAATTGTCTTCTTGTGGATCTGTCATTATAGAATTTTTCAATTCTGAAATAATTCCAGATACCAAATACCATCTCATAGAAAAGATAGTTTCAGAAACATTCTGCTCAATGGTTTCGCTTTTATGTTTTGGAAAAATATTCTGTCCTTCCCAATTATGAATGGTTAATTTTTCATCTTCCATTAAAATATTGGTTACTTCCTGAGCAAATTCAGGCTGTAAGTGCATCAGATATTTATCTAGACTAAAAGTTTCATTTTGATTGTAAAAATCAATTATATTGGTATAAATATCTTGAAATAATTTATTAGACAATTCTACCTCATCTTCCTGCAGACTTAAATATACTTTTTCGAATACTTTATATTCTCTTTTTTCAGAAACTTCCTTTACATTTCCTTCTTCATCTGCTTTTAGGAAAACGTCTTCAAAATTTTCAACCACACTTCCGTACAAAAGAAGAATTTCAATAATTTTTCTTTCAAAATTGTATAAAATATCTACTTTTTCTTGGGGCGCTTCCGGATAATAGCCAGGTTCTCCCGGATAATCGTCTGGCGGCCCTGTTCTTGGATCTTCTGGATCTCCACCTGAAAAATTACCTTGGCTTTGTTTTTGGTTTCTAACAACTTCAAAAGGCTTTTGTTCCTGCTTTTGCTTTTTGTTCGCTTCAGCAATATCTTTTTGAATTAACTGCGCCAAAGTACTTACCAAAACCTGCTCCGAAATATCCATAATTCGGGCACACTCCTGTATATATACTTCTCGCTGAATACGGTCTGGTATTTTAGAAATACTCGTTACCATATCACGAATCAAATCTGCTTTTTTGATTGGGTCATTTTTAGCTTCTCCCATCAAGATCGAAGCTTTAAACTGTATAAAGTCTTTGCTGTTTTCTTCTAAATAAGCAACTAAATCATCATGTGAATTTTTACGGGCGAAACTATCTGGATCTTCTCCGTCAGGAAAAGAACAAACCCTAACATTCATTCCTTCTTCCAGAATTAAATCGATTCCTCGAATAGAAGCACGCAAACCCGCTGCATCTCCATCAAAAAGTACGGTAATATTTCTGGTCAAACGATTTATTAAACGAATCTGGTCTGGCGTTAAAGCAGTTCCAGACGAAGCCACAACGTTTTCGATTCCGGCCTGGCTAAACTGAATAACATCTGTATAACCTTCAACCAAATAACAATTATTTTGTTTGGCGATCGATTGTTTGGCATGGTAAATTCCGTAAAGGACTTTACTTTTATGGTAAATATCACTTTCTGGTGAATTCAGGTATTTTGCCGCTTTTTTATCATTGGTTAAAATACGTCCTCCAAAACCTAAAACACGCCCCGACATACTTTGAATAGGGAACATTACACGCCCTTTAAAACGGTCAAACGGACGATCTTCTCTAGCAATGGTCAAACCTGTACTTTCTAAAAACTCTAATTTATATCCTTTCCCGAGGGCTTCTTTCGTTAAAGCATCCCAAGTTTCTGGAGAATATCCTAAATTAAATTTTTTGATGGTTTCATTGGTAAATCCTCTTTCTTTAAAATAAGAATATCCAATTGCTTTTCCTTCTTCTGAATTTAAAAGAACATCTTGAAAATATTTAGCCGCAAATTCAGAAACCAAATACATACTCTCGCGAATATCTGTATTTGCTTTTTCTGCGTCGGTCTGCTCTGTTTCTTCAATTTCAATATTGTATTTTCGAGCCAAATACCGAATCGCTTCCGGATAGGTAAATTGAGAGTGTTCCATTAAGAATTTAACAGAATTCCCTCCTTTTCCCGTACTAAAATCCTTCCAAATTCCTTTTGCCGGCGAAACCATAAACGAAGGTGAGCGTTCATCAGAGAACGGACTCAATCCTTTGAAATTACTTCCTGCGCGTTTTAAATTCACAAAATCGCCGATAACCTCCTCTACTCGAGCAGTTTCAAAAACAGTATCTATGGTATTTTGAGAAATCAAAGTGTAAAATATTTTTAAAGTTGAGAGCTTGCAAAAATACGCAAATCCTGTTGGAATTCGAATGATTTTTTAAACAAAAAAGCATCTCTATTGAGATGCTCTTTTAACTAACTAAACGACCAATTTTTAGTTTAAATCTAATCGAAGTCCTAACGAAATATTATTTTCTTTGATTAAATTGTTCTGAAACAATGGATTTAAATCGTATTTAAAATATAAACTTAATTCTCTATAGCCGATATACGAACTCAGACCGTAAATAAAGTTATTTACATTGTAATCGCCTTTTATTGTTGTTTTATATTTTAAATCTTCATCTTCAAATTTTAAAATCTGTTTAGATTTTACATTGATTCCAGCATAACCTCCTATTCCAAAACGGAAACTTTTATGAGTTTTAAAATATGTTTTTCCGTTACTTTCAACTGGTTTCGAAAAATCAAATTCTAAATGCACGGGCGCGACCAAATAAACATTTCTAAAACGGGATTCGTTTAAATTAACCGAATTTACTTCTAGATTGGTTTGATCTCCATTTACAACAAAGCTTCTGTTATCTGTCGGACGAATATTGTTGTACATTAATGAAAGTCCGTATTTAGCGTGAAGCAGATTATCGTTTTTCATTAACCTTGAGTTATACGTAAAACCCCATTCGTAAAAATGCGACCCTATAAAACTATAGTTGGAGTCCTGAAGTTTTCCGTCAACCATCGTATTATTCAATCCCATTGCAAATACGAATTGCGACGTTGTTCTTTTTTCTCCATGAATAGAATCTTTGTTGTGTTTATAAGACTTCCAGCGAATCATATACACTTTTGACGAATCTTCTTTGATTTTTCCGTCTACCTTTTTCTGCACCAAATCATTCAGTTCATTTTGTGCCAAAGTAATTTTTTCTTCGATAATTACCGCTCTTGCTTCTGCCAGTTCTTTTTTGCGTTTATCGGCCTGTTCTTGTGTAATTTTGCCTTCAGACAATTGAACGTTTACCGCTTCAACTTCTTCCTTTAAAGTTTCTTTCTCTTCTTTGGTAATTTTTTCAATTTTTTGGGCGATTCTTTTCGCTTCCGATTCAAAGGTTTCCTGTCCTATTACTTTACTTACTATTAAAAAGAAGAAAAGTATAAGATAAATGGTAAAATTTTTCATGATTGATTGTTTTAAATGATTGACTATTGATTGATGATGTATTTAATATTAATTTTTAATTGTGATTGTTAATGATTAATGGCTGCTATTATTCTCATTGATATTGTTATTGAAATTCCCGCCCCTATTCTTGCTGATTTCTATTAGACAAAGCAACTTTAACTTCTTGGAAATTTTTATTGACTTTGGTGATCATTTTTTCTCTAAAAGAAAGTTCGAGTTCACCGTCGACTTGATTTAGCAAATCGGAAGCGTTGATTTTTATTTTTGCTTTTTTAACAGAACTTTCAGCCATAACTTTATGTTCAGCCGTTTGAAGCAATTGATCTACATTCTCTTTTTTAGGATTTTCAGCAGTTATTATTTGATTCGTATTTGATTGATTTTCTTGATTTTTTTTGATGATGATTGAAGACTCCGCTATTTGATTTGATTCCTTTTTAATGGTTTTATTTGAAATTTGATGGTTTGGTTTTTCTGGTTTATTTAACGTTTCTTCTGAATTTTTAGCCGCAATTGCATTTTTCGTTTCTATTGAGTCAACACTGTTTAAAATTGGCTCTGCAACCAATTCTTTTTCTGCTTCTTTTTCAACAACGACAGTTGTAGGCACTTCTACCGTATTTTTAGTTTGATTAAAAAAGAGAGTTCCAACCAATAAAAATCCGATAAAACTTGCAGCGATGTACAGCCATTTTTTCTTTGAATCTTTTAGTGAGCGAAGTGGAACTGCAGGTTTCTTTTCTTCTGCTACACTCAACATCGCGTCCAATCGATCCCAAGCTTTGTCGCTGGGCTCAATTTTTCTCTCGTTTAGTTTTTCACGGAAATCCTTTTCAAAATTATTCGGTTCCATTATCTTGTTTTTTTAAAATAGTAATTTGTGTTTGCAGCATTTTTCTAGCGTGCGATAATTGCGATTTCGATGTACCTTCATTTATTCCTAACATCTTGGCAATTTCATTGTGTTTGTACCCTTCGATTGCGTATAAATTGAAAACCATTTTGTACCCGTCCGGCAAAGCATCAATTAAATACTGAATCTGTTCCACTGTAAACTGACTGTCGATTTCGTTAAAGCTTTCTTCCACAAAAAACTCATCTTCGGCAAATTTTACTTTTTTCTGAACTCTTAAATAGGAAATACATTCGTTAACCATAATTCGGCGGATCCAGCCTTCAAAACTTCCTTTGTGTTCGAAATTTTTCAAATTGGTGAACACTTTCATAAAAGCCGTAATCATTACATCTTCTGCCAGCTGAATGTCTCTTATATATTGACGACAGACACTCAACATTTTTGAAGAAAAACGGCTGTAAATCTGCTGCTGTGCCTGCCGATTATTTTCGACAGCCAGCTTTATGATTTTGGTTTCTTCTTGATGTAAATGAATAATTTTCATTTATAAGCTTTTGGTTTTTGGTTTTAGAAATAGACTTCTATTAGCATAGACGATTGTCGATTTGAAATGGTTGCATCGGTTTTAGAAAATTTCAATAAAAATAAATTCCAAATTCCAACCTATACAAATACACGACTGATTTACAACAAAGTAAACCAATTATCTAGTTAATAAATTTTCTAATTATCTGATTAAAAAAAATTATTTTTTTCTCTCAATAACATAATTCACCATTAAAGTAAGGGCATCTTTGTATTCAGAATCTTCGAAGTTTTGAAGTAAAGAAAGTGCTTCCTGCTGGAATTCGACCATTTTGTTTTCGGCGTAAGCCAGACCATTATTGTTTTTTACAAAGGCAATCACTTCTTTAACGCGTTTTTTGTCTTTGTTGTGGTTTTTGATGGAGTTTATCAGCCACTTTTTTTCTTGCGGTGTACAAGTATTTAAAACGTGAATTAAAGGCAAAGTCATTTTTTGCTCTTTAATATCAATTCCTGTTGGTTTTCCGATGGCTTCTTCGCTGTAATCGAATAAATCGTCTTTGATTTGAAATGCCATTCCGATTAATTCACCAAACTTGCGCATATTCTCAACCTGAACATCGTCTTCAATTACAGATTTTGCTCCAAGTGCACAGCAAGCCGCTATAAGGGTTGCAGTTTTTTTTCTGATAATTTCGTAATAAACATCTTCGGTAATATCGAGTCTTCGGGCTTTTTCTATTTGAAGTAATTCACCTTCGCTCATTTCGCGAACAGCAACAGAAATAATTTTCAGTAAATCAAAATCGCCATTATCAATAGAAAGCAGTAAACCTTTTGACAGTAAATAATCACCAACTAAAACGGCAATTTTATTTTTCCAAAGTGCATTAATCGAGAAGAATCCGCGGCGGCGATTACTATCGTCTACCACATCGTCGTGTACCAAAGTTGCGGTGTGAATAAGCTCAATTACCGAAGCACCGCGATAGGTTCTTTCGTTTACAGTACCGCCTGAAACCATTTTTGCAGTTAGAAAAACAAACATCGGACGCATTTGTTTTCCCTTACGGTTTACGATATAATAAGTGATTCTATTGAGCAATGCAACCTTCGAAGTCATCGAGTCATGGAACTTTTTTTCGAAAAGTTCCATCTCGTTAAAAATAGGCTGCTTTATTTGAGACGTAATATTCATTTAGACTCCAAATATACTATTTTAAATAAAAATACGTTGTGTATTTTAGGTTAGGATTATATTTTTTTATGTCTTAATCTGAAAAAAAACACCAAAAATAGCTCTAACTAATATTGATTTGAATTCATTAATTTAAAAGAAGAACCCAAAACTATTATTTATGAAAACAAAATTTTTATTACTTAGCACTTGTATTACTATGTCTTTTCTCATCAGTTGTAATTCTGATGAAAAAACAAATGACGGAACGGAAACAGCGATTACCAACGAAGAAATTCTCAAAAATTCTCAAATCGATGCGACTGTAGATGATGTTACCAATATTGCCGAAGATCAATTTAGCTCACAGTTAAATATTGCTGCAAAGGCAAGCGGACCAATAAAAAATTTCCTTCCAAGCTGTGCCACTGTTACTACAGTTTTAACCAATAACACTTGGACAAAAACGGTAGATTTTGGTGTAGAAGGCTGTACTTTGAATAACGGAAATACGGTGAAAGGAAAAATGGTTGTTTCTTTTTCTAATGATTTTAACGCGTCTACTCAAACTATAAGTTACACTTTTGAAGGTTTTTACCATAACGGAAGAAAACTTCAGGGAAGTAAAAGTATTGTGAGAACAATTAAAGAAACAAGTTTATTAGTGACAGCGCACCCAGTTTCGACGGCTTCAATAGATTTAACCATAACTTTTGATGACGGCGGCGTTTATACCAGAAAAGGAACTTTGATTAAAGAAATGACTTCTGGTTACGATACTTGGTTTGATTGGGATGATAATGTATTTGTTGTTACAGGAAGCGGTTCGACAACTTTCCCAAACGGAGATACTTTTTCGGCAGAGATTACAACTCCTTTGGAATTTAATGCGGCCTGCAGAAAATCTTTCGCAGTAAAAGGAATTGTTTCGGTTACTAAAAATGGAGCGTCTGCGACTTTAGATTATGGAAACGGTGAATGCGATACTTTTGCAACAGTAACAAAAGATGGAGTTACAGAAGAAATAGATTTGAAAAAATAAGAATCCTTTTTGCCCAAAAAAAGCATTAAAAACCATTTGTGGCTTTTAATGCTTTTTTTTAAAATCTATTTGTTTCATCAAATGTCCCGACGGGACATATATTACATATAAACATTTTTTTCTACCGATGAAATACTCCTACGGAGTATATTTTAGTGCCCCGAAGGGACATAAATTCCATATGGCTGATTTTTTTTCTACCGATGAGATACTCCTACGGAGTATTCTGGCAAATATTTTATTCTGCTTCTTTGTTGGCTAGTTGACCGCAGGCGGCGTCGATATCTTTTCCTCTGCTTCGTCTTACTTTTACCACTATTCCGCTATTTTCTAATGCTTTTATATAAGCTGCAATAGATTCTTCTGAAGCTTGTTGAAACTCACCATCATCAATTGGATTATATTCAATTAAATTAACCTTACAAGGCACATATTTACAGAATTTTACCAATGCATCAACAGAAGCTTTATCATCATTAATACCTTTCCATACTACATATTCATATGAAATTTTACTTTTGGTTTTTCTATACCAATATTCTAAAGCTTCTCGTAAATCTTTTAAAGGAAAGTTTTTACTAAAAGGCATGATTCGCGCACGTGTTTCGTCGATTGCTGAATGCAGGGAAACGGCTAATTTAAACTTCACGTCATCATCTGCCATTTTTTTGATCATTTTAGGAATTCCAGAAGTCGAAACCATAATTCGCTTTGGAGACATTCCTAAGCCTTCTTCAGAAGTAATCATGTCAATTGCTTTAATGACATTGTTATAATTCATTAAAGGCTCTCCCATTCCCATAAAAACAATATTTGAAAGCGGATGATTGTAATACAAACGGCTTTCTTTATCAATTGCCAGAACTTGATCGTAAATTTCGCCTGGCTCCAGATTACGCATTCTTTTTAATCTTGCTGTAGCACAGAAATTACAATCTAAACTGCAGCCAACCTGACTAGAAACACAGGCTGTAGTTCTAGTGTCTGTTGGAATTAAAACAGATTCAACCACAAGTCCGTCATGAAGGCGTACTGCATTTTTTACAGTTCCGTCACTACTTTTCTGCATTGTATCAACTTTAATATGGTTGATTACAAAACTATTTTCAAGCATCGATCTTGTAGTCTTTGCTACATTTGTCATATCCTCAAAACTGTGAGCGCCTTTGCTCCATAACCACTCATAAACCTGATTACCGCGAAAAGCTTTGTCTCCATTTTCAACAAAAAAATCGCGAAGCTGGTCTTTTGATAAGGCTCGTATGTCTTTTTTCTCCATTTGCATGCTGCAAAGTTAATCACTTTTGTCATTTTTTATCGCTTTTTAGTGCATTCTTAACAAGAGCGCAAAATCAGAAAAGAAAATTGGCTTAAAATTCAAGTATAATTAAGGTATTCATTCTTACTATAAAAATTTAATAAAACTTCGGTTATGATTTTTATCATTCTAATCAGATCACTTTCGGTGATTTTGAAATGGCTCCTCCAAAAGCAGCACTTGGAATTGTTAAAGCTGGAAAAGATTTAACTGTGATTTTCAATATTATTTTAAGCTAAAAACAGCCTTACTCTTATATAGCAAAAGTTCAAAAATTGAGATTTCAACAAAAACTCATAATCTTTTTTACGATAGTGATCGATTTCGAAAAAATGAAAACGATGTAGTTATTAAATACTTATTTAATAAAATTTTAACAATGATTTTTATCATGTGTCAACCTGGTTTATAGGTAGATCTTTGATACAAGTTAAAACAACATTCTTAGTACTAAATACAGAATCGGCCTAGGTATCAACTTATTTTTTAAAATCAAAAACATGATAAAAATGAAAACCAACAAAATAAAATTATTCGCACTGGCAATAGCATTTTTCGGAATTACGTCATTTGCTGCAGCACAAAAATCATATACACTAGATGCCAAATCAACTTTTTCTGTTGCAGGCACATCAACACTTCACGATTGGGAAATGAAGTCGGCTTCGGGAACGGGAACAGCGTCACTAAACATCTCAAACGGAAAACTAACAGAGATTGAAGCATTGTCTATAAATCTTTTAGCCGAAAGCATTAAAAGTGAGAAAAAAAGCATGGACAAGGTAGCCTACGAAACTTTAAAAACAGATAAAAACAAAAACATCAAATATGTTTTGAAATCTGCAGAAAAAGTGAACGAGACTACTTGGGAACTAACTGGAACTTACACCATTGCTGGAGTTAGCAAAGTATACAAAACAAATGTAAAAACTACTGTAACAAAAGATGGCTTAAGCCTTCAAGGATCTAACAAAATCACTTTTACAGAATTCGGAATGAAGTCACCAACTGCAATGCTTGGAACTATTAAAACAGGACAGGACTTAACCATAAAATTTAATTTGAACTTTAATTTATAACCGCCATGAAGAAAATTTATATCCTATTTATAACATTAATAAGCACATTTGCAGTTAATGCACAAGTAAGTTTTGGACATATTCAAAATCAAATCCCAAGGAGCCAAAAAGGTATTAATCAGTTTGATGTTAAAAAAGACACCGTTGCTTACAAAGGACTAAGTGTAGATATGGGCGCAGCATTTGCGCTCCAATTTCAAGCTGTAAATTCGTTCAACGATCAACAAAATCTGACTACAGCGCCAGGTTACAGATTAAATAATTTAGAAAATAATTTCAATTTACCAAATGCCAATTTTACAATTGGAGCACAATTATATGATGGCGTACGTGTGAATTTAGATGTTTATTTAGCATCTAGACACCATAACGAAACATGGGTAAAAGGCGGTTATTTACAAATTGACAAACTTGACTTCATAAAGAAAGATTTCCTTGCCGATTTCATGCAGTACACAACTATTAAAATCGGTCAAATGGAGAACAACTATGGTGATGCACACTTTAGAAGATCTGATAACGGAAATGCTTTTATGAATCCGTTCGTAGGAAATAATATTATGGATGCATTTATAACAGAAATGGGAGCTGAAGTATATTACAACAGATCAGGTTTTGTCAGCATGATTGGAATTACGAATTCTAAACTAAATCAAAATGTGCAGGAAATTGTGCAGGCAGCGCCAACAGCAGCTAAACCAGATAACAATACAACGATCAGTCCTTCAATCCTTGCAAAATTGGGCTGGGACAAACAAATCAACGAAGATTTGAGAATTAGATTGACGGGGTCTTATTATCATACAGCAAATTCTAGCGGAAACTTATATTCTTCAGATAGAGCAGGAAGCCGTTTTTATGGTGTAATGAGCCATTCAGATTATAATATTATAGATCCAGCTACTGGTACTGTTGTTAGTACTGTTGCAAATAATTTTGATCCAACTGCCAACAAGGACACAGGAAGATTTAATCCTGGCTACGGAAACTGGGCAACATCATACATGATAAACCCATTTATTAAATATAAAGGTTTTGAATTCTTTGGAACATTAGAATTTACTTCTGGAGGTGATTTTAAAGGGACAGATGACACTCGAAAAGTGAATCAATACGTTGGAGACATTGTATACCGTTTTGGTGAAAATGAAAGATTTTATGTAGGTGGTAAATACAATTTAGTTGATGGAAAACTGGCAAATGCAAATACGCAGAATATCCAAATAAACAGATTCGAAGCGGCTGCTGGATGGTTTATGACTAAAAACGTTTTGGCAAAATTAGAATACGTTGATCAAAATTATAAAAACTTCGCTCAATTTAATGGTGCAACACCAAACGACCTTTTCGGAGGAAGCTTTAAAGGACTGATGTTCGAAGCCGTAATTTCATTCTGATACAAATGTTAAGTAGATTTCAAATATTAAGTATGGGTTTAGTAGTTTTCTTTTTCTTAGGAAGTGCTAAACCCACTTTTTTTACAGAAGATACAACCGTGGTAATAAACAAAATTAAAATAGAAATTACCGGACTATCAACTGTGGGCAAATACAATTGCTCTAATACCTTTTCGATAAAAGATACTGTTTATGTAAACTCCATTAAAAAGAACACTTTTAATACCGACATCAAAATGTCAAACTTTGACTGCGGCAACAAAATAATGACTAAGGATTTACAGGGAACTGTAAAAGTGAAAAAATTCCCAAGTAGTACCGTCAGCATTTCAGACATTAAACAAAACGGTAAAAACTACAAATGCCGTCTCAACTTTTACATTACAGATAAAACATTGAAATACAAAGATTTTATTTTATACAATTCTGATGATAAAATTCAGGGAACACTTAATTTGAAGTTTTCGGATATAGAATTGGAACCACCAACAAAAATGGCGGGATTAATTAAAGTTAAAGATGACATTGTGATTAATTTCAGTTTATATAAGAACTAAAAAAAAACTAAAAAAAAATTGAACAGCAACTTGAAAAGTGAAATTTTGGCACAAGAATTGTTTTGCTCTCAAAAGAAAAATAATCTTACAAAGAGCTCAATCATTTTAAAATGTGTACTTTTATTTTTCAGCCATATAACCTTTAAGTTTATCACCTAAAAAAAATGTAATTATGAAAAAACAAATTTTAAGTTTAGCAGTTGTTGCTTTATTAGCATTTGCTGTTCAATCATGCGAGAAAAAAGAACCGAAACCAGCAGAAGACGAATTAACTCTTGGTAACAAAGTTGATTCACTAACAACAGATATTGAAGAAGTAACAGACAGTGCAGTCAGCAAAGCAGAAAGCGCTGCTGCTAAAGCAAAAGATGCTACACAAACTGCAGCGGGCGATGTAAAAGACGCTACTAAAAAAGCAGCATCTGATGTTGAAAACGCGGCAAAAAAAACAGCAACTGATGTAAAAGATGCTACCAAAAAAGGAGCTAAAAAAGTAGAAAATGCTGCTAAAGCTGCCAAAGACGGAACTGTAAAAACAGCCAAAGATGTAAATGAAGCTTTGAAAAAATAAATTTCATCAAAATCTATAGGGAAACCATTCGCGAAAGCGAGTGGTTTTTTTATGCAAAATAGTGCGACAATATTTTTTGTACTTTTGTTATCAAATTACAAGATACTACAACATGCATTTTATATCACAAGAATTAGAAGACTATATAGAACAGCATTCTGAAAACGAACCAGAATTGTTGGCAAAACTGAATAAAGAAACGTACCAAAAAATACTTTTACCGAGAATGTTAAGCGGGCATTTTCAAGGACGTGTTTTAAGCATGTTATCTAAGTTGATTCGTCCGGTAAATATTCTTGAAATTGGAACTTACACAGGTTACGCCGCTTTATGTTTATGTGAAGGAATGCAGGAAAACGGACAATTACACACTATTGACATTAAAGAAGAATTAGTTGATTTTCAGCGCAAATATTTTGACGCATCTCCTTGGGGAAAACAAATTTTTCAGCATTTAGGAGAAGCAGTAGATATTATTCCAGATCTAGATGTAAAATTTGATTTGGTTTTTATTGATGCCGATAAAGAAAATTACCTGAATTACTGGGAAATGATTGTTCCGAAAATGAATAAAGGCGGTATTATTTTATCTGATAATGTTTTATGGAGCGGAAAAATTCTTGAACCTGTCCATCCAAATGATGTAAGCACAAAAGTACTCTTAGAATATAATCTTCATTTAAAGAATGACCCGAGAGTTGAAACAGTTTTGCTGCCAATTCGTGATGGCCTGACGGTTTCTAGAGTTTTATAAAAAGGCAATTCAATAACTTTTTAAAGATGAATTATAACGTCGAAATAAACACCGAAGGTTTTACAATTATAAATAATGTTTATACCGAAAATGAAATCGAAAAAATGATTTCATTAATTGAAAACACAACTAATAACGACTCTGATAATGCGACATTTAGAAAGTCTCAAGATTTATTTGCTATCAGACAATTTCATAAAGAAATTCCAGAAACTCTGCCGTTTATTTTTAATGCTAATTTGAAAAACATTATCGAATCTAATTTTGGTAAAGGATATTTCATAACCAAATCCATATATTTTGACAAACCTGAGAAATCAAACTGGTTTGTTGCTTATCATCAGGATTTAACTATTTCTGTTGACAAAAAAATAGAGGTTGAAAATTTTGAAAATTGGACTGTAAAACAAAATCAGTTTGCGGTTCAGCCTCCAAAAGAAATTTTAGAAGACAATTTTACGATCAGAATTCATATCGATAAAACTACTAAGGATAATGGAGCTTTAAAGGTTATTAATAATTCACATTCAAAAGGAATATTGAGAATTGAAAACCTTGATTTTGAAAATGAAAAAGAAACCATTTGTGAAGTTGAAAAAGGCGGGATTATGATCATGAAACCACTGCTATTTCATGCATCAAACAAGACCACAAATAACGAACGCAGAAGAGTTATTCATATTGAATTCAGCAAAAAACAACTTCCAGAAGGATTAGATTGGAGTGAAAAAACAATTCTTCAAAATTAAGATAAACAGTTAAAAAAGAAAAAGGCTTCAGCCAATACCCGATGTATTTTGGCTAAAGCCTTATTATTATGAAAATCATTATATCCAGTTAAAGCTGGAGGCAAGTGATAAGGTATATTTTAATCTCTTTTCAACAAACTCAGTCCCGAAATCTCGGGATAGTGTCTTAGAACCTCAGAAACTTTAAAAAAACCTATCCAGGAAAATACTGCTGTTTTAATTTTCTATACACTAAATAAAGTAAAGATCCGAAAACTGCTCCAAAGAAATATCCGGCAAGAATATCGCCTGGATAATGTAATCCTAAATAAATACGGCTGTAAGCAAAAATCAAAGGCCATAAGAATAAGAATCCTAAATATTTGAAGTGGCGTCTTAAAACTAAATATAAGAAAGTCGCAACTGCCATTGTATTTGCTGCGTGGCCAGAGAAAAAACTATATGATTTTCTAACCTGTACAATTCGAATAACCGAAGCTAAATCTGGATTATTACAAGGGCGTAAGCGTTGAAAAGTATGTTTAAATAAATTACAAGTTTGATCTGTAAAAGCAATCAAAATTGCTATAAAAAGCAATAAATATAAAGTTTGTTTGCCACCTATTTTTTTATAAATAAAGTAAAAAACTAACAAGAAAAATGGCGTCCAATACAACTGGTTGGTAATGATAAGCCAAAATGTATCATAAGTTTCAGAACCTAATCCGTTAAGATACACAAGAAGATTTATGTCTAATTCCTGTATTTTTTCAAGCATTATCTTTGGCGTTTAATAGGTCCGGAAATGGTGTCAATATCTTCTTTTACCTTGTCGATTTCATTGGCCGTGTCTCCTAAAAGACTTCCATTTTCTCCAAGTAAATTAGATTTTGCATTATTAATTTCTGCATTGATGTTTCCAGTAATATCCGTCAAAGATTTAGAGTCAAGACCATTAGCCTCTGCTCCTTTTTGAATTTCACTTTTAATATCATTAGTTGCATTTTTTAATTGAGCCATAGCTTTACCCATAGTACGTGCAATTTCCGGCACTTTATCTGAACCAAAAAGCATTAATACAATAAACAGTATAAAAACTAATTCTCCTCCTCCTATACCAAACATAACTTTTATTTTTGTTGTCGCAAAGATATTAAATTTTGCAGCGTTGAGTTTTAAAATTAACTTAAAAAGTCCTTTAAAATGCATTTTAATAAAAAAGAAAAAGTTCATCAAGCTTTTAAAACCTGATGAACTTTTTTATTATCTTTTTATTTGTTTAGTCAAATTTAGATTTTGCTTCTACTTTTGGCCAAGAATTATTAGTAACATCGATGTCTGCTGTTAACAGTTTTGGATCGACTTGAATACTCTTAATTGCTTTAGTTGTAGCATAAACTTTTTTAGCCGTTTCATTACTTTTTCTCCAGATTTGAGCCGGATATTTGTAATTGTCTTTAGAACCGTCTTCATAAGTAATCTCTACTAAAATAGGCATAATCATACCTCCTGGCTTATTAAACTCTACTTCGTAGAAATATTTAGGAGATTTTATACCCGCTTTTTCCTCAGCAGTAAAAGTCTGATCTACATAATCTGCCAAAGGTTTAAAATCTTCTACTTTTAAAGCTTTTTTCTTAGATGAATTTACTTCAGCATTATCTCCTGAAACTAGATATACGAACGGACCTTTTTCATATCCAAAACGTCCTTTTCTTACTTTAACATCTTTAAGATCTGCCGTTGGTGTATCTGAAACGTAATATTGTTTTACTTCTTTAATTCCGATATCTACAAAATCAGTTGAATAAAACCATCCTCTAAAAAACCAATCAAGATCTACTGCAGAAGCATCTTCCATTGTTCTAAAGAAATCTTCAGGGGTTGGATGCTTGAATTTCCATCTGTTTGAATAAGTTTTAAAAGCGTGATCAAACAATTCTCTTCCCATAACAACTTCTCTTAAAATATTAAGACCTGTTGCTGGTTTTCCGTAAGCATTGTTACCGAATTGGTGAATTGTTTCCGAATTAGACATAATTGGCTCCAAAAACTTTTGATCACCACTCATGTAAGGAACAATATTTTTTGCAGGACCTCTTCTAGAAGGGAAATTTGGATCTAATTCTTGCTCTGCTAAATACTCTAAAAACGAATTTAATCCTTCATCCATCCATGTCCACTGACGTTCGTCAGAGTTTACAATCATAGGGAAAAAGTTATGTCCAACTTCGTGAACCACAACACCAATCATTCCATTCTTAACTTCTTTAGGCGTAACCCCATTTTCATCTGGACGACCATAGTTCCAGCAAATCATTGGATATTCCATTCCCTGATCTTCTGCAGAAACAGAAACTGCTTTTGGATAAGGATAATCAAATGTATGAGAAGAATAACTTTTTAAAGTATGAGCGACTGTCATCGTAGAAGTTTCTCCCCAAAGCGGATTCGCTTCTTTTGGATAAACAGATTCTGCCATTACCACTTTATTATTCAATTTAACAGCCATTGCATCGTAAATGAATTTTCTTGAAGAAGCAATTCCGAAATCACGAACATTTTTAGCGCTGAATTTCCAAGTTTTTTTCTTTTCAGAAAAACCTTTTTCAGCTGCTTCTGCTTCTGCCTGCGTTACAATAACTACAGGTTTATCAAAAGATTTTTGAGCCTGCTCGTATCTTTTTACTTGTTCTGCTGTAAATACTTCGCTTCTATTCATTAATTCTCCTGTAGCATCAATTACGTGATCTGCAGGAACTGTAATATTTACATCAAAGTTTCCGAAAGGAAGAGCAAACTCTCCGCTTCCCCAAAACTGCATATTCTGCCAGCCTTCAACATCATTATAAACTGCCATTCTTGGATAGAATTGCGCAATTACATAAAGTTTATTACCGTCTTTTTCGAATAATTCATATCCAGAACGACCGCCTTCTTTTCTATAATTATTGATATTGTACCACCATTTTATCGAGAAAGAAATTTTTTCGCCTGGTTTTAAAGGAGACGTTAAGTTAATACGCATCATTGTTTCATTGATCGTATAAGAAAGTCCATTTCCTTTAGCATCTTTAACCTGCTCAATATTAAATCCACGCTCTAAATCTTTTTTCAAATATTTAGAAGAAAAACCATCAAGAGGAAGTACCTGATTTATTTTTTCACCCTCTGCCAATGAAGATTGTCCATTTGCTTTTGCTTGGTTTTGATCCAATTGCACCCATAAATACTCCAGACTGTCTGGCGAATTATTGGTATACGTTACAGTTTCAGATCCGCTTAATTTTGAATTTTTATCGTCTAATTCAACGTCAATTTTGTAATCTGCCTGCTGTTGGTAATAAGCAGGTCCTGGAGCTCCAGAAGCCGTACGAAACATGTTGGGAGTTGCCAGCAAATCGTACATTTGGCTAAACTTATTGGTATCGTATTTTCCCTGTTGTCTAACAGGCGGGGTGGTTGCTTTTTCCTGAGCGACCAACATTGCCGGAAAAAATAATAATAATGAAAGTTTTTTCATAAAAATGTAATGGTAATTTATCAGGTCGTGAAAATAGTAATTAAAATAATAAATTTTAAGATCTACTAATATTTTAACACTTCTTTCCTTGAAGATTCTGTAAAAAGAACACTTCTTTTGGTATCAAACGCTGAAATATGTGTAATGTTTTGCTGTTCTGCATTCCAATCCACTAAAATTGTGTTTGAAATTTCTAATGTTTTCAATTTATCTACATCCTTAATTCTGGAGTAACAGACCAAAACATCGTCTGCTTCAACTTCTTTAGACAAAAAAGCAATAGTTTTTGCCTGTCCGTTAACTTTGATTGTAAAGTTTTCGGAGAGGTATTTTTTCAATAAATCAATATCTGCCTGAGTTTCTTTACTGGTTCCTACAAATGTTTTTTTACGATATTTTTTTTCCATTGCATTGTTTAAATCGTCAATAAAAATGCGGGAAGTTATCTGCAGCATTTTTTTTTCTGAAGCATAATTTACCTGAAAAACACCAACATAAAACTTATGAAAAGTAAAGGCAGAAGACAATACAAAAACAACTGCCAGCAGACAGTAAACTAATTTATTTCTCATTTTTGAACAGCAGCAGCTTTCTTAAATTCTTTATTCTTATTCACCATAAAATCTATCAGCATAAATTTTTGATCCGGATTTACAAGTTGTTTTGAATGTGCATCGTTTGAACAGTACATTAAAAACAATTCTATTTCATCTGGTTTCAGGTTCAATGTTTTAGTGTAAAAATCTTTTGTAAAATTATCTTTAGCATATTCTACAAAAGCAATATCTGTCACTTCTTCTTCTTTTACATCCTCTTTCTTACTTAGAAGTTTTTTGACATCTTTAAATATTCGCACAAAATCAGTTCCATATTTAATGGTTTGATCAGAAAGCATGGCTTTATTCTCAGGAGTTGAAAGTTTATCATCTTCAAACTGCATATCTACATAATGCTGCGAATTTTGATCAAGTGATTTTACTCTTAAATCTTTATGAACCACAACTTCTTTAAGCTGATTATTAACCAAATCCAGTTTAAGTTTAAACAGCACCTCAGCACAATCTTTTTCTGTTAAAACGATTTTTTTTGATTGAAATGCCAAACCAGAAAACAGCAAAGTGTCTTTTGGACGTGCCATAATATCAAACAAACCGCCTGCGCCGATAAATGTTCTGACATTTGCGTTAATATTCATTACATAGCCGCTTTCTATAGCTAAAAAATCATTTGTAACTTGACCATGTAATGGTTTTCTTGAACCGTTTTGCCCTAATACAATTTGACAAAATAAGCAGACAACGAGTACTCCTAAATTATTTTTCATTTTCGAGAATTGTTAGATATTTTCTTGCTAGATCTGTGATTAAAAACATACTCATTGTTTTGTTTTTAGTATTCAAAGATACAGCAAATTCAGCATCTTCTATACAAAATAATTGAAATCCTTTTATATAATCCACAGGTATTTTCAATCTTTGCGTATAATAATTCTCATCAAAAAGATATTCTAATTTTCTAAAAAGCGCTTCTTTTTTCTCAACATTTACCTCTTTTTTCAGCATCGCAGTGCGTCCAGAAATTCCATTTAACAATTTATCAACCGAGGTCGAATTTGCTGTGTAAACTTTTCTTTCTGCTGGAGTATATTTTTTCTGTCCGTACGGAATTATTCCCAAATTTTCGGCGGTGATATTTGCATTTTCATTTACAATTACCTCTTTTAATTCCATCTCTTTTACTGCCATTTTAACAAGCAGTAAATTGGTATTCATATCCTCTAATGTAATTCTTCTTTTAAGCGGCTCTAAGTTTACCGCAGAAAAAACCAAAACCTCTCCTTCTCTGACTGCAATAGAAAAATTACCATCAGAATCTGAAACTGCTGTTACTTGAGTCGTATTATTAATGATATTGACACCTTCAATTGGCGTTGACTGTTCCATTATCTTTCCTAATAATTCTTTCGAATTGTTCTTTTGTCCAAAACCAATTTGAACAAAAATTAAAAACAGTATAATGGATATATTTTTATTTATTTTCACCAGCAATTATTTCTTTATACTTTTCCGCCAATTCTCCTAAAAGAAATTCCATAGAAGTTTTATTCTTAGAATTCATAACAGCACAAAAACTGTCATTCTCGACCGCATAAAATTTAAATTCATTTACATTTTCTTTAGGTATTTTTAACTGTTGGACGAAATATACGTCATCAAACAAATAACCTAATTTTAAAAAATTCTTTTCTTTTTTTTCTATTTCAACATTTGCCTTTAATCTTTTAGTTCTGCCATTTATTTTATTAATTAAAGGATCAAGCTGCATAGATCCTCCCAAAAGCCCCAACAACATAACAGGTTTAAAATCTCCTGCTGTTGCCAATTGCCTTTCTGCTTGCGTATATTTTTTTTGCCCCCGCGGAATAATTCCTAAATTTTCTGCAGTAATACCCGCATTCTCATTTATGACAACTTCATCCAAAAGCACTTCTTTTGTTGTCATAGCCACAATCAGAATTTCTGAAGACGCCATATCTTCTTTTGTAATTCTTTTTCTAACAGGATTTAAATTAACCGAAGAAAAAACCAAAACCTCATTTTCTCTTACAGGAATAGAAAAATTACCTTCGGCATCTGAAATTACGATCGCCTGAGAATTATTATTAACAACAGTAACACCTTCAACCGCTTTTGAGTTCTGCATCACCTTTCCATACAATTGCTTAAATTCTGTCTGCCCAAAATTAGCTTGAGCAACAAACAGAAAAAAAGCAGCTGATATGGTTTTATTTGTTTTCACCAGCAATTATTTCTTTATACTTTACTGCCAGTTCTCCCAATAGGAACTCTGTAGAAGTTTTGTTTTTAGAATTCAAAATCACGGTAAACTTATCATTTTCTACAGCATAATATTCAAAACCTTTTACATATTCTGCCGGAATTTTTAATCGGTCAATAAAATGTTCCAAACTAAACATATTTTCCAAAAGCTTCATGAAAAACTCTTTTTTCTCCACCGCTACTTCTTTTTTCAGCATTGCTGTTCTTCCTGAGAAAAAATTCAACAGCGGATCCGCAGAAATTGAGCCGCCAACCATTCCGCCTCCATTTGCCGTGGCGTTCAGCGCAGTTGCCGTTTCCAATTTTCGTTCGGCTGCGGTATATTTTTTCTGCCCTTGCGGAATTATTCCTAAACTTTCGGCATTAATATTATCATATCTTTTTATTACAACTTCTTGAAGCTGATACATGACCATATTAAGATTTACAGTAAAATTAAGATTGGAAAAATCTTCGGGTTTCAGCATAATTCTTTTCTCCTTAAATGTTATTGAAGAAAAAACCAGCACATCATCTGCTTTTGCCAAAATAGAAAAAGAGCCAGATTCACTTGTTGATACCGTTTCTTCTGTCTGCGCATTAATCACATAAACACCATCTAAACTTGAAGTGTTAGCCGCTATTTTGCCAGTAAAAAGAGAGCGTTCTTGAACCTGCGACAAGCAAGCCTGCCCCACAATAACAAATAAAAAACAAGTAATTTTTTGAATCAAAATGAAATATATTAGAAACATTCTTAAAACGGTAAAAATATCTTAATATCCTCCAAATTTAGTATTAATGACATGGTAAAAATATGTTAATTAAAACAATAAAAAACCATACAAAAACAGAGTTTTTATATCTTTAACCAACAAAATTTGAGTTAAAAAAAAATCATGAAAAGTATCATTATCGCAAGCACATCTACTTTGCACGGAGGTGAATATTTAGAATATCTTTTACCCACTTTAGAAGTACATTTTAAAAACTGCAAAACAATATTATTTATTCCTTATGCACGCCCAAGCGGTATTTCGCATGACGAATACACACAGAAAGCCGTACAAGCATTTGCTAAAATTAACATTGACGTTAAAGGAATTCACGAATTTGAAGATCCTCAAACCGCTGTAAAAGAAGCAGAAGGAATATTTACAGGAGGCGGAAATACATTTTTACTGGTTAGTCAGCTTTACAAAAATAACATCATGCAGTTAGTTGCAGAAACAGTAAAAAACGGCACTCCTTATTTAGGATCAAGCGCAGGAAGTAATATTTGCGGTTTATCGATGCAGACTACAAACGACATGCCTATTATTTACCCGCCAAGTTTTCAAACCTTAGGGCTAATTCCTTTTAATTTAAATCCGCATTACTTAGATGCCGATTTACAGTCTAAACACATGGGTGAAACACGCGAAACACGAATCAAAGAATTTCATGCATTCAATTCGATTCCAGTTTTAGGTTTAAGAGAAGGAAGCTGGCTGGAAGTTAAAGGTGAAAAAATAATCCTGAAAGGCGATTTGAAAGCGAGACTTTTCAAGAAAAACGAAACACCGCAGGAATTAGAAACAGAAAGTGATTTGAGCAGCTTAAAATAAAATTCCAAATATTTTTTTAATTCCAAATTCCAAATCTTTAGAATTTACTTCTTTATTAAACTTGGAATTTGGAATTTAAAAATATTGAAATTTAAGTAAATTGGTTTAAAAACAAAAAAGCCTCAAACAATGTTTGAGGCTTTTGAAGAGCGAAAGACGAGGCTCGAACTCGCGACAACCAGCTTGGAAGGCTGGAGCTCTACCAACTGAGCTACTTTCGCATTAACAGGGTGCAAATATAAATAATTTAATCTTTAAAAAAAACTAAAATCAAAAATTATTTACTTTTGACAAAAAAACCGAAACTAAAAATTTTGGTTTCTTAGAGCGAAAGACGAGGCTCGAACTCGCGACAACCAGCTTGGAAGGCTGGAGCTCTACCAACTGAGCTACTTTCGCATTGGTGGTGCAAATATAAAAAGAAAGTTAAGTTCAAAACAAGCTTTTTCGCAAAAAAAATCAATTAAAATCAACATTTTTTTATAACTTATTTAAAATTAAAAAGTTATAAAACCAATATTTTTCAAAAAAATCATGATTACAATCAAAGAAATTACATCAAAAGAAACTTATGCCGTACGTCAACCTGTTTTAAGAAAAGGAAAACCTATAGAAAGCTGTATTTTTGAAGGAGACGATTTAGAAACCACTCATCATTTTGGTTTATTTGATAATGAAAATTTAATAGGAATTATTTCCTTATTTAATAAAATCAACACTATATTTGCCGAACAAAATCAAGCTCAAATTCGAGGGATGGCAGTTTTAGAAACGCATCAAAAAATGGGATTTGGCGAGGCTTTGGTTAGACATTGTGAAACCTACTGCAATGAAAACAAAGTCGATTTGATTTGGTTTAACGCCAGAACAACAGCTGTTGGCTTTTATCAAAAAATGGATTACCAGCCCCAAGGTGAGCCTTTTGATATTCAAGACGTTGGCGAACATTATTTGATGTTTAAAAAATTATAGAATGAAAAAACTTTACTTCGTATTAGTAATATCTGTTTTTATGGGATGCAAAAAAGATGTCCCGAAACCTGCTCCTATCGTCAAAAAAACGGTACCAGCAATCATACTTACTGACGAAAGAAAAGTTGAAATAGATACTGCCGTAATAAGCACTTTTAAGAGCGAAACGCTAAAACAATTCTATATCGCATCTGAAAATAAAACGGTCTGGGGAAATCTGGAAAAGAGAACTTATGTTTTGTCTCAATTAGAAAAATCAGATGAATTAGGCTTAGAACCAGAAGATTACAAGGCATCACAGTTAAAAAAGTTTGAAAGCAAAGTAAGTTCCCTGAGCGATTCTGACTTAGCTACTTATGATATATTGCTGACTTATAATTTTGAAAAATATTTAAATCATTTACACAAAGGAAAACTTGATCCTAAAAAAATCTACACCGACTGGGATTTAGATGAAAAAGTACTTGACATTAATTCTGTTCTTATTAAAGCTTTCAACAACAATAAACTAGATAGTATTGTTGAAAATGTCCAGCCTAAAACTCAAATCTACAAACAGCTTTTGAAAGCACTAGAAATCGTAAATACTTTTCCAGATGATGAAATAGAAGATATTAAATCAGCCGAAAAAATCACTTTAAACGATACTAGCGCCGCTTTAGTAAACATTAAAAGAAGACTGTTATTTTGGAAAGATATGTCTGGAAAAGACAGCCTTACAAGAATTTACAACAAAAAAACTTTTGAAGCAGTTAAGAATTTTCAAGAAAGACATGGGTTGGCTTCGGATGGGGTTATTGGCGCAGGAACAATCAGTGCCTTAAATTATTCTAAGGAAAGAAGAAAAAAGCAGATCATTGCCAATCTCGAACGCTGGAGATGGTATCCAGATGAATTAGCCGAAAACTATTTTATCATTAATATTCCCGATTACAATTTAAATGTAGTTGAAAACCAAGACACAACTTTGGTTCGAAATGTTGTTGTTGGAACAAGTAAAAGAAAAACACCTATTATTACCTCTGTCTTAAAAACAGTAGTTTTTAATCCGACTTGGACAGTTCCTCCAACAATTTTGAAAGAAGATGTTGTTCCCGCAATGAAACGAAACCGAAATTATTTGGCTAAAAAAAACATTACCATTTATGATACGTCTGGAAATGTCGTTGAACCAATAGCGTGGAATGAAAACAAACCTAATAATTATCGTTATGTACAGAGTCCCGGCTACAATAATTCGCTGGGCTTAATGAAAATTTTATTTCCAAATCATCATAGTGTTTATCTGCACGATACCAATCATCGTAACATCTTCGGACGAAATAACCGTTCTATGAGCTCAGGTTGCGTGCGTGTTGAGAATCCTCTGGAACTGGCGCAGCATATTTTGGATGTTGAGGGAAATTGGCCTCAAGATAGGATTGATACTATTATTGCTTCTAAAAAAACGATGAGTTTCAAAATCACAAAAAAATATGCTTTGTATCAATGGTACTGGACAGCATGGAGCAAAAAAAATCAGCTCTTTTTTAGAGCTGATATTTATAATCTAGATTCGGATTTATATGCTAAATTAAGAAATTAGCCTCTCTTCCATCGCGAAACTTCTTGATGGATGATAAATGTATAAACACGATTTATCTTTTATTAACTGAATAATTTCACTTGTCATTTCTACTGGAAGAGCAGGACAACCTTGGCTTCTTCCTAATCTTTTGTGGTCTCTGATGAATGATTCAGATACATAATCTGCACCGTGCATTACAACACCTCTTTGGCGTGCGTTGTCATTCACTCCATCTTCCAGACCATCCAAACGTAGAGAAGCACCATGTTTTCCTTGGTATATTTCTCCTGTAGAATAAAAACCTAAACTACTCTTAAATGAAGAATTAAGATTTGAAAATGCAGAAGCAAATTCTTCTCCAGTATTTCTTCCATGAGCTACAAGCGAATTAAACAAGATGGTATTGCTTGTCAAATCAATTACCCACAAACGTTTTGTGTTTGAAGATAAGCTGAAATCAATAAGCGTTAAAATATTTTTCTTGATAACTCCTTTTTCTTTCAATAAGTAAAATCCCTTTAAAGCTTCCGAGAAAGTTTTAAGCTCAGGCATCTTGTAGTTATTGGAATTTAAAGTGTTATAAACGCTTTCAATTTTCGAATCAACTGTAACTTTTTCAACTTTAGCAATTGACTTTACGACAGCGTTTGTTTTAAGATCGGTAGTGTTCTTTGAATCTTTTCCAAAAGATAACAGCAAAAACACAAATAGCGGATAGATTTTGTAAATCATTGAATTTCTTTAGGTTAAACAAAAACTTGGGTATGGCAAAAATATAAATAATTCATTCCTTGCAAAATATAATCCTGATTTTCAGGCCTTTTTTACTTAAACTTTAACATTATTAACATAAAAACGCTGGTTATGTAAGATTTCTTCTTACGCTAAAAATCATAACATTTCAACCAATTTTCTTAAAAAAAGGTGAATAAAATGGAAATTTTGAAACGAAAAGTGTAACAAGTGAAACAAATTCTAGTCTATTATTTCTATATTAAAGTAATTTTGTCACTATTTCCCATCAAAATATTCATGAAAAAAATAATTTTCTTCAGTTTTCTATTATCCGCTCTGTGCAGTTACGGTCAAAAAAAAGCAATTCAGGCAAAAGTAACTTCACAAAATATTTCTATTGACGGAAAATTGGATGAACCAGCGTGGGAAAATGCATCGATTGCTTCTGACTTTATAATGCTGGAACCAGACAACGGAAAATCTATTCCTTTTGAAAAAAGAACAGAAGTAAAAGTTTTATATGATAATGATGCTGTGTACATCGCCGCTATGATGTATGATGATGAACCTTCTAAAATTTTAAAAGAAATTTCACAGCGAGACAACTTTGGTACCGCAGATCTTTTTGGTGTTTTTATAAATGGTTTTAATGATGGTCAGCAGGATTTTATGTTTTATGTTTCTGCCGCAGACGTTCAGGGAGATTGTATTATGACCGATGCCAATGGCGAAGATTATTCGTGGGATGCTGTTTGGATCAGTAAAGCTTCTATAAAAGAAAATGGATGGGTTGTTGAAATTAAAATACCGTATTCAGCATTACGCTTTTCTGCCGAGAACAAACAGACCTGGGGAATAAACTTTTTCAGAGAAATAAAACGAGAGCGTTTTAAATATACTTGGAATTTTATAGACCGTAAAATAGGAACTTTTACGCAGCAGGCGGGAACTTTAGAAGGAATCGAAAATATTAAACCTCCTACTCGATTGTTTTTAATGCCTTATGCATCGTATTATTTAAATGCAGGAGACGGACAAAAGACTTACGGAACTTTAAAAGGCGGAATGGACATTAAGTACGGAATAAATGATGCTTTTACTATTGATGCGATTTTAATTCCAGATTTTGGACAAACAAAATACGACGATCAGATTTTAAATCTCGGTCCTTTTGAACAGCAGTTTAATGAAAACAGAGCTTTTTTTACAGAAGGAACAGATTTATTCAGCAAAGGAGAGATGTTTTATTCGAGAAGAATTGGAGGCGCGCCGTCAACCGATCCTTCATTAAATGAAAATGAAGAAATTATCGAATTACCAGCTGCTGTAAATCTTGTAAACGCATTAAAGGTCTCAGGAAGAACCAAAAACGGACTGGGAATTGGAGTTTTAAATGCCGTAACAGAAAAGACTTTTGCCACCATAAAAGATAATACTACCGGAGAAACGAGACGCGAAATTGTTGAACCTCTTACTAATTATAATGTATTGGTTTTGGATCAGCGTTTCCGCAAAAATTCATCTGTTACTTTTATTAATACGAATGTTAGCCGTAATGGGCATTTTAGAGATGCAAACGTTACGGGATTGGCATGGGATTTAAATACAAAAGCAAATACCTATAGTTTATTTGGAAATGCTAAATACAGTTTTATCAATGATATTGAAGATAAAAAAGGTTTTTATTCTACAGTAGGACTGTCTAAAACAAGCGGAAAATATAGATACAGCTTTGGTTCTGATTTTGTTAGTAAAGACTTTGATCCTAACGATCTCGGAATTAATTTTTACACCAACTATTATAATTTTTACGGAAATGCCAATTATAGAATTCTGAATCCAACCAAAAAGTTCAACACTTTTAGAATCAACTATAATATGTATACGGAATTCAACAAAGAATCTGGAAAATTACAGGACAATAGTATCAATACCAATCTAAATTTAACAACAGTAAAAAACAACTATTACGGAACTGGAATTACTTTTTATCCAATGGAAATTTGTGATTATTACGAACCGCGTGCAGAAAATAGATATGTTACCATTCCCCGAAAAATAGAAACTTGGGGAAGTATTTCGACCAATTATAACCATAAATTTGCCGTTGATTTAAACGGAACTTTTAATGTTTTTGATGAATCTGAAAGAATAACGTACGGTTTTGATATTGGCCCGAGATATCGTTTCAGTGATAAATTACTATTGACTTACTTTTTTAGTTATTTGAGAAAAAACAACAACAAAGGTTATATTGATCAAATCGACACTGATGACAACCAAACCACTCCAAACGAAATAATATTTGCAAACAGAAATGTGATTACGTATTCGAATACTTTAGGAGGTAAATATGCGGTAAACAGTGCAATGACAATTAATTTATCTGTTCGCCAATATTGGTCTTATGCCGATAATAAAAACATTCTAACTCTAGAACCAAACGGAGATCTAACTCCATATCCGGAATATACAACGAATAAAAATTCAAGTTTTTATTCTTGGAATGCCGATTTATCATTCTCTTGGTGGTTTGCACCTGGAAGTCAGCTTTCTGCATTATACAGAAACAATGCGTCTAATTTTGAGCGAATTATTGATAAAGATTTCAAACACAATGTTTCTGGACTTCTAAATAATGACGCCCTAAAACACATCTTTTCTGTAAGTGTAAAATATTTTATTGACTATAATGCTGTCAAAAATAAAGTCGGAAAAAGAGCTTAGTGTGAATTAATTTTAAAAAATAAAGACTTCTATAATTAAATTAGTATTTTTTATAAGACTTCATTTTATTAAACATAAATGTAACAAAGCTTTCTTTGCCAATTTTAGAAATGACTTATCTTTGTAGAAAACAAAAAGTAATGAACAAAAAAGTTATCCTTATGATTTTAGATGGTTGGGGAAAATCTCCTGACCCTAAAGTATCTGCAATAGACAATGCAAATGTTCCTTTTATAAACAGTCTTTACCAAAATTACCCAAGCGCGCAGCTTAGAACTGACGGTTTAAATGTTGGTTTACCAGATGGACAAATGGGAAACAGCGAGGTTGGTCACATGAACCTTGGCGCTGGAAGAATTGTTTATCAAGATTTAGCAAAAATTAACTTAGCGGTAGAACATAAAACTTTAGCAAAAGAACAAGTTTTAATTGATGCTTTTACGTACGCTAAAAACAATAATAAAAAAGTACACTTTTTAGGATTAGTTTCAGATGGTGGTGTTCACTCACATACTTCACACCTTCGCGGCTTAATCGATGCTTCACAAGAATATGGTTTAGATCAAGTTTATGTTCACGCATTTACAGACGGACGTGACGTTGATCCTAAATCTGGAGCAAAATATATTCATGATTTAGACGAATATATTAAAGATACGCCGGTAAAAATTGCTTCTATCATTGGACGCTATTACGCAATGGATCGCGACAGACGTTGGGAGCGTGTTAAATTAGCTTATGATTTAATAGTTAACGGAATAGGAATTCCGTCTACAAATCCAGTAGCAAGCGTTCTTGACAGCTACGCACATGAAGTAACTGACGAATTTATTGCTCCAGTTGTAATTGTTGATGAAGAGCAAAAACCATTAGCAACAATTGTTGAAGGTGACGTGGTAATCTTCTTTAACTTTAGAACTGATAGAGGTCGTGAACTTACAGAAGTACTTTCGCAGCAAGATTTCCACGAGCAGAACATGCACAAACTAAACTTGTATTATGTAACATTGACAAACTACGACGAAACGTACCAAAACGTAAAAGTGGTTTACAATAAAGATAATATTACTGAAACCCTTGGTGAAGTTTTAGAGAAAGCAGGTAAAAAACAAATCAGAATTGCTGAGACAGAGAAATATCCGCACGTAACATTTTTCTTTTCTGGCGGAAGAGAAACTCCTTTTGAAGGTGAATCAAGAATTTTGAGAAACTCTCCAAAAGTGGCTACTTACGATTTACAGCCTGAAATGAGCGCTTATGAATTGACAGACGCTCTCGTTCCTGAATTAAACAAAGGTGAAGTTGATTTCGTATGTTTAAACTTCGCAAATGGCGACATGGTTGGACATACTGGAATTATGGAAGCTGCAATCAAAGCTTGTGA
The DNA here is from genome assembly GCF_002304005.1 of Flavobacterium sp. ACN6. GTDB lineage: Bacteria > Bacteroidota > Bacteroidia > Flavobacteriales > Flavobacteriaceae > Flavobacterium. The sequence continues at coordinate 132,931 of NZ_MRCQ01000007.1, read as the reverse complement.
AGCTGTAGATGTTTGTGCGAAACGAGTTATCGAAGCTGCTCTTGCTAACGATTATACAACTATTGTAATTGCCGATCACGGAAACTGCGAAACGATGATTAATCCTGACGGATCTCCAAATACTGCACACACAACAAACCCAGTGCCGATTATTTTAGTTGATAAACAATTGAAAAGTATTCAAGATGGTGTTTTAGGCGACATCGCTCCTACTATTTTAGAATTGATGGGCGTGCAGCAACCAAATGCAATGACTTGTCATTCACTATTATAGAAAACAAATTTTCATTATAAAAAAGAGGCTAATTTAAAAAATTAGCCTCTTTTTTGTTTTAAACACAACCCTAATCACGTCTTTCTTGTCATTTCGACTGAAAGGAGAAATCACACTCGGGCATCGACATGCAAAATCGCCAATCTTTATAGAGCTTCTAGTGTGATTTCTCCTTTCAGTCGAAATGACAAAAATTGTGGTTACATTATAAAATAATGATACAACTGCTCAACCCCATAAATAATTAATCCAATAATTCCGCCAACTAAAGTTCCGTTGATTCTGATATATTGAAGATCTTTTCCGATTTCCAATTCTAATTTTTCCGAAACCTCTTTTCCGTCCCAGCTTTTTACCGTTGAAGAAATTAAATCTCCAATTACTTTTTTGTTATTCAAAAGAACCGAAAGCAAATCGTTTTTAATAAAATTATTGATCTTATCAATCATAATTGGATCTTCTTGAATTCCATTTCCGAATGTTTGAATTAAATTCGAAATACTGTTTTTAATAGAAGACTCATCTCTTTTATTTAAATCATTTGTTATGGAGAGTTTTATCTCATCCCAAATTCCGTTGATATAATCTTGAACTTCCTTTTTTCCAACAAAACCAAGAATCATGTCATTGATTTTTATTCTCATTTCTTCTGAGTTTTTTACCTTTTCCAGAAAATCAAAAATATACTCATCAATCTTTAAACGAACTGCACTTTCTGGTTTCTTTGCTTCATTTAAAAAATCCTGTAAACCGTTAAAAACACCTTCTGTAATGCTTTTATCAGCCAATCCGAAACTTAAAAGCGGCGTAGATGCCTTTACTTTCTGTCTGATTAAGTCTTTATTATTGGTCAATTCATCACTGATGACTTCGAGAAGATTGGTCAGCATTTGATTTTTCAAATCTCCTTTTTGTAAAGGTTCTAATGCAACGGCAACCCAATTTCCAAAATTTATTCCTTCCATTTTTGCTGCAAATTGAACCTGAATAAACCTTTTAACATCTTCATCTTTTATTGTTCTTAAAATACCTGGAATAATATTGACCGCAACTGCATCTGCAATTTTATTGGCATTTTCTGACTGCGAAAGCCATTCTGATGCTTTTCTGGCAAAGTTGAATTCGTCCAGTTTAATTTCTAATTTTTCCCGATTCAAGAATTCTTCTGAAACAAAATTCCCGAGATTTTCGCCTATCTCGTTTTTCTTAGTCGGAATAATTGCTGTATGCCAAATGGGAATTCCTAAAGGATGACGAAATAATGCTACAACTGCGAACCAGTCTGCAATACCGCCCACCATTGCAGCTTCACTAAAAGCCTGAAGAATTGGTATTTTAAAATAAATAGCAATTACAAATAGTAAAACTGCGACACCTAAAAGTGCCAAAGCATTCCTTTTCATTTTCTTTAAAGCCTTTACCTTTACTATATCTTGATCTGTAGTAGTTTCCATGATTACAAAACGTTTTTACTACTAATTTAGGGCTTTTTTCTGAGATCGCTCTTCATTCTTAGTCTTTAAATAGCCACGAATTCACGAATTTTATTTAAAAACTGTGGCCAAAAATTTGAAATAAAGAAAATTTGCGAAATCAACATTCAAATTTAATTTCTCTAATTCGTGAATTCGTGGCAAAAAATAACTCGAAAAATTTTAATTAAAAATTGTACTTTTGCCAACTGAAAATCTGAAAAAATATGATCATCCAAAAAACCAGAGAGGAAATCGAATTAATGCGCGAAAGTGCTTTGATCGTATCAAAAACATTAGGAATGATTGCTTCTGAAATTAAAGAAGGAGTTACTACATTATATCTTGACAAATTAGCCGAAGAATTTATTCGTGATCACGGTGCTGTTCCAAGCTTTTTGGGATTGTACGATTTCCCGAATTCTCTTTGCATGAGTCCAAATGCTCAGGTTGTTCATGGAATTCCTAATAATGTTCCGCTAAAAAATGGTGATGTAATTTCGGTAGACTGCGGGGCTTTTAAAAATGGTTACCATGGAGATCACGCTTACAGTTTTGAGATTGGCGAAGTTGCTCCAGAAGTAAAAAAACTTTTAAGAGTTACTAAGGAATCTTTATACGTTGGAATTAGAGAATTTAAAGCAGGTAATCGTGTTGAAGATGTTGGAAATGCGATTCAAAAATATACGGAAGCTCACGGTTACGGAGTTGTTCGCGAATTGGTAGGACACGGTGTTGGGCAAAAAATGCACGAAGAACCAGAAATGCCAAACTACGGAAAACGCGGCCGCGGAAAACTTTTTGTTGAAGGAATGGTTGTTGCAATTGAACCTATGATTAACATGGGAACAAGAAACATCAAACAATTAAAAGACGGCTGGACAATCTTGACTGCTGACGGAAAACCAAGTGCACATTTCGAACATGATGTAGCTTTAATTGATGGAAAACCAGAATTATTATCGACTTTCCAATACATCTACAAAGCTCTAGGAATCGAAAGCAACGAAGAAGATGAATTCAGACAAGTGCCACTTGTATTATAACATGGATTTCACGAATTAACACGAAATAATATTTTGTCAACTTTTATTTTTGATGAAATTATTTTAGAACAAAAAGAAAACATTAAACCATTTAGCTGCCTCGAAAAACACATTAGAATTACTAATTAATTTTGGTGAAGACAGCCTTAAATACAAAAGAATAATACTTTAACCCAAATCAAAAGTTCGTGAAATTTCAGCACAGTGCTAATCCGTGTCAATTTGTGAAATTCGTGTTCAAATTTATTTAACTGTGAAAAAACTATTCAAATTAGTACTTAATACAATCCCGCGTCCATTATTAATTCGTTTGAGTTATGTGGCGCGTCCTATTTTAGCTTTCTCATTAAGGGGAGATAAATTTACAGATCCTATTGACGGCAGAAGCTTTAAATCTTTTTTGCCATACGGATACGGAAAACAGCGTAATAATGTGCTTTCGCCAAGTACACTTTCTTTAGAAAGACATCGTTTGCTTTGGCTGTATTTAAACGATCAGACTGATTTTTTTACAGCACCAAAAAAAGTACTTCACTTTGCTCCGGAACAAGCTTTTTACAAATTATTCCGCAAGCAGAAAAACTTGGATTACACCACAACCGATTTGTTTTCGCCTTTGGCAGATGTAAAAGCAGATATCTGCAATTTACCTTTTAAAGATAACGAATACGATGTCATTTTATGCAATCACGTTTTAGAACACATTCCAGATGACACAAAAGCGATGCAGGAATTATTCCGCGTTTTAAAACCAGGCGGAATGGCAATTTTGCAGATTCCTCAGGATTTAAACCGTGAAGTCACTTTCGCAGACGATTCGATTACAGATCAAAAAGAGCGCGCTAGAATATTTGGGCAATACGATCACGTTCGTATTTACGGACGCGATTATTTTGACAAATTACGAAGCATTGGTTTTATTGTAATCGAAGAAGATTACACCAATAAAATTGCACCAGAATTGGTCGAAAAATATTGTTTGGCAAAAGGCGAAATTATACCGCTTTGCTTTAAACCTGAAAACCAAAACAATTAGATTTTCACCATATAAGTTCATTTAAAAAGGTTTTCAAATAGTAGTATTTTGAAAACCTTTTTAATTTTATAAGCCTTCCCAAATCAAAACCAAAACCTACTCTTGGAACCTTCAAAATCATTTCAATTTTGTTTTGACATCAGTTTTGAAAAAAATCTGAATGCCTTTATTCCAACAGCATATATTGTTGAGAATACAACCGAAATCAAATATCTAGACAAAAAAGCAACTGCCGGCGTACTTGAAAGTTTCGGACTTGTTTTTGAAAATCTGGATTCAAACACCAAAAGAATCCTCACAGCCTGTGAATCTTTAAAACCTGAATTCATTTTTAAAAAATTCAGCGCCAAAATCAAATCAGCGAAGACAATTACTGATTTGCAAAAAGATTCTAAAATTGATTTTGCAATTCGGCAGCATCTAAAATTTAACTTGAGCTCTTTTTTCGCTTTAGTTGTACAAGAGCAATTTCCGTTGTGTGTAAACATTGGACCCGAAAAGGATTTTTACCGTTCAAGAGTCGATGTAAGTCCGCTTTATTTTGAGCCTCAAATTCAATTTGACAAACATATTGAAGGAATAACATATACCCTTTCTTTAAAAGAAAATGAAACTGCTTTTTTACCCATGAACAGCAATGTTGATATCCTTTTGGATGAACCTGGCTGGTTAATTGTAAATAAAAAGTTAGGTCAGTTAAAAGATTTAAACGCAAAAAAGCTTTCTCCATTTTTAAAGAAAAAATCAATCGAAATTCCATCAAAATTAGTTGATGATTATTTCAAAAGCTTTATACCAGAAATAGCTAAAAAAATAGACATTGAAGCAACAGGTTTTGAAGTCGAAAATCGCGATAAAATTATTTCATGCACGATTCAGCCTGTTCATGACTTTTTCAAAAACTGTTATTATCTCAATCTTTATTTTGATTATAATGGTTATTCGTTTGATGCCTCTAAAACAAAAAAAACACATTCGTTTGTTGATTTTAGTATTGCGAATCAGCCTAAAATCATTCAATTTAAAAGAAATGCAGACGAAAGTTTATATACAGACAAATTAACTTCGCTTGGTTTAACAATAATCAAAAATGAATTCTATGGACTGAATTCAGAAACTGAAAATCCCGATCCCTATAGCAACATTCAATTTATTATTGATCATAAAGAAGAACTGGAAAATTCAGGATTTACAATTCAGAATCTAAAACTGGAAAGCAAAGAAATCGTTACAGAAAACCATACTATTTCAGCTTCAAAAGAAACGAAAGAAGATTGGTTTGACATTAAAATAATCATTACAATTGGGACTTACACAATCAATTTCAGCGAAATTATTCCCAATATAAAAAGCAAAGAAAGACTCTTTTTACTGCCCGACGGAAATTATTTTTTGATTCCGTTAGAATGGTTCAGCAAATATGGTTCTATGGCAAAATTGGCCAAAACAGAAAACGGAAAGCTTCTTTTGCGTAAAAGCAACTTTACCGCTTTGGATGCCATTCCCGAAATCAAAGACGATGTTACTTATAAAGCCGAATATAAAGGATCAGATTTACTAAAAGCAACTTTGAGACCTTATCAAATTGATGGTGTAAAATGGCTTTTAGGACATTTCAACTCCAATTTAGGAGCTTGCCTTGCCGATGACATGGGACTTGGAAAAACATTGCAGACTTTAGCCGTTTTGGTTGCCGTACAAGATCAATTGGGTTTTACGACCAGAACCAGCAATTTTGCTTTGTTTGCAAACGAAACTACCATAGAAAGAGAACCGCTTAAAGCATTGATTGTTTTACCTTCTTCATTGGTTTTTAACTGGTACAATGAAGCGGGAAAATTTACACCGCATTTTTCAAAAATGCAGTATGTGGGGAACGACAGAAAATTACTGGCGCATCGATTAGCGTCAACCGATTTAATTTTTACGAGTTACAGCATCATTCATCGTGATATTTCGGTTTTAGAAAAATATGATTTCCGCTATTTAATTTTAGACGAAAGTCAATACATTAAAAATAAAAACTCTAAGATTTTCAAGGCGATTAACAAAATAAGTACTGCGCATAAAATTGCTTTAAGCGGTACTCCTATCGAAAATTCGCTTGACGATTTATGGTCGCAAATGCAGTTTATAAATCCGGATATTCTAGGAACTTATAATTTTTTCGCAGAAAATTTTAAAATTCCGATTGAGAAAAAACAGGACGAAAACAGCTTATTTGAATTAAAAAATCTTGTTCAGCCCTATATTTTACGCCGAACAAAAGAACAGGTTTTAAAAGATTTACCCGAATTATCAGAGCAGATTTATTATTGCGATATGGATCCCGAGCAGGAGAAATTATACGAAAAAGAAAAATCTAAAGCCCGTAACTTTTTATTGAAAACAGATGGTTCAAGTCCTGACAAAATCAGCATTATTAATACGCTGATGAAATTAAGACAATTGAGCAATCATCCTAAAATGGTGGATCAAGAATCTGAAATTGATTCTGGAAAATATATTGCGGCAACTAATTATCTGGATAATTTAGTCAAAGCAAAACAAAAGGTGATTATTTTCAGCTCATTTGTTACTAATCTGAAGTTTTACACCGATTGGTGCAGGGAAAATAAAATAGAATATTGTGAAATTACAGGTGAAACTCCTGCGGGTAAAAGAGAGCAACAGGTAAATTTATTTCAGGAAAAAGAAAATCCTTTATTATTTTTTATTTCACTAAAAGCTGGAGGAGTTGGATTAAATATTACTAAAGCTTCTTATGTTTTATTTTTGGATCCCTGGTGGAATCCTTTCGCAGAAAAACAAGGCGTTGGAAGGGCGCACCGAATTGGACAATTGAACAAAGTAAACGTTATACGATTTATTTCGAAAAACACGGTAGAAGAGAAAATAATCAAATTGCAGGAAAATAAAAAACTGCTGTCTGATTCTCTTTTAGAAGAAAGTTATATTAATGATGAAATTGAAGCAAATTTAGAATACATTTTGAATTCGTAATAGGCGAACCAATAATACCGCTTCTTTTTCGTTATATAAAATTGTTATATTTACAATCTTACAACGTAATAAGATGTCAAAATTTTTATATACAAACTTTATTCTGCTTTTTATTTTTACTTCGGCGAAAGCCCAAGAAATACAAACTGAAGTAGTTCCTCCGTACAATATCAAAACTGTTACTTTTGTTCAAAATGGCGGGAATGTTGTTCCTATATTTCCATTAGGTTCAACATTTGAGTTCCAGTTTGATGATTTATTTGCAAGTGAAGCCAATTATTATTTTGAAGTTACTCATTGTGATTACAACTGGAAACCATCGGATATTCCGAAAACAGATTATTTAAGCGGTTTTGACGGCCAGAGAATTACAGATTATTCTAATTCTTTTAATACCCTTCAGATTTATTCGCATTATCGACTTCCATTTCCAAATCAATTTGCAACACAAATAAGGCTTTCAGGAAATTATATTCTAAAAATATTAAATGAAGATAAAGAAGTTATTTTTTCACGAAAGTTCATTTTATACGAAGAACATTCTACGGTCGCTGCTCAGGTAAAACGAAGCCGAAACCTCAGCAATATTGATTTTAAACAAAATATTGACTTCGCGATTGTTTCAAACGATATTACTTTTCAGACTCCAACACAAAACGTAAAAGTACTTTTATTACAAAACGGAAATTTTAATACTGCCATTAAAAATATTGTACCGCAATACACTATTGGAAATCAATTAGTTTATAAATACGACAAAGAAACCCAGTTCTGGGGCGGAAATGAGTTTTTATACTTTGAAAACAAAGACATTCGGGCAGCAAATAATAATGTTGGCCGTGTAGGTTCTAATAATGATATTTATAATGCTTATTTGTATACCAATCAGGCAAGAGGGAATCAGATTTATACCAATTACGAAGATGTAAACGGAAACTTTGTGGTTAAAAACATAAATGGTTCTAACAATGATATTGAAGCAGATTATGCATGGGTTTATTTTACACTTTCGGCACCTGCTTTCAGATTAAACAAAGACATTTATATTACTGGAATGTTCAATAATTACAGCCTTTCGCCAGAATATAAAATGGACTATAACACAGACAAAGGAGTTTTTGAAAAAGCCGTTATGATTAAGCAGGGATTTACGAATTTCCAATACACTGTTGCCAATAAAAATGGGGCTATTGATTACGAAAATGCTATCGACGGAAACTTTTATCAAACTGAAAATGAGTATACAATTCTGGTCTATTATAGAGAAGCAACAGATCGTTATCAGCGTGTTATTGGCAAGGGAAATGCTAACTCTATCAATATAGTCAACTAAAACAAATGTTAAGGTTCTAGATTAAATGATTTTTTTTTGTAGCTTTGCCATATAACACTCACATATATACGGCTTTAGTATGGTTTCTCAGATAACAAGAGGCATAAAAATATCTGTTTTGACTAGTTTTGAAGGTACTTACTTCAAAAACTACAAGATTCATTTTGCTTTTAGTTATGTAGTTACAATCGAAAACCATAGTAAAGATTCTGTACAGCTGACTTCACGTCATTGGGAAATTTTCGATTCGCTAAACGATTTAGAAGTAGTAGACGGCGAAGGTGTAATTGGTAAAAAACCAGTTTTAAAACCTGGCGAAAACCACACTTATAGTTCAGGCTGTTTATTATCCTCTCCTTATGGTGCTATGAAAGGTCATTTTAATATGATCAATTTTACTACAACAAAAACATTCAAAGTAATTGTTCCTACTTTTAGAATGTGTGCTCCTTTTGCTTTAAATTAAGGCATCGTCTGCAGCAATCTTTTTTATCGTTATCTTAATCATAAAATTGTCAATTTATTAATTTATCCTTTGTACTTTTGTGCACCGTTAGATTATTCGTAACAAATCAAATTTTCTAACATTTAAATTATCTAATAATCTAATTTTAAATAACATGCTTAAAGGATTTTTTCATGTACCAAAAGCGGTAAACGAGCCTGTAAAGAGCTACGCACCGAACTCCCCAGAAAAAGCAGCTGTTCAGGCAGCTTACACTACATTGTGGAATTCTCAAATCGACGTTCCTTTATATATTGGAAGCGAAGAAATCAAAACTGGAAACACAAGAAACATTACAGCTCCTCATGATCACAAACACGTAGTTGGAAAATATCATTTAGCTGAAAAACAACATATCGAAAAAGCAATTGCTAATGCACTAGAATCTAGAAAAGCATGGGCAGATATGGCATGGGAACAACGTGCTGCTATTTTCTTAAAAGCTGCAGAACTTATCGCAGGACCATACAGAGCTCGTATCAACGCGGCTACAATGATTGGTCAATCTAAAAATATTCACCAGGCAGAAATCGATGCTTCTTGCGAATTAATCGACTTTTTACGCTATAATGTTGAGTTTATGACTCAAATCTACAACGATCAGCCAAAATCAGATTCAACTGTTTGGAATCGTTTAGAATACAGACCTTTAGAAGGTTTTGTTTATGCAATTACTCCTTTTAACTTTACTGCTATCGCTGCAAACCTTCCTGCAAGTGCTGCTATGATGGGTAATGTTGTGGTTTGGAAACCAAGTGACAGCCAAGTATTCTCTGCAAAAATCATTATCGATGTTTTCAAAGAAGCTGGAGTTCCTGACGGAGTTATCAATGTAGTTTTTGGAGATGCTTTAATGATTACAGATACTGTTTTGGCAAGCCGCGATTTTGCTGGTATCCACTTTACAGGATCAACTCACGTATTTAAAGATATTTGGGCTAAAATTGGAGCAAACATTCACAATTACAAAACATATCCAAGAATCGTTGGTGAAACTGGAGGTAAAGATTTTATTATTGCACACCCAAGCGCAAACGTAAAACAAGTTGCTACAGGAATTACTCGTGGTGCTTTTGAATTTCAAGGACAAAAATGTTCTGCTGCTTCAAGAGCTTATATTCCACAAAGTTTATGGCCAGCTGTAAAAGAACAATTGATTGCTGATGTAAAATCTATGAAAATGGGTTCTCCAGAAGATTTTGGAAACTTTATTACAGCAGTTATTCACGAAGGTTCTTTTGATAAATTAGCAAGTTATATCGACCAAGCTAAAAAAGACGCTGATGCAGAAATCATTGTTGGTGGAAATTACGATAAATCTGTTGGATACTTTATTGAGCCAACTATTATTGTAACGACAAACCCTAAATATACTACAATGGAAACCGAATTATTCGGACCAGTAATTACTATTTATGTTTACGAAGATGCTAAATGGGAAGAAACTTTAGAATTAGTTGATACTACTTCTGAGTATGCTTTAACTGGAGCAGTATTTAGCCAAGATCGTTATGCTGTTGAAGTAGCAACAACGAAATTGCAAAATTCAGCTGGTAACTTCTACATTAATGACAAACCAACTGGAGCAGTTGTTGGAATGCAGCCATTTGGAGGCGCTAGAGCTTCTGGAACTAACGATAAAGCAGGTTCTGCATTGAACTTACTACGTTGGGCTTCTCCAAGAACAATTAAAGAAACTTTTGTAACTCCAGAAGATTACAGATATCCATTTTTAGGATAATTTTGTTTCATCCCGATAGCTATCGGGAAAGGTTTCAATTATATAAGGCCGAATCTTAATAAGATTCGGCTTTTTGCATTTTATCTCAATTTGAATACATACAAAATACTCTGTAAAACGAACGAATTTATTTTTGTAGTACTTTTCTTATTTTATTGATTTACAGTAAACTAGCTCTCTCAAAAAGCTTATTCTAATACTTTTAAAACTTTTTGTGCCTTTAAAAAAAAAAACACCCGTTTAAATTTGTCAAATAAAATTCAACCTAACAAAAAGAAAAAAGATATGAGAAATTTAAACAATGTTCCAAAGGTAATAATGGAATCAAAAAGTATTGGACACCCAATTGATTTTAGCTGGACAAAAAAGAAAATTGATAAATTTCTAGATCCACTTGAAGGAAATGAAGATTTGGAAAATCTTTTAATGCAGATCAATCATAAAGCTTCTATAGGATTAACTGCTGCATTATTAGAATGGATTTACTGGCGCTTTACTGGTTATACAGTAGCCGTAAATGATACTCAAAAAAGAATTGAAGCGCTTTGGTGCTCGGTTAATAATCGAGAGCAGACAAATCCATTGTTATTCGATCTTGATCTTGACGTTCCTGCAACAGGTTCAGTAAATGGCGCTTTATGGATTGCTTTAATGAATGTAAGATTGATTGATATTCGATATAGAAAAGGCTCTTATTTTTTACAAAGTGAACTTATTGGACTTGTTCTTCTTGCCCGCCACATTACTCCAAAAAAGAAAAAATTTGACAACTGGTTCAGTCAGGTTATTACAGAATTAGTTCATTCCCATTCTTGTACTTATAGAAACACTGAATTAGACGAGACTGATGAAGCGATATACGACTCATCTAATGAACCTGTTCTATGCCGCGAATTTTTCTTTGATTCAAAATTTAAATATAGTAATGAAGAAGCAGAAAATGCACTTCATAATTTTATTGATAATTTAGATCTTAAATCGAATCCTTTTTTAGACTTTTCTAGAAAAGCATCTTAATAGTAAAAACTATTAATTCAAAAATAACCCGAAAGAATTCTTTCGGGTTATTTATTTTATACTGAATTTAAGCTTTAAATTTCAAAGGAAGATGAACTACTTTTTTGGTTTCAAAAAATTCATCATCAAATAATGCCGCTAAATCATACAAAGTCGCATTTGGAAAATCTTTTAATTCTTCTGCTAAATCTCCTCCTTTTAAATATAGGATTCCGTTTTTCAAAGTATGTTTATGCTGTTTTTTGATTTTATCTTTTATCCAAGAAACAAAATCAGGCATATTGGTTACAGCACGACTTACAATAAAATCGAAATCACCTTTTACCAATTCGGCGCGTTTTTGTTCTGCTTTTACATTTTTTAATTCCAATGCATCAACGACACCTTGAACCACTTTTATCTTTTTAGCAATAACATCAATTAAATAAAAGCGCGTTTCTGGAAAAAGAATAGCTAGCGGAATTCCAGGAAAACCACCTCCGGTTCCAACATCCAAAACTGTTGCTCCAGGTTCAAACTTCATGATTTTAGCAATTCCTAAAGAATGTAAAATATGTTTTGTATACAAGGAGTCAATGTCTTTACGAGAAATCACATTGATTTTCTCATTCCAATCGTGGTATAAAAAGTCTAATTTTTGAAATTGTTCGATTTGAAGATCGGTCAAATCAGGAAAATATTTCAATATCTCATCCATTGCTGTAAATTTTTAACAAAAGTACTACTTTACGATTGAAATATTTAACTCAATTTTGCAAATTGAGAATTTATAATAATTACCTTTGAAAACTATTTAAATTTATTATGAATAACACTGCACCTACATTTGCAAGGCAAGACAATCTGAAATTTTTCAGAACACTTAACTCACGGGTAAACAATTACTTTAAGGAAAATAACATTCAGAAAACTGGAAACTGGAAGCTACACTTAAAAGCCGTTATTCTATTCGCAGTTTTTCTAACTCCGTATTTTTTAATCCTTACATTAGAAATGCCTTTCTGGGTAATGCTGCTTTTATCAATCGTAATTGGTATTGGAATGGCTGGTGTTGGAATGAATGTTATGCACGATGGTAATCATGGTTCCTATTCAAATAAAAGCTGGATCAATAAATTTATGGGAGGAACAATTTATGTTCTTGCTGGAAATGTTTACAACTGGCAGGTACAGCACAATGTACTTCATCACACGTATACAAACATTCCAGGTCACGATGAAGATCTAGATGCAGGAAGAATTATCCGTTTTACAAAAGATGCAAAATGGCATAGTTTTCACCGTTTTCAACATTACTATTCTGTTTTCTTATATGGTTTATTGACTTTCAATTGGGCAATCACAACCGATTTTAAGCAAATGAGAAATTATCTTAAAAGAAAATTATCTTATGGAGAACCAAAAAGCCCAAAAATCCTTTGGACAACTTTAATCATTACAAAAGTAATCTACGTTTCAATCTGGATTGTATTGCCAATGGTAATTGGAATTACATGGTGGAAAGTTTTAATTGGATTTTTTGTTATGCACTACACAGCTGGATTAATCTTGAGTGTTGTTTTTCAATTAGCGCACGTTGTTGAAGAAACTACAAATCCTTCTCCAAATGAATTAGGAGAAATGGACAATACGTGGGCAGTTCACCAATTGTATACTACAACTAATTTTGCTCCAAAAAATGCAATTGTAAACTGGTACACAGGTGGATTGAATCATCAAATCGAACATCATATTTTTCCAAATATTAGTCATATTCACTATGGTAAAATTGCAAAAATTGTAAAGGAAACTGCAAAAGAATGTAATTTACCATACTACGAATATAAAACAATGAGAAGTGCTATTGCAGCTCACTTCAAGCATTTACGTGACTTGGGAATGAAACCTGAATTATCTGTTTAAACTAAAAAAAATCTATTAATAATTAACCTTCCTTAATTAGCGTGGAAAATTAAGGACATTCAAAAATTTTATAATGAATCATATTCTTTCGGACAGAATCAACAACTTAGCGACTTCACAAACATTAGCTATGGCTGCTTTAGCTCGCGAACTAAAAGCTCAAGGAAAAGACATTATCAGTTTAAGTTTAGGTGAGCCTGATTTCAATACGCCTGACTTTATTAAAGAAGCTGCAAAAAAAGCAATCGACGATAATTACAGCACATATTCTCCAGTTGATGGATACCAAGATCTAAAAGAAGCAATCTGCAGAAAATTCAAAAGAGATAATGGTTTAGAGTACAAACCATCTCAAATCGTAGTTTCTACAGGAGCAAAACAATCTTTATACAATATTGCACAAGTAATGTTAAATGATGGTGACGAAGTTATTTTACCAGCACCATACTGGGTTTCTTATTTCGAAATCGTAAAATTATCTGGCGGCGTTCCTGTTGAAGTTTCAACGTCTGTAGAAACAGATTTCAAAATTACTCCAGAACAATTGGAAGCTGCGATCACGCCAAAAACAAAAATGATGTGGTTTTCTTCTCCTTGTAATCCTTCAGGTTCTGTTTACAGCAGAGAAGAATTAACAGCTCTTGCAAAAGTTTTAGAAAAACACCCGAATATTTACGTAGTTGCAGATGAAATTTATGAGCACATTAATTTCTCTGGAACTTTCTGCAGTATCGGTTCAATTCCAGGAATGTTAGAAAAAACAATTACTGTAAACGGAGTTGCAAAAGCATTCGCAATGACAGGATACAGAATTGGATATATTGGTGCTCCTGAATTTATCGCAAAAGCGTGTACAAAAATTCAAGGACAAGTAACATCTGGAGCAAACTCTGTGGCACAACGCGCTACAATTACTGCTGTAGATGCTGATCCAAGTGTATTAAACGAAATGGTTCAGGCTTTCCACGGTCGTAGAGATTTAGTTGTTGGATTATTGAAAGAAATTCCAGGAGTAAAAATCAACGTTCCAGAAGGTGCATTTTATGTATTCCCAGACGTTTCTTCTTTCTTCGGAAAAACATTAAGAGGAACTGAAATTAAAGATGCAAACGACGTTTCAATGTACCTTTTAGCAGAAGCAAACGTTGCAACTGTAACCGGAGACGCTTTTGGAAATCCAAATTGTATTCGTTTCTCTTACGCAACAAGCAACGAAATTTTAAAAGAAGCATTACGCAGAATCAAAGAAGCTTTGACTGCTTAATATCATAAACAATAAACTAAAAGGGTGTTTTTTCGAAAACACCCTTTTTTTATTTAGTCAATTAACAGTGTAGCAACCTCTGTTGTAATTGCCGTTGGAGAATTACATTCGCAGTTACTCAAACCAATCACATAAATTTGTTCAGAAGGTTCGTAAATTCCCATCGATTTAAATCCAAAAATACTACCGCCGTGTTCGCGTACGGTTTTATTTTTCACTTTTTCTAAATGCCAGCCATATCCATAATCAATTTTTGTCCCGTTATTTAAGTTATAATTCGTAAATGCTTTTTCGGTAAAAGAAGGACTTAATAAGACATTCTCATTAAGCGCATTCTGCCATTTAAACATATCATCAACGTTAGACATGATTGCACCCGTAGCATACGGAATAGAAAAGCTAATATAATTCGTATTTACATAACCTTGCTTATCACGATAACCCGAAACCCTGTTTTTAATAATTCGCTCGTGGCTTGCATAAGACGTATTCTCCATTCCCAATTTCCTAAAAATACGATACGTTATAAAATCTCGATACGTTTGTCCAGAAACAATTTCGATAATATAACCTAAAATCATATAACCAGAATTACAATATTTATACTGTTCTCCGGGCTTAAAATCCATTGGTTCGTTTTTAAAAAAATCTACCAACTCTTTTGGAGACAAATCCTCTCTGGCAATATTTTTTATTGCTTTCATACTCGTAAAATCCTTAATTCCTGAAGTATGCGTCAGCAAATGATGAATCGTAATCACATTCCCATTCGTTGGATAATCGGGAATAAACCTTGTGATTTCATCATTCAAGTTAAGCTTGCCTTCCTCAGCCAGCATTAAAACAGAAACAGCCGTAAACTGCTTCGTCATAGAACCAATTTCAAAAATAAACTCAGGTTTCATTTTTACATTCAATTCCAAATCTGCCATTCCAAACGCTTTTCTGTAAACCACTTTTCCGTTTTTCACAGCCCAAAAAAACAGCTCCGGGAATTTCAGGTTTAAATTTTGTACTTATTACACTATCTATTTTAGTTTCTAAATTCTGCGCCGACAAACCCGAGCAAGCCATTACAAATAGAACAATAAACGATCTTAAGATTTTTTTCATTTTGCGATTATTAGTTTGATTGATGAAAGCTTTGACGGCATCAATCAACTGAAGGTTACAACAAAAAGCATTTAAAAATTAAGGGCGTGTCCATCCGGGCCGGGCTATTCGTTACAAGTCCTCGCACTTCCTTCGTCAGGCTGTGGGCTTTCCACTGCTATCCCTCACGCAAAACGTAAAACGAGAAGATTCATTTTCAAAAAAACTCCTACATCTTAATAAAATGAAAAACAACTTTCAAAATTCCCATTCCACAATATTGTAAAACAACAAGTACAATCCTGTAAAACAGAACACTTTATAATCGCCAACTTTGTAATGTATTAATTTAAAAACTATTAGTCATGATACATACAGATGAAACCACAAAAGAAACAGTTAAAACTTTAGAAGGATTAATTTCAATTCTAGAAGACGGAAAACTAGGATATACTAACGCTGCAGAACACGTAGAAAATCCAGCAATGAAAACTGACTTTCTGGAATACGCACGTGAAAGAGCCTTATTTATTGTAGAGTTACAAGACGAGATCAATAAATTAGGAAAATCGACAGATACTTCTGGAGGCGGACCATTAGGAGCTTTACACAGAACTTGGATCGATATTAAATCATCTTTTACAGGCGGAGATACAGAAGCAATTATCAATGCCTGCGTAACTGGTGAAGAAGCTGCAATCGAAAAATATAAAAATGCACTCGAAGAAAATCACCTTGAACACAATCAAGTTTCTATTGTTTCAAAACAATTAAACAGTATTCAAAACACTCTATCACAAATTAAAATAAAAGCGAACTAAACGATTCATGCTTTTTTTTTGGAAAACTGCTCAGTCTTCGGATTGCGCAGTTTTTTTTGTTTTAAATTCGAAAAATACTATTACATTAGCCGCGATTTATTCTTACAAATAAAACCAACATCTAATGATTTTAAGTTTACGCTTTTCTACTGCTATTGTTTTTACAGTATTATTTTCATCTCATTTAAAAGCCCAGACCACGGGTAAATTTATTAAAGCATCTATAGGTTATGGATCAAGCAGTTCCTATTATATCGAAGATTATGGAAATCAGGATGAAGTGGATGTTATGGGAGGCGGGCTTTATCTTCAAGCAGAATATGTTTTAGGTGTAAAATCATGGCTTAGCATAAGACCCTATGCAGGTGCCATTTTTGAATCTGTAGATAAAGATCAAAATATACAAAACCAACCGCAGTATAAAGTAACAACAAATGCTTTTTTAATGGGAGGCAAAATTAGAATTTGTGCTCCTATACCATGGGTCGCACCATTTATTGAAGGTGGTATTGGTACCTCAATAGGTAAGTTTGAAACTTTTACCCCTAATGTTAATTTCAACAAAAGCGATGTATTAATGCATATTCCTTTTAGTTTAGGATTAGCCATTGGCCGAAAACACAATTTCGAAATTGGTATTTCTGGTTACTTTCATCCAGCTGCAAAACAGTCAACTGGAGTATTTGCTCTTGGATATTCTTTTCCTTTAGATTAATCACAATCACTATTTAATCATCATCATTCCATATTAGGTTAACAATTTCAAAAAAATCGCTTCAGCATTAGTAAACTCGAAATATTTATAAGAACTTTGCACACTTTTTTCCGTGAATACCACAAAAGCCTAAAGTTCTAAAAATGAAGAAGAAAATTGAAATATTAGCTCCTGCTAAAGATTTAATTGGAGGAATGGCCGCCATAAATAGTGGCGCCGATGCAGTTTATATTGGTGCACCGCAATTTGGAGCACGTTCTAACGCCAACAATTCTATTGAAGATGTTGCCGCTTTGGTACAATATGCGCATTTATTTAATGCTCAGGTTTTTGTTGTGATGAATACCATTTTGTACGATAACGAACTTGAAACGTGTCGCTCAATGATTTGGGAATTATACGACATTGGTGTAGATGCTTTGATTATTCAGGATATGGCGATTATGGAAATGGACTTACCTCCTATCGTACTTCACGCCAGCACACAAGCCAATAATCGTGACGCCGATAAAATTAAATTCCTTAAAGATGCCGGAATCAAACGTGTGGTTTTAGCCCGCGAATTAAACCTGCATCAAATTAAAACAATATACGACGAGGCAGATGTTGAATTAGAATTTTTCGTAACAGGAGCTTTATGTGTTTCTTTTAGCGGAAACTGCTATATGAGTGTGGCTAATGGAGAACGAAGTGCCAATCGTGGTTCTTGCGCACAAAACTGCCGTTTACCCTATAACCTTATCGACGGAAACGGAGAAACTTTAATCAAAAACAGTCACTTACTTTCTATTAAAGATTTAGATATTTCAGAGCAGATTCCGAATCTTATTGAAGCAGGAATCGTTTCTTTTAAAATTGAAGGAAGATTAAAAGATGTCGTTTACGTAAAAAACAACGTTTCGTATTTACGTCAAAAACTAGACAGCTATTTAGAAGGAGCCGGAAGCGAAAAATATATGAAAGCTTCTTCTGGAACTTGTACCTATACTTTTGATTCTTCTCTAAACCGAACTTTCAACCGTGGTTATACCGACTATTTTGTAAACGAAAGACACAGCTCAATTGGTTCTTGGGAAAGTCCAAAATCAAAAGGACAATATATTGGTAAATTAATAAGAACTGTTGGAAACGCTTACGAAATCGAAAACGGCGAATTATTAAATAACGGTGACGGACTTTGTTTCATCAACGAAAATAACGAAGCCGACGGAATCTACGTAAACAAAGCCGAAAACGGTAAAATTTACCCGAACGTCCTTAAAGAAGTAAAAGACGGAACTTTCATCTACAGAAATAACGATGCCGCTTTCATCAAAATTGTGGAAAGAGAAGATAGTGCCGTTCGAAAACTAAGCACAACTTTATTACTTACAGAAACAGAAACTGGTTTCGAATTAATCGCAACCGACGAAGACGGAAATGTAAGCGTCGTAAATTTAGAACACACAAAAGAGCAGACAAAAACTGGCGAATCAATCGAAGAAAACATCAAAACACAATTAGCAAAAACAGGTTTCACGCCTTATACAGCTAATGAAATCAATATTATGTTTTCTCAAAACTGGTTCCTTCCTATTTCAAAAATCAACGAAATGCGAAGAACCGTTTACGATCAGTTAACCGAAATTCGTTTAAAAAATTACAAACGCGAAGAACACCAAATAGTTAAAACGTCACATCCGTATCCTGAAACTAAACTTGACTTCATGTACAATGTTTCCAACAAAGTCGCTCGTAAATTCTACGAACGCCACGGTGTTACCGAAATCGAAAAAGCATTCGAATTACAATGGGATCCAGGAAAATCTCGTGTAATGACAACCAAATACTGTATCAAATACGAATTAAAAAAATGTCCGATACACCAAAAAGACATTGTAGGTGTTAAAGTAAAAGAACCATTAGTATTGAAACAAGGCGAATTGGAGTACAAACTAAAATTCAACTGCAAACCCTGCGAAATGGAAATTTGGGAAAAAGATGCCGAATTTGAAATCGAGGAAGATCACTTCCATTAAAATAAAAAAAAGCGATACTCAAAAAGTATCGCTTTTTATTTACCAATTTATTTCTTCTTTGTGGTTTTCGTTTTTGGCGCTGCCTTTGGCGGTGTCACCTTTATTTTTGTAGCTTTTAATTCTGATTTCGGTTCTGCTTTTGGTTCAGCTTTCTTCGCCGGCTTCATATTATACAAATTCACAACTTTCTCAATATCTTCATATTTGTATTCCTTATCTTGTATTTTTTTTACAATTTCAGGTTTATCACTAAAATAATAAGCACCATATTCTTTAAAAAAAACATTAAAACCAATAGATGCACCATTTGAACTTAAAGAAACCAATATAGGATAATCTTCATTACTCCTTTTCATATAGTGGTTAACTTCTTTACTAACCACTTCCATTTTAGATTCTTTTATCTTTTCATTAGTCACTTCATCCTTTACCTTAACTTCCTTAATTCCGTATTCCAAGCCACCTAAATACAAAGACACTTTTCCAATAATAGTTTTACACAACCAGTTTTCCTTAATAACCTTAAATGCTGTACCCTTCTTTTTGTATACTTTCGTTTTCGTCCATAAAAAAGTATAAGATAACTTTTTATCCGCATCAAAAATCTGAATCGAATCTATCTCTTTGGCCGCATATTTTTCATTCTTATCTCCTACTTTAATTTTTACTTTTTTATCTTCAAAATCAGGAAAATGAACTATACCGCTAACCGTTTGTTTGTCTTTTTTAAAAATTACAGCATCTGCTTTCTGCTGTCCTAATCCAAACCTATATATTACGATTTGAGAACTAACGGCTGATGTAATGAACAAAGCGCTCATTATCAAAAAAAATTTTACTTTCATTATCTTGGGGTTTAATTTGTAAGCCGGCAAATATATAAATATAGAATCGCTTTAAACAACCTTTTAAAACAGTAATGAATTAAGTTATGCCATAATTATTAACAAAAATTTCTTCACAAAAATAATCTGGGCGTGTCCCTCCGGGTCGGGCTATCCGCTTCAAGTCCTCGCACTTCCTTCGTCAGGCTGTGGGCTTTCCACTTCTATCCCTCACGCAAACGGGTAAACAAGAAAATTCATTTAAAAAAAGTGTCACCCTGAGCGAAGTCGAAGGTTTGCACAACTAGAAAGGGCTTCGACTCCGCTCAGCCTGACAATAAAAAAGTCACAAAAATGAATTGCCTCCAGCTTTAGCTGGAGCTCAAAAAGAATCTTAAAATTAGGCTTTAGCCAAACCACGAATTTTGGCTAAAGCCACTAACTTAATAAATTATCAACCTCCAGCTAAAGCTGGAGGCAATTCAATCAACCAAAGTATAAATCTGCAAAATCTGCGAGAAACTCTCAGCATCCTATTTTAATAATATAAAAAAACAATATTTGATAGATTTCAGGATTACAGCCTTTGCGATCAGACATACGGTACGTAGACGCACTGCTGTGCGTCTCTACATCAATACATGCGAATATTTTACTTTGCGTGCTTCGCGTAATCCCTTGCGAACTTTGCGGTTAAAATATTAAATCTGCCGAATCTGCAAAATCTGCGTTAGATTCTATGCGAACTTTGCGATTAGACATACAGTACGTAGACGCACTGCTGTGCGTCTCTACATCAATACATACGAATATTTTACTTTGCGAACTTCGCGTAATTCTTTGCGAACTTTGCGGTTAAAAACATTTTTCGCTACTTTTACTACTCCATTTTTTACAACACTCCAAAATGAAAATACTACTCCTGGGTTCAGGTGAATTAGGCAAAGAATTTGTCATCGCCGCACAACGAATCGGACAAACCATAATTGCTGTTGACAGTTACGAAAATGCTCCAGCAATGCAAGTAGCTCACGGATTTGAAGTTATCAATATGCTCGACGGCGAAGCGCTTGACCGAATCGTAGCCAAACACCAACCAGATTTTATAGTTCCCGAAATAGAAGCCATTCGCACCGAACGTTTTTACGATTACGAAAAACAAGGCATTACTGTTGTTCCTTCAGCGAAAGCGGCAAACTTTACCATGAATCGCAAAGCAATTCGTGATTTAGCAGCAAAAGAACTTGGTTTAAAAACGGCTAAATATCAATACGCCACTTCGGCAGAAGAATTGCAAAAAGCCGTTCAGGAAGTTGGAATTCCGTGTGTGGTAAAACCTTTAATGTCTTCCTCAGGAAAAGGACAATCAACAATCAAAACAGAAAGTGATATTGAAAAAGCGTGGCAATATGCCGTTGCAGGTTCGCGTGGTGACGTTATCGAAGTAATTGTAGAAGCTTTTGTAGATTTTCATTCAGAAATTACCCTTTTAACGATTACACAGAATAATAATCCAACTTTGTTTTGCGCGCCAATTGGCCACAGACAAGAACGCGGCGATTATCAGGAAAGCTGGCAGCCAGCACAAGTTTCTGAAGCCGATTTGTACGAAGCACAGGACATGGCCGAAAAAATTACCGAATCGCTTGGAGGTGCCGGACTCTTTGGTGTTGAATTTTTCTTAACCAATGACGCCGTTTATTTCTCAGAACTTTCTCCTCGCCCGCATGATACCGGAATGGTAACTTTAGCCGGAACGCAGAATTTCAATGAATTTGAATTGCACTTAAGAGCAATTTTAAGTCTTCCAATTTTTGAAATTACTCTAGAAAAAGCCGGAGCAAGTGCCGTAATTTTAGCATCTGAAGATTCTACAAATCCCACTTTTACCGGAATCGAAAAAGTAGCCGCTTTACCTAAAACCGATTTCAGGATTTTTGGAAAACCAACTTCAAGACCCTATCGCAGAATGGGAGTTGTTTTAAGCAGTGATACATTGGCCACTCCAATCGAAAAAGTAGTAGAACGTGCCAAAGAAACGGCAAAACTAATAACTGTAAATTCTTAAAAAATGAAAAAACTAATATTCATGATTTTCCTGTTTATTGGAATTTCAGCTCAAGCACAAGACAAAAAGAAATTTGATAAACCAACAATTGTAGAAGCTTCTTGCGGAGAATGCCAATTCGGAATGAAAGGTAAAAGCTGTGATTTAGCTGTTCGCATCGACGGAAAAACCTATTTCGTTGACGGCACAACTATTCATGATCATGGCGACTCACATGCCGATAACGGATTTTGTAATGCTGTTAGAAAAGCTTCTGTAACAGGAACAATCGAAAAAGATCGTTTTAAAGCAACTTCATTTACCTTAATAGACGTTAAAAAATAATGGAGTTAATTCTTGAAAACATTGCCAAACACGTTTCATTGACGCCAGAAGAGCAAGCACTTTTTTTATCGAAACTAGAAACGAATATTTATAAGCCTAAAACAATTTTATTAAATGCCGGCGAAGTCTGCAGACATTCTTATTTTGTAAATTCAGGAATTTTAAGAAGCTTCAACATCAACGACAATATTGTTGAACATGTTTTATCTTTTGCCTGCGAAGGCTGGTGGATGAGCGATATGTACAGTTTTTTTTCGCAAAAACCGGGACAGCTTTTTATTGAAGTTTTAGAAGAAGCAGAAGTAGTTTCTTTATCCAAAGAAAATCAGGAACAATTGTATTTAGAGATTCCAAAATTAGAGCGCTTCTTTAGAATTTTAATTGAGAATTCATTAGTTGCCAATCAACAGCGATTAATGGACAATTTAAGTTTACCAGCCGAAGAACGTTTTGAAAAGTTTACCACCAAATATGGATCTCTTGTTCATAAAGTTCCTCAAAAACAAATTGCTTCATTCATTGGCGTAACGCCAGAATTTTTCAGCAAAATGAAAGCTCGCCTTTTAAAAAAATAAGATTTTCCGCCACGAATTCACGAATTTTACTCACAAAGATTGTCAAAAATAATTCGTGAATTCGTGGCGGAAAAAAATTAAAATTGCTCAACCTCCGTAGAATGCTTCATCGCTGTTATTGAAGATCTTCCTATCATAACCGTATTTTGAACGGCGTCAAAATAAGAAGTTCCAACAAACGCTTGATGTTTTACCGCTCTGAATCCGTTTTTCTGCAAAGCAAATTCTCGTTCTTGTAATTCAGAATATCCCGCCATTCCGCGTTCTTTGTATGCTTTAGACAATTCGAACATACCCGTATTCAAAGCATGAAATCCTGCCAAAGTAATGAACTGAAATTTATATCCCATTGCAGCCAAATCTTCTCTAAAGGTTTCCATTTCTGCAACCGTTAATTTTGCAGCCCAATTAAAAGATGGTGAACAATTATACGCCAGCATTTTATCTGGAAATTCTTTTATCATAGCGTCTGCAAACTTTTTCGCATAAACCAAATCTGGATTACTGGTTTCCATCCAAATCAAATCGGCATAAGGTGCATAGCTTAAACCTCTAGCAATTCCCTGCTCGATTCCGTTTTTTACGTAGAAGAAACCTTCAGCAGTTTTTTCACCTGTTAAAAATTTCCTGTCTCGTGGATCAGCGTCGCTTGTTAATAAATTTGCTGCATCAGCATCTGTTCTGGCAACGATTAAAGTGGAAACTCCCATAACATCTGAAGCCAAACGTGCCGATATTAATTTATTAATCGCTTCTTGTGTTGGCACCAAAACCTTTCCGCCCAAGTGTCCGCATTTTTTGGCAGAACTTAGCTGATCTTCAAAATGAACTCCAGAAGCTCCGGCTTCAATCATTGATTTCATTAATTCGAAAGCATTTAAGTTTCCTCCAAAACCAGCTTCGGCATCAGCCACAATCGGCACCAAATAATCTTTTTTATCTTCACTATTATTTACAGTCTGAATTTGGTCAGCACGCAATAAAGCATTATTGATCTTTTTTACTACTATCGGCACGCTGTTTACGGGGTAAAGTGATTGGTCTGGATACATTTCTCCAGCCAGATTTGCATCAGCAGCCACCTGCCATCCGCTTAAATAAATCGCTTCTAAACCCGCATCGACTTCCTGAATCGCCTGATTTCCAGTCAATGCGCCCAATCCGGCAACATAATCCTGACTTTTTAACTTTCTCCATAATTTTTGCGCTCCCATTTTTGCAATAGAATGCTCAATTTGATATGACCCTTGAAGTGTAACTACTTCGGCAGCAGTATAAGGACGTTCAACACCTTTCCATCTCGGGTTCGTGATCCAATCGTTAATCAATTCTTGAATTCTGTCTTCTGTTGTTTTCATAAATAGTTTAGTTAAAGTGGTTAGTAAATGTATAGTTTTCAGTCTCAGTTTTCAGTTTTGAACTGAGACTTATTTTTTCTTTGAGTTTAATTTTTAAACACATAGAGACATAGTCCATCTTTCTGGTTAAAGGCCTTTCACTTGTTTAAACAAACATAGCTATGTGTGGAAAACTAGTTTTTTTTAAAATTCTCTAAAAATTTAATTTTAAAGAACCATAAACCTATGTTTCTATGTGTTTAAAAAATAAACGCAACATTTATAAAAGAATTAAAATCTGCGTTATCTGCTACGCGAGCGATAGCGAACTGGCAAAGCAAATCTGCGTGAAAAAATTATTCTCTCGCAGATTTAGCAGATACTGCAGATTTTTAATTTCTAATTCTCAATTTTTAATTGTTTATAGGTATTTGTAACATGGAATCGTCAAGAAATCGACGAAATCAGGATTTACAACTAATCTTTCCAATACTTTTTCGGCTAATGGAAATTGCTGTTTTTCGTGATTTTCTTCACCTAATTCCTGCTTGATTTTTCTGAATTCATCTAAAGCCAATTCGTGATAATAAGCCAAATCTAATTTCCGTCCATTATCCAAAACCACTTTATTCTGAAGCCATTGCCATAATTGTGATCTCGAAATTTCGGCTGTTGCAGCATCTTCCATCAAATTGTGCAATGCCGCTGCGCCTTGTCCGTTTAACCATGAAGCCAGATACAAAACCCCTACGTTGATGTTTTTTCGAACGCCGTTTTCAGTAATGATTCCGATTGGTGGTTCAATCAAATCACCTTCTGTGATTTTTCGATATTCTCTTTTAATATGAATCTGATTTGGAGTCGGCATTCCTTTATCAAAAATTTCTTTTGCCAGTGACACTAAATCTGGATGCGCCACCCAAGTTCCGTCGTGACCGTTTCGAACTTCACGTTCTTTATCGGTTTTTACTTTCGCGAAAGCGACAGCATTTGCTTCTTCATTATTGCGAATCGGAATCTGCGCTGCCATTCCGCCAATCGCATGAATTCCTCTTTTATGACATCTCTGAATTACCAAATTGGAATAAGCATTCATAAAAGGCGAAGTCATATTTACCTGATCGCGATCCGGGACAATGAATTTTGGATTTTTTCTAAACTTTTTGATGTAAGAAAAAATATAATCCCAACGTCCGCAATTCAAGCCTACGATATGCTCTTTCAATTCATAAATAATTTCATCGAGCTGAAAACTTGCTGTAATAGTTTCAATTAAAACCGTCACTTTTATCGTTCCTCTTTTTAATTTCAAATAATCTTCTGTAAAGTCAATTACAGTATTCAACCAGCGCGCTTCCAGATAATGTTCTAATTTCGGAATGTAGAAATAGGGTCCTGAATTGTTTTCTAAAAGTTTTTTATGGTTATGAAAAACATACAAGCCAAAATCAACTAAAGAACCCGAAACTTCTTTCCCTTCAATTAAAAGATGTTTTTCAGGCAAATGCAATCCTCTTGGTCGAACAATTAACGTTGCGATTTTTTCATTTAACTGATAACTTTTGTTTTTAACCGAATCTGTATAAGAAATCGTTTTGTTTACAGCATCAATTAAATTCATTTGCCCCTCCATTAAATTTTGCCAAGTTGGTGAAGTGCTGTCTTCAAAATCGGCCATAAAAGTCTTTGCTCCCGAATTCAAAGCGTTGATAATCATTTTGCGATCAACCGGTCCGGTGATTTCTACTCTTCGATCCAACAAATCTTTCGGAATTTCGCCTGCTGTCCAATTGCCTTCTCTAATACTTTTGGTTTCTGGAATAAAAACCGGCATGATTCCCTGATCAAAATTGACTTGTTTTTGATCGCGCTGCAAAAGCAATAGTTTTCGCTGTGATTCGAATTTTCTATGCAGTTCAGTTATAAAAGCAATTGCTTCTTCGGTCCAGATCTTTGGATAACGAAGCTTCTTTTCGGCTAAAAATTCCATTGCCGTTTCGGTAATTTCTAATTGGTTTTTCATAGCTGCTGATTTTTATTTTTAATTGGTCAGCTATGCAATCGCTTAGTCTATTTTGCCTTCCAAAAGACAATAATTTAATTAGCGATGTCATAGCTAATATATTTTATACTACAATGTTACAAAAAGTTTTTTATAAAAATAGCGAACGTTCGCTAAAATTTAAAAATATTTTTTTGGCGATTATTTGTAAATCAGTTACATTTGATATTATGGATATCGAAAAAGACTATATAAAGCTGATATTTGGACTTAAACTCAAGCAGGTCAGAACCCAAAAAAATCTTTCTCTTTTTGGTCTGGCCAAATTGACAAATCTTTCAAAATCGTATTTAAATGAGATTGAAAAGGGAAAAAAATATCCAAAAACAGATAAAATTCTTCTTTTGTGTCAACATTTAGATGTTCCTTACGATCAATTAGTATCTTTAAAACTCGACAACAACCTCGCTCCCATTGGCGAAATTTTGAAATCTGGAATTCTAAAAGAGATTCCGTTAGAACTTTTTGGCATTCAGGAAGCCGATTTAATAGATATTATTGCTAATGCTCCAGCAAAAGTCAACGCCTTTATTAGTACAATTATTGAAATTGCCCAACATTATAATTTAAGCCGCGAAAGCTTCTTTTTAGCTGCTTTGCGATCGTATCAGGAAGCGCACAGTAATTATTTTGAAGATTTAGAAGAGAAGGTAATTGCTTTTTCGAAGTCGTTTCAGATTAATTTAGATTCTAAAATAAATATTGAAGAATTAGAGGCAATTTTAAAAGAAGAATACGAATACAACATCAAAGAAATTGCTTTTACCGATCAGGAAGCTTTGGGTGATTTGCGTTCGATTTATGTTCCGAAAAGCAAAACTTTATTACTTTCTACTGAACTCGACGGGCCGCAGAAAGCTTTTATTTTAGCAAAAGAAATTGCTTATAATTATTTAAAAATTTCAGACCGATTATTGACTTTCAGCTGGATTAAGTTCGAAAATTTCGATCAGGTTCTGCATAATTTTTACGCTTCTTATTTTGCCGGCGCCTTGTTATTGCCTAGAAAATTGGTTGTGGACAAAATCAATAATTTTCTAAATTATGAAAATCCAAAACCGGAAGAATTTGTTTCTTTAATTGAAAGTTTTGAGGTTTCGCCAGAATCCTTTTATCAGCGCTTAACAAATTTATTACCGAAAGATTTCCAGCTTAAAAACTTATTCTTTTTAAGAATGTCGCACCCTATTGGCTCTGATGTTTACCAGATAAAAAAGGAACTTCACATTACGAATCAGCAGGAACCGCACGCCAATGAAACAAATGAGCATTATTGCAGAAGATGGGTTTCTGTAAAAACCATCAATGAAGCTATAAGTCAAAACAAATCTCATTTTTTTGACGCGCAAATTTCGAGTTATGTCCATAGCGGTAATGAATATTTGGTTTTTTCATCTGCAACAAAAGATCCGTTTGTCGAGAATAATATTCGCAGCATTTCTGTTGGAATTTTAATTACTCCAACAATGAAAAAGAAATTTAAATTCATTGAAGGAAAACCTCTTATTAAACGAATCGTTGGCGTTACTTGCGAAACTTGCTCCGTGAAAGATTGTTTAGAAAGAGCCGCTCCTCCAATTGCCTTGGAAATAAAAAAACGCCACGACAACACGGATTTTGTTGTCCAGCAGTTTATTAATCAATACAGTTAGAACTCATGAAATATTTATTTATAATAGTAACACTGCTTTCTATTAGCATAAACCAGAAAAGAGACAAACTTAACGGCCGTTATAGTTATTTAATAGAAGACAACAATTCGTATATACAAAAAGATAAAATTACTTTTAGCGACAGTGTTTTTGTGTTTGATAACAAGTTTATGCCCAAAGGAAAAATTTCTTATGGCAATACAATAGTATTGGACAATTTCATAAATACTGATTTAATTATAAGTATTCCCAAAGATCAAATTCAAAAAGATACGATTCCGTTTTATATGCATGACAAAAAAAGTTCGGCTGTGAATTATCTTGATGAAGTGGTTGGAAAAGGGAAATTGGTTAAGATAAAATAGTTTAGTTTTTTATATAATATTGCAGAGACGCGAAGTCGCGAAGTTTTATTTTCTTTGAACGCAATTGCTTAACACAATCTTGTCATCCTGATTTCTATGATAAAACCTGTGGTTACTTTGATACTAAGTGATTTTTTCAGCAAAAAAATTGAAGAAACAAATCTTTGTCGAGTTACTTGCGGAGATCTCTCCTTCGTCAGAGATGACAAAACCGTGTGTGGTTATTGTGAGACCAAATATTTTTTTTAGCAAAAACTTTGAAGGAACAAATCTTTGTTGAGCTTCGAGTGTGATCCTTCGTTCCTCAGGATGACAAACTGGAACCTTGAACCTCTGCAGCTTTGAGTCTCTGCACCTTCTTATAAAAATGAAACTTCTAATTTAGCCCCGATAGAACTGGAAATCCTTTTATGCTGGGGTTCAGCATAAAAGATTGGAAGGTATAGCGGGACTTCAGGTCTTTTGAAAACCAAAATTTCTGCTGCCAAAAAACAAGAAAAACCTTTGAACCTTTGTAAATTTAAGTCTTTGCACCTAAAAACCTTAGCCCCTTAGAACCTCAGAAACTTAGAGCCTTAAAGAACTTAATCTAGATTAAGTGCTTTTCCTTGATGTTGGTCGTAAATTTGTACCATAATAATAACACAAAGGAAAACATCATGGAAAATATAGTATTACATAAAGCAGAAACAAGAGGAAACGCAAATCACGGATGGTTGAACGCTTATCACAGCTTTAGTTTTGCGAGCTGGTACAATCCAGATAGAATTCAGTTTGGAGCACTTCGTGTTTTAAACGATGACACGATTGCTGGCGGAATGGGTTTTGGAACGCATCCTCACGATAATATGGAAATCATTACGATTCCGTTAGAAGGTGATTTAGCTCACAAAGACAGCATGGGAAATACTGAAATCATTAAAAATGGAGATATTCAGGTGATGAGTGCGGGTACTGGAGTGCAGCACAGTGAGTTTAACCCAAATGCAGATCAGCAGACTAAATTATTGCAAATCTGGTTATTTCCTAATAAAAGAAATGTAGCGCCGCGTTACCAGCAAATTACTTTGGATGTTGCGGACAGACACAATAAATTGTCTCAGATTTTATCTCCAAATGCAGACGATGAAGGTGTTTGGATTCACCAAGACGCTTGGTTCAATATGGGTAATTTTGACTCAGGTGTATCTACAGAATATACAATTAAAAAAGAAGGAAACGGAGTTTATGCTTTTGTTTTAAAAGGAAACGTTACGATCAACGGTCAGGAATTAAATACTCGTGATGCTGTTGGAATTTCAGGAACTGATATTTTAAACATTCAGGCAAATACTGATGCTGAATTTTTATTGATGGACATTCCGATGAACTATTAATTCGACAGCAATTTTTCAAACAACAAAAACAATACAAACGGACAAAATTATTCATTTTCATTTCTTAATCTAGGTTAAGTGCCGAATGAAGACAGTCGAAGTAACTTTGTCCTATCAAAATGAAATTAATTATTTAAAAAATAAAATTATGGCAACTACAAAATGGTCAATTGACCCAACTCACTCAGAAATTGGTTTTAAAGTTAAACACATGATGTTTACAAATGTTTCAGGAAAATTTGGAACTTACGATGCAACAATTACTACAGAAGGAGAAGATTTCGAAAACGCTGCGATTGAATTTTCTGGCGATATCGCTTCTATCGATACAGCAAATGCAGACAGAGACGGGCATTTAAGAAGTGCAGACTTTTTTGATGTAGAAAACAATCCAAAATTAACTTTCAAAGGTTCATCTTTCAAAAAAATCGATGCTGGTGATTACCAATTAACTGGTGATTTAACGATCAAAGGTGTTTCTAAAGAAGTGAAATTTCCTGTAGAATTTAGCGGTATTATGACCGATCCTTGGGGAAATACTAAAGTAGGTTTAAGCATAGAAGGAAAAATTAATCGTAAAGATTGGGGTTTAAACTGGAACTCAGCTCTTGAAACTGGAGGAGTTTTAGTTGGAGAAGAAGTAAAATTAAACATTGAATTACAATTTGTAAAACAAGCTTAATTTTAAAAATAGGTTTTAATTTGGTTGGTTAAAAAGCCTGCACTTTTTAGGAAGTGCAGGCTTTTTTGTTTTTTTGACTTACCACGAATTACACGAATTTTCACTAATTTTTTATCTGCTAAGTGTACAAAAATTAATTCGTGGAAATTCGTGTAATTCGTTGCAAACTTAAAAATCATCGCACAGTATTTCGAAATTCTGTTGGTGACAACCCTGTTTGTTTTTTGAAGAATCGAGAGAAATACGAATAATCTTCGTAGCCCACTTTAAAAGCAACTTCGTTTACAGCTAATTGTTTGTCGATCAGCATTCTTTTTATTTCGAGAATTACGCGGTCGGCAATCACTTCTGTCGCGGTTTTTTGGAGAATTTCATTGCAGATTCTGTTCAAATGTTTCAAAGTGATATTTAATTTTTCTGCGTAGAAAGACGGCAGTTTTTCAGCTCTGAAATATTCTTCTAAAAGTGATTCAAATTTATTGATTTTAATATTGTACGAATGGGTTTGATGTGAATAGGTTTCGCTGTACTTTCTCGAAATTTCGATGTGAATGCAATCCAGCAGATTCAACAATTTATCCAATTGCAATTTATTATTTTGAAGATTTTCCTCAATCAATAAATTAAAATATGGGAGAATTTTTGGCATTTCATTTTCTTCAAAAACCATCTCAGGACGATTATGAATCGAATGATAAAAATTATAATCGTTGATATTTTTCTGTCCGAAATATAAATTATATAATTCCTGCGAAAAGATAATTACAAAACCTTCAATATCTTCAGACAAACTCCAATGATGCATTTGTCCTGGCTGCAAAACAAACAAACTTCCCCTTTTTATTTCAAATTGATCAAAATCGACTTCGTGTTGTCCTGAACCATTGGTAAAAAACACCATTAAATAAGAATCATGACGATGCGGCTCTTCGACAAAGCTGTGACTTTTTAAATGTTCTTTAAATGTATTTACATAAAAATCACGATGAATATCATTGCAGCTAAAATTCTGTACGCTGTAAATGGGATATCTTTTCATAACACGATTAAATTTTAGATTTTAGTCCCGAAGCCTCGGGATTAGATTGTAGATTATAGATTGTAGATTATAGATTGTAGATTGTAGATTGTAGATTGTAGATTGTAGATTTTTGGAATTTGGAATTTGGAATTTGGAATTTGGAATTTCTTTTTTGAAATTTCTTTTTTGAAATTCCAAACAACATGTCCTTATTGTGCTATAATACGCGAAGATATAAAAAAGACTTTTATCTTACTCTGAATTACCTTTGTATAAATAAAAAACATCAAGATCATGTCAAGTGCATTAACTCATATTCTAAGCAACGAATGTCCTGTTTGTCATAAAGGAAAAGTTTTTAAAGACAATAATATTTTTCTAACTTTTGGTTTGCCAAAAATGAATGAATACTGCAGTCATTGCAATTACAAGTTCCAAAAAGAACCTGGATATTTCTTTGGCGCCATGTACGTAAACTACGGATTAACAGTCGCTCAAGGTATTGCAACTTACTGTATTGCTCAATTTTTCTTCGATCAAACATTTGATTTAAGAATCATTCCTATTATTGCTGTTGTCATTACTTTACTTACTTCTTTTAATCTCCGATTTTCAAGATTAGCATGGATTTATATGTTTAAAGATTATACGAGCTAAAAAAATACTATTTTTGCCTTCCAATTGAAACTAATTTTCAATTTTAAAAAAAGTAAAAATTAAATTAGACAAATGAAAGCATACGTATTTCCAGGTCAAGGCGCGCAATTTACAGGAATGGGCAAAGACTTATATGAAAACTCGGCTTTAGCCAAAGAATTATTCGAAAAAGCCAATGAAATTTTAGGTTTCAGAATTACAGATATCATGTTCGAAGGTACTGCCGAAGAACTAAAAGAAACTAAAGTAACGCAGCCAGCTGTATTTTTACACTCTGTAATTTTAGCAAAAACTTTAGGCGAAGATTTTAAACCAGAAATGGTTGCAGGACATTCTTTAGGAGAATTTTCAGCATTGGTTGCTAACGGAACTTTATCTTTTGAAGATGGTTTGAAATTAGTTTCTCAACGCGCTTTGGCAATGCAAAAAGCCTGTGAAATTACCCCATCTACAATGGCTGCTGTTTTAGGCTTAGCGGATAATATTGTTGAAGAAGTTTGCGCTTCTATTGACGGAGTTGTGGTTGCAGCAAATTATAACTGCCCAGGACAATTGGTAATTTCTGGAGAAACTTCAGCTGTAGAAAAAGCTTGTGAAGCGATGAAAGCAGCAGGAGCAAAACGTGCTTTAATTTTACCTGTTGGAGGAGCATTTCACTCACCAATGATGGAACCAGCAAGAGAAGAATTGGCTGCAGCGATTGAAGCAACTACATTCTCTACTCCTATCTGCCCAGTTTACCAAAACGTTACTGCAAATGCAGTTTCTGATGCAGAAGAAATTAAAAAGAACTTAATCATTCAATTGACTGCTCCTGTAAAATGGACTCAATCTGTTCAGCAAATGATCGCCGACGGCGCTACTTTGTTTACTGAAGTTGGTCCAGGAAAAGTATTAGCTGGTTTGATTAATAAAATTGATAAAGAAGCGGTTACTGCTAATGCTTAATTTTTAAGTATTCAGTCTCGGTTTTCAGTTTTCAGTTATCGATATTAAATAAAAAATCCTCATAACTTAATGTTTGTGAGGATTTTGTTTTATAGCTCTTTTGCTTCTTCGCTGTAATTATTTGTAATTCCTGTTATTACATAATTCTGGTTTCTTTTCTCAAAGAAAATATACCAAGTTGTTCTGACAGTTGGCTTGTAAAAAATATAATTTGAACCTAAATATTGAAGTGCTTTTGGGGTTTTCTTATGAGAAGTTTTTTTTATTCTTTCTGGTATTGCATTATGTATATCAGAAACATAATCTTCCGCAGATTCAAAACCAAAATATTCTTTTTTATATAACGTTACAACTAAATCATCTAGGTATCGAATTACTTCTGGCGTAAAAATAACTTCTATTTCCCCCACCATTCTCTAATTCTTCTAATAGATTCAGCCTTTGCTTGTTCCGGCGTTAACCCTCTTGCAAACTCAGCATCAAAATCAAAAGTTTCAGGATCTATTCCTTTAAATTTAGGTTTTTGAATTTCGTATTCTACTCTAGGCTCTTCAACCTTATCATTTTTTTTATCTTCTTTTTTCGAATTCATAATTCCTACAATTTTATCTTACAAAATTACAAAATAAATTGAATTAAAATAAAAATCCCAAATGATAAATTCATTTGGGATTTTTTAATTTAGTTTTCAACTAAAAACTTAAACTGCGAGTGAATACTAAACTAAGAGCGAACTTTCTGCTCCCATTTCCAGGCGCTAGCCATTGCTTCGTCTAAACTTAATTCTGCTTTCCAGCCTAAAACGTTATTTGCTTTATCTGTATTTGCATAAGCTTCTGTGATATCGCCTTCGCGACGCGGCTTAATTACGTATGGCAGTTTTTTGTCGCTTACTTTTTCAAAACTATGAATTACTTCCAAAACAGAACTTCCTGTTCCAGTTCCCAAATTAAACGTTTCAACCTTCGCTAAATTCTTTTTATTGAATAAACGCTTCAAAGCAATTACGTGCGCTTTCGCTAAATCGACAACGTGAATATAATCACGAACTGCGGTTCCGTCCGGCGTTGGATAATCATTTCCGAAAACAGATAATTCCTGACGTAGTCCCATTCCTGTTTGTGTTATAAACGGAACCAAATTTTGAGGAACTCCTAAAGGTAATTCTCCAATTTCTGTACTTGAATGTGCCCCAACTGGATTAAAATAACGCAATAAAATCGCGCTGATATTAGTCACTTTAGTGGTATCTGTAATAATTTCTTCTCCAATTTGCTTCGTATTCCCATAAGGAGACATTGCTGTCTGAACTGGAGCATCTTCTGTAATTGGCATTTTTTCGGCTTGACCGTAAACCGTACAAGAAGAACTGAAAATAAAACTTGCTTCCGTTTTTTGCTGCAATTCCTGTAAAAGATAAACTAAACTGCTAATGTTATTTTCATAGTACAATAACGGCTGTTCAACACTTTCACCAACTGCTTTTGAAGCTGCAAAATGAATGACCCCAGTAACGTCATTGTGTTTTTTAAAGAAATCCTGAACGGCACTTTTTTCTCTTAAATCAATTTTTTCGAATAAAGGCGTTTTCCCCGTAATGGCAGTAATTCCTTTTAAAACATCTTCTGAAGAATTCGAAAGATTATCAATTATCACCACTTCAAAGCCTTCATTTTGCAATTCGACTACCGTGTGAGAACCAATAAACCCAAGTCCTCCTGTTACTAATACTTTCATATATTTTTTTTAGATTATAGAAAATAGAATAAAGAATATAGATTTCTATAATTCTTTTTCTATCATCCTTTATATTTCTATTCTCCCTATTCTATTCTCCTTATTCTATTCTCTTTATTCTATTCTCTTTATTCTATTCTCTTTATTCTATTCTCTTTATTCTATTCTCTTTATTCTTATTTTAAAAATTCTAAAACAGAATCAGTTATGAATTTAATTTGTTCATCATCAAGTTCTGTATGCATGGGCAAAGCAATAACTTCTTGAACCAATTGATTTGTAACTGGAAATTGCTCTTCTTTATAACGTGTATCCACATATGCTTTTTGAGAATGCAATGGAATTGGGTAATAAATCGCGCATGGAATTCCTTTGTCTAATAAATGCTGCATTAAAGCATTTCGATCAGCATCTATAATTCTTAATACATATTGATGAAAAACATGATCATTTTCATCTGCATCAAAATCTGGTGTAATAATATGTGCATTTCCTGCAAAAGCCGCATTGTATTTTGAAGCCGCTAAACGACGCGCTTCATTATATTGATCCAATAAAGGAAGTTTTGCATTTAAAACCCCAGCTTGAATACTATCCAAACGAGAATTCACCCCTACAACATCATGATGGTAACGCTCGTACATTCCGTGATTTACAATTCCGCGGATGATATGAGCTAGTTTATCATCATTTGTAAAAATAGCACCACCATCTCCATAACATCCTAAATTTTTAGAAGGGAAGAAAGAAGTTGCCGCAACATGACCAATTGTACCCACCTTGCTTTTTGCTCCAGATTTAGAAATATAATCTGCACCAATTGCTTGTGCATTATCTTCGATTACATATAAATTATGCTCAGCAGCAATTTCCATAATCGCATCCATATTAGCAGCGCGGCCAAATAAATGCACAGGAACAATTGCTTTTGTTTTTGGTGTGATTGCTTTTTTAACAGCATCAATATCAATGTTCATGTTTACCATATCAACATCAACCAAAACTGGTGTTAGTTGCAATAATGCAATTACCTCAACAGTAGCAGCAAAAGTAAAATCGGCTGTAATAACCTCATCACCTGGCTTTAGGTCCAATCCCATCATTGCGATCTGCAGGGCATCAGTTCCATTTGCACAAGGAATAACGTGTTTTGCACCTAAATAATCTTCAAGATTTTTTTGAAATTGATGAACTAAAGGTCCGTTTATATAAGTATTTGTATCTAAAACCTCTTGAATTGAAGCGTCTACAGTAGATTTTATTTTTTCATATTGACTTTTCAAGTCAACCATTTGAATTTTTTTCATTTTGAATACTATTTAAAAAGTAAAGACTCTATTTTAGATAGGAATCTCTAAAAGGAGGAACAAAAATAGTTATTAATAGCTTCAAACCAATGAAAATAGTCGAAAGAAATGTAATTTAGCTGCAAAAATTATTACATGCTTTTTTTATACAATTTAGTCGTTTCTTTAGCGGGCTTTTTCCTGAGAATCATAGCGTTGTTTAGTCCAAAAATTAAGCTTTTTATTGAAGGCCGAAAAAATGTTTTTTCAATTTTAGAAGAAAAAATAAAACCCGAAGACAAAACGATATGGTTTCATTCGGCTTCACTTGGCGAATATGAGCAAGGACTTCCTGTGATTGAAAAAATCAAAGAAAAATATCCTTCACATAAAATTATTGTAACCTTTTTTTCCCCTTCTGGATACGAAGTGCGTAAAAATAACACAGTTGCAGATATTACTATTTACCTGCCGTTAGACACAAAAAGCAATGCAAAGAAATTTTTAAAACTAGTTCATCCCGAACTTGCCTTTTTTATTAAATATGAATTTTGGCTGAATTATTTAAAAGAATTAGAGCAAAGCAAAACTCCAACTTATTTGATTTCAGGAATTTTCAGAGACAATCAAATGTTTTTTAAATGGTACGGAGGTTTTTACAGAAAAGCTTTAAAAGCATTTACTTTCTTTTTTGTCCAAAATGAAAGTTCTAAGCAAAAAATTCAATCCATTGGATTTGATAATGTAATTGTTTCCGGCGATACACGTTTTGATCGCGTTGCTGCCATTTTAGAGAGAGACAACAAACTGGATTATATCGAAAATTTCAAAAACAACAAAAAGACCATCGTCATTGGAAGTTCATGGCCTAAAGATGAAGTTTTAATAGCCGAATATATCAATCAAGCACCTGATGATGTTAAATTCATCATTGCCCCTCACAACATTAAGGCTGATCAAATTTCAAACCTTAAATCACAAATTACAAAATCAACGGTTTTATTTTCAGAAAAAGAAAATAAGGATTTATCAAGCTGCGATGTTTTTATAATCGACACCATTGGCATTTTAACGAAGATCTACAGTTACGGAACAATTGCTTATGTGGGCGGTGGATTTGGAAATCCTGGAATTCACAATATTTTAGAACCTGCTGCTTTTGGAATTCCAATTGTAATAGGACCTAATTATTCTAATTTCGCAGAAGCTGTTTCTCTAGTAAACCTAGAAGGATGCACGGTTATTTCTAATACTAAAGAACTAAAAACCACTTTCGACCAACTACTATTTGACAATGAGCTATTTACAACAAAAAGCAGGATTTGTAAATCATTTATTCAAGACAATCAAGGAGCAACAGAAACCATTATAAAAAGCGTTTTAAAACCTCTTGAATCTTAAATTTTAGATCGATTACAGACTTTTTGCGATAATTAAATCCATAAAAATATATTTTTTGCACATTTGAAAGAATCGAATATTCTCTTAAAAACAAAATAAACCACAACAAACGCAATTAAAAGAGCCAAAACAGCGATAGAATTTTCAACAAAAAATAAATTAGACAAAACATACCATAATATAATTTATTTTTGTTATTTTGGCATATTATTTGATAACTAAGATAATCGTGAGTAAGGAAAATATTTTAAAAAAAAAGTGAAAAAATATTTTACGTATTAAAAAATTTATATCTTTGCCACGAATTAATAATTAACCTTTTATAATAAAGTAAGATGAAAAAAGTATTTTTAAGTTTAGCTGTTGTTGCTGTTTTAACTGTTGTATCTTGTAAAAAAGCTGACGCTGCTGCTTCAGAAGCTGCTGTAGATTCTACTGCTGTTACTGTTGATTCAGCTGCTGCTGTTGTTGATTCAGCTGCTGCAACTGTTGATTCTGCTGCTGCTAAAGTTGATTCAGCTGCTGCTAAAGTAGAAGAAGTAAAAAAATAATTAGAACCTAAGTTCTAACGATTTTAAAACCATCTTTTAGATGGTTTTTTTTATGATTAATTTCAAAATTAATCACACTTCAGTAATAAAAAAGCGTTTACAATCTGTAAACGCTTTTTTTTTATTATTATTCCGCAGCCTCATCTTCATTTTCCTCATCTTCATCACCAAAAATAGATTCACTTGACGAAAAATCCAAAATCTCAGATTTAGAAGAATAAGTCACAATCTCTTTTATACCTTTTTGCAAAAGCAATTCAGTACTGTATTTTCGACTTGTAGCAAAGTGAACTTCACCCAGCATCAATTTAAAAAAATACTTCCCCCCAGATCCTTTAAATTTCAAAAACCTTGCAAGATCAATATTCTTCTTAAACTTTTCAATATCCTCCTCACACTCAAATCTCAATTCATAACTCAAACTCGTAAAGATAACCTTCCCCCTGCGCGAAGTAAATGTAAATTTATACTCATCATTAAACCGCTTGCTAATTACAAAAGCCCCCATTTACAATTTTAGATTTTAGATTTTAGATTGTTGATTGTTGATTGTTGATTGTTGATTGTTGATTGTTGATTGTTGATTGTTGATTGTTGATTGTTGATTGTTGATTGTTGATTACATATAAATTTACTGCGTAAATTTATTATTTCAAATTTGAATTTACACAATAAAAAAAGCCTCTTCAAAAGAAGAGGCTTTAGTACTCAGAGCGGGACTTGAACCCGCACGAACATTGCTGTTCACTGGATTTTAAGTCCAGCGTGTCTACCAATTTCACCATCCGAGCATAATATGGTTTTTGAGCGAAAAACGGGGCTCGAACCCGCGACCTCGACCTTGGCAAGGTCGCGCTCTACCAACTGAGCTATTTTCGCGTTTCAAATTCTATTAAAGAACTCTGCAACAGTCAACTTGTTTCGTATTGCGAGTGCAAATTTAGGACATTTATTCAATTAAACAAGCGTTTTTTGAAAAAAAAGTTTACTTATTTTATAATGTTCTGATAACCTAAACTTTAAACTTGAAAATTTTTTGAAATTATTTTTTAACCAGCATTCTTTTGATTTCATTCAGCTTCATCAATGCTTCAACTGGCGTGATTGCATTAATGTCGAGACTCAAAATCTCTTCTTTTATTTCTTCTAACAAGGGATCATCCAAATTAAAGAAACTCATCTGCATTTCATCATTAGCCGCTTTTATTCCATGTAAAGCGTCACTCGAATGATTCTTCTCCAGTTTCTTTAAAAGTTTTTGTGCTCTAGAAATAACGAGCTGCGGCATTCCAGCCATTTTTGCTACGTGGATTCCGAAACTATGAGCACTTCCACCTTTTACAAGCTTTCTAACAAACAAAACAGTATCTTTTAATTCTTTTACCGCGACATTAAAATTCTGGATTCTTGGCATCGATTCTGTCATTTCATTCAATTCATGGTAATGCGTTGCAAAAAGTGTTTTTGCCCTGCCTGGATGTTCGTGCAAAAATTCGGCAATTGCCCAGGCAATAGAAATTCCATCATACGTACTAGTTCCTCTTCCAATCTCATCTAAAAGAACCAAACTACGATCTGAAATATTATTCAAAATCGAAGCTGTTTCATTCATTTCAACCATAAAAGTAGATTCACCCATCGAAATATTATCTGAAGCTCCTACTCTGGTAAAAATTTTATCCACAATTCCCATTCTAACGCTGTCTGCAGGAACAAAACTTCCCATCTGAGCCAAAAGAACAATTAATGCCGTCTGTCTTAAAATAGCGGACTTACCAGACATATTTGGACCCGTAATCATAATTAGCTGTTGTGTTTCCCTGTCGAGGAAAACATCATTTGCAATATAAGGCGTTCCTACCGGCAATTGTTTTTCAATTACTGGGTGTCTTCCGTTTTTAATATCCAATTCAAATGTTTCGTCAATTTCTGGCTGTACATATTGGTTTTCGACTGCCATTTGCGTAAACGAACACAAACAGTCTAACTGCGCAACCAAATAAGCATTCATTTGAACCGGCTTAATATAAGTACTTATCCACGCTACTAATTGCTCAAAAAGCTCGCTTTCTATTTTATATATCTTTTCTTCAGCTCCTAAAATCTTGGTTTCATATTCTTTTAACTCTTCCGTAATATAACGTTCTGCGTTTACCAAAGTCTGTTTACGAATCCATTCTTCTGGAACTTTATCTTTATGCGTATTTCGAACTTCTATATAATATCCAAAAACATTATTAAATGAAATTTTCAACGAAGAAATCCCTGTTCTTTCTGATTCTCTTTTTTCAATTCCTTCCAAAAATTCTTTTCCAGAAGTTGAGATCGCACGAAGCTCATCCAATTCTTCACTAATCCCGCTTGCAATTGCATTTCCTTTTGAGATTGCAACCGGCGCATCTTGATTTAAGGTAGTTTTAATTTTTTCACGAAGAAGTTCACAGGCATGCAGACTATCTCCAATTACTTTCACTGCTTCCTGCGGACTTTCGAGCGCAAGTGTTTTTATCGGAATAATAGCGTCTAGGGATTCTTTCAAATAAACAATTTCTCTAGGCGATACTTTTCCTGCAGCTATTTTAGAGATCAAACGTTCTAAA
Organism: Flavobacterium sp. ACN6; assembly: GCF_002304005.1. GTDB lineage: Bacteria > Bacteroidota > Bacteroidia > Flavobacteriales > Flavobacteriaceae > Flavobacterium. The sequence continues at coordinate 92,226 of NZ_MRCQ01000007.1, read as the reverse complement.
TCTGAAATCTGCTTAATTTGATATTGAATATTATGCAGGATTTCTGGATTCGATTTCAAGTAAGCCACAACTTCATGTCGGCTTTTTACTTTATTACTGTCTTTTAACGGCAGCGCAAGCCAGCGTTTTAATAAACGTCCTCCCATTGGAGAAAGTGTTTTATCTATAACATCCAAAAGCGTAACTGCATTTGGATTATAACTATGGTATAGTTCTAAGTTTCTAATCGTAAAACGGTCCATCCAGACATACGCGTCTTCTGCAATACGCTGAATCGCCGTGATATGCTGTACACGATTGTGTTGTGTTTCTGATAAATAATACAAAATAGCACCAGAAGCAATAATTCCTTCTTTCAATTCCTCAACCCCAAACCCTTTTAAAGAAACGGTTTGAAAATGTTTTGTCAGTGTTTCTAAAGCATAATCTTCTTTATAAATCCAGTCTTCTAGATAAAAACTATGAAAATCTTCACCAAAAGCACTTTTAAAATCGCCTTTATTATTCTTTGGAACCAAAACCTCACTTGGATTAAAGTTCTGTAATAATTTATCAATGTATTCGGCATTTCCCTGAGCAGTTAAAAACTCTCCTGTTGAAACATCCAAAAAAGCAACCCCAATATTTTTATTGGCAAAATAAACAGATGCTAAAAAGTTATTTGATTTTGAATGCAGCACTTCATCATTTAAAGAAACACCAGGAGTTACAAGTTCCGTTACGCCTCTTTTGACAATTGTTTTAGTCATTTTTGGATCTTCAAGCTGATCACAGATTGCTACTCGAAGTCCAGCTTTAACCAATTTTGGCAGATAAGTATTTACAGAATGATGCGGAAAACCCGCCAGAGCTGTTTCAGTTTCAGACCCTGCTCCTCTTTTAGTTAGTGTTATTCCTAAAATTTTTGAAGCTCTAATGGCGTCTTCTCCAAAGGTTTCATAAAAATCTCCTACTCTGAAAAGCAGACATGCATCAGGATATTTAGCCTTGATTTCGTTGTACTGTTTCATTAAAGGTGTTTCTTTCACCACTTTCTCTTTAGCTGCCAAATTATTATGTTTTAAATGAAAAATTAAGACAGCGAATTTAAGATTTTTTGACGGCATATCGAAAACTTCAAAAATTAAAATATTTTAAGATATTTTTAGGTTGTGATTTAAGATTTTTACATAGCTTTGTTTATCATTAAAAAAGACCCTAGAAACAATGAAAAAAATAATTTTATTCGCTATGTTAGCTGTAGCTGGTATTACGGCTACGAATGCACAAACAACTAAAAAAGCTAAGACTGCTAAAGTTGCAAAAGTTGAAGGAGCTGGAATGGCTTTTGAAACTGAAACTATCGATTACGGAACTATCGCTCACAATGCTGATGGAAAACGTGAGTTTGTTTTTGTAAACAACGGAACTAAACCATTGATCATTACAAACACTCAAGGATCTTGCGGATGTACTGTTCCAACTACTCCAAAAGAGCCAATCGCACCAGGTGCTAAAGGTGTTATAGGTGTAAAATATGCTACTGACAGAGTTGGTGCTTTTACAAAAACGGTAACCGTTACTTCTAACGCAGAAGGACAACCTACAAAAACCCTTACTATTAAAGGTACTGTTTTACCAGATCCAGTAAAAAGCTAATCTGAAAAACATTTAAAATAAATCGAAAAAGCTTCCTTATCTTTGGAAGCTTTTTTTATGACTTGAATTCAACACCAATGAGAAAACTCGAAAACAGCGAACTGGACCGCAAATCAATTGAAGATTTTAAGAAATCTGAGAAAACACCTTTAATATTGGTTTTAGATGATATCCGAAGCCTTCATAATATTGGTTCTGTTTTTAGAACTGCAGATGCGTTTTTGATCGAAAAAATAATCTTATGCGGCATTACTGCAACTCCTCCAAATAAAGAAATTCATAAAACTGCTTTAGGTGCAACTGAAACTGTCATTTGGGAACATCATGAAAATGTCCTTGAAGTTATTGAAAATCTAAAAAAAGAAAATGTTCTAACAATGGCAATAGAGCAGGTCGAAAGTGCGATTTTTCTTCAAGATTTTAAAACTGAAAAAAATCAAAAATATGCATTGGTTTTTGGTAATGAAGTATATGGTGTAGCCCAAGAAGCCGTTGCAATATGCGACGGATGTATTGAAATTCCTCAGCTTGGAACCAAACACTCTCTTAATATTGCAGTAAGTACTGGAATTGTGGTTTGGGATTTATTTCAAAAAATAAACTGGTCAAAATAGAAATTTATTTTTTTATAATTTATTAATTGATATTTTTAACGAATGAAAAATATCAAATTACCAGTTATTCTTCTTTTGTTTTACGCTTTAAGTTTTAATTTTTCAATTGCAAACGAAAATAGAGAAACTTTTAACAAAAACAATGCGCTAACTTCAAAACACCCCATAAAACCAAAAATAAAAAAGTCAAAAAAAAATAATTTTGTAATTGATCCGCCTAAACTTATTGCACAAGGAGATCAAATTTACTGCCCGCAGACTTCTATAAATATTGTTACTGATTTTACCATTGATCACGATCCTGCAGAAAACGGAACACAAGTACTTTATATTCAGATCTCATCAGGATATTCAAGTGGTTTTGATCAATTAGAATTAACAAATCCTGCGTTACATCCAAATATTGTAACGAGTTGGGACGCAGCTTCTGGAAAATTAAGATTGTCTGGATTAAACGCGGCTACTGAAACACCTTATGCTGATTTTGTTGCTGCAGTAAAAGATGTTGTTTTTAACAATTCGGCTGCGACAGCTTCTGGAACAAGAACATTTTCTATCACAATAGGACAAGCCAATTATCTTCCTTCTACGGGACATTATTATTTATTTATTCCGAATGTGGGAGTCACTTGGACAAATGCAAGAGATTTAGCTGCTACAAGTACTTATTACGGACTTCAAGGATATTTAGCCACTATTTCATCAACAGATGAAGCTAAACTTATAGGCGAACAAGCTTCTGGAACAGGATGGATTGGAGGAAGCGATGCTGAAACAGAAGGCGTTTGGAAATGGGTAACCGGCCCTGAAGCTGGAACTATTTTCTGGAGTGGAAACGCGAATGGCTCAACTCCAAATTTTGCTTTTTGGAATTCGGGCGAGCCCAACCAACAAGGAGATGAGGACTATGCCCATATTACACAGCCAGGTGTTGGAATAAGAGGTTCTTGGAATGATTTATCAAACACTGGAGACTCAAATGGTAATTATCAGCCCAAAGGATATGTTGTAGAATACGGCGGCATGCCAGGCGAAGCTCCTTTAGAAATTGCCGCAAGTACCAAAATTACTATTCCAGTCGCAACTCCAGCTGCTAATCCGAACGCTGTTTGCGATTCAGGAACTTTTACGTTTAATGCAACAGCAACGATCGGAGCAACAATTCGTTGGTTTGATGCTGCAATTGGGGGTAACTTATTAGGAACGGGAACTTCTTACACAACTCCATCAATAAGTACAACTACAACTTATTATGTAGATGCAGGCTGCGAATCAAACCGAAAATCTGTAACTGCTGTTGTAAATACTACTCCGACAACACCTGTTGCAGAACAAAGTTCTTATTCTAACTGCGGACCTGGAACTGTCACTATGAAAGCAGCTTCAAATATTGGAATAATTAATTGGTTTACAACTGCTACAGGAGGTAATAGTGTGTTCACAGGAAGTAGTTTTACAACTCCCACAATTTCAACCAATACAACTTATTATGCCGAAGCTTCAAACAATGGCTGTATTAATTCTACTCGAACTCCTATAGATATCCTAATTTATACACCGCCTGTTGTTACTAACGAAACCTTTCCTTTATGCGAGCTTCAAACCATAACATTGGACGCTGGAATTTCTGAAATGAGTTATCTTTGGTCAAATGGAGCAACAACACAAACTATTACTGTTAATGCAGGCGGAACTTATACCGTAGATGTTAGTAGCCCTGCTCCTGAAAATTGCACCAGCAGAAAAACTATTATTGTCGAAGAACACAAAATACCACAGATAGATCGTATCGATGTTGAAGGAACAAGAGCTATAATTTATCCTGTTAAAGCTGAAGATTATTTTGAGTATTCTGTAGATGGAATTAATTTTCAAGATTCTAACATTTTTTTTGATGTTCCCGGCGGACTTCAAACGGCATATGCACGTGAAAAAAGTGGCTGCGGACAGTCCACAAAACAATTTGTAGTTCTTGTTTTTCCTCCATTCTTTACTCCTAACAACGATACTTTTAACGATATTTGGGAAGTTACCGGCATGGAAAATTATCCACAGGCAGAAGTCACAATTTTTGATCGATATGGAAAATTAGTTGCCCAATTAAGCAGCTCAAAAATGAGCTGGGATGGTAATTTAAACCAAGTCCCGCTTCCCGCTTCTGATTATTGGTATGCCTTAAAAATAGATGACACAATGCCTGTTTTAAGAGGTCATTTTACTTTGAAAAGATAGTTTTAATTAGAAAATGTGTCGATTTAGAAGTAGAAAATGTGCCCATTTGAAAATTAGACAATTAAAGAAATATACATAAAGAATTATCTAATTGACTAATTACCTCCTTAGTTCAACTTCTTTTTGATTTCATCTAAAATAAAAACATAGTCTTCGTGTTTTTTTACAAAATCACGGTCAGATACATCAATGATTAAAACATTCAAATCGGTTTGTGATTTTATATATTCTAGATAGCCGTTGTTGATTTTTTCTAAATAAGAAGCTTCGATATTCTGTTCGTAAGTACGCCCTCGTTTCTTGATGTTTTGCAGCAGCCGTTCTGTATTTTGATATAAATAAACATACAGATCTGGTTTTGGCATTTCCTTGTAAATAATATCAAATAAATTTCTGTACAAACGATATTCGTCTTCCTGTAAAGTAATCTTAGCAAAAATCAAAGATTTAAAAATATGATAATCGGCTACTATAAAATCTTTAAACAAATCGAACTGCGCCAAATCATCTGATAACTGCTGATAACGATCGGCTAAAAAGGACATTTCTAGAGGAAAGGCATATCTATTTTGATCTTTATAAAATTTTGGCAGAAACGGATTATCGGCAAATCTTTCTAAAACCGTTTTAGCATTAAAATCTTCAGCAATTTTATGCACTAAAGTTGTTTTACCGGCACCAATATTGCCTTCAAAAGAAATATAATTAAATTGACTCAACGGGATTTCGTTAAGTGGATTTTTCAAATCCTGAACCACTGTACAAACACTTTCATCTGGAGAAACAGCAATTAATTCCGTGATCGTTTTCTGCAGAATGGGATGCCTCCAATTCAACTTTAAGTCTTTCATCGGCAGTAAAACAAAATTTCTGTTCTGCATTAGCGGATGCGGAATCTGAAGTTTCTCCGAATCAATAATTTCATTATCAAAAACAATCAAATCAATATCGATAATTCTGGACTGATAACCTTCTTGATTCAAGCGGATTCTTCCTAATTCTTTTTCAACTTTTAAAACTTGATTTAGTATTTTTTGTGCAGACGAATTGGTATGCAAAAGAAGTGCACAATTATAAAATGCATCGCTCTCAAAACCCCACGCAGGAGTTTCGTAAAGTTTGGAAACCTGAATGACAGTGCCGACCTTTTGATGGATTAAATCAATACAATTTTGGATGTTTTCTAATCTGCTGCCTTGGTTGCTGCCTATCGATAAAACGACTTGATGCTGTAATTTCATAATTAATGCAAATTAACTAAAACTATTTTAGAATTAACCAATATATTTGTGAAACGACGCCTTAGATTTTATCTAAATCTTAGATGTCTTATTTGTAACAATTTGCCCTTTTTCGCTACTTATTAAAAAAATATACATATGAAGTTTTTAGGAAATGTACTTGCCACCGTAATTGGTATTTTTGTATTTATTATGCTTTTCTTTTTTGGAGCCGTTTTTATCGCTGCCCTTTTTGGCGGAGACGATAAAGTTTCGGTTAAATCTGATTCGGTTATTGAATTTAATCTAAAGGAAATCAAAGATGATTATGCCGGTAAATATAAAGATCCATGGGTAACCGCCTTTTCAGATAAAAAAGGAATTGGTTTAACAGATGTTATTAATGCAATCGAAGCTGCAAAAACAGACGACAATATTAAAGGAATATCGATCTTAAATGATGAATCTTCCCTGGGTCTTGCACAATACAAAGATTTGAGAAATGCTCTGGAAAGTTTTAAAAAATCAGGGAAATTTGTTTGGGCTTATGCCAATACATATTCGCAGAAAGAATATTATTTAACCTCTGTTGCTAACACGATTTATATAAATCCTACAGGAGATTTAGATTTTAAAGGACTATCTTCTGAAGTAATGTTCTTCAAGGATTTTCAAGAAAAATCAGGCATTCACATGGAGGTAATTCGTCACGGAAAATACAAAAGTGCCGTTGAGCCTTTTTTACAAAACAGCATGAGTGATGCTAACAGAGAACAAATTACTGCACTTTTAAATTCTATCTGGTCTACAGTTTCTGCCGATATTTCAAAAAGCAGAAATATTCCGCTGCCAAAATTAAACGAAATTGCAAATGGTCTTTTGGCCAGAACTCCAGAAATGGCAAAAGAACAGCATTTGGTAGATATTATTGCTTATGAAGATGTGTACCATAATGCCATCAGAAAAGCTTTAAAAGTAGATCAAGATGAGGATTACAACAAAATTTCAATTCTAGATTATACAAAAAATAATACCACAACTGCCTTAGCAAATACTGCTGCGGATCAAATTGCTATTATTTACGCTCAAGGCGAAATTGGAAGCGGCGAAGGCGATGTAAATACTATTGGAGAGGGATCCATGCGCCGTTCTTTGCAGGAAGCTAGAAAAAATGACGATGTTAAAGCTATTGTTTTAAGGATTGACAGTCCAGGCGGAAGCGCCCTTACTTCTGATTTAATCTGGAGAGAAATTGAAATTACTAAAAAAGTAAAACCAGTTGTTGTTTCTATGGGTAATTATGCTGCTTCGGGCGGTTATTATATTGCCTGCAACGCCAATAAAATATTTGCTGAAAATAATACTATTACAGGATCTATTGGTGTTTTTGGAGTACTGCCTAACTTTACTCCTCTTGCCAATAAATTGGGTATCAATTCTGAGCAGGTAAAAACCCATGAAAATTCGGCTAATTATAGTCCGTTTGTACCAGTTGATGAAAAGTTCAAAGCTTTTACTTTAGAAGGAGTAGAAAAAATTTACAACACTTTTGTAACTCATGTTGCAGAAGGGCGTAAAATGACTTTTGAACAAGTTGATGCAATTGCACAAGGTCGCGTTTGGTCGGGAACAGAGGCTTTAAAATTAGGTTTAGTAGATAAAATTGGCGGATTGAATGCTGCGATTGTTGAAGCTGCTAAAATTGCTAAAATAAAAAATTACGGTACGCAGAATTATCCTGAATACGAAAAATCTTTTAATGATCTTCTTTCTAGTATGCCTTTTGCAAAATCTAAAGAAGCTTTTATTAAAGAAGAAATCGGAGAGGAAAATTATCTTCTTATCGAACAGGTAAAGAAATTTCAGAAACAAAAAGGAATACAAGCCATGATGCCTTACGGAATCAACATTTATTAATTTATTTAAGATGAATAAGATAATCCTTTTTTTAACGGTTTTGTTTTTGAGCGCTTTAAATGCCCAAAACAAAAAAGAAATTACTTTTAAAGAAGCTCCAGCGGTTCTTAAAATAAACAACGATCAAATATTTGGTACGCTGACGACTCCAGATTTAACCAAAAAATATCCTGTTGCTTTAATCATTGCCGGTTCTGGACCAACGGATAGAAATGGAAATAATCCAATGATGAAAAACAATTCGCTGAAAATGCTGGCAGAAGATTTAGCAAAAAACGGAATTGCATCATTACGCTTTGATAAAAGAGGAATTGGCGAAAGCAAACCTGCCGGAGGAGCATCTGAAAGCAGTTTAGTATTTGAAAATTACATTCAAGATGCTAAAAGCTGGATTAATTTTTTAAGACAAGACAAGCGTTTTTCAAAAGTAATTGTAATTGGTCACAGCGAAGGTTCATTAATAGGAATGATTGCCGCTGTAAAAGCAGATAAGTTTGTTTCGATTGCAGGCGCAGGAGATTCTGCAGATAAAATCATCAAAACGCAGATTGGTGCCCGCTCAATGAAACAGCTTAATGACATGACCTTCCCAATAATCGACAGTTTGAAAAACGGATTTACAGTAAAAAAAGTAGATCCAATGTTGATTTCTCTTTTCAGACCCAGTGTTCAGCCTTACTTAATTTCTTGGTTCAAATACAATCCGCAGGAAGAAATAAAGAAACTCACTATTCCTATATTAATTCTGCAGGGAACTAATGACATACAGGTTTCTGTTAAAGATGCTGAAAATCTATCGCAAGCCAATAAAGCTGCTGAAATGGTGATAATTGACAAAATGAACCACGTTTTAAAAATAGTTGAAGGTGACAGAGATGCCAATTTAGCCAGTTACAACAACGAAACTCTTCCGCTATCAGAAACACTTGTAGACAAGATCGTTTCGTTTATTCAGAAGTAAATGAAATAAAGCATATTTAAAATCCGTTTGAAACTATATCAAACGGATTTTTTTATTTACTATTTAAGTAAAATTCTTACAATTTAAGAAAACTTTATATGTCACTCTGCTAAAAAAAACTATTTTTGCAGGAGTCGATTTTAATAAGTTAAACCCTCAAATCTATTTATATGTTAAAGAAAGTTTTAAAAATAACTGCCATAGTCATTGTGGTATTTGTTGCCACATTATTTGCCATTCCGTATTTCTTTAAAGATCAAATTAAAGCCAAAATTGCTGATGCGATTAACGAAAGCGTTGATGCCAAAGTAAGTTTTAAAGATGCTGACTTAAGTTTATTCAAAAATTTCCCAAACGCAACGGTGGGAATTGAAAAACTAGTTATTATCAACAAAGCGCCATTTGAAGGCGACACTTTAGTTTCGCTGGGCGAATTGAATTTAAAAATGAGTATTAAAGAGCTTTTCAAAGGAAAAGAGGAACCTTTAAACATTCAAGGAATTAGTTCTACAAACGGACTCGTAAATATTATTTTTAATAAAGACGGTGTTGGAAACTTTGACATTGCTTTAAAAGATAAAAAAGAAGACAAAAAAGACGAAGCAGGTAAACCGCTTTCTTTGAAAATTCAAAATTATAAAATCGAGAATTTTACTTTTAGATATATCGATCAAGGTTCAAAAATTAAAATGGTAATAGACAGTTTAAACCACGAAGGAACTGGAGATTTTACCAATTCAAAATTAGATTTGAATACAAAAACTACTGCGAAAGTTTCATTGGACATGGATAAAATGAATTACATGAAAAATGTAAAACTTACTTTAGACGCCGTTCTTGGAATTGATTTGGAAAAAAGCAAATATACTTTTAAAGAGAATAAAGCTTTAATTAACCAATTGCCATTAGAGTTTGATGGTTTTATTCAAATGGCTGAAAACAAACAGATTTACGATTTGAAGTTTAAAACGCCTACTTCATCGTTTACAAACTTTTTAGGTTTAATTCCTTCAGCGTATGCTTCCAGCTTAGACGGCGTAAAAACTACTGGAGATTTTACAGTAGATGGTTTTGCTAAAGGTGAATTAACAGAAACCACTGTTCCGAAATTCAATATTAAGATTGCCTCAAATAATGCTTCATTCCAATATCCAAACCTTCCAAAATCGGTTCAGAATATTGTAATTGATACCAAAATTATCAACGAAACTGGAATTCTAAATGATACTTATGTCAATTTAGATAAATTATCTTTCAGAATTGATCAGGATATTTTTAACGCCAAAGCGAATATCAAAAACATAACCGTAAACCCGATTGTTGATGCTGCTTTGAAAGGAACAATTAACTTGGCGAATCTTTCAAAAGCATATCCAATTAAAATGGATAAGCCTCTGGCAGGTATTTTAAAGGCTGATGTTACCACTAATTTTGACATGGCTTCTGTAGAAAAAAGTCAATATCAAAACATTAAAAATGCTGGAACAATGAGTTTATCAGGATTTAAATACACTGATGAAAACAATAAATCTATGAATATCAGCACGGCATTGGTTGAATTTAATCCGAGTACAATTAACCTAAAACAGTTTAATGCAACAACTGGAAAAAGTGATATCGCTATCAACGGAGTCTTAGAAAATTTCTATGGTTTTATGTTTAAGAAACAAGAACTGAGAGGAAACTTCAATATGAGTTCGAATCAATTAGCTGTTGATGATTTTATGACTTCTGGAGAACCTGCAAAAACAGAGACCAAAACTCCGGCAAAACCAGCAGAAGCAATGAAAATTCCAGCTTTCTTGAATTGTACTTTAAATGCAAAAGCAACCACAGTTTTGTATGACAATTTAAAACTAAAAGATGTTTCTGGAAAGTTACTTATCAAAGATGAAAAAGCAACTTTGGAAAACTTTAAAACAAATATTTTCGGAGGGTCTATTGGTCTTAACGGAGCTGTTTCTACCAAAGAAAAGGTGCCGACTTTTGATATGAATCTTGGATTTAATCAAGTTGATATTGCACAGACTTTCACGCAATTGGATATGATGAAAAAAATTGCACCAATTGCCGGAATTATCAACGGTAAATTAAATTCTACTATTAAGTTAAAAGGAAATTTAGATGCTAAAGAATTGACTCCCGATTTAAAATCAATTTCTGGGGATTTAATTGGCCAGTTACTTTCAACTACTGTAAATTCCAGCAATTCTACTTTGCTAAATGCGTTAAGTTCAAACGTTAAGTTTATTGATTTGAACAAAGTAAATTTAAATGATATCAAAGCTGCATTAACTTTTGACAATGGAAAAGTAAACATAAAGCCTTTTGATATAAAATATCAGGATATTAAAGTAACAGTTGGCGGAACCCACGGTTTTGATCAAACTATGAATTATAGCCTAAAATTTGACGTTCCTGCCAAATATCTAGGAACTGAAGCAAATGCCTTAATTGCCAAAATGTCTCCTGCAGATGCTGCAAAACTGGATAATATTCCAATTAATGCGTCTTTAACTGGAAACTTTTCAAGTCCTAAAATCAGTACGGATATGAAAACGGCTGTAAACAGTTTAACTACACAATTGGTTAACCAGCAGAAAGAAAAATTAACGCAAAAAGGAACTGCGGCGCTTACAGACTTAATCAATAAGAATACTAAAGCGAAAGACACAACGCAGGCTGCAAAAACAGAAAAAGAGCAGAAAACTCAAGAAGCGACCAAAAAAGCAAGTGATTTGCTGAATGGTTTATTCAAGAAGAAGAAGTAATCTGTTTCTTATCATAAAAAAAATCCTGTTCTAGATTTTATCTTGGAACAGGATTTCTTTTTTATTTCAACTTAATATTACTTTTCTAGAATTGCTTTTATTTCTTTTATAAAATCTGGAACTCCTAGAATATTTGTATCTAAACCTTTACTTCCGTTTCCGTAAGGCTCATATTTTTTGATATTAGCGCCAGAAAATAAACCTAGCGTTGGTGCTTTTGAAGCACTGGACAAATGCATAATTCCGCTGTCTGCACTTATAAAAACATCTACATTTGCTAATACTGAACCGATCTCGCGAACATCCTTACTGTAAAAAGATGGCGCTTGAAAATTGATTTGAGAAACATTTTCAACTGGTAAAACTTCCAAAATATTATCATTTGGAAATTCTTTTTTTAATTCAGTATAAAACGCTTCCCACCAAGTAGGATTATAGCATTTTTCGCCAGTTGCATAGGTAAAAATCGCAATTGTCTTTTTGTCTGCGTCGACAATATCGTTAACTATTTTTTTTCCGTTTGCAATTTCTTCTTGAGATAATTTTAAATCAATTAGCGCAACAGGCTCTTTTTTATCTTCTAAACCAAACTGGCTTAAAAAATACCTAAAATTATAAACTGGATATTTTGCAATATGATTGTAATCGTCAAAGTTCAATTGAACATTTTCTGGAAGATCCCCAAAAAATTTGTATTTCGCACTCGAAAATTGAGCCGCCAATCTGCCCGAAGATGAATTTTGATCTACATTAATTACAAGATCATAGTTCTGTGCTTTAATTAAAGTCCAAACTTTAAAGTACTTTATTAATTCTTTAAAAGGTTTTTTGGGAAGATGAATTATTTTGTCAATGTCAGTATATTTCTCAAAAACAATTGGCGCAACCATTCCTTTTACGAACACATCAATTTTGCATTCGGGAAAAGTTTTACTCACTTCTTGAACCAGTGGCGTAATTAAAAGCATATTGCCCAATCGTCCGTTTGGTCTGCAGATTAAGACTTTTTTAATTTTTGTCGTATCTATTTTTCCGCCTTTACTGTTACCGGCACTGCCAATATTCTTAGTTAAAGTACGCATAAGGCTTCGCCTGACAATGTTAACTTTTTTTAAGTTACTCATTCAATAATTAATATTTAGGATTAAAAAAGCTTTAGATTTGACTCTAATAGTTTGGTATGGAACTATTTCAAATCTACACTAATTATTTTCTAAAATTAAATTCTTTGAATAAGGCAACATTACAAAATTGTAAAGAAATCTTTTATAATTCACATCATTTAATCTGAAAACGAGATTAAAAATACAAAAATTATGATTTTCATTAACAATTACTAGACGATTTTGTTATAATACTAGACGAGCAGTCAATTACACTAGACGTTTATAGATACCACATATCCTTCGGAACCACGAATATTGAAGACTGTGCCGTTTTCAAATAGTAAATACTGCCCTTTAATTCCAGTTAATTTGCCGCTGAATGAAGGCGTTTTATCCAAATTCAAACTATTTACTTTTGCTGGGTAACTTAGAACAGGATAATTTAGTTCATAAACGTCGTTTTTTTGACTGTAAAAATAATCTTTGACTTCAGCAGGAATCAAATTCTCAACTTTTGATTTTTCCAAAATTAAATCACATCCTTCAGCTGTACATTGCAGCATTTTTCGCCAATTGGTTTTATCCGCATAATAATCTTTCAAGGCTACCTCCGTAATACCAGCCAAATATCTATTTGGAACCTCAACAATTGAAATTGCCTGTGTAGCACCTTGATCAATCCATCTTGTAGGCACCTGCGTTTTACGTGTAACTCCAACTTTAATTTCACTTGATAATGCTAGATATACTACGTGTGGCTGTAATTGTGCTTTTGACTCATAATCTAGATCTCGGTCTGCAATTCCTAAATGTGCCGTACTTAATTCTGGTCTCATGATCCAATCGCCCACTGCTGGACTTGAATAGAAACAATCGTAACAGAAGCCTTGTCGGTATATTTTTTTCTTTTTACTGCAATTCAAACACTGACAGCCAATAAAATTAATTTCGATCTCTTTATCTAATAATTGATTCATATGTAGAAAACTATCTTCGAAAACCAAATAATATTGAATTGGACTTCCCAATTCAGTTTGCATTTTTGTCAGGACACCTTGATATTGCATTCGCTTTTTATTTTTATTGCTGATTTAGATTTATCAAAAAGAATTAAAATTTTTAGTGTTAAAATTCTACTTACTATGTAGAATCTTTACTAGAAATCGGATTGTTTTTTACAAAAAAATACTATTTTTGATATGAGGACAAAGTTACTATTTGTCTCTCGATATTCAAATTTTAAGTTTTTTGTTTTTACAATGTTTGTAGAATTTAAAAACCTAAAATCAGCAATCTTAAAAACAAATTCATGCCACTATCTATAATCAATTCGTTTGCATCTTGGGTTCTTAAACAAAGGATCCATCAAATAGAACTTTTTTTAAAATATCCAAATGAAGTTCAAGAAGAATTACTGCACAACTTATTGACGGCATCTGAAAATACTGTTATTGGAAAACAATATGAATTTTCGAGTATAAACTCCTATCAAACCTTTGCAGAAAGAGTTCCAATTGCAACTTATGAGGAACTGCAGCCACTGATTGAACGCACGCGTTTAGGCGAACAAAACGTTTTTTGGGAAACTCCTATTAAATGGTTTGCTAAATCGAGCGGTACAACAAATGCAAAAAGTAAATTTATTCCCGTTAGTACGGAGGCGCTGGAAGATTGCCATTACAAAGGCAGTAAAGATCTTTTATGCCTTTACTTGAACAATAATGAAGATTCTGAACTGTTTTTAGGAAAAAGTCTTCGTTTGGGCGGAAGCTCTCAGATTTACGAAAACAACAATACTTTCTTTGGAGATTTATCGGCAATTTTGATTGAAAATATGCCAATTTGGGCCGAATTCAGCAGTACACCAAGCAGTAAAACTTCGTTAATGAGCGAATGGGAAACTAAAATGGCTGCGATTATTAATGAAACTAAAAATGAAAATGTAACCAGTTTTGCGGGAGTTCCTTCCTGGATGCTGGTTTTAATGAATAAGGTTTTAGAAAACACAGGAAAGCAGAGTTTATTAGAAATTTGGCCAAATCTTGAAGTTTACTTTCATGGCGGTGTGAGTTTTTCTCCGTATAAAGAGCAATACAAGAAAATTTTACCAAGTAAAGATTTTAAATACTACGAAATTTACAATGCCTCTGAAGGTTTCTTTGCGATTCAGGATTTGAATAATTCAAGCGATTTATTGCTGATGCTGGATTACGGAATTTTCTATGAATTTATTCCAATGGATACTTTTGGAACTCCGAATCAAAAAGTAATTCGTTTGGCCGATGTTGAATTGAATAAAAACTACGCAATTGTTATTACTACGAATTCTGGCCTGTGGCGTTATTTGATTGGCGATACGGTTCGTTTTACTTCTTTAAACCCTTATAGAATTAGAGTTACTGGAAGAACGAAACATCATATAAATGTTTTTGGTGAAGAATTAATGGTCGAAAATACCGATCAGGCAATTGCAAAAGCCTGCCAGATTACTCAAACCGAAGTAATCGATTATACGGTTGCCCCTATTTTTATGCAGGACAAAGAAAAAGGTGCGCACGAATGGATGATCGAATTTAAGAAAAGACCTTCTGATGTTGGTCTTTTCCAAAAAGTCCTTGATGAAACTTTACAGACTTTAAATTCTGATTACGAAGCAAAACGCTATAATAATATGACTTTAAATCCGCTGGTGATTAATGTAGCGCGTGAGAACTTATTTTACGATTGGTTAAAGGAACGTGATAAATTGGGCGGACAGCATAAGATTCCGAGACTTTCGAATCAGAGAGATTATTTGGAACAGTTGAAGGAGATGCAATCTATTAAAGTTTAATTTGTACCAAACTAAAATGAAAAAGAATTTTAGCGAAATGAGTAATGAGGAATTAATCAAGACTCAAAAATCATTAAAAACAGTGACTTACCTTTTTGGAGTTGTATTGCTTCTTTTATTTGGCCTTAATATATTTCTTGTCGCTAATAAAGGCTTTAGTGCTTCTAATGTTATTCCGATTGCATTGCTTCCTATTTTTATTTTGAATATGAATACTTTGAAGGAAATGAAAAAGGAGTTGGAGTCGAGAGAATAATTTTGACTGCCGAATTTCCTGTGTGATTCTTCGTTCCTCAGAATTACAACTTTCTACTGAATTACCACTAGCTTTAGCTAGTGGTAGAAAAATTGATTTACTCAATGGCTTTAGCCGAATACTACATTGCTAAATAATTTGGCTAAAGCCTTTAGATGCTTTACTATTTATTGCTCCAGCTAAAGCTGGAGGCTATTCAAATAATTCTAATGTATTTTTTCTTTATTAATTTGAAGAACTTTTAAAATGCTAATTCCACTAAATCGCATAAGGGATAGAAGTGGAAATCCTTTTGTGCCGGGGTTCGGCACAAAAGATTGAAACGGATAGCCCGACCCGCCTTTTTCTGGCGGGATATGCCCATAAAAAAACCTTAATTCAAATGATGAACTAAGGTTTTTTGTTTTGATTTGATTGTCAGGCTGAGCGAAGTCGAAGCCATTTTCGACACGAATGCCCTTCGACTTCGCTCAGGGTGACAAACGTTTATTACATCATATCAATATATCGATCGTGATATCCTAAAAGGTATAAAACACCATCAAGTCCTAAACTTGAAATGGAAGTTGAGGCACTTTCTTTTACTTTTGGTTTGGCGTGAAAAGCAATTCCAAGACCCGCTAAATTTAGCATAGGCAAGTCGTTTGCACCGTCTCCAACCGCAATAGTTTGGTTAATGTGGATTCCTTCTTTTTCTGCAATTGCTTTTAAGAATTCGGCTTTTTTTTGACCGTCTACAATATCACCAATATATTTACCGGTTAGTTTTCCGTCTTTTATTTCTAATTGATTGGCATGAACGTAATCTATTCCTAATTCTTTTTGAAGATATTCTCCAAAATAAGTAAATCCTCCAGAAAGGATTGCCGTTTTGTAGCCGTAGTATTTTAGGGCTTTCATTAAACGATGAGCGCCTTGTGTTATTGGTAAATTGACAGCAACGTTTTGTAAAACTTCTTCGCTTAAACCTTCTAGCAATGCCATACGCTGCTTGAAACTTTCGTTGAAATCAATTTCACCATTCATTGCCGATTCTGTAATGGCTCTTACTTGTTCTCCTACTCCGTTAAGTTCTGCCAGCTCGTCGATTACTTCGGTTTGGATTAAAGTTGAATCCATATCGAAACAAACCAGACGGCGGTTTCTTCTGTAAATATTATCTTCTTGGAAAGAAATGTCGACGTTAAGTGTTCTGGAAATTTCCATGAAACTTGCCGTCATGATGATCTTGTTTACAATTTCGCCTGTTACAGACAATTGAATACAAGAACGCGGATATTGTTCTTTTTCGACAATAGAAGTTCTTCCTGTTAATCTGATGATCGAATCGATATTTAGGTTTTGATCTGACATTATTTTGGTTACCGCTGCCAATTGTGACGCCGCCAGTTTTTCGCCCAAAATATTTATAATATAACGCTGTTTCGATTGTGATTTTACCCACTTTTCGTAATCATCTATAGAGATTGGAATAAATTTGACTTTGATTTCCAATTCATACGCTTTAAACAAAAGGTCTTTTAAAACAGGTCCAGAGGAAGATCCCGCTTCAATCTCGAATAAAATTCCAAGTGACAGTGTATCATGAATATCGGCTTGGCCTATATCCAAAATATTAGCATCATAAGCAGCTAATACAGCCGTTAAACCTGCTGTAACCCCAATTTTATCGTGTCCTGAAACTTTTAATAAAATTATCTCTTTATCTTCTATCGCCATTTTTCCTTTTATTGATTTTGAAGCGACAAAAATCGACAATCTCTCGTTGATAAAAAAGAATAATCATTGTTTTTTTGAAACGTAAAAGCACATTTTCATGTGCTTTTACAAGTAATTTAACAATTATGTTCTACTATTAAAATTACCTAACTTTAAAATTCTCCTGATGGCTGATTTTTATCAAAACTCACCATCCAGTTTACTCCAAATTTGTCTTTAAACATTCCGAAGTAAGATCCCCAGAAAGTGTCATTCATCGCCATTTCTACCTTTCCTCCTGCAGAAAGTCCAGTAAAAATTTTATCAGCTTCTTCTCTACTTTCTGTATTGATTGAAATTGAAAAATTATCGCCAAAACCAACATCTCCATACCTTGGATGACTGTCACTTCCCATTAAAATGGTGTTTCCAATTGGGAGTGATACGTGCATGATTCTATTTTGAGCTTCCTCAGAAAGTTGTTCACCTTCTTCTGCCGGTGCGTCTTTATATCTTCCCATGTATGGAAATTCTCCACCAAAAACTGATTTATAAAACAGAAATGCTTCTTCGCACGTTCCGTTAAACATTAAATAAGGGTTTACTGCTGCCATGATCTTTTTTATTAATTGTTAATTGTATGTCTGTTTTACTTCTCGGATAATTCTTTTATTATTTCCAAGGCTTTTGGAAACGCATTTTTAAAATAATCCAAATGTTGTTCGACGACATCAACCTGACAAATTAAGTCTATAAATTCATCATCCTGAATTAATCGATAGGTTTCCATTGCCCCTAACCACTGTTTTGATTCTTCGTTGAGGGGCTGTTCTTTAAAATCCTTGATTTCGCCTGCATTTTTAAAAGCTATGTATTCGTTTGGAATTTTAGTTTCTATAATACTATTCATTCCACCGCCGTCAGGCCCAAGAAATTGCACTTTATCACCTTCTTTCCAATCACTTACTGCATATGATCCTTCATAAAAAACTCCTGCCCATTTTCTGTAGGTTTCATCATTCCATAGAACCGACCATACTTTTTCTGCCGAAGCTTTGATTCTAATTTTAAATTCTAATGTTTCCATAATTACGATAGTTTAGTAAAATCCATAAATAAAACATTCCAACGATGACCGTCTAAATCGGCAAAACCAAAACCGTACATCCATCCTTGGCTTTCTACAGGAGGAGAAAAAATTGTGCCTCCGGCTTCTTCAACTTTTTCTGCTAACTTGTCTACCTCCTCCCTATTTTCTGCATCAATCGAAATCAGAACTTCTGAACTCGCTTTAGTATCGGTAATACTATTTTGAGAAAAACTTGAAAAAAGCATCTCTTCAAAAAGCATTACAACAAAATGTCCTTCGCCTACAATCATGCACGTCGAGCTAGGAGTGTCATGTTGTTCATTGAACGAAAAACCAATTTTCCAGAAAAAATCTTTCGCTTTTGCTACATCCTTTACAGGAAGATTCAACCATATTTGTTTTGTCATTTTTTTTGTTTTTTGGTTTGATATTATGCTAGTAAGTAATTTTAACTTTAACCTTTGTAACTTTGAACCTTTGAACCTTTATAACTCAAAAAACAATTTAGTTGTTTTCTGCGTAATTTTTAAAATTATCCAAAATTGCCTGCCAGCCATCACGCTGCATATCTTCAGGATTTTGCGTTTCTGGATCAAAACTTTCTATGATTTCAACACCGCCTGGAGTTTCAGTAAATTTGATTTCAACCTTTCTGCCATCTGCCATAACATATTGCAGTGCGCTGTTCGGTTGTACCAAAGTAAATTCGCCTTCAAAATCAAAACTCATACTTCCGTCTTTTGCAGCCATAGTCGATTTAAATTTCCCTCCTTCTCTTAAATCAGATTCTGCATAAGGAGTGTGCCAATCTGGAGATGCGAAACTCCAATTTTTTACATGTTCTGGTTTATTCCAAAATTCCCAAACTTTCTCAAGCGATGCTTTAACGGTATTTTTTACTGTGATCATTATATTTTGTTTTACAATTTATAAATTGAATTATTCTTTAAAATTTTCAACGTAGTTTTTAAAATTCTGGATGATGGCAGCACAAAACTGCTTTTCCACCTGAGCTAATTCTATTGTTGTGGGTTCAAATGTTTCCGTAAGTTTTACATTATCCCCTTCAATTTCAAAACGAACATTAGCCGTTCTGTCATCCAAAAGTTTGTATTCTATTAATGACAATTTTTCGATTTTAGTATAAATACCTTCAAAATCAAAACCATCACTTCCGTCTTTAAGTGCCATGGTAAATTTAAACGTACTTCCTGTTTTCAAAATATTTTCTACATAAGGCGTGTGCCAATCTGCAGAAGCGTTATTCCAATTCATAATATGCTCAGGCAATGTCCACAAATCCCAAACTCTCTCTATTGGCGCATTAATTATAATTTGTACCGAAACCATCTTTTAATTATTTGGAATCTGACTTTCATCCATAAAAAATACTTCCCAATGATGTCCGTCTATATCTAAGAAAGTTCTTTGATACATCCATCCATAATCCTTTGGTTCGATATAATCAGTTCCGCCGGCTTTAACTGCTTTCTCCAATATATCATCTACTTTTTCACGTGATTCCATTGAAATAGAAATAAGAACTTCACTAGCTTTAGCCGTATTACAAATTTCTTTATTGGTAAATGTTTTATAAAACTCCTCTACCAAAAGCATGACGTTTATATTTTTACCAATTATCAAACAAGTACCTTTCTCATTTGTAAACTTTGGGTTAAACGAAAAACCCAATTCAGTAAAAAATGATATTGCTTTATTTAAATCTTTTACAGCCAGATTTAAGAATATTTTAGTTTCCATCTTTATAAAATTACAAATTAATTAAAACAAATGTAATTTTTTAAGATTAGTTTAAAATGACAATAAAAGTCATTTTTAGGGGCATTTAAGACAAATTGTTTATTTTTGTTTCAATATGAAATTTCAAAAACACGAAATATTATGAGCAAGAAATTAGGATTAATCGTGCCTCACGACTATAAATTATTAAGTATTGCGGCTATTTTAGAAGTATTTGAAACGACAAATAAACTCAGTTCTGGAGCTGAAAAACCATTCGATATCATGATTTTTCAATCGAAAGAACAAAGTGATCAGGGAAATTTATTTGGTTATGAAAGCAAAACAATTGAAAACTCAGATATTATTTTAGACCTAATTTTAATTCCAGCATTCACGACTGACAATATGAGTGAAATGATTAAAAAGAACAAAAATTTCATTCCGTGGCTGCAAAAACAACATCAGGCTGGAGCCGAATTGGCAAGTTTTTGCACGGGAGCATTTTTGTTTGCCGCTTCTGGCCTGCTCAACGAAAAATTAGCAACTACACACGTTGATGCGTGCAGTGCTTTTACAAAAGCATTTCCGATGGTAAAACTAAAACCAGAAGAAACCCTAACTGCCGACGGAAGTTTATACACCAGTGGGGGATCAACCTCAACATTTCATTTATTGATTTTATTGGTTCAAAAATTCTGCGGAAACGAAATGGCTGTCAACATTGCCAAGATATTTTCGATAGATTTAAATCGATACAAACAGAGTTATTTTAGCACTTTTAGACCTAATCATCTGCATAATGATACTTTGGTTGCCATGTTACAGCAAAAAATTGAAAGTCAGTATCATTCAATAGAAAAGCTCGAAGAAATCACCAAAGATATTCCGACAAGCGCCAGAAACATGACACGTCGTTTTAAACAAGTAACAGGAATCCCGCCAATTGAATACCTGCAAAATATAAGAGTCGAAAGCTCTAAAAAATACTTGGAACAAACCCAGCTTTCTATTTCAGAAATTATCGAAAAAACTGGTTATAACGATCCAAAAGCTTTTAGAAAAGTATTTTATAAAATGGTTGGAATGAAACCAATTGAATATCGAGAAAAATTTAGGGTGCAGTAATTTTTTTAGCAGCAGCTTATTTTCGTTTTCAAAAGAAAGTTTTGTCCTGCTCTACACTATATCTTTTGCTCTGAACCCCAGAGCAAAAGGATGCCGTTTCGATCAGGGCTAAGAGAGAACTATCATTTTCATAAAAACTAAAAACCTTTCTAAGATTAGGATTTAATAATCCACATCAAAACTTTTTTGTTTGTTTTTAGGAGCTCGTCGATTTCTTTCATGCTTTCATTTGAAACCGCTGGACAACCCCAGCCTTCTGGTGTTCCTTCAGGATACACTTCTGTATTTGGAACAGCTTCCCAAGAATGGAGTACAATGGCACGGTTTCGAGCATTAGAATTTGTTTTGTCTTTTCCCTGTAAAATATAATTAACTTTTATTCCCCACTGACTTATACCACGATTTAAAATCACATATTTACCAATAGAAGAACAATGCGAATCAAATTCGTTACTTATTTGAACATTCTCTTTTGAAGAAGTCGCACCCCATCGATTATCACCACAACCATGACTTACTATATAGGATTTTGAAACAACGTTCTTTTTTAAATCATAAACAAAAAATCTTTTAAGTCCAGAATGTAATCCTAAATCAATTAATATAAATTTACTCTGATTCAAATTGTTTGCCTTGCAGTATTGTTTTGCTTCTTTATAGTATTTGCTGTAATCGATTTCAACTCGACGATTATCTTGTGTAACTTCTTTTCTATTTTCATTTTTAGAAATAACAACTTGAGCCTCTTTTTGATTACAAGATAATATCCAGGCCATAGCAATAACAAAAAACATATTTTTCATGTTTACAATTTACATAAAATCTGAAACGGAAATGATAACGAAAAAGTATAAAAAAACCTGTTCAAAATAAATGAACAGGTTTTATAAATTGAGTTTCGTTAATTTTTTCACTAATTAGATCAGAATTATTTCTTACATCTTTAAAAAATTTAATTTAATTCATAATTTGAAATTTCGTCAACAACAGCCCATTTATTTTTTACTTTTTGCATTACTACTACTTTTGCATTTGAAAATCCAAAAAATGGTGTGGTTGTAATATTAAATTGAAAAATTAAATATTTTTTATCATAAATAATTGGTTGTGACAATCCAATTACAAGAGTATTGTTTAGTAAATTATTTATTTCTGAATCATCTCCTTTATTTGAGTTTGCCACAAACCTAACAAATGAAATGAACTTTATTTTATCTAAATCCAAATCCGTCTTATTCCATTGCTCATCGGTGATATTTGATATAGCGTATTTTTTATCATCATGATATTTATTTTTCATAATCGTAAATGCCCTATCATTAAACAAAGGTCTTTTGGCTCCACCGTACAATTCATTATAGTCAAGTTTATCATTTTCAGATCTTGGAAATTGTCCTTGAAAAATTTGTAAAGTTACATTTGGATTCAATTTTTCTTTAATCACAATTATTTCATTCGCTTTGTCTTTTACTTGCAATTTTAAATATTGATTAATTACTTGATAAAAATCCTGGTTATCAAATATTGCAGTTGCCTTTTTTTGGGCATATGTTAAGCTACAAAAAAAAGTGACTAGTAAAATAATATTTTTTTTCATTATAATTCTGTTCTCCAACTTTTGTCTTTAAGTTTGACTGCACTGTAAAAGGAACTTCTATAATTTCGCCTTTATCACCAGAACTGACAATTGATTTACTCCATTCAACATCTTTAATATAATTCAGTAATTCAAAATTTTCAGAAGTCACATTATTTGTAAACAATGTTGAGCTTCGGTTGCAGAAGCAGAAACTGAATCTTCGGCAGTACATGCATAAAACAGTAAAATGACCACACTAAAAATAAAGGGTAATTTTTCCAACATAGTTCCTAAATTGATCGTTAGCTGACACGAATATAATAATTTTATAAGAAATTACACCTATTAAAATCAAATAACAAAACTTTTAACTCAATACTTCCCGTAAAAAAACCTACGTATAATCCGTAGGTTTAAATGGTAAACTTTGGCAAAGTTTTAAACTTTGCCAAAGTGATATTATAAGATTTAAGAAGCAATTTCCATGCGCTTCAATAAATTTTTACTCAAAGTATGCTCTGCGTATTCTTTGTCAATTGTCAGTGTTGTATCATCTGAAGTTGGCAATTCATACATTGCATCTGTTAGGATTGCTTCACATAAAGAACGTAATCCACGTGCCCCTAATTTGTATTCTAATGCTTTATCAACAATAAAATCTAAAGCTTCGTCTGTAATCGTAAATTCAACATCATCCATTAAAAATAATTTCTGATATTGTTTTATTAATGCATTTTTAGGCTGTGTTAAAATGGCACGAAGTGTTTCTTTATCCAAAGGATCCATATGCGTTAAAACTGGTAAACGACCAATAATTTCTGGAATCAAACCAAAATCTTTAATGTCTTTTGGAATGATATATTGCAGTAAATTGTCCTTATCAATATTATCTACATTTTTAGAAGTGGAATAACCAACTGCCTGACGGTTTAAACGTTTTGAAATAATACGTTCTACTCCATCAAAAGCTCCACCAGCGATAAATAAGATATTTTGAGTATTTACCTCAACAAATTTTTGATCTGGGTGCTTACGTCCTCCTTTTGGCGGTACGTTTACAACAGTTCCTTCTAATAATTTCAATAATGCCTGCTGTACACCTTCTCCAGAAACGTCACGCGTTATTGACGGATTATCACTCTTGCGGGCAATTTTATCAATCTCATCGATAAATACGATTCCTCTTTCTGCTTTGGCTACATCGTAATCAGCAGCTTGAAGTAAACGGGTTAAGATACTTTCAACATCTTCTCCCACATAACCAGCTTCTGTTAATACAGTTGCATCAACAATTGCCAAAGGAACGTCTAACATCTTCGCAATTGTTTTTGCTACTAATGTTTTTCCAGTTCCGGTTTGACCAACCATAATGATGTTACTTTTTTCAATCTCTACTTCATCGTCCAATTGCTGCTGCATTAAACGTTTGTAGTGATTGTAAACCGCAACCGACATTACTTTTTTAGTTTGGTCTTGACCGATAACATATTGATCTAAGAAAGCTCTAATCTCTTTTGGTTTCTTTAAAATTAAATCTCCAACAAGTTTTGCGCTTCCACTAGACTTTAATTCTTCTAATACAATTCCGTGTGCCTGCTCAATACACTTATCACAAATATGCGCATTGATTCCAGCAATCAATAAATTAGTTTCTGGCTTCTTTCTTCCACAAAACGAACATTCTAATACTACTTTAGCCATTCTTTTTTAGTTACTAAGCTGCAAAGTTACTAAGTTTCTGAGACTTTCAACGAAAACCTCAGAAACTTAGTAACTTCTTAACTTATTTATTTTTGTTCCAAATTTGAAGTTTCAACTTTCAAGTTAACAAAAGCAACCTGAAAACTGAAACTTTAAACTAGTTTTTAACTTCTTCTTAATACTTCATCAATCATTCCGTATTCTTTTGCTTCGTCAGCTTTCATCCAGTAATCACGCTCACTGTCTTTGTGAACTCTTTCGAAAGACTGTCCTGAATGCTGTGAAATGATGTTGTATAATTCATCTTTCAATTTCAACATTTCACGTAAGTTGATTTCCATATCTGTAGCAACACCTTGTGCTCCTCCAGATGGCTGGTGAATCATCACGCGTGAATGAGGAAGAGCCGAACGTTTTCCTTCTGCTCCTGCGCATAATAAAACTGCTCCCATAGAAGCTGCCATTCCTGTACAAATTGTAGCAACATCTGGTTTGATGTACTGCATCGTGTCATAAATTCCTAAACCTGCATAAACACTTCCTCCTGGAGAGTTTAAATAAATTTGAATATCTTTTGATGCATCAGCGCTTTCTAAAAACAACAACTGAGCCTGAACGATATTTGCGATTTGATCGTCGATACCAGTTCCTAAAAAGATAATTCTATCCATCATTAATCTAGAAAACACATCTAATTGCGAAATATTCAATTGACGTTCTTCGATAATATATGGAGTCATATTAGTTGGATTCATCGCTGCAACGATTTTATCGTAATACATTGCGTTTACCCCTTGGTGCTTTGTAGCAAATTTTTTGAATTCTTTACCGTAGTTCATATTTTTAGTTTAAAGTTTGAAAGTCTAAAGTCTGAAAATGACTCAAACGAATGAAACAAAGTTCATACCTTTTTATAAAGGATGCCAATTTGTCTTATTTTAGATTTGTTTCAGGTTTTAAGTTAATTCTGTTTCATGTTTTATGCATAACATATAGAAACTTGAAACTTAAAACAAAATAAACCATGAAACAAAAAGAGCGTCAAAAATATCTTTTTGACGCTCAAATATAACTTTTTTGTCTTTCAGTTTCGGTAATAAAATCTTAAAATTTAAATTAAGCTTACAATGCAGCTTATAGCTTTTGACTTTATAACTTTAGACTTTTAGACTAAATTTATTCTCCGTAAGAAGCAGCAATAAATTCTTCGTAAGTAACTTCTTTAGTTGTTGGATTTGCTTTCTCTTTGAATAAATCTAACAATTTAGCAGCTACAACTTGCTCAGAAAGTCTTTTCACTTCTTCTTGGTTAGATAAAACTCTAGCCACGATTCCTTGAACTTCTTCTTCAGTTGGATTTGTTTGTCCAAATTGAGCCATTTGTTGTCTGATAGCGCCTGAAGTAAACTCTTTCAAATCTTCAAATGTAATTTGAATGTTACTTTGAGCCATCGCTTTTCCTTCGATTAATTGGAAACGTAATCCTTTTTCAGATCTTGCGTATTCCACTTCAGCTTCTTCAGGAGAAAGTTTTTTCTCTCCAACAGTTTGCAACCATTTTTTAAGGAATTCAGCTGGTAAATCAAATTTTGTATTTTCGATCAAGAAATCTTGAACGTCTAATAATAATTTTTGGTCAGCTTGCTGTGCGAATTGAGCTTCAGCATCTTCTTTAATTTTAGCTTTTAAATCTTCTAAAGAAGCAACTTTCCCTTCACCAAAAAGTTTATCGAATAATTCTTGGTTTAATTCTGCTAATTCAGCACCGTTGATTGCTTCGATAGTAAAGTTTACTTCGATATCTAAACCGTGAACATCATCATGAGCTACTTTTAAGTAATCCATTAATTGGTGATCGTCTTCAAATAAACCTTTTGTACTTACTGCAACAACATCCCCAACTTTTTTACCGATGAATTTATCTCCAGCAGCTTTATTGAAAGCAGCTACAGAAATTGTAGTTGTATTGTTGATCCCTTTTTCTTCGTTTGTAAAAGTTCCAGTTAAATCAGAATCAGCTTCAACTTTATCTTGTGGAATTGCTTTTCCGAATTGTTTTTGGATACGCTCTACTTGTCCGTCGATTAATTTATCGTCAGCAGTAACGATATATTTTACGATATCGTTTTTAGCTTCTAAATCAATTTCGAAGTTTGGCACTAAACCAATTTCGTATTCAAAAGTTAATTCTTCAGCATCCCAATCAAAGTTTTCGTTTTCTTTAGCAAGAGGAGTTCCTAAAAGATTTAATCTTTCAGATTGAACAAAACGCTCTAAAGCCAAATCAACAACTTTTTTAACTTCTTCTTGTTTGATAGCTTTTCCATATTGTTTTTCAACAAGGTCTTTAGGAACTTGTCCTTTTCTAAAACCTTTAACGGTAGCCAAAGGCATTTTTTCGTTTATTCTTTTAGCCACTTGACCTTTATAATCCATATGAACAACGTTCAATACAATTGTCTCGTTAACAGCGTCTATTGCTACTCTTTTAATATCCATCGTCTTCTTTAATTTACATAATAAAATTGGGTTGCAAAATTATAAAATTTTTGCAACCCAGCCAAGTTTTTAATTTATTGTATTTGAAGCAGTTTTAATCTGCTAATTTACTTTTATTTATCGTCTCCCAGTATTTTATATGTAATAGATTGCAGAATAGACAGAATAATACTGAAAATTAATGCTGTCCAAAACGAATCGACTGCAAAGCCTCCAACAATATTTGTACACAATAAAATAATTATAGCATTGATTACCAATAAAAACAAGCCCAGTGTGACTAATGTAACCGGCAGGGTTAAAATGACTAAAATAGGTTTGATAAAAATATTCAGCAATCCTAAAACTACCGCAACAATTACAGCTGTACCAAAAGTTGCAACGTGTACACCAGTCAAAATATTCGACAACAACAAAACTAAGGCAGCAGTAACAAGGAGTCTAAGTAATAATTTCATATATTTTCAGGTTTTAAAATTTATTTAAAAGTACTAAAATTTTTATCAAAAGTGATTATTGTTTCAAAAACTCCGTTGTCAATTCGAAAAACATTTTAGGATTTTCAGCATGAAGCCAATGCCCTGCATTTGGAATAGTTTCTAATTTTAAATCTGGAAAATGCTGGCGAATTGAGTCGATATCTGAATCTGGGACATAACCAGAATTGCCGCCACGAATAAATAATGTTGGATGATCAAAAACTAAATTTTCAGCCAAAGGTTTTCCAATTGCATCCAGATTATTATTAAAAGCATCTAAATTAAATCGGAAAGCCAATTGTCCTGGTGTTGCCCAATATAAATTTTTCAATAAAAACTGACGAGTTCCAAAATCAGGAACATATTGAGAAACTATTTCTTCAACATCATTTCGGCTTGGTTTCACCGAAAAATCAACTGCATTTAAACCTGCGAAAATTTCCTGATGGTGCTGTTTATAAAATTTCGGGCCAATATCTGCCACAATTAATTTGTCTACTATTTCTGAATGAGTTGCAGCAAAAAGCATTGCTACTTTACCTCCCATTGAGTGTCCAAGAATATCAATTTTCGTTAGATTGTTTGCTTGACAATATTCATAAACATCCTGCACCATTGCTTCATAGCTCCATTCATCAGAATGAAAGCTGCGACCGTGATTGCGCAAATCTAAAATATGAACTTGAAATCCGGCTTCTACATATTGTCCCGCTAAAGTTTTCCAGTTATCAGACATTCCAAGAAATCCGTGCATGATGATAAATGGTTTTCCTTCGCCTTCTATTTTTGAGTATAACATATTGTATTGATTTTATAAAAATTTAACAAAGGTAAAAACTTATCAGCCCGAAGTAAAGCACATTTTACAGAAAAACACATTTAACAAAAAATAATTTACAATTTTACGTGTTCCCGTAAAGCAATTTCAAACTTAAAATGTATCTTGCGGCTTAGAAAATAAAGTCAGAAAAATCTTTATTTTGAAACCCAATTAAAAATTTTAAAACCATGATTAAAAAATTTCTTTTATTATCAGTAGTTGCTTCTCAACTTATGATTTCATGTTCTAGTGACGACAGCACTGATGAAACTAAACCAGAAACAGAACTAACTATAGAAGAGCAAATTGCTGCCTTACTAAAACAACCTTACTCAAGTCTTACTCCCGCTCAACAAAAAACGAAATTGGAAGCTGAAGCTAACGAAATGCTTGTTCAATTGGATAAAACTAAAAGTTCAGGAGCAATCGAAGCCTTAGAAAATTTAAACAATTTATTACAAGTTAGTAAAATTGATATTTTTGATGGAAAAAATGATAACAAGGTAGAAGACATTTTACAAGTTTCTGGTGTTTATGGTATTTATACTTGGAGTAATACCGCTCAGGCTTGGACTAAAACCGCTTCAAACACAGAATTAAAATTTGTTTTCCCAGCTAAAAGATCTCAAACTGCAAACAACGCTGTTTTTTCTGCTAAAAGTGTTTCCTCTGACATCAAAGTAAAACTTAAAGACTTTAATGGAAATTGGTCATACGATGAACAAACAGAAAAATGGGTATTAAATGATCAAGTAAATGACTATTTTTTCTTACCAACTTCATCAGATGCTGTTCTAACAATTGACAATGCACAAGCAGCTACTTTTGCTCAAACTGCAAAATATTCTAATGGAAAAGAAGTTCCAAATGAATTCGCTTACAAAATGACTTTGAATGACGGTTACACGTGGGAAATGAGCAGTATAAAAGCTATCGAAAACAATGCAAAAGCAGCTCTTACTTATAACGGAAAAACTTTAATTGATTTTAATGGTGGAAGTAATTCTGAAATTGACAAATTATTAGATAATAAAGAGCTTATCCAATACAGAGGAAAAGCAAATGGATTGTTTCAATTAATGGAGAACTTTGTTATTATTGCAGATATGGATTTAGCTGCAGAAGCTGCTGCTAAAGAAGCTTTGTACAAAAACAATACTCGACCTGAATATCTTCAATACGATAATCCAAAAAATGATTACAAAGCGTATTACACTGCTAAGAATGCATATGAGAAAAAAATATCTGAAGGAAATACTGCTAATTTCAACAAAAACATGAAGTTAATTTTGGTTTCCAAAAAAGATGGAACTAAAATAGCAGATCTTGTTCAACATTCAGAAGAAAGTGGCGAGCCATATGTTTTTCATTTACCAATTTGGGATGCTCAAAATAAATACTGGAATAGCTGGAATTCTACTGGAGAATTATTTTCTCAGCCATATTTGGAAGAAGTAATTTACCTAAAATTCAACGATAACACAGAAGTAGAAATGAGCGCTTATTTCTCTGAAGGTTTTGAGAAATTTCAAACTAAATTCGAAGATTTTATTGCAGCTTTCGAAAAATAAGAAAAGCTTAAATTAAATACATTTTAATGCCGATTTGAATATTCAAATCGGCTTTATTTTTTTGGAGGAGTTTTAACAATTATAGTACTTTGCCCATATCCTGCCCAGATACCTATTCCTCCCTTTATATTCGATTTTAAACTTGTGTTTGATGGATAAATAGGATTTTTACTGTTTACTATTTCATTTTGCCAGCTGTTCCAGAAATCTAATACTTCTTTGGTTTGTGTTCGTAATTTTACGTGAATCAAATCTCCATCGGCAAAATAAGGTGTGAATTTTGTTTTTGGAAACAATATAACTCCCCTATTTATTTGAACCGAAACCGAAGAACTTTCGAAATTTCTATCATCTAAATTTCCATAAAATGAAGGCACGAAAATTGGTTCTTCTCCATCAATTTTTGTTGCAATTTGATAGTAGTTTTTTTCAGCTACCGGATCATCAAATTTTACAAAAATATAACCCGTTGTGTCTGCTTCGTTCTTCCTTATATATTCGGCACTTTTCAATTGTACAGATTTAGGAATTGTGGTTACAGCTTCAACAACACGATCTAGATATTCAATTTTAATCGAGTATTCTTTTCCCGATTCTCCTTTTAATGTCGAACCAAAATACACAAATGGAGGAATTCTATTTTTATCGTTTTTAACCCTCAAAACTTCTGAATTCTGTCCATCAGAAATTGTAATTTTAGCAGATCGAATAACATGATTTAAGACATTTGTAGAATCAATAACATCTGTAACGGGAATACTGCTCGATAATAAGACATTAGCAAAATCATCTTCTTCAATCCAGCCCTCAACAACTATTTTTGATTCCAGACTTTTTTGTTCACTAAAATTGTCATTTGAACAACTAATTGCTACCAAACCATAAAGAAACAATAGATATTTTTTCATATTCCTTAAAATTTAAATCTCCAACTAATAGACGGAAGAATTCTATATAAAACTTTCTCTTCTTGCTTTACTACAACTTTGTCTTTATTTTCATTTACCTCGACATCTAAAACAACATAAATTGGGTTTGATATATTAAAAGTATTGTAAATCGAAAGGTTTAAAGCACTTTCTTTCTTCTGTGTTTTTATAAAATAATAGTTTACTGAAAGATCTGTCCGTACATAATTTGGCATTTGCGCATTATTATATCCTGAATATTCTTTCACAGGATTATTATTTATGAAATACCAAGAAGTTGGCATTGTAAATCGATTTCCTGAACCAAATATCTGAGTAACTCCGAAATTCCATTTTGAGTTCAAATCGTACATTCCAACTACAGAAAGATTGTGACGTCTGTCGTATTTTGCAAAATAAGTTTTCCCGTTATTCAATTCAGCAAAATTTCGATCAGACCAGCTTAATGTATAACTCAGCCAGCCGGTAAATTTTCCATTGCTTTTTTTCAGCATCATTTCAAATCCATAAGCTTTTCCTTTTCCTACATACAAATCATTTTTGAGTGTCGTGATTTCGTTAAATTGAGTAATTCCATACGGATATTCAAGAAGGTCTTTCATTGAGCGATAAAATCCTCCAAAAGAAGAAGAAAAATTTCTGGTAATATTTTGATTGGAACCAACAGCAAATTCGTTAGAAGATTGTGGCTTTATCCCATCAGAACTTGCAATCCAAAAATCGGTTGGAATACCAACACTTGAAGTTGTAATCAAACTTAAATATTGATACTGCCTATTATAAGAAGCGTAAAAAGAATAGTTTTCGTTTGCATAGTAATTCACAACAGCTCTTGGTTGAAAATGCAAGTAAGAATCAGATCCAGAAGTGTAATAATTAATTCGAAGACCTAAATCGGCTGTTACATTTTCAAACAACTTCGGTTTTGCACTTGTAAAAAACGAAGCTTCATTCGCATTAATTATCCTTTGAGAAAAATTATCAAGAGTTGTCAGATTTTCTACATTTACTTTTTGAGGCTGCAGACTATGATAAACATATTGAAAGCCAGATTCAAAAGGAACTGAAGCAATCGAAAATCGTACAGCATTTGTAAAACCAAAATCTTTTACAGAAGAAGAAACACCAAATTGAATAGTTGCCTGCTCCATTGTTAAATCATTAGAATAATGACTCAAATATATCGAGTTTGACATATTAACATTAGAAGAAAAAGCCGTTGTTACAGATGGAGACACAGTAAAATTACTCCATTTTAAGTTGGTTCTTAATGCTAGATTTTCATCTTTAATTTTCAATTCGTCTCCGCTAAAAAAAGCATCTAATGAAAATAGATTCCTTTTAGAAATTTGCGATAAAAAAGTAAAATTTGCATCAGAAAAACCATATTTCATATCCTGAACATCATTGTTTTTTGAGCCCGATTTCAATATTGGCCCTACAACTTCATCAATATACGTTTTTCTTCCAGAAATATAGAATCCTGTTTTATCACCAACGGGAACTGCCAATGTTATTTGCGAAGCCAAAATTCCAGCATTTCCTTGAATAGAAAAATTAGATGGTATTTTTTTATTGGTATTTAAAAGCGTTGTAGAACTTAATCGTCCGCTATATTTTGGATTCGAACTTGATTTATCAAATTCCACATCTTTAATATGATCAGTATTGTAAAAAGGAAAGATTCCTAACAAATGAGACATCCCATAAATTGGAGTTTCATTATAGAGAATTGCGTTGTGACCTGGATCGCCGCCTCGCACATAGAGATAGCCGTTTGCATCTCCCGAATTTTGCACTCCAGGAGTCAATTGCAGTAATTTAATAATATCTGTAGTTCCTAACACAGTTGGAACAGCACTCAACTCTTTTAAATTAAAAGAAAGCTTCCCACCAGAAAGTGTTTTGATTCCATTTTTTTTATCATTAGAAATAATAACTTCTTTTAGTTGAGAAATATCTTTGTCTAATATGATCGAAAAAACTGTATCTTTTTGAACATTGCAGTAAATCGTTTTGGATAAAAAGTCTACGTGATTAACCGTAATTTTTAAATTGCCTGAAGAAATACTTTCTGAAAAATTCCCTAAATTATCTGTGACAGCTTGAAAATGATTCTGATTTATCTCAAATGAAACATTTACACCAAGCAGGTTTTGATTTTCAGAAGATCTTACATTTCCTGTTATCTGTAATTTTGACTGTGCAAAAACACTAGAAAAGGATAATAAAAAGAAGAGAATAATAGATTTTGACACTTAATTTTAATAAGAAAAGTGCGAAAGTAAACAATTATAACCCAATTACATCAGGTTATAATTGTTAAATTTTAATCTTATTTCAATTTATTTAAATACATATTAACCACATTATCCAAACCAAGATAAAGTGCTTCTGAAATTAAAGCGTGTCCGATTGAAACTTCCAATAAACCAGGAATATTTTGTTTAAAAAACTGAATATTATCCAGACTTAAATCGTGTCCTGCGTTAATTCCTAATCCTAATTCGTTTGCCAATTCTGCAGCTTTTACATAAGGATCGATTCCGTTTTTGTTTCCCAAATCATATTGGTGTGCAAAAGCTTCGGTATACAATTCGATTCTATCTGTTCCTGTTTTTTTTGCTCCTTCAATAACTTCCAAAACTGGATCTACAAAAATTGAAGTTCTAATTCCGTTTCTTTGAAATTCCTGAATAACTTCTGTCAAATATTCCTGATTTTTAATCGTATCCCAGCCTGCAGATGATGTAATGGCACCAATTGCATCAGGAACCAGCGTAACCTGATCTGGCTTGCATTCTAAAACTAAATCTATAAAATTATGCTGCGGATTTCCTTCAATATTATATTCGGTTGTAACAATTGCTTTTAACTCGCGTGCATCCTGATAACGAATATGGCGTTCATCCGGACGTGGGTGAATCGTAATTCCCTGCCCGCCAAAACGCTGAATATCTGTCGCTACTTTTAATAAATCAGGAACATTTCCGCCTCTTGCATTTCGAAGCGTTGCAATTTTATTGATATTTACACTTAACTTTGTCATATAAATAGATATTTAATTCTAGTAACACTATATTTGTAACGACAAAAATACAAAGTAAAACGCAGCAGTTTTCGGTATTTTTTGATTATTTTGCATCAAATATCTTCGATGATTTATGACAGAAATTACAAACTATATCACAAACGATTTCAGAGCGATTGATAGTCAGGAAACGATAGCCTCGATTCAGGACTTTTTTATCGATGTAAATTTTTCTCATTTTCCCATTTTAGAAGATGGGATTTTTATTGGAAGCATCTCTTCTGAGGATGTAGAAACATTTGACACGGATAAAAAAGCAATTGACTACAAATATACTTTAGAACGTTTTTTTGCCAGAAAATCGATGATCTGGCTTGATGTTCTGGAAGTTTTCGCAAAAAACCACACTAACATAATTCCTATTCTTGATGAAAATAACAGCTACATAGGGTATTATGAAATGGAAGATATAATGAAATTTTTTCAAGAAACTCCATTTTTAAAAGAACCCGGCGCTATTATTATTGTTCAAAAAGGGCTTTTGGACTATTCGATGAGCGAAGTAAATCAAATTGTAGAAAGCAACAATGGTAAAGTTTTAGGCTGTTTTGTTTCTGAAGCTGATTTGGAAAATGTTCAAATTACTGTAAAAATAGGTTTAGGAGCGATCAATGAAATTATTCAAACCTATAGAAGATATGGTTACGAAATTATTTCAGAACATCAGGAAGATACTTATATCAACAGCTTAAAAGAACGCTCCGATTATTTAGACAAATACCTTAATATATAGTTTGTTTGTTGAATCGGTTAATTGTTTAATCGTTTTAACGAAAAGAATTAACGATTAAACAACTAAACAAAAAATCGATTAAAAACCAGATGAAAATAGCCATTTACGGACAATATTATCAAAATAGTACGGAACCTATTATAAAAGACATTTTCTCGTTTTTCAATTCCCATAATGTTGAAATGGTAATTGAAGAAAATTTCCTGAAAATGCTTTATGAAAAGCAGCTTATAAAAAAAGAATACAAAACTTTTTCTCCCAGCACTGCTTTAGATAATAGTTTCGAAATGCTGATTAGTATTGGCGGTGACGGAACCATTTTGAGAGCCGCTGCTTTCGTTCGTAATTCAGGTGTTCCTTTATTAGGTATAAATGCTGGAAGATTGGGATTTCTTGCCAAAGTTCAAAAAGAAAATATTGACAGTTTACTACAATTTGTTATTGATCAGAATTACACCACTTCTGAACGAACTTTATTAGGATTAACTTCTGAGCCGAAAAACGAAGCTTTTGAAGAACTTAATTTTGCCATGAACGAAGTTACTGTCAGCAGAAAAGACACCACTTCGATGATCACTGTTGAAACGTACTTGAACAATGAATATTTAAATTCTTACTGGGCAGACGGATTAATCATTTCTACGCCGACCGGCTCTACTGGATATTCTCTAAGCTGTGGAGGACCAATATTAACTCCAGATGTAAAAAGTTTAGTCATCACGCCAATTGCACCTCATAATTTAACCGCCAGACCACTTGTTATTCCTGACGATACCGAAATTACCCTCCGCGTAACAGGAAGAGAAGATCAATATTTGGTTTCTTTAGATTCCAGAATTTCTTCAGTAAAAAACGAATCTATTTTAAAAATTAAAAAAACAGATTATAAAATAAAAATGGTTGAAATACCAGGCGAAACTTTCTTAAAAACACTTAGAAATAAATTGCTCTGGGGAGAAGATAAAAGAAATTAAACTCTTTTCTGATTCTTCACTATACGATAATACCACATTTTCTCGTTCTGCTTGTAGTGAATCATCATTAAATGGCTCAAAATCATAATGTAAATTGAAAAAAAAGCACATTTAACCAAAGGAACTTTGATTCGTATTGATAATTATTATATTTGCACGCAATTTTGAATTAAATGAAGAAAATTTTTAATTTATTGTTATGTTTTTTCCCCCTTATTACACTTAATGCTCAGATCAATGAGATTGGTGTTTTTCTTGGCGGAAGCAACTTTGTTGGTGATGTCGGAAAAACAACGTACATCGCCCCAGAAAAACCAGCTTTTGGAATTCTTTACAAATGGAACAGAAGTCCGAGACATTCTTGGAGATTTTCTTATACACAATCAAGTGTTATTGGAAACGATTTAAAATCAAGCGAAACAGGCAGAAAACAAAGAGGTTTTCGTTTTGAAAATGATATTAAAGAACTTTCTGCAGGATTAGAGTTCAATTTTTTTGATTTTAATCTGCATGATTACCACACAAAAATTACTCCGTATGTGTATACAGGTTTTAATTTCTTTATCTTCGACAACTTATACCGATACGATACAAGCCCAAACACAATTTACTCTGAAAACTCACACTCTTTTGGTATACCTATTATATTAGGTATAAAATCGAATATAACGCCGCATTTTGTTTTAGGACTTGAAGCTGGAGTGCGTTATACTTTTACAGACAACATTGACGGAAGCAACCCGAATACAGACAATCCGAATATTTTAAAATTTGGAAATTTAAATAATAATGACTGGTATGTTTTTTCAGGTATTACCTTAACCTATACCTTTGGACAAAAACCTTGCTATTGCGCAGAATAAAATGAATTTAATAGAATCGATAGATCACACAAACTTGCCAAAACACCTGGCCATTATTATGGACGGTAACGGACGCTGGGCAAAACAACAAGGCTTCCTGCGTGCGTTTGGACATGAAAACGGCACAAAATCAGTAAAAGAAATAATCAAGACTTCGGCCAAGCTGGGAATTGAATATTTAACGCTGTACGCTTTCTCTACAGAAAATTGGAACCGCCCAAAAATTGAGGTGCAGGCATTGATGAAAATATTGATTAATTCATTAAAAAAAGAGCTTGTTACACTTCAAGAAAACAATATTCGACTTAATGCAATTGGAAATCTTGATAAATTACCAAAAACAGCCCAAAAAGAACTTTTGGATGTTATCGAAAAAACCAAAAACAATTCTCGATTAACTCTTACTCTTGCTTTAAGCTATGGATCTAGAGAGGAGCTGGTAAATGCTGTAAAGGCTATTAGTGATAAAGTTAAAAATAATATAATTTCAATAGACAATATTGACGATTCAATTATAAATGAGCATCTTTACACGCAAAATTTACCAGACGTAGATTTATTAATACGAACAAGTGGAGAACATAGAATAAGTAATTTTTTGCTGTGGCAGATCGCCTACGCAGAATTGTATTTTACTAATGTCTTGTGGCCAGACTTTAAAGACCAAGATTTATATGAGGCTATTATTAGTTATCAAAAAAGAGAACGTAGATTTGGAAAGACCAGTGAACAAATTAAATAATTTTTTAGTGTTGCAAAAAAAAATACAAATAGCCCTTACCCTATTACTTTTGGGTAGTTTTTCACAAGTTAAAGCACAAGAAAGAGTTCCTTTTGATCAAGGAAAAAAATATATTCTGGCCAAAGTTTCCGTTGTTGGTAAAATAAGCTTCAATGAACAGACCGTTGTAACCTTTTCAGGCCTTCAAAAAGGTCAGGAAATCACAGTACCTGGAGAAGAAATTAGTAGTGCAATTAAAAAATTAGGTAAACTAGGCCTTTTTGATGAGATTGCTTTCTATGTTAATAAGGTAGAAAATGATAGTATTTATTTAGATTTAAATATTATCGAACTTCCCAAATTGAACGAAGTTAAATTCGTTGGAGTCAAAAAAAGCAAAGTAGAAGCTTTAATTAAGGATAACAATTTGACAAAAAACAAAATTGTCAATGAAAACTTAATTACTACGACTAAAAACTACATTGAAAACAAATACAAAAAAGAAGGTTTTTATAATACAAAAGTTACTATAACCAATACTCCAGATACTATCAACGGACATCAAGTTAATATGCTTGTTCGAATAGATAAAGGAGATAAAGTAAAAATAAGCAGTATTGACTTTACTGGAAACAAGCAGCTTACAGGAAGCCAGCTTCGTTCTGCAATGAAAGATACCAAACAGAAAAACTTTATCCGTGTCTTTAAAGCTTCTAAATTTATTCCAGAAAAATACAAAACCGACTTAGAAAAAGTTATCGCTTCTTATAAAGAAAAAGGATATCGTGATGCTCGTATTATATACGATTCTGTGAAATATAATAAGGAGAAAAACACGCTTGCCATTAAGATTAATGTAGAAGAAGGAAACAAATACTATTTTGGAAATATTAAGTTCTTAGGAAATACTGTTTATTCAGATCAACTTTTAAGCCGTTATTTAGGAATTAAAAAAGGAGAAACTTACAATGGTGTTTTATTAGAAAAAAGAATCGCTGATAAAACAAAACCAGACGCAGAAGATATTACCAATTTATACCAAAATAATGGTTATTTATTCTCAAATATTAACGCTGTAGAGGTTAAAACTGTTAACGATACAATCGATTTTGAGATTAGAGTTACAGAAGGTCCAATTGCCTATTTCAACAAGATTACAGTTGTTGGAAACGACAAAACAAATGACCATGTTATTTACCGTGAGTTAAGAACAAAACCAGGTGAAAAATATAGTAAAGAACAGTTAGTAAGAACTATTCGTGAAATTGGACAATTAGGTTTCTTCGACCCAGAAGCTATTGATCCAAAATTCAAAAACGTAGATGCTGGAGCAGGAACTGTTGATATCGAATACAATGTTGTAGAAAAAGGATCTAGCCAGGTCGAACTTCAAGGAGGTTACGGCGGTGGTGGTTTCATCGGAACATTAGGACTATCGTTTAACAACTTCTCGGCAAGAAAACTATTTGATAAAGAAGCTTATAAGCCTTTACCAATGGGAGATGGGCAAAAAGTTGCACTTCGTTTACAAGGAAGTACCTATTTCCAAACGTATAGTGTCTCTTTCTCAGAACCTTGGTTTGGAGGAAAGAAACCAGTACAATTTAGTTCATCGATTTCTTACAGTAAGCAATTTCTTAACAATTACATTACTAGAACCGTTGATAGAAACAAAAGTTTTAATATTTTTACAGTACAAGTTGGTTTAGCTAAACGATTAACTGTTCCAGATGACTACTTTGTATTATCACAATCTGTAAGTTATCAGCATTATGATTTGAATAATTATAATACAGGTTTATTTACCTTTGGTAATGGTGCATCTAGAAACTTAGCTTATACGATAGGACTTTCAAGAAGTAATAAAGGGGTAAACCCAATATTCCCAATGTATGGTTCTGAGTTTAGTATTTCTGCTAAGTTTACAGCTCCTTATTCTTTATTTAATGGAGTTGATTACGGAGATTTACAAAACCAAAAAGATTATAAAACACAATATACTGGTACATCAGGAAGTGGTGTAGACGGAAAACCACTTAACAATGGTGATTATGTTAAAACAGAAACAGTAAACGGACAAACTGGTTATGTAAGTGTAGGATCTGATTATTCAAGTGCAGATACAGATATTGCTAAAGTTGATCAGAAAAAATACAATTGGCTGGAGTACTATAAAGTTAAATTTAAAGGAGATTGGTATACTAAAGTTTATGGAAAGTTAGTATTAAGAACATTGACAGAATTTGGTTTCTTAGGTGCTTACAATCAAGATAGAGGTGTAATTCCTTTTGAGCGTTTTTACTTAGGTGGAGATGGTATGGCAAACTACTCAATGGATGGTAGAGAAACTATTCAGTTAAGAGGTTATCCAAATAACTCATTAACCCCTGTTAACTCTGTTGGTGATCCTATTGGAGCAACAATTTATAATAAATTCTCAATGGAGTTACGTTATCCAATTACATTAAAAGCATCTGCTTCTATATATGCTTTAACATTCTTAGAAGCTGGTTCATCATATCCAACATTTAAAGATTACAATCCTTTTGATTTGAATCGTTCTGCTGGTGCTGGTTTACGTGTATTTATGCCTGCTTTTGGATTGTTAGGTATTGACTTTGGTTACGGTTTTGATGCTCTTCCTGGACAAACAAAAGCTAATGGATGGGAAACTCACTTTATTATTGGACAACAATTTTAAAGAAATAACGTTTGGTTAAAAATCATCAAATAAAGTTATGTTATGAGAAAACAATTTTTATTTATATTTTTAGCCTTGATTGTAGCAAATACAAGTCAGGCGCAAGGTAAGACGACTAGAATTGGCTACATCGACATGGAATATATTTTAGAAAATGTTTCCGATTACAAAGAAGCTAAGTCACAATTGGAGTTAAAAGCCCAAAAGTGGAAACAAGAAGTTGAAGCCAAAAAATTAAATATAAATACATTAAAGGAAAATTTAAAAGCAGAGAAAGCTTTATTGACCAAAGAATTAATTGAAGAAAGAGAAACAGAAATTAAGTTTCTTGAACAAGAAATGATGGATTATCAGCAGAAGCAATTTGGTTCTGATGGAAATTTAATGCGACAAAAAGCAGCATTGGCCAAACCAATTCAAGATCAAGTTTTCACTGCTGTCCAAGATATTGCAGAAGCAAAAAATTACGATTTTGTTTTTGATAGATCATCAGATCTAACCATGCTTTTCAGTAATAAAAGATTTGATATTAGCGATCAAGTTCTACGAGTTTTAAACCGTACAGAAAAACGTGAGCAGCTGACAAAAAAACAATTGAAAGAGCAAGAAGCTAAAGAGAATCTTGAAAATGCAATAGATGACAACCCAGCAATGGCAGATCGTCAGAAGGCGCTTGACGAGAAAAAAGCGGCAAGAGAGAAATTAATTCAAGATCGAAAATTAGAACAGGAAGCTAAGAAGAAAGAATACGAGGACAGAAGAAATGCCATAGCAGCCGAAAGAGAAGCTAAAAAAAATGGCACGGTTTCTGGAACAGCTAAAACAGCGGCAGAAACACCTGCCCCAACAGAAGGTTCGAAAACTAATTCAACTTCAAAACCTGCCGAAACAGGATCAGATGGAGCACCAGTAGCCGAGCCTGCGATGACAAAAGCAGAAGAAAGACAATTACTTTACGAACAGCGTAAAAAAGAATTAGAAGAAAAGAGAAAGAAAATTTTAGAAGAAAGAGAAGCGGCTAAAAAAGCAAAAGAAGCCGAAACACAGAAAACAAATACGACCAATAATTAATTAATATTTTTAAAAATGATGAAACAAATCAAAACTTTACTAATTGCTGCAATTCTTATTTTAGGAGCAAGTAACACAATGAACGCACAAGCGAAGGTAGCTCATGTTGATGTCAGCGAGATTATGTCGAAAATGCCTGCTATGCTAGATGCTCAAAATCAGCTGCAAAAATTAAGTGGAACATATGATGCTGAATACAAAAAGATGGTTGATGAATATCAAGTAAAAATCAAAAAGTATGAAGCAGAAGCTGCTACAGTAACTGATGCTGTTAACGGTGAGCGTTCTAAAGAAGTTCAAGATATGCAAAAAAGAATTGTTGATTACAGAGACAATGCGCAAAAAGAACTACAACAAAAAGAAACTGATATCGTTAAACCATTAATGGAAAAAGTTAGAGCTTCTATCCAAAAAGTTGGAAAAGCTAAAGGTTTCCAATATGTTTTAGATGGTTCTACTTTATTATTAGCTGATGGTCCAAACGTAACAGCTGACGTTAAAAAAGATTTAGGATTCTAAGAAATTCCAACTCGTATAATTAAACTGCTCAATGTTATATTTGAGCAGTTTTTTTTTACAAAAAATTAAAACCAATCTCTCGTATAATTTCTAGATTTGAATTAACTTAGAGTAACAAATATTATACTAAAAATATTAAATTTGCTTTATGACAAACAACAATCCTATAGGCGTTTTTGATTCTGGAATTGGCGGAACTTCAATCTGGAGCGCCATTCACGATCTTCTTCCAAACGAAAAAACCATATATCTGGCAGACAGCAAAAATGCCCCTTATGGTCAAAAAACTAAAGATGAAATTGTTGAATTGAGCAAAAAAAATGTTGAGTTTTTACTAGAGAATAATTGCAAATTAATTGTTGTTGCCTGCAATACGGCTACAACAAATGCAATATTTGAACTTAGAGCAGAGTATGACATTCCGTTTGTTGGAATTGAGCCTGCAATTAAACCTGCAGCAAATAATTCGCAAACTCAGGTAATAGGAATCCTGGCTACCAAAGGAACTTTAAATAGTGAGTTATTCAATAAGACTGCAGAGATGTTTCAACACACCACAATAATTGAGCAAGTGGGTCACGGACTTGTACAGCTTATTGAAGACGGAAATCTCTATTCTCTAGAAATGACGCAGCTGCTAGAATCGTATTTACAGCCTATGATCGAAGCTAATATCGATTATCTTGTTTTAGGATGCAGTCATTATCCTTATTTAATTCCACAGATAAAAAAAATTCTCCCAGATCATATTAAGATAATTGATTCAGGAGAAGCTGTTGCGAGACAAACAAAAAATTTACTTCGAGATAAAGTAGGGTTTTCAGATACTACCGAAAATGATCCTATTTTTTATGTCAATTCTAACCCTAAAGTATTAGAGTCAATTTTAGAATATAAATATCCCGTAATAAGAAAAGACTTTTAAGGTATTATTCAATCTTTCGTTTTACGAACCAAATTCCGTCCAGCGATAAATTAAGCGAAATTTTATGGTAATTTTCTTTTATCAGATCATTTGCTATTCTTCCTTTTTGACCGTAAGAATACGAAACATTTAGAGTAGAAAAAGTATTATCTACAGGAAGATTAAGTCCAATTGAAAAGGATGCATTGTTCACGCGTTTTCCATCAACTTCGAGATATCCTGTATCATAACTTAAACCTGCAGCATAGCCTACTCTATCCCAATATTTTCGGACATTCTTTTTGGTGCTGTAAGTAAATCCTAGTGCAAAACGATCTTGATTCACAAAATCACCATATAGTTCCGACTGTTTCGTGTCTTCCCAAAAGCTTTTTTCGTAATCTAAAGTTACGTTCAAATTATTTTTAAATCGCTTGCTGATTCCAAAGCCCATTTCTAATGGCATATAATAGTCGTCCGTATCCGAAGCTTTATCGGTTTCTACAGAAGTTTCTACTTCATCTGCAATACTGGTTACAGACTGTACTTTAGAAGCCTTTACCCTTGTAGGAGCCTTAAACGTTGTACCAATTGTAAAAGTAGAATCTACTTTATATTGCGCACCTAATATGGCGCGAACTCCACTGTAATCTGTTTTTTTATGTATTGTTGTAATTGTATTTGCAATTAAAAAAGCACGATCATCAACTGTGTTTCCAAAAAGAACAGTTCCTGTTGCTCCCAACGTCAATTTTTTTCCAAATCGGTATCCATACGAGAAATCCAAATTATTTAATCCGCCGGATCCTTGAGCGGTCAAATAATAATATTCCTGACTATCTGCTATAGGAAGTTTTAAATTTGAGATTTTAAAAACGGAACTGGAATAAGGACGAAGCGAAAGGCTAAAACCAGATTTTTTAGTTACTGGAAAAGCAAAAGCAATATGCGAAAATTGAAAATTATTTCGTTTCTCTGATCTATTTCCACTTTGATAGGTTGTTGCTATTGCTTTTCCTCCTATATCAAATAGAAAGTGATTTTGGTACATAAATCCCAAAGATGCCGGATTTAAATTATTAATAAAAATATCCGAAGGCAGGGCAATTCCAGAAGAACCTGTCGACGGCAGATAACCAAAATCTGATTCATACAAACTTCCCACTCCATACAATGAATACGGAGAGCTGGAAATACTTTGAGCAAACGAAGTCAGCGACATTAAAATGAAGCAGCTCCATAAAATTATTTTATTTTTCATTTAATAAGAGATGTAATAAACTTTGAGCTGAATTTTATTGTTCGCGTTTTTTTGATCTGCCAAAACGATTCGGTCAACAGATTTGGAAATTCCCGGCAGCGTTAATATTAGAGACGATCTCGAATCTGATGTTTTGAGCATTTCGCTTTGGAGAAAACTTCCAATAGGAATGGTATACGC
This sequence comes from Flavobacterium sp. ACN6, assembly GCF_002304005.1. GTDB lineage: Bacteria > Bacteroidota > Bacteroidia > Flavobacteriales > Flavobacteriaceae > Flavobacterium. The sequence goes on along the minus strand of NZ_MRCQ01000007.1, from coordinate 48,426 downwards.
AACATTTTCGTTGAACTCATCACTCTTCTTATTTAATAACCCATAAACAGTTGTACCCGCAGAATTTACCAATGCACCACTTACTCTATTCAGATTATCGCCTACGTAAACTGCAAGGGAATCTTCTAAAGGATATTTCTCAGAATATGAATTGTTTACTGGTTTCAGAATCAGTTCTGCATTGACGATCGCCCCATTCGTCGATATCTTTTTAAACTGCTTAATATTGGGGAAATCGATTCGACACGCCACACCAGTCCCCGACTGAATAAATCCTTGATTACTGGTCACCGTACTTGGGAGATAACTGCTGGAAATGGGGAGATTTTGCAATAACGTTCCTGTTTTATCCAACGAAATAGAGTTAAACTGTTTTGCAATATCGGCGATCGTAAAGTCAATTATATAGGAAAGCTCATCTGCATCTGCACGGTATTTAGAATAATACATCCGCACTTTACTTGTTGGCACGCTAAATCCTATGACATTAGAAGAACCGCCTGTTTCGGGAACTAAAACAAGTCCCTTTAAATATTCTGTAAAACTGTCAAAATCTGTAATTTCTCTTTTTTTAATTTTTTGAAAAAGTGCCTCTCCAAATTCGTCATCCATTTTAATATTAATAGAATCTTTTTGAGTAGGCCTTGGCGTAAAAGATATTTTACCGAGGCTTTCTGGACTGTAGCTTAAAGTTGAATTATTGTAAAAGCTGTCGTTATCGGTATTAGGTTTCACTTTTTGAATTAGTCGATGAATATTAAAAGTTTGAACCTTTGTGGTATCTCCGTAATAATAATTATCATATTTAAGAATCATGGAAATCGAATCAAAAACATAATTTATCGCTTGTGTATCTGAAGAGGCGCCATTTAATGCGTAGGTAGTCGTAGAAAGCTGAAAATAGCTGTCTGACTTCACTTTTCCGAAAATTGGATCATCATAATTTCCGATCAAAATTCTGCTTCGGCTTGAGGTAATAAGCGAATCAAAATTTATAGTTGACATCTCGACTGTAACAGTATCAATCATAATCACTTTATTGCTTAAAGCCAAATAATCTGAACCGACAGTAAACTCACCCGTATCTGTGTCTGTACCGCATGAAAATAAGGTTAGTACAAAAAGAAGAATCAATATAAACTTGTGCATAATTTATTTTTTGAGCAAATATAAAATGCAAGCTTTCGCGACACACTATAACATATACTATCGCGCATTTTTAAGCTACAGATCGTACAAAATTATCTATAATACCAATTCGTCTGGTAAAATTTAATTCGACCTTAAAAAAGACGATTTTGTCTATCAAAACACCTCATATATATATCTTCTTTTTTTTAAGAGAGTCATCCACCTAATTTTGAGCCAATAAAATAAATAATGAAAGTACGGTTTTTAATTTGTTCTCTTTTTTTGATTTCGTTTTTAACCATGAAAGCGCAGGAAAGTTTTGGTGCTTATTTCAATATCAAAACTGAGCCGACAGAAAAAATAAATTTTAACACAACAGATGCTGCCCTTTTTTATCAGAAACAATTAGGAACAAAAAATAAAATAACGAACACATTATCCTATTCGAATTTGAAAGTGAACTATGAATTTAATCCTTATAATTTTTATGCAGATCAGGATAAATTCAACCAAATTCAAAACACATTTGAATATTCGGGCGAAATATCAGAAAAAACAAAATGGGGCTTTTCGGTTGTTCCAACAGCAAATTTTCAAGGAAATTTAGATTTTTCAGCTCTTACTGTTTTAGGAAATCTGGAGATAAAACAGCAAATCAGTTCAAAATTAAATGTAATACTTGGGGCGGGCCGAACCTCAATTTTTGGTGCACCAAAATTTACTCCGATTGTTGCTTTTGATTATAAAATGAATGAGAAAACCAATCTGAAAATTGGATTTCCAGATTCAAAAATTTCATATTCAAATAATGACCGAAATAAATTCAGTCTGACCAATAGTTTCAATGGAAATTTCTATCATTTGGATGAGACATCTGACAAAAATAACAGTGCCGAAAAAGCAGTTTTATCGCAAATGACAACTGCCCTTGAGTATGAAAGAAACGCAGCTGGCAATTGGTTTTTAAATTTCAAAGCGGGTTATGATTTTAATAAAAAATACAACTTATTAGACAATAGTAACCATAAAGTTTACGACTATAATTCGGGGAACGGTTACATTTTAGGATTGGGGATCAAATACAAACAATAAATAATTAAATACACTATGATTAATCTAAAAAAAGGAATTTTATTCACCGCTCTTTTTTCGAGCCTCTTTTTTATAAGCTGCAGTAATGACGATGATGATGACGATTTAATGGGAAACTGGATTAAAAAATCGGCCTTTGATGGTCCTGCAAGATCTAGTGCGACAAGTTTCGTTATTGGCGATTATGCTTATGTTGCCGGAGGTTATACAGGCGATGTTTACTTAAAAGATTTATGGGCTTATAACTCAACTGGTGATTATTGGGAACAAAAAGCAGATTTTGCCGGCGTAGGAAGAAGTTCTGCTTCTAGCTTTGCATTAAATGATAAAGGATATGTTGGCCTTGGTTACGACGGAACAAATAAACTGAAAGATTTTTATCAATATGATCCTACTGCGAACAGCTGGACACAAAAAACTGATTTTGCAGGAACGGGTCGTTATGCAGCAGTTGGTTTTCAAGCTGGTGGTAAAGCTTATTTTGGCACTGGTTATGATGGAAATTATTTGAAAGACTTTTATCAATATGATGACCAAGCTAATACATGGACACTCGTAAATGGTTTTAGTGGAAACAAAAGACGTAATGCAACAGTTTTTGTAATTGCTGATAAAGCGTATTTGGCAACTGGTGTAAATAACGGAGTTTATCAAGAAGATTTTTGGGAATTTGATCCATCAACTGATGTTTGGACTAGAAAAAGAGATATTGATAAAGATACCGACGATGATTACACGTATAATGATGAGTATGCAATCGTACGTTCTAATGCATCAAGTTTTTCTATGAATGGATTAGGATATGTTGTAGGAGGAGAAAATATAAAAACAATTTGGGAATACAACCCAACAACTGATTTATGGGTTGAAAGAACTCCAATGGAAGGCGCTACAAGAACCGATGCTGTAGGTTTTGCAATTAATAATCGTGGTTTTTATATGTTAGGAAGAATTGGCACCACATATTTTGATGATGCGTGGGAGTTTAGACCATTAGAAGAACAAAATGACGATGATAATTAATATTAAAAAATTCTTCTGGAACGCTTTCCAGAAGAATTTGATGTTTTTTGTATTCCTGCTTTTTTTTGCTTCGTGCGCAAAAAAAGAAGTTTTAAAATCTGATGTTTTTAAAACAAATTCTGGATGGGGATACACGATTTCATACAAAGAAAAAATAGTAATCAAGCAATCCATTATTCCGGTGATAAGTGAAAACAAAAGTTTTGCAACACAAAACGATGCGATAAAAACGGCCAATCTTGTTAAAGAGAAACTCCTAGAAAACTTATCTCCAACGGTAACCAAAAAAGATTTAATTTTATTAAAAATAAAATTGTAAATGCAGATAGATACCATTAAAAATAACAGCTATAACAGAATCTTATTTCATTGTGCGATATGGGTTTTCTTTATTTTGACTTCGTTAATTCAGTTTTACGAAAGTCCATTTAAGATCAACAATGACTTTTATGTGCAATGGGCAACAGGGATTGTATTGTTCTATTTGAACTATTTTTATCTGGTTCCGATCTATCTTTTACAAAAAAAATACTGGCTCTATTTTATCGTGGCCTTTGGTCTTATAGCAGCGTTTATGATTATCAGAATAAACTATTTTATTCCTGAATTTAGACATTTAAGACCCGAAAATGTTATGCCTCCGCAAATGATGCAGCACGATCCGCATTTTTTTCCGCGGGACAGAATGGCGCCTAGAATTGAGATGAGACAACCGCTTTTCTTTAAAATTGGCCCGTCATTTTTCTATATTTTGATTATCACAATCAGCGCAATTATTAGAACACTAACTGAATTTTATAATAATCAGCAGAATAAGCTGATTGCCGAAACACATAGAACGAATACAGAATTAATATACCTGCGTAAACAAACCAATCCGCATTTCTTATTTAATTCATTAAATAGTATTTATTCTTTGGCACACAAAAAATCTGATTTGGTCCCTGATGCCATCGTGACCTTGTCTGAACTTATGCGCTATATGCTCTACGAGACAGACAATAAAACGGTGGCTTTAGAAAAAGAGGTAAACTATATTCAGAATTATATTGAACTGCAAAAACTGAGATTAAACAACATTGAAGACATTGTAATTAACGTACATGGCGATACAAGAAACAAATTTATCGAGCCATTATTATTGATTTCATTTGTCGAAAATGCCTTTAAATATGGAACAGATTATAAAGGTGCTGCTCACGTAAAAATTAAAATCTTAATCACAGATAATAATCTTGATTTTTGGATAGAGAATACCATCGAAAATTATGTAAAAGACCCGGATAATTCGGGAATTGGATTGGTAAACATTCAAAGTCGTCTCGATTTATTATACCCTAGCGCACACGAACTAACCATTACTCAGGATAATGCCTATTACCGAGTTCATTTGAATTTAAAATTAGATGAAATTAAAACCGCAATACATTAAACAAAACTGATTATGGACAGAAAAAAATTCATCCGAAATGGTATTTTAGGCATTGCTTCGTTAGCAACAGCTTCAACATTATTAGAATCATGTTCAAAAAACGATCATGACGAAACCGACTCAGGCAACTCTGGAGATGGGAGCTGTACTGTTTCTCCTTCAGAAACAAAAGGTCCTTTTCCAATCAAAACTCCAAGTCAGCTGGTTTTAGAAAACATTAAATCTGACCGAATTGGAATTGCCTTGCTGATTAATTTAAAGATTGAAAACAAAAATAATGACTGTGCTCCTCTTTCGGGAGTTTTAGTTGATATCTGGCATTGCGACAAAGACGGAAATTATTCTGAATATGGCGGTACACAAATGCAGCAGACAGATTATACTTCGGTTCATTTTTTAAGAGGAAGACAAACTTCTGACACCAATGGAGATGTTTCTTTTATTTCGATTTATCCAGGCTGGTATCAAGGAAGAGCGCCACATGTGCATGTTGAAGTTTTATCGAGTTCGGGAAGTTCATTATTAGTAACTCAAATTGCTTTTCCAGAAACCATTTCTAGTACAGTATATTCCAGCACAAATTATGCCGCCCACGGACAAGCCGATACTGCCAATACAAGAGATAATGTTTTTTCAGACAGTTTATCTGACGAGCTTGCAACTATAACTGGCAATCTAACAGATGGTTATACTCTAACTAAAACTATTACAGTTAACGCATAATTGTGATTTCTTAACCCGTATTTTATGAAAACTTTAGAACTTAATTTACTGGTTTCAAATTACTTTTGACTGCCAAAACAAATGTAACCTTAATTCGGAAAAAATGAAATGTGTAATTATTGACGATGAGCCTTTAGCAGTAGAATTACTGCAGGATTTTGTTAAAAAAATAGACTCGCTTGAATTGATTAGTTCTTTCAACAATGCAATTGATGCCGTTTCATTTATCAATCAGAATAATGTTGATTTAGTTTTTCTGGATATTCAAATGCCTCATTTTTCTGGAATTGACTTTTTAAATACAATCGAAAAAAAGCCTTTGGTTATTTTTACAACTGCCTATTCTGATTATGCTGTAGAAGGATTTAATCTTGGTGCGGTAGATTATTTAGTAAAACCAATTCCTTTTCACCGGTTTTTAAAAGCAGTTGTGAGAGCGCAACAGGTTTTACAGCCCGCAATGGCAAATCAGGCCCTTTCTGAAAATACAAATGCTCCAGAAATTGAACAGGATTTTATGTTTGTTCGTGCAGAATATGAAAATGTAAAATTGAATTTTGCTGATATTCTTTTTATTGAAGGACTAAAAGATTACGTTAAGATTTACACCACAGATAATAAATTTATTTTGACTTTAATAAGTTTGATTAAATTAGAAAATCTGCTTTCGAATAAAGGGTTTGCAAGAATTCACAGATCGTATATTATTAATATCAAACATGTAAAATCTATTCAGAAGAATAAAGTTTTAATAAGCGATAAACGAATTCCTATCAGCGAAAGTTATAAAAGTACTTTCTTTGAAAAAATCAACCTGTGATATTTTTAAATTCCAAAAAAAGAAAAATTCCAAATTCCAAAAAGGCATATCTCTTGGAATTTGGAATTTTTATTATTGGAATTTTTTATAATCAATCTTCATTTTTAAACCAGCTTGAATACATTACGTAATTATTTGAAATGCGCTCAATTTCACCTGCAAAATTCGACTGATCAATATCTTTTACTTTTTTGGCAGGAACTCCAGCATAAATACTTCCAGAAGTTACCACAGTGTTTTGAGTTACCACCGCTCCGGCAGCAATAATCGCGTTACTTTCTACAACGCAGTTATCCATAACTATAGCGCCCATTCCTATCAAAACGTTGTCATGAATAGTACAGCCGTGTACAATAGCGTTATGACCTATCGAAACATTGTTTCCAATTATAGTGGGATGTTTTTGATATGTGCAGTGAATAACAGCTCCATCCTGAATGTTTACCTTATTGCCAATTTTAATAAAATGAACATCTCCTCTAATAACAGCATTAAACCAAACGCTGCAAGAATCACCAAAAGTGACATCTCCTACAATTGTGGCATTTTCGGCAACATAACAATCCTCTGGAATCAAAGGTGATTTTCCGTTTACAGATTTAATCAGCATAAAAAATAAAATTTAGTTAATCGCAGGACAGTTACAATCGTAACGTGCTTTTTTACAGAATAAATTAATTCCTAAAGTAATTTGATGGTAACCGCCGGTATCAAATTTTACATCTCCCATTACTTGAGAATAAGTGTAGGCAAACATAAAGTTCTTAAAATTAACACCAACAATTGGTGTGAAAAATTGTAATTTTTGAGAAGAAACACCACTTCCAGAAAGATATTGGGCTCCATCAAAACCTCTTCTATATGAAAGAGCTGCCCAAAGACTTCCGAAATCCATACTCTTATAGGCTTTTAAATTTAAATCGAGTGTTTTTTCTTTGGTTTGATCGAAAAACTGAAAAAGAATAGAAGGTTCCCACGTGATATTTTCATTTTTTCCAAAAACATATCCCACACTTAATAAAAACTTTCTCAGATTATCACTTTCATAATCTGTATATAACTCTCTTCTAGTCTCTAATAAACCCTGAACCGTTGCATGTGCATAAAAATCCAGAAAATTATAAGATGCTCCAACATCAACATTGAAATAAGAATCTTTTTGGATAGACCCAAAAACAATAGGATCAAAAGTTCCTCCAAATTTCGTTTCGTCCAATTGACTTTGTATTAATCCCCCGCTGATTCCAAATGACAACTGATTTAAATCAATTTCATCTCTAGAAAACATAATATGATGCGCGTAAGTTAGTTTTACACCTTTCTGTGAATGATATCCATTTTTGTCGTTAAAAACAATGAACCCCGCACCCGAACGCTCTCCTACTCTTCCATTAAAACTTAGTGTCTGCAAAGATGGCGCATCTTCCTGACCAAACCATTGTTTTCTGGCCGTTAATCTGATCTTGGCACAATTGGCCGCACCAGCCATTGATGGGTGAATTAAATAGTAATTATCAGACAAATAATCAGAATACACAGGTATTCCTTCCTGAGAATAAGAATAGAATGAAGTAATAAGAATAATTAATAAAACCTTGATTTTTAATTTCATAAAGGCAATTTTGTATCTATATAATTTTCACTCCTGCAATTTAGTACGATTTATTTGAAAAGAGTCTTAATTATTTTATTAAAAAATCAAATATAGCTAATAGTAGAAAATAACTTTAGTAAATTTGCAAAAAATATAATACCATGACAAAAATCACCATAAAAGAAACTCAAAATCCTACTATATTAAAGTTTGAATTTGAAGATTTCATTACTCAGAATCAAAACTTTGAGTTCAAAAATATCGATGAGGCAGATTCATCTCCTTTAGCACAGCAGTTATTCTATTTACCGTTTGTTAAAACTGTTTATATATCAGGAAATTTTATTGCTATCGAAAGATACAGCATTGTTGATTGGGACGACGTTAAAGACGCGGTTGCTGAACAAATCAGTGCTTTTGTTGAAAAAGGCGGCGTGATCATTAAAATTGATGAAAATAAAGCAAAAAAACAACCGATAACCGTTTACGGAGAAACGACTCCTAATCCTTCTGCATTAAAATTTGTAGTGAGCAGAATGCTGACTCGTAATGCGGTTGAATATAAAAATATCGATCAGACTGTTTCTTCTCCATTAGCGCAGGAATTGTTTAAGTTTCCTTATGTAAAAGAAATCTTTATTGACGAGAATTACATTTCTGTTACAAAATACGAAATCAATGACTGGTCTGAAATTACATTAGAACTAAGAACATTCATCAAACAATTTATAGAAAACGGCGGAACTGTTTTAGACGAAACGCTAATTCAGACTACAACAAAAATTGAAGTAACGAAAGACGAAGCATTTGACAAATTAGATGTTACTTCTCAGCAGATTATTAACATCTTAGAAGAATATGTAAAACCAGCTGTAGCAGCAGATGGAGGAAATATTGCTTTTGAATCTTATAATGAAGAAGACAAAACGGTTAAAGTACTTTTACAAGGTGCTTGCAGCGGTTGTCCGTCATCTACATTTACTTTAAAAAGCGGTATCGAAAATATGCTTAAAAGCATGTTGAACGATGAGGCTATAAAGGTTGAAGCTGTAAATGCTTAGTGACTATTTTCTTCTATAAGAATTTCAATTATATTTGCATCACAAACAAACATACCTTCTCTTTTGAGAAGGTTTTTTTTATTTTAAAATCATGAACGACGTTACTTCAGACCAAGTTAGTAATTACATCTCGAGATTTATTAACATCTTAGTTGATTATTCTCCAAAATTAATCTCTGCATTTCTAATTTTATTTGTTGGTTTATACGCTATCCGACTAATAAATAGATTAATTAGACGATTAATGGTGAAGAGAAATCTTGACCCAACTTTAACCAAATTTCTAGCAGATATTTTATTATGGGCACTTAGAATTTTGTTATTTGTCACTTTCATTTCAAAACTCGGAATTGAAACTTCTTCATTTGTTGCTATTTTAGGAGCAATGGGACTTGCTGTTGGTTTGTCTTTACAAGGTTCGCTTTCGAATTTTGCCGGAGGAATGCTTATAATTGTTTTTAAACCTTTTAAAGTTGGCGATACAATAGAAGCACAAGGCGTGATTGCTACTGTTGAAGAAATTCAAATTTTTGTAACAAAAATGATTACGGGAACTAATCAGACCGTTTTTGTTCCAAATGGCGCATTATCAAACGGAACGATTATTAATTATTCGATGCAGGCTGAAAGAAAAGCCGACTTGACATTTTCAGTTTCTTATGACTCGGATATCAAAAAGGCGAAAGATATACTTTTAGAGGTTTTACTATCAAATCCAAAGGTTCTTAAAAATCCTGCACCAGAAGTTTTTGTAAAAAACCTATCTGCGAGTTCTGTTGATTTTGCAGTTCGCCCGTGGGCAGCAAAAGCAGACTTTGGCTCTGTAGTTTCAGATACTTTAGAGAATTGCAAAGTTGCATTGGATAAAGCTGGAATTTCTGTCCAGCCTTTTACACTACAAAAATAATAGTTATTGCTTTTTTGAAGGAGCAGTAATCATAAAATCTTTTAAATAATAAGGTTCAAAATAAGCGACATCTACAGTGTCGCTTTTTTGATATTTATCAAAACTGATTTTACTCATAGCTTGTGCCGAAGGATATTTGATATCTTCTAAAAACACAAAATTTTCTTTAGTTAAAACAGCTTTACATTTGTCAGCACAATCGCCGACAAAGTAAAGCTTGTCTGTATATTCTTGAAATGAATTTTCGTCTATTATTTCCGCTTTTATAGCTCTTTCAGCTGTCAAATCTGTATTAAAAACGGCGCTGTAAACTTCCATACGGCGCGCATCTAACATTGGGATAATTTTTCCATCTGTAACTTCTGCCTGAGAAGCTAATGCCTGAAGCGTATCAACAGCGATTAGTGGGATATTTAAAGCATAACACAATCCTTTTGCTGCAGAAACGCCAATTCTTAAACCTGTATATGATCCCGGTCCCTGGCTGACTGCAATTGCATTTAAATCCTGAACAGAAATGCCTGCTTTTGCTATTACTTCTTCAATAAAAACATGAAGCTTTTCTGCATGCGAATAGCCTTCGTCTGCAAGCTCACTGCAAACAATGGTTTTCCCATCTTTTGCAATACATACAGAACAATTTTTAGTGGCCGTTTCGATATTGAGGATAAAAGACAAAATATTTAATTTTAATTATTAATGTTTTACAAATAAAGCAGGTCAAGAAAAAATAAGAACACAAATTAAAAGCAATAATGGTATAGTACATAAATTAACCATTAAAAAACTCAAATAAAGTATTATCCTTTTTCCAAGTGAAAAATACACAAACTCTTCTTTATAATAATCAGTTTTAGAAATTCTATAATGAGTGTAAAAAAGAAATCCGGCTGCTGCAGCTAACCCAATCATAAAGGCTGGAAAAAAACCTGGCGGCGGGCTGCCACATAAAGAAACCATCATAAAAAATTATTTCTTAGGCGTTTCTGCTTTTTTAAGTTTTACCTTATCTCCAGAATTAAGATCTTTAGAAACTGTTGTGTAAGGGCCTGTAATTACAATATCTCCAGGTTTTAAACCAGACATTACTTCAATATTAGTATCGTCTTGAATTCCTGTTTTAATTACTCTAATTTTAGCTTTATCTCCCTCTTTTACAAACACACATTCGAATTTTTTATCACTTTTCGGAGTGGCTTTTTTATCTTCATTTGGATCTTCAACTTTAAAATCTTTTACTGCTGTAGTATCTGATTTTACAACCACAGAACTAATCGGCACTGCCAAAACGTTTGTTTTTGTTGTTGTAATAATATCAACAGTAGCTGTCATTCCAGGTCTAAAAGGAGAATACGTACTTGGTTTTCCTTCTAATAAATCCTGATAAGACTCTTTTAAAATACGAACTTTAACTTTAAAATTAGTAACCTGATCTGAAGTTAATGTTGTGCTGGCAGAATTAGAAATGCTCGTTACAGTTCCTTTAAATTTCTTTTTTAAATAAGCATCAACTTCAACATTTGCTTCGTCACCAATTTTAATTTTTACGATGTCGTTTTCATTTACATCAACTTCAACCTCCATATTATTAAGGTTTGCTACACGTAAAAGTTCTGTTCCAGCCATTTGCTGCGTTCCCAAAACTCTTTCTCCTAATTCTACATTTAAAACAGAAATTGTTCCGTCTGCTGGAGAATAAATAGTGGTACGCCCTAAATTGTCTCTTGCCTCACTTACTGAAGCCGAAGCACTTTGAACACTGTAATAAGAGTTTTGTTTGGTTGCTTTTGCTACTTCAAATGAAGCAATGGCTTTATCCCAGTCTGATCTTGAAATTACTCCTTTATCGTATAAGGTTTTATTACGATCGTAATTGGCTTTTGCTTCTTTAAAACTTGCCTCAGATTGTGTTAAACCTGCTTTAGATCCTGATAAATTAGATACCGAACGGTTGTAGCTTGAAGTATATAAATCTGGATTAATTTTAACCAGCAATTCTCCTTTTTTTACAACCTGACCTTCTTTTACATTTAACAGAATAATCTCCCCAGATACCTCTGGAGAAATCTTTACTTCTATTTCTGGTTGAATTTTACCTGTAGCCGAAACTGTTTCAACAATTGTTGATGCAATTACTTTTGCTGTTTCTACTTCTTTTCCTTCATCCTTATTTCCTATTACTCCCGACTTCGAAAGACCGATTAAAACTGCAATAAATACTACTGCACCACCTACTAAGAAATAAATTGTTTTTTTTGACATAATAAATTATTTTGTAATAATTGGAACGATTGGAATTCCGAAATAAAATTCAATTATCTTAATTTTGAACATGTAATCATATTTTGTTCTGATAACATCAGACTGCGCATTGGTCAACAATGTTTGAGCTTGTGTAAAATCAAATGAATTCATCAAACCTACATCGTATTTTTCTTTTGCATAATTGTATGCCTGCTGTCTAGCTTCTAGAGTTACAGTAGACGCTTCGTACGTATTTAAAGCCGCTCTTGCATCAGTAAATGCGGTGTAAACGTCACGCTGCAAATCTAAACTTTTTTGCTCTAAATCTATTTTAGATTTTTCTAAATTTACTTTGCTTCGTTCTACATTGTTCTTAACTGACCAGCCATTAAAAATTGGAACATTTAACTGTAATCCAAAATTATGTCCCTTATTATCACTAAACTGTTGGAATATTGGATCTGGACCTACTGTATAAGGCTGATCGTTTGCATCAAATCTAACTTGATCACTATAACTAGCTCTGGTATTAAAACCATAAAAACCACTAAGTGTCGGCTGATAAGCTCCTTTTGCAATAGCTACATTTTTTTCAGCAATTTCAAGATTTGTTTGTGCAAGCTTTACATCTGTTCTTATGTCTTTTGCCTTAGCATAAATTTCAACTGGAGTCTGCCCAAGAATATTATTCTCGTCGTTTAGAGTTGTATTATCAATAACATCAAAATCGGCAAATTCTTTTAACTGTAAAAGCTGTGCCAGACTTAATTTAGAAATCAATAAATTATTTTCAGAAACAGCAATATTTTGTTTGTCTGTAGCGACAGTTGCTTTTAGATCGAATAAATCACCGCGAGGAATTGTTCCGGCATTAACCATTTCTTCAGAACGAGCATATCGTTTTTCGTCAATTAACAATTGTTCTTTTTTAACTTTTAGATCTTCTTTATTAGATAAAATCTGCAAGAAAGCACTAGCCACGTTTAAAGAAATATCTTCCTGCATCTTCAGCAGTTGATATTTTGATGCAATAATAGATAACTTTGCTCTTCTGTATGTATTTTGATTTTGAAGTCCTTTGTAGATATCAACTCCCGCATTTAAGCCAACTGAAGAATACTGAGTGGTTTGATTACGTAAAATACCAGTTGTAAGATCCTGATTCAAACCAATATTCCAAGAGTGTGAAGCATTTCCATTTACAGACGGAAGGTAACTTCCTAATGCTCCTCTTTTATCAATAACAGCATTTTCGACGTCTAATTCGGTTAATTTTATCGTAATATTATTTTCCAATGCATATCTCACACATTCTTCCAGTGTCCATTGCTTTGATTGCGCGTGTCCAGCTAATCCAAAACCGAATAACATTGCAAAAACCAGACTATTAATTTTATTTATTTTCATATATTTTAAATGAAAGCGAAGTACAACGAACTACGCAAATTTAACATTTTTTAAAACCAAAAGATCCTTAAACCTTCAAATTAAATTATTTTTTCTCTCCTTCATTGATCAAGCCCTGATTCCAGATTTTAATCTTATCTGTACTCTTTACACCGCTTTTAACTTGAACGTAGATTCCGTCACTTACACCCAGAACCAAATCTCTTCTTTGAAATTTCTGTGGAGCAGTTTCGATTTCCACATAAGGCTTTTGTGTTTTTTTGTCAAATTGAACTAATGATTCTTTTATTGCCAGAATTTTATCTGCTTTTTCTAAAATAATGGAAGCATTTGCACTCAAACCGGCTCTAATAAAAGTATCGTCTCTATTAACCATCTGCGCTTTGATTTCAAACTGAATTGCTCCATTTTCTGTAACACCTTTTGGTGCAATATAATTTAGAACAGCATCGAACTTTTTATTTTCAATTGCACCAATTGTAATCTCGATAGGCATTTTTTCTTTGATTTTTCCTACTTCAGATTCATCAATTTTTCCAATAAAAATCATTCTTCCAACATCTGCAACGCTGGCAATTGTTGTTCCTTCATTAAAATTATTACTTTCAATAACTTGGTTTCCTACTTTTACAGGAACGTCTAAAACCATTCCGTTAACCGTAGAACGAATTAAAGTATTGGCATAACTTCCTAAAGAAGATGTTGTTCCTGTTTTAACAATATCTAAACTTTGTTTTGCAGCCAGATATGTTTGTTTTGCCTGATTATATGCCACTTGAGCCGCATCAAAATCATTTGCAGAAATTACATCTTTCTCAAATAATGTCTTTTGCCTTCTATAAAGTCTTTCCTGGTTGTCCAAAGCAATTTTGGCTGTCTGAACTTGATTCTGTGTACTACTCACGTTAGAAACGTTTGCAACAACTCGAATTTTCGCAATCATATCACCAGCTTTGATTTTTTCACCAGCTTTGATATATACTTGTTCGATAATCCCCGAGATATTCGGTTTGATTAAAACCTCTTCGTCTGGCTGAATATTACCAGTTGCAATTGTATTTTTTACAATCGTTTTAATTTCTGGTTTTTCCGTTTTAAACACAATTGGCGACTCTTGGTTTTTGGCATACAAATAGTAAAGTGCGCCAAAAAAAACGATCGCAATAAATATTAAAATGGTTATAGTTACTCCTTTTTTCATTTGTTTTTGGTTTAATCGATTTATTTTGATTGATAATTTATTCTGTTCTTAAAGCATCTACAGGCTTAACATTGATTGCAGTCTGCGCTGGAATAAATCCTGCCAGCAAACCTGATCCAACTAATATTAATAAAGCAACAAATACAACACCTAAATCCACACTAGGATTGGCAAACATCGTATTCTCACCCGCAGGCATCGAATCTAATACAAAATTTAAAATTGCTATAATTCCGGTTGCGACGGCAATACCCAGCATTCCAGAAATGATGGTTAAAAATATAGATTCTGATAATATCTGTGATCGAATAGCTCCCGGCGTTGCGCCCAAAGCTCTTCTTATTCCAATTTCTTTTGTACGTTCTTTTACTACAATCAGCATTATATTTGAAATTCCGATTACTCCAGAAATCAAAACCAATGTTCCCACAAAATAGGCAATCACTTTTAGGATATTAAATAAGCTTTGCACTTTATTAAATTGTTCGTACAAATCGAAATTTCCCACTGCTCTATCATCTGTTGGATTTATAGAATGCAGTGATTTAATAATCTCTAAAATTTTAGGTTTTAATTCCGTAATAGAAGTCTCATCTTTTGCTGTAAGTGCCATCCATCCCACTTTATCACCATAATTAAAAGACTGCTGAAAAGTGGTGAAAGGAATAAAAATATTTTTCTGTTCCTGTTCTGCATTTCCGCCTTGTTGTTTGGATTTATAAACCCCGACAACCATAAAATTTATACCATTAATTTTAACATAAGTACCTATAGCTTCTTCTTCTTTTCCATAAAGTTCACTAATAACACCTTTACCAATTACGGCTACTTTTCTTCTCTCCAGAATATCCTGCTGATTTACAAAACGACCTTTAATAATATCCATCGGCTGCTGTTTAATCAACTCTGGATAATCTCCATAAATGGTAAACGATGAAGTTTTTGTTCCTCTAACCACATTATTTGTTCCGTTAAAATCGCCTAATTGATTTCTTGGAGAAACATATAATAAATCTGGCAATGCTGCTTTTAAAGCCGCAACATCGCTGTTTCTAAAATCGTATCTGCGTGTTTTTGGTAAACCTTTATAAGCTTTAGAAGTTGTCTGGCTCCACATAAACATAGTGTTTGTTGCAATACCGTCAAACCCTTTTTTAATACCATTTTCAAGTCCATTACCTGCAGCAAGTAAAATCACCAAAATAAATATTCCCCAAAAAACACCAAAAGCCGTCAGAATAGTTCTGAAAGGGTTGGCCGTTAAGGCCTGTAAAATCTCGTCCCAATTATCTTTTTTAAACATAACTATTCGTCTCTAAGTGCTACAATAGGTTTAATTTTAGCTGCTCTATATGCTGGAAAAAAACCTGCAACAGCACCAGCAAACACCAATAAAAATAATGTTGTTAATGCCACATTAAAATCAACTTCCGGATTTCTAAAATATTCACTCTGAACCATCGGACCTACAAATTCAAGCAGTAACAAACTCCCTAAAAGTCCAACAAACCCAGCAATTGTTGTAATAAAAATCGATTCATGAAGTATCATTGTAATAATAGAAAATGGAGATGCTCCCAATGCTTTTCTAATTCCAATTTCTTTTGTTCGTTCTTTTACAATAATCAACATAATATTACTAACCCCAACAACTCCGGCGATTATGGTACAAATACCAACCCACCAAAAAAACAATCTGATATATAAATTTAAGTCGTAAAACTGTTTGGCATCTTTAACAGAATTATAAACTCCAACACCGCTGTCGTCTTCTGGTGCCACCATGTTTTTACTTTTCAGTAAGTCTTTTAAATCTTGGGTAAATTTTTCAGATTGCGCCAAAGCTTCATCATAATCATTTGTCTTTTTTAAAGTAAAAAACAAGTTACTAATTTTATCCCCGCCTCCAAAAGTTCTCTGCACTGTGGTTAATGGCAGATAAGCTCTCGCTTCTTCACGCTCTCCACCTGGATCTGTAAAAATTCCGACTACTTTAAAACTGATATTATTGATTAATATTTCTTGCCCAAGTGCCTCTTTATCTTTAAACAAATCTGTTTTTACTTTCATTCCAATAACAGCGACTTTTTCGTTGTTTTGTAAATCCTTAGTATTTACATATCGCCCTTGAACTATAACCAGATTTTCTATTCCTCCATAGTCAGGATCAACTCCTCTATATTGATAATTTCCAGCCTCTTTTCCATATGAAAATTGTGCTCCCCAAAAATTATAAGTTGAAGCTCTTAAATCTAATTTATCTTCAAATTTCTGAACAGATTGATTATAATCGCTATTGCGAAATTGAACCTGTCTGCCGGGATTTAGTCCTTTATATTCTTTAGTTGTTGTACCAGACCAAACTTCTATAATTCCCGCAGCGTCGCGTTCGAATTGTTTTTCGATTCCATTTTGAAGACCTTTTCCTGCACCCAGCAGAATCACCAAAATAAAAATCCCGGAAGCCACAGAAATCCCAGTTAAGAACGTTCTTAATCGGTTTTTTGAAATCGCTTCAAATATTTCCTGCCAGCGTTCAATATTAAACATAAGACGAAGCTCTAACTTGTTCTACTTTTTTATCATCGATAATTAATCCATCTTTTAGGACTACATTTCTTTTGCACATTGCAGCAATATCAGGTTCGTGTGTCACAATTAAAATTGTCTTTCCTTCATCATTAATTCCCTGAATCAGTTCCATAACTTCATAGGAAGTTTTTGTATCCAGAGCTCCTGTAGGTTCATCTGCCAGCAAAACTTTCGGATTTGACGCTAATGCTCTTGCAATAGCTACACGCTGTTTCTGACCTCCAGAAAGTTCATTGGGTAAGTGATGAGAGTGAGATCCCAAACCTACTTTTTCAAGATATTTCATTGCAATCTCATAACGTTCTTTTCTTTTAACTCCCTGATAATACAATGGCATTGCAACATTGTCAAGCGCAGATTTATAATTAATCAAATTAAAAGACTGAAAAACAAATCCTAAGAATTTATTACGATATTTTGAAGCAATCGTTTCGTTTAATTTTTTAATTGGAGTTTTATCTAAAATATAACTTCCAGAATCGGCCTCATCTAAAATTCCTAAAATATTAAGCAGCGTAGATTTGCCAGAACCAGATGATCCCATGATCGCAACTAATTCACCTTCTTCGATATTAAAATTAATACCTTTTAACACGTGTAATTCTGAGCTCCCCATTTTATAGGACTTGTGTAAATCTTTAATTTCGATCATGGTATTGTTAAATTTTGAGACAATAATAACATTTTTATTAAGTAAATTATGATAATAAAAAGTTAATAATTCCGTTACCTTTTCTGTATAAGACTACAATCTTTAGTAATTGTTACACTTTTTTAATAAAATATGATTGTTTTCGTAATTTTACTCCATAATAAAAATTCATATTAATGAAGCTTTCTTCAATTCTTTCAATGTTTACAGCACTTGTCGTATTAGCAGGCTGTTCTTCCGCTCAAAAATTAGAGACCTTAAAACCAGAACCAGACGATGCCAGTCCGTTAGTATATGACAGCAGTCCGTCTTTTATCAATTTACCTATCACTATCAAACTTAGTGATATTGAAAACCAAACAAATGCCATCCTAAACGGATTAATTTATGAGGACAATACTATCGAAGATGATGATATTGAAATGAAAATCTGGAAACAAGCTCCAATTAAAATTCAAAATGATCCTTCGAATCGTGATAAAAGAATAAAAACTATTTTACCACTTAAAGCGACTATCAAATATCGTATAGGCACTAAAAAATTAGGTGTAGAATTATATGATGTCAGAGAATTTAACTTAAATGGAATTATAACATTATCAAGCGAAACTGCATTGACCAATTGGAAATTGACAACAAAAACAGAATTCAAATCTCTTGATTGGAATGAAAGTCCGACGATGACCTTTTTTGGTAAAAACATGCCTATTACCTATTTGATAAACCCAGCCATTTCTATTTTTAAAGATAAATTAGAAAAGAAAATAGACGAAGCAATTGAAAAATCAATGGATTTTAAGCCTAATGTTCTTCAGGCTGTAGAAAAAATCTGCACGCCATTTCAGATGAGCGACACTTATGAAAGCTGGCTCCGAATTGTTCCTATCGAAATTTACTCTACAAATGCCAAACTTAAAAATGATAATTTTTTACTTGATATGGGCATGAAATGCAATATGGAGACGATTGTTGGCAAACAGCCTGAATCAAAATACAACGCCAGCAAAATTGCATTAAAACCTGTAGCTAAAATTCCGAATCAGATTTCTGCAAATATTGCTGCGATTTCAAGCTATGTAGATGCTTCTAAGATTATGACCAAGAATTTTGCCGGACAGGAATTTGGAGAAGGAGGTAAAAAAGTAACCGTTAAAAATGTTTCTATCTGGCATAAAAACGGCAAAATGGTCATTGCCCTAGATGTATTAGGATCTATAAACGGAACGCTTTATTTAAATGGATTTCCACAGTACAATCCGCAGACGAAGGAAATTTATTTTGAAAAATTAGATTATGTATTAGACACCAAAAGTAAGTTAATGAGGACTGCAAATTGGCTGGCACAAGGCTACGTTTTAAGAAAAATGGAACAAAGCTGTAGATATTCTATTCAGCCTAATTTGGAAGAAGGTAAAAAAACAATGGCAGACTATCTAAAAAACTATTCTCCGATGCCTGGTGTATTTGTAAACGGCAAAATGGAAGATATACAGTTCGATAAAATTCAGCTCACCAATCAAGCTATTATCGCTTTTATCAAAATAAACGGAACTGTCAATGTTTCGGTGAACGGATTGAAATAAAAAAAAAGCAATGTAAAATTACACTGCTTTTTTCTTTTTATACATTCTATAAATAAAATATCCTATAATCACGACCAGCAAATACGGAATAACCATCAAATAAACAATTCCGTCATTTACCGCTTCGGCTTTTTTAACATTAGAATCGCCAGATAAAGCGGCGCGACACATCGCGCATTGCGCATTTATTGAAATTCCAATAAAGAAAAAACAAATGCCAAAAATCAAACTTTGGAACTTGGAATTCGACTTTTTATTTTTATTGTTAATTAGCATAATACGGAGAAATCATTAAAAATACTACTACTCCAGTTACGGCAACATACAGCCAAATAGGAAATGTTATTTTAGCAATTTTTCTATGTCTGTCAAATCGCTGTGAAAGCGCTCTTACATAAGTAATCAAAACAAGCGGGATAATTGCTATTGAAAGTAAAATATGTGTTATCAAAATAATAAAATACACCAATCGTAAAGAACCGATTTTAGCACTTTCAACTGCATCAAGAACACCATCATGGTTTGAATCTCCAAATTTAGTAGAATCTGCTGTCATGTGATATGCTACATACATCACTAAAAAAGCAAGTGATAAAGCAATAGCAAAAGTCATTAATCGTTCGTGCAATTTTTGTTTTCCATTTTTTATAGCCAAAACTGCCCAAACCAATACAACTGCAGTGATACCATTAGTTGTTGCGTAAATAGGCGGTAAAAAAGACAATGGCTCTACATCGAAACCAAAATCTTTAAGCTTCACACCAAACAAAATCGCTACAACAACCGGGATTATAATTGAAACCGCAACAATAAGTTTATTGTATTTTTTCTCTAATGAATGATCTTCCATTTTTATTCTTCTAATAAAATTTTAATATCTTGTTGAATATCACGAACTCCTTTTTTGTCTAAACCATCATAGTAAATAGTTGGATTCCCGTATTCATCTTTTCTGCAGCGAATATTACCATCCTTATCGATTAAAGCAAATAAACCAGAATGCTCAAATCCACCGCTTACTTTGTCATTTTCACCAGCGTAAAGATTAAAACCTTTGTTCGACAAATCCATTATTACGCTTTTATCCCCAGTCAGGAAATTCCAGTTGGAAGATTTTACACCAAGCAGCTTCGCGTGATCTTTTAAAACCTGAGGCGTATCGTGTTTTGGATCAATTGTTATAGAAACAATTCCAAAATTTGGATTTCCAAAAAAAGTCTTTTCAATCTCCAGCATACTCATATTCATCTTTGGACAAATAGACGGGCAAGTTGTAAAAAAGAATTCCAAAACATACACTTTTCCTTTATACGTTTCGTTTGAAATCTTCACATTATCCTGATTTGTCAATTCAAATTTTGGAGCAGGTCCAATTGTCAAAAGCTTTGCTTCCTTCGAAGATTTTGCATCAACATTATCTAAACGGTTTCCTTTTACAATTTCACCATTTTTAACTCGATCAACAATTTTAGGAATAGCATAAATTCCAAAAATCAAAATGATAAAGGAGATTCCAATATATGATTTATTCTTGAACATTATAAATAATTTTTAAAGTTGCTTTGTAGCGTTATGATTCTTCTTTAAAGCGGCGCGGTATTCGTATAAAATGATTTTGAAATCATCAAGCATTTCATTACTCAATTCTGATGGATGAAAAGTATTATATCCTTCCTTATACTCCTTGCTATCTTTTCTTCCTCTTAAACTGCGATCTTTATCGATAATATAGACATTCGAAGTCCCAAGGTTTTGATTAAGTTTTTCTTTTAAGTGAAGCTGGTCATAAAATTTTTGGATTTCTTCATTTGAAGCAAATACAAAATTCCAATTTTTAACATCTGTAAAAGGAGATAAAGCATCTACAATTTTCTGAGCTTCTTTTTCTGTTCCAAGCGGACAAAGGACAACAAACTGAAGATCTTCGAAACCATTATAACGTTTGTAGATCTTTTCATTTAAATTAAAATAATTCCCTCTATTTTCTAAAATATTCGAACCTGAAAAACCAAGTACAGTAATCTTTTTATCTAGAGAAACTTTTTTTCCGTTTAGGGATTTCCAATTTCCAAAATCAGCAACTTTTGGTGTTAGTACAGGAAGAGTTGTAAAACTATTTACACCAGAAGCAAAAAATAAATAAGCTACAATTGGCAGAACAAAAAGTACAAAGAGAACTATATTTTTTTTCATTGTATTAATGGAAATTATTGAGGTACAAAAATAAAAAAATCCCGATGTTATCGGGACTCTTTTCGAATTAATATCATGTTAAAAATTCCATTTAATAGTAGAATCTTTAAAAACCCCATAAATATAATGTCCTTCTGTCAATAGAATAAACAATAAATATAAAACAAGGAAGACAACTGATGATACTACAGACCATCTAAGGCCGCTTTTTTCACCTTCCATGTGCATAAATGCCCATACAATATAATATGCTTTGAAAATTGTAAGGATATAGAAAATCCAGTTTAACAAATTCAAACCGATAAAATGAGTAAATTCTAATGATGCAGGTTTGTAGATACCTAAAATAACTTCTACTGTAGTTACTAATGAAAGTAATCCAAAAACAAACCAGATTCTTTTTGTATTTGATACGTGCTCGTGTGACATAATAATTAAATTCTAAAAATTAAACTAGGTAGAAAACTGTAAATACAAATACCCAAACTAAATCTACGAAGTGCCAGTATAAACCAACTTTTTCTACCATTTCGTAGCTTCTTCTCTTCTCATAAGTACCTAATAATACATTAAAGAAAATAATGATATTGATGATAACTCCAGACAATACGTGGAATCCGTGGAAACCTGTAATGAAGAAGAAGAAATCAGCAAATAATTTATTACCGTATTCGTTTCTAATCAAACTAGCACCTTCTACTACATATTTAGCAGTTGCTAAATGAGCTTCAGATTCTTCTCTTGATAAAACTGTTTTTTTCTTTTTCTCCGTAAGTTTTTCTGTTCTAATTAAGATTTCTGGATGTGCTTTAAATCCTGCTTGAACTTCAGCAACCGTGTAAGTCGGAAGAGATTGAGCATCTTCTACAAACCAAGTTGAATGACTTCTTGTTAAAGCTTCTCTTTGTTCTGGTAATTTCACAGCAAAATCAGCTAAAGCTACTCTTTTACCATCTTTATCAACAAATTGCAATAAGCTTCCTCCTACAGTTTCAACTGCACCGTACTCACCTTTAATGAAGTTTTTCCATTCCCAAGCTTGAGAACCAACGAAAATAATACCTCCAATAATTGTTAAGAACATATAGATTGCAACTTTAGTCTTTTTCAATTGGTGACCTGCATCAACAGCCAAAACCATTGTTACAGATGAAAAGATCAAAATAAAGGTCATTAAAGCTACATAATACATTGGAGCCGCAACACCATGCATAAATGGAAAGTGAGTAAACACTTCATCAGCCAAAGGCCAAGTTTCAATAAATTTAAATCTAGAAAAACCGTAAGCTCCTAGAAATCCAGAGAATGTTAAGGCATCTGATACGATAAAAAACCACATCATCATTTTACCATAACTTGATCCTAGTGGCTGGATCTCATGACCGCCTCCCCAAGTTTTTTCGTCGTTGTTTGCAGTAGTAACTGTCGCTCCCATAAAAGATATTCGTTAAAAAGTTCCCAAATTTACGTTTTTTTCTTATTTAAAGAAAAATAAAAATAAAAATAAATATACCCATAATAAATCTAAAAAATGCCAATACATCGCACCTAGTTCTATACCAAGAGTTTGAGTCGAATTGTATTTTTGTTTAAAATGATTATAAATTATAATTAAAAGTGAAATTAACCCACCAGCAAGGTGCAGCAAGTGTGTAACCGTTACTACATATAAGAAAGTTGTAGTAATTGAACTACCTTCTCCTGTAAAATAATATCCTTGTTCAACGATTTGACCAAATCCTTGAAATTGTAGCACTACAAATAAAATACCTAATGCTAAAGTTCCCAAAAGCAATCCTGTTACTGCGCTTCTATTATCTTTTTGAATGGCTTTTTTTGCCAGATAAAAAGTAACACTGCATCCAATAATAACAGCTGTACTCCAGTAAAAAGCAGAAGGAAGTTCGAAATTCTTCAACCAGTCTGCTCTAGATTTACTTACTACAAATGCACTTGTTAACCCTGCAAACATCATGGTCATACTAACCATTGCAAAAAGCAGAATCAGTTTTGCTGATTTTGATTTTCTTGCCTGTTCTTCATTTATTGTCATTGTCATTTCCATAACTATCTTAAAAATTTATCTACTATAAATACAATTTGTAAAAGCGAAATATACGAAACACTTACCAGCATTAAAGTCCTTGCTGCTTTTGCTGTTCTTAATTTATACAAACGAACTGCGTAAAAAAGCATCCAAATCCCTAAAAGAAACACTAAAATTGCTGCAATTGGAGAAATAAACAGTTGTCCTGTAAAACCTAAAACCGGTAACAACGATGCTATTATAAGCCAAATTGTATATAAAATTATCTGCAATGCAGTTCCTTTATCTTTTTTGCCTGTCGGAAGCATAAATATACCTGCTTTTTCATAATCTTCATACAAAAACCATCCAATTGACCAAAAATGCGGAAACTGCCAGAAAAACTGAATTAAAAATAAAGTTCCTGCTTCGATACCAAAATCTCCTGTTGCTGCCACCCAGCCAAGCATAAACGGAATTGCACCAGGAAATGCTCCAACAAAAACAGACAATGAAGTAACGGTTTTTAGTGGCGTGTAAACACTTGTATACAAAAATATAGAGATAGCAGCAAACATTGCTGACTTAGCATTTATAGTATACAAAAGTGCAATACCAATAATCGTAAGCAGACTTGCTACGAACAAAGCCATTTTCGGAGACATACGGCCTGAAGGAACTGGACGATTTTTAGTTCGATCCATCAGCGAATCAATATCTTTTTCAATCACTTGGTTAAAAGCGTTTGAAGCTCCAACCATGCAATAACCTCCAACTGCCAAAACAGCCAAAACACTCCACTTAAAAGGATGTTCAGAATCAACTCCTAATAAATATCCTGCAATAGAAGAAAACAAAACACTAATAGCCAATCCGGCTTTAGTAATCTCTTTAAAGTCTAGAAATATTGATTTGATTGATAATGTATTTTTTGCAGCGTTCAATACCGTTGTTGTTTGTGTATTTTTTTGAGTGGTGCAAATGTACAAATTAGATTGTAGAATTTAGACCTATAAAAATAGATTTTTTTCAATAAAACCTGTACAAATTAAGAACTCGCTATACTTTAACACTATTATTTCGAAAAATCTTATTAAAAACTAGTAATCAAAATACCAATTAAAGATATCAGAGCGTAAACCAATGCTAAACCAAGTGGTACTTTGCTTAAAAGTTGTCGCAGTTTCCTGAGTTGGATCAAAATTTCGATAAATTAAACTTCCAAATAATTTTAAATTCGTCATTGGGTTAATCAAATAACCAGCTTGAATATCTGCAATAAAAATACTTGTTTTATTTCCCTGCCCTACTTTTACACCTGTATCGTACGGGCGGTTTTCATCATAACTTTTATAAATATTTCCTCCGTAATTATACGAATCTTCAGCTGTATCAAAATCTAAACCTCTTGTTCCCATGGTAAATTTCGCATCTCCATACAAACGACCTTTGTGATAACGACCAATCACGAGTAATTCTTTAAAGTTTCCTCCCCATTGATGTCCAACACTTTGATTGTTATGCCCATAATTAGTTATTACCACACTGTGCGAATAAACATAAGGACGAACATGATTGAACTCTACCTGAAACAACAAATCTTTTACATTAAATGCATTGAAGTACTTTGCTCCAATTTGAAAACCAAATTTATTTTTCCAGCTTTGATTTCCTGCTCCTACATCTGAAACCGAAAATTCATCAATTAAAAATTGAGAATATAAATTAATGCTGTTATTCCATTTGTATTTACCTGTTAATCCCAAAAGTGCATTTCCACTCTTAGACGACGAACCAAATTCTACCGCACGGTAAAAAATAATTGGATTTACAAAGTTTATATCAAAACCTCTATTATTTGAATCCGTCCAAACTACAGATTCAAAGAAACCTAAATTTAATCTATTTGAAACATTCCAGCTCAAATAGTGATTTGCCATAAATTTCGTAGCATAGGTTCTTTCTTCCGTTACTTCTGGGCGAACATCTTTCATCCACATATACGTATTAGTATATTTTATTTTCCAGAAGTTGGTGTTAATTTTAAAATAAGGATACGGACTTGCTCCATCACCTTCTAAAAGTGAGCGATACCCATCTCCAATAAAATTACGGCCATATCCTAACTGCAGATCAAAAATTTTACTTGGTGCAAACGTAATATTAGCGTCGGCTAAAGGAAAATCATAGGCATCTGTTTTAAAACGTTTCGCAATTCCAACACCCGGAATTATCGCCGGATTTCCTCCAGATGGCTTGATTGATTCCGCATAATTATTAAAATAACCCGCAAATCTTCCCTGACTTTCAAAAAATGTGGTTGTAAAATTGATCTGTTTTCCTAAACCTCCTCTAAAATTCAGTGCCCTTGTA
The DNA here is from genome assembly GCF_002304005.1 of Flavobacterium sp. ACN6. Lineage (GTDB taxonomy): Bacteria > Bacteroidota > Bacteroidia > Flavobacteriales > Flavobacteriaceae > Flavobacterium. The sequence goes on along the minus strand of NZ_MRCQ01000007.1, from coordinate 22,372 downwards.
TTCACATAAGTATAAGATGCATCGCTGTCTGAAGCTTTACCCATTTGTAAATCAACAATTGGGTTTAAAGAAAACCAGTAATCCTCTCCTTGAATCTGCACCATGTTTTCATTCCACCACTTTCTCCCTAACCAGCTTGAAACATTTTTTTGTAATGACTGATTTACTGCCTTTAAGTTATAATATTTTGAAACCTCCGTATAAGTATAGGGTTTAGAAGCCGTGTGATTATTACTTCCTACCTGATTCATTGCTCCATCAAACTGAGCGTAATAACTATGAGAAAATGGAATATTTAAATGACTTTCAAATTCTGGATTGTTGTATTTTTTATATACAATACTATCCAGCTCTGTCATTGGTTTTTCGATTGGTTTTAAAATTTCTGACGCTGCTAAAGCTTCTGCTGCCAATTGTTCTGAGCTTTTCAAAGGCACATCTATAGCAATAGTATATTTAGAATAAGTTGCTTTTCCGTTATAAGTTGAAGGTTTTATTTTTGGAAATTTTCCAAATACACGTTTTGCCTCATTAGATAATTCTTCATTTCCTGCTGAAACATAAATTACTTTAAACTCTCCTTCGGCATTAACTTCAAAAAGCACTTTTACTGCTCCTTTATAATTGTTTTGTTTTAAATTTTCTGGAACTTGAAAATTACCAAACACAAAGTCCTGAACTTCTTTGTAAAAACAATTTTCTAATTTTTTACCTTCTAAATTTTCACAGTTTGGAAAAATGGGAAACATTTCTGCAGTAAAACCAGGCTGAATCGAAGAACCGCCATTTTGCTGTGAAGTAACAATGAAAAATGAAAAAATAAAAACAAGGGCTAAAAAAAACTTATTCACTTAAAATATAGGTATTTATTTAATATTGATTTGGGGAATCTTCTCCGTTTGCAATTGCTTTTGCTGCCGAAGTACCGATACGTTTAACTCCTAAAAGAATCATTTCTACTGCTTCTTCAAATGAACGAACTCCACCGGCTGCTTTTATGGATAATGGCGAAGCATTTTCAAGCATGATAATTATTGTTGGAATAGTTGCTCCCTTGGGCTGTCCCTCTTCGGTTTTATAAAAACCCGTTGAAGATTTTACAAAGACAGATGAAAATTCTTCTTCTTGAAAATTTGACACTACAACATTTTTTATTAGTGCAGACAACTGAATAATTTCTTTATCTGTCAGTGCAGCAACTTCTATAATCCACTTTACTGTTTTATTATTGGCTAAACCAATTTGTGTTCCAAACAAAATTTCCTGTTTGACTAAATCTATTTCGCCGTTTTTGAAAGCTTCATAATTACAAACAAAATCTAAATCGTCTGCGCCGTTTGCGATTGCTTCGTTTGCTTCCTTGATTTTGGTTTCAAGACTAGACTTGCCTTCTGGAAAATCAATTACGGTTCCAACCAGTAAAACAGAATTGGCTTCTGTAATCATTTCTTTCGCCAGAGCAACATATTCCGGCCGAATCATAATTAACTTAAATCCTTCCTGAATTGCTTCTGTAATTGCATTTTTAACCACAATAGTATTTTCTGCTTCAGAAAGACCAGCTTGCGAGGCAGTTTTTAAATAAGTGGAATCTAAATATTGCTTTACATTCATAATGATAGAAGTTGCAGAAAACCAGCACAAAAGTACATTTTATATTGATAAAAAACAGCGTTTTTAAAGCTTTGATTTTCTTGTACAAAAAAACCCACCGAAGTGGGTTTCTAATTTATATTTTATCGATCTGCTTTTTGAAGGCTATGGCAGAAAAAACTGCCGTAAAGGCTCCAAGAGCATTTGCCAAAATATCCGAAACATCTGCGGCTCTTGTAGCTGTCAGAGCGTTTTGCAAAATTTCGATTGTAATTCCAAAAAAAACAGAAAAAATAAACGAAATTAAATAAGCTTTATAGTCATCTGCTTCTTTTCCTTTTAGCTCTTTTTTGAAAAACAAGATCCATGAAATTGTAAATCCAAAATGAAAACAGAAATGTACAATTTTATCAATACTCGGAAAATTAACTGCCGGCACGTTACTTGAGTCTGTCAAACAAAAATAAGTAATGATCCCTGAGCATATAATCGCCCAAACTAATAATAATTGTTTAGGCACCGATTAAATTTTTATAAGCTTCGTCAGATAATAAAGAATCAATTTCTGCTGCATCAGCAATTTTAATTTTAATCATCCATCCTGCTCCGTATGGATCAGAATTTACAGTTTCTGGAGCACTTTCTAAATCTTCATTAAAAGCAATGATTTCACCTGTTAATGGCAAGAATAAATCTGAAACTGTTTTTACAGCCTCAACAGTTCCAAAAACTTCATCTTTTGAAAGTGTCTGATCTAAAGTTTCTACCTCAACATACACGATATCTCCTAACTCTTTTTGTGCAAAATGAGTAATTCCTACAGTCGCAACATCTCCTTCGATGCTAACCCATTCGTGATCTTTTGTGTACTTTAAATTTGCTGGTATGCTCATAATAGTATGTTTGAAAATTGATAATTTAAAATTTAAGCCACAAATGTAATAATCTTCTAATGAAATCTAGTTTAGAAACCAAAAATTAATTTCCAAAATTATAACGAAGTGTGAAACCTGATCTGATGTTCGTTAAAGGAAATGAAGTTGAAATAACTGCTTTCGAGAACGAATGATCATAATAAAATATTGCTGTCAAGTTTTTACTGAAAGCATAATCAGCAGTTAACTTTAAAGTCCAAATATTTTGTCCTGCTGCCAATTGATTGTTATCGTAATCTAAATATCTAACCAGAGTTTCATTATTTCTAAATGAAAAATCTGCTTTTATATTGATATCACTTTTAATAATTCCCGTCGGATTATCTGCTAATCTTGAAGAGAAAATTACATCTTTAAAACGATATCCTAATCCCACAACGTATTCTACACCTTTAACTTCTGTCAACAAATTATTATCAAAACTCATAGACAGGGCACGATCTTTTTTAATTTCTGTTAATAAACGAAGTGAACTCTTCAATTCGAAATCAACACGAATAAGCGGACTAAACTGCTCTACTAAGTTGACGTTTGACATAATTGTTTTATTGTAGAAGTTCGTATTTACATCCTGTCCGTTTGGTGTTTCTAAATAATCAAAATTTGATCTAAACTGACTAATGGTATACGAAGCTCTATAATTGTGCTGTAAAGAGAAACGTTTGAAATGATCTTTAAAATATTTGTAACGCATCAAACCATTATATTTTACAGTCCAGTTTGGAATAGGAAAACTTCTAAATATATCTGTCGAACTGCTTGAAGCGTTTGCTCCTGTATAAGCAGCCATGAAAGATGGCAGTAAAACCGCCTGATTACTTTTTGAAAAACCAATCGGGTAGCCTTCGTTTGCCACAAAAATTTTATAATTCGGATCTGTTTCAGCAGGAATAGGATTGTTTGCATCTCCATATCTTGGAATTGCTGCCCCCGCCCCATAACGCTCTTCGGCCAAACGGTTCGCAATAACCAAACGATTACTTCTAAAATCATCAAACGCAGCCGATTCTGTTTCTGTACTCGTAGAAAAAGATGTTTTTATCAAAACTGTGGAAATAGAAAACATTCCGTAAGTGTATGGTGATAAAGGCATATATTGATTTGTAGCAGGATCTACACTATATTGTTCTGATGAATTTTCAGAGTAAGCGCGATCCATATTTAAATCAATTTTTAGATCAGGAAACAAATCTACATTGGCAGTAACTTTCAAAAGTTTATTACTTACCTGCGTAAAATTTTGATTAAAATCCTGATAATTGGTCAGCCAGCCATTTTTAGCAGCTTCATATCGTACATCATCCTGACTACCAAACACAAATCCTAAAGAAGGTTTTGATGTACCAAAGAAACCAACTCCTGGAATGTATCCCGGAAGAACAGTTCCGCTGTTTTTAGTATAATTAATCTGAATGTTTTTAACACTTGTCAAAACGCCGATTAAACCATCATAAAAAGGACTACTGCTTACAGTTGGTTTAGCCGTATTAACAATCTTTTCTCCTGGTTTTGGCGGTGCCATTGGTTTTGTTTTCGCTGCTTTTTTTGCACCTGGAGTTAATCCTAAATACTTATACAACATGTTCATATTTAATGTTGTCGTTAAAGTATTTGAATTCGCATTCTGAATTGTATTTCCTAAATCCCATGAATCCCCATTTGCATCTTCATATTGAGAAAAAGCCGTCGAAGATCTCTGCCAATTATAATCGGCTGTATAAGAATAACTCGCTTTTACAAAACTAAAAATTGGAATTTTATTAATTGGAATGTCATAGTTTAAAACCAATTGCTGTAAGTGCTGGTTTGGTGTACCAATATCAAAATAATCGTCCCAGATGTTAAAATCTTCTTTTGGTGAATTATCATCATTTAAAAAGTTTCTCACGATATTATTAGACGATGCCGTATAATTTAACTTTAATGATTTGGTCAAATTAAATCCGAAACCATATTGGTAGTTAAATGCAAAGTTTCTTCTATAAAGTGGATCAAGACCAATACTGCCTTCCTCCAAATCAACTTGTCTAAACTGCTGGCGATTGCTTTGTCTTATTATATTGGTATTGAAAGAAACATTCGAAGGAAGATAATTAATATTAAAATCGCTTAAAAGTTTCCAATATTCACTGGTTTTCATGAATTTAGTCTTCTTGAAAGGAACTACTTCTTTTGGCTGAAACGTGTAAGCATAATTTATCGCCGTATTAGATTGTTCGTCCTCATAATTTTCCACTTCATAATCATGTCTTTCTACTTGATTATACGATTGAGAAAATGTAAAGTTTTCTACATCATAAACATGAGGCTTCTGTTCTGGTGCTCTGTCTTTTCTTACCCCAATAAAGTTGATACTTTTACGTTTAGTATAATCTACTGCACGCGTTCTGATATTTTCTTTTTCTGCTGGATCTGTAGTCTCTCTAATTAATTGATCTAATTTAATATCCTGATTAAACGGATCATATTCTGGAGTAATAACTTCTTCTCCAATCGCATAGTTGAATGGCAGGTTGATACCCCACTTCTGAGGAAGTAATTTTCCTAAGTTTAAATTGGTTACAATATTATACTGCTGAATATCTTCACGATCTCTTTCATTAGCTCCCTGTTCTAGAGAACCGAAACCAATTGTACTCTTTTTACCCGAAGCTGATAAAGTTGCAAAGTCAGCCATATTGGTATCAACATTCAACAATGCCGCCATACCCCCTTTGTTTTCCAAATCAGACATACGAAGCTCGTTAAACCAAACTTCTCCTTTAATATCTTTATGATCTGCTGCACTTTTTACACCGACCATTAAATTTCGAACTAAACCAAAATTCGGATTTCCTTTAATACCTAATGTCAATTTACCATCTTGGTCACCTCCTTCAACAGACGGATCCCTATCGGGATAATAAATACCATTTACATCTCTTCTAGCATCGTTAGGATCAATCTTCATGGCTAATATTTTCATTCTTGTCAACAATGACAGAGCCACATCAATATTATTTTCGTCCATCCAAACCTGATCTGGACTTATCGAACACGATCCTCCCGAACTTGTTACCTTTAATGGAATTTCGATCTGATAAAAGTTCTGTGTAAAATCGTTACCAAAACGAATAAATCCTATCATTTCATCATCTTCCAGCGGACTTTCATTTGGAAGTGATTCTGCGTGAAGAAACATTTTCAACTTTTTGTATTGACGCATATCAACACTTACATTTTTGAAAACTGCTCTTGAATCTTGATATTCTAATCCTGAACCTCCAATTCGCAATGCTAGAGACTGCTCATTTTGGTTAATAATTGTATTGTTATTATACAATTGCTCTCTTTGAACTCCTGGAGGAATAACATAATTTACAGGACACTTCGTACTGTTTTCTTGAATATTAACTGCTGCAACATCAAATTCAGTTCCGTCGTTTTCTGGATTTGTATCATTAGCGTCAAGCGTTCCTGTATATCTTCTCCACTCTCCTCTAACTAAATCTAACGCTCCGAAACGAACAGTCATTTGATCATTAAATCCAGTCATAAACATACGCATGAAACGAATTGATCTAAAGTCTGTAATATTTCCAATTGTATTTTGAGGCTGCGAAACTGGAATTTTAAATTGTATCCATCTCGCATTAGTTGTAGATCCGTTTGGAAGTTCTACATTACTAACTTCTCTAACATCTGTGATGTAATTTTCACCAACCTGCATTCCTGGTCTTAAATCAATACTGTATTCATAATACGCATTGATTGTACTCATGGTATTGTCACGGTTAATATCTTCAACGTCTGGAAGTGTTGTAGAACCACGATTTGGATCATCTACACTTACTGCGGAGTTCCCGTCAGTTCCATTATATTTTTTATAGCGGTCTAAAACACCTCCATCTGTATTTAAATAATACGTATAATCATCTGCTGCAGGATCACTTTCACCTGCGTAATTTGTATAAACGGAACCTTCGCTAGAATTTGGAAGTCCATCTAAACCGACATCTTGGTTTCTACGGTTTTCAGGATTGGTATCAAATGCATAAATTAATGATTGAGACGCCGGAACATCTCCCCAAATTGGCTGCGGATTTACCTTAACCTGATCTGGGCCTAATCCGTTTTCATATTGTTTTCTTCCGTCTTTTAAAACATCTTCAGAAACTTCACCTAAATTGAAATAAATTTTACCGGTATTATTTGGCTGCGATTCTCCTGTTCCAACATAAGGATCAAGTACCCAGAATTGGATATATTCGACATTTCCCTGCTCAAAATTGGTAGAGTTAAGCGCGCGCATAATTCCTCCAAAGTTGGTTGTAGGACTACTTGTTCCAAAATTAGGATTGTTATTGTAAGGCCCTCTATCTGATGGATAATAGGTTAAATCCAATGTATTAACAACTTGAATTTGTCCCTGCGCAATATCGGTATTGGGATAAAGTTCTCTACTGTAAATTCTTCTGGTAGAATTAAAAGACAAATCGTTATTTGAAATCCCAGAAGGTTTCGATGCATAAAAAACTGGATCGATAGTGTACCAAGCTAATTTTGCACGTTTATAACCATATTCTAAAGTATTTGAATTGGCGTTAAAAGTATTGTCGTTTATTGAGTTCACAAATGGTGTTGAAGCTAAGCTCCATGCATAAGCAGATCTCATGTCTATTGTTGTCTGAGAACCTTCAAAGTCATCGATATAAATTGTAGCTTCTCCTTCAAAATCACTTGCTTTTGGGGCATCTGGTTTTAAAAACGCCACTTCACCACGAATCGAAAGATTAGAAGGAACATCTGTATCAATATTTGGAAGCTTATTCGCTAATCTTGTTAAAAAAGGAACTTCTGTTGAATAATTTCCGTTAAAACCAAAAATAGTATTATTTACAGATTCCTGTCCATAACTTGATTTTTGAGTAAAAGGACGTTCTGTCATCTTTAACAACGTCGCTCCTAAAACAAAGTTTTCAGACATTTTACGTTCGATATTAACTCCCATAAATCTTCTGGTCTGCTGTCCAAAAATGGAATTGTTTTCTAGAGAAACTTCAATTGGCGTATTAGAAGCCTGAAGCGAAGGATCGAGAATCTGCACTCTTCCTAATTGATAATCTACACTATAATCAATACCTTCAATTAAAACTCTTCCGGCCGCAGTTACAACAACAGAACCTTGAGGAACATTAAAGGCTCCAATAGGAATACCGTTGCTTCCTGAAGATTTGTATTTTCCTCTTAATAAGAATTTATTTTTGTCACTATCCTGCAGTGCACCAGCTTGTGTGCTTCGATACATATTTCTAAATACATATTTTCGCTGGTTATCATTATAGGTCGTTGGATCATTATAATTTTCACCCGCAGTTCCTGTATTTAATTTTCTAAACAAAAGTTCCCCAAAAGGCTCTTTGGTTGTAAAAATAATTCGGGCATTTTGCACATCGACTGTTACCCCTGGAACATAATCAAAAAAACCATCTCCTCCACTTTGTGGATCGTTATTGTAATTTAAGCGGTCCAGATTAAAGACATTTAATAACGGAGTTTTCTCAACCCTATCGTCTGGCGAAGGATTTGCTGGAAAAGTTGTTCCTGGTACAGGATCGATATAATTTATAGGCGAAGGATCTGTGTAAAGAATATTCAGCCTGAAATCTTCCTGCTTGATTTGATATGCTTGTGGAATTTGATACACGTTTTTCATCATCAAGTTCCAAACTGGATTGTTAACGTTTGTCAAACTGCTTTTCAGCATTTTCAAAACCAAACTCTGCGTAACAATAGCTTGATTGGTGTTATTTGTTCCGGTAACAACAGTTGCATCTACACCATCACTTCCAAACTCTCCGACTTGATAAACTTTACCTCCTACTGTATATTCAAAAGCAACGGCTAAAATTTCGTCATTTGCCAGACGCTGCTGTAACGAAATATATCCTAACTGCGAATTGAAAGTATATTCGTTTGTAGTTAATTTTCTAGCGTTTTCTAAAACAGAATAATCGGTGGCCTCACTTATATTTGCATTATTAAATCCAGAACCTGCAGTAACTATTTCTCTAATATTAGAATTTAAATAACTTCCCGCTCTACCTATTGCAGCTGGATCGTATTTGTTGTTTGTGTTATCTGTTGGAGAATCTATCGGATTATTAAAAAATCCTGCTGAATTGGTAATCACGACAACCTCACTATCTGGCACGCCGCTAACCTGACCTTCACCTAAATCCTGAAGTGCAATAATATTTCTTAAGTTGTTATTATTTGTAGTTACTCTATTTTGTTTATTGGTAACCCATACTTCTAATCTTGTAATTTGAACACGGCTGTCAATAAAGGGATAATTTCTTAGAGACGAATCATATTTATTTCTGAAGTATTGAGACAAGAAGAAATGTCGGTCATTATCATAGTCCAAAGCAAACAAATCAAAGTTCTGAACTGTCCCTCCACCTTCTGCGACTATACTTTTGGTCTGAGACTTCTGCTCTGAGAATACTCCGGTAATAGTTGTTTTACCAAATTGCAATTGTGTCTTAACACCAAATAAACTTTGAGCTCCTCGAATTAAGGTACTGTTTAATGGCATACTAACATTACCAACTTCTACTTTTTGAACAATATCATCTTCAGTTGGTGTGTAGGCTAATTTAAAGAGATTCTGAAAAGCAAATGTTGACTGTGTATCGTAATTTGCATTTACTTCCAAACGAGTTCCTATTTTCCCCATTAAACTCATACTGATCCTTTGATCAAAATCAAAAGTCAGGCTGGATCTGTTTCTAGGCGAAAATGAAGGATTGTCTTGCTTGGTGTAACGTAAACCTAGATCCATTTCAACTGATCCTGTGGGCTTTACATCAATAGTATTACTTCCAAAAATGCTTTCAAATAAGCTGGAATTGATATAATATCTTGGAAGCAAATCTTTTTTCGCCGCTTCACTTCCTGCTTTTTTACCATCAATGGCATCAGATTTTTTCCTAAAATAATCTCTTCTGGATTCTTTTAAGACTAAATCTTCGTATTCTTTTGGAGTTAATATTAAAGGGTAATTGATTGAGAAACCGTCGACCGAATTGGTAAAAATATAACGATCTGTAATAGGATCATATCTGTAAGCTGAAAGAACACTCGGAGGATCTTCGAGTTCAATTTTACCAACTGAAAACTGAGTTTTAGTTGTATCTTGAGTTGCCGGGGTTACCTGCGCACGCAAAACATTACCGCAGAGCAAGACCAGCAACAAAATACAAATTTTACGCATAGAATTCTTTTATATAGAATGAATTTTATAAGCTTTTTAAAGCTTTTTTGATAATTGTTTCCACTGTAGCTTCTGGATCTTCTTTGACAATCTTTTCTACTACTTTTTCAGAAGCTTTTCTAACAAAACCTAAAACTTCCAAAGCAGATAACGCTTCATCTCTATTTGTATTGTTTTGGACTACTGAAACTTCATCCAAATCGTACAACTTTAACACTTTTTCCTTTAAATCAAGTATAACCCTTTGTGCTGTTTTGTTCCCTATCCCTTTGATAGACTGAATTACACCCACATCTCCCGATGCGATGGCGTTTATAATTTGTCGTGGTTCTATCGACGAAAGCATCGTTCTTGCGATCCCCGCTCCGATTCCTGAAACCGAAAGTAACATTCTAAAAATTTCACGCTCCGATTTTTCGGCAAACCCATATAAAGTATGCGCATCTTCTTTTATTTGAAGATGCGTATACAATTTTATATTTTCAGAATTTGGAATTAATGAGAAGGTATGCAAAGATATATTCACCTGATAACCAACACCTCCACAATCAATCACAACTTCTGTAGGATTTTTTTCTACTAATCTGCCCTGCAAATGTGCTATCATAAATATAATTTATTAGTATCAAATATAATAAAAATGCCATAAAAATACGACATTTTTACTCAATCCTCATTAGAACGTTTATTGTGTGATTTTATTTTTTTTATTTTCTTTTTCCTGTGCATCAATAACTGCAATAGCAGCCATATTTACCATTTCTTCTACGCTTGCACCCAATTGGAAAATGTGAACTGGTTTACCCATACCCATCATGATTGGCCCAATTGAATTCACTTTATACAATTCTTTCAATAATTTGTAAGTGATATTTGCAGATTCTAAATTAGGGAAAATTAATGTATTTACTTTTTTTCCTGCTAATTTAGAGAATGGGAATTTCTCCTGCAACATTTCTGGATTTAAAGCAAAATCTGCTTGAATTTCTCCATCAACGATCATTTCAGGATGATTTTTGTGTAAGTACGCAACTGCTTCTCTAACTTTTGAAGCACTCTCACTTGTTGAAGAACCAAAGTTTGAGAATGAAACCATTGCAATAACAGGTTCAACTCCAAACATTTTTGCTGTTTTAGAAGTCATAATTGCAATATTAATCAAATCTTGTGCAGATGGATTAATATTTATTGCAGTGTCTGATAAAAACATTGGCCCGCGAGACGTAAGCATCATGTTTGCAGTTGCAATAAGTGATGCATTTTGTGCTTTTGGAATTAACTGCATCATTGGTTTTACTACTGAAGGATAACTTCTAGAGTATCCAGTCACTACTGCATCTGCTTCTCCTTCGTTAACCATCATTGCTGCAAAATAGTTTCTTTCGCGCATGAATTTCTCAGCATCTAGTTTAGAAACCCCTCTGCGTCCTCTCGTTTCCCAGAAAGAATTTGCAAATTTGTTACGTCTCTCTGCTTCTTCATCTGTTTTAGGATCAATGATTTCCAGATCAACATCAAAACCTAATTCTGCTTTTAATTCTAAAATTGCTTCTTTATTTCCTAACAAAATTGGGAATCCAATTCCGTCCTCATAAACAATTTGTGCTGCTTTTAGTACGTTTAACTGGTCTGCCTCAGCAAAAACAATTCTTTTAGGATCTAATTTTGCACGATTGGTAATCAATCGAACCATTTTATTATCATTCCCCATACGCTCGCGAAGATTATCTTCATAAGCTGCCCAGTCTGTAATTGGATTCTTTGCAACTCCAGATTCCATTGCTGCTTTTGCAACTGCAGGAGCTACAACAGTAATCAATCGAGGATCAAATGGTTTAGGAATAATATATTCTTGTCCGAAACCTAATTTTGTCGCTCCGTAAGCTACGTTAACTTGTTCTGGAACTGGTTCTTTTGCCAAAATAGCTAAAGCTTTTACAGCCGCCATTTTCATTTCTTCGTTGATTTTAGTCGCTCTAACGTCTAGTGCTCCTCTAAAAATATAAGGGAAACCTAAAACGTTATTTACCTGGTTAGGAAAATCTGAACGTCCTGTCGCCATAATAACATCTTTACGAGTTTCTACAGCTAAATTATAATCGATTTCCGGATTCGGATTTGCCATTGCAAAAACGATCGGACTTTTTGCCATTGTCAACAGCATTTCTGGAGAAAGAATATCTCCTGACGATAATCCGATGAAAACATCTGCGTCTTTTACTGCTTCTGCCAAAGAAATTTTTGGTCCGTCGATAGCGTATTTTAATTGTAAATCTGAAAGTGCAGGATTGTCTTTTGTTAAAAGTCCTTTACTGTTGAACATTAAAACATTTTCCACTTTCACACCCAATAAAACGTACAAATCAGTACATGCAATTGCTGCAGATCCTGCTCCAGAAACTACTACTTTTACGTCTTCTGCTTTTTTTCCTGCTAATTCAAGTGCATTGATTAAAGCTGCTGAAGAGATAATTGCTGTTCCGTGCTGGTCGTCGTGCATTACCGGAATATTTAATTCTTCTACCAGTCTTCTTTCGATTTCAAAAGATTCTGGTGCTTTAATATCTTCAAGATTGATTCCTCCAAAAGTTGGAGAAATATTTTTTACCGTTTGAATAAATTCTTCAACATTTTCGGTATTGATTTCGATATCAAAAACATCGATATCAGAGAATATTTTAAACAATAAACCTTTTCCTTCCATTACAGGTTTTCCTGCCTCAGGACCTATATTTCCTAGACCTAAAACAGCTGTACCGTTTGAAATTACAGCTACTAAATTTCCTTTTGCTGTATATTTATAAACGTCATCAATGTTTTCTGCAATTGCTAAACATGGTTCTGCAACTCCTGGCGAATAAGCCAATGATAAGTCTCTTTGGGTTGCATATTTTTTTGTTGGAACTACCTGAATTTTTCCTGGAGTCGGTTCTGAATGGTACAGTAACGCTTCTCTTCTTTTACTCTCTTTGTTCATTATTTTTAGCTTTTATTCTAGCTTACAAAGATATAAGTCTTGTTTTAAAATGGCGTGTTTTTAGCGTTTTCTTTTCTTAAAATCGATTTTGATTAATAAAAAAAGTCCAATAGAAATTGGACTCGTTTTAAATTTTTATCGCTTTTAGCTGTGCTTTATTGAGAAATATAAGAATTCAAATGATTAATGGTATCTTTTTGAATTTCTATAATTGCCTTCACCACATCGCTGATTGAAATTATTCCAACCACTGTTCCATCTTCTAATACAGGCAGGTGTCTTATTCTTTTTTCGCTCATAAGTTCCATACAATCTTCAAGATTATCAGAAAGTTTTACTGTAAAAACATTACTTTCCATAATCTCATGAACAAATGTTTCTTTAGAAGATTTATCCTTTAAAACAATTTTACGGGCATAATCTCTTTCAGACAATATTCCTTTTAAATCATTATCGTCAATGATTAAGATTGCTCCAATGTTTTTTTCTCCCATTACTTTTAACGCTTGATAAACCGTTAAATTGGAAACAACGGAATACACATTTCTTCCTTTTGCTTTAAGTATTTGATCTACAGTCATAATGAAAAATTTTTAGGTTTATAAAGTTATAATAAAAACAAACATGATTTGCAGCGAAATCGATTTTTTAAAATCACAACTTATTCATTTTAAACATTATACATAAAATCTAATATTTTCAAAATTATCCATTAAAGAAAGAAAAGATTTAGATTTATTTTTTGAAGAAAATTAGATTTTTTAACTTTTATTGAATTTTTACAACTAAAAGAGATTTTTAAAATGCTCCAGCGGACCAAATATTTATAGCAAAAGATAATACAAGGAATAAAGCTCCCTCGCAGCGACATATCACCCCGATGGGGTTTCTTTTATGGGGATTATAATATTTCTATAAATATTACGTCCCTCTGGGACTGAGGAAAATTAGATTTGTTTTATTGTTTAAACGTGAATAATAAAATAAAATGAAATTAATTATTTATTAATTGTTTTTGTCACAATATCAGATGTCCCGAAGGGACAAAATGCGGATCGAAAATCATTTCAAGGCTATCGATGATAAACTCCTAACGGAGTTTTTGTAGAAAAAACACTGTGAGAAATTATAGATTGGCCGCAAAGTAAATATCAATCAGGATTGTATAAAAAAGTAAACATATAGTTAGAAACTCCGCTAGGAGTTATTCATTGGTAGAAAAAAAAAATTCCCACCCAAATATTATCCCGTAGGGATATTTGAATAGAAAAAAGATTTTGGAGCGACATATCACCCCGATGGGGTTTCTTTTATGGGGATTATAATATCTCTATAAATATTACGTCCCTCTGGGACTAAACTTAAATTTTCTACATTTTTCAGTCAATATTTACTCATACTAAATACTTTAACTATAAAAAAACATAACCCGACATATATGTCGTTGCAAGTTTTTACAAGTTTAAACAAATTTGAATTATAAAAAAAAACTTACAAAAACATTGTGGTGTCTTAGAAATAACAAATCAAATTGGAGGGTATATAAAAATTATCAGAACAATAAAATGTTAATTCAAAACTAGTCATAATTAAAATATCTACTATGGAATCGAATGAAACTAAAAATTTAGATCATCTAAAAAAACTTACTTCTTTATATTTCCGAACTTTAAAACCATCAAATGACCAAACCGAAGTGAATGTTGCCCAAATTAAATTTCTAAACTATGCTGAATTGGGGTATGTTATTACAGACATGCTAAAGTTATGTATTCTAGCTTTGGATCAGGATGCGAATAAAATTTCTGGAACAAACAAAAGTCAATCCATTAATGTGAGTCTTATTTTGGAAACTATTTTACAACTGATTCCTTTGGATGAATTTGAGCTTTTAAGTGAAATAAATTATATGATAAGTGCAGATTCTAAAATTATAAATGATAAACAAAAGCCCTTTTCTAAACTTTAGAAAAGGGCTTTGATTTCGTACTTCTTGACAATTATTTTATCAAGCCAATTGGAATTTAGAATTTCAAAAAATTGGAATTTCTTTAATTACATTGCCACAATAATAAACTCACTTCTTCTGTTTTGCATGTGTTCTTTTTCGGTACACTTTACTCCGTCGGCACATTTGTTTACCAATTGCGTTTCGCCATAACCTTTTGCAGACAAACGTTCTTCGCCTATTCCTTTTTGAACAAGCCAGTTTTTAGTAGACTGTGCTCTTTTTTCTGAAAGAATCTGATTGCTTTCTGAAGACGAACGACTATCGGTATGAGAACGAATATCTAATTTCATATTTGGATATTCCTTTAAAAGATTTACCACTTTTAATAATTGTGGTTCTGATGTTTTTTTGATTGTTGCTTTACCCAAATCAAAAAAGTTCATTGGAAGATGCAATAATTTTGCTAAATCTGCTCCGACTCTTATTGATCCCAATTTAACTGGACTTATCGCAATTTTTTTAACTTCGATTGTTTTTGCTGCTAAAGGTTTGAAAACTTTATTTAATCCAATCATCAAAGTAGTTTCGGCATCTTTTGAAATATGTACAGCAACTTCTTTTGCGTTGTAATCATTCTTAGAGGTTCTAATCGTATATTTTCTGCCGCATTTTACAGCAGTAAAACTATAATTTCCTTTATCATCTGTAAAAATTGTTCCAACTGGATCAAATTTATCGTTAAACAAAGTAAGTGAAGTATTGGCAAGCAGTTCATTAGATTCTGCATCAGTTACTGTTCCTGTCAAGTTTTGTTCGCAGATTAATCTTTTGGTTTCGGTAAATCGGTAAATATCATCTAAACCTTGACTGCTTTCTCTATTTGAAGAGAAAAATCCGTTTCTGTTTTTACTGTCAATAGAAAAAGCAAAATCATCTTGCTTACTATTTACAGGCTCGCCAACATTAAGCACTTCGTCAAAAGTTCCGTTAGCTTTTATTCGCACAGCAAAAATATCCAATCCGCCCAAACCTGGTCGACCGTCAGTTGCAAAATACAATTCGTTATCTCCAGAAATAAAAGGAAAAGTTTCTCTTCCTTCGGTATTAATTGCAGGACCTAAATTTTCTGGTTTCCCAAAAGTGCCATCTTCGTTAATCGCAGCTTTAAAAAGATCTGACTGTCCCAACGTTCCGGGCATATCTGATGCGAAATACAATGTTTTTTCGTCCACACTTAAAGCTGGATGTGCTGTACTATATTGGTCGCTGTTGAATGGAAGTTCTTGAATATTTTTCCATTCGTCATCAATTAATTCTGCTTTGTATAATTTTAAAAGCGTAACATTTTTATCGTTGCTTCTTCTTTTTCCGTCCGTAAAATTATTTCGGGTAAAATACATCGTTCTGCCGTCTTTTGTAAAAATCGGACTTGACTCATTGAAATTGTCTTTTTTCCTTTTTACTAAAAGCTCTGGTTTTCCAACACTTCCATCGGGCATTAAAACTGCGGTGTATAATCGAGAGAAAGATCTGTTTGTCCATTGAAAATTAGCTTTAACGACTCCGCCTGTATCGCGCGCAGATGTAAAAACTATTTTATTATTGTAAACCGTACTTCCATAATCTGAAAAATTAGAATTCACTCCAGCATCGGCAATTTGGAATCGGCCTGAATTTTCTTTTATTAGCTCTAAATAATTTTTATCACTTCGAATTAAATCGGCTCTTTTTTCTAATACTGCTTGTTCATTAAACTTTTGTAAAACTTCGTCAGATTTACGATAATTCCCTGCCGATTTTAAAGATTGTGCGTAACGGTACAAATATTCTGATTGCTGATTTGGATTTATTGCAAATAATTGTTCGTACCACTTTAATGCGCTTTTAAGCTCTCCATTAAAATAATAAGAATTTGCGAGACGCTGCATAATTCCTTCATTATTGTTCTCGGCGTTTACTAAATTTTCATACACTTTTATGGCATCCGCGTAAGCGTATTCATCGTACTTTTTATCTGCATATTTCAAATTCATATTGGTGAATGGATTTTGGGCATTCACATTTGAAAAAAAAGCTGACAGCAAAAAGATCAAAAGTAATTTTTTAACTTTCATAGGTATCATTAAAAGAATCTTGGAGATATCATTTTATTATAATTATTGAAGAAGTCGAATCTTAGGAAAATTTCATGAGATCCAGAATTGTATTTTCTCAATCTTGTAGTTTCATGATCGTAACCATAACCTATATACATTCCTTTTGTAACTTGAAATCCTGCCATAGCACTAACAGAAGCACTCCAGCGATACGCAGCTCCTAAAACGAATTTATCATTAAACATAAAATTTCCTGAAACATCTACCTGCAAAGGTGCTCCTTCGACCATTTTGGTCATTATAGCTGGTTTGAATTTGATGTATTCTAAACGATCCAGATTAAATACATAACCTGCAATTAAATAATAATTGATTTTTTCTTTGAAAATAGCTGTATCATCAGAATCATAACGATTTGTTTCGATAAAATTTGGCACAGATAATCCGATATAAGCACGATCTGAATGGTAATAAATTCCGGCACCAACATTAGGAGATATTCTGTTTTTCAAATTCTGAAACTGCTGATCGTCCTGATCTTCCATACTCAATTTATTGATGTCCAGATTAAAAAGATTTGCTGTTCCTTTTATTCCGAAAGATAAATTCCATGATTCTGAAGTTGGAATAGTATAAGACAAATCTGCCGATAGTGTATTTTCTGTCGTTGGTCCAATTTTATCATTTACTAAAGAAACGCCTAAACCTAAATCGCTATTACTTAAAGGTGTATTTACAGAAAATGTGCTTGTTTCTGGCGCACCATCTAGCCCAACCCACTGCGTACGGTATAATCCAAAGACGCTCAAAGCTCCTCTCGAACCTGCGTACGCCGGATTAATTTCGATTGTATTATACATATACTGCGTAAACTGCGCGTCTTGCTGCGCATTGGACACAATCGAAAAAAACATAAAAATTAAAATTAACTTTTTCATTTAGTAAGCTTTAAACGGCTTAGATGCACTAAGCCGTAATCTATTTTTATTTATTGATGTATAAGTAACTTGATTCTTGGTGTGGGTTATTAGCACTGTCTTTGTATTTCAAAATATAGAAATAGGTTCCTACTGGCAGGCCGTCTGTCTGTTTAACCGTAGAACGCCCGTTAGAATATCCTGTAAAGACTCTGTCATTATTATCGTAATGATCTATACTGAAAACCAAAACTCCCCAGCGATTGTAAATTTCAACGGTATTTTCTGGGTAGCATTCTATACCTCGAATATAAAATCTTGAATTCTTCTCGTCTCCATTTGGAGAGAAAGCGTTAAGGACTTTAATTGAACAGCCATTTAAATCTAAGACAGTAGGATTATCTCCACTATTACTTGAATCGTCTGAAAGATCTTCAACATTTACTCCTCTTGCACTGCTTCCTTTTACAGATGCTTGGTTACTTACACTGCCTCGATTAATGTCTTCTTGTGTTATTTTGTAAACCGCGCTGAAATTAGAGTTGTTAGATTCACCCACAGCCAATGAAATTGATTGTCCTGAAACTACTACTCCCGTTAAAGGATCTGTTACTATAACATTTATAAGAGGTACATTTCCTGTGTTTGTTACCGTAAATTTATACGTGATTGTTTCTCCTGCATTGGCAAAACCGCTCTTGTTTTCGTCGTTGAAAACGGCAGTTTTTACAACTGCAATAGCTGGAACTTCAACAAAAACATTTAAAACAGCTGTTGCACAATTTGTGGTACTTCCTTTTTCGCAAACCTGATACGTTAATACATAATCTCCTCCTGGTGTGTTTGGTTTAACACTTACAGTTCCATCTGCATTCCATTCAAAATAGGTGTTAGTTGTTAAAGGCTTAACTAAAACATTTTCAGGATTGATTGGCTGTCCGTTTATCAAATCATTATCTAAAACATTCACAAATTCAATAGCGCCGTTAATTCCATCAACACTGCTGTTATTGTCATTTTCTAAAGTAATTTGAATTGATGTTGGAGGAGCTGGGTCCACACTATTCAACACCGTAATTTTAATTACCGCCTGACTGCAATTTGAAGTATTTGAAGCGTCACAAATTTGATACGTTAATTCATAAATTCCGTTTGGCGTATTTGTCTTAATGTCTATTGAACCGTTTGGATTTAGCGTCAAATTTGGATTTGCAACAACTGTTGATAAAATAACATCAGAAGAATTTGGTTTTACTCCATTTAAAATATCATTTGCAAAAATATTAAGTGAAGCATCAATTCCTTTTTTTACATCAATTGGTCCTGCTTCGTCATTATTTGCTTTAATTGAGAATGTTGGACGCGCATTACAACCTGATACCGCTGCTGGATAAGCAACAGAAACAGTAACGGTTGGATTTAATGAAAATTCCATTTTCACTCCATTTCGTGTAAGTTCAAAGCCGTCTGTTCCTTCTGTCCACTGTTCGTTATTTAAAATCCATCCCGGCCAATCTACTCCATTTCCACTGCCATCAACTACTGCACCCGGCCAGGTAATAGTACCGCTTAATGGTAAGTTTGATTGAGTCGCTACAACATTATTTGCACTATCAATCCATTTAATTGTCAATAGATTGCTTGTTGTAAAATTATCCGGAGTAACTGCATAGTTTACGTAAGGAACGTTGTTTGCACAGTAGCTGTCTGCTGTTACTGTCATTTTTGGTTCTGTTACCGTTACTTTTACAACATTAGAGCTACAGTTACCTAAATTTAATTTCTCACAAATTGTATATGGCAACTCATAATCTCCTGCTGGTGCATTAGGCGCAAGGATAACATTTCCATTTTCATCTAATGTTAAGTAACCCTTTGGATCTGTTCCTGGAGTAAGTTTTACATCTGATGGTACAAGAGCGTTTCCATCCTTTGTATCATTCTTGAAAACATTTATTACTGTTTGCGGAACGTTAACTCCAACTGCAGATGGTACAAGATCTTCATTTGCAATAAGATTTCCTCCTGTAACTATTACTACTGAAATTACTGAATCGCAGTTTGTCGGATTGGTATTTTCGCAGATGCGATATTCTATATTATAATTTGCTGCCGGCGTATTTGGCGCAACAGTAATGGTATAATCTGGGTTTAATGTAAATCCTGCAGGAAGTTTTCCAATAATATTAAACTTAATCTCTCCTGAAGATGTCCCTGCTGCTACTGGATTTCCATTTAATTTATCATTAGCAATTAACGATATTGTTGTTCCTCCAATATTTCCATTAATTGAAGTTACGGGATCTGCAACTGCTTCAATTTTTGGAGCAGTTGCGGTTACCTTAACTGTATTCGATTTACAGTTTGAAGTATTTAATTTCTCGCAGATTGTATATTCTAACTCATAGTCTCCTGCTGGGGCGTTAGCTCCTAAAGTCAATGTTCCATCTGGATTCAATACTAAATACCCTTTTGGATCTGATTTTGAAACTTTCAGAATTACATCTACAGGATCTAATTTTACTCCGTTTTTAGTATCATTATCCAAAACATTTATACCCAATGCCTGATCTGTATTTGATCCAACGATTGAAGCCACAAGATCTTCATTTGCTACAAGATCACCTGATGTAACTGGTATCACTATAGTCACAGAATCGCAATTGGCAGGGATCGCACCAACTTCACATATTATATATTCTACATTGTAATCTCCTTTTGGAGTGTTGGGATTTACTGTAATAGTTCCATTTGCATTTAATGTCAATCCTGTCGGTAATGTCCCCACTATATTTACACTAATATTACCAGAATTCGTTCCTATTACAACTGGATTTCCATTTAAAGTATCATTTCCTGTCAATGCAGCGGTAGTTCCACCAATATTTCCATTAATTGGAGAAATTATGTCTACAACTGCTTTAATATTTCCTTTTACCACAACCGCCGCTTCTGCTGTATCACAGTTTGCAGGGTTTGCGCCCGTTTCGCATAATTCGTAAGTAATTTTATAGGTGCCTGATACTGTATTTGGCGCAAGAGTCAGGACTCCGTCCGCATCAATACTTAAAGGACCTGTTGTAATCGGCGTTACATCTGTGTTTGATGCTGTAACTGCTGTTCCGTTTAAGGTGTCGTTTGCGGTTACATTTCCAACTGTTACTGCTGTTACTGCATTTGGAACTGCTGTGAATGAAGAATCATCTTTTGCATCCAAAGTTCCTTTTACCACAACTGTCGCTTCTGCTGTATCACAGTTTGCAGGGTTTGCGCCCGTTTCGCATAATTCGTAAGTAATTTTATAGGTGCCTGATACTGTATTTGGCTCAAGAGTCAGGACTCCGTCCGCATCAATACTTAAAGGACCTGTTGTAATTGCCGTTACATCTGTGTTTGATGCCGTAACTGCTGTTCCGTTTAGCGTGTCGTTTGTAGTTACATTTCCAACTGTTACTGCCGTTAATGCATTTGGAACTGCTGTGAATGAAGAATCATCTTTTGCGTCCAAAGTTCCTTTTACCACAACCGCAGCTTCTGCTGTATCGCAATTTGCAGGGTTTGCGCCTGTCTCGCATAATTGGTATGTAATTTTATAAGTGCCTGATAAAGTATTTGGCGCAAGAGTCAGGACTCCGTCCGCATCAATACTTAACGAACCTGTTGTAATTGCTGTTACATCTGTGTTTGATGCCGTAACTGCTGCTCCGTTTAGCTTGTCGTTTGTAGTTACATTTCCAACTGTTACTGTCGTTAATGC
The DNA here is from genome assembly GCF_002304005.1 of Flavobacterium sp. ACN6. Classification (GTDB taxonomy): domain Bacteria; phylum Bacteroidota; class Bacteroidia; order Flavobacteriales; family Flavobacteriaceae; genus Flavobacterium. Next base: position 888 of record NZ_MRCQ01000007.1, on the reverse strand, counting down.
ATTTGGAACTGCTGTAAATGAAGAATCATCTTTTGCATCCAGAGTTCCTTTTACCACAACTGTCGCTTCTGCTGTATCACAGTTTGCAGGGTTTGCGCCCGTTTCGCATAATTCGTAAGTAATTTTATAAGTGCCTGATACTGTATTTGGCGCAAGAGTCAGGACTCCGTCCGCATCAATACTTAAAGGACCTGTTGTAATCGGCGTTACATCTGTGTTTGATGCTGTAACTGCTGCTGCGTTTAGCGTGTCGTTTGTAATTACATTTCCAACTGTTACTGCCGTTAATGCATTTGGAACTGCTGTAAATGAAGAATCATCTTTTGCATCCAGAGTTCCTTTAACCACAACTGTCGCTTCTGCCGTATCACAGTTTGCAGGGTTTGCGCCCGTTTCGCATAATTCGTAAGTAATTTTATAGGTGCCTGATACTGTATTTGGCGCAAGAGTCAGGACTCCGTCCACATTAATACTTAAAGGACCTGTTGTAATCGGCGTTACATCTGTGTTTGATGCTGTAACTGCTGTTCCGTTTAAGGTGTCGTTTGCGGTTACATTTCCAACTGTTACTGCTGTTACTGCATTTGGAACTGCTGTAAATGAAGAATCATCTTTTGCATCCAGAGTTCGTTTAACCACAACTGTCGCTTCTGCCGTATCACAGTTTGCAGGGTTTGCGCCCGTTTCGCATAATTCGTAAGTAATTTTATAGGTGCCTGATACTGTATTTGGCGCAAGAGTCAGGACTCCGTCCGCATCAATACTTAAAGGACCTGTTGTAATCGGCGTTACATCTGTGTTTGATGCTGTAACTGCTGTTCCGTTTAAGGTGTCGTTTGCGGTTACATTTCCAACTGTTACTGCTGTTACTGCATTTGGAACTGCTGT
>NZ_MRCQ01000006.1 GCF_002304005.1 Flavobacterium sp. ACN6 | reverse complement strand
CTATTTCTTGAACAATTTGAAGTTTTAAAGACATACTGTAATCTTTCTGTGTACGCTTAACATAGCGCAATTCTTGATCTTTTTCCATAATGATACTTTTTGTGTATCGCTATTTCAGGACAAGACAAAATTTTAGCATCCTAGATTCAAATAAAAATTTATATTTGCTAATCTCAGAAATAAATTAATTTAAATATAAAGTTATGCAGGCCTCAAAAATCACAAGATTTGCTGTAATATTACTAGTAGTTCTTTTTATAGTAATCAGCGTAATCAGCTAAAAAACAGAAAGCCTTCTAAATTAGAAGGCTTTCTGATTATATAAAATTAAATCAATTATTTTTTTGGAGTTCCATTAGTAACTTTAATCAAGTACGTTCCTTCAGGTAAATCACTAATATTAGATCCATTCGAGTCCATTATTTTTTTTCCTTGCGAGAAAACCTCAATGTTTTTTCCGCCTTTATTTATGTCATTGGAAGAAGCAACAATAATTGGAGGAGTTGTTGTTTTTACGGATGCTGGTATTGTTTTCTTAACTGCATTAGAAACTGGTGCCGATTCTGTCGGAGCATCAACAGCAGGAGCCGCTTTAGAACTGTTATAAGCTTCCCTAACCTGTTCATCTGTCATAGCAACGGTATACAATCTAAGATCATCAATATCAGCATTGATACTTGTAGAAGTATTTAGTTTTCCGATATTCAAAATATAACCTTTTGCCGAACGCTGAATTCCTTCTACGGATTTTAATAATTCGCCATTACGATATATTTTGGATATATTTCCGTCATAAGTAATGCTATAAAAATACCAGGTTTCCTTTACCAATGGTACAGAAACCACAACATTATTGGTATCTCCCCAGCCTACCAAACTTAAGTCCGAACTTCCTGAAACTGCTGGCTGTTGAATTAACCCAAAATATTGTCCATTTGCAGCAGTACCATAACCTAAAATATAATTGGCGGCGTTTACAGCATTAAATTTTACCCAAATAGATATTGTTTTTGGTTTATTTTCTTGCGGAAGATCTCCCACTACGGCTTGATAAGCTTTATTAGTAAGCCTTAAAGCCTTTTTAGGTGTTCCCATTCTGTCATTTACAAAAACAGGAGCTCCCAGAAAGGAAATTGTATTATCTGCACTATTTAAATTTCCGTTGAAATTAAATTCTTGAACCGGATTTTGTGCATTAGTATTTAAAAAACTTACCAACAGTAGCGTGAGTAATATTTTTTTCATAGGTATAAAATTTATCAGAATGTTTTTGGTTTTGGGGAAAATCTTAATTGAAACATCTTGTAATAAGCTTTCTTTACAATTCAGGTTTTCGAATATTTTTTTTATAAATTTTGTTAAAACTATGATTTTAATTCAGTATCACCAAACAATTCCTACACATAAATATAGAATTCTCACAAAATTAAAAACATACATTTTACTGTTTAATATTTTAAAGGTTTTACATTAAAAATTATATTTGTACATCGTAGAAATAACTTTAATTACAAAACATGCACACAACTAATAACAAAACCATAACAATATTGATGCTTTTATTTTTAGCTTTAAATATAACGAGCTGTGGTACACATACACACTCTTCTGGAGCAGTATCTGGTAAAAAAGTACCACCTGGGCAAGCAAAGAAAATTTCGGGAAGCAAAAGTGCAAAACCGTATGCTCCTGGCCAGCAGAAAAAGAGATAAAAACAAAAGCCTTTTTAATTAAAAGGCTTCTTTTTTACTATTTCAAAAAAAAAACTCTATTGCTCGCGCAACATAAAACTAACTACATCAAAAAACTAAATAAAAAATCTATTATTTGGAGGTTATCTTTTTGGCTGGAGCACTTGTAACTTTCAGTAAATAAGTTCCTTCTGGCAGATTACTGATATCCATTGCATTGGTTCCAACTATTTTTTGACCTTGGGAGTAAATCTCTATATTTTTGGCAGTTCCGTTAACGTCACTTGATGTTATAATCGTTGCATTATTGGGTTTTGAAACAGTTTTTCCTTTAGTAGCTGCGGTTTTAGAAGTTTTCATTTCAATTGTCGGCGCTGTGGCAAGAGAAATAACTGGTTTTCCGCTTTCGTAAAGATCATTAACCTGCTCTGGAGTCAATGCAATATCATAAATCTTTAAATCGTCTATATCAGCGTTAATTCCGATTGTGGTGTTGATTTCTCCCAATCTAAAAATATTGCCATTAGTAGATCGTGTCATTCCTTCTAAAAATTTCAGTAACTTACCGTCACGATATATTCTGGAAGTTGCACCTTCATATGTAATTGTATAATTGTACCAAACATATTTTTCAAGTGGAATCGACACTATAACATCATTAGAAACTCCCCAGGCAGCTAAACTTAAGTCAGCGTTAGAAGAAGACGTTCCTTGGTGTAATAAACCACAGTATTGCGCATTATAAGCGTTTCCATAGCCCCAGATATAATTAGCATTTGAGATATCGTTGAATTTAACCCATAAACTCACTGTTCTGGCACTCTTACCTTGTGGCAGATTGTCTATTACAGCCTCTAAAGCTTTATTATTTAATCGTTGGGCTCCTTTCAAATCTCCTGCTCTATCAGCAACGAAATTATCAATTCCCATAAATGAAGTTGTGTTGGAAGTATTATTTAAAGTACTATTAAAGTTAAATTCCTGAATTGGCGTTTGCGCATTAACATTCAAATAACTTACAAACATTAATGTGAGTAGTACTTTTTTCATAATAATAGATTTTAGGGATTAAATAACTTGTGTCATTTTAACCCTGCTAAACTAGATTATTACAAATTGGAGCAAAAATATTTCCGACAACTTACATAAATACTCGTTAAAATAACAAATTATGATCATTTTTGTCGTTAAACAACATTTTTAAACTTATAATGATATTCTTAAAATACTATTCTAAATTTAGTCAACTTATTAATTTCTTACGTATAAATACGCTATTTTACTAAATATTCAAATTTGAAACCTAAATGAAATGGCATAAAAAAACTCCATTCGTAAAACGAATGGAGTTTGATATTTATAAAAGTAATTTTATTTACTTTACGAATTCAATTTTTTGAACTTCTTCTTCATTAACACTGTCAAAGAAGCCTTGTTCGTTCATCCAGTCATCGCTAAACACTTTACTCATGTATCGTGAACCGTGATCAGGGAAAATCGCAATAATATTGCTTTCTTTTGTAAACTCACCTTCTTCTGCATATTGTTTAATAGCCTGCATTACTGCTCCAGAAGTATATCCAACAAATAAACCTTCTTTACGAGTGATCTCTCTAGCAGAGTGAGCACTTTCTTCGTCGGTTACTTTCATGAATTTATCAATAATATCAAAGTCTGTTGCTGACGGAATCAAGTTTTTACCCAAACCTTCAATACGGTAAGGATAAATTTCTTTCGTATCAAATTCTTTTGTTTCGTGGTATTTTTTTAATACCGAACCAAAAGCATCAACTCCCAGTATTCTAATATTTGGATTTTTTTCTTTTAAGAATTTTGCAGTTCCTGAGATAGTTCCTCCTGTTCCGCTGCAAGCAACTAAGTGCGTGATCTGCCCTTTGGTTTGTTCCCAGATTTCTGGACCTGTAGTGTTGTAGTGGGCATCAATATTCAACTGATTAAAATATTGATTAATATAGACTGACCCTTTTGTTTCTTCGTGCAGACGTTTTGCTACATTATAATATGATCTTTCATCATCTGCAGAAACGTGAGCGGGACAGACATACACTTTGGCGCCTAAACTTCTCAGCATGTCAATTTTATCTTTGGATGATTTTGAGCTTACGGCTAATATACAATTGTAACCTTTAATAATGCTCACCATGGCTAAACTAAATCCTGTGTTACCAGAAGTTGTTTCGATAATGGTATCTCCCGGAGAAAGAATTCCTTTCTTCTCGGCTTCTTCAATAATATATAATGCTATTCTATCTTTTGAGGAATGACCTGGGTTGAAAGCTTCTACCTTTGCGTAGAAATTCCCTTCTAACTCTTCGGTGATTTTATTTAGCTTAATAAGGGGGGTATTACCTATTAACTCTAAAACATTATTATAAGCGGTTATTTCTTCTTTCATAAAAAAATAGTTAATCAAAGGCATTTTTCAAATTAACCTTGATAGGTTGCAAATTTAACAAAAAATTTCTAATTAGCTTTTAATTTTTTCTAAATCTAGTAAAAAACTAAATTCTTTTGCTAAGTCTTTTAAAGCTTCAAAACGTCCCGAAGCTCCGCCATGCCCTGCATCCATGTTGGTATCTAAGAACAAAAGTTTATTATTTGTTTTCAAATCTCTCAATTTCGCAACCCATTTAGCTGGCTCCCAATACTGTACCTGCGAATCATGCAAGCCGGTCGAAACATACATATTAGGATATTCTTGCGCTTTTACATTATCGTAAGGCGAATACGACAACATATAATCGTAATATTTTTTGTTATTTGGGTTCCCCCATTCGTCATACTCTCCAGTTGTAAGCGGTATACTATCATCCAGCATCGTGGTAATTACGTCTACAAAAGGCACCTGAGCGATGACGCCGTTATATAATTCTGGAGCTTCATTTACAATTACTCCCATTAAAAGTCCGCCGGCAGATCCTCCTTCTGCATATAAATGTTCAGGAGAAGTATACTTTTGATCTATTACAAATTTAGAGCAATCGATGAAATCTGTAAAGGTATTTTTCTTTTTTAACAGTTTTCCATCCTCATACCATTGTCTTCCTAAGTCCTCACCTCCTCTAATATGCGCAATTGCATAAACAAATCCGCGGTCTAAGAGCGACAATCTTGTTGACGAAAAATAAGTATCCATCGTAATTCCGTAAGAACCATAAGCATAAAGCAACAATGGATTTTTACCATTTTTCTCTAATCCCTTTTTGTAAACCATAGAAATAGGCACTTTTACACCATCTCTAGCCGTTGCCCATACTCTTTCTTCTACATAATTATTTTTATCAAACTTTCCGCCTAAAACCTCCTGCTCTTTTAAAATCTCTTTTGTTTTAGTCTTCATATTAAAATCAATTATAGAAGACGGCGTTGCCAGTGATTGATAACTGTAACGTAATATATCGGTATCAAAATCAACATTCGTTGTTGTGTACGCATTATAGGTTTCACTGCCGAAAGGAAGATAATAATCTGGTTCTCCGTTCCAAGGCATGATTCGGATATGACTTAATCCATTAGAACGCTCTTCTACAACTAAATAATTTTTAAAAATTTCAATATCTTCTAACAAAACATCTTCTCTGTGCGGAATTAAATCTACCCAGTTTTTCTTTCCTGTTTTGTCTTCAGGCGTTTTCATCAACTTAAAATTGGTCGCCTTATCTTTATTTGTCAAAATATAAAACGAATCCTCGTAATGTGAAATACTATATTCTAAACCGCGCACGCGTGGCTGAAAAACAGTGAATTCTCCGTCTGGAGTATTAGAGTTAAGAATTCTATATTCTGTCGTTAAAGTACTTCCAGAGCCGATAACAATATATTTTCTTGACTTTTCTTTACTGATAGAAACATTAAAAGTATCATCGACTTCATCAAAAACCAAAACATCTTTTTCAGAATCTGTATTTAATTTATGTTTAAAAACTTTATCTGCTCTCAGCGTTACTTGATCTTGTCTCACATAAAAAATAGTATTATTATCATTAGCCCAAACCGAAGCTCCTGTAACACTTTCTATTTTATCAGCTAGAATTTCTTCTGTTTCTAAGTTTTTAACTTGAATGGTGTAAATTCTTCTTCCGACAATATCCACTCCAAAACTGGCAAATTTATTATCTGGACTAATACTTAATCCGCCCAATTTAAAGTAGGTATGTCCTTTTGCCATTTCATTACAATTGAACAAAATTTCTTCCTGTGCAGACATGCTTCCTTTCTTTCTAGCAAAAATTGGATAATCCTGCCCTGTTTCAAAACGGGTAATATAATAGTAACCATTGTAGAAATAAGGAACAGAAGAATCATCTTCCTTAATTCTTGCTTTCATTTCTTCAAAGAGATTATCTTTTAAAGTCTGAGTGTGAGAGGTCATACTCTCATAATAAGAATTCTCTTGATTTAAGTAATCAATTACCTCCTGATTTTCGCGGTCATTAAGCCAGAAGTAGTTGTCAATCCTAGACTCTTTATGTTTTTTTAATGTTTTTGGAATTATGTTGGCCTTTGGAGCCGATATATCATTTTGCATTGACTGAGCATTAATTTTTAAATATGAAGACGCAAAAATAGTACAAACACAACAGAACAGAATTAATATTTTCATAAAATATTCTATTGATTTAACACAGCAATATACTAATTTTGTCTGAAATAATTTAAAAAATCAACAAAAATGGATTTAATGGGAATGATGGGCAAACTTAAAGAAACCCAGCAAAAAATTGAAGATACAAAAAAGCGTCTAGATACTGTTTTGATTGATGAACAAAGTGCTGACGGATTATTAAAAATTACAATTACAGCTAGCAGAAAGATCAAATCAATCTCTATTGACGATTCTTTACTAGAAGATAAAGAACAACTTGAAGATTATTTGATTGTTACACTAAACAAAGCAATCGAAAACGCTACAAATGTTAACGAAAGAGAATTAGATGCTGTTGCCAGAATGGATATGCCGTCTATTCCTGGAATGGATAATTTGTTTAAATAAAGGTACAAAGGTTCATAGTTGCATAGGCTCAAAGTTTTTTATACTTTGTCCTTCCATGTAATAAAAAAAGACGCATTATGCGTCTTTTTTTTAAACCTTGTCCCTCTGAACCTTTGTAACTTTGTAACTATTCTTTTTAAAACCTTTGTCCCTCTGAACCTTTGCAACTTTGCACCTCCTCCCTAAAACTTCGAAAGCGTTTCCAACACATAAGTATGCATTACTTCTCTGTAATCTAGATGCGTTACAATTCGGAGTTTGTTGTGCCCCATAGAACTTATGGAGATATTTTTTTGTTTTAATTTCTCAATTAACAACTGATCGCTGTAACCTTCGGCAAGCGAAAAAATTAAAATATTAGTTTCTACAGGTTCTATTGCCGAAACCCAAGGTTTGGTACTCAAAATTTTTGCAATTTCTTTTGCTCGGCGGTGGTCCTCTGCCAATCTTTCAATATTATGCGCTAAAGCGTATAATCCTGCAGCAGCTAAATAACCAACCTGACGCATTCCGCCCCCAAGTATCTTTCTGATTCTCAACGCCCTGTGAATATCAGCCTTACTTCCTAATAACACCGAACCTATAGGGGCGCCCAATCCTTTAGATAAACAAACTGAAATAGTATCGAAAATAGCTCCAAATTCCTTCGGATTTTGTCTTTTGGCTACTAATGCATTCCAGATTCTGGCGCCATCCATATGAAATTTCAAATTATTGGCGTCGCAGACTTTTTTTATTTCTCTTAAATCTTCTAATTCATAACAAGCACCACCGCCTTTGTTGGTTGTATTTTCAACACAAACCAAACTTGTTAACGGACTATGATAAAACTCAGGATCGTTTATCGCTGCAGCAACTTGTGATGCTGTAATCATACCGCGATTACCATCTAATAAACAGCAGGAAACACCGCTGTTAAACGAAACTCCCCCTCCTTCATAATGATAAACGTGAGCATATTTATCGGCTATTAACTGCTCGCCCGGCTGTGTATGCAGTTTAATTGCGGTTTGATTTGCCATAGTTCCAGACGGAAAAAAAAGTCCAGCTTCCATACCAAAAAACTCTGCTGTTCTATTTTCCAATTCAATCACCGTAGGGTCCTGTTTGTATACATCATCGCCAACATGAGCGTTAAACATATACTGCAGCATTTCATAAGTAGGCTTTGTTATGGTATCGCTGATTAAATTTATTTCCATATTCTAAAAACTATATCTTATTTTTGTATGCAAAATTACGTATTACAAATAGTTATTCTGAGCAAGTTTCAGTAAATTTTAACTTGCTAGTTTCTATAGACCAAATTAACGTAATAATTCTAAAAAACATATAAAAACCTATTAATTAATTTATGACAACAGCCGAACAAGTAAAAGGTATTGTGGAGCGCCTTGGTGCGTTGAGGAGGTATCTTTGACGTTGATGCCAAGCTAATCGAAATTGCAAACGAAGAAGAAAAAACGTTTGCACCAGATTTCTGGAACAATGCCAAAGAAGCAGAAATTATTGTAAAAAATCTTCGAAACAAGAAAAAATGGATTGAAGATTACAACAAAGCTATCGAACTTACCGATGAATTACAGCTTGCGTATGATTTTTACAAAGAAGGTGAACTTTCTGTAGAAGAATTGGATGAACAATACAGCAATACTCAAACGCATATTGAAAACATCGAATTTAAAAACATGCTTTCTGATGAGGGCGACAGTTTAAGTGCTGTAGTTCAAATTACTGCAGGAGCCGGCGGAACGGAAAGTTGTGACTGGGCAGGAATGCTGATGCGTATGTATATGATGTGGGGAGAAAGTTATGGCTATAAAATAAAAGAACTTAACTTTCAGGAAGGCGATGTTGCGGGTATTAAAACCGTAACTTTAGAATTTGAAGGCGATTATTCTTTTGGTTATTTAAAAGGGGAAAATGGTGTACACCGTTTGGTTCGTATTTCACCTTTTGACAGTAACGCCAAACGTCACACCTCGTTTGTTTCTGTTTATGTTTATCCGCTTGTAGATGATAGTATCGAAATTGATATTAATCCTGCCGATATCGAAATTACAACGTCTCGTTCGAGTGGTGCCGGTGGACAAAACGTAAACAAGGTTGAAACTAAAGTTCAGTTAGTGCATAAGCCAACAGGAATTCAGATTCAATGTTCTGAAACGAGATCACAGCAAGACAACAGACAGCGTGCGATGCAGATGCTTCGTTCTCAATTGTACGAAATCGAGCTAAAGAAACAACAAGCACAACGTGCCGATATTGAAGCTGGAAAAATGAAAATTGAATGGGGTTCGCAAATCCGTAATTACGTAATGCAGCCTTATAAATTAGTAAAAGACGTTCGTACAGGTTACGAAACCAGTGACGTTGACGGCGTAATGAACGGAAATATAGATGCGTTTCTTAAAGCCTATCTGATGATGATGGGACAGAAGGAGGAAGAATAAAGTTTTCAGTCGCAGTCTCAGTTTTCAGCAAACTGGGACCGAGACTGAAAACCGAGACTGAAAACTAAAAAATAAAGTTATGATAAAATGGGCAGATGTAATTCATTTTACAAATAAAGGAAATCCGACTCCTGATAAAAGAGTGGAGAAAACGGAGGAAGAATGGAAACAAATCCTGACTCCGGAAGAATTTCAGGTAACGCGTTTAAAAGGAACCGAAAGATCTTTTAGTTCTGAATTGTGCAGTTTGTTTGATCCTGGAATTTACGAATGTAAATGCTGTGGAACTGTTCTTTTTGATGCGAGTGAAAAATTCGAATCAGGTACGGGATGGCCTTCTTTTACACAGCCTGTAAAAGAAAATGCTGTTGGTTACCATGCCGATAAATCGCACGGAATGATTCGCGTTGAGGTTACCTGCAATGTATGCGACGCGCATTTAGGACATATTTTCCCCGACGGTCCGCCTCCAAGCGGATTACGATACTGTATTAATGCTGTTTCATTATCAAAAATCAAAGAATAAATTATCAAAGCGATTCCTTTACAAAAAGCGAATCGCTTTTTTTTAATAATCACGAAATGAATTCATTAACAAAACAAATGTAAGTCATCACTTAACAATTAAATTAATTATTTTCCAGCTCTTTTTTTAATAAATTAAGAGGCGAAATTGAGCTGTAACACTTTCAAACATTAAAAAACTGTTAGTAAATTAATATTTAAAGTGTTAATTTTTAAATTTTAAGCCTTATATTTTAAATTTTTATTAAGGAACGCGAAAAATTAATTAGGTAATTAAAATCTAATTCATTTTATTTGGCAAAAATTAACCCTAAGTCGATTAAAATTTGTCAATGAAATCCTATTCAATTCAAGAAATCAATGAAGTAATTAATGGCGTAATTTACGGCACTACTTCACAGAGCATTACCGCAACAGAGCAATTAGAAAAAGCTACAACTTCAGAAATTTCTTTTATAGGAAATAAAAAATACGAAAAGTACTGGTCAACATCTAATGCTTCAATTGCTGTAGTAAATGAAGACATTTCGATTGAGCCAGGCGAAAACCGTGCTTTTATTAAGGTAAAAAATGCCGATTTGGCTATGTCGCAAATTCTTGCTCTTTTTGCCCCTCCTACTCCAATCTTTCATACCAATATTCACAAAACGGCTACTATAGACGAAACTGCTATAATTGGCGAAGGTGCAAAAATTGGCGCTGGCTGCTATATTGGACCAAAAGTTGAAATTGGTGCCAATGCAACGATTTATCCAAATGTGACTATTCTGGACGAATGTACTATTGGCAAAAATACTATTATTTGGTCTGGGACCGTTGTTCGTGAGCGTTGCCATATTGGAAGCGATTGTATCATTCATCCAAATGCAACTATTGGTGCAGATGGTTTTGGATTTCGCCCTTGTTCTGAAAAAGGTTTAGTAAAAATTCCACAAATTGGAAATGTAATTATTGGAAACGGAGTCGAAATTGGAGCCAATTCTTGCGTTGACCGCGGAAAATTCAGTTCAACAGTTTTAGGAGATGGCTGTAAAATTGATAATTTAGTACAAATTGGCCATAACAGTAAACTTGGAAAGTTCTGTATTATGGCTGGAAACAGTGGTTTGGCAGGTTCTGTAACTTTAGGAAATGGCGTTATTATTGGGGGAAGTGCTTCTATAAAAGACCATACGACGATTGGCGACGGAGCTATAGTTGGTGCTGGATCTGGTGTTATTGGTGATGTTCCGGCAGGCAAAACAATGCTGGGTTATCCAGCTGTTGAAGCTCGTGATGCTTTAAAACAATGGGCAACACTAAAAAGAATGGCTTGCGCTGCTAAAAAATAATTCAAATCTAATTGATATAAAAAAACATCCGCTGATAACGGATGTTTTTTCATTTTATAGACTTTACATTAAAGTAAATCTCTTTATTAACAGAATAGATAAGAATGAAGTTTAGAAGCGACTTCTTAATTCACAAAGCAACTGGTTTATTTCAATTGATTTTGTAAATTAGCCAACACTATATTACAAAATCAATACGATATCATGGATTTAAACTTCAATAAAAACGAAGATCACAATAAACTGCTCCTTTCTGAATTAAAACAAAAATTTGCCAAAGTAAAATTGGGCGGAGGCGAAAAAAGAATTGAAAAATTACATTCTGAAGGTAAAATGACAGCTCGTGAGCGAATTGCTTACTTATTGGATGATAATGCTAAAAGTATTGAAATTGGTGGTTTTGCCGGCGAAGGAATGTATCCTGAACACGGCGGATGCCCTTCTGGAGGTGTTGTAGTAAAAATTGGCTACATTAAAGGGAAACAATGTATTGTAGTTGCAAATGATGCCACGGTTAAAGCTGGCGCCTGGTTTCCGATAACAGGAAAGAAGAATCTACGAGCGCAGGAAATTGCAATGGAAAACAGACTTCCAATTATTTATCTTGTAGACAGCGCAGGAGTCTATCTTCCGATGCAGGATGAAATTTTTCCAGATAAAGAACATTTCGGAAGAATATTTAGAAACAATGCTCAAATGAGCAGTATGGGAATTACCCAGATTGCTGCCGTTATGGGAAGCTGTGTTGCCGGCGGTGCTTATCTTCCAATTATGAGCGATGAAGCTTTGATTGTAGATAAAACCGGAAGTATTTTTCTTGCTGGAAGTTATTTGGTAAAAGCTGCAATTGGCGAAACTATTGATAATGAAACCTTAGGCGGTGCTACAACGCATTGTGAAATTTCTGGTGTAACCGATTATAAAGCTAAAGACGACAAAGATGCTTTAGACAAAATTAAAAATATAGTAGATAAAATTGGTGATTATGACAAAGCTGGCTTCAGCCGAATAAAAGCAGAAAAACCTGCTTTAGATCCAAACGATATTTACGGAATCCTTCCAAAAGCCAGATCGGAACAATATGATATGATGGAAATTATCAAACGCTTGGTTGATAATTCAGAATTTGAAGCTTATAAAGATGGTTACGGACAATCTCTTATTACCGGTTACGCCAGAATCGACGGCTGGGCTGTTGGAATTGTAGCGAATCAGCGAAAGGTCGTAAAAACCAAAAAAGGCGAAATGCAGTTTGGCGGTGTTATTTATTCTGACAGTGCAGATAAAGCAACTCGTTTTATTGCCAATTGCAATCAAAAGAAAATTCCGTTAGTTTTTCTGCAAGACGTTACAGGTTTTATGGTTGGTTCCAAATCAGAACACGGAGGAATTATCAAAGACGGTGCAAAAATGGTAAATGCGGTAAGTAATTCTGTTGTGCCTAAATTCACAGTTATTGTCGGAAATTCATACGGAGCAGGAAATTATGCAATGTGCGGAAAAGCTTATGATCCTCGATTAATATTTGCCTGGCCAAGTGCAGAACTTGCCGTTATGGGCGGCACACAGGCTGCAAAAGTATTAGCACAAATTGAAGCTTCTTCGCTTAAAGCGAAAGGAGAAATAGTAGACGAAGAAAAAGAAGCTCAATTATTTAATAAAATAAAAGCACGCTACGACGAGCAGACTTCTCCTTACTACGCGGCTTCCAGACTTTGGACAGATGCTATAATTGATCCTTTAGAAACTCGTAATTGGATTTCCTTAGGAATAGAAGCAGCAAACCATTCTCCTATCCAAAAGCCATTTAATTTAGGCGTAATTCAGGTATAACATTTAAGTATTCTCAAAACACACAGTTAAAAAAGGCAAAAAACTCAATTTCAGACTGTTAAAATTAAATATATTACTAAAATTTAGTAACTTAGTATATAATTTTTAATCACACAGCATCATGGAAAATGTAAAAAGTTTGAATAAGTGGGCCAATTCGCACACTTATTTACCGGTTGATTTAGTACGTATTGTTTTGGGTGGATTCTTATTTATGAAAGGTGTCTCATTTGTCACCAATATTCAATACCTGCATGAGTTAATTTCTCCAATAGATAGATTTGGCGGAGGTATGTTTATGCTGCATTACATTGCTCCAGCTCACATGATTGGCGGCATAATGATTATTTTCGGACTACTAACCCGTTGGGCAATTGCAGCTCAATTACCTATATTGTTTGGCGCTGTTCTCATAAATTTCATGGGGAAAATGCATTCCGAAAGTTTAATTCTAGCTCTTGTAGTTTTACTAATCTGCATCTTTTTCTTGTTTTATGGAAGTGGCAAACATTCTGCAGATTACTATTTTAAGATGCAGCAATAACTTCATAAATCCTCAGCTTTTTATAAAAATGGGCTGAGGATAGTTTTTGAGTGTTAATTAATTCTATAAAATTTCTTTAATTGTGTTTTATGACTTAAATTCGCCGACATGAATTGGATTCGTAAAACCGTTATTTTTATTGCACTTTTGATTGCAGGTTTGTTTGCTTATCAGGCAGACACAGCTTCTGTGCATATAACTGAAACGGAAAAATCAGATTCAAATTTCTGCAAAGACATAGCAGATTCGTCTGCATTTATTCAGCCTCAGGGAAGTTATCAGTTTGCAGCGAACATCAAAACAAATCCTTCTGGAATTATCAAATGTTTTGATTCTCTCTTACCTCTTATCCCTCAGCATCAAACCGTTACAAACACTACCGTTTATACTAAACTATTTACAACTCAAAGTAAAAAAGTCTTAGTCATACTCTATGCTTTCCATTTTTTCTGGTAAATAAATATTTGATTTTCATTTGAAGATTCATTCTTCAACTACCTCTAGACCGTTTTCAAATTGAAAACTGTTTTGCATATCATTTATTTATTTCATTAAAAATATTATGGAAACTACTACAACAATAATGGGTATTGTGATTTTAATTATTGTCGCAATTCCAGTATACTTCTCTGCTCGCTCAAGCGCAGCAAGCAAATCAAGAATTTTGAACATTAAAAAGAGATTCAATCCGACAAATCCAGAAAGCTTTGATTTGACTGAATCAATCAATAATAAAACATTAACGCTGGATCAGAAAAACAACAAATTCATACTAATGAATTTCAATCCAAACCAACAGGAATCTACTTTTGTCGATTTAAATACAGTTACTTCCTGCAAATTGATTCCGACAACAGATGCGCATTCTGATACCATCATTAAAATTGATTTTGAATTTCAAGATAAAGAAACATCTAAAAAAATAATAATCCCATTCTATGATTTTGACGATGACCGCATCAAACAGATAAGCGTCTACCAAGATCATCAGTTTGCAAAAAAATGGCATAAAATCATCCAAGATTCTATTTCACGTTAGTTATTTAATTCACTAAAGAGGCTCAAAATTGAGCCTCTTTTTTTTGTTGGTTATATGATATTTGTCATTTTCTGTCTCTCAATGATGTTTTAATTTTGATGTAAACTAAATCCGTCATTATGAAAATCTCTTTGACTCAAAAATACAATGTCCCAGGTCCAAGATATACTAGCTATCCAACAGTTCCTTACTGGAATGAAGCTGATTTTACAGCAGAAAAATGGATAACTTCTTTACAAAAATCATTTTCAGAAAGTAATTCAAAAAACGGAATTAGTTTATACATCCACCTTCCCTTCTGCGAAAGCATGTGTACTTTTTGCGGATGCAATAAACGTATAACAAAAAATCATTCTGTTGAAGAAATCTACATTAAAGCACTTTTAAAAGAATGGAGTTTATATTGCAGGGTACTTCCAGAAAAACCAATTATAAAAGAAATACATTTAGGCGGAGGAACGCCGACATTCTTTTCCAAAGAAAATCTCGAAAGTCTTATCAACGGAATTTTTAGTTATGCAGTAAAAGCAGAAAATCATGAATTTAGTTTTGAAGGACACCCTAATAACACCACTTATGAACAGCTTAAAAAACTGTATGATTTAGGCTTTCGCCGAGTGAGTTTTGGCGTTCAGGATTATGCTGCTAAAGTTCAAAAAGCCATCAATAGAATTCAGCCCTTTCATAATGTTGCCAAAGTAACATTTTGGGCAAAAGAAATTGGATATACTTCTATTGGCCATGATATTATCTTTGGTCTTCCCTTTCAAACTGTTGAAGATGTAATTGATACAGTTGAAAAGACAAATTCTTTAAAACCAGACCGTTTAGCATTTTATAGTTACGCTCACGTACCTTGGATAAAAGGAAATGGACAACGTGGCTTTAATGATGAAAATCTTCCAAAAGATGCGGAAAAAAGAGAACTTTACGAAACTGGCAAAAAGCTGCTGACTAAAAACGGTTACCATGAAATTGGTATGGATCATTTTGCATTAGAAAGCGATACTTTGTATAAAGCAGCTCATAATGGAAATTTACACCGAAACTTTATGGGTTACGGCGCTTCTAAAACACAGGCGATGATTGGCCTAGGAGTTTCCTCAATTAGTGACAGCTGGTACAGTTTTGCTCAAAACACTAAAAATCTGGAAGACTATTATCAATTATTAGAATGGGATAAATTACCCGTTGTAAAAGGTCATATTCTAAATGACGAGGATCTAATTATTAGAAAACACATTCTAAATTTAACTTGTGAATTAGAAACTTCCTGGAAAAATGATTCTCTTTATTTTAAAGAACTTCCGAGTGTATTAGAAGATTTAGAAGAGATCGCAAAAGATCAATTAATCGTTATTGAAGAAGGAAAACTTAAAATTACCGAAGAAGGAAGACCTTTTGTACGTAATATTTGCATGGCTTTTGACTTGCATCTAAAAAGAAAGTCACCGGAAACCAATTTGTTTTCGATGACTGTATAGCTTTTTATATTCTATTTGTTAGTGGCAGTTTGGAGTCTGCTGTACAAACAAACTCATACTTGAAGGTGAAATATAAGGGATTCCCAATCCTAGACCTCTAAGGATAAATAAAACTCCAATTACAATTGCTACATATGGAATTGCTTTTTGAATCTTATTTCTAAAAGGTAATTTTAATAAGGTGTTGACATATACCACAATCGTCATCAAAGGTATAGTTCCAATTCCGAATAAGAGCATGTAAAAAACTCCATAAGAAGCACTCTGCATAGCAATTGCACCAAACAGCGCCACGTAAACCATTCCGCATGGTAAAAATCCATTTAGAAGACCAATTGTAAAAAGAGATTTGTAACTCTTATTTCTAAATTGAGCGCCAAGATTAGTTTTGATTTTTGAAATGATTTTATAAACGGGTTTTGAAAAGTTATATTCTGCAAATTTTTTCTCTGGAATCAAGACCACAATAATCATAATTACACCGATTATTATGGACATTTTTTGCTGCAATCCAGCTAGAAAAAAACCTCTTCCCAATAATCCAAAAATCAGTCCAATTGAAGCATAAGCTGTCAACCTTCCAAAATGATAAGTCATAATCTGCGTTACCTTTTTCGCTTCATTTTGCCTGTCTACCGGTAACATCATTGCGATTGGTCCGCACATTCCAACACAATGCAGACTACTTATTAGGCCGAGAAAGAAAGCTGAGAATAACATTTTTTTGAGATTAAATTAATTCACGTAGATAACTTCTTTAGTTAAATATTTTTTGCCTTCGTACTGCCATTCCATATTGACATCCCAACGGCCTTTTATCAATTTTTTCTGTGGAATCATTAATGCTGAATTGGTTAAAGCAATTTGCGTATTAAAATCAAATTTTTTATTTGAAGGTCTGTACAACAGTATATTTCCTTTTACTTTATCACTTTCAAATCCAGCAGGAAAAGTTACAGCCACACCATTATCGGTGTATTTGATTGAAGGTTTATGCTGCAAATCATGTGCATTTTGAATTCGAGCCATTTCTTCTTGAAAATGCGTGTCGTGTTTGTAATATTCTTCCACAACCAAATCATTATCGTATTTAGAATTTGATTGTACTTCAAAAACAAAATATAAAATAAACGTCATGAACAATCCAAATGCTATGACAATTCCGGTACCCCAATTAATTTTCATGGTATAAATATTTTAATTAAAACTGCGTGGTCCTAAGAAATTTGTAGTTGTTGTTTCCAGGAGTTCAGAACCGTTATAAACTCCAATTTTTACTTTTGTTTTATCACTTTCTAATAAAACTTCTTTTATTTCTATAAATAATGTTCCTTGAGAAATTGCTTCTTTTGCAATTTTAAAATGCTGTTTTCCAACATTTTTAATTTCTCCTTTCTGATCTATTAATTCGAAATGAATGTTGCTGTAATCTTTCATGGTTTTGTTTACAATTTTATATGTGTAAACATTACTAATTTGATCACCGTCATGTTGAAAAAGCTGTCCCGGCAAACGCAGAATAACAGCTTGAACATTAGTTCTTAAAAATAACATTCCAACAAAAACACTCAATAAAATAAACAGAACTGCAGTGTAACCTTTCATTCTTGCCGTAAATTTAAAAGGTTCTTTTTTAGCAATTTCATCTTCAGAAGCATAACGAATAAGACCTTTTGGCAATCCTACCGATTCCATTATATGATCACATTCATCGATACAAGCAGTGCAGTTTGTGCATTCTAACTGTGTTCCATTTCTAATGTCAATTCCCATTGGGCAGACATGAACACATTGAAGACAGTCAATACAATCTCCTTTTCCTGTTAAAGCCCTGTCTTCTTTTTTACTAAACTTTGCACGTCCTTTTTCTTTTTCTCCACGAACAAAATCGTATGCAACATTTATCGATTTATTATCCAAAAGAACACCTTGCAATCTCCCGTACGGACAGGCAATTATACAAACCTGCTCTCGAAACCAGACAAAAACAAAATAAAAAACTCCAGTAAAAATTAGAAGTGCAACAAAATTACTTGCCTGCTGAATTGGTCCCTGCTCAATCATCAAAAACAAAGTATCACTTCCCACTAAATAAGCAAGAAAAACATTAGCTATAAGGAAAGAGATTAAAAAGAAAACGGTCCACTTTATAAGTCTTTTTCTAATTTTTTCTCCATTCCATTCCTGTCTTGCCAAACGTGATTGCGAACCACGGTCTCCATCTATCCAATATTCAATACGACGGAAAACCATTTCAAGGAAAATAGTCTGCGGGCAGATCCAGCCGCAAAATATTCGTCCAAAAACAACTGTAAATAAGAGTATGAATACAACGCCGATTAGCATTGAAATAACGAAGAGGTAAAAATCCTGAGGCCAAAAAGGGAATCCAAAAATATTAAAACGACGTTCGAGAATGTTGAACATCATAAACTGGTTCCCATTTATTTTGATAAACGGATTTATGATTAAAATTGCCAGCAAAATATAGCTGACAATTTTTCTGTAATTGTAAAATTTACCAGACGGTTTCTTCGGAAAAACAAATTTCCGTTTACCACCTTCATCTATAGTTCCGATAGTATCTCTAAAAGCTTCGTCTGGTAAATTTGACATGGTATTTTATTTTATTTTTTAACTTCTGTGGTATCTTTTTGTGTATTTGAAGCATCTGTTTTCGCGGCGCTTTCATCTACCCAAACTTCTCCTTCTGCTTCTTTCGGGTCTTTTGGATTCGATCCTTGCAGGGATAAAATGTAACTTGCTACTTTCTGAATCTCTTTTGGTTTTAAGGTTCCTTTCCAGGAAATCATTCCTTTTCCATCACGACCTCCATTTGTAATGGTGTGGAATAGGTTTTTAATTCCACCTCCTAAAATCCAATGATTATCTGTTAAGTTTGGACCAATCTGTCCTCCACCATCGGCTCTGTGACACGCCGCGCAATTCATAGTAAAGATTTCTTTTCCTGCTGCTAAACTTGGTTCATCAGTAAGTAAAACAACTGTTTTTTCGTCCATCAAATCTGGAGCTGTTTTTAAATATTCTTCAACATCAATTTTTGCCTGAGCCATTTCTTTTTTCAACTCCATCTCTTGGTTATCAGCTCCTAAGACTTCATAACGCACTACATAGATTACACCAAAAATGATACAGATGTAGAATAAATATACCCACCACGGCGGTAAATTATTATCAAGCTCTTTAATGCCGTCATAATCATGATCCATTAATAAATCGCCTTCTTTTTCGATTGGTGAAGTTTTCGTCAATTTTTGCATTAGGTTTTTAAACCATGTACTTTCTTTGAAACTTAAACTTTCTTCATGTTCTAATTTTGCCTTTTCTTCTGGTGACAATAATTGGTACATTACTTTATTTACGGCACTCAATGTAATTTCGATTGCAATCAAAATAAATAAAAAGACACACAAAAAGAGTGATACCATTGGGTATTTTATAAAAGCAGGTCTATCGCCCGAATCTATAAAATATTCCATTAAGGCAAATACGATGAAGAAAATCAACGGTACTCTAACATATACTGGGAAAAACTTTTTCATTTTTATCTGTCTTTTGTAATTACAACTAGTCCTTCATCTAAAGGTATACTACTCATTTCCTGAATTTTATCTTTTCTGTAAGAAAACACCCAAAAGCCTAATCCTACGAAAAAGAAGAAGAAAATCAAGAGAGAAAGAATCGGGTAAATTTCTATACCCGATATTGTTTCCATATTGTGTTTTATTTGTTCAAACATAATGCTGTTATTTAGAAGTTTCTTTTACTTTAATATCAGTACCAAGTCTTTGTATGTAAGCGATCAAAGCAACGATTTCTCTTTCATTCATAGGAATGAATTTTTCTCCTTTTGCAACAGCTTTTTTCTTGCTTTCTTCATAACTTTTTACAAAGTCAGGATCGTTTTCTAAGCTTTTTTCTATTTTTACAGCCTGCTCTCTTAAAGTTTTTTGTGCATTTGTAACTTCTTCAGGAGTATATGGCACACCTAATGAAATCATTGCCTGCATTTTCTTTTGTGTTAATGAAATATCCATCGGTTTATTATCAAATAACCATTTGTATCCCGGCATAATAGATCCTGCAGAGATACTCTGCGGATTCCAGAAGTGGTTAAAATGCCAATTATCATTGTACTTACCACCTACTCTTAATAAATCTGGACCTGTACGTTTTGATCCCCATAAGAATGGATGATCATACACAAATTCTCCAGCTTTAGATTGTACGCCATAACGCTCAACCTCACTTCTAAATGGACGAACTGATTGTGAGTGACAACCCACGCAACCTTCTCTAATATATAAATCACGTCCTTCAAGTTCTAACGGTGTATAAGGTTTTACACTTGAAATTGTTGGAATATTAGATTTTACCATAATAGTTGGTACAATTTGTATAATACCTCCAATTAAAATAGCGACTGTAGCCAAAATGGTTAATTGAATAGGTTTTCTTTCTAACCAAGAGTGGAATTTTTCACCTCTTACTCGACTGCTGCTGATTCTTTGTAAAGCAGGTGCTTGAGCCAATTCATCTTCTACTGGAGATCCCGCTCTAACTGTCATTATTATATTATAAACCAATGTCAGCATACCTATTAAGTACAAAGTACCACCGATAGCTCTCATCCAATACATTGGCATAATAGCTGTTACTGTTTCAAGGAAGTTACCATACGTTAAAGTCCCGTCTGGATTAAATTGTTTCCACATAGAGGCTTGCTGAAAACCAGCAACATATAAAGGAATTGTATAAACAATAATACCTAAAGTACCAATCCAGAAATGGAAGTTTGCTAATTTTTTAGAAAATAAATTTGATTTTGTCATTCGAGGGATTAACCAATAAATGATACCAAACGACATGAAACCATTCCAAGCTAAAGCACCAACGTGTACGTGAGCAACGATCCAGTCTGTATAGTGCGCGATAGCATTTACGTTTTTCAAAGAAAGCATCGGACCTTCAAAAGTTGCCATTCCGTAACCTGTAATCGCTACTACGAAGAATTTTAAAACTGGTTCTTCACGAACTTTATCCCATGCGCCTCTTAAAGTTAAAAGACCATTAATCATACCACCCCAAGATGGAGCAATTAACATTACTGAAAATGCAACTCCTAAATTCTGTGCCCAGTTTGGCAATGCAGAATATAATAAGTGGTGTGGTCCTGCCCAGATGTAAATAAAGATCAAAGACCAAAAATGTATAATAGAAAGTCTATATGAATAAACTGGTCTGTTTGCCACTTTAGGAATGAAGTAATACATTAAACCTAAGAATGGAGTTGTAAGGAAAAATGCTACCGCATTATGTCCATACCACCATTGCACAAGTGCATCCTGAACTCCGGCATAAACAGAATAACTTTTAAAAGCAGAAACTGGAATTTCAATGTTATTAAAAATATGAAGTACTGCGACTGTTACAAATGTGGCAAGATAAAACCAGATTGCAACATACAAGTGACGCTCTCTACGACGCAGCATTGTACCAATCATATTGATTCCCATTACAACCCATATTAATGCAATTGCAATATCGATAGGCCATTCTAACTCTGCATATTCTTTAGAAGAAGTGTAACCTAACGGAAGTGTAATGGCCGCCGCGACAATAATTAACTGCCAGCCCCAGAAATGAAGATTACTTAAAAAATCACTAAACATTCTGGCTTTTAGTAATCTTTGCAGTGAATAATAAAGTCCTGCAAAAAAAGCATTACCTACAAAGGCAAAAATTACTGCATTGGTGTGTAATGGTCTTAATCGGCCGTAACTCAGCCATGAAATCCCATCTGTCATGTTGGGAAAAAGGTACATTACCGCCAAGGTAAGTCCCACTAACATACCCACAACTCCAAATAGGATTGTGGCGTAAATGAATTTTTTTACAATTTTGTTGTCGTAATAAAACTGTTCCATTTCCATAATTATACTTGTTTTTCTTCGATTGGTGAATTATTATTTGGGGAAATAATTTTGGTCTCATCGTCAAAAAGAATTCTGACTGAGGGTGTATAATCGTCGTCATACTGCCCAGACTTGACAGCAATAATGAAAGCAATAAAGAAGCAAACTGCCACGAAAATACTTACTGAAATTAATAGATAAATAACACTCATACCGTAAATTTATGTTAACAAAATTACAAGGTCAGCGGCGTTTAAAATATGATAATTATCATAGTAAAGAAGAATGTTAAAAATAAAAAAAAAATCTTTTCAATTATTTAAAATCAATATAAATTTCTCTTGCTGAAGTAGTTAGACATTAAAGTAACAAAACTGACGATAGTAATTGTACTCAACGGCATAATGATCGCAGCAACAATTGGAAGAAGATTACCAGTAACCGCAAATGCAAGTCCAACCACGTTGTAGAGCAATGACAAAGCAAAGCTCATCTTGATTACCAAAATTGCTTTATGAGAGAGTTTTAAAAAGTAATTCAAACGAGAAAACTCAGAAGCATCTAAAATTGCATCACATGCAGGTGAAAAGACATTCACATTCTCTGAAATGGAAATTCCAACATTACTTTGCGCTAATGCTCCGGCATCATTTAGACCATCTCCAACCATCATGACGTTATGCCCTTTTTCTTGAAGTTTCTTAATGAATTCAAGCTTTTGTTCTGGCTTTTGATTGAATATTAGTTCCGTATTTTTTGGCAGAATAACTTCTAAATTTGCTCTTTCACCATCATTATCTCCCGAAAGCACTTTGATTTGATATTCGTTACTTAAAGTAGAAAAAAGGTTCTCTAAACCTTCTCGATATTGATTTTGGAACACAAATTTTCCGAAATAAATTCCATCAATTTTAATATGCAAAGCCGTTTTTTCAATTTCTGAACTATCTATAACTATATCATTTACAAATTGTCCCGAACCTATTTTAATTTCTTTGCCAGCAGCATTTGCCAAAATTCCTTTTCCGGTAATCTCTTGAAAGTTATCAATATTAATTCGTTTTGTTTCTGGCAGAAAATCGTAAAGCATACGGCTCAAAGGATGATTTGAAGCACGAAGTACATTCTTAATTAGTATAATATCTGAATCAGAAATACTACTTCCTTCATATACTATATTCGATTTTTTATTGGTTGTAATCGTTCCCGTTTTATCAAAAACAATTGTATCAACTTTGGCAAGCTGTTCTATTACTACGGCATTTTTGAGATAGAATTTCTTTTTACCTAAAATTCTCAAAATATTTCCAAACGTAAATGGAGCTGTAAGCGCCAATGCACAAGGGCAAGCCACAATTAAAACTGCTGTAAAAACATTAAAAGCAGTATTTGCATCTATAAATATCCAATAACCAAAACCAGCAAATGCAATCAGCAGTAAAATTGGGGTGAAATACCGGCTTATTGCATCTGTTATGGTTTTGTGTTTTTGATCTACTTTTTTCTGAAAGATTTCGTTACTCCACAATTGCGTCAAGTAACTTTGAGAAACAGAATGCAATACTTCCATTTCAATCACTTTACCAATTTGCTTACCTCCTGCAAACACTTTATCGCCAGATTTTTTAGTAATCGGCACTGCTTCGCCTGTTACGAAACTATAATCTATTTCGGCGCTTTCGCTGATTAAAATTCCATCTACGGGAATAAGTTCTTGATTTCTAATTAATAATCGATCGCCTTTTAAAACATCATAAATGGCAACATTTTCTTCTGAGGAATCTTTATTGATTTTGGTAACCGCAATTGGAAAATAGGATTTAAAATCTCTTTCGAAACTTAAAAAACTATAGGTTTTAATTTGAAACATTTTACCAAGAAGCATAAAAAATACTAAACTGGCTAAACTATCAAAAAATCCAGGTCCGTGATCCATCAACATATCATAAGAACTACGGATAAACATTACAATAATTCCCAAAGCAATTGGAATGTCGATATTGAGCATTCTGGTTCTAATACTGTGATATGCCGAAACATAATAACCACTTGCAGAATATAAAAAACTTGGAAGAGCTAAAATAAAAATCAGCAGTCTGAAAAACGGTTTATAACTATCTAACCAAAATTCTTTCATTTCGAAATATTCTGGAAATGAAAGCAGCATAATATTTCCAAAACAAAAAAATGCTACACCAAGTTTATAAGTTAAACTTCTGTCTATCTTGTTTTTTGTTGTTTCGTAATTTTCTAAACTTATATAAGGCTCGTAACCAATTGAGCATAAAAGATTAACTATTGCTTTTAATGAAACAGTTTCTGGATTAAATGTAATTCGGACTTTCTTTTCATGAAAATTAACTTGTGAAGTACTTATTCCTGACTGAAGTCGATTTAGGTTTTCTAAAATCCAAATACATGAACTGCAGTGAATATGAGGAATATTTAAAGAAACAATAGCGGTATTTCCTTCTTGAAATTCTAAAATTTTTGAAAGTATTGATTCATTTTCTAAAAAATCATATTTGCCTGCAATGTCTTGTGGAGTGGCACCAGGCGATTTTTCGAAGTCGTAATAAGAGGTTAAGTCATTAGTGCTGAAAATTTCGTAAACGGTTTTACAGCCCGTGCAACAAAACTTCTTATCATCAAAATCGATTTCTTCATTTTTTTCAATGGATAAACCACAATGAAAACAACTTTGCTCCTTCATAAATTTGTTTTTATGCCGCAAATTTCAGATTAACTATCAATTATTTAGATGACAAATATCATGTATTTTGAAATTGAGTTCTAATTTAATAAAATAAAAGAGCCAAATTACCCTCTACTATTTTTTCTGAATATTTTACCCTATATTGATACCTTAAAACCTTAAATATCCTTAATTTTGCAGCAAACAAATATTGTCATGAACAAATGTGATCAATGCATTGTACGTCAGCTAAGCTCATTAAAAGCTCTTAATAAAGAGGAAGTTATAAAATTAGCGAATAGCAAAACCACTTACAAAATTAAAAAAGGTGAAGCTCTTTTTGAAGAAGGCGAAGTAACTAATGGTGTGTTTTGTGTAAAAGATGGCGTTGGTAAACTCTCCAAATTAAGTGCAAACGGAAAAGACCAAATCGTAAAACTGGTAAAATCCGGCGAACTTCTTGGGCAGCGTTCTATGATTAGTAATGAGCCGGCAAATTTAACTGCCAAAGCCATCGCTGACATGGAGGTTTGTTTTATTCCTAAAGCTGAAATAATCAATTTCTTTAATAGCAACAATCAGTTTTCTTTAAATATGATGCAGTCTGTGTGCGAGGATTTAAAAGAATCTGAAAATGAAAAAATTGCTTTGGTTCAAAAAACCGTTAAGCAGCGATTAGCAGAAACTTTACTTCATCTTCATGATGCTTTTGGCGAAGACACTGATAAAACCCTTAAAGTTCAACTAACTAGAGAAGAACTGGCAGGAATTATTGGTACAGCAACAGAAAGCTGTATTCGTTTATTATCTGATTTTAATAAATTAGAATTGATCGGATTAGTTGGAAAAAAGATTATGCTTAAAGATGTACGAGCTTTAAAAAAATTAGCTGATAATTAGAGCTTTTTAGCTTCATTCCAAAAAACATCCATTTCTGTAAGCGTCATATCCATTAAAGGTTTTCCTAGTTCACCTGCTTTGCTTTCCAGATATTGGAAGCGTTTGATAAACTTTTTATTAGTTCTTTCTAAGGCATCTTCTGGATTTACATTTAAAAATCGAGCGTAATTAATCATAGAGAATAAAACATCTCCAAATTCGTCTTCGATTTTGTCCTGATTTCCAGCTTGTACTTCGTCTTGCAGTTCTTGTAATTCCTCTTGTACTTTATCCCAGACTTGATGCGGTTCTTCCCAATCAAATCCTACGCCTTTCACTTTATCTTGAATTCTGCTGGCCTTAACCAAAGCAGGAAGACTTCTTGGAACGCCTTCTAAAACCGATTTTTTACCTTCTTTGAGTTTTAATTTTTCCCAATTTTGTTTTACTTCTTCTTCATTTTCCACTTTTACATCTCCGTAGATATGAGGATGACGGTGAATTAGCTTTTCGCAGATTTCATTGCAGACATCTGCAATATCAAAATCGTTTGTTTCGCTTCCTATTTTAGCATAAAAAACAATATGTAAAAGCAAGTCTCCAAGTTCTTTTTTAACTTCATTTAAATCGTTATCGAGAATAGCATCACCAAGTTCGTAGGTTTCTTCAATTGTTAAATGTCTCAATGT
Source organism: Flavobacterium sp. ACN6 (assembly GCF_002304005.1). GTDB lineage: Bacteria > Bacteroidota > Bacteroidia > Flavobacteriales > Flavobacteriaceae > Flavobacterium. The sequence continues at coordinate 317,557 of NZ_MRCQ01000006.1, read as the reverse complement.
CTGCAGGGTTTGTTTTTTATCCCACGGGCATTGCTCACGAAGTTCATCCATGATATTTAATAATCTTTCAAACGCTTTTAACTGGTTTTCTCTATTCATTTTGAAGTTCTTTTAAATTAACTCGGTCTTGTAAAATTAAAAAATCCTGTCAAGAAAACTATCTTAACAGGATATTATATATTTAAAAAAGAATATTTATTATTCTTCTTCTTTTTTAGCTTTAGCTTTTTTAGCTGCTGGAGCTTTTTTAGGCTTTTCTGCAGCAACTGGAGCTTCTTCTTTAGCTTCTTCAACTGCAGGAGCTAAATCTGTAACTAATCCTTTTGATTGAAGTGTATTGTACCAGTTTAATACTTTTTTGATATCTGAAGGGTAAACTCTTTCTTCGTCGTAATCCGGAAGAATTTGTTTAAAATATGCAGCTAAAGTAGCATTATCCTCTTTGTGAGAAATCGCTTGTCCTTTATTTTCTTTAACGGCAATTTGCTGCATTACTTCAGTTAATGGTTTTTCACCTTCATAAGTATAAATCGAAATTTCAGACAATAAACTTACATTGCTTTTTAGATTTACAGTAATCTTCTTCCCATCAATTAATGATTCCGCCACAAAACCTGTACGAGTTTGTACTTTCAATTCGTATAGACCTGGTTTACCTGAAATGGCTAAAATTTTCGTTAAATTCATTTTTATTAAAATTAGTATTAAGAATTTGATTTATTTTTTGTTTCTAACTATAGAAAACTTATCTCCCTTTTTTGGCTGCAAAAAACTTCATTCTATATTCCTGAAACGTTTTTCCCTCAGTAATATTTTTAAGTTTCTTTTGAATTAAACGTTTTTTAAGAGATGAAATTTTATCCGTAAACAAAATTCCTTCAATATGATCATATTCGTGTTGAATAACTCTTGCAATTAAACCATCGAATACTTCTGTTTTCATTACAAAATCTTCTTCGCAATATTCTATTGTCACTGTTGGTTTTCTGTATACGTCTTCGCGCACATCTGGAATACTTAAACAGCCTTCATTAAAACCCCACTCTTCACCTTCTTCCTTAACGATTTTAGCATTGATAAAAGTCTTTTTAAAACCTTTCAAATCTTTTTGTTCAGCTGAAGGAAGATCCTCATCATCACTAAAAGGCGATGTATCAATAACAAACAAACGAATTGGTAATCCAACCTGCGGTGCAGCAAGTCCAACTCCATACGCATTATACATAGTCTCGTACATATTTGCGATCGTTTCTTTTAGATTTGGATATTCTGGTGTAACGTCCTGCCCTACTTTTCTCAAAACAGGATCACCGTATCCTACAATTGGTAAAATCATTTGTTTTTATTTATGTTTTTTATGTGCTGTAAAACAGAACTAAAATTCTAATATTTCAGCTGGCAAAAATAGTAAAAAATAGTCAATGAATAATTCGAATACTATTTTATATCATATTTTTTCCAAATCGTTAAAAATCTCAGCTATAATTGTGCCAAATTCATTCGTACAATTCTTACCTTTGCTAGTAAACCTCTTTTTATGTTTGATAAAATTTCGAAATTTACTAACAGTACTTCTTTTTTTAATGCTTCCAAAGTAACCATTGCTTCTGTTGTTCCTGTTTTAGTTTTAAATTTTTTAGGTCATTTTGAAATTGGTTTTACAATTGCATTGGGAGCTTTTTATACGTATCCCAGCGATATTACAAGTTCATTGAGCCATAAAATTAAAGGACTTATTGCAGCATCTTTTATCGTTTCAGGTGTTAATCTTTTGGTTAATCTCGTTTATCCTTATCCGTTTCTGTTTTATATCTTTTTAGGTTTTCTATTGTTTCTTTGTTCTATGATTTCGGTCTATGGACAGCGTGCGACTTTAATTTCTTTCTCAGCCTTATTATCCATTTCACTTTCGTTTGGACATCTGCACGAGGGCTGGGCGGCATTTGAATATTCTGGTTTTATTTTTATTGGTGGAATTCTTTATTTAATTGTTTCTCTAGTTTTTCATTTTGTACAGCCTTATAAATATGTAGAACTGCAGATTGCCGAAGGCATAAAACTTACTGCAAAATATTTAAAATTAAGAGGCGATTTATGGAGTCCGGAAGCAAATAGAAGAGCAATTATCGAAAAACAACTGGCCGTTCAGGTTGAGCTGAATCTTATTCATGAAGATTTAAGGAAAATGCTGATTGGAAATCAGAATGCGTCGGGAATTACGAGTCAGAACCGTAAAATGCTTTTGGTTTTTATTACTTTGGTTGAAATTCAAGAATTAGCACTTTATACTTCTTTTGACCACAGCAAACTTCACATAAAATTTGCTAGACATCCAGATGTTTTAAGAACGTATCAAAATGTGGCTTACAAACTGGCTTCGACTTTAAAAAAGCTTTCAAAAAATGTCAATCACATTAGTACCTATGTGGACAAACATGATTTGAAAAACGAACTTGACGCACTTGAATTTGCCATTTTTGACTACGAAAAAACATTAGGAAAAGAAGAAGCTGCAGAAGGTGTTTTGATGCTGACCAATATGCTGAAATATGCAAAAAATCAGGTTGGAAAAATCAAAATTATTCAACGTGCCTTTTCGCTGGCAATGCAGTCTTATAAATTAAAAGACAAAGATAAAGAACTTGAAAAGTTCTTGACACCGCAATATTATCCATTGCGAACTTTAATTGAAAATTTAAGTTATTCTTCTTCTATTTTTAGGCATTCGCTAAGGCTGACAATTACGATTTTGATTGGTTTTTTCCTGGGACAAATTCTTCCTTTTCAAAATGTTTACTGGATTCTGCTTACTATCGTCGTAATCATGCGACCTGGTTATGGCTTAACCAAAGAACGTTCTTACAACAGGATGTTCGGAACCGTTTTGGGCGGTATTTTAGCTTTTGGAATTGTATCTATTATTCAAAATCACGTTGCACTGAGTATTTTCTCTATAATTTGTATGCTTTTGGGAATATCATTTACTCAAATCAATTACAAAATAAGCGCAACATTTGTGACCATGTATGTGGTTTTTATCTACGGAATTTTAACTCCAGACATAAACGAAGTGATTCAATACCGAATTTTAGATTCACTTGCAGGGGCAGTTTTAGCTTTTATTGCCAACCAATTTTTATGGCCGGCATGGGAATTTATAAATACACCTATTCATATTGAAAACGCTATTCGCGCCAACCGAAATTATCTTAAAGAGATTGCTGATTTTTATAATAAAAAGGGAGAAGTTCCAACTTCTTATAGATTAGCCCGAAAAAATGCTTTTGTTGAGATAGGGAACTTAATGACCTCTTTCCAAAGAATGATGCAGGAACCAAAATCAAAACAGAAAACAATGCCTTTGGTAAACAAATTGGTGGTTTTAAATCACTCTTTGTTGTCTGCATTGGCATCGTTATCAACTTACATTCAGTCTCATCAAACGACTTCTGCTTCTGAGTCTTTCAATTATATCATTAAAACTATTTTGGCCAATCTTGATCATTCTATTTCTATTTTAAGAAATGAAGTTATTCTAAAAGATACTTTTTTTGAAAAAGAAGATGTGACTTTACAATTTGAAGAATTAAAACGAAGAAATTTTACGCGATTAGCCGAAGATGATGATCTTGACAAAGAAACGCGCCAAGCCAAAATGCAGGAAGCCTCGATGGTAATTGAACAATTAATTTGGATGAGTAATCTGGCTGAAAAAATTCTTAAAAACACAACCGACCTAAAAGCAACAAATCCAGATTAATTCATCTGGATTTGTTTTTTTATTCTATTATAAGTAAAGAAGTTTATTTTATTTTTAAAACTTCTGCTGTATGTTGTCTAAGTTCCGCTAAAAGCTCCGGCTTATCATTTAAAGTCTGTCCGTAAGAAGGAATCATCGTTTTCATTTTAGCTTCCCATTCTGGTGTTTTAATTTGATTTCCAAAACATCTGCCAATCAAATCAATCATAATCGCTACCGCTGTAGAAGCACCTGGAGAAGCACCTAATAAAACTGCTAAAGTTCCATCGTGTGTATTAATTACCTCAGTTCCAAATTCTAAAACACCACCTTCTTTTTCATCTTTTTTAATAACCTGAACACGTTGCCCCGCTTTTTCTAATTTCCAATCTTTAGAACGTGCCGTTGGTAAATATTCACGTAAAGCTTGCATTCTGTCTTTTGGAGACTGACGAACCTGCTCTATCAAATATTTTGTAAGCGGTATATTATGATATCCTGCTGCCAGCATCGGAATTAAGTTATTACCCTTAATAGATAAAGGAAGGTCTAAATAAGAACCGTTTTTTAAGAAACGAGTCGAAAACCCAGCAAATGGTCCAAAAAGAAGCGCTTTTTCGCCATCAATTACACGAGTATCAATATGCGGAACAGACATTGGAGGAGCTCCAACACTTGCTTTTCCGTAAACTTTTGCCTGATGTTTTGCAATTACATCCGGATTAGTACATTTCAGCCATTGTCCGCTTACTGGAAAACCTCCGTACCCATTTCCTTCTGGTACGTTTGCTTTTTCTAATAAAGGCAAAGAACCTCCACCAGCCCCAATAAATACGAATTTAGTATACGCTTTACGTATTTTTCCTGTAGACAAATCTTTAATTTTTATTCTCCAAGATTTATCTTCACGCTGTCTAAGTTTTTTAACCTCGTGATTGAAAAATAAAGAAACACCATCTAGTTTTTCTAAATAATTGAACATACTTCTGGTTAGAGCACCAAAATTTACATCGGTACCAATTTCCATATGTGTCGCTGCTAATTTTTCATCAGCATTACGTCCTTCCATTACCAGCGGCATCCATTTCTGAAGCTGCTCAAAATCGGTACTGAAAGTCATTTCAGAAAAAATAGGATTACTTTGAAGAGCTTCAAATCTCTTTTTTAAATAATTTACGTTTTTATCACCCCACACAAAACTCATATGAGGCACGCTTTTAATAAAATTATCAGGAGAAGGCACTTTGTTTTCCTGCACTAAGTAAGACCAAAACTGGCGCGAAATCTCAAATGATTCTGCAATACTTATTGCTTTTTTAGGATCGATACTGCCATCTGCCTTTTCTGGAGTATAATTTAGTTCACAAAAAGCAGAATGTCCAGTTCCTGCATTATTCCAAGCATCAGAGCTTTCTGCTGCAGCAACATCTAATCTTTCGTAAATTTCAATTTTTATATCCGGTTGTAATTCTTTCAAAATTACTCCAAGAGTGGCACTCATTATTCCAGCGCCAATGAGTACTACATCACTATTTGAACGTATGGTTTCGTCAGGCATAACAGTATTTTTATTTAAAGTGCAAAGGTACTTTTTTAATTGCAAAAAAAAACTAATTTTTACATGATAAAAGTTAGGATTTTCTAAAAACCATTAAATTATAAACAAAAATTACGACGAACAACGTTATTTTTTTGAGGAAAGATAATCTTGAAGCAGAATTGTAGCAGAAATTTCGTCTATCAAACCTTTATTCTGACGCTGCTTTTTACTCAAACCACTGTCGATCATGGTTTGAAATGCCATTTTTGAAGTAAAACGCTCATCTACCCGAATTACTTTTATATCAGGAAATACGTTCGAAAAATGCGTTGCAAAACCATTAATCACAGAAGCACTTTCTGAGGGCTGGCCGTTCATTTGCTTTGGTTCTCCAATCAAAACCGCTTCTACTTTTTCTTTTGCGAAATAATCTTTCAAAAAATCGACCAAAGTATGAGTCGGAATTGTTGTTAACCCGGAAGCGATAATCTGCATTTCATCTGTAACAGCGATTCCTGTGCGTTTTTGTCCGTAATCTATAGAGAGGATTCTTGGCATGTTTTATTTATTTAAATGCAAAAATAATTAAACATATTGTAAGCATTTACAAACTTGGGTAATAAAAACAATAAATCTTGTCACCTTGTCTTCTTTATTTTATTTTTCAAATAAGTCTTATCTTATTATAAACATACCTTTTTGAGTATCTTTTTTAAGAAAAACAAAAGTTCTTTTGCCTGAAATTCTCTTACAGTTTTAAAAATCATTTACAACTTAATCAGATATAAAATTTCAGATGAATAACTATAAAAAAAGCATTGTTTTATTCTTAAAAAGATTTCTTTTACTTGTTCTAATTTATCAATTCAGCAGGCTTTTATTTTATTTTATAAATAAGAATTTATTTGATCCACTGACATTCAAAACCCTAGTTGGCGGACTTCTGTTTGATTTTGCTGCAATAAGTTATGTCAATATAATTTTCGCTATTGCTCATTTAATTCCTGGTAATTTTAAATATAAAAACAACTATCAAGTTATTTTAAAAATAACTTTTTACAGCATTAACCTTATCTTTATCGCTACCAATTTCATTGATATAATTTATTATCGTTTTACAGGCAGAAGAAGTACCTTTAATATGATTACAGCAAAAGGAATGGAACATGAAGCCATTGGTCTAATTCCTTCGTTTTTAAAAGAGTTCTGGTATATTGGAATAATTTTCTTAATTATAAGCGTCTTATTCTGGAAATTAGTACCCGATCTTGAGAAAAATTCAATGCCGCAATATTTAATCAAGAGAGATTACTTAGTAAAGTCTTTCTTTTTAATCCTTTCACTAATTACCTTATTAATTATAGCACGCGGAGGCTTTCAAAAAAAACCAATAAAAATTGTTGACGGAATAAACTACGGAGCTTTGACTAATACTTCTTTGGTTTTGAATACTCCCTTTACAATCCTAAAAACTATTACAAAAAAAGAAGATATTGATGAAGTTAATTATTATAATTCAAAGGAATTAAAATCAATTTATGATCCTTGCATTTTATTGCAGCCAGAAAAACCTGCTGTCAAGAAAAATGTCGTTATTTTGATTTTAGAAAGTTTTGGTAATGAAAACATCGGACACGGACAAACGCCTTTTTTAGATTCGCTGATTACAAAATCCTATTATTTTAAAAATGGTTTTGCAAATGGAAAAGTTTCTATAGATGCCGTTCCTTCTATACTTTCAAGTATTCCCAGTTTAATGAATAACTCTTTTATTTCCTCCAGCTATTCTTTAAATAAAATAAATGGTCTGCCACAAATATTGAAGAAAGAAGGATATAATACTTCGTTTTTTCATGGTGCTTTTAATGGAAGCCAAAATTTTGAGCAATATGCCAAAGTTGCTGGATTCGATAATTATTTTGGAAAAGACCAATACACCGGAAAAAATGCTTTTGATGGAAAATGGGGCATTTTCGACGAAGAGTTTTTAAAATTTTACGCTTCTAAATTAAGTTCTTTTAAACAGCCTTTTTTCAGTTCTTTGTTTACGATATCATCACATAATCCTTATATAATACCGGAAAAATATAAAGGAAAATTTCCAAAAGGAACTACAGTCATTCAGGAGAGCATCGCTTATACTGATTTTGCATTACGAGAATTTTTTAAAACTGCAAAAAAAGAAGATTGGTATTCCAGCACTCTTTTTGTAATTTCTGCAGATCATACTTCATCGGGAGGAGACAGAGACATTGATCAGACCAATATTGGAAAATTTAGAATTCCTATTTTATTCTTCGATCCATCCAATCCAGAACTGATTGGAAGCAGCGAAAAGAACTTTCAACAAATTGATATTATGCCCAGTATTTTAGATTATCTCAATATAAAAACCAAAATGGTTAGTTTTGGAAAAAGCTACAAGGCTCCAGAAAACTTTGTAGTATATTATCTGCAAGGAACCTATCATTATATTCAAGATGATTATTACTTAGCTTTTGCTAATAATAAAACTATTGGATTATACAATTGGAAAAAAGATATTTTATTGAAAAACAATTTAATACAACAAGAGAAATCAAGAGTAACTGAATACGAAAAATTCTTAAAAGCTTACATACAATCTTTTAACGAAAGAATCATTAATAACAAACTTACGCCTTAATTCAAAAAAAATCCGCCTCGAAAATTCAAGACGGATTCTATCCAAATATTCAAACCTAAAAAATAACTCCAATTATCTACCGAACAATCGACCAAAAAAGCCTCTCTGTTCTTCCTGTTCTCCATCCTCTTCTTCAACATAATTAGCAAATTTTGATTGTGCTTTCTCATGTTCGTAAATCAACTCCTTAATATATTCAACATAACTTCTCTTCTTTTCTTCCAAAAATCCGATCAAGTATTTTTCGCTGAATTCAACTCCGCTCGCTGCTTCGATTTGTAATAGTTTTTTATACAATGGCTCAATATGCATAGCAATTACTTCCTGAGGTACTGATTGTCTTCGTCCAAAATAATTTACAATTACATCATTTTCATCACGGGCAATTTCAAAATCGGTAATCACCCAATAGTATCTTCCCGATTTAGCTAGATTTTTTACAATCGCATGAAAGTTTTTACCGTTTTTAAGATTCTCCCAAAGCACTTTAAAAATAACTTTTGGCATATCTGGGTGACGTATAATATTATGGGGTTGTCCCATTAATTCGTAATCTTCGTAACCACAAACATCTACAAATACTTCATTGGCATATTCGATAATACCAAAAGCATTTGTTTTGCTCATAATAACTTGCGTTTTATCCCAAGTTACCTCTTTGTCAATAATTACTCTGTTCTGAAGTTGATTTTCTTGATTCATATTTTACTGCTTATATGATTAATTTTATTGAATGGAATGTTTTTTCAATGGTGCGAAATTAGAGAGAAGAAAAAATAGAAAATCTGACTTTTGTCATATTATGACATAAAAAAAACTTCTAGAGGTAGTTAGAAAAGAAATTATAAATAGCAAATTCAAAATTCTAAAAGACTTTACAAATAAGAAACAAAAAGTTAAACCTGTAACATTTTCAAGTCGTTTTGCTTTTTTGCATTTATACAAATACGTTATCTTTGCCAAAAATTTAAACGTATGAATTCTTTACAGACTATAATTGAACAAGCTTGGGAAAACAGAGCTTTACTACAAGAAACTACAACAACTGATGCTATTAGAGAAGTTATCGAATTGGTTGACGCTGGAAAATTGCGTGTTGCAGAACCAGTTGGAGACAAATGGCAGGTAAACGAATGGGTTAAGAAAGCTGTTGTTATGTATTTCCCAATTCAGAAAATGGAAACATGGGAATCTGGTATTTTTGAATATCACGATAAAATGTTACTAAAAAGAGATTATGCTGCAAAAGGAATTCGTGTAGTACCAAATGCTGTTGCTCGCTATGGAGCTTACATTTCAAGCGGCGTTATCTTAATGCCTAGTTATGTAAACATTGGTGCTTATGTTGACGAAGGAACTATGGTTGATACTTGGGCAACTGTTGGAAGCTGTGCACAAATTGGTAAAAACGTTCACTTAAGCGGTGGTGTTGGTATTGGTGGTGTTCTTGAACCATTACAAGCTGCTCCAGTAATTATCGAAGACGGTGCTTTTATCGGTTCTCGTTGTATTGTTGTTGAGGGTGTTCACGTTGGTAAAGAAGCAGTTCTTGGCGCTAACGTATGTTTGACTGCATCTACAAAAATTATTGACGTTACGGGTGATGAGCCAGTAGAAATGAAAGGTTTTGTTCCTGCTCGTTCTGTTGTTATTCCTGGAAGTTACACTAAAAAATTCGCTGCCGGAGAATTTCAAGTTCCTTGCGCTTTAATTATTGGTACTCGTAAGCCATCTACAGATTTAAAAACATCTTTAAACAATGCGTTACGTGAATATGATGTAGCGGTATAGATTTTAAAAAATCCAATATATAAAATTCCAAATTCCAATCTTATCAATTGGAATTTGGAATTTTTTTATTTGGAATTTTTCTGTTGCAGTTTTAAAAGCTTTGCATATTTCATATAAGAGAAAAATGCCTGAATCATTGCTATTGATAATCCGTCGATTCCATTAAAAATACCTTTCTTAAAAAAATAGCAGCGAATAAAAGCTACCGTTCCGTTTAAAACTGGTTTAAAAGCATTTATTCTTTTTCCCTGATCAAATAATTGTTGTGCATGCCAGCCAGAATACTGGTTTTTCTTAGCTATAATCTGGTCTAAAGAATCCCAGCCATAATGCAGAATATGCACAGCAACCTTTTTCTCGTTTTGTGTAATAATTTTTTGATGGACTTTAGAATCTGAAGGATGTGCAGTTTGTTTATTAAAGAAACGAACTTTATGATCTGGATACCATCCTGAAAAGTCGATTAATTTGTCTGCCAAAAAGTTTTTAACCCTAAAACTAAAGGCATCATTATTCCCTTCCAGATATTTTCCTTTTAGTATAAATTCTTCAGCATCTTTATCCAGAAACTCATCTGCGTCTAAATTTAAAATCCAGTCGTTTTTACAATACGGAAGACCATGCGTACGCTGCGGTCCGTCTCCTAAAAAGCTTTGCTGAATAACTATTGCGCCTTTTTCTTTGGCAATTTCAACTGTACGATCCTTGCTGAAAGAGTCTACTATAATTACTTCGTCACATACTTTTAACAAAGCATCGATACATTTTCCTATGTTTTTTTCTTCATTGAAAGTAATAACAAGACCACTAATTTCCATTACAAAATTTAATTTATGAGCCACAAAAATATAACATTTTTATTTTAGTTTATTCTTAATCTTACGATACGGTTGCACACTTCATAAAATAGTTTGTAATTTAGCCCATAAATTGAATTTTAAATAGATGAGAATATTAGTCATTCAGCAAAAAAGAATTGGAGACGTTTTAACCAGTACAATAATCTGCAACAACTTAAAAACTAAGTTCCCTGATTCGGTGATCGATTATATGTGCTATCCTAATTCGGTAGATGTACTAAAAGAAAATCCAAATATTGACAATATTATTCCGATGACCAGTAAGGTCAGAAAATCTATCCCTGCATTATTTAAATTTATTTTTGAGATTCGCAGCAAAAAATATGATGCTGTAGTAGATGTTTACAGTAAGCTCGGAACTAATTTAATTACTTTTTTTTCTGGGGCAAAATACAAAGTTTCTTATCGTAAATGGTATACAAAAATATTTTACAATTATACTTACGAACGTTTTGATGCCATAGAATCGGAACATGGATTAGCTATTGAAAATAGATTATTATTGCTTAAACCTTTTATTTCTGAAAAAATAACAGATGTAAAACCAAAGATATTTTTAAAAGAATCTGAAATTGAAGAAGCCAAAAAACTTCTGCAAAGCCATAACGTAGACAGCGAAAAGCCGTTAATTATGTTCGGGATTTTAGGAAGCGAAGTTTACAAAACTTATCCTTTGGAAGGAATGGCAAAAATTATTGATTTTACAGTGGCTAAAACTAATGCAACCATAATTTTTAACTACGTTCCGTTTCAAAAAGATTTAGCTCTGGAAGTTTATAATTACTGCACTGAAGAAACAAAAAAGAATATTGTTTTCGATTTATATTGTACCGAACTACGTCCGTTTTTGGCTGTTCTTTCGCAATGTGAAATGCTGATTGGAAATGAAGGTGGCGCTGTAAATATGGCAAAAGCACTTGAAATTCCGACTTTCTCTATCTTTACTCCTTCTGTTAGAAAAGAAACTTGGCAATTGTTTGAAAACGAAGCTAAAAATGCTTCCATTCATCTAAAAGATTTAAAACCTGAGATCTACGAACAGCATACAGAGCAATATATTAAAGAACATACTTTTGAATTCTACGCTGAGTATCCTTTACCCTTAATGCTGGAAAAATTAGAAGCTTATTTTCAAGAATACAAAAATTGAAAAAGTAAAAGCATCAGATGAATAGTTTTGAAAAACAAAAGTTATCGGTTTTAATTATTACTCTTAACGAGGAACGTTATATAAAATCTTTACTTGAAGATGTTGACTTTGCTGATGAAATAATTGTAGTTGATTCTTTTAGTTCAGATGCTACAGCCGAAATAGTAAAGTCCTTTACAAATGTCCTATTCATTGAAAACCAATTTAAAGATTACACTTCGCAAAGAAATTTTGCTTTAGATCAGGCAAAAAACGAATGGATATTATTTATTGATGCTGATGAAAAGTTGACTCCTCAACTTAAAGAGGAAATTATTTCGACTATAAACAATAAAAATTCTGTAAGTGCTTATTTGATGTATAGAACTTTTATGTTCAAAAACAGCAAATTACATTTTAGCGGCTGGCAGACTGATAAAATATTCAGGCTTTTTAAAAAAGCCGATTGCAGCTACACTGAAGACAGAATGGTTCATGAAAAACTAATCGTGAACGGCGAAATTGGTGTTTTAAAAAATAAACTAATTCACTTTTCTTATACATCTTATGAAGATTATAAACTAAAGATGAAAAAGTATGGCATTCTAAAAGCCAGCGAAAAAAAAATAAAAGGACAGAAACCATCTGATTTTTTAATGGTTTTCCATCCTATTTATACTTTTTTATATCAATACCTAATCAGACTTGGATTTTTAGATGGCATCAAAGGCATTATAATATGCTATTTAAATGCTTATAGTATTTATATACGTTACAAAGAGCTCAAAAGAATTACTTCTTCCAAAATTTAAGTTTCTTTTTTAAGCGTTTTTTTCTGTAAAACTGCTCTTGAAAATCGGCTGTGTATTTCCATAAAGTATCAAAAATCTTTTGCTCCGATTCTTCATAAAATTTAGCATATTCATTACTCATTACTGCTACCATTTCTTTTAACGGAGTCAAACGACGAAGATTATGCATACGCTGTTCAAAAGTCAATTTTGAATGAAATTCCATTCTGTTCAAATCAACGAGAAAAAAATCATAAGTTCCTTCGCTATTCTTTTTAATTAAAGTATTTCCAGGCGAATGATCTATAAATTCAATTCCTTTTTCGTGCAGTTCAAAACTGAATTTGGTAAATTGTCTTAAAATATTTTCGCGATCCGGATAATCCGGAATTTCTACAAGTTCTCTATAAGTCAAATCAGCATTTAAGTGTTCGCTGACATAATAACTGTCTTTTAATCCAATGATATTAAAATTTTCGAGAAATGCAATTGGTTCTGGTGTTCCAATTCCTTTTTCTAACAATATAGTTGCGTATTCGAATGAACGTCTTGCTTTTGATTTCCTAAAATATCTATAAGCAACTTTATTAATTAAGTTCGGAATTTTAAATGATTTGATGTTGATCGCTTTACCGTTTAAATCAAATAATTTTATCTTATTACGATCTCCATTTCCAAAGAGTTCGCCACTAGAACTAAACATTTTGATTTTTTCAAATATTAACTCTGTACTATTTGCGAAAATTGGATTTATTTTAAAATTCATCTACTATATTTTAACAACAAAAATACGCATAGAATTTAATACTTCAAATTAATATTTCTGTTTCTTAAATTAATACATTTTGCTCAATTCACTCAAGTCAAAAAAACTTCTTGAATCTCAAACATCTAATATAAATTAGCGCAATAAACTTATAAATTTAGTATTGATCCAATATTGGTTTCCAAAACTCAATTACTTTTGGTTTATTTATTGCGTGACAGCCAAAAGGAAGTTCGTTATTTGTTAATTTCATAGCCAGTTCCGGCTTTCTGTCAATAGCAAAATAAACCGCTTCTTTATAATCTGGAATCTTAAAATTAGGATCAAATTCTATTGCTTTCAAAGACCAAAAAACATCTTCTGTAGCATAAATTTTCTTTTCTTTTTCAGTTAAGAAATCAGAAATAAATTGTTTTTGTTCTTTTGAAATTGCATAATGCGAAGCCACTTTACGAAGTGATAAACCTCCGTTACCCACTTTAAAGAAAATCTGCTGGCGCTCTCTTTTCTTTTTGGACCAAAATAAACTCGAAATTTTATGACCCAAAGAATCTGGAGAAGTTGCGATCCATGGTGCTCCAATATAATCGTAGCCTTTATTGCACCATTTTATTAAATCATCTTTAAAAACAAAAGCATCTAATTGATAGATCAAAATGTATTCTGAATCTAAAAAACTTTCATAAAACACAGATGATAATAATAATTCATTATAACCGTCTATAGTAGCAAAATACGATTTCGGAAAACTTTTAAAAGTTAAATCGCTGGAGATCTCTGAAAGATAAGAATGATTTAACCCTTCTGGATGTACAATTACAATTTCATAATCTTTTAGGACTTTGCAGCATTGCACAAATGATTTTTCTTCAAGTTCTCCAAAATATTCCTTATAAACTGGAATAACAATTTTTACTGTATTTTTAGACATGTGGTATTTTAAGATTAATCTTGTTTTTAAGATTTAGGCGAAAATTTCCTTCGAAAATCTGAACTTCAGGACAAAAATAATCTTATAAATTACAAAAACTAATTATTGTAAATTAAATTTAAACTTTTTACCAATTAGAAAGATTATTTTTGTGCTTCAATTACTTATTACTTTTTACAATGAACGAAGAAATAATCAACGCTTACGAAGTTATTAAAGAAGGCGGTATCATTCTTTATCCAACAGATACTGTTTGGGGTATTGGCTGTGATGCAACTAATCCTGAAGCGGTTGCTAAAATCTACAAACTCAAAAAACGTGCAGAGACGCAAAGCATGATTGTTTTGATGAATGGCGAAAAGATGATGTACAATGTGTTTAAAAACATTCCAGAAGTTGCCTGGCAGATCTGGGATTTATCAGACAAGCCAACAACTTTAATCCTTGATGATGCGAGAAATGTTGCCCAAAATATTATTGCCGCCGACAAATCGCTTGGAGTTCGATTGGTAAAAGAACCTTTCTGCTTCAAATTGATGGAAAGAATGAAAAAACCTTTGGTTTCAACTTCGGCAAATATCTCTGGACAACCGACACCTATTGCTTTTAAAGATATAAGCCCAGAAATTATAAATGGAGTGGATTATGTCGTCAAATTAAACCAAGATAAAATCAACGGAAAATCGTCTACAATAATCAAATTAACGAACGATTCTCAGGTAAAAGTAATTCGTAAATAAATGGCTTCGACTTCGCTCAGCCTGACAATTCCTTAATGTCATTCTGAGTGAAGCCGAGGAATATTTTCATAAAAAACTTAGAATCTCAGCCTCTTAGAACCTTAGATTGTCTCTAAACTCTCAATCAGCCAGTCGATATCTTCTTTTGTGTTGTAATGACTAAAGGAAATTCGGAGATTGGGTAATTTCAAATCTTCTTCTGAAAGCATTTCTTTTAAAACGTGTGAAGGTTTTATACTTCCAGATTGACAGGCGCTTCCTCTTGAAACCGCAATTCCTTTCATATCTAAACTAAAAAGCAGCATCGAAGTTTTATCTGATGAAAAAGGCAGAATGATATTGATGATATTATAAAAACCCTCTTTTTTGCCGTTAATTCTAAAATCTGGGAAATGAATTTCAAGCTGCGAAATAAGATATTTTTTCAGGTCTAAAATGTAAGCTCTTTCTTCCTCCAATTTTTCATACGAAATTGACAAAGCTTTTGCCATTCCGGCGATTTGATGTACAGCTTCTGTTCCTGCGCGAAGCCCTTTTTCCTGTTCGCCTCCAAAAAGCAATGGCTGTAATCCCGAATTTTTTCGGATAAAAGCAAAACCAATTCCTTTTGGTCCGTGAAATTTATGTGCACTGGCCAAAATAAAGTCAACTGAAGTCTTTTGCAGGTCGATTTCCGTTTTGCCAATAGACTGAACCGTATCAGAATGAAATAAGGTATTATACTGCTTACAAATAACACTTACTCTGTCTAAATCTAAAATAGTTCCAGTTTCGTTATTAACGTGCATCAAACTTACCAATGTCTTTTTTTCATCAGATAATAAATTTGATAAATGTGTTAAATCTATACTGCCGTCAGGATTTATATTTACATAATCAATTTGAATATTGTATTCTTCCTGAAGTGCCAATACGGGATACAAAACAGCATGATGTTCAATTTTAGAAGTAATAATTCGCTCGATCTTTAAATCTTCAACAGCAGATCTCAGAATCCAGTTATCAGCTTCTGTGCCGCCAGAAGTAAAAATGATTTCCTGAGCGGTACAATTTAAATGTTTAGCAATACTTTTTCTGGAAAGTTCCAAAATCGTTTTGCCATTTCGTCCAAAACTATGAGTAGACGACGGATTGCCAAAATCCTCAGCCATTATTTTTGTCATTTCCTGAATTACTTCGGGACGTATTGCTGTTGTTGAGGCATTATCTAGATATACTTTTTTCATCGGCACAAAGTTAAGAAATATCAATTGTCAAATCTTAAATATCATTTGCCATTTTTTTCACTATTTTTGACCCAAATAAATTTTACGATGAAAAAATATGCAGCTCTTTTATTATTCGCCTTTTTATTGAATGGATGCGATGATGGAGATTTAATAGTAGAAACAATAGATTTTGAAAGCGTTACTGATTCTCAAGCCTGTGATCCATTAACGAATACATTAATTTACAAATTAAAAGCGCAAGAAGCCCTTTTACTGCAATTGCCACAAGATAAAATAATTAATGATAATGGATATTACGAATATCCAATTGATGCAAAAGGTAACGGACTATATCGTGTAGTTTACAGAGCCTATGATGGAACAGTTACCGCAGCCAATATTTGCGGGGCAATTCCGCCAAGTACTCCAAAGGTAATGGAAGAATGGATTGCTACTGACGGAATAATCACAATTCAAAGTACCCAAATTGACAAAAAAAATGCCAACGATGACGGTACAAGAATTACAGGTTATGAGCATAGTATTATAATTAATAATGTGACATTTGCAAAACCATCTGGAGATCAAACTCAGGCTAAATATGTTTTCGGAACTTATAACACTACTGTAACTCCAGCTACTCTGACTTTTAGAACCAATACAAGTGGCTTGGCTTATTCTTGTTCCAACGTAAAAAGGATATTTAATTACAATACTTCCTTTTATTTGTCAATTGAAGATATTGATCCGGCCTTACTTGTAAATACAGTTACACCTTCTAACGAGCCAAGAAGAAGTGCAATAACCACTACAATGAACAAGGTTTTTTATAAAACAGCAAAAGCAGAAACAGGGATATTTACAGAAGATAATATCTGTACTCCAACATCATCATCTCCAGTTGTAGAGCAAACTTGGACTGGGCAAATTGGTGCAGGAGATAAAGGAATTATTGAGGTAACAACAACATTAGTTGGAACTACTTACACACACACTATTGTTCTTAAAAGTGTAGCTTTAGAAAGAGGCAACAGCAGTTTTCAACTAGGAAGCAGTTTTCTTCTTGGAAAAATTGAAGTTAATACCGCTAATTAAAACTATAGATTATTCAGTATAATCTTAAAAAAATAATTCTTACAAAAAACGTCTGTTTTTCGAAACTGATTTTAAACTAAATCAGATAGAAATACAGACGTTTTTTTATGCCTTAAAATAAGATATTCTAAGCGTTTAAAACCAACCTTATTTATTGTTTTGTCTAAAATAAACTTCGGTTGCACCAAGACCATATTTTTGATAATTGGCATCTTGAAAATCAATTCCGTCGTAACGGCCTAATAAAAAATCCAATTCGGCTTTTAAAATTCCTTCACCAACACCATGAATAAAAACAATTTTCGGAATGCGGTTTCGAATCGCAAATTCGATATGTCTTTTTGCTGTTTCGGTCTGCAGTGTCAAAATATCATAGTTTGACATACCGCGTTTATTTGGAACCAATTTTTCGATGTGTAAATCAAATTCTGGAACGCCGACATCGCGCTTTTCTTTCTTTTCTTTGACAAAACTTCTTGGTTTTGGCTCTGTTTTTTCCTTTGAAACTTGTTCTAAATCTATTCTTTTAATAGAATTCATTAAATTACTGGAATCCTGAATTTTAAGCAATTCATTGACAAAAAATGTCATCATAAATCCATCCTCAGTTTCAATTAAAACTTCATTGTTTTTAACTGAAACTACTGTTCCGTTTATGGCTTCGTCAAGTACAGAAACCTTGTCTCCTTTTACCAGCATCCTACTCTTCTTTATCGTTATTTTTACTTGGTGTTTTTGCGCTCAGCTGCATCATTCCAAACATGAAAACTACAATGGCAATTATCATGATATAGATATTTTTTTCTTCTGAAACCTGCTCATAGAACGCAACCGAAATCGCAAGAATCATTATTATAATTTTAAAAGCTTTCATCAAATCAAAGTTTAAGATTTCAAAAGTATAAAACTTTCAAGTAGTACTTCTATTCTACTTCAAACGTTTGTCATATTTTTTTAGTAAAATTGCAAAAAGATCTGCTGTGAGTTTAGAAAAATATATGATCCCCTGCCTGTTCAAAACCATCTTCGGATTTGAGTGTCTGGGCTGTGGTTTTCAGCGCTCTCTATTCTTACTTTTTCAGGGCGAGTTTTTAGCCGCTTTTAAAATGTATCCAGCGATATTTACCTGCCTCTTACTTTTCGTTTTTATAGCATTTCATTTTTTAGACAAATCTAAAAATTACAAAAAATTAGTTTGGAAAATGGCTGTTGTAAACCTTATTTTTATGCTTGGAGGTTATTACTTCAAACACTTTTATTTTTAGATTTTAGTCCCGAAGCCTCGGGATAGATTTTAGTCCCGAAGCCTCGGGATAGATTTTAGTCCCGAAGCCTCGGGATAGATTTTAGATTTTCTAAAAATCGCTCCGCTCTTTTTTGGAATTTGGAATTTATCCCGAGACTTCGGGATTGGAATTTTAACTAACTTTCACTTCTTAATCTGATCCAAAATATCGTTCATCATCTCGATTTGCACTTTCTGAATTTCGATTAATTCTTGCTGCTGATGCATAATCAAGTGATCAATTTTATCGTGAATCATTCTAATTTCCAATTCCGATTTTAGATTAATCATATAATCTTTTTTAGCTCGATTTCTGTCTTTTTCTTCCTGACGATTTTGGCTCATCATAATTACCGGCGCCTGCAAGGCTGCAACGCAGGAAAGAATTAAATTTAAAAGAATAAACGGATACGGATCAAAACCTTTATTCAAAAAAAGAAAAACATTTGAAGCAATCCAGATCGAAATAAACACAACAAATGAAATAATAAAAGTCCAGCTTCCTCCAAAATCGGCTACTTTATCGGCAATTCTCTGTCCAAAATTTCTATTTTCTTCTTCATCTTCCACAATGCTGACAATCGATTTATCTTGTTTCAATGACGAAATTACATTCTTTTCCATTGCCGAAAGCGCTCCAATTTCTGTAGAAAGATAATTTGAAATATACTTCTGGCGGTACACATTTAATTCATTTACAGCAATACAGTCTTCATCATTAAAGTTAGGAAACTCTTGTTTGATTAAACCCAAAATAGGATCATGAATTGATTTTCCGCTTATTTTCTCATTTTCAGAAAAAGAAAGCCCCGAAATTGCACTCTTAAATGTTTGATTATTTTTCATTTTTTTATGTTTTGAAGGCTAATTTACGCAATAAACTTCTTAAGAATTGCATAAATAAGAACGTTCTGGCTGTGGTTTTTTATCACAAATAGAGCATTCTACAGAAAATTTCTTTAGTTAAATCGTGACTTTATTTCCAAAAAACGCCTTACTTTTAACGTTCCAAAATTATTCATTCATTTTTACCATTGTGACAAAAGACACTATCATACAAAACATAAAGGCTCTAAAGAGCCATTCGCACATAAACTACGGCATTAAAACCAAAACAGAAGACTTTACAGAAAAGCTTTTTTATACCCTTTTTGATTCTAATGCGGCATTAGATGAAAGCATTGATGAACTCGAAAAATGTTTTAAAGAAATCGCTGTTTTAGCCTGCAAAAAACCAGAAAATTTATGCGAATCGATTTGGGATAAGTTTCTAGAAAAACTGCCGAGTGTTTTAGAAAAACTAAATCAAGATGCCGCGTATATTTTAGAAAATGATCCCGCTTCAAACAGTATTGACGAAGTTTATTTGGCCTATCCTGGTTTTTATGCCATTGCTATTTACAGATTAAGCCACGAGCTGTATTCATTAGATCTATTATTATTTTCTCGTTTAATGAGCGAATATGCACATAGAATTACAGGAACAGATATTCATGCCGGAGCGGATATTGCTTCGCCATTTTTTATCGACCATGCAA
Source organism: Flavobacterium sp. ACN6 (assembly GCF_002304005.1). Taxonomy (GTDB): domain Bacteria; phylum Bacteroidota; class Bacteroidia; order Flavobacteriales; family Flavobacteriaceae; genus Flavobacterium. The sequence goes on along the minus strand of NZ_MRCQ01000006.1, from coordinate 297,479 downwards.
CTGGAATTGTAATTGGAGAAACAACGGTAATTAAAAAACACGTTAAAATTTATCAAGGTGTTACGCTGGGCGCACTTAGCGTAAGCAAAGAAATGAAAAACGCTAAGAGACATCCTACCGTTGAAGCAAATGTCTGTATTTATGCCAATGCCACAATTTTGGGCGGAGGCACAATAATAGGCAAAAACAGTGTTATTGGAGGAAATTCATGGGTGACAAAATCGATCCCTGAAGATTCGATAGTATTAAACACCACTACAACAGAAGTTAAAATAAAAGAAAAAAGATAATGGGTCCACAGAAATTATTAAACCTAATTGGGAATACTCCTTTGATGGAAACCGTCAATTTGGTTCAAAATAAAAATGTAAAGCTTTTACTGAAACTGGAAGGTAACAATCCCGGCGGAAGCGTAAAAGACAGAGCAGCATATAATATGATCGCAGCCGCTTTAGAGAGAGGCGAGATCAAAAAAGGAGATAAATTAATTGAAGCAACCAGCGGTAATACTGGAATTGCCCTTGCAATGATTGCCCAGTTATTTGGTATAGAAATAGAATTGGTTTTACCAGAAGATTCTACAAAAGAACGTACACAAACTATGCGTGCTTATGGCGCCACAGTTATTTTAACGCCTGCCAGCGAAGGAATTATTGGTTCACGTGATTATGCAGATAAAAAAGTAGAACAAGGTGGTTATTTGATGTTAAATCAGTTTGCGAATGACGACAACTGGAAAGCACATTACAAAACAACCGGCCCTGAAATATGGAACGACACCGAAGGAACTGTAACGCATTTTGTTTCGGCTATGGGAACTACGGGAACTATTATTGGTACTTCGACTTATTTAAAAGAAAAAAATCCAAACGTTCAGATTATCGGTGCGCAGCCAAGCGACGGTTCTCAAATTCCCGGAATTCGTAAATGGCCGGAAGAATATCTTCCTAAAATTTTTGATGCTTCGAAAGTGGACACCGTTGTTGACGTAAGTGAAGAAGAAGCACGCGAAATGACAAAAAGACTAGCTCTTGAAGAAGGCGTATTCGCTGGAATGAGCAGCGGCGGTTCTGTTGCGGTTGCCCTCAAAATTGCCGAACAATTAGAATCTGGAGTTGTGGTTGCCATTATCTGCGATAGAGGCGATCGTTATTTATCTTCGGATTTATTTGATTAAAAATAAGGTTCAAAGTTGCAAAGCTTCAAAGGTGCAAAGGTTTTACAGAAGTCCAAAAACTTTGTGCCTTTGAACCTTTGAGCTTCAAAAAAAACCTTTGCCACTTTGCACCTCTGAGCCTTTGAACCTTTAAAAAAAAGAAATGAACTACAGAAAACTAGGAAAAACAAACTTTACTATCTCTGAAATCTCACTTGGCACTTGGCAGGTTGGAGGGAAATGGGGATCGGGTTTTGATGATAAAACTGCCGATGAACTTTTGAATACCGCTATTGACAATGGCGTTAATTTTATTGATACTGCCGATGTTTATGAAAATGGTTTAAGCGAAACTGCTGTCGGCAGAGTAGTTCGATCCCGATCGGAACGAATTTATGTTGCTACAAAATGCGGACGTCAGATAAATCCGCATGTAAATGAAGGGTATACCCCAAAAGTGCTTCAGAAATTTGTGGAAGACAGTTTAAAAAGAACTGGACTAGAAACATTAGACCTTATTCAGCTGCACTGCCCGCCGACAGAAGTATATTATCGTCCTGAAATCTTTGAACTTTTTGACCGATTAAAAGAACAAGGAAAAATACTTAATCTGGGCGTAAGTGTAGAAAAAGTCGAAGAAGCCTTAAAAGCAATAGAATATTCTAATGTAACGACTGTTCAGATTATTTTCAATTTGTTTCGCCAGCGTCCATCTGAATTATTTTTCTCTGAAGCTAAAAAGAAAGATATTGGAATTATAGCAAGAGTTCCATTGGCAAGCGGACTTTTAACGGGTACATTTAGCGAAAAAACAACTTTTGATCCTCAGGATCATCGTAACTTTAATCGTAACGGAGAAGCATTTGATAAAGGAGAAACATTCTCTGGAATTGATTATGAATTGGGCTTACAAGCGGTTGAAGCATTAAAAGCCTTATTTCCAGAAACACCAAACCTTGCTCCTATTGCTTTGCAGTGGATTTTAAGTTTTAATGAAATCAGCTGTATTATTCCTGGTGCATCAAAAGTCGATCATGTTGTATCGAATTTATCGGTTTATGATACTCCTAAATTAACTTCGGAACAAATTTCAGAAATGAATAAAATATATAATGAATACATTAAACCGTCTGTTCACCAGCTTTGGTAATATTTCACTCAAAAAAAGGTTATTAAGATTTACATTCTTAATAACCTTTTTTATATATCAAACTCAATTCTAAATTCGGCTCCTTTATTTTTACCTTCGCTAGTAGCACTCAATCGGCCTTTGTTTCGTTCTATGATTTTTTTGCATAAATACAACCCTATTCCTGTAGAACCTTCGCTGGCAGTTCCAAGTCTGCTCATTTTGGTAAACTTTTTAAATAGTTCTTCAATCTGATTTTTATCGAAGCCTATTCCAGAATCTTGAACGGTTAAAATTAATTTTGAATCTTCAGAAAAAATTCTGACCTTGATTTCACTGTCAAAATAAGAAAACTTAACCGCATTGCTGATCAAGTTAACCAAAACCTGAATCAGAAGACCTTCGTCAATTTTTAGTTTTGCTTCAACACATTCTAAAACCAAATTCAATTTTATATTTTTATCGAATAAACGCTGTTCTACCTGCTGATTTATAAAAGGAAAAATATTAGGAAATAAAACTGTTTTTATCTCTGGATTAACTTTTACGACTTCATCCTGCTCTTTTAACAGTTTAATAAAATTTTCTATATATCGAAACTGTAGATCAGTTGATTCACAGATTAATTCTGCCAGATTTTTTACGGAGTCTGAAGGATTTTCGCTTATAATTAATTTGGCCAAACCCTGCGGATTTCCAGCAAAATTTTTCAAATCATGCGAAAGCATATATACTAAATCCTGTTTCTCATTAATAAAGTTTTCAGCTTCATAAATAGACTCTTGTATATTACACATAAGCAATCCTGCTTCATCTGAATATTCTGTTGGTAAAACAGATAATTTTCTGGTACTGCGATAATCATCTAAAGCTTTTGAAGCAGTTGCAATAGGTTTTATAAGCTTATTTAAAACCCAAAGTGTTATCGCCGTGGCAAGCAAAGTCATTATTAACGAAAAAACCAGTATTGAGGTTGGCGAAATACTGTATTCAAAGTATAAAACAAAAAATAATATTCCGATTAAAGGAATGTGAATCCCAATAAAAGCAACAAATAAAAATTTAAATGCATAACTTTTTTTCAGAAAGCTGATTTGGGAGAGCTTGTGGTACAACTTCATAAAAAGCAACAATATTGTAGGTTAATTCTAGTTTTAATGGGCAAATTTGGGTAAACAAAATTAACTTTTAAAGCTTAGCAAACTAATTTTTTGAAGAATTTCTAAAATATTTTTAAAATAAAATTTGTAAAAGTTTTCAAAGGCTTATTTTTGCGCTATGGGAAGAAAAAATACAGACAAAGTTGTCTTTCATCAAATTCAAGTTCTTGATGCTGGTGCAAAAGGAGTTTCAGTTGCCAAAGCACCGGACGGAAAAGTAATCTTTATTCCGAATGTGGTACCTGGAGATGTGGTTGACGTGCAGACATTTAAAAAAAGAAAAGCTTATTACGAAGGTAAAGCTGTAAAATTTCATGAATTATCTGATTACAGAGTAGAGCCGGTATGCGAACATTTTGGAGTTTGCGGAGGTTGCAAATGGCAGAATATGAAATACAGCCAGCAGCTTGCATTCAAACAAAATGAAGTTAAAAATCACTTACAAAGAATAGGAAAAATTGAACTTCCGGAATTTGAAACCATTTTAGGTTCTGAAAAACAGTTTTTCTATAGAAATAAAATGGAATTTTCTTTTTCTAACAGCAGATGGCTTACAGAAAAAGAAATTGAAAGCACAGAGGATTTAGGGAATAGAAATGCTCTGGGATTTCATATTCCTAAAATGTGGGACAAAATTCTGGACATCAATAAATGTCACTTACAAGAAGATCCTTCGAATGCAATTCGTAACGAAATCCGTGCCTTTGCAAACGAACATAATTTAGCTTTTTTTAATCCGAGAGAACATTCCGGATTATTGAGAACTGTAATGATCCGTACTGTTTCGACTGGAGAAATCATGGTTTTAATTCAGTTTTTTGAAGAAGACAAAATAAACAGAGAATTAATCTTAGATCACTTATACGAGAAATTCCCTCAAATTACTTCATTGCAATACGTTGTAAACGGAAAAGCAAATGATACCATTTACGACCAAGATGTTGTTCTTTATAAAGGAAGAAATTATATTCTGGAAGAAATGGAAGGATTGAAATTTAGCATTAATGCAAAATCTTTCTATCAAACCAATTCAGACCAAGCTTACGAATTGTATAAAATCACCCGCGATTTTGCAGATCTAACTGGAAACGAAGTCGTATATGATTTATATACAGGAACAGGTACAATTGCTCAATTCGTTTCTAAAAAAGCAAAAAAAGTAATTGGAGTAGAAAGTGTTCCAGAAGCAATTATTGATGCAAAAGCAAATGCAGAACGCAATAATATTACCAATTGCGAGTTTTTTGTTGGAGACATGAAAGTTGTATTTAATGAAGCTTTTATAGCGCAGCATGGCAAACCTGATGTAATTATCACAGATCCGCCTCGCGACGGAATGCATAAAGATGTAGTAGAACAAATCTTGAAAATCGCTCCTAAAAGAGTCGTTTATGTAAGCTGTAATTCTGCAACTCAGGCTCGTGATTTGGCTTTAATGGATGAAAAATACAAAGTTACACGTGTTAGACCTGTAGATATGTTTCCGCAGACGCATCATGTTGAAAATGTTGTACTTTTAGAACTTCGATAGAAAATATACATGAAAAAAATAATCTCTATTTTGCTTCTCTTTACTTTTGGCTTGTCAAGCTGTGAGAAAGATGATATCTGTGATGGAAGTACTCCAACTACACCAAGATTGGTAATTACATTTTACGATAGCGCCAACCCTACAAGAACTAAAAATGTCAGCAATTTAAAAGTAATTGGTGAAGGCATGGACGAGGGAATTGTTTTCAACGAAAATGCTGCAGAAGATGATGAAACAAGATATTTGACCAACGGTTCAACAGTATCAATTCCTCTAAAAGTTAATGACAGTACGGTTACTTATAAATTTATTTATAACGCAGCCAGCACAAATCTAAATACGGATGTGCTAACCATTAACTATACTGGCCAAAATGTATATGTATCTAGAGCCTGTGGTTTTAAAACTATTTTTGATTTAAAACCTGGCAGCGAATTTCTACGCACAGATCCAGATGGAGATAGTGTTTGGATGACTGATGTACAATTAAAAAACCCTAATATTGAATCTGAAGATGAAACACACATTGAAGTTTATTTCTAGTTTTTGTTTATTGTTTTCAGTGCTTTTAGGACAGGCTCAAGAAATTCCTGAGACTACAGTAAAAAAGGAAACCACAACGGCAAAACCTAAAACGGTAGCTGCCAAACCACAAATTCAGGAAGTTAAAAAAGACAGCGTTATAAAAACAGATCGTTACGGTCTTCGTGTTGGTGTTGATTTATACAAACTTACTCGCGGTCTTTATGATAAAGATTATAAAGGTGTGGAATTTGTCGGCGACTGGAGATTAACAAAAAAATATTATCTGGCGGCAGAATTGGGTTATGAAAATAAAACAACAGATGACGACCGATTAAATTCGTCGGCTTCTGGAACATATATTAAAGCAGGTTTTGATTATAATTTTTATGAAAACTGGCTCGACATGGAAAACTTAATCACAATTGGTCTTCGTGGTGGTTTTAGCTCTTTCAGCCAAGATCTAAACAGCTATAAAATTTATAATCCTAATCCGTATTGGGGAGAATTGCCTGCTGTAGATGTAAATCAAAAATACAGCGGACTTTCTGCTAGCTGGCTTGAGGTTGCTTTGGGATTAAAAGCGGAGGTTTTTGACAATATTTTTGTTGGTTTTGGCGTACAGCTAAAACTTCTGGCAACTAATAAAAAACCCAGCGGTTTTGACAATCTTTATATTCCAGGTTTCAATAGAACATATGACGGAAGTTTTGGTGTTGGTTTTAATTATACTGTTTCTTATTTCATTCCAATTTACAAGAAAAAAATAAAAATACCACAGATCCAAGAGATTGAGAAAAAATAAGGTACTTAGAGTTTAAGGTACTGAGGCACTAAGGTGCTGAGGTGCTGAGATTGAAAAAGCCGCCAATTTAAGAATTGGCGGCTTTTTTATTTCAGTCAAAAACTTAAAATCTCAAAGTATCAAAACCTTAGAGCCTCAGTACCTTAGTATCTTAGAACCTTCGTTCTTTAACCTACCCTATTTCCTTAATTCCTTTTACAAAAATCCATTTCATAAAAAGTTTCTCTCCGTCTTTGGTTTTTACCGCCTGAAATTTTGGGCCAATAATCGTAGCCACCACAAAAGCAGTCAGCGGAATCCAAAATCCAGTTAATCCTGTATATGCAGCAACTATAAATCGTACTAAAATAAATAGAATTGCGAAAGTTCCTAATTGATATAAAAAAGCTCTTACTTGTAGTTTTGACATTTTTTTCTTTTTTGAGGTACAAAGTTACAAAGGCTCAAAGGTGCAAAGGTTGTTCGCCTCTTTAATTTTGTTGTATTTGTTCCATATTTTTAATATTCTTATCGAGTGAAAGTTTTAAGTTGGAAAGATGCAAAGTAATTCCCTTTGCCTCTTTGTACCTCTGATCCTTTGCACCTATTCAGAGACCTGAAATTTCGTTCTCTTACTTCCTTCGTACATTTCGTATTTCACCAAACGCGCTTCTAAACTAGCGTTGAAAAGTTTAATTTTTCTTGAAGGTTTTAGTCCAACGAATTTTAAAGCTTCTAGATTTGCTGTAATAAACCAAGCATTTGTTCCTGGATAGTTTTTCTTTAGTGTATCTCCAATACTGGTGTAGAATTTCTCCATCTGAATATCCAAACGCTCATCATACGGCGGGTTGAACACAATATGAAGTTTTCCTTCTGTTTCTTTTTCCGTATCAAAAAAGTTATCCTCACGGATTGTTACATAATCCTCCAGATTTGCATTTCTAATATTGTCTTTTGCTTTGCTTACTGCACTTGGCGCTTTATCGTAACCTTTAATAGTATAATGAAACTCTTTTGTTTTTTTCATCAAACTATTTATAATTTCATCGAACAAATCATTGTCCCAATCTTTCCATTTTTCAAAAGCAAATTCTTTTCTGTTGATATTTGCTGGAATATTGCAGGCAATCATTGCCGCTTCTGCCAAAAAAGTTCCAGAACCACACATCGGGTCCAAAAAGTGACTTTGACCTTCCCAGCCTGACAACAATAAAATTCCCGCTGCCAAAACCTCGTTAATAGGCGCAATATTCGTAGCAGTTCTGTAACCACGCTGATGCAGTGAGTTTCCAGAAGTATCTAAAGCAACCGAAACCTGATCTTTATCAATATGAACGTTAATACGTAAATCTGGATATTGTTTATCAATACTTGGGCGTTGTCCTGTTCTCTCTCTAAACTGATCTACAATGGCATCTTTACATTTTTGAGAAACAAACTCAGAATGATTGAAATACGTAGAATGCACTGTTGCATCAATTACAAAAGTCTGGTTAGCATTTAAAAATTTCGACCAGTTTACACCCGAAATTCCTTTATACAATGCCTGCTCATTATTAGCTCTAAAAGAGTAAATTGGTTTTAAGACTTTAAGAGCCGTACGCAAAGACAAATTGGCTTTATACATAAAACCTTTATCTCCCTTAAAACTTACCATTCTCACTCCCTTTTCAACATCCTGAGCTCCAAGTGCGCGTAATTCTTGTTCTAATATTTCTTCAAAGCCAAAAAAACACTTGGCGATCATTTTAAAATTTTCTTCCATCTTATCTATTGATTTAAAAAAAACTAAAATTTAAAAAAGATGCATTACAGCGCATCTCTAGATAATGCAACAATGTATCGTTGCTAAATAGTTATTTTTCGGCAAAAATACACTAAATTTGCCGGACTTTGAATTAATTGAAATAGAATAAATGTCTGAAAAGCATAACGCATCAAACCCAAATCAAGAAGATGACAACCAAAATTGGTATACTTCGTGGTTTGACACTCCTTATTATCACATACTTTATAAGGACCGCAATTATCGTGAAGCTCAGGTTTTCATGGACAATTTAACGCACTATCTTAATTTGCCGGAAAAAGCAAAAGTGCTTGATTTGGCTTGCGGAAAAGGCCGTCATTCTATTTATTTAAATCAGCTGGGGTACGATGTTCTTGGTGCAGATTTATCTGAAAACAGCATTGCAGAAGCCAGCAAAAACAGCAATGAAACACTTCATTTTAAAGTGCATGACATGCGCGAACCCTTTGAAGAAAAGTTCGATGCTATTTTTAATTTGTTTACAAGCTTTGGTTATTTTGAAAATGACGATGACAATCTCACTACGCTGAAGGCAGTTAAAGAAAGTTTATCTGAATATGGTTTTGCCGTAATCGACTTTATGAACGTAACTCAGGTTATTGAAACTTTAGTTCCTGAAGAAACTAAAACGGTAGACGAAATTGATTTCCACATCAAACGATATGTTGAAGACGGACATATTTTTAAAGAAATTGATTTTGAAGACCAAGGACGAAAATATCATTTTACCGAAAAAGTAAAAGCGCTAAGCTTAAAAGATTTTCAGGATTTAATGGACGAAGCTGGTATTTACCTTTTAGATATTTTTGGAGATTATAAACTCAAAAAATTCCACAAAACCGAAAGCGAAAGATTAATCATGATTTTTAAGTAAGTTTATTCGTTTTAACTGTTAATTTGTTTAATCACTTAATCAAATTGACAAAAAAACCGATTAAACGATTAAATAAAAAACCGATTAAACATAAATGAATTATCTACTACCCTTATTTTCTGTACTTTTAGGATATAGCGTGGCTTTGTTTATTAAACCAAATAACAAAAGCAATCTAAAACTGCTGCTTGCTTTCAGCGGTTCATTTTTGTTGTCATTAACCGTAATGCATTTGCTGCCGGAGGTTTACAAATCTCACAATCATAATATTGGTATATTTATAATGGTCGGGATTTTATTCCAGATTGTTTTGGAATTTTTCTCCAAAGGAGCAGAACACGGCCACGTTCACGGACACGCAAAAATGTCTCAAATTCCGTGGTTGTTATTTATAAGTCTTTGTATTCATGCCTTTTTAGAAGGTTTTCCGGTAAGTCATCATCACGATTTAGCTCTTGGAATTGCCATTCATCATTTGCCGATTGCGGTAATTTTAACGACATTTTTCATCAATGCCGATTTAAACAAAAAAGCCATTTTTGCTTTTATGCTGACTTTTGCCATTATGACACCGCTTGGAACTGTCGCATCTGAATATTTACCATTTCTAAACGATTATTACACCGAAATTACAGCAATTGTAATTGGTATTTTATTCCATATTTCGTCAACAATTATATTTGAAAGCAGCGAAGGACATAAATTTAATATTGCCAAAGTTTCCATGATTGTTCTAGGAATTTTACTGGCATTCTTTTTATAGATTTCCTAACAGGTTTTAAAAACCTGTTAGGTATAAATTGATAAGTCTTATAATCTGTTGAATTGAAAAAAACCTGTTAAGTATAAATAGATATAATTTGTTGTATTAAAAAATACCTAACAGGTTGAAAAAACCTGTTAGGATAGTACATTAAATTTCAATTATCTAATTTAATTACCTGTTCTCTTTTTCTCTTCCTGATTTCCAAAAGCACGCTCTTTTACATTTATCTTTTTGTTTCCGAAATTATAAACTACAGATAAACGTACAAACCTGTTGCTCTCTTTTTGATCATACACCTGTTTTACGCCATTTACAACCGAAGTAAAATCTTTTAAATAAGATGTATTAAAAATATCATTTGCTAAAAACGCAACCTGCATCGTTTTATTAAACAAATCCTGTTTAAAACCAATATCAAAACTAGAGGTATACCCTACTTCATACAAACCACTTTTAAAAGGCGAACTATAACTAAAATCAATTTGCAGTTTTGTTGTTTTTCCTACTATAAAAGTATTGTTTGTAGAAAAATCAATTTGTAAACTATTTGACGGCGATGCATTTATATCTTTTATAAACTCTGTTTTTGCTCCCAAAAAGTACAACGAATTTTCACTTGACCACCATTCTGCAAAACTTGCCGAATAACTTTCACCGATTCCATAATTTACGTTTTTAAAATAGTTTTCGCGCGTTACAATCTGAGTATTCGTTTCTGGGTTTGCAGTAAACAAAACGCCATAACTGTTGGTAACCACATTTACAAAAACACTTGTTCTCAATATTTCTTTATAAGAATGTGCAAACTCAAAATTATCGCTGAATGAAGGCCTTAAAAACGGATTTCCTTCTGAATAACTATTGCTGTTAATGTAAATTCTAAACGGATTTAATAAATCAAAACGAGGTCTGTTGATTCTTTTTCCATAATTCAAACTAAAAGTGTTATTTTCATTTTTCTTGTACGAAGCATAAAACGTTGGAAATAATTTCAAATAATTATTTTCTGTTTCCTGATTCATGGTTTCAGAAAATCCGTTTGTCTGTGTGTTTTCCAATCTTAATCCCATTTGGAAATTCCATTTTGAACCGAATTTTTTATCTCCTTTAATATAAACCGCCTGATTGTTTTCGGTGTATTTGAATCGGTTTGACTGCGCAGAATCTAATTCAGGAGTTTCTGTAATAGTATTGTAATACAGCACATCGCTTATACTATTTGTAAAACTCATTTTTGCACCATACGATAAGTTTAAAGCTTGAAACGGATGTTCTATATCGGCCTTAAAACTCCAGTTATCAATATCCTGATTCGAAATATTCCTCCCCGACTGATTTACATCTACAAATACCATTTCTGGCGTATAATTATTGGCAGTAAAATTTCTATCGAATTTCGAGTTGTAATCAAAATAATCCACATCAACTGATAATTTTCTGTTTAAAGAATCCAATTTGGTTACCAAATGTGCATTGTAGGTTTGATTTTTAGATCCCTTATCTGTAAAACTATTATTCAGCGTAACATTATCCAATTTGTTTTGAATCGTATAATTATCAATTCGAATATCCGATTTAAAATCAGGGTTATTTCTGTCATTTAAATATTGAAAACCAATTGAAGTACGCTCAGAAAGATCATAATCTAAAGCCAGTTTTCCAGAAAGGTTTTCCGTTTTTACTTTCGTTACGCTTTTCATATGCGAAAGTCCGTCAGGAAAATACATTTTCAAATCATCAGTAGCATTCAAATAACCTGTTTTTGCATTTACGCTGGCAGAAAATCTAAATTTATTCTTGTTGTAAAAAAAGTTATCCCTTAAAGTGTAAATTCCGAATTTATTTTGATCGTAAGAAACTGTCGTTGCATTTTTCCAAGAATCACGTACCCCTTTTTTCATAATAATATTTATCAATCCGCCAGTTCCTTCTGCATCATATTTTGCCGGCGGATTACTAATGATTTCAATATTCTTAATATCGGCTGCCGAAATAGATTTCAAAAAGTTGTTCAGTTCCTCGCCTGCCAATTCAATTATTCTTCCGTCAATCATAACGCGGGAAGTCCCTTTTCCTAATATCGTGATCATATCGTTTTTTACCACAACGCCCGGCGCTGTATTAATAGCACTTAAAGCATCTCCGCCAACTGTAGTCACATTGTTTTCTAAATTGTAAACCAAACGATCTGTTTTCTGTTCGACTGTTTTCTTTTTAGATTGAATAACAACTTCTACTAAATTGGTTGTGCTTTCTTTCAAAACAATTATTCCTAAATCTGTATCCTTTTCAATTGTAATATCTTTTTCATAATCATCAAATCCTAACAGGCTTATTCCAATCTTATAAGAGCCTTTTTTGAGGTTAATTTCAAAAGTGCCATTTTGTTTTGTTGTGGTTCCGTTAATGATTTTTCCTTCAGAATTTGATATCGAGATATCTGCCCATTCTAATGGAGTTGTTTCGCTGGCAATTTTCCCTTTTAATTGAAATGATTGTGCTAAACAAAATAAAGGCAGTACTAAAAAGATAAGAAGGTTTAATTTTTTCATGATTTCTAATTTTAAAACTTGTTCGATTAATTTGAAGCAAAGTTGCCTTAGAAATTTTCAGATATCGACCGACAAAAAAAAGTCGAACCAATTTCTGCAGTAGAAATCAGTTCGACTTTATAGGGTATGAAGTACGACTTTTTACAAACCTTTTATTATGAAGCGTTTCGGTAGGCGGTCGGCGTTAAATTCGTATATTTTTTGAAAGAAGTATTAAAGGACGATTTGGAGTTAAAACCAACTTCATATAAAATTTCCAGAACAGTAAGCTGGCTTTTGGACTCATCTTTTAAAATATTCATTGCTTTTTGAATGCGGTATTCATTCACAAAATCAAAAAAATGCTGATCCATTTTATGATTAATCAAAACAGATAAATCCCGAACCGGAATATCAATTTGGTTGGCCAGTTCTTGAATCGTAAGTGATGGATCTAGAAAAGGTTCTTTCTCTGCCATATATTGTTTCAATGTCGAAATTTGAGCGTCGACAACTTCATCTTGATGTTCTTTTACTTCAATTGTATTTTCATTCTTTTTCGGCAGAATATCTTTGGTTAATTTCAATTTGGAATTAACACCTCTAAAAAGTTCTGGATGTTTTAACGCCTTCATTATAAACCAACACGTTATAAACAAAGCTATACTTCCAACGAGTACATTTGCCCATAAGAAAACTTCTCGAAAACCGCTGTAACGGATTATGTTTTTTAACGCTACTATAAAATGTGCCGCAAGAAATACACAAGTAATCTGAAAAAGCCATTTATAGGTAGAAGTGCTTGCATTGGCATAATTTTCCATATAGATTTCTCGATATTTCTTCAAAATCAAGAAAACACTCACGATATAAAATGCGTATTGAAATTCGATCAAAATCTGAATAAAATAAATTTCCGCCATTTGATTAAGCGATGGTAAAAAAGTCTCTAAATCTGTATCGTTTAAATAAATTCTTGGTAGAAAAGATAAATTGACCACCACAAAAGGAATTGCATGCACTAAATGTTTCCATTTTAATCTAAAATCTGAATAACAAACGGCTAAAACAAAAAGATAAAACAAGGGCATACCAAACAAACAAGCTGTAGCTCTAAAAATCTCTAGATTTAATTCTATCCGCGTACTGGTATCAATAAAAAAACCGCTGAGATCAATAGCAGAGAAAATAAAAAACCAAGCAAATAATCGGTTAGCTAATTTATTTTCCGTTTTTACGGTTAACAAAAAAAATGCTAATAATAAAGAAACGAAAACTGATATTCGAGCTATTCCTTGTAATAAATCTAATTTGTCCATTTATCTTTTAATATTAAACAAATATAATATTTTAGTTCATTTAATGAAGATGTAAGAAAGCATTCGCAACATCATAAATAAAACATAAAAAGATCTTTAATTCTTTGTGACTTTGCTCACATAATTTCGCGATTGATAGAAAAAAGATTAATTTTGACCAGTCTAAATAACGATAAAATGACATTTACGAAAACTACTGAGCAAGCATCAAAGTATGAACATTTAGAAAAAATGTCTGTTCATGAATTGTTATCCAATATTAATCAAGAAGACAAAACTGTTCCTTACGCAGTCGAAAAAGCGCTGCCGCAAATAGAAGCTTTGATTCCGCAAATCGTCGCTAAATTAAAATTAGGAGGCAGATTATTTTATATCGGAGCAGGAACTTCTGGTCGACTTGGTGTTGTTGATGCTTCTGAGTGTCCGCCAACGTTTGGCGTTCCTTTTGATTTGGTAAATGGCATAATTGCCGGCGGTGATACAGCTATAAGACGTGCTGTAGAAAACGCTGAAGACAGCACTACAAACGCTTGGATTGATCTTCAAAATCATAATATCGATTCTAATGATGTCGTTATTGGAATTGCTGCTTCTGGTACAACTCCTTATGTTATAAGCGGTTTAGAAGCTTGTAATCAAAATAATATTATTACGGGCTGTATTACTTGTAATGAAGGAAGTCCTCTGGCATTGACGGCTCAATTTCCTATTGAAGTAGTTGTTGGACCAGAATTTATTACCGGAAGTTCGAGAATGAAAGCCGGAACTGCACAAAAATTGGTTTTGAATATGATTTCTACCGCAGCGATGATTCAGCTTGGAAAAGTTAGAGGCAACAAAATGGTAGATATGCAGTTAAGTAATATAAAACTGGTTGATCGCGGCGTTAAAATGATTATGGACGAAATTCCCGTTTCATACGAAGAAGGTTCAGAATTACTAAAAAAATATGGCAGCGTGAGAAATGCTGTTGATAATTATAATAGGTAAAAAGGTTTTCTTTAATTTAATCGCAAAGCACGCAAAGTTTTTTGTTTGTAATGCTTTGTATAAAACACAAAGTCCGCTAAGCTTTATCAAAAAAACTTTCCGTCTCGAGGCTTCGGGATTGCGTAAATCTTAGGGCACTTTGCGGTTAAATGTAAGTCCAACAACCTGAAACAAAAAATTATAAAAATAATGTCTACAAATAAAGAATTACTGAGAAAAGGAGTAAAATATCTAACAGGCGCTCTGCCTTTGATGTTTTTGGGGCCATCGTTGATTTATAATGCTTTTATGAATCAGCATACCGATTGGCACTATCTTGTTCTGGGAATTGGAATTGTGGCTTGTTTGTGCTCTATGTTTTTGATCTTTTTAGGATTGAAAATCATTATGAAAGGTTTATTTAATGACTAATTTGTATCTTTACTAAAATTCTTTATTATGGATATACAAGCAGAAATAAACTGGATTCATCAAGAAATTGATAAGGTAAAAGACCCCTCTTTTGTTGAAAAACTAAAACATCTTTTACAATCAATAAATAATACCGCAATTGACTCCGATACAGCTTATAATTTGGATATTGAAAATGCCTTAGATAGTATCAAAAAAGGTGATTTTTATACTGAAGATGAAGCTAAAGAAATTGCGAAAAAATGGGGAAGAAAATAATTTGGTCAAAGGATGCTTTGTGCCATTTAGAAGATATTCACTTTTATATTTTCTTTGAAAGTAAATCAATTACAATTGCTGATAAAGTAGTTAATACCATTTTTGACAGTACTGAAATTCTTAAAACACAGCCCGAAATTTACAAGATTGACAAACAAAAAGTCAATAATGATGGTAACTTTAGGGTTTATTCTGTTTATGAATATAGCATTTCTTACCAAATAACTATCGATTCAATTTATATTCTGCGGGTACGTCATAATGCTCGAAAATCAAAAAAACATTCATGGAAAGTTTAATTCACATTCAGAAAACATTCGAAAAAGTTGTTTACATCGACAAAAAAATAAACAATCGAGAGTTTGAAGATTGTGTTTTTAAAAATTGTGATTTTTCAAACAGCAACTTTGCGTATAATACCTTTTTAGACTGCGAATTTATTGACTGCAATCTTTCTATGACCAGTTTAGCCGGAACGAGTTTAAAAAATGTCACTTTTAAAAACTGTAAACTTCTCGGAATCGCTTTTAACGAATGTGATGACTTTTTGTTCCAAGTTTATTTTGAAGAATGTACTTTGGATTATGCTTTATTTTCGAATAAAAAAATGCCAAAAACAAAATTCATCAATTCTTCTGTGCGTGAAGTAACTTTTATAGGAACCAATTTAACGAGTTCAGTTTTTGATAATTGTAATCTTGATGGCGCCATTTTTAACGAAACGCAGCTGGCTTCAGTCGATTTTAGAACAGCCTATAATTATAAAATTGATCCTGAATTTAATCCGATGCGAAAAGCGCAATTTTCTAATGATGGAATTATAGGATTATTGGATAAATATGATATTAAGATTGTATGATAATTATACTTCTAATGATATCGCCTCTATGAGGCTTAAAAACTAATTCAATTTTTTTTTCTATAAAGATGTTCTCCTAATGGAGTTTACATTAGATTTAAAAAAATTCAAGCGCTATAAGAGCGCTTATATTTATAGAAAATTGATTTTTGTTAAGTAAGAGCTCCTTCGGAGCGGTATAACAACATAACTTTATAATCATGAAATCTGATCAGCATTATTTAGAAAGTGTCAAAAAGCAATTTTTATATTATAAAATGCTTGGACAAAAATCTATCGATCAATTACAGCCAGAACAACTTTTTGCAGCGGTAAATGAAGATACAAACAGTATTGCCACAATTGTAAAACACATTTCTGGCAATATGCTTTCGCGCTGGACTGACTTTTTAACTTCTGATGGAGAAAAAGACCGGCGAAACCGCGATGCTGAATTTGAGAATGATTTACAGTCAAAAGAAGAAGTTCTGGAAGTTTGGAACAAAGGCTGGAATTGTCTCGAAAATGCTTTGGAAGGCTTAAAGCCAGAACAGCTTTCAGACATTATTTATATTCGAAATGAAGGCCATACTGTTATAGAGGCAATAAACCGTCAATTGGCGCATTATCCGTATCATGTGGGGCAAATTGTTTTTTACGCCAAACAATTGAAAAACAGTGAATGGGAAAGTTTATCGATTCCGAAAAATAAATCGGGAAATTACAATGCTGAAAAGTTTGCCAAAGAAAAAGAAATTAAGAACTTTACGGATGATGAATTAAAGAGATTGAAATAACCCATCGACTGCGCTCACGATGACACAAAGTATATCACTAGCCCTGATGGAAGCGGCATCCTTTTGTGCTGGGGTTCAGCACAAAAGATAGAGCGGACAGCAGGATTAGCTTCTAACAAAACAACTTATTTAAATGAAAAAATTTATATTCTTATTTCCTTTTCTGGCTTTGGTTTCGTGCTATAATACAGAACACAATTGTAAAGATTTCAAAACTGGAAAATTCAAATTTGAGTTTGAAGTTAACGGCGTAAAAAAAACAACTTATTTTGAACGTAAAGACGATATCGAAATCGAAACTTTTGACGGGAAAACTGATACTGCGACAATACGCTGGGTAAGTGACTGTGAATATGTACTGCAAAAAAAACATCCGAAAAATATGGCAGAGGAAAAAGCGATCAGTATGAAGATTTTGAACACTTCTAAAGATTCGTACACTTTTGAATTCGGAATGGTTGGTTCTGAAGAAAAACAACGAGGCAAGGTTTACAAAGTTGACTAATATATTAAAGTTCCGTTTCGGGACTTTTTTTATGGCGCACAAAATGCAAAACCTCTGTCCCTCTGCGTCTTTGTACCTTTGCTCCTTAATAAAAAAATAAAAACGTGTTTCTTTTACATTTCTATTTAAAATAGTATTTTTAGAACTCTAATCTAACCCAATGAAAAATACCATTTCGCAAAGAGTTGCCGACTTTTTAAAAAGTTATCCGCCGTTTAATTTTTTACACCAGAAAGACTTAGAAAAACTCTCTGAACAGATTTCTATTATTTATAAAGATAAAGATGCTGTAATTTTTGCTGAAAATGACAAAACACATGATTCTTTTTATGTGGTTCATAAAGGTGCAGTTGCTTTGAAAAAAAGTACTAAAAATACAGTTTTAGATATGTGTGATGAAGGTGATATTTTTGGCCTTCGCCCGCTTTTGGCACAGGAAAATTATATTATGGAAGCTGTGGCTCATGAAGAAAGTATTTTATACGCCATTCCAATTGCGGTTTTCAAACCTTATGCGCTTGAGAATAGAAATGTCGGTAATTTTTTGATTGAAAGTTACGCTTCCAACACACGAAATCCGTACTCTGATATTCATAAAGACAAATTATATGGTGATGATCTGCTCAATGAAAATCTAAATTCAAGCAATCATTCTTTTGATTTAGCGCCAATTAAATATTCCAAAAAAATTGTAACCTGCAGTCCGTCAACTACGGTAAAGGATATTGCTAAAATCATGGGGAAAAAGAAAGTTGGTGCAATTTTGATTGTGGACGAAATGCTTCCAATTGGTATTTTAACTGATAAGGATCTTCGAAATAAAATTGTTACGGGAGATTTTCCGATAACAACGACTGCCGAAACGATAATGACAAAACCAGTTATTACGTATTCCAAAAAAATGACGGTTACAGAGGCGCAGATGGCAATGATGAAGAGCAATATCAGTCATTTGTGTTTAACGAAAGATGGTACAGTCAATACCAAAGCGGTCGGTATTTTATCGAAACATGACGTTATGGTGGCGCTTGGAAATAATCCAGCGGTTTTGATCAAAGCGTTGAAACGTACCAAAAAAATTAAGGAAATAAAACCTATCCGCAACCAAATAATGCAATTACTTCAAGGTTATCTGGATCAAAATATTCCAATGACTTTGATTACCAAAATCATAACCGAACTTAATGAGGCTTGTACCACTCGTGTAATCGAAATTTGTATCGAAAAAATGAGCAGTCCGCCGCCGGTAAAATTTGCCTGGCTGGCACTGGGAAGTCAGGGTCGCGGCGAACAAATGCTGCATACCGATCAGGATAATGCCATTGTGTACGAAAATGTAAATGAAGTTTTTAGGGATGAAACTAAAATCTATTTCCAAAAATTTGCCAGTCTTGTTAATAAAGGTCTTTTTGAAATTGGCTACGATTACTGCCCTGCAGAAATGATGGCGTCAAACCCGAAATGGTGTATGAGTCTGGATGAATGGAAAAGTCAAGTCCACCATTGGATCACCAATCCTGGTAAAAATGAAGTTTTGTTATCGTTTATTTTCTTTGATTACAGCATGACGTACGGCGATGCCGAAATTGTAAATCAATTGTCTGATTCTATTTTTGAAAATGTAAAAGCCAATCCTATTTTTTATATGCATTTGGTAAGTGGTGCTTTGCAAAGCCCTTCGCCTACTGGTTTCTTTAGACAATTTTTGGTTGAACAAGACGGTGCAAACAAAGATAATTTTGATATTAAGAGACGAGCTTTAATGCCATTGACAGATGCCGCACGTGTTTTAATTTTATCTCATTCTGTAAAATCAATCAGCAATACAGCCGAACGTTTTGAAAAATTGGCTGAATTAGAACCAAATAATAGCGAATTGTATTTGTCATGTTCGTATTCGTTTAAAGCTTTGTTGAAATTTAGAACTAAACAAGGATTATTGCATCATGATTCTGGCCAATTTATCGAATTGGAATCTTTAACTAAAATGGAAAAAATTAAACTGAAACGTACTTTTAAAACCATAAAAGAACTTCAGGAACTTATTTCGGTACGTTTTAATATTTCAAATCTGGTATAGCAATGAGTTTATTTAATTTTTGGAAGAAAGAAGAAAACAATCTCTTTGATGAAAATATCACCATTGAAGAAACTCGCTTTGTTGTTTTAGATACTGAAACAACTGGTTTTGACTATGAAAATGACCGAATGTTATGCATTGGTGCGTTGGTGCTTCAAAATGGAATTATTTCTGTTCAAGACAGTTTTGAGATTTATCTTGAACAGGATCATTATGATAAATCGACCGCTCAGATTCATGGTATTTTAAGGGATTTACTAGTTAGACGTCCAACTGAATTAGAAGCTTTACAGCAGTTTTTAGATTTTTTGGGAGATTCAATTATCATTGCACATCACACCATTTTTGATGTTACGATGATTAACAAAGCCTTGGAAAGAAATGGGCTTCCGCATTTGACTAATAAAACGTTAGATACCGCATACTTGTATAAAAAGACTTTAATTCAATCGCATTTATTTGAACGTAAAGATCATTATACTTTAGACGATCTTGCCGATAAATTTGATATTTCTAAAAAAGACCGTCACACTGCTTTGGGAGACGCATATATTACTGCCATTGCTTTTCTTAAAATTGTAAAAAAACTGAGAGAGAAAAAGGCGGTTAACTTAAATCAGCTTTTTAAATGAATTTAAGATTTTTTTAGGAGTCTTAAATTTACATTCAAATCCTATTTTTTACGATTTAATAATATAAGACTTATAAAAATTAGCAATAAGAAAAAATAGCCTTAACCTATATTTTGTTTTTGTGAGATAGCTTTGTTCTGATCAAAAAAAACAAAAAAACAATTATGAAAGCTAACTTTTTAAAATCTATTACCTTGCTTGGACTTGCGGGTTTTTCTGCAATCAGTTGTCAGGATGATGACAAAAAATCTTCTAACGATGTAAATACCAGCATCGATTTTACTTCACATTCAAAAGTACCTGCTTTTGTTTATCCAATGACTGGATTCGAAAACCTAAAAATCAGCACTTTAATTGCAAGTTCAGACGTACTTCCAGAATCTCCTACATTCGTTTATGGTGCACAGCCAGATGGTGCCGGATTAATGAAAGACCCAAATGGAGACGGATATATCATGATTACGAATCACGAAATTCTTCAATCGGTTTCTAGAGTTTATTTAGACAAAACTTTCAAACCTGTAAAAGGAGATTATTTAGTTGATGGTGTTGGAGGCTTAACTCGTTTGTGTTCAGCAACTTTGGCTACACCAGAAATTCACGGATTTGGTCCAATCTTTTTAACTGCTGGAGAAAGCGGTCAGGAAAGTATGGTTCACGGAATTAATCCGTTAGGATTATCTTCAGATAAAGGCAGAACTGACAGAGTTTTACCCGCTTTAGGAAAAGCAAGTATGGAAAACGCTGTGCCGCTTCCAAAAGAAGCTTATCCAGGAAAAACGGTTATCCTTATTGGAGAAGATCAATCGTATGCAACTTCTCACGTAAGTGCTGGACAATTAATTATGTACATGAGTACGGTTGGCGATTTATCAAACGGAAAATTATATGCTTTAAAAAGAACAGACGGAAATCAGGTTGAAACGTCTATGACATTAAACAATTCATATCCTGTTCAATTTGTTGAAATTCCGAATGCTAAAAACTTAACTGGAGCGGTAATCAATACCACTGTAAATGATTTAAAAGCAATTCGTTTTTCGAGAGTTGAAGATGTAGATTACAGAAAAGGAAGCGCAAGCAACAATAGAGAGGTTTATTTTACTGCAACAGGTCAGGCAACTAATAATGCTCCAGTTGATGGATACACGATGTGGGGAAGAGTTTATAAATTGAAAATGGATGCTGCAGATCCGCTTAAAGGAACTTTAGAATTAGCTGTTGAAGGCGACAGTACTCCTGGAACTGGAATCATTAATCCTGATAACTTATGTGTAACAGAAAACTTCGTATACATTCAGGAAGATGGTGATAGTTATTATGCTGATGCTAAACATGACTCTTACATCTGGCAGTACAATATTGCTTCAAAACAAAATAAAGCGTGGTTAAACATGAACCACAAAAGAACTGATGTTGCTTGGAATACTTTATACAACCAATCTGGTGAAATGAGATTTGGAAGCTGGGAATTTGGTGCAATGGAAGATATATCTGATATCATTGGTGTTCCAGATACTTTTACCGTAAATATTCACCCTCACACTTGGCAGAGCGATGCATTTAAAAATGCTGACGGTTCTGGAACTCAAACTAACAAAGAAGGCGGACAAACTGTAATTATCAGAAACGTACAACGATAATAATTTGTTCCAACTATAAAGCAACCCTTATTTTTCGATAAGGGTTGTTTCTATTACAATACTATTATGAAATTTAAATACCTTACATTTCTATTTTTAACAATTTGTTTGTTTTTTTCATGCAAAGAAAGTGATACTTCAAAAGCAACAATCAAACAAGATTTATTGATTGATTTAACGAAATTAAATAACGAAATTGTTGATTTTCAAAAACTGGTAACCAATAATTCTTCCCAAAAAGAAATAGTCGAACAATTCAAAAAATCGCGTTTGGTTTATAAAAAAGTCGAATGGGCAATTGAATATTTTATTCCAGAAACAGCCCGATTTATGAATGGTCCTGCTTTAGACGAAATGGAATTAGAAGAAAACAGATCTTTTGAACCACACGGTTTTCAGGTGATGGAAGAAATGATTTATCCACAATATAATCCAGAAAGCAAAGAAGATTTAATGCGGGAACTAAATATTTTTAAGTCGAATATTGAACAGCTGAAAAGGACTTTTGAAG
This sequence comes from Flavobacterium sp. ACN6, assembly GCF_002304005.1. Classification (GTDB taxonomy): domain Bacteria; phylum Bacteroidota; class Bacteroidia; order Flavobacteriales; family Flavobacteriaceae; genus Flavobacterium. The sequence goes on along the minus strand of NZ_MRCQ01000006.1, from coordinate 275,232 downwards.
TTATTACAATCAGCGATGATTATGTTTTAGATGCAATTCAGCAAAATGTATTTAGAGTTATAGCTTTAGGAATTACAGGCTTTGACAGCCCTATTTTGCAGTCTTCAATTCCAGAAACTGGACAAAGTTTGGTTGTGATTCCAACATCACTTGAAAAAATCAATGCCAGTAATAAATCATTAGAAGTATTAAAAAAATTAACTTCTAAAGCACAAAAATACTGTCAAGAAAATAGCAATTTCAATGCTTTTAACCGTGCTGTTTTTATCACCGAATATCTGAATCCGATTTCGAAAAACTTAAAAGCTTTTCAAAAAGAAGAGCATATTAAGAATGTAAAAAAAAGCAGTCCACTAAAACCAACTATTGAAACTTTATTCGACCAAGATGCTTTTGATGTAAACGCTTTTGTACTTTCAGAAGAGTATAATTATACAAAAGAAAAAGCCCTTTTGGGAGAAAAATTGTTTTACGACAAAAGCCTTTCTAAAAACAATGACCGCAGCTGTGCGACTTGTCATAATCCAGAAAAAGCTTTTACAGACGGCTTAAAAACAAACGTTTCGTTAACTGGTTCTAACTTAGCCCGAAACACTCCTACTCTAACTTACGCTTCACTGCAAAATGCACAATTTTGGGATATGCGTCAATTAGATTTAGAAAAACAAAGTGTCGATGTGATCCAGAATAAAGATGAAATGCATGGTTCTATGGAAAATATTCATGCTAAAATTTTATTAGATCAGGATTATATAAAACTATTTAAAAAGGCTTATCCTAAAACCTCTAAAGCTGAAGCATGGCAGATTCAAAATGCTATTGCCAGTTATGTACGCTCTTTAAATTCTTTTGATTCCAGATTTGATGACTATATGCGTGGAAATAAAAATGCCTTAAACAATCAGGAAATTGAAGGAATGAATCTTTTTATGGGAAAAGCAAAATGTGCTACTTGTCATTTTACACCTTTATTTAACGGAACGGTTCCGCCAAGTTATTCTAAAACGGAACATGAAGTTATTGGAACTCCAAATGAAGCTTCTGGAAAATCATTGAGTCCAGATCAAGGTCGTTATTTATACAATAAAATGCCGCAATTAGTAGGTGCTTTTAAAACACCAACTGTTAGAAATGCTGCAGTTACTGCGCCCTATATGCACAACGGGGTTTTTAAAACTCTAGAAGAAGTGGTTTCTTTCTATAACAAAGGCGGTGGTCAAGGTTTAGGTTATGAAGTAGAAAATCAGACTTTACCTTTTGACAAACTGAACTTAACAGTGAAAGAAGAACAAAATCTTGTTGCTTTTATGAAAACACTTACGGATAAAAAATACCAATAAAAAACCAGTAATAACTTCCAATTGCAAAAACGCCAGAAAGTATTTTTTTTTCTGGCGTTTGTTATTTCTTAGTCTATAATTAATCGATACGGAAATACGTTTGATGATCTATTTTTAAGATGTTTCATAAAGCTGTCACACAAATATTCCCATTCTGAATTTGATAAATGTTGTTTTTCTTCCTGATTTGTTTTTATGAATATATCTACAGTACGGCTAAAACCAGCTTTTACCGAAATTTCTTTTCGCGTTCCCTTTTCAATTTTAATATCGGTTATTGAACTTTTAAAATGATTAAATCCAAAAGCTTTAATGTCTGCAAAAGTTACAATTCTGCCACGAGTCAGCAAGGCATTTCTATAGGCCAGAATTCTGTCTTTATTGTTTTGTTTGTTTAAACCTCCTACTGTATTGGTCATTAGAGTTGCTTCTTTACTTATAAAAGATAAATCTTTGCATTCTAAAACAGTTCCAGCTTTTATATCATTGCCTTCTTCTGCACATGTTGACCAATAGTTTATCTTAAATGTATTATCAGTATTTTGATTGAATTTGGGTTTAATCATTACATAAGGATCATTATTTTTTAAGAAGCTGCTTTCTTTCGCCTGCTGTTCTACAGAAGCCAAAAGCTGGTTAATCTGCGCTAATGCACTGTTCATAAAGTCTTTTCCAAGACCAGAGAATGAGGAGGTTTCATCTTTTAATAAATCAAGTATATTTTGCAGTAATTCTGAGGCACTTCTCGAGTCAAACCTAGAAACGCCGCCCATTCTCAAAACTGCATTTCCTTCTTCCACAACTCCTTCTTTAAACTGTTTTATTTCGTAGTGGTTATTTAAAGGATCAACAACAGAATCTATGTCCTGGAGCGCCTCCAGGGTATGTCGGGTATGAGTCTGGCGGCTTACTAGTAAATAAAATTCGCCAAAAACCATATTCAATAGTTTTATTTGATGAAATTGAAAAAGCACATCCATCTGTTTTTGATGTTTTCCTGCAGATTATGGATGAAGGAAAACTGCATGACCGATTAGGTAAAGAAGGTGACTTCTCAAATGCCATAATTCTTTTTACCTCGAATATTGGAGCAGATCATATTGTCAGCACTTTCACTAATGGAGAAATTCCAACTTCAACTTCCTTAATGGAGATTATGGCAAATTATTTTAGACCTGAGTTTTTAGGACGTTTGACAGAAATTGTACCTTTTGCGCCTATCAGTAAAGAAAATGCTCTAAAAATATTCGAGATTCACCTTAAAAAAGAGTTTACTGATTTATTGAAAAATATCAATATTATAGTCGATATTCCGATGGAATCTAAAGTTTATCTTGCAGAAAATGGATACAATGCTAAATACGGGGCAAGACCAATAAAAAGTATTATTAGAAGCCATTTAAGAAGACCATTAGCTAAAAAAATAATTTCAGGTGAAGTAAAAGATGGCGATACTATTTCGGTTAGTATTGAAAATAATGAAGTAAAATGGACTAAAAAGAAGTTCTAAATTAAACTAGATTCAATCAAAAATAAAAAACGCTAAGAAAATCTATTCTTAGCGTTTATATTTTTTAATCTAAAACGAGTCCTATTTGTCCGTCGTCATCTAATTCTGTTTCTACCGGATCATCATCTGATAATCCTGGTTTCTCAGGAATTTCTTCAACTGGTTCTTCATAAGGCAATGGATCTAATAAATTAACTTGTTTTAATTTATCTGTAGTTAATTGATTTCCTAAAGCTTTAAAACCTTTTACGGCTATGAAGTCTTCTACATCAATATGTAAATCTTCTTTTTGAACACCTTTTACTTTCGCAAATACCAATTGTGCAACCGGACGATAATCTGTCGATACAATTTCTAATTGAGAATTTGGATGGTCTGTTATAAAGCTTTCTTCTTTCCCTTCATTTTCAACAAGGAAACGTTTTAAGAAATAACGCTCTTTTTCTCCATCAAAATAAATAGCGGAAATCGGTTTTTTAGGCTTCCATTTTTCCAAAACAATCATATCTTCCTCAAAATGAGTTGATAATTCTGGAATAATTACTTTCAATTTACCAGTCTGACTTATTACTAAGATTTTATCACTTGGTTTAAACTCTCCTAGCAATTCTCCCCTTCCGTCAACATTCAAACGTTTTACGGTATCATCAAACCAAACTTTTCTTGGCAGCAAAGTTGAAATTCCTTTTTCTTTTAATTCGATTTTCTTGATTGGGTATTTGGTTACCAAATTACCTTTAGAAGCACGGCCTTTAATTGCCAGCTTAGCAAAATCAATATCGAATTTTAGTTTTTTGATTGTTCCTATTTGACGTAATAAAATCGTAACAACCTCAGCTTCTCCATTGGGGTTATGCGAAAAATAAACCACTTGCGAGCCATTTGTTCCGTTTGTCAAATCGTAAGCTTTATCACGCGTTACTCCCGAAACATTAAAACGTTTGATATAAGAAGGTCCTGATTTACCATCACGATACATCATATTATAAATCGTGCGTTTATCGCTCTTATCAAAAACGGCCACATGTATAATATCTTTTCCAATAAACGTTTTAGAATCGACTTTTGTAATCATCATCGTTCCATCGCGTAAAAACACAATTACATCGTCAATGTCAGAACAATCAGCTACGTATTCGTCTTTCTTTAAGCTCGTTCCTACGAAACCTTCGTCACGATTTACAAAAAGTTTTGTATTACGTAAAACTACTTTTGTAGCCTCAACGTTATCAAAAACACGAAGCTCTGTCTGGCGTTCGCGTCCTTTTCCGTATTTCTCTTTTAATTTGGTAAAATAAGCAATTGCAAAATCGGTTAAGTGCTCCAGATTATGCTCTACTTCTTTCATTTCGTCTTCTAACCTTGCAATCAAATCATCGGCTTTATCAGAATCGAAACGCGTAATACGAATCATCGGGATTTGAGTCAAACGCTGTAAATCGTCGTCATTGATTTCTCTAACGAATGATTTTTTGAAAGGCTCAAAACGGTCGTATAAATATTTGTAAAGTGATTCTCTGTCTCCATACAATTTGAAATCAATATACATTTCTTCACGAATGAATATTTTTTCTAAAGTAGAGAAATGCCACTTATTTTTTAATTCTTCTAATTGAATTTCTAATTCCTGACGAAGTAAATCAACTGTTCTGTGAGTCGAAATTTTCAACATTTCAGAAACTCCAATAAACAACGGTTTATTATCTTCAATAACACATCCTAAAGGTGCAACAGAAGTTTCGCAAGCCGTAAAAGCAAACAAGGCATCAATTGTTTTGTCTGGAGAAACACCTGGGAAAAGATGAATTAAAATCTCAACATCGGCCGCAGTATTATCTTCAATTTTCTTGATTTTGATTTTACCTTTATCATTGGCTTTCAAAATACTGTCAATTAAACTTGATGTATTGGTAGAAAACGGAATCTGCGTAATCACCAATGTATTTTTATCTAATTGCGAAATTTTAGCACGCACACGCACACGTCCGCCGCGAAGTCCGTCATGATAATTCGACACATCGGCGATACCTTGCGTCATGAAATCAGGGTATAATGTGAAAGGTTTTCCTTTTAAAATCTTGATCGAAGCATCAATTAATTCATTGAAATTATGAGGAAGTACTTTAGTTGAAAGTCCAACTGCAATACCTTCTGCCCCTTGCGCTAAAAGCAATGGAAATTTTACTGGAAGGTTGTTTGGTTCTGCACGACGACCGTCATAGGAAACACCCCAATCTGTAATTTTTGGAGAATACAAAACCTCTAAAGCAAATTTAGATAAACGCGCCTCAATATAACGCGAAGCTGCAGCTCCGTCACCCGTTAAAATATTTCCCCAGTTTCCCTGACAGTCAATTAGTAAATCTTTCTGGCCAATCTGCACCATAGCATCTCCAATACTCGCATCTCCGTGTGGGTGATACTGCATCGTGTGACCAACAACATTGGCAACTTTATTATAACGACCATCATCCAGCTCTTTTAAAGAGTGCATAATACGACGCTGAACCGGTTTAAATCCGTCCTCGATAGCAGGAACTGCACGTTCCAGAATTACATACGAAGCATAATCCAAAAACCAGTCTTTGTACATGCCCGTTACTTTGGTAATAACGTCCTCTCCTTCTTCTTCCTGATTTTCGTAAAAATGCTGTCCTTCGAAATTCTTTGCATCTACATTTATAATTTCATCTGAATCATCTTGATTTTCATCAAATTGATTTTCATCTGAATTATTCTCGTCGTCGTTTGGAATTATGTTATCGTCTTCTTCGTCTTTCATTTAATTATCTCTAATTATAATTTTATTTGTTTTCGAGCAGTTCTTTTAAAGCTTCAACGCTTGGTAAAACGGTTTTATATTTACTGGCAAATATTTGCTCGTTGTTTTCTGGTAAAGTATATTTTACTACGGCTTCGCTTTTAGTTTGGCAAAGTACAATTCCGATAGTTTTATTTTCATCTTCCAAACGCATTTCTCTGTCATAATAATTCACATACATTTGCATTTGACCTAAATCCTGATGTTTTAATTCGCCAATTTTCAAATCAATAAGAACAAAACATCGTAAGATTCTATTGTAAAAAACTAAGTCAATTCTAAAGTGTTTATCATCAAAAGTAATTCTTTCCTGTCTTGCTACAAAAGTAAAACCATGACCTAATTCTAATAAGAAATGTTCTAGTTTACTAATGATTTCTTCTTCTAACTGAGATTCTGAATATTGATGCAATTCTGGTAATCCTAAAAATTCAAGAATATAAGGATCTTTAATAATGTCTTTCGGTTTCTCGATAATCTGGCCTTTCTCTGAAAGCTTTAAGATTCCTTCTTTATCTCTGCTTAAAGCCAATCGTGTATAAAGTGCCTTATCATATTGACGTTTTAATTCCCGAACACTCCAATTATGTTTTTCAGATTCAATTTTATAGAAACGTCTTTCTTTTTCATCTTCAATTCGCATTAAAAAGACATAATGAGTAAATGTCAATTTAAAAAAGGAAGACAAAGTTTGATAATCTACTTTATTAAATTCCGCAGTCACTGACTGTTTTTTTTGAGATTTGAATTCCGCTGACCCTGTGTGCGCTTTTTGAATTTGTAAAATCCGAGTCAGTGACTCGGAAATTGAGAAAGTCAAATAAAACTTTCTCATATTACTTAAATTATCAACTGAAAATCCTTTACCAAACTCTTTTGTCAACTGCTGAGAAAGACTTTGTAAAAGCTGTTTTCCATATTCAGCTCTATCTTTTCCATTTTGTTCTTCTTCAACAATTATTCTTCCTATTTCAAAATAAGTAATTGTCATGGTTGAATTTACGGTACGTAAAACCTGTTGTCGGGCATTTTGCAATAGCTCGGCAACTTGTTGGAAAATAACTTTATTTTGAAGACCGTCTGACACTATTTATTGTTCTAAAAATTCTTAAACCTCCTCCAATTCATCAATCTCCACTTTCAAATTCTTGATAATAAACTCTTGTCTATCCGGTGTGTTTTTCCCCATGTAGAAAGATAATAATTGCTCAATAGAAGTGCTTTTATCCATCATAACCGGATCAAGGCGAATAGTTTCTCCAATAAAGTTCTTGAACTCATCTGGCGAAATCTCTCCCAAACCTTTAAATCGGGTGATTTCTGGTTTTGGTTTTAATTTTTCGATGGCATCTTTTCTTTCTTCTTCAGAATAACAATAAATCGTTTCTTTCTTGTTCCTAACCCTGAAAAGCGGTGTCTGCAAAATATACAAATGCCCTTCTTTGATTAATTCAGGGAAAAACTGCAAAAAGAAAGTAATCAAAAGCAAACGAATGTGCATTCCGTCGACATCGGCATCGGTTGCGATTACGATATTGTTGTAACGCAGTTTTTCCAATCCGTCTTCAATATCTAATGCGGCTTGCAGTAAATTAAATTCCTCATTTTCATACACGATTTTTTTAGTCATTCCGTATGAATTCAAAGGCTTACCACGCAAACTGAAAACAGCCTGAGTATTTACGTCACGCGACTTGGTAATTGATCCAGAAGCCGAATCTCCCTCGGTAATAAAAAGCGTACTTTCTAAGTTTCTTGGGTTTTTTGTATCTGGAAGATGCGCTCTGCAGTCTCTTAATTTTTTATTGTGAAGATTGGCTTTTTTAGCACGATCTGTCGCCAGTTTTCTAATTCCCGATAATTCTTTACGCTCGCGTTCTGCCTGCAAAATTTTACGCAATAAAGCCTCAGCGGTTGCTGGATTTTTGTGCAGGTAATTATCTAGCTTGGTTTTAATAAAATCGTTTACAAAAGTACGAACAGAAACCGCTGGCGTTCCGTCATCAGAACCCATATCTGTAGAACCTAATTTTGTTTTGGTCTGAGACTCAAAAACTGGTTCCATAACTTTAATACTTATCGCACTCACAATCGATTTACGAACATCTGATGCTTCGAAATTCTTATTGTAAAACTCACGAATCGTTTTAACAACCGCTTCACGATAGGCCGCTAAGTGCGTTCCTCCCTGCGTTGTATTTTGACCGTTGACAAAAGAGTGATATTCTTCGCTGTACTGCGTTTTACTGTGCGTTAACGCAACCTCGATATCATGTTCTTTTAAGTGGATAATTGGATATTCTAAATCTTCTTCGCTTATTGTTTCTTCTAATAAATCACGAAGTCCGTTTTCTGAAAGGTATTTTTCGCCGTTGAAAAGAATAGTCAAACCATTGTTTAGGTAACAATAGTTTTTGACCATTTTAATAACATATTCTAAACGAAATTTATAATTTTTGAAAATTGTTTCATCTGGCGTAAAAGTTACTTTTGTTCCTTTACGTTTTGTAGTATCAATTACATCTTCTTCTGAAACTAAATTTCCCGCAGAAAACTCTGCTGCTTTTTGTTTATCATCACGAACAGATTCTACTCTGAAATAATTCGAAAGCGCATTTACCGCTTTTGTTCCGACACCATTCAAACCAACTGACTTCTGGAAAGCTTTAGAATCGTATTTTCCACCCGTATTCATTTTCGAAACTACATCGACTACTTTCCCTAACGGAATTCCACGTCCGTAATCACGAACCGAAACCGTTTTATCTTTAATAGTTACCTCAATAGTTTTTCCAGAGCCCATTACGAACTCATCGATACAGTTGTCTAAAACCTCTTTTAATAGAATGTAAATACCATCATCAGGAGAAGAACCGTCTCCTAATTTTCCGATGTACATTCCTGGACGCATACGGATATGCTCTTTCCAATCGAGTGATCGAATATTATCTTCGGTATATTGATTTTGCTCTAGCATAAGGTGAATTGGATTTTTGGCTAATGTACCATTTATCGGTAAAAAATGAAAGCGTATTTTTTTTTTGTTATGAATAATAACAGTTTAAATTCTATTTAAATTGATTTTAAAATAAAACGAGCGGTAAAATTATAAAAAAACTGCTTTTTCATCAAAAAATACTATTTGATTGCGAGTACTTGTTTTGCCAAAGCAATCATTTCTGGAGTTCCTGTATTTTTGTTTTTTTCGTCAGAAAGTTTTACAACGCCCTGCCAATGCAGATTATCGGGTTTTGTATCGGTTAATTTAATAACCATATTCATTGCTGGAAGCCCTACATCGTTGGTGAAATTTGTACCAATTCCGAAAGACATTTTTATTTTATCCTGACAAAAATCAACTATCGTTTTTACTTTATCATAATTGAGCGAATCAGAAAAAACAATGGCTTTTGATTTTGGATCGATTCCCATTTTTACGTAATGCGAAATTACCTTTTTCGCAAACTCAATTGGGTCACCGCTGTCATGTCGAACGCCGTCAAAAAGTTTGGAATATTTTTTATCAAATTGATTGAAAAAGATTTCTGTAGTGTAAGTATCGGTTAAGGCAATTCCGAGATCTCCGCCATACACTTGGGTCCAGTGTTCTAAACTTATGGAATTTGCCATTTTAAATCCGTACTGCGCCGCATGAAACATAAACCATTCATGTGCATGCGTACCCAAAGGTCTTCTGTTATTAACCATTGCAAAATGCAAATTACTAGTTCCTATAAAACTTTCCCCGCCGTAGGTTTTCAAAGTTTCATTTACCAATTCGTGTACCTCATAAGAATGACGGCGTCTTGTACCGAATTCTAAAACAGAAACTCCTAATTTATTGTAATTATCAATTTTATCTTTGGTCAGATTTTTTACATCTTCATCATTTAAACGAATTAAGTGATTTGATTTATAAAAAAGTTCCGAAATCAGGGCCATTAATGGCACTTCCCACAAAATGGTTCTGTACCAAAATCCCTCCACTATAACTTTAATTTCTGAACCTTCCTGACTAATATATACTTCGGACGGATCAAAACTATACCCTTGCAGAAAATCTAAATAAGTCGGATCAAGATAAGGACAATAGTGTGCTAGATAATTTTTCTCTTCTTTTGTTAAACGAAGATCAGCCAAAGCGTCTACTGAATTTCTAAGTAATGCTGCAAAACCAGCTGGAAAGATATGTTTGCCGCGGTTTATAAATCCGTAACGAACTTTCGCCTTTGGAAAAAGCTTTATTACGGCATGCTGCATTGTAAATTTGTAGAAATCATTGTCTAAAATAGATTTCAAAAAGGTTGTCTCCATAGCATTATAATTCGATCATTACATGCTAAGATACGGCAATTAAATCTATTTTTAAATTATTTTGAATGAGACAACACTATTTGTATCCACAAAAATAGTTATGTACTCTCCTACATTATTATCTGCCAGAATTTGAAATTCTAAACCGCCACGTTTCTCTTTTGGATTTTGAACTTTAACGGGCTGATTTTTTTTATTGAGATAAAAAACCTGATTGGATTTTGAAACATTTTTGATTTCAAAATCAATTTTATCGCCTCTTTTTATTTCAATGATTCCAGAATCTGGACTTTTGATTTTATAATCTTTCTCGATTGTTGTATTGTAAATTAATGGTCCGTTTAAGAAATCTTCCTTGCTTAATTTATTTCCCAAAAAGGAACCTGAATCTGGAAAGTGTTTAGCAAAAAAATATTCAGGATCTGTATCGAAATAAATGGGTGCAAAATCATTAACCATTCTGCCTTTACTGCTGTCATAATACCCCTGCCCCCAAGTAACATCGATTAAACGCCATTTTTTATCAATTAAAACCATATTCCATGCATGGTTAGAGGAAGTATTTTTACGTCCGATATCTCGTAAGGAAGTTTTAGAATCCCCTCTAACTATTTCTGATTTTAATCCTACCAATCCAGCAAGATGCTGATACAAAGCTGTAAAACCTTCACAAACTGCTTTTTTAGAATTAAAAGCTTTCTGAATCAGGTCATCATTTAGCTGTTTTATTTTTCGCTGTTTTTCGGCTTCCGAAGAATAACTGAAACCTCGCATCTTAGGCGGATTTAAAAATGCATTGTAATCGTATTTTATATTGAGTGCAATCCAGCTGAACACAGCACGTGCGCGTTCGGAATCAGAGTCAAAATCTTTCTCGATTTTATTCGCTAATTTTTCGGTCGTACTAAAGTTTTTAGGATATTTTGCAACAATTTGATCTACTTCGCTAAACTTTTGAGCAAAAGTAAAATTCATAAAAAAGAGATGCAGGAAAAGAAATATAAAAGCAGTTTGGGGTATTCTCATTTTAGAAACAATCTTTAATAATATCTTTTAGTTCTTTGTCTAATTCAGCATTTGAAATTTGATTTTTCTCTAAATCAAAATTTGCATTAAAAGCTGGCAGCGAAAACGAAGCTTTAATTTCGGCTCCATATCTTGGTAAAGCATTGCGCGCAATCTCTAAAACAGACGCTCCTCCTCTTGTTCCCGGCGAAGTCGCCATTAACAGCATTGGCTTTTTCTGAAAAACTTCTTTATTAATTCTAGAACTCCAGTCGAATATATTTTTGAAAGCTGTTGAATAATTGTTATTATTTTCGGCCAAAGAAACTACCAATACATCTGCACTGCCTAATTTATCAAGAAACGCTTTTGCTAGTTCGTGCTGACCGATTTCTTTCTCAGTATCAACACTAAATAAAGGCATTTCAAAATCATTTAAGTCTAAAACCTCAACAGCTGCATTTTCGAATAAACTTGACGCGTAAGTCGCTAAACGTTTATTGATCGAATGCTGGCTGTTACTTCCTCCAAAGGCTACTATTTTCATATTGTGGTATTTTATTGGTTTTTTAACCATTTAAGCTATATAAGAACATAAACTACGTTATCAAAATTCGTTCCGTTCTGATAAGATTAAATTATCTTACATTACTTCTATGGTTTATGCTCATTATTATCGATTTCGTAAATCTCCTTTTGAATCTCAACTGAGTATTCATTAGGATAAATTTTGCCTCCGTAAGATTTTGCATATACTTTAGTAAATTCTGCTCCAAAATACAGAATAATTGCCGAATAATACACCCAAACCAAAATAATTATCACAGATCCCGCAGCACCGTAAACTGAGGCCACAGTAGAACTTCCGAGATAAAAACCGATTGCAAATTTACCAATCATAAAAAGCACGGCTGTAACGCCAGATCCTATAAAAGCATCTTTCCATCTAATTTTTCCGTCTGGAAGCGTTCTAAAAATTATGGCAAAAAGAAGGGTAATACTAGCCAGAACAATTACAACATTGACGATGTAAAATAAATAAACGGTACTCTCTGGAAAATATATTTTTAAGCGCGAGCTCACTAAATCTAAAGTAGTATTAACCAAAAGACTCACCAGCATTAAAAAACCTACAGAAGCAATCATTGAAAAAGACATTAAACGATTCTGGATAAATTTCTTAACGCCTTTATCTGGTTTGGCACGCAATCCCCAAATAAAATTAATTGAACTTTGTATTTCGGCAAAAACTCCCGACGCTCCTATTAAAAGCATTACGATTCCAAATACGGTTGCAAACATATTATCTCCAGACAATTGCACATTTTTTATAGCTTCCTGAATTTGACCCGCAGCACTATTACCAACCATTCCGTTTATTTGTCCGTACAATTGACCTGTTACCGCATCTTCTCCAAAAAAGAATCCGCAGATAGTAATGATTATAATTAACAAAGGAGGCAATGCAAATATCGTATAATAAGATAATGCTGCACTAAGTTTAATCGCATTGTCCTCGTTGAATTCTAAGAAAGTATTCTTTAATAGAAACCATGTTTTTGAGAAGATATTTTTGATTTTCATTTGCTGTTTTTTTGAGATAGTCTCAAATTTACGCATAAATCAAAATCTTAAATTCTTGTTTTTTAACCGAATCTTATATTTTTTCCATGTTTATTTTGTAACCTTTTTATATTCCCGATCGTATCCTAAATCTTTAATTTTAAATATCTTTTTGAACTCGTTTCTTGCTGGTTTTATCAGATAAGAAACAGAATCGAGATTTTTTGCTTTTATTTTGGTTACAGAATCAAGCTTTTTTAAATCTTTGATATCATACAGATCTTTAAACTTCAACACATTTTTATCAATGGAAACAAATTGAATATTCCAAAATATAGAATCTTTTCTACTCAAAATTAATTGTCCGTCGATGCGTTTTGCTTTTTCATAAAATGAAAACCTAAATAAAGTATCAATGTGTTTTTGAATTAACTGTACCGAATCTCCTTTATACAGCATATCATATTTATCCTTCGTGTCTTTTGATATTAATTTTCCGTCAACAATATCACATGCAGCTTTTAATGAATCTAATGTGAGCTTATGAATTGTGAATTTTATAAAGTATTCTCGTAAAATTCTATCTTCTTCAATTCTAATATAAGTCGAATCATTACTTACATAAAATCCTCTGAATTTATTTGGAAAACGATCTATTTCAGAATCATTTTCAGGCTGTGGATTTTCAAAATAAAAACTTGCGCATCCTTGTACACATTCTACGTTCGCTTCTGCTTTTTTACAAGAAATACTGAATACAATTATCGCTATAATTAAAATTGTCTTTTTCATAACAAGATTATTTATAATGACAAAAAATCCCTTTATCATAAACTGTCCATAAACTTGCTTTTTGGTTTGCCGCTTTTAAGGCGCTGTTTGCCCAGGTATTGCAGGTATAAAAAAGACTGTAACTACCTTTTGCTTCATAAAAAGCATCTTTTTTTCCGTAGCTGTGACCTTCAATCCATTGTGGGTGAACGGAATCGCTGAAACTTTCTGAAATATAATTGACTAATTTTTGATAGTTTTCTTTTGAAATCCAAATAAGCTTACAATCCTCACCTTCTTTTAATTGTTTAAAGAATGTAGTATGCATCGCTGATGAACTTACTCCGAACGCAGCCTTTAAAGCTGTGCTGGCTTTTAAATCTGACCATTCTGGCGTATCAAGATAAAAGCCTTTGTCGCCCCAGCCGAAAGCTATAAAATTCATTAGCGAATCTTTGGATTGGGTTTGACTGAATTGAATTTCATTTCGCCAGTCTTTAATCTCATTTTTAACAGGAACGACTATATCGGTGTGAACGCCATTCGAAAGAATGTAGATTGGAATCGTCTTTTGCTCTTTTGCAAAATTGATGTTTGAATTAACAGTGATTTTTGAAATCAAAAAAACAGATACTACATAAAGAGCAAGAAAACCGAAGATTCCGAAAAATGTCCAGCCTAGAAATTTGAAAGTTTTTTTCAGCATTTTAATTGGTTGATTTTAGATTAGTAATTGGTTATTTTTCTGTAACCAATTTTTGAGCCAAACTTTTTTCTTATTACAAATACCACATGTTTTTTTGTCATTTCGACTGAAAGGAGAAATAACAAAAAATACTTGGAAAATTTAAAGAAATCCCCTTTTTAACATAAAAAAAAACTGCTGAATTACTCCAGCAGTTTAAATCTATTATCTTGTTTCTTTCTTCTATCTTCTCAGAGAAAAAACTAAACGTTGAAACGGAAATGCATTACATCACCATCTTTTACAACATATTCTTTTCCTTCTACTTTAAATTTTCCTGCTTCTTTTGCTTTTGCCTCAGAACCGTATTGAACGTAATCTTCGTATGAAATAACTTCTGCACGGATAAATCCTTTTTCGAAATCTGTATGAATAACTCCAGCCGCTTGTGGCGCAGTTGCTCCAATATTGATCGTCCACGCACGAACTTCTTTTACACCTGCGGTAAAATACGTTTGTTGTTTTAATAATTTATAAGCAGCACGAATTAAAACAGACGCTCCCGGCTCAGTTAATCCCATATCTTCAAGGAAAACCTGACGCTCTTCGTAGCTTTCTAATTCTGTAATATCTGCCTCTGCTCCTACTGAAAGTATAATTACTTCAGCATCTTCATCTTTTACTAATTCACGAACTTGATCAACATATTTATTTCCGTTTACTGCAGAATTTTCATCAACATTACAAACATATAAAACTGGTTTTGCCGTAATTAATTGAAAAGATTCCATTAAAACTTCTTCATCATTACCTTGAGGAGTAATCGTACGAGCCGATTTCGCCTGCAATAATGCTTCTCTAATTCTATCTAAAAGCGCTTTTTCAGTCTGCGCTTCTTTATTTCCCGTTTTAGCAGCACGATTTACTTTTTCCAAACGTTTTTCAACAGTTTCTAAATCTTTTAGCTGTAACTCGATATCAATCGTTTCTTTATCACGAATTGGGTTTACATTTCCGTCAACGTGAACAATATTGTCATTATCAAAACAACGTAAAACGTGAATAATAGCATTACACTCTCTAATGTTTCCTAAAAACTGGTTTCCAAGACCTTCCCCTTTACTTGCTCCTTTTACTAAACCTGCAATATCTACAATATCTACAGTAGCCATTTGAACGCGTTCTGGTTTTACCAATTCTTCCAATTTGTTGATTCTTGGATCTGGAACGTTTACAACACCAATATTAGGTTCGATTGTACAAAATGGAAAGTTGGCACTTTGCGCTTTTGCATTAGATAAACAATTAAATAATGTTGATTTTCCAACATTTGGTAATCCTACAATTCCTGCTTTCATCTGTTTGTTTCTATATTACTATACACTAAACCTTGTAATTTAATGTATTATGATTTACTGTTTCTGCCAAAATGATATTTTTTGGCTTTAAAATTTTGCAAATATAAGATTTAATAGCTCTTGCGCGAACTAAAATTGTCCATTAATATAATTTTAAAGCTATTCTTGAAAATTTTTAAACATTTTATTAAAATTTTGTTAAAATGCATTACTTTTATAAAACTAATCAATAAAAAACAAATCAATAAACCAATTACCATGAAAAAGATTGCATTATTTTTATTTCTGCTGAATTCAGCATTCCTCTTTGCGCAAAAAGAGGTCTCGGGTGTTGTAAAAGACAAATCTGGCGCACCGCTTCCTCGTGTAAATATTGTTGAAAAAGGAACATCGAATGGAGTTTCTACTGATTTTGAAGGTAGTTTTAAAATAAATGTAAAAGAAGGAGCAACATTAATTTTTAGTTATGTTGGATTCTCAACGGTTGAAAGAACAGCTTCTAACGGCAAAATAGAAGTGGTTTTAGGAGAAAGCGACGGTCAGGTTTTAAATGATGTTGTAGTCGTGGGATCTAGAAATGCAAAAAGAACGGTTGTAAATTCGGCTGTTCCTATTGATGTAATTAACGTAAAAGATGTTACAACACAAAGTGGAAAAATTGAAATTAATCAGTTACTGCAATATGTAGCGCCTTCTTTTAATGCCAATAAACAATCTGGTTCTGATGGTGCCGATCACGTTGATCCTGCTTCTTTAAGAGGTATGGGACCAGATCAGACTTTGGTTTTGATTAACGGAAAAAGAAGACATCAATCTTCGTTAATAAATTTATTTGGAACACGTGGCCGCGGTAATACTGGAACCGATTTGAATGCTATTCCTGCCGCTTCTATTAAAAGAATTGAAATTCTTCGTGACGGTGCTTCCGCACAATATGGATCTGATGCCATTGCGGGAGTTATTAATATTGTAACCAATGACAATGTAGACGAATTAACAGGATCTATAACGTATGGTGTGTTTAACACACACGCAAAAGGTGATTTTCTTGAAGGAACTCCAAATACAAAAGGCTATCGATTGGATAAAAATGGAAATGGAAATTCATACGGAAAAGATCAGGATTTTGACGGAGGCTCTGTAAGAGTTGCTGCAAACTACGGGACTAAAATTGGAAGCAAAGGTGGTTACGTAAATATTACAGGAGAATTTTTAAACAAAAACAAAACGCTAAGACCTTCATATGATTTTAGAAAAGGTTTTGGCGATGCTGAAATGCAAGGCGTAAATTTATTTGCAAATCTTGCGATTCCAATTTCAGACAAAACAGAATTTTATGCTTTTGGAGGAAGTAATTTTAGAGATACAGATGCTTATGCTTTTACCCGAAATGATGGCGAAAGAGTTGTAGAATCTGTTTACCCAGGCGGTTATACGCCAAGAATTACTTCTAAAATTAATGATAATTCAGTTGCTGCGGGAATTAGAACAGAAACTTCTGGCGGATGGAAATTTGACTTGAGTAATACTTTTGGTAAAAATAAATTTCAATACGATATTAAAGGAACTATAAATGCTTCTCTTGAAGAAAATTCTCCACTTGAGTTTGATGCAGGAGGGCACAGCTTACTTCAAAACACAACCAATTTTGACATTTCAAAAAACTATGGAGATGTTTTAAGCGGTTTAAACATTGCTTTTGGAACGGAATTTAGAGTAGAAAAATTCGAAATTTTTGCTGGAGAAGAAGGTTCATATACAACTTATGACACAAATGGACAACCAATAACTGATCCTACTACACAAAGCGCTCCTATTGATCCTATTTCTGGAGAACCAAGACCTGGAAGTTCTCAAGGTTTCCCAGGATACAGTCCGCTAAATGAAGTTAATAAAGATCGCACCAACTTCTCTCTTTATGCTGATGCCGAAATAGATGTTACAGACGCTTTAATGTTCAGCGGTGCAGTTCGTTTTGAAAATTATAGTGACTTTGGAAGTACTGTAAACGGAAAATTAGCTTCAAGACTTAAAATTACAGATCATATTAATGCAAGAGGATCTGTTAGTACAGGTTTCCGTGCTCCATCTTTAGCTCAGATTTATTATAATTTACGTTTTACCAATTTTAATGCAAGCGGTGCAACAGAAGTTTTATTGGCTCCAAACGACAGTCCTGTTACAAGAGCTTTTGGAATTGATAAATTGAATGAGGAAAAAGCCGTAAATGCTTCTTTGGGTTTCACAGCATCTTTTGGTGATTTCACTGCCACAATTGACGGATATTATATTCAGGTAAAAGATCGTATCGTTCTTACGGGATATTTTGATGCGAGCGCATTAAACCTTGGTGTTTCTGAAGCACAATTTTTCGCCAATGGTGTTGACACCAGTACGCACGGTTTAGATATTGTTTTCTCTTGGAAGAAAAAATTTGATTTTGGTCAATTTGGCGCTACTTTGGTTGGAAACATCAACGACATGAAAATTGACAAGGTTAAAAATGGTACTCTGGATGAAGCCACTTTCTTCGGAAAACGCGAGAAAGCTTTCTTATTGGCTTCTGCCCCAGATAATAAATTTGGTTTAAACCTTACTTACAATAAAAATAAATTTGATGCTGGATTGGCTTTTACACGTTTTAGCAAAGTGGTTTTAGTTGACTACGCAGACGAAGACGATGTTTACAATCCGAGATTGATTACCGACTTAACAATTGGATATCAATTTACTAAAAGTTTAAAATTGACTGTAGGAAGCAACAATTTATTTAATGTTTACCCAACGAAACAAGACGAGCAAGGAAATACTGAAGCAGGAGGTTATTGGGATGCTGTACAAATGGGTTTCAGCGGTGCTTATTACTACGCAAGACTTGGGTTTAATTTTTAATATACAAAAGCTTCGACTTCGCTTAGCCTGACAATGCATTATCAATAGTTTATAAACGAAAAATCCTGAACAATTAAGTTCAGGATTTTTTTTCTGCTTATATAATTACAATTTAAATTCTAACGAGGCAATAATCGCTTTTTCTTCATCGGTAGCGGTAAAACCAGAAATATCCCAATAATTCGTCAGGATTTTATTTCTCTTATTAAAAAGCGATTTTTCTTTAAAAACATCACTTTCGCTATAAGTGAAATTTTGTTTATTGAATTCCGTAGTGACAAAACTATTTCGGACTTGAATATTTTTAGGTTTATCTTTTAAAACAACCCTATAACCTATTTCTTCGTTAGAACTTAGCAGATAATAATCGGTTCCGTCACAGCGATAATTTACTTTTACAAATGATTTAGTGATATTTTTATCGCCTGTACCTGTTTTATCTTCAATTTTATCGAGACTCGCCGGAGTAACTGAAATCGTAAATTCTAAAATTATTTTCTTTATCGGATCATAAATTATTTCAAAATTATCTATCGCTTCTTTAGCCTTATCCAACGGACTAACCGACATCACATAATACTCTTTATTCTTAGAATGTCCTTTAACCGTAAAATCATATTCTTTCTTTGACTTAGAATCCAACAGCGGATCAAAATATTTAAAACTTGAATAATTCTCCATGATATTATTCAAATTATATCCCATCAAATCAGCGCTGACATCTGTAGTATCCAATAATCCGTACGAACGGTTTTGCTCTACCAGCAAAGTAGTTGAATTATTTTTATTGAATTGAAAATTAACCAATCCGTCATTATAATACGAATACTGGTTATCGAGCATAAAAAACTCTCTAACATATACTTTTAAACGGTGAGAGACGCTTATTTTTTGTTTTGAATTTGCAACTATTTTCTGAAGTGTTTTTTGAAGATTTTCATTTGAAACGACAACTTCGTCTAAGTTTTCTTTTTTGTTTTTTAGATAAACTACAAACTCATTTTCTTTTAATGAAGCCCAGCGTATTGTCAGATCTTCATAATTCATTTCTGAAACCTCTACATTCGAACCGCCGCTCAAAACAAAAGTAACCTTACCATCTTCGTTAGTCATTAAAACTTGTTTTGTTTTTAAGATAACGACAGTTGCATTTTCGATAGGCTCCAATGTTTCGATATCTCTAACAAGTATGGAATACTCTTCGCTTTGTGCAAAAACGCTTACAGTACTGAGTAAAACGACAAATAAAAGTAGCAATCTATTCATAGGCGTTATTAATTTTTCAACTAAAGTATTAATTTTTTAACAATTACGCAACACATGAAAAATAAAACATTAGTTATCAATACACTAACTTTTAAAAATACCTGATATCAGGGTAAAAAAAAATCCTGAGTTTTATGGACTCAGGATTACTATTTGTTTATTTTTTTGAATACTTATTCTCCGTGTAAAAACGCTTGTCTTTCTAATAAAGTTTCTTCGTCTTCTACGTGATCGTCATCTGGCACACAACAGTCAACTGGGCAAACAGCAGCACATTGAGGCTCATCGTGGAAACCTTTACATTCTGTACATTTTCCTGGCACGATATAATAAACCTCGTCAGAGATTGGAGTTTGTGCATCTTCTGCATCAACTTCAGTTCCATCAGGTAAAACTATTTTCCCCTTAAGGCTTGTTCCATCTTTATATCTCCAGTCATCTGCTCCTTCATATATTGCTGTATTTGGGCACTCAGGTTCACAAGCCCCGCAATTAATACATTCGTCAGTTATAATTATTGCCATTTGTTTTAGTCTTAAAGTTAAAAGTCTTAAAGTTATAAAGTCAAACAAACAAAAAGACATTTTCCTTTGACTTGATGACTTTCGACTTAATTATGCTTATTTTTGTGCAAAATTACAATCAAAACAATTCATAAACAAACATTATGACATTAGAAACAAAAAAAAGTGTTTTTGTTGAATTAGGAAAATTTTTAAGTCAGTTTTCTGAAGGTCAATCCATGAAAAAATCTGACGTTTTATATAATGACATCTTTTTTGATGATTTTGAAAAACTTATACATTTATCACAATCGCATAATGGATGGTATACGCCTGAACAGGTTTATTTTGCTATTCAATCCTGGGCAGAAGCTTTAACAGAAGAAAACCTTGAAAAATGGCTTTCTCAATACGAAGCGGAATTTGGCCAAAGCGAGAAAAAAGAAAAAACTGTTGCTTTAATATTAGCTGGAAATATTCCGATGGTAGGTTTCCATGATTTTTTGTCTGTTTTAATTACTGGCAACAAAGCTTTAATTAAAACATCATCCAATGATCAGCATTTATTGCCATTTTTAGCCAAATATTTAATTGCTGTTGATGAAAATTTAAAAGATAAGATCACTTTCGTGGAAGGAAAACTGGAAAATTTCGATACCGTAATTGCCACAGGAAGCAATAATACAGCTCGTTATTTCGAATATTATTTTAAAGACAAACCTTCAATCATTCGTAAAAACCGAAATTCTGCAGCAATTTTAACTGGAAACGAAACCCATGAAGAATTGGAAGAATTAGGCGAAGACATTTTTAGATATTTTGGTTTAGGATGCCGAAATGTTTCTAAGCTTTTTGTCCCAAAAGGCTATTCATTTGATGCTTTTTTTCAAGCTATTTTTAAATATCAGGATGTTATTCACTATGAAAAATATGCTAATAATTACGATTACAACAAAGCCGTTTTTTTAATGAGTAATTTCAAATTATTAGACAACGGATTTTTAACACTGAAAGAAGATTCAAGCTATGCCTCTCCTATTTCGAGCGTTTTTTATGAATATTATGAAAGCCTTGAGGATCTTCAAAAACGTCTTACAACCGATTCAGAGCAAATTCAATGCATTGTCAGCAGCAATTTAAGTCCAGAAAGTATAACATTCGGAGAAACGCAAAAACCGCAATTGTGGGATTACGCAGATAATGTCGATACTATAACGTTTTTGTTAACAACAAAGTAATAAAATGTTTAATTATTTCGAATATTTTAACGCTTTTTCGTCTCTTATTACCGAAATTTGCGTCTTTAAAATTTTCGACTATTAACAACAACCATGAAAAAACACAACTACAGCGCAGGACCAAGTATTTTACCTCAGGAAGTTTTTGAGAAAGCATCAAAAGCAATTTTAAATTTTAATGATTCAGGATTATCTATTCTTGAAATTTCGCACCGAAGCAAAGATTTTGTTGCAGTAATGGAAGAAGCTCGCTCCCTTGCTTTAGAATTATTAGGACTTCAAGGAAAAGGTTATCAAGCTTTATTTTTACAAGGTGGTGCAAGTACAGCATTCTTAATGGCTCCATATAATTTATTAAAAGAAAATGGAAAAGCTGCTTATTTAGACTCAGGAACTTGGGCTACTGCAGCAATCAAAGAAGCTAAACTTTTTGGAGAAACGGTTATCGTAGGTTCTTCAAAAGACAACAATTATACACATATCCCAAAAGGTTACGAAATACCAGCTGATGCAGATTATTTTCACTGTACAAGTAACAATACCATTTTTGGAACTCAAATGAAAGATTTCCCAGCAACAAATATTCCTGTTGTATGTGATATGAGTTCTGATATTTTTTCACGCGAATTAGATTTCTCTAAATTTGATTTGATCTATGCTGGAGCTCAAAAAAACATGGGACCTGCAGGAACTACTCTTGTTGTAGTTAAAGAAGAAATCTTAGGCAAAAACGGAAGAACAATTCCTAGTATGTTAGATTACGCTAAACACATCAAGGCAGAAAGTATGTACAATACGCCTCCTGTTTTTTCTGTTTACGTTTCTCTTTTAACTTTACAATGGATTAAAGAAAAAGGCGGTATTGCTGCTGTTGAAAAATTAAACAACGCAAAAGCTGACTTACTTTATAATGAGATTGACAGAAACCCTTTATTCAAAGGTGCTGCTGCAGTGGAAGATCGTTCTAACATGAACGTTACTTTCTTACTAAACAATCCAGATCATACAGAAACTTTTGATGCTTTATGGAAAGCGGCAAACATTTCTGGATTACCAGGACACCGTTCTGTTGGAGGTTACAGAGCTTCTATTTATAATGCTATGCCTATCGAAAGTGTTCAGGTTTTAGTTGATGTAATGAAAGCATTGGAGTCTAAAGTTTAGTTTTTTTCGGTTAATCGTTAATTTGTTTAACTGTTTAATCGTCAAAAAATACTTCCTTTAAAATATCAAAAAAGAAAAATCAAATAGCTGGTTTATCGATTAAACAATTAAACGATTAACCAAATAAACAATAAATACAATGAAAGTATTAGCAAATGATGGAATTTCTAAAAGTGGAATTCTAGCCTTAGAAAAAGGCGGATTTGAAGTTATAACTACAAAAGTAGCTCAAGAACAAGTAGCTAACTATATAAATGAAAACAACATAGACGTAATTTTAGTTCGTAGTGCAACTAAAGTTCGTAAAGATATTATCGACGCTTGTCCTGGCATCAAAATCATCGGACGTGGTGGTGTTGGTATGGATAACATTGATGTTGACTATGCTAAGAGCAAAGGAATTCATGTAATCAATACTCCTGCTTCATCTTCAGAATCTGTTGCTGAATTGGTATTTGGACACTTATTTAATGGTGTACGTTTTTTACATGATTCTAACAGAAATATGCCTCTTGAAGGAGATACCAATTTTGAAGGTTTGAAAAAAGCATATGCTAACGGAACTGAATTAAGAGGTAAAACTCTAGGTATTGTTGGTATTGGCCGTATTGGTCAAGCTACTGCAAAAATGGCTCTTGGTTTAGGAATGAAAGTTATCGCTGCAGACAGCTTCATCCCTCAGGTTGATATAAAAGTTGAGTTTTTCGACGGACAATCAATTACAACTACAGTTGTTTCTCAATCTTTAGAGTCTTTATTTAAAGAAGCTGATTTCATTACATTACACGTTCCTGCTCAAAATGGTTATATCGTTGGAGAGAAAGAATTTGAAATCATGAAAGACGGAGTTGGAATTGTAAACTGTGCTCGTGGTGGCGTTATTGATGAGGTTGCTTTAGTTAAAGCTTTAGATTCAGGAAAAGTTGCTTTTGCTGGATTAGACGTTTTCGAAAGTGAACCAAAACCAGAAATGGCAATTTTAATGCACACTAAAATTTCATTGACTCCACACATTGGAGCTGCAACTGGAGAGGCACAAGATAGAATTGGTACTGAATTAGCCTCACAAATTATTTCTTTGTTGAGCTAAACAGAAAATAAAAATTACTTTAAAGGGATTTACTATGTTAAGTAGTAAATCCCTTTGTTTTTTTTAGTAGTTTGCACGTAAATTAAACGATATGAAGATTAATAAGAAAAAAATAATACGCAGGTGGATATTTCGTTTAATCTTGCTTACATTTCTAATCGTCTTATTTTGTACCTCTGTCTTTGGAAATATATTTTCACTTGTTATCGAAAAAGCATATTTTATTCCAAAACAGTCTTCTATTTTTACATTTACCGAGACTGTTCATAATAACGGCTCTAGTGATGTTTGGAGATATGGCGAAGATTTCACGAATTATTATTTCAACTTGAGTTCCTTTAATAATGATGTGCTCCTTTTTCCGAAAAAGGACATCCACACTTGTCCAGGGTTTAATCCTGAGGACGTAACTACCTGGTGCAAAGCAAAAAACTCAAAAAAGTAGCCTCACAAATTATTACTTTGTTAAGCTAGTAATAAAAAAATAGATTATCTTTAAAGGTATTTATTATAGAATTGTAGTAAATATCTTTCTTTTTTTTATTATTTTTGGCGTATAATTTAAACTCATATATATCATGTTTGAACAATTAACCCAATTAGTACAACAATATGGAGGTGACGCTGTTGTCAACAATACCGCTGTCCCAAACGAGTACAATCAAGCTGTAATTAGCGAAACTAGCAGCTCTATTTTTGAAAGCTTAAAAAAAATTGTTTCTGAAGGCGGAACCGATCAAATTGCCGGATTATTTAGCGGAAATTCAAGTATCGACAGTTCTAATCCTGTAGTACAGCAAATTCAACAACAATTAAGCGGTAATCTTGGTCAGAAATTTGGACTTAGCAGTGCAGATTCAAGTGGAGTTGCATCCAATTTAATTCCACAGATTTTGGGTTCTTTGGTTAATAAAGCAAAAGATCCTAATGATAATAGTTTTCAAATATCAGATATTATCAGTGCTATATCAGGAAACAGCGGTCAGGCTTCTGGAATAATGGATACCATCTCTAAATACGGAATGCAGTTTGGCCTAGACCAAAACAACGATGGAAAAGTTGATGTTGCCGATGTTCTAGTAGTTACCAAAACAAAAGGCGGTATAGCTGGATTTATTGGGAAATTGTTTGGAAGTAAGTAAAGAAAGGTTCAAAGAGGTAAAGGTTTAAAGGAACAAAGGTTTAAAAAAGCACTTAAAAATGTTTACATCGTAATGTAAACATTTTTTTTGTACAGCTTTGAAACTCTGCATCTTTGAACCTTTGCCTCTTTGCACCTTTGAACCTCTGAACCTTTGAGCCTCTGAACCTTTGAGCCTCTGCACCTTTGCACCTCTAAAAAAACCTAAATTCTGTTAAAACGCTCCTGCCTCTCGTGATTTATTTGTAAATTTAATTCATGAAAAAATGCATTTCCATATTAATTGTTTTATTTGCAATAATTGCTTGTTCTACAACATCGCAAAATATTGCCAGCAATGATAATGCATCAAACAAAAAAGAAAAAGACACAGTCAGAATTGCGAATGATTCTTTAGAATATGAAGTTATTATTATTGATAATGGTTTCAACAGTTGGCTAAACTCTCGTGCGCTTCCTAGAAATCATTACACCTTGAGTTATCTCGAAAATAAAAACTATCAGTATGTTTTGGAATGGAACATTCGAGCTACACAACCCAATCGTTATGATCCGAATTTATACGAAATGACAATAGATTACCAGCCACAGATTCATTATGGATATGAAGTAAATTATTTGATTTATAACTATATGATTTATTTTCAAAATACTTACAAACAAAAGCTCGCGGGATATGTGCCGCAAAGATAATGTTAGTATATTTGTAATGGTTATAAGTAAATAATGGACAAACTTAAAAAACGCTGGGGAATTACATCCAACCTACAAGCCATCATCATATTTATTGTTTTTGCTATCACTGGATCGGCATCTGCATGGATTTCTAGACCTTTTTGCGATTGGGTAGGAATACACAAAGAAGATTTAGGAGTTGTTTGGTTTACTTTAATCCGTCTTCTAATTATCCTTCCTGTTTACCAAGTTTTATTACTTGCTATTGGAACCATTTTTGGGCAATTCCGTTTCTTTTGGAATTTCGAAAAGAAAATGCTAAAAAGAATGGGGCTGGGATTTTTATTTAAAGATAAGTCAGCCTAAATTATTTAGATGTTTTCGTTATTTTTTTGAAAAAAGTAAGTATAAATCCAAGTCAGCGTAAAAGACGGAATAACATCTGTAAAAGGAAGTAATTCCTCTAAAAACGTTAATACACCAGCCACTTTCCCTACTCGTCCTCTATACATTCGAGTCATAATAACACCCGCAATAGGCGCCCAAATTACATCTGAAAACTCACCAAGAAGCGGAATGGAAAATGAGATCATACCAATTCCGTCCAAAATTAAACCAATTATTAATTTTGACATTCTATTATCTTCAACAACATTTAAATCTTGCATTTTCATCGATTTTTGAAGTTTATTCGAAATTAGAAATAAACTATTAATTTCTATTATTTCTTTTTCATGTTTTATTTCTAAAATTCCCATATCAATAAACATTCCATTTTAGATTTTAGTCGCGAAACGGCGGGATAGATTTTAGTCCCGAAGCCTCGGGATTAGATTTTCTAAAAAAATCACTTCGCTCTTTTTTTGGAATTTGGAATTTTAAATATTGTAATTTGTTTCTACACATAATCTTCGTTTCTTTGTAAAAAGAGTTTTCTAAATGATACACGCAAAAAACCTACATAAATTCTACGACAAACTTGAAGTTTTAAAAGGAGTTGATTTACATATTAAAAAAGGCGAAATTGTTTCGATCGTTGGCGCTTCGGGCGCTGGTAAAACAACGTTACTGCAGATTTTAGGAACCTTAGACAAACCAGATCATTACCCAGATTCTTCCTTAACTATTAATGGTAAAAATGTTCTGGAACTACAAGATCTCAAAAACAACAATTCAAAACAAGAAAAGACTTTTAAAATCGTTACTTGGGCAGGGTCTCTTTATATAATAATCCTTGCTGTTTATTTATTATTTTTTAGAAAAGCAGTATTTGACGACACCCTCAGAGTAGTAGTTGTTGGTATTTTATTTTTACCAATTGTTTCAATGTTAGTTTATTATCAGAGATATTTCAAAAAGAAAAGTAAGCAAGATAAAATACTATCTGATTTCAGAAATTTAAATTTAGGATTTATATTTCAATTTCATCAGCTTTTACCGGAGTTTACCGCTCTTGAAAATGTTTGTATTCCTGCACATATAGCTGGTAAAAAAACATCAAAAACAGAAGAAGAAGCCAAAAAACTTTTGACTTATTTAGGGCTTTCACACAGAATCAATCACAAACCCAGCGAACTTTCGGGCGGAGAACAACAGCGTGTGGCAGTTGCAAGAGCTTTAATAAATAAACCTGACGTTATTTTTGCAGATGAGCCTTCTGGAAATCTAGACACACATTCTGCCGAAAATCTGCATCAATTATTTTTCCAGCTTCGAGACGAATTCGGACAGACTTTTGTTATCGTAACCCACAACGAAGAATTAGCGAATATGGCTGATAGAAAATTAGTTATGGTTGATGGCCAGATTAGTAATTAGAAGATGTTTCCTGCTGTCCGCTATACTCCCGATAAACAAAACTACGGTTAATAAACCTTGTTTTTCTAAATCTGGAGGCGACACTCCCTAAGCGTTGTGACACTTCAATAAACAAGAACATTTTATTTCAAAATGAATAAAAAAGAACTTAAAGAATTTCTAGACGAAAAAGTCATTCAATATAATAATCAGGATTTTATAGAAAGTGATCCTGTGCAGATTCCGCATCTTTTCACTCAAAAAGAAGATATCGAAATTGCTGGTTTTTTAAGCGCATCCATTGCATGGGGAAACCGAAAAATGATTATTAAAAATTCACACAAAATGATGGAATTAATGGGCAATACGCCTTATGATTTCGTCATGTCACATTCTGACGAAGATTTGGCTCGGCTTGAAACCTTTGTCCACAGAACATTCAACGGAAATGATTTTGCAGGTTTCATAAAAGGATTACAGCACATTTACAAAAACCACAACGGACTAGAAGCTGTATTTGCCAAAAATCAGCAAGAAAATAGTCTTCAAAAAAGCATTCACGAGTTTAAAAAAATATTTTTTGAAACAGATCATTTGGCAAGAACTCAAAAACACATTTCAGATCCTTTAAACAATTCGGCAGCAAAAAGAATCAACATGTACCTGCGCTGGATGGTGCGTCAAGATAGCAAAGGTGTCGATTTAGGAATCTGGAAAAGCATTTCTCCATCAGCATTATCTTGTCCGCTCGACGTTCATTCGGGAAACGTTGCCCGCAAACTTGAAATTCTTTCGCGAAAGCAAAACGACGCCAAAGCTTTATTGGAATTAGACACAAAACTAAGAGAAATGGATCCGCAGGATCCTGTAAAATATGATTTTGCTTTATTTGGTTTAGGAGTTTTTGAAGGTTTTTAGCATCAAAAAATAAAATATCCTAGTTAAACTAGTGTTCGTTTTTGTATTGTCAAGCCGAGCGTCTCGGGACTTCGGGAGAGGCCTCGAAATGCTCTTCGACTTCGGTCAGAGTGGCAATCAGTACAACAATACTGCATCTAAAATTACAAATTCAACAAAAAACCATCAATTTAACGTACATTTGCACAAAATTTAAAGCAAATGAGCACGTTCGAAAAATTTAATCTTCCAAAATCAGTACAAAAAGCAATCGACGATTTAGGGTTTGTTACGCCAACTCCTATTCAGGAAAAATCTTTTTCAGTGATTACTTCTGGGCGAGATATGATGGGAATTGCGCAAACCGGAACTGGTAAAACATTTGCTTATTTACTGCCTCTTTTAAAATTATATAAATTTACAAATACCAATACACCAAAAATTGTAGTTCTAGTTCCAACACGTGAATTAGTTGTTCAGGTTGTTGATGAAGTGGAAAAACTGACTAAATACATGTCGGTTAAAACATTAGGAATTTACGGTGGTGTAAACATTAATACGCAAAAAAAAGCTGTTTATGAGGGTGTTGATATTTTAGTTGGTACTCCCGGACGAACAATGGATTTAGCTTTAGATGCTGTAGTTCGCTTTGACGAAACTCAAAAACTGGTTATTGATGAATTTGACGAAATGTTGAATTTAGGTTTCCGTACACAGTTGACAGCGCTTTTGGCAATGATGAAAACGAAACGTCAAAACATTTTATTCTCTGCAACAATGACTGACGAAGTTGATGCAATTTTAAATGATTATTTTGATTTTCCTGAGGAAGTTACTTTGTCAGCTTCTGGAACTCCGTTAGAAAAAATTACACAGCTTACTTATAATGTTCCTAACTTCAACACGAAAGTAAATCTTCTTAAGCATTTACTGGAAACAGACGAAAGCATGGAACGTATTCTTATTTTCGTTAATAATAAAAAGATTTCAGACATGCTTCATACAAGAATTGAAGAAATGTTTGAAGGTCAATTTGGAGTTATTCACTCTAATAAATCACAGAATTATCGTCTAAGCACGATGGCAGAATTTCAAGAAGGAAATCTGCGTGGTCTTATCACGACTGATATTATGGCAAGAGGTTTGGATATTTCTAATATTTCGCATGTTATTAATTTCGAACTTCCAGAATTACCAGAACTTTATATGCACAGAATTGGGCGTACCGGTCGTGCCGATGCAACGGGAACTGCTATTAGTTTTGTAACGCCTCGTGAAGTAGAATTTAAAATTGAAGCTGAGGTTTTAATGAATCAGGAACTTAAAATTGCTGATTTTCCTGAAGAAGTTGAAATTTCATCTAAATTAATCGAACCTGAAAAAGACAGACAGCCGATAAAATTCTTAATGAAAAAACAGAAACTAGATGGTGACGGTGCTTTTCATGAAAAAACTAAAAAGAATAAAAAAGTCAACCTTGGAGGTCCTTCAAAAACCAAAAAGAAAACGCATGGTTCTGTTAATAGAAATATGCTGAAAACTAGGGATAAGAAGAGAAAAGATAAGGATAAATAGGTCTCTTTTAGGCGCAAAGGTTCAAAGGAACAAAGCGACAGAGTACAAAAAAGGCTCAAAAGTACAGATTATAAAACCTCTGTACCTTTGAGCCTTTGTTGCTCTGAACCTTTACAAAACTATATCTTCGTAAAAACCAATCCTACCGGCGAACACAATTCGATTCTTTTTCCTGTATCTGTGATTTTTCCTGTTGTTTTATCTCTTTTAAAAATAACTATATCATTTGTATATTGGTGTCCTACTAAAAGGTAATTTCCTGTTGGATCGATGGCGAAATCTCTTGGACCTTTTCCTAAAGTACTTTGCTGTTCTACTAATTGTAAAGCACCCGTTTTAAGAATTTTATAAACTGAAATAGAGTTCGCATCTACGCGATCAGACACATACAAGAAGTTCCCGTCTGGCGAAATTTTGATCGCTGCTGCTCCTGTTCCGCCTGTAAATCCTTTTGGCAGAATACTGGTTTCAGCAACTACTTTCAAACTTCCTGCTTTATCGTAGCTTAAAGTGGTCAAAGTTCCGTCCAATTCCTGCACTAGGTAAACAAATTTGCCATCTTTACTAAAAGTCAAATGTCTCGGGCCGCTTCCCGCTTTTACATCAACACTTCCTTTTAAAGTCAGCATTTCGTTTTTAGAAGCTGGATTGTATTTATAGATAAATATCTTATCCAAACCTAAATCGTTCGACAAAACAAATTTCCTGTCTGGCGAAAAGGCAACCATGTGTACGTGCGCTTTCTCCTGACGTGCGGCATTTGGTCCT
The DNA here is from genome assembly GCF_002304005.1 of Flavobacterium sp. ACN6. Lineage (GTDB taxonomy): Bacteria > Bacteroidota > Bacteroidia > Flavobacteriales > Flavobacteriaceae > Flavobacterium. The sequence continues at coordinate 244,859 of NZ_MRCQ01000006.1, read as the reverse complement.
TTTCCTTCATGCTGAATTATCTGCTGTACCGCAGTAATACTTCCGTCTGGTTTTTTCGTGTAAACCACAATACTTCCGCCAGAATAATTGGCGACAATTACATTTTTATAGTCATTAATTAAATGACATGGATCTGCACCCAAAGAAGGATTTGTATTTAAAAACTTTAATTTTCCTGAGGCCGAATCATATCCAAAAGCACTTACAGCACTTTGTGTTCCGTTTTCGTTTACAGCATAAACAAATTTATTATCGTTCGAAACCGAAAGATAACTCGGACTGATAACATTTTCTGAAGAATTCTTCAATTTAAAATCGCCTTTAGCCACATCAAATTCATAAACATAAATTCCGTTGCTTTGGCAAGTATTTGTATAAGTTCCAACCAATAAGTTGAATTTACTTTGAGCCTTAACCGTGGTCAGTGATAAAGCTGAAAATAAAAATAAATATATTCTTTTCATAGTTTGTTTTTTTGAATCAGCTAAAATAAGGAATAATATCGTTTTGAAATACTTTCTTTATTACAAATGAAATTTCAAAAGTTACATTTTGTCAACGTGGTTTCCATCGCATAAGTTCATTTTAAACTTTTCCTCAGTAAATCTTAATTGTGAAACATTACTTATAATTTCTAAAATAAACTTATATGGTTTAAATAATTTTTAATTCGTATTTTTGACCAGCATCTTCGCGAAAAACAAAACGTAGTGAAGTAAATCGAAGCCAGAATGCATTTTAAACATCCCGAAATTCTATACTTTCTGTTTTTATTGATCGTTCCAATTTTGGTTCACTTATTTCAATTAAGACGTTTTAAAACCTCCTATTTCACGAATGTTCGATTCTTAAAAGAACTTGCCATTCAGACCCGTAAAAGTTCAAAAATAAAAAAACGCCTTTTATTAGCGACGCGTTTATTATTACTTACCTGCATTATTTTAGCTTTTGCACAGCCTTTTTTTGAAGCCAAAGACAGCAAAAATGCTTCAAACGAAATGTATATCGTTTTGGATAATTCATTTAGTATGCAGGCAAAAGGCAAAAAGGGCGAACTGCTAAAAAGAGCTGTTCAGGAATTACTAGAAAACACGCCAGAAAACACTCAATTTTCGCTATTAACAAACACGGAAAATTTTTGGAACACCGATATTAAATCTTCTAAAAGTGCTTTACAAAACCTAAAATACAGTGCATCATCTTTTGATCTTTCGGCAATTACAGCAAAAATCAAAGCCCACAAATCGGCTCATAAAAAAGATATTGTAATTATTACCGATGCTGTAGGTTTGAAACAAAAAGATATTGCAACTATAGATTTCGACGAAAAACCCTATTTCATTGTTCCAGAAGCTGAACAAAAAAATAACGTTTCAATTGACAGCGTTTACATCAATCAAACCCTAGAAAACTTTTATGAAATCGGAATTAATTTATCGGCTTATGGCGAAGATTTTAAACCCGTTTCGACTGCATTATACAATCAAAACAAACTGATCGCTAAGACGATTATTAATTTTGATACCAAGAAAAAGAAAATCAATTTTACGATTCCAAAAGAAGCTTTTCACGGCTACGTAACAATTGAAGACAATGGTTTGACGTATGATAACAAACTGTTTTTTAGTATTTCTAAAAACAAAAAAACGAACGTAATAAGTATTGGTGAACCAGAGAAAAGTAATTTCTTGTCTCGAATTTATACGCCGGCAGAATTTAATTATCATAATTATTCTATTAGTTCTTTAGATTACAATAGTTTAGAAAAACAGAATACGATTATTTTAAATGAATTGATCGAAATTCCGCAGGCTTTGCAGACTACTCTAAAAGCTTTTGTTTCTAAGGGCGGTAATTTGGTTGTAATTCCTGCTGAGAAAAGTTCAGTTTCTAATTTGAATGCACTTCTTAGTAATTTTGGAAAAGTTCAATTCAATACCTTAGAAAACAACAGCAAATTAATCACAAAAATCAACTTTGATCATCCGCTATTTTCTGGCGTTTTTGAAAACAAAATATCTAATTTTCAATATCCAAAAGTCAACAGTTCATTTACTGTTTCAAGTTCCTATCCTTCTGTTCTTTCATTCGAAGACCAGACACCTTTTGTAACTGCCGTTCAAAATCAGGTTTCAGCAATAACGGTTTTTACAGCGCCGATTAATAGTTCCAATTCTAATTTTCAACAGTCGCCTTTAATTGTGCCTTTATTTTATAAAATAGCGCATAACAACCAAAAAACGGGTGTAAATGCATTAACAATAGGAAACAATCAGCCTTATTTTGTGGATGTTTTATTGACGAAAGATGCTATCTTAGAAGTGAAAGGAAATGAAGATTCTTTTATTCCGATTCAACAGATTTTAAATAATAAAGTAAAATTAACCTTTAATGATTTTCCAGAAACTGCTGGCAATTACAGTGTTTTTGACAAAAAAGAATGGGTTGAAAATATCAGTTTTAATTACAAAAGAACCGAAAGCGATTTGAGTCAGGTAAATACAAATGTAGTTTCTGATTTTAAAACCGCTGATACGATTTCAACCATTTTTAATACCTTACAAACTGAGCGAACCGACAGCCAAATTTGGAAATGGTTTGTTATCTTTGCACTGTTATTTTTAGCATTAGAAATGGCAATTATAAAATTTGTGAAGTAGCTTTTACGTTTATTTTTTAAACCAATTACTTTTTACAAAAATCATTTTACGACAAAAAATATCTACATATGAAAATAATCATCAAAAGCGCCAAAATTATTGATTCAAAAAGTCCGTTTCACAATATGACCGTTGATCTTTTAATTGCAGATGGTTTAATAGAAAAAATAGGCCCTTCACTTCCAAACGACGATGCAGAAATTGTAAGATTCGAAGATCTTCACGTTTCTCAAGGATGGTTTGACAGCAGTGTTTCATTAGGCGAACCAGGTTACGAAGACAGAGAAACCATCGCAAACGGATTGAATGTTGCAGCAAAAAGCGGTTTTACAGCAATTGCTTTACAACCTAACTCCTTCCCTATTATTGACAATCAGTCTCAAGTAAATTTTGTAAAAAATAAAGCGAATGGATTTGCAACAGAAATTTTTCCAATTGGAGCTTTAACAAAAGCGAGCGAAGGAAAAGATATGGCAGAACTTTACGATATGAAAAAAGCCGGCGCTGTTGCTTTTGGCGATTATAATAAAAGTATCGATAATGCCAATCTGCTTAAAATTGCTTTGCAATATGTGCAGGATTTTGACGGCTTAGTGATTGCTTATTCACAAGATCCAAATATCAAAGGAAATGGAGTTGCTAATGAAGGAATTGTTTCTACGCGTTTAGGTTTAAAAGGAATCCCGAATTTAGCCGAAGAACTGCAGATTTCGAGAAACTTATTTTTATTAGAATATACTGGCGGAAAACTTCATATCCCGACTGTTTCTACTGCAAAATCAGTTGAATTAATTAGAGAGGCAAAAGCTAAAGGTTTACATGTGACGGCGAGCGCTTCTGTACATCATTTGGTTTTAACGGATGAAAAATTAGACGGATTTGATACTCGATTTAAAGTTACACCGCCATTGCGAACTGAAGTAGACAGACAAGCTTTATTAAACGCAATTGCCGATGGAACGATCGATATGATTACATCAGATCATAATCCAATTGATGTTGAATTCAAAAAAATGGAATTTGATACCGCTAAAAATGGAACTATTGGTTTAGAAAGTGCTTTTGGCGCATTATTAACCGTTTTACCTTTGGAAACTGTAGTTGCAAAACTAACTTCAGGAAGAACCGTTTTTGGTCTTGAAAACAATACGATTGAAGAAGGCGCAAAAGCAAATTTCACCTTGTTTACTCCAGAAGGTCATTCTGCTTTTACGAAAGAAAACATTCTTTCAAAATCAAAAAATTCTGCATTTTTAGGAACTGAAATCAAAGGTTCTGTGTATGGAATTTTAAATCAAAATCAACTTGTTACAAAATAATATAATGAATAATTCAGTCGAAGAAGGAAAACCAATCGCTATTACCAGTTACATTCTAATCATTGGTGTTTTAATCGCCATGAGCATGAATTCTGAAAACAAGAATAGTTTTGCTTCTTTTCATATACGTCAGGCATTAGGATTGTCTTTAACCTTTATTTCTTTGGGTGCCATTATTAGTAATTTCGATAGCTTTTTCATCACTTTTCCAATGTGGATCTGTATTTCAATTTTGTGGACTTTCGGAATTTTTACTGCCATTCAAGGACAAACGAGACCTATTCCGCTAGTTGGGGAATTGTTTCAAAAATGGTTTAAAAAAATTGGTTAATTTTTAAAATCCCAAGTTTTAAAAATCCAAATTCCAAAACTGGAATCTGAAATTTGAAACCTTAAAAACTTTGTCAAAGTTTGAAACTTTGACAAAGATCAAGCTGAACACTAAAAATCTGAACACTGAACACTGAAAAAATGAATCTATCTTTAGAATATCAAATAAGAGAACCAAAAGTAATTTTAGACAAAAATCCGTTATTGCTTTTATTACACGGATACGGAAGCAATGAAGCCGATTTATTTTCGTTTGCGTCTGAACTTCCAGATAATTATTATGTCATTTCAGCCAGAGCGCCTTACGATTTACAATACGGAAGCTACGCTTGGTACGCCATTAATTTTGATGCCGATCAGAATAAATTTTCAGATAATGAACAAGCTAAAACGTCACGCGATGCAATTACTTCTTTTATTGACGAATTAGTTGCTAATTATCCGATTGATGCCAATAACGTTACTTTGATTGGATTTAGCCAAGGATCCATTTTAAGTTATGCAACAGCACTTTCTTATCCAGAAAAGATTCAAAGAGTTGTAGCAATGAGCGGTTATTTTAATGAAGAAATTATCAAAGAAGGTTTTGAGAAAAATGACTTTAAAAACCTAAAAATATTTACTTCACACGGCACTGTAGATCAAGTTATTCCTATTGACTGGGCTAGAAAAACACCTGCAATTTTAGAAAAATTAAATATTCCGGTTACTTATAAAGAATATCCTGTTGGTCACGGCGTGGCACCGCAGAATTTCTTCGATTTTAAGAATTGGCTGAATTCATAGTTTTACAGTAATCAGTCGCAGTTTTCAGTCCGTCAAAATCTTTACAAAATGAACACAAAACTTGACAATCCAGCATTAATTTTAATTGATATTCAAAAAGGATTTCACGACACATCTTACTGGGGAAATCGAAATAATTTGGATGCAGAGCAAAAGGCTGGGGAACTTCTTGAAATTTGGAGAACAAAAAATTTACCCATTTTTCACATTCAGCATTGTTCTTCAAATCCAAGTTCAATTTTGAACGAGTCAAATCCTGGAAATGAATTTCAAGATATTGTAAAACCACTTGAGAGCGAAACTATTATAAAGAAGAATGTTAATAGTGCTTTTATCGGAACAAATTTAAAAGAGCTTCTTGATGATGCAGAAATAAGCAATCTTGTGATTGTGGGCTTAACCACAGATCATTGTGTTTCTACGACCACAAGAATGGCTGGGAATTTTGGGTATACTACCTATTTAGTTTCAGATGCAACGGCAACATTTAATAAAAAAGGCATAAACGGTGAAGAATTTACCGCAGAAATTATACATCAAACAGCCTTAGCGAGTCTTAATGAAGAATTTGCTCAAGTTGTAACTTCAGATTATATTAAAAAGATCGTTTAAATACTTAATCGCAGTTTTCAATCTGCTAATTGAGACTGAAACTGCGACTATTAGCTTTATTCTCCAGTATAAATAATCTTCCCGTCTTTTTTCAAAACATAACCTTTCCAAGGAATTAACTGCAAATCGCCTTTAACCCACGAATCCCCTTCAGATTTTCTTTCTAGAATAATCGATTCTTTTTGGGTGTCAAGAAAAAGCTCTGCTTTATTGCCGTCAAAAATTACGTAAGCTGCAGTGGTATATGTTTTTCCATCATCATAATGAGATAATCTGGTTCCTTCAAAAGTTCTAATACATTCTTTTTTGAGGGTTGACCAAATATAACCCGCAGAAGCTTTACATCCGTGTGCATCAGCGTCTGCTCCTACTACAGTTTCTTTTTGAGGCTCTTTTGGAGCAGCATTTACATTTTCTTGAGAAACCTTTTTGGCGCAAGAAAAAGCACCCGCAATAACTAAAAACAAAAACATCTTTTTCATAATCCTATCTTATTTAAAGGTCAAAAAAAATAGGATCATAAAATCCTATTTTTGATATAACCAAGTTTGATTTACTTCAAAAGTAATACTATCATCGTTATCAACAAAATATTTTAACAAGACTTCTCCCCATAATTCTCCATTACTGTAATCTGCAATGATCCATCTGTGGTTTAAAATTTTCACTTTATTGATGATAAATTTATTCGGACCAATCTGATCCTGACCTGTATACGGATTCCCTTTTGGGTTTGCGTTATAGTCTAATAATTTTTCAGTTACAACTGGAATCAGTTTTTCGTACAAAATGACTTTTCCGCCAGAAGCACTGTTATCAAAGTAATTTTGAGCATTTTCGTTGTGTTCTAACGAAAAGTAATCAGCATCGGCTAATTGAGTTTTCACTAGATTAATACTATCTCTTAATTTCTTAGTTGTTTTATCATATCTATTCTCTGCAAATTTTACTTCACTGTTGTAGAACGCATAAGTAAAAATATTCATTAAAATAGCAAGAATAAAAAGATAAAGCAGTAAGGATTTTTTCATTTTGTGGTATATTAAATTGTAATTTCTAAATTGTCGTAAGCCAGAAAAACATTTTCCGGAAGCATTTTCTGTACTTCTTCATGAAAACCTAAAACGTGGCTGATATGTGTTAAATAAGCCTTTTCCGGCTTAACAAGATTAATAAAATCAAGCGCTTCCTGAAGATTAAAATGAGTATCGTGAGGCTCAACTCGTAAGGCATTTACAACCAAAACTTTTAAACCTTTCAGTTTATCAATTTCGGCTTGTTCGATAGTTTTTACATCTGTTAAATAGGCAAAATCGTCTACTCTATACCCAAAAACCTGTAAATCGCCGTGCATAGCGCTAATTGGAATTGCCGTTTTATCTCCAACCGCAAATGGAGCATTATTTTTTACCTCGATAGTTTTTACACTTGGCGCTCCTGGATATTTGTTTACGGTTTCGAAAACATAATCGAAACGACGTCTTAGATTGTCCAAAACACGCTGATGTCCATAAATAGGAATTTCTCCCTGCCTAAAATTAAAAGGACGAATATCATCTAAACCTGCAGTGTGATCTGCATGTTCGTGCGTAAATAAAATTGCATCTAGTTTTGTGCATCCGCAAGAAAGCATCTGCTGTCTAAAATCGGGGCCGCAATCGATAACATAAGAATGTTCGTCCCATGTAATCCATATGGATACACGAAGCCTTTTGTCCTTAGCATCAGTGCTTTTACAAACTGGATGATCGATCCCGATAATCGGAATACCTTGAGAAGTACCTGTACCTAAAAAATAAACCTTCAATTGAACTTAATTTTTTTACAAAAATAGGATTATTTCTCTTTCATTAGAAGCCTAATTTGCTAACTTTGTAACAAATCTATTTAAAATAAAATGGGTACAGAAATAAAACTCAAGGGTGACAAGGTCATCGAACAGATTCCTTCTATAAAAGACAAAGCTTTACGCATTAATTTAAACGAGAATATTTACGGAACGTTTGCTGAAATTGGCGCTGGACAAGAGACTGTTAGGCACTTTTTTAGATCTGGAGGTTCATCGGGAACAATTGCAAAAGCAATGTCTGCCTATGATAAAGATTTTAGTGATGCGGTTTATGGAGTGGAAAGCGATGGAAGATATGTTACCGAAGAGCGTTTAAAAAAAATGCTGACTCACGAAGGTCAGATCATCGAAGAGCGTTTAAGCAGAGAGAAACATCCAACAAAACTTTTCTTTAGTTACGCTAACACTGTAGCCACAATAGATTTTGCCAAACAATTTAAAGGTCACGGCTGGGTTGGAATTCGATACCAAATTGAACCAGACGAAGCTTATAACGAAATTATTCTGCACATTCGTTTTAAAGAAACTGACGCCAGACTACAACAGGAAACACTTGGAATTTTAGGTGTAAACTTAATTTACGGTGCTTTTTATAAATACAATGACCCAAAAAGATTACTTCGTTATTTATACGATCACTTGGATAAAGACCAATTAGAGATTGATACAATCAACTTTTCTGGACCTCGTTTTGCCGATGTTGATAATCGTTTGATGAGTTTGCAATTGGTTAAAAACGGAATGACAGATGCGGTAATGTTTAATCCAGAAGGAAAAAACATTTTGCCAGCTGCGATTTTATACAAAAAGAACCTTTTAGCCTTAAGGGGAAGTTTCCGTCCGGTTACGAAAGTAAATATGGATATGTATGAGAAATCATTAAAAATGTTTCTCGAGGAAAATAAAGTTGAAAAAAATAACACGCTTGTAGTTTTTGAAATTACACTTTCGAATTTACGATCGGATGGTGAAATTGACGAACGCGACTTTATGGACAGAGCCGAATTGCTTTGTTCACTAGGTCAAACGGTTATGATTTCAAATTTCCAGGAATATTATAAAGTGGTTGAATATTTTGCAAATTATACCAAAGCCCGTATGGGATTGGCAATGGGTGTAAATAACCTTGTTGATATTTTTGATGAGAAATACTACCGTCATTTAAGTGGCGGGATTCTTGAAGCATTTGGAAAATTATTCTACCGCGATATGAAGGTTTTCTTATATCCAATGCTTGATGAAGATGGTACTTTAATGGATTCTAACAACTTAAAAGTTCACCCAAGAATGAAGGAATTGTACAAATTCTTTAAATTCAACGGAAAAGTAGTTGATATTGCAGATTACGATCCGAATAACTTGGAAGTTTTCTCTCGTGAAGTATTAAAAATGATTAATCAAGGTAAACCTGGCTGGGAACCAATGCTTCCTCCTGGAATTCCAGAAATCATTAAGGAACATCATCTTTTTGGATATCATCCACAGAAAGAATTAGAACAAAATACATAATCAAAAAGTCCCGATTTTTTCGGGACTTTTTATTAGTTCTCAGTCTCAGTTTTGAGTCTCAGTTTCAACTTTGTCAGGTTGAGCGAAGTCGGAACCAGACTGCATATTTACGCTCTTATTTCTAGTTTTGGATTGAGTAAAATTTTACCGCAAAGCACACTAAGGTTTTTTTTAGAAGCGATATTTTATAAAAACGAAAAGTTCGCAAAGACTTTAAAGCGTATTAGATGCAAATGTTAGTCACTAAATTAAGCAGTCTCAACTACGAAGAAATCTATATTTTTTTCATTCATCATCTTAAAACATAGTCTGTGGTTTCAACCACAGGAAACGTATTCATATATTGCGCCTCTGCGGTTAAAACTACGGGCTATTTTTGATAAAGACCCTGTGGTTGAAACCACAGACTATGTTTGATTAAACTTTGCGAACTTTGCTCAATATTACACCAAGTATATATAAAAAATTAGCGTGCTTTGCGGTAAAAAATCTACGTCAAGATTACAACATGAAACCTTAAAACTTGAAACTTGAAACAAAAAATTTACTTCAAAATCTGCGAAGCGTGTTCTTTCGTTTTTACTTTTTCGATTACTTCCTCGATAATTCCTTTTTCATCGATTACAAAAGTTGTTCTATGGATTCCGTCGTATTCTTTACCCATAAATTTCTTTGGTCCCCAAACTCCAAATGCATTGATAACCGATTTATCTTCATCGGCAATTAATGGAAAAGGAAATTCGTATTTATCTTTAAATTTCAATTGCGCTTTTTGACTGTCGGCGCTTACACCTAAAAGCTCATAATTATTGGCTTTAAAGCGTTCAAAATTATCTCTTAAATCGCAAGCCTCTGCTGTACAGCCTGGCGTACTTGCTTTTGGATAAAAGAAAACTACTAATTTTTTTCCAGCATAATCTGCTAGTTTATGTGCTTTTCCATCTTGATCTACTCCTGAAAAGTTTGGCGCTTTATCGCCTGCTTTTAATGTTGTCATATATTTTATTTTAGATTTTAGATTGTTGATTTTAGAGTTTTAGATGCAAGATACGAGATGTAAGATATTAGAAGCTAGATTATAGCTTTACTCTTTACTCTTTACTCTTTACTCTTTACTCTTTTTCTCATGCCCCAGATTGAAGTGAAAACCCCGCAGTTGTGGTAGTTTACATTTTTAGGATTAAGAAAGCGACCAAAGGAAGCTCTTGTTAATCCTAAAAAATGTTACTAACACAGCGAGGAGTTGAAACGGAAAGCTGGATTAGGCACATCATTAAAATTATACTATTTTTACGGGATTAAAATTACGGAAATGAATAAAGAAGCTCGCGTACAATTTGTTATAAATACGTTAAAAGACCTCTATCCTACTATACCTATTCCGCTTGATCACAAAGACCCTTACACGCTTTTGATTGCGGTTTTATTATCTGCTCAATGCACAGATGTACGTGTAAATCAGATTACCCCGTTGTTGTTTGCAAAAGCTGATAATCCGTATGATATGGTTAAAATGTCTGTGGAAGAAATTAAGGAAATTATTCGTCCGTGTGGTTTATCGCCAATGAAGTCGAAAGGAATTCATGGTTTATCGGAAATTTTGATTGAAAAATATAACGGAGAAGTACCGCAGAGTTTTGAAGCACTTGAAGCTTTGCCGGCTGTTGGTCATAAAACGGCAAGTGTGGTAATGTCTCAGGCGTTTGGAGTTCCTGCTTTTCCAGTTGATACTCACATTCACAGATTAATGTACCGATGGAATTTATCAAACGGAAAAAATGTTGCTCAGACTGAAAAAGATGCTAAAAGATTATTTCCGAGAGAATTGTGGAATGATTTACATCTTCAAATTATTTGGTACGGACGTGAATACTCACCTGCAAGAGGCTGGAGTTTAGAAAAGGATATTATTACAAAAACGGTTGGAAAGAAATCTATTATTGAAGAAATGGAAAAAACGCCGGTGTCATTAAAAAAACAAGGCACAAAGATTTAAACCTTTGTGCCTGCACATATTTTCTTGTTCTCTAAATTTATAATATTACATTTTTGCTTTTAAGGCATTATATTCTGCTGTCATATCCAGAGAGCGATAAACACCTAATAATATTTTTGCAGCATCTTGATTTTTAGGTTCAAGTGTAAGTGCCTTTTGTAAATACGGAATAGCACTTCTCGTTAAATCGTCTTTTCTGGCATTTAATTTATCGTATTTCTGCATTTCTGCGGCGCTGGTTCCTAATGATGAAATTTCATCTGCCAAATCCTTTTTCATCTGTAACTTTAAGTAAGCCAGATTGATATAAGCCTCAGTATTATTAGGATCTAATTCTAAAACATAATTATATGTTGTTTCCGATTTTGGATAATCTTTTTTCTCCAGATAAGAATACGCTAAGTTAGTATTGACTTCTATTTGTTTAGACGGAATCGATTCTGTTCTTGGTTTCTCATACAATCCCTGCTGAATAGCTGATTCTCTCGCTTTTGGAGAAATAAAAGCGTCCTCTTCTTTTGTTTTCTTATTTGTCGCATAATACATAACTCCTTTTCCAGAAAAATTAATCTTTTTCAGGAGTTCGTAATACGTAACTGCAGCATTATAATCTTTTGCATTTAATGCTGAGGAAGCGGCGTTAAATAAGTTAAGCGTATCCTTCTTATCGAACAAATACACTTTATAACTTTTTTCTGAGCTTTCTTTGAATTTTTCAGCTTTGAAATCGGCAGCCGCGCCGTTTACAAGACTGGCTTTCATATCTTTTAAAGCCATATTTGCCTTAACGGTAGATTTGAATTTACCTGATTCATTCTCATATAAAAACACATCTTGATAGGCTTGTGATGCTAATGTAAAATTATTAGCCGCATCAATATTTTTTACAGCTAAATCTTTTAAGACATTTCCTTTTAAGAAGTAAAAATCAGATTTATCTTCATCTGGAGCATTCAGAATAAGGTATTCTGTTTTGGATAAAATTGCTAAAGATTCTTCGCTTTTTCCTTTATCATACAAAGACTGCGCTTCCTTAATTTTATCTTTTTGGGCAAATGCACCAATCGTTACCATAAACAGACATGATAACATTGTTATTTTCTCTTTCATTTTGCGGTTAAGTTTTGGTTGGTTAAATGATTTTCTTGTTTATTATGAGGCGTAGTTCAGCAGATAATTAAATTGATTTAAATTATCTCCATTGACTACTTTAGCAGGTAAAAAATATTTTCTGGTCCAAATATTTTTCTGCAATAAAATCAAATGAGCATTAACTTAACAAAATAAAGCAGGGTAGTTTTTCTTCATAAACTTTTTAATTTTGGGTTAAGTATTTAATTATTAATTCATTATTATTTTCGATTGATATTTCAACCAAATATCTCTCTAAGAAAAATTCGGCGTGAAAGCATTTTTAATGAATAAAAAATTACTTTTTAACTAAAATAAAATTAAAAACTAAATAAACACACAAAATCCAATCAAAATATTAAATTTTAACAAAACTTACGAGAAAATGATATAAAAAACTTATAAAAAATTGAGCGCTAAAAAATATCAAACATTAAAAGACAAACGGATAATTTTTGGCATAAAAAAACTCACTATCTCTAAGTACATACAAATAGTGAGCATTTAAACCAAAACGACCATTTGGTTTTATTTTTATAAACATCCGACAGGAGCAGTGGGGTGTTTAGTTAGCTATAATCTCAAAACTTTTTTCTTCAATCTTAACAACAGTTAAGGCTTGAGAATAATTTAATAAGAAAGAAACGATTTCTTTATCTGGTTTTAGATTTTTAGAAGCTAATGCTTTTTTTGAGTAAATTTTCGCCATATTGTAAAAATGATTATACCAATATAACGAGCTAATTATCAAAATAGTATTAGTTGGTTAAAATAATTTGATGTTTTTCAATTATTTTTCTCAAATTCATTAATGCATAACGCATTCTGCCTAGCGCTGTATTGATGCTCACGCCAGTAATTTCAGATATTTCTTTGAAACTCATATCTTGATACATACGCATTACTAACACTTCTTTTTGATCTTCAGGAAGTTCTTCTATAAGCTTCTTTAAATCAATTTCAACTTGATCCACAATCATTTTACCTTCAATGGTCAGAGCATCGTCTGACATGATAGAGAAAATAGAAAACTCTTCTGTCTCTCTGTACATTGGCATTTTTTTGGTTTTACGAAAATGATCCACAATTAAGTTGTGAGAAATACGCATTACCCAAGGCAGGAATTTCCCCTCTTCGTTATAAGAATTACTTTTTAAAGTTTTAATTACTTTAATAAATGTATCTTGAAAAATATCATTTGAAATATCTCTATCAGCAATCTTAGAATATATAAAACCATATATCTTAGATTCATGCCTTTTTATCAATGTTGCCAGAGCAGCTTCACTGCCTTCAACATAGTTTTTAACTAATAGAGCGTCTGGAATATGCAGATCAGCCATAATACTACTTTTTTAGTTCTTGTTTTTAAAATTTGGAGTAATTTTTTCTAAAAAGTAGTTTTGTAATATAGGCGAATCTTTTTTTTGAGTTGTGTTAATATTGTGGCCAAATTTAACAAATTATTCTTTTAAAAAGCAAATAAAACGATTAATAATTATTAGTAAAAAAATTATTAAAGTAAAACAAACTTAAAGTTCACATTGTAAGCATGATATATCTGTAAAATAAAACATTTTACGATGCTTTAAAAACAGCTGTAAATACCTTACAATAAACCATGTAAAATTGTATAATGTATCAAATCTGGACTTAAATTACAATTTTTTTCCTGATTAAATCGATCCCAATATATAAATATTTTTTGATAAGCCTTTATTTTTATTTGTAATCTAAGAAAAACCTAGCATGTTTAGTCTAAATATTTCTTCTTAGAAGTTCATTAACAGTACATTTAAATTATGGTAAAATAGTTAAAATTTGGAACTATATCCTTAACAAAATCCAATTCAAAATTGATTACTTTTGTAAAAATTGACTTTTTTATGCAAATTGATCTTTCTAAAATAGACCCAAAATCAAATATTATAATAAAAGGAGCACAAGTACATAATCTAAAAAATGTAGATGTGGTCATTCCGCGAAATAAGCTTGTTGTTATTACAGGACTTTCTGGATCAGGAAAATCGAGCTTAGCTTTTGATACTTTATATGCCGAAGGACAAAGACGTTACGTAGAAAGTTTATCCTCTTACGCACGTCAGTTTTTAGGACGTTTAGACAAACCAAAAGTGGAATACATTAAAGGAATCGCACCTGCAATTGCTATTGAACAGAAGGTAAATACGACAAACGCACGTTCGACTGTTGGAACATCTACAGAAATTTATGACTACGTTAAACTTTTGTTTGCCAGAATTGGGCGTACATATTCTCCTGTTTCTGGACAAGAGGTTAAAAAAAATACGGTTACGGATGTTATTTCAGACGTTAAAACCCTTCCTATTGACAGTAAATGGCTTTTGCTTTCTCCTATTCATCTTGAAGAAGGAAGACAGCTGGAAGACAAACTAAAAGTATTACTGCAGCAAGGTTTTGCACGTATTTTGGTAGACAACGAAATGGTTCGTTTGGATGAGTTCACTCCTTCAGATCTTCATAAATTTGATAATAAAGATATACTACTTATTATTGACCGTATCGTTGTTAAAGAAGAAGAGGAATTTTATAACCGACTTGCGGATGCTGTACAAACTGCTTTTTTTGAAGGAAAAGGAATTTGCTATCTCCAGGAATTAAATGCTGCTAAAAGATTTTCTTATTCGAATAAATTTGAACTGGACGGCATTACATTTTTAGAACCAAATGTTCATTTATTCAGTTTTAACAATCCTTATGGAGCTTGTCCAGTTTGTGAAGGATATGGAAATATTATTGGTATTGATGCTGATTTAGTCGTTCCGAATACTTCTTTGTCGATTTTTGAAAGTGCCATTTATCCTTGGCGCGGTGACAGCATGAGCTGGTACAAAGATGAATTGGTTAAGCATGCTTATAAATTTGATTTCCCTATTCACAAACCTTATTTCCAACTTAGTGATCAACAGAAAGATTTAATCTGGACTGGAAATCAGTATTTTCAGGGACTTAATGATTTCTTTAGAGAATTAGAAGAAAAAAATTACAAGATCCAGAACCGTGTAATGTTGTCTCGATATCGTGGCAAAACCAAATGTCATGTGTGTAAAGGCAAGCGCTTACGCGAAGAAGCATCTTACGTAAAAATCAACGGTAAAACAGTTTCTGATTTAGTTGATTTACCAATAAAGCATTTGGTTACTTTCTTTAAAAATATCGAATTAAACGTATACGAACAGCAGATTGCAAAACGTTTAATGCTCGAAATCAATAATCGTTTATCGTTTTTAACCGAAGTAGGATTAGATTATCTTACTTTAAACAGAAATTCGGCAACACTTTCCGGAGGTGAATCACAACGAATTAACCTTGCGACTTCTCTTGGAAGCAGTTTAGTAGGTTCGATGTATATTTTAGATGAACCAAGTATTGGTTTGCATCCAAAAGATTCTGAACGACTTATAAAAGTTTTGCTTTCGCTTCGCGATTTAGGAAATACTGTAATTGTGGTAGAACACGACGAAGACATCATGAAAGCCGCTGATATGATTATTGATATTGGCCCTGAAGCTGGAACTTTTGGAGGAAACCTTGTTGCGCAGGGAACTTATGATGAAATCCTGAAATCTGATTCTTTGACTGCTCAATACCTTAATGGGGATTTAGAAATCTCTGTTCCAAAGAAAAGAAGAAAATTTAAAAATCATATCGATATTGTAGGCGCACGCGAAAACAATTTAAAAAACATCAACGTTACTTTTCCTTTGGATGTTTTAACGGTTGTAACAGGAGTTTCTGGAAGTGGAAAAAGTACTTTGATTAAAAAGATTTTGTTTCCGGCAATGCAGAAAAAACTAGAAAGCGCGGCTGAAAAAGCAGGTCAGTTTAGCGAACTGAAAGGTTCTTTTTCTCAGATTAAACATATCGAATATGTAGACCAGAATCCAATTGGAAGAAGCTCGCGATCCAACCCTGTAACGTATATCAAAGCTTACGATGATATTCGTGATTTGTATGCCAAAGAAAAATTATCTAAAATAAGAGGCTATCAGGCTAAACATTTTTCTTTTAATGTTGATGGCGGCCGCTGCGAAACTTGTAAAGGAGAAGGCTCTATAAACGTCGAAATGGTGTTTATGGCCGATGTTTCTTTACCATGTGAAACTTGTGGAGGAAAAAGATTCAAAAAAGAAATTTTAGAAGTTACTTTCGATAACCAGAATATCAATGATATTCTAACCATGACCATTGATGATGCCATTGCTTTTTTTGAAAAGAACAAACAATCGAAAATCACGCAAAAATTACAGCCTTTACAAGATGTTGGATTGGGATATGTACAATTAGGTCAATCCTCTTCTACTCTTTCCGGTGGTGAAGCACAGCGTATAAAATTAGCTTCTTTTCTGGTAAAGGGCGCTACAAAAGACAAAGCTTTATTTGTATTTGACGAACCTACAACGGGTCTTCATTTTCATGACATCAAGAAACTTTTAGCTTCATTTGATGCATTAATAGAGAAAGGTCATTCTATTATTGTAATTGAACATAATCTGGATTTAATAAAATGTGCCGATTGGATTTTGGATTTAGGTCCCGAAGGTGGAGAAAACGGAGGACATTTACTAGCTTCAGGAACTCCAGAAGACATTGTAAAAGTAAAAGAATCAGTGACTGGTGTCTATTTAAAAGATAAATTGTAAAGTATTTTATAAAAAAATGAGCCCTAAATACATTTGATTAGAATGTATTTAGGGCTTTTAGTTTGTTTCTTACTAAATCGTTAAGCTACTAAACATCTTTCCTCAAAGGGAACTCCATCTTCGTCGATAGCTACTAAAACCTTTTTTTGTTTTGATGCCTCAAAAGTTAAATACAGCCAAGCAAATGACCATAAACCTAAAGTTAAACAAAAAATCATGAAATTTAAACTGTGATTCACGACTTTTCCTCCTTTTGACAATACCGCAAAAAGAAATTCATCGTTTCGTTCTTCCAAAGTAAATCCATTATGAACTTTATTCGATATCATATTAGAAAATACTTGCATGCTTTGTTCCTGGCTGAGATGATTGTTGTCTTTCATAATTATTCTAGTCTACATTAATCATAAACTTTTTCTTGCACATTTTATCGCAAAAATAGTAAAAGAAAAAAAACAAGACAATACCTACAATAAGTGATTTTGTTACAAATAATTCTGTAATTTCTTCAAAGCGGTATTGAATTTTCAGTATAAAGTTAATTTTTATTAAATTAAATACAAAATAAATACGTGTTAAAATTTATTATTTAATTACTAATTTTCAATTACTTAACCTTATTTTTCAAAATAAAACTCGGCGCTTCGTAATCTTCTTTTAAATAATTAGGAGGAATTGTGGTTGTATTGCCATCTCTCAGAGCGGCATAATGTGGAGACATAATCTCTATTCCAGCCTGATTAAATGAATCTTGAATATTTTGATGAAGCGAAGAATAAATCCTAGGCTGCTTAGTTGGTTCTTTTGTATAAACGTTAATTTGATAGGAAACATAAAAATCATCCAGACTTGTCTGCAGTACAAATGGCTTAGGTTCTTTTTCTGTCATTTCGGTTTTCAATGCTGCATCGATCAAAGCGTCGTGAATTGCAGACCAAGGTACATCATACCCAATTGTAACTGTTGTATGAATTAATAGTCCGTTGGTTGATTGTTTTGTATTTGCAGAATAGTTTGTAGATGTACTCGACAAAACTGTTGCATTAGGAATCGTAATATCTTCAAATTTCGGAGTTCTTATTCGGGTTACCAAAGCTGTCTTTTCAATTACCTCGCCGCTTACGTCTCCAATTTTTATATAATCACCAATTTTAAACGGACGCATATAGGTAATTACTAATCCTGCAACCATATTGGCAATTGCATTTGAAGAACCGAGCGAAAATAAAACCCCAATAAATACCGAAACTCCTTTAAAAATAGGAGAATCTGAACCGGGCAGATACGGAAAAATAATCACCAGCATAAAAGCATACATCAATAAGCGGATTACATTAAATGTTGGAATTGCCCAATCGCTGTAGAATCCGTCAATTTGTATGTTTTCTGATTTAATTTCATAAAAGAAAAATTTAATTACTTTCAATGAATATTTGAAAATGATAATAATTACGAGTATCGTAAACAGACTTGGCAGGAAACTTAGAAATCCCATTAAGGCAGATTTTGCAGGTGTCAAAATCCATCGAAGAAGTGTTGTTGTGTATTCTTTTGTTGCAGGAAAAATACTAAACAAAACGGGAAGCGATAAATAAACGATCAAAATAAGAGTAACGATTTTTATAAAACCAAACAACCGCATTAATAGAAACTGCTGCTTTTGTGGTGACAATATTTTAATATTGTTGTAATTGAAACCTTTAAAATATTTGTCGCTATTCTTTAAAATATAATATTTAATCCAATTAAAAATTTTACCCACTAAATACAAAATCAATCCTATTATAAAAATCAACAAGAAAGTATATCCAAGTCTTTTTGGAAGCTGTGAATAATTTTCGTTCTGATAAATTATTGCATTTTTAATTGCTTTTAAATTACGATTGGCAATATAAGATACGGTCTGATTTTCTACTTTTGCATCGGCATTGAGAATAGACATTATTACTAAATCATCTTTGTAAATAATATCAAACGAAACATCGGAAGGAGTAATTTTAAGGGAATCTTTCTCAAAAAATGATTCGTTATAAAGTTTCTTAATTTTATTTGAAATATACCCTGCTCTTTCTTTTGCAGAAAAAGATCCAACATTTGTATAGACATAAAAAAGCGTGTCTTTAAAAGGCGTTACAGGATAACCGACTAATTTTCCTGGTACTATCGCTTTTTCTGAAGTCTGCTTATTTGCAACTTGGCCAAACACCGAAAAAGAAATCAAAAGTAGAAAGAAAGCTAAAAACCTAAGTAATTCTTTTTTCATATTCAGCTAGAAATAAATTAGTTATCCTTTCTAACAAATATAAAAACAAAAAAGTTACGATTTTAAATTACTTTCATTTTTCCTACAACTTCCTATTATATCTTAAAACCAATTCTCTTAAAAATGGAATCAATAACATTATTAATATCCGAAGAGATTTTAAACTTATAATTCAAATACACATATAAAATCGTCACTAAAATCGATTTTAAAGCAATACTGATTAATTGGAAAAATGGAAATTCCCAGAAATAAAACAATAAAAACAATGCAAATGTGAGTACAATCGAATAGATCGTTTCTTTGGTAAATGGATATAAATGAAGTTTCTTAACTACAAAAAGCAATTTTGCTAAACTATATAAAGTAATAGATAAAAGCGTCGCAAAGGCCGAACCGAAAATTCCAAAAATCGGAATAAAGATCATATTTAAAACTACAGTCAAAACGACTAACATTAATCCTAAATATAGTACCATTCTATAATATTTTGTATTGAAAATAATGGCATTGTTATTTCCTAAAATTAAGTCGAAGTATTTAGAAATCCCGATCATAAATACAACAGAAATTCCGCCGCTGTATTCCTTTGGAACTAATTCATATAACTGATTGATGTTCACAAAAATACAAAGCATTACAAATCCTCCCACCATCTGCAGGTTGATAGATGTTTTTTTGTACAATTTATTCAGTTCATCATGTTTATTTTCATGCATCAATTTAGCTGTAATTGGATATACAATTTGATGCATTGCACGGCTTGGAACGGAAATTACCAAAGCAATGTATGTCGCTACAGAATAAAAGGCAATATTTTCAATAACCATATATTGATTTAATATCATTTTATCGCCATCCAAAAGTAAATTAGCAACACTTCCAGATAAAATAATATAAAAAGTATACACTAATATATCTTTGGTATTTTTAGGTATTGTAATCTGAAAAGTTGGTTTCTGAATACTAAATGCATATAACATCGTTACCAGGAATGCTAAAAAATATAAACCAGCTGTAGCGTAAACAAACCCTTCTACACTAAGCCAATCGTAGTAAACACCTATTAAGAGGAATAATGAAAATAATCGTAAAGCTACTTCTTTAATGAAATTGCCAAAAACAGAATGCATATTTACCCGCAGCCAAGCATAAAAAATTTCAAAATATGCCATACACAATCCTATAAACGGTATCAACCAGATATAACTTTTGACAATAGCATTTTTCTTTGACAAAAAGAATAAAATCTCGTCATAAAAAACAAGCCCAATCAATAAAAGCGGAATTATTAATAGGAACGGGAATAAAACTGTAAAAGATAAAAAACGGGATTTTTCTTCTTCAGTTTGATATTGTGAATAAAATTTAACCAACGTGTTTTGCATTCCAATAGCAAACAACGGCATAATCACATTAGCACATGAGGTAACATAATTAGTCAAACCATAATAGGTTGCTCCCAAATAAATGGGATATAGATACAACGTATTTATAGCTCCGATACCAAAACCAATATAGGTAATTATAGTATTTTTAAAAGACTGATTTAAGACAATACCCATGTTTGGATTTCTGAATTTAGATTTTAGGTTTTAGATTTTTACAATCTATGATTTACTAATCAGCTGCGCTAACTGTTTGGTCAAATTTTTTCTGGAATATTGCTGCAGACCAATTCCGTGTGCTTGTAATTTTCCTTCTAAAAACTGATTAAAAAAGTCCAAAATTACACTTTTTAACTTCGTTTTTTCAGAATAGTCAAAAAATACTCCTGTATTAGTTTGTGTTACAATATCTGCAAAATCAGAACCTTGTGGTCCAATTGCGATTATCGGACGGTTTGAGACCATGTATTCGAACAATTTCCCCGGAATAATACTTTTAGTGTCTTCAGAATTAATCTCTATTAAAAGTAATACTTGTGATTTCCTTTGGTGCGCAACTGCTTCTTGATGCGAAACGTACCCTAGCAAATTCAAATAATCGTTTAATTGATGTTCTTGTATTGCATCTAAAACTTCCTGACTCACAGCACCAATAAGTTTGATTTCTAAGTGAGATTTAAATTCAGGAATTTCTTTTAACAGTTCAACTAAAATCTCCCAGAAAAATGGCGGGTTTCTGTCTGATAAAAAAGAGCCGATATGGGCTAAAGTAAATTTACTGTCTAATTTCTGTTTTTCTACAGTCTCAACATCATAACCGTTTGTAATAACCGTAATAGGCTTGTTTGTAATTGCCTCAAATTCGGTTTTTGTGGTTTTACTGGTTACGATAATTTCATCGGCAGTATTAAGAACTTTGTGTTCTAAATTTTTATGTTTTTTTTCCGCGTAAGATGATAAACGAAGCGCTTTGTGATAGCCAATCGTTGTCCAAGGATCGCGAAAATCGGCAAACCATTTTACTTTTAATTTTTGTTGTAATTCCAAACCAATTAAATGCAGACTATGCGGCGGTCCAGAAGTTACGATAGTATCGATATTATTTTCTTGAATGTATTTTTCCAGATACGAAACAGATGGTTTTACCCAAAAAACGCGAGCGTCTGGAATAAAAAGATTGCCTCGAACCCAAAGAAAAGTTTTATCTAAAAAAGTCTGCTTTTTCTTTTGAGGAAAAATGCCTGAACTGATTTTTTTGGTTTTATTTTTCGAAAAAACAGAAGCCAGCTGATAAGGCTCCCAAATTTTATTTTTTAGAACAATGACTTTGTCTGATATCTGGTTCACTAAACCTTCATCTACAATTGGATAAGTTGGATTTTCTGGAACATATACAATTGGCTGTACATCAAATTCTGGCAGGTATTTTACAAATTTCAACCAGCGTTGCACACCCGGACCACCAGCAGGCGGAAAGTAATACGTAATTATTAAGAGCTTTTTTTGTTCCATTAGAATTTATTCAGTTCCACAGAGATTCACAAAGTATTCGCTAAGTGTCACAAAGATTTTAAATTATTTTTGAGTATCTCCGTTATTTTTTTGCGAGTCTTTGCGAAATTTTTCAAAATAAATTCCTCCAGCCAAAAGTAACAACATTCCAATTGAACTAATCAAAGTAATGGTTCCTCCTGTTTTTATAACCTGAGGTTCAAATTTAAACTCGATTGTATGTTTTCCGCCAGGAATTTCCATTGCTCTTAGAACATAGTCAACTGGGAAATGATCTGTTAATTTACCGTCTATGTAAGCGTTCCATCCATTTTTATAATACATTTCAGAGAAAACCGCTAAACCATCTTTCTCGTTTTCAGATTTGTATTTAATGTAATTTGGTTTGTACGTAACAACTTTGATTGTTCCATTTGTATCCCAAGGTTTCTTTAAACGAGCATTCGGGAATTTACCTTCATGTTCGTGAACATTAAACACCGCTACTTTTTTAGTATCTATAGTATTCAAGGCTTTCATAACATCATCTGCCTTGTTTACCAATTTTGCAGAGCTTACAAACCAAGCATTTCCGTTAGCATCTGGATTTTGAGTCGGAATCTGATTTCCTTCTTTATCTACTTGGATAACGTACTTAACATTAAGCATATTAAGAATTTCCAAATTATTTTTAGCAATTTGATAATCGTATAACTGCTGCATTCTTCTAGGTCTTACAGCACTGTATCCTCCAATTGTTTTATGGAAATAAGAAGATCTTCCCTGCAGCTGACCTTGAAGATCAAAAACACGGTAAACTGATGTATCTTTTAAAATCTGAGAATCGGCGGGCGTTTCTTGAAAAGGTGCCGCAATCTGAACTGGGCTTACAAAATCTTTAGCAGAAACGTATTTTTTGTCCACAAAAAACAAATCAAAAATCATTATGATTCCGACTACAATTAAAGTTGTAGTCTGAGAAAATTTATTTTTAATAAACATCCAAAGAATCCCGAAAGTAAGAACAATTAAAAATCCAGATCGTAAAAGATCTGCATAATACATTGTCATTCTATCTTCTTTTAATGCATCAACAAATTCTGGTCCGTAACTTTCCATGAAATATTGATCGCTTGTTCCTGTAAAATGGAAGAAACTTTTAGCGATTAATAAAATAAGAAGGATTCCCAATCCAAAAACTCCTGTTTGTACTAAAGCTTTTTGCTGTAATTTTGGTTCGTCTTTCGCTTTAAAGAAAGATTGTAATCCCATAACGGCTAAAACAGGAAAACATAGTTCTAGAATAACCTGAATAGACGAGACAGCTCTAAACTTATCGTACATTGGGACATATTCGATGAAAAAGTCTGTCAGCAAAGAGAAATTTTTTCCCCAAGAAAGTACCAGTGTAAATAAAGCTCCTGTTAGAAATACGTATTTAATTTTTCTCTCGTCTATAAACAACGCTAAAACGGCCAAAAAGAAAACTACTGCCCCAATATATGCCGGCGCAGAAACGATTGGCTGATCGCCCCAATAAGTTGGCATTCCAGAAACAAAATCTTGCGCTTGACTATCTGGAACTCCTTTTTCCAGCATGAACTCGTACATACGGCTGTCTTTCCCTACATTTTCATGACTTGAACCTCCAAAAATTCTTGGAGCAATTAAATTTAAACTTTCTGCAATACCATAACTATATTCTGTAATATAATCTGTTGTCATAGATGCAGTGGTCTCATTTTTAGATCCGTCTGGATTAAAAGTCAGCTCACTTTTATCTCTAATACTGTATTTAGCATATTCGCTTGTCGCTAATAAATTTCCTGCATTAGCTCCTATCGCAAAAATTCCTGCAACAACCAAAGTGCCAATTGAAATTAAAAGCGGTTTATATTCTTTATTTTTAATAAAATCGGAAGCAAAATAACCTGAAAGTATCAATAAGAAAATCAATAAATAATACGTCATTTGAAAGTGGTTCGCATTGATCTCTAATGCGACTGCAAACATGGTGAGCAAGCCTCCCCAAACATATTTTTTCTGAAAAACGAGTATAAATCCGGCTATTACCAGAGGCATATAGGCAATTGCATGCGCCTTAGCATTGTGACCAACCCCTAAAATGATAATTAAATAAGTTGAAAAACCAAACGCAATAGCGCCAATAAAAGCCTTTAAGGGATCAGTTTTTAGAACTAATAACAAACCGTAAAAACCAAGAAAATATAAAAATAAATAATCTGCAGGACGAGGCAGAAAACGCAGTACATCATCTATTTTACCCACAAAATCATTTGGATAATTGGCTCCAAGCTGATAGGTTGGCATACCTCCAAAAGCTGAATTTGTCCAATAAGGTTCAGCTTTTTCCATGGCTCTGAAGTCATTTTGCTCTTTTGCCATTCCGGTGTATTGCGCAATATCAGACTGGAAAATTTGTTTTCCTTGTAGAACTGGATAAAAATAAATTAATGAAACAAGGATAAAGCCCAGTACAACAAGGGCGTGCGGATAGAACTTATTTATTATTTTCAATTTTGGCTGGTTTGGGTTAAAATGAATCCTGATTTTTCAGGACACAAATCTAATCTATTTCTTCGTAATCAACATACTCTCCCACTTTTTTGGTTTCGCGCGGGTTTTTAGCGTTTGCAGTATTAATAATTATTTCATCTTTACTATTGGTATTATTATTCTGCCAAGTATTACTTTGATATTGCTGTTGTCTCTGAAAATTTTGACCTGCGTTTTCAACAGCTTTTTTTACCAATACTGGTAAAAAGATTCGAGCTAGAAATTTAAAAATATAATAAAAGGCAATAATCCCAATAATTAATCTTAAACCTGAAAATGATGCTTCTTGCATAACTGTAAAATTTTTTCCAAAATTAATAAATCCGTCGTTTAAAAATAAAATATGAATCTTAAATAAATAATAAAATATGTACATTTGATACGCGTTATTATATTTTAATCCAAAAAAAATTATATGTTCAAAATTAAAAACTTACTTGCCCCAGTACTTTTTTTTATTCCACAACTGTTTTTTGCACAATATACTGATGTCATAAATTCAAATCGTCCAGGCGAAACTATGTCGGCCTATGGAGTTGGAAAATCGGTAATTCAAGCCGAATTAGGAGTTTACGGCATCAAAGAAAAACACGATTTATTAAATTATGATGCCAGTGGTTTCGGTACCGACTTTACGCTGCGATACGGTGCTTTCTTCGAACAATTAGAGTTTGTGCTTGATGTGCAGTATCAAATGGAAAATTTTGACACTCCGTACACCAGCTACAAAAAAAATAACTTCAGACAAACTGTTTTAGGAGCTAAATATTTGATTTATGATCCTTACAAAAACAAAAAAGACGTAAACATCTACAGCTATAAAGCAAATCACAGCTTTAAATGGAGTGAATTAATTCCAGCAGTTTCTATATTTGCAGGAGCAAATTTTGTTGGAGCTGATAATCCGTATTATTTTTCTCCAGACGGAGCAATTTCTCCCAAAGTGTCTTTGATTACGCAGAATTCATTTGGAGGCGGAAAATGGGTTTTTGTAACCAATATTATTGCCGATTATATAGGAACAGATTATCCGAGTTATGGTTATGTATTAACTTTAACGCATGGATTTAACGACAGATGGTCTGGATTTGTAGAAAATCAAGGTTATAAAAGTGATTTTTACAGCGACGCGATCGTGCGTGGAGGAGCTGCTTATCTTCTTTCTGCAAATATGCAGGTTGATGCATCTATAAGTACAAACTTTAAAAATACACCATCTGTTTTATACGGAGGAGTTGGAGTATCATGGCGTTATGATGGCTGGTATAAAGAAAAACAGGCCAACAATAAAGCTCAGGAAAAAGCTAAAAAGAATCCAGAAAACGAGAAAAACGTTGACTATCAAGAAAAAGAAAGAAAACGTAAAGCCAAATACGAATAAATTAATAAACAAACGCTCTGCAAAATACCATCTTAATGATTACAATTAAAGAAGCCAAAAGCAAAAAAGAATTAACCGAGTACATCAAATTTCCTTTTTCAATATACAAGGACAGTCCGTATTGGGTACCGCCGATTATATCGGACGAATTGGAATCTTTTGACAAAACCAAAAATCCCGCTTTTGACAATGCTGAAGCTTACTTTTATTTAGCCTACAAAGACAATCAAATTGTTGGTCGTATTACAGCTATTATTAATTGGTCTGAAGTAAATAATCAGCATAAGAGAAAAGTACGTTTTGGATGGTTTGATGTTATTGATGATGTTGAAGTAACGAAAGCTTTGCTGGATAAAGTATTTGAATTAGGCCGAAAACATAATCTTGAGCATGCTGAAGGTCCAATGGGATTTTCAAATTTAGATAAAGTGGGACTTTTGACAGAAGGTTACGATCAAGTCGGAACAATGATTACTTGGTACAATCATCCGTATTATGTTACACATTTAGAGCAATTAGGGTTTCAAGTTGAAAAGCAATATATTGAAAGTATATTTCCTTTTTCTAACGTAAAACCTGAATTTTTCTTAAAAGCGCAGGCTTTAATTAAAAAACGTTACGAACTTAGAGCATTAAATTTCACTAAAACAAAAGACATTATGCCGCACGTGGACAAAATGTTTGATTTGTTTAACGAAAGTTATGCTAAACTGGCTTCGTTTGTAGCCATTTCTGATGTTCAAAAAGAATATTTTAAAAAGAAATACATCAGCTTTATTAATCCTGAATACATCAAGTTCGTGGTTGATAAAGATGATAATTTAGTAGCTTTTAGTATTGTAATGCCAAGTTTTACAGAAGCGCTGCAAAAAATAAGAGGTAAATTATTTCCATTTGGATTTCTGCAATTATTAAAAGCAAGAAAACACAGTAAAGATGTTGTTTTTTACCTCATCGGAGTTCATCCTGATTACCAAAACAAAGGTGTAACGGCTATTATTTTTGATGAATATTACAAAACTTTCTCAGAAAAAGGAATTATAAATTGCATTAGAACCCCAGAATTATTGGAAAATAATGCGATTCACTTGCTTTGGAAAAACTTTAATCCAACTATTCACTGCCAGAGAAAGACTTATTTGAAGAATCTTTAGGAGTGCCTAGTAATTAGTCCTTAGTGATTAGTAATTAGTTCTTAGTGATTAGTCCTTAGTGATTAGTAATTAGTAATTAGTAATTAGTTCTTAATTTTTAGTTATTAGTGCTTAGTTTTTAGCGATTATTCCCTATCCATAATATAAGAAATAAAAAAAATCCATTCGCCCCCAAAACGAATGGATTTTTCACATTTTAAGCATTCTTATTTACTCTACTTTACAATCTACTTTTGTCAATGTATTTTTTGCGTCAAATTTTAGTTTTGTTTTATCTTTAAAAGAAACTTTATCATTTGCTGTTACTACATCGCCATATCCTTCAATAAAAGTTCCGTCTTTTTGTAAAAAAGCAACTTCTCTAATAGAAGAAACTCCTTCAGAATTAAAGGTATAATCGGCAATTAAAGTATCTCCTTTCATGTTACCAATCAAGGTTCCTTCGTTTTTATCTTTTCCTACTAAATTGTAGCTTAGTTTTCCGTTTACTTCTTGATGTGAATTTACATTGAAACTCATTTCAATAATACTGCCGCCTGCTTTCCAAGAATAACATTGATCTCCAGCTGGTTCTACAATTTCTGCTTCTTTGGGCGGACTTGGTGTTATTTGTACCGGCTCTGTTGTAGTTGTTTCTTTTTTACAAGACACAAGAACCGTTAAAATAAGGGTCGTTAGTGTTAATACTCTTCTCATAATTGTTATTTTTATTTTGTGATTATGATATAAAGTTACCTTAAATAAAAAAAAATCCATTCGCATAACGAATGGATTTTTTACATAATTCCCACCTAAGGGAATTGATATTGTTTAGAAATTAAGCGTCTAAATCAACTTTAGTTCTACTTGCAATTTCTTTGTAAGTTCCGTTTTCTAACTTTTCACGGATAGCTTCAAATGCAACTAACGTTTCATCGATATCAGCTAATGTATGTGAGGTTGTTGGAATCATTCTTAACAAAATAATACCTTTAGGAATTACTGGATAAATAACGATTGAAAGGAAAATACCGTAGTTTTCTCTTAAATCATTTACCATTACCATCGCCTCAGGTACACTTCCTTCTAAATATACTGGTGTTACACAAGTATTTGTATCTCCAATATTAAAGTTTCTTGAACGTAAACCGTTTTGTAATGCATTTACGTTTTCCCAAAGTTTATCTTTTAATTCTGGATGATTACGTAATAATTCTAAACGTTTCAAAGAACCAATTGTCTGAATCATTGGCAATGCTTTTGCAAACATTTGTGAACGTAAATTATATTTTAAGTAATCAATAATATCTTTATCTGCAGCTACAAAAGCTCCAATATTTGCCATTGATTTTGCAAAAGTAGAAAAGTAAACATCAATACCATCCTGAACTCCCTGCTCTTCACCTGCTCCAGCTCCTGTTTTACCAAGAGTTCCAAAACCGTGTGCATCATCTACTAATAAACGGAAATTATATTTTTCTTTTAATGCAACAATTTCTTTTAATTTTCCCTGTTGTCCGCGCATTCCAAAAACACCTTCGGTAATAAATAAAATACCTCCACCAGTTTCCTGAGCCATTTTTGTAGCACGCTGCAGGTTTTTTTCCATACTTTCAAGATCATTGTGTTTGTATGTAAAACGTTTACCCATATGCAAACGAACACCATCAATAATACAAGCATGTGAATCTACATCATAAACGATAATATCATTTTTAGTTACTAAGGCATCAATTGTAGATACCATTCCCTGATAACCAAAATTCAATAAATATGCTGCAGGCTTCATTACAAATTCAGCCAATTCATTTTCTAATTGTTCGTGATATTTAGTATGTCCAGACATCATACGCGCTCCCATTGGGTAAGCCGCTCCAAATTGAGTTGCAGCATCAATATCTGCTTGACGAACCTCTGGATGATTTGCTAATCCTAAATAATCATTCAAACTCCAGTTTAAAATATTTTTTCCGCCAAACTGCATTCTTGGGCCCAATTCACCTTCTAGTTTAGGAAATACAAAATAACCCTCTGCTTGCGAAGCCCATTTACCTAATGGCCCTTTGTTGTTCTGAATTCTTTCGAATAAATCTTTTACCATAATATATGTAGTAATATTTTTTTAACTTAATCAGCGAGCAAAAATAATCATTATTATTCTAAAATTCAGAGTGTCATTTATTTTTATTGAAAAATATTCTACACATTTTTTTTAACAAGATTTATCTTTAATATATCTTAAATATACTTTTAGTAAATTTTATAAAATCATTCTTCCTATTCTCTGTAAACATGATTTTTATCATAATAAAAGATAAAGCAGTCTTTTATTTTTGATTCATATTTTAACGAAAAACAAAACCAAATTATTATGAAAAGGAATCACAAAAGTTGGATTAAAATGAACATTGTTTTTTGTTCGTTTTTTACGCTGCTTTTATTAGGAAGCTGCAAAAAAGAGGAAGCTCATAATTATACCGATATTATGACTGAAGGTGAAATGGAGGCTGAACTTACAGCACCTCCAATGGTTCCGAAACCAGTCGGAAACAGAACAGCCATGAAACTTAAATTAAACATGGAAATTAAGGAGCAGGAAGGTACAATGACAGACGGTGTAAAATATACCTACTGGACTTTTGGAGGTTCTGTTCCTGGAAGTTTCATTAGAACACGTGTTGGTGATGAAGTAGAATTTCACTTAAAAAACCATCCTGATAACAAGTTACCGCACAATATTGACTTACACGCTGTAACAGGACCTGGTGGTGGTGCAACTTCTTCTCTTGTAGCGCCGGGACACGAAAAAGTATTTAGTTTTAAAGTAATTAATCCGGGATTATATGTCTATCACTGTGCAACGGCTCCTGTTGGAATGCACATCGCAAATGGTATGTACGGATTAATTTTGGTTGAGCCAGAAGGCGGACTTCCTCCTGTTGACAAAGAATATTATGTAATGCAAGGTGATTTTTACACTCAAGGTGAATATGGCGCAAAAGGGCTACAGCCCTTTGACATGAATAAAGCGGTTAAAGAAACTCCTGATTATGTTGTATTTAATGGAAAAGTGGGATCTTTAACGAACGGAAATGAATTGACTGCAAAAGTAGGAGAAACGGTTCGTTTATTTGTTGGAAACGGCGGGCCAAACTTAGTTTCTTCTTTCCACGTTATTGGTGAAATATTTGATAATGTTCATGTTGAAGGCGGAACTATAATCAATAAAAATGTACAGACTACTCTTATTCCTGCCGGCGGCGCTGCAATTGTAGATTTTAAAGTAGAAACTCCTGGAACTTTTATTTTAGTCGACCATTCTATTTTCAGGGCATTTAATAAAGGTGCGCTGGGAATGTTGAAAGTCGAAGGAAAAGATAATAAGAACATTTATTCGGGAACAATTCAAGAAGGTATTTATCTGCCTGAAGGCGGAACAATTCAGAAAATGCCTGAAAGTACAGCAGCTAAAACTGCAGTTCCAAAACGTACTGCTGAAGAAAAAGTCAAAATTGGTAAAGAAATTTTCAGCACAACTTGTTTCGCCTGTCATCAATCTGAAGGACAGGGAATTCCGAGCACCTTCCCTCCTTTGGCAAAATCAGATTACTTAAATGCCGATTCTAAACGTGCAATTAAGACCATACTGCATGGTTTAACTGGAGAAATAAATGTAAACGGAAAGAAATACAACAATGTAATGCCAGCTCAGAATCTATCTGATGATGAAATCGCAAATGTACTAACCTACATTTATAGCAGCTGGGGAAATAATAAAACCGAAGTTACGCCAGAAATGGTAAAGGCATTACGATAATAGCAAACAGTCTGAATGAAAAAATACATTTTCATACTAACTATCTTTTTCTCTGTACTTAGTGTCATGAAAGCGCAGGAAAAAGGAATGGTTCTCATAAAAGAGGGATCTTTTGTCCCTCTTTATGGAGCCGTTTCCAAAAATCCTGTTGTAGTAAAATCATTCTATTTGGATATTTATCCTGTAACAAACAATGCGTTTTTAGAATTTGTCAAAAAAAATCCATCTTATCAAAAATCAAAAATAAAAGGAATTTTTGCAGACAAAAGCTATCTCTCTTACTGGAAAAATGATCTTGATTTTGGAACAGTGAATCCGAAATCTCCTGTTACCAGTGTTTCATGGTTTGCTGCAAAAAAATATTGTGAGTGTCAGGGAAAACGCTTGGCCACAATGGACGAATGGGAATATACCGCAATGGCCGACACTAAGAAAATCGATGCCAGAACCAAAAAAGAATTCAATGAATACATTTTATCGTGGTATGAAAAATCAAGAACGTATGATAATGAAATTGGAAAAACATTCAAAAATTACTGGGGAGTTTACGACATGCATGGATTGGTTTGGGAATGGACTTCTGACTTTAACAGCATTTTTTTATCGGGAGAATCCAGAAAAGATAAAAGCAGTGATCAAAATTTATTCTGCGGCAGCGCATCAGTAAACGCAGCTGATCTGATGGATTATGCCGCTTTTATGCGCTACGCATTTAGAGGAAGTCTTAAAGCTCAATATTCAACCCGAAATCTTGGTTTTAGATGTGCCAGTACAATAAAGCCCAAAATATAATTAAAGTAGTTAAGATGAAAAAAATAACAATCGCTTTCCTCGCTCTTACATTGTCTTTTTACAGTTGTAAAAAGACTGAAATAAAATCGGAAAGCAAAGCAGAAACAAAAAAAGAAATCAGCGATTTATCTATTTACAATCTGCCTTCTAAATGGACAACGCAAAACGGAAAAGATATTGAGTTAAAATCGCTTAGGGGAAATGTTTTGGTCATGGTAATGATTTATACAACCTGTAAAGCGGCGTGTCCAAGACTGGTAGCAGATATGCGTGATATTGAATCGAAACTAGATAGAAAGACGAAACAAAATGTAAAACTTATTTTAGTCAGTATTGATCCAAAAACGGATACTCCGGAAAAATTAAAATCATTTGCTATTTCCAATAAAATGAATCAAGATCCTTGGATTTTCCTTCGTTCTTCTGAAGAAAATACGCGCGAATTTGCCGCAGTTTTAGCAGTCAATTATAAAAAATATCTCCAATAGATTTTTCACATTCTAACATTATAAGCGTTTTTAATTCCGAAGGTGAATTAGTTTTTCAGCAGGAAGGTTTAGGTGTAAATAATGAGAAAACGATCGAAACAATAAATAGAGAAGCTTCAAAAATATAAAAATTTAAATAGGTTGATTAGTAAGAAACAAGAGTACGATTCTCAGCAGAAATCGGCTCTTGTTTTTTTTATATAAATGAAATGAATTCCAGGCTTCGGAAAAACGAAATATTTATAGAAATCTTGTAGATTTATTGACTCAAAGCTCCAGCGGAGCGGTATTTATAGCAAATTAAAAAGGTTTTGTTTAAAGCTCCAGCGGAGCGAAATCCCCATTTTGGCCTAATTCCAAAATGTGGTGTCCTCACAGGGCTTCTATCTGCAACGATGCTATTTTATAAAAATATTGTTACTCTGTACTTACCTATCTTTTCTTTCTTCTGTTTTAAAACGTTGTAACTTATATGTAGTGTTCATTAATTTAATCAAAAAAAAAAACACCAATAATTATCATTTAAAGACATTTATCGGTGCTTTTCAAACTATAATAAATTAAACTTACTCTACTTCAACAAAGTCTTTTTCTAGAGCAACTGCTTTCGGAAATAAGATATTATTCTCCAAATGAATATGTTTGTGTAAGTCTGCTTCAAATTCCTTCAGCATAGAATACGTCACTCTGTAAGTTGTACATGCATCTGCTGGCGGCGTATAATTATTTGTCAATTCGGCAATTTCTCTAAAACGCTCGCCTTCATTATCATGTTCTTGCATCATCATCGCAATTGGATTTGAAACGGTTCCGAAAGAAGGATGCGACAAAATACCGTCAGATTCCTTAGTTTTCACCATTCTTTTTACAAATGGAAACAAAACCAATTCTTCTTTTTTCATGTGCTGTGATAGTTCTCCTGCGCAGCCAGTAAACAATTCATTAATTTTAAATAATTCAGGATGACTTGCGCCATGAACTTTACACAATTTATCTAAAAACGGAAGCAGTACATTCGTTTTTTCTTCTACATAACGGTGATGTGTTTTTTCAATATAATCGGCCAATAAATCTAAAGGCCAGGAATTAAAATCTACATTTCCCTGATTTTCTGATTGCAAAACCTGCACAACATTATCCAATAAAGCATCTGCATCAATATTTTGTTTTTCGCAGACCTCGGTTAAAGTTCTATTTCCTTTACAGCAAAAATCAATTCTATATTTAGAAAAAACCGCAGCTGTTCTAAAATCTTGAGCGACAAATGATCCTATTGTTTTGTTTTTTAAATTCTCCATGATAATCAATTTTAATTAGTTACTTTTTTAATGTCAATTCTAATAACAAATAAAAGACAGTCTTATCTTTTATTGACATTTAAAAAAACTCCAAACCCAATAAGGATTTGAAGTCTTTGTATTTACTCTACAATT
Source organism: Flavobacterium sp. ACN6 (assembly GCF_002304005.1). Taxonomy (GTDB): domain Bacteria; phylum Bacteroidota; class Bacteroidia; order Flavobacteriales; family Flavobacteriaceae; genus Flavobacterium. The sequence goes on along the minus strand of NZ_MRCQ01000006.1, from coordinate 211,222 downwards.
AATACACCTTTCATCATAGCGACATGGCCAGGGAAAGAGCATATAAATTTGTATGTTCCTTTTTTATCAACTGTAAATTCGATTGTATCTTCTTCTCCGCCGCCCAATAATTTGGTATGAGCAATAATAGACGCTTTTTCAGATTCTGGAATATAATCGGCAGCTTTTGCTTCATTCGCTTTAAGCGCAAAAGCAGCTTCATCTGTTCCTTCTTTTAAAATCACTAAATTGTGTCCCATCGCTTCTTTAGGAATTTGACCAACATGTTTTAAAGTCAATGTAATTGGTTTTCCAGCAACAGCGTGCAATTCATTTGTATTAAACTGCATTTGATCATTTCCTTCAATAACTAATACATTTTCAGCAGTAGACGTTACTGGCGCTGCTTCTCCCTCTGTAGATGTTTCATTTACTTCTGTAGATTCAGCCGGAGCCGTTTCTTTTTTACCGCAAGAAGTCACTGCTAAAAATCCCATAAGGATCATTATTGAAATTTTAGTTTTTGTATTCATTTTTAAAATTATTTATAAAATATTAATCGTTTATATTTAATGTTTTTAGGAAGAAATCACCCGATTTTACATCTGAAGCCAGTTGCTCTAAAGTCGTTTTGGTAAGCATTTCTAAAAGCAGTCCTCTAATTTTCTTAAATTCATTGTGTACAGGACAGGGATATTCTTCAGAACATTCTTTAAGTCCAATCCCGCAGCCGCTGTAAATCTTATTTCCGTCAATTGCGTCAACAATTTGAATTAGTTTTATAGTTTTTACTGCTTCATTAGAAACCTCAAAACCGCCTCCTACTCCTTTTGCCGAATGAATAATTCCGTTCTTGGTAAGAATCTGCATAATCTTGGCCGTAAAGGGTTCTGGAGAATCAATTTCTTTGGCAACATCTTTTATTCCAACTCTAATCCCTTTTGAAGATTTGGTCGCAATAAATATTGAAGCTCTAATTCCGTATTCACAGGCTTTTGAAAACATAGATTTCTTAATTAATTCCATACAAATATAAAAAGATTGAAAATAAAAGACAAACTTATCTTTAATTAATTTTAAAGTAATAAAGCATTATTTATAATGAAAATAATTAGTGCTGTTAAAAACACTTATTCATCATTGAATTCTTATAAAAACCAATTTTAATTTTAACTTTGAGACACTTAATTTTCTAATATTGAAATAATGCCTTTAAGCAACTCAAAAGATTTAAAACTAGCTGTTCTTATTGATGCAGACAATGTGCCTTACAGCAATGTAAAAGGCATGATGGAAGAAATCGCAAAACTGGGAACTCCAACTACTAAAAGGATTTATGCCGATTGGACAAAACCTAATGCAAACGGATGGAAAGGCGTTTTACTAGAACACGCCATTACCCCTATTCAGCAATACAGTTATACGGTTGGAAAAAACTCTTCAGATTCGGCTTTGATTATTGATGCCATGGATCTTTTATATTCTGGAAAATTAGATGGTTTCTGCATCGTTTCGAGTGACAGCGATTTTACGCGTCTGGCAATTCGTTTAAGAGAATCTGGAATGAAAGTAATTGGCATTGGAGAAAAGAAAACTCCAAGTTCTTTCATTGTGGCCTGCGATAGATTTATTTATATAGAAGTTCTTGACGGCGCCATACAGAAGAAAAAACCAAAAGCAACTGCTGCTGATACCAAAAAACCTGTTGAAAAACCAGCTGAAAAAGCACTTCATAAAGTAGACAAACAAACTATTGAACTTATAGAAGCTACAATAGAAGATCTTGAAGACGATGACGGTTGGGCATTCTTGGGCGATGTTGGCAATTTGGTTGTCAAGAAAAAACCAGAATTTGACCCCCGAAATTATGGTTATTCGAAATTAACGCCAATGTTAAAATCACTAACTGATATCCTAGAGATTGATGAAAGAGAGTCAGACAAAAAAGGAATCAAACACGTTTATGTGCGTTTAAGATTCAACTAATTACCATTATTTATTACTATTTAATTTTTTAAAAACATGAGAAAGAAATTCTTTATTTACGGATTCTTATTGTTTCTAATTGTTGTTACAATTTATTATTACACAGAACGTGGTTTTTTACTCGTTATAATTCTTCCAATTTTATTAGTTGTCGGACTTTATAATACTTTACAAAAAAAACACGCTATTTTAAGAAACTTCCCTGTTCTGGGCTATTTCAGATATTTATTTGAAACGATTGCGCCAGAAATTCAACAGTATTTTATTGAAAAATCTACAGACGGAAAACCTTTCTCTAGAAATCAGCGTTCATTGGTTTACCAAAGAGCCAAAAATATTGATTCGAGTACTCCTTTCGGTACACAATTAAACTTAAATACGGATAATTACGAAGGAATTAAACATTCTATTTTTCCCGCAAAAGTAAACGAGGAATTACCTCGCGTGTTAGTAGGCGGAAAAGATTGCAAACAGCCTTATTCTGCTTCGTTATTTAATGTTTCTGCGATGAGTTTTGGTTCGTTAAGCGAACATGCCGTTCGTGCCATAAATATTGGAGCGAAAAAGGGAAAATTTTATCAAAATACTGGTGAGGGCGGATTAACCGAATTTCATCTTGCCGGCGGAGGCGATATTACATGGCAGATTGGAACAGGATATTTTGGCTGCCGCGATGCTGAAGGAAATTTTAGTCCTGAAAAATTCTCAGAAAAAGCGAATCTTCCAAATGTAAAAATGATCGAAATAAAACTTTCGCAAGGTGCAAAACCGGGTCATGGCGGTGTACTTCCAGCTGCGAAAAATACGGAACAGATTGCAAAGATCAGAGGTGTTGAACCGCATACTATGATTCTTTCTCCTCCTGGTCATCATGCTTTTTCTGATGCAAAAGGATTAATCCATTTCATCAAACAGCTTCGTGATTTATCTAACGGAAAGCCAATCGGATTTAAATTGTGTATTGGAAACACAGCCGAATTTGAGGCAATCTGCCAAGAAATGATCGCAGAAGATACATATCCAGATTTCATAACAGTTGACGGCGCAGAAGGCGGAACTGGAGCTGCGCCGCTTGAATTTGCTGATGGTGTTGGAATGCCATTTGAACCTGCATTGATTTTCGTAAATAAAACGCTAGTTCGTTTAGGAATTCGCGAAAAAATGCGCATTATTGGAAGCGGAAAAATAATTTCGGGCTATTCTATTTTACATGCCGTAGCACTTGGTGCTGATATGTGTAACAGTGCAAGAGGATTTATGTTTTCTCTAGGCTGCATTCAAGCTTTGCGCTGTCATAATAATGAATGCCCAACTGGAGTTGCCACACAAGACAAAATGTTAATGAAAGGTTTGGTTGTAACTGATAAGTCTGAAAGGGTATATCATTTTCATAAAAATACACTTCACGCTGCAAATGAACTTTTGGCAGCAGCCGGAAAAAACAGTTTTGCCGATGTAGACATTAATATATTTATGCGCGGTGATGAATTTGCCAATTTATCGGATATGTATTTTCCAGATAACTTGAAAAACGTAACGCAGTTCTCATAAAAAAACAGCCTCTTTAAAATAGTAAAGAGGCTGTTTTTTTTAATCTATTTTATTCAATTACAATTTTGCAGTTTCTTTATTTGGTTCTGCAGCTCCTTCTAAAACGGCTAATCCTTCTTTATTTACCACTTGCTGCGCTAAAATAGCATTATTGTAGGCTAGAAAGTACACATCAAAAGAAACTCCTTCGTTAACTAATTCTGCAGAAATTTGATCGTTTTTAATCATTTCTTTCAATAAATCAGGAAATGATTCTTTGTAGGCAATTCTGTTTGCTTCGGTTTCTTCTAAATTCGTTTCGATTCTAATCTCGATTTTATTGTCTTTTAGAAAAGCTTTTGCACTTGTACTCGTAATTCCACTCCCTTTTATACTCGAAGAGTTGTTATAAGTGCTTACATGTTCCTGGATTTTCTGTTTGGTGTTTTTACAGCTCACTAAAAATAATGCAAAAGCAAACACTAATGCGATTTGGGTAATTTTTTTCATAAATTATTGGTTTTATAGTTATTTTTTAACTCAAACATAATTAATTTACAACATAAAAACAATGTTTTGTCGATAAAATACAACAGATAATCGACTGAATACAAATTGGTTACCCATTAAAAACAAAGAAAAATGTAAGAAATCAAAAAGTTATTTCCTGCTTTATTTGAACTATAATCATAAAAAAGTCTCTCTAAATAATAAATTAAAGAGACTTCCATATGTAGGAATTTAAACTTCTTAAAATACTGCTTTTTACTTTAAAAAATATTTAAGAGATTCTCCAGTTAAGATTTCTTTTCCGAGAACGGTGTTATCATTAGCTAAAAAATAGACATCAAACTGAACTCCTTCTTCAATCAATTGTCTCGGAATCTGATCATTGGCAATAAGTTTCTTTATTAGTTTTGCAAAAGCGATTCCTGTAGCTAATTTGTTTGCTTCATTTTGTTCTAAATCGGTTTCAAAACGCAATTCAATTTTATTATCGTTTATGTAACCTCTGGCCGTTGTTAATGTTACATGGTCGGCTCTAAAACTTGGAGCAGTCTTATTATATTCCGTAACATATTCCTGAAGTTTTTGTTTGGTATTTTTACAGCTCGCAAGCATGAATACCGTCATTATTGCAAATACAATTTGGCTTATTTTCTTCATGATAATTTTATTTTAGTTTTTCAAGTCTTAATAATGCCTCAAGATAGTAATAATCTGCGTAATTTATAGAACAATCTATTTCACTTCCTGCGGGTTTATGTCCGGTAGAATGCAGTAAAAATGCCGAATTAACATCGTGGCTTTGATAATGATCTGAAAGCGAAACGATCATCTTTTTAGCTTTTGCTAAATATTCTGTTTTCAAATTTTTATCTTTTGTATAAGAACTCAATTCCAAAAGTGCCGACGAAACAATTGCAGCTGCCGATGCATCTCTCGGCTCATTAGGAATATTTGGCGCATTAAAATCCCAATACGGAACTAAATCTTCTGTTGTTAATTTATCCAGATAAACCCTTGCCAGTTTATGTGCAAAATCTAAAAATTTAGAATCTTTGGTTTCTCTATACGTCATCGTAAAACCATAAATTGCCCACGCCTGACCGCGCGCCCACGTACTGTCATCGCTATACCCCTGAGCCGTTCTTCCTTTTATCTTTTTTCCCGTTTCGTAATCGTAAATTATAACATGGTAGGAAGTATTATTTGGCCTAAAATGATTTGCCATTGTGGTTTCGGCATGCTTTACCGCAATATCATATAGTTTTTTGTTTCCGCCATTTTTAGAAGCCCAAAACAGCAGTTCTAGATTCATCATATTGTCAATAATCGTATTGTGCCCACCCATTTTATTGTGAGGCCAAGATTGAATTGTGCCCACTTTCGGATTAAAAAGTGTGGCTAAGGTATCGGCAGTTTTTAAGACAATTTCTTTGTATTCTTTGTTTTTGGTTAAACGATATCCGTTTCCAAAACTATTAAAAACCTGAAAACCTAAATCATGGTCTGCAGCTTTACTAACAGACAAAGGCGTTAAAAAGCGCGTAAATTTATCTGCCTCTTTTTCCCATTTTCTATCTTTTGCAGCTTCATATAAAAACCACAATTCTCCAGGCCAGAAGCCGCTGGTCCAGTCTTTATAATCTACAAATTTCCAATCTTTACTTCCGTTCGGAACTGTTCTTGGAGAAGTCCCGTCATTAGGAATCACTTTTAAGGTTTTTGAAGCTTGATCAGCGCAATAATCCAGCTGTTTTTTGATATTAAACGAATTTTCTTTTTGAGAATAACCTTGACTTCCCAAAAGAAACAAAGCAATAATTACGATATAAAATTTTGAATTCATGTGGTTGTTTTGATAGATAGTTTATGAACTGCTAAATTTATGAAATAAAGTAAATCAATTCGGGTTTTGTATTTTTGATTACCTGAAAATGTACTTTAAGTTACCATCTTCTCTCTACTCTCTTTGTCAAAGTTCAAAACTTTGACAAAGATTGCTTAGAACCTAAAAAACAAAATCTTAAAATTAAACTATCCACTTTTTCTCTTTGTCAAAGTTCAAAATTTTGATACATATTACTTAGAACCCAAAAAACAAAGTCTTAAAATTAAACTATCAATTTTTTCTCTTTGTCAAAGTTCAAAACTTTGACAAAGATTTCTTAGAACCAAAAAAACAAAGTCTTAAAATTAAACTATCTATTTTTTCTCTTTGTCAAAGTTCAAAACTTTGACAAAGATTTCTTAGAACCCAAAAAACAAAGTCTTAAAATTAAACTATCTTTTTTTTTCTCTTTGTCAAAGTTCAAAACTTTGACAAAGATTTCTTAGAACCAAAAAAACACAGTCTTAAAATTAAACTATCTTTTTTTTTTCTCTTTGTCAAAGTTCAAAACTTTGACAAAGATTTCTTAGAACCAAAAAAAAAAAAAGTAACACCTTAAAACTTAAGATCGATTATATTACTATGACAAAATTTAAAATTCTCAATATCATCAAAACACTCAATTACTTCACTCCTTCTCAAATTCGTTTCCAAAGATGACAAAACCGTTTTATATGAAGAAAATTTATAAGTTTTAAAATCTTTCTTAATATCTATCGGGTTTTGATGAACGTATATAATTACATTCTTTAAATATTTTTCAGAATCAATTTTCTTCCTTTTAAAAGGAGATTCAAATAAAGGTCCATGTCTATCAAAAACTTTATTGTATGCTTGAGTGTATGAACTTATAAATTTACTTAATTGCTTACTCGCAAGACTTTCTATTGAATGCAATCCTTTATTATTTGATCTTTTGTTTTTCTCTTCAAAAAAATCAGACAACTCTTTTTGCGATTTAATTTTGATTACAAAATGAAAATGATTTGGCATTAAACAATAAGCATATAAATCGCACACATCAACTAGATATTTTAGAAATTGTGCCATAAAAAACATGTAGTTGTCATCGCTTTCAAAAACTTTATCACCATTTATTCCGCGATTATAGATGTGATAAAAACAGTCTGGCTCTAAATTTTGATTTCTAATATTCACCTATTATCTTATTATTTTTCAGAGCATAAATATAAATAAAATAAGATTTTTCTTAACGTCACGTTTGAGAAATAAAGAATCTTTGTCAAAGTTTTGAACTTTGACAAAGAGAAGTCACCAGTATGGTCAAGAAAAAATAATATAAATTTGCCTTTGTCTAAAATGATTTAAACTTGAAATCCAGAATCTATTACTTCATAATTTTCATCACTACAATTTTACTGGGAATCCTTTCCAGAAAAATCCCATTTGTTCCATTATTGATCGGTGATTTTCTATATGCCTTTATGATTTATTTTTTGGTTCGAGTTTTTCTTCCATATAAAAAAGCCCTTTTAATAGCTTTTCTTTCTCTTGCAATTTGTTATTGTATTGAGTTTTTGCAATTGTACCAAGCAGATTGGATTGTAGAACTTAGAAAAACGCTGTTTGGAAGATACGTTTTAGGACAGGGATTTTTATGGTCGGATATTGCTGCTTATACTTTGGGAGTTTGTACAGCATTTTTTCTTGAGAATATTTTTAAAAAATATTTGTCAAAGTTTTGAACTTTGACAAAGACGAAACGAAATAAAATCATGGCTTAATCAAATGTCTGCGTGATTTTATCAATATTTAAACTGTTCGCCATTGCCATAAATATTTGGTAATACGTTCCTTTATTATCGTATAATTCATCGTGTGTTCCTTTTTCGACACATCTTCCTTTTTCCAAAACAATAATATTGGAGGCATCAATAATTTGAGAAATACTGTGCGAAATTATAATTACTGTTCTGTCTTTTTTGATGGCGTCTAGGGATTTTTTAATTTGCTCTGTAGCAATCGCATCTAAACTGGCTGTTGGTTCGTCTAGAAAAATTATTGGTGGATTTTTTAGAAAAAGTCTCGCGATAGCAATTCGCTGCTGCTGTCCGCCAGAAAGCAAATGAGCATCTGAATCGTAACCTTTTGGAAGATTAATAACCTGTTCGTGAATGTAAGCTTGTTTTGCCGCTTCAATAACTTCTGAATGGGATGCTTCTGGATTTCCGTATAAAATATTTTCTGCAATTGTACCTTTAAAAATATGGTTTTTCTGAAGTACCAATCCGATATTTTTTCGCAGAAAGTCTGTATTATAGTCTGCCAAATCAACTCCATCCAAAAAAATATGACCACCTGAAGGCTGATAAAATTTATCCAATAAATTAATCACAGTACTTTTCCCAGCACCGCTGAGTCCGACTAAAGCAGAGGTTTCATTTGGTTTTACCGTAAAATTAATATCGTAAAGCGCTTGTGTTCCGTTTGGATACACAAAATCTACATTTTTAACTTCTATTAAACCAATAATCTTTTCTGGTATAAAATCTCCTGTTGTTTCTTTTTCCTGTTCCGATTCTAAAATATCGAAAAAGCCTTCCGAATAAATTAAGGCATCATTTACTTCATCATAAATACGGTGCAACTGCCTAATTGGCGACGAAACATTATTAAACAACATAATATGAAACATGATTGCCCCAATTGTCATTTGATTATTCAGCACAAAATAAGCGGTTAAAATAATGATAATCACCACTCCTATCTGTTCGACAAAACTTTTAATACTTTCAAAAATAAAACTGGTCTTCCTGGTTGCCAGTTGATTTTCTGTCATTTCAAACTGAATTTTTTCGTGGCGGTCTGCTTCTGTTGATTCCCGTACGAAGGATTTAATGACCGTTATCGATTCAATCAAACTGATAATTCCGTTGTTTTTAGTTTCACGGTAATTACGCATTCTTCTTCTAAAGCCGCTTAGTTTAGCTGCCTGCAATTGACTGATATAAAAATAAATGGGAATAATGCATAAACTTACCAAACCCACATATACATTGGCATAAAACATAATCACTAAAGCCACAAAAGCATTGGCAAATAAAGGCAGAATATCAATGAAAAAATTCTGTACTAATCTAGTCAAACTGCTAATTCCGAGATCAATTCTGGTTTGCAGTTTACCGCTTTCATTTTCATCAGAAGTATAAAATTCCATTCTATAACTCAGGATTTTTTCGACTATAGTTTGAGAAATATCACGGGTTATAAAGATACGCAGTTTTTCTCCGTAGAATTTTTGTCCAAACTGCACAACAGAATTAACCAATTCCTTCGTTAAAAGCACAATACTTATAATTCCTAGTAAATGAAAACCTTTAGATAACGGCTCGTGCGCGACCATCAAATTATTTATGGTATCAACAGTATATTTTAAGATCAAAGCATTTACCTGCGCGGCAAATGAACCTACAAATGTGAGCAGTAAAGTAGCAATTACCATTTTTTTGTACGGCTTTACAAAAGGCATTATTTTTTTATAAAGAACTGATAACTGCATTTATTTTATTTTTAGGTAACATATCAAATATAAGAATTCTAAATTTGTGTTGAAATCATTTAAACAGATAATTCTATGAAACTCGTTTTCGCCTCAAACAACAAAAATAAAATTGCAGAAATACAAAGTATGCTTCCAGAAAGCATTAAAATTTTAAGTTTAGAAGATATTAACTGCTTCGAAGAAATTCCTGAAACAGCTGATACTATTGAAGGAAATGCGATTTTAAAAGCCGATTATGTCACTCAAAAATATGGTTATGATTGTTTTGCAGATGATACAGGACTAGAAGTTAATGCTTTAAATGGCGAACCAGGTGTTTATTCTGCACGATATGCAGGCGAGCAAAAAAATGCAGATGATAACATGAATAAGCTTTTAGGAGAACTAAGAGACAAAGAAAATCGCAGCGCCCAGTTCAAGACCGTTATTACTTTAAATCTTGAAGGAAAACAATATTTATTTACCGGAATTGCAAAAGGAAATATCACTGATGAAAAAATGGGAACGAATGGTTTTGGATATGATCCGATTTTTAAACCAGAAAATTTCGACGAGACCTTTGCCCAATTGCCATTAGAAGTAAAAAATAAAATAGGCCACCGCGGAAAAGCAGTTCAGCAACTAATTGATTTCCTGAGTGCCGCAAAATAATTGTTTCAAATACAACATTTTAATAGTTAAATTTTACATTTTAAGACGTGTTTTTTAGTGATTTCAGCCAATTTTAAAAAGGAAGGTTTTTAATAAAACTGTAACTTTTTGATAATCAAATCATAACAAATACATAATTCTTGAAATACCATTAGTTTATCTGAATAATTAACAGTAATTTTGCACCCTATTTTAAAAACACATATGAATAAATTTGAACAATTAGGATTAAATGAATCGTTACTGAAGGCGATTTTAGATCTAGGATTTGAAAATCCGTCAGAGGTACAGGAAAAGGCGATTCCCCTATTATTGGAAAAAGACACGGATATGGTTGCGTTGGCTCAGACAGGGACAGGGAAAACGGCAGCTTTCGGTTTTCCGCTAATTCAAAAAATTGATGCTGACAACAGAAATACACAAGCATTAGTTTTATCGCCAACACGAGAACTTTGTTTACAGATTACCAACGAACTTAAAAACTACTCAAAATACGAGAAAGGTATTAATGTGGTAGCAGTTTACGGCGGGGCTAGTATTACAGAGCAAGCTAGAGACATTAAAAGAGGAGCACAAATTATTGTGGCTACTCCAGGGAGAATGCAAGACATGATCAACAGAGGTTTGGTTAACATTAAAAATATAGATTACTGTATTCTTGATGAGGCTGACGAAATGTTGAACATGGGATTTTATGAAGATATCGTATCTATATTATCTGACACTCCAGACGAAAAAAACACATGGTTGTTCTCTGCAACAATGCCGCAAGAGGTTGCCAGAATTGCAAAGCAATTCATGAGCGAACCAGTTGAAATTACTGTTGGAGCTAAGAACTCAGGTTCTGCAACAGTTTCTCACGAATTTTACTTAGTAAATGCTCGTGATCGTTATGAAGCACTAAAACGTTTAGCAGATGCTAACCCAGATATTTTCTCTGTAGTTTTCTGTCGTACAAAAAGAGACACACAAGCTATTGCTGAAAAATTAATCGAAGACGGATACAGTGCTGCTGCATTACACGGAGATTTATCTCAGGCACAGCGTGACGGGGTAATGAAATCTTTCCGCGGAAGACAAATTCAGATGCTTGTTGCTACTGACGTTGCTGCGCGTGGTATTGACGTTGACAACATTACTCACGTTGTTAATTATCAATTACCTGATGAAATTGAAACTTACAACCACCGTTCTGGACGTACTGGTAGAGCTGGAAAATTAGGAACTTCTATTGTAATTGTTACAAAAAGTGAGTTACGTAAAATTTCTTCTATCGAAAGAATCATCAAACAAAAGTTTGAAGAAAAAACTATTCCATCTGGAATTGAAATCTGCGAAATTCAATTATTGCACTTAGCAAATAAAATTAAAGATACTGAAGTTGATCACGAAATTGACAACTATTTACCAGCTATTAACAATGTTCTTGAAGATTTAACTAAAGAAGAATTGATCAAGAAAATGGTTTCAGTAGAATTTAACCGTTTCATTACGTACTACAAAAAGAACAGAGATATCTCTGCTCAATCTGGAGAAAGACGTGAAAGAAGCGATTCTGAACCAAGAGAATTCAATAATAACGGAGCTGTTCGTTATTTTGTAAACATCGGTTCTAGAGATAATTTCGACTGGATGTCATTAAAAGATTACTTAAAAGAAACATTAGACTTAGGTCGCGATGATATCTTTAAAGTTGATGTAAAAGAAGGATTCTCTTTCTTTAACACTGATCCTCAATTTACAGACAAAGTAATGGATGTTTTAAACAACGTTCAATTAGAAGGTCGTCGTATTAATGTTGAGATCTCTAAAAATGACGGAGGCGGAAGACGTGACCACAACAATCGTGGAGGTGGCGGCGGACGCAGCTCTGGACCAAGAAGAGAAGGAAGCTTTGCTCCAAGACGTGAAGGTTCTGGAGGCGGATTTAGAAGCGATAGAAATTCTTCAAGAGACGGAGGTTCACGCGAAGGAGGATTTAGAAGCGACAGAAATTCATCTGCTCCAAAAAGAGAAGGTGGTTTTAGAAGTTCTGCTCCAAGAAGCGAAGGTGGTTCTGACAGAGCTCCAAGGCGTTCAGAAAACTTTGGCGACAGCCCAAGACCAAGAAGAACTAGAAGAGATTAATAATTTAAGATCTTAAAATACAAAATCCCAAATTCCAGACATAATTGGAATTTGGGATTTTTTTATATAAAGAATCTTACGCTCTAGCAATGAGTTTTGTAATTAGTAAAGCGAGACAGCTTCCTTTGTTAATTTTCTTATAATTAAATTCCAAGACTGCGAAATATTTAATCCCGATTTACTACTTTTAGAGCTTTAAATCAGGATATGAAATATTTCGCAGTTTTCTTTTTTATTCTTCTAGCTAACATTGGTTTCGCGCAAGAAACGCAGCCGAGTGTTCCTCAAAGAGTTTCAGGTTACATTATTAACGACAACAGCAAACAACCGCTTGCCGGCGTAAACGTTATCAACACTAATAAAGTGCGTGGTGCAAAATCTGATGAAAAAGGGTATTTTGAAATTGATGTTCAAGTCAATGATACGCTTCATTTTTCTATTCTAGGTTTTCAATCCCTAAGAATCAGGGTAACAAATGACTGGATAAAAAATAAAGTAACCCGCATTCAGCTTACTGAAAAGGCAATTGCTTTGGAAGAAGTTATTATTGCTCCTTTTACTTTAACAGGATATCTTGAAATTGATTCTAAATTGATTCCTACAAAAGAAAACTATCGTTACAGTATTTCTGGTCTTACACAAGGTTATGAGGCTGGAGAATACGCTCCAAATGCATTTGGTAAAGTTTTAGGGTCGATTTTTAACCCCGCAGATATGCTTTATAATTTCTTCGGAAAAAATGGTAAAGAACTCAAGAAACTAAAAGAAATGAAGAAAGATGACACAGTTAGAACTCTTCTAGAATCGAAATACGACCGTGAAACAGTTGCTGTGCTATTAGGCATAAGTAAAGATGAAATTCCTGAAATTATGCATCGATGCAACTATTCTGATTCCTTTATTCAATCAGCAAACGATCTTCAAATTATGGATGCCATCAGCGCCTGTTACGAACAATATAAAGTATTAAAACGTAACTAAGAATGTCCTTCATAAGGAAAATATTTAAATCCTCAATTTTAAAATTGGGGATTTTTTTTGACGTTTAAATTTTTAAAAGCTTTACATTTACTGAAACATCATCAAAATCAATAAATTATGGCAAAGGGTCAAGATGCTAAAAAAACAGCAAAAAAAGAACCGTTAAAAACGGCTAAGGAAAAGAAAGAAGAAAAAAGAGAGAAGAAAAATACTCCTAAGAGAGATTAATTTCAGTCTCAGTTTACAGTCTCAGTTTACAGTTCTTTGAAACTGAATACTGAGACTACGACTGAAAACTAAAAACTATTTAACTGGAATATTCGAAAGAATTTCTAATACAAATTTCCAATATTTCTGAGCTGAAGAAATACTTGCTCTTTCATCTGGTGAATGCGCGCCGTGAATAGTTGGACCGAAAGAAATCATATCCATTTCTGGGTAATTTGTTCCTAAAATTCCACATTCTAAACCAGCGTGACAAGCCACTACTTTTGGCTTTTCTCCATTTTGTTTTTCGTAGATTTCTTTTAAAACTTCTAATATTTCAGAGTTTACATTTGGTGTCCATCCTGGATAAGAACCAGAAAGCTCAACTTCACATCCAACCAATTCAAATGCAGAACGCAGCGAATTAGCCAAATCAAATTTTGAAGATTCTACAGAAGAACGTGTCAAACATCCAACCAAAATTTCACCATCTTTAATGATTACTCTTGCTATATTATTCGAAGTTTCAACCAAATCAGCCATATCAGCACTCATTCTGTAAACACCATTTTGCGCTGCGTAAATTGCTCTGATAATTCCTTCCTGAACACCTAAATCCATTACTTTTTCAGGTAAATCGCCTTTTACGATTTCAATAGTTAAGTTTGGTTCAGTTGTTTTATATTCTGCTTTGATATCAGCAATAATTTCCTGCATATCATACACATATGCTTCATCAAACATTTGAGAAATTATTACTTTAGCAACGCTTTCTCTCGGAATTGCATTTCGAAGACTTCCTCCATTTACTTCCACGATTTGTAAACCAAAGTTTTCAAATGCGTCAAACAATAAACGGTTCATTATTTTATTGGCGTTTCCTAAACCTTTATGAATATCCATTCCTGAATGTCCACCATTTAAGCCTTTTACCGTAATGGTGTAACCTACTGAACTTTCTGGAACTTCTTCTTCATGATAGGTTCTTGTAGCTGTAACGTCAATTCCGCCCGCACATCCAATATCAATTTCATCATCTTCCTCAGTATCCAAATTCAACAAAATCTGACCTTGTAAAATGCCTCCTTTTAGGTTTAAAGCACCTGTCATTCCTGTTTCTTCATCAATTGTAAACAAAGCTTCGATTGCTGGATGCGGAATATCTTTGCTTTCTAAAATTGCCATAATAGTTGCTACTCCTAATCCGTTGTCAGCACCAAGAGTTGTACCACGAGCGCGAACCCAGTCACCATCAATATACATGTCAATTCCCTGTGTATCGAAATCAAAGACTGTATCTGCATTTTTTTGGTGCACCATATCCAAATGCCCCTGCATTACAATAGCTTTACGATTTTCCATTCCTGGAGTAGCTGGTTTTCTGATAATTACATTTCGAATTTCATCTTCAAAAGTTTCTAGACCTAAGCTGTTTCCAAAGTTTTTCATAAACTCAATTACACGCTCTTCTTTTTTTGAAGGACGAGGAACAGCATTTAAATCTGCGAATTTATTCCAAAGTGCTTTTGGCTCCAGATTTCTTACTTCTTGACTCATTATATTTTGTTTGATGTTTAACAATTAAGAGCTTCAAAGTTACAAAGTTTAAATGCTTTTTTCGTTACAATTTTTACGAATTAGCACTTATTAAAACAGCTAAAAAAAAAGTATATTAATTATTAAGAACTTATCGTCGTTCATGCCACATAGTGGCATCTCGTTGGTAATGTTATAAACCAAAACAAATCAGCCGTTCCCATCGCAACGCTTGAATTCAATTTGCATAAATTTTCTACCAATCAATTGTACCTAACGACACATGTTTAAAAAAAAAAACATTTAAAGTTATTTTTTGCTTTTATGCTTGTGGAAATAATAATTTCTAATAAAAACAAACTCAATTTCTATTTAATTATTATTTTTATACAAAACGTAAAACTGTGAAACGAAAATATATTTTACCTCTATTTCTTTTAATTCAAATTATCTTTTTAAGAATCCTTCCATTCTTTCCAGACTATATAGAAGGCTTTTACAGCAACAATTTATTTGTTAGAATTTCACACTTTTCAAGAATACTTTTAGGTAAAATTCCCTTTTCAGTGGGCGATTGTATTTATGCAGTTTTAATTTTGTCCGCAATAATCTGGTTTTGGAAAATTAGAAAAACATGGAGAACAGATTGGAAAGATCACCTTTTAACGATTTTGGGCAAAATCTCTGTTTTTTACTTTTTCTTTCACCTATTGTGGGCATTCAATTATTATCGTGAACCTTTATTTCAGAAAATGAATATTGAACGGGAATATAGCGATGCAGAGTTTTTAGCTTTTACAAAAAAATTAGTAACAAAAACTAACGAAATTCAGTTTGCGATTACTAAAAGTGATACGGCGAAAATTGTTTTCCCCTACTCTCAAAAAGAATCTTTCCCGATGATTTTAAATGGTTATGACAATTTAGCAAAAGAACATCCTTATTTTAAATATGAAATTCTAAGCGTTAAGAAATCATTATTCAGCACGCCTTTGACTTATATGGGTTTCGGCGGCTATTTAAATCCGTTTACTAACGAGGCTCAGATAAACTATTTACTGCCAATGTATACTTTTCCGCAGACTACGGCTCACGAAATGGCTCATCAAATTGGTTATGCCAGTGAAAATGAATGTAATTTTATTGGTTTTCTAGCTTCTGTTAAAAATGATAATCTTTACTATCAATATGCAGGATATAGTTTCGCATTGCATTATTGCCTGTCAATTTGGAAGTTTAAAGATGAAAAAGTTTTTAATCAATTAAAGAAATCGGTTAATGTCGGCATCTTAAAAAACTATAAGGAAACTCAGGATTTCCATAAAAAATATGATACTTTTCTGGATGAAGGATTTTATTTTCTGTATGATAATTTCTTAAAATCAAACAACCAAAAAGACGGTATGGATAGTTACAGTAAATTTATTGACTTGGCGATTAATTATTATAAAACCAGAAAACTTTGATTCAACTGTAACAAAATTGCTTTCAATACTACTAATCAATTATGACCGAAAACCTAGAACAATCATTTGTTGCGCAATTGCAGGAAAATCAGAATATAATCCACAAGATTTGTAGATTATATACTGCCGGCGAAGACGCTCATAAGGATTTGTTTCAGGAAATTACCATTCAGCTTTGGAAGGCTTATCCAAAATTTAGAGGCGACAGTAAATTCTCAACTTGGACGTATCGTGTGGCTTTAAACACGGCAATTACCTTATACCGCAAAACCAAAAGAACTATTTCTACCGTAGATTATGAAAACCACCAGCATTTTGTAAAAGATGTTGACTACAATTACGAAGAAGAAGAACAAATAAAATTGATGTACAAAGCGGTTTATCAGCTTAATGACATCGAAAAAGCATTAGTTTTTATGTATTTAGAAGACAAAGATTATCAAGAAATAGCTGAAACCTTAGGGATCAGCGAAGTGAATGCGCGCGTGAAAATGAACAGAATTAAAGGGAAACTTAAAAAAATACTAAATCCTTAAAAATAATTATGAAAGAACTGGATTTATTAAAAAAAGACTGGCAGAAGAACTCGGGTTCTTTTCAACAAATTTCTGAAACTGAAATCTATAAGATGATTCACAAAAAATCGTCTTCAATTGTAAAATGGATTTTGATTATCAGTATTTTGGAAATTTCGTTTTGGACTTTTTCAAACTTATTTATTAATACGGATGAAGTTTTAAGAAAAATTAATCATCCTGAAATTGTTATGGCTTTAGAGTTTTTAACATACTTTAATTATGTTGTAGTTCTAATTTTTGTGTACATTTTCTATAAAAATTACAAAACAATATCTACAACTGTAGCCACAAAATCATTAATGAGCGCTATTTTAAAGACAAGAAAAACAGTTCAGTATTATGTGTGGTATAATTTAGGAATGATTGTAATAACCGCTATTTTAAGCTTCTTTATTGCTTTTGTTTACAATCCAGACATGGAATTCCTGAGAGATAAATTAGCCTTAAACGGAAAAGCAATGTTTGTTACTATCGGTATTTTGTTTCTGGTAATTCTGGGCTTCTTCGGTTTATTCTGGTGCTTCTACAGAATCATCTACGGAACTCTTCTAAGAAGGTTATATGCGAATTATAAGGAATTGAAGAAGATTGATTTTTAAGTTTCTAAGCTTCTAAGGTTTCTTTGCTCAACCTGAAACCTGAAACAAAATCACAAATCTAAAATCACAAATCACAAATCTAAAATCTAAAATCAGAAATCTAAAATTAATACTCCCATTGTCTTAATTTATTAAGTTCTTCCTGCGCTTTGATTTCTTCAGCAGGAATAACTTTTAAGAATGATGGATGCTGTTCGATTGCGTATTCTACTTTTTCTACGATTTGTTCGATGGTATCATTTTCATAATCAATATCAAGAGGTTCTTTGATAATAAAAGACTGCAGAATTCCTTTTTTCTTCATTCGAAGACCTTTTTTATCAAACGAACGGCGAAAACCATCAATAACAATTGGAATTACGATTGGTTTATGCTGTTTAATGATATGTGCAGTACCTTTACGAACGGGTTTGAAAGATTTTGTAGTTCCTTGTGGAAAAGTAATTACCCAGCCATCTTCAAGGGCTATTCTAATATTTTCGGTGTCATTCGGGTTTACATCACGTTTTTCTGCAACATCAACGCCTTTTGCACGCCAGGTTCTTTCTACGGTAATTGCTCCAACATAAGCCAAAATTCTTGGCAGTAAACCAGCCTGCATTGTCTCCTTTGCGGCCACATAATACAAATTCATTTTAGGCTGCCACAAATATCCAATATTCTTAATAGTATCTTGACGTCCGCTTAAACTTGCGTTAAACACATGAAACATTGCTACAACGTCTGCAAAATACGTTTGATGATTGGATATAAATAAAACATTAGAATCTGGGAGTGTTTTAATAATTTCAGATCCTTCAATCTGCAAATCGTTAAAACCTCTATATCTTCTATGCGTCATGGCTCCCAAAATTCGGATTAACCATTTCTTGATGAATAATATATGTCCAAAAGGATTTCGTTTAAACAATCCCATAACTAATTTGTATTATTTTTTGTTCGGTCGCAAACATACAAAAATTATTCTTTTAGCAATACTTTAAAACAATTTCTACAATTACATCTATTAAAATGAATATCAAATTGTTAAATAAATATTTTTAAATTTCCTGTTCGAAACTTATTTTCAAAACGTCTCTCAATTCGCTCAAAATCATTGCGGTCGCACCCCAAACTACATGATTTTGAATATTAAAGGCGGGTACTAAAATATTGGCACCGTAAGAAGTTGATAATCTGGCTTCGATAATTATTTCGTCATTTAAAAAAACAGACAAAGGCAGCTCAATAATACTGGCAACTTCTCTTATATCTGGATAAAATGAAAGTTCTTCTTTTGCGATTCCTAAAAACGGATGTACCAAAAAATTACTTGGCGGAATGTACATTGGAGTAAAATGCTTAATTACTTCAATCTTTTCGCTGGTTACTCCAACTTCTTCCTGTGTTTCTCGAAGTGCAGTAGTTTCGAAATCCAAATCTTCCTTTTCGTATTTTCCTCCTGGAAATGCAATCTGAGCAGAATGAACGCCGTCGTAAGCATTTCGTACAATTAAAACTAAATGTGTTTTTTCGTCTTTTGGATAAAAAAGCATCATTACTCCTGCCATTCTAGCATTTAAAGCATCAATATCAAGATTCTTTAATCCCTCTATGCGTTCTTTCGGCGCCATTTTTAAATGTGATTCTACTGCTGGCAGTTTAACTGGAATAATATTGGGAACATATTTCAAAAAGTCTTGAAAATTCATAATCAAAGCTTATTTTTGTACTTTTAAATAAAAACATAAATATACTCTAGAAAACGCAGTGTTACAAGTTTTCTAAAATTAAAGCCTAAAAAATGTACAGCAGAGAAGAATCACAACGAATTAAAAGAGAATTTTGGGTAGCTTTTGCCGAAAAATATCCGCGTAAATGGGTACTTTATGACACGAAGATCAAAGATTTTTCTTTTAAATTTTTTGTTGACAATAAAAAAGCTCAGGTTTTAATTGACATTGAACACAGAAGCGATGAAAAACGTACTGCTTATTTTGAAAAAATTGAAGCTTTAAAAAATATTCTGGAAGAAGAATTTATTAAAGATTTGGTTTTTGAAAAAGATTATACTCTAGAAAGCGGTAAAACCATCAGCAGAATCTGGGTTGAAAAATTAGGAGTAGGTTTTAGCAACCGAAATAACTGGGATGTTATTTTTGATTTCTTTAATGAAAAAATGCATGCGCTGGAAATGTTCTATTTAGAATATGATGAGTTTATTAAGGATATAGATGTTTTGTAGAAAATGTTCTGAGGAGCTAAGATTCTGAGATTCTTATAATGATTAAAAAGTCATTTTATATTTTCCTAAATTCAACTCTATAAACATGAACGACTTTTTTTTGTTTTTCTAATTCTCTAAGAAATAACAAAGTATCGTCAAATGGTTTTTCAAAATATTCAGTTAAATAGCAAAGATGTTTTGTTGTTTCAAGAAACTTATAAAAAAAGTAAGGATCAATATTTCCAACACTTTTTATATCACCTAAACTAACCTCTAAAATTTGTCCTGTTATCCTATTTTCAAACATACAATGCTCGCCATGCACATCAAAAAACCAATTATCAGTAAGATATTGGTTTCCGTTTAATAAATCTGCATTTTCAATTTCATAGTAATTTCCCTCTGCTATTTTTTCTTTTTCAGGCTGATCAGTTTCAGTTATTAACTTATCAATTAATTTTTCGGCAATGCTTTTATAAGTATCCATTGCTTCCAATAATTTACTTATTACATCTTTGTCCAGTTTTTTCATCTCAGATTACACCGTAAAAATATTATAAACGATAATATGATCGTCATAATTAATATAAAGCTGTTTACGAAAATCTTGTTTTTTGCGTGTTATAATCGAGAGTTTACATTCTCGACCATCATTGTCTTTGCAAAGAAAAGAATACACAATATCAGTATCATTTTCTTCGCGTTCGATATAATCTAAAATACTAAAAAGCTGAATTTCCTGCGAATACACAACAATTCTATGTTTATTAGTATCTAAAACCACCGAAAGGTTTACTAAATCCAAGTTAGACCACTGCCCCCATTTCCCTCTTTCGTTTTTTTGTAAAACACTAAAACCAGACGTCTTAAATTGATAAGACTGACTTTGTGCCTGTTGAAAACCAAAAGCTAAAAAAAGGAAAAATATAAAGGTGCGTAACGAATTCATAAATATTTCTTGCGGATAATTAAAACTCAAATGTAGTCTTTTCTTTGCAGGCGATTTCAAATTCTGAAATCATTTGTTGAATAATTTCTTGAACTGGCAGAATTTCATGTATAAGTCCTGCAACTTGTCCAATCTCTAATTCCCCTTCTTCTAAATCTCCTTCAAACATGCCTTTTTTCGCTCTTGCGCGCCCTAAAAGCTGAACTAATTCTTCTTTAGAAGGACCTTTTTGATATAGTTCCTGAATGTCTTGATAAAATTTATTTTTCATCAATCGAACTGGAGCTAATTCTTTCAAAGTCAATTGTGTATCACCTTCTTTAGTATTAACTATCGTTTGTTTAAAATTATTGTGTGCAGAAGATTCTACAGAAGCAGCAAAACGGCTTCCAACTTGAACACCGTCAGCACCTAAAATCATCGCTGCAAGCATTCCTCTTCCAGTTGCAATACCGCCGGCAGCAATTAATGGAATTTTGATTTTTTCTTTCACCATCGGAACCAAAGTCAACGTAGTGGTTTCTTCCCTCCCGTTGTGTCCGCCAGCTTCAAAACCCTCAGCTACAATGGCATCTACACCAGCTTCTTGTGCTTTTAAGGCAAAAACACTGCTGCTCACAACATGTACAACCGTTATTCCTTTTTCTTTTAAAAACGAAGTCCAGGTTTTAGGATTTCCCGCAGAAGTAAAAACGATTTTCACGCCTTCTTCTACAACAATATTCATGATTTCTTCAATGTTAGGATATAACATCGGAATATTGACACCAAAAGGTTTATCTGTAGCTTTTTTACATTTCTGAATATGTTCTCTTAAAACTTCCGGATACATCGAGCCGGCGCCAATAAGTCCTAAACCTCCAGCATTACTTACCGCAGATGCTAGTTTATAACCGCTGTTCCAAATCATTCCGCCTTGAACAATTGGATATTTTATATTAAAAAGTTGTGTGATTTTATTCATTAAGAAAAATTATTGCTTGATTAGCTTTCCTGTTTTATGCAGATTAGCAGCATCAAAACTATAAAAATAGAGTCCGCTTTGTAAAGACTGCAAAGAAAGAACCGGGATTGAATTATTGATTTTTTCCTCTATTAATTTCTGACCCAAAACAGAATAAATGGTTACTAAAGCGGTATTGCTTTCATTTAAAAATGAGAAAACAACTTCGTTTTTAACAGGATTTGGATATACAGCAAAAGAAGCTTCTGCAATAAAATTATCCACGCTTAAAGTCGCGCCGAAATTGGGAATTCCATAACCGTAATTATTATCTGGATTTGTAAATCTGTCAGAAGAAGCCAAAATCATCTGCCTGATTTCTTTGTTGGTTTTAGATGGAAAAGCCTGCCATAAAGATGCTGCCATTCCTGCCATTATTGGACAAGAAAAAGAAGTTCCATTTGCGGTTCCGATATTTCCGTTTGCATCAGAAACCACAGAAGCCGTTCCCTGTGCCATAATATCTGGTTTTATTCTCCCATCGAAACTTGGTCCAATTGAACTAAAAATAGATCTTGATTTAGCAGCTGTAACCGAGCCAATTGCTAAAACAGAAACCGCATCTGCTGGAGAACCAATATGTTTTTCAACCCTAGTTCCTTCATTTCCTGCGGAAGCTAAAACTAAAATTCCTTTAGCAAAAGCTATTTCTGCACCACGTGATATAAAATTGGTAACCCCATTCATATCGCTGTAAGTATGATTATACCTAGGTTCGGTACGTTCACCAAAATATCCTAAAGAAGTCGTTATAATATCTACTCCTAAAGCATCTGCTTTCTCCGCAGCTTCTACCCAAAGTGATTCTTCCAGGGGATTTTCAAAAGCATCAATTTCTGTAATAAAAAGATAATAAGAAGCATTTGGAGCTGTTCCAACCAAAGAATTTTCTTTGTAACCGCCCATTGTTGAGAGCACTAAAGTTCCGTGATCATCTCCTGTATAAAAATTAGCATTTCGAGCAGTATAATCGTAACCTCCTAGAATTCGGTTGTTATTTCTAAGATTTTCAAAAGGCTGTGCTGTGTTTACACCTGGAAACCCTGCATCAAAAACGGCTATAATTTTTCCTTCTCCAGTAAAATTCTGCTGATGCAAAACCTGCCCATTCAGCATCTGAATCTGATTGGCCGAATTCCCATAAGAATAGTCAATCGTAGTTTTTAACTTATCAGCAGTTTTGCTGGTCTTAGCTTCGGAAACTTTTTTTGCTGCAGTATTTAAAGTTCTATCTGCGAATTCTATTTTTTGTACAAAAGCCAATGCTTTTAATGCAGTAATATTTGCTTGGGTTCCTTGAATATGAAGTGCATTGAGCCATTTGGACTGTGCCATAACTGTTATTCCGGTACTCGCTTTAATTTGGTTTACATACGAAGTTTCCAAAGGAGCATCACTTATATTTAAAGCGATATTTTGATTGGTTCTTCGATCTAAAGCTTTCTGAGAAAGTTCCGTCAAAGGATTAGCTAAGAATGTCTGCGAATTTGGCTTTCCATTAAAATAAACCCAAGCATCCTCTTGTGCAAAAACTGCAAACGAAAAAAGTAATAAAAGAAAAGTAAAGTTATATTTCATTAGTATACCTTTTGAGGAATTCCTCCCAAATAAGGTATAAAGCTAAGAAATTACTCCCGAACCAACTAATTCATTTTCTAAATACCAAGCAGCAAACTGTCCTTCAGTAATAGCAGACTGCGGTTCTTCAAATTCCACATACATTCCGTCTTCAAATTGATGCAAAACTGCTTTTTGCAAAGGCTGGCGGTAACGAATCCTGGCCATCACTTCCATTTTTTCGCCAACTTTTAATGTCATATCCTCTCTAATCCAGTGTACTTCGGATTTTTCAACGAAAAGAGCTTTTTTAAATAAACCTGGATGCTGACTTGATAAACCTGTATAAATCGTGTTCGTTTCAACATCTGTAGCGATTACAAACAAAGGATCAGTCGTTCCTCCTACATTCAGGCCTTTTCTTTGCCCAACTGTGAAATAATGCGCCCCTTGATGTTTCCCAACTACTTTTCCCATTATTGGAAGATAATGCAGCTTTTGAGATTCTAACTTCAATTCTTCTTCTAAAGAAATTCCAGCTGGTTTTTCAGTAACATAAATCGGATCATTTTTATCGATCTGAACAATTTTACCATCTTTTGGCTGTAACTTTTGCTGTAAAAATTCTGGAAGTCTCACTTTTCCAATAAAACATAATCCTTGAGAATCTTTCTTTTCTGCTGTAACCAATTCCATTTCAGAAGCTATTTCACGAACTTCTGGTTTGGTCAACGCTCCAATAGGAAATAAAGCTTTTGACAACTGTTCTTGAGACAATTGGCATAAAAAATAAGATTGATCTTTGTTATTATCGGCTCCAGCAATTAATTGATAAACTGGTTTTCCGTCAACTTCGATTTCATTTTTTTGGCAGTAATGTCCCGTTGCTACATAATCAGCACCAAGACTTAAAGCGATTTTCATAAAAACATCAAATTTGATTTCGCGGTTGCAAAGCACGTCAGGATTTGGAGTTCTTCCTTTTTCGTATTCGTTAAACATATAGTCAACGATTTTTTCTTTGTATTCTTCGCTTAAATCAACAGTTTGAAACGGTATTCCGAGTTTCTCAGCAACAAGCAAAGCATCGTTACTGTCCTCCAGCCATGGGCATTCATTAGAAATAGTAACCGAATCATCGTGCCAGTTTTTCATAAAAAGACCAATAACTTCGTACCCTTGCTGCTGCAGTAAATAAGCCGCAACACTAGAATCTACTCCACCTGAAAGTCCAACAACTACTCGTTTCATTTTGAAATGTTTAATTTTTTAAGGTTGCAAAGGTACGCCAAATAATAGAAAATCACACAAAGGTTTTCATTACTTTAAGCAATCCCGCAGTAGATAAAACTTATTACTTTTTTAGGTACTTTTAATCTCTAATTGAATAACATGAAAAAATACATTTACAGCTTATTTTTCTTGTTCGCCATAACCACTTTAAGTGCGCAGCGATTTGTTTCGTCTCTTCCTAACTATGAAGCTTACAAAGCATTTCGAGGAAAACCTTTGTCTGATAAATTTTCGAATATCGAGTCAGTTAAAGTGATTTATGACCTGAGAAAACAAAAAATGTATTATTTCAACAGCACTTTGATTCCGCTGCATTATGATTTTGTAACGGGTTATTTGGGCTATAGCCAAGATCTTGATGTTTTTAATAATGAAAACTACAGCGATACCGACAAGAACAGGGATTTTCTTCTAGGAAATTTAAATCATATTAAAGGAACGGAGAAATGGATTTTTGAACTCGCCGCTTCAGACCACATGCCGATTGTATTAATTGAACGCTTTTTTAATTTAGTCAAAAACTCCACTTTTATTGGACAGAATTTAAAATTTTACCTGAATAATCCAGAAATGATGGAAGGATTTCAACAGCAGAAATTTTCAATTCCTTGTGTAAAATCAGATTATATTTTTAATGAAATAAAATATCAGGAAGTTGTTCACGGCAGTACTATCGGGATTTTAAAAAAATACAAAATCAAAGAATTAGAAACCGTAAAACCAAATGCTGATGAGATTATTATTTTGGACGGAACGCCAGATATACTTCCTAATGTTCGAGGAATTATTGTAAATGAACTACAGACTCCTTTAAGTCATTTGGTTCTTTTGGGAAAAAACAGAAAGATTCCGATTATGGCGTATACCGATATTGAAAAGGATGCCAATATTAAAAGACTACTTTCTAAAAAAGTAGAATTTAAAATAGAAATTGATACTTTTTACATCAAAGAAACAACTAAAAAACTTACTGCAAAATCAACTGGAAAAAATAAAAAACTAGTCATTGACAATAGCGTCACTGAATTGGTTAATTTATCTGAAATTCCTAAAAAGGGTGTAAACTTCATCGGTTCAAAAGCACAAAATATGGCATATTTAATTGCGATTTCCAAAGAAATTCCGTTTAAAACTCCAGAAGATGCG
Organism: Flavobacterium sp. ACN6; assembly: GCF_002304005.1. GTDB lineage: Bacteria > Bacteroidota > Bacteroidia > Flavobacteriales > Flavobacteriaceae > Flavobacterium. The sequence continues at coordinate 185,510 of NZ_MRCQ01000006.1, read as the reverse complement.
CATGCGATTCCGTTTTACTTTTATACCAAACACATTCAGAAAGCTTCAATTTCGCCATTAATTACAGAACTTTTAGCATATCCACATAAAGATTCGACTGTTTGGATTAATAAGCAATTGAAAAAAATTAGAGATGCTATTAAAAAAGAGCCAGTAGATCCTGAATTACTTTCAAAACTAAATGCCGCTTTTAAAGATGCACATTTCAAAAATTTCAGATTTAGATCTTCTACAAATGCAGAAGATTTGGATGATTTTAACGGCGCTGGATTATACGATTCTAAAACCGGAATTTTAGGAGATAGTATCAAAACATTCGAAAAAGCCATTAAACAAGTCTGGGCAAGTGTTTGGAATGAAGCTTCTTACAACGAAAGAGAACTTTTTGGAATCGATCAGCAGAATATTGCTATGGGCGTTTTAGTGCATCGTTCTTTTCCCGACGAATTGGCAAATGGCGTCATTATTACTAAAAATATTTTCAGAAAAAATTTCCCAGGAATTACGGTTAACATTCAAAAAGGCGAAAACTCTGTGGTGAAACCAGAAAAAGGAGAAATCTGTGAACAATTTGTTGCGTATCATTTTAATGACGGAAAAGACGAAACCGATTTTGATATCGATTATACTTCCAACTCCAACCTTAATAATAATGAGCCTTTATTGAATCGAAAAGAAATGAGCATTCTATATACTGTCAGTAAAAAAATCGAAACTAAAATGTATCGTTATTGGCGAAAAAACCAATTTCATCCAGTCGATATTGAGTTTAAAATTGTTGGCGAAAGAAGAGAATTATATATAAAACAGGTTCGTCCGTTTAATGATTAATAGAAAACCAAAACATCTATTTCGTTTGCAGCGGTATTGATTAAAACAATTCTAAAATCAAATTCTTCAATTCTAATTTTTTCCTGAATTGATTTTCTAATAAATTCCTGATTTAAAGAAAACTTCTCGTCAAGCGGAATTTTGACATCAACTGTATTTAGATATTTTGAAGCTTTTTTATTGACGATAATCGAAGCTATAATATAAAATCCGATGATGATTATTTGAAAAAACAGTAAAAGTTCGATCTTTTCAAACGGATACATAATATCTAAAATTGACAGCGTAATCGTCGCAAAAAGAAAGATTATAGCATTTACCGTAAAGGATTGTGTTCTAAATCGAAGTATGGAAAAAATGGCAAATAAACCAAATCCGATTCCAACGCCAATTTCAATTTTAGTAAAAAGGTAGCAGAGCGAAAAAGTACAAAGTCCGACAATTACCATTAATGGATTTATGGTTGCATTATCTTTTCTGTTGGAGAAAAAATACAAAACCAAAATTGAGAAAAACAACAGCAGAAATCTTCCTAAAAGTTCATTTAAATCCATTGGTCAGAATAAATTGGTTACTCAAAAGTAAACAATTTATTCTTTGCCTATTTTATTTTTAATGAAGTACATACGAATTCTTTATATGCTTATTTTTTAGGCGCTGGACCTTTTTCAGAAGCTTTATTGGTGTTTTTTGGATCGCTCATGTTTATTTCTTTTACCAATTTTCCTTTTTGATAAAACTGCCACATTCCCGCTTTTTTTCCATTTACGAATTTGCCTTTAGAAGCAACAGATTTATCTGAATCGTAAAAAACCGCATCACCGTTATATTCGTTATTTTTAAAATTAGATTCTTCCAGCAGCGTTCCGTCTACACCTATTTTTTTATATGGCCCTTCTTTTAAACCATTTTTATACATCATCTCTTCTGCCACTTTTTCATTAGCATAATAAATGGTTCTTAAACCTTCCAGTTTTCCGTTTTTATAATTTTCGACAGTCATCAAAACTTTAGAAGCTTTGTGGTAGTATTTCCATTCGCCTTCACGAGACTTTCCAACTTCTTTTCCTTCGCTGACTTTGTTTTTACTCTGATCATAAAAAATAGTGTACGAACTTCCGTCATTGGCACTAAAATCTCTGGTAGCCACTACATCTCCTTTTTTAGTATCATCAAAAAATTTAAAAATACCAGTTTCTTTTCCGTGATCAAAAGTTCCTTCGTAACGAGGTCGCTTAGATTCGGCGTAAGTACCTTTCCATAATCCGTCTTTTTTTCCATTAGCATCTAGCTTATTAAAATCTTGAGAATAAGCAACAATACTAACCAAAAATAAAATCCAAAAATTTTTCATAAGTAATTTTTCTATATAACAACTAAAATTGAGTTTTAGTATTGCAAAAATAAAACCATTTTGACATAAACAGATTCTTTTTAGACAAAAAATATATTTTATATGTTGTTTAAGCTTTAGAACTAAACAAAAAGAAAGCAATTCGATCTTTCGCCTTACGAGAGACTCAATTAATTAATAATCAAAGAGATAAAACAAATAAAACAAAAGTTAAATCTTTGCTCTTTTTTAATAATTGTTTATTGTTTTAAGAATTTTCTTAAACAAAATTAACTAACTTAGTAGGTAACAAACAAAAAAAAACTTTATATCATGAAAACAATCAAATTTAAATTAATTGCTTTATTAGCATTAATTGCTTTCGTCGGAATTTCATGCAACAATGACGATGATGATGATACTCAACAAGAACAAACCATCACGTCTATTGCAAAAGCAAATCCAAATCTTAGCTCGCTGGTTGCTGCCCTTGAAAAAGCAGATTTAGCCGCTACATTGAACGCTTCCGGTTCTTATACCGTCTTTGCACCCAGCAATACCGCTTTTAGTGCTTTCCTCGCTGCAAACGGCTACGCTAATCTTAATGAAGTTCCCGTACCTGCCTTAAAAGAAATATTACTCAACCACGTTTTAAGCACAAAGGTAAAATCTAGCGAAATTACCACTGGATATGTAAAAACTTTAGCTAAAGGAAGTGCCTCAACTTCAAATACGATTAGTATGTATCTTGAAAAAAGCACTGGAGTTGATATTAATGGGGGAAAAACAAATGGCGGTGCAACAGTAACAACTGCAGATATTGAAGCCTCAAATGGTATTATACATTTGGTTGATGGCGTGATCGGACTTCCAACTATTGTTAACCATGCTGTGGCAAATAAAAATTTCTCCACTCTTGTTGCTGCTTTGACCTATAATCCTTCATCTGGTTTTGCTGGAATATTATCTGGAACTGCAAATTCACCTTTCACGGTTTTTGCGCCAACAAATACAGCTTTTACAAGTTTCTTAACGGAAGCTGGATTCTCAGGTCTGCCGGCAATCCCTGCAAATGTTTTAGAAACTACTTTGAAATATCATGTTGTTGCCGGCGCAAATGTACAGTCGACTGCTTTGACAAACGGACAGGTAGTTAACACCTTTGCAAATCAAAATTTCACAATTGGTCTTACTGGCGGTGCAAAAATTACTGACGCAAGTAACAGAGTCAGCAATATAACAGCAACAGATGTACAATGTTCTAATGGTATAATCCACGTAATTGATAAGGTGCTGCTGCCAAAATTTTAAACAAAAAAAAACCGTCTCGTTTTTTAACGAGACGGTTTTTTAATATTCTATGTCTTCTTATGTCTTCTTATTTCTTTTTATTCTGAGCTTTTGCTGCTTCTTGTTGTTCCATTACATCTTGAAGACGCTGTTGAAACTTACTTGGCTTTTTAGGCTCTCTTTGTTTGTTTTCTTGAATCTGAGCGTGAATTTTATTACTATCAACAATGTAATTTTTAATTACGAACATAATTCCGATTGTAATTAAGTTTGAAATAAAGTTATACAAACTCAATCCAGCACCATAACTATTGAAGAAAATCAACATCATTAATGGCGAAACATAAATCATGATTTTCATCATTTTAGCCATATCCGGCATACCTTCTTGCTGAGGCGCAGCCATTTGCTGATCTCCTGATGTCATTTTCATGTAGAAGAAAATTGCAATTGCTGCCAAAATTGGGAACAAACTGATATGATCTCCATACATTGGAATTGTGAATGGTAATTTAACTACCGAGTCAAAAGAAGACAAATCGTCTGCCCAAAGGAAACTTTTTTGTCTTAATTCAAAAGCTGCAGGGAAAAACTGGAACGAGGCATACATAAAAGGAAGCTGAATCAATGCCGGGATACATCCTGCCATTGGGTTTACCCCTGCTTTATTGTACAGTTTCATTGTTTCCTGTTGTTTCTTCATTGGGTCTTTCTTGAATTTTTCTCCCAACTCTGCAATATCAGGTCTTAAAACTTTCATTTTAGCCTGAGACAAGAATGACTTATACGTAATTGGCGACATTGCCAATTTGATCAAAATTGTAAAAATGATAATTGCAATTCCTAATGACAATCCGATTGTTGAACTTAAAAATCCGAATAACGGAATAAAGATAAATTTGTTAATCCATCCAAAAATTCCCCATCCTAATGGAATTATTTTTTCGAAATTTTTATCGTATGCTTTTAATGTTTTATAATCTGCAGGACCAAAATACAAACTCATTTTATAATCAATCTCACCATTTGAGAATGCTAAAGGCAAATCTGCTTTGAACTGTTTTGTAAAAACAGTATCAATTTTTTCGTCTTTAACTAAATCGTCAGATTGTAATTTTGAAGTTTCAAATGGTTTTTCTGTAGCTAAGATCGTTGCAAAGAAATGCTGTTTAAAAGCAACATAACTAACTTTTTCAGGAGTTTCTTCTTTCCCTTGCCCGTGCGCACTTACGTTACTGTATTTTGATTCGTTGTATTTGTAATCAATTTGAGCAAAACGATTTTCGTAAGAAATACTTTTTTCGTTTCTATACGTTTTTAAATCCCAGTGTAAATCTACTGGTTTAGCAGAATTTAAAACTCTATTTAATCCTTGAGAACGAATATCAAAACCAACTAAGTAATCGTTTGGTTTCAAAATATATTTATATTCTAAAAATTCATTTGCACCTGCTTTCAAACGCATAGATAAAACTTGGTCTGCACCAATTTTTTCTAATGTTGGTTCAAAAAATAAATCTTTAGAATTTAAAGTTCTATTATCTGTAGTAAGAAGCTGTAAATTTAAGTTTGAATTGTTGTTTTTGATTAACTCAACTAACTGTCCTGAACCTTTTTTAAATTTTTCGAATTCTTTTAAAGTAGCTTCAACAATATAACCACCTTTATTAGCGATTTTAAGTTTAATCTTCTCATTTTCAATTGTAGTAAAAGCTTCTTTTGCAGAAGGAAGTGTTGCAGAATAAGCAAATCCTCCTAAAGTTTTTTGCAATTGCGCCAATTGTAATGTATCGCCTGGAGTTACCGCAGCCGCTGGTAGTGATGCTGTTTTAGCTTTATCAGCTTTTGCTTGTGCTTCTTGTTTCGCAACTAATTCTTTCTTGGCTTTTTCAGCAGCAATTTCTTTATCAGAAGGCTGATTTTGGTACATAATCCAAATCAAAATTCCGAATATCAATACAAAACCAATGATCGAATTTAGGTCAAATTTTTTTTCTTCCATTATATTTAAAAAAGTTATTCTTTGAAGTTATTAGTAATGAGTTTAACTCAAAAGTTACACCTTCTGGAATATTAATTATTATTTTTTATGCGCATTTACCGCAGCTGCCACAAAGTTTACAAATATTGGGTGCGGATTTGCAACTGTACTTTTGTATTCTGGGTGATATTGTACACCAATAAAAAATGGGTGGTTTTCAAGCTCAACGATCTCAACTAAACCTGTATCAGGATTTACTCCAGAAGCTTTTAAGCCCGCTTTCTGCAATTCATCTGCATATTTATTATTGTACTCATAACGGTGGCGGTGACGCTCCGAAATAGTTTTTTCTCCGTAAATTCTATGTGCTAAAGTATTTGGTTTAATATCACATTTCCAAGCACCTAAACGCATTGTTCCTCCTTTATCGGTAATCGTTTTTTGTTCTTCCATTAAATTCACAACAGGATGAGGCGTTTTATCATTCATCTCTGTAGAATTTGCATCAGCATAACCTAAAATATTTCTAGAATATTCGATAACAGACATCTGCATTCCTAAACAAATTCCGAAGAAAGGAATATTATTTTCACGTGCAAAACGAACAGCTTCAATTTTTCCTTCTATACCTCTTTCTCCAAATCCTGGAGCTACTAAAACCCCGTCAAGCGGTCCTAATTTCTCCTCAACATTATCAATATTAATGTGTTCTGAGTGAATCGAAATTACATTTACTTTAGTTTCGTTTGCAGCACCTGCGTGAATGAACGCCTCTAAAATAGATTTGTAACAATCCTGCATTTCTACGTATTTACCAATCAAACCAATATTTACAGTTTGCTTTGGATTTTTTAATCTTTTTAAGAAAGTATTCCAGTTTTTAAGGTCTGGAGATGCTTTTTTAGGTAAATCTAATTTCTTTAAAGCCACAACATCTAATCCTTCTTCAAGCATTAAATTTGGAACTTCATATATAGTAGAAGCATCAATTGACTGAATAACTGCTTCTTTTTTCACATTACAGAACAAAGCTAATTTCTGGCGTAATTCCTGAGACAATTCGTGCTCCGTTCTACAAACCAAAATATCTGCTTTTATACCACTTTCCATTAACGTTTTAACAGAATGCTGTGTAGGTTTTGTTTTTAACTCACCTGCTGCAGCCAAATAAGGAACTAACGTTAAGTGAATAACAATTCCGTTATTTTCACCTAATTCCCAAACCAATTGACGAACAGATTCTATATAAGGTAAAGATTCAATATCTCCGACAGTTCCACCAATTTCAGTAATTACAATATCATAATCGCCAGATTTACCCAGCAACTGCATTCTGTCTTTGATTTCGTTTGTGATGTGAGGTACAACTTGAACTGTTTTTCCTAAAAACTCTCCTCTTCTTTCTTTTTCTATAACCGAAAGATAAACTCTTCCTGTAGTAACGTTATTAGCCTGAGAAGTAGGAACGTTCAAGAAACGCTCGTAATGTCCTAAGTCTAAGTCCGTTTCTGCCCCATCATCTGTCACATAACATTCTCCGTGCTCATAAGGATTTAGTGTTCCTGGATCAACATTAATGTATGGATCAAATTTTTGAATAGTTGTACGGTATCCTCTTCCTTGTAACAATTTTGCCAAAGATGCCGCGATAATCCCTTTTCCTAACGAAGAGGTCACACCTCCTGTAACAAAAATATATTTTGTTTGATTCATTCTGTTGTTGTTTGTAAGTAGTTGTGTAAAAAACTTGGCAAAAGTACAAATTTAATTAGACAATTTATCAATTACAGAATGAGATAATTTACAAATTTTTAAACAGAACGATTACTTGGTTTTGTAATCGATAATTTTAAGGATTTATTAGGATTTTTTTTTGAGGAATGTATTTAAATTGAGGGTAATTACTGTTTTCTTATTTTAAATATTATTTTACACTATGTCTCAAATTATCAAAAAATCTCTCAATCAACCTTCTATCTGCTGTGATAATTTCTGCATTTCCTTTTGCTTCTGCATAAAAATTTAATTCTACGCCGTAATTTGTTTTTAAACCAAATGGTAAATCTATATCTACCAGATAAGAATTAACTTTTTTCTGATTGTCTGAAAGCGTTTGTTGATTTGTTACCAATGAAATTCTTCTTACTTTGCCTTTTATAGATCCATATTCATTGAAAGGATAATTATTAAGCTTTATAATAACATTTTGCCCAACTTTCACTTTTCCTGAACCATTTTCGGGAAGATTAACCTGACCAATTATTTGATTGTTCATGGGTATAATTTTAAATAATTCTTGTCCAGATTGAATAAAATCATTGCTTTTAATGAAACTTAAAAAATCAACTTTGCCATTAATCGGAGCAATAAAAACGTAATTTCGTTCCCATTTTTTTATCACATCGATTAAGTCATAATAATTATTGAACATATTAATTATAAGTTCTCTTTCTTTTGAAGCTTTTTCAATTGCAATAACCTGAGCTTTATTTTGAGCTTCTTTTATTTGATAACTAGTATTACTAATTTCTTTATCGATAGCATTATAATCCAATTCGCTATTAGCTTTTGCAATAATAGAATGTTCAATATCAGCTTTAGAAGTTACATTTTTTGTATAAAGAGTAGAATCATTTTTAAAAAGACCCTTAGATGTTTTATATTTTATATCTTGATTTTGAAAGTCATTTTTTAATTGATTAAACTTTTTTGTTTGCAGCTCCAACAACTGTAGATTTATTTGTTTTTGAACTTCGTACGGCTGTTGAATGGTATAATCAAGATATTGATACAAGGCATTTAAAAAATTAAAATACTTATTATTGATTTCTCCTAAAGATAAATTTTCAGGAAATAAACCTTTTGCAGGATCGAAGACAAATACTTGTTTATTCGTTATTTTATAAACAACAATAAAATGACCATTTTGCCAATGTACTATACATGGCAATGGAATAGCCTTAAAAGTTTCAAAATCTATTTTAATACTTTTAGTACGCAAACTTATTTTTTCGCAGGCATCACTAATATCTAAAAAACTTACACCTTCTCTTGTAATACCACATAAATCACGTAAAAAAGGCAGGCTATAAAACCTGCCGTAATATTTAGCAATTATTTTAATACAAGCTGGACCACAGTCTTTTGCATCGAGTTGAAATTCGTGAGGAAAATTGAACATTACATTTTATTTTTAATCTAAAAGACTTAAAATACTAATTATATCCATTGATATTTTTGATTTCTTCTATTCGTTTTAAAACATAGTTTGTTTCCGCTCGACTTACAAAGCCAGAACACCCAGTCCCCCCATCACAGGCCAATTCAACATCTTTAGAGTTTAATACCCTCATCTGATCCCATAATTTTTGAGATTTTATAAGATTTTCTTTTTGTGCAGTATTAAGCCTTAAAGCTTTTACAAAAAAAGTATTATCCTTTGTTTTTGAGATTACTTCCTTATCCATCTTAACATACTTATCTAATAATAAGATCTTATTTTTAAAAACTTCTGTTAACAGGCTGTCTGCAAATTCTAACTTCTCACCAAAACATAAATTAGTTTCATAACTTGAACTGCCTCCTGAATCACATGCGAATTTTTTAGAGTTAAAAATAAAAATTGGGTCATTTTTATCCATTTCAATATGATTTTCTTTTTTCTCCTTCTCATGAACTTTCTTCCCTTTTTGAAAAGAAAATAATTCCTTCTCCAATCCAATTTCTTTCTGATAAAGAAAAAAACATAAAACAATTAGAATTAAATTAAGTACAATTGAAAAATAAAATCCTCTTTTCATAATCTTTATTTTTTATAGCCTAATGCAATTAGTTCTGAATTGGCTTGTTCAGGTGTTATTGCTCGATTATTTACAAAAATTTCAGCATCAAAATATCTTTTCTCATGGCATCTAAGACATTATCAACTAAATTTCCTCCATTAAAAGTCATGTCAACTAAAGCCAAGTATTGATTTCTACTAAACTGTCCAGTTAGATCTCTATTTTCAATCTTTTGATTCAATGCATTTTCAGCAGATATAATATCCTGTGCTAAAAAAGATATCGACTGATAAAAAGTTACCGATTTAAGATCTGTTGATTTAATCGCTCCATCATGCAATTTATGCCCAAAACCAACTGTAGTATGTTTAGACTTATTACTATCTTTATCATATGTCGTCAATGACAACTTTTCATATAAAGCAATAGAATAAACTCCGTCAGCATTTACTTTCATCGTTGACTGAAATTTAATCCCTTGATTAAAATCTTTTTTTATAGGATCCCAATCTATAATATCTTTAAGAGCCATTTCCGAAAAATTAATTTTATTTAAACCATCGACAACTTGGGATTTTGAAAAAATTGTCAATACTGGTGAGGTTCCATTAATAACTCCTCCTTGTCCACTGTTTGTTGGATTAATATGAAGTATTCCATTATCATAAACCACCCCTTGAGGAATTGTACTTGGCCCTTTGTAATTATTAACAACAGGAACTTCATTTAAAACTATGCCTGGCAAATAACTACTATTTATTTCTCTTCCCCCAGCACTAGCTTCTCTATTTAAAAAGTCATACATCTGGTTGCTTGTAACATTACCATTATTAGCATTTAAAAAACCCAAATAACGACTTATTACTGTTGGATCATTAGTTGTTCTACTACCGTCACCATTAAATATCCAACCACCAGTACTGCTATAATTATCACTAGAAGTTGATGAATTTAAATTATTTGTTCCTGCAGAACCACTATAATATGGTGATCCTGGATATGTACTTTCACCTGCTCCAGTTACAGAACCACTTCCATAAACACCTCCTCCAGAAACATTACTTCCACCAAATCCACCATAATTACTGCCCGTAAAACTTGTATCAAATGGATTACTGCTTAAAGCTGTACCTCCTCCTCCTCCGCCAAAACCATAATTTCCCTGACCTCCGGAACCAATAGTACCACCACCACCAGAGCCGCCTATAATTTCCCTCATTCCATCTCTTTTCAACATTCCTTTAATGTCACTAAATTTAATCTTCTTAATTGTTTTCATAATAAAGGGTTTTAATAGTAAGTAAAAACATCAAATAATAATTTAATTAACATTATTTAATTTGTTAAATTTAAAATTTAATTATAACTTTATATATTTTATGGATTTAGCATAAAGACCTAATCGTATTCTTCCAAAAATCAGCTCTTCAAATTCTTTAAAATTATTTTTTAATTCTTTTGTGTCGAAATAATTTTTAAGTTCTTCCATTAGTTCCCCAATCGTTTTCTTCCTTTTTAAAATATCCAGAATAAGCATATCGAGTGAATCAACATACACTAATGAAAATCTGTCTTGATCGCATTCGGGAATAATAAGGGTAGAAAAACTTGTTTCAGATTCTTCTAAAATAACTATTTCATTTTCATCTTTGACCTTTTGTTTTTCAATAAAAGAGCTCCAATTATATTTGCTTTCAATTATACGATAATCTTTATCGCTCATTAAAACTTTAGAGTAAATCTCAATATTATTTTCAAACAAACTTTGAAAATAAGAGTTCGCTTTACAATCTCTCGGATACAAATAATCTTTAGAAAAAAGCATGAAATCTTTTTTTACTATGGCATCAATTTTTGAACTAAAAATTTCAAAATCTATAAACTGACCTTTATTTAACTTAAAACCTCCTAATTCTTTTATGAGATTTCTTTTAAAATCAAAATTCAATGACTTAGCAGATGATTCTTTTTTATTTTTCAAATCATTATCTAATAGTTTTCTATATCTATGTAACAGATAATTTTCAGTCGTAGTTCCTAATTTATAATAGTCTTTATAAAGAGATAATTTATTTCTTTTAAATAAATCTATTATTCGATAATAGTATTCTGGATAATCCTGCCGAAGTCTATTAGCCATCTGCTTACAAACAAAATCATTACGCTTATAGCTTCCTAATAGATGTATATAATCATTATTATATGGAACTCTCTCAAAATCACCAAAACCTCTATATTGGTTGTCACCAATTATCTTTGATATTAATACCCTCACTTTTTTCTTATACTTCTTTGCTAAACAATAAAAAAGATATTGTTCAAAAAATATATTGAAGTTTGAAACATTTATTTTGGAAAGATTTAATGTGTTTTTCCCAACAAAATCAAAGGATTTTTCAGTATATTCTTTAAAAAAGGAAATATCACTTCCTCCAAATATTCCAGCATTATATGCTAAAATCTGTTCTTTTGACTTTCTTTCTTTTAGAATTTCATCTGGAAAAAAAATTCAATTCAGACTCTAGTGAAATCATTATTTTTTCATAATAATCTGTAGCTGCTTCTATATTTTGAGCTATCAAATTTCCTTTCACTAATGAATCATTGAATTTTTTCCAAATAAAGACATCTCCATCAACATGTAGAAATGGTTTTTCTTGCTGAGAATATGCTGATATCTTTGGAAGTGCCCAAAGCTGAGGATGGTAAATATTTAATGAATCGAGATTACATATTACTTCACTGTACGGAAGCTTTAACGTATCAACCAGCATTTTAGCGGAAACACTATCACTATATAGAATTAATTCTGGATAATATTTTTTTAATTGTAAACAGCTCAACGTCCAAGCCATTAAGTTATATTCAGGAGAGAGCCAACCTAGACTTGTAGTTAACAAACTTGGCTTATTACATGTCCACGCACTTTGAATTACCCTCATTCTTCTGCTAATTATATACCCACAATACTATAAATATATTATTTAGCAAAAAGCCACAATAAGACAAAAGAATAACAAAATAAGGTTTATTGTCTTAACATATTTATGGTTTCGGATACTGCTTCTTAATATTTCGAATCAATTCCTCCAATCCATTCAGTTTTAATTCATAAATCAATTGCAGCTGCTGTCCGAGTTCTCCTTTTGGAAATCCTTTATTATGATACCAAACCACATAATATTCCGGAAGATCAATTAAAAATTTACCTTCGTATTTACCGAAAGGCATTTTGGTATGTGCTAACTTTATGAGAAGTTTTTTGTCTTGTTCCATAGTTTTTTTTTTTAAGAAGAAAGAGGTAGAAGCAAGATGAAAGACTTTTTTTTCTTCTTTCCTGACTCAATTGTTTGCAAAACTATCACTTATTTTTTCTTTTGCCACAGATTAAAAAAATAGTTTTCAGTCGCAGTCGCAGTTTACAGTTAAAACAAAACCGAAGACAGAAATTAAAAACTTAGAACCTCATAATCTTAGTCCCGAAGTGTCGGGATAGCATCTTAAAAAAAAGAAGCAAGAAAAAAGAACCTTTTTCGATTCTCTCTTCCTGCTTCAAATTATTATGTAAACAAAGTTTTCAGTCGCAGTTTTTAGTTGCAGTTTTCAGTCGCAGATCACACCGACTGATAACTGACACTGTTAACTGAGACTGTTAACTAAGACTGTTAATAATGCCATCTCACGAAAGCTTCCATCGCTGCATAAGTCGCTAAACCTAATTGGTGATATAAAGCTGCTGTTTCGCGGTTTCTGTCTTCTGCTCTCTGCCAGAACTCTCTTGCATCTGTTCCTTGAAAAACAACTCCGTCTTTTTGTGATTGGTGTTTGAAGATTCCGTGACGTTTTTCTAAAACTTGGTCTGGACTCATCGGAACTGCCATTTCAACTTCGTCAATTCCCCATTCTTGCCAAGCACCTCTGTACAACCATAACCAGCAGTCATCCATAAATGATTTTGGTTTTAAAATTTTTACAGCTTCAAAAATAGCATCCAAACAAACTTTATGTGTTCCGTGTGGATCTGCTAAATCTCCAGCAGCATAAATTTGGTGCGGTTTAATTTTTTCAATTAAATCAACTGTCAGCTGAATATCTTCTGCACCAATTGGTTTTTTCTCAATTGTTCCAGTTTCGTAGAAAGGCAATTCCATAAAATGAATCTGACTGTCAGGAAGACCCACAAAATGACTCGTCGCTCTCGCCTCTCCTTTTCTAATTAAACCTTTAATGTAACGAACTTCAGGAATGTCAATTTCACTGTTGTTTTTATTCTCTAAAAATGAATGTGCTTTTTTGTAAATATTATCTGCTTCTTCACTTTTGATTCCGAATTTTTCGTTGTAATCAATTACGAATCTTGCAAAACGCAATGCTTCATCATCTGCAACAGCAATATTTCCAGAAGTTTGGTACGCCACATGCACTTCATGTCCTTGATTTTGCAAACGCATAAAAGTTCCTCCCATACTGATAATATCATCATCTGGATGCGGACTGAAAATTAATACACGTTTTTTAGCAGGCTCAGCTCTTTCTGGACGGTTAGAATCGTCTGCATCTGGTTTTCCACCTGGCCATCCTGTAATGGTGTTCTGTAATTTATTAAAAATATTAATATTGATATCGTAAGCTGGACCAGAATCTGCCAGCAAATCGCTCATACCATTTTCGATATAATCAGCATCTGTAAGCATTAAAATTGGTTTTTTAAGATCTAATGCCAATCCTAAAACTGCTTTACGAGTTAATTTATCTGTCCAAACGATTTTTTCTACCAGCCAAGGTTTATTAACTCTCGTTAATTTTGAAGAAGCTTCTTTATCTAAAATAAAAACTGCATTATTATGCTCTTGCAAAAATGAAGCAGGAACTCTGTTTGTAACTTCGTCTTCAACAGATTTTTTGACAACATTTGCTTTTCCTTCACCCCAAGCCAATAAGATTACTCTTTTAGCTTCCATGATTTTTTTCACTCCAAGTGTAATCGCAGTTCTTGGCGTATTATTTAAACCGAAGAAATCTTTACTTGCCGCAACTCTCGTAATATGATCTAACGCAACCAAACGAGTTTTAGAGTTCTGAAGTGAACCAGACTCGTTAAAACCGATATGTCCGTTTCCTCCAATTCCAAGAATCTGCAAATCGATTCCGCCTAAAGCTTCGATTTTAGCTTCATATTCATGACAATAATCTGCAATTTGTTCTTTTGTTAAAAGTCCATCTGGAACGTGAGCGTTTTCAGGTAGAATATCGACATGATCAAACAACAGTTCTTTCATAAAACGAACATAACTGTTGATAGAATTTGGCTCCATTGGATAGTATTCATCCAAATTAAAACTAATTACGTTTTTAAAACTCAAGTCTTCTTCTTTATGAAGACGAACCAATTCTGCATATAATCCTTTTGGAGAAGAACCTGTAGCCAATCCTAAAATACAAGGTTTGCCTTCTTTCTGTTTTTCTTTGATTAAAGCTGCAATTTCCTGCGCTACTTCTTTTGAAGCTTCTGTTGAGTTCTCAAAAACAACTGTATTAATGTTTTCGAATCTTTTTTCGAAACCTGTTGCTTTGTCAATTTTACTTTTTAACATGATATATTATTTTTATTTTCTTATTCAACTACTCCATTTCCTGTATTTATGCCCTTTTACAGCATAAAATAAAATCATTGCATAGGACGGAAGCAACATTAAATACGCTACCTGATTACCGCTTCTAGAAACATTTTGCATATTTTTTGCAACAATTGAAGCATTTATGCTTTCCGTAATCATTCCGTAAAACAATGGAAAAACTGCACCGCCAATAATTCCCATTATCAAAATCGCGCTTCCTATTTTTGTATAACCGCCTAAATCCTGCAAAGCCATTGGCCATATTGCAGGCCAGCACAAAGCATTTGCTAATCCTAAAAGTGCTACAAAAAAAATTACCAACGGTATATTTGGAATTCCCGGCAATGCAATCATAATTTTTGGCGAAACCAAAACAATTGCAAAAACCAGCAGTATACCTAATATTCCTGAAATTTTTAAAGCGGAGACCTGCGAAACATATTTAGGTATTAAAACTATTCCCAATATATACCCAATAACCATTGCAGACATGGTAAACGAAGTTAATTTTAGATAGAAATTCCCATTATTACCATACACTCCCAATTGTTTACCGAAACCTCCGATAGAATCTCCTGCTAAAACTTCGGCAGACAAATACAACATTAATGTAATAACTCCTAAAACCAGCTGCGGATGCCTGAATGCATTTTTGATTTGTTTAAAAATACTTAAATGAGCAACATTTCCTTCTTCATCCAAATCAATTTCCGGTAAAGGAGAAAATTTTACCAATAAAGCTAAAACAGTAATTATCAAACCCATATAAAGATACGGTCTTTGTAATTGCAATGCAAGAGAATTTAGGGCGTTTGTTTTTGCAGCTTCATCCATCAAGGCTATTTTGTCTGCTGTAAAATCCTGCATATTTGACAATACCAAAACCGTAAGCACAATTGGCGCTACAAATCCTGCAAGTTTATTTGCAATACCCAAAACGCTGATTCTTGCCGCAGCACTTTCTCTTGGGCCAATTACCACAACGTACGGATTGGATGCTGTTTGTAAAACTGCCAAGCCTGTCCCCATTACAAACAAAGCCAGTAAAAATAAAATAAATGTTCGGCTTGCAGCTGCAGGATAAAACATAAAAGCTCCAGCAGCTATTATTAAAAGTCCTAAAGAAATTCCGTTTTTATATCCCACTTTTTCAATAATATAGGAAGACGGAATTGCCATTACAAAATAAGCTATATAAAAGGCGAATGTTACAAAGTAAGCTTGAGAAGAAGACAATTCGCAAGCCAATTCAAAAAACGGAATTAGTGGTCCGTTAAGCCAGGTTACAAACCCTAAGATAAAAAACAACAAGGTTAAAATAACCATTGGAACAATGGTATTCTTTTTCTCTAACTGTATTGCACTCTGAATGTTTGTCATAATTTTTGGGTTGATTGGTTAGTAGATTTAATTTTTTCAAAATCTAAATTAGAATCAACGCTTTAATTACCTGATGCGTAATTTATGCAAATATCTGCATTTTTTTTGCAAAACAAAAGTAGTACATTAATTTTCCTTAATCTCTAATTTAGATATGAATATTTTGTTAATTTTTATTGTCCCAATTTAAATAAGGGTAATATTTTGCCAAATATGCTTTTACATCGGCAATATCTTCTTTGGCAGTTAAGTCGGGAACATGCTCTGAGAACGGAATTCCAACTGTAGTATTCGGATTTTCCTTTACGGAGTTTAAAAGAACAGTTGGTAATTCTTTCTCATCACGCTCCGGATGAACCGGACAATTTTTAAGATGTATAAATAATGTCTTACCGTTAAACTTAAAAGCATTCATACTTACTCTTATTTTTCCTTCGCTGTCTTTATAGTGTTCCAAAACGTCTTCTGAAGGCTTTTCCAGAATATCCAGTAACTGCTTATTCTGATCTAATTTTGCAATTGCAAAACGTGAAATACGTTCTTGCGGAAATTCCATTGCATCGCGGTCATAACTAATAAAAGCGTTCGGACTTTCTGTTTCTCTTAATGCGCGCAGTGCTTCTGCAGAATACAAATTATCGCTGTTGCAAACCGAATAAAATTGAGAATTCAATTCCGGATATTGTTCTACAGCCTGAAACAAAGCATCTGCAGTTCCAAAAGGCTTCACTCTTCCCTCAGGAATATATTGAACTGCAAAAGAAATATTGAGACCGTGAAAATCATTATTTTTCATTTTGGTTCCGTAAAACTCTTTAAACAATTCTCCTTGTTCACCTATAATAATGTAGATATTTTTGTAACCTGCTTTTTTTGCATTCCACAAAAGATAATCTAAAAGAGGTCTTCCACTTGCGCCGACACCAATTAAACCTTTGCTTCTTTCGTTAGCCTGCGCTATTTCTTCTGGAGATAAATTATCTAAAACTGCTTCTTTTTTCATGCGCGAAGAAGCGCCGCCTGCTAAAATCACTAAATTGTCGTGCATCTTATTTTAAAATTTCAATATTATCAATAATTCGTACTCCGGGATCCACATTCACCACATAGGCCTCTTCTGCTCCCGCATTTAAAATTGCTCTTATTACTGCATCTTCATTTTTAGGATCGGCAATCACAACAATACTTCCTCCTCCGCCAGAACCCACAATTTTTGCTCCGTATGCTCCCGCTTTTAAGGCTGCATTAATCATGGCATCAATTCTAGGAACGGTTATTTTGAGAAGATCACGCAATACTTCATGGTGACCATTCATTAAAGCACCAATTTTTTCAAGGTCTAAAACTGGTTTTTCAAATTCTTTTAAGGCTTCCTTCGTATAATGATAGTTTTTAATCGCTGCTTCAAAATAGGGAATCAAACGATCTGGAAGACAATTTCGATATTGATCTAAATCTTCAATTTCTGAAGCATTTAGATCAAAATGGAGATGATTTTGTTTTACAACATCAATTGCCATCAGCGCATTTCCTTTTAACTCGCCAATTAATCCAATTGTCTCTTTAGGAACTCCCGAAACTCCAGTTATTAAACCTTTTAACTCTGTTCCGATCACATCAAAAGAGAAAGGTTTTTTGGTGTTAATATAAACGATATTCCCTACTCCAATACTAAAATGATCCATCATGCCGCCAGGTTCTGCATGTTCCAAAACTTCAGATTCGTATCCTAATTTCGAAAGGAATTCTGGTGTAACTTCATGATCGATTCCAAAAGCTTCAATCAGAAATCGGATCCAAGCCATTAATAAAGCCGACGAACTCGATGTTCCAGAATTAATTGGAATGTCTCCAGTAATGGTAATCGTGTAGCCTGTGCTAGGTTTACAGCCGTATCTTCGTAAAACGCGAAGGGAAGAAGCAAAATAATCTCGTGGTTCTAATTTTTCAAAAGATGCATGAATGTCTATAACTCGAATTTCGTCAATATCAATCATATTTAGAACAAACGATTCGGTCTTATTTTCCTCAGCAATTAATTTTATATTTCTATCTATGGCGCAGGCTATTACAGGAAGTCCTAAATAATCTTGATGATCTCCAAAAAGACAGGTTCTACCCGGCGCTGAAGCTGTAATTTTCCTCATTTAAAAAGAAGCTATTAAAATACTAAAAAACAATGTTTTAAAGTATATTTTGATTAGTAAATTTACTTTGATTTTGGGTTTTGATTGTACGAAACTATAGATTATATTTTGATAAAACAAATAAATTCATAAAAATGTGCTCGAACACACTTTTAAATGTTCTCGAGCACATTTTTAAAATTCAGAAAAAACTATATTCCGAAAAATTAAATGTAATTTATATATTTGCTTCTATGGATAAAAAATATACTATTAAAGACATTGCGCAAATGGCCGGAGTTTCTAAAGGAACTGTCGACAGGGTTTTGCATAATAGAGGAAAGGTTTCTCCTGCCGCGCTGGAAAAAATTAATGAGGTCTTAAATGTTATTGATTATGAACCGAATTTAATTGCCCGAAATCTAAAGAATACCAAGATTTATAAAATCTGTGTTCTTCTTCCAGATCCGGAAATAGATTCTTATTGGCTTCCTTGTGTTAATGGAATTCAAGATGCCGTAAAGGAATTCAAGCCTTACAGTGTCAATATTAGTATTCATTATTTTAATCCAGAAAATAAAAAGTCGTTTGTAAACACCAATAATACGGTTTTAAATCTTGAACCTGACGCGGTATTAATTGCACCAGTATTTCATAAAGAAACTCTGGAAGTAGTAAAAGTTTATGAAGAGGCAAATGTTATTGTAAACACTTTCAACAATCAAGTACAGTCAAGTTCTGTAAAATGCTTTGTGGGTCAGGATCTTTACAAAAGCGGCCGGGTTGCCGCCAGCTTAATGAACTTAATTTTATCTAAAGGACAAATTGCAATTGTACATATTGACGAAAGCTTGAAGAACGCTGTTCACATGCAGGAAAAGGAAAAAGGTTTTAGAAGTTATTTTGAAGAAAAAAAACTGTATTCTTTTTCACTGACCACTTTAAAACTCAAACACCCAAATGTTGAAAGTAAATTTTTAAATTTTTTAGAAGAAAATCCAGATCTAAGCGGTGTGTTTGTGACTACATCCAAAGCGTATCAGATTGCCACAACTATTGCTGCTCAAAAAAACAAAAAAATAGCTTTGATTGGGTATGATTTAATAGCTAAAAATTTGGATTATTTAAATGAAGGATTACTCCACTTCTTAATTCATCAAAATCAAAAAAGACAGGCTTATTTAGGCGTTAGCACATTGGCAGAACATTTCTTGTACAGTAAAGAAATACCTGAAACGATTTTACTGCCTATTGATATTATTAATGTTGAAAATGCCGACTTTTATATCTATTAATTTTAATCTTCGAGAATAAATTTCCCAAATGAAGAAGCGGTATGGAAATTAGGTTTTTCTGTTTTAGGATTAACCCAGGAAATCCATGTGGGTTCATATTCTAGATTTTCATTCTGCGAAAATTTCGCGCGATAGACGCCTATTTGTATAACATTATCTTGAATTAAATCTAATTCTTTTAATGATGTCATGCTTATCTTTCCCTGTACAGTAAATGATTTTTGGTCTTGAAACGAATATATTTCCAAATGTCCTTTTGGCCAGTTCCAGTTATAATCAAAATTCCACTCCGGATAAGCTTCAAAGTCTAAAACGCGAGTATCTACATCCATCTCCAGACAATAATACGGACTTAGTTTTTCATCTTTTCTAAAAAAAAGCTCCACTCTATCTGAATTGCAAATACTGTCTGTAGAATCATCTGTTCTATCTGTATAAATTTCCGAATCAAAAACCTGAAAATTAAAATACAGATAATCTAAATTCCATCTCGCTCTAAATTCAATTTTAGAAAATGAATCTGTTTTCCAAGGCGAACAAAAATCTGTTAGACAATTTGCTTTTTCCCAAAAATCAGGATCTAAATTTTCAATGTTTATCTTTTCATTTTGTTTAACGAGATTGACTTTGTAGGCTTTTAAATCTGAATTCATTTTTTCGGTTTTATTTTAATTTTTCAAAATAAGAAATGACATTTTAAGATTGTGTTTTTAACTTTCAAAAAAACACCATTTCTATTTCTTTTAAAAATGCTAATATAAGGCAAACTTTTTCAGAAAATCTAATCGCCTTTTTTTACTTCTGCAATAAAAATTTTTACAGAAAGAAAAAACTCACATATCCAAATTCTAAAAATACTTAATTAATTCTTAGCATTAGAAAATAACTATTGCGAAATTCTTAGTAAAAAACTGATGCGCTTTATATTCTTTAAAAAACAAAACTACCCGCTAAGAATCCGATTAAATCTGACAACTGTCGTTTGTACAATTTATTTTAGAATATCAACAGCTTTTTATCTTAAAAAAAATCACTAACACAATTTTATGTGCTCGAGAACATAAATTTTGTGTGTTCGAGCACATTTTTTGTGTTTTTTCTTGTTTTATAATTTTTTAATCTATAGTTTCGTCGAACAATTAGAATTTAGACCTTAAAATTCGTATTCATTTTTAACCTTTTTTAGTTAAAAAAACGAATTCAAAAACGTCAACAAAACCAAAATTTTTATAGTAGAAAAGAAAAAATCAACTAAACAAAAAACTCAATTATTAACCAAAACCTAACCAGAGTATGAAAAAAGTATTCGCTAAAAAGTCCAGCACTTTTAGAATGCATTCTGTACTTGAAAAAAGCTTAAAAACTGCTTTGTTTTCATTGTTGTCTTTAAGTATTCAAGCAGCGCCTGCAGCACCAATTAGTGAAATTGCTTCAAACAAAACCAGTTTATTGGCATTTCAAAAAATTGTAAAAGGGAAAGTAGTCGACGAAAAAGGATCTCCAATTCCTGGAGTTAATGTTGTGATTAAAGGAAGTAAAACCGGTGTTCAAACCGATATGGACGGAAGTTTTGCTATCGAAGTTCCAAGCGCCTCAACCGTATTAGTATTTTCATTTCTTGGAATGCAGGAACAAGAAGCTCCTGCTGGAAATTCTTCTTTAAAAATTACAATGAAAGAATTGGGCCAGCAAATGGATGAAGTTGTTGTGGTAGGATACAGTAAAGTAAAAAAAGAGAGTTTAACTGGATCGCTGCAAACGTTGGACAACAAGAAAATTCTTGACATTACTACTCCTGCTGTCGAAAATATGCTGGCAGGAAAAGCTACTGGTGTTTTTGTAAACACAGGCGGAGGCCAGCCAGGATCTGTTGGAAAAATTATTATACGTGGTAGAACCACCGTAAACGGAAGCACAGATCCGCTTTGGGTGATTGATGGGGTAATTGTTGGAAGCAGTTCTGGAAATATGAATCCGGCAGATATTGAAACACTTACTGTTCTTAAAGATGCCGCTTCGACTGCAGTTTACGGTTCTCAAGGTGCCAATGGAGTTATTGTAGTAACCACTAAAAGCGGTAAGAAAGGAAAACCATCTATCAATTTTTCTGCTAGAACGGCAATGACTACAATCAATAACGGAAATTTTGATATTATGAACGGTGCAGAATTATATGATTTATATGATTCTTTTGCTAATAAAGAAGATTTTGAAAATGTTTGGTGGTGGACTCCTGAATTAAGAAACCAAAATTACGATTGGTGGAAAAATGGTTCTCAAACAGGAATAGCAAACGATTACAACTTATCTATCAGCGGAGGCGGCGACAACTTTAAAAGTTATGTTTCGCTTGGATATTATGATGAAACTGGCGCTGTAAAAGGCTACGAATATAAAAAATACAATGGTTTAATGAAATTTGAGTACAAACCAAATACGTGGTTTACATTACGTCCTCAAATAAACTTAACCAAAGAAACTACTTTTGACCAACAGCATTCTGTAGGTGCTTTGTACGGAAATATGCCTTGGGATAGTCCGTATTTAGAAGATGGAACTTTGGTTGGAAATGCACCAAATCCAACTTGGGTAAACACAACTGGCTCTAATTATTTATATGATTTACAATGGAATTATGGTGAATCTGAGAGCTATACCGTTCGTGCTAACCTAGATTTTGATATCAAATTTACAAGCTGGCTTACTTATGCTTCTGTAAACAATTATATTTTAGGAAACTACAATTCATCCTACTACTCAGATCCTAGATCTTCATCAGGAGAAGCGGTTAAAGGTAGAATCGAAGATTATTTTAGCACCTATAATAGAGTTTACAGCAATCAGCTTTTGCGATTTAATAAGACTTTTGACAAACATAGTTTCAACGCTGTTGCGGGTTATGAATGGAACGAATACAATTCTAAATACAGCAACGGAATAGCAACTGGAATTCCGCCGGGAATTGTTGTTGCCGATGCTGCTGCGGTTCCAGAAAAAGTAGCGGGAGGAAGATCACAATGGGCTGTACAATCTTTGCTATCAAACTTGAATTATTCTTATGACGATCGTTATTTAGGGCAAGTTTCTTTCCGCCGAGATGGAGCTTCAAATTTTGGAAAAAATGCACAATACGGAAATTTCTTTTCTGTGAGCGGTGGATGGAATATTCATAAAGAAAGCTTTTTCCATGCCGAGTTTATTAATAATCTAAAATTGAAAGCCAGTTATGGTTCTGTCGGAAACAGACCCAACAGCTTATATCCTCACCTTCCATTATATTCTTTTTCACAAAGTTATAATGAAAACCCAGGGGCTTTAATTTCACAATTGGCAAATCCAGATTTAAGCTGGGAAAAAACATATACCGGCGATATCGGTTTGGATATCGGATTGTTTAATCGTGTAAACATTACTTTGGATTATTACAATAAAAATACTTCTGATCTTTTATACAGAGTGCCTCTTCCTGGTGTAATTGGAGTAACCAGCATCTGGAGAAACGTTGGCGCGGTAAACAACAGAGGTTTTGAAGCATCGATTAATGTAGACATTATTAAAAATGATAATTTAAAATGGTCTGTTGATGCCAACATCGGTACAAACAAAAATAAAGTTACAAGCCTTTACGGCGGTAAAACTCAGATTATTGTTGGAGACGGAAGCGGTATTGCAGGTTCTGCTTCTAAACTTCTTAGTCCGGGAAGAGATGTAGACAGCTGGTATTTAACAGAATGGGCTGGCGTTGATCCCGAAAACGGAAAACCGCAATGGATGACAACAGATGCAAACGGAGCTCGTGTTAAAACGTACGATTATGGAGATGCATCTAAAAACCAAAAAGTAATTGGAGCCTATACGCCTGATTTTTTTGGAGGTTTTTCAACTAATTTAAACTATAAAAATTTCGATTTCGCAGCTATCTTCAGTTATTCTGTAGGCGGAGAAATTTACAATTATGCAAGAGCAGAGTTTGATTCAGACGGCGCTTACACAGATCGTAATCAAATGAATTTGCACAGCGGCTGGAGCCGTTGGGAAAAACCTGGAGATATTGCAACGCATCCGCAGGCTATTTACAACAATCCAAGTAACTCCAACAAAGCTTCTTCTCGTTTCTTAGAAACTGGAACGTACCTTAAAATGAGAAGTGTGACTTTGGGTTATAACATGCCGATTGAAAGCCTTTACATTTCAAATTTAAGATTGTACATCGCTGGAGAGAATTTATTTACTATCACACATTATTCTGGAGTTGATCCTGAAATCCCGCCAATTAATGGTGCAATTTCTGGTGTTGCGACACAGGTTTATCCTTCAACAAGAAAAGTGGTATTAGGACTTAACTTAACTCTTTAAAAACAAAATCATGAAAAAGATATTTCTATTATTTACAGCAATTAGTTTCCTGTCTTCATGTGAGTTAGACAGAGAACCTTTTGATTCCTACACACAAGACAAAATTCAGGAAGATAAAGAAGCTTCTATTGAAGTTTTATTAAACGGATGTTATGCGCAGCTTAAAGGCTGGTCAGACGTTATGCACAGGGTTGGCGAATATCCTGGTGATAACATTATGATTAGAGGAACATCTACTGATTCATTTTATTCTTTTATCTCGTATCAGCATGTTACTAATAATGATCGTTTATCTGTTTTTTGGAACAATAGTTACAAGATTATTTCGCAGTCCAGTGATTTAATTAAAATTATTAAAGAAGGAGAAAGTCAAGCTGTAGACCAGCAGTTAGGAGAAGCTTATTATTTAAGAGGCATGATTTACTTCTACTTATGCAAAACTTACGGAAGACCTTATGCACAATCTCCTGAAAGCAATTTGGGTGTTCCAATTGTAAATGGTCTGCCGGATGATTTAAACAATTTGACTTTACCGGATCGTTCAACTGTTCAAGACACTTACGCACAGGCAATAAATGATTTGAAAAAAGCTGAATCTTTAATGAATGCAGATAAAACTGCTGCTTACGCAACGAAAGAAGCAGCTCAGGCAATGCTTTCTAGAATTTATTTGTACATGAGCGGTACGTATGAAACGCCAAATCAAGAGTATGCAACGCAGTCTATAGAATATTCTAATAAAGTAATTGCGAGCGGCCGTTACAATTTATTAAGCCGTTCAAGCTTCATGAAATATAATACTTATGCACCTGACGCTCCAGAACAAACGGAAACCATTTTTGCCGTAAAACAAGTTGCTTCTGAGTTTTCTGGTTACGATCACTATTACGGAATTGGAGGTATGTATGCCAATATTCAAGGTCAAGGCTGGGGAGAAATGTATGCCAGTGCCAAATATTTAGATTTACTTCATAAAGCTGGAGGAAAAAATGATGCGCGCTGGGCATTTATTGATCCGCAATATGCAACTGACGCCGCAGGTAATAAAACAGAAGCTTTTCGTTTTATCTACGATGTTTTTAACGCGGGAGGAACTCAAACAGGTTACAACTACATGCAGCAACCTTTAAAACGTAATACTGATGGTTCGTTTTATATTACTATCGGAAGTACAAATTACAATCTGACAACCATAAATGCGGCAGAAAATCAATATTCTATTGTATATGAAGGAAAAACATATACGGGCGAAAAAGATTATATGATGCTTCTCAATCGTGTTTATCCAATGTATTATATCACAAAATGCTCACTTCAAGACAATGACTCTCACTTGCACTCTCCTATCATTTCGAGATTGGCAGAAATGTATTTGAATCTTGCTGAAGCGTATGCAAAAAAAGGAGATTATACTAATGCCTTGACCAATTTGAATATTGTGAGAGAAAGAGCCATTATTGGCGGCGGTTATACCTCTCTTAGCAGCTCAAATGCAATACAGCGAATAGATGAAGAACGTCAATTAGAGCTTGCTTTTGAAGCGCATCGTGGTTATGATGTTTACAGAAACGGACAGACAATGACCCGCCGTTATCCAGGTCCGCATCTGCCAATGAATGATGTTCCTGCAACGAGTTTACGTGTAGTACAATACATTCCACAATCAGAAATTAATGCATATCCGGGAACTTTAACCCAAAACCCATAATCGTTTTAGAGTTGTTTATTGTTTTTAACAGCCTCTTTAGTTGTAAAAAATTAGAGAGGCTTTAAAAAAGTTAATCATTCAATACTTACTAATGAGAAATTTATTAAACCTGATTTTAGCTTTTTCACTTGTATCTTTTTCCTGTGCAGATCACAATGAAATTAATACAGAAAATAATGTTCTAGAAAACCCAAAAACGGAGATTTCTTTACCATTGGCAGGAAATGCATACAGTTCTAAACATTTAGAAGAAAACAATACCATTACTGATAATGGCATCGAGAATTGGAAAAATGCTGATGAAACATTTACGGTTTATTTCAGAATTTTTAAACCGGGAACTTTCCAGATTTCTGTTGAGGAATCTGTTGAAGTTTATGGGAAATCGGAGCTTGAATTTTCAATTTATAATGAAGTAAAAAAAGTAACTTTTAATACTTCAAAAAAAGAGATTTTAGTCGGAAACTGGAAAATCAATCAGGAAGGCTATGTAGCACTGAAAATAAAAGGAATTAGTAAAAGTGGCGATCGTTTTCCATCCATCAATAGATTAAAAATTTCCAGCGTTGATTACGACGGAAAAATCTCTTTTGTCCCAAATAATGAAGGAAATTTTTATCACTGGGGACGCCGCGGTCCATCTGTTCACTTAAATTATGGTGTTCCAGAAAACATAAATGCCGAATGGTTTTATAACGAAATTACCGTTCCTGAAAATGAAGATAAAATAGGCTCTTATTTTATGGCAAATGGTTTTGGTGAAGGATATTTCGGAATTCAGGTAAACGCAGCGACCGAAAGAAGAATTTTATTCTCAGTTTGGAGTCCTTTTAATACGGATGATCCTCAGAGTATTCCAGAATCACACAAGATCAAAATGCTTAAAAAAGGAGAAAATGTTCATACAGGTGAATTTGGAAATGAAGGTTCTGGCGGACAAAGTTATCTGAAGTATAATTGGAAAGCAGGTACAACATACAAATTCTTGCTCAAAGGATCTCCAAACGGAGACAATACCACAACGTATACCGCTTATTTTTATGCCCCTGAAACAAATAAATGGATGCTTATTGCAAGTTTTAACCGTCCAAAAACCAATACTTATTTAAAAAGATTTCACTCTTTTTTAGAAAATTTTATTCCAGAGCAAGGCGATTATTCCCGTAAAGTTTTATTCAATAATCAATGGATTTGCGATGAAAAAGGGAATTGGACAGAAATTAATACTGCCCGATTTACCAATGACAATACTGGTGCAAAAGAGTATCGTATGGATTTTTCCGGAGGCACAGAAAACGATTCTTTCTATTTAAAAAATGGAGGCTTTTTTAATAATTATACAACACCAAAAACTAACTTTACAAGACCGATGACCAATAAAAAACCTGAAATAAATTTTAATTCTTTACCGTAAGCAATTTCTAAAAATAAAAAAATCTCAATATTTCCGATAATCAAAAATTATCAAAACATTTAAAACAAATTAATTATGAAAACCAGTAATTTAAAATTCATTTTGGCCGTTTGCATTATGTTGTGGGGAACATTTGCAACGGCTCAAATGATAAAAACAAAAACTCCATCGCGCGCAAAAGGTCAAACAGATGTTTTACGTTTAGCTGCGCCGTCAATTCCAACTGTTCGTGTGGCTTTTATAGGCCTTGGAATGCGTGGTCCTGGAGCTGTAGAACGCATGACGCATATTCCGGGTGTAGAAATCGTAGCATTATGCGATATGACTCAAGAAAATACAACGAAAGCTAATGAAATTTTAACGAAAGCCGGCTTTCCAAAAGCACAGGAATTTTATGGCGACGAAAATGTCTGGAGAAAAGTTACGGCACTGCCAAATGTAGATTTGGTTTACGTAGCAACAGACTGGCTTCATCACGCTGTTATTGGGGTTCAAGCAATGAAAGACGGAAAACACGTTGCTATTGAAGTTCCAGGCGCTTTGACTATGAAAGAAATTTGGGAGCTTATTGATACTTCAGAAAAAACTCGTAAACACTGTATGCAGTTAGAAAATTGCGTGTACGATTTCTTCGAATTGACAACTTTAAACATGGCACAGCAAGGTTTATTTGGAGAAATTCTTCATGCTGAAGGTTCTTATATTCATGGTTTACAGCCATTCTGGGGAGAATATTGGAACAACTGGAGAATGGACTATAACATCAAACATCGAGGTGATGTTTATGCCACTCACGGAATGGGGCCAGCTTGTCAGGCTTTAAATATTCACCGTGGAGACAAAATGAATTTCTTGGTTTCTATGGATACAAAAGCGGTTGGAAATCCTGCTTATATCAAAGAAAAATCTGGAAAAGAAATTAAAGATTTTAGAAACGGAGATCACACCATGACGATGATTCGTACGGAAAATGGAAAAACAATTCAGATTCAGCATGATGTAACTTCTCCTCGTCCGTACAGCAGAATGTACCAATTAAGCGGTACAAAAGGTTTTGCTAATAAATATCCGTTAGAAGGTTATGCTTTAGATGGAAAAGAATTAGGCGATGACGTTAAGCCAAATCATGAAAAATTAAGCGCACACTCATTTGTTCCTGCTGATGTTAAAAAAGCTCTGATGGAAAAATACAAACATCCAATTGCTAAAGGCATTGAAGAACAGGCTAAAAAAGTTGGAGGTCACGGCGGAATGGATTTCATTATGGACTACAGATTAATTTACTGTTTACAAAAAGGACTTCCATTAGATATGGATGTATACGATTTAGCAGAATGGTCTTGTCTTGGTCCATTAACTGAAATTTCATTGGATAATAATTCTGCTCCTGTTGAAATACCCGATTTCACTCGAGGCGGATGGAATAAATTGAAAAAATTAGAATTTTCAGAATAATAAATATTTTGGTTGTTAGTTAATGAGAAAAGGGTATCTTTTATTATAAGATACCCTTTTCTATTTTCTATTTTTTATTTTCTATAATATAACTCATTCAATATTGTCGATACTATTTCATTTTTAAATTTACTCAAGCCCATTTCAATCATTTCATAATCATTAGGGACATCCAGAGGAGCATTTTCTAATAATGGCAGGTATTCAGGATCAATTGCGAGTACGTCTCCATCTTGAAGTGCATAGGAATAGACAAATTGAGAAGGAACTTCAAGGAGGCTGGTATTCATTTTTTTAGTATAATTATTTATTGCTTTTATTGTTCCTCTTATTAATATATCTTTATGTAAGTCGATAATCTCTAATCTGCTTTTAATAAATCTATCTCTTGAGGAGGCAGATCTTCGATCTCTGTCTGTTTGATTATTCTCAACTATTATTCGTTTTTCTTTTTCAAAAACCGTTCTTCGCACATCTCCTTTACTTATATCAGATTTCTCGATAGTAATTGCAAAATTAAAATCGTATTTCCCTCTGCCGTCTTTTCCTATTGTAATCCATCTCCCCAAATCTAAACTATTAACAAGATCTTTTTCTGTACGTTTATATTCTTTAGGCAAATTATTTATTGTAACAGAGATATAACTTTGTCCTTTTTTAAATGCTTCATCTTTGAGTACTGTAACTTCTGCCCTCTTATAAGTAATATCAAATTCCTGCATCCTCACATAAATATCATAAGCCTGCCTATAAGCGCTTTTATCATCATGAGATAACGAATTTACTAAACCTTCTGTATGGCTTTTAGCAGCTCTAAATAAAAAATCACTATACTTGTCTCTCGCTTTTGTAACAATCTCTGAATAATTTTTTATAGGGAAAGTAAGTTCTCTTCCTCCATAATAAAGAGGACCGATAAGTTCAATACTGGATCGCCATAAATTATAAGTTTCCTGGAGGAAGGCACAATCTTTATAGAGACGTTTCGTATCATTATCCGTTTCTAAATTTACACGATCATAATTGATATCTTCCTTTAATGTTCTTAAATTAAGCTCTAGCTTTTTTTCTTGATTATCCAAATATTTTAAATAGGAATCTTCTATAACAGAAAGAGCTTCATTTTTATTTTCTACTGTGGATTTTATTTTTAAAATCTCCACTGCGCTGCGAAATGAATTATAATAATCCCCATTCGAATAGTATTGTGAAATAGTAAGAGACTTAGAAGTGCCATAATATTTTTTTTTGCGCCCAAGACAAGAAGTAAACAATAAAACAGTAAGTACACTAAATATTACCAGCTTTTTCATTTTTGAACAATTAAGAATATAACTTGGAGCAAGTTAAGCATTACATTTAATAATTAAGAATATTCTTACCTATTTAACAACTGCCATTTAGTTAAATTTCGCAATACATAAAGAAACAAAAAAGCCATCAAAATAATCGATGGCTTATATACTGAGTTTAGAAAAACTACTTCCAGTTAAAAGTAATTTTCTTTTCAATTTCACTGCTTAAACTTAGAAATACAGGACAAGTCATTGCTGCGCGTTCTAAGATCGTTTTGTTTTTTTCGTCTGCTACACCTTGCATTTCGAATACAATTTCAATTGTACCGATTCTTCGTGGCTCTGCATTCATGATTTTTGTTACTTCGGCTGTAGAGCCAACAAAATCAACTTCTAAATCACGGGCTTTAATTCCCATAATTGTCATCATGCAGCTTGCCAAAGCATTTGCAACTGTATCTGTTGGAGAGAACGCCTCTCCTTTTCCGTTATTATCTAATGGTGCATCAGAAATAATTTCGCTTCCCGACTGCACATGAATTGATTTTGTTCTTAAATCGCCTAAATAGGTTACTTTTGATGTCATTAATTTGCTACTTTTAAAGTTAAGTCACTATCGTAATACAAGATGTAAACACCTTTATTAGCGTGTCCGCCATCTTCTTTTCTATAATATTGAAATTTATTGTCTACTTGCTGCGTAGTCATTAAATCTGCTGTTTCCTGAAATGTTTTTCCCTGCACCAAACGCATCATCGTATCAAACGTAACGTCAAATCCTCTGGTTGCATATGTATTTGGATTCACTTTGTTTTTCAGACGGTATTGTTTTTCAAAAATTAAAACGTTCTGTTCGTCACTTTCGCGGGTAACAGACGGATACATTAATTTTAGTTTTACTAAATTATCGAAACTAATTTCATCGGTGTCCAATGTACTGTTTGGTTCTAAAATTACTAACTGAACCTGACATGTCTTTTGAGAATCAATTAAGGCTTTAATAGTCGTTTTAATCATTGCAGTATTAGCCGTTTCCATAACCACATAATTCATACGGTTTGGCATTAGCAGACTTTTTAAATTAGCAACGTCTATACCTCCAGTTTCTGTCAAAGAAGCAAACGCAACACCTCTCTGATTTTGTTTGATATAATTGATAATTGACTCTTTTTTCTTGTCAACTACTGCCACAATATTTCCATTTTTAGAACGCATATAATCAAAAATTGAATTTTTAATTACATCACCAGCAGGTATTGATTGATACAAATTCTCAATCGGATTTGCGCTGTCTTTTGACAATGGCGAAATAACCGGCACATTATATAAACGAAGTGTATTAGCTGTTGATTCGGCATTATTTTGGTAAAACGGTCCAATAACAGCATCAGCATCCTGAAGTTTATTCGTTAAATTAGATACATTGGAAGTCGTTTTAGTTTCTTGCGAATCGTAAATGGCAACATCAATTGGCAGTTTTAATGTTTTTGCAGAGTCAATTGCCATCATTGCACCAGAATAAAAATCTAAAGTCATGTTTAAGAACTTATCACTTTTAATTCTGTTAGCTGTTCCAGAAGTATCACTTTGAACTTTAGCCAAATTAAAAGGCAGTAATAAAACTACTTTTTTACGCTCATTCGCACCTCTTTTTTTAGTTAATTCAACAACTTCTACATTATCATTTTCAGTTGATTTTACTTTATCAATAATCTTAATACCGCCTCCATTACTGTTAACTGAAGACTCAGCCGTTTTTTCAGTCGGCACCTGCGCTGCTACAATTGGAGCTGGAGCAATATATCCTGCAGGAACTTTTAAAACCATTCCTTCTTTTACTCCTTCAGAAAGTGACGGATTTAACGCAACTAATTCTTCTTGCGATAAATGAAAAACTCTTCCTAAACTATAAAAAGTTTCTTTTGGTTTTACTTGATATTCCATGTAAGAAACTGCTTTTTTAGATTCAGCAGCTTTTTTAGGTTCTTCCGTTTTTGCTGGAACTGCAGAAGCTGAAGTTTCAGTTTTTGGAGCCGTTCCTTTTATCGTTACTCTGTATCCAACTGGTAAACTCGAAACGATTTCAGGATTTCTTTTCTCTAAATCCTCAACTGTTGTATTGTATTGTTTAGCAATCGAATACTTAGTTTCTTTTGCTTGAACATCATGATACACATATTTTTCAGAACCTTTTTCTTTTGCAGGTTTCGTTGCGGCTTTTGGAACAGTTCCTTTTGCTGGAATCACCAATTTTTGCCCAATCTGAACTCCATTTTTTTCCAAAAACGGATTTGCAGCTTTTAATGCTTCGTCTGAAATTCCGTATTTCTTCTCAATACTGTAAAACGTTTCTTTTGGCTGCACTTCATGAATTATTTCTTTTCCAGAAACGGCAGCAGTTTTAGTTTCAGAAACTTCTTTTTTAGCATCACCGTTTTTAGTTGGAATCAATAATACAGAATTCGGAACCAAACCTGTTCTCGCATCTGGATTCAGCTGGTAAATATCGAAAGGTGTTACCTTAAATTTTTGTGCAATCTGATTAATAGTTTCTCCGCTGGATACCTTATACTTGACCACCTTTTCCTGAGAAAAAGCACTTGTAGAGATAAAAAATACGAAGGACAATAATGTTAAATAATATTTCATAATAAGGCTTAAAAACAATTTAATTTCTAATTCTAAAAGCAAGTTACAAATTTTCCTGAAAGCAAAATTCGCGCCGTTTCTTCATTTTGTCAAAAATTACCTCAGATCGATTTCTACTTTGGCAATAATGATTTCTTTATATAACTCATCTTCTTCTTTTTTCTTGCATTGATAAAGCACTTCTTCCATGTTTTCGAATTTATCGCCGTAAACATAGTACGAGAGGCTGTTAATATTAAAGAAGAAACTAGCATTAAAATCGCCAGAATCAATGAGTTTCATAATAAACTTATCGCGCTCAACTGCGTCTGTAAATATACCCAAAACTAAGTAATACCCATTGGAAACTTCTTTAAGATTATCATAAACTTCCACTTTTACTGTTTTATCATGTCTTAATGGATTGTCTTTCAACTCTTGTTTCATTTCTTCCAATGAAATAGTTTTGGAACTTTCGGCTGTATTATTTTTTTGCTGTTTTTTAACGGCTTCATCCTGATACTTTTTCAATTTTACCAAAGCCAGTTTATCATCAAATTTTCTGGCTTCCATACTATAATAAGAAGCTTTGCTGATATGCCTTTTTACTTCGATCTTCTTTTGAGTATCTAACGAATCGATTTTTGCAATCAAAAGTTGATTTTGCGCATCGCCCTGCTCCTGCTCTATTTTGTAACGTTTGATTTCTTCTAATGACAAACGCTGTTGCAAAGAAGTGGAATTATTATTCTTTCCGCTTTCGCGGATTTTCTTCTTATACTCTTGATTTTCCTCAACTGCAATTCGCTCTACTTTATTCATTAAACCCGCATACGCTTTTCTGTTTTCTGCCAGTTCTTTCTTTAATTGAGACGATAATTCATTTGTTTTATTAATTCCGTCAAATGACTGTTTTTCCAGTCTTTTCGATTCATCAACATTTAAAATATCCATTCTTTTTAATTCTTTCAAATCATTATTCATCGAGTTTACCAACGAATCTAATTTGGCCATTAAAATATCCTGAACATTTTTATTGGCTTCTAAAACCAAACGCAGTTTTTCAACTGAATTTTCTTTGGAACCATTCATATCATTCAGATTCACTTTCAAATCATTAATCTTTATAATTTTCTGATTCATTTCTTTTTGAACAACAAGACGGTCTTTCAAATCATCAATTTCAACCGTTTTGGCTTTTGTTTTTTCAACAACAACTTGTTTTTCGGCTAAAGCCAGCATCAATTCTTCGCTTTCGTTTGCAGGTTTAATTTCTTTGATGTTGATGGCTAATTTGTTGCCAACAATTAATCCGTTTACAATTTCAGGATTTTGAGATTCTAATTGGTCAATCGAAATTCCGTATTTCTTTGCAATAGAAAACTTTGTCTCTTTTGGTTCAACCACATGAAAAACAGTTTCGTGATTGATAACACGCACTCTTCCGTCTAAGGTTTTTCTTTTATTTGGAATAATAATCGTCTGACCAATCTGTAATCCGTTTTGAAGAATGTCTTTGTTTAAATTTTCTAAATCCTGAACCGAAACATTATATTCTCTGGCAATACTGAATAAAGATTCTTTAGCCAAAACTTGATGTACTGCTTTAGAAGAAACAGCATTTTCTTGTTTAGTTGATTGATCTGAATTTTGAGGAATTATTAATTCTTGACCGATTTGAAGTCCGCTGGCAAGAATTTCTTGATTGGCATTCTGAATAGCTTCTACAGAAATATGATATTGTTTGGATAAGCCAAAAAGTGTTTCTTTGGGTGCAACAACATGAGTCTTTTGCTTCGTTTCATTTTTTTGGGAGTTGTGAACTGGAACCTTTATAATCTGATTATCCTTGATTCCGTTTTGCGATTCGGGGTTGAGTTTGTAAATCTCATCTATAGAAACCTTATACTTTTGGGCAATAAAATAAGCAGTTTCTCCTTTTTGAATCTTGTGCTCAATAATTGACTCTTGTGCAGCTATTTTGTTAAAAGACAAAACAAACACAAGAGAAATCGTTAAAAGTTCTCTCATAAATAGTAGGTTATAAAAAATTAAGGCCTTACAAATGTAAGACCTTAATTTTAAAAACTGGTACTATTCCCACTCAATTGTTGCTGGTGGTTTTGAACTAATATCGTAAACTACACGATTCACGCCTTTTACCTTGTTGATAATATCGTTTGATATTTTCATCAAGAAATCATAAGGTAAGTGAACCCAGTCAGCAGTCATACCATCTGTTGATTCTACTGCTCTAAGCGCAACTACTTTTTCGTACGTACGCTCGTCGCCCATAACTCCAACACTGTTTACCGGAAGTAAAATCGCTCCAGCCTGCCAAACTTTATCGTATAATCCCCAAGATTTTAATCCGTCGATAAAGACAGCGTCAACATCTTGTAAAATTTGTACTTTTTCTGGAGTAATATCTCCTAAAATCCTAATTGATAATCCTGGACCTGGGAAAGGGTGTCTTCCTAATAATTCAGGATCTATTCCTAAAGTAGCTCCAACTCGTCGCACTTCATCTTTGAAAAGCATTCTAAGTGGTTCTACAATTTTTAATTTCATATAATCTGGCAATCCACCAACATTATGGTGTGATTTAATAGTTGCCGATGGTCCTTTTACAGAAACCGATTCGATAACGTCTGGGTAAATAGTTCCCTGCGCTAACCATTTTACGTCTTCGATTAAATGTGATTCATCATCAAAAACTTCGATAAATACACGTCCAATTGTTTTACGTTTGGTTTCAGGATCGCTGATTCCAGCTAATTCAGAAAGAAAACGATCTCCAGAATCTACACCTTTTACGTTTAATCCCATTCCTTTGTATTGGTCTAATACATTTTGGAATTCGTTTTTACGAAGCAAACCGTTATTAACGAAAATACAGTAAAGGTTTTTACCAATTGCCTGATTCAATAAAACCGCAGCAACAGTTGAATCTACACCACCTGATAATCCTAAAACAACCTTGTCATTTCCAAGTTTCTCTTTTAATTCTGCCACCATTTCTTCTACGAAAGCGTTTGGTGTAAAGTTTTGAGGAACTTCGGCAATTTTTACTAAAAAGTTCTCCAGCATTTTTGATCCATCTGTAGAATGGAAAACTTCTGGATGATATTGAATTGCATAAGTAGTTTCGCCTTCAATTTTATAGGCTGCATATTCTACATCATGCGTGCTTGCTAATTTTACAGCATTCGTTGGAAGCGCTTTGATACTATCGCTGTGGCTCATCCAAACCTGGCTGTTTTCTGAAACTCCTTCAAAGAAAGTTTCATTATCCTTAATATAAGATAAATTTGCTCTACCGTATTCTCTGGTATTTGAAGCTGCTACTTCTCCGCCGCTAAAATGAGCTAGGTACTGCGCTCCATAACAAACGGCCAGCATTGGCATTTTACCTCTAATTTGCGATAAATCAGGATGAGGCGCATCTTCTCCTCGAACAGAAAAAGGGCTTCCTCCTAAAATTACGGCTTTATAACTTGATAAATCACTTGGAATGTGATTGTAAGGAAAAATTTCGCAGAATATATTTAATTCGCGAACTCTACGCGCAATAAGCTGAGTATATTGCGATCCGAAATCTAAAATAAGTACGTTGTGTTGCATGCGCAAAAATACTTTTTATATTCGAAATTGAAAAATCCGCAGGTTGAAAAAATAAATATTTTTTCAACGTTCCGTTTTTTAGGTGCAAAGGTTCAGAGTTACAAAGGGTCAGAGGCTTCTTTTTTTACTTTGAACCTTTGCTCCTTTGCTTCTTTAATCCTCAAAACTATTTTTTCAACGTTCCGTTTTTTAGGCGCAAAGGTTCACAGCTACAAAGGCTCAGAGGCTTCTTTTTTTACTTTGAACCTTTGCGCCTTTGCATCTTTGAACCTCAAAACTATTTTTTCAACGTTCCGTTTTTTAGGCGCAAAGGTTCAGAGTTACAAAGGCTCAGAGGCTTCTTTTTTACTTTGAACCTTTGCGCCTTTGCATCTTTGAAATAAGAACGCAGGTAACCTTAAAAGAAACACTGACAAAAGATGTGACTGTAAAAGCAGATATGAAGTTTAGAGTTACTGCGGATCCATTTTAAGGTTCTGAGGTACAAAGTGGCAAAGGTTCAGAGGTAAAGAAGTGTAAGTACTTCGTTACTCTGAGCCTTTTTTAATTTTATCTAAAAAGCATAACCTTTGTTGCTTTGTCTCTTTGAACCTTTGAACCAAAAAAACTTTGCATCTTCGAACCTTAGTATCTCAGAACCTTACCCAAAAAACCAATTCTTTTCCTTAATTTTATAGAAGCCCTATATCTACCAAGTGATATTAAAATACGATTGAGTAAGAAGTAAACCATAACCAATGTTGTACTGCTTAAATATTAATTTTAAAAACATAACACATGAGTAAAATAGTTGCTGAACAATTAGTCGACATGTTGGTTGAAGCCGGAGTAAAACGCGTTTATGCCGTTACAGGAGATAGTTTAAATCATTTTAATGATGCGATACGCAGAAACGGAAAAATAAAATGGATTCATGTACGACATGAAGAAGTCGGCGCTTATGCAGCAGCTGCTGAAGCCGAACTAGATGGTTTTGCTGTTTGTGCGGGAAGCTGCGGGCCTGGGCACGTTCACTTAATTAACGGATTGTATGATGCGCATCGCTCACACGTTCCTTTATTAGCAATCGCTTCCACAATAAATACCCCTGAAATGGGAATGGATTATTTTCAGGAAACTAATACCATAAAACTCTTTGACGATTGCAGCTGCTATAATCAAATGATTATGACGGCCGAGCAGGCGCCTCGTATTATTCAAACCGCAATACAGCATGCTTTAGGTAAAAAAGGTGTTGCCGTTATTGGTTTACCTGGAGATGTATCTGAATTAAAAGCGGTTGAAAGTAATATATCGACTCAGTATTTTCATTGTAATCCTGTCATCAGACCTTCTGATACTGAATTACAGCAATTAGCAAAAGTCATTAATGAAAGTACCAAAATAACTTTATTCTGCGGTATTGGAGCTGAAAAAGCACACGATCAGGTGGTACAATTATCGCATCATATTAAAGCTCCTGTTGGATATTCTTTTAGAGGAAAAATGAGCATTCAGCCTAATAATCCAAACGAAATAGGAATGACAGGATTATTAGGACAGCCTTCTGCCTATCATAGTATGCACGAGTCGCATTTGGTTTTATTATTAGGAACTGATTTTCCTTATGATAAATTCATGCCCGCTGATAATAAAATTATTCAAATCGATACCAGTACCGAACGTTTAGGAAGAAGAGCCAATCTTCATATGGGATTGTGTGGTGATGTTGCCGATACTATAGAAGCACTGCTCCCGCTTCTGGAAAACAAAACCGACGATAGTTTTTTAGAAGCACAGCTGAAATTCTACAAAAGCGTCAAAGAAAACATGAATACTTATATTAATGATAATGGCGGAGAAGACACTATTCAACCCGAATATGTTGCACATATTATTGATAAATTAGCTGCTAATAACGCCATTTTTACTGTCGATACTGGAATGACCTGCGTTTGGGGAGCACGTTTTATTAAAGGAACAGGCGAACGAAAAATGCTGGGTTCTTTTAACCACGGATCTATGGCAAATGCAATGCCAATGGCAATTGGCGCCGCCTTGGCACATCCAGAAAAACAAGTTATCGCCATGTGCGGCGACGGCGGTTTATCTATGCTATTGGGCGATTTGGCAACCATTCATCAATATAATATCCCCGTTAAAATTATTGTATTCAACAATCGTGCTTTGGGAATGGTAAAACTAGAAATGGAAGTTGGCGGTTTACCCGATAACGAAACTGACATGGTGAACCCAGACTTTGGATTAATTGCACAGGCAATGGGGTTTCAAGGCATTAATGTGCACAAACCGGAAGATGTTGAAGGAGCAATAGAAAATGCATTTCGACATAATGGTCCCGTTTTATTGAATATCTTTACAAACCCAAATGCTTTGGCAATGCCTCCTAAAGTAGAATGGGAACAAGTTGTAGGTATGGCAAAATCAATGACGAAATTAATGCTTGGAGGTAAAATGGATGAAGTTTTTGACACTATTAAATCCAATTACAAACACTTAAAAGAAGGCTTGTAAAAAATACATGCCCAATTTAAAAGAATAACTTTATGAATATAAACAGTACAAAATCGTATACCAAATATTACATCATTGCGTGGGTATTTGGTCTAGTTTTTTATTTCTTAGACTACGTAATACGCTCTGCTCCTGCGGTAATGCTTCCGGAACTTTCACACAATTTTTCGGTAAATGAGATTGGATTAGTAACAATTATTGGAACCTATTATTACACCTATTCTACCTGCAGTTTAATTGCGGGAATAGCGCTGGATAGATTTGGAGCCAAATATTCACTTTTTGCTGGAGCGCTTATTTTAGGAATTGGCTGTTTATTGTTTATGATTTCAAGTCAGTTTAGCGGCGTTGTCGGCAGATTATTTCAAGGTGCCGGATGCGCTTTTGCTTTTCCAGGCTGTGTTTATTTGGCGAGTAAAGGATTCTCGGCAAAATCTCTTGCAACGGCAATTGGCTTTACCCAATGTCTCGGAATGCTTGGTGGTTCTGCAGGACAATTTGTTGTTGGTCCTTGGATTGAAGAAGGAATGAATATCAATACTTTTTGGCTCTTAATTGGAATTTTTACTATTATTGTTGCCTTCGGATTATGGTTTGTAACTCCAGCAAATGTTGCAGATAAAAATGCCGAAAGCACAGAAAAGAAACAAAGTCTGCTAAATCCTTACAAGATCGTTTTTAGTAATCCGCAATCATGGTACTGCGGGATCATTTCAGGATTATTGTTTGCACCGACAACTATATTTGCGATGACTTGGGCAGTTGCCTTTTTTCAAAAAGACCGTGCATTCGACTTTCATACGGCAACAATATCAAGCGCTATGGTCGCTTTTGGCTGGGTATTCGGCTGTCCGCTTTTAGGATATATTACAGATAAAATAAATAAGCGCAAACCTGTTTTAATATTTGGTGCCGTCTTTATGATTCTAGCTTTAATTCAGCTGTTGTATTTTCCAGATTTATTTCCAGCGAAATACAGCATGTTTGCATTAGGAGTAGCTTCAGGCGCTGCCATGATTCCTTACTCTATCATTAAAGAAGCTAATCCTGATAATGTAAAAGGAAGTGCCACAGGAGCCATTAACTTCATCACTTTTGGAGTAACAACACTTTTAAGCCCTTTATTTAGTCGTTTATTTGGACAGACTCTCGAAGATACACTTGATAAAACAAATCATTTTCAACAAGCCGGTCTATTTTGGATTATCGGAATTGTGATAGCCATTTTAGTAAGTTTTCTGCTGAAAGAAACAGGCGAAGGAAAAAAATCAGAGCCTGAAAGAATTAGTATATAAAAAACATGGATTAAGATAGGATCACGAAATAGTGGTCTTATCTTATTCTTTTGTTACAACAATTGAAGCTTTAAAACCTGCTGCAAGATTATCCCAGTAATCGCTGGTTACCATTACACCTTTATCATCATAAACTTGGATTTCAGCTGTGTTTCCACCAAGAGTTCCAATATTTAAAGCTTCGAAATCTAATTTATTAAAACCTGGGTTAAGATTAATTTTTACTTGTTGGAAATTCGAATCTAATAAAAGTCGGTCTCGAACCACAACTTCATTGGAAGATACTCTTACTAAATCGCCATCAATTGCACCAAAATCACGAAACTTAACAATAAAATATTCTGATTTGGTTTTAAAATCTCCAAGCGAAATATTTTTCTTTACCAAAACACCGCGTCCTTCTTTTAACCCGGCATCTTTTAAAGCTTTATCTAAATCCTTTTCCATTTTTGCTACATAACGATCGCCTGGGTTAGCAAAATCAGTTTCGGTAGACATGGTGAATTTGCTTTTTTCCTCTCCAATCTGAAATTTAGATTTTTGAGTTATTGTAGTATTTTCAAAAACATTTGGCGTTTTTATATTTGGAATATCATTTAATTCTGCCTGTGGATCTTTTGTCTCAGGAGCAGGAATTTTTTTAGGTTTTGCGCTAAACTTTGGTGCAGGAATAGGCTTGAATTTTGTACCAAATTCCGTTTGCGCTGAAACACTTACAGCGGTAAAAAATAATATAAAAATTAAAATGTGCTTCATTGAGAAAGTATTATCTAATCGGCTTTTATAATTAATCTTAAAAATTGTCCAGCATCACAAAAATAGCATAATTTAATTAGGCACTGCAACTTTAGGACTTTTATAACAATATATTAAGCTAATTTTTGGAATCAAAAAACCTGCCAGAATTTCTTTTGTTTAAACTTAATTTAAATTCTAAATTTAAAAATTCAAAATTCCAATCTTGCCTTTTTATAGAATAAAATCAAATACAAACCCAATATATCATTTTGATAATTAACAACTTATTCTTAACTTCAAGACTTTATTTTACGATTTAAAAATCTCAACAAAATGGATTATATCGATTATTACAAAGTATTAGATGTTACAAAAGCTGCGACCGAAGCAGAGATCAAAAAGGCATATCGAAAACTGGCGAGAAAGTACCATCCCGATTTGAATCCGAATGATAAAGAAGCTGAAAAAAAATTCAAAGAAATTAATGAAGCGAATGAAGTTTTAAGCAATCCTGAAAACCGAAAAAAATACGACAAATACGGTAAAGACTGGAAACATGCTGATGAATTTGAAAAAGCAGGTTACGATCCGAATCAGCAGCAAAGCAGACAACAAAGCGGTTCTCAATATTCTGGAGGCGATTTCTCTGGTTTTGGAGGCGGTGATTTTTCTGGAAACGATTTTTCAGATTTTTTCAATTCTATGTACGGTTCTTCAGGAAGAAGTTCAAGAGGTCAGGCAAAATACCGCGGACAGGATTTTAATGCTGAATTGCAACTTGAATTAGCTTCTGCTTATACTACGCACAAACAAAATCTAACGGTAAACGGAAAAAATATCCGAATTACAATTCCGGCTGGAGTTGAAAACGGGCAGATTATTAAAATTCCAAATCATGGCGGACCCGGTGTAAATGACGGTCCAAACGGTGATTTATTTATTACTTTTTCTATTGCTAATAATTCAGAATTTAAACGTGAAGGCAATAATTTGTATGCCGATGCGCCGCTTGATTTATACACAGCAATTTTAGGAGGAGAAACCTATGTGGATACTTTTGATGGAAAAGTAAAAATTAAAGTGCCGGCAGAAACACAGCCTGGAACTAAAGTAAAACTGAAAGGCAAAGGTTTTCCTGTTTACAAAAAGGAAAATCAGTTTGGTGATTTATATATAACTTATACGATACAAGTTCCAACAAAATTGTCGGATAAAGAAAAAGAATTATTTGAAGAATTAGCAAAACTAAGAAATCATGAAAAGTAAAAATTTAATCCAGATAAAACAGTTTTGTTTGTACCACGAAATTGAAAATACGTTTATAACCGAACTTCACAATTATGGTTTAATCCATATTATTATAGAAGAAAACGATGAATTTCTGGAGCCGGAACAACTTCCAACGGTAGAAAAAATGATTCGAATGCATTACGATCTGAAGATTAATCTGGAAGGAATTGATGCGATTGCACATTTGTTGAATAAGATTGAAACCTTGCAGCAAAATTTAAATACAGCACATAATAAGCTTCGACTTTACGAAGAAAAACATATCGAATAACAATTTAATATCACAAAAAAGCTTGATTTCCGATTTGATTTCAAGCTTTTTTTAATGAATGCCAAAAGCATAATTCTTAAATTGCGGCATCTTAATTAACCTGAATTTGCTTTTT
The DNA here is from genome assembly GCF_002304005.1 of Flavobacterium sp. ACN6. Classification (GTDB taxonomy): domain Bacteria; phylum Bacteroidota; class Bacteroidia; order Flavobacteriales; family Flavobacteriaceae; genus Flavobacterium. Next base: position 143,171 of record NZ_MRCQ01000006.1, on the reverse strand, counting down.
AAAACCCTGTAAACAAATTCGCAAAATATAAAAAATGAAAAGAGAAAACATCTTAACTGGATCTCCGTGGGAAGACAAAATGGGATATTGCCGCGCAGTTAGAATTGGTAATATTGTTGAAGTTTCTGGAACTGTCGCTATTGTTGACGGTGAAAAAGTAAAAGCAGATGATGCTTATGCTCAGACGTATAATATTTTAGAGCGAGTTGAAAAAGTGTTAGAAGATTTAAATGTAGGTATGAAAGATGTAATTAGAACACGAATTTTTACTACAGATGTTTCTACTTTTGAAGAAGTTGCAAGAGCTCATTCTTCTTTTTTTAAAGATATAAAACCAACTACAGGATTTTATGAAATCAGTAAACTAGTTGCTCCAGAATATTTGGTAGAAATAGAATTTACTGCTGTTGTGCAGTAATATTTTTTGACGCGAATTTCACTAATTTACACTAATTATTTTTGCCACAGATTAGAGAATTTAGAGATTCATCTTTATTTTCCTCAATTAAAAACTGATTAATTCGTGAAAATTCGTGAAATTCGTGGCTAAAATATATTTCACATAATCATTCATGACTCTAAACCTAAAAGAAACACTATTTTCTATTCCAAAATGGATTTTAATCTGTGCTTTAATAGGTATACTTTCAGGATCTGCATCTGCTTTTTTCTTAGTTTCTTTAGAATGGGTTACAAAATATAGAATGCAGCACGAATGGATTATCTGGCTTTTGCCTTTCGGCGGATTTCTTGTTGGATTGAGTTATTATTACTGGGGAGAATCTGTAGTAAAAGGAAATAATTTACTGCTGGAAGAATATGAAAATCCCAAAAAAGTGATTCCGTTTAAAATGGCTCCTTTGGTACTTTTTGGAACACTGATTACACATTTATTTGGCGGATCTGCAGGACGCGAAGGAACTGCAGTACAAATGGGAGGCGCCATTGCCGATCAATTTACCAAAATCTTTAATCTCGATAATTCTGAACGTAAAATTTTAATTATTCTCGGAATCAGCGCTGGTTTTGCTTCAGTTTTTGGAACACCGCTGGCGGGAGCTGTTTTTGCTTTGGAAGTTCTATATTTCAGTAAAATAAATTTCAAAAGTATCATTCTGTCATTTTTAGTCGCTTATGCAGCTTATTTTACTGTAGAATTTTGGCAGGTAAAACATACTCATTACAGCATTCCTGTTATTCCAGATCTTAGCATAAACAATATTATTTTTACACTAATTGTTGGAATTCTATCTGGATTCGCCGCTTTATTATTTTCAAGAAGTACGCATTTCTGGGGTTCGCTTTTTTCAAAAAACATTAAATATCCGCCACTTCGCCCCGTAATTGGCGGAGTAGTTTTAGCCATTGCATTTGCAGGTTTTGGTTTTACAAAATTCTCTGGATTGGGAGTTCCTGTAATTGTCGATTCTTTTTCAAATACAAATCAATGGTATGATTTTCTGCTTAAAATTCTCTTTACAGGATTTACACTTGGAGCTGGTTTTAAAGGCGGAGAAGTAACTCCATTATTCTTCGTTGGTGCCACTTTAGGAAGTGCATTATCAGCAGTTATTCCAATGCCGATTGCTCTTTTAGCTGGAATTGGATTTGTTGCCGTTTTCTCTGGCGCTACTCACACGCCTATCGCCTGCACTATTATGGGAATGGAATTATTTGGAATTGCGCCAGGAATATTTATTGCTATTGCCTGCACAATTGCTTATTTTTCTTCGGGTTCTGTTGGAATTTATAAATCACAGATTGTCAAAGGAGCGAAATATAAATTATACAAAAAAATAAATTCCAATTTTTAAGTTCTAAATTTTAAATTCCAAATTCCAACTCTTATTAGAAACTTTCAGATTTACTCACAATAATAAATCCGCTTAAAAATGCGTTTTTGTCTGCAGACTCTTTGCATGTGTCTACCAATTTCAAACACTTAAAATAGATTCTAAAAATAACTGAAAACTGAAACTGAAAACTGCGACTAAATATTTTCAGCATTACATTAAAAAAATGTAAATTCGCACACTATGAAAATACAAGACATTCAAGCGATTCAATTATTACTCGCTGCCCCAAAGAAAATTGTCATCATTCCGCATAGAGGACCAGATGGCGATGCAATGGGCTCTACATTAGCATTATATCATTTTTTAATTAAAAATAATCATCAGGCAACAGTAATTGCGCCCAATGATTTCCCTAATTTTTTAGCTTGGCTTCCAGGATCAGAAACTGTAAAAATATTCGAAAAGGATACGGAAAACTGCACCAAGATTTTAGAAGAAGCTGAAATCATATTTACACTCGACTTTAATGCTTTTCATCGTACAGGCGAAATGGAACATACTTTGGCTAAGCTAAAAGCTATTTTCATTATGATCGATCATCATCAAAAACCTGATGATTATGCCGCTTATACTTATTCTGACACAGCATTCGGATCAACTTGTGAAATGGTTTACAACTTCATCACTTTCTTAAACAAAAAAGAAGATATTGATAAAAACATTGCAACTTGTATTTATACTGGAATCTTAACCGATTCAGGTTCGTTTCGTTTTCCAGGAACAACAGGAAATACACATAGAATTATAGCCGAATTAATTGATTTGGGAGTTGAAAACACACAAATTCCAGTCTTATTATTTGATAATAGTTCATTCAGCAGACTGCAATTATTAGGACTTGCTTTGCAGAACATGAAAATTTTCGAAGCACACAAAACCTCTTATATGACCCTTACACAAGCAGAATTGGATTCTTTTAATTATGTGAAAGGCGATACTGAGGGAATTGTTAATTATGGTTTAAGCATAAAAGATATTGTTTTTACTGCTATTTTTATCGAAAATAAAGACGAAGGCATTATCAAAATTTCATTTCGTTCGCAAGGAGGTTTTGATGTAAACCAGTTTGCAAGAGACCATTTTAATGGCGGCGGACACAGTAATGCAGCCGGTGGAAGATCTGAAGTTTCGATGGAAGAAACGGTAAAGAAATTTGAAGATTTAGTACAAAAACTAACATTATAACCGAATCATGAACAACCTAAAACTTAGCATTTATAGCTTGCTTTTTGCTGTTTTGTTAATCAGCTGTAAGCATCATGAAGAAGCCAGAAGACCTATTTCCACCGCTTCGGGAACATTCATGAAAAAATCTGCCGATCGTAACAAAAAATTAGTGGCAAACGAAGAGGATGTCATTAAAAAGATCATCAAAAGCAATCCGAAGGTTAAATACTATGCCACTCCAAAAGGCTATTGGTTTAATTATGAAGAAAAAAACGCAGCAGAAATAGCATCACCAAGAAAAGGCGATATTGCTTATTTCAATTTGGAAGTAAAAGATATTAAAGGCAGTGTAATTTATTCAGAATCTGATCTTGGCCCGCAGACCTATTATGTGGACAAACAGGATATCATGATGGGATTGCGCGACGGAATCAAGAGAATGCATAAAAATGAAACTGTAACTTTCTTATTTCCATCGCATATGGCTTATGGCTATCATGGAGATAACAAAAAAATTGGTCCAAACGAATCTTTAATCGTTACGGTTACACTTAGAAATTTTGTTGCAGACCCAACTGCTCAAACTGCCGCTTCTGCAGTCCAAGCTCCAAAGAAAGCAACTCCAAAACCTGCAGCGTCAAAACCTGCAGCACCAGTAAAAAAAGATACATTAACTCCATAAAAAACAATCTCTTAAGATGAAAAAGATTATTTTATTATTATTAATAGCCGTTAGCTCATTTTATTCTTGTAAAGACGACCACAGTAATCTGCCTGATGGTTTATATGCCGATATCGAAACAAACAAAGGTCATATTATTGTTGAGCTTGACTACAAAAAAGCACCAATAACTGTTGCGAACTTTGTGACTTTGGCTGAAGGTAAAAACGAATTTGTTACACATGAAAACTTAAAAAACAAACCTTTTTTTGATGGTTTAAAATTCCATAGAGTTATTGAAAGCTTCATGATTCAAACTGGTGATCCTTTAGGAACTGGTTCTGGAGATACTGGATATAAATTTAAAGATGAGTTTTCAGATTTAAAATTTGATAAAGCTGGTGTTTTAGCAATGGCCAACAATGGACCTGGAACAAACAGCAGCCAATTTTTTATTACACATGTTGAAACTCCTTGGTTAGATAACAAACACACGATTTTTGGTCATGTAGTTGATGTAAAAGATCAGGAAGTGGTAAATAAAGTAATTCAAGGCGATAATATCGTTTCTGTAAAAATTATCAGAAATGGCGAAGCAGCTAAAAAGTTTGATGCTGTAAAAGTATTTCATGATTATTTTTCTGAAATCGCAAAAGAACAAAGCAAATATGCAGCAGTTCAAAAAGAAAAAGTTGCTTATTACGCTTCTATTAAACCAAAAGCAACTAAAACAACAAGCGGACTAGAATTTGTAATTACTGAAAAAGGAAGTGGTAAAAAACCTGCAGCAGGAACTCAAATACACATTCAATATGCAGGTTTTCTTGAAGATGGAACTCTGTTTGACACAAGCTTAGAAGACGTTGCAACACAATTTGGAAAATTTGATCCTGCGAGAGCTGCAGCAAAAGCATATAGTCCAATTGATTTTAAAGCGGGCAGTAAAGGTGGTTTAATTCCAGGTTTTATTGAAGGAGTTGAACAGCTTTCTATTGGAGATAAAGCAGTTCTTTTTATTCCGTCTCACTTAGCGTATGGAGAAACTGGTGCTGGTGCTGTCATTCCGCCAAATGCAAATATTATATTTGAAATTCAAATCACAGAATAACCGTAAAACTTTTATAACCATAAATTTAAAGTAATGAAGTTTAAATTTTTATTTTTATTTTGCTTAGCAATAGTAAATATTCAGGCTCAAACTAAAAAACCTGCGGCTAAACCTGCAGCGAAGGCAAAAACAACTACAGCTGCGAAACCTGCCGCTAAACCAAATACAAATCCTAACGAAGGAATTTTTGCAACAATTTCAACTACTAAGGGCGATATTGTTGTTACTTTAGAATATGTAAAAGCTCCAGTAACTGTAGCTAATTTCATTTCTTTGGCAGAAGGAAAAAATCCGAATTTAAAAGTCGAAAAATTAAAAGGAAAACCATTTTACGATGGCTTGAAATTCCATAGAGTTATTAATGATTTTATGATTCAAGGTGGAGATCCCGACGGAAATGGTTCTGGAGGTCCTGGATATTCATTTAAAGATGAATTTAGAGAAGAACTAAAATTTGACAAAGGCGGAATTCTGGCAATGGCAAACTCTGGCCCGGCAACAAACGGAAGTCAATTTTTTATTACACACAAAGATACTCCTTGGTTAAATGGAAAACATACTATTTTTGGACATGTTGTTTCTGGAATGGACAATGTAAATAAAATTGCTCAGGACGATATTATGACAAAAATCACTATTACACGAAAAGGTGCAGCAGCTAAAAAATTTGATGCTGTAAAAGTGTTAACTGATGAAGCAAAAAAAGAAGAAGTAAAAAAATTAGAAGCTGAAAAAGTGATTAAAGACAAAGCTGCTTATTTTGCTGCAACAAAAGCAAAAGCAACTGCCACTGCCTCTGGTTTAAAATATGTTATTACTAAAAAAGGAACTGGTGTAAAAGGTGCTGAAGGTTCAACAATCTATTTCCATTACGCTGGATATTTTGAAGATGGTAAATTGTTTGACAGCAGTATTCCCGCAGTAGCAAAAGCGTACGGAACATATGATGCAAATAGAGATGCACAAGGAGGTTACAAAGCTTTTCCTTTTACTGTTGGTAAAAAAGAAGGCATGATCCCAGGTTTTATAGAAGCTCTTGATATGATGACAGACGGAGATAAGGCAATTTTCTTTCTTCCTTCTAATTTAGCTTATGGTGAAAAAGGAGCTGGAAGCGTGATTCCACCAAACTCTACTTTGGTTTTTGAAATTGAAACTTATCAAAATCAGCCAGCAAAATAATTAAAAGAGAATTCTATTTTCTTATATACAAAAAACATCAAAATATATTTTTGGTGTTTTTTTGTTTTACAATTATTCTAATCATTAACATATTAATAATTTAAGGGTTTAAAATCAATATTGACCAATAGTAAAATCAGTATTTAAGTATTCTTTCTGCTGAATCCTAAACAAAATAACTTACCTTTGCCGGCTTTAATTTTTTAAAACAAGTAAATTATGACGTCTCAAAACAATGTATTAAAAGGTGTTTTTCTGGTAGCTTTAGGAGCAACTACATACGGAATGCTCGCTACTTTTGTAAAAATGGCTTATACTGAAGGATACACGACTGCAGAAGTTACGACATCACAATTTATTTTCGGAATTACAGGTATTTTACTGATTAACCTTTTTCAAAGAATAAAAAATAAAAATACAGCTGTAAAAGCAACTCCAAAAAATATATTCAGTTTAATGCTTGCCGGAACTTCATTAGGAATGACAAGTTTGTTTTACTATCTGGCTGTAAAATATATTCCTGTTTCTATTGGAATCGTTTTATTAATGCAGACTGTTTGGATGGGTGTTTTACTTGAAATGATTTTAGAAAAAAAACTACCTTCTAAACAAAAAGTCATTGCGGTACTTATCGTGCTTTTTGGAACTGTTTTAGCCACAAATATCATTCATAACGACATTTCATTAGATTGGCGTGGTTTGCTTTGGGGAATTTTAGCTGCAGCATCTTTTACTACCACTATGTTTACAGCAAATCGTGTAGCAACCGAAATTTCATCGGCACAAAGAAGTCTATATATGCTTTTGGGCGGTTCAATTATTGTTTTTTCATTTGCGTTTGCTACTCAGGTAACTCCTTTTAATCTTGAAATTTTCTTAAAATGGGGAATTGTATTGTCTTTGTTTGGGACTATAATTCCACCAATGTTGATGAATATTGGTTTTCCTTTAACTGGTATCGGACTTGGAAGTATTGTTTCTGCTCTAGAGTTACCTGTTTCTGTTATGATGGCGTATGTTTTATTAAACGAAACGGTAATCTTCTCTCAATGGGTTGGAATTGTTTTAATTATACTTGCGATAATTATTATGAATGTAAATTTCAAGTCCAAAAAATAAATCAATTTAATCATTATTTAAAAAACATTTCTTGTAATGTAATAATTGTTAATTTTTTTTATAAATTCGTGATAAATAATTATATATCATGACATTACCTTGGCATTTATATTTGATGGCTTTATTATATATAGGTGCTGGAATTAATCATTTTAGAAAGCCCGGAATGTACATAAGAATCATTCCGCCAGTATTTAAAAACCCCAAATTACTAAATATTTTAAGTGGTGCTGCCGAAATTATTTTAGGTCTCCTTCTCACCCTGCCTTTTACTACACACTTCGCTGCCTGGGGAATCATAGCGCTGTTAATTGCTATTTTTCCTGCAAATTTATATATGTTTCAAAATAAAAAAGCAGGTTTTGGTTTACCATTATGGATTTTATTTGTACGTTTGCCCTTACAAATTGTTTTGATTTATTGGGCATCCCAATATATATTCTAACATTAACCATTAAATTATTTTTATTATGAAAAAATTATTTGCTGAGTTCTTCGGAACTTACTGGCTAGTTTTTGGAGGCTGTGGAAGTGCCATTTTTGCCGCTGCATATCCCGAGTTAGGGATTGGATTTGCAGGTGTCGCCTTAGCGTTTGGTTTAACAGTTTTGACAATGGCATATGCCGTTGGGCATATTTCTGGAGGCCATTTTAATCCTGCCGTTTCCTTGGGTTTATGGGCTGGCGGAAGATTTCCTGCCAAAGATCTTATTCCTTACATTATTGCACAATGTATTGGAGCGATTGCTGCAGCAGGAACTTTGTACACAATCGCTTCAGGAAAAGCTGGTTTTGTAATTGACAGCACTAAAGCCGGTGCTTTTGCTTCAAACGGTTTTGGGGCATTTTCTCCTGATGGATATTCTTTCCAAGCTGCTTTTATAGCGGAGTTTATCCTTGCATTATTTTTCTTATTAATTATTTTAGGAAGCAGCGATAAATGTGCAAATACAAATTTCTGCGGCATTGCAATTGGGTTAGGCTTAACTTTAATTCATTTAATAAGCATTCCAATTACAAATACTTCTGTAAATCCTGCGAGATCTTTATCTCAGGCAATTTTTGTAGGCGGAGAACCATTATCACAGGTTTGGCTGTTTTGGGCCGCTCCAATTCTAGGAGCAATTGTAGGTGGATTTATCTACAAGACCCTTTTACAAAAAAACGAAGAAGCTTAAAATAAAATCTTTAAAATTTAAAACATGGAATTTTTATATTTCTTAATTATTGGTGCAATTTCTGGATGGCTTGCGGGTCAAATTTGGAAAGGTGCAGGTTTTGGGATAATTGGTAACATCATCGTTGGAATCATTGGCGGTTTTATTGGCGGCTGGCTTGCTGGTAAACTTGGAATCGGTGGCGGCGGACTTCTTTGGCAGATCTTAATTGCTGTTGGAGGTGCCTGGATTTTATTATTCCTAATCAGCCTTATCAAAAAATAGCATTTATAAGCTTATAATTAGTATTTTTAAAGAGAAAATCAGATACATTTCTATTTGGTTTTCTCTTTTTAGTTGGATAAAACCGAAAAGAAAACTGTTTCAACTCAAATATTGATGTATTATGAACGAAATTATTTCTTACTTCAGTACAATTCCATCTTCGCATAGAAGCTTGATTCTGGTTGGCGGTATTACATTATTCTGGCTGATATAAAATTCTTTTCCATTGTTCCGAATGCAGTATAAAAAATGGCCGCATGCAGGAATCAATTTCTTTTTCACATTTACTACTATTGTTGTCAATTTTATTTTGGCATTTATTCTAATTAGAACCGCTACCTGGACTATAGAAAATCATTTTGGTCTTTTACAATGGCTGCCGCAAATTCCTCTTTGGCTTTATACCATAATGGGATTATTACTTCTCGATTTAATTGGAGCTTACTTGGCTCATTTAGTAGAACATAAAGTAAAGTTTCTATGGCAGTTTCACTTGGTGCATCATACAGACACTTGGATCGACACTACCACTGCTAACAGGCATCATCCCGGCGAAAGTGTTATTCGTTTTATATTTACCACTTTGGGAGTTTTGATTGTTGGAACTCCAATGTGGATGGTTTTTCTTTATCAATCCTTATCCGTTATCGCTTCTCAGTTTAATCATGCCAATATTTCGCTTCCTAAAAAATTAGATCTATTCCTGAGTTACTTTATAGTTTCTCCCAATATGCACAAAGTACATCATCATTATGTATTACCTTACACTGATAGTAATTATGGAAATATTTTTTCTGTGTGGGATAGGATTTTTGGAACTTTTACCTATTTATCAAAAGATCAGCTGGTTTATGGTGTAGACACGCATATGAGGCCTGAAGAAAACAATGAATTGAAGAATCTGCTAAAAATACCATTTCAAAAATCACGATCTTTCAAAAACAATGAAAATCACTAAAAAAAGTGTACTTTACTGAAACAACTTATTATTATTTTTTTTAATATTGATACAGAAATTGAAAATCAATCTATTAATCATTAACACCCTATTTTGAATTAATTTTCACGAGATGAAAAAGAGTAACCGTAAAGAATTGACTTGGGAACAAACTGAAAAACTTGTTTCGTTAGCTTTAGAAGAAAGGAATCCATTTGAAATTATAAAAAAAGAATTTGGATTCGCAGAAAAAGAAGTCTTGGATATCATGAAAAAGAAGATGCCTCTTGAAAAATTTGAGATGTGGAAAAAGAAGGCAATTGCAAACAAACCAAAACCAAAACCAGTAAAAATAGATGATTTTGATGAAGATTTGGATGGAAAATATTATATAAAAAATAAACTAGACTAAATTTGAAGCTCCTGTTTTTCAGGAGTTTTTTTTTATTTTTTATTTTAATGTAATTTTTTAGTAACTTTTCTATGTTTTTTGTGACAAATACAAAATAACTAAACATATACAAATGAAAAAAATACTTTACACCTTAGCTCTAGCGGTAACTTTTTGGAGCTGTAAAACAGGTAGCACTGGAGCCGCGAAAAGCAATACAGTAGAGGTTAACATCAATTTGACTGACGTAAAAGACGACAAAGTTTTGGTAACTGTTACGCCGCCAGCTATAAAAACAGACGAAATTGTTTATAGTATTCCTAAAACCGTACCTGGAACTTATTCTACAGATAATTACGGAAAATATGCGGAAGATTTCAAAGCATTTGATGCTAAAGGAACTGCATTAACTGTAAAAAGAATAGATGACAATTCTTGGTCTATTTCTAATGCGAAAACATTAAAAACAATCACTTACCTCGTTAACGATACCTTTGATACTGAAAAAGGTACTGGATTTGGTAATGATGATGTTTTCTCTCCTGCAGGAACCAACATTGACGCAGGGAAAAACTTCATGTTGAATACACATGGTTTTGTAGGGTATTTTAAAGACAAATTAGATGTTCCTTACAAAGTTACTGTTACACACCCAGAAACACTTTGGGGTGCAACTTCTATGACAGATGAAGATGCAAGCAATACAGCTGATGTATTTACAACTCCTCGTTACGCTGTTTTAGTAGAAAATCCGATTATGTATTCTAAACCAGATTACACTACATTTAATGTAAACGGAATGGATATTTTAATCGCTGTGTACTCTCCTACTGGAAAATTTACTGCAGAAAGCATTACGCCAGAAATGAAAACGATGATGACTGCTCAGAAAAACTTTTTAGGAAAAGTAAATGCTACTAAAAAATATACTGTTTTATTGTATTTATCCAGCATGGCAAAAGACGATGCACATGGTTTTGGAGCATTAGAGCACCCAACAGCAACAACTGTAGTTTTACCAGAATCAATGCCAAAAGAAAAATTGGTAGAATCTATGAAAGACGTTGTTTCTCATGAGTTTTTCCATATTGTAACGCCATTAACTGTTCACTCAAAAGAAATTCAGTATTTTGATTATAATGACCCGAAAATGTCTGAGCATTTATGGATGTATGAAGGTGTAACAGAATATTTTGCAAATCTTTTCCAGATCAACCAAGGTTTGATTGACGAAGCTGAATTTTATTCTCGTATCGCTGATAAAATCGAACAAGCAAAAGGTTTAAACGATACAATGTCGTTTACTGTAATGAGTAAAAACGTACTTGAACAACCTTATAAAGATCAATACTTAAATGTATATCAAAAAGGAGCTTTAATCGGAATGTGTATTGACATTATCATTAGAGAGAAAAGCAACGGAGAAAGAGGTATTCTTGATTTAATGCATAAATTATCTAACGAATATGGTGTTGAAAAACCATTTAATGATGATGAACTTTTTGCAAAAATAACTTCATTGACGTATCCTGAAGTGGGCGAATTCCTAAACAAATATGTAGCAGGAACTACTCCAATTCCTTACGATTTTTACTTAGCTAAAGTGGGGGTAACAAAAGCATCTGAGAAAAAACCTGGAAATGTTTTCATCAAAGGACAAAGTCCATATATTACTATTGACAAAGCAACAAAAGAAATTGCTGTTCGTGGTGATATCGAGCCAAATGCTTTCTTCAAAAACCTGAATTTAAAAGGCGGCGATAAAATCTTAGCTGTTAACAACAAACCATATTCTCTAGATAACATCTATGATTTGATTACTGAAAGTGAAAACTGGAAAGAAAATGATCCAATCACTTTAAAAGTAAAAAAAGGTACAAAAGAAGAAACAATTAAAGGAACTGTAAAGTTACCATACGAAGAGTCTGAAACTTTTAAAGCAACTGATGCTTCAAAAGACAAACTTAAAAATGCATGGTTAAAAGGATAATTTCTTTTAAAACAAAAAAATAACCGACAAGTGATTGTCGGTTATTTTTTTGTTTACTAAACTGTTGTTTAGTTCTTAGGCTGTTATTACGTTTGTCAGGCTGAAGAAACAAAGGATCACACTAGTATTTCCTCACTGTCATTCTGCCAATCTTTGTCGAGTTTCGAGTGTGATCCTTCGTTCCGCAGGATTGACAAGATTGTCTGCATAAGTATACCTTTGTCAAAGTTTAAAACTTTGACAAAGGTTTTTTGTTTTGTCATTCTAACAAAGAATGACAAAATTATGTTTATTTCTTCACCGGAAACTTCCAGTCAAATTCGTCTTTACTATTAATGATCGCTCCTATTTCTAATTTTACAACCTCATCGTATTCTGTCTGAAGAATAAACCAATTGTCTTCATTAAAGTAATTTTCGAAAGTATCAAAAGTTTCCTGATTGTATTTTGTAATTCCTTTTGCAGCAAAATCTTTCTTTACCTCTTCAATTTTTCTTCCGATTATTTTGAATCCAAAAACTTCTAAATCAGCGCTTGAAGCAACTAGGTAACCTAATTTTAAATCTTCTTCCTCATAAAATGTCAATCTGATTTTTTGTGCATTGTAAACAAAAATCACATTATCATCTTCGTCTTTATAGTTTTTATCAGGTTTTCCTAAAACAGCCGTTACATCGTTCTGCTTCATCCCGAAAAGCAATTTATCAATTCCTGATTTTAAGTTTATTTTCATCTTTTGTTTTCTTTATTTGAAATGCAAATTTCGTGAAGTTTTTTGTTCTTCTGCCACGAATTGCACAAATTTTATCGAATTTTAATAATCTTATTAATTGACTATACAGCCTTGCAATCTTTGGTTTATCCTGCAAGGTTTACAAAACCTTGTAGGTATTTATATGCATCACGAAAATACACCTACAAGGTTTTGTAAACCTTGCAGAAGCTTGGAATCAAAACCTAGCAGGTTTATCTCTCAATTAAATACTAAAACCTTAAATACTTAGTACCTTAATCTTAGAACCTCAGCACCTTATCTAATACTTATTCGGTTTACTACTCATGTAAAACGTAATTTTCCCTCCATTTAAGACATCATTATGTTTTAAAAATGGCTTATCTAATTGTTTTCCATTCAACAGCACTTTGCTTACAAAAACATTTTTATCCGATTGGTTTACTGTTTCCACTTCAAAGTTTTTTCCGTTTTCTAAATTAAAAACTGCTTTTTTAACCAGCGGACTTCCTAAAGCATATTCGTCAGAACCTGGAGCGACAGGATAAAATCCTAAACTGCTGAAAATATACCAGGCACTCATTTGCCCGAAATCGTCATTACCGCCCAATCCATCAGCTCCATTTCGGTACATTTTTTTCAAGATCATTCTGATTTTATCTTGGGCTTTCCAAGGAGAATCTGTCCAGTTGTATAAATACACTACGTGATGCGAAGGTTCGTTTCCGTGCACGTAATTTCCAATAATTCCGTCTCTGGTAATATCTTCTGTATTTTCAAAATACTTGTCTGGCAAATGCATATTAAATAGAGAATCTAAACGAACTTTAAATTTGTCACTTCCTCCCATCATTTTAATCATATCCGCTGGATCTTGAGGTACGTATAAACTATAATTCCATGAATTCCCTTCTATAAAACCTTGACCGTGCGTATCTAGCGGATCAAATTCTTTTTTAAAAGTTCCGTCATTCAGTTTAGGGCGCATAAAACCTGTTTTCTCGTCATAAACGTTTTTATAGTTTTTAGACCTTTCGATAAACTCATTATAGATTTCCGTTTTTCCTAATTTCTTTGCGGCCTGAGCAATTGCCCAGTCATCATAAGCATATTCTAAAGTTTTAGAAACCGATGCACCATTTTTATCTTCTGGAACATAACCTTTTTTCATGTAATAATCCAGTCCGTCGTAATACGGAACTTTTGCTGTATTCACGCATGCCTGAAGTGCTTTTTCTGCATCAAAAGTAATATTGCCTTTTACAATCGCATCGGCAACAACAGATACGGAATGATAACCAATCATACACCAGTTTTCATTGGCATAATGCGACCAGATTGGAAGCATTTTATGAACGCTTTGATCCGAATGTGCCAGCATTGAACTCACCATATCAGCATTTCGTTTTGGCTGTACAATATTGAACAATGGATGCAAAGCTCGATAGGTGTCCCAAAGGGAATAACTGGTATAATTCGTGAAATTTTCGGCTTTATGAACATTCATATCCAAACCTTTGTAATTTCGGTCTAAATCCATGTATTCTGTTGGACCAAGAAAAGCGTGGTACATTGCGGTATAAAAGTTAACTAAATCTTCTTTCTGAATGGTTTCAACCTGAATTTTATTCAATTCTTTGTTCCAAACTTCCTGACTTTGTTTTTTTACTTTTTCGAAATCCCAGTCTGGAGCTTCTTTTTTCATGTTTTCTAGTGCCCCGGCAGAACTAACGGGAGATAAAGCCATTTTAATTTTGATTTTCTCTCCTTCATTCGTATCAAAATCAAAAAACAGTTTTAAGTTTTGACCTGCCATTTCTGGAAAATTTTTGGTTTGATCGAATCTTCCCCAAAAACCTCTATAAACACTTTTTTCCTGCGCTGCTTGTCCGTAGCTCTTAATTGGCTTACTAAACGACATTGCAAAATATACGGTCCTTGTTCTTGCCCAGCCATTTGTCTGGCGGTAACCGGTAATTAAAGTGTCGTTTTCTACTCTGACAAACGTCCAAACATTCTTTTTATCATAATTGTAAATTCCTGAAGTTAAATCCAGAATAATATGCGCTTCATCTGACTTTGGGAAAGTATATTGATGCATTCCAACGCGAGTTGTTGCCGTGAGTTCTGCTTTTATTTTATGGTCCTCTATAAAAACGCTGTAATACGCAGGTTCTGCTTTTTCTGTCGAATGAGAAAATGCCGATCTATATCCGGACAAAGGTTTTGAAGCAACTCCGGGATTTAATTGTAGTTTTCCCGTTGTCGGCATGATTAAGAAATCACCTAAATCCGAATGGCCTGTTCCGCTGAAATGCGTGTGGCTGAAACCTACAATTGTTTTATCTTCATATTGATATCCTGCACAATATTTGTATACTTCGCCATTATATTTTCCGTTTAAACTATAGGCAATTGTATCTGTCTCGGGGCTTAACTGCACGCTCCCAAAAGGAACTGTTGCACCTGGATAAGTATGACCCATTTTTGCAGTTCCAATCATTGGATCTACGTATTGAATTAGATTTTTTAAGTTATCCTGTTTTTTTTGAGCATGAATTTCATTATAACAGTTTATTGCCAGTAACAATAAAAAAATGCTTTTAAAAAACTTTAGAAGATTAATTTGATTCATATTTTAGGTTTAATTTATTTTTCTTTAGAAAGTGAAAATGGAGCTGTTTTTGGTTTTCCACTTTTATTTTGGGTATCATTCATTTCAAAATCGATTACTGCACCGTTCATTAAATCTTGATGCGAGAAATAGCTTTTATTATATTCTGCACCGTTTAAAAATGTATTTTGAATATATTTATTTTGATCGCTGTTATTTTTGGCATTGATTATAATTTGTTTTCCGTTTTCGAGATTAATTGTGACTTTCTTAAACAACGGAGCACCAATAACATATTCACTGCAAGTTGGACAGACAGGATAAAATCCTAAGGCAGAAAATACATACCACGCAGAAGTCTGCCCATTATCTTCATCCCCGCAATAACCATCTGGTGTGGGTTTGTACATTCTATTCATGGTTTCTCGAACCCAATATTGTGTTTTCCAAGGTTCATCTGCGTAAGCATATAAATAAATCATATGCTGAATTGGCTGATTTCCATGCGCATACTGTCCCATGTTGGCAATCTGCATTTCGCGAATTTCGTGAATTACTTCTTTATAATACGCTTCATCGAAAATAGGTTCTAATGAAAAAACTTCATCCAGTTTTGCTGCAAATTTTGCTTTTCCGCCCATCAGGTTTATCAAACCATCGACATCATGAAAGACAGACCAGGTGTAATGCCAGCTGTTTCCTTCTGTAAAGGCATCTCCCCATTTAAAGGGATTGAACGGACTCATAAATTTTCCATCGGCTAATTTACCGCGCATTAATTTGGTTTCAGGATCGAATAGATTTTTATAATTCAAACTTCTTTTTCTGTATAATTCTATTTCTTTTTTAGGTTTTCCTAATGCCTTTCCGAGCTGATAAATCGAAAAATCATCATAAGCATATTCTAAGGTTCGTGCCGCACTTTCGTTAATAGAAACGTCGTATGGAACATAACCAAGTTCATTATAATAATTAACTCCAAATCTCCCAACAGCGTTTAACGGTCCTTCGTTAGTTGCTCCATGAATCAAAGCCTGATATAAACTTTCTATATCATATTTATAGGCGCTTTTATTTTTCAAATAAGCTTCTGCTACAACCGATGCTGAATTGTTTCCAACCATAACGTTGCGCAGTCCCGGACTTCCCCATTCTGGAAGCCAGCCGCTTTCTTTATACGCATTCAAAAGTCCTTCCTGAATATTGGAGTTTAACTCTGGTTCCAGAATGTTCAAGAGAGGAAACAACGCCCTGAAAGTATCCCAAAATCCAGTATCGGTAAACATATATCCTGGAGCTACTTCTCCATTGTACGGACTATAATGAACTATATTTCCGTTTTTATCGTATTCGAAAAATTTTCTTGGAAAAAGCATTGTTCGGTACAAACAAGAATAAAAAACCTGATTTTGTTCTTTTGTTCCTCCTTCGGTAATAATAGTCCCCAGTTTCTTATTCCAAAGTGCTCTGCCTTTTTCTTTGATATTTTCAAAATCATTAGAACCAATCTCTTTTAAGTTTAATTCGGCCTGCTCAAAACTTATAAATGAAGACGCTACTTTTGCAGTGATAATTTGTCCTTTTTTAGTTTTAAAGCCAACCACAGCGCCAGTATGATCTGAAGTAACTTCTTGTTCCTTTTTTAAAGTTTTATCACTAAAAGTGTTTATTTCTTCAAAAGGCTGATCAAACTGAATGACAAAATAGTTTTTGAAATTAGATGGAACTCCTCTGCTGTTTTTGGTCGAATATCCTATTATTTTGTTTTCACTGGGAATGATCTTAATATAAGATCCTTTATTAAATGCATCAACAACTATATATGATTTATCATTTTCTGGGAAAGTAAATTTAAAATAAGCGGCTCTTTCCGTCGGACTTATTTCTGTTGTTACATCATAATCTGCCAAATAAACGCTGTAATAATATGGTTTTACAATTTCAGATTTATGCGAAAACCAGCTTGCTCTTTCGTCTTCGTTAAAAACAGGTTTTCCTGTAACGGGCATTATCGAAAACTGTCCGTAATCGTTCATCCACGGAGAAGGTGCGTGCGTTTGTTTGAAACCGCGGATTTTATCTGCAGAATAAGTATAAATCCAGCCATCGCCCATTTTTCCCGTTTGCGGAGTCCAAAAGTTCATTCCCCAAGGTAATGCTATTGCCGGATAAGTATTTCCGTTTGAAAGATCTGGTTTAGAATCACTTCCCATTAACGGATTTACAAAATCTACTGGCTCGTAAATTTCTGTTGTCGTTATTTTTTGTGCATTAATAAACTGATTGTAAAAGAACAACGAGAAAAGTATTAATAACCTCATAGTTGGATTAGTTTTAGGAATTTAAAAATGTAACTTCTGGTTAGAAAATTACAATAAAATAGAGTTTTTAAAAAATTTTAAACTAAAATCTATTTAAATATCTTTGAACATCTAAAGTAAATCTCAATGAAAAAAATATTATTGTTCCTGATTTTAATTAATTCAACTCTTGGTTTCTCTCAGAAAACGGAAAGTTATAAATTAACGAAAGAGCAGATTGCACAAAGAGAACTTAATGAGATTACAGATTTTCCCATCTACAAAGCAATTGAATATAGTGATAAAGGAGGTATTTATGATTTGGTTTTCACCGAAAATCGGAAGACAATTTCTAAAAAAGATACGCTGAATACCAAAATTCAGGCAATTTGTGTCATGAATGATCACGGCGGATTTTTGGAAAAATGGCGAATTAATGATTTGCTGGCAGATTATATCCCGAAAGAAACTACAATATGGTTTTGGACAAAGTACTGCAGTACAAAAGATCTTGACGGCGATGGTTATATTGATCCTGTAATTGTGTACGGAACTAAAACAGAATATGATTTAATAAGACGTGTAAAAATCATTACGGTTTACAATAATAAAAAGTACGTGATTAGAGCCGTAGAATGCGATTTGGATGATTGTAGAAGTTTTAAAAAAGATGCCAATTGGAATTTACTTCCACAGAAAATAAAAACTTATGTTGATCAATTAGTGGTAAAACTTAGAAAAGAACAGGATCTGCTTTTGAAAGATGGATAGTGTTAATTGTTAATTGTCAATTAACAATTTTATTCACTCATTTCATCATAACGTTCGGGAACTTGAGGGTCGTAAAGCGGGCATTTGAATTCTTCCATGACATCAACTAATTTGTTCATGGTTTTTCCTTCTGTGCCGTAGCAGTCAATTTTTATGCTTTGCGGAGTTGTAACAACCTGAAATGCACCTTTTCCTTTAGGATTTTTCCAGCTGTTTTCGTCTACTCTTTCCCAGTCAGAAAAAACAGAATTGATTCTATTTACGATTACCTCAATTTGAAGAACAGCTAAACCTTCTACTTCTTCTTTTTCAAGTAGCGCTTCATAAACTTCTTGATTGTTCAAGTAGATTTCGTCTATATATTTCCAAAAAAGTAATTCGTACATATACCTCGTTTTATAAGTTGTAGAGACGCACAGCAGTGCGTCTAAAATGCCGAAAGACGCACTGCTGTGCGTCTCTACAGAAAAAAATTAATATTCAAATTTGCCGTATTCGCTTGTAATGGTAAGTTTCTTCTCTTCAGAAGCTTCTACTCTACCCACGATTTGAGCGTCTACATTGAATGATTTTGAAATTTCAATAATATCTTGTGCAATATTTTCTGGAACATAAATTTCCATACGGTGGCCACAGTTGAAAACCTGATACATTTCTTTCCAATCTGTTTTTGATTGCTCCTGAATTAACTTGAACAATGGCGGTACTGGAAATAAATTATCTTTTATAACGTGTAAATTCTGCACGAAATGAAGGATTTTTGTCTGTGCTCCTCCACTGCAATGCACCATTCCGTGTATATCTTTTGGTGTATATTTATCTAAAATTTTCTTGATAATTGGCGCATAAGTTCTTGTTGGAGAAAGCACTAATTGACCTGCATTAATCGGACTATTTTCAACTTCGTCGGTTAAATTTACCTGACCAGAATAGATTAATTCTTCTGGAACGGCAGCATCAAAACTTTCTGGGTATTTTTTAGCCAAGTATTTTCCGAAAACATCATGACGCGCAGATGTAAGTCCGTTACTTCCCATTCCGCCATTATAGCCTTTTTCATAAGAAGCCTGGCCGAAAGAAGCTAAACCTACAATTACGTCTCCTGCTTTTATATTAGCATTATCTACAACATCGCTGCGTTTCATACGAGCTGTTACTGTAGAATCTACAATAATAGTACGAACTACGTCTCCAACGTCTGCGGTTTCTCCGCCTGTTGAATGAATAGTAACGCCAAACGACTTCAACTCGTTGATTAATTCTTCTGTTCCGTTGATAATTGCCGAAATAACTTCAGCTGGAATTAGGTTTTTATTTCTTCCAATAGTAGAAGAAAGTAAAATATTATCTGTTGCGCCAACACATAATAAGTCATCAATATTCATAATTAATGCATCCTGAGCAATTCCTTTCCATACCGAAAGATCTCCGGTTTCTTTCCAATACATGTAGGCTAAAGATGATTTTGTTCCTGCTCCATCGGCGTGCATAATAAGGCAGTGCTCTTCGTCCTGCGTTAAATAATCTGGAACAATTTTACAAAATGCCTGTGAAAATAAACCTTTGTCAATATTTTTGATGGCGTTGTGTACGTCTTCTTTTGATGCCGAAACACCTCTTTGTGCGTACCTTTTGCTAGAATCTGAACTCATGAAAATTAGTTTGTGTTGATGTGGTGCAAAGATAATCCCTTTTTTTAATTCTTTGGTTTATTTGAATATTTGATTAATAAAAAAAATCGGCTGAAGATGATCTTCTGCCGATTTTCCTAAATAAAATTGGTTATGAAGCTTTTGGCTTGCTATTTTCTACTTTTAATACCTTTCAGTAATTAGTCCTCAAAAATTAATCTCTACATCCTAATATCTGACCAAAATTAGAAAACTTATCCCAATAACAATCACATACAAACATCTATTTTACAACAACTTACAATCTTTCCGACGAACTGTAAGACTAACCCGATGAACTTCATAATTTCTAAAAAAAAAAAGGAAATTACTTTGTATTTAAATTAATACTCTATAAAAAATAGCTGCAAAACCCCATAGGCGTAAAACATTTATAGAATTTTAATAAGAGAAATAAAAAAAGCTCCATTAGAGCGACATATCATCTTGAAAAATATGTCACTCCTCTGGAGCTTTATATTGAAAATACTTAATTACTATAAATATCTCGCTTCTCTGAAGCTTACAAAAGACTATTTTGTAAACAGTAACTCTCTATATTTCGTTAATGTCCAGCTTTCGTCATCAACTAATAGTTCCAATTTATCGCAGTGATTACGAATATCCTCAAAATAAGGTTTCACTTTATTGCAATATGCTTCAGCCATTTTTTGAGCATCTGTCAATTGATTTGCTTTTTTTCTTTCGTTTGTCATTGCCAGTACTTTAGAATTTATACCTTCTATATGACCCGAAATTTCTTTAATCAGCACAATTTGTTCGCTAGCAATGGTTTCAAACTCTTTTCCGAAGATTTCTTTTAATCCTTTTACGTTTTCAATTAATGTATTTTGGTAACGAATCGCAGTCGGAATTACATGGTTTCTTGCAATATCACCCAAAACTCTTCCCTCAATCTGGATTTTTTTAGTGTATTCTTCCAGTTCAATTTCGTAGCGAGCTTCGGCTTCAACGTGATTTAGAATTCCTAATTCATCAAATAAATCAAGAGCTTGTTTAGAAATTTTCGCTTTTATTGCTTCTGGAGTTGTTTTAAAATTGCTCAATCCTCTTTTTGCTGCTTCTTTTTCCCATGCATCGCTGTAACCGTCGCCTTCAAAAAGAATCTTCTTAGATTGTTTGATATATTCTCTAAGTACATTAAAAATAGCATCATCTTTTTTCATGTCTTTCGACTCGATCAAATTTTCTACCTCATTTTTAAAGTCTTTTAATTGTTTTGCTACAATTGCATTCAAAGTTGTCATTGCGTTTGAACAGTTTGAATTTGAACCAACGGCTCTAAATTCAAATTTATTTCCTGTAAAAGCAAAAGGCGAAGTTCTATTACGGTCTGTATTATCTAATAATACGTCTGGAATTTTACCAACAACATTTAGTTTTAAATCTGTTTTTTCTTCTGGAGATAATTTTCCAGTTGTTACACTTTCTAATTCAGACAATACTTTTGATAATTGTGCTCCAATAAAAACCGAAATAATTGCCGGCGGTGCCTCATTAGCTCCTAATCTATGATCGTTACTTGCTGTTGCAATAGAAGCTCTTAACAAAGTTTCGTAATCGTTTACCGCTTTTATTGTATTTATAAAGAAAGTCAAAAACTGTAAATTGCTCATTGGCGTTTTACTCGGACTTAATAAATTAACTCCAGTATCTGTTGCCAATGACCAGTTGTTGTGTTTTCCTGAACCGTTTACTCCTTTAAATGGTTTTTCGTGAAATAACACTTTAAAGTCATGGCGTTCTGCAACGCGCTGCATAACATCCATTAATAAAGAGTTATGATCTACGGCTAGATTTGTCTCTTCAAAAATAGGCGCCAGCTCAAACTGATTTGGTGCTACTTCGTTGTGACGTGTTTTAACTGGTATACCTAATAACATACATTCCTGCTCCAAGTCTCTCATATAAGTAAGAGCACGAGTTGGAATTGATCCAAAATAATGATCGTCTAACTGCTGTCCTTTTGCAGAGGTATGTCCTAATAACGTTCTTCCTGTCATCATTAAGTCGGGACGCGAATTTGCCAATGCTTTGTCGATCAAGAAATATTCCTGCTCCCAGCCTAAAGTTGCAGTTACTTTTTTTACGTTTTTGTCAAAATATTTACAAACCTCTGTAGCCGCTTCATCGATCGCAGATAATGCTCTTAATAAAGGTATTTTATTATCTAAAGCTTCACCAGTGTACGCGATGAAAACTGTCGGAATACATAATGTTGTACCATATATAAAGGCTGGCGAAGTGGGGTCCCAAGCGGTATAACCTCTTGCCTCAAAAGTATTTCTAATTCCGCCATTGGGAAAACTAGAAGCATCTGGTTCTTGTTGTACCAATTGCGCTCCGCCAAATTTTTCTACAGGATCGCTTCCATCATAAGATATATCAAAAAAAGCATCGTGTTTTTCCGCCGTTGTTCCAGTTAAAGGCTGAAACCAGTGTGTATAATGTGTAACCCCTTTTGCAAGTGCCCATTCTTTCATACCCATTGCAATATAATCGGCCAGCTTTCTGTCAATCTTCGTTCCATGCTGAATGGCATCTCTTACTCCTTTTAAAGCATCAGAAGTTAAATATTGCTTCATTGCTTTTTCATTAAACACATTTGAACCAAAAAGATTTGATTTTCTATCAATCTCTTCAAAATGTACCGGCTTTCTTGTAGAAGCTTCTTTTAAAGCTTGAAAACGTAATGTTGACATGTATGTAAATTTTAAAATTCGTACTAATTTTCATTAAAAAAGGATCGACAAATATAAACAATAAAAAGACCTGTTTTAAACATAAATTAGAGAATTTTAGCCAATGATTTTTCAACAGAAGAACCGTATTTTAAAGAATAATTAATTGAAACGAAAGAAATATAACAAAACTGTGCGGTAATATTGATTAAATAAACATTTTTTCATAATTTCTTAACTCAGAAATTCAAAAAAGGGCCGTAATTATTACGAATTTATTTTTTTAAGGTAATTAAAATTGCTTTTTTAAAAATATACCCCCAACAAAATTGCGCTTATCCAAAAAATTATAGTTCGTTAAACAAAATAGCCCCCTAATTTTTAGGACTAAAAAAATAAATCTATATTTGACCCAACGAAAAAAAACAAAAAAATTAATTTATATTATTATGGCTAAAATTAAGTTAGAGTACATTTGGTTAGATGGATATGAACCAACTCAAAATCTTAGAAGTAAAACTAAAGTTGAAGAACATGAAAATTTCAAAGGAACGTTAGAAGAACTTGGAAATTGGTCATTTGATGGTTCATCAACAAAACAAGCTGAAGGTGGTTCTTCTGACTGTCTTTTGGTTCCTGTTGCAATCTATCCAGATCCAACTCGTATTAACGGATATTTAGTAATGTCTGAAGTTATGTATGCTGATGGAACACCACACCCTTCTAACGGTAGAGCTACAATTGATGATGATAATGATGATTTTTGGTTTGGTTTCGAACAAGAGTATTTCATCATGGATACTAAAACTTTATTGCCATTAGGTTTCCCTGTTGGAGGTTATCCTGCTCCACAAGGTATGTACTACTGTTCTGTAGGTGGAAAAAACACTCACGGAAGAAAATTAGTAGAAGAGCATGCTGACTTATGTATTGCTGCTGGAATCAACTTTGAAGGTATTAACCAAGAGGTTGCCTGCGGACAATGGGAATTCCAATTATTCGCTAAAGGTGCTAAAAAAGCTGGAGACGAAATCTGGGTTGCTCGTTACTTATTAGATCGTTTGACTGAGAAATATGGTTACTATATTGAATATCACCCAAAACCTCTAGGAGATACAGACTGGAATGGTTCTGGAATGCACGCTAACTTCTCTAACGAAGTGTTAAGAACGTGTGGAGACCAAGCTACTTACGAAAGAATTTGTGAGGCTTTCCGTCCTGTAACTGCTGAGCACATCGCGGTTTACGGAGCTTACAATGACCAACGTTTAACTGGTAAACACGAGACTGCTTCTATCCACGATTTCTCTTATGGAGTTTCAGACAGAGGATGTTCTATCAGAATTCCTTTAATGACTGTTCAAAAAGGATGGAAAGGATGGTTGGAAGACAGAAGACCAGCTTCAAACGGAGATCCATACAAAATTGCTGCAAGAATTATCAAAACTGTTAAATCAGCGCTATAATTCAAAGCTTAAATTATATTTTAAAAGTGCCATCGTAATTGTTGGCACTTTTTTTTATTTATAAAAAACAAGTATTTCGACTTCGCTCAATGTGACAAACTTGTGACGACAATTAACGATCTTAGTTGCTATCAGCTTTGTCAAAGTTTAAACTTTGATAAAGTTCTCTCTAAAATAATTTCACAAAATGTCAGTTCGAGCGAAGTCGAAAACCTTATCCCATTTTAACTTTAAGATTTAAGAAAATTTACGTAATTTAAACCTAAGTTTCTTATAAAATTAATTTTTAAGTTAAACATCATAACTTATCTTTGTAGATCAATTAAAAAAAATTATCATGATAGTCTGGACTCTCTTTTTACTTGCTGTAGTTTTTATTCTTGCTTTAGACTTAGGTGTCTTCAACAAAACGCCACATATTATTAGTACTAAAGAAGCCAGCAAATGGACCCTTGTCTGGGTTACTTTGTCTTTCCTGTTTTCAGGAGTAATTTATTGGCTTTACACTACAGATTATATTGCCAATCCAGATGGTTTAAAGCCCTCGGTTGCTGCTATGAAGTTTATTACGGGTTATTTGATAGAACTTTCGTTAAGTGTAGACAATATTTTTGTGATTGCCATTATTTTTGCTTCCTTTAAAATTCCGCAAAAATACCAGCACCGCGTTTTATTCTGGGGAATTCTAGGCGCTATTGTTTTCCGTGGTTTAATGATTTTCTTTGGAGTAATGCTGATCAATAAATTTACTTGGACAACTTATGTCTTTGGAATCTTCTTGGTATTTACGGCTTTAAAAATGTTATTTTCTGGAGAAGAAGAAGATTTTCATCCAAAAGATTCATTCGTATACAAAGCTTTAGGAAAAATTATTCCGATTACTTCGCACATGGAGAATGAGAAATTTTTCATTTTAACCGAAAAAGGAAAAAAAGCCGCTACCCCGCTTTTCGTTGCTTTAATTGTAATTGAAGTTATGGACGTTCTTTTTGCGGTAGACAGTGTTCCTGCAATTTTAGCAATTACATCAGATCCGTTTTTAGTATTCAGTTCTAATATTTTTGCTATTCTTGGATTGCGTTCTATGTATTTCTTCTTGGCAAATATGCTGGCAAAATTCAGTTATTTGGAATACAGCTTAGTTGCGATTTTAGCTTTTGTGGGATTAAAAATGCTGCTTCATGATTTCTTCCACGTTCCAGAATGGGCGTCTTTAGGATTTATCGCTTTATCGCTTTTAGTTGGGATTTTAGTTTCGTTAAAATTTGGAGAAGAAAAAGTACTTACAGATTCTGAAAAAGAATAATATCTTTTGAAACATATATTCATAAAAAAAAAAAAAAGGAAATCTTGCGATTTCCTTTTTTATTTTAAAATATTTAAAACTTGTTACAGTTTAATTTTCTTTATGTTTGAGTCATCAATATTATATTTTTTGATAACCTCATTATAGTTTGAATAATCAGCCTTGTTAACTGATTTTCCAGTAGTCACGTAACCAGGAATAATTACAATTCTAAGTACTTGATTTAATCTAAAAGAATTCGCAACACCTGCTAAATCATTACCTATCATATAAACACTCACATCATTTTTTGTAAAATCGTAATCGAATCCAAAATCTAACGTCCCATCAGCTAAAAAATAATTCTCTGGAGCTAATTTCCAAACATCATTCCCATTATTAACTTCTGCCAATCTATAGACTAAAACCATATCTGACTCAAAAATTGCTGGATTCAATGCAATAACAGGGTTATAATTATTTGCACTATTAAAATTCACATTAGTAACTTCATAAACTTCAGCAATTACTCCATCTTCACCAGGAGGCCCCATTGGCCCTTCTGGCCCTTCACAACTCGAAAACGCTATTAAACCAACAACAGCGAATAAGGTAAGTATCTTTTTCATAATTATTTTTTTTTAAGGATTATATATAAAGGTATTCCAAAAATTAAACCAAAAAAAGTGATTTGGCTTATTTTACCATAAAAATGTCCTTATTTTTTCACAGTCACCTGATTTCTAGCTAGTATTTTATTAAAAAATAATACGTGATAAGGCAATGAGTTTTCCCAATAATCCCAAGTATGTGCTCCTGGACGTTCTGTATAGTCATGATCTACCTTTGTATAAACCAATCTTCTATGCAATTCTCTATTGGGTTCAATTAAAAAATCATCAACACCACAATCTATAATCAGCGGCAATTTGTTAGCTTTTAATTTATCTGCCATTCTTAAAACAGAATTTTGTTCGTATAATTCTGTGTTACCGCTTTTATCTCCAAAAACAGGCTGCATTAATTTAACTACCTGAGCAGAAGAATCTCTGTTCAGCATTGTACTCATATCTACAGCGCCGCTCATACTCCCTGCTGCACAAAACAAATCAGGATGTTTAGCCGATAAATACAAAGCACCGTGTCCGCCCATAGACAAACCTGTAATAACGCGTCCGTTTCTATTGCTAATAGTTCGGTAGGTTTTATCTACTTTCTGAATAACTTCCTGCGTAATAAAAGTCTCAAACTGACTCTCTTTATTCACAGGACTATCTAGATAAAAACTAAACGTCTCCCCTTCTGGCATTACAATAATCATATTGTATTGGTCGGCAAGACTGTGAACTAATTTTTTGTTTGGAGTATTTTTAAGCCAGTCGCTAAAATGTCCGTATGCTCCATGCAGTAAATACATGACAGGATAAGTCGTTTTACTTTTAGCATAAGAATTGGGTAAAACTACCGCAGCTTTATAGGTTTTCCCCATAGCGGTGCTGGCAACTTGTAAAGTGTCTACTTTTGCTGCGTATGTCATGGTGGTAAGACAAAGCGAAATTGCAGACAAAAGCAATTTAAATTTCTTCATTTTGATATATTTTTTCTGATTAGGGTTTGTAAATATACCTTTTTTCAGAATAAAATATATGAAAAATCCGACTACGTGTTTTTTTTTGTTTGTCACGAACTTCACAAACTAGCACGAATTGTTTGCCTTAGATTAAATCTGCTCGATCTGCTTAATCTGCGGGAAAATTTACTCTCACAGATTTAGCAGATTAGGGAAATAAAATCATTTTAATCTGTGAAATCTGCGTCAAAAAAAAAATCCGATTGAAATTATATCAATCGGATATATATATTTTTATCGATTCGCGCTATTATAAGCTAAATCAAAAACTAGCTGATTATAATTTTATGTTCGTGACGGTATTGCGATGCGCTTTTACCCGTATACTGTTTAAACGACTTACTAAAGTGGCTGAAGTTGTTAAAACCGCTTTCGTAACAAACCTCATTAATACTCATTGGCTGTTCTGCCAAAAGTTTAGAAGCATGCACCAAACGATATTCATTTACAAACTCCGTAAATGTCTTATTGGATATCTTTTTAAAATAACGGCAGAAAGAAGGCGTTGTCATACTAACCAAACTCGAAACCTCGTCTATTGAAATAGATTCTTGAAAATGGTCTTTCACAAAATTAAAGACCACATTAATACGGTCGTTATCCTGAGTCTGTAATTCTAATGAAAATCCGTCGGCATTCAATATGGTGTAATCCTCAGCCGATTCCAATTCGTCCAAAACACTTAAAAGCGTGATCAAACGTTGAAACGGAGGTTCATTCTCCATCATTTCAATTTTCTTTCCTATTCTCTTTTTTGTTTCACCGCCAAAAGCGATACCGCCTTTAGCCTGATTCAAAATATTTTGAACTTTTTTCATTTCGGGCGCAACAAAAAAATCGCTTCCTAAAAATTCAGGTTTTATATGAATTACAGTTTCGTTTGTATTACCTGTATTTTCATTTGTAAAACCGCAATGGGGCAAATTGGCTCCTATTAAAAGTAAACTACCATTCGTGTAATAAGAAACGTGGCTTCCTATTTGTCTTTTTCCTGCCCCGCCATTTATATAAACCAACTCAATCTCTGGATGATAATGCCATAAATGAGCTTTGCTATTGGTCTTTTCGGCGTGTTTAGTGTAGGTAAAAGAACTTCCGTATGAGTTAGTTATCACTTCAAGAGCTGGGGCAATTGTCTTCATGATAATTTCTTTAAAAAATAATAGCAAATTTAACAAATATACCTAAAATAATTTAAATTTTAACCTATAACGGTTTCGCAAATGCGAATTTTACATTAAAATCACATTTTCTTAACTGTGAATTTAATACCAAAATCGGCTTTTTTTTGGGGTCTGATTTTTTTTTCCACTATTTTTTTTATTAATCTCATTTAAAACGTGATTTTATACAAATATGTTAAATTTTGTAAGAAATACGGTAATTTTAGGATGTATTCGGTTTTTACAAAAAATTGAAAAATAACAATCAAATTAACAAAAACACCTAATTAAAATCAAATTTTAACCTATAACGGTTTCGTAAATGAGAATATAGCACATAAATTGGAAAATATAGATGTTAAAATAACACACATGCTGCTATAATTTTGCATCAGAGAATTGAACTAAAAATTTAAACACCTAGGAATATGAAAAAGATTATGAAATTAAGTTTAGTATGTGCGGTACTTTTAACTGGAATGAGTACTTATGCAATTGATGGAAATGAAGCTTTAAATCTTCATGTATTAAAAGGAAATGGCAAGGTAATTGCTTTTGGTATTAACCAACTTCAGAAAGCAGTTATTAGTATATATGATACAAATGGTAATTTAATCTATACTGAGAATGCTTCTGGTAAAGCAGGAATTTTAAGAACTTTCAGCTTAGAAGAATTTCCTCAAGGAAAATATATTTTAGAAGTTGCTGATACTTTCAAAAAAGTAAAATACGATATTAATGTAAATGCAAATAGTTCTGTTTTGTCTTCAAAAGGAACTACTTCATTATACTAAGAAGATATTAACGTTAAGTGCATTACTTCACAGCACTTAAAATTTTATACTCTAATACAGTATAAAAAGTGAGGTTAGATAGTTAGTAAGTTAAAAACTTTCAAAAGTTTTAAAAACAGCTCTTTGTGGTTACTGAGCTGTTTTTTTTTGCTCCTTACTTTCGGATCGCATAGTTTTAACCGCGAAGCACGCAAAGTTTTACGCAATCCCGAAGCCTCGGGACGCAAAGTTTTATTTACAAAGCTTTGCGTCCCGAGGCTTCGGGATTGCGTTTTATAAAAATCTTTGCGTGCCTTGCGGTTAAACCTATTTAATCAATTCCTACATTTATAAAGAAATTATTAAATCAATGTAAATTAAAAATCAAGAAAAACGTTGAAAAATAATAACTGAATTAACGAAAACGTTAAAAATAATTCAAATTTTAACCTATAACGGTTTCGTAAATGAGAATACAGCATATAAATAGGAAAATATAGTTGTGCTTTTTTACTTACAACAGAAGTAATTTAGCATCAGAGAATTAGAACTATTAATTTAAAAACTAAGTACCATGAAAACGATTATCAAATTGAGTTTAGTAGCAGCGTTGTTTTTTACTGGAATTAACACTTACGCAATTGATGGAACTGAAGACTTTAATCTTCACGTTATAAAAGCTAATGGAAAAACGATCACTTTCGGTTTGAATCAGACTCAGAAAGCGAACTTAGCAATTTATGATAAAGACGGATCTCTTATATATTCTGAAAGCGCTTCTGGCAAAGAAGGAATCTTAAGAACTTTTAGCCTGGAAGAATTCCCAGAAGGAACTTATTTCTTGGAAATTGAAGACAACATGAAAAAATCAAAATATGAAATTAAAGTAACTGATACTGTTTCTGTATTATCTCAAAATGCAGTTTCTTCAGTTTACAAATCAGGTTTTGGTAAAAATACAAGTGTGGCAACACGCTAGAAAAGTTTATACTCTCATAAAGTATAAAAGTGAGGTTAGATAGTTAGTAAAGTTTAAAAACTTTTTAAGTTTTAAAAACAGCTCTTTGTGGTTATAGAGCTGTTTTTTTTTGCTTTATAGTTACTGACCGCAAAGATCGTAAGATTACGCAATCCCGAAGCCTCGGGAGGCAAAGATATTTATCGCAAAGGACCACAAAGTTTTTTGTTTAAGATTTCGCAATCTCAAAGTTCACAAGGCCTTATCCAAATAGCTTTGCGAACTTTTTTATTTAAAACTTAATCAAAAAAACTTAGCGTGCTTTGCGTAGATCTTAGTGCTCTTTGAGGTTAAAAACTCACCTAGTTTTTATAAATAATTCCTCATTCAATTGCCAACTTAAAATCAAGCAAAACATTGAATAATAATAACTGAATTAACAAAAACGTTAAAAATAATTCACTTTTTAACCTATAACGGTTTCGTAAATGAGAATATAGCATAGAAATAAGAAAACACAGTTGCGCTTTTTCATGTAATTCATAAGTAATTTAGCATCAGAGAATTAGAACTATTAATTTAAAAACTAAGTACCATGAAAAAGATTGCAAAATTGAGTTTAGTAGCAGCGTTGCTATTCACTGGAATAAGCACTTACGCAATTGACGGAAATGGAGAATTTAATCTTCACGTATTAAAAGCTAATGGAAAAACGATCACTTTCGCACTTAATAAAGTACAGAAAGTCAATTTAGCTATTTATGACAAGGACGGAACACTTATTTATTCTGAAAGCGCTTCGGGTAAAGAAGGAATTTTAAGAACTTTCAGCTTAGAAGAATTCCCAGAAGGAACTTACTTTTTAGAAGTTGAAGACAACGTAAAAAAAGCAAAATATGAAATCACAATCAATGATAATGCTTCATTATCTAGAACTGCGTTTTCTTCAGTTTACAAAGCTGGTTTTGCTAAAAATTCAAACGTTGCTGCACGCTAAAATTTTATACTTTCAAAAGGTATAAAATAAGGTTAGAAAAAATTAAAATATTTTATTGTTGAAGAAAAGAAAACAGCTCGCGGTTGGTTACGGAGCTGTTTTTTTTTGCTCAAAATTAAATGTGTTTTTTACACTAAATCTCTTTCTGAAAAAATATTCTTATAAATTCAAATCTTTGATTTTTAAACGTTAAAAAATAATTAAAACTTAACAAACCACGAGCCCAGTAATTACGTACATAGTTCAAACAAAATACTGATATGATTACAATTCAGCAACTTAAGTGTCGAAAAATGCTAAAATTTTGCTAAAAATTAAATTTGTATTTGTAGTTTTACGCGTTCCACATTTAGTAATTAACAATTAAAAAAAACATGACAAAATTTACCAAAGCCGGTTTAGTTGCTGCCTTTTTTTTAGCGACTGTGTTTACCTATGCCATTGATGGAAAAGGTGATTATATTTTAAATATAAAAACAGGAAACGGAAAAGTAGTTAGCTTTACTTTAGACACTGTTGAGAATTCATCTTTCTCTATCTACGACGAGAATCACAATTTACTTTATGCAGGAGACGCTGCAGCAAACAAATTGGAGGTTTCAAAAACAATTAGTTTAGAAAGTTTTCCTGCTGGAACTTATGTTCTTGAATTGAAAGCAAACGACAAAGTTGCGAAACACGAAATTAAAGTTGCTGCAAAAAAGGTAAAAGCAGTGAAATTAGACGAATCTGTGAACGTAAGTCCAGGATTTCGCCGTTAACCCACTCTTTTTGCCCAAAAAGTTAGAAAGCATCAGTCATTTGGCTGGTGCTTTTTTATTTATAACTTTTAATAAAAATTAACCAAAATCTTGTCATTTCGATCCCGAGACTTCGGGAGTGAAATCTCCAAAAATAGCTCCGCAAAGATTGGCGATTTACAATGTCGACTTTCTACTGCGCTTTCTCCCTTCGGTCAGAAATGACAAAGTGGAGAGGGTAAAATTTGCGTTCCACGAGCAAGAAAAATTTATTTTCAATATATTTGAAATATGAATGAAAATAAAGACATATTGATCAGGCCAGCGGTGAATAATGATTTACCTAAACTTGCCGAATTTTTACAATTTTTAGTACGTGCAGAAAGACCCTTCGACGTTACCTTAAAGGAAGGAGAAATTTTTTATTATGATATACAGGAACTTATTTTAGACAGCAACTCAGAAGTTTTGGTTATAGACATAAACAATCAAATTGTTGGTTGTGGATATGCTCAAATCCGATCAGCTCAACCCTATCAAAAAAATGAATTTTTCGGTTATCTGGGTTTTATGTATGTAGATCCCCAGTTTAGAGGACGAGGTCTTATTAATCTTTTAATTAACCATCTTAAAAAATGGGTTTTATCTCAAGGAATAACCGAGGTTAGATTAGACGTATATTATGACAATGAGGCAGCAGTCAACGCTTATAAAAAAGCAGGTTTTAAACCAATAATCACAACCATGCGTTGCGATATAAGCCAAATGGATGATACTATTTAACCGCAACATTTAGATTCAATACTTGTCATTTCGATCCCAAGACTTCGGGAGAGAAGTCTCACACGTAATTGCGCAAAGATTGGTGACGCCGCTATATTCCGTTCCACAATTATTTTCATATTCTTTATGGATTATTGGAACGGGTACGAAGTCAGGAGACTTCACACAGCAATCAGCGAATTTTATAAAATGAAGACTTTGGAGAGTTGGGGGAAATTGTTGGGAATGATTTCTATTTTGAGATGCAAAGATTAAAGCTAAATACTAAAAAATCTCGCAAAGACGCTAAGTCGCAAAGTTTTTGCACAATCTTGTCATTTCGACCGAAGGAGAATCTCCACAAGTAACTATATAAAGATTGGTGACTTGCATTTGTCGAGCTTCGAGTATGATTTCTTTCCCGAAGTCTCGGGATCAAAATGACAAACTAGAGACGATAAATTTTGCTTTATAAAGCGGAATGCTCGCGCTAGCAGGGTATAACATAGCCCGTGGTTTCAACCACGGGAACGTAATATCGTCTTTCTCCTATTGTGAACCCGTGGTTGAAACCACGGGCTATATTTGACGATTGGATTTGTTGTTTTGCTGCCGCAATTTCTAATACAACTTTCAATAATTAAATAGTTTTTTCTCTAAATAAGAAAAGCATTCGGCCCAGCGAATGCTTTTCTTGTAAATCTATTTTTGAAAAAAAATTACTTTTCTTTCAGCAATTTTTCTAAATACTCAATTTTATCTTTTTCTGACTGAAGCAAACGCTCGTAAAGCTTTTTATTTTCTTCTACCGTTTCCATTAATTTATCTAATGGATTGAAAGTGCAATTATTAAGTCCGAAATAATTATTAGGACTTTCATTAAAAGTATTGAAATAATTAATTGCCGCTTCGTCTGAAAAATTCTTAATCGCTTCAACCGTAACGCCAAGCGCTTTTGCCACCTCAACAAGTTTTTCGTCATCAATAGTTTCGCTATTTTCCATAGCCGAAATCGCCTGCTGATTTGTTCCTAAAGCCTGCGCCAAAGCTTCCTGCTTCATATCACGAAGTTCACGAATACGGCTTATTTTTCGCCCTATATGATTTGGTTTTGTTAGTGTGCTCATAATTCAAAGATAATAATAAAGTGTCAAAATCGGTAAAATGTAAAAAACAGATTTTATGCCGTGCGATACAGTAAAAAATGATTTCGTACAGCAAAATCTATTTCTTACTTCGCCGAATCAAACAAAAGTACAATTTTTCTTATAATAAATTTATAAAAGTCAAATTGTAAACCATATAAAAATATACGCCTTATGGAAACAAACGAAACAGAAAAGCTGCAAAAACTTCAAAAATTAACTGCTCAGTATTTTACAACGCTAAAACCAACCAATGAAGCCAATTCTTATACCGCACAATTTAAAGTGGTCAATTATTTAGAACTCGGCTGCCTTATTACCGATTTGCTGAAATTATGTATTCTGGCGCTTGATAACGACATGCATAATTTTTCTAAAAAAGATAAAAGTGCGACTATTAATGTGAGTCTTATTTTAGAAACGGTTCTGCATCTGTTTCCTATGGATGAAATGGAGTTTTTGGGGTTTGTGGGGGAGGTTCGTTCCGAAAATTGATTTTTATTTATAGTTTTCAAAATCAAGAGATAAGAACAAAATAAAGACAACTTACAACTTTAATAAAAATCATTAACTTTGACGCCCTAATAAAAACCTATATTTGCAATAATAAACTTTTATATATGAAATCATAATCTTAACAACAATGTGATCCTTTAATCTTTAAATAATTACAGAATTTGAAATAAAGTAGGAAAATATTTTATTAATTCATTTTTTATATATCTTTGAGATTATATTCTTTTTTATATGTGGAAAAATGAATTACCTTCTGGATGTCCTCCAAAAAATGCAATTGAGCAAAAAGTAGAAGTTTATAGAGTGTTAAATAATAGCGAGCCTGAAGAGACAGATTTTCAAAACTATTATCAGCTTTATCCAGAAAATATAAGATATAAATCTCTATGTAAAGCTTATGCTTTGTCATTTTATGACTCTATAGAAAATGCAATTTCTGCAGTAGAACGGTCTACAACTCTCCAAAAATGTACCCATATTGGTAAATATATTATTGATAACTCACATGGAGTTTGTGAATTTAAAGAATCAAACGGTCATTATAGTGTGTGGCTTTATGACTCTTGGAATTATAATAATTTCCCACCCGTAACCATAACTCCAATTTGATGGAAATTAATCAAAAATATAGTATTGATGGACTAAACTTCGATTTCGAGGTTATTGATTCATTGGAGTTTACAGATGTACCATATTTATTGCTGGAACGTGACAAGATAGGCAATAGGTATTTGAGCTATTTAATCGAAAGTGATGACGAAAGTGAATTTAGAGCTTACGTTCAAATTTCAGAGTCAAAATTTAAATCTTTAGTATCAAAATCATTATTTATTAAAGACGTATTTGAAGAACCTGAAAATAATTGCTTAATAATAATAAAATTTTCTCTTTATAGTGGAATGTCATTAGAATCTTTTCTGATACCTTCGACAGAATCGCAATATAAATTCTCTGCTTTAAATTATTTTTTAGATTATGATGATGAAGAAATTATTAGTGAATATGAGATTATAGATTACTCTATTAAAAGACAAAAACTTGTATTTGATTTTTATTTACATAGTCAAAACTTAATTCAAAGCATAAAACCTTATGCTTTATATAAAGTTTTTACCCCTTTAGTTGAAATTATTAAAAATTTAGTGGGCTTTGACAATAGGAATGCTGATGAAATTCTTGCATTTTCCAACCTAAGACATAGTTCTC
Source organism: Flavobacterium sp. ACN6 (assembly GCF_002304005.1). GTDB lineage: Bacteria > Bacteroidota > Bacteroidia > Flavobacteriales > Flavobacteriaceae > Flavobacterium. The sequence goes on along the minus strand of NZ_MRCQ01000006.1, from coordinate 107,887 downwards.
TTGGCATAACAATTGAACTTAACTATAGTAAAGATCTTTTTCTAGAAAAAGAAAACGAGGCCATGTTAATTTTAATCGACTTGTTAAATGCAGAAAAAACAGAGGACTTTGAAAGTATTGTAGGAAGAACCAAAGATACAAAATATATAAAGCATTATAAATCAATAATAAAAGCAATCATAGAAAATAATGCTGATTTGAATACAGTTTTTGCACATCCTTTGACACACGAATTAAAAAGAAGCTCATTAGATAAGGAAAAAGCTTTAAAAGCAAAGGCTGTTGTTGAGGAATCATTTGATATTATTGAAGATGTAGAAGAAATAACTGGAAGATTTTTAGAGATCGATATAGATGCACAAGAACCTTCATTTAAGATTATTCCCAATGATGATGAAAGCCCGCTTAAAGGAAAATTTGAAACTTCACTTCTAGAAAAATTAAAAACAGATTTAGTAAATTTAGGAAGTGAAGAATATTTATTTATAATTAAGACACTTTATCACCCTGAAACTATAGTCAAATCCGAAGAAATTAAAAGATATATGGTTGATTATAAAAAGAAAAATTAAGCTTCGACTAAGAAGCTTTTTTTATTAAAACCTCTCGAATACAGTAACTCTTTCATTATATTTTTCGTCACTATAATTTAAAATATTATAAAAAAACCTCTCATATAATGAGAGGTTTTTATCTATAGATATAAAATAGTAAAATCTACATATTCCTTCTATACTGCCCCCCCACTTCAAACAACGCCGAAGTAATCTGACCCAAAGAACAAACCTTTGTAGCTTCCATTAAATGATCGAATAAGTTTTCGTTTTTAATAGCGGCTTGCTGTAACGTATTTAAATGTTCGTTTACTTTTGCTTCGTGGAAATTATGCAGGTTATCCAACATCGTAATTTGATATTGTTTTTCTTCTTCTGTGGCGCGAATTACCTCAGCCGGAATTACCGTTGGCGAACCTTTTGAACTCAAGAAAGTATTTACACCCACAATTGGGAAATCTCCGTTGTGTTTTAAAGTTTCGTAATACAAACTCTCTTCCTGAATTTTAGATCTCTGGTACATCGTTTCCATTGCACCTAGAACGCCGCCTCTTTCTGTAATTCTGTCGAATTCTTGTAAAACCGCAGCTTCAACTAAATCAGTTAATTCTTCGATGATGAACGAACCTTGAATTGGGTTTTCGTTTTTCGCTAAACCTAATTCTTTATTAATAATCAACTGAATTGCCATTGCACGACGCACCGATTCTTCTGTTGGCGTTGTAATCGCTTCGTCGTAAGCATTGGTGTGCAATGAATTACAGTTGTCATAAATGGCGTATAAAGCCTGTAAAGTCGTTCTAATATCATTAAAATCAATTTCCTGCGCGTGTAACGAACGTCCAGAAGTCTGAATATGGTATTTTAGCATTTGTGCTCTTTCGTTGGCTCCGTATTTGTTTTTCATGGCTTTTGCCCAAATTTTACGAGCCACACGTCCAATAACTGAATATTCTGGATCTACTCCATTCGAGAAGAAAAATGATAAATTCGGACCAAAATCGTTGATGTTCATTCCGCGGCTCAAATAATATTCCACGTAAGTGAAACCATTTGAAAGCGTAAACGCCAATTGCGTAATTGGGTTTGCTCCCGCCTCGGCAATATGATATCCAGAAATCGAAACCGAATAGAAATTACGAACGTTTTTGGTAATAAAATATTCCTGAACATCACCCATTAATCGCAAAGCAAATTCAGTTGAGAAAATACAAGTATTCTGCGCCTGATCTTCTTTTAAAATATCGGCCTGAACCGTTCCGCGAACTTGCGATAACGTTTTTACTTTTATTTCGTTATAAATGTCCAAAGGTAAAACCTGATCTCCAATTACGCCCAAAAGCATTAATCCTAAACCGTTGTTTCCTTCTGGTAAATCGCCTTGGTATTTTGGTCTTTCGATTCCTTTGTCTTTATATATTTTGTTGATTTTTGCCTCAACTTCTTTTTCTAATTCATTTGCTTTGATGTAAATCTCACATTGCTGATCGATTGCGGCATTCATAAAGAAACCTAATAACATTGGCGCAGGCCCGTTAATGGTCATACTTACCGAAGTTAAGGCATGAACCAAATCGAAACCTGAGTATAGTTTTTTAGCATCGTCTAAACAGCAGATTGAAACTCCTGCATTTCCAATTTTTCCGTAAATATCGGGACGCAAATCTGGATCGTTTCCGTATAAAGTAACACTGTCAAAAGCAGTCGAAAGTCGTTTGGCAGGCATTCCCGCGCTTACGTAATGAAAACGCTTGTTGGTTCTTTCTGGTCCGCCCTCGCCTGCAAACATTCGCGACGGATCTTCACCTTCACGCTTAAACGGATATAATCCCGAAGCAAATGGAAATTCGCCAGGAACATTTTCCTGTAAATTCCAACGCAAGATATCGCCCCAGCCTTCATATTTAGGTAAAGCAATTTTCGGAATCTGTAAATGCGATAAACTTTCAGAGTGCGTTGCAATCTTGATTTCTTTATCGCGAACTTTAAAAGAGTAAACTGGATTTTTGTATTTCGCTGCTTTTTCATCCCAATTCAGGATAATTTCCCAATTGTATGGGTCTAAGTCCATTTTTACTTTATCAAATTGATTCAGCAATAGATTTAAAAAGATTCTGTTTTCGTCGTGTTCAGCGATTCCGCTTGGTAAAACTGTAGCATCATCAATTCCTGCTTTATTAATTTGCGGAACTTTCCCAGAAACCGATTCAATGGTTTTGAAAATTCCATATAATTTCTGTGCTACTTTTTGCTGCGAAAGTGCAATTTCGTCATAAGATCTGTTATTCTCTGCAATTTCAGATAAATAACGTGTTCTGTGTGGTGGAATTACGAAGATTTTCTCGCTCATTTCTTTGGTGATTTCAAAAGTCGATTTCAAATCAGAATCGGTTTTTTCAACCACTTTATCCATAATCGCTTTGTAAAGCGTGTTCATTCCGGGATCGTTAAACTGCGAAGCAATCGTTCCAAAAACCGGCATTTCATCTGGATTCTTATCCCAAAGATTATGGTTTCTTTGATATTGTTTTTTTACATCGCGTAAAGCATCCAGCGCGCCTCTTTTATCAAATTTATTTAATGCCACTAAATCGGCAAAATCAAGCATATCAATTTTTTCCAATTGTGTAGCCGCTCCAAATTCTGGTGTCATTACATATAAGGATACATCAGAATGATCCATGATTTCGGTATCAGACTGACCAATTCCTGAAGTTTCCAGAATAATCAAATCGTATTTTGCTGCTTTTAGAACCTGAATCGCTTCGGCTACATATTTAGACAAAGCCAGATTCGACTGACGTGTTGCCAGCGAACGCATATAAACTCTTGGATTATTAATAGCATTCATCCTAATTCTGTCTCCTAAAAGTGCTCCTCCCGTTTTTCTTTTTGAAGGATCAACAGAAACCAATCCTATCGTTTTTTCTGGAAAATCAATTAAAAAACGACGGACTAATTCGTCAACCAATGAAGATTTTCCGGCACCACCCGTTCCTGTAATTCCCAAAACTGGAATTTTAGAATTGGCATTACTTTCATGAATTTTATCAAAAACAGGTTTTGCAATTTCTGGGAAATTTTCTGCCGATGAAATCAAACGTGCAATTGCTGTGGGTATTTTATTTTCGATATAATCAATTTCTCCGTTTAATTGATCTCCTATAGGAAAATCAGAACGTTCTACCAAATCATTAATCATTCCCTGCAGGCCTAAAGAACGGCCGTCGTCTGGAGAATAAATTCTGGTAATACCATATTCATGTAATTCTGAAATCTCGCTTGGCAGAATTACACCGCCGCCGCCGCCAAATATCTTAATATGTCCCGCTCCTTTTTCGTGAAGCAGATCATACATATATTTAAAGTATTCATTGTGTCCTCCTTGGTAAGACGTCATTGCAATCGCATTAGCATCTTCCTGAATAGCGGTATTCACCACTTCTTCAACACTTCTGTCATGACCGAGATGAATTACCTCAACTCCTGTTGACTGGATAATACGGCGCATAATGTTTATCGCGGCATCGTGACCGTCAAAAAGTGAAGCAGCTGTTACAATTCTTACTTTATTTTTAGGAATATATGGTTTTTGTTGTTCCATTTTATGAATATGATAATTTTATGGAGGCAATTTACAAATTATTTTAATATTCGGTCATCACTATTAGCTTATCTTAACAAAAATAAATCGATTTCGTAAACCCAACGGGCAATTTTTTACGTAACTAATTGATATAGTTAACGAAAGCTTAAAGACATGGCAATTTCGCAACATTTAAATAAAATCAGGAAACATGTCTGAGGGCACTGTAGCGTAATTTAGCATTGTAGAAAAGCCCCAATTTTTACCCAACCACTTACATAAAAAAAGTACTAACGTAAAAATTTAAAAAATGAAAACATTTTATTCATTCACCCTAATTTTAGGTTTGAGTTTCTTTATATTTTCTTTCAAAGGAATTGAAAATAATACTCCTCAAAATAAAAGAACTTTAACCAATGCAGCAGTTTACAATTCAGATGTAAACGAAATTTCAAACGACTTCTTTAAGAGATATTCCGATTTGAAAAAATATAAATCTGATGTCATGTCATTATACAAAAACAGAAGCCTGGGATCTATTTGGTTTGATGAAAATGATATCAATGAGTTTGGAACTGTTTTATATGAAAAAGCAAAAAAAACAAACGATCTAATTATTCCCTACCAAAAAGAGATTGATCAATTATTTGATAACTCATCAGAAACAAAGCTTTCAAAAACCGACGCTGACATGCTTTTAAGTTCCTTATACGTATTGTACACTAAAAAAAGTAATGCAGACAAGAAAAAATTGTCTTATAACGAAACGCTGAAAGACTTCTTAAACTACAGCACAATTGAAGAAGCAACTGCGGTTGCCTCAACAGATGAAAAAGTGCAATTTGAACAGTACTATAAACTACAGGATGTATTGACAAAATATAAAAGAATAGAAAAAACGCATAAATGGAAACCTATTGTTACGGAAACTCCATATAAGGAATTGCGTCCAGATGCAGTTTCAAACACAATTGCGCAGGTAAGAACGAGATTGTATTTAATGGGTGATTTAAAACATGATTCTAAAAGCGATTTTTATGACCGTGAACTAATGGATGCTGTTATGAAATATAAAGTTCGTAACGGATTTAAACCTAATTATATCCTTGCAGAAGAACATATTAATGAAATGAATATTCCGCTTTCTGATAAAATGGAAACTTTATCGCTGAATATGGAAAGATGCCGTGCGATTTCTGCTCAAATTGCTGCAAGCGATGAATATGTTTTGGTAAATGTTCCTTCTTATGAATTGGTTTATGTGAAAAACGGAAAAGTACAATTAACTTCAAGTGTTTTTGTTGGAGCTCCTTTGACTAAAACAACGATATTTAACAGTGAAATTGACAGAATCGTTTTCAGCCCTTATTGGACAGTTCCTCAAAGTATTGTTCAAAACGAATTAAAATCTAAAATTGCTTCAGATCCAAATTATCTTGCAGAAAAAAATATGGAAATGGTCAAAGGACAAGTTCGACAAAAACCAGGTCCAGATAATTCGTTAGGTTTGGTAAAATTTATGTTTCCAAATCCAGACGATATTTATATGCATGATACACCTTCTAAAACTTTATTCGATTTTGAAAAGAGAACTTTCAGCCACGGTTGTATTAATGTAAAATTAGCTAAAGAATTGGCCGTTGCAATGTTACAAGATTATCCAGAATGGACTGCCGCTAAAATCGACAAAGCTATGGATGGTAAAGCTGAAAACAGTTTTAAATTATCTAAAAAAGTTCCTATCTATATTACCTATTTTACATCATTGGTAAATGAAAATGGAGAAATTGGTTTTTTCCAAGATGTATATGAAAAAGATAAAGAGTTCACTCCTGAAAGTTCAGTAGCCGCTCAATAATATAATTTTATTCATTTTTAGAGAGAAATTACCATTCTATGGTAATTTCTCTCTTTTTTATTCAATTTCAGAAATAAAAAAAAACTTAACTTATTACTTTAAAACCTTTTACAGGCAAAAAGCACCTTGTCAGGCATATTAATTTTGCCCTATCATTATACTGCTAATTTTATAATATTTAAAACTAATTATTATGAAAACGAACAACATCGAAGGTCTTACAATGTTTGAAATAAATGTATTAGTACAACAAGGAGGAAGATTTATAATTTTTCCGAATACCATTTCAAAACTTATGAAAAAATTTAAAGCTTCTAATGTTTATTTTATTCGCCCAGAAGAAAATACATTTAAATATGCTTTAAAACATTTCTTTAGAAATTTATCTGCTGGGTGGCGTATATTTCCTTACGGACCAATATATGTGGTAAAATCTTTTTACTATTTAATTAAAGGAGGAAGAGATTATACACAGATTATATTGTCTGAGCTGAATAAAAATAATCCTGTTTATAATCCTGACACTAAGTATTTAAAATATACTTAGAGCTCTTTCTTTTTGTCTTAAACTATCATTTTAAAACCTTATTGAAGCTTACATTGTGCGTAATTAAAGAGAAATTTGCCAAAATTTAAAAATCTCTTTTTAATTAAATTCATAATGAAAAAGCACATTTTATTTTTGAGTATTACAGCAATTCTTTTTTCTGCCTGCAATAAAACAGCAAAAATATCTGAAAGTTCAATTGATTCAATAAAAGTCAATAGACCTCAAGCACCAAAAGCGCTTGGTCCTACTCGCATATTATTTGTAGGAAACAGCCAAATCGAATACTTCGTTAGTGCTCCAACATTATTTCAAGAGCTTTGCAATGCTAATAACAAACGTGTCTATGTACAGCAGTTAGTAACAATGGGTGTACCGCTTGATAAAGTTTACGCTACCAATAAAACTGAAGCGAATCAGAATTTTTCTAATAGAGATAAAGACGGAAATTATTACGATTATATTGTAATTCAGGAAGCAACACCAATTGCATTAAATGAACTCGAAAAGTACAGGAATAATTTAAAATTCATAATAGAAAAAATACATAAAAATAGTCCCGATGCAGCGGTATATATTTATCAGGCAATGTCCCCAGTAGCATACACGAATTCAGAATACAATACTTATTACAAAGAATTACGTAAAAATGCTGTAATGGCGTCAGTATTTATCAAAAATGCTGGTGTTTTGCGAGTCGGCGATGCTGTCAAAGATGCTTATGATGGTAAAAATGGGTACAATTATCTTAAAAACAACACCGATCTCCTTCGCTACGGAAAAAACACTCTTCACTTTTTAAATGATGGTGGATTCTTACAAGCAGTTTTATTATATGCCTCTATTTTCGATGAAAAACCAATTATTCCCAAAAAACTGCTGTTAAGTACAGGAACTGGAGATAATGACAATATGCGCAAACAAGAGGTTGTTAAAGCAGTTAGTAATCCTGAGGCCTTAACAGAAATTGCATTTAATAATCGTTAAAATTTGATACAAAAAACTAAAAGTCATCTTATAAAACTATAAGGTGATTTTTTTTGTAAATACAATGCTTAATTTAAAGCAGTGCAAAAAATTAGCTGGAAATGTTCATTTGAACCAATTAAAAAAAACAAGTGTTATTAATTAAACAAATTGTTTGAACTCGTAGAATATTTTTATGGCTTTATTTTTGAATAAGTAGTATTTTTGAAACTTAATAATCCCCAACAAATGAAAAAGATTTTATTATTAGCCGTTACATTTTCTCTTACGTCTTGTGCACAGGTGCAGCAGACATTAAATCAATTGCCTCAAATCTCATCACAGATTCCGGGAGTTGGCGGTGTTGACATTGCTTCAGGTTTAAAAGAAGCTTTAAATAAAGGAATTACTGAACAAGTAAGTAAATTAACCGCGGTTGATGGTTTTTATAAAAATACAGCCGTAAAAATTTTAATGCCGGAAGAATTACAAAAAGTAGATGCTACTTTAAGAAAAGTAGGTTTAAGTTCTCTTGCCGATGAAGGAATAAAAATGCTAAATCGTGCGGCAGAAGATGCAGTAAAAGAAGCAACTCCTATTTTTGTTTCTGCGGTGAAAAACATGACTTTTTCAGATGCTAAAAATATTCTTCTAGGAAATGACAGTGCAGCAACAACTTACCTGCAAGGAAGCACAACAACAGCTTTATACGGAAAATTTAATCCTGTAATTAAAAACTCTTTTGAAAAAGTTGGCGCCGATGCAGTTTGGACGAAAATTATCAATAAATACAATACTATTCCTTTAGTAAAAAAAGTAAATCCAGATTTGACTGATTATACAACTACTCAAGCCTTGGCTGGTGTATTTAAAATGATTGCTGTTGAAGAAAAAGAAATTCGAAATGATATCTCTGCAAGAACAACTCCTTTATTAAAGAGTGTATTTGCACTGCAGGATGGAAAGTAAATTTTTATTGTATAATCGTTTAGATGTGTAATCGGTTAATCGTTTAATTACAAACTTCGAAACTTCGATTAAACAAATCAACAATTAACCGATTAAACAACAAAAAAATTAACTGCTTAAACCAAAAGAAACAATGCAAAAAATAACCATTCTAATTCACTGTAAAGATCAAAAAAATATTATCGCCTCGGTGACTACTTTTATTGCGCAGGTAGAGGGAAATATTACCTATATCGACCAGCATGTTGATGTAGAGCAAAATGTTTTTTTTATGCGATTAGAATGTGAATTTACCAATCCGCAAATTACGGTTGAAGGTTTAAAGGAAGATTTTGACAAAGCGCTTGCTGCGAAATTTAATATGTCTTGGGATTTGTACAGTCAAGAACAAAAACCTAAAATGGCTTTATTTGTTTCTAAATACGATCATTGTCTATTTGATATTTTGGGACGTTACAGTGCCGGCGAATTGAATGTGGAGATTCCGTTAATTATCAGTAATCACAATGATTTAAGATCAATTGCAGAGCGATTTGATATTCCGTTTCATTATGTTCCTTTTACAAAAGACAATAAAGAAGAAGGCGAAGCAAGACAAATTGAATTATTAAAAAGATATGAAATCAATTTTATCGTTTTAGCGCGTTATATGCAGATCATAACGCCACAATTGATTTCGCTTTATGAAAATAAAATCATCAATATCCACCATTCGTTTTTACCTGCTTTTCCAGGAGCAAAACCATACCATTCGGCATTTAAACGCGGTGTAAAAATTATTGGAGCTACCAGTCATTATGTTACTGAAGAACTAGACGAAGGCCCGATTATCGAACAGGATATTGCCCGAGTTTCGCACATTCATTCTATTGAAGATTTCATTATGAAAGGACGTGATTTGGAACGCATCGTTTTGGCAAGAGCCATAAAATTACATGCCGAAAGAAAAACAATGGTTTATAGTAATAAGACGGTGGTTTTTTCATAGTTTTTTTTTAAGGTTCAAAGGGGCAAAGGTTCAAAGAGACAAAGGCTTTTCTATCTTATAAAAAGCAAACCCGACAAGTTTAAAACTTGTCGGGTTTGTTATTTTTGAATACAACTGTCATCTTGAGCGTAGTCGAAGACTGGCTTTACTTAAAAGGACTTCGACTTCGCTCAGTCTGACACCTCTGCACTAACTAAATAATAAATTAACCCGACAAGTTTAAAACTTGTCGGGTTTGTTGTTTTTGAATACAACTGTCATCCTGAGCGTAGTCGAAGGCTTGCTTTACTTAAAAGGACTTCGACTTCGCTCAGTCCGACACCTCTGCTTATACACAAGCAAACCCCGACAGGTTTTGGAAACCTGTCGGGTTTACTATTGAAAACTCAAAACCTTTGAACCTTTGAACCTTTGAACCTTTGAGCCTCTGAACCTTTGAACCTCTGAACCTTTGAACCTTCCTTAACGAACCACAATCGCCAATCTCGGATCATCAAAAGCATTTACTTCTTCCATTGTCATTCCTAAGGCATTTGCAACACCTTCTCCGTATGCCGGATCCGCTTTAAAGCAGTTTCTTATGTGACGAATTTGAATGAATTTCTGTGCTCCGCCCACTTGTGCAGCGGTATTTTTAAACAACAGTTGTTTTTTCTCGTCTGTGAGTAATCTGAATAATAATCCTGGCTGTGTGAAATAATCATTATCATCATCTCTAAAATTATGCGCCCAAGCATCTCCATGAAGTTTTAATGGCGGTTCTTTAAATTCTGGCTGTTCCTGCCATTCTCCAAAGCTGTTTGGTTCATAATGTTTACGTCCTCCATTATTTCCGTCTACACGCATTGCGCCGTCTCTGTGAAAAGTATTATAGGGACATCTGGGTGAGTTTACAGGAATTTGAAAATTGTTTACGCCTAAACGGTATCTATGCGCATCTCCGTAAGAGAACAAACGTGCCTGCAGCATTTTGTCTGGAGAAAAACTAATGCCAGGAACCACATGCGCTGGATTAAAAGCGGCTTGTTCTACTTCTGCAAAATAATTTTCTGGGTTTTTATTTAATTCGAATTCTCCAACTGGAATCAATGGAAAATCTCCTTTTAACCAAACTTTGGTCAAATCAAAAGGATGAAAACGATAATTTTCCGCTTGTTCTTCTGACATGATCTGAACAAACAATTTCCATTTTGGAAAGTTTCCTTCTTCAATAGCATCAAATAAATCACGCTGATGGCTTTCTCTATCTCCTCCAACCAATACAGCAGCTTCTTCGTCAGAAAGATTATCGATTCCCTGCTGTGAAACAAAATGAAACTTCACATAATGTCTTTCATTTTGAGCGTTTAAAAAACTAAAAGTATGACTGCCAAATCCATGCATTTGTCTGTATGATCTCGGAATTCCTCTATCACTCATTACAATGGTTACTTGGTGTAAAGCTTCAGGTAATAATGTCCAAAAATCCCAATTATTATCAGCACTTCTTAAATTGGTTTTCGGATCACGTTTTACGGCGTGGTTCAAGTCAGGAAATTTCATTGGATCACGAAAGAAAAATACCGGAGTATTATTTCCTACCAAATCCCAGTTACCTTCATTAGTATAAAATTTCAAGGCAAAACCGCGAATATCTCTTTCAGCATCAGCAGCACCTCTTTCTCCTGCAACAGTAGAGAAACGAGCAAACATTTCTGTCTTTTTTCCAATTTCCGAAAACAAGTCGGCTCTCGTATATTTTGTAATATCGTGAGTTACGGTAAAAGTTCCGTAAGCTCCAGATCCTTTGGCGTGCATTCTTCTCTCTGGAATTACTTCTCGGTCAAAATGAGCCATTTTTTCTAAAAACCAAAAGTCCTGTAATAAAACAGGTCCGCGAGGACCAGCAGTTTGTATATTTTGGTTGTCTGGAACGGGAGTTCCTGTAGCAGTTGTTAATTTTTTGTTTTCTTCCATATTGCTGATTTTTAATGTTTTATCAAATATACAAACAAAAAACAATCAATTTAATAAACAAAATTGATTGTTATTATATTTTAATAAACAAAAATTATTTAATACTGCAGAATGCTCAAAACGCGTATTTTACAAATCTTAACTTATGATCAACAAAGTAATAACAAAACCTTAACAGCATAAGATTGATATATGTCGGACATTTGTAATGTAATAAACTGGTTATTTATTATTTTGGTTTTGGTTAGTTAAATGATGCCGGCGTCTTCGAGATGCCGGCATTCTTTTTTATATTAAGTTTTGGTTTTCTTGTTTCAGGTTTAAAGTTTCAGGTTAATTTGCTTTGAGCTTAATTTTTATTGTAAAGAGCACAAAGTTTTTCTGTTTGGGGTTATGTATAAAATAGAAAGTTCGCAAAGCTTGATCAACACAAAACTTGTAAACTTGTTTTCTCATAAAATAAAAGAAATAGCAAACTTTTTGGATCTCAGTGAAAACTCTGTGAAACTCTGCGGTAAAATTAAACTCAAAACAATTATACCCTTTTCTTCATTTTGGATACAACTACACGAGATTTAGATACTTTATAAAACTATTACTCATAGATCTTTGCTTTATAATTTTCAAACTAAAATTTAAGACAAAAGTTATGAGTGTAAAAAAAATAAATTTAGGAAGTCAAGGACTTGTTGTGCCTAACATTGGTTTAGGATGTATGGGAATGACACAGATTGCCGGAATGGATATTTATGGCAAAGCCGATGAAAAAGAAGCTATTGCAACCATTCACCGTTCGCTTGAATTGGGTGGAAACTTTTTGGACACCGCAGATTTGTACGGACCTTTGCATAACGAACGATTAATTGCAAAAGCGATTAAAGGCAATCGTAATGCTTATAATATTGCTACAAAATTTGGCTACGAAATTGATGATAACGAAAAGTTAACTTGGAATTTTAACGGTACAAAAGAGTATGTAAAGAAAGCTGTCGAACGTTCCCTAAAAAACTTAGGAACAGATTACATTGATCTTTATTATTTACATCGCCTTGATCCAAATACTCCGATTGAAGAAACAATTGAAGCAATGGCTGAATTGGTAAAAGAAGGAAAAGTAGGTTATATCGGCTTATCTGAAGTTTCGTCTGAAACGATTCGGAAAGCTCATAAAATTCACGCACTGACTGCTGTTCAAACAGAATATTCTTTGTTTGAAAGAACGGTTGAAGAAGCTGGAATCTTAGACACCTTAAACGAATTAGGAATTGGATTTGTAGCTTATTCACCGCTTGGAAGAGGATTCATTTCAGGAGATATAAAAAGTCCAGACGATTTTGATGATACTGATTTCAGAAAATCAATTCCACGTTTTCAGGGAGAGCAATTTTATAAAAATATAGAGTTGGTTAATGAAATTCAGAAGATGGCAAGCGAAAAACAAATTACTGCTTCTCAATTGGCACTTTCGTGGATTGCATCAAAAAACATTCTATCAATTCCGGGAACAAAACGCGTCAAATATGTAGAACAAAATATTGCTGCAGCACAAATGGTTTTAACTCCAGAAGAAATGAATCATTTAGAAACTATTATTCCGCTTGGTACTCAAACGGGTGCGCGATATGATGATGCTAATATGGCGGGAATCGATAAATAATAACTTAACTAATTACTTTGGAAAAGTTATCTTTACGATAGCTTTTCCTCTTTTATATTCTTTAATTATTTCGTCATGAAAAAAGAAATTTATATTCCGTATCCGATCCAATCTATTTCAGAATTACATTCTTTGCTTAAAATTCCAAAACCGGAACATCCCTTGGTGAGTTTTGTTGATTTAAGTAAAATAACCTGTCATTTTGATGATAACCTGAAAAGTGTCGTTTATTCTTTTTACACCGTTTGCATCAAAAAAGGTTTTACGGGAAAAATGAAATACGGACAAAACACTTATGATTTTGATGAAGGTGTTATGACTTTTATGTCGCCGGGACAAGTAATCTCAACAGAAGTTAGTGTTGACACAGCCGTTTATGGAGCTATGTTAGTAATTCATCCAGATTTTATGCAAAATTATGCTTTAGCCAAAAACATAAAAGATTATGGCTATTTTTCGTACGCTGTGAGCGAAGCTTTGCATCTTTCTGATAAAGAACAAGCAATGATTACAGGAATTATGAAAAACATCGAACAAGAATATTGCTCTTCGATCGATGCTTTTAGTCAGGATGTGATGATTTCGCATATCGAATTGCTTCTGAATTATTGCAACCGTTTTTACAACCGACAATTTATTACGCGTAAAAGTGCCAATAATACGCTTTTAACGAAGTTAGAAACTTTATTGTCCAATTATTTTGAAGGCGATAAAGTACAAAAATTCGGATTGCCAACGGTGGCTTATATTTCAGATGAACTGAATGTTTCTCCTAATTATCTGAGTGATATGTTACGTTCTTTAACGGGTCAAAGTACGCAGCATCACATTCATAATAAAATTATCGAAAAAGCAAAAGAATTACTGACAACTACCTCGTTGAGTGTAAGCGAAACGGCATATCAATTGGGTTTTGAATATCCGCAGTCGTTTAATAAATTATTTAAGAGTAAGACCAACGTTTCTCCTTTAGAATTTAGAAGTTCTTTTAATTAATTTTTAAATAAAAGCGAAATATTTTACCGCAAAGTTCGCAAAGATTTTTCGCAAAGATTCGCAAAGTTTATTTTATATAATAAGCAGGCAAAGTTCGTAAAGTCAAATCAATACAAAGCTTTGCGAACTTTACTTTAAAAAAAAAACTTAATACTAAAAAAAACTTTGCGGACTTTGCGGTAAAATTATGTTCACAGTTTGGCAACTTGGAATTTTGGCTCGAGCGAATGCGAACAGGCGAAGCAATTTAAAAATTGGAATTTAGTTTTTCAGTCTTTTGTATAGTCGTTTCGCCTATAGAATTTAGAAGTTCGCTTAATTAATTTTTAAATAAAAAAGCGAGATATTTTACCGCAAAGTTCACAAAGATTTTTCGCAAAGATTCGCAAAGGTTTATTTTATATAATAAGCAGGCAAAGTTCGCAAAGTTAAATCAATACAAAGCTTTGCGAACTTTACTTTTTTTTATAAAAACTTAATACTTAAAAAAAACTTTGCGGACTTTGCGGTAAAATTATGTTCACAGTTTGGTAACTTGGAATTTGGGCTCGAGCGAATGCGAACAGGCGAAGCAATTTAAAAATTGGAATTTAGTCTCTCATGTAGTATTTTAAAGTACGGAAAAGCCTTTAATAATCGGCTGCCATGCCAAGAGAACATTTCGCCGTCAACGAAAACAGTTTTGGCGTGATGCGTAAATCTGCCTATCTCAAAAGCATCTTCTTCTTTAAAAGGATATGGTTCCGAAGAAAGGAAAACAATATCAGGATCGCCTTCTAAACGCATTTTTTTTAGTTCGATTTCAGGATAACGCCCTTTATCCTCGTAGATGTTTTTAAAATGATTGAGATTTAATAATTCATTTATATAAGTATCATTTCCCGCAGCCATATACGGGTTTTTCCAAATAAAATACGCTGCTTTTTTTGACGGAATGTCTTTGATGTAATTGTTGAAATCGCTCAAGGCGAAAGCCAATTTGTCATTCCACCTTTGAGCTTCGGTTCTGCAATTGAATAATTGTCCGAAGTCTGAAATCATCTGAAAATTATCTTCAACAGAAATAATGTTCGTAACCCAAACTGGACAAATTTCCTGTAATTGTTTTACGATTTCTTCTGTATTTTCTTCTTTATTACAAATGATAATATCGGGCTGTAAAAGCTTTATTTTTTCGAAATGAATTTTCTTCGTTCCGCCGACAATCTTTTTAGTTGATTTAAAATGAAACGGATGCACACAAAACTTCGTAATTCCGATGATTTTCTCTTCCAAACCTAAATCATATAACAATTCAGTTTGCGAAGGCACTAAAGAAATTATGCGTTTTGGAGCATTTTCAAAAGAATGGACGGTTCCTATTTGATCTGTTAACTGTTTCATAGTATTCAGTCCCAGTCTCAGTATTCAGTCTTCAATTGGGACTGAATACTGAAACTGAAAACTTTTATTTATTAGCAATAATAAAAGCCATTTCTTTTTGCACAGATAAAGCTTCTTCCCTAGCCTTTTCAGCGAAGTCGGTTCCTTTTGAAGCGTAGATAATTGCTCTTGCAGAATTTACCAAAAGACCAATTTTATCATTCATTCCGTATTTACAAACTTCGGATAAACTGCCGCCTTGAGCGCCGATTCCTGGAACTAGTAAGAAACTATCTGGAACAATTTTTCTGATTTCAGCAAAATATTCAGCTTTTGTAGCGCCTACAACGTACATTAAATTTTCGCTGTTTTTCCATGTTTTAGAAGTTTCCAAAACCTGTTTGTATAATTCTTTTGCTTCGCCTTGGGTTCCGTTAGTCGTTAAAGTCTGAAAATCAAAAGCACCTTCATTTGAAGTTAATGCTAACATTATAGTATGTTTATTTTCGAAAGCCAAAAACGGCTCAACAGAATCTTTTCCCATGTATGGGGCAACGGTTACACTATCAAAATTTAAGTCTTCAAAAAATGCTTTTGCATACATACTTGAAGTATTTCCAATATCACCTCGTTTTGCATCGGCGATGGTGAATATTTCAGGATACTTTTCATTGATGTAATTAATAGTTTTCTGCAGCGACATCCATCCTTTGATTCCGTATGCTTCAAAAAAAGCGGTATTGGGCTTATAACCAACGGTTAAATCGTGAGTTGCATCTATAATTGCTTTATTAAATTCAAAAATTGGATCTTCTGTTTCTAATAAATGTTGCGGCATTTTATCTAGATCCGGATCTAAACCAACGCATAAGAATGATTTTTTTTGAAGAATTTGTTCGTGTAGTTGTTGTGTTGTCATGTTGTATTTTGCTAGTGTGCCAAAATTACAAATTATAATTGTAAATGTTATTAATGGTTGATTATGAATTCTGAATGATAAAAATGAATTAATTATCTTAATTTCCAATAAACATTGAATTCCTGTAACAACTCTGAAAAATTGTGTAATGAAAAAATCTAAAATGAGATTATCTTTGTAAAAATCTTAAAATTAAGACAATTATGAGCCCAAATATCGGAATCTCTCCAAAAAACTTAAAGAAGAGCGCCACTATACTAGCCACGATTTTATCTAACGAAATGACATTATATGTAAAAACAAGAAAATTTCACTGGAACATTTCAGGAAATAGCTTCATGGAATTACATAAATTATTTGAAGATCAATACAGAATTCTTGAAGCTAATATTGATGAAGTTGCAGAACGCATCAGCCAGCTTGGAGAAAAAACAATTGGAACAATGAAAGAGTTTATAGACAATTCGACTCTTAAAGAATCTCCAAAAGAATATGCTTCGCAAAAACATATGTTATCGGAACTTTTAGAAAACCATGAGCAATTGGTAACTGAATTTAGAGATTACATTCCTGTTTTTGAAAATGAAACAAATGATGCAGGATCTGCAGATTTCGTAACAGGACTATTGCAGGAGCACGAAAAAATGGCTTGGATCTTAAGAAGATATCAAGTTTAAAAAATGTAAAATGAAAATTATGCAGCAGTAGATGAAATTAATGTAACAGAAGCTGTTTGATAATTTGGAACTTTACATTATTAATAACAACAAACAAAAAATATCATGAATACTACAGAGATAAAAGGAAACTGGAATGAGTTAAAAGGAAAATTAAAACAAAAATATGCTGAATTAACAGATGATGATTTAATGTTTGCTGAAGGAAAAGAAGACGAAATGTACGGAAAACTGCAGCAAAAATTAGGTAAAACTAAAGAAGAATTTCATCAGATCCTGTCAGATTTGTAAATCCTTGCAACTCAATCAGGAAATACCGTCTAGTAAAAAATATTAGACGGTATTTTTTTGATAATTTTGTTTTAAAATGCATTTATCTTGTAATTCTAATCTTTTTTTAAGCAAAAACACCAAATAAAATAAGTATCTTTAACCAAATTTCTATAAAATGAAACTATTTATAAAGTTCGACATTAACACGATCTGCTCTCTATATTTAAAACAAAACCTAGAACAAAATAATATAAATTTTACAACATTAGGGTTTGGAGAAATTGAGATTGAAGACAACATTGATGCTGAAGCGCTGGAGAAATTAAAACAAAAATTAACTCCGTGCGGCTTTGAAGTAGTTGAAAATCAAAAAAGTGTATTAGTCCAAAAAATAAAAGATGCCATCATCGAACTTGTTTTTATGGATGACAGTAATAATTATAAAAGTTCTGTGTTTTTAGCTGAAAAGTTAAACCACAGTTACGGCTATTTATCAAATGTTTTCTCAGAAGTAACTTATTCTTCTATAGAAAACTTTATTATTTTACAGAAAATCGAAAGAGCAAAACAATTGATTATTATCAATGAAATGAGTTTGACCGAAATAGCTTTTTTACTAAATTACTCCAGTGTAGCCCATTTGAGTACGCAGTTTAAAAACACAACCGGAATTACTCCGTCTGCTTTTCAGAGAATTATTAAAAAAAGAAGAGAAAATTTAAAATAAAAAAAACCTAAATACCGCAATCAAATGCAGAAAAACGCATTACACATTTTACTAGCTGATGATGATGAAGATGATCGTCTTTTCTTCAAGGACGCTTTTGAAGAAATAAAAATCCAAACAAATGTAAATTTCGTACATGATGGGATGCAGCTAATGGAGCATTTAATGAACACAGATAATAAACTTCCGGATATTTTGTTTCTCGATTTAAATATGCCTAAAAAAACAGGTAAAGAATGTTTAATCGAAATCAAAAAAACGGATCATCTTAAAGATATAATCATTGCGATCTACTCTACTTCTTCTTCTGAGGAAGATATCGAAGATACCTTCATTCAAGGTGCTAATATTTACATCAAGAAACCAAGTGATTTTAACACATTAAAAAAAATAATTAATGAAGTCGTGACCGTAAACTGGCATTATCATACTTCAGGTTTAAACCGTGATAATTTCTTGCTGCGACTAAAATAAGAGCATACCAATGAAGTGGATCCCAAATTTTAATTCTTCAAACTCTTTGAGAGTTATTTTTGTAATCGCAGTTTTCATTCTGTTATTTCTTTCTTCTATCGCTTATAAACATAATCAGGACTTGAACGAATCAAGCAAACTGGTTATGCATACATACGAAATCAACATCCAGCTCGAACGATTAATGTCGGCTATTAAAGATGCAGAAACGGGCCAGCGAGGATATATTATCACTCGCAATGCCCGTTTTTTAACGCCTTACATTTATTCCCGAGATAAAGTAAATACTTCTTTTATTACTTTAAAAAAGCTCACTGCCGATAATCCGCAGCAACAGCACAATCTTCAAAAACTTTTCAAACTCATTACCCAGCGTTTTGTGTCTTTCGAAAACTGTTTAAAATACAGCGATCCGAAAACGTACGACAAAAGAAAATTAGACAATCATATGTTTGGCGGTCGAATTTTAATGGAGAACATTCGTTTTAAAGTCGATGAAATGAATGATATTGAAAAAACTTTTCTAAAAAAAAGACTTAAGATTTATGATTCTGAAATCTCATTAAGTCCGCTTTTTTCGATTTCTTTATTCTTAGTGGCATTACTCTTTATTTTATTGGCATATAGACAAATCAGCCGTGATTTTCAACGACTAAAAGTTTTCAATAAAAGACTTTTAATTTCAAACGGATTAATCGCCGAATCTGAAAACATTGGTAATTTTAGTACTTGGCAATGGGATTTGGATTCTGATAAAATTGATTATTCTGATAATCAATATCGTCTGCTGGGCTGCGAACCAAAATCTTTTGTACCAAACAAAGCAACACTTCTAAAATTTGTTCATCCAGATGATAAGGAAAGATTTGCTGAATATATGGACGGAATCGTCGATAAAAAGAAGCTAACATTTGTGTATTATAAAATTGTTCGAGCAGATTATGAAGTTCGCTATTTTAAAACAACAGGAAAAATTGTAACCGACCAGCAGGGAAGCAAAATTTTACTTGGAATTAATTTTGACATCACAGATGAGCATTTATTAAATATCGAACTTCAAGAACGAAATAAAGAACTAGAGAAAAGCAATAAAGAACTGGCTTCTTTCAATCACGTTGCAAGTCACGATTTGCAGGAACCGCTGCGAAAAATCCAGACTTTTATTTCGAGAGTTTCAGATGACGATAAAGATGTTATGTCTGAAAGTGCAAAAAATTATATTTATAAAATTGAAAGCTCGGCAAAAAGAATGCGTGTTTTAATTGATGACCTTCTATTATTCTCCAGAACCAATACAACGAAGAAGGAATTTATTAAAATGAATTTAAATGAACTGCTTGACAATGCAGAATCTGAACTTGCTGAAATTATAGAAGAGAAAAAAGCCGTTATTAGAAGTGAAAAACTTCCGAAACTGGCCGTAATTCCATATCAGATTGAGCAGTTGTTTATCAATTTAATTGGAAACTCATTAAAATACAGCCGTCCCGATGTTGAACCTGAAATTACTATTTCGAGCGAAAAAGTAAATTCTTCTGATTATCCTGAGATCTTAGAGCAATCGGTAAAGAAATTTCATAAAATAACTTTCACAGATAACGGAATGGGATTTGACCCGCAGTTTAAAGAAACTATTTTTATTCTTTTTCAGCGCCTTCATTCTAAAACGGATTATCCAGGAACTGGAATTGGACTAGCGATTTGTAAGAAGATCGTAGAAAATCATAAAGGACATATTACTGCCGATAGTACGATTGGAAAAGGATCTTCGTTTACAGTTTTTCTTCCCGATTAAAAGTTTTAAATTATAGTTTTATACTTATCTATATATGAACTAATAATTATATAGTAAAACTGAACCTCCGATTTATACAATTGTAAGAAAAAAAATTAGTCTGCAATACTACTATAAAAAGAGAACTCTTAGAAAATTCTAAGATTTCTCTTTTTTTTTGCACCTTTTAAAAATCAATTAAAACCTTGATTTTTAAAGGGTAAACAAGCAAAATAATTCTATTATGGGAATTATATAACGTTTCATTTTTATGCTGTAAAGTAAAATCTTTCATTCGTTAGCATCTTTGTATTGTAATACTTTAGGAAGTAATAATGAATGCAATTTTCCAATTAAAAGCTTCAATTTTCAAAGTGTTTTTCTTTTTGATATTTGTTTTATGTTTGACGTCATGCAAAAAAATTAATCCGATTGAAAACTCTTTAAGAAACCAAGCTTTAGCAATAACAGAAAGAGAAGAAACAGAAGCCTTCTTTTTTATTTCGACGGCAAATGCGAGTAAGTCAATTATTTCAAAAAGTCAAATTGCACAACAAAAAAGTTCAGACGCCATAGTTCAGGAATTGAGTAAAAGAATTGAAATTCAAGAAAATCAAGTTCTAGACGAAATAACAAAAATGGCCACTTTAAAGCTCATTGTCATTACTGAAATTAATGCCACGCACAAAAGAGACTTGTACAACCTTATTGATGCAAATGGCACCGAATTCAATGATGTTTATTTAAACACAATGAAAGATGCTTTAAACAGCCAGATTGAGTTATTTGAAACTATTTCTAGGGAAACAAACGATAAAGCAATTCTAGAATTAGTACTAAGGTATTTGCCTGAACAATATAAACTCTTAAGAGAGACAGAAAGAATAAAAAGACAAAATGTTTAAAAGCCTATTATCTATCAATTAACTAAAATTTTTAACTATGAAAATGCAAACAAATTTTTTATGCGCCTTAACACTTTTTTTAACAGCTTCATTTGGAATGCTACACGCTCAAGACAATAATGTAAATACCGAGTTTGGTGTAAAAGGAGGATTCAACATGTCTAACCTATACGGCAGCGGAGATGATGTAGATGACAACAATGTTTTATACGGTTTTAACGCCGGAGTTTATGCTACACTTCCTATTTCAGATATTGTAGCCATTCAGCCAGAGATTTTGTTTACTACAAAAGGTGCTGAATTTGAATACAACAATGCTCTTGCAAGCGGGAGTACAAAATTCAAATTAAACTATATCGAAGTTCCTTTATTAGTAAGAGTAAATGTTACTAAAAACTTTAATATTCATGCCGGTGGATACGCTTCTTACTTAGTAAGTTCTAAAATAACAGGTGAAGGAAGCGTTGATTTTGATCAAGAAATTGACAGAGACGATTTAGCAAAATTTGATGCAGGTATCGCTGCAGGTGTAGGAGTTGATTTTGACCCTATCAGTATTGGAGTTCGTTACAACTACGGTTTAACAACAGTTGGAAAAGAAAGAAATGATGGCTTTGGAGGTACATACACTATTCCAGATGCAAAAAACAGCAATTTGACTCTATACCTTTCGTATAAGTTAAACTAATAAGAAAATTAATTATAAACCACTAAAATAAAAAACCATGTCAAACTTATTATATACAATCGCAGTGATTCTGGTAATTCTTTGGGCTTTAGGGTTCTTTGTTTACAGTTTCGGAAGTATTATTCACATTCTGTTAGTAATTGCCATTATCGCAGTATTGCTTAGACTTATTAAAGGTCGAGAAATTTAAATTAAATTATTAAATCAACAAATTTTAAATATTAATCCATTAAATCAATTATTATGAAAACTAGTAGCACAATTTTAGGAATTTTAGGAGCCGCAGCGGCGGGAGCGTTTATAGGAGTATTGTTTGCACCAGACAAAGGTTCAAATACAAGAAAAAAAATCAAAGATAAATCGAAAGATTACGGAGATAACATTAAAACAAAATTTGACGGTATTGTAAGCACAATTTCTTCAAACGGTAAAGACATTATCGAAGAAGGAAAATCTAAACTTAACCAAGTTAAAGATGATTTCAATGCAATCAAAGATGAAGCTAAAACTGTAAAAACAAACTATTAATAAACAACTATTAATAAGTGAATTTTTCAAACCATAAAACCCTATATCATGGAACCAAATGCAACAACAAACGAGAACTTAAATCTTTATGAAAAAGCTGAAAACTATGCTAAAACAAGTTTAGAATTACTAAAACTAAAAACAGTATGTTCAGTTGCTGACGGTGTTTCATCATTAGCATCAAAGATAGCAATCGGAATTGTTGTTGCATTTTTTACTTTGTTCCTTAATATAGGGATTAGCTTATGGGTGGGCAAGCTGCTTGGAGAATATTATTACGGATTTTTTATCATGGCACTTTTCTATTTGATAGTTGCTGTTGTAATTGTAAAATCACACCATAAACTGATAAAAACACCAATTGGAAATACTATTATTTCAAGTATTTTAAAAGAAACAAAGAACTAAGATTTAATTATTAATAGATATAAAAGACTAATTTATGGAGGCTATATTAAATATTGATCAATTAAATCAAAAAATTCAAGAATTAGAAGTTCGTCAGGATACAGAATGGTGCGCTATCAAAGACCATGTCGATGATATTAAGGAGAATTTAAAGCCAATCAATTTAATTCGAAATACTGTTGAAGAAATTAATGAAACAGTAGGTTTTAAAAGTCACATCGCACAATCTGCTATCAGCATCGGAATTGGATATTTAGCAAAAAGATTTATAGTCGGAAAAGGTGACTCTATGTTTAAAGGCATCTTAGGCTCAGTTGTACAGCTAATTGTTACCAATCTGGTTTCTAAACCACACGAAACTTCAAATGAACCTTCGGAAGAAGAATCATCACAATACGAACCATCTAGAGAGTAATTGTCAAACTGATAAAATTTTATATTATGGAAAAGTTAAGCGAAATAGTATTAAAAAATGGTGTATACGTTTACTCGAATCTATATAAATGTTTTGAATATACGAGAGTATTTCTAGGTATCTAACTTTCATTATACGCTTTTGGGGAAGCGGTTAATGAAGATAAGACCTTCACTATATTTTTAAGGTTCTGAGGCGCTAAGATTCTAAGATACTAAGTTTATTTATTTTCGATGAATTGAAAATCTAAAACACTTTCTAATCATAAATAGAACTTAAATCTCAACCTTAAACAAAAGAGACTGTTTACAATAGTAAAACAGTCTCTTTTTTATTTATAAAAGTTCGAAGAACTAAAAAAACCTCAGGACCTCAGCCTCTCAGCACCTTAGAACCTTTAATTATAATTTTGATAAATCGGCAGTTTTAAACCTACATAAACGTTGGCTGCTTTTGAATTGTTGGAGAACAAATTTGAAACAAGTGATCCCGAACCAATAAATATTGGACCGGCTCTAAAACCAGTTCCAATTTGAGTGCCGCTATATTCCATCCAGGTTACAGGAATGTAGAAACTAAATTGTCTGGTTTCGTATCTCGGCGTAAAAGTAACCGAATTAGCAATGGCAGTTCCGTTGATTTTATTGGCATTAACCAATCCGAAATCGCCGCTTAAATTCAGGTAAAATTTGTTGTCGATATTCCAGTCAAAGTTGGTATGCAAAGCTGTTGGCAGACTTGCTTCTACTGCTTTTCTTGAAGAAGTTTTGGTATAATTGGCATCAAAAAATTCAAAGATATCTTCTGCATCTTCAATATCTTCTTGTGTAACCCTTCCTGTTAGATTATAAGTGTTTTCGGTAACTTTTTTATAATTCAAACTTCCAATATCAGTTACAGAAGCTGCAGCTTTAAATTTATAACGGTTTCCAACGCAAGTATGGCAATTGGTACGGTATTCATACGTGAAACCTAAATCTACGCCCACGCCTGCCGAAGTCGGATCGAACTTTTGTTTGTCTCCATTTTCATAATCGTAACTCGCGGCCGTTCTTAAGGTTCCAGTCGAATAATATTCGCTCAATGCCGGGTTTACAGCATTTCTATTAAAAGCCACACTCAAATCACTTCCGTTGATGTAGCTGTTTGCTCCTGCCATTAAATACTTTAATGTGATTCCGCCTTTAACAAAGTGATCGTCGCGGTCTAATAAGACCGTTCCGTAAGATGCGCCAATCTCTGCCCACGAATTCGTAACGCCATTCGGATTTCCGCCGCTAATCATAAAACTATTCGAAACATCCAAATCTTTATTCACCTCATCGACTAGTTCACCGTTTATACCCACAAGATTAGTTACACTGCGCACACGCGTAAAAAGCGCAATACTATGCACAGGTGTAATATTCAGCATAAACGAAGGACCGAGAATATCTACGTTTAAATTTCCTCTGTTATTCGATTTGAAATTTTTGCTGGCATCAACATCTAGATCATAATCGCCGTCTAAGGCATCTAAAACGTTGATTCCGTATAAATCGTTTTGTCCCGTTGCACTTATCGAACCAATTGTAACATCGGCTTTGTACTTAGAATCGACAACCGCAGACGGATTAAATAATACACTGTGAATTCCAGCATAATTATCATCTCGAAATCCGAAATACGATTGAGAGCGTGCATAAAAAAAGCTTCCAAAGAAGCAAAATAAGAGTAAAGTTTTCTTCATAAATTAATTGGTTTGGTTATGTATTGTCATGTTTAATAGTTGCAAATATTTAATAAAAATGCCGAAAAAAAAAGGTTTTTTTCGAGGTACTAAGGAACTAAAGGGCTTTCCCGAGGCTTCGATGCAAAGAATTATGAAAAGCGCTTATAAATCTTACTTAGCATTTAATAATGGGCAGTTTTTTTAAGGTGCTGAGGGACTAAGATGCTATCCCGAGGCTTCGGGACTAAGATTTTTATGACAATACATAAAAAAAATGGTTCAAAAAAAAGCATTATCAAAATCAAAACATAGCCCGCGGTTTCAACCGTGGGAGCGCAATATATTGACACAAGATTTTTAAGCCAATAGAAAACAATTCCCATAAAAAAATGGTTCAAAAAATATTCTTAGAATCAAAACATAGCCGCGGTTTTAACCGTGGGAGCGCAATATCTTAACAAAATACAACATAATATTTTTTCAATACATTCAATAGCAGGCAAATATCAAATGCGTAATCCTAATTCGTCTCCCGCGGTTGAAACCGCGGGCTATATTTGATTATAGAAATTAAAAAAAGCAAAAAAAAAGCCGAACGTAAGTTCGGCTTTAATATATTTAAGTTCAAAGAAAAAAACCTCTGACCCTTTGCTCCTATGTCCCTTTGAACCTCAAAAAGTTTACGTTAGTACACTTCAGAAGCCTCTTTCAATTTCTCCATATTGTTAACCAATTGAAGCTCCGCAACAATTTTCTGAATGTCACCATTCATGATATTTCCCAGATCATAAAGCGTTAAACCAACTCTATGATCAGTTACACGACCTTGCGCATAGTTGTACGTACGAATCTTAGCCGAACGGTCACCAGAACTAACCTGAGAAGTACGTTTTGTAGCATCTTCAGCTTCTTTCTTAGCCAATTCCATTTCGTATAAACGAGAACGTAAAACCGTTAACGCCTTATCTTTATTTTTATGCTGCGATTTCTGATCCTGACATTGCGCCACCAATCCTGTTGGAACGTGCGTTAAACGTACAGCCGATTTCGTAGTATTTACAGATTGTCCTCCAGGTCCAGACGAACAGAAGAAATCTACACGAACATCGTTCATATCGATCTGTACATCAAACTCTTCTGCTTCTGGCAAAACCATAACAGTAGCAGCCGATGTATGCACACGACCTTGAGTTTCTGTCTGTGGCACACGTTGTACACGGTGAACACCCGCTTCAAACTTCAAAGTACCGTAAACATCCTCTCCCGAAACCTCAAAAATAACCTCTTTGAAACCTCCAGAAGTACCCTCGTTCATATCCACAACAGATGTTCTCCATCCTTGTGCTTCACAATATTTGGTATACATTCTAAATAAATCACCTGCAAAAATACTCGCTTCGTCCCCACCTGTTCCGGCGCGAATCTCCACCATTACATTTTTAGCATCTTCAGGATCTTTAGGAATCAACATAAATTTGATTTCCTCCTCTAGTTGAGGCAAGCGTTCTTTTGCTTCATCCAATTGCATTTTGGCCATTTCGGTCATATCTGCATCGCTTCCGTCAGCAATAATTTCGTTTGCTTCGTCAATATTTGCTAAAACAAGAATGTATTCTTCTCTCTTTTCAACCAAAGCTTTTATGCTTTTATATTCTTGGTTGAGCTGCACATAACGTTTTTGATCAGCAATAACATCCGGCTGAATAATCAAATCCGAAATCTCATCAAAACGCTGCTTTACATATTGAAGTCTATCTAACATTTTCTAATTCCTTTTAATGGATTGCAAAATTACGAAATATTTATTGATTATTCTAGTGTTGAGTTATTGTGTTTTTTAGCTGGAAATTTTAGTGGAATTATGATGATTTTTAGGAGCTGTTTCCTGCTCCCGAAGCTTCGGGACGTTACAATCTTTTGTTCCGCTAAAGCTTCCAAAAGTATTTCCTCTTCTATCAGGGCTATTACTACATAATTCAAAACAGTTTTTTACGATTTTCCGGGGGCAATAAAAACTGATTTGACTAAAATTCTTTTTTAATTCTTTACTACTCCAAGATTTAATATATTTGTTTCTTTTAATCTAAACTAATACAATGGGTCAAATACCTTTTTCTGTATCTGCAAGAACAGCCAGACTAATCGGACGAGAAAATGTTGCAAATGCTGAAGGGGCATTAATTGAATTAGTCAAAAATTGCTATGATGCAGATTCTAAAATTTCAATAATTTTAATTGATAAACCAAAAAATCAAATTATTATAATAGATAGTGGTATTGGCATGACTGACAAAGTTATTTCTGAACAATGGATGACGATTGGAACTGATGATAAATTGAATAATGCCATAACAAAAACTGGAAGAATAAAATCTGGAGCAAAAGGTATTGGTCGTTTTGCATTAGATAGATTGGGAGAATCTTGCACTATGATTACCTTTCCTGCCTTAAGTAACATTGGATATAAATGGAATGTAAATTGGGGAGACTTTGAGGAAAAAGTTGACGGTAGGAATGTAAATATTAATGAGGTCTATGCAACACTTGATCCAATTGCTAATTCTAATTATATAAATGAATTATTTAATGAAATCTCAAATAGGGAAGTAATTGAAAAATTAAATAATATTCAAAAAAATGCTAAACTTGACGAAGACAAAATCAAAAATGGAACAGCACTAATTATAAAAAACCTTAGAGACTCTTGGGATGATAATTATATAAATCGAGTATTTCAAACATTAGAGCTACTAAATCCTCCAGAAGGATTAAATAAAATAAATATTTGGTTGTTTAGTGGCGAACATGCCGATAAATATGGCTTAGTAGATAATGATGAGTTTAGAGATTATGATTACAAACTTGTCGCTAAATATAAAAAAGACTCTGTTAATAATTTGGATTATAATGTTAACATAGATATTCATAGAAATGAATTTGATTTCAATTTAATTGACAAACGATTATTTGAATATAGTGAAATGAAAAATTTTCCTTTTGATTCTAAAACTTTTGAAGATGAAGAATTTAAATTAAAAAGGAAATTTAGTGAACTCTTAAAAGGATATACAGACGAAAGAAATATTTTTAAAAATATTGGAGATTTTGAATTTACTTTTTACTTTTTAAAAAATACAATTTCAGGAGATGAAAATAGAGAAAAATATCACTATAAAGAATTTTTAGGCAATAGAAATAAATGGATTGAAAAGTTTGGAGGAATAAAGCTTTATAGGGATGATTTTAGAGTAAGACCATACGGGGAATTTGGAACTCAAGCATATGATTGGTTAATGTTAGGTGAGAGATTTGGTCAAAATCCAGCCGGTTTAGCTAGAAGAGGAAGCCGAGTAAGACCAAATCAAGTTGCTGGCGCAATAAAATTTTCAAGAATCGATAATCCTCATTTGGATGATCAATCAAATCGAGAAGGAATACCTGAAAGTGAAACGTTTGAAGTTTTCAAAAATTTATTACTAGGAATTATAAAAGTTCAAGAAGATGATAGAAGCACTATTGGATTTAACCTTAATAAATTATATGATGAAATTAATGAAACTGACAAGGTAATTACTGATAGCGAAACAATTGCCGATGAAACAGATGATGAAAATGAATCTGAGGGAGATATAAAAAAGAAAAATAAAACTTTAAAAAAAGGCGTAAAAGCCATATCAAAAAAACTTGAGGAAAAAGAAGATGAATTGGCAACTTCTAGAGCAATGGCTAGTGCTGGAATTATGATAGCAAGCTTTTCACATGAGTTTCACGGAATAAAAAACAATTTAAATGCCAGAACGCATAAGCTTGAAACTTTTCTAAAAGCAGTCGTTGACGAAACAAAGCTAAAAAACACTCCAATAAATAGAAATCCATTTACAGAAATAGATAATTTTTATAAGCAAGATTTAAAGTTAAAACAGTGGATAGAGTTCGCAATTGGTTTAACAAAAAAAGATAGGAGAAAAAATAAAAAGGTAGATTTAAAAGAATATTTTGAATCTTTTATTTTAGGTTGGGATATATTATTAAAAGAAAGAGAGATCGAATTAAACTTGGATTTAAATCCTGATGAAAATAAAAAATTTAACACAAAAATATCTGAATTAGATTTAGATTCAATATTTAATAATTTACTAACAAACTCCATTGAAGCATTCAATAGAAAAGGTTTTGTCGGTATTAAAAAAATAAATATTTTTTTAAATTCCGATGACCAAAATATAACCATTGTTTATAAAGATAGTGGGCCAGGAATTATAGAAGAATATAAAAATGTGAATGAACTTTTTAGACCTTTTGAAACATCTAAAAAAGACGATCTTGGAAACGATGTAGGAACTGGACTTGGAATGTGGATCATAAAGTCCTCAGTAGATTCTAATAAAGGTAAAATTTTATTAAAAAAACCTCCGATTGGATTTGAAATTCAGTTTACATTTAAAAACTTAAATAGTTAATATATGAAATATACAATAGCAATAATTGATGAAGAATCTGAACAAAGAGATCAATTTGAATTTGTCTTTGAGAAAGAATTCAATGTGTTTAAAATTGATACATTTGATACGACTGAAAATCTTATTAATATAATTAAATCTGAGAATATTGACGCAGTTGCAATTGATTATAGATTAACAGAGCATAATTCCTCTTTTCATGATAATGGGGACTTTTTTTTTAAAGAAATTCGTAAAAAACTATTAGAATTTCCTGTATTCATATTAACTCGGAGTTCGGATGAAGTAAAAAAAATCTGTAAAACTGTTGATCCAAGTTTCATTATGGATAAAGAAAATATTAATTACGGAAAAGGTGAACTTGAGAAGGAAAAAGCTTTTTTAGAGAGTATAAAAACAAAAATAACTGTATATAAAAGCGATCTTAAAGAGAAGATAGATAGACTTAATGATTTAGAACAAATAAGGAAAACAAATCCGAAAGAATTTAATGAAGTTGAAAGTGAATATATAAACTTGAACTTTGAATTAAGTAAATACATTTCAGGCGCTAATCTCCCGTTTACGTACTTTACACAAGCCTCAAACGAAAGATTAGATTCATTAATTTCGAAAACAGAAGATATATTAAAAAAACTCGACAATTAATATGAGTACTAATCCATTTAGAGAGCAACCTTATCCAATGCACAGAGAGGACAGATCCGAATGTGAACATTATAGTTCTTATCTAGGCACACTTATTGTAGATTTTAAAAAGCGATGTGGTTATTGTAATGATATTCATTCTTATAAAATAAGAAGTTTTGCCATAGATCATTTTGTACCAAGAAATCCAAGTGATTTTACACACCCTATTCTTCCAAATTTTTACAAAAATTTGGTTTACTCTTGTAATTATTGTAATAGTGCTAAATCCAATAAGTTTCCAACAAAAAATCATGAAATACATAATGATGGAAAAATTGGTTTCGTAATGCCGACGAATAACGCTTACAATGATTTATTTTGTAGAGATAATGAAGGAGCAATTATAGCAAAAAATGATAGCGAATTGGCAAAATATATAATTGAAGAATTAAATCTTAAGAATCCTATTCATTCATTAATGTGGAGAATAGAAAGATTATATAAATTAATTGAAGAGGTTAATGAAAAAATCAAAGAAACTAATAATCAGGAATTAATTTCTTTACAAAACACTTTAAACGCTGAATGTGCAGAGATTACAAGAAGCATCTTTTTAACTAATGATTAACAAAAAACAAACAGGCTCATATTATACACCAGAATATTTAGCTGGATTTATTTCAAAAAAAGTCTTGTCCTTTTTTGAACGCAAACTTTCTATATCAATTCTTGAACCCAGTGTTGGAGATGGTTCTTTTATTACTGAATTTAATAAAAATGAGTTACTAATAAAACTTACAGCTCTTGATATTAATAAAGACGAACTAAAAAAAGCATCAACAAAATGGTCTAAAAAAAATGCGGATTTTCAAGAAGTAGATTTTTTAAATTTTACTTCAAAAACAAAATTTTCAGCTGTAATTGGAAACCCTCCATATATAAAAAAAACATTACTTTCAGAAAAACAAATTATAGCATGTAAAGAAATTCATAAAAATGAAAATTTATCTGAGAAGTCAGTTAAAAACATTTGGACAACATTCTTAATAAAATCAACAACTCTACTGAAAAAAGATGGAGTATTAGCTTTTGTATTACCCTCAGAATTACTTCAAGTAAAGTTTGCTGAAGAAATTAGAGAATATTTAAAAAATCAATTTGAAAGAATTGAAATATATACTTTTAATGATCTATTGTTTGAGTGTAAAGGTCAAGATACGATTGTTTTGATTGCTTATAAAAAACATGACAAAAAAGGTGAATTTTTCACCAATATCGAAGTTATAGAAGAATTAGAAAATAATTCATTCATTTTAAAAAACAACAATTTATTAGTTGACTCAAATGTAAAATGGACACACCATTTTCTATCTTCAGAAGAACTAACTTTTTTAGATAAAATCAAAAAGGAGTTAAATACAGTCGATTTTTATAGCGAATCCAAGCCTGGAATTGTTACAGCTGCAAATAATTTTTTTATAATAGATAAAAAAACTGAAAATAAATATAATCTCTCAAGATTTACTAAACCAATAATTCAAAAAGGAATTTTAGTAAATGGTAGTGTAGTTTTTGATGAAAAAGATTTTTTCAAAATAGAAGAATTAAATCATCCAACTAGATTATTACAATTAAATGATAATGATAGAATAAGTAAAAAATTATCAGAATATTTATCTATTGGCATAGATCAAAAAATTCAGGAACGATATAAATGTAGAATAAGAAATAATTGGTATGTAATACCAAATATTTCGACTATTCCAGATGCAGTATTCTTTAAAAGATGTCATAACTATCCTAAATTATTAAAAAATAGTTCAAGTGCTTTAGTTACAGATTCTGCTTACAAAGTAAAAATGAGAAATAGCTTTGATTTAAATAGTTTCATTTTTTCGTTTTATAATTCTCTAACACTTGTCTTTGCTGAAACTGATGGAAGATATTATGGAGGCGGAGTTTTAGAATTAACTCCTAATGAATTTAAGAAGTTACCAATTCCATATATTATAAAATCTCAAAATGAATTTGAAAATTTTACGAATGAATTTGAAAGAAAAAAAAATATTGAAGAAATTTTAACTAGATATGATAGCGAAATATTAAACTTTTCGTTAAACTTAAATTCTGAAGAAATAACAAAAATTCAAAAAATACGTCAAAAATTAATTAATAAAAGAATGCGTAAATAATTTTTATTTTAGTAATCATAATTATAAATTAAGCTAATAATATGTGGATAGAGGATATTATTAAGGCAATCAAAAATCTTAATGGATATGGCCATTATTCCGAAATAAATTTAGAAATAGAAAAAATACGACAAAATTTAAAAGGCGAATGGAAAGCTGTTGTACGACGAATTATACAACAACATTCATCTGATTCAAAATCATGGCTTGAAAAAAAAGACGTATTTTACTCTGTTGATGGAATTGGTAAAGGAGTTTGGGGTTTGAGAAATTATTCTTTAGTTCAGGATATATTTGAAGATGATATCATATTAAGTACAAATAGAGTAAACTATAATATTAGCAGAATAGTCAGAGATACCGCATTATCCAGAAGATTAAAAATATTACACGGCAATATTTGTCAAATTTGCAATTTAAAACTAGAAATAGGTAATAATGTGTTCTATTCTGAAGGCCACCATATAAGGCCACTAGGAAAACCACATGATGGTCCTGATTCAGAAGATAACATTCTTATTCTATGTCCAAACTGTCACGTCTTATGTGATAATTTTAAAATCAAATTAGACTCAGAAAAATTAAATAAATCAGGAAGAGTTCTTAATATTCAGTTTATAAATTATCATAACGAAAGAGTACCTTACTAAACATAAAATGCTTTATACATCAGTGATAACTTTATTTAATTTCTTTAAAATTAATACTCAACTTACACAAATCATCCAGCAATTCCATTTCGTCTTCTGGTAATAATTGCAGGGCGATTTCGATCAGCGTCATTACATTAATATCACTGTTGTTTGTAAAACTCGACAAACCTTTTGCATCAGGATTAAGCAGAATAATACTGGCTTTTAGCAAATCTGAAACCATCATATTTAATTCGTTATAAGAAGATATTTGCAACGGTATAATAAATGTATTTCCCATTTTATTTTGTTGTTTTAGCTTGGTAAAATACTTTCCTCTTTTAATTAATTCTAATAATCCTTCTATTCTATCTTCTACTTTCATTTTAATTATATATAAGATTTAATTTACAATTTCAAACAAATATACAAATAATCGGTTGAAAACAATCGATTATTAACAATCATATCAAAACAATCTATTACTTGTAATTTCATTTCTATGAAACGAAAGAGAAAAAGTGAAATTCCAGAAGTTGTAAAAGAACTGGGAATCAAGATAAAAGATGTGATTGATAGCAACCAAATGAAACAAAGAGAAGTTGCTCACGATGCTGGATTAGATGTAGAAAATTTACGAAAATACCTTAAAGGCTCACAGGAAATGAAAATTGGAACTTTGTTTAAAATTGCACAAGCTCTAAAAATTCATCCAAGCGAATTAATTAAGGATTTGTAACAACAAAAAGAAATGAATGAGAATATCTAAAGTTTTACTAGAAACCATTGCGCCCATTGCAATTACAACTTTCATTATTATTGGATATTTTTTCGTCGAGCAAACTTTTTTTACTGAGCCAGGGTTAATTTGTGAAACTTATCATCTTAGCAATATAACCTATTTGACATACGCCTTAATTCTTATCGTATTTTCTAGTTTTTATCAAATACTAATTGGCAATTTTATTCTTCAATTAAATAAAAACGTTTTTGTAACAATCTTGTTGAACAGCCTTGCATTTTCTATATTTTTTATTGGAATTTTAATTTTAATAAATCTATATCATAGAAAAATCGAATGGGATTTTTATATCATAATCTTTTTGATACTCTTTATATTGGGATTATTGTTTACAGTAGTAATCAAACTTTGGCGAAAATTATTTTTTCCCGATAGCACACATTTATAATCCGTGCCCTCAACAGTGAGTTTCAACATAATTATCAAAATAAAAGCTAGAAAAATATTTTAGCTTTTTGTTTATATTTACAACAAAGAACAAACCAATATTACGGGCAAAGTTTACAAATCCGATCTATGGGAGTTTATAAAAAATAACCTTTTGTAATAAAATTCAAAACTTAAAACTTTCAAGAAATGGAAAATAAGGATTACAAACAATTGATTAATAATATTGGTACTCCAAATGAGTATTCGGATAGTTTATATCTGGTTTACATCGAACTTTATAAAGCTGATGCCGAATTAGGCAAAGTAATTTCAGAACATTCTAAGATCGTTTCAGAGTTAGAATTTGGCTATATCTGTGAAGCCAACATGCAAGATATTCCAGAAATTGCGCGTTCTTTATCTTTAAAAAATCATGCTATTTATCAAATTGTAAGATTAGAAAAGCTTTCTTAAAATATATAAGATATTTTGAAGCTGCACCAAGTCGTTAAACGTCAACTGCTAATAAACCATTCCTAATTTTTATCCTAATACAAGCCTATGCTGATTTTCGCCGGATTTATAGTTTTAGTCCTTTTTGTTGTACATCAGTTTACAAAAAAATCACCTGAATTTTTGCAAAAGGAAAAATTGCAAATGCAGGAAAAAGTAAATGTTTTAAAAAAAGATATTATAGACTGGAAACACGATTCATTAAAAAATGTCACAAACGGCATGGATTATTCTTTCGTAAAAAGCATGTCAAGTGTATTAACTGGCGTTATTAATACTAATGATGGTTTGCCAATTATTGCGTTTCAAAGGATAGACAGAGGTCTTTTTGTAAACAGCAGAATATTGGCAAACACTACAGATTTTAAAGTCTATTGCGAATTTAAAAATGAAGAAAAACTTTTCTTTTTTAATGATGTCTATTTAGGAAAAATAACGAAGCATTTTGAAATACTAGATGGCGCTAACAAACAAATTGGAAGGTGTAATCGAAATAATGCACAAAATAGTTTTAAAGTAGAATTCAGATCAGGAGAAGCCGCCGTGATTCGGAAAAACTCAGATAGAAAAAACATGGGTAAAAAAATGCGTCGTGTGCGAGGCGAGTTGAGATCTACAATGGTTTTTCGCGATGTTCCACCTCCTACTACTCTAATACTATCTCTTAACACAACCGACGAAGAGGAATTAAAATGGATTATTTCATTGACGATATTTGAAGCTGTTTATTATGGTTTTAGTTTCGTTTCGTAAAAATAGTTTAAAAACCGATAGCGCGGCTTTACGCAATAGGAATGAGAATTGAATACAATGATTAATAATTAAGCTAAATACTATTTCAAAATGGATTTTGAACAAATTATATCAGGTCGCATTATTCTGGAATTTTTGGGAGCTACAGCGCGATTTCTTTATTTCAATTTAACCACGCTGCTAAACGACAATGATTTTAGAACATTTTCAAGTTTCTGGTCACCAAGCGGAAGTAACAAAAAAAGAGATGATAACAGTAATCGAAATCATATGATTGGCGTTTTATTTTTAGGAGCTTTTATAATGACACTAATCATATTTAATGTTTAATTATTATAGTTAAAATGGGATATAATTTTTATAATGCAGAAACCGAGATTTTGTATCTCAATAACTCATCAGAATATGATACTTTGTCTCCTTTTAAATTCTGCGCAAATAATCTTCATCGAATAAACGACAGAATAAAAAATGGAGAAACAATCAAAATCATAAAAAATCTGAATAAAGAAAGTTCCAAAACGTATATAATTGAAAACACCGCAGATTTTAAAATTTGGGTCGAAAAAATATATAACGGAGGTTTTGAAAATTATCTTGAAACTGGAATAAAATGATAATGTACGCTGGCACAAGAACAAAAAAAAAATCTGTATTAGCACTGCAAATGAAACCTATAGAAACAATTCCAGTATTTCTATTTTTCTTTTAACATAAAGTATGGATCAAATTAAAGTATGCTTATCATTCTGAATTGTATATATTTGAAGAACTCTAAATCCAAAAAACAAATATGATTAAAAAACTACCTATTCTATCTTTTACTTTTTTTCTCTTACTATTTTTTGTCACTCAAAATACTTTGAATGCTAAAACTATTCGTTTTTTTGCTGGTCCAACACCAGATGCAAAAGGTATTTTGTATGTAAAAAAAGGAAGCAATGGCGATGGCTCTTCTTGGAATAATGCATTAGGAGAATTGATAACTGCCATAGAAAGTACTAATCCCGCTATTGTTCAAATATGGGTGTCTTCGGGAAGTTATACTCCAATGTTCGGTGCTTCTTTTATCTTAAAAAGAGATGTGAAAATTTACGGAGGATTTGCAGGAACCGAAAATGACCTTAGCCAGCGTGATTTAAAAACTAATATTAGTATTTTAAGAGGGCTGAGAAACTCTGTTATTAAAACTACCTATTTAACGTCGGCATCTATTTTAGATGGTTTTACTATTACGGAAGGATATGCCGTTGTTGACAAAAGCGATAATAGCGGCAGTGGAGGCGGAATAAACAACTTGGGCTCTGATCTTACTATATCCAATTGCATTTTTACCGCCAATGAAGCTACAGCCGGCGGAGGGGGTGGAATTTATAATTATTCTGGTTATCCAAAAATAGTAAACTGTACTTTCAACAATAATAAAAGCGGTGCTATAAGCAACTCTGAAAGTTCGCCAACCATAACAAATTGTACTTTTGAAAAAAATATTTCGCTTATTAGTACACTATCAAATCGCCGTTCTACAACTATTATTACTAATTCTAATTTTATTGAAAACAGCGGTCAAGATGGCGGTGCAGTTTATAATGAGCTTTCGACCGTAACTTTTACAAATTGTAATTTCCTAAAAAACATTTCGACCCGCGGCTCAACTGGAAATAATGGAGGTGCCGCAATTTATAGTGTTCTTAATTGCACGATTAAAATATACAATTGTAATTTTCTAAAAAATGCTGCTGCTCGTTATGGCGGCGCTTTAACAATTAATAACAAGTGTAATGTTTTAATTGCAAATAGTCTTTTTGCAAATAATACTGCACAAACCGAAGGAAACGAAATATACAGTACTGTAGATAATACTGTGAATATCATCAATAGTACTTTTGTAAATAGTGGTGTAAATGCTCTTACTTTTGACGACAAAGCTGTAAACTTTACCAATTCTATTGTTTGGGCTCAATTGCTTGTACCACTTTATTTTGGAACTCCATTTACTTTTAAAAATTCGCTTCTTTTAGGTCTAAAAGATACTTCTAATGGTAATATTGATGCTACAGGAATTACAGATACTCAAATTTTTAAAAGTCCTTCGACAGAAGATTATACTCTTCTAGAAGGAGGAATTGCTGTAAATAAAGGTAATAATACATTGTACGATACTGCTCTTTTGGGGAGTTTGGACTTATCAGGCAAAAGCAGAATTAACGAAATAATTATCGATTTAGGTGCTTATGAATCACGTAATGGTTCGCTGGGAATCGCTGAGCCTAATAAACAGCATTTTACAGCTTATCCTAATCCTGTAAAAGAGGGCGTTTTTTATATCGAAAACTCCAGCATTGACGGAAATGCATTATTATATGACATCAGCGGAAACGAAGTGAAATCTGTAAAAATAGAAAACGGAAAAGCAAATATCAATGTAAACAATTTACCTAAAGGAATCTATTTGCTTAAGACTTCAGGAAGTAAAGCTTTTAAAATTATGGTAGAGTAAAATATATAAAGGAGGCTTTGCATAACACTTCATATTCATACAAAATCTAAATTCTCAAATTTTATTCTAAAAAAACATCCCAAAAAGAAAAACCTTTTTGGGATGCTTACTAACTTAAAGCGAAAGACGAAACAATACTAAGCCACCTCTTCTACTTTTAAAATTTCTAATTTTAAATTTCCTTTTTTAGCTGGCCATTCTATTAGATCTCCAACTTTGTAACCCACTAGGGCAATACCTTCATCAGAAAGAACAGAAATTTTATTTTTACTTGCTTTTGCCTTCTCAGGACCAACTAGAAGAATTGTTTTCTCTTCATTATTCATGTGGTCTTTGTAGGTTACTTTTCGGTTTATCGAAACGATATCTTCAGGCAGATTTTTTCTCAATACCTGAGTGGCATGTTTCAATTGGTTCAGCAGCAATTCTTCTTCTTGTATTGTTACTTTTTTTCTTCTTAAGTGATCTTTAATTAAATCGTATGTTCCTGTTGTTAATATAATATTTTGTGACATAACTTTCTTGTTTCCTCCATTTTATATTGGTTACGACATACAACTCTTCACTGAATAGCGTATTGCTTTCAATGCTGTCATATCTGCAATAAAAATTGAAGATTTAATAAATAAACTATAAAAATAATGAAGGATCCCTGCCTAGAGTTGTGACAGGGCACAAGGAATAAACTCCTTTGAGTTTTTTAAGAAAGTATCATCATGCAAATACAGCAATGTGCACATCAAGCACATTAAACAGCTGTTTACTAAATAAAAATTTGCAGTTACCATGATAAGAATAATCTGAGCGCAAGATACAAATTTTTTCTTACAAAAAAGCAAGAAGTAAACTGTTATGCTTTTGATAAATTATTGCATTATTTTTTTATACAATTTATATATAAAG
This sequence comes from Flavobacterium sp. ACN6, assembly GCF_002304005.1. Taxonomy (GTDB): domain Bacteria; phylum Bacteroidota; class Bacteroidia; order Flavobacteriales; family Flavobacteriaceae; genus Flavobacterium. The sequence goes on along the minus strand of NZ_MRCQ01000006.1, from coordinate 69,195 downwards.
TAAATCACTGCCACAAAAAGTGCGACAAGAAATAACTGCCATAATAAAAGTCCAATTTCAAAACCTCCAATTAATTTTTCCATGTTTTTGATTTACTGGCGAAGTTAAAAATTACAAAGCAAAAAAGAGAGAAAAATTACACAAATATTCTGTTTAGAATAAAATAGCAAAGCACATAATATTTAAATCTTAATGAAAATTTGATGATTACGTCTTTCCGTAAGGAAATTGATTTTAAAGGAGTTACTTTTGAAAAAAAGCATTTAATACGTTTTCAAACAATTTCTAAACCACAATCAATGAAGCTATTAATTACCGCATTCCTTTTAATTTTCAACTTTATTTTAGCTGCACAATCCACTCAGTTTGCAGGCGATTATACGCGATCTCTTTAGCTTAATCTTTCCTAATCTTAGAATATAAAATTCGAAACTTTACTTTGTAATTAAACGGATGAAAAAATTCATTTACGCCATTTTATTATCAATTTCACTTACTTCCTGTTTCAGTTTATACGACAACGGAAGCGATACTATTGTTGATGGTTACGAAGTTATCTGGGTTGATCTACACGAATCCAGATCTATAAAAAAAGGCGAAATATTAATTCCTGCGTATATATTTGCTGTTGGTTATAATTCAAAATATATTTATTCGAAACAGCACCCTCTTTTAGAAAACTCCACAGAAAAAATAAATCTAAAAGTTACCAATTATTACATCATCGAAAGAACCTTAAACTTTCTTCAAGACAAACCTGTATTTGGTCCTTTTGACAAAACTGATTTTGAAAAGAAATGCCAAGAACTTTCCATTAAAAAACCAACATTTGACTTAACTTTTCCTAATTAAAATGTATTTTGATTTCGATTACAGATTCTATTTTAAGTTTAAAAACCTTAGCGTCCCCGCGCCTTTGTGGCAAACCAAAAAAAAATCCTAACTTCGCTCTTCAATAAGAAAAGAAAGAATGAAGGTCTGTATTGCTGAGAAACCAAGTGTAGCACGCGAAATCGCATCCGTTTTGGGCGCCAATACCAAACATGACGGATATTATGAAGGAAACGGTTATGCCGTAACCTACACTTTTGGGCATTTATGTACTTTAAAAGAACCTAACGATTACAAACCGCACTGGAAAAGCTGGGATTTGAACAATCTGCCCATGCTTCCCGATAAATTCGAAACCAAAGTTGTTCAGAATTCTGGAATTCAAAAACAGTTTAAAATCATCAAAACTCTTTTTGACAAAGCCGAATTGGTTATAAACTGCGGGGATGCCGGGCAGGAAGGAGAATTGATCCAGCGCTGGGTAATGAATGAAGCGCACTACAAAGGCGAAATAAAACGCTTATGGATTTCATCACTTACAACTGAAGCTATAAAAGAAGGTTTTGACAATCTAAAACCCTCTGAAAACTACGATAATTTATTTTATGCGGGATTTTCAAGAGCGATTGGCGACTGGTTACTGGGAATGAATGCTACGCGTTTGTATACCGTAAAACATGGCGGTTACAAACAAGTTTTGTCAATCGGCCGCGTGCAGACGCCGACATTGGCGATGGTTGTAGATCGTTTTAAAGAAATCGAAAACTTCAAACCGCAGCCGTATTGGGAATTGCAGACTTTGTATAGAGAAACACTTTTTAGCTATGAAGAAGGCCGTTTCTTGAAAAAAGAAGACGGAGAACTTTTGGCAGAAAAAGTCAAAGAAAGTGATTTCGAAATTGTTTCTGTTGACAAAAAAAACGGAAACGAATATGCGCCAAAACTATTTGATTTAACGGGTTTACAAGTTTACTGCAATCAGAAATTTGGATTTTCGGCAGAAGAAACGCTTAAAATTGCACAGACTTTGTACGAGCAGAAAGCGATTACTTATCCCAGAGTTGATACGACTTTTCTGCCGGGAGATATATATCCGAAAGTACCAGGCATCTTGCAAAAACTAACGCATTATGCTCATTTAGCAGAACCGCTTTTGGGAAAAAAAATAAAAAAATCACCAAAGGTTTTTAACGATAAAAAAGTAACCGATCACCACGCGATTATTCCGACGGGAATAGAAATTAATCTGCCGTACAATCAACAGCAGGTGTATGATATTATCGTAAAACGTTTTATTGCGGTCTTTTACGACGATTGTCTGGTTGCCAATACGACAATTATAGGAAAAGCAGCCGATGTGACTTTTAAAGCCACAGGAAAAGAAATTATAAAAAAAGGATTTCGTGTCGTTTTTGAAGATCCGAATGCTAAAGAAAAAGAACCCGATTTACTGCCAAGTTTTGTCGTGGGCGAAAAAGGCCCGCACGAACCATCTTTCCTTCAAAAAGAAACCAAACCGCCCAATTATTTTACAGAAGCAACTTTACTGCGCGCCATGGAAACCGCAGGAAAACAGGTTGACGACGAAGATTTACGCGAGCTGATGAAAGAAAACGGAATCGGGCGTCCGTCAACGCGTGCGAATATTATCGAAACACTTTTTAAGCGACAATATATTGTTCGAAACAAAAAACAGGTTTTGCCTACTCCAACAGGTATTCAGCTGATTGATACGATTCAGAACGAATTGATAAAATCAGCAGAGCTTACAGGCTCTTGGGAAAAGCAGTTGAAAGATATTGAAAAAGGTACTTTTACGGCTGCTGCTTTTATCAAAAACATGAAGCGAATGGTTGAAGCTTTGGTTTATGAAGTAAGAAGTGAAACAAAACACGCCAATATTTCGCATGCTGCAACGGTTCAAAAACCAGTTGTAAAACCAGAAAAAAAGAAAGCTGCAGGAATTTTGGCAGAAACTTGTCCGAAATGCCAAAAAGGGAATTTTATAAAAGGAAAATCGGCTTTTGGATGCAGCGAATATAAATCGGGTTGTGACTTCGTACTGCCGTATGTTTTTGCCGATAAAAAAATCACTGAAAGTCAATATTTGCGATTGATTCAAAAGGGTTCAACCGTAAATATAAAAGGCTTTAAAACCGATTCTGGAAATGTTGAAGGTTTAATTCGTTTTGAAGAAAATTACAAACTGAAATTAGAACCAAAGAAAACAGTTGCGAAATCAACAGCAAAAGAAACATCAGATTCTTTACTGTGTCCTAAATGCAAAAAAGGAACAATACTAAAAGGGAAAACCGCCTATGGCTGTTCTGAATATAAATCGGGCTGTGATTTTAAAGTTACTTTTGATGAAGTGAGAGCAAAATTAAAAGATCAAAAACCAACTAAGGAATTGGTTTACTCCATTTTAGGGGGAAGTGTTTAGTTTTTTTAGCCGCAGATTAAGTGATTAAAATGATTTTTTTACTGTGTTTCTTAAACGCTAATTACACTAATTTTTACTATTTTTTTTCACGCAGATTTATAAAAGATTTAAGCAGATATTCGCAGATTTATATAATCCAAATCATAATTAAATCTGTCTAAATCTGCAGAATCTGCGTGAAAAAAAATCCTTTTTATTTGTGGCCAATATCGACAATATATATAAAAATAATTCATGTAAATTAGTGTAATTAGCAGCAACAAAATTTTTCATACTTTAGTACTATCAAAACCTTATAAATTATGTCTCAGAAAATTACTCTTATTGCACTTATAATAGCTTTTGTTTCCTGCCAGAAAAAAGAAACCGTTGAAAAAGATAAAATTAAAATCGCCGACTGGCTTATCGGAAACTGGGAAAATACTTCGACTGAAGGTATCCTAGCAGAAAATTGGCAAAAGTTAAATGATAGTACTTTCAGCGCTTCTTCTTACTTTATTAAAGGAAAAGACACTTTACATTTTGAAAATATTGTTTTGGCTCAAAAAGGCGAAACCCTAACTTATTTTGCTACCGTAAAAGGACAAAATGAAGATAAAGCCATTGATTTCCCTTCGACTGCAGAATCTGACAAACAATTGGTTTTTGAAAACGCTAAACACGATTATCCTCAAAAAATCACTTATACGAAAGGTGCCAATAATACTTTGACAGCTGAAATTTCTGGAAAATTGAATGGAAAATTGAGTTCGGAGAAGTTTGTGATGGTGAAGAAATAGTTTTTAGATAATTAATGACTAACTTCATTTACATTGAAAAAGTTTCTTCAATCAGAAATATAATTGGAAACTTATTATTTATTCCAAGTATTTTGGCTTTAATTTTAATTAATAAGGATAATGGTCCAATTCTATTTTTAGTTTATCTACTTATAGCTTATTGGGGAGTTTTTTTAATTTCAACAGAAGGTTTAGAAATAGATTTTGAAAGAAGAAAATATAGAAAATTATTTTCTGTTTATGGAATGAAGATAGGAAGATCATGGAATCATTTACCTGAAATAAAATATATTGCCTTAGTTGAAACAAGAGTAAAGCAAACTTTTGGAGTAAGAGGCTACAGCGCTGGCGCAAGCACAACAATAACGGAAAGAACAGTTAAAATAAATTTATTTGATTATAACGAAAAATACCTGACTTTGTATTTTGTAAATGATAGGAATGAAGCTTTAAAAATTGCTGCAAAAATAAAAGAAGCTTTAAAAATTGAAATCCTAACAAACTTCTAATCAAATAATTATTTTATATTTGATTAAATCTCTATTTCTAATAAAAGAATCATGAAATTAAAAAGCTTTTTATTTTCCGTTGTAATGGTTTTAGTTTTAAGTTCTTGTAAAAAAGAAACCAAAACAGAAGCTCCTGTAAAAACCTACCCTAATCTTGCAAAAGCCGAATGGTTTATTGGCGAATGGGGAAATAAATCGGCAGATGGTGAATTAACAGAAAGATGGAAAAAAGAAAATGATTCGGTTTATTTAGGTGAATCTTATTTTGTTGTGGGCGAAAAAGATACCGTTTTTGCAGAACAGGTTCGTTTGGAAGAAGCAAATGGAAAACTAGCTTACACTGTAAGCGTTCCGGGACAGAATAAAGAATTACCCGTACGTTTTGAAATGACCTCAGCCACAGCTGACCAAATTGTGTTTGAGAATCCAAAACACGATTTTCCAAACAAAATCATTTATAATCTAATCGAAAAAGATTCGCTGATTGCAGAAATTTCAGGTTTAAAAAAAGGAAAACCTTATACCGAGAAATTTGTCATGAAAAAACGATACTAGTCTTTCATCCAAAACAACTTCACAACAACAAATCTTCATCTTTACGACAAACAAAAAAGCAGAAAAAAACTTAGAACCTCAGTACCTCAGCATCTCAGCACCTCAAAAAAACTCACTCATTCTCCCCGATCTTATTCACCATAAAAATCATCAGAATACCTAAAAGCGCCATAATTAGAAAGGCCCATTTCATACTTAGATATTCGGAAATAAAACCAACCATTGGCGGCACTAGTAAAAATCCGAGATAACCAATTGTAGAAATAGAAGTTAAAGCAGAACCGCTGCTCATTTTTGATGATCTTCCCGCAATACTAAATACCAGCGGAACAACGCAGGATACCCCAAATCCGATTAAAACATAACCGAAAATAGTGGGATAAGCATAAGGCAGGACAAAACAAATACCAAATCCTAAAGTGATCAAAATACCACTGTAAAGCAGGATTTTTTTAGTTCCGAATTTCATTACCCCGTAATCTCCAAACAAACGTCCTAAAGTTACCGCTGATGCAAAAAATACAAATGCTGCACTAGTTAATTTTGGAGAAGCCTTCAATATGTTTTCAAAATAAATACCGCTCCAATCGTACATCGTATTTTCGCATGCCATTGACACAAAACAGATTAAAGAAAACTTAATCAGATTTTTTTCAGGCATTGAGAAAAACTTCTTTTTAACTGGTACAGGTTCATTATGAATACTCATAGGATAAAAACAAGCCGTAAGCGCCAGCATAAAAACACTAACTCCTAATAAATGATGTGATGGTGCAATTTTTTGTGTTACCATTACATAACCCAAACCAGCTCCTGCGAAAACGGCAATACTCCACACCGCATGAAAACGTGTTATAATAGATTTCGGATATAATTTCTGCACTTCAAGGGATTGTGCATTAATCGATAAATTGAAAATGTTACGCGAAGCTCCAAAGATCAAAAGTACAATTACCAGCTGCCATACGAACGCAGCCAAACCAGGCAGCGAAAGCACAATATTAAACATAATTGCACCTAATAACATGATGTAACGACTGCTGTATTTATTCAGTAATTTTCCTGTAAACGGCATTGTAAGCATTAATCCAATTGGGAATGCAAATAAAACGGCTCCAAATTGTGCTTCAGACAATTGTAATTGTGCTTGTATGTGCGGAATTCGCGAAACCCAAGAAGAATATCCAAATCCTGATAGGAAGAAAAACACCGTATTTGCAATACGATATCCTCTGGGTGTGTCTTTAATTTTTTTGAAGAAAGGTAAAATCATGAAGTCATTTTTCAGACTGCAAAATTAAGCCTTTTAAAACTTTATTTAACCACAACTCTTCCCTAGATTAGAAATAAAATCCAGATTTAACAATTTCATACCCAAATCATAAAAAATAAAAATTGTTAAAATAATAATAATTTCTACTTTTGCCTTGTTTTTACTTATTCTAAATAACAAAACTATTTAATTCAAAAAAAAAAGACATTACCATGAATTATTCAAAATCCGGCATCAAGCAGATTAGTACCACAATCTGTATGCTGTTCCTATTTAGCTGTACTATTTTTGCCCAGCAAAATTTAGGAAAAATTAAAGGCTTTATTACTACATCTGACGGCGAGTCTGCTGTTGGAGTTAATATCATTCTTAAAAATTCAAAATACGGCACAATCAGCAATGAAGAAGGTGCTTTTGAATTTAATCGAGTAAAACCAAATAACTACATCGTTCAAGTTTCCTTAACTGGTTACGAGACATTAGAACAAGAGGTAATTGTTACGGCAAATGAAACTGCCTCACTTAATTTACGATTAACGGTTTCTAATAAACAATTGCAAGAAGTTATTATAACGAATAACCGAGGAAAAGCTTTTCCTAAACAAAGTACATACGTTTCGAGAATGCCTCTTAAAAACGTTGAAAATCCACAAGTTTATAATATCGTTTCAGCTGAATTGATGAAAGAACAAGCGATTACCAATTATGAAGATGCTTTGAAAAATGTTCCCGGAATTCAGAAATTATGGGAATCTACAGGCCGAGGAGGTGACGGAGGTTCTTATTATTCCTTGCGTGGTTTTGAAGTTCAGGCGAATATTGTAAACGGTTTGCCCGGCGTTACAAGCGGCACATTGGATCCTGTAAATATTGAGCGAATTGAGGTTATTAAAGGCCCATCTGGAACTTTGTTTGGAAGCAGTTTGGTCAGCTACGGCGGACTTATTAATACGGTTACTAAAAAGCCTTACAGCGGTTTTGGCGGTGAGGTTTCTTATCTGGCCGGAAGCTTTGGTTTAAACAGAGTTACGGCAGATATCAATACACCATTGGACGATAATAATGATGTTCTTTTCAGAATCAATGCAGCATATCAAACTGAAAATAGTTTTCAGGATGCGGGATTCCGTACTTCAATTTTTGTGGCACCTTCCCTATCTTACAAAGTAAACGAAAAATTGTCTTTCTTGATTAATACTGAATTTATGTCGGAAGAAAAAACAACGCCTTCAATGTTGTTTTTAGGAAGAGATGCTCCGCTGCAATTCACCGATTTAGCCGATTTAAATTACAATACCGATTTGTCTTTTTACAGCAACGATCTCCCGATGAAAAATCCGAGATTCAATTTACAAGGACAAATGACTTATAAAATCTCTGAGCAATGGACATCGCAAACGGTTCTTTCTAGAACTTCATCTAAATCAAAAGGCTATTACTCTTATATTTATGATAATGAAGACGGAAACCGTGATTTTGCTTTATGGATCACAAAAGAAAATTCTCAAACCGCAACAACTGATATTCAGCAGAATTTTATTGGCGATTTTAAAATCGGAAATATGAGAAATCGTCTTGTTGTCGGCGTAGATTATTTTGACCGTAATCTTATGTTTGGAGGTTCTGGTTATGGCAAATTGTACAATGTTACCGCTCAAGGCGAAGTAAGACAACTGGATGATCAAAATCCGTACAATCTAACTCAAACTTCAGTAGATAAATTATTAGCAGGAGAACCTGGCCCAAATTACAATTCTAAAGATGCTACTTACAGTGCTTACGCATCAGATGTATTAAATATCACTCCTACTTTATTGGCAATGGCTAGTTTAAGAGTTGATTATTTTGATACAGAAGGAAACATCAAAACAGATACTGATAATTATACCCAAACAGCATTATCTCCAAAATTTGGAGTTGTTTACCAGCCAATTAAAGATCAATTGTCTGTATTTGCTAATTACATGAACGGTTTCAGAAATATTGCTCCATCAGCAATTTATGATACCGATGGAAATTTTGTTGGATCTCAAACTTTTGAACCAGAACATGCTAATCAATTAGAAGCTGGAATTAAAGCAGATTTGTTTTCAAATAAATTAACGGCAACAATAAGTTATTATGACATTAATGTCGCTAATTTAGTAACAAGCAACCCAATGTACAGCTCTCAGGGCGGTGAAGCAAACAGTAAAGGTTTTGAATTTGATTTGAATGCTGCACCAATAAAAGGTTTAAGTATTATCGCTGGATACAGTTATAATGAAAGCAAAATTACAAAAGGAGACGAAAATAACGTTTGGCTGGATCAAGGAAAAAGACCTTTTTGGGCTGGCCCTAAAAACTTAGTAAATCTTTGGGCAACTTATAAATTTGAAGAAGGCGCTTTAGAAAATTTCGGTCTTGGTTTTGGAGGAAATTATGCCAGCGACAATGCTATCTTGGACAGCAATGTTACCGGAAAATTTATTCTTCCTGAATATACTGTGATTAATGGTTCTGTTTTCTATAACACATCTAAATTTCGTGTGAGTTTAAATGTAAATAATATTACGAATAAAGATTATTTCAACGGAGGATGGTCAACCGTAAACCCGCAAAAACCTAGAAATGTTGCGGCAAGTTTTGCTTATAAATTCTAGATAACCTTTAAATCTCAAAAAAAGCCTCGATAACCATAAAATAATTAAATGGAATCGAGGTTTTTTTTTTTGAGATTTTATTTTTAATTATTCTAAATAAGAGCTATGTTTGTAAAAAATATCATCTAATAATTTTAAACTTGATCTTATGAAGTCAAATACTTTAAAAACAATAACTTTTTTATTCCTAATGCTTTTTGCTGCACCGCAAATTTTTGCTCACGCACTTTGGATCGAAACAAAAGCAACTGGAACAAAAGGAAAAGCTCAGGAAATCTCAGTTTACTTTGGAGAGTTCTCTGATAACGATATTACAAAAGCCGACAAATGGTTTTCTGATTTAAAAGATTTTACTTTAGTGGTAATTTCTCCATCAAAAAAAGAGACTACACTTACTTCAAAAGCTTTAGACAATAAATTTCAAGCTTTCTTTACACCAGATCAAGACGGAGTATATACTATCGTGATGCACCACAAAGTAAAAGATGTTTACGGAACTATGGTTTTAGACTATAACTCAAGCGCAACTGTGGTAGTTGGAAACAAAGCTTCTGGAAACTATGCAACAGCAAATAAAAACCAAATTGGTTTATTTTCTGAAAATGCAGATGTTGCTAAAAAGAATGAAAAAATAACTGGATTTGCTATCTACGACGGTGCATCTGCTAAGGAAACAAAAATCAAAGTAATTGCTCCAAACGGATGGGAAAAAGAATTATGGACAAACGATAAAGGAGAATTCTCTTTTACACCAATCTGGTCTGGAAACTACATGGTAGAATATGCTCATACTGAAAAAGCTTCAGGAGATCATAACGGAAAAAAATATGACGAAATCTGGAAAATGGCTACTTACCAAATTGCAGTAAAATAATTTAGAAAAATTCATTCTTATATTTAATTTCAATTTAAAAAACCTCGCTTAACGGCGAGGTTTTTTTGTGTTATGAAAGCTCTATTTTTTACTTACTTTTACATCCAAATTAATTCAAACAAATTCCACCAATGTCAGATTCCACCAAAAACCAATTAAAGAAAAGTCTAGGCCTAAGTTTTAATATTGCCGTATTAATTGGAGGAACAATCGGAGTTGGAATTTTAAGAACGCCTGGAACAATCGCAGAAATGCTTAATAATTACTGGCTCATAATTGCTTCATGGCTTTTTGGCGGTTTTTATGTTTTGCTCGGTGCTAATTCGTACGCAGAACTGGCTACAATGTTACCAAAAGCGGGAGGATCTTACAATTACATTAAAAGAGCTTTTGGCGAATACGCCGGCTTTCTTTCTGGCTGGTTTGATTATATTGTAAATGCTATTCCGCCTGCATTCTACTGCATCGTAATCAGCGAATATATTATTATTTTATTTCCATCTTTGGCTAATTATTCAACCGTAATGGCGATTTCGCTTTTAGCTGCCTTTGTTTTACTGCATTTAAGCGGCGTTAAAAACGGAAGTGCGATTCAGCAAATTACCAGTTTCCTAAAAGTGATTTGCTTCGTCTCTTTGGTTGTGGCGTGTTTTATGTATACTGGTGTTGAAGTTCCAGCAATTAAAACAGATAGCTCCGTTTTTCAAATTGGATTATTATTCGGATTTTTCAAGTCGTTACAATTAATAATCGGAACTTATAATGGCTGGAACAGCGTTTGCTTTTTTGCTGAAGAGAATGAAAATCCAAATAAAAATATCCCGAAATCTTTATACAGCGGTGTTCTATTAGTTGTAGCAATTTATGTTTTGGTAAATGCTGCTTTTTTTCATGTTTTACCAATCGAAACTTTAGCCAAATCAAATCTTGCCGCTGCAGATGTTGCTAAAATTATTTTTGGAAAAAATGGCGCTGTAATCGTTACGGCAATTTCGATTTTCTCTTTAATTAGTATTTTAAACGCTTTTATGATGATTCCGCCAAGAATTCTTTATGGACTAAGCCGTGACGGATTTTTTATCGAAAAAGGAACACAAATTAATAGAGGCGGTACACCAATTATAGCACTTTTAGTTTCCTCACTTTTCAGCTTGTTTTTGATTTGCATTGGTTCTTTTGAAATGCTGTTTACTTTCGCTGCCTTTATTTCCATTATCGTTTGGGGACTGGCCTATTTTGCACTTTTAAAACTAAGAACTTCAGAACCAGATTTACCAAGACCTTATCGTTGTTTTTGGTATCCGTGGACAACTATAATTGCTATAATAATGTCTATTGCTTTGTTATTGGGTTTTATTTACAGCGATCCCAAAAGTTTCCTAGTCATTTTAGGAATTACGGCAGTTTCTTATCCTTTGTTTTGGGTTTTGAGGAAGAGAAAATTATAATACAAAGATTACAAACCAACTCCGTATTTGATATTATAAATAACATATAATACTTTTGCATTTTATTATATGAATTACAACTTATCATTTCAGGAAAGAGCGAAGTTAAGCATGGAACAATTATCCAAGCAGCTGCCAGTTACCTTAAAAGAAGCCAAAGCTCAAGTTCAATGGCTGAAGGATTCAAGCATTTCAAAAAACAAGAAAAAGAGACTTTAGAACAATTTATTGATTTAAATAATCTTTGGATTTTAGATATTAACCTTGATAATTATACTAAGAATAATGATTATTACAATCCTGACTTAGGAATTATTCTTGAAGATCTTCACGACGAAAATGTATTAACCGAAAATGGTATACTTCAATTTATAGATACAGTTTTTTATATCAAAGATAATTTCTACGAAAATTAAAAATACAGCAATTTGTATTTATTAAACTTATTTAAAAACAAACCCGACAAGATTTTTGAATCTGTCGGGCTTTCTACCTTTATACCTAACAGGTTTTAAAAACCTGTTAGGATAATAATCTATTTTAATTTGATAATTTCCTACTTCAAACCAGCCAAACTCTGCTCAATTGTAGCGATTTTTGCTAAAGCATCGGCTTGTTTTTGTTTTTCTATGTTTAGGACTTTTTCTGGAGCTCCGTTTACGAATTTCTCGTTTGAAAGTTTTGCTTCTACAGATTTCAAGAATCCTTTAGTATAGTTTAATTCTTCTGTCAGTTTTGCAATTTCAGCTTCAACGTCGATATTTCCTATAATCGGAATGAAATATTCATTTGATTTTACACGGAAAGATAATGCGCCGTCAACTTTTTCAGAAACATATTCGAATGCAGAAACGTTTCCTAATTTCGTTACCACTGAATCAAAATATGTAGAAACATTTTCGCTGTTAATACCTTTTAATTCGATGCTGTCTTTAAAAGGAATATTTTTGTCTTTACGAATTGTTCTAATTCCAGAAATCACTTCAATTGAATTTTCAAAATCAGCAATTAATTTAGCATCAAATGATTTCAATTCTGGCCAAGTTGAAACTATTAAAGCTTCTTCTGGTGTTCTTTCTGCAATTAACTGCCAGATTTCTTCTGTCAAGAAAGGCATAAATGGGTGCAATAACTTCAAGTTGCTTTCTAACATTTCGATCGCTTTCGCGAAAGTCACGCTGTCAATTGGCTGTTGGTATGCTGGTTTGATCATTTCTAAGAACCAAGAACAGAAATCATCCCAAACCAATTTATAGATTGCCATTAATGAATCTGAAATTCTGTATTTCTCAAAATTATCTTCAATGTCAACTAAAGTCTGCTGTAGTTTAGCTTCGTACCATTCGATTGCCACTTTTGATGATTCTGGCTGTGCGATAGTTTCTGAAACTTCCCAGCCTTTAATCAATTTAAATGCATTCCAAATCTTATTTGTAAATGATTTTCCCTGAAGACATAATTCTTCATCAAACATAATATCGTTTCCTGCAGAAGCACTTAAAAGCAATCCTACACGAACTCCGTCTGCCCCGAATTTTTCGATCAAATCTAAAGGATCAGGAGAATTTCCTAATGATTTAGACATTTTGCGACGTTGCTTGTCACGAACTAAACCGGTTAAATACACATTTGTAAATGGTTTTTCGCCTGCATATTCGTAACCTGCAATAATCATTCTCGCAACCCAGAAAAATAAAATATCCGGACCTGTTACCAAGTCATTTGTTGGATAGTAATATTTAAAATCTTCACTTTCTGGATCCATTATTCCACCAAAAACTGACATTGGCCATAACCAAGAAGAAAACCAAGTATCCAGCGCATCAACATCTTGTTTTAAGTCAGATGTTGTAAGTGAGTTGTTAGATGTTTTTTCCTGAGCTAATTTTAGCGCCTCTTCGATGTTTTCTGCCACTACGAAATCTTCTTTTCCGTCTCCGTAATAGTAAGCTGGAATTTGTTGTCCCCACCATAATTGACGAGAGATATTCCAATCGCGAATATTGTTTAACCAATGCGCGTAAGTATTTTCGAAACGTTTTGGGTGTAATTTAATATCTCCATCAACTAAAACTGATTTAATTGCCGGTTTTACTAAATCTTCCATTTTTAAAAACCATTGGTCAGATAATCTTGGTTCGATTACCGCTTTGGTTCTTTCAGATGTTCCCACTTTATTCAAATGGATTTCGGTCTTCGCCAAAGCGCCGATCTCTTCCAATTCTTTTGCAATTTCAGTACGAACCACAAAACGATCTTTTCCCTGATAATGTAATCCGAAACTGTTTAATGTTGCATCTTCATTAAAAATATCAACGATTTCAAGATGGTGTTTTTCTCCAAGCGTTTTATCGTTCATATCGTGCGCAGGAGTTACTTTTAAACATCCTGTTCCGAATTCTACATCCACATATTCGTCTTCGATAATTGGAATTACACGACCACAAATAGGAACGATGGCACTTTTACCTTTTAAATGTGTAAAACGTTCATCATTCGGATTGATACAGATTGCAGTATCTCCAAAGATAGTCTCAGGACGTGTCGTAGCAATCGTCAAGAAATCTTCTGAACCTTCGATTTTATATTTTAAGAAAAATAGCTTTCCTTGTTGTTCTTCATAAATTACTTCTTCGTCAGATAAAGTGGTTTTGGCTTCTGGATCCCAGTTCACCATACGGTAACCTCTGTAGATTAATCCTTTGTTATACAAATCAACAAATGATTTAATTACAGATGCAGACATATCTGGATCCATTGTAAATTTGGTACGTTCCCAATCACATGAAGCACCTAATTTTTTAAGCTGTTCAAGGATTGTTCCTCCGTATTTATCTGTCCATTCCCAAGCGTGCTTTAAGAATTCTTCGCGTGTTAAATCGTTTTTATTGATTCCTTCCGCTTTCAATTTTGCTACAACTTTTGCTTCAGTAGCAATAGAGGCGTGATCCGTTCCCGGAACCCAGCAGGCATTGAAACCTTTAAGTCGCGCTCTACGAATTAAAACATCCTGAATAGTATTATTCAACATATGTCCCATGTGAAGGACTCCAGTGACGTTTGGCGGCGGAATTACAATTGTATAAGGTGTTCTATGATCTGGTTCTGAATGAAAATAATTGTTTTTCATCCAATACTCATACCATTTGTTCTCGATCGTCTTAGCGTCAAATTGTGCTGGAATTGTCATTTATTAGGTTGTTTATTCGTTTAACTGTTTAATCGTTTATTTGGTTAACTGTTTAATTGTTAATGGTCTTCCAACTATTTTTTAATCCTCATCCGATTAAACGAATTAACGATTAAACAATTAAACACCAAAATTGGTTCAATTTTTGTAATTATAACTGACAACAAAAGTAAATAATTAAGTACACTATAAAAAGAGAAATAATAATTTGTGTGTTAATTAAAAGAATGTATATTTACTTACAATTAAAAACTAATTTCATATGAAAAATGCAGCCTCTTTTATTGCAGTCTTATTGTTTAGCGCAGTAAGTTATGCACAAAATGGCCCAAAAATTGAATTTGCAGCCCCAGACAATACAATTGATTATGGAAAAATTTCTAAAAGTGATAATGGTTTACGCTCGTTTGAATTTACAAACACTGGAGACGCTCCATTATTAATCACAGGCGCAGAATCAACTGTTAGTTCTATAGTCGTAACAAAACCTGCATCTGCAATTATGCCGGGCAAAAAAGGAAAAATCGATGTAAAATACAATATGGCTTCTGGACCAATTCGTAAAACAATTACTGTTGAAACAAATGCAGTGAATTATCCTGACGGAAGAGTAGCCCTTAAAATTAAAGGTGAAGTTTTATAAAAAAAATAAAATCTAAAAATAGTAAAAGCCGTTTCTTTAATTAGAAACGGCTTTTTTTATGAGATCATTCTAAACTAAACCCGAGATGTTTTGAAACTCTCGGGTTTGTTGGACTATTTTTTCTCCGCACATTGTGCGCTGTCAAATTTATATTTTACATTTTCAAAATCAATTGGTATATCCTTAACCAAATAAGTAACTCCCATTGTTGTCTGCATGGTTCCGTTTCCTAGAATAAGTTTTTCTCCCTTTTTTAAAATTGCCAGCGGATTTTTGAACTTCGTCGCATTGCCTGGATTTATAAAAGTATAGTCTGCAAATAAAGTATCGCCGCGAAATTCACCTGTAATTTCACCTCTTTTTTCAGGTGCAGCAGCGGCTTTCATAACCAAATTCCCAGTTATTTTTCCATTTTTCAGCGTATTCAATTTCAAATCGACTGTATCTTTTTCATAAATTGCTCTGTAGCATTCAGTACCTACGATCTTTTCTCCCTCAGCTTTTGCGGTATCAAATTCTTTACGTTTTTCATCATTTTTACAACTTTGGAATCCGAGACAGATTACAAGAAGACAAGGCAAAACTAGATTTTTCATATTTTAATATTTCAGGGTTATTCTATAAAATTAAATAAAAAAGAAATCAATAGAAAGCGTTTTATAAAAATCTACAAATTCTTAATTACAAATTCTGATCTTCTGTTTAATTCGTGTTCTTCTTCCGAACAAGATTCGTCGGTTTTACATTTTATAATTGGAACCGATTCGCCGTAACCTTTCGCAGCAACTCTTTTCGCATCAATTCCAGATTGAATGATAAACTCCCTTGTGGAATTGGCTCTTTTTTGAGATAAATCTTCGTTGAATTTAGCATTTCCACGAGAATCTGTGTGCGATCCAATTTCGATTACCATTCCCGGATATTTCTTCATCAAATCGACTACTCTTCCTAAAACAACTTTGGATTCTTTACGAATGTACCACATATTGTAATCAAAATAAATAGGATCGGTTTTAATGATTAACCTGTCTTTATCTTTTACAACATCTTTTTCCTGTGCTAAAATTTCTTTTACTTTTTCTTGCTTTTTAACTTCGGCAGCAACAATTTCTTGCTCTTTGGCTTTCTTCTCTTTTTGTTTTAATTCAATCGCAGCAAGTTCAGCCTTTTTCTTATTTTCTTCTTCAATAATAATTTCCTGCTTTCTTTTATTTTCTGCAATCAGCTTTTCTTCCTGCTTGATCGCTTCTAAAGATTTTAAAGCTAAAGATACATCGTTTACGGCATCTCTGGTTTTATCCAAAATCAGCGTTTTCGATTCGTTTGTATATTTTTCCTTGAAAGCCGAAACTTTATACGAAGCTTCACAGGCAACTGTAAAACTAAATTTTCCATCTGCAGCGGTTGTAATCGTATTTAAGGTTTTGTTTTCTGAATCCTGTAAAATTACCATTGCATTTTCTAAAGCGAGTTTTGTATCAACATCTGTAATTATTCCCGCAATAAACTGTTTACAATCTTCTACAATTAAATCTTTGATTTCTTTGAATTGATAAATATCGTCACTTCCTTTTCCTCCATCTCTATTTGAAGCAAAAAAACCTTCTTTGGTATTAGAATCAATGTTAAAAGCAAAATCATCCAGATTTGAGTTTAAAGGCAATCCGATATTAACTGGTTTTGAATATTCATTTCCGTTAATATCAGACACAAAAACATCTAAAGATCCGTAACCTAAATGTCCATCAGAAGAGAAATACAGTTTATTATCTGCAGATGCAAATGGAAATTGTTCTCTTTTATCTGTATTGATTTCTGGACCAAGATTTTTTGGAGTATCAAATGCACCTTTATTAACGTTCACTGAATAAATATCAAATGAACCAAGCGAACCCGGCATATCAGACGCAAAATACAATACTTTTTCATCTGCACTTAAAGCTGGATGTTCTACAGAATAGTTTGGACTATTAAACGGAAGCGATGAAACATTTGTCCATTTTCCTTCTACTAATTCTGCTTTAAAGATTTGAAGATTAGAAATTTTCTTGTCATCTTTTTTCTTCTTTCCATTTTTGGAATTGTTTCTAGTGAAGTACATCGTCTTACCATCTTTTGTAAAAACAGCATTCGACTCGTGCATTCCTGTTTTTAATTCTTTGGCAAAATAATGAACAATAGAATCTCCCGAATTAATGTTTTTCAGCGGAATCGTAACTAAGTTTAAATAGGTTTCGTTGTCCCATTTGTATTTTTTATCAAACCAGCCCGGCTTTAATTTAACACCGGCAAAAACTAGATCTTCTTTGTATTTCACTGCACCAAATTCAGAATTTGGTGTATTAACTGCTAAATTTTTAATCTCAAAACGTTTTCCTATTGCAGTTACATTTTCTAATGTTTTAACCTCTTTTTCGAAATTAATAACATCATCTGTATTTGCTGATTTGGTATAATATTCTTTTAAAACAGCGTTAGCATCGTCATAACTATTTGTAGCTTTTAATGTCTGTGCATATCTGAAATAATAGGCTCTGTCTAAGTTATTGCTATAGTTTTTTACCAAAAGACGGTAATAGCGTTGTGCCTTAACTAAATCGTTTGTATAGAAATAAGAATCGGCTAAGTTTTTTATAACTTCTTGCGAAGGTTTTTCGTCAGCTAATTTTTGGTATAAAACAATGGCTTCGCTGTAATACGTTTTATCAAAAAATCGTTTTGCTCTTGCCAATTCCTGATCTTGGGCATTTATAAACTGTATTGAAAATACGAATATAATAACGAGTAATCTTTTCATATTTTTCATTTTAAAAGAATCTTGGTGATTTATCAAATCCTTTTCCTAATAAATCTAAATCAAACAACAACATAATTTCGTGCGTACCTGAATTAAACTGTCCAAAGTTTGTAAGCGTGTAATCATAGGAATAACCTACTCTTAGTGTCGGTGTAATATTGATATTAAACAACGCACTTACTGAATCATCAATTCTATATGCTGCACCAAATTCAAACTTTTCGTTGTACAACACATTTGCAGTGACATCGAATGTTATAGGGGCACCTTTGACAAATTTGGACATAAATGCCGGTTTTAATTTCAACATATCATTGAGCTGAAAAACATAACCTGCGGTTAAAAAAGTATGTATTTCCTCAGAACCAAAAGCATTAACACCTGATTTTTCTTCGATGTATTTCGATTTCAGCAAGTTTGGAACAGATAATCCAACATAAAGATTATCTCTAAAGTAATAAGCTCCAACTCCAATATTAGGTTTTGTAGCATTTATATTTTCAGAAAAAGCAAAATCAGTCTGAGGATCTGTAAAACGGAAACCGTTGAAGTTGCTCTGCATGGATGAAAATCCTGCTTTTAATCCTAGTGAAAGTTTATTTTGTCCGCCTAATTTTAAAACATAGGCAAAATCTGCATAAACATTATTTTCTTTTTTGGCGCCATCTCCAATATCATCTGATATAAATGATAGTCCCGCCTCTATTTTGTCTGTAATAGCGGTATGCCCGAAAAAGGTAAATGTTTTTGGAGCTCCAACTGCTCCTACCCATTGTGTTCTGTACAGGCCTCCAAAATTCATCATCGCCGGAACGCCAGTCGCATAGGCTGGATTTACGACACTCATATTGTACATATAATGTGTATATTCTGGATCCTGCTGTGCAGAAGCTGCTATATAAAAGAGGAAATTTATAAGGAGTATTATTTTTTTCATTTGAAAAATATATTAAAAATATAAAAAGAGATTTATCGATTTAAATAAAGACGGCCTTGTTGCGGCGGTTTATTATCTTTATTAAAATGAAGCACATAAAAATAAACTCCGTTTGGCGCGACTCCGCCAGCGAGACCGCTCTTTTCATAATTCATTCCGTCCCAAGCTGGTTTATTTTTATCTCCTTTATACATTCCATTTCCGTATCTGTTATAGATTTCAAGTGTATAATTTGGGTATAAAAACTCAATATCTTTTATCACAAATGAATCGTTTACACCGTCTCCATTTGGAGAAAAACCATCGGGAACAAAAAAGTTATTAGGTATATTATCACAATTTGTTAATGTAACAGTGACTTCAATATATTCTGTAGAGAAACAATCTGTACTTGGAAAATTAAACCCGTAATATCTGCCTTGTTCCATTAAAGGAGTTGTGGCAGATAATAAATTCCCATTTTCAGGAGCATCGTACCAAGCTACTGCTTGAGGAATATTTGTATTATTTGACAAATCTGCAATAGTTGGGTTATTTAGTCCACAGAAATTCTGTCCATCTGAGTTTAATACAGGAGCTGGTGAATCATTTATTGTCACTACAACCGTCGCAGCTTCTGAAGTACAGCCTTCAGAAGAGGTCTCCTTGACATAGTAATTACCTGATTCCAAAATTAAAGCACTTGCTAGAGGTGTAGTTGATGTTGGTGAACTATACCATTTATATTGATTTCCATTTGGAACTAAATTAGCAACTGCTGCTTCATCAACTTTACAAAATTCCTGATTAAGAACAGCTGGGGCTGCCGGAATAGGATAAATTATAAAATCATCTGCGATATTAATTAAATCAACATCACAATTGGTTAGAATGTTTGTCAAATTCAACAGCGTAATCTTTGTTGTTCCAGCGTTTAAAAGTAATTCTGCCGGAATAACAAAATCCAATTTTCCGTCTGCAACGTCCTGAGTTATGGTTTGCATTGTAGAGGAATTACCTTCTGAAAGAATATAAGAAATCTTTGCATTTGTTAAATTTCCTAATCCAGAAATAGAAACAGGAAATGGTTCGTTCAAGCAAAAATTATTAACCGCAACACTAACCGTTGTCGCATTTGGCAAAGGATTAATGGTTAAATTTACTGATTTAAAGGCACTATTTGTACAGCCTGTAGCTGTATTGGTAATATTCGTAATTGTAATAGTTACAGCACCGCTTTTTGCACTTAAAATTGCAGGAATATCAAAACTTGCATTTCCGCCAGACATTGTAAAATTTGCAGATTGTCCTGTAGCGACATTATCTCCCGTTATATTATATTGAATATCATAGTTTCCGTCTGCCAGCTGTGTTCCGTTAGTAATCTGAACTGTTGCAATCTCATTTTGGCAAACGGGATTAGCCAGCAATTCAACTGTGTTTAAATCTGGCAACGGGTAAACATGCAAAACATCAGACAAGTCATTAATAATATTGATACAGGCACCTCTAGTTGATGATAAATAAATATACTCTATGGTAACTGTGTAATCTCCAACTTGTTTAAAATATTCTCGCGAAATGGGAAAGATAGCTATACCGTTTACAAAATATGAAACAACTGTTTCTGTTCCGCTATCTGGACCAGAAACATTAAATCTAACTCTATATTGTCCATCTGGAATTGCTTGCGTTCCTTGTGTTATTCTAGCAGTGTAAAATGCTCTGGGTATTTCTGGAGCACAAATATCATTTTCAATCTTAACTTTTGCGCCAGTAAAATCAAGCTTTTTTTCAATCGAAATAACAAGACTTTCTTCATCATCTGGACATACAACTCCATTATTATTATTAGAAGGCACAAAAAATGCCTTATAAGTATATGTGAAAGTTCTGGGGCCGTTTTTATTGTATAAATCTTGAATATCAACAATATGGTCTGTTGGAGAACTTAATCCCATACCTGTCCATTGTCCCTCAGGATCTTGTCCCGAAATTAAAGTGTTTAAATCAAAATTGGTATAATTTGCTACATCAGTTTCACAAATAAAAGCGTCATTTGTTTCTCCTGCCTCTGGTGCTTTATTAATTGTAACAATTACAGTTACCGATGGAGATACTGGAGAACATAACAGAACGGCTGGAACGGTATAATTAAAAGTAAATGTACCGCTTAATCCCTCAATAGGAATTGTTGAATCAACTGTTTCTCCATCACTATCAGTCCAGATTCCATTTAAGTGAGGTCCCATCACTGTTCCATTGAAAGCAGTAAATAGATTAAAAGTTTTTTTATTACTGCATTCGCTGGCATAAGGGGCCGCAACTCCCGCGTAAGCACCAATTGTAAGGGTAACAGTAGCTTTATTATCTGTACAACCTGCCGTGACTGGTGCTGTATAAGTATAGTGATAAGTACCGCCGCTTCGAATTATCTGTGCACTTAAAATACCTGTAGCCGTATCTAATCCTCTTGAGCCATCATCATCTGACCATGTTCCTCCAGGAACTGGATTTCCTCCTAACAGCGAAAACAAAGAAATAGACCGATTAGCTGGATCAGAAATATTACAAATTAATTCATTTGTATTATCGTTTCCAGCACATTGGGCATGTATCTTTGAAGAAAGAAAGGTTAAAAAAATAAAAGTCGTTACAAATTGTAAGAAATTAATGTAATTTTTGACCATGAATTAAATTTTTGTTAAACATAATAAAATATATAAGCAAAAAACTAATTTTTAACAGACTTATTTTCACAAAAAGCAAATCATCTGAAATATTAAATGAAAAAGAAAATTTTAATTACAATAAAAATTAGGTAATTATTTTTATTTAAAGCTCATCTTCAAGTTTAAATCTGAATTTCAGCACAACGCTGTTTCGCTCAACATCCAGAGTTATCCAAACATCTTCTTCAGATTTTAAAAGATTATTTATCTGCTGTAATGTATATCTGTATGGTTGTGTTCTGTTAATGCTTACAATGATATCGCCTTTCATAAGACCGCTTTTTTCTGCTGCAGAATTTTTGCGGACATTCACAATTTCGTAAACTGGTTTTAGAGCAAATTTATACTTAAAATTATTATTGTTTTTATCCTTATCCTGCAGATCTTCAACTGTAGTAGAAACTCGTACCATTTCTAAACGAACTGTTTCCTGTACCCATTGAAGGCCATGATGCTGCACGGTAATACCACTTTTATTATAGGTAAAAGGTTCTGAAAATTTACTGTTTTTCTTCAAATACATTTTTTTATCGGTATAATCAAAAACTACGGTAAATCGTTTCAGAATTTCACCTCCAATAGAGCCAATACGCCCTGGTACCATCTTCACGTTGCGAATAGAAATTGAATCTGGAAAAGAAACAATAGGTTTTTTAAATTCAAATTCATCAATGGCAAACTTGTCTATTTTAGCTCGATGTCCTTCAATATCACCGCTAAACCCTTTTCCAAGAAAATCGGGAAAATTTTTAGTTGGAAGTTTGATATTATTATTTTCGAATATCCAAAAGGCATCACTGTTCCCAACATCTATTAGTAGTTTTGCTGGAATTTCAACATTATTTACAGTCGCAGTAGTTACCAAATATGGTTTTGATCTTTCAATAGTTATTGGGATCATTTTATATTTGGAATCCATTTTTTGCTGAAACTTATTGGATCTCGAATGAACTATGATTTTCTTTTTTTGATAATTAATTTCAACAAAATTATTTTTAAAGAATTTATGCCCAATAATTCCATTTACGGGAATTCCGATATGAGAAGACAAATTAAAACTTTGATCTAAAATAATAAATACCAAATGATCATTAGACTTTAATCCATGAGTTTCTAAGACATTTTTTGTCGATTTTAGTCCTTCGATCTCTTCTTCGCTTCCGAGTCCTCTAAGTTTTATTTTTTCGATATTGTTAAAACTAACTTCCTGTTTGTCTTCCATACTAAACAAAATAGTCTCTTCAACCCCTGAGTCGAGCAGAAAGTTAAGTTCGATTCCGTTTACTTTTATCGGAATAAAGACCAGATTGTTAATTAGTTTAAAAGGTATTACAGCCTTAGAAGAATTGTTTTGTAAAAAAAAACCGCCCTGTCCAAAAAGTAAAAAAGGTAAGAATAACCCAAAAAACAATACTATATATTTTTTCATTGACAATTTTTTATTATAAAATTAGTAAATATATCTATAATTGTTACATTTCTCGAACTACCTGTATTGTTTACGTTAAATTCGAAAAAAAAATGCAAATTTGCACTTCAATAATTTATACTCATGCCAACAATTTCACACAAAGGCAGAAACATGCCTGAATCACCGATACGAAAGCTGGCTCCTTTTGCAGATTTAGCAAAGCAAAAGGGACACAAGGTGTATCATTTAAACATTGGTCAACCGGATATCAAGACACCCGAAGTGGCCATCGAGGCGGTAAAAAATATTGATTTAACTCTTATAGAATACAGTCCGTCTGCCGGATATGAAAGCTATAGAAAAAAATTAGCTCAATTTTACCAGCGCCAAAATGTAAACGTTAACACAGAAGACATCATTGTAACTACTGGTGGTTCTGAAGCCTTACTTTTTGCACTGGCCACAATTACAGATCCTGGAGATGAAATTATCATTCCAGAACCTTTTTATGCTAATTATCATGCGTTTGCATCATCAACTAGTGCAACTGTAGTGCCTCTTGTTTCGACAATCGAAACGGCATTTGCTCTGCCAAGTATCGAAGAGGTAGAAAAATTAATTACTCCAAAAACAAAAGCCATTCTGATTTGCAACCCTGGAAATCCGACTGGATATTTATATTCTGAAGAAGAAATTAAACAATTGGCTGGTTTGATCAAAAAACATGATCTATACCTAATTGCCGATGAAGTATATCGTGAATTTTTATACGATGGAGATGAAACACATTTTTCTGTAATGAATCTTGAAGATGTGCAGCAAAATGTAATAATGGTCGATTCTGTTTCTAAACGCTACAGTATGTGCGGTGCAAGAATTGGCTGTCTGGTTACAAAAAATAAAGATGTTTTGGCAACGGTAATGAAATTTGCTCAGGCACGTTTAAGTCCGCCAACAATTGAACAAATTGCCTGCGAAGCTGCAATTGACACGCCTCAAAGTTATTTTGATGAAGTAATTTCAGAATACAAAGAGCGTCGCGACACGCTGATTGCCGAATTAAATAAAATTGACGGTGTTATTGTAACCAAACCAAAAGGTGCTTTTTATTGTATTGCCCAGCTCCCAATAAAAGATTCTGATGATTTTGCACAATGGCTTTTAGAAAGTTATAATCTAAATGGCGAAACGGTAATGATCGCTCCTGCCAAAGGTTTTTATTCAACTCCTGGTATGGGATTAAATCAGGTTCGTATTGCGTATGTTTTAAATAAGAAAGATTTAATTACAGCTGTTACTATTTTAAAGGAGGCTTTAGTGGTTTATAACAATAGATAATCAAGTCATTATAAATAGAATTTCAAAAGACAATAACACTTTCGTTATTGTCTTTTGTGTTTTAAATTAGAACTATTTCACCGCTAATTTAAATTATATCCAAAAAGCAACAATTAAATCGTAAAAACGATAGAAAAGGTTTCCTATTTATTAATTATCTTTACCGCCTTAAAAAGATATACCCATTATAATAGTAGTTTTTAATGACAAATAACGAAGATTTTTTAGACGAAATAGGTGACAGTCACTTCAGCAGTAATGCTCAAAACCCTTTAAGAGCGGACGCTTTTGACATAACTGATGAAGAAAAAATAGAAAAAATAAAAAAAGATGTTGAAAGCATTCTGCAGACTCTTGGAATGGATTTAACAGATGACAGCATAAAAGGTACTCCAAACCGAGTAGCAAAAATGTTTGTAAAAGAGATTTTTGGTGGTCTTAATCCTGCAAAACAGCCAAAAGCTTCAACTTTCGACAACAATTACAAATATGGCGAAATGCTTGTAGAAAAAAACATTACTGTTTATTCTACTTGCGAACACCATTTACTACCAATTATCGGGCGCGCTCACGTGGCTTATATTTCAAGCGGAAGAGTTATTGGTTTATCAAAAATGAACCGTATTGTTGAATATTATGCTAAAAGGCCTCAGGTTCAAGAGCGTTTAACTATGCAAATTGTTCAGGAACTTCAAAAAGCTTTAGGAACAGAAGATGTTGCCTGCGTTATCGATGCTAAACACCTTTGTGTAAATTCTCGTGGAATTAAAGATATCGAAAGCAGTACTGTAACTTCTGAATTCGGCGGAAAATTTAAAGATCCTCAAACGAAAAGAGAATTTCTTGATTACATTAAACTAGAAACGCAGTTTTAGGTTAATCGGTAAATCGTTAATTTGTTTAATCGCTTTGTCAAAAGTATAATTTCCGATTAAACGATTAAACAAATCAACAGTTAAAACAGAAAAGAATGTATGTTTTTTCATTTGAAAAGTTAGAAGTCTGGCAAAATGCACGAATGTTTATTTTGGATATTTATAAATTAACTACTAAATTCCCATCAAATGAGCTGTTCGGAATAACTTCTCAAATAAAAAGAAGTTCATCGTCTATTGCTACTAATATTGCCGAAGGAACTTCGAGAAATACGAATAAAGACAAAGCGCATTTTTTAACGATATCGTATTCATCAGCAATGGAAACTCTGAATCATTTGATTATTTCTAAAGATTTAAATTATGTTTCTGAAACAGAGTATGTAGAATCTCGTGAAAAAATTGAAAAAATATGCAATCAGATAAACAGTTTAAAAAAATACTATCTTTCTAAAGAATAATAGAAATTAATTAAAACGATCAAACGTTTACAGCGATTAAACAAATCAACAGTTAAACGATTAAACATTAAAAACAATATGCCACTATACAGCAGTCAACCCTTAAAAATATACAATTCACTTTCGGGTGAAAAAGAAGATTTCAAACCAATCCATGATGGAAATGTTGGAATGTATGTTTGCGGACCTACCGTATATAGTAATGTTCACTTAGGAAATGTCAGAACTTTTATGTCTTTTGACGTTATTTTCAGGTATTTTCTTCATTTGGACTACAAAGTGCGCTATGTTCGAAATATTACCGATGTAGGACATATTGTAGATGATGTTGATGAAGGTGAAGATAAAATTGCTAAAAAAGCTCGATTGGAACAATTAGAGCCAATGGAAGTTGTACAGCGTTATACTGTTGATTTCCATACCATTCTAAAAGCATTCAACTTTTTACCGCCAAGCATTGAACCAACGGCAACTGGACATATTATTGAACAAATTGAAATTATCAAAAAAATTATTGATACCGGAATTGGTTATGTTGCCAACGGATCTGTATATTTTGATGTTGTAAAATATAACGAAACTAATAATTACGGTATTTTAAGCGGTCGAAATATCGACGATATGCTGGCTAATACTCGTGATTTAGACGGTCAGTCTGATAAAAGAAATCCTCAGGATTTTGCACTCTGGAAAAAAGCAGAACCAGAACATATCATGAGATGGCCTTCACCCTGGAGCGATGGTTTCCCTGGATGGCATCTTGAATGTACTGCAATGAGTACAAAATACTTAGGAAATCATTTTGATATTCACGGAGGCGGAATGGATTTAAAATTCCCGCACCACGAATGCGAAATAGCACAAAATGAAGCTTGTACAGGCCAGTCTCCAGTAAATTACTGGATGCATGCCAACATGCTGACTTTAAACGGAAAGAAAATGGCTAAGTCGACTGGAAATAATATTTTACCAGGCGAAATTCTTAGCGGAGAAAATACTATTTTAAGTAAACCATTTTCAGCTTCGGTGACTCGTTTCTTTATGCTGCAGGCACATTACAGAAGTATTTTAGATTTCTCTGATGATGCAATTGTTGCTGCCGAAAAGGGATACAAAAGATTGATGGAAGCGGTAGACGCTTTACCAAACATTTCAACTGGAAGCACAAGTTCTATAGATTTTGCATCTTGGAAACAGCTTTGCTACGATGCAATGAATGATGACTTTAACACACCTATTTTAATTGCTCAGCTATTTGAAGCTGTTCGCTATATTAATTTATTAAAAGACGGTAAAGAAACTATTTCAGCAGCTGATTTAGCAGATTTTACTGCAGCTGTAAATGCTTTTATATTTGATGTTTTAGGACTTGTTGACGAAAAAAGCGCAGACGGTGATGATAAATTAGAAGGAGTTGTGAATATGCTTATCGGAATGAGAAATCAAGCGCGAGCAGATAAAAACTTTGCACTTTCAGATCAGATTCGAGACCAATTAATTGCTTTAGGAATACAACTTAAGGATGGTAAAGAAGGAACATCATTTAGTATTCAATAAAAAAAGAGTTCATGATTCCTTTTTTAGTGTTTCGTTACGCCAAAGTTTAAATAGGAATACTGAAAACTAAAAAACTGAACACTGAACACTAAAAAAAATATGTTATCCAAAATTCTAATATATCCGTTTGTACTACTGGTGCGTTTTTATCAAACGGCAATTTCTCCGTTTACTCCGGCATCTTGCAGATTTGAACCAACTTGTTCCAGTTATATGATTCAGGCATTGCAGACTCACGGATTATTTTACGGCGGTTTTTTAGGAACAAAGCGTATTTTAAGCTGTCATCCTTGGGGACGAAGCGGTTACGATCCTGTACCAGAAAAGAAATGTGATCATAAACATTAACCTTTTATAAAGCGGTACTTTACATTAAATATTTATTTTTACAATATAAAACAATTTACATGACACACGCCTTAAATTTTGTTTGGAATCCTTCAGAGGGAATCAATTTAGGATTTTTTATAATTCGTTATTACAGCTTAATGTTTGTAATTGCTTTTCTTTTAGGATGGTTTCTAATGAAGAAGATCTTTGAAAGAGAAAATGAATCACTAGAAAAATTAGATTCTTTGTTTGTTTGGACAGTTCTTGCAACTTTGATTGGCGCGCGTTTAGGCCATGTTTTATTTTACGATTGGGAATATTTCAGAAATCACTTACTTGAGATTTTCCTTCCTTTTAGATTTGAACCAAAATTTGAATTTACAGGTTTTCAAGGATTAGCAAGTCACGGTGCGGCAATTTCTATTATTGTAGCGATGTATTTTTACAGCAAAAAAATCTTAAAACGATCGCTTTTATGGATTTTAGACCGAATTGTAATTCCTGTTGCCAGCGGTGCTATTTTTGTTCGTTTGGGAAATTTCTTCAATTCTGAAATCATTGGTAACGAAACCACATCTGCATTTGGAATTCGTTTTTTACACGATAAATTCAGCAAAAACGAAGCAGTACAAAAAACTGGAATTGCAGATCCAATTGAGGCTTATAATGCAATTGCGACAAACCCAAAATTTGCAAATTTATTAGCCGAAGTTCCTGCAAGACATCCAGCACAATTATACGAGGGATTCTCTTATATTTTTGTATTTGCTATTTTATATTTCTTATACTGGAAAACAAATACAAGACTTAAATCTGGTTTCTTATTCGGATTGTTTTTAGTTCTTTTATTCGTAGTTCGTTTTATTGTGGAATTTGTAAAACAAAGCCAAGGCGGAATAGAAGAAGATTTAGGTTATTTCTCTACAGGTCAATGGTTAAGTATTCCATTTATTATTATTGGTCTTTTCTTTATCATAAGAGCACAAAGAAATCCTCTTGCAGCGTCATAAATTATATTACTTTATAACAAACGCCCAATATCTGAGATATTGGGCGTTTTCTTTTTTAGAGCTGATACGAAATACCAAATTCGATATTCTTTGTATTATAGCCCGCATTAGAGCTTCCTAAACCCGCATTAGACACATGCCTGACACTTGGGCGCACATCAAACTGAAATTGGTTGTAATCGACCGAAAAACCTATCGCCAAAACATCTGCGAAAGCAAAACCTTTAGACATACGTTCTGTTTCTGTATCTGTAATCATTGGTCCTATACTTCCTAAGAGATAACAGGAAAACATATTACCAATTGGTTTACTGACTATAAAACCAATATTCAGCACATATTCATGAACGTTTTTCAATTTCATGTATTCAATTCGCTTCTGCTCAAAATCCGGTGTTTCAGGCTTTACGAAATACAAATTCAACAATTGATGTTTTCCAAAGTTGATCTCGGGCTGTATTAAAATCTCATATCTAAAATTTCGAGTTTCTTTTAATCTATAATACAACTGGGCTTTATAGAAATTATTAGTAAAAGTATAATCCGTATTATTGAACTCGCTTCCAAAACCATAACTCACTCCTACCCTATAATTATTGTATTTCTGTTGCGCATGAAGTTGCAGCAATACAAAGAAAGAAACGATAAAGAATATGCTTTTCTTGGCCATAATAGTTTTTGAATCTCACATACAAACATAAAAAAAAGATCCAGCTTTCACTGGATCTTTCTACTATTAAAAACAAAGTTTAATTATGCTTTGTTGTGTTTGTCTTCGATTGTATGTTTCTCATCATTTGAAATCGTATCAACCAATACTGGCGTAGCGATAAACAATGAAGAGTAAGTACCTACGATAATACCAATTAACATTGCAAAGATAAATCCTCTAATTGATTCTCCACCAAAAATAAACATTGTTAATAATACAATGATCATCATTAATGAAGTATTCAACGTTCTTGATAAAGTAGTATTAATAGAAGCGTTTACGATATCTTCGAAACTACCTTTACGGTTTCCGATGATAAATTCTCTAACCCTGTCAAATACAATTACAGTATCGTTCATAGAGTAACCAATTACAGTCAAAATCGCAGCGATAAAGTGCTGATCCATTTCCATGTGGAATGGCATGAATTTGTAGCATAATGAGTAAATTCCTAATACAAAGATAACGTCATGCGCAACAGCTGCAATCGCACCTAATGAATACTGCCATTTACGGAAAGATACCATTAAGTATAAGAAAATAACTGCCATCGCACCAAGAACCGCCCAGTATGAGTTAGTTTTAATATCCTCAGAGATAGAAGCTCCAACTTTAGAAGCTTGTAATACACCGACTTTTTTACCGTCAAAAGAGTTAATGAATTTCTCGTAAGAAGTATTTGGGAAATATTTCTGTAAAGAAGCATATAATTTTTGATTCACTTCTTCATCAATAGCTACACCGTCTTCTTTAATTTTATATTTAGTAGTGATTTTCAATTGATCATCATCACCTAAAATTTTAGCTTCAACAGGAGTTCCAAAAGCTGCAGATAATTCATCTGAAACAGCAGTTGCATCAACTGGTTTTTCAAATTTAACTTGGAAAGTTCTACCTCCAACAAAATCAACACCTTCATCTAAACCATTAATAAAGAAAATAGAAGTTAAACTTACTACTGTTACAATGGAAGAGAAGATATAAGTGAATTTTTTTACTTTAATGAAATCAAAGTGGAAATTAGTAAACCAGTTTTTAGTAATATTTGTAGAGAAAGTTAAATCAGCTTTTCCAATAATATTTCTATCAATAAAGATTCTAGCAATAAAGATTGATGTAAACAATGAAGTTACGATACCAATTAATAATGTTAAAGCGAAACCTTTAATAGGACCTGTTCCAAAGATAAATAAGATAGCTCCAGTTAAAACGTGAGTAACGTTAGCATCAATAATAGAACGCATTGCACCGTGCCATCCGTAAGAAGCAGCAACCGCCTCAGAAAGAGATTTTCCTTCACGCAATTCCTCTTTTGCTCTTTCGTAGATAATAATGTTCGCATCTACCGCTGTACCTAATGTTAATACGATACCTGCAATACCTGGTAATGTTAATACAAAACCAAAACTTGCCATAATTCCGAATAAGAAAAGTAAGTTTAATAATAAAGCAAGGTTTGCATACCATCCCGCTTTACCATAATAGAATACCATCCAAACGCAAACTAATAAAAACCCTAATACAGAAGAAATTGTACCTGCATCAATAGCCGCTTGTCCTAAAGATGGACCAACAACAGTTGATTGAATAATATCTGCAGAAGCTGGTAATTTACCTGCGTTTAATACGTTAGCTAAATCTTTAGTTTCAGCAACATCAAAAGAACCTGTAATTTCGGATCTTCCTCCAGCGATAGGACCACTTGTAACACCTGGAGCAGAATAAACGATATCATCTAAAACGATAGCGATATAACTTTTTTGAGCAAACGCTCTTCCTGTTAATTCTTCCCAAACTTTAGCACCTTGGCTGTTCATCTGCATAGAAACTGCAGGTTTACCCATTTGGTCAAAAGTATCTTTTGCATCAGTAACAACACCACCGCTCATTGCTGGGTTATTGTCTCTGTTTCCTTTTAAAGCGTATAATTCAACAACTTCAATATCTTTTGCACTTGCTAAATCTTTTGCTTTTTGATCTTTTATAGTAGTTGGTTTACTCCAAACAAATTTTGCATAATGTTGGTCAGCAGCCAATAAAACTCTAATTTCTGGTCTTTTAAAATAACTGTTAATTGCAGCAGTATCTTTTGTAGCGAAGTAACCTAAAACTGGTCCGCCGCCTTGACCTAAAATTTTATCAAATAAAGGATTGTTTCCTTTTTTAGTATCTGTAGAATCTTTAGCATCTGTCAATAAAGCATTCAACGAATCTTTAGCAACAGTTTTAGTTTCTGGTTTCTTAACTTCAGTTTTCTTTAAAGCTTCGTTAGCAGCAACTAAGAAATTACCAATTTCTTCAATTTTATAAGTTTCCCAAAACTCTAATTGAGCTTTTCCACCTAATAATTTTTTAATTCTATCAACATCCTTAGCACCTGGAAGCTCTACTAAGATCCTTCCTGTTTCTCCTAATTTTTGAATGTTTGGCTGTGTAACACCAAATTTGTCGATACGCTCTCTTAATACTTTAAAAGCACTTTCTACAGACTCATCAACTTTTCTTTTTACAACTTTTTGAACCTGTGCGTCAGACATTTGAAAATCTACACCACCTTCA
This sequence comes from Flavobacterium sp. ACN6, assembly GCF_002304005.1. GTDB lineage: Bacteria > Bacteroidota > Bacteroidia > Flavobacteriales > Flavobacteriaceae > Flavobacterium. Next base: position 37,310 of record NZ_MRCQ01000006.1, on the reverse strand, counting down.
CCTTGAAGACTTCTGTTTGCAAAAATATCTGGAGATGCTAATTTTACACTTCCTTTTGAGTTTGCTTCAAAAGCTTCAAAAAACTTATTTAAATATGTTTTGTTTCCTTCTAAATTTGCAGATGCATCAGCTAATGATTTATTAAAAACTGGATTTTTAGAATTATTAGCTAAACCTTTTAAAACATCTTTAATAGAAATTTGAAGAATAACGTTGATTCCTCCTTCTAAGTCAAGACCTTTATTAAGCTGCTTGTTTTTCACTTCGTTGTAAGTGAAATCAGTAAAACCAAGATTTAATACTTTCTCTTTACCAATCGAATCTAAATATTTCAGCTCTTTATCAGGATTATCTCCTGCAAAAGCTTTAGCCTCACTTTTGACACCACTTGCCACAAAAGTGAATGATAGTTGGTAAATACTCACCAATGCAAATAGAATTGCGAAAAATTTAATAAGTCCTTTATTCTGCATTATTACTAAAAATTAATTATGTTTTATTTTTGTTTTTGTTTTAAAGTCCCATAAAATAAGCCCTGACATGATTTTTTAAAACAAAAATACGAGATCACGAATTACCAATTTTTTTTTAAACCGAGCAAATATATAATTAACGAAAATATTAACCAATTTATTTATTGATTAATCTCAAAAAAAAAGCTGCAAAAGTGCAGCCTTTTCTCTTTTTTGCCGTTTTTATTATACTAAAATCGTTTTTAGAGCATCATTCATACTACGAACTGCATCTGCACTTTTCGCAAATAATGCCTTTTCCTGATCATTTAAGTTAATATCTAAAATCTCTTCTACTCCATTTTTACCAATTATACACGGTACTCCAATACAGATATCGTTTTGACCATATTCTCCTTCTACAAAAACAGAACATGCAATCATTTTCTTTTGATCGTTCAAAATACTATCTACTAAATAGGCCACAGAAGCCCCTGGCGCATACCAAGCTGAAGTTCCAAGCAAGCCTGTAAGAGTTGCTCCTCCAACCATTGTATCTGCCGCTACTTTTTGCAGTACGTCTTCTGAAAGAAATTCCGATACCGGAATTCCGTTGTAAGATGCTAAACGTGTTAACGGAATCATAGTTGTATCACCATGTCCTCCAATTACCATCGCAGAAATATCATTTGCAGGTTTATCTAATGCTAATGAAAGATACGTTCTAAAACGAGAGCTGTCTAACGCACCTCCCATACCAATAATTCTGTTTTTTGGTAAACCTGTAGCTTTTAAAGCCAAATACGTCATAGTATCCATTGGATTAGAAACTACAACAATTATAGTGTCAGGAGAATATTTCAGCACATTTTCGGCAACTGTTTTTACAATTCCTGCATTTATACCTATTAATTCTTCCCTTGTCATTCCTGGTTTTCTTGGAATTCCTGATGTAATTACGACTACATCACTTCCAGCAGTTTTAGAATAATCGTTGGTAACGCCAGACACTTTAGTATTAAAACCAGTATTTGTCGCGCATTGTGTAATATCCAATGCTTTACCTTCGGCAAAACCTTCTTTAATATCCAACAATACTACTTCGCTTGCAATTCCTCTATAAGAAATAACGTCTGCACATGTAGCTCCAACATTTCCTGCTCCTACAATGGTAACTTTCATATTTTATACTTTATCGGTTATTAATTTATTTGTCTATTCCTTAAAAAGACAATTCGTTTAATTGTCTAGTAAATTTAAACAATTAAACGAATTGAAATTATTAATTTTTGATTTTATGCGTCGATATTTGCGTAAACTGCATTTTTCTCGATAAATTCTCTACGAGGCGGCACTTCATCACCCATTAACATCGAGAAAACTCTATCAGCTTCTGCCAAACTATCAATTGTTACCTGACGTAAAGTTCTGAAACTTGGATCCATTGTAGTTTCCCACAATTGCTCCGCGTTCATCTCTCCAAGACCTTTATAACGCTGAATAGCGGCACTTCCACCCATTCTTTCGTTAGCTTGATCACGCTGCACATCATTCCAAGCATATTCTTTCTTTTGTCCTTTTTTAACCAAATACAACGGCGGCGCTGCAATGTATACGTGGCCTTCTTCGATTAATTCTTTCATAAAACGAAAGAAGAACGTTAATATTAAGGTAGAAATGTGACTACCATCGACATCGGCATCACACATGATGATTACCTTATGATATCTTAGTTTTTCAAGATTTAATGCTTTACTGTCTTCTGCAGTTCCAACTGTAACTCCTAAAGCTGTAAAAATGTTACGAATCTCTTCGTTTTCAAATACTTTATGATGCATTGCTTTTTCAACGTTCAAGATCTTACCACGTAATGGCAGAATTGCTTGAAAGTTACGGTCACGACCTTGCTTTGCTGTTCCACCAGCCGAATCTCCCTCGACAAGGTAAACCTCACATCTAGCAGGATCTTGTTCTGAACAGTCAGACAATTTCCCTGGCAATCCGCCGCCACCCATAACGGTTTTACGCTGTACCATTTCACGCGCTTTTTTCGCTGCGTGACGTGCTTGTGCTGCTAAGATTACTTTTTGGATAATCAGTTTTGCATCATTTGGATTTTCTTCCAAATAATTCTCTAACATTTCTCCAACTGCCTGCGAAACTGGAGAAACAACTTCTCTATTTCCAAGTTTAGTTTTAGTCTGCCCTTCGAATTGAGGTTCAGAAACTTTTACCGAAATAATCGCTGTTAATCCTTCACGGAAGTCATCTCCTGCAATTTCGAATTTTAATTTATCCAACAAACCAGAAGCATCGGCATATTTTTTAAGTGTTCTTGTCAAACCACTTCTAAAACCTTGTAAATGCGTTCCTCCTTCGTGAGTATTAATATTATTTACGTATGAGAAAATATTCTCTGTATAACTTGTATTATAAATTAAGGCAACTTCTACAGGAATTTCGCCTTTGTCATGATCCATGCTGATTACATGCGAAACAATTGGCTCACGATTACCGTCTAAGTAACGGATATACTCTTTTAAACCTTCTGTAGAATGAAAAACTTCACTTTTAAATTCACCTTTTTCATCAACTTCTCTCTTATCTGTAAACGTGATGGTAATTCCTTTATTTAAGAAAGAAAGTTCACGCATACGAGCTGAAAGTGTATCGTATGAGAACTCAGTAGTCTGAGTAAAAATCGTGTCATCTGGATAAAAAGTCTGACGTGTACCTCTTTTATCTGTTTCTCCAATTTGTTTTACTGGATATAAAGATTTTCCTCTTTCGTATTCCTGCTCATAGATTTTACCTTCTCTAAATACAGTAGATTTCATGTGAACAGAAAGGGCGTTTACAACCGAAACCCCAACACCGTGCAAACCTCCAGAAACTTTATACGAATCTTTGTCGAATTTACCTCCGGCTCCAATTTTTGTCATTACAACCTCAAGTGCAGAAACACCTTCTTTTTTATGCAAATCAACTGGAATACCACGTCCGTTATCTTCAACTGTAACAGAACCATCTTCGTTAATTGCGACACCAATAGTATCACAATGTCCGCCCATGGCCTCATCAATAGAGTTATCAACAACCTCATAAACTAAATGATGCAGTCCTCGAACTCCTACATCTCCAATATACATCGATGGACGCATTCTTACGTGCTCCATTCCTTCTAATGCCTGAATACTATCTGCTGAATAATTGTTCTTCTTGATTTCTTCGCTCATATAATTTATTCTAAAAAATGTATTTACTGTCTAACACGCAAATATATAAAAACGCGGGCTATATACCCATTAAAATACGACTTAAAGCACTTAAGTTATTAACACAATTGTCTGAAAAACCAAAAAATAAAACAAAAGCTAACTTTAAAATTCCAATTTTGAAATTCCAAATTCCAAAAATGGGAATAACTTAAAAATTGTGCTTGTTTTAAATTCTAATCTTTATATTTAAAATTCCAATTTTGAAATTCCAAATTCCAAAAATGGGAATAACTTTAAAATATTGCTTGTTTTAAATTCCAATCCTTATATTTAAAATTCCAATTTTGAAATTCCAAATTCCAAAATTTCGTTTTTTACTAATAAAAAAAAAAGCCAAAACAACATCTGAATGCATTTTGACTTTTATTTTTAAGTCCAAATTGGAATTTTGAATTTATTTATTGGGATTTTAAAAAAATTTGGAATTTAATTCTTAAACAACTACACCAGATTTTGTACTTTCAAAGCTTCCTTTCAAGTGAGCTGCGTTTGCTCTTCCGCTTGGATCTAGGTTTTCCTGCCATTTTGGAATCCATTTACGGACTGTTTGAGCAGCGCTTACCTGTGGATAGTATTTATGAAAAATAGAACGGTACAAGTACGCTTCTTTCGTTGTTGGTGAATTGTATGGAAATTCAGCACTTGCCCCAGCTAATTGCTCATCTGTAATTTGAGAAGCACAATATTCAATTAACTCATCAACCCAGTTGTACCCTACTCCATCTGAAAACTGCTCTTTCTGACGCCATAAAATATCTGCCGGCAAATAAGGATCTTCTGGCGTATCAAAGGCTTTTCTTAAAATGTATTTTTCAACTCCATCATAAGTTTTTGGCTGTTTTTCTTCTGTTTTAATTCGGATATTAACATCTAGGAATTCTGTATCCAAAAATGGGAATCTCACTTCTAATCCGTGTGCCATTGTTGTTTTATCTGCACGAAGTAAATCTGCAGTAAATAACTTCTGAACTCTTTCTATTGTTTCATCTTGAAATTCTTCTGCCGATGGTGCATTTCTAAAATACAAATGTCCTCCAAAAACTTCATCTGCACCTTCTCCTGACAAAATCACTTTTACTCCTTGATCAGCGATAGCTTTAGACAACAAATACATTGGAACTCCAGATCTTACCGAAATAATATCATAGGTTTCAATATGATAGATCACTTTTTCTAAAATCTGAACTCCTTCTTCAACAGAAAAATGAATTTCGTGATGTTCTGTTCCTAAAAATTCCGCGGCTTTTCTAGCTGCGATATTATCTGGTGAATCAGCATCTAATCCAATAGAAAACGAATGTAATTTTTCGCCGTTTCCTTTCAATAATCTAGAAGCAATTGAAGACGTTAAAGAGGAATCTAATCCTCCTGAAAGTATCACTCCGACAGGAACATTCGCCAATAATCGCTTGCTTGTAGCATCAATTAAACTTTGACGCACAGAATTTAAATCTAAAGACTGATCTGCATTTTTATGATCTTCGTATTCTGGGTGATAATATTTTACAAAACCAGTTTTTGCTGTATAATAGTGTCCTGGAGGAAAAGTTGAAAATGATTTACATTGATCTGCAATTGATTTCATTTCTGAAGAAAAATAAATTCGTCCTCTTTCATCTAATCCATAATACAGTGGTTTAACTCCAATTGGGTCACGACCTGCAATATATTTATCCCCATCTATAACTACAAAAGCAAAATCACCATCGAGTTTGTTACAGAAATCATAACCAAACTCTTCGTAAAGATGCACAATAACTTCAGAATCTGATGCTGTTCTAAAGGTATGATTTTTTAAAACCGTGTCCTTTAATTCTTGATAATTGTAAATTTCACCATCATGAACCATCCAGGCTTTATCAGTTCCTTGAATTGGCTGTTTACCGGAATTCAAATCAATTATTGACAGGCTTTCATGACAAAGTACACTGCCATTTTCCATGATATGAATATCACTTTCATCAGGACCGCGATGCGACATACGTTCAGAAAGTTCTTTTACAAGCTTGGGGTCTTTTCCTTTACCAATAACGGCCAATAATCCAGACATACTATTCTATTTTTTTATTTTATTCTTCTGTACTTTAAGTAAAGCGTACATTAAAAAATCATTAAAATTTTCTGTTGAAAGCAAATCTAAATATTATTTTTTGCTTTCCTACTTTTTCAAATTAAAATTTCAGGGTTTTAACTTTATTTCGGCGAATGCCAAATATAAAAAAGTTAAGTTAAATAATTGCTGAAAAATATTTACAAAGAACTGAAATAGAGAATTTAACAATTTTAGACAAGAAAGACGTTCTCGATAAAGAACGTCTTTCTGCAATATATATACTAATTCTAAAAATTAAACTCGCATTATGCTTTAGCGTAAGCATCATCATGAACACTCGCTACAGCTCTACCAGAAGGATCATTCATATTTTTGAATGCTTCATCCCACTCCAAAGCGATTTTTGTACTACAAGCCACACTTGCTTCTTGCGGCACACATAGCGCTGCTGCATCACTTGGGAAATGCTCCGTAAAAATTGAACGATAGTAATATTCTTCTTTAGAAGTTGGAGTTTGTAATGGAAACTTAAATCTAGCGTTTGCCAATTGTTCATCCGAAACTTCTCTTCCTACTACTTCTTTCAAAGTATCAATCCAGCTGTATCCAACTCCGTCCGAAAACTGCTCTTTTTGTCTCCAAGCTACACTTTCTGGAAGCATATCTTCGAAAGCTTTACGAACTACCCATTTTTCCATCGGGTGTTCCTTGTTGATCATTTTATCTTGTGGGTTGATGCGCATGGCAACATCCATAAATTCTTTATCCAAGAAAGGAACACGTCCTTCAATTCCCCATGCAGCCAAACTTTTGTTTGCACGCAAGCAGTCATACATATGAAGTTTTCCTAACTTACGAACGTTTTCTTCGTGAAATTCTCTAGCGTTTGGCGCTTTGTGAAAATATAAATATCCTCCAAATAACTCATCTGCACCTTCACCAGACAATACCATTTTGATTCCCATTGATTTGATAACTCTTGCCATTAACCACATTGGAGTTGAAGCTCTTACGGTAGTTACATCATAAGTTTCCAAGTTGTAAATTACATCACGAACAGCATCTAAACCTTCTTGAATAGTGAATTTAATTTCGTGGTGAATTGTTCCAATATGATCTGCCACTTTTCTAGCAGCGGCTAAATCTGGCGAACCTTCTAAACCAACAGAAAAAGAGTGCAGCTGCGGATACCAAGCATCTGTAGTATCATCTGACTCAATTCTTTTTTGAGCAAATTTTTTGGCTACAGCCGAAGTAATAGATGAATCTAAACCTCCAGAAAGTAAAACTCCGTAAGGAACATCACTCATTAATTGTCTGTGAACCGCTGCTTCTAATGCTTTTTTGATTTCAGGAATACTTGTTTCGTTGTCTTTTACAGCATCAAAATCAACCCAGTCTCTTTTGTACCATTGTACAAATTCACCGTCTTTACTTGATAAATAATGTCCTGGAGGAAACAATTCAATTTTTGTGCAATATCCTTCTAATGCTTTCAATTCCGAAGCTACATAAAAAGTTCCGTGTTGATCCCATCCAATATACAACGGAATAATTCCCATATGGTCACGAGCAACAAAATACTCATCTTTATCTACATCATAAATTGCAAATCCGAAGATTCCGTTCAATTCATCAACAAAACTTACTCCTTTTTCTTTGTATAAAGCCAAAATAACTTCGCAGTCACTTTCTGTTTGAAAGTTATATTTTCCTTCGAATTGTTTGCGCAGTTCTCTGTGATTGTAAATTTCACCATTTGCAGCCAAAACCAATTTTTTATCTTCTGTAAATAAAGGTTGTTTTCCTGAAGCTGGATCTACAATCGCCAAACGCTCGTGAGATAGAATTGCTTTATCATTACTGTAGATTCCGCTCCAGTCTGGTCCGCGGTGACGAATGATTTTAGACATTTCTAATACTTGAGGTCTTAACGCTTCGGCTTTTTGCTTAAGATCAAAGGCACATACAATTCCACACATAATTTTATATTTTAATTCTTTAAATTTTAATTTGATAGGGCAAAGATGCGGTATTGGTTACAATTGAAAAACACAAATCGTTATTTCAATTACAATTTAAAACCATAATTGTGTTTTTACATATAAAATGTAAAATTTAGAAGTAAAAACAAGCTCAAAACTTGAAAATTTTAATTTGGAACCAAAAAATGGTTTAAAATTGAAAGTTTGATGTAATTCTTTGAATTAAATTTTAAGATATTTTATAATCAATGAAAAATTCCTAAAGAGATAACCAAAAGATGTTTGGTAATTATTTTTTAAGCAGCAATTTATATTTAGTAAAAAAAATCCACAGCCGTTTAGTTTACTGTTCGATATTTTTAGAAAGTTTTCTAAAATAAAAAAGGCTTTAGCCAAATTAAGTAATTTTTGGCTAAAGCCTCCTAAGAAGCATTTTAAGTCCTTCACTAAAACTGGAGGAAATTAATATTTTTATTCAAATCTAATTTGCCTTACTTACTTTTCAAAAGTAATTCTTGACGAAATATAATCTGGCATACTGGCAACAGCTAACTTTAGTTTCGATTCATTACTTTCTTTTACCTTTTCATCTTTCAGATTATAATTGTAATTGTCAAATAAGTAATAAATTAAAATCCTGTTATAATCATCTAGATCGTTATCTTTTATCATATCCAACAAACTCGTTTCAACTAATTCTGGATTTGAACTTTCTGAAAGGGCGCGTCCAACTCTATTGATACTTGAATAATAATGATTTTTTGATGGATTATCTATGCGGAGGGAAATTCCTAAAATCAAATCCAAAACATTAATATCCAAAACTTCTATTTCTTTAATATAAGTTAATCTTGCTCCCTTTGCATAACTTCCGTCACTGGCTCTGTCAAAACGATCGTTCATGATATTAAGATGGGAACGAAGAAAAATTTCCCATTTTATTGTCTCCGCAGAAAGCATTGCAATATTAAGCGCATGTACTCTCGGGCTATCATCCATGCTACATCCACCCACAACGTGCCTATTTCTTTTTAATTCCAAAGCTTCTTCTTTGCCAATGTATCGAGCAACATATTCTTCAAACGTATCACTAGAAGCTTTTGTTATTTTAGCTTGCGCAAATGCATCACGAAGCATTATATCAAAATTTTTATCTGCTTTTTGTAAAGAGTCAATTCGAATAAGCCGTTCTGATTGCCATTTTTCCATTTTTTTGCTGAAATTCTGATATTCTTTTTCAAGAGCCTCTCTTACAACAACATCTTCTTTCTTCTTTTTTTTCTCTTTCCCTTGTGGATCTACATCACTAAAGTCAAAAAGAGCAGAGAATTTTTGATAACTAAAATCTGGCCTTTTTAAAACTTTTTCAACATATACTTCAAAATTTGATGCTTTTGTCGGAACCGTATCCATATATCTTACGCCAGAATCTTTTGCATTAGCATAAAAAATTTGAGCCGTAGTATCTACCAGACAATCTGAATATTGAATTAATCTAGCATATTTTTCAGAAATCGGTTTTGTTTTAAAGTCATCAACAAAATAAAAAGCCTTTAGCGATTCTTTTGAATAAGAAGTTTTTTCTTCATAGTGAAAAATCCACTTTCCTTTAAAATCATTATGATAAGAATCAGACTCTTTTTTATCGATTATGATATTCTGCCCATCTCTTACTCCAAAAGACACGCTTGAGATCTCTACTTTTTCGTTTTCTTCATAATCCGTGTACTTGGATTTTAAAACGATGCGATTCTCATCAAAATGTCCCTTACTATACTTAGCTTTAAAATCTGCATATGAAATACCTTTCTCTAAATCTTTCTTCGCTTTTATAGCATCTGATTTTTCGACTTCGACGAAGTTTGCTTTCGCTTGTCCGTAAGATTTAAAGGTTTTATTAAATTCACAAACTTTAAATTTTAGATTTAATGAATCAACAATGTGTTTAAGTTTAGAAACAGAATGTTCTGAGTAAATCAGACCATTATCATACACTTTAAATTCAGTCTCTTGAGCAGTCATTTTCAAGCAGAACAAAACCATAAAAGCAAAAAGTTTTTTCATAATTTTTCGTTTTTAAATTACCTATTCAACACTTTCAATCGTATAATGCGTTTTATTAATCTCAAACTGAAACCCTGTTTTATTTCCCATTAAATGCGCTCCTAGCGGAGATTGTGGAGAAAGCGCAATCACATTTATGCCGTCAATGGCAATTTTAGGAAGTGCAACGCTCACGTATAAATAGATTCCGTTTGCTTTTACTAAACTTCCTAAAACAATATTTTCGGTTATTTTAAGCGGATCAATTTTATCTAAAATTGCTTTTTGAGCAATAGCTTCTTTCAATTTATTCGTTAGCTTTTCCTGTTCTATGTGCATCATTGATAGTGCCGTCTCGTGTTTATCGCCAGCAGAACCTTTAGCATCATTTTTAGAATCTTCGGTTAAGTTAGAAATCATGTCTCTAAAAACATCCATTCGGTCTTGAACCATTTGCTGATAATGGGAATATATTTTTTCTTTGAAATTCATTTTTTTTAAGTAGTGAGGTTCAGAGGTGCAAAGATGCAAAGGTTTTCTGTATGCAGAAAAAAAATAGCCACGAATTCACGAATTTACTCCAAAAAATTCACGAACTCATGGCTAAAAAAAAGGCACATTTATATTTATATAATCTTTGTGCCTTAGTGTCTTTTTGGCATACGCCTAAAAATCAAATTTATAATTTGCGCCTCCTAAAACTTGGAATCCCTGCACAGGATAATTCAGCCATTTTTCGTAAGCTTGATTTCCAATATTATTTAGTTTTAAGAAAAATGTTAAACGGTCACTGAATTTATAACCAACATGAGCGTTTGCATCAAAATAACTTTTAAGAATTATTGGAGCATAATTAGCCATAATTCCAGAATTTACCTGCATATCTTTTCTTTCACCCACATAAAAAACGTTCAAACCAGCATATATTTTTTTTGTAATATTGACGTCCAATGTCGAACTTAATTTCATTGTCGGCAAATTCCATGCTTCAACCGCGTTGTCTGTATTGTAACTATTAAAAGTTCCGTTGATTCCGAAAGTTACGTTCTGCGAAAAATCAGCTTTTAATTCTCCATAAAAACTGAAAGTTCTAATATCTTCATACACTACTCCAAACGAGTTTCCAAAAGCATAATCTTCATTCGTAATTACTTCTGTGTAATCATTTGCTTTAAACAGCGCTTTGTCTTTTTCATTCCTATACGAACCTGATAAGTTGTAATTAACATTGTTTGCCAATTTTCCTTTCAACCCAGCAAAAACATTGTATTGAGTACTAGAAGGGCGCATATTTAAAGTTGGAGACAAAAACGGATTTTCTGTCACAAAATCTGCATACGAATTTTGATTTAAACCTCCGTTTACTCCCGTATAGAAAATCATTAAATCGCCAACCAATTTATAAGAAGCATTTACTTTTGGATAAATAAAGAATCTATTGCTGCTCTTTTCAGAATCACCGCTGTAGAAAACTCCAGCACCTAATTCTAACGTCCAGTCGTTTTCATTAATTACAAAACTTGGTTCAATACCTACATTTGTAATACCGTATTTTACAGCTTCTACATTATCTTGAAGATAATTATTTTTGAAAGAACCGCTTACATGATCTACAATTACGTTTGTTTTAATTGCCTGATCCATTACATCAACTGTGAAAGTCGGCTTTACATAAAATCTGTTTTCTGATGAAGAATAACTATCTGAAAAGTGCGTGAATTTCGCCGCAAGATTACTAAAAATACTTTCTGTAAATTCGGCATTTCCGCCCACCCAAATCGTATTATAAGAGTGATCCGGATTGATACTGTTTACTAAGTCATAACGCTGATCTGGAATTGTCGAGCCAAAATCTGACGGAAGTCCGTACCAATTGTAAATTTGATTTTGATAACCTAAATCAACATTCCACGAATTGTCTCTGTTATTCTGACCGTAACCTACATTAATTGCCGTGTCGTAAAACTCATCATTTAATTCTACATCTTTAATCCCGCCTTGAGAAGAATGATGACGGAACATTCCAGCCACATAATCATTATTCCCTAAATCTTGATTTACAAATAATTCTGCATTTAAAGTACTGTAATTTCCAAGTCCTAAAGTCGCATAATTATTAAACAATCTTTCTTTTTTTGCTTTTTCAACACCTTCTGCTTTTCCTTTAGACGGCGTAAAAGTTGACGCTACGGGCACAGATAAGATACTGTACTTAATAACTTCTTTCTGTTGATTGCCGCTGTCGTCAAGCGAAGGAGTTTCTTTCACTTTAAAAGCATCTGAAATAGTCGGCGAATAAGGTTTTACTACGTTTACCGTTTCCGTTCCGATACTTTCATTTTTCTTCTGCGCAAACGAAAGCTGGCAAATCACTAACAATAGCAAAACGATGATTTTATTTCGGCAATTTAATTTCATATTTATTTCTTTTTTAGAGAATAGAATTAAGAAGAAAGAATATAGACTTCTCTTCTTTTCCCAGTTTCTCCTATACTGTTTCTTATTTCTTTATACTAAAATCTTTCTTCTTGATTCTTTCTTCTTTCCTACAACCTAAGCTTCCCATTCTCCTTTGGCAACAAATTGAGCTTTCCCGCCTATATTAATATCGTATTGGTCATCAGCTAATTTTCCTTTAAAATAAATCTGAGAAGGTCTGCCAATATAATCTCCCTGGTAATTGATCAATTCGATTTCTTTGGTATTATATTTTAGCAAAGAAGCTTGTAAACATGTACTAGCGCTTCCCGTTGCGGCATCTTCTAATAACTGATTGTGTTCTATATATAATAACCTGCTCATTACCTTTGAACCTTCAAAATAGTAGAAATACAACCCTCTATGATCGGTTTTACAATGCTGCTTCATCCATTTATCTGCTTTGTCTTTATCCAGAACCAAATTTTCTAAAGCTCTTTGGCTGCTTAACGGGACCACTACAAAAGCACTTCCGGTTGTTACTTCCTGAATTGGAAATTGATTTTCAAAATCGCTCACTTCCAAATTGCTGAAAAGCGTAAAATCTTCTTTTGAAAAAACATCCCAAAATTTTGGCTGCGCTGCTTTTAACCAAATTAAATCTTCAGTTTGGTGAATTGGAATTTCTCCAATCGGAACTTTCAATTTAATTTCACTTGGCGAATTTTCAAACACCTTATTCATCAAAACCCATGAAGTTCCAATTATCGGATGCCCTGCAAATTGCATTTCATAAGCTGGAGTAAAAATTTTAATCTCTGCTTTATTATTTTCCTTGTCCAGTTTGGTTACAAATGTGCTTTCTGCAAAATTAATCTCGCGAGCAATTTGCTGCATTTCTTCCGAACTTAGATTTTCTGCATCCATAAAAACTGCCAGCTGATTTCCAGCATATTTTTTATCAGCAAAAACATCAACTATATAAAAAGGTAAACTCATTGTTTTTTTCTTTTTTCTTTAGAAGCAAGAGAAAAGACTTTATTTCTTTATAAAAATCTTGTTTCTTGTCTCTTTCTTCTATTTTTTACTTTTATTTATTAATCGACGAATTTGTTTTAGACTCTTCTACTTTTATCGCGCCCAATTCTTTTTTAGCTTCTTCAACAACATCTGGATAATCTGTAAAATTGTTAATTACGTTATCTAAAATGTAAGTTGCCTGATAGCTGTCTTTTAGTCCGTAGAAGTTTTTAGCCATTAAAACCAAACCTTTTGCTCCGTAATATTTATAAGCAGAATAGCTTTTTGCTAATTTTTGAACCGCAGTGTTTGAAGCATCGAATTTTCCTTCTTTCGTTTTAAAATAAGCATCATAATACAACGCTTCTGCTGCTAATTCTCCTTTAGACGTTGCTAAAAGTTTTGCGTAAGCAGTTTTTGCTTTGTCTTCGTTTCCGGTTTGAATTGCTGCTCTGGCAACAATAATCTGTGCATCTGCTTTTACGCCCGCATCTGCTTTTGGATTTTCTAATACTTTATCAGCAGAAATAACCGAGTTATCATAATCTTTTTTATCATAATAACATTTCATCAAATTTGCCTGAGCAAAGTTTTTGTTTTGAGGAAAATCTGCTTCACTATCTAAACGCACTAATACTGGAATCGCTTTATCGCAATCTTTAGTTTTCAAATAAATTTGAGCCAATCTGTTTAATGCCTGCTCTGTAAATTCATTTCTTGGCTGATCAATTACATATTGGTAATTAGCAACCGATTTAGTTTCAGAACCTTCAGCATAATAAAGTTGTCCTAAATAGAAATTAGCTTCTAGTGCGTGCATTCCTTTTGGAAATTTACTCACATAACCAGTAAAACCTGTAATAGCATTTTTAGCATTGTTTTGACTGTATTGTTTAAAAGCTGCATCGTAAGTATCATTATCCAATTCAGCATCTGAAACTTCTACGAAATCTAAAGTTCTAACCCAAGTTGCATATTCATCTACTTTTCCTGAATCAACATAAATTAATCTTGCTGTAGAAACTGCTTCCAAAGCTTCTGGAGTTTTCGGGAATTCTGCCGCAACTTTTTTGAATTTTGTCAAAGCCTGTTCGTCACGATCAGAATTGTAGTAAATCAAACCTTGTTTTAAAATGGCTTTTGAAGTAAAGGAACCGTTCTTAAATTCAGAAATCAATTGATCGTACGCTTTTAGAGCCTGATCGTTTTTCTTTTCTGCCACATATGTATTTCCTAATTCATACAAAGCATCATCTCGGTACGATGATTTATTATACATCTTAACAAAGTTGTTCAGTTCGTCAATTTTCTTGGCATTATTTGACATGAATCCGTGAGAAAGTGCTTTTTGAAACTGTGCATAATCGGCATCAACGCCTTTTGCGGCGATTGCTTTCGCGTAGGCCTCATTTGCTGCACTGTATTTTGAAGTTACAAAACGACAATCTCCTAAACGCAGATAAGAATCGTTTAAACGAACTTTATCTGATGGCGAATTATCAATCTGCGCCTGAAAAGAATTGGCCGCCTGATCGTATTCTTTCAATTTAAAATACGTGTAACCAATATTATAGTTGATGTTTTTATATTCGTCTGTAGATTTTGCTGCTGCCATTCCTGCAAACTGTTTGTAAGTCAATAATGCATTTTGCATATCATCATTAAGATATTCTGTTTCTGCTTTCCAGAAAGTAGCTCTAGCTGTAAATTCAGGTGTTTTTTGTTCGCTTACAGCGCTTTTAAACATCTTGCCCGCTTCTTGATAATTTGATTCATTATACAATTCTAATCCGCGGTAAAACAATACTTTTTGGTAAGCAGCTTTATTTTCTGCCGTTCTGTTTTTCTCTAATAAAGTCAAAGCTTCTTTGTAGTTTTTAGAAGAAATATAAGAATCAACCAAAAGTTTTTCTACTTCTGAACGGCTTGAATTATTTGGGTATTTCTTTAAGAAATCTAACAAAATCCCAGGAACCGCTTGATACGCATTTCCAATCTCGTAACTCAATTTGGCATAATTTAAAGCGGCATCTTCTTGAATCTGCGCATTGAAATCCATTTCAGAAGCATTTTTAAAAGCGTTTAAAGCTTCTTGTTTTTTGCCAATATTCAAATAACTTAAACCTAAATGGTAATACGCATTCTGGGCTACGAAATCTTTTCCTTCAATAATTTTATTGAATTGAGAAATCGCTTTTTCGTAGTTTTTCTGCTCGTAATACGCATAACCTAATTGGTAAAAATCGGTATTATTCCATTTTCCTTTTTTACCTGCGTATTTTTCCAAATATGGAATTGCTTTATCGTATTGTTTTAAATTGAAATAACTTTCACCGATAATTTTATTCAATTCAGATTGTTCCAGCGCATTTGATTTGGCCATTGCAGTTTGTCCTAATTCAATTGCTTTCTGAAAATTCCCTAATTTGAAATTCATATCAGCTTGATAATAAGACAGCTTTTCTTTGTATTTTTCTTCGCCCGAAACTTCGTCAAAGTATTTTGTTGCTTCTTTGTAATCGTCGCCTTCATAAGCCATAAATCCTAAATAATACTTGGCTTGAGAACCATATTCTTTAGAGTTTACCACTTTATTAAAATAGTTGGTAGCTTCTTTTTTCTTTTTAGCATTAAAATAGCTGTAGCCTTTCATGAAGTTGAACTTATCCGACTCGGTTTTGCTCATGTAACTTTCGTCTACTTTATCAAACCACATCAATGCTTTAGGGTAATTTCCCTGTTCAAAAAAGTACTGCGCAGCTTCAATGTAAGCCTGATTTTGTTTGGTGCTTGTTGGATAATCGCTGACAAACTTTTCTACCAAAGCATCAGCATTTGCCTGATTGGTTCTTATGGCACAATTGGCAATGTAAAACGCACAATCTGACTGAACTTCCTCGGTTACTGCATTGTTCTTTACGTGTTCAAAAATAAGTTGCGCCGAAGCATATTGTTTGTCATTATATAAAGCCAGTGCTTTGTCAAAATCCTTTAAGTCGTAAGTATATATAGCTGATTTTTGTGCCGAAACTGTGGTCGAAATAAGGATAATTTGGAGTAAAAAGAACCAGGAAAGTTTACGCATTTTAATAATATTTAGTATTCAAATGTATCATTTTATACCGTTTATAACGAAACGTTTCGAGGTTTTATTATGAACAAATTATTAAACAGCTGTGATTTTATGCGATCTTAAACTTCAAAATATTGGTTCTCAAACTTTCAAAATCAAATTAATCAAAAACAAGATCAGTAATTTAAGTTATTCTAAGCTTGTAAATTTTACTTCCTCATTTATCAAAATGAACTTAGATTGCATGGGGTTTATTTTTTTAAACTTTTTCTTAAGAAATGATTCAAATTTATTTTGAATACAAGCGTTATCTTATTACTTTTACAATTCAAATCAACATTATTATGTCACAAACCGTACTATCTCTTAAAGAAGTCACTATATATCAAGAAGGAAGAAAAATTATATCTCATATTAATTTAGATGTTAACCACGGTGAATTTATCTATATCATCGGGAAAACAGGTTCTGGAAAAAGTAGTTTTTTAAAAACTTTATATGCTGATTTACCACTAGTTGAGGGAGAAGGACATATCGTTGAATTTGATTTGGCAGGAATAAAAGAAAATGATATTCCGTTTTTGAGACGTAAAATCGGGATTGTATTTCAAGACTTTAAATTACTTCCAGATCGTTCTATAAAAGACAATATGCTTTTTGTTTTAAGAGCAACAGGCTGGCATGAAAAAGATGCGATGTATCATAAAATTGATGAAGTTCTGGATAAAGTAGGCATGAAAGATTTCGTAAATAAAATGCCTCACCAGCTTTCGGGCGGGGAACAACAGCGTGTTGCAATTGCAAGAGCACTTCTTAATGATCCAGAATTTATTTTGGCCGATGAACCTACAGGAAATCTTGATCCGCAGACTAGTTCTGAAGTTTTAGAAGTTTTAAAAGCTATTAATGCTACTGGAAAAACCATTATTATGGCTACGCACGATTATGCATTATTGATGAAATTCCCTTCTAAAACATTAAAATGTGAAGATGAAAGAATCTTCGAAGTGGTGCAAAGAAGCGTGTAATGCTTTCGATAGTAATTCCGGTTTACAATTACAACATTTTTTCTCTTGTAGAAACACTGTATAAACAAGCATTGGAATGTACTATTCCTTTTGAAATTATTTGTTTAGATGATGCTTCGCACGATTTCACCATTGAAAACCAAAGAATTAAGCAATTTAAAAACGTTTCTTTTACTGTTTTAGAACAGAATATTGGACGAAGCGCCATTCGGAACTTACTAGCCAAAAAAGCGGTTTATGACTATTTACTTTTTTTGGATGCCGATGTATTTCCAACTAACAATCAGTTTATTTCTAATTATGTTTCTGAAATAAAAAGGAACCAAAAAGTGGTTTTCGGAGGAATTTTATACGAAAGTAAAAAACCTGAAAAAGAACTGCTTTTACGTTGGATTTATGGCCGAGAAAGAGAAGCTTTACCGTTATCGGAACGAAGCAAAAATCCATCTGATTTCGCATTGGTTTCCAATTTATTAATCAAAAAAGAAATCCTACTTCAATTTCCTTTTGATAAAACATTGACAAAATACGGCTATGAAGATTTACTTTTTTTCTCCGTTTTAAGATCAAATCATATTCCAATAACTCATATTGAAAATCCAGTTTTTCATTTAAATTTAGAGACTTCTGCCCTATTTTTAAACAAGACACGAACAGCATTAGAAAATTTGGCGTTTTTGAATAATGCTAATAAAATTTCAATTAATGAAAGCCGCATTATTGCATCATTTGAACTTTTAAAAACAGTAAAAATGCTTTACGTTTTCTCTTTTATTTTTAAGCTATTAAAATCGAAAATTGAACGAAATCTAGTTTCAGAAAAACCATCCCTTTTTCTATTTGATATTTATAAATTAGGTCATTACAGCATTTTAAAATCAAAATAAATGGCTTTCTTTTCTATCATAATTCCGCTATACAACAAAGAAAATTTTATCGAAAATACGATACAAAGCATCTTGAATCAAACTTTTCAGGATTATGAAATTATTGTAATTAATGACGGATCTACAGATAAAAGCGAAGAAAAATTACTGCAGTTTAAAGATTCACGAATTACTTATTACAGCAAAAAAAATGAAGGTGCTTCGAGTGCCAGAAATTACGGAATTGAAAAAGCAAATGCCGATTTTATAACTTTTCTAGATGCAGATGATTATTGGTATCCGACGTTTTTAGAAACTATGTTTACTCTAATTTCAAAAGTGCCAGATCAAAAAGTTTTTGCGGGCGCAATTGAATTTGATACCTCCAAAAAAATAATTCCTGTACAATATTCGATTCCTAGATCAGACAGCGAATTTGAAATTGTAAATTACTTTCAAGCGAGCTTAAAAGAAACGGTTCTTTGTACTTCATGCGCCGTTTTTCATAAAACTGTTTTTGCCGAAGCTGGAAATTTTGATACCAAAATAAAAAGCGGTCAAGACACGGATTTATGGATTAGAATTGGACTTATATTTCCAATTGTATTCTCCTGGAAAATTTTAGCGAGATATGTTTATGATCCTGAAAGTCTTTCGAAAAACAGTAAATTGTTACATGAAAAAATGGATTTTTCTAAATTCGAAGAGGCAGAAAGAACCAATTCGGACTTAAAAAAATTTCTGGATTTAAATCGGTTTTCACTGGCGATAAAAAGCAAAATAGCTGGCGAAAAAATACTTTTTGCCAAATATTCACAGCCAATTGATTTAAAGAATTTAGGCTTTAAGAAAAGAATTTTATTAAATCTTCCCTCTTTTGCTTTAGTATTTTTAATCCAAGTAAAAACAGTATTAGCCAATTTAGGCTTGGGATCATCTGTCTTTAAATAACTTGAATTTTTTATAGTCTCGAATATAATCTTCTTCATTAAATTCGGCAGAGGAAAAAACTAAACAAACGCTTCCAGAAGAGAAATTCTGCAGCTCTCTCCAAATCCCCGAAACGATAAGCAAACCCACATTTGGCTTATTAAGTGTAATGGTTTCTTTATTCTTTCCATCTTTTAAAATCACATCAAAACTGCCGCTTAATGCAATTAAAAATTCCTGCTGTTCGATATGCGCATGGCCGCCTCTTTTGCTTCCGCTTGGCACATCGTATAAATAATACACTCTTTTGGAAACAAAAGGAATTGTATCTCCTTCAACCACAGAAAGATTTCCTCTTCTATCCTGAATTTTAGGAATTTCAATTAATTGAATATCTGAAATACTTGTCATTTTTGATTGGTGTGAATTAGATTTTTCCATTGTTTCGAAATAGTTTTTAGAGACAAATGTTTAACACTATCTACAGTGTTTTTTTTGCAAAAATTATACAATTCGTAATCATCTGCAAACCGATTTATCGCTTCGGCTAAAGCTTGAGAATTATTATTTTCAACCAGTAAACCATTAAATTCACTTTTAATAATTTCTCTCGGCCCAGAATTACAATCAACAGAAACAACTGGCGTTCCCAAAGCTAATGATTCTATTATGGAAAGCGGAAAACCTTCATAATGACTTGTCAATATGGTAAATTTTGCTGCGCGAACTTCATTAAAAGGGTTTTCTTTAAAAGGAAATAATTGAACATGCCCGCTCAAATTCAACTGATTAATTTTCTGCTGAATAAATTCCAAATCATTTCCGTCGCCCATAATATGCAATTGATATCCTTTTAGGAAAACTTTAGAAAGTGAAAAAGCTTCGAGCATCAAAGTGAAATTTTTTACTTTTTCATCCAATCTGCCAAAAAACAAAATCACCTTTCCGGCTGCATCAACTTCTTTTACAACCTCTTCATCAGCAATAAAAAAAGGATTATAAATCGTAATTGTATTATTCAATTTATAAAGTTGCTTTACTTTTTCTTCAATTGCTTTTGACACACAAATTACAGCCTCGACATTTTTATAAAGTACTCTCGACCAGAATACGGATGAAGGAAAATAATTTTTAAAGTTATAACTGTGAACGATATAATAGATTTTTGCATTACGATAAATGAATCGGGTAATTAATTCTCGCAGCAATACATTTCTGGTTCTGCTGTCGATGACAATTTCTATTTTGTTTTGAATTAAATAACGGCGTAATAAAACTCCTTTTTGCCACTTTCTAAAAAGAGAGGAAGAACTCGAACTTTCTTTTTCTAAGTTGAACAAAGTTCCTGTGTATGAATAATCGACAACATCATTTACAATAATCGAATGCACTTCGAAACCAGATTCTTCTAACATAAAAGTCAATAAAGCTGCAAAACGTTCTGCCCCTCCTTTTCCTAAAGAATTTGAAACAATAGCAACTTTCTTTTTATTCATGTTTTTAACCGAAAAAGTAAATATATTTGTCAAATATACACATATAGTAACCTGCTTGAAAAATTCTGATTTAAAAACTTGTTATATCTGATAAAAAACAATCTTAAATGAATCTTTGAAATGATCAAACGTTCCTACGGAACGTAAATGAGCATCCAATCAATTTTTGCTACCAATGAAACGTTCCTACGGAACGAAAACAAATGTTAAATAATAAAAATGATGCGTCTAAATTTATTGCTCCTTAGACATTTTACTTGGTACAATGAAACGTTCCTACGGAACTAAAACAAATGTTCAAATAATAAATGATGCGTCTCCGTTATTGTTCCTGAGAAATATTTGGCCGGCAACTAAAAAAGAATCTTTCCTACGAACGAAAATATATTTGCAAAATAATGCTGCGTCAACATTTATTGTTCCGTAGGAACATCTGATCGTTAGAAATTTAAAAGGTATGTCACATCGCGTCTTGTAAGGACGCTTGATAAATATTGAAATTTTTAATATATTTTTGGTGGATTCAAAATAAATTATTTAAAATAACAGATTCGAAATTTATATTAAAACAACTTATAAATGAAAGTTTTACTGGTAGGAGAATATAGTCATTTGCACAATTCTTTAAAAGATGGTTTGCAGCAATTAGGACACGATGTTTTTATTATTGGTCAAAAAGACGGTTTTAAAAATTTTCCTGTCGACTATCCTATTCAGAAAAAATGGGAAACTGGTTTGCTTAAAAAAGTAAAAATTGCAGTTTATAGACTTTCTGGATTTGATATCAGTTCTTATTTAACCTATCGCCAGTTTTTAAAATTTGAAAAACACTGTTCTGGTTTTGATGTCGTACAATTGATTAACGAAAACAGCTTTCAATGTACTTATTATTTCGAAAAAAAGATCATTTCGAGTCTTTTACAAAACAACAAGAAATTATATTTATTAAGTTCGGGTTACGATTATTTAAATGTCAAATATTGTTTTGAAAACCCTGATTTTAAATCTGTAATTCCGTTATATCAAAATCATAAAATTGATAAAAAGAGTTTTGCTAATGTGTTGAAATTCACTAAAAAAGAATTTTTCAAACTGCATCAATTTATTTATAAAAATTGTAACGGCATAATTGCTTCCGATTTAGATTACCATCTTCCGTTGATAGGAAATCCTAAATATCTCGGAATGATTCCGAATCCTATAAATATTGACAAGCTGAAATTTGAACCTCTTGTAATCAATGAAAAAATTGTCATTTTTCACGGAATTAATAATGATAATTATTTAAAAAAAGGAAATGATTATTTTGAAAAAGCTTTAGAAATAATAGAAAAAAAATATGGTTCGAAAGTTGAAATAATCACGGCTCGAAGTGTTCCCTATTCTGAGTATATTAATTTGTATAATCGTTCTCATATTTTATTAGATCAAATTTACGGATACGATCAGGGTTATAATGCGCTGGAATCGATGGCAAAAGGAAAAGTGGTTTTTACCAACGCCGAAACGGAGTTTATGGACTATTATAATCTTACAGAAAAAGTGTGTATAAATGCCATTCCTGATGTAAATTACTTAGTAAATGAATTGTCTTTTTTAATTGAAAATCCCGAAGAAATTACCGCAATAGGAAAACGTGCCAGAGCTTTTATAGAAAAAGAGCATCACTATGTAAAAATCACGCAGGATTACGTTCAGAAATGGAGCGAGAACTAAAACAAACTTTTTCTAAAATATATCGCGAGAAGAATAAAATAAGTTAAATTCTGAAAAGCATAAGCCAATACAACGCCTTCGATTTGGAATATCTGGGTATAATATACACTGGCTGCGTAGAAAACAAATAACGAGTACAATTCTGCAAGTATAAAGGCTAATGTCATTTTTTTAGCAAAAAACTGATAACCCAAAATCAGTGCACAAACTTTAAAAATATCTCCTAAAAACTGCCAGAAAAATAAATCGGTCACAGGCAGAAATTCTTTGGTAAAAAGAAGTTCAACAACAAAAAAACGGATAAAATAAAGTACAATTAAACCCAAAATAAAAACTGGCACAATGAACTTATAAAACTGCCAAAAAATACTTTTAGTTTCCTTATTTGTAGATGCTTTTGACAATTTTGGCAAAAAATACACCGTCAAAATGGTACTGATAAACAAGAGATAATAAGACGAAATTCTCGTCATGGTTTCCCAATATCCTGCTTGTTCAATTCCTAAATTTTGAATTAAATGATTTCGAACCGCTAAGAATACAAAAGGCCCGAGAACCGAAGAAACCAAAGCCATTATAGAATATGAGGAGAGGTTTTTTAAAATTTTGAAATCAAAACAATTTAATTTTATGATTTGAAAAAAAGGAATCTCTTTTTGAACCAAGTAAAACGTCACAAAAAACAATAAAGCAGGCGCAATTACGATTGCCAATAAAGCTCCAATTGTTTGGTATTGCAAAATCATAAAAAGTGAAACCAGCAAACCAATTGTGTTTCCGATAATGTTGATCCAGATTACTTTTTTAAATTTTCCTAAACCATTTATCAAGGCGACGAAAAAAATGGAAACTGCATAACAAGGCAAAGCCAAAGCCAAAACTTTGAAAACCAACAAATATTCTGTATTGCTTCCAAAAATTCTAGTGTTCCAATAGGAAGCGGTAAAAAATAAAATAATTCCTAAAAGAACTGCTGTGGCTGCTAAGGTTATAAAAACAGTGGTGATTATTTTTTGAAGCTCGGGTTGCTTTTTTTCATTTTCGGCCGCATATTTTACAATACCGTTTTGAAAACCTAAGGTAGAAATACTTTCTAATGAAGTTAAAAAATTACGCAGATTTCCGATCAGCGCCATTCCGCTTGGACCGACGAAAATAGCTATTATTTTTGAGGTAATTAATCCAATTCCAATTTTTAAAACAACGCTTAAACTGTTTAAAGAAGTAATCTTAAACAAACTGGTCTGCATTATTTTGCTGTAGAAATTCAAATTAATATTGATTTAAAATTTCAATAATAAAATCAATTTCAGAATCTGTTAAAACAGGACTCATTGGCAGGCTTAAAACTTCATTATGAATCTTTTCCGTTACTGGAAACGATAATCTATTCCACTCTAAAAATGCTTTTTGTTTGTGAGGCGGAATAGGATAATGAATTAAGGTCTGAATATTATTCTGGGTTAAATAACCCTGTAAATCGTCTCTATTTTTGCTGCGAACGACAAATAAATGAAAAACGTGATTGTTTGACAAATCCCAAAACGGCAGTATTATTTTATCGTTTTTGATTTCGGATAAATAACGTTTCGCGATGTTTCTTCTCTTTTTATTATCGGCGTCTAAATTGGGTAATTTCAGGTTTAAAAACCCAGCCTGTAGTTCGTCTAATCTAGAGTTTACGCCAACATATTCGTTATGGTATTTTTTCTCTGAACCATAATTACGAAGTGAAAAAAGTATTTCTGCTAATTCTGCATCGTTTGTTATAATCGCTCCACCATCACCTAAACAACCCAAATTTTTTCCAGGATAAAAGCTATAAGCGGATGCAGTTTGCGGCTCTTCGACTTCGCTCAGAGTGACATTTTGAAATTGGAATTTGGAATTTAGACTTTGAAATTTATTTATTTTTGCACCGTGGGATTGTGCAACATCTTCTACAACAATAAGATTATGTTTTTCTGCAATTTCATTTATTTTATCCATCTCAGATAATTGTCCGTATAAATGAACCGCTAAAATTGCTTTGGTTTTTGATGTAATTTTTTCCTGAATTAAATTTGGATTTATGTTGTACGTTTCTAATTTTGGTTCAACCAAAACCGGCACTAAATCGGCTTGCAAAATGGCTAAAATACTTGCGATGTAAGTATTGGCTGGAACGATTACTTCATCTCCTTTTTTGAGTTTTCCGAGTTGGATATAAGCTTTAAAAATGAGAACTAAAGCGTCAAAACCATTTCCAACTCCAATACAATATTTGGACTGTGTATATTCGGCGAAAGCCTTTTCAAACGTTTCCACTTCTTTTCCTAAAATATACCAGCCGTTGTCTAAAACCGTTTTCAATTTTTCCTGAAAAGCAGTTTCATACGGTTCGTTGATTTTTTTTAGATCTAGAAATGGTATCAATTTATTTCAATTTTATAGAAATCCTGACTGTAAACAGAACAGCCTAATTCTTCTTTTTGTTTCAAAAGTCCAATATGATAATCTTCGGTATCTGAATTTACAATTCCCATATCGAAAAAATGTTTTCCTTTTCGCTTGTATTTATGCATCAGATTTATGAACAAAAAATCGAGTGCACGAAATTCTTCTCCCTTTTTTGAAATGGCGCCATATTGCGATTTAACCACATTCTTGGACTCAAAAATCGTGATTCCAGCAATAATCTCATCATTTTTATAAGCCGAAAATTGTTTGATGTTTTGAGGAAATTTCGATTTTAAAAGTGTTATTTCTTCTTTGGAATGAACAGGTTTCGTATTGAATTTTTCCAGTAATCTTGGTTCTAAAACTTTTTCCCAAAACGGATTAAATTCTTGTTCTTCGACAATATCCAAATCCAAGTTTTCAATTCTTCTAAAGTGTTTTAATTTACTTTTCGAAATATTTAACGGCACAGATAAGTTTACCGCTAGATTCATTTCTTTTCGTTCTAAAACTGCTTTTCTTTTTAATAAAAAAAACTCAATTTCTTTATTTCCTTCTGTTAAATAAAAATCTGGAAGTGGTTTATAATAAAAGGTTTCTATTTGATTTTCTTTCAAAAAAAGCAAAATTTCATCTAAAATAGATTCCACTTTTTCTGCTTTCAATTTAGACAAATATACCAAACCGCCGTATGTAAGTCCTTGATGAGAGTAAACAGCATTTCCGTTTATATTGGCCGGAAGAATGGCGCGTAATTTATCCTGTTCAAAAACTAAAAGCGAGAAATCTTCAAAACGATCCTTATGATATTCCATGAAATCACGGTGAAATAAAAATGTGGCATTTTTTGCCTGAGCGACAAAATCGTTCCAAAGTGCAAAATCGTTGTGATTGTATTTTTTTACGGTATAATCTGCCACTTTAATTTATTTATGATCAAATGCTTTTAAATGCCATTTGTATTTCACTGCCAGCAATCTAATAACTATAATTACCAATGATGTAACTAAATATAAAACATCGACGTTTAAATTTAGTGTTCTTAAACCAAAAAATACGAATCCGCCCAAAATACAGATTGTGGCGTATATTTCTTCTCTAAAGACGTTCGGAATTTCGTTGCACAAAATATCTCTTATTACGCCTCCAAAACAAGCCGTCATTGTTCCCAAAGCAATACAAATTCCAGGATGAAGTCCGATCATGATTCCTTTTTCTAGTCCAATCAGCGTAAAAACCCCTAAACCAATTGTATCGAATAGAAATAGTGAAGTTCTAAGTTTATCAAACTTTTTCCTGAAAATAATAGCCAGAAAAAAACCTAAAATAATAACGTATACGTACTGCATATCGCGCATCCAGCCTACTGGCGTACGCCCGATTAAAACATCACGAAGTGTTCCTCCTCCTACCGCGGTAACAAATGCAATAATAAAAACCCCAAACGGATCCAATTTTTTATGCATGGCTGTCAAAGCGCCAGACATAGCAAACGCCATTGTCCCAATAATATCAAGTAAGTGAAACATTTCTTCTTAAGTTAAAAAGATGCAAAGATGCAGAGATTTTAGTAATTGTCCTTATTTTTTTAATACTATTTTTATGTCAGGATTTACTCTCTTTAGCTCTTTTAAAAATCTATTTTTATCTTTTGGTGAGATTAACAGCGTATTAAATTTATTATATAAAATTTCTAATCGGTTAAAAGAAAGCGCCGGCGAACTTATAATATTAAAAGTCTCCGACACTTTTTGTACGTCTTTAATTTCAATTAAAAAATTAAAGAAATAACCACATTTTATTTTCAGTTTATCGCCTTCAATGACATAAAAAGTTGTTAAAAAAGAGTAGACAACATAACTGACTACAATTAGTATAAAAATAAAACCAACCCAATTTTGATCATAAGCTAATCTTATTAGTATCAGCGTAAATAATATGCCAACAAGAATTGTAAACCATAAATCAATTTTAGATTTGAATTTTTGCATTACTATATTCTGTTATTTTTTAACGTAAATCGGACTTCTTTTTAAAAGGTAAGTAACAGAATCCATCCAGCTGTCTTTTACTGCCAAGAAAGGTTTACGGGTTTGAGAATATATTTTGTCTTTATTTTTATACATGTCAAAATACACTGTATAATAGTAATACGCCTGATTGTTTGCGGTAGTTGTCGAAACATCATTTGTTTTTAGCTTTTTATTATTGTCGCTTACTTTTGCACTTCCGCTGTTATAAGTGGTTGCAGTTGTACTAGTACCAATAGTATACGAAACTTTTGCTGCAACAATATTATCAACGCCGAGAATTTTTTCGAGATCTTCAATTGGCGTTTCGTCAATGTTATTGTGGTCAATTCCCGCTTTGTGCAGTAAACTGTTTGTTGTTCTTAAATCCTGAACAGTTAACGGAAAAATATTAGACGATTTATCGAGAAGTTTGTTGTAAAGATCATTTTGAGCAAATTTTGCCATGTCTTCGGAACTTTCCTGAGTATCTGAATTTACATACGGTACCGGAAGTACAGCAATTGTATTAGGCTTCATTTCGGAAGAAACTATTGCTGATGAACCGGAAGATGACGGCGCGCTGTTTCCTGCACTAACATCAAAAGTTTGTGATCTTCCGCTGGCAAAATCAATTCTGGCAATTTGTGAAACGTCAAGCGAAATCTGCAGTGTTTCTCCTGGAAGTGAATATTCTACTGTTCTATCAGATATTTTTGAAATGGTTCCTTCAATAATCTGATAATCTCTTTTTATTATTTTATCTAATTTTTTTCCGCCTTGAGCGAAACTAAAAACGACAGCAAACAACATTAATACAATAAGGAATGGTTTTTTATTTTTCATATCAGGAAGTTTTAATTTAAAAATGTAAGAGATAATAAATCAGTTAAATATAAAAAATTAAAACGTAAACCTGAAAAACAATTCGCAATAATATTAAAGAAAAAAATTACATATGCTGGGTATAGAAATTGTAATCTTTCAAAATTACTCGGATAAAATCGCTGTTATTTCCAGATTGGTTTTTAATGCCGGTTACATTTTCAATTTTTGCTACTAATTTATAAATGATTTCGTGATCATTTTTGGCTTCGGCTTTTTGATATGTTTCTTTAATGATGCGCATATCATTGTCTGAAAGTTTAATGACCAAAGGATAAGTCGGCACATAAGAATCGCCAATTTCTTCTAAAATAGTATGGCTGATATTAATTTTATTCTTTAAAGTAATAACCGCCGTTCCCGCTGCCATATCGCCCAATCGCTGTGACTTTTGACTTGTAATTACCGCTATAATCCCTGGAAGACCAAAAAGGCTGAAAAAATCGATTACCCTAAAAAACCATCGCACTAAATAATCGCCAAAACCAGCTTGATAACCGTCAATTTTAACCACTTTAATTTTGACTAATTTTTTTCCCATTGATTGTCCTTCAAAAACACTTTCGAGAACTAAAGAGTACACTATAATGGGCGAATAGATAAATAAATAAATGGCTCCTTTAGACCAGCCGTCTATGTTTGCCATTATGCGTTCGACTTGAAGCCAGTCAAAAATAACCAGCGAAACCGTTAGCCAATAGCAAAATATAATAGCCAAATCGATAAAAAAAGCACCCAATCGCTCGCCTACAGAAGCGGCAATAAAATTTATTTTGACATTTTGCGTCGTATTAATAGATAATTCTGACATATTTTATATTTTAGCCAACAATGAGAGAAATCGCTTTTATAAAACAAAATAAAGAAAAATGGCTCGAATTCGAGCTGGCAATTTTCGGTAAAGCTAAAAAAAATCCTGATGAATTAGCTAATTTATACATTCAAATGATGAATGATTTGGCGTATGCCCAAACGTATTACCCTAAAAGTAAAACGGTTGTCTACTTAAATCATCTTGCATCTCAGATTTATCAAAAAATTTATAAAACCAAACGAACAGACAGCAATCAAATTATAGATTTTTTTAAAATTGATGTGCCGCTGCTGGTTTACGAATACAAAAGGTATTTGTATTATGCTTTTATATTGTTTTTTGTCACCGTTTCGATCGGAGTGCTTTCTGCCCGTTTCGATCCCGATTTTGTTCGCTTGATTTTAGGTGACGAATATGTAAATATGACTTTGGCAAACATCAAAAAAGGCAATCCAATGGCTGTATATGGTTCTGGCAGTAATTGGGGTAGTTTTATTGGTATTACGGTAAACAATCTTTTTGTTGGCGCTAAATGTTATTTCTACGGAATTTTTGCCGGTATAGGAACTTTTAGCATTTTTCTTCAAAACTGTATTATGCTCGGTTCGTTTCAATATTTCTTTTACGAACATGGTGTTTTCTGGAAAAGCGTTCGAGGAATTTGGATTCATGGTTCTATGGAAATTTTTGCCATAGTGATAGAAACTACTGCTGGATTTATTTTAGGTGCTTCTATTCTGTTTCCTAAAACTTTCTCGAGAATAAATTCTTTTAAAATCGGATTTAAAAACAGTTTTAAAATATTTTTAAGTACTTTTCCTTTCACAATAAGTGCCGGTTTTTTAGAAGGTTTTATTACCCGATATTCTATCGATATGCCAAATTGGTTAAGCAGTTTAATTATTTTAGTTACGCTTGCGATTATTTCATTTTATTACTTGATTTATCCTTTTATTGTGCACAAAAAAATTCATTCTTTAACCGCCAAAAATCTTTAAGACCAAGTAATGACAAGATTATTATTTATTTTATCTTTTCTTTTTTGCTGCGGCGTTTCTAAGGCTCAGGATTCAATTGTTATTCCTGAAGAACCACCAAAAATTGCTGGAATTAAATATACCGAAAAGGATATTCAAGTTGATTCGAATACTGTCGAAGCCAAGCATTTTGAGAAAAACTTCAAAAAAAAATATACTGATCCCGAATTTATCTACGAATATAAAGAACCTGAAAAAAGCTGGTGGGATCATTTTATTCATTGGCTGGCGGGAATCTTTGCAAGTCTTTTCAAATTTAAAAGTGTCAAGACATCACTGAATTTTGTTGCTATTTTATTTAGGGTTATTGCTGTTTTAGTAGTCATTGTATTGATTTACTTTATTGCTAGAGCTTTGACGAAACAAGAGGGTAAATGGATTTTTGGAAAAAATGCCAATAAAAAATCCATCTTTTATTCTGATGCCGAAAAAAATATTCACCTTTTAGATTTCGAAAAACTAATAAAAGAAAGTATTGAAACAGGTGAAAGAAGAATCGCTGTTCGATATTATTATCTCTGGCTTTTAAAAGTTATGGCACAGCATAATTATATTGAATGGGATATCGAAAAAACAAATTCAGATTATTTATACGAATTAAGGCAGCCTTCTCATAAAGAAGAATTTACCTATTTGTCTTATTTGTACAATTATATCTGGTACGGCGAATTTGAGATTGATGATGCCATATTTAGAAAAACGGAAAACAGATTTAAAAAAGCTTTAAAAACCTTTGGTAATGGATAAAAATGTAAAAATATACATTGCTGTACTGGTTTTACTTTTCGGTATAGTACTTTTAACAGACAAGGGAAAACCAAAACCTATTGACTGGACTCCCACCTATTCTGTAAATGATAAAATTCCGTTCGGATTGTACATTTTCGATCAGGAATTTAATAACTTTTTTAAGAATCAAAAAGTCAAAAAAATTTCTAGTGAAACACCTTATGAATATTTGGATTCGCAATACGACGATAATGATGATGTAGAGAATTATAAAATTAAAGGTACTTTCATTGCTATTTCTGAAGCCAACAATATTGACGACCAATCTATGAAAGAGATTTTATATTTTGTTTCGCATGGAAATAAGGCTTTTTTGAGTATGAAAGCATTTCCGAAACTATTACTCGATTCTTTAAAAGTCGAATTAAAGACTGATTTTATGCCATCGGAAAATGTTTCAATCTGGATGGCGAATAAAAAAGTAAGCTCAAAAAAATATACTTTTAATACGGGTTTAAGCGATTACTTTTCGAAAATAGATACTCTTAATACAAAAGTTTTAGGCTATCAAAACAGTAATAAAAATAAGAGACAAGTTAATTTTATTGAAGTTCCGTATAAAAATGGTTATGTGTATTTACACACACAGCCGGTAGCTTTTACCAATTACAACCTGCTGAAAAAAGATCATTATCAATATGCAGAAAATGTATTGTCTTATTTTACAAAAGGAAATGTATTTTGGTACAATAAGAGCGTCAATGATAAAAGAATTTCCAATTCTCCACTGCGTTATATTTTATCGCAGCCTGCCTTAAAATGGGCTTGGTATTTAGGTTTAATTGGTATTTTGATTTTTATGATTTTTAATGCGAAACGCAAACAGCGCGTTGTGCCAATTGTAAAACCATTGCAGAATCTAACAGTCGATTTTACCAAAACAATCGGGAATTTATATTATCAAGAAGGCGATCATACCAATATTATTGATAAAAAGATTATCTATTTTCTAGAAAAAATCAGAACAGATTATTTGATTGATACGACAAATTTAGATGATGATTTTGTGCAGAAACTGCATTACAAAACTGGTAAAGACCAAAAAGACATTCAAGAATTGGTCGATTTAATAAATAATCATAGAAAGAGTTATCACGGAAGTCTTGAGGAAGATTTGATCCGAATAAATACAGCAATAGAAAAGATTTTACATTAATAGAAATAGTGCCACAGCTTAAAAGATTAATAAAGACAATCATTTTAATCTGTGGCAAAAAATAAAACATACCAATTATGGACGATATCAATACAACATCAAACGAAATCACGAATGATAATGTGAATTTTGAAACCAGAATCAATTTAGGTCCTCTTTTAGAGCACGTAAATACGATTAAAAAAGAAATTGAAACTGTAATTGTTGGGCAGCACAAAATGGTTGACCAGCTTTTGGTTGCTATTTTATCAAATGGACATGTCCTTTTAGAAGGCGTTCCTGGAGTTGCTAAAACTATTACAGCCAAATTATTATCCAAAACGTTGAATATTGGTTTCAGCAGAATTCAGTTTACGCCAGATTTAATGCCGTCGGATATTTTAGGAACTTCTATTTTTAATTTGAAAAATTCAGAATTTGAATTTAAAAAAGGACCTATTTTCTCCAATTTAATTTTAATTGATGAGATTAACCGTGCGCCAGCCAAAACGCAAGCTGCACTTTTTGAAGTTATGGAAGAACGCCAGATTACAATTGACGGATCTGCTTATCAACTAGAAGCCCCATTTTTGGTTATCGCAACGCAAAATCCAATTGAGCAAGAAGGAACTTATCGTCTTCCTGAAGCGCAGTTAGACCGTTTTCTTTTCAAAATCACTATCGATTATCCAAAATTAAATGAAGAGATTTTGATCATTCAAAGAGAACATTCTTTGCAAGATCACGGAAAATTAGATGCTATAAAAACCATTCTTTCTGCCGAAGAAATCAAAGAATACCAAGGTTTGGTTAAACAAATTAGAGTGGAGCAAAACTTATTGGAATATATTGCTCGTATTGTAGTAAATACGCGTGAAAATGCCTTTTTATATTTAGGAGCTTCTCCTCGTGCATCGATTGCAATATTAAATGCTGCGAAAGGTTTTGCTGCGATCCGCGGACGTGATTTTGTTACGCCGGAAGATATTAAAGAAGCTGCAATTCCTGTTTTACAGCATCGTGTAATTGTTACGCCAGAGCGTGAAATGGAAGGTATTACAAGTTCAGAAATCATTAAACAAATTATTGAAACAGTTGAGATTCCGAGATAGTTTTCAGTCGCAGTCGCAGTTTTCAGTTATTCTGATTCCTGAAAACCGAGACTGAAAACCGAGACTGAAAACTGAGACTGAAAACTAAAAAAATGAAATTCATAAAAAGTCTATACCTGAATAATTTCTTTTTCTATGTGCTTTTAGGCATTATAGGAATGTTTATCTGTGCTTTTATTTTTCCGAATCTTTATAATGCGGTTTGGCTTATTGTTTTGGCAATGGTGACTTTTGTATGCCTTGACGTTTTAATTCTATATATAGCAAGAACTGGCCTTGAAGCAGAGAGAATTACGCCAGAAAAATTATCAAATGGAGATTTAAATCCGATACGAATCAATTTAAAAAATCACTATAATTTTCCTATTTCAGTTAAGATAATTGACGAAATTCCGTTTCAGTTTCAAGTGCGCGATTTCAAAATTATAAAAACGATAAAAGCTTCGACACAAAAAGAAATCGGTTATGACCTTCGCCCGACAGAACGCGGTGAATATCATTTTGGCGCTTTAAACGTTTATGTTTCTTCCCCTTTACGATTGATTTCAAGAAGATTTTCTTTTGATAAAGATCAAATGGTTCCAACATATCCCTCTTATATTCAGTTAAGAAAATACGATTTAATAGCTTTTTCCAATAATTTATTTCAATACGGAATCAAGAAAATCCGCCGAATTGGTCATACAATGGAATTCGAGCAGATTAAAGAATATGTGCAAGGCGACGATTTAAGAACATTAAACTGGAAAGCTACTGCCAAAAGAAATTCTTTAATGGTCAATCAGTTTCAGGATGAAAAATCGCAAACCGTTTATATGGCAATTGACAAAGGCCGCGTGATGCAGATGCCTTTTGACGGATTGAGTTTATTAGATTATGCAATTAACTCGGCTTTGGTTTTATCGAATGTTATTTTGAAAAAACAAGATAAAGCGGGACTTTTTTCTTTTTCTAAAAAGGTAGAAAACAGAGTTTTTGCCGAAAGAAGAGGTTCTCAAATGCAGAAAATACTCGAAACATTATACAACGTAAAAACCGATTTTTTCGAAAGTGACTACAGCAGATTGTATGTTGATATTAAGAAAAACATCAATCAAAGAAGTTTGATTATTCTGTACACGAATTTTGAAACAATGGACGGTTTAAATCGTCAATTACCTTATTTAAAAGGAATTGCCAAAAGTCATTTATTGGTCGTTGTGTTTTTTCAAAATACAGAATTAAATGGCATCATCAATAAAAAAACAACCACCATTCAGGAAGTTTATGATAAAGTGATTGCCGAAAAATTCATGTTCGAAAAACGATTAATTGTCAACGAACTAAAGAAATATGGAATCCACTCTGTTTTAACACAGCCTGAAAATCTTACGCTTGACGCTATTAATAAATATTTGGAAATTAAGTCGAGAGGAATTTTGTAAAGGTTGTAAAGGTTGTGAAATGCTTGTTGTGAAATGTGAAATGGTGAATTCATTTATCTTTTATTAATTTATGGTTACATTACGTTATCACGTAAGAATTGATTAATTAAATTAAGTAGTTTTGAAAAAATTTAAATTCAATCAATGTAATTTCAAACTAATAAAAAATGAAAAATTCGATTCTAATTCTGTTCATTTTATTAAGCTGGAAATCTTTTGCGCAAAAAACAGAAAACATAATCATCATTACTACAGATGGTTTTAGATGGCAGGAAGTTTTTAAAGGAATGGATGCTGCAATTGCCAATGATAAAAAATTCAATCAGGGAGACAGCGCTTACATTTATAAAAAATATGCCGATGCCGACATCAAAGAAGCACGCAAAAAACTAATGCCTTTTTTCTGGTCTGAAATTGCATCAAAAGGACAGATTTACGGCAATAGGGATTTAGGAAATAAAGTCGATGTTGCCAACCCGTATTGGTTTAGTTATCCGGGGTACAGCGAAATCATGACTGGAAATGTTGATTTAAAAGTAAACTCAAACGGCTACAAAGCTAATCCGAATGTCAATGTTTTGGAATTCTTAAATCAGCAGTCCAAACTAAAAGGAAGAGTAGCGGCTTTTGGCGCTTGGGATGCTTTTGATAGAATTCTAAACGAAGAAAGAAGTGGTTTCCCCGTAATCTCTGCTTTTGATAAAGTGGGTGGAAACAAACCAACTTCTGCTCAAAATTTATTAAATGAAATGCGTGATAATTCGTTTAAGCCTTTTCATCAAGACGAATGTCTGGACGTTTTTACGCATTATCAGGCAATGGACGAACTGAAAACAAAAAAGCCAAAAGTATTGTATATCGCTTACGGGGAAACCGATGAATGGGCACATCACGGGCAATATCGTTCGTATTTAGATGCTGCAAATCAAGTTGATAAATGGATTCAGGAAATTTGGACTTTTATTCAAAATGATCCACAGTACAAAAATAAAACTACTCTTTTTATAACCGTTGATCACGGCCGCGGTGACAAAGTAAAAGCACAATGGACGGATCATGGTTCTGATGTTCCTGGTGCATCTGAAATTTGGTTTGCAGCAATGGGGCCAGAAATTGCTCCAAAAGGAGAGATTAAAACCAACTCACAATTCTATCAAAAGCAATTTGCCCAAACTTTAGCCAAATTTATGGGATATGATTTTAAAACCTCGCATCCTGTCGAAAAGGAAATTTCAGAATTATTTTAACGAAACCAAAAAAACCTAAATAATTAATTAACCGTTTAAATCAACCCAATGAAAAAAACACTACTACTTGTTTTGTTATGGACGATCTCAATCTCCAAAATGACGGCGCAGCAATCCACTGATACGTTAAAAGCGTATTACGACAAAATTGAAAAATCGTTCAATTACGAATCAGGAAAAATTACACTTCCTGAAGGCGACGGAACTTTAAATGTGCCTAAAGGATTCAAATTTTTAAATGCCGAACAAACCCAAAACGTTTTAACCAGTCTATGGGGAAATCCAGAAGATAAATCTATTCTGGGATCAATTGTTCCAGACGGAAAAGGTGTTACGCACATGGACAGCTGGATGTTTGTAATCAGTTATCAAGGTGATGGTTACGTGAAAGATGATGACGCAGATGATATTGATTATGATGATCTTCTTAAAACAATGAAAGAAGATGTTGCTGCAGCAAATGTGGAACGTAAAACGGCTGGTTATCCTGAAGTACAGCTAATTGGCTGGGCATCTAAACCATTTTATGACAAATAGTTAAAAGTATTGCACTGGGCAAAAGAATTGCAGTTTGGCGCAGATAAAGACCATACTTTAAATTATGATTTAAGAGTTTTAGGGAGAAAAGGAATGTATAATATTTCTGCCGTTGCTGGTGTAAATCAGTTAGAAGAAGTAAAAGCTAGTATTCCTGGAATCATCAAAAGTGTTGAATTTAATGACGGAAACAAATACTTAGATTTTGATGCCGATACCGACACGGTTGCCGCTTGGACAATTGGCGGATTAGTGGCTGGAAAAGTATTAGCAAAAGTGGGATTCTTTGCCATCTTGGCAAAATTTGGAAAAATCATCGTAATCGGAATTATAGCGGCTTTTGCAGCAATCAAAAAATTCCTTTTTGGCAGTAAAGACCAAGTAGTTTCAAAACCTGCTGAAGAAGAAACGGCACTTTTAGAGGAACATAATTCTACAGAGGAATAGCTTTTTTGCCGCGAATTTCAAGAATTTACACCAATTCATTTTGTTTCATTACGAGAAGAATTAGTGTAAATTATTGAAATTTGCGACAACCTTTTT
Source organism: Flavobacterium sp. ACN6 (assembly GCF_002304005.1). Taxonomy (GTDB): domain Bacteria; phylum Bacteroidota; class Bacteroidia; order Flavobacteriales; family Flavobacteriaceae; genus Flavobacterium. The sequence continues at coordinate 981 of NZ_MRCQ01000006.1, read as the reverse complement.
ATAGGTTTTAAAAATCTTGCCGTAAGAAAAAATCTCTGTACCTTTGCCACTTTGCAACTTTGAGCCTTTAAAAAAATGAAACAAATCACTTCAATTCAAAATCCGTTTATAAAATCTTTGGTTCTACTTCAAGAAAAAGCCAAAGCCAGAAAACAAACCGGAACATTTTTGATCGAAGGTTTGAGAGAAATTTCATTAGCGATAAAAGGCGGTTACGAAATTGAAACTGTTTTATTTTTACCAGAATTAGTTACTGAAACAGAAATCAACAAACTGATTCAGAATTCATTTCAAATTATCGAAATCAACAAAGAAGTTTATCAAAAATTGGCTTATCGAGATACAACCGAAGGAATTTTGGCTGTAGCCAAAAGCAAATCCTTAAAACTATCCGACTTAAAATTATCAGACAATCCGTTGATTTTAGTTGCCGAAGCACCTGAAAAACCAGGAAATATTGGTGCAATTTTAAGAACCGCAGATGCTGCAAATCTGGATGCTGTTTTAATAGCCAATCCAAAAAGTGATTTATACAATCCGAATATTGTGCGTTCTAGTGTCGGCTGTTTGTTTACCAACCAAATTGCGACTGGAAGTACAGACGAAATCATTACTTTTTTGAAAGAAAATAAAATCGATTTTTACTGCGCGACACTACAAAATTCAACTTCTTATCATACCCAAGATTTTACAACTCCAACCGCTTTGGTTGTGGGAACAGAAGCGACTGGCTTAACACAAGAATGGCGCGACGCCGCAACTCAAAATATCATTATTCCAATGCAGGGCGAAATTGACAGCATGAATGTTTCTGTCGCAGCCGCAATTCTTATTTTTGAAGCAAAAAGACAAAGAGGTTTCTAGAGGTTCTGAGGTTCTGAGGTTCTGAGGTTCTGAGGTTCTGAGGTTCTGAGGTTCTGAGGTTCTGAGGTTCTGAGGTTCTGAGGTTCTGAGGTTTTGAGGTTCTGAGGTTCTGAGGTT
>NZ_MRCQ01000005.1 GCF_002304005.1 Flavobacterium sp. ACN6 | reverse complement strand
TTATAAAAGAGATATTTCTGTTCGTCTTTTCGATCTTACCTACTGGTCAATGCCAGTTACAAAATCTGGTTTTACAATGCACCACTTATCACCAAATACACTTTGGGACAAATATCAATATTACGATTCAGATGCAGGAAAGTGGACCATCGACTATTATGGAAAAATGGTTATGGAGACGGGTAAAGGCTATAATATAAGAGCCCCTCAATCTGCAGATGTTTACGTACCGTCTAACTTTACTGCTGAGTTCACAGGTGTTCCTAATAACGGAACTATCCCTGTTCCTGTTTTAGATGGAAAATGGAATTTAATTGGAAACCCTTATCCGTCTGCGATAAGTGCACAGCAGTTAATGACTGATAATCCAGCTTTAGGTACTTTGTATTTCTGGGGACATGAATCGCTTCCAATCCTAAACCCTGCTGATGGTAAATTTTATTATAATAGTGACTTTACCGCCTTCAATGCTTCAGGATCTACTGTAGGAGGAAGCGGAACTCCTTTTAATGGATATATTGCAGCTGCGCAGGGATTTTTTGCAAGACCAGAAGCCGCAACAGTAATCTTTAATAATGCTATACGAAGACCAGGCAATAACGGCCAGTTTTACAAAACAGCAGCATCTGAGGATATTGAGAAAAATCGTGTCTGGCTGAATTTTACAAATTCAGACGGCGTTTTCAAACAAATTTTGTTAGGCTACATCGAAGGTGCAACAAATATTATTGACCTTAATTATGATGCTGTTTCAATGGGCGCTAATAATTTTGTCGATTTTTACAGTATTAACAGCAATAAAAAACTAACCATACAAGGACGTGCATTACCGTTTGAAAAGAGTGACCAAGTTCCTTTAGGATATAAGTTATCGTCTAAAGGCGATTACACCATTTCAATTGATCATGCTGATGGAATTTTTGATAATCAAGATGTATATTTGGAAGATAAGGAAACAGGAAAAACAACAAATCTGCGTCTGGAAGATTATAAGTTCACAACAGCTGAAGGATCATTCAACAGCCGTTTTGTTCTTCGTTTTACTTCTAAAACATTAGGAACAGACGATTTTGAGAATATTTCAGATGGAATTATAGTTTCAGTCAAAAATAAAATAGTAAAAATTACTGCTTCAAAAGAAGCAATCAATGATGTAACTATTTATAATGTACTCGGTCAGGAAATATTCAGCAAAAAGAAAATCAACAGCACAGAATTCCAAATTTCGAATTTGCAGACTGGAAATCAGGTTTTGATGGTAAAAACCAGTTTACAGAATGGTCATGTTTCGACAAAAAAAATAATAATCAACTAATTCATAAAACAAGAAACCCATCAAAATTTGATGGGTTTCTTGTTTTTATTCTTCTTTTAATTCGTCAATTACTTTCTTTATTTCTTTGGCAGACTTTGCATAAAATTTATGAACCCACCATTCTAAAGAAATCCCCATAAAAAGCACTACAAAAACAACAATCAAAAAGAATCCAAATAATTGTCCATTAGAGAATTCCTGATCCAAAAATCCTGGTATTTTTGTAAATGTATAGTAGTAAAAACCCAGTAAATACAAAACTAAAAACGGTGTTAATGCAAAACCAAACGTTTTATACAATTCCATATTTAATCTAATATCAAAATAGGTCTCATACAAACTGTCTTTTGTCGTCAAAGCTGTCTTATTCAATCGTTGGTAAAAGAAATAAAATTTTGCCAGATAGAACACGCAAACTGCTACGAAAAGACTGTAAAGCAAATAATACAACAAAGTTATTTTCGGTGAAAAACTACATATTAAAGGAACTATCCCTATTAAAACAACAGAAAATATTTGGTAAATAAATTCATTTTTTAGATTTTTTTTAATTTTATCCAATGGCGTATTAGCAGATTGGATTTTTTCTAAGTCTTTCGGCAGAATAACATTTTCAGGTTTTTCGTTATTCCAGGCATTTTGTATATCGTTAAAATCCATATCCCTGATTTTTTATAATTTCTTTTAATTTTTCTTTCGCTCTGTTTAATTTTACTCTGGCATTTCCTTCTGAAATTCCGAGATTCTGACCTATTTCTTTATGAGAGAAACCTTCTAATTGATAGAAAATTATGGCCTTATCGATTTTTTCCAGTCTTTGCAACGCTTTGTAAAAATGATCCAGCTGACTTTCTTTTATATGAGCATCATTTTCGTCTTCCTTTATATTCTCTGAAGCGATTTCATATTTATCAACCTTTCGTTTTTCTTTCCTTAAAAACACAATGGCGGTATTTACAGCAACTCTATACATCCAAGTCGAAAACTGGCTTTCATTTCGAAAAGAATCATACGACTTCCAAAGCTGGCAGACAATTTCCTGAAACAAATCCTGCTGATCATCAAAATTATCCATGTACATCTTAGAAACTTTATACAAAATTCCCTTATGGCTTTCTATCCGATTCAAAAATTCTTGTTCTTTCTCTTTCAAAACAGATTCAGTTCATTACAGGTTTTACAGTGTATCCTTCTTTTCTCAATAAATTAATAACGCCAAGCTCACCTCCCAAATGTCCCGCTCCAACTGCAAAGAAAATCCCATTTTGCTTCATTAACTCAGGCATAACTTTTACCCAGTTTACATTTCTATTATCAAGAATCTGCTTTTTTGTTTTCTCGGTTGTAAATTTTTCATCGGTTGTTAAAGCATACATAGCATCAATATTTTCATTTTTATATGCAGTAACTAATCCATCCGTTTCCTCAGAAGTTGATTCTTCCAGAAGCTTTAAAACCTCATCATTTGAATAGGCATTTTCCAGAATTTCAAATTGCGATTTAACGGTTTCAAGACCAAAAATGGGAACATTTCTTTTTTTAGCTGCATCTGAAAATTCCATTTCATAAAACTTAAGGTCCGCACAGCCAAAACTTTTCATAGAAATTAAACTCAAGACAGTCAAAAGACTAAAGCTGTCTACTTGCTGTACATTCATTCCGGTGCTCTTCTTTAAAATTACATCTAATTTTACCAATTGTTCTGGGCTTAACTTTTTACTAAGCGGTTCTTTTCCCATCGCCAATTGCTGCATCTGACTCATTTCTGCAGGATCTGTAAAATTGATTTCTAAAAATAATTTGTCTGAAGCTTCAAATGCCTTTTTTGCTTTTTCGGATAAAAAATAATCCTTTGAACAAATCATATGAATGGTTCCATATAAGTAAGACGGTTTAGTAAGACCTTTTCCTGAAACTTCCCAAAGCAGAGAATTTTCGAGTTTTGGAGATTTTGTCTGTGCCGCACCAGCAATAGTAAAAAAGAATATAAATACTGCTATTATCGATTGAAAGATTGTTTTCATATTATATTTGGTTTATTTGATTACTACTCGTAAGTAATCGAATAATCAAAATGTTACAAAAAAAACTGTAAACTTTTTTAAAATCCATAAAAAGAGGATTTTGGAAACATTTTTTATCTAAAATTCAGCTTTACAATTATTGCACTTATATCTATATTTTGAGTAAAAAGGCATCACAACAAAAAGCAGTGAAAGAAGAAATGCGAAAAATGATTTAATATCTTTTATTGAAGTAACCATTTCTACTTGTTCTGCATCGCATTTAGGACATTTAATTAAATTATTTTTTTCGTCTAAGGAATATTGGCTTACTGATAATAGAATTTCATTTGCTCTTTTAAAGTCTTTACTTTCAACGAAGAGTTTAACTCCTCCAACGGCGTTGCTCCAAATCGGATTTGAATCTACAACATGATGATCACGAATGTAAACTTCAATTCCTTCAGATTCCAGCTTACCACTAAATATGAGCGCTTCTGATGAATATTGATAACTTTGAACCAACTTAAATTCTTCTTCCATAATTAAAAAATAAAATCCCTTACCAATTCTAAAACCTGATTAATCTCTTGATGAGAATTAAAACTGTGAATACAAAAACGCAGACGCTCCTGCCCTTCTGGAACGGTTGGTGAAAGAAATGCCTGCACATCGAATCCTTTATCTTGAAGTTCTTGTGCCAGCTGTTTTACATTTTCATTGCCGGGAACAATAGCAGAATGTATCGCAGATTTACTGTGTACAAACATTGGCTTTAGTCCTAATAAATTTTTCTGCTGATTGAAATATATAATATTTTCGCGAAGTTTTTGAATTGCTTCATTTTCCAACTCTAACTGTTGATAAGCTGTAAAGATTGTCGCGACAGCATTTGGAGACAAACCCGTTGTGTAAATAAAACTTCTTGCAAAATTCACAAGATATTCTTTGAGTTCAGCAGATCCTAAAATCGCTGCACCTTGACATCCTAAACCTTTTCCGAATGTCATAATTCGAGCAAAAATTTTATCCTGCAATTGCAAGTATTGAATTAGACCTTCTCCTTTGTCTCCAAAAACACCAAGTGTGTGCGCTTCGTCAACAATTAGATAACAATTGTATTTTTCTGAAAGCATTATCAATTCTTCCAAATTGGGAGTATCTCCATCCATTGAAAAGACACTTTCAGTAACAATATAAATCGCTGAACCTTGAAATTTAAGAATCAGCTCTTCTAAATTTTCAAAATCATTGTGGATAAATTTATAGGATTGAGCACTAGACATTGCAATTCCATCTTTTATTGATGCATGACAGAGTTCATCATACAAAACAACATCATTTTCCTGCGGTATAGCGCTAAAAAAACCAATATTGGCATCGTAACCCGAATTAAAAATTAAAGCAGTTTCTGCATCATGAAATTGGGCTATAAAATTTTCCGCAATTGGATAAAGAGAATGATTTCCAGAAATCAATCTTGAACCTGTAGAACCGTTCTGAAATATTTCGTTTTCCACCAAATAGGCATGAACATTTCTAAATATAACTTCCGATTTTGCAAACCCAATATAATCATTAGAAGAAAAATCAACTACATTATTAAATGCAGGCAGTTTTCTAAGCAGATTGTGCTGCTTATAATTTTCTATTTTATTATTGAGGTTTTCAGGCAGTTTCATAAAGCAAAGTTATAAAATTGAAGTTACGACAAAATATACAGCTGACTAAAGAATCTGCTGTTTAAAATATATTAATCTTCCAGAAGTAAAAACAAAAAAGCCAGACAAATCTGTCTGGCTTTTGCTTATTGTAAAATTGTTTTAGTCAACTAATACAATTATTTTATTGTTTTTCATCTCGATAGTTCCTGACTTAATATCTAAAGTATAAGTTTGGTCATTTACTCTCTTGAATTTATCAACTGCTTCCTTAGAAAAACTGAAGCTTGGAGCTGCAATTTTAATCGTTCCTTCTTCTAAAATAGAAACAATTGGCGCGTGATGATTTAAAATCTGAAAGCTTCCATCAACTCCTGGCAAAGTAACTGATGTTACTTCTCCCGAAAATAATTTAGCTTCTGGTGATACTATTTCTAAAATCATAACTGTTTTTTAAAGTTCCAAATTATAAAATTCCAAATTCCAATATTGGAATTTGGAATTTTTATTTTTGATGTTTATCAAGCTTTGCTTGATTATGCTTCAGCTAACATTTTTTCTCCAGCTTCGATTGCATCTTGAATAGAACCTTTCAAGTTGAAAGCAGCTTCTGGAAGGTGATCTAACTCACCATCGATAATCATGTTAAATCCTTTGATAGTATCTTTAATATCAACTAATACACCTGGGATACCTGTAAATTGCTCCGCAACGTGGAAAGGCTGAGACAAGAAACGTTGTACACGACGTGCTCTAGATACAGATAATTTATCTTCTTCAGATAACTCTTCCATACCAAGAATAGCGATGATATCTTGTAATTGTTTGTATTTTTGAAGAATCTCTTTTACTCTTTGTGCACAGTCGTAGTGCTCATTTCCTAAGATTTGAGGAGTTAAAATTCTTGAAGTAGAATCTAACGGGTCAACCGCAGGATAGATACCTAACTCAGCAATTTTACGAGACAATACTGTTGTAGCATCTAAGTGAGCAAACGTTGTTGCCGGCGCCGGGTCAGTTAAGTCATCCGCAGGAACGTAAACCGCTTGTACAGATGTAATAGATCCTTTGTTTGTAGATGTAATACGCTCTTGCATAGCTCCCATTTCAGTTGCTAAAGTTGGTTGGTAACCTACCGCAGATGGCATACGACCTAAAAGTGCTGATACCTCAGAACCTGCTTGTGTAAAACGGAAGATATTATCAACAAAGAATAATACATCTTTACCTTGATCAGATCCAGCTCCATCACGGAAATACTCAGCAATAGATAATCCTGAAAGTGCCACACGTGCACGAGCTCCAGGAGGCTCATTCATTTGTCCGAAAACGAAAGTAGCTTTAGACTCTCTCATTCCTGGCATATCTACTTTAGATAAATCCCATCCTCCATTTTCCATAGAGTGCATGAAATCATCACCGTATTTAATAATTCCTGACTCTAACATCTCACGAAGTAAGTCATTTCCTTCACGTGTTCTTTCACCTACTCCAGCGAATACTGAAAGTCCACCGTGACCTTTTGCAATATTGTTGATCAACTCCTGAATCAATACTGTTTTACCAACACCTGCACCACCAAACAATCCAATTTTACCTCCTTTTGCGTAAGGCTCGATCAAATCGATTACTTTGATACCTGTGAATAAAACTTCAGATGAAGTTGATAAATCTTCAAATTTAGGAGCTTGTCTGTGAATAGACAAACCGTTTTCACCTGTTTTTGGCAAGTTTCCTAAACCATCAATCGCATCTCCAATTACATTAAATAATCTTCCGTATACATCCGGACCGATTGGCATTTGGATTGGATTTCCTGTTCCAACTACTTCATATCCTCTTGACAAACCGTCTGTAGAGTCCATAGAGATTGTACGAACAGTGTTTTCTCCAATGTGAGATTGTACTTCAAGAACTAAAATAGTTCCGTCTTTTTTAGTGATTTCTAGTGAATCATAAATTTTTGGAAGTTCAACATCTTTACCGTTGAAAACTACGTCTACTACTGGTCCAATGATTTGAGCAACTTTTCCTATTACTTTTGACATTACTTATGTATTTATTAAATAGCTATTTAGGTTTATCGAAAATACCTCTTTTTTCAGAGCGCAAAGATAATTTTTTAAAATATAAAATCAATTTTTTTTTCATAAAAAATACCATGATTTTGTTTGATTCATAAAACTTCCTTAAAAAATAACAAAAACAGCATTTTTTTAAGCAAAAGAAAAAAAACCGCTGCATCCTAAAAATGAGCGGTTTTTTCAAGTTAAAATAGTTTTTATTACAATTTAGCAGGAAACAAAACCTGATAATTACCAATATCCACACCTTTTAAGTTTGAAGCATACTTAGCATTAATCGCTTCGATAAATTTATTAGCAATAAATGCATATCCTCTTGGAGTAGGATGAACCCCGTCTAACGAAAACATTCCACCGGTAACAAATGTCGCTTTCAATGTAAAATTATTCATTGTAATTCCGTTTGGCTTATTTAAATCAGCCATTATTGATTCTGCATCGACAATAGCTAAGCCATTTGCCTCGGCAACAGTTTTTATAGTCAAATTATAAGCCGCAGTAGCAACTCCAATTTCCGCTACTTCAGAAGGCAGTAAAACATATCTGTCTGGCAAAGGAAAAGTAACGCCTAATTGCGACAAAGAAGGCGAAGGCGAAGCAACTCCATCAGCCGCTACACTTGGAACTTTCCCAATTCTAGATGAAGCACCTAAAACAATTAAATCTGTAGGAAGCGCCTGTCTGGCTCTTCCAAAAATCTGTCCCATCACCGTAGCAGTAGTAACATCTAATCCACCACCCATTAAAACCGCTCTTAAATTTGCTGAAAGATCAGGTAACGTTTCGTCTACAATTAACAACGGATTATTTCCTGTTGCAGACAAAAGATTGATTCTATTTCCTTGTCCTAAAAAAGCCAAAGCATTATGTAAAGGCCCGTACAATTGAGCATTTAATGTACTTACCAAACTAACTCCGCCTACACTCAAATTAGCTTGCGTCAACTGATTATACGTAATCACATGAAAATGAGGCAGCGTTGTAATAACTGGCAAATTAGCCACAACTCCTTTTCTTCCTCCAGAAACGAGCTGACTAACTAAAGCCTTATACGTGGCATCAAAAGTCGCAGTAGGCGTCAAAGGATTTACCGTTGGATCTCCACCTGCAGTTGCATAACCTAATTCATCATTCCCTCCAATCCATAGAGAGAAAAAAGTAGGGTTCTGACTTAAAGCATCCGCCAAAACTGTAGTTGTTGTACTTGATGCAAAACGAGCAAAGTAAGGATTTGCTGTTCCCGTGGCCACACCCGCGGGATTACCATAACCAGGAGCCAGCAAATGAAAGCTTTTAGCACCAGGCACTCCTAAATTACCAAAAGTTCCAGACAAATGTGCTGTAACTTCTGTTGTCGGAGTTCCTTCAACTGGAATTGGAGTGCTGTTAAAATATAGTCTAGGACCAAAAATAACATTTCCACCCAATAACAATCCTCCTATATTATCATTTGAAAAAGGCGTTTTAAATTCTCCTCCTCCAACTAAAGCAAACTGCTGCGCTAAAATATTCGGATAAGCTCCTTCCTGCCCTTTAATAAATAAAGCATTATCACTAAAACCCGCTGCAAAAGAATCTCCTAGTGCAACATATTTAGAAAAATCTGCACTTCCCGCGGTCAAAGGTTTACCATCAGACGAATCTACAGGAACAACTACATCATCATCACTATTACAAGCCATAAAGGTTAATGAAACCAATACAAGCCACTTGAAATTTTTTATCATAATTTCTATATTTTAAAATTATCTATTTCCAAATATTAATTCAGAAACCTAAATAATGAATTTACTTTGAGTTAATAATCAATTATGGGTTAATAGTCCAAGAAGCAAAATACTGCTGTCCGATTAATCCTGCTCCGATAACTTGATAGTATTCTTTTCCACCAATATTTGCCGCACCTAATTTTACAACCGATTTCAATTTTGGAATTCCATAATTTATCTGAGCATCAATTACAGTTGCAGACTTAATTATACCATCAGCAAAACCTGCCTGCCATTCGTATTCGCTATTCCATCTTCCACTTACACTAAATCCGAAATTTTTAAATAGTTTATCATTTCCAATTGACATTTTAACTCTATGTTTTGGCGTATTAAAACCAGCTTCAAAACTCGCGTCTTTTTCCTGATCAAAATCAAATTGAGCATAGTTGTAATTCACCCCTAATTCAAAATCAGAAATTATTTTTCTAGAAAGTCCAACACCAAAACCTAATGAATGTATTTCGACATCTGAGTTAGTATACAATTGATACACTCTATATTCTCCATTTTGAATAGCTCTTACTGATTGAACACCTGCATCTGTAGTTCCCGCAGCAAGATTTGGATTATCTTGAGCTGTTCCGTAATAAGGAGCAATTACATTTAAATTCCCAATAAAGTTATTGTAGATATTATAGTAAGCATTAAGATCAACAGACATACCTTCAAAAACAGAACGATACCCTACCTCAAACGCTTTCACTTCTTCAGGTTTTACATAATTGGCTGTTGATTTTTTTAATAATGCCGCCGCTGCGATTGGATTACTTCCTGCCATTGCAGAAAAAGCACTAACCGAACTCGCTAAGTAAGAGTTACCATAAGCATCTACACCTGTCATATCTTTTGTAGCATTGCCATTGCTGTAAGACTGCCCTTCAGCGCTTAATGCGAACGTCTCACTAAATCTAGTTAAGTTGTCTGGCGCAGAACCAATCAACACAGCACTTCCAATATTAAACCCGATATACTGATCTTGAGTTGAAGGATTTCTAAAACCGGTTTGGAAAGATCCTCTAAAATTATGATTTCTCTTCTCTCCACCTGAATACACTAAAGACAAACGCGGTGAAAAGTTTCCATCAAAGTTTTTAGATTTATCATAACGAAGAGAGCCAGTAAATTTCAATCTGTCATCCATGAATTTTTTCATCAATTGAGCATACGTTCCATACTCATTATAATTGATTGGGCCATTTGCATCCGTATAAATTCTACCATGAGAATTCAACTCATACGCCCTAAACGAACCTCCAACCTGAATTTCGGCAAATTTTATTAAATCTCTAAAGTTATAGTTTGCATCAGAATGATAGATTTTTGAGTTATCTACCAATTTTGACCCAGAAAGAACATCTTCTTCATTTATAACTTGATTAAAAGCGTTTTTAAACTCCGCTGTTCCGGGTAAAAAACGACCTGTATCCGCAGTTGCTCTACCCGCTGCATGCGCCTGCTGCGGTGTCATACCAGCCAAAGTCCCTTGAATATACGCTCCAGCATACTGACCAAACCATGTATTATCGTCTTTCCATTTTCTATTTACATTAATACCCGTAAAAACCATATCATAAGAATGCCCTCCATCTTCGGAAGTCATATAACCTCTCACAAAAAAGTTCTTTCCTTTAAATTCTAATTTATGCTGCTGCATAAAAAAGTCATTTAAATAATATCTGTTCGCTCCCTGATAAACCGCATTACCAGTACCAAATTTACTTTGCCAAATGATTTCTAATCTTTCATCTCCAAAAGGCCTTCCATGAAAAGAAAAGTCAACTTTTTTATTTGCTGCTTTATTATCAGTCAAATCTATTTCATTATATCCAGTTCTGCTTACAATTGAATTTGGCAGAAGATTAGATGCTCCTGCAGGAATTATCCCCATTGATTCAAGCTTTAAACCAACTCCTTTAATGTTTGTCGAAGCTTCATCACCATACACATTTATACCATCATAACTTGGATCTGTTCTGTCTAAACCATTTCTTGTTTTATCATTATAATTTGTAGCATACCAATCTGTAGCCTGCATATAAGTGAAGTTCGCTTTCGCAGCAAAATATTTATTGAACGCGTGAGCAAATCGAATACCAAAATCATAGTAACTATTTGTACCCGCAGCTTCTTGAGAAGTTGCGCCATATTTAAAATAAGTAGAAATTCCTTGGTTTGTAAACGGACTTTTACTCGTCATAAATAAAATTCCGTTGAATGCATTCGCACCGTATAATGCAGATGATGCACCTGGAAGAAGTTCCACACTCTGCACATCAATTTCCGAAACTCCAATCATGTTTCCTAAAACGAAATTCAATAAAGGAGAGGAGTTATCCATACCGTCTACCAACTGCATAAAACGCGTATTGGCAACGGCGGCAAATCCTCTGGTGTTGATTGATTTGAAAGACATACTACTGGTATTCATTTGTACCTCTTTCATATTTTCTAAACCATCATAAAAAGTCGGAGAAGCCGTTCTTTTAATTTCCTGAATACCCATTCTTTCAATTGTCACTGGAGATTCTAAAACCCTTTCTGGTGTTCTAGAAGCAGAAACTACTATTTCATCTAATTTAGTTTCTTCATCTATTAAAATTACATTCAGTTTTTGATTAACTGTCATTACATTAATCGTTTTTGATTCAAATCCCACCGCAGAAACTTTTACAGAAAAAGGCAGTTTAGTATTTGTCGTCAATTTAAATGATCCGTCAAAATCAGTGGAAGCACCACTATTCTCACCGACAACAACAACATTGGCACCAGGAATAGATTGTTTGTTACCATCTGTAACCGAACCTGTTATTGTATTCTGCGCAAAAGATATTCCGCTGAATAACAACATAATTAGCAAGTAGACTCTCATTGGGTTAGTTTTTTTGTTAGTATATATAGCCAAAATAAACAAATATTTCCATATACATAAAAAAACGTTAAATAAAATTAATATTTACCAGGTATTTGTACAATATTTTAACTATTTGCTAATTGAATTTGTTGTAATAAAAACAAAGAAAACAAGAAGAAAAACCAATTTACTATGCATACATATAAATTTTTGACAAAAAACTGAAAAATTCATAAAAATGCATAACCTGAAAAAAAAATTGATAATAAAAAAAAGCGAGACCTAAATCTCGCTTTTTTAACATATTTATATTTTAAAATAAATCTATTCTACTGTAACCGACTTTGCTAAGTTACGCGGCTGATCAACATTACAACCTCTCATTACAGCTATGTAATAAGAAAGTAATTGTAACGGAATTGTCGTAACTAATGGAGACAACGCATCTGAAGTTTCTGGAATTTCGATTACGTAATCTGCCAATTCGCGTACTTGAGTATCTCCTTTTGTAACAACAGCAATAATTTTACCGCTTCTTGATTTAATTTCCTGAATGTTACTTACAATTTTATCATAATGTCCTTGTTTAGGAGCAATTACAATAACAGGCATAAGTTCATCAATTAAAGCAATTGGACCGTGTTTCATTTCCGCTGCTGGATAACCTTCGGCATGGATATATGAAATCTCTTTTAACTTTAAAGCACCTTCTAAAGCAACTGGGAAATTATAACCTCTACCTAAATAAAGACAGTTTGGCGAATCTTTAAAAGCAGCCGCAATTTCTTTTGCTTTATCATTAGTCTGCAATGCTTCAGCAACTTTTTCAGGAATGATTTCCAATTCTTGAAGATAGGTACGGAAATCTGTATTTGATAATGTTCCTTTTGCTTTTCCTAATCTTAAAGCGATCATAGTTAAAACAGTGATCTGAGTAGTAAATGCTTTTGTAGAAGCAACTCCAATTTCTGGTCCAGCATGCGTGTAAGCACCTGCATGGCTTTCTCTAGAAATAGAAGAACCAACAACGTTACAAACTCCAAATACAAATGCTCCGTTTTCTTTAGCCAGTTTTATAGCCGCCATAGTATCTGCAGTCTCACCAGATTGCGAGATAGCTATAACTACGTCATCTTTATTGATAATTGGATTTCTATATCTGAATTCAGAAGCATATTCTACTTCAACAGGAATACGTGTAAACTCTTCAAAGATATATTCTGCTACTAAACCTGCATGCCAAGAAGTTCCGCACGCAACAATTAGAATTCGCTTAGCGTTTAAGAATTTTTCAATATTATCTTCAACACCTGCCATTTGAACAATTCCTTCATTTGCATGAAGTCTTCCTCTGTAAGTATCTTTAATAACACTTGGCTGTTCGTAAATCTCTTTTAACATAAAATGATCATAGCCGCCTTTTTCAATCTGCTCCAAATTTAATTGAAGTTCCTGAATATAAGGATCAACCAAAGAGTCATCTTTAATTTTTCTAATTTTGATTGCCTTGTGAAGTCTGATATTTGCCATTTCTCCATCTTCCAAGTACACCGCATTAGAAGTGTATTCGATAAATGGCGATGCATCAGAAGCAATAAAATACTCTCCTTCACCAACTCCAATTGCTAACGGACTTCCTAATCTAGCCGCAACAAGTTCGTTTGGATTTTTTTTATCAAAAACAGCAATTGCATATGCTCCAACAACTTGATTCAATGCAATCTGAACTGCTTTACCTAATTTAATCTTTTCTTTCTTCTGAACTTCTTCTATTAAATTAACTAAAACCTCCGTATCTGTATCCGATTTAAAAGTATAGCCTCTTTTTATAAGCTCTTCTTTTAGCGGAGCATAATTCTCGATAATTCCATTATGAATAATCGCAAGATCTCCAGAATTTGAAAGATGAGGATGTGAATTTACATCATTCGGAACACCATGTGTAGCCCAACGTGTATGTCCAATTCCAATATTTCCATTTATTGTAAAACCTTCTTCAGCTTTAGCTTCAAGGTCTGACACTTTACCTTTTGTTTTACAAACTTTTATACCCGACTCGTCGTCATACAACATAACGCCGGCACTATCATACCCTCTGTATTCAAGTCGCTTTAGCCCCTTGATTACAATAGGATAAGCGTCTCTATGACCGATATATCCAACAATTCCACACATATATATTTATTAATTTGGTTTCGTGTAGTAGACCTGAAGTTTTAATCTTTTATCATCTGGAACAGAAGCTTTTCCGCCATATAAGATCGTACCTAAAGGACTCATAACCGATGTTCTCGGCGCTTGTGATATAGTTTCGTTCTTTTGTTTTAATGCATTTGAGGCAACAACCCCAGCACTTAGAGAAACAACTATTCCTAAATCAACATTTTTAGCTGTCGCATCTTTTATAAGATTACGAATATGACTTGTAATTCTAAGTTTATAGCTTTTTCCTTTTTTATCAGAATCAAGAATAATCAAACCGCCAAAAGGATCTGCAGGGTCTGCAGAATAATCTGCCAAAACAGTATTATTGGTTAAATCATACAAGTAAACTCTCTGTGGCGCTTTTGTAGTACCCATTTTATCAGCGTCAATATAAAAAACAAGATTTGCTTCGTTTACTTTCCAGTTTTTATAGACAACATTATTTCTAATTTCGTCTAATTCATCAGGAACCTGATTTGCTCCAGTTTTTACAGTACCATCAGCATTATAACTAAGTACATCTGTCTGATTAAAAAGTTTTACAACCGCCAGAGAACCCTGACCACCTTTTAAATACAGTCTCTCGTCGCCTGCGGTTTCATTCACATTTGTTGTAACAGCATTTTGATAATTAGCTTCTCGATCATCTTGAAGAAAACTAGCTGTGTTCGCAACGGCACCAGAAAGAACAGATTTGAAGTTCACTAAAATTTGCTTATCCTCAGTTGCATCTCCATCCGTTGTCGCAGCAGTTTTAGCTTTATATTTAATAGTAATCACACCTTTAGAAAAATCTAACATAGCCATATTACTGTTAGCCCCCGATTTTTCTACCATGAAATATAAACCTCTAAAATATTCTTGAAAAAGATCCTCGCTAGACAGCTTCGATGCTGGTGCATTTAAAATCTTTTCTTGAAAAAAATCTTTTCTAAGATTAAGCACCATTTGTGGTGCCGTTCTCGTAACTGTTTCCACTTTAGTATCAGGATCAGTCGTTTTAGTTACAATTTCAGCAGGATCAAAATAGAATTCTACATTTTCTTGAACTGGTCCATTATTCAACAATGCCTTATTTGCATTACTAAAAAAATCATTGTTTTGGTCTGTGTAATAGAATTGAGGCAATTGAGAACCACCGCTAAAATAACTGCTTCTCATTTGATAACCCGACTCGTATACACTCAACTTTAATTTAAAATCCTTTCCTTGACCTCCATAGATAGAATCCAGCACATATGTATTTGCTCCATCAGTACCAGTGGCAGTTATATGATTAAAATAGGGAATAGTAAGTACAGCACTTTCAATTACAGGAGATTCTCCAATTGTAACTGGATATGAAGCTAAAGCCAATTGTGTAGCAAAGTTAGCCGTAGTAGTACCAAACAACGGATTAGTAAAAATACCCAAAGCATTTACAGCCAAATTATTAGACTGTATTGGCGTTACTTCTTGATTAAAAGCTAAAACACTATATTCTTCTGGTTCAAGACCAAAATGATCATCCCCAATTAAACCATCACCAATTGCATTAAAATCTTTATCGCAAGAATATAAACAAACAACAATTAAAGCTAAAAGAAATTTCTTAATAAAAGAAGTATTATACATGTTTTATAATAAAGTTAAAATTTAAAGTCCAAACGTTCTATAGAAATTTGTATAAGCGTCAGCAAATGCATCTTTCGGGGCGAAAGGTAAAAAAGGTTTTCCTGAAGATTCTATAAATTTTGTTAAACTTGGAGAAACATTTTCTGATGCTATAATTACTCCATCAGAGTGTAATATGCTAGCTTTTAAAACATTCTCATAATTTGGAACTTCTAAATCTGAAACAGCTTCGTGTGGAACACCATCAAATTTAACTTTATTTATCATCTCCAAATCTAAATTTTCATCAAACGACTGTCCGTAAACAGAAGTAATAATTTTAGTTTCAGAAAATAATGCTTCATTTTTATAATAATGCTTCATGTAGATTGGAAGCATCGCCGCAAGCCAGCCGTGAACGTGAATAATATCCGGAACCCAGTTTAATTTCTTTACTGTTTCAACAACACCTTTTGCAAAGAAAATTGCTCTTTCGTCATTATCAGGATATAAAACACCCTCCTCATCTGCAAAGGTTGCTTTACGTTTAAAGTATTCATCATTATCAATAAAGTAAACCTGAATTCTTTCTTTTGGAATTGATGCAACTTTGATAATCAATGGCATATCTAAATCATTCACTACCAAATTCATCCCAGAAAGTCTAATTACTTCATGCAGTTGATGTCTTCTCTCGTTGATATTCCCGTATCTTGGCATGAAAATTCTTATCTGACCGCCTTGATCGTTAATCATTTTTGGAACGTCATAAGACATTAAAGAAACCTCATTTTCAGCCAAATAAGGCACGACTTCAGATGATACATATAATATCCTCTTATCTTTCATAATAGTATTTTACTTAATTTTGGTAATAAAAACGTCGCAAAATTACAAAAATTTATGCAGTTTATAACTAATATATTATGTTTGCACTAAATTTTAATAATACCTCAATGCATATTTTCTACAGTAAAGCAGCTTTGATAGCCTATCTTAAAACTATCAAAACCGCAAATTCAACTATTGGATTTGTACCTACAATGGGCGCTTTACACCAAGGTCATTTGGCTTTAATGCAGCGTTCGTTAAAAGAAAACGACGATACAGTTGTAAGCATTTTTGTCAATCCAACTCAATTTAACAATCCTGAAGATCTGGCAAAATATCCAAGAACACTGGAAGAAGATATTAAGAAAATGCGTACATTAAGTGACAAAATCATTTTATACGCACCTTCTGTCGAAGATATTTACGAAGGAAACACAATTTCTCAAGATTTTGATTTTGATGGATTGGAAAATCAAATGGAAGGAAAATTCAGGCCGGGGCATTTTAATGGCGTTGGAACAATCGTAAAAAGACTTTTTGAAATTGTAACTCCAACAAATGCTTATTTTGGAGAGAAAGATTTTCAGCAGCTTCAGATAGTTAAAAAGATGGTCGAGAAAACAAATTTACCCGTAAATATTGTGGGCTGTCCAATTTTTAGAGAAGAAAATCAGCTGGCTATGAGTTCCCGAAACGAACGATTAACTGCACAGGAAAGAAAAGATGCTTCTATCATTTACAAAACTTTAATCGAAGCAAAAGACATTTTTCAAACTCAAACTCCAGAAGAAACTGTTGAATTTGTAGAAAATTCTTTCAAAGACAATAAAGAGTTTGAACTTGAATATTTTGTCATTGCTGACGAATCCACACTTTTACCTATCGATCAGAAAGAGAATGATAAAAAATATCGCGCATTTATAGCGGTATTTGTTAATTCTATAAGACTGATTGACACCATTTCATTAAATTAATCTAACTTTGCAGCATGCAAATTCAAGTTATAAAATCAAAAATTCATCGCGTTAAAGTAACGGGTGCCGATTTAAATTATATTGGCAGTATTACTATTGATGAAACTTTACTAGAAGCTTCAAACATTATTGAAGGCGAAAAAGTATCTATCGTAAATATTAATAATGGCGAACGTTTTGAAACTTACGCGATTAAAGGTGAAAAAAATTCAGGCGAAATCACTTTGAATGGTCCTGCAGCAAGAAAAGTTCAAAAAGATGATATCATCATTATCATTTCTTATGCTACCCTAGAATTTGAAGAAGCTAAAACTTTCAAGCCTTGGATTATTTTCCCTAATGAAAATGACAATTCGCTGACTTAATCTTTTCTTTTTTCTTAGAATTTCCCTTATTTGTCAAAAGTTATTTTGCACAAAAAACTCCTCTTTTGTCTCAATCAGAAATGATTTTGACTCTAAAACACTGTGCTTCAAATTTAAACCTGCTTAACAAAGAAGCAAATAAAATAGTATATTGCTACACTATTTTTAATACTTTTTAATTCACTGAAATGCCACAAATCATGAAGAAAGTTTACCTACTAGCGATTTTAATTTCAATCTCGTCTTTTGCCCAAAAAACGTTTGATAATATTAAATCGGAAAAACTGGGAGAAGAACGTAGAATTACGATTGGACTTCCTGCTTCTTACGAGGCAAACAAAGACAAAAAATATCCTGTTCTTTATTTATTAGATGGAGATTACTTATTTGATCCTTTTTCTGGAGCGGTAAGTTATGGTTCTTATTGGGATGATATTCCAGAAATGATTATTATCGGAATTCACCAAAACAAAGACGGTGAACGTTTTGACGACACAACAATCGACCAGAATAACGGACTTCCTTTTGAAAAAGGAGCGCAGTTTTTTGAATTTATTGGAGCAGAATTAATTCCGTACATTGAAAAAAAATACCGCACTTCTCCTTTCAGGATTATTGCCGGACATGATTTAACAGCAAGTTTTGCCAATTTTTATTTATACAAAGAAAATCCAATTTTCAATGCTTATATCTGTTTGAGTCCAGAATTAGCGCCAAAAATGGAAGTTCGTATTCCGGAAAAATTTGCCAAAATTAAAGAGCCTATTTTCTATTATTTATCTGCTTCCGAAGGCGATATTAAAAAAATAAAAGAACCAATAGAAAAATTAGACAGCAATATTAAAATTGCAAATAATCCGTTAGTAAATTACAAATACGAATTATTTAAAGGCACAACACATTATACAGAAGTACTGCATTCTATTCCAAGTGCACTTTATCAGATTTTTGAGGTTTACAGACCAATAAATTCTGCCGAGTACAACAATAAAATTGCCGTTCTTCAATCTGGTTATGCCGAATATTTGGAAAACAAATACAGTGAAATGTCAAAAGTTCTGGGAGTACAAATTCCAGTTCGTATGAGTGATTTTAAAGTTATAGAAAATATTATTTTAAGAAATAATGCTTACAGCGAGTTAGGCAAAATGGCCGAAATAGGAAATGTAAATTATCCAAAAGCTATGCTGGGAGAATATGAACTAGGATTAATGTATGAAAAACAAGGCGATCCTAAACATGCTTCAAAAAAATACCAAAACGCTTCGCAAATGGAGCCGATTGGAGATTTGAACAAAGATTTGATGTATGAGAAAATCGACGAAATGAATACACTTTCGAAAAAAAAGTAAATAATGTCAAAAGTTAAAACTTCCTTTTTTTGTCAAAACTGCGGAACGCAATATTCCAAATGGCAGGGACAATGCAATGCCTGCAAAGAATGGAATACGATTGCCGAAGAAATTATTCAAAAACAGGAAAAAGTGGCTTGGAAGAGTGAATCTACTCCAGCCGGCAAAGCGCCAAGACCTTTAAAAATAAACGAAATTGATTCTGCTCAGGAAGTTCGCATGGATACAACTGACGGCGAATTAAATCGCGTTTTGGGCGGCGGTCTTGTCCCTGGATCTTTGACACTTTTAGGAGGAGAACCTGGAATAGGAAAAAGTACGCTTTTGCTTCAGGTTTCTCTAAAATTACCTTATAAAACATTATACGTTTCTGGAGAAGAAAGTCAGAAACAGATAAAAATGCGCGCCGAAAGAATAACACCAAATAGCGACAACTGCTATATTTTGACGGAAACTAAGACGCAGAATATTTTCAAACAGATTGAAACCATTCAACCTGAAGTCGTCATCATTGACTCGATTCAGACTCTGCATACCGACTATATCGAATCGACAGCCGGAAGTATTTCTCAAATTAGAGAAACAACTGCCGAACTTATCAAATTTGCCAAAGAAAGTAATATTCCTGTAATCTTAATTGGTCACATTACTAAGGATGGAAACATTGCTGGTCCCAAAATTTTGGAGCATATGGTAGATACGGTTCTTCAGTTTGAAGGCGATCGAAATCATATTTATAGAATTTTACGTTCTTTAAAAAATCGGTTCGGTTCTACATCAGAACTTGGAATCTACGAAATGCTCGGAAGTGGTTTGCGAGAAGTCAGCAATCCCTCTGAAATTTTGATCTCCCATAAAGACGAGGAGTTATCTGGAACCGCAATTGCCACAACTCTTGAAGGTATGCGTCCGTTAATGATCGAAATACAATCGTTGGTAAGTACTGCAGTTTACGGAACACCACAACGAAGCACAACTGGCTATAATGCTAAAAGACTAAATATGATTTTGGCTGTTTTAGAAAAAAGAGCAGGATTTCGTTTAGGAGCAAAAGACGTTTTCTTAAACGTTACCGGAGGAATTTCTGTTGATGATCCAGCAATTGATTTGGCAGTTGTAGCCGCCATTCTTTCATCTAATGAAGATATTCCTGTTGGAAAAGGTTTCTGCTTTGCCGGGGAAGTTGGGCTTTCTGGCGAAATTCGTCCTGTAAATCGTGTAGACCAACGCATTCAGGAAGCCGAAAAACTAGGTTTTGATACTATCTTTGTTTCTAAATACAATAAAATTGCTTTAAAAAACACGGGAATTAAAATTGAACTTGTAGCAAAAATAGAAGATGTCGCCAGCATTCTTTTTGGTTGATTTCTGATAAAAATACCACTATGAATTTTCCAAAACAAAAAATATACAAAGCATTAAAAATACTAGCCGTAGTATTGGTTTTGCTTTGCATCGGATTGTATTATTTCCGAAATTCACTTTTAAAGCAGGCAATTGCAAAAGTAACCCATAAAATGGCTGTTGAATATAACAGTAATTTTTCTGTAAAATCGGCTTCGTTTGATGGCTTGTCTACTATACATTTGACAGATGTGGTTTTGGCACCGATAAATGCGGACACATTATGCAAAATTAAAAACGTAGAAACCAGCATAAGTTTAAGCAGTTTATTGATAGGCGATGTTCAAGTCGGTACTTTAAAAATTGATAATGGTTACATTCAATTGGTCAAAAAAGGCAAAAAACGAAATTTTGATGCTTTCTTGAAGAGAGATCGAGAAGAATCAGAGTCAAACGAAAAACGTAAGTATGGTACTTTTGCTTATAGAATCATTTCCAAACTCTTGAATTTAGTTCCAACTGATATGGATTTGAAAAACTTCAAATTCAAAATCGATGATAACGGAAAACAAACTTCTGTCGATGTAAATAAATTAGTTTTAAACAACAAACAACTAGAAACCAACCTGCATGTACAGGCAAAAGATTTTGACCAGCGCTGGAACATAAAAGGTTTTGCAGATCCAAGAAATAAAAAAGCCGATATCCGATTTTTCAATTTAGACACTGGCGCAATCCGCGTTCCTTATCTGGACCAGCGTTATAACTTAAAAGCAAGTTTTGATTCGATTCGATTAAATGTTCAAAACATTGATAAAAGCGGCAGTGAACTGCATATTGACGGCTATACTTCTATCGCGAATCTTAAAATCAACCATCCAAAAATTGCGAGTAAAGATGTGGTTATAAAAAATGCGCGTTTTGATTACCGCTTTTTATTGGGAGATAGTTTTATTTCTATCGACAGCACTTCAACAATGCAGTTAAATAAAATTAAAGTACGTCCTTACATTTCTTATGATACTGAAAAAGATACGGTTTATACTTTAAAAATGGATATTCCGAAAATGAAAGCTCAGGATTTTATCGTTTCGCTTCCAGACGGTTTATTTACTCATTTTCAAGGAATGCAGGCAACTGGAAATTTCAATTATAAACTGGATTTCAAGTTCAACAAAAACAAACCTAATACACTTGTTTTCGACAGCAAACTCAATAAGGAAGATTTAAGAATTACCAAATACGGCGAAGCCGATTTAAATAAATTAAATAGCGAATTTGTATACCGCGCGATTATTCAAAATGTATTGCAGCGCCCTGTTTTGGTCGGAAATGCAAATCCGAATTATACGCCTTTAGACCAGATTTCCCCTTACTTAAGAAAATCTGTTTTAACAACAGAAGATCCGTCATTCTTTTCACATCGCGGCTTTATTAATGAAGCTTTCAAACAATCGATTCTAAAAAACATCAGAACCAGAAAATTCTCTCGCGGTGCCAGCACAATCAGTATGCAATTGATAAAGAATGTCTTTTTGACTCGTGAAAAAACGCTTTCGCGAAAGCTTGAAGAAATTTTATTGGTTTACATTTTAGAAAATAACCGAATTGTAAGCAAAGAAAGAATGCTAGAGGTTTATTTCAATATTATCGAATGGGGACCAAATGTATACGGAATTGGTGAAGCGAGTCATTTTTATTTCCAAAAAAGTCCTTCGGCTTTAAACGTTGACGAATGTTTGTACTTGGCAACGATTATTCCGAAACCAAGAAAATTCATGTATCAGTTTAATGACCAAGGCAATCTCAAAGATTATGCTATTAAAAATCAGAAATTCCTAAAGAACCTAATGTTCCGCCGCGGTCTTTTGGTTCCTGAGGATACGATTGGTTTATTGCCGGTTTATATTTCAGGAAACGCCCGATCTTTAATTAAAATTAAAGTTCCAGATTCTACTGCGATTAAAAATGATTCGTTATTGTCTATTGAAGAGGAATTTGATTTGTAATCGTTTTTATTCCCATAAAAAAAGCGCTGTATATCTAGAGTTATACAGCGCTTTTTTTAAAATATTCCGTAACAAGTGAAATCTTTGTCTCAAACATGTCATAATCCATCTAAAATTATTGATATTTGTAATCTATATCTTGCAAAAAAAATAATTAATCATGAAAAAAAAAGAAGCTACATCTGTTTTATTGCTATTTTGTGTTTTTGCATTAGCTCAAAAACCAATTTTTACAACAGCTAAAGTAAAATCAGCAACAGTATACTTTAATGCCGCCGAAATTTCGCAGACCGCAGCAGTAACCTTACCAGCAGGAACAACTGAAATTGTGATAAAAAATGTCGCAGCATCACTAAACGAAAGTTCTATACAGATTGGTGCACCATCAAATGTTACAGTATTATCTGTACAGTTTACGAATAATTACATATCAGAATACGAATCTGACACAAGATCTCCAGAGTTGAAACGCGTAAGGGACAGCATTTCTTTGGTTCAAAAAGAAATTCTGAAAGTTCAAAATATAATTAATTCTGAAACCAAAACGATTGAGCTTTTAGACAAAAACCAACAAATTTCAGGCGTAAACTCAGGTTTAAATGTAACCGAATTAATAAAAATGGTTGATTATTATAAAAATAAACAAATCGAGATTGCCAATAACATTAACAACCTTAACGAAAAAGAGCAAAAATTAAATGAGCTGCTATATAAACTTCAAAACAAACTACAAATAAATGAAGGAAAGGAAGAAAAGACATCATCTGGTAAATTAATTATTCAGATTATGAATACTACCGCGGGTGTAGTTCCCTTGGATATTTCATACTTAACTAATGATGCCGCCTGGGTGCCTTTTTACGATTTACGAAGTGATGGAGTATCATCATCAATAAATATGATGTACAAAGCTCAGGTTATTCAGAATACGGGTATCGACTGGAAAAAAGTTAAACTTACGCTATCAAGTGGACTGCCCAACCAAAACAATCAAGCGCCAATGCTTAGTTCATGGTTTTTGAGAAACTATGTACCAACAAACCTTGGTTATAATCAAAAAAACCGGATGAATCAGTTACAAAGTTCATCTGCAGCAATGAGAAAAACTAATGATGAGGTTGTCGAAAAAGCAACACCTGTTCCATCTCCAGTTATGACCGAATCATCTATTTCAAATTACACAACTGTTGAGGAAAACCAGCTTATTGTTTCTTTTGATATTGATATTCCTTATGACATATTATCAAATGGAAAAATACACAGTGTTTCACTAAAAGAAATAAAACTCCCGGCAACTTATAAATATTATGCTGTACCAAAAGCAGAAAACGAAGCTTTCCTTTTAGCAGAAATTGCAGATTACAGCAAATACAATTTACTAAGAGGCGAGGCCAATATTATTTTTGAAGGTATGTATGTTGGTAAAACTTTTATAGAGCCAAATCAAACAAGCGACACTCTCAATTTAAGCATGGGTCGCGATAAAAAAGTTTCTATTAAACGCGAAAAAGTTGCTGATAAATCAGGAACTAAGTTTTTCTCCTCAAAAAAAGAACAAGTTTTTACATATGACATAATTGTCCGAAACAATAAAAAAGAGATTGTCGAATTGTTATTGAAAGATCAATATCCTTTAAGCACGAATAAAGAAATAGAGGTTGAACTATTGCAAAGCGACAGCGCAAAGGTGAACACAGAAACAGGAATATTAACTTGGCAATTTGACCTAAAACCAAGTGAAACCAAGAAAATCAGAATGAGTTATAAAGTCAGATTTCCTAAAGATCAGAGCTTAAATTTATAAATTCCAGTACTTAAAAAAATTCCCGATACAAAGTGCATCGGGAATTTTTTATCCTGCCTTCTGACTTGATCTTCTAGAAAGCCTGCCCTCAATTACGGCGCCGGATCAGGAATAATTGCTTGAACAGCATCAATTTCTGCAAGGATTTCTTTAGAAAGAACGACATCAATTGTATCGATATTTTCTTTTAATTGTTCTAAAGTGGTAGCTCCAATAATTGAACTTGTTAAGAATGGCTGCTGCAGTACAAATCCCATTGCCAATTCGGTTAACGTTAAACCATGTTTTTTAGCGATGTCCTGATACAATTTTGTTGCTTGCGTACATTGTTCGCTTTTGTAACGTGTATATTGCGGAAAAAGATTAACTCTCGCTTTTGGATGACTTTCACCCGTTAAGAATTTACCTGTAAGAACTCCAAATGCTAAAGGTGAATATCCTAACAAACCAATATTTTCATATTTCGAAACTTCGGCAGAATTTACTTCAAACAAACGATTCAACAAAGAATACGGATTTTGAACGGTTTTGATTCTTGGCAGATTGTTGTATTTGCTTTCTTCCAAAAGACGCATCATTCCCCAAGCATTTTCATTTGAAACTCCAATATGTTTGATTTTACCTTCTTTGATTAATCCGCCAAACGTTTCAAGGATTTCTCTAAAATTATCTTCCCAAACATCATCGTGTCCGTGAAAAGCACGCTGTCCGAAATTATTCGTTTTTCTTTCCGGCCAGTGCATTTGATACAAATCTATATAATCTGTCTGAAGTCTTTTTAAGCTGTTTTCAACCGCATATTTTATACTCGCAGGCGAAAAATCCACCTTCTCACGCATGTATCCAAAATTCGCGTTTGGACCCGCAATTTTTGATGCTAAAATTACTTTATCTCTATTTCCTGATTTTTTAAACCAGGTTCCAATAATTTTTTCTGTACTTCCGTATGTAGCCTCACTCGCAGGAACGGAATACATTTCTGCGGTATCAAAAAAATTCACTCCCCTTTCAAGAGCATAATCCATTTGAGCGTGCCCTTCTTCTTCTGTATTTTGCTGCCCGAAAGTCATCGTTCCAAGGCATATTTTACTAACTTTTATGTCGGTGTTGGGTAATGTTGTGTATTTCATTTTTTTCTTAAAGGTTCAAAGTTGCAAAGAAACAAAGGTACAAAGGGATTATTCAAATCGAAATGTGGCAAAGGTTAAAAAAAGTACAAGATTTTTTTGAGGGACTGAGTTTCTAAGACGCTAAGTTTATTAGCAGGCGTTCCTGCAAAGTTTTCAAAACCTTGTTGGTATAACTTTTAAATCTAAATAAGCCGAATCAAACCTACAAGATTTTAAAAACCTTGCAGGAAGAAAAAAGGGTCCAAAGTAAAACTTTGAACCCTTTTAAAATCTTAGCATCTT
The DNA here is from genome assembly GCF_002304005.1 of Flavobacterium sp. ACN6. Taxonomy (GTDB): domain Bacteria; phylum Bacteroidota; class Bacteroidia; order Flavobacteriales; family Flavobacteriaceae; genus Flavobacterium. Next base: position 322,437 of record NZ_MRCQ01000005.1, on the reverse strand, counting down.
AGTTCCTCAGAACCTTAGAACCTTTAATTAATACTATTAAGCATTTCAGCGATTTCATCTAATCTTGGCGTTAAGATGATTTCGATTCTACGGTTTTTCGCTTTTCCTTCTGCAGTAGCATTGCTTGCTAATGGAGAAAATTCGCTTCTTCCCGCTGCTGTTAATTTTTGTTTGTTGATTTTGGCATTTTCGCTCAAAATATTTACAATTGCAGTAGCTCTTTTAGTAGACAAATCCCAGTTGTTCGCAATTGGCCCTGAACCTGCATACGGATCATCATCTGTATGACCTTCGATAAGAACCGAAAGATCTGGATTATCTCCTAAAACTTTTCCAAGTTCTACAACTGCTTTTCTACCTTCTGTTCCAACAGCCCAGCTTCCTGAATTAAAAAGTAATTTGTTTTCCATAGAAACATATACTTTTCCATTTTTCTGTTCTACTGTTAAACCTTTACCTTCAAATCCGTTTAAGGCTTTCGATAAAGTTTCTTTTAATTTACGCATTGCTTCTTCTTTTGCCGCAATCATAGCTTCAAGTTCGTTTAAGCGACTTGCTGTTTTATCTAAACGAGCTTGTTCCTCTGCAAGAGCTTTACCTTTTGCTTCTAATTGCGCCAGCAATTCACGGTTTTTAGCCATGTTTTTCTCTAAAGCATCATTGCTGTTTTTCTCTAGAGCATTGTATGAATCTTGTAATACTTTATATTTTTTCTGCTCTGCAGCAAGATCGGCTTTTTGTTTAGCCAAATCGTCTTTTGTACTGGCCAAATCCTTAGTCAGTTTATCACGATCGAGTTCTAACTGATTTTTTGCTGTCTTCAAACTTTCATTTTCATCGGCAATAGATCGGTTTTCTTTTTTTAAATCTGAATACTTTGTTTCTAAATCATTGTAAATTTTCTTCGAAACACATGACGTTGTGGACAAGGCTAATACTAGCAATCCGATGGAGGCTTTTTTAATCATCTTTCTTAATTGGTTTTTATTTCGGGGCGTTTATAATTTTAAATTTCAAAATTTAATGCCAATATCAATTTTAAAACTTAAATCTTTTCAACAAGAACAATACCAAACTTTAGTCAATTTCGACTAAAACCGGACAATGATCTGAATGCACAGCGTCTGGAAGTATAACGGCTCTTTTTAATCTGCTTTCCAATGAATCGCTCACTAAATTATAATCGATACGCCAGCCTTTGTTATTCCCTCTTGCGCCTGCACGATAACTCCACCAAGAATAATGATGCGGATCTTTATTGAAATGACGGAAACTATCTATAAAACCAGATTTCATAAAACCATCTAACCACGCGCGTTCTGCAGGAAGAAATCCAGAAACTGTTTTATTACGAACAGGATCGTGAATATCAATTGCTTCGTGGCAGATATTATAATCTCCGCAGATAATCAGGTTTGGAATCGTAAGTTTTAATTCATTAACGTACGTCTGAAAATCATCCATAAACATAAATTTATGATCCAGTCTTTCAATGTTTGTTCCAGATGGAAGGTATAAACTCATTACAGAAACATCGTCAAAATCGGCACGAAGATTTCGTCCTTCAAAATCCATATGGTGAATTCCAGTTCCAAAAACAATATTATTAGGTTTTGTTTTAGACAAAATTGCTACGCCGCTGTATCCTTTTTTTGTTGCAGGATAGTAGTATTGAAAAGGATAGCCAGCTGCCGTTATATCATCAACCGGAATCTGATCCTGTGTAGCTTTTATTTCCTGAAGGCAGATCACATCAGGATTTGCTTGTTGCAGCCACTCGATAAAACCTTTGTTTATCGCAGCACGAATTCCGTTTACATTATAAGAAATAATTTTCATCAGTGTTTTTTTAAAGGATTTCAAATGTAATAAAAAAGTGCAAAGTTTATCTTGGAAACAATGAAAAGTAGACTTTTTTGTTATCTTTGTTCGCTGTTCTAATAAATTAAAAGTAGTACATGGGTTTAGTTACCGCGAAAGAAGTTGCAAAGGCAATAAATGTTGAAAAGTACGGAGTTTTCGGTACCTTTTCTGGCTGGATTCTTATGAAGGTTCTTAAGATCTCAACCCTTAATAAAATTTACGATCGTAATAAACATTTGGAAGACCTGGCGTTTTTGAATGGAATTTTAGATGAGATGGAAATCAAATTTGAAATCCCTGAAGAAGATTTAAAACGTCTGCCAAAAGATGGTGCCTATATTACTATTTCTAATCATCCTCTTGGGGGAATTGACGGAATTTTATTATTGAAATTAATGCTTGAAAGAGAGCCAAATTTCAAGATTATCGCCAATTTCTTATTGCATAGAATTGTTCCTATGAAAAAATATATTATGCCGGTTAACCCTTTTGAAAATCATAAGGATGCTAAATCGAGCGTAATTGGTATTAAAGAAACTTTACGTCATTTAAGTGACGGAAAACCTTTAGGGATTTTCCCTGCCGGAGAAGTTTCTACTTATAAAGATGGAAAATTAGTTGTGGATAAACCATGGGAAGAAGGCGCTCTGAAATTAATCAGAAAAGCCAAAGTTCCTGTTGTACCCATTTATTTTCATGCTAAAAACAGTAAATTATTTTACTGGCTTTCTAAAATTGATGACACGCTGCGTACTGCAAAACTGCCTTCTGAGCTTTTGACTCAAAAGGATCGTGTAATTAAAGTTCGTATTGGAAAACCAATCTCTGTAAATGAGCAAAACGAAATTGAATCTTTTGAAGAATATTCAGAATTCTTAAGAAAGAAAACGTATATGCTGGCAAATCCTTTTGAAAAGGACAGCAAATTGCTGGACACAGCAAGTTTAAAAATTTCAAAAGCACCAAAAAAAATAGTTACGCCTGTCGACGAATCAAAAATGATCGACGAAGTAAATGCATTGAGAAACAGCGATTGCCGATTATTACAAAGCAAAAACTACGAAGTCTTTTTTGCAAGAGCAAAAGCGGTTCCGAATATTTTACACGAAATTGGCCGTTTACGTGAAATTACTTTTCGTGAAGTGGGCGAAGGAACGAATGAATCTATCGATTTAGATAAATTTGACCAATATTATCACCATATGTTTTTATGGGATGATGAAACCAAAAAAATTGCTGGTGCTTATAGAATGGGATTGGGTTCTGAAATTTATCCTAAATACGGCATTGAAGGTTTTTACCTTAATGACCTTTTTAGATTTGAACCAGAATTACACGATATGATGCACAAGTCAATCGAAATGGGACGTGCATTTATTGTAAAAGAATATCAGCAGAAACCAATGCCTTTGTTCTTATTATGGAAAGGTATTATACACACCACTTTACGTCATCCAGAACACAAGTATTTACTTGGCGGTGTAAGTATCAGTAACCAATTCTCAGATTTCTCTAAATCTTTGATGATTGAGTTCATGAAATCAAATTATTACGATCCGTATATTGCGCAATACATCCACCCGAAAAAAGCGTATAAAGTAAAACTAAAAGATGCAGATAAAGACTTTATCTTTGATGAAGCCGAATCTGATTTAAATAAATTCGATAAAATCATTGATGAATTGGAACCAGGAAATTTACGTTTACCGGTTTTAATTAAAAAATACATCAAACAAAATGCAAGAGTGGTTGCTTTCAATGTCGATCCTTTATTCAACAACGCTATAGATGGTTTAATGTACATTAGAATCGCAGATATTCCAGAAAGCACTATGAAACCTGTTATTGAAGAATTTCAAATAGAATTGGAGCGTAAATTATCTGAAAAGGAAGATTAAGATTTTCTTTTATATAAAAATAATAAAAAGTCCCATTTGTTAAACAAATGGGACTTTTTATTATGTGGTTTGCTTAAAACCAGCCTTTATAACCGGCTTGATAAGTCTGATAAAACTCTTCGTCTGATTTTGTCAAGTAAATAATTCCTTCGATAATACCTATTAGTCCGCCAAGGCCAAACAAAAGTCCTAAAAGAAGCTGAATCACACCTTCTTTGGTATAACCAAGATAGAATTTATGAATTCCCAAATAACCTAATAGAATTGCCAGAATAGCTGAAATTACTTTTTTATTTTCTCTTCGATAGTGTATTGGATTGTTCCAATCTTCTCTTTTTGTATTCTCCATTTTTATTTCCTTTATAGTTAATAATATAGTTTACAAAATCGTTAAACCTCAGATCAAATCTGACAAGACAAATAATGTATTACTTATCTACTACCATCGTTTGGGCAGCCAAATCATGAAGCGCTCTTTTTTCCTGATTCAATAATGAAGCTAAATAAATTAGTGGGAAGAAAACACAAATTCCTTTAATTAGATTTCTTATAATCGTATAGAAAGGAAGCACATTTTGCCCCTCATTATAATCAACTGTTTTAATAGACAGCGCTAATTTCCCTACAGAGGAGCCTTTGAATAAAAAGTCGCAGAGCATAAAATACCCGAAACCAATTAAAGGAATAAATCCAAGTCCAGATTTTATGTAATAAATCAGAATTAGATTGACCGCATACAAAAGAGCAATATCTATAACAAAAGCTCCAATTCTTTTTCCAAAGTCACACGGCACAAGACCAATTACACTGTTTTCTTCTTGCGAAGTATTTCCCATTCTATTTCTTGTATCGTATTCATGCGCAGACAAAACCGATCCGGGAATGTAAGCCGTATTACAGAAGAAACAGCTTAACTCATCGCCTACATCTTTAATTTTAAGCAATGGAATAAAGAAAATATGAAAATAAAGCTGATAGTTTTTTAATTGATAGCTTTCTTGTCTTCTGCAATTCGGGCAATCAAATTTTCCAGATTTAAGGGTACTTTGAACCGTTTTTCTTCCGTAGATAATCATAGGATTTTTAAATATTAGTTTAGTTTTTGGTTTTTGGGGAATTCAACTCAAACATTCAAAATGTTTTGTTAAAAACTGAAACAATATTATTAAAAATTAACACATAAAACTAATTCAATAAAATTTAAAATCGAAAAAGATTCTATTCAAATCCTAAAACAAATCTATACTTTATAAACCGCTTTTATCTTATCTACAATTACTTGCGCCAAACGTTCATGACTTTCAAAAGTCCACCCCGCAATGTGAGGTGTCAGTAAAACATTCTTTTCTTCCAGCAGATATTGAAATGCTTCTGGAGTATTTTCATCCTGAAAAAGCGTTTCAAACGAAAGTTTCTCATACTCCAAAACATCCAAACCTGCGCCTAATACCTTTTTTAACTTCATAGCTTCAACTAAATCTGCAGTAACTATATTTTTACCACGCGAAGTATTTATGATCCAGAATGGCTTCTTAAATGCGTCGATAAAACTTTTATTGACCATTTTGTCGGTTTCTGGAGTCCATGGCAGGTGAAGGCTTAAAACATCTGCTTTTTCTTGTAATTCGGATAACGACACCTGTTTTGCGTTTTCATCACCGACATTATCCAAAATGTCATAACATAAAACTTCTGTATCAAAACCTCTTAGTTTTTTAGCAAAAGCTTTTCCCATATTTCCGTAACCAATAATTCCGACCGTTTTTAAATCCAATTCGTGACCACGATTACTTTCTCGGTTCCAATGTCCTGCTTTTACTTCTGCATCAGCTTGGTTTAGGTTATTAAATAGAGACAAAATTACGCCAAGCGAATGTTCTGCAACAGCGTTGCGATTTCCTTCTGGCGCAGCAATAAGATGAATTCCTTTTGAAGAAGCATACTCACAATCAATACTTTCCAAGCCAGCGCCGACTCTCGCAATAAATTGCAACTTTGTTGCGCTATCCAGAAATGTCTTATCAATTTTAAAACGACTGCGAATTACGATTCCGTTGTAGTCATGTATTTTTGCTTGTATTTCTTCTTTTGAAGATTTAAAATCGGCATGATTTTCAAAACCTCCTTCTTCTAATTGATTCCAAAGTATTGGATTATTACTGTCGATATGAAGAATTTTTATGCTCATTATTTTTTCAGATTTTATGATAAACAAAAATACGGTTAATTTAATCTCGCTAAGTCGCAAAGGCACAAAGTTTTTTTTAATGTAGATTTCATTCTTGAATTAAATAGAATAAAAACTTTGAGTCTTCGTAACTTCGTGGCTAAACATTATAGTTAGCACTTAGACGCATAATTTTTCTCTCGCAGATTTTGCAGATTTTATGGATTTTTTCTCTTGCACTTAACTCAAATAACCGAAAACAAAACTTTGAGCCTTTGTGACTTCGCGGCTAACATGATAGTCAGCACTTGGACGCATAATTTTTCTCTCACAGATTTTATGGATTTTATGGATTTTTTCTCTTGCACTAAATTCAAAATAACTAAAGACAAAACTTTGAGCCTTTGTGACTTCGCGGCTAAACATGATCGTTAGCACTTAGACGCATAATTTTTCTCTCGCAGATTTTGCAGATTTTATGGATTTTTTCTCTTGCACTAAATTCAAATAACTAAAAACAAAACTTTGAGTCTTCGTGACTTCGCGGCCAAACTTTTTTATTGGTCATATTTTTTTTAACTTTGAAAATACAAGCCTTAAAAAAATGTCATTCCTAAATCTTCTGAACTTTTCTAAAATGAAATTAACCAAAACTTTTAAAGCTTTTTTTGAAAACGAAAAATCAGGAGGAATTATCTTGCTCGTTGTCACGATTTTATCTCTTTACTTGGCAAATTCATCTTTTCAAGTTCCGTATGTAGCATTTTGGGAAAAAGAAATCGCAGGTCATTCCATAACAGACTGGATTAATGATGGTTTAATGACGATTTTTTTTCTGCTTATCGGATTAGAATTGGAACGTGAAATTTATCATGGCGAATTGTCTAATTTCAAAAATGCATCTTTACCAATCATGGCTGCTTTTGGTGGTATGCTGGTTCCCGCTGCAATCTTTTTGGTTTTAAATTACGGAACAACTACTCAAAACGGAGCCGGAATCCCGATGGCTACAGATATTGCTTTTGCAATTGGAATTTTATCTCTTCTCGGCAATAAAGTTCCTGCTTCATTAAAAGTATTTCTAACGGCTTTGGCTGTTATCGATGATTTAGGCGCTATAATCGTTATTGCCATTTTCTACACAACTTCCATTTCATTTTTAAATCTAGGAATTGCACTTGGAATTTGGTGTGCTTTGTTTGTTTTAAATCGAATGAAAATTCACAATTTAATTCCATACATCATTGGTGGTATTATAATGTGGTATTTTATGCTAAACTCGGGAGTTCATGCTACAATCACGGGTGTAATTCTAGCATTTGTTATTCCGTTTGGTGATGGCGGCGAAAAGACTTCTTCATACAAGTTACAGCATTTTTTGCATCAGCCTGTTGCGTTTTTTATACTGCCTTTATTTGCCGTTGCGAATACTGCCTTAACTATCACAGAAAACTGGCACGAAGGATTGAGCCATACTAATAGCTACGGAATTATCCTTGGACTTGTAATTGGTAAACCGCTTGGAATTTTACTATTCTCTTCTGTCGGAGTAACTGCAGGTTTATGTATTTTGCCAAAAAACCTAAAATGGGCACATATTCTAGGCGCAGGAATGCTCGGCGGAATTGGTTTTACGATGTCGATCTTTATTACCGTTCTTGCTTTTAAAAACCCAGAAATCATTGTTTTTTCTAAAATAGCAATTCTTATTGCCTCATTTTTAGCTGGTCTTATGGGTTTTGTGTATTTGAAGTATGTTTTAAATAAAAACCCTGCGGTTTAATCTAAAAGTTATGAGCAAAATTCAATTTTTTATCCTCTCAGCATTTTATTTTTTTCTAATTTCTTGTAATCAGAAATCAGAAAATCCAGCTTCTTCTGAAAATTTAAAAGATGAAATTGAAGGAACATATACATCTGAAGAATGCAATCTTTCGTTAATCATTTCAAAAATTAAAAATGATTATCAATATGTTTTTAAAACAAGTGTTCGAACTTTAAAAGGAAAAGCATCTTATTCTAAAAACAGTTCGGGTGAAAAGTATATTGTTTTAGAAGGAATTCCATGGGACGAATACGAAGGCGACATTAGCAATGAAGAGGAAAATGATTCGATTCCTGCAAAAGAGTTAGAGATTCCTGTTGGCATCGATGCTGTATATGTGAAAGACACTTTAACCATTCAGAATTATGGTAATGCTATGAATTCATATACTAAGATTTCAGAATGCGGATTGAAGTATATTCTGCTGGTTAAAAAATAAAATTCCAAGTTATAAATTCCAAACTCCAATTGTTCTTGAAAAACTTGAATCTGTAGAACTCGACCTTTGTCAAAGTTTAAAACTTTGACAAAGGTTTTTGACAATAATATCGTAAAGCAGTTCGACAATATTAAAGATTTTGTTTGTGGAGTTTCTAGTGTGATCCTTCGTTCCTCAGGATGACAAATTGAACTATTAATTATAAAACCAAAAAATTCCAAACACCAATAAAAATTGGAATTTGGAATTTCTATTATTGAGATTTTAATAATTCTAACCTTTAATTTGTTTCAAAGAAGTTTTAATCCCTTTGATTAAAGAGGAACTGAAACCATTATGTTCCATTTCATTTAAACCAACTATTGTACAGCCTTGAGGTGTTGTTACGCGGTCGATTAATTGTTCTGGATGTACTTTTTCCTCTAAAAGCATTTTTGCTGCTCCTTTTACGGTTTGTGCCGCAATTGCTAAAGCGGTTTGAGAATCAAATCCAATTTCGATTCCTGCCTGCATAGACGCACGAATGTAACGCAATGCATACGCAGTACCGCATGCACCTAAAACAGTTGCCGCATCCATTAGTTTTTCGTCAATTACTGGAGCTGTTCCTAGATCTTGGAATAAATCAACAATTGGCGCTGCATTTTCTTTATACTTTTCAGGAAAAGAAATACAAGTTGCCGATTCTCCAAATTGTGCCGCAATATTTGGCATGATGCGTACAACTGGATATTCATTATTTGTTTTCGACTGAAGCACATCAAGAGATAATCCGCTTACAGCCGAAGCAATTGTTTTATTTTGAATCACTGTAAGAATTTCAGCCAAAACAGTATCGACTTGATACGGTTTTATGGTTAAAATTACGACATCAGCTTCTTGAATAGTATGTTTGTTATCGTTAGAGACAGTAATTCCGTACTCGGTTAAATATTGAATACTTGCTGTGTTTCTTCTTGTAACGGTAACTTGGTTGTTTTTTGAAAATTTAGCGATTCCCAAGGCAATAGAAACCCCAAGGTTTCCTCCTCCAATAATGTGTACTTTCATTCTTCTTGGTTTGAATTTATGATGACTGATTAACAGTATATTTTCCGCCTGTAAATTACGCAGATTTTAGAGATTTTAAATCACTGTAAAATGCTAATTTGTGGCAAAAATCTAAAATCCAAGAATCAAATTGGCCACTCCGAAGTAAAGCATAATTCCGAATACGTCGTTTGTGGTTGTGATAAATGGACCGGTCGCAATTGCGGGGTCAATTTTATTTTTATTTAAGAAAAGCGGTACTAAAGTTCCTAAAGTTGCTGCAAACAAAATCACAACAATCATTGAGATAGAAATAGCAAATCCCACTAAATACTGCTGGTACATTACAGAATGATAGCCTAAAAGCAGTAATGAAATAATGCTTCCCGAAATCATCGAAACGGTAATTTCTTTGGTAAAATAAGCACGGCTGAATTCTTTCAATGTTCCGTTTGCCAAACCCTGCACAACAATTGCCGAAGCCTGAACTCCGATATTTCCAGCTGTAGCAGAAAGCAAAGGCACAAAAATAATTAAAGTCGAATATTTTTGAAAGGTTGCTTCATTGCCTTTTAAAACAAAAGAGGCTACAATTTCGATCACCATCCCGATTAAAAGCCAAGGCAGACGCGCTTTTGTCAATTCATAAACGCTGTCATTCGACTCAACGTCTTGTGTAATACCCGCTGCTAATTGGTAATCTTTATCGGCTTCTTCCTTGATCACGTCCAAAATGTCGTCGATAGTAATTCTTCCAACCAAGCGTCCCAATTCGTCAACAACCGGAATTGCCTCTAAATCGTATTTCTGCATGATACGCGCGACCTCGACATCTTCCGTATCAACATTTACAAAATTTAATTTTCGGATATAAACTTCCCCAATCTGAGTTTTGGTAGAAGAAGTCAGTAGATCTTTAAGAGACAGTCGCCCTTTTAGCCTGTTTTCGTCATCAACAACATAAATAGAATGAACTCTGGAAACATTTTCTGCCTGAATTCGCATTTCTTTAACGCAAGTCAAGACGTTCCAGTTTTCATTTACTTTCACGAGCTCTTTCCCCATCAATCCACCAGCCGTGTTTTCGTCGTAACGCAAAAGATCAACAATATCTTTAGCGTGCTCAACATCATTTAACTCGGAGATTACCTCAGCTTTTATTTCTTGCGAAAGTTCCGCAATAATATCGGCAGCATCGTTCGTTTCAAGCTCATCAAGCTCTTCTGCAATTTCTTTTGGCGAAAGTCGGCTTAAGATATTTTCACGCAGATCTTCTTCTAATTCCAGAAGAATTTCGGCTGTTTTATCACTATCTAAAACCTTAAAGATATAGGTTGCCTCGTCGAAATCTAATTCGTCTAAGATTTCCGCAATATCAGCGTGGTGCATATCATTAAGCAAAACTTCAAGTTCATTGTCGTTTTTCTTATTGATAAGATCTTCTAACTGATGTATAAATTCTCTACTAACTTTGAACTCCATCGGTTTCTATTTTTAGAGTTAGTTCAATGAATTCATCGACGCTAAGCTGCTCTGGACGTTTATCAAAGATAATGTCTTCTCGCAATTTGTCTGATAAATTTAATGTTTTCAAACTGTTACGTAATGTTTTTCGTCTCTGCTGAAAAGCGGTTTTTACAACTGTAAAAAACAACTTTTCGCTGCAAGGAAGACTATAATCTTCCTTTCGGGTCATTCTCATCACACCCGACTTAACCTTGGGCGGAGGAATAAAAACGTTTTCATCAACCGTAAACAGATACTCTGTAATATAGAAAGCCTGGGCTAAAACGGATAATATTCCGTAGGCTTTGGAGCCTTTTTTCTCGCAAATTCTTTCGGCAACTTCTTTTTGAAACATTCCTGAAAATTCTGGAATCTGATGTTTAAATTCTAAAGTTCTGAAAACAATTTGAGTCGAAATATTATACGGAAAGTTACCAATAATGGCAAACTGTTTGTTTTCGTAAACTTCGTTTATGTTATATTTCAGGAAATCCTGAGAGATAATTTTCTCTTTTAATTTTGGATAATTGGCACCCAGATACGTTACAGATTCTGTATCAATCTCAATAACGTGTGTGTTAATCGGCTTTTCAAGTAAATACTTAGTAAGCACACCCATCCCCGGTCCTATTTCTAAAACCTCATCGTATCCTTTCAGACTTAAAGTGTCGGCAATAGCTTTTGCAATGCTTTCGTCTTTAAGAAAGTGCTGTCCTAAATGTTTTTTGGCTTTTACTTTTTCCATTTTATTTCTTGTTTGCCGCGAGGGCGCAAAAGTATTCTTTTTGCTGTAAAGGCAATGCCTATTTTATTTATTTTTTGCCACTAAGGATCAAAGAAACAAAGCTTTATTTCGTTATTTTCTAATTCTCAACTGTAAACTGAAAACCGTGACTGTAAACTAAAACCTAGTGTTCCGAAATAACTTCTAATTCTGTTCTAAAAGAAAGCATTTTATCTGCAAATAAACCTAAAGCTTCTCTGTGAAATTCTGGTTCATCTTCGATATAAAACTTATCTAGAGTTTCTTTGCTGTCGGTTACATATTGTACAGAATAAGTAATACCGCCCATTTCTTCTTCAACCAAAACTTTTACAATTCGTGCCGATGAAAATTTTTGAGTAGCCAATATTTCTGGTATATGTTTTTCCTGCATCCATTTTAACCATTGGTCGTGAACGCTTTCGTGTATGTTTGTGGTAACGTTGTAAATAATCATTTTTTTCTAAGGTTCTGAGATTCTAAGGCGTTAAGGTTCTAAGTTTTTATTTTAGGCTCTTAAATCCTTTATTGAATCATCGTATTACTAATTCTTTTTGTTTAATTGTTTAATTGGTTATTCGGTTAAACGTTTAACCGATTAAACCAAACTACAAATTCTTATCTCCTCTTAATTCGCGGTATTTTTTTCTGGCATCGACAAAGTAAATACTGTCTTGATGATTAAAAATTACCTTTTCATAAAGTGGTTTTGCTTTTTCTACCTCTTTCAATTCGTCATTGTAAATTTCGGCTGAGAAAAATAGTGCTTCGTCTACGTAGATTCCGTCACTGTGATTGTCAATAATCTGCTGGTATTGGCTTAAAGCCGAAGCAAAATCTTTCTGACTTTCATAGACTTTCCCTAAACGCAATAATGTTACAGCTTCTATTTCTTGTCCCTTAAAGGTTTTTAAAATATTCTGAAACTGCGTTATGGCGTCTTGTTTTTTATTCTGATAAATTAAAAAATCTCCTTTTGCAAACTGCTTCAAAGCGACTTGAGTAGAATCTGCAGCGGTGTTATCATTAATTAATAGAAAATATTCTAGTGCGTCGTTGGCAATTAACTGCGTATTGGCCGCTTTTAATTCTTTAAACTGTTTATTCGCCCATTCAAAATCGCCTTTGTAATAACTGGTTTTTGCCGCTTTTAAACTGGCTTCGTGCGCCATTACATCATTCTTTAAATCCAATTGAATCTGCGAATAATAAATAAGTGCCTGATTGTATTTTTCTTCTAAAAGTAAAATATCTGCCAGCTCCATTTTGGCATCGGCCTTTTGATATTCGTTTAAATTTAATTCTAAAGCCTTTTTGACAACTGCCTTTCCTTCTTCTGTTTTTTTCAAATTGAAAGCCAGAAAATGCGCTTGAATCAGCTGCAAAGATAAGGTAAAAGGATTGATTTCGTAAGTTGCCAGTAACTGCTGTAATTCCTGATGGATAGCGGGATAATCTTTTTCCTGAGCATTATCAATCTTAATCTGCATTAAATAGGCGTTAGATTGAATCAATAAATCTAAATCTTTGGTATTTTGAAGAATAAAATTTAGAATTTCTACAGCAGTTTCATCATCGTCTTCATTCATTGCAAACTGACTCAGATTGACGATACTCATCAACGATTCGGGTTCGCGTTTGTAAATTGCTTTTTCTTGAATAAAAGCTTTTCCGAATTCTTTCTGCTGTACATAAAACCAGCTTAAATAATGATTCCAGAAAACGTCCTGATCTTTTTGGGTTTTAAGAATTAATGCTTTTCGCATTGCATCTTTAAAAGCCGTATTATCTGTTTCTCCATTCATAAATCGAGAAAGCTGCGTTTGGATCAGATTGGTATTTTGCGGATTTGTAAAAGATTCTGTCAATAATAAATCGATCATTTGATCGGTTTTTCCTAATTGTCCGTAGAGCATTCCGATTTGAAAATTGAAATTGAAGTTCGGCTGAATCTGCATTGCGGTTTGGTACGCTTTTAAAGCATATTCCAACAATACTTTTTTCTCGAATGAATTAGCAACGCCGTAAACATCATTCGGATTTATTTTTATTTTTTCAATTGCCTGTTCGTAATAATTTTTGGCTTTCGAATCATTTTTCTGCAGTTGAAAGTTATATCCTAACTCAACTAAAAAAACACCTTGTTTATAACGATTGTAACGGTCTTGAATTGCTTTTTCAGCATTTGTAAACTGCTGTAACTGCTGATAACAATCGACTGTTCTTAAAAAATACTGCGTATTAGAAGGCGCACTTTTTAAAAGTTCTTCGTAGCTGATTTTAGCTTTATCGAAATCCCCTTTATCGTAGTAATATTGAGCCAGCTGCTCGTTTTGACTAAATGCAAAACCAGAACACAATAAAACGATATAAATCAATATGTTTTTCATACTGCCTTTTATTTAGTTTTCAGTCGCAGTCGCCGTTTTCAGTCTTACAAACTGTAAACTGTGACTGTAAACTGTGACTTTTTTTCAGTTACTGCAAACTGTCACTGTCCACTGTGACTTTTTTTAGTTTTCAGTCAGTTACTGTAAACTGCCACTGTAAACTGTGACTTTTTTATTTTTCCAAATTATCAAGGCTAAACCAATTACAATAAACGGAATACTTAAAATCTGCCCCATATTAATCAGCATATTATTTTCAAAACTCTCTTGATTTTCTTTGAAAAATTCAATTATAAATCGAGCTGAGAATAATAAAGTTAAGAAAGTTCCAAAGATTAATCCTTGTGCATTTCTAATTTTTTCCGATTTGTACATGTAAAACAAAATCCCGAAGATCAATAAATAAGCAAATGCTTCATACAGTTGCGTTGGATGTCTGGGAATTAAATCATCTCTTTGAAAAACAACTCCCCAATTTCCATTGGTTGGTTTTCCGTAGATTTCAGAATTCATAAAATTTCCCAATCTGATAAATGTACCGGTTACAGGAACTGCAACTGCCATTTTATCTAAAAGGCCTAAGAATTTTACTTTGTATCTGCGGCAATATAAAATCATTGCTGTAATAACTCCTATCGAACCGCCATGACTTGCTAATCCTTGGTAGCCCACAAATTCATAAGAACCTTTTATTTTCTGGATTGGTAAAAGAATTTCTATCGGATGCTTTAGAAAATAATCTGCTTCATAAAAAAAGCAATGTCCTAATCTCGCGCCAAGAACGGTTCCAACAATTACATAAATAAGTAAAGTGTCGAGATTGTCCAGCGAAAGATTTTCTTTTTTATAGATATTTCTAACAATATAAAATCCTAGAAGAAGTCCGCTGGCAAAAAGAGCTCCGTAATATTTTAAAGGAAAACTATCTGTAATCCAGAAAATAACAGGATCTACGTTCCAGTTTAATATTCCATCCATCATTTAGTCGCAGTTTTCAGTTTTCAGTCGCAGTCGCAGTTTTCAGTCCAGTATCTAACTGAGACCGAAAACTGCGACTGAAAACTAAAAAACTAGTTTATAATATCAAATCCGCAGTAAGGGCGTAAAACTTCTGGAATTACGATTCCTTCTGGAGTTTGGTAGTTTTCAATAATTCCGGCTAAAACTCTAGGAAGCGCTAATGAACTTCCGTTAAGGGTATGTGCCAATTGATTTTTTCCATCTTTGTCTTTGAAACGTAATTTCAAGCGATTTGCCTGGAAAGTTTCAAAGTTAGAAACAGAACTAATTTCTAACCAGCGGTCTTGTGCTGTAGAAAATACTTCAAAATCATACGTTAAAGCAGATGTGAATCCCATATCGCCTCCGCAAAGACGTAAAACTCTGTATGGCAGTTTTAATTCTTTTAAAATATCTTTTACATGTTCTACCATTCCGTCAAGTGCTTCATAAGACTTTTCAGGATGTTCAACACGTACAATTTCTACTTTGTCAAATTGATGCAAACGATTTAATCCGCGTACGTGCGCTCCGTAAGAACCCGCTTCACGACGGAAACAAGGCGTATAAGCAGTATGTAAAACCGGCAGATCGCTTTCGTTTAAAATTACATCACGGAATAAATTCGTAACTGGAACCTCAGCCGTTGGAATCAAATATAAATCGTCAATTGTAGAATGGTACATCTGCCCTTCTTTATCTGGCAATTGTCCTGTTCCAAAACCAGAAGCTTCATTTACCAAATGAGGCACCTGAACTTCATTATATCCTGCGGCAGTGTTTTTATCTAAAAAATAATTGATTAAGGCACGCTGTAATTTTGCTCCTTTTCCTTTGTAAACAGGAAATCCAGCTCCAGTGATTTTTACACCCAATTCAAAATCGATAATATCGTATTTCTTTACCAATTCCCAATGAGGCTGTGCGCCTTCATGTAAAACTGGAATATCTCCTTCTTGAAAAACATTCAAATTGTCATCTGGAGTTTTTCCTTCAGGAACGATATCTGCTGGAAGATTTGGTAATGTGTATAATTTATTCGTTAACTCAACCGCCAAAGCTTCTGCTTTCTCGCTTAGTTCTTTACTCTTTTCTTTTAGCGAAACTGTTTTTTCTTTTAGGATTGCTGCTTTTGCTTTCTCACCAGCTTTCATCAATTCACCAATATCTTTGGACAATTTATTAGATTCTGATAAAGTATTGTCTAATTCTACCTGTGCAGCACGACGATTTTCGTCTAATTGAACCACTTCTTCAACAACGCTTTTAGCATCGATATTTCGTTTTGCTAAAGCTTTGATTACTTTCTCTTGATTTTCTCTAATAAATGCAATTTGTAACATAGCTTGATTTTTATAACTATTGTATTTTTTATAACGGAAGCAAATTTAAGGAAATGTTTGTTAACAATAGGACAAAGTTTACAAGGAAAACTCAAATCTCCCAGAAACAGCAAAAGCACTAAAAAAGTGCTCTTGGTATTAGTTGAGATTTATAAATTTTACTCCAGAAAACGATGCCTGTCATCTCTATGAAAAGCATATTCCCTGCCGTTAAACTTTATTTTCTCCGATTCTTTTTTGGTTTTCAGATTCGTTTCTTCAGCTAAATTATTTTCAGAATCACTTTCAAATGCTTCTTCGTACGAAAAGTTTTTGGTTATGATTAAATCGAAAAAACCATTTGTTTTATGATCTCCAAAACTTAAACCGGTTTCCAAAGTTTCTATTTGGTACGTATTGCCTCCGTTAGAATCTCCATTTGTCATTCGAATTGGATATCCGTATAAAACTTTTTTAATTTCGTTTTCGGCTAAAGTTACCAATGTAAATTTTCGCTCGGAATACAATACAATTCTACTGCTTGCGCTGGCTTCTGTGTAAAAAGCAATTGCCGGAGTATTTTCGTTTAAATAAACTAAATCTTTTAAAATATGTGATTTAGAAAAACGGATTGATTCATTATCATAATAACCTAAATTAGCATCAAATTCTTCTGCAATAATGCATCCGTCTTCTCTGTTTACAAATAAATATTTACGCTGAAAATAATTTCCCAAATTTTCATAACCTTCCGCTTTGTGGCTCTTTTTATTACGCTCTACAGTTGTTAGAACAAAAAAAGCAGTTTTATCGTCATAGTTAATAGAACTCGTTTCGTCTATTTTAATGTTTGAATATTTAATTTTTAGGTTGGAAGCGACTTTAGAAAGTAATGGCAGATTTAATTCTTCCGAATCTTTTATGTCATCCAGATTTTTGAAAATGAGTTTTTTTAGCGGTTTGCTGTTTAAATCAGTATTTGATTCTGTTTGAGAAAGCAGTTCTTGATTCTGAATTTCTGTTTTGTTTATACTCTTTTCACTTTTTCCGCAGGCGATCAAGGACAATAAAACGCCGCTTAAGAGAATACATTTTTTCATAGGCATTATTTGTTTAGAAGATTTAGGGTGCTCCAAATATATAATTTTCTTACAATTCATACTAAGAAAATTAAAATTTCAAAACCTATTTCCTAAAACAATAAAAATTCCAATTAAAACAGCCCTTTAGATAATTTAATCTCTTTTTATTTCATGCCCAACAAATTCTTCTAAAGCCGAGAACATCTCTTCAACAGAAAGTACTTCTGTATCCGGATGCGATTTTAAAAACGATGCATTTAATTCAACCAGATTTTCATCCAATTCAAAATAATCATTATTATTCAGAAGATCACGAAACGGATTTGGAACGTCGAATTTTCCCTGCAGGAACTTACCCAATTTAATATTGCTTTGTAAACGCAGTTTTCTACTTTGTTCCTGAAATAAAGCCAAATGTTTTTCGGCTCCAATTAAGGCCAAACCTTCTTCAATTAATTCATTAAGTTCTTTATTCCAGCCAGAATCGTACACGAATTTTGAAAAATTTCCTTCGGTATATTTTGAGGTGTAAAAATCCAAGTAGTAACTCATCAACGCATCTTCGTGAATCAAATCGTCGTCTATTTTTTCTTCGCGCATTAAATTAATTACCGAAATATTTGAATTAACAACGTCTTGCGGATTTTCGCTTTTTGCCGCAGTTTCTGAAATGATGATTTTACCGAATTCCATTTGAATTTGTTTTGAGATTGATTTGCAAATTTCGGGTAAAATATTGGAGAAAAGAAATACTTTATTCCAATCAAAACTTGTTTCGTATTTTCCTTAACCACAGAAACCTTTTTCAAAGTTTGAAACTTTGACAAAGGTGTTTTAGCTTCGAAAGTGAAAAATTTAAAAATCTAAATCTTTGAATTGCGTCCAGCTTTAGCTGGAGATCAAAAAATATTGCTTCATAAAGGGCTTTAGCCAAATAATACACTTCGGCTAAAGCCTATTTGACGATCGATAACAAAACCTCCAGCTAAAGCTGGACGCAATTAATTTTATTAAAATTAGAAATCGTAATATAAATTCTGAACACTATTTTTATAAAAAATATATTTTTACGACATTCCTTTAACTTATTGCAATTTTTAATGAAAATTTACGTTATAAATAAGAATGATGCATAAAAATTTTAACTAACTTTAAGCAACCTTTTACAAAAAAAGCATCTATTAAATAAGCAGTGCTTTATCGTTCTTCCAACCAAAACCAAAAGTCATGAAACATATTTTACTAATTTTCGCTCTTTTACTTGCTTTAACAAGCTGTGAAAATGACGATTTACCTCAGTCTGATGTGCAGTTTTCTGTGGTTGGTAAGGGAGATTCTTTTCCTAATGACGAAAGTGTAGCCCAAAGGCATTTAATAATTAAAGATACTGCAACTTGGAATAAATTATTGACTGAAATGGATGCAGTAAATAATTTAACCAAAGATTTTAAAGAAACGAATATTGATTTCAGCCAATATCAAATCATTGTAATTATTGATAGAACACAAGGAAGCGGCGGACACTCAGTAGATGTTGTTGGAATTACAGAAAACCGCAATACTATAATTGTCGAAATAGAAAAATTGAAAAACGGAGATCTTACTTCTAGATTATCCAGACCTTATGACATTATAAAAATAGCAAAGACAACAAAAAAGATTGTTTTTGAACAGTAATCTACAAGCCCTTATTTTCTGCTAATAATTCTTTCAGTTCCTTTGTTTTTAAATACGCTGCAAAACGCCCGGAAAGCAATAACATTTCTTTTTCTTCGGGTGTAATTTTGAGTTTGGTTTCTACGTGTGACGAATATTCATAAAGCATTAAAAGCTCGCTGGCACCAAAATCTTTAAACTTTTCTTTTTCTAAACTTGAAAGCTGCAATTCGCCATTTTTGTCTTTTTTAAAACTTTCAGCTCCAAATTTAGCAATTAACAGATTTCTAAAATCATCATGAACCTTCAGCCAGCTTGCCGCTTCGTCATCGGTGTTTTTTAACTGCGTAACCAAATCTTCGTATTGCTGATCTTTTTTTAGATCTGACAAATGATTTCGCAAAGTGGTAAATCCAATAACCTGATAATTTGAAGTTGGAATTTTATAGCGTTCCAGTACATTTTCGACATCTCTCTCAAAAGTCATGTATCGGGTTTGAACGGTATATAATGAAGCCGTTTCTAACAAGGAAATCAATCTGATTTTTTCATCATTTATAAAAGGTGCTTTTTTACCTTGGCCTAAACAATCTATAAAAAGTGCTTTTTTGTTTTTGTCTTTCACTTTCGAGTCGTTATGAAGCAGTTCAATCAAAGTTTCATAACCCATATTATCTGAAGCGCCGCCATCAATCACACACAAAATTTTATCCTGATTTTTGATTCCGAATTTTGTTTTGGGAAGAACACCTGGAAAAGCAGAACTCGCCGTAATAGCATACGTAAGAGGGAAATCATATCCGTTGTTAATTAGGTTTTCGTCAAGCGGAATTGATGCTTTATTGGGAGCCAAAGACGAATTGATTTTTAATGCCCGAATTATATGCGGCATAAAAGGAAATCGTTCTCCATTGTTATAGGCAGTTCCGTTGGCCACCATCATGGGTAATTCTGGAGTTTTTTTACTGTCTTTCGGAACAAAGAAATCAGCTAAGCGCATTTGGTTTTTAAACTTATTCTGATTTTCAGGATTCGAGCTGTCGTATTGCAAAACTTCTAAATCCAGCCGCTGTGCCATAGAGATTTTTTCTCCTTTTTCGTTTCTGCTGTTATTTAAAAGAGAGAAAAGTGTCGCCGATTTATTTACTTCCGATTTAAAGGCATCTGCTTTAGAGAAATAAAATTAATTGAAAGTACAATTATCGTATTGCAGTTTATTTTTCAATATTGTTAAATAATATCCCGCCGAATAACAGCCTCCAGAAACGGTAGAGAAATAATCAATTTCATTTAAAAAATTGCGTTTGGAACTTTCTTCCTGAACTTCTTCCAATCCTAAAAGAACGCCCATACTAAAAAACTGTGCTCTCGATCCGCCGCCAGAAATTCCGACTCCCAACGCAATATTCGGATTTTGAAATCGTGAATCACGTTCCTGAACCGATTTATATTCGCTTAAATTTATCGCAGGAATTGAATTGTAATTGATTTCTGAGAATAGATTTATTTTGTTCTGCCCCACTCCTTTGTTTAAAAACAAAAGAAAGAGTACTATGGAAAGTTTAATTTTCATTCTAAATGCAATTTAATTTTCATCATTTTATTCAACATTAAACAATCTCAGAATATAAGAGAGTTCGTAAATAATAAAAAGCAGTACTAAAATAATATGAAACCTTTTATTATCGACTTTTATTGCCACAAAACATAAAATAATGTGGCTTACAACACGAACAAAATATTCGGTTTGATTGTATAAAAAATAATCTCCTCCTTTAATTGCGGTATCAATTATATCGGCAGCGAAGCTTATGGCCAAAATAGAAAAAAACCACTTCTTTCTGGAATAAAAATAATCTTCATAACCTGTATACTCTACTAAATCGTCTGGATAAAGAATGGCGCAGAGCAGATAATAAATCAAAATATAACAGATAATAAAGAAATAATCTGCAAAATACCATTCATGAATTAATTTAAGATTAAACTCCCACCACCAAAAATGAATCAGCATTAAAAAAACATAAAACACCCACAGCGCATGCACAAAATAAAATTTCTTACGCCCTGGATGTTGAATAAAAATTACAGATCCTTTGATAAGATGCGTTAAACTTAAACCCAGAATGATTCCGATAATTGATTTGATATGAGTAAGTTCTTCCATAAATAAGTAAATTATTTATACCGAACTAAAATTAAAGTAATTAATTTAAATACAAGTACTTACATTTTAAAATTCACTGTAATCCATAAAAAATGCTGCATTTTTCAAGATGCAGCTTTTTTGGTTTTATTTCTTAATCTCTTAGTAAATTATTAAATTCGATATGAGGTTTTCTTTCAGTTTGAGATACTTTAAACGTTAATTAAAAACATTAGAATATTTAAAGCATTATATTTGTAAAATAATTATTACAATTTGTAAAATGCAATACTTTAAAAACAAAACATGGATTTTGGGCAATTTTATAACATTTGTTAAAGAAAAAAAAGATCGTTCACAAAATTACAATATTGATTATTACTACGACATTTATATACCTAATGATAATAATCAACTCTTTCCCGAAATGATTGTGTACGTCGGAAACACAGTACAAATTGGTGAAGATGATAACGAAATATATCCTGTAGAAGTTATCAAAATGAACTTTGATTTTGGATATTCGTGTGATAATTTTCAAGATGTAATTGACTTAGCAACATCTCAAAATCCGACTGTAAGTATTACTAAACTAATTGAATGTTTAAATTATTACAATGAAAATGATACATTTTTAGATATTTAAAAATTATCACTCTGATCAATCTGCAAAAGATAATACCCTCAATTAAAATTAATATTAAATGAATTTCTACGAAAGATATTTAAAAGGAGAAACAAAAGAAGTTTATAATGACATTTATGAACTTGGTAATGATGCATTTCTGCCAAATAATAGTGTTGAAATTGAAAAAGTATTAACTGAAACTTTTGAACGAGTAGCTTATAATCTTGGTATTATTTACAAGGAATTGGTAAACATCAATTATCTTTTTAAAACTGATTTTCAATTTAATTTTGAACGTCCATTATTAAATCCTCTACCAAACACAGATTCATTACTAGAAAAACTAGAAGAATCAGTTAAGTCGTTCGGATTTGTGCCTTTATCTTTAAAAATGTTTTATAAGATTGTTGGTGCGTGTAATTTTGGCTGGGACTATGATACAAATGAAGATTTTATTTGGGAATATGCAGATCCAATTCAAATAATAAGTTTGGATGAGCTTATTTCAATAGTTACAGATGAATATGCTTTTGAAACTTTTCAAGAATATTATGAAGATGATGGTTTTGTCTCATTAGAGCTTTCCGCTGATTATTTTCATAAAGACAATATTAGTGGTGGTCAGGGTTATGCTTTACAAGTCACTTCAAAACCAAGTGTTGATGGACAATTTTTGTATGAAGAACATAACACTACATTTATCAATTATCTAAGAATTTGTTTTGAAAATTGTGGCTTTTCCAGAATCACCAATCCAGAAAACAATAATCAATATCAGACTTTTTTTGAAATAGTAAAACCTCAACTAAAGCAAATATAAAAAAAGCTGCATTTTTCAAGATGCAGCTTTTTTGGTTTTATTTCTTAATCTCTTTTGGAAGCGTTTTTTGTTGCGGTTTCTCTGGCGGAATTCGTTTTTTCAAAAACAAAATCTGACCTAAATGACTTGATTGGTGTTCCATAACGTGAAACCAGCAATATTGATTTGTCATATCGTATTTTAACTGAACTTGGGCAAACCAAGCGTCATCTCTTTTCTTTAATTCTTCAATTGTTTTTGCACGCACTTGATTATAAATGTCCAAATAATATTGAATATCGTGACCTTTAAAATCGTCTCGTCCGCCTTGATCTAGATTTAAAGCGTTGTTCCATATTTTCTTTTCTTCTTCATTAAAATCCCTGTTTTCAAAAGTAAAAACCTGATAATATTTTTCGGCTGCAGCCAAATGCATTACCAAAGCTCCAATTCGATTGGCTTCTTCATCATGAAGATAATCAATTTCATATTGGCTCATGTTTTTCACCGTTCTTTCCACGCGTGATTTAAGGTCTTCAAGCATCGAAATCATGTCGCTGATTTTTGGAGAAGCTCCTTCAACATTTCCTATTCTAGCTTCTGGTCTTGGTTTAATACCGCTTCCTTCTAATAGTATACTGCTTTTTCCGTCGACACTTGACTTGTCTGAAGAAATTTTAAATTCTTTTACTTTAACAATAGCTTCTTTTGAGGTTCCAAAGCTCCATTTCGGAATATCCCCATTTTTTACAGGAGTTTCAAAACTTGAATTCAAAACTGTAAAAGGTTCAAAAACACCTTTATCGTTCTCAATCAACAATTCGAATTTGTCAAAATAGAATTTTCCGTTATTGATACACAAACCTCCAAAACTTAATGATTTGCTGTTTTTATCTAAAGTTCCTTCAACGGTATAAGAATTCCATTCTTTAGATTTTACAGGCCTGTCCTGCATATTGTCAAAAAAACCTTCTTCGTCATTTTTGGTATCAACTCTTGCCCAGACACCAGCCCAAGATGCTGGTTCTGCAGTTTCGACTTTAACAGAAGCAATTACCTTAAATTTCTTCGTAACAGCAGTCTGAATATCAATTGTCTGATTGAAAGAAGTCCAATCGCTGGAAATCGTTTTTTGAGTTTGAGCATAAGTTGTACTCAAAAACAAAAGCAACAGTGGTATTATTAGTTTTTTCATTTTTGGGAAATTAAAGTTGCGTAAATGTAATATTGTTTTCTAAGTAATAACTTACTTTTATAAAAAAACTGCATAAAAAAACCGCATCCAAATAGAATGCGGTTTTAAAATATTTTAACCTAAATGAATTTTAGTTTGTTTTCATTGGCGGTAAATCAAACGCAACAGAATCGTGTTCGAAATTGTTTCTGTGTCCTCCATCGCAAAATGGTTTGTTTGCAGATAATCCGCAGCGGCAAAGGCCAAGTGCAGCTCTTCCTTGTAAACCGTAAAGTACTCCTTCTGGATCCATGATTTCAAAATCTCCTTCGATTTTAATAGATCCGTTTTTATTGATGATTAATTTTGTCTTGCTCATAAACTTGTTTTTTTCGAGTGCAAAGATTGCGAAATATATCTTTATTTATAAGAGGCAAACGTAGTTTAAACTGGTTCTATTTTGTGGGGTTGTTTTACAGAGATGCGAAGAGATTTTTCGAAGTGAAACGCTAATTTATTTTAAAGCAAATCGACTTAATCTCGCAAAGTCGCAAAGTTTTTAAATTAATGCCCCATATTAAAGGATTAAAGGGATTTTCTAATTAAATCTGCTCAATCTGCGGAATCTGCGTGAAACAAAAACTTTGCGACTTCGCAACTTTGCGAGATTCTTTTAACACAAACAGATAAAAAATCTCTGCGAAACTTTGTGTTTTTATTCGTGCAGCTCTGCGAAATTACGTGCGATTCTCCTATCAATATTAAAATCTCAATTCTATTGCTTATTTTTGCACTCAATAAAATTGAGTTATGACACAGAATCCAAAGAGATATACTATCACAGCGGCATTGCCTTATACCAACGGACCTATTCATATTGGGCATTTGGCGGGTGTTTACGTGCCTGCAGATATATATTCGAGATACTTGCGTTTGCAAGGAAAAGACGTTGCATTTATTTGCGGAAGCGATGAACACGGCGTTGCAATTTCGATGAAAGCCAAAAAAGAAGGAATTACACCACAAGAAGTTATTGATAAATATGATGGAATAATAAGAAAATCATTCTCTGATTTCGGAATTTCATTTGATAATTATTCTCGTACTTCGGCAAAAATTCATCATGATACGGCTCAGGAATTTTTTAGAAAACTGTATGATAATGGTGATTTTATTGAAGAAGTAACCGAGCAATTGTACGATGCAAAAGCAGATCAGTTTTTAGCAGATCGTTTTGTGGTTGGAACTTGCCCAAGATGTGGTAATGAAGGAGCTTACGGCGATCAATGTGAAAACTGCGGATCGACTTTGAATGCGACAGATTTGATTAATCCAAAATCGACAATTACAGGAGAAACTCCAATCTTAAAAGAAACGAAACACTGGTTTTTACCTTTAGACCGTTATTCTGATTTCTTGACAGAATGGATTTTGGTGGGACATAAAAACGACTGGAAACCTAACGTTTACGGACAAGTAAAATCTTGGATCGACGGCGGATTGGAACCTCGTGCGGTAACACGTGACTTGGATTGGGGAATTGACGTTCCTGTTGAAGGTGCCGAAGGAAAAAAATTATACGTTTGGTTTGATGCACCTATCGGATATATTTCGTCTACGAAAGAATGGGCAGCGCGCGAAGGAAAAGATTGGGAACCGTATTGGAAAGATGAAGAAACGAAATTGGTTCACTTTATTGGGAAAGACAATATTGTTTTTCACTGTATCATTTTCCCTGCCATGCTTAAAGCCGAAGGAAGTTATATTTTGCCAGACAACGTTCCTGCAAATGAGTTTTTGAATTTGGAAGGAAACAAACTTTCGACTTCTAAAAACTGGGCGGTTTGGTTACACGAATATTTAGAAGAGTTCCCAGACAAACAGGATGTTTTGCGTTATGCATTAACATCAAACGCGCCGGAAACAAAAGATAATGATTTTACTTGGAAAGATTTCCAAGCGAGAAATAATAATGAATTGGTTGCGATTTTCGGAAATTTCATTAATCGTGTTGTGGTTTTAACGAACAAATATTACGAAGGTGTTATTCCGACGCCAAATGAATTTACTGAAGTTGACGAACAAACTTTAGCCGAATTAAAAGCGTATCCAGCTGTGATTTCAAGTTCGGTTGAGCGTTACAGATTCCGTGAAGCTTTGGGCGAATTAATGAATGTTGCGCGTTTAGGAAACAAATATCTTGCTGATGAAGAGCCTTGGAAAGTAATGAAAGACAATCCAGAGCGTGTAAAAACGCAAATGTATGTGGCGTTGCAAATTGCTGCTGCTTTGAGCGTTTTAGCTGAACCGTTTTTACCTTTTACATCGGCTAAATTGTCTAAAATCCTGAATTTAGGTGATCTTAAAGAACATTTTGCAGGATTCAGCAAATTCTTGAAAGAGAAAGATCGTGATGCAAAAGAGATTATTTTGGATAAAAAATTAGGTTGGAATGACATTTCTGAAAATTCAGATTTAATTCCGGCAGGACATAAAATTGGTGAAGCAGAATTGCTTTTTGCAAAAATTGAAGACGAAGAAATACAAAAACAAATAGATAAATTGGAAGCAACAAAAACGGCTAATCTTGCTGAAAGCAAACAACCAGAACCGCAAAAAGACTTAATTCAGTTTGAGGATTTTGCGAAAATGGATATTCGTATCGGAACTATTTTGGAAGCTGAAAAAATGCCGAAAGCAAACAAACTTCTGGTTCTTAAAGTTGATACCGGAATTGATGTTCGTACGATTGTTTCAGGAATTGCAGAGAGTTTTTCGCCAGAAGAAATCATCGGAAAACGTGTTTCTGTATTAGCAAATTTAGCTCCAAGAGCTTTACGCGGTGTCGAAAGTCAAGGAATGATCTTGATGACAACAAACGCGGAAGGAAAATTGGTTTTCGTAAATCCAGATGCGGATGCTCCAAATGGAGAGACTGTAAATTAAACTGATTTAGACAGTAAACATGTCGTTCCTCGAAATGACAAAACTGCACAACAAAAACAAGATAAAATTCTTACATTTTGTTGTTTCTTTCGAATTTATATTTGTAAGTTTGTTCTGCAAACATTATTCACAAGGAGAAATCCATAAACTTATTTTAAGTTAACATAAGCGTATACCACGTCATGGTGAAGGAACGGGAAACCTCCTAAAATTATTCCTTGGAATGTTTGCACACCTAAAGCGTGGTATTCGTGTATCTAATATTTTCTAATATGCAAACAGAAAATGAAAAAACAACAGAAACGGCTGTAATGACAGCAATGGCAAAATTTCTCTCAGACCTTTGGTTTGTAGATGATTTTAGAGAGCAGCCAGAATATCTCTCAGAAATTTTCGAGACCATTCTGTTAACTGAAATGGGCGATGACCAAGATCTCAGGATTAAAATGATTAATTCTATTAGAACCAGTAAAATGCTGGCAAAAGCAGTCGGATCATTTTCTGACAAACAAATTGAAACAGCCTGCAATAAAATTATTGCGGTTTAATACAATTGCATTAAAAGCGTGAAATTCTTATTTGATTTCACGCTTTTTGCTCTTAGAGATTACCAAAACATCGATTTTTAGTAAAATTAGTTTTCTTTCATAAAAAGTAAGATATTAGCGCCAAAAGTTATTCGAAAAACTGAAAATTATGGAGCTATTAGAAAGTTTACCTGGACTACTTAAATCTTTTTGGTATATCGCAATTCCAACAAGTTTAATTTTTATCATTCAAACTATTATTACCTTTTCAGGTCTTGATGTCGCTGATGGTTTCGATACCGATTTTGATGCCGATGTTCATGGCGGAGATGACTTTCAATGGTTTTCCTTACGAAATCTGATCAACTTTCTTTTAGGTTTCAGCTGGACTGGAATTTCTTTTTATTCCATTCTTGGCGAAAACCCCGTGTTTATCATTATGACTTCTTTTGTTGTTGGGCTTTTGTTTGTGCTTTTATTTTTTTTCGTGATCAAACAAGTACAAAAACTAGCCGAAGACAATTCTTTTAAAATAACCAATACGGTAAATAAAACTGCTGAAGTTTATTTGACGATTCCCGAAAATAAAAATGGAAAAGGTAAAATCCTGATTAGTGTAAACGGTGCTTTTCATGAACTGGAAGCCATGACAGAAAATGAAAGAATTCCGTCGGGAACAGCCGTTAAAGTTGTAAAAATAGAAAACAACAACATCTTAATTGTAGAAACCATATAACATAAATAATAATGATAATGAACCCAATTATTTTAATTGCAGTTGCGGCAATCGTTCTATTCGTAACAATTTCGGCATTAATTTCAAGGTACAAGCGCTGCCCCTCTGATAAAATTTTAGTTATCTACGGTCGCACAGGCGGTACATCTGCAAAATGTGTACACGGTGGCGGGGCTTTTATCTGGCCGGTAATTCAGGATTATGCATTTTTAGATTTAAAACCGCTTTCTATCGAAGCCAATTTAACCAATGCGTTAAGCCGTCAAAACATTAGAGTCGATGTTCCCTGCCGATTTACGATCGCAATTTCTACAGAAACAGACAGTATGAATACGGCTGCTGAAAGACTTTTAGGATTGTCATCAGAACAAATTCAAGAACTTGCAAAGGATATTTTATTTGGACAGTTACGTTTGGTAATTGCAACCATGACAATTGAAGAAATCAACTCAGACCGTGATAAATTCTTAGATAATATTTCGAAAAACGTTGACAGCGAATTAAAGAAAATTGGTTTAAAATTAATCAACGTCAACGTTACCGACATCAAAGACGAATCTGGCTACATTGAAGCTTTAGGAAAAGAAGCTGCAGCAAAAGCTATAAACGAAGCAAAAATTAGTGTTGCTGAGCAAGAGAAAATTGGAGAAACGGGTAAAGCTCTTGCTGACAGAGAAAAAGACACTCAAATTGCGGAAACACACAGAGATCGCGACGTAAAAATTGCCATTACTCAAAAAGATAGAGAAATTAGTATTGCAACTGCGTCTAAAGATGAAACTATTGGAAAGGCAGAAGCAGCAAGAGATACAAGGGTAAAAACTTCTGAAGCAAATGCGATTGCGATTCAGGGAGAAAATGAGGCCAAGATTGCAATTGCAAATTCTGAGGCTCTTCGTAGAGAAAAAGAAGCAGAATCATTGCGTATTGCAATAACAGCCGAGAAAGTACAACAGGCAAAAGCATTGGAAGAATCGTATGTTGCAGAGCAAAAAGCCGAGTTGGCGCGTTCTGAAAGAGAGCGTTCTACTCAAATTGCCAATATTGTAATTCCTGCTGAAATTGCTAAACAAAGAGCAATCATTGAGGCACAAGCTGCTGCTGAAACTATCAGGGAAAATGCAAAAGGAGAAGCCGATGCGATTTTTGCTAAAATGGAAGCCGAAGCAAAAGGTCTTTTAGAAATCTTAACCAAACAAGCGGAAGGTTATAAAGAAGTTGTGGCTGCAGCAGGCGGAGATCCAAGCAAAGCATTCCAGCTTTTATTATTAGAAAAACTTCCTGAATTGGTTAAAACTCAGGTTGAAGCCGTTAAAAACATCAAAATTGACAAAATCACGGTTTGGGATTCTGGAAATGGCCAAGGCGAAAATGGCTCAACTGCCAATTTTGTTTCTGGAATGATGAAAACGGTTCCTCCATTAAATGATCTTTTCAATATGGCTGGATTAAACTTACCAAGTTATCTAAAAGGTGAAGATTCACCGGAAGTTCCGCCAACAATTGAAGTTGTAGAAAAAGAAGAATAACAATTAAATTCTATCATAAAAAAGCGCGAACCGATTACTATTTTTAATTGATTCGCGCTTTTTGCTTTACAAAAAATTTAAAAAATATATCAGAAAAATTTTAGATATTCGCGCAAAACAAAAGAATAACATAACCAATGGTAAAAAAACTACTCCTCACCTCTTTGCTTTTAAATTTTTTGATTTCTTTTTCTCAAGAAGTTGTAAACTCTACTCCTGTTTCTCTTAAAAAGAATAGGGATATTTTTCAAATTGTCAATAACGAAAAGAAAGAAGTTACTTTGTTCATCAGTGATAAAGAAAAAGTAAAAGCAATTCGCTTAAACGAACAAATGAAAATTAGCGACAGCATGTCAGCTCCAAGACCAGATGTTAAAAAATATGCCAGCATGATCGGCTATAATATTAATGACAAAAACTCGAGGTTATATTGGTCTTCAGATAACTTCAAAGAAATCTCTTCTCAGTTTTATGATTTTGATTCTAAAACAATTACAAATCAAGAGTATGCTCTTACTTTAAAAGATGAAAAGGTTTTACAAAGATTCAGTAAAGACAACGCATTTTATCTTTTAACTGTTGTAAAAAAAAGCAACATTCTCAAACTATATATTTTCGATAAAGACGGTAAACAAGAGGAAAAATCTATTGAATTAAAAGATTTTCATTTTTACACAAGCGTTTATAAAAGAACTAATTTATATGGAGTTTTAGAAGAAAACCTGCTTCCTTACGAAGCTCCGTTTTCTCTTAAATATATTACACCTGAAAACTTGACTTCGATAACAGATGGGGCATTTAAAAGAAAATGTTATTTTGATGGTAAAGAAATAGTCATAACAATAGATTCAAACATAGATTATACACAAGTAATTATATTAAATCTAGAAAGTTACACTGGTACAGAAAAATTATTGAAACATCCTATAATTCAAGCTGAATTTCGCAGTGAATTGAATTCAAACTCTTTCTATTCTGATAAAAAACTATATCAAATAAAAACTTCATCTGACCGACTATATTTGAATGTTAAAGATTTAAATGATACGATTTTAAAAGCATACACTGCTATTGCAGGCAAACCTATAGAATTTAAAAATTCGGAGATTAATCAAGAAGGTGGAGATTTTTTTGGTCCTAAAAGAGTTTTAGAAAACAGTTCTCAATTTATCAGAAAATTAAATAATCTTCGTCCTGGTCTTTCTTGTTATCATATTGGTTCTAATACGTTAATTACTATCGGAGGGGTTTCAGCGCAACAACAATCTGCAGGACAAGTAACTGCTAATCAATATGGTTTTATTGGTGCTCTTGTAGGCGCTGCATTTTTCAGTCCAACAATGGATAATTTCAATTCTTATGCTGGCAAAAAAGTGGTGAAAATTGAAGGTTTGTTTGATCACGAAGACAATCATATACAGGGAGATTTAAAACCATTAGCCTTCGATAAAATCCGTACTTTTTTTGATGATAATAAAGATGTATCTTCTCAAACCCTATTCAAAATGGAGAGTGTTTATTATTTGGGTTATTACGACAATAAAACTAAAGAATATACGATTAGAAAGTTTTTCGATTAAAAACAATTAAATTCTATCATAAAAAAGCGCGAACCGATTACTATTTTTAATTGATTCGCGCTTTTTGCTTTCAAAGTATTCATTTTGTAAAGTATCTTTGATAAATAATACACGATTAAATACACATAATGAAACTCACCAAACCAAGATTAGCTTTAATCTGCGGTATACTCTGCATCTCGATTTTCCCGATATTAGTAAAACTGCGTTTGACGCCAGGATTAATTTCGGCATTTTATCGAATGTTCTTTGCTTTTATTTTATTACTTCCCTACGTTATTTTTAGTAATAACTTCAAACTTCCAACTCTAAAATTTGCACTTTTAGCGATGCTTTGCGGTGTTTTATTTTCATCAGATGTGGCGGTTTGGAATATTGCCATTCAGGAATCAAGTGCGACTCAGGCTTCGCTGCTGACGAATTTATCTCCAGTTTGGGTTGGAATTGGTACTTTTTTATTTTTAAAGTCAAAACCTGCCACCAACTTTTGGATCGGAACTGTCGTGTCTTTATTCGGAATGGTAACGTTGGTTGGATTTGAATTTTTTATTGATCTGAATTTCAATCAGGCATTTCTATTTGCGGTTTTATCGGGAATCTTATATTCGATTTATCTTTTGGTCAGCAAAAATGTACTTTCAGAAGTAGATGTTCTATCGTTTATGACAATTAGTTTATTTGCTTCGAGCATTTATTTGGGAGTTTTATGTTATTCGCTGGACGAACCTTTTACAGGATTTTCAAATACGGGCTGGTTTGTATTAGTTTTACAAGCCGTAATTTGTCAATTGTGCGCCTGGCTTTCGATTAGTTACGCGACACAACATATGCGCGCGACCAGAGTTTCGTTGAGTTTATTAAGTCAAGCTGTAATTACATCGATTTTAGCTTGGTTGTTTTTAGAAGAAAAAATAACTTTACAAATGGTTTTCGGCGGTATAGTTCTACTTTTCGGAATCCGAATCACTTTTTACGATAAAACTATTTCTTTAAAAAGGCTTTTTTCTAAGGATTAGATGGAGAAATTTTTCATACAGATTGGCTTTAAATATTCGTGCAATTTGTGATGGAAAAGTTCTCTCGCAGATTTTGGAGATTGAGCAGATATTTTAATCTTTAAATCATCTCAATCTGTGGCAAAAAATTAGCTAAAATTCGTGAATTCGTGGCAGAAAAAACCTGAAACAAAGAAAACCTAAAACCTGAAACAAAAAAATTATGTTACATAAAAGCAAAATTCCAAATTTAAAAGTAATCGCATTTGATGCCGATGATACTTTGTTTGTAAACGAACCTTATTTTCAAGAAACCGAACATAAATTCTGCGCTTTGATGGAAGATTATCTTTCGCATCAAGGCATTTCGCAAGAGTTATTTAAAATTGAAATTGCCAATTTACCTTTGTATGGTTACGGAATTAAAGGTTATATTCTTTCGATGATTGAAGCTGCGATGAATATTTCGAACAACACAATTCCAGTTGAAGTAATCGAAAAAATCATTCAATACGGAAAAGAACTGCTCGAAAAACCAATCGAACTTTTGGACGGAATCGAAGACACTTTACAGTCTTTACACGGAAAATACAAATTGGTCGTTGCTACAAAAGGCGATTTGAAAGATCAGCACAGTAAACTGCATCGTTCTGGTTTAGGGCATTATTTTCATCATATCGAAGTGATGTCAGACAAGCAGGAAATTGATTATGAAAAACTATTGGGCCGTTTAGACATTCAGGCGCATGAGTTTTTAATGATCGGAAATTCATTAAAATCTGATGTTCTGCCCGTATTGGGAATTGGCGGTTACGCAGTTCATATTCCTTTTCACACCACTTGGGAACACGAAAAAATAAATCACAAAGTTGAACACCAACACTTTAGTTCATTTGAAACTATTGCAGAAGTTGTTCCTAATTTACTATAATGAAAACACTTTTAGACTTAGAAAACTGGAATAGAAAAGAGCATTTTGCTCATTTTAAACAGATGGAAGAACCTTTTTTTGGCGCCACTGTAGAAATTGATTGTACCAAAGCGTATCAAACCGCAAAAAGTATGAACGCCTCTTTTTTCATTTTCTATCTGCATAAAACTTTAACTGCTGTAAATGCAATTGAAAATTTTAGATACCGAATTTCAGAAAATAAAATCTATATTAACGATCGCATAGATGCATCTGCGACAATTGGGCGCGAAGACGGCACATTCGGATTTTCATTAATTGAATACGATCCCGATTTTAAAACATTTGAAAAAATTGCATTAACAGAAATCGAACGCATTCAAAACACAACCGGACTTTTTACAAGGTCTTTTGATGATGATAATTTAATTCACTTTTCGGCAATTCCGTGGTTAAATTTCACATCACTTACACATGCCAGAAGTTTTACTTATCCTGACAGCTGCCCTAAAATTTCATTTGGAAAAATGATGGTGTCTGAAACAGGAAAAAGGACCATTTCTATGGCGGTTTATGTACATCATGGTTTAATGGACGGAATGCATGTTGGTCAATTTGTAGACTTATTTCAGGAGCTTATGAATAAATAGTATATACGGAATGATTTTTGAGCGTAAAAAAACATGAAACAAATCTTTCTTTTTTGGTCTTTAGTCTTTAGCACTGTCACGTTAAGTCAAACAGTACTAACCTCTTATCCATTAGATTTAAAAAGTAAATCACACAGCGCGATTTTAAATGCAGAGAACAAAGTGACTCATGATGTTTTTGTTTTTATCGCGGATTCCGACAGTCTTTCCATACTAAAATACAACAGCGCCCTTTTCTTAAAGGATAAATTTGTTACCTCTCGACAATTCGTAGAAAACAAATCTTTAATAGGTTATAGTTTCAGCGAAGATGGAAACCCAACCTTATATTGGTTTTCTGAACAGGAGAAAAGCATTATTATAATTAAATATTATTTTGAAAATAAAACTTCCAAAGCATTGAAGTTTAAAATTCCTCTTGAAGAGCAATCTATAATTACGCAATATCAAAAGGACAATAATTTTTATCTGTTGCTGCAATATAACGAGAAACAGGCTTTAACGGTTTTTGTATTTAAAAACGGAATGGCCGAGGAGAAATTTCTCGATTTTAGTTCTTTTACTTTCCGTGATCGCAGAACGCAGCAGAAAACCTTTAATCAGATTTTGAATGAAAATCCGATTGAAAAAATGGATTCTGGAGAATATAATCCGTTGTATAAAGCGGTTGCAAAAAGCAAATTATATACACTTCCAAATCGCTTGATTCTAACTTTAGATCAAAGTATAAGAAAGACACAGCTGTTTGACATCAATCTAGAAAATTTAGAGATAACAGAAAAAACATTTATGCAGCCTTCGGGCCATAAAAACCCAAAAACGTCAAACTCTTTTTACCACGAAAACAAGCTTTATCAAGTTAATGTCAATTCAGACAAACTTTTGTTTGACATCAAAGATTATAATTCTGGTGAAGCTTTAAAAACATTTGTTGTTTCCAAAAACGACACTATTCGTTTTAGCAATTCGCCGCTGTTAATGCAGGTCGAAAATCGAAGACCTAAAGACCTAAAGAAAACAAGTAAGTTTTTAAAAGAATTAGCTTCTTTAAGCGCAGGTCTTTCTGTATTTAAAAACAATAAAAATCTTTTTATAACATTGGGAGGAAGCGGCCAAGAATCAAAAGCCATATTTATTAACGGCCACAATATGTTTGATGATTTTATGGGAGACTTCCCTTCCTCGGGCTATTATAATTTAGACACAAATTATTCGGTATATTTTGAAAGTGTCTGGACTAAAAAATTTGAATTAACGCAAGAAACACACGAACCACTTGCGGCCGATAAGATGTATTACTTTATAGATTCTCACAAAGAAGTTTTTCTTACCAACATTCTCAAATTAAATAATTACAGTATTTTGGGATATTATGATGTGAACTCAAAAGCATACGTTTTGCGAAAATTCATTGACGGATTTGACTAAACACATCAACATCAAATACTTATAATTTAAAATTACTTTTTTTGCATTCTTAAAAAGTTTTTGAATTCGAAATGAGTTTGCAATTTACCCTATTCTAATACTTTTTTGTCTTTTACCGGAAGTATTTACTTACAATTTATCGTTTTTTTGATCCAAAATTTAAAATCAATAATAATGAAAAAAGTTGTAATGACCCTTGCATTTGCTCTTGGACTAACAGGACTTCATGCACAAACAGAAAACAACAGTGGATTTAATAAATGGTCTATAGAGTTGGCTGGCGGATTGACTAAACCTCAAAAACCATTTGCAGAAGGTTACTTTACAAGTACTCCAAGTCCGTGGGTTGGTGATATTGGAGTGCGTTATATGTTTAACAACAAATTTGGTTTAAAAGCCGACTTTGGATACAATAGTTTTACTAATAAAAGTAATTCTATTGAATTTGATTCAAAATACTACAGAATAGATCTGCAGGCGGTGGCAAATTTAGGCCGAATCATGAATTTTGAAACTTGGACAAATACATTTGGTTTGTTAGGGCATGCTGGTTTTGGAGTAGGTCAATTAAAAGGAGATAATTTTACTGGAAAAGATAGAGTCGGTAACTTTATTGCCGGAGTTACAGGACAAATTAGATTGTCAGACAGAATTGCTTTAACTGGTGATTTCTCTACAATTTTAAATTCAACACAAGATCATACTTTTGATGGCACTTATGTTCCGGAAAACAGAGGTTTTTCAGGATTACTTTTCAATGGTACAATTGGATTAAATGTTTACTTAGGTAAAAACAATAAACATGCAGATTGGACAGTAATGTCAAGTGATAACACTGATATTTCAGCTTTAGAAAACAAAATAATAGATCTTGAAGCGCAAATCAAAAAGATTCCTGCACAAAAAGAAGTAGTTATCGAGAAACAAGTTAGTCCTGCACAAGTAGCTGATAACGATTTGATCAAAAAAATGATCAATGATAAGTATTACAGTGTATACTTTGATTTCAACAAATCAACTCCTATCGAAAACTCAACTGCAGCTATCGATGTTGTTTTAAATTACTTAAGAAAAAACCCATCTGCATCACTTGACCTTGTAGGGTATGCTGATCAAGTTGGAAAAGCAGAATACAACGAAAGATTATCAAATGCTAGAGCAACTAATGTTAAGACAATTTTTGAAAAAGCTGGAATCGCTTCTTCTCGTTTAAATGTAGTAGCTAATGGTGCAGATACATCAATCCAAAAAGATTCTGACGAAGCTAGAAGATTAGCACGTAGAGTTACTTTTATTGTGAAATAATTTTTTTCTCTATAAAAACTGAAGCCCTAAAGAAAATTCTTTAGGGCTTTTTTATATTCAAAATCCAGTTTATTCAGGGTTCTGAGCTCTGTATTGAACACTGATAGTTAAAGAGTAGTTCAGACTGGAATGATTTTTGTCAGACAAGATTCATGAAAAAACTGCTACTCTTATTCTTACTAGTCTCTAATTCAGCGCTATTTAGTCAAACTATGCTGAGTTCATTTCCGTTAGATCTAAAAAAAACGGATGAAAACATTCAGATTTTAAATGTCGAGAACAAGCAAACCCACGATGTATTTGTTTTTGCCGCCAGCGGCGAAAATATCACTATACTAAAATACAATAGCGCCTTATTTTTTAAAGATCAATTGACTTTTCCTAAAACGGTCAATAAATTACTTGTTGGATATAGCTTTGGAGAAGATGGAAACCCTTATTTATATTGGGCTTCTGAAGATTTCAAAAACATTATTGCCGTAAAATATTCTTTGGAGAATAAAACAGTAAAAATGGTAAAGTTTGATTTCCCTTCAATACCAAACTACATCGTAACTAATTTTCAAGAAAACAATACATTTTATGTTCTTTCAAAATATGAAGACCAGCAGGTTTTAATAGTGCATACGTTTAAAAATGGAATTGTAGAAAAAAAAGAATTTGATTTTTCTTCTTTTGATTTTAAGAACAGAAACGCGCAATTGATCACTTTTAATAAAGTTGTTGATGAAAATCCGATCGAAAAAATTGATGCAGATGATTTTACTCCTTTAGATAAAAGCGCACAAAAGAGCAAAATTTACTTAAAAAACAATCATTTAATATTGACTTTAGATTACAATACAAAAAACACACACGTATTTGATATGGATTTAGAAAATCAAACCATTAAGGAAAAATCTTTTCCGCAGCCACTTATTGATAAATCAAATAATGTAAGCAATTCATTTCTCGTTGATGATAAACTCTATCAAATAAACGCCAATAAATACGTGATAGTGGCTGAAATAAAAGATTATAACTCCGGCCAAATACTAAAAACTGTCAGCACTTTGAAAAATGACACTATTAATTTTAAAAATTCTCCATTATTCCTTTTGACAGACAGCAGAAGACCAGTCGAATTAAAAAAAACAGGTGATTTTTTAAATCGTTTAGCGTTCTTAAACATCGGCTTGACCGCTTTTAAAAACAAACAAAATACATTTATAACCATAGGAGGATCTCCTAAAGAAGAAGAATATTATAATATTTATGGAAATTTTCCACAAACATATAACAGCCAAAGTGTTTATTTTGAAAGTGTATTAAATAACAACTTGGATTTTATAAAAGAGCCCCAACAGCCATTCGCCGCAGATAATATTTATTATTTTTTAGGTCTTCAGAAAAGAGCAGCATTTCAAAATATATTCAAATTCAAAGATTATTATATTTTGGGCTATTATGACTTTACTTCAAAACAATTTATAATGCGAAAATTCAATGATGGTTTCATGCCTGAGGAAAACACAAATCCGATTATAAATAAGGCTGTTTTTTCAAAACCAACTTCTTTTGGTGAAATAAAAACCCGTTAAATTTATTGAGAATTAATCCAAATGTTAATGTTTTCGAGCTTTCAAAAAAACGTTATGGATTATTTTTTTTAACTTTACCAAAAAGACACATATTATGCTATCAAAAAATATTGAATCGGCTTTAAACAAGCAAATCCGCATAGAAGCAGAATCTTCGCAAACTTATCTTTCTATGGCTTGTTGGGCTGAAGTACACGGACTTGAGGGAATAGCTCAATTTATGTACACACAGTCAGACGAAGAGCGCGCACATATGCTTAAATTGGTTAAGTATGTTAACGAACGCGGAGGACATGCTCAGGTTACAGATCTAAAAGCGCCTAGAATAACATATTCTACTTTTAAAGAAATGTTCGAAGAGCTTTACAATCATGAAATTTTTGTTTCGCAATCTATCAACGAATTAGTACACATAACTTTTGAAGAAAAAGATTATGCAACACATAATTTCTTACAATGGTATGTTTCTGAACAAATTGAAGAAGAAGCTACAGCTAAGTCTATTTTAGATAAAATCAACTTGATTGGTGAAGATAAAGGTGGACTTTACTTGTTTGACCGTGATATTCAGCAGTTAACAGTTACTAGCTCGATCGCAATTAATCCTAAATAAAAAAGTTAAAGTTTATTTAGAATATTTAAAAATAACTTTTTTCTTTTATATTTGTCTCTGTTTTATAATACGGAGGAAAATTGAGCAAGAAAGAAAAAGACAAGGACAAGAAAAAGGATAAAAAGAAAAAGAAGAATAAAGATATCCTTGATAAAATTAAGAAGATTGAAAATTGTAAATCTTCTTGTTGTGAAAAATATAAAAAGAGCGAAAAGAAACGCTGTTCACGCTGTCCTATGTTTGATTTATTCAAAAAAACGGCTTAACAAAATATAGAAAAACCCACCACATCTGGTGGGTTTTTTACTTTTATCTTCTATTCTAAAAAGGTTTCAAATTTAATTATGGAAAACAACATCATTATACCCAAATCAAGTCTTGATTTCTTATCTAAACTTAAAGAAAACAACAACAAGCCTTGGTTTGAAAATTACAAATCTGAATATTTAGTCGAATTAAACCACATTGAAACATTTGCAGGCGCATTACTGAAAGAACTTTCTAAAACCGATGTTTTGGAAAATGCCTCAGGCAAAAAAAGCGTTTATAGAATTTATCGTGATATTCGTTTTTCTAAAGACAAAACTCCTTTCAAAACTTTTTGGGGCGGAAGTTATACCCGCGCAACAGCAGTAAGACGCGGTGGTTATTATTTCCATTTAGAGAAGGGGAATAGTTTCTTTGCTGGAGGTTTTTGGGGACCAAATGCTGCAGATCTAAAAAGAATCAGAGCAGAGTTTGCTCACGATCCCGAAACTTTCCAGGAAATATTGAACTCAAAATCTTTCGTCAGTAATTTTGGAACTTTGCAGGGTGAACAACTCAAAACAGCACCAAAAGGATTTGATGTCAATCATCCAGCAATTGATTTACTTCGTTTTAAGCAATTTTTGGTCATTAAACGTTTTACAGATGAAGAGGTTTTGAGTCCGCTTTTTCTAGAACAAGCTTTGGATGCATTCAAAAATATGAGACCCTTTTTTGATTACATGAGCGAAGTACTTACAACTGATATAAATGGCGCATCGGTTTTATAATTAGATTTTGATAAAAATTAAACCCGACAGGTTTTATCCCGACGCTTCGGGACTGTCGGGTTTGCTTTATCCAACAAAGATTATTTACTAAGAAGTAAAATTTCATTTACCACTACTTCGGTTATATAACGCTTTTCTCCATTTTTATCGTCGTAACTTCTATGCGTCAGCTTTCCGTCAATCGCAACTTCTTTTCCTTTTACGACAAACTTTTCGATAATTTCAGCCGTTTTTCCCCAAGCCGTTACGCGATGCCACTCCGTTTGTTCCACTTTATCACCTTTGTCGTTTCTGTAAACATCATTTGTGGCGATTGTTAAGTGCGCCAGCTTTTTACCGCTTTCTAATGTTTTAATTTCTGGATCATTCCCTACATTCCCAATTAATTGTACTCTGTTTTTCATTGCATTCATGGCGTATATTATTTTAAAGTTATTATAAATTGAAATTGTTTATCAACTTCAACGGTGCAAAGA
This sequence comes from Flavobacterium sp. ACN6, assembly GCF_002304005.1. Taxonomy (GTDB): domain Bacteria; phylum Bacteroidota; class Bacteroidia; order Flavobacteriales; family Flavobacteriaceae; genus Flavobacterium. The sequence goes on along the minus strand of NZ_MRCQ01000005.1, from coordinate 282,439 downwards.
TGAAAAAATGCAGCAGTGACAGTCGGTTACTAACTATTTACTATCGACTGTAACTATTTGTAAGCGTTTGTAAATGGAAATTCTTTTTTGTATATTTGAGATAAATCTTACTATATGCAGGCAAAAATTAATAAAGTCGAGTTACGAAATTTAGAAATTGAAGACTATAAACAATTAAAAAAATCAATGATCGAGTCGTATCCAGAAATGGCCGATTCGTATTGGGGATCTGAAGACATAGAAAGACTTCTTTCTATTTTTCCAGAAGGACAACTGGTAATTTTAGTTGATGGAAAAGTAGTTGGCTCTGCACTTTCACTTATTGTTGATGAAAAAATGGTAGACAAAAAACATAATTATCAGCAGATTAGCGGTGATTACAAATTTTCTACGCATAATCCTAATGCTGAAATTTTATACGGAATAGATGTATTTATTCATCCCAACTATAGAGGTCTGCGTTTAGGCCGTCGATTGTATGATGCCAGAAAAGAACTTTGCGAGCAGCTGAACTTAAAAGCCATTGTTTTTGCTGGTCGAATTCCGAGTTATAGAGAGCACGCCAAAAAAATGACTCCTAAAACTTATATTGAAAAAGTTAGAATGAAGGAACTTTACGACCCTGTACTTTCTTTTCAGTTAAGCAACGATTTTCACGTTTTAAGAATCATTAAAAATTATTTGGAAGGTGATGAAGAATCTAAAGAATTTGCCGTTTTACTGGAGTGGAATAACATTTATTACGATGAAAGTCCACGACTTATAAACCTTAAGAAAAACATCATTCGCCTGGGATTAATTCAATGGCAGATGCGTCCGTTAAACAATGTGGAAGCATTATTTGAGCAAGCCGAATTTTTTATCGATGTCGTTTCTGGATATGGATCTGATTTTGCCCTCTTTCCAGAATTATTCATCGCGCCTTTAATGGCCGATTATAATCATTTATCTGAAGCTGAAGCGATTCGTGAACTGGCACGCCATTCTGATCCAATTAGAAAACGTTTTCAGGAATTTGCTATTTCGTACAACATCAATATTATTACGGGAAGCATGCCGTATTTAGAAAACGGTAATCTTTACAATGTTGGTTTTTTATGCAAAAGAGATGGAACTTCGGAAATGTATACCAAAATTCACATTACCCCAAACGAAGTTATTCATTGGGGAATGAAAGGCGGTTCTCAATTTAAAACCTTCGATACAGATTGCGGTAAAATCGGGATTTTGATCTGTTATGATGTTGAGTTTCCAGAACTTTCGAGACTTTTGGCAGATGAAGGAATGAATATACTATTTGTTCCATTTTTAACAGACACACAAAATGGTTACACTCGAGTAAAACATTGTTCACAAGCGCGAGCAATAGAAAATGAATGTTATGTAGCTATAGCGGGATGTGTTGGAAATCTTCCAAAAGTAAATAATATGGATATACAATATGCCCAGGCTTCGGTCTTCACACCATCAGATTTTGCTTTTCCAAGTAACGGAATTAAAGCAGAAGCAACTCCAAACACCGAGATGACTTTAATTGTAGATGTTGATCTTAATCTCCTGAAAGAGCTCCATGAACATGGCAGCGTTAAAATATTAAAAGACCGAAGAACAGATCTTTACGAAATTAAAAAAATTAATTCGTAATGCACTTAGTAAAGCATAATCAATGACTGCCATTAGAAAAAATCCATTATTCGAAATCTATATTAAAAATGATTATTTAGTAATTAACAATACAGATTTCGATAAGGATAATGGAATATTTGAAATTGAAAATATTTTAGATGTAGAGTTAATAAGAAATTTATCATTCTTTAATAAAATTATTGAAATAACATTTGGACTAAATGTTCCCGCAAAATCCAGCGAACTTAGAATTAATATTGAAAACGGATTTAAGGATATTGTGCTAACCGACTGTAACATTGAAAAGGTCGAACTTTTAGTCTACGAAATTAATCAAGCAATTAGTAAAAAAAAATAGTAAAAATTCTGATTTTTAAACAAAATAAAATTGTTAAATGAAAACATGTCCTGAATGTTCAGCTAAAATTGTTGGCCGCGAAGACAAAAAATTCTGCTCAGACAGCTGCCGTAATGCGTACAATAATAAAATAAATAAAGATAGTACGAATTTCATGCGAAATATAAACAACAAGTTACGTAAAAATTACCGTATTTTGGCAGAGTTAAATACGGAGGGAAAATCGAAAGCAACGCGTGACAAAATGTTAAACAAAGGCTTTGATTTTGAGTTCTTTACCAATATTTTACAAACCAAAACAGGAAATACATATTATTTCTTGTACGACCAAGGTTATCGTTCCTTGGACAATGATTATTTTATGCTTGTTAAAAAAGAAATATAGTTAGTATCTATTGACCATGAGAAAAAACCAAACCTCAATTCTAGCCATAGCCTGTGTCTTAGTTTTATTAGGCATTATATACATCACAATGATGCCGCAAGGAATTTCTAAAGACGACGAAGCGCTTGCGGAATTCTCAACCGAAAGAGCTTTAAACCAGGTCGAAATTATTGCACAGAAACCACATTATGTCGGGTCCACAAATCATGAGTTAGTTGCCAATTATCTTAAACTCGAACTAAATAGGATTGGCTTAGAAACGAGTGTTCAGGAAGGTTTTACTCTAAATGATAAAGGTCTTTTAGTAAAGTCAAAAAATATCTTGGCCCGAATTAAAGGAACAAATAATACAAAAGCACTTTTACTTCTTTCCCATTATGACAGTGCTCCGCATTCTTTCTCAAAAGGTGCAAGTGACGATGCTTCTGGTGTTGCGACAATTTTAGAAGGAATTCGAGCTTTTTTATACTCCAAACATCCTCAGAAAAATGATATAATTATATTATTCTCTGATGCAGAAGAATTAGGATTGAACGGCGCGGCTTTATTCGTAAATCAGCATCCTTGGGCAAAAGACGTTGGTTTGGTCTTAAATTTTGAAGCTCGAGGAACTTCTGGACCAAGTTATATGTTAATGGAAACCAATAAAGGAAACCAAGCTTTGGTCGAAGAATTTACTAAAGCCAAAACTTCTCATCCTGTTTCAAACTCATTGATGTACAGCATTTACAAAATGCTTCCAAACGATACAGATTTAACTGTTTTTAGAGAACAGGGAAATATTCAAGGTTTCAATTTTGCTTTTATTGATGGTCATTTCAACTATCACACGCAGCAAGACGATGTTCAGCACTTAAGCAAAACCACCTTAGCACATCAAGGCACTTATATAATGCCTTTGATAAAATACCTTTCAAACATTGATTTAACTAAGACAGAATCTACTCAAGATAATGTTTACTTCAGTGCTCCTTTTTCATTTATCAGTTATCCATTTGACTGGGTAATGCCAATGACATTAATTGCTTTTGGTTTATTGGCTTTATTCATTTTCATCGGAAAAGTAAAAAGAATAATCACTTTTAGAGAAATATTCAGAGGATTTGTACCGCTTTTGGGTGCACTAATTATTTCAGGATTAGTTACGTTTTTAGGATGGAAACTTATCCTAGAAATTTATCCTCAATATTCTGATCTTTTAAATGGTTTTACCTACAACGGACATGCATACATTGGAGCATTTGTAACTCTAAGCATTGCAATATGTTTTGCTTTCTACCATCATTTTTCTGAGGCTAAAATTACAATGAATCATTTTGTGGCTCCATTGCTGCTTTGGATTATCATTAATGCTTATTTGGCCAACAGCCTGACTGGCGCAGGTTTCCTAATCATTCCAGTTTATTTCGGAATACTTTTATTCGGAATATTTATTTTTACACAGCATTATAGTTTAGGCGTAAATTTAATTTTCAGCATTCCTGCTTTAGCAATCATTGCACCATTTATTGTAATGTTTCCAATTGGTTTGGGACTTAAAATTTTATTTGGAAGTGCGATTTTAACTGTTTTACTATTCGGTTTGTTACTGCCAATATTTGGAGATTTTGCAAGAAAAGGCATTTGGACAGTAGTTTTCTTCCTGGCTTCTATCTCATTTTTCATTTATGCAGGATATCACTCTGATTACGAATATGGAAAAGCCAAATCTAACAGCTTATTATACGTTTACAATGCAGATAGTAATTCTGCCGTTTGGAGCACTTATGATAAAAATTTAGACGAATGGACGAAATCATACTTGGGCGATAAAAACCAAAAAGCGGTTGGTTTAAATACGCTTCCACTTTCAAGTAAATACAATACAACGTTTACTTACAGCTCAATTGCGCCGGTTGTTGACTTGCCAAAACCAACTATTCAATTTTTAAGAGACAGTGTTATTGGAAATAATAGATATCTGAAAATCAAAATTACTCCAAATAGAAAAGTAAATCGTTACGACATTTACGCCAATCCAAAGATGACTTTTTACAGCTTTAAAGCAAACGGCGTTTCTACTTCTGGAGAAAAAGGAAACCGTTTACAAACAGAAGACAGTAAAATTCTATGTTACTATGTTGTAGGCAATGAACCGCTTGAAATGGAATTCTACATCAATAAATCGTCTGTTTTTGACATGGATTTAATCGAAAGTTCATTTGATTTAATGAGCAATCCATTACTAAATGTTAAACCGAGAGAAAACTGGATGATGCCGACTCCTTTTGTATTAAATGATGCAATTTTAATACATCAGAAAATAAAACGATATGTTGCGCCTGTTGCACCTATTGAACCTGTAGTGGTTAAAGACAGTTTAGCGGTCTCAAAGGACAGCATAAAACCAGTTGTAGCACCAGAATAAAATAGTAAAGGCAGATTTAGAATCTGCCTTTTTTGTTTCATACAAATTTCGAAATAATCCTGAAATAAAAAAGTTGCAACTCTGTACCTTTGCACCTCTGAACCTAAAAAAAAAATGAAACAAATAAGCATATTAGGCTGTGGATGGCTTGGACTTCCTTTAGCTAAGAAATTAATTGAAAACGGAAATTCGGTTAAAGGATCTACAACTTCTGAAAACAAACTTCCTATTTTAAAAAATATTGGAATAAAGCCTTTTTTATTGGCGCTTGAAAGCGAAGGAATTTCCGAAAACATAAATGGCTTTTTAGCCGAAAGCAAAATTCTGATTATCGATATTCCACCTAAACTACGCAATGAAAATCCTGATCCCGAAAAGAAAGTTTTTGTAGAAAAAATCAATAATCTTATTCCGTTTATAGAGAAATCAAGCGTAGAGAAAGTACTTTTTGTAAGTTCAACTTCAGTGTATGGTGATGAAAATGGCATCGTTACAGAAGAAACCAATCCTAATCCAGAAACTGAAAGCGGCAAACAATTACTTTTGACTGAAGCAATTCTTCAGGAAAATGAAAACTTTGAAACCACAATTCTGCGTTTCGGCGGGTTAATTGGTGAAGACCGTCATCCCGTGAAGTTTTTAGCTGGAAAAGAAAACCTTGAAAACCCAGACGCGCCAGTAAACTTAATTCACCAAAACGACTGCATAGCCATTATTGAAGAAATCATGAATCAATCAAAATGGAATGAAGTCTTTAATGCCGTTGCACCTTTTCATCCAACAAGAGAAGACTATTACACCCAAAAAGCTCTTGAAAGGAAATTGGCTGTACCAAAATTCACTTCTGAAAAATCAAATATCAAAAAAGTGATTTCAAGTGAAAAGACAGAAAACATTTTAAACTATAAATTTGATTTAGAAAATTACTAAATCATCATTGCAAAAACAACAAACCATATAAGACCTTAAATTACTTTAGAGAACTGATATGGTTTAAACGAAAAAATTACTACTTTTCGATTCCCAAAAACAGATGCTTTTATGATAAAAAAATTACATTTTCTATTCTTTACCAGCATCTTATTATTTTCTTTTTCCCAAGGTTATTGCCAAAACGATTCTATTCCCGTTAATGAAAAGAAACGTGTCGAAAAAATAAATCAATTTCACTCTGATATTCTAATCAAAGAAAACGGAAATCTTATTGTTACCGAAATCATTAAAGTCTATGCCGCTGGTTTAAAAATAAATCATGGAATATATAGACAACTTCCGATGAGAAGTACTTCTCCAAAGACTTCTAAAAACAATTACTACACTATTTTAGATATTACTAAAAATGGTTTTAAGGAACCGTATCATGTTGCTCTTTCTGGAGATGGCGAATCTATGAGTATTTATATTGGCAGTAAAAAAGTGTACCTGCCAAACGGAATTTACACTTACAAAATAACTTACGAAGTTGAAGCCCAAATACATTCTTATGATGAATTTGATGAAGTGTACTGGAATGTAACCGGAAATTATTGGGAATTTGATATTGAAAACGTCACTGCAAAAGTTACTCTTCCAAAATCGGCAAAAGCAATACAAACCTATTGTTATACAGGTATTTTTGGATCAAAAGCAAATGACTGCAATGCTAAAATCGTTGATAATTTTGTCTATTTCACTTCAAAAAATTTAAAGCATAAAGAAGGATTCACCATTGCGGCAGGTTTTCCAAAAGGAATTGTTAACCAGCCATTCTTTCGCCCTCATTATAAAATGGAAGAATTCCTTTCTGCCGAAAAGATGTTTAATGCTCTTTTGGCTCTCTTAATATGTTTTGGCTTTTATTATTTCTCTTGGAAAAAATATGGAGAAGATCCTTTGTTTGAAAAGAACCGTAAAATCATTGATTTAAAAGATCTGTATTCTGCACCAGCATTGAGATACATCAAGGACAGCACTGCTGACGAAAAAAATGTTTTAACCAGCATTATAGATCTTTCCATAAAAGGCGCAATAGAAATTAGCGATAACGGAAAAGAAAGCTGGCAGGATGGATTTGAGTACTCTATTAAAAAAGGAAAAGAAATTCAAAACTTAAGTAAAGAAAATGAAGTCGTTTTAAATACCCTTTTTCTAGAAAATGATTCTTTTCCGCTAGATTCAAAAGCCTATTTGATAATCAATAAAGCGTCGCTCGCGCTTTCTAATTCATTACAAAAAACGTATAATTTAAAAGACTATTATTTAGGAAATTGGAATCAGGTTTTACTTGGTTTCCTCATTACAATTCCTGCTATTTTGGTTTACTCTCACTTTGCAAAAGGGATCATTTTGTGGTCTGGTATCTTCTCCTGCCTATTTTTTATTTTTTTGGTTTTACTTCTTAGAGGTTTTGTCAAAAGTCTCCGTAAAAGAGATTTTTTTACAACAGCTGGATGCTTGTTTCTATTCTTATTTATAGGTGCCTTTTTTTTCGGACTAGTTTTTATACCTAGTAAAGATCAAATTTACTCGGTTTTAGATTTATCGGTAATCTTTTTAATCATCTCAGGATTTTTTCTTTATTTAAGCCTCATTGGCAAATATACTAAGTTAGGAGCCGAGACTAAATTTCAAATTGAAAGATGGAAACAGGAATTACTTGATTATAAACCTGAAGAAAACGATCAAACTATTTCAATTTACGAAGAAATTCTTCCCTACGCCTTTGCAATAGGAATTGAGGAAGAGTGGAATTTAAAATTTATAGACATCTTAAAAAGGTTGAATTACAAAAATAACTGGATAAAAACAACCAGCACTTCTTCTGGATTTACTCTAAGAACAGTTACAAATTTTAGAACTACTTATAATACTTTCTCAAGCAGTTCCAGCAGTGGAAGCTCTGGTGGAGGAAGCTCTGGCGGTGGAGGTGGCGGCGGTGGCGGCGGTGGCTGGTAAGAGACTTCAAAAGCTAAATTGCTTCCAAACTTATAGGATTTAAAAAAACTTTGCGAACTTTGCCATACATCTCAGCGCCTTTGCGATAAAAAAATACGGTCACAAATGGAAACAGTTTACATCAATTCGCCTTTAGGAATCACCAAAATAATTGGAGACGAAAATGGTATTGCCGTAATTTCTGTTTCTGACGCTGGGTCAAATGAAGTTTCTCCCGAAATTCCAGAAGTTTTACTAGATGCCGTTTCGCAGTTAAATGAATATTTTGAAGGCAGAAGAACCGATTTTGATCTCAAACTAAATCCGCAGGGAACCGAATTTCAGCAGAAAGTCTGGAAATCACTATTGGAAATTCCATTTGGAAAAACAGTAAGTTACATGGATCAGACCAAAAAACTAGGCGATGTAAAAGCCATTCGCGCTGTAGCTTCCGCCAATGGAAAAAATCCTTTGTGGATCGTTGTTCCATGTCACCGAGTTATCGGAACAAACGGATCATTAACAGGATATGCAGGCGGATTGTCCCGCAAAAAATGGCTTTTAGAACACGAATGTCCATCTACGCAGCAAAGTTTGTTTTAGTTTTTAGCCTCGAACTGCACAAATTTTTGCGAATTTAATTTTTGCTTTAAAAATTTTACGAACAAAACCCTAAAAACAGAATCAAAATTATACTATATTTCTTATATTAAAATCAAAATTGTGTACATTTATATCCACAACTAATTAGTAAAAATTCGTGCAATTCGTGGAAAAAACATACGCGGCAAAAGAATATGATTGAAAAAGTAAACCTAAATAACATTTTATTTCTTGATATAGAAACCGTTCCAGAAGAGGAAAACTTCAATTCGCTTGACACGGAAATGCAGTCACTTTGGGATTTAAAAACACAATATCAGCGTAAAGATGATTTTTCTCCAGAAGAATTTTACGAACGCGCCGGAATCTGGGCAGAGTTTGGGAAAATCATTTGTATTTCGGTTGGCTATTTTACCATCAAAGGGGATATAAGAAACTTTAGAGTAACGTCCTTTTTTGGTGAAGAAAAGAAAATCCTGAAAGATTTTTCGAATTTAATCAACAATCATTTCAATCAGCCGCAACATCTTTTGTGCGGACATAATTCAAAAGAATTTGATATTCCGTTTATTGCCAGGCGAATGATTATTAACCAAATGCCAATTCCTGATAAATTAAACCTTTTCGGGAAAAAGCCTTGGGAAATTCCACATTTAGATACATTAGAATTATGGAAGTTTGGTGACTACAAACATTTTACTTCTTTAAAACTTCTTACTAAGATCCTTGGGGTTCCATCGCCAAAAGGTGATATTGACGGAAGTCAGGTAGCTCATGTTTACTATGTTGAAAAAGATATTGATAGAATTGTTACTTATTGCGAAAAAGATACTATTGCCGTAGCGCAGATTTTTCTTCGCTTACGCCGAGAGGATTTATTGATTGATGATGAAATTATTCATGTCTGATTTTTAAGGCACAAAGGTTCAAAGTTGCAGAGGGACAGAGGTTTTAAATTAATAATCTTTAATTTTTTTGACATGACTCATTCTGAAATTGCACAGCATCGGCTTGTTTCTCATAAACTTGATGAAGTAAGCCACAATTCACCCCAAGAAATTTTGAGGCATTTTGGTGCTATGCAGGCGCAGGATTATGCGATGGCAAAATGGGCAATTGGTTCTCGATGTCATGCCACCGAAAAAGAAATTGAAGAAGCTGTAAACTCAGGAAAGATCATTAAAACTCATATACTGCGTCCGACCTGGCATTTTGTTGCTGCCGATGATATTTATTGGATGTTAGATCTTTCTGGTCCATTGGTTCAAAAACTTATTTATCCTGCCGCGGAAAAATATGGGCTTGATCAAAAAAAACTTGATTCGTATAATTCAGATCTTCAAAAAATATTATCAGGAGGGAATCATCTCACGCGTGAAGAAATCATGCAGGAACTTCATATTAAAAAAACTTCCAGTCTCGATTATATGACGGCAGTAATTATGATGAATGCTGAATTGGCTGGTTTGGTCTGCAATGGCAAAATGAAAGGCAAACAACATACTTATGCACTGCTTGAAGAAAGAGTTTCGAAACCAAAAACCACATTAACCCAAGAAGAAGGTTTAGCAAAACTGATGCAGATTTATTTTGAAAGCCGTGGTCCAGCAACTTTATCTGATTTTTCTAAATGGTCAGGTTTTTCAATTACAATTTGCAAACCTGTTATTAATGCAATTAAGTTGCATGTTGAATGCATTACCATTGATAATCAGCAATACTGGCTCGGAAAAGATACTGGTAACAAGAATAATTTCAAAGAAAAAGTACATTTTATTGCTGGTTTTGATGAGTTTTTAATTTCGTATAAAAGTCGTGAGGCTTCCATTTTACTTGAGGATCAATCGAAAGTTTTTACTAAAAATGGTATTTTCAAACCAGTAATTTTAGAAAATGGAAAAGTTATTGGAACTTGGAAACGAACCATTAAAAAAGATCACGCTAAAATAGAAACGCAGTTTTTTAATGAAACTGAAACTTCTAAAAAAGCAATTCTGTTTAAAGAAATTAAACGCTTTGAAAATTATCTGGAAACCAAAATCGTTATTGAATAAATCTATAGTTTATTATATCGCTCCGCTGGAGCTTTTAAATCCTATCGTTTTTCATGTTTCTACAAACATTTCGCCTCGCTGAGGCTTAATTGGTAAAGTCGTCTAAGAAAAATTGACATTATGTAAACTCAAATAGCGCCATTATTTATAGAAACATGATCACCGTCAAGTTTTTAGCCCAATTGGGGCTGCATCTAAATAAATTATTTATGCTTATTATTGCTAAATAATTACATTTACAAAAAATTACAATTATGGTATTAAGCAGATTTTGGTTAACGATTTTTATTTCATCGATTGTTTTTATTGTATTCAGTTTGTTTACTGCCAATACTTATACTATTGATTCTGTTTTAAATGGAAAGAAAGATGATCCTGTTTTAGTATCTGAAAAATACGTTGAAGAACTTCCTGCTTTTATCAAAGACAGTATTCAAAAAGCACCAGATCAAACCATGATTATCAATCGTGATACGCTGAATGCGGACACGACTTACGTTTATAAAAACAAAACGGTAAAAATTTTCAGCGGACTTCAAAAATCGGATGGTTTACTGCCAACTTGTAAAAGCACTTTGGTTGATCTTATTTTACCACTTATCGCCTATTTAGCTTTTTTCTGCGGACTAATGGAACTTTTAATCATTTCTGGGGCTTCTGGAAAATTAGCTAAAGGTTTGAGCCCAGTATTCGTAAAAGTATTTCCTAGTATTCCTAAAAACCATCCTTCGATTTCCTACATGACGTTAAACTTTGCTGCTAATTTCTTGGGATTAGATTCGGCTGCAACACCTTTTGGGCTTAAAGCCATGGAAAGTTTACAGGAAATAAACCCCGACAAAGATAGAGCCAGTGATGCACAGATTATGTTCATGTGTCTTCACGCTTCTGGTTTGACTTTAATTGCAACTTCAATTATTGGTTATCGCGCGGCTGCAAATGCAACAAATCCTGCCGATGTAATGCTGCCTTGTATAATAACTTCGTTTATTGGTACAATTGCCGCTTTCCTGATTGTCGGAATCAAACAAAAAATCAATTTTAGAAGCGCTTCACTTGTCATCGGTTTAATGGTTTTAATTGCGGCAATTGTTGGTTTATTGATGTATGTTAACCATTTGGATTTAATTGGAAAAAATTACTTTACTTCTAACCTTTCGGGATTAATATTATTAGCGATTATTGCTTTTACGCTGATTTTTTCGTTCTTAAATGAACAAAAATTTAAAGACGCAAATACAACTGTTTTCGACACTTTTGTTGTTGGAGCCAATAACGGAGTCAAAACCGGAGTTACTATTTTTCCTTATGTTTTAGGAATGTTAGTGGCAATTTCATTGTTCAGAAACAGCGGTTTATTTGAAATTATCAGTGACGGAATTGGATTTGTATTTTCGAATTTAGGCGTAAGCAAAGAAATTACTAACGCGCTTCCTGTTGCCATGCTTCGTCCGTTTAGTTCGGCTGGATCTAGAGGATTCTTAATTGATTCGATGAATACATTTGGAGCAGATTCATTAACGGCACGGTTAAGCAGTATTTTTCAATGCAGCGCCGAAAGTACGTTTTATGTAATTGCAGTCTATTTTGGTTCGGTCAACATCAAAAACACGCGTTATGCTTTAGGAACTATGCTTTTGGTAGACTTAATTTGTGTTATTACCGCCATTTTTGTTGCTACTTGGTTCTTTTAAAACATAAAAAAATCACTATTTAAATATTTAAAAAAGAAGGTAATAGAATTATTCGGTTAATAATTCCAGCCTTCTTTTTTTCTTTTTCTGTAAAAAGCTCAGAGAATTTTATACTTTAGGGCTTCAAATATTAAAACAATTAAATATCCCCCAATATGTTTAAATGGTTTTTTAATAAAAAAAAGGAAACTGAAAATTTGGAGCAGAAGCAGCCTGACAATTCGATTCAATTTACCGAAGAAGCTCAACCTGCTGAAAATACTGCGCCTGAAACAAATAGTTTTGAACCCAATAAAATTGACTGGCTCATAAACGATTCTATCTTGACTTTTATGCCTCGTGAATTGTATATGCATTACTCCGATGCAACGACTGTCAAAGATCTTCAAAATCCTTCCTGGCAAAATCAAGGAATCTATTTTTGGCAGGAGAAAGAAGCTTTTGAAAACAAATCTCTTCCAGAATTCTTTGAAACAATGGATCAAAAACTATTTGTTATCAATGAAGCTCCAGATTATATCGATCTGGTCTCAGGAAAAGCAATGCCTTGGTTTGGAATGCCCGGTGGCGGCGAAAAATTCTTTTTTAGATACGATGAATCAACTCCTGTTACATTAGAAGAAGCCCATAAACTCAATATTATCAATTACGTTAAAATTGTAGAATTGAATTATGACAATCTCGGCGTTCTCAATGACCGTGATAATTACTGCTTTTTAATCGATCCTAAAGAAGTCAAATTCGAAGATCAGCTTTTCTTCTTAAATGGAGAAAAAATATCACTGGCAGCACTTTATCAAAAAAAGAAACTTTTAGTTTTATCCCTAGAATAAATACCACTTTACCATCATGAAAATTCAGACCCTTTTCTTCTCCCTGCTTATAATCGGATGCCAAAAAGCAAAAACTACAGAAGCAGAAACAATTGCAGAATTGCCTGCAGCACAAGAAATTTCGATTGAAACTGATGATTCGGCAGACGAAAAAGTTATTAAAACCGATACAGTAGCAATTTATGTAAACGAAGACCAATCTTCTAAAGATTATATTTTAGCTAATCTACTGGAGCAGAAAGCAGATGAAGACAGCATTGTTTATGTAAAATATCGATTGGATTTTTATCAAAATAAAAAGAAAACGGCATCCTCAAAAATTGCCATTAAAAGTTTTGATAAAGGATCAGAATGGGTAGCATCTTACGGATTAACATCTGAAACTTCTAAAAATTCTCCATTTGTCCAAATCTCAGTTGGATATCCAGCTTGTGGCTATACACACGATAATTACTTGTATTATTTAAAAAACAATACTTTACAATTGGTGCATGAATGGAAAACAATGTCAGACAGCGGCTGGGGAAGCTGGCTTGAAATAGCAAACCCATCTAAGACTTCTGACCCTAAATCTTTTTATTGCAAAACTGTTGCATTTATGCCGGCAGACGAAGATGAAAATCCCGATATGGGAATCGTAACGCATTCAGATTCAATTTCGTTTGAGTTAAAAGGAAACCAATGGAGTAAGAGATTATTATCTGCAAAAGACAAATCATACTTTGAAAAAAAGATGACATTTGATCAATTTAACAGTCAGTAATAAACTGTTTCCAAAACCTTATTCAAATTCTTTCTTAGGTAAATAATTTCTAAATTTGTAAAAAAACAAAACAATGATTGATTTTATATACCAAGATCCTTACCCGATCTTAAAGGATGACACGCAGTACCGCAAAATCACCTCAGATTTTGTAAAAGTGGAACAATTTGGAGAACGTGAAGTTTTAACTGTTGATCCAAAAGGTTTAGAATTATTAGCAGAAGAAGCTTTAACAGATGTTTCGTTCATGCTGAGAACTACACATCTTCAAAAATTAAGAAAAATACTTGACGATCCAGAAGCTACAGACAATGATCGTTTTGTGGCGTATAATTTACTTCAAAATGCTTCTGTTGCTGCCGAAGGACAACTTCCAAGCTGCCAGGATACGGGAACTGCCATTGTAATGGCTAAAAAAGGGGAAAGCATCTTTACAGGTGTTGATGACGCAGAATGGCTAAGCCGAGGGATTTTTAATACATACCAAAAAAGAAACTTACGTTATTCGCAGATTGTTCCGATTTCGATGTTTGAAGAAAAAAATTCAGGATCAAATCTTCCGGCTCAAATTGATATTTATGCCAAAAAAGGAACTTCTTACGACTTTTTGTTTATGGCAAAAGGAGGAGGATCTGCAAACAAAACTTATTTATACCAGCAGACAAAATCTTTATTGAATGAAAAATCGTTAGATGAATTCATTCGCACAAAAATCAAAGATTTAGGAACTTCTGCCTGTCCTCCATACCACTTAGCTTTAGTTATTGGCGGTACTTCTGCAGAAGCAAACCTCAGCGCTGTTAAAAAAGCTTCAGCAGGATATTACGACCACCTTCCAACATCAGGAAATATGTCTGGACAAGCTTTCCGTGATTTAGAATGGGAAGAACGTGTTCAAAAAATCTGTCAGGAAAGTGCTATTGGCGCTCAATTTGGAGGAAAATATTTTACACACGATGTTCGTGTAATTCGTTTACCGCGTCACGCAGCTTCTTGTCCAGTTGGATTAGGGGTTTCTTGTTCTGCAGATAGAAATATTAAGGGGAAAATTACCAAAGACGGAATTTTCGTTGAACAATTAGAGGTAAATCCGAAACAATTTTTACCCGAAACAGCACCGCATTTAGAAGCGCCTGTAGAAATTGATTTAGATCAGCCAATGGCGGATATTTTAGCTAAACTATCTCAATATCCAGTTAAAACGCGTTTAAAACTAAACGGAACTGTAATTGTTGCCCGCGATATAGCTCACGCAAAAATTAAAGAATTGTTAGACGCTGGAAAACCAATGCCTGATTATTTCAAAAATCACCCAGTTTACTACGCTGGTCCAGCAAAAACTCCAGACGGAATGGCTTCTGGAAGTTTCGGACCAACAACAGCAGGACGTATGGACGTTTATGTGGATGAATTCCAAAAAAATGGCGGAAGCATGATTATGCTGGCAAAAGGAAACCGAACCAAACAAGTTACTGATGCCTGCCACAAATACGGCGGATTCTACCTAGGTTCTATTGGAGGGCCAGCTGCTATTTTGGCTCAAGATAATATTCTTAAAGTAGAAGTTGTTGATTTTGAAGAATTAGGAATGGAAGCTGTTCGTAAAATCACCGTAAAAGATTTCCCAGCATTCATTATTACCGATGATAAGGGAAATGATTTTTTTGCTAATTTATAAGTTTTTTGGCCGCTAAGGCGCTAAGACGCTATGTTTGAGACATTATATAAAGAATAAAAAAAAACCGCTCTATTTGCGGTTTTTTTTATTTTAGAAACTTTGTACCTTAGCGCCTTAGGGCAAATTAAGCACTTAAATCCTGCTTCTCAAAAGCGATAAAATGTGATACTTCGCCATTTAAATTAAATACAGGAAAAGCATTTATTTTACATTTATACGTATTTCCGTTTTTTCTATAATTATCCAGCGTTTTTTCAAAAGGAATTTTCTTTTTTACAGCTTCACCTATTTCTTTTAAATCCTTTTTAGAAGTTGCGGAACCTTGAAACATTTTGGGTGTCTTGCCAAGGATTTCTTCTGCTTTGTATCCCGTCATCTTTTTTATACCGCTGGAAGCGAAAACTATTTTTAATTCTAAATCTGTAACCAGAACTACTTCTTCTTTCATTCTTTCCTCGATATTTAGCTTTGCTTCGTCCCAAGTAAACTCATTTGCAATCTCATTTACTTTTTTCAAATCGGCAGTTAATGCCTTTAGTTCATTTACATACTCATAGTGAAAATCCCAAGCTAAAATTGGAACTGAATTTCGTTGTAAAAAATCATCAGAGCCTGTACTTTTCATATTAAATGATTTAGATCGTCAACAAATCTTTATTCAAAGATAATTTAAAAAGCCCGTTATTGGTTAAGGAATACGTTAATATCAATGTTAAATCTATTTTTAAAAAGTAAATTTTAACTGCACAACAACTGCTTTTTTAATTTCAGTATTTAAATTACTCAGCGAAATTCCGAGCAGTCTCACAGAATCTTTCATTTTTTCCTGATATAATAATTCTTCAACATTTTCCATAATCAAGCTTTTGTCTGAAATAAAATAAGGCAGGGTTTTGCTCCTGGTCTGCTGCGAAAAATCACTGTATTTAATTTTCAACGTTATCGTTTTACCAGAGATATTGTGCTTTTTCAAACGCTTTTCCAATGAAGTCGCAATTCTATCTAACTGTTCCATCATAAAAATTTCAGAAGAAAGATTCACATCAAAAGTATGTTCTGCGGCGACAGATTTAGTAATTCTAGACGATTTCACTTCACTATTGTGAATGCCACGAACAACATTATAATAAAATGCACCCGATTTTCCGAAGTGTTTTTCTAGAAACTCCAGAGATTTGCTTTTTAAATCTGTTCCGGTAAAAATTCCGAGCTGATACATCTTTTCTGTGGTAACTTTCCCTACTCCATAGAATTTACGAATCGGCAATTCTTCCAAAAAAGATTCTACTTCATCAGGATTTACCGTTTTCTGTCCGTTTGGTTTATTGTAGTCGCTGGCAATTTTAGCCACAAATTTATTTACAGAAATACCTGCAGAAGCTGTTAAACCAACTTCATTAAAAATTCTTAACCGAATTTCCTCTGCCAATAAACTCGCACTCGGGTTCCCTTTTTTATTCTGAGTAACATCCAAATAAGCTTCGTCAAGCGAAAGAGGCTCAACTAAATCGGTATAATCGTGGAAAATTTTATGAATTTTAGAAGAAATCTCTTTGTAGCGGTCAAATCTCGGACGGACAAAGATTATCTCGGGACAATATCTCTTCGCCAAAACACCGCTGATGGCACTTCGAACACCAAATTTTCGCGCCTCATAACTTGCTGCCGAAACCACTCCCCTATTTTCTGATCCGCCGACTGCAACCGGTTTTCCGCGCAGATCAGGATTATCCATCTGCTCTACAGATGCGTAAAAAGCATCCATGTCGATGTGAATAATTTTGCGATATGACGGTGTTTCAGACATGCCACAAATTTAAAAAGTAAAGCAATAAAAAAGTGCTTCAAATAGTTATAAATAATATCAATCTTTAAAGAATATAAATTCGATGAGTTCAAACCGATTATTCTTTCTATTTTTGTTCTTCTACTCGAAAAATTAAATAATGCGAACATTTGTTATAGGTGACATTCACGGCGGATTACTTGCTCTTGAACAAGTGATGAAAAGAGCCGAGGTTACTACAGAAGATACTCTAATTTTTTTGGGCGATTACGTTGACGGCTGGAGTCAGTCTGTTGAAGTAATTGACTATTTGATTGATTTAAAAAGCAAACAGAACTGCATCTGCATAAGAGGAAATCATGATCAGCTGGCATTGGACTGGCTGGAAAACAGGCATGATGATTTTGACGAAGAAATGTGGTACAAACACGGCGGAAAAGCAACGGTTGAAGGATACGCTAAAATTTCAGAAGACAAAAAAAGAATGCATATCGAATTCTTAGAAAATCTTCAAGATTACCATCTTGATGAAGAAAACCGCTTATTTGTTCATGCCGGATTTACCAATTTAAATGGTGTAAAATGGGAATATTTTTCTAAACTATTTTATTGGGACAGAACACTTTGGGAAACGGCGCTTTCTTTGGACCCAAAATTAAAAGAAGATGACTTAAACTATCCGAAGAGATTTAGCGTTTATAAAGAAGTTTACATTGGGCACACTCCTGTTACACGAATTGGAAAAACAGTTCCTGTAAACAAAGCCTGCGTTTGGAATGTTGATACTGGAGCTGCCTTTAGAGGTCCGCTTACGATTTTAAATGTCGACACCAAGGAATATTGGCAGAGCGAGCCGTTAAACGAATTGTATTTTAACGAAAAAGGTAGGAATTAATTTATTTAAAATTTATTTTTGCGATTCAAAATAATTAATATTTAAAATTTTATGAAAAAGGTTATTACACTCTTGTTCTTAGTTTCATTCGGATTTATTAATGCACAACAAGCCTTCACTGGTAAAGGTGACACTAGAGTAAATGTTGGTGCTAACTTACAAGATGGTGGTTCTGGAATTCAGGGTTCTATTGATTTTGGTTTAGGAGAAAATTTCTCTTTTGGATTTGTAGCCAACTATTTATTAGGCGTTGACAACTTCAGCGGTTTTTATCACGGAAGTACTTCAGCTTATAACGATGCAAAACCAGATTTTGGTGATCGTTTTGATGCAAAAGCAAGAATTAATGCAAATTTATCTAGTGTAATTGGTGTTGAGCAATTAGACGTTTATCCTGGATTAAGCTTAGGATTGCATAATTTTGGAGCTCACGTTGGAGGCCGTTATTTCTTTACTGACGGATTTGGCGTTTTCACAGAAATAGGATTCCCAATTGCAAAATATGGTACTAACAATGATCCTTTTTATCATTTAAATAATCAAGCTACTTTTAGTTTAGGAGCTTCATTTAATTTACAATAGCTTTTTTCTAGGGACAAAGGTTCAAAGGGCCAAAGGTTTAGAGATTTACTAGCATAAAAAAACCGCTTGATAGCGGTTTTTTTGTTTATATAATTTTGTCCCTTTGTCCCTTTGTCCCTTTGTCCCTTTGAACCTCTGCACCTTTGAACCTAATATTAAATAACCATTTCAGGAATTTCGCCCTCAATAATCAAATCAGCTTCTGTTGATGCTATGATATGCTCAACTGACACGCCTGGCGCTCGTTCTAAGAGCTTAAAACTCTTTTTAGTCACTTCGAGAACTGCAAGTTCGGTTACAACCTTTTTAACGCATCCTACGCCTGTTAATGGCAAAGTACATCTTTTTAAGATTTTTGATTCTCCTGCTTTGTTCACGTGCATCATCGCAACGATTATATTTTCGGCGGAAGCCACCAAATCCATTGCGCCTCCCATTCCTTTTACCATTTTGCCAGGAATCTTCCAATTGGCAATATCGCCGTTTTCAGAAACTTCCATCGCACCAAGAATCGTCAAATCGACTTTCTGGCTTCGAATCATTCCAAAACTAAAAGCAGAATCAAAGAAACTTGCTCCCGCTAATGTTGTAATGGTTTGTTTTCCTGCATTGATAATATCTGCATCTTCTTCTCCTGCGAATGGAAAAGGCCCCATTCCTAAAACTCCATTTTCGCTTTGGAATTCTACTGCAATATCTTCTCTAACATAATTTGCAACCAAAGTCGGAATCCCGATCCCTAGATTAACGAAATATCGGTCTTTTACTTCTTTTGCAATTCGTTTTGCTATATCTTCTTTACTAAGTGCCATAATAATCTGTCATTTTTTTTTAATGTGGCAATTAGAAAATTTGATAATTAAATAATGCTGTGCTGTACACAAACTAGAGTAATTATCTAATTATCAAATTTCCTAATTAGCTAATTACGCTCTCTGTCTTACTGTTCGCTGTTCAATTCTCTTCTCAAATTTTTCTCCTTGAAAAATACGCTGCACCATTATTCCCGGAATATGAATTTGATTTGGATCTAATGAACCTACTGGAACTAACTCTTCTACTTCTGCAATTGTTATTTTTCCAGCTCCGGCCATGCAAGCGTTGAAGTTTCGGGCTGTTCCTTTAAAAATCAAGTTTCCCGCTTCATCACCTTTCCACGCTTTTACAATGGCAAAATCAGCTTTGAAAGCTTCTTCCATAATGTGCATTTTTCCATTGAATTCGCGGGCTTCTTTTCCTTCGGCAACTTCAGTTCCGTAACCTGCAGGTGTAAAAAATGCAGGAATTCCAGCCTGAGCCGCACGACAGCGTTCTGCTAATGTTCCTTGAGGCGTAAGTTCAACTTCTAATTCTCCAGAAAGCATCTGACGCTCGAATTCTGCGTTTTCTCCCACATAAGAAGAAATCATTTTTTTGATCTGCTTTTTCTGCAACAATAATCCCAAACCAAAATCATCAACCCCTGCATTGTTTGAGATGCACGTCAAATCTGAAATGGATGTGTTTACTAATGCTGCAATTGTATTTTCAGGAATACCACACAATCCGAAACCGCCAAACATGATTGTCATGCCATTTTCAATTCCATCAATGGCATCCTGAACGTTATTTACTTTTTTTGTTATCATAACAAAGTATCTTTATTAACCAATAATTTTTGATAAAAATAAGATTTTTAGATTAAAATATAACGATTTCGTAAAAATATAAATCCAAAAAAATATCCTTTTGCGTTCTTCTCTAATTGAGAAGTTGCAAAAGGATATTTATATTTTAAGCAGTATCTAAATTACAATTCGAATTCGTCTGTATTTTGTTCTGTTACAGTTGTATCTTTTACTTTTGGTGCGCTGTAGCAATCTACTTTTATAGAAAGGTTTGCTGGTCGCTCGAATTCAGATTTAGAAACTTGAAGTGTTTTATCTTCATAACATTTTTTCATAAAGTAACCCCAAACCGGAAGTGCTGCTGTTGCACCCTGTCCGTAAGTTAAGCTTTTAAAACGGGCAGAACGATCTTCACATCCAACCCAAACTCCAGTTACTAAATTAGGAACCATTCCCATAAACCAACCATCTGACTGGTTTTGTGTTGTTCCTGTTTTACCCGCAATTGGATTTTTAAACATATACGGATAACCTGTCCAGCGCTTATCACCGCTTCCACCGCCCTGAGTACGTAAACGTGCTCCAGAACCAGTTTCTGTAACTCCTTGAAGTAATTTAATTACCGCAAAAGCAATGTCTTTGTTTAAAACGTCGTGAGATTCTGGAATTGGCTCATAAATAACCTCTCCGCTTTTATTCTCAATTCTGCTTAAAAACTGAGGTTTAACATAAACCCCTTGGTTTGCAAACGTACTGTAAGCCGCAACCATATCTTCAACCGTAATATCTACCGCACCTAATGCGATTGACGGCTGTACTGGAATTTCTGTTTTTACCCCTAATTTTTTAGTCAATTCAACAACTGCTTCTGGACCTGTTCTATCAATCAATTTAGCAGAAACTGTATTAATAGAATTCGCCAAACCTTGTTTTAAAGTTACCATTCCGCGGTATCTGTTGTCTGAATTTCTTGGCTCCCAATCGGCCGTAACGTGGTGGCGCCCTTTATGAATCATAAACGGACCATCTAAAATAGAATCACATGGAGACATATTTAATTCTTCGATTGCGGTTGCGTAAACAAATGGCTTGAAAGTAGAACCAACTTGTCTTGCACCCTGGCCTACGTGATCGTATTGAAAATATTTGTAGTTGATTCCTCCAACCCAAGCTTTAATAGCTCCAGTCTGCGGCTCCATTGCCATTAAACCGGATTGTAAAAAGTGCTTGTAATAACGAATAGAATCAAGAGGCGTCATAATGGTATCGCGCTCTCCTTTCCAAGTAAACACACGCATTTTAGTTTTTACTTTGAATGAAGCAATAATATCATCTTCGCTTTTGTCCATTTCTTTCATTTGTGCCCAGCGAACAGAATTTTTCATCGCCTGCATCATGATTCTTTCTGTTTCGGCTTGAGTAATATTTACGAAAGGAGCATTTTTATTGTTTTTCATTTCAATAAAAAATTGCTGCTGTAAGTTTTTCATATGCTCAGAAACAGCTTCTTCCGCATACATCTGCATTCTAGAATCTATCGTAGTGTAAATTTTAAGTCCATCTTTGTAGATGTCATAATCAGAACCGTCTGGTTTTTTATTTTCTGACATCCATTTTTTCATGTAATCACGAAGATATTCTCTAAAATAAGTTGCCATTCCTTCACGGTGGCTTTCCAGTTTAAATTTCAAAGCAATTGGTAATGCTTTGTACTTCTCTTTTTGAGACTCTGTAATCATTTTGGCTTTAACCATTTGACCAAGCACTACATCACGACGGTTTTTAACACCCGTAGGATTTCGCAACGGATTATAAAGGGATGAATTGTTAAACATTCCAACCAATATCGCCGATTCGTCTATAGTTAAATCTTTAGGTTCTTTTGAAAAATAAGTTTGAGCAGCAGAACTTACCCCAACAGCATAATTTCCGAAATCATAAACGTTGCAGTACATCGCCAAAATCTCATTTTTGGTATATTGTCTTTCCAAACGAATAGCAATAATCCATTCTTTTATCTTTTGCACGATTCTAAAAGGTAAAAAGCTAGATCCTCCACGATGAAACAACTGTTTTGCCAACTGTTGTGTCAGCGTACTAGCACCTCCATTGGTTCCCAAAGAAAAAGCAGCACGTAAAGTTCCACGACCGTCAATTCCAGAATGTTCATAAAAACGGGCATCTTCTGTAGCAACCAAAGCATCTACCAGATTTTTAGGTAAATCTGAATATTTAAGCTGCGATCTGTTAGTTTTGAAATACTTACCAATTACCACTCCATCAGAAGAGATAATTTCTGTTGCGAGGTTAGAATCTGGATTTTCTAAGTCTTCAAATGAAGGCATAGATCCAAATAAACCCCAAGAGGCGAATAAAAAGAAAGCTAAAACTCCAAGTAAGGAGTACGCAAAAATTCGCCAGAATTTCTTTTTATAATAATTAATATCCTTAACGCTCTTTGATTGATTGTTTTTTTTAGCAGCCATAACTATTTTCTAATCTTTTTGTTCTATTCTAAAACCAACGTCTGTAATACCTTCTAAAGCCTCAACACCCGGAATTTTACCCGATTGTCTTACGGCTTGCTTGATGTGAACTTTATAAGTTCCTTTAAACTTTACATTTTCTTTATAATACAATTTACTTTCTTTAATATCAGTAAATCCATTTCCTAATAAAGTTCCATCCGGCGCTGCCATTTGATATTCTAAGGTATCTACTTTTGTAAAACCGCTTGGTGTTTCAATAGCGACAATCAAAAACAAATTATTAAACGGATAATTGTTGTTGTCTCTAACATTAACAAATAAATTGTACTTTTTTGTAGAATCCAAAACTGGCAGATCAAAGCTTATAATACTGTCTTTGTGCCAGGCACTTCCAACAGATTTGTACTCGTCGAATACTCTTTTTTTATCACAAGAAAAAAGAAGTATCGCTGCCAAAAGAAGAATTCCGCTATTTTTTATTCTCATTTTTAGCATTAATTATTGGTTTTCTAGGTTCAGCAGATTTGTTTTCATTTGATTGCTGCTTATTCGAATTATTTTGTTTATTCGGGTTTGGCTTATTCTTATGATTTTGCTTATTTGGGTTATTATTAGGCTTGTTCTGCTTATTCGGATTATTATTATTCGAATTATTGTTTGCTGCAGGCTTAATAATATTGCTGCTTTTTTCCTGCTGTGGTTTCTGCGGAGCAATTACAGTGACAGCTTCAGTATTTTTGCGTTTGCGATTTGGCTTTTTCTTTCTTTTCGGCTGGTCAAAACGAGTTAAACTCTCTTGTCCCATCGCATTGTTAAAGTCTTTTTCTGGTTCTGAAACAACCTCAACAGCAAAATCTTCTAAAGACGAAACTTTATTTTTTTGTCTATTTTCTGCGATAATTTCTTTTACCTGATCAATTTTTAAAACGTGCCAGTTTGCAAAATTGTTGGTATATGCAAACCACATTAAACCTTTAAAAATATCTTGTTTCTGGCAGATTGCATCTCCTTTTTCGGTAACTAGTTTAGTATCATAATCCGGAAAATCTTTCAATGCGTCCATGTAAGTATCTAACTCATAGTTTAGACAGCATTTTAATTTACCGCATTGTCCCGCTAATTTCTGCGGATTCAATGATAATTGCTGATAACGTGCTGCAGAAGTATTTACACTTCTAAAATCTGTCAGCCAAGTCGAACAGCAAAGTTCACGACCGCAAGAACCAACTCCGCCTAAACGTGCTGCTTCTTGACGGAAACCAACTTGTTTCATCTCTACTCTAGTGCTGAATTCTTTAGCAAAATCCTTAATCAGCATTCTAAAATCGACTCTGTCATTTGCTGTGTAGTAAAAAGTCGCTTTAGACCCGTCGCCTTGAAATTCAATATCAGAAATTTTCATTTCTAATTTATGCTGAATTGCCAATTCACGTGCACGAACTTTCATTGGTTCTTCACGATCACGTGCTACAGACCAAATATCAATATCTTTTTGAGATGCTTTTCTATAGATTTTAGGTACATCATTACTTTCGTGATTTGCCCCTTTCTTCTTCATTTGAATTTTTACCAATTCGCCTGTAAGAGTCACAATTCCAATATCGTGTCCTGGTGAAGCCACAGTTGCAACGATATCACCAATACTTAAAGTTAATTTTTCTGAATTTCTAAAAAATTCCTTACGTCCGTTTTTAAAACGAACCTCAACACAGTCAAAAGCGGCTTCTCCATTAGACGGGCTCATGTTCGAAAGCCAGTCAAAAACCGTCAATTTATTGCAGCTATCGGTGCCGCAAGTCCCATTATTTTTACAACCCTTTGGCGCGCCGCCATCTGAGGTTGAACAACTTGTACATGCCATAATTATATATGTAGTGCTGCAGAAACGCAGCTTAAGTTCATAAACGTTTGATCGGTAAAGATAGTATTTTTTTTATTTGGCTATTTATAGATTAATTCTAAAGGGTTGTTAAATAAAAAAAGTCAATTCTATTTATGTTATAAAATTTATTTTCATATGAATTTATTTACGTTTCTTTGATTATAATTAAAAATACCAAATAAAATGAAGTACGTATTCAAAAAATTATACTAAATAATTATAAAAAGTATTCTATTAAATTTTGCAAAAAAGAGCTGTAAAACTTTATTTTAGTACTAAATCTAATTAATAAAAAACATCAAAATTTAAAAATTCAAACATTATGAATAAATATTTGTTTATTATAGTAACGCTTCTATTTTTTAGTTGCAACAACTCAAAAAACAAAAGCGAAACCACAACTGTAGAAACTTTAAATTCCCCAGAAGAAGTGTCTGAAAATAATGTTTCAGAAACTGAAATAAGAAA
Source organism: Flavobacterium sp. ACN6 (assembly GCF_002304005.1). Taxonomy (GTDB): domain Bacteria; phylum Bacteroidota; class Bacteroidia; order Flavobacteriales; family Flavobacteriaceae; genus Flavobacterium. The sequence continues at coordinate 257,416 of NZ_MRCQ01000005.1, read as the reverse complement.
AAGCCTAGAAGATTTTATACCAAAAAACTATGTTGCTTTTGACACCATATATGGCGATTTGAATAAAGATAATCTGGAAGACTGTATTCTTATCATCAAAGGAACAGATAAAAGCAAATTTATAAAAGACGATTATCGAGGTGAGTTAGACCGAAACCGAAGAGGAATTATTGTGCTTTTCAGCACAAACAACAGCTACGAACTGGCTGTTAAAAATTACGAGTGTTTTTCTTCTGAAAATGAAGACGGCGGGGTTTATTTTGCTCCCGAATTATCTGTTGAAATAGAAAAAGGAAATCTAAAAGTACATTATGGCCATGGCAGATATGGATACTGGTCGTACACTTTTAGAAATCAAAACAATGATTTTGAACTTATAGGTTATGATTCCAGTAACAATCGTGGTCCTGTAGTAGAATCAGACGTAAGTATCAATTTCTTAACCCGAACAAAAATAACAAATGAAAACACGAACAAGGACGATGAAGGCGGCGATGAAATTTTTGAGAAAACGGTAACCAAGATCAACAAAAGCAAATTGCTGAAGTTATCTGAAATTAAAGATTTTGACCAACTTGAAGTTTTAGAATAGTAAAATCAATCCAGAAAAATTAAAAATCCTATTCTAAAACAGAATAGGATTTTATTTTTACACCTAAATCATTTCGAATTCTCTCTCTTTCAACCTCAATTTCAAACATATTCTTAAGAAAAGGTTATTCTTATTATTTTACGCATAAAAATATCTTTTTTACTTTTTATCCTGAAATATAATCGCCAATTTTATGTTTTATCTTACAACATAGTTTGTGAAGTCAGGATTTATAAAGCTTGGCATTCATTAAACTGAATCTTTCAATTTAAATACCACTTAAATGCAAACAGAAAACCAGATTGAAAATTTCCTTTTTCAGGGAAAATTTGACGAGGCTAGAGAATGCCTAAATAACGGTTCAACCTTTAACGAACAGTATCTTAAAAACAATTTTTCTCAAATCGCCGCCAAAATTGTTGAAGCCAAAGAAATTGATTTTACTGAAAAATTGATAAAAGCCGGTTTTATTGAAACCGACATTTACGAACTGGACAGTTTTGATAAATCAATTTTTGCTGTTTTATCCCGATCTTTAAAAGACGATGACGAATCGATTTGTTTTTTCGAGAAATTGATGTCAAAAATGGATAATATCAATGATGAAATTAGCGATCAGACTTTACTACGCTATTTCCTTGAAAAAGGGACTCCTCCAAAAATCATAAAAACACTGATTGATAATTCTGGAGCCAATACACAATATAAAAACAACGCCGGAGAAAACCTTATCTACACTGTAATAAACACTTACGGCTTGGAAACCGATAAAGTAAAAGACTACATTTCGCTGCTTATCGAAAATGGTGTTGACATTAACGAAAAGAATATTGTTGGAACTACTCCGCTTTTATGTGCTGTTCAAAGAAATAGAAAAGAACTTATTCCATTCTTGCTTGAAAACGGTGCGGATCCAAACGAAACCGACAACCGCAATAACACTGCTTTTTACTACGCTGTTGCAGAACAGTTTTCGTATGATATGTACGATGCTCTGGCAACTGTTGCTTCACCCGATTTTAATATTGTAAACAAAGACGGCCGAACTTTATTGACTAATTTCATTAGTTCTGTTTCGGGTTCGCCAACAGACATTACTTTTTTGGAAAGATTGTTAGCCGATGGTGCCGATGTGAATTTCTGTGCTCAACATTACGGTCAGCCAAAATCTGGAATAGATTTTATTGTCGAAAAGAAGTCGGATATTTTAAAATCGGTTTTGGAGAATGTTTCTTTAGATGTAAATGAACAGGACAATCAAGGAAACACCATTTTGCATAAAGTTTGTGCCTACAATGTAAATTATGATGCTGAAATGGCGAAAGAAACTTATAGAAAAGTAAAATTACTGCTGGATCAAGGTGCTGATATTTCGATCTCAAATGATAAGGATGAAACGGCATTAATGCTCGCATCTGGTGATAATTTGAAAATTAAAACAGTCGAACTTTTAATGAAACAGTAAAAACAATCATTTATTTAAAAAAGAATATATGTCAATGTCATTTATAATTGCGTGTGAAAACGGCAACAGAAAAATAGCCGAATTGCTGCTTCAAAATAAAGAAGTAGATATAAAATATACAGACGAAAAAGGAAGAACAGCATTACATTATGCCGCACACAGAGGTTATTTGGATATTGTAAAAATACTAACCGAAGACGGAGCTGATATTAATTATGAAGATCATCAGGGTGAAACACCTTTATTCTTTGCCTGCCTTCAAAAACAAAAGCAAACTGCTTTGTACTTGTTAGAAAATGGCGCTGAGATTACCACAAATGATAAATTAGGAAACAGTCTTTTACATTTAGTCTCGCAGACCGCTCAAATTGAAATTGCAACAAAGTTGCTTGAAGCTGGAATTGACGTTAATCTTCTGAACAACAATGGAGAAACCCCGCTATTATTGGCTTCAGCAAAACTAAATCGGGAAATTATACAATTGCTTTTAGATAAGGGCGCCGATATTAATGTAACGGACAAGCAGGGAAATACACCCTTATTTTACGCCTGTTATACCAAATCGATTCCAATGGTGACGTTGCTTCTTGATAATGGCGCCGCAATAAATCATACCAATCACGCGGGAGAAAATCCGCTTTTGATTGCTTGTTATGAAACCAACAGAATGCTTGCTAAACTTTTGGTAGAAAGAGGAGCTGATGTTTTCATTTCAAACAACAATGGATATTCGCCTATTTGGTACGCTTGCGCGAATAACCAAAAGGAAATCGTTTCTTTATTTTTAGAAAATGGAGTTGATGTAAACTACAGTAAACCTTTGGCCAGCGACACTTCATCAATGAATGATTATCTGGATTGGATTGTAAGTGCTACAAATATTTCTAACGAATCTAGTTTCACGCTCAACACTTCTTATACTTATGGCGGTGAAAGCCTTTTACATGTTGCTACTAAAAAAGGCAATTTGAGTATGGTAAAATTACTAGTAGAAGCTGGAGCAAATATCAACGTTCAGGACGAATCTGGGAATACGCCTTTGCATTACAGCGCTGCAAACGGAAAGAAAGATGTGGTAAAGTATTTACTAGACAATAAAGCCGATGCTTCGATTGTAAACGTAAAAGAGCAAAAAGCCATTGATTATTCGAATGTAAAAGGCTTTAATGAAATTACCGAATTAATTTTGAAATATGCTCCATCAGGAACTGTTGTTACGCCAATTCAGAAAGAGGAACCACAAAAAACTGATTCAGGAAATTCTATGGAAGCCAAGAAAAAGGCTCTATTAGATTTGAAAGAGCTTTTGGATGCCGGAATTTTAACTTCGGAAGAATTTGAAAGTGAAAAAAGCAAAATTTTAAAAGGATAAATAATAATAAAACTTAAAAATGAAAAAGATCTTAAATAAATCCCTTATCGCATTAGTATTAATTGCTGTAAGTTTAGTTAGTGCTTCATGTACAAATCTTTCGCCAGAAAAAACTTTTGATATAGCCGCGTTAAATTCGAATTTGCTATCGCGCTTTGGCAGTAAAGACATCAATTTTAAGCTGGATTCTGAACCTCAAATATATGATGAAAGCAAAAAAAACATGGTTGCATCTTCTTATTATGATTATTTTAAATTTGACATTGCCAATTTAGAAACTCAGTTTAACAAAATTAAAGAAATTGATGAAAATGATGACAATAGAGAACTTCTAAAGGCATCAAAAGACCTTTTCTCGTATGCAATTGCCAAACAAAAAGAAGGTTATCTGCCCATTGCAAAAATGAAAGATGAAAAAGCTTCACCTGAAGAAATACAAAAAGCTATTTCAGATTTTGATGCCTCCACTCAAAACGATATTGAATCTAAGTTTACAAAATTGATGAATGTTGCAAAAGCTTATGCTGAAAAGCATAATATTGATGCCAATTTTGGTGTTTAGTAATTAAATAACATTTTAAGAAAAAGTAAAAACCCTATTTTGTGATGATACAAAATAGGGTTTTTACTTTTTCTTAAGTCTCCTTAACTGTAATAATCTTTACTGGGCAAGACTTTGCTGCCAACTCACAACTTTCAAAAATACTATGATTGGGAGATTTTAAAGTAAAAAATCCTTTTGCATTTACAGAATGAATCAAAACTGATTTTCCGTCTTTTTTTGACATTTGAAAATGAACTGGATCCATTTCGACGCAGTAATTACAGCCGATACATTTTTCTCTTTGTAAAGTAACAATAACCATTATGCTTCAACAATTTTATATAATTTATCAGACATTCTAATTCTGAATGGCAGTTTAAAAGTGCAATCGTCACCTTTTGTCGCTTTTTCTGCTTCAAGGTTGTTCACAAACATTTCATCGACAATGATTTCCTGCGCGCCTGTACTTGGACCAGTTACCAGAATTTTATCTCCAATTTTGATATCGTAAGCTTCAATCTTAAATTGACCTACATTTGCTTTGGGAAAATAATGCGTTCCTTTTCCAACATAAACTTTCTTTTGCGTTGCCGCAGAGCCCGGAATATCGCTCCACTCGCCTAGTTCCTGACCGAGATAATATCCTGACCAGAATCCGCGATTGTAAACGGTTTCTAAAGCCTGCATCCAAACTGCTGTTTTTTCTTTAGTAAAAGTGCCTCCGTAATACGCATCAATTGCTTCACGATAGGTTTTAATCACTGTTGCCACATATTCTGGAGCACGGCCACGGCCTTCAATTTTAAGAACTTGAATTCCGGAGTCTATAACCTTATCTAAGAAATCAAGCGTGCACAAATCTTTAGGCGACATCATGTATTCGTTATCGAGTTCAATTTCAAAACCAGTTTCCTGATCGATAACGGTGTATTTTTTTCGGCAGTTTTGTTTGCACGCGCCACGATTTGCAGAGGAATTATGCGAATGTAAACTCAAATAACATTTTCCCGAAACCGCCATACACAATGCTCCATGTCCAAAAATTTCGATTTCGACCAAATTTCCGCTCGGTCCTTTAATTTGTTCTTTCTCAATTTGGTTCGTAATATTCTTAACCTGACGCAGACTCAGTTCACGGCTTAAAACCATTGTATCGGCAAACAAACTGTAGAATTTGATGGTTTCTATATTCGTCACATTCAATTGTGTTGAAATATGAACTTCCATTCCAATTGTTCTTGCCATGGCAATTACTGCCTGATCAGAAGCAATTACTGCGGTAATATTGGCTTCTTTGGCTTTGTTCAATACTGTTTTTACAACAGATAAATCGTGATCGTAAATAATGGTGTTTAAAGTAAGATAACTGCGCACGTTTTTTGCTTCGCATCGATCGGCAATTTCTTTTAAATCTTCAATGGTAAAATTTACCGTTGAACGCGCACGCATGTTAAGCTGTTCAACTCCAAAGTAAACAGAATCACATCCATTATCTAATGCGGCCTGAAGCGACTCAAAGTTCCCTGCGGGAGCCATAAGTTCGATTTGGTTATTTGTTGTCATTTTACTTATACTATATTTTCAATCGTTAAACCATTGATTGTGTTATTTTCGTATGTATATACATTACATCCTGCGGTTAAAACCGAAGGATATGTTTTTGCCTATGTTTGTGGTATTTAAATATAGTCCGTGGTTTTAACCACGGGAAACGTGTAATTGTCGATCAACGTCTATAATATAAATACCGTTGTAGATATTCATCGCGTCCTGCGGTTGAAACCGCAGGCTATGTTTTTGTCTCTGTTTGTGGTATTTAAATATAGCCCGTGGTTTTAACCACGGGAAACGTGTGATTGTAAATCAACATTTCAGGATGTAAAATCGTTGTGGATATACATTACGCCCTGCGGTTGAAACCGCAGGCTATGTTTTCCTTTCGACATCTTCCGAAACATAGCCCGTGGTTTTAACCACGGGAAACGTGTGATTGTCAATCAACCTTACAGGATGTAACATCGTTGTGGATATACATTGCGTTCCTGCGGTTGAAACCGCAGGCTATGTTTTTCCTTTCGACATCTTCCGAAACATAGCCCGTGGTTTTAACCACGGGAAACGTGTGATTGTCAATCAACCTTACAGGATGTAACATCGTTGTGGATATACATTGCGTCCTGCGGTTGAAACCGCAGGCTATGTTTTTCTTTCGACATCTTTCGAAACATAGCCCATGGTTTCAACCACCGGAAACGTGTGATTGTCAATCAACCTTACATGATGTAACATCGTTGTGGATATACATTGCGTTCCTGCGGTTGAAACCGCAGGCTATGTTTTGCTTTTGTTTGTGGTATTTCAATATAGCCCGTGGTTTTAGCAATCATTTCTTCTCCAATCCATGCAGTTTTACAAAATCATCAAATTCATCTTGTCCATTTTTCTTTAGATGATGTTGCTTTTGGTTTTTTATGTAATGGTAAACAACCTCTAACTGAGATTCACTGACTGAAAAAGCCGCATAGCCTGTTTGCCAGGCAAATTTTTCAAGGATAAGTTCTTCTCGATTCATAAAATGAGAAGAACTTCCTTTTATTTGCTTGATGATGTCTGAAATAGTTTTTTGTGGATTTTGTAAAAATAAAACGTGCACATGATCTGGCATTCCGTTTAGGATCCTAACAGGGCAACCGAGATGAATTAACTCTTCATTAATGAAATCGTACAATTTTTTCTCGATTGAATAATCAATTAATTCCTGACGATGTTTTGTTGCCCAAATTGCATGAATCCATAATTTGGTAAAGGATTGTGACATAAATAAATTAGCATAAAATTTTTGCTAATTTACAATTTTATACAATTTATCTGACAAACGAATACGAAAAGGAACCTCAAAAGTAACCTTATCTCCAATCTTAGCAGTGGTAGTTTCTGCTCCGTCAACGACCATTTTGTCTAAGGTCAGTTGCTGATCGCCAGTTGTTGGCCCAGAAATTAAGATTTTATCGCCAACATTTAACTGTTGATTTTCAATAGTAAATTGTCCCACTTGCGCTTTTACGTAGTAATGCTCCGCTTTTCCAAGAAGTACTTTCTTTACTTTTATTTTCTGACGGATATCTGAAGGCTTTTCAGAAGTTGCTAAAGCAGTATTTGGCAGCTCGCCTGAATGTTTGAATTTTAAGTTTTCCGATTTTCCTTTTCTAAATACTTTGTTTCCAACTTGCTTTCCGGTTCTCAAACGAACTTGGTCAACCAAAGGCATATGGATAATCTCTAAACATTCTGTAGAACAACAGTTTTCCATTGCCGCTTTACATTCATCACATTGAATAAACAACAAATGACATCCGTCGTTTTCACAGTTGGTATGATTGTCGCAAGGTTTGCCGCATTGGTGGCATTGTGAAATAATATCGTCCGTAATTCTTTCGCCTAGACGATTATCAAACACAAAGTTTTTTCCAATGAATTTACTTTCTAAACCTTCAGCTTCAATTTGTTTGGCGTAATTGATGATACCGCCTTCTAATTGAAACACATTTTTAAAACCTTGGTGTTTAAAATACGCACTGGCTTTTTCGCAGCGAATTCCGCCTGTGCAATACATCACCAGATTTTTATCTTCTTTATGGTTTTGAAGCTGTTCATTTATGATTGGTAAACTCTCTCTGAAAGTTTCAACATCTGGAGTAATGGCGTTTTTAAAATGTCCTACTTCACTTTCGTAATGATTTCTAAAATCAACTACAATCGTATTTGGATCATCTAAAATAGCGTTGAATTCTTTGGCTTTCAAATGAACGCCAATATCGGTTACATCAAAAGTTTCGTCGTTTAAACCGTCGGCCACGATTTTATGACGCACTTTAATGGTTAATTTTAAAAACGAATGGTCATCATGTTCTACGGCTTCATTCAAACGAATACCTTTCATGAAATCATAAACTTCAAGAGTTGCTCTAAAAGCCTCCAAATTTTCTTCAGGAATACTCATTTGAGCATTTATTCCTTCGTTGGCAACATAAATTCGGCCTAAAGCATCAAGTGCATTCCAGGCACGGAATAAATCATCGCGAAATTTTTTGGGATCTTCAATTTTGGCATACGCATAGAAAGACAACGTAAGACGTTGTTTACCAGCATCATCAATCAGGATGGCTCTTTCTTCTGCGCTCAAAGTGTTGTACAGTTGCATGCTATAAACAGTTTTAAGTTAAGAATATATATCGAATTCAATTTCTGAATGAATTCGGGCGCAAAGGTAAGTTTTTCTATTCAATTCTAAAAATGATAAAAATCATGAAATATTTTTTTAAAGATGCTAAGGTTCTGAGAGACTACGATTCTAATTTTTTCTAATTTTCTATAAAGTTATGAGTCCCTAGGAACAGAACAATACAAAATAAAAAGAGGGCTGTTTCAATTTTGAAACAGCCCTCTCTTAAATCTTTGTACCTCTGTACCTTTGCTTCTTTGAACCTAATTAACAGAATTCATTAAACGCATCTTGCAAATTCTCAGCGATTAATTCAGCTGGACGGCCTTCGATGTGGTGACGCTCTAACATGTGAACTAATTCTCCGTTTTTGAACAATGCCATAGATGGCGATGATGGAGGAAAAGGAAACATATGTTGTCTTGCAGCATCAACAGCTTCTTTGTCAACACCAGCGAAAACAGTAATAAGGTGATCTGGTTTTTTAGCTCCTTCTAAACTCATTTTTGCTCCTGGACGTGCATTTCTTGCAGCGCACCCGCAAACTGAATTTACAACAACTAAAGTGGTACCCTCAGCTTTGATAGCATTATCAACAGCATCAGCACTATGTAAATCTTGAAAACCAGCAGCTGTTAATTCAGCTTCCATAGGTTTTACCATTTCTTGTGGATACATATTCTTATTTTTTAAATTTTACTTTTGAAGTGCAAAGTTACAAAGTTTACTCGCAACTACTTAATTTGAAGTATAAAGTTTTGTTATAGTTCGATATTAAATTTTAAATGAAAGAAGAATAGTGTTTTAATACATTCATCACATTTCAAAACTCTCATTTCGCTATAGAACAAACCGAAACCATTGCAAAAAAGATATTTCATTATTCTACAGCATCAACTATTTTACTTTTTTTATGAGCAAATTGATAATTATACTGCTTCAAATGGCTGTTTCCTCTTCTAATTTTATGTTGTGTTGTTAAAACGGTTGTCTTATTTTGTTCGGCAATTTCTATGGTCGAAATATAATTGGTTAAATATCTTTTAAGGATCTGTATGTTATCAAGATTTATTGAATAAATCGTCTTTTTTCCTTGATTTTTTATATTTATCAGATTTGCTTTTTTTAACTCCAATAAATGTTTTGATATTGTCGACTGCGCTAATGAAATTAACTCAACAATTTCACCGCAGGTTCTGTTGTCTCTTTTCCATAAAAGCGTCATTATCTGTATTCGTCTTGGATGTCCGAGTGCTTTACAAATTTTACTTATCGCTTCTGTCTCTATATCAAGTTGTAATTGCTTTCTAATTCCCATTAATTCCTTATCGCAAATAATCGATTATATGCGACAAAGTAAATGTTATCACAACTTTTTTATTTCCTTAAAAAGTTATTAAAACAAAAGAATAAGACATTTTTTTTTACTCTGAAAGGTTTAATAAAGACGTGAAAATTGAACGCAGTTATTATCTGAATAATACTCGAAACAACGACTTTATAAAAGGCAATTTTGGACATTTTAAAATCACTTGAAGATCTTCTATCAAATTGGTTTCTTCATCTAAAAACTTAAAAATCAATGCAGGATTTCCATTTTTGAATAAAGAAGAAAAAATAGAACTTCCCAATTCATTATGACGATATAAAATATCTAAAAGCAATAAATCATAAAACCAAAACCGACTTGTTTTATGAAAGGCTGACATTTTTAAATTTTCACTTTGAAGGAAATCTACTAATTCCGATGATTTTTTATCTGAATTTTTAAACGTATAACCTGTACTTGCTTTTGTCCATCCTCCGGCGGTTCCAATATTCAAAACTCTTTTGGTATTTTTCTTCCAAAAAGGATAACAAGTCATTGGAATGCTGCCTTGTTCTTTTTCTAGAATTTCAAATTGATCAATACCGAGTTTATTTAAATAGCTTTGAATCTCCGTTTCGTATTCTTCTTTTGGAAGCAGTTTTTCTGAGAACAAAGTATATTCGACCAAAGCTTCGGTTGTAGAAATCGGCAAAACATACATAAATCTTGTATTTCCTTTTTGTTCTACAGAAAAATCCATGAACGTTGCTTGTTCTGGATTTAATATCGCTGTTTCAGTCTTGACAAACCAACCTATAAAATGCTGCTGCAAAACGGGATATTTTGTTTGACTTTCGGCAAAAGCCTTTATATAAATGCTGTTGAATAAGTAATTGCCCGTATATCTATTCTCTTCTGTTCCCACATACACATGTGTTTCGAGCTCGTTGATATCGGTTACTTTTTCATTAGAGAATGTAATATTGGAATATTCTGAAAGTGTTTTGAACACAAAATCATAAAAATCAATTCCCCGAATTTGATTGTATTGGTAAGGCTTCAACGCCAAATCACGTTTGAAATTTTCATTGGCAAATAAAGCTAGATCCCATTTTTTCGAAATAACAGATTTCCATACACTTTCTTCTTTTTCCCAAAAACACCAGGTTCTATCATTACTCTTCTTAGAATCTTGATCCAAAAGTAAAATCGATTTATCTGTGAATTTTCCTGACTGCTTCATTTTATAAACGGTCATTAAAGAGGCAAGTCCAGTTCCTGTAAAAATGTAATCAAAATGTTTAATTTGTGAAGAGTTCATACTCAAAAATAAGGAATTTTATTTTCCCGAAAATAATTTAAATAGGCAAGTCAATTATTATTTCATTTTTCCCTTAATTTTAAATAATGAGTTTATCTTTATTATTCCATAACAAAAATTTTATATGCATAAATTAATTCTTTTCATCAAGACTTACGAACCTGACTTTGAAAGAGTTTACAAACTTTTAGAATCAATAGACGAGTTTAATAAAGATAATATTCCAGTATATATTTCAGTAAATGACGAACATTTTGATCTCTTAAATGCAGATTGTTTTAAAAAGTATAAGGTCTATAGAGATTCTGAAATTACTAAAACAACTATTACGGAAGGATGGAGGTACCAGCAAATTATAAAATCTAATGTTTATAAACTTAAAATCTGCGAAAACTATGTTTCTCTAGATTCTGATTCCCTTTTTATACGTGATTTTTATTTTTCTGATTTTATGTATGACGATAAAACACCGTATACAGTAATGCAGGAGTCTAAAGATTTACTGGAAATGAGCGCAAGACTTGGCATGGATCCAGATACTATTTTTTTTAAAAGAGCATTGAGAGATACAAGGCCGTTTTTTGGAAATACAGGTAAAAAATGGGATTACGGTCCATCTCCCTATGTTTGGAGTTGTAAGGTCTGGCAGCATTTTAACGAGGTATTTCTAAAAGATTTAGAACTGACTTTTGATGATTTCTTTAATAAAATAGACCAAAAAAGTTACTCTCCAAGTGAATATGTAATTTATGGAGAATACTTACTCAAAACCAGGCTGATTGACATTCTTCCTATTGGAAGCCTTTTCAAAGTATATCATTACAAAAAACAATATGGAATAGAGAAAAAACAACTTACTGTAGAACAGTTAAGTAAAATTTATCTGGGCATTATTTATCAAAGTAATTGGCAGAAAAAGAAAAAAAAGTGGTTTCTATTTTGATGAATAACCGAAATATTAAGAACAACTTCTGATGAAAAAAACAAGTAAAGCTTATTTGGTATTTCTTAATGGGAAATCGAATGCCGGAGGCGCAGAGCGCATGGTTCATTATTTAGATGAATATCTCACAAGCAGACAGATTTTAACTCAGATAATCGACGAAGATTTTTTAAAAAATACTTTTACAGGAAAGTTGTATTGGAAATTATTCCAATATAGACATTTTGAAAAACGAAGAGCGAAATACATTGCCAGGTTTGCAACTGCTTTTCTGTGGTTAAATTATCGTTCTAATAAAATTGTGATCAGCAATGGCGAACCAACTGCCTATTATGCTACAGATTATGTAATTTCTCATGGCTGTTATCATAAAATGGAATTGGATTACGGTAAAAACAATTCCAAAATGGGCAGAATTGCCAAATTGCAAATGAAAGCATGCCTAAATGCCAAACAAATAATTGCGGTAGAATCGAATGTAAAAGAAGACTTAATACAATATTATGGAATAAATAAAGATAAAATAAGCGTTGTTCCAAATTGCATTGATAGGAATAATTTTTATCCGATAAAAAAAACAGCAGACTCTTTTAAAACAGTCGTTTATATAGGAAGATTGGAATACGGAAAAGGCGTAGCAGAATTGCAAGAACTTGCAAAACTTGTAGAATCGCGAGAGGATTGGAGACTTCTCATTGCTTCTAATAATTCTTATAATGCAGAACTTTTTAAAAACCTGAACAATACTGATATTTTAATTGGGCTGACAATTGATAACATTAATGAACGAGCCTATTCTAAAGCGTCTATTATTTTTTATCCGTCTTATTCGGAAAGTTTTGGAATGGTAACGATAGAAGCTCTCGCCTGCGGAAGACCGATTGCAGGAAATGCTGTTGGCATTTTACCCAAATTAGCTGCCGAAAAACAACCTGGCGCTTATTTGCTGCCGAAAAGAATTGATGAAACGATCTTTGATTTTTTTGATGAATGTATCGAAGATTCTGAAAATTTTACGCCCGAAGAAATTCATAAAATGGCAATGAAAAAATTTGGAATCGAATCGTTTTTTGAACAAATGGACAAGCAGTTTTTTAAAACTAATTAATTTGAATTTAATATGAAAATTTTATACTTCTATCCCGAAAATCCATTACACAAAACGCAGGGAAATAATGCGAGGGCTCTGGCATTATTGGAATATTTTAAAAATAGAAATATAACTGTTGATTTTGTTGGTGTTGCCACAACTGAATTTACAGCTAATGAAATAAACAAGCTTAAAGAAGAAAAACTTATTTCTAACGGTTATCTACTTCCCATTTTTATTCGAAAGAAAAACAAAATGAAGTATTTTTTTTACCAATCTCTGCCCAATAAATTTGGCCGGAAAATAGGATTATTTGACAGAACTCGTATTGGACACACTGAAGCTTTTAACAGCATTCTAAAAGAAAATGAATATGACGTTATATTGGTTTCATACGTTTACTGGGCAAAACTGACTAGAAACAGTCCCAATATTAAAAATGCGAAATTAATGATTGATACACACGATTTCTTGACTTCTCAATTACAAGGAAAAAAGAAGTTTCAATTAGGGCGTTTTTTTGAAAAAGAAATAGAAATTTTAAGTTTATTTAATAAAATCTTAGTTATTTCTCCTGAAGAAAAATTCCTATTCTCTCAATTTATCAAGAAAGAAACAGCACTCGCCACACATGCTTTACCTCAAAATTACAATTCGAAAACTGAGAGTAAATACGATTTAATCTACGTTGCCAGCGATAACGAACATAATATAAAATCGGCCAATTGGTTTTTCAATGCCGTTTACCCCTTATTATCCAAATCAATCCGAATCGTGGTGATTGGCAAAATTTGCAATTACATTGATGATTTTACCAATGTCGAAAAGATCAATTTTATAGAGGATTTAAACTCGGTCTACAGCAAGTCTAAAATAGCAATATGTCCCATGCTCAGCGGAACAGGCGTTAAAATTAAAGTCATTGAGGCTTTATCCTTCGGGATTCCGGTTGTCTGCAATGAAAGAGGTGTCGATGGTTTAGTAAACAAAACAAATAACGGCTGTCTAGTTTCAGATGATGCGAATGAATTTGCTAATGATGTTCATAAACTACTAACTGACGAGGATTTCTATATCAAAATCAGTTCAGAAGCTGCCTCTTTTTTCAACAATCACCATAGTCTTAAAGCCAATTACAAAATACTCGATAAAATATTTGAACTAGAGGGCGTCAATTCTTGAAAAAGTAGATTCTAAAACCTGCATTGAAAACGGTTCAAGACTTTTTTCAGAATTTTGCTGTAATTTTAGCCAAAGAGCTTTATTATTGTACAATTCCATTATAGTCGATGCAAATTCTTCTCTCGTATCACAAATCAAAGCATTTTTTTGATGCGTTAATTGCATACCTTCCGCACCAACAGAAGAAGTTATAACGGGCAGATAATATTCAAAAGCCTGCCCTATTTTTCCTTTTACTCCAGCGCCGTAGCGTAAAGGTACTATCATTATTTTATTTTCTGTAAAAAGACGATTTATATCCGAAACGTAGCCGTGAAAGATAAATCTTGAGTCAGAAATTTTCTTGATCTTTTCATTTACATTACCAATAATATTAACTCTTACTTCTGAATTATGTTTCCAGACAATTGGCATAATTTCATTATATAAATAATTAACCGCATCAATATTGGGCTCGTGTTTTGAACCTATAAATAATATATCTTCACGATCCTCAAAAGGCAGCGCTTCTTCTTTCTTAATTTTCTGATAATGAATATTCGAAATGGTAATCAATTTTTTGTTATCAATATATTTTGCCATAATTTCTTTCTCAATATCAGAAATAGTAACTACATAATCTGCATTTTGAGCTAATTTGGTTTCTATATTGAAGAATCTATTATAATTTTTTCTGAGCGAAATTCTCATCGGATCAATTTTAATAGCTCTCTTGTAACGAAGAAAATGAATGTCAACCATATCAAAAATGGATATAACATCTGGAAGAAACTTTCTTACTTTCTTAAAATTATAATCTAAACTTCTCGCTCCGTGATACCAGGCAAAATCAACTTTTGGAATTTTTTTTACAAAATCAAAATAATTTTCATACTGAGTGGTTTCTACGTAAACAATGGCGCCCAAATCATTAAATCCCTTAACATATTTATTATCTCGGAATGTATTTTTTGAACAAATAATACAATTATAACCTTTATTTTTAAAAAGTAGAATGATCTCTCTAAGTCTATTAGAACCAGAATCTAAATCTAATGAAGGTAAATTAATATCAAAAAAAACAATCGTTCTCTTATCCACATCATAAATCTCGTAGTTTGGAATAGATTGATCTACTTGATTCTTGATTATCTCTTTTCTTTTATAGTAACTTTTAATACTTTTAAATATCCCCATATCATTTCTGTTTCGTCTCTATTATCTTTTACGAGCCTCACTATAAATTATAGATAACCAAAAATGGATTTGGTTGCGTTCATTTTAAAAAAAAATGTCTTTTCTTTTAAACTAAAACTCACTTTGTGTTTTTTTTATTATCTGAAAAATATTAAAAAAACAAAATAAAAACCTAAATAATACGTATTAAACTGACTATCAAGAAGTTTGCCCTTAAAAGAGATCCAATCCAATTTACAAATTCATTTGAAACAGAAACACAGAACATATAATATAATTATTGCTTCGAGAAATAAAAAACTTTAGAACTATTACTTATAATCTTTAATTTTTTTTAAAAGAAATGTAAATTCCTTTGGTGCCAAATAGTTCGAATACTGAAAGAGAATTTCATTCCTCTCATTCAAAACGCATAAAACTGGATATCCAATTTGATTGTTGATCGTTCCAAGTTGTAAAGCCAGTTCGTGAACACCAACATTATTGCCCGAAGGTTTGTATTTAAAAGTGTAATTATTAAAAGAAATATCTCGTTTTTCTTCGGCATTAAAATCAATAAAATAGAAATCTGAGTTTAGTTTCTCGATGACTTCCTTGTTTTTAAAAGTCGTTGTTTTCATTCTCTGGCAAAATTGGCACCAATCGGTATGAATGAAAACGATTGTTTTTCGTTTTTGAATTTGCTGTAAACGATCTACTTCCTCAAAAGTCCTGCTTTTCAGCTGACAGAATCCTGTTGAAGTGATTCCGAAGAAGAAGAATATTAGAAATAGTTTTTTCATTTTGATTTTAGTTGGATTCGTTCTAAACACATAGAAACATAGATTTTTTAGTTCAATTGTTAAGATCATTTAAAAAGCTGGCTTTCACACATAGTTCTATGTTTATTGATGCAAGTGAAACGCCTTTCAAAGCAGTACAAATCTATGTTTCTATGTGTTTAAAAAATTTACTCCTTTTTTTACCTCAAATTATATCTCAATCCTAAAAACCCGCGAATCGTCTGGTTTTGTCCATAAACATAAGTCGTATCAAAAGTTAATCCGTATGGATTGTCTGGAGTTACCATTACTTTTCCAGCCGAATCGTATTGCACATTTTTATCAAAAGGATCATTCGTTCTTGAAATCAAAAACGGATTATTCTGCTTTGGAGTAAAGTTCAGCAAATTTTTAACACCTCCATATACTTCAAAATCTTTCCAGCCTGTGTATGTAAATTGAATATTCTGAATGCTGTACCAAGGCGAATTCGGGTTTCTTGGATCATTTTCGCTAAGCAGAGGCAGTTTCATCGGACTGTAAACATTTCCCGTATAATCCAATAATAAATTCCAAGGCTGTATTTTATAAGAAACGGTCCAAGTTCCAGTAAACCTTTCGGTTAGAAAAGGTCGTTCTGAAATTCCATCCTCCACATTTTTATTGTCTAAAACTGTTGCCCCGAGAATAAACTTTAACCCATTTGTAAAATTCAAATCGACATTCGTGCTGATTCCCTGACTGATGGCATAACCATCAATATTATCATAAATGATTTTGTTGGGATCGGTTTCGTAATCTGAAATGATTTTATTACTGAATCGGGTATAAAAAGCCGTTGTTTCGATTCCCATAAAAGTTCCATCTCCAAAATTGATTTTCTGAATATAATTTAAATTGACGTTTACCGATTTCTCTGGTTTTAAATCATTTTGAATCACAACATCTCGGGAACCTGTCAAGGCGGCGTGATCTTCTGTAAATAGATTCACAACTCTAAATCCAGTTCCGGCGTTTAATCTGAAAATCGTGTTTTCACTTGCCTTGAACCGATAAGCCAATCGCGGTGTAAAAATAGAACCATGAATAGAATTATAATCGTAGCGCGCTCCTATCAAAACCTGACTTTTTGGAGAAAAAGTAATTTCATCCTGAACAAAAATCCCCGGAAGCCAAGTACTTTCAGCCTCTTTTGTTGCTGGCGTATTATCATCGTAATACGTATATCGACTTGCGATTCCGGCAAGTAAATCATTTCGACCAATTTTTTTATCCCAAGTCAGCTGTAAAAAACCAATTTTTTGATTCGCAATATAAGATGTCGTTCCGTAACGGCTGTCTTGGTAATGCACATTTCCAGAGAACGAAAGCATTAGTTTTTCTTCAAAAGGCAATTGATAACTTCCAATTAATTCTCCCCTTTTGGTATAAATACTTTCCCCATAAATTTCGTCACCTCCGCGGTATTTTTTCTCCCAGCGCACATCTCCGCCCCAGCGATCTTCATACATTCCGCGAGCCGCAATCGTAAAAAGACGGTTATTGTTTCGCTGAAAATTCCATTTATTAAAAACCGAAATTCTTTCAGAAAGCGTTACATCGGTAAAATTGTCATTGTCTTTATCAATAACCTGATCGTAATTGAAATAATTTACGCCTAAAAGAGAAGTTGCTTTTTTGCCGACATTAAACTTCATTCCCAAATCAAGATTGCTTTCAAAATAAGAAGTCGTAAAATAATCCGCAGAAAAAACCGGAGCATTTGTTGGATTTTTAGTGATAATGTTAATCAAACCACCAACAGCCTCACTTCCGTAAAGAGACGAAGCGGGACCTTTTACGATTTCAATTCGTTCTACCAATGAATTTGGAATTCCAGATAAACCATACACCGTCGAAAGACTGCTTACAATTGGCATTCCGTCGATCAAAACCAAAGTATACGGACCTTCCAAACCATTTATATGAATGTCGCCAGTGTTACAAACTCCGCAATTGAGCTGTGGCCGAACGCCGTTTATATTTTGAAGCGCATCGTAAATACTCGCCGTCGGATTTTTTTTGAAGAAAGTTGGTGAATAAACCTCAACGGGAACGGCACTTTCTAATCGTTTCACCGCTTTTAAAGTTCCAGAAACTACTACTTCGTTAAGCTGGTTGTCATTATCTTCTAAATCGAAATCAAGATTTAGGTTTTGGCCATTTATAATAGAAAATCTTTGGGTTACAGATTTGAGTCCAGTTGAGGTCACTTGAATTCTTCCATTTTCTACTGCTGCATTTTCAAAAACATAATATCCTAAACTATCTGAAATTGTTTTGTGGTTTGTCCCCAGTAAATGAACATTTGCGGCTTGTATTTTTCTTCCTTCGCTAGAAATAAAACCTGATATTTTGGTTGTTTCCTGAGCAAAAGAAAATTGTAAAGTAAATAATATCAATATCCAAATTGAATTTTTCATCGTGGTAAAATTAAATTTAGACAAAACTAAAAATTAAATTTGATAAACAATGAATTAAAATTTATAAATTTATAACTTTATTTATGTCAATATGTTATATTTTTTTCAAACACATAGACATAGAGTTATTAGAAGAGAATAAGGATGTTAAAAAAAGCTAGCTTTTAACACATAGCTATGTGTATTAATGAAAGTGAAACGCCTTTAACCACAACAAATACTATGTGCCTATGTGTTTACAATATTTTGAAATTACAGTACTAAAAATCCTCTTCAATAAGATCTTTATTAATCACTGCTCCTGCAAAAGAACCTGTAGAAACCGCAATGGCAACAGATCGCATTTGAGTTGTACAATCGCCGCTTGCGTAAATGCCAGAAATATTTGTGTTTTGCATAAAGTCGACTTTTAGCAAACCTTGTTCGTTAATTTCACAGCCCAAATCTTTTGGCAGATGACAATGCTGTTCAAATGGAGGTCTGGCATAGATAGCTTTTACGGCAGCTTTTTCTTGGTTTTTAAAGATGATGTTTTGTATATATCCGTCTTTATGTTCAAAAGAATCTATTTCTTCTTCGAAAATTAGAACTCCTTTTTTCTGAAGTGTTTCAGTTTGTTCCAATGTCAAAGTAGATTTTCCATTTGTACATAATCTCACATCTTTAGTCCAGTTCGAAATGAGTTTTGCGAAATCAAATGCCATTTCTCCATTGGCAATAATGGCTGTTTTTTCATTTTTAACTTCATAACCATGACAATACGGACAATGTAAAACCGAAATTCCCCAGCATTCTGCAAAACCTTTAATTTCTGGAATTAAATCTTTTACGCCGGTTGCAAATAAAACTTTTCTGGAAGTGAAAACAGCGCCAGATGCCGTAGAGATTTCAAAACCATTTTCATTTTTGACCGCTTTAACGGCAAGTCCGTTGTAAAAATGAACTGTTTTATAAAGCTCCACTTGCAATTTGGCTTTCGCCGAAATAACAGCAGGCTTCTCCCCGTCCTGCGTAATAAAATTATGAGAATGCGGTGTTTGTTTGTTACAAGGCAGACCGCTGTCGATTACCAAAACCTGACGTAAAGAACGTCCTAAACTCATAGCTGCAGACAATCCGCTGTAACTTCCGCCAATAATAATCACTTCAAAATTCGTTTGTTTCATAATTATATTTTTAATGATTTTGTTTTTTGTGTAATTTGTAATTAATCAAATGCCCAGTAATCATTCCGATACCTCCGAAATAAATTAAATCGAGATGAATCTCTAAGAATAAATCGACCAAAATACTGATCCAAATGAGGCTCATTGAAACAATCAAAATTGACGAAACCAAAAGACTCGATTTTTTCGTAATTTTGAGGATTGCAAATAAACCGATTGAAGCAAATAGTAAATCGATAATTGGATTGTGACTCAACCCCAAAGGCAGAATCGTTAAAAGTGGAAAAATCAAACAATGAACGAGACAAATAGTCGCACTTGAAATTCCTAAAATATCGTAAAAGGATGAGGTAGTTTTCTTCATTTCTTGTAAATTTGCTTAATGCAATTTTGTTGCAAATATACAATTTTAATTCAATTGCAACATTGTTGCGTTTAATTTTTAATGCATTAAATAATGAAGACTACACGCACTACCACAGCAAAAACAGCTGTATTAGAGGTTTTTGAGAAATCGAAAACAGCACTTTCACACACAGAAATTCAAAAACAATTGAAT
This sequence comes from Flavobacterium sp. ACN6, assembly GCF_002304005.1. Taxonomy (GTDB): domain Bacteria; phylum Bacteroidota; class Bacteroidia; order Flavobacteriales; family Flavobacteriaceae; genus Flavobacterium. The sequence goes on along the minus strand of NZ_MRCQ01000005.1, from coordinate 237,252 downwards.
GATGTATGCGATCGCGTTACTATTTACAGAATTCTAGACCGCTTGGTAAACGACGATATTATTCATAAAATTTCAAATCTCGACGGAACAGTAAAATATGCAAAATGCAATCATGCGCATAATCGGGTGCATATTCATAATCACGCGCATTTCAGCTGTGAAAACTGTCACGAGATTACTTGCCTTGAAAATGTAAAGCCAAGTTATATTATGCCGCACAATTATAAAGTCAACGAGATAAATTTCACTTTATCAGGATTATGTCCAAAATGTTTAAATTCTAACATTTAACATTTAGACTCGTCTAAAAATATTGTTTCGCGAATGTAATTTTTCTATATATTTGTGAAAACAATACTTTTACAATGACTAAATCTTTAGAAGAAGTAAACGAATCGGTTGCTACCCAACATAAAAAAACAGGTTTCAGAAAAATATTAGCCTTTTTAGGTCCGGCATATTTAGTAAGTGTCGGTTATATGGATCCTGGAAACTGGGCCACAGATATTGCCGGCGGAAGCCAGTTTGGCTACACTTTAGTCTGGGTTTTGTTAATGAGTAATTTAATGGCTTTGCTTTTGCAGAGTCTAAGTGCCCGTCTCGGAATTGTAACACAGCGCGATCTTGCGCAGGCTTCTCGAGAAACCTATTCGAAATACATCAATTACATTTTATATTTTTTGGCTGAAATTGCTATTGCTGCCTGCGATTTAGCAGAAGTTTTAGGAATGGCGATTGGAATTAATCTTCTTTTTGGAATTCCGTTACTTGAAGCTGTCTTGATTACGGTTTTAGATACCTTTTTACTGCTTTTCCTGATCAATAAAGGAATTCGTAAGATGGAAGCTTTTATCATCGCTTTGGTGGCTATAATCGGATTCTCTTTTATTTTTGAGATGATTTTTGCCGAACCAGAAATGGGCAAAGTCTTACAAGGACTTATACCTTCAATTCCAAATTCGGCTGCTTTGTATATCGCCATCGGAATTATTGGAGCAACAGTAATGCCTCACAACCTTTATCTGCATTCTTCTTTGGTTCAGACCCGAAAATTTGACCGAACTCCTGCCGGAATCAAGCAGGCATTAAAATACAATATGATTGATTCAACCATTGCGTTAAATCTTGCCTTTTTTGTAAATGCGGCAATCTTAATTCTTGCGGCGGCAACTTTTCATAAAAACGGAATGTTTGAAGTTGCAGAGATTCAGGATGCGCATCAGTTTCTAGAACCGTTATTGGGAACAAAATGGGCGCCAATTCTATTTGCGGTTGCGCTTATAGCTGCCGGACAAAGTTCGACCGTAACGGGAACTCTTGCGGGACAAATTGTAATGGAAGGATATCTGCATTTCAGAATTCAGCCTTGGGTACGCCGCATTATTACGCGCTTAATTGCCATTATTCCTGCCGTAATCGTGATTCTTATTTATGGCGAAAGTGTCACTGGAAAACTTTTGATTTTGAGTCAGGTTATTTTGAGTCTTCAATTAGGGTTTGCGATTATTCCGCTGATTCACTTTGTGAGCGATAAATCAAAAATGAATGGTTTTCATATTTCGAAACTTACTCAGGTCGTTTCCTGGATTATTGCCACTATAATCGTTTCATTGAATGCCAAATTAGTTTATGATGAAATCAGTTCTTGGCTGGAGAGTTCGAATCATCCCATAATTCTTTGGGTTACGGTAGTGCCTCTCGCTTTCGGATTTTCAGCTTTATTGTTGTACATCGTTTTTAAACCTTTTATAACTAAAGCAAAAAACAAAACTATAAATCATTCCCCTCATAATCTTAAACTTCATTTTTCTCCGAGACAAACGCAAAGCATTAAAAACATAGCTGTTTCTGTAGATTTCTCTCATGCTGATGAAGCCGCTTTAAATAAAGCCTTCGAATTGGGCGGCATTGACACGGAATACACCCTCATTCACATTGTAGAAACCGTTGGTGCCTTAATGTACGGAGTTCATGTTCATGATCATGAAACCACTATTGACGAAAAGTTATTACAAGAGTACCAAGAAATGCTTTCAGAAAAAGGATTTAAAATTAAAACGGAACTTGGTTTCGGAAAACCAAACAAAGTAATTCCGAAAATTATAAACGAAGGTAATTTCGACATCTTAGTTATGGGAACCCACGGCCACACTGGATTAAAAGATATTCTTTTTGGCACAACCGTAGACAAGTTGAGACATAAAATTTCAATACCTTTGTTGATTGTTAAATAAAACAGGTTCAAAGTTTCAGAGCTCCAAAGGGACAAAGGTTTGTACTTTGAACCTTTGTCCCTTTGCTGCTTTGACCCTCAAAAAGAAAGAAGAATGACCTTTTCAGAAGAAAATTACCTTAAATCTATCTATCACTTAACTGCGGCTTTAGAGACTGAAGTGAGCACAAATGCTATTGCAGAAATAATGGAAACCAAAGCATCTTCGGTTACGGATATGCTTAAAAAACTGGCAGATAAAGATTTAGTAAATTATAAAAAATACCAAGGTGTTTCTTTGACTGAAAACGGAAAACTGGCGGCCAAAATGATTGTGAGAAAACATCGTTTATGGGAAGTTTTTCTGGTAGAGAAACTAAACTTCAGCTGGGATGAAGTTCACGATATTGCAGAGCAGTTAGAGCACATTAAATCGGAACAATTGATTAACCGTTTGGATGATTTTTTGGGTAACCCGACAGAAGATCCGCATGGAGATCCAATTCCAGATGCAAACGGCCGAATTATTAAAATTGAAAAACAATTGCTTTCTGAATTATCAGAAAACCAGATTGGAGTTTGTGTTGGCGTAAAAGATACTTCATCAGAATTCTTAAAATATTTAGATAAGCAAGAAATTGCTTTAGGTTCTAAAATTGAATTTTTATCAAAAGAATCTTTCGATTTATCAGTAAGAATTAAAGTTGATGAAAGAGAATTATCTATTTCAAATAAAATTGCTTCTAATTTGTTTGTGAAGCTGGTTTAGAACAGATCAGTATATCAATTAAAAAGCCCAAAAGGAAATCTTCTTTTTGGGCTTTTGCAATTAGTCTTTTAAACTATAGAGTATTTTTTGAAAATCGGCTTTAAAAGCATCTTTCTTGTCTTTAGATGTCCAAGACATAACTTTATAAAATGATTTTTTAGTTTCAACAATTCCAATTAAATAATAGATTTCTATATTTTCTTCTTTATCAAAATAAACAGCATCAGCCTCTATAAAATTAATTTCACCTATTTTTTTTGAAACAGGTTTAGAGAAACTTTTCTTTTCTTCATCTGCCAAAAAATCTTTTATAAAATCATCATAGAATTCTTTTATTGATGCGTAATTCATATCAACATACTGCAATTCTTCTTTGGTATCATATATAACACATCCATATACTTCTTTAACTTCGCTTTTATATTGAATAGCAGCAGAGGTATTAAATCCAGCCGTTTTATTCATATAATCTGGCAGACTAATATCAAAAGTATGACCTGCCTTATATTCTTTCATTTTTGTTTGAGCGGCAATCGAAGAAGATAGTAAAGCAATTGCAAAAAGTGTAATTATTTTATTCATATAAAGATTTTAGGTGTTACGTTTGAGGTATTAAACAATTCCTTTCTCAATCATCTCCAGCATAACCGGTGAAGCATTCTTAAACGTTGGAGGCTGTTCGATAATACTTCCCGCGTTCTTTTTATTTACTTTGAAAGTAACGTCGTTATTTGTAGTAAACAAAAGTGCTGTCAGAAATGGATTTTTGATATAAGAACCCAAAACCAATAAAGCTTCATCTAAAGTGTGAATGCTCTCAATCTCTTCGGTTTTAAAACGAGAAGTTAGTGAAATGGAGAAAGTATTATCTTCATTCAAAACTAAACGAAAATAGATATTTTTAAGTTCGGTATCGCCTATTGTTTTGGCTAAAGTCAATTTTGCGAAACTTCCAGCTTGGATACTTTCTTTAACTCGTTCACAAAAAAGGGCAAATATTGGTTCGTAGAACATGATGTTTGTATTATAATTTAACCGCAAAGGTCACAAAGATTTACGCAAGGTTTGCTAAGTTTTTGATTTCCTTGTGTGCTTTGCGTAATCCCTTGCGATGCTTGCGGTTAAGAAAATTATTTTCCTGTAAATTCTGCTTTACGTTTTTCTAAAAAAGCGGTTGTTCCTTCTTTAAAATCCTTAGTTCCGAAGCATTTTCCGAAAGATTTTATTTCCGTATCAAATCCGTTTTTGCCGTCTGTAAAGTTGGCATTAATAGCTTTGATAGCTTTACTAATGGCAAACGGGGCATTTTTAATGATTTTATGAGCAATTACATTGGTAAACGATAAAAGTTCAGCCTGTGATACAATATGATTTACTAAACCGTATTGTTTTGCTTCTTCTGCAGAAATCATTGCTGCGGTCATGATCATTTCCATAGCTCGGCCTTTTCCCACTAATTGTGGCAAACGCTGTGTTCCTCCGTAACCCGGAATCAATCCTAATGTTACTTCCGGCAATCCCATTTTTGCATTGTCTGAAGCTACTCTAAAATGACATGCCATTGCTAATTCTAAACCACCGCCTAAAGCAAAACCGTTAACGGCCGCAATAACCGGTTTTTTCAGATTTTCGATATAATCAAATAAAGATTCCTGACCTTCTGCTGCCAATTGTGCACCTTCAACAACAGTATAATTTGCAAACTCAGATATATCGGCTCCGGCTACAAAAGCTTTTTCACCGCTTCCTGTCAAAATAATAACGCGAACATCATCATTTTTACTTAATAATTTAATCGCATTACTCAAATCACTAATGGTTGCTTTGTTTAAAGCATTCAGTTTTGCAGGTCTGTTAATTGTAACCGTAGCAATTTTCTCTTCGATAGAAATTAAGATATTTTCGTAGTCCATGACGCTGAATTTAAGAATTTGTAATAGGCAGAGAAACTCTAAATGTGGTTCCTTTTCCGTAAGTTGATTCAAAGGTAATTGTTCCTTTGTAATTTTCTATAATGTTTTTGATAATTCCGAGTCCAAGTCCCATTCCGCTGGTTTTGGTGGTGAATTTTGGTTCGAAGATTCGGCCGGTATCTAGTTTCTGAATCCCGATTCCGTTGTCTTTTACCGCAATCTCTACATTATTATTTCTTCGTTTTACCGTAACCACAATCGATTTTTGAAACTGACTTTCTGGAATCGCCTGCGTTGCATTTTTAACTAAATTGGTGATGACACGAATCAGTTGCGTACGATCCATTTTCGAAATGATTTCTTCTTCATCTTTCTCAAAAACAATATATTCTTCATTGAAAATATCCAAAGCTAATTCGACAACCTCAACTACATTTAAGGTTTCGTTTTGCTGCGCCGGCATCGAAGCAAAATTCGAAAATGCCGAAGCCACTGCGGTCATGGTATCAATCTGCTGAATTAAGGTTTCAGAGTAGTCGTTCATTTTTTGCTTTACATCTGGATCATTCGGATCGAACTTTCGCTGAAAACTCTGTACCGTTAATCGCATTGGCGTAAGCGGATTTTTAATTTCGTGTGCCACTTGTTTGGCCATTTCGCGCCATGCTTCTTCCCTTTCGCTTTGCGCTAATTTTATGGCACTGGTTTCCAATTTGTCTACCATTCCGTTATACGCTTTAATCAGGAAGTTGACTTCTTTGCTGTTGGCTTCTAAAACAATTTTCTCGTTTTTCTGATCTAAATTGGTTTCTTCCAAACGGTCGGAAATCGTTTTTAATGATTTTGTGATATACGTCGAAAGAAAATAAGCTAATGCAAAAGCCACAATCAGCATAAAAGAATATACCTGACTCAAACGAATCAGGAAAGTATTGAGCTCGTTATCGTAATAACCATCGTCTTCTAAATATGGAAGGTTTAAGATTCCGAGTGGCTTAAATTTTTCGTCTTTTATTAAACTGTACGAAGATCTGTTTTTGACTCCGTCGATAGTTTTAATGTCTACAAAGCGTTTTTCTATCGAAGAACGAACGAGTTTTAAAATGTATTCTGGAATTGGCGGAGCTATTTTATCGACTGCAAAAGATTCTTTAGACGATTTCAACAGTTTTCCGTCAAGACTGTAAATATTGATTTCGATTTTATGAATCTGCGCTAATTCGTGGATTTTATCTTTAAATATTAAATCTAAATTTCCTGTTTTCAGCGGATAAGTGGTTGTTGCCAGAACGTAATTAATGTGTTCTTTTACGGCATTTTCTTTTCTTTCTAAACGTTCTTGGTGGTACTCTTTGGCCTCAGTTTTAAACTGAATAATCGAAATCGAAGCTAGTAAAAAAGATGCCACAACAATCAATACAATCATCGACAGGAAAATCCTGGTTCGTAATGAAAGCATTGACATTTTGAAGTTTAGCATGTTTTTTAATTATGAATTGTGAATTGTAAATTATGAATTATTCGGTCTGCATTATAATTTACCATTAACAATTCACAATTTACCATTATTTCTTTTCTCTAATTCGTTTATAAAATCGGAATCCCAGCATGATTAAAACCGAGAATAAAACAATCCCGATTACACCGAAAATCCAGTTGATGGCGCTTTTTAAAACTACTAAAAAAACAACGGCAAATAGAATAATCGTTGCGCCTTCATTCCATAAACGCATAAAATTATTGGTATATTTTACCTCATCATTTTGGAGTTGTTTAAAAATTTGATGGCATTTTCCGTGATATAAATATAAAAGAAAAACGAAACATAATTTTACGTGCATCCAAGGCATTTTGATCCAAACACTTCCTGCATCGGTAAAAAACAACATCCAAAAAGCAAAAATACTGGCCAAAACCGCCGATGGCCATGTTATTATATACCACAAACGATAGGCCATAATTTTGTATTGTGCCTGCAGAATTTCCTTTTCAGGAGATGATTTTTCATTGGCTTCAATTTGATACACAAACAAACGCACAATATAAAACAAACCCGCAAACCAAGTGATTACAAATATAAGATGCAGTGATTTTAGGTAGTTATAATATTCCATTCTTTTTGTTTCAAGTTTCAGGTTTCAGGTTTTCTTAAAGTTGATTTTCACACAACAATCTTTCTTCTTTACTCTTGCCTCTATTTTCTATTTAGCCCAATCGTTTATCCAATTACTCACTGTCTGACACCATTCGTCATCATCATTTAAACATGGAATCGCTAAAAATTCTTCTCCTCCGTTTGCTTCAAAATCTTCTTTGGCGCGCATGGCGATTTCCTCTAAAGTTTCTAAACAATCCGAAACGAAAGCTGGTGTTACAACTGCTAATTTTTTGATTCCTTTTGCCGGCATGTTGTCAATTTCAACATCTGTATAAGGTTCTAACCATTTGTCTCCCGCTAAACGCGATTGAAAAGTCAAACTGTATTTATCTTCTGGAAGTCCTAATAATTTAATGACTTGTTTTGTTGTTTCATAACATTGGTGACGGTAACAGAAATCATGCGCCGCTGAAGGTGTGTTACAACAAGAACCGTCAATTTTGCAATGTGATTTTGTTACATCGGTCTTGCGAATGTGACGTTCTGGAATTCCGTGATACGAAAACAATAAATGATCGTAATCGAACCCAACTAAGTGTTTTTGAATCGAATCTGCTAGATTCTTAATGTAATCTGGTTTGTTGTAAAACGCCGGAACATCTGTAAAAGTCATTTGTGGAAATTTCTTTTTACGGATTTCTTCTGCTTTAACTAAGATTGTCAAAGTCGAAGCCATTGCATATTGCGGATATAATGGGAAAAGCATTACTTCTGTAACCCCTTTATCGTGTAATTCCTGAAGTCCTTTTTCGATGGTCATACTTCCATAACGCATTGCTAATGCAACCGGAACATTTACCAAAGGCTGCACTTTTTTCTGCATTCTTTCTGAAAGAACTACAAGCGGAGAGCCTTCATCCCACCAAATTTTCGCGTAAGCGTGTGCAGATTCCTCTGGTCTTTTTCTTAAAATAATACCGCGAACCAGTAATGCTCTCAATAAATACGGAACGTCGATCACGTATTTATCCATTAAAAATTCATCTAAATAAGGTTTAACATCTTTTGGTGTTGGACTTTCTGGAGATCCTAGATTTACTAATAATACGCCTTTCATTTATTCTTTGCTTTAGGCTTTAAGCTTTAGGCTTTAAGCATTTAATTTGTTTTTAAAAATTTCGTCAAAAGTATTACTTGTAACTTTTTAGAAATATGATAATTATTACTTTTTGGTTATATCCTTATTTAAAAAATTGATGTATTTAAACATCTTCAATTTCGAACTTGCTTATATGTATTAAATAATTTTGCTAACGATTCATAATCTTGTTTTGTTCCAAAATTTTCTGTTTGAATTCCTTTTTTAGAACTGATAAAATAAAACTCTCCGCATGAAAGACAAATTTTAGCTAAACCAGAAATTTCATTATTTTTCTTAAAAACCAAAATATCTCTATATTCCGGCGCACAGCCTTTCACTGCTTCAAATATCTTTAAAGAAAACTTTTCTAAAAGAATATCACTTCTTAAATACTCAACGTCTTCTTGAGATAATTTAAACTTAGAAAATCCACTAGCCCCAATAGTTTTATAAAAAACATTATTATCTAATTTATCTGGAAATTCAGAATAAAGGATATTATTTAAAATAGAATCTTTAATACCTTTTCTATTGTTCTTGACTATTTCTTCTTCTTTACTTTTATTCAATGAAAAATATTCAACACTGTCAAAATCAAAAAACATTTTTTCTTCTTTTGATTTGCAAGACAGTATTAGGAAAAGCAACAAAACTATTGAATACCTTTTAATCATTAAACATTCGCATTAATCGACATCAAATACTTTTTTGGAGTTGTGGCAAACTTTTTCTTGAAAGCCGCTATAAAGTGACTTCCGGTGCTGTAGCCAATTTTAAGTCCCACTTCATTTACATTATAAGAACCGCTGTCTAAAAGTTTTCTGGCGAAATCCATTTTGTAATCGAAAAGGAAACCATAAACCGTATCGCCGTAAATTTGTTTGAAACCCATTTTAAGTTTTTTCAAATTCAAACCAATTTCATCTGCTAATTCTTGCAATCCCGGAGGTTCGGCCATATTGGCGATGATGATTTCTTTGGCTCTTCGAATTTTTAGAACGTTATCTTCATCTATCAAAAACGGACATTGTTCTGCATTTGGATCTTCTGTTCTATTAAAATACAAACTCAATAATTCGTATCCTTTTCCTTTATAATAAAGATTTTTTATAGATGGATGAAGGTTATAATGAAATAACTGACTCAAAACAATTGCCATTGACGGACTAATATTTCCTTCGTTATAATACTTCTTATCCTTATTATCAGGACTTAAAAAAGTAATATAATCTGCTTCTGCAGAAAATAACGCGTGAAATTTTTTGATGGAGACAATTACAGAAATCACCCAAGAGTTTGGAGCCAATTCTAAATTCAGCGGTAATTCTTTCTGCGGATTATACAAAAGCAGCGATTTTTCTTCCTTCAAATCTAAGGCGTAAGCACCTTGATTGAATAAAAATTTAGCATTGCCTTTTATTCCGAAGTGAAACTGTATCAGGCCAGTACCTATTTCGTGCTGTGCATAAAAAGGCTCAGAACCATCGTTTTGAAAACGGATCAGCGTAAAGTCGTCTTCAATTTTTATAACTTCTTGAGAACTCATAGCGATATTTTTTTAAAACAAAAATCAGAACAATTGCAAAATGTTATTTAGAATGACTCTAAACAAATTGTTTCCAACGACTTGATTTTGCTACAAAAGTACTCCTTTTTGCATAAAAACAGATGTTTAGAATCAAAAAAACATGCAGCGATACAAAAAGTACTTTCAGCGTTACTTTTATCAATAGTATAGTAATAATTTTGTTGCACTTTTATGAAAGTGAATTTATGGAAAACAATAACGTACCGAAACACCTTTATTTTTACTCAGTTGGTCTGAGTTATAAAAAAGCTGATGCTGAGGTCAGAGGTCAATTTAGTTTGGATGCAATTGCTAAAACGCGTTTGCTGGAACAAGCTAAAAACGATGGAATAGAAAGTTTAATTGTCACTTCAACCTGCAACAGAACCGAGATTTACGGTTTTGCAGAACATCCATTTCAATTAATAAAATTGATCTGCGATAACAGCAATGGTTCTGTTGACGCTTTTCAAAAAGTTGGTTTCGTTTACAAAAACCAAGAAGCTATCAATCATTTGTTTCGCGTAGGAACTGGTTTAGATAGTCAGATCTTGGGTGACTTCGAAATTATATCTCAAATCAAAACATCTTTTTCGCATTCTAAATCAATGGGATTGGCCAATACTTTTATGGAAAGATTGGTAAATGCTGTAATTCAGGCGAGCAAAAGAATTAAAAATGAAACTGAGATTAGTTCTGGTGCAACTTCTGTTTCTTTTGCATCGGTACAATACATTCTTAAAAATGTAGAAGATATCAGTAACAAAAATATTTTGCTTTTTGGAACTGGAAAAATAGGTAGAAATACGTGCGAAAATTTAGTAAAACATACTAAAAATGAACATATTACTTTAATCAACAGAACTAAAGATAAAGCCGAGAAATTGGCTGGAAAACTAAACCTGATTGTTAAAGATTATTCTGAATTACACTTAGAACTTCAAAAAGCTGATGTTGTGGTTGTAGCAACAGGCGCGCAAAACCCAACAGTTGACAAAGCGATTTTGAATCTGAAAAAACCTTTGTTGATTTTAGATTTATCTATTCCGAAAAACGTTCATGAAAATGTGGAGGAATTAGAAGGTGTGACTTTAATTCACATGGATTATTTGTCTCAATTGACAGATGAAACTTTGGAAAACAGAAAATTACACATTCCGGCAGCGGAAGCTATTATCGAAGAAATCAAAGAAGAATTTGTTGTTTGGATGAAAGGGCGAAAATTTGCGCCAACCATCAATGCTTTAAAAGACAAATTGAATGCAATTAAAGTTTCTGAATTAGATTTTCAAAGCAGAAAAATTGCTGATTTTAATGAGGCACAAGCGGAAATCATCAGTAACAGAATCATTCAAAAAATCACTACTCATTTCGCAAATCATTTAAAAGACGACGACACCATGGTGGATGAAAGCATCGAATGGATCGAAAAAGTCTTCAAAATAAAAGCATCTTAAAAACATAAATTTTCCACCCTATAAGTTATATAAGTTCATTTAATAGCAAACGACTACTTGTTTTTTAATCCAAACTACTTAAATTATCTTACATAACTTATATGGTGAAATTCAACAAAATGGCGGAAAAAACAATCAGAATTGGAACTCGCGATAGCGAATTGGCACTTTGGCAGGCACATACTGTCGAGAAAAAACTAAACGACTTAGGCTATAAAACCTCAATTGTTGCGGTTAAATCTCAGGGCGATATTATTCTGGATAAACCTCTTTATGAATTAGGAATTACTGGGATTTTTACAAAAACGCTGGACATCGCTATGATTAATGGTGATATTGATATCGCAGTACATTCCATGAAAGATGTTCCAACGGCTTTGCCAAAAGGAATTGTTCAAGCTGCTGTTTTGCCAAGAGCCAATGTTTTGGACATTTTAGTTCATAAGGGAAATCCCGATTTCGCAAATCCAAGTACAATTGCAACTGGAAGTTTACGCCGTCAGGCACAATGGTTTAACAAATACCCAAATCATACTGTAGTTGATTTACGCGGGAACGTGAATACGCGTATGCAAAAACTGCAAGACAATAACTGGGACGGAGCTGTTTTTGCAGCTGCAGGTTTGGAACGAATCAACTTAAAACCTGAAAATTACATCAATCTAGACTGGATGATTCCCGCGCCGGCACAAGGAGCAATGCTTGTTGTGGCAATGGAAAATGACAATTATACACTTGATGCACTTTCGCAGTTAAATGATATTGAAACTGAAATCTGTACCTATATTGAACGTCAGTTTTTAAGAACGCTTGAAGGTGGCTGTACCGCACCAATTGGGTCTTTGGTAACTTATAACGAAGAAGAAGATACATTGCATTTTCAAGGTGTTTTACTTTCTATTGATGGAAAACAAAAATTGGAAATCGACAAAACGGTTGATATTTCAGAGTGGAAGAAACTCGGTTTTCATTCGGCACAGGAGATTTTGAATAATGGAGGAACCCAATTAATGCAGCAAATTAAAGAATCCCTGAAAAAATAATGGCGAAATCAATTCAGATATTATCTACTAAAAAGCTTTCCAGCGAGCAAAAACAAGCATTAGTAAATGCTCATATTGATGTAATCGAATCCGATTTCATTCAAACTCAAAATAAACCTTTCGAACTAAAAGACCTCAACGAAAATCTGATTTTCACGAGTCAGAATGCGGTTCACAGTATTTTAGCTGATCCAAAATCTGAAGCACTGAAAAGTAAAAATGTATTTTGTGTTGGCTTAAAAACCAAAATTCTTTTATCAGAAAGCGGATTCAATGTTGTGGCGTATACCGGTTACGCAGCTGATTTAGCCGAAATCATCACTTTGATTTACCGTACTGAAAGCTATACTTTTTTTAGCGGAAACCTTCGTAGAGAAACTTTACCACAAGCTCTAAAAGATGCTGATGTGAAATTTAATGAAATTCAGGTTTATGATACTTCATTAACGCCACAGAAAATAAAAACTGCCGTTGACGGGATCTTATTTTTTAGTCCTTCGGGAGTTGAAAGTTATCTGAAAGACAACACAATTAAGAAAGAAAAGTGCTTTTGTATTGGAGAAACCACTGCCGAAGCTTTACATAAAATTACAAAAAACATCATCATTGCAGATCAGCCAACGGTTGAAGACGTAATCGAAGATGTAATTGCTGAATACAGCAATAAGCTTTAAGCCTTAGGCCATAAGCACAAAAATTTATATAGCAATACGCTTTAGGCTTTAAGCCGTAAGCAAATAATAAAACAGAAAACAACGCTTAAAGCCTAAAGCTTAAAGCCTAAAGCAATAAAAAAAATGTTAAAAAACGACCTATTTTTAAAAGCATTAAAAGGAGAAACTGTTCAACGTCCGCCAGTATGGATGATGCGTCAAGCTGGAAGATATTTGCCAGAATTTATCGCTTTGCGTGATAAATATGATTTCTTCACACGTTGTCAGACTCCAGAATTAGCCGCAGAAATCACAGTACAGCCCATTCGTAGAATTGCGCCGGATGCAGCTATTTTATTCTCAGATATTTTGGTTGTGCCTCAAGCAATGGGAATCGAAGTTTTGATGAAAGAAAATTTCGGTCCGTTTGTACCAAATCCAATTCGTTCAATGGCAGATGTTCACAGAGTTTTTGTTCCAGACATTCAGGAAACTTTAGGTTATGTAATGGATGCCATTAAATTGACTAAAGAAATGCTGAACGACGAAGTGCCATTAATTGGTTTCGCTGGTTCTCCTTGGACAATTTTCTGTTATGCTGTTGAAGGAAAAGGTTCGAAAAGTTTTGATACTGCAAAAGGTTTCGCATTCTCAAACCCTGCAGCGGCACATACATTATTACAAAAAATTACAGATACAACTATTTTATACTTAAAAGAAAAAGTAAAAGCGGGTGTTGATGCCGTTCAGATTTTTGATTCTTGGGGAGGAATGCTTTCTCCGGTTGATTATCAGGAATTTTCATGGAAATATATCAACCAGATCGTTGAGGCTTTGGCTGATCATGCTCCGGTTATTGTTTTCGGAAAAGGGTGTTGGTTTGCTCTTGGCGAAATGGGTAAAAGTAGAGCTTCGGCGCTCGGAGTAGACTGGACTTGTTCGGCTAGAAATGCGCGTTATTTATCTGGTGGAAACATTACTTTACAAGGAAATTTCGATCCGTCAAGATTGCTTTCTCCAATTCCTACCATCAAAAAAATGGTTCACGAAATGATCGATGAATTCGGAAAAGATAAATATGTTGTAAATTTAGGTCACGGAATTTTACCAAATATCCCTGTAGATCACGCAAAAGCGTTTATTGACGCGGTTAAGGAATATGGGAACTAAATAGAGTATTCGGTTTTCAGTCGCAGTTTTCAGTCTACTTTTAAGCTGAAAATTGCGACTGAGACTGAAAACTAAAAAAACCTTAGATGTTCGCAAACCTAAACTTCACTAGAAACTCGCCATTTTCTTTTGTAGAATATGCATTTCAAGCGTATTATGCGACGGTATTTTTAATGGTTTGGCTGCATCCGGAACAACATCCGCTAAGTCTTATAAATGATTTGGCTATTCTAATGGCTTTCGAATTTATCATGGTGCATTCAGGAGTTTTTATGGCGGTTATGCCTAAAAAATTGTCGCTTTTTGTGTTTTTTCCCATGTATGGATTGTTTGCAGTGGCTTTTCATCATTCTGTCATTAATACCAACATTTTATATATTTATTTGCTAACGGTCTTAAACCGCATGCGATTTGCTTTTTCTGATGTCAGTATGGAAGTGCGTGCAATGCAAATAGGAAAATCTGTTGCTAAAGCAATGTTATACTTCTTTTTGATTTTTGCAGTTTGTTTTGGAAATAGTATAATTCCCAAATTTGGATTAACAGAAGAATTTTTAGAAAAATCTAAGTTTTGACACTGTAAAATCAAGCGGATTGTTTATAGAAAAACCATATGTACCAATATGTATGGGCTTTATATACTACTCTTTGCCGGTTTTATATTTTATTTATAAAACTATCAAAAGTTTTGGAAGAAATAACAGTGATACTTTTCAGGAAGAGAAACTTATTTTTAGTAAAACAAGCTATAGTCAGAAGTTTAAATCGAATAAAAGATAAAAATCATGCTAAACAAAGGCCTTAGAGACGAAGAAAGTATTAGAATAGAGAACACTCTAAGAACTTTGCATGCGTTAATTTTTATACCAAAATTTTGGAATGCAGAAGACACGAGTCTAATAGACGAACAATTAAAAAGTTTTGGTTTAAGTTTAGAAAGAACTATTGAAATTCCTGAGGAAGAACTAATTATTCTTTTACAGCGATGTCATTTAGACTGGAATCAGCAAGAACAATTTGCAGATATCTTAGTCGCTTTATCTAAAGAAAAACAATTTGACTTTTTAGGAAAGGCACTGGCCATTTACCAATATATCCAACAGGAAAGCAAAGTTTTTTCATTTGGAATCAATACTAAAATCGCTTCGGCTAAAAACAAATAAAGATGAGTTTTACAGATTGGAAAATCGACCGAATTGAAAACATTCTTCCCGAAGAATTTTACCACCTAGTAGACAAGAATAAAACCCATATAGGCCACACTTTTCCTGTAACTCTTGCCAATTCTGATTCATTAAAAAAAGCAGCAGATTTTCTGGCAGTCAGTCTTGATAAAGAAAAAAACAATGAAGGTTTTTATTTTTATGCAAGAGATATCAAAACAAATAATTTAATTGGTTATTTGTGTGTAAAAACGATTGATTACCGCATTTCAAAATGTGAATTGGGATATTTTATTGACGAAGATTATCAAGGAAAAGGAATTACATCAAAAATGGTTTCGAATGCTCTTGATTTTTGTTTTAATGAATTAACGATGAATAAGGTTTTTATCTGCACCTCAGAAATAAATTTGGCAAGTCAGCGAATTGCATTAAAACATAACTTTAAAAAAGAAGGAATTTTAAGAGACGAATTTAGAAATGGTGACGGTGGACTGCAAAACACGGTTTATTTCGGTTTGCTTAAATCAGAATACAATACTCATGAAAGATAAATTTTACGCATACATACAAAAATTACAAGACCAAATCTGCGCTGGATTAGAAGCTGTTGACGGAACAACAAAATTCCGCGAGGACTTATGGAAACGTCCAGAAGGAGGTGGCGGCAGAACACGTGTTATTGAAAATGGTGCCGTCATCGAAAAAGGCGGCGTAAACATTTCAGCCGTTCACGGAAAACTTCCGGAAACGATGCAGAAAATGTTTGGCGTTGGCGAAGCCGATTTCTTTGCCTGTGGCTTAAGTTTGGTAATTCATCCGAAAAACCCAATGGTTCCCACCGTGCACGCCAATTGGCGCTATTTCGAAATGTATGATGAATCTGGAAATGTAATCGAACAATGGTTTGGCGGCGGACAAGATTTAACCCCATATTATTTGTTTGAAGAAGATGCAAAACACTTTCACCAAACGTGTAAAACTGCCTGCGACAAACACAATCCAGAGTTTTATCCGAAATATAAAAAACAATGCGATTCTTATTTTTGGAATGCACACAGAAACGAAGCCCGCGGTCTTGGTGGTTTGTTTTTTGATTATTGCAAAGCAAATGAGCAAATGTCAATGGAAAATTGGTACAATTTCGTAACCGAAGTCGGCAATAGTTTTCTTGAAGCTTATGTTCCAATTGTAGAAAGAAGAAAAAATTTAGAGTATTCTCCAGAAAACAGAACTTGGCAGGAAATTCGCCGTGGTCGTTATGTAGAGTTTAATTTGGTTCACGACAAGGGCACTTTATTTGGTTTAAAAACTAACGGAAGAATTGAAAGTATTTTAATGAGTCTTCCCCCACACGTGCAATGGGTTTACGATCATCATGCAGAAGCTGGAAGCGAGGAAGAAAAATTAGTAAATGCGTTAGAAAATCCAATTGATTGGGTTTAATATTAAGATAAATTTGTTTCGCTCCGCAGGAGCTCTTGAATAATACCTTGTAATTTCTCTATAAATATTTCGTCCCTCTGGGACTAGGCTTTGCTAATTTATTCAACAATATAAAGCCCCATCGGGCGACATATTTATAGGAAAGCACATATCTACAACTTCAATAATTCATCTTGAATAAAGTTCCAGCGGAACGAAATATCTATAGAAATAATTTATTCAACAATATAAAGCCCCATCGGGGCGACATATTTATAGGAAAACACATATATACAACTTCAATAATTCATGTCGAATAAAGTTCCAGCGGAACGAAATATCTATAGAAATAATTTATTCAACAATATAAAGCCCCATCGGGGCGACATATTTATAGAAAAGCACATATCTACAACTTCAATAATTCATCTTGAATAAAGTTCCAGCGGAACGAAATATCTATAGAAATAATTTATTCAACAATATAAAGCCCCATCGGGGCGACATATTTATAGGAAAACACATATATACAACTTCAATAATTCATGTCGAATAAAGTTCCAGCGGAACGAAATATCTATAGAAATAATTTATTCAACAATATAAAGCCCCATCGGGGCGACATATTTATAGAAAAGCAGATATCTACAACTTCAATAATTCATGTCGAACAAAGTTCCAGCGGAACGAAATATTTATAGAAATAATTTATTCAACAATATAAAGCCCCATCAGGGCGACATATTTATAGAAAAGCACATATATCTACAACTTCAATAATTCATTTTAAATAAAGTTCAATCGGAACGAAATATTTATAGAAATAATTTATCCCACAACATACAGACCCATTGGTGGTGAAATATCTTCGCCTCCACAAAAAGAGATATTTATCCTACAAATTTAAAATTATTAATTAGCTTTACTCTTTAAATAATTTTAATAAAAAATGGCAAATACGTATACTCAAATATATGTTCATATTGTTTTTGCAGTTAAAGGCAGACAAAATTTGATTTCTAAAAACTGGAAAAATGAAATTTATAAATACATTACTGGTATTATAACCAATAAAGAGCAAAAATTAATTGCAATTAATGGAATGCCGGATCATATTCATATTCTAATTGGCTTAAAACCTGACAAATCAATATCAGATTTAGTAAGGGATATTAAAGCAAATTCTTCAAAATTCATAAATGATCAAAAATGGATTAATGGAAAGTTTGAATGGCAGACTGGATTTGGAGCTTTTACTTATGGACATTCTCAATTGAATAATGTTATAAAATACATTGAAAATCAAGAAGAACATCATAAGAAAAGAACATTTAAAGAAGAATATATTGATTTTTTAAAATTATTTAATGTTGATTTTAAAAATGAATATGTTTTCGATGATGTTTGATTCCTATAAATATTTCGTTCCAACGGAGCTTTCTAAGGCACACTTCTATTTTTACTATATACATTTTGCCTCTTCGAAGCTTTTTTATTTAAGTCCCAGAGGGACAATATATTTATAGAAATTTTATAAATTAGTACATCCTAAACCCATCGGGGGTGATATTATCTACAGCATTATTTTGCTCTGCTAGAGCTCATCTCAAATGATAATTGGATATACTATAAATTTTTGCTAAATAATAAATATGAATCTAAAACTGATTTACATAGCCTTTTTTGCCAGCATATTTGGAGCTTTTGCCCAAAACGATACGCTGCAAAACCCCTATTTTAAATCATACGACGATAAAATTACCGCAAGCGTTTATTATTTAGATACTTCAAATAATTTTCAGATTACTTCGGATAGTCAGGATCCAAAAATTTATGTAGATCTAATTCCCAATCGAAGAGAACAGATTGGTTTTAATTTAAGCTATAAAATCATTGACGTTACTATTGGTTTTGCTCCAAAATTTCTTAGCGGGAATAAAGGCGATTCAAATTCTAAAAACTTCAATTTCAACACCCGTTTTTATTATAAAAAATGGATGCAGTCGTTTACTTTTATCAATCAAAAAGGATTTTACATTAGTGATGATAACATAACGGCGCAGCTGCCCAATATGCGTACTACAAAAATTGGCGGATCGACGGCTTATGTCTTTAACGATAAATTTTCTTTTAAATCATTGGTAAGTCATAATGAATGGCAGACCAAAAGTTCTGGAAGTTTTATTCCAACTTTTTCCTTTTATTACACTAATTTGGACTTAAATACTCCAGATTCTTCCCCTGGAGATTTGTATGTTTTTACTTTAGCTCCCTCCTATTTTTATAATTTTGTAATAAGCGACCGTGTTTTAATTGGTGCAGGAATAGCTTTAGGCGCCGGAATTAATGATATGGATGGCGAGACCTCAGCATTGTATCAGTTGGATCTTAACTTGAAGATTGCTTATAATAAAGATCGTTTCTTCGCTTACACGAGTCTGAATTCTATTAGTTTTGCTCAAGATGAAAAAGTACAAACCCGACTCA
The DNA here is from genome assembly GCF_002304005.1 of Flavobacterium sp. ACN6. Lineage (GTDB taxonomy): Bacteria > Bacteroidota > Bacteroidia > Flavobacteriales > Flavobacteriaceae > Flavobacterium. Next base: position 218,154 of record NZ_MRCQ01000005.1, on the reverse strand, counting down.
ACGACAATATTACTACCTTCAAAATTTCTGTTGGATACCGATTTGATCCTCCAAAAAAAGTAAAAGAGATTTATGATAAGGCAAATGAAAAAATTGGCCTTTAAGAAATCTTAACTTTTTGAAAGTAATACCGAGGAAAAAAAATGCGTAAATTACAGCTATTGTAAAATCAAATGCATTATCATGGAAAACATAAATCAGGATCAATTAAATCGTATGCATTCCGGTAAGGGATTTATTGCGGCACTAGATCAAAGCGGCGGAAGCACACCAAAGGCATTATCGCTATATGGCGTTCAAGACAACAGCTATTCAAATGATGAAGAAATGTACACTCTGGTACACGACATGAGAACCCGAATTATTAAAAGTCCCGCTTTTGACAGCCAATATATTCTTGGTGCTATTTTGTTTGAAAACACAATGGACCGCAAAATCGACGGTCAATGGACAGCAGATTATTTGTGGGAAAAGAAAAACATAGTTCCTTTTCTAAAAGTTGATAAAGGACTTGCTGATACTGCCGGCGGCGTACAGCTGATGAAACCAATTCCAAATTTAGATGAATTGCTGACAAGAGCAGTAGAACGAAATGTTTTTGGGACTAAAATGCGTTCGGTTATTAAAGAAGCAAATCCTGATGGGATACGTGATATTGTAGAACAGCAATTTAGAGTTGGTTTACAAATCTTTAACAAAGGACTTATTCCGATTATTGAACCTGAAATTGATATTTACAGTTCGGATAAAGAAAAATCAGAAGAAATTCTAAAAGAAGAAATCAGTAAACAGCTTAAAACATTAGACAAAGATGTAAAAGTAATGCTGAAATTATCAATTCCGACTGTAGATAATTTTTACAGCGAATTAATGTCGGATCCGCATGTTGTGCGCGTTGTGGCGTTATCTGGCGGTTATTCGCGAGAAGATGCAAATCTTAAACTGACTCAAAACCACGGATTAATTGCCAGTTTTTCAAGAGCACTTTCTGAAGGACTTACGGCGGGTCAGTCTGATGATGATTTCAACGCTGTACTTGAAACCACAATTAAAGATATTTACAAAGCTTCCATAACATAAAAAATTCACTTTTGAGATATAAAAAAAGCCCGAAAATTAGATTTTCGGGCTTTTACATTTTATAGCTTTTGAATTATTTTGAAGTCATTTCATCGGCTAAATCTAATGTCTGCAAAATGATATTTTTATCAGATTTGTTAGAATTTAGTTTGAAGATGAATTTCAGTTTATTATCAATTAGTTTCTTTGGAGATTCTGTTGTAATATCTGAAAACTGCGCAGCAACTTTATTGATTTGAACCAGATCTGATTCCTTCGCATTCTTCCCAAATGCATTTATAGTCTGAGCAATATTAAGTTTTCCAATCATGTAATTTTTAGACAAATCTTTCTTTGTTTCTTTAACAAAAGAACCTGTTCCTTTATTAAAATAATCCATTGTATTGGCAACAATTACGACATCTTTATCTTTTAGAATAAAAACAGTACCATATTCTTCCGTTCCAAAAACCTGATACTGATTTCCGTTTTGCGTTAATAACTTTTTACGAACGCCCAATTGCAAAAGCTTGTCTCCAAATGTCGGATGTGTTGAAGTAAAAATTACAGCAAACAACGGAATAGATTTTTTCACTTTCTCTTCTGTAATTGTTTCTTCATAATTTTCATCATAACCGTATTTTTTGGTCATTACCTCAACATCTTTCATTCCATATAAAAAAGCGCTTAAATCACCATCAAAAAGCTTTGCTGTGGCTTCTTCATCGATTATTGTCGACATTAAATCGATAATAACGCTTATATCTTCTTTTCCAAATTTAGGATTCTGAAATATATCAGCCGTTAAGGAAGGAAAACTTTCAAGCGCCTCTTTTGTGTTCATGTGATACGAACCGTAAGCCAAAGGCTTTTCTGCAGGGAAATAATCAAATATTTTTTTATTGATTTTTCTATTGGTAATTTTATTGATTACACCCGCAATTTCTGCAGAATATTCTACAACTTCTTCAATACGGGCATTATCATTGTCAAAATAAAAATCAACATTTATTCCTTTTACAAAATTTCCAAAATTATTCTGCATCGGTAAAAACTTGTCATAACCACCAAAAATTGTCGTCGGATAATTGTATGCCGAATACAAACTCGAAATTGCACCGCCATAATCTACCCAAGATGAAATATCTGCCGATTCGTTTATTTTTGATGAACTTGGCGCCGTAAAACCGTTTTCAAATAATCCTCTTATAATTTCATTTTGTTTGTCGGCTAATTTTCGATCAAATTCTGCCTGCTGTAAAGTATATTCTTCATATGGATTTCCATCATACAAATATTCTTCCTGAGTTGAATTTGCCATCGGCGCAGGCTCTTCAATTATTACAGGTGCCTCTACAACTTCTACTGGATCGCCGTAGCTTTCTTCCGAATAAGCAGAATCAATTTGAACTTCAGTCTGCAAATCATAAACATTTTTAGAAAGTTTTTTTGTCAATTCTAAAACAACCAAATAAGTATCATTCCAAACCATCGACCTCTTTTTGCCGTTTGGTGTATAAACAGAATATTTGTCAAAATCTTCAATTGCAGCAATAGAGTCATTACTATTATTGATTTTAAACTCTTTTATCAAAAACTGTCTAAGCGCTTCCCTCCCTTTTATCGGAATGGTAACTTGATAATACGGAATGCTGTCTGTAAAACTGCCGTGAATGCTTATTTTTTGATCAAAATTGATCTGCGAAGTATATTTACTAAAATCAAAATCAGGTTTTTTGCTGCTGTATTTGTTTATCAGCGGATGATTTAAAACATCTGAAACGCTTACTTTTTTAGAAAGCTGATTTCCGTTGAATTGCACAAAATAATCGTATTTGTTGGTTTGTCCAAACGTTAAATAAGAGGCGAGTAAAAAAATTAAAGTATAAAATTGTTTCATAATCAAGGCGTTAATTGTATGGTATTATTCATTAATGTCGATTTTTTCAAAACGCTGTACATACTTTGCTTTAAAAAAACCGTCTTTTTGTTTGTCGAAATTTTACTGTTGTTATTATTTACGGAGAGAATATCTTTATCAAAAGTATAAATCGAAGTAATCGTGGCTTCCTCAAGATCTTTCTTTTTCTTCGGATCATTTACTACTTTTTCGGGAATTGGATAAGAGGCAATTCTTTCGAAATTTTTTCCGCTTCCGCTAAAGTGAATCTGATCACGCTGATTGTTGATCGTATTTACAACAGCATTTAATGCTTTCAAATTCGCATAATTGACTTTGATGATAAATACGTAATTGTTAAAATCTGTTTTTGTGGTTACGTTTGAGATTCCGTCAATTTTTAAAGCTTTGGTTTTAAAGTCTTCGAGCTTTTGAACAATTTCCTGTTCGTTGGGAATTTTAACGCCATCGACTTCTTCGAGCCAAATAGCAGATTTTGTCTTAAACCAAGATCGTGAAAAGTCGATCATGAGCGTATATTCACCACTTTGATCGTCGTGGTGTTTGATTCTTTCTGTTATCTCAAAACAACTTGTTAAGAGCAAACAGCAAAATAAAGCGAGAATTTTCTTCATTAGACAAATTTAGATGGAAATATTTTAAAAACCATGCTTTAGCTAAATTCTAACTCAAAGTATCAGAACAAATCAAATTTTTAGATAATATTAACGGATCTGTATTCCCCTAAAGACCTTACTCTATTCCTTTTTCTTTAACTTTGCAGCACTTTATAAAAAGTAAAAAATCTTCAAAAAAGAAAAAAACAATTACACTTTTAGAAACAAGGATGAATCAATCTGTTTTCAAGGAAATCAGGTTCAGTCTGAAATCTAAAATCTAAAATCTAAATTTATATGTTCCCATTACAGAGAAACCGCCGTTTAAGAACCAATGAATCTATTCGCTCTTTAGTTCGTGAAACCAGTTTGAGTCCGCAGGATTTTATGCTTCCTATGTTTATTGCAGAAGGAAAAGATATAAAATCGGCTATTCCGTCGATGCCTGGAATTTACCGTCATTCGCTGGACAACACGATTAAAGAAGTAAAAGAAGCTTGGGATTTGGGTATCAAAGCGGTGAACATTTATGTAAAAGTGAGCGACAACTTAAAAGACAATAAAGGAACGGAAGCCTGGAACAAAGACGGATTAATGCAACAAGCCATTCGCGCAATTAAAGATGCTGTTCCAGAAATGATTGTGATGCCAGACGTTGCCCTAGATCCGTATTCTATTTACGGTCATGACGGAATTATCGAAAAAGGCCAATTGGTAAACGATGCTACTCTTGACGCGCTAACTTTAATGAGTTTAAGCCACGCCGAAGCGGGTGCCGATTTCGTAGCGCCAAGCGACATGATGGATGGACGCGTTTTGGCGATAAGAAAAGCGTTGGAAGAAAACGGACATCATAATGTTGGAATTATGAGTTACAGCGCCAAATATGCTTCTGCTTTTTACGGACCTTTCCGTGATGCTTTAGATTCTGCTCCAGTAGATTCTCAAGATATCCCAAAAGATAAAAAAACATACCAAATGGATTATGCGAACCGAATTGAAGGAATTCGCGAAGCTTTATTGGATGTTGAGGAAGGTGCAGATATTGTAATGGTAAAACCAGGAATTGCTTATTTAGACATTGTTCGTGAGATAAAAGATACGGTTCATGTGCCGGTTGCAGTTTACCAAGTATCTGGTGAGTATGCTATGGTAAAGGCAGCAGCAGAAAGAGGATGGCTGGATCATGATAAAATTATGATAGAGCAATTATATTGCATTAAGCGCGCTGGTGCAAGTATTATCTCGACTTATTTCGCAAAAGAAGCAGCAATATTATTAAACAAGTAATTAATTACAAAAAAACATATACTTTAGCGCCACAAATCTAAACTAAAAGTATATGAAAAAATTATTACTTTCTTTCTTATTAGTTACTGGCTTAACAGCAGTAGCTCAGGAAATTAAATTTAAAAAAGACAAAATCAGTATCGATGGAACTGAGGTTGCAATTTTAGACAAAGAAAAGGTAAATTACAAAATCCTTACGTTGGATAGCCGCCCAATTTTTTCAATCGAGAGAAAAAGCGCTTTAATGTCTGATGGATCTACGCTTTACTGGTCTGTTCTTACTGATTTAAGTAACAGCAAAACTAATGAAGTTGTTGATTATGGTAAAGATCAAGGTCTAAGTTTTCAAAGAACTATTGTTGCAAGTGTTTGCAATGACAAATACAAATTTATCAGTGCAGCAGGAATTGACGAAAAAGGAGTTTTGGAATTTATAAACGGAACACCAACTGATATTGAGAAAGTAATTGCAGATGCTAACCAAAAAACTGTTGATCAGTTAAAAGTGGAGCAGGATGCTATGGCAGCATTGAACATAAAAGTAACAAACGGAATCATTTACCAAAAACAAGAAGTTTTAAAGGAAAATGGAATGGTACAAGATTATGTAAAAATTGGAGATGTAGTGAAAAAAAATATCACTTATATGCCTAATTGGCCTCCAAGTTTAGTGTACATGGTAAATTCAATATTTACAGTTGTAGATAATAACAACAGAGAACAAACAAAATACAGAGAATTAGGTGGATGGTATGCTACAAAAACAGGATATACTAACCCAACAACAGGTAAAAACATTAAAGACGAAGTAATTACTGCAGACAATAAATATTTCCCTTTAAAAGGTACCCTTACAGACACAGAAAAAATTAAGCTTTCTGTTCAAAAAGGAGACAAAGATTTACTTGAAAAACAACTTGTAGCTAAATTACTTTTTAATGGCTACAAATTTGAAGCGATGAAATAATACATTAAAATATGAATAAAGCAGTATTTTTAGCTGCTGTTTTAGCTTTTGCCTCTTGTAAAAAAGAGGGTTCTGAAAAAACAGATCAGACAACGGAATCGTATTCTGAAGGAGAATCGGCGAAAGCCAAAACACCAGAAGAATTGGGAAAACAAATTTTTGAAGGAACTGGAAATTGCTTTGCATGCCATCAGCCGGATCAAAAAGTGATTGGACCAAGCATTAAGGAAATTGCCAAAATCTACAAAGACAAAAAGGGCGATATGGTCACTTTTTTAAAAGGAAATGCCGAACCCATTGTAGATCCGAGTCAGTTTGCGGTGATGAAAACAAACTTCCCAATAACGCAGGCGATGTCTGATGAAGAATTAAAAGCTATTGAGGTTTATATTTACAGTTATTTGAAATAGTTCCATCGGAACGGCATATTTATAGTTAATTTTTCATTATGAATTAAAGCTCCATAGGAGCGAAATTTTACGTCAAATATCACCCCTACGGGGTTTAGAACTAAAAAATAAATATTCTATAAATATTGCGTCCCTCCGGGACTTAGTACAAAAAAACAAAAACGGCGCTGCATTGGCGCCGTTTTTCTATTTATATATATCTCTGTTCCGTAGGAACATTTCAACGGTAGAAAATTTATATTTTATGATTTTTTTTACGTTCCATAGGAACGTTTGACATCCTAATTTCTTTGACAATCAAACATATCAAACGTTCCTACAGAACGTAAATGAGACTTGTTACTATTTTTTTTCTACCAATGAAACATTCCTAAGAAATGATAAAAAGATATAGAAAAATGATGCTGGCAAAATCAAACGCAGCCACGAATCATACATGGATGGCCAATATTTGTTTTTTACCAATGAAATGTTCCTACGGAACAGATATGGAAAAATGATAATCTTAATTTCCATTCACAAAACTAGATAATTATAAAAAATGGGCTGTCTCAATTCGAGACAGCCCATTTTAATATCATAGAATCTAAATTACCAGATTTTAACTCTCTTTTCTGGTTCTAAATACATAGGTTCTCCTTTTTTAATTCCAAATACCTCATAGAAAGAATCTAAGTTTTTAATTGGCACGACAGCTCTATACATTCCTGGAGAATGCGGATCTGTTTTCACCTGACTTTTGATCGCTTCGTCACGAGATTTTGTTCTCCAAACTGTAGCCCAAGAGATAAAAAATCGTTGTTCTGGAGTAAATCCATCGATCAAACCTGGATTTCCATTCTTTTTCAAATACAATTGCAAACCATCATAAGCAGCATTAATACCTCCCAAATCTCCAATATTTTCACCTAAAGTAAACTTACCATCAACAAAGATTCCAGGAAGCGGTTCTAATGCACTGTATTGTGCCGCTAATTCACCTCCAAGAACCGTAAATTGTTTTAAATCTTCTGGCGTCCACCAGTCCACTAAGTTTCCATCAGCATTGTATCGTGCTCCTGAATCATCAAAACCATGAGAGATTTCGTGACCAATTACTGCTCCAATTCCGCCATAATTAACTGCTTCGTCCGCTTGATAATTATAGAAAGGAGGCTGTAAAATTGCTGCTGGGAATACAATTTCGTTATAAGAAGGGTTGAAATAAGCATTAACCGTTTGCGGAGACATTCCCCACTCTGTTTTATCAACTGGTTTACCCAATTTTGCTAAGGCTTCAGAATAAGACCATTTTGATAAATTTTTCATATTATCAAAATAAGTACCGCCTTCATTGACATTTTTAAGTTCTAGTTTTGAATAATCTTTCCATTTATCAGGATATCCAATCTTAACCGTCAATTTGTTTAGTTTCTCAATGGCTTTTACTTTCGTCTCTTTTGACATCCAAGGCAGCGCATTGATTCTGTTTTCATAAGCCAGCATTACATTAGCAATCATGTCTTTCGCTTTTGCTTTTGCTTCAGCAGGAAATAATTTTTCTACATATAATTTTCCTAAAGCTTCTCCCGTTGCTCCGTTGATTACCTGCAAAGCTACTTCTTCGCGCGGACGCTGTTTTAAAGCTCCAGTTAATGTTTTTCCGTAGAAATCAAAATTGGCATTTTCAATCTCTGTACTTAAAGTTGAAGCAGATCTGTTTAATAATGACCATTTCAAATACTCTTTCCAAGCCTCTACTTTCTTTTCAGTAAAAGTTTTTTCCAAAGCGATCATGTAACGGGGCTGTGCCACATTTACAGTATCTAATTTTGCCATTCCGATTCCTGTGAAATATTTTTCCCATTGAATAGAAGGCGTATTTTTTTTCAAATCTGCAACAGCAGTTGGATTGTATTGTTTTCTTCTGTCTCTTCTCTCCACACGGTCCAATCTTGGCGCAGACATTTCAACTTCTAAAGCCAAAATTTGTTTTGCGCTTTCCTTTGCTTTTGCAGGAGATTCACCAATGTATTGCAGCATTCTGGCAACGTGATCTTCGTATTTTTCACGTTTTTCTTTAGAATCTTTATCATCAGCGTTGTAATAATCCTTATCAGATAAACCTAAACTTCCTGGACCAAGGTTAACGGTGCTTTTGTTACTATTTTTAGCATCAGCACCAACGTAAACTCCAAAGAAACCAGAACCGCCCGCAAGCTGCATTTCGGTTATATAATTTTGAAGATCCGCCACATTTTTAATGGCATCGATTTTTTTCAAATAAGGCTGAAGCGGTGTAATACCTCTTTTATTTCTTCCAACAGTATCCAAAATAGTATTGAATAATGCAATTGCCTTACCTTGATCTGTATTTGATTTATATTTTGGATCTTTCGAAGCCGCTTTTAAAATAGCGAGTGCATCGGTATCTGTCTTCTGGCGCAGTTCGTTAAAACTCCCCCAAGAATTACGATCACTCGGGATCTCTGTTTTATCTAACCAGGCACCGTTTACATAACGGAAAAAATCCTGACTTGCACTAATTTTAGGATCCATGTTGGAAACATTAATTCCTGGTTCCTTTGGCTTTGCATTTTGTGCGTGTACTGCTGTTAATGAAAACATTGCAGAAACTACACAAAACATAGGTTTTGAAAGCTTTTTTATCATTTTTATTTAACGTTTTAGTGTAATTACAAACATATTGTTATTATTTTGAATAATATGTTAAAATTTCCGAATAATTAATTGTAGGAATATAATTTAATTTGCCGGCATTTTAAATCCATAAAAAACGGCACTTAATTAAGCGCCGTTTTTTCATTCTATAATGATTCTACTACCAGATTTTAACTCGTTTTTCTGGTTCAACATACATTTTATCGCCTTTCTTGATATCGAAAGCTTTGTAGAAAGCATCTACATTTTGAATTGGCACATACGCACGGTACATTCCCGGCGAGTGTGGATCTGTTTTTACTTGATTTTTAATCGCTTCGTCTCTTGTTTTTGTTCTCCAAACAGTAGCCCAAGAAATAAAGAAACGTTGTTCTGGTGTAAATCCGTCAATTAATCCTGGATTACCATTTTCTTTTAAATACAATTGTAAACCATCATAAGCCGCATTGATTCCGCCTAAATCTCCAATGTTTTCACCTAAAGTAAAATTACCATCAACGTGAACTCCAGGCAATGGCTCAAGAGCGCTGTATTGATTGGCTAAATCTGTACCTAAAACTGTAAATTGTTTCAAATCTTCTTCTGTCCACCAGTCAACTAAATTTCCATCAGCGTTGTAGCGTGCACCAGAATCATCAAATCCATGAGAAATTTCATGTCCGATTACCGCACCAATTCCACCATAATTAACCGCTTCGTCAGCTTGGTAATTGTAAAATGGCGGCTGTAAGATTGCTGCTGGAAATACAATTTCGTTATAAGACGGATTATAATAAGCATTTACCGTTTGAGGAGACATTCCCCATTCTGTTTTATCAACTGGTTTACTTAATTTATCAATACTTTTTTTAAAGCTCCATTTTGATAAATTTTTCATGTTATCAAAGTAAGTTCCACCTTCAGAAACACTCTTCATTGTTAAAGCAGAATAGTCTTTCCATTTATCAGGATATCCGATTTTGATCGTAATTTTGTTTAATTTTTCAACCGCTTTCACTTTTGTTTCAGGAGACATCCAGGTCAAAGAATTGATTCTATTTTTATAAGCCAAAATCACATTTTGGATCATTTTCTGCGCTTTCTCTTTTGCTTCAGCAGGAAATAATTTCTCTACATACAATTTACCTAAAGCCTCACCAACCGTACTATTTATGATATTAAGCGCTCTTTCTTCAGCTGGAAGTTGTTTGATAGCTCCTCTTAAAGTTTTGCTGTAAAAGTCAAAACGGGCGTCATCAAGTGCTGTAGATAATTGTCCACTCGCACCGTTTAGTAAATCCCATTTCAAATATTCTTTCCACGCTCCTACTTTGTTTTCAGTAAAAACAGTTTGCAGCGCCTTCATATATTTTGGTTCGCTCACAATTACTGAATCTAATTTCGTAATTCCTAAACCAGAGAAATATTCGTTCCATTTAATTGCCGGTGTCAGTTTTTGAATATCAGCAACAGTCATTGGGTTGTATTGCAAACGGCTGTCTCTTTGTTCAACTCTGTTTAATCTCGGCTGCGACAATTCTGTTTCCAAAGCTAAAATTTCGGCAGCGCTTTGTTTTGCTTTCTCTGGAGATTCTCCAATAAACTGAAGCATTCTTGCCACATGCAATTCGTATTTTGCACGTTTTTCTTTAGAGTCTTTATCATCAGAAATATAATAATCCTTGTCAGGAAGTCCAAGTCCGCTTGGAGCAAGATTTACGGAATTTTTAGAACTGTTTTTATCATCAGCTCCAATGTAGATACCGAAAAATCCAGAACCGCCTTCTTTTTCCATTTCCACCAAATATTTCTGTAAATCGGCAACATTTTTAATGGCATCGATTTTTTTCAGATAAGGTTTTAGCGGTTCGATTCCTTTTTTATCTCTTCCAATCGTATCTAAATAGGTGCTAAATAAATTAACTGCTTTTCCCTGATCTGTATTTGATTTGTATTTTGGGTTTTTCGACGCGTCTTTTAAAACCGTCATTACATCTTTGTCCGTTCTTTTGATCAGCTCATTAAAACTTCCCCATGTTGTACGGTCGCTCGGAATTTCTGTTTTTTCAAGCCAAGTTCCGTTTACAAATTTAAAGAAATCCTGACTTGGACTGATTTTCTTATCCATGTAAGATACATTGATACCCGGTTCTTTAGAAGCTGTCTCTTGTGCTTGAACTGCAGTCATTGAAAAAATTGCAGATAATACACCAAACACAGGTTTAGCAAATTGTTTTTTCATAAAAGTTTATAGTTTAGTGGAAAATACAAACATATTGTTATTATTTTAAAAATTATGTTAAAATCCTAACTGCAAAATCAAAAACAAGCATAAATTTCACAGCTAGCAATTTAAAACTTTTTCATTAGTATACATCTTCGTAATAAATGTTACAAAAGCCTGTTAAAAAATATTGGAGTAAAGTTTTTAAAATCTCCTTTTTGTACTTTTGCGCCAAATTATTTTTATGAAATCGCTTTTATATAAATACCGCAAATTCTTTATTGTTTTAATACTGTTTTCGGTTGTTACGATATCTTTGTTTTATTCGGCATTAAAACCTAAAAAGACACTGCCAATTTATAATCCAGCCGATGTAAATCCTGAGTTAGTCGATAGTACGGTTCAATATAAAAGCAAATACCACACAATTGCCGATTTTTCATTTGTAAACCAAAATGGCGATACGATTACGCAGAAAAATTACGAAGGAAAAATCTATGTTGCCGATTTCTTTTTTACCACCTGCGGTTCGATCTGCCCTAAAATGTCAACGAATCTTGTAGATGTTCAAAAGGCTGTTTTGAACAATCCAAAAGTTATGCTGCTTTCTCATACGGTTTTTCCAGAAGTGGACAGCGTTTCTGTTTTAAAAGCTTATGCAATTAAATACGGCGTTGTAGACAGCAAGTGGAATTTGGTTACCGGCGATAAAAAAGACATTTACAAAATGGCCAGAAAATCCTATTTGGCAGTAAAGCTTGGACGCCCAGATCAATTGTACGATATGGTTCATACCGAGAATTTTGTTTTGGTTGATCAAAAAAGACGTGTTAGAGGTTTTTATGACGGAACAAACAAAGAAGACATCAAACGTCTTTTGGAAGATATTGATTTCCTCTCAAAAGAGTAAAAAGCCTTATTTTTAGAAACATTTAGCATTTGAGCAAGTGTTAAATGCCTTGAAATAAAGAATAATTGTCTACTTTTGCAATCTAAATTCAATCTAAATAAGCTTGCAAAATACAATCCACACTCTGAAAAAAGGCGAGAAAGCCATTATCAAAGATTTTGATATCGATCTTATTCCACTTAAATTATTAGAAATGGGTTGTCTTCCTGGCAGCTTAGTTGAATTACTGCAGATTGCCCCTTTTGGAGATCCTTTATATTTGGACATTAACGGTTCGCATGTCGCGATTCGTATTGAAACCGCTCGTGAAATTGAAGTTGAACTTATCAAAAACAATTTGTAATGAGTGTTCAAAATATAAACGTTGCCCTTATTGGGAATCCAAACACTGGAAAAACTTCAGTTTTCAATCAATTAACGGGTCTTAACCAGCAGGTTGGTAATTATCCCGGAATTACGGTTGAGAAAAAAATGGGGTTCTGCAAACTGACTCATAATATAAAAGCTAACATTCTAGATTTACCAGGAACGTATAGTTTGAATGCCAGTTCGATGGACGAAAGCGTGGTTATTGAACTTTTATTAAACAAAAACGACAAATTATATCCTGATGTTGCTGTTGTTGTAACAGATGTTGAAAATCTGAAAAGAAATTTACTGATCTACACACAGATCAAAGACCTTGAAATTCCAACGATTTTGGTTATCAATATGTCTGATCGTATGGAAAGAAAAGGAATTACCTTGGACATTCCGTATTTAGAAGAAAAACTAAAAACCAAAATTGCTTTAGTAAGTTCGCGCAAAGGTTTAGGAATTGAGGAATTGAAAGAACTAATTGTTTCTTATAAAACCCTGCCAAACGAACCTTGCTTAAATGCTTCTGTAATTGATCCTGAATATTTTCAAAAATTACAGCATGCTTTTCCGAATCAATTAATGTACAAATTGTGGCTGGTAATTACGCAGGACGTCAATTTTTCGAATTTAGACCGAAATGAAGTTCGAAGCACTTTTACCAAATCACATTCAGAATTAAAGCGTTTACAACAAAAAGAAACCATTAAAAGATATCAATTTATAAATGATGTTTTAAAAGAAGGTTTAAAAGTTGACGCTTCGATGGCCAAAGATATCCGAGCTAAACTGGACCGCGTTTTAACGCATAAAGTTTGGGGTTATGTGATTTTCTTTGCTATTTTATTTTTGATTTTCCAATCTATTTTCAGCTGGTCGACAATTCCGATGGATTTTATTGACAGCACTTTTGCTTCGTTAAGCAGCTGGGTTGCCGCAGAACTGCCAAGCGGTATTTTGACTGATTTACTTTCGCAGGGAATTATACCAGGAATTGGCGGTGTTATTATTTTCATTCCGCAGATTGCCTTCTTGTTCTTGTTTATTTCTATTTTGGAAGAAAGCGGTTATATGAGCCGTGTGGTATTTTTAATGGACAAAATAATGCGCAAGTTCGGACTTTCCGGAAAAAGTGTTGTGCCTTTAATTTCGGGAACTGCTTGTGCGATTCCAGCGATTATGGCTACGCGAAATATCGAAAACTGGAAAGAACGTCTTATTACGATCCTAGTAACGCCTTTCACGACTTGCTCTGCCAGATTACCAGTTTATGCTATTATTATTTCTTTGGTTATTCCGAGTAAACGTCTTTTTGGTTTTCTAAATATTCAGGGATTAACTTTAATGCTTTTATATGTTTTAGGCTTTTTTGCAGCAATTTTATCAGCCTATATTTTGAACAAAGTTTTAAAATTGGAATCAAAAACGTATTTCGTTGTTGAAATGCCTAGCTATAAAATGCCGCTTTTCAAAAATGTCGGAATCAATGTTGTTGAAAAAACAAAAGCTTTTATTGTTGGCGCGGGTAAAATTATCTTGGCGATATCGGTCATTTTATGGTTTTTAGCTTCGTACGGACCTGGAAAAGATTTTAATGAAGCAGAATCTATTGTAAAAGAAAGATTTGCCAATAAAGCTATAGACGAGACTCAGTTTGAAAATGAAGTTGCCTCTCAAAAACTGGAGAATTCATATATCGGATTAATGGGTAGAGCAATCGAACCTGCCATTGCGCCTTTGGGTTACGATTGGAAAATCGGAATTGCATTAATCAGTTCATTTGCTGCACGTGAAGTTTTTGTGGGAACTCTTGCAACTATTTACAGTGTTGGTGACACAGACAACGAATCGACTATAAAAAGCAAAATGGCAGCAGAAATTCGTCCAGAAACAGGAAAAAAAGTATTTGATTTTCCAACCGGAATTTCATTGTTACTGTTTTATGCTTTTGCGATGCAGTGTGCCAGTACATTGGCAATTACTAAAAAAGAAACCAATTCGTGGAAATGGCCGGCAATGCAGTTAGTCTTCATGAGTGCATTAGCCTATTTTACTGCACTAATTGCGTATCAATTATTAAAATAAAAAATTATGATCCAGCAAATTATAGCTTTCGCCATATTAGGATTAGCCGTTGCTTTTCTGATCAAAAAGTACTTTTTTAAATCTAAAAAGAAAAAGGACTGTGGGAATGGAACTGATTGTGGATGTTCGTAATTTTAAGGTGCTGAGATTTAAAAAGTAATTTTGCAGAGATTCTCAAAATAAAAACACAAAGCTTCGCAGAGATATTTCGATTTCTCTGAGAAGCTTTTTATATTAAGAATATATTCTTTCAAATAAAAATGTCTTTTTATGATACTTTAAAAACTTTTAGGTCAGACTTATAAATTCAAGTTCTCTTAATTTTGGGATTCTAAATGCATGAAAATGAATCCAGAAGATAAAATAGAGATCATTAGAGACAATAGAGTTGCAAGATTATTGTGGTTCTCGCTTGGTTTTTTGTGCGCACTTATTATTATGTACATTTACATGAAACATAAATATTATTCAAATTAATTGAGATGGCAAATAACTTTAAAAATAGAATTTGGAAATTAGGCAAATGGTCTGCTGGGTTGTTTATTTTATTGTTTGTATTTAGACTTCTATACGGTTATGCTGCTTCTAGTCAAACTTCTGGAAATGATTACAGTGACAACTTTTTTGGAAGCATTGATAATTTAAGAAAGAACTACGCTTCTGAAAAAGTAGCTGTAAAAGGGGACTTTAAACCTGCCGCTCCGAATATGGCTTCTACTCAGAAATTTGAAAAAACGGCATCACTTAAAACAAAAACATCTGAATATCAAAAAGATGAATATATAGTTAAAGCAAAAACAAAATCGTACAATGCAATTATTCAATATGAGCAAAAAATAGGGCAAAAAGGAAATAGACAAATTCACCTGCTTATTGGAGTAAATCCCGCAAAGTTTGATGATTTTTATGTTGATCTCCAAAAAGTTGGAATACTTAAAGATACTGAAATTACGAAAGTTGATAAAACGAATGAATACCGTCAATTGAATGCTAAAAAGATTTCTATCGAAAAAATGCTTCAATCCTTACTTGAGCTCAAATCTAAAGGAGGACAGATTTCAGATTTTATTTCCCTGAATGACAAAATTTTGGAAGTTGAAGAGCAATTGCAGGGATTGGGTGTTGAACTGGGAAATTTCAATACTGAAAATGAATTTTGCACCGTAAGATTCTCAATGTACGAAGGGGCTGCAGAAAAAAGTATCAGTTTTGTTCACAGAATCAAAGTTGCACTTGAATGGTCAATGAAATATTTTTTACTAAGTGTAGTTACCGTACTTTTCCTTTCATTGACATTATTTGTTTTATTGGTAATAGCTGATAAACTCAAAATTATCTCAACAATAAATAAAAAACTAAACGAGTAAAATAAAAATGCATTTATCCTGTTTGAGAATCAGTAATGAGTATTCCTTTCCTACTTTTCAAACTGGACAATTAAAGACAAAAACTATTTAATTCCTTCACATTCTACGTAAAACTAAACGAAGAAAAATTCAATTCTGCTTACCGGAAAACGGGTTAGAAGATCTTCAATTTTGCTTGGGAATTCTGTGCACCATTGAAACCCTAACTATCAAACACGAATACTAATTACTACACGAAAATATACTTTTAAAATTTCCAGTACTATAAATTTAGAAATATGCAATTGCATTAATTTTTTTTCATACTAAATCAAGTAACAATTATTTCCTGTTAAAAAAATTGTTAATTAACTATAATTCAGTACTTTTGATATTATAAGTATTACTTGCGCAAAATAGAAATCTTTTTTTATTTTTTATAATTTCGACAAATAAACTATAATTGCTTCTAAGCTTCTACATCTGAAATTTTAGTAAAAGCAATACCTTTTAAGCCAAATTTTAAGCCAGTTATCAAAAACAAATACACCAGATTTAAATTATTTTAATGATTTATTTGTTACTTAATTTAAATTTCGCAATTCCTTTTCAGATTCTACTTTAGCGCAATAACATCATTAAAATTTTATACTCATTATGTTTTTTTCTTGTTTAAACCGTGGGAATAAATTAATTGCTTGTTAAAATCATAAAAACACAATTAAAAGTCTTAGTCTATCATTTAAAAAACTTTTACAGGCCTAAAAAAAATACCTGTTTACCAGACATTTGCACGCAAAAAAACCAAATTTTTTAATAAAAACAAATTAATCATAACAATTATGAGTTTAAAAAATAAAATAGCGGTCACAATTGCAATATTAGGATTTTGTTCAATTTCGAATGCGCAGGTTGGCATAGGAACTTTAAATCCCGAAATGTCATCACAGCTGGATATCGTTTCAGCGAATAAAGGATTATTGATACCTCGATTATCCTTGACAGAAACATCAAATCAAAGCCCTGTGACAGGAACCATTACAAGCAGCTTACTAGTATACAATACCATAACTGCAAATGATGTAACTCCTGGATTTTATTACTGGCAGGTAAACAAATGGGTTAGATTATTAGCAAAAAGCGACCCTATAGCTTTTAATGAAACCCTAACAACATTAAATTATAATACAGCTACAAATGAATTAACGTACAAAGATGAAAACGGTGTTTCGAATGTATTACAATTAACTGTACAAACAGGGCCTCAAGGCCCACAAGGCGTACCTGGAAACGATGGCTCAACTGGGCCTCAAGGACCACAAGGAATACCCGGAAATGATGGTGCAACAGGACCTCAAGGACCACAAGGTGCACCAGGAAATGATGGTGCAACTGGATTAACTGGGCCGCAAGGGATACCCGGAAATGATGGTGCAATTGGAGCAACTGGGCCTCAAGGACCACAAGGAGTATCTGGAAATGATGGTGCAACTGGACTAACTGGACCGCAAGGAATACAGGGAGTCCCTGGAAATGATGGTGCAATTGGAGCAGCTGGACCCCAAGGACCACAGGGAGTCCCTGGAAATGATGGTGCAATTGGAGCAGCTGGACCTCAAGGACCACAGGGAGTACCTGGAAATGATGGTGCAATTGGAGCAGCTGGACCTCAAGGACCACAGGGAGTACCTGGAAATGATGGTGCAATTGGAGCAACCGGGCCTCAAGGACCACAAGGAGTACCTGGAAATGATGGTGCAATTGGAGCAACTGGGCCTCAAGGACCACAGGGAGTACCTGGAAATGATGGTGCAATTGGAGCAACTGGGCCTCAAGGACCACAGGGAGTACCCGGAAATGATGGTGCAGTCGGTGCTCAGGGTGGTATTGGATTAATTGTAAATGGAACCAATACAACAGTAAGCGGTACAGGTACAACCTCTGATCCCTATAAAGTAAATACCCCTTCTATACCTGTGACAACAGTATCAAATACTTCTACAGCCAATAATATAAACACAACAGTAAATGGCACAACAGGTCAGAATGTTACTATTATTAACAGTAATGTTCTGGATGCTGCAAATGGCAATCTTATATCAACCGTAAATGGAGTTGCATCAACTCCAGCAGTTCCTGTACTAATAACAGCCAATAATGCTTTGACTGTTACTAATGGAAATGTACAATTGGGTGGTGCATTAGTAACCCCAACAACTATAACTACTGATGCTGTTAACACTTTAACGGTTGCCGGCCTGCAGGCAGGAGCTGCAACAGACAATATTGTTATAACTGACACAAATGGCGTTCTAAAAACAATTACCCCTTCAGAACTTAGTGCTAACAGTTGGAACATTCTTGGTAATGCGGGAACTGACCCTGCTATTAATTTTATTGGTACTACAGATGATACCAATTTAATTTTCAAAAGAAATAATATCCAATCTGGTAAAATTGATGGAACTAACGTTTTTTTAGGGTATCAAACTTTTCCTGATGCGACAGGTGGAGGAATTGGAAACGTAGCAATAGGATACGGAACATTAAAAACTATTGAATCGGGAACCAAAAATATAGCTATTGGTTATGATGCCGGCGGTGACTTGACTACAGGAAGCAACAATATTCTTATTGGAGGCGGCACCATACAAAGAGTTAATGCTTCTTCTCCAGATGCATATGATGAATTAAATATTGGAAATGTATTATTTGGAACAAACATCAATCAAACAGCAGACAGAGCAGACGCAAAAATAGGTATTAATGTACAAGCCCCAACAAACACCTTACATGTCAGTAACAGGAATGACCCGACCTCTGATCCTGTACGTTTTGAAGGTTTGAAGGCAAGTTCGAATCCTGCCGATTTAAATGTAGTGGTTGATGCAACTGGTGTTTTGAAAACTGCACCACCACGTGGGGGTTTTTCCGCTAAAGTTCCCTTAGAAATTGGCGCGACAATTACCGCACCAACAAAACCGACAACACGTGAAAATGATTTTATACGTTACAAAGATCTTGGAAACAATGAAATAGAAGTAGATTTTTTATATTCCGCAACTGATTCGTCTGGCAGTGATCCAGGAGATGGAGACTATCTTTTCTCACTCCCTAATGGCTACCAATTTGATCTAACGGACCAGCCTCTTTACTCAGGTCCAATTATTGACAACACTACAAAAAACAGTGCTTCAATATATACCGTAAGAAACACTAAAACAGCTTTTGCTTTTGATCCAAGTGGAATGGTTACCACTAGTATGTTAATTATCCCGTATAGTGCAACACAATTTAGAATTATATTTACAAGTTATGGACGAAATGCAATTGGAACCAATGGAAATTTTCCATTATCCAATAACAATAATGTAATGGCTGGCAGATTTACATTTGTAAAACAATAACTGTGATGGAAATTTAAGATATAGAAACGGCGAGATAATCAAAAAAGTGAAGAAGACTTGCTTAGATCATTAGACTGACTTAGGTTCTTAGACATAAAAAAGCGGCTTCAAAATTTGAAGTCGCTTTTTTTATAATAATACTGAAACTAAAAACTTACTTCACCCCTTCCCATTCTGCATAAAACTGAGCAAGAAACAATTCCATAAAACGATGTCTTTCGGCAGCGATTTGTTTTCTAATGATATTTAAAAACCGTTTTAGAGTATTTATCTTTTAAAAAATTGAAATACTTTTGATCTAATTGTAAACTACAAAACACATTAAAACAATGACAGAAGACAAATTTTGGGAAATTATTGAACTTTCCTGGGCAGACTCACCAGCACTTCACAAATTAAGAGCCGAATGTCTAAAAAATAATGATGCTGAAATACTTGAACAATTAAGTGATGAATTGCAAGGTTCTATTCTCAAAAATTACAACAAAAGACTTCTTGAACTTAATAAAGAAGATATAACAAAATTCATTCTCATTTTAGAAGAAAGACTGTATAATATTGATCGAGAGGAAATTCATGAATACACAGATGGCTCTGACGATGGCTTTTATACTCCCGTTGCTTTATACTTGGAATGGGACGAGAATATTATAATATGATCTATAAAACCCCTTCAAAAGCTACATTTGATATCGATGGTGAAAGCTTTGGATTTTCTGCTTATAATCTTTTTGAGGAAAAATTTGGAGAAGAATTTGATCGTTATTCAAAACATTGTATAGAAAGCGGTTCAAATGAGAATGGCTGGTCAACGGAATAGTTATTCTTGCCTAGTTAAGATAAGATTTAGTATTTGAAAATAAAAAAGCTTCACAGAGATTAAAATTCTTTGTGAAGCTTTGTGTTTTCTTGGGGAATCGTTGCGGAATATAATTTTACAGATACACAGAGTAAAAGGACAAAGCTTCACGAAGATTTAAATTTCTTTGTGAAGCTTTGCCTTTTGGATGTCATCGCTTACCATAAAACAACCAATGCAGAACTAAATCCGCAATTTGCGATTTCAACAGAACCCATTTTTATTGGGATATTTTCCGCTTCATTTTTCCAGGTTATTGTATACTTTCCTAAGCCGAATCCGGGTACTTCAATGTATTGTTTTGCATTTACAATAAAATATTCCCCACCATTTATGTTTACTGAAAGTGGAATATTATTCGAATTAAGTATCTCGATATTACTTGTCTTATCAGAAATTATTATACCCTCTCTTTCAACAACGTTACCTTTTAAAGCTAATTCGCTCGAAAATTTTCCATTTCTATTATCTTTACATTCCTTTTCGACGAACCAGTAGTATTTCTCAGTATCTAAATTATCAAAAATTACTTTTCCATCATTGTCAGAAGTTAAAATGCCCAGAGGATTTGACTTACTTTCAAAATCTTCTTTAGTCGAAAATAAAGTTACTTTAGCATCTTTGATATTATTTCCTACTTCATCTTTAATTTTTAATTCTAAAGTAGCTTTCGCTATTTCGTTATTATCATTATCACAAGAAGTAAATAGGAATGATTGAAAAACAAAAACTACTATTAAAAACAATTTTTTCATACGCTCTTTTTGTCAAATATAATAATTTTTGACTTTTCGTAAGAAAAAAGCACCATAATTTTTGATGTTATAAAAGAATAATCTTTGCAAATACCAGACCTATAATTATTTAACCCCCTCCCACTCCGCATAAAACTGCCCTAGAAATAATTCCATAAAACGATGTCTTTCGGCAGCGATTTCTTTTCCTTTTTGGGTATTCATTTTATCTTTTAAAAGCAAAAGCTTTTCGTAAAAATGATTTATTGTTGGAGCATTATTCTTCTTATACTCCTCCTTCGTCATGTTTGTTATGGGCTCGATTGCTGGGTCGTACAATGTTCTGTTTTTGAATCCTCCATAATTGAACGCTCTTGCTACTCCAATTGCCCCAATTGCATCTAAACGGTCCGCATCCTGAACGATATCCAATTCTATTGAAGAGAATTTCTTTTCAAAATTTCCTCCTTTATAAGAGATATTTTCAATAATATTGACTACATGAACAATTATGTCTTCTGAAACATTTTCTGTTTCTAAAAACGCTCGTGCTGTCTTTGGCCCAATAGTTTCATCTCCGTTATGAAATTTACTATCGGCAATATCATGAAGTAAAGCGCCTAATTGTACAACTGTAAGATCACAAACGGTATCTTTTGCGATTAAAAGTGCGTTTTTATAAACGCGTTCGATATGAAACCAATCGTGTCCGCCTTCAGCATCATTTAATTTTTCTTTTACAAAAGTGATCGTTTTGTTTATTAGTTCAGAAGTATTCATGAATTATTAGTATTTGAATTTTCTCGCAGATCATGCAGATTGAGCAGATTATACGAAAGGTTTTATATTAAATAAAAAATGTTGATTGTTAGAGTTTTGAAATCTAACAATCAACAAATATATTTTTTTGATTCCAATCCCGATAGCTATTGGGACCACATTTCAATTCTCATTTTATGTCTTCCTGAGCGAAGTCGAAGGATGCAAACTATGGATTTAGCATGAG
The DNA here is from genome assembly GCF_002304005.1 of Flavobacterium sp. ACN6. Classification (GTDB taxonomy): domain Bacteria; phylum Bacteroidota; class Bacteroidia; order Flavobacteriales; family Flavobacteriaceae; genus Flavobacterium. Next base: position 196,343 of record NZ_MRCQ01000005.1, on the reverse strand, counting down.
ATCCTTCGACTTCGCTCAGGAGGACAAGCTATGTAACATTATTATACCGCTGATCTACAATCTACAATCTAGCCGGTTCAACCCATTTAAAGATGTGTGATTCTTGTGGAATTACAATTCTCTCAGAGATTCTAGCCATACGCGCTGGTAATTTCATTAAGTAATCACGCGCTTTTTCTGCTTCGTCAGTCAAATTGGTAATTTTATCAACTTCCCATTTAATGATTAATTTCTGCATAATATCAACGTAATCATTTGCTGTGTAAACACCAATACGCTGTGCTGAATCAGAAAATTGTTCAAAAGCAGTGCTGATTTTTTGACCGGATTCTCTCAAAAAGTGAGCCGGCATAACGATTTTCTGCTTCATCATATATTGAAAAGCCAGCATCATTTCGCTTGGATCAACTTGAAAAATTCTAGTTACGAATTCGCTGTATGCATGGTGGTGACGCATTTCGTCTCCAGCAATCATTTTACACATTTTAGACAACTTATTATCGCCAAATTTCTTTGCAATCTGCGCTACTCTGTTATGAGAAACATAAGTTGCTAATTCCTGAAAACTAGTGTATACAAAGTTTTTGTATGGGTCAGTTCCAGTTCCAATATCAAAACCGTCGTTGATTAAATGCTGTGTAGTCATTTCGATTTCACGCATGTTCACACGACCAGACAAATACAAGTATTTATTTAAAAGATCTCCGTGGCGGTTTTCTTCTCCGGTCCATTGACGGATCCATTTAGACCAACCGTTTCCACCATTTTCTATTTGGTCAATACCTTCTACATCCATTAACCAAGATTCATATGTAGGTAAAGCTTCTTCGGTAATGGTATCACCAACAAGCGTAACCCAGAAATCGTATGGTAATTCTTTAGCAATTTCGCGTAATTCTTTTACCTCTTCGAAGAAATTTTCTCCTTCAGAATTTGGTAAAAAATCAGACGGCTGCCAAATTTTTTCCACTGGAATTAAATACTGTTCAACGAAGCTATCCACGTTTTTTTCCAAAAACTGCATTACTTCTAATCTAATGTTTTTTATAGACATTACTTATTATAGATTTGGGTTGTACGTTTTAGCTCGGACTAAAACTTAAACCTGTTTATACTCATTTATACCTTCTTTAACTGCTTCTTCTGTCAATTTCATTAACTCGACAAAATCATGATCCTTTACCGCCATAGCTTTATGAACAGTAAAAGTCAAATGATTTCCTAAGCCTACCGGAAACATTCCAAAACGAACCATTTTCCATGAATTGTTAATACTAACTGGCACCACATACGCTGATGGCGCATATTTGCATAGAATTTTTAAACCGCTTTGGGCAAATTCTTTCGGTTTTCCAGTCTTGCTGCGAGTTCCTTCAGGGAAAATTACAGCCGATCTTTTATTCTTTTCTATATATTCAGACAAGCCTTTGATTACTGGAATCGCTTGTTTAGGGTCTTTTCGGTCGATTAGCACAGATCCTCCGTGGCGTAAATTAAATGACACACTTGGAATCCCGCTTCCTAACTCCTTCTTACTTACAAATTTACAATGAAAACGTCTAAAGTACCAAATCATAGCAACGATATCGTACATACTTTGGTGATTAGCCACAAAAATAATAGGAACTCCAGTTGGAATTGTGTCAACTCCTTTAACTGTATACGTAGTTCCAACCAAATTGGTACACTTTAAAAGAAAGAAATTTAAATAATCAACACTTTTTTTGTGCGCCTGATAACCAAAAAGATTAAGGCAAATCCATTGTATTGGGTGAAAAACTGCCAAACACAATCCAAAACACAAATAATAAATTACAGAGATTGGATATGAAATTATCTTTTGCATGCTTGAAAAATTTAAGGCCAAAAGTAATAAATATATTTTTAGCCCTATAAAAATTATATAACTATCAATATACAAGGCGTTTAAAAGTAAAAAATAACAAAAAAACCTTCAATTTTGTACGAATTATAAGGGCATTAAAAAATCAATATTACAAAAATAGGCTATACTTAGCGATTTCTATTATACAAATGACTAAATTGATTTCATAAAACCCATTACGGAATAATTAAACAGCAAATAAAAAAATTACCTTTGCTTTTTCTATTGCAAATATTTTCTGAATTTAAATGAATTTCACTTACCCTAAAAACGAGCGTTTAAAAAGCAAAACAACGATTGGCTTACTTTTTTCTGACGGAAAATCGGTTTCTAAATATCCGCTTCGTTTGGTTTACCGTCAAGCGGAAGAAAATTCAGAAGAACTTACAAAAATCGGCGTTTCGGTTTCAAAAAAATACTTTAAAAAAGCAGTTGATCGAAATTACTTTAAGAGAGTTCTAAGAGAAACGTATCGTTTAAACAAGCATTTACTTTTAGACAATCTCGATGGAGCGTATTCTATTATGCTTTTTTATCAGACTAAAGACAAATTATCATACGCAGAAATCAATACTAAAATGATTCAGTTGTTTGAGAAATTTGCAGCTCAAATAAACAAATCTCCAGATTCTGAAAAGAAAATTGAGCCGTAGTTTTCAAAACGTAAGATTAATAATCAAATTAGACAAAAAAATCGTAGTTTTAGCTCTAAATTGAAATTTTATGCGACATATTTTCTTTTTCTTTTTATTCATATTAGTTCTTGTTGGCTGTAAAAAAGCTGATGCTGTAAATGAAGAAGCTTACGCTATTCAAACTGTAAAACTGCCTGCAAAAGCAGAAAATGTAGCTTATGACAGAAAAGCAGAGGTTGCATCTCCTCAACAGCCACCTCCGCCTACAAGGATAGATCAACAAATCGAACAAAAAATCATAAAAGAAGCAACTTTAAAATTTGAAACAGATAATTTAGAAAATTCTTTCAGTCAAATTCAAAAAGCTGTTGCAATGAGCAAAGCCAGAATAATAAACGATTCCGAAGGAAAAGATTATGCAACTGTTTTTAGAAATCTTACTATAAAAGTACCTAGTCAGAATTTTGACCGTTTTATTAATGATGTTTCTAAAGGTGTTTCTTATTTTGAAACTAAAAATATATCTGCCGAAGATGTTACGGAGCAATTTATTGATCTGACTTCAAGATTAAAAACAAAGAAAAAACTCGAAGAACGCTATCTCGAAATCCTAAAAAAAGCAAATAAAGTAAGTGAGATTTTAGAAATTGAAGAACAAATTTCGGCAATTCGCGAAGAGATCGAAGCCAAAGAAGGCCAGCTGAAATATTTGGAAAGCCGTGTTTCTGAAAGCACCATTACAATTGAATTTTATAAAACAATAGCCGAAAAAGAAGGCGTTAAAATATCGTACGGTTCAAAATTGTGGACCGCAATTAAATCAGGGTTTTTCAGTTTATCCGATTTGTTGATTTCGTTATTAAGCGTTTGGCCATTTGTCATCCTATTTTGTGTATTTGCCTATTTTATTAGAAGAAGATTAAAAAGAAAAAAAGAATAATCATGTATCCGTATTTCAAAAAGAAATTTATTATACCTGTCGCTGCTGCGGGAATGTTGTTTGTTGGAACCAGTTTTAAAGAAGATTTTTTTGAAATTGCCAAGCAGATCGAGATTTTTACCACTTTGTTTAAAGCTGTAAACACCAATTATGTAGACGAAACCAATCCTGGTGATTTGATGGATAAAGCCATTAAAAGCATGTTGGGAAGTTTAGATCCGTATACGGTTTATTTTAACGAGCAGGATGTCGTTAACTTTAAAATCAATAATACTGGAGAATATACAGGAATCGGCGCTTTGATTTCTAGAAAAAAAGATCGTCTGGTTGTTCGCGAACCTTATAAAAATTATCCAGCAGACAAAGCGGGACTAAAAGCCGGTGACGAAATTATTCAGATTGGCGATGTTTTGATTGCCGATTTTAAAGATGATGCTTCTCAATTATTGAAAGGCACAAAAAACACTAAAATCAACATCAAATATCTTCGTCAGGGAAAACCATTTACGACTGTTTTGGTTTTAGATGAAGTGGATATTAAATCGGTTCCGTTTTACGGAAAAATCGATGATAAAACAGGATATATTGTTTTGGCGCATTTTAGCAGAAAAGCTTCAAATGAAGTAAAAGAGGCTCTTGAAAAATTGAAAGCAGACGGCGCGACACAGATTGTTCTCGATTTAAGAGGAAATCCTGGAGGTTTGTTAAACGAAGCAATTGATATTTGTAATTTATTTGTTCCAAAGAATGAGGTAATTGTAACTACAAAATCAAGAATCGAAAAGCATAATAATACGTATAAAACTTCCAAAGAGCCTATTGATACACAGATTCCGTTGGCGATTTTAGTAAACGGAAGAAGTGCTTCGGCTTCTGAAATTGTTTCGGGTGCTTTACAAGACTTGGATCGTGCGGTTATTCTTGGAAGCAGAAGTTTCGGAAAAGGTTTGGTACAGCGTTCTGTTGACCTTACTTATGGAACGCAGTTAAAGGTGACAATTTCTAGATATTATACGCCATCTGGACGCTGCATTCAAGCATTGGATTACGCGCATAAAGACAAAAACGGAGTTGCCCAAAAAACCGATTCTAAGAACTTTAATGCTTTTAAAACCAGAAAAGGAAGAACAGTTTATGACGGCGGCGGTGTTTTACCAGATATCGAATTGGATGAAACTAAAACTAGTGCCATTGCAACGGCTTTACTAAGAAATGATGGCGTTTTTGATTATGCTACAACGTATTATTATAAAAACCCAAATCTTGGAGATAAGATCCCAACGATTACAGATGCTGATTATAGCGCTTTCAAACAATATTTGAAAACAAATAAAATCACCTTTGATACGGAAACAGAAGTAGCTTTGAAAAATACTTTAGCTGCAGCTAAAAATGAAAAAATAGATGAAACGATTGCTCCCGAATATCAGCAGTTATTGGCGGCTTTAGAAAAAAGCGAAACTACTTTATTGGATAAAAACCAAAAGGAAATCAAAAACATGATTCAGGAAGAATTGATTAAGAGATATCAATATCAAGAAGGTTTGTATCAGTTTTACATCAAAAACAATTCTGAGATTAAAAGAGCAGTTAATGTATTAAATAACCAGACAGAATATAAAACGATTTTAAAAATGTAGTGAATGAAGTTCCATCTTGCCATACTTCTTTTCTCATTTTATACAGTATCGGCACAGCAGGAACCTGTTGAAACTATTTATTTTGAATTTGATAAATATGATTTGACAGACAAACAGATCAATGTTGTTTCGGACTTTATAAAAAACATAGACACTTCTACGGTTGAGTCTATACAGGTTTATGGCTATTGCGACGATCGCGGAACAGATCAATACAATTTTAGATTATCCAATAATCGAGCGGTTACTATTCAGAATCTTTTGGTCAGTTATGGATTTAACCCAAATAAAATTATTATTCTCGAAGGAAAAGGACGCGTCCTCGTAAAGGCAGATACTATTGAAAATCTGTATGAAACAAGATTGAAAAATCGACGGGTTGATTTAATTGTTGTCAAAAAGAATAGTTTTGGAAAAGGGATTCATACTTCATTCAAAGGCAAGTTAAAAGTTGGCGATAAAGTTTATCTCGAATCAATTTTATTTGATATTGGAAGTGCTAAACTAACCCATCATGCCAAAAAAGAACTAGACAAAGTTGTTGTTACGCTTCTAAAGCATCAAAATCTTAAGTTTGAAATACGCGGTCATGTCTGCTGTACTCCAGAAATTTACAGCGACGGTATTGACAGAGATACCAAAGAAAGACGACTTTCTTGGAATCGTGCCAAAACTGTTTTTTATTATTTAATGAATAAAAAAATATCCAAAAGCCGCATGACTTATGTTGGATGCGGCAATAAGTATCCGCTTAAAAGAGGAGATAATTACGATCGAAGGGTGGAGTTTTTGATTACTAGTCTTTAATGTTTTTTGCCGCAAAGGATCTAAGGCACAAAGTTTTTTTTAATTTAAATCTTTGAATCCTCTACATTTACTTTTTATTTAAAAACTCTTTCGCTGCGTCCAAAACCTCATCCTTTCCCTCTTGAATTCCTTTAATCGTTGGCCTAACTACAATATCAACTTTAACACCAACTCTCTGTGTTTCTGTTCCGTCGGGATAAAAAACACCAAGTCCGCTCATTGCAGTTTTGAACGTCAAAAATTCAACTCTCGCAATATCACCGTCTGCTCCCGCAGTCTGACTCCCAATAGTAGTAACATTATCACCTGTCTGCATAAACATTGTAGTATATTCTGCCATACTTTGTGTTTCTTCATTTACAAGTAAAACTACTTTTCCTGAATAGTAATGATTTTTCATCGGATCAAGAATTTTTGGTTTTTTCCAAATAAATTTTCCTGGATAAGTTAAATCTGGCTTTATAAGTTTTGCGTACACTTTATCCTCTTTAATTAATCTTCTGGCAATTAAATAAGCCATAAAATCTGGATAATTTCTTATGTCAATAATCAAACCTTTTGTAGAATTTATTTTATTCATGATCACATCTTGATCCTTCATCTCTAAATTGTCCAAATTAATGTAGGCAATATTATTTTCGTCAATTTTAAACTTTTCCTTAATGTGATGTATTTCAGGATATTTCTTTACTTCTTCATATCGTTTTATTTTCTTAGCTAAAAAATTATTGTCGCGTTTAAGTTTTACTTTTACGGAATCTGTCGATCCATTAAAAATAAAATAATGGTAATTTTTTGCCTTTGTATTTTTATTTGACCCATTTACATACTTTGCTCTGTCTTCCATTATTTTTAAAGCATCTTTACCATCAACTTCTTCAATAATATCTCCTATTCTGATGTCATTTATTTTTGCCAAAGAATCATTGTAAAGTCCCACTACAGCAACCTTTTTCTCTATAACATTTACAAATGCCGGAATATATTTTCTTCCAAAAAAATCAAAATTTTTATTAGAAAAAAAACTAGCATGTGTATCATCTAATTTTACAACTGTCTCCTGCATTACTAATTGATATTCGGTGGCATTAATCGCATTTTCGAATTTTGGAATCATTTCCATCAAAACCTCGTCCCATTTTTGATCCATCATATACTTGTATGGAAAGAAGTATTCAACAGTGTTCCAATACCGAAACAAACTTAATAACCTATAGTTACTATTTGGATATTCGAAATCTGGATATTCAATTTCATTTTTAATTACTATGTTACCTTGAGGACTAGCCGCAACGTAAAAATTTGAACCTTGAAAACGGTTTTCTTCAATATACTTTAGTTTCTGAGAAAGTTCGTTTGTGAATATTTTAGAATTTTGTGTCCATGAAAGATTAAAGTTCTTATCAAATGAAACTGCTTTTGGGACATCTTTACAAGATTTACATTCTTTAATTGATCCTAAACTATAAATCCATTCCAAATAAATATTAGATAATTCTTCTTTGTTGTGAGCTTGTTCTACTTTTGGAATGATTTGAATTAATTGTTCATCCCAATTGAAATTACCTTTTGACACATTTGGATGATAATACTTTAAGAATCCCCAAACTTTTGCCAAACTGGCTAAATTTTCAATTTGTAGATTTTCAATACGTTTATAAGAATGATTTTTACCGAAAGTCATAAAACTGCAGGCACAAAAAACCAAAACCCATTTTAACTTACTCATTTATTAAATCTTATCTAAATAATTAAAATCTAAATTAGAAATTGTCAATTTTAAAAGTGTTATTCTAATCATAAAATTATAAGAATAAAAAAATCTTCTTTTATTTTATCAGTAAATGAAGGTTTAAAAATAAATAGAAATTGATTACTCTCGAATCATCTCAATATGCGGAATATCATCTTCCAAATACATTTCGCTTGTCTGCACAAAACCGTGGCTTTCATAGAATTTCTTTAAATACAATTGTGCTCCAATTGTTATTTTATCTTTTCCAAAGTTTGATTTAATACCAGCGATAGCTTCGCGCATTAAATCGTGTCCCCATTTTCTATCTCTGTAATTGGAATCTACAACTACTCTTCCTATCGAAGCATTATCAAATGAAATCCCAGCATCGAATAAACGAGAATATGCCACAATTTTACCTTCATATTCGCCAATTAAATGCAGCGCTTTCTTGTCTTTACCATCAAGATCTAAATAAACACAGTTTTGCTCGACTACAAAGACCTCACTTCTTAATTGGAGCAAATCATATAGCTCGTTTACATTTAACGCCTCAAAAGGCTTTATTTTCCATTTTAACATTTTAATAGTTTGTTTTGTTTTGCCGCAAAGGCACTAAGACGCTAAGTAAAAAGATGTCCTTGTAATTTACTTTGCAAAGTTATTATTTTGGAAAATATAAAAAGGCTCGAAGGCACAAATAAGTTTCATCTTGGAATAAATAAAACTTTGTGTCTTCAAGCCTTTGCAGCAAAAAAAAATTACTTTTTCTTCATTACAATCTCCATGCTTTTATATTCTGTTCCGTCTTTTGTATCGAACATTTCCATTTTACGAGTTGATGCATCAACAATTGTATAAACTTCTCTGTAAGCTGCTTTTTTTCCTGTTACAGGGTCTACAACTTCACCTTTGTATTCTACACTTTTTGAGCTTTCATTATACTTACCAACTCCAATCATCATTCCGGTTCCCATGTTATCGATAAAGGTAGTAGTGTATTCTTTAGTCGCATTATTAAAAGCGACTGTACTTTTGCCTTCAAAAGGTGCGCCCATAATTTTTCCGACATAATTTGCTTCCTGATATCGTCCGCCTAGAATCATTTTAATGTTGGCGACTGAAGATGCTTTTTCTGGTTTGGCATTTGGTTCATACCAAAAAGTCATTTCGCAGTTCCAAGTTCCAACTTCATCTGCGAGTAATTTATGGGGATTTCCTGGTGTGGCATAATCTTGCCATGCTTTTACGTAAGCTGCTGAATCTACAGGTTTTTCTGCAACTGATTCTTCAGCCATTGGTTCTTCGGTTTTAATGCTGTCTGAAACTTTTGTGGTTTCGGTTTCTGTCTTTACCTCTTTTTTACAGGATATAAAGCATAGCATAAACAATACTAATGTTGTGGTTACATTTTTCATAAGTCTTTGTTTTTGTGATTGTTAAAAAACAAAAGTAAGAAAAATAACAAAAGGTTTTGTTTCAGGTTTGTACTTTGTGTGAGGTAACTGCAAAGTCAGCAGGGATTTACACAAAGAGCACAAAGGTTATTTCAAAAATTATTGGTTGGCGTCTTTTATCTTTTATCAATTTTAACCGACTTTATAATTGCTTCCAGCTCTAACATTAAATCACGTTCTTGATTTGAAGGTGAATAACAAAATCCTTCAATAACCAAAAGACGGTTATAGGTTTTGTCTACGATGGCATAATTGATAAATGGTCCAGCCATAAAATCATTCTTTAATTCCCAAGTTCCTTTTGTTTCAAAAGCATCTTTATTGTTTAAAATCGCTTTTGAAAAATAAGGTGCATAGGCTTCACTTGTAATCATTTTGGTGTTGGGTTCACGCCCTTTTATGTAGCTTCCAACAGAATCACGCATGCTAACAATTGAATTTACAATGTCTTTTTTCTTTTGGAAATTACGTAACGGGATTTGGTATATCAAAAGACTGGTATTCCCACTGATGATCTCTTTTTTAAGCCAGATAAATTTTTTCTTGTGAAGCATGTATTCATATCCGGTAGGAATTTGTAGATCGATATGAAATTTATTCTTAATGATCGCCGGATTTAGCAGTGATTTACTATTGTCTTCTTGAACTTTTTTAATCTCTGCATCACGAATTTGTTTAATGATGTGAGGAGAATTTAATTCAATACTGCAAATAATGTCATCTACAGATTTTCCGTAAATGCGAAAAGTATTGTGCGGTAAATCTTTGTTCCGAATGATTTCGAATTTTTCCGTAGCCGTTTTTTTAACCACAATAATGCTTCGGCTGTCGGTAACGAAGCCTTCTAGAAGTCTTGCTGGATATTGATTGATGGTAAAAAGAGGTTCTTCTTGTGTGAGTCCAAGAACTGGCGAAGCAAATTTATTTCGAATGCTATCACCTACTTCTCCATACCATAATTGATCATCAATAATGATCGAAATGGCGTTTGTTTTTCCTGAAACTGGATCGTTTTGCTTATCACCTTTAAAGCAGGAGATCAGGAAAAATGGAAGTAATAGAAATAAAAAATGGGTTTTATTCATTTTCTTAATTTATGAAATAAAACCCAAATTTAATAAGATTATTCTATTATCCGTTTATTTTAAGTTTCATTCCCGGTTTAATGTCTTCATCTTTAATACCATTCCATTTTTTAATATCTGAAATTGTTACTCCAGGATATTTTTTAGAAATGCTGTATAAAGAGTCTCCTTTTTTAACGTAATAATCTTCGCCAATATTTTTAGAAACTGCTTTTTTCTTAAATGAATCAACCGAGTTCGATGCAATTGCTGTCGATACTGAAGCAGGTTCTTCTATAATTGGTGACGCTTTTGAAACAATAAGCGTTTTTCCTAAACCAATATTATTCGAAGTTAAATTGTTAAGTTCTTTTAACTCCGCAATAGTCGTACCGAATTTTTTAGCAATGCTGCCTAAATTGTCTCCCGCCGCCACAACATAGTCTTGATCAGCCGTTTTTGATTTTTCTTTATCGTCTGCAGCTGCGATTGCTTCTTCTCTTTTATCTATAACAGAATTTGATTTAGCAGGCGCTTCTTCAACCGATTTAATTTTAAGACTTCTGCCAATTGCAACAGCATTCGTTTTTAAATTATTCCATTTCTTTAATTCAGTAGTGCTCACATTGTATTTTGATGCAATGGCTCCTAAATTGTCTCCTTTTCTAACTTTATAAAGTTCATAATCGCTATTGTCAATTGCTGCAGGTTTTGCCGCTGGTTTAGCTTTTGGAGCATATTTTACAGCTAGTCTAGATGATGTTGATCTGTGTTCTGCATCATGCTTAACGTAAGCGTAAATTTGATCTTCGTTAGAAACGAATGTTGCTATTTTATCTTTTGGAAGACGAATAAAATGTTGTTCTCCTTGATAAAAAGGAACGACATTCATTTTATAAGATGGATTTAAAAGCTGAATCTGAGATTGCGGCATGTCTAGTAAGTCGGCAATCTGTTTGAAAGACATTTGATTTTTTATGCAGATAGTGTCTGTTTCGAAATTTTTAACAACTGCTCTTTCTGGATTAATTCCGTGTTCTTTATGATATTCAAAAAGATACATTGTAGCTAAAAAAGCAGGAACATAACCTTGAGTTTCTTTTGGAAGATAATTACGAATGTCCCAGTATTTGGTTTTTCCTCCAGAACGGCGGATTGCTTTAGTAACATTTCCTGGACCAGAGTTGTAAGATGCTAAAACTAGTTCCCAGTCACCAAAAATATTGAACATTTTGGTCATGTATTCAGAACAGGCAGCTGTAGCTTTAAGAGGGTCGCTTCTTTCATCGATATAAGAGTCAATTTTTAAAGCGTATTGTTTTCCGGTTCCGTACATAAACTGCCAAAGACCCGTGGCGCCCATTTTAGAAACTGCTTTAGGATTTAAAGCAGATTCTACAACGGCTAAATATTTTATTTCCAAAGGAACATTTTGTTTGGCAAAAGCGTCCTCGAAGATTGGGAAATAATATTCTGATAAAGCCATTAATCGAGAAAACGATTTTTTACGGTTCTTAAGAAATGACTTTATTATATTTTCTAAACCTTGATTGTATTCAATCTCAAAAGGTGATTTTTGATTCATTGCTGCTAAACGCTGTTTCAGCAGTTCGGTCGGCAATTCTTCATCGACAGTGACATCTTTGTTTATCGTTTGAATGTCTTTTGTTAAATCGTCGTAAATATCTAAACTTACTAATTCATTCATCCAAAGACTGTCAACTTTTGCAGCTAATGGCTCTTTTTTGAATGTGCTTTTAATAGAATCTAAATACGACAACTTAATGTCTTGCTTAATTTCTCTAGAAAATTCTGCAGATTCCTGCGCGAACATCGATAAAGAGAATAAAGCTGTAACCACTAAGGATATTTTCTTTACAATCATATAACATTTTTTTAAAATTCTGTAACTCAAAGAATTATAGGAACTGTATTTTTGCAAATCTAAGCCCTTTATTGAAGAAAACTATGTTAAAAAATGTTAATTGTGATTTTTTAGTCTAAAATCGCAGCGATTCCAGGTAAAACTTTCCCTTCTAACATCTCAAGCATAGCCCCGCCACCAGTAGAAACATAGCTCATTTTGTCTTCAAATCCGAATTGTTTTACTGCTGCAACAGAATCACCACCTCCAACTAATGAAAATGCTCCATTTTCAGTTGCTTCGGCAATATAATCTCCTAATGCGATGGTTCCTTTAGAGAAAGTTTCCATTTCGAAAACTCCTAATGGACCGTTCCAAAGAATCGTTTTAGACTCCAAAATTACTTTTTTGAAGTTTTCTAAAGATTTTGGACCTGCATCTAAACCTTGCCATCCGTCAGGAATTGCAGTTACATCTACAATCTGAGTATTTGCAGTGTTTGAGAAATCATCTGCAGCAATAACATCAACAGGAATATGAACTTGAACGTTTTTTTCTTTTGCTAATCTTAAAATTTCAAGAGCTAAATCTAGTTTATCATCTTCGCAGATAGATTCACCAATTTTTCCTCCTTGTGCTTTAACGAAAGTAAATGTCATTCCGCCTCCAATAATCATGTGATCTACTTTATCTAAGATATTTTCGATAACTGTGATTTTAGACGAAACTTTAGAACCTCCAAGAACCGCTGTAACAGGTTTTTCACTGTTATTAAGTACTTTATTTAAACTCTCAATTTCTTTAGCTAATAATGTTCCGAAACATTTCTCGTTTGGAAAAAATTGTGCAATAATTGTAGTTGATGCGTGTGCTCTGTGTGCTGTACCAAATGCATCGTTTACATAAATATCTCCAAGAGAAGCTAATTCTTTAGCGAAAGCTACATCTCCAGCTTCTTCTTCAGCGTGAAAACGTAAATTTTCTAATAATAATACTTCGCCTGGTTTTAAATCTTTTGCTGCAGTTTGAGCTGGTTCTCCAACACAGTCTTCAGCAAATTTTACCTCAACTCCTAAAATATCAGAAGCTGTTTTTAAAATATGTTTTAAAGAATATTTTTCTTCTGCTCCTTTTGGTCTGCCTAAATGAGACATTAAGATCACACTTCCGCCTTGTGCCAAAATTGTGTCAATTGTTGGTTTTGCAGCATCGATACGTGTTGTATCTGTAACATTAAAATTTTCATCCAACGGCACATTGAAGTCAACACGGATAATTGCTTTTTTATTTTTAAAATCGAAATCGTTTAAAGTTTTCATCTGCTAATTTTTTTAATTTTTTGAAAGAATAACAAATATAGAACTTTTACAGTACTCTAAATTTCAAAAAAGTAAAAATAATGCTTCAATAAAAACGAAAACGTTGTAATTTATGAAAACAAACAAATTAATTCTTAAAAATGATAAAATTATTTGCTTAATCGTGAACCGGACTCTGCGTACAAGGACAGTTACTGATAGATTGTAAGAAATCAAACCCGATTGTTATCGAATGTGTTCCTGAATTGTAGGTGCCTAAACCATTAAACATTAATTGATAAGAGTAGGCAAAATAGAATTTAGATTTCATAAAACCAGCCATAGGTCCCGCTGCCAATGGCTTTGGAAACTGATCATTTAGGAAACGGTACGAAACTCCAATCCAGTAGTAATCTTCGTAACGATTGTAACGTCTGTACTTAAAGTTAAAATCGGTTGTAGAACGCTGGTCACTTGCAAAGTACTGCAAGAAAACAGATGGTTCGTATTCGATTCTTCTGTTTTCACCATCTTTAAAAGTGAATCCAGAATACACCTGAAAGTTTGATAGTAATTGTGGTTCAACTCCTCTAAACTTGTCTGTGTTTTTCTTTAAAACGTTGTTGGCATTAAAACTTAAATAAAAACCTTTGTTACGGTATAAAGCACTAATGTCAAAGTTATTATTTGAATTGTAACGATTGTCTGTTATTGAAGGATCTAATGCTACTGGAACACCATTTACATCTCCTGTAAAATTACCAGTTTCGATACGGAAACTGTTAAAGTTATAAGAGATACCTAATGACAGGTATTGTTCTGAATAATAATCCAGAATAAGGTGGTGTGCAAATGAAACTTTTGCTCCTGTTTGTCTTGTATTTCCGTTGCTGTCATTATAAAAGGACAAACCAACTCCCGAACGATCTAAAACTCGAAAATCTGCATACAATGATTGGTTGTCTGGTGCGTCTTTAATTCCGACCCACTGCGTTAAACCATTGGCTCTAATACGGAGATTATCTCCAATACCGGCATAAGCAGGTGAAAGAATGAAAGGGTTATCAGCTAAATACTGGGTAAACACTGGTAGGTTTAACTCTTGGCTGTAACTTGTTGTTACAGCCATGAGTACTAAGGATAAAATAAACTTTTTCATTGTAATAAATTTTTTAGATAACATCATTGGGGCTATAATTTTGTTATCTGTATAAAGTGAAATGTCCAACAAATTCTCTTGGATCTTTCGGATCATTTAGTTTAAGAACATACCAGTAATCACCTGTTGGTAATTCATTTCCGTGGTATCTACCATCCCATTTTCCTCCTACACGATATTTACCAACTACTCTGCCGTATCTGTCATAAACATCGAATGTCAGATCTTTGTATGCTAATGCACCACAATCAGGACCAATAGTATTATTAGCACCGATACCATCTGGTGTAAAGTAATTTGGCATACAGAAGTCATAGAATGTACCAGGAACGTCTATTGTTGCCTCACAACCATTTCTGTCTCTTACGATCACTTTATAAACATCTGTTTTATAGATTCTATAGGTGTCTGATGATGTAAATGGTTCTCCGTTGAAACTATACTCGTAAGGACCAACACCTCCTGAAGCTTTAACTTTGATTGTGTTTATCTCTGTACTTTGATTTGTTAAATCAATTAACGATAATGGATCAACTGCTTGGATATGAACTACATTAGATTCTTTCTCACAACCCTCAAGTAAAGCTCTTACACTGTAATTACCAGTAGGAAGATTTTTAAATACTGGATCACCAGTTTGAACTCTATCTGTAGGAACTCCATCTAATACTAAAGTATATACAATTGTATCTTTTCTTGTTTGATCAATACTGTCATCTACTGTAACAGTGATCGAATTAACTGGAAGATTATTTTCACAATCGTAAGCTTCTTGTGCTACAGGATTCAATTTAACTGGATCTGGTAATGTAATTCTAACTTCCTGATCACAATTGTTAGCATCTTTTACAATTACTGTATACTCAATTCCTCCTAATAAACCTGTGAAACTAAAGATCTCTGGCGTTACGTCTGGCGCTCTGAAATCTAATGTTACACCGTTTCCTGAGATACTAGCTGTATAAGGGCCTTTTCCTCCTTCAACTTCAACAAAAGCAACTCCGTCTTTATCATCGTAACAATGTTCTGGAATTTGCTGATCAACTAGTTCCGTAACAACTAATGGAATAGCATCTTCGATCGTCACTGGATAATCTTGAATACAAATACCTTTTTGAACTCTTACTGTATAATCACCTGGTTTTAAATTTTCGAAAACTGGTGTCTCAAAGAATTGTTCAAGATTTGGCGTAATTGCATAAGAATATGTTCCATCAATTGCTCCACCTGTTGCAACAAGTGTAATTGTTCCATTATTAAATCCTGCACATGTTACATCTGTGTGAGTAACCTCAGCCGATAAATCTAAAGGCGGCTCTGTAATTTCAATTAGAGCAGAAAGTTTATCACAATCTTCACTATTAACATTCACATAGTAATTTCCAACAGGAATTCGTGTAAATGTTCCAGGTGTAAGCTGAGTTGGAGCCGGCGTTACTGGCGTATTAGTAGCTGCATTTATTAATGTATATACATAATTACCTAAACCTCCTTTTGCTTCTACATAAATACTTCCTGTTGCTCCACCTTTACAAGGAACATCCAAATGAGTAAATTTCTCAAATACCAATTCTGGAACTGGTAATAATGGCATCTCAACATACTCTGCTGTACAACCATTTACATCTCTTACATAATATCTGTAAGAAACTGCTGCAGTTGTTTTTGGAACATTAAAGTCTTGTGGAGTTGTAAATGAAACTGGGTTCCAAGTATTACCGTCTGTGCTGTAGAAATATGGAGCTGTTCCACCTTCTGCACTTAATGTAATTACTGGTGTTGTATCACATGTTTCTCTAGATTTTAATGATAATGTTGCAACTACTTTATCTGGCTGTGCTATTACAACTGTATTAGATGTACCTGTACAAGTCCAGTCGTCTGAAACAGTTACATAGTAAGTTCCAGCACCCAATCCAGTGAATATTCCTGTTGGCTGTGCTTCTCTTATGATCTCTGTACCGTCAGTCAGAGTTCCGTGTAACGTATATGTAAAGTTACCTGAACCACCATTAATTGTATTAACTGATACTGTCGCATCTGTACCACTATAACAAGTTAATGAAGTTCTATCTGCACTAATTGCCAAAGTAATTGGAGTTGGAAGTGATAAGTTAACAGGTACATAATCTTCACAACCATTTGCATCCATAACATAAACTGTGTAAGATCCAGCTGGTAAATCTGTAAATTTATTTTCAGCAGAATACGGTTTATTTACTGTACCCTCTAGTTTATACTGATAATCACCAATCCATCCTCCAATTGCAGTCGCCACGATTTCACCGTTAGCAGCACTTTCACAAGTTATTTGTTTAGGGCTTACAGTAATTTCTAAAGCTGCTGTTGGACCTTGGATAGTAAATTCTGTTGTCACTGGACAATATGGAACTCCTTGTAATGTTGCTGTGATGGTATATTTACCTACAGCCAAGTTAGAAAGTTCTAATGTTGTGCTTGTTGTAAATCCATTAACAACTGTTCCCGATTCGTGCGTTAGTACGTATGTAAATGGACCAGCATTATCTGATGGAGTTGGAATATCATCAACTAAAGTTAATGTTACACTTCCATTTTTATCTGTAAAACAAGTCACATCTTTAATATCCGAAGCTACAAAACGGAATGTATTTGGCTCATTAACGATATAGTTTCTTTCGATACCACAACCCGTTATTGGATTTGTAACTTTAATTAAGTAAGTACCTGGTTTTAATCCTGCAAACAATCCAGTTGGACTAGATGTTACAGGGTAAATTGTACTATTTGTACCTTCAATCGTATATGTTAATGTTGGTAAAGCGCCATTTATTGGAACCGCTGTTACTTGAACAGATTCGTCATCTCTACAGTTAATTTCTGTAGTAACAAGTTCTAGATCTGCGATACCTGCATAAGGATCAATAGTTACCGTAGCATAACTTCCTTGACAACCCTTATTGTCAAATACATTAATTACATAGTCACCTCCTAGATAATCGCTTTCAACATAAACATTTCTATCGTCATTTTGAACTTCAACACCATTTCTTAAGAATTGGTATCTGATATAGCTGCCAGAACCACCTCTTACCGAACCTGCAGGAACTGTAATCGTAGCATCAATCGCTGTATTACCTGTATTACAGATATATTGTGTAAATGTTGGAACATCAACAACAATTGCATCTGGTTCTCCTACAGTTGCTGGAGCAGTATTAGAACATCCTCTTCCAGATGTAACAGTCACAACATAACTACCAAATGGTAAGTCGTTGAAGATAGCCGATTCTTGAGCAGGTCTATTTACTGGACCTGATAAGCTGTACATATATACAGGATTATCGTTAGAAGCTGCAATTGTAACTTCGATACGTCCATCTGAAGAACCTTTACAAGAAGCATCAAATCCTGCTGCCACAATTCCTGTTACAAGCGTTGGGTCTTCAATTGTTATGTCTACAAATTTCTCACAATTCGTTAGAACATCTCTTACGATAAATCTGTAAGCACCTGGTGCTAAGTTTCTAAATACATTATCTATACTTGGTGCTGTTGCCCAATTATCTCTAGTGTAAACATAACTTCCTGGAACTTGACCACCGCCAGCTGTTAATGTAATTTCTCCATCAGCTGCAAAACACGTTGGCACTTTTGTAATTTCTGCTTTTAATGTAAGCGGAGCAGGAATGTTAAATGCCGTTGCAGCTGTTACAACACATTTATTAGCATCTCTTACTCTTACTGTATAATCTCCAGGAGCTTTTACAATAAAGAATGCATCATCTTGATATTGAATACCATCTAAGCTATATTGCAACTGAGCTACTCCCGTTGCTGTTACATTGATTCTGTAACCTGCAACATCATAACAAGGGCTAACCACACTTACATTAGTAATAGCCGGCATAGGGTCTTTTGAAATGTTTACTGGTACAAATGTTTTACATCCATTTGCATCCATCACATACACATGCCAAGTATCAAATGCTGGGGCGATTGCAGTTGTTGGAATTGTGATTATTTTTTCTGTTTTGAATAACGCATCTGCCGGAATACCCGCAGTCGCTGCTACAGCAACATATTTGTATTCTCCACTACCTCCTGTAATTTGTGTTTCATCTATAGTGATTACCGCACCTGCCGTATTACAATTTTGATTTTTAACTGTTGGGTTCAATCCAGTTATATCTAATATTGGCGGTTGTTCCACTTCAACAATATTTGAAGTCACAGGACAGAATGGATAATCAGTTTGAGTAATTACTACCATATAAGCGCTTCCTGCTCCAAGTCCAAATGGAATTGTAAGTGGGTTCACTGTTGCGCTGTTAGCAGAACCAGAAGCTCCAGTTACTGCAACATTAGCATTGAAGATCTGATATGTGTAATGTCCTCTATAGTCTATCACATCAATAGTTAATTCGCCATCCGTCAGTCCATTACAAGATACAGAAGTCGATGCTGTTGCAATAACTTTTGCAGTATTATATAGCGGTACTTCGTAAGCATCTGTTGTAATAGAACATAATGTAGTTCTATCTTTTATTTTAAATTGATAGAAATGTCCAGCAGTTGGAGCAATGTAGTCAAAACTACTATTTCCAGCACCTACCAAAGTAGCAGTTTGTAAAATCTGTCCATCTTGATATACTTCATATTCAAAATTAGCTGGAGTTGCACCACCAGTAATCGCTACACGAATAATCTCACGTCCGTTGTTATCACAAGAAGCTCTTTCAAATAAACTTGCCGTAGCAGCAGTTAATTTTGGGAATGGAGCTACTGTAATCTGAACATCGTCAATGCATCCATTAGCATCTCTAACATAATACGTTAAAGTTTGAGGCAATTGGTTATCAATAACATTAAATGTATTTGTGCCTTTCCAGTCTGTTCCATTTTCACTATAACTGTAATTACCTACTACACCATTTCCTACCCCACCTAAAGCAGTAACTGTTACTACAGTACTGTTTAAAGTATTAGTTGCAGCACATGTAAATGGCGATGCATCTGCTCTTGCTTCTACTAGAACAGGCTCAGTGATAACAATAGATTTTGTATCAACACATTGTTTACCTGAAATTACACGTACAGTATAAGTACCCGCAACTAATCCAGTAAATAATGGTGTGCTTTGAGAAGTCATGGCACCTAATGTTGGGATCGTACGCTGAATAGTATAGGTGTAATTTCGATCATTATTACCTGGCTGTAATTCTACTAATATAGAACCGTTAGCCATGTTTCCTTGACCACCTGCACAATATGGTGAAGTTGGCGTTGCAGTAAATGTTACTGCTGCTGGCACTACCATATCAACAGTGTTTTTAGTAGCATGACAATCGTTATCATCGTATACATTAAAGACATATACGCCATTTGCTGAACTTAACACCGTATAATCTGAATACAATGCATTAGTAAATGCAATTGGTGCAGTTGTCACGCCATTGTAAGTAACTGTATATCTATAAGGGGCATATCCTCCTAAAGCTTTAATTCTAATTATTCCATTCTCAGGAAGAGCACCAACACAATAAATTGGTTTCTCTATTTCTGCAGTTGCATATAACTGTCCTTTAATTTCTGTATTGAAAGCAGTTGATTTACATCCAAATTTATCTTTAACTAAAATGGTATATGTACCAGGGCTTAAGTTAGAGAATGTGTCTGATAGCTGCCATGTTCCACCGTTATTGATACTATATTGATAAGGCCTTACATCAAAAGTTGATGTTGTAGCTGCCGTAACAACAAGTGTAGTTGTGTTTCCACCATTCACATAGCAATAATCTGATGTTGCAGCAATTGTCGCTGTTGGGTTAACCGGAGCAATCAAATTAAATGAATCTGGAATAGAACATCCGTTTGCATCTGTTACAGAAACTGTATAAGTTCCTTCTTGAATAAGATTTCCAAAAATTCCATCTTTATTAGATAAAACATTCAAGTCTGGTTGTGTTACACTGTAAGTATAATCACCCCAACCTCCCGTTGCAGTCATAGTAACACCTCCAAAAGTCGTACATCCTTTTGGTGTAACAACAAGAGGATTTAATACTAAAGCTGTCACTGGTGCCGCAATCGTAAATGATAATGGCATCTCACAACCTGTAGCATCATCATAAACAGTAATTAAATGGCTGCCTGCTGCTAAATTGGTTAAGTTAATTTCCGGAGAAGTTAAACCACCAACTGCTAATCCTGCGTCAAGTATATAATGATATGTTCCAGCACCTGTTCCAAATCCAGATACAAAGAAATTAGCTTTTCCGTCTGGTGTACCTAAACAAGTAATTGGTGTTTTAGATTGCTCTACAATATTAATTTTAATAACATCATCGATTGTAAAAGATTTTTGTACTGTACAACCATTTGCATCTGTTACTTGGAAGATGTATTCAATATTTGGTAACAAACCAGTAAATAATGTAACATTACCATTATCTATAGCTGCACTCGCAGGCGAAACTATTTGGTAAGTAAATGCTCCTACACCATTTTGGACTGCAGAAATATTAATTGTAGTATTTAATGTTGTACAAGTAATTACTGGACCTGGCGTCATTGTAAAGTTTGTTGGAGGGTTTAATCTATTGATAATAACCGTTCCTGAAACTTCACAATCATTCGCATCTTTTATAACATATGGAATAGTCTGATCTGCACCTGTATTATCTACAGTATAAGTTTTAACAGTTTCGCTAAAATCACTTCCGTTAAAACTATAATAATAAGGAGCTGTACCTGAACCTACCACAGCAGCTAGTGTCACTGTAGCAGATACTGCATCATTTCCTGTTGTACATTTTAATCCTTGAATTACTGGTGCAATCTCTTCTAAAATGTCAGGTTGACCTAGAGTAGCATTACCTGAAACCTCACAACCTAAAGCATCTTTAATAGTATATGTATAATCACCTGCAATAAGGTTTTCAAACAAAGGAACAGCTTGAGAAATTAACGTTCCTGTTGTAGGAGCCGTTCTTATTAATGTATAAGAATAACCTCCTTTTCCTCCCGTTCCCGATAATAGAATAGTTCCATTATTATCACCATTACATAATGGTCTTGTAGGAGTATAAGATGGTGTAATAGGAACTATAGCATCTACTCTTACAACAGTTGTTTCAATTGGACAAGCATTTACATCACTAATTCTAAATTGATATGTATCGGCATCACCATAAGCTACCGTATAAACAAATGTAGTTTCTCCTGCAACAACCGTAGTTACTGGAGTAATTGTAGTATATGTTCCGGTACCTTTTTTAACTTGATATGTATACGGTGTTGTTCCGTTTTCAACCTTAACTGTAATTTGTGCATTTTCAACAACACTACCAGAAATAGAACACTCTAATTGTCTAGTAACTTCAGCACTTGCTATTGGCGTAGCATTAATTGTTGTTGAAGTAACAGGCGTTTCACAACCGTTAGCATCCCTAAGAACAACATTAACTAGGCCAGAATTTAATCCAGTGATTGTATATGAATCAGTTGTAGTGATAGTAATTTCTTTGAAATTGCTATTATTTACACTAATATAATATGGCGCAATACCCGCTGTCACTAAATTAGCCTCTACTTGGAATGCTCCCTCAGCAGCACAATAAGTAAGTATATCAAGACTGATTGCTGGACTAGGATCTAAAGGTAATAAGAATGCAGGTGTACCTTGAATACATCCATTAGCATCTTTTACCCAAGCATAATAATTGTTTGAATCTTTACTAAAACTTGGAACAGTTGTCCAAGCTGCATCTGTTGCCAAAGGCGTTGCAGCTGTCGTTGTAACCATATATTTGTATGGTCCAGTTCCGTCTTTACCGCTTACTCTAATTATACCTGCTTCTGTTTTACAGTTGTCATTTTTTACGATCTCATAACCTGCAGATAATAATACTGCCGATTGTCTAATAGAAAACATTGCCGTAGACACACTGCATCCAGCATTTGTTGCTCCTGTGTCTTCTTTTACTAAAACAAAATAATCCCCATGAGCCATTGCTCCAAAACCACTAATTGTTAAACTACTGTTTGCAGGAATAGTACCTGAACCATTAATTGGTAATGGTGCTAAAGTTAATGCATCATACACCTGATAAGTGATTGGTGTAGGAGTTCCGTAAGAGCTGCTTATTGCAAAAGTAACTTTACCATCTGCACTTCCCGTACAAGTAACATTTTGTGCTGTTGGTGCTCCTACAGTAAGTGTTGAATTTGATGGAATAGCAAATTCTGACGTCTCATAATAGTAACACCCTGATTTACTATCATATACAATAAATGTATATCTTACTCCTGGTATCAAACCTGGAATAACCGCTTGTAAAGGAGTAGATTCTGGATACCATGTCCCACTAGTAGGATATACAGGCTTAACTCCGGTATAGTAACTAAAGAAAAATGGTCCATTACCAACTGGAATTGTAGTTTTACTTCCTACCGCTACAATTGCAGAACCTAAAGCAGAACAATCTGCTGGAGGCGGTGCAGTAACTGTAATATCCAAATCTTCTGGAGGAGAAGTAATAGTTATCTCTTCAATATATGGACAGTCATTAGCATCAATAATTTTTAACTCGTATAAACCGAAGTCAACAATTTCAAAAACTTGAGATGTACCTGGTACGTTTTTAAACTCTTTATAATAATTTCTTCCTGTTACGTAGTAGCTATAAGGACCTGTACCACCTTTAACTTCATCAATTGTGATAGAGCCTAACGATACTCCGTTTAAAACATTACAAGTAATACCTACAATCGTTCTGTCAACATCAATTGGATCAGGTTCTACTAAAATAATATCACGAGAGTCACTAATACATCCTTTAGTATCAATAACCTGATAATTATAAGTTGTACCAGGCGTTACAGCGGCAGGTAAATCTGTAAATAAAGGTGAATCTTGCCAAGCTCCTCCGTTTATACGGTAACGGTAACCTGGAATACCGCCATATCCCGTTACAGTAATAGTTCCTTCAGAATAATTATTACATTTGGGATTAGTTCTGACTGCACTCGCTGTAGGTTTTACTGGGGTCGTAACCTCAAAAGAGACCGTAGATACTGTAGAACATCCGTCAGATGTAACATTAAAATAATAAGTACCAACCGTTGATGTAGTAAATATGTTTCCCGGAAGAGTACTAAATGGACCAATACTGCTAGTACTATATCCATAAGAATACGTTCCATTTCCGCCACTTCCGGCTAAAGTAACCTGCGCATCCGTAGTTGTAAATGGAGGAACCACAGTACATGTAAGATCTTTAGTTGGCGTAACTTTAAGCTTTAATTGGTCATTAACAATCAATGTTGTTTCTGCCTCACAGTTATTATCATCCTTAACACTTAAAATATAAGTTCCAGATCCTGGAATAGTTTTAACTGGATTGTTATCATAAACTCCATTTAAACCATACAATGCATTTGCGTTTCCGTTATATACAGTTCCTGTAATAGTTACTTCAGCAGTTCCTGTAAAACATGTTGCCAAATCTGGATCAATTGTTGGAGGTGCATCCCTTGTTACGTTGATCGTTCTTTGTACTGGACAACCATTTTTATCTTGTACGTAAACTTCAAAACTTGTAATTGGAGTTGGAAGAGTTGTACTTCTAACAAATACACCCGTAGTGTTATAGTCTGATGGGAAAGAAGGAGCTGTCGCACCTGCTCTTACCACCGCATAATATATTGTTCCTGTTCCGCCAGTTGCAGTAACAGTAATTGTAGTGTCTGGTCTATCACAAAATACTTTCGTTCCGGCCGCAGCAGTAATAGTTACTGCTGTAGGATTAGTCAAAGTTACTATTTGTGTAGCATCACATTTTGTGTCTGTATTAGTAACTACAAATGTATAAGTTTGAGCTGTTAATCCTGTGTAAGTAATAACGTCACCTACTTGTGTTCTTCCTGTAGTAATTGCTCCTGTAACACTTCCAGTTAAGGTATTTGTGTAACCTCCTGTAGTATTACCAGAAACCGTAAATCTAATTTGTCCATCATTACCATTAATACAAGAAACAGGTTTTACAACACTATTTGATGCGAAAATTTTAACTACATTATCGATAACGTGAGTCTCTGTTTTAATACAACCATTTGCATCTGTAACTTTGATGTTATAAGTACCTGGATATAAGTCTGTAAAAGTATAAGTATTAGAGCTCACTGTTGCAACAGTAGTTGCTGGTGCTATTGCAGCATTTGTGTATGTAATCTCATATTTTAAAGGCTGTACACCGTTTGTTACTGTAACAAGTAAATCTGTATTTAAATTTGCTGGAGCACATGTAATTGCCGGCGCTGAAAAAGCTATAGCACTTGGCGGGTTTAATGTATTTACCGTTGCAGAAGTGTTTACAGTACATCCGTTTGCGTCTTCTACAACAATACTTACTGCACCTGAAGTACTTGTCGTGTATGTGTTAGAATATACAAAAGTTGTAGATCCGTTATAGTAATATTTGTATTTGTTCGTTCCTGTAAATGGTGTTCCGTTTAGCGCTGTAACTGTAATTGTAGAGGTTTGCGGCGCATTATTTGTTCCACATTTTAAAGCAGTAGCAGTAGCAGTAGCTGATAAAGCTATAGCCGGTTCATTTACTGTTATAGATTTTGTTCTCTCACATTTTTTATCATCTATAATTGTAACTTGGTAAGTTCCTTGTCCTAATCCTGGGAAAACATTTGAAGCCTGATATGCTCCAGTGCCAATTTTGTACTCGTAATCTCCATTAGCAGGAATACCTGTTACCGTAATACTTCCTGTTGAAGCACCTTTACATTTAACATGTTCAATAACTGTATTGAAATCTGGTAAAACTTTAGCGGCAATGTTTTGTGTAACTTCAGTTCTACAATTATTACTATCTAAAATTTCAAACTTATAAATTGCTGCTGCTGCTCCTGTAGTTGTCGTGTAAGTAAATATATTACTTGCGTCAATTGGAGTATAAGCACCCGTATAAGGACTACCGTTTGTACTAACTCTATATCTGTAACCTGGATAACCATTTTTAACTGTTACTTCGATAATAGCATTTGGATTAACTGGATCACAATCTAAATCTTTATTTAGTTTCACAGATCCTTCAACCGGTGAAGCAATTGTTGTACTAGCTAAATTAATAGAACATCCTGTAGAGGTATCTAAAACAGTTACCACATAATTACCTGGAATTAATCCTGAGAAAGTACCATCATTTTGTTGTGAACCTCCAGTAATCGTGTACACATAGTTTGGCGCAGTATTCGGAGTTACTCTAATAGTAGCTCCCGCTCCACCTGCACAATAATCTGTAGTCGCTGCTATAGAAGCAACAGGTGGAACTTTATCATTAATAGTAAAGCTTCCGCTTACTGGACATCCGTTTATGTCTGTAACTGTGTATGTGTAATTACCATTAGCTAAATTAGTAAATAAATTATTTGATAACTGCGTAATTGCTGGTCCTGTAGGCGGAGTTACTACATAAGTATAAGTTCCCCATCCTCCAACAGCATTTATTGTTGCTGTACCTTTATTGTCACAAGTTACATGCGTCAACGTTGGAACATTCAAACTTAACGCCGCCGCTGGTGCAGCAATATTAACAGTTTGTTCTACAAAACAATTTGTATCTAAATTAGTAACCCTGATTTTATGATTTCCAGCGTTTAAACCAGTTACAGAAATATCAAGTGAACTTCCTGTATTTGGAGATATTAATGGTGTTACTACCGCTAAAGCATCAACTTGATAACTGTATCTAACAACGTTACCCAATCCTGAAACTGTAAAGATTGCAGTACCATCAGATGCGCCAAAACATTTTACATCGGTTTTAGATTTCTCAGTTACCGTGAATACCGGCAAGGCTTTTATTTCGTGAATTTTCTCGTAAAGACATTTGTTAGCATCTCTAACTTCGAAAGTATACGTTACACCCGCAGCTAATCCTGCAAAAGTATTACCAGATTGAAATGCTGTTGCAGTTGGTGCTTTAATTCTGTATTCTAAGCCAGTTGTTGATACCGCTGTTCCAGCAGCATTAACAACGTTCGTAATAGTTACAGTTGCTGTATTCGTTGGACAAGTTACAGCAGAATTACCGATTGTCATTCCTTTTGGAGGATTCAATGCTACAATAGTTCCTGTAACCGCAACTGTTTTAGTACAACCTTTGCTGTCTGTTACAGTTACTGAATAACTTCCTGCTGTGCTTAAATTATTAAATACTCCTGTAGTATTAGTAGCTATAGTTGTGTTTGTTGTAGTATTTTTTAATACAAAAGTATATCCACCTGTGTTTCCTCCAACTGCAGATGCTGTAATTACTGCATTAGTTTCACAATTGTAAGGAATAGTAATTGATGCAGAAGGTACTAAATCTGCTGGTTGGAATACTTTAAAAGTGTAGGTTTCTGTACAACCTAAATTGTCTATTACAATATAGCTGTAATCTCTACCGGCAACAGTTCCTGCTAAATTACCGTAATGCGTATCTGATGTTGCTGTAGCAGCACCGTTAAACAAATAAGTAAATGGTCCAACTCCTGTTAATGGTGTAATATCAATATAACCATTACCTGCATTGTAACAAGTTACGTTCTCTACTTTATGAGAAGCCGTTACTGGCTCTAATTGCTTAACTTCTTTTTCTTCAACAACTTTACAGTTATTTTTGTCTGTTATTTCAAAAACATAAGTTCCTGGAACATTAGTATACGTAAACTTAGGTCCTGTAATAGTACCACTAGTAAATAAAACTGCGTTATTGGCTTTATTTTTAACCACATATTTAAACGGAGTTGTTCCTCCATTAATAGTAACTTCTATTGTCGCATTTCCTGAAGTACACGTTAATGCACCTGAAATAGATGATGAGGCAGTAATATTGTCGTTAATTGTTTGACTAACTGCTATTGCATCACAGCTATTTGCATCTGTAATTAAGAAATCGTACTTACCTGTAGCGGTAGCTACATAATCGAAAGTTGGTCCATCAAATGTAGCACTAGGGTTACCATATGTAACTCCTCCATTTGTACTGACTTTATAACTATAAGGCCCTTTACCTCCATCTATTTTAACTGTAATTTTCGCGCTTGTGTTATTAAAACACAAACCTGAGTTTTGTATCACTTCAGCAGTTGGCCTACCTGCTGGATTAATTACTAACTCAGTATCCATAGCATCTGTACATGATTTAGAATCAATTCCAGAAATAATATAAGTACCTGCAGGAACTTCATATAGAATTCCGCTAGCAGGGAAAGTTTTAGTATATGGAGAATTTTTATCTTTTAATGTTATCGTATAATCTGGAGTACCGCCTGTTACATTAGCCGTAACAGTTGCGCCTTTACAGGTTGCTGCTAATGCAGATGCATTTACAATAAATGGATCTTTATTAGGAACAATTGTTGGAATTGTAAAGTTACAAGTTGTGGCATTATCAGCATAACGTACACGAACGTCATAAGTACCTGCAGCTCTTCCTGATATTAAAACTGGTGAAGAAGTCGCTTTAACCCATGTTGGTGATGTAGCACCACCATTTAAAGTATAGTAGAATCCGTCTGTATTAAAGTTTTCTGCATAAATACTAAAACCACCATCATTAACACCATTACAAGATACTCCTGTAATACCTTTAACTTCAGCTGTAAATCCTTTTCCGTTTTCAACTTTTAAATCTAAAACTTCGGCTTGTAAACATGATTTTGGTAATTGATAAACTGTAATATCATCAATACCTGCATCATTTCCATCATATCTTGTACTTCCAGATCTTACTCTAAATGTTAAAGAAGTATTATTACCTGGATCTAAAGAAACTGTTCTTAATTCCCATTTGTTAGAACGCAAAATTGGTGGAATCGCTGGAATATTTGTTGGGTTTGGTGTAGGAGGAATTGGAGGTTGCTGCGCAATAATCTTTCCTGTTGAATCTACTAATTCAAAAGAGAAGCTTGGATCTGCACTACCAACAAAATCTGCTCTAAATAAATTCGCTAAATAAGCCTCAACAATTACAGGCTGATTTGGTATGACATCGTTGATTACTTTACTATATAAAACACCATTTGCTCCAGCTGCATCTCCAATGTTAATCGCTAAGAAACGCGCTTGAGTATTTGTTCCGTTATAAGTATGATCTCTAAACGGATACCAAGCAGAATTATTCGGTACTAAACCTCTGGTTACGACGTACTGATTATCTTCGAGTGTTCCTGCTTTATTTGAACATGTAGATGGAAGATCTAAATCATGAAAACAGTAAGCGGAAGCAATACCAGGAGTTTTAGTATTTGCACCAATTCCGAAATCTTCTTTTAATAAATTACTAAAAGTTGATGCCGCTACTAAATTATATTCTACTTTAATTTTATAATCTCCTGCAGGAATATCTTTAAAAATATTTGCCGGTGTGTTTGTATTTAAAGTATAAATATAGCTTCCCGGATTCGCAGGATCTGGTTTACCTAAATAATAACTATAAGTGTAGTTTGCACTTGCAGAAGTATTCGCAGTTACTGTAGTTGTACCCTCTCCTTTACAGTTATAAACAGCTGGAGGAACATTAAATGTGGGTTTTGCTGGCTTAGGATCTAAAATAATTCCCGAAATAGAGAAGATACAATCTGCTGCATCTTTTACTAATAAAGTGTAAGGTAATGGACTTGGATCAACATATGCCTGATTATCTGTTATCCATATCTTTCCACCATCAAAACTATATCTATACAAGGTCGGTGCAGGAAATGTAACTCCACCTTGAACATTTGTAATTCTTACCAAACCTTGATTCTCATTAGGTGCTATTCCACAACCAGATAATGCGGCAACTCCACCTGAAGCTATTAAAGTAGCTGTTGGTCCCTTTATTACAATATCTTTTGGGTCATCAAGACATTCTGTACCGCTGTACGTATATTTTACAATAACTTTATAAGTACCTGGGTCAAGATTTGTTGTAGGCAAAGTAGTAAACGCGCCGCCATTTACGTTATAAGAAACTGCATAACCAGAATTTGCAGGTGTAACGGTAATAGAAATCTCACCTTCTTTACTATTATAACATCTTACATTTTTCTGATTAATGACAACTGTTGGTTTAACAGGTGCTTCAAATTTTATTGTTGGTATTGTAAATTTACAACCTGCATAATCAGCTACAACAATAATATACTCACCATTAGGCGGTAAATTATCTCTAGTAACTATTATTTTAGGATCTGAACCAATATTAACACCATTAACAATATAATTGTAACTTGGTGTTGGCCCTGGAAGTGGAGTACCGCCAGTAGCACTGATTAAAATTTCTCCGTCACCACAAGCTATTGGTTTTGTGCTTACAGAAGCTTTTAATTCTTTGTCTAAAATTTGAACATTTGTAACCTTTTGGAAACAGTTGTTTTTTAATCCATAAATTTCAACATCATATGATCCCGGATTAAGATTTATAAAATCAAAATAATTTGGAAATGTAATATTACCTGAATTAGTAACAACCGTATTAGTACCCGCTCTTTTTAAGATAAATCTGTAATCACCACTAATACCATTTGCAAAAGCACGAATCTCACCTTTACTTCCAGGACATAATGGATCTGTTTTTTCTACAGTTCCTGTAAATGTTTCTTTTATAATAGTAACATCTACAAAAAACGGACAAGTAGATGTTTGACCATTAGCTGGAGTTTGTCTAATATTTACTCTATGATTTCCTTCGCTTACGTTATTAAAAACATTGGAAGCCTGGAAGTTTCCACTGTCTAAACTATAAGTATAACCCGTATTAATTGGCGGGTTTGTTACTGTAATACTACCAACGGTGTTACAAGTAATATCGGTGTGATCAGCTTTAGGATCTAATGGATTTTGAAAAACACTAAAGTAAAAAGTGTTCACACAATTATTTCCATAAGTAACCACTATTCTAAATGCACCAGGTCTGGTAACAGTATAACTAGGACCTGAAGTTACATTTGTCCAGCTCGTTGCTTCGTTAAAAGGACAACTTGATGGAAAACCTGTTGGAGGAACATCTTTTGTTTCCTGCCAAACGATACTTGAAGCCGATGTAATTTTGGTATCAATAAATCTAGTATCATTTAAACCGCATAAAAAGATTTTAGGAAACTCTATATTATCTCTTGTACAAGTTTCTGGTCTATTTGTTCCAGCAACAATATTGTCTGCGTAAGTACTTACAGGATTTACGTTTGCTCCATCAATGTGATCTTTTACTACATAAGTCTGCAATATACCTATACAATCTGGATTACCACCAGTTTGAACTGTATAAGTATCTGCTTTTGTAACTGTAATTGATCTTGTTGTTCCAACAGTAACGCCAGCAGAATTTTTCCATACATAAGTATTATATCCATTTGCTGCTGTTAAAATTGCGCTTCCACATAAAGAAACTTCTTTGTTAAAACGACACTCATCAACACCAACAAGGAAATTAGTAGAGGTTGGATCACCTATGATACAGCCTGTATTGAAAGAATAACTGCTGTCACCATATGGAAGACCATTATTAGTAGGATTTTCATCTCCATAATAGGTAGATAATGCAGTATTTTTAATAACGTTAGAACAAGCATCTTCCAATTCGTTACAATCACTTATAACTCTAACTCTAAATTTGAAAGAATAAGTTCCTCCCGATTTTACAACCAAAGCATTGTCTACTTTAAACTTTAGTGTTCTTGTCGCAGCATCATAAGATTCAAAATTAATACCTGGTTGTAAAGGAAAAATATCCGTTGCAGGATTAAAAATTACATTCTTTGGCAATATATCGGTAATCGTAAAATCTTTGGCATTATCATTTCCTTGATTTTTAAATCCGATTTCATATCGCATCTCCTGCCCTAATTTTACAGATTGTCCTGCCAAATCATATTCGACATCTGCATTTCCTTCTTTACGAACCCCTTTTACAACTTTTGTTAATACAATTTTAGGTTCAATAATATCTACCGCGAAAGTCGATAAAAATGCGGCATAACCATCACCTCCTGCGAGGGTGGTTAAGAGTCTAAAAGTTCCTTCGGTTTGGTCATTGCTAATTACAGCATTTCCGTCGTTAGGAATATCTAAATAGTCAATATCAAAACCTAAGTTGTTTCTACTACTAGGATCTCGCGTGGTGACATTGGCATTGTTCTCTGTAATAGAAGCGTTAAAGAAATTGTCTTCAGGGTTAGAGGTATTCCAAATAGTAGTATAATTGGTAGCTGTTCCTGAATAAGGTCCTTGTCTAAATGCAAGTGCATCTCCTTTTCTACTCAAATCCCCGTCTAATGCCGCAACACCAATTTTTGCATATACATTAAAAGGTGCAGGTAATGTTTTGAACCCTTTAATTGGAATATCTACCTGTAAAAGACGGTTTGGACCACCATCAACGTTAGTCATTCTTGCTCCGTCGAAAACAGAAATAAATTTACTTGGTTTATCTGGTGCTTCGTATACAACAACCAAAGTCCACCCTCCGGCAGATCCTCCTTGTCTAATACCTGTTGTAGCTCTAATATTACCTACAGTATAAGTACCATTTACAGCATTTTTTAGCGGTTTTAATAAATCGGTTACATCTTTAAAACATACATAAACACTATTATTAAAATTGTTACTGCCATCTCCTTTAAAGATAACTTCTTTAGGATTATTTTTATCAGCAACAATTGTCTCGTATCCTTTTCCAGGTATCTTTAATCTTACTTCATTCCAATCGCTTCTTACAGCAGTACCACAGTTAAAACAATTAGCATTTGTACTATGACCACTAGAATACATAGCAGACCAATACAAACCAGCAAAGACTATTTCTTTACATTCACTATCTATATTTAAATTAGCACTACTTGAACTCGTATTTCTTCCACCATCTGGATCACGATTCAAATAGACTGCGTTTAAGCTATTGTTGTCTGAATTTCCGTTATAAGGTAATCTTTCTCCGTCAGGTGTTAAAATAGTATTACCTATTAATTTAACATCTCCTTTAACTCTAAGGTACGTATTGCCTTTTCCATCATTTAATCTTGGAGAAAAGTCTGTTCCAACCTGAGCGTATCCAGTATTAAACAGCATAAGCAATAAAAACGCAAAAACAGATTTTCGGTTTTCTTTTACTTTCACAAGCAGTGGCTGTATCCTTGGTTTGTTTCCAAATGATTCTGCCAATTTTTCAAACTGTTTTTGAGTATCAGAAACAATGCTTTTGATAGAAGTAAAAACAGTTTTAACTGATTTAAAAATAGTAGGTTTTTCCATAGTCCTTTTTTTGTTTACCCTGTACATTATTCTCTAAGGGGCATTAAAGAATAATACAATTAGTACTCTAAAATATTTATTAATCCAGCTCCCCTCCTGTTTAGAGAGGAACCATTGTTTAATCTTACTTAATATTAATTCTCCACTTTTACGATAGCCATTTTTCCGTTGTATGGTTTATTACCCTTTGCGTCTAATGCTTTAGTTGCGTCTTGTAAACCTTCAAACTTCTCGTAATAGATATAGTATTTACTTGTTGCTACATTGTAGAAGAAATTCACATCTGTACGTCCGGCAGCAACTGCTTTAGTCAAGAACTCGTCACGCTTCTGTACACTGTTATGAACTGCAATAATCAAATAATAACCGCTGTCAGAATTCTTAATATTCTTAATAATCTGCATGTTTGACTGCTCTTCTCCAAAATCAAAATCATTTGCTGTCAATGGTGTATTACTTACTTTTGTTGTCTCTTTAATACGTTTTAGAGCGGCAACGTCCTGCGCATATCTTCCTTGATCATTTTCATAAGCGGCACGTTTAATTCTACGTTTACGCTCAATTTCAGTCTCTGTTTTAATACGCTCTAGATCGGCTAATAAAGCAGCTCCTTCTCTTTCCATTTTTAATTGAGCCGCTTTCAATTCGTTTATCTTATCCAGATACGTTTTATTCAACGGATCATTTTTTGGGAACTTTTTAAGTCTGTCATTATACAAAGCAGATAATCTATCGATCTCATTCTTCATGCTTTTATTTGCTTCAGCAATTTGAAGTTTTAAAGCTTCGATTTGACTATTCTCTGACGCTACACTTTTGAATGGTTTTGGCTCTCTATAAATTCCTTTTTCACTTAAATCGTTTTCTTCTTTTAAATCGTTCAAGTCTTTTTGCTTATTCGCAACATTTGCTTTAAACTGATCTAACAAATCGCTTTCAATTTTACTTGAACTTTCAACAGATTGAGTCAAACTTTCAATAGCTTTTCCTGTATCATCTTTGGCTGTAGCAGCAAGTGCGGCAGCATCGGCTTTTGCCTTAGCTTCTGCAGCTAATTGTGCTTGGCGCTCTTCTTCTTCTCTAAGCTTTCTTGTTTCCTCTTCAGCTTTAAATTTCTCTGTTGCTTCAGCATCTGCTTTTGCTTTGGCATCGGCAAGAAGTTTTGCTTGTAAAGCTTCCATATCAGCTTTTGCTTTTGCGTCTGCAGCTAGTTTAGCTTGAAGTGCCTCTGCGTCTGCTTTTGCTTTCGCATCTGCAGCTAATTTCGCCTGACGTTCTTCTTCTAATCTTGCTTTTTCCGTAGCTGCCTGTGTCGCTTTTAATGCTTCAGCATCTGCTTTCGCTTTTGCATCTGCGGCTAATTTAGCTTGACGAGCTTCTTCTGCTTCTTGTAATTTTTTAGCTTCTGCTTCTGCTTGCGCTTTTGCTGTAGCTTCAGCATCTGCTTTAACTTTAGCGTCTGCTAATAATTTTGCCTGCAGCGCCGCCATATCAGCTTTAGCTTTTGCATCTGCTGCAAGTTTAGCTTCTAGTGCTTCAGCGTCTGCTTTTGCTTTAGCATCTGCGGCTAATTTTGCCTGACGAGCTTCTTCTTCCACTTTTGCTTTTGCTTCAGCAGCTTGTTGTGCTTTTAATGCTTCTGCATCTGCTTTTGCTTTAGCTTCTGCAGCAAGTCTAGCTTGTTGCGCCTCTGCGTCTGCTTTCGCTTTTGCATCTGCAGCTAATTTCGCCTGACGAGCTTCTTCCTCCACTTTCGCTTTTGCTTCAGCAGCTTGTTGTGCTTTTAATGCTTCTGCATCTGCTTTTGCTTTGGCATCAGCTGCAAGTTTTGCCTGTAGTGCTTCAGCATCTGCTTTCGCTTTTGCATCTGCAGCTAACTTAGCTTGACGAGCTTCTTCTGCTTCTTGTAATTTTTTTGCTTCAGCTTCCGCTTTTGCTTTTGCTGTAGCTTCAGCATCCGCTTTAACTCTAGCATCTGCAATAAGTTTAGCTTGTAAAGCTTCCATATCCGCTTTCGCTTTTGCGTCAGCCGCCAATCTTGCTTGTTCAGCTTCTGCATCTGCTTTTATCTTAGCTTCTGCCGCTAATCTTGCTTGTTCTGCCTCAGCAGCAACTTTTGCTTTCGCATCTGCTTCTAACTTCGCTTTGGCCGCAGCTTCAGCATCTGCTTTTGCTTTGGCATCTGCCACAAGTTTAGCTTGTAATGCTTCTGCATCTGCCTTGGCTTTTGCTTCAGCAGCTAATTGCGCTTGACGAGCTTCTTCTGCTTGTTTTATTTTTAATGCTTCTGCATCCGCTTTTGCTTTCGCTTCAGCAGCAATAATTGCTTGTCTTGCTTCTGCATCGGCTTTAGCTTTTGCGTCTGCAGCTAATTTTTCTTTTAATGCAGCTTCTTCAGCCGTTTTTGCTTTTGCATCTGCGGCAAGTTTTGCTTTGTTTGCAGCATCTATAGATGTTTTAGTTTTTGCTTCAGCAGCAGCTTTTGCTTTTGCTTCAGCAGCTAATCTTGCTTGTAATGCATCCGAATCTGCTTTTGCTTTTGCATCTGCAGCTAGAATTGACTGCATATCTGCAGCTTCTGCTTTTGCTTTTGCATCTGCTTTACGTTTTGTTTCTGCAGCTTCAGCTTTAGCTTTATTATCTTCAATAAGTTTCAATCTCGCAGCTTCAGCATCTGCTTTTGCTTTTTCAGCTGCAGCTAGTCTCGCTTGTCTTGCAGCTTCTGCATCGGCTTTTACTTTTTCGGCAGCAGCCAATCTAGCTTTTGCAGCAGCTTCAGCATCAGCTCTAGCTTTATCAGCAGCAAGCTGTGCAGCCGTTTTTTGTG
Organism: Flavobacterium sp. ACN6; assembly: GCF_002304005.1. Taxonomy (GTDB): domain Bacteria; phylum Bacteroidota; class Bacteroidia; order Flavobacteriales; family Flavobacteriaceae; genus Flavobacterium. The sequence goes on along the minus strand of NZ_MRCQ01000005.1, from coordinate 160,758 downwards.
GCGCAGCAACTGGTTTCGCTTCTGCAGCTTTTGCTTTTGCAGCAGCTTCGGCATCCGCTTTTGCTTTTGCGTCTGCAGCTAATTTTAATTTCATTGCTTCAGCATCTGCCTTAGCTTTATCAGCAGCAAGTTGTGCTGCAGTTTTTTGTGGAGCAGCTGGTTTCGCTTCCGCTGCTTTTGCTTTTGCAGCAGCTTCTGCATCTGCTTTTGCTTTTGCATCTGCAGCTAATTTTAACTTCATTGCTTCAGCATCGGCTTTAGCTTTATCAGCAGCTAATTGCCCTTGTGTTTTTTGTGCTGTAGTGGCTCCTGGCTTGTTTGCGGCAGCTTGTGCTCTCGCAGCAGCGGCGGCATCTACTCTGGCTCTATTATCAGCAGCCAGTTTAATTCTGCGTTGCTCTGCATCAGCTCTTGCTTTATCAGCAGCTAATTGTGCCTGTGTTTTTTGTGTTGCAGCAACCGCTCTGTTTGCCGTTGCAGTTTGTGCTCTCGCTGCAGCCGCAGCATCTGCTTTGGCTTTAGCATCGGCAGCTAATTTTATTTTAATAGCTTCAGCATCTGCTTTAGCTTTATTATCAGCTTCTAATTTTGCTTTTGCTGCAGCTTCGGCATCGGCCTTAACTTTTTCTGCAGCGGCAAGTCTCGCTTGTTTAGCTTCTGCGTCAGCTTTTGCTTTCGCTTCAGCAGCTAATCTTGCTTTTTCAGTTCCGTCAACTCTTGTAACTTGAGTTGCTGCTGATTTTGGTTTAGCAGGAACGGGTTTTGGTTTTGCTGGATCAATTAATGAACCTTCCTCATCATCTCCGTAATAGTAATTTCTATTTTTGAATTTGTAAGCAATGGCAAATTCATGAGAACCGCCTAAATTAGAGAAATTGCCCATTCCTCTTTCGTAATTGTATTCAATAGCAATACTTGGTGAAATATTAACCCCAAGTCCTGCTGAAACTCCGTATAAAGTGTTATAACCTGCCTGCGCCCAAACTCCTTGTTGAAGTGTCAGCATACCAAGTCCTGAAATAACTGTTTTGTCTTTTTTAACTTCTGTTTTGATGATACCTGAAAATTTACTTCTATCAAAAAAACCATAACTATCAATATATCCAGTATACATAGCATGTAGTTCGATAGCTCTTTCAGGATCTTCTTTAACCATTCCAGATCCAAAATTGTATAAAACTAAATTGTTAATCGACAATCCGAAATCTAAAAATGCAGTACCGTAGTTAATCCCTGGGTTTACGGTTAATAAGGTGCTTTTTGGAAAGTCTCCGTTTAAAATAGTTGGATCATCTGAAATAATTTTTCCAGTATTTAAACCACTTTGATAAACACCAAAATTTAAACCGAAAGTCAAATTGCTGTCTTCTTCAAGAACAATGTTATGAGCGAAATTGGCAATTCCGCCAAAAACAGTCATTAACCCGTAATTCTGTTGAAATAGACCAACTGCAAATGCTTCATTCTCTCTAAAGCGTCCAGAATAGTTAAATAAGTAAGTGTTTGGAGCATCTTCAAATTGCGTCCATTGTCTTTTATTATAAAAACTTACATACGGATTTGTTTCTCGAACAAAACTGAATGTTGGGTTGATTAAATATCTATTAAACTTTAAAGAATTTCTGATGGGTAATGAAAACGAAACAACTCCATCCTCAGAAGCTTCTTGAGAATAGAGTACATTTGAAAAACCGTAAAATAAAGTGATGAATAGTAAAATTTTCTTCATATTATTTTAGCACTGTTATTGATCCTTTTTTTTCACCTGTGTCGGATTGAATGACATAGTAATAAACGGGATTTACATTTTTAAAATCTACATTGTTTTGAGGCCAATCGCCTTGATAATTCACAACGTCCAGAACTTTATCTCCGTTTGAACTTATGATAATTACTTTAGTCGCTGCATTTTTGTATTCATCAGGAATATTCCAATATGGATTCATCCCGCTTAATCTAATAATATTTGGAATAACACTTGATGGTCCTGAATCTCCATTGATTCTAAATGTAAATTCTTTTGTTGCAACACAACCTGCTGCTTGAGAAATTATTACTTTATAGTTACCTTGTACGGATATCACTAACGAATTTCCTGTTTCTCCAGAAATTATATTGTTATTTAAATACCATTCATAAGAAGCTGCAGATGCATCGGTAGTAACGGTTACATTAATCGTTTCCCCTTCACTTAATTTATATCCATCTTCAGCATCAATAGCGGCATCGAAGCCATTACTTTGAAGATTTATACTTCCTGTTGCTTTACATCCTCCAAAATCAACTTCAACAGTGTAAACTCCCGACTCGTTTGTAGAATACGTACGATTAGTTGCTCCTGTAATAACAGTTCCGTCTTTTTTCCAAACATAACTGTTTCCTGAAGTAGCTGTTAAGACAGTTCCTGCACCGCTGGCACAAAAAGGATTTCCTAAACTTGAATTGATAGTTACACCTGATCCTGAACTTGAAGAAACAACGTCAACACGGTTTGAATAAGATTGTGAGGTACAAGTTCCGTAGTTTGTTTCAACATAATATGTACCTGGTGTAGTAACTGTATATTCAGGTCCTCCATTACCTTGCACAAGTGTTGGTAAAGTTGTTTCGCCGTTGTATCTAAACCAGTTATATGATATAGATGAATATTTTAAAGGAGAATCTGGATTACTAGCTACATTATCAATAGATAATACGTAACTGCCACCAGCACAAATAGCAGCAGAACCATTAAAGTTATTAATGGTATACTGCTGATCATGTATTTTGTAATAAATTGGGAAAAGCCTTTTTGTCGTAGAAGAAGCAAAACTTCCACTAGAAGGCTGACCTCCAGAACTTTTAATTCTTAAGGCATAAGTATCGGATCCAACTAAATCAGAAGGAACGTTGAATACAATTGTTTTTTTATTAACTGCATCATCAATTACGTTTATTGTTGTCGTAGAAGTAGGATTAGTAAAACTTCCTGTTTTATCAGACAACTCAACCTCAAATGTTGTTCCTGCTTGATAACCTGTAAAAGTAAATGATGCTCGGTAAGTTGGATTAGTTATACCACCGGCACAAATTCTGTCAAAAGTTAAAATATCAGGTACTATATTTTGAGCATAAGTACTCGATTTAGCAAAAATCAAAATGCTAAATAAAAGTAAAAATTTGGTAAAAGATAAAGTAATTTTTTGAATCATATAGTGCGTGTTCTTGCTAAGTCTATACGCTCAAAAAACAAAATATCTATGAATGTTTCTGAAAAATCATACTTGTAGTTTTCAATAATATCTTTTGCAAGAATTGAAGTTGACGTAAGTGTTGAATTGTCTTGACAATCGTTTGATACAGTATTTGATTCAGCTGCTATAGTAAGGCTGTCCTTGGGGTTGGACATCCCTACTATAAACTGATTAATGCTGTTTTTAATTGCAGCATTTGTATTGTTTTGGTTAACATTGCCTAAAGTTAATGTGCACGCAGAATCAGCAGCCATTGTAGGTTTTTCTGCTGTATTCTGTGCATATAGAGTTAACGAAATAGGCGAAACCAAAAATATTATATATAAAAAATATTTTTTCGTAGATACCATTATGTTTTGATCTTTATTTGGGTCCGGTAAGACGATACATAAATTGTGTCTGGGGACTTTATTAATAAAATTTACGCGTGGAAATAAAAATCGAAATCTATTTATCTATTGCCGCTTGAAGCCGTGATTTTTCCTAATTGTAATCTAAAATCTGGTTTTTTAGGATTGTAAATATCAATGAATGTTTCTTTGTTATCACTTTGTGACATAACATTGAAAAACACACTGTTTCCATACCAGCTTTCTAAATCTTCATTATTAGAGTTGTATTCTGTAAAGATGTTTCCATTACACAGGTTTAAATACATTTCTTCAATTTTGATTTTTTTAAGATTAGCATCATTGATCTCTATTTTACTGTCTAGTAAAACAGCTGGATTGAACCCAGAAATTACACTACGCTTCATTTCAAGAGAAGCGCCTTCTGCAACATATACAGCTTCTTTTACTAAACCTGATTGAATATCAGCTTTAATATTTTCGCTATCGTTAAGCATTGTAATATTTGTAGCAGCTACAAGAGTTTGTTTTTTTGTAAAGTCAGTTTCATTCTTTTTCTCATAAGATTTCACCTCCATACAACGAGATCCATCTTTGTTACTTGATAAGTAAGAAGATCTAACAGCTAAAGAGTTGAATAAACGACATTGGATACCTTGAGTAAATTTGAAGTCGTCATTAATAGATTTATAAGAAACTAATTTAGAAGCATTAACATCACCTCCGAAGAAAGCAAATGAGTCACCTCCAGAGTAGCTTACCATTACATTTTCAATAACTGTTTTGTTACCAACACCAGCAACAGTTAAACCGTTGAAAGTATCTAATCCTTTTACTTTTTTACCAGCGAATTCAATTCTAACGAATCTTAAAACTCCAGAGTTAGAAGTTGCATTATCACCACCATAAGTTGTAAGTGTTGGGTCAAGATCAAGGTTGTAAGAACCTACGTTTCCAAATTTATTAATTGGAGCATCTCCTAGGATTACTACTCCACCCCAATCTCCAGCTTTTTTCAAGCTTCGGTTTGAAGTAAATACAATTGGATCTGTTTCTAAACCGTCTGCAACAATTTGTGCACCTTTTGTAACTACCAATGTTCCTTTTGTTTCGAAATCACCAATAATTAAAGTTCCTGGTTCAATAGTTAAAACAGCATTGTTTGTAACATATACGTTTCCTTGCAAAACGTAGATATTTCTTTTCAGCAATTTAGTATTAACAGAAATATTTCCTGCTAAAATTTGGTTTGCTTCTCCATAGTCCACTTTGTTAGGCTTAAACTCGGTCCAGTTGTTCAACCAATTGTTGTAGCCCATAATTCCTTTCTCTTGTTGAGCACTCATACTCGTAACTGTCAAAAGAACGCAGATTAAATGAGTAATTTTTTTCATGATAAGGGGGGTATTACGGTTAATAATAAATTTGGGTATGCGTAAATGAAAAAACTCCTCTCGAGTTTTCCGAAATTATCAGAACCCTCGAGAATGAGTTTTTTTTTATTTTGTTTCTCAAGAATGTTCAAATAGATTTTATCCATCTACGCAAACACTTCGAAAAAGGTTTTTAAAAAAAATAGTCTTTTATTACATTTCGTTCAAATCGTTGAACTCGTGTAATGATTTCAATGTACTTTCGTAAAACAAGATTGCAGCAATTAGATTTCCTTTATCAGAGTAAGGCATCATTTTTCTTTGAAACTCAACAGTTGTATCCAAAAATGTTGATGTACCTGTAGCCTGATTATCTAATACTTTTTTGTGTTCAGAATCGTCTGGAATACCAAGGTCGGCCATAGTAACTCCAGGTTTTGTAACCAAAGCAATGTAAGGAAGAGTTTTTACAAGAACTTTAATACGTTCAATGTATAATTCTAAAAGTTCCCCTTTTTGCATACCACTTAATTCTTTTTGATCATGGTATTTACGAATAAGAGCAGTTGTACTAATAATACTTCTTGGCGCATTCTTAGCTTGTGCCGAAACGGCTGCAGTAGTTAAGATAAAAAGTGCACTTAGCAGAGTAATTTTCCCTTTCATATATTCTTATTTATAATTGGTTGTTGATAAAAACAAAAATATATAAATTAACTTAAACTCCAACTTTAATACTATATTTTTTCAAAAAAAAACCTTAAAAAAACCTTAAAAACCAGTGTTATGTCGAGAAAATGTGCGTTTTAACGCGCTTTATGTTAAAATTGTTAAAAGCAAAACAGTAAGATAATCGCTATAAACTAGTCAAATTCTTTCTTTTAAATAATAAAAAAAAACTTACGTTTATCGATTTCTGAAAAAAAATATTAACAAAAAAATCTTCATATCTGCTCAGGTTGAGTCATTTATTAACAAAATTATATCGAAAGTGAGCCTTAAAAAAATACAAAAAATATCCATGCAATTTTAAATTTAAGACCTCAAAATAATCTTATCTGGAAAATTTTTGACTACATCATTTTCTTCTATCTTTGCTCCATGCAATTTTCTCAAATTTTAGGTCAAGATTACATCAAAAGCCACTTGATAAAAAGTGCTGCTTCTGGTAGAATTCCTCATGCGCAATTATTCATTGGTCCAGAAGGAAGCGGTACATTAATCACTGCCATTGCCTATGCCCAGTACATTTTATGCAGTAATACAGGCGATGAAAACTCAAACGGAAACGATTCCTGTAATCTGAAGTTTGACAACATTTCGCATCCCGATCTGCATTTTATTTATCCAACTGTTACGACCGAAGATGTTAAGACAAAACCCAAAAGTTTAGATTTTATTCAAGACTGGCGTAGTTTTATTCAGGAAATGCCATATGGCGGTTTATTCGATTGGTATAAAATTCTGGGTGTTCAAAACAAACAGGGAGAAATTCGTGTCGAGGATGCACAGGAAGTTTTAAAATCGCTTGCGCTGAAATCATACGAAGGCGGTTATAAAATCATGATTATCTGGATGGCAGATAAAATGAATATCGCGGCATCAAATAAACTTTTAAAACTTCTAGAAGAACCTTCAGATAAAACCATGTTTATTCTGATTTCTGAAAATGAAGAAGATATTATTCAGACTATACGCTCTCGCTGTCAGGTAATTCACTTTAACGGACTTCCAGAAAAAGTAATAGCCGAAGCTTTGGTTGCCCAAGAAAATATAGATCCCAACACCGCTAAAAAAATTGCTCATCAGGCGCAGGGAAATTTTAGCAAGGCTTTGCATTTATTAAAACAAGATGATGACGAACTTCCGTTTGAACAATGGTTTGTCAATTGGGTTCGAGCTGCTTTTAGGGCAAAAGGAAATGCAGCCGCAATTCAGGATTTGATTTCCTGGAGTGAGCAAATTGCTGCGCTCGGACGCGAAAGCCAGAAAAAATTTATCCAGTATTGTATCGAAATGTTCAGGCAGGCTTTAATGTTAAATTATCAGGCACCGAGTTTGGTTTACATTGAACCAAAAGTGGATAAATTTAAATTGGAGAATTTTGCGCCGTTTGTAAACGGAAATAATATTCATGAAATATTCAAAGAACTTTCAGACGCTATGTATCATATTGAAAGAAACGGAAATGCAAAAATAATTCTAACCGATTTATCGATTAAATTAACTCGTTTAATTCATAAAAAATAAATATCAAATGAATAATGTTGCCTCAATTTTAATTTTAGCTTTTTTGGCTTTAACTTTTTTACAATCAGGTTACGAAAAAATTTTTTATTGGAAAGATAATGTCGCTTGGCTGAAAGAACATTTTGCTAAAACACCGCTAAAAAATCAAGTCCCGCTTGCTCTTTTACACTTACTGATTTTAGAATTAATTTCAGGAATTTTATGTGTTGTTGGAGGAATTCAATTATTAACAACTAACGGAAGGGAATTTGGTTTTTACGGAGCAATTTTTTCATGCATCTGTTTGTTAATGATGCTTTTCGGGCAAAGACTTGCAAAAGATTATGATGGCGCGAGAACCATCGTTATATATTTTATACCAGCTGTAATAGCTGTTTACTGGTTGAATTAAAACAACCTGCAATTTTAAAAAACGTTAGCCACAGATTTCACCGATTTTTTTAATCGTTAATCAGTTCAATCTATGGCAAAAATAAATTTTACATTAAAAAAATGAATCCAAAACATCCTTCAGACTCATTAACTATTTTAACTGATTTAGTTTTACCGAGCGAAACAAATCCTTTAAACAATTTATTTGGCGGCGAATTATTAGCCCGAATGGACCGTGCAGCAAGTATTGCAGCGCGCAGACATTCACGCCGAATTGTAGTTACCGCTTCTGTAAATCACGTAGCTTTTAACAGAGCCATTCCCCTTGGAGCCGTAGTAACAATAGAAGCAAAGGTTTCTAGATCTTTTAAAAGTTCTATGGAAGTTTTTATTGATGTTTGGGTAGAAGATCGTGAATCTGGAAGCAAAACCAAAGCCAACGAAGCTATTTATACTTTTGTTGCAGTGGACGACAGCGGAAGACCTGTTGAAGTGCCACCAATTGTACCAGAAACCGATCTAGAAATTCAACGTTTTGAAGCCGCACTTCGCCGTAAACAATTGAGTTTACTGCTGGCTGGAAAAATAAAACCATCTGACGCTACAGAGTTAAAGGCTTTATTTTTGTAGTACAATTTGTGACAATTTGGAACAACTTGCAGCAGTGAAACTTCAAAAAAAAGAAGTATTTTTACCAAAATTATAAGCCTCTTAAATAAAAATCAGGAAGTTATTTACTTTTTTTTGATTTTGTTGAAAGAAAAAATAACAATTTAGACATTTAAAAAAGATGAGTTCAGACAAAGAAGCCAAATTAAAAGCATTACAGCTTACGCTTGACAAACTTGATAAAACCTACGGAAAAGGAACCGTAATGAAAATGGGCGACAAAGCCATTGTGGAGGTAGAAACGATTTCTTCAGGTTCACTTGGCGTTGATTTAGCTCTTGGAGTAAATGGTTATCCGAAAGGAAGAATTATTGAAATATACGGTCCAGAATCTTCTGGAAAAACTACTTTGACACTTCACGCAATTGCAGAAGCTCAAAAAGCTGGTGGTATTGCTGCCTTTATCGATGCGGAACATGCTTTTGATAGAAATTATGCTGAAAAATTAGGCGTTGATATCGAGAATTTAATTATCTCTCAACCAGACAATGGAGAACAAGCTTTAGAAATTGCCGAAAACTTAATTCGTTCTGGAGCAATTGATATTGTGGTAATTGACTCTGTTGCTGCCTTGACTCCAAAAAGTGAAATTGAAGGTGAAATGGGAGATTCTAAAATGGGCCTTCATGCACGTTTAATGTCTCAGGCTTTGAGAAAACTTACTGGAACTATCAGCAAAACAAATTGTACTGTTTTCTTTATTAACCAGCTTCGTGAAAAAATTGGTGTAATGTTCGGAAATCCTGAAACTACAACTGGAGGTAACGCATTAAAATTCTATGCTTCTGTACGTTTAGATATTCGTCGTTCTGCTCAAATTAAAGATGGAGAAAACGTAATTGGTAACAGAACTAAAGTGAAAATCGTTAAAAATAAAGTTGCACCGCCTTTTAGAACTGCAGAATTTGACATTATGTACGGAGAAGGAGTTTCTAAAACAGGTGAAATTTTAGATTTAGCTGTAGAATTTGATATCGTTAAAAAAGCAGGATCTTGGTTCAGCTATGGTGATACAAAGTTAGGACAAGGTCGTGATGCCGTTAAAACTTTAATTAAAGATAACCCGGAACTTGCTGACGAACTAGAAGTTAAAATTAAACAACATATTAAAGATTTGGCAAATGCTTAATCTAATATAAAGTCAAAAAAGACTTATTTAAATCCCGATAGACAACAAAATCTATCGGGATTTTTTTATTTCGAAATAAAAAAAAATTTCACGCAACCTTTTTGACAAAAGTACATCTATTAAAAAAAGCAGGGTTGCCAAATTGATAGGCCATATATCAATTTGAGGCTTTTTAAAATTTACATTGGTTGGTTATTTGAACAGAAATCCGTTAGTTTTTCATGCTAACGGATTTTTTATCAAACTTTTTTTACTTTTTCTTCGGATTCTACGCAACCTTTTTTATTTCGCTGCATCTATAATAATATGTCATCAACTTGAGTTATTATTATAAACTCTTTATTATCAACCATTAATATTTTTAACCATGAAAGAAAAAATGGAATTGTTGTACAATAAAAACCGAAGAAAAACCAAATTGAAATTTAGAAAAGTATTACGTTTTATTTCAGAGAAGATAATCACAGATAACTTTTGAATAAAAAATGGGGGTTTTTAATTCAAAGCAAAAGCCGATAGATTTTTAGATCTATCGGCTTTTATTTTTTATTTTTTTGATTTTTGAAAGTCAATTAATCCGTTGTAAATTACATTTCTAACCTGATCTTTAAGTTCTTTCCTATTATCAATCGTCAAATTTTGTGTTTCTATAAATGGCAGAACTCGAACGCGCATTATGCCGGGACTTCCGCTTAAAAAAGTATACGAAAAGCGTTGTTTGTTATCGGCAAAAACTATTGGAACAATCGGAATCTGGTGATCTATTGCCAGTCTAAAAGCACCGTCTTTAAATTCGTCTAATAAAATACTTTCGTCATCAGGAACACCGCCTTCTGGAAAAATACAAATACTCAGACCTTGATTTAATCGGCTTTGAGCTCTTTTGAAAACTTCATTCTTACTTCTTGAAGAACTTCTGTCCACCAAAATACAGGTTCTTTTATAGAAAAATCCGAAAAGCGGAATCTTCACCAATTCTTTTTTCCCAACAAAAACAAACGGATTCTTAATTAAAGCCAGCATCAGCATAATATCTGTCATTGAGGTGTGATTGGCCACAATCATATAACTTTTGCCTTTAATGAGCTTCTGTTCGCGTTTTACGGTGTAATAAAACCCCATTCCATAAAGAATAAATTTTGCCCAAATGCGAGCCATTTTAAAGAAATATGGATAACCTTTTTCTGAGATAATCGAAATCAGTAAAAACGGCAGCATAATCAAAATCGGAATGGCCATTAAAATATAAAACCATATACGCCATAAAACCCAAAAAGCAATTTTAAATATTTTCATAGTTTCAAAAGTAAGAAAAGAGAAGTGAATTTTATAAAGATTTTTATTTTCCTATGTTTATTGCTTTTTAACGCAGAGCGCGCAAAGGATTTTCGCAAAGGAAAGAAGTTTTATTTCTTTTAGAGATTGCTTTGCAATAAGTTCGCAAAGCTTTATTTATAAATTATTTACAACTCTTCTAATACCATTTTTTAAAAGACTTTCATTGAAATTTACCAATAAGCCAAGTTTAAAATTTCCTACTTTCAAGTAGGTTAATGTTTGTGCCAAATGATTAACAGTAAGTGATTCTACACTTTTTATCTCGATTAGAAATTTGTTTTCCACAAGCAAATCAATGCGGTACCCACAATCAAGTTTAACTTCTTCAAAAACTAATGGCAAAGATTTCTCTTCTCAACAAGAAGTCCGCGTTGTTTAATTTTATAAAATAAACATTCTTTATACACATTCTCTAATAAACCCGGTCCAAGTTTTTTATGAATTTCAATAGCTAATCCAATTACAATATTTGATATTTCGTTTTCTGTCATAATCTAAAAAAAACAAAATTATAAATATTTTCTTATAATTAAAGTAAAGGTTTTTTATAAGATTACTTTATAGAAGACAAAGCTTAGTGAACTTATTGCCAAGCAACTTCAAAAAAATAAAACTTCTTTCCTTTGCGAAAATCCTTTGCGTGCTCTGCGTTAAAATGACTGACAAAAAAACAAAACATTGCGATAAACCTTTGCACACTTTGCGGTTAAAAAAAACATCACGACATTTGCAATTAAGAAAAAATCTAGAATGGCAAAAATACTTACGGGTGTTCAAAGTACAGGAACACCGCATTTAGGAAATTTATTAGGAGCAATTATTCCAGCGATCGAATTATCAAATAATCCGGCGAACGAATCTTATTTGTTTATTGCTGATTTGCATTCGATTACTCAGATTAAAGACGGAAAAACTTTAAGAGAAAACACCTACAGCACGGCTGCGGCTTGGCTGGCATGTGGTTTGAATCCTGAAAAAGTAACGTTTTACAGACAATCGGATGTGGTGCAGACTACAGAATTGACTTGGTATTTGAGCTGCTTTTTTCCGTTCCAAAGATTGACTTTAGCACATTCTTTCAAAGATAAGGCCGATCGTTTAGACGACGTAAACGCTGGACTTTTTACTTACCCAATGTTAATGGCTGCAGATATTTTATTGTATGATGCTGAATTTGTTCCTGTTGGAAAAGATCAGCTGCAACATTTAGAAATTACCCGCGATGTTGCTTCTCGTTTCAACCACCAAATGGGTGAAACATTTGTAATTCCTGAAGCTAAAATTCAGGAAAACATTATGTTGATTCCTGGAACAAACGGAGGCAAAATGAGTAAATCTGCCAATAATATTATTAATATTTTCTTGGATGACAAGGCATTACGCAAACAAGTAATGAGCATTGAAACAGACAGCACACCGCTTGAAGATCCAAAAAATCCTGATACCTGCAACGCATTTGCCATTTATTCTCTGCTAGGAAATGAAGCACAGATTGCCGAAATGAGAGCAAATTATTTAGGCGGAAATTATGGCTATGGCCACGCCAAACAAGCTTTGTTTGAATTGATTACAGAAAGATTTAAAACTGAAAGAGAGAAATACAATTACTACATCAACAACCTTGAAGAGGTAGATGCGCTATTGAAAAAAGGTGCAGCAAAAGCTTCTGTTGTCGCTGATGGGGTTTTAGCAAAAGTTCGAGAAGTTTTAGGATTTGGTAAATAAGAATAAATCCCAAAAGATTTAATAAATAAAAAACGTTGAAACGGTATCAAAACCTTTCAACGTTTTTTTATGAATCATATTTTTTGTAACTTCATGTTTATTAATCTTTTAAAAAAATGAAAAGATGAATAAATATATTGAAAACTATGATGCTCCTCCGTACTTGTTCCCGATTCTGAATATCATTTTTGGACTACTACTCATTTTTATTCTGTACAAATTATACAAACATTTTAAAAATAAATAGTGACAGATTTTCTCCGTTAAATTACCTCAAAAAGTTTTCCAGGAAGCGGCCTAATAATGCCTTTGAGTTCCATATTTATGAGAATTCCAGACATTTTGTAAATTGGAAAATCACATTTAACGGCAATGGTATCCAATAATTCTTTTCCATTTTTTAGAAGAAAATCATAGATTTTTTGTTCATCAGAATCCAATTCGATAAAAAGCTGTTTCTGAATGCTTTTAGGTTTTTCTTTAATATCCCAATTCAGCATATAAACCAAATCAGCTGCGTCTGTTAATACATTTGCTTTCTGAGTCTTAATCAAATTATTACAGCCTTGACTGTATTTATCTGTAATTCGTCCAGGCACTGCAAATACATCTCGGTTATATTCGTTTGCCATATTGGCTGTTATCAGCGAACCTCCTTTATCTGCAGATTCAATGACAATTGTTGCTTCTGTCATGCCGGCCACAATTCGGTTTCGCCGCACGAATTTCTCTTTATCGGGATTAGAATCGCTCCAAAATTCCGTTATAAAACCGCCATTCTCCTCCATCCGCGCCATATATTTTTTATGCGTTCTTGGATAAATCTGATTTAAACCATGCGCCAAAACTCCAATAGTCTGCAGGTTATGATCCATCGCGGCTTGATGTGCGACTATATCAACTCCATAGGCAAATCCGCTTACAATTACAGGATCTAAAGGAGCAAGATCTTCGATTAGTTTACGGCAGAATTCCGCACCGTAAGATGTTATCTGACGCGTGCCAACAATACTAATTATTTTCTTGGCTTTAAAATCGATATTTCCAGCTGTAAATATTAAAATTGGCGCATCAATACAATGCTTAAGCCTTTCGGGATAGGTTTCATCCTGAAAAAAAGAAATCTGAATATCATTCTTTTTTATGAATTCTAGTTCTCGTTCTGCTTTCTCAAAAATGCTTTTATCTTTTAAATTTTTTAATAAGACCGTTCCAATACCATCAACCGCAGCCAATTGATTATTTTTTGCCGTAAATATAGCCTGAGCATTTCCAAAAGAAGTGAGCAGTTTTTTTCCCATTATATCTCCCACTCCATCAACCTTTAACAAAGCCAGCAAATAAAATAATTCTTGATCTGTCATTTTATAAAACATTATGTAAAATAGAAAAAACTATTTTACTTTTTTTGAAGCACAAAGATCATTAAAACAAAGTAATTTCTTAATAATTTTTATAATTAAAATGAATTCGAATTTATAAATCAGCACAAACATTGAGCTAAATATTTGAAAACGAATTGTCTAAAAATAATTCCGAATTGTTAATAAAAATTGTGAATAAAATTTTGATAACTATAAGCGATGCATAACTTTGTTACTATGAAAATCGAAGTATATATCTCGCAGTTATTGTATCGTTATCAGTGTGTAACGGTTCCAGGGTTTGGTGCATTTTTAACAGAAATTCATTCGGCGCAGCTAAATGAAAGCACTAATTCGTTTTTTCCTCCAAAAAAAACCATTTCATTCAACAGCCGTTTGAAAAACAACGACGGTTTACTTGCAAATCATATCGCTCAGGCAGAAAAAACATCTTATGGTTTTGCTGTTAGCGCTATTGCGTTTGAGGTTTTGAACTGGAAAAAAACTTTAGAAGAAAATGAAGTAATCCTTTTAAAAAATATTGGAGAATTACGCTTGAACTCTGAAAGCAATATCATTTTCACACCAAACGATCAGATTAATTATTTGTCAACTTCTTTTGGATTAAGTCCGTTTGTTTCTCCGATGGTGAAAAAAGAAGCTTTCGAGAAAAAAATCGAAAAGATCGCGGCAAAAGAAAAAGAAGCTGTTTTATTATATGAAAATGAAGAACAAACTAAATCTTCAAATCCGTTTTTAAGATACGCTGCAATTCTCGTTTTAGGACTTGGAATTACAGGAAGTATTGGTTATCCTTTGTACCAAAACCAAATTGATAATCAAACACTTTTGGTAGAAAAATCGGTTCAGAAAAAAGTAGAAAACAAAATTCAAGAAGCTACGTTTTTTATAAAAAGCCCTCTTCCGGCAGTGACGCTTTCTGTTGATTCTGCGAAAGTTGAAATTGCTGAACCAACAATGTCGTATCATATTATGGCTGGTGCTTTTAGAAGTGAACAAAATGCAAAAAAAGCTTATAACCAATTAATCAAAGATGGTTTTAAAGCTAGAATGTTGAAAGAAAACAAACATGGCTTATTCCCTGTTTTGTACGGAAGTTATCCAACAATGAAAGAAGCTGAACAAGCTCAAAAAGAAATTCAAAAAGGCGAAAATCCACAAGCTTGGATTCTGGTCGAAAACTTATAAAACTTCAAAATCCTGTTCTTTCGAACGGGATTTTTTTGTCCTATTCTGTTATTTTAAAAAATTTCACTGGTAATCTTTGAAGATCACTTCGAATAAATTCGTTCCATTAAATTTAAACAAAATGGATAAAATCTTCAAAACACTAGTAATCTTGTTATTACTTAATTCACAATCTTTTTTTGCACAGCAAATTCAAACCACTAGCGCACACGAATTGGAGTTAAAAAATGCTGCAGCTCAAACTCAAAAATTGCTAAAACAGAATCATAAAATATTGGATGATAAAATTGAGCAGCTCAAAAAAGAACAGAAAGACATAGAAAGCAGAAAGAAAGAACTGGAAACCAAAAAGAAAAATCTTTCTAAATCTGAAAACAATTTGAAAGCAACCAAGGAAAAAATCAGTAAACTTGAGCTCACAAATCAGAAAATTGAAAACAAAATAACAACTTCGGTAATTTCTGATGAAGAGATTCAAAAACAAAAAATTAAAACAAAGGAAAATGATGTCAATATCCAAAAACTGAAATTGACTCAGATTACTCAGGAAAAAGAGCTTGAAAAAGTGATGTCAGCTATTTAATAAAAAAGCCTAATTCGTTCTGAATTAGGCTTTTTTAGTCTGTTTATCGTGAAACAATCTTCGCATTTTGAGAAAGAATTTTTTTCCCTGCTTGATATATAATTAACGCCGCAGGCGCCGAATTTTTTTCGCCCAAAACGACGAAGTGGCATTCATATCGAAAATCAACTTTCTTAAATTCGTAATGATGATTTCCACCTGTACCGTCAGCATAAAAAATACCATTCTCTATTATTAAATCTGGAGTATCGGTCATTTTCTTTTTGATCGACCAAGATGCATATCGAAATTTATTATTTCCTAAATCATCAATTCTAATTCTGAACTTTGATGTTTCAAGAATCGCAACAGGTTCTTTAAAATCTGAAATTGCGCTGTTTACACTTTTTTTCTCGGAAGCAATCAGCGAATTTTTTAATTTTTCTTCTGCTTTTGACTGGTAATTTACTGCAGTAATTTTTCCATCGGTATCAATCCATAAATCGCCTTGATTGAGCATTATGCCGCGCCAGCCCATTTCTGACCAATCTTTTGCTGGATTCGATTTGGTAATTTTTTCAATTAAAACTGCATCAAAAATTTGATTGTATCTCTTTACAAAATCTGCTTTATTTTTTACCGCAGGAATTGGAACCTCTCTCTTTAACGGAAATTTTACACGATTTGAAACTGCCGTTTTATTGCCATTTTTTACTTCCAAAATAAATTTCGAAATCATTTTTTGATATTCTGGTTTCAGATCTTGAGCCGTCATACTGAAGTTGCAAAAGATCAAACAAACTAAAAAAAATCGAACTATTTTCATATCCAAAATAATTTAATGCGTTAGAAATCAATTTTTTGAAAAACAAAAATGATGTTTCACGTGGGACGTTCAAAAATTAATTTATACTGGCTTTGAACATTTTTAATTCATCCCAGGTAAATTCATCTCCATGTTTTTCTTTCAAACCGCTTAGAGATTCTTCCTGATAAAATTGAAATGCTTCTCGCAAAGCCAAAATTTTATCATACGGCAAAACTTCGTTGATATCAATTTTCTTTGCTTGAATAAGTCTTATCAAATGTCCTTCGATAGTTTGAACATTCAATTTACGCATTCTTGCGATATCTTCGACAGAATTTTTCTCCAGCCATAAATCGTGCGTCTCTTCAACTGTGGTCTTTTTAGCCGTTTTAAGCTCACTTTTCTCCGCTTTAGCTGCCTTATACCGAACAACGGGTTCTTCTGTCCTAAAAATGTCTGTATTTGTTATTTTAAGCTCTTCTCGAATCCTTTCTGCTTTGTTGGTTTTATAATTTCTAATTAATGGAGACGATAATTTTTCTTTAGAAATTGCTTCACCAGAAACTACAACTTCAAGCAGTAACTTTGCTTTTAGTAAACGCAAAACCGCTTTTGTCTGCAGATCTTCTAAAAGATTAAGTTCTTCATAAAACTCTTTTACTTTTTTAAATTTCTGTATTTCAGCCATTTTATAAATTAAATCATCGACCAATTTATCCATTGGTTTGAAAAAGTAATCGTAGGCTGCCTCTACTCTTTCTTTCACAAAAAATAAATCGACGGTTTCTTTATTGAAAATTTTATTCAGCTGAATGATAAATTTCTGCGAAGGCTCTAAAAGCTGTTCGATTATTTCCAAACGTTTATGCGCCCAAGCGGAATGTTTCGATTTTTCTGAACCGGCCGCATTTTCGTTATAACTAAAACGATGGTTTCGCCATTCTTGCGCCAATTCGGTCCAATTGAAACTGTTTACCAAATAGTTATGAATAAAATTCTTGGTTTCAAAATGAAGAGAATTTTTTAAAACTTCTTCAGTGGCTTTATTCAAAGCATAATCCATTACATCTTGGTCGTTGGAAATGCCATTCATCTGCATCGGAGAAAGCAAAATAAGACCGTTTAATGAACGTAAACGCGAAAGCGCTACATACGCTTGTCCAGGCAGAAAAACTTGCGATACATCGAGCGCGGCTTTGTCAAAAGTTAAACCTTGACTTTTATGCACCGTAATCGCCCAAGCCAATTTGATTGGATAATGTGCGAAGGTTCCCAAAACCTCTTCTTCGATTTCTTTAGTTTGTTCATTGACTTTGTAGCGGATATTTTTCCATTCGTACTTCTCTACTTCGAGCGTCATATTCTCCTCTGGAAAATGAACAAAAATTTCCTCGTCAGAAAGAGATTTGATTACACCCATTTTTCCGTTGAAATATCTCTTCTCAAATGATAAGTCATTCTTAACGAACATGATCTGAGCGCCAATCTTCAATTTCAATTCTTCTTCTACAGGAAATATCTTTTCAGGGAAATCGCCAACCACAAAAGGTGTATACACATATTCTTTTCCATCTAAATCATTGATTGACTGAGAGTTAATTGAATCCGCTTTAGCATTATGCGTTGTAAGCGTTATGTAGCCTTTATTCTCTTTGAAATCAAAATATGGCTTAACGTATTGATTTAGAACAGCAATGTCCTGAGGTGTGATTTGATTATTACGCAGATTATTCAAAACCGAAATAAAAGTATCATCCGTTTGTCTGTAGATTTTCGACAATTCAATATAAATGGGCGGATTGAGCTGCAAGACATGAGAATGAAAAAAGAATTTCCCTTTGTAATAATTTCTCAAAGTACGCCACTCTTCATCTCGAATTACGGGAGGCAATTGCAGTAAATCTCCAATAAACAGAACCTGCACGCCCCCGAAAGCCTGGCTGTTTCGGCGGACAGACTGCATCATAAAATCGACCGCATCCAGCAAATCCCCACGAAGCATACTTACTTCATCAATAATCAGCAGTTCCATATTGCGAATCACATTTCGCTTGACGTTGTTCATTTTGAAATGACGTCGAAGTGATTCCTTATTTTCAAACTTTACTGTTTCTGTAAATTGCGCGCTCCCTTCGTAAGACGGAATAAATGCCGAAAAAGGAAGCTGGAACATAGAATGAATCGTTACTCCACCAGCATTTAAAGCCGCAATTCCGGTTGGCGCTACCACTACTGTGTTTTTGTGAGTCGTAGCTATGATTTCGCGCAAAAGCGTAGTTTTTCCTGTTCCTGCTTTACCCGTCAGGAATATGGATTTTTGAGTCTGATTAATGAATTGCAAGGTGTAAGCTGCCGCTTCTGAAACGTTTTGCATTGGGCTTGTATTAAAAAATAAAATTACCGCATTTTTATAAAAAGAAAAAACCTAAATCGCAGTGGATTTAGGTTTTCAGTAATTTAGTTAGTTTGGTAGTTTTTTATTTTTTTGCTTCGCCTTCTTTAGTTTCAGCTGCTGGTTTTGCATCTGTTTTAGGCTCTGCTTTATACTTATCGTTTAATTCTTTGATAATCGCTTTTGTGATATCATATTTATCTTCAGCATACAAAACTGTTGCAGCATCTCCAGTTCCGTAGATGTAAGAGTAACCGTTTTTCTTTCCGTAATCTTTGATGAATTTTTTAACACCGCTAACAAGAGAATCCATTTCTACACCACTTTCTTGCTGTAATTGCTGCGCTAATTGTTGTTGAGCATAACCTAATTGCTGCTCTCTCTTTTGCAATTCAGCTCCTCTTTGCTGCGCCCAAGCTTGACCATTTGCCTGTGCTTGACTTTGAAAATTAGCAGCGTCTTGTTTAAAACGTGAAATTTCAGCTTGTAATTGTCTTCCTTTTTCTTCCGCTTGAGCTTTGTATTTTGCCTCTAAATCTTTTGCTTCAGTGTACTCTTTCATCAAAACCGAAGTATCCACGTAAGCTGTTTTTACTTCCTTTACCTCTGCTGTTTTGTTACAAGAAACTGCGAAAACTGAAAGTGCGATAATAACTAATGCTTTTTTCATTTTTTTTAATTCTATTTTTTTTAAGTATTAAAGACAAAAATATAAAAAAATCAATAGCATCAGCATAAAGTTTAAAAAATGCGCAAATTTTATGATATTGTTTTTATTTATAGAAAAAATAATAGCAATAAACCGACACTATTACAATTAAATTGATCTTTCTAGAATTGCTTTTAACCAAAAAAAGCCATTTCATCCTTTTCGGGCAAAATAGCTTATTTTAGATTTTTTATCTTATTTATTTTTCAGCACGTAAATGTGCGATGAAAATTCGTTTGTTTTATTTGCTGTCAAATTTGACTTTAAACCAATGAAAAAAGCTTTGATATAATTCATTTTTCCTGTTTTGTATTTCTCTGATAAAAGACTCACATAAAACGAATCAAATTTCATTGGAAGTATTTTGTCCAATTTCATATCTACCTTTTCAAAAAGCAGCTGAATCGATTTTTTAGAAAAATGCCAAAAGTGAATTGGCACATCATAAGCCGCCCAAAATGTTTGATAATGATTTGCATCAAACGATTTGAAATTTGGAACCGCAATAATTAATGTTCCAGTTGGCTTTAACAATCGCTTTAATTCTTGGATCTGAAGTCCTAAATCTGGAACGTGTTCCAAGACGTGCCACATGGTAATTACATCTAAAGAATTATTTTCTAAAGAGCTTGTTTCTTCCACGAAAGAAATCCCTTTTTGCTGTGCAATATTTTTTGCTCTTTCGCTTGGTTCTACTCCAATTGTTTCCCAGCCGTTATTTTTTGCCGTCAACAAAAAATCTCCAGTTCCAGCACCAATGTCTAGAATTTTTCCTTTTTGAGGTTGTTCCGCATTAATCAAGTTTAATTTATTTTGAAGCGCAATATTTTTTACAAAATGATAGGCTTTTTCAAATAAGGAACGTTTGTTGTCTGTATGTGAAATATAATCTTCGCTTTCGTAATATTTTCCCAGATTATGAAGTTCTGGCTGTGGTGAAGTAATCAGCATATCTAATTCTTCATCATAATACAAATCAAAAATTTCTTTTGAAACAGAATGGTCTTTTACTGTAAGAAAGTGTTTTTTATTTAAAACGTCCATTTTTTAATTCTAGATATTTGGGTTTAATTTATAGCAAATCCTAAAAACGAAAATTTTTCATTTTTAGGATTTTATTTTTAATTCGTTTTTGTTCCAGTTTATTTAACTGCATTAACTTTTTAATTTTTCAATTCTACATTCATCTCCATTTTTTCTTGATATCATTTTGTGATCTACAATCTATCGGTTTGGAAATAATTGTTTTTAATTTCTTCTAATGAAAATAATTCCTAACCTATTCTTTCAATTTTAAAATTCAACATAATTACAATCGAAATTTCAACTCACGAAAAAAGCATATGCCAACTTGAATTTCATTTCAGAATTAATCAATAAGTGATTTTTAGTTTTTTATCGCACTTATGTACGATTCGAATTCCTGAATTGTTTCATCAACAAATTGAAATAGATATAGATTATTTCTCATTTGCACAATGTCTTTCTTTTCAAAAGATCATTTTCCCAACTTTTATTCTTTCCAGTCCACTTTTTTAATAAAAGGTTTCACGTGGAACAAAAAATATTTTAGATTTAGATTTTCTCTTCTTAAAAATACTGTAAAACCATAAATAGTTTCACGTGGAACAATTTAGTTTAAAGTCGCAATTTTCAGTCGCAGTAAAACTGTCCTCTAAAAACTGCGACTGTAAACTCTTTATCTTCCCATATAAATCAAAAGAACGGAAATATCACTTGGTGACACTCCGCTTATTCTTGAAGCTTGAGAAATTGTAACAGGACGAATCTTGCTCAATTTTTGTTTTGCTTCAATAGACATTGATTTAATTTTATTATAATCGAAATTTTCTGGGATTTTTACTTCTTCCAAACGATTTAGTTTATCCGCATTATTTCTTTCTTTTTCAATATAACCAGAATATTTAACTTGAATTACTGCTTGCTCAACAATTTCTTCATCCAAATCATTCTCTTGAATATATGATGATACTTTTTCAAATTTGACCATATCTTCCAATTCAACTTGTGGACGAGAAAAAATCTTAAACATTTTATCTCCCTGCGTTATTGGCGCAGATTCTTTTGCTTCCAAAATTGGATTTGTTTCCGCAATGCTGACACTTGTTTCTTTAAAGAATGAAACCATCTTTTCAGACTCGTTTAGTTTACGTTCCATTCTACGAAGACGGTCTTCAGAAGCTAAACCAATTTCGTACGACATTGGCGTTAATCTAAAATCAGCATTATCTTGGCGCAGCAAAGTTCTATACTCTGCTCTTGACGTAAACATACGATAAGGTTCTTCCGTTCCTTTCGTAATCAAGTCATCAATCAAAACTCCAATATACGCTTCATCACGTTTTAAAATCAAAGGATCTTTTTCATGAACTTTTAAATGTGCATTTATTCCAGCCATCAAACCTTGAGAAGCCGCTTCTTCATATCCTGTCGTTCCATTAATTTGTCCAGCAAAATATAAACCTTCAACCAACTTTGTCTCCAAAGTATGTTTCAATTGTGTTGGCGGGAAGAAATCATATTCGATTGCATAACCAGGTCTAAAGAATTTCACTTTCTCAAAACCAGCTACAGAACTTAAAGCTTTAAATTGAATATCTTCTGGAAGAGAAGTCGAAAATCCGTTTACATAAACTTCACATGTATTCCACCCTTCCGGTTCAACAAATAGTTGATGACGCTCTTTATCTGCAAAACGATTTATTTTATCTTCAATCGACGGACAATATCTTGGCCCTAAACTTTTGATTCTTCCGTTAAACATTGGAGAACGATCAAAACCTTCTCTCAAAATATCATGAACATCCAAAGACGTGTATGTCATGTGGCAAGAACGTTGATGCGTTAATGGAGCAGTGATATCTGAATAAGAAAATTTAGACGGCTTCGCATCTCCTTTTTCTTCATTCATTTTAGAATAATCTAAAGAACGTCCATCTACTCGCGGCGGCGTACCCGTTTTCATCCTTCCTGCTTCAAAACCTGCTTTAATCAAATCTTCTGTAATTCCAGTCGCAGCACTTTCTCCTGCTCTTCCTCCACCGAATTGTTTTTCTCCGATATGAATTAAACCGTTCAAAAAAGTTCCGTTTGTCAAAACAACAGATTTGGAACGAATCTCCACACCAAGTGAAGTTCTAATTCCTTTTATCTTTCCGTTCTCGATTATCAGACCTTTTACCATTTCCTGATAAAAATCCAAATTTGGAGTTCCCTCCAACATCATTCTCCATTCTTCAGCAAAACGCATTCTATCACTTTGAACTCTCGGAGACCACATTGCAGGTCCTTTCGATTTATTCAACATCTTAAACTGAATTGCTGTTTTATCAGAAACAATTCCTGAGTATCCACCAAGCGCATCAATTTCACGAACGATCTGTCCTTTTGCAATTCCACCCATGGCAGGATTACAAGACATTTGTGCAATATTCTGTAAACTCATTGTAACCAATAAAGTTTTTGATCCTAAATTTGCGGCCGCTGCCGCGGCTTCAGAACCAGCATGGCCTGCACCAACCACAATAACATCGTATTCTTCTAAAAACATTTTGTTTTATTATTCTCCAAAAAAATCGCTAACGCGATGTTTTAGAATTAAATTTATTTTTCTTGTTCCACGTGGAACGGCGCTTACACGCAATATCTAAATTTCAATATTCAAATTCCAAATTCCAATATAAAATCTAAAATTCTGATCTCAACTTAAAAACTTGTTCCACGTGGAACGGCGCTAAAACGCTATGTTTAAAATTTAAGTTTTGATTTCACTTTTAAAAATCTGTTCCACGTGGAACAGATAAAAAAATACATAACGGCTAAAAATTAAAAACCCTTAAAAACTTATTTTATATGTTCCACGTGAAACACTTTTAATACATTCTATTCAGAAAATCTTAAATCTAATTGTTCCACGTGAAACGTTTATAAAAAGATTTAAAATATAGCCGTGTTCCACGTGAAACAAAAAGAATTTTAAATCTTTTTGTTTGATATTTAATCTACTGTTCCACGTGAAACATCTTCATTTTTTCTTCTTCTTTAGATCTCATTAATTGAGCATCATTTTCTGTTTTATCTTTGTATCCACAGTAGTGAAGAATACCATGCGCTAAAACTCTTTTGAGTTCTTCTGCAAAAGAAACATTGAAGTCTTTTGCGTTATCTGCAACACGTTCTACAGATACAAAAATATCGCCATTCAACTCGTTGCCAACAGTATAATCAAAACTGATAATATCTGTAAGTGTATCGTGGTCTAAATATTCCACATTTATTTTATGAAGATATTCATCATCACAAAATATATAATTGATTTCTCCCTCATTCTTGTTTTCAGAAACAATTACAGCACTAAGCCAGTCGCTAAAAGCCTGCTCGTCTCCTAAAGTAAAATCAGTTTCGTAATTAAAATTTATCATTTTGTATTAAAGTATTCTTGAACTTTTTGATTAAAATTTGAGCGCAAAGGTAGTGATTGTCTGTTTAATATCTCTACACTGTTTAAATATTCCAATAATGAACTTGGCAATGCATTTGTTCTGTTGTTGAAATCAGCTTTATTAGATTCAGATTGTCTTTGTGTATCTTGTCCTTGCTGTTGAACTGCATTGTTTAATTTCCATAACTCCTGCTGAATATTTAAGATGCGTTGTAAATTTTCATTTTTAAATCCCTTATTTAAAATCTGCTTTTCAGATTGTTTCATCTGATCTATTACAGACTTACCTTGAGAATCTAAACCTTTCTTTGCTAATTCTTTTTGCAGAGCTTCACGCAACTTAACTTGCTCTTTGTATATTTCCATTATAGCTTCTGCATCTCCCTCTCCATCTTCACCTTCTTTTCCATTCTTCTCTCCTTTTCCGCTTTTGCCACCTTTACCAGAAGAACCTTTATCACCACCTTTACCTTGTCCATCTTTTCCCTGCCCCTCCTTACCTTGACCACTTTGCCCTTGTCCAGACTTTCCATCTTGACCATCTCCAGGTTTGTCGCCAAGCTTTTGACCAGACTTCATTCCTTCTTTCATTTTATCAGCAAGTCCTTTTTGTTTCTGAATAATATCTGGCAATTGCATTCCTTGTCCATCTCCAGGTTTAGGTTTTCCAGTACCCGGTTTAGACATAGACATCTGCATATTATTCAATAAATCACTTAAGAAATCGGCCAATTTATTTGCAGATGAAACAGCATATTGTTGATGTGAAACACCTCTTGGAATCTGAACATCGGTAAGTGTTTCTAAAGCCTTGTCCATATTATATAGCACGTTTCCAATTTCCTTAGTTACATCTTCTGCAACTTTAGGGTTACGAAGTGAAAGCGCAAACAAACTATCATCAACATGTCTGAACTGTTGTTTTAAATTCTGCTGAATTTTAATGTTTTTTGTAAAGGCAGAAGAACCTAATTTCATAGATTTAAACTGTTTCATTACATCTTCCTGTGATAAAGAATATGCCAAAAGGTTATCGAGAATCTGGCGAAGCATTGCTACATCTTCTTCCATTTGTTCCTGCTCTCCGCCTTCCATTTCGCTCTGCATTTCCTGAGCCATGCTTTTCATTTTCTTAGAAGCACTTTTCTGTTTTGGCTTAGCCGACGAAGTATTCTTTTTACTCAATTCTTCCGCTGCTTTTTGAAGATCATTGTCTACATCTTTTTCTTTAGAAGCATCAGACGGAATATCTAATGGTGCTTTTAAAGTTTTATTCTCCTCTTTTAAATCCTTTAAATCTTCTTGAATTTTATCGAAAGATTTATTGATTTCATCCTGCTTCTCTTTTGTATTTTCTTTCTCTTTGTTTGAAAGTTGTTCTTGCTGATCTGCTAATTTATTTAGTTTCTCTGCAACCTGTTCTGCTTTCTTTGAAACGTAAAAACGCTTGGTTAATTCTACCAATTGTTCTAAATTACGAGATTGGTTTTTACTAATTTGTTTGAACTTTTCCATCTTATCAAACAGTTCTTCACTGTTTAATTTATCGTTTAAGTTCTTCAATTCATCTAATAACTTTTGATTCTTTTCTAAATCTTTCTGAGCATTATCCAAACGCTTTTGTAAATCATCGGCCGTTTTATCCTTTTTATCCGACTTGAATTTATCTAAATTCTGATTCATCTTCTCAGAAAATTGCTTCATCATTTCGTCTTGTTGTTTCTGACGTTTGATAAAATCATTAATCTTCTGCTGATCTTTAAACTCTAAATTATCTTTTTCTTTGCCTGAATTTTGAAGCTTATCCATTTCTGAAATCTGCTTGTTTTGGTTCTTTAAAGATTTAGATAAACTATTAATATTTTGATTTTGCTGTTGTAATTCCTGATCCTGAATTTCATCTGTTGTAGCAACGCGATCTGAAAATACAGAAGACTTTGTGCTTTTAAAATTATGTGGAGCATCATTATCAAAAACCTCAAAATAGTATTCGTATGAAACTCCTTCCACTACTGGAAGATTACTTGGAAAATTAAAAACAAACTGATCAAATACTCCTGCCTTTACAGGAATGTTTCCACGTTTAGCAGACTGCGGTTTGTTACGTTCGTAGTATACAATTTGAAGTTTCGAAAGTCCGTAATCGTCACCCAATCTTCCTAGAATATAATTCTTATCTAGCTTCAAACTGTCTGGTGCAGGACCAACATTGATCGTTGGAAACTGATCCTTGATAACAGACAGCTGATAATCTAGTTTTTCGTAGTTTTTAACCTTGTTATTTGACGTAAGAATTTGATATTCTGTATTTTGACTAATATTTTTAGCTAATTTGAACTCATTTTCTACTTTATTAAATCTAAAAACTTCATTATCTCTTTTCCAAATAACTTCTTGAGTAGATTTAGTATTCATTCTCCATGTTACAGTTGTTCCTTCTGGTAAAATTGCATTACCTGTACCTTGAATTGTTTCTGGTTTTTTCTTTAGATAATAAGGAAAATTCAAAACCATTTCGAAGTTTGCAATAGATGGAACGGTGATCACTTTCAATTCATAATCTTCAGAAACTACCTTATTTCCTTCAAAAGAAAAACGAATATCTTCAACTGGTTTTTCTATTTTAAATTCAAACTTTCCAGCTTGAGGAGATTCCATAAAATAACTTTCGTCACCAATATGAATCATCACATTCTCTGGAACAACATTCCCAACCGATTCCATTTTGATAACGAAATCTTTATTCTGCTCTGCTTGTAAATTAGAATTCAGAACTACAAATTTAAATGGAGCCGGCGGTAAAAAAGCGGAATTAAAATGCACTACTCTATTCAAACTCTGAGAAATTATATTACTATTTCCAGAAATATAAAACACTGCAAAAAGTAAAATTGGAACTAAAGCTAAAGGCAGATACTTTTTATTGGCTTTAAAATTGATGGCATTTCCAAAAGGAATTGGCTGCAAAGAATTGGCTTTTTGTTCAATTGATGCCAAAACCAATTCTGAACTTTCAGCATTATTATCAGACGATAATTGTAAAAAGTTTGTCAGTTTATCACTTACCTCTGTAAAATGATTTCCAATAATTTTAGATGCCTGAGTATAATCTATTCCTTTCTGAAGTTTAAATAATTTAAACAAAGGAAAAATAATTAAACGTACTAAAAGGAAAACTTCCACTGCAATAAATATCCAGAAAAGAAATGTTCTTCCTAGCGGTTTCAACCACAGAAAGTATTCTATAAAAAGCGTAAATAAAAAATACAATAAACCAAAACCAGTAAAAAGAAGCAATCCTTTTATCAATTCGTTGGTATAATATTTCTTAATGAAAGCCTCCAGCTTCTGGTATATAGCAGATGTTGTTTTCAAAATAAATCTGTTTTAATTATAACCCATAAAAGTAGTAATTATAATAATAAGTCTGAAAGCCAAAAGTCGAAAGTCAAAAGTTTAGCACACAGCTAAAAACCTTTCAGACTTTCGACTTTCGGCTTTTGACTAATATCGTATCTTTGCAACAAAATTTTAAACAAATGTCAAAGCAAGTTCGTGTGCGTTTTGCACCAAGTCCAACTGGACCATTACATATTGGCGGAGTTCGTACTGCCCTATTTAATTATTTATTTGCCAAAAAACATAACGGTGTTTTTTATCTTCGAATTGAAGATACAGACCAAACGCGTTTTGTTCCAGGTGCAGAAGCTTACATTATGGAAGCTTTAGAATGGTTAGGTATTGCTCCTGAAGAAACAGTTGGAAAAAACGAAAAATTTGGTCCATACAGACAAAGCGAACGTAAAGAATTATATCAGCAATATGCAGATCAATTGATTAATTCTGGCTGGGCATATTATGCTTTTGATACTCCGGAATCTTTGGACGCTTTGAGAAAAGAACAAGAAGCAGAAGGAAAAACATTTATCTACAATCATAGCATTCGTGAAAAATTGGATACTTCGTTAGTAATTTCTGCTGATGAAGTTGCTAAAAGAATTGCAAATGGAGAACATTATGTGATTCGTTTTAAAACTCCGGTTGATGAAACTTTACACTTAAAAGATATCATTCGTGGTGATGTAAAATTTGAAACAAGTTTACTTGATGATAAAGTCTTGTTTAAAAGTGACGGAATGCCAACGTATCATTTAGCCAATATTGTAGATGATCATTTGATGGAAACTTCACATGTTATTCGTGGTGAAGAATGGTTACCGTCTATGCCGCTTCACGTTTTATTATACAAAGCATTTGGTTGGGAAGCTCCAGAATTTGCTCATTTACCTTTGATTTTAAAACCAGTTGGAAATGGAAAATTATCAAAAAGAGATGGAGACAAAATGGGATTCCCTGTATTTCCTTTAGAATGGAAAACGGAAGAAGGAGTTTCATCTGGATATAGAGAGAAAGGATTTTTTCCAGAAGCCGTTGTAAACTTCCTTGCTTTATTAGGATGGAACGATGGAACCGAAAAAGAAATATTTTCATTAGAAGAATTAGCAGAAGCTTTTGACTTAAATAGAGTTCATAAAGCTGGAGCTAAATTTGATCCAGAGAAAAATAAATGGTTTAATCACCAATACTTAATCAAACAAAATGATGCAGATTTAGCGAAAAGTTTCTCTCCTACTTTGATAGAAAAAGGTGTTGATGTTTCTAAATATGACGTTACAAGAATTGTTTCTTTGATTAAAGAAAGAGCTCATTTTGTTTCTGAATTTTGGGATTTAACTGATTTCTTTTTCCAGGCACCAACATCATATGATGAAAAAGCAAGCAAAAATTGGAAGGAAGAAACTCCGGCTTTAATGCAGGAATTGATTTCAACTCTTGAATATATTGAAGGTTTTGATTCTGCTAATATCGAAGCAATCGTAAAAGACTGGTTAACTAAAAATGAAATTGGAATGGGTAAAGTTATGCAGCCTTTCCGTTTAAGTTTGGTTGGAGCTCTTAAAGGTCCTCACCTATTTGACATTGTTGAAATTATTGGAAAAGAAGAAACTATTGCAAGAATTCAAAAAGCAATAACAACATTATAATATTTGATTATTGAGATATTAAGAGAATTTAGAAATAATTTCAAATTTAAACTAAACGCTAAGAAACATCTAATAAATGTTCTTAGCGTTTTTTTAATGCTTAAAAATTTTATTTTAGAAGAATTTTCGTAATTTACCGAATTCATAAACATAAACTATATCACCATGAGTACAGCATTTATTATCTTTTTAGTATTGGCATTCTTCATTTTCATGTCGTCTTTCTTTACTGTAAAACAGCAGAGTTCTGTAATTATCGAGCGATTTGGAAAATTCCATAGCGTAAGAAATTCAGGATTACAACTTAAAATTCCGTTGGTTGATAGATTGGCCGGACGTGTAAATCTTAAAATTCAACAATTAGATGTTATCATCGAGACCAAAACTAGAGACAACGTTTTTATCAAAATGAAAGTTTCAGTTCAATTTAAAGTGATCCAGGAAAAAGTATACGAAGCATTTTATAAACTAGAATATCCGCATGATCAAATTACTTCTTATGTATTTGACGTAGTTCGTGCCGAAGTTCCTAAATTAAAATTGGATGATGTTTTTGAAAGAAAAGATGATATTGCAGTTGCCGTAAAACGTGAATTAAACGAAGCAATGTCAACATACGGATACGATATCATCAATACTTTGGTTACCGATATTGATCCAGACATTCAGGTAAAAAATGCCATGAACAGAATTAATGCTGCCGACAGAGAAAAAACTGCTGCAGAATTTGAAGCTGAAAGTTCAAGAATTAGAATCGTTGCAAAAGCAAAAGCTGAGGCAGAAAGTAAGCGTTTACAAGGACAAGGTATTGCAGATCAACGTCGTGAAATTGCAAGAGGTCTTGTAGAAAGTGTTGAAGTTTTAAACAATGTTGGAATTAATTCGCAGGAAGCTTCTGCTTTAATTGTAGTTACACAACATTATGATACTTTACAAGCAATTGGAGCAGATACAAATTCTAACTTAATTTTGCTTCCAAACTCTCCACAAGCCGGAAGTGATATGCTTAACAATATGGTTGCTTCATTCTCTGCTTCAAACCAAGTTGGAGAAATGATGAAGAAAAATAATAAAAAGGTTGAAAAACCAAAACCAATTCAACCTCAATCTGGATATGAAGATGACATTCAACCAGATGTTCAACAATAATAAAACTAAAAAGAGGCTTAATTGCCTCTTTTTTTATTTGTAAACCAATTGATAACAAAAGGTATAATAGATTGTAAAATTTGTGGATAAGAATTTTTAAAGTAATCTGTGTACGATGAAACAAATCCGCTCACTATATTTTGTGGTGTTATGCTTTCTTTTGTTCTCTGAAAACTTAAAACTAATCTCTGATAATTAATATCTTTTTGTAGTTTTAAGATTTCCAAATCTCTGTCGATTTCAGCATATGATGAGTATTTTTTCTTTTCCATAAGTCTTAATCGTTAAAAAATATTTCTGAAAATTTCTCTAAAATTGGTCCTTCAACCATTTTATCCTTTATAAAGAAAAGTAAAATTGTAAAGAAAAGATAGATCCCTCCTACTGCTAAGAATCCAAGTGCATTACTTTCGAACAATTCTCCAAAAGCATAAGCTGCTGCAAAAGATCCGAAAATTAAAACCATCGTAAAGCATAATAATATCAACGTAAATTTAAAAATCAACGTTGTCGATTTCATTGCTACTTTAAAACCCCAAAGTTTATAGTAAGCCAAATGACTGTCTATGTAAACTTTAGTTTGATCTTGGATTTTTTCAGTATTCTCTTTTAATTCTTCAAAAGCCATAATTGATTTTTTAAAATAAAAAAAGCACAAAACTGTCTTATAAAAATAAGCAAGTTATGTGCTTCTTATACAAATTAATAGATTTTATTTCTGAAGTTTAGCGTTTTGTGCCTTTAAATCAGCCAACTTAGATTCTAAAAAAGTAATCACTTCTTCTGTTTTATGACTTACATTTGAAAGTAAATCATTCAACGTTCCATCAAGATTATGTGTTGCGCTTGTGAATTTTTCACGAAGCACTTCAGAACTTGCTTCAAAAGAATCCTGCAAATTATGTTTTGCATCATCAATTCCTTCTTTAATTTTAGTTCGGGTTTTTGATCCTTTGTCTGGAGCAAATAAAATTCCGATTGCCGCTCCTACTGCAGCACCAGCTAAAATTGCTGCAATTGTATTTGAATTATTTGACATAATATTCTTATTTAAGTGATTAATAAAGATACTTCTTTTTGAATTATAAATTGGTGACTAAAAGTTATTTACAAAAACTTAATACACATAAGAAACCGCTTCATACTTTCCATCACCTTTTTCAATGATACTCACAAAAGGATAACCGTTGGAAGCTGACTTAGTTTTGATTCTCATAGCAGTTTGATTCTGATTAGCAATAGGCGGTTCACCTTTCGTCCTTGTCGAGACACCTGTAAAACTAGCTGCCTGCTTCAGTCCTATTGTCTTTTCTTGAGGCAGAACAGTTACCATTTTGTAATCATCTTTTGAATCTACTATTATTTTATCAGAAACTTTCTGAGTTTGTTTGGTTTGCTTATTAGTAATTGATGAAACAGCGTGTTTGCTAATTTTTACTTCTTCAGAACTTCCGTTCAAAGAATAATAAACTAAACCATTTTCGTTTTTTATGAAATTAACATCAAGTTGTTCACCATTGTGTTTTGTAATTTGATGTGTTTGTGAAATTGCAACATTTGCAAATAACACGGCTAGCGTAAAATATAAAATTTTCATGATAATTAGATTTAAATTAAAAATGATCAGATTTGAAATTTGAAAACTAAAGCTTCACACAAATTCAACATTATGGAATTTTGTACATTATGATACAATTTGAAAAATACCTTTTACGCGAAATATTATCAAGATTACATCACAATAAAAATGAGAACATAAAATTGTCTTTACAAGAAATCAATTTTGAAAAGCTGATGCAATAAAAATTACGAGTTTTTAAAAACATCAGATTTCATTTTAGTTTCTTTAACGGCAAATTTTAATTTTATAAAAATCATTTCTGACTTCTACTTATTAAGTTAAAAATAGCAACTTTATAAACAATTGTATGTTAACAACCCGTTAAACTGATAAAAATAACAGCTAAAACTAAAATAAAGATCATATATAAACAATAATTTAAAAAATGAGTTACATTATCGACTTCATTAAAAAACAGCTTTAAAATTCATTTATTATCGTTATTTTTAATATATAAAAACTATTAAAATTTAATAAATTATAAATTATATTAATTATTATAACAATTTATAATTATAGATTTTTTAATCAAATTAATTTATACACAGAAATTGGTAATTTAAAGGAGAGAAATTGAAGTAAGTTCCGATTCTATTTTTTTTTAAAATCAGAATTATTGAAATGGAAAGAATTTTAAAATAATTATGACTGTTAGTTTTAATTG
This sequence comes from Flavobacterium sp. ACN6, assembly GCF_002304005.1. Classification (GTDB taxonomy): domain Bacteria; phylum Bacteroidota; class Bacteroidia; order Flavobacteriales; family Flavobacteriaceae; genus Flavobacterium. The sequence continues at coordinate 128,334 of NZ_MRCQ01000005.1, read as the reverse complement.
TTAAAATTTATGTATAATTACAAACAATCAATTTTATAAATAATTCATATAAACTATAAATAATATAATTATAATAGATTAAAATTATATTTAATATTTCTAATCGAATTTATTGCTTAAATTTTATTTAAAAAATTTCGTCGGAGAAAAAATTAAATCAAAATCTTAAAAATGGAGTAAAAAAGGAAAAAAACTGAAATAAAGACTTCTACTAAACGAATTTTACAAATAAGATTAACGAGGTGGAAGAATTAAAAAAATGCTTTAAATTTAATTTATGAAAGCTGATTTTAATTTATAAAATCTATAGAAAATTATTTTTTAATAAATTTTATATATAATAAAAAAGCGCTTTTAAAAAGCGCTTTTCAATAGATTTTAATTATTTTACTTCTTTACCATTTCGGCAAGAATTTCATTTTCTCTCTCCGATGCATTTTTTGGAGGATTTGAATATAATTTCAAAATTTCATCATCATATTGATTTTTGAAACTTACTTCTTCAATATCTCTCAAATTTAAAAGTGCTTTTGATCTAACATAAGTTGATTCACTTTTCAAGGACATTGAATATAATTTTTTAACATCTTCTTCTTCAAAATCAGTTGATTTCCAAGTTGAATATTTCAAAATAAATTGAGCAAATAACAATGAAGCTTTATTATTGCTGATATTCTTCTTTAATGAATTCTGTAAAAGTGAAAAACTAGTAACATTTTTAATGTTCTCCCCTATTGCACTTTCAATTGCAATACGTTCTGGTTTACTATCAACTTTAAAATATTTATTGATTTCTTTTAAAGAATTATTAATGCTGTTTTCTTCTTTTTTACCCTTTTCTTCCCAAGCATCTTTTAATCCAACAGTTTTGTTAAATACTAATTTTGAAGCACTTGAGTCTTTATCAACAGTAAAATAACCCAAACGTTGAAACTGAAATTTATCTTCATTTTGAGCTGTTGATAAACTTGGTTCCACAAATCCAGTTACAATTTCTAGTGAATTTGGATTAACAAAATCTAAGAAATTTTTGTCTTTATAACTGTCTGGAGCTTCATCTGTAAATAAACGGTCGTACAAACGAACTTCTGCTTCAACTGCATGTGAAATAGAAACCCAATGTAAGGTTCCAGATACTTTTCTTTGGCTTGCTTCTGTTCCGCTTCCGCTTAAAGAATCAGTATCATAAGTGACATGAATTTCTGTAATATTACCTTCAGAATCTTTTATAACACTTTCACCTTTAATGATATAGGCATTTTTAAGACGTACTTCTTTTCCTAAAGTTAAACGGAAAAATTTAGCCGGAGCTTCTTCTAAAAAGTCTTCTCTTTCGATGTATAATTCACGAGCAAAAGGCACTTTTCTGAAACCAGCATTTTCATCTTCCTGGTTATTCTCCGCTTCTAACCACTCCTCTTTTCCTTCAGGATAATTTGTAATTACCAATTTTACCGGATCTAAAACGGCCATTACACGAGGTGCAATTTTGTTCAAATCTTCACGAATACAAAATTCTAAAACCGATACATTGATCAAATTATCTCGTTTTGCAATACCAATTGTATTGGCAAAATTACGCAATGAAGCAGCTGTATAACCACGTCTTCTTAATCCAGAAATAGTTGACATTCTTGGATCATCCCAACCGTTAACGTGCTTTTCTTTAACTAGTTGCTGTAATTTTCTTTTACTAACAACGGTATGTGAAAGGTTACGTCTTGCAAATTCTCTCTGCTTTGGACGTAATCTATTTTCGTCTAAAATCTGATCTAAAAACCAATCGTATAATTCTCTATGAGGCAAAAATTCTAGCGTACAAAATGAGTGTGAGATTTCTTCTAAATAATCACTTTGTCCGTGTGCCCAATCATACATTGGATAAATTTTCCAATCATCTCCAGTTCTATGATGATGCCTGTGCAAAATTCTATACATGATAGGATCACGCATCAGCATATTGGTTGATTTCATGTCAATTTTTGCGCGAAGAATATGAGTTCCAGCCTCAAATTCACCGTTTCTCATTCTTTCGAATAAATCTAAATTTTCTTCTACAGAACGGTTTCTGAATGGACTATCAGTCCCTACAGTTGATGGAGTCCCTTTTTGAATCGCCATATCTTCAGAAGATTGACTGTCAACATACGCTTTATCTTTTTTAATTAATAAAACTGCCCAATCATACAATTGTTGAAAATAATCTGATGCATAACGCTCTTCGGCCCATTTGTAACCCAACCATTCTACATCTTTTTTAATCGCATCAACAAATTCCTGCTCTTCTTTTTCTGGATTGGTATCGTCAAAACGTAAATTTACAGGTGACTGATAATCAATTCCTAAACCAAAATTTAAAGCAATAGAACTTGCGTGTCCAATGTGTAAATAACCGTTTGGCTCTGGTGGAAAACGAAAATGAAGTTTAGTTTGCGAAAGACCTGATTTCAAATCTTCCTCTATGATTTGTTCAATAAAATTGAGTGATTTCTCTTCTGATGCCATTATTTTATAGTAATTTTAGCAAAGATAAAAAAAAGGTTTCAGGTTTCAGGTTTAAAGTTACTTAACTGGCGTTAAACGTGAAACTTTAAACGTGAAACTAAATTATTAGTATTTTTGTATAAATTTTAAAAGTTATGAGACAATTAACCGTTACAATTCCAGACGATTTTTACGAAACTTTTATTAGTTTTTTTAAACATGTTCCAGATGTTTCTATCAATGAAAACATAGAGAATGAAGTTCCGCAATGGCAACAGGAAATGGTTTTAGAACGTATTAAAAACGCTAAGCCAGAAGATTATATTTGTTGGGATGATTTTGAAAAGGAAATGGATAAGAAATGGCTGTAGACAATTTTAAACTTCAAATTCTTTCACGAGCTAAACTTGAAGTTGATGAAGCTGCCGATTATTATGAATCTAAAAGTAAAGGAGTAGGAAAATTATTCTATTTAGAATTTAAAAGTTACCGTAAAACATTAGAAAATATTCCTTTTTTTGAAGAAAAGTATAATACTGTTAGAACCTTACCCTTAAAGAAATTTCCTTACACTATTCATTTTAAAGTTGATGAAAACAAGAAAACTGTTTTCATACTAGCTGTAACATCAAATTACCAAGATCCAAATACTACAAGAATAAAATAATAAAAATGGGAGTTATAAAACTTAAAAACATTCGCACTTTTTCGTACCATGGATGTTTAATTGAAGAAGGAAAAATAGGATCTGATTACACTGTCGATCTAAAAATTAAAACCAATTTACAGAAATCTGCAGAAACAGATCATCTTTTAGACACTGTTGATTACGTTCATTTGAACAAAATTGTTACCGAAGAAATGGCAATTCGTTCGCATTTATTAGAGCATGTAGCCAAAAGAATCAATATTCGAGTGCTTGCAGAGATTAAAATGGTAGAAAAAACTACAGTTTGGGTTTCTAAAATAAATCCTCCTATTGGCGGTGATGTTGAATCAGTTACCATAAAATTGACGGAAAATAGAAAGTAATTTTTCTAATTAAAAACTTAAAATTTTAAAATAGTTACTTTGAAACTTTTGAAATTTAAAGATTTTAGTTACTTTTGCCATCCGTTCAAGCAATGGCGTCGTGGCCGAGCGGCTAGGCTGGGCTCTGCAAAAGCTCCTACTCCGGTTCGAATCCGGACGATGCCTCAAAACCTTCAAAGCAATTTGAAGGTTTTTTTATGTTTAATTTTTAGAAAAAATTAATTAAATATATCGGTTCGAATCCAAACGATGTCACAAAACTTCAAGGAAACTTAGAGTTTTTTTTATGTTTAATTTTTAGAAAAAATTAATTAAATATATCGGTTCGAATCCAAACGATGTCACAAAACTTCAAGGAAACTTACAGTTTTTTTTATGTTTAATTTTTAGAAAAAATTAATTAAAATATATCGGTACGAATCCGAACCATGCCTCAAAACTTCAAGGAAACTTACAGGTTTTTTTATGTTTAATTTTTAGAAAAAATTAATTAAAATATATCGGTTCGAATCCAGACGATGCCTCAAAACCTTCAAAGCAATTTGAAGGTTTTTTTTATGTTTAATTTTTTGAAAAAATTAATTAAATATATCGGTTCGAATCCGGACGATGCCTCTAAAACCTTCAAAGCAATTTGAAGGTTTTTTTATGTTTAATTTTTTGAAAAAATTAGATAAAGATTACCTTCGAATCCAGACGATAACTCAAAACCTTTAAATTGCCTTGAAAGTTTTTTGTATGTTTAATTTTTCCACAATCTTGTCATTCTGAACGAAGAATCACACTAGTAACTCTACAAAGATTGGAGATATTGCTTACGGAATTACTTGTGTGATTCTTCGTTTCTCAAGAATGACAAACTGGATTCAACTTTGTCAAAGTTTGAAACTTTGACAAAGTTCTAAACTAACAGTTATAAACACAAAAAAGCCTCTTAAATTCAGAGGCTTAATTTTATATTTTTGAGTTATTAACAACTACTTTTCTATCTTCTCAAAAGCATTTCGAACCATTTCTTTTTCTTTTGGAAACCAGCCTTGAGTGATTAAAGCTACTCCAAAAACCATTAAAACAATACTAATTCCTTTCTTAATTTTTAGGATGTTAGTTGGTGTCATTTTAGATTTTAATTGTTTGGCTAATACTATTTTAAGGCAGTCAACCAATAAATAAGTGATAATTACAGCGGTAAAAAAAGTAATCATTCTTGAATTCTGCATTTCTAATTTTGGTCCGATTGAAATAATAACAGCTAACCAAAATCCTAAAACACCGATATTAATAACGTTGAGTAAAAAACCTTTTATGAATAAACTTCCGTAATTTCTTTTTATAATATCACGATCAATTTCTTCGTCATCAATTTTTTCGTCATTTTTCAATCTTACGAAAGAAATAATACCATAAGCCAGCATGATAATTCCACCAAAAATAAATAGTGCAGGTTTATCTTTTAAACTGGAAATCAATCTATAACTTCCTAAATAAGCAATTGCTATAAAAAAGATATCACCTAGAACTACACCAAAATCAAAGACAATTGCAGCTCTGAATCCTTTTGTAATGCTGGTTTCTAATAGTATAAAAAATACCGGACCTACCATAAAGCTTAGAAAAAGTCCCCATGGCAGTCCAGCCAGAATATCATTTATCATCAAAATACTAGTTGTTATTTTACTTCTTCGATTTTACCACCAAAAACTGTTTTTTGATTTATTTGCTTTGGTTTCCCATAAATGTAAATAGAGCCTCCTGCGCTTACTTTTGCATCAACTAAGGTCGAAGCATTCACATCTGCTTTTCCGCCCGCAGAAACGCTTACTTTCGTTTGAGAGGTTAATAATTTACTTCCAAGGAAATAACCGCCGGCTCCTAAACCTGCATCAAGGTTATCAGCTTTACCAGTTGCAGTGATTTCTCCACCAGAAACTGAACTCACTTTTAGCTTATCAACATCCAAATCTACGTTGATTTTTCCACCTTCTTGTGCGCTTACTTTAAATGAAGTTGCTTTTAGCGTTTCCTTGCTTGTAACTTCTGCACCTTCATTTACATCGATTAATTCAATGCGTTTGTAATACAAAGTTACTTCAAGATCGTTTCCTGAAAGAAGTTTTGGAAAAGGCATTCTTATTTTTAAAATACCATTTTTATTAACAGCTTCTAATTCTGCTTCTCTTGCTCCTTTTATCACAAGTTTATTTTCAGATGACTGCACTAATTTTACACTTAATTTATCGTAAACCTTAACGCTGTCAAAATCTCCTAATTCTTTGGTCACTTGACCAAAAGACATTTGTACAAATAAAATTGCTGCTCCAATTATTAGCTTTCTCATACTTTTATTTTTTTTAATTAATAATTATTCTGCTCTTCGTAAAAAATGAAAATCAAGTTGTTTTTTCACTAAATCGGCATTTTTTACTTTAACATAAATTTCATCTCCCAATTGCAAAATGCTGTTTGAAGTTGCTCCAACCAATGCATATTGTTTTTCATCGAAAGTATAGTAATCATCTTTTATTTCTCTGATTCTTACCATTCCTTCGCATTTATTAGAAACGATTTCAACATAAATTCCCCATTCGGTAACACCAGAAATAACGCCAAGAAATTCTTCGTCTTGGTGATCCTGCATGTATTTAACCTGCATGTATTTAATACTATCACGTTCCGCATTAGTTGCTAAACTTTCCATGTTTGAACAATGCAGACATTTTGTTTCATAAGTTTCTTCGTCTACAGAAGCTCCGTTATCTAAATAATACTGTAACAAACGGTGTACCATAACGTCTGGATAACGACGAATTGGCGATGTAAAATGGCTGTAATAATCAAAAGCTAATCCGTAATGGCCAATATTCTCTGTCGAATATTTAGCTTTACTCATACTTCTAATCGCAAGAGTATCAATTAAATTTTGCTCTTTTTTACCGTTTACTTCTTCCATCAAAGCATTCAATGATTTCGAAATATCTCCTTTATTTCTGAAATCAATTTTATAACCAAATTTAGCAATTACGGTTTGCATCGCAATTAATTTGTCTTCGTTTGGTTCGTCGTGAATTCTGTAAACAAATGTTTTCTTTTGTTTTCCAATGTATTCTGCGACTTTTCTGTTGGCCAAAAGCATGAATTCTTCAATCAAATGATTGGCATCTTTTGAAACTTTGAAGTACACACCTTCTGGTTCACCTTCTGCATCCAGATTAAATTTAACTTCTACTTTATCAAAAGAAATAGCACCATTCTGCATTCTTTTCTTTCTTAAAATCTTCGCTAATTCATCTAGCTTTAAAGTGGCTTCGGTTATTTCATCTGAAACAACATACGATTCACCTGTAATTGAAACATCAACCGGAATTGTATTGTCTTTTGTTTCAATGATATATTGTGCTTCTTCGTAAGCAAAACGCTGATCTGAATAAATTACAGTTCTTCCAAACCATTGGTTAATAACCTGCGCAGTTGGAGAAACTTCAAATACTGCAGAGAAGGTATATTTCTCTTCATTTGGACGTAATGAACACGCAAAATTAGATAAAACTTCCGGAAGCATTGGCACTACTCTATCCACCAAATAAACCGAAGTGGCGCGTTGATAAGCCTCATCATCCAGGATTGTTCCTTCTTCTAAATAATACGAAACATCGGCAATGTGAATTCCTATTTCGAAGTTTCCATTTTCTAATTTTTTGAAAGACAATGCATCATCAAAATCTTTTGCATCTTTTGGATCTATCGTAAACGTAAGCGTATCACGCATATCACGACGTTTTGCAATTTCAGATTCCTGAATTGAAGTATCTATTTTTTGTGCAAAAACCTCTACTTCTACTGGAAAATCTGCAGGAAGTCCGTATTCAGCTAAAATAGCGTGAATCTCGGTATTGTGTTCACCAGGTTTTCCCAAAACTTTAATGACAGATCCAAACGGACTATCAGCTCTTTTTGGCCAATCTTCAATCTTAACTAAAACAACATCACCGTTTTCTGCTTCTCCAATTTTATCTTTTGGAATAAAAATATCGGTATACATTTTAGGATTTGCAGTCGAAACAAAAGCAAAATTTGGCTGCATATCAATTACACCAACAAATTCTGTTTTATCTCTTTCGACAACTTCAATTACTTCACCTTCAGGTCTTTTTCCTTTTCTTCTGTTATAAACGTAAACTTTTACTTTGTCTTTGTCTAATGCACGATTCAAATTATTGGTGGGAATAAAAACATCTTCTGCAAAATCTGGACAAATAAAATAAGCAGTTTTTCTGCTCGTCATATCTATTGTTCCTTCGTAGTAATCCTGACTTTCGGCTTTTACTAGATATTTTCCAGGTTCTGATTCTATAATTTTATTTTGCGAAGCTAGAATCTTTAATTCCTTTATAATCTGATTTCTACTATTAGTATCATCAAGTTCAAGCTTTGCTCCTATCTGTTTATAATTGAATGGTTTATTAGCATTTTGCGATAAAATCTTTATTATTTTTCCAGAGAAATCTTTCTCTTTTTTTATCGGCTTTCTAATTTTCTTACTCATATATCTTTTCTTATAAGGTTTAAAATTACAAATAAGAAATCAGATAATACTTTTTAACAAATAGAATTATTAAAAATATAACTTTTCGTACATTTACAAAAACACCTTATATGGAAAGCTTTAAGACGATCGCCGTATTCAATTATCAACACGAAACAGTGGTTCTCAAACACTTACTCGAACAAGAAGAAATTCCATATTTTTTTGAAAACGAAATGACACTTTCTTTTGTTCCAATGTACTCGGCTGCATTGGGCGGCATCAAACTCAAAGTTCATCCAAACGATTTTGAACAAGTTCAGGAAATTTTGGACAGACTAAACAATCCTCTCAAAATCGTTTAGACAGATTCTTTTTTCAAACTAAAATTCAATTTTTTTCTTTTTAAACTTTTTTAGTTTTCAACATATATTAAATACAACAAAAAAGATTTTTAAAAATTTAAAAAAATTTGTTGGTTATTATAGTGTGTTAATATGTCGAATAAATTTATTTTTAAAAGTATTGAAATGAAGTTTCTCTTAGTTATATAGAGTTATCAACATACTTATATGGAGCTAAAAGATTAATTTATAAGTCTTTTTGTATTTTAATTAACAACGGTTGACAACTAAAAATAGATTCATTTTGTAGATAAGTTGATATGCTGCTATTTGTTGAAAATGGCATTTTTGATATTGATAACTTTTCCAAAAATTCCTGAAACTTTATTAGGTTTTCTAATTCCAGTTTTGGATTAGGCTTTTTTTTGACACAACCAAAAAAAACTTCTAATTTTCTTTCTGAACTTATTAACAAATAATGTTAACTTAAAGTTAATTGAATATCAACGAATTAGGTTTCGCTATTAACACTTCAAAATTTTAACAAATATTCTGTTTATTCTTTATTGATAATGAGATAGTTATATAGTTATTAAAATTGTTAATAAGTGATAAGATTCTGACAGTAAGATAGTTGTAAAATAAAGGTTTTTGCAATAGAATTGAACGAATTTGTTAGAGCTGTATTTTACTTTTTAATAATGTTATATGTATTGTTAAAGAAAACAAATTAGTGAAAATTGGTAAATTCGTGGCAAACATTTTATTAATTGAGTAAATTTGTACTACACAACTTAATAGTATAGAAAAAATGAAAATTTCAATAGGAAACGACCACGCTGGACCAGAATATAAAAAAGCAATTGTTGCAATGCTTGAAGCTAAAGGATATGAAGTAACTAATTATGGAACTGATACGGATGCTTCTGTTGATTATCCTGATTTTGGACATCCAGTTGCAAATGATGTATCTGAAGGAAAAGCAGATTTTGGAGTAGTAATCTGTGGCAGCGGAAACGGAATTGCTATGACTGTTAATAAACACCCAAAAGTAAGAGCTGGTTTATGCTGGACTAAAGAGATTGCTTATTTGACACGTTTACATAATGATGCTAATATTGTGAGTATTCCAGCGCGTTTTACTTCTATTCCTCAGGCAGTTGAAATTGTTGAAACCTTTTTAACAACAGCTTTTGAGGGTGGAAGACACCAGAATAGAGTAAATAAAATTGCTTGTTCGTAAAACGTCAAAAAAAAGCGGGTGCTTCGCACCAATAAGAGATAAACACACCGGGCGGATTTTTAAAATCCATCCGGTTTTTTTATTTTTTAAATATTTTATAGACAGTTATTTATAGTTGATTTTTAAGGTTATCAACAATGTTAATATCTATATATTGTGAGTGTATTTCAAATATATAATTACAACCTGAACTAAAATAATATAGAGGAATTTCATAATAAATGTAGTTTTACTCGTTTTATGTCTAAAGAATAACATTCCTGCAAACAAACCAATTGTCCCACCAATAAAGGCAAGAAAAAATAAGGCAGCTTCAGAAATTCTTCTCTTATTTCGTCTGGCTAGAAATTTATCATAACCAGTGATAATAAACGTGAGAACGTTTACAAATAAAAAATATAGTAATAAAACTTTCATTGGGTAATAATTAAAAACAAAGATATTATATAGTCGAAAGTTACTACAAAATTTAAAAATTTAATATAAGTTTTAATTTAATTAGATATATTTTCTTATAAAATTTAAAATTAGTAAAAAATGCGAGATTTTACAAGAATCTCGCATTTTTTACTAATTTAGCATAAAACTGTTATATGTTAGAATATCCACCAATATCGAAATACGACAATAATACTATAAACTTACTCACTCAGCTTACATTGTCGGGCGAGTTGAAAGAAATCAATGATGAATATTTATATTGGGATAAAGTAAAATATAAAACAAAATCTATTGAACCTGAACAATATTGGAATGTTGTTAAATTATCTCGATCATTAAATAAGCAAAATATTTTATTCGGAACATATTCTTTTAATTTTAATGTTACGGATTACATTCTTAGACTTTTACATCATTTTGATTTACATATTGGAGGAAATCTTGGAAGCAACATAGGTATAAATGATACAGACAAAAATAAATTTCTGATCAGTTCAATAATGGAAGAAGCTATTTCTAGCAGTCAAATGGAAGGTGCAAATACCACTAGAAGAGCGGCAAAAGAAATGATTCAAAAAGAGCGTAAGCCAAAAAACAAATCAGAACAGATGATTATGAACAATTATTTCACAATGAAATATATTGTTCAACATAAAAATGATAATTTAACCCCAGAAAATCTGCTGTATATTCATAAGCTTATTTCTACCAATACATTAGAAGATACCGAAGATGAAGGCAGATATAGAGAGAATAATGATATTTATGTGGTAGATCATTCAAATAGTGAAGTAGTACATACACCACCAAAAGATGAGGAAATACAAAAGTTAATTAATGACTTATGTTTGTTTTTTAATGAAGAACAAAAAACGTTTATTCATCCAATTATTAAAGGGATTATCATTCATTTTATGATAGGGTGGATACATCCTTTTTCTGATGGTAATGGTAGAACGGCTAGAGCATTATTTTATTGGTATATGCTTAAAAATGGTTACTGGCTTACAGAATATTTAACGATTTCTACTATTATAAAAGATACAAAAGTCCAGTATGAAAAAGCTTTTTTATATTCAGAAATAGATCAAAATGACCTTACTTATTTTATAACTTATCATATAAAAACAATGGAGAAGGCTTTTACAGCTTTGAAAGAATATATTGGCAGAAAACAAAAAGAAGTAATTCAAGCAGCAAAATTTATTAAAATACCAAATGTAAATGAGCGTCAAGCACAAATTTTAAAAATTTTAAATGAAGATTCAGATAGGGTTTTAAGCAGTAAGGAAATTGAAAATAGATTCGGAATTTCAAATTTTACAGCTAGAGCTGACTTAAATAATCTCGAAAATTTAGGGTTTCTAGAAAAAATACAAGTTAATAAAATAAAACACAATTTTATTAAATCAAAACAGTTTAATAAAATTTTAAAATCATATAAATTATAAAAAACGCGAGGTTATCGTTAAATCTCGCATTTTTTACATCTTTTTTAAACAATAAATAAATGACTAATATTCAATTTATTGCCAAATCTGTTCAGGCACCACCAATCAGCATTCAAAACACTGTAAAATTATTAGAGGAAGATTGTACTATTCCGTTTATTTCCAGATACCGAAAAGATTCGACTGGAAATCTAGATGAAACTGTAATTGAGCAGATTGCAAAATTGCAAAAAGACTACGATACACTTGTAAAACGTAAAGAAGCCGTTCTAAAATCTATTGAAGAACAAAAAGCACTTACGCCAGAATTGAAACAAAAAATTGAACAGAGTTTTGATCTTCAAGAAATTGAAGATTTTTACCTTCCATATAAAAAGAAGAAAAAAACAAAAGCAGATGTTGCGCGTGAATTTGGTTTAGAGCCTTTGGCAAAAATTATCATGTCTGAAAGTGATGCTGACGTTGATTTTATTTCGACACAATACATCAATGAAAATGTTATTAATGAAGAAGCCGCTATGCAGGGCGCGCGAGATATTGTAGCCGAATGGATCAACGAAAATATTTATGTTCGTAAACAGCTGCGTAGATTATATCAGCGAAAAGCAACCATTGGAACCAAAGTTGTAAAAAAGAAAGCAGAGGAGGAGGGAGCACAAAAATTCAGTCAGTATTTTGATTGGGAAGAACCTTTGACAAAAGCGCCGGCACACCGATTATTGGCAATGCTTCGTGCAGAGAATGAAGGATTTATCAAAATGAAAATTGATGTTGATATCGACGAAGCTTACGATGTAATTGACGAAATCATTATTAAAAAACAAAATAACACAACAGCTCATTTGCAATTAGCGATTGAAGACAGTTACAAACGTTTATTAAATCCGGCGATTGGAAATGAAACTTTGCAGGAAGCAAAAGCAAAAGCCGATGCCAATTCTATTCAGGTTTTTGCCAACAATTTAGGGCAGTTATTATTGGCGCCGCCTTTGGGAGAAAAACGTATTTTGGCAATCGATCCTGGATTTAGAAGCGGTTGTAAAATAGTTTGTCTGGATGAAAAAGGCGATTTATTATACAATGAAACGATTTATCCGCACGCGCCTCAAAAGGAGGAAGCAATGGCGATAAAAAAAATTCGTTCAATGGTAAATGCGTATCAAATTGATGCAATTTCTATTGGAAACGGAACTGCTTCACGCGAAACCGAATTTTTTATCAAAAAAATAGCATTCGACAAACCGGTTCAGGTTTTCATTGTTTCTGAAGCAGGAGCTTCGGTTTATTCGGCATCAAAAATTGCAAGGGAAGAATTTCCAAATTATGATGTAACGGTTCGTGGTTCGGTTTCTATCGGAAGAAGACTTTCAGATCCGCTAGCCGAATTGGTAAAAATTGATCCAAAAGCTATCGGCGTAGGCCAATATCAACATGATGTGGATCAAACCAAACTTAAAGAAGAATTAGATAATACGGTAATTCGCTGCGTAAACTCGGTTGGAATCAATATCAACACAGCAAGTAAACATTTGCTAAGTTATGTGAGTGGAATAGGAGAGAAGCTGGCAGAAAACATCGTACAGTATCGCTCAGAAAATGGTCCGTTTGAAGATAGAAAACAGTTGAAAAAAGTACCTCGTTTGGGTGATAAAGCGTATCAGCAAGGTGCGGCATTTATTAGAATTACAAATGCTAAAAATCCGCTGGATAATTCGGCTGTCCATCCAGAAGCTTATTCGGTTGTGGAAAAGATGGCAAAAGATTTGAAACTTTCGGTAAACGATTTAATTGCCAATAAAGAGAAAACAGCGCTTATTAAAGCCGAAAACTATATTACACCTGAAATTGGTTTGCTTACGCTAAAAGATATCATCAAAGAGCTTGAAAAGCCCGGATTAGACCCAAGAAAGTCGGCTAAGGTTTTTGAATTTGACGCAAACGTAAAATCGATCAAAGATGTGAAAACTGGAATGATTCTTCCGGGAATTGTTAATAACATTACCAACTTTGGCTGTTTTGTTGACATCGGAATTAAAGAAAGCGGCTTGGTTCACATTTCTCAGTTAAAAGCTGGATTTGTGAGCGATGTAAACGAAGTGGTGAAATTGCATCAGCATGTTGATGTGAAAGTAACTGAAGTTGATGAGGATAGAAAAAGAATTCAGTTGACGATGGTACTGTAAGAAATTCCAATTTTTTAAATTCCAAATTCCATAACTGGAATTATTAAATAAAAAAACTCCCAAGTTACAAACTGTAAATTGGGAGTTTCTATTTTAAGATTATTTCAAAATCACTTTTTTAGTGACACTTTTAAAATCATCATTTGATATTTTGACGAAATAAACTCCTGAGGCATAATGGCCTAAATTGATCTCGGTTGATTCTGATATTGTTTTCTGCTGGTGAATCACACTTCCGGAAGGAGAAATTACTGAAATAGTCGATTGCTGAGGTGCACTAACCGTGATTCGATCTGCACTCGGGTTTGGGAAAAGCGTAACAGTAGATTTTTCAATATCAAAATTTTCATTGGACAATGTGGCGTTTAGAGGCAAATAAAAATTACCCGTTAGTAAAAAGGAGTATAATGTTTTTAAAGTATGATTAAAGTAGCTGTTTGGCTCATTGAGGTTTTTTAAATCGGTGTAAGAATCATTTAAATGCTGTTGATTTTCGCCCGCCATCGCAGCACAGGCAAATGAGCCAACGAAAGTAGCATTATGCCATTGTCCGCGCAATGAACCGTCTTGGTTATAACCATCTTTAATGTTTGATGTGCCGCCCAAATTTAGACGAACAAAATCGGATGATTTTTTAGCGTATGCTTTGGCATCAGCATTTCCGTACCATACATAATCTACCGCAATACGCCAAGGCGTTCTGGCAGCATCATACGTATAACTTTTCCCGCCATTGTTATATCCTCCAGCTTGCGACGAATAGGCTCCAGAAGCTTCACACCAGTCAGAAACTAAACCTCCTACGGCATTGTTTTGAGTTAAATTATTGTTGATAACTGTATAAGATTTCGCCGCAACTTGATTCCAAAAAGCAGTATCATTTGTAAAAACACCAAAAGCACGGTAATAAGCAGGAGAGAAGTAAGAAGGATTTGTAATCTGGCTCCCGCCGAATTGATCTCCAGGTTTTAAAACATATGTATTAGCTTCAACTTCGTAATTTTTAATCGCAGTAATTAAAGCTGTTGCATCACTTTTATAATTGATATTTCCAGTGCTTCCCCATTGGAAGTCAGCAACTATGAGGGCAAAAGCCGCATCAAGTTCAGCATCTGTAGCACCGTTTTGACCGATAGTTCCAGAACAGCCGCTAATTTTCCAGTTCATAACTTTATTACCGTTTACATTGTCTTTATAATACAGCCAAAGTCCGTCAAAAAGAATTCTATCTGCTTTATACGCAGAAAGAAGCATGCCGTAAGCAATTCCTTCGGAAACAGTTTGAGAAGGATCGTCAAATTTTACTCTGTATCTCCCGTTAGAACAAGATTCTACAAAATTAATTTGCCAAGTATCATAATTGTTTTGAGCATCTAGACTGTTTTTAGACGATGCCATTAAGCCATTGTTGAATACAATATTGGCAGGAAACGGTTGCTTTTGTGCATTACCTTTGAGACACAAAAATGCAACAGTAATTAGAAGTAGGTTTTTCATAATTATTGTTTAATGGATTTAGGGACTCTAAAAGTAAGATTTTTTAGATATAAAAAAAATCCCAGACTGCAATTTGTAAAAATTGCAGTCTGGGACTTGTTAATAAGTTGAAGGTTACTATTTCGTTTCTTCTTCTTGTTTCTTAGCAGCAGGTTGATCGTCTTTAGCAGCGTTTTTAAATTCCTTAATTCCACTTCCTAAACCTTTCATTAATTCTGGAATTTTTTTACCTCCAAAAAGTAATATCACAATACCTACTATAACAAGGATTTCTGTAAGACCTAATCTTCCCATGACTGTATATTTAATGCCGAAGCAAATTGATTATTAAGTTTTCACCGCAAAGGTATATAGAAATATACGAACTAGTTGTGTTTTTGGTTTAAAATATTTGTATAATACCACGTTAAATATTTTATAAAATAGTAAATTAAGCAGATTCATACAACTTTTGCAAGCATTATCAATATGATTAATTACTATATTTGCTTGATTAAAAAAGTGAAATGGCTAAGAAAAAGAAGAAGAATTTAAGGAAAAAATTATTCATCAAAAACCGATTGGTAATTTTGAATGAAGATACTTTTGAGGAAATTTTTTCCTTCAGGCTTACTTTAATGAACGTGTTTGTAACGTTTACCTTAGGAGGAATTTTTTTAATTTTAATTACAACTTTTATAATTGCCTTCACCCCGCTTCGAGAATTTATTCCAGGATATTCTTCGACAGAGTTAAAAAGAAATGCAACCAAATTGGCGATCAAGTCAGATTCGCTGGAAACTGCTTTACGACAAAATGAAGCTTATATAAAAGGAGTTCAAAAGGTTTTAAAAGGCGAAATGGAATATTCGAAATTCAATAAAGATTCTATTTTAGCAGAAACAGTTGAGGATGCTTCAGATTTAAATATGAAAGCATCTGATGCTGAGATTAAATTAAGAGAAGAAGTAGCAGAAACTGAAAAGGAAATCAAAACTAAATCTCAAGACAAAAAGAAAAGTGACAAAAAATAATACCATATCAAATGTCAATTAAAGGAATTGCAGCAAAATTATTTGCTAGTAGAATATATAACCAAACGCAGGCATGGGCCCAAAAACCTGTAGAAACACAAGAAAAAATCTTTAAAAAGCTTGTAAAAGAAGCCAGAGAAACAAGTTTTGGTAAAGATCATCATTTTGGTCAGATTAAAACTTTTCAAGATTTTCAACAAAATGTTCCAGTAAGAGATTATGAAGATTTAAAACCTTATATAGAAAAAGTAATAAAAGGGGAGGAAGATATTTTATGGAAAGGAAAACCACTTTATTTTGCTAAAACTTCTGGAACAACTTCTGGTGCAAAATTTATTCCGTTAACCAAAGAATCGATGCCGTCTCATATTGAAGCGTCGCGCAACGCGATTTTACATTATGTACATGAAACGGGAAATACAGATTTTATAGACGGAAAAATGATTTTCCTGCAAGGAAGTCCGATTCTGACTGAAAAATACGGAATTAAATTTGGAAGATTATCTGGAATTGCGGCACATTTTGTTCCGAGATATTTACAGAGAAACAGAATGCCATCTTGGGAAACCAATTGTATTGAAGATTGGGAAACCAAAGTTGATGCTATTGCAGAGGAGACAATTAGAGAAAATATGACCGTTATTTCTGGAATTCCGTCATGGGTTCAAATGTATTTTGAGCGTTTACAGCAAAAAAGAGATGGAAAGAAAATAGGCGATATATTTAAAAATTTTAATTTGTTCATTTACGGAGGTGTTAATTACGAACCGTATCGCGCGAAGTTCGAAAATATGATTGGCAGAAAAGTAGACAGTATAGAATTGTTTCCTGCTTCTGAAGGATTTTTTGCCTATCAGGATTCTCAAAAAGAAAAGGGAATGCTTTTGTTATTGAATTCTGGCATTTTTTATGAGTTTATAAAAGCAGATGAATTTTTTGAAGAAAACCCAAAAGTACTAACAATTGGTGAAGTAGAAATAGGTGTAAATTACGTTTTAATTGTTTCTACAAATGCCGGACTTTGGAGATATAATATTGGGGACACGGTTCAGTTTACTTCTTTATTACCGCATCGTGTTATAGTTTCTGGACGTATCAAGCATTACATTTCTGCTTTTGGAGAACACGTAATTGCAAATGAAGTAGAGAATGCAATGAAAGATGCTGTGGCATCAACCAATATTGTTATTAACGAATTTACTGTTGCGCCGCAAATTAATCCTTCAAACGGATTACCATATCACGAATGGTTTGTTGAATTTGAAAACGAGCCGGAAAATATGGAAACTTTCGCCGATGCAATCGATAATTCAATGCGTAAACAGAATATTTACTATGATGATTTAATTACTGGAAATGTTTTAAGAAAAGTGGTGATTACCAAAGTTTCTAAAAACGGTTTTCAGGATTACATGAAATCGCAGGGAAAATTAGGCGGACAAAATAAAATTCCAAGATTGTCGAATGACAGAAAGATTGCGGATAATTTGAGATAATCTTATATACTATTTTACTTATTAAATAGTTATTGATTCACATAAATTGGGATGGATAAGTAAATCAAAATTTAATGAGTCAAGGAAAATTTCAAAATAAATATCGTATTTCTTCGATAAGAGCGCAATGGTGGGATTATGGCTGGAACGGAGCCTATTTTATAACTATTTGTACACAAGACAGAAGGCATTATTTTGGAGAAATTCGAAACAATGAAATGGTTTTATCACATGTCGGAATTATTGCCGATTTATTATGGCATCAAATTCCCATACATCATGATAACGTTGAATTGGGTGATTTTGTGGTCATGCCAAATCATATTCACGGAATTTTGATTATCGATAAACAATTGGATAACGTTGATACAGTAGATTCAGGGCATGCCCTGTATCTACCATCATCATCGCCAGGTTCAAAACGTTTTCAAAACATTGGAAAAAACACCATTTCGTCAATTGTTGGATCCTATAAATCTGCGGTAACAAAACACGCCAATAGATTGGGATATCCACATCAATGGCAAAAATTATTTTATGATAATATCATTAGAGACAATAATCAATATCAAAGAATTTCTGATTACATTGTTTCAAATCCAGAAAATTGGGCAAAGGATAAATTTAAAACAGATGGTAAATCCTAATTTGAAATAAACATTATAATTAAATCACATTTTTAGTTTTCGATTGAAATAATATTAATATTTCCTACTTTCGTTTATCGAAATACTTTTCATCTTCTTCCAAAAAGAAGATTTTTAAAATAAAAATACATGAAAGAAACCAAACATATATCAAGATCAAGAGCGCAGGAATCATCTGCAGCTATAGAAAAAATGTACATTACCATGCGCCATTTATTCAACCGTGGGTTTTATAAACCAATGGGAGTTTCTGGCGATAGCTTACGCGAATCATTACTGGCATTACGTCCTGAAATTTATGGAAATATTGCCGAAGAAAAAGTAGAATTAAACGGACTTTTGTACGTTATAGAACGTCTTCCTATCGGGATTGAGCAATGTCGTTTTATCAATTTAACTTCAGACGAGGGTTATTCTAAATCGCATTTTCAGGCAATTGTTCCTCCAAAAAGAAGAAGAAACTGCTACAGAATTGACGAAGAACAAATGAATGTCGAAATCACTCGCGGCCGTTCTGATATTTATGATATCTTGACACATTTGACTTTCATTTTTATTGAATCTCATAAAATTAAAAATAGAGTTTTAATTGACGACGGGGGAGAAGTTTCTCGCGACTGGCAGAAATTGGAACAAGCTGTTATGCAGACTAAAAAGCTTTCTTTGGTTGAAAAAGAAAAAGCTATTTCGCATGTTGCTAATATTTTAGCAAGAACTTTCGAAGAAGTTTTGGATATTTACGACGCTTTTGGTTCAGAAAATGCACCAGACCGTTTTCTGCATGTAATTTATTGGTTAGGAAAACTGGCAATTGAAGAAATTGTTGAAAACAATAAACGCACAATTACTTTTAGTCCGGTGTTACGTGAGCGTTTAGGACATCATATTCACGGAGAAATCTGGGCAACTAATATAAAAGAAGTTCTAAAAGCAAACGATTTATTAAAAAGACCAATTCACGTCATTAGTGCAAACATGCACAGTGTAATGAATTCGATTTTTGCAACACCGTTGTTAAAAAATAAATTTAAAGGTAAAACAGATTTCTTTATTTATGAAGAATTAAGCAGTTCAGGCTCAAAAGAAATTAGAGGTCAGGTAGAAGAATTGGCTCTTAAAAACGGAATGATTTCATTGCCAGATTATTCTGGAACAAATATCGACGTTCAGATTTTTGATACTGCAAAAATTGATTGGTCAAAAACGGCATTTTCGTACGCTAATATAGATGAAGATAAACCCGTTATAATCGTAATGGATTATGCGTTTGGCGAGCAGGCTTATGAAACAATCGATGAGCTTTTAAAACCATTTAAAAAAGAAACTTTACTAAATGTAAAATCGGTTTCGATTATGGGTAAAGCCGGAATTCTAGAAGGAGGTAAAGGAGATATTATGATCCCGACGGCACATATAAACGAAGGAACGGCAGATAATTATTTCTTCGAAAATGAACTTACAGGCGCTATGTTTGAAGGAAATGACATTGATATTTATGAAGGCGCAATGGTTACGGTTCTTGGAACTTCATTGCAAAACAGAGATTTATTGAAATTTTTCCACGAATCAACCTGGGGCGTAATTGGTCTTGAAATGGAAGGATCATATTACCAAAAAGCGATTCAGTCGGCATCTAAAATTAGAAAAAGTGTGCCTCACGATATTAAAGTTCGTTATGCCTATTATGCTTCAGATAATCCGTTAGAAACAGGAAGTACATTAGCTTCTGGAGGATTAGGAACAACTGGCGTAAAACCAACTTATTTGATTACAATTAAAATTTTGGAACAGATTTTCAACATAAAAGAACCAGTGTAAATGAGTACAAAAGTACCGCAAAACCAAGAAGATCAGGAAATTGATTTGGCGCAGATTTCAAGAAAAATCAGCAGTTTCTTTGATCGGGTTAACGCTTCTATTTTTAGAAGTCTTCAGTTTTTTGTTCGAAATTGGATTATAGTTGTATTGCTGCTTGTGGTTGGTTTTGGAATGGGAATTTTTTTAGATAAAACCCAAAAAAGTTACGAGCATCAAATTATTGTAACTCCAAATTTTGGAAGTACAGACTATTTATATTCAAAAATCGATCTAATAGATTCAAAAATTAAGGAAAATGATACTTTGTTTTTGAAAAATGTTGTAGGAATTGAGCAGCCTAAAAATCTGAAATCGATAGAAATAAAGCCTATAGCCGATGTATATAACTTTATCAATAATAAACCTGAAAATTTTGAATTAATAAAATTGATGGCTGAAGATGGTGATATAAACAAGGTTCTTCAAGAAAATATTACGAGTAAAAACTATACTTTTCAAACTATAATTTTTGGAACAAAAAATAAAATATCTGAAGAAAAAATTATTAAACCGCTTTTAGAATACTTTAATAACTCTGATCATTATACTAAAATACAAAAAGAAATGTATCGAAATGTTCAGCTAAAAATACAAAAAAACGATACAATTATAAAGCAAATAGATGGTGTCTTAAATAACTTTTCTAAATCTACAAATAGTAGTGCTAAAAGTGATAAACTGGTTTACTATAATGAAAATACACAGTTAAACGATATCATTAAAACAAAAGATGCTTTAATTAACGAGCAGGCAATCCATCACATTGAATTAATTACGTTTGATAAAATTGTTAAAGAAAGTAGTATTACTGCTAATATAGAATCTGTAAAGTTTATTGGAAAATATTTAAAATTTTTATTGCCCGTTTTATTTGTAGTACTATTTATATTTTGTCGAATCTTTATTGCATTTTACAGAAGGCAAAAAGATTTAAATGTTTCCTAAAATTTTAGAATTTATTTATTTTTAAATACCATAGTAAAAAAATATATTTTTGCCCAAAAAAATCCAAATGAAGATAAAATTTATAATTTCAGTTTTAATTTTCGGACTTCTTTTTAGTTCCTGTAAGGAAGAAAAGGTAGTAAAAGAAAAACAAAACTTTACGGTTACTATTGAAGGTATATTTGAAAAAAATGATAAACTGCAAGTTTTTTATTTAATAGCAGGAGATGTTTGGAAAGATGCAAATTCAGTTTCACAGCCAATCTATGCATCTAAGGAAATGCAGAAAATTGTAATAAATTTTCCAGAAAAAGTTGTTCCAGAAAATATTAGAGTCGATTTAGGTTTTAATCCAACTCAGACTAATGTTACAATAAAAAATATTTCAATAAAATATAAGTCAAAAGAAATAAACGGCGATTTTGAGAAATATACAAAATACTTTTATCCAAATGAATTTGTGACATGGGATCCCAATTATTTTGGGTACAAATTGAATGTTATCAATGATAAATATGATCCATTTTTAATGGGTAATGATGAACTTGCAATTCAGTTGGTGAAAATCACAGAATAGCAAAAAACTACTTCAAATTTTGAAGTAGTTTTTTGTTTTATGTCACATATTTTAAGCTAATGAATTTAAAGAAGATTGAATATAAAGAAATCCGAAACTATATAATTTTCGGATCAGGTCAGTTTGTTAATTTATTAGCTCCATTACTTGTAGCTCCTTATGTAATCTCAGTTTGTGGAATTGAACAATGGGGAAAAATCGGCGCTGCAACATCTGTTTTTATAATACTGGAAATATTTATAGATTTCGGCTCTAAACTTTTAGGAGTAAAGGAAATAAGCTCTAATAAAGAAAACAAGAATCGTGTCTCAGAATATCTTAGTGTTACTTATGCGTTTCGTTTTATAGCATTATTATTTATTATTTTCTGCATCATTTTCGTTTTCGTTTTGGTGCCTAATTTAGATTTTAAACTATATATTTTAGGATCATGTTTGCTAGTATCACAGTTTTTTAATCCGATTTGGTTTTATATCGGAATTGAAAATTTTAAAAGAATTAATAAAATAATAATCATTTCTAAAGCAATTTATATACTTTCGGTTTATTTGGTTGTAAATCAAAAATCAGATTATATCTATGTGATTTTTTTATTAGGAATAGCTAACATATTGGTTTATTCCTATTATTACTTTAAAATATTTAAGGAATATAAAATGTCTCTGCTATCTATTTCTAAAAATAAATTGATTGATAGTGTGAAAAAAGAATACCCAATAGTAGTGTCTAATTTATCAATTGCAGTTTACACCAATTTCCCAATTCTAATTATAAAATATATTTTGGGAGATTTTTATGCTGGAATTTACAAAATTGGAGATATGTTTTTAAGTATTTTAAGAAGCTATCTTACTGTATTTTTTAGTGTCAGTTTTCCAAAATTTTGCAGTATTTATTTCGAAAACAAAAGAGAAGCGATCTCACATTTAAAGAAGGTGAATATAGCTAATATTCTGTTTTTGGCATTGGTGGTAGTAATTTTGTATATAGTATCGTTTTTCTTTATTAATAAGTTTGATTTAGATAAAAAGGTGCTTACTTCACTTTTATTTTGTACAAACTTTTTATTTGTTTCTTTGATAGTTGCATTAAACATACCCTTCTATCAAATGTTGATATTAAAAAACCAACAAAATAAAATTGCTCGAATATCATTTTTTGGATCTTTATTAATGTTTGTAAGCTGTTATTTTCTATCAAAAAATTTCAATCTGCAGGGAAGTATAATTTCAATATATATTGTTGAAATATTTATCACTACATCTATTATTCTATCAAGTTTATCACTTTTTAAAAAGAATGATTAAGAAAACAAATTTAACCGATAATTTAGATACGACCCATAATTTGAATCGTAAGGTTTATATCGTTATTCTAAATCATAAAGGATCTTTAGACACTATAGAATGCCTTGAAAGCATTATACATCTGAATTATTTCAATTATCAAGTTTTAGTTGTAGACAATAGTGAGACAGAAGCGCCATTTCAAACATTATTAAATTGGGCATCATTAAAAAAGATTAAATTTGACAGTACTACTGAAAGGAAACTAGATCTTGTGCTTATTCAAACTCAGTTTGTTTTTATAAAAGCAGAAAAAAACAAAGGATTTTCAGCAGGAAATAATATTGCTCTGCATGCGATCTTAAACACTAAAGATTTTGATTCTTATATTTGGTTGTTAAATAATGATACTGTCGTAGACCAAAATTCTCTAAAAGCACAGGTTTTGTATTCCTTACAGCATCAAAATTCGAAAATTGGAATTTTAGGAAGTAAATTGATATACTATTATAAACAAGACACTTTACAAGCTGTTGGAGGAAAATTTAATAAAAAATTCTACATTTCAAGTCATATTGGCGAAGGAGAATCTATAGATAAATCAAAATCAGAATTCGAAAAGATCGATTATGTAATTGGAGCTTCCATGTTCCTTACATTTCAGTTTTTGAAAGAAGTAGGAACTTTGTCAGAAGATTTTTTTCTTTACTATGAAGAATTAGACTGGGCATTTCGTGCCAGAAAAAGTGGCTGGACTTTAGATTGGTGTTTCGAATCTTTGGTTTTTCATAAAGAGGGTGCAACGATAGGATCTTCATATGACCCAAAACAAAAGTCTTTTTTCTCTGAAATAAATGTATTTACAAGCAGAAAGGTTTTTGTGAAAAAACATTATAAACTCGGATTCAAATTTTATTTCTCAAGCTTATTATTGATTTTGAATAGAGTAAGAAGGGGAAAATTTAAACTTGGATTAGAATTGTTAAAAATTACTTTTTGCAAATGAAAATTAAGATAAAAACAATAGTATTTTTTATTGTGCTTTTATTAGCTCTCTATCAGGATTTTCCTTTGGTAAATGTATTTGGAGAAATTGCTCGTTCACCCATTATATTTTTAACAATCCCCATGTTAATTTATATATTGATGCACCAAAAATTAATACTTTCTAAGTATATGCGATACTTTATATATTATATATTGTATGTATTTATAGTAACAATAATTTTTATTCCAATAGTTTATTATCTCAACGGTTCGTTTTTAGTAATAAAAGAAAATATCGTATTAAAAGCAGTAAAACTATTTGTTTACCCATTTTCAATATTGATTTTTTATCAGTTTGTTTATATACTATTTAGTTCAGGGAGAAATAGTTTTGATTACTTTTTTAATGCTCTTTTCAGCCTTCAGGTACTATTGGCAGTTTACTTGTTTTTTGAAGTAATATTTTTAAAGAAAGAAACAATTTTTGCTTCTTTTTTGCATTCAGACAATATTAAATATTATAGAGTCAGATTATTAACTTTGGAAGAAAGCTGGATCGGTACAGTGCTAACGATCTTTATTTTTATACCCGTTTTTTTAGCCAATTATTTGGAAAAACCAAAAAAAATAAAGCAGAAAATATATGTTTTGTCCACTTTTATATTCCTTTATTATACTTTTTTTAGCGAATCAAAAGGATATCTTTTATTAATAGTTGTTTCTGTTTTACCAATGACTATTCAATACATGTATAGTCACAACAAACTCAGAAATGTTTTATTTATTGGTTCTCCACTATTTATCCCTATAGCAATTTTTGTTGTTATAATTTTGCAAAAGAATATCGATGAGCAACTTCATACCAGTATAACATTTGGAACCAGATTGACATCATATCTAGCTTCGCTAAAAGTTTTTATAACACATCCTTTTGGTGTGGGCTGGAGTGGTTTTATTTATTATTATCCAGAAGCAATTAGAGATGTAATCAATACATCTTGGGTAAGTACACTAAATTTGCATGAAATAAAGGGATATTTAACAACAACAAAAGCATTATCCACAAAGACTGATTTTTTTGATAATTTGATGTACGGAGGACTTGGTTTTATTGTTTTCTTCTATAATTTTTTTGTAAAAAGATATTTCTTTTTCTCTAAATTTCGTGATACAAATTTATTTTTTATAAAAGTTCCTTTATTATTTTGCATCTTGGCAGGACTGATTTATGTTACTTTTTATATAAAATATGAAGTATGGTTTTTAATGGCTTTCTTAGATGTGCTGCAAAGTCAAATAAATAATAGAATTTCAAAAGAAAATGAAAATACTTATAGCAGCTAGCTTTTTTCCTTATCCACCTCATTTTGGCGGTGCTTTTGATGTTTTAGAGCGTATAAAAGGACTAAAATCATTAGGACATGAAATTGATTTAGTCTGCACTTGTAAAGAATTTCCAGAAGAAAAAAATATAAGTTTTATAAAACAATATGTCAATGAAGTTATAATTGTTCCTAGAAAAAACAGTCTTATTGACTTGTTTTCACTTAGGCCGCTTCAGGTGGTTTCAAGGAAAGCACTAAAAAAAGTATCATTAAAAAAGAACTATAATTACGCAATTTTAGAATCGGAAAGTGTTGGAATTATATTTGAAAATAAAAGTTTTAAGTCAGATAAAACAATTGTAAGAGTTCATAATAACGAGTCGGATTATTTTTATCAGCTGGCTAAAAGTGCAAAAAATTATGCTGAAAAAATATATTATAGTTTTGAGGCATTACGGTTTAAATCGTATTCGAAAAAAATTTTTAAAAAAGCAGACAGACTTTTGTTTATTTCTAATAAAGAAATAAGCAAGAGGAGTAATAGATCATTTATGGAAAAATCTATTTACATGCCTGCATCAATTAATGACGTTTTGGTTCAACAAGAATTATCGAATAAAAATGTGCTTTTTGTAGGTGCTTTATTCATGCCAAATAATTTTGAAGCAATAATTTGGTATTTAAAAAACGTTCACTCCTTTTTAACTGCAGAAAAAGACTATAAGCTTATAATTGCTGGAAGCACTGGAGATAAAGATCCTAAAAAATTTCAGGAGATATTTGAAATATATCCGAATGTTGAGGTTAGATTAAATCAAAATGATTTAAAAAACTGTTATTCAGAATCAACAATTTTTATTAACCCAATGCTTCACGGCGCCGGGGTAAAATTAAAATCTATAAATGCAATTCAAAATGGTTTGATTTTAATTTCTTCTGAGATTGGAGCAGAAGGAATAGGATTGATAAAAAACGATATGTATTTTGAAGCAAATAAACCAGAAGACTTTTTAAAATCTATATTGAAAGCTTTCAATATGAATGTTGATGAAAAACAAAAAATGGTTCAGAATGCTCAGGATTTTTTAATCCAAAATAATTATTTATCTATTTTGAAAAAAGAAATTCAAGATGAAAAAAAATAAAATAGATCTATATAATTATACCACTATCCTTTTAGGATCTTTTCCAATTCTTGGATTAAAGAAAAGCGTTTTAGCGATCATTTTATGGGCAGTTTTTTCAGTCATAATGGTGATTTCTGAAAAAAGTTATAGATTGATTGAGAAAAAGGATAAACTTAATTTAATAGTATTAACAAGCTATTATTTGGCTTTCGTAATTAGTTTTTTCTTTATTGAAGATAAAAAACTGGCGATGCGTTTTTTAGAAAAAAATGTCGCATTTCTTATTTTTCCCTTATTCATGATTATAAACAAGCGATTTTTTTATGAAAGCACATTACGAAAATCTATAACCGTTTTTATCATCTCCAATATCATTTTAGCCTCTTATATTTGGATCGTAATTTTATCCAACGGGTATTTAAAGGTAATGGAATCAGACACTTACTATAACCCAATTATAAGAAACTTTTTTAGTGATATATCAGAAATTCATCTACCATATTTGGGGATTTTATTTGTTTTTTCAAGTCTTGTGATTTTGAATGCCATTTTTAGTGCTACTAAAAAAATAAGTTATATTAATTTTTTCAGATGCTTGTCAATTGGTCTGTTAATTTTCTCTGTAATTAGTTTTGCAGCAAGATTGGCACTAGTATTATTTATTGTTCTCTCTGTTTTTTTACTTTTTAAAAGAGTATCAGCTGTTTGGATAAAAATCAGTTTTGTGCTTTTTATTTCAACATTGTTTTTTTTAGTTTTTACAATTCCATCTTCAAAGAAAAGAGTAGACGAAATTTGGAATTCAAAACTTATACTGCCAAATAAAACTCAAAAATCAGAAGAAGTTAATTTTAGATACGGTATTTATCATTGTGTTAATCTTGTTTTAAAAGAAAACTGGATAATAGGAGTCGGCCCTGGCAATGTTCAAAAAAAACTAGATAATTGTTACTTAGGTTATACCTACAAAAATTATGATGATTATTCTAAAATAGAATATAATTCGCACAATCAATATTTAGATATATGGCTTAAATATGGTATATTTGGCTTAGCTTTATTTTTTGTTTTTTTACTTTGGGGTATAAAAAATATAAACATACATTATGGAATTTTTCTATTCATAATTATGACAGCGATGTTAACTGAAAATATATTTGACAGACAAGTTGGAGTTGTGTTTTTCACCTTTTTTAACACACTTTTTTTTATTAACCGAAGAGATTATTTTGAAAAAAGCCCTAATTAGCGATTGGTATTATGTAAATGGCGGTGCAGAAAAAGTAATTCATTCAATAAACTCAATTTGGAATGATTTTGATCATTTCGCGCTTATTGATTTTTTGAATGATGAAGATCGCAAATTTATTTTAAATGGGAAAAAAGCAAAAACCAGCTTTATTCAAAAACTACCTACAGTAAAAAAAAATCACCGCAAATTTTTGCAGCTATTTCCTATTGCAATAGAGCAATTTGACTTGAGTGATTACGATCTAATAATCAGTTCTTCCTCAGCTGTTGCAAAAGGAATTAAAGTCGATAAAAACCAACTGCATATTTGTTACTGCCATTCGCCAATGCGTTACGCCTGGGATTTAAGGGAACAATATTTAAAAGACGCCGGATTAACAAAAGGTTTGAAGGGTTTGTATGCGAAATCAGTGTTAGATAAAATTCAAAAATGGGATCTTTCGAATTCAGAAAATGTTGATTTTTTTATTGCCAATTCAAAACATATTGCCCAGCGAATCAAGAAGACCTATAATAAAGACTCAACGGTTATTTATCCGCCTGTTGATGTTGATTTTTTTACTTTAGAAGAAACAAAAGAAGAGTATTATTTTACCGCTTCTCGAATGGTTGCGTACAAAAAAACGCAGTTAATTGTAGAAGCATTTAATCAATTGCCACATTTAAAACTGGTAGTGGCAGGAGAAGGACCCGAATTAGAAAAACTTCAAAAAATTGCAAAAGCTAACATAGAATTTGTGGGTTATGTTGAAAATAAAAAATTAAAAGGTTTAATGCAGAAAGCCAAGGCTTTTGTTTTTGCAGCCGAAGAAGATTTTGGCATAATTCCCGTTGAAGCACAAGCTTGCGGAACGCCGGTTATCGCTTTATCAAAAGGAGGTACTTTGGAAACCGTTATTAAAGATCAAACTGGGATTTTCTTTGATGAGCAATCTTCAGAAAAAATTAAAGAAGCAATAATTAATTTTGGAACAAAAAAATTCGATCCCAAAATAATACGCGAACATGCCGTTTCATTTTCAAAAGAACGATTTGAAAGGGAAATGAAAAAATTCGTAGTAACGAAATTTAAAGAACATAAAGAGCTTCAATAATAAGATAAATTCAAAAAGGCAGCTTAAAAAAATCTCAAATCAGTTACATTTGTGATGTAAATAATTAATATGAAAAGAATACTTATCACTGGAGCAGCAGGTTTTTTAGGATCGCATTTATGTGACAGATTTATCAAGGAAGGTTACTTTGTAATCGGGATGGATAATTTGATTACTGGAGACCTTAAAAACATTGAGCATTTGTTCAAACTAGAGAACTTTGAGTTTTATCATCATGATATTACCAAATTTGTTCATATTCCAGGTGATTTAGATTATATCCTTCATTTTGCTTCGCCGGCAAGCCCGATAGATTATTTAAAAATTCCAATTCAGACTCTTAAAGTAGGGTCTTTAGGAACGCATAATTTATTAGGCTTAGCGAGAGTTAAAAAAGCAAGAATTTTGATTGCATCGACTTCAGAAGTTTACGGAGATCCGTTAGTGCATCCGCAGACAGAAGAATATTATGGAAACGTAAATACAATTGGGCCGCGCGGTGTT
This sequence comes from Flavobacterium sp. ACN6, assembly GCF_002304005.1. Classification (GTDB taxonomy): domain Bacteria; phylum Bacteroidota; class Bacteroidia; order Flavobacteriales; family Flavobacteriaceae; genus Flavobacterium. The sequence continues at coordinate 99,028 of NZ_MRCQ01000005.1, read as the reverse complement.
TATGATGAAGCAAAGCGTTTTCAGGAATCGATAACAATGGCGTATCATACTTTTCATGGTGTAGAAACCAGAATCGTTCGTATTTTTAATACTTACGGACCAAGAATGAGATTAAATGACGGACGTGTAATTCCAGCATTTATCGGACAAGCGTTACGCGGAGAAGATCTAACCATTTTTGGAGACGGAATGCAGACCCGTTCTTTTTGTTATGTAGACGATCAAGTCGAAGGTATTTTTAGATTATTGCATTCTGACTATGTTTATCCGGTAAACATTGGAAATCCTGACGAAATCACGATCAAAGATTTTGCTGAGGAAATCATAAAACTGACAGGAACAAATCAGAAAGTGGTTTATCATCCTTTACCAATAAACGATCCGTTGCAGCGTCAGCCAGACACGACAAAGGCAAAAGAATTGTTAGGCTGGGAAGCAAAAGTGAGCCGTTCTGAGGGAATGAAAATTACCTACGATTATTTTAGATCATTGTCTCCAGAAGAACTTTCAAAAGAAGAACACAAAGATTTTTCGAGTTATATAAAATAGCCACAAAATTCTGCAAAGATTAAAATCTAATGAACGATTTAGTATCTATTTTAACGCCAACATATAATACTGAAAAGTTCATTAGAGCAACGATAAAATCAGTTCAAAAGCAGACGTACCAAAACTGGGAAATGATTTTGGTCGATGATGCTTCTACAGATAAAACAGTTTCTATTATAGAAGTGTTTGCTCAAAACGATTCCAGAATAAAATTATTCAGATTATCGAAAAATTCAGGAAACGGATTTGCTAGAAATCAAGCTTTAGAAAAGGCTTCAGGAAAATATATCGCCTATTTAGATGCCGATGATATATGGTTTCCTCAAAAATTAGAGAAACAGATTCAGTTTCTAAAAACGAATAATCTGCCGTTTACTTTTAGCTTTTACGATTGTATTGATGAAGAAGGAAATAATTTAAACAGAAGAGTTGAATCACCGCAGCCTTTAACTTACAAACAATTATTTTTCTGCAATTATGTAGGCAATCTCACTGCGATTTACGATTCCGAATATTTTGGAAAAATCAAATTAGAATCTTCCGAAAAAAGACAAGATTGGAGAATTTGGCTTACTATTTTAAAACAAATAAAAAGGGTACAACCTGTTTCAGAACCATTAGCATTTTATAGAATTAGAAAAGATTCTATTTCTTCATCAAAATTCAAATTGATTAAACACAATTTTGGCGTTTACAGAAATTTTCACGGATTTAATATTGTGTTTTCTGTTTTATTGATGACGCGATTTTTATTTACTCAGTTGATTATTAAATCACGTTATATAAAGAAGATTTAATATTCTTCAAGGTCACAAATTGTGACCTTGAAGAATATCGTTTTTTATTTCAATCTTTATGTCACAAATTGTGACATAAAGATTTGAGTTTAATTTTAAGATCACAATTTGTGATCTTAAAGGATCACTTTCAGAATTGGAGATCACAAACTGTGACCTCCAATTATTTTTTATATCCAATTTTCACTCTTTCACTTTCATCTACTTTTTTGTCTGTTAATTCATCCAAATAAGAAAAAACTAACTCTATATTTTTATCATGATTCTCCAATTTCTTTTGAATCTGTAAAATGTCGACTTTAATTTCTGTTGTGTCCTGAAGCATTTGTCTCACTTTTGTGAAAATGCGCATAATTTGAATATTGGTTTGAATTGCTTTGTCGCTTTTCAATATACTTGAAAGCATTAAAATACCATGTTCTGTAAAAGCAAAAGGTAATGTTCTACTTCCACCCCAACTTGAAGTCGCAATTTGCGACTTCAAGTTTTTAAATTCACTTTCCGTAAGTTGAAACATGAAATCTTCTGGAAATCGAGATGAATTTCTTTTTACTTGTTCATTTAACCTTTTTGTTTCAACATTGTAAAGGATTGCTAAATCAAATGCAAGCATCACTTTTTGATTGCGGATAAAATATATTTTGTTTGAAATAGTTTCTTCAGAAAGTAAAGATTGATCGTACATAAGTTTTAATTAAAAATAAAATGTAAGATTTTATTTATATTATAAATATGATTTAAACTGTTTTAGTTTACCGCGATTGGTTCTTTCTAGAACAGTTTTTCTAGTAAAAGTGAAATCTAGATTGGGCTCTAAATACAAATCGATGGCTTCTTTTATTTTCTGAATTTGTGTTGAATCTAATTCTTTTTCAGCAACATAATCAATTTCGAAAGTATCTATTTTGGTTTGTTTGATGATAAATTCTTTGACATTTCCATCATCTTCAATGATGCTTTTTGTTACGTAATAAAATGTCAAGCCAGGAGATTTTTTTCCGCTAGGTAAAATGGCAATGTCGTTTGTTCTTCCAACTAATTTTTTTAGAATGGGTTTTTGTGGCGTACTTTTTTCATCCAAAATTCCGATATCGCCAATTTCATATCTAATAAAAGGATTTGCTTTATTGAACAGAGAAGTAATTACAATGCGGCCTTCTTCCCCGTAAGGGAGAACATTATTATTTTCATCTAAAATTTCTACAAAAAGAGTTTCAGAATTTATCTGCCATTCGCCCTGAGGATTTTCAAAAGCAATCAAATCAAGTTCAGATGCTCCGTATTCATTAATTACAGGAATACCGAATTGTTTTTCCAGTAACTTTTTATCAGACTCAAAAAGCATTTCTGAAGTAACAAAACAAGCTTTTAACGTCGGACAAACTTCATTTAAAATGATATTTTTATTTTCAAGATATTTAGCAAATAAAACAATCGAACTCGTATAACCATTGATATAATCGAATTTTTTCGATTTGAATTTTTTTAGAAATTTTCCCAGAATTTCATCAGATAAATCGAAAACCGGAAATCGAAAACGATGGGTGAGAAAATCTTTAAATCGTTCCTTTTGATAACCAATAAAATCCATCGGAATACCGTAAAAACGAGCTTGATAAGAATGATTAAAATCAATATCAAACCAACCAAAACGCATAATGTTAGATGCCCAGGTTAAAGAATGGGAATACTTATCTTTTGCAAAAACAAACGGAGTTCCACTCGATCCGGAAGTTTTGTTGAGGTAGATGTTTTTTTTTGAAAAACCTTTGGAAAGTCTTTCTTCCAATGGCTTCTGAAGATTCTGTTTATTCAATATCGGCAGATCTTCCCAATTTTGAACAGAAGTATTTCCAACTAATGCTGCATAGAAAGAGTTATTTTCTAAATGAAAATCAACAATTTCTTTCTTCTTATTTTCAAGAAACGAAGCATATTCAGATTCAGAAAACAGAACAATTTTATCCAATTCGGCCTTGGCTTTCTTTATAGGAAAACCATTCAAATGAAGGGAAAGATCAAAAAGACGGATCATTAAACTACTTCTTTTAAATCGTAACGTTTAATCGATTTCAATTCTTGGCCTTTATTAGATTCTTCTTGTTCAATATCAAAATCATCTTGAAGGCCCAGCCAAAATTTGGCCGAATTTCCAAAGTACTGGCTTAGACGTAAAGCTGTATCAGCTGTAATTCTTCGATTTCCTTTAATGATTTCAGAAATTCTAGTTTGCGGAATTTTCAAATCTTTAGACAAACGATATGGCGTAATGCTCAGAGGAATCAAAAATTCTTCCAACAAAATTTCTCCAGGATGTATATTTTTTAATTTTTCCATTTTAATTTTTTAATGAAAATCAACAATTTCTACACCAGAAGCATTTCCATTTTCCCAAATAAAAATAATTCTCCATTGATTGTTAATTCTAATGCTGTAAAAATCCTTTAAGTTACCGCTTAGTTTTTCTAAACGATTAGATGGCGGAATTCGTAAATCACTTAAATTTTGAGAATTATGAAGCATTCTGAGTTTTCTTCTGCCAATTTGCTGTATTTCAATTGAAGGTTTTTTGACTACAATACCATTCCAAATTTTTTCAGTTTCTTTCGAGCCAAATGAAATTATCATACCTTTCGCATTACTAACGTCAAAAGTAAGTAAAAAAAATTATTATTTAAGGTTAAAAGCAACTATTTTTGCACCACAACTAAATACAACTACACCATGACAATTTTATTATTGGGATCAGGCGGAAGAGAGCATGCATTTGCATGGAAAATGACTCAAAGTCCGCTTTGCGAAAAACTTTTTGTAGTACCTGGAAATGCAGGAACAGCTGCAATTGCTGAAAATGTGGCAATAGCTGCAACAGATTTTGAAGCTGTGAAAGCTTTAGTACTTAAAGAAAATATAAGTTTAGTAGTCGTAGGACCTGAAGATCCATTGGTAAAAGGTATTTACGATTATTTTAAAAATGACGAAAGTTTAAAACATATTCCAGTTATTGGACCATCTAAATTAGGGGCTCAATTAGAAGGAAGTAAAGAATTTGCAAAAGAATTCTTGATGAAACATAATATTCCAACTGCTGCTTACGATAGTTTTACTGCAGAAACAGTGGAAAAAGGATGTGAGTTTCTAGAAACATTACAGCCTCCTTATGTTTTAAAAGCAGATGGATTAGCAGCAGGAAAAGGAGTTTTGATTATTCAAGATCTTGAAGAAGCAAAAACAGAATTACGTAACATGCTGGTTCATGCAAAATTTGGTACCGCAAGTTCAAAAGTGGTAATTGAAGAATTTTTGGACGGAATCGAATTAAGTTGTTTTGTTTTAACAGACGGAAAAAATTACAAAATTCTTCCAACAGCAAAAGATTATAAAAGAATTGGAGAAGGAGATTCGGGATTGAATACAGGCGGAATGGGAGCAGTTTCTCCAGTTCCTTATGTTGATGCTGTTTTGATGGAAAAAATTGAAACACGTATCGTAAAACCAACAATTGAAGGTTTTCAAAAAGACGGAATCGAATATAAAGGATTTGTATTTATTGGTTTGATCAATGTAAAAAACGAACCAATTGTTATTGAATACAACGTAAGAATGGGAGATCCAGAGACTGAAGTAGTTGTGCCAAGATTAAAATCAGATTTGGTAGAATTATTCTTATCTGTTGCAGATCAAAAATTGGGAGATTTTAATTTAGAAATTGATCCAAGAAGTGCGACAACAGTTATGGTTGTTTCTGGCGGATATCCGGAAGATTTTGAAAAAGGAAAAGTAATTTCTGGTTTGGAGAATGTAACAGATTCAATTGTTTTTCATGCAGGAACAAAATTAGATAATGAAAATGTCGTTACTAATGGAGGACGTGTAATTGCTGTAACCTCTTATGGAGATAACTTTCAAGAGGCCATAAAAAAATCTTACCAAAACATAGATAAACTAAGCTTTGATAAGATGTATTTTAGAAAAGATATCGGTTTCGATTTAATTTAAAATAATTGAGAACTAACCCTTTTAATTAAGGGTTTAGTTTTTATTTTAAAAATGAGTGAGCCGTTGTATCTTGGTTTTCTGTTCCGGCATCATCAAAAATGCGTAATTGTTTAATCCAATAAACGATTGCACATGCACAGATGATCATGAAAATCCAGTTAATTGTGTTTGCACCAAACCATGTAATTAATTCCAAACGACGTAAAAAGTCAAGAGGAGCAAACAAAATGTTAACGAATAAGTATTGTATTCCTTCAAAAAAAGCTGTCATAATTTTTTAAAATTATATGTTATTTATTGTTGTGTAATGCTTTGAAGATAAAATTCGGTTAATCGAATCTTTTTTCAACTTGTTCGGTTTTTCATTTTAAACAAGTATTATCTTTACAATCACAAAAGTATAAAATATCCTTATGATAACAAGTGTTTTTAAAAAATCTACGCCATTAAATTATTCTTTGGTTGTAATTTTGATACTGGTTTTCTTTTTTACGTTTCAAATTAAAGACCCAACTTGGGTGACTTCTTATTTTTTGGCTTTCCAAAAAGTGAGTTTGTTATGCTTTATTCTGGCTTCTTTTTTTATGGTAAATTTTATCGTAAAAAAGAACGGACTCAGTAAAGACAATGGATACGCGATACTTTTCTATTTATTATTTCTTTTATTTTTCCCTACCATATTTAACAACACAAATGTTATTTATGCTAGCTTCTTTATATTATTAGCGCTTCGAAGATTAATTTCGCTGCAATCTTTAAAAGCATCAAAAGAAAAAATATTCGATGCCTCATTCTGGATTTTTGTAGCTTCTTTATTTCAATTTTGGAGTGTGCTTTTCCTACTATTGGTTTTTATATCAATCGTTTTTCACGTTTCAAGAGATTATAGAAACTGGGTTTTGCCATTTATTGCACTTTTAGCAGTAGCAATATTATTTTACATGACCTCTTTAATTTTTAATATCGATGTTGTCGCATTTTTTCAAGAAAGAGCTGTAATCGATTTTAGAATTGATTATTTTAAAAACAATTACGAAAACGGAGCACTTTCAATATATACTGCAGTATCTCTATTTTTTGTTACTTCGATGTTAATGACACTATCAAACAGACCGCAAATTTTACATTCTTCGTACAAGAAAATTGTAGCCTGCTTTTTTATTGCGGCTTTGGTTTATATCGTTTCACCAGATAAAAGTAATGATCTATTATTGTTCAGTATTGCACCATTGGCCGTTATGGCAACAAGTCATGTAGAATATATGCAGCAAAAACTAAACAACGAAATTGTATTTTATGTATTGATTGTCTGTAGTTTATTTACTTTCTTTTCACAATTATAATTTACTTCCGTAAGCAAGATCGCCGGCATCACCAAGACCAGGAACAATGTAGTTTTTCTCATTTAGTTTTTCATCTAAAGAAGCAACCCATAAATGGCAGTTTTCGGGAAGATTTTTTTCTAAATGCGCAATTCCTTCTGGTGCAGCGATAACGACTACAATGTGAAATTCTGTTGGGGCAGCATTCTCAATCAATTTTTTATGAACAGCTACAATAGATTGTCCCGTTGCCAGCATCGGATCAAGAAGTAAAACCGTCTTATTATTTAAATCTGAAATCGCTTGATATTCAACTAAAATTTCAAATTCATCATCGTTATTTGGATGATGTCTGCAAGCCGAAACAAAGCTGTTTTCTGCGTGGTCAAAATAATTTAAAAAACCATTATGAAGCGGTAATCCAGCTCTTAAAATAGGGCACAAAACCAAATCACTTTCGATTTCAGTCGTTTTTTTAATGCCTAGCGGCGTTTGAATTTCAACATTTTTATAGGGTAAAATTTTGCTCAATTCGTACGCCATGATTTCTCCAATACGCTCAATATTTCTACGAAAGCGCATACTGTCATTCTGTACATTTACATTTCTAATTTGTCCTAGAAAATGATTTAATACGCTGTTATTCTCAGAGATATAATGAATTTTCATAATATTTTTTTAGCAGATCAATTGTTTTTTATGAAGAATTGAAAAATTAGTGGTTTTTTTCAAACTATAAAAGTATAAAAAGTATCTTTGTTTTATAAAAAAATAAAAACATGTTTTCAAAATTAGCATATTCTGTTTTCGAGCAAAGCATTAAAGATTATCATCAATTTGATAATGTTGACCAGCCGATTAATAATCCTTATCCAAAAGATAAGTTTGAACATTTATTATATTTAAAAAATTGGATTGATACAGTTCAATGGCATTTTGAAGATATTATTCGTGACCCGCAGATAGATCCTGTTGCGGCTTTAACGCTTAAAAGAAGAATTGACGCATCAAATCAGGAACGTACTGATATGGTAGAATATATCGATGGTTATTTTTTACAAAAATACAGTGATGTAAAAGTAAAAGATGGAGCAAAAATCAATTCAGAAAGTCCAGCTTGGGCATTTGACAGATTGTCAATTTTAGCTTTAAAAATTTATCACATGAATGAAGAGGCTACTCGTGCAGAAGCTTCGCAAGAACATAGAGATAAATGTCAGGAAAAATTAAACATCCTTTTAGAACAAAGAACAGATTTATCTACAGCAATTGAAGAATTATTGACAGATATTGAAAATGGAGATAAATTCATGAAAGTGTACAAACAAATGAAAATGTACAACGACGATGAATTGAACCCAGTTTTATATCAAAACAAAAAATAATTTGACAGAATTGTCTAATAAGATTAAGCATATAGCCGTCATGAGACTATCCGCAATGGGAGATGTCGCCATGACGGTTCCTGTTTTACGCGCTTTTGTAAAACAGTATCCAACAGTACAATTGACGGTTATTTCTCGTCCTTTTTTTAAACCTTTTTTTGACGGAATTCCGAATTTGGAATTTTTTGCTTTTGATGAAAAAGAAAGACACAAAGGATTTTCAGGACTTTTACGTTTATATAATGACGTAAAAAAACTCAAAATTGATGCTTTTGCAGATCTTCATAATGTATTACGTTCTAAAGTGGTGAGTTTACTTTTCGCTTTAAGCGGCAAAAAAAGAGCGACTGTTGACAAAGGAAGAGAAGGCAAAAAAGAATTAACGAGAGCCGAAAATAAGATTTTTAAACAACTGCCAACCATGTTCGAAAGACATGCAAAAGTGTTTGAAGAACTTGGTTTTCCTTTAAATTTATCTAATCCTACGTTTCCCGAAAAAGCAGTTTTAAGCGGTGAAATTTTAGAAATTATCGGAGAAGAAAATGCAAAGTTAATTGGAATTGCTCCTTTTGCACAATATGATTCTAAGGTTTATCCGTTAGATTTAATGAAAGAAGTGATTGCGAAATTGGCAGAGAATTCGGCCTATAAAATTTTGCTTTTTGGCGGAGGAAAAAAAGAAATCGAAATTCTGGATTCTATTTCGCAGCCTTATGAAAACGTAATTAATATGGCTGGAAAAATCAAATTTCAGCAGGAATTACAACTTATAAGCAATCTCGATGTAATGCTTTCTATGGATTCTGGAAATGCACACATTGCTGCAATGCTCGGAGTTAAAGTTGTTACACTTTGGGGTGCAACACATCCTTATGCAGGGTTTCTGCCATTCAATCAAAATTTAGAAAATGCTCTGACTTCAGATAGAAATCAATATCCTCAACTGCCAACTTCTGTTTACGGAAATAAAATTGTAGAAGGATATGAAGATGCTATGAGAAGTATTTTTGCAGATGAAGTGGTTTTTAAAGTTGAGAACAACTTATAATATTATTGTCAGACTGAGCGAAGTCGAAGTCCAATATCATATGCCCTTCGACTTCGCTCAGGGTGACAAAAAAGTGTAAATATTTGAAGCTAAAAAATTCCAAATTCCAAACTTATAACTGGAATTTGGAATTTTTTATTTGAGATAATCTTTGTCAAAGTTTCAAACTTTGACAAAGATGAAAACATATTCCTAATTCAATCATAATTTGGAATTTGGAATTTTTTTATTGGAGTTTATTCTTATCCTAACCAAATCTTTTCATCTTTACATCGGTTATAAATATAATTTTTAAGATTTGAAATTGTAGCTTCATAATTGGGTGCTTCATAACCAAAACGCTCGTGTTCCATTTTTTCCTTCTCAATGTCATTGCACCCTTTTATAACTTCTTTCAGCATATCAAGCATTGCAAGTTCTTTATTGTAAGTTTTCTCAAATTTAAGCTCAACAATTTCATCCTGCAATTCCTCACAATATTCTACAAGTTTTATAACTTCGGGTTCTTCTAAAAGATAGTCCTTACTTTTAAAAATTTCTCTTACGGATCTCATATTCAATTAAATTTCAATTTACATCTTTGTCAATTTTCAAACTTGACAAAGATCAAGGAATAAGGTAATTAAACAAAAAAAAAATTCCAAATTCCAATTGAAAAGTTGGAATTTTTAATATTCTAATTTAAAGATTAAACGTCGTCGTAATCCACATAAATAGTATCTGATGTTGGATGCGCCTGGCATGTTAAAATCAAACCTTCTGCAATTTCGCTGTCAGTCAAAATAGAGTTTTTCGTCATTTCTGCGGTTCCAGTTGTAACACGTCCTAAGCAGCTGCTGCAAATACCGCCTTGGCAAGAATACGGAGCATCAACTCCTTGTTTTAGAGCAGCATCAAGAATGGTTTGTTTTTTAGACATTTCGAAAGTAGTCTCTTCGTCATCAACTAAAACCGTAATTTTAGTATGTCCTTCTTGAGAACCTTGAATTACGTGTTCTTCAGAAGAAGATGTAAAGAGCTCAAACTTAATAGCCGATTCTTTTACATTTTTTTCTTTTAAAATATCAGAAACCGTATTGATCATTTCTTCTGGTCCACACAAGAAAAATTTATCAAACTGAAGTTCTTTGTGTTTGTTACTTAAAACAAAATTCACAGCAGATTTTTCAATTCTTCCAAACAAAGCATTTTCAGCTTTTGCCTGACTAAATACATAATGCACAAAAAATCTGCCTACATATTGCAATTGTAAATCATGAAGTTCCTGATAAAACATAGTATTTTCAGGAGTTTTATTTCCATAAACCAATACAAATGAACTTTTTGGCTCATTTTTTAAAACCGATTTGATTATAGAAAGAACAGGAGTAATTCCACTTCCAGCAACAAAAGCTGCGTAGTTTTTTTGTCTTTCGGCATCTGGCTCAAAAGTAAATTTTCCTTCCGGCTGTCCCACTTCAAGAACATCTCCTTGTTTTAATATTGTATTGGCAAACTGAGAAAAAAGGCCACTTTTTACCGCTTTAACAGCAATTCTTAATTCGCCGCTTTCAGGTGCAGAGCAAATAGAATAAGCACGTCTAATTTCTTGATTGTCAAGAGTTAGTTTTAAATTTATATATTGACCAGCTATAAATTTATAATCTGGTTTTAGTTCTTCGGGAACATTAAAAAGTATAGAAACCGCATCTGCAGTTTCGCGTTTTACTTCTTTAATTATAAGTTTTAAGAATGAAGGCATGTTAGAATTTTTATGCAAAAGTAGCAAACCACTATTAAATGATTGACACTAAATTATTTTTTTTAACTTTTTTTGTAACGTTTTCCTACATTTGATCTCTCACTACAAAGAAACTAAAACTATAAACCATGATTAAAAAGTTTATTTACCTCGAATGGAAAGCTTTCATTAGATCGGCATCGTTTGGTAAAAACCTGACAATGAAAATTATAATAGGATTTTTGATGATTTATTTTTCCTTAATTTTTATTGGAATGGGAGTAGGAGCATTTTATATCCTTAAGGATATGAAATTGGAACCATTAAGAACAGTTAACAGATTTCTAATATATTATTTTCTTTTTGATTTAATAGTTAGATTGCTCTTGCAGTCCATTCCTGTTTTAAATATTAAACCTTTATTGGTTCTTCCATTTAAGAAACCAACAATTGTTCATTTTTCTTTAGGCAAAACAGTATTGTCTTTTTTTAATTGGGTACACGCTCTATTTTTTATCCCGTTCTCGGTTGTATTGATTTTAAATGGCTACGATGTTGTCGAAATAGTGTTTTGGAATTTAGGAATTATGGCAATAATTTACATCAATAATTTTCTGAATATTATTTTAAGTAACATCGATAAATTATTTGCCTTATTCGCAGCGCTAATTATAGCTTTAGCGGGAGCTCAATATTATAAATTATTTGATGTAACAGTATTTACGACTCCATTTTTTCAGGGTTTTTATGATATTGATGGTTTGTTTTTAATTCCAATTTTAGTTCTAGCCGGATTATACGCTTTTACCTTTAAGTATTTTAAAGCAAATTTATATTTGGATGCGGGACTTTCTGTAAAACAAGATATTGCAGCTACAGAAAACTTTTCTTGGCTGAATCAGTTTGGAACTTTAGGAACATTTCTTAAAAATGACATTAAATTGATCAAAAGAAATAAAAGATCCAAAACAACTATTTTCATGAGTGTTCTCTTTTTATTTTATGGATTTATCTTTTTTGGAAACTCTCATCAGCCGGCGGCTATGCAGATTTTTGCAGGAATATTTGTTTCAGGAGGATTTTTATTTGTCTTTGGTCAGTTTGTTCCAAGCTGGGATAGTTCTTATTATCAATTACTAATGACTCAAAATGTTCCGTATCGCGGTTACATTACTTCAAAATGGTGGCTTATAGTTATTGCTACTTTTATCTCTACAATTTTGGCTTCTTTTTATCTTTTATATGGTTGGGAGACTTATTTAACTATAGTTGTTGGAGCGATTTATAACATTGGAGTCAATTCACATTTAGTTCTTTTAGGCGGTGCATTTACCAAAACGCCAATTGATCTAAGTAACGCTGGAGGAGCTTTTGGAGATAAAAAAGCTTTTAATGTGAGTGCCATGCTTCTATCACTGCCAAAAATATTTTTACCGCTTTTGCTTTATTGGCTCGGACTTCATTTTGCAGATAAAACAGTTGCTTTAAGTCTTGTTGCCGGAGCCGGCGTTTTAGGATTTATCTTTAAAGAAAAAGTTTTTTCATTAATTGAAAAAAGATATAAAATAGAGAAGTACAGTACAATAAGTGCTTATAAACAAAAGAATTAAATTAGAAAATGTGCCAATTTGATAATGAGATAATTTATCAAATGGAAAACTAAAATCTATAAATAAGCAATAGATTTTTAATTTAAAATCAACAATCTAAAATCTAAAATTAATATGATACAAGTAAATCAACTTATCAAAAATTATAACGGAACAACAGTTTTAAATATTGAAAATCTTGAAATTCCAAAAGGGCAAAGTTTCGGATTAGTGGGAAATAATGGTGCAGGAAAAACGACTTTTTTCAGTCTGCTTTTAGATTTGATTCAGCCTTCAAAAGGATATGTTATAAACAACAATATTCAGGTAAATACCAGCGAAAACTGGAAATCTTTTACAGGATCGTTTCTTGACGAAAGCTTTTTGATAGGATATTTAACACCAGAAGAATATTTTTATTTTATTGGAGATCTTCGCCATCAGAATAAAGCAGATGTTGATGCTTTATTGGCACAGCATGAAGAATTTTTCAATGGAGAAATTTTAAACAATAAAAAATATTTGAGAGATTTATCTAAAGGGAACCAGAAAAAAGTGGGCATAATTGCAACGCTTATAGGAAATCCTGAAGTAATCATTTTAGACGAACCTTTTGCTAATTTGGACCCGACAACTGTTAGCAGGTTGAAAAAAATTATAAAAGAACTGGCCGATAATCCAAATGTAACTGTTTTGGTTTCAAGTCATGATTTACAGCATACGGTTGAAGTTTGCGACCGAATTGTTGCACTTAATAAAGGCGAAATTGTAAAAGATATTCAGACTTCAAAAGAGACCCTTCAGGAACTAGAATCGTTTTTTGCAGTATAAGTATTCCATATTACAAAAAGAAGCGTATTTTTACAAGTCAATATACTAAAATCAATTTTTAGTAGTTATCTGTTTTAAACTCTTTTCTATTGAAAAAGAATACTCTTAAATATAGTTTTACTTTCGTTTTTTTATTCTTTTTGATAGCTTGTTCTACCAAAAAAAATACTTTTTTGTCTAGAACATCGCACTCTGTTGGTACAAAATATAATATTTTATACAATGGAGGAATTGGTCTGGATAAAGGATTACAGTCTATTCAGGCCAATAATCAGGATAATTTTTGGAAATTACTGCCTATTGAAAAAATGCAGTTTGACGAAAATTTTTCTGAAGGGGAAAAAGCTAAAAATCCTGATTTTGAACGCGCTGAAACCAAGGCGACCAAAGCCATTCAGAAGCACTCCATGAATATTGGCGGGAGAGAAAGAAACTCACAAATTGACGAAGCTTATTTAATGCTTGGTAAAGCGAGATATTACGATCAGCGTTTTATTCCGGCGGTTGAGGCATTCAATTATATTTTATACAAATATCCAAACAGTAGTAATATTTACACCGCTAAAATCTGGCGTGAAAAAACCAATATGCGTCTAGGAAACGACGCTATTGCTTTAAAAAACATTAAACTTTTACTTAAAAATACAGATTTAGACAAACAAACTTTTGCTGATGCGAATGCTCTTTTGGCGGAAGCTTTTTTAAATCTAGAACAAAAAGACAGCGCAGTTGCCAAACTGAGAATTGCAGAGCAGTTTACCAAAAAGAATGAAGAACGTGCTAGATACCGTTTTATCCTTGGTCAAATGTATCAGGAACAAGAAAAACGAGATAGTGCAATTTATTTTTATAATGCCGTAATCGACTTAAATCGAAAAGCAGATCGTAAATATATGATGCACGCCTATGCTAGAAAGGCACAGATGTTCGATTATGAAAAAGACAACGATACCATCTTTTTAAAAACATTTAATAAGCTAGTTACTGATCGTGAGAACCGTCCTTATTATGATGTTCTTTTTTATGAAATGGGTGTGTTTTATGATAAGAAAAAAGATCAGGAAAATGCTTTAAAATTTTATAATAAATCTTTAGGAAGAAAATCAAAAGACCCTTATTTAATGGCTTCTGCCTATAGAAACATTGGAAATATGTATTTTAAAAATACAAACTATACAATGGCAGCGAAGTATTATGACAGCACCTTGGTAAAACTCGATTCAAAAACAAGAGAATATGCTTTCATAGAAAAAAACAGAAAAAATCTTGATAATGTAATTAAATACGAGGCCGTTGCAAAACGTAACGATAGTATTATCATGGTATTCAATATGCCTCCGACAGAAAAAAAGGTGTATTTCGAAAATTATATTGCGGAGCTTAAAAAGAAAGACGAAGCCAAACGACTTTTAGAAGAAAAAGAAAAAGAGCGTTTAGCCAATATTAATTTGAATTCGCAAGCAGAGGTTTCAGGAAGTGGCGCTGTTAATCCGCAGTCTGTAGGGAAACAATTAGATTCAGACGGTATCGGCATGCCAATGGGGACTAATGATAATGCAAGCACATTTTATTTTTATAACCCAACAACTGTTGCTTACGGGAAACTGCAATTCAAAAAAATGTGGGGAACCAGAACATTAGGAAGTAACTGGAGATTGGCAGGAATAAAAGATGCGAATAGTGCCGCAATGAATGATACAATTAGTACTCAAGACGCTGCAAACGTATTAAAAGATACAGTTGTGGCAGAAAAATATACTGTTGCATTTTATGTACAACAACTTCCTACTTCACAGCCAGCTATGGACAGTATTGGTAAGGAACGTAATTTTGCATATTATCAATTAGGACTTATATATAAGGAGAAGTTTAAAGAATATAATTTGGCCAGCGATAAATTAGAACAATTGTTACGCAACAATCCAGAAGAAAAACTGGTGCTGCCATCCATGTACAATTTGTATAAAATTTATCAAATTACAAATCCGCAAAAAGCCGAAGCAATAAAAGCAGAGATTTCGTCTAAATATCCAGGGTCGAGATATGCTCAGATTTTAAATAATAAGGAAGACGATCCAAATTCTAGTCCAGACAAAGAATACCAAAAATGGTATAAACTGTTTGAGGAAGAAAAATTTGAAGAGGTATTAGCCAATATTGATAATTTGATAAATCAATATTCTGGTGATGATATTGTTTCGAAGTATGAATTATTAAAAGCCAATACTTTAGGTAAAGTAAATGGTTTGGAAGCGTATAAAAAAGGTCTCGAAAATGCAGCAGATAATTATCCGAATAGTGAAGAGGGTAAAAATGCCAGAGAAATTCTGGAGAAACAAGTCCCTGCTTTAGAAAGATTAAACTTTACAACAGAAGATAACAAAAGCTGGAAAATTTTATATGCAGTTCCTAATAATGACACTAAAACGCTTAAACAAATTGAAGAAGCGATTAGAGTATTTTTATTAGTTGAAAATTTTGAACGATTGACAACTTCTTTTGATAAATACAATCGATCTGAAAGTTTTGTAATTATCCATGGTTTAAAATCTGAAGCTTACGCAAAAGACGTTGCGGGAGTTTTGAGAGATGACAAAAAATATAAAATTGCACATCCGGCAGTTATTATTTCCAGTGATAATTACAAAGTGGTTCAAATTAAAAAGAACCTAGATGCCTATTTGACCCCAAAAACCCCATAATAATGTTTGAAAAAGTAAAAAAAAGCGGCACAGAGCAATTAGGAAAAACGAATCGAATTGTAGAAGGAACATCAATAGTAGGAGACATAGTCTCAAAAGCCGATTTTAGATTAGACGGCGAACTAATTGGAAATTTCACTTCACAAGGAAAAATTGTAATAGGAGCCAAAGGATCAGTCAAAGGAGAAATTATTTGTAATAATGCAGACATTGAAGGAGAATTTCATGGAAAAATAAAAGTACTTGAAATTCTTAATATTAAATCGACTGCCCAAATACATGGAGAAGTAGCAGTAGGAAAACTTTCTATAGAGCCTGGGGCTGACTTCACTGCAACCTGTACCATGCTGGCTCACTCCAATCAAGTAATAATGTTAGAAGATGGAAAAGGAGCCGAATAATAATAGGAGAAATAAATGGCTTGCATTTATTAATATTCCTTTTCAAATGGGAGTTATTATTTTTCTGTTCTCTTACTTTGGAACTTGGCTTGACGAAAATCATCCAAGTCCCAAGGTATATTACAATACCATTTTTGTAATGCTTGGTGTTGGACTTGCATTATACAATGTAATTCGCCAGGTAAATGATATTAATAAGACAAAGTAGTTGTGAGTAAAAATAGCTTTGAGATAAAAGTTGCATCTTTGCGCAAAAATTATTTCAAATGCTTTTAAAAAATTACAAACTTGTATTTTATTTATTTTGTCTTACTTTGACTACTTATGTTTTTCACAAAGCAATTTTCTTTTTTTGTGAAATTAATATTCAAAACTTTCATTATAGTTTAGAATTACTGTATTTATTTTTCTTCGGAATATCGGCTTTATTATACCTTATATTATTAATAGTAAAAAAGAAGAATTTTGAAATCGTCGGAATGGCCTTTTTATTTGGAACTTTTACACAAATGTTATTAGGATATTTAATTCTGCAGCCAATCTTAAAAATTAAAACTGGAGAAAGCGATGTTGAAAAGATTAGTTTTTTTATAACATTTGTGCTGTTTTTGTTATTTCAGACGCTTTTAACTGTCCGATTATTAAATGAAAAGCGTTAAAATAACAATTCTTTAAAACAAGGTTTAAAAATAATTTTTCATATCCTTTTGAATATTAATAAAAAATGTACCTTTGCACCAAATTTTAGAAACGTAAAAAAATAAGATTTTCCACGATATGGTGATTTCAAACAAACCGCTCAGCTTTATTCTTGCCGCTTTTGTAGCTTCTCTACCAATTATGGGTTTTGCAAATCCAGAGAATGACTCAACGCATGTTCAAACTGAAACAGCTCATGAAGAGAAAGTAGTTTCGCATAATGCTCCTGAGGAAGGAGAGCACGCTGCTCTTGATCCAAAGGCAAAAGTGGATGCTTTTATTGATCACCACTTACAAGACTCTCACGACTTCGTATTCTTCTCAGATGAGAAAGAAAACAAACAATACGGTTTTTCATTACCGGTTATCCTTATTGATGGTGGATTGAAAATTTTCTCTTCTTCAAAATTACACCACGGTGAAACAGTTGCAGAGGTTGACGGAAACTTCTACAAATTAGTTCACGGTAAAATTTACAAAACAGATGCTGCCGGCACAATTAACTTTAATGAGCACGGACATCCAGAAAATGAAAAACCATTAGATTTTTCTATTACAAAAAATGTAGTGTCAATGCTTTTCGTTTCAGTATTATTATTTATAATGTTTACTGGTTTAGCAAGATCATATAAAAAAGGACCAATCCCAACTGGATTTGGTAGAGTTTTAGAACCGCTTATTATCTTTATTAGAGACGAAATTGCTGTTCCTAATATTGGAGAGAAAAAATACCGTAAATATATGGGTTACCTATTAACTGTATTTTTCTTTGTTTGGTTGTTAAACTTATTAGGTATGACACCGCTAGGAATTAACGTTACAGGTAATATCGCTATTACAGTTTGTTTAGCAGCATTTACTTTTATAATTACACAATTTAGTGCAAACAAAGATTATTGGGGACACATCTTCTGGATGCCAGGAGTACCAGTTCCAATGAAAATTATTTTAGCTCCAATTGAAGTTTTAGGAACACTAACAAAACCATTCGCATTATTAATTCGTTTGTATGCAAATATTACTGCAGGTCACGTAGTAATTATGAGTTTGATTGCTATGATTTTCGTAGGTAAAAATTTAGCAGCAGATTTGCCAATCTCATTAGGTTTAACATTGTTTATCTCTGTTATTGAAGTTTTAGTTGCATTTTTACAAGCGTTTATCTTCACGATGTTATCATCATTATTTATTGGTATGGCTGTTCAAGATCATGATCATGCTCACCACCACGAAGACGAAACAGCAATTATTTAATTTAGAAGTTTAATTTTATATATATAAATACTTATGGGAACAATTCCAACTTTAGTAGGTGCAGGTTTAGTAGTAATCGGTGCAGGTTTAGGTTTAGGTAAAATCGGTGGATCTGCTATGGACGCTATTGCTCGTCAACCAGAAGCTGCTGGTAAAATTCAAACTGCGATGATTATTATCGCGGCTTTATTAGAAGGTTTAGCATTTGCTGCTTTAATCTTAGGAAAATAATAAAGAAAGAAATAACAGCATCTTTAACGGTTGGTTAAAGATGTTGTTACTTTTAAAAAAGAAATTAAATATTTAATATAGTTATAAAATGGATAAGTTAATTAACGATTTTTCATTCGGTTTATTCTTTTGGCAAGCTTTAATCTTGTTAGTATTAATTTTACTTTTGGTGAAATTTGCATGGAAACCAATTATGGAGTCTATCACTGCAAGAGAAGAAGGTATTAAAAATGCATTGCTTTCTGCTGAAAACGCAAAGAGAGAAATGGAAAATTTACAAGCTGACAATCAAAGAATTTTGAATGAAGCTCGTGCAGAACGTGACGCGATGCTAAAAGAAGCTCGTGAAATGAAAGAGAAAATGATTGCTGATTCTAAAAACGAAGCACAAGAAGCTGGTCAAAAAATGATCGAACAGGCTAAAGCTGCTATCGAAAGTGAAAAGAATGCTGCAATGGCAGAATTGAAATCTCAAGTTTCAACTCTATCATTAAGTATTGCTGAGAAATTATTGAAAGAAGAATTATCTAACAAAGAATCTCAAACTAAATTAGTAGAGAAAATGTTAGGTGACGTAAAGTTAAACTAAGATTATGGCAAGTACAAGAGCAGCAATTCGTTATGCAAAAGCAATTCTAGACTTAGCAAACTCTAAAGGTGTTGCCGAAGCTGTCAATAACGATATGAAATCAATTGCGACAGCAATTGAGACTAACCAAGAATTGAGTACCTTTATTCAAAACCCAACTACAAAAGTTGAAGTTAAAGAAAGTGCTCTTTTAGAAGTTTTTGCAGATGTAAATGGAGTAACAAAAGGATTATTTCATTTATTATTTGAAAACAAAAGATTTGAAATTCTTCATGCAATTGCATTAGGATACAATAAATTATTTGATGAAAGTAATGGTGTTGAAGTAGCGAAGGTTACAACAGCTATTCCGATGGATGCTGCTTTAGAAGCTAAAGTTTTAGCAAAAGTTGCAACTTTATCAGATAAAAAAATTACAATAGAAAATATAGTAGATCCTTCAATTATTGGTGGATTTATTTTGAGAATAGGAGATAATCAATACAACGCTTCTGTTGCAAATAGATTACAAGTATTAAAAAGAGAGTTAAGTAATTAGTTTTTATAACACAAAAAAGTGTCTAAATTATAAATTAAGATGGCGGAAATCAAACCTGCTGAAATTTCAGCAATATTAAGAAAGCAAGTAGAAGGTTTTGAATCTGGTGCTACGCTAGAGGAAGTAGGAACAGTACTTCAAGTTGGAGACGGTATTGCTCGTGTTTACGGGCTGTCTAATGTACAATATGGAGAGTTAGTAGAATTTGATAACGGTATGGAAGGTATCGTATTGAATCTTGAAGAGGATAATGTTGGGGTTGTACTTTTAGGAGCATCAACTGGACTTAAAGAAGGATCTACTGCAAAAAGAACTCAACGTATTGCTTCTCTTAAAGTAGGTGAGCAAATGGTAGGACGTGTTGTTAACACTCTTGGTTTTCCAATTGATGGAAAAGGACCAATTGGTGGAGATTTATACGAAATGCCATTGGAAAGAAAAGCACCTGGTGTTATCTTCCGTCAGCCAGTAACTGAACCATTACAAACAGGAGTTAAAGCGGTTGACGCTATGATCCCAGTTGGTCGTGGACAACGTGAGCTTGTTATTGGTGACCGTCAAACAGGTAAATCAACTGTTTGTATCGATACAATCTTAAATCAAAAAGAATTTTACGATGCAGGAAAACCTGTATTCTGTATATATGTTGCAATTGGGCAAAAAGCTTCAACTGTAGCAGGAATCGCTAAAATGTTAGAAGAAAAAGGAGCAATGGCTTATACAGTTATCGTTGCTGCTAATGCTTCTGATCCAGCTCCAATGCAAGTTTATGCTCCTTTCGCTGGTGCTGCAATTGGAGAATACTTTAGAGATTCTGGTCGTCCAGCTCTTATCGTTTATGATGATTTATCTAAACAAGCTGTTGCTTACCGTGAGGTTTCTCTTTTATTAAGAAGACCACCGGGACGTGAGGCTTATCCTGGAGACGTTTTCTACTTACACTCTCGTTTATTAGAGCGTGCTTGTAAAGTAATCGCTGATGATGGTATCGCTAAAAACATGAACGATTTACCAGATTCTATCAAATCTATCGTAAAAGGTGGTGGTTCATTAACTGCTTTACCAATTATCGAAACTCAAGCTGGTGACGTTTCTGCATATATCCCAACAAACGTAATTTCGATTACAGATGGTCAGATTTTCCTAGATGGAGATTTGTTCAACTCCGGGGTTCGTCCTGCAATTAACGTAGGTATCTCTGTATCTCGTGTTGGAGGTAATGCTCAAATTAAATCTATGAAGAAAGTTTCTGGAACTTTAAAATTAGACCAAGCTCAATTCCGTGAATTAGAAGCTTTCGCTAAATTTGGTTCTGACTTAGATTCTGTTACTTTAAACGTAATTGAAAAAGGAAAAAGAAACGTTGAGATCTTGAAACAAGGTTTAAATGATCCTTATACTGTTGAAAACCAAGTAGCTATTATCTACGCTGGTTCTAAAAACTTACTAAGAAACGTTCCTGTAGAAAAAGTAAAAGAATTTGAAGCTGATTTCTTAGCTTACTTAAATAGTAAACATAAAGATACGCTTAACGCGTTGAAAGCTGGTAAATTAGATGACAGCATTACTGATGTTATCGAAAAAGCAGCAAAAGAAATCTCAGCAAAATATAACTAATAAGATAATAAGTCAATTAGATAATTAGAAAATGGCTTTAACCTTTTCTAATTATCTAATTTTCAAATTGTCAAATTTTCTAATTAATAGATGGCAAATTTAAAGGAAATCCGTAATAGAATTACTTCCGTTTCATCGACGATGCAGATTACATCGGCTATGAAAATGGTTTCTGCTGCAAAGCTGAAGAAAGCACAAGATGCAATCACTGCAATGCGTCCTTATGCCGAGAAATTAACGGAGTTACTGCAAGATCTTTCTGCTACACTTGAAGGTGAAGTAGGAGGAGATTACACGACTCAGCGTGAAGTAAAAAAAGTATTGCTTGTAGCTATAACTTCAAACAGAGGTTTATGTGGTGCATTCAATTCAAATATTATTAAAGAGATTAAAAATCGTACTGATTTTTATGCTGGAAAGCAAGTTGATGTTTTTGCTATCGGTAAAAAAGGAAATGATGCTTTAAGCAAAACTCATATAGTTCACGGTCATCATAATGCAATTTTTGATCATTTAACGTTTGAAAATGTTGCTGGAATTGCAGATAATTTGACTGAGAAATTTTTATCTGGAGAATACGACAGAATTGAGTTAATTTACAATCAATTTAAAAATGCTGCAACTCAAATTGTTCAAACAGAACAGTTTTTACCATTAGCGCCTATTAAATCTGATGTGGCAGTTTCTTCAGGAGATTATATTTTTGAACCTTCTAAAGAAGAAATTGTTTTGACTTTAATTCCTAAGTCTTTAAAAACACAATTGTATAAAGGTATCCGTGATTCATTTGCTTCTGAGCATGGAGCTCGTATGACTGCTATGCACAAAGCAACAGATAATGCAACTGAGTTAAGAAACCAATTGAAATTAACTTACAATAAAGCACGTCAGGCTGCTATTACAAACGAGATTTTAGAGATCGTGGGTGGAGCAGAAGCTTTAAATGGATAGTTTACTCGATATTATATAAAGAAAAAGCCAGCAAATGCTGGCTTTTTCTATTATGGAAGTTTTTTCTTATTTAAAAATAACTTTATAAAATGGTGATTCTCAAATTATTGATAAATTGAGAATCACTACCATTTTATAAAAAATTGACAGATAATTCTGCAGTGCTTTGTCTTTTATGGGAACAAACTAGCTTTATTAGTCCCAATGCTCTGTTTTTTAAGGGTTACATTTCAGCAGAATCAATCCCTTGTGCTTTGTCTTTTATGGGAACAAACTAGCTTTATTAGTCCCAATGCTCTGTTTTTTTAGGGTTACAATACAGCAGAATCAATCCCTTATGCTTTGTCTTTTATGGGAACAAACAAGCTTTATTAGTCCCAGTGCTTCCTTTTTTATAAGGGTTGTATTTAGCTTTCTCAATCCCTGTGAAGCAAATTTAAGAAAACACTGTATAAAAAAAGTTACATAATTTTTAACTTAAATTTATATATTTCACATGTTAGTGTTCTGGTAATTATGTAACTGGCTCAAAAAAAATAATTAATTTTGATTTCTATTCTATTAAAATGACTCTACAAATACGCGAAATTACTACGATTGATGAGATGCTGGCTGAAATTGAAACCATCAGATTTTTGTATCCAAATATTACTTTAGAAAAATATAAATCATTTCTTTCTGAAATGATTCCACACAATTATACTCAGATTGGAGTTTTTGAAAATAACCTTTGTGTAGGAATTTCCGGCTGCTGGTCGGCAACAAAATTGTGGACGGGAAAATATCTCGAAATTGATAATTTTGTAGTTCATCCAGAATATAGATCTAAAGGAATTGGAAAAAAGCTTACAGACTATATTGAGAAAAAAGCGATAGAATTAAATTGCAGCAGTATCGTTTTAGATGCGTTTACTGGAAATTTTGGCGCGCATCGTTTTTACTACAATCAAGGTTACGCTCCAAAAGGATTTCATTTTGTGAAAATTTTGGATGAAAAGAAAATGACGGTTTAAAAGAGTTAGAACTTTTCTTTATTGCATCAAACAAAAGCGCCATTAAACAAAAGAAATGGTTATTTTTGTCTTACAAACATTATTACAATTATATTTTGGGATTATATAAAAATCTATTCAAGCAAACAGCAATTTACGGACTGGCAACAGTTTTACCGCGAATGCTGAGTTTTTTATTAGTGAGAGTATATACAGGAATTTTACCTACCGCCGAATATGGCGAGGTTTCGATAGTATTGTCTTGGATGGTTTTCTTTAATGTAGTTCTTTCATACGGAATGGAAACTGCTTTTTTTAGATTTTACAGTGCCGAAGAAGACAAGAAAAATGTAATTGCTACTTCTACAATTTCAATTTTTTGGACATCGATTATCTTTCTGTTTGTTGCTCTAATTTTCAGAAATACACTGGCAAGTTTAGCCGAAGTAGATGTTCAGTATATTACTTATACAGTTTGGATTTTAGTATTAGATGCCTTGGTTTTAATTCCATTTTCTAAATTAAGGGCCAACCAAAGACCAATGGTTTATGCTGCTATTAAGATTGGAAATGTCGTAATAAACTTATTGCTAAATATATTTTTCTTAATGTACCTGCCAAAGCTTGCTGAAGTAAATCCAGGTTCTGTGTGGGATAACTTATATGTAGAAAATTTCCAAATCGCTTATATCTTCATCGCTAATCTTTTGGCAAGTTTAGCAACATTTGTAGTGCTTTCGCCAAATTATCTTTCGCTTGGGCGAAAATTTGATCCAGAACTTTGGAGAAGAATGATGAAATACGGATTACCAATTTTGGTTGCCGGACTGGCTTTTGCTGTAAACGAACATTTTGATAAAATCCTTTTAGGTTATTTACTTCCTGAAAATTTAGCAAAATCTGAAGTTGGAGCTTATTCTGCTTGTTATAAATTAGGATTATTTATGGTGCTTTTTGCAACAGCTTTTAGATTAGGAATCGAACCTTTCTTTTTCAGCCATGCCAAAAATGAAAATGCACCGCAGACTTATGCCGTAATTACCAAATATTTTGTGATCTTGGGTTCGTTGATTCTATTAGGAGTTATCGTTTTTGCAGACGTTTTAAAATACTTATTGTTAGATAATAAATCCTATTGGGAAGCGATGAAAGTTGTGCCTCTAATTATTTTGGCAAATTTCTTTCTGGGCATTTACAACAACTTATCGGTTTGGTATAAACTAACAGACAAAACAAAAATTGGTGCTTACATTTCTATTGTTGGTGCTATTGTAACTTTGGTTTTAAATTATATTTTAATTCCAAAATACAGCTATTATGGTTCGGCAATTGCAACCATTTCGGCTTATGGAAGCATGATGCTTATTTCTTATGTTTTAGGAAATAAATATTATCCAATTCCGTACGACATGAACAAAATCGGTGCTTATTTAGGTGTTTCAATATTATTTTCGATAATTTCATTTTACGGATTCAGAGAAAAATATTATGTTGGAATTCCGCTTCTTTTAGTTTTTATGTATATGGTTTACCATTTTGAAAAAGCGACCATAAAAGGAATATTAAAGAGAAAATAAGCCATACTTATAAATTTTATATTTAAAAATGAAAATACAAATTATCAATAAATCGCAGCACGAATTACCAAATTACGAAACTATTGCTTCTGCAGGAATGGATTTGCGTGCCAATATTATAGAACCAATTACGTTAAAACCTTTAGAAAGAACGATCGTAAAAACAGGACTTTTTATTGAATTGCCAATTGGTTATGAAGCGCAGGTAAGACCAAGAAGTGGTTTAGCGGCAAAAAAAGGCGTAACAGTTTTAAATTCGCCAGGAACAGTTGATGCAGATTACAGAGGAGAAATAGGAGTAATTTTAGTAAATTTATCAAACGATGATTTTGTAATAGAAAACGGAGAGCGAATTGCGCAGCTGATTATTGCAAAACATGAAAGAGCAGAATGGATTGAAGTTGAAACACTTTCTGAAACATCTAGAGGTGAAGGAGGCTTTGGAAGCACTGGAGTAAAATAGTTTTTGAATAAAAAACACTTTAAAAAAGAAAGACCAAACCCAATGAAGATTTTTTTGATCTTCCATAAAATCAAATAAAGAATGAAAATAATTGTGCCAATGGCAGGCCGTGGATCAAGATTGAGGCCTCATACATTAACAGTACCAAAACCATTAATTCCTGTTGCTGGAAAATCTATAGTTCATCGTTTAGTTGAAGACATCGCTAAAATATTAAAAGAACCTATCGAAGAAGTTGCATTTATTTTAGGTGATGAAGCTTTTTTTGGAGATGATGTTGTAAAAAGTTTAGAGGATTTAGCACAAGTATTAGGAGCTAAAGCTTCTATCTATCGTCAGGACCAGCCTTTAGGAACTGGCCACGCCATTATGTGTGCCAAAGAATCTTTGTCTGGGCCAGCAGTAATTGCCTATGCAGATACTTTAATTAGAGCTGATTTTGAATTAGATCCTGAAGCTGACGCTGTTATTTGGGTAAAACAAGTTGAACAGCCAGAGGCTTTTGGTGTTGTAAAACTTAATCAAAATAATGAAATTGTAGAATTGGTTGAAAAACCAAAAGAATTCGTAAGTGACTTAGCGGTTATCGGAATTTATTATTTTAAAGAAGTTGGAGTTTTAAGAAATGAACTTCAAAGTGTTCTTGACAATAATATTCAAAACGGTGGAGAATATCAGATTAATGATGGTATCAAAGCCATGATGGCAAACGGTAAAGTTTTTAAAACCGGAAGCGTTGATGAATGGATGGATTGCGGAAACAAAGACGTTACTGTTGAAACCAATACTAGAATGTTAGGATTTCTTCACAATGATGGTGAGCATTTAGTTGATTATGATGTGAAACTGGAGAATTCTACAATTATTCCACCATGTTATATTGGCGAAAATGTAGTCTTGAAAAATACTACAATTGGACCAAATGTTTCTGTTGGAAAAGGATGTCATGTAACTGACAGTATAATTAAAAACAGTTTAATTCAAACCTATTCTCAAATTAAAAATGCTAACTTAGATAACGCAATGATAGGAAATCATGTTAGCTATGATGGTAAATTTACTAATGTGAGCATTGGAGATTACTCGGTTTTAGAATAGATAAAATACTAAATTTTCGTTTTGGTTTAAAAATGTAATTTTTAAAATGATTAAAAAAAGAGTTTTTACAATATTGTGTTTTGCTTTTTTCAGCACATCATTTTCGGTTTTTGCACAGACAGAACCCGAAGATATTGCTATGGCAGCAGACGAATATCAAGACTCGTTTTATGAATCGTTGAAACAAAAAGGAATTGAAAATTACGATAAAGCTATTGTGTCATTGGAGAAATGTATCAAACTAAAACCCAATGATGCAGTGGCTTATTTTGAATTAGGAAAAAATTATCTGGCGCTTAAAGAATATCGAAATGCACAAGATGCTTTTGAAAAAGCAACGCAGTTAGATCCTAAAAACAAATGGTTTTGGCTTGGAATTTATGACGTAAGTTACGAGACGAAAAACTATGCGCTGGCAATCGAAACCATAAAGAAAATAATTGTTTTTGACGAAGAGTATAAAGATGATTTGATTTCGCTATACATGATTACTAATCAGTCTGACTTAGCATTGACTGCAATAAATGAAATGAACGAGAAGTTTGGAAAATCTGCCGATCGTGAAATTTATAAATCGCAGATTTTATCTCAAGGCAAATATCAAAATGCAGAAATTGATAATTTAGTGCAGCAGATTAAAAAAGACCCAAAAGAAGAATCAAATTATGTGAATCTTATTTTTTTATATTCTAAGAATAATGAAAATGAGAAATCTCTTGAAGTTGCAAAACAATTAGCAAAAGAAATCCCAACTTCAGAATGGGCGCAGGTTAGTTTGTTTAAAAACTATTTGGATGCCAATCAAGCTGATAAAGCTATAAAATCAATGAATGTGATTTTGGCAAGTTCAAAAATTGATTCGAAGATTAAACACAGAACTTTAAATGAGTTTTTGATTTATGTAAACAAAAATCCGCAGTATGCTCCAGATTTAGAAAAGGCAATTGCTTATTTTGACAATGATAAAGATGTTGATGTCGCAAAAGAAATAGGGAAGTTCTATCACAGTAAAGGTCAATTTGAAAATGCAGTTAAATATTATGAAAAAGATTTAAGTGCGCATTCAGATACTGATCTTGAAACCAATATGTTGCTTCTGGAGGCCTATTCGCAGACCAAACAATTTGAGCCAATGACAAAAAGAGCAATGATGCTGATTGAAGTTTATCCAAGTCAGGCGCAGTTTTATTATTTTGCAGGTTTAGGAAGTAATCAGCAAAAACAATTTAAAAATGCAAAAACCGTTCTTGAAATGGGTCTAGATTATGTAGTTGATGATACAAAGTTAGAAGCAAATTTTAATATTCAATTAGGAGAGGCATACAATGGATTGGGAGATGCCAAGAAAAAAGAGGAATACTTTTTGAAGGCAAATGAATTATTAAAGAAAAAAAAGTAAAATAGAACTCAGATGAAAAAATATATAATAGTACTAATACTTTCTACTGCTGTAATTTCGTGTAAAACGAAAGCGGTCGCAGTACAAAGTAATACAAGCCAGACAATTGCACCAAAAGAAGATAAAAAAGTAATAGAAAAACATTACGATAATAAACTAGATTTTTCGACTTTATACATAAAAGCAAGTGCGAAATATGTTGATGAAAAACAAAGTCAAAATGTTACTGCCGAAATTAGAATCGAAAAAGACAAACAGATTTTGATAAGTGTGCGTTTTTTAGGAATAACAATGGCTAAAGCTTTGATTACACCGTCAGCAGTAAGTTATTACGAAAAAATAAACAGTACTTACTACGAAGGAGATTTTACAAGTTTAAGTAAATGGCTGGGAACAGATTTAGATTACAGTAAAGTTCAGAATTTATTAGTTGGAGAAGCTTTTGACGATTTAAGAAAAGGAAAATATACGCAGACAATCGTAGAAAACCTTTTTAGACTGGATGAAGAAAAAGATGCTAACTTGAAGAAAACCTTTTTCTTAGACGGTGAAAAATATTTAATTCAAAAAGAAGAGATTTCGCAGCCTTCTGAAAACAGAACATTACAGATTGCTTATGCAGACAGTAAAGTTTTTAATCAGGGAACACTTCCAACAAGTATCGAAATAAATGCAGTACAGCCAAAAGGGAAAACAAGTATTAATTTGAATTATAATAATATTTCATTTAACGAAGAACTTTCTTTTCCATATAGCGTTCCAAGCGGTTATAAAAAAGTTACAATTAAGTAAATTTGCAAAATAAAAATAGAAACATGCCAAAATTTCTCCTAAGTCTAGTTTTAATTTGTGCCACTACATTTGTATGGGCGCAGGATTCGCAGCAAGAAAAACTGGAGCAGCGTAAAGCTCAAATTCAACAGGAAATTAGAGATAATGAAAAGATGTTGCAGTCTGTTCGAAAAAAAGAGAAATCTGCTGTGAATGAATATTTAATTCAGGCAAACAAAATCAAACTAAAAGAGAAATTAATTAATACTACAGCAAAGCAGGAAAAACTGCTTAGTAACGATATGTATATTAATCAGGTTCAGGTTAATAAACTTAAAAAAGAGCTAAAGGTTTTAAAAGAAGATTATGCCGAAATGATTTTAAAATCGTACAAAAGCCGATCTGAACAAAGCCGGGCAATGTTTATATTATCTTCTGAAAGTTTCTTACAAGCTTATAAAAGAGCTCAGTATCTAAAACAATATACCGCTTTTAGAAAAAATCAAGGACTTGAAATTCAGTCAAAAACTGCGCAGTTAGTTGATTTTAATGCGAAACTTGACGGACAAAGACAGGTTAAAAAGAAGATCATTGTCGAAAATCAAAAGGAAAAAGTTACTCTTGAAGAAGAGAAAAAAGAGCAGCAAAAATTGGTTAATTTGCTTAAAAAAGATAAAAATAAAATTGCTGCAGATATTCGATCAAAACAAAGTGAATCAAAACGAATTGACAGACAAATTGATCGTTTAATTCGTGAAGCGATTGCAGAAGCAAATAGAAAAGCAGCTGCAGAAAGAGCAAAAGCAAACCCAGGTTCGAGTGAAGCAAAAGCACCTGTTTCTTCTTCTAAAATTGCATTGACACCAGAAGATAAAATCTTAGCGGCAGACTTTAAAGCCAACAGAGGAAGATTACCTTGGCCGGTAGAAAAAGGATTTATTTCTTTAGGATATGGAGATCAGCCGCATCCACTTCATCCGTCACTTACGGTGCATAACTCAGGAGTTGAGATTACAACCGAAGATGGAGCCAGCGCAAGATCAGTGTTTGCAGGAGAAGTTTCAAAAGTTATTGTTTTATCTCCAGTGAATAAAGCCGTCGTAATTCAGCATGGTGACTTTTTTACAGTTTACCAAAACTTAAGTTCTGTTTCGGTTAGCCAAGGCGACAAAGTAACAATTAAACAAAACATTGGAAGAGTTAGAACAAGTGGAGATACAGGAAAAACAATTATAAAATTCTTGATCCTTCAAAATACTTCAAACAATAATCCAGAAGGATGGCTGCAAAGCAGATAATTTAAAAATATTTTAATTTAATATAAATCCTTTTCACCAGATTAAGCTGGTGAAAAGGATTTGTTATTTTAATTACTTGCGTTATCAGGATTTTGTATTAGTGCAGGATTAGAATCTAGATCATATCTAGGAATTTTAAATAAGAAATTCTTAGAAGGGGTAAATTGAAGCGGATTGTTAACATACATATTAATGCCATTATCATTTCCCCATTTTACATGATTTGCTACATTTTTGCCGATACGATTAGTTCGTAATTCATCGAAAAATAATACACCTTCACCAACAAATTCAAATCCTCGCTCTTTATAAATAGCATCTGCAAACTCTTCTTTGCCTAAACCAGGTGTCAGATCTGGTAAATTTGCTCTATTTCTTACTCTGTTTATATAAGTATAGGCAGCTGCAGGGCCATTCATTTCGTTCTCTGCTTCAGCATAATCTAAGAGTACATCGGCATATCGAATTACATAAGAATTAGCCTGAGGTTTTTTTAATGAAGCTGAATTTTCTGTTCTGTCATAAAATTTAAGATTTCCCGGAGATGCAGTTTTCCATCCTTTTGATCCTGGGAAAAACCCTTTATCACCTGGAACAAATTCTATGGTTTGTATTATGTGGCTTGGATTACCTTTTTCTGTGACGTTTACAGTTGTTAAAAAACTGCCTTCTTTTCGGGTATCATCATTGCTGTAAGAAAGATAATGCTGTATAGAAGGTCCAAATCTATGGTACATATAACAGCCAAGAGTAGTTTCGGTTATATTTACACCAAACATAACATGGTTATTATTGTACTCATTTTCAACAGCTCCGTACTGCATTTCAAATACAGATTCCGTTCCGTTTTTATTGTTCGTATTCCACCAAAACCATAAATCTTTAAAATTCGGCTGTAAATTATACTGCCCAGATTGAATCACTTTGGTACAGTAATCTTTTGATTTTTGGAAATATGTTCTATCTCCCGTCATACTTCCTCGTGTTAAGTACAAATCACCAAGTAAAGCTTGAGCCGCTCCTTTTGATGCTCTCCAGTTATTACCATTTTCATACCCTGATTTTTGAGGAAGATTTTCTTCGGCATATTCAAGGTCTGCAATGATATAGGCATAAGTTTCATCGGTTGACTTTCGTGGAATTGCTAAGTTTTTAAGTCCTTCTGTAAAAGTTTCAGGAATAGGAACTCCTCCATACATACGTACTAAATTGTAATAAGTGGCCGCTCTTAGGAATCGGGCTTCAGCAAAATATCTTTTTTTAAGATTTTCATCCATTTCAACATTTTCTCCTCTGCCAATTACCAAATTTGCTCTATTGATAATATTATAAGCATCATCCCAATTGGTAATTACCATTTTATCAGAATTATTCATGTCTGCCCATACATTCCAAAGCTGTACATCGTCTTTTGCATATGCAGGAGAACCAAACTCAGTTAGAACTTCCAAATACATAATGTATTTATAATTACCATTAAAACCATTTTGATAGCCATCATAAACACCAACTAAAGCCGTGTTTAGTTCGCTCGCATTTTTATAATAATTTGCTGGCGATAAAAAAGTGTAAGGTTCTTCGGTTAGATCTGTACATTGAGAAAAGAGCAGTAATGCACAACCTGAAAAGATATATTTTAGGATTTTCATTTTATAGATTTTTAAAATTAAAATTTCGCAGTAAAACCAACAAGCATAGTTTTTACATACGGTGAATTTACGCTTCCACTCTCCGGATTATAGCCTCTGTGATTAGCAATGTTGATGTAGTTTTGCGCGTTCACATAAACATTTAATTGTTTTACCCAATCAACATTTTTAATAACATTCGATAAATTATAAGCTAATTTTATGTTCTTAATCACAAAATAATTCCAGTCTCCATTCGTGCGATTTGACAAATAAACTTCTTGTGCGCCAGCTCTAGGAAAAGTTCCAGACGTATTGGTCGGACTCCACATTCTGTCATATGCATATTGAGTTGGAATATAATTTCTGTTTTGAATTTGATTTTCTCCAAAAACCATATAATTATTATCTTCATCAGAAGCCAGACCTGTTGCTCCCTGCCCATAAATATCTAAAGCCAGGTTTTTATAACTCACGTTAGTTGAAATTCCATAAAAGAAATCAGGTGAAGTGGTTCCAATATTTACATAATCATCATTATTGATGATTTTATCATTGTTTTTATCGACATACATTTCTTCTCCCAGCTTAGCCGTCGGGCGAATTTGCTGATACGCCGTTAGTTGTTCCTGTGTCTGAATGATACCTGCAGATTCGCGCGCCCAAACACTATTTACCGGCTGGCCGACCATTAAATATTTAGCTATTCCTGAAGATGAACTGCCAACATTAATACGATCTACATCGCCATATAAGCTGACGATTTCATTTTTGTTTTTAGAGAAATTGGTACTTAAATCCCATTTAAAAGCGGAGTCGATTATCTGTACTTTTGCAGTAACTTCAAAACCAATGTTTTTAACTTCTCCAATATTTTGTAACATACTGTTATAACCCGAAGTTGTAGGAATAGGAACATTATACAACAAATCCGAAGTTTGTCTTTGGTAAAAATCTAAGTTTAGATCCAATCTGTTCCATAAGCTTAGATCCAGTCCCACATTATATTGAATATTGCGTTCCCATTTTAGATCAGGATTTCCAATAGTTTCTACAAATCCAAAAATTGGGTTATTTTCATAAACATAATTGGCTTTTACAAGTTTCGATAAAGATTGGTAATTACCAATTTCCTGATTACCAGTAACACCATAACTTGCTCTAAGTTTTAATGCCGTAATTGTTTTATTTTCTTTTAAGAAATTTTCCTTATCAATTCGCCAGCCTAATCCCAAAGAAGGAAAAAATCCCCATTTGTTATTATTTCCAAAACGAGAAGATCCATCGTAACGGCCAGTCAATGTAAGTAGATATTTTTCATCGTAAGCATAAGAAGCACGTGCGGTCCATGAAATTAATTTACTTGAATATTTAGTAGATGAATTGGTAATACTTCCTCTATCTGCATACGTAATATCATTTGCTCCCGTAGCATCATTTAGAAAACCAGATCCTCTTACACCTAAATCTTCATATACATATTCCTGCCAAGAATAAACTCCCGTTGCAGTAAAACTATGTTTATCATTCCAAGTATTAGAGTAGCTTAAAATATTATCCGTCAGCTGAGAAGTTTGTCTTCTGTAGTATTGGCTTCCTGTACCAGTACTTCCAGATCCAATTCCTGCTGTTGATTTTGAAGTATAATATTCATATTGCTTTTCATTAGAAATATCTACACCAAAATTGGTTTTAAAAGTTAAATTTTTAGCGAGCTTAAAATGAGCATAAACATCTCCTAAAATACGATCTGAGGAAATTTCATTTGTCATTTCTGAAGCCTCTGAAACAGGATTCCAAGTTCCTTCAAAATAAGAACTGATCGCTGGGTCTTCCGTTGCATAGTACCAGCTTCCATCAGCATTTTTTACTGGAATAGTTGGCCAGCCGTATCGAAAAATATCCCCAGTAGGATTATTGCGAATGTCTCTTTGCGAACGCCCAACTTGTAAATGTGTTCCCACTGTAAGCCATGGTTTGTATTCATGATTCAAATTTGTTCTAAGTGTCATCTTTTTAAAACCAGAAGCTTCTACAATTCCGTCTTGCGAAAAAATATTTCCCGATAGCAGATATGTTGTATTCTCTTTTCCTCCACTAAAAGATAAAGAATAATTTTTCATCAAAGCCATGTTTTGAATGACTTCATTCTGCCAGTCAACATTTGTATTTGGAGCAGGATTAGTGGCAGAGTAAACTGGTTTCCCAGTTGAATATGTATAAGCGTCATTAATGAAATTAACAAAATTATCCCTGCTTAACAATTTAGGCAGTCGCGCAGGAGTAGAGATACCGCTGGTGCCCACTATCTCCAAATTATTTTGCCCCTTTTTTCCCTTTTTTGTTGTAATGAGAATAACACCATTTGCGCCTCTTGAACCATATATAGCAGCAGATGATGCGTCTTTAAGAATTTCCATAGACTCAATATCGTTTGAGCTAATGTCATTCAAGTTGCTGTTAACCAAAGCAAAACCATCAACAACTATTAATGGGTCATTGCCGGCACTAATAGAACCGTTTCCACGTATTCTTATTTTTGGCGAAGAACCAGGAGAAGAATCGTTGTTTAAAACTGCAACACCTGCAGCTCTACCTTGAACTGCCTCTAGCGGATTTGAGCTTGTTACTGTGGTTAGTACATCGCCTTTAATTTGAGTTATAGATCCAGTTAAATCACTCTTCTTCATCGTTCCGTAACCAACAACCACAACTTCTTTAAGTTCTGAAACTTCGTCGGAAAGCGTGATATTCATTGTAGAAGATTGAGCAACAGTTTTTTCGACTGTTTCTGAGCCGGTAGAACTAAAAATTAAAACGCTGCCTGTATTTGCGTTTATGGAATATTTTCCATCTAAATCGGAGATCGCACTAATTTGAGATCCCTTAATTATGATGTTAGCTCCAGGAATAGGAATTCCGTTTGAATCGGTAATTGATCCAGATACCATTTTGTTCTGTGCAAGGCCAGTAAAATGAAACAAAATGGAAAAGATCAAAACAATCAAATGATTAATTTTGTTTTTCATAAGGATAATTTTGGTTAGATAAGTTGAGATAAACTTATTTATATCCTCACCTCTTTGTATCCTGTTCTATCCTGTTAAATATGAAGTCTCTAGGTGTTTTTTTGTAAATATTTTACATATATTTTTTCGTGACTAGTTGATTTACTGGTTTTTAAGTTAATTATTGTTAATTTAGTTTTAACCTAAAAAAAGTGATAAATTTTTATAAAAAAGCACATTATGTTAGTGATAATAAATTTATCTAATATTTAATTTTTAGCATAATATTCGTAAATATGTGTTTTTTATTTACTAATATTTTAAACATATAACATCTGGTTTGTTTTGAAAAATTCAAAACAAAGAAAAAAAGTTTGCAAACAGAGAATGGTAAAAATTGAGAAAATTTTTGGGAAGAATAATTAGAATAGAGAGAAAAATGAATCAGAACACAAAAATCATCCTATTGTTCATTTGAAATTGTATCGATTAAAATTTAAAAATAGTATTTTTGCACTATGGAAACAAATAGACAGAAAAAAATAGGCGGTGTCATTCAGAAAGATCTGGTTGATATTCTGCAAGGTGAAGTGCGAAAAAACGGAGTTACTAATCTGGTAATTTCGGTATCCAAAGTTAGTGTTACTTCAGACTTATCTGTAGCAACAGTATATTTAAGCATTTTTCCTCAAGAAAAAGCAAAAGAAACTTTAGAAGGAATTAAATCAAATACAACTTTAATAAAACATGATTTGTCACAACGTGTGCGTTTGCAATTACGTCGTGTACCAAATCTGGTATTCTTTATCGATGACTCTTTAGATTATATCGAAAAAATTGATAACGCTTTATCAAACAGAGAGAACCCAATCGAAAATCGTGATCTTTTAGAAAAAAGAAGAAAATCATAAATTGAATTTCCCCCTTTACATAGCCAAACGCTATATTTTTAGCAGTAGTAAAAATAATGCTATTAATATTATTAACCGCATTGCCAGCATGGGAATCATTGTTGGCACGATGGCTTTGTTTGTTGTTTTATCTGTTTTCAGCGGCTTAAAAGTTTTTAGTCTTTCGTTTACAAATGAAATCGATCCCGATTTAAAAATGGGAAGTACTTACGGAAAATCATTTCTCATTGCGCCCGATCAGGAAAGTCAGATCAAGAAAATCAGCGGCGTTGCTTCTTACACCAAAATAATTGAAGAACGTGTTTTGTTTTTATTTAAAGACAAACAACAAGTTACTTACCTAAAAGGAGTTGACAGTTCTTATGCAGTTGTCAACGATATTAAGAAAAAACTTTACAGCGGCCAATGGCTTAAACCAGACAGCTATCAGGTTGTAATTGGCTACGGTTTATCTCAAAATTTTTCTATGGGAATTCTCGATTTTGAGAATCCGCTGCAGGTTTTCGCCCCAAAACCCGGAAAAGGAGCAATCGAAAATCCTGAAGAAGCTTTTAACAAAACAGATGTATTACCTGTTGGAATTTACTCCATAAGTGAAGATTTAGATTCAAAATATGTCTTTGCAGATTTAGGTTTAGTGCAGGAATTATTAATGTATAAAACCAATCAAATCTCTGGAATTGAATTTAAACTAAAAGAAAATGCAGATGAAAATGCAGTAAAAAAGCAACTCAACTTTATTTTCAAAAATAAAATTACATTAAAAAACAGAGCCCAATTAAACGAGTCGTTATACAAAATGCTTAACACTGAAAACATTGTTGTATATCTGATTTTTACTTTAGTAATCATTGTGGCACTTTTTAATTTAGTTGGAGCATTGATTATGATGATTTTAGAGAAAAAAGGAAATCTTAAAACACTTTTTAATCTCGGAACAGAAATCAATAGTCTTAGAAAGATATTTTTACTTCAAGGTACTTTACTAAGCTTTTTTGGTGGTTTAATAGGACTTGCTTTAGGAGTAATCTTGGTGATTTTGCAGCAGCAATATGAACTGATAATGATTACGCCAACTTTAGCTTATCCTGTTGTTTTTTCAGTAGAAAATGTTCTAATTGTCATGACGACGATTTTATCACTGGGATTTATTGCATCATTAATTGCAAGCAGCCGCGTTAGCAAAAAACTGCTGGATTAATTTCTTCTTTAAAAATATTACTTATATTTACCACCTTAAAAATCTACAGCATATGATTGTTTCTGCCTAATCCTATTTTATTTTTACAATAATTAGGATACCTACAGTTTGTTTTTTTAGTTCAGATCAAAGTACATCTGAGCCAATATTATCATTTATCCTAATATATCATGACAGAAACAACTATAAAGAAAAGTCTATTTTCTAAAATTTTTACCACTTTAAAAACAGCCTTAAAAGGCGACGAATCATTTGATTATACTTCTGGAAGCATAAAGAAAGCCGTAATTCTATTGGCCATTCCGATGGTTTTAGAAATGATGATGGAATCGGTTTTTGCTTTAGTCGATCTATATTTCGTTGGACATTTAGAACACAGCAGTTTTGCCATTCAAACAGTTGGTTTAACCGAATCCGTATTAACCGTTATATATTCTCTAGCTATTGGAATGAGTATGGCGGCAACTGCAGTCGTTGCAAGACGAATAGGAGAAAAAGATCCAATCGCAGCCGCAAAAGCAGGAATGCAGGCAATCATTGTAGCAATTGCCGTAAACAGCGTAATGAGTGTTTTGGGAATTATTTATGCTAAAGATATTCTGCTGCTTATGGGCGCATCTGCTGATGCTGCCGAACACGGTTTTGTATTTACACAGATCATGATTGGCTCCAGTTTATGTATTATGCTTTTGTTCTTGATTAACGGAATTTTTCGCGGAGCAGGAAACGCAGCAATTGCAATGAAAAGTCTTTGGATAGCCAACATTTGTAATATCATTTTATGTCCAATTTTAATTAATGGTTTAGGGCCAATTCCTGCTTTCGGATTAGTTGGCGCTGCATTGGCAACAACAATCGGAAGAACTACTGGAGTACTATATCAAGTTTATCATTTGTTCTTTGGCAACGGAATTTTAAAAATTAAGGTTTCATACTTCGCTCCAGATTTTAAACAAATCAAAGCTTTAGTAAAAATCGCTGCGCCAGGAATTTTACAATTTGTAATTGCTTCTTGCAGCTGGATTTTCTTAGCACAATTAGTAGCAACAACTGGCGGAGATCATGGTTCTGCAGGTTATCAAACCGCACTTAGAATTATGATGTTCTTTATTCTTCCAGCTTGGGGATTAAGTAATGCGGCGGCAACTTTGGTTGGACAAAATTTAGGTGCAAAACAAATCGAACGTGCCGAAAAATCAGTTTATACAACAGCAAAATATAACGTGATTTTTATGGCGACAATCATGATTATTACATTGGCTTTTGGAAAATATATTATTTCCTTTTTCACCAACGACGAATTGGTAAAAACAGTTGCTGTTGAAGCCCTTCAAATTATGAGTGTCGGTTTTATTTTTTACGGAATCGGAATGGTTTTAATCAATACTTTTAATGGAGCCGGAGATACCTGGACACCAACAGGAATTAATTTCTTTGGGTTTTGGCTGTTTCAAATTCCACTGGCTTACGTATTAGCTAAGCATTTTAATATGGGACCCACTGGGGTTTTCATTGCAATTCCAGTTGCAGAAACTGCAATTACTCTGGCGGGGATTTTCTTCTATAAAAGAGGGAAGTGGAAACGAGTTCAAGTGTAATTATAAGATAAGTAAAAAAAAGACCTTCAAAATTTTGAAGGTCTTCTTGTTTTACAGCTCTTTGTCAAAGTTCAAAACTTTGACAAAGATTAATAGATTCTAATCAACTCATAACCAGTACAATATCGTTTGTGTTTTTCTGTTACAAACAAAAGAATAAACGTATTCAGTTGTCGTTTTGTACAATATTTCGTAATTTTTTTTCGTTATATTTGAATTAACCAAAAACGAAATTCCTATGAAAAAAAAGATTCAATTTTTATCAGTTTTAAGTGCAGTAGTGTTTGGATTTCTTGCCTTCACAACATTAGACAAAAAAACTATTGTTATTGATGCAGGTCACGGTGGTCAAGATGCTGGCGTCGACGTGCGAGGTTTTGAGGAAAAAACAATTACTGAAGCAGTCGCAAAGAAAATAAAGGAATTAAATAAGAATGCAAATGTCGAAATTGTTTTACTTCGTGACGGAGATGTTAATATGGATTTAGCAGAAAGAGTTTCCAAAATAAACAACCTAAAACCAGATTTAGTAATTTCTCTGCATATTAGTACTAATAGAAATGTAAAAGCGAATGGAGTACGAGCTTATATTACTTCAAAGGAAACATTTCATGATCAATCAAAACAAATTGCTGAAACGGTAATTGATAAAATTGCAATTAATGGAAATCTTGAAAAAGGAAAAGTAACTGAAGCTCCTTTTTTTATTTTAAAAAATGCAGAATGCCCAGTTGTGCTTTTAGAAATGGGATATTTGTCTAATGAAAATGATAGAGACTATCTAACTAGTGAAAAGGGGCAGTCTGAAATTGCAGACAAAATCTTAGAATCAATAAAATAAAATCATAAAAAGACCTTCAAATTTTGAAGGTCTTTTCGTTTACAGCTCTCTGTCAAAGTTCAAAACTTTGACAAAGATTATATTCTATTTCTAAACAAACTCATAACCCGCATAAACCTGCTCAATTTCTTTCATAATATTGAATAAATCTTGAGGCGCATCAGTTGTAACTAATTTTTGTTTGAATTCTTTAAAAGAGTGAATTCCTTTGAAATAATTGGTATAATGACGACGCATTTCCACAATTCCCAAACGTTCGCCTTTCCATTCCATTGACCACATTAAATGATTTCTCGCAGCTTCAACGCGATCAATAACCGTTGGAGCAGGTAAATGTTCACCTGTTTTAAAGAAATGCTTGATTTCGTTAAAAATCCACGGATACCCAATTGCAGCACGGCCAATCATGATTCCGTCAATTCCGTATTCGTTTTTATATTGTAATGCTTTCTCTGGACTGTCGATATCGCCGTTT
Source organism: Flavobacterium sp. ACN6 (assembly GCF_002304005.1). GTDB lineage: Bacteria > Bacteroidota > Bacteroidia > Flavobacteriales > Flavobacteriaceae > Flavobacterium. The sequence goes on along the minus strand of NZ_MRCQ01000005.1, from coordinate 59,546 downwards.
CCAAAAATAGGCATAGTAATTCTTGGATTGTTTTTTACTCGTGCAATGTGCGACCAGTCAGAATGGCCTTTGTACATCTGCGCACGTGTTCTGGCGTGAATGGTCAAAGCTTGAACTCCAATATCCTGAAGTCTTTCTGCAACTTCATCAATATTAATAGAACTTTCATCCCAGCCTAAACGCGTCTTTACTGTGACAGGCAGATCAGTTCCTTTAATAACCGCTTGTGTCAAACGTACCATCAAATCAACATCTTTTAAAACTCCTGCACCAGCACCTTTACAAACTACTTTTTTTACTGGACATCCAAAATTGATATCTACTAAATCTGGTTTTACTGTAGAAACAATTTTAGAAGACATTTCCATTGCTTCCTCATCACCACCAAAAATCTGGATTCCCACTGGACGTTCATAATCAAAAATATCCAGTTTCATACGGCTTTTTATAGCATCACGAATTAATCCTTCCGACGAAATAAATTCAGAATACATCATGTCGGCTCCGTGCGTTTTGCATAATCTGCGAAACGGCGGATCACTAACATCTTCCATCGGTGCTAATAGTAAAGGAAATTCGGGTAATTCTATGTTGCCAATTTTGACCATCTTCATTATTTTTTGCAAAATTACAACATTTAGTTCAATTTGTACCAAATTGAGGTTCAAAGGTTCAGAGGGACAAAGTTGCAAAGGTTTTTCACAAATGAAATGCTTTTTTAGGTTTAAGAAACCTATGAACCTCTGAACCTTTGCAACTTTGTACCTTTAACGATAATCAAAAAACCGAATTGGTTTACGACTCATTGGATTGAAAACCAGTGGATTTAAAACTTCTTTTGAAGCAAATTCTATTTTGGGAGTTACTCTTAATTTGGCTCTAAAGTGATCTTTAATTTCTTGCAGAAATTCTGGAGTTTGATTTTTTGTGGCAATTTTAATCAGGATTTCATCTGTTCCTAAATCGTTTGTAGAGATTTCAATAAGATGATTTTCGATAGTATCAAAACTACTCAAAACATCGTTCATCGCTGGCGGATAAAGCGTTGTTCCTTTATATTTGATCATTTGTTTTTTACGGCCGACAACTGGACCAACACGCAAAGTATTTCTGCCGCACGCACAAGGTTCGTTGTGAAGCTGAACAATATCGCCAGTTTTAAAACGTAATAAAGGCATGGCTTCAATTCCTAAAGTTGTAAAAGTCAGTTCGCCGGTTTCTCCATTTTTTACAGGCTGATTTTCTTCATCCAAGACTTCAACAATAATCAATTCTGGATGATGATGCCCGCCTTTTCCGTGTTCACATTCTGTAAAAGCCGTACTCATTTCTGTCGAAGCATAAGTCGAAAACAGCTTAATATTCCATTTATCGGTAATTTTTTTCGATAAAATATTCATAGAAAAATCCTGTTCTCTCAAAGATTCTCCAATGCAGACAGCGCCTTTTATACTTGAATTATTATAATCAATTCCGTGAGCTTCAGCGTATTCAATTAGTTTTAGAAGAAAAGAAGGAACCGTAATTAAATAAGACGGATTGTATTTTAAAATAGAATCCCACTGCATTTCTGGAATTCCCGCACCAACACGAATTACTCCAACTTTCAGTTTTCTGAGACCGAGAAAATAAGCTAAACCAGCCATAAATTTTCTGTCAATTGTGGTCATTAATTGTACCACATCGCCTTCTGCAATTCCAGCGCATGCAAAAGAAATCGCTTCGTTATAAGCCAATCGATCTAGATCTGAATCAGTTAAACCAAAAGTTACAGGATCGCCCAAAGTTCCAGAAGTCGAAGCATAATCTATAATTTGATGCTGCGGAACACACAAAAAATCATCATTATACTGCTGTAAATCTTCTTTTGTGGTAACAGGTAGAAATTGTAAATCTTCCAGCGTTTTCACTTTTGAAATATCAATATTTTGTCCCGCAAAAAGTCTTTTGTAAAAAGGAGAATTTTGACTGATATATTCTAAAAGTGAGACTAATTTTTGTTCTTGAAAAATTTTAATTTCTTCTAAAGAATCTTTTTCTATTGCTGGAATCATTGTAATTTTCTTTTGACTTTTTTTAAATATTTTTCAATCTTTTCTTTTTCAGGAACTGTAGTAATTTCATGGCTTAAAGCTTTTTCAAAATTAAGCTTGGCCTGCAGATATTCCTTTTTTTGGTAAAAGTACAATCCTGCCTTATAATATACAACCCAATAATCGGGGTTTAACGATTGATAATTTGGAATGAATTCTGGAGAAATAGTTTCTTTCTTTTCCAGAAGCGAATCTATTTTATGATCTTCAATTTTAAACTTTTTAAAATTCTGAAAAGCAGTAGTTTCCAAAAATGGATCCTTGGCAATATTAAGATTTTCTTTTTGAAAAGATACAGCGCCATTTTTATTTTCACCAAAAATGGAATTCAAATCATAACATACAAATTCACCCAATTGATATGGATTTGCAGAAACCCAGACTAATTTTTCTTTAGGTTTAAAAATAATTCCGTGATGTGCGAGCAGTTGATTGAGTGCTTTTTCATTTCCGTATCCTAAAGAAATGTTTTGTAAGCCGTCTTTATTTCGAAGAATTTGGGAAGCAATTTCAGGATTTACTTTCGGATTTTCAGACAGTAATTCTTGCATTCTTTCCAATCGATATTCAGAATGGCTATTCAAAATTTGCTCTTGATTTCGTTTATCGGCTGCAAAAGCTTCTCCTTGAAAATGATTCGAACAGATTAATTGATCGCTGTTCTGAACATCATAAACATCCATTTTATTGGGCGAAACTTCAATTAAAATGGCTTTGTTGTCAATGGCACTTCCTACCATAATAGATTCAGAAACAAATACTTTTCTCTTTTTTGCAATGGCTATGGCTTCGTTTAAATTCTTGGCATGCTGTAAAATTTCACGCGTCAAAATCGAAATCGGAGTTTTCGCGCTCAACGGAATTTTAGATTTTGAAGCATTTATAGTTACAGTCAATCCTTCGTAATTCATTCCAGAAACCGCTCCGATCATTCCCGGCCAGGTAACCATCATAAAAGGATAACCTTCTTTTGGTTTTATAAAGGCCGCTATTTTATTTTCCGCGAAAGCGTCATTCACATAAAAATCAAAATTTCGAGCGAGAATTAAATTTCCATCTTCCGATTTTTCGTTCCAAGCCGCAAACGAAGAACAGCCAACTAAAGCTAAATCCTGCAGTGCGTGGCCAATATCGTGTGCGGCGTGCAAATATAAACTGCGCTGATATTGCGGTGCGATATTATCAAATTCGTTCGAAGTATATTGCGAAACACCGTAAATTTCCGTCTGATATTCATTTGGAACATTCAAATATAATTTTCGATTGTACCATTTTAAAAACTGACGAAGCATTTTCTGCTGAAATTTGGACGGAATAAAATCGGTTATTTTGGAGAAAAAAATGCGCTGTTGTTTTTTCAAAAGGGAGTCGGTTAAGGCTCCAGTTGTCAAACCAATTTCAAGCGGATCGCCTTCGACGTATAATTCCCAAAGGCCTTGTTTATTTTTTAAAAACGAATTTTTTCCAGAGATAAAAGCGCTGTCAGATAATTTCTCGACAACAGGTTTTGTCGAATTATAAGCCGCAATATCGGGTTTATGATGTTTTGATTTTGATGTACCGCAGGAAATCAACAGACTGAAAAAACCGATAAGGAAGAAATAAGTAACTCGGCTTTTCATGATTCAATTATTCAGATGCTTTTTTAATTTTTTCCAGCAGATATTCTTTTCCTACAATTTCAGAGCAAGTTACAACCGCCCCAACCGTAACACCCAAGACACCGTGCATGTTAATACTTTGGCCTGTAAGATACAGATTTTCAAGTTTAGTTTTAGACGGAATTAAGGTTTTCATCGGATTATTAGAATCTTTAACATAACCGTACATATTACCGCCGTCACCGCCAATATAATCGCGATACGAAAGCGGGGTAGAAGTATGTACCGATTTTATGCAGTCTTTGATTTCCGGAAATTTTTTCTCTATTTCAGCTAAAAATGCAGCTGCTTTTTTGGCTTTGAATTCCTCGTAACTTTCACCTCGATCGTTTTCTTCAAAAGTGGTATTAAAAGTATTTGCCCAAGTTTTAACTTCATCATATTTCATGTACGTTAAAAAAGTCATTCCGTCTGCCCATTCTTCGTCTTTTTGCGACGGATTCATTGAAGCCATAAAAGTTTTGGGCCATGAATTTTCGTCATAATCATAAGCGGTCCAAACATCATTGGCACTTTTAAAATGATAATAATTATGATTGATATATTTGAAAGTTTTGGGTTTAAAAACGATATAAAGACTAAATGCAGAAAGTACACTTTCGAGGTTTTGAATTCTATTGAAAAATGGTTTTCGGAAGTTTTCCTGACCCGCCATTTTCAAAGTCGTTTTAGGTTCGATGTTAGAAATAAAATACGTTCCCGAAACTTCAGAACCGTCTTTTATTTTTACCGAATTGACTTTTTGGTTTTCAACTTCAAATTTGGTTACTTCTTTATGTTTAAAAAATTCGCCTCCGTATTTTTTAAGTTGTTTCAGAAGTTGCTTCGTTATCTGACTGCCTCCATTTATACAGCGCCAAGAACTTTCAATATACGAATTGACAATCAGAGCGTGTACATAAAAAGGTGATTTTTCGGTAATCCCAGCGTAAAGAAAATTGGATCCCGCCAAAACGGCTTTTAATTTTTCATTTTGCGTAAAAGAATCGATTGTTTCTTTTGCGTTAAGCGTTAGAATTTCGGCATCATATTTTCCGTCAGATTCTAAATTGTAGAGAGGAAAAGCTTTGCAGACTTCTTTTATTTTCTGACAGTAGTTGAAAAGGTTTTCTCTTTCTTCGGGAAAGTAATTCGCTAATTGTTCAATAAAATTTTCGACGCCCTGCGCATGCGGATATTCGATTTTATCATCTTCAAAAGAAATAATATCAAAACCATTTTCATCTAATTTTTTCAGATTTAAATGATCCATTATTCCAATATATTTAAAATATTGATTTAGATTTTGGCCCTCGCCTAAACCTCCGATATAATGAATTCCCGTGTCAAAAATAGTTTTATCTCTAACAAAAGTTTGGAGATTGCCGCCGTATTGATTGTTTTTTTCGAGCACACAAACGCTGTAGCCTTCTTTTGCCAGAATAACGGCAGAAACCAATCCGCCTAAACCGCTGCCAATTATGACTACATCGTACTGCTTTTTCATTATTTTTTCTTTAAAACAACTAAATTATTTTCTTCAGAAACAATTTCAAAATCGAAATTTGGAAACTGATTTTTTAAAAGAGAACAATTTACTAAAATTACAAAAGAAACATTTTGAATTACTTTTTCAATCTCATTCTTATAACTTTCATCAGAAATTAATAAAACATCAAATTGATTGTCAAGATTCGATTCGAATTGATCGAGATATACTATTTTTCTTTTTGTTACAATGTAATTTGTTTTTGCAACCAGCAACTTTTCTTCCTCATTAATAAAAGAAAATATCTTTCGCTGCGGTTCCTGCAAAGCCATTAAAACATCCAGCTGACCATAATCGTTTCCTAAATGCAGGATTTTTGCTTTTGGCTCAATGTGTTTATTTAAGTTGTAATACGTTTCTAGATTTTGTTGTAAATCTTTTTTAACACTGTTGCCAATTTCAATTTCTTTGTAATCGTAACTGGCAATCAGCATTTTTTTGAAGTAATCGGGACCTTCAAACTGCTCGCGTATTTTTCGATATTCTGCTTTAAAGAACGAACTTATTTGTTTGCTTCTTTCTGCATAATTTGTTCCGAATGAATGATCATCTGGAGTAATTCTTTTTAAAATAGAAACCGTCAATTTTCCATGATGAATGACAAAATCACCTTTCGGAATTAATTCTGAAGCGCCATGGATAACAATCGGAATTATATCTAAATTGAATTCATCGGCAAGGAAAAAAGCGCCTTTATGGAATCGCTTGATTGCATTATTCTCTGAACGAGTTCCTTCTGGGAAAATCATTAAAGAATAGCCTTCTTCTATTTTTTTACGCAAATGTTCCACGCCGCCTTCTAAACCTTCAGAAACAGGATAAAATCCAGCTTTTCTAACTACACCGCCAAAAATCGGAGAATTATAAACCCAGTCGCTTACCAGAAAAATAATTTTCGGACTCAGCATTCCGATGGTCAGAATGTCTATAAACGAAGAATGATTGGCAATAATTACAGCTGGTTTTTCGAAGGTTTCATTAAAATTATTAATGACATTTTTACGTATAAACGGATTCGAATACAATACTGATTTCATGAATTTTGAAATCACATATCGAAAGCCTTTCATTTTTGCTTTTTTGTTAATTGGTAAAATCGGCATGATTGTAAAACTTAAAATCGACATTACAATACCGCCAAGACCATAATAAGCAAACGAAATTACACCGTGAGTAAATGTTCGCAATTGAAAAGGAGGATTTCCTTTTTTAGGACGATTCGACAGAAATAATTTAAACAGAATAGGATAAAATATAAACGTAATAATCAAGGCGGCAAAAACCCCAATTAAAGAAACCGCTGAAATAGAAGTCAATGCGGGATGTTTGGCAAATATCATGGCGCCAATTCCTAAAATAGTAGTAATAACTGCCAGTATAATAGATGTTCTGTAAACCGCAATTTCATTGACTCCAGTAGAATATTCTTTTTGTAATGCGCTGGTCATAAAAATACTGAAATCAACTCCGTGACCAAAAATCAAAGTGCAGACAATTATGCTGAAAATATTCATTTGAATGCCAAAAATTCCCATAATTCCTGCCGTTACAATTCCAGTTAAAGCAATTGGAATACAGCTGATAATGACCAATTCGATTCTTCGGAAAAAGAAAAATAGAATCAAGATTACGGCAACAAAAGAATAATTTACAAGCGAATTAAAATCGGTTTTTAAAGTACTGAAAAACGTTTCGTTCATTTGCTGGCGATCGATTGCAATTACATTTTCTTTTACAGAAGCCGATTTTACAAATGCATCACGCTGTTCTGGCGCAACTTTTACCAAACTTGAAATCGTATAAAAACCGTTTTTCTCCGTTATAAATTCTTGTAATTGTAAAGCTTTTATTTTTAAATAATCATCTGCTGTAATCGGTTTGAAATTAAAATTCAAATGATCAAAAAACAGATTGTATGTTGTGGGTTTAAAGCCAAGTTTCGAACCTTCATTGATTAATTCTGATTGTACGAATTGTTTTTTCTGCGAAGTCCAAAATGAATTCCATTTCTCAATTTTCTGAAGCTGTGCTTTTTGAGAAAGTACAATACCGCCAATTGAACTAAAGTTTAAAATTTTATCGTGTTGTTTGTCTGCAGTTAAATCTCCAAAAAGCTGCGTATTGTGCTGCAAAGCTTCTTCCATACTTTTTCCGTATGAAGCCACATAAATCGTTTTGGAAGTTAAACTGGTACTTTCTTCCAATTCTTTCTCGGCATTTTTAATGTCTTTCGGAATAAAATTGAGCTGAGATAAATCGTTATTAAAACCAACATCGTTATAAGTAAAACAGCAGATTATGGTAATAATGACACACAATCCGATTAGGATTTTATTATTGTGAAAAGAAAAATGCGCCATTTTATCGATCACATTTTTTTTGTGTTCTGCCGGATTTTCTTTTGGTTTGTATAAATGCGGGACAATTAAAAGCGAGAAAACTCCAGTTGCCATAACAATTACTGCGGCGAAAATTCCGAGATCATTCAACGCATCAGATTTTACAAAAAGCAGACATAAAAAAGCAACCGCAGTTGTAGAACTGCTCATAATTACCGGCATTGTAATGTCTTTGTACAACGTTTTTACATCGCTGTTGTGTTTGTAATGCGTGAGGATATGAATGGAGTAGTCGATCGTAATTCCCAATAAAATAGAACCAATTCCTAAAGAAATTGCAGAAATCTGTTCTCTTACAAAATATAAAAAGGCAACCGCAAACAAACCTCCAAATACAGTTGGAAGGAAGATTATCAGCGGAATTAAAATTTTACGATAGAATAAAATCAGAATGAGCATTAAAGTAAACATCGCAATTGATGTCGTTAAAATAATGTCGCTCTTAATTTGATTGGCATTTGCAACCGCAATTAAAGCAGAACCAAAATAATTGATAGAAGTTTTTCCTTTATATTTCTGATTCAAATTTTCTTGAATCGATCTGAGCTTTTCGGCAAAAATAGTATTCTGGTCTGTTTCGCTCGAAGGAATATTTGAAGTGATAAAAAGAAGTAATTTCTTTTTGTCTTTCGTCATAACAAAACCATTGTCAAGCGTAAAATCGTCGCCAATATTTAACTGCTGTAATTTTTTTAAAGCGATAAAAGAAATCCCAAACGGATCCCGAAGGATAAAATCTTTTGTAACAAATCCTGAAGGAGAAATAATTGATTTGTAATTTCCCTGAACGGTCGCTGCAATGCTGTCTTTTTGCAGTTTCTGTTGAATGTTTTGATAATCTTTATCATCCAGAAAAAGCGGCAGATTGTTGTAAACAAAATCGATAGTTTCCTGAATGTTTTCTTCGTCTATTTTTCCTTGAATTCCAGTTATAAAAGGTTTGCAGGATTTAGAAACGCTGTCTGAAAATTGAGAAGCCATTTCCTTTAAATCATCAGCAGATCCGTTTTTTTCGAGTTTGAAAATTACGGTAGTTTTATCAGCAAAGTTTAATTGTTTTAAAACTTTTGCGGTAACATCGGTTTTATCGTTTGTTGGAATAAGTTTGGTAATATCTTCTTCAAACTTTAATCTGGAAGCAAAAAAACCAAAAACCAAAAGCATCAGAACAGCCAAAAAAACCGAAAGAGATTTTCTTCGATTTACAAATAAATGAATGGCGTAGAAGTATTGATGCATGATTATGGTTTAAAGTTTTTTGCCACGAATTTCACGAATTTCCGCTAATTCTTTTTGCTAGAGATTAATGTGATTTACACTGATTTGCAATGCTGCGAATTTCAGAAATTTAAATAAATTAATTCGTGCTAATTCGTGAAATTTGTGGCAAGAAGATCGTTTTAATCTTGGGCAATATTTGGCAAACTTAATTTAAATATTCGTTTTCTTTTTACTAAAAGCCGTTAAAAGTAAATAACTTATAAAACCAACTGATAGCGCTGAAACGGTTGCTAAAATAAGACTTCCCACGATATATTGTGCAGCATTTTTTTGAATATCCTCAAACGTCATCGATGTATCTAAAATAAGCGGCGCATCACTTGTAACGAAAAAACTGCCAATTTTCAAAGAACCATAAATAATAAGGGGGATAAAAGGCGGAAAACTCACATTAGAAGTCAAATAAGCAATCACTTTATTCAGCCGAAAAATGGCCGCAAAAGTAAATAGCAGTATAGTTTGAAATCCCCAAAAAGGAGAAAGTCCAATAAAAATTCCCAAAGCAATGGCAGCCGATTTTTTAAAATCAGAATCGGAACTTTCTAAAATATCTTCGAGAAAGAACTTTTTAAATCCTTTTTTTTTTGCTCTTCTAAAGAAATCTCTTGGTTTGATATACAACAAAACGTTGGTCACCAAAACCGTATTTAGAATACTGATTCGGGTAAAATCTTGAAACGGACGAAAATGAGAAACCCTTTCAGCAGGATCGTACAAAACCTGAATTGGAATGTTTTTTACAACAATACCTTTCCAAGCTGCGCGTACTATCACTTCGATTTCAAATTCAAACTTATTGGTATAAAATCGCTTTGGTAATAATCGAAGCGGATATAATCTAAAACCTGACTGTGTGTCGTCCAGTTTAATTCCAGTTTCAAACTTAAACCAGAAATTAGAAAATTTGTTACCAAAACTGCTTTTCTTCGGAACATTTTCCTGTGTCATATTGCGGCTTCCGATAAAAAGAGAATTGGGTTCATTTTGAATTGCTTCAATAAAAATCGGAATATCTGCAGCAAAATGTTGTCCGTCAGAATCTATCGTAATGGCATATTCAAAATTCAATTCGAGTGCTTTTCTAAATCCATTTCGAAGCGCACGGCCTTTTCCTAAATTTTTAGGGTGATGGATTTGTGTCAGCTCCAAATATTGCTTTAAAATTTCGCTGGTCGAATCGGTTGAGCCATCATTAACAATGATAACATTTGAGGTGAAATCTAAAATAGAATCCAGTACTTTTTTCAATGTTTTTTGGTTATTGTATGTGGGTACAATAACACAAAAGTTAGTCGAATTAAGCAATTCCTGCTGTAGTTTCATCTGCTTACTTCACGAATTGTTTCTCTTTGGCAGAGAAACTTTTAGATTGCAAAACAAAGTCTTTTACATACTCTTTCAAAGCTGCATTTTGCTCTGCATAATGTGCCGTGATGTATTTTTTATCCTCTTTAATGTTTTTCTTATAACCTGTTATTCCAGGAACATTTTCCTGAATACTAAGACGAATCAATCTGATTTCTATATTGTTCGGTTCAGCTGCAATAACAGATTCAAGCAGTTTCGCACCTTCTTTAAAACGAGAAATTTTATTTCCCAATATACTTTCAAATTTAGAATCTAATAGAATTGAAGCCGCTTTGTAAGCCACCAAAATTTTATCATCGTTGTTTGAAACGCCCGAAAGTTTTTCTACAAAATCTTTAGCATTATTTTCAGATTTTGCAACATCTGTATACATTTTGCGGATCGAAGCCAAGTCTGGCGTGCCCGCAAAATTTACCCATAAAAGTAATGTCAATAATAGTTTCATAATTATATTTTTTTATACACATTGCTCAGCTTTAGAGCAGTCGTGTCGTTAAAGTAAGTCGTGTTTTTCACTTTTACCAAATTGTCTTCGGTAGTTGTAATATCAAGCTCTAAACGTAATTCTGGAGTTACCTCAGGATTAATCAGCGCCATGAATTTTACATTTGCCAAAGATTGAATCATCAAAGAACTTTTTGTAATAGATTCTGTAAGTTCCTTGATAATCTGAATCATGCAAACACCAGGCATAATAGGATTTCCAGGGAAATGCCCTTTAAAAACCTCATGTTTTTCATTGATTAAAATTGTAATACTATATTTTGAATCAGAGATTTTCTCTTCTGATTGTATTTTGTAAAAATCTTTTAAAATCATATTTTTTATTTTCCAAATGAATAGGAAATTCCTAATTGAAGATTAATATTCGTATTATAATCTCCAAATAAATAATAATTATTGGAGTCATTTTGATAATAATCACTGCTCAAAACGTCAAGGAGCCCTTTTTTAAATCGTGCTTCAAATGTCAAACCAGACGGCAGTGCATAAGCAACACCCAAAACCAAACCAAGATCATTCTGCGCTTTTCTAACCGCAAGATTATCATTTAACAATAAGTCTAAAGTTGGGCCGGCTTGTAATTGAATTCCTGGTCTAAAAGTAAATTTATTTATTACAGAAAGTGATAAATAATTTATTTCAAGATCCAGATATTCGGTTTTATTAGTCTGCGTATTTTCGTCAAAATATTTTCTGGCAACATCATTAGAACCTTGTCTGGTGTAATTAATTTCCGGCTGCAGCGCATAATGCTTCGTTATATTAATTGCTGCAAAACCACCAGCATAAAAATCTGTTTTATAATTGGCGTGCATTTCAGAAATTGTCGAAAAACTAAATCCAGCTCTTAAACCTGGTTTAACAGATACTTGGGCTTGTGTATGTAATACCGCAAAAAAAACAGCAGTAAAAAAGACAATTCTTTTCATGCTTTTTTATTTTGTTTTGAACGTATAACTAATCCCAATCTGGAAAACCTGATTTAAAATTACATCATCGTAATAATAATCATTATCATTATAAAATCCGTTGTAACCATAAATATCAACCAATCCTTGTTTGATTCTCGCTTCAAGAGTCAAACCGTTTGGTAGCGTGTATCCAACACCGCCAACAATGGCAAGATCATAATCTTCAGGATTTGTATTGATATAATTATCATCAATTTTTATATCTAAAGACGGTCCTGCTAAAATGTGAAAACCACCGCCATTAAAGTTAAATTTAGCAACCGCTCCAAGCGTTATATAATTTAATTCATAATTTACATAACGATAGTTATTGCCGTTTCCAATATCTTCTCTTCCTTCATCACCTTGTCTTGAGTACGTTATCTCTGGCTGTAACGAAAAAAACTTGTTGAATTTAATATTTACTAATCCACCAACATAGAAATCTGTTTTAGAATTGTTATAATCTATATTAGTTAGAGTTGATACATTTAAACCGCCACGAAGTCCTGGACTAACTTTTACTTGTGCTTGCGTTGATATTCCGATAAATAAAACGAAGGCAATTAAGGCTATTTTTTTCATCTTTGGATTAGTTTAGTTTTATGATTAGTTTAATTTTCTATTCTGATTTAAAATAATTCAGCTCAATTTTCAGCTTAATATTTTGGTGAATGATCTGAATCTTCTCAGCAAAAATATTGTTTTCTGAATTGAAAAACAGCGTAAATTTTTCTTTTGTTTTGGAGGAATGAACGATCTTTTCTAATTTTTGATTCTTTTTGGAAATAAAAATATAATTATCCCTTTTCCCATCTGCCGATTTATAAATTGATGCTGATTCGTTTTCAAATTGTTCCTGAATCAAATATTGCTTTTTTAAGAGCAGTCGAAAATCTTCTTTTAAAGTATTGATTAAAATTTTTCGGTCTAATTCTGATACAATCGAATTGACTTTAAAATCGGTTTCAGAAATTTCAAAATCCATTAATTTGTTGCCGAATTCCGTTGTAAAAACAATTCGATGTGTAGTGTCATTTATTTTTTTGGCGATGAAAATTCCCGATAATTCATTTCCGTAAACAGAGATATTAGTTTTATAAACATAATCAGTTTTTGAATCTGAAAAATAGGGTACCTCATAAGACGTCTTATCTAATTTTTTTGGCGTATAGTTTTTGGTGACTGAGCCACAAGAAACTAGAACCAAAGCCAAAAGGCAATTAATTAGTAAAAACTGAATCGTCGATTTTTGCATTGATCACTTTATTTTTAAGTACAATTCGGGTATAATCTTCAGATGATTCCAACAGTTTTACCTGAACAACGGTTGCTTCTTCTTTATCAAAAGTAAGTTCAATTTGTTTGATGTATTTTTTCAACGTTGCATCTTTCGGAACAAATTTTGCCAAATTCTGACCTTTTAATTTAAAATAGGAAATCGCAAATTCTTTGTCGTCAAACATATTCCCGCTCACGCTTCCGATAATTAATTTATTGATTCGGGCAAAAATTTTGCTATTTCCAATATCCACAGCGCTTTTCTTTCCTTCGTCGTTAATCAGGATTTTTCCGTTTTTAAAAGTAATGCTGTAATTGTACGGTTTTTTGTATTGCCATTGCAAAAGTGCAGGTTCTTTAAAAACCATTTTTCCCGAAGTTTCAATGTCTTTAGATAAAAAATCCAAATGTTTATATTGAATAAAATCAGTTGTCAGCGTTTTTATTTTTTTAGAAACTACATTTACATCTTCTTTAAATTGAGCTATTTCTGCAGTTGTCATTTTTTGCTCTTGTGCAAACAAACTGCCTGATATAAAAAGAATTAGTATTGCTATTTTAGTTTTCATAGATTGTTAAAAGTTGTTTAGCAAGACCTAACAGGTTTTTAAAACCTGTTAGGTCTAAACGATTGAGTTCTTGTTTTATCAGCGTTCAATTTCATAAGCTTTAAGATTCAAAAGCTCTTCAATTGAAATCACTTCGAAATTGTTTTGCTGTAAAAATTGCAAAAATTGTTCCAATACCAAAACAGAGTGCGAAGCCGTATCGTGCAAAAGTACGATTCCGCCGGGAGAAACACGTTTTATAATTCGGTTGAAAATTAATTCCTGATTTTTTGTGCCGCCGTCAAGCGAACGGATATTCCAGCCAATTGTTTTATGTCCAGTAACTTTTAAAGCTCTCCGAATCGACGGCGTTGTAACTCCGTAAGGCGGACGAAAAAAGGTTATTTTTTTTGAAGTGAATTTTTCCAGAAGTGCATCTGTCTTTTGAATTTCCTCAGTTATTTTTTTTGCAGTATAAAAGTCAAAAAATTTCGAATGGGAATAGGAATGATTTCCAACCAAATGACCTTCGGCAATAATTTGTTTTACGATTTCTGGATGCTTTTCAATATTTGTTCCAATGCAGAAAAAAGTGGCTTTTGCATTGTATTTTTTAAGAAGTTCTAAAACTTCCAAAGTATAAGGGCTCGGACCGTCATCAAAAGTAAGTGCAATTTTTTTATCTTTTTCTAGTGGATTATTACAAAAAGCTTTTACATGATAATTAGAAGAAATTCTCGAAGAACCAAAAGCATTTATGCCAATCCAAATAAAAATTACAGCAAAAAAACACCAAGTATTTATTGCGGTATAGAGATTCAAAAGAAGCAGTAAAAGCAATAAAAAGATAAAAAATATCGAGATGTTTTTATGCGTTATCATTTTGACAGTAACGTAAAACTATGATTTTTTCCGTTTAATTGATTGTACAATAAAATGGTTTTATAAGATGGTTTTGTAACCGAATTTACTTTTACAATCTCTGGAATTTCCTGAGTTTTTAAAATTTTAGCAGCCATCCAAAAAGCAAAAGCAGAGGCTGTATCATATTCGCCGCTCAAATGTTTATAGTATAAAACTGGAGTTTGAGCAAAAGCATTTGCGGCCAGATTTTTATAATAAGTTTCGAAACTTGCATTTCCGTCAAAACCTAAAATCAGAGCATCAACATCAGAAATTTCTAAATTATTAGATTTCAAAAAGGAAGTAATTTCAGCTTCAATTTCGTTTTCTTTTAGTGTATTTACAATCAAAATATCCAGAAGTTCAGCATACGTATTGTCTTTTCTTTCATTTTCTAAAACAAAAAAATTAGCACCTTCGCCGTAAACTGCACCGCTTGTATTCGAAGTCAAAACCTCGTAAGGCGCTTTATTATCTTCTTTAATTCGGCCAGAAAGTTTAAAAAGAGCGGTAGTGTAATCTCCGTTTTCGTCAACACCGCCCACTAAAATAGATTGGGCTTCCTCTTCTTCAATCTGCATTTTAGCATCAATAAGCGCCGATTCAAAAGAAACCGCACCATTTACATACGTAAAATTATAGCCTTTACATTGCTGTAAAAGAGCAATCTGCGCACCAACCGTATTGTGTGTTGACTGAATAAAAGAAGTTGGTGTTAAAAATTTTTCTTTATTATCTAAAATACTTTTTAGGAATTTTTCAGAATCTTCAATGCATCCTAAACCAGTCCCAGTAATGATTGCATCGACTTTTTCGACATTCGCATCTTTCATCGCCAAAGCCGAAGCTACGATTCCATTTTTTACACCTTTTGCCATGCGTCGGCTTGCAGCAGGCGAAATATACTCTTTGTACGCCGGCGGAATAATAGCCAGTACATTTTCATCGTGATTTACAACGGCTTCTTCCAAAAAAACAGTATCAAATGTTTTTTGAGTCGAAATACAGCCTACTCCATTTATATATGTTTTTTTCATTTTAGCTTTTTGAAAATATAAGGGTTGAACAATTTCCTCCAAAACCAAAAGAGTTAGAAAGAACGTGTTCGATGTTTTTATTTTTTAAAGAGGTTTGTGGTTTCAAATCAAACTCTTCCATTGGCGTTTTAAAATTCAAATTCGGATAAACCACATTATTCTGAATGGCCAAAACGCTGTAAACCGCTTCAATCGCAGCTGCAGCCGCTAGAGTGTGACCTGTAAATGGTTTTGTAGAACTAAAATCAGGAACCGTTTCATTTTCATAAATTCGGAGTAAAGCTCGTCCTTCAGATAAATCGTTATTTGGCGTTGCTGTGCCGTGAACATTAATGTAATCAATTTCAGAAGGTTGTAAACCCGAAACTTCAAAAGCTTTTTTCATGGCTAAATAAGCGCCGTCTCCATTTTCTGAAGAAGCAGTTTGGTGAAAAGCATCATTGGCATTTCCGTAACCAGAAACTCGTGCTAACACTTTTTTGTTTTGCTTTTCAACAATTTCATCCGATTCTAAAACTAAAAAAGCCGCAGCTTCGCCAAGATTTAATCCTTTTCTGTTATTATCAAAAGGCTGATTATAATCGTCAGATAAAATCATCAAAGTCTTAAATCCGTTGATGGTAAATTTTGACATCGCATCAGCACCGCCCACAATAACGCGGTCTAATTTTCCAGTTTTAATCAATCGCGCTCCTAGCATAATTGCATTTGCAGCAGATGAACAAGCGGTACTAATTGTAGAAACCATTCCTTTTAAACCCAGTTCTTCGGCAATTTTTTCGGCAACATCGCCTCCGTCGTGACAGGCAATATATTTAACCAGTTCTGGTTGTTCGAAATAATCGTAATAATGTTTTTCCGTCATATCCATTCCGCCCACACTTGTAGCAGAAATAAGTCCGGTTCTAAACTCATTTATAGAAGTAATGCCGGCATTTTCAACAGCTTGTTTTGCTGCCAAAGTGCCAATCATAGCGGTTCTCGAAAAATTATTATCGCTGTTTAATTGCAGTTCATTGATAAGATCATCATTGGTTTTTTTGATTTCACCAACTTTAATAACATCCGCATGAACTGTAGAAATATTTGTGATTCGGGAAATCCCGATTTTATTTTCGATTAACGAATGGTAATTCTCTTCAACCGAATTTCCGATCGAAGAAATAATTCCCATTCCCGTTATTGCAACACCTTTTGCCATTTTAGATTTTAGATTTATGATTTTAGACTATGGATTCTAAATATTTCTGTCTAAGAAATCTAAAATCTAAAGTCTAAAATCTAAAATTTATTTAGTTCTATTTGCGCTGATATATGCAGCCATAGTTTCGATAGACTGGAAAATTGTTTTTCCTTCTTTCGGATCTACTAATTTAATTCCGTAATCTTTATCTAAAATCACGATCAATTCAAGTGCATCAATTGAGTCTAAACCTAAACCGTCTCCAAACAAAGGATCGTTATCAGCAATGTCTGCGATTGTGATATCTTCAAGGTTTAAAGTAGTAATGATTTTATTTTTTAATTCTTCTTTTAATGCTTCCATGATTATTTATTATATAATGTATTGATAGTTTCGTTTGTATATTTCTCGTTTTCTTCCTTGCTAATAAGGCAAAGAAAAGCTTTATAATTGTCATTAAAAAATTCTACCCAGCCACACAAAACAGAATCAGCTTTATTTGTGTTTAACAAAATCCCCGAATAGTTCCACAAAAATTCTGAATTGAAAGCATCAAATATAAAGAAAGAATTTTCACTTTTCAGCTGATGGCGGATACTTATTTCACCCAGACAAATATTTGGCAGCGTATAAACGAAAACCGCCGGACTCGGAAAATAGTTTTCTTTGTCTGAAATCGATTCCTGATATTTTACATCGGTATCTAAACTTGACGATTTATTGGCCAAAACCAAAGCGATATTATGTTCTTTTTCTTCTGAAGTTATCGGACTCAAAAGCAATTCTGATCCTAAAAAAGCCAGTTTGCTCAAAGTATCCATTTTGAAAAACTTTGGATATTGTATTTCAAAATTACGATAAGCTTGTTTCGAGAAATCAGCAAAATCTGTTGGTTCAGTTTTGAATACAGAAGTTCCGTTCAAAACAATTTCGTTGTTTTGGATGGTGATGTAGGATTGTATGTGAGTTTTTTGAGTCATTGTTATTATAAAATTCTATTACGAAACCCAGGTATCAAAAATTTTTGTAATATGCCATTTTCCAGATTTGTTTTCAATTGTAATTTGAAATCCTTGCCCACATTTTCCTCCTCCACATGAAGCACTTGCGTCTAAAGTTCCTAATGTTTTACTTTTATTGAAATGAATTTTATGAACGGTAATAGTGCCAACAGGCATTTTACTTTTTTTGTCATTTATGTCCCAATAAATTTCTTCGGGATATTTTGAGGCATATTGAAAATCAAATTTTTTGTTGTTTTTAAAAGGAGTTAAATCAAATTTGCTGTCATTAATTCCGTTGCTTACTATAAAATCATGAACACCAATTAAAATTCTATGGTTATCATTTTTAATACTGTCTTGTTCAATCTGATATCTTTTTAATTTATCGTGATATCCAATAGTATCTTCTTTATTTGTTTTGAAATCTCTCCTTGGCATTGGTGGCGGATACATAGTTCTTCGATCCATATAAATAGAATCTACAATTTCGATAAAGACAGTATTCATGACGTCTTTTTCAAAATCAGATTCAGATACTTCTTTCTTTTTACATCCAAAAGAGGAAAGAATGATTAGAGTTATAAATATGAATTTTGATAGTTTCATTGTATTAAATCAAATTTGAACTGTCAAGATTTCCTTGCAAGTTGACATTTTTTGAACTTGTAAAATTTCTTTACAAGTTGGATATTTGAACTGTTTGGAATTTCCGAACAGTTGAATTTCGTGAAAATTAGTGAAATTCGTGTTTCACTTTCTCAAAAACCACTGCCGTATTACAACCTCCAAATCCAGAAGCCGTCTTCAAGAAATATTCAATAGTCGCTTCTTCATTTTTCTCAATAACATTTACAGTTTCACTCACACCAATTTCATCAAAACCTTTCGATTCAAAAAGCATATTTTGATTGGCAGATTCAATCGCAATTACCGTTTCTAATAATCCCGAAGCACCTAAGGTATGACCGTAAAAACCTTTTAAACTATTTATAGGAACGTTTTGTAAACCTAAACGACTTAATGCAATGGATTCCATTTCGTCATTAAACGGAGTTGCGGTTCCGTGTGCAGAAATATAATCTAACTTATGCGCTTCAATTTTCGCTTCCTTCAAAGCATTCTGAATACTTCTAAACAAACCTTCACCCGTTCTTGACGGACCCGAAATGTGATTCGCATCGTTTATAGAACTGTCGCCGATTATTTTTATTTTTGAGTTTTTGGCTTCCGCCGAAATTAAAACAGCTGCCGTTGCTTCGCCTAAACTTACTCCGGTTCTGTTTTTAGAATACGGTTTGCAGGGCAGATCACTCATGGCTTGAAAAGCATTAAAACCAGATAAAACAAATTCTGAAACTTCATCGCCGGCAACCACAAAAACATTGTCGTACAATTCAGACTGAATCATTCTTTTGGCAATTGAAACCGCTAAAATTCCTGAAACGCAAGCATTTGAAACTACAATTGGTTGTGTTTTGAATCCGAAGAAATCTGAAATATTTTTTGCTAAAACATCTAAATGTGCGTTATTAAAACTTTCGTCAGAATTATTTTGTAAAGCCGTAACATTTCCTTTTGTAGTAGAAAGGATAAATGCCGTTTTTGAATTTAATTCAATTCCAGAATTTTTGATAATCGGCTCTAAAGCCAAAATCATCATTTTCTCTAAACGGGAATATTTGGTTTCAGCGCTGATTTTTGAAAAAGCACTGTTTATTTTTTCATCAGAAATAATTGAAGCATAAAATGAATTCGGCATTAAAGAAATATCATTATGAAGCTGAATGCCGGAATCACCGCGAAGAATGGCGCTGATATTAGATTCAACATCAAAACCTAATGGCGTGATACAATTTGTTTCGGTAATGTATATTTCTCTTAACATTTTATGATCTCGATTTCTCCTGCAAGGTTTTAAAAACCTTCTGGGTATTTTAATTTTAAGCTTTATCTGAAAAAAAGGTTTCACGCAGATTTTGCAGATTTAAGCAGATTTTATGTTGTTTTTTATTTCCTGCAAGGTTTCCAAAACCTTTTAGGTATGTTTTTATTCGTTATATTGGTTTGTCTAGAATTTATACCTACAAGGTTTCGGAAACTTTGCAGGATGACGAAAATGAATTCTTGCTAATTCGTGACTCGAGCACAGCGAAGAGACGAAGTAAATTCGCGTTCTATTTCAACAACCCCACTTTACGTTTCCATTCCTCATAAAAAGGCGGATTCGTCAACATTAAATTTCCGTCGCCATCTAGAAAAACCTGAACGGTTTCTCCTGTACAGGCGACTTCGCCTTTATCATCAATAATTTTAAAACGGTAAATCATTTTTGCAGCGGGCGTGTCCACAACCGTTGTTTCAATTGTTACAACATCGCCGTAACGTAAAGACAATTTATGTTCGCATTTTGATTTTACAATCGGTGTTGTATAACCGGTATTTCCAATATCCAGATAAGTTAGTCCATGTTTACGGCCAAAAGCTTCTCGTCCGTCTTCGAAATAGGTAATATAATTGCCGTGCCAAACAATTCCAAGCGGATCAGTTTCGTTAAAACGAATTCTGATTTCGTGAGAAACTGTTAAATCTGTGGCTTCGTTATACTGATCTTTTCTTTTTGTCATAAAATAAGGCAATGGCGGTTGTAAGAATGAAAAACAAAAATAACAAACTTATTTTTGGGATGATTTCCAGGAAAGAAACGTTACGAAGTAAAACATCGTAAAAAGCATCTAATCCCCAGTTCATAGGAGACGATTTGGCAATGATCTGCATGATTTTCGGCATGGCAAAAACCGGAACCCAGATCCCGCCAATTGCTGCTAAAATGATCACACTTGTTGCGCCAAAAGGAGCCGATTGTTCCTGTGTGCTGGCAACAGTTCCTAATAAAATTCCGAATCCGATTGCAGCAAAACCCGAAAATAAAGCCACAAGACTCATCATTGCTAAATGTCCTTCGATGTTTAAAGACGGAAGTCCGATGGATGGAAATAAAAATACTGCAACGGCAACCATCATATAAAACTGAATCATACAAATGATTGAGTAGGTGATGGTTTTTCCAATAATCACTACTAAATTTGAAACTGGATTGGTTCTTAAACGAACAAAAGTTCCCTGCGATTTTTCTTTTACAATATTAATAGATAACGGAATTACGATAAAAAATATCGCAAAAAGCGTCCACGCCGGAACATTGTGCTGTACCGAATTCGGGCGAACTTCTTTGTTGTTAATCTTCGGAATTATTTCTTTAAAGGAAATGAAACTTTTTTGTTCAAAATCGGTTGTTCCTTCTCCTAATTGATTTTGGAAAGTGGTGTAAATGGATTTAGTTTCAATTTGCGAAATCATTTTGTCGATAGAACTCATGACCGCATTTTTGAAACTCATTTGAACTGCTGGATCAAAATAAAGTTTTACTTCTTTCTCTTTTATTATTTTTTGAGGTTCACTGGCTGCGGTACTATCAGTCATGCCTAAACTGCTAACGATTTTCTCCACATTTTGATCGACTTTGGCCTGTAAATCAGAACTTAAATTTTCTGGAATTACGATTGCCAATTGAAATTTCCCTTTGTAAACATTTTCTCTGGCAATATCCTCTGTAATCGTTTTATTTTCAACCTGCGTCACAACGCTAAACAAATTGCTTTTTTCTAAATTTTCAAAAACGGTTTTAGAAACAGAACCTTTATCATTGTCAACCAATAAAATCGGAATTTTAGAATCGCTTACGGTTTTAAAAGTACTGTCCTGAATTAAAGTAACGGTAATTACCAAAACCAAAGGCATTATAAATAGAATAATCAAACCGCCTAAATCGCGTTTAAGCAGTAAAAATTCTTTTACGACAGACATCCAAATTTTATATATCATCTCTCAAGTCTTTACCAGTTAATGAAATAAAAACATCTTCGAGATTTCGGGCTTCCTCAACAGAATTAATTAAGGTTGAAGGCGTTCCTTTGGCGTAAATTCGGCCTCGGTCTAAAATGGCAATATTAGTACAGAAATCTTCGGCTTCAGCCAAATGATGAGACGTATATATAATTGAAGTTCCGTTTTTGTTCAGCACTTTCAGATAATCGATAATAGCATTTTTTGACTGGACATCAACGCCAACGGTTGGTTCATCTAAAAATAAAACTTTTGGTTTATGCAGAATTCCTGCAATTAAATTGACACGGCGTTTCATTCCGCCAGAAAAAGTCTGAACAGGTTTGTCTGCAAATTTCAATAAGCCTAAAAGATCTAAAGTTTCGATTACTTTATCTTTTAGATCAGAACCTTTCAGGCCGTACATACTTCCAAAATACTGCAGGTTTTCTCTTGCCGTAAGAGTAGGATATAAGGCATATTCCTGAGGAACCACGCCAATTATTTTTTTAATTTTTGAAGAATGATGCTGATAGTCTAAACCATCAATTGAAAAATGTCCCGAAGTTGGTTTTACCAATCCGCAGAGCATTGAAATTAAGGTTGTTTTTCCAGCACCGTTTGGACCGAGTAAACCAAAAATTTCTCCTTCATTTATATTTAGCGAAACGTCGTTCAAAGAAAACTGGTCGGCATCTTTGTACTTTTTCGAAAGTGATTCTATTTTAATTATAGGCTGCAAAATATCTTAACTGATGGCTTTTTTTAATTTTTTGAAAAAGATTTCTTCTCTATTGGCAATGTCCAAAAGTTCATCGGCAATAGAGTTATAAGCGTCTTCTTTGGCACTTCTGTTTTTGTAAATTCTGGAAGCTTCAACAGCAAAATCACGCCATGAATCTCCAATTTTTGTCATTTCCTGAGAAAGTGTTTTCAATTCGTCATTATTTAAAATAACCGAAGCTTCCTGTAAAAATGCGGCATAAATAAAACGGAAACCACCGCCTCCAGTTCCAATTTCTTCCTGCATGCGAACCATTTGTGCCAAATAATGATTGGCTTTTTTGGTACCGTGTTTTTTGGGCCATTTTTTAATTTGCTTCGAAACAAATTTAATCCCGCGAACACCCACAATTGGCATTGGCGCAAGCATATCGCGACAGGTGTTTTTGATTCCTTTAATGATCGCGCTTTTTAAATCGACTTCACTTGGAATTTGAATTGGATAATACATTTGGCCGCGTGGCGCGAATGCTCCTTTTGCAAAACGTACTTTGTCTAATTCTTCGTGTGTTAAAGTCGTAACGGTTTCCATAACAGGATCACTTACTAGATAGTCGGTTTCGGTTTTTCCGTAAACGACTAAATTATGTGCATTGAAATGAAAACGATATTCGTCTGGAAAATAACTTAAGTTATAAACCCCAACTTGTAATCCGGTTGGAATATTATTTTTTAAATTTTCGTCTAAAGCTTTGTTTGCATTTGCAGCAGAAGAAAATTTTTGTCTTTTTATTTTTAGATTTAAACGGGTTGCCACTTTGTTAAAAATCTGTCCCGGCAAAGTTCTATAGCTGATTGCTGGCGCATAATTGACTTTTATAAAAGGAAGATAGACAAAGAAAAGACCAGAGCCAATACCAAAAACCATCGGTTCGCTGATGTTTAGTCCGCTGTTTTTTAGCAGATTCGACGCTACTCCATTCTCACAGTGAGCAGACTGATGATGTGTGAAAGATAATTCCATTATTTGGTGATGCTGTTTTTTAATTCTTCGACTGATACTTCAAAAGTATCGGCATATTTTTTTAGGATTTTGTCGTTTAGTTTGGCAAAAACTTCTGGTTTAAAATGTCTTTTTACGCGCCATTTCCAAAGTCCGACATAACTTGCTAAAATCGTCAAATCCATTTTGTTTACTTCCATAAAATAAACAATCGGACTAACTTCGCCATTTAAAACCTGTTGTCTGGCATCGGCAATACGTTCGTTTATTTCATCGATAGAATTCGATAATGCAATTGTTTTGGGTTCCCAGCCTGTACTTAAGGTTGTGGTGTAATTGCCGTTTTCGTCAGTAGCATATAAAAGTTCCTTGACATTGTTTTTTGTTAAGTTGCTTTTATCTTGAGGTACTTTATCTTTTTCCATATTGCTAATTTAATTTGTTATAAGCATAAAGCCTAACACTAAACATAAACTAATCATTAAAAATCCAAGATTTGCGAAAGCTAAAATTCTGTTTTTCTTCACAAATAAATAAATCATTTCTACCAGTAATGCTAAATAAAACATTTGGGTTATTAGAAATAAAACAATAAACATTCCTAAACCGCCATCGACATGTTTATGTCCGTTTTCATCACAAAATTTGTGAGGATCAAAGGTAAAATACCAAAATAAGAAAACCACGGCAAGTAAAAGAATCAAAATTCCGATTCGAATTACAAGATGTAAAATGATTTTTTTTGGATTATCCAACCGAGATTGTTTTTTGAATGAACAAATTAATTTCGCATTCTAACAGTATCTGGTCTTCGACAGAACTTTGACAGCTCATCGTGCATAAAGTGTAATCGTCGCCGGCAAATTTTGAAACTAAATCTGATTTGGTAATTATGGTATCGCCAACTTTTGGCAGCGCATGAATTTTTACATTTTTTAAGGCACTGATAAATCCAATTACATTTACGTTCTCATTTTCTGTTCCGTTTTCGTCAAAAAAATATTTTTTTCCAACAATCGAAGAACAGGTCTGTGCTGTATTTTCAATTAAACCTGCTTCAATAAAAACATTGTTCTGTACAAAAATATTGTCTTCTTTGATCAAAAAAATGGTTTCTACGAAGTTGGCATCAATATCCAAAATTAAATCGACCATAAGCATTGGTGCTCGGTGCGGTAAATAATTTTGTATGTCAACGCCGGTTTTCAAAATCATATTATTTAGCTAAAACGGTTTTCATTTGCCCGTTTGCAATTTCTTCGTTATTCAATGTAGTCACGATATTCACCAAAGTTATTCCTGCAAATTCCTGCAGAATAGTTACTTCAGATTGAATAGTGTCGTTTAATTCCGGCAGTTTTTTTATTTCAACTTCCTTAATTGAACCAATGTATCCAGTTGGCGCAATTTCGTTTTTTAAAAAAAACTGGTAACCCGTATGAAGCGCAACAGACTGTGCCATGTGCTCAATTAAACCTGCTTCCAGAAAAGTATTGTTTTGTACAAAAATATTATCGGGCTGAATTTTTAAACCAGAAACCAAAGAAGTTTCGGTATAAGAATGCATAGCATCAACCATTACAAAAGGGAACTTTTGCGGCAATAAATTTTCTACAGTTTCTTTTTCTAAAAGCGCCATTGTTTCCATTAGCAAACCGTTAAGTACGCATACGCGAAAGAGAATCTTCCGCTTTCTGGAACTGATAAAAGAATTTTGTCTCCTTTTTTCAAATTCCCTGAATTCATTAATTCTTCTAAAGCTAGATAAATAGAGGCAGAGCCAACATTTCCTACTCTAGAAAGATTCATAAACCATTTATCATCGCTCATTCCGATTCCTTTTTCTGTTAATCCTTTCTTCAATCCTTCCACAAAAAAGTTAGAAGAAACGTGAGGAATAAAATAAGTAATATCGTCTGATGTAACATTGTTTTTGTCCATCGCATCTTTCATGCTTTCGGCACCTTTTGAAAGAATAAATTCATCCAACAATTTTACGTCTTGTTTGATAGAAAAAACAGATTCGTTTAACCATTGTTCAGGTGCGTAATCGCTCCATGATTTTATTTCTCCGTTTTCTAATTTGTCACCGCCGGCATACATACAGGTTTCTAATTCGTAAGCATACGAAAAAGCTTCCATCCATTCTATTTTAAGAGAGATTGGTCCTCTTGGCTGGTTTTCTAATAAAAAAGCTCCAGCACCGTCAGAAAGCATCCAGCGTAAAAAATCTTTTTTGAAAGCAATAATCGGCTGTTCTTCAAGAACCTTTAAATTGTCTGCTTCGTGATTGTATTTTTTGGCATTCAGCCAGGTCGAAACTTTTTCTGATCCTGTGCAGATTGCATTTTTTGAATTTCCAGAGCGTACGGAAAGAAAACCAAATTTAAGAGAGTTCATTCCCGCACAGCAAACTCCAGTTGAAGAGTTTAATTCTACCGATTTGTTTTTTAGCAAACCATGAACCATCGCAGCGTGCGAAGGCAGGAAAATATCTGGAGTTGAGGTTCCGCATGAAAGTACTTCTAAATCCTGAGGCGTAAAATTCTCGTCGAATAACGGCAAAATAGCATTTCGCGTTAATTCGGCATTGCTGTGTGTGCTTTTTCCAGTTTGGTCAACAGCGTAATATCGGCTTGTAATTTTATTATTGCGCAAAATAATACGTCTTGCTTTTGAGGCAGTATCGTTGATAAGTCCTAAATAGGCTTCCATTTCATCGTTAGAAACAGCTTCATTTGGCAAATACTTTGCAGCTTTTGTAATATATACTTCAAACATAATCTAAATTTCGTCTTCTAAACTCCTTGATAATATTGAGTTTGCTTTTTTATATTTTTAAACTTAAGCGGGTAGGTAATAAGGTGCAATATATACACTATTGGTGAAATTAACCATATCGCAAGGAATAAATAAACATTAAATACTTTAAGAAGCTGTTTTCGGTTTTTTTGATTTTTATAAATGATATTTGACCATTTATTGAAAATTTTATTGGCCGTTTTGTCAACAGTTACTAAATACGAACTTATTTTTACAGCTCCAGCGTCGACTAATTTTGGCTGTAAAGCAGCTAAATTATTCTTGTTAAAGGAATCCAGTATGATTTCTCCAAACTTACTCGATTCTTGTATATCTTTTTCTGAAACTCCCGGAAGCGGAAAAATACCTAAGTATTTTTTCTTCACACCAGAAAACATCCATTCTACAATTGTTATAACGCTGATTAAATTTCCAACACGGTCTACCAAAGCGACGTTTCCAACCAAATCTGCGTTTGCTTCTTTCAAAAGCACTTTAATTTTTTCCTGCGCCATAATCCACATGTTTCTAGAACCGCTTATGGTTACAACAGGCGTATTATTCAAAATTTTCTTCGCATCGTCACTTTTCAAAAATGAATTAATCGGAATGGAAGGAGACAAATACCAAACTTGATAATGAAAAAGAACCAAGTCAAATTTTGTATTTAAAATTTCTGCTGAAACAGGTTTTAATGCAGTCGGAATCTGTAAAAAAGATTCTGGAAAAGCATCAAAAAAAGAATCTTTATTCCATGGAAAAGGGAATGGTTTTTCTAATTGTATTTCGTGAAAAGTGAGATTTATTTCCTCTGAGTTTAGAAATGGTTTTGCAATGTTTCTTGCAATAGATTCCAGTTGTCCCGACTGAGAATAATAAATTATTAAAACATTTTTCATTTAGGTTTTTGGCTTTGGTGGTTAGCAAAAATAGGCAAATTTATTTAAACGAATTTCCTTGTTTAACGAATTAGGTTTCGCAGCAAATTGCAAGATTTTTTTTGCCACAGATTAAATGATTAACGCAGACTATTTTTTCGAAAAAACCTTTTAACCTTTGAGCCTTTGCATCTATGAACCCTTAAAGGCATTCCAAAAATCGAAATAATTAAACCATTGAAGCGGGTATTTCTTAAGAATGCTTTCTACACTTTTAACGTATTCTTTTAAAAGTGCTTTTTCGTCTCTGTGTTTTACTTCGGCTTCTCTTGCGTATAAATGATAATGAAGATTGGGTTCTTTCATTACATATACAAAAACAACAGGAACTTTTAATCTTGAAGCGATTAAAAATGGTCCGGCAGGAAAGTTTGCTTCTTTTCCCAATATATTTTCTGATAGAGATTTAGTGCCTTCAAAATAACGATCGCCAGTAAAACAAACCAATTCGTTATTGGCCAGCGCCGCATTGATCTCAAAAATATGAGACAAATCTTCTTTGATAATAATAAATTTTACGGTTGGTTTTTGAGTAACGCTTTCTAAATAATTTTTTATTGCAGAATGTTCTAAATCTGTAGTAACTAAATTAATCTGGAAATTAAGATCGATATCGCCAAGAAAATGTTCGGCGATTTCAAAATTTCCCACGTGCGCGCTTATTAAAACACCGCCTTTTTTCTCGGCTAGTAATTTTTTAAGCGTTTCGATTCCGTCAAATTCATAAGTGAATTTATTTCGAAGACCAGCAGAAATAGAAATTTTATCAATAATGGTCTGCCCAAAAGTGTAATAACTTTTGAAAACCATTTTTTTAGATTTGAAATAGGAGTATTGAAGCCTTTCTTTAAAATAATAGAAAATGGATTTGTTGCTTTTTCTTAGAAATAAGAAATAATACGAAGCGACAAAATAAAGTAAAACATACGCAGATTTAACACCCGCTTTTTGAATCAAAAAAACGAATATCCTATAACCTAAAACAGTTCCTTTGGACTTACCATCCCATTGACTCATTTAAGCTGATTTGGCTTTTATTTTGGTTTCAATAAGGTCGTAGAAACTTTGAAAATCAGAAATTCCAACAAAATCTGCTTCAACCAGTTTTACACCAAAGTTTGCTTCAATTGAAACAACCAAGTCTACATAATCCAGACTATCTAACCCAAGTGTATCTTTTAAATTAGCATTTGGTTCAATATCGTCATTGTCTACTTCAAATTCATCAACTAAAAAACCATTTATTCTTGCTATAATCTCTTCTTTATTCATCGTTCAATTTAAACTTTTTAACCACCAACGCAGAGTTGGTTCCTCCGAAACCGAAAGAATTGGACAAAAATATGTCAAATTTTTTGTTTAACGTAGTTTTAACTAAATTTAATTTTGATGCATCTTCATCTGGATTTTCCAAATTGATGTTTGGAGCGATAAAATCGTACTGCATCATTAGGATAGAATAGATTATTTCGCTGGCTCCCGCCATCCAGCATTCGTGGCCTGTCATTGATTTTGTTGAACTTATATACGGATTTCGTTCACCAAAAACTTCGAAGATAGCTTTTGCTTCGTTTGCATCACCAACTGGAGTTGAGGTTGCGTGGGCATTTATATATTCAACATCCGAAGCTTTTATTTTTGCATCATCGAGTGCGCGTTTCATAGCTGTTGCTGGTCCATCGACATTTGGAGTAGAAATATGTCCTCCGTTTGAAGAAAACCCATAACCGCCAATTTCTGCAATAATTGTGGCGCCGCGTGCAATAGCAGATTCGTAACTTTCTAGAATTAAAGTAGCACCACCGCCACTCGGAATTAATCCGTCGCGATCTTTGTCAAAAGGTCTTGAAGCTTTTTGAGGATCGCTTTCTCGGTTAGAAAAAACACCTAATCCATCAAAGCTGCTCATGGCATATTTATTAATTTCTTGAGCACCGCCAGTAATTACAATGTCTTGAAAACCGCTTTTGATTAAAAAATAAGCCAATCCTATAGAATGAGAACCACTCGCACAAGCAGCACTAACAGTTAAATTAATACCGCGAAGTTTAAAAATCGTCGAAAGATTCATTGTTACTGTAGAATTCATCGATTTGAAAATAGCTCCAGAACCAATTAAGGCTGTGTCTTTTTTCTCGCGTACAATATCTGTTGCGTCAATGATTGCTTTTGAAACACTATCGTTTCCGTACATAATACCTACTTCATGCTCATCAAAAAAAGCATCGTCGATATTAGCATTTTTCAAAGCTTCTATAGTGGCCATATAAGCATATTCGGTTTCTTCACCAATGCTCATACGCTGTCTGCGTGTCAATAAATTTTTTAAATCAGCTTTTGGAACCATTCCGGTTAAAGCAGATTGGAAACCAAATTCTTTACGTTCAGAATCGAACTGAATACCAGATTTTCCTTCGTATAACGAATCTTTTACTTCGTCTAAAGAAGTTCCGATACAAGAATAAATTCCCATTCCAGTAATTACAACTCTTCTATTCATGGTCTTTCAAAGTAATTTTTTAATCCGTTAGGTATAATTTTAATCAGAGTCACAAAGTTTTTTTAATCTATTCTTTATTTTTTAATCTCGCAAAGTCGCGAAGTCGCAAAGGGTTTTCTTATTTAAGTTTTTAAAATAAAACTTTGCGACTTTGCGTGCAATTTTTCAGCATTAAATAAAAAAACTTAAATAACCTCGCAAATATAGGAGTCGTAAAGTTTTTTTAATCTATTCTTTATTTTTTAATCTCGCAAAGTCGCGAAGTCGCAAAGTGTTTTCTTTATTTAAGTTTTAAAATAAAACTTTGTGACTTTGCGTCTTTGCGAGCAATTTTTCAGCATTAAATAAAAAACTTAAAATAACCTCGCAAATATAGGAGTCATAAAGTTTTTTAATCTCACAAAGTCACAAAAGAGTTTTCTTTATTTAAGTTTTAAAATAAAACTTTACGACTTTGCTCCCGATAGCTATCGGGATTGCGAGCAATTTCTATGTTTAAAAAACTTAAAATAATCTCGCAAACATAGTATTCTTTAAGAATATATTCCACCGTTAATATTGATAATTTCTCCGGTAATATAACTTGATTTTTTAGAAATCAAAAAGCTTACCAAATCTGCAACTTCTTCGGCTTCGCCAAAGCGATTTACTGGAATAAGCTTTAGTAATTCTTTTTCGTCCAATTCACTCGTCATATCTGTTCTGATAAAACCTGGTGCAACGGCATTTACGGTAATATTTCGTTTTGCAACTTCTTGTGCCAAAGCTTTTGTAGCCGCAACAATTGCGCCTTTTGCAGCCGAATAATTGGTTTGTCCGGCAGTTCCTTTTACTCCAGAAACCGAAACCATATTTACAATTCGGCCATATTTATTGCGTAACATTTTTTGAATGAAAAATTGCGTAACATTAAAAAAACCATTTACGCTTGTATTCAAAACACCATTCCAGTCTTCTGGAGTCATCCACATAAAAAGACCGTCTTTTGTAATTCCGGCATTGTTTACAATTGCTTCAACCAATTTTTCAGGATTTGCTTCCTGCCATTGCGTAAGAACAGTTTGCACTTGTTCAAAATTAGAAACATCGAAACCTAAAATTTCTCCTGTTGCACCTAATTTTTGTATTTCTTGTAATGTCTCTTCGGCAGCTGTTTTATTCGAATGATAATTAATCAGAATATGATAATCGGATTCTACGGCTAATTTTTTACAAATCGCACTTCCAATTCCTCTAGAACCGCCTGTTACTAATACACACTTCATTTATGTAGGTTTTTATTTTGATTCGCCATATATGAAATCGCTTTTCTAAGAGCAATTTTATTTATGCAAATTTTATAATTTATTGGAGATAATTATTATTTCTTTTTTTTCGCTGCTGGCTTTGCTGCAGGTTTTGCCGCTGGCTTAGTTTCTTGTTTTGGTTTTTCAGAAGGAGCTGCAACTGCCTGTGGTTTTTCTGCACTTTTAGAAAACAGTTCAGCATTTTCAAACCACTGGTTCGCTAATACTGTTCCGTCAGGTTTTAGAAACCCCCATTTTCCTTCGTTTTTTACTCGGGCAACACCATCAATAAATCCTTTATCTTGCTGCGTAAACATTGCAATAATTGCATTTGTTGTAATGCCGTATTGTGTTGGAATTACCAGTTTTCCAGATTCGTTGATGAATCCCCAATTACTTTCTTTTACCGGAGCCAAACCATTTGTACTGAAAACTTCTGCATCGCTGTAAGTTGGTTCAATAACAAATTTTCCTTCTGGATTAATGAATCCCCATTTTTTTCCAACTAAAACTGGTGCTAGATTTTTGGAGAAAGCTTTTCCTTTATCATAAATAGGAAGAATAGCCCAATTTCCTTTTAAATCGATGTATCCAATTTTTCCGTTCTTTTTAGCAAAAGTTAAATCTTGCGTTTCAAAATCCCAGATCTTTTCAGCTCCATCAACAGGAATAAATTTCCCGCTGCTTACCAATCCGAAAGTTTTGTCTTTTCTCGCCCAAGTTGTGTTTTTAAAATAATTACCAATTTCAGCATAGACCGGTTCTACCAATTCTTTTCCGTCAGCATTTATAATTCCCCAACTTTTGTTGAGTTCCACTCTTGCAAAACCATTTTCAAAAGGTTTGATTTGATCGTATTTTGGTTCTAAAACAACCGCCATTTTATTATTGATCAAACCCACTTTATTGTTTTGTCTGATAAAAGCAACGCCGTCATTAAAATCAAATACTTTGTCTGAAGCGGGCGCTTTCTGGATTTCACCTTTTGTATTAATATAAACCCAATCCTTATCTTTTTGTACAACTGCTATTCCGTTGTTAAAATCTTTAGCATCTTTAAAATCGGCTGGAATTACCCAAGTTCCTTTTGTATCGATAAAACCCCATTTGCCGCCATTTTCTACAGCAGCCAATCCCTCAGAAAAACTTCTGGCAGATTTGTATTGAGGCTCGATTTTAAAAGATCCATCTTTAGAAAGATATCCAATTTTAGAATTCTTTTTAACTAATGCCAATTCTTGACTATTAACAAATTGAATGCAGCACAGCAATAAAAAAATAAGTGATTTTTTCATGATTTAAAATTCAATATTAATAATGTGAAATACAGATTTAACTGTTTATCAAATAATCTTTTACTTTTTGAACAAAAGGATACATTACCTGATCTTCTTTAAATTCTGGAATTATATTGCGAACATCGTCATACCATTTTCTAGTAACAGACGAAATTTTATCTTTTTGTCCTAAATAGTCAATTGCCTGAACAATTGTGATTAATTCGATAGCTAAAACTTCAAAAGAATTCTCAATCACTTTTGATGTAATCACGGCAGCATTTGTTCCCATACTTACAATGTCTTGATTATCATTGTTGTTTGGAATACTGTGAACGTACATTGGATTTGATAACATTTGGCTTTCGGCAGTTGTTGAAGTGGCAACGAACTGAACGCCCTGCATTCCGAAATTAAATCCTAATGTTCCTAAGTTTACAAATGGAGGAAGAATTTCGTTGATTTTTGAATTCAATAAATAATTCAATTGACGTTCTGCCAGCATCGTTAATTTGGTAATAACGATTTTCAGTTTATCCATTTCAAGGGAAATATAATCTCCGTGGAAATTTCCTCCGTGGTAAACGTGTTTGTTTTTTACGTCTATAATTGGGTTGTCGTTTGCCGAGTTAAATTCGTCTTCCAGAATAGTAGCAACATTATTGATTGTTTCTAAAACAGGTCCCAAAATTTGAGGTACACATCTTAATGAATAATATTCCTGAACTTTTTCTTTGAAGATTTCTTCGGTGTTTTCACCAGAATATAAATGGTCTTCTCTTTTGCGGATCAAAGTACTGTCAGAAAGATTTTGTCTCATTCTTTGAGCTACTTCCTGTTGTCCTTTGTGACGTTTGGTTTGATTTAATTCTTCTGAAAAATGATCATCATACGCCTGTACTAATTCGTTAATTGCACAAGAAGCTTTTAACGACCAATCTAATAATTTTGTAGCATAATGCACATTCACAACTCCAATTCCTGTCATTACAGAAGTTCCGTTGATTAATGCCAGACCTTCTCTAATTTCTACCTGAATTGGTTTTAAACCTTCGATTTCGAAAACTTCCGGAGTCGGACGTCTTTCGCCTTTATAAAAAACTTCGCCTTCGCCAATTAAAACTAGAGCTAAATGTGATAATTGTACCAAGTCACCGCTGGCACCAACACCACCGTGCTCAAAAATTAAAGGCGTAATATCTCGATTGATTAATTCTGCCATTAAATGAATTACAGAAGGATGAACTCCTGAGTTTCCTAAAGAAAGCGTATTTAATCTTGCTAAAATGGCTGCTTTTGCACACTCTGAATTTAAAGGTTTTCCTGTTCCAGAAGAGTGGCTTCTAATTAAATTATATTGCAGTTGAATTTGATCAGACTCTTTAATTCTATATTGAGCCATTGGACCAAAGCCTGTATTTACGCCGTATATAACTTTATTTCCTGAGAACTCTTTCAAGAAATTAAAACTTTCATTAACTCGGTTTAGAACTACATCGCTAATTTTAACTTTTTGATTTCCAAAGATTATGGATTCGAATTCTGTTAAACTTAAATATTCATTAATTGTATTCATTAAATCGTTTTTGGTTGTGCTAATTTAATTTTATTTATCAAAATAAATGTAGTTATTTTGATGTAGGCAAATGTAGGCTAATTAATGATAATAATTCTAATATGACAAAGGAGTTTGTTGATGTTTTAGTGATTGGTGCAGGGCCATCTGGTTGTGTTTCGGCATCCTATCTTTATAAAAACAATGTTAAGGTTAAAGTTGTAGAAAAAACAAAGTTTCCGAGACTGGTGGTGGGTGAAAGCCTTATTCCTCGGGTTATGGATCATTTTGCTGAAGCAGAATTGTTTGAGGCACTTGATGCAATGAACTTTGAAAAAAAATTAGGGGCTCGTTTTATTAGAGGCGAAGAAATGTGTGTTTTTGATTTTAGTAAAAAATTTGGCGAGGGCTGGGATTGGACTTGGCAGGTTCCCCGAGCAGATTTTGATAATACAATGGCACAGGAAATTGTGCGAAAAGGAATTGACTTAGAATTTGAAACTGAGGTTTTGGAAGTTTCTTTTGAAGGGAAAAATTCAAAAACAATCGTAAAAGATGCAGCCGGAAATCTAAAAGAAATTCACGCTAAATTTATTATCGATTCGAGTGGATACGGCCGTGTGCTGCCAAGACTTTTAGATTTGGATACGCCGTCACAATTAGATCCGCATTCTTCGATATTTACACACGTAAAAGATATTAACAGACCAGAAGGCGAAGAAGGAACTCAAATTTCATTTGATATTCTGGAAACGGAAGTCTGGCTTTGGGTAATTCCGTTTTCAAATGGAAATACGAGTTTGGGAGTTGTAGGTCCGACAGATTTTATCAATTCGCTTTCTGAAAATAAAGATAATGCTGAGGCTTTGAAAAATGCTATTCAAAAATCAGATTATTATATTAAACGATTTAAAGGAACGGAGTTTTTATTCGAACCGGTAAAACTAGAAAATTATTCAAGAGCCGTAAAAAGAATGTACGGAGATGGTTTTGCCCTTACGGGAAACAGCTCTGAATTTCTAGATCCAGTATTTTCTTCTGGAGTTGCCTTTGCAACCGAATCTGGAATGCTGGCAGCCAAATTATATTTGAAAGAATCGCAGGGAATTCCTGTTGATTGGGAAGTTGAATTTACGCAATATATGAAAAGCGGTATCGCTGTTTTTACCACTTACGTGAAAGAATGGTACACTGGAAATCTGCAGACTTTGTTTTTCCATCAGCCTGAAAATCCAGATGTAAAAGAAAAAATTTGTTCTGTACTGGCAGGCTATGTTTGGAATGAAGAGAATCCGTTTGTCAAAAAACACGATCATGTTATAGCCAATATGGCGTATTTACTGAATATGCAAAAAGAACAAAGCCCTAATAATTAGGGCTTTTTTATAGAAAGATAATTCACATTTTCTAGATTCATTCCGTAGGAATGTGTCGTCGGTAGAAATTAAATTTGAGTTACGGTTGAACGTTCCGTAGGAACGTTTGATTAATTGATTTAGGTATATTATTTCCGTAAATCAGATGTCCCTACAGGACATTAATGCAAAATGACAATATTTTTTCTACCTATGAGATATTCCTACGGAATATTCAATATTATTATTTAAATGCTTTTTTTAATAGAAGCTTAGATAACGATTTTGCTGTTTTTGCAAACCCTTCGCCTATTCTGGTTTCATTGTTAAAGTTGCTTCCCCACTGATCTCCGGGTGCATCAACACTAGTGATTTCCAGTAATACATTTGATTTATTTGCCGTTTCAACAAATTTCAAATTGGTTGTTACTTTTGCAGGCTGTTTCATAATTCCGGCATCCCAGCCTGGGTAAATCCAAACGGTTTGTACAATCAAAGTATAAGGTGTATTTAAGCCTTCCTGAAAATTCACTTCTTTATGGGCTTTTGTCATTACAATGTTTCCAATTTCTAAAAATTTAGGAGTCCAAATTTGTTCTTTGGCAACAATCCATCTCTTCTCCCAAAGATTTCCGTTTCCTTTTGCTTTTTTATCTAAATCAGCTTTATGCTCTTCAACATATTGTGATTCAGGTTTGTTTTCTTTCATCATAGTAAAATTACTATAATCAAATTCAGTGTTAATTTCTTTTTGATCTTTTAGAAAATCGAAGTTTCCATGAACAACATTCATGTCCTGTGCAGACAAAGCTCCTGAAATAAGGAAGCATGCAATAATTAGTTTTTTCATTTTTTTGGTTAATTGAGATTATTTTTTGCAGCTAAAAGTAATTAAAAGGATTAAATAAATAATTTATTTCATTTTAAAATATAACTATGCTCCAAACAAAAAGAGGATTCCATATTGGAATCCTCTTTTTGTCTTTTAAGAATAGAATTTTACAGTTCAAATATCTTATCCATTAAAATCCACTTTTGTCCAGGTTTTGCCCACGGTAAAGCTTGTTGGAATTTCCACATTAAAGTTTCCCATTCCTGTACTTTTTCGTTGGCAGCGTCGGCTTTGTCTTTTTTCTCAAAAGAGAAATTTTCATCTCCTTCGATAATCATGAATAATCTATTTCCTGTGCAATAAATATCTAATACCAATATTCCAGCATCTTGAATACTTTTTTTAATTTCTGGCCAGATATTTTCGTGCAGCTGTTTATATTCTGCAATTAAATTGGCATCATCTTTTAAGTCTAATGCCAGACAAAATTTTTGATCTGCCATAATTTTATTTTTGTTGGTAAGCTACAGCAGTTTGTTTACTTGTGCCTAAACCTTCGATTCCTAATTCGATTACGTCTCCTGCTTTAATGTAAATTGGATCTGGTTTGATTCCTAATCCAACTCCCGGAGGCGTTCCTGTACTGATTACATCACCAGGAAGCAATGTCATAAACTGACTTAAATAATGAACTAAAAATGGAATTTTAAATATCAAGTTTGAAGTGTTACTGTTTTGGAATGTTTTTCCATTTACAGTAAGCCACATTTTTAAGTTATTTACATCACCAACTTCGTCTGGAGTTGCCATAATTGGTCCAAGAGGAGCAAAGGTATCAGAACCTTTTCCTTTTGCCCATTGTCCGCCGCGTTCGATTTGAAATGCTCTTTCGCTGTAATCATTCAAAAGGCAGTATCCTGCAATATAATTTGGTGCATCTTCTTCAGAAACATAGCTTGCTTTTTTACCTACAACAAAAGCCAATTCTACTTCCCAGTCTGTTTTT
This sequence comes from Flavobacterium sp. ACN6, assembly GCF_002304005.1. Taxonomy (GTDB): domain Bacteria; phylum Bacteroidota; class Bacteroidia; order Flavobacteriales; family Flavobacteriaceae; genus Flavobacterium. Next base: position 22,647 of record NZ_MRCQ01000005.1, on the reverse strand, counting down.
TCACTGTTTTTTGGAATGATCAAATTGTCATTTGGCCCGCACAAAGAAGTAGTAGATTTAAAGAAAATAATTGGTTCTTCTGGAATTGCAGCGCCAGTTTCTTCGCAGTGATCTACATAATTTAATCCGATGCAGATAATTTTTGAAGGGCGTGCAACAGGCGAACCCAAACGAACTGGATCACTTACTTCTGGTAAAGAAGTGTTATTTTTTAAAGCTTCTTCTAATTTTGCTAAACCGTCATTTTCAAAAAAAGCTTCGTTGTAATCTGTTACGATAGACGAAACATCATATCTTTTATCATTTAGTAAAACACCTGGTTTTTCCTTTCCTTCTTCTCCGAATCTAATAAGTTTCATATTTTAATTTTTTTAGTAATGTGTATTTTTTTAAGCCACGAATTCACGAATTTTTACAAATCATAATTTGTGAAATTCGCGGTTATTTTAATTCGCGCAGATTTCACAAATTTTTTAATCTTTTTAATTCGTGAATTCGTGGCTAATTTTTTTGCACGCAGATTTTGCAGATCGAGCAGATTTTTTTTTAATCCTTTTAATTCTTTTAATCTGTGGCTAAATAATATTTTAGTTGTTTAATTTGATAAAACCACCGTCAATTGGGTAATCAGAACCAGTGATGAAAGACGATTCGTCGCTGCATAAAAACAAAGCAAGTGTTGCGATTTCTTCTGGTTTTCCCATACGGCCGATTGGCTGTGACTGCGATAATTTTTCGAAAATTTCTTCTTCTTTTCCAGGATAATTTTTAGCAATAAATCCGTCTACAAAAGGCGTATGAACTCTCGCAGGAGAAATAGAATTACATCTGATTTTATCATTTAAATAATCTTTTGCAACAGATAAAGTCATCGCCATAACCGCACCTTTTGCAGTAGAATAAGCAAAACGGTCCGGAATACCAACCCAGCATGCAATAGAAGCTAAATTCAAAATTACACCTCCACCAGAACTTCTAAGCGCCGGAATCGAAGCGTGAAGACAGTTGTAAACCCCTTTTACGTTTACATTCATGATACGGTCAAAATCAGATTCAGATGTTGTATCAACTTTTCCAACGTGTGCAATTCCAGCATTGTTTACTAGAATGTGAATATTTCCAATTTTTTCAAAAGTCGAATTAACTTGTTCGTGGTTTGAAACGTCGCAGGCATGAGCAAAAACATTGCCTCCGTTTGATTTTATTTCTTCAATAGTTTCTTTTGCACTTTCTTCAGTCAGTTCTAAAATATGAACTTCAGCTCCTTGTTTAGCAAATAAAACCGAAATCGCTCTTCCAATTCCGCTTCCACCGCCAGTGATAATTGCTTTTTTATTTTGTAATGAAAACATTTGATATAAATTTTTATGAGTTGTTTTTAATAGTCTTTTACAAAGATACGCCGCGTTTCCACGGAATAAAATCATCTTGGTTTAATTGTACTGCTTTTGGAATAATTTCGCCGCTTGCTGCTTTGATACAATATTCTAAAATTTCTTCGCCCATTTCTTCAATAGATTTTTCACCGCTAATGATTGGTCCGCAGTCAATATCGATAATATCTTTCATTCTTGTTGCCAGAACAGAATTGGTTGCTACTTTAATTACTGGACAAACTGGGTTTCCGGTCGGAGTTCCCAACCCAGTTGTAAATAAAATTAAAGTTGCTCCAGAAGCCGCTTTTCCAGTTGTAGCTTCGACATCGTTTCCTGGAGTACAAACCAAACTTAACCCTGGTTTTGTAACCAATTCGGTATAATCTAAAACATCAATTACAGGAGAAGTACCGCCTTTTTTGGCTGCTCCAGCACTTTTTATCGCGTCTGTAATTAAACCGTCTTTTATATTTCCCGGTGACGGATTCATATGAAAACCTGAACCTACTTTGTGAGCAAGTTCATCGTAAGACTCCATTAAATTAATGAATTTTTTAGCTTTCTCTTCTGTAACGCATCTGTCGATTAAATTCTGCTCAGCACCGCATAATTCTGGAAATTCTGCCAAAAGAATTTTTCCGCCTAAAGCTACTACTAAGTCAGAAGTATAACCAACAGCAGGATTTGCAGAAACTCCGCTGAAACCGTCACTTCCGCCACATTTTACACCAATACATAAATCGCTTAAAGGTGCGTCGGTTCTTTCGTATTTGTTGATTTCAATTAAACCTTCAAAAGTTTTTTTGATGGCATTTGTAATCAGAACTTCTTCGCTTTCTGTTTGCTGCTGCTCAAAAATAAACAATGGTTTATCAAATTCTGGGTTTTGTCTTTTAACATCATTTACAAAATCCTGAACTTGTAAATGCTGGCATCCTAAACTCAAAAGTGTGATACCTCCAACGTTTGGATGATTGGCGTAAGAAGCCAATAAAGCACTCAAAGTCGAAGCATCCTGACGAGTTCCGCCGCAACCGCCTTGGTGATTTAAGAATTTAATTCCGTCCACATTTTCAAAAACACGCTTGTTTTTTGGAGTCGGATTTAATTCAATATTAATATCGTTAATGTCATTTCCGTTCAAATAACCCTCTAGTAATTCGTGCGTAAATTGATTGTATTTGTCTGTTACAGCATAGCCCAATTGCTTGTGCAACGCCTCTTTGATCACGTCAAGATTTCTATTTTCACAAAAAACCGTCGGAACAAAAAGCCAGTAATTTGCCGTTCCAACGCGTCCGTCTTTTCTTTTGTAACCTTTAAAAGTTCTGTTTTCAAATTTAGAAACATCAGGCGCTTTCCATTCGTAAGAAGCATTTCTGTACGCATAAGGATCTGCGGCATGTTTTAAGTTTTCGGTAGTCATCAAACTTCCTTTTGTCAAGTCGTTCTGTACTTTTCCAACCAAAACGCCATACATATTTACTTCTTCTCCCTGCTTCATGTCCTGCATGTAGAATTTATGTTTTGCTTTGATGAGGTCTTGTAAAACATAAGTTTCGTTTTCAAAAAGAATAGTTTCTCCTTTTTGTAAGTCGGTTAAAGCAACCAGGACATTATCGTCCGGATGCAGTTTTACGACTAATTTTTTAGTTGTATTGTCCAGCATTGTTTTGTTGTTTTTTTTCTTTTTTGTGTTGTCGTCTGCTGTTGTTAGGAAATGAGTTAAGCACTTTATTTTCACTAAAAATTGGGCAGTAAACGAAAAATAAAATTAGTTTTTTTAGCCTTTTGTTAGTAGTCTGATATTATCCGTGTATAATCTTTAATTATCTTTGTAGAATGAAATTGGAACAAACTAAAATAGCCTCTTATCTCAACACAAAAGTCTCGGTGCTCAATCGCATTGAACCTTTTTTTCAGGCGCCGTTTCATTCGCATCCAGAATTAGAATTGGTCTATGTTAAAGAGAGTTTTGGAAAGAGAATTATCGGAAATTCGGTAATGCCTTTTGAGCCCGGAGATATGGTTTTTTTAGGTTCTGATATTCCGCATGTCTGGCTGAACGACGAAAAATATTATCAGGAAATTGAAGATTTAAAAGCCAATTCAATTGTCGTATATTTTCATAAAGATATTTTCGGACCTACTTTTTATGAATTAAAAGAAACTCAAAAAATAAACGAACTCTTTTTTCAGGCAGGAAAAGGAATTTCCATTATCGGAAAAACAAATAAGCAGATTGCCAAGAAACTGGAGAAGTTAGTTTCTAAAAAAGATTTTGAGGTCATTGTCGGACTTTTTGAGATTTTGTCTATTCTTTCCGAAAGTCAGGATAAGATTTACATTAACGACGAAATTTATTCTTTGATGCAGAAAGATTCGAAAGAAGATCGTCTTTCGGAGGTTTTTCAATATGTAAATAAGAACTACAAAAAGAATATTTCATTGGAAGAAATTGCTGCTGTCGCGAATATGACTCGGACTTCTTTCTGCAGAATGTTTAAAGTAAAAACCAAGAAAAATTTTGTCGATTATCTTCACGAAATCCGAATTTCAAACGCCTGTAAATTATTGTTGGAAACGGATAAAAGCATGTCTGAAATTGCTTATGAATGCGGTTATAAAACAGCATCCAATTTTAATAAACTCTTCAAAAAATTTAAAGGAATAACGCCTTCAGATTTTAAGAATAATGCGAAGGTGAATTAATATTTAAAAGTTGCCACGAATTACACTAATTTCCACTAATTAATTTTGTAAATAAAATTCGAGAAAATTCGTGTAATTCGTGGCAAAAAAAAATTAAATAGATCGATCTAAATGCGTATAACCACCATCAACATAAATAATCTGTCCGGTGGTATGGCTTGATTTTTCCGAAAGAAGAAAAACAACCATATTAGCAATTTCTTCGGCAGTCGTCATTCTATTTTCTAAAGGAATATTTTTTGTAATGGCAGCCAATTTTTCTTCTTTGTTTTCAAAAGTGTTAATCCAGGTTTCGTACAGCGGTGTGTAACATTCAGCCACAATTACGGCGTTTACACGGATGCTGTATTTTAATAATTCAACCGCCCATTCTCTGGTTAAGGCATTTCGGCCTCCGTTTGAAGCAGCGTAAGCAGAGGTGCCGCCTTGACCTGTTTCGGCAGTTTTAGAACCAATGTTTACAATTGCACCTTTTGATTCTTTCAAATATGGAAGAGCGTGCTGTGCCATTAAATAATAATGAACCAAATTTTTGTGAAGAGAAGCTGCAAAATCTTCATAATTTCCGTTCTCTAATCCAACGCCGTCATTAACGCCGGCATTGTTTACAAGTCCGTCAATTCTGCCAAATTTTGCGATTACTGCTTCAACAGCTTTTTTACAGTCTTCAGGTTTTGTTAGATCGGCAGCAACTTGATAGGCTTCCTTTCCAATGGCTTTTAATTCTTCTACGGCTTTGATGTTATCATTTTCGTTACGTCCAACGATAAACGGAATGGCATTTTCTTCGGCTAGGACTTTAACGATTCCTAAACCAATTCCTTTTGCGCCTCCAGTAACGATAATGATTTTTTTGGTTAATGATAACTGCATGATTTTTATTATAATTTATTGTGATTTTTTTTTGCCACGAATTACACTAATTTTCTCGAATTTTTTATTGACAAAATTAATTCGTGGAAATTAGTGTAATTCGTGGCTTTTATTTCTATGTTTTAGAACTTTTTTAAAAAATTTACAGCTGTTGTTCATGACAAACAACAGCTGTAAAAATAGAGAGAATAGAACTGATAATTTATTACCAGAACTTAACATAAAGCGCAACAATAATCAATAACGTAATTACGATTAAGACTGTTGTCTGCGGTTTAACTTTAAACATTTCAGAATCAATTTCAAATGCTTTAGGATTTACTTTAGGTCCTGCAAAACTAATTCCGATCATTGCTAACATTGTAAAGAAGAATGATAATCCCATACAAATGTGGAATGGAATTTCGAAAGCTCCTTTTCCGTTAGGGTAAGCCGTGTATAAAAGTGTTTCGTTTCCGAATAAAGCAGGAGCGTATTCGTTGAATAAAACAGATAATAAGAATCCTAAAAGTACACCCACGATCGCTGCAGTTCCAGTAGTTCTTTTCCAGAACATACCAAGGAAGAACATAGCAAAAACTCCAGGGCTGATGAATCCAGTGTATTTTTGGATATATGTAAATCCTCCAACACCGCCGATTCCTAAAACATCATTCCATGTAAATAATACTGCTAAAAGCATTGCAGCAAAAACGGCAATTCTACCAATGTTTACCTGTTGTTTTTCGCCAGCTTCTTTTTGAATGTATTTTTTATGAATATCTAATGTATAAATTGTAGAAATACTGTTTACTTTTCCAGCTAAAGAAGCTACAATCGCAGCCGTTAAAGCGGCAACAGAAAGCCCTTTTAATCCAGTTGGAAGGAATGTTAAAATAGCAGAATAAGCTCCATCTTTTCCTCCAACTAATTGAGGTAATTGTCCGTTTGTATATAAAACGTAAGCAGCAATACCTGGTAACATTACGATAAGCGGCATTAATAATTTTAACATACCAGCAAATAAGATTCCTGTACGAGCGGTTTGTAAATCTGCTCCAAGTGCTCTTTGCGTAATGTATTGGTTACAACCCCAATAATTTAAATTGATAATCCAGATACCCGCAAGGTAAGACATCAAACCTGGGAAAGTTAAATATTTATCGATTTCCAATTGAGATGAAGTCGCAGTTGGTTTTGGAATAATCATTTTGAAATGCTCCGGCGCTTCTTTCATTAAAACTTTGAAACCTGCGATTGCATTTTCGCCTACGCCAAAAGCTTGTCCAACAGTTGTCAATGCAATATAAGAGGTTACTAAACCTCCAATAATCAATACAGCAACCTGAATAACGTCTGTGTAAGCCACAACTTTCATTCCTCCAAGAGAAATAAACAAGGCAAATACAGCCAATCCTACCATGATTACATGAAGATATTCTCCTCCAGCAAGACCATTAATAGCGACTGCTCCTAAATATAAAATAGAAGTTAAGTTTACAAAAACATACAAAAACAACCAGAAAACCGCCATAATCAAAGCAGTCGATTCGTTGTAACGTGTTTTTAAGAATTGCGGCATTGTGTAAATCTTGTTTTTAAGATATACCGGAATAAACCATACAGCCACAATAATAAGTGCAACGGCAGCAAGCCATTCGTAAGCAGCAACAGCGATTCCTAAAAAGAAACCTTCACCACTCATTCCGATGAATTGTTCTGCAGAAATATTAGAAGCAATTAAAGAAGCTCCAATTGCCCACCAAGTTAAATTTCCTTCAGCCAAAAAGTAAGCTTTAGCATCTTGTTCGTCTTGTTTACGTTTGCGATAAACGGTGTAACCGTAGACAGAGACTACGATAAAATAGATAATAAAAACCGCATAATCTGCGAAAGCGAGGTTTTGGTTCATTGTTAGTAGTATTTTAAATAATTATTATACAGGGTTAAATTTTATTTAGTTTTAAATTAGTTTTTGTGTTGTGTAATCTTGTTAAAATTGCAAGATGTGTTTTATTTCCGTAGTTTTTTTATGAAAATAAAAGCCAAAGTCAAATGTAGAATAAAAATTTATAAATGAACCATCAGCAAATGTGTTTTTTACATTTATAATGGGGTTTTTGTGTTAAATTTTCTCATTTTGCACTTAACTCTACCTAGAATTATTACACTTTTACTAAACTCTTATAATGCACATCTGAAAGCTGTCTCAAAATTTCGGCACTTTTTTCAGGTGTTATATCACGCTGCGATTCGCCCAGCATTTCATATCCAACCATAAATTTCTTTACAGTTGCCGATCTTAACAAAGGCGGATAAAAATGCATATGAAAATGCCATTCCGGATGATCAAAACCGTCTGTTGGCGATTGATGGATTCCTGAAGAATAAGGGAAAGAAGTATTAAATAAATTGTCGTACTTCGTCGTTAACTGCTTTAAAATTTTAGCAAATGCCGTGCTTTCTTCAGCGGTAAAATCTGTGATTTTGTTTACGGCTCTTTTGCTTACAATCATAGTTTCGTAAGGCCAGATTGCCCAAAACGGAACTAGTGCTACAAAGTGATCGTTCTCAATTACAATTCGCTCTCCAACTTTCAATTCGGCTTGAACATAATCTTCCAACAATGTTCTTTTATTTTTATCGTAATAGGATTTTAAGCTGTGATGCGTTTTTTCAACCTGAGTTGGTAACGAAGACTGCGCCCAGATTTGTCCATGCGGATGCGGGTTGCTGCAGCCCATTACACTTCCTTTGTTTTCAAAAATCTGAACGTGGTTAATATATTTTATGTTTCCTAAATCGGTATATTCTTTCTGCCAGGTTTTGATGATATTTTCAATATCCGCAATTTCCATTTCTGGTAAAGTAAGATCGTGTCTTGGCGAAAAGCAAACTACTCTCGAAATTCCCTGTTCTGGTTTTGCTTTAAAGAAAGTATGTTTAATATCATCTTCAAAAATAATTTCATCCTGTTTCATTGCAGCAAAATCATTTTCAAAAACAAAACTGCTTTCATACGCAGGATTGTTTACTCCATTAGCACGAACATTTCCCGGACACAAATAACAAGTTGGATCGTATTTTGGAAGTTCTTCTGTTGAAATAGTTTCGTTTTGTCCCTGCCAAGGGCGTTTTGAACGATGAGGTGAAACCAAGACCCATTCGTTAATTAGCGGGTTGAAGCGTCTGTGCGGATCTTCGTTAATGTCAAAATTTTTCATTGCAGTGTGTTGTGGTATTAAACTAGTTGTGTTCCGTTTGAGATTTTTACATCATAGAATTTTAATTCAATTCCAAATTTATCTAAATAAAGATTTGAAAACTTACGTTTTACCTCATTTTCCTGACCTTTTTTAACTAAATTAATTGTACAACCTCCAAAACCGCCCCCCATAAGCCTTGAACCGATAATAGAATTGTCTTCTTTTGCAGTATCTACAAGGAAATCTAATTCTTCGCAGCTTACTTCATATTCTTTTGATAGGCCATAATGTGTTTCAAAAAGCAATTCTCCTAAAAGTTCAATATTTCCTTGATCTAAAGCTTCGCAGGCTTTGATGACGCGGTTAATTTCTTTTACTACAAAATGAACTCTGCTGAAAACTTTTTCAGTCATTTTATCTTTAAGACTCAAAACCTGTTCTTCTGAAGCGTCTCTAAAACTTTTTACTTCTGGAAAATGAGCTTTTATAATTGATAATCCTTCTTCACATTCAATTCTTCTCGTATTATATTCTGATGTAAAAAGTGAATGCTTTACATTAGAATCCAATAAAATCAAGGAATAATCTTTGAAATCGGCATTGTGATATTCAAAATCTAAAGTGTTGCAGTCTAATTTGATTACCTTATTTTCAACACCATGAACGCTTGAAAACTGATCCATTATGCCGCAGTTAATACCCACCCAGTGTTCTGCTTTTTGGCCTAATAAAGAAATGTCAACTTTCTCAATTCTTAAATCAAAAAGCGATTTGATACCGAAAATCATACCGCATTCTAAAGCTGCAGAAGAAGATAATCCTGAACCAACTGGAATATTACTGCTGAAAACACAATTGAAACCGTCGAAAGAAAATCCGTTATCCTGCAATTGTTTGATTACGCCTCTAATATAATTTGTCCAAACAACATCGCTCAAAGTTACTTCCTGCGTCAAATCGATTTCAAATTCTTCATTTAAATCGATGGCAATTATTTTAGAAGTTTTAGTATTGTTTTTTTCAAAAGCAAAACAGATAACTTTGTCAATTGCAGCAGGCAGAACATAACCGTCATTGTAGTCAATATGTTCTCCAATAATATTAATTCTTCCTGGAGAAAGTACCGTTTTTTGAGGAGAAGACCCGAAAGATTTCTCAAAAAAAGCGACGGTGTTTTGTATTAAAATATCATTCATTATATAGTTAGTTGTATTGTGGTTTTTTAAGATTTATTATTGTGAGTGAATTTTTTTAAATTTTACTCTTTCGCTTAAATTTAAATCTGCTTTAATCTGTATAAATCTGCGTGAAAAAATCTTGGTAAAAGTATTTCACGCAGATTTTAAAAGATTTCAGCAGATTCAATTAAATTTTATTTGTTGGATGAAACTATTTTATTTTATCTCTTCCAACGGTTATTATATTAATCTAAACTTTCAAATTTATAAAGTGTTTTCTGCGTGTATTTGTCGCCTTTTTTCAAAACTGAATTTGGAAAATGGGAATGATTTGGAGCATCTGGAAAATTTTGGGTTTCAAAACAAATACCGCTTTGGGCATTGTAAGCGATGTTTTCTTTTCCTTTTAGTTTTCCAAAACAATTGCCTCCTACATATATATGTACACTTGGCTGATCCGTATACACATCCATTCTAAGTTTATTTTTTAAGCTGATTAACTGCGCCACGATTTCAGTTTTTGAATTCACTACAAAAGAATTGTCAATTGGAAACGGACAGTTTTTAGTGTTTCTGAAATCAAAATCATGATTCGTTAAATCGGTATAATTTCCTGTCGGGATATTGTCTGAATTGGTTTCAAGCATTTTATCCGATTTGATAAACATTTGCTGTTCTAAAACATTTCCATAATGTCCGTCAAGGTTAAAATAACTGTGATGTGTCAAATTGATCACCGTATCTTCTGTTGATGAAGCTTTGTATTCTAATTTTAATTCGTTTTCTTCCGTTAAGGTATAAGTCAAATAAACGGTCATTTCGCCAGGGAAATTTTCATCTAAATCTTCACTTAGAAGGCCAAAAGTAATCGAAGGATTTTCTCCAGCTGCAGCATTGGTTACGCTCCAGACTTTTCGTCCAAATCCCATATTTCCGCCGTGAAGTGTGTTGCCATTATTATTTCCATCAAGCTGAAATTTTTTATCATCTATACTAAAAGTACCATTATGAATACGTCCAGCATAACGCCCAACTGTAGTTCCAAAATAAGGAGCGCTTGGTAAATTATAAGATTCTAAATAAGACTCTAAATTATCGAAACCTAAAACAACATCTGTCAATTTTCCATTTAAAGGAATTTGGATGGAAGTTACCGTTGCACCATAATTGATGATCTGGACTTTCATTCCGTTTTTGTTTGACAATTCAAAAGAATAAATTTCTTCTTTATTGGGCATTAAACCGAATAATTTACAATTATGGACCTCCTTTAAATGCGATATGTGTTTTATTTCCATATTATTTTTACCAAAAATGAAATCCAAAAATAGAAACATTCTTTATCTTTGCATACCAGTACCTACCAGTTTTTAATATTAATAGTCAAAATGACTTTATTGTGAACATTATTTCAATTCAAAATAATATTGGCCTTCCAAAATATAAGCAGATTATTCTTTCAATAGAAAAAGCTATTGAAGAAGGTAATTTGAAAAAAGGCGATCGTCTTCCATCAGTAAATAAAGTGTGTTTGAGCTTTTCATTATCTCGCGATACGGTGCTTTTAGCGTATGACGAATTAAAGAAAAGAGGAATTATTTATGCTATTCCTGGAAAAGGATATTATGTTAAAAGTGTTGAAATCACTATTACTCAGAAGGTTTTCCTGCTTTTTGACGAGCTTAATATTTTTAAAGAAGATATTTATAATTCGTTTCTTAAAAATATTGGAAAGAATGTTCAGGTTGATATTTTCTTCCATCATTTTAATGTTCAGGTTTTCAAAAAACTGATAAACGACAGCAACGGAAATTATACAAAATATATAATCATGCCGACGAACTTAAACGATATCGTCAATTCTATAAAAACCCTACCAGTAAACGACGTAATTATTTTGGATCAGACCAATCCTGATTTAAAAATGTTTCCTGCCATTTATCAAAATCACAAAAAAGATATTTTTGAAGGATTACTAAAAGGTAAAAAAAGATTGGAAAAATATAAAAAACTGATTTTAATTTTCCCTGGTTTTAGAGAGCCGCCGGGAATGAAATTGGGTTTTGAATCTTTCTGCCAGCAATATAATTATGATTATGAAATTATTTCTGATTTCAGCAATCAATCCATCGCATTGGGAGACTTATATGTTATTCCTCATGACCGCGATTTGCTTTTAGTTATAGAAAATGCAATGGGAAGAAACCTAAAATTAGGAGAAGATTTTGGAATTATTTCTTATAATGAAACAGCACTAAAGAAGATTGCGGCAAACGGAATTACGACCATTTCAACCAATTTTGAATTGATGGGAAAAATTTTGGCCGATATGGTTTTGAAAGGAACAAAAGAGCAGATTGAAAACAAATCTGCTCTTATATTACGGCATTCTTTGTAAGATGTTTTGCTATTTGCATTTAAGCAAGTGAAACGCCTTTTTGAAGTTCTAAAACGATGCTTTTATGTGTTTGAAATAATTTTCACTCAATTCTTTAAATTACAAATTAAGCACAAAATCATTAAGTAATTTTTCTTCGTATTTCTCTTTATTAAAGGTATATAAATAAGAACCTTTTCGAGAAGACTGCATATCTTTTTCGTCCAATTTATTTAAGATTTCCAAAGAATTGATTTTACTAATGAAGTTTCTTTTGTCTAATTCTTTGCTCAAAATTGCTTCATATAACTCTAAAAGCTGACGCATGGTGAACTTTTCTGGAAGTAATTCAAAACCAATTGGTTTAACAGAAGTTTTGTAGCGAAGTCTCTTAATGGCATTTTGAACCATTTCGTTGTGGTCAAAAATTAAGTTTGGCGCATCATTAATAGGAAACCATTCTGCGTGATAATTTTTAATCAATTCAGCATTGTGGTTTTCGATATTAATCAATGCAAAATAAGAAACTGAGATTGTTCTTTCGACAGGATCACGATCGATTTCGCTGTAAGCATATAACTGCTCCATATAAATATCGTTAAGACCTGTATAAGTATTTAGTATTCGAATAGCCGCAGCATCTAAAACTTCGTCACGCTTTAAAAATCCTCCAATCAAAGACCATTTTCCTTTTTCGGGTTCAAAATCTCTTTGAATTAAAAGTATTTTCAGACCCTCATTATCGAATCCGAAAATGATGCAGTCAACCGCCAGTAAAACTTTATCAGCAGAGCTATAACTATTTAGCATATATAATATTTTGGTTGTAAAGATATAAACTTCTTAAAACGTATCATAATTTATTAATGTTGATTTTACACTTATGTTAAAACAATAGTAAATTAAGAAGCTGGATTACTTGATGTTTATTATTGAAAATAAAGATCTTTTTATCTCAATCTTCTCAATTTTAAATCAAAATAATGATCCAAAGGTAGAAACATTTTTAAAAGGGAATTAAAAGGAAGAATATTATTTGATAATCAGAATTTAAAAAATTGGAATGTTGTTATAAAATAAGCAATTTTTGAGTTTTTTTGTCGATTTTTCAGATTATTAACTTTTTGTTTGAGTTTCAAAATCTTGTGTTACGCCTTTATTTCTAACGATTTTCCGAACTAAATTATCAAATCTGTTTTTTACAACCAGTTGTTCTGCGATTTTTATTTTTTTATGCGAACTTTTTTTGTTTAAATTTACAAATGTTAAACAAACACTTATTAAACTGAATAACCAAGATTATTAGAAAATATATAACCACAATATTTTCTAATTATCAAAAAACCACAATTTATGAAGAAACCATTTTTCGTATTGTTTGCGATATTTTTTATCCAAGCCATTTCTGCCCAAAAAGAATCTGTTGTTATTTCGATTAAAAACGATGCATCTGCACCAATTATCAATAGAGATATTTATGGTCATTTTGCAGAACACTTAGGCCACTGTATTTATGGTGGATTTTTTGTTGGCGACACTTCAAAAATTCCAAACACAAATGGAGTTCGAAATGACATTATTAAAGCATTAAAAGATTTAAAAATTCCTAATTTAAGATGGCCAGGCGGTTGTTTTGCAGATACTTATCATTGGAAAGATGGAATTGGTCCAAAAGAACAGCGTCCGACAATTGTAAACCAATGGTGGGGAGGAGTAACAGAAGACAATAGTTTCGGGACACATGATTTTTTAAATATGTGTGAATTATTAGGAGCAGAACCTTATTTGTCTGGAAATGTGGGAAGCGGAACAGTTCAAGAATTAGCAGACTGGGTTCAATATACCAATTTTGCAGGAGAAAGTCCGATGAGTGATCTTCGTAAGAAAAACGGAAGAACACAGCCGTGGAAAGTAAAATATTGGGGAATTGGTAACGAAGCTTGGGGTTGCGGCGGTAATATGACAGCCGATTATTACGCTAATGAATACCGAAAATTTGCCACTTTTATGTCAGATTGGGGTAACACAGGCGGTATAACAAGAATTGCTTCTGGATCGAATAGTTCTGATTATAATTGGACAGAAGTATTGATGAAAAATATTCCGTTAAAAATGTTAGGCGGATTAGGTGTTCATCATTATGCCGTAATTAATTGGGATAAAAAAGGCGGAGATGTTGATTTTACAGAAAAAGAATATTTTCTGACTATGCAGTCTGCTTTGAAAATGGAAGAATTGGTGACCAAACATGCTGCAATTATGGACAAATATGATCCAGAGAAAAAAGTGGCTATGATTGTTGATGAATGGGGAGGTTGGTACGAGGTTCAAAAAGGAACAAATCCAGGATTTTTATATCAGCAAAATACAATGCGAGATGCTGTTTTGGCTGGAGCAACTTTAAATATTTTTAATAATCATGCAGATCGTGTTCGTATGGCAAACTTGGCACAATGTGTTAATGTACTTCAAGCCGTGATCCTAACCGACAAGGCCAAAATGATTACAACTCCAACGTATCATGTGATGAAAATGTACAATGTACATCAAGACGCAAAATTATTGCCAGTAGATTTTAAATCTCCTTTATATACTTATAACGGACAAACAATTCCGGCTGTATCTGCATCTGTTTCAAAAGATCAAAGCGGTGCTGTGCATATTTCACTTGTAAATGTTGATGCGGTAAATAAAAACAAAATCGAAATTGATGTTAAAGATCTTGGCGTGAAAAATTTTACTGGAACTATAATTACGGCTTCAAAACTGCAGGATTATAATTCTTTCGAAAACCCGAATAAAATTGTTCCTGTTGCTTTTAAAGGTTTTGAAAATAAAAAAGGAAAGTTGGAAATTACAATTCCTCCTTTTTCAGTTTTAGTTTTGGAAGGGAAATAAGAGGAAATTAATATAAATGCATTTTCAAAAAGTTATAGTTTTTATTTTAAAGTTGAAATAATCGCAGCGCTGTAAATGTATTGTTAACATTTATTTTTTGTTTGAAAGCTAAAATGCTGTTTCAATGCATTTTTAGCAAAAATTAATTATGCAATTTCAATTAAGTGTTTTTTATACACTTATAAAATAATTATATCTATATTTGTCAATATTTTAAAAATAAAATTAGAATGAAAAATTATGTAATAGGATTGGACTACGGAACAGATTCTGTTCGCGCGGTGCTAATTGACACTGAAAATGGACAGGAGCTGGCATCGAATGTTTCTCATTACAAAAGATGGAAAAACAAACAATATTGTGATGCTTCCATAAATCAATTTCGTCAGCATCCTTTGGATCATATCGAAGGATTAGAAATTACGATTCAAACCGTTATAAAAGAAAGTAAAGTAGATCCAAAATTGGTTCGCGGTATCTGTATTGATACCACTGGATCTTCTCCAGTTCCAGTTACTAAAGATGGAATTCCTTTGGCTTTGACAAAAGGTTTTGAAGAAAACCCAAATGCAATGATGGTTTTGTGGAAAGATCATACTTCAATAAATGAAGCAAACGAAATCAACGAATTGGCAGTAAGCTGGGGCGGAGAAGACGTTACAAAATACGTAGGAGGAATTTATTCTTCTGAATGGTTTTGGGCAAAAATCCTGCACATTGCCAGAGAAGATGAAGCTGTTCAAAATGCAGCGCATACTTGGATGGAGCACTGCGATTTAATGACTTATTTATTGATTGAAGACAAAGATTTAAAAACATTTAAAAGAAGCCGCTGCGCTGCGGGTCACAAAGCCATGTGGCACGAAGACTGGAATGGACTTCCGCCAGTTGAATTCTTAGAAAAACTTCATCCGTATTTAGCAACACTTCGTGGAAATTTATATGATGAAACGTATACATCAGATTTAGCTGCTGGAAATTTAAGCCAAGAATGGGCAGATCGTTTAGGACTTTCAACAGAAACAATTGTGGCTGTTGGAACTTTCGACGCGCATTCTGGAGCGGTTGGAGCAAAAATTGGAGAAAATACTTTGGTTCGCGTTATGGGAACTTCAACCTGCGATATTTTGGTAGGTTCTTATGATGAAGTTGGAACAAAAACCGTTCGCGGTATCTGCGGACAAGTTGATGGATCTGTAATTCCAGGATTTATTGGTTTAGAGGCTGGACAATCTGCTTTTGGAGATTTATTGGCTTGGTACAAAGAATTATTAATGTGGCCGACAGAACATTTATTAGGTTCCTCTTCTTTATTAAATGAAGAACAAAAAGAAAAATTAAGAGAAGAATTCAGTGATAAATTAATTGTTGAATTAACGAAAGAAGCAGAGAAAATTCCAGTTTCTGAAAGTCTTCCAATTGCTTTAGACTGGATTAACGGACGTAGAACTCCAGATGCAAACCAAGAATTAAAAAGTGCGATTTCAAACCTTTCTTTAGGAACAAAAGCACCTCATATTTTTAAAGCGTTAGTAAATGCAATCTGTTTTGGAGCGAAGAAAATTGTAGACCGTTTTGAAGAAGAAGGTGTAAAAATCGACAGCGTAATCGGAATTGGCGGCGTTGCTCGTAAATCACCTTTTATCATGCAGACTTTGGCAAATGTTTTAAACAAACCAATTAAAATCGCAGCTTCAGACCAAACTCCAGCTTTAGGTGCAGCAATCTACGCAGCTGTTGCAGCTGGAATTTATCCAAACGTGATCGAAGCAAGTCAAAAAATAGGAAGTGATTTTGATGGAGAATATTTCCCTCAAACAGACAAAGTAGAAGCTTATCATAAACTGCTTTTGGCATACGAACAATTAAGTGCCTTTGTAGATCCGAACATTAAAATATCGCAACATGAGCTCTCTTTATAAAGATTTAAAACAAGAATGCTACGAAGCAAATATGCAGTTAAATGCATTGAATTTGGTAGTGTATACTTTTGGGAATGTAAGTGCTGTGGACCGAAAAAATGGCGTTTTTGCCATTAAACCAAGCGGCGTTCCTTACGAAGATTTAAAACCAGAAGATATTGTAATTGTCGATTTTGATAACAATATAATAGAAGGAACTATGCGTCCGTCATCTGACACGAAGACTCATGCCTATTTATATAAAAATTGGCCAAATATTGGAGGCGTTGCGCATACGCATGCAACCTATTCTGTGGCTTGGGCGCAGTCTCAGCAGGATATTCCAATTTTTGGAACTACGCATGCAGATCATTTAACAGCAGATATTCCATGCGCGCCTCCAATGGCAGATTCGCTGATTGAAGGGAATTACGAACACAATACCGGAATTCAGATTTTGGATTGTTTCAAAGAAAAAAATCTTTCTTACGAAGAAGTAGAGATGATTTTGATTGGAAATCACGGTCCGTTTGCGTGGGGAAAAAATGCTGCAAAAGCGGTTTACAATAGTAAAGTTTTAGAAGTAGTGGCAGAAATGGCATATCTGACTTTACAAATAAATCCAAATGCACCAAGATTAAAAGATTCACTAATAAAGAAACATTACAACCGCAAACACGGAAAAGATTCGTATTACGGACAGTAATGATTTTAGATTTTAGAATGTAGATTTTAGATTATAGAAAATAGAATAAAGAACAAAGAGAAAAGATTTTCGGTAATCGTGAATTTTTAGATAAAGAAAAACGATTTGACGATTAAACAAATAAACGATTAAACAAAATGATAGATATATCTCAAAAAGAAGTATGGTTTGTAGTAGGAAGCCAGGAATTATACGGTGAAGAAACACTAAGAAAAGTAGCAGAACATTCTGAGATTATAGCAAAAGGATTAGATGCATCATCTAATATTCCCGTAAAAGTGGTTTACAAAGATGTGGTAAAATCTCCTTCGCAGATTTTAGATGTTTGTTTAGCAGCAAATTCGGCTAAAAACTGTATCGGAATTATCGCTTGGATGCACACTTTCTCGCCAGCAAAAATGTGGATTGGCGGATTGAGTATTCTGAAAAAACCATTATGTCATTTACATACACAATACAATGCTGAAATTCCGTGGGGATCTATCGATATGGATTTCATGAACCTAAACCAATCGGCTCACGGAGATCGTGAATTTGGTTTCATAATGTCAAGAATGCGCAAAAAACGCAAAGTTGTTGTAGGACATTGGAAAGACGAAAGAGTTCAGAAAAAATTAGAAATCTGGTCAAGAGTCGTTTTAGGATGGGATGAACTTCAAAACCTAAAAGTTGCTCGTATTGGAGACAATATGCGTGAAGTTGCCGTTACAGAAGGCGATAAAGTGGAGGCTCAAATTCGTTTTGGAGTTTCGGTAAACGGATACGATTCTTCAGATGTTACTAAGCATATTGAAAAAGTAACAGAAAAAGAATTAAACGATTTATTGGCAGTTTACGAACAATCATACACTTTAACCGATTCTTTAAAAGAAGGCGGCGCACAAAGAAGTTCCTTAGTTGAAGCGGCAAAAATCGAATTAGGATTAAGAGCTTTCCTTGAAGAAGGAGGTTTTGGTGCTTTTACAGATACGTTTGAAAACCTAGGTGCTTGGAAACAATTACCAGGAATTGCTACACAAAGATTAATGGCCGACGGTTATGGTTTTGGTGGAGAAGGAGATTGGAAAACAGCCGCAATGGTAAGAGCTTTAAAAGTAATGAATATTGGTCTTGAAGGCGGAACTTCTTTCATGGAAGATTATACGTACCATTTTACACCTCAAAAATCATACGTTTTAGGATCACATATGTTAGAAATTTGTCCGTCTATTGCTGATGGAAAACCTTCTTGCGAAGTGCATCCTTTAGGAATTGGAGGAAAAGAGGATCCAGCTCGTTTGGTATTTAATTCGCCTGCCGGAGATGCCATTAATGTTTCTTTGGTTGATATGGGAACTCGTTTCCGTTTAATTGTAAACGAAGTTGAAGCTATCAAACCAATGGCTGAATTACCAAAATTACCGGTTGCAAGAGTTTTATGGGATTGTAAACCAAATCTTGATATCGCTGCAACGGCTTGGATTTTAGCTGGTGGAGCACATCATACAGTTTACAGCCAGTCAATAACAACAGAATATATGGAAGATTTTGCAGATATCGCAGGAATCGAATTATTGGTAATTGATGAAAAAACAACTGTAAGAGACTTTAAAGATAAGATTAATGCAAATGAAGCTTATTATCATTTGTTTCAACACGGACTATAAATTAGTCAAAAGTCGAAAGTCATAAAGTCATAAAGTTTTAGTTACTTTGAAGAAAAGACTTTATGACTTTTGACTTTAAGACTTTACTAACTAAAAAATAACCACTTATGAATGTATTAAAACGTTGCGTTTTCGGTCTAAGCCTTTTGAGTTTGGCTGCGATTTCTGTTCAATGTAAAAGCGATAAAAAAGCAGATACAGAAACAGTTGCTTCAGATAAAAAAGATTCGGTTACAATCGAAAAATCATCTTACGGAAAAACAGCTAAAGGAGAACAAGTTGACAGTTATAAATTGAAAAACCAAAATGGGATGGAAGTTGACATCATCACTTTTGGCGGCAGAATTACAGATTTAAAAGTACCTAATAAAGAAAGAGTTTCTGAAAATGTAGTTATCGGTTTTACTTCTTTGGCACAATACGAAAAAGAAAATCCATTTTTTGGAGCTTTGATCGGAAGATACGGAAACCGAATTGCTAAAGGTAAATTCACTTTAGATGAGAAAGAATATCAATTGGCAGTCAATAACGCTCCAAATGCTTTGCATGGCGGACCGCAAGGATATTTTAATGTCGTTTGGAAAGCCGATGAGGTAAAATCTGGTGAAACAGCTTCTTTAAAATTATCTTATTTAAGTAAAGATATGGAAGAAGGGTATCCTGGAAATCTTCAGGTTTTTGTAACCTATACATTGACTAATGACAATCAGCTAGAAGTTTTATACGAAGCAACGACTGATAAGAAAACGGTTGTGAATTTAACGCAGCATTCTTATTTCAATTTATCAGGAGATTTTTCTAAAACAATCTTAGATCACGAACTGACTTTAAATGCAGATAAATTAGTTCCAGTTGATGCAACTTTAATTCCGACAGGAAAATTAGAAGATGTTGCCAATACGCCTTTCGATTTCAGAAAACCAAAATTAATTGGAAAAGACATCGAAGCTAAAAATGAGCAGTTAGAAAGAGGAAAAGGGTACGATCACTGCTGGGTATTGAACAATCCTGAAAAAGGAAAAACAATTATTGCAAAAGTGTACCACGCAGCCAGCGGAAGAGTTTTGGAAATGACAACTGATGAACCTGGAATTCAGTTTTACTCTGGAAATTTCCTTGATGGAACATTGCCAACGCGTGATGGAAAAACATACGCTCACAGAACCGGGCTTTGTTTAGAAACAGAACATTATCCAGATTCTCCAAACCAGAAAAACTTCCCAACAACGGTTTTAAACCCGGGAGAAAATTATAAAACTAAAACTACTTTTAAGTTTTCAGTGCAAAAATAATTTTTAGAATTTGTTAATTAGTTCAATTCTCTAGAAAACCTCGAAAGTTATGCTTTTGAGGTTTTTTTATGGGAAAACTGAAGAGAAATTGCACGCAAAGTCGCGAAGGCGCAAAATTTTTTAGGTTTGTGTATAAGCTTTGCGCCTTTGCGACTTGGCGAGATTAATTCACCAGTATGTGTAAAAATCATAACTTAGCAATAGCAAAAAAACTAAAATGAAACATCTATTTCAAGCAGCGTTAAATTGGAGTTCCAACAAAAGTCAAGAAGAAACAACTTCAAGATCAACTAAAAACCATCAAATTAAAATTGAAGGAAAACCAGTTTTAAATGTTTCTGCAGCAAAAGCTTTTAAAGGTGATCCGTCATTATATAATCCCGAAGATTTATTATTGAGTAGTTTAGTTTCCTGCCATATGATGTCTTACTTATATGTTTGTTCTCAAAACGAAATAGAAGTCCTCGAATATTCAGACCATGCGGAAGCCACACTCGAAGTAAATCCAGATGGGAGCGGGCGTTTTGTTGAGGCAAAATTATTTCCAAAAGTAAAAATATCAAATCCGGATCAAATTGAATTGGCTTTAGAACTTCATACAAAAGCAAATCAATTGTGTTTTATTGCGAACTCTTGCAATTTTCCGGTTTTGCATGAGGGGAGTTGTGAATAAATTATATAAATAAATTCACAAACGTACAGAAAAGCGTACTTTTGTAAAAATTGATTATTATGAAAACAGTAAGTGTAACGGAATTTAGAGGAAAACTTGCACTGCTTTTTTAGCTTTGAAAAAATAGAAAAGGATGTTTTTTGTCTTATTTTCAGGCGGTTATATTGATAAATATTATTTATTAGCTTCCGTATTGCTATAAACAAAGAGTATTAACCTTTCTTGTAAATGAGGAAGTATCGGTGTTACTTTGCCTTTATGAAAACTACAGTAAATAAAGAAGCAGTAAGAAAGGCAATTATCAAGATGAGAGAAGATAAGATTGCTGTACGTGCTTTTTTGAAAGGTAATAGTTCAGTTGAAGCCTTAACTTCAAAAGGTATTAAACTTGTTAGAGCCATATAATTACACTTTCGACCCTAATTCCAATTATTATACTTTTCAGACTAAAAACAACATTGAGTATAAAGTGGCATTTTTTCAAGATTATATGCTTGAATCTTGCACAACTCCTGATGTTGAAATTGGTAATGTTTTTCAAATAACTGTTGAGAAAATTACAGATAAACCCTCTGGTTTAGACGCCTGTGTATCTGAAACTATAAGAGCCATTGTTACAGCATTTTTTGAAAATGTTGAGAATGCTCTTATTTATATTTGTGATGATGATGATGATAAAGGACAAGTAAGGTTTGATGCTTTTGAAAGATGGTATTCTAATAGTACAATGAAGGATTATATTACTAAAATTAATAATGTTGTTGAAATTGACTTAGATGATGATGACACATTTAAAGTGCATACGTCCATTATGTTTCATAATGACAATACAAATTCTGAAAATATTAAAATAACTTATAATAGTCTTTCTAGGTTTTTTTCTGGAGATATTTAAATATAGAAATAACTACTTAGCAGTATTTATTATGTTATGAATTAATTATGAATGTGATTAATATAGGTTTGTTAAAATTTTAAAAAGCGAGCAAAGGCTCGCTTTTTTATTTCTAAAATCCTTATGTTTTTTTTTTTTGAATAATGTCAAAATTAATTCAATATAAATAAAATGACCCACCTGCGGTTCTAATGTTATGCAATGTGGGTACTGTTGATGCAAAATTGTTAATTATTTTATCAATAACTATAATAAAGAAAATAATTATCATAATAATAAGAATAAAATTGCTATTCTTTTTAAGAGGCTATAACTGAAATTTGTTGTTTTAGACTGCTTTTGAATACAATATTTCTAGTTTTTTATATACAATATTTTGTTTTTTTTATATAACAAATTATTTTTATAAGTGGTAAGTTCAAAATAATCTACTATTATCTCAGGAAGTAATGGATCAGGTGCAAAAGTTGGGGATTAAGCAAAAAGATTAGATAATCTGAATAAGAAGAAATCTATTTTTCTGACTCCTCTAAATTGCGATCTAAAAGCTTTTACTTTTGCATTGAAAGATTCTGCTGAAGCATTAGTACTTCTGTTATCAAAATAATTTAAGATTGACTGGTAGTTAAAAGAAATGGTATTAAGTAGGATATTGAAGTTTTTAAAACCTGATTCCTCTACATTTCTATACCAATGGGCCAGTTTTGTCATGGCAATATGTTTATCGTTGTTATTGTTATAAATTCCTCGGAGTTGTTGACTTAAATTGTAAGCTTTCTTTAGATCGGGATATAACTCAAATAAAAGTTGAGCTCTTTCATTTTGGCTTTGAGTCCATTTTTCGCGAGATTTATAAAGTAAATATCTGCTTCTGGCTAATAACTGTTTTACGGAATCTCCGTTGATTAAAAGCTTGGGAATGTATGTTTTGTTTT
>NZ_MRCQ01000004.1 GCF_002304005.1 Flavobacterium sp. ACN6 | reverse complement strand
TTGCTGTTACATCTGTGTTTGATGCCGTAACTGCTGCTCCGTTTAGCTTGTCGTTTGTAGTTACATTTCCAACTGTTACTGTCGTTAATGCATTTGGAACTGCTGTAAATGAAGAATCATCTTTTGCGTCCAAAGTTCCTTTTACCACAACCGCAGCTTCTGCTGTATCGCAATTTGCAGGGTTTGCGCCTGTCTCGCATAATTGGTATGTAATTTTATAAGTGCCTGATAAAGTATTTGGCGCAAGAGTCAGGACTCCGTCCGCATCAATACTTAACGGACCTGTTGTAATTGCTGTTACATCTGTGTTTGATGCCGTAACTGCTGCTCCGTTTAGCTTGTCGTTTGTAGTTACATTTCCAACTGTTACTGTCGTTAATGCATTTGGAACTGCTGTGAATGAAGAATCATCTTGTGCACAAATTTCCGAATTAATTTTAACTGAATCTGAAACATCAGATGTACAACCATTAGATGTGGCTGTAACTGTATATGTTCCTTTTGATGCTGTAACTACACCTGTTATTGTATTCAATGTACCTCCGCTAGGGGATATAATGTAATTATAAGTAGAATTGTAATTTGTAATTGTAAAACTTCCAGTTGATGTGTCGCATACAGGTTGTGTAACGGAATCAAATGTTGGTTTTGACGGATTTACTGTAGTCGTAATATCTACTGTATTACTTGATGCCGTACATACTGGTGTTACACTTGATGATGAAATGACATAATATCCAGTACCTGCTGCAAGATTTGACCATGTAAGTCCTGAACCATTTCCTGTTTGAGAGGATTGAACTGCCGTATTACTTGAATTATATAATTGATAACTTACTCCATTTGCTGAAGTTGATGATGTAATTGTACCAGTTCCTGCGACAGATGAACAAATTGCACTTCCAGTTAAAGTTAGCGCTGCTGGATTCGAATTAACAGTTACAGCCACAGCTGTTCTTGAACCCTCACACAAACTTGTTGCTTGAGCTACATAATATGTTCTTGTAGTTAAAACAGCTGTTGATGCTAAAGCGCTGCCTCCTGTTGACTCTGTATACCATTTGTAAGCAGCTCCCGATGGTGCTAAATCACTTACTGTTTTATTATCTGCTGAGCAGAATGATTGTGCTAAAGCTGAAGGTGCTGCTGGGGTTGGATTTACCGTTACATTAACTGCTGTTCGTAGGCTCTCGCATCCGTTTGTTGTTTGACTTACATAATAAGTTCTAGACGTTACTACATCTGTTGATGCTAAAGCACTGCCTCCTGTTGATGCTGTATACCATTTGTAAGCAGCTCCAGATGGCGTTAAATCATTTATTGTTTTATTTTCTGCTGAACAGAATGACTGTACGGATGCCGTAGGTGCTGATGGGATAGAATTTACTGTTACATTTGTTTCAGTTGAAAATGCACTTGGACATCCTGAAGCATTTGTTATCTGAACACTATAACTTCCCGAAGCAGAAACAGTAATAGATTCTGTTGTTTCTCCTGTAGACCATAAATAACTACTACCACCACTTGACGTTAAAGTTACATTTTCACCTTGGCAGAATGTTGTCGCTCCACCAGCAGAAATTGTTGGTGCGGCCGGCGTAGGATTTATGGTAACCGTTACCAAAGTTCTAGGACTTTCACAACCACTTACAGTCTGGCTTACATAATAATTTCCATTCGCAAGTATTTCTGTTCCTGCATAAGAAGTACCACCAGTCGATGCATTGTACCATTTGTATGCTGCACCTGAAGGTGTTAAATCACTTACTTTTTTTGCATCTGCAGAACAAAATGTTTGAGCTGATGCATTTGGTGCTGACGGATTATTAACCGTTACAGATACTGCGGTTCTTAAACTCTCGCAGCTGTTTAAGGTTTGTGTAACATAATATGTTCCTGTACTTAACACTTCACTTCCAGTATAAAGCGTTCCACCTGTATTAGCACTATACCACTTTAAATCGATTCCTGATGCTGTTAAATTGCTGACTTTTCTGCCATCAATCGAACAGAATGTTTGTGCTGAAGCTGTTGGTGCTGCTGTATTATTTACTACAACAGACACAGGAGTTCTTGAACTTTCTCCACAACTGTTAGTTTGAACAACATAATACGTTTTTGTAGTAAGAACTGTTGTTGCTCCCAAAGCTGTTCCTGCTGAAGAAACATCGTACCATTTATAAGCAGTACCTGAAGGTGTTAAATTACTTACCGTTTTATTATCTGTTGAACAGAATGTTTGAGTCGAAGCCGATGGTGCTGCCGGTATTGTGTTTATAGTAACAGTAATTTTAGTTCTTTCACTTTCTCCACAGCTATTTGCCGTTTGGCTAACGTAGTAATCTCCATTAGTCAAAAAATCTGTTGTTAAAAGAGGTGTTCCTCCTGAAGACACATTATAGAATTTTCTGGTTGTTGTGCCAGTTGCTGCTAAGTCACCCACTTTTTTATTATCAGCAGCGCAAAAAGATTGTGAAGCCGCCGCAACTGGTGCCGAAGATTTTGTATTTACCGTTACTACTACTGGGGTTCTTGTTGAACTTTCACAAGTATTTACCGTTTGAGCTGCATAGTAAGTTGTGTTATTAACTAATACCTGACTTAATGCTAATGCTGTCCCTCCGGTATTAGCACTATACCATTTTATATTAGAACCAGCAGCAACTAAATCCCCTACTTTTTTATTCTCCGAAGAACAAAATGTTTGATCACTTGCCGTTGGTGCATTTGGTCTAAAAGTAACAACATACGGTGTTGAACTATTACTTATACAGCCATTAGTATTTGTTCTTTGAACAGTATAACTTCCGTCTGCCGTAACAGTAATTGCCTGAGTAGTTGCCCCCGTTGACCACAAATAAGTTCCTGAAGTACCAGATGCCGTTAAAGTGACACTTCCTGTTGGACATGTAGTTGAAGCACTAATTGTCGGCACACCTGTCTGTGCAGTAATTGCAGCAACAACTGGTTTTATAAACTGACATCCATCAGCAGAAACTGCTTTTATATAATACGTTCCCGCAGTAGAGACAGCATTAGGCGAAGCTAAAGCCGTCGTTGCTGCTGCATTTGTCCAATACGAAAGCGTCATATTTGATGTACTTCCCGTCGTAATACCCGCAGCTGTTAAATCTACAGTCGCAGGCGCGCAAATAGCTGCTGGATTTGTTATAATAAGATTTGATAATTTTGGATTTACAGAAGCACTAGCCGAATTATTTGCCGTATTGGTATCTATATCTGCTGGTAATGATGCGGTATTGGTATAATTACCAGATGCATTTACAGTCCCAACGATTTTTAAAGTCAGTGATGTTTGTGCTTCCACATCTCCGATAGTCCAAATACCTGTTCCTAAATTATAGGCTCCAGTTGATGGTGTCGAACTTACATAAGTGTATCCTGAAGGAAGCAAATCAGTTACAGAAACACCTGAAACATTATTTCCGCCTAGATTACTTACTTTCACAGTAAATTCTACATTAGACCCAATACATGGAGTTGTATTATCAACTGTTTTTGTAATTCCTAAATCAGTACATAAAGTAACTGCAACTGATTTTGATGGTGTTTGAGCTCCACAAACTAAAGTAGAAGAAACGGAATAATTACCTGTTTTTGTTGCTGTATAGGTTGGAGAATTTGCTCCTGAAATTGCAGTTCCGTTATAATACCACTGATAAGGTGCAAAACCAGCAGGAGTAGTTAATTCTGCAGTGTTATTTGTACAGCCTCCCCCTTCAATATAAGTCATCCCTGGATCACCAGGCAGCGCAGCAAAAGTCGAGAAAAATCCCGCCATTGAGAATCCACCTGCTTGCTGTACTATCGAAACAGTCATTTTAGACTTACTTTCGATTGAAAGAAACTCTGGTCTTCCTATTTTCTCACTATTAAAATTTATTATATACCATCCTGTTGAACCAATTTCATAACGCGCTCCAATTCCAGAAATATCTGTAGTTTTTACTCCGTTAATTTTTACGTCTTCTGATTTACTCCTCAAAAGGATGTAACCAAAATAATCTAAATTATTTAATGTATAGCCTTTAAATTTAGATGTTTCAATAAATTCAGAACCCCCACATTCAGAAACAGGTGCAATAGTTGAAATATCAACCTCACATCCTTGTGCAGTTCCCGAATATACCGCCACTCTTTTATCTGCAACGATATGTGAGGCTGTAAAATTGGTGTCATTTGAACCGTTTACAAAAGTATGAAACTGACCTGCCAGCTTTAACTTAATTGTAGTTGTAGTTACCAGTACTCCAGTAGAAGAATACCCCTCAATAGTTACATTTGTATCATCTTTTGTTGCTACAACAGTAGTTTGCTCTGCTATACTATTACCTGTTCCTCTTTCCAAAAAATATTCTGTTCCCAAAACAGATTCAGGTGGAATCTGATTATATGCACTATCCCCACAACCGCCAGGAGTATCAATCGCAGCCGATGTGTTCATCACAACAGGATAAGACGATTCAACCAACGTTCCAATTGGTGCTTTAAATAAATAACTCTGTCCAGCATTTAAAGTAGTTTTAACAGTATTATCAATTTTTATCGTTGTATTATTAACAGTGGCCATAATACTATAAATAGGACGCTGATCTCCGTAACTATTAAAATTTCCTAAAGACCCATCTCTATAATATCCTACTCTAAATCTTATTCCCAGCCCTGCATCTCCAAAACTTGTTAATGCGGCATTTCCTTTAATATCCTTATCTACATTAGTACCCGATAAAGCATCAGAAGCGACGTTTCTTAAATTAATAGAAACTGGAGCACTACCTTCTATAATTAATCCTGCACCGCTTAAAACAGTATCAAAAACATAGGCCTTAGTTGTACTAGGCGTACCAACAAATCTGTAAACAGCAGGAGTCCCTTTAATTGCCGTTAGGTTAGTGATTAATGTTCCATCACTTTTGGATAGAATAATGTTTACAGTACTTGTAGAATTTGTTGCTATAACAATTTCATTAGCATTATTAAAATACTGCCAAGGAGCAGGTGCAATATAGTGCTTCGCATAAAATTGAGCAGAAGCGCTATAAGCGTTTAACAATAAAAAAACAATAAGAAAGATGTGTCTAGAAAATCCAGACAAGTTAAAAGTAAAGTTACGCATAGACAACTTGAGTTTGTGGAACAGAAATATCAGACACTAAAAAACCGATGATAGTTTTTAGGGTACAGGTGAAATACGAAAAAATGAAAAAAATGGATTTTACAATTGCGATAAAAATCTCAGAAAGACTTCTAAATAAGCTAAGTAGCGTTTGGACCATAGTCATGATAGGTTCAATACACATTATTGTGTTTTAAGTTTATAAGTAGTTTTGGAGCGACGAAATTATATAAAGAAAGAAGTTATACCGACATTTGTCGACAAACTGCAAGTAAACTCGTCAAACAACAATATTTAACAATTGTTCATGTCCGTTTAACGCTAAAAATGTAAAGATTTGATAATGAAGAAGTAAAAATTTCTTAAATAATTATCATTATTTTAAATTCTTACAGAATTTATTGACAAAATATCAATATTTGTAAGATAGGACAAAAAGAATCAATAAGGAGAACATAACGGTAAGTTATTGAAAAACAAGTAATTAAAACATAAAGATTTTATTCTAAAAACTTTATGTTACGTCTTAGGCCTTCAAACTTTGTTCTTTTAATGGGAGAGTTTTTAAAAACGAGTTTAAAAGTTTCTTCTGTTATTTCAATCCAGTCTTTTTTAGTAAAAGAAATTAAATCAGGATTCGGATTGAATAAAGGTTCTGCGTGAGGTTTAGAAAATCGATTCCATGGACAAACATCTTGGCAGGTGTCACAACCAAACATCCATTCATCAAATTTTCCTTTCATTTCAAAAGGAATATTTTCTTTTAGTTCTATAGTATAATAAGAAATACATTTACTTCCATCCACCACATAAGGCGCAACAATTGCCTGAGTTGGACAAGCATCTATACAAGCTGTACATGATCCGCAATGATCGGTTACTGCGTAATCATATTCTAAATCAAGATCTATAATAAGTTCGGCTATAAAGTAAAAGGAACCGACCTTTTGAGTAATCAAATTACTGTTTTTTCCAATCCATCCCAAACCACTTTTTGCAGCCCAGGCTTTATCTAAAACAGGTGCCGAATCAACAAAAGCACGACCCGATACATCTCCTATGTTTTCCTGAATAGAGTGAAGAAATTCTTTTAATTTATCTTTTATTACAAAATGATAATCTTGTCCATAAGCATATTTAGATATCTTAAAACTATCATCGTTTTGCGAAGATTCTGGATAATAATTTAATAAAAGTGAAATTACACTCTTCCCATCATCAACCAATAAAGTAGGGTCTAATCTTTTATCAAAATGGTTTTCCATGTAAGCCATTTGGCCATTTTGATTATTCTTTAACCATCTTTCAAGTCGTGGCGCCTCCTGTTCTAGAAATCCTGCTTTAGATATTCCACAAGAAAGAAAGCCGAGTCTTTTGGCTTCGGCTTTTATAAACTTTGAATATTTCTCTTTAGAATTAATCATTATCTTTTAGAAAAAACGACTTCTACTCCTACTGGTTTTAATGTAATTAATGGATTAAAATTCACACTTTTTCCAGCAGAAGTAATTTTATAATTCTTAACTATATAAGAAATTGCAAGACACATTTCATAAATCGCAAAACCAGCTCCAATGCACATCCTTGGTCCAGCACCAAAAGGATAGAAATATTGCATAGAATGTTTCTTTTGTTCGCCTAAAAATCGATCTGGATTAAAATCATCTGGATTTTCCCAGTATTTTGGATTTCGATGTAATTCATAAAAAGAAACACCAATTAAAGTACCTTCTTTTATATTAAATTCCCCTAAAGTATCATCTTCAACATTCTGGCGATCTGTAATCCATGCAGGTGGATACAAGCGCATCGATTCATTTAAAACTGCATTTGTATAAGTCATTTTTTGAAGCTGCTCTACAACATCATCAGTTTCAGATTCTATTCTAGTAATTTCTTCAAATATTTTTTCCTGTACATCAAAATCATTACCCAGTAAATGCAGTGTAAAAGTCAATGCATTTGCAGTTGTCTCATGCCCGGCAATGAAAAGAATTTTAATTTCATCAATCAATTGCTTTATAGACATTCCTTCACCACTATCTTCATAACGGGTTTCAAGAAGCATATTTAGCAAGTCGTTAACCTCGTTTTTTGAGTTAACTCTTTCTTCAATAATACCTTGAATGATTTTGTTATTTTCTTCGGCTAATTCAAGATGCTTTTTCACTTGACCACTAATAGAAAACCACCAGACCTTATGCGGAAGCCTAATTTCTTTTATTAGAAAATTTTGAACTTCTTCAATAATATATTTTATACGATTTAATTTTTCCTCTGCTATCGAAAATTGAAATAATGACTTAGCCACGACATTAAATGCCAGCTCACTCATTACAGGAAAAAGATCGATTTTCTTATCAACTATCAATCCATCTAACTCAGAAATAATAGTCAATCTCATATTATCAACCAGCTGATTCATTTTTTGTTTATGAAAAGCAGGTTGAATAAGTCTTCTTTGTCTCAGCCAAAATTCTCCATCAACGGTCAAAAGTCCTTTCCCTAAATATTTCGAAAGATAAACCGATTGAAATTTAGACTTATGATAATTTCTTTGGTTTTTCTGCAAAATATATTGTGCTACCTCATTATCTCTTGATAAAATGATATGCTTAGAACTTCCAATTTTTATAGAAAAAGAATCACCAAAACTATCAAAATAATTTTTATGATACGGTATAGGATTTCGTCTCACTCCTTCCGCATCTAAAAAGAATCTTAGAATAGAAAGCTTTGGCGGGTAATTGTATTTTTTATTAACAGACATTTCTATTTGAATTAAAACAATCCGCCTTGAATGTTTGTGTTTATTTTTCCTAGATGTTTATAAGCTTTATCCGTGACTTCCCTTCCACGAGGTGTTCGCATAATAAAACCTTCCTGAATCAAAAACGGTTCGTAAACTTCCTCGATAGTTTCACTACTTTCACTAACTGCCGTCGCTAAAGTTGAGAGTCCAACTGGACCACCTTTGAATTTATTGATGATAGTTAATAGAATCTTATTATCCATTTCATCAAGACCATGAGCATCTACATTTAAAGCTTTTAAAGCGTAACGAGCAATCTCCAGATCAATAGTTCCATTGCCTTTTATTTGAGCGAAATCACGAACTCTTCGAAGTAAAGCATTTGCAATACGAGGCGTTCCTCTGCTTCGTCCAGCAATTTCAATAGCTGCATCAAGTGCAATTGGCATTTTTAATATAGAAGCACTTCTTTCAACAATCGAAGTCAAAAGTTCGGTTGTATAATATTGTAAACGTGAAGAAATTCCGAAACGAGCACGCATAGGTGCCGTCAACAATCCGGATCTTGTGGTAGCTCCAATTAAAGTGAAAGGATTTAAATTGATCTGAACAGTTCTCGCATTCGGACCTGATTCAATCATAATATCAATTTTAAAGTCTTCCATCGCCGAATACAAATATTCCTCAACTACTGGACTTAAACGATGAATCTCATCAATAAATAAAACATCTCTCTCATCAAGGTTTGTCAATAAACCAGCTAAATCGCCCGGCTTATCTAAAACGGGTCCAGATGTAATTTTAATACCAACTTCTAACTCGTTGGCAAGAATATTTGCAAGTGTAGTTTTTCCTAAACCTGGAGGTCCATGAAATAAAGCATGATCAAGAGCTTCACCTCTTTGATTTGCTGCAGCAACAAATACTTTTAAATTTTCCAAAACTTGATCTTGTCCCGCAAAATCATCAAATGACAGCGGACGTAATCTTTTTTCAAGATCTAATTCTTCTGGGTTATATCCTTTCGTAGTAGGATCAAGATTTTCATTCATCTTACAAAGATAGAGAAACTAATTAGTTTTGTAAAATAGATAATTCCCAAATAAAAAATTCCAAATACAAGAGATCAAACTTCATTGGTATTTGGAACATTAAATATGATTTAAAATCTAATAATACTTCTTTAAATAAGAAAGACCATCTTTGCAGATGGTCTTTCTTTTATTTTTTAGTGGTGTAAAACTTCTTCACCTTCTTTCATTGGTACATTTTGCGGTACAAAATCTACATCATGATTTGGGTTACTATAGTCATACGGCCAACGGTATACGTGAGGAATTTCTCCTGGCCAGTTTCCGTGGATATGTTCAACTGGAGTTGTCCACTCTAAAGTTGTAGATCTCCAAGGATTTTGAACTGCTTTCTTACCGTAGAAAATACTACTGAAGAAATTGTATAAGAATACTAACTGGAACGCACCTCCCACAAGAGCAAATGTTGTAATTAAAACATTCACATTTTGTAAATCATCGAATAATGGGAAGTTTGTATTTGTATAATAACGTCTTGGTAAACCAGCTAATCCAATAAAGTGCATTGGGAAGAAAACCCCGTAAGCACAAACTGCAGTTACCCAGAAGTGAATATAACCTAAGTTTTTATTCAACATTCTTCCATACATTTTAGGGAACCAGTGGTAAATACCAGCAAACATTCCATAAAGTGCAGAAATACCCATTACTAAGTGAAAGTGAGCAATAACGAAGTAAGTATCGTGAACGTTAATATCTAAAGTACTATCTCCTAAAATGATTCCTGTTAAACCTCCAGTAATGAAAGTTGAAACCATCCCGATAGAGAATAACATTGCAGGGTTAAATTGTAAGTTACCTTTCCATAAAGTTGTAATCCAGTTAAAAGCTTTTACAGCAGATGGAATTGCAATCAATAAAGTTGTAAAAGTAAATACAGATCCTAAGAAAGGATTCATACCTGAAATAAACATATGGTGACCCCAAACAATAGTTGATAAGAATGCAATTGCAAGAACTGACATAATCATCGCTCTGTATCCAAAAATTGGTTTACGAGAGTTCGTAGCCATAATTTCTGAAACTAGACCCATTGCAGGTAAAATTACAATATATACCTCAGGGTGTCCTAAGAACCAGAATAAGTGCTCAAACAATACAGGAGATCCACCTTGGTAATGTAAAACTTCACCAGCAATATAGATATCAGATAAGAAGAATGAAGTACCAAAACTTCTATCAAAAATCAATAATAAGGCTGCAGATAATAATACTGGAAATGAAATAACACCAATAATAGCCGTTACGAAAAATGTCCAGATTGTAAGAGGAAGTCTTGTCATAGACATTCCTTTTGTTCTTAAGTTAAGAACTGTAACAATGTAATTTAAAGATCCCATCAATGAAGATGCGATAAAAATAGCCATAGATACTAACCATAAAGTCATACCTGTTCCAGATCCTGGAATTGCTTGTGGTAAAGCACTTAATGGAGGATAAATCGTCCAACCTGCAGATGCTGGTCCAGCTTCAACAAATAATGAGCTTAACATTATAACAGCAGATAAGAAAAACAACCAATATGAAATCATATTCATGAATCCAGAAGCCATATCTCTTGCACCAATTTGAAGTGGAATAAGTAAATTACTAAAAGTTCCACTTAAACCAGCTGTCAGTACAAAGAATACCATGATGGTACCGTGAATTGTAACTAAAGCTAGATAAATATCATTTGCCATTACACCATCAGGTGCAAATTTATCTCCTAATAAAACATTAAAAATCTTAAAAGACTCTTCTGGCCAAGCCAATTGCATTCTGAAAAGCAAGGACATTGCAATACCAATGATTCCCATGATAATACCAGTAATCAAGTATTGTTTAGCAATCATTTTGTGGTCTATACTAAAAATATATTTAGTAATAAACGTGTCTTTATGATGATGTTCGTGCTCGTGATCGTGTCCGTGATCGTGATCGTGCGCTTCTGCTGACATATATGTGTACTTTAAATTTTCTTAATAATATTATTTCATCGCAACTTTAGCTACAGCTGCTTTAACCGTATCAACAACCGCTTTAACAGTGTCAATTACTTTTGCAGCAGTGTCAGTTGGTGCAGTTCCTTCAGCAGCCGGTTTCTCAGCAGCTGCTGCTGCTTTAATATCCTGAGCTAAAGTAGTTTTCTCGCTTAACCATTTTTTGTATTCTTCTGGAGTATCTACAACAACTTTCATTTGCATGTTATAGTGTGAAGCTCCACAGATTTTATTACATAATAATAAGTAATCAAATGTGTAAGGATCTAAAGCTGTACCACCTTTTCCAACTAACTCAACGCTTTTTTCAGCTCTAAGTTTATTGATGTGTGCAACTTTTTCAATCATAAATGGTAACTCTCTATATTCCGCAGTAGTATAAGTTGGAACGAAAGCAAATTCAGTAACCATACCTGGAACACAGTTCATTTGAGCTCTAAAATGAGGAAAGTAAGCTGAGTGCAATACGTCTTGCGAACGCATTTTAAAATGCACCTTTTTCCCTTTTGGAATATGTAATTCAGAAACTACAATATCGTCTTGAGAGTTTTTATCAGACATGTCTACTCCAAGAGTATTTACACCTTCAATTAATCTTACGTTTGCTTTTCCTAAAGTATTATCAGCACCAGCATATCTTGCTGTCCATTTAAACTGTTGAGCATATAATTCAATCTCAACAACATCTTCATCTTTATCAACAAACATAATGTTATTCCAAGCATACAATCCGTAAAGAATTAAACATGCTAAAACAACAGAAGGAATGATACTCCAAAGTGCTTCTAATTTATTACTATCAGCAAAAAATAATGCTTTTTTATCTTTATTTCCTTTGTATTTAAAAGAAAACCAATACAATAAACCTTGAGTAATTACTTGAACAGTAAAAATCAAAACCCAAGTAATATTCATTAAATTATCTACTAAAAGTCCATGCTCTGATGCAGGAGTATGAAGCGCTAAATTACCCCATTTTAGTAAACCATAAATAGTAAATATATAAATGAAAGCTAAAAAGCCAAACATAATATACCCCTGAATGTTATTGTCATTATCTGATGCAACTTGAGAATCGTCCGAAGATACTCCTACTTGAGTAAGATCAAATATCTTGGTCAATTGCCATAATGCAACTGCTAATAAAACTAAAACTATAATTACCAACAAACTTGTCATCTGTTTACTTCTTTAAATATTAATAATGAAAATGTTTACTTTCTTCTATGAAAGGATTTCTTTTTGCAAGCAAAGGAGATTTAGTTAATGCAGTAAATACAACAAATATAAATAAACCTAAGAAGAAAAGAATAGATGCAATTTCAGGAACTCCAATAAACCATTTGTCTCCAACAGTACCAGGCATAATCATATTAAAGAAATCAACATAATGACCTAATAATATTACAACACCAGCCATAACAACAACCCAGTTAAGACGTTTAAAGTCAGTATTAATTAATATTAATAATGGGAAAACAAAGTTCATAACAACCGCTCCAAAGAAAGGTAAGTTATACAATTGAATTCTAGTTACGAAATAAGTTACCTCTTCTGGAATGTTAGCATACCAAATCAACATGAATTGAGAGAACCATAAATAAGTCCAGAAAACACTAATACCAAACATGAATTTTGCTAAATCGTGAATATGACTTGTATTTACAAATTCTAAATACCCTTTTGATTTTAAATATATTGTTACTAAAGCAATAGTAGTAATACCACTTACAAAGAAAGAAGCAAAAACATACCATCCAAATAAAGTACTAAACCAGTGCGGATCAAAAGACATAATCCAATCCCAAGACATAATAGACTCAGAAACGATAAAGAATACTAAAAATCCAGCAGAAGCTTTGAAATTCTTTTTGTAGTAAAGATCATCATTTGCCTCATCTTGTGCCAAACAGTTTTTTCTAGAAAAATGACGGTAGATGTTCCATCCTAATAAAAAGATAAAAGCTCTAGCAATCCAGAAAGGAAAGTTTAAATATCCTGATTTACCAGCAATGATAGCATCATAATTGGCATTCTTAGGATCTGTTACTCCCTCACCTAACCATACGAAAATATGATTAAAATGTAATCCACATAAAATTAAAATTATAAAAAAGATAATTGAACCAGCTGGTAAATAAGCTGTTATACCTTGCATAACTCTAAATAAAACTGGGGACCAACCTGCCTGAGCAACTTGTTGAATAGCATAAAAAGCTAATACTCCCATTGAAAGCAGTAAAAAGAAAATACAAGCAACATATAATGCTGACCAAGGCTTATTTTGCAGTTGGTGCAATACATGCTCTAAATGTTTTTCGTGCTCATCAGCACCAGAAACTTCAGCATGTGCAGCTCCTTTGTGAGAATCATGTGATGCTTCAGCAGCTTCATGATGATTCGCTTCTTTATGAGATGCCTCCGCTTTTTCTTCATGTGCAGCACCATGGGAACCATGTTCATCTGCAGCTAGTATTTTTTCAACTTCTTGAATATCTTTTGGCGCACTTAAAAAACCATACCCAATTCCTAATATACCAACGGCCATTAAGATGATAGAAAAAGTTTTTAATTTACTTGAAAATGTATACATATCTATTACGATCAGTTTGTTCAACAATTATAATTGGCTTTTTAGTTTCAGAACATAGTCAGCAACTAACCAACGTTCGTGAGCACTTAATTGATTTGCATGTGAACCCATTGCATTTAAACCATAAGTCTCAACATGAAAGATACTTCCTTCAGTGATTTCTCTGTCTTTATAGCTAGGTACTCCAAGAAATTTTTCTCTTTCAACCAATTTACCTTTACCATTACCAGTAGCACCATGGCAGCTGATACAGTAAATCTCGAAAAGCTCTTTACCTTTTCCAGAATTTCTTTCAATAGAATCCAAAGGAGATTTTAAATTAGCTTTTGCTAATTCATAACCAGCAGTTGAATTTTCATAGTCATAAGGTTCAAAACCTCTATTAATAGTTCCTGCAACAGGAAGCTGTCCTTCTTTTCCTCCCTTAAATATTTTTGCTTCTGTATATGGCTCATAAGCAACAGACTCATACATATTTGGGAAATATTGATAGTTCGGTGCCGAATTATTGTGGCAAGATGAAACTAAAATAGTTATACCAACTAAGAGTGTTATTTTATATATCCTTTTCATAGCTACAATTAATTCTTATCTATTACTTTAACTTCAACAGCTCCAGTTCCCTCAAAGAAAGAAACCAATTCTGCTTCGTTATTATTTACAGCAACCTCCATTAAAAAGTGGTCATCTGTTGTTCTAACATCCGGATTTTCAGCTTGTTTAAAAGGCCATAATCTACTTCTCATATAAAAAGTAATAACCATTAAGTGAGCCGCAAAAAACACAGTCATCTCAAACATAATCGGCACGAAAGAAGGCATGTTTTGAATAAAACTAAAACTTGGTTTACCTCCAATATCTTGTGGCCAGTCATGAATCATGATGTAGCTCATCATAGTTGTTGCAACAGAAATACCAACACATCCATATAAAAAAGCACATATTGCTAATCTTGTTGGTGCTAGTCCCATAGCTTTATCCAATCCGTGAACTGGGAATGGAGTAAAAACCTCTTCAATATGATGATGAGCAGCTCTAGTTTTCTTTACTGCATCCATCAAAATGTCATCGTCATTATAAATGGCGTATATAACTTTATTACTCATGATGTGAATCTTTATTTGCTCTTTCTCTAATGTAATTATCTCCTGTTCCTTTCAAAATTGTTTTAACCTCTGCCTGAGCAATTACAGGGAAAGTTCTTGAATACAATAAAAACAATACGAAGAAGAAACCAATTGTTCCAATGAAAATTCCAATATCAACAAATGTTGGTGAGAACATTGTCCAAGAAGATGGAAGGTAATCTCTATGTAAAGAAGTAACAATAATTACAAATCTTTCGAACCACATTCCGATGTTTACTACAATCGAAATAATGAATGAGAACATGATACTAGTTCTTAATTTTTTAAACCACATGAATTGAGGAGAGAACACGTTACATGTCATCATCGACCAATATGCCCACCAGTAAGGTCCAGTAGCTCTATTTAAGAATGCATATTGCTCATACTCTACTCCTGAATACCAAGCTACGAATAACTCAGTGATGTAAGCCACACCTACAATCGAACCTGTAATCATAATAATGATATTCATTAATTCGATATGCTGCAATGTGATGTAAGCTTCAAGGTTAGAAACTTTTCTCATAACGATCAACAATGTATTTACCATTGCGAATCCTGAGAATACCGCCCCTGCAACGAAGTAAGGAGGGAAAATTGTTGTATGCCATCCAGGGATTACAGAAGTAGCAAAGTCCATAGATACAATCGTGTGTACAGAAAGTACAAGAGGAGTAGCTAAACCAGCTAATACTAAAGATACTTCTTCAAAACGCTGCCAGTCTTTTGCTCTACCGCTCCATCCAAAACTTAAGATAGAATAAACTCTTTTATTAAATGGAGTTATAGCTCTATCACGAAGCATTGCAAAGTCAGGTAATAAAC
The DNA here is from genome assembly GCF_002304005.1 of Flavobacterium sp. ACN6. Classification (GTDB taxonomy): domain Bacteria; phylum Bacteroidota; class Bacteroidia; order Flavobacteriales; family Flavobacteriaceae; genus Flavobacterium. Next base: position 351,793 of record NZ_MRCQ01000004.1, on the reverse strand, counting down.
CAGTCCACCAGAAAACTAATGACACTGAAAGATAAGTTGAAATCGCAAATACGTCCCAAAGTAATGGTGAGTTAAAGTTTACCCATAGCGATCCAAATTGATTTGGAATAGGTAATACCCAGTATGCTAACCATGGACGACCCATGTGAATAATTGGAAATAAACCTGCTTGAACTACTGAGAAAATAGTCATTGCTTCTGCAGAACGGTTAATAGCCATTCTCCAACGTTGACGGAAAAGTAATAATACCGCAGAAATTAATGTTCCGGCGTGACCAATACCTACCCACCAAACGAAGTTAGTGATATCCCAAGCCCAACCAACTGTTTTATTTAATCCCCATGTTCCGATACCGGTAGATACGGTGTAAATTATACAACCTAACCCCCAAAGGAAGGCTACTAATGCGATTGTAAATACAATCCACCATTGCTTATTTGCAGGTCCTTCTACAGGCGCTGCTACATCTACAGTTACATCGTGATAAGATTTATCACCTATAACTAAAGGTTTTCTAATGGGTGCTTCGTAATGAGACGACATAATCCTTTATATTGTTTCTTAATTAATAATTTTTCTAAGTATTTCTAACTTTTACATGATAGAAAACATTTGGTTTTGTACCCACATGCTCTAATAAGTGATATGCTCTTTCGCTTTCAGCAAGTTTAGCAACTTCACTTTCTTTATCATTAACGTCTCCAAAGACCATAGCTCCAGAAGAACAAGCAGCAGAACAAGCACAAGCATTGTTGAACTCATCTTTTGCTACCACTCTACCTTCACGTTTTGCCTGAAGAATAACAGCTTGAGTACTTTGGATACAGAAAGAACATTTTTCCATAACCCCACGAGAACGAACGTTTACGTCTGGATTTAATACCATACGACCTAAATCGTCATTCATATGATAATCGAATTCACTGTTCTTGTTATATAAGAACCAGTTGAAACGACGTACTTTATAAGGACAGTTGTTTGCACAGTAACGAGTACCAACACATCTGTTGTAAGCCATGTGGTTTTGACCTTGGCGTCCGTGAGATGTAGCAGCTACAGGACAAACTGTCTCACAAGGTGCGTGATTACAGTGTTGACACATTACTGGCTGGAATGCTACCTGAGGATTATCTCCTGGTTTTTCCATTTCATTAAACGTAGATAATGAACTAGATAACCCTGCAATTCCTTCTTTTCTTTCATTATCTCCTTCAAAAGTACTTTCAGAAGAATAATATCTGTCAATGCGTAACCAGTGCATATCACGGCTTCTTCTAACTTCAGCTTTTCCAACAACTGGAACGTTGTTCTCAGCGTGACAAGCAATAACACAAGCACCACATCCAGTACAAGCATTTAAGTCGATTGAAAGATTAAAGTGGTGACCAGTTGAACGATCAAATGATTCCCAAAGATCTACCGTAGTAGCTTCCACTTCTTGGTGATCTAAAGATACCATTGGTTTTTCATTCCAATGTTCTGCATCTTTACTATTAAATACCTCTAAAGTAGTTTCTTTTATGATATCTCCTCTACCCATTAAAGTTTTCTGACCTTGAACACAAGCAAACTCATGCTCTCCTCCAGCTTTAACGATAGAAACAGATTGAACTCCATTAAATCCTTTATATAAAGTGTAAGCATTTAAACCTACTTGCATTTCTTCTTTTAGAGCTGCTTTACGTCCATAACCAAGAGCTAGACCAACAGTTCCAACTGCTTGACCTGGCTGAACAATAACTGGAACATTCTCCAATTTAACTCCGTCAGCAGTAGTAATAGTAGCATAACTACCATTTAAACCACCATTTGCAACAATTTCATTTGATAAACCAATTTTCTTAGCATCAGCATTTGAAACAGTAACATAGTTATCCCAAGAAACTCTTGTGATTGGATCTGGAAACTCTTGCAACCAAGGATTGTTTGCATGTTGTCCATCTCCTAAACCTGTTTTAGTATATAATACTAACTCAAAGTCACCAGCTGATTTAGATCTTGCAACAGCATTTGCAGCAGTTGCAGCATCGATAGAACCACCAGCTAAAGCAGTAGAACCAACAACAAAAACACCATCATGCAATACTTTATTCCAAGAAGATCCCGCAGTGAATACTCCAGAATTTACTTTTAAATAATCATAAAAAGTACCCGCAGTACCATTTAATGTTAATAAAACATCTTGAAATTGTTTTGTATTAAAGATAGGACGAATAGTAGGTTGTGTTAAACTATAAGTTCCTTTAGTTAACTCAACGTCACCCCAAGACTCTAAATAATGAGGAGCCGGAGCCGCAACAGTAGCAAGTGATGCAGTTTCATCTTCTTTTAATGAAAAAGCAACTGAAGCTTTAACTTTTTTCAATCCAGATACAAATGCAGCTGAATCAGCTAATGTATAAACTGGATTAACACCACTCATAATTAAAGTATGAACACTTCCTGCATTCAAATCTTTAATTAACTGCGAAACAACAGCATTAGAACCTTTTCTAATTTGTCTAGCTCCCGCAGTAGTAAAAGCTTCACTAGCCAATACTTGATTGATAGCTAAAACTAATAATTGAGCATTTTTATCTTCAATTCCAGATACTAAAACCCCTTTTGAACCAGCAGCTTTAAGTTGCTGAGCAGCTTTAACTACTTCAACTTTAACATTTGCCTCTAAAGCTACAGGAACAGAAGCACCTGCAATAGTATTATAAATTTGAACTAAAGCTTGTTTTTGAACAGCTGTAGTCATTGGAACACGCTTATCAGCAGCAGCTCCAGATAATGTCATATTTGATTCAAACTGGAAATGACGAGACATTTTTCCATTTTGCGGAATACGTCCTTTTGCATATCCAGAATCATATCCACCACCTTGCCAATCTCCTAAGAAATCAGCTCCAACAGATACGATTAATGATGATTTAGAAAAATCATAATCAACTAATGCTCTTTCACCATAAGCAGCTTCAAAAGCATCTAACGCTTCTGATGAAGAAACAGCATCGTAAACAACATGCTTAGCATTTGGATTCTTAGCAATAAACTCAGCGATTAATTTTTCTGTAGATGGACTAGCCAAAGTATTAGTTAACAATACAACTTGACCACCTTTTGCTTTTGCATCAGCTAAGCTTGATTTAATTCTTAAATCAGCAGCAGACCAAGTAGAATCTTTACCATCTACTTTTGGTTCTTTTAAACGAGCGCTGTCATATAATCCTAAAATAGATGCATGAATTCTAGCGTTCGCAGCAAATTTAGCTCCAGCAATTGTATTGTTTTCAATTTTAATTGGACGACCCTCACGAGTTTTAACCAAAAGATTAGCAAAATCAAAACCATCAAAAACTGTAGTTGCATAATAATCTGCAACACCAGGAATGATTTGCTCTGGTTGTAATACATAAGGGATAGACTTGTGAACAGGACCTTCGCAGGCAGCTAATGTAACAGCTGCAGTACTAAACCCTACGTACTTTAAAAAGTCACGACGTGAAGTCCCAGATGTAGATAAAGCCTCAGCGTTACCCAAAAACTCATCAGTAGGAATTTCTTCAACAAATTCGTTATTTCTAAGCGCCTCAACAATAGAACTATTTTCTAGTTCCTCAACACTTTTCCAGTATTTTTTGTTTGATGACATTGTATATATATATTAAAATCTTAATAAATCGATTAATAGTGGCATTTACCGCATTCTAAACCTCCCATTTGCGCTGCAGTTAATTTCTCTACACCGTATTTTTTAGAAAGTTCAGCATGAATTTTATCATAGTAAGCGTTTCCTTCCATCTTAACATCAGTTTTTCTGTGGCAATCCACACACCATCCCATTGTTAATTTAGAGTACTGCTTCATGATTTCAAATTCCTGCACTGGTCCGTGACAAGTTTGACATTCAATTCCAGCAACAGAAACGTGTTGTGAGTGATTGAAGTAAACAAAATCAGGAAGATTGTGAATACGAACCCATTTTACAGGCTGTGTTTTTCCAGTATAAGCTTGTTTAGCTTTATCCCATCCAACAGCATCATATAATTTTTGAATCTGCGCATCATAGAAAGCTTTACTGTACTCAGGAGTAGCAGTTGTTTCAGCAACTTCAGAAATGTTTTTATGACAGTTCATACAAACGTTTAATGAAGGAATACCAGCTGTTTTACTTACACGAGCAGCAGAGTGGCAATATTTACAATTGATTTCGTTATCACCTGCGTGAATTTTGTGAGAATAGTGAATTGGCTGAATTGGCTCATAATTTTGATCTACACCAACCTGCATTAGGTATCCGTATACAAAATAACCACTTGCCAAAAGCAAAAAGATTGCAGTTACTAAAACCAAAAATTGATTTCTAACAAAAGCTTTCCATATTGGAGTTCTAGCTTCTTTTGGAGCGACTACAATACCATTTTTATTAGCAACCTTAGTCAACACCTTGTTCACCATGAACAACATCACAACTAAAATAGCCATTACAAGAGCAAGAGCCCCTAATATAATGTTATTTGAAATTCCACTTCCCTCAGCTTGAGCACCACCAGTTGGCAATGCAACAGTTCCAGCAGCAGGAGCAGGTTTTTCTTCAGAAGTATATGCAATAATATTATCAATATCACCTTCAGATAACTGAGGAAAAGAAGTCATAACAGATTTGTTATTTTCCTCAAAAAGTTTAACTGCAACAGGATCACCTGACTTAATCATGTCAGAACTGTTATGCACCCACTTGTAAAGCCAAGCTTTATCATGTTTCGCAGCAACACCCCTTAAAGCAGGACCTGTTGATTTAGCATCTAATTTGTGACATGCAGCGCAATTTGCATTAAAAAGTTCCTTCCCTTTTACTGGATCACCGCCTTCTGCAGCCGGAGCAGCAGCCGCAGCTTCAGGCGCCGCCGGAGCAGCAGCATCTTGAGCAAATGAAGTTAGGGAGAAAATTAACGTCAGCGATAAGCCAAACAGCAATTTTCTTGAGATCGAATTATGGTTACCCACCTTTTTCATATAGTATAAATAATTGTCTACTAATTTTTGGTATGATTTTTTCTGTATTAAGTTCAGTAAAAACACACACCCTCTTTTAAAACTTGCACAAAAATACGACTTATGAACTATTCTCAAAACCTTAAAATACCCTTAAATATCAATTTATATCAATTCTAAATAATATTAAAATTTTACACTCAAACTTTAAATAGTATTTTTGCATAAAAACCATCACATTATGAGAATTTTAAGTCCTTCAAAAAATCTTTTATTAACAATTACAACAATTGCTTTTACACACAATATTAAAGCACAAGACCAAAATTTAACATTGAATCAAGACCCTAAATTTGAGCAATTGTTAAACGAGAAACGTAAAATTAACACGTCAATAAATACAAACGATACTTACAGAATCCAAATCTTCAGCGGCAAAAGCGATGAAGCAAAAAAAACACTGTCAGATTTTAAGAGAGAAAATTCAAACATTGACGGAACTATTATTTTCAGCACTCCTAATTATAAGGTAATTGTTGGAAACTTCAAAACCAGAATAGAAGCAGAGAGAAATTTAGCTGAAATCAAAAAGAGATACAAAAGCGTTTTCTTGCTTAAACCCGGGAGATAAGAAACCCTAATGAGAGTAGAAAAGCGAGTTCTCACCTCGCTTTTTTTATTCCCAAAATAATCGATAAACCTTTTAAAATCGACCTTACAAGCTATTTACGCTAGCAAAACAGAAATAAAACCAAACAAGACATTAAGATAAAATACCGGCTCAAATCAGCCAAAATCTCTTATTAGCGATGTGTAAAGTCCAAAAAAAAAGCCCTAATTTAAATTTAGGACTTCATTTATAAAAACTTTACCGAATCAACATTCGCAAAGCGAGAAAAAGATTTAAATAAAGCAATTCAGCTTTAGTTTACCACTTTAATTCCGCTTGCCATAAATCTTATTTCTTCCTTTGGAGCAGTTATAGCATCTATTTCCGCCTTTGATTTCTTAGCATCTTTTGCATAGTGTTTTAATTCCTCAACAGATGTAACTTTTCTTTCAACACTACCTTCTAAAACAACATTCTTTCCTTTTGCTGCAGTTGGAACAAAAAAGGCATAATCTTTCATTTTTACAAAAAAAGAAGAGCCATCATCTGTTTTAAGACTAATCCAACACCCTCTTTTTGGACATACCCCTGTCACCTCTCCTTTTACAGCAACATTTTCCATTTTACTATCCGCTTTTAATTTATCTTCTAATTTATCTACCGAAATAGCTTTATTCACTGAAGCATTTGAAACATCAGCGCCATAGTAATCTCCTACCACCGCATTGCCAGCCGGAGGAGCAGGCTTTTCAACATCTTCTTGCGAAAAGCACAAGGAAGAAAAACTTAAAAACAAAACAGCTGTGTATATTCCTAATTTCATATCTATATTATTTAGTTTGATCAAAATTAGTATTAAAATTTGAAACTAATTATTTTAAACCCTATAAAATTAACCTGTACACTTTTTCCAAAAAAAAAGTCCCAATTTACATTGGGACTTTCTATTTATATAAACTGAATATTATTTCAATTTCTTTTTAATTGCTACTTCGTGGTAAGCTTCAATAACATCACTAATTTCGATGTCATTAAATCCTTTTATTTGAATACCGCAGTCATAACCTTTAGATACTTCTTTAACATCATCTTTGAAACGTTTTAAAGCAACTAAATCACCTGTATGAACTACAACTCCATCTCTAATAACTCTAATTTTAGAAGTTCTTAAGATTTTACCATCTGTTACCATACAACCCGCAATTGAACCCACTTTAGAAATTTTGAAAATCTCACGGATTTCTGCTGTTCCTAAAATTTCTTCTTTCATTTCAGGAGCTAACATTCCTTCCATTGCATCTTTCAAGTCATCGATAGCTGCATAAATAATAGAATAGTAACGGATATCGATTTCTTCTTTATCAGCAAGCTGTCTAGCATTTCCAGCAGGACGAACGTTAAATCCAATAATAATCGCATCAGATGCAGAAGCTAAGTTAACATCAGTTTCTGTAATCGCACCAACACCTTTATGTATAATATTAATTTGAACTTCTTCTGTAGAAAGTTTAGAGAACGAATCTGATAATGCTTCAACAGATCCATCAACGTCTCCTTTAAGGATAACATTTAATTCTTTAAACTGACCAAGAGCAATACGACGACCAATTTCATCAAGCGTAATATGTCTTTGCGTACGAACTGATTGTTCACGCATTAATTGAGAACGTTTAGATGCAATTTGTTTTGCTTCTTTTTCATCTTCAAAAACATTGAACTTATCACCCGCAGTAGCCGCTCCATCTAAACCTAAAACTGATACTGGAGTTGAAGGTCCTGCTTCTAATACAGTATGCCCTCTTTCATCATGCATCGCTTTAACTTTACCATGATGTTTTCCAGCCAACATGTAATCTCCAATTTTTAAAGTTCCGTGTTGAACCAAAACTGTAGAAACATATCCTTTTCCTTTATCTAAGAAAGCTTCAACAACAGATCCTTGAGCCGCTTTATTTGGATTTGATTTTAAATCTAAAATTTCAGCTTCTAATAAAACTTTTTCAAGTAATTCTTTTACTCCTAATCCTGTTTTAGCAGAAATATCGTGAGACTGGATTTTTCCTCCCCAATCTTCAACAAGTAAATTCATACCTGCTAATCTTTCTTTAATTTTATCAGGGTTAGCATTTGGCTTATCTACTTTATTGATTGCAAATATAATTGGCACATTAGCCGCTTGAGCGTGACTGATTGCTTCTTTAGTTTGCGGCATGATATCATCATCCGCTGCAATTACAATAATAGCAATATCTGTAACTTGAGCTCCACGTGCACGCATCGCTGTAAACGCCTCGTGACCAGGAGTATCTAAGAAAGCTATTTTTTGTCCATTATCTAAAGTAACTCCATATGCTCCAATGTGCTGTGTAATACCTCCAGACTCACCAGCGATAACATTTTCTTTACGAATATAATCCAGTAAAGATGTTTTACCGTGGTCAACGTGACCCATTACCGTAACAATTGGCGCTCTAGTTACTAAATCTTCTTCTCTATCTTCTACAACTTCAATCGCTTCTTCGATATCTACTGTAATAAATTCTACATCGTAACCAAACTCATCTGCAACGATAGTTAGTGTTTCAGCATCTAAACGCTGATTCATGGTTACCATGATTCCAAGAGACATACAAGTTCCAATTACTTTAGTAATCGGCACATCCATCATGATTGCAATTTCACCAACTGTAACGAATTCTGTAACCTTAATAGTTTTACTTCCTTCGTCAAGAGCTCTTTGCTCATCATCAGATTTCTGACGGTGCGTTTCTCTTTTATCTCTTCTATATTTAGCCGCTTTAGATTTCCCTCCTTTACCTTGAAGTTTTTCAAGAGTTTCTCTAATTTGGTTTTTTACTTCCTCTTCTGTTGGCTCAACCTTAGCTACAATTGCTGGACGGTTTCCTTTTACAAAACCAGGTCTAGAACTTCTGTTAGCATTAAAACCTCCACCACCAGTATTTGGTGTAATTTTATTTGGATTTGGTGTTCCAGGAGCATTATTACCCGCAGGTTTTGGCGCTCCAGGCGTACCTGGTTTAGGAGCAATTCTTTTACGTTTATTTTTGTTAGCGTTATTGCCGCCAACCCCAGGAGTTCCAGGTTTATTTTGAGCCGCTTTAGGATCTTCTTTCTTTTTCTTAGGCTTATTAAATTGAGATAAATCAATTGTTTGACCCGTAAGAGTTGTTCCTGAAAGCTTTTGATATTGAGTAGTAATCGTTTCCTCTGAAGTTGCTGGATCAGTAGACACAATTGGCTCCTGCGCAGCTTTAGACTCTGCTTTAACTTCTTTTTTCTCAGTAATAATTGGTTGCTCTGCTTTTTTTGTTTCTGAAACCGGTTTTACTTCAACTGGTTCAGCTTTTACAGTTTCATTCTGAACAGGCTTTTCAGTCTGTACAGGTGCAACAGCAGCTTTTGGCTCTTCGACCTTATCAGCCTTCACAGTTTCTTCAGAAGGAGTAATTGCAGGTTTTTTTGGATTCAAGTCGATTTTACCAACTTGTACAGGTCCTGTAACAACAGCTCTTGCTTTTATTATTTCCTGTTGTTTTTGACGCTCCTCTTCTTGTCTGCGTTTGTCTTCAATTTCTTTTTCGCGCTCTACACGTAAAGCTTCTTTTTCTTTTCTTTTCTCTTCTCCAACCTCTTTAGAAGCCTCCTTATTCCCCTTATCGCCCGCAAATTGGCTTTGAAGGATATTAAATTCGCTATCAGAAATTTTTGCATTAGGATTTGCATCAATAGCAATTCCTTTATCTTTTAGATAATCTACAGCTCTTTCTAACGAAATATTTAATTCCCTTAAAACCTTATTTATTCTTATTACTCTCTCTTCAGACATATAACCTTTTTATTATTACCTTTTTCGTTGTGTTGTTAGAGCAGATACTCAGCTATCTCTTAGCTGTCAAACTCTTCTTTTAGTATTTTCATAACATCTAGAATAGTTTCCTCTTCTAAATCTGTTCTTCTTACTAAATCTTCTACTTCATGTTTCAAGATACTTTTTGCAGTATCTAAACCTATTTTAGCAAACTCTTCAATTACCCATTCTTCAATTTCATCTGAAAACTCTGTTAATTCAACATCATCTTCATCTGCAACAGTACCAGCAACATCACCTTCACGAATAACATCTAATTCATAACCTGTCAATTGACCTGCTAATTTGATATTGTGACCACCTCTACCAATTGCTTTAGAAACCTCTTCTAATTTCAAGAAAACTTCAGCTCTTTTCGTTTCTTCATCGATTTTGATCGAAGACACTTTAGCAGGGCTTAATGCTCTTGTAATAAATAATTGAATATTGCTTGTATAATTGATTACATCAATATTTTCATTTCCTAATTCACGAACAATTCCATGAATACGAGAACCTTTCATTCCCACACAAGCTCCAACTGGATCAATTCTATCATCATAAGAATCAACAGCTACTTTTGCTTTTTCACCCGGAATACGAACTACATTTTTTACTGTAATTAATCCGTCGAAAACCTCTGGAATCTCTTGTTCAAATAATTTTTCTAAGAACTTTTCTGAAGTTCTAGACATAATAATCTGAGGTTTATTTCCTTTCAATTCAACGCTTTCAATGATTCCACGAACGTTATCTCCTTTACGGAAAAAGTCAGATGGAATTTGTTTTTCTTTTGGAAGAACAATTTCATTTCCTTCATCATCAACCAAGATAACCACTCTTGGACGTACATGATGTACTTCTGCTGTATAAATATCACCGATAATATCTTTAAATTGTTTGTAAAGATTTGTATTATCGTGTTCGTGAATTTTAGATATTAAGTTTTGACGCAAAGCCAAAATAGCTCTTCTTCCTAAATCAATCAATTTTACTTCTTCTGAAACTTCTTCACCAATTTCAAAATCCGCTTCAATCATTCTTGCTTCAGTCAAAGTAATTTCTTCATTTTCAAAATCAAGATCTTCGTCAGCAACAATTACTCTTCTTCTCCATATCTCCATATCTCCTTTATCAGGATTTATAATAATATCGAAGTTATCATCAGAACCGTATTTTTTCTTCAATGCATTTCTAAACACGTCCTCTAAAATTGCCATAAGCGTTACACGATCAATAAGTTTATTATCTTTAAACTCTGAGAATGAATCGATTAATGCTAAATTTTCCATGCGAATTCTTTAATTAAAATGTTACTGTAACAATTGCCTCTTTAATTTCTGTATAAGGTATTTGTTGCTCTTTTTGAACTGTTTCTTTTCCTTTTCCTACTTTTTTCGGTTCTCTTGCTTTCCACGACAAAATTATAAAAACATCATTAGCTTCTATCAATTCTGCCTCAATTTTTTCAGTATTTGTAGTAACAATCAGCGTTCTACCAATATTTTTCTTATATTGTCTTACTAATTTTAAAGGTGATCCTACTCCTACTGATGCTACTTCAAGCGAAAAATCTTGTTCTTCACGATCTAGATTATTCTCGACTGCACGACTAATATCAATACAATCCTGCAGCGCCACTCCATTATCCCCGTCTAAACCAACACTAATTTTAAAAGAATCCGAAACCGCCAAATCGATCAAAAAGATTGATGGTTTTTCCAGAAGAGCTTCCGTAATTAATCCGTTTACTTTTTCTTTAAATGTCATAATTTTATAAAAAGAGGGGACATTTAGTCCCCTCATTATTTAGATTTTAATAAATAACAGTGCAAATATAGTGATTTTTTTATAAATCAAATAAATAGATTGCTCTAAAAATATTTCTTATCTTTATAAGAGCATTAAAATAGAGAATTATTCATATCATTAACCCTCAAAACTATGAAACGAATTTTAGTACCTACCGATTTCTCAGAACACGCAGAAGATGCTCTAAAAGTTGCCGCACAAATTGCAAAAAAGAACAACGCTGAAATCATCCTTCTCCACATGCTCGAATTACCACACCAAACAAATGATGCGATAATGGGCGGGGTCAGCATTCCAGAAAGCATGCTTTTCATGAAAAGAGCAAACGAAATGCTAGACGAAGCAGCATCCAAACAATATCTGGACGACTTATCAGTAACCGAAGTTGTAAAGATGGACAAACCGATACACGGCATCACACAAATAAGCAAAGATTACAATGTTGATTTAATTGTAATGGGCTCACACGGCTCTTCTGGTGTCGAAGAATTACTAATTGGTTCTAACACTGAAAAAGTAGTTCGGAATTCAGAAATCCCAGTTTTAGTCATCAAAAAAAATATTTTAAATTTTTATGCACCCAACATTGTTTTCGCTTCTGATTTCTCGGACGAAGCAAAAAAACCATTTGAAAAACTTTTAAACTTCTCTAAGTTATTTGATTCAAAATTACATTTAGTCACAATCTGCACGCCAAACAGTTTTAAACCCACTCATATTAGCGAAGAAGCAATGAATGAATTTGTCTCTCAATTCAACATCAGCAATTACACTACTCAAATCTATAATGATACAAATATCGAAAAAGGAATTATTAATTTTTCCAACAAAATAGACGCCGATATAATAGGAATGTGCACACACGGCAGAACAGGTTTTGCCCACTTTTTTAACGGAAGCATCAGCGAAGGATTAGTTAACCACGCAGTGAGACCCGTTATCACTTTAAAAATCTAAACATCATAACTCACAATAAAACTAAAAAGCTTCTCAACAGAGAGGCTTTTTAGCCTCATTACCAAGAAAGAAATGCATTAAAATCATAAGCCTTAGTTTATCCCATAAAAAAAGCCTCTCAAATTGAGAGGCTTTATGTTGGTCTACTAGGACTCGAACCTAGAAAGACTGCACCAAAAACAGTTGTGTTACCATTACACCATAGACCAGCAATGCTGTTAAGCGGGTGCAAAATTATACTTTTATTTAGTTTATGCAAACTTTTAAAGAAAAATTTTTACATAAAAAAAAGCCTCTCATTTCTGAGAGGCTTTATGTTGGTCTACTAGGACTCGAACCTAGAAAGACTGCACCAAAAACAGTTGTGTTACCATTACACCATAGACCAGCAGTGCGATTAAGCGAGTGCAAATTTAAAGCTTTATTTAGTTTGTGCAAACTTTTTGAGCAAAAAAATTCATTTTTTTTGCTTTTTTTCACTGTGCAATTCTCTAGAACATCAGAAACAACTCATAGACAATAGATTGCCATTTAGCGACAGTTTTATAGATTTTTTTGTTAATGCTCGTTTCTTTACATAAAAAAACATTTTCTTTGTAGGATAGAAAACTTTCAAATTTTTAACACCTAAATATGGCACAATTCAATTTCAATAAATGGAATACAATTATTGGTTGGTTTGCATTTGCAATCGCTTTAATTACCTACACTTTAACTGTTGAACCTACAATGAGCTTTTGGGATTGCGGAGAATATATTGCTACCGCAGCCAAACTTGAAGTAGGCCACCCTCCTGGAGCTCCGCTTTACCAAATGATGGGTGCATTTTTTGCAATGTTCGCAATAGACGCACAGCATGTCGCAGTAATGGTTAACATGATGTCAGTTTTCTCTAGCGCTTTTACTATATTATTTATGTTCTGGTCATCATCTATGATCTTAAAAAAGATTATAGCTCGTTTTGCCGAAATTGACCAAAACAATTCTATCGTTATTTTAGGAAGCTCTTTCGTTGGAGCTTTAGCATATACATTCTCTGATAGTTTCTGGTTTAATGCTGTTGAAGCTGAAGTTTATGCTATGGCATCTTTATTAATTGCATTACTTTTTTGGCTTGGTTTACGCTGGGAACAGGATATGGACAAACCAAAAGGAAACAAATGGTTATTAATTATTTCTTTGGTTGTCGGACTTTCTTTTGGAGTTCACTTTATGGCTCTTTTAACTATTCCTTCAATCGGATTTTTATACTATTTCAAACACTACGAAAAAGTTACAATTAAAAACTTCCTTATTGCCAATGTAGTTGTAATTGGAATTTTGTTATTTATTTTCAAATTACTTCTTCCTTTAACCATGGCTTTCTTCGGAAAAACCGAAGTTTTTATGGTAAACAGCATGGGACTTCCTTTTAATTCAGGAACTATATTTGTAGCCTTATTGTTTATTGCTTTCTTTTATTTTGGTTTAAAATTCACCAAGCAAAAAGGCCTAGTATTCTACAATACTATAATATTATGTATTTTATTCATCCTGATTGGTTTCTCTACTTGGATGATGCTTCCCGTTCGTGCGAATGCTAATACAGTTATTAACGAAAACAAACCATCGGATGCTACTGAGGTTCTAGCTTATTACAATCGTGAACAATATGGTGTAAATCCTTTGTTTTACGGACCTCAATATACAGAGGTTTTTTCTGGACTTGATGCTAAAACACCTTATTTAGATAAAAAACCAAACTACGAAAGAGATTATAAAACTGGTAAATATATTATTACCAACAATTATAAAAATGCAGAACAAAATTCTGATGACAATCAGAAAACAGTTCTACCTAGAATGTGGAGTACAGATACGCCTCATATTCAAAACTATATCAACTTTACAAATCCTCCTAAATTCAGAATTAACCCAAATTATGATTACGAAGAAGATTTAGCTAAATACGGAATTGATCCAAGCCAATTGAGTGAAGATGAATACAATAAAGCTACTGCTCAATTACGCAATGAAGTTGAAAAAACTATTTCTGAATTTAGACAAGCTTATGCTCAAAAACAGATTGACAACGAAGGTTATGTTAAGTTCTTAAGAAGCTATAAGGATTATTTAATTATCGAAAAACCAACTACTGCTGATAATTTTAGTTTTATGTTCGAATATCAGTTTGGATATATGTACTGGAGATATTTGATGTGGAACTTTGTTGGGCGTCAAAGTGATGTTCAAGGTAAATATGATAATTTAGACGGAAACTGGATCAGCGGTATTAAAGCTTTAGATTCTGTTCATTTAGGGTCTCAGGACAATTTACCTTCTGATGTATTAAATAATAAAGGGCGTAATGCTTATTATTTTCTTCCATTTATTTTAGGTTTGATTGGTTTAATGTATCATGCCAACAAAGACTTAAAAAGCTTTTATGTTCTTTTGGCTTTATTCTTATTTACAGGAATTGCATTAAAAATATATTTGAACGAAAGACCATTTGAACCTCGTGAAAGAGATTATGCACTTGTAGGATCCTTTTACGTCTTTGCCATCTGGATTGGATTTGGTGTTTATTCGCTCTACGAAAGTATTCAGAAATATTTAGCACCAAAAATCGCAGGTCCGGTTATTATTGCCGGAAGTTTATTGGCCGCTCCTATTTTAATGGCTTCTCAAAACTGGGACGACCACGATAGATCAGGAAGATATACTGCTGTATCAATGGCTAAGGCTTATTTAAGTTCTTGTGATAAAGATGCCATCTTGTTTACCATTGGAGATAATGACACATTCCCGCTTTGGTATGCACAGGAAATTGAGCATTTCAGAACGGATGTTAAGATCGTAAATACAAGTTTATTTATGACAGATTGGTACATTGACCAAATGAAAGCCAAATCTTATGAATCTAATGCGCTTCCTATTTCTTTTACTCATGATCAATATGTAGGAGATAAATTGGACTACACAGCATACATTCAAAAAATAGATACCCGTTGGAATATTACTGATTTTATTGATTTTATCAAAAATCCAAAATCGACTGTTGGTTTACAAAACGGACAAACTATTCATTTCTATCCAACGAATAAAATTAGAGTAAATGTTGATAAAAACACTATTATTCAGAATAAAGTAGTTAATCCTAAATATTACGATTCTATTGTTCCTTATTTAGATATTGATATTAAAGGAAGTGCTTTATACAAAAACCGATTAATGATGCTTGACATCTTAGCTAATAATAATTGGAAAAGACCAATTTACTTTAGCGGTGGTGCATTTGACGACGAAGATTATTTATGGCTGAAAGACTATCTGCAATTGGACGGAATGGTTTACAAATTAGTTCCTGTAAAAAATACTCCTTCTAAAGAGGGCGGACCATTAGATATGGGACAAATCGATGCTGATAAAACATATGATATTGTAATGAAATGGGATTGGGGTAACAGCGAAAGCGAAAAAATTTACCATGACCCTGAAACTAGAAGAAACAGTATTACATACCGTACTAATCTGTCTAGATTGATGAATCAGCTTATTGAAGAAGGTAAAATTGATAAGGCTAAAAATGTGATCAATTTAGCGATAACTAAAATGCCTTTGGACAAATTTGGATACTATTCTTTAGTTGAACCTTTTGCTGATGGTTATTACAGAGTTGGAGAAAAAGCAAAAGCTCAGGATCTTTTAAATAAATTAGTTGGAAAATATAAGGAGAATCTAAACTATTACAGTACTCTTACTCCTTCTGATCAAACTGATTTAGCAGTTGATATTATTACAGATATTGAGCGATACAGAAGCCTACTTCATGTAATGCAAGACAATAAAGACACTGCTTTTTACAACAAACACAAAACTACATTTAACACTTATGTAAATGTTTTTGAACGTTTTGGACGTGAGAAAGAATAGTTAATATACGAAAATCTTAACAATTAAAAAAATGCAGCGCTGTTTGATAAATAGCGCTGCATTTTTTAATTTTACAAACAATGTAAATTCAATTCAAGATGGGCTTTTATTGGGTAAAAACAAATTCATTTATAAAAAGGGTATTTTCTAAATATTGCTGGGACATTCCTAACAATGAAAAGAAAATATACCTCACATTTGATGACGGCCCTACTCCAGAGATTACGGACTGGGTATTATCTGAATTAAAAAAATTTGATGCAAAAGCCACTTTCTTTTGTATCGGGAAAAACATCAAAGCCAATTTAGCCTTATTTGAAAAGTTAATTACTGACGGACATTCTATTGGAAACCATACCATGAATCATGTGAATGGATGGAAAATTCATACCAATGAATATATCGAAAATGTAAAAAACTGCGCAGAAGTACTAGATGAACAAGAAAAAACTCCTCATCGTTTGTTATTTCGTCCTCCTTATGGAAAAATCAAAAAAGCGCAATCTAAAGTCCTTAGAAAATTAGGTTATAAAATCGTGATGTGGGATGTTTTAAGCGCCGATTTTGATCAAAGTATTACTCCTGAAAAATGCCTCGAAAACGTGACGAAAAATGTAAAATCGGGCAGCGTAATTGTTTTTCATGACAGTATTAAAGCTTCTCCAAATTTGAGATTTGCTTTGCCTAGGACACTGCATTTTTTAAAAGAAAATGGATATAAGTTTGATATTATTCACTAAATAACATCTCCCTAAAAAGAAGTTTTTTAAACACTAAACTGTTCCTGGACAATTCCTATTATAGTATTCGCATCAAGTTCCCCTGATTGTCTCCAGATCATTTGTCCTTCTTTATAAATCATTAAAGTTGGAAGTCCTTTTATACGAAGTGCTTCTGCTAGTTCCTGATTTTTATCGACATCTATTTTGATTACTTTGGCTTTATCACCAAGCGCAGCGGCAACATCCTTAATTACAGGATGCATAGAAACTGACGATTCATTCCAATCTGTGTAAAAATCAATTAACACTGGAACTTGAGCATTTATTAGTTCTCCAAATTTTGACATAAAACCAAAAATTTAAGTTTTTTAAATCTATTAAAAGAAATAAATATAATACAAATTTAGCATTTTTAACGAATTAAGCGACATTACGGCCTTTTTTTAGTTCAATTACTGTTATTTCAGGCATAATTCCAACTCGTCCTGGATAGGCGTGAAAACCAAATCCACGGTTAACATAAACGTATCTTCCGACGTTTTCGTACAAGCCGGCCCATTGTTTATAAATATATTGTGCGAGACTCCATTTGAAATATCCTGGAATCTCAATTCCGAACTGCATACCATGCGTATGACCCGCAAAAGTCAGGTGGAAATTCTTTGGATGATCTTTAATTTCTGCTTCCCAATGACTTGGATCGTGGCTCATTAAAACTTTAAAATCGTCTTGATGAACATTTTCAGAAGCTTTATTCAAATCTCCAGCTTTTTTAAAGTTCACACCCCAATTTTCGACTCCAATTAAGGCAATTTTATCATCTCCTTTTTGAATATAGGTATGTTCATTCAGCATAAGCTTAAAACCAATTTGATCGTACAGCCTTTTAATTTCTTGAAAATTTTCGTCTTTTTCTTTCTCAGAATGCCACGTTACATATTCGCCGTAATCGTGATTCCCTAAAACCGAAAACTTACCATATTTATACTCTTTAATGCGATTGAAAGTCTCCAGCCAAGGATGCATTTCTTTTGCATGAGTATTTACAATATCTCCCGTAAACAAAATCATATCCGATTCTTGCGCATTGATCAAGTCAATAGCGTAATTTATTTTTTCCGGATTATCAAAACTTCCGCTGTGAACATCAGAAATCTGTGTGATTTTAAATCCATCAAAAGCATCTGGAAGATCTGGAAAAAATACCGTTTGTTTAACAACCTTAAAATTATATTTTCCTTCAAATATTCCATAAATGATAGACAAAAAAGGAATGGCCGCCAAACCTAATGCAATCTGGCTGACAAACTTTCGGCGATCAGGCATCATTTCCTTTCGCGGAGCGTTGTAAACAAAGTAATTTAGAATGCTGGCTCCAATTCTAAAAATATCTTCACTGAACATTACTAAAGTTAGTACAATTTTTGGAACATACACCAACAGCATCAAACCAGTTGTAAACATAAACTGCTTCGTCTGACCAACAGATCGATCTACCTGAGAAAAAGAATAAATAATAAAAAGTAAAAGAAGCAAGCTTATAACTTGATAGCTTATTAAAACCCATCTCACTTTAATTAAAGTTCGAAAAGCCTGATATGAATAGAACTCAATAAATAAAAAAAGAGCGCATAGAATTACAAAACGAAGGATCATTTGTTATAGTTTTAAGCAAAGTAACAAAGAAAGGAAATTTTATTACTTTTTATTATAAAAAATTTAACGCATTAAAAAACAAAAAAGGTCTGCTGTAACTTTATCAGCGTACACCATATCTACCTTAAAACACACTTGCATAACTCATAGTGCTAAAAAATTAATTTTTCATCAACAAATCTGTTTTTAAAACCCAATTGTTTATTTTTACACACTAATATTTTTTATATGTCAACTCAAAAACGTCTTTTTCTTCTCGATGCTTATGCATTAATTTTTCGTGGTTATTACGCCTTTATAAAAAACCCGAGAATCAACTCAAAAGGAATGGATACATCTGCAATTATGGGTTTTATGAACTCACTTTTGGATGTTATTAAAAGAGAAAAACCAGATCATTTAGCGGTTGCTTTTGACAAAGAAGGAAGTCAGGTAAGAACTGAAATGTTTGCAGAATATAAAGCCAATCGTGATGCAACTCCAGAGGCAATTAAAATTGCTATTCCATATATTCAGGAATTATTAAAAGCGATGCATATTCCGATTATTGAAATCGCAGGATGTGAAGCCGATGATTTAATTGGAACAATTGCTAAACAAGCCGAAAAACAGAATTATAAAGTTTTTATGGTAACTCCTGATAAGGATTTTGCGCAATTGGTGTCTGAAAATATATTTATGTACAAACCTGCCCGAATGGGTAACGGAATCGAAATTTGGGGAATTCCTGAGGTTTTGGCAAAATTTGAAGTAGAAAGACCAGAACAAGTAATAGATTTTCTGGGAATGATGGGCGATGCTGTAGATAATATTCCAGGATTACCAGGAGTTGGCGAAGTGACAGCTAAAAAGTTTCTGAAAGAATTTGGCACAATGGAAAACCTTTTGGAAAACACCCATTTACTAAAAGGTAAAATGAAGGAGAATATCGAAGCTAATAAAGACAAAGGTATTTTATCTAAAAAACTGGCAACAATTATATGCGATTGTGATGTTGTTTTTAATGAAGATGACTACGAACTTTCTCGTCCGGATATTGAAAAAACGGATGCTATTTTTCAGGAATTGGAATTTAGAAGAATGGCAGAACAATTTGACAACTTGTTTAAAGTTGGCGGCGGAAATGAATTAGCGAATAGTAGTCCAGCTTCTGATGCTAAATTATACAAAAAACCACAGCCAAAAAATGAAGATCAATTTGATCTTTTTGGCGGAGGAGGCACTACTCTTGATGAAAGTGCTGAAGCGGCAAGAAATTCATTTTATAATACTTTAGAAAACACAGAGCATTCTTATCAGACCGTTCAGGGTGATCTAGGAATTAAATTGCTTTTACAGAATTTACAAAAACAGACTTCTGTTTGTTTTGATACCGAAACAACAGGAATCGACGCTTTGCACGCAGAACTTGTCGGGATGTCTTTCTCTTACGAAAAAGGAAAAGCATTTTATGTTCCGTTTCCAGAAAGTCGAGAAGAAGCACAAGTTTTGGTGGACAAATTTGTTCCGTTTTTTGAAAATGAAAACATTGAAAAAATTGGACAAAATTTAAAATACGATTTAAAAATCCTTGCTAATTATGGCGTTATCGTAAAAGGCAAACTTTTTGACACGATGATTGCGCATTATTTGATTAATCCAGATATGCGTCATAATATGGATATTTTGGCAGAAACGTATTTAAAATATTCTCCAAAATCAATTGAAACTTTAATTGGAAAAAAAGGAAAAAATCAGCTTTCGATGCGTGATGTTCCTTTAGAAGATATTAAAGAATATGCCGCTGAAGATGCCGATATTACACTGCAGCTAAAAGAAATCTTTACATCAGAATTAGACAAAACTGAAACTAAAAAGTTATTTGATGAAATTGAGATTCCGTTAGTAAGCGTTTTAGCCGCAATGGAAACTGAAGGAATTCGTCTAGATGTTGATTTCTTAAAACAAATGTCTACAGAAATGGATGTTGAAATCAAATCTTTAGAAGAAAAAATATACGAAACTGCCGGCGAGAAATTCAATCTAGCTTCTCCAAAACAATTAGGAGATATTTTATTTGATAAACTTAAAATTGGCGGGGCAAAGCAAAAGAAAACCAAAACGGGTCAATACGCAACTGGAGAAGAAGTTTTAACTTATCTGGCTAATGACAATCCGATTGTAAAACAAATTTTGGATTGGCGTCAAATGGTAAAATTACAAAGTACATATATTTTGGCTTTACCAGAACAAGTTGACAAAAAGACTTTGCGTGTTCATACTGATTATATGCAGACTGTTGCTGCCACGGGGCGTTTGAGTTCAAATAATCCCAATTTACAGAACATTCCGATTCGTACGGAAAGAGGCCGTCAGATTCGTAAGGCTTTTGTAGTGCGTGATGAAAACCATACTTTAATCTCTGCCGATTACTCGCAGATTGAATTAAGAATTATCGCTGCTTTAAGTGGTGAAGAAAATATGATTGCGGCTTTCCAAAACGGTGAAGATATCCACAGAGCAACCGCAGCAAAAGTTTTTGATGTAGCTTTAGAAGAAGTTTCGCGCGAGCAAAGAAGCAATGCTAAAACGGTAAACTTCGGAATTATATATGGTGTCTCTGCTTTCGGGTTAAGTAATCAGACTTCATTATCCCGCGGTGAAAGTGCTGCTTTAATCGATGCGTATTACAAAACATATCCGAGATTAAAATCATACATGCAGGATCAAGTTGATTTTGCTCGCGAAAATGGTTACGTGCAGACTATTTTAGGACGTCGTCGTTATTTAAAAGACATCAACTCGGCAAATGCCGTTGTTAGAAGTGCTGCGGAAAGAAATGCTGTAAACGCACCAATTCAGGGAAGCGCTGCCGATGTCATTAAAATCGCGATGATCAACATTCATAAAAAACTGACTGAAGAAAACTGGAAATCTAAAATGCTGCTTCAGGTTCATGATGAGCTTGTATTTGATGTGCACAACGACGAATTAGAAAAAATCCAGCCGATGATTAAACACGAAATGGAAAATGCTTTTAAAATGGCAGTTCCATTGGATGTTGAACTTGGTTTGGGTAAAGACTGGTTAGAAGCGCATTAATTACAATGCGCTGCTAACTAGTTTTTTTATCGAACTTAACGACGAGCTTGATGAGTTTTTTGCGACGTTATTTATTGCATTACTATCAATCATTAACTTGTAAAACAAGTATTCAATTCTGTTTTCGTTAACTACCATTTGTCCAACAAGATAATTTCCTGAAACACTAGCTAAAGATAAATGATCAACAATTGATGGTGCTATGCAAATAGTAAATCCCCATTTTGAATCATTACCACTTAAAACGAATTCATTTAAACTTGTATTTGATTTATTTCCCTCTAAAACAGCACTAATCTTTTCTATTGAAGCACTAACATCTCTAACAGAATCTGATTTTTTTAATCCAGCAAAATAACTTTTCCTTTTAATATCAAAATTGAGAAAATTATCAAACAATTCAGGATAAAATTCATGAAGAATAATTAGATACAAAACAAAAATCGTTTCGAAATAACTCTTTTGTATTCCATTTTTCTCATCAATATTAGGAAAAGGAATGAATTTTTCGGAAAGAGAAAGAAATTTCATATTTCTCAAAATTTGATACTTATTCAAAACCTTTTTAACCCTTCTCGGATTGGTAAATTCAAGATATTGAAAAAATTCATTTATTCTATAACTTATTGCAATATTATCTTCTTCTAATTTGTAATAAGTATCATCAAAATAATATTTTATCATCTTTAATAAATTGTCATGTTGAGGCATCGAAAAAGAAATATCAAATATTTTTTCTAAATATTCATTGGAAATAACAATTTCTCCATATTTCGTTTTAACAGCTTGTTCAACTGCTTTTTTATCTACTCCGCAGAAGAAAATTGTTTTTTGTCCATAAGTAAAAAAAAGTTTAATTGCTGAAAGCAGATTCAATACTTGTTCTGGTTCACATCTATCTAAATCATCAATAAAAACAATATTATATTTTGAATTATCTTCTTTTGTAATATTGTCTTCTAAACGAATAAATTCCGTCTTAAAATTCCTTAAGGCTTTATAAAATGTTAGTTCTTCGCTTTTAGAAACTTCTTCAACGAAGGCTGATGGGTCTAATTCTATAGCTGGTCCATTTGTAAATAATGGTATATTTAATTTTATAGATTTTCCTAAGCCCCTTAAAATTCTCCCTCCATATTTTAAAATATCTTTACATAGTTCTTCAGTTATATCTATATTTTTAGAAGTGATAAATTCAAGTAAAGACATTGATAAATTTTCATCTTTCTCAAATTCCCAAGCTTCAAAGAAAAAAGTATTGAAATCAGCTTTCAATTCTTTTTCAAGATATTTCATCAAACTACTTTTCCCACTTCCCCATTCTCCATAAAGTGAAAACATTTTAATTTCATCAAATTGATCTTTATTTCCTTTTAAAAAAGTTTTGATCAAATCTCCTTTATCAATTATTCCTAAATAATCAGTTTCAGAACTTAAATCATTAATTGGTAAATTTGAAAGTAATTTTGGATGAGTCATAAAAAAGCTTTTTTTCAAATGTAGCTTTTTTTAGCATAAAAAAAATCCATTCTTTCGAATGGATTTTTTGTTTTTATTATTTTTTTCGAGTAGATTCTCTTTCTTTCAATTTTGTTTTAATAACAATCGTTTCATATTCAGAAATTGTTCCTTCTGGTTCTTCTAATCTTTCAATTAATCTTTTTGCAGCAGTTTCTCCAATTTCAACACCGTGCTGACTTATTGTAGTCAAACTTGGTGATAAACGTCTTGAAGCTAAAATTCCGTCTGCGAAACCTATTATTGATATATCTTCTGGAACTCTGTATCCTTTTTTCAAACTTACTCTTAAAGCAGCAACTGAATCATTTTCATCCAAAGCAAAAATTCCGTCTATTTTATGATCAAACAAACCTTCTATTTTAGCTTTCATATCTTCTTCAGAATCTGTGCGAAGAATGATTTTTTCGTTAACTGGAATATTATTGTCTTTTAAAGCCTTTAAATATCCTTCAGTTCTCAATCTTCCAACACTAATATTATCTACCGAAGAAATTAGTGCAATATTTTTACATCCTAAATCAATTAAATGCTGCGTTGAATTTAAAGCAGAATCAAAATCATCTACTATTACTTTATCACAATCTACTTCATCAGCAATACGATCAAACATTACTATAGGAGTTCCGTCATTAATAATTTCAGAAAAGTGATTGTAATCCTGCAATTTTTGAGCTTCTTGAGAAACAGACAAAATAAATCCGTCGATCGTTCCGTTGCTCAGCATTTCAAGAGTATGAACTTCTTTTTCCAGAGATTCATTAGAAATACAAGTAATTACATTATATCCTTTTTTATCGGCCACTTTCTCAATACCGCTAAAAACCTTCGCAAAGAAAGAATTCAAAATATTAGGAATAATTACTCCAATAGTTTTGGTTTTACGATTCTTTAAATTTAGACCAATAACATTCGGCTTATAATTTTTGAGTTTGGCATACTCCTTAATCTTCACCTTCGTCTGCTCACTTATTTCCGGACTGTCATTAAGTGCTTTAGACACCGTTGACACAGAAACGCCTAGTTCCTTCGCAATTTGTTTTAGAGTTGCTTTAGCTTTCATCTAATAAAAGTTTATGTAATTAATACAAATATAGTAGAATTACCGAAAATAAAACAAAAAACAACTACCAGTATTTGAAATTACGTGCTCAATTCGAAAAAAAACAAAAAAAGAGGATTTTTCTGAAACCGCACTTACAAAAATTTCGTTAATAAACTTAATACGATGTTATTAACCTTAATAAAAACCTAGATTATGAAAAACGAAGTTAAAATTCATGAAGTTGATCCTTCACTGAATAGCAGAAGGAGCTTTCTTAAGCTCAGTGGATTAACATTAGTGACCACAGGTTTAGTTTTAGCTGGCTGCAGCGACAATGATAACGATAACGATATGGAAGACACTTCTTTACCTGGAGTAAGAAATGGTGTTTTTGATTTAGGCTCAGGGGACTTTGGAGTTCTGACCTACGCCTACGCTTTAGAACAATTAGAAGCAGATTTTTACACTAAAGTAGTAAACGCATCAAGCTTTAATAGTGTATTTAATGAAACGGAACGTCAGGTACTGACAGACTTATACCACCATGAAGTTGTTCACAGAGATTTCTTCAAAGCCGCTTTGACCGGAGCTCTTCCAGATCCAAGTTCTCAATTACTTCCAACATTGGCGTTTAGTTACGGTTCTTTAAATTTCAACAGCCGTACTGAAGTTTTAGCAACTGCTAAAGCTCTCGAAGACACAGGAGTAGCTGCCTATAATGGAGCTGGAAAATTAATCAAAACACCGGACTACCTATTATTAGCAGGAAAAATTGTTTCTGTAGAAGCCAGACATGCTGCTGCAATAAGAAGTTTAATTAATCCGAATTCTAAAGATTTTGCGGGAGACGATATCGTAAATATGTCCACAGGACTAGATGACGCGAAAGACCCATCTAAAATTCTGCCGATTGCTGCGAATTTTATTACTACCAAATTTACAGCTAAATACTTACCTTAATCTTAACCAGTAAAACTTAGAAATTATGAACATTTTAAAATTTATAGAAACGTTTACTGATGACAACTTAATGAAAAGCACTGGATCAAGAAGAGACAGTTTTTCGCAATTTGGAAATATCGGTAAAACACTGGCCTTCGCCTCTATCCCTTTCGGATTATCAGCTCTTGCTAATAAAGCAATGGCACAAGATATAAAAGCAACTCCAGCAACTCCTATTGGCGCTTTGCAATTTGCTTTAACATTAGAATATTTAGAAAACGAGTTTTATGCTATGGCATTAGATTCTGGCGTAATTCCAGCATCTGAAAATGGCGGACGTGATTTAAAAGTCTTCCAACAAATCGCAGATCACGAAGCAGATCATGTTAAATTCTTAATAGCCGGTCTTGGCGGTACAGCAAGTGCTAACTTTGTACCAAAACCGACATTTGACTTTACTGTTGGAGGCGCTTTTGATCCTTTTAATGATTATCCAACTTTTCTAGCTCTTGCTCAAGCATTTGAAGACACAGGGGTTAGAGCCTATAAAGGACAAGCAGCTAATTTAATTACAACACCAGATTTATTAACAGCGGCACTTCAAATACATTCTGTTGAAGCTCGCCATGCTTCTGAAGTAAGAAGACTGAGAGGTTTGAAAGGATGGATTTCTAATGCAGAAAGAGGCGCAGGTATGCCGGCAGCAACGCAGGCAGTATATGACGGTGAAGGCGTAACAATGCAGGCTGGCTTTAATACAGCTTCAGCTTTTGGCGCTGCAGCAGGTTCTGAAGCTTATGACGAACCATTAACGACACAGCAAGTAGTCGATATTGCAAATATTTTTATTGTATAATAATTTTTTCTCCTAATTATTAAACCGTCTCACCTTAAAGTAAGACGGTTTTTTTTATGCCTTGACTTAATAAAAAACTGAACCCCTGATTTTCAGCAGATAAAATATTCTTTTCAGGTATTTGGATTTAAAATAATTAATTGTACTTTTGCATCCCCTTTATTGGGGATGGAATGTTTAATTAAAATAATATTATGGACGCATTAAGCTACAAAACGGTTTCAGCTAGCAAAGCCACTGTAACTAAAGAGTGGATTGTTGTTGACGCTGAAGGTCATAACTTAGGACGTCTTGCTTCTAAAGTTGCAATGATCTTAAGAGGTAAGTACAAGCCAAGTTACACACCGCACGTTGACTGTGGAGATAACGTAATTGTTATCAACTCAGAAAAAATTAACCTTACAGGTACAAAATTGAATGACAAAATTTACATGCGTCATACAGGTTACCCAGGAGGACAAAGAACTTTAACTGCTAAAGTATTGCAAGCAAAAAACCCTGCATTATTAGTAGAAAAAGCTGTAAAAGGTATGTTACCTAAAAATAAATTAGGAGCAGAACTTTTTAGAAATCTAAATGTTGTTGTAGGTGCTGAGCATACTCACGGAGCTCAAAAACCTAGAACTGTTAACCTAAATGATCTTAAGTAATGGGAGTTATTCACAAAATCGGTAGAAGAAAAACCGCTGTTGCACGTGTATATGTTTCTGAAGGAACAGGAAAAATCACTGTAAACAAAAAAGAATTCGCAACTTACTTTCCAACTGCAACTTTACAATACAAAGTTTTACAACCATTGTCTATGACAGAAAATGTAGACAACTTTGATGTAAAAGTAAACGTTTACGGAGGTGGTTCAACTGGTCAGGCAGAAGCTGTAAGAATGGCATTAGCACGCGTAATGTGTGAAGTTAACGCTGAAAACAGAGGAATCCTTAAACCAGAAGGTTTATTAACAAGAGATCCAAGAATGGTTGAACGTAAGAAATTCGGTCAGAAGAAAGCTCGTAAGAGATTCCAATTCTCTAAACGTTAATATTACCTGTCTTGTTCAAATGGGACAAGACATTATCAATTATTTATTGAAATTAAAAAACACAGTTATTGTTGCTCTCCTATCGAGGTAGGAAATAGTTTAGCATCTAAATGGGTTGAGTCTGAAAGTCGAAAGTCTGAAAGTCATAAAGCTTAAAGCCTAAAGCATATTGCCTAAAGCTAAAGTTCAAAACACATTGCTAATCAACAGAACGTAAACTAGTACAAAAATGGCAAACAAAATAGAAGTAAAAGACTTACTAGAAGCAGGTGTTCACTTTGGACACATGACTAGAAAATGGGATCCAAACATGGCCCCTTACATTTATATGGAGCGTAATGGTATTCACATTATCAATCTATATAAAACTGCAGCTAAAATTGAAGAAGCTAACGAAGCTTTGAAAAAAATCGCTGCATCAGGTAGAAAAATTTTATTCGTAGCTACCAAAAAACAAGCAAAAGACATCGTTGCTGAAAAAGCAAAAGCTGCAAACATGCCTTACATCACTGAAAGATGGCCTGGTGGAATGCTAACTAACTTTGTAACTATCAGAAAGGCAGTTAAAAAAATGTCTTCTATTGATAAAATGAAGAAAGATGGTACTTTCATGACGTTATCTAAAAAAGAGCGTTTGCAAGTTGATCGTCTACGTGCTAAATTAGAGAAAAACTTAGGTTCAATCGCTGATATGTCTAGACTACCTGCAGCATTGTTCGTAGTAGATATCAAAGCTGAACATATCGCAATAAAAGAAGCTCAAAAATTAAACATTCCAGTTTTCGCAATGGTTGATACGAATTCTGACCCAAGAGAGGTTGATTACGTGATTCCTGCAAATGATGATGCTTCTAAATCAATTGACAAAATTTTATCTTTAGTTACTGCTGCTGTAATCGACGGTCTTTCTGACAGAGGTTCTGAAAAAGAAACTGAAGTTTTCACAGAAGAAACTCCTGCTGCTGAAGCTGCTGCTCCTGCTGTAGAAGCTGCACCGGCTGTTGAAGCTGCTGCTCCTGCAACTGAAGAATAAATCAAATTTTAAATTCCAAATTTTAGATTCTAAAATCCAAACAAAAATTAAAAACGTTATGTTGATAATTTAATAAAATTGGAATTTAGAATTTAAAAGATGGAATTTTTACTTTTAACATTAAAATTCAAAATATTATGGCAACAATTACTGCTGCAGACGTAAATAAATTAAGACAATCTACAGGTGCCGGAATGATGGACTGTAAAAAAGCTTTAGTTGAAGCTGATGGAGATTTCGATAAAGCTATACAAGTCCTTAGAGAAAAAGGACAAAAAGTTGCTGCTAACCGTTCTGACCGTGACTCATCTGAAGGAGCTGCTGTTTCTTTTATCAATGCTGACAATACTAAAGGAGCTATCATCACTTTAAACTGCGAAACAGATTTCGTAGGTAAAAATGAGGCTTTCGTAACTTTGGCTAAAGAATTAGTAGAAAGAGCTATTAATTTCTCTTCTAAAGAAGAATTCTTAGCTTCAGATTTCAACGGAATTACTGTTGCTGAAAAATTAATCGAGCAAACTGGTGTTATCGGTGAAAAAATCGAAATCGGTGGTTTTGAAATTTTAGAAGGTGCTTTCGTTGGATCTTATGTTCACGTAAACAAAATTGCTGCATTAACTGCAATTTCTGCTGCAATTCCTAACGCTGACGTTTTAACTAAAGATGTTTCTATGCAAGTTGCTTCTATGGGAGCTGATACATTATCTTACAAAGATTTTGATCCTGCTTTCGTTGAATCTGAACTTGCTGCTCGTATTGCTGTAATCGAAAAAGATAATGAAGAAGCAAAACGTTTAGGAAAAACTTTAAAAAATGTTCCTAAATATATTTCTTACTCTCAATTAACTGAAGAAGTTATCAAACAAGCTGAAGAAGATGCTAAAGCTGAATTAAAAGCTGAAGGTAAACCAGAACAAATTTGGGACAAAATTATCCCAGGAAAAGTTCAACGTTTCATCTCTGATAATACAACTTTAGATCAAGAGAAAGCTTTATTAGATCAAAACTTCATCAAAGATGATAGTAAAAAAGTTAGTGATTACGTTAAAGGATTCAACGTTGAAATTACAGGTTTCAAAAGAGTTACTTTAGGTTAATATATTATTTTTTCAATAAAGAAAAGCCCGAATATTTATTTATTCGGGCTTTTCTATTTTTATTAGTTTTCAACAGGAAAGTTTCTTGCACGCATTAACGCATCAGATTTTGGAGCATGTCCCCTAAAATTCTCATACATTTTTTCATTATCTATCGTGTTCCCAACACTCAAAACAGTTTCTAAAAGACGTTTTGATACAACTTTGTCAAAAGGTCCACTTCCTTCTAAAAATGCTTCGTAGGCATCTGCATTTATAACATCGGCCCATAAGTAACTATAATATCCTGCCGCATATCCATCACTTGAAAAAATATGGGCAAATTGTGGAATTCTGTGGCGCATTACAATTTCTGACGGCATATTGATTTCCTCTAAAACTTGTTTTTCAAATTGATGCGGATCAACCACTTCTGTAGTTAAATGTAACTTCATATCAACGAAAGAACTTGAAATCGTTTCTACAGTTGCAAATCCTTCATTAAAATTAGCCGCATTTCCAATTCTTTCCACCAAAGATTGTGACAAAGGTTCGTTTGTTTTATAATGAAGCGCAAACTTATTCAATACTTCCGGAGTTGCCAGCCAATGTTCTAATAGCTGTGAAGGAAATTCCACATAATCTCTTGCCACAGAAGTTCCAGACAAACTCGGGTAAGTTACATTAGAACATAAACCATGAAGAGCGTGACCAAATTCATGAAATAAGGTACTCGCATCATCCCATGAAATTAAAACGGGTTCATCAGCATTTCCTTTTATAAAATTGCAATTGTTCGACACAATAGGAAGCACTTTACCGTTTATTTTCTGCTGATCCCTATGCGAATTCATCCAAGCACCTGAACGCTTTCCTACACGCGCGTAAGGATCAAAATACCAAAGTCCAATTGGCTCGCCAGTATTTTTATTATTCACTTCCCAAACACGAACATCTGAATGATAAACCGGAACATCAAATAATTGTTTAAAACCTAAATCAAACAATTCACCTGCTGTCCAAAACATTCCCTCACGCAGATTTTCTAATTGCAGATATTGCTTTATTTCATTCTGATCTAAATCATATTTTGCTTTTCTGACTTTTTCAGCGTAATAACGATAATCCCAAGGTTGAATTTTAAAATTTCCTCCCTCTTGTTCTGCCATTTCCTGCATGTTCGAAACATCATTTTTTACTTTTTCGACCGCTGGTTTCCAAACTGATTCCATCAAATCTAAAGTCTTTTGCGGATCTTTTGCCATTTTATTAGACAAACTCCATTCTGCAAAATTATTAAACCCTAATATTTTTGCTTTTTCTGCTCTTAGTTTTAAAATGGAAACCAATGTCTCATTTGTGTCATTTTTATTTCCGTTATCACCTCGGTTAACGAAAATATCAAATGCCTTTTCTCTTAAACTTCTTTGGCTTGAAAAAGTCAAAAAAGGTTCAATAGAGGATCTTGTATTTCCAATACATCCTAAAACATGCAGCTTTCTTTCTTCCGCTTCGGCAATTGCTGCATTTTTAAATGCTTCAGGTAAACCTTCAAAATCAGCTTCCGTTTTTAACTCTATATATTGATCATTTTCTTCTGCTAACAACTTCTGACTAAACAAAGTAAAAAGCGCTGCAAGTTCTTGGTTAATCTGCGCTACTTTAATTTTGTCTTCTTTTTTTAGCTCTGCGCCTTCTCTCACAAAATCAGAATAATAAAGCCAAAGCAAACGCTGTTGTTCGTCTGTTAACTTCTTACTTTCGTCAGATTTATATAAAGACTCAATTCGTAAAAACAGCTTTTCATTTTGATACAGTTTATCATTTATTTCTGCCAACTTTGGAGACATTTCTGTGTCAACTACATTAAATTCTGGAGTGCTTAAATTTGATCTGTAAATTCCGTAAACCGCATGAATTCGATCTAATTTTTCACCAGAAAGTTCTAAAGCTTTAATTGTATTTTCAAATGTTGGCTTTTCAGCATTATCTGCAATGGCATCTAATTCCTCTAATTTTTCCTGAATAGCAAATTCTATTGCGGGCTTAAAATCTGAAATTTTATATTCTGTAAAATCTGGAACTCCTCCATAAGGCCCTGACCACTCTTTTAGTAATGGATTATCTATTTGTGCTTTCATCATAAATTACATTAATTAATTCTAAGTAGAATCTCCTCATTCAGAGAAAATAATAAGTGAAACTCAAAATTAACCAATCGAAAGCATAATTCATATTCGGCTGGATTATAAATTAATCAGCTTATAGGATTTAAAAGAAATAGTTTATTTTTGAAACATCAATATCCAAAACAACATGTTTAAAACCAGAAAAGAAATTGTCTTTGTAATCCTAGCAGGAATATTTATAACAAATGCCGTTGTTGCCGAACTTATTGGAGGAAAACTAATTCAGATTGGTCCTTTTGTAATGAGTATAGGAATTTTACCTTGGCCCATTGTATTTTTAACTACAGATTTAATTAATGAATATTTTGGTGAAAAAGGCGTAAAAAAACTTTCTTTTATCACTGCATGCCTTATTGCGTATGCATTTATAATATTATTTATGGCAATTGTGATTCCGGCAGCCAAAGGAATAAGCCCTGTAAATGATGAACAATTTCAAGCTGTATTTGGACAGAGTATGTGGATTATTGTTGGAAGCCTCATCGCTTTTATGGCGTCGCAGCTTATTGATGTTTGGATATTTTGGTTTTTCAAAAATAGAACAGGTGAAAAGAAAATATGGTTGAGAGCTACTGGTTCAACTGTAATTTCACAATTATTTGATTCCTTTATTGTTTTAGGAATTGCTTTTTGGCTGCCTGGAAAAATTGACTTTGATACCTTTATCTCATCTGGCCTAATTGGATATACTTTTAAGTTAGCAATTGCTATAATACTAACTCCCACAATTTATTTAGGTCACCACTTAATTAAAAAGTATTTGGCCGAAGAAAAATGACTTCGTTTTAGTGCTTTTTTTACTACATAAAATCAATGTTGTAAAGTAAAAATCTTACTTATTTTTTGGAAGAAAAATAGCGCACAAAGAACAAGATTGATTTTCAGTATTTTATAAAAAAAAGTTAAAAACAAACGAAAAAACTTATAAAAAAGGCTTTATTTGTTAAAAAAGATTCTATTTTTGCCAAAACATTTAACAAATAAAATCTACCAAAAATGAAAAAATTAAGTATTCTTTTCGTGTCAGTTTTGACATTAGGATTAGCAGTAACATCTTGCAGCAGTGACAAAGATGACAGTTCAGCATCAATTGAAGGAAAATGGGAAATCACTCACATGGGAGCAGTTATTGGAACTGAAGAAGTTTTACAGCCGTACACAAACGAAGGTGGCTGTGCTAACGATATCGTAGAATTTAAAGCAGATAACAAATTCGTAGATACTTATGCAGAATATTCAGATAGTAAGTGTAATACCTTTACTGAAGAAGGAACATTTACTAAAGACGGAAACACTTTGACTAAAAAATACATCGGTGAATCTGAAAAATATGAAATTGCTGAATTATCTGGAAGTAAGTTAAAATTAAAAATGACTTACTCTGAAGGAGGAATATCAGTTTCAGCAGTTGTAGTTTACAAAAAAATCTAGTCTTAGAACTAAATAAATTCTGAAGAGCCTCAAATCTTAATTGATTTGAGGTTTTTTTATACATTTGAAACAAAAAAAATATTTATATGAGAACACTTCTCTCAAAAATTAAGAGTAATTTAATGTCATGAAAAAAACGGGTATTATAATATTACTTTCATTAACTTATTTCTTTATAAGCTGTGGCTACGATGCAAAAAAACAGCCTCAAAAGGAAATGATTACATCTGTAAATAAATTAAAACCCGTTGCAGAAAAAAAATTTAAAAAGAGCGCTTTAGAAAAATCAGCAATAAAAGATTTAACAAAGAGACAGAACCGTAATGTAAATGATAATTTTGCGTTTAAAAAAGATTCGCTTAGCAAACCAGAAATACAGAATCTGAAAAGTATCGCAGAAAATGAAAAGAGCGATAATTTAATGACTTTCGTTAATTTGAAAAAAATACTCTCTAATAGTGAAATAGGTGAAACCTTTACTCAAAAAGAACTAACACAAAATTTTCAAATCCCTAAGGAAGCTGTCAAAATAGTCAAAAGCATTACAAAAATTGCAGAAGACGAAATAGCCGTAAAATGGAAATCTACCTGGCTTTTAGAAAAAATTTCTGATGCAAAATTCAAAGATGGCAGCATGAAAATTGCTTTCCGATCCAACAAATTGTATACCTCAGGTACGGCGATTGGAATAAAATACGAGAAAAAAATCTATAACAACTTAGTCATAATAGGAAGATCAGCCTATATTCCTACTGTAAAAGGATACAGCTGGCAAATTGGGAAGTAATGGAAAATGAAAACTTAATGCGATGCGGCTGGTGTACGGCAAGCGATTTATATAAAAAATATCATGATGAAGAATGGGGAGTTCCTGTTTATGACGATCCCACTTTATTTGAATTTTTAATTTTAGAAACTTTTCAGGCTGGTTTAAGCTGGATTACAATTTTAAACAAAAGAGAAAATTTTAAAACAGCATTTGACAATTTCGACTATAAAAAAATTGCGAATTATTCTGAGGATAAAATAGATGAATTACTTCAAAACACTGGAATCATCCGCAATAAATTAAAGATTAAATCTGCAGTTTCAAACGCTCAGGCTTTTATGAAAGTTCAGGAAGAATTTGGCAGTTTTTCAGATTATATTTGGAAATTCACAAATGGAAAACCTATAATCAACCATCCCAAAACGTCAAAAGATGTTCCAGCCACTACTCCACTTTCAGACGAAATCAGTAAAGATTTAAAAAAAAGAGGGTTTAAATTTGTCGGCTCAACGGTAATATACGCGCACATGCAGGCAACCGGAATGGTCAATGATCACGCGGAAAACTGCTGGAAAAGAACTCAATAATCAGTCTCGGTTTTCAGTTGTAGATTTCAGTTTTTAATAAACTTGAAACCTGAAACTTGAAACTTTTAAACAAAAAAACATTATATTTGCTTCACACTTTAGGGGTGTCTACAACTTTGTAGGCTGAGATTTTACCCTCTGAACCTGATCTAGTTCATACTAGCGTAGGGAAAAGTAAGATGACTTCTGCGCGCATTTTTATGCGTAATTGTAGCCATTCCTAAGGTTTAGAATACACTGCTGTGTATCTCTACAAAAACTAAACTCAAAAGGAATGGAACTAAAAATCAACCAACAAACTAAAAATTTCAATGCTGAATCGCTAAGCGTTCAATCATTGCTCGATCTCGAAATTCCGCACAAACAAAACGGAATCGCCGTTGCTGTTAACAATACTGTTGTTCCAAAAACCAAATGGAACGAATTCCTCATACAAGAAACTGATGAAATTTTGATTATTTCTGCTACGCAGGGAGGTTAATTGAAAAATCCAATTTTTTAAATTCCAATTTTCAACTATACACATGATGTAGACGCACTGCAGTGTGTCTCTACGGATAATCAAAATCGACCATCAAGAACAACTTGAAAGGTGAAACGTGAAACAAAAAACAACAAACTATAAACTTATTTCTATGACTACAGAAGAACAAATTTCCAGAACCCCATTTCCTAATTCTCATAAAGTATATATTGATGGGGAAATTCATCCTATAAAAGTGGCGATGCGAGAGATTCATCTTAGCGAAACTAAACTTTCAAATGGCGGCATTGAGAAAAATCCTCCTGTAACCGTTTATGATACTTCTGGGCCTTACACTGATCCAAATATTGCAATTGATATTAGAAAAGGATTACCACGCTTGCGCGAAAGCTGGATTCTAGACCGAAATGATGTTGAAATTTTAAACGAAATAACTTCAGATTATGGTCAAAGCCGACTAAAAGATGAAAGTTTAAATCATCTTCGTTTTGAATATTTGCATCAGCCGAAAAGAGCCAAAAAAGGCGCAAACGTAACACAGTTGTATTACGCTAAACAAGGAATTATAACGCCTGAAATGGAATATATCGCGATTCGCGAAAACCAGCGAATTGAACTTTTAAATGAACAGACTAAAGCGATGCAATGCCAGCACGGAGGGCACAGTTTTGGAGCCAATACACCTAAAAGCAAAATCACTCCAGAATTTGTTCGTTCTGAAGTAGCCTGTGGAAGAGCTATTATTCCAAACAATATCAATCACCCAGAAAGCGAACCGATGATTGTGGGTCGTAATTTTTTGGTAAAAATAAATGCCAATATTGGAAACAGCGCCGTGACTTCAACTATTGAAGAGGAGGTTGAAAAAGCCGTTTGGGCTTGCCGCTGGGGAGCTGACACGATTATGGATTTATCAACAGGAAAAAACATTCACGAAACCAGAGAATGGATTATTCGTAATTCGCCAGTTCCAATTGGGACTGTGCCTATTTATCAGGCATTAGAAAAAGTAAAAGGAATTGCTGAAGATTTAACTTGGGAAATTTTCCGCGATACTTTGATTGAACAAGCAGAACAAGGTGTTTCTTATTTTACCATTCATGCCGGAGTTTTACTTCGTTACATTCATTTAACTGCAAATCGTGTTACTGGAATTGTTTCCCGAGGCGGATCGATCATGGCAAAATGGTGTTTGTTTCATCATAAAGAAAATTTCTTATATACTCATTTTGAAGAAATCTGCGAAATCATGAAACAATATGATGTTGCTTTTTCTTTAGGAGATGGGTTACGCCCAGGTTCTATTGCCGATGCCAATGATGCTGCACAATTTGCCGAATTAGAAACTTTAGGTGAACTAACCAAAATCGCTTGGAAACACGATGTGCAAGTTTTTATTGAAGGTCCAGGACACGTTCCAATGCACATGATTAAGGAAAACATGGACAAACAATTAGAACATTGCCATGAAGCTCCATTTTATACATTAGGGCCTTTAACTACAGATATTGCACCAGGTTACGACCATATTACTTCTGCTATTGGTGCTGCAATGATTGGTTGGTACGGATGCGCGATGTTGTGTTATGTAACTCCAAAAGAACATTTGGGTTTACCGAATAAAAAAGACGTAAAAGATGGCGTGATCACTTATAAGATTTCAGCGCATGCTGCCGATTTGGCAAAAGGGCATCCGGGAGCACAATATCGAGATAATGCTTTGAGCAAAGCCCGTTTTGAATTTCGTTGGGAAGATCAATTCAATTTGGCTTTAGATCCAGATACTGCAAGAGAATTTCACGATGAAACACTTCCTGCCGATGGTGCAAAAGTGGCTCATTTCTGCTCTATGTGCGGGCCAAAATTCTGCTCTATGAAAATATCACAGGAAATTAGAGATGTCGCTGCCGCGGAAAAAGGAATGCAGGAGAAGTCGGAAGAGTTTATCGAACAAGGGAAAGAGATTTATATTTAGTGTTTTAAGAAAATAAGAAGAAAGATATGATTGTGATCTCTCATCCTTTTGCTGTTGAAAATGAAATCAAGATAATTCATTCTCTATTTGAGGAAGGATTGCCGTTGCTTCATCTTCGGAAACCTGATTTTTCTGAATTGGAAATGTCGCAGTTTATTCATCAAATTAAAATGGAATTTAGATCCAAAATTGTCTTGCATAATCATCATGTTTTGGCAGAAGATTTTGGAATTAGCCGCATTCATTTTTCTGAAAAAGAAAGAAAACACAATCGTGACTTTCCTGTAAGGTTTCCAAAATCTTGTACGCCTAAATACGAATCTATATCGTCATCAACACATTCTTTTGAAGATTTTAATTCAATAGAAAATGATTTTGATTATGCCTTTCTAAGCCCAGTTTTCAAAAGCATTTCGAAAGAAAATTATCATCCCAAAACAGATCTTTTTGAAGAATTAAAGAAAAGAACAAATCATAAAACCAAAATGATTGCGTTAGGCGGAATCGATGCTGAAAATATTCAAAAAGTACTTGAAAAAGGCTTTGATGATGTCGCACTTTTAGGAGCAATTTGGAATAATGAAAATCCTTTAAAACAATTTAAATTATGTCAAAAAATCGCCCTTACGCACTTACAATCGCAGGTTTAGATCCTTCGGGAGGAGCTGGAATTTTGGCTGATATCAAAACATTGGAACAGCATAAAATCACTGGTTTTGCTATTGCAACTGCGAATACAATTCAGACTGAAAATGAATTTTATGAAATTGAATGGATTGATTTAGGTTTTGTAATTCGTTCTATTGAAATCCTCTTTTCAAATTATAAAATTGATGTAGTGAAAATTGGAATTTTATCTTCTCTAAATCATTTAAACCAAATTGTTTCGCTTATAAAGATTTTATCGCCGTCAACTCAAATTGTCTGGGATCCCGTCTTAAAATCGACAACAAAATTTGAATTTATGAATATTGGAGATGCTTTAAACTTAAACGAAATTCTGTCCAAAATTGATTTGATTACTCCAAATTTTAATGAAATGGAGATTTTGTTTCCTGGTTTTATTTCTAACAACTATTGGGAGAAAAATGAAATTCCAACCAACATTCTGCTAAAAGGCGGACACAACGAAACTGCAATTGGAACCGATCGTTTATTCTTGAAAAATGAATTTTTAGATCTTCTTCCTTCAGATAAAAAATGTTTTGAAAAACACGGTTCTGGTTGTGTCCTTTCTGCTGCAATTGCTGCCAATTTAGCATTAAACCAAACCATTACAGAAGCTTGCAGCAATGCCAAAATATATATCGAAAATTATTTGAGTTCAACTTCAACTTTAATCGGATACCATTATGTATAATAAACTGCAATATATTTCACAAGGCGAAACCATCGAAGAACAGTTACGCAACATTCACCAAGCTCTTGATGCAGGATGCGAATGGGTGCAAATGCGATTTAAAAACCAAACAGATAAAAACAGGTTTGCTTTGGCGGAAGCCGTAAAACTTTTATGCGACGAATATCAGGCTGTTTTTATTGTCAATGATGATTTGCATCTCGCAAAGCAAATTGATGCAGATGGAGTTCATTTAGGTTTAACCGACACAAAAATAGAGGAAGCACGGGCGTTTTTAGGGTCTTCAAAAATCATCGGCGGAACAGCTAATACTTTCGAAGACATTCAAGATCATGTTAAAAATGGTTGCGATTATATTGGTTTAGGCCCTTTCCGATTTACAGTAACAAAAGAAAAACTAAGTCCAATTTTAGGATTGTCGGGTTATTTTGAAATTCTTCAAAAACTAAAGAAAATTAAAATAGAAATTCCAGTTTATGCTATTGGAGGCATCACATTGCGAGATATAAATCCGTTAATGGATACTGGAATTTACGGAATTGCCGTATCTGGAATCATCACAGAAAGCGATGAAAAAGAAAAATTAATTCAACAACTTAAAGAAAAGTTATATGCAAATGTCATTGTTTAATATTGGCGATAAAAGCTTTAAATCCCGCTTATTTTTAGGAACAGGAAAATTCGGTTCAAATGAAGAAATGGAGCAGGCAATTTTAGCTTCAGAAAGTGAGTTGGTTACAGTAGCCTTAAAACGTATTGATTTAGAAACCGATACAGATGCCATTTTATCTCATTTAAAACATCCGAATATTAATTTACTGCCTAATACATCTGGAGCGCGCAATGCTAAAGAAGCAGTTTTTGCTGCACAGCTGGCTCGCGAGGCTTTAGAAACGAATTGGGTAAAACTCGAAATTCATCCCGATCCAAAATATTTAATGCCAGATCCTATTGAAACTCTTAAAGCAACGGAAGAATTAGCCAAACTCGGTTTTTTTGTACTGCCTTACATTCATGCTGATCCTGTTTTATGTAAGCATTTAGAAAGTGCGGGAACTACTGCTGTTATGCCTTTGGGCTCACCAATTGGCAGTAATAAAGGTTTAAAAACTATTGATTTTCTAGAAATTATAATCGAACAAAGTACCGTTCCTGTTATCGTAGATGCAGGAATTGGCGCTGCGTCTGATGCTGCAAAAGCAATGGAAATTGGTGCTGATGCTGTTTTGGTAAATACTGCAATTGCCGTTGCAGGAAATCCCAAATTAATGGCCGAAGCTTTTAGAGAAGCTGTTATAGCAGGAAGAAAAGCTTTTGAAGCCAAAATTGCTAATTCGCAAAATTATGCTGTGGCTTCTAGTCCTTTGACTTCCTTTTTATATGACTAAATTGATTTTTCGCTCGCAGATTCTGCAGATTTAGCAGATTATTTTTTACAATTATTAAGTTAAATTAATCTGCAGAATCTATTGTAAAACATCTCATATTAAAAGTAAGAAATTTCATTAATTTTGATTTAAAAAATCAAAGAAGAATTATGTCAGAAAATGAAATTTCATATAAGGTTAGAGGAGCAATTTTTAAAAGTATATAATACTCTCGGACCTGGACTATTAGAATCAATATATGAAAGTGCTCTTTATTATCAATTGAAGAAGGATGGATTACAAGTAACTAGGCAAATTGATTTACCTGTAAAATACGATGAGGTTTATCTCGATATAACTTTTAGATTAGATCTTTTAGTAGAAGATAAAGTAATTATAGAATTAAAATCAGTAGACGAAATAAAACCTATTCATTTTAAACAATTGAACACGTACTTAAAATTGACTAATAAAAAACTTGGATTATTAGTCAATTTCAACTGTTCCAATATTCTGGAAAATATTCATCGTGTTGCTAATAAAATTTAATCTGCGGAATCTGCAAAATCTGCGGGAAACAAATAAAAACTATGAACACATTCAAATCGGTTTTTGAAAACTACGATTGGGATTCCATTCAATTCAAAATATATCAAACCACATCAAAAGATGTCGAATTAACTTTGGCAAAAATCAAACTTACTCTCGATGATTTTTTGGTTTTGATCTCTCCTATCGCCCAAAATTATTTGGAAGATATGGCACAGAAATGCCATGAAATAACAAAAAAACGTTTCGGGAAAACAATTCAAATGTATGCACCGTTGTATTTAAGCAACGAATGCCAAAATATCTGTACTTATTGCGGCTTTAGTTTAGATAATAAAATCAAACGCAAAACACTTTCTGATGCGGAAATAAAGCTCGAAGTTGAAGCCTTAAAGAATAAGGGGTTTGATCATGTTTTGTTAGTTACTGGCGAAGCCAATTATACAGTTAACATCAACTATTTTCTAAATGCAATTGCTTTAATTCGAGAAGAGTTTTCTATAATTTCTGTTGAAGTGCAGCCGCTTTCTACAGAAGATTACGAACGACTGCATGATGCTGGAGTCTATTCCGTTTTGGTTTATCAGGAAACGTATCATCAGGAAGTTTACAAAAAATATCACACAAAAGGCAAGAAATCAAACTTTGATTATAGATTAGAAACTCCTGACCGAATTGGAACTGCAGGAATTCATAAAATAGGTTTGGGCGTTTTGTTAGGTTTGGAAGATTGGCGAACTGACAGTTTTTTTAACGCTTTGCATTTAGATTATCTTCAAAAAAAATATTGGCAGACCAAATATTCTGTTTCTTTTCCCCGCCTCCGCCCTGCCGAGGGAATAATTGAACCCAACTTTATCATGGATGATAAAGATTTGACGCAATTAATCTGCGCTTATCGATTATGGAATGAAGATTTAGAAATTTCAATTTCAACCCGTGAAAACGAAAAATTCAGAAACAATATAATTCCGATTGGCGTTACGAGTATGAGTGCGGGTTCTAAAACAAATCCAGGCGGTTATGTAGTTGATCCGCAGTCTTTAGAACAATTTGAAATCAGCGATGAACGCTCCGCAGATGAAATTTCAAAAATCATAAAAAACAAAGGTTATGAACCTGTTTGGAAAGATTGGGACAGGACATTTAGTCCAAAGTTGTAAAGTCGAAAGTCATAAAGTCCAAAACTTTACTTTATAGTTTGGCTTTACTATTGCGCTTTTGACTTTCAAACTTTTGACTTTCAAACTTTAGACTTATATAAAATGAGCATTATACAAGAATTTCTCCGTTACAACAGACAAACTATTCTTCCTGAAATTGGTGATGAAGGGCAGGAAAAACTAAAAAAAGCACGCGTTTTAGTAATTGGAGCGGGCGGTTTAGGCTGTCCGATTTTACAATATATTGCAACGGCAGGAGTTGGTTTTATCGGAATTATGGATTTTGATATAATTGAAATTCATAACCTGCACCGACAAATTTTATATACCGAAAATGAAATTGGAAAATATAAGGCAATTGTCGCTCAAGAAGTCGTTTCAAAACTAAATCCGTTAATTGAAGCTGTGGCAATTCAAGAAAAATTAACTGTAGAAAATGCATCAGAAATTATAGCGCAATATGATATAATTGTTGATGGTTCAGATAATTTTACGACACGTTATCTGGTAAATGATACTTGCGTTCGATTAAACAAAACTTTAGTTTATGGAAGCATTCTAAAATTTGAAGGGCAGATTGCTGTTTTTAATCATAAGGGAAGTAAAAACCTGCGTGATTTATTTCCAGAAATGCCAGATCCTAAAGATGTTCCCAATTGTAATTTGAATGGCGTTTTAGGAACTCTGCCGGGAATTATTGGGAACATGATGGCGCATGAAACCTTAAAATTGATTTTAGAATTACCAGCTCTAAAAAACGAACTTATAATTTTTAATACTTTAAACTGGAACTTTACAAAGTTGAATTTCTAGAAAACAAGAGGATCTCCAACCGCAATAATTCCGGAATTTAAACTGACAATGTTAGTTCCAAAAAAAACTGAATTACCAACTTTTCTGTATTTGCTTAGCGTTTTTAGTGGTTCTTTTTTTACAATTCCTTTCTCTGGATCATTGTTCACCATAATACATCTTTCGCAGATTTTTATGTTTTGAAACACTACTTCTCCAATTTTAAAAGTACTAAAATTATCTTCTTCGTGAGCATTTTCCGTATTGATAACAATATTAGGGCGAAATCTTTTTACGGTAATTTTTTGTTCTAATTTATTGTTTAAAACATCCATGCTTTCTGTTCCGATTAATAAATATGGGTATCCATCGGCCAGACTAACATTAAAAGTTTCTTTGGTACTTGAACTTTCATGTTTGCGATCTCCAAGTTTATTTACTTTGACCAATTTACATTCAAAACCCAAACAATCGCTAAACCACTTTGAAGTGTTTTTACTTACTTCAAAAACTTCCGTTTTGTCATCCCAAACAGAGGTTTCAATTTTAGCATCTAAATATTCATCAATAGAAAATTCATGCTGTTTTTCTTCAAAAACTAAACTAATTTTTCCAGCAGCAATTTGAGGATAAAATTGGCTCATAATTGGATATTCTCTCTGTGTGATCATTTGATTATCTGCATCGATTAACATCCATCTTCGGTCATTTTTAAATCCCATTTCTTCGGCAAAAGCAGATTTACAGCTTATTCCCGCCAGACTTTTTATTGGATATATATAAATTTCCTTTACACTGAAAACTGCACTCATTTTTATTTAGTTTTTAAAATGGACATAAACTCTTCACGGTCAATTTCTCGGCATCCTAAACTTTCTAAATGCGGATTATAAACCTGACAATCTAATAACTTATAATTTTCTTTTTGCAAATATAAAGCTAAAGCAATAAAAGCTGTTTTCGAAGCATTTGAAACTTTAGAAAACATACTTTCTCCGCAAAAAATATTTCCTAAATCAATTCCATACAAACCACCAACCAAGACATCATCCTGCCAAACCTCAACAGATTTAGCGATTCCTTCTTCATTCAATTTGCAATAAGCATCGATCATTTCGTTAGAAATCCACGTTCCGTTTTGTCCATCACGCTTTATCTGCTGGCAGTTTGAAATTACTTCTCTAAAATTTTTATTAAAAGTAACTTTAAATATTTTCCGATTGAGGATGTTTCGCATGCTTTTGGATATAATCATCTCATCAAAAAACAATACCATTCTAGGATCTGGAGCCCACCACAGAATTGGTTCGCCTTCATTAAACCAAGGAAAAATACCGCTTTTATAAGCCAATTGTAAACGTTCGGGACTTAGATCACCTCCAATCGCCAAAACGCCTTCTTCGTCTGCTTCTGTGACTGGCGGAAAAAATAAATCTTCAAATAGGTAATACATCTTTTTAAATAATGAATGTTGAGAAAATTCCAATATAAAAATTCCAAATTCCAAAATACCAATTGCTGAGGGAACCTTTGTCAAAGTTTAAAACTTTGACAAAGGTCTTCATGCTATATAAAAAATTCCAAATCCCAAATTCAGTCGAATGAATTGGAATTTGGAATTTATTTTTTGGAATTTAAAGTTTACGTTTAGAACGGTAAATCGTCTGGTTCGTCTTCGTTTACGTTTGTCGCTGGAGCAAAAGTTTCTGCTGTTGGCATTGGTGGTGCTTGTGTAGGCGCAGCATCTGCTAATCTTTCGATTCTCCAACCTTGAATACTATTGAAATATCTAGTTTCTCCTTGTGGATTAACCCATTCTCTTCCTCTTAAATTGATAGAAACTTTTACTGCCTCTCCTTGTTTATAGCTACTTAATAAATCGCATTTATCTTGTGTAAATTCGATTAAAATATGTTGTGGATACTGCTCCTCAGTAGTAACAACTAACTCTCTTTTTTTGAATGAGGCACTAACTTGCTGCTCTGGGTTAACCACTTTTACTTTTCCTGTAACTTCCATCTTCGTCTATATTAATTATTGTTTCTATTTCTTTATTTTTTAGCTAAAAGCACTTTCCAAGCCGACTCTACATCGCCATTATCCAAGTATTTTTTTGCCTCTAAGTGTACTTTTTTCTGGTCGTCTGAACTTAAAACTCCTTTCACAGAAAAATTTTCTTTCACAAATATACTAACTTCTTCTTTTGTAGGCAAGGCTTCAATATTACCTAATTTACCTAAATCGTTTCCATCAAAAACAGCACTTTCTTTTACAAAATCCGGCACTGCATCTACGCCTACTCCCAGTGTTGTCAATGGTTTTGCTACTTCAAAAAGGCCTTGATTTGATCTTGAGTACCAGTTATTTCCTAATCTCGAAACCAAATCAATTTTATGCTGGTCGATTGCTCCATTTTCATCTAAAATTGATTCGTGAATATGAATTTTTACTACTTCGCATAAAATTAAATTACCTGCTCCGCCTTCTTCTCCTAACGGAATAATCTGCGTAACCTTGCATTCAAATTGAACTGGAGATTCTTTTACGCGATACGGCTTTACTAAATCTGATGGAATTTGTGTTAATCCCGCTTTAATAAATTCATTTACGCCGTCTCCATATTCTGTACTAGCCAGAGAAGTCTGCTGTACTAAATCGTAATTTACGACATTTATAACAACTTCTCGAGTTGCTTCGGCATTAATTAAAGTATGTTTTATTGTATTATCACGAACTCGGCGCGCTGGCGAGAAAACCAAGATGGGCGGATTTGCACTAAAAACGTT
The DNA here is from genome assembly GCF_002304005.1 of Flavobacterium sp. ACN6. Classification (GTDB taxonomy): domain Bacteria; phylum Bacteroidota; class Bacteroidia; order Flavobacteriales; family Flavobacteriaceae; genus Flavobacterium. Next base: position 307,230 of record NZ_MRCQ01000004.1, on the reverse strand, counting down.
AAAGAAACTAAACGGTGACAGGTTCGGAATTCCTTTTTCGCTGATGGTACTTGCAAAAGCAATTGGTCTTGGACCGATAGCACTCTGCAGATAGCCTTGCAGTTTGGCCGTTGGAATCTCTTTTGGATTAATACTGATCATACTTTTTGATTTAAAACCAAATCTCATGTTGGTACCTGCAAAAGTATTGAAATGGTTTAATTATGAGAAATTGTTTTGCAGATAAAACAAAAAAACTTTCGGCATTCGCAAAATATAAAATGTGTATATTTCGTTATATTTATACCACAAAATAATTGATATGTCTTTTTCTGAAAGAACAAATACAACTCGCTGGATCATCATTTCCGTTTGCTTTATTATCATTTCTCTAATTCTTTGGAACACTTATACTTTTTTCCAAATCTTTAAAAATGAGGAACGTTTGAAGATGAAACTTTTTGTAAATGCGCAAATTACAATTGTAAATGCAAACGAAAATACTGATATAGAACTTCCGCTTCAAATTATCAACAACAATACTTCTATTCCTGCTTTAGTAATATTATATGATAAAGTCGTGAGCGCGACGAATGTTCCAACGGAAATTCTTAGCAACAAGAAAAAAAGAACGGCTTATTTAAAAAAATTAAGAAATGAAAATGAACCGATAACTTTTGAATATGCTCCTGGAAAATACCAGACACTTTATTACGGAAATTCAGGATTACTGAATAAACTAAAATATTATCCGATCGCACTACTTCTTATTATCGTTTTATGTGTTGCTTTAATTTATAATTTTTACAAAAGCACCAAAATGGCAACTCAAAACAAACTTTGGGCTGGAATGGCAAAAGAAACGGCACATCAAATTGGAACACCGCTGTCTTCTCTTATAGGATGGGTCGAAATATTAAAAACAGAAGAAATTGATCCTTCAATAAGTACTGAAATCGAAAAAGACATAGAGCGCCTGCAGACTATTACCGATCGTTTTTCTAAAATTGGTTCGGTTCCAGTTTTAGAAGTTCGTAATATTATAGAAGAAACAAAAAATGATTACGAATACCTGCAGTCTCGTTTTTCAAAACAGGTTTCGTTTTCATTTGAGGCACCACAAGAGCCTATTTTTGTAATGATAAATCCAACATTACACAGCTGGACAATCGAGAATTTGGTTAAAAATGCGATTGATGCCATGAAAGGAAAAGGGTCTTTGGATCTTAGAATTGAACAGGATGCTTTTAATGTAAAAATTAATGTCAAAGATTCTGGAACAGGAATTTCTAAAAAACAATTTAAAACGATTTTTGAACCAGGTTTTACAACCAAAAAACGCGGCTGGGGACTTGGTCTTTCTTTAACGAAAAGAATTGTTGAAGAATACCACAACGGAAATATTAAAGTATTAAACTCTGAAATTGGAAAAGGAACGACTTTTCAAATTTTATTAAATAAAAAAGTGCAGTAAAATTGAACTGCACTTTTACTTTTCATTAAAAATATCGCACGTTGTTTACCAATGTATTTCTCCGTAAATGAATTATAAATTAATGTATCTTCAAAAATTCTATAATTTCTTGGATATTTTTTGGCTTGTTATATTTAATTTTAGTTTGTAATTGTGATTGATATTTTATATAGTAGTAGACCGTTGCAGTCGAATTTTGAACTCTATTTCCGACAATAGAGTCAAAAAGCGTTTTTTTATTTTGATATAAATATTCATTTTCTGAAGCTCTTTCATTTATTGATCTATTTATAGCATATACAATATACTTATTGTTTTCATCAATAATTTTTTTGTTAAAACTATTTTCTCCTAAAACATTCTCTAGCAAACCATTCATATTGTATTTATAAGTCAAATCATAAGTAAAGTATTGATTATCCGTTTGATAATTTTTATTTTTTATTTTTGCCTTAATAATTTTAAATCTATTATCTTCTTTTTGATTTCTCCAATTTTTATTTAACAGTTTTAAAAACTCTTCATAATCTCCATAACCATCTTTTAAGAAAAAAACTAAATCTAAAACTGATTTTTCAATAAGTATTTTTTGTTTTAAAAAATTATAATATTCTTTATTTACCTGATAAACATCGTTATTAACAAAAATATTGTTCAGATCACTAAAAGTTATTTTTATATCATCTCCCATAGAAGTATAAAACGTTATTGAGTGGTTATTTTTCTTTTTTGACCAAAAGGAAAATTTTTCAGGTTTTTCACTTAAATTTTGATTTAATTTATAAACTGAAATGGTATCTTGCTTTTCTGGAAAAACACCTATAAAACTTTCAATTCGTTCGCCATCCCCTTTAATATAAGTACTATCATCTATATCATTATGCATATAATTCCCTTCATCGACATATACCTCTTTTACAAAAGCAACTACATAACTATCCTCATTTTTTTTAGTTCCATTACTACATACGAATAATAACAAAGAAATAACTGAAAGGATATTAATTATTTTTCTCATTTTTTAGAGGGTTTCGCTTGTTTATCTATCTTTTGTCAGTTTCCAAAAAAAACTTTTCCCAGCATTAATTGTACCAGTGATCCAATAATCTGTGTTCTCAAAATCTGCGTAAAGTATTATTTAGACTTCTTTACTTTAAATAGAACTGTAGATGGACAATCCTCAAATGCTATAAAATAATATTTATTTGTAACTCTTTTTATATAAGAAGTCTTTCCAAAATAGTCGTTACGTGTACATTTTTGCTTATCAGCAAATGATTTTGGAATATCAACCAATGTTTTTGTCCTTGTATTTACATCATATACAAATTCATTATAATTATCATCTTCATCTACATATAAAATTAATTCGTTTTTTAGGTCATAATCTCTTCTAATACCTCTAAAAACTTTTATTTCCTGTTTCCTTGTCATATAGCCAAAAACAGGACTTGCTTGTTTCTCCACCATTACTATGTAAGATAAAATAATTTTGAAAATCAACTCCTTCATAGTGTGGAGATGATTTGCTTGGAAAGTTTCAACTAATAAATATGTATTGTCTTTTTTGCCATTAATCAATCTAAATTTAATTACTTCTTCATTTTTATTTAAAGTTGGAAAAATAATTAATTTATAGTTATTTTTAAGATAAGAGGTTTTGTGATTTTATTGTATCACCTTTTTCATTTAAAAAAACTGTGCCGATTGATTTATTTATTTTTTTTTCTTCATTAGGAAACTTAGGATTATGCATTTTACAACTGATAAAGCAAATCAATAAAAGGATTAAAATTTAATTTTTCATTTTTTTTACTATCTATATCCTTCTGTCCATAAAGGAACATCATAAAAATAATCATCAAAACTTTCCTTTTCAGTTTTAAAGGTAAATTTTCCTTTAATTTTAGACACCAACGAAAGAATTTTTTTGTATGTTAATTGATCAATATTAATATTTTGACTTTCTTTATCAATTGCTTTTTTTGTTATTAAATTTCCATTTACATATTCATATTTAAATACATGATAATTCTTTTCTCCAGATTTTGAAATTGAATATATTGGCATTAATCTATCATCTAATAAATAAAGCGAATTGGGCGTTTCTTTCCTAATTTTGAAATCAGGGATAATACAAACTATAGCAAAATTTAACTTCAGTTTTTTATCAACAAAAATTCTAGTTTTATACTGGTCAGAGCTGACTTTATAATTTTTATCACAAAACAAAACCTTACATTTCTCTAATCGATCTTTTCCAAATGTTTCAAAAGAAGCATCACAGATATATTTACTTTTTATGAGTTTATCAATGTCTGACAAATACTCAATTTTAATATTTTTATCAATGCATTGTTTTTTCTGCGCATGACAAAATGTATATATTAACAAAAAAAAGAATAGTGTTTTTTTCATGTTTTCTAATATTTATGAAGGGGTTTTTTATATCGACTAAAATCCATAAACCATTTCATCTGTTGTGTACTGATTCCTCCTGAACTGTTAATTGTAACATTATAAAAATATGGTTTTATCTCATCTTTAGTTAGCCACAAAAAACCGGCCCAGTTCTGTTTATGTAATCTAACATTAAAATTAAAACTGTTATATGTCTGATCTGTAGCACTCGAAAGAGTGTAGTTTAAAAATAAGTTCCTTTCAGAGCCTTTAACAAAAAAATCAGAAAACTTTTCTAACGCATTCCTACCTTGTTTATGATATCTTTTTCTTGGTTGCAATGATTCGCCTACTATAGAACACGCTGTAAAAACTATATTTGCATTATCTGTTAATAATTCTCTTATATAATATAAAGCTTTTACTTTACTAGGATCAGAAAAGGTTTCTTTAGGAGAAACATCAAGAAGCGCTGCCCCAGTTTCACCATGTGATCTCCAAACTAAGTTTTCTATAAATCTTCTTTTATCTCCATAATAAGTTTTTAAAATATTTTGAGCATCATCAGGATTTTTAACTGCTATCCAATCATATATGCCCGAATTTTTGTTCATTTTATTTTTATCAATACCATTTTCCGCAGTAAAAATAACTAGATTTTTACTCCCTGATAATTTTCCTCTATTAGTATCAAAATTTCCCTCAAAAGACTCAAAGATATATTTTTTAGGATTATTCCTATAATTAAAGTCGTGAAGTTCGCTATTTAATATGACTTCTCCAAGCCAAGTAGTAGTATATTTTTCATTAGGATCTGTAGCTTTTTCATGATGCTGTTTAATAAAAAACCTTTCCATCTCAATAGCATTCCTATCGTCCTCAATCTGCTGTCTCCAGATGTTAAGCATAATTTGCCTAAACCTTGCAATTTCTGAAGGGCTAGTATCTTCAAGAACGATTGTATGGTTTTTTCTAATCATAATTATATCATTTAATCTTTTATTATTTTTGAGGATATTAATAATTATCTAATAGATCACCTCATTTAGAAATTGGTCAGAGCCAATAATAATTTATCTTTTCTTTTTAAAAAGGCGTAAAACTATTATAAAGCTGGATGTTAAAAAAGATTTTTTAGCCTCGAAATCAGTAGTTTCATTAGATAAATGTTTTGAAACTTTATTTTTTGAGGAAGTTTAGGAGAATTCAAAAAAAAACCTGCTTTTCTAGTTTAGAAAAGCAGGTTTTTTTTGAAAAGATTTCGACTTAACGCAATCTGATAATTTTACAAATTCGACTGAATATCTTTTGCTAAAGCTTCAAATTCTTCTTTTGAAAGCGATACTTTGTTTTGAAAACGCATTTCATCCATTTCGTTTAACGGAATTAAATGTACGTGTGCGTGAGGCACTTCTAGACCTACAACTGCAATTCCTATTCTTTTGCACGGAACTGTTTTTTCTAAAGCTGCTGCCACTTTTTTAGAAAACTTCATTAAGCCCAAATAATCTTCTTCTTCCATATCAAAAATCTTATCGATTTCTTGTTTTGGAATACAAAGTGTATGTCCTTTAGCATTTGGATTTACATCTAAAAAAGCTAAATATTTATCGTCCTCAGCAATTTTATAAGCAGGAATTTCTCCGTTTACTATTTTAGTGAATATTGATGCCATTGTTTTATTCGTTTAATCGTTTATTCGTTTAACCGATTAAACAATTAACCGATTAAACCAATCAAAAATTTAGTCTCTTGAAATTTCAAGAATTTCAAATTTCAAAACTCCATTAGGAACAGTGATTTCTGCTACTTCTCCAACAGATTTCCCTAGTAAACCTTTTCCAATTGGAGAGGTTACAGAGATTTTACCTGTTTTTAAATCGGCTTCACTTTCGGCAACAAGAGTATATTTCATCTCCATGCCGTTACTTTGATTTTTGATTTTTACATTAGACAAAACCAAAGCTTTAGAAACATCTAATTGGGACTCATCTATTAATCTTGCATTTGAATATACTTCTTCCAGTTTAGCAATTCTCATTTCTAATAAACCTTGTGCTTCTTTCGCAGCATCATATTCCGCGTTTTCAGACAAATCACCTTTATCTCTCGCTTCTGCAATATCTTGAGATGCCTTTGGACGCATTACACTTTTTAAGTGCTCCAATTCATCTTTTAATTTCTTTAGACCTTCTGCTGTATAATAAGATACATTACTCATAACTTCATCGTTTATATAAATACAAAAAATCCCATCGCGACGGGATTTTCTTACCACAAATATACTATAATTTTTAATAGTACATAATTATATGTTAATCATATAGATTTCAAATCTAAATAAATTATTTTTGTTTCACTAATTCTTATTGAAATAATGAAAAAAATCTGGTTCTTTATCGCACTTTCTGCTGTATTATTTTCTTGCAGTGACAATAATAGAAGTAATAACAATCCGTATATTCCAAATTATTCGATAAACGCGTATCTTGACACTAATCTGCCAACTTATAACAAATTGCTGTATCCGAGCAATCCTGTTTATGTTGCCAATTATGGAGCGAAAGGAATTATAGTAATGAAAACCGGCGAAGGAACATACACTGCTTTTGATGCTGCATGTCCAAATCAAGCGCTTACTTCCTGTACACCAATGACTATTGACGGAATTTATGCTGTTTGTTCTTGCGATAAAACACAATATAATTTATTTACAGGCCTTGGTGGAAAAGAATACCCGATGAAACAATATCGTGTAGAATCTTCTGGAACTGTTGTCCATGTATACAATTAAAAAAAAGCCTGAAATTGAATTTCAGGCTTTTTTTTGCATTTAATTTTTTTAGAATTTCAAATTTAAACCTACTAAGAAATTGGTTCCTGCCTGCGGATAATAGTATGGATAAATATCCCACATCGCGCCATTTGAAACATATTTTTTATTGAATATATTATTAACCAACGCTGTAATCGTAATTGATTTAAAAATAGAGTTAGGTTTTATTTCGTAAGAAGCATTAAAATCGTTTACAAAATAATCTGCTAATTTGGCAGCTGGAAGCTCAATATTATTCATGTACTGCTCTCCAACGTATTTCTGTAAAAGTGAAACATATAAGTTTTCGATAGGTTTGTATACAATAATATTTCCTGCAATAACTTCTGGAGAATAAGCAATATCTGTTGTTCCGTAATAATCCCCATCAACAGCTAGGTCTACATTTTTATTACTGCTTATAGTAAAGTTTGGTCGTAAAGTAAATTTATCGGAAAGAACAATTGTTGCATCAAATTCAAAACCTAAACGGTAACTTTTTTCCGTATTGGCACGAATGGGTGCTCCAACATCATCTAATCTTCCTGTTAAAATCAATTGATCTTTGTAGCCCATATAATAGAAATTAGAATTCAACTGGAATTTCTCTGAATTGAATCTCCAGCCTAATTCAAAATCATTTAATTTTTCCGGTTTTACATTTCCTCCTTCATAATCTGTTCTATTTGGCTCACGATTCGCTCTGGCATAAGAAAAATAAAGTGTACTATTTTGAGTAAAAGCATAATTCAAACCTGCTTTCGGGTTAAAGAAATTAAAATTATCATCAACCAAACCAGTTTCGGCGCTATTTGCTTTGTACTTTACATTTCTGTATTGTAAGTCTCCGTAGAAACTTAATTGTTCTGTAAATTGATAATTTGCTTTCGCGAAAATATTACCGTCGGTTTTTGTTGAAAAATCATCATAATAGTGATCTCCTAATTCAGACTGCGAAGCATATCTTGCCCAAATCACTTTACCATAATGGTCACCTTCATATTTATTCCATCCCCCGCCTAAAATAACATTCAGATTTTCCGTTACATATTTAGCTGAAAAAGTAGTGCCATAAAAACCATTATCTAACCATTTCTGGCGTATTAAATCGGTTGTCGTTATCGCATCAACTGGATTTAAATTATATTCAGACATCTCGGCATCTTCTTTATAATTTTCAAAATAACCTTTCCCTTTTGTATAATGAAATGCCAAATTTGTACTCCAATTATCTGAAAGAGATTCACTCCAATGCAGCTGATAATGATCTTGATTGTAATTATCTGTTTCATTATCATAGAAGCGAATATTTCCCGCTTCGTCTGTATATTTTCCTGCCGAATTATAAGTACGATCTGCATTCAGCGTTTCGGCATCAATTCCGTTCCAAGATTGATAAGTTTTTTGAGTTCCACCGAAAGCCAGAGCTTTAATCAAAGTCGTTTTACCTACATAAGTTCCCTGAAGAAAATATGATTTTAGATCTGCACTTCCACGGTCAATATAACCATCTGTTTGTATTACCGATAAACGACCGGCAAGTTCAAAATGATCATTTAATAAACCGGTACTAAATTTTACGGTATTTTTAAATGTATTGAATGATCCCGCAGAACTTGAAATTTCGCCTGTTGCTTTTGTCGCATAACTATCAGTCAGCATATTTAAACTCGCACCAAAAGCACCCGCACCATTTGTAGATGTTCCTACGCCACGTTGTAATTGAAGACTTTCTACAGAAGAGGCAAAATCGGGCATGTTTACCCAAAAAGTTCCCTGACTTTCTGCATCGTTGTAAGGAATTCCGTTTATAGTTACGTTTACACGTGTAGCATCGCTTCCACGTACTCGAATTCCTGTGTAACCTACACCATTTCCAGCATCAGAAGTTGTCACAACAGATGGAAGATAATTCATCAAAACAGGAATATCCTGCCCTAGATTTCTGTATTTAATTTCTTTTTTATCCATATTACTAAAACTCACTGGAGTTTTTGAAGTAACACGAACTGCCGAAACTAAAACCTCATCAAGAGAATTTACTTTGGTAGAATCTTGTTGCTGCGAGAATGAGAAAAGAGAATAGAATAAAGAGAATAGAATAAAAGAAATAGACTTTAGACTCAGCTTTGCACCTTTGTACCTTAGTACCTCAGCACCTTGAAAAATAGTTTTCATTCGTAAAGAATTACAAATAAAAGGGGGAATTATTCTTTTGTTAAATTAATAAATGTGTTTCACGACAATACAACGTGTGTGCGCTTGAAATTGTCGTTTTTTCCCTTAGCAACATTACTCGCTCAGGTTCTTTGGGTATGATCTCAGCTCGTTATTTAGAGCACCCCTTTGAGACAGTGCAAATGTAAACTTTAAAAATCAAATTCCAACAATTGAAATTCCAAATTAAAACTCCCTGTAGAATTAAATTTTGAACTTTAAATTCCAAACCCATTTGAAAACTACAAGAGATGAGCTTTTTGGAATTGGGAATTTAAAGTTTGGAATTTAATCCAAATTTGGCTTCTTCCGAGATTGCTTAATCTCAGAGACATTCTTTTTATCCTTAATTCTCTTTTTTATTACAGATTTTGGAATTTTGGTTGCTTTTCTGACCTTCGGAACATAAAGTCCTTTTTTGATTAATTCCAGAAATCTTTTTATAACAATTTCTTTGTTTTTAATCTGGCTTCTATCTTCATCACAATTTAAGATTAAGATATTTTCAGAAGTCAAACGAGATGACAAATTCTCTTTTAGAAGCAATTTTTCATCATCAGATAAAGCCTGAGAAGCTTCTAAATCAAAATTTAAAACTACTTTCGAGGAAACTTTATTTACATTCTGCCCGCCCGCACCACTGCTGCGGACGGCTTTAAAACTTAACTCTGATATGATTCTCTCGTTATCCATTATTGAGGCTGATGCGCTGGCTTTAATAAATCGTTTACCGTTTTTACCGGATTAAAAGTAATTAACGGAACTGCGACAAAAATGGTTAACCAATTTGCCATTGAACCGTTCCATAACCCTGGAAGTTCATAGCTTTTTACAGGTTTTCCTTCAACACTTTTTTCAACAATAAAACCAGATTTTTGATCTACAAATTGTTTTAAATCAAATTTCTCTCCTTTATAATTTTTAATACCGCAAACTAAATCCACCGGATTAAAATGTGTTGCCGCTTCTAAAATTTCAACTTGCTTTTTGTTCGCTAAATCTACTTGAGATGTTTCTACAATCTGCAGTGAAATCTCTCCCTTTTCATTCATAACCCAAAATGGCCCTCCGCCAGGTTCTCCTTCATTTCGAACCATTCCGCAAACTCTAATCGGACGATCTAATAGTTCTTTAATCTTGACAAGTTTATTCTCAAAAGTAAATTTATTGAAGTCGTTGGTTATTTGAATATGTAGCTCTTCCTTCAAAATATCAACTATTTCAACAAGATCATTTTCAGTTACTTCACCGCTTTCAATTGATTTTAGATATCCAAAAACTTTCTTTTGTACTGCGATTAAAATCCCTCCTAATGCTTTTTTATATAAGGTAATTTTATCAATATGATTTTGAATAACATTGTCTATATTTTTAATAAAAATAATATCAGAGTCCAGATTATTCAAATTTTCAATTAAAGCGCCGTGTCCTCCAGGTCTAAAAACCAAGCTTCCATTACCATTTCTTACTATTTTGTTTTTTATATCTACATTAATAGAATCGGTACTTTTATTTTGATAAGAATACCCAATATTAATAGTGGTTTCAGATTGCTTTTCAATTTTTTCTTTCACCTCTCTAATAGCTGTTTCAAACAAATCCTGATGTATTTCTGAAACCGTAAAATGTAAATTTGAAACATTTTTGGCTGTGGCATAATGTACACATTCGTTTAAATGTTCTTCTATTGGACTCGCAATATGCGTTTTATATAAGTGAAAAGGCAAAACGGCCTTAGGCTTATTTGCTGAATTAAGATAATCTGAAGATAATAATATTTGTATAAAGTAATAATTTTTATAATCCCTTTCTAGAGTTTCAAAATCGGGATAAATCAATCTTAATTTTTTATCAATTTCTTCAAAAAAAGGAAACTTCTCCATTCCAACAATAAAAATGGCAAGTTCTTTATCATTTTTTCTGTTGATATAAGCATTTATCGTTTCTTTATTGATATCAAAATCATTTATAAAAGCTGTTAAAAATTTGAACATTCGAGTCGCGGCACCGGATGCAGGAACAAACTTTTTTATTTTTAGATTTTCTTTCTGCTTATCAAAAAAAACTGCTTTTTCTTCAAACTCGGCTTCGGATAAACTTAAAATCCCTTTACCAATAGTTGCCGGGCTAGTTAAGCTGCTTTTTGCAATTCCGTTCTTAAAAACATCTAATTGCATTACAATATTTTCAAAGGGAATACCGTGATTGTAAATTTCAACAAAATCTTGAGATGATAATCCTTTTTCTTTTAAGACTCCCAAAGCATCTACAATTTGTACAGCTTTTGCTAAACGGCATTCTTTATCTCCCGATAATGTAATAAAAGGCTTTTTGGTATCAATCAACGTTTGTTTAAAAACAGAAAAAACAGTCTCTCTTCCTTTTGGAGTATCTCGTATATCATCTTTCTCCCAAGGAACATCAATATCTGTCAAAAAGAATAAATCGTATTCATGTTTTAATGCTGCCTCATTTAAAAGCGGATCGCAGAAACCATAATACATTTCCGAAAAAACTTTGGTTACCATTAAGTTGGTATCACAAAACAGGTATTTATTTGCTGCAGCAAGTTTTTCATTTTCTAATGCAGTTTGTCCATAAGCAATAGGCATCATATCCTCTGCAACACAAATATGCTGATCTTCTTCCCATTTTTCTTGCAAATAATCGCGTGCAAATTCTGGAACCCATTTGGTTTCGTAATATTCTGCAAGTTGTTTTGCCAATGTGGTTTTCCCTGTACTTTCAGGCCCAAATAAAGCAATTTTTATTATAGTTGTTTTTTGCTGTCTAAGATCTTTCTCCATTCTAAATAAGCTGCAATAGCCAAAATTGTAAAAATTATATATTGAAGTGAAAGCATCCCTAAGCCCCGATAGGCATAGAGAGGTACAACAATAATATCACCAATAATCCAAAGTGTCCAGTTTTCTATTTTTTTTCTGGCCATGTACCACATTCCCGCAAAAAATATTCCAGACGAAACCATATCTACATAATTGTCGGGATGAATTTCGTAACCAAAGTATTTATAAATTCCGAAAACTACAAAAACAGTAACAATAAATAGTAAGATTCCGATTATTTTTTCATTTTGAGTTGTACGAGTAATTGGCAGATTGTCTTCAACTGTTCCTCCTTTTGCCCAGACATACCACCCGTAAATACTCATTATTGAAAAATATGCATTGATAATCATGTCTCCAATATAACCTGCCACATACAAAAGGTAAACTGAAATTACCGTTGCAATTAATCCTGTTGGGTAAACCCAAATATTTTCTTTTTTTGCAAACCAAACACTTAAAATACCAAAAACAAATACCAAAAACTCAAGAGCAATATGCCACAAAGGCGCATTTTTGTAACTATCAAGAAAAAAGTCAATCATTTGGTGGTATTTAAAGGCGGTTAATTTTTTTTATGAATCGAAAAAATGGCTGTCATTTTCAAAAGCAGTTCCAATAACTACTAAATCTGCTCCTGCATTATGCGCTTTTTTAATTCCATGCAAATCTACAATTCCTCCTCCAACAATTACAGGAATTTCTATGTTTTGAGCAATTAAGGAAATCATTTCTAGCGGAACTGGTTTCTTTGCACCACTTCCCGCTTCTAAATAAATCAATTTATTGCCGAGCATTTCCCCCGCTTGCGCTGTTGCTAGCGCTAGTTCGAAGTTCTCTCGGTTCAGCGGTTCAGTTTTACTAACGCGTGCAACGGCAGTTTCATTGCCGCTTTCTATCAAAATATAACCTGTTGATATTACTTCAAGCTTGGTCTTTTTCAAAATTGGAGCTGCCTGAACTTGATATTCTATTAAATAATCTGGATTTCGACCAGATAATAATGACAAAAACAAAATAGCATCGGCCTGTGGTGAAATCTGCGAAGGATCTCCAGGAAATATAACAACCGGTAAATTTGTTTTTTGTTTTAACTGCGCAATTAAATCTTCTAAAATAGTGCTTTGAACAATGCTTCCTCCAACAAAAATATGGGTTGCAGGAGATTGATTTATTTTAAGTAATAAATGATCTAAATTTTCCCAGACAATTTTATCAGGATCCAGAAGTATGGCCAATAATTTCTGCCCGCTTTTCTTAGCTTCTAAAATTTGCTGATGGATTGTAGTACGTATTTTTTGCTCCATAATGGCTGTAAAAGTAAAAAGTTTTTAACGTAGAAGAACTATTATGAATGAATTATATTTGTAAAGTCTCTGTCAACAATCAATAGAACAATTTATGATCGCAGCTGCTTTATTAGAAAAATACGGTGCCGTAAAAAAATCTTTCGAAAAAGGTGAACTAATTTTTGAAGAAGGAACACTGCCTGCATCTTATTATCAGATCATTTCGGGCGAAATTAAAATGTGTAATTACAATGACGACGGACGAGAATTCATTCAGGGAATATTTTATAAGGAGCAGTCTTTTGGGGAACCACCTTTATTTTTAAACCAAAAATATCCTGCTAATTCCATTGCTGTAGAGGATAGTCAGCTTCTTCTTCTTCCTAAATTAAACTTTATGAAACTTCTGGAAGAAAACGCAGCGATAAGTATTAAGATAATCGAAAACCTTGCACAGCGATTGTATTATAAATCGGTTATGGCGGCAGAAATTTCAACGCACGAACCAGAACACCGCGTTTTAAAATTAATCGATCACGGAATTGTTTATTTTAATTTTAAAAAAGAACCAAACGGCTATTTAATCAATTTTACCAGACAGCAGATTGGAGATTTAACGGGTTTGCGGGTAGAAACTGTCATTCGGGCCATAAAAGCTTTGGAGAAAAAAGGCGAATTGAAGATTATTAACAGAAAAGTATACAGATAAAAAAGTTCCTGTAATATGATTTAAATCATAAAACGCAGCGGTATTGTGACCGTACCTTTGTGGTATAAAAATCTCAATATCATGACACTATATCAAACAACATTCGAAAATTTCAATAAAAGTTATATGGGTTCTGCTGCAATGGCTGTAATTGGTCAAAGCTGTTTAGGAGGCGCTGCTGCGATGTACATTTTGTCTAATGGAACTTCTATCTTTCAAATGATCCAACTTGCTATTATTGTTTTAGCTTGTATCTTTGTAAACACTTCAATTTTGGCACAAATGAAACATAAAGTAGTTTTCAATCTTTTAATTCTTAGTTCCGTTTTAAGTGTATTTTTTATTCTGTTAAACACTATTATTCTGTGAAAAAGCAAATAGAAAATAGAGCTGACATCTCATTTTTGGTACATCAGTTCTATGCTAAAATAAGAGCCGATCGAGAAATCGGCTCTTATTTTAATGATATTATAACCGATTGGGATGCACACCTCGAAAAACTAACTGATTTTTGGGAAACCAATTTATTTGCCGTAAAAAAATACAAAGGAAATCCGCATGCGGTACACAATGAAGTTGATGCTCATTTTGACGAAAAAATCACAGCAAACGAATTTGGAATCTGGCTGAATCATTGGGCACAGACATTAGACGAACATTTTGAAGGCGAAAACGTAGAAACTTTAAAAAGACGTGCCAGAAAAATGAGCACTTTTCTCTATATGAGTATGTTTCAGCATAGAAATAAAGAAAGTGAAGTTTAGTTTTTGTCATTTCAACCGAAGGGAGAAATCACACTAGAAACTCTGCAATAAAAATCGTCAATCTTTATCGAGCCCGAGTGTTTGGAATTTGGAATTTTCCTATTGTAATTTCATTTTTCAAAAGCATAAACCAAAGTAAAAGTTCCCTCAAAATTATCCGATTTGATTTCTTCATAATGAACATCAAAATCTTTTACTAAATCATCGAAATGAAGACTGGATTGAGTTTGTTTTTTATCTAAAGAAAAATCTTCAACTCTAATGTGATCTTTAAAGCTGATTCCTTTTTCATTTCTAATTTTAAAGATTGCTTCTTTAGCTCCCCAGATAACAGTAAGTTTTTTTATGTATTCTTCTGTAAATTCTGGCTTTAAATAACTGCATTCAAAATCTGTAAATTTATCTGCAATTCGCTGAATTTTTTCGCGCTGCAATTCCATATCGATTCCTACCGTTTCATCGCTTATAATTATCGCCGCAAAATGATACGAATGCGTAATCGAAATATAGTTATGACAATCAAAATACGGTTTCCCAAATTCATCGTAATGCAGGTCTTTATCCGTAAAACCCATTTCCTGAATCAGCATTCGAACACTTAAAAAAGCGCGTTGGTGCATTTGCGATTTCATTCCGTCCAGTCTTTTTTGTGTTTTTTCTTTCAACACAACTTTGCTTACTAGCTCTTCAAGAGATTCAGTTATTTCCCAAACTAAAATTTTTGTTGTTTCGTTAAACTGTATGGTTTGAAATAAAGGCATTTCTTTTTAATTGTAAATTATAAATGGTTAATTATAGATCGTAGGTGGTTAATTAGAAACCATATAAGTAATATCAGAAAATATAACTGATGGCTCAAAAAAATGTATTAGTAAATATAAGCAATTTGCAGCAAAGGTAATAGTTTAAGAATCTTTTTTAAAATGAACTTATATCATTTATATGGTTTAAAACGATTCCTAAACTAACATTCTAGAGATTAAGAAATTAAAGATTTCACAAATCTGACAGAAAGTAGTAAAATTCAAAAGGTATTATGTAAATTTGCAAAAATTTTACAATATACAAATATACACTATAAATGAGTACTACAACTACGCCTTATGTGGCTTTCAAAGTAAAAGACATTTCTCTAGCGGCTTGGGGAAGAAAAGAAATTGAATTAGCTGAAGCTGAAATGCCAGGTTTAATGGCGCTTCGTGCTGAATATAAAGACGAACAACCTCTTAAAGGTGCTCGTATTGCTGGATGTTTACACATGACGATTCAAACTGCAGTTTTAATCGAAACTTTAATTGCTCTTGGTGCAGAGGTTACTTGGTCTTCTTGTAACATTTTCTCTACTCAGGATCAGGCTGCTGCTGCTATTGCTGCTGCTGGAATTCAAGTTTATGCTTGGAAAGGTCTTGACGAAGAGTCTTTTGACTGGTGTATTGAGCAGACTTTATTCTTTGGTGAAGACAGAAAACCATTAAACATGATTCTTGATGATGGTGGAGATTTAACTAACATGGTTATTGACCGTTTCCCAGAATTGGTTCCTGGAATTAAAGGTCTTTCTGAAGAAACTACAACTGGTGTTCACAGACTTTACGAAAGAGTAAAAGCTGGGACGTTGCCAATGCCTGCAATCAACATTAACGATTCTGTTACTAAATCTAAATTTGATAACAAATACGGGTGTAAAGAATCTGCTGTAGATGCTGTTCGTCGTGCAACTGACTTAATGTTGGCTGGAAAAAGAGTAATCGTTTGTGGATACGGTGACGTTGGAAAAGGAACTGCTGCTTCTTTTAGAGGTGCTGGATCTATTGTAACAGTTACTGAAATTGACCCAATTTGTGCCTTACAAGCTGCAATGGACGGTTATGAAGTTAAAAAATTAAACACTGTAATTGCTAATGCTGATATCATCATTACAACTACAGGAAACAAAGATATCGTTCTTGGAGAGCACTTCGAACAAATGAAAGACAAAACTGTTGTTTGTAACATTGGTCACTTCGACAACGAAATTGATATGGCTTGGTTGAACAAAACTCACGGAGCATCAAAAATCGAAATCAAACCTCAGGTAGACAAATATACTATCGCTGGAAAAGATATCATCATTCTTGCTGAAGGTCGTTTAGTAAACCTTGGTTGTGCTACAGGTCACCCAAGTTTTGTAATGAGTAACTCATTTACAAACCAAACTTTGGCACAAATCGAATTATGGAAAAACAGTGCTGCTTACAACAATGACGTTTACATGTTACCAAAACATTTAGATGAAAAAGTTGCTGCTTTGCACTTAGCTAAATTAGGCGTTGAGTTAGAAACTTTACGTGACGATCAAGCTGCTTATATTGGTGTTCCGGTTGAAGGTCCTTTCAAACCAGAATATTACAGATACTAAATTGATTTTAGATTTCTGAATTAAGATTTCAGATTTCTTTAATTATCTATATCATACCCGGCAGGTTTTAAAAACCTGTCGGGTTTTGTTTTTTTAGTTGCTCTTTGTTTCAGGTTTCAAGTTCCGTGAAACTTGAAACCTGAAACAAAAGAATAAAAACAAAAATCTGGGCGTGCCACCATCCAGATAAAAGGGCAAAATTACTATGCGCTTATACGCCCTTTTATCTGGATGCTGTCGGGCTATCCGTGCTGCTTCGGCAGCTTACTTCTATCCCTTACGCGAACGGATACAAAGAACCTTACTTTTATCAGAGAATATATACAATTCTTAATTTTAAGTTTTACATTTGAAATTCAAACCCCAATTTCTAAAACCAAATTATGAGAACACGACTGATTTTAATGTTATTAATTCTCTTGCCTTTTTTTACCAAAGCTCAATCCAGCATGCAGAGACAAATGCAGTCCAGCAACGCGATGTTTAGACAGCAAAATCAAATGTTTATGCAACAGCAGCAACAGCAGCGCGATATGATGCGTAATCTTAACAGCATTCAAACGGCAGAAGATAAACTGGCAAATGAAGAAAGAAAACTAAAAAAACTACAAACCAAATCAGCAGAAAAAGAAGCCAATTTAAAAGCTAATCAAGAAGAACTCGCCAGTCTTGAAAAAAACACAAACGATACTACCGATCTTAAAAAAGACATTGAAAAATCGAAAAAGAAAGTTCAAAAATCTGAAGAAAAACTAAATAAGTCAAAATCTGATTTAGAAAAAAGTTCAAATAAAATTCAGGATTTGCAAAACAAAATTCAGGCTGCAAAAATTCAAAAAGAAGAACTTACCAAAAAACACGAAGAAGAAAAAAGACTTAAAGAAGAGGAAAAGCAAAAAAACAAAAAATAAAAGCTCAAGTAATAATCACCTTCTGAATAACGTTTTATTTTCTCCTAAATTCTAAACAACAAAATGATCGAAAAAGTTTTATGCGAAACACATGGCACCAAAGACATGTCTTTTACCTGTATACATATTGCGCTGGCAATAGACTCGAAAGAAGAAACAGGTTTTTTCTACTCTGAAGCCGAAGAAGATCTTCCCCAAATTGCGTGGTGCGGACAATGCGAACAATGGCTTCTGGACAATGGCGAGGAATGGACCGACGTTTTTCAAGCCAAAGCCGATTTTAAAATGTTATGCTCCGATTGCTTTGAGGAAGCAAAAAACAACGAAACAGAAACTCATCTGCGATAAATAAATTTTCATGAAAAAGATTATCATTCTATATATTTTTCTCTTTAGCTGTACTGTATTTGCGCAAAGCAACGACATCTGGAATGCATTTTGGAACAAAGACACCACAAAAATTGGATTTAAAGACAAAAACGGTGTTATTAAAATTGAGCCTAAATTTACAGGATTTACTATTGCCCGCAAATTTGAAAATATAATTGCGGTTACAAATGAAAAAAATAACGATTGGGAAAGCTATTATTTAACTAAAACTGGAAAAATAATTGGACGCGATAGTTTATACGTTTTTGATAATGGTCCAGATTGCGAAAATGAAGGTTTTATCCGATTCAGAGATCCTAAAACAGATAAAATGGGAATGTTTAATGGTGATGGAAAAATTGCAATCCCAGCTGAATACAGCAATTTAACAAAAGTCAAAAACGGAATGTTTATAGGTTTAAAAGATGCCAAAAAAGAAATGGATGGAGAACATTTTTTCTGGAAGGGAGGGAAAGAATTCTTAATTGATATTAATAATAAAATTTTAGTCGAAAACTTTAAATATAATAATGATTACCATCTGAATTATTTCTCAGTAGAGAAAGCAGCCAAACCGAGTAAAGATGAAACAAGAGAAAGTTTTCGTGGAATTGACGAGCAATATTATTCCTTTATAAATTTCGAAAAGGAATTTAGATCGTGGCTAAAAAACAATTTACTCTCTGACTTAGCAAAAGACAATTTATTAAAACATTTCTATCAAAAAATATCTTACAGTACACCTTATAGAAATGGAAGAAGCCTAAGTTTTACCGAAACAAAAACAAAATTCATTAATAAAAATTACAAATTAATAAAAAAGAAATTACTTGAACTTACGACCGCAAATTGTGATTACAGCATTTTTATAGAGGGTTTAAATCCTTATAATTATGCAGAAAACGAATTCAGTATTTACTTTAACAATTGCAATGAAGCAAAAGACTGGAAGTATCCTGTCATGGATATTGTAATTTCTCCAAAAAACAAAACAGAACGCGGACAAGATCATTTGGAGTTTTTAAGAACCGAAAATGGTTATAAACTGATTAGTGTTTCTTTAAGAAAAGATAATCTTAAATAATTCATTCCCTTTTCGAACAAAGCTTAACTTTGTAAAAACCGCAAATCATGAAGAATTTTTTATTTTTATTTATCGCCATTGTTTTTGAAATCATCGCTACTTCTGCATTAAAAAAGTCTGAAGAATTCACAAAACTGCTTCCAAGCATTATTACGGTTATTGGATATTGCGGTGCGTTTTACTTTTTAAGTTTTGCAATTAGGACCATTCCTGTTGGTATTGCTTATGCAATTTGGTCTGGTGTTGGAATTGTCATGATTACAGCAATTGGCGCGATTTTCTTCAAAGAAATACCCGATCTACCTCCTATAATTGGATTGAGTTTAATAATAGTAGGCGTAGTTATAATTAATGTTTTTTCTAAAACTGCGGCTCATTAAAACATAATGCCACGAAGTAGCTAAGACACAAAGTTTTTAATCTCGTAGTTCTTTTAGAGTAACAATACTTCAAAAAAACTTCGCGTCTTTATGCCTTTGCGGCAAAAACAAAGCAAGTTTCAGATTTTATACCCGCAAAAACCAATCGATCTTTGCCTTATAAAATGGAAAGAAAATGAACACACAGGAAAACATTAATTATAATCGGATTGCAGATGCAATTGATTATATCAAAGCCAATTTTAAAGACCAGCCTAATCTTGATGAGGTTGCAGAGAAAGTGCATTTGAGTCCGTTTCATTTTCAAAGGCTTTTCAGTGATTGGGCAGGCACAAGTCCGAAGAAGTTTTTGCAGTACACTAGTTTAGAACATGCAAAAAAATTGCTCAAAGAAAATCAAGCAACAATTTCTGAGACAGCTTACGAAACAGGACTTTCAGGCACAAGCCGACTGCATGATCTATTCATCAATATCGAAGGAATGACGCCGGCCGAATATAAAAATGGAGGAAAAAATCTGGCTATAAACTATAGTTTTGCCGAAAGTCCGTTTGGGAATATAATCGTAGCGTCTACCCAAAAAGGAGTTTGTTTTATGGCTTTCGCCGAAGATGAAACAATCGGATTTCAGGATTTAAAAAACAAATTCCCAAATGCAGCATTTTCTATAAAATTAGACATAGCACAACAAAATGCCTTGTTTATTTTCCAAAATGACTGGAGCAAATTATCTCAAATCAAACTGCATTTAAAAGGCACCGATTTTCAACTAAAAGTTTGGGAAACATTGCTTAAAATCCCAATGGGACAGCTTTCTACATATGGTTCCATTGCGAATCAAATTGAAAAACCAAATGCTTCAAGGGCAGTTGGAACTGCAATTGGCAGCAATCCTGTAGCTTTTTTAATTCCGTGTCACCGCGTCATTCAATCTTCTGGAATTTTCGGAGGTTATATGTGGGGCAATACCCGAAAAACAGCTATTATTGGGTGGGAAGGCGCGAAATTAATCTCGGAAATTTAAACAATTTACGACACAGATTTTCTGTAGAGAGGCACTGCAGTGCCTCTACGCAAAGATTGTCGACAAAGAATTTCTTTACGGAAATACATTACGTTAGACGCACTGCTGTGGGTCTCTACAGATATGCTATGTGTTGAATTCTCTGTCATTATAAAATTCAATCTAAAATTATTTATGCAAAATATACAATCTAAAATTGCTTCTCTTAACTGGGAAAGCATCACAGAATCTATGCACCTAAATGGATTCGCCATTATTCCAAGCGTTCTGAATAACGAACAATGTGAAGATTTAAAATTCGATTATGACAATCCAAATTTATATCGAAAAACGGTTGTAATGGAACGTTATCGGTTTGGTTTGGGGGAATATAAATATTTTAATTATCCGCTTCCAGATTTAATTCAAAACATTCGTTCTTCCATTTATCCGAAATTGGCTCCAATTGCAAATTCTTGGATGAAAGCTTTGAATATCAGCACTATTTTTCCTGAAACGCACGAAGAATTATTAAAGCAGTGTCATGATAATAATCAATTGAAAGCGACTGTTTTAATTTTAAAATATGGCAAAAGTGGTTTTAATACTTTGCATCAGGATTTGTATGGAGCTATTTATTTTCCAATTCAAATAGTACTTTTTCTAAATGAACCCGATGAAGATTATATAGGCGGCGAATTTGTCTTAACCCAGCAAACGCCCAGAGCACAGTCTAAAGCAATTGTTTTGAAACCTAAAAAGGGAGATGTCTTGGTTTTTACCACCAATTTCAGACCTGTAAAAGGAACAAAAGGATATTATCGTGTGAATATGAAACATGGCGTGAGCGAAGTTCATTCGGGTGAAAGATATACGTTAGGAATTATTTTTCATGATGCGTTAAATTAAGGTGCAAAGGTGCAAAGATATGCATCCACTAAACCTCTGTCCCTCTGAACCTTTCTACCTAAAAAATATGATTGAACACAATAAAATTTCAGATTCAGATCTTCGAAATAAAATTAAAAATGCGGAAATTTGTTTCGGTGGCAACCGAAAATTAAAAATCTACGGAACGCTGAAATGCCGTTCGGGAAAAAGAATGAAACGGGAAAATCGGGTTTTCTTTTTTTCTGAAGATGAAGCAGAACAAAATGGTTTCAGACCTTGCGGACATTGTATGAAAACCGACTATCAAAAATGGAAAAATGGACTTATTTACTCCTGAAATAAACGAAAACACAAATCTGCTTCCAAAAGATGGAACTGTAAATTATTACGGAAAATTATTTTCCAGAAATGAAGCAGATTTTTATCGCGACACTTTATTACATTCCATTGAATGGAAAAATGATGAAGCCATTATATTTGGAAAACTAATTTTAACCAAACGTAAAGTGGCTTGGTACGGCGATCAGGAATTTGAATATACGTATTCCAATACTACAAAAAAAGCGCTTCCATGGACACCAGAATTATTAAAACTAAAAGCTTTTATAGAAGAAAAAACAGGAGAAACATTCAATTCCTGCCTGCTTAATTTATATCATTCTGGCGAAGAAGGAATGGCGTGGCACAGTGATGCAGAAAAAGATCTCAAAAAGAATGGCGCAATTGGATCTCTAAGTTTTGGGGCTGAGCGTAAATTTGCTTTCAAGCATAAAAAGTCGAAAGAAACGGTCTCTTTAATTCTGGAACATGGAAGTTTACTGGTTATGAAAGATGAAACGCAGACAAATTGGCTGCATCGATTGCCACCAACCAAAACAACTCAGAAACCAAGAGTAAATTTGACTTTTAGAACTATTATTAAATAATTATTTTGCCATAAAGAAACCTAACAGGTTTTAAAAACCTGTTAGGTTTGTATGCTGAATAATTTTACTTTTTGCCTATAACATTTTGATAAGATCTTATTAAAGCATCTTCAAACATTTCTGGTCGTACTTTTGAAATTTCGACAATTGTCCAGCCTTGTTTTCCCCATTTATTTGGAACGGGATAAAAAATCATTTCGCGCGAAGCACAAAAAACCGATTGATCTATTTCGTTTAATTTTAAAACTGCTCGATTATTCTTTTCATCAAAAGTGGCGAAAATTTTCTTTTTGACGCGAAAGGATATTTTCTCAAAATGAGGTTCTTCTGTTGCATCTGGAAACGACAATGCTAATTTTCTAAAGGTTTCAATTGAGATCATAATCTTTTTTTTGAATTATAATTTCTTTACCAGCCGTGATTCAAACCATTTTTTAAAACCTCATCATATTTTTCTTTATCAAAAGAATATAGATTTGGAGCTTTGTGTGCTACGTTGCTTTTCTTTTCGTCAAGCTTCGTTAGAATTCCTGTTGTAGTGATTTTGCGTAAAAAGTTCCTGCGATCCAGTTTTTTATCCAAAATCGTTTCATACAATTTCTGCAATTCTGGAATGGTAAATTTCTCAGGCAGTAAATTATATCCAATTGGCATTAAATTCAATTCAATTCGTAAAGTATCGAGTGCTTTATCCAGAATTTCGCGGTGATCTAAAATAAGTTCCGGAACTTCTTTATGATCAATCCATTCTACAACTTCATGTCTGCTCATCGGGTTTGGAAGAATTTTCGAAAAATCAACCAAAGCATAATATCCAATCGTAACAAAACGACGCGTAAGCCATTTTCCTTTTTCTTCTTCTATTTGCAGATACTTTAGAATCCTTTCATCAAAATGCTGATCATTACGTTTTACTTTTCCAAAAGTCGCAAATTGTCTCAAAAAAATACCTTCAACTCCAGTTCGGCTGTTTAGTACGGTAATTGCTGCAGTATCAATATCCTGATCCACGTGGATAAAGCCTCCTGGCAGAGACCATTTCGCCGCATGTTCTACTTTTATTAATAGAACTTTAAGCTGATTGTCATGAAAACCAAAAATTACACAATCTATAGAAAGTCCAGGCTGGTAATTTTCATTATTATCTATAATGTCTTTTAACATTCGAGTATTTAAGTGTATATCTTTCTTTAAACAACACTGCAATTTACTTCATTTTTACAAATTCGAATCACTTTTTAAAAAATAGAATACTATTTCCCAATAAAATAGAGAAGTGTGTAAATCACAATTTTAACTAAAATTTAAAGTTCAAATTTAAAAAAAATAATTACATTGCGTCATAATAACACATTAATGATTTGAATTGTTAAATTCAAGGTTGTTTCCAAGAAAAGCATTACAAATCAGTTTGTTCCATTATCAAGAGACAGACATTGAAAAGTTAAAATCAGAAGTTATGATTGCTAATCCGTTAAAAAATATTAATCAAAAAATTAGAACCAAAATCTGGTCTTCTTTCGGATTTGTTTCTAAGACTTATCTTCTGGAAGCTTCTTTAAAATACAGCGCGGAACAAGAAAGAATTTTCAATGAAATGATTATTGAAAAAGATGCAAAAAATAAAAAAGCCAAACAAGAAGCTTATGATAAAGCTTTGTATGCTTCGTACAAAGGAATTGGCGCAATGGATTTCATAAATACAGTTTTAAAATAACCTTTACACATTTTTATAATTTATAATGCAGCCTCACTTCCTTTCAGTGAGGCTTTTTTTTGACATAGATTTTACATTTTTATCGAGTAAAATCAGGCATTATTACTTACTTTAGCTATATTGAAAGTAAGAATATACCCTGTAAAATTATTAATATGGAAAACATCATAGAATCAGAAAATTACAAAATTCAAAAACCCGAACAGTGGGCTTCAAAAACTGATGATAAGCAGCTGATCGAATATATAAAGGAATCTGATTTTTCAAAAAAACAAGTTGATGAAGGACGAGATTTCTGCTACTTTTTAGATAAAATTTATTATACAAGTGATACAGAGAACAGCGAATACGCCTGCGTAGCATACACGCTCAACGAACCATCAAATCTGGAAAGTGCTTCTGCAAAAGATGTGATTGTAGAAGAAAATGAAACCTACATTATACATCGCATTAGTGTTCTTAGAGATGGTGTTTTAATTGACAAAATCCCAGATACAAAAATCAAGGTACTTGACAATGAAAACCAAAGTGAAGGCGGCGTTTTAAGCAGCAGTAAAAAAGTAAATATTACGATTAAAGATTTACGACTTTACGATATTTTAATTACGGAAGATTCTAGAATCAAAGTTTTTACTGATCGTGATTTCCTTCGAAAAGAGTTTCTAAAATATGTTTATGTAACTCCAAATACTTACTGGGCTTACGGAAACTATAAATTTACTTTTATTAGTGACCGAAAAGAAACAATTGCTTACAAGAAAACATTTTACAGGGATGAGGATGGGAATGTATTGCAGCCCGAAATTAATTATCTGAAAAAAGGCGAAAGATTTGTAATTGAAAAAGAAAATTACATCAATTCTTTTGATGAAAATAGAGAAATTGCTCCGTACATTGATTTTGCTACAGATCGTAACTGGACGGATCTGGCTAACTATATTTCTCCTCTTTACGAAGAAATTTACAACAAATCTTCTTTAAAAGATTTTGCTCCAACTCTTGTAGAAAAATTAGATGCGATTGCAGATCAGGATGAAAAACTGCAATTTGCAATTGATTATGTACAGAATCATGTTTACTATGTTTTTAATGCCGATGAAATGAACGGGCATAAACCACAGGAACCTGCTGTAACCTATGAGGATAAACAAGGAGATTGTAAAGCTAAATCGGTTTTACTGAAAGTAGTTTTAGACTATATTAATGTTGATTCTTCTGTGGTTTTGGTCAACTTTAATTCTGATCATTATATTAAATATTATCTGCCTTCGCTGCTAACCTTTAATCATGTAATTGTAAAGGTTAATTATAAAGACGAAACCTATTTTATAGATGCAACGACAAGAGATGAATTTGGTTTAATTGAAAATCGTGGTTTTATATATTTTCTGCATTATCTTGAAGTTAAACCAAATAAGGAACTGGAAATTAAAAAATCGCATAGGTTCTCTTATTATGGAATTAATGAAAAAGCAGATTTCAACGCTCAAAATAGTTCCGGCGCATTAAAATTAACCAGTACTTATAAAGGAAATCGCGCTAATTATATGCGTAAATACTTTAAAAACACTAACAAAAGAGAAATTATCGACAGCTGGAATAACTTTTTGTTTTATGCTTTAAATTATTCGAATGACCGAAATGGAACGGATATTAGAACCATTTTTCAAAATGCCGTAATCGATATTGTAAGTGATGATAAAAGATTGAACGAATTTACCATTCAATACAGCGCTTCTATTGAAAATCCTTATTTTGTTGATGCTCAAAAGAATCGTTTTTTAATGTACTTTGACCGAAATGTAGTAAAAAATACGGCCAGAGATTTTATGCATACGGACATTCCGTTTTGGCATAATTTTGATAATGAAAGATATGAGATCAATCTTCAGACTGATCAAAGAATAGATACCGAAGAGAAATATACCGTTCAGGAAAGCACAATTACTAATCCGTATTTTGATTTTACAAGCCGTAAAAAAGTAACTAAAAACGGAGCATCTGTAATTATCGATTTCAAGCCTTTGTCAAATTTGGAAATTCCTTCAAGTGATTTTGAAAAATTCAGAAATGACCATCATTCTATCGCCGATAGTAATTATGGAATTGGCATTGACATTATTGAACAAGGTTTTTTAAATCTTGTAAAATTCAACTTTAAGAAACGACTTAAATAATTTTAATAAAAAAATGGGGCTTTTTACAGCCCCATTTTTTATAGTTATTGAATTTTTATTAAACACATAGAAACATAGATTTTCTTTTCTAGAAAAGGGAATTGAAAGAAACTGGTTTCTAACACATAGACTATGTGTAAATGATTATCACTTATTTAATCTTAATCAATTAAAATTTAAATCTATGTTTTTGTGTTAATACTTTTTTACGGGCTGCAATATTAATTAGCAAGCAATTCAAAATCTGATTTTAATTTAATATCTGCTGACGAAGCGCCAATCATTACTTCAAAATCTCCCGGCTCAGCCTTCCATTCTAATTTGTCATTATAGAAAGAAAGTTTTTCTTTATCAATTGTAAACTCGATTGTTTTAGATTCTCCTGCATTTAATTTCACTTTCTTAAAATCTTTCAGTTCTAAAACGGGTCTCACAACAGATCCGAATTTATCTTTTAAATACAACTGAACAACTTCTTCTCCAGCAACTTTTCCGCTGTTTTTTAATTGGAAAGAAACTTTAATGGTTTCGTTGCTTTTTACTTTCGCTGCTGATAATTTCAAACCAGAATAATCAAATTTGGTATAACTTAATCCGTATCCAAAAGCATATTTAGGAGAGTTTTTTAAGTCGATATACGCTGAAACATAATTAGTTTCATTTTCACTTTTAGCTGGTCTCCCAGTGCTGAAATGATTGTAATAAATTGGCACCTGCCCCACTTCTCTTGGAAAAGTCATTGGCAGCTTTCCAGACGGATTGTAATCTCCAAATAAAACATTTGCAATTGCATTTCCTGCTTCTGTACCCAGCCACCAAGTATATACGATTGCCGGCACATTATCTGCTGTCCAATTAAAAACAAGAGGTCTTCCTGCATTAATTAAAACTACAACTGGTTTTCCTGTAGCCTGAATCGCTTTTACTAAATCTTCCTGAACTCCTGGCAAGTGAAGATCACTTCTGCTTTTTGCCTCACCGCTCATATCGCGTCTTTCACCAATACTCAAAATAACAACATCAGCTTGTTTGGCCGTTGCTACAGCTTCCGCAAAACCGTCTTTATTATCTCCATCAACTTCACAGCCTTTAGCGTAAAGCAGTTTTGTGTTTTTACCTACTTTATTTTGAAGTCCGTCCCATTGCGAAACCACCCATTTATCGTAATCAACTTCTGGAAGTTCTACAGACCAAAATCCCATATTGGCTTTGTATTCTTTAACCATTGGTCCGATAAAAGCAATTGTTTTTACACTTTTAGAAATTGGCAAAGTTTGGTTTTCATTTTTTAATAATACAATACTTTTTTGCGCTACTTCAAGTGCTGCTTTTGTATTTCCTGGATCTGATAATGCTTTTTCTGCACGTTTTTCATCCGAATATCGGTAAGGATCATCAAATAAACCTAGTTCGAATTTTTTGCGAAGTATACGTTTTACAGCATCGTCAATTAAATCAATAGAAACTCTTCCTTCTTTCACCAAAGCCGCAAGATTGTTACGATACGCATTACTTTCCATATCCATATCACTTCCTGCGGTAATGGCAGCGTAAGCCGCTTCTTTTAGATCTTTAGAATAACCGTGAGCCACCATTTCTCCAATTGATCCCCAATCTGAGACTACGAAACCTTGAAAGTTCCATTTTCCTTTTAAAATATCTCTTTGCAAATGAGCATTTCCAGTTGCCGGGATTCCGTTAATATCATTAAATGAATTCATGAATGTTGCTGCGCCTGCATCTAAAGCCGCTTTAAAAGGTGGTAAATACGTTTCAAGCAGCATTCTTTCGCTCATATCTACAGAGTTATAATCTCTTCCGCCAACACCTGCGCCATAAGCTGCAAAGTGTTTTACACAAGCCATAACGGAGTTTAAATCTCCCAATTTATTTCCTTGAAAACCTTTTACTCTCGCGTAAGCAATTTTAGAACCTAGATAAGTATCTTCTCCCGCACCTTCCATTACACGTCCCCAGCGAGGATCACGACCAATATCTACCATTGGAGCAAATGTCCAATGGATTCCGCTTGCTGAAGCCTCTGTAGCGGCAACTCTTGCTGCTAACTCGATCGCATCTAAATCCCAGCTCGCCGCTTCTGCTAATGGAATTGGGAAAGTAGTTTTGTATCCGTGAATAACATCTTGACCAAACAACAATGGAATTTTAAGTCTTGACTGCATGGCCAATTCCTGATATTGTCTGGTATATTTTGTTCCAACAACATTTAGCATTGAGCCAATTAAACCTGATTTTATTTCGGTTTGTTTGTTCGGATTAATAGTAATTGGACCCGTAGCAGAATTGTCTCCTGTGTACTGGTTCAACTGTCCAATTTTTTCTTCAATTGTCATTTTCTTCAATAGATCATTCACTTTCTGATCTATTGTCTGCTGTTGTGCCGACGCAAAAAGCGAAAACAGCAGCAAAGTGATTGTGGTTACTTTCTTCATAAGTTTAAGTTGTTTACCAAACATAAGTAGCAACAGCACCTGCGTTTAGTGTGGTTGAGGTTTGTTTTTGGTTGTATTTAATATTAAAGGTTTCTGCTGAAGCCCCGTCATTTTCTACAATCAGAACGATTTGTCCTAACGGAGTTTTAAAAGAAACATTGTGTAAATTTCCTACTATATCACTTCCAATTCTTACTGAACCTTCTGGAACAAATTTAGAAGCGTGCCCAATAATATAATATCCTACCTCTCTTTTTATATTTTGATTTTGATCGATCATCAAAGCACCTTTGCAGGTAGAACATCCTCCTGGTGTAAAAGGTTTGTAAAACTCATCATTGGCCAATCCCCATGAAAGTGCATTTTTACTCCAATTACGCATGGAACCGATTACTACATTTTTTACACTCCATTTTAAGTCGGTTTCAAAATTAGTTCCTGTTCCTGTATATTGTTCGGTAAAATACAAATCTTTATCTGGAAAAGCATTATGAACCGTTGTCAAAGCACTAATGTCGCCTTCATATAAATGAAAAGCCGAACCCGTAACAAAAGGATTTGCTTTTGGATCTTTTAAAATAGTCAAAGGATATTCTGGTTTATTGCAGTTATGATCGTAAACAATAATTTTGGTTTTAATTTTAGCTTTCGCGAAAGCGGGACCTAAATGATTTCCAATAAAATCTGCCTGTTGTTCTGCAAGCATTAATAAACTTGGATTATTTCCTGGATGCAATGGCTCATTTTGGGGCGTAATGGCGTCAATAACAATTCCGTGTGATTTCATTGCCTGAATATATTTCACAAAATATTCGGCATAAACCTGATAGTATTTGGGTTGTAAACTACCGCCTTTCGAGCTTCCGTTATCTTTCATCCAAACTGGAGGCGACCACGGAGAACCCATTATTTTTATCTTCGGATTTATAGCTAGAATTTCTTTTAAAACCGGAATTACATCTTCTAAATCTGGTCCTAAATTGAATTTTTCCAGTTTTAAATCGGTTTGCCCTTCCGGCAGATCATCATACGAAAAAACTTTTTCATTCAAATCTGATGCTCCAATACTAATTCTCAAATAACTTAAACCGATGGCATCTTCTTTTCTAGAAAATAACTCTTGAAGCAAAGCTTCTCTTTTTGGTTTATCTAGTTTTAAAATCGCCTGAGCACTTCCTCCCGTTAATGAAAAGCCGAAACCTTCTATAGTTTGAAATTTCTGAGAAGGGTTTACCTCAATTGTCTGACTTGAATTTGTTTCTACATTGAAAACCAAATCAGGCTGTTTTTTTAGTTTTGAACTTTCATCTGAAGTTGTAATCCAAGATTCTACTTTTCCAGAATTAGCTGAAGCATTTTTTGAAGATCCACAATTGAACTGCATCATAATTAGAGGCAGTAAAACCAGAATCTGAAGTTTTTTGTTGCTGTTTTTCATTTAATCTATTTCTATTAAAACAGGTAAATGATCCGAAGGATATTTTAAATCTTTAGAATCACTCAGCACTGCATGTTTTTGAATGTTAAGTCCGCTATTTTTTGAGACAAAAATGTAGTCTAACAATAATGTTACGGGTTCATTGTGTTTAAAATCGTTGAAGGTTCCTGAAGGTCCAAAAGGTTTTTCTTTTGAAACATCTTTGGTATCATTCATCACTTTTTTAATCTCTACGATTTGTTTTGTATCAGGTTCTGAATTAAAATCTCCCATTAAAAAGGCTGGGTAATTTTTAGTATTTAATTCTTTTATTTTAGAAAGAACAAGCTGAACGCCTTTTACTCGCGCTTCTTCGCCCATATGATCTAAATGCAGATTGAAAATCCAAAATGTTTTTTTAGTTTTCAAATCTTTAAAAAGTCCGTACGTACAAACTCTGTTGCAGACAGCGTCCCATCCTCTCGAAACTACATTGGGTGTTTCTGATAACCAAAATGTATTGGATTGTTCTACTTTAAATCGGTCTTTTTTATAATAAATCGTACAAGCTTCGCCCAAACCGCCTTCTTCTCTTCCTATTCCAAATCTGTTATAATTTGGCAGAGCCGATGCAATATCTGTAACTTGATTTGGCGTTGCCTCCTGCACTCCAAAAATATCTGGGCTGTAAAAACCAATTTGAGAAGCAAAATAATCTTTTCGTTTTGGCCAGGCATTTTCTCCGTCTGAAGCAACATCTAAACGAATATTGTAGGTCATAATTTTTAAATTCTGACCATAGAATGAGTTGACAGCTAAAAGCAGCATTACTGCGCAAACAAGTTTGTTTATCTTTTTCATGTTAAAAAATTTTAATCTGTAAATCTAGTGTTTCCGAGACTTTGCAGAAAAAAATCTATTTAAAACTTATGTTAATTATATACTCTCACATAGTCGATTTCGTAAACAGCACTTTTGAAGTTTGGATCAACCGCTCCGCCAAAATTGCCGCCCATTGCGAAATTTAAAATCACAAAAAACTTTGCATTAAATGGTGTCGTACTTGAGTTTTTGTATGTGTAAAATAAATTATCGTCTACATAAAACTTGATACTTTCTGCACTCCATTCCGCTGCATAAATATGATAGGCTGTCGTTGAAGTTGGATTTGTTGTTGTCGCTGTATCAGGAGTATTTCCTGAACGGCCAGGAGAATGTAATGAAGAGTGAATGACGTTTGGTTTATTTCCTACTGATTCTAAAATGTCGATTTCTCCGCATGCCGGCCATCCAACTGTATCAAGATTGTCTCCTAATAACCAGAATGCAGGCCAAGTGCCGCCGCCGACTGGTAATTTTGCACGTATTTCTGCTCTTCCGTATTTAAATGAAAATTTTCCTCTGGTAAGCATTCTTGCCGATGTATATTGGCTTCCCATATACTCTTCTTTAATCGCTTTAATTTTTAAGATTCCGTTTTCGATGGTTACATTTTCTGGACGCTTGGTGTAATACTGTAATTCATTATTTCCCCAGCCGTCTCCAGTTCCTGTATTATAATCCCATTTGTCATTATTTGGTGCGCCAGCAACATCAAACTCATCTGAAAATATTAGCTTTCTTGCCACGAAAATATTTACTGTTGTAGAAGTATTGGTATATTTTATTCCATTAAATGCGGTAACTTCAATAGTATAGGTTTTAGTACCGGGTTCGGTAAATTCATATGAAAAACTACTCGTTGTAGATTCTTTCGTTTCATTATTTACCTTTATTTTATATGATTTTGCATCTGCAGCCGTAATGGATAAATTTATTTTTCCACTTCCGTCTCCATTTGGCATTTCAGCAGTTTTACCTACTACATCAACCTGAACCGAAATTTTATCAGGAACTACTACAACAGGATTTTCATCGGTCGCATCGTTACTACTGCTGCAAGATTGAAATATAAATAATAAGATTAGTGTAAACACACCCGCCCTATTTGCAAGATTTATTGTTTTCATGATTAAGTTGGTTATTAGTTAATAAATTGAATATCAATATAGATATAATTTGTCTATTTTTTGCTTTTAATACTAACAAAGTCAAATTAGTTCAGCTTAAAACTTCCTTTTTCAAATGTTTCAGGAATCTATTTCCAAGTATATGTTCCAACTGATCCAGCTTCCAGAGAAGCGGTAACCCATTTCCCGTTAAATTTAATATTAAATGTTTCTGTTGCCGATCCGTCATTTTCAACAATTAAAACTTTAGATCCTGAAGGTGTGATAAAAGCAACGTTTTGTAAATTTCCTCCCGAATTACTTTCAATTCGAACAGAACCCATCGGAACAAATTTTGATGCATGTGCAATTATGTAATAGGCTACATTACGCTGATAACTGTCTGTTGACGTAATCGTGATCGCGCCTTTGCACATGGTACAGCCGCCATCTGTATGAGGACCAAAATTGGCATTATTGGCTACATTCCATTCTAAGGCATTCTTGCTGTAGTTTCTCATTGAACCGATAATTACATTTCTAGTATGCCATTTTAAATCGCCTGCAAATTGTCCTTCTGAAGACGTCCATTGTTCTGTAAAATATACATTTTTAGTTGGAAAAGAATTGTAAACATTGGTAAGAGCGCTGATATCTCCTGCATATAAATGAAATGCTGATCCATCCACAAAAGGAAATGCATCGGCATCTGCCAAAACAGCTTTTGGATAATTAGGATTATCACAATTGTGGTCGTAAGCAATAATTTTTACCTTTAGATTTGCAGCTTTGAATGCAGGTCCTAAATTATTTTTAATAAAATTGGTTTGATCCAGTGCAGACATATACATACTCGGATTATTTCCGTCATGAAGAGGTTCATTTTGAGGCGTTACAGCATCAATCGTAATACCTTCTGCTTTCATCTGTTGTATGTATTTTACAAAATATTTGGCATAAACGTCATAGTATTCTGCTTTCAATTTTCCTCCTTTAAAACTGTTTACGTCTTTCATCCAAAGAGGTGCAGACCAAGGTGTTCCTAAGATTAAAATTTTAGGATTAATTGCCAAAATTTCTTTCAGCATAGCAATTAGATTTTTGTCTTTTTCTAAGCTAAATTTAGCCAGACTTAAATCTGTTTCTCCTGCTGCAAGATCATTATACGTAAAAGGTTCTGCATTTAAATCTGAAGCTCCAATACTTATTCTGATATAACTTATTCCAATTGAATTTTCTCCAGATCCAAATAACTCCTGCAAAAGAGCGGTTCGTCTTGTGGCATTTAATTGATTTATTACCTCTACGCTTCCTCCAGTTAATGTATATCCGAAACCGTCAACTGTTTGATATTTCTGAGCTTCTTTAACTTCAATAGTACTGTAAGTATTTGTAGTAGTACCAAATCCTAATGTTCCAGATTGCTTTGCGAGTAAAACGCTTTGATCTCCTTTTGTAAGCCAAAAATCGACATCGTTTGTAACGACTACGGGAGGATTTACCACTGGTGGATTTACAGGAGGATTTTCGACTGTATCATTTGAAGACGAACATTTTATCTGAGCCATTACGGCAGTCATAAAGAAAAATGCTTTTATGGTATTATTGATATTCAATTTCATTTTCTTGGTTATTTAGTTAGCGCACCATTAATATACAATCGTCTGTATAGCATGTGCTGGAATAGTAATAGTATTTTTTGTCGTTTGATTTTCTAAAGAATAAACAATCTCTTTTTCAGATTGATTCATTACGATAGTAATCAATTGTCCGTCAGAATTTTTAAAAGAAGTACTCAGTAAAGATTTATCACTTATTTTTTCTATTATTCTCTTGGCATTTGGCCTGATGAATTTGGAGAAATGTCCAATATAATAATACATTGGGGTATATATTAATTCGTCTTTTGTAGTGTCGGCATGAATTGGTGCAAAACAGAAATTACCAACATGATTTGGGCCTCCGTTTTGATCTAAAAGAATATTCCAATCTGTCCATGCAACTGTTCCGTTATTAAAATCGTTAATCATATTGATTCCGTAACGCTCAGCATTTCCCCAAAACTGATATTTTTTAGCATCAAATCTTTCGATGCAGCCTTCAGTAAAAATTAAATTTTTATTTGGAAAAGCATCGTGAACCTTTGCCACAGATTCGAATTGAGGCGGACCTCCATTCCAAGTTTCATACCAGTGAAATCCAATTCCCCATGCGTATTTAGAAACTTCAGGATCCGAAAAAACAAGATTAGCGCGTTTTTCCAGCATATCTCCTCTATTATGATCCCAAATTATAACGTTTTTAGAACCAAGTCCTTCTTTCTCTAAAGTTGGTCCTAAATGATTTTTAAGAAAATCTCTTTCAGCTTCGGGCGTATAGATACAAGATTCCCAGCTTTGTTTGGCCATTGGTTCATTTTGAACTGTTAATCCCCAAATCGGAATTCCTTCTTTTTCATATGCTTTTATAAACTTAGCATAATACAATGCCCAATATGGAGCAAATTCAGGCAATAAAACGCCGCCGTGCAAAATATCATTATTGTCTTTCATGAAAGCTGGGGGACTCCATGGACTTACAAATAATGTTAGTTTTCCGCCGGCTGTTTTAATTGCTTTTTTGATTAATGGAATTCTATATTTTCGATCGTGATCTATGTTGAAGGTTTTCAGTTCTTTATCTCCTTCTGCAATATAAGTGTAGCTGTCACTGCTAAAATCACAGCTGTGAATATTTGTTCTGGCTAAAGAATAGCCAATGCCCTTATTTTTATCGTAATAGGCATTTAAAAATTCCTGTTGTTTTTTAGGAGATAATTTAGCGAAAACTTCTGCACTTGCATCTGTAATTGCACCTCCAATTCCGAGAAAAGTCTGATCTGTTTTTTCAATATTTACAATAATAGATACTGTTGTATTTTTTTGTTGTGTAGTGTTGTTTGAAATTAGATCATTTGATAATGATAATTTCCAATTGGTATTTTCGGCAGTAGTAAAAACCTTTATTTTATTATTTTTCTGCGACGACGCATTGTTTTTTTGAGCCGTAAGTTTTGTAAAACAGCTTAATTGGATTAGTATAAAGGCTGACAGCACTATTTGAGTTGTGGCTTTCATATTGTTTTATAAACAGTTTTTAAATTAAAAGTAAGAGAAGACCAACAGGATGATTCAAATTGATCTTTTTTCTTACTTTACTACAAAATATTAATAAACAAGCGTTTGTATAGCTCGAGGCGGAATTTTAACCGCCGCTTTTTCAGCTCCAATAATCAAATTATAAGTAAGCTCATTTTCTGACTGGTTCATTACAACTGTCGCCATAGTTCCATCAGTATTTAAAAATGAAGTGCTTAATAGTGCGCTTCTGCTAACTGCAGTGCTCACTCGTACAGCGTTTGGACGAATGAATTTAGAAAAGTGTCCTATGTAATAAAAAGACGGCGTATAAATTAATTCCCCTGTTGTTGTATCTGCATGAATTGGTGCAAAACAAAAATTTCCAACGTGATTTGGGCCTCCATTTTGATCCAATAGAATATTCCAATCTGTCCAAGCTACAGTTCCGTTGTTAAAATCGTTGATCATATTGATTCCGTAACGTTCTGCATTTCCCCAGAATTGATACTTTGCCGCATCAAATTTTTCAACGCATCCTTCTGTAAACATTAGTTTTTTATCTGGATAAGCTTCATTTACTTTGGCAACATTATCAAACATAGGCGCACCGCCAGACCAGGTTTCATACCAATGAAATCCCATTCCCCAAACATATTTTGCTGCTTCGGGATCAGAATAAATTACATTGGCACGGTAATTCATTAAATCGCGGTTATGATCCCAAACAATAATTTTTTTGTCCGCTAAGTTTTCTTTTTTCAAAGTAGGTCCAAGATAATTTTTGATAAAATCTCTTTCCGCTTCTGCTGTATAAATACAAGATTCCCAAGTCTGAACCGCCATCGGTTCATTTTGCGTCGAAGTACCCCAGATCGGAATTCCTTCTTTTTCGTAGGCTTTTATAAACTTTGCATAAAAATTTGCCCAAGTCTGATAGTACTCTGGAAGCAGTGTGCCGCCTTTTAATACATTTTTATTGCTTTTCATAAAAGCATTTGGCGACCAAGGCGCAACATAAGTTGTCAATTTTCCACCAGCTTTTTGAATAGCTTGTTTTATTAAAGGAATTCTAAACTGCCTGTCATGATCAATAGAAAAAGTCTTCAAATCTTTATCTCCTTCTTCGATATAAGAATAGCTTCCACTGCTAAAATCAGAACTTTGAATTGTTGTTCTTAGCAAAGAATAGCCAATACCTTTTTGTTTATCGTAGTAAGCATTTAAAAATTCTGCTTGTTTTTCTTTTGAAAGTTTAGCAAATATTTCGGCGCTTGCGTCTGTAATAGCGCCGCCGATTCCCATAAAAGTCTGAAATTTTTTTGCTGGTTCAATAAAAACCGAAAATTCAGTTTCTAGAGGTTGTTTTGCTGCAGAAAAAGTTAAATTATCTGTTGATGTTAATCGTAACTTTGAGTTTTCTGCTGTGGTGTAAACGGTTATTTTTTTGCCATTGGCTGTAAATTCTTTTTTTGTTTTTGGCTGTTGTGCAAAAGCTGCAACGACAAACAAAAGGCATAAAATATTTAGACTATTTTTTTTCATTCGCTCCCAATTATTAGTGTTTTTTAATTGAAGTTTTGGAGAAATCTAAAACTGATTTTTAATCTCTTTTAAAGAATTTAAAAAATAGCCCATACTCATAATGATTATGGGCTATTTACAACCAAACTTAAACTTAACTTAACTCTTTATTTTCCTCTTAATTCGATTTTTGAAACGGTGATTCCATCTTTAGTAAAAGTGTTACCGCCAGAACGAATTAATAAATAGATTTTTCCTGTTTCAGAGAATTTTACCACGTTTGTAACTGTTCCTGTTGCATCATTTTTAACACAGCCTACAGTAGAAAGCATTCCAGAGAAACCTGCTTTTGCACAGCCGTCCCAAGTACTTAATCCCATTACTTTGTTGTCTTTGTACTCAACCCCAGATTGTGGAGCAGATTTCCCTGCATAAACCTCTAACCAAGTTTCATCGGAACCGCTTGGACTTGAAACACGCATGTTGATGGTGTATTCTTTGTCTTTTACAACATCGATTGCTTGATAAATTCCTTCTTGCGCCCATCCTCCTGGAGAGTGAATTGTTGCGCTATTATTTGCAAATGACCAAAAAGCTGCACCAGTAGCGCTAAGATTTAAAATGGTCCATTTTGCCTGATCTTCTACTGTAGCAAAAGAGCCGCCTTGTACTAAATTTCCTTTTAGCGGATCTGAAGTTGCCACTACTACTTCTTTTGAAGCTGAAGCTGTACCGCCTCCACTGCCAATAGCTGTATGTGTAATAGTGTAAGTTCCTGCATCTGGCAACGATATTTCTTCTTCCATTTTACCAGCATATTGTCCTGCACCAGTATCCCAAAAAGATTTTAAAACACCTTTTGGCTGTGCGCTTAATTTATAGGTATTGACTTTACCTTCTACAGGAGTAACGGTAAAAGATGCATCAACATTTTCGTTTGTTAATCCATTATCAACAATGGAATCATCTGGCTGACAACTTGTAAAACTTAATACGGCTGTCATAAAAAACAATGCTAAAAACCCTTGTTTTTTCATTAAATTTATTTTCATATGATATTGTATTAGCTAAATTAGTACTGAGGATTTTGTACAAGTTTTGTGTTTTCTAAATCTTTTTGCGGAATTGGCCAAACTTCATTTTTTCCAGCAACAAATCCTTCACCAGCAAGAACCGAAGCTGCTTTTCCTGTTCTTACTAAATCGAACCAGCGATGTCCTTCTCCAGCCAATTCTAATCTTCTTTCGTTAGCAATAGCATCTAATGAAACTGGTACAGAACCTAATCCAACTCTGGCTCTTACAGCATCTAATAAAGCTTGTGCTCTGGCTCCAGTTCCTCCAAGTGCCTCTGCTTCCATTAAATACGTATCTGCTAAACGAATTGCATACATATCTTGTTTGTAATTTAAAGCCTGCGCTCCTCCACCTTGAGAAGTATCAGAGTTTAATGGCATAAATTTCTTTAAGAAATATCCTGTATCTTGATCACCAGGTGCATAATCTGCTGCGCCAGATGCTTTTAGTGCCAGCATATCAACAATTGTAGCATCAAAGCGCGGATCTCCTTTTAGGGCATTGTATAAACTTGCAGTTACAGGATTAAAACTCCATCCTGAAATATAATCTGGTATTGTAGTCGTTTTTCTGCCATAACCTCTTGGTCCAACCATTATATTAACAGAGTTACCTTCGTCATTTCCGCCTCCCCAAAATCCCCAGTCTGCATTACTTTTATCAGTATGCATGATTTCGATAATAGATTCTGAATTAAGTTTGTTACTAATTACCCATAAATCAGAAAATTTAGTCAGCAATTTGTAACCATACATACTCGTTCCTCCCGGCGTACCATTTACATCCGCAAACTCTGCTGCTGCTAAAGAATTTTTACCTTCGTATAAATAGACTTTTCCTAATAAAGCCTGCACAGATCCTTTAGAAAAACGACCTCCTTCAGTTGCATAATTAACTGTATTTGGTAAAGCAGCTTTAGCTTCAATTAAATCTTTCTCAATTTGAGCGTATACTTCTTCTGGAGTAGATTGTGTAATAGTATAGGTTTCTGCTGGAGAAAGTGGTGCTGTAATTAATGGTAAGTTTTTAAAAGTTCTTACTAATTCAAAATAGTAATATCCTCTCATTGCTTTTGCTTCTGCAGCAAAACGTACTTTTTTAGCCTCGTCCATTTTTACATTTGGCAATTTTTCCAACAAGATATTTGCTCTTGCTATACCTTGAAAAAAGTCTCCCCAGAAACTTCTCGGCATATTGATTTTATCCAATGTATAGTTATCAAAAGCATGAATTCCTGCTCCGTCTCCAGGTCCCCCGCCTCCAGCGTAAAAATCATCTGAACCTGCATTTAGCATACAGACCATATTTTCAAAACCTTTGGATTGTTTTCCCATTATATCATAAGTAGCAACTAATGCTGAAAACGCTTCTGTTTCATCTTTATAATAGTTGTCCACTAATGGCAGCCCTTTTGGATCTACTGTTAAAAAATCTTCCCCACACGAAGAGCTAAGAAGCAATAATCCAACTGCAGCGAATGAATATCTTATATTTTTAATTTTCATGATTCTAAATTTTAAAATTGTAAATTAACCCCTAACATTACAGTTCTAGCTTGTGGATAATATCCTTTATCAATACCTAAAACTCCGCCACCAATTTCTGGATCATAACCAGAGTATTTTGTAAATGTCAATAAGTTTTCACCAGTCAAATAAAGTCTAGTTTTTGAAAGACCTGCTTTTGATACCACATCACTTGGCAGGCTATATCCAATTTGAATGGTTTTGATTCTCCAGTAATCGCCATTTTCTAAATAAAAATCAGACGGACGTGAGAAGTTTTTATTGTTATCAACTGATGATAAAATTGGATAAGAATTAGTAGATCCTTCACCAGTCCAGCGTCCTAATGCAGATGTTTGATAGTTTGCATCTGTAATATCCAGACGGCGAAGTCCTTGAAAAATTTTGTTTCCAACTGCTCCTTGGGTAAAGATTAATAAATCAAAGTTTTTATAATCTAAATTAATTGTGAAACCATACGTATATTTAGGCAGAGGGCTTCCGATAAATGTTTTATCATCATCTGTAATTGTTCCATCTCCATTAAGATCCTGCCATCTAAAATCACCTGGTCTTGCATCTGGCTGAATTAAACCTCCTGCTGCATTAGTATACGCGCTGATTTCTGCTTGATTTTGAAAAATCCCTTGTGTTTTAAATCCGTAAAAAGAATTATATGATTCTCCCACCTGTGTTCTTGTAACAGGCCCCATGTTTTGGAAAGAAGCATCTCCAGAAATAAACTGAATACCTCGTCCTAAATTTGTAACTTCATTTTCTAAGTAAGAAATATTTCCACTTAAGCCAATGTTAACCTGACCAATTCTTTTACGGTAAGACAATTCTAAATCAATACCTTTATTTTGCATGTCTGCAATATTTGCAGATGGTCTTCCTGGGCTTCCAACGTGACCTGGCAAATCAATATCTTGTAATATACCTGTAGATTTTTTGATATAAAAATCAGTTGTTAAAGACAAATCATTAAAGAAAGTAACATCAAACGCAACGTTGGCCTGACTAGTTTCTTCCCATTTCAAATCTGGATTTGAAGGTGCATTTGGACTGTTTCCAATTACAACAGAACCTTGATTACCTATTGTATAATTTCTACCTGATCCAATTGTAGGCAAGAATTTGAAATCTCCAATAGCATCGCTACCTGTAATTCCGTATCCTCCTCTAAATTTTAATTGAGTAACTACTTTATTTTCGGGCCAGAAATTTTCTTTTGTCGGCACCCAACCTAAAGAGAATGATGGAAAAGTTCCGTATTTATTATTTTGACCAAAACGAGAAGAACCATCACGACGTACAATACCCGTAACAAGATATTTTTCCTTATAATCATAATTTAACCTTGCAAATAACGAAGTCACTTTATGTTCGTAGCCATCAGAAGCAGATGCAGTAATATCATCTGTTATAGCACCTGAGTTGAAAGTCGCTTCATCAAAATTAGTGGCTGGCAGGTTTTTGTAAGTAACTGTAGAACCCGAAGTAATATTATCGATGTATGCTCCCTGTCCAACTAATACTGTGAAGTTATGATCATCAATTTGTTTTGTATATGAAACAGTGTTTTCAATATTCCATCCAAAACCTTTGTTTGTATTACGTGTTAAACTATTATTTGGATTAATAGTCGAAGAGTTAAAGTAAAATACGGGTGTAAAACTTTCTGAACCCCAATATGCTAATTTCCCACCTAAAGTACTTCTAATTTTTAAGCCTTTGATCGCTTCTAATTCTAAGTAAGCATTTCCAACAAAATTATCAGACCAGCCGTAATTTCCTAATCTTGTTTGAATATACGCTAATGGATTACTCATTTCTTGAGTTACATCTTGTGAAACTCCGTAAGGATTTCCGTTCGCATCTCTCAAAATAAAAGGCTGATTGTATGGATAGCCAGCTGCAACGGTTGGATCTGTAACAATAGCGGGCGTTGTTGGATCTAAATTAATAGCCGAACTTAATGGTCCTCCGTATTCATTATTTGTATTTCCAATTCCAACATTCTTTTCGTGAGAATATCCTAAAGTCTGACCAAAAGTTAATCCTTTTACAATTTTATGCGTAGAGTTTAAACGAATGTTTTTTCTGTTGTAATTAGAAATTGGTGTTGCTACAATACCTTCTTGATCTAATAAACCAAAAGAAACATAAAAAGTCGAAACATCATTTCCTCCAGATAAACTTAATTCGTGCCCTGTTTTTTGAGCATTATCATTAAAGATTGTTTTTTGCCAATCTGTTCCCGCTCCATATGAAGATGGATTTGCATAAGGAAGCGTGTATGGTTTTGCAGGATCTGGTGTATAACCATTTGCATATCTCTCATTCATTAAAGTAGCATACTCTGTCGCATCAAGTAAATTTAGTTTTCTTGCTGCTGCAGAAAAACCTGTATACCCATTATAGTTTACACTCATTTTTCCTGATCTACCCTTTTTAGTAGTGATAAGGATTACCCCAGCTGCCGCTCTAGCTCCATAGATAGCTTGAGATGCGGCATCTTTTAAAACCTCCATAGAAGCAATATCTGATTGGTTCAAATATCCAATACCTCCCGAATCAACAATTACACCGTCAACAACCCATAGCGGTTCATTATTTCCAAACGAAGTAATACCTCTCACACGTATTGTAGAAGAAGATCCAGGCTGTCCAGCATTTGCTGCAATAGTAACTCCAGAAACCCTTCCTTGCAGAGACTGCTCCACTCTAGTTATTGGTAAATCTTCAAGATCAGAAGCTTTTACACTAGAAATTGCACCAGTTACAACAGATTTCTTTTGAGTACCATATCCAACAACAACAACTTCATTTAAAGATTGTGATTCTGGTTTTAATTGAATTGAGATTTTAGTTCTTCCATTTACAGCTTCAGTTACTGTAGAGTAACCAATAAACGTAATGATTAAAGTTCCATTTGAAGGAACTTGTATCTGAAATTTTCCGTCGAAATCAGACGCAGTAGATTTAGTAGTTCCTTTTAATAAAACTGTTGCGCCTGGAACAGGCATTCCACTTTCATCATTTATCATTCCACTTACTGTGACATCCTGAGCCACAGCTATAACCGAGAATAATAAAGATGAAATACAAAAAACAAGTAATTTTGTTAATTTCATTTTTCTAAAAATTTTGGTTAATTAATTAGTAATTTGATGCAATACTAAAACTTAATTTTTACTTTTCGCATTTAAATATCATTACAAAAACACATCAAATTAAAAATTTTAATATTATAAAAACACATCAAAAAAAACACAAATAATTGATTTTTAAATATTTAAAAAAATAAAAAATAGTACTAAATAAAAGTTAAATAGAAAAATAAACACTACATACTGATGTAAAATAAATATAGCATGAAAAAGTGCCAATACTACAACGTGATAGTACTCTTAAAACTCACATAACGTCTTATTTTATAAACATTTACAGTAACTTAACATGTGAAATTTCAAGAAATAAAAAAACAGAGAATATGATATTTTTACACTACTTTTTTTACATATTAATAATTTACATTTACAATGAAAATTCTTGTATTTTTGGCAACACGAAAGAATTAACTTTCAAATAAAAATTAATTAGGGAGAGAATTTTAAAATTAAAGCTTCAAAAAATTGATTTTAATTGATAATGGCGACTATGTCAGTTAGATATTTCTGCTAGTTTTTAAAAGACTTAAATTAAAAAAGGATTTAGTGTTGTTTATTCTACTATATCTATCGTAAATAGTAGAATAATTGCCCAGACGTAAATAGAAGGACTCTAACGCATCTTTATTTGTTTCTTACAACTAGGTGAAGCTTATTGCGCATTAGAGCAACGTGATACGACGAATTAAGGTAGTAAGTAAAAAATTAAATAGATTTATTTAGAGTGATATGCGGAATATTAAACTGTTATTCCACGAAAAAACTTATTGAAGTTAATTGAAGCAAAAAAAAAATTTCAAGGAGTTTTGTGAGAACTTTTAAGGAAAGAATTAGTTAGAACACTTTAAGGGAAATAATTATCAAAAAATGCAAACTTCACTATATTTAGATGCTTAAAAATTAGAACATTAAACAATAAGCAAAACTTTAATAGCAGGTATAAAAAAATAGCCCATAATCGAAATTATGGGCTAACCAGGCAATAAACTTAACTTAAACTAACCATAGTTTAAATCTTCTAAATAATCATTCTAAAGTCGAATGAAATAAAAATTGTTTGAAAAATCGAAGAAGGAAATTTTTAGCCTTCCTTTTTCGAAAATAACTAACATAAAATTATTATTGTGGCTTGAAAACAAATGTCCAGCCAGTTGTAGGATCTTTTAGACTTCTCGGCACATATAATACTAATTTGTCTTCAGTAAGGGTGATTATGTTATACTCATTAGCAGTATTTCCAGCCTCATACCCTAATATTTTTGAATTTTGAATAATCAGTTTTTTATTAGTTGGATCTAAAACAAAACTTCCTTTTTCGGCTGCTGCTGCAGTAGTCTGATAATGATTGTAATTTGCTGCACCATTTAAATCGAAATGCATTTTTCCGCTTACATCTAGAGGAGGACAGCAATCTCCAGCATTCCACCAAGCACTCATAGCTGAATCTGGATTATCTGGAGGCGACATAAACCAGAACATCGCACCTGTACCTGCAGCACCATCAAAAACCCATGTTTTACCCGCAGATGTATTTTCACTTACCAGATCATACCAGTCTTGATCTAAACGTGTATCTAATTGATCGATTTGTACATCTATCGTTTTAGTAAAAAATTCGCCTCCTAAAGTTCCAATGAAAGTAAATGTAGATTTCCCAGGAATTGGGTATACA
Organism: Flavobacterium sp. ACN6; assembly: GCF_002304005.1. Classification (GTDB taxonomy): domain Bacteria; phylum Bacteroidota; class Bacteroidia; order Flavobacteriales; family Flavobacteriaceae; genus Flavobacterium. Next base: position 262,957 of record NZ_MRCQ01000004.1, on the reverse strand, counting down.
ATTGTTGTCTCATTGGTAAGGGACTTTCCTAAATTATAGTCCCAGTAGCCCGTAACACCCGGTGTATCCATTTTTAGAGTAACTTTATTCCCTCCAGGAGTGCTATGAGAAGCTGTTAAATTAACTCCCGCAACATCTGTAGAATTTGTCAGCTGCTGCTCGTCTACAATTGGGTCACATGCCGAAAAGACCAGCATAAATGCAGCAATTAATAAATATTTTATATTATGAATTTTCATCTTTATAATTATTAGTGGTTATTAAATATTACCAGCCTGGGTTTTGTGTGTAAACTCCGTTTAAAACCCTCATTTCTGTTTCTGGAATTGGAACTAAACCTTTAGTTTCTGGTCTATATTTTACGCTGTAATTAGCATCAACACCCGAATTTCTAACTGGAATTACATCATTAAATGAAGCTTCCACATCTCCCCAGCGAAGAATATCGAACCAGTGTATACCTTCGAAAGCAAATTCATGCAAACGTTCATCCTTTATCGCATTTATAGAATATCCAACTGGTCCTAATTTTGCTCTTAATCTCACAGCATTCAATCCTTCTGCTGTTTGAGTAATTTCTGAATGCATTAATAATACATCTGCAAAACGCATAAAAATAAAATCCTGAGCATGCATTAATTGCATATCAGCATTAGACCAAGCATACATTTGAACAAACATACCTACATTTGATCCTTCCCCGTTATCATGTTGTAATGAAGCATATTTTTTATTAAAATATCCTGTTTCATGATCTCCTTTATCTCTAGCGTAACCAGCTGTTCCTTGATCTGCTCTTCCAACTTCTAGGATAGAACCTCTTTTTCTTGGATCAAGATCAGACCAGCCACTGTATAATTTTGGATTAATTGTACACCATCCCCAGCCTTCGCCAAACGGCACTTGTGAGTTACCACGCATTGAATTAAATAAAGCAAGTCTATTGGTATAGATATTACCATTTGTCCATCCCCAGTCACCAAAAGAGAATCTTTGTACAAACATTGTTTCAAAGTTTCCTGTTCCAAAAGTTGGAGCAATACCGTCTTGACCAACCCATGACAAACCTTCTGTAGTAGCCCAAGGCAATACGTTTGTTCCAGCACTTTTATTTACATAAGAATAAGCCCAAAGATTTCTAAAATCAGAAGCCAATTTATGCCCGCTGTTATTGATACAATCCGTTAAATAAGAAGCTGCTTGCGTTCCTGTTATAGAACCACCATCAACCAGAGGAAGATCTGCAGTAGCTTTTTTCTCAACATTAGTCATATATCCGGTATAAAACAAATATACTCGAGCTAAATAAGCTTCAGCAACCCACTTGTTTGCATGTCCGTAACGAGCCGTTGGAATACTAGTAATAGGCGTAGCTGGCATTGTTTCTATAGCTGCTTTTAAATCTGAAGCGATCACAGCAAAGGTTTCTTCGTAAGTTGATCTGCCAACATATCTATCAGCATCATACGTCAAAATAAGCGGCACGCCTCCAAAAAATTTAGCTAATCTGAAATAAAAGAAAGCTCTCATAAATAAAGCTTCTCCCAATGCTTGTTTTTTAAAATCCTCTGCTTCAGCTGCAGTTTTAAAATTCTTAGAAAAATCTGCTAATGGAATTGCTTCTATAATAGCGTTAGCTCTCGAAATACCATTGTAAGATTGTTTCCACATATCATGATAGGTATCTTCAGCAGGATCTTCAAAATTATCTACCCATTTTGCTGTTTTATCATCTGGACCTCCGCCGCCAAACATCATATTGTCCATCAAATTGGCTGCTATCTGTTCTTCACTATGAATATTTACTGTATAAATAGCATTATAAACACCCGACATTGCCTCTTCGATATCCGTTGGTGTCTTATAGTATGTACTCAAGCCTTTTTCTCCAAGATTATCCTGATCCAGATAATCATCACAACTTGCTGCCATAAAAATTGCAGAAACTGCTATAATATATTTTAGTTTTTTCATTTTGATTGTATTAATATTAAAAATCTGCACTTAATCCAAACATCACTGTTCTTGCTTGTGGATATAAACCTAAGTCAATTCCTGAAGCCCAACCTGCATCATGTCCGAAACGAACATCCGGATCCATACCATCATATTTAGTAAAAGTGTATAAGTTATTTACTGCAACATAAAACTTCAGATTACTAATGAATTTAACATCCTTTAGTACTTCATTAAAGTTATAACCTACAGTTAAATTGTTGATTCTTAAATAATCTGCATTATGCATATAGATATCAGAGATCTCATTTGTATTTCTATTTGATACAGAACTTAAACGAGGCATTTTGTTTGAAGTTCCTTCTCCGTGCCAGCGATCAAAAACATCTGAAGTGTAATTTTGTTTTGGACTATCAGAAAATGATCTGTAAGACTGCATGATCTGCATTCCGTATTTTCCAGCCATTGTAGTGTTCAAATAAACATTTTTATATTCGAAGTTTAACTGAATACCCAATTGAAAATCTGGATTTGGATCTCCTAACATTGTTTTATCTTTTTCATCAATAACACCATCCTCATTTAAATCTACAAAACGAACATCTCCAGGACGCTGATCCGCAAAATAAGGCTGTCCATTTGGACCTACATATTCATTAACCTCTTGTTGGTTTTGCAAAATTCCAGCAGTTTTAAAGCCATAAAAGTATCCAATTGGGTAACCAATTTGTGCTCTAGACACTTCTGAAGTTCCTTGTGATAATACGTGACTTGGTCCATGAATGATACCATCGGCATTTGCAACCTTTGTAACCTTGTTTTTGTTTGCCGCCCCACTTAGCGTAAGTCCGTATTTAAAGTCTCCAATCTTATCTTTCCAGCTTACAGAGATTTCAAAACCTTTATTTTCAATATCTCCACCATTGATGTAAGGTGGCGCTGCTCCAGATGTCCCTGGAGGTTTAGCTTCAACTAACCAATCCTTTGTTGTTTTGTTGTACCAATCGAATGTAATACCTAATCTAGAATCAAATAAACTTGCATCCAATCCGAAATCTAATTGTTCTGATGTCTCCCAAGTAACCGCTGGGTTTGGTACTCTAGCAGGATATGATGTTGGCCCAGAAACGGGTTTTGTATCTCCAAAAAAGTATCCAGGAAAAGCATAAGCAATAGTAGAAGAGTAGATAAAAGCAGGAATAGCCTGATTACCATTTTGCCCCCAGCTTCCTCTTAATTTTAAGAAGTTTATAGTTTTTGAAGTACTAGACATAAAATCTTCTTTTGAAATAACCCATCCTGCAGATACTGAAGGGAAATTACCATATTTGTAACCTTCTCCAAAATTAGAAGACCCATCTCGACGAATAACAGCTGAAAGAAGGTATTTTTCTTTATAATCATATTGTGCTCTTGCAAAATAAGACATAAGACCACCACCGCCAGCAGCAGAATCAAATCCAGAATTAGTAATATCTGCTATTGAAGTAGCGCCTTTAGTATTATTTATATATGCATATCTTGGGTCTCCAGGATATAAAAGTCCATTTCGAGAACCATTTAAATTTGTATTTTCTATATTTTTAAACTGTTCGATTCCGACAACAGCATTAATATTATGATTTCCAAATTGTTTTTGATACGAAACTGTATTTGTCCAAGTAGAATTTGCACCAAAATAAGAATATTGAGAAGCACCATCAACTGAATCATTGTACAATACTCCTAAGTGATAAGTTGGGTTCATAGATCTTCCATTTCCAAACCAAGAATCTATACCAAAAACCGATTTAAATCTAAGATTAGCAACAGGTTCGATCTCTACAAAAGCATTTCCAGCAACTTTATAATCTTTAGGATAATTGTAGTTACTTCTGTAAAATAATACTGCCAACGGATTTGTTTGGGTTGTAGATAAACCATCTAAAGAGGGAGAAAAACCAAATTCATTTATATTTCTCTCAATAGCTGGCTGCCAATAAGCTGGCTGTAACGGATTCTGAGTGATTGCATTGTGCAAATCATTACCATAAATATTTCCATTAGATACACCTCTATTTTGAGAATTAGTAAAAGTTATATTCTCACCTACAGTTATAATACTATGGCTCTCATTTTTTTTCAAAACCATTTGAGTATTCATTCTTGCAGTAAGCCTTTTAAATCCAGCATCTACGATATTACCGCCAATAATACCATCTTGATCATAATAGGAAAGCCCAAATGAATAAGTAATATCTTCACTACCTCCTGTTATATTAAGTGCATGACTTACAACAGGCGCATCTTTTTTAGACATTTCATTAATCCAATTTGTACCTTTCCAACCATTTTGAAGGTTTTGCCAAATTTCGTTGCCGTATTGAGTACCAGCACCAGGATAATTGTTTTCTAAGAAAGTATTATTTGTCAATATTGCCTGCCAGTCGTTTGGAGCAAGTCCATCATTAACACGGCCTTCGTCCATAATGTACATGTATTCTTGTGCATTTAAAGGATCTACATTTTTATAAATGTTTTGAATACCATAAAAAGAGTCATAACTAATTCTAGCTGGTCTTCCTTTACGCCCTTTCACGGTAGTAACCAAAACAACACCATTTGCAGCTCTAGAACCGTAGATCGCAGCAGATGCAGCATCTTTTAATACATCTAGAGACTCAATGTCTGAAGGGCTCAAATAATCAATATTCCCAACAGTTACACCATCTACGATATACAAAGGATCTGAATTTCCAACTGTACCCAATCCACGAATAGTAACTTTTGTTCCTGCACCTGGAGCACCACTATTTCTAGTAACACTAATACCAGGAGCAATACCTTGAAGAGCTTCCATCGCAGAACCTGTATTTAATTCCTTAAGTGTTTCTCCCTTAAAGTTTGAAGAAGCACCAGTAATTAAAGCTTTCTTTTGTGTACCATATCCAATTACAACAACCTCATTTAAACTTTGAGAAGCTCCTGTTAGTACAACATTCAGCTTAGTTCGGCCATTTACGACTTCAGTAACCGTATTAAACCCTACGAAACTAATTATCAAAGTTCCGTTTGAAGGAACGCTGATCTGAAATTTCCCATCAAAATCAGAAGCAGTAGCTTTATTGGTTCCTTTTATCAAAACTGATGCCCCTGGGACGGGTAGTCCACTTTCGTCATTTACGATTCCAGTTACCGTCACATCTTGAGCAAATGCGATAACTGAAAACAGTAAAGACGAAACACAAAAAATAAGTAATTTTGTCAATTTCATTTTTCTAAAAATTTTGGTTAATTAATTAGTAATTTAATGCAATTATAATGTTAAATTTTAAGAAAGTAGAATTAAAATTCTTTACAAAAACACTTCAACATAAATATTCTTACACTACAAAAACACAACATTTTTTATTTAATTAATTAATTTACTGTATTTTAGCTTTGATAAAATTTTGTTATAAAAATGTTAATTAAAAAAAACGTATATTACATTGCTTTAATATCAACTACATCGTTGTAAATTAAAAATAATTTAAAAAAATAGATTCATTCAGATTGAAAAATCAACAATAGAACAACATTATTACGCATTTCTAATAAAAATACATTTAAAATTTTATGAAATTCATAGTTAGACCTTTTACACTTGTATTACTATTTTTCATACAAAACATCAGTTTTTCACAAGTAAAGAACATTGGAATTCCCGATATTAAAAACTATAAAAGATCTGAATATAAAGGCGGCACTCAAAACTGGAGTATAGACCAAGACAAAAACGGAAATATCTACTTTGCCAACAACAGCGGTTTAATTCAGTTTGACGGTTCGAACTGGCACAAATATTCATTACCCAATAAATCTGAAATTAGAAGTTTAAAAATTGATGCTGCCGGCAGAATATTCGTTGGAGGAAATAACGAATTCGGATATTTTAAAATTGATGCAAAAGGTATCTTACAGTATCATTCGTTATACAATTTATTAAGTCCAATCGACAAAGAAAACATTAATCTTATCTGGAGAATTCACCTATTTAATGGAGAAATCATCTTTCAATCTTTCTCAAAAGTATTTTTTCTAAAAAACGAAAAGATAACCACTTTAAATGCACCACATAAATTCCAGTTTTCATTTTTAGTAGACAATCACCTCTATTTTCAGGATAAAACTCTTGGTGTACTGGAATACAAAAACAGAAGATTAACCGCAGTCAAAGGCACAACTTTTTTTAACGATAAAGAAATCTGGTCTCTTTTCCCTCTTCCCAATAATAGATTATTATATGCAACTTTAGAAAAAGGTCTTTTCATATCTGAAAATGGCACAATAAAACCTTGGACAACGGAAGCAAATGATTTTGTCAAAAAAAATACATCTCTAGGCGGATCTATCATCAAGAACAAATTTATAGTCCTTAATTCTGTCTTAGATGGTGCCATTATTTGTGATTTAAACGGAAAGATAATTCAGCATTTAAACAGGCAGAAAGGGCTTCAGAATAACACAATCCTAGCTTCATTTATTGACAATAAAAACAATATATGGCTTGGACTTGACAATGGTATTACGTTTATAAACGAGAACTCTCCATTTTCTTATTTTGATTACAGCTATAATATAGGAACCGTATATGCTTCAACAACATTTGAAGGTAATTTGTATGTGGCCACCAATCAAGGTCTATTCTATCATCCTTGGGAAAAATCTTTTAAAGACAGTCCGTTTACAAGGGTTGAAGGGACAATTTCTCAAGTTTGGAATATTCAAGTTTTAAACAATGTGCTGGTTTGTGCTAGTAATAGCGGGGCTTTGATAATTGAAAAAAATAGAGTTTCGAAAATATTAGATAATAAAGGATATTTCGGATTCAAAAAAATTCCGAATCATGAAAATTATATTATCGGAGAAAGCTATAACGGATTTTCTGTTTTCAAAAAATCTTCAACTGGTTACGACTATCTGCATCAAGTAAAAGGGTTTGATGAAACTACAAATAACTTTTCTGTAGAAATCGACGAAAATTATTTATGGCTCAAGAAAAATCCGTTTTTATATCAAGTTAAGTTATCAGACGACTTGAAGAGATTCGATTTTATGAAAAAATATACCAATATCTCCGAAAAATACAAAGGAGGAATAAACAGCTTACAAAACATTAATAACAAGGTTTATTTTCAAGTCAAAAATCATTTTTTCAGATATTCTGTTGAACAAGAGGCTTTCTTTGAAGATAAAAAGATTACTGGTTTATTTAAAGGAATTCCAACTATCAATACATTAATTGAAGATCCTTACGGAAATTTATGGTACGCATTTAATGAATCTCTTGGAGTATTAGTCAAAAATCAAAACGGAACCTATTCTAAGAAACAAGCTATATTTTCAAATTTAACCGGTAATTTAGTAAACAACTATATATCAGTAAACACTATTGATCCTCAAAACATTTTTATAGGATTAACAGATCGTTTAACACATTACAACTCTACCGTACCCAATACATTCATGACGAAACCGAAAGCTTTCATTGAAAGTTTTTCTTTCCCAGGAGATACCATTTTGACAGGTAATTTAATCACTAAAACAGAATCGTACAGTATACCATATAAGTCTAACCGCGTAAAATTTACCTTTGCTTCGCCAACATACGAAAATCAGGAAAATGTAATGTATTCATATAAATTGGAGCCTTTCGAAGAAAACTGGAGAGGCTGGTCTTCAACTTCAATAAAAGAATACACCAATTTGAGAGAAGGAAATTATGTGATGAAATTAAAGGCCCGAAACAGCTATGGGATCGAATCTAATATTTCCGAAGTTGAATTTACAGTTTCTCCACCATGGTACAGGCATTTCCTTGCTTACTTATTTTACCTTATCATGATTTTATTAGGAGCATACTTAATCTCTATTAGAATCAAACTGAAAATTAGAAAAAACAGGTATTACGAAACAATTGAACAACGACGATTGTATCTAGAAAAAGAATCGAAGATCAGGCACGAACAGCATGATCTGGAAAAAGAAATCGAAAAACTAAAAAATGACAAACTTCAAATTAAGATCTTAGCAAAAGATAAAGAGCTAGTAAACAATTCGCTACAAGTTGTAAAAAAGAACAAAGTCCTTAATGGAATCATTCATAAACTTAAAGACATTGACACTAATATATTAGACGACAGCACTAAATCTGAGTTTAGCAAACTCCATAAAAGCATCGTAAAAGAAGTTAATACAGATAAAAGCTGGAAAGACTTAGAAAAGCACATTAAGAATGTTCATTTTGAGTTTTTAAAACGACTTAAAGGGCAGTATCCAACTATCTCTCCAAGAGAATTAGACTTATCTACTTATTTATTAATGAATATGTCTACTAAAGAAATAGCCGAAATCATGAACATTTCAACGGGAGGAGTCGAACTCGCGCGTTACCGTTTGAGAAAGAAACTAGGTTTAAATAAGAAAGAAAACCTAATTGGATTCTTAATGACTATTTAAAAACAAAGCCATTTGACGTATCAAATGGCTTTGTTTTTTTTATGAAATATATTCTAAAGTTCGCTCTAAAGCCATACCTCTAGAACCTTTTATTAAAATAATATTTGAATCGAATTTATAATTTTTCAGATATTCTGCTAATGAATCAAAGGTTTCAAAAAACAGTAAGTTATCCTTCTCAATCTGATTAGCACAAAACGCTTTTCCAATCAAAAAACATAATGCTTGAGTTTGTTCTGCCAAAGAATCAACAATAACTTTGTGTTCGTATAAGCTCTCATTTCCTAATTCAAACATATCGCCAAGAATCATAATTTTATTATTCTTATCCAATTGAAGAAAATTAGTAATTGCCACGGCCATACTACTCGGATTCGCATTATAAGCATCTAAGATGATCTCATTTGAGCCTTTTTGCATCATCTGAGATCTATTGTTAGCAGGAATATAATTTTCGACAGCACTCTTAATATCGCTTTCTGAAACTTCAAAATATTTACCAACAGCAACAGCTGCATTGATATTGTTTGCATTGTAAAGTCCTATTAAGTGCGATTCAATTACAAAATTATCGTAGTTAATAGCAACAAATGGGTTTGCTGTTATTTCTTGAATATTTAAATCTGAATTTTCTTTATTCACACCAAAAGTAAAAGATTTAATATCTTTTGATTTCTCGACCTGAATAGGATCTTCAAGATTTACGAAAACAGTTTTTTGATTAGCATTCAAGTATTGGTACATTTCACTTTTACCCGCAATCACACCTTCAACACCGCCAAAACCTTCTAAATGAGCCTTACCAAAATTAGTTATATAACCAAAATCTGGCTGTGCTATTTGGCACAAAAATTCAATTTCTTTCTGGTGGTTAGCGCCCATTTCTACAATTCCAATCTCGGTTTCTTTTGTAAAGGAAAGCAGCGTTAATGGCACTCCAATATGATTGTTTAAGTTACCGATTGTAGCTTTTGTTTTAAACTTTTTTGACAACACTACATTTATTAATTCTTTTGTTGTTGTCTTTCCATTACTTCCTGTCAATGCAACAATTGGGAGTCCTAAATAAGTACGGTGAAACTTGGCTAACTCTTGAAGTGTTTCTAAACTATTTTGAACCAAAATAGTTCTCTCATCAATAAAGTAAGATTCATTATCAATAACAACAAATAAAGCACCTAAATCCAGTGCATCTTTAGCAAAAGTATTGGCATCAAAATTCTCTCCTTTGATAGCAAAAAACATTGAATTCTTTTCAATCTTCCTTGTATCTATAGAAAGAGAACTGCATTGTAAAAACAAGTTATGAATGTCTTGAATATTCATTTATAATTTTTTTAATAGATGATAAAAATAGAAAAAAAACAATAAAAAAATTCCAAATTCCAGACTGAATATGCAGCTTTTGGAATTTGGAATTTTTTTATACTTGAATTTCTAAATCTTAGTTTCTAGGAGATTTTCTCTTTTCAGCTTTTGAACCAACTCTAGACATTGCACATCTGAAACCAATATAATCAGTTGCCATATCTTGAGGGAAATATCTTCTTTGAGCTGGATCTAACCAATATGCTCTATCTCTCCAAGAACCTCCTTTGTAAACTCTTACTTTATCATCGATTAAAGTAGTACGTTTACTAGAGTTATCATATTTTCTAATCATCTTACCTAAACTGTCTGTTGTAACATTATGTTTAGGAGAGTTGTACATTGCTTGATCAGTTTTAGATCCTGACTCAGAATCTCCAAAGTCAAAATATCTTGAAGATTGTTTATCACCATCTCTATAGTTGATATTATCACTTGTACTGAAGTTTTGTCTTAAATACGTTTCTTGATCGTCAACCGGAACCTGAGCAATTTCTCCAGGAAGGTTTCTAGCAACTACTTTACCATTACTTAAAGTATCATATTTAATAGATGCTGTTGAAACGATTTCAAGTTTACCGTCTTTACCAATTTTGTTTTTAGCGTATTGATTACCTCTATAGTAGTTGAAATCATTTGCTTCATTATCAATAATAGGTCTGTAAACATCGGCAACCCATTCTGCAACGTTTCCTGCCATATCATAAAGACCGAAATCGTTTGGTGCATAACTCTTCACAGCATTTGTAATATCTGCTCCGTCATCTGACCATCCTGCAATTCCACCGTAATCACCGTTTCCTTGTTTAAAGTTAGCCAATTGATCACCTTTATTTTTACGTTTGTTAGAACGTGTGTAATCTCCAGACCAAGGATATTTCTTTTGTCCTTTGTAGATATTATATTCTCTTTGGCCAACATCAGCAGCAGCTGCATACTCCCATTCTGCTTCAGTAGGAAGTCTGTATTCTGGTAAAATAATTCCAGAAGAACGTTGCGCGTAAACATTTTTCTCTTCTGGCACTACACCATCTTTACCTGCTTTAGTTCTCTTTCCGTTTGGATTTTTCTTTAATACTAATTCTTCATTTCCACCGTAAGTTGTAGATGGAGAAGCTAAGTAAGCTTCAGTATTAAACAAACTTTCAGCACTAACGTCTTGCGTTTTAGCACCTTTTTTAAGATATCCGCTTTTTTCAAGAACCGCTTCGTTTACACGGTCAGTTCTCCACTTACTAAATTCAACAGCTTGAATCCAGTTAACACCAACTACTGGGTAGTTAGCATAAGACGGATGTCTTAAATAATTATTAGTCATCGTTTCGTTATAACCTAAACGATTTCTCCATACAAGGGTATCCGGAGATGCTCCTTCGTAAATATTTTTGTAATTTTCTTCCGTTGGCGGAAAAACTTTCTTTAACCATTCCAGGTATTCTAAGTACATACCGTTCGTAACTTCGGTTTCATCCATATAGAATGATTGAACGTGCTGTTGAGTTGGTGTGTTATTCCAATCATGCATAACATCATCCTGTACTTTACCCATAGTAAACGTACCTCCTTCAACAAAAACCAAACCAGGACCAGCCTGTTGTTTTTTCCCTGCATTTCTAGCAGCAGTTCCATTCTGACTATCTACATCCCAGCCAGTTGCTCTAGAAGCTTGAGTGGAACTAGATTTTTTGCTACAACTAGCCGTGCCCAACATCAATACAATTGACATCATTAACGGCAAGGCTACAATTTTGTTTACTTTCATACTCATTCTTAGGTGATAAATTTAGGTGCTGCAATATAATAATTAACATTTAATTAGCAACATCTGTTCTAATAATTTTATTTTGCTGTTTTTTAGCAGAAAATAACCTTTAGTTACGAACGCAAAAATATACTTTTTATTATTTACTGTAACATGAAATACTATATTTTTACTTACTAATTATTTTTTAATTAAATTTCGCTTTTTAAACTAATGAAACAGGCAATCCTCATCTATATTTTTCTGATCCCTATTCTTTCATTTTCTCAGCAAAATGGGAGTGTAACGATCAATTGGCAAAATAAGAAAGAGGTGAATTTCGGCGAAAATAAAATCACAATTCCGTATTTTGAAGGAAGCAGTTTTCGCTTTGATATGACAAAAAAAAGCATAACATTTCTCCAAAATATCACCCAGACAAACATTTCAAACAGCGGTTCGGTGCAAATTAGCAGCATAATTTACGAACAGGTTTCCAGAACTGACTTAGGAGATTTAGCAGTTGAAAACATTCCTGAGAAGACTAATGAATCTTTATTTATCACAAATTCTAGAGATTTAAAACAGGTTTTTCTTTTTTTATCTCCAATAATAAAAGAAGGAAACAGCTTTAAACGCATTAAATCATTTTCTTATTTTATAAATGGTTCCGCCGCAAAAACCGGCAGCACTTCATCTTTTCAAAAAGCGGCTGCGATTTCAAATTCTGTTTTGGCATCTGGAGACTGGTACCGATTTTACATTCAAAAATCAGGTGTTTATAAAATAAGCAGGTCGTTTTTACAAAGCCTTGGTTTTGATGCTTCTAAAACTGATCCGAGAAGAATAAAAATCTACGGAAATGGCGGCAGAATGCTTCCCCTTTCCAATAATTCATACTATCCAGATGATTTAACCGAAAATGCAATTCAAGTAATTGGCGAAAATGATGGAGTTTTCAACAACGAAGATTATATTCTTTTTTATGCTGAGGGAACAGAAAACTGGAACACTGAAAGCCAGACTAATGTCAATTTATATGACACTAATTCCTATTATTATATAACCAGCATAGGAACTGAGGGAAAGAGGATTCAAAACTTAAATCAGCCAACAGCCAACAGTACATTAGAACTAAACACGTTTGATGACTATCAATTTCATGAAATCGATCAAAACAATATCGTTCACTTGGGCCGTCAATGGCTGGGGGAATCATTTGACATTAATCAGGAACAGGAATTTTCATTTAGTTTCCCAAATCTTGACACTTCTATACCCGTAAAAATAGAAGTAAGAACAGCATCTGCCTCCTTTACCTCTACTTCTTTTACAATTGCTGCAAATGGGCAAAATGTTGGAAACATAAGTTTTCCCTCCTTAATAACAAACTCCGACACTAAATACTATAATGGAAGCCTGCCATCCAACATAACATTTACAGGTACTGATAATATTAAAATAAAGCTTACTTATAATAATAATGGTGTTCCAGGATCAAAAGGCTATCTGGATTACATTAATTTAATTGCAAAACGAAGACTTCTAGGAACAGGCAAACAATTTGCATTTCAATATAATGACGCGGGATCTGTGGCTGGGGTTGTCAATTACACATTTGGAAACGCATCTGGAGTAACTCAAATCTGGGATGTAACAGACCTATATAATATATCAAAAATAGAAAATGCCAATCAGCCGACTTTTAGCTTTAAAGCTAATTTAGGAGAAGTTAGAAAATACATCGCAATTGATCCTGCTGATTTTTATACTCCTTTAAAGGAAAATCAGTCTAAAATCGCAAATCAAAACTTAAAAGGCACCATTTTTAGAAACAGCCAAAATGCTTTTCAGGATATTGATTATGTAATCGTATCACCAAAATCCCTTATTTCTCAAGCAGAAAGATTAGCCAGTTTTCATCGAACCAACTCGAACATAAATGTAAAAGTGGTTTCACTAGAGAATATCTATCAGGAATTCTCTTCGGGAAAACAAGATATTGCAGCGATCAGGAATTTTGTCAAGTATGTTTATGATAATGCTTTTTCTTCGGATAAAAGAATCAAATATTTAAATTTATTCGGCGATGCGTCCTATGATTACAAAGACCGAATTTCCAACAATACCAATATCGTACCTATATATCAATCGCTAACAAGTAATACAGTTGGAGAAGCTGGATTCGCTTCTGATGATTTTTTTGGGCTTATGGATACAAACGAAGGAATTGTGTCTTATCCTTTCAGCGGGATTGATATTGCCGTTGGACGTATGTTAGTTTCAGATAACGCGCAGGCTCAGGAAATGGTTAATAAAGTTTTAGAATATCATGATGCAAAATCATACGGAAACTGGCGAAATAATTTTGTTTTAATCAGCGATGATTCCGATACATCTGGAGACGAAACACTACAGTCCCGTCAAAATTCCCTTGCAGATGTAATTGCCACCGAAAAGCCTTTTTTTAATATCGAAAAAATACTGCTGGACGCTTACACCCAAGAAGCTTCTGCCGGCGGAGCCAGATACCCAAAAGCAAGAACCGATTTTTTTAATGCTTTTGAAAAAGGCGCATTAGTTTTTAATTATTTGGGACATGGCGGCGAAGACGGATTGGCGAGTGAGCGAATTTGGGAAAAATCAGACAGTCAAAACCTAAACAATCAATACAAATATCCTTTATTTATTACCATTACTTGTGAATTTTCGAGATTTGACGATCCAACAAGACCTACAGCTGGAGAATACGTTTTTTGGAATCCAAAAGGAGGCGCGATTTCGATGCTGACAACAATTCGAGAAATCGGACAGCCAAACGCAGAGGACTTTAATGACATTCTCAGCAAAAATCTTCTTGCGTACGGTTCCAACCAATACAACAGCATTGCAGAGTCTTTAAGAATTTCTAAAAACGAAAGACCAAGTTCTGCCAGTAATGTTGTTGTATATATAGGTGACCCCGCCTTAATGCTTGCCATACCAAAACCTCGAATTAATTTAACAAAAGTAAATGATATTGCCATTTCGCAGCCGATACCAGATTTAAAATCATTATCAAAAATTAAAATATCAGGAGAAATTACAGACGAAAACAATACTCTTTTAAGCAATTATAACGGAGAATTAGCAACTGCTATTTTCGATAAAATGATCACAAATTCAACGTTAAACAATGACGGCTTCAGCCCTCCTATACAATTCAAAACTTTAGGAGAAACGATTTTTAGAGGAAATGCATCTGTAACCAACGGGCAATTTGAATTTAGCTTTGTTGTTCCAAGAGATATTCGTATCCCGGTTGACAATGGAAGAATCAGTTTTTACTCGAAAAAAAATGAAGTTTTAGAAAATCAAACAGGACATAATAACATCATTAAAATTGGAGGAATTAACGAAAATGCACCTCAGGACAATATAAGTCCGAAAGTTAAGTTATATATGAACGATGAAACTTTTGTATCTGGCGGAATCACAAACGAATCCCCATTTCTTTTAGCCTTTTTAGAAGACGAAAACGGAATTAATACAGCAAGCGGAATCGGACATGATATTGTTGCAATTTTAGATGGAGACGTCAGTAATCCTTATATTTTGAATGATTATTATCAAACAAAATTAGATGATTATACAAATGGAAATCTGCGTTTCCCTTTTAGGAATTTAGCGCCAGGTTTACACACTATAAGTTTTACTGCTTGGGACGTATATAATAATCCAGTTACCAGCGAGATTCAATTTACAGTTGTTGGAGACGAATCTTTGACATTATCACACGTTCTTAATTATCCAAACCCTTTTTCAACTTACACCCAATTTTGGTTCTCACACAACAGGCCCTATGAGCCTTTGGAAGTACAAGTACAGGTAATGACTATTACTGGAAAAGTAGTTTGGACAAAAAATCAAACTATAACAACAGAAGGATTTTTATCACGAGATATAACGTGGGATGGTAAAGATGATTTTGGAGACAGAATCGGAAAAGGAGTGTACATTTATAAGCTTACGGTAAAATCAAATTTGACAAATAAAAAAGCAGAAAAATACGAAAAGCTTGTCATCCTATAATATTCTATATATTTGCACCACCAAAACATTAGTCCCATAAATGAAAAAAATAGCACTATTATTAATTTGTTTTTTTATTTTCTACAGTACAAAGGCTCAGGATTCACGACCTATTGTAACTGGAGTTCCTTTTTTACTAGTAGCAGCAGATGCTAGAGCAGCAGGTTTAGCTGATCAAGGTGTCGCTACTTCTGCCGACGTTTTCTCACAACAATGGAATCCTGCAAAATATGCATTCGCAGAAGATGCTCAAGGTCTTTCTATTAGTTACACACCTTACTTAACAGATCTTGCCAACGACATTTCACTAGGTCAGGTAACGTATTACAACAAAATCAATGAAAAAAGTGCTTTCGCTGGAAGTTTCCGCTATTTTGGTTTTGGAGGAATTGAGTTAAGATACACTGGAGACCCTAACGAAGCAGTAAGAGAAGTAAATCCAAATGAATTTGCCTTAGATGGATCTTATTCATTAAAATTAAGTGAAAAATTCTCGATGGCTGTTGCCGGTCGTTTTATAAATTCGAATCTAAAAGTTGCCTCTGAAGAAGTTGATGCAACTTCAGCAAGTTCTTTTGCTGTTGATGTAGCTGCCTTTTATCAATCGGAAGAAATTGCTTATCAGGATTTTAACGGAAGATGGAGAGCCGGAATTAACTTTCAGAACCTAGGCCCGAAAATAAGTTACGATAACGATGATGTAAGCAGAAACTTTTTACCTGCTAATTTAAGATTAGGAGGAGGTTTTGACTTTATTTTTGACGATTACAACAAACTTACTTTAAGCGCTGAACTTACAAAACTTTTAGTTCCAACGCCTCCAGGTATTGGAACAGCAGTAGATGTAAACGGCGATGGAGATTTTGATGATCCAGAAGATATATCGCAGCAAGAAGCTACAGATATTGGTTATAGAAACTATAATGACATTGGCTGGTTTCAAGGAATATTCAAATCTTTTGGAGACGCTCCTGGCGGACTTAGCGAAGAAATAAAAGAAGTTACCTATAGTGTTGCTGCCGAATATATGTATCAAGATTCATTTGCAATGCGTTTAGGCTATTACCACGAAAGCCCAGAAAAAGGTGCAAAACAATTTTTCTCTTTAGGAGCAGGATTTAAATACAACATCATGAAAATCGATGTATCTTATTTATTCTCGGCATCAAAAATAAAAAACCCTTTAGAAAACACACTTCGTTTCTCTTTAACGTTTAATTTTGGAGACAAATACGAAACGTACTAAAGAAATAGCATTAAAATAAAAATAATACAATCCAAATTCCGTCATTTTAGGAATTTGGATTTTTTTTCCCATAAAAACAGATGAAAGAATTCAATATAACAACTTCATTTACAACATTTGATAATTTGAATGAACTTCCAGAAGAAATTCAGGATTTAATGAATCAAGCAGTCGAAATCAGAAAAAAAGCTTACGCACCTTATTCAAAATTTAGAGTTGGCGCAGCCTTACTTTTAGATAATGGAAAAATTGTTTTAGGTTCCAACCAAGAAAATGCAGCATATCCATCTGGACTTTGCGCAGAAAGAGTAGCGATTTTTCATGCAGGAAGCATTTATCCAGAAGCCAAAATAATAAAAATGGCAATTACAGCAGCTTCTGATACCAATCAGACAACTGCCCCTATTCCGCCATGCGGCTCTTGTCGACAATCAATTGCAGAATACGAGATAAAGCAAGAAACACCAATTGAAATCTATTTTATGGGCGAAATTGGCGAAGTTTATAAATCTTCATCATTGAAAAATTTACTCCCTTTGATGTTTGACAAAAAGTTCTTGTAAAAAAAAGCCAAAAAGTAGTCATTAAATTTTAGTTCTTAAATGTAATGTCTTATTTTTGCATCCCGACCTTTCGGGCGCAAATTTGTGGGAGGAAACTATTTTGCGTTACAGGCACAATAATCGATAACACAAACAACTTTAGCAAAAGAAAGAATTCAGATGAAAGAAGTTACAAAAGAGGTATATTTAAAGTGGTATGAGGACATGCTGCTTTGGAGAAAGTTTGAAGACAAACTTGCAGCGTTATACATTCAACAAAAAGTTAGAGGTTTTCTACACCTATATAATGGTCAAGAAGCTGTATTAGCTGGTGCACTGCACGCTATGGATTTGACCAAAGATAAAATGATTACTGCTTACAGAAACCACGTTCAGCCAATTGGTATGGGAGTTGATCCTAGAAACGTAATGGCAGAACTTTTAGGAAAAGCAACAGGAACTTCTAAAGGTATGGGAGGTTCTATGCACATTTTCTCTAAAGAGCACCGTTTTTACGGAGGTCACGGAATCGTAGGTGGACAAATTCCAGTTGGAGCTGGTTTAGCTTTCGCTGATAAATATTTCAACACTGGCGGTGTTACCATGACTTATTTTGGTGACGGAGCTGCAAGGCAAGGTTCTTTACACGAAGCTTTCAATATGGCTATGTTGTGGAAATTACCAGTTGTATTTATCGTTGAAAACAACGGTTACGCAATGGGAACTTCTGTTGAAAGAACTGCAAACCACACTGACATCTGGAAATTAGGTTTAGGTTATGAAATGCCTTGCGGACCTGTTGACGGAATGAACCCAGTAAAAGTTGCTGAAGCTATGCACGAAGCTATCGAAAGAGCGCGCCGTGGTGACGGACCAACTTTCCTTGAAATGAAAACGTACCGTTACAGAGGACACTCTATGTCTGATGCACAATTATACCGTTCGAAAGAAGAGGTTGAAGAATACAAAAAAATCGATCCAATTACGCAAGTTCTTGATGTAATTAAAGATCAAAAATATGCTACAGACGAAGAAATTGAAGTAATTGACCAAAGAGTTAAAGACTTAGTTGAGGAATGCCAGAAATTCGCAGAAGAATCTCCATACCCAGACTTACAACAATTATACGATGTAGTATACGCACAAGAAGACTATCCATTTACACCTCATAAACTATAATTAATTATGGCTATTAAAGTAACAATGCCTCGTTTGAGCGATACTATGACGGAAGGAACGGTAGCGACTTGGTTAAAAAAAGTAGGCGACAAAATTAGCGAAGGAGATATCCTTGCTGAAATTGAAACAGACAAAGCAACAATGGAGTTCGAATCTTTTAACGAAGGAACTCTTTTACATATCGGAATTCAAGCTGGAGAAACTGCTCCAGTTGATTCATTATTAGCAATCATTGGTAAAGAAGGAGAAGATATTTCTGCTCTTTTAGCCGGTGGTGATGCTCCTGCTGCTAGTTCCGAAGCTTCGGAACCAAAAGCAGAAACTAAAGAAGAAGCACCTGTTGCTGAAGCTAAAACAGAAACTGCTGCTCCTGCAAAAGCTGCAACTGAATTACCAAAAGGTGTTATAGTTGTAACGATGCCACGTTTGAGTGATACAATGACGGAAGGAACTGTGGCAACGTGGTTGAAAAAAGAAGGAGATGCTGTAGCTGAAGGAGACATTCTAGCAGAAATTGAAACAGACAAAGCTACTATGGAGTTTGAGTCTTTCAATGCCGGAACTTTATTATATATTGGAATTCAAGAAGGAAACACTGCTCCTGTTGACAGCTTATTAGCTATCATTGGACCTGCAGGAACTGATATTTCTGGAATTGCTGACAACTATACTGCCGGAGGCGCTGCAACTGCTCCCGAAGCTTCGGGACCTGCAACTGAAGAAAAAACTGCTCCTACTGCTGAAAAAGCAACTGAAGCAACTGCCGACACTTCATCAAATGGAGGAAGAATTTTAGCTTCACCTTTAGCTAAAAAAATCGCTTCTGACAAAGGAATTCAATTAAACCAAGTTAAAGGATCTGGAGAAAACGGACGTATCGTAAAAAGCGATATCGAAAACTTTACTCCTGCCGCTCAAGCACAGCCAGCTGCAAAATCTGACGCTAAGCAAGAAGCATCTGCTCCTGCTGCACCAAAAGTATTTGTTCCTGCTGGAGAAGTTTACACAGAAGAGATCAAAAACTCTCAAATGCGTAAAATTATCGCTAAACGTTTGGCAGAATCTTTATTTACTGCACCTCACTACAACTTAGTGATCGAAGTAAGTATGGACGAAGCTATGGGCGCAAGAGCGACAATCAATACCGTTCCAGATACAAAAGTATCTTTCAACGATATGGTAATTAAAGCTTGTGCTTTAGCATTGAAAAAACACCCAAAAATCAATTCTCAGTGGAAAGAAGATGCTATTATCATCAACCACCATGTAAATATTGGTGTTGCTGTAGCAGTTGAAGACGGATTAGTTGTTCCTGTATTGAAATTTACAGACGCTATGAGTTTATCTCAAATTGGTGCTTCAGTAAGAGATCTTGCCGGAAGAGCTAAAAACAAAAAACTTGGACCACAAGAAATGGAAGGAAGTACTTTTACAGTATCTAACCTTGGTATGTTTGGTATCACTGAATTCAATTCAATTATCAACCAGCCAAACTCTGCTATCCTTTCTGTAGGTGCAATTGTTGAAAAACCAGTGGTTAAAAACGGTCAAATCGTAGTTGGAAACACAATGATGTTATCATTAGCTTGTGACCACAGAACAATTGATGGTGCAACTGGTGCTCAATTCTTACAAACATTAAAACAATATATCGAAAGCCCAGTTACAATGTTGGCATAATTTTCAAATGTCAGCCTGAGAAAAATCAAGGCAGACTGAATGAAAATCGATAGTTATATTTAATAAAATCCCGTTTTGTTTATTCAAAACGGGATTTTTTGTTTAATTTTCGTCTTCAAATTCAATACTTCATAAAATGAAAAAACTAATCCTTGCCGCTTTATTTCTCACAGTTATTGCCTGTCAGAAAGATCAAGCAGCAAAACCAACAGCTGTCATAGATGAACACAGCTACTCTAAACCAGAACTTGCCGTGGCAAAACATCTTGATCTGGACATCAAAGTTGATTTTGACACGCAGACTATTTCAGGAAAAGCTTCTTGGACAATCGACAACATCAGCAAAGGAAACGAAATCATTTTCGACGAAAACACTTTAAATATCACAAAAGTAACTTTGGGCGATGAAGAAAAAGAAACCAAATTTGAGCTTGGCGCAGCCACTGAATTTCATGGAAAACCGCTTCATATCACTATTGAACCAAATACTACTAAAGTAAACATTTACTACAACACCACTAAAGAGGCTGTAGCATTACAATGGCTTACACCAGAACAAACTGCAGATAAAAAGAAACCATTTTTATTTTCGCAGGGAGAAAGTGTTTGGTCTCGCACTTGGATTCCTTGTCAGGATTCGCCGGGAATTCGATTTACTTATAATGCAAAAGTTACAGTTCCTAAAGATTTATTGGCTGTAATGAGCGCTGTGAATCCGCAGAAGAAAAATGATACTGGAGTTTATACTTTCAAACAAGACAAAGCAATTCCGTCCTATTTAATGGCAATTGCAGTTGGAGATATCGAATTTCAATCTATTGACAACAGAACGGGAGTTTATGCAGAGCCGTCTATGCTGAAAAAATCGGCTTGGGAATTTGCAGAACTTGGAAAAATGGTTGTAGCAGCCGAAAAATTATACGGACCTTATCGCTGGGGACGTTATGATGTATTGGTTTTACCTCCAAGTTTTCCTTATGGCGGAATGGAAAATCCGAATTTAACATTTTTAACTCCAGGAGTTATTGCTGGAGATCGCTCACTAACCAGTTTATTAGCACATGAATTAGGCCACAGCTGGAGCGGAAACTTAGTAACCAACGCAACTTGGGATGATATTTGGTTAAATGAAGGTTTTACTACTTATGTAGAACACCGCATTGGAGAAGCTATTTTTGGAAAGAAAGAATTTGAAATGCAAAACGTTATTACAAGAAAAGAGTTAGTTGATAATGTTGCTGAATATGGAGAAACAAGTCCTGACACAAGGTTAAAAGTATCTTTAACAGGTAGAAATCCAGATGACGGAATCAGCATGATTCCGTATGTAAAAGGTTATGCTTTTTTAAGAGTAATTGAAAATGCCGTTGGACGTGAAAAATTTGATGTTTTCATTAAAAATTATTTCGATGCACACGCTTTTAAATCGATCACTACAGAAGATTTCGTAAAATATTTAAATGAAAACCTCATTAAAGGAGACAAAACTTTAGCTGATAAAATCAAACTAGAAGACTGGATTTACAAACCTGGAATTCCATCAAACATTACTCCAGTAAGTTCAGCTGATTTTGATGCTATTGACAAAATCCAAAAAAGCTGGAGAGAAACGGGCGTAAAAGGTTTAAGTCAAAAAATTACAACGACTGCAGAAAAACAGCATTTTATAGACCATCTTCCTGCTGACATCACAGCAAAAGAAATGGAAGCTATTGACCGTGAATTCAACTTTACAAAAGGCGGAAACTTCATTATTAAACGCCAATGGTTTGTTCAGGCATTAATTCACCAATACAAACCAGCTTATCCTGCAATTGAACAATTTTTAATTGGCATAAGCAGAACTGGATCTGTAATGATGCTTTACAAAGAAATGGTTAAAACTCCCGAAGGAAAAACATGGGCTAAACAAATCTTTGAAAAAGCGAAATCTGGATATCATGCTACAACTGTTCAGGCTGTTGAAGGTGTTTTGAAATAATTTTTTAAGAATATAGTTTAAAAAACAGGCTGTTCCCAAGGAACAGCCTGTTTTTTTTTGCGTCTTATTTGCGGAAAAGCTTTGTGGTAAACTTTATCATTGCAAACAAAATAAACGAAAAAAGCCCTTATGAAAACGATTGTCCTAGCCCCGATAGAAGTGAAAATCCTTTTGTGGCGGAGTTCGCCACAAAAGATTGTAACGGATAGCGGGACTAGCTCCTGAAAAAATCCTAAAATTTTATCCCAAAATAAAGAGAGGGAAAATTGTACATCACATAGCGTACATTCTCCATGTTCTAAGATCTGTAATCGTCGCACCTTTGTAATGTCAAAAGACAACAACAAATAATAACAATTAAAAAATTAAATACAATGACACGATTAACAGCATTAAACCCAGAAGAAGTAACAGGAAAAACTAAAGATTTATTCAACGCTGTACAAGCAAAATTAGGTGTAGTTCCGAACATGATGAGAACAATGGGGAATTCTCCAGCAGTCTTAGAAGGATATTTAAATTTGAGCGGCGCGTTGAGCCATGGAAAACTAAATGCAAAAACAGGTGAGTTAATTGCTTTAGCTGTTTCAGAAAGTAATTCATGTGATTATTGTTTAGCAGCTCACACTTTTATTGGAGAAAAACTAGTTAAAGCTGATCCAGCGGTTTTACACGCAGCAAGAACAGGAAATTCTACTGATGCTAAAACAGAAGCGATTTTACAACTGGCTAAAACATTAATCAGTAAAAATGGTTTGGTAAATGATGAAGATGTAAACAAAGCTAAAAATGCAGGAGTATCTGATGCTGAAATTGCTGAAACTGTTGCTCATGTTGCTTTAAATGTTTTGACAAACTATTTCAACAATTTGGCTAATACTGAAATCGACTTTCCAGCAGTATAATTAAAAAACACAAAGTCACTATAACAAAAAACAATTTATAAGGATAGTTGTGAATCTAGTTCATGACTATCTTTATATTTTTAAAAATGCGACAAGATATGAGTTCTCAAAATGTTTTCACTTTAATAAATCCGCAAAACGGTAATTTGGCTTTCAAAATTCTTCCTTTTGACGACAACAGCCATTTTGATCATTTACAGCGAAATAATTATTACTCTTTAATTTGGGTTACCAAAGGAAAAGGCAAAGTAAAAGCTGATTTTGCAGAGCATCAATTTGAAGAAAACTCACTTCTCGCCTTTTCACCTTATCAGCCTTTTATGCTTTGCGTAGACGAACCCATTGAAGGAATTGCAATTCATTTTCATCCTGATTTCTACTGCATTCACATGCACCAAAAAGAAGTTTCCTGCAATGGTGTTTTGTTCAATAACATATATCAGCCTCCTTATGTTATTGTTACAGAGCAGGCAGTTCAAACCTTTAAAATGGTTTTGGATCAAATGAAAACGGAAATTCAAAACGCAGAACTAGCACAATATGAATTACTTATTTCGTATTTAAAAATCTTTTTGATTACAGCTTCTCGATTAAAGACAGAACAATTAGAGCAAATGAAATCGGTTCCAGATTCTAAAGAACCTGTTATTCTTCAAAATCTAAAAGACGCTATTGAACTCAATTTTAAAACCAAACATTCTGCTGGAAATTATGCCGACTTATTAAACATTTCGCCAAAAGCATTAGCAAAAATTTCCAAGAATTATTTCAACAAAACGTTAACCGATTTAATTTCGGAAAGAATAATTATTGAAGCCAAAAGAGAATTATATCTGACTAATAAAACGGTTAAGGAAATTGCATACGAATTAGGCTATGATGACGAACATTATTTCAGCCGATTTTTTAAGACCAACGCAGATGTTTCTCCTCAATTTTATCGCGAAACTGTAGGATTTGGAAAAATGGAAGCTTAATTTTTGTTCTTAGCTTCAATCCATTTTGACATATACATGGTACTTTTATAAGCATGATGCTGCAATAAATTGCCCATAAAATTATGAAGTCGATGATTTTCAGAATTAATCAGTAATTCATTTACCAAGTCAATTAATTTAGTTGAATAATTATCTTTTTGATAGCATTTGTTGATGATTGAAACTCCATTTTTTTGAGATTTTTTCCAGAGATTTTCATCTTGATAAAGGGAAATTGCTTTTTTTGCAAATTCTTGCGGGTCATTCTCAATAAAACCATTCCAAGGTAAATCTGCATGCATAGATTCAGAACCAATTGAAGTTGTTACACTTGGCGTTCCGCATTGCATTGCCTCCAGCAGCTTTCCTTTCAAACCTGCGCCAAAACGAATTGGCGCCAAAACAACTCTGGCATTTTTAACCACTTCATTAGCATCTTCTGCTCTTCCTTTTATAAAAAAACCATTTTTAGGCTGATGCAATTGCAGTACTTTTTGCGAAGGATAAGCACCATAAACTTCCAAAACAGCTTCAGGAAAATCTTTTTTTAGAAAAGGCCAAATTGATTCTTTGAGATACTGAACGGTATTCCAATTGGGTTCATGAAGAAAATTTCCAATGAAAACAAAATTCTTCCGATCTTCAAATAAAGGCAATTCTAAAAGATCTTCTTCAATCATTTTTTCAACCAAAAATGGAAGATAAAAAAGCAGTTCTTCATTTATTTTGAAAACATCTTTGAGAATACTCATTTCAAATTCTGAAATAATCAAAGACAAATCACAACGCAGAACACTTGCAATTTCACGCTTTGCAACTTCTTCAGACAACAAATCCATTATTTCAAATTTTCTATTTTCTTTAAATGCCTTTTGTCTTGCTGTGCGCAGGCAATGCAAATCTTCGGTATCTAAGATTCTGATAGCTGCAGGACATTGCTCAATTACGCGCCATCCAAATTGTTCTTCAATCATAAAGCGATCAAATAAAACAACATCTGGATTTAATTCTGAAATAAAATTATCAAAACTTGAAGAATTAAGTTCGATACTTTTTTTAATTACCCCAAATTCAAATAAATCGACCATAAAATCACTGTCCTGTGCCGCGCTCGCAAATGTAATTTCGAATCCGTTTTGTTTGAATATCGAAATCAACTGCATCATCCTCCCGCCGGCTGCAGAAGAATTTGGCTCAGGCCAGACAAACCCAATTATTAAAAGTTTTTTTTTCTGATTCATGGTAATTTATTTCAACTTACAAAATAATGCTTTTTTCAGCTCAATAGCACGATATTTCCTGATTTTTAGGAATAAAAAACACTAATTTTGCAGGAACTAAATGCTGGGAAATTATGTTGGGATTAAAATTAGCTACAGACCCTAGATGGGTAAATATCGTTGAATCGAACATCGAAGAAATTTTAACGGATCATGCATGGTGCGAACAAAAAGCAGCATCAAATGCTATTAGCATTGTTACTTATAATTCTGAATTAGAGGAATTAGTAACCGAAATGCTTGTAATTGCGAGAGAAGAATTAGAGCATTTACAAATGGTTCACGATGTCATAAAAAAACGCGGACTGACTTTAGGCCGCGAACGAAAAGACCATTATGTAAATGAACTTTTTAAATTCATGAAAAAAGACGGAAGCCGCAGAGACGCACTTTGCGACCGATTATTGTTTTCTGCGATGATTGAAGCAAGAAGCTGCGAGCGTTTTAAAGTTCTTTCTGAAAATATTAAAGATGAAGAATTAGCCAAATTTTATCGTGATTTGATGATTTCTGAGGCTGGACATTACACCACTTTTTTAGGCTTCGCCAGAAAATACCAAGACAATATTGACATCGATAAACGATGGAAAGAATGGATTGAATATGAAGGTTCTATTATTACCAATTATGGTAAACAAGAAACTGTTCACGGATAAATTACGCTCTTTTTTGACTCTATTTTTTTATATTTAATACCACAAATCCGTTATGCCTAAAAGTAAATCCAGATCAATCGTATTTAAAATTGCGAAGTATTTCGGAATAACTTTCGCTGTTATTTTAGCATTATTATTTTTAACGCCTATCGTTTTTGAGGATCAGATCAAGGAACAGATCAAAAAAACAGCTAACGAAAGATTAAGCGCAGAACTTAATTATTCTGACGTTTCGGTTTCGTTTTTCCGCCATTTCCCGTCGCTTACTTTAACATTAGATAATTTAAGCTTAAATGGTTCGGCTCCATACAAAAACGAAAAATTCATAACTGCCAAAGAGGTTTCTTTTGGAATAAATGTAGCTAGTTTGATTTTTAGTAAATCGGTAAAAATTGATCAGATTTATTTATCGGATTCTTTTATAAATGTAAAAGTGAACCCAAACGGAGAAGCAAATTACAACATTTACAAATCGCAGGAACAAGCTTCACAAACCAAAGACAGCACTGAAGCCGCTTTAAAACTGGAACGAATTGAGATTTTAAATAGTAAAATTATTTACGATGACAAATCGACAAAAGTGCATTTTGATGCTCTTGGATTTAATTATTTAGGAAAAGGCGATTTAAACAAAGCCGTTTTTGATTTGTATTCTAAAGCTAAAATCGAAAAATTGAATATCGTTTATGAAGATGAACCGTATTTAATGAATAAAAAAATTGATGCCGACTTAATTACGAAGGTAAATATAAACTCGCTTTCGTTCTTTTTCCAGCAAAATAACTTAAAAATCAATCAGCTTTTGGTCGATTTTAAAGGAAAATTTGACATTTTGAAAGACGGATATAATATGGATTTCGTTATTAAATCTAACAATAGCAAACTCTACGATGTCTTTACCGCTTTTCCTCCAAAATACATTACCTGGCTTTCTCAAACCGAATTAAAAGGAAATACCAATCTGCTTTTAACATTAAAAGGAAATTATATTACGTCGAAAAATTTAGCGCCAGATCTGAATTTAGATGTAAAAATTAGCGACGGATTTGTCAATTATAATAAAAGCGCATTTCCAGTTTCAAATTTAAATTTAGATATTCACACAAAAGTTCCATCTCTAAATCCAGATTTAGTAATTGTTGATGCTAAAAACTTGTCTTTAAACATGAATCAAGATTTTTTAAAATCGAAGTTTTTGGTTAAAGGAATAAATACACCTGATATTAATGCTGATTTTAAAGCTAAAATTGATCTTGAAAAATTAACCAAAGCACTCGGAATTCCCGATATACAATTAAAAGGAGCTTTAGTTAGCGATGTAAAAGCCAACGGAGTCTTTGATCAAAAAAACAAACGCTTTCCCGTTACAAATGGTGTAATTGATTTAAAAAATGGGTATTTAAAAACTCCATATTATCCAAATCCAATTACAAACATTACAATTAAATCTAAAATTGAAAATCAAAAAGGAACTTTCGAAGATTTAAAAGTAAGTTTAAAACCAACTCAATTTACTTTTGAAGGGAAGCCCGTATTTGTTGAAGCCGACTTAAGCAATTTTGACGATTTAACTTATGATGTTAAAGCAAAAGGAGAATTGGATGTCAATAAAATTTATAAAGTTTTCTCTCAAAAAGGTCTTGACCTAGACGGCTTTGTAAAAGCTGATTTAGTTTTAAAAGGAAAACAAAGTGACGCCGAAAAAGGAAACTACAGTAAATTACACAACAAAGGAACTCTTGAATTAAGAAATATCGGAATCGCTTCAGAATATCTTCCGAAGAAATTCATCATTGAGGAAGGTATTTTTAAAATCAATCAAGATAAAATGTCATTCAATAATTTCTTGGCTGCTTACGGAGAAAGTGATTTTAAAATGAATGGATATTTACAAAATGTCCTTAATTACGTTACAACGAATACAGGTGTTTTAAAAGGTTCTTTTA
The DNA here is from genome assembly GCF_002304005.1 of Flavobacterium sp. ACN6. Lineage (GTDB taxonomy): Bacteria > Bacteroidota > Bacteroidia > Flavobacteriales > Flavobacteriaceae > Flavobacterium. The sequence goes on along the minus strand of NZ_MRCQ01000004.1, from coordinate 234,949 downwards.
AAGTTACCGCGCGATATATTAATGTTGATGAATTTATGTCTGCCACAGACCCAAATGCATCTGTAACACAAAATCCTGTACCCAAAACAGAATTAAAACAAGCGGAAAATAAGCAGACTGGAGTTATTATTATTCCAACAAATCTAAACTTACAATTATTTGCAAATGCTCAAAAAGTAAATTTTGATAAGCTGAATCTGCAAAATGCAACTGGAAATTTAAACATGAAAAATGGCAAATTAACTATGCAGAATACTGGTTTTAATTTAATTGGATGCAATGTTTCCATGAATGCCAATTACCAAGCCGTAACACCGCAAAAAGCCAATTTTGATTATTCTATTAAAGCTGCTGACTTCGATATTAAAAGAGCTTACAACGAAATAGAAGTGTTTAGAAAAATGGCCACCGCAGCCGAAAAAGCACAGGGAATCGTTTCTTTGGATTATCAATTAAAAGGTCGTTTAAACGGAAATATGGATCCCGTTTACCCATCACTTGTTGGAGGCGGAACTCTTTCTGTGAAAGATGTAAAAGTTCGAGGTTTAAAAATGTTTAATGCAGTAAGCAAACAGACAAGCTCGGAATCTATGAAGAATCCCGATCTTTCGAAAGTAGACATTAAAACGACTATCAAAAACAATATCATAACCGTAGAACGCTTTAAATTTAAATTTGCCGGCTTTAGACCAAGAATCGAAGGCACAACAAGTCTGGACGGAAAATTAAACTTAAAAATGCGTTTGGGATTACCACCTTTTGGAATTTTCGGAATTCCATTAACCGTTACTGGAACGCAGGACAATCCAAAAGTAAAGGTTGGACGCAAAACAGAAGATCTAGAAGAAACTAAGGATACTGAGTAAAAGGAAATCCAAATTTTAAAAAATACACTACAGCCTTTGTCAAAGTTTTGAACTTTGACAAAGGTTTTTTTTCTTTTATACTACACTACAAATATTTGTTTAGAAACATACAAAATCGCCTTCCCTATCAACCAAAGCAATAGCGCAAGTCCCAATAATTTCCAAGCCCAAGCTGTTCCTTTTTTCCAATCGGAAAAAAAAGAAAAAATCTCAAAGTACTTTAGTACTATAAATACACTTGTTCCTATTAAAAAAAACCAGATGATTTCATTTAAGCGAGAATAATAACCATATTCAAAAACCAATGCAAGACAAACGACTGTCAACAATTGCAAATAATAATAGTTCTTATAACTGTATCTAAAATTAATTTTTGAAGATAATATGAGAAAAGACAAGAGGAGCAAACTGATCAATGCAGTTATTACATTATAAAAAATAGAATTCCACTGAAATACGAGTAGAAAAGTAACAGCAATAGCTATTACCATGCATCCTGCTAAAGAATTTATACTTCTAGCCCTATATTCACTTTTGAAAGGCAGTAAAATAGGATATAAATATTTTTCTAATGAACGCCAAAACGGCAATGCATAAACGGCCACAATTCCAGATACAACAATTTCATAATTGTAAAAAACAGCATCAGGAACTTTAAACAATACATAGCCAAGAGCCAGCGTAACAATAATAGCCGGAAGACAGATTGTTTTTACTGTTTTCCACGGATCTTTGCTCCAAAAATTATTTTCTATTTCATAAATATATTTTTTAACCCAATATTCCCTAGTAAATATAGCCGTTGATTGACTCCAAAGCAAAAACAAACCTACATGAACAATTACTGTCTGCAACACAAATTCAGTAATAGAGCAACCGTAAAAGATACAAAAAACTCCAATTAAAAACAGTTCGTAAGTTAGCAAGACAGGAGAAAACAAAAACCTAAATAAAGGAGCCAAACGTTTAATCAGAACTTCAATTAATAAACTCCAATATTTTTTAAACAAAGCAATCACCGCGCAAATCGCAATAAGCGCAGATAAATAAAACATCCAGTTAGTCAACAATTGTGTTTTCATCCAAAATTGAACTGCAGCACCTTTTGGACGAGTATATACTATATGAGAATTTTTAAAAACCTCCATAGCTAATTCATCTCTTAGAGCATCATCTAATTCTGGAAATTGATTTCTGTGTTTCTGCCAAAAGAGATTAGCGTTATAACCATTCTTTTGTAAAACTTCAAACTCATATAAGATTGTTTTTTGTTTATCGTTTAATGCAGTTATTTGGTTTGCAATACTGTCTGAAACTGTTTTTCCGTAAGTACTAAAACAGCACAGGAAAACAAATATTACTATTCTTTTCATAAAGAGTTAAAAATCATTCTAAACAAATTTAAGTTTTAAAGTCTTTCAAAAAAAATTATAAAAACAAAAAACCCGCTCATTTCTGAACGGGTTTTGTAAAAAGTAATCGTTATGATTATTAAGCCTCGAAAGGAATAATAGATACATAAGATTTGTTATCTCTTTTCTTTTGGAACTTAACAACTCCAGCAACTCTTGCGTGAAGAGTGTGATCTTTACTAATGTAAACGTTTTCACCTGGATTATGTTTTGAACCTCTTTGTCTAACGATGATGTTCCCAGCAATAGCAGCTTGACCACCAAAAATCTTAACGCCTAAACGTTTTGATTCTGATTCTCTACCATTCTTCGAACTACCGACACCTTTCTTGTGAGCCATGACGTATGAGTTTAAATATTGTTATTATTCTTTAGTAGCTTCTTTTTTTGCTTTTGGAGCTGCTGCTTTTTTTGCTTTTGGAGCTGCTTCAACTTCAGTAGCTGGAGCATCTTCTGCTACAACTGCTTTTTTAGCTGCTGCTTTTTTAGTTCCACCTGCTGCAGTAATACCTTCAATTACAATTTGTGTAAGATATTGTCTGTGACCATTTCTCTTTTTGTATCCTTTTCTTCTTTTCTTTTTGAAAACGATAACTTTATCACCTTTTAAGTGTTGTAACACTTTAGCTTCTACTGAAGCACCTTCTATAGCTGGGGCGCCTAAAGTTATGCTTCCGTTATCGTCTAATAAAAGAACTTTGTCAAATGAAATACTTGAACCTTCTTCGTTAGACAAACGGTGAACATAAACCTTTAAGTCTTTGCTTACTTTAAATTGTTGCCCTGCTATCTCTACGATTGCATACATACCAAATTGATTTATTGATTTTTAAGGTTGCAAATATACAATTAAAAATTTATTGTGCAATCTATAAAAGCAAAAATATTTTCAAAACAAAAAGTCCTGTATTTCAAGCACTTTAAAACAAAAAGATGCCATTATTTAAAGTAAAAGATTGTTAAAATAACACCAAATTGAAAACAAATCTTTAATTGATAATTAAAAAAAACTATTTTTGATGTAACTAAAATCAACTCTTGTTTACCTACTCTTGTTTGATATATAAATTTATTAATCTTTATGAAAAAATCAATAATGATGTTAAGTGCTGCATTAATGCTCGGCGGAGTGGCTCATGCTCAAAAAGTAGCTTTTGAAGAATACAATTTAGACAATGGCCTTCATGTCATTTTACACAATGATCCTTCTGCTCCAGTTGTTATCACATCGGTAATGTATCATGTGGGATCAAAAGACGAACGTCCGGACAGAACGGGATTTGCACACTTTTTTGAGCATTTATTATTTGAAGGAACACAAAATATCAAACGCGGCGAATGGATGAAAATCGTAACCGCAAACGGAGGCGTTAATAATGCCAATACATCTGACGACAGAACTTATTATTACGAAGTTTTTCCGTCTAATAGTTTAGAGCTTGGTTTATGGATGGAATCTGAAAGATTAATGCATCCTATTATTAATAAAATTGGAGTTGACACGCAAAACGAAGTTGTAAAAGAAGAAAAAAGAATGCGTTACGACAATCAGCCTTATGGAAACATTTTGCCTGAGGTTAAAAAGAACATGTTCAAAAAACATCCTTACAGATGGACTACTATCGGATCTATGAAAGATTTAGATGCTGCAACTCTTGAGGAATTTCAAGCTTTTAATAAAAAATTCTACACTCCTAACAATGCCGTTTTAGTGGTTGCGGGAGATTTCGATAAAACTAAAACCAAAGAATGGGTACAGAAATATTTTGGACCAATTCCAAGAGGTGAAGAAGTTAAAAAACAAACTTATACAGAAGATCCAATAACACAGCCTATTCAAGCTACTTATGAAGATCCGAATATTCAAATTCCAATGATTGTTGCTTCTTACAGAACACCATCAATGAAAACTAGAGATGCCAGGGTTTTAGATTTGATTTCTTCTTATTTAAGTGACGGAAAAAGCTCTAAACTTTACAAGAAAATTGTTGACGATAAAAAAATGGCGTTACAAATTGGCGCTGTAGGATTTAGTCAGGAAGATTACGGAATGTACATTTTGTATGGTCTGCCAATGGCTCCAAACACAACTGCAGATATCTTAAAAGAAATGGACGAGGAAATTGTAAAAATCCAAACCGATCTTATTTCTGAAAAAGATTATGAAAAATTACAAAACAAATTCGATAACAACTATGTAAATGCAAATTCGAGCGTAGAAGGAATTGCAGAAAATCTTGCTTCGTATTACTTACTTTATGGTGATGTAAATTTAATTAACACTGAAATAGACATTTATCATTCTATTACAAGAGAAGAAATTAGAGAAGTTGCTAAGAAATATTTAAATCCCAATCAACGCTTAATTCTAGATTATATTCCTACCCCAAAATCTCAAAACTAAGAATATCGAATCATGAAAAAAATATATACTTTTTTAATCCTTTTATTCCTAACTGGAATTATGCAAGCACAAGATCGCCCACAACCCAAACCAGGCAATGCGCCAGTAGTCAACATCAAAAAACCTCAAACCTTTGTTTTGGCAAACGGCATGAAAGTTTTGATCGTTGAGAACCATAAATTACCTCGAGTAAGTTTTACGCTTACTTTAGATAATGCGCCATTTACCGAAGGCAGTAAAAAAGGAGTTGATGAATTAACAAGCAGTTTAATCGGAAACGGAACTAAAAAAACAACCAAAGAATCTTTTAATGAAGAAATTGACTTCTACGGAGCAAATATAAATTTCACCTCACAAGGCGCTTATGCAAGTTCATTATCTAAATATTCTGGACGTGTTTTAGAGCTTTTAGCCGAAGGTGCTTTACAGCCTAATTTTACTCAATCAGAATTTGATAAAGAAAAAGCAAAACTACTAGAAGGCTTGAAAGCCGACGAAAAAAGTGTTCCTGCTATTTCGAATAGAGTTGTTGATGTATTAGCATTTGGAAAAAATCATCCGAATGGAGAATATCTTTCTGAGGAAACTGTAAAAAACGTAACCCTTGCTGATGTTCAAAAAAACTACAGTACTTATTTTGTTCCAGAAAACGCTTATTTAGTTGTAATTGGAGATGTTAAACTTAAAGAAATAAAAACAGCTGTAGAAAAATTGTTTAGCGGATGGAAAAAACAAAATGCTCCAAAAAACAATTATCCTGATCCTGCAAACCCTTCAAAATTACAAATTGATTTTGTAGATGTTCCCAACGCAGTTCAATCTGAAATCTCATTAGTAAATACTTTAAATTTAAAAATGAGCGATCCAGATTTTTTCCCTGCTGTTATTGCAAATCAGATTTTGGGAGGTGATTTCAACAGTTATTTAAACATGAACTTAAGAGAACAGCACGCTTGGACATACGGCGCAAACTCAAGCATTGGAAGCGGAAAATATGTAACCAAATTCAAAGCTACATCTGCAGTTAGAAATACCGTTACAGACAGCGCAGTGGTTCAATTTGTAAAAGAAATCAAAAGAATCCGCAGCGAAAGAGTTGATCCAGAAGTTTTAAGAAACGTAAAAGCAGGTTATATTGGAAGATTTGTAATGCAGGTTGAAAAACCACAAGCTGTTGCCCGTTATGCTTTAAACATTGAAACAGAAAAGCTTCCAGCTGATTTCTACGAAAAATACATTCAAACAATCAACAATGTTACGGCAGATGATATTTATCGCGTTGCAAATAAATATTTCCTGTTGGATAATATGCGTATTGTAATTGTTGGAAAAGGCTCTGATGTAATTTCTAGTTTAGAAAAATTACAAATCCCAATTTTCTACTTTGATAGATTTGGAAATCCAATCGAAAAACCTTCAGTAAAAAAAGAAGCGCCAAAAGATATCAGCGCAAAAACGGTTTTTGAAAACTACATTAAAGCAATTGGAGGAGAAAAAGCAGTTACTTCGGTTAAAACGCTTTATATGAATGGTTCAACAACTATTCCTCAAGCTCCAGGTCCATTAACTTTTATTTCAAAATTAGATTCAAAAGGAAAAATGATGGTTTCGCTTTCAATGGGAACTATGAATTTAATGAAACAAGTTGTAAACGAAAAAGGTGCTTATATCGAACAACAGGGACAAAGAAAAAACCTTGAAGGTGAAGATTTAGTCGAAATGAAAGCGAATGCAGCTCCATTTGAAGAATTACAATTGGTAAAAAGAACTGATTTGAAAGTTGAAGGAATTGAACCAATCAACGGAAGTGATGCGTATGTAATCAAAGACGGCAAAACAACGTATTATTACGACGTTAAATCAGGTTTAAAAACAGCAGAATCTAAAATCCGTGAACAAGGCGGAAAATCAGCAGCACAAATCACTAATTTCAATGATTATAAAGAAGTAAAAGGGGTTAAAGTTCCTTTTAATTTAATTCAGAATGTTGGTTTTGAATTGGACATCAAAATGTCTGATATCAAGATTAATGAAGAGGTTTCTGACGGAGATTTTTTATAATAAGAGGCTCAAAGTTACAAAGGCTCAAAGCAACAAAGGTTTTCAGCTGATAATATCTTAAGATTTCTGAGGCTTTGTCAAAGTTTTAAACTGTGGCAAAGCTTTTTTTATACGTCATATTTCATGAAGCCAGGCACGCAATTTTTGTCAGGCTGAGCGAAGTCGAAGCTCCTCCCAAAACTTACATCCAAAATCTAACAAATAAAAATCACTTCTTCGCCGACAAATAAACTCCAATCAGAATAATAAATGCTCCGAAAAACTGAATCGGTGTCAGCATTTCGTTATCCAACAATCCCCAGAAAAAAGCAACAATCGGAATTAAATAGGTCACAGATGTAGCAAAAACCGGCGATGACATCTGAATTAATTTGAAGAAAAGAATATTAGCAATTCCAGTTCCTAAAACACCAAGAATCATTACAAAAAATATCGAATGCTGTGTTTCTGCAAAATGTATTTTCTGACTGATATCTGTTGTACTCAAAATAATTAGCGCAGGCAGAAAAAGAACTGCAAAATTCCCCGTTGTGATACTTATGGAATTTAAATCGTGTAAATATTTTTTAATCAAGTTAACATTTATTGCATAACTCAAAGTTGCAATAACCACCAATAAAACATATAAATAATTTTGTCCTCCGCCTGCAGATTCTCCGCTTAAAACCAAAAGCAGACAACCTAAAAGACCAACAAAAACGCCCCAAACTTGTCGCTTTTGAAATTGAATTCCAAAAGCAATAATTCCCAGAATCAATGTATTTAGAGGCGTAAGCGAATTGAGAATCGCTACAATTGAACTATCAACCTGAGTTTCTGCAATAGCAAAAAGATAAGCCGGCATAAAAGTTCCAAAAAACGAGGTTATAGCAACAAACTTCCATTGACGGCGAGATATTTTTTTCAGGCTGTTAAATCCTATAATCAGTAAAAACAAAGCGGCAAAAATAATTCGGAACGATCCAACCTGAATAGCAGTCAAACCAACTAATCCTCTTTTTATTAAAATAAAAGAGCTTCCCCAAATAAGAGAAAGAATCAATAAATATACCCACTTTAACTGCTTTGTATCCATAAATCATATTTTACTGCAAATTTGTAATAATTTTGCGAACTAACCTTTCTCTTTTTATTAATTTTGCAAGAAAGAAATCGCAAATTAAATTTATATATAATGAAAATTTCAAAAATTTTAATCGCCGCAACAATCGCTGGTCTAGTATTCGTTAGCTGTAAAAAGGAAGAAGATAAAAGTCTACAAGTTGTAAACGCAGAAAAAAGCGCTCCAAAAGAACATAAGTCAATTGCTGCAGAAAATTTACAAACAGCAAGTTTTACAATCGACGGAATGACTTGTGCTGTAGGATGTGCTAAAACTATAGAAGAGGAATTAGCAAATCTTGACGGAGTTGATAAAGCTACTGTGGATTTTGACAAAAAAACTGCTACAGTAAGTTTTGACAAAACAATTCAAAACTCTGAGTCTTTGACAAAAGTGGTTCAGGAAACTGGCGACGGGAAGACTTATAAAGTGTCGAATTTCAAGTCTTAAATTTAAAATAATTCATTCCGTAGGAATGTCTCCTTGGTAGAATTAAATTTGAATTAAGATTATCGTCCGGTGGAACGTTTGATTAATAATACAGGATTGTTATTTCCACGAAAACAAGTGTCCTTACAGGACACAACACAAAACAAAACTATTTTTTTGCTACCGATGAGATATTCCTATGGAATATTAAATATTGTCAAGGCATAGAAAATGACTAAAAAAGGATCTAAATAGATCCTTTTTTTTATTTCTTTATTTCCATTTCAATGTTTCCATCAAACGCTGCATATCATTTTTAACATAACTCGCTGCTGGCATAATTGAATCAAAATTTGGTTTTGCATAAAAATAAACAGAACCTATTAAAAAGTGTTTTGTACTATCGGTAACATAAAACTGTGAATTTGTCGCCGCGTTTCCATCAACTTGGTAAAACATTCCGTACACTTTTTTCTGGGGATTTATATATGGCTGCTCTAAAATATCATCGGCTTTAATTACGTGTTCGTAAGTCAGTTTTTGAGCGTCACGTAACAATTTATCAATATTATTATTTACCGGCTTATAAGTCAAATAAATGGTCGCTTTCATCTTTGGATAAGTAATCGCGAAACCGCATTCTTTTTCGCCTTTAATAACAGCGTCTTCATTCATTTCAAAAGAAAATGGGCAATTGTTTTCAAAATTCACATACTTTGCTTCTGGATAATCCAATCGCAGAAAACTTGCCGGTTTTGGCAAAACATCGTTTTTACAGCTTAAAACCGTTAGCGCAAGCAAAATTGCTGTTATTGAAAGTATTCTATTGAGCATTTTAATTTATTGTTACTTTTATTTGTTTTACACGCTTTTTATCAACTGTTTCTATTGTGAAAATACAGTTTTTAAAAGGCACTTTCTGATCTTTTTTCGGAAAATTACCTAAAATTTCTAAGATAAATCCAGCCAATGTTTCTGCTTCTCCTTTATGAGATTCGAAAGCATCTTCATCTACGTTTACAATTCTGTAGAAATCTTTAAGATTAATTTTTCCTTCAAAAAGAAAATTATTTTCATCGATTTGCGAAAAGTTTAAATTCTCATCATCAAATTCATCACTGATATCACCAACTATTTCTTCTATTACATCTTCTAAAGACACCAATCCAGAAGTTCCTCCATATTCATCTACAACTATCGCCAAATGACTTTTCAATCCTTGGAAATCTTTTAGCAAATTATCCAGCTTTTTATTTTCAGGAACAAAGAAAGCTTCTCTAATTAAAGATGTCCAGTCAAATTCTTCTTTATCGATATGAGGCAGTAAGTCTTTAACAAACAGTACACCTTCAATTTGATCAATATTATCACTGTAAATCGGGATTCTAGAAAATCCTTTTTCAATTATTTTAGGATAAATACAGGCGAAAGATTCTGATATTTCCAATGCAAAAATATCAATTCTCGGACTCATTACCTGCTTTGTATCTGTATTTCCGAAAGAAACAATTCCTTCTAAAATTTTTTGTTCTTCTGTTGAAGTTCCCTCAGAATCTGTTAACTCTAAAGCCTGTGAAAGCTGATTAATCGAAAAGTTATTCTTTTGTTTCCCTAATTTATGCTGCAAATATAGAGTAACGGAACGCATTGGCAAACTTATAGGAGAAAGTAGTTTATCTAAAAAAGCCAGCGGATACGCAACACGCTTAGCAAAACGCACGCTATTTCTGCTTGCATAGACCTTAGGAAGCACTTCTCCAAATAGAAGAATGAAAAAAGTAACTAAAATTACTTCAAGTGTAAATTTAAAAACGGGAGAACTTACATCTGAAAAGATATTCTGCCCGATATAAGCAAACAATATAACTACACCGATATTAAAAAAATTATTCGCTACCAGTAATGTAGCCAATAGTTTTTTAGGTCTGTCTAATAAATTGGAGATGATTTTACCTTTGGCCTGATTATCGTTTAAAGTATCATCGATGTCTTGCTGTGATAACGAAAAGAGCGCTACTTCAGCACCTGAAACTATTGCTGAAAGAAATAACAAAATAAATATTCCGACAAAACCAATAATTATATTAGTGTCAGGATTTGTTATAAAGAGTAAACTGGGCTCCGGCTCCAAATTGCATCAAATTAGTTAAACATCTTTTAGAAAGGCAGATCGTTAATTGGAAGCCCTTCATTAGTAGCAGCATCAAAGTTAGTGTTTTTTGTTGATTCTGTATCTTGATTTTGTTTAGTATGCGCAGTTTCTTTTTTGGTTGTCAGAAAAGTAAATTCTGTAACCTGAATTTCTGTAGTATATTTCGTCGTGCCGTCTTCTGCCTGCCATTGGCGAGATTTTATTCTTCCTTCAACATAAATCTTATCTCCTTTAGAAAGATATTTTTCGCAAATTTCGGCTGCTTTATTACGCACAACCAAGTTATGCCACTCCGTAGAAGTGATCTTTTCGTTGGTTGTTTTATTGATATAAACTTCATTTGTAGCCAGCTGAAAACGTCCGATGCAATTTCCGCCATCAAAATAATGCATCTTTACATCATCGCCCAAATGGCCAATAAGCATCACTTTATTTAATGTTCCGTTCATAGTTTTTGGTGGTATTTCTACCAAAGATACATTTTTTTAGCAAATTATTTCCTGCTTTTCTATAAATTTATAAATCACAATTGGGAAAGGAAAAGTTTTTAATTTTTCAGGATCAACTCCATTTTCTATTTTCTCTTTTACCTTAATTTTCCAAAACTGTATATGAAGATGCTGATGCGAAAGTTTATGTACCAGCGTTGATTCTGCGTAATCCTCTATACCTATAATAGTATAAGAAGAAAATATTTCTTCTTTAGCCGCTTTGGAAACTACATCAAAACCGACAATAGACTGTGTTTCTAAAAGTGGAAATTCATAGAGATTATGCCAAATACCTTTATCAGTTCTTTTTTGAATTAATGTATTCCCTAAAACATCTTCTAAAATCAAATAATTAAAATAACGATTGGACACCTTAACTTTTTTAGATTTAACGGGAAGCTGATTTACTTTTCCTTTTTGTAATGCCGCACAGCTTTCATTAAAATCACAGACAGAACAATCTGGACTTTTTGGAACACATTGCAGCGCACCAAACTCCATTATGGCCTGATTAAAAATTGCTGGATTGTCTTTGGGCATTAATTCGTGCACAAGTGCAGCAAATTCTTTTTTGGCAGCCGGAAGCGCAATATCTGTTTCAATATCAAAGTAGCGCGAAAGCACCCGGAATACATTTCCGTCTACAACTGGAACCGATTCGTTATATGAAAAAGAAGCAATTGCGGCTGCGGTATATTCACCAACACCTTTAAGTTTTAAAAGTTCTTTATAAGAATCTGGAAAAACGCCGTTTAAATCATTACTAATATATTGAGCTGTTTTATGAAGATTTCGAGCTCTTGAATAATACCCTAAACCCTGCCAAAGTTTTAAAACTTTTTCTTCAGAGGCATCTGCCAAATCTTTTACAGTAGGAAATTCCTTGGTAAAAGCGAAAAAATAAGGCATTCCTTGAGCAACTCGCGTCTGCTGCAGCATAATTTCTGAGAGCCAAATTTGGTACGGATCGACCGTTTTTCGCCAAGGCAAATCACGCTTGTTTCGTAAATACCATTTTATCAATATGTTATGAAAATCCATTGCAAAATACTTAGAATACAAAAGTAAATGTTTATGTAATTAAAATTTAACGAATTAGCTTGATTAATTATTTTTTTAATTCCTATATTTGCAAACTCAAAAAAATAGTACACCATTTATAAAATAAAATAGGAAAGAAAATGACGAAAGCAGATATCGTAGCGAAGATTTCAGAGAAACTAGGTCTTGAAAAAGGAGATGTTCAAGCAACAGTGGAAACTTTTATGGAAGAAGTAAAAACTTCTTTAGAAACTGGAGACAATGTTTACCTAAGAGGTTTTGGTAGTTTTATCGTAAAAACTAGAGCTGAAAAGACTGGAAGAAACATTTCTAAAAACACAACAATTAAAATTCCAGCACACAACATTCCTGCGTTCAAACCTGCAAAAGTATTTGTAGAAGGAGTAAAAACAAACAACGAAGCAAAATAATATTAATTAACATAAAATCGACACGATATGCCAAGTGGTAAAAAAAGAAAGAGACATAAGGTAGCTACTCACAAACGTAAAAAAAGAGCGAGAGCTAACCGCCACAAAAAGAAAAAGTAGTTTTAAACTACTTTTTTCTTTTTAAACGTTCATTGAAATTGAAAAAAGATGAAAGAGTAAAGAAAATAGAAAATAGACGTAAAAATCTATTCTCTTTGTTCTATTCTCTACTAATCTTCTTTCCCCGGGTTCAATACCTGTTAAAAAATATTGTTTAATCCATCCTTACAATTAGGCCTTAAGCTATAAGCTTTAAGCTATAAGCAATTCAATTTGCTTACAGCCTACTGCCTACTGCCTATTGCTAGAAAGTTCGGATAAAAATTTACAGTGTGAATAAAGAATTAATCATTAGATCTAGTTCTGAAGCCGTAGATTTTGCCTTATTAAAAGATGGAAAACTAATTGAATTACACAAAGAAGAAGAGAAAAGCAACTTTCAGGTTGGTGATATTTTTATTGCCAAAATCCGAAAACCAGTTGCTGGACTAAATGCTGCTTTTGTAAATGTAGGCTTCGAAAAAGATGCTTTTTTACATTATCATGACTTAGGTCCAAACTTAGCTTCCCAACTGAAATTCATAAAACTTGTAAGCGCAGGTAAAATAAAAGATTTCTCCCTAAAAACCTTTCAGTTTGAAAAAGAGATTGACAAAGATGGCATCATTACTGATATTTTAAGTGCCAATCAATCTGTTTTAGTTCAAGTAGTTAAAGAACCTATATCAACCAAAGGCCCAAGAATAAGTGCTGAGCTTTCATTGGCTGGAAGATTTATCGTTCTAGTTCCTTTCTCTGATCGTGTTTCTATTTCTCAAAAAATAGAAGACAAAAAAGAAAAGGATCGTCTAAAAAAACTTGTTCTATCGATCAAACCTAAAGGATTTGGTGTTATTGTTCGTACAGTAGCCGAAGGCAAAAACGTAGCCGAATTAGAAAAAGATTTGCAGAACCTGCTTGGCAGATGGTCTGCAATGTGTAAAAAATTACCAACTGCTCATCATCCATCAAAAGTATTAGGAGAGCTTAACAGAGCTTCTTCGATATTAAGAGATGTATTCAATGATACCTTCAGCGGTATTCAAATAGATGACGAAGAGTTGTACCATCAAACGAAGGAATATCTGCAAGAAATTGCACCTTCAAAACAATCGATTGTGAAGTTTTATCAATCAAATGATACTCCAATTTTCGAGAAATACAATATAGAGAGACAAATCAAAACTTCTTTTGGCAGAACCGTTTCTATGAGTAAAGGGGCTTACCTTATCATTGAACACACTGAAGCTCTTCACGTTATAGACGTAAACAGCGGAAATCGTTCAAACAAAGCAACCAACCAGGAAGACACCGCCATGGAAGTAAATATGATTGCAGCAGCAGAAATCGCCAGACAACTTCGTCTGCGAGATATGGGCGGTATCATAGTAGTTGATTTTATCGATATGTCTAATCCTGAAAATAGGAAAGTCTTGTTCGACTTCTTGCGAGAAGAAATGAGCGACGATAAAGCAAAACATAAAATATTACCGCCGAGTAAATTTGGTTTAGTTCAAATTACAAGACAGCGCGTAAGACCAGAAGTTAATATAAAAACTAGAGAAGAAGATCCAAACAATGAACATGGCGAAATTGAAGCGCCAATATTAATCATTGATAAAATCACATCTGATTTAGACAGACTTTTAAAAACCCACGATAAAGTTGTGCTAAACACACATCCGTTTGTGGCTGCATACCTCAGCAAAGGTTTTCCATCATTACGTTCAAAATGGTTTTTTGAACATAAGAAATGGGTGAAAATCATACCTCGTGACGCTTACACGTACTTAGAATACCATTTCTATGATAAAAAAGGAAATGTTATTTCAGAATAAAAAACAAAAAACCGCCTTTCGTGAGATTGGCGGTTTTTTTGTGCTTTTAAATTAAATTTTATGATTGTTTTTAGTCTTATAGCGGCATAAAAAAAACTTTTAATTACCATATCCAAAAAAGTGTTTAAGTAGGTTTACATGGAATTGTTAATTATTAATTCGAAAAATTACATGCTAACGCCAGACAAAAGACTTTACTTAAGCCAAAAAAAAAATCTCTATTACTTTTTTTACATCCTTTTTTTGTTTTCTTCTAAAGTGACATCCCAAAATGACACTATTTATTTTGACAAATACTGGAACAGAGAGCGTAAAGAACTTGCTGTTTATTATCGAATTTCTCAGAAAGAAATTAAAACGGAAGACGCTTTAGGTTATTCTATAAAAAAAGATAATTTTTCTAATCCTTTTTACGTTTTTCCTGTTAAAGATTATTACGTAAAAAACAATCAGTTACAATTTCAAGGATATCTAGCTGGCACCAAGAACTTGAACGAATACTCCGCGATAGGCAATGCAAAATGGTATAGCGAAGATGGAAAACTTATTAAATCCAAAAATATCTCTCCACGAGACTATCGCAAAGAGTTATTGAAACCTGTTAAATTTCCCTCTGACAAAAACTCTTTTAACAGCGAAGATATCGACATGAGTCCTGCTTTTTACATTTCATATTCGATAGCAGCAAAAAGTCAGTTTACAGGTGGTTTAGAGTTTTGCTTAGCTTGTCAAAATGACAATAAATTACTTGTTGGTCTAGGTTACGGAATTACACGTTATGATAGCAAAACTTATGGATTACCAGACTTTCATTTATATCTATCTAGAGAGTGGCTTTTTGCAAAAATTGGAGGTTCGCATAAAAATGCCTACGCACTCGCTGGAATCACGCTAATAAACTTGATGGACTTGGGAATAGGTTATTCTGTTCCTTTTAATCAAGAAAACATTCCTGAAATTAAAGGCTTTATATTTGGAGCTACCATAAGATTTTCAAATAACGAAAATCTTCGTTTAAATTTCAAATATTGACCGGTTCTACTCTCTCACAATCTCAATTCTTCTCCTAATTTCATTCCCTGAAGCATCTACAACCGTGATATAGTGTATTCCTTTTGTTGGCGTAATTGGCAGTTCATGAAAGGTTTTTGTTGTGGCCTTATAAACGTCATCAACATACCAAAATAGTTCTTTGTCCCTTTCAGAATAAGCTACTTTTAAGATTACAGGCTGTACTTTGCTATTAAAATCTTTAGTCAAATAAATTTTGCTGTTTGCTTTTGGATAAATAAAATCCATTGTTGTGGCTTGTGTTCCCTCACAGCCATCTTTAAATGGTGGTAGAGGCAGATATTCAATGTGCTGGCTTTTATAATACCAAGCCATTACAGGAGGAAGAACAAACCAATTTTTAGTCACAATATTTTCGACACTCTCGCAGCTGCTGTTTACCTGAAATTGTTCTGTTTTATCTACATGAATTGTTTTATGATACGGACAAACCTTTGTCGATTTTCCTTTTTTAGAAACCCATTGTTTTATTTTTGGACAGTTTTCCTTTGCCAGATATCCGCTTAAACGGCAGACCTCGACTTCTTCTAAATCCTTAAAAGGCGTATCAAACCATCGTTGTCTAGGCAGTAAATTAAAAACATCAAACAAAATTGGCGCTGCACTTGTCACGCCGGTAAGCGTTGGCCTTCCTTCTCCAGTTGCATTTCCAACCCAAATTCCGACTACGTATCTTGAATTGGTGCCAATTGCCCATGCATCACGATTCCCGAAACTTGTTCCTGTTTTCCATGCAATTTTTAAGGAACTGTCATAAAACTTCCAAGCTTCATCTCCTTCCGGCCTGTTTACTTCTTCCATTGCATTATAAGTCAGCCAAATTGAGCCCGCACCCAAAATATTTTTCTGATTGGTTTCTGAACCGAAATCTGGTTTAAAATCATTTTTATAATTTAATTCCGTAAACTCTCCCGTTCTATATTTAGATTGATTTTTAGTATAATAATTTAATGTCGAAGATAGATTTGCATACGTTCTGCATAAATCCCACAAATTACTTTCGGCACCGCCCAAAATAAGTGACAAACCGTAGTGATCAGGTGTTTTATTAATGTTTTTTAATTTAAAATTTTGAAGCTCTTCGTAAAACTTATTCACTCCAAAATCCTGAAGCATTAAAACTGCTGGGATATTCAAAGAACGCGACAAAGCTCGATGTGCCGGAACTGCGCCATCAAAAGTGAGATTAAAGTTTTGCGGTGTATATCCCGAAATCTGCGTTGGAATATCGGCAATTAAAGTGTTAGGCAATATTTCACCATCATCCAGCATTGCGCCGTATAAAAGCGGTTTCAAGATACTTCCCGTACTTCTTGGAGCATCAATAATATCAACGTCTTTTTGATGGTCTTTGTCTGTTGGTGCATTGCCAACATAACTCATTATGTTCCTATTCTGCACATCAATCACCAAAATAGCTAAGTTATGAACTTCATTCTGCTTATGTTGATTGTAATAATACCTCGCAATTTGATTTACTCTATTCTGCAGTGCATAATCTAATGTTGTTTTTACTCGGGTCCCTTCTTCATTTTTTGCCACTCTTTGCAATAAATGCGGCGCAATTTGCGGCAGATCGTACGGTTTTTGGGGTAAAGGTTCTTCTATTGAAAGTTCATAAGTCTGCTTATCAATAATTCCTTCCTGATGCAATTTTAATAAAAGTCTGTTTCGTTTATTTAATAATTTAATCTGATTTTTGCCGGGATAAATCAAACTTGGTGTATTGGGTAAAACTGCTAAAACTGCATTTTCAGCCCAAGATAACTGATTGGACTGTACGCCAAAATAACGCCATGAAGCCATTTCCAGCCCGACGACATTTCCTCCAAAAGGCGCATGAGCGGCATACATTTCGAGAATTTCGTCTTTAGAGTATCCCAATTCTAATCGGGTTGAAAGGATGATTTCAATCAGCTTTTCAAAATAAGTTCTCTTCTTTCCTTTTCTGGATAAGCGAATGACTTGCTGCGTAAGTGTACTTCCGCCTCTCACTACTTTACCTGCTTTTCTGTTTTGCTTAAAAGCATTTACCATTGCACCTGGATTAAATCCCGGATGTTTGTAGAAGTATTCGTCTTCAAAATAAACAATGCACTTTTTGAATTTATCTGGAACACTGTCCTGTGACGGAAAACGCCATTGTCCGTCGCGGGCAATTTTAGCGCCAAGCAGTTCTCCGTCCTTACTTTCAATAACGGTTGAATAGGGTTCTTTAAATAAAGTTCGGGGTATCGAAAAATAGTAAATCAGCAAGAGCACAAATGCAATTGCTGATTTTATTTTGTTTCTTTTTATCCAGTTTAGAATGCGTTGGAAAAACGCTTTTAATTTATTTTTCAACACTAATTGTTTTACCGCAAAGGCGCTAAGTTATCGCTAAGTTCGCTAAGTTTTTTTCTCGCAGATTTCGCAGATTTGGCAGATTTTATTTTTATCTGTTTGATCTGCAAAATCTGCGGGATACCTTTTATCACAAAGATTTTTTGCCAGAGATTAAAGGATTAAAAAAAAATCTGTGATAATCTGTGTAATCTGTGGCTAAAAAAAATTATTTCACAACCTCAACCCAGAATCCTTTTGTTCTGGCTAAGAACGTATTATCATACATTGCTTCGCATTGCAAACCAGGTAAATAATAATTTCCTAAATATGACGCATTTAACAGAATTCTAAAGACTTTGGTTTCTCTTGCTTTCATTCCAAAATAGAAATTGGTTCTATCGTCGCGAATATCAATATAATCGGCAATATTATTTACTGCGTCTCCGTAATCTGTAAAACGCGTATTTACAATTTCAAATCCTGAAGGCAGAATTTGCGATAAAGCTACATTCTGAACACTTTCTCCTCTTTGATTTTTGATCGTAACTTCGGCCACAAACTCAGTTCCTTGAGTAATTTTAGAAACATTGATAACACTTCCTTTTCTGTTTTTGAAAACAATGTTGGCCGAAACATCATTTTGAACAGCATTTTCCTCCCCGATCGGCAATATACCTGTGTTCAGTACACGGACATAAATCGTGTTATTTTTATTGTTTTTTAATGTAATACTGTTTGTTCCAGAGGCGACAGACAAACTGCGATCAGCAACTGTTTTTTGAGTATTTATAGTTTCTCCCTTGCCATTTTTACTAAACTGAAGATTGATTCCTTTTGGACCGTTACTAATAGCAAATTTCGACATAGAATATAAGCAATAAGCAGTTGTCTGTGTACTCATCCACTGATTAGCCGACATTTCTTTGGCTAATTTTGAAGCCATTGCAAATGCTTTTTGTTTTTGTCCTAAAAGCAGCATGGTTTCCAAAGCCATTGCTCTATTTCTTTCGTTTGAACCGTAATAGTAGTAGCTATATCCATCTGAACTGCCATCAATATTGGTTTTCAAAAACAAACTTTGTCCTGCCGATTTTTGTCCAGCTAGAACATAAGCAGCCGCCAAACGCAGCATACTTTCGTTCGAAATGCCTTTTGTTTCTCGCAATCTGTTCATTGATGATAAATCAGCATTTCCAGCTAAAGCTAAAGTATATAATCTATAAGCCTGAGCCAAGTCATTACCATATTTAGGTTCAAAACGCCATTGTTTGGCTTCTTTTTGCTGATAGGACAACCATTTTGATTTGAAATTAATTGGCAGTACATAACCTTTTTTCTCTGCTTCGATCAAGAAATGTCCAGCGTATGAACTTCCCCAATCATCAGCAATTGCATTCCCCTGCCAGTATGGTAATCCACCGTTTGACAATTGGAAGTTTCCTAATCTTGCAATTCCAGCTGCAATATTCTTTTGAATAATATCTTTGCGTTTCGCATCAATATCAGCAACATCACTTAAGAACAATTGCGGGAAAACTGACGATGTAGTCTGCTCCACACAACCATGCGGATATTGGATTAAAAATTGAAGTCTTCCGTTTAAATTCATTGACGGCATAGACGAAACTTCCAATCTTGCTTTATTGCTTCCAGCAACACCAAACGTTTTCCACGAAAGTGTTTTCGAACTGTTTGGCGCCAGAACAACATCTGTATAGGTACTCGTAACTGGATTTGGGTTCGTCATATCAATTTCGACATCGTAAACTGATTTCTCACTCCCAGAAGTTGCAATAACCTGCACTTTTGCTATTCCCGTTGCTGCACCTACAACCAAATTAAAATACGCCATTTTTTCGTCTGGCTGAGAGAAGTTCAATCTCTGAACGGCACTTCCCATTACTTTCAATCCGTTGCTGGTTTTTATCTGAATTGAAACATTTTTAATTTTGCTTTCAGTAGCAAAAATAGTTACCGGAAGCGTTACTTTTTCTGATGGCGAAATTTTTCTCGGCAATGAAGCCAAAACCATTAACGGGCTCTTAACCTGAGTTGCTTTTTCTACACTTCCATAGGCACTTGTCGCTGCGTCTCCCGCAACTACCATTGTTCTAACAGAACCAATATATTTTGGAAGTTTTAATTCATGAGATTTCGTCTGTCCTTTTTCTAATTTGAACGGACCATAATACAACACAACTGGTTTAAAACGATTTGCCTTTTTAGCTTTTCCGCCGCCTAAATCCTGATCACCACCAATGCTAAAAATCTGATTTATTTTTCCGCCATACGCACCTATTACATCATCATAAATATCCCAGGTTTTTACTCCCAAAGCTTCGCGAACATAGAAGCTGTCCCATGCATTTGGTGTTTTAAAACGTGTTAAATCCAAAAGTCCTTCATCGACAACGGCAATGGTATACGTCATTTCTTTACCAGATTTCTCGCCCACTTTTACCGTAAAAGGCTGTTCTGGTCTTAAAACATCGGGCATATTAATTGTTGGTGCCAAAATGGTGTTTTTATCGACAACTTCAATCGGAACAATTCCGTACATACGAATAGGCGAATCGTTTTTCGTTGAAGCGTGAGGCTGTAATAATGTGATATTAAAATAGACATTTGGTGCCATCGCTCCCGTAATCGGAACTTCGACTTTTGTTTCACCATTTTTAGTTTCTGCCCAAATGGTCTGAATTACTCGAGATCCGTTTTCAACCGAAATCAAAGCACGTCCGCCCTCACTTGAAGGAAAAGAAATCTGCGCTTTTTCTCCCACAGCATAATTTTTTTTATCTGTAGAAAAAACTAACATGTTGGCTGTAGAAGCATCTCTATTTCTAGTTTTTCCTGACCAGACCGGCCAATCGATATTTACAGTCAATGCTGTTGCATGCCCTTCATCTGTATCTTCAACACGAATTAAATAACGTCCCCATTCTTCATCACTCAAAGAAAATTCAAAACTTCCTCTTCCGCTTGAATCGGTGCTGATCGTTTTGGTTTTATAAGAAGTTGTTGCATTCGAAGAATTATAATTCGATAAATTATCACTTGACGAATCCCACCACCAGCGCCAGTCTACTTTGTAAATTCTCACTTCCAGATTTCGAACGGATTTTGGTCTTCCGTTTTCATCAACCGTAACGACATCAAAACGATTTGATGCTCTGGTTTCAAGCATATTGTATTTGTTGAGCTCTGGCGATTTTATACCTACATACGTTTTATAAGGAGAATAAGTCGTCGACATAACATCGGTACTAAAATCCCCGCCTTCTTCATACACTTTTGTAATGAATGAAGCGCGTAACATTCCCGGAGCCTGACCTTGCAGTCTTGGCTGAATATTTACTGATGCTTTTCCGCTTTCATTTAATTTCCCAGAGAAAACATTAATTTCTTCTGTACTAAACTGACGTACTAAATCATCAAAAGTAAATTTTTCATAACCTTTAAAAGTGGTAGTTTGCTGCGAGAATTTAGCCTGCATTTCTACATTTAAATTCTTAGCAATCGCACCATGAAGCCAAGTTACTTCAAGATTGTCTGTATTAGGATACGAAGACGAAAGTGTCTTTCTTGTAAACGTATTTTTGATTTTTAAACGATTCGGTTTGATCGTTTCTATTTTAATGCTTTTATAAAATTTAGCACCTCCAACGCTAACCATTGCTTCCCAATTTCCTGTTGGTGCTTCTGTACTTGTTGGAACTATAAAAGCGTAATGATTTAAATCGTTTGTTTTTTGAACCGTCTGGTAAACTGTTTTTCCGTTCGGATCATTCAATCTAAATTTAATTGGATGCGATTTCGGAAGTTTATTTGCCGCATCATTTAAAATAAAAGACAAATACAAATTATCTCCTGGACGCCACACGCCTCTTTCTCCATAAATAAATCCTTTCAACCCTTTTTGTAAAGTCTCCCCAGCAACATCAAAATTACTCACAGACAGCGAAAGTCCGTCATCCAGTTTCACATAAGTTGATTGATCCCCTAAAGTAACAATAGCAAAATAAGCGAACTTATCCAGCTGAAAAGATGCAATTCCCTCACTGCTTGTCGCCTCAGTTGCGATTTTTTGCTGTTGGAAATTGTACAAATCGACTCTTGCATTAGAAATAGGCTCTGTTGTAACAATATTATTTACCGCAAATAAATAGGATTTGTTTTCTCCTCTTTTGGCAATAACACCCAAATCTGTAGCTAAAATATTGGTCGCAATTCTAGCATTATAATAATACGATCCACTGCAAGGATCTTGGCTTTCTCTCCAGTTATAATCATCATAGTACGAGTAATCATCGTACGAATCTCCACTGTAGTTTACGTCATTTTCATCTACTTCCTCTTCCTCAACTTCCTCTTGTTCGCCATCAGATGTTTCGCATTTATACAAAGAGTATTTCTTTTTATATACAAATTCCACTCTGTAAATTGCTCCTGGTTCTGGTTTTATAATTTTAGATAAATCCAAGGCATATGTATTCCATTTGGCAAGATTTACGAGTGTGCTTTCTTTTAAATTCAGTGTTGTTTTGGCAATTGGCTGTGCAACTTTTTTGAGATTTTGCCCGCCGTTTAATTCATTATATTGTAAAAACTGCAGAATATTATTTTTGTAAATCTTATACACTTTTACATCAACAGCACTTAAGTTTACCGCTTCAAAGTTTAATTTTAAATTATTTGAACTTGGCAGAATTGTTCCGTTTTTAATAAAGCGAACATTTGGTTTTATCTGGTCAAATGAAATCTTTTCACTATAATTGGCTTCCATTTTTTTGCCGTATTGGCTTTCAATTCCTTGAAAAACTTCCAAAAGCAATTCGCCCGTAACAACCTGCTCCGGTTCTTCATCTGGAACAACTTCAACAATATCTTCAGTTTGAACCGTATCAACAGCTACCGAAGCAGAGTCTACCGCAACTGCAGCAGAATCGACGGTCACGTAAGCAGGTTCTTCTTGTACAACTACAGGAGCGACCGGCTCTTTTTTAGCTGTGGCTTCATTCTTAAAATATACTTTCAGTAAATTTCCTTGAGTAGAAAATTTCAAGTTATTAGTGTTTTGAATCGAAACTAAACCTGCAAAATCCTGACCTTTTTCAAGAGGTTCAGAAAAATTAATTAAAACCGATTGATTATTGCCATCTGGAACCTCAACTTTTACAATTTTAAATTCGTTGACACTTGTAATCGGAAAATCGATTTGTCCTTTCTGTTCAATATCAAAATCACTTCCGTCATATATAATCTCTAGATTTGATGCATCTGCAAGACGTTGAATACTATCAATTATAAAACGAAATTCTTTAGCTGGCCCCGCTACTTTTTCAAATTTAATTTTAAGACTATTCCCTTTTTGTTTGGCTTCTACCAACTTTTGCGCCGTTTCAAGATCAATATTATCTGCCGTTTTTAATACACAGTTTAAATATTGATATTCTTTACTATACGACTGGATATCTCCCGTATTTATGGTAAAATCCTGTTTAACCGTTTTAACGGTGAAGTTGAATTTAGAAAGTTCTTTTTCGTTCTCTTTCGGAATTGCAGTCAGTTTATCTAGGTTTAAAGTAACCTGATATTCTGTTCCCATTTTTAGTTTTTTCTCCGGAATAAAAGCAATTGTATTGCTCGAAAGCGCGACAACTTTTCCGCTCACACTTGGCGAAATATCAAACAAATCACTATCTAATTCCTGATTGGGTTTCCACTCATTTTTATCAAAAGCCAAAACTACGCGAATATCAGAATCCGAAGAAACGATACCGCCCGTAAAACTGGTTATATAATCTTTAAATAGTGAAAAATCGGAATTGAAATCTGCAGCCGATTTTCTGCCGCAGGATTGAAAAATAAAAAATACAAAAAATACGAGACTTAATCCTTTTACTTTCACTTTCTATTGAGTGTTAATGGTTAACAATTACAGCATAAATACGTTTTTACTACTAAAAGCCTTAACAGTAAAACAAGGATTTAATTGTTATAAAAGTAAATTATTTTTTGTTTTATTTAAGAAGAAAATTCCCTAGTAGTGATTATTTAACTTTTGTTGAAGTTATTAGAACGTTTTTATAATTATTTGAAGCTGATCCAGCTGTCCGCTATATCTTTTCCCTGCTAAAGGAGCAGGAAAAAGGATACCGCTCCCATCTGGGCTAGGGCATTCATTTTCATAACAATATTCAAAATTCCGTTCCAAGTTTTGAAAGGACATTATCTAATTGAATAAAAAGTTCTTTCGTATTGGAAGCGTAAGACAATTGATTTCCAGATGCAATTATAATTACATCGTCTGGATTATTTCCATAAAATTGTACTCCCTCAAGCCATCTTGCAAAGGAAACATTTTTATTATAGAAGTTTTTGGTTATAAAATTAACTTCCTGTTCATCTAGTTCATAAAATGTATTACATGGAAAATCTAACGCAAATCCTGCCTGAAGAAAAGCCATAGCAGTGAAAAAATCTTTTAAAGTTTCGGTTTCTAGGTTCCATTCTTTTTGATCATAACTCATATAAACTGGCGGATTATAAAGAGCCAAATCATCTTTATGAATTCCCCAAACACAAGCGTCCTGATTTTCAGTATAAAAAATCAAATAAGTATCATGATTATAATGTTGA
The DNA here is from genome assembly GCF_002304005.1 of Flavobacterium sp. ACN6. Lineage (GTDB taxonomy): Bacteria > Bacteroidota > Bacteroidia > Flavobacteriales > Flavobacteriaceae > Flavobacterium. The sequence continues at coordinate 210,585 of NZ_MRCQ01000004.1, read as the reverse complement.
AATCTTTCAGGAACTATCAATGAATCTTGCGCTTGATTCAAACGCTGAATTTTACCAAACTCCGTATAATAATCGCTAAATACTTTTGGAAGAGTTCCAAAAATGTTTTGGATAGTTTCAATTTCATCAAAACCAAATCCATTCGACTCTGTAATATGAAATAGTTCTTTTATCGTAGAAAAGTCAGTCATCAATTTTAAATATTTACCTGAATATTATTTACGTCTCTCTACAAAAAAACGCTTCATTAAATCGGCTGCTTCGTTTGCCATAACGCCAGAAACTACTGTAGTTTTTGGATGCAGTTTTGTTCCCATATTTAAAAAGCCGCGCTGCTCATCGCGTGCGCCAAAAACAATTTTCGAGATCTGGCTCCAATACAATGCGCCCGCACACATTTGGCAAGGTTCAAGCGTAACGTACAGCGTGCAGTCTTTCAAATATTTTCCTCCAAGGAAATTCGCTGCAGCAGTTATTGACTGCATTTCGGCATGAGCTGTAACGTCATTTAGTAATTCGGTTAAATTATGACTTCTTGCAATTACTTTATCTGCCACAACAATTACGGCACCAACAGGAATTTCGCCCTTTTCAAAAGCCATTTGAGCTTCCTGCAAAGCTTTCTTCATAAAATATTCGTCGGTGAAAGGATTTATCATAGTTGCAAAAATACTATTTTACTCTTTATTTTTTATTACATTTAAATCGTGATATTCAACTATGGGAAAAAACTATAAAATCAGCATTCCTGAACCTTGTCATGAAGACTGGAACAAAATGAAGCCAAAAGATAATGGTCGTTTTTGTATGAGTTGTTCTAAAACAGTTGTTGATTTTACTTCAATGCTTCCTGATGAAGTTCAGCATTTTTTTATCCAAAATCAAAATGTTTGCGGCAGATTTAACAAATCGCAATTAGATTCTGTAAGTATTCAAATTCCAAGTCGAATTTTGTATGTGCAAACACAATATCGTAAAATGTTTTTACTGGCTTTATTTATTGCCATGGGAACAACTTTATTTAGCTGTGCCGACAAAAATGGCAATAAGAAAAAGATAGACAAAGTAGAAGTCGTTACAGATACTGTTCGCACTGAGCATATTATGGTTGGTGAGCCCGCAATTGATGACACCAAAACAAAACAAGCAGTTGTACCACCTCTGCCACAAGTCGATCACGCTAAATTTGAAAAACCAGTTACTATAAGTTGTGGTGAAACTATTAAAGATAAAAAGCAATCTTCAAATGCAGTTAAGGAAGAGGATTCACAATTTGTTACGGGAACTGTAATGCAGACAAATGCAGAATTCCCAGGCGGTATTGATCAATTTTATACTTTTTTTGGAAAAGAATTTAAAAAACCAGACGATATCTATATCAAAAATCTCAAGATTAAAATCTCGTTTGCAGTAGAAAAAAATGGATCGATGACTTACATGCAGTCGGATCCTGCTATTGAGAAAACTTTAGAGAACGAAATAATGAGAGTTCTCAGCATCTGTCCTAAATGGCAGGCTGGAGAATCAAATGGTAAAAAAATAAAAATGCAGTATTCTTTGCCAATCGCATTTTAATCTCAGCAATAAAATTAAATTTAAAACCGTAAATTTGTTTTTTACCTTACAATGAAAAGCAATTTACTTTCAAAAATACACAATCCCGCCGATTTACGCCTTTTAAAAGAAGAGCAGCTTACCGAGGTCGCTAAAGAACTGCGTCAATTTATTATTGATGTAGTTTCAGTGAAAGAAGGTCATTTGGGAGCCAGTTTGGGCGTAATTGAATTGACGATTGCCTTACATTATGTTTTTAATACTCCCAAAGATTTACTAGTTTGGGATGTTGGCCACCAAGCTTACGGTCATAAAATCCTAACCGAAAGAAGAGAAAATTTTCATACGAATAGACAAATAGACGGAATTTCTGGTTTTCCTAAAAGAAGCGAAAGTGTTTATGATACTTTTGGCGTAGGTCATTCTTCGACTTCTATTTCTGCGGCACTCGGAATGGCAATTGCGTCTAAAATTAAAGGTGATTTCGACAAACAGCATATTGCAGTTATAGGCGACGCTTCTATCGCCAGCGGAATGGCTTTTGAAGGCTTGAACCATGCTGGAGTTACTGATGCCAATATTTTGGTAATTTTAAATGACAATGCTATTGGAATTGATCCCAGCGTTGGCGCTCTAAAACAATATTTAACCGCCGTTAAAAACGGAAAAAACCCGAGACAGAATAACATGATCAAATCTTTGAATTTTGATTATTCTGGTCCAATCGACGGACATGATTTTCCAACTCTAATCAAAGAATTAAATCGTTTAAAAAAGATAAAAGGTCCTAAATTTCTTCACATTGTTACGACAAAAGGAAAAGGTTTGCAGCAGGCTGAAGAAAATCAGGTAAAATATCATGCTCCTGGAAAATTTGATGCTTCGACGGGAGAAATTCATTTAAAAAATGAAGAAAACCTGCCGCCTAAATATCAGGATGTTTTTGGTTTAACTATTTTAGATTTAGCCAAAAAGAACGAAAAAATAATCGGCATTACGCCTGCAATGCCATCAGGAAGTTCATTAAAATTTATGATGGATGAATTGCCGGATCGTGCATTTGATGTTGGAATTGCAGAACAGCACGCCGTAACTCTTGCCGCTGGAATGGCGACACAAGGCATGGTTGTATATTGCAATATTTATTCGACGTTTTTACAACGCGCATACGATCAAGTGATTCACGATGTCGCGCTGCAAAATCTGCCTGTGATTTTTTGCTTAGACCGAGCTGGGTTAGTGGGCGAAGACGGCGCAACACATCACGGCGTTTTCGATATTGCTTATTTACGTTCGATTCCGAATATGATTATTTATGCACCGCTTAACGAAATTGAACTTCAAAACATTTTATACACTGCTCAATTAGGACTAAATCATCCTATCGCGATTCGATATCCGAGAGGAAGAGGCGTCATTTCAAATTGGGAAGTAGAAAATTTCGGACATTACGAAAAAATAAAAATCGGACAGGCGAAATGCCTAAAAGATGGTACGAAAGTTGCGGTTCTTTCGGCCGGAACAATTGGAAATAATGTTATAGAAGCGCTACAGGAATGTCCCAATTCTGACGCTATTGCCCATTATAATTTTAGCTTCATTAAACCATTAGACATCAATACATTAAATTCCATTTTTTCAACTTTCGACGATATTATTACAATAGAAGACGGGGTTAAAAACGGCGGTTTTGGAAGCGCAGTTTTAGAGTTTGCAGCATCGAATAATTTCAAAAATAACATCCGAATTTTGGGTGTACCAGATGAATTTATTGAGCACGGAACAGTAGTTCAACTGCAACAATTGTGTAAAATTGACGTTAAAAGTTTAATAAATCTTTTTTCTAACGGTTCAAAATAATTATTTTGCGACACCAAAAAAAAATACCAAAATGAAATTATTGCGTTCTACCCTTTTGCTATTATTGCTTTTGAGTACTTCTCATAACTTTGCCCAGATTATTCAAACTACTTTAAGTCCGAATCAAGCTCCTAAGCCGCCTTCGAACTGGACTCAAAAAAATCAACTTGGATTTGATATTTCCGAAATTGCTTTTGTCAACTGGAGCGCCGGGGGAACAAGTTCTATCTCAGGTTTATTTAAAGGTGAATTTGGAAGAACGTATGCTAAAAAAAATCATAAATGGGTAAATGAACTTATCGTAAAGTATGGTTTAAATAAACAAGACGGAACGGAATTAAGAAAAACTGACGACGCCCTTCAATTTAACTCTACGTACGGTTTTAGAAAAGATACTGCTTCTAACTGGTATTACTCTTCTAAATTAAACTTCAATACCCAATTTACAAACGGTTATAATTATCCAAACAGAGATATTGCAATCTCTAAGCCTTTTGCACCAGCTTATATCTTTTTGGGAGCTGGAGCTGAGAATTCAAACAAGGAAAAAAACAGAGTTTTTTACTTCTCTCCTATTACGTTAAAAACTACTTTAGTATTAGATCAATATCTTGCAAACCAAGGTTCTTTCGGGGTTAAGAAAGCGGTTTATGCAACAGATCCGCTAGATCCAGAAAGTCAAATACTAATTGAAGAAGGTCAAAAAGTAAAAGCAGAATTTGGTATACTGCTTACTGCTTACATGAAAAATGAAATTTACAAAAACGTTTTTTATGAAAACCGATTAAGTTTATACACCGATTATTTAAATAAATTTGGCAACGTCGATATAGATTACGACACTCGTTTAGATCTTGTGGTTAATGCTTATGTAAAAGCAAATATCGGTGTGCATTTGATATATGATGACGATATTAAAACCAAAAAAGACGTTGTTGATCCAACTACAGGAACAAAAAGTCAAGTAAATGAAGGCCCTAAAATGCAGTTAAGACAAGTTCTTGGTGTAGGTCTTGTTTATGCTTTTAAATAAATTCAAATTAAAGCAAAAAAAATATCCTCTAAAATGATTTTAGAGGATATTTTTTTGATTTAAAACTAAGGTTAATTCTTTTTTCTTCCGTTAATATTTTCAAATAATTCTAACGCATTTCCATCTGTCAATAAAGAAACATAATGACAAATATGAAGTAACCTTTCATACAAATTACCTTTTTCTAAATCATGCTTTTCTGGAAGCATTTTCAAAATCAATTTATCGTAGTTTGAAGCTGTCCCATCAAATTTATTATTAAATGCGGTAATAAATTTATCCAATAAAGTCTGAATGATTTGATACCCGACAATTTCTTTTTCAATCACTTCACGGCTCTGATAGATTTTATCTACGCTAAGTTTGATAATATCATTCATCTGCGCTTTGTATTTGCTTTTATCTGTTAAAGCGTAAGGAAATTTTCCCTGCAAAATAGCTTCTTCATTTTCGATAAAAACATTTACAGCATCATTGATTAGAGTATTAATCGCTAAAGCTCTTAAATAACTAATACGATCTTCTTTGGTCGACAAATTTTGATATTTCTCTTTCCAGTAACGATTATCTTTTAGCAGATTAATCAAATATTCTAACGCAAAATCTTCAGAAACTAAACCAAGATTTATTCCGTCTTCGAAGTCAATAATAGTATAACAGATATCATCTGCCGCTTCTACTAAATAAGCTAGCGGATGTCTTTCAAAACCAATATCTTCTCCAGATTTATTGGCGATCATTCCCATATCTTTAGCTACTTCTTCAAAAAATAATTTATCGGTTTGAAAAAAGCCGTATTTTTTATCGGCAATATCGTTGGTTGGCCTTTTCGGAAGGCTTTCTTTTGGATATTTCATGAAAGCACCCAAAGTTGCATACGAAATACGAAGTCCGCCTTCAATTCCAGGACGGCTTGCCGTAAGAACCGAAAATCCATTGGCATTTCCTTCAAAATCGATTAAATCCTGCCATTGTTTATCTGTAAGCTGATTTCTAAATTTCTGCCCGTTTCCAATAGAAAAATATTCTCCAATTGCTTTTTCACCTGAATGTCCAAAAGGAGGATTTCCAATGTCGTGGGCCAATGAAGCCGCCGCCACAATTGCACCAAAATCATTCATATGGTAACCGTGAACTTCTTTCAGATAAGGATATTTTTCAATGATTTTCTTCCCAACCAAACGTCCAAGCGAACGCCCCACAACCGAAACCTCTAAACTGTGTGTCAAACGCGTATGTACGAAATCTGTTTTAGAAAGCGGAATAACTTGTGTTTTATCTTGTAAACTTCTAAAAGCGGCAGAAAATATAATTCGGTCATAATCTACCTCAAAACCTAAACGGGTATCATCTTGTTCTACACGTAATCTTTTGCTTGTATCTCCTTGACGTTTTAATGATAAAAGTTGTTCCCAGTTCATTTTTATATTTTAGATTTCTGATATTAAATTTTAGATTAAGGATCTAAACGTCAAAAATACGTTTTATTTTAGGATAATATTGAATAAAAAGTAGTCGTAGATTAATTTGATTTAAAAGATTAATATTTTTTAATCACCACGAATTTCACGAATTTTCACAAATCATTGTGCTTAAATTAATTCGTGAAAATTCGTGAAATTCGTGGCAAAAAAAATCAGAATTCTAAAGCAGTTTTTTAGGAGCAGACATCTTGAATTTCAAAATACCGCTATTCCCGCTATTCACTATATCTTTTCCTGGCTAAAGAAGCCAGAAAAAGGATGTCGCTTCTATCGGGGCTAAGTGAGAATTTTTTATTTTACAAGAATAAACTCACAAAAATAAAATGTGTTATATTTGCAAAATGTTCACTTTTAAGATAACTTTGCATGACAAGAACAATTATTTTTCATGAAAATCATTTCATGGAATTTTATCAAACCCAAAATGAAAAGGTTAAATTAAAAATACAGTATGTTCTTGAATTAATAAAACAAGTTGATCGAGTTCCCGAAAAATTTTTAAAGCATTTATCTGGCACCGAAGGACTTTACGAAATAAGAATTGAAGTTAAGTCTGATATTTATAGAATCTTTTGTTGCTTCGATGAAGGAAAATTGGTGATCTTGTTTAATGGCTTTCAAAAAAAATCACAAAGAACTCCACAAGAGAAATTGGATAAAGCAAAAAGATTGATGACCGAATATTTTAAACAAAAATAAATACCACCATGAAAAATTATAAAGACGTAAAATCTTTCGAAGATCTTATTGACATTGAACATGGAAAGATTGGCACGGAAGGCAGAAACCAATTTGAGGAAAAATCTCAAATGTTCATCATAAGTGAGATGCTGAAAGAAGCACGTAAAGAAGCTAATTTAACGCAAGAACAATTAGCCGATAAAACTGGCACTAAGAAAAGTTACATTTCAAAACTTGAAAATGGAAAAGGCAATGTCCAGCTTTCAACCTTAATTAGAATCTTCGAAATTGGCTTAAACAAAAGAGTCGGATTGACTTTCATATAAAAAAAAGCATCCGCCGCGGCGAATGCTTTTCTGAAATTGAATATATAAAAAACTTAGATTAGAAGTTTTTCGAAATCCCGATACTGAATGTTTTTCCAAAGTTGAAGTAGAAATTACTGTAATCTTCCCCATTGTCATCAAAACTTAATGTTTCGTATCCTAAACCTCCAATACTAAAGTTAAGACCAAAACCTTTTTTCATGTTGATAAAAAGTGCTGGAGTTACATCTACGTATGCACCATCTCCTTTATATCTAACATAATTGTTATTAGTAGTGTAGATTTTGTTCTTTTCAGTTTGGAAACCTGCACCCATGTCAGCAAAAACAGAAAAAGTCTGGCTTAATGATTTTGTGTAACGTACAAAACCTCCAGTTCTAAATTTATTGTCTTTACGTTTTAAATCTGCATTATCAATATCAGATGTACTTAATGAAAGTTCCCCTCCTACTGTCCAGTTTTCGTGAAATTGGTAACCTACTTTAGGAGAAAAATTAAATGTACTTGTTTTGTCTTCACTGAATCTGAATTCTGATTTTTCAGAAGTGTATCCAATGTTACCACCTACTAAGATTGTTCCTTTTTGAGCACTTGCAAAAGTGCAGATAGCTAGGGCTGCTATCACTAAAAATTTTTTCATGATTTGGGTTAAATTTATTTTAGCATTCCTTTAACAATAACGATGCCGTGAATAAAGGGCTTTTTACTTTTTTTATAATTACTTTAAAAGGTAAAATGTAGCAATCGAAACTATTTCTGTTTACTTTTGCAACAAATAAAAAGTCTATGTCGATAGAAGTAAACAGCATATCAAAAAGTTACGGAGAGCAAAAAGCTTTAAATGAAATTTCTTTTAAAATTGAGAAAGGAGAAATCGTGGGATTTCTTGGACCCAACGGAGCTGGAAAATCTACCTTAATGAAAATTTTGACCACTTATTTACTTGCCGATAGTGGCTCAGCCCTTGTAAATGGTCATGATGTCATGTCAGGTACAAAAGACGTGCAACGCTCCATAGGATACTTACCTGAGCATAATCCGTTGTATTTGGATTTGTATGTTCGTGAGTATTTGGCTTTTAATGCCGACGTTTACAATATGCCAAAATCAAGAATTGAAGAGGTAATTGAACTGACAGGACTGACACCAGAAAGTCATAAAAAAATCGGCCAGCTTTCTAAAGGATATCGTCAGCGTGTTGGATTAGCGAATGCTTTACTGCACAATCCAGATGTTCTAATTTTGGATGAACCAACTACCGGATTGGATCCTAACCAGTTAATGGAAATTAGAAACGTGATTAAAAATGCAGGAAAAGATAAAACTGTTTTTTTATCGACACACATCATGCAGGAAGTCGAAGCTATTTGCGATCGTGTCATAATTATTGACAAAGGACAAATTGTAGCCGATAAAAAATTAGATAAATTAATCGCTGCAGATTCGCAACAAGTTATTGAAGTTGAATTTGATTACAAAGTAGAAGAACAACTTTTGGCAAAATTAGAAAATATCTCTTCTTATATTAATACACATGATATGACTTGGGAACTTACTTTTGTTACGGACAAAGATATGCGACCTGCAATTTTTGATTTTGCTAATGAAAATGGCTTAAAAACGTTACAACTGAATCAGAAAAATAAAAATTTAGAAGCTGTTTTTAGAGAGATTACGAAATAAGTTTTCAGTCTCAGTCACAGTTTTCAGAGAAAAGCGGTTTGTTTATAGTTTAAAACAAACCGCTTTTTTAATGTTCTTATTTCTTAGAATCAATCAATTACATTTAAACAACAAAATTAATTCTATTTTTATTTAGACTTATTATAAATAGTTATATCTTTGGCAAATCAAATTCTAAATGCCACAGGTATGTTATTTACACTTCACACCCTCAAAAAAACTATTTCTACTGTTTCAATTTTCGCATTCAATCTACAAAAAAGGTTTTCAGACAAATTAGAACATATTGTACTGCAATAAATTCTAATCTAAAAAAAATTAAAAGATTGCTTTCTAAATCAAGGTTTAGAGAGTGCCAAATTCAAACAAAATGAAAAATTTTATAACATCTATTATGCTTGCTTTTTCGGTATATGGATTTTCTCAAGAGAAAGAAAAAGAAAATGACAGCATTATTGAAACTTCCATAACAGCTTTGGAGGAAATTGTGCTAACAAAAAAGAAAGTTTTATATACGCAAAAGTCAGATCGTCTTGTTTTTAATGTAGAAAACAGCATCGTTTCTGAAGGCGGTACGGCACTTGATGTTTTATCGCGTGCGCCAGGCGTTGTGGTTTCGCAAGACGGTGATTTATCTATCCGCGGACAGCAAGGAGTTGCCGTAATGATAAACGGTAAATTGACACAGCTTTCTCAGAAAGAATTGGCTAATTATTTAAAAGCTACAACCTCATCAAATATTAAACAAATAGAAGTAATTACAAATCCTTCTTCAAAATACGATGCAGCCGGAAAAGCTGGAATTATTAATATTATTCTAAAAAAACCAAATGCATCAGGTTTAAAAGGAACTGCTTTTGCCAGTTATGGAAAAGGAAGAAAAAACAGAACCAATTCTGGATTTAACTTAAACTATAATAAAGATAAGTGGGGTGTTTTTGGGAACTACAGTTATACTTTTAGTGGTGAAGAAGAACATAAAGAATTTAATCAAATTCAATTTACCGATCAGACACGTCAGGAAATTGCCAGTAAAAATCACCAAACCTCTATTACAGACGAACCTTTAACTTCTAATAATTTTAAAATTGGAACCCAATATGAAGTTTCTCCTAAAACGAATTTAGAAGTTTATGTTGATGCGAAAATCGGGCGTTATGAAAATATTGCAAATGGAACAAACACCGTTTTAAACACGGCCAATCAGCCTATTTTTGATGCTTTGACTTATAATGACAGCAAAGAAAAATGGTTTGATTATACGTACGCTTTTTCTGGAGTTCATAAATTTAATACAGAAGGAAAAAATATGTCTTTTGACTTTGAATATGAAACATCAAAATTTAGATCGAATCAATTTCAGAGTGCTGCTAACACCGCTAATTCTACGGTTGTAAATGACCGTCGCGGTTATATTCCGTCTCAGTTAAAAGTTTTTACAGGAAAAGTTGATTTTGTAAATCCTTTTGCAGAAAAACAATCTATAGAATGGGGTTTTAAAGGAAGCATTAAAAATAATGATAATCCTTCTGTTTATGAATATCAAGATAATAATCAATGGCTAATTGATTTTAATTCGACAAACCATTTTGAATACAATGAACAGATTTATGCCGCTTACGCGAATTATAAATATCAGCTGGAAAAACTGAATATTCAAGCTGGTGTAAGAACGGAGTATACAGCGATAAATATTGATCAGAAAACTTTAAATGAAGAGCATAAAGACGATTATTTGAAATGGTTTCCAAGCCTTTCTTTAAAATACGAATTTACCAGTAATCATTCTGCTCATGCTTCTTACAGCAAAAGAATCAACAGACCAAGTCAGTTTGATCTGAATCCGTTCCGCTTTTATGATGACTCTTTTAATTATTCGCAGGGAAATCCAAACTTAATTCCAGAGATTACACACGCAATGGAAATTGGTTACGCTTGGAAAAGTAATTTTATGGCTTCTGTTTACTTTAACAGCACCAAAGATGTTTTCACAGAAGTGTATAACTATAATCCAGATACCAACACCACTATAACGACTCAGATTAATGTGGACAAATCATACAATTACGGAATCAACATTACCAATACGGCAGAATTTTACAAATGGTGGTCTGTAAATACATTATTAAATGTTTTTGAAAATAAATTTATGAGGAATGTATTAAACAGTTCTACAATCGACCCTATAATGACTTTGAATGTAAGTGTTCAAAATTCATTTACTATAACAGATACTTGGAAAGCGGAAGGAAATGCACAGTATCAATCTAAATCGAATCTTGGAGTTTATGAAAGAGACGGCTTCTTTGATTTCAGCATTGGAATTTCAAAACAAGTTTTAGCTAAAAAAGGAAGCATCAAATTGAATTTTACCGATGTTTTCAACACTAATAATTTCTACATCAAATCTGTAATTGCGCAGACTAGTATTGACAAAAGATATGATCTTGACAATCGCATTGCGACAATTGCATTTACATACCGAATTTAAAAGTTTCGTTCTTTAAATACCTTGTTTTTTGTTTTTTTTTGTGTTAGTTAAGAGCCTGTTTCCTTCAAGACAGGCTCTTCTTGTTTTAGATTTTAGATTGCTGATTTTAGATTGTAGATTGCTGATTTTAGATTGCTGATTTTAGATTGGAGATTGGAGATTGGAGATTGTAGATTGGAGATTTTAGATTGCTAATTTTAGATTTTACTTCTGATTTGGAATTTGGAATTTAGGTTTTGGAATTTGAAATTTAGGTTTTGGAATTTGAAATGGAATTTTGAGCATAAAAAAAGTCTTTTTAAAGCTTATTCACTTTAAAAAGACTTTTAAAAATACCTGAAAAACTGTTTTAGTTTTTCTTTGCTTTTTTCGTTCTTCCCCACCAAATATAAAAACCGGTAAGCGGAAGACTGGCACAAATTAAACTTGCAATAAAATAAATAATTTTAGTTGTTAATCCGCCGATTGCGCCCACGTGCAGACTGTAATTAGAACGGCTCATCCAGTCATGGAATTTTTCGTCTCCAATATAATTTCTTGAATTTGGAAGCAATTCTAATGTTTTCTGATCGAAGTATAAATCTCTCCAATTTCCGTTATGCATATCGGTACAGGCATAAAAATTATCTTTTGGCTCGTCTGGAAAATGTATAATTACAGCTTCTTTGTTTTGTATGGCAATTCCTTTTCGAACTTTATTAAATATAATATCTGATGCAGTCAACATGTCATATTTAGGTTTAGAAAGTGTATCTGGTTTAACTTCTGCCACAACTTCCTTTTTTACTTTTTCATTCGCAAAACCTCCCGTAATCCAGTATGTACTTTCTCGTACCCAATGAAAACTCATTATCAATCCAGTCAACGCAATTAAAAAAGCCAGAATGAGTGTGTAAAATCCTAAGACATTATGCAAGTCGTAATTAACACGTTTAAATTTAGCTTTCCATTTAATTTTAAAACTACTGTTTACGGTTGTTTTATTCCATTTTTTTGGAAACCATAAAATAATCCCGCTGATTAAAAGAAAAAAGAAAATCAAAGTTGCCCAAGAAGTTATGGTTGTTCCTATTTCTTTTCCGAGCCATAAATAGCGGTGGCCTTCATCAATTTCATGAAAAAAATCTTCATGATCTACCATTCCGGTTATTTGTCCGTTATAAGGATTTACATAAATCAAAGAATCTGATTCAATATCAACTTTTATTGTTTTATCTAAACCATTATACCATAAACCGTGAATATCTTTTTTGGGAAAAGCTTTCTTAACCAAAGGATAAATTTTAGAAGGTGGTAAAATCTTATCGGCACTTTGGGCTTCTACATTTAACCAAGGCGAAGTCATTGCTTTTATTTCGTGTTCAAAAACCAAAATACATCCAGTAACTCCCATTATAAGCACAACAATTCCAGAAGCTAGTCCCAGCCACAAATGCAGCCAGGCGTTTACTTTACTAAAACGGGATTTTCCTTTAGTTTTTGATTTAGAAGATTGTTTGTTGATAACATTCATTATTTAATTTTTTAGTTCTGCTAATGAAATCGATATTATAAAAAAACCATATAATCACTACCAAAGCAATGATTATATGGTTTAAAAAAATTAAGTTTTTTTTACTATTGTTTCTTTGTCAATCTTGTAATTGCTGGCAAGTCTACACCACCAGTGATTAATGCCCCGGCTTTTGCTTCACCAGTTGCAATATCAATTTGGTATACACGCCCTTCAGTATTCGTTACGAAACTTTTGTAAAGTTTACCGCTTTCAATTAATGCACTTCCAAAACCAAAATAGTTGTCTCCAGAGTGATCAGGCAGTCCTGTAACTTGTGTAATTGTTTTTGCACCAAGATCGATTATTGCACATTTTAAATTAAATGATTTATAATTTAAGAATCCCCAGTTTGGCTGTGCTGCGTCAATATCTGCAGGAATATAGTTAACCAAAACTTTTTCTCCACCTGCTGGGTAAGCAGACAAAACTTTTCCTTTAAGAACACTTGTTTCGATATCAAAGAAATAAGAAGAATCAAATTCTGATTGTCCTTTTTTAATTCTAAGAATTCCTGAGTGAGAAGCTGTAGGTGTGTAACCACATAAAACTGAATTAGATGAGAATGTATAAATATCTCCTGACTCTGTTTGAACCATACCTGTATTAGTATAATATTGACCAATAGCTGTTGTACGAGAATCTTCGATAGTTTTAAGATATTTTAATGATGGATATTCGTAAACTTTTACAACTGCTTTTTCTTGATAAAGTTTCCAATCTTTATCACGCTCAAATGTAGATACGAATAGTTTATCTCCAGAAACGTTTACACTAGTAGGCCATAAAAAGTGTCCATTTGGAATAGCAAAATCATCATAAACACGTTTTGAAATAGTAACTGTAGCTGGATCATAAATTAATAATTCATTTTGAGTTGAACTAGCATCCCATGGAGAGTTGATCATAACTAATTTATTATCATCAGTAGTTCCGTATGCATAGCTGTCTCCTGTAAATAAGTTACTAGTTTTACTTAAATTTCCTTCAGTATTAAGATAATATCCAAGAGATCCTTCTGCATTACCTGTTAAGGCAAAAAATGAATTAGCTACTGGTACAAGTGCACCCGCCTGCTCAATTCCTTTTCCAACCATATTTATTGATCCAGTCATTAGTTCGTCTACAGACTCAAACTGCCAAACATATGTATCGTAATCTGTTGTTTGATAGGAAAGCACATAAGTTTCATCAGCAGGATTTCTTACCTCTGAATTATCATTATCACTGCTGCATGAAAAAAACATAGCTGGCAATACTGCTAAAGCTAAAAGGTTTTTAATTCTTTTTATCATCGTATTCAATTTTAAAATTATATAATTAGTTTAAAAAATATCTAAGTTTAACGGCAAAAGATCTTCCTGGTTTTTGCACTTTAAAATAGTCGTACACTTTTGTATCTGCAACGTTATTACACTCCAATCCAATGTTATACTTCCCATTCTGAAAAGCATAAGATGCACCAATATTTTGTGTCAACTGTTCTGGAATTACATTTCTACTGCTTGGAGCTCCGTTTCTTGTTGATACTAAATAATACTCATCTACATAGTTTGTAAATAAGTTAATCATCAGATTATCGTCTGTCGTTCTTATTTTTCTGAAATTAAAACTAACACTTGCATTTGCATAAAAAATAGGAACATTTGCCAGTTGAGAACCATTGTCATAATTTGGAACATTAGATCCTGGAGGATCAAATTTATTTGTGTCAATTGTTTTCTGATGTGTAGCGTTAACTTCAACTGTCAGCCAGTTCTTATACCCATAATGTAAAGAAGCATCAAAACCCGTAACCCTCACATTGTACTCATTTTCATAAACAGCTTGTACACCAGTTGCATCTATTCTAATAAAATCTTTTGCATCTCTATAAATGAAATTTCCCTGAAAACCAAAAGAATGATTTTCTAAACCTTTTTTATAAGCAAAACCAGCATTGAAATTATCACTTGATTCTGGTTTCAAAGTTGGTGCGGGTTTTAGATTTAAACCATCACCAAGCATTTCTTCTCCAGTTGGTAAACGATATGCATGTTCAAAAGATGTTTTTAATTGTATATCACTTGTAACAAAATAAGCTAATGCCGTTCCATAACCAATATCATCAAAAGAGCTTTTTTGTTGTCTGTAGACATAATTACCATTTACATATTCTAAAATGTTCATACTGGTATCTAAAAAATATTTTTTTCCAAATGCTATGACAGATAATTTTCTATCAAATGCTGCAAGATTGTAAGAAAGCCCTAAAATATTTTTATTAATTATTGGAGAGCCTGGTTTAGTAATAGTTCTAACCTCATCATCTTCTTTTCTTTTCAAAGTATTAACAGAATAATTGAAAGCAAAATACTGCCTTTCATTCAAATCATATTTAAAATTAGTATTGGCCTGAAAAGAGTTATCGTCATATACATAAATAGTTTTTTCGTCATTTAATTCTCCTCCGCTATTACTTACTACACTTGGGGTACGACTACCATCCCATTGATATCTATATGAAGAAGTATCTACAGAACGGCTTTGCACAATATTATAAGAAGCAATTAAGTTTACGGATAAATTTTTAGTAAAAAGACTGTCTTTTTTAAATTTCAAAGAAGGGACAAAAGCTTTACTATCATTAAACGCCTGCCCAACTACTCTCTGCATAGTCGATCCTGTTTGTATTTGTTTATTATTTGCTGAGGCCATCATACCTAGTAACAAATAATCTGCATATTTCTTTCCTTTTACACCAACCTCGGCCATGATAGCTCCCGATTTGTATCCGTCATGAAAGTGTTTATATTCGCGTTCTGGATTAAATGTACCGTTGGGATTTGAAGTAGTAGCGCTAATTTTATAGCTATTATCAGTATAATTACCGAAAGCATTAATGTTAGTAACAAAACCACTTTTACTGGTAAATCTAGTATTTACTGCAGCCCTATGTGTATTAAATGATCCGAAACTATATGACGCATCTATATATCTTTTTACTGACTGGTTGGTAATAATATTCACTGCACCTCCTAAGGCATCACTTCCTAATTCAACTGGCACCACTCCTTTGTAAACTTCTATGCGTTCTGCCATGTTTACCGGAATATTGTTTAATGTAAATGAAGACCCATAACTATCAATTGGAATTCCATCCATAAAAAACTTAACCTGATTCCCTGAAAATCCATTTAATGAGAATTTGAAATCAGAACCCATTCCACCTGTTTCACGAACACGAACTCCAGTAGTAGTTCCTAATACTTGATTTAAGTCTGCAGACGAGTTGTATGTTTTCTTTAAATCAATTGCAGCAATATTAAAAGGCTGTTCTTTAACTCTTTCGATTTTAGACTTTCCAGTTACCTGAACCTCTTCTAAAGCCGCCATGTCTTCCTCAATCGTGATTCTTGGCGCAGTTTGGTTCGATTGCAGATTGATTTTTGTCTGCTTAGATTTGTAACCTACAAAACTTACAACTAAAGTATAATTACCAGGCTCTGCAGTAATTTCATATTCACCATTTTCATTTGTCAATGCAGCGTAGTTGGTTCCCTTTAAGGCAACAGAAACACCTTCTGCCGGCTGTCCATTATCTGCTGCAATAACTCCACTTAAAACTACTTTGCTATTTTGTGAAAAACCTTGAGCCGAAAAAAGGATGATCAACATCAAGATTATAATTCTTTTAATTTGCATTTTTATAAAACGAGTTTTGAATTTAATTTGGCCCAAAATTAAATTCAAAAATGCTTTTACGCAAGTTGTTTTTAACTATTCTAAATAAGAATTATAATTAACGATATAATTGAAGTATTATCAAAAAAGGAAAGATTTCTTAAGATTAAATTAAAATAACATTAAATTCTACTTAAATTTTAATTGTAAAGATTCTAAATAACAAAAATAACTTTGCTAAAAAACCTACAAAAAAATCATAAAAAAGTCTCTGGGACTAAGCATAGACTACGGTTGTGAAAAGGAGTTCAAATATTTTGATTTGACTCGCAAATAGGCATAAGCAAATTTTAGAGTTTGGAATTTAAAATTTTAACCAAGCTACCATTTTGTCTTTTCGGAGAACCTAGAAACCATCATTGAAGAAATTACATCGCCATTTGCATTCAATAAAGTTGCAATTGGATCAACCAGCGTTCCTAAAATCATCGCAACTGGTAAAGCTTGTTCCATTGGAAAACCGTAGACGGTAATCGCTAAAACTTCCCCAATATATCCTCCATTTGGAATACCACCTTCGACAATTGAAACAATAACTGTGATTCCCAATGCTAAAAGAATGGTTGACGGATCTGTAAAATCTTTTCCAAACATGGCAAACAAAAATGTTATTTTTAAGATGGAAGACATGCTCGAACCGTCTTTATGCAAAGGTGCACCAAGCGGAATAACTAAGTTTCTCACATGAGTCGGAATGCCCATTTTTTCTGCAGCTTCCAGATTTGCCGGGATTGTTGCAATACTGCTGCAAGTTCCAACAGCGGTTAACGATGGCGTTAAATTGTTACTCCAAAAAACTTTAAAAGCTCTTTTTCCGCCCGCAGCAAGTGCATATAAACTAAAAAACACAAAGAAATAAAAGATGCAGGCTGTATAATATACTGCCATAGGTTTTGCATAAACGCCAAACAACTGCGGGCCAGAAATACCAACCTGATATGCGAAATAGGCTCCCAAACCAATTGGAGCAAATTTCATTATAATGTTTAATAATTGTTTCATGACTTCGTTTCCGGAATCTAGAAAACTCTTAAAAGCATTTCCTTTTTCACCAGACTGCAATGTTGCAAAACCTATTAAAAAAGAAAAAATAATAAGCGCCAGCATACTTTTTCGAGACAATAATTCGAAAAAATCATTTGCAGTAAGGAGTTTAGCTATTTGATCTCCAACAGATCCAGATTGAACATTTTCAAACGGAACTTTAGTAATCGCTATATCCTGATGAATGGGAAAAAGATAAACGGCAAAAATCATAACAATCGCCGAAATAAGAATCGTAGACAGAAAAACCAAAATCATTACGAAAAACAGTTTTCCTAATTTTTCTGTTCTTTCTAAATTAGCAATTGAAGAACCAATTGTAAAAAAGATAAGCGGAATAATAGCTGTAAAAAGTAAATTCAGGAAAATATCCCCGAGAGGTTTTATGACCAAAACTTTTTCTCCAAAAACCAACCCAAAAACACTCCCCATTATTATACCACCAAGAAGCAAAAGTATACTGCTGTAATTCTGTAAAAAATTGATTTTTTTAACTTCCATAATGACACAACAATTTAGAATTAATTCAGCAACCTTTATTTTTACCACATAGAAACATAGTTTTCTTTGTCCAGAAAGGCGTTTCGCTTATTTAAACAAATAAAAAAATCTATTTTTCTATTTGTTTAAAAATTTCAATTATTTCTCCAAAACAATTGTTGTAAAAGCCCTGTCGACCAATTCGCCGGTTTTGCTTTTTACTTTTTCGGTCTGCGTTTCTGTATACACCATTTTAAAAGGCGTTTTCTTTATTAATTCCTGCGCTTTTTCGGTGCTGTACAATTCAAATTCGAATTGTGTAAAAGGCAGTTTCTTCATGAAATCTTCTTCAGCAAATGTTAGGCAGAAATTTCCATTTGTTTTTAAAACTCTATAAATTTCTAGAAGTAATTTTTCTGGTTCCTGCCAAAAATAAACTGTATTTACAGTGAATATTTTATCGAAAAACTCGTCTTCAAGAGAAATATTATTTCCGTCATAAAGCGAAAAGAAAGCTTGTTTTTGAGAAACAAAATTTCGGTTAATCTGACGTGCTTCCTGAAACATTACTTCAGACATTTCTAGTCCGTAATATTTTAGTTTTTCTGCTTGTTCAAATAGAAATTCGAGATGTCCCGCATTTCCGTGACCCAATTCCAGAATTCTATTTTCTCTAGATATATTTAGATTTTGAATCGAATGGCGTGTCATATTGATGTTCGTTTCGTTCATCATATTCCCCATTTCGATTCCTTTTTCTCCCGTCGGATTTTTTAATTGAGAGGCTATGGCTTGTAGTTCTTCTTGTTTCATAATACAAAAATTAAATTTCAATTAAAAAATTCCAAATTCCAACTTAAGTTTGAACTTAAACTTAAAAAACCTGACTCGCTATCTGGCGGATATTTTCAGATTTTCCCATCGAGTAATAGTGTAAAAACGGAACTCCAGCCGCTTTTAATTCTAATGACTGCTGAATCGCCCATTCGATTCCAACTTGTTTGATTTCAGCGTTATTTTTGCATTTATCTACAGCATCGATTAAATCTTCTGGAAGATCGATTCTGAAAATCTGCGGTAAAACTTGTAAATGTCTTTGAACAGCAATTGGTTTAATTCCAGGAATAATAGGAATTGTGATTCCCATTTCTCTTGCTTTAGCTACAAAGCTAAAATATTTAGAATTGTCAAAAAACATCTGTGTTACCACATAATCTGCTCCTGCATCAACTTTTTCTTTTAATCTTTTTAAATCTGATTGTAAAGATGGTGACTCTAAATGTTTTTCTGGATAACCTGCAACACCAATACAGAAATCAGCTTTGTTGTCGATATCCATAACTTCATGCAGATATTTTCCGCAGTTCAAATCGTTAATTTGTCGTACCAAATCGATTGCATAATGGTTTCCGCCAACCTTTGGAACAAAAGACTGTTCGTCTTTCATAGCATCACCGCGAAGTGCCATTACATTGTTGATTCCTAAATACTGACAATCTACCAGCATGTATTCGGTTTCCTCCTGCGTAAATCCGCCGCAAAGCAAATGCGGAACAGTATCTACATTGTATTTATGTTTTATAGAAGCGCAAATTCCAAGCGTTCCCGGACGCATACGAGTCAATTTTTTATCCAAAAGTCCGTTACCGCGATCAATGTAAATATACTCTTCGCGAGAAGTGGTTACATCAATAAACGGCGGTTTAAACTCCATCAACGGATCGATATTATCGTACAATTCCTGAATGCTTTTCCCCTTTTGAGGCGGAATAATTTCAAATGAAAATAATGTTTTTCCCTTGGCGTTTTCTATATGTTCTGTTACTTTCATTTTAAGTCTTAAAGTTTGAATGTCGAAAGTCGAAAGTCCCGTCCTTTGAGACTTTATGACTTTTGACTTTATGACTATATTTAATCTGCTATATTAGGATTTAACCATTTCATTGCATAATCTGTTGGGACGTTACGTCGTTTGGCGTAATCTACCACCTGATCTTCTTTTATTTTTCCGAGTCCGAAATACCTGCTTTTTGGGTTTCCGAAGTAATATCCCGAAACAGAAGAAGCCGGCCACATCGCCATACTTTCTGTCAAAGTCACTCCAATTTCTTCGTCCACATTTAAAAGTTTCCAAATCGTTGGTTTTTCCAAGTGATCAGGACAAGCCGGATATCCTGGTGCCGGACGAATTCCTTTATAATTTTCTTTAATCAATTCTTCGTTGGTTAAAGATTCTTCTCTATCATAACCCCAGAAATCTTTACGAACTTTTTCGTGAAGATATTCGGCGAAAGCCTCTGCAAAACGATCCGCAAGTGCTTTTACCATAATCGAATTATAATCATCCAGATCCTTCTCAAATTCTGCTGCCCATTCATCTACACCAAAACCTGTGGTTACGCAAAAAGCCCCCATATAATCCTCAATGCCACTTTCTTTTGGCAGAATAAAATCAGATAATGCGATATTCGGCGCGCCTTTTGTTTTTTGCGACTGCTGACGAAGCGTTAAGAATTTCTCCAGAACTTTTCCGTTTTCATCACGCAATTCGATATCATCATCATCAACCTGATTGGCAGGAAAAATACCGTAAATACCTTTTGCTTGTAGTTTTTTCTCAGCCAAAATTACTTTAAGCATCGCCTGAGCATCTGCAAAAAGAGAAGAGGCTTCTTTCCCCACAACCTCATCCGTTAAAATCGCAGGATATTTTCCGTGCAATTCCCAAGTTTGAAAAAATGGCGTCCAGTCGATATACGGAACCAAAACATCCAGATCAACCTCAACGGCTTGTTTGCCAATGAATTTTGGTTTCGTTGGCGTGTATTCGCTCCAGTCTAACTGCATTTTGTTTTTACGTGCATCTTCGATACTCAAGAAATTTTTATCTCTCGAACGATTTAAAAATGTCTCTCTAAACGAATCGTATTCTGCGCGAATATCGCTTGCATATATTTTACGGTTATGATCTAATAGATTTCCTGCAACAGTAACGGCGCGCGAAGCATCGTTTACGTGAATTACAGTTTCTCTATATTGAGGTGCAATTTTCACCGCCGTATGCGCACGCGAAGTTGTTGCCCCGCCAATCATAATCGGGATTTTAATATCTTGTTTGTCAAGTTCTTTAGCCAGATACACCATTTCGTCAAGCGAAGGTGTGATTAGTCCGCTTAAACCAATAATGTCTACATTGTGCTCAATTGCCGCAGCAATAATTTTTTCGGGAGGCACCATAACCCCAAGATCCACAATCTCGTAATTGTTACAGGCCAAAACCACCGAAACGATGTTTTTACCAATATCGTGAACGTCCCCTTTTACGGTTGCCATCAAAATTTTTCCATTCCCTTGTTTGTCTCCGGCCTGTTTGCTGGCTTCAATGTACGGTAACAAATACGCCACTGCTTTTTTCATTACACGTGCCGATTTTACTACCTGAGGCAGGAACATTTTCCCACTTCCAAATAAATCTCCTACGACATTCATTCCCGTCATCAAATTGATTTCGATAACTTCAATTGGTTTTGTAGCCGCTAATCTTGCTTCTTCAACATCTTCTTCAATAAAAGCATCAACTCCCTTTACCAATGAATGCGTAATTCTTTCCTGAACCGTTCCTAAACGCCATTCCTGAATCGCTTTTTCATCACTTTTTACTTCGCCTTTTACGTTCTCGGCAAAGTCTAAAAGTCGTTCTGTAGCGTCATCGCGTCTGTCCAGAATTACGTCTTCAACGTGTTCTAGTAAGTCTTTCGGAATATCATCGTAAATCGTAAGCATTTCAGGATTTACGATTCCCATCGTCATTCCGTTCTTGATCGCGTGGTATAAAAACACCGAGTGCATCGCTTCTCGAACCGTATCGTTTCCTCTAAAAGAAAACGAAACGTTACTCACACCACCGCTGATATGTGCATGAGGCAAGTTTTCACGAACCCATTTTGTTCCTCTAAAAAAGTCCAAAGCGTTTAAACGATGTTCTTCCATTCCCGTTGCAACTGGGAAAATATTTAAATCGAAAATAATATCCTGAGGAGGAAAATTAACTTTGTTAACCAAAATATCATACGAACGCTGGCAGATTTCGACTCTTCGGTCAAAATTATCGGCCTGACCCACTTCGTCAAAAGCCATGATAATTGTCGCAGCTCCGTAACGTTTGATTAATTTTGCGTGGTGAATAAAGGCTTCTTCACCTTCTTTCAACGAAATCGAGTTTACAACGCTTTTTCCTTGTACTACTTTTAGACCCGCTTCAATGATTTCCCATTTCGAGCTGTCGATCATAATCGGCACTCTCGAAATGTCTGGCTCTGCAGCAATTAAATTTAGAAATTTTGTCATTGCATTAACGCCATCCAGCATTCCCTCATCCATATTAATATCGATGATCTGTGCTCCACCTTCTACCTGTTGTCTTGCAATATCAAGCGCCTCGTCATATTTCTCTTCCTTGATTAAACGAAGGAATTTTCTAGAACCTGTTACATTCGTACGCTCTCCAATGTTTACAAAAACACTTTCGGGCGTAATAATCAACGGTTCTAATCCTGCTAATACAAGGTCTCTTCTTTTTTCTGCCATTTTTTCTAAGTTACTAAGATCCTGATCCCGAAGCCTCGGGACTAAGGTTCTGAGTTTTTTTATTCTTTATTTTTCCTGCAAGGTTTTCGAAACCTTGTGGGTATATTTCGTTTTTTAATAATCTTATTTTGGGCGTGTCCCTCCGGGTCGGGCTATTCGTTCCAAGTCCTCGCACTTCCTTCGTCAGGCTGTGGGCTATCCACTTCTATCCCTCACGCATTATCGGTTTCAAAAGACGATTTATTTTTCACAATTTCAATTGTCGTTTTTGAAATAAATTCTCAAATCTTTGAACCCATTGTATATTTCGTTCCTAAGGAACTCTGTTTTGTGTCGTTTATCATTTTCAACGGAATAAATTCCGTTGCTACCAACATTTCGTTCCTCTGGAACTTTTATTTCTTCGGCTTACTTGTCTTTGCGAGGAACGAAGCAATCTCATCCCGATATTCCACATTTTTAAAAACATATTGTTCCGACAAAACCTTTAGCTTCCTTTAACCTGCAAGGTTTTCAAAACCTTGTAGGTTTGCCATTTACTCGCCAACAAATTTATACCTACAAGGTTTTGAAAACCTTGCAGGAAACGTACACATTACTCAAAAACCGGCGCTACTCTTGGTTTATAATCCTTCGCCACCTCAGCAATTAATCGAATATGATCTGGAGTTGTACCGCAACAACCGCCAATGATATTAATTAAATTATCATCTAAATATTCTTTAATTAATGCTTGAGTTTGTTCTGGCGTTTCATCATATTGTCCGAACGCGTTTGGTAAACCTGCATTTGGATGCGCCGAAACGTTGAACTGTGTATGCTGCGATAATGTTTTTAAATACGGTTTTAACAAATCGGCTCCAAGAGCGCAATTGAAACCAACACTCAATAACGGAATATGGGAAACCGAAATCAAAAACGCTTCAACAGTCTGCCCAGAAAGTGTTCTTCCTGAAGCATCGGTAATCGTTCCTGAAACCATGATTGGAATATCCAGATTACGTTCGTCTTTTACTTCTTCAATTGCGAAAAGTGCTGCTTTGGCATTTAAGGTATCAAAAATAGTTTCTACCAAAAGTAAATCACATCCGCCATCCATTAAAGCTTCCACTTGTTGTTTGTAAGCAATACGCAAATCGTCAAAAGTTACGGCTCTGTAACCCGGATCGTTTACATCTGGCGACATACTTGCAGTTCTGTTTGTCGGTCCAATTGAACCAGCAACGAAACGTGGCTTGTCTGGATTTTTGGCGGTGAATTCATCTGCTACTTGTCTGGCAATTTTAGCCGATTCGTAGTTTAATTCGTAAACCAAATCTTCGAGGAAATAGTCGGCCATACCGATTGTCGTTCCTGAAAAAGTATTGGTTTCTACAATGTCTGCACCAGCTTCATAATAAGCGGCGTGGACATCACGGATCGCTTGTGGTTGTGTTATGGATAGTAAATCGTTGTTCCCTTTTAATGGATGTGGGAAATCTTTGAAACGCTCTCCTCTGAAATCTTCCTCTGAGAAGTTATAGCGCTGCAACATTGTTCCCATTGCTCCATCAAGGATTAGGATATTTTTTTTTATTGCTTCTTGTATCGTAATTGTCATATTCTTTTGCCGCTAAGGCACTAAGGCGCAAAGCTTTTTTAATTATAATTTTTGAAGGCTCAATTTAAACCCGACAGGTTTTGAAAACCTGTCGGGTTTAACCTTCGATATTTTTCACATTAATTCCAAAAATTCACTATTCATGGCTAATTAGCCCCGATTGAAG
This sequence comes from Flavobacterium sp. ACN6, assembly GCF_002304005.1. Classification (GTDB taxonomy): domain Bacteria; phylum Bacteroidota; class Bacteroidia; order Flavobacteriales; family Flavobacteriaceae; genus Flavobacterium. The sequence goes on along the minus strand of NZ_MRCQ01000004.1, from coordinate 186,321 downwards.
TGGAAATCCTTTTGCTTTTTTCTTTAAAAAGGAAAAGATTGCAACGAAAAGCGGGAACTATTGACTGCAAAAATGCGCCAATTATTAGCTCCTTACTAAACTGTTTTAGTAAATATTGTATGTTGTCTGGAAAAGTTTTGAGAAATACGTGTAATGTATTTGTGTTATCTATCTTTAATACTTAGAAATGTGTATAAAGTAGAATTTAGCACCTTCTTTATGATAAAGGGTTGCTAAGGTTTCATTGGGTCTATCCCTCCGCCTTTCGTGATAACTGACAATAATTTTAAGAACAGTGCAAAGGTATGAAATAGGGTTTCCATTTGCAAATGTTTTTTCAAGGTTCTGAGATACTGATATGCTAAGATTCTAAGTTTAGAATTTACTTAATATTTTAGCTTCTGTTTTGTTCCTCTAAAATTGATAATTTCAACAGTATTGGCCTCTTTACTTAATCTATAAACTAAATAATTATTTTTGTCTACGATTGCTTTATGTAGTGACACGTTTTTTTCAGATTTTGGAAATTGTTCAGGATTGTGACTGATTTGATTTATTACTTGCTGAATCTTATTTTCTAAATTTAAAATTTCTTTTGCTGTCCATTTAGCTTCAAGATAATCGACAACTTTATTAAATCCTTTTACAGCTTGTTTGGTCCATACAAATTTTAATGCCATTTTGAAAACCTTTTCATCACATCTTCATGACTTATAAATTCACCTTTTTCGGCTTGTTCCAATCCAACTTGAATTTCATTTTTTTCCGAATCTGATAATTCATCAAACCAATCATTTTGATTAGCTTTCAAAATCAATTCTAGTTTCTCTAAAATACTCTCGTCTTCCACTTTAACCAATTCTTGAATAAATTGATACTTTCTAGCTTCTAAATTCATGATATTCAAAATTTATAATTACAAAGATACGTATTTTTTGAAGGTACTGAGAGGCGAAGATACTAAGGTTCCAAGTTTTTATATTTTACATGATTTAGCTCCGAAGAAGCATAATATTTATAGAAAAACAATCGACATAATACAAAAGCTCCAGCGGAGCGATATTATCTTTATAAATAATTATATGTCGCCCCGCTGGGGCTTTTCCAATAGATCTTGCATAATTCTATAAATATGTCATCCCTCTGGGATTCTTCGTAATTAATAAAAAAAGCTCAAACTATTTAGTTTGAGCTTTCCTAATATATATAAAATCTTAGTACCTTAGTATCTTCGCCTCTCAGCACCTCAGATTAAACTATCGCTTTAACAACTGCTTTTGGCGCTTCTTTACGAGTTCCGTCGAAACCGTCTACACCAGAAACTGTTGTATATTTTAAAACGTATTTTTTACCTGGATTGATGATTCCGTAAGCAGCCTGACACATTAAAGTTGCTTCGTGGAATCCGCACAGGATTAATTTTAATTTCCCTGGGTATGTATTGATATCTCCAATCGCGAAGATTCCCGGAATATTAGTTTGATAATCTAATGCATTGTTTACTTTAATCGCATTTTTCTCGATTTCTAATCCCCAGTCTCCAATTGGACCTAATTTTGGTGTTAACCCGAAAAGTGGAATGAAATAATCGGTTTCGATTTTACGGTGTGCACCATTTTCTTCGATATCTAAAGATTCAACGTGTTCAGCTCCGTTGATTCCGATTACTTCTGCCGGTGTAACTAATTTAATTTTTCCAGCTGTTTTTAATTCCTGTACTTTTTCTACAGAATCTAAAGCTCCTCTAAATTCATTTCTTCTGTGAATTAAAGTGACTTCTGAAGCTACATTTGCTAAGAAAATACTCCAGTCTAAAGCTGAATCTCCTCCTCCTGCAATTACAACTCTTTTATCTCTGAATTTTTCAGGATTTTTGATAAAGTATTTTACTCCTTTATCTTCATAAAACTCGATATCTTCAATAAGTGGTTTACGAGGCTCAAAACTTCCTAAACCTCCAGCGATAGCGATAACTGGCGCGTGAAATTTAGTTCCTTTATTTGATGTTACAATAAAGCTCCCGTCTTCTTGCTTGTCGATTGTTTCAGCACGTTCTCCTAAAGTAAAACCTGGTTCAAACTGTTTAATTTGCTCCATTAATCCATCAACTAAATCTCCAGCTAAAACTTCTGGAAATCCTGGGATATCATAAATAGGTTTTTTTGGATATAATTCTGAAAGCTGTCCTCCTGGCTGAGGCAAAGCATCTAATATATGGCATTTTAATTTTAATAATCCTGCCTCGAAAACGGCAAATAAACCTGTTGGGCCTGCTCCAATTATAAGTATATCTGTTTTAATCATTATGTTGTTGTTTATAATCATTCTTAATAACGCAAAGAAACGAATAAATCCTTGTAATTTCAATGATTTTTATCATTAATTTCTCTCCGAAACTTTTTACTCTTTATTTTTTAATGAATTGGTTATTTCATTCATTCTTTTAACCTTTTCTTCAAAATCACCTTTTAAGGTCTTTCTATATTCATTAAGGTTTTCCACCATTTGATTGATATCTTCTGGAATTACTTCTTCGAAAAATTCCCGAAGCCTTTTAGCCGTTGTAGGCGATTTCCCGTTGGTTGAAATGGCAATTTTCACATTTCCTTTCGTTACGATTCCGCCTAAATAATAATCACATAAGTCTGGCGTATCGGCAATATTGCAAATCAAATAGCGCTTTCTGGACAAATCGTAAACCCTTTTATTCACTTTCAAATTGTCTGTACAGGCAATTACCATGTGACGTTTTTTAAGCATTCTTTTTTTGAACTTTGCCTCCGTCAATTTAATTGATGGATGTTTTTCTGCCAAAACCTTTATTTCTAAATGAAAGTCGGGCGCTACCACTTCAACATTTGCATTTGGACTTGACTTTAGCAAAAAAGACAGTTTTTCCAGTCCAACATTTCCTCCGCCCACAATTAAAACATTCAGATTGTGAAGCTTTAAAAATATTGGGTATAATTCGTTTTGTTCCATGTTAATCTTTTCTAACCAAAATTAGATGATTTTATTGAATTGGATAACCATTCAGATGTTCCTAACGGAAACATATTCTAATGAATAGTTTCTTTTGATAGAAATTCTTCGTAAAAGCCTTTTAGTTTACTGCTTTCGCGGACAACTTCTCCTAAAACAATAATCGCTGGTGAGCCTAATTCTTTTTCTTTTACAATATTTAAAATCGAATCGACTGTTCCTGCGCCTACTTTTTCATCAGCAGTTGTTCCGTTTTGAATGATCGCAACTGGCAAATTTCCTTTATTTTCTTTTTGAAACAAATTGATAATTTGAGGTAGTTTGTGCATTCCCATCAAAATTACAACCGTTGCAGATGATTGTGCAGCTAAAGCAATATCTGACGATAATTTTCGATCAGATGTTGTACCTGTGATCGCCCAAAAACTTTCAGAAACTCCCCTTTTTGTAATTGAGATTCCCTGACTTGCAGGAACGGCAACTACAGAAGAAATTCCAGGAACTACGATCGTTTCAATTCCGAAACTTTCTGCAAAATCGACTTCTTCACTTCCTCTTCCAAAAATAAATGGATCACCGCCTTTTAATCTTACTACATTTCCGTAAGTCAGTGCATTGTCAACAATCAATTGATTGATTTGATCCTGCGTGTAAGCGTGATTTCCAATTCTTTTTCCAACAAAAATTCTAATTGCATTTTTTGGCGCATAATCTAGAATTTCTTCATTGGCTAAAGCATCGTATAAAACCACATTTGCTTCAGCCAATGCTTTTACAGCTTTGAGCGTAAGTAAATCTGGATCACCCGGACCTGCTCCAACTAAAGTTATTTTGGGTTTTGTATTAAGCATTTTCTAATTCCTGTGCTCTATATTTTTCTATTATTGCAAAAAATGCAATTCCTTCTTCAATATATTGTTTTGCAAACGCTTCACTCGGTTCATTTTGATTGATTTGATATACCAATTCTCTGAATGTTGTTGGCAAGCCAATTTTATTAGTTGCTATGAAAACGTTATCAAACAAATCAACAATTCCTGCATGATTATTTGTTTTTTCATTTTCTGAAAGTAATAATGCTTTTGCACCATTTACAAATCCAGCATAAGCATGATAAATAGCATCTGACCATTTTCCTTCTTCGAAAGATTCTTGTGCGAAAGTCAATTTGTCTTTAGCTTCAAACAATAAAGTCGCTACTAAATCGATCACCACTCCGGCACATTCTCCAACTCCTACTGCTTTTACGTAATTATCTGCATTACCCCAATCCACGAAATCTGCTTCTGTTAAATTGGTCACGTCTGCGAAAGGTTTTAAAATTTCATAGAAATATTTCTCTCCTTTTGCATCATAATAATTAAGGAATTTTTCTCCGTTTGCATTGGCATCAAAATCATTTAAGATTGTACGTAATGCATCTGGTCCTCTACGGCTTGGAATTTTGATTACTTTATCGGCAAAACGTCCTGCTCCATTTCCTAATCTTCCTCCGCCTAATAAAACCTGCAAAGCTGGAGCCACTAATTTTCCTGAGTTGATGGACATTCCCTGAAAACCAATTGCTGACATATTATGCTGTCCGCAGGCATTCATACAGCCTGAGATTTTAATTTCGATTTCGCGGTTGTTTAAATACTGAGGATATTCGGCATTTAACACTCTTTCTAATTCCTCTGCAATCCCGGTACTACTTGCAATCCCCAAATTACAAGTATCTGTACCCGGACATGCGGTAATATCTCCAACTGAATTATATCCTAACTGAACAAAGTCAAGCTTGGCTAATTCTTGATAAAAGAAAGGTAAATTTTCTTCTTTTACGTGACGTATTACAATATTTTGACGCAATGAAAAACGTAATTCATTTGCAGCGTAATTTTTAATTAAAGCGGCTAATAATCTGGCTTTATCAGTATAAAAATCACCTAATAAAACTTTTATTCCGATAGCATAATAACCGTCTTGTTTCTGATTGATTACGTTCGATTTTTTCCACGCTTCATAAGCTTCAGTATCTTCGATTGTAACTTGTGGCACTTTTAATAATGGTTCAGCAATTGGTCCGTCAAAAGCTGTCGTATCTATTTCGTATGTTTCAAAAGCGATTGCTTTTTTTTCTTTTTCAACCAAATCAAGGAAAACATCTCTTCCCATTTCTTTGATTAAGAATTTCATACGCGCTTTCATTCTTTTTGCACGCTCGCCATATCTGTCAAAAATACGGATGATTCCTTCTGCAGTTGGAATGATTTCATTTACTGGAACAAACTCCGAAAGCAATTCGGCATGTGCTGGCTGAGATCCTAAACCTCCTCCAAACATGATTTTAAACCCACGTTGTCCGTCTTTAATTTTCGGAATAAATCCTAAATCGTGCAAATAACTTAGCGCCGTATCTTCGTCTGAAGATGAAAACGAAATTTTAAATTTACGTCCCATTTCCTGACAAATTGGATTTCTTAATAAATATTGGAAAAGTCCGTGCGCATAAGGAGAAACATCAAAAGGTTCGTTTACGTCTACACCCGCTAATTCACTTCCTGTAATGTTTCTGACTGTGTTTCCACAAGCTTCACGAAGCGTGATATCGTCTTTAGCCAAATCTGCCCAAAGTTCTGGTGTTCTGTCTAAGCTAACATAGTGAATCTGGATATCCTGACGTGTTGTAATGTGTAAACGACCTGTAGAATATTCGTCAGAAACTTGTGTGATACGCACTAACTGCTCGCTGGTAACTTTACCGTAAGGCAATTTGATACGAATCATCTGCACACCTTCCTGACGCTGGCCGTAAATACCGCGTGCTAAACGAAGACTACGAAAACGCTCATCATCAATTTTTCCTCCACGGAATAAGTGAATCTTTTTTTCTAATTCGATAATCTCTCTTTGAACTACCGGATTTTCTATTTCTGTTCTAAAACTTTCCATTTCTTTTTTACGCTTTAGGCTTTAAGCTTTAGGCTATAAGCTTTTTAAACTTTGTGTTTTCTTGCTTTAGGCATTAAGCAAAAAGCTATAGGCTTGCTCGCATACCTTTTTATACATTTTTGCAAAAAGCTTAAAGCCTATAGCTTAAAGCTTACAGCAGGTTTACCTGATAAATCCTACTCCTGCTGTTGTGTTCGTTGCTGTATCAATTAAGATGAAGGCTCCGTTTGATTTATTTTCGTTATAGGCATCAAAATACAAAGGCTTGCTTAATTTGATGGTTACTTCTCCAATTTCGTTGATCGCTAGTTGCGACGCTTCTTTTGTTCCAGAATAATCTGTTGAGATTGTATTTTTGATACTTTCTACTTTCGCTAAAACTGAATTGGTGTTGTGTTGTACGATATATTTTGTACCCGCAACCAATTTCTTGCTGTCCATCCAACAGACAGTTGTGGTAATTTCTTTTTCAATTTTTGGAAGTTCTGATGATTTTACAATCATATCGCCTCTTGTCACATTGATATCATTTTCTAATTCGATTGTGATAGATGAACCTGCAACGGCTTCGTCAAATGTTTTATCGAAGAAATGAATTTTTGAAACTTTAGATTCTGTTAAAGAAGGAAGAACAGTTACAGCATCTCCAACTTTAATTGAGTTTCCGTATAATTTTCCAGCGTATCCTCTAAAGTCATGGTATTCTTCTGTTTTTGGACGAATAACGGTTTGAACTGGGAAACGTGCTTTTCCTGCTTCAAAAACATCAGAAGAATGCAATCCTTCTAAATGCTCTAATACCGTTTGACCGTCGTACCAAGTCATATTGTCCGATTTATCAACTACGTTTCCGCCGTTAATTGCACTTAACGGAATGTAACTTACATTTTGCTCTTTGAATGTGCTTTTTGCATTTAATGCCTGAAAATCGGCTTTTATTTTATTGAAAACTTCTTCAGAATAATCAACTAAATCCATTTTATTAATCGCAACAATTACCTCTTTTACCCTCAATAAATTATTGATAAAAAAGTGACGATAAGTCTGCTCAATTACTCCTTTTCTGGCATCAATTAAAATAATAGAAACCTGAGAAGTCGACGCTCCTGTAACCATGTTTCTGGTATATTCTACGTGACCTGGAGTATCGGCAATAATGTAACTTTTCTTTGCAGTCGAAAAATAAATATGCGCAACGTCAATTGTAATTCCTTGTTCTCTTTCTGCTACTAAACCATCAGTTGCCAATGAAAAATCAAGATAATCGTAACCTTTTTGTTTACTGCTTTTTTCGATTGCTTCAATTTTATCTGTAGTCAATGATTTTGTATCGTACAATAATCTTCCGATCAAAGTACTTTTCCCGTCATCTACACTTCCTGCTGTTGCTATTTTTAAAACTTCCATTCTTGTAATTTTGTTTCAGGTTTAAAGTTTTTGTTTCAGGTTTCAAGTTGAAATTCTTTGTCTAAAATTTAAATCCGTGTGTTTTTGTTTTCTTGATTTCTACTTTTAAATTTCATTCCGAATTGCATTAACAATTAACAATTCATAATTAACAATTATTAAAAGTACCCTTGTTGTTTTCTCTTTTCCATTGCGGCTTCAGAACGTTTATCGTCGATTCTGGCGCCTCTTTCAGAAATTGTCGATGATCTGATTTCTCCAACTACTTCTTCGATTGTTGCTGCGTAAGATTCAACTGCTGCGGTACAACTCATATCTCCAACGGTTCTAAAACGAACAATTCGTTCTTCGATTTGTTCGTCTTCTTCCTGATACACAAAAGGAGAATGCGACCAGATTAAACCGTCTCTCAAAAAAACTTTTCTTTTATGTGAAAAATAGATGGATGGAATCTCGATTTGTTCTTTTTCGATATAACTCCAAACGTCTAATTCTGTCCAGTTTGAAATTGGAAAAACACGAACGTTTTGTCCATTTTCTATTTTTCCATTTAAAATATCAAATAACTCAGGTCTTTGATTTTTTTCGTCCCATTGTCCGAAATCATCTCTAACAGAAAAAATACGTTCTTTAGCTCTTGCTTTTTCTTCATCACGACGTGCACCACCAATACAAGCATCAAACTTAAATTCTTCAATTGCATCTAAAAGTGTAGTAGTTTGTAAACTGTTTCTACTAGAGTATTTTCCAGTTTCCTCTACTACTTTTCCTTCATCAATAGCATCCTGAACATTACGAACGATTAATTCTAATCCTAATTCTTCTACCAATTTGTCTCTAAAAGCAATGGTTTCAGGAAAATTATGTCCCGTATCAACGTGTAAAAGAGGAAACGGAATCTTTGCAGGAAAAAATGCTTTTTGTGCCAAACGCACTAATGTTATAGAATCCTTTCCTCCTGAAAAAAGTAAAACTGGTTTGTCAAACTGTGAAATTACTTCTCTGAAAATGTATATTGCTTCACTCTCTAAAGCGTTTGTTTTTAATACTGAACTCATTGTTTTTTTGTTTGATATTTTTGTTGTGAAAATTTTGTTTCAGGTTTCAGGTTTAAAGTTTCAAGTTTCTCGCCGGATCTAAAATCTCCACTCTTTATTCTATAATCTATTTTCTATTCTCTAAAAAAAGTCTTGCCTCTTGCTTCTTGTCTCTTCTACTCTTTCTTAGCACTATGAAGCCCACATTCTTTATGACTCGATTCCCACCACCATCTTCCGGCTCTGATATCTTCTCCAGGGAAAATTGCTCTTGTACATGGCGCGCATCCAATACTTACAAAACCTTGTTTGTGTAAAGCATTTTGAGGAACATTGTTTTCTTGCAGGTACGTTTCAACTTCTTCTAAAGACCATTTTAATAATGGATTAAATTTGATAATTTCGAAACCTCCGTCGTATTCAAACAAATTTAAATCTTGTCTGTTTTCTGACTGTTCTGCTCTCAAACCTGTAATCCAAACTGAATTTTCTGCCAAAGCTTTTCGTAACGGAACTACTTTTCGAATAAAACAGCATTCTTTTCTGTTTTCTACTGAATCGTAAAAGCTGTTTGGTCCTTTTGCTTTAAGTAAATTTTCTACCGCCGCCGCTTCTGGAAAATAAACCTCGATTGGTCTTTTATACTTTTTCAAGGTTTTGTGAAAAACGTCGTAAGTTTCCTGAAATAATCTTCCGGTGTCTAAAGTAAAAACCGTAATATCAGTATTGCTTTTGGCAATGAAATCTGTAATTACTTGATCTTCCTGACCAAAAGAAGTGGAAAAAATTACTTTTCCCGGAAATTTTTCTGCTAGGAAAACCAAGGTTTCATCCAGCGAAAAATCTTTAGTTTTCTCTAATAATTCTTGTACAATAATCGCACTCATAATCTCTTTCTCCCTATCTAAAGAATTATAATAATTTAGATAATGTTTTTAAACTCAATAATATAATTAGAACTCCAACGGCAACCATCATTGGTTTTCTTTTGATTTTATTTACCAAATAAGCTGCTAACGGTGCCGATATAACTCCTCCTAAAATCAACCCGATAATTACCTGCCAGCCGTGAATACCGCCAAAAAGCATAAAGGTTATACCACTTGCAAATGAAATGGCAAACTCAGCTGCATTAACTGAACCAATAGTATATCTCGGATTTCTTCCTCTTCCTAATAATGTTGAAGTTACAATTGGTCCCCAGCCTCCGCCGCCAACCGAATCCATGAAACCTCCAAAAATGGCTAAAACACCTAATTTTTTAGTTTTTCTTTTTACAATATTCTTTTTTAAAGCTTTTCTAATAATGATTATCGCCAAAATAATCATGTAAACAGCAATAAATGGTTTAATAATATCTCCATCAATTACATCTGATAATAAATATGCTCCTGTTATCGAACCTAAAACCCCTGGAATCAATAAATGTTTTACCAGTTTTTTATTAATATTTCCAAATCTATGATGTGAAAGTGCCGAAGCTCCTGTTGTAAACATCTCAGAAACATGAACTGCTGTACTGCTTACCACTGGCGGAATTCCATAAGCCAATAAAAATGACGTCGAAGTTGCTCCATAGCCCATTCCTAAGGTTCCATCAACCAATTGTGCAAAAACACCAATGGCAAAAAACACTAAAAATTCCTGATTGAATCCTGCTACAAATCCGTCCCAGGAAAATTCAGCGTGGTGATTGTATATTAACACTGATAATAAACCTACCAATAAAACAATAGGAATACCAATCCACAGCTTTTCTTTCAAAGAATCAGCAGTATTTATTTTCAGTTCTTTTTCCATATTAAAACGATTGGTTTTATCTTAAAACCCATTACCCTATCGGACTAATAGATTACTTTGCAAAAATACTACTTATTTCTAAATTACAAAGTAATATTAATATTTTTTTAAGCCTTGAATTAGTCATTTATAAGATTCTAAGAGAGGTCTTTAAACTAATTTCACAAATAATGACACTTTACAGCATATTTAAACAATATAATTGCAAAATAGGTTTGCATATTAAATACCTTTTTTAATCTCTACAATATCTATAGAATAATTATAAAAATGTCGTATTTTAGCGCCAAATTTTTTTTATGGATTTTCAGATTGGTCTTGTGATTGCTGGGTTAGCGGTTGGTTTTATTGTTGGATTAACAGGTGTTGGCGGAGGTTCTTTAATGACCCCGATTTTATTATATTTTGGCATATCGCCTACAACGGCAGTAGGAACCGATTTGCTTTATGCTGCTTTTACCAAGATGGGCGGTGTTTTTGTACATCATAAAAAAGGGAATATAAACTGGAAAATTACAGGCTGGCTAACATTGGGCAGTGTTCCCGCAGCTTTGGTAACACTATGGATATTACATAGCATAAAGACTGATATTGAAACCATAAATCGCGTAATTAAATACAGTTTAGGATGGGCATTATTGTTTACTTCTGTTGCGATTATATTCAAAAATAAAATTTTAAAGTTTTCTCAAAAACATGCGGGAGATAAATTTCACAGCGAAAGCCGTACCCAAAATATGCTGACTATAGCAATTGGAGTTTTATTAGGTGCAACTGTAACCTTAACTTCTATTGGAGCTGGAGCATTGGGAACTGTAACTTTGTTTTTTCTTTATCCTTTACTTCCAACTCCTCGTTTAGTAGGAACTGAAATTGCGCACGCTGTTCCGTTAACTTTAGTTGCCGGAATTGGGCATGCTTCTATGGGAAATTTAGATTTAGCACTGTTGGGACAATTATTATTAGGATCTCTTCCTGGAATTTATATTGGCAGCAGCTTAAGTGGAAAAGTTCCTGATTTGTTCCTTAGAAATGCCATCGCTGTTATGCTTTTCCTAGCGGGATATAAATTAATTTTTTAAAATAAATACTCCATTCCTCCTGCAAGGTTTTCGAAACCTTGTAGGTATAATTATACTAGAGACATACAAGGTTTTAGTTTTTTTTTAGGTGTGATTTTAATAAAACCTACAAGGTTTCGAAAACCTTGCAGACATTAGATAGTAGATAAAAAAAAAGACCATTTCACTAATATGAAATGGTCTTTTTTTTATTTTAAAAAGCAACTTCTAAAATGCAATATCTGCTAATGAATTACTTTCTAATATTTTAAGGGTATTATCTCTTACCTCAGTCATTAAACGTCTTGCTGCACAAGTAGTTTCATCATCGCAGTCGTCGCATCTTTCGTAAAAGTTATGACTCGCACAAGGCAGTAATGCAATTGGACCTTCTAAAATACGATAGACTTTCGCCATACTAATGTCTTTAGGATCTTTTATCAAGTAATAACCACCGCCTTTTCCTTTTTTTGCTCCAAGAAAACCAGAGTTTCTCAAAAGCAGCAAAATACTTTCTAAAAATTTAATCGAAATATGTTCACTTTTCGCAATTTCGGCAATTTGTACAGGTTCGTTATTGTCTCTCCTGGCTAAATATGTAAGGGCTTTAATTCCGTATTTTGTTTTCTTTGAAAGCATTTTTATATTTTAGATTGTAATTGTAAATTATAGTCAAAATGGACTAAAAAAACAATAAACATATTTTCTTGTAACAAAAATAATCTTTTTAAATGAGAATATAACAGATTGAAACCTATATTCTACTAAATTAGTATAGTTTAGATTCGTTTGCATCATTTACGCCGATTAAATTTAAACTATAAAACATTTCCATATCATTTTCTAGGTCCTTTTTCTCTACAACGAATGTTTTAGAAATAGAATCGTGCCATATTCTTTCTGACTTACCTAAAAATGAAAGCGCATCAAAAGGAATTAGACGACATAATGTTCTTATACAAATAGCTTTAAAATTCGGTCTCAAACCATTTTCATTTACGACAATACTACCTGTAATAATCTTTCCTATTGTTCTGCCAAAAAATGCTTCAAGCACTAAATAATAAAACATTGCAAAAGAAAGATAAGTCCCAAACATTCCAAGTTTTATCATTATTTCCACCAAAATCTCGTATATAGCCCACTGCAAAATATTTCCAGTAATTACGACCAATAAAGTAAAAATAAATATCGTGACGAGAATAAATACAAAATCAATAAGACAATTAAAAAAACGATCTCGATCAGAAGTTAAAATTTTCTTTTCCACCACATATACAGAAGTACCCAATTGTATTTTGAATTTGAATTATTACTCTTTTTAATTTCAACCTCAGCAAAAATATATTTTTTAGTGAAACAATCTTGAAAAAAGAATGACGATTTTTAACAGTAATTAATTTACAGTTAAAATCGTCATTAATAAAGTGAGAGAATCCAATATCAAAAATTAGAACTAAAATTAATTATCAAGTGCCTGCTTTAAATCGGCAATTACGTCTGCGACGGTTTCTAAACCAACAGAAACACGAACCAAACCTTGCGTAATTCCAACTGCCAATTGATCTTCTTCAGATAATTTGCTGTGCGTTGTAGAAGCTGGATGTGTTACAATGGTTTTAACATCGCCAATATTTGCAGAAAGTGAACATAGTTTAATTTTGTTCAAAAATTTTCTTCCTGCTTCAAGACCGCCTTTAATTTCGATAGCAATAATGTTACCTCCTAAAAGCATTTGTTTTTTTGCAATCTCATATTTTGGGTGTGATTTCAAAAACGGATATTTCACACTGTTAACATTTGGATGACTTTCTAAAAACTCAGCAACTTTTAAGGCATTTTCGCAATGTCTATCCACGCGAACTGCCAAAGTTTCCAAACTTTTTGATAGAACCCAAGCATTAAATGGTGACATTGCCGGCCCTGTATTTCTTGAAAATAAATATATCTTACGAATTAACTCTGCATCTCCAACTGCGACACCTCCAAGAACACGCCCTTGTCCATCCATTAATTTTGTTGCTGAATGAACTACAATATGTGCACCATATTTTATAGGCTGTTGAATGTAAGGTGTTGCAAAGCAATTATCTATTATTAAAATTAAATTATGTTTTTTTGCAATTTGTCCTAACAATTCTAAATCAATTACATCTACACCCGGATTTGTTGGTGTTTCTGCGTAAAGGATTTTAGTATTTGGTTTGATGAAACTTTCAATCGTTTCCGGCTTATTGATATCAAAATAAGTGGTTTCAATATTCCATTTTGGAAAATACGTCATAAATAGTGCATGAGTCGACCCAAAAACACTTCCTGCAGAAACAATGTGATCTCCTGAATCTAGCAATGCAGCAAAAGTAGAATAGATTGCAGCCATTCCAGTTGCAAAGGCGTAACCTGATGCTGCACCTTCCATCGCACATACTTTATCTACAAATTCTGTAGTATTAGGGTTGCTAAAACGAGAGTAAATATTACGTACTTTTTCTTCTGTAAAAGAGGCCCTCATATCTTCTGCATCTTCAAATACAAAACTTGATGACAAATACAGAGGACTAGAATGTTCCTGAAATTGAGTTTTTTCTAAATGTGTACGTATTGCTTGGGTTTCAAAACCAAATTCTTCTTTATTCATTGTGTTGTTATTTTGTTTTTTTGTTTCAAGTTTCAGGTTTCAAGTTTCTAAACTAAAATCCAAACTAAAACAAGTCAATTATTTATACTCATTCAGAGCATGTTCTAATTATCTAATTGACTAATTATCTAATTTATAAAGCTTCGTTGTTTAAGACAACTTTGTATTTAATTGTTGCTGTTGGCTCAACCGTTTTGGCTACTGAACAGTATTTCTCGAAAGAAAGCTGTGCTGCTTTTTTTGCTTTATCAGGGTTGATTTCTCCTTCTAAATAAAAAACCACATCGATTTCTTTAAAAGGTTTTGCTTCGTCGATTTGTACGCGTTTACCTTCAACCTCAGCATTAAAAGAAGTGATTTCCTGACGCTGTTTTTTCAGAATGGAAATCATATCAATTGCACTGCATCCTGCAACACCCATTAAAACTAATTCCATTGGACTTGCGCCTAAATCGCTTCCACCAAATTCAGCTCTGCTGTCAACGTCAACTATATGACCTCTTTCATTTTTTACTTTAAAATGAAACGCGTCGTTTACTCTGTTTAAGGTTACTTTCATTTTTTTTGTTTATTGAACGCTGATGACGCGGATTTTCAAACGCGGATCTCAGCTGTTTTTTTTTGTTTTTTTGTTTTTTTATTCTTGTCATTGCGAGGAACGAAGCAACCTCACTAACAATTACACAAAGCTGATTTTGCAAATGTGATTGCTTCGTTCCTCGCAATGACAAATTAGACTTCTTATCCTTTATCAGACAATCTCAAAATATCTCCAAAAACTCCTCTCGCCGTTACTGCAGAACCCGCACCAGCTCCCTGAATTACGATTGGACGATCTCCGTAAGATTCTGTATATATTTCGAAGAAAGAATCAGAACCTTTTAATCCGCCTAGAGCCGTATCTGATGGTACTGAAACTAATTTTACTTCTAGATTTCCTTTGTCATTCTGCAAATCTCCAGACAATTCTCCAATGTATCTTAATACGTGATTTGGCTGTTGCTCTGCTTTTATTTTAGCATAAATTGGATCGAATTCTTTTAGTTTTGTCAAGAAATCAGAAGCACTTCCTTCTCTTAAATGTTCTGGAATAAGATTCTGAATCGAGATTTCTTCAAACTCATTTTGCAAATCTAATTCTCTTGCTAAAATCAATAATTTTCTTCCCACATCATTGCCACATAAATCTTCACGCGGATCTGGTTCTGTATATCCGTTATCAATCGCTTCTTGCAGAATTTCACTGAATGGAGCGTCTTTAGCTGAAAAATTATTAAATAAATAACTTAATGTTCCAGAGAAAACTCCCTTAATTTTAGTGATATTTTCTCCCGAAAGATGCAATAATTTAATCGTATCAATTAATGGCAATCCCGCACCAACATTGGTTTCATACAAATAATTCTTTTGGTTTTCGGTTAAAGCTTTTCTCAATTCCTTATAAAAACCATAGCTTAATGTATTGGCTACTTTATTCGAAGAAATTAAATCAAAACTGCTTTCTATAAGCGGAATATAGTTTTCTACAAAAGTGGCACTTGCTGTATTATCTATCGCAATTAGGTTTTCTAAATGATGATCATTTGCATAAGCGATAATATCTTTAATCGTGTAAGCTTCACCTTTCGTTTCAATTTCATTTTTCCAGTTTGCAGGAACCCCGTATTTATTTAAAAGCAGTTTTTTTGAGTTTGCAATAGCAAAAACATTCAGCTTAATATCTTTACGTTTTTCAATGGCTGCAGCCGATTCTAAGATTTGATTGATCAAAGTGCCACCAACTAATCCGTGACCGAAAATAGCGATGTTTATCTTTTTAGAAACACCAAAAATCTCTCCATGAATTACGTTTAAGGCTTTGTTTAATTCTTCTTTTTTAACAACCAAACTCACGTTTTTACCCGTAACGGTGTTGTTAAACAAAATAGGAACAATTTTATTTTTGATTAAAGCTGTATACGGTTTGTGGAATGTACTTAAATCCTGTCCGATAATCGAAATTACCGATACATTATCTGTAACCGTAATTTGATTCACATCTTTAGAGTAAAAGTCATTTTCGAACTCTTTTTCCAATTCTACCATTGCAAGTGTAGCTTTTTCAGTCGCTACAACAAGTCCAATTCCTCTTTCTGAAGAACCTTGCGAAATAATACTTACACTAATATTATGATCGCCCATTACTTTAAAAATACGGGCATCAACTCCAGCTTTTCCAAGTAATCCGCGTCCTTCCAAATTTACAAGAGAAACGTTTTCTAAAACAGAAAGCGTTTTAATTCCTTCTTTATCAGAATCTGAAGTAATTAGTGTACCGCGGTTTTCATGATTGAAAGTATTTAAAATACGAAGCGGAATATTTTTTTCTAATAACGGAATAATCGTTTTGGCGTGCAGAATTGTTGCGCCAAAATTAGCCAGCTCGTTTGCTTCATTAAAAGACAAATATTCGATTTTTTTAGCATCGGCAACTAAATCTGGATTTGCAGTATAGATTCCGTCAACGTGTGTAAAGTTTTGAAGTTCTTCTGCATTTAAATAATTAGCAATTAACGAAGCGGTATAGTTACTGCCATTTCTACCTAAAGTAGTTGTGTCGTTGTTGTTGTTAGAGCCAATGAAGCCTGTAACTATATTAACCGTTTCGCCGTTATGTTCTTTAAAATAATTTACTACATTTTTCTTTGAAAGCTGTTCCAAAGGCTGTGCATCACCAAATTTAGAATCGGTTTTAAGCAATTCTCTTGAATCTACAAAATTGGCTGGAATTCCTTTTTCTATTAAGATAGCAGTTAATAATTTAGCCGAAAGTAGTTCTCCTTTCGATAAAATCTGATCTTTGATTTTTTTGCTGTAATCGCCAATCAAACTTACTCCTTCAAAAAGTTTATCTAAAACATTAAATTCTTCCGAAAAATCTACATGCGGATAATCTGATATTTGATATTTTTTAAAATTCTCTAATAATTCTTTATAACTGCCGTTTTTTGCAGCAATGGTTAAGATAAATTCCAATTCATCTGTTGCGTTGCCGCGCGCAGAAACTACAACGGCAATTTTTTCACCTTGATTTACTTTATCTGAAATGATTGAAACAACTTTATTAAGTCCTTCTCCATTTGCTAATG
This sequence comes from Flavobacterium sp. ACN6, assembly GCF_002304005.1. Lineage (GTDB taxonomy): Bacteria > Bacteroidota > Bacteroidia > Flavobacteriales > Flavobacteriaceae > Flavobacterium. The sequence continues at coordinate 169,334 of NZ_MRCQ01000004.1, read as the reverse complement.
ATTTACCTCCAAATTTTAATACCTTCATTTTATTTTTTTATTGTTTCTGCCTTAAAAATGTCGGCAAGTAAATGATCTAATTGTTTGTACTCGATTAAAAAAGCGTCATGTCCGTGAACCGAATCAATTTCGCTGTAGAAAACATTGTCTTTAAACTTTTTCAATTCTTCGTAAGTTTCTACGTTTTCTTTTGCTGTAAAAAACAAATCTGAATTAATTCCTACGATATGAATTGAGGCTGATGTCTGCGACAATAAGTTTTCAAAACTTTCACTATTTCTAGTAATATCAATTGTTTTAAGCAGCTGATTCATTAATTTATAAGAAGCCAGCTGAAATCTTTGCTGCAGTTTTTTTCCGTGATGTGCGAGCCAGCTTTCGATATTAAAAATCAAAAGATCTTGATTAACGGTACGCTGAAATTTTTCTTTAAATGATTCTGGCGAGCGATAGCACAACATAGCGTGTATTCTCGCATCTTCGATAGGTTTTGAAGAATTATTTAAAATTTGTTCCTGCAGAAAACAATTGGCAATAAGCCAGTCTGTCGATTTCCAATCGCTTGCAATCGGTATAAGATGTTCTGTGATATTTGGTTCTAATGCTAAGATTTCCCAGGCAATTCCGCCTCCAACTGAACCTCCAATAATAGCAAAAAGCTTTTCTATATTTAAAGTTTTTATGCCTTCGATAAAAATTCGGGCCACATCTCTGGCAGTAAAATCGAGATAGTTTTCAATTAAAAAGGAATTACTCCCGTTCCCAGGAATATCAAAAGCTAAAATCGTGTAAAGCGAAGTATCAATGGTTTTACCTACACCAATTAAATCATTCCACCAGCCGTTTTCGCCGGTAACTTGTGCGTTGCCTGTTAAGGCATGATTTACCAAAACAATAGGCGCGCTGTACAATGGCTGGCCAGCGGTAGTAAAACTTAACGGTAGTGTATGATAAAGCACACCATTTTCTGTGGTGAAATTTTGTATGCTAATAGGGTTTGGTATATTTTCCAATTTTCAAATCTGTTGTATTATCTGATTTGTATCTGGAAATATTAGAAAGAAAAAACTAGTGTAAACTAGAAAAATTCTCGTTGTTATCTTTCCACTTTTGGGAGTGGTAGAATGCAGCACCTTCTTCGAATTAACGAAGGGTTGCTAAGGATTCATCGGGTCTAATCCCTCGTCCTTTCTTTATAACATTTCAATACTTTTTTGAACTTAATGGTGCAAATTAACTACTAATTTCTTTAACAAACAAATTTTATCGAAAACTGTTTGTTAAATTTCATAAACATCCTGCAGCAAAAACTCTTATACGCAAAAATTTACCGAACAAAAATGCCCAGTAAAATTAAGCAGGCCGAAGCCTATTTTGTGAAACTTTTTAAATTAAATAAAAAGCGTTTCATTTTCTTTTGAATACATCAAAAACAATAAAGAGTTTGGTGTTATTTTTTCAGCATTTTTATCCGTCTCAGTAATTCCGAATCTTGGGTGAGCCAATTCGTTTGCTGGCGGCGGCGGGTTATTTCTTTTTGTTCTTTTGTTTTTCAAAGTAGAAATCGTTTTTGCTAAGTAGTTCAATGTGCTCATGATATTAAGTTTTAGTTTAGTTGCGTTTTATAATGTTTATCTCTTTTTTATCTTTATGTTAACTCCCTTTACGGAATAAAAAAACCCTTTTGGAATTTCAGATACCAAAAGGGTTTAAGTTTTTAAACTCATTTATGCTTTTAGTATCAACAGACGTGCACGCAAATAAGCGCGACAGTAAACATCTTGTTTAGCTGTAAGGATTTATTCATCTGTGATTTATATTGTATTTTAAATTGTTGCATTTGTGTAAAATTAAAAAGCCCCCCAATTTGTTTTGGGAGGCTTTACTATATATATTGTATTCTTACAATTTTTTAAGCAATAGACAACCCAGCCTCGGTAATAACCGAAATGGCGCAAAACATTTTGTTGACTTTTAAGTTCATTTGATTTCTAGTAGTTTTTGGGTATAACAAATATGCAAATATTTTTTTTATTACACAAATAAAATTCAAGAATTTAATTACAAAATACGTTAAAAAGTTATTTTTTAACGTCGAAAAACGTCTTACAAAAATAATTTAAAGAAAATTACTGCAAAAACAAGGCTAAACTAAGCATTTTCAACTTTCTAAATTTCCTTAACGAATCAATTTATCAAAGAACATTTCTTATTTTTTCTAATTTTTTCTGCTTTTTTCTAAAAAATTCAGGACCAGACTGCCTCTTTGTTCCTAATTCTTTCGGCAACTTTCAAAATATCGGTTATAATCCCTCGCGAAATTGCCTGTTTACATGGCGGCGCGCTCTGAATTACAATTGGAACCTGAGCATAAGATTGTGTGTAAATTTCAAAAATGGTATCTGAACCTTTTAATTGTCCAATTGGAGAATGGGCGGATTCTGAAATCAATTTAACTTCCAGCTTATTTCTTTCTAGATCAAATTCGCCAATATAACGAAGCACGTGATCATCTGACTGGGTGATTTTAGAAATTTTAAAAGACTTATCTACCTCATCTTTATTAAGAATTCCATTTTTTTCTAGATGCTTCTCTGTAATAAAAGGCTGTATCTGAATATCCGAAAAATCAAAATCTTTACCAATTTCTCTGGCTAAGATCAGCAGTTTTCTCGCTGTGGCATTTCCAGACAAATCTTCTTTAAATGTTGATTTCATTAATCCCAAAAGACTTGCATCTTTTAAAACAGATGAAAACGAAACATCTTCTGCCGAAAACCGATTAAAAACATAACTTAAATGATCTGAAAATACGCCTCGAATCTTGGTAATTTTTTCTCCCGAATAATACAAATCTCTCAAGGTCTGTAAAACCGGAATTCCCGTATCAACCGATGTTTCATACAAAAACTCTTTGTCATACTTTTTAAGATTCGATCTTAGTTCTTTATATAAATCGATTGGCAGTGTGTTTGCTTTTTTATTTACAGCCACAATGTTAAATCCGTTTTTGATGAGCGTGTTATAATGTTTCACCAATTCATCACTGGCGGTTGCATCGACAGCAATCAAATTTTCGAATTCATTTTCTTTAGCAAATTCAATAATATCTTCTACTTTAAAAGGAACTGCCAATTGTCTGAAATTGGTTTCCCAAGCATAACCAACACCTTCTTTTTCAAAAAAAGCTACGGTAGAATTGGTTATAATAGGAAAATGAAAATCTACATTTCTACTTTCCAGAAAAAAATCCTGACTTTCAATTATCTGATTGATCAAAGTACTTCCGATATTTCCAATTCCAAAAAGGATAATGTTTATTTTAAGCTTTGACATAATTTCTAACATTTTAATGTTTAACCACAATAAGACGCACTGCAGTGCGTCTCTACATGGTTTAATTTTTATAATGATGCTTTTCATAAAAAATCACCTTTAGCAATAACCAATCACTAAAGGCAATTTTTCAAACAAAAAACAAAAAAACCTAATTCTTATTTATACTGTATTGGGAAAGCGAAACACTTTCAAAAACAGTTTGAAGATCTGCAATTAGATCTTCGATATCTTCAATTCCCACAGACAGACGAACTAAATCTTTTGAAACTCCTGTTCCAACTTGCTCTTCATCTGACAGCTGTTGATGTGTTGTGCTTGCCGGATGAATAATCAGCGATTTGGTATCACCTATATTTGCCAGCAATGAGAATAATTTGGTATCATCTACTACTTTTTTAGCCGCATCAAAACCTCCTTTTAACCCAAAAGTAATGATCCCGCTTTGGCCTTGTGGTAAATATTCCTTAGCTAAATCATAATATTTATTAGATTTTAAACCTGGATAATTTACCCACACGACCTCCTCTTGTTTCTCTAACCATTCGGCCAAAGCCAAAGCATTCTCACTATGTTTCTTGATTCGGATTGGAAGTGTTTCTAATCCTTGAATAATCTGAAAAGCATTAAATGGACTCAAAGCAGCACCAAAATCACGCAGTCCTTCAATTCGCGCTTTTGCAATAAAAGCCGCATTTCCTAAAGCTTCGTGATATACTAATCCGTGGTATCCTGCAGATGGTTCGGTAAATTCAGGGAATTTTCCGTTAGACCAGTCAAAATTTCCAGCATCAATGATAACGCCTCCTAATGAAGTTCCGTTTCCAGCGATATATTTAGTTAAGGAGTGAATTACAATATCGGCACCATATTGAATTGGATTTAATAAATAAGGTGTCGCAACTGTATTATCTACTATAAAAGGTACTTTAAATGCTTTGGCTTCTGCCGAAATTCCTTTTAAATCCAAAACATCTAATTTTGGATTCCCGAGAGATTCCACAAAAAAAGCTCTTGTATTTTCTTTTGCCGCTTTGGTAAAGTTTTCTGGTTTTGAAGGATCTACAAATGTTGTTGTAATTCCTAATCTTGGCAGTGTCACTTTTAGAAGATTATAAGTTCCGCCATACAAGCTGTTTGAAGCCACAATATGATCACCCGCTTTTAGCAGTGTTAATAATGTTGTAGAAATTGCCGAGGCTCCAGAGGCCGTAACTACAGCTCCTATCCCGCCTTCAAGCGCCGCTAAACGCTGTTCTAAAACGTCATTTGTTGGGTTATTTAATCTTGTATAAATAAATCCAGCTTCGGCAAGACCAAATAGATTGGCTGCATGATCTGCATTATTAAATACATATGAGGATGTCTGGTATATTGGCACTGCTCTTGTTGCTCCGTTTTTAGTAACATCGTGTCCTGCGTGTAGTGCGTTTGTTGCAAATTTGTGTGTGCTCATGATTTCTTAGTTTTTAGGTATTGTTAATACTTTTATATATTGTTATTGAATTTTCTAATTTTAATTGACTTTTAAATTGATTTAAACAAAATGACTTTCTGCTTCTTCTTCCAGATCATACATGTGAAACAATAATGATTTTTGACTTTTTATATATTGTTCTGGATTATACTTTACAGCTTCATTAATGGACTCTTCAGCTTTATTATTTTTTTGAGAATCTGTTCTCAATAAGTATTCAAATGCGATTGTATTTATATCTAGCGTGTTCATGATTTTTAATTTTAAAATGTTGGAAATAAAAAAGCCCTTTCGGATGGCTTACCAAAAGGGCTTATAGTTGAAACTATAACAAAGATTTTATCTTTCACTTTCGGCAATAGCAAATTGGGATGCACATCGACATCTTACAACACATCATCATTTTATTTACTATTGAATTATTCATTTTATTTTTATTTTTTTTTCACCTATAAGGTCATTAGTTTTTAAGCGAACACAAAACTTATATTCTCTTATAAATCTTATATGGTTTAAATCACTTTCGGTTTGAACAAAAAAAAACCTCCGCGAATGGCAGAGGTTTTATTGTTATTTTTAGATTTAACTACTAAACAATAGTGCGCTCTGCGGAAGTTTCCGGCATCATACAGCACATATTTTTAGCAATTAAATTCATTTTTCGACTTGTTTTGTTTGGCAAATGTGAGAACTTTTTTTCAATCCACCAAACAAAAACATAATTATTTTCCATTACCCTATCAAATTACTATATTAATGTTAAATTTCTACTATAAAAAATAAAAAAAGTTGAACTTTAATTTGCAAATCAAAATGGTTTTGTACTTTTGCACGCGAATACAGAGGAAAAATTTGAACTGATTGCAACCTCTTCATAATGAAATGGTTCGTTATGAATGCTGAAAGATATATTTCAGTAGTAAAAAATGCTAAAGCAGAAACTCTCCTTTAGCACTTTCAGCAATTACTTTTTCCTCGCTTAATGTTAATTTAATAAATTATTATGGCTTATTTATTTACGTCAGAATCTGTTAGTGAAGGGCATCCAGACAAAGTTGCAGATCAAATTTCGGATGCTTTAATTGATAACTTTCTGGCATTTGATGCTGACTCAAAAGTAGCTTGTGAAACATTAGTTACTACTGGTCAGGTTATTTTAGCAGGTGAAGTAAAATCAAATACTTATCTTGATGTACAACAAATTGCACGTGAAGTAATCCGTAAGATTGGATATACTAAAAGTGAATATATGTTTGAAGCGAATTCTTGTGGAATTCTTTCAGCTATTCACGAGCAGTCTGCAGACATTAACCAAGGAGTTGACAGAGCTAAGCCAGAAGAGCAAGGTGCTGGAGATCAAGGAATGATGTTTGGTTACGCTACAAACGAAACAGAAAACTTCATGCCATTGGCACTTGATTTATCTCATAAATTATTACAAGAGTTAGCTATTTTAAGACGTGAAAACAAAGAAATCACGTATTTACGTCCAGATGCTAAATCTCAGGTAACTTTAGAATACAGCGACGATAACAAACCAACTCGTATTGATGCAATTGTTATCTCAACTCAACACGATGATTTTGATGAAGAAGCTACAATGCTTGCTAAAATCAAAAAAGATATTATCGAAATCTTGATTCCAAGAATTATCGCTAAAAACCCAGAGCACGCTCATTTATTCAACGATAAAATCAATTACCATATTAACCCAACAGGAAAGTTCGTTATTGGAGGACCTCACGGAGATACTGGTTTAACAGGACGAAAAATCATTGTTGATACTTATGGTGGAAAAGGTGCTCACGGTGGTGGTGCATTCTCTGGAAAAGATCCAAGTAAAGTAGATAGAAGTGCTGCTTATGCTACACGTCATATCGCTAAAAACTTAGTTGCTGCAGGTGTTGCTGATGAAATCTTAGTTCAGGTTTCTTACGCAATTGGAGTTGCTGAGCCAATGGGAATTTTCATTGAAACTTACGGAACCGCTAAAGTTGATTTAACAAACGGTGAAATCGCTAAAAAAGTAGAAGCTATTTTTGATATGCGTCCCTACTTTATCGAACAGCGTTTAAAATTAAGAAATCCAATCTATAGTGAAACTGCTGCTTACGGACACATGGGACGTAAACCAGAAACTGTAACTAAAACTTTTTCTGCTCCGGGCGGACATTCAAAAACAGTTACTGTTGAATTGTTTACTTGGGAAAAACTCGATTTTGTTGACCAAGTAAAAACTGCTTTTGGATTGTAATTTAGATTATTAGACTAGCTTAGATTTTAGACATTCTTAGCTCGCTAAACATAAAAAAAGCCGATTTCTAATTTAGAAATCGGCTTTTTTATTTTATTCCAAACTTTTTATTAATAAGTTCCGTTTTGCATTTTTGCTAACGTTTCTTTTATTTCGTTTGCCGTTTCTTCTTCACCAACAACAGCTAAATATTTTACCGCCAAAGTCTGTGTTTCGATTGCTTTTTGTTTTTGGCCGTCTTTATAATACAACTGTGCTAAAGTATCTAAATAATATGGATTGTTTTTATTTAATACTAAACTGCATTCAGACCAGTTTATGGCTCTCTTTACATACGATTGCTGTTTTAAATTTAACACAACCGCCCAAGATATTTCATTACATAGATTTGAATAATATTCTTTGAATTCTTTCCAATCATAATAATAAAGAGAATTAGAGTCAAAGGCATTATCAAATATAATATCAAGATTTTGAATTAAATTTTCTTTATTAATTAAATATTTATCGAAGTACTTTTCAAATTCTTGTATGTACTTATAATTGTCATTTGTTTCCTCAGCATTATCAGCTAAATAGAGGAAGTAATTTTTATAAAACTCAAAATTTCCTTTATCAATTAAAAGTATTTTATCGTATGCTTCCTTAATCTTTTTCTGATCAGATTTTGTATAACGTGTATTTTCTTCCTCGTATCTAGAAGTTGAATTTTGCAGTACAATTGAAATCTCTGCGCTTATGTTCCCTATTTTAATTGATGTATTTTCCTGATCGTTAAATATTGCGCGTTTCGCATCGATTGCATCATAATGTTTTATCAAATAATCTATAGATTTAAAATCGGTCTCGTCTAAAATTTTATGTTCTAAATATACTTGCTTTGTATAACCAACATTTTTTATTTCCTGCAGAATTACCTGCACAAGTAGCATATCTGGGGTTATATCATTTTGATGTGCTTCTATCAGTTTTTTCCAAACCTGTCTGGCTTTCTTTTTATCTAAATCGAATTTAATAAACTTAAAATCATCCTTGTTTCCATATTCCTCACTATATTCATAATCATAATCACCTAATGTCCCAAGTGCAGAAACATCATAAAAAGCCTTTACTAGTTTGACATCTTTCGAGTTTTTACTGCTTATTATTTGAGAAAAATTATTTTTTAGATAAGTTCTTTTTAGCTTACCATTAAAAGAATCATAGTAACTAAATCTATCTATTTTATCTGGAGATAAATTTGACTTGGCCACAGTTAAAATAGTTCCATTTTCATCTAAAATCATTAATACCGGTGAATCTGTCATTTTATTTTTCTTCAACCAGCTTTCATCTTCTTTCGAGGCTAAATAAAAATTGTAAAGATCATATTGCGGATCATAGATATTCGATACATATCCTATATATTGTTCCTGTTTTTTAATTAAATTATCAAATTCAGCCTGTGCCTCTGCATTCTTTGGATCACTATATACTACTAGAAATTTATTTCCATCTGTTTTAGTTTTTTTGATGGCATCAGCCAAAGTTTTTTCGATTTTTAGTCTGAAATCTGTATCTGGTAAATCACTTATTTCTTGAGGAGAGGCAACATCTCCATAATCATCGGTTTCTTTTCCTGGATAAGTCCAGTTTAAAACCTCTTTCTTTTCTAAAGGCTGGATTATAGAATTATTTGAGTCTGCAACAGGTTCATTTGGATGAAAAATGGTAACAACATCACTCGTAGAACTAATCAATAACTGATTTTTACTTTTGTTATAAAAACTAGAAAATTGTGTAATACCAGACGAAAAATAGTTAACCTTTATTTGTAGTTCAGTAATCGCATTTGGTATTTCATATTTGAATATTTTTCTTGGTTCATAGTCAAATCCTTCACTTATCAGATACAAATACTGAGTCCTTTTAATTACGAAACTTTCATCAGCATCACCATCTGAGTTATATTCTACTAGTTTTGATATTTTTTGATATTGAACAGGATCTGTTCCGTCTTGTGTTCCCAAATAGAGACCGTAAAAACCTTGGTCATTCTGAAAACTTAATTTTATTTTATCTGAAGCAATCGAAGTCTTTTTTAAGTATTTAACTTCAAAAAAAGGTATATCAACGTTCCATCCTGTAAATACTAAAGAGTCCCCCTTTACTTGGTAATCTCCATAAAGTGTTACAAATTCGAATTTATTATTATCCAATAAATTAAATTTCGCTCTTCGTCCTGAACTGTCAAGTGAATAATAGGATTTATTTTTTAAAGTTTCCTGCTGAGCAAAAGATGGAATCTGTAGACAGAAAAACATTAACAAAACACACAAAAAAGATCTCATAATCAAATGTATTTACAATAATATAATTCTTACAAATATATTCAATCAAAAGTCGTGTAACAATTATTTGTAGTTAAATTATTAGATGAAAAGAGCCCGAAAACTATAATCGTTATCGGGCTCTTTTATATTGCAAATATTTCTTAGTAACTTCCGTTCTGCATTTTTGCTAACGTTTCTTTTATTTCATCCGCAGTTTCTTCTTCACCAACAACAGCTAAATATTTTACCGCCAAAGTCTGTGTTTCTATTGCTTTTTGTTTTTGGCCGTCTTTATAATACAACTGCGCCAAAGTATCTAAGTAATAAGGATTATTTTTGGTGACAACCAAACTATATTCTGACCATTTTATGGCATCTTTCAAAAAGGCCGCATTTTGAGGTTTTAGTACTACATTCCAAGCTGCATTATTACTCAAGTCAGAATGATAATCTTTAAACGAATTCCAACCATCGTAGGAATAACTTGAACTCGAATCTAATCCAGAAAAAATTGCATCTAATTTTTCAATTGGACTTGTTCCTGCCAGAGTCGAATCAAAATAAGTATTAAATTCTTTTAGAAAAGTAGTATTTGATCCGTCTTTGTCTTCAGTTTGATTTAAATAATCAAAGTAATTTCTATAAGCATCAAAATTTCCCTTTCCTGATGCAATTATCTTTTTATAAATAGAATTGAATTTTTCTTTATTAATAGTTCCATCAACTCCATCTTGAGATGCATAAACATTAAGCTGTAAAGCATTCGAAATTTCTGAAACTACATTTCCAAGACTGTGAATTTCTCCTTCTTTACTATTAAAGGCTGCGGTATTATTTTCTATTTCTTGAGAATGTTTAAGCAAGTAATCGATCGCTAAGAAATCGGTATCGTTTAAAATTCTATCTTGATTGTAAAGCTGTTTTGTAAATCCTTGATTTTTGATTTCTTTTACAATTGTTTCAACCAAATACATATTCGCATTCTTGTCTTTTTGATGCGATTCGATCAATTTTTTCCAGCTTTGTGCAACTTGTTTACTATCCAAAGCAACTTTGGTAATTACAAACTCTGCTGAATTAGGATCTGTAACTGTGTATTCTGAATCATAATCATAAGAACTTTCTAATAAAGCTGCTTTATTAAAAGCTTTAATCAAATCTGAGTCAGCTGCCTTTTTATTTTTTAAAACATTGTCCAATGAAACAAAAGCATCTGCTCTCAAAACCTTACGATATAGATCTCCAAAATAACTAAATTGATATTGCTGAGCTGTTAAATCTGATTTCGCAGCTGCTAATAAATTCCCTTCTCCGTTTAAAATAAGCACACTTGGATCATTAGTAATTTTATTACTTTTCAACCATTTTTTATCATCGGCTCCAGCCAAATAATAATTGTAAACATCATAAAGAGCATTGTATTTATCATACATATTATAACCTGTCTGCGTTTCCTGATCTTTTATGACAGCATCAAAACTTTCTTTTGCTCCTTTAGTTTTATTGTCTACTGCAACGACTAAAAATTTATTATTTGCTTCTTTTGTCGACTCAATAGCTTTCTTTAAGCTATTTTCAATTTTTAATTTAAAATCATATTTCGTGTACTCCTGCGATGAAATTGCATAATCTACATTTGTCGCTGCGCTATCCACTGCGACTTCAAGGGCTGTACCGAAATCTTCATTTACTAAAGTATTTTCTTTACCTGGATAGGTCCAATTTTCAATAGATAAGCTTTCCAAAGGAACGACTTTTGGCGTTTTGGTTACGGGCTGAGGATTTTTTTCGTTTGTAAAAACCAAAGGATTTAGTCCTGATTTTTCAGAGATTTTTAACTCATTTGTACTTCTATCAAAAAAACCTGTGATTTTCAAATCTCCTAAGACAGCCAATTCATAGCCTATAGTAATTTCTGAAACATCTTTTGGCAGTGCATATTTATTAACTGTAGTTGGATTATAATTGTCTTCAAAAACTAAATATAAAAAGGCGGCTTTTTCAATTTCAAATTCTAAGTCTGTTTTTTTCCATTCAGGATCAGACTTCGTTTTAATATCTGAAAGTCTTTGGTATTTAATTTCTTCTTTCCCTTTTTGGGTTCCTATATAAAAGGAATAATAAGACGGATCTAAAAATTTTACTTTGATATTTTTAGCTTTTTTATCAATTTTAAAAGAAAGATCAAAATTAGTTTGTGCTGCAGTATTTTTGGCAAATAATAATGAATCTCCTTTTATTTCATAATCTCCAGAATAAAATACCAGTTCGTATTTATTATCTTCTAACAAATTCAGCTTGATTTTCTGACCTTTGTTTGTGGACAAATAAGTTCCTTTTTCAATACCATTTGTTTGAGCAAACGACATACAAATTGCTGAAGTAAATAGCAGTAAACTCCAAATAAAATTGCGCATAATATAAAAATTTGGCTGTTAATATTAGCGTAAAGATATTCCATTCTTACTAAAAGAAGCGCCTTAATTTTAAAATTCGGACAATTATATTACAAATTGTATTTCATCGAAAATATAATATATCGAGGCTGTACAGTATATTGAGAAACTCTTGTTGAGAATTGCGAGAAGCTGTCATCGTTAAGATATTTCGTATTCAATAAATTGGTTGCTGACACTTTATATTCCCACTTACTATTTTTCTTTTGATAAATTAAGCTGGCACTTAAGAAATCATATTCGTTGTCAACCGTTTTATCTCCGTTGTAATAATGGTAAAATTCATACTCCGAAACAAAAGAGAAACTATCAAGGAAATAGTAATCTAATTTGGCAAATGGCTTATCGGTATAAAAAGTAGAACCGCTGTATTTGTTTACCAAAAGATTGTATCCAAATTCAATATTCGGCAGGTTTTTGTAATTTGTTGACGCTCTTACCGTATAACTCTGAACAAAACTTTCTGTAGTTCTTAATTCCTCATTCTGAATATTATTAAACTTTGACCAGTTCAAACTTGCATTTACCGAAGCTTTGTAATTCTTTAAAAATGATCGACCGTACGCTCCCATTCCAGAAAAAGTTTCATCGGCTAAATTGGAATTATAAGGTTCAGACGACTGATTAATTCCATCAAACTTAGCTTCTGTCTTAATAGCATCTACCTTTCTTGTATAAGTTGCGTTGGCAAAAATATTCTCAAAATTGAACATATTGTATTTAAAATAGCGAAGCGAATGTACTTGCGAGGTTGCATTTTCTAAAGTACGATTTCCACGAAATAAACTACTGTAATCAGACAAAACGTAACCAGCTGCCAATTGATTAATGTCGGTAAAATCGTTTGTCAAAGAGAAGTTATAAGTCAGCGTTTCTGATTTTTTGATTTGGTATAAAGCAAAAAAGTCAGGGAGTATTTTGGTGAAACTTTGAGAATAATCTGTTCCCTCCTGTCCGTTTGTCATTTGGTATGAATGCACACTTACACCCGGCGTCAATGTGAATTTCCCAGTCAAAATTTTATAGTGAAATCCCACAAAAGCATCATTAAAATTGTAATCTACATCATTATTATTTTCAGGATTATTCAAATCATTTCTTGTTCCATCATCCAGCATTTGAAAGATATGGGAATTAAAATTTTGGTACGAGTAAGTATTTCCTAAAGTAACATTAATATTGCTCTTTGGCGTGACCATATAATAGTAATCCAGTTTAGCATCCAGTTTATTGGTCTTTACAAAACGATTTTGGTTGTAATCGTTTCTGGCTTGTGCCGGATTTGTAACATACCCTGACAAAGCAAAAGGAAGTGTTTGCAAATTGGCATTATAAAACGGATTTTCGTCCTGATACAAATGCTGCATCTCAAAAGCAAAAATATTTTTATCACTTTGTGTATAATACAAACTCAAATTCTGATTAACAGATGTCGGATTTTGTTTTTTTGTTGTAAAAATATCTTCTGAAGTTGCAACATTTTGCACGATCTGCTCTCTAAACAAATCTGAGTATTCTTCCTGTTTGGTCAATTTTGTTAAGATATCATAATCAAACTGAAATTTATCGCTTGGTTTATAAGTCGAACTTAATTTAAAAAGACCTAAATTATTTTTTTGACTTGTACTTTCGTCACGTCTCTGCTGATCTCCAGAGTCTAAAATAGTAGTCTGTGATTTGGTTTCCAAATCTGTTTTTGAAGTAGAAAGAATTCCGAAACCACTTAAATTCCATGCTTTATTGACAGAATAAGCAAAGTTTGTTGCTCCAAATTTTGTTTCAATTTCTTTAGCTCGATTATTTCGAAGCAGTGAAATTCCTAAATCATTAGACGAAACATTAAAATTACTGCCTCCCTTTTTCATCATATTTTTAAATCCTCCGGTAAACTTAAAATAATCCTGTGCGGTTAAGGGCAATTCGCCAATATTATTAAAATTGGTGATCAAATTAATGCTGTACTTCGGACTATAATAAAATAATTTGGGATTTATTATATAACGACTATCGAGTTCTCCAACTCCAATTCCTGCCGTAACATCTCCAAACCAAAAGTTCTTTTTTCCGTCTTTTAGTTTAATATTCATCGCCACATTATCTTGATCATTTTCAAGACCTTTTAATGCGCCGACTTCGTTATAATTTCGTAAAACCTGAATTTTATCAATAGCATCTGCAGGGATGTTTTTGACGCCTAATTTTGTATCTCCGTCAAAAAAATCTTTTCCTTCGACCATTAATTTACTGACTTTTTTACCTTCAACTTCAATTTCTCCATCGGCATTTACCTCAACTCCCGGAAGTTTTTTCAAAACATCTTCCAGCTTTTTTTCGGTTCCAGTTTTGAAAGAATCAGCATTATAAACAATCGTATCTCCTTTAATAGAAACAGGCATTTCACGTACAATTTCAACACCTTCCAATTCAATTCCTGCGCCATCCAAAACAATATTTTGAGACATATTCTCCGCTTTGGTAGCAACTGTTATTTCTTTAGATTTCATTCCCAAATAACTTACCTTGATTGTATAAGCTGTGTTTGGTTTTAAAGTCAATTGAAATTTTCCTTTATCATTCGTGATTCCGTACGAATCCATCCCTTTTGTGGCATTATTAATAGCCATAATGTTGGCCATTTCCAACGGATTTTTTTGTTCATCCTGAATAAATCCATCAAAACGGACACTTTGGGAAAAGCAGATAGAAGTAAAAAGTAAGGCAAAAATAAAAAGTGTCTTATTCATTATCAGAATATTGGAATTTGGAATTTTGGAATTTGGAATTTTTAAAAAATTTTATCTTCCCATAGGAGGTGGTCCGCCTGCACGCCCGCGATTCATTTCTCTAAATTCTTCCATTTTCTTAACAACGGTTTCGTCGTAATCTTTCTGTGAGACTACTTTTCCTTTTTTAGAAGGTTTTATTTCCACTTTTTCTTTGGCATTCAAAACAATTTTAGAACATAAAATTGTAGTTGTTCCATCGTTTATTTCTAAAATTAAACCTGGAAGTCCCCAATAATTTTCAGGGCCTTGATTTACTGGAATTTCTGGTGTATACCAAGCTGTTACCAAAATTTCTTTTGGCATTTCAAAATTATCTGCAAAATTGGTTTTTGTTTCGCCAGAAGTCTTTTTTTCATCCTCTTTTTTATCATCCGTTTTTTTAGGTCTGAAATTTCTAAAATCGGTTTTACTAGGTTCTTTTACCGCTGTTGCCTTAAAACAATTATAACCACCTATTTGTTTGGTTTCCTGTTCTAATTTCCAGTTTAATTTTGGCAGCGAATCAACAACCAAAAATTCTTTACCCATAAATTCTTTATCAACCGTGTAAGACTTTGTTTTGACATCTTTGTAGAAAGTACCGCCGCCACCTGTCATAGAACCAAACATAACACGCATACCATTTTGCTGTCCAGGAGCGTCTAATTTTTCTTCTTCTTTGTAGATCGATGCCGATTTATCGAAATTTAAAATAAAAGTTTTCTCTAGCATTTTTTTCAAACGCTCTTCCATACTTTTTTGCATTTCGGGCGTAATATCTCTGTTGCCACGCATTCCCTCAAACTTTGGAGCTTGTGTTTTTGATTCGTAAACAGCCATTCCTTGAAAATCTTTTTGAGCTTGAATTTGTGTGCAGGCAAGCATCAATGACATATAAAAAAATATTTTCTTCATTTATTTTTCTTTAAAAGTGAGTAAATCCGAGAAAACTTACATTCAAATGTATTATTAATTTTAAAATCCTAAAAATTAAATAGATTAAAAGAGTCAGAGTATAGACAAAACCCGTTATTTTTTAGACTATTACAATTAAAAAAGGTTTAACTGATAAAAATGAATTTCTAAAGGGAGATTTTTGTAATTTGGTACTTTGTAAATCTATTTCAATGCCTAAAACTGTGCAAAAACTTTTATTCTTCTTATTCCTTTACTGCACTTTTAATGCACTGAACGCTCAGAATTCTATTCTAAATCCTATTTTAATTTCTCATTTTAAAAACAATTCGGACAAGTTTTTAGGATACGATTCTTTTGGTTATTCGTATCAAATTACTAATAATGTTTTCAGCAAAATAAAAGGAAAAGAAATTTTTGAGTATAAAAACGTTTCTCTTGGAAAAATAACGAAAGTTGATTTACAAAATCCGCTGAAAATGGTTTTGTTTTATGAAGATTTTAATAGTGTCGTTTTATTGGATAATCAATTGAATAAAATAACCGAAATTAATTTTTCGCAAAATCAAACGCCTATCGTAGTTGCCGCAATCGGAATGTCAACTCAAAATCAGTTATGGATTTACAATACTTTAAATCAACAAATTGGTCTTTTTGATTATTTAAAAAATGAATACAAAACCGTTTCAATTCCGCTGACAGAACCAATTAAATATTATCAGACAGACTTTAATACTTTTTATTGGATAGATAAAAATAACAACTGGTTCTCCTGCGACATTTTTGGCAAAATTACTTCATTGGGCAAGATTGATGCTTTTGATAAAATTGAAATAATTAATGCTACACAATATATTTTCAGTAAGGATAGTTTATTGTATTTAAAAAGGATGAGCGAGTCAAATATTGAAGTAATTTCTGAGATTAAAATTTTAGAAAAAACCTTTGACAATTTTTATTACAAAGACCAAATTTTATCTATTTTTACAGCTGCAGATATATTAAATTATAAAATCGTAACACCGTAATGCACATAGCAATAGCAGGAAACATAGGCGCAGGAAAAACCACCCTGACCAAATTATTAGCGAAACATTTTAAATGGGAGCCTCATTATGAAGATGTGGTTGACAATCCGTATTTAGACGATTTTTACCATCAAATGGAACGCTGGTCATTTAACCTTCAGATTTATTTCTTGAACAGCCGTTTTCGTCAAGTGCAGCAAATTCGCGAAAGCGGTAAAAAAATCATTCAGGACAGAACGATTTATGAAGATGCTTATATTTTTGCTCCCAATTTATATTCGATGGGATTAATGACAAGCCGCGATTTTGAAAATTATACTTCTTTGTTTGAATTAATGGAATCTTTGGTAAAACCACCAGATTTACTAATTTATTTAAGAAGTTCTATTCCTAATCTGGTTGGGCAGATCCACAAACGCGGACGTGAGTACGAAAACTCAATTTCGATCGACTATTTAAGCCGTTTGAACGAAAGATATGAAGCTTGGATTCAGACTTACACAAAAGGAAAATTATTAATTATTGATGTGGATAACATCAATTTTGTCGATAATCCGGAAGATTTAGGAAACATCATTAATAGAATTGATGCTGAATTAAATGGGTTGTTTTAGAAAACACTAATTTCATGAAATAACACGAAAATAAAAAAAAAGCCTCTAAATTTTTAGAGGCTTTTTTTGTTTTCCTAACAGGTTTTAAAAACCTATTAGGTATAATATTTTTTATTCCAATCTAATCCAAACTAATTCAAACTAATACCTAGCAGGTATTGGAAACCTGTTAGGATAGCTGAAATTATTGTGCTGTATTTATTTTTGCTTGAACTTCTTCTTCTGTTCCTTCGTAAACTTCTGTAGTTGTTTTTCCGTTTTCTGTTTTGGTAACAGTCCCAACTGTTTTGCCGTTATCATTTCTCAATTCAACACGAACAGATTTTTTTTCATATTTACTGGTATCAAAACAGTCTGTTTTTTGATATTTTCCCGTTGTGTCAAAATGTGCCAGACATTTAGCAGTTTCTTTTGGAGAGCAGCCTTTTTCTTTACACATTTTAATACATTCTTCTTTTGTCATTCCAGACATATCCCCGCATTTAGAAATTCCTCCTGCATGCAGTTCTGTTTTTGCGCAGCAAGAAGTTTTACCAGCAATATCTGACGGAACATTTCCTGAACCTAAAATAGGTGCAATTACCAAACCAATTAAACAAGTCAATTTGATCAATATATTCATCGATGGTCCAGAAGTATCTTTAAACGGATCTCCAACTGTATCTCCAGTTACAGCTGCTTTATGTGCGTCAGAACCTTTATAGGTCATTTCACCATTGATCATAACTCCTGCTTCAAAAGATTTTTTCGCATTATCCCAAGCACCGCCTGCATTGTTTTGGAAAACTGCCCAAAGAACTCCCGAAACGGTAACTCCAGCCATATATCCTCCTAACATTTCAGCAATTAACTGATTGTTATCTCCATAAACTAGCTTTCCTAAAAGAACAATAGCAATTGGAAAACCAATCGTTAAAATTCCTGGAAGCATCATTTCACGTAAAGCCGCTTTTGTAGAAATTTCAACGCATTTTCCATATTCTGGCTTTCCAGTTCCTTCCATAATTCCTGGAATTTCCTTAAACTGGCGACGGACTTCATAAACCATATCCATTGCCGCTTTTCCAACAGAATTCATAGCTAAAGCAGAGAAAACCACCGGAATCATACCGCCGACAAATAACATTGCTAAAACTGGTGCTTTAAAAATATTAATTCCGTCAATTCCTGTAAAAGTTACGTAGGCAGCAAATAATGCCAATGAAGTTAAAGCTGCAGAAGCAATTGCAAAACCTTTTCCAGTTGCTGCAGTTGTATTTCCAACAGAATCTAAAATATCGGTTCTTGTACGAACTTCTTTTGGTAATTCGCTCATTTCTGCAATTCCACCCGCGTTATCAGAAATTGGTCCGAAAGCATCAATTGCTAATTGCATTGCTGTTGTTGCCATCATTGCCGAAGCTGCCAGCGCCACTCCATAAAATCCTGCCAAAGCATACGAAATCCAGATTGCTGCAGCAAATAAAATTACGGTTGGAAAAGTCGAAATCATTCCTGTTGCCAAACCTGCAATTACATTTGTTCCTGCTCCAGTAGACGATTTTTGAACAATTGCCAATACTGGCTTTGTCCCTAATCCTGTATAATATTCTGTTACCGATGATATAGCACCCCCAACCACTAATCCGACCAATGTCGCGTAGAAAACACGCAATGACGAAATTGCTTTTGATCCTTCGCCAAAGAAACTCATCTGCATGGTTTCTGGCAGCATATATTGAACTAAAAAGAAACAAGCAACAGCTGTTAAAACAATTGAAACCCAGTTTCCAATATTTAATGCTTTCTGCACTTGGGCTTCTTTTGCATTATCATCTGATATTTTTACTAGAAGTGTTCCTATAATAGAAAATATAATTCCGAAACCGGCAATTGCCATCGGCAGTAAAATTGGACCAATACCGCCAAAGGCATCATTGATACTTCCGCCCATATCTTTTATAACATAATTTCCAAGTACCATTGCCGCTAAAACAGTTGCTACATACGAACCGAATAAATCGGCTCCCATACCAGCAACGTCTCCAACGTTATCTCCTACGTTATCTGCAATTGTAGCTGGATTACGAGGATCATCTTCTGGAATTCCTGCTTCTACTTTACCAACTAAATCGGCTCCAACGTCGGCTGCTTTGGTGTAAATTCCGCCTCCCACTCTGGCAAACAAAGCGATTGATTCGGCACCAAGTGAAAATCCTGCAAGGGTTTCCAAAACAACAGTCATTGTTTCAGTATCTTTCCAAACTCCGTCAGAAAAAAGATTAAAGAATATTATAAAAAAAGTCGTCAAACCTAAAACGGCTAAACCTGCAACACCTAAGCCCATTACGGTTCCGCCGCCAAAAGATACTTTTAATGCCTGCGGTAAACTTGTACGCGCCGCTTGAGTAGTTCTAACGTTTGTTTTAGTTGCTATCTTCATACCAATATTTCCTGCATAAGCAGAAAATAATGCTCCAAAAATAAATGCAATTACGATTAATAAATGTGTTTTTACACCTGGGATAAAAGTAATTCCTGCCAAGGCTAAACTGGCAATAATTACAAATATGGTTAATAGTTTATATTCGGCTTTTAAGAAGGCTAAGGCTCCTTCATAGATGTAATCTGAAATCTCTTTCATCTTACCGTCTCCAGCATCTTGTTTTAAAACCCAAGTCCTTTTTATTCCCATGAAAAGTAATCCTAAAACTGCCATTACAATTGGCAGATAAATCATAAATGCATTCATAATTTTTAATGGTTTTGGTTAATAGTCAACAATCTAACTGAAACGAATTTAAACAAAAAAGCAATACTCCTGACGGAAGTATTGCTTTTTTTATAATAGAACAGGGTAAAAATTATCTAATACTAAATAATCCCTCTGGTTTGTTTTCAATATCGTTAAAACGTTTTGTACACTCAGCAATAATTGCAAATGCCTCGTTAACATCTCCCCATCCTTCAACATCTACTTTTTTGTTTTCAAGATCTTTGTACACTTGGAAGAAATGCTCGATTTCTTTTACTAAGTGAGGATTCATATCTGATAAATCTGTTAATGAATTCCAGATTGGATCTGAAACTGGTACACAAATAATTTTCTCGTCTGGTCCTTTATCATCTGCCATGTGGAAAACACCAATTGGCTTAACTTCCATAACACATCCAGGAAAAGTTGGTTCGTTTACTAAAACTAATACATCAAGAGGATCACCATCAAGCGCTAAAGTTTCTGGAATAAATCCGTAATCAGCTGGGTACATCATTGAAGAGAATAACATTCTGTCAAAACGCATTCTTTTAATTTCAAAATCGTACTCGTATTTATTTCTGCTTCCTCTTGGTATTTCGATTAATACATCGAAAGTTGTTAATTTGTCTGCGGTCATTTTCGTTTTTTATTATATCTATAATTTCGCTTGCAAAAGTAACCAAAGAATCCTTTTTTACAATGAAAAAAGTACATTAATATATGAACTTTCTTCAATAATTAATATACTTTTCCATTTATATAACAGATAGTTAATATGTAATTTTCCTGTTTCGCTTATTTAAGTAGTAATGCCAGAGCAAATAGGTCGCATAAGAGCGATACGGACTCCATTGTGCAGCATGGGTTTCCATTTCCTGTTTGTCGTGAATATTCAGTAATTCTTTGATCGTATTTACGACTGCAATATCTCCTAACGGAATCAAATCTGGTTCTTGAAGGCAAAACATTAAATAAATATCAATTGTCCAGTTTCCAATTCCTTTTAGCTTAATCAGCTCTTCCCGAACTTCTTTTGCAGATTTTGAAGCTAAACTTTCAACATCTAATTCTTTATTTAAAATCGCTTCCGCTAAAATCTTAATGTATTTTGTCTTCTGACGGCTGACACCAAGATTTCGATATTCTTCTTCAAGAAGCACAATCATTGTTTCTGGATTACAAGTGGTGTAGGATTTAATTTTTAAGAATGTGGCTTTCGCCGAATCTATAGAAACCTGTTGTTCGAGAATCAACAATACCAAAGTTTCAAAACCCTGCGGACGCTTTGGAATTGGCGGTAATCCGTATTTTTCGATAATTTCTCGAAATATTGCATTTTTATTGGTTAAAAAATCAATTGCTTCCTGCATGGTTTTTACTTTAAATCTATTTCAAAATTAGAGAAAAAAGAATCTCGCAAAGTCGCAGAGACGCAAAGTTTTTTTTGCTCGCAGATTTTTCAGATTGAGCAGATATTTAATTCCAGTTAAACTTTAAAATCTGCATGAATAAAATATCAGCCATAAAAAAAGCCGCAAAGAATTTAAACCTTTGCGACTTTGTACCTTTGAATCTTTGAACCTATATTTATACTTAGAAATAGAATCCAAAAGATCCTTTTATAGCAAATTTATGAGCGTCTGGCATATCTAGATAATTTCCTCTCCAAGAAAAATCAATTCTAAAAACTTTGAAGATATTTCCAATTCCGGCGTTATACTCCCAATATACTTTTTCAGGAGCATTATATGGTAATCCAGAAGCATTAATGGCGCGATTAGCATCAGAAATTGTTCCATGAACTGCCCTAACACCAATAAACTCTCTCCAATTCAATTTTCTCATAAAAGGAATTCTGGCAAATAATCTTCCGCCAAAATCATGATTCCATTGCAAAGTAGTATATTGATCTGTTACGAATTCGTAGAAATTAAGGTTACTAAAAGTATTTTCAATCGTAAAATAAGTTTGGTTACCCGGAATTACACTCATTAATCCTAACGGAATTGTTCCAAATGTTTTTCCCGTTTCTACAATAATATTTGATCTTCCTAAAGGCCCAATTATGATAGGCTGTTTGTAAAAAATCTGTATTTTTTCGTAAGCAAAATCACTGTCCATAACTCCTTTTAGACCGTAACTAAAGTTCACAAAGAAATGACTAAAAGGGCTGTCAACTAAATCTCTCTCCACACCGTAACCAATTGTTTTACGATTTGGCATATATTCAAATTGAATATTGGCTTCTGTCTGCTTTACATCGCTTTTTACAACTCCCGTCGGATTTGCTGCAGTTGGCAGTGTTGTATAATAATCTAAACTAAAAGTTTTCGAAGCCGATTCTAATGTTCGATAGGAGAATCCTGCCGAAACAATAAAATTCTTTTTGGCCTCCATTTCTACAGAAAGATTGGTCAAATTAATATTGGTCAGTTTTCCGTTGCTTCCAGTTGTAAACAAAGCAGAAGAAGCAAAACTTCGTCCTAAAACATCATTTGTAGTGGTTAAACTGGCACCAATTTGTTCAATGTCACGCCTGTTTCCTCCAGAAATAATTACTCGGTTTTTCTTATCGACCATCCATTTTCCAGAAAGTCCGTATTTGAATTTATTATCGTCAAATCCGTATGCTGTATAGGCTTGTATACGCCAAGGGTCGTTTGGTCCAAAATAAGTTCTTCCTCCTACTCTTAGTCGCAAACCTTCCACTTCATTATAACCAAAAGTGGAATAAATAGGTCCGTAATCGAAATTCTTAAATTCGACATAACCACTTCCTAAAATCGAGACGAGATTATACAATTGCTTAAATCGCTTGACGGTCTGTAAAGTATCCAGCATTTTATAAACACCTGCTTCGTCTTTGTTTAGCTTCTCAAAACGATTTTCTTCCCAAAATTCAGGCGGTCGTTCATAGACGGCATTGTCTATAAAATTGACTTCTTCCTTATAAAATTTCTCTGGTTTCTGAATATTAAATTTATGATTGCGATACAATGTCGTTCGTTTTCCATAAACTCCTTTTGATTTTTCTTTTTTATTCAAAGCAAAATCAGACATCATATAATCGCGGGTTAAAAGGAAAACAGAATCGTTATCTACTTCAAACTCCTGTTCAATATAAATATCTTTTACCCAGTTAATATTGGCACTTTTAGTTACGCCCATATTAATTTTTTTGATGGCAAACGTGGTATCGTTGACCCAAAAATCTCCTTTAAAAGTCAATTCGTTTTTACGTCTTGGATAGAAAACAATATTGTAACACCATTTTTTATCGATATACGCACTGTCTTTTAATACATAATTGTAAACATCAATTCCGGTTTTTGAAAGCGGACTTGTGAAACTTTTATCAAAAAATTTAAGGTGGTTATCGTAAATATTGTAGTCTGAATAAAGATCTTTTACAAAAGATAAAATCTGCTGATTTCCATTGAAACCTGACATTTTATTCCCAGTAAGATTTTCTTTTACTTTCTTTAATTTATTATCGCCGTAAACATCATAAACCGATTCATTGATGAAAATTGGAAGATATGTTTTCCCCGTAACATCCGAGGTATCAACATGATTAAAGATAAATTCCATGCCTTTAAAAAGTTTGTTTTTCATGAAGGCACTATCAATAGTATTCATATCAAACTCTACTTTTTCGTACTTCTGCATTTGATATTGATTAAATTGGTAAAGTCCGTTTTTACGCTTTCTTTCCCAAATTTTTCTCAAAATATCTAGTGCGGGATTATTCTTTTTAGAAGTTTTACCCGTAAAAATTACAACTTCATTAAGTGCTTC
This sequence comes from Flavobacterium sp. ACN6, assembly GCF_002304005.1. GTDB lineage: Bacteria > Bacteroidota > Bacteroidia > Flavobacteriales > Flavobacteriaceae > Flavobacterium. The sequence continues at coordinate 145,642 of NZ_MRCQ01000004.1, read as the reverse complement.
GGCTTCGCCTAAAACAATTTTAAAATTATAATTTACTGCTTTTTCTAAAGGAACTTCTTTATCTGAAAAACCTGCCGAGGTTACTAATAATGCTGTATAGGTATTTGGTGATTCTAAGTAAAAACGACCGTCTTCATTAGAAACAATTCCGGTGTTTGAACCTTTAAAAACAACATTTGCAAATGGTATCGGCTGATTAGATTTGTCCAAAACAATTCCACTCACTTTCGTCTGTGCAGTAGCAATAGTCGCAAATGCGAATACAAAAAATAGGCTGAGTAAAATTATTCTTTTCATCATCTGGGCAAAAAAAAACTTCATCAATTAACAATGAATGATGAAGTTTTGTGAGTATTTTAAATATGTATTATTTGTACAATACTTTTTTAACTGCTTTTACTACATCACCAGCATTTGGCAACCAGTCTTTTAGCAATACTGGCGAATAAGGTGCTGGAGTATCTGCAGTTGTAATACGTTGAATTGGCGCATCAAGGAAGTCAAACGCCTGCTCTTGAACGATATATGTAATTTCAGAAGAAATACTTGCAAATGGCCAAGCTTCTTCAAGAATTACTAAACGGTTTGTTTTTTTAACCGATTTAAGAATTGCATCTTTATCCATTGGACGAACTGTTCTTAAGTCGATAATTTCACAAGAAATTCCTTCTTTAGCTAATTCATCAGCTGCAATAAAAGCTTCTTTGATAATTTTTCCGAAAGAAACGATAGTTACATCTGTACCTTCACGTTTAATATCAGCAACTCCTAATGGAATTGTGTATTCTCCGTCTGGCACTTCACCTTTGTCACCATACATTTGCTCAGATTCCATGAAAATTACTGGATCGTTATCGCGAATTGCAGATTTTAAAAGTCCTTTTGCATCATAAGGAGTTGAAGGAACAACAACTTTAAGACCTGGAGTATTAGCAAACCAGTTTTCTAAAGCTTGTGAGTGAGTAGCTCCTAATTGACCTGCAGAAGCTGTTGGTCCACGGAAAACGATAGGTACATTAAATTGTCCTCCTGTCATTTGACGCATTTTAGCAGCATTATTTATGATTTGATCAATACCAACTAAACAGAAGTTGAATGTCATATATTCTACGATCGGACGATTACCGTTCATCGCTGAACCTACTGCAATCCCTGTAAAACCAAGCTCAGCAATTGGAGTATCAATTACTCTTTTTTCGCCAAACTCCGCAAGCATTCCTTTTGAAGCTTTATAAGCTCCGTTGTATTCTGCAACTTCTTCGCCCATTAAATATATGGATTCATCGTGACGCATTTCTTCACTCATCGCTTCGCAAATGGCCTCTCTAAATTGTATTGTTCTCATATTTATATTGTATGTTGAATTTTCTGAAGAGCAAAAATAAATATTTTAAATAACTTAAAAGCATAAATTGAATTTAAAATCGCACGAAGTTCTTTCGTTCTTTAGCTTTTAACTTTTTAATGTTAATTGTGATATTTACGAAATCGATATAATACCGTATAATTAACACTTAATTGCTCAAAACTATTTTTTATACAAACTTTAATCTATTTGTGTAATTCCCGTTTCTCCAAAACTCATTCACCAAAACGCAAGATTTAAAAGAATAGTATTTTTAAGACAAGAAATTAACAGTTCGAAATGCTCCAATATTGCAATATTCCTAACAATCAGGCAAAATGGTTCGTTTTTCAATTTAAGATTCCGATGAAAATCATTCGAATCCATATAATCTGCGAAATCGTAATAGTTTTGAAAAATATTATGCACGCATAGTATAATTATTCCAAATTAAATTCTAAATTTGTAAAAGCATATTATAAATTCAAAATATATACTTATGAAAATACTAGTTTGCATCAGCCATGTGCCTGATACTACTTCAAAAATTAACTTTACTAACGGTGATTCAGAATTTGATACAGCCGGCGTACAATATGTAATTAACCCTAACGACGAATTTGGACTTACACGTGCAATCTGGTTCCAAGAACAACAAGGTGCAAATGTAACGGTTGTAAATGTTGGAGGTCCTGATACTGAACCAACATTGCGTAAAGCTTTGGCAATTGGTGCTAACGAAGCAATTCGTGTGAATGCAAATCCTACTGATGGCTTTTTTGTTGCTAAACAATTGGCTGAAGTAATTAAAAACGGAGGTTACGATCTTGTAATTGCAGGAAAAGAATCTTTAGATTACAACGGTGGAATGGTCCCAGGAATGATCGCTGGAATTTTAGGTTCTAACTTCTTAAATTCTTGTACAGCTTTAACTGTTGACGGAAATAATGTAAAAGCAGTTCGTGAAATCGACGGTGGAAAAGAAACGGTAAGCACTACTCTTCCTTTAATTATTGGCGGACAAAAAGGTCTTGTTGAAGAAAAAGATCTGCGTATTCCAAACATGAGAGGAATTATGACAGCAAGAACTAAAGCTTTAACTATTCTTGAGCCAGTTGACGCTCCTTCAAATACAAAAGCGGTTAAATTCGAAAAACCAGCTCCGAAATCAGCAGTGAAATTAATTGCTGCAGATAATTTAGATGAGTTAATCAATTTACTACACAACGAGGCTAAGGTGATTTAAGATTTCAGTCCCGAAGTCTCGGGATAGATTTTAGATTGCAGAACGCAATACTAAATCTAAAATCAACATTTGATCACTTCAAAATCTAAAATCAATAATCATTTTAGATTTCAATTTTAAAAAATCTGAAATCTAAAATCTAAAATCTAAAATTATCATGTCAATATTAATATATGCAGAATCTGCAGAAGGAAAATTTAAAAAAGTAGCTTTCGAATTAGCTTCTTACGCAAAAAAAGTAGCCGAAAGTTTAGGAACAACTGTTACAGCTTTAACTGTAAACATTAGCGACGTAAGCGAATTAGCTAAATACGGAGTTGATAAAGTTTTAAAAGTAAATAACGATAAATTAGCTGGTTTTACTGCTAAGGCTTACGCCGATGTAATCAAACAAGCTGCTGAAAAAGAAGGAACAAAAGTAGTTTTACTTTCTTCAACTACAGATAGCATCTACCTTTCATCATTAGTTTCGGTATCATTAAATGCTGGTTTTGCTTCAAATGTTGTGGGGTTACCAGTGAGTACTTCTCCATTTCAGGTAAAAAGAAATGCTTTCTCAAACAAAGCTTTCAACATTACACAAATCGATACAGAGGTAAAAGTTCTTGGTTTAGCTAAAAACTCTTATGGAATTTTTGAAAGTGCAGGATCTGCAGCCGAAGAAGATTTTAATCCATCAATTGGAGAAAATGACTTTGGAGTAAAAGTAGAATCTGTTGAAAAAGTTTCTGGAAAAGTTTCTATTGCAGATGCTGATATCGTAGTTTCTGGCGGACGCGGCTTAAAAGGTCCAGAAAACTGGGGATTAATTGAAGATCTTGCTGCTGTTTTAGGCGCTGCGACTGCGTGTTCTAAACCAGTTTCAGATTTAGGATGGAGACCTCACAGCGAACACGTTGGACAAACAGGGAAACCAGTTGCAACCAACTTATACATTGCTGTAGGTATTTCTGGAGCTATTCAGCACATTGCTGGTATTAACTCATCAAAAGTAAAAGTGGTAATCAATAACGATCCAGAAGCTCCTTTCTTTAAAGTTGCGGATTACGGAATTGTTGGTGATGCTTTTGAAATCGTACCGCAGTTAACAGAGAAATTAAAAGCTTTTAAAGCGCAACATTCTTAATTCAAGAATTCTCTTCAAAAATATTTGCTGCCTAAAAACAAGATATTGTATCTTTGTTTATAGGCAGCTTTTTTGTTCCATATTTTTTGATTAAAATTGCAGCTTTATTTTTCAAACAAAAAAAGCAATAAAACAAGGCTCTAAGTGCCTTTTTTACAAACATATATGAGTCTAGTAAAATTATCTATAAAAGGAATTTCATACAGTCAAACTCAAAACGGCGCTTATGCCTTAATTTTGAACGAAGTTGATGGTGAACGAAAACTGCCTATTGTTATTGGTGCTTTTGAAGCCCAGTCGATAGCTATTGCCTTAGAGAAAGAAATAAAACCACCACGCCCGTTAACACACGATTTGTTTAAAAACTTCGCAGAAAGATTTGACATAGTGGTAAAACAAGTTATAATTCACAAATTGGTTGACGGTGTTTTTTATTCAAGTTTAATCTGTGAAAGAGATAAAATTGAAGAAATTATCGATGCCAGAACTTCTGATGCAATCGCTTTGGCATTGCGTTTCAGCGCTCCGATTTTTACTTATAAAAATATTTTAGATAAAGCGGGAATTTATTTAAAGTCAAATACCGCAGATACCGATCAAGGTTCTCAGGAAATTGACGATGTACTTTCTAACCCTGAAACTTTTGGACACGAAGAAGAAACCAATCAATCTGGAGAAGTATATGCGAAACATACTTTGCAGGAACTGAACGAACTTTTGGATCAAGCCGTTTCTCAAGAAGATTACGAAAAAGCAGCAAAAATTAGAGACGAAATCTCGAAAAGATAATTTTATGGCTTTAAGCCATAGGCATTAGGCTGTAAGCTTAATGCGAAAAACATAAAAAAATCCAAGCTGTAAGCATTTAGGAAAAAGCCTAAAGCTTAAAGCCTAAAGCTTAAAGCAATCATGAAGCAATACTTAGATTTAGTAAAACACGTTTTAGAAAACGGAAACCAAAAAGGAGACAGAACTGGAACTGGAACAAAAAGTGTTTTTGGTTATCAAATGCGTTTTGATTTAAGTGAAGGTTTCCCAATGGTTACAACCAAAAAGCTCCATTTAAAATCGATCATTTACGAATTGCTTTGGTTTTTAAAAGGAGATACGAACATAAAATACCTGCAGGAAAACGGAGTGAAAATCTGGGATGACTGGGCAGATTCCAATGGTGATTTAGGACCAGTTTACGGACATCAATGGCGTAACTGGAACAGTGAAGAAATTGATCAGATTACTGAATTGATTACCGAATTAAAAACAAATCCAAACAGTCGCAGAATGCTGGTTTCAGCATGGAACCCTTCTGTTTTGCCAGATACTAAAAAATCTTTTGAAGAAAATGTGGCTAACAACAAAGCCGCTTTGCCTCCATGTCATGCCTTTTTTCAGTTTTATGTAGCAGCTCCAGATTTGGAGAAAGGCGAAACTAAAGGAAAATTGTCTTGCCAGTTGTACCAAAGAAGTGCTGATATTTTTTTAGGCGTTCCTTTTAATATTGCTTCTTATGCATTATTAACGATGATGATTGCACAAGTATGCGATTTAGAACCGGGTGATTTTATCCACACTTTTGGCGATGCGCACATTTACAATAACCATTTTGAACAGTTAGAACTACAATTGACACGTGAGCCAAAACCATTACCAAAAATGATTTTAAATCCAGATATTAAAAACATTTTTGATTTTGATTTTAATGACTTTACATTAGTAGAATATGATCCGCATCCTGCCATAAAAGGAAGTGTTGCTGTATAATTATAAAAAAATCCGCTTTAAAAAAATTAAAGCGGATTTTTTTATACAACTAAAACACTATTTTCACTTCCGGCATAATCATTCCATTTATAGAAATCTGCTTCTGGATCATTTACATAAGCACCGTCGATTACGTACTTAAATTCGTAAATCGCATCTTTAACCAAATCGTAAGTAGCTTTAAAAGTTCCGTTTTTTAACTTACTTAGAACTCCTTCTGAAGGATCCCAGTTGTTAAAATCTCCAACGACTGCTGCCGAATCAGCATCTTTGGCATCTATAGAAAATGTTACTTTACAAACTGGCTTCGTTTTGATAAATTGTTTCTTCAAAGACATAACTATTTAGTTTTTAGATTTATACATCTAAAATTAAATAAAATCGACCAAACTCGCACCAATACTCTAATCGATTTGTCATAATATTAAAAACAGCGTGCTATTTTAGCTTTATCCATAATTTAAGGTACTTAAAATTCTTCATTTCAAATTCTCAGATACTTTTTAAACAAATATTCTACTTCCAAAATATTGACTTTCAAAAATAAGTTTTAACTTTATAATCTGATTTTTATCTTATGGAAAAAGAAGTACACGAACAATACGAATATGCTAGAAGAAGATTAAGGCAAAAAAAGATCTTATATTTTCACTTTGTTCTTTTCCTGCTGGGAAGTTTGTTTTTATTTATTGCCAATAGATTTTTTGGTTTTGGACAGGGAACAACTCAAAACTGGTGTATTTGGGGTATTACAATCTGGCTTTTTATTTTTATTTTACATTTTATAAAAGTTTATATCACAGACCGTTTTATGAATAAAAAATGGGAAAGAGAACAAGTGGACAGATTGGTTGCTTTACAGCAGAAAAGAATCAGCCAGCTTGAATCTTCTATTAATGAAGAGAACGAAAATAAAATTTAGTTAAAAATACCATGATTATAATGATAGCGGCAGCAGCCGAAAATAATGCGCTTGGAAAAAACAATGAATTAGTATGGCATCTGCCAAATGATTTTAAACGATTTAAAACACTTACTACAGGTCATCATATTATTATGGGAAGAAAAACTTTTGAGAGTTTCCCAAAACCATTACCAAATCGTGTGCATGTTGTGATCACTCGTCAGGAAAATTATCAGCCAGAAGGATGCATTGTTGTAGACAGCATAGAAAAAGCACTGGCAGTATGTCCAGAAAATGAGGACACTTATATTATTGGCGGCGGAGAAATTTACAATCTTGCACTTCCCTTTACAGATATAATAGAATTAACAAAAGTTCATCACAGCTTTGAAGCGGATACTTTTTTTCCGAAAATCAATAAAAGTGAATGGACTTTGGTAGAATCTGAAGAAAATCAAAAAGACGAAAAGCATCTTTACGATTATACTTATGAAACTTACATTAGAAAATAAATAAAAAAAACATCCTCTTGTAGGAGGATGTTTTTAAAACGATTGATTTTTTAGACCTGACTTACTCAAGAATAGTTTTGTTTAAAAATCACAAATGTCATAAACATTTGAATAACTGAATAACATTTAATGTTATTGAGACAGAGTCTCAAAGCCTTTAATAACAAATACCACTAAGATATTAAAGGCAGAAAATTAAAATTTCCAAAAACAAATTTAATCCTAAGAACGTATTTTGCACTATAAAAAAGTATTTCCCCCCAAGAACAATACTTTACAAAACTTTTTCAAGAACAAATGAAATTACAAGTGCAAAAAGTAACCATCTGCTTAAGTCTTTTGGTACTACCAATCATTAAAACTTTAATCATTTTTACTTTGACAAAGTTGCTTATAAAAGAGAGACTGGACAATACCGCGTTTTAGTGGTTTTGTCAAAATACCTAGATTTAGGGATGCCGGATTATCTCAATAATTAGTTTTAAAATAAATCATTGAAAACATTTATTTTACAAATTAAAAAACTCAATTACAGTTAAACTAGATTGTTTATATTTGCCTAAATAAAAAAAATGTCTGAAAAAATAACTCCGTATAAAGACTCTTCACTAGGAAAAAAAGAGCAGGTAACCCAAATGTTTGACACCATTTCTGGGAATTACGATAATTTGAATCGTGTCATTTCGTTTGGTATTGATGTAAAATGGCGTAAAAAAGTATTAAAAATAGTTTCAGACAAAAAACCAAAGGTAATTTTGGATATTGCTACAGGAACTGGTGATTTGGCTATTTTACTGTCTCAAACAAATGCTGAAAAAATTATTGGCTTAGATATTTCTGCCGGAATGCTGGAAGTTGGAAAAAAGAAAGTTCAGGAAAAAAACCTTTCTAATACTATTGAATTAGTTTTAGGGGATTCTGAAAATATGCCTTTTGAGGATAATTATTTTGATGCTATAACTGTTGGTTTTGGTGTGAGAAACTTTGAAAATTTGGAAAAAGGTTTTGCCGAAATCTTAAGGGTTCTTAAACCAAATGGTGTTTTTGTGATATTAGAAACTTCGGTTCCAGATAAATTTCCTTACAAACAAGGTTATACTTTTTATAGCAAAAATATATTACCGCTTATTGGAAAGTTATTTTCTAAAGATAATGACGCCTATGGTTATTTATCTGAATCTGCTGCTGCTTTTCCTTATGGAGAAGCCTTAAACAATATTTTGAGAAAAACTGGGTTTATAGATGTTGTGGCAATGCCTCAAACTTTTGGTGTCGCAACGATTTATTCTGCATCTAAAAAATAGTATGAAAAAAGCTGTAATCTTATTTTTGTTGGTCTTAGCGACAAAAGGGTATTCTCAATTTGCTAAAAATATGTTTAGCAAAGACCCTATTATTAACCTTGAAAACTTTCAGAAGCAGCGTGTCTACTTTGGATATTATTTGGGTTTCAATAGTTTTGACTTTAATTTTGATTACAAAACCCAGCAGGATATTCAGGTAAAGAAAACTACTGGATTTAATGTTGGTGTTGTTGCCGATTTGAGATTGCAGGAATACGTAAGTCTTCGTTTTGAACCTGGTTTATACTACACAAAACGTGATTTATATTTCCCGAATTTCACTTCCGAAAATGATTATTTAAGAGAAGTAAACAGTACTTATATCCATTTCCCTTTATTGTTGAAATTTTCTGCCTTACGAACAGGAAACATTCGTCCTTTCTTGGTTGGCGGTGTGTCGACAACTTTAAATTTATCGAGTAATGCTAAATCTAAAGACGATAACTTTGAACAAAAATTCAGAGTTAAACAATGGACAGCCGCTTATGAATTAGGTGTAGGAATTGATCTTTTTACAGAATATTTTATTTTCTCTCCTTCTATTAGAGGAATGTTTGGAATTACAAATGAACTGATTCGTGACAATCCTGGTCAGGCAAGTGGATGGACAGACAACATCGATTCGATGAAATCCAGAGCTATTTTAATAAATTTTACTTTTCATTAAAACAAAATCTTAACTCTTTCGTTTAAATTCACTAAGAATAATTGCTGTTGCAGTAGCTACATTTAAACTTTCGGTTTTTTGAAGCTCTCCAAATCTAGGAATTGTCAGGCGGCTGGTTACTGTTTTTTCAATCTCTTCTGAAATACCATTGGCTTCATTACCCATAATAATGATCCCATCTTGAGGTAATTCTGATTGATAAATATTAGCTCCGTCCATAAAAGTTCCAAAAACTGGCAGTTTAGTTTGAGCAAGAAAAGATTTTAAATCAACATAATTTATGTTTACTCTCGTAATCGAACCCATTGTTGCCTGTACAACTTTTGGATTGTAAATATCTACTGTTTCTTTAGAACAAATTACTTGTTTAATACCAAACCAATCGCAAAGACGTAAAATAGTCCCCAGGTTTCCAGGGTCCCTAATATCGTCTAAGGCCAGAATTAAACCTGAATCGATTATTTTCTTTTCGGCGGGAATTTTAAAAACAGCCAAACAAGTATTTGGAGTTGTTAAAGCACTTATTTTTTTTAGTTCTTGTTCATTAATAAGAGTATGTTTTGAAGTTTGAACTGCTTCGAAATCATTTAATGTAGTGTATAAATGTTCTAATTCAAAATTGGATTGCAGCAATTCTTGAATTACTTTTACTCCTTCAGCAAAAAATAATTGATTAGCAAAACGCTGCTTTTTTTGATGTAAACTTGAGATAAGCTTTATTTGGTTTTTACTAACCATAAAATAATGTACTTTTGAATTAAATATTAAAAACACTTGAAAAATAATTCCACAAAAATAATAGCATTTCTTCTAATTGCAATATTAATTTGCGCTTGTAATGCCGTAAAAAGAGTTCCTGATGGAAAAAATCTTCTTGTAAAAAATAATATTCTAGTAAATGGCAAATCGACAAACGATGAAGTTGCCTCCAACCAAATGTACCAAAAACCAAATGGTACATTATTAGGTTATAAACTCCGATTAAATTTATACAATTTAGCCAATTTAAACCCCGATTCAACTTATCAGGCAAAATTCAAAAATAATCCTGGTAAATATGAACGCATGTCTAAAATATATTCTGCAAAACAAGTTGACCGACTTGGGCAGTCTTTTTACTATAAAGGAATTCACGAATTTCTAAAAAACACAGGTGAACCGCCGGTAATTATTGATACTTCGAAGACTAAAAAATCATTACTCCGTTTAAAATACTATTATTTTAACAACGGTTATTTTAATGTCTTGACAGATTATACAATTGACAGCCTTGGACGTAAAAGGGCTGCAATTAATTACAACATTACTACGGGGCCAGCTTATAAACTGGATACCATCAAAACTAATATAATGACTCCTGCTTTAGATTCATTATACAAAACCAATAATGAGCCTTCGTTACTAAAATCTGGAAATCAGTACAAAACTACAGATTTTGAGGAAGAAAAAAACCGTATCACCACTTATTTCAGAAATCACGGTGCCTATTACTTCCAGCCTACTTATGTAACTTTTGACATTGATACGATTGGTAAAAAAGCCAAAGCCGATGTTACTTTAAACATTGGCAACAACAACATTCAGGAAAGAGACTCAAGTCGTACAGAGCCTTTTAAAATATACAAGATCAGTGATGTTAATATCTACACCGATTATTCTGCAGCAAATTCTAAAAAGAAACCTACTGACAGCACCACTTACAAAAACTTTAATCTTTATAGTTATAACAAATTAAAGTATAAACCCCGCGCTATTACAGATGCAATTTTTATTACCAAGGGAAGTACTTTTGCAGATTTTAGAACAACTCTTTCCTCTCGATATTTAAACAATTTAAAGATTTTTAATTATCCGTCGATACAATATGAAGTAGACAAAAGAGATTCTACAGCGCAATCGCTCATTGCAAAAGTGTATTTGACGCCGAGAAAAAAATACAGTTTTGGAGCAACTTTTGACGTAACGCATTCTAATATTCAAGATTTTGGAATTGGAGCCAGTATTTCTGAAACTATACGAAATGTATTCAATCGTGCGGAGACTTTAGAAATTTCTGCCCGTATGAATATTGGTTCTTCCAGAGACATGGCTAATCCGAACAACAATTTCTTTAATGTTTCTGAATATGGATTGGATGTTAAACTGAACTTTCCGAGAATCTTACTGCCATTTGGAACCGAAAAAATTATTCCTAAAAGTATGATTCCTTATACAACCATAACCTCTGGTTTCTCTAAACAGCGAAATATTGGTTTGGATAAGGAAAATTTCACAGGTGGTATTGCCTACAACTGGACGCCAAAACGTTACAATACAGCAAAACTAGAATTATTAAATGCACAGTTTGTTCGTAACTTAAATCCTAATAATTATTTTAATGTATACACGTCGTCTTACCGCGATCTGAATAATATCGGGAAAGATTATAATACTGATATTTCAAACTGGGGAACAACCCAAGAAGAACAAGATAGAAAAAACCTAACGATACCAGATGGAACTACAGGTTTTACAAATAATGTTTTGAATGGACAAACGGCCTTGACACCAGACAATCCAGAGTATCAAGATGTAGAAAGCATAGAAGAAAGAAGAGTGCGTTTGACAGAAAATGATTTTATCCTGGCAACGAGTTATTCTTTTACAAAGACAACTAAGAAAGATTTAGCCGATAATAATTTTTATCAATTTAGAACAAAAATAGAATCTGCAGGAACATTATTATCTGCGGTTTCAAGTATTGGAAATCTGCCAAAAAACTCAAGAGGAAACTACGAAATTTTCAATCTGGAGTATTCCGAATATATTAAAACGGAGTTTGATTACATTAAACACTGGGATTTTGGAAGAGAAAGAGTTTTAGCGGTTAGAAGTTTCTTTGGAATTGCGGTTCCTTTTGGAAACTCAAATTACATTCCGTTTTCACGAAGTTATTATGCCGGAGGTTCAAATGACAATCGTGCCTGGCAGCCCTATGCTTTAGGTCCAGGAAGCACCAATGCTGTAAATGACTTTAATGAGGCTAACATGAAAATCGCAGCGAGCGCCGAATTTCGATTTAAGATTGCCGGAGATGTCAAAGGAGCTATCTTTGCAGACGCCGGAAATATCTGGAATGTGCTCGATAATGTCATAGATGAGAAAGCAAAATTCGACAACTTAAACGATTTAGATGAAATTGCTTTAGGAACAGGATTTGGTTTACGATACGATTTAAGCTTTTTTGTGATTCGTTTAGATTTAGGCTTTAAGACTTATAATCCGGCACATGAGAAGGGAGACAGATGGTTTAAAGAATACAATTTTGGGCACTCGGTTTTAAATTTTGGAATAAATTATCCGTTCTAATGCTAATTAATTCTTATTTTTGCAACCTAAAAACTAAAAACAACTATAAAAAAAATTACAATGGCACACAATATCAAACCCGGAGTAGCTACAGGAGATCAAGTTCAGGAAATCTTTAACTATGCGAAAGAAAAAGGATTTGCTTTACCTGCAGTAAACGTTACAGGATCTAGCACAATTAATGGAGTTCTAGAAACTGCAGCAAAATTAAATGCGCCGGTTATCATTCAATTTTCTAACGGAGGAGCACAATTCAACGCTGGAAAAGGATTATCAAATGCTGGTGAAAAAGCAGCAATCGCTGGTGGAATCGCTGGAGCAAAACACATTCATGCATTAGCAGAAGCTTACGGAGCAACTGTAATCTTACATACTGACCACTGTGCAAAAAAATTATTGCCTTGGATCGATGGTTTATTAGATGCTTCTGAAAAACATTTTGCAGAAACAGGAAAACCATTATTCAGTTCTCATATGATCGATTTGTCTGAGGAGCCAATCGAAGAAAATATCGAGATCTGTAAAGAATACTTAGCTAGAATGAGTAAAATGGGTATGACATTGGAAATCGAGCTTGGTATTACAGGTGGAGAAGAAGATGGTGTTGACAACTCTGATGTTGACAGCTCAAAATTATATACACAGCCAGAAGAAGTAGCTTATGCTTACGAAGAATTATCTAAAGTAAGTCCTAAATTTACAATTGCTGCTGCTTTTGGAAACGTTCACGGTGTTTACAAACCAGGAAACGTAAAATTAACTCCAAAAATCTTAAAAAATTCTCAAGATTTCGTACAAAACAAATTCAACACTGGACACAATCCAGTAGATTTCGTTTTCCACGGAGGTTCAGGTTCTACACTTGAAGAAATCAGAGAAGGAATTAGCTACGGAGTTATCAAAATGAACATTGATACAGATTTACAATTTGCATATACTGAAGGAATCCGTGATTATATGGTTAAAAATCTTGACTATTTGAAATCACAAATTGGTAACCCAGAAGGTGCTGATGTTCCTAACAAAAAATATTACGATCCAAGAAGATGGGTTCGTGAAAGCGAAGTAACATTCAACGCAAGACTTGAACAAGCTTTTGCTGACTTGAATAACGTAAACACTTTATAAAAGTAAACAGTATTCAGTTTTTAGTGTTCAGTTTCAAACTGAACACTAAATCAATAAACTGAACACTGAAATTTGATTTACTGAACACTGAAAACTAGAACAAATGGCTTGGTTTAAAAGACAAGAAAAAGGGATTACGACCGCGACAGAAGACAAGATGGACGTTCCGAAAGGATTGTGGTACAAATCTCCTACTGGAAAAATTATTGATGCAGACGAATTAGCGAGAAACTTATTCGTAAGTCCTGAAGATGATTTTCACGTTCGAATTGGAAGCGCAACCTATTTTGAAATTTTATTCGACAACAACGAGTTTGTTGAGTTAGATAAAAACATGACATCAAAAGATCCTTTGCATTTTGTGGATACAAAAAAATACGCAGAGAGATTGAAAGATGTAATGGAAAAAACTCATCTTAAAGACGCTGTACGTACTGGAGTAGGAAAATCTAAAGGAAGAGAACTTGTAATATGCTGTATGGATTTTGCCTTTATTGGTGGATCTATGGGAGCAGTTGTAGGTGAAAAAATCGCAAGAGGAATTGATCACGCGATCAAAAACAAACTTCCTTTTGTAATGATTTCTAAATCTGGTGGAGCTCGTATGATGGAAGCTGCTTATTCTTTAATGCAATTAGCAAAAACTTCTGTAAAATTAGCGCAGTTAGCTGAAGCTAAATTACCTTATATCTCTCTTTGTACAGATCCAACAACTGGAGGAACAACTGCATCTTACGCAATGTTAGGAGACATCAATATCTCTGAGCCAGGCGCTTTGATTGGTTTTGCTGGTCCGCGTGTTGTTCGTGATACTACAGGAAAAGATTTACCAGAAGGTTTCCAAACTGCTGAGTTCTTATTAGAGCACGGTTTCTTAGACTTTATCACGCCTAGAAAAGAATTAAAAGATAAGATTAACTTGTATATCGATTTGATTCAAAATAATGATATTAGATAGTTTTTAAACTTCTAAAACATATAAAATCCCATTCGCTTCGCCTGATGGGATTTTTTTATATCTTTAATTTTAAATCTTATTTCTATGGCGAGAATTTTTATTGGTTTTATGATTTGTTTTATTTTTCTGAATTGCAGTAAAAAAGAAGAAAATACGACTGTAAAACATAAAGATTACATCATTTCTTATGAAGACAGAAAACTTCAAAATTATTATGACTCATTACAAAAAAGAAATCCAAAAAGTCCGCCACCTCCGAGAGGTTTCTATTCAGGAAACCAGCTTATTATTGATAATAAAGGAGATTACTATTATTATCAAAAAGAATTTATGAGATACGGATGTGGAACAATACCCGCAAGTGATACTGTGCCGCATTTTATAGCTTTAAAACCAAACAATATAATGAAAGTCCCACAAGCAATAATCATTAATTTTCTTTCAAAAAATATTCCAACAAAAGAAGAACATAAAAAAATTTTAATCATTGCTTCTCAAAATGACACTATTAAAAACAACTTGCTTTTTGATTATTTGAATAAAAAAAACATTAGTTTTTTAATAAGAAAAACAACTCAAGAAGAGGACACTGTTTTGAAGTATATGAAACGTAATGAAATTTATAAGTCAGAAAACATTAAATGGGATAAAGACAGAATTACATTTCCTTTCATAAAACCAAAACTAGAAAAGACAATAAAATAAATTACCTCGCTTTTTTCAAATCCTTTCTCAATTCTTTATCCGCAATTTTAAAAGCTAACTTCTCTCTCCAAATTGCATATCGTTCTCTAAAAACTATTTTCACAGCGCTGTCAACTGCGCCATGCATAAACAAACTCCAAACACTAGCCATTTTTCGAGTTATAGATTGATCCCATGCACGAAGACTCAAAGAGAAAGAACCATCAATGTAGCGCATCCAGTGCCACATTCCGGTCGGCATGAATAAAGTATCACCGTGTTCCAGAAAAACCTCGTAACCTTCAACACCTTTTAGAGCAGGGAATTTTTCAAAATCTGGATTCGCAACATCATAATCTTCTAAAGCGTAAGTAGTATTTGGAATACAGTAAAGTCTTTTTTTCCATTTATTATCAAATAATATAATATGTTTTCTTCCTCCAAAATGCGTGTGGAAAAGATGTGGCAGATCGATATCGTAATGTAAAAAAGTAAAAGCTTGCGAACCTCCAAAAAACATGGCAGGCATACTTTCTATAAAACCGCCCATTAATTCTTTGGGAATTTTTACATCATTGATTAATTCAGGTCTGTGCTTGAAAAGATTGAAGAAAAAAATACGCAGCTGCGTTGGCTCTCTTTTTATTAAATCAAGATAATCCCCAAATTTCATATTGGAGATAGAGGCATTAATTACTTTTTTGGGATCTGCTTTAGAATTATCAACCAGCTTTACCTCAATATCTCCTGCAATTTCTTTAAAATAATCTGTAGACCACTTTTCTCGTGCAGGCCAGTCTTTTGTCAATCCTTTTATAATTAGTGGCTTTCTTTTATCTAAATAGTTCTTTTTAAAATCCTCTCTAGAAATAGACTCAACTGTATCGACATTTTTTAGGATAAAGCTCATTCTTATTGATTTAAATTATCTACACACCAATACCTAACAATTTATATTCCTCAAAATTTATAGTTATACAACACAAAACAAATATTTACATTCCCGTTCGAATAGCTTCAACAGGATCTAGATTTGAAGCAGAAATAGCAGGTAATATTCCAGAAACTAAACCAATAAAAGCGGCTAAACCAGTTCCTAAAAGAATATTTCCTAAACTTAAAACAAATTCGAAATCAAGCAGTTTGGTTAAAGCAACAGCAATTCCCCAAACCATAAGAAGACCAATAATTCCACCGATTACAGATAAAATTACAGCTTCGAACAAAAATTGGAATAAGATAAATTTATTTTTCGCTCCTAACGACTTTTGAATTCCGATAAGATTTGTTCTTTCTTTAACCGAAACGAACATAATATTAGCAATTCCGAAACCGCCAACAAGAAGAGAAAATCCGCTTATTATCCATCCTACAACATTCATCTGTCCCAAAATTCCATCAATAAAATCGGTAAATCCAGAAAGCACATTAATAAAGAAATTATCCATCTCTCCTGCTTTCATTCCTCGAATCGAGCGCAATTTTTGAGCTATTTGGGCTTTGTAAGCTTCCATGTCGACACCTTTAACTGGCTTAAGAACAATTACTGGAGTCATAGCATCGCTGTCGCCGTACATTCTGCGTAAAAAATTAGCCGGAAGATAAACCGACGTATCATTGCTGTCTCCAAAAAAACCAGCTCCTTGTTTTGCCATTACGCCAATAACGGTAAATCGCTGTCCGTACAAACGAATATTTTTTCCAATTGGGTCACTTGAACCAAAAAGTCCGTCAGCAATATCATATCCAAGAACAATAACTGCCGTACCTGAATTGGATTCTGATTCGTTATAAAATCTTCCTTTATCAAA
The DNA here is from genome assembly GCF_002304005.1 of Flavobacterium sp. ACN6. Lineage (GTDB taxonomy): Bacteria > Bacteroidota > Bacteroidia > Flavobacteriales > Flavobacteriaceae > Flavobacterium. Next base: position 128,809 of record NZ_MRCQ01000004.1, on the reverse strand, counting down.
AGTTAATCCGTCAATATCGACCATTTCGCTTGACGAAGGAACAATATTTACATCGCTGACTGTTTTAGAATCGTATTTTAAACTTTCTCTATTTACGAAAAGCTGATAGGCTACTTGATCCGTATCATTCATTGAATTTTTCAGAGCAATATATTCATCATACTTTACATTTGGAAACTGTTCTCTTTTCCATTGTGGAATTTCTGAAGGCCCAAAGTTAAATTTCATTAAATAAATCGTATTTTTATCTAAACTGCTCAAATCTTTAGAGATTTTTTTATCTAAAGAATCAACTGCAGCCAAAACAGCGATGATTGAAAAAATACCTATTGTAACACCTAAAAGCGACAATAAAGTACGCAATTTATTATTTCGCAAAGCATTGATGGCAAAGCTCAGACTTTCTTTTAATAATCTTAAATAAACAAGCATATTTATGTATTTTTCAATAAAGTAAAATTCAATAATTTAAAATCAAAAACCTAATAAAAGTTAACTTACTCATCAGTAGATTTTTTTAGCATTTTGTTACACTATTTTTTTTAAAATAATGTATAAAAAAACTACTTTTGCAGTCTCAAAATTATAACTACACAATGAGCACAACTAAAAAAATACAATCGGCATTAATTTCTGTTTTTTCTAAAGATGGATTAGAACCAATCGTTAGAAAATTACACGAACAAAATGTTACACTTTATTCTACTGGAGGAACTGAAGATTTCATTAAAAACCTTGGAATTCCTGTAGTTCCTGTTGAAGACATTACTTCATTTCCTGAAATTCTTGGAGGAAGAGTTAAAACTTTGCATCCAAAAATTTTCGGCGGTATCTTGAATCGTCAAGATAACGAAAGTGATGTACAGCAGATGAAGGAATTTGATATTCCTCAAATCGATTTAGTTATCGTTGACTTGTATCCTTTTGAAAAAACAGTTGCTTCTGGAGCAAGCGAACAAGATATTATTGAAAAAATTGATATTGGCGGTATTTCATTGATCCGTGCTGGTGCAAAAAATTTCAAAGACACTGTAATTGTTGCTTCGGTTAACGAATACAGCCTGCTTTTAGATTTAATTACAGAGCAAGATGGAGCAACGACTCTTGAAAACAGAAGATTATTGGCTACTAAAGCATTCCACGTTTCTTCTCACTACGATGGAGCGATTTTTAATTATTTCAATACAGACGAGACTATTTACAAAGAAAGCATTGCAAATGGCCAAGTTTTAAGATATGGTGAAAACCCACACCAAAAAGGATTTTTCTTTGGAGATTTTGATGCAATGTTCAACAAAATTCACGGAAAAGAATTATCATACAACAATTTACTTGATGTTGATGCTGCGGTAAATTTAATTGCAGAATTTAAAACTGACGGACCAACGTTCGCGATTTTAAAACATAACAATGCTTGTGGTTTAGCTTCAAGAAAAACTATCAGCGAAGCTTATTTAGCTGCTTTGGCTTGTGATCCTACTTCTGCATTTGGCGGCGTGTTAATTTCTAACACAAAAATTGATTTAGCCACAGCTCAGGAAATCAACAAATTATTTTGCGAAGTTGTAATTGCTCCAGCTTATGATGATGAGGCAGTTACAGTTTTACAAGAAAAGAAAAACAGAATTATATTAGTTCAAAATGAAGTTGAATTACCATCTCGCCAAGTAAGAACTTGTCTTAATGGTTTGTTAATTCAAGACAGAAATAATATTACAGATAATAAAGAGCATTTAAAAACCGTTACCATTACAGAACCTACTGCTCAAGAGATCGAAGATTTGATCTTTGCTTCTAAAATCTGCAAGAATACAAAATCAAACACTATTGTATTTGCTAAAAACGGAACATTGATTTCTTCTGGAACAGGTCAGACATCAAGAGTTGACGCATTAATACAAGCTGTTGACAAAGCAAAAGCTTTTGGATTTGATTTAACTGGTGCTTCTATGGCAAGTGATGCATTTTTCCCGTTTCCTGATTGTGTTGAATTAGCTAAAAAAGCAGGAATTACAGCAGTAATTCAGCCAGGAGGTTCAATAAAAGACGAATTAAGCATAAATTATTGCAACGAAAATAATCTTGCAATGGTATTTACTGGAACACGTCATTTTAAACATTAATTTGTTTAACTTTGTTCAAAATAATTTATAACATTTTAAACCCCTAAAAAACTTATGGGATTTTTTGATTTCATGACCGAGGATATTGCGATAGACCTTGGTACCGCAAACACTTTAATCATTCATAATGACAAAGTTGTTATTGACAGCCCCTCTATCGTTGCCCGTGATAGAGTATCAGGCAAAATCATCGCTGTTGGTAAAGAAGCCAACATGATGCAAGGTAAAACGCATGAAAACATCAAGACCATAAGGCCTTTAAAAGATGGTGTAATTGCAGATTTTGACGCGTCAGAAAAAATGATCAATATGTTCATTAAAAGTATTCCTGCGTTAAAAAAGAGAATGTTTACTCCAGCACTAAGAATGGTGGTTTGTATTCCTTCTGGAATTACTGAGGTTGAAATGCGTGCGGTAAAAGAATCTTGTGAAAGAGTAAACGGAAAAGAAGTTTACTTAATTCACGAACCAATGGCCGCTGCAATTGGTATTGGAATTGACATCATGCAGCCAAAAGGAAACATGATTGTTGATATCGGGGGTGGTACAACAGAAATCGCTGTAATCGCTTTAGGTGGTATTGTATGTGATAAATCTGTAAAAATTGCAGGTGACGTTTTCACGAATGATATTGTTTATTACATGCGTACGCAACACAACCTTTTTGTTGGAGAAAGTACTGCTGAAAAAATAAAAATTCAAATTGGGGCTGCCATCGAAGATTTAGATGGACCGCCAGAAGATATGTCTGTTCAAGGAAGAGATTTACTTACAGGGAAACCAAAACAAGTAGATGTTTCTTACCGTGAAATTGCAAAAGCTTTAGATAAATCTATTCAACGTATTGAAGATGCGGTAATGGAAACATTATCTCAGACTCCACCAGAGTTAGCTGCCGATATTTACAATACTGGTATCTATTTAGCAGGTGGTGGATCTATGTTGAGAGGTCTTGACAAACGTATTTCTCAAAAAACAGATTTACCTGTTTACATTGCAGAAGATCCATTAAGAGCTGTTGTTCGCGGTACAGGAATGGCCCTTAAAAATATTGCAAAATTTAAAAGCATCTTAATCAAATAAGATTCAAAATAACAATCAATTTACTTTTATAAGGATCAGATTTTTAATATTTGATCCTTATAAAAACTGAAACCATAAAGCATATCCTGAAACAAAATAACCAAACAAGAAATGCAGCAAATTTTTAATTTTATTATAAGAAACAGTAATAGACTACTGTTTTTGCTGCTTTTAGGTATTTCATTAGGACTCACAATTCAATCTCATTCCTTTCACAGAAGCAGAGTAATAAGTTCTGCCAATTTTTTAAGCGGCGGTGTTTATGAAAGAATTAATCGTGTAAATGAATATTTGAGTCTAAGAGCTGAAAATGATGAACTTGTACTTGAAAACGCAAGATTAAAAAGTCTTTTATTTAACAAAGAAGACACTACCAAACCAGCTTTGCCAGACAGTATCAAAGGGGTAAAACCTGCTGATATAATTGTATCAAAAGTAATTCACAACTCATACAATACACACGAAAACTATATCACTTTAAATTCTGGAAGCAAAGAAGGAATTAAACAAGATATGGGTGTTATTAACAGCTTAGGAATTATTGGAGTTGTAGACAATACTTCGCCAAATTATTCAACTGTGGTTAGTATTTTGAATATGAAATCACACATTAATGCTAAGATCAAAAAATCAAATCACTTTGGTTCGTTAACTTGGGATGGAAAAAGCACTGGATTTGTTCAGTTAGAAGATGTTCCTAGATTAGCGTCTATTAGAAAAGGTGATACTATTGTAACAGGAGGCCAATCTGTAATTTTCCCAGAGGGAATAAATATCGGAACAGTTGATATTGTATACCAGAAAGAAAATACCAGTTTTTATGTCATAAAAGTTAAGTTATTTAACGACATGACAAACCTTGGACACGTGTATGTGATCAAAAGTAAGGACAGAGAAGAACTTATTAATTTAGAAAACAAAAGCAAAGAAAAAAATGAATAGCGCTTTGTTGGTAAATATTTTCAGATTTATTATGCTGCTGGCAATTCAGATTGTTATTTTCAACAATATGAATTTCTTGGGATACATAAGTCCTTTTCCGTACATTTTGTATATAATTTTATATCCAGTAAACAGTAATAAAGCAGGTTTAATTATTTCCAGCTTTTTACTTGGCTTAACCATGGATATGTTTTGTAATTCCGGCGGAATACACGCAACTGCATGTGTAATTCTGGCATATTACAGGCCTTATATTTTCAAGTTTTCTTTTGGACTCAGTTACGAATACCAAACGATAAAACTTAATGAATCTTTAACGCCAGAGCGATTCTCATTTATTTTGGTTTCGGTTTTAATGCACCACATTGTACTATTTATTTTGGAGGCTTTCCAATTCAAATTTATTTGGGACATTTTACTCCGAACCTTATTTAGCTCTATTTTCACCATAATCACCTCGATAATAATAATTTATCTTATTAAGCCCAATAAACGATGAGAAAAGTTCTGCTGCCCACTATAATTATTATTGCAGCATCTTTGCTAGTGATCAGGATATTTTATCTGCAGATTATTGACGATTCTTTTAAACTCAAATCAGAAAATAATGCGATCAAAAAAGTTTATGACTATCCTGAACGAGGTTACATTTATGATCGTAATGGAAAACTTCTAGTTGCTAATCAGGCTTCTTATGATATCATGGTGATTCCTAGAGAAGTAAAGAAAGACCTTAATATTGCCGAATTTTGTGCGCTCTTGAACATTACCCAAGAAGACTACAATAAGCGTGTCGCTAAGGCAAAAGTTTACAGCCCGAGACTACCTTCAGTTTTTCTATCACAATTGAATAAAAATGAATTTGCTGCTTTTCAGGAAAAAATCAGAAAATATGAAGGTTTTTATTTCCAAAAAAGATCTCTTCGTGATTATGAAGTAGATTACGGCGCAAACATTTTTGGTTTCATCACACAGGTTAACGAAAAATTAATTGCAAAAAACCCTTACTACAATAGTGGTGATTTAATTGGAAAACAAGGTGTTGAAGAAAGCTATGAGGAAATTTTACGCGGAATAAAAGGTGTAAAATACATTCAAAAAGATAAGTACAACCGAGAAATCGGTGCCTACAAAGAAGGAAAATACGATACTATTGCCGTTGCTGGAGAAGATATCAATTTAACTATTGATGCTGAACTTCAAAAATATGGTGAAGAATTAATGATTAATAAAAGAGGTGGAATCGTTGCTCTTGAGCCTAAATCTGGTGAAATCTTGGCGCTTGTTACTGCTCCGTCATACGATCCGGGTATTTTGGTAGGACGCCAAAGATCTAAGAATTATACGCTTTTATACCGCGATTCGATAGCAAAACCATTATACGACAGAGGACTTTTAGCAGAATACCCTCCTGGTTCTCCATTTAAAATTTTAACTGGTTTAGTTGCACTTCAAGAAGGTGTCGTTAATGAACAGACTACTTTTATGTGTCATCACGGATTTAGTTATGGCGGCGGTCGATTTATGAAATGTCACGGTTTTGGTCCACATCAATTGCACAATGGTATTTACAATTCTTGTAACACTTATTTTGGTCAAGCATATATGTTAACCATTAACAAATATAAAGATCCAGGAAAAGCTGTTGATGTTTGGAGCGATCACGTAAGAAGTTTTGGTTTAGGACAATTTATGGGTTATGATCTTCCAACTGGGAAAAAAGGAAATATTCCAACTTCTAAAACCTATAAAAGAATTTATCCTAACGGAGGATGGAGAAGTTCAACTATTGTTTCGAACGCGATTGGTCAGGGAGAAGTTTTAATGACTCCAATTCAATTAGCAAACATGATGGCTACTGTTGCCAATCAAGGTTATTATTACACACCTCATATCATTAAACAGATAGAAGGAGAAAAAATAGACGAGAAGTTTACTACTAAACATGTTACTTCTATCGATCAAAAATATTTCCCGCCTGTTATTAGTGGTTTATTTGACGTGTACAACAAAGGTACCGCTTATGCGCTTAGAGTTGAAGGTATCGATATTTGCGGAAAAACAGGAACAGCAGAGAACTACGCTAAAATAAATGGTAAAAGAGAGAAATTAAAAGATCACTCGATATTTGTAGCTTTCGCACCAAAAGACAATCCGAAAATTGCTATCGCAGTTATGATTGAAAATGGAGGTTTTGGAGCAACAGTTGCAGGTCCGATTGCGAGTTTGATGATTGAAAAATATCTTAGAAAAAAAATCACAAGAACTGATTTGGAAATAAGAGTATTAAACAAAAGTTTACTTTCGGAATATGCGAAATTAGGAGGAATAAGTGAAGCTCTTAAAATTGAATCTGTTCCAAAAGATTCTGTTTTACAAGCCAAAATCGTAAAACCAAAAGCACCAGTTACCACAACACCGAAAACTGAAGTTAAAAAAACAGCAGTAGACACTACTAAGAAAAACTAGAAAGATTATTTCAAATGAGAAATCAAAGTGTAAAAAATAATATCGATTGGATAAGTGTCTTTATCTACGTTGCGCTGGTAACTTTAGGCTGGTTGAATATTTATTCGTCTTCTTTGTTATCAACAGACGGGACTTATCAAAAACAGCTTATTTTTATCTGCTGTACAATTCCATTGATATTTGTTGTTCTTTTTGTTGATGGTAAGTTTTATGAAAAATATGCCAGTATTATCTTTGGAGTCTCTTTATTATCTCTTGCAGGATTGTTCCTTTTTGGAAAAACAATTGCCGGTCAGCGATGCTGGTATGCCATAGGAAGTTTTACTTTACAGCCGTCAGAATTTGCAAAAGCCGCAACGTCATTGGCTTTGGCTAAATACCTAAGTGACACACAGATTAACTTAAAAGAAACCAATAGACAGATTCAGGCTTTAGCTATTATGTTCTTGCCGGTATTATTAATTTTACCACAGCCAGACCCTGGAAGTGCGTTAATTTATAGTGTTTTTATACTTGTTCTTTACAGAGAAGGTTTACCATCTTGGTACGTATGGACTGCTTTTATCACTATTGTTCTTTTTGTACTTACATTGGTATTAGAACCTTATGTAGTAGTCATAATCGCATTTGTTGTCTTAGCCATTATCCATTTCAAAGGCAGGGCTGTTGATCGAAATATAATTTTGAGCGCTATATTATTAGTCTTAATCTCTGGTTTTGTTTTTTCTGTTGATTATGTTTTTGATAACGTTTTTAAACAACACCATAGAGACCGTTTCAATATTTTATTGGGTAAAACTGTAGACATGAAAGGTATTGGATACAATACCAACCAGTCTGAAATCGCAATTGGGTCTGGAGGATGGATTGGAAAAGGTTTCTTGGAAGGAACACAAACCAAAGGTGGTTTCGTTCCAGAGCAGCATACCGATTATATCTTTACAACAGTTGGTGAAGAATGGGGTTTTGCAGGCTCTCTAACAGTTATTGCTCTTTTCGTTGGACTATTGCTTCGCGTAATTTATTTAGCCGAAAGGCAGAAAACTAAATTCAGCCGAGTCTACGGATATTGTGTCGCCGGAATTCTATTTATACACTTCTTTGTAAATATTGCAATGGTAATTGGAATTTTCCCTACAATCGGGGTTCCTCTGCCCTTCTTTTCTTACGGAGGTTCTGGACTTTGGGGCTTTACTATATTGTTGTTTATTTTCCTTAAAATGGACGCGAATAAAGTAAATGAATGGTAGGTTTGATAATTGTTAATGGTTAATGGTTAATGGTTAATTGTTAATTGCTAATGGTTGTTGCCAATTTAAAATATAATAATCTGCATTTGTATTTCTATGGTTGAAACTATTGTAATATTAAAATACTTGAATTCATTTTTTATATAAAGAGAATTAATTCTAATAAATACCAAAATAAAAAAGTCCGAAGTTTTGAAGCTTCGGACTTTTTCTGTATTTATATTTTTTCGCTTGGTCTCTTTTTAATAAGTTCCCACGGTTAAAACCGTGGGCTATATTAAAACACTAAAGAATTCATTTATACAAATAGAATTATATTCACCTTGAATAGGAAATAAAAAAGTCCGAAGTTTTTGAAGCTTCGGACTTTTCTGTATTTATATTTTTTCGCTTGGTCTCTTTTTTAAGAGTTCCCACGGTTGAAGCCGCGGGCTATATCAAACACAAAAGAATCCATTTATACAAATAGAATTATATCTCCCTTGAATAGGAAATAAGAAAGTCCGAAGTTTTGAAGCTTCGAACTTTTTTATTTATATTTTTTCGCTTGGTCTCTTTTTAATATAGCCCACGGTTAAAACCGTGGGCTATATTAAAACACTAAAGAATTCATTTATACAAATAGAATTATATTCACCTTGAATAGGAAATAAAAAAGTCCGAAGTTTTTGAAGCTTCGGACTTTTCTGTATTTATATTTTTTCGCTTGGTCTCTTTTTTAAGAGTTCCCACGGTTGAAGCCGCGGGCTATATCAAACACAAAAGAATCCATTTATACAAATAGAATTATATCTCCCTTGAATAGGAAATAAGAAAGTCCGAAGTTTTGAAGCTTCGAACTTTTTTATTTATATTTTTTCGCTTGGTCTCTTTTTAATATAGCCCACGGTTAAAACCGTGGGCTATATTAAAACACTAAAGAATTCATTTATACAAATAGAATTATATTCACCTTGAATAGGAAATAAAAAAGTCCGAAGTTTTTGAAGCTTCGGACTTTTCTGTATTTATATTTTTTCGCTTGGTCTCTTTTTTAAGAGTTTCACTAAGACTGGAAACGTTGATATGATAACAATAATTATAATGATATATTCGATATGTTTCTTTAAATCTATTCCTTGTTTTAAAAAGATGCCGTACAAATAATGTCCTGCAAAAATCAATATGAATGACCAAAGAAAAGAACTTAACACATTAAAAAACATAAACTTCTTCTTGTCCATCGAAACGATTCCTGCAACTATTGGAGCAAATGTTCTAAAAATCGGAAGGAATCTTGCGTAAATAATCGCCTTACCTCCATATTTCTCGAAGAAATCTTTTGATTGAAGTAAATATTTTTTCTTAAACCAAAACGTATCTTCTTTTTTAAACAAATAATAACCGCTTTTAGCTCCAAACCAATAACCTGTCATATTTCCTAAAACTCCCATTACCGCAACTGCAGTTGAAAGTAATAACACATTTAAAAAATCGTTAGGAATAATTAAGACATTTTCAATTAAGTCGCGGCTATAAATACCTGCTAAAAAAAGCAAACTATCTCCAGGCAGAAAAAAACCTGCAAAAAGCCCTGTTTCAGCAAATACTATAAACAGCACAATAAACAACCCAATCTGAAAACCTCCGACACTTAAAGTAATGTAAAATTCAGGGTTTATTAACTGGGTCCAATCAAAATTATTCATAAAACGAAGTTGGTTATCTATATAAGTTCGTGAAAGTAACAATAATTTACATTAACCACAATAAAATGCAGTATTTTAAACATAAATTAACTATTAAAAAAAGCCCAAACTAAAGCTTGGGCTTAAAAAATAATTATTCTCTTACGTACTTGCAGCAACTATGTAAATTATCATAATCTGCTGTTGTCGCTTTAACTTCTTTTGTATCATGCCCCGCTTTGGCAACTGCGGTATTTAAATCTATAGGAGAAGATTTCTCTTCGTTTAAAATTACCGAAAGTTGATGTGAACTTATATCCCAGCTGGCAGTTTTTACGCCTGGCACACCATAAGCTGCTTTTTCAATTCGTTTCTTACATTGCTCGCAGTTACCATTTACTTCTGTTGTGTATTTTAAATTTTTATTTTTTTTAGTTTGAGCCTGAGCCGAAAATCCTAAAAAAGTAATCATTGCGATTAAAACTATCTTGTTCATCTTATTTATTATTAATGTTATCGAAATTTATTACTGTAATTACTATTGCTTGTTTATTTAATTTTAAATCTTAATCCTGCGTAATACATTTGTCCAAAAATTGGCGCGTATGCTACAGAAGCATCAAAATTTGGTCCAAAAGGATTTTCTGTACCTAAAATTGCTTTTTCTTGTTTGTAATTTCCAATGTTTTCTCCTCCAATATATACTTCAAAAACAGAAGAAAAAACGCGGGTAACCTGCGCATTCATCACAGCATATGCAGGTGAAAAATCTGGAAATTGATCTGTCTCAGGATTTGAAGCCGTATAAGGCAATTGTTGTTTTCCTGACCAGTTATAAGTAAAATCAAACCTCCATTGTTTATCATCATTCCAGATTGTTTCGTACTCTAAATTACCCAAGAAACGATGCTTAGCCTGCAATGGCCGCTGAAATGTACCTCTCAAATAATCGGTTTGAATGTCGTAATATTTGTATGCCGTTCTTAAATTTAAATTATGAATCAGCTCGTAATTAAACTCTACTTGAAGGCTGTTTGCAAATGAACTTCCTTTTAAATCATAAAACAATACTTGCTGCGGACTCTGCATTAAATCTACAACAGCTTGATTTTGGAAATCGGTACGGTAGAAATCAAAACCTGCGTCTGCATTTCTATTGAATAAAGTGAATTTCTGTGAAAAACTCACCCCATAATTCCAAGCAATTTCTGGATTTAAACCATATACTTTTCCGCTGGAATCCAAAATTGAAAATGCTCTCGAACTTGCAAAAAGCTGTTGGTTTTCGGCAAAAATATTAGCTGTACGTTTTCCTCTTCCTGCAGAAAAACGAATAACACCGTTTTTCCAAGGATTATATCGCATGTGCAATCTCGGAGTTACAAAAAATCCCAATCGATTATGATTATCAACTCTTCCTCCTAAAATCAAACTAAAATTATCGGTATTATCATAAGTATATTCGAAGAATGCTCCAACCGAATTATCGATTCGGCTGTAATCAGTAACATTCACAAATTCCTGATATTGATCGTAGGTAAAATTCAAACCAGTCGTAAACTTATGCATTGTATTGTTTATGATGGAATTGAAAATCAAATTAGAATAAAAACTATTTTGTTTGATATCGTACAGATTTAAACCAAAATAAGAATCTTGTTTATGAGTGTTGAAAGCATTTTGAAAACCAATACTTTGATAAGGCATGTCTTTAAAAACGTAACCTATTTTTGTTGACACATCAAAACGTTCTGTGTTAATTTCAGATCCCCACAAATTGGTCGTGCCACGATCGCGGTCTTTATCAAAATCAACTTCTCCCGTTTGTTTTTTATCATTCATATACCTGAAATTGATAAAACTTACCAAACCACTTTCTGGATTGTAATATTGGTAACGGTTTAAAACATTGATTTGCTTCCCTAAAGGATTATCCAAAAATCCGTCATTGTTCATGTCGTTTTTTGCCACACGTGTGTTTCCGTGAACAAATAAACTTGTAGCCCATTTATTGGATAGCTTTTTATTAAAATGGGTATTTAATTCAAAACGAGAATCTGTTGAACCATAAGCATTCAAGAAGAAAGGAATATCACTCAAAGGTTTTAAAAGTTCTGTGTTGATTTGACCAGAAATACTTTCGTAGCCGTTTATAACACTTCCGGCACCTTTGGTAATCTGAACGCTTTCGATCCACGTTCCTGGTGTAAATGATAACCCATAAGCTTGAGAAGCCCCTCGAACAGAAGGAATATTTTCCTCGGTAATCATTAAATAAGGACTGGTTAAACCAAGCATTTTAATTTGCTTAGTTCCCGTTAAAGCATCAGAAAAATTGACGTCGATTGATGGATTTGTTTCGAAACTTTCGGCCAGATTACAACAAGCTGCTTTAAGCAGTTCCTTACTTGTAATTAGAGATGTATTGGCTGTTACTGTGAAGGATTTTTTAATTCCTTTTTGCTTTTTATTGATTTTTACTTCCTCTAAATCTTCCTGCGAAAAAGCAGCAACGGAAAACAAAAACGCCATAAAAAGCATTATATTTTTTTGCATAAAAATGATTTTAATGTTGAATAGAATTACATTTTTGATGTTTGTTTGAAACAAAACCAATCAAAATGTAAATGCGAAGTTTTTAGACAAAACTTGCACTGCATCTTTCACATTAATATCAGGAATAGAAAATATACTGATGGTATAATTTAAATAAGGGGGGCGCATTCGCATCAGAATAATACGAAAGGACTTCTTTCTTTTTAAAATTTGGAAGCGCTAAAAAGACTAAAGGTTTGTAGTCTTGAAAAACAGCTGGAAAAGCTAACTGAAAAAAGAAAAATTTGAAAGTTGCATTGTCCGATTTTTTTTCAAAATGAACAATTTTATCCTTACAGCAAGAATTCTTTTTCTCTTTTGAAACGCAGCATTTTTTTTCTACTACCGGCTCTACTGTTGTATTTAATGAAACGGAAGCAATTTTTCCTCCGCAATAGTGTACATCAAAAGCAAACCCAATATTGGAAACCAATAAAAGGAACGCCAAAAACAGTCCTGTACACTTTTTTAAATTCATGCTGCAAAGCTATTCAAAAAACAATCGATAAAAAACTAAAATAAATGTTATTTTTTAGAATTCTGAAGCTGATAGTAGAATCCAGGGATAAACAAAAGCACTAAAATAGGCTGAATTATGAATCTTCTTACATAGAAAAGAAGCCAGCCAGCATCAGGAAAATATTCTAGAATTACATAGAACATTACCAAAAGCACTATTAGAAACAAACTATATATAATCAAGCTAAACTTAAAAATATCTCGATCTTGAAATAATGCATAAATCAACACCAAAGACAAAACTGAATTTAAAAAGTAACGAGATAAAAGTCCGAAAAAAAGCTTTAATTCTTCAACCTGAGGATATGGCAGATTGTGAAAATCATTTTTAAAATAGTTCAAAAAAGGATCATAGAACAATTGTTTTTCAAAAGCTCTTATAAATGCAAATCCGATTACAACAAGTATTGCAATTAAGATTTTAAACTTATTGTCTCTTAAACTATTTAGCATATTTTGAAAACTTATTAATCCAGAAAATCCATAAAACAAAGACATATCCATAAATAATCAATGGAAACACAATTCCGTGAAGAAAGTCATTTTGTGCTGGAAAATAAAATACAAGAACCGTTAAAAATGCAATTCTAATAACATTTAAAATATAAATAGAAATAAGCCCAAAGAGTATAAATAATAAAGTCTTTTTAAACTTTCCAGAAAAGGCAGCAACAAAAGAAACAAAAAGAATCATTACACTAACAGCATTACAGCCTTCTGTTATACGGGCTACGTATTTTTCGTTAATTATAATTTTTAACCACGGATCCTGAATACTTTTTTGAATACTGATATCGTAGTTAAAAAACTGCAGCAACTGCTCTGTATTGGCGCCTGTAATCATGCTTATACCGTCAAGATCATTAGCTTGATAACTGTTTAAATACAATTTATAAAGCAAAGTCAGAACAATATATGTCAAGAAAAAGATGCTAACAAAAAGTAAAAATGGCCTAAACTGAACTAAATATTTTTTCAAGAGAATTTTTTTTCAAATTTATGTATTTTTTGAGTTCAGCTTTAAATACTTTTGTATAAAATTTTACATCATGACATTTCAAGAATTACAACCACAAATAACAGCCATTATTACTGGCAATGAATCAAATAGAGACGAAAAATTATTAGCTGTATGTCAGCTTTTAAATGAAAATATAGAATACTATAACTGGGTTGGTTTTTATTTTGCCAATCATGAAGCTAAGACTTTACATTTAGGACCTTACGTTGGGGCAGAAACAGATCATACTGTTATACCATTCGGAAAAGGAATTTGTGGTCAGGTAGCAGAAAGCAACGCCAATTTTGTAGTGCCAGATGTTAAAGCTCAAGATAATTATATTGCCTGCAGTTTTACCGTTAAGTCAGAAATAGTAGTTCCGTTATTTGTTAATGGAGTTAATATAGGACAAATTGATATTGACAGCCATGTTATTGATCCTTTTACAGAAGCTGACGAGAGATTTTTGGAATTTGTGAATCAAGAAGTTGCTAAACTATTCTAGAAGGACTATTTTTAATAGAAAAAAAATAGACTGAATGACTAGAAACACGTTCCTTTTTCTGCTTCTGATAATTTCAGCCAATCTATTTGCTCAAATTAACATGGTCTCGAAAAAAATTTTTCTTGACTCCTTAAATCGCGAAACTACACCAGAAAACTACACTTATACAAGAGTAATTACCAATTATTCTCAAAAAAGTGTAAGATATGTTGTGACTGATTTTTACAAAAACGGCAGAAAGAAAATGACTGGCGCCACTTTGGACAGAGATAATCTGAAAAAAGATGGAGAGTTTATTTACTATTATAAAAATGGCTCAAAAGAATCTGTCGTAAATTATTCCGAAGATCATAAATCGGGCAAAGAAATTAATTGGTACGAAAATCAAAGTAAAAAATGGGAGAAACAGAATATTTGGGATCCAAAAACAAAGAAATCCCAAACTTTGATTCTTAATTACTGGGAAGAGGATAAAAGCCAAACTGTAGCTGATGGAAACGGAGAATACAAAGAAACCGATGGATCTATAACTCAAAAAGGAACTATTAAAGACGGCTTAAAACAAGGTGTCTGGCTGGGAAATGACAGCGTAAGAAAAACTTCATTTACTGACAATTACAATAAAGGAATTCTAATCTCTGGCTTTAGTACCGACGAAAACAATGTGAAATTTTCTTATTCGTCGTTAAATGAAAAAAATGCTGGTAAAAAAATTCAGAAATTAAAGTAAGGCCTTATTTACATTCACTTCATTAATCTATTTATTTCAGATACTGAAAATTGTTATTTTGTTAAAGAGGATTCTTTGTTAGTTTGTATTAAAAATATTACTTTGGCGTACTATTTATTTTTACTACTATATGAAACTAATTTTACGTTTAGCATTCCTCCTGCTCATTTCATCCAAAGCTTTTTCGCAAAAGCAAGCTGCAGCAAACAAACTGATTTACCTTGACTCGATGTGGGTACCGAGTGATCCTGAAAATTATAAATACACCAGACTTATTGAAGAATATTACTCGGATAAAAAGTCTTATGTTTATCGAGATTATTATAAATCAGGAAAGATAAAATACATTGCCAATACTTTAGACAGAGACATTATTATAAATGACGGACAGTCTGTTTCGTATTACGAAAATGGCAATAAAAAATTTACTGTAAGCTATGTAAAAACAAAAAAATCAGGAATAGAGTTTAACTGGTATGAAAATGGAGATATAAAATCTGAAATTGAATACTTTGAAAATAAAAAAGGTATTACCCAGTTTAAAATAAACAACTACTGGAATTCTCAAAAAGAACGAACAATTATAGATGGAAACGGAGATTATGAGAACAGCAACGAAAACCATGAGGAAAGCGGCAAAATAAAAAACGGTCAGCCCGATGGAAAATGGCAAGGAAAAGATTTTAAAAGAAAATCTAGTTTCACCGAGAAATATGAAAATGGAAAATTAATTTTTGGAGTAACTACCGACTCTTTAAATCAAGGACATTCTTATAGCGTAAAACACCAGCAGCCTGTTCCAAAAAACGGAATAAATTCTTTTTACAGCTATATCGGTAAGTCAATGCGTATTCCTTCGGAAGCCAGAAACAAAGTGTCTGGTAAAATATATATGTCTTTTATAGTCGATGAAGAAGGAAATTTGGTCGAACCAAAAGTTCTAAAAGGCGTTGGTTACGGATTAGATGAAAATGCTATTCAGTTAATTAAAGACGCAAAAAAATGGAATCCTGGCAAAAATAGAGGTATACCAGTAAGAGTTCTTTATAAACTGCCAATAACAATAATTACAAAATAAAGGAGCAATAATATTTATTTTTCAAAAAAAAAGTATTAATTTTGCACCGTCTTACAAAAGATGTACGACATACATAAAAATCATTAAATAATATTGGAATGTATTTAACTAAAGAAAAGAAAGAAGAGATTTTCGCGCAACACGGTGAAGCAACAAACACTGGAAAAGCAGAAGCTCAAATCGCATTGTTTACTTACAGAATCAGCCACTTAACTGAGCACTTGAAAAAAAATCGTCACGATTATAATACTGAGCGTTCATTAGTACTATTAGTAGGTAAAAGAAGATCGTTGTTAGATTACTTGAAAAAGAAAGAGATCAACAGATATCGTGAGATTATCAAAGTATTGAATATCAGAAAATAATCAATATAGAAAAGAGGTGCGAAAGTGCCTCTTTTTGTTTTTACATTACAAGCATTTTATAAAAAAAAGTTTGGTTTTTCATTGGGTTTTAGAAACAACAACTACACACAACAACAACTACAACACAACTAAAACCCATTGTATAACCAATAAGGAAAAATTTATGATTCCACAATTATTTGTAGAAAAAATCGATTTAGGTGATGGAAGAAGCATCACAATCGAGACAGGACGTTTAGCAAAACAAGCTGATGGTTCTGTAGTAGTAAGAATGGGCGATACGATGATACTTGCAACAGCAGTATCTGCACGTACCGCTAACCCAAATGTTGATTTTTTACCATTAACGGTAGATTATCGCGAAAAATTTGCTGCAGCTGGTCGTTTTCCAGGAGGTTTCTTTAAGAGAGAAGCACGTCCAAGCGACAGCGAAGTATTAACAATGAGATTAGTTGACCGTGTTTTACGTCCGCTTTTCCCAGACGATTACCATGCTGAAACACAAGTCATGATTCAATTAATGTCTCATGACGAAACTGTTATGCCTGATGCTTTAGCTGGTTTAGCTGCATCTGCTGCATTAGCTGTTTCAGATATTCCTTTTTATAACTTAATTTCTGAAGTACGTGTTGCACGTATTGACGGAAAATTTGTTATTAACCCAAGCAGAGAAGATTTAGAAAAATCTGACATCGATATGATGATTGGAGCTTCTCTTGATTCTGTTGCAATGGTTGAAGGAGAGATGAAAGAAATTTCAGAAGCAGAAATGGTAGAAGCTATCAAATTTGCTCACGAAGCTATAAAAGTTCAAATTCACGCACAATTGCGCTTACAAGCTGCTTTTGGTAAAAAAGAAATTCGTACTTACGAAGGTGAGAAAGAAAACGAAGAAATTTACAAAAAAGTAAAAGCTGCTGCATATGATAAAATATATGATATTGCAAAAGTTGGATCGGCTAAACACGAAAGAAGCGCTGCATTTGCTGAAGTAAAAGAAGAAGTTAAAGCTTTATTTACTGAAGAAGAATTAGCTGCTGACGGCGATTTAGTTTCTAAATATTTCTACAAAACAAACAAAGAAGCTGTTCGTAATGTAGTATTAGAATTAGGCGTTCGTTTAGATGGTAGAAAAACTACAGATATCAGACCAATTTGGTGTGAAACTGATTATTTACCAAGAGTTCACGGTTCGTCTTTATTTACTCGTGGAGAAACTCAAGCTTTGGCAACTGTAACTTTAGGAACATCTAGAGAAGCAAACCAAATCGACTCGCCTAGCGAGCAAGGTGAAGAGAAATTCTACTTACACTATAACTTCCCTCCTTTCTCTACTGGTGAAGCAAAACCATTAAGAGGAACTTCAAGAAGAGAAGTTGGTCACGGTAACTTAGCTCAAAGAGCATTAAAAAATATGATTCCTGCAGATTGCCCTTATACAATTCGTATTGTTTCTGAAGTTTTAGAATCTAATGGTTCTTCTTCTATGGCAACGGTTTGTGCTGGAACAATGGCTTTGATGGATGCTGGAGTTCAAATGGTAAAACCAGTTTCTGGAATTGCTATGGGATTAATTACTGACGGTGAGAAATTTGCTGTATTGTCAGACATTTTAGGTGATGAAGATCACTTAGGAGATATGGACTTTAAAGTAACTGGAACTGCAGACGGTATTACAGCTTGTCAAATGGACATCAAAATTGATGGTTTACGTTATGACATTATGGAACAAGCTCTTAACCAAGCTCGTGACGGACGTATGCATATTTTAGGAAAATTGACTGAAACTATCGCAGCTCCAAGAGCTGACGTTAAAGCTCATGCACCAAAAATCATCACTAGAACTATTCCTGGAAACTTTATTGGAGCATTAATTGGACCTGGTGGAAAAGTAATTCAAGAATTACAAAAAGCTACTGGAACAACTATCGTTATTAATGAAGTTGATGAGCAAGGTGTTATCGAAATCTTAGGTACAGATCCTGCTGGAATTGAAGCGGTATTGGCTAAAATTAAGTCAATCACTTTCAAACCTCAAATGGGAGAAGCTTATGAAGTAAAAGTAATTAAAATGTTAGATTTTGGAGCTGTTGTAGAATATACTGCTGCGCCAGGAAATGAAGTTTTATTACACGTTTCTGAATTAGCTTGGGAACGCACTGAAAATGTTACTGATGTTGTTAACATGGGTGATGTATTTGAAGTGAAGTATTTAGGTGTTGATCCTAAAACTAAAAAAGAAAAAGTGTCAAGAAAAGCACTTTTACAAAGACCTCCGCGTGAGGAGAAAAAAGAGTAATCAGATCTTAGTTTACTAAAGGTTTATTCATAGAAAACCCCAATTCATTAATTGAATTGGGGTTTTTCGTTTTAAAGCCATCACCTTTTCTACTGTTTAATTTTTGATCAATTACCTTAAACTACTACAATAATATAAGGCAAACTCATCAAAACATAAAAAAATAATCACAATTTAACAATTTCACGTTTTATTTGTAACCTTTTTTTTATACTTTTGAACACCTACCAAAACAAATCATTAAACCACAGAATCCTTTGAAAAATTATCAAAAAAAGATAATATTCCCAACTTTATTTGGACTATTATTAAGCATTAATTCCATTCATAGCCAAAGTATTAAAGAAATTGAAATTTACAATTGGTTTGACAACAGTGTTGGGAAAAACAATCTTGACATAAATAATGGAATTCTCCACACCAATCCGTACACTACTTTAGACGGAAGTACCATTTATTTTAAAGACGACAAGTTCGAAAAGGGCACCTTGGCTCTTGAAGGACAAGTGTATTACGAAACGCAATTAAAATATGATATCTACAGAGATATCTTGATTTTAAATCCTTCTGGCGCATCAGAATTAATTGGTATCAGTCTTGTAAAAGAAAAAGTAGACTCTTTCTCTTTGTATGATCGAAATTTTGTCAAATTAAATAAGGAACAATACAACTTAGCAGGCTTCACTACAGGTTATTACGAAGTTACTGAAAGTACTCCAGATTTTACTTTTTATATTAAATACAGTAAAACAATAAACAAAATTGTTAGAGAAGATGGTATTTTCTACCAGTTTAAACCTAAAAACAATTATCTCTTAGCCTATAAAAAATCGCTGTATACAGTGGATAGTAAAAGTGATATTACTAAAATATTCCCAGAGAAAAAGAAAAACATTAATGAGTTTTATGATATGAATAGAGAACTTAGAAGATCTGACCTTAATTTATTCATGAAAAATTTAATGAAATATATCAATAACTCACTTTTGACTGAAAAATAAAAACTGCATGAAAAAAATTATACTCGCCTTTGTTATTATATTATCATGTAATTTTTCATTTTCCCAAAATACAAATGAAAAAATATCTATAACTTTTAATAACCAAACCTTATCAGAAGCTCTAAAAGCCATTGAGGCTTCGACTTCTTACAAATTTTACTTTGATCCTGTTTGGGTGGATTCAAACAAAACTTTAATTTCCGAAACTTACAGCAATGTAACGGTTGATGAATTACTGGACAAATTATTAAGTAAGACGGATTTGAATTTTATTGTTTTAAAAAACAAAATCATCTTAACTCTTAATCAGACAATTCATGAAAGCCTGCCAACAGGATTTTTCCCTGACGAACCATCAGAAGCTGCTAACAACAACAAAAGCGGTTCTGCCAATCCTGTTTTTTATCAGCAGTATGATTCTTTAAACAATTATAGCGTTAATAAAAAGTCGGCAATTGTTTTTATCGGTAAAGAAAATAGTGATTTAACTAAAAAGAATTTCACAATTACTGGAACGATCAGAAATGAAGAAACTGGTAAAGCGGAACCAAATATTTATATTAAGGTAAGAAACAGAAACATCAACGCTACAACCGACTTAGATGGTAATTACACCTTACAGCTTCCTCGAGGAACAAATGTTATTGAAATTAAATCGCTAAGCCATAAAGATGTTACAAAAACCGTAGTGGTCTATGATGACGGCAATTTAGACATTAATATTAATGAAAAATCGAACCAGCTGGATGAAGTTGTAATTAAAAAGAAAGGACAAAAAACTACGGAATCTGTTATTTCTGGCTTAGTTTCTATTGATATTGAGGGAATGAAAAATGTTCCTTTAATTTTAGGAGAACGAGATATTTTAAAAGTTGCTACAACTTTTCCGGGTATTAAAACAACCGGAGAAGGATCTGCTGGATTTAATGTTCGAGGCGGAAAGGAAGATCAAAACTTAATTCTTCTGGACAATGCTGTACTTTATAATCCACAGCACTTTCTAGGTTTCTTCTCTGCAATCAATCCTTACACTGCAAAAAAGGCAGACATTTATAAAGGAAGCATTCCTGCTGATTTTGGAGGAAGATTATCATCTGTATTTGACATTACAACGAAAAACGGAAATCCTGAGAAATTTTCTGGTGAGGGTGCTATTGGTCCCGTTACATCAAATTTAAGTTTTGGAACTCCAATCAAAAAAAATAAATCGAGTATACTTTTCGGAGGAAGAGCTACTTATTCTGATTGGATTTTGAAAACATTAGATGATGAAAATTTAAAAAACAGCCAGGCTAGTTTTTATGATGCAATTGTAAAATACAATAATGCGTTAAGTGCCAATAATAATTTAGAAGCTACAGTATATTACAGTAATGATAAATTTGCAATAAGCTCAGATTCTGTTTTCAAATACACTAATAGGTTAGCTTCTCTAAAATGGGATCATACGTATAGTAAAAAACACAAATCGGCACTTATTTTCACAAATAGTGAATATAAATTTAATATCGATTACAATACTGACGACGTTAATTCATTTGATTTTGGTTATAAAATTAATGAGTCTCAATTACAGCTGAAATTTAATTACGGGCTAAATGAGAAACATAATCTTTCTTACGGAATTGCAAGCAAATTGTACAATATATCTCCAGGATATCAGCACCCAACAAACCCTAACGCTACCTTAGTAGCAACCGATATTGCAAAAGAAAGAGCTCTGGAATCTGGAATTTACCTATCGGATAATTTTAAATTCAGTGACAAATTATTAATAGATTTAGGTTTACGATATTCATTCTATGCCTCTTTAGGAGCTGCCGACGTTAATATTTACCAAGAAGGCTTACCTTTAAATGATGCAACTGTAATAAGGACTGAGCATTATAACAATAATGAGGTTGTAAAAACCTATGGCGGACTCGAACCTCGTATCGCTGCGAGATATTTCTTTGCTGAAGATTTCTCGATAAAGGCAAGTTATGATGTAACAAGACAGTACATTCACCTTTTATCTAGTAATGTTACCCAGTCTCCAACTGATACTTGGAAATTATCAGATACAAATGTAAAACCGCAAAGTGCACAACAGGTATCTTTAGGACTTTATAAAAACCTAAAAGACGAAGAATATGAACTTAGTCTTGAAGGGTATTATAAAACATCTAAAAACATCTTGGATTATAAAGTTGGAGCGCAATTGCTTTTAAACGAAAATGTAGAAACAGAACTTTTACAAGGTGAAGGAAAAGCGTACGGAGTTGAATTCCTTATTAAAAAACAAGTCGGACAGTTAAATGGATGGATTGGATATACTTATTCTAGATCGCTTATAAAACTTGACGGTCAGTTTAATGAAGAAAAAGTAAATAATGGAAAATATTTTGCTTCAAATTTTGACAAACCTCACGATTTGAGTGCTGTATTAAATTATAAATTTACAAAGCGATATAGCTTGTCAACAAACTTTTTATATCAAACCGGAAGACCAATTACTTTCCCAATTGGAACTTATAACTACGGAGGTGCAGAATACACTCTTTACAGCGACAGAAATAAATACCGAATTCCAGATTATATTCGTTTAGATATCGGAATTAATATTGAAGGAAATCATAAGATAAAAAAGCTTGCACATAGTTTCTGGAACATATCTGTTTACAATGTATTAGGACGTAACAATCCTTATTCAATATATTTTGTAACAGATCAAACTGGAAAAGTAAAAGGATACAAAACATCCATTTTTTCTATTCCTGTTCCTAGTATTACTTATAATTTTAAATTTTAATATCCAAAATGGATTCAAATATCATGAAAACATTATTTAAAAATAAACCCATCCTTCTGCTGCTATTTAGTATTTTACTTTCCAGCTGTGCCGAAAACTACGCCTTACAATCTGATACTTATGAAGAAGCATTGGTTGTTGAAGCAACGATAACAAATGAACTAAAAACTCATGAAATAAAAATTTCTAAAACAGCTCGTTTAGAAGATACTGGCGTATTAAATGAAACTGGAGCAACGGTTGTAGTAAAAGATAATCAAGGGGCAATTTATCCGTTTAGAGAACAAGACGGAGTATATGTTTCTGAAACTCCTTTTCAAGCATCTGCAAATACAATTTACACTTTAGAAATTAAAACTAAAGATGGAAAAGTATACGAATCTTCTAATGAAACATTGACTACAGAAAATCCGATATTAGATGTAGTTCCTGCGGTTGTTACAGACAGTAAAGAAGGACGCGGCGTTCAAATACGAGTAACCAATTACGATCCTAGCAATACGTCAAAATATTACAGATATGAATATGATGAAACGTATAAAATTATTGCACCAGTTTACAGACAAGAAAAACTTGTTGTAAAACCAGAGCCTCGTACAGTAGGTTTAGAACCAAACGATCCTAACACAAGAATTTGTTACAGTACAAAATCATCAAACGAAATTATTTTAACAAGCACTACAGATTTGCAAGAAGACCGTGTTAATTTTCCTGTTCGTTTTATAAGCGACCAAAACTATATTATCAGTCATCGTTACAGTATTTTAGTTAAACAATATGTACAAAGTTTAGAGTCGTATGTATTTCGTAGAACTATGAAAGAAATATCAAGTTCAGGAAGTGTGCTATCTCCAAAACAACCTGGTTTTATCAATGGAAATATTAAGTGTATTTCTCATACAGATCAAAAAGCGATTGGATTTTTTGAAGTTTCTTCTTTTTCGTCTAAAAGAATGTTCTTTAATTATGCAGACCTTTTTCCTGGCGAAGTGCTTCCACCTTATTTTACAGATTGTACTGAAGAAGAGTATAAATTTTGTTTTGGTTTAAGCCAGCCTATTCCCTGCCGTGGAAACGTTTTAATTGACCGTCTTAATTCTAACACAATTAGTTACAAATATAACGTAGAAGGCTCATTCTACTACATGGTTCCTGTAGAATGCGGAGACTGTACATCATTTTCATCAAACGTAATACCTTCATTTTGGATAGAATAAAACACCTCATAGTATTGTTTGTATTGATAAATACACAATTAAGCAGCGCACAGCAAACCGTTACATTAGACGAAACGGTATTTACCCATGCAAATGCTTCGACATTTGTTTCTGGAGAAACGATCTTGTTTAAAATTTACTGTCTAAAATCATCAGACAAAACACCTAGTACTATTAGCAAAATTGCCTATGTTGAATTGGTAGATGAAAGTAAAAAATCGGTTTTTAAAACCAAAATTGCTTTAAAAAATAGTACGGGTCAAGGTGACTTTTTTATACCAACAACTCTAAAAACTGGGAATTACAAACTAATCAGTTACACGACTTGGATGCTGAACAAAAAAGTTTCTGATTACTTTCAGATAGATATTAAGATAATTAATCCGTTTAAAGCAAAAGATGGTGCTGAACAAAAATTGAATACAGGAAATTTGATTCCGCCAACAACTCAAACAGTTTCGGCTGTAAATACAGAAAACACCGCAAGTACAAATCCAAACGTAAAATTTAGACTTTCTAAAAAGGCGTTTGCAAATCGCGAATTAGTAGATTTAAAAATAGAATCTACAAATGCTGCGTATGAAGATGGAAACTATTCTTTATCTGTTCGTAAAATTGACAATTTATCCAATAAAAATCAATCAACAGCAGCCGATTTTTCTTCTTCTTCAAAAGAAACAAATATAATTAATCTTCAAAATCAAACTAATAAATTAGTCTTACCCGAAGTTCGTGGAGAAGTAATTTCTGGAAAAATAACTTCAAAAAGCGGCACCGATATTATAAATGGAAAATTTGTCGGCTTATCATTACCTGGAAAATCTTTCACCTTTGAAATTTCGCAGACTGATGCCTACGGAAACTTTATTTTTTACCTAAAAGATGTCTATTATTCTTCCAATATAACCGTACAGCTTCTAGATGAAAAAGCTGAAAATTACACTTTGACATTAAATGATGATCCTGCAATAAATTATACCGGCCTGTCTTTTCCTGAAACATCTGATTTGTCTTATGTTTTAAAAGAAAACATTGTAGAAAGATCAATTGCGGCGCAGATTGAAAATGCTTATTTCCATAAAAAAGTCGATAATATTTCGAAAATTCCAACTTTAGAACCTTTTTATTCGCCGCTGGCAAAACAATATGTTTTAGATGATTACACCAGATTTAAAACGCTAAAAGAAACTTCTGTTGAAGTTGCAACTGATATTTTCATCAGACAAAAAGACGGAAAAAATTACCTGCATGTAAACGATCCGAGTGTTTTTCCTCAATTACCAGAACCTGCTTTGGTACTTGTTGACGGTTTGTATTTGGAAAACCAGAATGAGTTGATGAATTACCCAATGAAAAACGTTTACAAAATAGAGGTAATTATCGGGCGCTATTATGTGGGGTCAAAACCATTTAACGGATTAATTAGTTTTACTACTTTCGATAAAAATTTCGTTAGCACTCAAACAGGAAGTTCAATCGTAAAAACGGCAATATTAAGTCCGAAGCCAAAAAAGATTTACAATAAAATTGAATATGCGAACCAAACAGATGAAGCACGAATTCCCGATTATAGAAATCAATTATTCTGGGCTCCCGAAGTAAAATTAAATCAAACTAATAATTCTTTTTATACTTCAGATGTATCAGGAAATTTCGAAGTAAGATTAGAAGGTTTTACAAAGAGCGGAATGCCTGTCTCAATTAAGGAATTTATTGAAGTAAAAGACGCTTCTGTCAATTAAAAAAAGCTTGATAAAAAATCAAAATCTCCATTGCTAAATAGTAGTGGAGATTTTTTTTTGAATTTTTTTTTATCTTTTTGTAACTTTTTTGATACTGCTTACGTATAACCATTTGTACACTTTAAAAAATAGGGAGACAACAACATGAGACAACTTAAAATCACCAAGCAGGTAACGAATCGTGAAACTGCATCGTTAGATAAATATCTACAAGAAATTGGAAAAGTTGACCTAATTACCGCTGATGAAGAGGTAGAATTAGCACAAAGAATAAAGGCGGGTGATCAAAGAGCTTTAGAAAAACTTACAAAAGCCAACCTGCGTTTCGTAGTATCGGTGGCTAAACAATATCAAAATCAAGGATTAACTCTTCCAGATTTAATTAATGAAGGAAACTTAGGTTTGATTAAAGCAGCACAACGTTTTGATGAAACTCGTGGTTTTAAATTCATTTCTTACGCTGTATGGTGGATTCGTCAATCGATTCTTCAAGCTTTGGCTGAGCAGTCTCGTATTGTACGTTTACCGCTAAACAAAATTGGTTCTATCAATAAAATCAACAAAATGTACGCTTTATTAGAGCAGTCTAACGAGCGTCCGCCTTCTGCTGAGGAAATTGCAAAAGAACTTGACATGACTGTAAATGACGTAAAAGAGTCTATGAAAAACTCTGGTCGTCACTTATCAATGGATGCACCTCTTGTTGAAGGAGAAGATTCTAACCTTTATGACGTATTACGTTCTGGTGAATCTCCAAATCCTGACAGAGAATTAATTCACGAATCATTACGTACTGAAATTGAGCGTTCATTAGAAACATTAACTCCAAGAGAAGCTGATGTTGTTCGTTTGTATTTTGGTCTTGGCGATCAGCACCCAATGACTCTAGAAGAAATTGGAGAAACTTTCGACTTAACTCGTGAGCGTGTTCGTCAAATTAAAGAAAAAGCAATTCGTAGATTGAAACATACTTCAAGAAGTAAAATCCTTAAAACTTACTTAGGATAAATAATATAAATTACAATATTTTTAAATTTCAAATTCCAACTAACAATTGGAATTTGGGTTTTTCAAATTGGAATTTTACGATAAACAACAGTTTGATTGACTGTTCGTTTTTTGATTGATGATTGAAACTCCGGCTGATTACCGGAGTTTTTTATTTCTTTTTTTTAACGCAAAGTGCGCAAAGTTTTTATACATATTTGCGATAGATTGCAAAGTCCGCTAAGCTTTGCAAACTTTGAACTGTTAGTAACTTACTTTATAATTCTTTGCGAACTTTGCGTAAATTCTTCGCGCACTTTGCGGTTAAACTTCAATCTAAATCATAAAAAAATTATCTTTGTAAAAAAAACAACACACTACAACAAAATGAAAAATACATTTATTGCTCCTTCAGTTCTTGCGGCAGATTTTGCTAATTTACAGCGCGATATCGAAATGATTAATAACAGTCAGGCTGATTGGTTTCATATCGATATTATGGATGGAGTTTTTGTACCGAATATTTCTTTTGGAATGCCGGTTTTAGAGGCAATCTCAAAACATGCTAAAAAATATATTGATGTGCATTTAATGATTATTGATCCAGATCGATATATTAAAACTTTTGCAGATTTAGGAGCAAATGGATTAACTGTACATTACGAAGCCTGCACACACTTACACAGAACGCTTCAAGCTATCAAAGCAGAAGGAATGAAAGCTGGAGTAGCGATGAATCCTCATACCAATATTGATCTCTTAGAAGACGTTATTAACGATATTGATGTGGTTTGTATTATGAGTGTAAATCCTGGTTTTGGCGGACAATCATTTATTGAGAACACTTTTGATAAAGTAAAAAAGCTAAAAGCATTAATTATCCGCAAAAATGCATCAACACTTATTGAGATTGACGGTGGTGTTACCAGTAAAAACGCCAAACAACTAGTAGAAGCCGGCGCCGATATATTAGTTGCAGGAAGCTTTGTTTTTAAAGCCGAAAATCCAACAGCAACAATTGAAGAATTAAAAGTCCTTACTACTTTTTAAGTTTTTAAGATTCGGAAAAAAATCAATTCCAGTCATTTTTTCTAAAGTTTCGATGGGAACAACGAAATCATAAATTGATTGGTCACTTTTTTCGTTTGGAACTAAAAAAGCAATTGCTTTATGCTCCTTTCCAGATTTAGCTAAAATTATTTTATAGAAATATTTAGGAACAGCAACTTTTTCTGTTCCTATTTTTTTGTCCGAATCTTTCAGAATTCCGCCTGTGACTACATAAATATCATTGTATTTTCCCGCCCAATAACGTGTCTTCTGCTCCAGCCTATTCCAAATTCCGGCATTAAATTCTTTCTTTTGAGGAGAAATATTCGAAGTATAAAAAGTATCATTATAAGCATCTTTACTAAACTCCATATCTCCTGCCGGACAAAGATGACCTTTATCGTAACCTGATTTTTTATAATTTCTCCAATCTGCAGAACCTGTGGTTACTTTTGGATCTTCTATAAAATAAGGCCTCTTATAATCGTGGTTTTTCAAATATTCTTTCTTTAATTCATAAGCAACCCATTCGGCCTGCTCGAACTTTTCATTATAAGAAAGGGTATAATATTGATGCTTTACAATTTGATTTGTTGTTGATGTTGGAAGATAAGCGACAGTATATAACGAAGAATCTGTGCTAGTAGAATTTTCAGCAAAAGGAACAACTGCCTTTTCGACTACACTTTCTTTGATCTCTGTCTTATCTTTAATTTCTACATTTTCTTTTTTACAAGATAATAACGCAAAACTCATCAAAACTAAAGCTATACAACTTTTCATAGAATATTAATTAAGGGCTAAACTTACAAAAAAACGCTCCATAAATTCAAAAATTTACAGAGCGCTTTTTTAACAAATTAAATTCTTTTAGAACTTAAGACTTTACAAGTTTATCCTTTTTCATTTTAGGAGAAACGTTGTTATTTTTTACCAAACCTTTTGTTTGTAAATCATCTAAAACATTTAATGCTTCTTCCACATAAACATCTTTTGATAAAGCTTGGTGCCATACATCTCTTTTTTCTTTTAAAGTAGCATCTGCTTTCATTTCAGCTTCTTCATAAGGCAGTGATTTAAAGATCAAATCATTTTTATAATCTGAAATTGGTTTGTATTTCTTGCCTTCATTTTCTACTTGCTCCTGAGTTGCTTTAAAACTATTAATGTTTAAGCTATATGTATTTTCTTTGTTTTTAACATCAATCCATTTAGCATTGTCATCAATCAATTTAAATTGAGCATTTTGAGCGATTCTATTTTTACTATTATTAATAGCTTTATTAAAATTCTCACTAGAAGTCCAAGTGCTGTAATCCGCTGGATCAATTTTGTCCCATGGCATTGCATTATCAATATCTCTTTCACCCATTTTTAGGTAAGCATAACGATCCGGCATAACAACATCACTATGAACACCTTCTAATTGAGTAGAACCACCATTGATTCTGTAGAATTTTTGTCCTGTAATTTTCAAAGCTCCAAGATCTCCGTAATTTGCATTACGAACAAACTGATTCAAATCTAATACATTCTGTACTGTTCCTTTACCATAAGTTTGTTTACTTCCGATAATTACGCCACGTTTGTAATCCTGAATCGCAGCCGCCAAAATCTCAGAAGCCGAAGCAGAAAAACTATTTACCATAATTACTAACGGACCATCCCATTCGATTTTTTTGTCTTTATCGTATAGAACTTCTTTCTTTTTACCAGCAGATTTAACCTGAACAATTGGTCCTTCTTCAATAAACAAACCAGCAATATCAACTACTGTAGAAAGAGATCCACCACCATCATCACGTACGTCTAAAACAATTCCGTTGATGTTTTCTTTTTTCAATCTTTCTACTTCAAGAGCAATATCTTTTCCTGCATCACGTCCGTCTTTGTTTTCAAAATCGATGTAAAACTTAGGAAGATAAATTACTCCATATTTCAAACCATTTTTTTCAACAATACTAGATTTAGCATACGTTTCTTCAATTTCAACCACATCTCTGATAATTGAAATTACCTTGATACTTCCGTCAACTTTTTTAACTGTCAATTTAACTTCAGTTCCTTTGTGACCTTTAATTTTCTTCACAACATCGTCTAAACGCATTCCAACAACATCTACAGGTTCCTCATTTCCTTGAGCAACTTTTAAGATTAAGTCACCAGCTTCTAGTTGTTTTCCTTTCCAAGCGGGTCCACCAGAAATCAACTCGTCAATTTGCGTAAAATCATTTTTCTTAGTCAAACGCGCTCCAATACCTTCCAATTTACCACTGATATTTACATCAAAACGGTCTTTTTCTTCAGGTGCAAAATAACTTGTATGCGGATCAAAACGAGTCATTATCGAATTCAAATAAACTGAAAACCAATATTCTCTATTTAAATCTTTAATTACGCTGAAATTATCATCAAGGGATTTTAAAGAACTTTCACGAGTTTCTTTTTCTAAAGTTTCAAAAGATTTTTCTTTATAAGCAGCATCTTTTTTCTTCTTTTCCTCTTCGATTTTTTGTTTTGTTACAAGAGAAGAAAGTGTAGATAACTTAATTTGTTTTCTCCATCTTTCATTAATCTCGTTTAAGTTTTTTGCATAAGGGATTTTTTCGTAATCGGCATCAAAAGTTTCATCAACAGTATAGTTAAATGGCTGTGCCAAAATCGATTTATAGCGCTTTTTACTTTCTTCCATACGTTTCATCAACCTTGTATAAGTTAGATTGAAAAAAGTAATATCTTTATTCAAAAATTGATCATCAAGCATCAATTCATACTGCTTAAATTCATCAATATCCGACTGAAGGAAAAATCTTTTTGAAGGGTCTAATGCTTCAATATAATCTTTAAAAATACCTTTTGAGAATTCATCATTTATTTCTGCTGGGCTGTAATGTCCTTTCTCAATAACAAATGCTAGTAACTCTAAAAGTGTCTTGTCTCTATTCGGATCCGGGTCGATTGTTCTATCGGCATTCATTTTAAATGCAAACAATGTAAGCGATAAGCACAATACGGCAATGAGTATCTTATAATTTCTTTTCATAAACTTTATAATAGCATTCATCAATTTTTTTATCTAAGTTACGTTAAAAACTATGCCACGAGAGCTAACGTCACGATAATTTTTTGTTAAAGATATAAAAATGTTTAATTCGCAAAAAAGTTCTTTAACTTAGTTGACAAAATTTACAATATTTGTGACTTATCGCGAGAAATCTGTCACTACATTTGTTTTTAAAATCTTACAATTGTTAAAATTACACATAATATTCATAAAATGAAAGCCGAAAAACCCTTAATACTCGTAACCAATGACGATGGTATATTAGCCCCTGGAATACGAGCACTTATCAGCGTTATGGAAACGATCGGCGAAGTCATCGTTGTTGCGCCAGACAAACCGCAAAGCGCAATGGGCCACGCTATTACAATTAACAACACTTTATTTCTAGATAAAATCTCTAAAGAAGATGACACAATTGCAGAATACAGCTGCTCTGGAACTCCCGTTGATTGTGTAAAACTGGCAGTAAACGAAATATTAAAACGCAAACCTGATTTATGCGTTTCTGGTATTAACCACGGATCAAATTCTTCTATTAATGTCATTTATTCCGGAACTATGAGTGCGGCCGTTGAAGCTGGAATAGAAGGCATTCAGGCAATTGGTTTTTCTCTTTTAGATTTCGACTGGAATGCCGATTTTGAACCAATAAAATCATTCGTTAAAAAAATAGCTTTAGAAACTTTAGCTAATAAATTACCGCCAGGAGTTGTTCTAAATGTCAATTTCCCGAAACTAAAAGAAACAGAAATTAAAGGCATCAAAGTTTGTCGTCAAGCGAAAGCTTATTACGCGCAAAAATTTGACAAAAGACAAACTCCTTTTGGAAAAGATTACTACTGGCTTGCCGGTAAATTTGTAAACGAAGATCAAGGTGAGGACACGGACGAATGGGCTTTGGAAAACGGCTATATTTCTGTAGTTCCTGTACAATTTGACCTTACTGCTCACCACTCTATTCAACAACTTAATACTTGGAAATTAAATGATTAAAGAAATACTTATCGGTTTTATAATCGGAATTTTTACAGCTCTTTTAGGAAGTTACCTGTTTGTCACGTTTTTTACAACTTTTGACATTTCTTCTGGTCTTCATATCATAAAACAGCAGGGATATCTTGGAAAAATCATTACACTGGGAACGCTTTTAGATCTTGCTGTATTTGCAATTCTTTTAAAAAGAAACAAAGAATTAATGGCTCGAGGCGTAATTTTAGCGGTGATTGTTTTGGCAATTTCTACATTAGTTATTTAAATCTTATCTTTGCTTTGTTACAATAATTGCTGTTTACAGCTTTAGCACATTTTCAAAAAAACCAACATGAAGTATTACATAATTGCAGGTGAAGCCTCTGGAGATTTACACGGATCAAATTTAATGAAAGCTTTGTATACTGAAGATCCAGAAGCAGATATTAGATTTTGGGGAGGAGATTTAATGCAAAAAGCAGGCGGAACTCTTGTAAAACATTACCGAGATTTAGCTTTTATGGGCTTTATTGAAGTGGTTTTTAATTTGAAAACCATTTTAAACAATATTAAAATCTGTAAAAAAGACATTTTGGAGTTTCAACCAGATGTTTTAATATTTATTGATTACCCTGGTTTTAATATGCGAATTGCAAAATGGGCAAAAGAACTAGGATACAAAACTCATTATTATATTTCACCTCAAATTTGGGCTTGGAAAGAAAACCGCATCAAAGCAATCAAACAGGATGTCGACAAGATGTTTGTTATTTTGCCTTTTGAAAAAAGTTTTTACGAAGACAAACATCAATTTCCAGTTGATTTTGTCGGACATCCTTTAATCGATGCTATTCAAAATCAGCCTGCGTTTGACGAAACTTCTTTTAGAGTCGCAAATAATTTGGGAGAAAAACCTATAATTGCTGTTTTACCTGGAAGCCGTAAACAGGAAATTACCAAAATGCTAAGCGTAATGCTGAGTGTTGTTGATGATTTTCAAGAGTATGAATTTGTGATCGCCGGCGCGCCGAGTCAGGAATACGAATTCTATCAGCAATTCCTGAAAAATAAAAACATTGCATTTGTTTCCAATAAAACATACGATTTATTGCGTTCCTCAACTGCTGCTTTAGTTACTTCTGGAACAGCAACGCTTGAAACAGCACTTTTTAAAGTTCCCGAAGTGGTTTGTTATAAAGGAAGCGAGGTTTCCTATCAAATCGCGAAGCGTATTATTACTTTAAAATACATTTCTCTTGTCAATCTAATTATGGATCAAGAAGTGGTAACCGAATTGATTCAAGCTGATTGTAATACCAAAAGAATTAAAGAAGAGCTTCAAAAACTATTAGAGCCAGAATATCGTAAAAGAGTACTGCAAAACTATGATATTTTGGAACAAAAACTTGGAGGAGTTGGAGCAAGCAAAAAGACAGCAGAACTGATCGTTGCAGATTTAAAAAAATAAAATTTAAGGTTTTGAAAAGAGTACTGATTTTTCTGATTTTGGCAATTACTTTTACTTCTTGTAAGTCAACATCAACTGCCGTATCAAAAAGTGAATCTAAAAAAGCAAATAGATCATTGGTTAATAATCTAATTGAAAAAGCAACAGACAATATTGGTGTTCGCTATAAGGCAGCAGGAACAACAAAAAGCGGTTTTGACTGTTCTGGTTTAGTTTATACGACTTTCGAAAGTGAAAACATTAAGCTTCCAAGAAGTTCTTACGATCAGGCAAAAGTTGGAAAAGTAATTCCGCTGAATGATGCCAAAAAAGGTGATCTTATTTTCTTTAAAACCAATAAAAGCAAACAAATTAATCATGTTGGATTAATTACAGAAGTCAATTCTGATGAAGTTAAATTTGTACATTCTTCCACTTCAAAAGGGGTCATTATTTCTTCAACAAAAGAAGCTTATTACAAAAATTCTTTTGAGCAGGTCAATAGAGTTATTTTCTAAAAATATTTAAAATAGATTATTTTTCTTACAAATATTTAATACTTTTAAACCATGAAAGTATTAGATTTTCCGTTGGTTAAAATTATCATCGCCTTTATTTTTGGAGTTATAGCTTCTTACTATTTGCATTTTTCTATTTCAATGATAGTGATTCCTCTTTCATTATCCTTATTATTCTTTTGCTTCACTTACTTTAGAAATTTAAAGTACAAGAAAAAATATATTTCATTTGGTCTATCTGTTTATTTTCTCTCTTTTTTTATTGGTGCTTTAACCCTTTTGAGCCATACCGATAATCTTCAAAAAGATAATTATACACATTGCCAAACTGCATTTGAAAAACCACAATCCGTAACTTTAATTCTTAGAGAAAAATTAAAAAGCAATGATTATAGTGATCGCTACATTGGTCATATAAAATCAATCTCTAATAAGAATTATACAGGAAAAGTTATAGTTAACATTCAAAAAGACAGCACTCAAAATCTTTTGATAATTGGCAATACCATTAAAATTCAAACGACTTTACAAGCCAATAAATCAAATAAAAACCCCAATCAATTTGATTATAGCAAATACTTGGCAGACAAACAAATTTATGCTCAGATTTATTGTCAAAAAAAAGAAATAGCAGTCAGTAAAACCATTACGAAAGACATTTGGTATTATTGCGCCAAACTGCATGCTAGAATTATCTCCAATCTGGAGAAATCAAAATTCCACAAGTCCGAAATGAATGTTGCCTTGGCACTGATTTTAGGACAGCAGCAAGAAATTTCACAAGACATTATTCAAGATTATCAATACTCTGGAGCGACACACATTTTGTCTGTTTCTGGTTTACATGTCGGTTTTATAATGCTCTTTATCACTTTTATATTAAAGCCAATTCCAAATACAAAAAAGGGTTCTTTCATGAAACTTGCTTCAATTTTGATTTCATTAGCTGGATTTGCCATAATATCAGGTTTATCGCCATCAGTATTGAGATCTGTTGTTATGTTTTCTTTTATTGCAATTGGAAATCATTTACGCCGAAACGGAAACATCTACCACACTTTATTAGTATCTATTTTATTGATATTACTTTTTGAACCCTATTTCTTGTTTGATGTTGGTTTTCAACTAAGTTATCTCGCCTTATTCTTTATTCTTTGGCTGCAGCCACTTTTTAAAAACATGTACAAACCAAAGAACAAATTGATCGCTTACATTTGGGAAGCACTGACCGTTTCTTTCGCCGCACAGATTGGTACTTTGCCATTATGTTTGTATTATTTTCATCAATTCCCAGGTTTGTTTTTTGTCACCAACATTATTATACTGCCAGTTTTGTCCTTTATAATGATTGCCGGAATTATTTTAATGATTATTGCCATTTTTACAAGTCCGCCACTATTTATGACCATGATTTTTGAAAAAAGCATTTATCTTTTAAACCTCATGATTCATGGCGTTGCTTCTGTAGAATCTTTTGTCATTAGAGATATTAGTTTTAATTCTTATTATTTATTTTCCTTTTATCTCTTCATTATTTATTCCATTGTCTGGTTTAAGAAGCCAAACTACAACAAACTTATAGTCGTATTTTGCACTATAATTTTAATACAGCTTTCATTTATCTTAACTAAATTTCAAACGGAAACTGGAAAAGAACTAATTATCTACAACGAAAAAAATAACACACTTATATCGGAACGCACAGGCAAAAATATTGTTCTTTTTACAAGAGATACCACTTTCAATAAAAACAAGAGCAATAGGAATCTAAATATGTATCTCGTTGGAAATTCTATTGCCTTAACCAAGGTCAAAGAGATTAAAAATTTGATGTTCTTTAAAAACAACAAAATTCTTATAATTGACAGCACGGGAATTTATCCTTCTAATACATCGCCAGAAATTTTGATTCTTACGCAGTCTCCAAAAGTAAATCTAGACAGAGTACTAAAAGAAATCCGTCCGAAAATTATAATTGCCGACGGCTCAAATTCAAATTCCATTCAGAAATCTTGGAAAAACAGCTGTTCCAAAAAAAATATCCCTTTTCATTCTACGAAGGAAAAGGGATACTATAAATTGTAATTCTTTTTTATTCTGGATTTAAAATCAAATTAGATTCAGAAATCCAAGCTCTAACTCCCGAAGACATATAGGAAATAAGACCGAGTTTATTAAAATTGGTTTTTCCTTTTCTAACAGCGACTTCGGTAAAACATACCTGCGGAATCTCTTCGATACCAAAAGCGTTTTTTAATCTAAGGTTTTGTTCTTTTGCTGCATCCGCAACTGTAGGATCTGAAAGGTCTAATTTTACAAGAATAACGTTTTTACGAGACCATTCTTCAAAATCACGAGTAGCAAAAATTTCATTTTGAAGTTGTGGATTTACACCTTGACCTGTAAAAAAAATCAACAATGGTTTCCTTTTTTCTGCACTTGTGGCTACAGCTTCATTGATGTCTGTTTTCCATATTATGCTTTGAGACTGCATCAAAAATGGACTTAAAAATAGTAGTAGGATAAGTAGTTTTTTAGGCATATAATTTTGGATTTGGTTATGTTAATAAAATCGAAAATAGTATAAAAAAGACATCAAATCAATTATTTAATGAATTAATAACCAAGTTCTAAACATTAAAATCAAATTAATAATAAACTGACTCTTTTTTAATAAATGTTAAATAAACACTACTAAAAAAAGCAAATTCTTTACAGAAACTGCACTAATAAAAAAATCCCTTCTTTGCAGCGCAAAAAAGGGATTAAAAAAAATTAAATGAAAGTTAAATGAAATCGTATCATTCTGCTGGATGTAAAATCGAATTCGATTCTGCAATCCAAGCTTTTGCTCCTCCAGGTTTATAAGCAATTTTTCCTAGAGAACTGAATGTTGTTTTGTTTTTTCTTACTGATGCCAATGCAAAACATACTTCTGGAAGATCTTGAACACCAAATGCATTTTTCAGTTTTACATTTTGTTCGCGATCGCTGTCAGAAGCGTTGACATCTGAAAGATCCAGCTTTACTAAA
Source organism: Flavobacterium sp. ACN6 (assembly GCF_002304005.1). Classification (GTDB taxonomy): domain Bacteria; phylum Bacteroidota; class Bacteroidia; order Flavobacteriales; family Flavobacteriaceae; genus Flavobacterium. The sequence goes on along the minus strand of NZ_MRCQ01000004.1, from coordinate 92,365 downwards.
ATCACGTTATCACGCGACCAAACGGCAAAGTCAGGAGTTTTAAAAATTTCGTTTTGAAGATTGTCTGGTACACCTGAGGCAGTGAATAGAATCATCATTGGTTTTCTTTGGTCATTACTTATCGCAATAGCATCGGTCATGTTAGTCCTCCATGCTAAATTTTGCGCTTTCATCATAAATGAACCTAAAAAAAACAGTAGGATAAGTAGTTTTTTAGTCATATTAATTGGTTTTGGTTAGATTAGCGTGACGAAATTAACATTATATTTTAATTTTCCAATTTTTATTAGCACAAAAAATACATTATATGTTTTTTTATTTACAATAATATATCAAATAATCAAAACAAGAAAATATGTTGAGAAGTTTTTCTTACTAAACAAAAAAAGCCCCTTACAAACGTAAGAGGCTTCTATTATTTTTTTAAGTTTAAAACTTATGATTTCTTTGGATGAACAATTCCTTCGGCAACAGTTAACCAAGCAGATGGTCCGCCGGCCACATAACCTGTTTTACCAAGACCTTTAAAATTCACTTTTCCGTCTTTAGATTCTGCACTAGTGAAGAAAATAGTTGGAAAACCTTGAATACCGAAAGCTTGCTGTAACTCATTATTTTGACTTCTAAGCTCTGGTGTTTGAGGAACTCCTCTTGGATAATCCAGCTCTACTAAAACCACATTTCCAGCCGCCCATTTTTTGAATTCGTCTGTTTTTAAAACTTCATTCTGCAGACGAATACACCAGCCGCACCAGTCACTTCCTGTAAAGAACAACAACATTGGTTTTTGCTCTTTGTTGCTTACAGTAATAGCTTCTCTTACATCTGTGTACCATTTTAATTCTTGTGCCTGAACATTCACCGCACCAATTAAAAACATAGCAATAAGTACTATTTTTTTCATATTGAGAAATTTTTCACAAATTTACATAAAAACAGAATACGCTAGTATCTATTTTACTTCTTGCATTAATTTTTTAAGAACAGGTGAAATTGCAATTAAAACAACTCCCGCTACAAGTGAATAAATTGCTAATTGATAATATCCTTCTGTATACGATTGTAATTTTGACATTAATGTATCGCCTGTATTTGATCTTGATATTTCAGCACCAAGTTTTCCCGCTGCCAACTGTCCAAATGCACTTGCCAAAAACCACAATCCCATCATCATTCCGAACAATCTCTTTGGAGAAAGTTTCGTAATAATTGACATTCCGATTGGCCCTAAACAAAGCTCACCAATGGTAGTTACCAAATAGGCAAAAGTAAAGACATTTAAAGAAGCAATTCCTTTTGCATTAGCAAAAAACTTTGTCAAGTAGAAAATATAAAATGAAGCCGCTAAGAACAAAAATCCAATTCCAAATTTAATCAATGTATTAGGCTCAATTTTTCTTTTTCCCATCCAGATCCATAACAAACCAATCAGCGGACTTAAAACCACCACAAAGAATGTATTTGAACTGTTATTTATAATGTTCGGATCAATTGTAAAAAACAATAATTTATTATCTAAATTATCTTTTGCAAAAAGCGATAAAGAACCGCCGCTCTGCTCATAAATGGCATTAAATAAAAGATAAAAAACCACAAACAGGAAAGCTGCAAAAAGCTTCTTCTGCATTTTTATATCTCCCAATTTCAACAATTCATAAGCAAAATACACAACAGCAATAATACCAATTGTATACATGAAATAATCCGTATAATCGGTGTTTTTTACCATTATAAAAATGAAAGGAATACTTAAAAGAGAGATTACATAAACTGCAATTTCTCGAATTCTTCTTTTAGATGGTTTTAAATCTAATAAGGGAGAATCTCCAATTGGACCTAAATATTTTTTAGTAAATAAAAATGTAATTAATCCCAAAAGCATTACCAAAGCTGCCGATAAAAAGCACAACTGCCAAGAATAATATTTCCCTAAATAAACACATAAAGCACCTCCAAAAAGACCTCCAACATTTATTCCGGCATAAAACATTCCGTAACCTGCATCTCTTCTTCCGTCATCTTCTTTATATAATTCCCCAACCATCGAAGAAACATTGGGTTTAAAGAAGCCCGTTCCAATAATAGAGAAAGCGATTCCGTAGTAAAACATTTCCTGAGGAGAAAAAGCAATCAAAAGATTTCCAAGAATCATTACGATCGCTCCAAAAAATAATGATTTTTTAAATCCTAAAATTTTATCCGCAAAAATACCGCCGACAAAAGTAAAGGCATATACAAAAGCCTGAATAGCTCCGTATTGTAAATTGGCATGTTCATCTTTCAAAAAAAGCTGATCAACCATAAATATTGTGAGTACGCCGCGCATTCCGTAAAAACAGAAACGCTCCCACATTTCAACAAAAAACAAGTACCACAATTGCTTTGGGTACTTGCCTTCAAAATTTTGAATTTCTTCTAGTGTAATTTTCTTTTCCATTTTATCTAACACCGTGCATCATCTTTTTCAAGAATGGAGTCAAAGCAAATAATATAATTGCCGCGATACCTGTAAGCACCACAAATACCATAAAGAACTCATATAAATTGTGGATTTCAAATCCAGCAAAAAAGTGATTATGAGCACTAATTTGGTGCTGCTCTAAAAGAGCTAATTGCTCTGCAGTAGGCACTACTTTATTATCTAAAACTGCTTGAAGATCGATTCCTAATTCTTTTGCTTTTGCAAATTTATCTCCAGTTGCAGGCAGGATAGAACCTAAAGTTCCTCCTAACGCATAACCTGAAGCATTAGACAAGAAAAATACTCCGTAAAGCAAAGATGCGAAACGTTTTGGAGATAATTTACCAACCAATGATAATCCGATTGGAGACAAACATAACTCAGCACAAGTATTTAAGAAATATAAAAGAATAAGCCATTTTACCAATAACAGTCCAGAAGTTCCGATATAAGAAACCTGAGTTGCGATCATAAAGAAACTTATAGAGATAACAACTAAACCTACAGCCAGTTTTACAGGAGAAATAGGCTCTTTTCCTTTTGCTCTTAAAGTATCCCAAAGAATACTAAATGGAACTGCTAACAGAACAACAAATAATCCGTTAAAGATTTGAACCATAGAAGGAGGCATCTGCCAGCCAAAGAAATTTCTATCTGTTTGGTTGTCTGCAATAAAAGTTAATGACGAACCTGCCTGCTCAAAAGCTGCCCAAAAGAAAATAATGAAAAACGAAACGATGTAAATTACAATGATTCTATCTCTTTCGATTTTCGTTAATGAAGTATCAGAAATAATCAATCCTGCTAATGCTATACCACTAGAATATATCAATGTATAAATTAAATTCTGCCCCACAACATAGTGAAAGAAGAAACCTAAAGCGATAAAAGCAATTCCTGCAATAGCTAAAGCTTTATTAGAAAAATTAGCTGTCTGCGCCTCTCCTTCTTCAAAATCTTCTGCTACATTTTTAGAAGGCAAACCTCCTAATGGTCTTCCTTCTGGAGAAACCACATATTTATTTTTTAAGAAATAGAAAAGGATTGTTCCTAATAACATTGCAACAGAAGCTGCCATGAATCCCCATCTAAAAGCGTGGATGTCTCTAATTCCTCCAGCATCTTTCACGTCTCCCAACAAAGGACAAATAGACTGACCTAAAAAAGCCCCTATGTTAATTCCCATATAGAAAATAGTAAAAGCACTATCTAATTTTGTTTTTTCTTGTTTTGGATACAAACTTCCAACCATACTTGAAATGTTTGGTTTGAAAAATCCGTTACCAAAAACAATTACACCCAGTGCAGAGTACATAATGATTTTTGCTAAACTTAAATTAGATTCAAAAATACTACCACTGGTAAATAAAAGCATTTGTCCAATTGCCATCAACAACCCGCCTAATAAGATACAGTTTCTGTTTCCTAAAAAACGATCGGCAATAAAACCACCTAACATTGGCGTTAAGTAACAAAGCCCTAGAAAACCTCCATAAATTAAAGAGGCTTCTTCTTCTTTCATTAATAATGAATTTACAAGAAATAAAGTCAATAAAGCCCGCATTCCATAAAAATTGAACCGCTCCCACATCTCCGTTCCAAACAATACCCAAAGTCCTTTTGGATGTGCAGTTTTTACTTGAGTTTCTCCCATATTATTCTTTTATTTAATTAAAAAGTTTAAAGATTTAGATTATAAGTTCTCTTTAATAAAATTTGTCATTTTATTATAAAGCTGAATTCTTGTTTTTCCTCCGTAAATACCGTGATTTTTATCTGGATAAATTTGAGATTCAAACTGTTTGTTAGCCTGAATTAAAGCTTCCATCATCTGCATAGAGTTCTGAACATGAACATTATCGTCACCAGAACCGTGAATCAATAAAAATTTACCTTTTAATTTATCTACGTGATTAATTGGTGAATTTTGATCGTATCCTCTTGCATTTTCTTGTGGCGTCTGCATATATCTTTCTGTATAAACGCTGTCATAAAATCTCCAGTTCGTTACCGGAGCAACCGCGATTGCCATTTTGAAAACATCATTTCCTTGGAAGATACAATTAGAAGCCATAAAACCACCATAGCTCCATCCAAAAATACCAATTCTAGAAGGATCAACATAAGAATAAGATCCAAGTACTTTAGCAGCATCAATTTGATCTTCTACTTCATATTTTCCTAATTCTTTTTGAGTAACTTTTTTAAATTCTGCTCCTTTAAAACCAGTTCCTCTTCCGTCAACACAAGCTACAATATAACCTTGCTGCGTAAGCGATAAGAACCAATAATCATCAGAATTATTCCAATCATTATTTACCTGCTGTGATCCTGGACCAGAATATTGGTACATGAAAACTGGGTATTTTTTTGAAGGATCAAAATCTTTTGGTTTTAAAATCCAAGCGTTTAATTCGTTTCCTTTTGCAGTTTTTAAAACGATAAATTCTTTAGCAGGCAAGTTATACTCTTTCAATTTATCAGCAAGCGCTTGATTGTTTTCTATAACCTGAATTTCTTTTCCTGTTTTAGACTCATTTAAAGTGTAAGTCGTAGGTACTAAATTACTTGAGAAAGTAGTGATAAAATATTGGAAGTTCGGACTGAAAGTTGCAGCACTTGTTCCTGTTTTTTTAGATAAACGTAATTTATTTTTTCCGTCTAATCCAATTCTGTAAAGATCTCTATTGATCGAACCATTTTCTGTAGATTGATAGAAAATAGTTTTAGTTTTTTCGTCAAAACCGTAGTATGACGTTACTTCCCAATTTCCTTTTGTAACTTGAGTTTTAAGTTTTCCAGTTTTGTCATATAAATAAATATGATTAAAACCATCTTTTTCGCTTGTCCAGATGAAACTATTATCTTTTAAGAACGTTAAATTATCTGTTACATCAACATACGCTTTGTCTTTTTCATTCAAAACCACTTTTGCAACAGCAGTATTTCCATCAACAAATAATAAATCCAGATTATCTTGGTGACGGTTTAAAACTTGTGCAGAAAGCACATTTGCATCGTTTGTCCATTGCAGTCTTGCAATATAAAAATCATTGTATTTTCCTAAATCTACTTTTTTTGTTGCAGCAGCAGCTACATCATATATATGTAATGAAACTACTGAGTTTTTTTCTCCAGCTTTAGGATATTTAAAAGTTTCAACTGTAGGATATAAATCTTTATGGAACATTGACATTGAAAACTCAGGAACCTGGCTTTCGTCAAAACGAATATAAGCTACTTTTTTACTGTCTTTGCTCCAGTCAAAAGCGCGGACAAAAGCAAATTCCTCCTCATAAACCCAGTCCGTAATACCATTAATTACAGCATTCTTTTTACCATCTGTAGTAATTGCAGTAGATTTTTTAGAAGCTACATCGTATACATATAAGTTGTTTTCTCTAGCGTAAGCAATTTTTGAACCATCAGGAGAAAAAGTCGGCTCTTGAATTTGAAAATCAAAAAGTTTAGACAAAGATTTTGAAGTAATATCGTATAAGAAATAATCCGCAGTAAAAGAGTGACGGAAAATCTGATTAGTGTTACAAGCAATTAAAATCTTTTTTTCTGATGCATCAAAAATATAACTATCAATTCCTTGCGCTAGTTCTTTATGATTTTTAGTATCAATTAAATTAGATACTTTTTTTAAAGTTGCAAAATCATATAAATCAATCTGCATGCTTCTGTTTGTTCTATCAACATTCAATACAGTATATTGGTCCGTATTTTTTAGCGATTGAAGCTCATCCATTCCTTTTGCTCGGAATGTTCCGCCATAAATATTTTCGATAGTGATTTTTTGTTGGCCAAAAACGGTCGCAACTAGAAATAAAAGTATTACAGTAATTTTACTTGTACTCATTACAATTAATTTAAATATAAAAAAGAGCCCAATTTTAGTAAAAAAAATAAACATAATACACATATTAAGTGTTAAATGTTAAAAAAAATAACGATTGCGTGCTTTCCAACTTTAAAATACATTTTAATCAAATCTCTTAAAATGGTATATTTGCCGCAACATTATTATTTAATATACTGAGAATGAACAACGCTGTTGCTGGATTTTCTAAATTATCCAAAAAAGAAAAAATAAACTGGATTGCAAATGAATATTTTTCGAACCCTGAAGAGGCGCAAAATATTATAAGAAATTACTGGAATACAGATGAAAAGCTTCAGCAGCTGCATGATGAATTTATCGAAAACACCATTACAAACCTTTATATCCCACTTGGAGTCGCTCCGAACTTTTTAATCAACGGAAAATACAAAACCATACCAATGGCTATTGAAGAGAGTTCTGTGGTTGCAGCAGCTTCTAAAGCGGCAAAATATTGGTCTACCCGAGGCGGATTTAAAACCACGATTATTAATACCGAAAAAATTGGCCAGGTTCATTTTACTTATAATGGTGATGCAGAAAAACTAAAAAACTTTTTCGAACTAATAAAACCTAAATTTTTCTCAGAAACTCAAAGCATTACCAAAAACATGCAGCAGCGTGGCGGCGGTATTTTAGATATTAAACTAAAAGACAAAAGAAGCTTACTCGAAAATTATTATCAGCTTCACGCTACTTTTGAAACGAAAGACAGCATGGGAGCAAATTTTATAAATTCTTGTTTAGAACAGTTTGCATCTACTTTAAAAGAGGAAGCTAAAAATAATGACTTATGCGAGAATGATGAATCACTAGAAGTCATAATGAGTATTTTGTCTAATTATGTTCCAAATTGTCTCGTTCGAGCAGAAGTTTCCTGCCCAATTGAAGAGTTAACCGAAAAGCATATTAACGATCCAAAAGAATTTGCAGAACGTTTTGTGCAGGCAGTACAAATCGCCGAAGTTGAACCTTTTAGAGCCGTAACACATAATAAAGGTATAATGAACGGTGTCGATGCCGTAGTGCTTGCAACAGGAAATGACTTTAGAGCTGTAGAAGCTGGCGTGCATGCGTACGCTTCTAAAAACGGGCAATATGCAAGTTTGTCCCACGCAAAAATCGAAAACAATATTTTTACTTTCTGGCTTGAAATACCTCTTGCCCTAGGAACCGTTGGCGGCTTAACTTCTTTACATCCTTTAGTAAAATTGTGTTTAGACATTCTGGAAAAACCTTCCGCACAGGAATTAATGGAAATTGTTGCCGTTGCCGGTTTAGCACAAAATTTTGCTGCGCTGCGCTCCCTTACCACTACCGGAATCCAGGAAGGCCACATGAAAATGCACTTAAATAATATCATCAATCAATTTGAAGCTACCGAAGAAGAACGTCATTTAATCAAAATACACTTTAAAAAAACAGCAGTTACTCACAGTGCTGTGGTAGAATTTATTGAAAACTTAAGAAAATAATTTGGAGCTATTCCCGCTATTCGTTACAATCTTTTCCTTTTTTAAAGAAAAAAAGCAAAAGGATTTCCACTGCTATCGGGGCTAAAAAATAACGCATGAAAAAAACATTTTACAGTAACGGAAAACTTTTTATCGCCGGAGAATATCTGGTTTTAGACGGAGCAGATGCTTTTGCGTTACCTACACGATTTGGACAAAGTTTAGTAATTGAAGATGGCGAAGACAAAGAAATAGAATGGAAAAGTTACGACTACAACAAACACGTGTGGTTTGAAGAAACGATTTCATTTGAAGAAATTATTACCAATCCCGAAGTAAAGGTCGAAAACATTAAATCGACTTTAATTGATATTTTACACGAAGCTTATGTTTTAAATCCAAAATTTATCGATGAGTCAAACGGTTTCAAAATAAAAACAGAATTGTCGTTTCCAAGAAATTGGGGATTAGGAACTTCTTCAACACTTATAAATAATATTGCTCAGTGGGCTGATGTTAATGCATTTACTTTACTAAACAATAGTTTTGGAGGAAGCGGCTACGACATTGCCTGCGCACAAAATGACACACCAGTTTTGTATCGTGTTAAAGATAATTTTGTTGAACCCGTTGAGTTTAATCCTGATTTTACAGACCATATCTATTTTGTTTATTTGAATAAAAAACAAAATAGTAAATCAGCAATATACGCTTACAACAATAACAAAAACCACCATTTAGCAGCAAGCGTAGCCAAAAACAATAAAATTACCCACGATATTCTTCATGCCAAAACTCTAAAAGAATTTGCTTTAGCAGTGCAGCGTCACGAAATTCACTTAAGCAATATATTAGAAATGCAGACGGTAAAAGAAGCCATTTTTCCCGATTTTGATGGCGTAATTAAAAGTCTAGGCGCTTGGGGAGGTGATTTTGTAATGGTTGTTTCTAAAGAAAATCCAAAAGAGTATTTCTTAAATAAAGGATATGAAACGATCTTTACCTACGAAAAAATGATTCTAAGTAATTAGTAATTTACTTTCTTGTTTTTGACATGTTTAGTTTCTAAACGTCGAACAGATTGGTTTTCTTGTTCATTCGATTCTATTAGTCTATTATGCAGACGCTCAGCCATTTTTTCAATGCTGTTCGTTATAGAATCATAAACAAGTTCCATTCTGCGATGTTTTTCTTCTTTTACTGCTTTTAAAACATCTTCAACAAAAATCTTATCGTATTTTTCAGCTACAGAATCATGTGTATTAGTTAATCGTATCACATAATCGTTACTTAAGATGGTAACTTTAAAATGCTGTTCATCGTTACTTAAATAATATTTTCCACCCAATTCATCTACATTGATGTCGGTGCTGCTAACTTTTAAAAGCTCAGTAATAATTCCAAAAATGTGACTTTCAATTTTGGTATATACTCTTGGCTTCTTTCTAAAAAAATTAAAAGTAAAAAACATTAAATGTTTGATTATTAAAGTATTTGTTTCTGGGATTTTAATTGTCTTTATTTCAACATACTGAAAACAAAAAAATATGTTAAAATTAAAAATCGGACAAATTAACTGCAATAATTTGAATACCGCAAATATTTTAAATTAAATTTCGATTATTCCCATATAATATAAGAAAATTAGTTAAAAATTATTACAAATTAAATTGTAGGATTTTAAATAATAAAGAAAACCCGAAACATCAAATGACGTTTCGGGTTTTTATAATTTTAATTACTGCTATTTAGTAATTGAATTGTAATCTGTTATCTTCAATTTTAGCATTATTTTTCAATGCTGGTAATAATCTGCTTGCATCATTTGCGCTTTGAGATTTTACTTTCTCAACATATTCAGCATGATTAGCAATTGCAGGAGCTTTTACTGTTTTAATGTTTTTTACAACATAAACTCCAGTGTTTCCTTCAATAGGTGTAGAGATTTTGTTTGCAGCTAAAGCAAATGCATTACCTACAACTCTTGGCTCTTGCCCAACTCCACCAGGTAAAACTGGATTATCTAAAGTTACATCTGCCGCTTGTTGAACAGCAACTCCAGCAGCTTTAGCAATAGCTTCAAGACTAGAACCTTCCATCTTTTTCTTTAAGATTTCAGCTTTTTTCTTGTTCTTCAAGATTGGCTCAACGTATGGTCTTGCCATTGTAACAGAAACTAAACCTGATTTGTTTTCACCTTTATATTGTGCGATCACGTGTCCGATGTTTGCAATTTCAAAACGCTTAACATCTCCTTTGCTTGTTTCTTTATCAAAAGCCCATCTTACAATGTTACGTTGGTTTCCTAATGGTCCAAATGCTTCATCCATAGCTTTAGCATCAACTGGCTGAGCCACTTTTAAACCTAATTCTTTTGCTGCAGCATTGAAATCTTTATCAGCTGCATCCATTTCGAATTTAGTTGCTAAAGTAAATACTTTATCAGAAGTAGTTTCAGAAGGCTCAATTTTCTGAGCGATTGTAGCTAAACGAATACCGTCTTGTTTATCTGTAATTTTGATAATGTGAAATCCAAAAGGAGTTTCTACTAAACCAACTTTACCAATTCCGTTATTGAATACAAAATCATTAAATGGTTTTACCATTTGGTTTGGACCAAAATATCCTAAATCACCACCTTGTTGTGCAGATGAATCATCAGAACTTGTAAAAGCCAACATCATGAAACTATCTGGATTAGCTTGAACTTGTGCTAAAATTTCTTCAGCTTTAGCTTTAGCTTCTTCTTTTGTTCTTTTTTCTTTTGCCGATGGAGTTTGAGAACCATCGTATGCAATTAAGATATGACTAGCTTTTGCGTTAACTCCAGCTTTAAATCCTAAAGATTTAGAAATTGCATAATATCTTCCATAAACATATGGTCCGTAAATTGCTCCAGCAGGTAAGCTGAATAATTTATCAGCATCAACAGCTGGTAAAGCATTTTTAGGAACATAAGTAGAATCGTAAGGAACATCAGAATTTGAATTTACAAATTCAGCAATGTTAGCTGCGTTTCTAAATCCTGGCAATGTATCGTTTTTGTTTGTTTTAGCGTTGTAAACAACACTTCCAGACAATAATGCATTTAACTTAGTTTTTATTTCAGCTTCATCTTCTTTAGAAGCTTTATCTTCAACTAAAACATATTGAATTTCACGAGTAGCATCTGCTTTGAATTTCTTCTCGTTTTTCTTCATATAGTCAACAATTTCTGAATCAGAAATTTTTACTTCACTGTCTTTAATAGAAGAATAAGGTGCTGCCGCGTAAGCAAAACTTACTTTATTAGCTTCCATTTCATACTTTAATTTTCCTTCACTAGCAGTTGTGTAAAGTCCTGACTTAATTAAAGTACTATAGATTTGAAATTTTGCATTCAATTCAGCATCTTTCTCTTTTTGAGCGATGTATTGTGCTGCTTCAGGATTTGATTTGAAGTAATCTTTAAACTTAACTACGTCAAAAATTCCTGCTGCATTTAAAAACATTGGATTTTTACCAATATTTGGATCTGATTTTAAAACCTCTAATAAGTGTTTTTCACCTACTCTTAATCCTAATTTATCAAATTGAGATGACAATAAAGCGATTGAAACTTCTTGATCCCAAACTCTGTTTGCAGCTTCAGTGGAAGTAATACCCTGCCCACTTTTTTCAACATTACTAACTTTAACTCTAAAGTCTTCAAATGAAATATCTTTTCCATCGATGCTTCCTACATCTTTTGAACTTTGACCAAATGTTCCTCTTGTAAATAGATCTTGTATTATAAATGCAAATAATGCAAGTGCAATAACTCCTATCAATAAAGCGGAACGCTGTCTAATTTTTGCTAAAACTGCCATTTTATTATCGTTAATTTTATATTCAGTTTGCGAAAATACAATTATCTAGTTAATAACAATACAACTAGCGTTTTATTTTACACATTTTTTTTTAATAATTTAAAAAATCAATCTTTAATTGTCAATTTGACTAGTTCGATCTTCTTATTTGAAGCCTCTTTTATAAAAAAATGATACTTATCTATTACAATTTTGTCTCCTTTTTGTGGGATTTCTTTTGTATGATTGACAATAAATCCTCCTAATGTTCCATAAGAGTCTTCTTCTGGAATCATTAATTTGTACGTTTCATTTAAATACTCAACATCCAAACGCGTTGAAAACAAATATTTACCTTCTCCAATTTGTTCTTCGATTAATTCTTCATCTAAATCATGTTCATCTTCAATTTCGCCAAAAAGTTCTTCAACTATATCTTCAATAGTAATAATTCCCGCCGTGCCTCCATATTCATCTAAAACGACTGCAATATTTTTACGCTTTTTAATCAGCACAGTCAGCACATCTTTTATCAAAATGGTTTCAGGAACAAATTCAACTGTCATTAAAACCGATTTTATGGTCGACGGCTTCTTAAACAAATCAAACGAGTGCACATAACCCACAATGTCGTCTAAGGAATTCTGACTTATAATGATTTTAGAATATCCCGTTTCGATAAACATCGCTTTCAGATCATCAACGGTATCAAACAAATCCACATCTACAATTTCGGTTCGAGGCGTCATTATATCACGAGCTTTTACACCTGAAAATTCTAATGCATTTTGAAAAATCTGAATTTCAGAATCTACTTCTTCATCTTCTTCAACCGTACTCATCTGTTCTGTAATGTAATTTCCGAGTTCAATTCTGCTAAATAATTGTATTTGACTTCCTTCGGTTTTAAGGAATTTACTCAATACAAAATCTGCAATCCAAATAAAGAAAGTGGAGATGTAGTAAAATAATCTGTAGAACAAATAGGCCGGAAGAGCGAGAATCTTAATTAAGGAATTGGCATAAATCTGAAAAAATACTTTTGGAAAAAACTCTGAAGTCAATAAAACGACAAATGTCGCCAGAAGAGTCTGAATCAGTATATTCCACCAAGTTGAAAAAACAAAACCAAAATGTGCCATCCAATTCAAAATCAGATCGCCCATAAAAAATCCGTAAACAACCAAAGCTACATTGTTACCAATAAGCATAGCAGCAATAAATTTGGACGGATTTTCGGTGAGTTTAGTTAAGATGCGAGACAAGAAATCGTCTTGCTTCTTTTCTATTTCGAGATAAATTTTGTTGGAGGAAATAAACGCGATTTCCATTCCAGAGAAAAAGGCTGCTAGTATTAAACATATTATTATAATACTAATTTCCATTTTTATTGTTTTTTGTTACGGTTATCGTATTTGTTAAGAAATCTTCTTCTAAAGAAAAACATAAAAATAGCCATTCCTGCGATTACAAAGTAGAAAGGATAGCTTTCGTCACCTTCGTTTAGTTTTACGATACCATCATAAGCAAAAAAAAGTGCAAATGCGATATAGATGAATTGTGTATATTTTAAATAACCCATAATTTTGTTTTATTCTTCATCGGATTCAATTTCACCGCTTATTCGCTGTGAATTAATCACTTTAAAATCTTTACTAAAATCTATTCCCTGACCGTTGGAAACCCCTTTTGCATCGGTAAGTTTAAATTTTCTTTCGGTATAAAACCATTCATTTTTCTGGTCGAAATACAATTGTTCTGTTTCCAAAACCTGCCCTGCTTCTGAAGTGATTTTTACTTTTCCAATCAAATCAATAATTCCGGTATTTTTATACGAAACGGCATAATTCCCTCTTATAAAAGTTCTCTTTTGCTTTTTATCGTATAAGGTAACATCTATTCCTTTAGGAAATTCTGTAAAAGGAAAATCAAGATTAGAATAATCAAGCATTTTACGACTTATTAAAATGCCCGAAATGCGTCCAGAATCTGTATACTTTATATTAATTGTATCATTATCACTTGCAGGAACAAATTCTGAGAAGTTAATTTTTTGAACGTCTTTAAAATTACTTTCGCAACCAAAAAACAGCGTCACAGCAAAAACTGTGACAACTATTAGACTATATCTCTTTGGTAAATTCATTTGCCAAATGTAATAAATTGTAATGAGCTTAGAAAAGATAAAATATTATGTTTATTGGAATTTACTCTTCACAAACCATTTGTCGTTGAAAGAGAAACTTAAACTAAAATTCACGTAGTTTTCTTGTACCAAATTAGAAGAAACCGTACCGCGTTTACCAAATTCGATTCCGAAATTTAAGTTTGATAAAGACTGCGGAATAGGAATTCCTGCTCCTAATGTTACTCCAACATCTTTGATAGATTCATTGTTTACAATCAATCCAATTTTTTCATATTTCAAACCTGCTCTATAGGTAATTCTGCTCAAGTAACTTGTAAATGAGTTATAATTAGGAAGATAATATCCTCCAAGAGCATATTTTGAATATTTTTCATAACTAACATTCTCAGCAGCATTATAATAATTTGCCAATTGGCCGTCTCCTTGGAATGTCATATTTGCTCCCACAAGCCATTTTCTAGCCTCACCAATTCCTAAACCAATACTTAATTTGTTAGGAAGTTTTAAGGTTTGTGAATTTACAGGAAGAACATAAGAATCTGGGTCACCTTGAACAGAAATCGTTCTCGTATTATCTGAGTTTAAATTACTTGCAAAAGTATAGCTTAAACTAGAAAACATACTAATTTTTTTGTAGACTTTTTTCTGGTACATTGTTCCAAAACTAAAAGCCATACCTGATAGCTCTGAAGCGTTTACTTCTGCCGTACCATTCTGAACTCCTGTTATAGCTTCAACTGTTGTAGTTGTAATTTTTCCAAAATTATACTGTGCGTCAACTCCAATATTCCAGTTGCGCATTATTTTATATCCAAGTCCGAAATAAACTTTATTTATACCGCCTTTTCCATCAAGCTGTGAACTTGTCGCTCCTTCTGTTGCAGAATTATCGGTAAGAATTTTATAACCTACTGAAGTTACTGGTATTAATCCAAACGAAGCCCCAAATTTCCCCATCGGAATTCCTAATGCTAAATAATCAAAAGTACTGCGCTGTGCTTTTTCAGATTGTGTACTTGTTTTTAAATTAGAAGTTGCAAAAGTTCCTCCAACTGTAAAAGTGGTTTGTATTAAGCTGGCATAACTTGCAGGATTTTCTAAATTTAAATGAATCGTATCTTGCTCCACTGCAACCCCGGCCATAGATCTATTTTCAAGAGTTCCCTTGAATCTCACATCTCCTATTCCGAAAAAAGAATAAGGTGAAGCAGTACCTTGCTGAGCAAATGAAACGAACGATATAAGCAAACAAGCGCTTATTAATACTTTTTTAATCATTGTCGATTTTATATTGATATGTTTGGTTCAAACTTTCTAGAAGGAAATTTGAATTGGCAAATATGGTATTTTTTAATCGTTTAGCCAAAAAATCTGCATCGCCGCCCGTTAAAATTATGATAAAATTTGAAAACTCTTTTCGATATTCATCGATAAAACCGTCAATCTCATAGACGAAACCATTGACAACACCAGAATGTATGGCTTGTTGTGTTGAGTTTCCTATATATGTTTCAGGTGCTTCTAATGTAAGTAACGGCAGTCTGGCCGTAAAATTATGCAGTGATTCATATCGCAGCCGAAGACCTGGAGATATAGCGCCGCCCAGATAATTATCATTTTCGTCGATAAAATCGTAGGTTATGCAAGTTCCCGCATCAATAACTAATCTGTTTTTTTTAGGAAATTGCAATGCTGCTCCAGCGGCCAAAATCATACGGTCTATCCCTAAAGTTTTTGGTGTTGCATATTTATTGGTGAACGGAAAAATATCTTCGTGCGTAAAAAAATGAATTTTTAATTGTTTTTCGAACGTCAAAAAGGATTGTTTTTCGACGCTTCCGACTGATGCAACAACCAAATCAGAGCAGTTTGGGTATTTTTTTAAAATTTTTTTAATTTTTTCTTCGAGCTCATTTTTCTCAAAAATAAAATTCTCCAGAGAAGTATTTCCCTCAAAGACAGATGCTTTAATTCGAGTGTTTCCAATATCAACAGTTAAAACCATTTTGCTTTTTTGTTTTTGCGAAGATACGAATTGATTTTTTTTCTTAAATGTTTTGGATAAACGGAAAATGATTCTATCTTTGCACCCGCAATGAGCACAATACGGTACCTTAGCTCAGATGGTAGAGCAATGGACTGAAAATCCATGTGTCCCTGGTTCGATCCCTGGAGGTACCACCAAAACCCACTCAACAGAGTGGGTTTTTTGTTTTAAACATGTTTTTTTACAAATGCATTATTTATATATCCTGTATTCAAAATCTTCTGAAAAATTCTACATAGGGGAAACAAGTGATATCACTGAAAGAATTTCAAAACATAGAGATCACTTTTACACCAATTCTTTTACCAAAATTAAAAGAAAATCATAATGTGTACCTGGTTCTCCCGAAGCCTCGGGACTGGAGGTACCACCAAAACCCACTCAACAGAGTGGGTTTTTTGTTTTAAACATGTTTTTTTACAAATGCATTATTTATATATCCTGTATTCAAAATCTTCTGAAAAATTCTACATAGGGGAAACAAGTGATATCACTGAAAGAATTTCAAAACATAGAGATCACTTTTACACCAATTCTTTTACCAAAATTGCTAATGACTGGGAAGTAGTTTTATCTTTTATTTGTAACGATAGGGACGAAGCCCTATATCTTGAAAAATTTATTAAGAGAATGAAAAGCAAAATTTTTAATAATAAAATAATAGCTGATCCATCAATTCTTAAAGATATTCTCAATAAAAGAAAATCATAATGTGTACCTGGTTCTCCCGAAGCCTCGGGACTGGAGGTACCACCAAAACCCACTCAACAGAGTGGTTTTTTTGTTTTTTATGCTTTTTGTTCTTAACCGCATAGTGCACTAAGATTTACGCAAAGGTCCGCAAAGTTTAGATTTAAACTTTGCGGACCTTTGCGTTTTTTCTTTTTTTGCCGTTTCTACGATCCAGAGTAAAAATAAATTACATCCTGAAATTCATATAGCCCGCGGTTTCAACCGCGGGGATATAAATTAAAAACATATAACTCCCCTACGGTTAAAACCGTTGGCTATGTTTCTACATGAGTTCAGATTACCTTTACGTTTTTTGTTTGTGTATTTTGCGGTTAAATTTTACTAGAATATATTTTCCACTTCTGCGATCCAGAGGAAAAACAATTTACATCCTGAAATTCATATAACTCCCCTACGGTTAAAACCGTTGGATATGTTTCTCCATGAGTTCAGAATACCTTGACGTTTTTTCTATATGTATTTTGCGGTTAAATCTCATAAGTCAACAAATTAATAGTTTTTGTTAAAAAAGTATTAAGTGAATAAAAAAATATCTTCTATATTCGTAAAACTATATTTTTAACTTTCATTTATTAACAAGATCTCAAAGCAGTTTTATGAGCGAAACTTCTACTAAGGGCATTTGGAAAGTAATTTCAGCCTCTTCTATGGGCACCATGATTGAATGGTATGATTTCTATATTTTTGGCAGTCTGGCTGTCGTTATTTCGACTAAATTCTTTCCCAGTGATAATCCGACTGCGGCATTTTTATCAACTCTTGCCACTTTTGCCGCCGGATTTGTAGTTCGCCCCTTTGGCGCTTTGTTCTTTGGGAGGCTTGGAGATATTATTGGTCGGAAATATACTTTCATGGCTACTTTATTATTAATGGGCGGTTCTACTTTTTTAATTGGATGTATTCCGAGTTATGAAACAATTGGTTTTCTTGCTCCTTTATTAGTTCTCATTTTACGTTTGCTTCAAGGACTTGCTCTTGGCGGAGAATACGGCGGCGCAGCAACTTATGTAGCAGAACACGCTCCTGCCGGCCAAAAAGGTTATTGGACTTCTTGGATTCAAACTACTGCAACTGTGGGGCTTTTTATTTCTTTAATGGTTATTCTCGCAACTAAAAATATCCTATCTCCAGAAGCTTTTGATTTATGGGGATGGCGCGTTCCTTTTTGGGTTTCGATCGCAATGGTGGGCGTTTCCTATCTTATTCGAAAAAATATGGATGAGTCTCCTGTTTTTGCAAAAGCTAAAAAAGAAGGAACTACGAGCACAAATCCGTTAAAGGAAAGTTTTGGCAACAGGTATAACATGAAATTTGTTTTACTTGCATTATTTGGAGCTACAATGGGGCAAGGCGTTGTTTGGTACACGGGACAATTTTATGCCATGAGTTTCATGAAGACAGTTATGAATATTGACTCTTCACAAGTTGATGAATTATTAGGTATTGCACTTTTAATTGGAACACCTTTTTTTATTATTTTTGGATGGCTGAGCGATAAAATCGGACGTAAATATATTATGATGTTTGGAATGCTGATCGCTATATTGTCTTATAGACCTATTTATAAGACGATGTACAACACAACAGACATCAGCCAAAAAACGGAAATTGTAGAAAATCCAAAAGAAACGAAAGAGGTAAGAGCGGATGGAACTTCTATCGTTATGACACAGAAAAAATACACCGACGGCACAACCGTTTTTGAGAAAAAAACGTACATAGAAAAAAAGGATGTGCAAACCAGCATTTCGATCACAATTAATTCAAGCGATAAATGGACATTAATTTTATTAGTTTTTATTCAGGTACTCTTTGTAACAATGGTTTATGGTCCAATTGCCGCATTTTTAGTCGAAATGTTTCCAACTAAAATCAGATATACTTCGATGTCACTTCCTTACCATGTAGGGAACGGTATCTTTGGAGGATTACTTCCTGCTATTTCTACTTATTTTGTAACTCACGCCAAAACAGCCGGCAAACCAGATTATTACCTGGACGGTTTGTGGTATCCTATTGTTATTGCAGGAATCTGCTTTGTAATTGGAATGATTTATATTGACAACAAAAACAAAACTACTCACCTTTAAAATTTAAAAAAATGAATGCGATTAAACAAGTTTTAGGGGCTTTATGGATTGCTTTAGCAGCTGCAGCAGCTTATTTCTGTGTATTTGAATTTGGTCTCCCAAAACTACTTTCAGACCAGCAAGACGATTTAGTATTTGGCGTAATTATTCTCTTTATATTAACACCGCTTATTGTCATGGGATTAGGAACATTTGGGTATTATTCTTTAATAGGAGAATACAATAAAAAGAAGTAAAAAAATCAAACACGATATAAACAAAAAAAGGCTGTCTATTTCTAGACAGCCCTTTTCATTACTAACTTAACCTAATTTTTAATAAATTTCACAACCTGAACTTTATTGTTTTCATTAAACGTTTTTACAACATACAATCCCGAAACTAAATCGCTAACCGAGAATTGAAAATCTGCATTTCCGTTTGTATTAAAAGTTTTTACTAATTGTCCTGTAATAGAATATATCTCCACTTTTGAAGCTGCAAATCCTAAAGTAAAATAATCTGCAACTGGATTTGGATATAGACTTACTGAATTCCCTTTTTCAAAATCATCAATTGCCAAATTTGCAGTTTGGTTTCCATAAATTCTATACTCTCCTGGAAGAAGATTTATTGGCGCATTTACATCTGCTACATTAATAGTTGTATTGTCCATTAAATTATACCAAGTTCCTGCGTACGGAAAACCTGCTGCAACATTTTGTGCTGTGGTATCGAAATTGGCTAAAATCAATACATTTTTTAATTGCGCTGCCGTTAAGCTTGGATTTTCAATTTTAATACTGATCGTCAAAGAGTTCGCATCTGTCATTGTTGGAGTTCCTAAAAATACAGGCTCAACCGTTTTAAGCGTGATCATTTTTGCCCAATCGTTATAAACTTTAGTACGATTAGCATCTCCAAGCCAATTTTCTGCCCATTGAGGCTGTGGTTTTGTATCCAATTTACAATCACCGGGAATTGTTCCTGAATCATCATTTACAGTTCCGTTATTACAGCTGAAAATTGAATCGTCCATTCCTAATTCTCCAAAATGCCAAATCATTTTTGGGCCTGGAACCAATAACGAAACGGCTCCAATGGCAGACATTCTAGCCAAAGCTGTATTTAATGTTTTTACATTATAAGTGCCATTTACAGCACCATATTGGACATTTTTATACATTAAGCGTTCTTCATCATGGCTTTCTGCATATCCCATTAAACGATTCGCAGTAAAACCACGGCTAGCACTTGTCATTCTTGAAATATTACTATCTGAAGCATAACCCATTGACAATTGATTGTAAGGGTTAGTCATTTTTCCCCACATCATAATTCCTTTGCTTGGCGTTTCGGTAATTTTATAATTTGCCCATTCTTTTTCTTCTGCATCAGTTCCTAAATGTTCAAAAATGGTATAATGTGTCGGGTCTAAACTCCATGAATAATCTGCATATTTTTTCAATACATCAACCCTATCCTGCTGATACGCGTTGGTACAGCTTTCATCTGCTGCTATACAGGCCTGTGTAAATCCTTTGGTTAAGTCCCAGCGGAAACCGTCAATTTTATATTCTTCAATCCATTGTTTGATAACGCGATTGACATAATTTTGAGTTTTAAGAGATTGATGATTAAAATCTTCTCCAACACTGTAACTGTGTTTTGCAGCAGTATTAAAGTATGGATTTTCGGCAGTTGGCGAACCAAAACCATCTCCGTCTGGATCATTCATCCACATTCTTACCATCGGATTTCTGCCAAAAGCATGATTTAATGCAACGTCAAGAATAACAGCAATACCATTTTGATGACATAAATCGATAAACTCTTTTAGCTTATCCGAAGTTCCGTAAAATTTATCCAAAGCCATATGAAATGAGGTATTGTAACCCCAGCTTTCATTTCCTTCAAATTCCATTACAGGCATTAATTCGATAGCATTAATTTTTAGGTTTTTAAAATAATCAATACGATCGATCAGGCTTTGATAACTTCTGCCAGCATCAAAATCACGTACCAAAACTTCGTAAACAACTAGTTTTTCTTTTTCTGGTTTTATAAAATTATTAACCTGCCAATTGTAAGCAGACTGACCTGTTTTTAAAACGGTAACCTCAAAATTTTGTCCCGCTGGATAAACCGGCATATTTGGATATTTTACTGCTGGAATCGAAGCATCATCATAAGGAGACAAAACCAACGTCGAATAAGGATCTGCGGTTTTTACCATTGCTGGTGAATTGGCAAGCGGCGTGGCATCTATCACCCAATATTGATAAGTATTATTTGCACCCGAAACCAATCCAGTTAATTCCAGCCAGAATTTTCCTGAAACTGGATCTTTTTTCATGGCATACGCCGAAGTTGGCTGCCAGTTATTGAAACTTCCCGCCACGTAAACAAAGTCTTTTAAAGGCGCATCGAGAACCAAAATTGCTTTTGAAAAATCTGAAGAATTATAATTAATTCCATCAACTAAACCTGCAGGCATCGCTTCAGATACCGTATTTGGGTTTACTATAACTGAAAACTTTTTTACAATCGTAGTCGCGCCTTGAGTTAAAGTCAATTCGTAAGTTTGGTTATTTGTAATATTGAGATGAGAATAAGAATAGGCAGCAGCACCCGTCTTTGTATTAATAACTGTTCCGTTGGATTTTAAAGAATAATTTGCCGCACCGTTTGTGTTTGAAGCAGTAATATTAAAATTTGATCCAGATGATACAATTGATGTACTATTTTCTACTGGCGAAGTTAGATTTACTTGAAAAGATCCAACTTCAACTAGAATATCCTGAGATTGTTTTGTACCAGTTCCGTCTTTAGCTTTAATAAGAAAACCAATTCTTCCGATTCCATTTCTATTAAAATATACAGATGGAGTAAATGATTTTGTGTATGTATCTGTTCCTGCATTATAAGTAAATTTACTGGCTTCCGCCGATGCTGTCCAAGATCCGTTTGAAGGAGAATCTAACTGATTGGTATCATTTACATCATAAGACCATGACCAAAGGTACAGTGCATTTCCTGTAACTCCCCAAGTACTTTCATTAATACTTGTTCCCGCAATTGAAATAGTGATTGGAGTTGTATCTTCAAAAGTGGGCGGGTTTATTGAATAAGTAACGTTTTGAATCTGGGCAAAAGCAGTTACTGCCATCAATAAAAATATTGATAGTAAAGTTTTTTTCATGATGCTTGTGGTTATTTGGTTAGTTAGTTTGATCAAAAAAGGGCTATCTAGCAGATAGCCCCTTTTCAGTTATTAACATCAAACATTAATCTAATGTTATCGTTTTTGCAACATTATCAATTTTAAAAACTCTCGATCCCGTTGGTCCTGTGTATTTAAAATTATGATCTCCATCTGCATTATCTTCTAATTCTGAATCGATCGTATATCCTTTATCTGCATAATATGAGTAATTGTGACTTGCATCCCAGTTACCATCACTTGTAAAGTTATTTCCTAAAAACTCTCTAAAAGCTTCTCCACTTTTAAGCACAATCGTTACCTGGTAGATGTTAGTTTGCCCAACAACTAAAGGAAACTCAGTCTCAGCGTCGCCTGCCCATGTCCAACCTCCTGGGGTGGCACCACCTACTAACCAGTGAGAAGAAGCTAATGGAACATGATAAGGAGTCGCTTTGATTGTAAATAAATTAGAATATTGAGGAATTCCTGAAGCTCCTACAACAGATTTAATTCGAATGTCAACATTGTTTACTTCTTTCTCTACGAAACCACCATTAACTAGTGCAGAGTTTAATTCAGCCACTGTAATTGGTTGAGAAATTGCAGTAGTACTTGCCAATGTTATTGGACTTGCAAAATTAGTTCCAGCTTTCGCAATTTGAATCGTGTAGTTCACTATTGTTTGAGTTCCTGTATAAGTTGCTTTATTCCAGTTTACGGTAGTCGCAACTTCTTTCTCAGTTTCCTTTGAAAGCACAATACTAAAATCAGATTGTGGTGTTAACAATACAGGAGCAGTTCCTGCATCAATAACTGGTCTATTGTCTACATCATCAGCATTACATGAAACTGCTAATACACCAATAAATGCGATTAAAATTTTATATATATTTTTCATTTTAATTTCTATAAGATGTTAGTATCCTGGATTTTGCTTTAATGTTGGATTTGCCTGAATATTTCTAGCAGGAATCGGCATTAAATCTCTGTACGATTCTGTAGCGTTACCGTTAATAGAACCGCCTTTCCATTGCCAGATTTTAGAACCACCTGTGAATCTTCCAAATCGAATTAAATCTGTTCTCCTGTGACATTCCCAAAACAACTCTCTCCCTCTTTCATCTAAAATAAAATCAAGTGTCATTTCTCCAAGAGTAATAGGTTGTGCTTCTGCTCTAGTTCTAATCTGGTTTATGTACCCCAAAGCTATCCCCAAATTTCCTGTTGCTGCTCCTCTTAAAGTCGCTTCAGCATACATTAGGTAAGCATCTGTTAATCTAAACATTGGAAAATCGATATCCGGAATATCATTTCTTTGAGCTGCAGATCCGTCAGCCTTTTTGTTGATGTATTTTGTTACAGCATAACCATCTGTAAAAGTAGAAACATTGTTTATGTCTTTTGACTGACCATTTGTGTAAAATGTTCCTCTTTTATCTGCGGTTGCAGTTTCGTCTTGAAAAAGATTTACAAACTCTCTACGAGTTCTAATTCCTTGCCATCCACCATCCATACCTCTAGATGAAGCATCCATGCTGCCTCCAATAGAAGCGTGCATGATGAAGCTCATTCCTCCACCAGTAGCTCTAATGGCGTTACCATCACCAACAATTGGGAAAATAACTTCCGTTTGAGCACCATTGGTATTATTATCCGCAGAGAATAAATAACGGTAAGGAACATTTGCGAATTTATAAGCTGAACCCGTAATAATTTCATTACATAAAGAAGCCGCTTCATTGTTTCTATCTGTACCAGTATATACCTTGGCATTCAAATAAACTTGCGCCAATAAAAATTTAGCCGCTGTTTTATCAATTCTGCCGTATTCGTTTGCGCCCGAAGCAGCCAAACTATTATCTAAATCTTTTAATTCAGATTCAACAAAAGCAAAAACTTCTGCTCTTGTTTTCTGCTCTGGATAAAAGAACCCAACTGGATCATTTTCGGTAGTAATTGGTACATTACCAAATAAATCCATTAAGTTGTAATAAGAAAAAGCTCTTAAAAAACGAGCTTCTGCTCTAAAAGTAGCAATTTCAGCTTTCAAGTTAGAATCAACACCTCTAGCTGTTAATTTCTCCTCTGTAGTTTGTCTTAAAAACTCATTGGCAACACTAATGTGATAAAATGCTCTAGAGAATGTACCTTCCAAGAATTCATTGGCAGGAGCCCATGTTTGAGCATTTAATGTTGGCAAAGTACCATCGGCCCAAGCAATAATAGCTTCATCTGTAGTAAATTCCTGCGTTACAAAAAGCAATCTTAAGTAACTGCTAAAGTCACCTCCAAGTCCAGCGATATCAGGATTTTTCCCTGGTTGAGAAGCATCTCCATCTCCATCATTACCTCCAACATACAAACCTGCGTATAATTTAGCTAATACTTGCTTGTAAGATGCAGGATCTTGAAAAAAGGTTTCTGATAAAAACTCATCATCATCCTTTGGTGTCACGTTTAGGTCGTCCGTACACGAAGTCAACGTCATACTTATTCCCAAAATAAATAGGAAAAAATAAGATATATATTTAAATGATATTTTCATTTTGTTTGTTTTTAAATTTTTGATTTTCAGATCACTATTAAAAATTCGCATTCACCCCAAATAAGAAAGTTCTCGCTCTTGGGTAAACATTATTATCAATTCCGTTGAATTTCTCAGGATCTAAACCATTGTATTTTGTTAGAATCAAAACATTCTGAACACCAGCTGTAAATCTTAAAGAAGCCGCTTTTAATAAAGTTTTGTCAAAAGTATATCCAAGCGTAACATTATCTAATTTTATGAAAGAAGCATCTTTAATAAAATAGTCAGACAAATAACGAGATGTTCCGTTATCTTCAAAAGTGAAACCTGTATTATAGTAATCTGAACTTACGTTAGACAAATCTGTTTGTCTTCTTAATCCTGCGTCAGAGTAACCTAAGTTAGAACTTACGTTATCAAAAATATGATTTCCAACACTAGCTCTCCAGTTCATGGTAAAATCAAACTTTTTGTAGTTTAAAGTTGAAAACAATCCAAAAGTATAATCCGGTGCTGCTTTACCTGCTCTGTAACGGTCACCCGCATCAATTTTTCCATCTCCATTTCTATCAGCATAAGCTCCTGCAATTGGTCTTTTGTTTGCATCATATAATTGCTCGTACACAAAAAATGAGTTTGGTGAATATCCTACAGAATTAATAAGGATTTTATTACCATTTCCTCCAGCAATATTATCTCCTGTCAAATAACCTTGAAAACCTGGAACTGTAATACCTAGTTCAGATATTTTTTGATCTATATATGTAGTGTTAAAAGCTACATTCCAAGTCAAGTTATCATTTTTAATGATATCAGAGGCAATACTAAACTCGACCCCTTTAGTTTTTACACTACCAATGTTAAAGAACCCTTGATTTCTAAGATTTGCTCCATCAGGAACAGCAATATCAGCTAATAAATCTGATGATTTTTTATCAAAGTAGTTAATAGATCCCGTGATTCTATCATTGAAAAATCCGTAATCGATACCAATATTAGCCTCAGCCAATTCTTCCCATTTGATGTTTTCATTGTATCCTTCTGGTCTGGCAGTAGAATAAACCGTATTACCAAAAACATATTGTGAGTTAATTGTTCCAATAGTTACTCTACGTAAATAATCATACTGAGCAGAAATATCTTGTTGTCCTGTTGTACCGTAACCAACTCTTAATTTTAAAGTTGAAAAAGTAGCATTATCTTTTAAGAAAGCCTCCTCAGATAAATTCCATGCAAAAGCACCTCCTGCAAAATTACCCCATCTGTTAGCTTCAGAAAAACGAGAAGTTCCATCTCTTCTGTAATTTAAAGTCAGTAAATATCTGCTGTCATACCCTAAATTCAAACGTCCGAAAAACGATTGTAAGTTAACATCCGGATCTGTAGCAACATCTTCATTTGGATTAGGTTGTCTAGTCTCTCCAGAAGAATATTTTTCTTTTTGAAACAACTGGTAGTTATAACCTGCAGTTGCATCAATTTTAATTTTACCTATATCCTTAGTATAGTTAAAATAAGCATTTAAGTTTTTATTTTGTAATGCATCTGTATAACTATTATAGTTACCAAAATTCACATAATTAGGACCATTAAAAGGTTGTGGCTGATATCCTAACGCACTTTGTGTGCTTACTTCAGTAAAACCGCTGCTATCAAATCTGTCAATACCAGCTTCGGCAACCACTCTTAAATCTTCAAAGAAATGAAGTTTATAATCTACTCTTACATTCCCCCATTTTCTGGTAGAAGTTGCTCTTCTGTTATCTTGGTTTAATCTTGCTACAGGATTTCTTGCTGGCAATAATGGTAAATTTCCTGTTGGCTCTAACCATTCAAAATATCCTCCATAACGAGAACCTGCTTGGTAAACTGGCTGCGTTGGGTCAAATCCTATTGCGCTTCCTATAACAGCTCCTTCATCCTGAAATTGATTTTTTCCGAAAGATAAATTTCCGCTAATATCAATTTTCAAATGATTATCAAACAATACAGGATTTAACGATATCGATGTCGTAGTTCTTTCAAAAGAAGTGTTTCTTAGAATTCCTGGATTATCAACATTTCCAACAGATAAACGTACAGGTAATTTATTAAATAAAGAACCACTAACAGAGATATTGTTGTTAGTTGTCAAAGCAGTATGGAAGATTTCATCTTGCCAGTTTGTATTTGCATTACCTAATAATGCTTGCTGCGCCGGAGTACCTTTTGTATTTACCAATTCACGGAATTGGCCTGCACTCATTACATCAACTGTATTTGCTACTGTATTAATACCAACCTGAGAACTAAAGTTAACTTTTACGCCGCCTTTTGTTCCCTTTTTAGTTGTAATTACAATTACACCATTTGCAGCTCTCGATCCGTAGATTGCAGCAGCTGAAGCATCTTTAAGAACCGTAAACGACTCAATATCATTAGGATCAATAGTAGACAAAATACTTGTAGCACCACTAGGAACTGCATTGCTTAACGGGAGTCCGTCTAATACAATTAAGGGCTCGTTTGAAGCATTTAACGAAGATCCTCCACGAATTCTAATATCGGCTTTTGCTCCAGGAGCTCCGCCGCCAGTTACATTTACACCCGAAATACGACCGCTGATTAAACTCTCTGGAGTTACGTTAATTCCTTTATTAAAATCTTTTGCAGCTATTTGAGAAACAGATCCTGTTGCATCTTTTTTCTTAACAGTTCCGTAACCCACCTGTACCACAACTTCTTTCAGTTGGTTAGTATCTTCTTCTAAAGATACTGGCAGATTTTTTTGACCATTGAACACAATTGTCGACGTTTTATATCCAATAAATGAAACCTGAATTTTGTCTCCATTTTTTAGATTCGGTAATTGAAATTTACCATCAAAATCTGTAGAGGTTCCTGTTGTTGAACCTTGTACATTTACATTTACTCCCGGTATTGGCTGACCCGTGGCAAGATCAGTTACTGTTCCAGTTAAAGTGCTTTGAGCTAACACCGTAAACGGAAGCAGAAGGAATAAAAATAACAACTTTTTGTAAATTGTTTTCATACTTTTTGTTTAAATTAGTTTTGAGTTTTTGACTGTTAGTTAAGTTTTTAATTTTACTTCGAATTTCAAAATTATGAATTTATTAACATGCTCGACCAGAGACTATTTTAATTGAGTTACGAAAACGTGGTAGTGTTGAAAACTTTCTATATTTTGTAATCTTTTCAGTCAAAAATTGTCAATTATAAAATTTTCGGATACCTTTATTATTAATTAGATTTTTTTCAATTCTCGCCATGAAACGTAAAATAACCCTAAAACAGATTGCAAGGGAACTTGATGTATCCATTTCAACTGTCTCAAAATCACTTAGAAACAGTCTTGAAATTGGAGAAGAAACGCGCTTAAAAGTGCAGGCTTTTGCAAAGTTTTACAACTATAAACCAAACAATATTGCGCTTAGTTTAAAAAACCGAAAAACCAAAAGTATTGGTATTATCATTCCGGAAATTGTACATTATTTTTTCTCTACTGTAATCAATGGAATTGAGCAGGTCGCGAACGAAAACGGCTATAGCGTTGTCATTTGTTTATCTGATGATTCTTTCGATAAAGAAGTCCTAAATATGGAGATGTTAGCCAACGGAAGTATCGATGGTTTCATCATGTCCCTTTCTAAAGAAACCCAATATAAAGGTGATTTCCACCACATTACAGAAGTTATCAATCAAGGGATGCCGGTTGTAATGTTCGACAGAGTTACCAATGATATTTTGTGTGATAAAGTAATTATTGATGACAAAGCTGCCGCTTATGAAGCTGTTCAGAGTTTGATTGATAACGGCCGAAAAAAGATCGCTTTAGTAACTACTGTCGATTATGTAAGTGTTGGGAAATTAAGAACCGATGGTTACGAAAAAGCACTCTTAGACAACGGGATTCCTTTCAACGAAGATTTAATCATTAAAATTGAAGATGTAGATACCTGCGAAATAACCATTTCTGAACTTTTGCATGCCAGAGCTTTTGATGCTGTTTTTGCTGTAAACGAACTTTTTGCGGTAACGATTATTAAAACCGCATCAAAAATGGGATTAAAAGTTCCCGAAGACTTAGCGGTAATTGCTTTTACAGACGGAATTATCTCAAAATATTCTACGCCAAGTATTACAACGGTAAGCCAAAGCGGTGAAAAAATGGGAAATAAAGCTGCTAAAATGCTGATCGAAAGACTTGAAGCCGAACACAATGATGACGAAGAAGAAAACGAAAATTACACCACAGAAGTTATAGAAACACATTTAATAAAAAGAGAATCTACTGACTAATTTTCTTAAAATCAACATATTCCAAAGCCATAATTAATATTTATGGCTTTTTTATTAGCATAAATAAAAAAATAATTAATACTTTTACGCCCGTCAAGGCTTTTACTTTTACTTCGAAAAAACAGTAAGTTTTGATAAGCAAAGCGCTTATCGTATAATTTTTTCAAATTACGATAATGGAAAAGCGTAAATTAAGTTTCTGGGAAATTTGGAACATGAGTTTCGGTTTCTTGGGAATCCAAATGGGGTTTGCACTTCAAAATGCAAATGCCAGCAGAATTCTTCAAATTTTTGGTGCCGACGTACATGAACTTTCGTGGTTCTGGATTATTGCTCCCCTTATGGGATTAATAGTGCAGCCTGTTATTGGTCATTATAGTGACAAAACCTGGGGAAGATTCGGCAGAAGAAAACCCTTTTTTCTTGTAGGCGCTATTTTAGCTTCTGTTGGATTAATTTTAATGCCACAGGCTAATATTTTCATTTCAGTATTACCTGCGTTATGGGTTGGAGCCGGAATGTTAATGATCATGGATGCTTCGTTCAATATTGCAATGGAGCCTTTTCGCGCGCTTGTTGGTGATAATTTAAGAACAGATCAGCGTACTGCAGGTTTTAGTATTCAAACTTCATTAATTGGTTTTGGAGCTGTAATTGGTTCAGCACTGCCTTATGTTTTAACGAAATATTTTAATGTTTCAAACAGCACTGTTCCCGGAAGTGTCCCATTAAATCTGACTTTATCTTTTATTATTGGAGCAGCAGTTTTAATAGGTTCAATTTTGGTCACGCTGTTTACAACAAAAGAATATACTCCGGTAGAATTAGCCAATTTTGAAGATCCTCAAAGCGAAAAAGATATTCCATCTGAAGAAAAATCAAAACTAACAGACATTTTTACTGATTTTGCAAAAATGCCAACAACAATGCGTCAGCTTAGCTGGGTACAGTTTTTCTCCTGGTTTGGTTTATTTGGTATGTGGGTATTTACAACTCCCGCAATTGCACATCATATTTACGGCTTACCATTAAGCGACACTTCAAGCCAGCAGTATCAGGATGCCGGTGACTGGGTCGGAATTCTGTTTGGAGTTTACAACTTAGTTTCTGCTATCATTGCACTGTTTTTCCTGCCATACATCGCAAAAAAAATAGGACGAAAATCAACTCACGCACTTTCATTAATCATTGGAGGAATTGGTTTAATTTCCATTTATTTCATGCCAAATGAAGACTGGGTTGTATTACCAATGATTTTAATTGGAGTTGCCTGGGCTAGTATTCTGGCCATGCCATATGCGATTCTCGCAGGATCAATTGCTCCAAAAAAAATGGGGGTTTACATGGGAATCTTCAACTTCTTTGTTGTTATTCCACAAATTGTAAACGCACTAATTGGAGGTCCAATTGTAAAATACCTTTACAACGGAGATGCAATTTATGCCTTAATTACAAGCGGAGTTAGTTTTTTAATTGCCGCTCTTTTAGTCTACAAAGTAAAAGATGTAGACGACACTATTCAAAAATCATAAAGAAGAATTTCTAACATGAAAAAAGCATTCATATTCGACCTTGACGGAGTAATCGTTGATACCGCTAAATACCACTTTTTAGCTTGGCAGAAAATCGCGCAGTCCTTAAATATAAATTTTACACATGAAGACAACGAACTTTTAAAAGGTGTAAGCCGCGTTCGTTCGTTAGACATTATACTTGGATTAGGAAATGTCCAGGCTTCGCAGGAAGACAAAGACAAATGGCTCATTCAAAAAAACGAAGATTACTTATCTTATTTAGTTGACATGGACGAAAGCGAGATTCTTCCTGGAGTTTTTAAAATTCTGCAATTATTAAAAGATAAAAAACAAGGAATTGCATTGGGTTCTGCCAGTAAAAATGCAAGACCAATTTTAGAGAAAACAGGAATCCTTTCATATTTTGATGTTATTGTTGACGGAAACGACGTAACCAATGCAAAACCAGATCCGGAAGTTTTCTTAAAAGCAGCTCAATTATTAAATATCGATCCAAAAGATTCAATTGTATTTGAAGATTCTGTTGCCGGAATTCAGGCAGCAAACATAGGCGAAATGGTAAGCGTGGGAATTGGTGAGGAAACAATTTTACATGAAGCTGACTATATTTTTAAAGATTTTACCCAAATCGAAACAAGCTTTATAGAAAAATTAATCAATTAGAAAATGTGCCAATTTGATAATTAGATAATTGCTGCAAACATGAATTATCTAATTTTCTCATTAACGAATTATCAAATTAAGAAAAAATGAACCAAGATTATATAAAACCAGATAATTGGTCAATTATAGAAGAAGGATTTGATGCCGAAAGAGTAAAATCGTCTGAAAGTCTTTTTAGTATCGGGAACGGTGCTATGGGACAGCGCGCCAATTTTGAAGAAAAATATTCTGCCGAAACTTTTCAAGGAAGTTATATTGCAGGAATTTATTATCCAGACAAAACAAAAGTGGGCTGGTGGAAAAACGGTTATCCGAAATATTTTGCCAAAGTATTAAACGCTCCAAACTGGATTGGAATTGACGTTGAAATCAACGAAGAAAACCTGGATTTAAATACGTGTACCGAAGTTAGGAATTTCCGCAGAGAATTGAATATGAAAGAAGGATGGTACAACCGTTCTTTTGAAGCAACACTGAAAAACGGAACCGAAATTGCCGTAAACGTTCGTCGTTTTCTTTCATTAGATTTAGACGAAGCGGGAATTATCAAATACGAAATCACGCCTTTAAACAAAGATGCAAAAATCGTTTACAAACCTTATGTAGATGCAGGCGTTACGAATGAAGATGCCAACTGGGAAGAAAAATTCTGGGAACCTCTTGAAGTAAAAAAAGGCACAAACGAAGCTTTTGTAACCGCTCAAACCTTCAAAACGCATTTTAAAGTTACGACTTTCATGCACAATACGATTTTGGCAAACAATGAAGACATTCATGTTTCGCCTTCAACAATCGATTCAACAACAGATAAAGTTCAGTATACTTACGGAACTATTATCGCTAAAGGACAAACCTCAGCAATTCAAAAAATTGGTGGATATACAGTTTCTTTAAACCACGAAAATACTTTGGCTGCAGCCGAAAAAGTAATTAAATCTGCGGTAAATTCAGGATACGATGCACTTCTTCAAAATCAAATTGACGCTTGGGCAAAAATCTGGGAAATGTCGGATATTACTATTGACGGCGATGTAAAAGCACAGCAAGGAATTCGTTTCAACATCTTCCAATTAAACCAAACCTATTTAGGAAAAGATTCTCGTTTGAACATTGGACCAAAAGGTTTTACCGGAGAAAAATACGGAGGATCTACTTATTGGGATACCGAAGCATATTGTATTCCGTTTTACATGGCAACAAAAGATCAGCAGGTTGCAAGAAACTTATTGACGTACCGTTTCAATCAATTGGATAAAGCGATTGAAAATGCGAAGGACAATTTAGGTTTCAAAAACGGCGCAGCGCTGTATCCAATGGTTACCATGAATGGAGAAGAATGCCATAACGAATGGGAAATCACACACGAAGAAATCCACAGAAATGGTGCGATTGCTTTTGCGATTTACAACTATTACCGTTACACAGGCGATTACTCTTATATTCCAGAAAAAGGATTAGAAGTTTTAATTGGAATTGCACGTTTCTGGCACCAAAGAGCCTCTTTTTCAAAAGAAAAAAATCAGTATGTGATTTTGGGTGTTACAGGTCCAAACGAATACGAAAACAACATCAACAATAATTTCTACACCAATTATATTGCAAAATGGTGTATCGATTTTGCATCAGAACAAATTACTAAAGTTGGTTCAGAATATGCTGCAGATCACAAACGCATTTTAGAAAAAGTAAGCCTTTCGGCAGAAGAAATTCAGGAATGGAAAAAAGTGGCTGACAATATGTATTTCCCAACTTCAAAAGAACTTGGAATTTATCTGCAACAAGACGGTTTCTTAGACAAAGATTTAGTTCCTGTAAAAGATTTAGATAAATCACAACGACCAATCAACCAAAAATGGTCTTGGGACCGCGTTTTACGTTCGCCTTACATCAAACAAGCCGACGTTTTACAATGTTTTTATTTCTTCGAAGATCATTTTTCTAGAGAAGAATTAAAACGCAATTTTGAGTTTTATGAGTCATTTACGGTTCATGAAAGTTCGCTTTCGCCTTGCGTACACTCGATTCAGGCTGCCGTTTTAGACAAAATGGATATGGCATATACTTTCTATTTAAGAACTTCTCGTCTGGATTTGGACGATTATAATAAAGAAGTTGAAGAAGGTTGTCACATCACATCGATGGCTGGAACTTGGATGAGTATTGTAGAAGGTTTTGGCGGAATGAGAGTTAAAAATGACCAATTGCATTTTTCTCCAAAAATCCCAAAAGAATGGAAAGGGTATTCTTTTAAAATTAATTTCAGAAATCAAATTTTGAAAGTAACTGTAAATCATAACGAAACCACTTTTACTGTAGACGGCGACCAAGATTTAACAATTATCGTTAACGGGAATCCTGAAATTGCAAGTAAATTTGTACAAATAAATTAATTACATAAAACTAAAAACATGAAAAACTTATTTTTCGCAAGTTTAATCTTGTTTGCTTTTAGCTCGATTGCAGAAGCACAACAATTAAAATCACCCGAAGGAAAGTTCGTAATGGAATTTTCTCTTCAAAACGACGGAACTCCAACGTACAATTTAAAATACAAAAATAAAGAAGTTGTAAAAACCAGTAAATTGGGTCTTGAACTTAAAGATGATAAAAAATCTTTACTAAACGATTTTACTGTTGTTGATACTAAAACTTCCACTTTTGATGAGACTTGGAAACCAGTTTGGGGAGAAGTAGATCAAATTAGAAATCATTATAATGAATTGGCTGTAACTTTAAACCAAAAAGGAACTGACAGACAAATCGTAATTCGTTTCCGTTTATTTGATGACGGCTTAGGATTTAGATATGAATTCCCAGCTCAAAAGAATCTTACTTATTTCACAATTAAAGAAGAAAGATCACAATTTGCAATGACTGGAGATCATACTGCTTTCTGGATTCCAGGAGATTATGATACTCAGGAATACGATTATACAAAATCGAAATTATCTGAAATTAGAGGATTATCTGAAAAAGCATATACCGCAAACGTTTCTCAAAAAAACTTTTCACCAACAGGAGTTCAGACTTCTTTGATGTTAAAAACCAATGACGGAATCTACATCAACTTACACGAAGCGGCTTTGATTAACTATTCTTGTATGCACCTGAATCTTGATGATAAAAACATGACTTTCACGTCTTGGTTAACTCCAGATGCAAAAGGAGATAAAGGATATATGCAGGCACCTAGCCACTCGCCTTGGAGAACTATTATGGTAAGCGATGATGCGAGAGAAATCTTAGCTTCAAAAATGACGTATAACTTAAACGATCCATCAAAAATTGAAAATACTTCGTGGATTAAACCTGTAAAATACATTGGTGTTTGGTGGGAAATGATTACAGGAAAAAGCTCTTGGTCGTACACAAATGATTACCCAACGGTACAATTGGGCGTTACAGATTTCGCAAAAGCAAAACCAAACGGAACGCATGGAGCAAACAATGCTAACGTAAAAAAATACATTGATTTTGCTGCGGCAAATGGTTTCGACGCGGTTTTGGTTGAAGGATGGAACGAAGGCTGGGAAGATTGGTTTGGGCATTCAAAAGATTATGTTTTTGATTTCTTAACACCTTACCCAGATTTTGATGTAAAAGGTTTGCACGAATATGCAAAATCTAAAGGTGTAAAAATTATCATGCACCACGAAACTTCAGGTTCAGTTCGTAACTACGAGCGCCACATGGATGCTGCTTATAAATTCATGAACGATAATGGATATGATGCTGTAAAAAGCGGTTATGTAGGCGATATTTTACCTCGCGGTGAAAACCACTACAGCCAATGGATTGTGAATCACTATCAATATGCAATCGAAAAAGCAGCTGATTATAAAATTATGGTGAATGCTCACGAAGCCGTTCGCCCAACAGGAATTGCAAGAACGTACCCGAACTTAATTGGAAACGAAGCAGCAAGAGGAACCGAATATCAAGCTTTTGGAGGTTCTAAACCAAACCACGTTACCGTTTTACCATTTACACGTTTAATTGGAGGCCCAATGGATTACACGCCGGGAATCTTCGAAATGGACATCAGTAAAATGAATCCTGAAAATACATCTCATGTAAACAGTACAATTGCAAACCAATTGGCATTATATGTTACCATGTACAGTCCGTTACAAATGGCTGCAGATACCCCAGAGAACTACAACCGTTTTCCAGATGCATTCCAATTCATTAAAGATGTTGCTGTAGACTGGTCAGAAAGTAAATATATCGAAGCTGAACCAGGCGATTTTATCACGGTTGCACGTAAAGCAAAAGGAACGAGCAACTGGTTTGTTGGAAACGTAAACGGAGAAACTCCTCGTACATCAAACATCGATTTCAGTTTCCTTGAAAAAGGTAAAAAATACACGGCAACAATTTATGCTGATGCAAAAGATGCGCATTACAAAACAAATCCGCAGGCTTATACTATCAAGAAAATTGCTGTAACAAACAAATCAAAATTATCTCAGTTATCTGCTCCTGGAGGAGGTTATGCGATAAGTATTATTGAAACTAAATAATTTTTTAAAAAGGACAGGCAATTTTCCCCTAGATTGCTTGTCTTTTTTTTAATCTAATATTAATCCTGCAATCCCGAAGCTTCGGGATTGCAGGAAAATTAAAAACTATAAATTATGAGAATTCAAACAAACCATATCATTTATAAAATATTTCTTTTTTTTCTACTTTTTTCCGCTTCCGCTAAAGCGCAAATCCAAAAAGTAGAACCGCCATTTTGGTACGCAGGAATGAAAAATCCAGAATTGCAGATTCTGTTCTACGGAAAAAATATCGCACAATACGAAGCTTCTGTTTCAAACAATGTGGTGATTAAAAATGTAGAAAAAACAGAAAATCCAAATTACCTTTTCGTAACCATTGATACGCAAAACTTAAAAGCTTCAGAATTGGTTTTCTCTTTCAAAACCAAAAACAAAGTTGCCTTTACACAGAAATATTCACTTAAAGAAAGAAGAGCAAATTCAGCTGACAGAAAAAGTTACGATGCATCAGACATGATTTATTTAATTATGCCGGATCGTTTTGCTAACGGAAATCCGAAAAACGACAGCGATGCCAATTTAACAGAAAAAGGAAACCGTCAAGATCCAAGCGGACGTCACGGCGGTGATATCGAGGGAATCATCAAAAACTTAGATTATATTTCCTCTCTTGGTGCTACAACGATTTGGAGTACACCTTTATGCGAAGACAACGATAAACAGCATTCATACCACACTTACGGACAATCTGATGTTTACAAAATAGATCCGCGTTACGGAACGAATGACGATTACGCGCGTTTAGCTGCAGAAATGCACAAAAAGAACATGAAACTGGTTATGGATTATGTAACGAATCACTGGGGAATTACACACTGGATGATGAAAGATATTCCGACCAAAACATGGTTCAATCAATTTGAAACTTTCACGCAGACACATCACCGTCGTGAAGTTATTACAGACATTCATGCATCAAAAATAGATCAGGAAGTTTGTGTTGATGGCTGGTTTGTACCTTCTATGCCCGATTTGAATTTGAGAAATCCTTTAGTTGCAAAATATTTAACTCAAAATGCCATTTGGTGGATTGAATTTGCTAATCTTGACGGATTTAGAGTTGATACTTACAATTATTCTGATCCCGCTGCAATGGCAAATTGGGTAAAAGCCATTACAAATGAATACCCGAATTTTAATATTGTGGGTGAAATCTGGATGCATAATCAGGCGAATTTGGCTTATTGGCAAAAAGACAGTAAAATTGGTGCCATCGAAAACTACAATTCGAATTTACCAAGTGTAATGGATTTTACGCTTCAAAGTCAGGTTACATCTGCCTTCAACGAAGACGAACCAAGCTGGGACAACGGGTTGATTAAATTCTACAACAATTTTGCAATGGATTATTTATATCCTAATACGAATAACATTTTGGTTTTTTCTGAAAATCATGATACAAATCGTATGAATGATAAGTTTAAATACGATTTTCCAAAATACAAACTGGCTATGACTTTATTAGCAACCGTTCGTGGAATTCCGCAGTTATATTACGGTTCAGAAATTGGAATGGGCGGTGACAAAAGCAAAGGCGATGCAGATATTCGTCAGGATTTTCCAGGAGGATGGGCAGGCGACAAAAACAATGCGTTAACCGCAGCAGGAAGAACTCCTGAACAAGCAAAATATTTTGATTTTACATCGAAATTATTCAACTGGAGAAAATCAAACGAAGCCGTTCACTTCGGAAAAATGACTCATTATATTCCAGAAAATAACACCTATGTGTATTTCAGATATACAGATAATAAATCGGTGATGGTCGTTTTTAATAATAATGCAAAAGAGCAAACTATTAAAACCAATCGTTTCAAAGAAAGCATCAAAAACTTTAAATCAGGAAAAGATGTTTTGACTGGAAAAATATTTGATTTAAGTTCTGAAATTACTTTAGAACCAAAATCGGCTTTAGTTTTAGAATTGGAATAGAAAATCAACGATTTACCATAACGTTTATCATAGAGACGCACAGCAGTGCGTCTCTTTTTTATGTTCAAAGAGACCTGACAGGTTTTTAAAACCTGTCAGGTCTCACAACGGTAAAATTTAACACAATATATTTCCGTCACGAATTCACGAATTTATAAAGCAAAAATTCGTGAATTCGTGACGGATTTTTCAATTATATGATTTCCTTTCTTTATCTTTAATATTCTGGCTTAAAATCAGTTTTAATGAATAAAGAAAATACTCCTAAAATACCTTTCATTTGGGAAGGCGCAAATATATACTTTTTACTTACCGATCGTTTTTACAACGGAAATCCTTCAAACGACATCAATTTTAACCGAACCAAAACTCCGGGAAAATTACGTGGTTTTGAAGGCGGAGATATCATCGGAATTATAAAAAAAATCGACGAAGGTTATTTTGATGAATTGGGAATAAATGCCATTTGGCTTACGCCGATTGTTGAGCAAATTCACGATGGTGTTGATGAAGGAACTGGTCTTAGTTATGGCTTTCATGGGTATTGGGCGAGAGACTGGACGGCTTTAGACCCTAACTTCGGAACCAAAGAAGATTTGGCAAATCTGGTAAAAAAAGCTCACGAAAAAGGCATTAGAATTATGCTTGACGGCGTTATTAATCATACTGGACCCGTAACTCCCGAAGACCCGATGTGGCCGGAAGACTGGGTTAGAACCGGAATTGTCTGTGATTATAAATCATTCGAGAATACAACAATGTGTACCTTGGTCGATAATCTTCCGGATGTAAGAACCGAAAGTAATCAGGAAGTCGAATTACCTTCTTTTTTGATTGAAAAGTGGAAAAATGAAGACCGTTATGAAAAAGAAATCACTTCTTTGGATGAATTTTTCAAAAGAACAAATTATCCAAGAACACCAAAATATTACATCATAAAATGGTTAACAGATTATATTTTGGAATTCGGAATTGACGGTTACAGAGCTGATACTGTAAAACATACTGACGAAGATGTCTGGATTGATTTTAGAAAAGAATGCGATTATGCATTTGAAACTTGGAAAAAACATCATCCGTTGGAAGTTTTAGATCAGAATCCATTTTACACCATTGCTGAAGTTTATGGTTATGAAATAAGCGGCGGACTGGATTATGATTTTGGAGACCGAAAAGTAAATTATTTCGAAAATGGCTTTAACTGCATGATTAATTTTGAATTCAAACTCGACGCTCAAAATGATTATGAAATTATATTTTCGAAATATTCAGCCAAACTTCAAAATGAATTAAAGGGTTACAGCGTTCTAAATTACGTATCGTCGCACGATGATCCTGAACCTTTCGATGGAAATCGAAACAGAACCTTTGAAGCGGGAACAAAACTCCTGCTTTCTCCTGGAATTTCTCAGGTTTATTATGGTGATGAAACGGGTCGTTCTTTAGAAATTGAAGGCACTGAAGGCGATGCTACTTTACGATCTTTTATGAACTGGGAAGATGTTGAGAATAATTCTGAAACTCAGAGCATACTTTGGCATTGGCAAAAACTAGGGCAATTTCGCAGAAATCATCCATCGGTTGGCGCTGGAATACACATTATGATTTCAGATCAGCCGTATATTTTCTCCAGAAGTTTTACTAAAGTTAATTATAAAGATGAAGTTATAATTGGTCTGGATTTAGGAACTGGCCCAAAAGAACTTCCAGTTGATTCTATTTTTGAAGATGGCACCAAATTAAAAGATGCTTTTTCGGGTAAAGAAACAGAAGTACAAAACGGAAAAGCAATCATCGATTCTGATTACGGGCTTGTTTTGTTAGAACTTGCTTAA
Source organism: Flavobacterium sp. ACN6 (assembly GCF_002304005.1). Classification (GTDB taxonomy): domain Bacteria; phylum Bacteroidota; class Bacteroidia; order Flavobacteriales; family Flavobacteriaceae; genus Flavobacterium. Next base: position 53,158 of record NZ_MRCQ01000004.1, on the reverse strand, counting down.
CCGCAAATTTTTTTTGCCTCGAATTACACAAATTATCACAAATTTAGTTAGTGTAAATTCGTGAAATTCGTGGCGACTTTTTTATCTAATCCTTGCGTACTTTGCGTAAATCTTTGCGACCTTTGCAGTTAAACTTTACAAAATGCTAAAAATAGCACATCGCGGTGCCAAAGCCTACGAACCTGAAAATACTTTAAAAGCTTTCCAAAAAGCGTTAGACTTAAATTCAGACGGAATTGAACTTGACGTTCATTTGAGCGCCGATGGACATATTGTCGTAATGCATGATGAAACTATCGATAAAATGACCAACGGAAAAGGCGCCATAAATACATTTTCTTTAACCGAATTAAAATCATTTTTAGTCGCCGAACAATATCAAATTCCAACTTTAAATGAAGTTTTTGATTTAGTAGATAAAAAATGCCTGATCAATATCGAATTAAAAGGTATAGGGACTGCCAGCAAAGTTGTTAAGATAATTGAAGAATATATCTCGGAAAAAAACTGGAATTACGAAGATTTTATTGTTTCAAGTTTCGATTGGAATATGTTGCAGGAAACTTCAACTTTAAATCCAAAAATTCCTATTGGTGTTTTAACAGAAGAAAATATGGATACTGCTTTGGCTTTCGCCGAAAATATAAAAACAAAAGCCATTCATCCTGATTTTCATTTATTAAACACTAAAAATGTTCAGGAAATGCAGCAAAAAGGATTCTTGATTTTTCCTTGGACAGTAAACACCGAAGAAGACATTCTAAAAGTAAAAAGTTATAAAGTAAACGGAATTATCTCTGATAATCCAGACAAAATATAAAATCAGTCACAAGAAACTTTGTCAAAGTTTAAAACTTTGACAAAGTTCATCAGGGTTGAATAAAAAATTCGTGATCCCGATAGCTATCGGGAGTGACAAACCAAATAATATGATCAAAAATTTCGACATAATCATCGTTGGCGGAGGCGCTGCAGGTTTTTTTACTGCGATTAATATTGCAGAGAAAAATCCGAAACTTAAAATTGCTATTTTAGAAAGAGGAAAAGAAGTCCTTTCTAAAGTCCGCGTTTCCGGTGGCGGAAGATGCAACGTAACACATGCTTGTTTTGAACCCAACGAATTGGTTAAATTTTATCCGCGCGGCGAAAAAGAACTTCGCGGTCCTTTTCATCAATTTTGTTCCGGCGATACAATCGAATGGTTTGAAAAACACGGCGTAGAATTAAAAATAGAAGAAGACGGAAGAATGTTTCCCGTTTCTAATTCCTCTCAAACCATAATTGATTGTTTCTTAAAAGCAACCGAAAAATTAGGTATTAAAGTATTGACTGGCCAAAGCGTACAATCAATCTTTAAAAAAGAAAATCACTGGAAAATTGATACACAAAGCGACAATTATGCTGCCGAAAAATTAGTTTTGGCAACTGGAAGCAACCCGAAAATATGGGAAATGCTTCAGGAACACGGACATGCAATTGTAAGCCCCGTTCCTTCCCTATTTACTTTCAACATCAAAGACCAGCGCATTAAAGAATTACCCGGCGTTGCGGCACAAGTTACCGTAAATGTAAAAGATACTAAACTAGAATCAACTGGACCTTTGTTAATTACCCATTGGGGAATGAGCGGTCCGGCAATTTTAAAGCTTTCGGCTTGGGGAGCGCGCATTTTATTTGACAAAAATTACCAGTTTACCATTTTTGTAAATTGGCTAAATGATGTCGATACAGAAGATGCCGAAAAAATCCTAAAAGATTTAAAACAGGAACATGCTAAAAAAGCGGTTTCTAAAAAATCTCCATTTGATTTTCCCAATCGTTTGTGGGAAAGTTTGGTTTTAGCATCACAAATTGAAATAGAAACTAAATGGGCTGATTTATCAAAAAATCAATTGCAGAATTTAGCTTCACAATTAACAAAAGCAAAATTTCAGGTAAACGGAAAAAGCACTTTTAAAGAAGAATTTGTAACCGCAGGCGGCATCGATTTAAAAGAAATCAATTTCAAAACCATGGAAAGCAAAATTCATGAAAACCTTTATTTTGCTGGCGAAATTGTAAACATCGATGCGATTACAGGAGGTTTCAATTTCCAAAATGCTTGGACCAGCGGGTTTATTGTTGCAAATAATATATAATAGAATGAAATTTAAAGGAATTATTTTTGATTTAGACGGAACATTAGTCAATTCATTAGAAGACATTTCAGATGCAATGAATACGGTTCTTCAAGGTCTAAATTACCCAACTCACACTTACGATACGTATCAATATTTTATTGGGAGCGGTTTACGAAATTTAGTCAGTAAAGCTCTGCCTGCCACAAACAATTCAGATGAACAGATTGAAATTTGTTTTGACTGCATGATCGAAACGTATCGTGAAGTATGCACCATTAAAACAAAACCATACAAAGGTATTCGTGAGTTATTAGACAATTTGAAATCACAAAATATCAAACTAGCCGTTTTCTCCAACAAAGCTGATGAGCTTACCAAAAAAATAGCCTCAGAGATATTTCCTGATTATTTTGATGCCGCAATTGGTTTAAGCACGGAAGAACTTAAAAAACCAAATCCGTTTGAAGCTGTAGCAATAAGCAAAAAATGGAGTTTAAAACCAGAAGAAATTCTTTTTGTAGGTGATTCTGATATTGATATGCAGACTGCAATAAATGCGGATATGTTTCCAGTTGGAGTTTCTTGGGGTTACAGAACAAAAGAGGAATTGAAGGTAAGCGGCGCTAAATTGGTTATCGATACTCCTTCGGAATTAATTAATGTATTGTAAAAATACTCTAATTAAATAATTAACAAGAATTTACAGGTTTCACAAGTTTTCATTAAGACAATTCTAATAATTTTACTTTCAACTAAATACCACTAGATGAAAGTAAAATTACTCACTACAATTTCTTTTTTCACATACCAGCTTAGTATTTCTCAAACCGAAAAACTATTAAACGGAAAAGTTTATTCTCAGAACATTTTGCTTAAAAATGTTGAAGTAATCAACAAAACTGCCAAAACTAGTACAAGAACAAATGAAGCAGGAGAATTTTCGATTTTAGTTCGTCCGAAAGACAGCTTAATTTTCTTCTCAAAAGATTATTTTTTCAAAAGATTAAAAGTTTCCCAAGAGAATCTAGATCAAAATAACATAATTGTTAATATGATTTTGAAGCCCGAGGAACTGGATGAAGTTTTAATTACTAACATAAAATTTCCCAAAGTTGGACCAGCTGATGAAAATTCAATTATAGTACCTAGAGGACCAATTTCTGTTCCTGGTGTTTATAACGGAACTATCGCAAATGGAGCAGATTTCACTGCTATTTTCAATATGTTTAGAAAAAAACATAAAAGGGAAAAAATTAAATTCAGAGAATTAGACTTCAAAAAATTAGCTGAATCTACTGTTCCAATAGATTTCTTTACAGATAATTTAAAATTAAAACCTGACGAAAAAGATTTGTTTCTTCAATTTTGCGATGCCGATCCGCAGGCTAAAATCCTTGTCCAGCAAAAAAATTTACTTTATACAATGGACTTTTTATACACTAAAAGTCAAGAATTTAAAAAACTAAATTCTGGAATTAAAAACTAAAATCCATTCATGAAAGTAAAATTACTTACTACAATTTCTCTTCTAACTTATCAATTAAGTATTTCACAAACAGAAAAATTACTGCAAGGAAAAGTCATTTCTAATAATGCCCCGATTAATAAAGTCGAGGTGATTAATAAAACAGCTAAAACCAGTACAAGAACAAATGAGCTGGGAGAATTCTCTATTTTGGTTAAAGAAAGAGACAGTTTGCTTTTTTTCTCTAAGGATTTTTTCTTTACCAGATTGAGACTTACTGCCGAGAACATAAAAACTAATAATCTTGTTGTTAATATGGTTATTAGAGCCGAAGAATTAGATGAAGTTTTAATTACTAAAATGAAACTGCAAAAAGTAACTTACGACGCCGAAAAGGTAAAACAGATCTATGTAGACAAAATTGCAACTGATTTGAGTGGTTACACTGGAGTTAATGACGGAAGAATTAGAAATTCGCCACATATAGCATTCCCAATTGGAAACAAAAAGCCAAAAGAAAAAAACGAAATTGACGACCGCTTTAAAAAACATGCCACTGCTTATTGTACTCCAGATTTTTTTAGCAAAGATTTAAAACTAAATGCCGAGCAAAAAGAGCTTTTCCTAGAATTTTGTGATGCTGATCCAAAGTCAAAAAAACTTTTAGAACACCCGAATGTCTTGGCAACAATGGATTTTTTGTATGCTAAAAATGAATAGTTTAAAAAATTAAAATTAGAAATCAAAAACTAAAATCTGTAAATGAAAGTAAAATTACTTACTACAATTTCTTTTTTAACTTATCAAGTTAGTATTTCTCAAACCGAAAAATTACTTCATGGAAAAGTCATTTATCAAGAACTGCTACTTAAAAATGTTGAAGTCATAAACAAAACTGCCAAAACAAGTACAAGAACAAATGAATTGGGTGAGTTTTCTATTTCGGTAAAAGAGCAGGACAGCTTGTTGTTTTATTCAAAGGATTACTTATTTACAAGATTGAAAGTAACCTTGAAAGATTTAGAAAAAAACAATCTGGTTGTTGAAATGACTCCAAAAGCCGAAGAATTGGATAATGTCGTAGTTTCTAGATCTGTTTTTAATAAAACTGAAATTAAAAATATCGCTAATAATAAGGAAGAAATAAATAAAATCAAAGTTCGCAAGCAGTTTGATGATGTTACTACAAAAGTTACTGTTTATGATGGTAAAATTAAAAATGCTATAAATTTCAGTTACCCTATTTTTGATAAACCCAAGAAAAAAATCGAGCCGCGTGACGACCGTTTTAAGAAACTTGTCATCGCTTCTTGTCCTCCAGATTTTTTCATCGAAAATTTAAAACTAAAACCAGAAGAAAAAGAAATTTTTATAAACTTTTGTAATACCGATCCGAAATCTAAAACAATTTTAGAACACCCGAATCTTTTAGCAATAATGGAATTTTTGTATGCTAAAAATGAAGAGTTTAAGAAGTTGAAATAACTTAACCATTCTATATATTTATAATAGATCGAACTTGAAACAAAGAAAAACTTGAAACCTCAAACATTTTTTACCTGTTCAACCACCAAATACTAGCATTTAAAACAGCTGCAAATCCAACCCACGCTAGATACGGAATCAATAAATAACCTGCTGTTTTATTGATTTTTATAAACTTCAAATAGGTTTCGTAAATCATCAGCCATAAAAGTGCTATTTCTACTAAAGCCAGCATCGGATTTTTTAAGCCGAAGAATAGATAAGACCAAATGGCATTTAATATCAATTGAATGATAAAGAAAAGTAATGCTTTTTTAACTTCTTCTGTTTGTTCTTTAATTTTATCCCAAACTAATCCTGCAGCAACTGCCATAAAAATGTAAAGAATTGTCCAAACCGGCATAAAAATCCAGTTCGGCGGATTAAAAACTGGTTTTGCAATAGTTGGATACCAGCTTTCTACGCTCGGTCTTGTTACCAAACTTGCAGAATATCCTACTGCTAAACAAATAATTAAGGCTATTATAATCTTTACGGTCTTATTCATTTCATTAAAATTTTGTATTCAAAAATAGTTAAAAGAAACATTTAAACCATATAAGTTCTGTAAGTTCATTTATTAAACTTTGAATTATAATTTCTGATATAACTTATAGGGCGAAATATTTTAAAAACTATCTTTGCCAAAATTTATATTTCATGTTTACAGCAGCTGATTTTATTCCTAAAAAATATACTTCTACAATCGAAAACGGAAATTTTGAGTGGAGCGCTCCCAGCAATATTGCATTAGTAAAATATTGGGGCAAAAAAGACAATCAGATTCCAGCAAATCCTTCGGTTAGTTTTACTTTGAATAATTGTAAAACGATTACGAAATTGGGGTTCGAAAAAAGAGCAAACCAAAATTCTTTTTCATTTGATTTACTTTTTGAAGGAAAACCAAAAGAAGATTTTAAACCAAAAATTCAGAAGTTTTTAGAAAGAGTTGAAGTTTATCTGCCATTTTTAAAAGAGTATCATTTTACAATTGACACCCAGAATACATTTCCGCATAGTTCTGGAATTGCGTCTTCGGCTTCTGGAATGGCGGCTTTGGCAATGAATTTCATGAGTTTGGAAAGAAAACTTAATCCAGAAATGACAGATGACTATTTCTATCAAAAGGCTTCTTTTTTAGCTCGTTTAGGATCAGGAAGTGCCTGTCGAAGCGTAAGGGGAAATGTTGTCGTTTGGGGAAATCAAGCCAATATTGAAGGAAGCTCAGATTTATTTGGAGTGGAATATCCGTATAGTATCCATGAAAATTTCAAGAATTATCAAGACACAATTTTATTGGTTGATAAAGGCGAAAAACAAGTTTCGAGTACCGTTGGCCACGATTTGATGCACAATCATCCGTATGCCGAAAGACGTTTTGCTCAAGCACACGAAAACTTAGATCAGTTAATCAAAATTTTTGAAAACGGTAATTTAGAAGAATTCATCAAAGTTGTAGAAAGTGAAGCTTTGACTTTGCACGCGATGATGATGACGTCAATGCCTTATTTTATTTTGATGAAGCCTAATACGCTGCAAATCATAAATGCAATCTGGAAATTTAGAAATGAAACTCAAATTCCGGTTTGTTTTACACTTGATGCCGGAGCAAATGTGCATGTGCTTTATCCCGAAAACGTTACAGAAAAAGTATTACAGTTTATTCAGGACGATTTAGTTGTATTTTGTCAGAATCGTCAGTACATTTGCGACAAAATTGGAGAAGGCTCAATTGCATTATAATTTTGCGTATCTTTAATTAAAATTTAGGTTATGGACATTCAATTAGAAAAACGCGAAGTGATAGATATTCTGGAAGGTACAGATGACCTTTCAATTATTTTGGCGGTCAAAAAATTGCTAACCAAAAAGAAAAAAGATTGGTGGGATGATTTAACTGATGAACAAAAAGAAAATATTGCTCAAAGTGAATTAGAATTTGAAAGAGGAGAATTTACAAGTTATGAAGATGTGATGAAAAAATACAGGTAGTGAATCTGAAAGTAAATTTTTCAAAAACAGCAGAAAAGAATTTAGATGATGTTTTAAATTTTATTGAAGCCAAGTGGTCAAAAAAAACGAAAGAATTATATTTAGTGAAATTTCAAAAAGCAGTTTCAATAATAAGTATGAATCCTGAAATTTTTCCTAAATCATCAGTAAATAAAAAATATCGAAAATGTGTTGTGACAAAACAATCAACTCTATTGTATAGTTTTGGTTCAAATGAAATTAGAATTCACACCGTTTTCGACACACGACAAGACCCAAATAAAATTAAGAAAGACATAAAATAAATCATGAAAGGACCATTATTTTACTCAAAAATATTACTCTTTGGAGAATACGGAATCATCCGTGACTCTAAAGGACTTTCTATTCCTTATAATTTTTACAATGGTGCTTTAAAGAAGTCTGAAGAGCCTTCTGCAGAAGCCATTGCATCAAACGCAAGTTTGCGACGTTACACAACTTATCTTGAAGCTTTACAGACAGAACAACCTGATTTGGTTTCTTTTGATTTGTTAACTTTAAAAAACGATGTTGAAAGCGGCATGTATTTCGATTCTAGTATTCCGCAAGGATATGGGGTTGGAAGCAGCGGTGCTCTTGTAGCTGCGATTTATGACAAATATGCTACAAACAAAATCACGGTTTTAGAAAATCTGACTCGTGAAAAACTTTTACATTTAAAAACTGTTTTTTCTCAAATGGAAAGCTTTTTTCACGGAAAAAGTTCAGGTTTAGATCCTTTAAACAGCTATTTGAGTATTCCGATTTTAATTAATTCTAAAGATAATATTGAAGCAACTGGGATTCCGACTCAAAGTTTTGACGGGAAAGGTGCTGTGTTTTTATTAGACTCTGGAATTGTCGGCGAAACTGCTCCAATGGTTAACATCTTTATGGAAAACCTAAAAGACAAAGGTTTCCGTGCGATGCTTAAAAACCAATTCGTTAAATATACAGATGCCTGCGTAGAAAACTTTTTACATGGCGATATGACTTCTTTGTTTACCAATACTAAAAAGCTTTCTAAAGTTGTTTTAAATCATTTTAAACCAATGATTCCAGAACAATTTCACGGAATCTGGCAGCACGGAATTGACACAAACGACTATTATTTAAAACTTTGCGGTTCTGGCGGCGGCGGCTATATTCTTGGTTTTACCGAAGATTTAGAGCGCGCTAAAGCATCGCTGAAGGATTATAAACTAGAAGTTGTTTATCAATTCTAAAATTTGAATTTATTTAAAACCCCGCGCTTATTGAATATCCTTTCTTAAAAATAATCACCCTAATAGTTATTGAATATGAAAAGTATTTTAAAGATTATCAAGGCAACTTTTTTAGGAGGAATTTTATTTTTAGCACCTTTAATTTTATTATTGGTTCTTTTAGAAAAAGGTTTTAGTATTATTCAAAAAATTACAAATCCCATTATCAATCACTTTCCAAAAGTGAAGGTTTTAGGACTTGCGATTGAAGAAATTGTTGCAATAGTAATCATCATTTTCATTTGCTTTACTGCGGGATTAGTAGCTAAAACAACTTACGCTCAAAAACTGATTCATCGATTAGAAAACGGAATTTTAAGCTTTGTTCCTGGTTATTCGTTTATGAAAAACATGAACGAGAGCATTATGGGTTTTGAATCCAATCAGGATTTAAAAGTTATTCTTGTTCCTACAGATGCTGGTCTTCAATTTGCTTTTTTAATTGAGCAGATAAATGAAAATAGTTTTGCCGTTTTTATTCCAGATGCTCCAAATCCATGGAGCGGATCTGTGGTTTTTGTAGAAAAAAAAGATATTAAAGAAATCGAGATGACTCAAAAAGAAGCCTTAGCCTGCATTCGAAAACTAGGATATGGCTCTAAAGAATTGTTAAAAAATAAGCTTTAAACTGTTACAATTAGAAAATATCCGTTAACTTCCCTCATCTAATCCATCAAAAATTTATTTATGTTAAGCAGACAGCACAAACTTTTAGTAATGAAAATTGTTAGTCTGTTTTCTGTAGTTAGAGGTTACAATATCCCGATTATAGTTTTAGCGCAATATTTATCGGCGATTTTTATATTGGCTCCAGAAATTAGAGCGCTGGATATCCTTCTTGATTTCTATCTATTTTTAATTGTATTTGCTTCTGCCGTTACCATTGCTTCTGGTTATATCATCAATAATTTTTACGACAGTCAGAAAGATTTAATTAATAGACCCAACAAATCTATGCTCGATCGATTGGTGAGTCAGAAAACAAAGTTGACTGTTTATTTTAGTTTGAACTTTCTGGCCGTTTTAATGGCTTCTATAGTTTCATGGAGAGCTTTTTTATTCTTTTCAGCTTATATTTTTTTAATTTGGTTTTATTCGCATAAAATAAAAAAGTATCCAATTATTGGAAATTTGATGTCGGCATTGCTGGCCGTAACGCCGTTTTTTGCCATTTTACTTTATTTTTACAATAAGATTTCGTTTGAAGAAATTGAAAATCACATGAGTCATTTTGTAGTGATTTCAGCTCATGCCGTTTTCTTGTTTTTGCTTTTATTAATTCGCGAAATGATAAAAGATCTAGAGAATTTAAAAGGCGATTTGGTAAGTGATTATCGAACAATTCCTGTTTTGTACGGAGAAAATATCTCGAAACAAATTATTACTGCCTTAACCATTTTGACTGTTTTACCTGTTTATGTTTTGGTAAACATTTATGATGTGGGCTATATGGATATTTACTTTTACGCTTGTTTTGGTGTTTTACTTTTTTTCCTGATTTATTTATGGAAATCGAATTCTAAAGAGCAGTTTTTAATGCTTCATAATGTTTTGAAATTCTTGATTGTTTCTGGCGTTTGCTGTATTGTTCTTATTAATCCGAGTGTTTTGTGGCACGGGCGTGAATTGATTTCTAATTACTAAGTCATTACCTCAGAGATTTTTTTATTTCACGCAGATCTTGCAGATTTAGCAGATTTTCTCTTTTGTGTCTCTCTGTATAAATTTTGCGAATCTCTGCGAAATAATATAATATCACTATATTTAAAAGAAGCCCATTGTTTTAATCTAGCCCCGGTTGAAATGAAAATCCTTTTTTGGTCTCGTTTTTTTATAACGAGACCAAAAAAGATTGTAATGGAAAACGGGAAAAAATGTCTCAAAAAAAGCCAATTGTGGAGCTTCTAAACCTCTTAAATTTCATTGCTATTAATCTAAGAACATTGAACTTAAGATTTATTAGCAGGAAAAAACTATCTTTGCACAAATTAATGATTTTATGAACAACAAGGAAGGCAATAATAAAAGAGGCGGATCTAGACCAAATAGCTCAAGATCAAACTCTAGTAAGCCAAAACCTCCTATGGCGAAACGTGCGCAAGGGCCGAAAAAAGTAAAACCGGAGGTTAAAGCCGCTAATGCTGCTGCGGAAGAAAAAGTAAAAAAACAGAATCAGGCTCCGAAAAGACAAAAGGCTTCAGATGAAATTCGTCTGAACAAATACATCTCGAATTCTGGTGTTTGTTCTCGTCGTGATGCTGATATTTATATTCAGTCTGGAAACGTTAAAGTAAACGGTGTTCCTGTGACTGAAATGGGGTATTTGGTGAAATTGGATGATGTAGTAAACTTTGATGGTGCTACTTTGACTCCTGAAAAGAAGGAATATATTTTATTGAATAAACCTAAAAACTTTACAACTGCTCTTGACGAAGGTCAGGAATATCGTAACGTTCTAGAACTTGTTCGTGGTTCTACAAATTCGAAAATCGCTCCGATTGGTAGAATGGACAAGAATACGACTGGTTTATTGGTATTCACAAACGATACAGATATGATTCGTAAGTTTACTTTACCGAATCAGAAATCGTCTAAAATTTATCAGGTTTCTTTAGACAAAAACTTAAAATTTGAGGATTTAGAAAAAATCAGCAAAGGTTTGGTTCTTGACGGACACCGCGTTTTTGTTGAAGAAGTAAGCTACATTGACAATGAACCTAAGAGTGAAGTTGGTCTTAAGCTAAAAACATCAAATGTAAAAGTAGTTCGTTCTATTTTTGAATCTTTCGAATACAATGTATTACGAATTGACCGTGTGGCGTTTGCTGGTTTGACTAAAAAGAATCTTCCTAGAGGAAACTGGCGCTTTTTGACCGAACAAGAAATCATCAATTTGAAAAACGCTAAATAAGTTTTTCAAATTTTGAAATTATACTAAATCCTGTTTTCTTTGAAAATGGGATTTTTTTATTTTATAAAGTAAAGAAATTATGTCCGAAAAGGGTAAATATTGATCTTCCGATAGATTGGTTTTTATCTTCTACTGTTTCGTAACATGAAAAACCTAGGATGATTTTAATTCCGGGAGGAATACTGTTTAAAATTTCTCTTTTTTGGTCTTCGAGAAGGAGTTTTAAACTTTCTAGTAATTGAAGATTGTTTCTTAAGTAGGAAACTACAAGGAGTGCTGAAAAGTTAAGTATTTCTCTGGCCGTTTCGCTTTTGATGCCGACTTCGTTTGAAACCATTTCTGAAATTCTTCCTTTTTTATTGGAAAATAATTCTTTTAGAAAATCATTTCCTTCTAAACGGTAGCAGTCATCAACTGATAAAATTCTGCCTGCGTTAAAATCTATTTCCTGATAAAAGGTCGAATCTTCTTTTAACATTGAGACTATGTCAGAGTAAAAATCAGATTCTTCGGCTTTGTTGTAGAGACCCATTAAAATTGTACCGATCGAGACATCAATTCCCTTAATTAGAAGGGCATCATTTTCAAAATAAAACTTGTTCAACTTGGAGACAACATTAGATGAAATAAAACGTCTAAGTTCAATTTGTAGGTTTGGGGTCATACGCTTAACTTATTTAGAAAACATTATTTGAATTGGGTCAAAATAATCGATAAAGTGGGGCTTTTTATCGTTTATTGTGATAAAAATATAAAATATATTAAGATTTCCAAAAAATAAGTTAAAATTTTACACGAATAATAACCCGCTCTTAACATAAAAAATCCCGCAGTACCAGTAAATACTATACTTTCGTCTTGAAATAAAAAAGAATAAAATATAGGATTTTTTTTATATTTCAAACAAACGCAACGCGGGAATTTGCAAATTGTTATATAATTAAAATAAAATGTTTCGATATTTCCATATTATGCTCAAAAATATGCCGAAGTAAATGATGCAGAACATAAAGTTGATAAAGCTTGAAGCAAGGAATCCGAGGAGTGAACCTGTCGCTGCTTTCATTGCTCGTTTATGGTTTTTTGAATCATATAACAATTCGCCAATCAGTGCTCCTAAGAACGGTCCCACAATAACTCCAAAAGGAATTGGTGCCAAAATACCAATTACTAAACCAATGTTGGTTCCCCATACTCCATAAGAACTTCCTCCAAATTTTTTTGTTCCTTGCGAAGGAATTACATAATCTAAGATTGTGATAATTACCATTAAAACAAAAGTAATTCCCAAAACCCAGTAATTGTTTTCAACTGCTTTGGTGAGATAAATTAAAAGCAAACCCACCCAACAGCTGGACAATCCAGGTAAAACGGGAAGAAAACTGCCAAAAACACCAACAATCATGCATATAAAACCGAGTGAAACCAAAAGTAAATCCATATAGTTTGATAAATTTGTTCTTACAAATTACTATTTTATTTTTTGCTAAACAAACTTTAAAATTGTACCTTTAAAAATATGAAGATTCCGAGCAATCAAAGGATTCTCTAAAAAAAATAATCGTATTTTTGTTTATTCATTCAATATTACAATCTTGAGGCCTTTTTCACTTTTTATCATTTGTATAATTTTTAATTCTTGTCAATATTTTGAGAAGCAGGTTCCGTCTGAAAAGGAATTACTTCAAAAAGAGTTAAAATCAATCAATTGGAAAGAAGTAGACGAATATCCATCTGTTTCAAGCTGTGAAAAAATTGCAGATAAAAAACTTCGCCAGCAATGCTTTTTCGAAGTTATGTCAGACCTTATTGAAGAAAAATTAAACGTAGATACTTTATCCATTTTATATCCAGAATTGGATACCATTGAAGTGAAAGTAACGATTTTTCCAAATGCAACTATGAAGTTTGAACCTCAGTTTCATAAAGATTCTGTTGCTTATGACACCATAAAAATTGACAGCATTTTACATGCGCGTCTGGTTGATTTTCCAAAAATAAATCCGGCTATAAAACGCGGTATTCCAGTAAAAACGCAATTCATTCTACCCGTAATTCTGAAGGCAAAAGACGAAAAGTAATCCGTACTAGCTTGAGCAAAGAAGCTTCACAAAAATAATTAACTTCTAAAACTTCTGCCTTTCCATTTATAAGTACCAAATAAGCTGTATAACGCCACAGTTGAACTAAAAAATGGATAAAACAAGCTGCTTAATAAAAGACTTTTAATTCGGTCTTTTGTCAAAAATTGATTTGTTTTAGAAAGCAAAACAAAATCAATAGTGAACTTTAAAAAGGCAAATAAAACAAAAAACGGATAATCTACGATTTGAAATAATACTAAGAAAAAGCCAATTTCAAAACTCAAATTTCCAAAGAAAACGATTAGTCCTAGACACTTTCCAAAAGTACTTTTATATGAAGTTGTTTTTGCTGCCCAGCGCACTCTTTGATAAAATAATGATTTCCAATTTTGGGTTGGTTTTGTAGTTACGATTGCTTCATCTGCTTTTAAATAATGAACTTCATGAGGCGATTTTTCAATTGCTTTCTGCAATAAAAAAACATCATCTCCACTGGCAATTTTATTATTTCCTTCGAAGCCATTCAAACTTTCGAAAAATGATTTTTTATAAGCGAAATTGGCGCCGTTGCACATAAAGCCTTTATGTAAACCAAAACTTCCAATTGTTGCGCCTTGCAGACTCGTAAGATCTAATTGTTGAAAATGATGCAGCAATGAATTTTCGCATTCATACGTAACCGCTCCCGCAAGCATAGAAATTTTATTTTCCTGAATGTAATTGTCAAAAGTTAAAAGCCAGTTTTCAGGAACAATGCAATCGGCATCTGTGGTAATTACCCAATTGGTTTTTACGTGCTGTATTGCCGTTGTAATAGCATCTTTTTTGGGCGAACTCGAAATGCGAATATTGTTTATTTGTGAAATGTGAAAAGTGAAAATTGAGGCTTGAAATTTCTCCTCAGAACTGTCGTCAACTAAAATTACTTCAAATAAATCTGCTGGATAATTTAGTTTTGAAAAGCTTTTTAAGAGATTAGGAAGATTTTCTTCTTCATTTCGAAACGGAACAATAATCGTAAAACTTGTCTTTGGCTTTAAATCTTTCTTTTGATATTTTTTTACTTTGAAAAAACCATAAATAAGCAAACCGATGCTTATCATGTAAATTGCTAATATGGTAAATAAAGTAAAAATCATTCTGCTGTTTTGGTTTTAAAATTCAGCACAAAATAACTTCCTAAAACTACTGGTAAAACTACATTTAGAAACCACATTAAGGTACTGATGAAAATTACGATCCATTCGTTTACACCAAGAATTCCGAAGAAGTAAATGGCTACGCTTCCTTTTACAGCAAAATCTAAAAACTGAAAGGTTGGCAAAGATGATGCTAAAAAGTAAACCGATGTAATGGCTGCCATTAAAGTTAAATAAGGCAAATCGACATCAAAACCTAAAAACAAAAAGTAGTACTGATGGGAAAAAACCAGATAACGGCAAATTCCTAAAAAGATGTTTTTTTGATGAATTGTTTTCGGAATTTCATTGATTTTATGAATCAGTTTTTCAATCGAATATTCTTTGACTTTGATCTTTTTGATTGAAAATAAAACAATCAGAATCAGTAAAAATCCGCCAAATAAAATTAAAACTGTTTTGGTACTAATTACATTAAATTGTGCATTGAAATACAGCAATCCGAAAATCCCAAAAATGATAGTCAAAATCATCTGGATTCCGTTGCAGATTAAGTTTAAAAAAACGACTCGTTTGGCCTCATATTTTGGATAATACAATGCTTTTCCAGCGTACTCTCCTACTCCATTTGGCGTAAAAATTCCAGCAGTTAAAGCAGCTAAAACCTGTTTTGTTGCTTCGTATATAGAAATTTGATGAATAACTTTGGCAAGGTTCTGCCATTTTAGTATTTCGAAATAACGATTCAAAACACTCAAAAGCAATATAAAGGAGATTCCTAAAACCGACTGATTTTTACGAAACAAAACAATGAACTTATTCCAGTCCAATTTGTCGTTATTTGCCAGCTGATTGTAAATAAAATAAAATGCGCCGCCAACGATCAAAAGTTTAGCCAGAAGAACGAGGAATTGTTTA
Organism: Flavobacterium sp. ACN6; assembly: GCF_002304005.1. GTDB lineage: Bacteria > Bacteroidota > Bacteroidia > Flavobacteriales > Flavobacteriaceae > Flavobacterium. The sequence continues at coordinate 37,719 of NZ_MRCQ01000004.1, read as the reverse complement.
GCTTTGTGAGGAATTGAAATCATGCCGCAAAAGTAATCAATTTGAGAGTGTGGCAATTTGAAAATGAGAAAATGAATAGGTATCATTTTTCAAAAACTTGAAACTTGAAACCTCAAACTTGAAACAAAAACTTTGACAAAAGAACGCATCATATTAGGTATTGACCCTGGAACCACGATTATGGGTTTTGGATTGATTAAAGTAATCAATAAAAAAATGGAGTTTTTGCAGCTTAACGAGTTGCAATTGTCCAAATACGATAATCATTACCAAAAACTGAAAATCATTTTTGAAAGAACCATCGAATTAATCGAAACGCATCATCCAGATGAAATTGCGATTGAAGCGCCTTTCTTTGGTAAAAACGTACAATCGATGTTAAAGTTGGGACGCGCACAAGGCGTAGCAATGGCAGCGGGACTTTCGAGAGATATACCCATTACGGAATACGAACCTAAAAAAATAAAAATGGCGATTACCGGCAACGGAAACGCCAGTAAAGAACAAGTTGCCAAAATGCTGCAACAGCTTTTAGGTTTAAAAGAATTACCAAAAAACCTCGATTCAACCGATGGTTTGGCTGCTGCAGTCTGTCATTTCTTTAATTCGGGAAAAGTCGTAGCAGGAAAAAGTTATTCGGGCTGGGATGCTTTTGTAAAACAAAATGAGGAAAGAGTTAAGAAATAGTGGTCAGTGGTCAGATTTTTAGTAAACAGTTGTTAGCTTAAAATATTTCTTGTAATTTTCTTACAAAAAATTCGTTCTTGATAAAAAACGTAATGAAATTTCAAGATTTACTGGCTTACAAAAAGTCTTTTTCTTTAGCAATGAAGATATTTAATATTACAAAACAGTTTCCAAAAGAAGAAACTTATTCTTTAACCGATCAAATTAGACGTTCATCTAGAAGTGTTCCAGTTACTATTGCAGAAGCTTACAGAAAACGTATTTATCCGAAACATTTTTATAGTAAATTAACTGACTCTGATGGTGAAAATTCTGAAACACAAGTTTGGCTGGAATTCGCTCTTACTTGTAAATATATTTCAAATGAATCTTATGATGAACTTTTATCCGAAAGTATTGAAATAGGTAAATTATTAAACTATATGTTACTAAACCCAGAGAAGTTTGGAGTGAGAAAAGAATAATCGGTGGTCAGATTTTAGTGATCAGTATAATCTGAATACTAAAAAACTGTACACTGAGCACTAAAATCTGAACACTAAAAACCTGAACACTGAACACTAAAACATGAGCGGCATCTACATTCACATACCTTTTTGCAAGCAGGCTTGCCATTATTGCGACTTTCATTTTTCGACTTCGATGAGAAAGAAGGACGAAATGGTTTTGGCTTTAGCCAAAGAAATTGCCATGCGTAAAAATGAATTTGAACTTCTCGACTCCGCTCGAAGTGACAACACAATTGAAACCATTTATTTCGGCGGCGGAACTCCTTCTGTGTTGACAAATGAGGAAATCAACTTTTTAATTTCAGAAGTTTATAAAAATTATGATGTTGCAGCAAATCCTGAAATAACACTCGAAGCCAATCCAGATGATTTGTCTGCAGAGCGAATTTTAGAATTATCCAAAAGTCCCATAAATCGTTTAAGCATCGGAATTCAGTCTTTTTACGAAGAAGATTTGAAGATGATGAATCGAGCTCATAATTCGGCGGAAGCCATAAAATGTTTGCAGGAAGCGACAAAATATTTTGATAATATTTCGCTTGATTTAATTTACGGAATTCCAGGAATGAGCGACGAAATGTGGAAACAAAATATTGAAACCGCTTTGAGTTTTGGCATTCTGCATATTTCTAGTTATGCTTTGACGGTTGAACCGAAAACGGCTTTAAGCAAATTAATTCAAACCGGAAAAATTGCCGAACCTCAAGACGAAGCTGCCTCAAATCATTTTATGATTTTGGTTGAAACGCTTGAAAAGAATGGTTTTATCCATTACGAATTGTCCAATTTTGGAAAAGAGAATTATTTCTCCAAAAATAATTCGGCATATTGGTTAGGCAAAAAATATATCGGAATTGGTCCTTCGGCGCACAGTTATGACGGCGAAAAACGAGGCTGGAATGTTGCTAACAATTCATTGTATTTAAAGTCAATTCAGAATAACGAACTTCCTTTAGAAACTGAAATCCTGACTATTTCTGATCGGTATAACGAATATATTATGACAGGACTGCGAACTATTTGGGGCGTTTCTTTAGAAAGAATCGAAAATGAATTTGGATTGGAATATTTCAATTATCTCAAAAAACAATCTGAAAAATTCTTGAACGACGATTTACTTTTGATTGAAAATAATATTTTAAAACCAACTCCAAAAGGAAAATTTTTAACGGATGGAATTGCTTCAGATTTATTTTATCTAAATTTGGAAGACTAAAATTAGCCACGAAGGCACAAAGACTCAAATTATATAAACTTTGTGACTTAGCGTCTTTGCGGCATAAAAACCCAAATTTGTGTTAGCAAAAATCAACAACTTCGAAATCGACTTATCAAAACCCATTGATATTTCAATTCCATTGACCAACACAGACGAAAACCCGATTGCTTGGTATATCGAAAAACCAGTTATCGAACCTGTAGTTTTTGGCGATTGGATTGGTAAAGTTTCTGAGGGGAAATCATCAACTAATTTCAATAATATCTTTTTTAATCCGCATGGGCATGGCACGCATACGGAATGTTTGGGACATATTACAAATGATTTTTACAGCATCAATCAATCGCTGAGGCAGTTTTTCTTTTTTGCTAAATTGATTACGGTTGAGCCTGAGAAAATTGGAGATGATTTTGTGATTACGAAAGAAAGCATTTCGACTTCGCTCAATGTGACATCAAATGAAAGCACTTCTCCCGAAGTCACGGGATTGCTCAGCGTTACAAGCGAAGCTCTAATAATTCGAACTCTTCCCAATCAAAAAGATAAAAAATCAAGAAAATATTCGAATACAAATCCGCCTTATTTGTCTGAAGAAGCGGCGATTTTCATTCGCGAAAGCGAAATTGAACATTTATTAATTGATCTGCCAAGTGTGGACAAGGAACATGACGAAGGCAAATTATTAGCTCATAAAGCGTTTTGGAATGTAAAGGATACTGTGAATCTAAATTCTGATGCACGATTAAACGCAACAATTACTGAAATGATTTATGTTGCAGAGGAAATCGAAGATGGGAATTATATACTAAATCTTCAAATTGCTTCGTTTGAAAATGACGCAAGTCCGAGCAAGCCTTTATTATTTAAGATTGCAGATTTTAGATTTTAGATTTGCTGAAAACTGATACTGGGACTGAGACTAAAATTGAACACTCAAAAACTGAACACTGAATACTAATGATAACCGTTTCTACAGATAAAACCAAACTTGACGTTCCGTTTATACAAAACTTTTTGAAAGATATTTATTGGGCTGCGGGACGAACGATTGAGGAAGTTCAAACTACAATCGATTCTTCTGTTTGTTTCGGAATTTATTTAGATGATAAACAAATTGGTTTCGCACGCGTGATTACCGACTATGTTGTTTTCGCTTATTTAATGGATGTTTTTATTGATGAAGAACATCGCGGAAAAGGATATTCATCGATTTTAATTGAAACAATGATGAATGAACCACGGCTTCAAAATGTCAAAATTTGGCGTTTGGCAACAACTGACGCTCATTTTTTATATGAGAAATTCGGATTTACAAAACTAAACCATCCTGAAAAAATGATGGAAAAAATAATATGATGAACACCATTATTAAACTCGAAGAAACGGCTTTGTTTATCCTCGGCATCTTTTTATTCAATCAGTTAAATTTTGAATGGTGGTGGTTTCCCGCATTAATTTTAGCTCCAGATTTTTCTATGCTTGGATATCTTTTCGGAAATAAAAGCGGCGCATTTTTGTACAATGTTTTTCATCATAAAGGAATTGCACTTTTAATTTATGGTTTAGGATGTTATTTAAGCATTGAAAGTATACAATTAGCCGGAATTATTTTATTTTCACATTCGGCAATGGATCGAATTTTCGGTTACGGATTGAAATATGAAAAGGGTTTTAAATACACGCATTTAGGTGAAATTGGTAAATAAAAAGTTATGAATTTAGAAACGTTTTATGAATATTGTCTATCAAAAAAGGGATCAAGCGAACATTTTCCTTTTGATGAAGATACTTTGGTTTTTAAAGTGGGAGGCAAAATTTTTGCTTTATCCTCGTTGTCTCAATGGGAAAAAAGTGAACCCGCAGTCAACTTAAAATGTGATCCAGAACGCGCACAAGAACTCAGAGGAGAATATGATGAAATACAACCCGGATTTCACATGAGTAAAGTGCATTGGAATACGATTGCTTTAAACGGAAATCTTTCAGACAAATTTGTCAAAGAATTGATCGATCATTCGTATGAATTGGTTTTCAAAAGTTTGACAAAGAAAATTCAGAATGAAATTATCGACCCGAGGTAACTTTTTTACCGAACAGGCGGAGCAATTAGAAAATTAGGCATTACATTTGCACGGTAAGATAAAAAAAGAAATCCCAATCAATTTGCAACTTAGCAATTTATAAAATCATGAAAGAACAATTTAAAAAATTTCTAAACGAAGAACAAGATCCAAAAGCGATTGAAAAAATCACTTCAAAACTTACAGATTTATTGATGAAAGGCGAAGAAGTTGGATATATCGCAGTGCAAAAAAAGCCTGCAATTACTGTTTTTCCTGATAGTATTGTATTAACAAACAAGCGTATCATTATCTGTAAACCTAAAAATTTAGGTCTTTCAATGGATTTTACAGATTATACTTGGGATGATATTGCGAGTACTTTTGTAAAAGAAAATATTTTGGGTTCTGAGTTTTCTTTTGGCACCAAAACAGATTTGGCAGTTTCTATTGATTATATTCCGAAAATTCAGGCTAGAAAAATTTATACTTACGCTAAAGAACAATTGGATTTATTGAAAAATCCAGTTCAGGCTGCTACTCCAATCCAAGAAGTTACAGAAGCAGAATATGAAGAGGAAGAAGATGAAGAAATTGAAGAAGTTGAAACTGAAGAAGTAACAAGCTTTGCTGAAATTTTACCAGCTGCACCAGTTTATACGGAAACATTTGAACCAATCCAGCAAACACAGCCAACAGGCGATCGCAAATTGAGTGAATTATCTAAAGAAGAACTTTTTGATAAATTACAGAATTACAAAAAACTCCTTGATAATGGTTTAATCATGCAAGGTGAATATGATGCTTATAAAAAAGAGATTTTAAGTTACATGTAAAATTTTAGTCTTAAAGTCAAAAGTCGAAAGTCGTAAAGTCCCTTTGACTTTGTCTAAAATATAAAAGCCCTAAATAGAAATTCTATTTAGGGCTTTATCTTTTTAACTCCTTTCTTCGACTTTCAGACTTTCGACTTTTGACTTTCGACTTATAAAGTCGCTTTCTGTTTTTCTACAAATTTATGCGATTGCAGTTCTAGTAACTCTTTTGCATTTTTGCGCTGTAAATCGTACAGACTTTTATCTTCTGCAATATCGGCATATACTTTATCGTGCATTTCGGCACTTGTTTTCACTAGCAGTTCACGTTGGTATTTGTTTTGTGTCAAAGTAGCTTTCATCGCTGTTTCGGCTTCTTCCTGTTTAAAATCGAATTCGCCTTTTGGTGCTAATAATTTGGCAATAATTGGAGACGTTTCGATCGCTAAAAACAACAGCATAATGAAAAATGATGGAAGCCACGGCAATTTATTCAACGCATTGATACGCGCCATTAATCCGTCAAAACCTTCGATGATCGGCTGTGTCTGTGAAACTTTTTTATCTAAATCGGCTTGCAGTTTTATTCCTGCTTTTTCTTTTTCGGCAATTTTAGCTTCGTTTGCCGTTTTTAAAGTTTCAAACTCTTTTAAAGAGGCATCGTGTTTTTCTCGTTTCTCTTTATAAACAGGACCTTTTCCAAGTTTTTTAGTTCCAGTCGTTCCTTCAGCTTCTGTGATGTAAGTAGAATATAACCCATTAACTTCTTTTTCTTTCTTTACAATATCTGCTTTTAAAGCTGCAATTTCTGCTTTGTTTTTATCTAGATCAGATTTGAAATAAGTGCCAATCTGCTTCTTATTCGCCAATTCCATTTCGTTTTTTTCTTTCAACAAAACAGTATTGATTTCTTTTTCGAAGATTTTAATCTCCAAAGGTTTAGAAATTACAATAGCAATAATAACCGCCAATAAAATACGTGGTGTTGCCTGCAGGAATTCGTCTAAAAAACGATCTCTTTTTTTAATAGTAGAGACGATAAATCGGTCTAAATTAAAAATGAGTAAACTCCATACAAATCCGAAAATTAAAGCAGGATAAATAGAATCGAAAACGGTAAAAAGCGCATAAGCACTGGCCAGAAAAGCCATAACTGCTGTAAAAAATACAGTGGCGCCAATACCTACATATTTAGTTTGTTCGCCTTCTGAGCAGTCTTTCAAGAGATCTCGGTCGACTCCTGAACATAGGATAAAAAATTGTTTTAACATGATTGATGATTTTTGATTGTGATTGATAAGGCAAATTTAACGCCAAATTTTTAAATACAATCAAAATAATTCTTTGTTTTTAATTGTGAATCAATTATTTGAAGTTTTAATGTTAGTTAAACATTAATAACATCCTCAAATTTTTGGTTAATCATAACACTATGTTAATTTTTTTAAAGGCTTTTAGTAATACGTAGATTATAGTTTCGCAGCAAATCAAACTAAACACACACAATGAAAAAATTTTTAGTACTAACAGCATTCTTTTTACTAGCCTTTACAGGTTTTGCTCAGAAAGCGATTATATCTGGAAAGATATTAGATGCCGATGACAAACTGCCTCTTCCTGGAGCTATGGTTCAAATTGTAGGCGAAAAAAAATATACCGTTTCTGACTACAACGGTCGTTTTGAATTATTGAATATTAATGAAGGAACTTATAAAGTTGAAGTAAAATATATTGGATATACTTCTTTAACTCAAGAAATAAAAGTAGAGCAGGGAAAAAACAACGTTATCGATTTTGCTCTTAAAACTTCTGGAACAGAATTAAATGAAGTTGTGGTTGGAGACATCTTAAAAGGTCAGGCCAAAGCTTTGAATCAACAAAAAAATAATAAAAATATAGGAAACGTAATTTCTTCTGATCAAATGGGTCGTTTTCCAGATGCTAACGTTGGAGACGCCTTGAAACGTGTTCCTGGTATTACTATGCAGAATGACCAAGGTGAAGCTCGTAATATTATAATTAGAGGTTTGGCACCGTCTTTAAACTCTGTAACTTTAAATGGTGACCGTATCCCGTCTGCAGAAGGAGATAACAGAAACGTACAAATGGACCTAATTCCGTCTGATATGATTTCGACTATTGAAGTAAATAAGACTTTAACTTCAGATATGGATGCAGACGCGATTGGAGGTTCTGTAAACTTAATTACAAGAGCTACTCCAAACGGAGAAAGAATTTCTGCAACACTTGCCGGCGGTTATATGCCAATTCGTGACCACGCTTCTTACACTGCTGGTCTAGTTTACGGTAATCGTTTTTTCGACAATAAATTAGGAGCTGTTTTCAGCGGTTCTTATAACAATGTTGATTATGGCTCTGATAACATCGAAAACGAATGGGTAAAAGATGAATTTGGAAATGAGTATTTGCAAGCTTCAGAAATTAGAAAATACGATGTACAACGTATTCGCCGCAGCGGATCTGTAGCTTTAGATTATAAATTTGACGAAAACAATACGATTTTCGCTAATGCAATTTACAACTGGAGAGATGATAGAGAAAACCGTTTCAGAACTACTTACGATGATATTGACCCAATTTATAATGGCGAAGAAATCACTGGATTTGAAGGCCGTGTAAAACGTCAGACAAAAGGTGGTTTAGACAACAGCAGAAACAAAAACAGAAGATTAGAAGACCAAAGAGTTCAAAATTATTCACTTCGTGGAGAACACTTAATCAACTCAACATTAGATTTAGACTGGTCTGCAAACTACGCAAAAGCTAGAGAATACCGTCCGGGAGAGCGTTATATCGAATACCGTCAGAAAGGATTGGAAATGTTCCAAGATTTATCTAATCCAAGATTTCCTTTAATGACAACTGCTGGCGAATCAACTGATGCGTTTGAATTTGATTCAGTTACAGAAAACACAGACGAAACAAGCGAAAGTGAATTTGGTGCAAAAGTAAATATCCGTTTTCCATTTTCTGTTATTGCAGGAGAAAAAGGAAGATTGAGAACTGGTCTTAGACTTCGTTTAAAAGAAAAAGAAAGAAATAATATGTTCTATTCTTACTCGCCGCTTACGGATGGGATGGAATTACTATCTGAAGTTCCAACAAGTTATTATGACGGAAACGGATTTAATCCAGGAAGTAAATATGTGCCGGGAACTTTTGCTTCGGCTGCTTATTTAGGAGGTTTGGATTTAAATAATGCTTCTTTATTTGAAAAAGAAACAGATCCAGCAGAATATTTAGCGGTAAACTATAACGCTAAAGAAAGAATTACTGCCGCTTATGTAAGATGGGATCAGGATTTTAATGATAAACTTTCTATGGTTTTAGGTTTCCGTGTTGAGAATACACATATTGATTATACAGGAAACAGAGTTTTGGATGAAGAAGAATTAGAAAGTAAAATCAACAATACAAATTCATACACGAATCTTTTACCAAGTATTTCATTTCAATATAATGCAACAAAAGATTTAATTTTAAGAGCCGCTGCTACAACGGCTTTGGCAAGACCAAACTATTACGCTTTGGCGCCTTATGTAAACAACATTGCTGCCGATAAGGAAATTACAGCAGGAAATCCAGATCTTGATGCAACGTACTCATACAATTATGATTTCATGGCAGAAAACTATTTCAAATCTGTTGGTTTGATTTCTGGAGGTTTTTTCTACAAAAGATTAAACGATTTCATTTACAACTACAGCGACAATCAATATACTGATGCTAAGTTTGCTGCAGATTTTCCAAATCAAATAAATCCAATTCCAGCGGGAGAAAACTGGTCATTTTTACAATCTAGAAACGGAGACAAAGTTGATGTTTACGGATTTGAAGTTGCTTTCCAGCGTCAGTTGGATTTTCTTCCTGGTAAATTCTTAAAAGGATTTGGTATCTATTTAAACTATACTTATACGCAGTCTAAAGCTAGAGGAATTGCTGATGAAGACGGAAACGAAAGAAACGATATCAGTCTTCCTGGAACAACACCTCATATGTTTAACGGATCTTTGTCTTGGGAAAACAAACGTTTCTCTGCAAGAATCTCAACAAACTTTACATCTGATTATTTAGATGAATTAGGTTCAGAATCTTATAAAGACAGTTATTACGATAAGCAGTTTTTCTTAGATGCAAATGCTTCTTATAAAATTACTCCAAAACTTCGCTTTTTTGCTGAAGCTAATAACTTAACAAATCAACCGTTACGTTACTATCAAGGAGTTGCTGCACATACAAAACAAGCAGAATATTACCAAGCTCGTTACAATTTCGGATTGAAATTAGACTTGTAAAATCAATTAAAAAACGACTAAATTAGACAGAACTTAGCGGTTCTGTCTAATTCTTTTAAAATAAAATATCGGAATGAAAAATAAATCTATACTAGCTTTTTTACTTTTAAGCCTTGCATTTATGGCTTGTAAAGATGATAAACTAGCCCCAATTCAACCCAATGCGGTAAAACCAACAACGGTTACCGAAGCTTTGCCTCACGATACCGATGATCCTTCAATCTGGATTAACCCAGCTGATGCTTCAAAAAGTATTATTGTGGGAACTGATAAAGATACAGACGGTGGTTTGTATGCTTTTGATTTGAATGGAAAAATCCTTAAAAAATCAATTCCACTAAAACGTCCAAATAATGTTGACATCGCTTACGGATTACTTATTAATGGAAAAAAAGTAGATGTTGCCGTTACTACAGAACGTGAAAGTAACAAAATAAGAATTTTCAGTCTTCCAGATTTAGAGCCTATTGATAATGGCGGCATCGAAGTTTTTGAAGGTGAAGCACAACGCGATCCAATGGGAGTTTCGTTGTACACACGTCCAAGCGATCAGAAAATTTTTGCTATTGTAGGAAGAAAAACAGGTCCTTCTGGAAGTTATTTATGGCAGTATGAACTTTCTGGAAACGGAAAATTTGCTGCGGCAAAAGTGGTTCGAAAATTTGGAACTTACAGCGGTAAAAAAGAAATTGAAGCAATCGCAGTCGATAATGAATTAGGTTTTGTTTACTACTGTGATGAACAAGTTGGAATTAGAAAATACAAGGCAGATCCAGCGTTAAATGATAATAAAGAATTGGCTTTCTTCGGGCAGAAAGATTTTAAAGCAGATCACGAAGGAATTGCTATTTACAAAAAAACAGATTCTACAGGATATATTTTAGTCTCTAACCAGCAGGCAAATTCTTTTATGGTTTATCCTAGAGAAGGCGCAAAAGGAAATCTAAATAATCATACTTTATTGGCTGAAGTACCAACATCAACAATTGAATGTGATGGTGCAGATGTTACAAGTGTAAACTTAGGAGGTCAATATAAAAATGGACTTTTCGTAGCGATGAGCAACGGAATGACTTTTCACTATTACGCTTGGGATTTAATCCAGAAACGTATAGACGAATCAAAGAAATAAAGTTCTAAAGGTTTTCAGTCGCAGGTTTCAGTGTTTATTTATTTTTTTTTACTGTGATTGAAAACCAAACAAAAAAGCTGTTCGTTATGAACAGCTTTTTTTATTTGAACACTATATTTAAATTAGAATATTAGAAATGAGCTAATAAAGTTTCTTTTCAACCAAGATTATGTTTCTCACTATATCCTTTAAACTGAACTGAAATTTTACCCCCGATACTACATTGACAAGTAGATTTATCAGTAAGTATTTTATAATTATTAATTGTATCTTTTTCTGCTGTATTCTCCCATTTAATTACAGCAGGATTGCATTGGCTTCTCGTAATACTGCAAGCACTAAAGTTAGGAATATTAGTTTCGGCTTGTTTGTCATTTTCTGTAGCAATTAATTTATTTTCTGCCATACAAAAATCCTGGCTTGTTACTTTTAGTTTGCTGGGTTTTGCTCCTTTATTGCAGATTAGAATTGCTGTCTCTGTTATTTTTTCTGGCATAACACTAAATTTAGCTTCTTTTATTTCTTCCCAGGTTTTTTAAATATATCATCCCAAAAACCTTTGTCTTTATTTTCCTTGTAATTTTTATACCACTCTTCTTCAAATTCTTTCCATTCTTTTTTGGTGTAGTTTTTTCCTTTGTAATTTTTGAAATAAGAATTATCTTCCTCTTCTTCCTTTTTTAGTTTTGTAATATATTGATCAAATGGATTCATTGTTTCGATATCTCCTTTTGTGTAATAAATAGTTTCAAACAAAGTTTCGCCTGTTGTACCATCTATCAAAATATATTCTTGTTGTCCAGGAATTTCTTTAGATCCTAGAGAAACCTCATAAAAAGGTTTTTTCAAATTTTGATCTACCTTTCTTTTTGCCCAAGTATTTTGTATCTTTTTTTCTAAATCTACATTGCATTCCTTTTTTACTTTTTCAATCAGTTGTTTTATCGAAAATTTATATGGCTTGTCATAGTCTATTTCTCGACCAAGCTTCCCTATCTCATCATACTCTCTGTATATGCCTATATCTATTGCATAAAACTCATGCGATACTCCCTGTAATAGTTTATTTTTATAGCTGTAAGTTTTTACAGTACTATAATAATTTTGAGTATTTTTTAGACGAACTTGAATTCCTTTTTTATAGAAATATATTTCTACCCTATCATTTCCTTTTTTCAAAAATTTGACTATTTCATTTGAGTTCCATTCTGTATCAGACTCCCAATCCTTATATTTTTCTATATCAAAATATTCCATCTTTTCTTTACCCTTATTAGTTTTTTTATTTTCTATTTTAAATTGACTAGTACAATTGAATAATGAAATTATGAAGAGCAATACAATTATCCTTTTCATTATTTAATAATGTTAGAATTAATAATTTCCCATTGCCAATGCCATGTTGTATAGGCTACAGAGCGATAACACATAACATTGTCTGTAGAATCTCGAGGATTAGGTATTGGCTGTAAAATACTTCCTTGTGCATTTGGATATATGTATTTGTAATTACGTCTATGTAATGGTTTTGCATCTCTATGAGTGTGGCATAACCCTAGTCCGTGCAAACTTTCGTGATTTAAAGTACTGTCATCTCTAACACCCAATAAAGTAAAAATAATAACATTACGAGTTGCTATTTCTTCTACCGCACCTAGTACATCTATTTTATTAGAAGCAATCCCAAACTTGAAAATAGTAAAAAAGCCATTATATTTTGCGTTGATCAAAGTCTTGCTTTCATCTTGGAAATTTTCAAATTTAGTTGTACAATCTCTATATAAATCCATGTTTTTCACAGTTCTTCCGCTATTATTCATGTAGGTTAATTTAATATCTGTGCCATCTAAAAATTTACCTCCTAACTGATAATCTGTATTAGAGGATAAATCTAAAATAGTTTCTTCCACAGTAGGCACTATCAATGCCTGATGCAAAGTATTGTATAAGTTTATTTTTTCAGCTGGAGAAAAAATACCTGTTATATTTCTATTTGGAGTATCATTTACATTAGTTTCTATTCCCACCAACACAAATTTTTCCTCCTTTCTTGCTGTGACATCGTTTTTAATTACTATTATTTTCCCAGCCAACTTACGTTCTAATAACTGTTCCGCAGATGTTTTTGCAGTACTTCCTTTTGGGTAAACATAAATTTTAATTTCTTTATCACTATTGAGGTCTTTTAAGCATTTTATTTTTATAGTATCGCTTGGATCTGTAAGACCATTAGTTTTGGTCTTTTGTGCAAGTATTCGGCAATCAATCTCAAATAAAGTATCATCATAATCAAATTTTAATTCATCTACTTCTTCTTCAATATCTACTAAAAGTTTCAATTCTGCCTCGCAACGAGGCTTTACTAAAATTGTTTTGGGTAAGGTATCTGTAAACTCCTCAGAAAATAACGTTAAATAAGGCACTAAATATTCTGCAACTGAAGTATTTGATGCAACTTTTCTAGTAATTGGTATACTTTGATATTTTAGTTTTAAGTTCGTAAAAGCATCAACAGGATTTAAATCACTTCCTCCATCTTTATAACCACCCTCAATTATACTTTCATAATCAGGTTCTGTATTTAGCCCATTATCTTTTTCTCTTAACCAATCAAAACCAAATTCTCCTTTCCAGGAAGGAAGAGGACGAAAATAAACGGTTGCCAACGCTATAGAATCTGTAGGCGATGCTTCTATCTCTTTTGCAGTATTAGTAAGGCTATTTCCTTCTGTACCATGTATTTTTGCAGTGCCTGTACTGTTTACAATCGCTTCTTTATCTGAATGTAAAAGAGCTTTTTGACTACCGTGTAGTTTGGCTACTTTTGCTTCAATATCTATCTTATCGCTACTGTTTATAAGTGCTGTACCGCTAAACAGGTTCATAAATCCAGATATTTTCTGCTGCATGGTTTTACTTAAAACGTAAATACGGGTTAAGGCATTGAGTACATAATCGTTTGTGGTTATCTCCGTACTTTGCGAGGCGTTTATTATCAGCTTTTTAACATTGATTTCAAAAACATCGGTATTTAATTCTATTTTTCTTTTCCCGTCTATTTTCATAAAGCTTTTAGATGCATCTTGTAATAACACACTTCCCTCTGCATCATTCATAACCAAAAGATTATTACTTCTAGTATGAATTGCCTTAATGTCATTATTTTTTGTGCTGTAACCGCTTTTTTCTTTTCGGCTGGTCATAGTTCCCACTACAATTGGCAGTTCGGCATTATTGCTTTGAAAATCTACAAATACTGTATCGCCAATTTCAGGAATCCAATGAGAGCCTCTTCCTTCGCCTCCATGCTTTTGAACCATTGGTATGTAAGGCGTTGTTTGACCTTTTATTTTCTGCCAAGGCATCTGCACTTTTACCGCACTAAGTCCATCGGGATCAGCATTGGAGATAACCACTGCGGTCTGGCTGCCGCAATAGGGTATTAGATCAGGATTTGTTTTAGGTGAAAACACCGAGTCGCTGGTGTTTACCGCTTTAAAATGATTCTCATAACCACCGCCATCATCACAGGTATGCACAATTTCGGTTATCCGATAAGAGCTTTCGTGCTGTTTGTCTACACCGCTTATTCTCACGGTATTCCCTACTGTAACGCCTGGTACTTCACTTGATGCGTCGATCTCCATTAAACTGCTCAAAACAGCACGCATTTTATTCTGGGTATATACTTCACCTGTAAAGCTTCCCTGTCCGTCAACAGCATTTTGATTGAGCTGCATTACCGTTTTTTTACTGTAAACAGCGTTAGACATATTGATGAAATTTTGATGGAAGCCATCAAGCTCTTTTCGGTAATTTATTGTATTATCTGTACTATAGCTGCCATCGCGATTGTCATTCTCTACAACGGTAAAGGAAGTAGGCATTAGTTTAATGCTATACCTAAACTCATGCATATTTAAGCCATAAATCAGGTTTGGCTGGATGACACCTGCAGAATCTCCAAAAATTAATACTCTGCCGTTATCATAAAAATATTGCCCATAGCGCATTGCCAAACGGTTTAAAAAAGCAAAACAGCTTTCGTTATATTGTACTGTATACGGGATAATTTCTTTATAAAAGGGCCTTACCTGCATATCAATATTGTAACCCGTCTTTACTTTGTTTACAATATCACTCAGTGTCATTGCTGTAAAGGAGTTAGATTCTGGTGCGTTTTCAAGCAGAAAAGAAGTACTGTATCCTTCTATCAAAAAACTTTCTTCGATATCGTCAATGCAAGATTTTTTCATGCTGACGCCTGAAACTATACCATAAAACTGCATGATATAATTTTTAGGATCTGACTTAATGAGCGGGTCATTAAGCCCATCAATAGGTTTTATCTCAATGCTTATTCTCTCGCCATATAACTGTTGCGAAACAGGCATAATACTCTTAAACTCTTCTACTAAGAAATCCTGTCTTACATCTAGAGAAAAAGTATGATGGTCGTGAATTTTCTGCACGACTTTTAAGCTTGTAAAATTGGTGATTACGGTCTGTCCAATTTTTATTGTGGTAATAGTTTGTAAAGCCATGATGCATTTGGATTAAAGGTTATCTGTTTTCCAATTGCTCTCAAATACGGTATTGCCTATTTTAACTTCATTTGAAGTAAGCAGAATTTCAGTTGTCATAGGGGAAACTCCCTCACTCTGAAACTTTTTTCTGAAAGAAATGCAGTAAGCTTTTTTAAAGGCAACATTTTTCATTGTGCTCATAGCATCTCTGCGATAAAAAATAATTTTACCGTCTTTTACGCTGGTTTTAGAAACCATCCAGTCCGAAAATAAATCGGTTTGTGTGCTTTCTACAACTAATTTGATATGGCCACCTTTTGTCTTACTTGCCGGTTTGCCATTACTGTCTGTCTGTTGGGTAAAATGGATCTCAAACTCTAAAACATTAAAGGTTTCATTGTCTAATTCTAGCTTTGCTAAAAAACTCATATTTATATAGGTATTGATTGAAGCTGTCATGAAATAATATTTCTAACTTTAATCAATAATGAGAAGTGGTATTTAAGCAATAAAAATATTACATTTAAATATATTGCTAATATATAAATTTTTATTAAATTGTAGGAAAAATATTCTTTTTTTTTAAATATTTCTTACTAAAAAAAGCTTTCGATTGCTCTGAAACTTTTTTTATTACATACAACTTTTTTGTAAAGTTGCTACCTCAATTCGAAAAAAACCCATCAGAAAATGGATAATTTATTTTAAAAAACGGATATAATATCTGACAAAAGATATTATTAGGGATATTTTTCTATCTTTGAAATTCAGTCTTTAATCCGAATGGCTTTATCTTTGAGCTCTTGGAAAATCAAAAGTTATTATGGAACAGAAAATACATCAGGGAAGAAATGTAAAACGTTTTAGAGAAATGCTTAACATAAAGCAAGAAGCACTGGCTTATGATCTGGGAGAAGACTGGAATCAAAAGAAAATCTCTTTATTGGAGCAGAAAGATGTAATTGAAGATAATATACTTAGACAAATTTCTACAGTATTAAAAATTCCTGTCGAAGCTTTTCAAAACTTTGATGAAGAACAGGCTGTAAATATTATTTCCAACACGTTTAACATTGAAAAAGATGCTTATATCGGAAACGCTAAGCCTGTATTCAATATCAATCCATTGGACGAATTAAAAAAACTTCACGAAGAAAAAATTGCTTTGTATGAACGCATGCTGAAAGAAAAAGATGAAATGATGGAAAGGCTTGAAAAGCTAATCAATAAATAATTGAACATTTGAAGAGAGGGATTTTCTATTTCGTATCGAATAACTTTTCAATTCATATCCAACATAACGATTACATTGTAGAGTACTATTCCCCTACAATAAAAAAAGCTTCAGATTTCTCTGAAGCTTTTATTATTTGAATTAATTCCTTTTATTCTGTAATTGGTGCACCTGCCAAGATTTCGGCATTGGCAAACTCTTCAAATTTCGCAAAATTAGCTTTGAATTTCTGTGCTAATTCCAACGCTTTTGTATCGTATAAATCTTTGTCTTCCCAAGTATTTCTAGGATTTAAAATTTCTTCTGGAACATTTGGACAAGATTGTGGCTTTGCAATTCCGAATACCGAATGATTTACAAACTCTACGTTATCCAATTCGCCTTTTAAAGCTGCAGTAATCATCGCGCGAGTATATTTAAGCTTCATACGGCTTCCTGTACCGTAAGGTCCGCCCGTCCATCCTGTATTGATTAACCAAACTTTTACTCCAGCATCTTTCATTTTTTTGCTCAACATTTCAGCATAACGTGTTGGATGTAAAGGCATAAATGGCGCTCCAAAACAAGCTGAGAAATTTGGCTGAGGCTCTGTTACACCAGCTTCTGTTCCAGCAACTTTTGCTGTATATCCAGAAATAAAGTGGTAAGCTGCCTGACCCGGCGTTAATTTTGAAATTGGAGGCAGAATTCCGAAAGAATCTGCTGTTAGGAAAAATATATTTTTTGGATCATGTCCAACCAAACCTGGCTGTACATTATCAATATGCGTTATTGGGTAACTTACACGTGTATTTTGTGTGATCGAAACATCATCAAAATCTACTTCGTTTGTTCCTGCTTTGAAAACCACATTTTCTAATAGCGCTCCTTTTTTGATTGCTCTAAAAATGTCTGGTTCGTTTTCTTCTGTTAAGTTGATCACTTTTGCATAACAACCTCCTTCAAAGTTAAAAACCGTATTTTCGTTTGTCCAGCCGTGCTCATCGTCTCCGATTAATTTACGTTCTGGATCTGCAGATAAAGTAGTTTTTCCTGTACCAGACAAGCCGAAGAAAATTGCAGTATCTCCGTCTTCTCCAACATTCGCACTACAGTGCATTGGAAGTGTATTTTTGAAAACTGGAAGAATAAAGTTTAATGCAGAGAAAATACCTTTTTTCATTTCTCCTGTATAACCTGTTCCGCCAATTAAAGCGATTTTTTTTGTAAAGTCCAAAATAGCAAAATTAGACTGACGCGTTCCGTCTACAGCAGGATCTGCCATAAAACTTGGAGCGCAAACTACTGTCCACTCTGGAGTAAAATTAGCCAGTTCAGATTCTTCTGGACGTAAGAACATATTGTAACAAAACAAATTTGACCAAGCTGTTTCGGTTACAACACGAACATTTAATCTATAATTTGGATCAGAGCAAACATAAGAATCGCGAACAAAAACTTCTTTGTCTGATAAAAACGCTGTTACTTTATTATATAGCTTTTCAAAAGCCTCAGGTTCAAATGGGATATTTACATTTCCCCACCAAACTTGATCCTTTGTAATATCATCTTTTACAATGAAACGATCTTGTGGCGAGCGCCCTGTAAATTCACCTGTATTAATTGCCAAAGCTCCAGTAGAATTCTCAACACCTTGTCCTGACTGCAAAGTAATCGCATGTAATTCATCTGCAGATAGTTGGTAACGAACTTTTGCATTTTCAATTCCTAATTCTTTCAACGAAATCGATTGCGCGAAAACTGTGTTAGTGTCCATAAATTTTAAGTTGTGTGTGATATTTATTTCAGAAGCAAAATTACAGATTAATTCTTATTCCTTTTAAAATAATTAAATTTCACTTTGATTTATATGAAAAAAGAGAAATTTCACTTTAAAAATTACAAAAAGAAAAAAATAACTGCTTCTAATTTGTTTATTTACAACCTTATGAGTGAATTTGTTATATTATTTTTGTTTTACAACTAAAAATAGAAAAAATTCACATAACAAGAGTTATATGTTATTTATGAGACAAAATTAAAGATTAATTCTTAGACAGAATTTTTTTTTCGGGATTTTATGATTTTCTCTTCAAAATCGTAAAGAATAATAGCGCCCAACCAATAATTAATAGAAAACCGCCTATTGGAGTTGCGAATACGATAATTTTAGAATAAAACAAAGTATAGTCTTTTGTTGCCACCAAATAGATTGAACCACTAAAAAGTACGACACCGGCAACTATAAAATTATAGATTGCTTTTAGCGTCTTTTCTGCAATGTCTTTTTGAGTTGATAAGAAGAGAAGGAAAAGAGCATGATACATTTGGTAGCGAACACCAACTTCAAAAGTACTTAATTGATCAACTGAAAGATATTTTTTCAATAAATGAGCACCAAAAGCACCCAAAATAATAGCTATCATACCTACAAAAGCTCCAGTTAAAACGATTCTTCTTTTCATGATTTATCTCTTTTGAAATTTGAAACAAAAATACTTCAAACAAACCAAAAAACCGCTTTAGATTCTAGATAATTTAGTATAGAATCGCATAATTTTTTTACGCCGATCTCAAAAATAAAATCAATTTTGTTTAATTTAAATTGTTATATTTATAACATTTTAATATATTTGTGTTAAATATTTAGAACATGAGAAACGTTTTAATAATTGGAGCAGGAAGATCTGCATCGTCTTTGATTCGGTATTTACTATCAAAATCAAATGATGAAAAACTGCATTTAACTGTAGCAGATCTTTCATTGGATTTAGCCAAACTAAAAACGCAGCAGCATCCTAATGCAACTCCTCTTGCTTTAAATATTTTTAATGAAGTAGAGAGAAAAACTGCGATCTCAAATGCTTCAATAGTAATTTCGATGCTTCCTGCACATTTGCACATCGAAATTGCAAAAGACTGCCTGTCGTTTAAAAAACATTTGGTTACCGCTTCTTACATCAGCGACGCAATGCAGGCTTTAAATGAAGAAGCCCTAAAAAACAATTTGATTTTCATGAACGAGATTGGTCTTGATCCAGGAATCGATCATATGAGCGCCATGAAAGTTATTGACGAAATTCGAGCAAAAGGCGGTAAAATGCTGTTATTCGAATCTTTCTGCGGCGGACTTGTGGCTCCTGAATCTGACAATAATTTATGGAATTATAAATTTACTTGGGCACCTCGAAATGTAGTTTTGGCCGGACAAGGCGGTGCAGCAAAATTTATTCAGGAAGGAACTTATAAGTACATTCCTTACAGCGCTTTATTTAGAAGAACTGAATTTTTAGAAGTAGAAGGTTACGGAAAATTTGAAGCCTACTCTAATCGGGATTCTCTTAAATACAGATCGATTTATGGTTTAGATAATATTCTGACTTTATACAGAGGAACTATTCGAAGAGTGGGTTATTCCAGAGCTTGGAATATGTTTGTACAGCTTGGCATGACAGATGACAGCTACATCATTGAAGATTCAGAAAACATGAGTTACCGTCAGTTTGTGAATTCTTTCCTTCCCTATCATCCGACTGATTCTGTAGAAATTAAAACCCGATTGATTTTAAAAATTGATCAGGACGATATAATGTGGGATAAACTTTTGGAATTGGATTTATTTAACCCAGACAAAAAAGTGAATTTACCTAATGCTACGCCTGCTCAGATTTTAGAAAAAATATTAAGCGACAGCTGGGCACTACAATCTGATGATAAAGATATGATTGTAATGTATCATAAATTCGGATATGAATTGAACGGCGAAAAGAAACAAATCGATTCTAAAATGGTTTGCATTGGCGACGACCAAACCTATACAGCTATGGCAAAAACGGTAGGACTTCCAGTTGCTATTGCTGCATTATTGATTTTAAACGCAAAGATTACCACTCCAGGCGTTCAGCTTCCGATTAAAAAAGAAGTTTATGAGCCAATTTTGAAAGAATTAGAAGAATACGGCGTAATTTTTAACGAACAAAAGGTACCTTATTTTGGATATAATCCAGATTTATTTTAGTCTGGATCTGAATGTTAATTTTTTTTTTTAGATTTTTTAGTTTGTAATTTTATCCGCTTTCAAATTGCTGAAAGCGGATTTTTTTTGTTTTGACGTACAAAGAGGAAAGGTTCAAAGCGACAGAGTTTTAAACCTTTGAATCTTTGCCGCTTTGAACCTTGTACCTCTAAAATTATTTATCAGCCTGAATTGTAATTGGCAGACTGTACATTACTCGAACCGGTTTTCCTTGATCAGAAGCTGGAATCCATTTTGGAGAAAGCTTCAATACACGAACAGCTTCTTCTCCTGCGCCATAACCCAATTTATCTCTCAGGATTTCGATATTGGTCAGCGAACCGTCTTCCTCAATCATAAATTGAAGATATACTTTTCCGTTCAGTTTTTGTTTAGATACTTCCGCAGGCAATTTATAATTTTGACCTACAAACTTATAAAACTCAACTATACCGCCAGGATAGTCAGGCTTAACACTAACCTCTGTTAATTTCTTAAAATCATCATTTTTAATTACTTCCTGTGCCACAGTTTCAGTACTGAAAACAAATAACAGTAAAACATAAAGCATACCTACACTAAATACTTTCAGTGCAATCTTAATTGGAGATTCTCTTTTAGTCATCATTAGTAAACGTTTTTTAGTGATTAAATAATTAATATTGCTGGCAAGTGAAACTGTACTTTTATGCGATGCAAAATCCAGAAGGAGATTCTGATAATTTTTGATCTCTCCAAATTGTTTGTTTACAGCTTCATCAGCCAAAAATTCGTGATTGAGTTTAATTTCTTTTTCAAATAGTACAAATAATGGATTGAACCAAAACACAATTTGCAAAACCTCAACAAACAAAATATCCAAAGTATGTCTTTGCTGCAAATGGGCTTTTTCGTGTGCTATTAATTCTGGTTGAATTTTACCATTGTTAAAATCTTCCTGATTGATAAAAATAGTATTCCAGAAAGAATGCGGCAAAACAGACTCTTTAGTCAAAACAATTTTTTGCCCATTAATAAATTCGATTTTACTTCTTTTCTTTCTAATCGTAAATGAATATATATTTCGTATCAAGCGAACGATCAAAATTGCTGTAATGACAATATAAATTACACTCAAAAAGTATGTTAGAATTTCCGTATAATTTACTTTATCTAAAACCGTTTTATTCGTTATAATCATGATTTCATCCAGTTCAATCATTTGTGTTTTGGTGGACAAAAATGATCCAATCGAAAACAACTGAAGCGGAATTATCAAACTAAAAACAATACTTCCAAGAAGATAAATTCTATTAAAACGAAACATTTTTTCGTTTTCTAAAAGCATTTTATACACCGCATAAAATACAACAAGCAATACGCCTGATTTTAAAAGATACGTTATCATTTTTTCTTTTTTTGAATTTCTGAATCGATTATTTTTTTAAGATCTTCCAGTTCCGATGCCGACAAATTAGTTTCGGTTGTAAAAAACGAAGCAAACTGCGATGCCGAATTATTAAAAAAATTACTGATTAATCCGTTTACGTGTTTAGAAAAATAAGTTGTTTTTTTAACCAGCGGATAATATTCGCGTGAATTCCCGAATTCGTTATATGCTACAAATTTCTTATCAATCATTCGCTTTAGTAAAGTTGCGACCGTCGTTGTTGCCGGTTTTGGTTCTGGATAAGCTTCGAGTAAATCTTTCATAAAAGCTTTTTCAAGCTTCCATAAATGCTCCATTAATTGTTCTTCTGCGTTTGTTAATTGCATTTTTTTATAAGTTACTAAGTTGCTAAGATTCTAATGTTTAATTCGTCTTTTGTTTTTTCTCCTTAAGAAGTTTCTCAAATTCGGGAAGTTCTTTTTTATAGGCTTCCACATCCCAAGCTGCATTAAAATTTTTAAGATAATCAGACAATGTTCCCAACCCAACTGACGCTCTTCTTTTATCAACATTATCTGGATCTTCAAGCGGCGAAACAAACGGTTTTTTAGTAATCGGATGATTGGAAACCTGACTTCCGTAAATTTGTTTTTTACCTTCTCTTAAAGCTATTCTATCTTCCAAATACGCCAAATTACTTGGACTTGCATTCCCTTTTTTAACTGCTTCTCTCATCATTGGTAAATACTTTTGCTGGTATTTTAAATCAGCATGCTGAATAACCAAAAACAAAGTTTGATTGGCCTGCGACCCAACAACATTTTTTCCCACCCAGCCTTTTTCATCTAAAATCTTCATTACTTTAACGAGATTAAGACTGTCTTTGTACTGCATTATTTTTCCAATACTGTCAATTTTCTTTTTATCAGCATTAGGTTCTTTATAAATTTTCATAAACGCTCCACGAATACCCTGATCCTCTGTATAAATATCCAAAAGTTCTTTCTGCAATGGTTTATCATAATTAGCGCTCATAATATCCATTTTCTTCTGCAATTTTTCGATTGTCTTTGTCCACTCCTTTTTATTATGCAGCGATTCTAAATCAGTATCAATTTTTATATGGGCAATGTTTTCATATCCATTATCAATTGCTAAGTCCAGCCATTTAAAAGCTTTTTTATCATCATTGTTTAAAGCTGCGGCGCACGCACCATTGTACAAATCCGATGATGATGTATGCTCCATTTTAAAAGCTTTTTCATAAAATTCAACAGATCCCTTATAATCTTTAGCATTATAGGAATCATCGCCTTTTGCAACAAATTCTTTATAGGTTTGACACTGCATCAATCCAATATTCATGGTAATAAAAAAGAAAGCAACTATTTTTTTCATAGATTTAGACTTAATGGTTTATTTTATTTTATTTTTTGTTCCGAGATTAATTCTCCGTTTGTATAGTTTTTGATTGCGACTAATTTCCCTTTATCTGAATAGAATTTCCATTCTCCGAAATAAAACCAATGTGTTTCTATTTTATTAACCTCTAGTTTGGTTTTTCCTTTGGATTCTAATTTTCCGTTTTCGTAATAGCTTTTTACAATGCAGATTCCGTTTTTATATTTTTCTGTTTTATAAATTTTTCCGTCGATATAAGATTTCCACTTTTTTACGGGCTGATCGTGTTTGTAATATTCATACGATTTGTATCTGATATTATCCTGCGTATAATCATCAATCCAAACACCTTCTTTTTTCTTATCAATCTTTTGATTGATCGCTGGACTTTTACATCCAAAAAGAATCACGCCAAAAAACAATATTAAAAAGAGTTTTTTCATATCATTAAATTCTACAATTATAGACACTGCTCTACAAATGTAGAATTAATTTTTTAAAATGCAAATATTTTTTTTAAGATGCTAAGATTTTGAGGGACTAAGGTTCTAAGTTTTTTTTTGAGGTGCAGAGGAACAAAGGAACAAAGGAACAAAGGTGAAGAGGCTAAGAGGGCCTGATTTTGGGAACTATGAATCTTTGTCAAAGTTTTAAACTTTGACAAAGAGAAAAGAGAAAGAAAAAAACTTAGTATCTTAGAATCTTAGCAACTCAGAACCTCTAAAAAAGCAATCGTTCTCTCTACTTCTTCTAAATTAATATAGAAATTTTCTTCTTTTTGAATTCCTACTACAAAGCCATATTTCAAGCTTTGCATATCGGTGGTTATTTTTAGAACACCGCAAAAGCGATTTGGAGGTTGTAATGTTAAAACTGCGGCGCCGGGTTCAAGCACCGTGAGACCGTGCATAAGATGACTGCCTTCGATCCCGACAACCATTCTGGCACCTGCACAGGCAGAAAGAATCTCATTGACACTTTGCTGGGTAACGTCTACAATTTTAAAACCGTATTTATCACGCAGCTGCTCGGCAATTTCAATTTCGTTTAGCATTATTCGGGTTTTTCCCGAATTACGACGTAATATAAAAACACCCGGATGTGAATTTTTGGAAAACTTTGACAGTAGAATGTCTTTATTTTCATTAAATAACTGTTGCTTTTTATTGTTATTACCCCAATCGTCGTCAAAAAATAGAGCATTTTGCAAATACGCGGCATTAGTTCTATAGGGATTCATTCCTAACAATTCCTCATACTCAAACATATGCGGACTTGTAAAAATATTCGTTGTTATGGGAAATCCTTCAGATGCTGCAAATTTATAGTTTGTACAATCATCTGTTAACCAAAGTCCGAAAAATTCATTGCCATCATATGAGCTGTAAATAGCTGCATCCTTTATTTCTGTATCAATTATAGCGGGCGGGAAATAATTCATTTTTGGACTAAGCTTAGTGTTGTGGTGTAATAAAAAACGATGCAGTCCTTTGTAAATCGATCCATTAACCATCCATATATCCTTGAGCTGATAGGCTCGGGTTGGTGCGTGATGTGTAGTAACTCCGCCATGCATTACAGCATACGGATTATCTGTGTAAGCTGTGCCGGTAATGCGTTCAAGCTGACCTTCTAAAAAATAAGCTTTTGATGAAATGGTGGTATTTCCTGGTGCAATCTCCCAAGATTTTACAGCCAAACTTTCTAATATTTTCCCCTGACGAAACATCGTATGGGTCTTTTTAAGTCCTTTAAGATATTTTGTGTAACCAATTGGTGCAAATCTAACCTTCTTTTTAATTAATCTCATTTCTCAACATTAAAGCAACATTAAAACAACATTAGAAAATTTCAAAAAACAGAATTATTTTCAAATCAATAAGATATTTGATAATAAAAAAACCAAAAATAAGTTAATTTACCTAACAAAATACAAAGCCTAAATTAATTTTTTTAATGTTGAAATTTAAATTTGAGAACATGCAAAAAAAAAATCCGCTCATTTCTGAACGGATTTTATTTATAAAAAGTTAACCGCAAAGAACGCAAGGTATTTTTTAAGGCTATTAATCTAAACGCAAAGTTCGCAAAGCTGTAAATATAGCTTTGCGAACTTTTATAAATCTTGCTAAATAAAATCTTACCGTCCTTTGCGTAAATCTCAGCGCCTTTGTGGCAAAACCCTTATTTACTTAATTCCACAAAATACTTGTAAAACAACGGAATAGTCTCAATTCCTTTCAAGTAATTAAAGATTCCGAAATGTTCGTTTGGCGAGTGAATAGCATCAGAATCTAAGCCAAATCCCATTAAGATCGTTTTGCTTTTTAATTCTTTTTCAAACAAAGCCACAATTGGAATACTTCCACCAGAACGAACTGGAATTGCAGCAACTCCAAACGTTTCTGTATATGCTTTATTTGCTGCCTGATATCCAATGCTGTCAATTGGTGTTACGTAACCTTGACCACCGTGGTGTGGCGTTACTTTTACCGTAACTCCAGCTGGAGCAATACTCGTAAAATGTTTTGTAAAAAGCTCTGTAATCTCTTCCCATTCTTGGTTTGGAACCAAACGCATCGAGATTTTAGCAAAAGCTTTACTCGCAATAACAGTTTTAGCACCTTCACCCTGATAACCGCCCCAAATTCCGTTCACGTCTAATGTCGGACGAATTGAATTGCGCTCATTGGTAACATATCCTTTTTCACCATAAACATCGGCGATGTTTAAAGCATTTTTATATTTTTCTAAACTAAAAGGCGCTTTTGCCATTTCCGCTCTTTCTTCTGCAGATAATTCCTCAACCTTATCGTAGAATCCTGGAATCGTAATATGATTGTTTTCGTCGTGAAGAGAAGCGATCATTTTTGCCAAAATATTAATTGGGTTCGCCACAGCACCTCCGTATAAACCAGAATGCAAATCGCGGTTTGGACCCGTAACTTCTACTTCAACATAACTCAAACCTCTTAAACCTGTCGTGATTGATGGTTGTTGGTTTGAAATCATTCCAGTATCCGAAATCAAGATTACGTCATTTTTCAGTTTTTCCTGATTGCGTTGTACAAACCAAGCCAAACTTGCAGAACCAACTTCCTCTTCACCTTCGATCATGAATTTTACGTTACAAGGCAAATTGTTGTTTTGCACCATATATTCAAGCGCTTTTACGTGCATGTACATCTGACCTTTATCGTCACAAGCTCCACGGGCGAAAATTGCTCCTTCTGGGTGAATATCTGTTTTTTTAATAACCGGTTCAAACGGTGGTGAAGTCCATAATTCTAACGGATCTGGCGGCTGCACATCATAGTGTCCGTACACTAAAACCGTTGGAAGATTTGGGTCGATTATTTTTTCTCCATAAATAATTGGATAACCCGGAGTATCGCAAACTTCGACTAAATCGCAGCCTGCTTTCGATAAACTTTCTTTTACAGCCTCTGCTGTATCAATAACATCTTGTGAATATGCAGTGTCGGCACTTACCGACGGAATCTTTAATAATTCGATCAATTCGTTGATAAACCGATCTTTATGTTGTTGAACGTAGGACTTAATATTTTCCATTTAAATTATTTTTATAGAAACCCAAAAATACAAAAAAGAGAATTAATAATTTTTTTTAAATTTTTCTTTGAATATTCGAAAGTATGCTTATCTTTGCACCCACAATTACGCGGATATGGTGAAATTGGTAGACATGCCAGACTTAGGATCTGGTGCCGCAAGGCGTGTAGGTTCGAGTCCTATTATCCGCACTGAAAAAAAGCTTCTGAGAAATCAGAAGCTTTTTTGTTTTTGGTGTATTTTGATTTTTTTTTGTTGATAAGCAATTGTTATAACACAAATCTTTCTTTCATAATTTTATTTTTGAAGCATTCTATTATAAACATAGCCCGAGGTTTCAATCTCGGGAATCATAGATTGTCGACAATGAATGCGTCCAATGGTTGAAACCATTGGCTATGTTTTGAAATGGAAAATCTATGTAGTTTGTATCGCTTATCACCTTGACGAAAGGAGATTCCAGCATAACCAACGGGTTGTACACATGAAAAAAATTGCGGAAATCACTCTGGAATTTTTTGTCGATTTGCTGTTTTAGTTTCTCCTTTCGTCGAAATGAAAGTCTTAAAAAATAATTCTCTTTCTTATTCCACTTCCAAATACGGATGCAAAATTTCGGCTAATTCATTCAGCCAATAAAACCCTTTTTTGAGGTTTTCTTTTTGTGTATATACCGTTTCTTCCTCCATAACCAAGCTTAAAGCAATTACATAAGTTAATTGTCTTATGGCTTTTGCCAAATCTTTGGCATCAATTACATCATTAAAAAAATCTAAGAGTCTTTTTTCTGTTTCTTTCGAAAGATCATTTGTAGCCATTGTCTTATTTTTTATTCGAGTCAAATATAATAAATTACACCCACAAATGGGTGTAATTAAAAAATAAATCTTTCCACTTTTGAAATATGGATATTTCAGAAGAGACTTTTATTGTTAATCTTGGCATTCACGTTAGACAAATACGTGAAAAGAAAGGTTTATCCCAACAAGATTTAGCCGATGATTGTGGTATAACACAAAATCAAATAGGCAGAATAGAAAGAGCTGAAATAAATACGACTATAAAAACTCTTATAAAAATCGCCAATGCTTTAGATATTGAACCTAAAGAATTGCTGGATTTTCCTTTGAAATAATAATTCGGCTAAAGCCTTTTACTTTCCAATACAAAAAACCTCCAGCTAAAGCAGGAGGCAATTCATTTAGTTTTATTATTTAATGAAGTAAATCAGTGTAGTTTGTCATTTCGACCTAAGGAGAAATCACACTTGTATATCGACAAAGATTGGCGACTAAGAAATTTCTTTAATTATTTTATACTTTAATCTCTAAATATTCTTATTTTTAAAATACCAAAAACCTAAATCTGCACATTTTATTTTGTTTTTAAATCTCTAAACCATTTAGAACACATGAAAAATTACAGATTATTAGTTATCCTTTTAGGAATTATTGTCATTTTCTTCTTTATTAGAAAAGTCAGAACCTTTACTGTTGAGCAAGAAGCTAAAACCATTCAATCAAAACATTTTGTTATTTCCTACAGCGGCATTTATAAAAGCGAGGCCGAAAAAGTCAGCAAACATTTAGAAAACAATTATTCTAAAATAAGGGAAGATCTTAAAGATGTAAAACACGACTTGATAAAGGTTTTTGTTTACGGTTCTCAATACAAATTTAATTCGGCTACAGGCTTAAAAGAAAATGTAAGCGGTACAAGCCGTGGACCAAACGAATTTCATTTTGTGTGGTCAAACTGGTTCAATTCTGTTTTTCCAGACGATCCGCTAAAAACTGCCCTCCATGAATTTACGCACTGTGTTCAATTGAACATATTAATAGACAAAGCAAAAGAAACACTTATTACCCAAGACCGCCTTACTTTTGAAAAGGAATTTGATAAAAAATTTGCAGCAGAATATCCGCGCTGGCTCTGGGAATCGATCAGTATTTTTGAAGCGGGAGAAGTAAATACGATAAGCGTAAAATATGCCAAAAGTAAAAATCTAACTTTAGAAGATTTAAATCAAAGTAATCAGATTTATAATATTGGCTATACTATAATCGAATATCTAACCCAAAAATGGGGAAAAGATGTGCTGCCAAAATTGATTGCTTCATTTGGTAATATTGAAAAAACACTGAACATTACAACTGAAGAATTTGAAAAAGGCTGGATTGCTTTTTTGGATGAGAATTATTAAGCGGTTTTAAAATTTATCTAATTTGTCATTCCAAGGAACGAGGAATCTCCGCGAGAAGCTCTACAAAGATTGGCTTTTCGTTGCGGAGTTACTTGTGGAGATTTCTCCTTCGTCGAAATGACAAGATTATGGCTAATTAATTACGTAAAAAAACCTTTGTCAAAGTTTAAAACTTTGACAAAGGCCTCTCGTAATTTGGAATTTGGGATTTATTTATTGGAATTTAATAAATCAATTATCTTATCCACATTCACTTCACTATAATCATTAATATAAAAATCACATGGCGGAAGCTGTTCTTTTGTATGCGTGCTCAAAACGCCAACGACTTTCATTCCAGCATTTAAACCCGCTGTAATGCCCGAAAAAGAGTCTTCGAAAACCACACAATCAGACGGAGAAACTCCAACTCTTTCTGCCGATTTTAAATATACTTCTGGATTTGGTTTATGAAGTGTGACGTCTTCGCTGGACATCATCGAATCCATTTTTTCATCAAGTTTTAAAACATTAGCAATCAAATCCAGATTCGCACGCGGCGCCGATGTAGCAACAGCCGTTTTAAATCCGCGTGATTTCAATTCGCTTAAAAAATCCAAATAATGCGGAATCGTTTCAACCTTATCTTTATAAACCTCACGAAACATTCCTTCTTTTTCGTCTTCGAGTTTTAGCAATTCTTCTCCCTCAATTGGGCGTTTGAAGAAATGCGTCATGATATAACTGTTATGTTTTCCGTACATATGTTCTTCAAATTCTTCATTTGTATACGGAATTTCATATTTATCGAAAAACGCCTCAAAAGCCTTCACATGATGCGGATTAGTGTGACAAATCACGCCATCCATATCAAAAATTACACATTGCTGTTTCATTCTATATTTTTTAATAATTGCAAGATAAGTTTTTCCGCAGAGTTGAAGAGCGGTTTTTCGCAGAGATTCGCGGAGTTTTTTTTACAATAATGTTTAAACCTACTGTTTGTCATCCTGAGGAACGAAGGATCACACGCGAAATTCCGTAAACTGAATCGCCAATTTTTGTCGATTTTCTAGTGTGATCCTTCGTTCCTCAGGATGACATAAAATGAGGCGAAACTTTGAACTTTAAACTTTAAACCTGAAACAAAGACTTACCCAATCCAAATCTTACTTTTAACCAAAGTCATTGTTTGTCTTAAATGCTGATTACACGCGATCAAAATAATTAAAACAATCAAACCATAACCTACAATCGTGTAAATCTCCATATCGGCCAATAAAGTCGCTTGTTTGGCAACTGATCCGAATACTTTTTTCAACGCCAAAGTATTCGCATTATCTGCCGAATATCCTTTTGCCATAAAACTCTGCGTTGCTGCGGAAATGCTTTCCTGTGCCTGCGGATTGTCGCCTGTTATAAACTGACTTAGTTTTAAAAAGTGTTTTTTATTTAAAAATACTGTCGCATTCTGCATGACACAAAAACCAATTGTACTTCCCCAGAAACGTCCAGAAACACCCACAATTCCCGAAGAAACCGCCATATTTGCCGGAACCGAAGATGTGGTAAATAAAATTAACGGAACGAATAAAAACCCAACACCAATACCTTGTAAAACGTATGGAATGATAATATCAGACAAAGCCACATCTGGCACAAAAAGGAACGTAAACCAGAAATGAAACAACGCAATTAATGAAAATCCGATTATAAAAATGATTTTAGTCGAAACCGATTTCATTAGAAAATATGCCGCCAGAATCAAGCCGATTACATTTCCCAAACCGTTAATGTATTGCA
Source organism: Flavobacterium sp. ACN6 (assembly GCF_002304005.1). GTDB lineage: Bacteria > Bacteroidota > Bacteroidia > Flavobacteriales > Flavobacteriaceae > Flavobacterium. The sequence continues at coordinate 6,899 of NZ_MRCQ01000004.1, read as the reverse complement.
CGCCCGCAACGCGTGACGGATCCCAATTCCAAATTGAAAACATCGCCGAATGGCAAAGACTCAATGTTGCCCTGCTGATATAGAAAAGGAAAAACAATAAAAATCCAATTCGCAGATTGGCGTATTTAAAAACCTCAAAATTAAATGTCGGTCTTTTTACCAAAAGCTCTTTAAAGATGAATAATCCGCCCGTAATCAGGGCAATCATCAACATTAAAACCATTTGAGAAGAGTCGAACCAATACTTCTTTTCGGCATAAACAAAAAAGTACGCACCGCAGAGGATCGCAGTTAAAACCAAAATATAACTCATCCAGTCGATTTGATACAGCGGAATTTTCTTCGTGATTCTATGTCCGCGAAACGTAACCAAGATTAAAAAGACATTTAAAACCTGAAGTCCACCCGAAACATACAACATGTATTTCCAATCGTAATGATCCAGAAACCAAACCGCAATATTCATAATAAAAGGCGTTGACAACAAAAGCGAACCGTAATAAAAGGAGAAGCCAATTATAATAGCATTTTTAGAATTAAACTGCTCAATCAATAATTGTCTGATCGTAATTACGGGAAGCGCCATTAAAATTCCCTCGACAATTCTCAATATTAAAAAAAGCGAAAAATTGGTAATATACGCCGATGAAACAATCGTAATTCCGATTAAGGAATAAACCGCCATCAGGTAATTTTTTGCGGGGAAAAAACTCGAAAATCGGCTTTCTATTAAAATTGTTGCGAGCAGCGTTCCATACGTAACACACATCGCAAACTGCAAATCTTCTGGCTCAATGTCCAGAAAACTTGCTGCGTACGTTACGTTTGAAGTATAAACTCCCAATAAAATCATGGAATGCAAAAGGCAGACAAACAAAATAATAATGATTGCCCATTTTGGAACCCACGATTTAAAAATACTTTTATCTTCCATTTTAGTGCGCTGCGATCACAGTGATATTCATTCCCGCTCTTAAAAAATCGGCTTGTTTTTCGTTGTCTTTCAACTGAATTCTAACTGGGATTCTTTGTTCAATTTTCACGAAGTTTCCTGTAGCATTATCTGGAGGAAGCAACGAAAATCTTGCCCCGCTCGCAGGCGATAAAGAAGCAATTGTACCAATGAACGTTTTATCGCTCAAAGCATCGGCTTTAATTTCAACCTGCTGTCCAACGGTTAAATACTGTAATTGTGTTTCTTTAAAATTAGCCGTGATCCATTTTTCTTTACTTACGATTGAAAGCAATGATTGTCCTTCTTTCACCAATTGTCCTGGCTGTAACGTTCTTTTTCCAACCCAGCCGTCGTAAGGCGCGGTAATTACCGTGTACGAAAGAAATAACGCCGCATTATCTGCCACAGCTTGTTTTGAAGCAATATTCGTTTCTGTTGTTGGCACATTTGCCTCAGCCACAGAGGTACTCAAAGTCGCCGAATGAATTCTGTTTTTCATTTCTGCAAAATGTGCCTGCGCCGCTTCGTAATCTGCTTTTACTTTTTCTAATTGCTGCGAAGTTGCTGCTTCGTCTTTTACTAGCGCTTGGTATCTTTCGTATTCTAGTTTAGTTTTCCAAAGATTCGATTTTGCGCCGTCCAATTGCGATTCGTTAATTGCAGTTGCACTGGCTGTTGTAACCGCATTTCTTTGTGCCACAACGCTGTTTTGTTTCGCATTTTGAACATCGGCAAGAGCCACATTCAATTTAGATTGGTATTCTCTGTTATCAATCACCACCAAAGTATCGCCCTTATGCACAAACTGATTTTCGTTAAAACGAACGTCCTGCACATAACCTGTAATTCTCGACATAATTGGCGTTACATATTGTTCCACCTGCGCGTCATTGGTTTCTTCGTGATTTCTATTGAATACATAAAACCAAATTCCTAAAATAACACCGCTTACTACCAGCGTACACGCAATAATTGTTATAATGATATGAAACGTTCTGTTTCTTCTAGTTTCATTTTTTATCTTAACCATAAACTTTATATCTTTTGTCTATTTTCTATTCTCTATATTCTATTTCTTGTCTCTTCCTTGTAATCTCTTTCTTCTTTGCTCTTTTTTCTAAGGCTTTATCCTAACTCTGAGGAAGAATCCCAGCCGTATGCAGCAGTTCATAATGTTTTAAAACCGCATCTAATCGTGTAGAAATTTTATTGTATTTCGCCTGAAGCAAAGCATTGTCAGCATCGACCATTTCGGTTATTAAAACCAATTGGTTTAAGTATTTCAGTTTTACAATTCGGTAATTTTCGTTGGCTAAATCCAAAGCTTTGTCGACTACTACAAATTTTTCAAGGATTTCCTGGTATTGCGTATGTTCTTTATACAGTTTATCCTGAATTTCATCTTTAATGATCTCAGTCTGCATTTGCTGCCATTCGATTTTTTTGTTTGCCTGTTCTACTTTGGTTTTGTTTTTATACAAAGCCGAAAGATCAAAACTAGCTTCAATTCCAACCTGACCTAAAGTGTACAAATACGGATTGGGAGGGAAAAATTTGTAGTTTGGATAATAAAAACCATAATTACCAAAGAAGTTTACCGTTGGCAGATAATTTCCTTTAACCAATTGCAATTCTGTCTTTTTGATATTTAATTCCTGGCTTGCCATACGCATTTCTTCGTTTTGCAAAGCTTTGGTCATGTAAAAATCATACGGATCCAAACCGTTCATTTCGTCCAAACTTGCAGTCGTATCAATTGCAATTTCTTCGTTTTCTGGAAATTGAATTAGAGTTTTCAGATCGTGAAGCGCAATTTTTATGTTTTTGGAGTTTGTAAGCGCATTTAACTCACGATCCGAAAGCTGTAATTCGGCTCTAATAACTTCGTTTTTAGTAACTGTTCCATGTTTTTGAAGCGACTGTACCTCTTTCAATCGGCTTTTTTCTTCTTTAATGTTTTCTTCAAAAATCTTCTGAAGCTCCATCATTTTATAAATCGAAAGATAATTGGCAACTACTTCGAGTTCAATATCATTTTCGGTTTTCTCTGTTTTTATCTTTGCAATTTCACTTTCCTGATTCGCAATTTTAATAGCGTTATTAATTTTATTTCCCGCATAAATTGGCATTTTAAAAGTTGAATTTACCTGATATATTTCAGGAATCGCCTTTGTAACTTCTTTACCGTTCAAGAATCCGTTTCCTTTGAATTCGGTAATGTTCGTAATTCTAGAATACTCGCCGTTTAATTCGATATCCGGCAGTCGGAGTTCTTTTGTTTCTTTGATGTTTTGCTCTGAAAGCGTAGTCTCCAATTGAGATCTAAGGATTTTTTTATTGTTTTCTTTTGCCAGTTTCACCGCTTCTTTTAATGAGACCGAATGAATTTCCTGTGCTTCTAATCCATTGAATGACAAAATGATTAGAAAAATCAACAGGCTTTTGAGAAAACATTCTTCTGTAGAATTTGTTGTTTTGAGTAACATGAATACATAAATATTTTATGCTGCAAAGTTCCTTCATTTTTCTGTTGACTGATAATTATAAAAAGTCAATAACATATTCATTTCGGACAAATGTTAAAATTCTATTTTCCGAAAACGTTATATTAAAGCACTGAAAAACAATTTATTACAAAACCTACTTATTTGTGATGTTTCACGCAGATTTAAAAGGATTTGAGCAGATCAGCGCAGATTTTTCTTTTTTGCAACGTTTACAACCCAAATAATCATCTGCAAAACCTGCCAAAATCTCTGAGTGAAATAATAATAAGTGAAATCTTCGCTAAATAAAAAACCATATAAATATGTTTGTTTTTGTGATGTTTCACGCAGATTAAAAAGGGGATTTAAGCAGATCAGTGCAGATTTTATTTTTGAAACTTTACAAATCAAATAATCATCTGCAAAATCTGCTTAAATCTGTAGAATCTGCGTGAAATTCTTTTGTAGACAAACAAAAACAATTTATTACAAGCAAAATACATTTTGTGGTTATTTTTAAAGTCTCTCGCAGATTTTGCAGATCAAGCAGATAGAAATTAAACAATCTGCCGAATCTGCTAAATCTGCGAGAGAAATAATTATAAAATTACGAGTGAAATCTGCGTGAAATTCTTTTGTAGACAACAAAAACAATTTATTACAAGCAAAGCGGATTTTGTGGTATTTTAAACCCTCTCGCAGATTTTGCAGATCAAGCAGATAGAAATTAAAATAATCTGCCGAATCTTCTAAATCTGCGAGAGAAATAATTATAAAATTATGAGTGTAATCTGCGTGAAATTCTTTTGTAGACAACAAAAACAATTTATTACAAGCAAAGCGGATTTAGTGATTATTTTAAAATCCTCGCAGATCAAGCAGATAGAATTAAAAAACCTTCCGAATCTGCTAAATCTGCGAGAGAAATAATTATAAAATTATGAGTGTAATCTGTGTGAAATAAAAAACCATTTAAATTACAAAATATCTTCCCCATTTAAGTAATCAGAAGGTCTTTGTCCTAAAATCTTGAAAAAAGTATTACTAAAAGTCGGAATACTATTGTAACCAACTTCCAGCGCTACCTCTTTTACCGAAAGTTTTCTTTCTAGTAAAAGTTCGATTGCTTTTAAGATTCGGCGAATGGTGTAATACTGAATGAAAGACATTTTGAGATCCTTTTGAAACAAGCGATATAAAGAGCGTTCGCTGTATCCAAATTCATGGGCAACATCGGCAAACAAAATAGTTTCACCCAGATTATTCTCGATATAACGAAGGATTTTCCCAAGGCGTTTGTCTTTAGGCTGTGGTAATTCTAAAGGTAAATTATTAGTACATATTTGAGGCAGAATCGCTTTTATGGCTTTGGCGATGGCAAAATTTGGAGTTCCTTTTTTAAGATCGCCATTCCAACGATTCGTAAAAAGCATCATTTGCAATAATAAATTGTTGACTGGATAAATTCCTTCTATTTGATAAAATTCATCTTCACCTTTTTCAACTGGAAAATACAAATTACGCATTGTCACGCTTTCAGATTTAGGCTCAATACTGTGCTCCACTCCACTCGGAATCCATATAAAATGCCTAGCCGGCAAAAAGTAGCTTTTAGTTTCTGTCGTCACAAAAACAACATCTCCTTCTGCATACAGCATTTGTGCTTTGATGTGTTTATGTGTCGGCACAAACAATTCACCCATCAAATCGTGGTGACAGTAAATGCTTTTTTTATCAGCATCTACTTTCTTGATGTAATATTTATCGAGTTTTTGACCAGAATGTTCCATTTTTTTCTAACCGCTATGAGCGCTAAGGTTTACGCAAAGTTCGCTAAAATTCTTTATTAGCTGTTTAAATATGCTCGCAAAGTCGCGAAGTCGTAGAGTTATTATTTTTTGCCACAGATTATATGGATTAAAAGAATTTATGCTTCTGCTGTAGATTTGGGCAGATTGAGCAGATATTTTTTAATAAATAGATAATCTCCATGATCTGCCAAATCTGCGAGTAAAAAACTTTGTGACCTTTGCGTAAATCTTTGCGGTTAAGTCCAAAAAAAATGCCTCTCATTATGAGAGGCATTTTACAAACTTAGGCGGTCTGGACGGGACTCGAACCCGTCTCGTCCCTAGACGAGATGACAGACATGTATTCTAATCCGCTTTACCTTTCTTATTTATACTCTTTAATTAGATCTTCTATTGACTTTCGATTTAACTTTTTCAATCTCAATTCTTCAATCAAAGCTTCTTTTTTAGTTTCAAATGCTTTTGAATAAACTAACTCCCATGGCCCTTTATTTGAAGTATACCTGCTTCTGTTCTCATTATGATGTAATAATCTTTGGACAACATCTTCACTAAACCCTTTGTAATAAATATCTAAAGTTTTAGAATAAATTATGTAAACGTAAAACATAAATCAAAATTTAATGTAAAAAAAAATGCCTCTCATTATGAGAGGCATTTTACAAACTTAGGCGGTCTGGACGGGACTCGAACCCGTCTCGTCCCTAGACGAGATGACAGACATGTATTCTAATCCGCTTTACCTTTCTTATTTATACTCTTTAATTAGATCTTCTATTGACTTTCGATTTAACTTTTTCAATCTCAATTCTTCAATCAAAGCTTCTTTTTTAGTTTCAAATGCTTTTGAATAAACCAACTCCCATGGCCCTTTATTTGAAGTATACCTGCTTCTGTTCTCATTATGATGTAATAATCTTTGGACAACATCTTCACTAAACCCTTTGTAATAAATATCTAAAGTTTTAGAATAAATTATGTAAACGTAAAACATAAATCAAAATTTAATGTAAAAAAAATGCCTCTCATTATGAGAGGCATTTTACAAACTTAGGCGGTCTGGACGGGACTCGAACCCGCGACCCCATGCGTGACAGGCATGTATTCTAACCAACTGAACTACCAAACCCTGCGTTATTGTGAGTGCAAAAATACAACAGAAGTTGGATTCTGCAAGGGTTTTTAAGAATAAAAATTGAGAAATTTTTAATTCGTTAAATTCCAATATTTTAAAATTTGATCATTCATTCAAAAAAGAAGAACTTTCTTTCTTTTTCTTAACCACAGAGTTTGCAAAGTCTTTTTATTATTACCTTAAACAAACAAAAAGTTCGCAAGCTTTATCAATTAAAACCTTTGTCTTACGTTTAGAAATATTTTGCACCTGATCCAAAAAAACGGATCAGGTGCAAAAGTTGGGGATTAAGCAAAAAGATTAGATAATCTGAATAAGAAGAAATCTATTTTTCTGACTCCTCTAAATTGCGATCTAAAAGCTTTTACTTTTGCATTGAAAGATTCTGCTGAAGCATTAGTACTTCTGTTATCAAAATAATTTAAGATTGACTGGTAGTTAAAAGAAATGGTATTAAGTAGGATATTGAAGTTTTTAAAACCTGATTCCTCTACATTTCTATACCAATGGGC
>NZ_MRCQ01000003.1 GCF_002304005.1 Flavobacterium sp. ACN6 | reverse complement strand
AAAACAAAACATACATTCCCAAGCTTTTAATCAACGGAGATTCCGTAAAACAGTTATTAGCCAGAAGCAGATATTTACTTTATAAATCTCGCGAAAAATGGACTCAAAGCCAAAATGAAAGAGCTCAGCTTTTATTTGAGTTATATCCCGATCTAAAGAAAGCTTACAATCTAAGTCAACAACTCCGAGGAATTTATAACAATAACAACGATAAACATATTGCCATGACAAAACTGGCCCATTGGTATAGAAATGTAGAGGAATCAGGTTTCAAAAACTTCAATATCCTACTTAATACCATTTCTTTTAACTACCAGTCAATCTTAAATTATTTTGATAACAGAAGTACTAATGCTTCAGCAGAATCTTTCAATGCAAAAGTAAAAGCTTTTAGATCGCAATTTAGAGGAGTCAGAAAAATAGATTTCTTCTTATTCAGATTATCTAATCTTTTTGCTTAATCCCCAACTTTTGCACCTGATCCGTTTTTTAGATGCGTATATTGAAAAGTATCAAAAATCTAAAAAAGAAACTTTTGACGAATTTTTTAAATAAATAATAGAACATAAAAAAACTCCTTAATTTCTTAAGGAGTTTCTTGGTGGGCGATGAGGGGTTCGAACCCCCGACCCCCTCGGTGTAAACGAGGTGCTCTGAACCAGCTGAGCTAATCGCCCTATTTTACTAGGTTGCTATCGTTTGTGATTGCGAGTGCAAATATACGCTTGTTTTCGAGTTCTGCAAAGAAATTTGAAGAAAAAATAAAACTTTTTTTAAAATAATTTATATCTCGCTGTTTATGAATTTGTTATTAAAATGATTTTTTTGAAGTTTTATGTATATCAAAAGTATATTTTAGTTCAAAGGCAGTTCGGCAACTACAAAAGTACTTCCGCCAACATAAATAAAATCTTTTTCCGAGGCATTTTTCTTTGCTTCCGCGAAAGCGATTTCAACCGAATCGTATTTTTCTCCATTCAAACTGAATTTTTCAGCTGCATTTTTTAAAATTTCGGCAGGCAAACCCCTTGAAGAATTTGGACTGCAGAAATAATAATGTGCATTTTTCGGGAATAATGGTAAAATTGAATCCAGATCTTTATCATTCACAACACCAAGAACAATATGCAGTTGTTCAAATTCTTCTTTTTGAAGCTGATTCATTACAACTTCTAAGCCGTGTTTGTTGTGTGCTGTATCGCAAATAATTTTCGGATTTTCGCCCAATTGCTGCCATCTTCCTTGTAGTCCAGTATTTTTTACAACATGCAATAAACCTTCTTTCAATTGTTCAGTCGAAATTTTAAAATCGGTTTGATTGTTCAGAATGGAAATAGTCTGCTGAACTGTTTTCTTATTATGAAATTGATAATCTCCAAGTAAGTCTGATAAATAAATTTCTCCGATTAAATCGGAAGCAAAAGAAATTGGCGCTTCATTTTCTTCGGCTTTAGCCAAAAACACAGGTTTTGTTTCTTCGGTATATTCGCCAATAACAACAGGAATATTTGGTTTTATAATTCCTGCTTTTTCGCCTGCAATTGCCTCCAATGTATTTCCTAAAAACTGCGTGTGGTCTAAACCGATATTGGTAATGACAGAAACCAAAGGCGTAATAATATTTGTCGCATCAAGCCTTCCGCCAAGGCCGACTTCGATAATTGCAATATCGACTTTTTCAGCAGCAAAATAATCAAAAGCCAAACCAACAGACATTTCGAAGAAACTCATATCATTTGCTTCAAAAAACGATTTGTGCTTTGCTATAAATTCGCAAACAAAATCTTCCGAGATTTCTTTTCCATCAATTTTAATCCTTTCCCTAAAGTCTTTTAAGTGTGGAGAAGTATACAATCCAACCTTGTAACCTGCTTCCTGTAAAACAGAAGATAACATATGCGACGTAGATCCTTTTCCGTTTGTTCCCGCAACATGAATGCATTGCAGCTCACTTTGAGGATTGCCAAGATGAGCCGCCAATAATTTAATATTGGTTAAATCTTCTTTGTATGCTGAAGCACCTTGCAATTGGTACATTGGGAGCTGATTAAACATCCACTCGGTAGTATCTTGATAGTTCATTTATTTTAGATAAAATAGTTGTCGATTGAAATAAATTTCGATTTTTGTAGTTTAATATTACAGCGAAAATTATCTTTATTGCAAATTTCAAATATTTTTTAGAATTAATTATTAAAAACCAGAATTAATATATGTTTAGTTTTATTCAATTACAAACAGATACGATCGCACAGGCTTCAAATGTAGTTATCGAAAAGATAGCTCCAGAAAATGAAATTTCAATGTTTGGCTTTATTATGAAAGGTGGAGTCTTCCTTATTCCAATTGCGATTTTATTGTTTTACACTATTTACCTAATCTTTGAACGCTATATGTACATCAGCCGAGCTTCAAAAATTGACGGCAGATTAATGCAGGATGTTGGAGATAAATTACATTCTGGAAATATTGAATTAGCAAGAACAATTGTTGAAAGAAGTAATACTGCCGCTGGAAATATCTTAAAAGAAGGCGTTTTAGTAATCGGAAGACCAATTGCCGAAATAGAATCAAATATGGATCGCGCAGCAGATATCGAAATTGGCGAAATGGAAAGACATTTAGGTCATCTTGGACTTATCGCAGGTATTGCGCCAACTTTAGGTTTTATTGGAACTATTTCTGGGGTAATTAAAATTTTCTACAGCATTTCGGTTACAGAAAATATTAGTATCGGAAACATCTCTGGAGGTTTATATGAAAAAATGATTAGTTCTGGTTCAGGATTAATTGTGGGTATTATTGCTTATAGTGCTTACCACTTATTAAACGGAAAGATTGATGATTTTGCTTTAAAAATCCAGAAACAGATTTTAGAATTTGTCAATATAATTCAAAGAGCGTAAGATATGTCTATTAAAAGAAAAAGAAGATTTCACGCCGAAGTAGCGACTTCATCTTTGAGCGACATTATGTTTTTCCTGTTGTTATTTTTCTTAATTATCTCAACGCTGGCAAATCCGAATGTTATTAAGATGACATTGCCAAAAGCGAAATCTAATGAAAAAACCAATAAGCAATTAATTAGTTTATCAGTTACAGAAGATAAGCAGTTCTATATCGACAAACAACCTGTTCCGTTTGAAGAGTTGGAAGCTACTTTAATGAATAAAATTGGCGCAGACAAAGAACAAACAGTTGTAGTTCGAATTCCGTTTAATCTGCAGGTTCAAGACCTTGTCGATGTTTTGCAGATAGGAGTAAAGAACAACTTGAAATTTGTAATCGCAACAACTCCAAAATAAGAATAATTATTAGGGCGTGACCACAATAAAAAAATGGGCCAATCAGCATAACGTTGATTCGCCCATTTTTTTATTGCGGTCGGGCTATACGCGCTACTTCGGTAGCTAGCTTCTATCCCTCACGCGTGCGCAGTTTTTAGTCTCAGTCTCAGTTTTCAGTCTCAGTTTTCAGTTTCAGTTTTCAGTCTCAGTTTTCAGTCTCAGTTTTGAGTTTTAGTTTGCAGTGTCACTTTCAGTTTTCCACAATCTTGTCATTTCGACAGAAGGGAGAAATCACACAAGAAACTCTGCAAATTTTTTCTCCAATCTTTGTCGAATCCCGCGTGTGATTTCTCCCTTTGGTCGAAACAAACTGGATAAAAATAAAAAGGCTTTCTAAATTTTAGAAAACCTTTTTTTATGGTAATTAATTAGTGTAAATCTGTGTTTTAATTCAAACTGAAATTATAAGTAATCGTTCCGGTTTGTTTTGCTGGAGCATTGCTGTCAGCATCCCATTTGGTATTCAAAGCAGCCATTTTAGCCTGTTCTCTTAAACATTTAGCTGTAATTGTAGTTCCTTTGAATCCAGGAACGGCACTAATAGTATTTCCGCTTTTATCAACGGTAATTTGTACCACTACAGTCCCTGTTTCGTTGCTACAATCACTATTTGGTTTAGGTTTAGACAATGCTTTTCGGCCATTTAAAGAATAACCCGATCCGCCGCCAGAACCACCGCCGCTTCCAGCTCCGTAGCCGCTTCCGGTACCAATACCATTTCCAGTTCCGTTACCGCCGCCAGTTCCTCCGCCAGAGCCTCCAGAACCGTAATATCCGTTAGAGTTTAAGCTTCCGTTTGCTTTTCCTTTATTTCCAGATGCCTTATCATCTCCATCGCCGCCTTTATTAGAGCCTTTCATAATACTCGCCAATGCATCGTTGGTTGAATTAGAAACTTTAGGTTTTTCAGGAGCAGGTTTTGTAATTGGTTTTTCAACCGGAACAGGTTTCTTTGGTTTTTCTTTTGTCGGAATTACAACGTCAGTTTTATCAGGGACAGCATTTTCTTGAGTAACAATCGCTTCCTCTTCAGGAGTCGATTTTGCAGGCGCTTGTTTTGCATTGTTTTTTACATCCAGAACCTCACTTTTAAAATTAGCTCCAGAACCTACATCGCTGTCACCAAAATTTACGGTTACGCCGCCACCGCCACCACCACCGTCAGCAAGTGCAACATTGTTTTCTGGATTATAGGGAGGCCAAAAACGTATAAAAAAAAGCAATAAAATTATTACCGCATATATAGCTGTAGTGAGTAGTAATGATTTCTTTTGATCTGAAGAAATAGTGGAACTCATTTTGATTCTGAATTTTGAAATGTATTATTTAAAAACGTTTAAAAGTACTAAAAATTGTTTAGAATGAAAGTGTAAGGCGAGATTTAACCGCAAAGAGCGCTAAGATTTTTTAAATTAATTATAACGCAAAGCACGCTAGGTTTTACCCAAAGAAACGCAAATTTTTATTTGTCCTAAATTTGAGTAAATATTTAGATTAAAAGTTCGCAAAGTTTATCTGCAAATAGCTTTGCGGACTTAATATCTAGATCTTGCTTGCGCTCTGAATTAAAGTAACTTCGCGCACTTAGCGTTAAAAATCTGCTTGTTGTTTAACCGCAAAGCGAGCAAAGGTTTACGCAAGGTGCGCAAAGTTGGTTATTTTTTAAATCTCGCAAAGTCACAAAGTCACAAAGTCACAAAGTCACAAAGTCGCAAAGAAACTTAAAAATGAAAAACTTTGCGCCTCTGCGCCTTTGCGAGAAATAAATTAGCGTTCCTTGCCATTAAAACAAAAAAAACGAGCCGAATTACTATTCGGCTCGTTTGTAGCAAAAGTATAAAATAAAATTACACTAACTGTTTCAATGCAATTTCGAAAGCTGTTGCACTGATATTTGTTTTAGACGAATTCAAAGCGTGAGCTTTTACGATCGCATTTTTTATAATTTCTGAAGTATCGTTAAAGATAGCCTCATCTGTCATTTGTACTTTTTTCTCCATGAAATAAGCAAAAACTCTCGCCATTCCGCAGTTTGAAATGAAATCAGGAATCAAACTTACTTTATGATCTACTTCTTCCATGATCGAACCGAAGAAGATTTCTTTATCAGCAAAAGGAACATTCGCACCACAAGAAATAACTTCCAGTCCGTTTGCAATTAAACTGTCAATTTGAGCATGAGTAACCAATCTTGAAGCAGCACAAGGCGTGAAAATTTCTGCGCCAATTGTCCAGATTTTAGAATTAATTTCTTCAAACGGAATCATATTTTCGGCAACCAATTTATTTCCATCTTTATTTAGGAATAAAGTTCTGATTTCCTCAAAAGAAAAACCATCTTCTTTAATTAATCCTCCGTCACGATCAATAATTCCGATAACTTTCGCTCCCATTTCAGCTAAATAAAAAGCTGCAGCAGAACCTACATTTCCAAAACCTTGAACGATTGCTTTTTTACCTTTTATATCACCGCCATAAGTTGCATAAAAATGACGAACTGCTTCTGCAACACCAAAACCAGTAATCATATCTGCTACTGTATATTTTCTTGTTACATCTGGTGAGAATTTTGGATTTTCGATTACCTTAATTACACCTTGACGCAACTGACCAATTCTGTTGATTTTATCAGCTTCTGTTGGTTTAAAATGTCCGTTGAAAACACCTTCCTGCGGATGCCATACACCGCATTCTTCTGTCATTGGAATTACTTCATGGATTTCATCAACATTTAAATCTCCTCCAGTTCCGTAATAACTTTTCAATAAAGGAGAAACCGCTTTGTACCAACGCTGTAAAACACCTTTTTTGCGAGGATCGTTCGGGTCAAAATTTATTCCAGATTTAGCACCGCCAATTGCAGGGCCGGAAACAGAGAATTTAACTTCCATAGTTTTAGCCAAAGACAAAACTTCATTCATGTCTAGACCTTTTCTCATTCTTGTTCCTCCACCCGCAGCTCCTCCACGAAGTGAATTAATAACAGTCCACCCTTCGGCTTCTGTTTCTGAATCTTTCCAATTGAAAACAATTTCAGGTGACTTGTTTTCAAATTGTTGTAATAAATCTTTCATTTTGTTGTGATATGTTTATTTTGCGTAAATGTATAAAATAGAATAATGCGAATAATGTATTCCGAGTCAAATATATAAAACAAAAAAGAAAGCCGAAAACAAATTGCTTTCGGCTTTGTATTGTATGATGTTTTAGAAAATTACATTCCTAATAAATTCTTTTTTAAAGTTTCATCTACAGGTTTGTTAGATAGCCAGATTCCAAATAAAGCTTTTTTGAAATCAAATCCCTGGATTTTCCCTTTTAAAACCTCATTTTTAAAAACATTTATCGTTTGGTCCAACGGATTGTAAGCTAATATAAATACATCTTTTTCTGTAATTGCATCGCTCAAATAGCTTTTAAAGGTTTCAATTCTAGGACGTAATTCTCCAAGATTGTCTCCGGCAGATTTTTCAAAACCAGCATTCATGGCCTTAGTTAGTTTATTAGAAGAAACCATTGAAGAGGTGATTTCGATTCTAATAGCCATTTCTGTATCGCTGTCGATAATAAATTGTGGGTCTTGACTTAGTTGAGATAAATATAATGCTTGCACATAAACTTCTAACCACATTTTTGATCTTCCGCCAGCTCCATTAAGTTGTAAAGTTTTGCCTTGAAATTCTATTTTTCTAGGAACTGTTACGCCATTAACATCGATTTGAGTCTGCGCCGAAACGGTCGAAAATTGTAAGCTTAAAAGGAGTGTAAGTAATAGTAAAATCTTTTTCATGTTCTATCAATTATTTATTTTTTGGGCAAAAATAATGTTAAATTATCAATATTTAGCTCATTTACAGCATGTTTTTTTCTTGAAAATTTTACAACTAATTTTTCTATTGTATTAAAAATCAAATTAGTAAGAGTTATTTTACGTAGTTTTACGCAATTTAAGATTTGTTTAATGTTGAAATTGAAAATTTACGATGATTTTTTAGTTTTTAACGCTCAGAAAAGATAAAATTAGATTCTTAAAATTTAGAAATTTTGCTGCAATATTAATGTTGATTTAAAAGAAAACCTAAATTATCACGAAAACGTTATCGTAATCTTTGTTGATCTATTAATTTTATATGCATGCATTGTAAAACTGACTTTTAAAAAGTATCTTTGAAAGCCTTTGACTTAAAAATAAGGCCCCGAAAAACACAAAAAACTAAACTAACAAACTATCAACTAAACAATTTTTTGGTTGAAAAAACAATTAAAGTAAATTACTATGGATTTTAATCTTACCGAAGAACATTTAATGATTCAGCAGGCAGCAAGAGATTTTGCTCAAAATGAATTACTGCCAGGAGTTATTGAACGCGACGAAAAACAAATTTTTCCAACAGAGCAAGTAAAGAAAATGGGAGAATTAGGGTTTATGGGAATGATGGTTGATCCTAAATACGGTGGAAGTGGTTTGGATACTATTTCTTATGTTATTGCAATGGAAGAAATTTCTAAAGTAGACGCATCTGCTTCTGTTGTAATGTCTGTAAACAATTCTCTAGTTTGCTGGGGATTACAAGAATATGGAACTGAAGAACAAAAACAAAAATATTTACCAGGTCTGGCTTCTGGAGAAATTCACGGTGCATTCTGTTTGAGCGAGCCTGAAGCAGGAAGTGATGCAACTTCGCAAAAAACTACTGCAATTGATATGGGTGACCATTATGTAGTAAATGGAACTAAAAACTGGATTACGAACGGAAATACCGCTTCGGTTTATTTAGTAATTGCACAAACGCATCCTGAATTAAAGCATAAAGGTATCAATGCTTTGATTATGACTAAAGATATGCCAGGTTTCTCTGTTGGACCAAAAGAACAAAAAATGGGAATTCGTGGATCTGATACGCACTCTCTAATGTTTTCTGATGTAAAAGTTCCAAAAGAAAACAGAATCGGTGAAGATGGTTTTGGATTTAAATTTGCCATGAAAACTCTTGCAGGTGGTAGAATTGGTATTGCTTCTCAAGCGTTAGGAATTGCTTCTGGAGCTTATGAATTGGCTTTGAAATATTCTAGAGAGCGTAAAGCATTTGGAACAGAGATTTGTAACCACCAAGCAATTGCTTTTAAATTGGCAGATATGGCTGTTAATATCGAAGCAGCACGTCATTTGTGTATGAAAGCAGCTTGGGATAAAGATCAGCATAAAAATTACGACGTAAGCGGCGCAATGGCAAAACTATTCGCTTCACAGGTTGCAATGGATACTGCGGTAGAAGCAGTTCAAATTCACGGTGGAAATGGATATGTAAAAGAATACCACGTAGAGCGTATGATGCGTGATGCAAAAATCACTCAGATTTACGAAGGAACCTCAGAAATTCAAAAAATTGTAATTTCTAGATCAGTTATTGCAGGATAGTTTTTTACTAAATTATATTCAAAACCCTTTCAGCTTTGTAGTTTGAAAGGGTTTTTTTATGAATATTCTATTACTTTTCATAAGTTTATACTTTTAAGCATCATTTTGTTGTCACTCAATTTAAAATCAAACACCAGCCATTATGAAAAAACTATACTTTTTGCTTCCTTTTATTTTCTTAGCATGTAAATCAAGCACCACAACTACAAGCGATAAAGATGCTCAATCCAATTCGAAACCAATTGTAGTAAATTACAAAGTCAGCGAAACTGAAATTTCAGATTTCTTAAAATATCTTTCTTCAGATGAATTGGAAGGACGTGAAACGGGAACTAAGGGAATTGAAAAAGCAGCTGTTTTTTTAGAAGATTTTCTAAAGAAAAACAATGTCAAGCCTTACTTCAAAACGTATCGTGATACTTTGACGAACTTTAAAACCCCAGCTTTTAATATTGTTGGAGTAATAGAAGGCACAGATCCAGAACTAAAAAAAGAATTTGTCGTTTTAAGCGCGCATTATGATCATATTGGTGTTGAGAAAAAAGAACAAGCTGATAAAATAAATAATGGTGCCAATGATGATGCTTCTGGTGTTACTTCTGTAGCAGCAATGGCAAAATATTTCAGTTCAACTAAAGCAAACAAAAGAAGTATACTAATCGTGTTTTTTGCAGGAGAAGAAAAAGGACTCTTAGGTTCAAAAAGTTTAGTTCAGAAATTAAAAAAAGAAGATTTTAATCTTTACACGCAATTAAATATCGAAATGATCGGTGTGCCAATGAAAAGAGATTATCTAGCGTACATTACAGGTTTTGACAAATCGAATATGGCATCAAAAATAAACGAATACACAGGAAAAAATACGATTGGATTTTTACCAAAAGAAGCAGAATATAAATTGTTTTACAGATCTGATAATTATTCATTCTTTGAAGCTTTTGGTAAACCATGTCAATCCCTAAGTACTTTCGATTTTGAGAATTTTGATTTCTATCACCATGTTTCAGATGAGTTCAAGCTAATGGATATTCCACATATTACTTCATTCACCCAAGATTTATTACCAGCAGTAACAAAAATTGCAGTTACGCCGACACAAGAAATTACCATGAATAAATAAGAGGTCGTTTTACTGCATTTGATTATTTTTGCTTCATGAAAAATATTATTGTTACCGGAACGAGTAGAGGAATAGGTTATGAGCTTGCACTGCAATTTGCAAATGCAGGAAATCAGGTTTTAGCCATTTCAAGAAAAATACCTAAAATACTTTTGGAACACCAAAATGTAACTTGTTTATCAATTGATTTAGCAGATGAAAAGGCTTTGGAAGAAGTAGATCATTTTCTTTCTTCAACATGGAAAAAAGTTGATGCAGTTGTACACAATGCAGGCGCTTTACTTTTAAAACCTTTTGCAGAAACTACGCAGGCTGATTTTGAAAGTATTTACAAAGTGAATGTTTTTGCAGTTGCAAATCTTACCAGAATTTGTCTTCCGTATTTACAAAGCGGCAGTCATGTTGTTACGATCAGTTCAATTGGAGGCGTTCGCGGGAGTCTTAAATTTGCAGGACTTGCAGCTTACAGCTCAAGTAAAGGTGCTGTAATTACTTTGAGCGAGTTATTAGCAGAAGAATATAAAGAACAAGGTATTTCGTTTAATGTATTGGCTTTAGGTTCTGTTCAGACTGAAATGCTGCATGAAGCTTTCCCAGGGTATCAGGCACCAATTTCTGCAGAAGGAATGGCAACTTATATTTATGATTTTACATTGAATGGAAATAAATATTTTAACGGAAAGGTGCTAGAAGTTTCATCTACGAATCCGTAATTAAGATTACTGTTTTTAACCCAAATCAAATAAATCTACTCTATGAAAAGAAAAATTACTATTCTTTTAGTTTCCTTATTCTTTGTTTCTTTCAATATGAAAATGGCTGCACAGTCATACAAATCTCAGGTTTTAAGTTTTTACAATTATGCTTTTCCAGAAAACTATATTCCAGCGGGATATTATAGCTACGGAGTTAAATTACATCTTTCTCCAGATTTAATAACTGTATTTATCGATGGAGAAAAAAAAGGAACTCGTCCGCCATTGTCTTATAATGAGTTTTTTAAAGAAAAAGATTTACTGAGATCTATCATTGGTACGGATACCGAACCAGATCTTAAAGGGCATCACATTCCAACTATAATGGAATTGGGTTATACACAAAGAGATGCTGAATCTAAAGATCATTTTATTTTAGATGTTTCCATAAAAAATATTGCTTACACAGCGAATATTAAAGAAACAACGACTAATGAACTTCCGTTTTCATATGAGATATTTTATAGATATGATGCAGTGTACAAAATAATAAACAGTCTGAGCAAGGAAGTAGTGATGGAAAAATCATTTAACGTTAAAGAGCAGACTAATGTTTCTGGTAGCTTTGAAGGTTTTAAAGTTGCTGGTAAAACCAGAGGCGAAATGGTCAATTACTTAACTGCAAATATTGACAGGGATTTACTTTATAATCAATTGGTTAAAAATATTCAACAAAATACAAGAGTAAGATTAGTCTCTTGGGTTGATATTGAATATTATCAAGACAGTTATTATTTTTCAAGAATTTCTAAGGAAGATAAAAACCCAATTTTTCTTAAATTAAACCAAGATGTTGATGTTCTTGAACAATGGTCTAAAGGAAAGGCAGAACCAATTTTAGATGATGCTCTTATTGCTTCGAATGGAGAATTTATCGAAAAAAATAGTTTAGTAATAAAAGACGAATCAAAACGTTTTCAGGATGAAACACGTTTAAAGAATTATGAAAATTTTCTAAACAAGAAAAAGGTTTTTACCGATTTTATTCTAAAAATGAATCAATACTCAAAAGAATTAGATGAAAAGGATAAAGGACAAAAAGCAGCTTTGTGGGCTTGTTATATCAATATCGCGTCTAGTTTTGAACTTTTAAACAATCCGAAAAGCAGTTTAGAATATATTCAAAAAGCATATGCTTTAAAATACCAAGAAGGTAAAGTAAGAAGTATTGAAGAAGGAGTAAAAGCCAGAGAAGCCAAACGAAATGCGTTTTTTGATGCAGCTGGTGAGATTAAAAAAGACGTTAACAGTCAATATTTTAAATATTTAACTTTATAAAATATATTTCGAAGTATTTTTGAGTTAATCAAACTACATTATCTTGAGCGAAACTTTAGCTAAATATATTCCCGAATATGCGGTAAAACCCGTTTTTGATTTGATAGTGGCCAATCAGGTACACTTGAAAATTGTAAACGAACGTCAGACGCGTCATGGTGATTATAGAAGAGGGCCAAACGGTAAACATGAAATTACGGTTAATGCAAGCTTGAATAAATATAGGTTCATGATTACGCTGATTCATGAGATTGCACATTTAGTAGCTTTTGAAAAATTTGGGCGAAATATAAAACCTCACGGGAACGAATGGAAATATACTTTTCAGCGTTTGATGGTGCCGTTTATCAGGCCGGAAATATTTCCAAGTCAGATATTGCCTTTATTGGCCAGACATTTTAAAAACCCTTCGGCAAGCAGTGATACCGATACCACTTTGTCTTTGGCATTAAAACAATTCGATGCGGACAACGATAAGAATTATGTTTTTGAAATCCCTTTTGGAAGTGTTTTCAGAATCAAAAACGGAAAAGTATTCAAGAAACTGGCCGTAAGAACTAAACGTTTTGAATGTATCGAAATAAGCTCTGGAAAAACGTATCTTTTTAATCCAAATGCGGAAGTAGAGCTGATGAGTTAAATTTCAATCCCGAAGCCTTGGGAGAAAATCCATTCCCGAAGCCTCGGGATGAAATTCCAATAAAAAAATTCCAAATTCCAATTCGCATGAAATTCTAATAAAAAAATTCCAAATTCCAATTTAAGAAACTCAATAAAAATCCCAAATTCCAATTTGAACAGTTGGAATTTTTATTGAACTTCCAGTTATTGGAATTTGTATTTTTTTTATTGGAATTTAAAAAGATCTAGCCTTTCAAATAAGCTTCTCTAACTTTTTTAAACAAGTTAGAAGAGTAAACAAATTTGACAATATCTTTATTGTCGGTTACGAAAATTTCTTCCTTAGTTCCCTGCCAAGCTTTTACACCTTTTTTCAAGAAAACGATGTTCTCTCCAATTTCCATTACAGAATTCATATCGTGTGTGTTAATTACAGTTGTGATGTTGTATTCTTCTGTAATTTCCTTAATAAGGTTGTCAATCAATGTCGAAGTGTTTGGATCTAAACCTGAGTTTGGCTCATCACAAAACAAATATTTTGGATTGTTTACAATTGCACGCGCAATCGCAACACGTTTCTGCATACCTCCCGAAATCTCTGAAGGCAGTTTTTTATGCGCTTCAACTAGATTTACTCTTTCTAATACAAAATCAACTCTTTCTTTGATTTTTGCTTTATTATCATTGGTAAACATCTTTAAAGGAAAAGCAACATTCTCTTCAACAGTCATAGAGTCGAATAAGGCACTTCCTTGAAAAACCATTCCAATTTCAGTTCTTAGTTCTCTTTTTTCATCTGGATTTAATTCAGAATAAACTCTTCCGTCAAACTCAATTGTGCCTGAATCTGGCGTATGAATCCCTAATAAAGTCTTTAATAAAACGGTTTTTCCAGATCCACTTTGTCCAATAATCAAGTTGGTTTTGCCAGATTCAAAAACTGTCGAAACACCTTTTAAAACCTTACTGTCACCAAATGATTTTTCTATGTTTTTTACTTCTATCATTATCCTAATAATAATTGAGTTAGTATATAATTAAAAAGAATGATACAAACAGATGTCCATACAAACGATACCGTACTGGCTCTACCAACTTCAAGTGCACCGCCTTTCATATAATATCCATGAAAAGAGGGAATAGTAGCCAATAACATTGCAAATATTAAAGTTTTAATAAAAGCATATGTAATGTGAAACGGAATAAATTCCATTTGAGCACCTTGAATAAAGTCTTGACTAGTTGAAAATCCGCCGTATGCACAAGCAAGCCATCCACCAAAAACACCCAAAAACATACTAATTCCGATTACGAAAGGATACATTAATAAAGCTACTATTTTTGGAAAAACAAGGTAGTTTAATGAATTAACACCCATAACTTCTAAAGCATCAATTTGCTCCGTTACACGCATTGTACCGATACTTGATGTAATATAAGATCCCATTTTTCCGGCCATAATTACCGAAATAAAAGTTGGGGCAAATTCTAAAATTACAGATTGACGTGTAGCAAAACCAATTAAATATTTTGGAATTAAAGGATTGGTTAAGTTTAAGGCCGTTTGAATGGCAACAACTCCTCCAATAAAAAAAGATATAAAGCAAACGATACCAAGAGAATCGATAATTAAATCATCGATTTCTTTGAAAATCAAATTTTTCATAACAGGCCATTTAGTCTGTTTATTGAAAATTTCTTTAAGCATTAAAAAATATCTTCCTATTTGGGATAAATAACGAATTAGCATCATAAGTTTTAGAAATATTGGCTAAATTAAGGATTAGTTTACAGTTTACCGTTTCACTTGGCAGTTTTTTAATTTTTTTTAAGATTAAAAAAGCTTTTGTTTCATTTTTTGCAAACGGTAATTTCTAATAAATTTAGCTTGTTCTTGGGTAACGAGTAAGGGAGTTTTAGCTTTTTTAGCTTTCAAAAAACCATTAATATAATCTAAAAAGAGAAGTGGCTTTTTCTTCATCATCGCCAGTTTTGCCGAAGCAATTGCTGTGATCCAGAAACCGTAGCCTAAAGTATAAAAAGCTTCACCTTGTTTATAACGTGCTGTTTTGTTGTAGTTTGCGCCAGTTGGTTTTAAATGTTTTACATGTAAAGATTCATCTGTAACAATTTTCCAACCGTAAAATTTACAAAGTAATTCATCTACTGTGTCCCAGCCCATTGCAGGTTTTAAGCCGCCAATCTGCTGAAAAGTTGCTGCACGATAAGCTTTTAAAGCACCGCGGATATGGTCTTTATCCGTTAGGTTTTCTAAAACCCATTCACCGTTTTTATCTATGTAACAAAATCCACCTGCCATTCCGATTTTAGGATCAGATTCGAAATGTTTGATTATAGTTTCAAAATAATTTGGAGGAAAAATTAAATCACCGTCTATTTTTACAATAATGTCATAATTGGAATCCAACGTTTCAAAACCTTTCTGAAAAGCCTGAATTACTTTACTTCCCGGTAAATGAATCGCATCTGAAGTTTTGTTTACAACAGAAATAAACGGATTTTCCTTTGCAAAACCCAATACAACTTCTTCTGTTTTATCAGTCGAATTATCGTTTACAACCACAACTTTTGATGGCAGAACAGTCTGTGAAACCAAAGATTGTAGAGTCAAGCCAATAAGTTCTTGCTCGTTGTGCGCGGGAATAACGATGTAATACTTCATTTTAAATTCCAATTTTTTAAATTCAAAAATAAATTCCAATCTTTTAAAATTCCAAATTCCAATACTTAAAGTAAATTCCAATTTTTAAAAATTCCAAATTCTAATTTAACCAGTTTTAAATTGGAATTTGAAATTTATTCCATTTTGGAATTTGGAATTTTATTTTTGGAATTTGCCGTTAGGCTCTCTCAGCAGCAACAATATAATATCTAGGAGTAAAATATCTTAATAAGGGTCTGAATCCGAATTTTTTTACTGGGTGCGTAAACTGTAAACGATCTGTTATTTTCCAGCCTGTTTTTTCTAAAAGCCAGTCTAACTGCCAGTCCTCAAATTCATGGTAATGTCTGTCCCACATATCAGTTTTAGAACGATATGCTGGCGAAAACCATAAACGTAACGGAATTGAAATTAACAATTTATCGCATTTTACGTTTTGTAAAATCGTGTATGGGTTTAGCAAATGTTCGAAAATTTCAAAAGCAGTAAAAACACTATATTCCTCTGTTTGTAAAGCGGTTTGATCGTTGTCTAAATCTTCGCCTTTTGTGTTTTTTACTTTATAACCATTTTCTTCCATTATTTTAGAAAACGGATTGGGTACACCAAAATCAAAAATTACTTCTGATGTGTTAACATGTTTTTGTAAAAATTCTAAAGTAAGTTTGAATCTTTTATTCGGAAACGTTTTCTCGTACATTATATATGTTTTAAGCAACAAAGGCGCAAATATACAAAGTTATCCTCTTTCTTGTTTTTTTAATTGGAATGAAATAGAAGTGTTTTGAAAGAAGTTTGGAATGCATTTCTCGAAAAGACGCGAAGTTGCAAAGTTTTGAAAAAAAAATAACCATATAAGTGATATAAGATATTTTAAGTTTTCACTTAATTGAACTTATATCACTTTTATGGTTTAATAAACTTTGCGAGATTATTTCACTCAAAATTATATAAAAACTTTTTTAGCAGCGATACACAAAAGCATTAATATTCATTCCGGCTCCAACAGAAGCAAAAATAATTACATCACCTTTATTAATTTCATGACCTTCAATTTTTCCTTTTAGGATTAAATCGTATAAAGTAGGAACTGTCGCTACACTGCTGTTTCCTAAATCGTGAATGCTCATTGGCATAATATCTTTAGGTGCCGTTTTATCGTATAATTTGTAGAAACGTTCGATAATAGCTTCGTCCATTTTTTCGTTTGCCTGATGAATCAAGATTTTTTTAACCTCGTCAATTCCAATACCACTTTGATCTAAACAGCTTTTCATAGCGCACGGAACATTGCTAAGGGCAAATTCGTAAATTTTACGTCCGTACATTTTGATGTATTTAATATCTGGATCTAAATCAGGATTATATGATTTTCCGAAATACAGATAATTTGCTTCGTCGTTAGCGTAAGTAGCACTTTCATAAGATAATAATCCAGCTTCATCAGTAGAGGCTTCTAAAATCGAAGCACCTGCACCATCAGAATAGATCATTGAGTCACGATCATGATCGTCAACAACTCTAGATAAAGTTTCAGCTCCAATCACTAAAACTCTTTTTGCCATTCCTGATTTGATGAAAGCATTGGCTTGTAAAACTCCTTCAATCCAGCCTGGACATCCAAAAAGAATATCATAAGCAACACATTTAGGGTTTTTAATGGCTAATTTATTTTTAACTCTTGTAGCTAAACTTGGTAAAATATCTGTTTGATGCGTTCCTGTTTTTACATCACCAAAATTGTGAGCAAAAATAATGTAGTCTAAAGTTTCAGCATCGATTCCGGCATTTGCAATTGCTTTTTCGGCTGCAAAAAATGCTAAATCAGATGCAGTGTATTCAGGTTCTGCATAACGACGATTTTCAATTCCGGTAATACCTTTGAACTTTTTAATTACAACTTCGTTAGGGTAACCAAATGGAGTTCCATCTTCATTTAAAAAAATATGTTTATCAAAGTCTGTGTTCTTTACTTCTAAATTAGGAATATAACTCCCAATGCCAATTATCTTTATTTTCATTTCCCTTTAATTATCCGATAAATTTAGTGCTAATGTATAAATAATATTATGATAACTATCATAAAAAATAGTATGCATGCATATAATTATGAAATAACTATTTTTCTGTAAATATATTGTCTTTTTTCTAATGATTTTTTAATATTTCCTAGATTTCAAACGATTGAAATGAGTTGCTATTTTGTTTTTTATTTCATAATATCTTTAATGTAATAGTTCTATACTTTTTAATCACCAACATATTTAATATAAAATTTCAATTCATGAGTGTCTGGAAACGTTTCTTCATAAACTGATTCAATAGTGTGATTCTGTTTAGTAATTTCGTCAAGAATGTTTTCTTTAAACAAATAATCTAACCAATCTTCAGTAGGGACTTCTACGTTCAAAAATTTAACATTTGTAAAAGAGTTGCTTTCTAAAAAATTGAGATCATAAAATCTACATTCGATAAAATTGACATTTGTAAATTCATTATGTCTAATTATACAATAATAGAATTCGCAGCAATTAAAGTCTGTGTCTATGATTTCATTTTCCATTATATATTTAAAATTACAGAAATCATTAAATTTTGATTTAATAACTATTTCATGCATTAAAGCATTAGCACAATATGAATCTCCATCAAAATTAATATAATTAAAAGTTGTAGTTCCTAAATCTGATAATGAAAACAAAAAGCGATTAATATTTGAATTTGTATTTATTTCTAAATTAAAGTTATCTTTTGATATATTAATAAAGTTCCAAAATAGATTAAATATTGAAATTGATTTTTCTAATACTGACAAACTGTTATTTTTACTTGAATAATCTAATAAAAAATCATCTTCTGATAGTTTGTAGAATATTTTTATCGATTGATTAAAAACATTTCTTTTTATGTCGTTTTTTTCACTTTCAATAATATTATAAAGATTAGACCGTATAGCTTGATCAAACTCTTTTTGACCTATTAATCTATTAAGTAATGCAAAGTAGGAATCTTTTGAAACATTTTCGTATTCATCTTCATCATCGATTTCTTTTTTTAGTAATAGATTTTTATTTTCCTCCCACATATACTCTGCAGTTAAATATTCCCATAGTGAATTATGGAAAAATTCAATTGCGGTTTCATTAGTTTTATTATTAGTTTCTTGAAAATAAAAACTTATAAGTAAATATTTGTTTATTTCTTTAATTTCCTCTTGAGATTTAACTAAGTCCTCATTAAAGCATCTTTTAATGAATTGTTTGGTAGAATTTAATCCCGATAATTTATCTAAAGTGATATATAAATTGGGTGATTGATATATTTCAAAAGCAATACTTCGAATATATCTTCGTAGATATTTGGTGTAAAGTTTATAATCTTCTTTTACTTTTGGTTTAATATAGTCAAGTTGTCCTCTTTGTTTATCCCAATTCCTTTTTGCTAAAGAATCAAAAAATTTATCATAAAGATTAGCTTTTGAATCTTTTTCATCTATATCAATATCCGTTATTGCAACAAAATATATTAAAACAGCTTGCTGTAAAAGTTCTTTAATATGAATATATCTTTTCGTCTTTATTATTTTCTTTATTTTTTTTAAAAAATTATTTTTAGGATAAAAGACTTTAAATTTTTCAGCGTATAATAATATTTGTTCATCACTTAGAATGTCCAGCTGACAAACTAGCGATTTGTCAAGACATGGATCGCTGACTCTTAGGTAATTAAGTCTAGAGGTTAGAATAATCTTTAAATCATTATTTTGTTGAGTAGTTTTATTTAATCTATCATATAAGTTTTTTAGATCGTTATCGTTTAATCCTCCAGCCATATAGGCCTCATCTAATCCGTCTAAAATTATTATACAACTGTCTTCTTCGAATGATAAATTTTGACAGAGATGTTTATTAATTGTATTAAATGTATCATTTATAAAATCTTTTGCAACTAAGTCTCTAATTTTTATAAAATAAAGAGGAACTTTAGGTAAACCAGAATTATTTTCTAAATAATCATAAATAACTTTATAACAAAATGATGTTTTTCCTTGTCCAGGCTGACCTAATAAGAATAACATATTATAATTTGCTTTCAGGTCATTGTATTTAATTCCTTTTAAAAAATATTTATCTAAAAAAGTGTGAATCGATATTTTAGATTCTGGCGATTCAAAATCTTCAAAATTATCTTCATTTCGAAAGTCGGTATTATTTTTATATATTTTAAAATATGGATCAATATATAGATCTTTTAAAGACTCTTTACACTCTTCAATATCTGGCTGCAAAGGATTTATGAAAAAACTTTTTATGGATCGGTAGTGTACTAATTGTCTATCAAATGTTTTATTTTGATTAAAAATAGGATTGTTAAAAAAAACAATCAATTCATTGTAATAATCACTTTTTTCTTGAAATTCTGTTTCCAGATTATCTCTGTACTTAGAATAATACTCGTATTCAAAGTTTACAGGTAGGGGAATTTGTAATTCGCGTAAATTAAGTTTAAATATTTTGTATGATTCTTTTAAGTAACTTGGATTGTATTTTAAGATGTCCTCAAAAAAATCTTTAGTTATTGCAATCTCTTGTTCGAAATAATTTTTAATTGCAATTTCAAATTCAGCAGATATTACTGAAAGCCCAATAGTTTTATTTAATATATCTTGTCCCAACTCTTTCTTTAGTTGAGTATTTGTTGTTTTAAATGTATTGAATAAAAGTTCAAATGCTTTCATTTCTTTAGATTGGGAAATTCCAACTACTTCTGTTAAGGCGGTTCCAATATTAAAATCAAAAACATTTTTGACAGCTTCTTTAAAGTTTAAGTTTTTTGTGTAGTCTGAACATTTAAGTTTTATTTCCATTGGATAAATTAATTTTTGGTTTGATAGTTTAAATGCAATTATACATAAAATAAAATGTTGAATTAAATTTTTTGTAAAAAAAATACCCCAATTCTGATTTTTCAGATTGAGGTATTTTATATGAAAGAAAACTAAATTTTAGCTTTCCATGTAAGCTTCAATAGGAGCACAGCTACAAACTAAATTTCTGTCACCATAAGCATCGTCAACGCGACGAACAGATGGCCAGAATTTATTGTCAGCAATATACTCTAATGGGTAAGCCGCTTTTTCTCTTGTGTAAGGGAAAGCCCAGTTATCAGTAGTTAACATTGCCAAGGTGTGCGGTGCATTTTTCAATACGTTATTTTTATCATCGGCTGTTGCAACTTCAATCTCTTTTCTGATTGAAATAAGAGCGTCACAAAAACGATCTAATTCTGCTAAATCTTCAGATTCTGTAGGTTCGATCATTAAAGTTCCCGCTACAGGGAAAGAAACCGTAGGAGCGTGGAAACCGTAATCCATCAAACGTTTTGCGATATCACCCACTTCAATTCCGTTTTCTTTAAATGAACGACAATCTAAAATCATTTCGTGAGCCGCTCTTCCGCATTCTCCTGTATAAAGAATTGGATAGTGTCCTTCAAAACGCGCTTTCATGTAATTGGCATTTAAAATAGCATGTTCTGTAGCGCTTTTTAATCCTTCGGCACCCATCATTGTGATGTAACCGTAAGAAATCAAACAAACTAAGGCAGATCCGTAAGGTGCAGATGAAATAGCTGTAATAGCCTGCTCACCACCAACTTTTAAGATTGGGTTTGTTGGTAAAAACGGAACTAGTTTTTCGTTCACGCAAATTGGTCCAACTCCAGGTCCACCGCCACCGTGAGGAATAGCGAATGTTTTGTGTAAGTTTAAGTGACAAACGTCGGCACCAATTGTAGCCGGATTTGTTAATCCAACTTGCGCGTTCATGTTTGCACCATCCATATATACTAATCCGCCATTGTCGTGGATTAATTTAGTGATTTCAATAATTGAAGATTCGAAAACTCCGTGAGTAGAAGGGTACGTTACCATTAAACAAGATAAGTCATCTTTGTGTTCAATCGCTTTTTCTCTTAAATCTTCTACATCAATATTTCCTTCCGGAGTAGTTTTAGTAACGATAATTTTCATTCCGGCCATCGCTGCAGAAGCAGGATTGGTTCCGTGAGCAGATGAAGGGATTAAACATACATTACGGTGACTTTCATTTCTTGATAAATGGTAAGCACGAATCGCCATTAAACCAGCATATTCTCCTTGAGCTCCAGAGTTAGGCTGTAATGTTGTTCCGGCAAATCCGGTAATTACATTCAATTGCTCCTCCAATTTTTTAAGCATCGTGATATAACCTTCAGCTTGTTCTACTGGTGCAAAAGGGTGAATGCTGTTCCAGTTTGGCATTGATAAAGGCAACATTTCTGAAGCTGCGTTTAATTTCATCGTACAAGAACCTAATGAAATCATCGAATGGTTTAACGATAAATCTTTACGTTCTAATTTTTTGATGTAACGCATGATCTGACTTTCTGAATGATGATTGTTGAAAACATCATGCGTTAAGAAAGGTGACGTTCTTTCTAATGAAGCCGGTAATTGACTTGCAGCAGTTAATTCAGAAACCGTAAAAGTTTCTTTTCCTAAAGCATCAGCAAAAATGGCAATAATTTGGTTGATGTCGGCAACAGAAGTTGTTTCGTTAAATGAGATAGAAATCGTATCAGCATCAACATAGAAAAAGTTTACTTCATTTTTCTCCGCAATAGCTTTTACTTTTTGAGCATCTGCTTTTACTAAAATAGTATCAAAGTAAGCCGTATTGGTTTGGTAAACTCCTAATTTATTTAAAGCTTCAGCAGCAGTAACTGCAGATGCGTGAACTTTTCCTGCAATATATTGTAAACCTTTTGGTCCGTGGTAAACCGCGTACATTCCGGCCATAACCGCTAATAAAACCTGAGCCGTACAAATATTTGAAGTTGCTTTTTCACGTTTAATATGCTGTTCACGAGTTCCTAATGCCATACGTAAGGCGCGATTTCCGTTTACGTCGATGGAAACTCCAATAATACGACCTGGCATAGAGCGTTTGTATTCGTCTTTAGTGGCAAAAAAAGCAGCGTGAGGACCACCATAACCCATTGGTACACCAAAACGTTGTGAAGTTCCAACAACTACTGCAGCTCCCATTTCTCCCGGAGAAGTTAAAGCAGCAAGTGACAAAATATCAGCAGCAAAGGCAACTTTAATTTCATTTTCTTTTGCTTTAGCAACAAAATCACTGTAATCATTTACTTGACCATATTTTCCGGGGTATTGTAAAATAGCTCCGAAGAATTCATTTGAAAAATCAAATGTTTCATGGTTTCCAACAACTAATTCAATTCCAACGGGAGTTGAACGTGTTTGAAGTACCGATAAAGTTTGTGGCAAAATTTCTTCAGAAACGAAGAATTTGTTAGTATTGTTTTTCTTTTGGTCACGTGTACGAACGTCAAACAACAAAGCCATCGCTTCGGCTGCAGCAGTTCCTTCGTCAAGTAAAGATGCATTGGCAATTTCCATTCCTGTTAATTCAATAACAGTAGTCTGGAAATTTAAAATCGCTTCTAGACGACCTTGAGCAATTTCTGCCTGATAAGGTGTATAAGCTGTATACCATCCTGGATTTTCAAAGATATTTCTTTGAATTGGAGCCGGAACAATAGTTGGATGATAACCCAAACCAATATAAGATTTGAATACTTTATTTTTCTTTCCTAGTTCCTGAATATGATTTGCAAATTCGTATTCCGTCATTGCAGGATCCAAATTCAAAGGCGCTTTTAAACGAATATCATCCGGAAGGGTTTCATAAACAAGTTGTTCAATAGATTCAACACCAATTGTTTGTAACATGTGTTGAAGATCTGTTTCTCTTGGACCAATGTGTCTTAAAGCAAAAGCATCTGTTTTCATTTGTAGCAGTCTATTTTTTAAAGATCAAAAGTAATTTGCCGAGTGTTTTATACTATTTCACAGGGTTTATTACATTTTATAGTAAATGTGTTGTTTTTTTGTGGCGCAAAATTAAGTATTATTAATAATTTAATGGGTATTTTTAACTTCAATTTTTATCAAATTTCTAACTAAAGAGTTGATTTGTTACCAATTGATTAGATTTGAGGCATGAAACTTCTAAAACAAATAGTTGATTTTTATTTAAACAGCAGTATTCACGTGGCTTTATCGTGTTATGCTTTGGTCCGAATTACATTTTACTTCTTTCATATTCAGTATGATGAGCCAATGGCTTTATTCGTTTTTTTCGGAACAATTGTAGGATATAATTTCGTAAAGTACGATGCTTTAGTTCGCGTTAAGAAAAAACCAATCGGACTGCAGTTGAAAATAATTGCTATTTTGAGTTTCATTTCGCTGCTATTAGTCGGATATTATTTTTTCCATCTCAAGCAAATTACCCAAATCGTCTCTGTTGTAATTTTTGCCATAACAGCACTTTATACTTTACCTTTTTTCCCGAATAGAAAAAATGCCAGAAACTGGGCAGGAGTAAAAATCTATATTGTTTCGCTTTGTTGGGTAGGAGCGACTTTGGTTTTGCCTTACATAAATGCCGAAGTTCCCTTTACAGCCAACTTTTTTATAAAATGCGTACAGCGATTTGTTTTAGTTTTTGTACTGATTTTAGTTTTTGAAATTTTGGATCTGGCGAATGACGATCCGCATTTAAAAACCGTTCCGCAAACTATCGGCGTTAAGCGTACAAAGATTTTAGGATTTTCACTTTTGGTTCCGTTTTGGGTTCTAGGTATTTTAAGTTTTACCCTTCACGATCTTATCATCAATTTAATAATGGTCGTGACTTTGATGTTATTTATTCTCTTTGCCAATACAAACCGCTCCAAATATTATACTTCTTTTTGGGTCGAAAGCGTTCCCATTTTTTGGTGGTTAATGATTGCGTTACTGTAGTAAAGACCTCAAGTTTCTAAATGATTTGGGCGTGTTCGCCGAAAAAAGCGAACCGGGCTATCCGCTTCAAGTCCTCGCACTTCCTTCGTCAGGCTGTGGGCTATCCGCTTCTATCCCTCACGCAAACCGTAAAACGAGAAAATTCATTTTTAAATATATTTTCAGCCATTAAGCCATTTTCTTTTTACATCGTTTCCCACGGTTCAAACCGCGGGCTATGTTTAATGTATAGCTTGAAAAATAAATTTTGATTCCATTTTTTGAATTGCCTCCAGCTCTAGCTGGAGGTCAAAAGAAGATTAGATCAGGGCTTTAGCCAAAATATAAAGTTTGGCTAAAGCCGAGAAAAATTCCATTGCAATATCATCCAGATAAAGCTATTCAAATTGTTTTTTCAATCTGCTCAAATCTGCAAAAAAAACTCTTCGCATTTATTCAAAAAACAAAAAAAATCTATTTCGTTTTCTGTTCAGCAAGTGCTTTATTCAAATCTGCTTTAGCTTCATTTAATTTTTTTCTCTTTTTATCGATTTTTTCTTTGCTCTCTTTGTCTTTAATCGCTTCGTTCAAATCGGCAGTTCTCTCGTTTACTTTTTGCTGTTTCTCTTTTACCTTTTTGTCAAGATCTTTATTTACCGTTTTGGTGGTACAGTTTTTCTTGGTTTGCGCAATAGCATCTTCAACTCCCTTAATTTGGTTTTGATTTCCTGCTTTTTTAGCAGCAGTAAGTTTGGTATTTAATTCACATAATTTTCTTTCACATCCTTTTAAGGTTGTGCAATTGCTTTGAGAAAATCCAACAATAGAAAAGGCGAAAAATGCTATCGATAAAACT
Source organism: Flavobacterium sp. ACN6 (assembly GCF_002304005.1). Classification (GTDB taxonomy): domain Bacteria; phylum Bacteroidota; class Bacteroidia; order Flavobacteriales; family Flavobacteriaceae; genus Flavobacterium. The sequence goes on along the minus strand of NZ_MRCQ01000003.1, from coordinate 403,643 downwards.
TTAGTTTTTAATTTCATAAGTCTGATTTTAAGTTAGATACTTTTCTTAAAAGTAAGAAATATATTTTAAATCTGTTTTTCTGAGACTTCTTTGAGTACCTTGTTCCTCTCCAAAAGAAATTGATTCAGATGTTTTTTCAGAAATAAAGCATCAAATAATCTTCCGAAAATTCCAAATGGAGTTTCATATTGTAATTTGTCTCTCATAATTGTGATTCCATTTTCTTCCTCAAAAAAATGTTCATGTTTGAAAGATTTAAATTTGCCGTGTTCCATTTCATCCACAAAATAATCATACAAATTCATTATCGTAATTCTGCTTTTATGAGTCAGATAAAAACCAAAATGTTTCCCGCGCCAAGTTACTGTTTCGTGTAAATTAATCAAACCAGATGTTACGCCCGCAATTGCTTTTTCATTGGATTCACTTGCAGATTGTTGATGAATGTCTATGTTTCTTGATGCATCAAAAACGATTTGTTTCGAGGCTTTTATTTTGGTTGTGAGGTTTATGGTTGTCATGATTGATCAACGTATTTCAAGTCCCAGCGGGACGTCATATTTATAGATTTATAGTTGCTATTGGAATAAAGCCCCATTAGGGGCGAAATGTTTCAGAAGTAATCAGAAAGCAAAGATGTCGCTCCGCTGGAGCTTAAATGAACGATGCATTTTTTATCTTTTCTATAAACATTATACTCCGCTGGAGATTTAAAAGAATCTTATTTTACATTTTCTTCCTTACTTTTAAAATTTAACTTAAAAAATAATCCGGTAAGAATCGATGAAACGGAATAAGATAAAGCAATGTCAAACCACATGAATCCTCTCATGAGTGAGGAAGTTATAAAAATGCCAGTCACTGCTATTAAGATCAAAATGCATTTCGTGAATAAAAGAGGCAAGTCTTTTTTAGAAAAATAATAGTAAAAGAAAGCATAAAGTAAATATGTTGGTATTGAAAAAAACAAACTGAAAATTAATGCTATAGGAAATACTTCTAGTAAGCCTACAATTTTATTTGGATGTAAAACGGTAATATACATTAATAGTTGAGAAATAATTGGCCCTAATAGCAAGGTGAAAAACCAATGTTTAAACAAAAAAATCCAATCTGTGTTTTGTGTTTTCATTTGTTTACTAAATTTTTAAATGCATTATCAATATCCTCAAACTTAAACTGAAATCCATTGTCTAAAAGTCGTTTCGGAATCACATTTCTGCTTTTTAAAACCAATTCGGTTTCTGTTCTAATAAAGAAAGATCCAATTTCCAGAAAAAATTTATTCAACGGAAATCCGAATGGAAAGCCAACAGCTTTTCTAAGTTTCTGCATAAAATCAACATTGCGAATAGGTTCTGGAGAAACAATATTAATGACTCCTGAGATTTCTTTTTGAATAATAAAATCAACAGCATTGGCAAAATCTTCTTCGTGAATCCAGCTTATGAATTGATTTCCGTTACCTTGTTTTCCTCCAAAACCAATTTTCGCCAAAGTCTTTAGCGGAATAAAAGCACCTCCATCTTTACCTAAAACGATAGAAGTTCGCAAAGCAGTTTTTAGAGTATTTGGCGTTTCAGTTTTAAAGAACGCTTTTTCCCAAGACAAAGCGACGTTTATAGAAAAATCATTTCCGATCTCGCCGTCAATTTCATCCATTTGTTTATCCAAAGAAAAACGATAAATAGTTGAAGTTGATGAATTCAACCAATGTTTAGGTGGATTTTGACAATTCAAAATGGCTTTATTTAAAATCTTCGTGCTTTCAATTCGAGATAAAAGAATCTCTTTTTTATTTTCTTTGGTATAACGGCAATCAACAGATTTTCCGGCGAGATTAATTAAAACGGTGGCGTTTTCTAATTCTTTTTCCCAGCCAGAAAAACTTCTGGCGTTCCAGTTTACATATTTAATTCCGTCAATTGTCTGAGATTTTCCACGGGTCAGAATTACAATTTCGTCAAATTTATCTTTGAAATGTTGGATTAAAACCTGTCCTAAAAATCCTGTTCCGGCTGCGATGATGAGTTTTTTCATGATGTTGATTTTTTTGCCACTAATTACACAAATTTCCGCTAATTTTTTCCGTCAGGATTGTAAAATCTAATTCGTGAAAATTCGTGTAATTAGTGGCAAATCTTAATTTAAAATAAATAGCAAAGCAATAATTCGATACAGAATCCAGGTGTAAGATAGATAAAAAGGAAGTTTTAAAATTTTTACTCTTCTAAAATGTTCCAAAAACATAATCAAAACCGTAACTGCAAACCAGCCTAAAATGATCATTTGAGGAAGCTGGAAAAACTGACCTAAAATTAAAATTGGGATCAAAATTAAACTTCCCATTAAAGAAACTGTCATTACATTTCCAACATAATTGATAATCGTTTGTTTATCGAACTTCAAAAGAAATAAACTCTGAAAAACAATTTGTCCAAACGCTAAAATCACTTCTCTTAAAATAGTAGATTTAGGTAAATTCGGAATCAAATCAGCATATTTAAATAAAATAAAACTGGTCAGCGTTAATGCAAATCCGAGAAAAAGAAATCTATATTTATAATTAAAATCTGGAGTGCATTGCAGTTTGTTTTCTTCTTTTACAACTCCTGGGATAATTACTTTTCTATTGTATGAAACAAAAGAATACATTTTTTTCAGGATGAAATGAATTGGCTTTAGAGTTGCAGTTTTTTCAATTAAAGGAAAAGAAAATCCAATCACTTTTATCAAACTATCAATTCCGTAAGTAACCGTTTTTGACGTGTTATCAATTAACGCAATTTCATTTGGAGCGCGTTTTAAGTCTACAAAACTTTGTTCTTCAGCAGATAATTGGCAATAAGATTTTCTTCCGTTTTCGTCAAGCATACCGCTTTTTACAAAACCGGTTGTATATAAATTGCAAAGCGGACAATCTTCATCATAAAGTAAGGTTTGGTTTTCTAAAGTTTTCATGATTTTTGGTTTTAAGGATAATAATTTGATTAGTACATTTCTTCTAAAACAGGAATTGATTGTAATTTTCTTTTATTTTTAACCGTAATTTTTGAGCCTTTTGCTAAGAATACAGAAATTGGTTTTGCATCTTGCAGAAATCCAAAATCGGTTCCGTACGTTTTTTCGAAATCAATTTCAATGTTATGATTTAAAACTTCCAATTGTTCCCATCTCGGATGCGTTACTTCATATTCAAAAGTCATTTCGTCGTCGATTTTTGTGTATCCAAAATAATGTTCTGTAATAAACTCAGCTTCAGAATCGACTTTAATTTCTGTTAGAGTATTTTTGGTTTCTAATTGAATCGTGTTCCATTTTTTGTCAATCTTCCATTGATAAATAAAAGTATGGGTATTTTCATTCTCAATGATTTCATGTCTCATTTTTTGTGTTTCATAATGTTCTTGATACAACGTATTCGCAATAAATGTGATCGATTTTTTAGGGACAATTTCTTTAATAAAAACAACGCCACGCTTCCATTCACCGTTTTCAAAACGTTTTACATAGAATCGTAAATTCACCTCTTCAAAATCTACATGAAACGGAACTTTCAATCCTAAAACTTTGGTGTTTTTAAACATAAATCCCACCAAACTCACATAACATTTGTTGTTCCAAATATCGATTTCAGTTCCTGCAGGAAGATATTTTTCTAAAATTGCAGCATCAACTTCATAATTGAAAAGTGCTAAATTTTTCCATTCTGCTTTTAAGAAGTTCATTTGTGGGCTTTTTTATAGATTACTATTGAAAGATAAATAGCTAGTATTGTGGGAATAGCGAATACAAAAGAAGTTTTGAGACTGAGGGGTAAAATGGGATTGATGTACACCATCACGAAATATAAAATCACTCCAAGTATATAATATTGAATGCTTTTGTCACGAGGATTATCGATTAACATACATGCACCAATAGTGATTTGAAAGAGACCAGTTAAAATACTGAATAATAAGCCATAAGCGAATAGTTCGCCAAGATTCTCATCATTTACATAGCCAATAGGAATTAAAATGGCAGGAATACCAACAAAGAAATAATTTAATAAATTAATGTTTTTCATAACTATTCATTGTTTTTAAACTTTCAGAAAAAAATGAAAGTTTTAATTAAATTTTTTTACTTCATGATTTTTAAAACCAGCTTTCCAAGCCAGTTGTCGTTAAATTCAGTCATTTTGTCCAACATATTATCTGCTTTTAAAACGAAATCGTACAGTTTAGTAGTTTGATCTACAAAGTGTTTTTCTTCAGCTGAATCTTTTGCTTCAATAGTCGAAACTTCTTTTAAGATTTTAAGCGCAGGTTTAATTTCTCTTTTGCTTCTTTCTCTTGAAATTTTAACTGCTAATTCGTCTAAATCTTTTTCAGCAGTAAAAAACTCTTTTCTTTCTCCAGCTTTGTATTCTTTATAAACAATTCCCCAATCCATTAAAGCTCTTAGGTTCATGCTGGCGTTTCCGCGTGAAATTTGCAATTCGTCCATAATGTCTTCCATCGAAACAGCTTCGTTTGAGACCATTAATAAAGCGTGGATTTGTGCCATCGTTTTATTAATTCCCCACTGAGAGCCTAATGCTCCCCAGGTTTGTACAAACTTATTTTTTGCTTCTTTGAATTCCATGGATCAAATGTAAGCAAAAGTTTTCAAACTTTCAAAAATAATTGAAACATATTTAACGAATTATAAAGTTATGTTAATTCAGGTCTTGAATTTTTGATTAACTAATGAGAAGAATATTTTTGTAAAAATCACATTTATGGAATTATACTACACCTTTTCAGTACTTATCGTACTGGCTTCTTTCTTCGCCTATTTAAATTTAAGATTTTTAAAACTCCCAGGAACTATTGGGATTATGATTATTGCCATGCTGGTTTCAGTAGGAATTCGTCTTTTAGGAGATTCTTATTTTCCTTCAACCACAAAACACTTTTTTGATTTAATAAAAGAATTCGACTTCAACGAAATCCTGATGGGAGCAATGTTGAATTTTCTTTTGTTTGCAGGTGCACTGCACGTGAACATGTCGGATCTTAAAGAACAAAAAGTTCCCATTATGATTTATTCTACGGTCAGCGTAGTATTGTCGGCATTAATAATTTCGGTACTGCTTTTTTATATCGCGCCTTTTTTCGGAATAAAAATTCCTTATATATTTTGTTTGGTTTTTGGAACGTTAATTTCTCCAACCGATCCAATTGTGGTGTTGGGGGTTCTAAAACAAGCTAAAGTTCCTAAAAGAATAGAAACCAAAATTGTTGGTGAATCCTTGTTTAATGATGGAGTAGCGGTAGTAATGTTTGCCGTTGTTTTAAAAATGGCAACTGACCCAACGTTTGACATGAGTTTTGGTTCTATCGCTTGGCTGTTTGCAAAAGAAGGAATCGGCGGACTTTTACTAGGGGCTTTTCTTGGATTTACGGCATCAAGAGTAATGAAGAAAATCGATGATTATAAAGTTTCTGTTTTAATCACGCTTTCTATCGTTATGGGAGGATTTTTGATTGCCCAAAGTTTACACGTTTCTAGTCCGCTGGCAATGGTTGTTGCGGGATTGATCATTGGGAATTATGGTAAAAAAGTGGCAATGAGCGAAGTGACTCAGGATTATTTAGGTAAATTCTGGGAACTTATTGATGAAATTCTAAATGCTATTTTATTCCTCTTTATTGGTTTTGAATTATTGTTACTGCCAGATTTAAATAAACAATTAGTAACAGGTTTTGTGGCTATTTTTATAGTGCTTTTTGCGAGAATTTTTTCTATCGTTTTACCTTGGAAATTCTTTGATATCTTTAAGTTCTTCGGAATCAAATCTGCCTACAATAAAGGTTCTTTGATGGTATTGGTTTGGGGAGGAATTCGCGGTGGGGTTTCTATCGCTTTGGTACTTTCTATGCCAGAAGGCGAATATAAAAATCTGCTTTTGGAGGTGACTTATATTGTGGTGCTGTTTTCAATTGTGGTGCAAGGACTTACTGTTGGAAAATTAGCGAAAAAGGTTTTGGAGAAAGAGTAGAGAAAATAGAATCAAGAGAATAGAATTAAGATTTTTGATTTTTAAATTATTTAATTTTCAACAACTCCCATAGGGGCGAAATATTTATAGATAAAATTTGTTGATTTATGTAAAGTAGCCCCATCAGGGTGAAATATATCGCTCCGATGGAGCTTTCGTTTAAAATCCTAATATTTATCTTTCTATAAATATTTTGCTCCGCTGGAGTTCTTAATAACTTTTTTAAATTATTTAATTTTCAGCAAGTCCCACAGGGACGAAATATTTATAGATAAAATTTGTTGATTTATGTAAAATAGCCCCATCGGGGTAAAATATATCGCTCCGATGGAGCTTTCGTTTAAAATCCTAATATTTTCTTTCTATAAATATTTTGCTCCGCTGGAGCTCTTAATAACTTTTTTAAATTATTTAATTTTCAACAAGTCCCATAGGAACAAAATATTTATAGATAAAATTTGTTGATTTATGTAAAATAGCCCCATCGGGGTAAAATATATCGCTCTAATAGAGCTTTCGTTTAAAATCCTAATATTTTCTTTCTATAAATATTTTGCTCCGCTGGAGCTCTTAATAACTTTTTTAAATTATTTAATTTTCAACAAGTCCCATAGGAACAAAATATTTATAGATAAAATTTGTTGATTTATGTAAAATAGCCCCATCGGGGTGAAATATATCGCTCTGATAGAGCTTTCGTTTAAAATCCTAATATTTATCTTTCTATAAATATTTTGCTCCGCTGGAGCTCTTAATAACTTTTTTTTATCGTTTATCTTCCTTTGAATAATTTGATGGACCATTTACATCAATTGTATTTCCTAAAAATCGAGGTTCTCTATTTCTTAAAACATCAAAAAAGGATTTGAAAACAGAACCATATTCTCTAAAACGAACATAATTATATCCCAAATAATTTCCTCTATTGGCAGAGTATCCAGCCGATTTAATTCCGAGTTTCTGTCCAATGTATATGGCCCGGTTTAGATGATATTCCTGAGTTATTAAAGTGGCTTTTTTAATCTTGAAAATATGTTTAGCGCGATAAATCGTCGAATAAGTATCAAAACCAGCATAGTCAATAAATATCTTTGTGGTGTCGACTCCATGAGTATAACAATAATTTTTCATTACCGTTAATTCATCATATTCTTCTCGGCCGTTATCGCCAGAAAGTAGAATTTTATTGATTCGTTTTGCTTTCCATAATAAAATCCCTGCATCCAAACGATCTTTTAAATATTTGCTTGGGTGGTTTCCATTAATTCCCGCACCAAAAATAATTCCCACATCATTTTTTGGAAATTTTTTAAGTGAGTGGTGAATGTATTTCTTGGTCGAAGATTTTACGTAATAATTTACAGAAACAATCGCAACTAATCCAATAATTGCTAGGTAAAGGAAGATTTTTAAATATTTTTTCAAAGTTGTTTTTTGTAAGATTAGATTTAAAATACGAAGATAGCCAATTTTATTTTCAGACAAAATCAAATTAAAAATCCGAAGTATTTCTACTTCGGATATAATCTAAAATCTAAGATCTGAAATCTTAAAATTATAACAATCCCGCTCTTTTCAATAAAGCTTCTGGTTTTGGTTCTTGACCTCTAAAACGTTTGTATAAAGTCATTGGATGTTCTGTTCCTCCTTTAGAAAGGACATTGTCTTTGAATTTCTTCGCCACTTCTTCATTGAAAATACCGCTTTCCTGGAAATATTCAAAAGCATCAGCATCCAAAACTTCTGCCCATTTGTAGCTGTAATATCCAGAAGAATAACCGCCTTGGAAAATATGAGAGAATGCAGTACTCATCGCATTTTCTTTTACATCAGGATACAATTGTGTATTAGCAAATTGTTCCGTTTCGAAAGTTTTTAAATCTGTAATTGAAGTTGGATCTTGTCCGTGCCAAGCCATGTCTAAAAGTCCAAAACTTAATTGACGCAAAGTTGCTAAACCTTCTTGGAAACTTGCACTTTCTTTAATTTTCTGTACATATTCAATCGGAATAATTTCTCCGGTTTCATAATGATTGGCGAACAAAGCCAAAGCTTCTGGTTCGTAACACCAGTTTTCCATAATCTGACTTGGTAATTCTACAAAATCCCAATAAACCGAAGTTCCTGATAAACTTGGATAAACTGTATCAGCTAGCATTCCGTGCAGCCCGTGACCAAATTCGTGGAATAAAGTGGTCACTTCATTAAACGTCAATAAGGAAGGTTTTGTTTCGGTTGGTTTTGTAAAGTTACAAACGTTCGAAATGTGCGGTCTTTCGTTTACGCCGTCCTTTACATATTGTGATTTAAACGAAGTCATCCAAGCGCCGTTTCTTTTTCCTTTTCTTGGGAAGAAATCCGCATAGAAAATAGAAACCAAATTGTTTTCAGCATCACGAACTTCATAAGTTGTAACTTCTTCGTGGTATTTGTCAATGTCAAAAACCTCAGTAAAAGTTAAACCGTATAATTTTTTGGCAACCGTAAAGGCGCCGTCTAAAACTTTTTCTAACTGGAAATAAGGTTTCAGTTTTTCATCATCTAAATTAAAAAGTTGTTGTTTTAATTTTTCAGAATAATAAGCGCCGTCCCATTTCTCTAATTGCTCGATTCCGTCCAGCTCTTTCGCGAAAGCGGTTAACTCAGCGAATTCTTTTTGAGCTGCAGGTTTTGCTTTAGCTAATAAATCATTTAAGAAAGAGAAAACTTTCTCTGGACTTTCGGCCATTCTTTCTTCCAAAACAAAATGTGCGTGAGTTTTGTAACCTAACAAATTGGCTCTTTCAAAACGTAATTTTGCAATTTTTAAGACGTTTTCCTGATTGTCGAATTCGTTATTCTGAAAAGCTTTTGCACCAAAAGCAATCGCCATTTTTTTACGCAGTTCGCGATTATCCGCATAAGTCAAAAACGGAACATAACTTGGATGATCTAAAGTGAAAATCCAGCCTTCTTTTTCTTGATTTTTGGCTAATAATCTTGCGGCTTCAATTGTGCCTTCAGGTAAACCAGATAGATCTTTTTCATCTGTTAAATGCAATTCAAAAGCATTGGTTTCTGCTAAAACATTTTCACCAAACTGTAAACTCAATTTCGATAATTCTTTGTCAATTTCTCTTAATTGATTTTTCTTGTCTTCTGGCAGATTCGCTCCGTTTCTAGAAAAGCTTTTGTATTTTTTATCTAATAAAGTCGTTTGTTCCGGATTCAGATTTAAACTTTCTTTTTGATCGTAAACGGCTTTTACTTTTGCAAATAAAGCAGCATTTAGACGAATATCATTTCCAAATTCTGAAAGCAAAGGTGAAACTTCCTGAGCGATTTTCTGCATTTCGTCATTCGTTTCAGCCGAATTCAAATTGAAGAAAATACTCGAAAGACGATCTAAAATATCACCCGAAAAATCCATTGCCACGATTGTGTTTTCAAAAGTCGGCGCTTCTGGATTGTTTACGATGGCATCGATTTCAGCTTTAGCCAAAACAATTCCTTCTTGAAAAGCAGGAACGTAATCTTCGATTTTAATTTGAGAAAAAGGTGCAGTATTATGTTTCGTTATAAATTTTGAAAGTAAAACACTCATTATGATATACTATTTTTTATTAATTGAAGTCAAATTTTTGAATCCCAAAGATAACAATTTATAAAAATCTAATTCGCTATAAAGAATTCATTCTGGACATAAAACTCTCTTAAATTGTGTTATAGATATGTTATTTATTGCCGAAGGCGGTTTTAAAAGCGTAAATTGAGAAAAAGGTTAGAATTATAAAATACTAATCGTAATTATAAAAATTAAAACTATGAATTATCAAGCTGTAATTAAGAATATAGATACCGTAAATGAAGTGGAAGGATATTGGTCTGATGAAGATTTTATTCAGTTATTAGGTAAATTCAATTATCCCGATGGAGCGACGGCAGAAAAAAGCAGTCTGCCTGAATTATTAGAAATGGCAATTTCTGATTATGAACCTAACGAAGCGGCACAGATTGTTTTAGAATATAAATTAGGAGATCAATTGGGCGAAGGACAAATTGAGCAGATTTCGAACAATATGTTAATTGATAAAGTTTGCGAGGAATATCCAGAAATACACATGCAGGGAACTTTGTTTCATGTCAATCAATTGCTTTTTAAAGCGTATAATGGGAAATTTCCAAATGCAAAAGCTTCTGTTGTTCACTTTTCAATGACACCAACCGATGGCGAAACACAAAAGTTAACAGCTGAAAATGTGCTGAAATTATTGAATAATGGGTTGTCTGATAGAAATCTAATCAAAAGATTGTTTGAAAATCAAATTTCTCAAAATATTCCTTTTCCAGAAGCTGAAGGTATTGTTTGGGAATTGAATACTAAAGATGATTTAAATTACAGTTTAGTTACTTCAGAAAACTGGATCAATAAAGAAGATATTACAGAATATGAATTTGAATCGGTATTGGAAGAAGTTGAAGATGTTGCTTAATTTTAGTTTTTAGTCACGGTTTTCAGTCACAGTTTATATTGAAAACTGTGACTGAAAACTGAAAACTATTTCAATCCTTCAGCTGCTTTGTTAACTGCTGCTTTCAAATCTTCTTTATAAGAAATAATAGTATCAAGCACTTTTTTATCGTGACTTCCGATGATTTGCGCCGCTAAAATTCCAGCATTTTTTGCGCCGTTCAAAGCTACCGTTGCAACAGGAACACCGCCCGGCATTTGCAGAATCGATAAAACCGAATCCCATCCATCAATCGAATTACTTGATTTTACAGGAACTCCAATTACAGGAAGCGGTGACATTGAAGCTACCATTCCCGGTAAATGTGCAGCGCCTCCCGCTCCAGCGATAATAACCGAAATACCGCGAGTATGTGCATTTTTACTGAAATCGAATAATTTCTCCGGCGTTCTGTGTGCTGAAACAATATCTACTTCAACTTCAATATTAAATTGTTTTAATATGTCGATGGCATCCTGCATAACTGGCATGTCTGAGATGCTTCCCATTATAATGGCTACTTTACTCATTTTATTTTTTGTTTTGTTTGTTTCAAGTTTTGTTGAGAGTCAGCTGATTTTTTATTTTAATTTTGGAATCATATTCCAAATATCAATTTTAAATTCTTCTTGAATTGCTCTTAAATATTTTAAAGATTCTATTTCGTTTTCGATTTTTTCAGTAAAATAATCTAAAGCTGAAACTTCTTTTTCTGCAATTCTTTCTTTTCTTCTTTGAATAAATCTCTTTCTGTTTTTTACAAAAATTTCATCGTTCAGATTCAAAATATCAATTAAGTTTTTTGCTTCAATATCTTCTGGATTATGTAGAAAGTAGCCATCTGAATAAATCAATCTTGTTTCAAAATTTTCGTCGGTTGGATAAAGTATAGGCTCAATCCAAGTGGTTCTTTTAAGATTATTTGGTTTGTGCTTTACCATAAACCAATTTTGATATGAATCAGTTTCTAAATATTTCAAATTAGGATTAAAATGCTCTATATCAACGGCATCATTACATCCTATATATTCTTCAGTGTAAGCACAAAAGCTTTTTTGTTCTTTTAATAGAATTGAAGACAACTTTTTGTTATCTCCATTTTTATAAACTAATCTTTGAATGACAATCTCAGAATTTGGATTTTTAAAAATTCTTCTCATATTTAGAAATTGTATTCATCACCCAATTTTTCTAACTGTTCTGAAATTTCTTCTTTCTTTTTTGGATCTTTTTCAAAGTATATTTTTTGTTTTAAATCTAAATATTCTTGATATTTTTCCTGCCCATATTTATTGATATAGTTTATTCCAAAATCATTTTCTAGCATATCGTTTGGATCATCTCCAATCGGTGAATTTCCCCTGCTAACAACAACTTTTCCTTCATTATTAAAAGATAAAATAAATCTCTCGTCTGGCTGGAAAGAAGCAGCAACAAACGGTGAATGTGTGGCTACAATAAATTGTGCATTTGGCGCAAGTTTTTTATAATAATCCATTATTTCCATTTGAATATTAGGATATAATGAACGCTCAGGCTCATCAATTAAAATAATAGATTCTTTTGTTTCTAGTGAATATAACGGCAGTGATGTTAGCAAAAGTTGTTTAGTTCCCGTACTCGTATCTTGAAATGGAATAATTTCATCGATACGCTTGTTTTTTATAGGTATTGAATATTCTGTGTTTACTAAATCAACTTCTAAATTTAAAAGTTCTAGAATATAATTAAATTCTTTTGCAAATGATTCTAATCTATTTGGATTGTCCTTTTGCCATTTATTAAATTCTGTACTCAATTTATTTACATCATGAATAAAACCTGTGTGGATTAATTCAGACATTTTTTGAGTAAAATTTTTTCGATAATTTAGATAATCAACTAAAAGATGGAGCCATATTTTAGTATCTACATCACCATTAAATAACAGGCCGTAATTTTCATTAAATAGAAAATTGTCTTTATCTCTATATTGGTAATCTTTTTTTATGTTTTGAAGTTCATTACTATGTTTCTCAATTAGTTCAATTGGATTGGTTGAAAGAAAATCTATGTTTTTATCAGATACTAAATTTGCCTTAAAATAAAAAATATCTTTTCTGTCTTGTTTTGGTATTAAAGATGTTACAGAGCCACCATTGCTTAAATCATTTTTATAAGTGCGATTTTTAAAAAACACTTCACTGTTTTTTAAATTGAAAATATCATCACCTATTAAAAAAGTAACTTCGCCTTTATTTCGAATGCTATTTTTTAAATTCCATAAACTATTGCCATTTAGTATTTCTAAATTTAAAGTGTTAACTGAATATTCATAAATTAACTCCAATAATCCAGTCTTCCCAGTAGCACTTTGTCCAATAAAACATATTTTGTCCAAAGGTTCACCTTTTCGTTCACCACTTTGATAAGTAAAATCAAAATCTAGATTTTCTATATGTCTAAACTGATCGATATGTAATTTTGAAATTTTCATTTATTGAATTTTTACAAAGCTAATTAAAAAATAATTGCATTTTAGACTGAAAACTGCGACTGCGACTAAAATCTGATCACTAATTACTGCTCACTGATCACCTTAATAGTGTTCTTAACCTTCTCCGCAATTCGTCTTGCTTCAACCATGTTTTCATTTACTATTGTAACGTGACCCATTTTTCTGAAAGGACGAGTTTGTTTTTTACCATAAATATGCGGTGTAACTCCATCCCATCCTAAAATAGTTTCGATGTTTTCGTAAACAACGTCTCCAGAAAACCCTTCGGCACCAACTAAGTTTACCATAACTCCGGCAACTTTACTTTCGGTATTTCCTAAAGGAAGATCTAGAATCGCACGTAAATGATTTTCGAATTGTGAAGTATAACTTGCTTCTATTGAATAATGTCCAGAATTATGCGGGCGAGGAGCAACCTCATTTACTAAAATTTCATCTTCTTGAGTTTGAAACATTTCAACAGCCAAAAGTCCAACGTGATTGAATTTTTCCGAAACATTTAAAGCAATCGCTCTCGCTTTTTCGGCCACTTTTTCATCAATTCTTGCAGGGCAGATTACATACTCTACTTGATTGGCTTCTGGATGAAATTCCATTTCTACAACTGGATACGTTTTTATTTCTCCCGATGGATTTCTTACCACAATAACCGCCAGTTCATTTTTAAACGGAACCATTGTTTCTGCAATACACTCTACATTTGGTAAATCATCCATATCAGAAATCTGACGAATTACTTTTACGCCATTTCCGTCGTAACCAAATTCGGTGCATTTCCAAACGAACGGAATGGTGATTTCATTATTTCCAACGGATTTTTGCAAATGTGACGGACTTTCAAATCGTAAATATGCAGCGGTCGGAATATTGCTTTCGGTATAAAAATCTTTTTGAGTTCCTTTATTCTGAATTCCTTTTAAGGTTTTAGGAGATGGATACACTTTTACGCCTTCGTTTTCTAATTGCGTTAAAGCTTCAAGATTTACCAATTCGATTTCAAAAGTCAAAACATCGACTTGTTTGCCGAAGTTGTAAACCGTTTCATAGTCCATTAAATCGCCTTGAAAGAATTTATTGCAGGCAATTTTACTCGGCGCTTCGTCACTTGGATCTAAAACATAAGTTTGTATGTCAAATTTTCTGGTGTCAGACAAAAGCATTTTACCCAATTGCCCGCCGCCTAATATTCCTAATTTAAAATCAGAAGAAAAATAATTCATTGTTTTATAGTGTATTTAGAAATTCATCTGGAGTAAATACATTGATCTCTGAAAATTTAAAATCTTTCAAATCTCTGGTAATAATACAATCCATTGAATTTATTGATTGAGCAGATGTTATTTGAATGGCATCTTCAAAATCTTTATGATTGGATTTTAAACTTTTTTTTAAGATTGATTCTGTTACCGCAATTATTGAAATGGTGTCTAATAAATCTTCAATAATTGAACGTAGTTCTTTTTCATCAACAACTTTTTTTGCAATATAATGTACGGTTGCAATAGAGTGAGATGTAGAATGCATTTTAATTTTATGTCGTTGACAGTAATCAAAAATCGAAATTGCGTTTTTTGAAAACGGAAACCTATTAGCAACAATATCAACCAGTATATTAGTATCGAGAAAAATATTTTTAAAAGCCATATTTTTCTCTATAGTGTTCTTCTTTTATTTTTTCTTCATCAAAATCTGGCGGTAAAGTAATTCTTCCAATAAGTTTTTTAACTTTGGGATGAATATCGTCATATGTTTCTGTTTTTTCAGTCAGATTTTTAAAATAACTTTCTACCAGTTCAGATAAGCTTCTGCCTGTTTTTTTCGCATACAATTTCGCTTGTTCAATAACTTCTTTCTCGAGCGATAAAGTGAGTTTGGTATTCATATACGTAAAGTTTTTACAAATGTACGTAAAATAATGTTTTTATAAAATTTGATTGATTTTTTATCGCAAATTTCCACAAACTATTTTTTTTAAGTTTTGCCACAGATTAAAAGGATTAAAAAAGATTTTTTTTGTTTGCCTCAAATTACACCAATTTGCACAAATTTTTCTTTAACTCAATTTTAAAATTAATTAGTAAAAATTAGTGTAATTCGTGGCAGCTTACACTATTTTATTTTCTTCAAAACTTCTTTTGCAACCGCTTTATAAGCAGCCGAATGATCTGCATAATCTTTATCAATAATTACTTTGAGTTCGGAATGGATCCAATCGTAATAATTGCCCAAAACATATAACGTTCTAATCGAATAAGCTTTTGTAGCAACTTTAACGTCGGTAATTAACCAATCGAAAGAGGCTTCTATAATATCTTGTAAATTATTTTCGGAAAGAGTAATACAGTTTTCATTTTTCTTATAATGTGATTTTATAAGAAGCTGTACCACCTTTGCAATTGGGCGCAGCGAACTTTCATCTTTTAAAATTTTTAAATTGGAACAAAAAAAATCCAAATGCGGTTGCAGCCAATTTAATTCTTCATAAGATACGAATTCTAAAATCCAGCAGGCTTTATGGTTGTTTTTGTCTGATGGAGTAAAACAAATGGAAACTAGTTCGGCAAAAAGTGCGGGATTTTCTAAAATATCCTGTGCCGCTTTAAGACGATTTTCTCTATAAGCGTTTACATAATCCAGTTTTTTTTGCAATTCAGAAAGCATTGTTTTGTGGTATTAAAATACTATGCTAAAATAAGTAATTTAGTGAGATAATTCCGAAATAATTTATAGGTAATCCTGGGTAATAAAATCTAGGTTGTGCATTTCCTACTGCAGTTGCATTCGTTAGAATCATTGAAGCATATTTGGAGTTTGTGACATTATTTACACCAAAATCAAAATGTGCTTTTAAGTTTGATATAATTTCAAATTGATAACCCGTTTTTAAATTTAATAGCGAATAAGAATCAGAATAATCAGCATTAGAATCGTTTAGCGGAATTTTATCTGTAAACTGGAAATCGGCAGTAAAGTAAAATCCCGAATTGGTGTTTAAAGTAAAACCTGCACTGGCGGTATTTGCTGGAACCCCCGTTAATTTATTTCCAGAATAGTCATTTCCATTGTCTACATATTCTTTAAATTCATATTTCCCTATTGATGCTCCGATATAAGAATTTAAATTGAAAATTGGATTAATCGGCCAATTGTGTTTTAATGAAATTTCTATTCCTTCATGAAAAGTTTTACCTGCATTTACACCTTCATATTGATCGTCGCCAATTCTTTTTGCTACCAATAAATCTTTAATTTCCATTCTATAAACGGCAATTTCGGTATATAATTTTTTGCTGAAAAAATGAAGTTTTCCGCCCAATTCAAAATTATAACCCGTTTCTGGTTTAATGTCTTGATTGATTGTTCCGGTGCTGGTTAAAGTTTCTTCGGTTGCTGGAAGTGAAAATCCACGGCTTGCAGAAAAGTAAAACGTCTGAATTTCATTTGGTTTGAATAAAAAAGAAATTTGAGGCGAAAAAATCCCATCATAACTATAATGTTCCTTCGGATTATTCGCGGAAGCGGGAAAATCATTTTGAAGTTCAAATTTGGTTTTATTGTAATTTAAACCTGCTTGAATTTCAAATTCATCAGAAAGTAAAGTTCTAATTTGTGAAAATATATTGTAGAAATGTCTTTTTTGATCGGTTGCCGTAAGTTGATCGCCTTGCAGACTTCCGTTTCCGTTATTCTGCTGATATAGATTTTCAAAAGTATTACCATTGTAATTATCTCTAAAATATTCGATACCGCCAATAAACTGATTATTGATTTTTCCAATTTTAAAATCGCCAGAAAATTGAGTTCTTGCGCCGGCACCAAAAGTATATTGACGCAGAATATCAAAAGGTCGAGGTTCGTTACTGTCTTTATAATTGATAAAAACAGAAGTCGAATTGTTGAGGTGATCGTTTATTTTAAAATCATAAGCCAAGCCGCCCAAAGTCGATTTGTATTCTTTAAATCCTTTTGCCACAACCCAACTCGGCGCACCAGCCTGCGGATTATTTTCAAAAGCAGCTTTGTTGATAGAACTCGGAATATAAGCTTTTAAATAAGTATAATTAGAAAGATACGTCAGCTTGCTGTTTTTAGTCCTGAATAATTCTCCCGAAAGTGTAACTCCTTCGCGATTGTAAGCGCTGTTTTGCCGCCAGCCATCTGTCTTTAAATTATGATACGTCAGATTTAGCGAAGAACTTTTTTCATTCAAATCAAAACTGATTCTGTTTTTTAATAATCCGTAAGAACCAAAAACAGAACTGACTTCAGCTTGATATTCACCTTTTTTTAAAATTTGAGGCGAAATTAAAATGGCACCGCCCAATCCAGCACCATAAATACTAGAAAGCGGTCCTTTTATAACTTCAATTTGATTGATGTTTTGAAGATCAATGTCGTCGATTACTGTTTCGCTGTTTCCAGAAGTCAGCGGAATACTTCCGTAAAAAGCCCTAATTTTATTAGTTCCGTACGGAGTTCTGGCGCCAATACCTCGAATCGAAATTCTGGTCGTAGTAATGTTGGACGACTGCATAAAAACACCTGGAATCGTATTGATAATATTGCTGATGTCTGTAGTATTGTTTCGAAGTAATTCTTTCTCGGATAAAATACCAATAGAAGCGGGGCTGTTTTGTAAATCACGATTTAAATGAAGCGGACTAATTAAAACTTCATTTAGCTTTTCGGTTTTTACAGAATCAATTTTTCGAACTTCTTTTTCCTGTGCAATTAGATTTTGTAGAATCGAAAACACAATAATTAGGAAAACGTATTTTTTTAAAAACATATTTATGTAGCAATTCTTGGAATTTTTATCTTAACAGATTAATATTGGAACTTATTTTAACACATAGAAACATAGATTTCATTGAGGCAAAAAAGGCGTTTCACTTTTATTAAAGTCACATAGCTATGTGTGAAAACGAGTTTTCTTTTCAATCTTATTCTACGAAACAAAAATCTATGTCTCTATGTGTTTAAAAATTTTTAAAGTTTGAATTTCTTGGAATTTGGAATTTAAAATTTGGAATTTACTTAGCAGTCACTTTCCAGATTGTATTTCCGCTGTCATCATTCACCAAAAGCGATCCGTCATTCATAACAGTAACCGCAACTGGGCGTCCGTAAACTTCGGCTTTATCATTATCAGAAATAAAACCAGTTAAAAAATCTTCTGGTTTTCCTGACGGTTTTCCGTCTTTAAAAGGAACAAACAGCACTTTATAACCCGAAATTTTAGAGCGGTTCCAAGAACCATGCTGTCCAACAAAAGCTCCATTTTTATATTTAGCAGGAAAAGCATCTTTAGTATAAAATGCCAATCCAAGCGAAGCAGTGTGAGGACCAACAGGAACATCAGGAACAATTGCTTTTTCGACTAAATCTTTTCTTTCGCCTTTTAATCTTGGATCAGGAATACTTCCAAAGTAAGAATACGGCCATCCGTAGAAACCATCTCTCTTTACACTTGTTATATAATCAGGAACTAAATCATCGCCCAATTCATCACGCTCATTGACTGCTGTCCATAGTTCTTTGTTAGCTGGATTCCAATCCATTCCAACCGGATTTCTCAAACCTGATGCAAAAATTTTCTCGCCAGTTCCATCAGGATTAATTTCTAAAATAGCTGCACGGCGTACTTCCTTGTCCATTCCGTTTTCACCAACATTACTTCCAGAACCTACAGAAACATAAATTTTGCTTCCATCCGCACTTGCTAATAAATTTCTAGTCCAGTGATTGTTGTAACCTCCAGCAGGAAGTTCAAGAATTTTTTCGCCTTTTGTTTCCAATTTCAGCGGATTGTTTTTATAAGGATAACGGTATAAACCGTCTGTATTGGCAATGTAGAAAAAGTCTTTTAGAACCAGCATTCCAAAAGGTTTGTTTAATCCAGTTATAAAAACTTCTCGGGTTTCAAATTTCCCGTCTTTATCTTTATCGCGTAAAACAGTAATTTGATTTTTGCTCGATCTTGTGCCGCTTTCTACAACAAAAATATCTTGGTTTGGCGCAATATAAGTCCAACGCGGATTCTCAAATCCGTCAGCAAACTTCGTTACAGTAAAACCTGCGGGTGCTTTTGGCGTTATGCCGGCAGGCCAGCCAATAACTTTACTATTTTTGGTTTTAGATTCTGTAGCATAGGGCGGAGGAAGCGTAAGATCTCCAATGGCAGTTTTTACAGTAGTATTTGGCTGCTTGGCCAAAGCTTCTTTTTCTTCTTTTTTAACTTGTCCGTTACATGAGGTCATTAGTGCTAATAATGATATTGAGAATAGCGATAAGGATGTTTTCATTTGAAATTTTGGAGTTAAATATTTATACAACAACAATTTACTCAAATTAAAAATGGCATCAAAAAATAATTTGTAATTATTAACTGATATTTAACATTCGTAAAAAATATCAGGATACACTCCATTTTGATAGAAGCAGTTAAGTTGTAATTCTGTATCTTTGTGCATTATTTTAAAATGAAAAATAATGATACAACTTCACGATAAACAATTTGTTCCGTTTATTTCGGCTAAAGAAATTGATTTTGCTTTAACTAAAATGGTGGCTCAGGTAGAGGATGATTTTGGAGATGATACACCAATTTTTATTGGAGTTTTAAATGGCGCTTTTATGGTAGTGTCAGATTTTTTGAAAAAATACAAAAAACCATGCGAGGTTTCATTTATCAAAATGGCATCGTATGAAGGAACCGAAACTACTAATTCTGTTAAAGAATTAATAGGAATCAACCAAGATTTGACTGGAAGAACGGTTATAATTATAGAAGATATTATCGATACCGGAAATACGATCGAAGAATTGAAACGTTTGTTTAAAGAAAGAAATGTAAAGCATTTTAAAATTGCGACTTTATTCTTTAAACCAGAAGCTTATAAAAAAGACATCAAGATAGATTACGTTGGAGTTCGAATTCCAAACAAATTTATTGTAGGCTACGGTTTAGACTACGATGGTTTGGGACGAAACTTGACAGAAGTCTATAAATTAGCAGAATAAAAAAACACAACTATATATTCATTTAAAAACTTCTGACAAAAAATTAGAAGTAACAACACTCATTTCAATTATGATTAACATCGTTTTATTTGGAAAGCCTGGAGCAGGAAAAGGAACTCAGGCAGAATTTTTAAAAGAAAAATATAATTTAACACATCTTTCAACAGGAGATATTTTTCGTTTTAATTTAAAAAATGACACTGAACTAGGTAAAAAAGCAAGAGTTTTTATGGATAATGGAGAATTAGTTCCATGCGAAGTAACAACTGCAATGTTAATTGATGAGGTAAAAAAACACCCTGAAACAGCTGGATTTTTGTTCGACGGTTATCCAAGAACAATCGATCAGGCTGAGGCTTTAGATAAATTTTTACCAACAATTGGATCAAGCGTAACAGCAACAATCGCTTTAGAGGCTGATGATGAAATTTTAGTTGCACGTTTATTAGAAAGAGGAAAAACAAGCGGTAGAGCTGATGACCAAGACGAAGAGAAAATTCGTGTGAGATATCAGGAATACAATGAGAAAACAGCGCCGCTAATTGGATATTACAAGGAACAAAATAAGTTTCATGCCGTAGACGGTATCGGAACAATTGAACAAATTACAGAGCGCTTAACGTCAGTTATAGATAATTTGTAGAAGCTTTTTCCAGCTGTGCGTT
Source organism: Flavobacterium sp. ACN6 (assembly GCF_002304005.1). Classification (GTDB taxonomy): domain Bacteria; phylum Bacteroidota; class Bacteroidia; order Flavobacteriales; family Flavobacteriaceae; genus Flavobacterium. Next base: position 382,940 of record NZ_MRCQ01000003.1, on the reverse strand, counting down.
ACAAGTCCTCGCTAAAAAAACTATTTTTCCAAACCCTAAAACGAGCTTCCTCCGGTCGCTGTTTTATGGCAGAAAAAATTAGTTTTTTTAGCTCCGGGCTTTTCACTTCCATCTGGGCTAGAATAAATTAAGAGTACAAATTGCATTTAACAAGACCATTTTATAACGAATCCCCTATCAATTGGAAATACTAATTATATTTTTTCTAATTCTACTAAACGGAGTTTTCTCCATGTCTGAAATCGCATTGATTTCGGCCCGTAAAAACAGGCTTGAAACAGCGGCGAAAAAAGGCAATAAAAGTGCTAGAACAGCACTTGATTTAGCCAATTCCCCAAACAAATTTTTGTCTACAGTACAAATCGGAATTACCTTAATCGGTATTTTGACAGGTATTTATTCTGGAGATAAAGTAACCGCAGATGTTGAACTTTTCGTTGCCGGTTTTGCAGTTCTAAAACCTTATGCACATTCTGTAGCGGTTGGAATTGTGGTTGTGATTTTAACTTTCTTCTCGTTGGTTTTAGGAGAATTGCTTCCAAAACGAATCGGATTAAATTACCCAGAAGCAATTGCAAAAATGGTTGCAATGCCAATGAAAGTAATTTCGATAATAACAGCACCTTTTATCTGGCTGTTAACCTCTTCGACAGATTTTTTATTGAATGTTTTTCAGATCAAACCAACTGCCGACGGAAAAGTGACTGAAGAAGAAATTAAAGCAATAATTAAAGAAGGAACTGAAGTTGGGGAAGTTCAAGAAATTGAACAAGATATTGTGGAACGTGTTTTTCACATTGGCGATAGAAAAGTAAACTCTTTAATGACGCACCGTAAATCGGTTGACATGCTGCCATTAAAAGCAGATAAAGAAAAGATCAAAGAATTAGTAGTTCAAGATCTGCATACTGTTTACCCAGTTTATAATGATAATTACGATGATATTGTTGGAGTAGTAACGCTAAAAAATATCTTCGCTAGTATAGAAAATGATAATTTCGATTTGTCCGCTATAGTTTCTGATGCACCTTATTTAATGGAACAGACAACGGCTTACAAAGCGCTGGAAAATTTCAAAAAAACAGGCGTTCATTACGCTTTAGTTTCAGATGAATACGGTGTTTTTCAAGGTTTGATTACATTGAACGATATCTTAGAAGCACTAGTTGGAGATGCATCTGAATTTTATAAAGATGAATTCCAGCTTATAGAAAGAGAAGACGGTTCATGGCTGGTTGACGGACATTATTCGTTACACGACTTCTTAACTTATTTTGAGTTAGACGAATTGACAAACGATTACGAAGTAAACACGGTAAGCGGTATGATTATGACTGAGCTTTCTCATATTCCAAAAGAAGGAGAGAAGTTGTTTTGGCAAAAATTCGTCCTAGAAGTAGTTGACATGGACGGCGTAAAAATTGATAAAGTGCTTGTGAAAGCGCTTAAAGAGTAGAGAGAAAAAAGTCTTCAGTCTCGGTTTTCAGTCGCAGTTATGCTGGAAATTTAGACTGAGATTGAATATAAAAAAAATAGTTTTCAGTCTCGGTTTTCAGTCGCAGTTATACTGGAAATTTAGACTGAGATTGAATATAAAAAAAAAAGAGTTTTCAGTCTCGGTTTTCAGTCGCAGTTATACTGGAAATTTAGACTGAGATGGAATATAAAAATATAGTCTTCAGTCTCAATTTTCACTTGCAGTTTGCACTGAAAACGGAGACTGAGACTGAGTACTAAAAACAATAGAATTTAGAGGACGAATTTAGAGTAATCTAAAATTTAAAATCTAAAATCTGAAATTCAGAAAAATGACAGAAGGGAATTTTGTAGATTACGTTAAGATATATGTTTCTTCGGGAAAAGGAGGAAAAGGATCTACGCATTTACATAGAGAGAAATTTATTGAGAAAGGTGGTCCAGACGGAGGAGATGGAGGTCGCGGAGGACATGTATATTTAGTTGGGAATAAAGGACTTTGGACATTATTTCATTTAAAGTTTGCGCGTCACGTCAAAGCTGGACACGGTGGAGACGGTGGTGGAGACCGTAGTACCGGTGCAGACGGAGACGATAAAATTATTGAAGTGCCGTTGGGAACTGTTGTAAAAGACAAAGAAACAGGCGAAACACTTTTTGAAATTACAGAACACGGAGAAAAACAAATTCTGGCAAGAGGAGGAAAAGGAGGTTTAGGAAACTGGCATTTTAGAAGTTCAACAAACCAAACACCTCGTTACGCACAGCCAGGTTTACTTGGTGTAGAAATAGACGTAATTCTGGAGCTTAAAGTTTTGGCAGATGTTGGTTTAGTTGGTTTTCCTAATGCAGGAAAATCTACTTTATTATCTGTTTTAACTTCGGCAAAACCAAAAATCGCCGATTATCCTTTTACAACACTAAAACCAAATTTAGGAATTGTGGCTTACAGAGATTTCCAATCTTTCGTAATTGCTGATATTCCTGGAATTATTGAAGGTGCTGCAGAAGGAAAAGGTCTTGGACATTATTTCTTGCGACATATCGAGCGTAATTCAACTTTACTATTTTTAGTTCCAGTTGATACTCCGGATATTAAAGCAGAATATGATATTTTGGTTAACGAATTAACCAAATATAATCCCGAAATGCTGGATAAAGAACGTCTTTTGGTTATTTCTAAATGCGATATGCTTGACGATGAATTAAAGGCAGAATTGAAAGCAGAACTAGACGTAACATTCAAAGATGTTCCGTATATGTTTATATCATCAGTTGCACAGCAAGGTTTAACTGATTTGAAAGATAAACTTTGGAAAATGCTTAACGAGTAGCATATACTTTATAATACATAAAAACCCGACAATGTAAATTGCCGGGTTTTTTACTTTTTGCGCGGAAAACAAAAAGTATAATGGGATCTACTTTTTAACTTAAATCCTAAAGTTATAATCCGAAGTTTTTAGAAACTCCAATGTTTAAAGTTTTTCCAAAATCAAAACCTAAATGTTGTTGTCTTGGATCATTTTTTCCGTCAAGATTATCGTAGTTTACACCTCCAATAGAAAAATTAAGACCAAAGCCATTTTTCATATTGATAAATAAAGCTGGCGTTACACTTGCATACATTCCTTTTGCATTGTTTAGTGAAGTGTTTTGGTATCCTGCACCTAAGTCTACATAAAAAGCAAATAATTCAGAAAGTGGAGTTGAATAACGTACAAAACTTCCAATTTTGTATTTCTCAGTTTTGTCTGTTCCTATAGTTTTAAAATTCATAATAGAACCTTCAACACCAACTGTCCAATTTTCCGAAAATTGATATCCAACTTTTGGAGAGAACTCAAAATTTTCCAATTTAGAATCACCAATTTTCTCTGAAGAGAATCCAACATTTCCACCTAATAAGATGGAATTTTTTTGTGCACTTGCGATAGTTGTAACTAATATAACAAGCGCTGTTAATAATTTTTTCATTTTTCATTTATTTAATTGGATCGCAAATTTAAATGAAAACATTTTGTAGGAAATATATTAATTGTTAAATATTGAATTCAAAGTTAATTTTTATAAATAATCTCACATTTTAAATTTTTAAATTATTTTATTGGACAATTTTAATGGTTTTTATGTCTTTATTTTTAGATTTTAAACTTTATTATTGTCTTACTAAAATTGTGAAATTCGCAAAATCATGCAGTAATTGATTTATTATGTTTTGTTTTTTGATGTTCTGTTTATTTTTTTTGCGAAAATGAGTTATATTCGCATCACTTAAACAAAATAACATGAAAAAAATAGTTTTATTCTTGACCATGTGCCTTATGGCTTTTCCAGTAAGAGCCGATGAAGGAATGTGGTTCTTGATGTTTATCGAAAGATTAAACCATAGAGATATGGAAAAAATGGGCTTGCAATTGACAGCCGAAGAAATTTACAGCATTAACAATCATAGTTTAAAAGATGCAATTGTACAATTTAATGGAGGTTGTACAGCTGAAATCGTTTCTAAAGACGGTTTGGTTTTAACAAACCACCACTGTGGTTACAACGCAATTGCAGAACTTTCATCTGCCGAACAAAACTATTTGAAAGATGGTTTTTGGGCAAAAGAAAGAAGCGCTGAAATGAAACCAAAATCTTTATACGTTCGTTTCTTTGTTCGTATGGATGATGTTTCTAAAAGAATTTTGTCTAAAGTAAATGATACTATGACAGAAACAGAAAGAAACAAAGTTATTCAGCAAGAGATCAGCTTAATCGAAAAAGAAAACAGCGAAAACGGAAAATATACTGTTTCTGTTCGTCCTTTCTTTCAAGGAAATGAATATTACTATTTCGTTTACCAAGATTATACAGACGTTCGTTTAGTGGGAACTCCTCCTGAAAGCGTTGGTAAATTTGGAGGTGATACAGACAACTGGGAGTGGCCTCGTCAAACTGGAGATTTCTCTATGTTTAGAGTATACGCTGATAAAAGCGGAAACCCTGCAGCATATTCTAAAGACAATGCGCCTTTGCAGCCAAAACATTATTTACCTGTAAGTATTAAAGGGGTAAAAGAAAATGATTTTGCTATGATTTTGGGTTATCCAGGTAGAACAAACCGTTGGATGCCGGCCGGCGGAATCGAACAAAATATTAAATATGCTTATCCTGCTTGGGTTGAAGGTGCAAAAACCGGAATGGACCAAATGAAAAAGTATATGGATAAAGATGCAACTGTTCGTTTACAATATGCTTCTAAATATGCTTCGACAGCTAACTATTGGAAAAACCGTCAAGGTATGATCGATGCGTTGACAAAGGCTGGAACTGTTGATACAAAGGCAGCACAAGAAGATAAATTCTATGAGTGGGCAACTAAACCTGCCCATAAAGAAAAGTACGAAAATGTAATTCCTACTATTAACGATTATTACAGAGAAACAAACTTAAAAGCGCGTCATGATAATTACTTGACTCAACTTTTACGTACTTCTAGTTATGCAACAGGACCTGCAAACTTAGGAAATGCATTAATCGCTTACTACAAAGAAAATGATGCTAAGAAAGCAGAAATGCTTCCTAAAATTAATGCATTGGTAGAAAGCATCTATGGCGAGTTTTACGCTCCATTAGAAAAAGATGTTTTAACTGCACAATTGAATTTATATGCTTCTAAAGCTGCTGAATACGGACTTGCTTCAGAAGTTGCAAAAATGAAAGCGGCAAATAATGGTGATTTTACTGCAGATGTAGCAAAAGCAGCAGAAATTAGTTATTTTACAAATAAAGAAAAAGTATTAGCATTTTTGGCAGATCCAAAACCATTAGCAATTGTACACGACCCGTTGTATATTATTTCTAATGATTTGTTGACAAAATACCGTTCTAAAACAGACGATCAGGCAAAAGCTGATGATGGTTTTGCAACTGCTTACCGTAAATTGGTTGAAGGTTTAAGAGAATCAAAATTAAATGCAGTTAAATATCCAGATGCAAACTCAACTTTAAGATTGACTTACGGAAAAGTTCGCGCTTTACCTGCAGATACTCGTAATGATGATGCTAAAATTAATAACTATACTACAATGGAAAGTATGGTGAAAAAATACAAAGCAGGAGATCAAGAATTTGATTTACCATCTCGTTTATTAGAATTGAACAAGAAAAAAGATTACGGACAATATGCTGATAAAGCAGGATATATGCCAGTTAACTTTTTAACGGATAATGATATTACAGGAGGAAACTCTGGTTCGCCGGTTCTTAACGGAAAAGGAGAGTTAATCGGAATTGCTTTTGATGGTAACATCGAAGCTATGGCAGGAGACGTTATTTTTGATCCTAAATTACAAAGAACCATCAATGTTGATATTCGTTATGTACTTTGGATTATTGACAAATACGCTGGAGCTAAAAACATTATTGACGAATTGACGATTGTGAAATAATCTGATTTAAATTCCAATTTATAAATCCCAAATTCCAAATTGTTAAAAAAATGGAAACTATTGGGATTATATAGTTCGATGTAAAATAAAAATTCAAAACCTAACAGGATTAAAACTGTTAGGTTTTTTTATCTCATTTCCTTGGAATTTGGAATTTAAAAATTGGGATTTTATTAATTAACTTTCACTCGAATCCCTTTTGTGTGACTTGTAAATTCCGGAGCATACATACTTTGAATAGTAGTTATTCCGTTTGAAAATTCACCGCTGTTATTTACTCGAATATCATATTCTAAAACATAAGTTCCTTTATTGATTTGATCAAAGAAGAAATGTGTTGCAGCATCTTTGGTGCTCATATAAAACCCTAGTTGATCTTTGTATTGATATTCTGAAAGAACATTTACAGGTTCAAAACACGAAGCTCTCATATCTTTCAAATGGATATATTCAGTGTCTTCTTTGGCGGTAATTATTAATCTGACTGTAAGTAAATCTCCTGTTTTTAAAGGATTTTTAGGAGTGATTTTTTCTAATTGATCTCCTTTTAAAGTGTTTTTCTTTAGATATAATTCTTTAGAAACCGATAAAACAGAACCCGTATTGTTTTTAATTTTATCCAAATCTTCAAAATACTGCCAATAAACACCGCCAAAACCTGGGATTTTAGATTTGTTTTGAACGCTAATTGTAGCCATTTCTTTTTTTACTTCTTCAGCTTTCCAGTTTAGTTTGATGTAACCTGTTTCGGCTTCTTTTTCATTTTCGGATAATTTTTTGGTCATGATTTTTTCATCTCCAAGTTTAATAATGGTATTGTCTTTTACAGAAAGCCAATTAGTTCCCTGCATTAATAAAGCATAAATCGCTTCGGTTGTTGATTTTGTGGTTGGCCAGTTTTTGGTTTGTTTGTTTTTTAATAACCAAACTTTCATCGCATCGACAGATTTGGTGTCGTTCGCAACTTCGGCGAAAGCCTCAATTAATAGCGCCTGAGTTTCTATCGGCGCCTGATACCAATACCAGCCCGATTTATTGGCGATCCAGTACATTCCCCAATCTTCGTTGTTTGATGCAGTTTCTTTCAGGCTTTCGATGATTTTTTTGGCACTTTCTTTTTCTCCAAAACGATTTAAAGTTAAAGCTGCTAAACCTTTTTCATAAAGAGAATAATTCAGCCAATCTTTTTTAGCCGTTTCCAAATATAGTTTTGTCGCTTTCTTCAAAGTATCAGAAAGGGGATATTTCTCTAAATAAAAACTTCTCGTATACAAATAATGAAGATCAGAATACGGATTGATCCAGATTAATTTGTCGGTAGTTTTTAAGTTTTTGGTTCTTGATTTATAATATTCTAGAAACTTATTATCTAAAAATGGAATTCCAGTTTTAGTTATTTCATCGCTTTTAAGTGTTTCATTTTTAGTTAATTTTCCCAAATGTCCTAAACCTGCCAGGATATGTCTCGTAATATATTCACTTTCATAACCGCCAGCAAACCAAGAAAATCCGCCAGATGGTTTTTGTTTCTGTTTTAATTTTTCGAAAGCAGCTTCCTGAGAAATTTTCATTTTCTCCAAATCAAATAAAAGCGACAGATTTTTTTTCTTTTCATCTTCACTTTGTGCATCATTTAACCATGGAGTTTCGGCTAGAATTAGTGATTTTAATTCTTCATTTTCTTCCAGTTTTGAAATTGGTTTTCCATTTTTTCTCCAATCTTCAAAAACTGCTGCAATTTTAGGATTACTCGAAATAATTTCAGAAGCTAATGCATTAGCATAATAACGCGCAAAAGTTTGTTCGGCACATTCGTGCTCATATTCCATTAGGTAAGGCAAAGATTGAATTGCAATCCATGTTGGGTTTGAAGTGTATTCAAACGTAAATTGATGATTTCTTAAAGTGGTTGAATTATTGTTTTTTAAATTTTCGAAAGTATATTCTTTAGTAGAATTTTCGCGAACCCAAATCGGAATACTTTCTGTCACTAACATATTATTGGTCAAAACAGGAAGAATGTTTTCTTCTCCATCCGAAAAATTACCAGCTTTTGCTACTATTTTATATTGAATTCCCTGCAAACCTTCTGGAATTGTAATGGTCCAATTTGCCGTTGTATTTCCATACGCTGGAATTGTAAAGTTTCTAATGTTTTTTGCATTCAGCATTTTTGCATCAATTGGCATCATTGTAACAGCATCAAAAAACTGCAGACTTGCGATTCCGGTTTTTGCTTCGGCGGTAACATTCGAAATTTTAGCGCTGATTACAATAGTATCTTTTTCTCTAAAAAATCTTGGAAAATTCGGCATCACCATTAATTCTTTTTGAGTAATAACACTTTTTTCTAGATAACCTGAAACAGCATCTTTATTATGTGCAAACAAGCGAAGTTTCCAAGCCGTTAAAGCTTCTGGAGAAGTAAAATTAAAACTTACTTTTCCTTTAGAATCTGTTCTTAAATTTGGGAAAAAGAATGCCGTTTCAGATAAATTTTTTCTGGCTTTTACTTGGTTTAAGGCTTCTACAGCACTTTTTGTTGTAATGATTATTGCTCCATCTTTTCCTCTAGGACCATATGCTAAACTTGCTTCCTTGGGAGTTAAATAATCAATAGATAATAGATCTTCAGGATTGATCTTTTCGAAATTAATCTGTGAAGAAATTTCTCCATCAATTACATATAATATAGATGAATCTATGGCTATCGAAGTTAATCCACTAATTATTTTTTTGCCAGGAATGAATTTTATTTTGTTGGTTTGATAATAATATTCAGGATTTTCAGTGGTTTCCTGTGCGTGCGCCACAACAGGTTTAACAAATTTAACCATGCTTACATTTGCCGCTGCAGAATCGACTACTATTTCATTTACGGCCCCAGCACCAACTGGTTCATCAACAGTTAAAACGGCATCTGGATCTCCCTTTATAGTTTCGCTTCCGACTTTTTTATCTTTAATATCAGCAATTGTAATACCCAGTGCCTGGCCATATCTACTGTTGTAAAAATTGAAACCAAACCATTTTAATCTTATCTCTTCATTAGTAAGTCTTGAAAAAGGTAATCTTTCGTTTAAGTTTTCTACAGAAAGATATGTCACGTCAAAACCTACTTTTGTTTTATAGATTGCACTATTATAATTGTAACGATTTACATTTAACGGATTCCAGTCTTCTTTTGCAAATTGATCTAAAGAACTGTCGTACATAGACGCCAATACTTCTGCTTCATTTTTTGTATAAAGACCGTTTAATTTAAATGACCAATTTTCTGCAGTTCCAGGTTGTAACTTGCTTCTAAAGCTTTCTACGCTCCATTCTAATTTCGGCTGTTGTGTTTTTAGAGCAACAGAAAGGTCAGTTGTAAAAGCGTCATTTTCAAAAACACTTTCAAATGTTAATCGTACTTGATTTTCGAATTCATTTTTTAGAGGTATTTTAACCGTTGTTTCGTGGTTTTGTAAATAAATATTATTTTCAAAATAAACTTTGTTATTATAATTTGCATTCGCTGTAATGTATAATTCGGGAATAACTGATAATAATTTTAGAAGAACAAAACCATCTTTTTTCGGATCATTATTGAGCTGTTCGGCAGTAAATAATTTACTTGGATTAAATTTGTCTTTACTTTGTTTAAGACTAAAATTCGTGGTAGTTTCTATCGGATTATCAAAACTGTCTCTGGCAGAAAATACAATTTGGTAGTTCCCAGATTTATAATTCGAAATAAAATCGAGTACTAATTTTTTGTCTTTTTGAGTATCAATGTTTTTTGAAAAAAGTAAAGTTTTGTTAGATTTTGAAAGTGTATCTTCTTTTAAAATCTCATAAGGAAATAGTTTCTCAAGTTCTTGGTCTGAAATAGTTTGAACTTCAGGTTCATCTAAAACTCTGCTTTTAAATTTATTAGATAACGGACTCACAAAATATAATTTAATTTCGCCTTTTGCAGCTAAAAATTCCCCGTTTAAATTGGTGCTATTTAAAATTATTTCGTTTTTATTTTTGGTTTCAATTTTATTCGGAATCTGAGCGTTTAAGATCAAATCATGATAACCAATTTTTACAGTAGTTTCTGCCGAATGCGTTTCGCCGTTTATATCTGTAACGGTAGCCTCAATTTTATAATTGAAAACGGGTAATTTTTCTTTAAGGTTGTTTTTCGGCGGTAACGCGGTAAAATCAATGCTAAATTTACCTGATGCATCAGTTTTTGTTTCACCGACAGCTAAAGTTTCATTATTATCTCCTCCATAATAATTTCTAGAAAAGGTGGTGTATCTCGTTACAGAATATTTTACAATTGCGTCAGAAATATTACTTCCGACAAAAGCTATTGCGTTTCCTTTAACCTTAATTGGCTGGTTCAATTGAGAGCTTTCTTTTTTAGTATCAAAAGTGACTTCAAATTTTGGACGTTTATATTCCTCGACAGTAAAGTATTGGGTAGAGTTTTCTAATTGTACATTATTCCAATAATCAATATTGCTGTCTGCGATTTTATCAGGTCTTTGTGCTTTAATATGAAAAGAACCTGTCAATCCGTTTTTAGGCAATATAAATTCACCAGAAAATGAACCGTATTCATTCGTTTTTATCTCAAATTCTTTTATGTTCTGATAATTAACATCTGTAACCAGAATTTTGAATGATGTATTTGCGTTAATGCTAGTTTTGTTATTGTTTTTTTGAATAGCAATTCCTTTATAATAAACCGTCTGGCCAGGTCTGTAAATGGCGCGATCTAAATAAAACTGCACTTTACCGCTTGGTTTTTCATCACTGGAAAGTTTATAAATTTCTGTATTTCGAATGTAATTTTTGTGAAACACAATCGTGTCATTACCTTTTGAAAGTTTAACGATTCCATAGTACAAATCGTTACTGGAAACTTCAAAAGATGCTTTTCCGCTTGCATCTGTTTTCACAATTTTAGTCGCAAATTCAATGGTAACATTTTCGAGAGGTTTTCCTGTTTTTCGATGCAGAACCTGATATGTCTCGGTTTGATCATTTTTTGAAACAAGAGTAGACAAATTTGAAACCGTGATAATTTGATAACCTTCTGCTTTTTTGTTTTTTATTTCAGAATCGCTTTCTACATAAACCAAATAATGTCCTATTTCCAGTTTTGGCAGTATTATTTCTGTAGACGATTCGTAATAATCATTTTTGTTCGGAAGATTGTAAGTTTCAGAACTAATTTTAGTTTGTTTTTTAAGAATTGAATTTACTAAACTGTCTTTTTTGATTTCAGATAAATCATAAAACTCAACTGTTTTAGATTGAGCAATTTTGTAAAAAGATACTATGGCACTATTTATGTTTTTGAAACGAATTAAAGCTCTAGTATTTTCGTTTTTGTAACTGTTTTGCAAAAGTTCGATCGACAACTCTTTAGTAAGAATTTGTTTTTTTTGTATTGAAGCAATTTTTGCAATATTCGATTTGTCATTAATCTTTATGATTTCTTCTAGAATAACAAGCGCTTCGATGTTATTATTTGGCTTTGTTTTTTTTGAAGCATTATCGGTTAAAAAAATGGCTTTGTCTAATTTAATATCTTGAATAAGATCTTTATCCTTAACTTGTTTTTCAAGTTTGTCTAAAAATGCATAATAATCAAAAGGGTCTTTTGTTAGGTAAGTATAACAAAATTTTGCACGATCAAATTGATTTTTGAGTGAAGGTTTATTCGTTTCTTTTTTTTGGTACAAAGACAACACTTTTTTAATGTTTGCATCTTCGATAAAGTCAAGATTGAGTTTTGTAAACAACGCAGAGTTTCCTAGTAATTGTTCTTTATAGACTAAGAAATCACTGGCTCGAATATCCCAGCTGTTTATTTTTTCTGTATAAAATTCGATGTTTTCTTTTAGTAAAAAATCCCATAAAGTTTCTTCTTTAAATTTTTCTAAAGAAGAAAACTCAAAAATAGCTTCATATTTACTTAAAGGAGTCGCTTTTAATACGGCTTCATTTTCTAATGTTTTTTCAAAAGCTAGAACATTATCTTCTTCCGGTGTAGAAATTTGAGGAACATAATCTGAATGCGGAACTTCTACAGAATCAATTGCGGTGTCACCATAATCTACAACAGCTGCAGAATCAACAACAGTTGCTGCTTCGTCAACCTCTACTTCGGTTGAATCCATTACAATAGTGTAATCGTAATCAGAATAATCTTTTAGGTATTTGGCGTAAATTAAATTCAAAATTGCTTTTGAAGGAATAGAAACGCGATTAATATCGGTTTTAAGATTTTCGATAATTTTACTTTTTGAATTTTCATCGAGTACCTGCAAATATTTTGACTGATAAAAGAAGCATTTTATCATCTGCACTTCATCTTTTTTAGATACAGATCTTTTGTAGATTTTTGCTACAACTTCATTTGCAGATTTTATTTTGCCTTCGTTTTCAAATGCTATTGCTTTTGCCCATTTTTTATCATTTTGCTGACCAAAAAGTACTGTTGAAATTAATAAGAATACAAAAAGTATATTTTTCATAAGAAAGTTTTAATCTATAGATGAATTAATTTGCTGATTAGTTGGGAAAATTTAAAATTATTTTTAAAAATAATTTTCGTACAAATTAATAATTTATTTTTAAAACCAAATAGAGCATACTATATTTCCTTATTTTTGAAAAATAATTAACCGGTTTAATCGTTGAATTGTGTATTCGTTTTATCGAATAAACGGTTCAACATCTAAACGATTCAACGTATTCAATGAAGACACATTTCATCGCCATTGGCGGAAGCGCTATGCACAACCTTGCATTAGCATTACATAATAAAGGATATCAGGTTACAGGAAGCGATGATGCTATTTTTGAACCTTCAAAATCAAGATTAGAAAAAAAAGGAATTCTTCCTGCAGAAATGGGCTGGTTTCCAGAAAAAATTACTTCAGATATTGAGGCTGTTATTTTAGGAATGCACGCAAAAGCTGATAATCCAGAATTGTTAAAAGCACAGGAATTAGGATTGAAAATATATTCGTATCCTGAATTTTTATACGAGCAGTCTAAAAACAAAACTCGCGTTGTAATTGGAGGTTCTCACGGAAAAACGACCATTACATCAATGATTCTGCATGTAATGCATTACCATAATATCGCTGTAGATTATATGGTAGGAGCGCAGTTGGAAGGTTTTGACACCATGGTGCATTTGACCGAAGAAAATGATTTTATGGTTTTGGAAGGTGACGAATATTTATCTTCACCAATTGACAGACGTCCTAAATTTCATTTGTATCAGCCAAATATTGCTTTAATTTCAGGAATTGCCTGGGATCATATTAATGTTTTTCCAACGTATGAAAATTATGTAGAACAGTTTGAGATTTTTATTCAAAAAATTACGAATGGAGGAATATTGGTTTATAATGAAAATGATCCAGAAGTAAAACGTGTTTCTGAAGCAGCAACAAATCCGATAAGAAAAATTGCGTATTCAACTCCAGAATATTCTGTGAGTGACGGCGTAACATTACTAAAAACACCAGAAGGCGATATGCCGATTGAAGTTTTTGGAGCGCACAACTTGAATAATTTGGCCGGAGCAAAATGGATCTGCCAAAATATGGGAGTTGATGAAGAAGATTTTTATGAAGCAATTGCAAGTTTCAAAGGAGCATCTAAACGTTTGGAAAAAATTGCTGAAGGAAAAGGAAAAGTCGCTTATAAAGATTTTGCGCATTCGCCAAGTAAAGTTGCTGCAACAACGAAAGCGGTAAAAGAACAATATCCAAACAGAACTTTAGTGGCTTGTTTAGAATTGCATACCTACAGTAGTTTAAATGCTGCCTTTTTGAAAGAATATGAAGGTGCTTTAGAATATGCCGATGTTGCAGTTGTTTTTTATTCGCCAGATGCGGTAAAAATTAAGCAATTGGAAGAAGTAACTTACGAACAGATTGCAACGGCATTTAATAGAAAAGATTTAATTATTTATACTAATCCAGCTGAGTTTAAAGAATATTTATTCCATTTAAATTTAGAAAATTCTGCACTTTTACTAATGAGTTCAGGAAATTACGGAGGTCTAAATTTTGATGAAGTTAAAGGTCTATTTAATTAGATAATGTGTCAATTTGATAATTAGATAATTAGATAATGCCGATTGTGTTAAACAATCGGCATTTTTTTAGTTTGGAATTTGGAATTTGGAATTTGGAATTTGGATTTTTGGAATTTGGATTTTGAGATTTAGAATCTTAATTGGAATATTTAAAATGTCCCACAATTGTATAATCAAACAAACAATCTTCCAGCACTTGTCCGCCTCTAACGTTGTGAACAATTAGATTTCGTTTTCCGTCAGAAGATTTTTTGTTAGTTACAATTCCAATATGTGGCAGTTTATTACTTATCATCCAAGTTACAAGTTCTCCGGTTTGATAATCTTTTGGATTTTGGGTTACAGGTAATTTAGTTCCTTTTCTTTCAAAGAAAATTTCTAGGTTCGGAACTCGTCTATGATCAATATTTGTGTCCGTTTTGGTCATTCCCCATTTTTTAAGATTTGGATAAAGAGAAAAATTTTCCAGCATATCTTCGTGAACTTCTTTTTGCAGATCTATGCCTAATTTTCGATAGGAACGAATTATTACATCGGTACAAACCCCTTTGCCCTTTGGGACATCGCCATTTGGGTAATCAATTTTAAAATATGACGGGTCATAATGTATAGACGGATCAATTATTGAAATTGCCGCTTCAGATAATCTTTCTGCAAAATCTTTTGGCTGTTCTTTATTTAAAATAGCAATGTTTTGTGTTTCCTTTTGCTTGCATGAAATAAAAAGAAAAAACAGAATAGAAATAGGTAATAATTTCATTTTTAGACAAATTAGTTTTTAAAGTTAATGAATTTTAAAATTGATTGTATTTAATTGAAGGATTTTTCTTCTTTTTAATATATTCGCTTCTTAAATATATAAGTATGGAAAGTTCTCATTTTGCTATAAAAAATTGGTCTGAAGATGATAAACCGCGCGAGAAATTAATGCTGAAAGGAAAGGAAGCTTTGAGTGACGCTGAACTAATTGCAATCTTAATTGGTTCTGGAAGCAGGAATGAGTCTGCAGTTTCTTTAAGCAAGCGAATTTTGGCCAGTGCAGGAAATATAAATGCTTTAGGAAAAATGTCTATTTCTAATTTAATGCAATTTAAGGGAGTAGGCGAGGCAAAAGCGATTTCTATAGTTGCCGCATTAGAATTGGGCAGAAGGCAAAGGAGCGAAGATGCTTTACAATTCAAAAAAATAACTTCTAGCAAAGCTGTTTTTGAAATAATGCAACCCATTATAGGACAACTTCCGCATGAAGAATTTTGGGTACTTTTTCTTAATAATGCCAATAAGGTCATTTCTAAGTCACAATTAAGCAAAGGCGGTATTGCGGGAACTATTGTCGATGCCAGATTAGTTTTTAAATTGGCATTAGAAAATGCTGCTACGGGTTTGATTTTGTGTCACAATCATCCATCGGGAAATTTGACTCCTAGTGATGCCGACAAACAAATTACAAAGAAAATGAAGCTGGCAGGTGAAAGTTTAGATGTTAAAGTTTTAGATCATTTGATTATAACTGAATCAAAATATTATAGTTTTGTAGATGAAGGAATTTTTTAATGTATGAATACCAATATTACAGACATTTTTTTTGATTTAGATCACACGCTTTGGGATTTTGATAAAAACTCAGAAATGGCTTTTAGTCGTATTTTTAGAGAGAAATACGCAGAAATCAGCACAGAAGATTTTATTAGAAAATACATTCCAATAAATCAGGAATGCTGGAGGTTATATCAAAATGATAAAATTACACATCAGGAATTGCGTTACAATCGTTTGAAGTTCTCTTTTGATGCTTTAAATTATGTGATTTCTGAAGAAAATATCTTTGAAATCGCCAATGATTACATTGAGTTTTTAACAGATAATAATTATCTTTTTGATGGCGCCATCGAGGTTTTAGAGTACCTTAAACCCAAATATAAACTTCATATTATTACGAATGGTTTTGCGCATGTTCAGGATAAGAAAATAAGTAATGCTTCTCTGGGCGGTTATTTTTCTACAATTACAAATTCAGAATTAGCTGGCGTTAAAAAGCCAAATAGTATTATATTTGATTATGCATTAAATTTGGCAAAGACATCCAAGCAAAACAGCATAATGATCGGAGACGATTTTGAGGCCGATGTTAATGGTGCTTTGAATGCGGGTTTAGATGCTATTTTTTTCAATGAAAAAAAACTGGATATTTCCGGAAATTACAAACAAATTAACCATTTATTAGAACTAAAAAAATATTTATAATGATGAAAATTAAATTTTTACTTACTGCAATTTTATGTTCAGTTGTTGGATTTGCGCAGTCTGTTAATGATTACAAAGCAGTAATTATCCCTCTAAAATATGATTTTATAAAAACAGATAATCAATATCGTCTGGCTACTTTAAGTAAACAGAATTTGGTTAAAGCAGGTTTTCAAGCTTTTTATGCAAACGAGCAGCTTCCAGAAGGATATACAGACCGTTGTCAAGTTCTATACATTGATGTTGTAAGAGATAATGCTTTTTTGGTTACAAAACTTATTGTACAATTAAAAGATTGTTTTGGACAAGTTGTGTATACTTCAGAAGTTGGAAAAAGCAGGGAAAAAGAGTATGAAGTGGCTTATAAAGAAGCACTAGATAATGCTTTTAAATCTGTTTATGATTTGCATTATAAATATAGTGGTAATTCAGTTTCGGCAGCCAAAACTCCTGCTGCAGTAAAAGCAGCTGTTCCAGTTGCAGCGACTACTTCAGCTGTAAATAATAATACAGTTGCGGCTTCTCAGTCCCAGCTTGTAGTTGTAGCTCCGTCTCCAGATTTAAAAGATCCAAATTTATTATATGCGCAGCCAACAGAATCAGGTTACCAATTAATAGATAAAACACCAAAAGTAGTAATGAAGCTTCTTAAAACTTCTCAAACTAATGTTTTTATAGCTATTAAAGATAATGTTCAAGGCTCTTTAATTTTAAAAGAAGACCAACAATGGTATTTTGAATCTTATCAAAACGATAAATTGGTTTCAGAAAAAATTGTAGTTAAATTCTAAATATAAAATACGGTTTAATAACCGTATTTATCTTTCCAGCGGTTCTTTAAAAATTCTCGGTTGCTGTTCTCTCTAGAATTGCTTCCAGGATTATAAAGAACCGTTTCTTTTACAGCATCTGGCAGAAATTCTTGTTCTGCAAAATTGTTGGCATAATCATGCGAATATTTATATTCATCACCATAACCTAATTCTTTCATTAATTTGGTGGGAGCATTACGCAAATGAATCGGAACGGGTAAATCTCCTGTTTGTTTTACCAATTGCTGCGCATTTCCAATTGCCATATAAGAAGCATTGCTTTTTGGAGACGTTGCAAGGTAAATAGCGCATTGACTTAAAATAATTCGGCTTTCAGGATATCCAATAGTTGTAACGGCTTGAAAAGTATTGTTTGCCATTATAAAAGCTGTCGGATTGGCATTGCCGATATCTTCACTGGATAAAATGAGCATTCTTCTGGCAATAAATTTAACGTCTTCACCTCCTTCAATCATTCGGGCCAGCCAATAAACCGCACCGTTTGGATCGCTTCCGCGAATAGATTTTATAAAGGCAGAAATAATGTCATAGTGCTGTTCACCTGTTTTATCGTAAAGAACAGTATTTTGTTGTACTAATGCTAAAACGCGATCGTTCGTAATGGTGATTTCATCACCTGCAGATGCATTAATAACTAGTTCAAAAATATTTAACAATTTCCTTCCATCACCACCCGAAAGACGTAATAAAGCTTCTGTCTCTTTAAGATTTATGCTTTTTGTCAATAAGTAAGTATCCGTTTTCATTGCGCGTTGTAATAACGCTTCTAGATCTGCTTTTGTAAAGGCATTTAAGATATAAACCTGGCAGCGTGACAATAATGCAGGAATTACTTCAAAACTGGGGTTTTCAGTGGTAGCGCCAATCAAAGTTATCCATCCTTTTTCTACAGCAGCTAAAAGGGAATCTTGCTGCGATTTGCTAAATCGATGAATCTCATCAATAAAAAGAATCGGATTTTTAGCCGTAAATAAACCACCGCTCTGCTTTGCCTTTTCAATAACATCACGGATATCTTTTACGCCAGAATTTATAGCACTTAAAATATAAAAAGGTCTTTTCGATTCTTGTGCAATGATTTGAGCTAGTGTTGTTTTTCCTGTGCCGGGAGGTCCCCAGAAAATTAAAGAAGGAATTATTCCTTTTGAAATTTGTTGAGTTAAAGATCCAGTCGGACCAACCAAATGATGCTGGCTAATATAATCTTCTAATTTTTGCGGACGAATGCGCTCTGCTAACGGTGCTTCCATTATACAAAATTACTATTTTAAGTTTTAAATCTTATTTATTGAAAGTTAAAACAGTTGGTTTTAAGAACGATTGTTACAATTTGAAACAAGTTTATGTTTTTATGGTATGACAAAATATCAGTAAAATATTTTTGGATAGTTTTTTGAGTCCCTAACAATATTACTGATAAAAAATATGAACGATACTAATTTTAAATTTTCGAATTCTGTTATTGGACTACCTTTGTTTTTTGTCCTTTTTTTATGGATTATTTATTGGATGCAGATTCGATTTGATTTTGATTTTTATCGACACGGAATTTATCCAAGAGATTTTTTGGGATTGCAGGGAGTTTTATTCAGTCCGTTTATTCATGAAAATTTAGATCACTTATATAATAATAGTATTCCGCTCTTGATATTATTACCTGCGATGCAGTTTTTTTATCCAAAACAAACATTTGGAGTTATTGGTTACGGAATATTGTTTTCAGGATTAATTACTTGGATTGTGGGGCGCGAGAACTTTCATATTGGCGCCAGCGGATTAATTTATGTATTAGTAAGTTTTATTTTCTTTAAAGGAATTCAAACTCGATATTACAGATTAGTTGCCTTGTCTTTAACCGTAATTTTACTTTATGGCGGCATGATATGGTATGTTTTTCCTGATGTTGACCAATCTATTTCTTGGGAAGGACATTTGGCGGGACTTATTACCGGCTTTGTCCTCACATTATTTTACAGAACTCCAGAATATACTAAACCTATTGTTTACGACTGGCAGCGTCCAGATTTTGATCCAGAAAATGATCCTTTTATGAAGCATTTTGATGAAGAAGGACACTTTGTTAATATTTCAAAGGAAGATGATGAAGATGAAATCGAATATTTTTCATCTAGTTATCCAGTAAATTATATTTTGACACGAAAGCCAGAATTAGATACTGAAAATTGATTTCATAGTTTTCTTTGTAGAAAAAGATTAAATTTGTTAGTGTAACAATTTAATTGCGAGCATCATGGAAAAAATAAAGTTTTTAGTTTTGTTCTTGTGTTTCATTTTTACCAGCATAACTATTGCTCAGTGCGATATTAAAAATAGGGTACAGGCTGACGGAAGTATGCTCTATTATTTTGATCCAGCTGTGTTTTATACCACGAAATCAAAGTCGTTAAAAATTAATATTGTCACAGACAAAGAACATTATTTTGTAGCACTCCAGCCAACTCCATTTCCAGATAAGAAAATTGGCAAAAAAATTAAAGAAGATTTAGTTATCCATCTTGCAGACAAGAATATTTATAAATTAACGCATTACGATACACAATACCGTCGGAATGATTCAATTATGCAGGTTCTTTATTTAATTGATGATAAAGATGTGAATGCTTTTTCAAACTACGGAGCTGTAACGGCAGAGATTAATATGGAAGGCACTGAATTTGTGAGAAGTTACAATTTTAAACTTCATAAAAATGCAATTATGGAGCAGCTCAATTGTTTTTTGAAGAAAGAAGAATAGCATTTATTCTTCTTCGTCTTTTGCGTGATGATCGTTTTTATTGGCAATTTTCTTTTGAATATTTCTCAGAAGATTGTTAAAGCTTACCGTTAGCGAAGCAGCATTAGTAAATTGAGTACCACTATTCCGTGGAAGATATTCGTTCGCATAAGTTAGCTCCACTTGAATGTCATCTGAAAATAAATAGCCAGCACCAACATTTAATCTATTTCTATCAAAGAAACTCTCGCCGGTAACTTTGGTTCCTGATTTTAAATAAACTTCATCAGAAGCAACGGCGTAAATTACTCCTTTTCTTAAAATTTTACTATTTATTGGCTGCAGGTATTTTATTTGCTGCCGATAGCGAATTACGTTTTCATAATTGTCATCTTGATTTCGCATATGACGAAATTCCATTCTCATTCTAGTACTTAAAGTATATCCTGTTTTGTGAAAATAGTAAATTCCTTGAAGGGCATAACGCCATTCAGGAGATTCAAATTGTCCAATTTCTGGAACGTCTCTATTGTTGTAGTGAGCAATGAAAGCTGAAAATTTCCATCTTGGAGAATAGAAATAATGTCCCCAGCCTCTTACGGATCTTTGAATCGTGTTTTCGAATAAATTTGATGAAGATTCCGTGCTGCTGTATGCTGCTCCTAAATCAATTTCGGTAGACCATTTTTTGCTTAGAGTTTGATTAAATTGAATCTCATTCCAAAATTGATTGTATGTAGTATTTTGTCCGTAGCTGTTTGTAATCATCATGACTACAAACAAGCATCGGATTATAGTAATTATTTGTTTTGGATTAGATTTTGAAAGCATTAATTAAAGTTTTAATTATTCATTCTAATCTTCATTCTCAATGTGATCTAACTTCTTTGACGAACAGCTTCGTACAAAAATGCGCCGCAGGCAACAGAAACATTTAAAGACCCTATTGAACCAAACATTGGCAGTTTTGCTTTTTCATCGACAATTTTTAAGACTGACGGATTTATTCCTCTATCTTCAGATCCCATGATTATTGCCAAAGGATCAGTTAATGTGATATCGTAAATGTTTTGATCTGTTTTTTCAGTTGCTGCTACTGTTTTAATTCCAGAACCTTGCAAATAAAAGATTGCATCTTTGATATGCTCCACTTTGCAAATAGGCACATTAAAAACTGCACCAGCAGAAGTTTTTACAGTGTCTCCATTAACAGGGGCTGATCCAGCTTTCTGTACAATAATTCCGTTCACACCTGTACATTCTGCTGTTCTTATTATGGCGCCAAAATTTCTAGCATCAGAGATTTGATCTAATATTAAAAATAATGGTTTTTTTCCAGATTCAATTGTCGATTCAACAAGATGTTCCAAATCTATAAAACCAATTGGAGAAATAGTGGCAACGGCACCTTGATGGTTATTAGGAGTAAGACGGTTTAGTTTTTCAACAGGAACATAAGAGAAATTAATGTTGGCACGTTTCATTACCTTCATTAAATCTTTCATTAGTTCACTTGAGATCTCTTTTTGTATGAAGACTTTGTCGACTTCTTTTCCTGCTTGAATTGCTTCTATGATGGCTCTTATGCCAAATATTTGATGTTCTTTTTCCATGAGGCAAATATAGGTAATATGTTTATATAAAAAAACCGCTCTGAATTAACAGAGCGGTCTTAATATTTTAATTAAGCTAGAAAATTATTTTTTAGCCCAAATTAATTTAGTGTCTAATTCATCACCACCAATTGCAGCAGCAGCAGCAGCAACATTTTCACCATTTAACTGTTGTAAGTTAACTGGGTAAGTAAATCTGTCTGGCATTGCACTTAGGTTGTTTAAAGCAACAAATGTATAATTTGCTACTCCTTCTTGTGGTACATTGAAAGGATGAGATTGACCAGGCTTAAGAATTGTACTTGGGAATCCAGTTCTTCTGTATTCAGCATATGCCTCATATGGTTGCATGAAAAGAGCGATGTATTTTTGAGTAATTACATTCTCTTGACTTGGTGCAGGTAATGTTGCAATATAAGCATCAATTTTAGCAGGTGTTACTCCCCAACGTGTCATAGATGCTCTTACGCCATTTTGGTAGTTTGCAACACTCCATCCATTGTTTTCAGACAATAAGAATTCAACTTCAGCATACTCCATTAAAACCTCTGTGTAATCTTGTTTTAAAACATTTGAACTCCAGAAAGAAGTACCAGGTCTTTGTCCAGCAGCTTGTGCACTTGTAATACCGTAAGGCATACCAACATATTGAGTTAAATCATCTGTCTCAGCATATGTTTTGTTTCTAACAGCTGTGATAGAAGCTGTTACAGGCGCAGCATACTTTTGTAATCTTGGATCAACTCCAAAGTTACCAGTTTGTCCTTTTAATAATTCAACGAATGTATTTGAAATAGCAAAGTCAGTTCTGTTTCCAATGAAAAAGTCATTGTAGAATGGACTTGGAAGTACATTGTCTGCTTGGTATGTTAAACCAACAGTATCAGCGTTAGAAGTCATAACTCCGCCCGCAATAGCTTCAGCGATATGTGCTTCAGCTCCTGGAACAACGCCTTTAACTCTAGTTGCAATTCTTAATCTTAAAGAGTTTGCAAACTTAATAAGTTTTGCAGGACTTTTGAAAAGCTGATCTCCTTGTGAAAATACTGTTTGATTTGTTTCAACCATTGCAGCAGCTTCTTTCAATTCTTTCATAAGATCTGCGTAAATTTTAACTGCAGGAGCAAATTTAGGCTTGATAAATTCATCTTTTTGTAAAGCTTGAAAATCTGGATCAGTAGTTCCGTAAGAATAGTAAGGAACATCGCCATAAGCATCTACAAGTTGTAAGAAAGTGTAAGCTAACATTACTCTAGCAGCTGCGATTTGGTTAATGTTGCTACCGTATGCAGCATTCTTAACTTTTAGATCTGCATCTGTATTCATTTGAATAACAGTTTTGAAATCGATAGCTGATAGGTAATAATCACCGTATAAACTTTGATTTGTTACTTCTCTAAATTGGAAACGATCCTCTTCAGTATAGTTTCTTTGTGCAGAATATTGAACCCATGGTAATGCCATTCTACCCGAAGAAAAACTTCCTCTAGAATTCGTCATTAAGTTATATACAGCCCCGTTGAAAACACCAACAGATGTAGTGTTTAAAATGTCTGGTCTGTTTGGGTTTACGTTTATGTCCTCTAATTTATCATCACAACTTACAGTAGTAGTAAGTAGTGCTGCAATTGACAATATTGATATGAATATTTTTTTCATCTTGATTTTTTTTTAGAATTTTAATTCTAGATTCATTCCGTATGTTCTAGTTGAAGGTAAAGAACCTCCCTCTAAACCTTGAGTGTTACCACTACCATATGAAGCCATCTCTGGATCCATTCCTTTCCAATCTAATCCCCATGTGAATAAGTTTCTTGCGAAAAGAGAGAATCTAATGTCTGCGAAAGGCCCGATAATTCTTTTTGGTAAAGTATATCCAAGAGTAACCTCTCTTAATTTTACATAGCTAGCATCAAAAACGTTCATAGCATCAAGTCCGTAATGTTGTTGAGCCCAAGCTTGTCCAGGTAATACAGAAGTATTTTGTGCTCCATTTTCGTATACTGCATCAACTACAACACCATTTTCTCTCAATCCTGGAGTAGCAGTGTGCTCTAACATACCAGAGTAAGATCCCCACATGTGAGAAGTAGAGAAGTAGCTTCCGCCTTCTTGCATATCAATTAAGAAACCAAAGTTTAAGTTTTTGTACTTAAAGTTGTTTCTTAGACCCATATTGTAATCAGGAGTAATTGTTCCTAAAGATTTTTGTGCAGATGGAATGTAAGCTCCTTCAGCATCAACTACTTTATTTCCATTAGCATCGTAAGTAAAGTCTGTTCCGTAGATTTGACCATATTGTTGTCCAACAACAGCTAATAATCTAGCTTGGAATGGAGCATTTGCAATAGTTAATTCGTTAACTCCTGGAATTAATTCACGAAGTTTGTTGTCATTTTTAGAAAAGTTCCAAGTAATGTCCCATCTGAAATCTTGTGTTCTTACAGGGTTAACAGTTACTGTAGCCTCGATACCTTTGTTTTGTAATTTACCAGCGTTAAATAAAGCAAAGTTAAAACCTGTCGATGGATCAACTTGGATAGGAGTAATTAAGTCTGTAGTTACAACATCATAGTAAGTTACATCAACACCTAATCTTCTGTCGAATAAGCTTAATTCTAAACCTACCTCTTTAGTAGTTTTTAACTCAGGTTTCAAGAATGGATTTCCTGCAGTTCCTGGTTGGCTGTATCTTGGAGTTCCTTGGAATGGAATTGCGATATCAGCATAGTTTTGTAATCTGTATGCTGTAGTTGCGTTACCGGCTTGTGCCCAACCACCTCTAACTTTACCATAGTTTAACCAAGAAATGTCAGTAAGTTCAGAGAAGATAAAACTTCCTGTTACAGATGCGTAGTTTACAGATTTGTATACTGTACTAAACCAGTCTTGTCTATCTGTAGCTTCTAAGAATAAAAAGTCATCATATCCTAAAGATACAAAACCATAAACACTATTTGTTCTATCTCTAATATCTTCGTTAGTAGATTGAGCAGGGCTAGCACTATTAGATAAATTGTATTGACCTGGAAGTACTAAACCTCCAACTGTATTTCCAGAAACTCTAGTTAAGAATGAGTTTCTTCTGTTAGCTCCGGCAAAAGAAGCAAGACTAAATTTACCAAATTTTTTGTCATAGTGTAAACGACCTTCGTAGTTGAAGTCAGTCAATGTTCTTGAACTGCTTGTGAAGCTTGAAAGTGCTTGTGAACCAATAGCAACTCTTTCTTGGATACCTAAGTTGTAAATATCAGCATAAACGTTACCTACAGCGTATAAATCTGGAGTAATGTTGTAAGTAATTTTACCATTACCATAGATTCTGTTTCTTGTATCGTTTGATGTATTCTCGTTGATGATCCAATATGGGTTATCAGAATAGTTAGGTGTAGCATCATTCCATGCTTTTCTATTCCAAGATCTTTGTTCACCAGTTGATAATTTATAGTCTTTTAACTCATCATAATCCAATTGTCTTTGACCCCATTGGAAGAATTTTTGACCTAAACCATTATCACCATATCCAACCTCAGGTCTGTTGAAACCTCTTGTTTGAACATAAGTTACCATACTTTCAACTTTAAGCTTGTCACTCATTTTTGTGTTAGCATTCACAGTGAATGTGTTTTTTGTCAAGCTTGAGTTAGGAACAATACCTTCTGTTTTTTGGTTTGTAAACGCAAATCTTACTCCAGAATCCTGAGTGTTTTTAGCGAAAGAGATAGAGTTAGTTCTTGTAATACCAGTATTAAAGAAAGATCTAACATCATTTTTAGGGTTAATCCAAGATTTTTCTTTTAAGTAATCGTTAGAAAATTCTGGATCAAATGCGTTCCAAGGTAAATATTTTAAGTTTGGATCGTATTTTGGTCCCCAGCTTTCGTCTGTAGCGTAGTCAGCAATGTTGTAAGTTTGGCCATTGATAACTTGTTGTTGGAAAGTAGAAGAACTACCCCCTCCGTATTCGTGTTGTAGGTTTGGCATGATGTATACGTTTTCGAACGTAATACCTGTATTGAAAGCAATTTCTGCTTTACCACCTGATTTTTTAGCAGATTTAGTAGTATACAAAATCGCACCGTTACCAGCTCTACTTCCGTAAAGTGCAGCAGCAGGACCTCCTTTAAGTACAGTTACAGATTCGATATCGTCTGGGTTAATATCCGCAGAAGCATCTCCGTAATCTCTACCTCCAGCACCTCTTTGAGTAGTTGTACTGTTGTAGTTACCATTGTCTAATGGAATACCATCAACAACGATCAAAGGTCTGTTTTCACCTGTTACAGATCCAACACCTCTAAGTACAACTCTTGTAGAACCTCCCATTGTAGAAGGAGAAGTAACTTGTAAACCTGCAACGTTACCAGATAAAGCTGATACTGCATTGTTTGTACCTCCCTCATTAATAATGCTGCCTTTTAAATCTTGAGCAGCGTAACTAATAGATTTTTTCTCTCTTTTAATACCAAGTGCAGCTGTAATTACTACACTCTCTAATTCTACAGATGCGTCAGCTAATTTAACGTTTACTGTAGTTGAAGTTGCAGCTATCTCTTGAGTTTTCATCCCAATGTAGCTAAATACCAAAATTTGGCTTGGTGAGGCTTTGATAGAGAATTTACCATCAAAATCAGTTTGTGTTCCCGCTTTAGTTCCCTTAACTAATACACTAACACCCGGTAAAGGCATCCCTGCATTATCAGAAACTGTCCCAGAAACAGCTCTTTCTTGCGCAAATGATAATTGCGCAACTAGTACTAGTAAAAGCACTAAGAATCCATTGAACTTTAGTTTCATTTTTAAATATTTTGAATTAGTATCGCAAAACTCTTAATAATTTGTTAACTTTCCTAATAAAAAAAATATTTTTTTCGTTAAACATCAAAATTTAACATTATAACATATGTTTATGATAGTGTTATATAATTGCAAATCCGATGTTTTTTCTCCTCCGTTTGTAAGGTTAATTTTTAATATTCCACTAGTTGTTTGAATTGTTGTACCAATGCCTATTCCTATTAATTTTTTTATTTGATTTTTATTGGAAATGCTTGTCATATCTTGGTATAAGGCATAATCTAGAATCGAATTGATGTAAAGACTTTGAGATAATAAATACCGATATTCTGTAAGAATCATCGAAGTGTAGTTGGCTTGCAGGCTATTTTCTAAAAATCCACGAATTGAGTTCATTCCGCCGAAGCGAAATAATTCGTTAGAAATGTAGTTTTTGCTCTTTAAGATAAAATTCTGTGAATTTATGTTAATGAAATTTTTAGGATTTAGTTCGAAATTATACTTGGCATTAATATTTGCGAAAAACTGATTGCTTGTTTCCGCGGTTTGTGGATTGTCGTTTGTGATTCTTTTTCCGAATCCAAAAGAAGTATAAATAAATGCTTTGTTTATGAATAACGGATTAATGTAGTCTGCTTTTTGAAAATCGAAAGTTGTGGTAAGATATGAATTGTTGTAATCGCTGATTGTGGAATTATTTGTATTTTGAATATCACTCGATTCTGTTGATTGATATCCGATATACAGTTTGGAATTATAGTTTAAATAATAACCAAGATTTATATCAGTTTTAGTATTCTGGAAAGTGCTGTCTTGTTTAAAAATGTTTAATTGTGCTTTTATTCCAATTGGGGATTGAAAAAGATATGGGATTTCGAGTTTGGTGTTGAAAGTTTTTTGTTGATTGCCATCGCTTTTCCAGTATAAGGAGAATTTTTCTCCGGCATGTAGTGTGTTGATCAATGATATGTCTAAATACCCATTTAATATAAGTTTTTTCTTTTCGTCATTCGAAAATCCAATATAGCCGTCAAAAGTGTTTGCTTTTCTTTTTTCAATGTAGGCGAATACTTTAGTTGAATCTGTTGTAAAGAGTACTTCTGGATATTTTGTCTGAGAAACAAATTCAAAACTATTAATATCGCTGTTAATGTTTTTTATTATTTCTTGATTGAACGTTTTGTTGGTGTATTTTTTGTTTAGTTGTTTTAATGCTCCTTTAGGAAAATAATTTTTCAAATTAGGATTTGTGTAATTTATGATAATTGAATTTAGAGTTCTTTTTTTTTCGGAATCGAGATTTAAATCCGCATAAATTATCAAATTCTTTTTCTTGATATTTTCTAATTTAATCTTTGTAAAAGCAAAACCTGCTTTTTCGCTATTTGAAATTTCTTGATTGAGAAAATTTTCAAGCTCTGAATAAGGTATTATTATGCTGTCTTTTGCTGTTTTTTTTTCGTTGTAAAAAAAATGATTTATACCTATATATATATGTACTTCTTTTATCTTGTCTTTTATGTCTATTATTGTGGTAAAAGTGCTGTCGTTTATTTTGTTGTTTTCCAGTATTTTAAGGTCTGTGTATCCTTGTTTAGTGAGTTCGTTTGAAACTGTTTCAATCTCGTTGTTTAAGGATTTTAAATTAGGATGTTTTTTGTTGAAAGAAATCGAATCAATTGTTTGGTTTTGTTTTTTGTTAATACCGTTTATATTTAAATAAAAAGATTGTGCAAAACAACTAAAGGAGCAAAGGAAAAGAAGTATGTGTGCTAATTGTTTCAAGTGCAATTGTTTTGTGATTAATGAAAAGCAAATATCTAATGTTTCTTTGTGAAATCATAGATATAAATAATGTTATTGAAAATTAATGATTTAACGTTTGTATAGTGAAAAATATTTTATACATTTGCAACCCCGTAAAAAGCGGGAATTTAATATACATAATAAATTTTTAGTATTAATTATGCCAACAATTCAACAATTAGTAAGAACAGGAAGAACTCAGATAACTAAGAAGAGTAAATCGGTTGCTTTAGATTCTTGTCCTCAAAGAAGAGGGGTTTGTACGCGTGTTTACACTACTACACCAAAAAAACCAAACTCTGCAATGCGTAAAGTTGCGCGTGTACGTTTGACAAATGGTAATGAGGTGAATGCTTACATCCCTGGAGAAGGACACAATTTACAAGAGCACTCGATAGTATTAGTTAGAGGTGGAAGGGTAAAAGATTTACCAGGTGTTAGATATCATATCGTTCGTGGAGCGCTTGACACGTCAGGAGTTGCAGGAAGAACGCAAAGAAGATCTAAGTACGGTGCTAAACGCCCAAAAGAAGCAAAAAAGTAATTTAAAACGTTAAGAGTTGGAGGTTAGGAGTTAAGGGTTAGGGGTTGATGGCGAAAGTTAAAATCTGTAACGCATAACATTTAACGGATAACCTATAACTTTTTATTAAAAAAAAGACATGAGAAAAAGAGCGGCAAAGAAAAGACCACTTTTACCAGATCCAAGGTTTAACGACCAATTGGTAACACGTTTTGTAAACAACTTAATGTGGGATGGTAAGAAATCTACAGCTTTCAAAGTATTTTATGATGCAATTGACATCATTGAGTCTAAAAAGCAAGATTCAGAAAAATCTTCATTAGAAATCTGGAAAGATGCTTTAACAAACGTTATGCCTCACGTAGAAGTACGTAGTCGTAGAGTAGGTGGAGCTACATTCCAAATTCCAATGCAAATTAGACCAGACAGAAAAATTTCTATGGCAATGAAGTGGTTAATACTTTATTCTAGAAGAAGAAATGAAAAATCTATGGCACAACGTTTAGCGTCAGAATGTTTAGCTGCTGCTAAAGAAGAAGGTGCTGCGGTTAAGAAAAGAATGGATACTCACAAGATGGCAGAGGCTAATAAAGCTTTCTCTCACTTTAGATTTTAATTCGTAAGAAATGGCTAGAGATTTAAAATATACAAGAAATATCGGAATTGCTGCTCACATTGATGCTGGTAAAACAACAACAACTGAGCGTATCCTTTTTTATACTGGAAAGTCACACAAAATTGGTGAAGTACACGATGGTGCTGCAACAATGGACTGGATGGCTCAAGAGCAAGAAAGAGGTATTACAATTACTTCAGCTGCAACAACTTGTGAGTGGAATTTTCCAACTGAGCAAGGTAAGCTTTTGCCTGAGTCTTTGCCATACCATTTTAATATTATTGATACTCCTGGACACGTTGACTTTACTGTAGAGGTAAACCGTTCTTTACGTGTACTTGATGGTTTGGTTTTCTTGTTTAGTGCTGTTGATGGTGTTGAGCCGCAATCAGAAACTAACTGGAGACTTGCTGATCAATATAGAGTTCCACGTATGGGATTCGTAAACAAAATGGACCGTCAAGGATCTAACTTTTTGGCAGTTTGTCAACAAGTTCGTGATATGTTAAAATCAAATGCTGTTGCAATCACTTTGCCAATTGGTGAAGAAAATGATTTCAAAGGTGTTGTAGATTTGGTAAAAAACCAAGCTATTATTTGGCATGATGCAACTCAAGGGGCAACTTTTGATATTGTTGAAATTCCTGCTGATATGGTTGCGGAGGTTAAAGAATATAGATCTATTCTTATTGAAGCAGTTGCTGACTACGATGAAAATCTTTTAGAGAAATTCATGGAAGATGAAAACTCTATTACAGAGGAAGAAATCAACAACGCTTTAAGAGCGGCTACAATGGATATGGCTATCATTCCAATGATTGCTGGTTCTTCTTTCAAAAACAAAGGAGTTCAGTTCATGTTAGATGCAGTTTGTAAATATTTGCCTTCTCCAATGGATAAAGAAGGTATTGAAGGAATTCATCCTGATGATGCTGAATTATTGGAAGAAGATCAAACTAAAATCTTGCGTAAGCCAGATGTAAAAGAGCCGTTCGCTGCTCTAGCGTTTAAAATTGCTACTGACCCATTCGTAGGTCGTTTAGCTTTCTTCCGTGCTTACTCTGGTCGTCTAGATGCTGGTTCTTATGTTTTGAACACTCGTTCAGGAAATAAAGAAAGAATTTCTCGTATTTACCAAATGCACGCTAACAAACAAAATCCAATCGAATTTATTGAGGCTGGAGATATTGGAGCAGCTGTTGGATTTAAAGATATTAAAACTGGAGATACATTGTGTGATGAAAAACACCCAATCATTCTTGAGTCTATGAAATTCCCTGCACCGGTAATTGGTATTGCAATTGAACCTAAAACTAAAGCTGACGTTGATAAAATGGGTATGGCTTTAGCTAAATTAGCTGAAGAGGATCCAACATTTACTGTTAGAACAGATGAGGCTTCAGGGCAGACTATTATCTCAGGTATGGGTGAGCTTCACTTAGATATCTTGGTTGATCGTATGAAACGTGAATTTAAAGTTGAAGTAAACCAAGGTGAGCCTCAAGTTGAATATAAAGAAGCGTTTACAAGAACTGCAACGCACAGAGAAACTTATAAGAAACAATCAGGGGGTCGTGGTAAATTCGGTGATATCGTATTTACACTTGAGCCAGCTGAAGAAGTTGATGGTAAAGTTCCTGTAGGATTACAGTTTATTAATGCAGTAAAAGGTGGTAACGTTCCTAAGGAATATATTCCATCTGTAGAAAAAGGTTTCCGTGAAGCTATGAAAACTGGTCCTTTGGCTGGTTATCAAGTGGATAGTTTGAAAGTAACTTTAACAGACGGATCTTTTCACCCTGTCGATTCTGATGCTCTTTCTTTTGAATTAGCTGCAAGAATGGGTTATAGAGAAGTGGCTAAAGCTGCTGGGGCAATTATTCTTGAGCCAATCATGAAAATGGAAGTTATTACACCAGAAGAAAACATGGGAGATATCGTAGGTGATATTAACCGTCGTAGAGGTCAGGTTAATGACATGGGTGACAGAAACGGTGCTAAGACTATTAAGGCTGATGTGCCTTTATCAGAAATGTTTGGATATGTAACAACATTAAGAACATTGTCTTCTGGTAGAGCTACTTCAACAATGGAGTTTTCTCACTATGCAGAAACACCTTCTAATATTTCAGAAGCTGTAATTAAAAAAGCAAAAGGTAACGCTTAATTCTTAAGAAAATGAGTCAAAAAATCAGAATAAAACTAAAATCTTACGATCACATGTTGGTAGATAAATCTGCTGAAAAGATCGTAAAAACAGTAAAAACTACTGGAGCAGTTGTAACAGGTCCAATTCCGTTACCAACTCACAAAAAACTTTTCACTGTATTACGTTCTCCGCACGTTAACAAAAAAGCGAGAGAGCAATTTGAAGTAATGTCATACAAGAGATTGATTGATATTTATTCATCTTCATCAAAAACTATTGATGCTTTAATGAAACTTGAATTGCCAAGTGGAGTTGAAGTAGAAATAAAAGTATAATTTTTATTATATTTTATATATAAAAGCGAGACAGTTTTGTCTCGCTTTTTTTGTTTTAATAATTTTTTGTTTGAGTTGTGTGTATTGCTTTTTTATGTGGTCAATTTTAGTTGTTACGTGGTGTAATTGTCTTTGTTTTAAGGTGCTGGCAATGTTTTTTATTTTGTTTGGATTAATTAATTGTTAACTCTGAGTTTGGTTAGTGTTGAAATATAAGTGTTGAATTTTGGGTGTGATAAGGTCTGTTGTGTTGGCGATTTGAAGCTTGGATTTTGATTATGAGCGATTTAATTTTTGTAACCGTTTGGTATATTCAATTTTAATGTCTACTTTTGCACTCCCTGTTTGGAAATTTCTGTTATTTTCAAATTGAAGGGAATTTTAGTAATTAATAATTAATATTTATGTCTGGGTTAATTGGTAAGAAAATCGGCATGACTAGTATTTTTGACGAAAACGGGAAAAATATTCCTTGTACAGTAATCGAAGCTGGTCCATGTGTTGTTACCCAAGTCAGAACCAAAGGTGTTGACGGGTACGAAGCGTTGCAACTTGGTTTCGATGGCAAAAACGAGAAACATTCTACTAAAGCGGCTTTAGGTCACTTTAAAAAAGCTGGAACTGTTGCTAAGAAAAAAGTCGTTGAATTCCAAGATTTCGCAACTGAACAAAAATTAGGAGATCTTATTGATGTTTCTATTTTTGCTGAAGGAGAATTTGTAGATGTACAAGGTGTATCTAAAGGTAAAGGTTTCCAAGGTGTTGTTAAACGTCACGGTTTTGGTGGTGTTGGACAGGCTACTCATGGTCAGCACAACCGTTTAAGAGCGCCAGGTTCTGTAGGAGCTTCTTCTTATCCATCTAGAGTATTCAAAGGAATGCGTATGGCTGGAAGAATGGGAGGAGAAAATGTAAAAGTTCAAAACCTTAGAGTTTTAAAAGTGGTTGCTGAAAAGAACTTACTTGTTATTAAAGGATGTGTTCCTGGACATAAAAACTCTTATGTAATCATTCAGAAGTAATGGAAGTAAAAGTATTAGATTTCAACGGAAAAGATACTGGTAGAAAAGTTCAACTTTCTGATTCAGTATTCGCAATTGAGCCAAACAATCACGCAGTATATCTTGATGTTAAGCAATATCTTGCTAATCAAAGACAAGGTACTCACAAAGCTAAAGAAAGAGCTGAAGTAACTGGAAGTACTCGTAAGATTAAAAAACAAAAAGGAACAGGTACAGCTCGTGCGGGAAGTATCAAGAATCCATTGTTTAAAGGTGGAGGAACAATTTTCGGACCAAGACCAAGAAGTTATTCATTCAAATTGAATAAAGGCTTAAAAAGATTGGCGAGAAAATCAGCTTTCTCAATCAAAGCAAAAGAGTCAAATATTATCGTTCTTGAAGACTTTAATTTTGATGCTCCAAACACTAAAAATTTCATTAACGTTTTGAAAGCTTTAGGGTTAGAAAATAAAAAATCTCTATTTGTGTTGGGAGAGTCAAATAAAAATGTATATTTGTCGTCACGCAATTTAAAGGCTTCTAATGTCGTAACTAGCTCAGAATTAAGCACTTACGCAATATTAAACACTAATAATTTAGTGCTTTTGGAAGGTTCTTTAGAGTTAATTGAAGAAAATTTAAGTAAATAATAGGAGTATGAGTATCATAATTAGACCTATAGTAACTGAAAAAGTAACCAAAGAAAGTGAAGTTCTAAACCGTTTCGGATTTGTTGTTGACAAAAAAGCAAACAAAGTTCAAATTAAGAAAGCTGTTGAGGCTGCTTATGGAGTAACTATCGTTTCTGTTAACACAATGAATGTGAGACCAGACAGATCTACTAAATACACTAAAAGTGGTTTAATCAGTGGAAAGACAAATGCAATTAAGAAAGCAATTGTTCAAGTACAAGAAGGAGAAACAATTGATTTTTACAACAATATCTAAGATAGAAAAATGTCAGTAAGAAAATTAAAACCTATTACCCCAGGTCAGCGATTTAGAGTTGTGAATGGTTATGACGCCATTACAACTGATAAGCCGGAACGCTCTTTGATAGCGCCGATAAAAAACTCTGGAGGTAGAAATAGTCAAGGAAAGATGACCATGCGTTATACGGGTGGTGGTCACAAGCAGAGATATCGTATTATTGATTTCAAAAGAACTAAAGATGGGATTCCAGCTACAGTGAAATCAATCGAATACGATCCAAATCGTACTGCATTTATCGCTTTATTAGCGTATGCTGATGGAGAGAAAACTTATGTAATTGCTCAAAACGGATTGAAAGTAGGTCAGAAATTAGTTTCTGGTCCAGAATCTCAACCTGAAATTGGTAATACATTACCTTTAAGCAGAATTCCTCTTGGAACTGTTATATCTTGTATTGAGTTACGTCCAGGACAAGGAGCTGTTATCGCTCGTTCAGCTGGAACTTTTGCTCAGTTAATGGCAAGAGACGGGAAATATGCAACAATTAAAATGCCATCTGGTGAGACAAGATTAATCTTGTTGACTTGTTCGGCTACAATTGGAGCTGTTTCTAATTCTGACCACCAATTAGTTGTTTCTGGTAAAGCAGGTAGAACAAGATGGTTAGGAAGAAGACCTAGAACTAGACCAGTAGCGATGAACCCAGTTGATCACCCTATGGGAGGTGGTGAAGGACGTTCTTCTGGAGGGCACCCACGTTCAAGAAACGGATTGCCAGCTAAAGGTTACAGAACTCGTTCTAAGAAAAACCCGAGTAACAAGTATATCGTAGAACGTAGAAAGAAATAATAAGATATGGCACGTTCATTAAAAAAAGGACCTTTCGTTCATTATAAATTAGACAAGAAAGTTCAAGAAAACGTAGAAAGTGGTAAAAATGCAGTTGTAAAGACTTGGTCTAGAGCTTCAATGATTACTCCAGATTTCGTTGGACAAACTATCGCAGTTCATAACGGTCGTCAATTTGTACCAGTTTACGTAACAGAAAACATGGTAGGTCACAAATTAGGAGAGTTTTCACCAACTAGATCTTTTAGAGGTCATGCTGGAGCAAAAAATAAAGGTAAAAAATAAGAAGCAATGGGAGTTCGTAAAAGAGAAACAGCAGATGCGAGAAAAGAGGCTAATAAGTCTATTGCTTTCGCAAAATTGAATAACTGCCCTACTTCACCTAGAAAAATGCGCTTAGTAGCGGACTTGGTAAGAGGTCAGAAGGTAGAAAGAGCACTTAACATTTTAAGATTCAGTTCTAAAGAAGCTTCAAGAAAACTAGAAAAACTATTATTATCTGCAATCAACAACTGGGAGCAAAAAAATAGTGAAGGTAATTTAGAAGAAGCTGGATTATTTGTTAAAGAGATCAGAGTAGATGGTGGAATGATGTTGAAAAGACTTCGTCCAGCTCCACAAGGTCGTGCACACAGAATAAGAAAACGTTCTAACCACGTTACAATCGTGCTTGGGGCTATCAATAACACACAAAGCAATTCTTAAGCAGCATGGGACAAAAGACAAATCCAATTGGAAATAGACTTGGTATCATCAGAGGATGGGACTCAAACTGGTATGGTGGAAATGATTACGGTGACAAACTTGCCGAAGATCACAAAATCAGAAAGTATATCCATGCTCGTTTATCAAAAGCTAGTGTATCAAAAGTAATCATCGAGAGAACTTTGAAACTTGTAACCGTTACTATCACTACTGCTAGACCTGGTATCATTATCGGAAAAGGTGGACAAGAGGTAGACAAGTTAAAAGAAGAACTTAAGAAAGTTACTGACAAAGAGGTTCAAATTAACATCTTTGAAATTAAAAGACCTGAGTTAGATGCTTATCTTGTGGCGACAAGCATCGCTCGTCAAATCGAAAGCCGTATTTCTTACAGACGTGCAATCAAAATGGCTATTGCTGCTTCTATGCGTATGAACGCTGAAGGTATCAAAGTTTTGATTTCTGGTCGTTTGAATGGTGCAGAGATGGCGCGTTCAGAAGGTTTCAAAGAAGGTAGAATTCCTCTATCAACTTTCAGAGCTGATATTGATTATGCTTTGGCTGAAGCTCACACTACTTACGGTAGAATGGGTATCAAAGTATGGATCATGAAAGGTGAAGTTTACGGTAAGAGAGAACTTTCTCCACTTGCTGGAATGGACAAAAAACAATCTGGTACAGGTGGTGGTAAAGGTGGAGATGCTCCTAGAGGCAAATCTAACTTTAACAAAGGCGGAAAACCAGACGCTCGTAAAAGAAAGTAAATTTTTAAACTAAAGAAAAATGTTACAGCCTAAAAGAACAAAATACCGTAAGGTACAAAAAGGTAAAATGAAAGGTAACTCTCAAAGAGGGCACGAACTTTCAAATGGAATGTTTGGTATTAAATCTGTACATGAAGATGGAATGTTCTTAACTTCTCGTCAAATCGAAGCTGCACGTATTGCTGCAACTCGTTTCATGAAGAGAGAAGGACAATTATGGATCAAAATATTTCCAGACAAACCTATTACTAAGAAACCTCTTGAAGTACGTATGGGTAAAGGTAAAGGAGCAGTTGAGTATTGGGCTGCCGTTGTTAAACCAGGAAGAATTATGTTTGAAGTTGGAGGAGTTCCATTGTCAGTTGCAAAAGAGGCTTTACGTCTTGCAGCTCAGAAACTTCCAGTAAAAACTAAGTTCGTCGTTGCTAGAGATTTCGAAGCATAATTTATATTTATTATGAAACAATCAGAAATAAAAGATCTTTCTGCAGCGGAGTTGCAAGAAAAACTTAGTCAAACTAAGAAAGTATATGCTGACCTAAAAATGGCTCACGCTATATCTCCAATTGCTAACCCGCTTCAAATTAGAAGTGTAAGAAGAACAGTTGCAAGATTAGCTACAGAGTTAACTAAAAGAGAGTTACAATAATTGTATTCTGCTGAAAGATGGAAGAAAAAAGAAATTTAAGAAAAGAAAGAATAGGTGTTGTTACTTCAAATAAAATGGATAAATCTATTGTTATTGCTGAAGTAAGAAAAGTAAAACACCCATTATACGGTAAGTTCGTGTTGAAAACAAAGAAATACGTTGCACACGACGAAACAAACGACTGTAACATTGGAGATACTGTAAGAATTAGCGAAACGCGTCCTTTAAGTAAGACAAAATGTTGGAGATTAGTTGAAATCTTAGAAAGAGCTAAATAATTATGGTACAACAGGAATCAAGACTAAAAGTAGCAGATAACACGGGAGCAAAAGAAGTTTTAACTATCCGTGTTTTAGGAGGTACCAAAAGAAGGTATGCCTCTGTTGGTGACAAGATTGTAGTATCTATTAAAGATGCAACTCCTAACGGTAACGTTAAAAAAGGAGCTGTTTCAACTGCAGTTGTTGTACGTACCAAAAAAGAAGTGAGAAGAGCTGATGGTTCTTATATCCGTTTCGATGACAATGCATGTGTTCTTTTGAACGCTGCAGGGGAAATGAGAGGAACACGTGTTTTTGGTCCGGTAGCAAGAGAACTTCGTGAAAAACAATTCATGAAAATTGTATCATTAGCACCAGAAGTGCTTTAATTCGTTTTAAGATGATAAAGCTAAAAATTAAATCAGGAGATATCGTAAGAGTTATTGCTGGAGACCATAAAGGTGCTGAAGGTAAAGTTTTACGTGTTTACCGTGAGAAAAATAAAGCGATAGTTGAAGGTGTAAACATGGTTTCGAAACATACAAAACCAAGTGCTAAAAACCCTCAAGGTGGTATCGTTAAAAAAGAAGCTTCTATTCAAATTTCTAACATTGCACTAATTGATCCTAAAACAAAGGAAACAACTAGAGTAGGTATTAGAGTAGAAGGAGATAAGAAAGTAAGATTTTCAAAAAAATCTAATCAAGTACTATAGTAATGGCATATACACCTAGACTAAAAGAAGAATATAAGAGTAGAGTAATCTCTGCTCTTAAAGAGGAGTTCGGATATACAAACGTTATGCAAGTTCCAAAACTTGAAAAAATCGTTTTGAGCCGTGGAGTTGGTGCAGCTGTATCTGATAAGAAACTTATTGACTATGCAGTTGATGAGTTAACAAAGATCACTGGACAAAAAGCAGTATCTACAATTTCAAAGAAAGACGTTGCGTCTTTCAAATTGAGAAAAGGGATGCCTATTGGAGCAAAAGTTACTTTACGTGGTGAAAGAATGTATGAGTTTTTAGATAGACTTATTACTTCTGCTTTACCGCGTGTTAGAGATTTTAGTGGTATTAAAGCTACTGGTTTCGACGGAAGAGGTAACTACAATCTTGGAGTTTTGGAGCAAATCATTTTCCCAGAAATTGATATTGACAAAGTAAACAAAATCTCAGGAATGGATATTACATTTGTTACTACTGCACAAACAGATAAGGAAGCAAAGTCATTATTGGCTGAATTAGGATTACCTTTTAAAAAGAATTAAGACATGGCTAAAGAATCAATGAAAGCCCGCGAGGTTAAAAGAGAGAAAACGGTAGCTAAGTACGCTGAAAAAAGAAAAGCTTTATTAGAAGCTGGAGATTATGAAGGCCTGCAAAAATTACCTAAAAATGCTTCACCAGTTCGTTTACACAATCGTTGTAAATTAACAGGTAGACCAAGAGGTTATATCCGTCAATTCGGTATTTCACGTGTAACTTTCCGTGAAATGGCTAACAATGGATTAATTCCAGGTGTGAAAAAAGCCAGCTGGTAATTTAAAAAAGTTTATAAATTGATTAAAGGTTCAGGAGGCAGAGTGCTTCCTGAAAACCATAATCGCAATCAAATACATATGTATACAGATCCTATTGCAGATTATTTGACTAGAGTTCGTAACGCTGTGGCTGCAAACCACAAAGTTGTTGAAATTCCAGCTTCTAATCTTAAAAAAGAAATAACTAAGATCTTATTTGATCAAGGTTATATCTTGAGTTACAAATTTGAAACGAACACTGTTCAAGGTTCTATCAAAATTGCTTTAAAGTATGATAAAGATACTAAAGAGCCTGTAATTAAAGATATCCAAAGAATTAGTAAACCTGGTTTACGTAAATATGCAGGTGCTGCCAAATTACCAAGAATCCTTAACGGATTAGGAATTGCAATTGTTTCGACTTCAAAAGGTCTTATGACTGGAAAACAAGCGAAACAATTAAATGTAGGTGGTGAAGTAATTTGTTACGTATACTAATTTTAAAGACTAGATAAGATGTCAAGAATAGGTAAAAGCCCAATTGTAGTTCCTGCTGGAGTAACTGTAGAAGTTAAAGACGGTATAATTACAGTAAAAGGAAAAAAAGGTCAACTAACTCAGGAGTTTTCGGACGTAAATGTAAAAGTTGAAGGCGATCAAGTACAAGTAGAAAGATCGTCTGATCATAAAGACCATAGAGCAAAACACGGATTATACAGATCATTAATCAATAACATGATTATTGGTGTGAATGAAGGTTTTACAAAAGAACTAGAATTAGTTGGAGTTGGTTATAGAGCTTCAAACCAAGGTCAAAAATTAGATTTAGCTCTTGGATATTCTCACAATATTGTTTTAGAAATTGCTCCAGAAGTATCTTTAGAAACAATATCTGAAAAAGGTAAGAACCCTATCGTAAAATTAACATCATTTGATAAACAACTTTTAGGTCAAGTAGCTGCGAAAATCAGAGGTTTCCGTAAGCCTGAGCCGTACAAAGGAAAAGGTGTTAAATTTGTGGGTGAAGTATTAAGAAGAAAAGCAGGTAAATCAGCTTAAAAAATAAGATTATGTCATTAACAAAATCTGAAAGAAGACAGAGAATTAAATTCAGAATTAGAAAAACGATTAGCGGTTCTGCTGCTAAACCAAGATTATCTGTATTTAGAAGTAACAAAGAAATTTACGCTCAAATTATTGATGATGTAAATGGAGTTACTATATTAGCTGCATCTTCGAGAGAAAAAGAAATAGGAAAAGGTACTAACGTTGAAATCGCTGCTGCTGTTGGAAAATTAGTTGCAGAGAAAGCGTTAAAAGCTGGGATTGATACCATCACTTTTGATAGAGGTGGATATTTATATCACGGTCGTATTAAATCATTAGCGGAAGGCGCAAGAGCAGCTGGACTTAAATTCTAATATATTATGTCTAAATACAAAAATGTAGAATTGGTAAAACCTAGTGGTCTTGAACTTAAAGATCGTCTAGTAAGTGTTAATCGTGTTACTAAGGTTACAAAAGGAGGTAGAGCTTTCGGTTTTTCTGCTATTGTAGTTGTAGGTGATGAAAATGGAGTAGTTGGTCATGGATTAGGAAAATCTAAAGACGTTTCTGAAGCAATTGCGAAAGCAGTAGAAGATGCTAAGAAAAATTTAGTTAGAATTCCTTTAAATGGTCAGTCTGTTCCTCACGAACAAAAAGGAAAATTTGGTGGTGCGCGTGTATTTTTAATTCCAGCTTCTCATGGTACTGGAGTTATTGCTGGTGGAGCTGTTCGTTCAGTTCTTGAATCAGTAGGAATTCACGACGTATTGTCTAAATCTCAAGGATCATCAAATCCACATAACGTAGTAAAAGCAACTTTTGATGCTTTATTGCAAATGAGAAGCGCTCATACTGTTGCAAAACAAAGAGGTGTTTCTTTAGAAAAAGTTTTTAAAGGTTAATTCAAGGAAATTATGGCTAAATTATTAGTAAAACAAGTAAGAAGCAAAATCAACTGTCCTCTTTCTCAAAAGAGAGGGTTGGAAGCTTTAGGTCTACGTAAAATGGGACAAGTTGTGGAGCATGAGTCAAATCCTGCTATCCTTGGGATGATAAACAAAGTTAAACACTTAGTTTCTGTTGAAGAAGCTAAATAACAAATACTGTTATGAATTTAAGTAACTTACAACCTGCTGAGGGTTCTACACACAATCAAAATAAAAGATTAGGTAGAGGAGAAGGTTCTGGAAAAGGTGGTACCGCTGCAAGAGGACACAAAGGAGCTAAATCTCGTTCTGGTTATTCTAAAAAGATTGGTTTTGAGGGAGGGCAAATGCCACTTCAAAGACGTGTGCCTAAGTTTGGTTTCAAAAACATCAATCGTAAAGAATACGAAGGTGTTAATTTAGATACTCTTCAATTATTAGTTGATAACGGTGCAATCACTGATTCTGTTTCTATGACAGATTTCGTAGCAAATCGTTTAGCTACTAAAAATGAAATCGTTAAGATTTTAGGTAGAGGAGAATTGAAAGCAAAATTAAAAGTAACTGCCCACAAATTTACTGCAACTGCAAAAGCGGCTATTGAAGCTGCTGGTGGAGAAGCTGTAACTATATAACTTATCTATTAAGATGAAGAAATTTATTGAATCAATAAGTAATGTTTGGAAAATCGAAGAACTAAAGAATAGAATCTTAATTACATTAGGATTACTTTTAGTATATCGTTTTGGAGCACACGTTACGCTTCCTGGAATTGACGCAACGCAATTGACTGGTTTAGCGGGACAAACTAAAAATGGTCTAGGATCTATTCTAGACATGTTCACCGGGGGTGCTTTCTCTAAAGCTTCAGTTTTTGCTTTAGGTATCATGCCTTATATTTCTGCGTCTATTGTTGTTCAGTTGATGGGGATTGCGATTCCATATTTACAAAAACTTCAAAATGATGGAGAAAGTGGTAGAAAAAAGATTAATCAAATCACTCGTTGGTTGACAATCGCTATCACATTGGTTCAAGGTCCAACTTATATCTATAATTTATACAGAACATTGCCTAGTAATGCATTTTTGCTAGGCTTTAATTCTCCTGAATTTTTGTTCTCTTCTGTTATAATCTTAGTTACTGGTACAATTTTTGCTATGTGGCTTGGAGAGAAAATTACAGATAAAGGTATTGGAAATGGTATTTCATTGTTAATTATGGTTGGAATTTTAGCTCGTTTACCGCAAGCTTTTATCCAAGAGTTTACCACTCGTGTTACCAATAACAATGGAGGTCCAAT
Source organism: Flavobacterium sp. ACN6 (assembly GCF_002304005.1). Lineage (GTDB taxonomy): Bacteria > Bacteroidota > Bacteroidia > Flavobacteriales > Flavobacteriaceae > Flavobacterium. The sequence goes on along the minus strand of NZ_MRCQ01000003.1, from coordinate 341,321 downwards.
GTTATTAGTTATTGAAATTATTGTGTGGCTGTTAGTTATCATTTCTTGTGTATTGCTTACAATGGCAGTACGTAGAATTCCAGTTCAGTACGCTCGTCGTACAACAACTGGAGACTATGAGCAAGATTTGGCAGGAGGTAATAGACAATGGATTCCTCTAAAGCTTAATGCTTCTGGGGTTATGCCAATTATTTTTGCTCAGGCAATTATGTTTATTCCTGCGGCTGTAGCTGGATTGTCTAAATCAGACACATCACAATCTATTGTTGGTGCATTTAGTAATATGTTTGGTTTCTGGTATAATTTTGTTTTTGCAACTTTAATAATTGTATTTACATTCTTTTATACAGCGATCACTGTACCTACTAACAAAATGGCTGATGATTTAAAGAGAAGCGGTGGTTTTATTCCGGGCGTTCGTCCAGGAGCTGAAACTTCTGATTTTCTTGATAAAGTGATGTCTTTAATAACTTTCCCAGGATCTTTATTCCTTGCTTTGATTGCTGTGTTCCCAGCTATTGTTGTAAGTATTATGGATGTACAACAATCTTGGGCAATGTTTTTTGGAGGTACCTCATTAATAATTATGGTTGGTGTTGCAATAGATACTATTCAACAGATCAATTCATACTTGTTAAACAAACATTATGATGGTTTAATGAAGACTGGTAAAAATAGAAAAGCGGTAGCTTAATATATTTATGGCAAAACAATCAGCAATAGAACAAGACGGATCAATTATAGAAGCATTATCAAATGCAATGTTCCGTGTAGAGTTAGAAAATGGACATATTGTAATTGCTCATATTTCTGGAAAAATGCGTATGCATTACATCAAATTATTACCTGGTGATAAAGTGAAACTAGAAATGAGTCCTTACGATTTGTCAAAAGCAAGAATTACTTATCGATATTAAAGGATATTCACTATGAAAGTTAGAGCATCAGTAAAAAAGAGAAGTGCCGAGTGCATTATCGTGCGTAGAAAAGGGAGACTGTACGTAATAAACAAAAAGAATCCTAGATTTAAACAAAGACAAGGATAATTATGGCAAGAATAGCAGGGGTAGATATCCCAAAAAACAAAAGAGGTGTTATTGCACTTACCTACATCTTCGGATTAGGAAAAAGTAGAGCTATTGAGATTTTGGAGAAAGCTCAAGTAAGCCAAGATAAAAAAGTTCAAGATTGGAATGATGATGAGATCGGAGCAATTCGTGAAGCTGTTTCATTTTACAAAATTGAAGGAGAATTACGTTCTGAAGTTTCTTTAAACATTAAGCGTTTAATGGATATTGGATGTTACAGAGGTATTCGTCATAGATCTGGTCTTCCATTAAGAGGGCAAAGAACTAAAAACAACTCAAGAACAAGAAAAGGTAAAAGAAAAACTGTTGCTAACAAGAAAAAAGCAACTAAATAATAAGTAATATGGCTAAAGCAACTGCAAAAAAACGTAAAGTTATCGTTGAATCAACGGGTGAGGCTCATATTTCTGCCACTTTTAATAACATTATTATTTCTTTGACTAATAAGAAAGGTGAAGTTATCTCTTGGTCTTCAGCTGGTAAAATGGGCTTTAGAGGTTCTAAAAAGAACACTCCTTATGCAGCTCAAATGGCAGCAGAAGATTGCTCTAAAGTAGCACTTGAGGCAGGACTTAAAAAAGTGAAAGTTTATGTAAAAGGACCAGGTAACGGACGTGAGTCTGCTATCCGTTCTATTCATAACGGTGGAATTGAAGTTACAGAAATTATTGATGTTACTCCAATGCCTCACAACGGATGTCGTCCTCCGAAAAGACGTAGAGTTTAATTTTTTATTTTTATAGTATAAACAAGGTAGAACATAGATTATCGAAGGATTAGACCTGAATTCATAATTTCTACCTTAAATTTTTTTTAAAATGGCAAGATATACTGGTCCTAAAACCAAAATCGCTCGTAAATTTGGCGAGGCAATCTTCGGAGATGATAAATCTTTCGAAAAAAGAAATTACCCACCTGGACAACACGGGATGGCTAAAAAAAGAGGAAAAAAATCTGAGTACGCTGTTCAGTTAATGGAAAAGCAAAAAGCTAAATATTCTTATGGAATTTTAGAAAAACAATTCAGAAATTTATTCGAAAAAGCATCAGCTACTAAAGGAGTTACTGGTGAAGTTTTATTACAACTATGTGAAGCTAGATTAGATAATGTTGTTTTTAGAATGGGAATTGCTCCATCTAGAAGAGGTGCGCGTCAAATCGTTTCTCACAGACACGTTACTGTAAATGGAGAAGTTGTTAATATTCCTTCTTACCACCTTAAGCCTGGTGATAAAGTTGCAGTTCGTGAAAAATCTAAATCTTTAGAAGCTATCGAACGTTCTTTATCAAATTCAAGTCATGTTTATGAATGGATTACTTGGAACAATGATCTTAAAGAAGGAACTTTCGTTTCTGTACCTGCGAGACTTCAAATTCCAGAAAACATTAAAGAACAATTAATCGTAGAGTTGTACAACAAATAATAATTGACTTAGTCGAAATTTATGGCAATATTTAATTTTCAAAAGCCCGATAAAGTTATCATGATCGATTCAACCGATTTTGAAGGTAAATTCGAATTTAGACCTTTAGAACCTGGTTACGGATTGACAGTTGGTAATGCACTTAGAAGAGTTTTGCTTTCAGCATTAGAAGGTTATGCAATTACATCTGTTCGTATCGAAGGTGTAGATCATGAGTTTTCTACTATTTCAGGTGTTGTTGAAGATGTTACCGAAATTATCCTTAATCTGAAACAAGTACGTTTCAAACGTCAAATTGAAGATATCGATAATGAATCAGTTACTATTTCTGTTTCTGGTAAAGATCAATTAACAGCAGGTGATTTTCAAAAATTTATCTCAGGTTTTCAAGTTTTGAATCCAGACCTTGTTATCTGTAATTTAGATTCTAAAATCAAATTGAACTTCGATTTAACAATCGAAAAAGGTAGAGGATACGTTCCTGCTGAGGAGAACAAAAAACAAAATGCTGCAATTGGAACGATTTTTACAGATTCTATTTTTACTCCGGTAAAAAATGTAAAATATGCAATCGAAAATTTCCGTGTAGAGCAAAAAACAGATTACGAAAAATTGGTTTTTGAAATTAAAACTGATGGATCTATTAATCCAAAAGATGCTCTTACTGAAGCTGCTAAAGTTTTAATTCACCATTTCATGTTGTTTTCTGATGAAAGAATTACACTTGAGGCTGACGAAATTGCACAAACAGAATCGTATGATGAAGAGTCATTGCATATGAGACAATTGCTTAAAACTAAGCTTGTTGATATGGATTTATCTGTGAGAGCATTAAATTGCTTGAAAGCGGCTGAAGTTGATACACTTGGTGATTTAGTATCGTTCAATAAAAATGACTTAATGAAATTCCGTAATTTTGGTAAAAAATCTTTAACTGAGCTAGATGAACTTGTAGCTGTTAAGAATTTAACTTTCGGAATGGACTTAGCTAAATACAAATTAGATAAAGAATAATTCAATCCGCCTAGGCGGATTAAATTTAAAATAGCAATGAGACACGGAAAAAAATTCAATCACTTAAGCAGACAGACTGGACATAGAAAAGCTATGTTGGCTAATATGGCTTGTTCTCTTATTGAGCACAAACGTATTAACACTACTGTTGCTAAGGCTAAAGCGCTTAAACAATTCGTTGAGCCTTTAATCACAAAATCAAAAGAAGATACGACTCACAATCGTCGTATTGTTTTTGCTTACTTACGTAGCAAATATGCTGTAACTGACTTGTTCAGAGATGTAGCTGCTAAAGTTGGTGACCGTCCAGGTGGATACACTCGTATCATTAAAGTTGGAAATCGTTTGGGAGATAATGCTGATATGGCAATGATCGAACTTGTAGATTTCAATGAACTTTACAATGGTGGTAAAAAAGAAGTTAAAAAAGCTAAAAGCCGTCGTGGTGGTAAAGCAAAAAAAGCTGAGGAGACAACTCCTGAAGCTCCAGCTGCTGAATCAGAAACGACTACTGAAGCTTCTGAATAATTATGAAAGTAATGATTCTATAAAAATCAAGGATAAACTAATTTTTAGTTTATCCTTTTTTTTTTGATTTTTTTAAACCTGTAGAAATGTAACTTATTTAGAATGTTAGGTTTTATTTTTATTAATGAAAGTTTTAAAAAATCTTGGAAGCGCTTCTTTAAAGAAGTAAATTTGCACAATATCTAATTACATTTATAACCATTGTTATGGTTTTAAACTTGATAAAAAAAACAATACAAATTAAATAATGAAATACACAACACGAAAAAGCGCCATTTTATTACTTAGTGATGGAACAATTTTTCACGGAAAATCTATCGGAATTAGCGGTAAAACTTTTGGTGAAGTTTGTTTTAATACAGGAATGACAGGATATCAAGAGATCTTTACAGATCCTTCTTATTTTGGACAAATTATGGTTACTACTAATCCGCACATTGGGAATTATGGTATAAACGATTTAGAAATTGAATCAGAAAGTGTAAAAATAGCTGGTTTAGTTTGTAAAAATTTTAGCTTTAACTATTCAAGAGAAGGTGCTTCAGGAAGTTTGGAGGATTATTTTACTAAGCAAAATTTAATTTGTATCTCTGATGTTGATACAAGAGCTCTAGTTAGTTACATTCGCGATAATGGTGCAATGAACGCTGTTATTTGTACAGATGGAACTTCTATTGAAGATTTGAAGAAAGAATTGGCTAATGTTCCAGACATGGAAGGATTAGAGCTGGCTTCTAAAGTATCTACAAAAGAGCCTTATTTTGTTGGTGATGAAAATGCGACTTATAAAATTTCGGCTTTAGACTTGGGTATTAAAAAGAATATCTTAAGAAATCTTGCCAAAAGAGATTGTTACATCAAGGTTTTTCCATACGATTCTACCTATGAAGATTTAACAGCATTTAATCCAAATGGTTATTTCTTGTCAAATGGACCTGGGGATCCTGATCCGCTTTTTGGTGCAATCGAAGTTGCTAAGAGAATTATAGCTGATGATAAGCCTTTATTTGGTATCTGTTTAGGTCATCAGGTAATTGCACTTGCGAATGGTGTAAAAACTTATAAGATGTTTGGTGGACACAGAGGTATTAATCATCCTGTGAAAAATCTTCTCACAGGTAAAGGTGAAATTACATCTCAAAATCATGGATTTGCTGTTAAAAGAGAAGCTTTAGTAGGACATCCTGAGTTAGAACTTACACACATACATTTAAATGATGATACGGTTGCAGGAATGCGTATGAAGAATAAGAATTGTTTCTCAGTTCAATACCATCCAGAAGCTAGTCCTGGACCACACGATTCGTCCTATTTGTTCGATCAGTTTGTAGAGAATATTAAACTAGCTGAGTCTAAAACGATATAGTTAATAAATAAAGGTGTTTAATAATTAGAATCCGTTTATAGTATTAAATATTTTTATAATTTCGAAAAAAAAAATAGAATTTATTAATAAAAAACAAAAATAATGAGTATTATAATTAAAGTTCACGCAAGACAAATTCTTGATTCTAGAGGTAATCCTACTATTGAAGTTGATGTAATAACTGAAAATGGAGTTTTAGGTAGAGCGGCTGTTCCATCTGGAGCATCAACCGGAGAGCATGAAGCTGTTGAATTACGTGATGGAGGTAAAGCTTATCTTGGAAAAGGAGTTTTGAATGCAGTGAATAATGTAAATACTGTTATTGCTGAAGAATTAGTTGGAACTTCTGTTTTCGAACAAAATACAATCGATCAGTTAATGATTGATTTAGATGGAACTCCAAACAAATCTAAATTAGGAGCTAATGCAATTTTAGGTGTTTCTTTAGCTGCTGCAAAGGCTGCTGCTAATGAACTAGGCTTACCATTATACAGATATGTAGGTGGTGTTTCTGCTAATACATTGCCAGTTCCAATGATGAACATCATTAATGGTGGTTCTCACTCTGATGCTCCTATCGCATTTCAAGAGTTTATGATTTTCCCAGTAAAAGCAACTTCTTTTACACATGCTATGCAAATGGGAACTGAAATTTTCCACAGTTTGAAAAAAGTATTACATGACAGAGGTTTAAGTACAGCTGTTGGTGACGAAGGAGGTTTTGCTCCAAATTTAGCTGGTGGTACTGAAGATGCTTTAGATACTATCAAACTTGCAGTTGAAAAAGCAGGATATACTTTCGGTGACGAAATTATGATTGCTCTTGACTGTGCAGCTTCTGAATTCTATGTAAACGGAAAATACGATTATACGAAATTTGAAGGAGAAACTGGAAAAATCAGAACTTCTGAGGAGCAAGCTGATTATTTAGCTGAACTTGCCGCTAAATATCCAATTATCTCTATTGAAGATGGTATGTACGAAGATGACTGGGACGGATGGAAATATTTAACTGAAAAAATTGGAAATAAAGTACAATTAGTAGGTGATGATTTATTTGTTACTAATGTTGCTCGTTTGTCAACTGGTATTGAAAAAGGAATTGCTAACTCAATCCTTGTAAAAGTAAACCAAATTGGTACTTTAACAGAAACTATTGCTGCTGTAAATATGGCTAAAAATGCTGGTTATACATCTGTAATGTCTCACCGTTCTGGAGAAACTGAAGATAATACAATTGCAGATTTAGCTGTTGCTTTAAACTGTGGTCAAATTAAAACAGGTTCTGCTTCTCGTTCAGATCGTATGGCTAAATACAACCAATTATTGAGAATAGAAGAAGAATTAGGAAGCACTGCTTATTTCCCTGGTTTAAACGCTTTTAAAATCAAATAATTGTAAAAATTATATATTGAAAAGAAACCATCTGTATTTGCAGATGGTTTTTTTTTGGAGTTTTAACAAATTCATAGCAGTATTCTTTTTTTAATTAGTCTTAAATTCATTAGATTTGGTAAATTATTATTTAAAGAATTATTTCCAAGATATTATGTCAAAAATAGCTACATTAGAAATAGATGGTAAAAAGATTGAACTTCCGGTAATCACAGGGAGCGAAAACGAATCAGCTATCGATATTAACAAATTACGTGATTTAACTGGTTTTATTACAATTGATCCGGGTTATAAAAACTCTGGATCTTGTACAAGCGAAATCACTTTCCTAGATGGAGAATTAGGAATTTTACGTTACAGAGGATATTCAATTGAAGATTTGGCTGAAAAAGCTAGTTTCTTAGAAGTTTCATATCTTTTGATTTTTGGAGAGTTGCCTACTGCTGCACAATTAGAAGATTTTGAAAATGGTATTAAAAAACATTCTTTGGTAAACGAAGAAATGAAAAATATCATTGATGGTTTTCCAAAAACAGCTCATCCAATGGGAGTCTTATCTGCTTTAACAAGTGCTTTAACGGCATTTAATCCAAAAGCGGTAAATGTTGATAACGAAAAAGAAATGTATGAAGCTATTTGTAAAACAATGGCTAAATTTCTTGTGATTGCTACATGGACTTACAGAAAGTCAATGGGGTATCCATTAAATTATTACGATAATACAAAAGGATATGTAGAGAGCTTTATGCAATTAATGTTTAAATTGCCTACAGGACCTTACTCTGCAAATCCAGTAATTGTAAATGCTTTAGATAAACTATTTATTCTTCATGCAGATCACGAACAAAACTGTTCAACTTCTACTGTTAGAATGGTAGGTTCTTCACATGCAGGTTTATTTGCTTCAGTTTCTGCGGGTGTTTCTGCTCTTTGGGGGCCTCTTCACGGAGGTGCAAACCAAGCGGTACTTGAAATGCTTGAGGAAATTAATAAAGACGGTGGTGATACTGATAAGTTTTTAGCGAAAGCAAAAGACAAAAATGATCCTTTCCGTTTAATGGGATTTGGTCATAGAGTTTATAAAAACTTCGATCCAAGAGCAAGAATCATTAAAAAAGCAGCTAAAGAAGTTTTAGAAACTTTAGGTGTTGAAGATCCAATTTTAGAAATTGCTAAAAAACTAGAAACTGCAGCTCTTGAAGATGATTATTTCAAATCAAGAAATTTATATCCAAACGTTGATTTCTACTCTGGAATCATTTATAGAGCGTTAGGAATTCCAACTGATATGTTTACTGTTATGTTTGCAATTGGAAGATTGCCAGGCTGGATTGCACAATGGAAAGAAATGCGTGAAAACAAAGAGCCAATTGGAAGACCAAGACAAATTTATACTGGACATCCTTTAAGAGACTTTAAGTCTAACAAATAAAAAAACTAAAGCTTTACTTAACTGTAAAGCTTTTTTTATCTTTGTCCAAAATATAATAAAGTTATGTTGCAATTAAATGTAAAGAACGAAACGTCAAGATTACGTGCTGTAGTTTTGGGTTCTGCCGTTCATAATGGGCCAACTCCTTCATTAGAAGAAGCCTATGATCCTAAGTCGTTGGAACATATTAAAGCAGGAACATATCCAATCGAAAAAGATATGGTTGCTGAAATGGATGCTTTTAATGCCGTTTTTCAAAAGTATGATGTAACTGTTTATCGCCCTGAATTGATAGAAAACTACAATCAGATCTTTGCAAGAGATATTGGATTTGTAATTGATGATATTTTTATAAAATCTAATATTTTACCAGATCGTGAACGTGAATTGGATGCAATTCAATATGTAATAGATCAAATAGATCCTTTAAAAGTTGTGCGTCCGCCAGAAGAAGTTCATATCGAAGGTGGTGATGTAATGCTGTGGAATGATCACATTTTTATAGGTACTTACAAAGGAAGTGATTATAAAGATTATATAACTGCAAGAACAAATATGCACGGTGTTAATTTTATTAAAGAATTATTTCCTAATAAAATTGTAAAGGAATTTGATTTGGTTAAATCAAAATTAGAAGCTAGAGATAATGCACTGCATTTAGATTGCTGTTTTCAGCCTGTTGGAAAAGATAAAGGAATTATTTACAAAAGAGGTTTCCGCGAAGAAGCAGATTATTTGTATTTAGTTAATCTTTTTGGTAAAGAAAATTTGTTTCATATCGAAAGAGAAGAAATGTACAATATGTTCTCAAATGTCTTTTCGATTGACAAAGATGTTGTTGTTTCTGAGAAAAATTTTACCCGATTAAATAATTGGCTTCGTTCAAAAGGATTTACTGTAGAGGAAATTCCGTATGCAGAAATTGCAAAACAAGAAGGTTTGTTGAGATGTTCAACTTTACCATTAATTAGAGACTAAAAATAGTTTTTGGGTTTCAAGTTTCAGGTTTCAAGTTTTTTACAAGACGTGAAACCTGAAACTTAAAACTTGAAACAAAAAAACATAAAAAATGAAACAAACAACAAATGCAATTGTAATGATTCGGCCAGTTGCTTTTCGAATGAATGAGCAGACGGCTGTAAATAATTATTACCAAAAAGTATTAGACGGTTTATTACCAAGTACTGTAAATGCAAAAGCACAACAGGAGTTTGATACTTTTGTTGAAAAGCTTACGGCTGTTGGTGTTGATGTTACTGTGATTGAAGATTCTTTAGAAACAGATACGCCAGATAGTATTTTTCCAAATAATTGGGTTTCATTTCACGAAAATGGAGATGTAGCTCTCTATCCAATGTTTGCAGAAAATCGTCGTCAGGAACGTCGTGAAGATATTTTGGATACTTTGGAAGAAAAAGGATTTGAGATTTCTAATATAATGGATTATACATCTGCAGAGGAAGATGGAATTTTCTTGGAAGGAACGGGAAGTTTGTTGTTGGATAGAGCAAATGGAAAAGCGTATTGTGCATTGTCTCCAAGAGCAGATGAAGAGTTGTTTATAGAGTTTTGCGAAGATTTTGATTATGCTCCAGTTATTTTTGAAGCTTTTCAAACAGTTGATGGCGAGCGTAAGCTTATTTATCATACAAATGTAATGATGTGCTTAGGTGAAACTTTTGCTGTTATTTGTGCAGATTGTATTGATGATAAAAAAGAACGCAAAATGGTTTTGGATAATCTTAAAGCTGATCAAAAAGAAATCATTTTAATTACCGAAGCTCAAGTGAATAATTTCGCTGGAAATATGTTGGAAGTTCGTGGGAAAGATGATAAGCGATATCTTATAATGAGTGCATCTGCTCATCAAAGTTTAACTGCGAAACAAATTGCCCAGTTAGAAAATCACGCTGAAATTATAAGTTCAAGTCTTGATACGATTGAAGCCTGCGGAGGCGGAAGTGCGAGATGCATGATGGCCGAGGTCTTTTTGCCTAGAAGTTAAAAAATGAAAAATATAAATAAGAAAAGGGATAAAATCAAAAATTAGATTTTATCCCTTTTCTTATTTACAAACATATATCTTACATTAAATTTCCTTTAATAATATTTACTAGCGAGCTTACAATATATTGAATTCCGATAGAAATAACTATAAAGCCAACAATTCTGGAAATTGCAACAATACCCGAAGCACCTAAAATTCTAGCTAAATAATGAGCGCTTTTTAGAATTACAAAAATTGCAACAGCAATTGCTAAAATCGCAAGACAAGAAAAAATAATTTCTTCAATCTCGTGATGTTCTTGATAAAATGCAATTAGTAAGGACATTGAGCCTGGTCCCGCCAGCATTGGTATAGCTAAAGGAGTGAGTGCAATATCATTTCTTTGTTGTACTTCATTTTCTATTTTTTTGTTAATTCCTCGTTTTTTATTGAATTTACCAGAAAGCAGTGAAAATCCTGAATTTACAATTACAATACCGCCGGCAATTCTAAGCGCATCAATGCTGATTCCGAAAAAAGTCAAAACATATTGACCTATAAAATAAGAAACTAATAATATAATAAAGACGTTTATTGCTGTCCATAACGAAATTCTTGAACGTTCTTTTTGTGAATCATGCTGTGTTAATCCAACAAAAATAGGCACAGTGCCAATAGGGTTTAAGACTGAAAAAAGAGCGGCAAATAGGTAAATAAATAAATCCATATAAAAATTGGTTAGTGAGGTAAAAATAATCAAATTTTAATAGCTGCATGATAAATTAAAAAGAGGATATTATTTTTTTACAGTTAATATTCTAAATTAATAAAACAATTTAAACCAGCACTTTTGATTACTTTTGTACCATATATTTATTATTATGAAAAACAAAAAAACCTTACTTCTTGGTGCTACTACAAGACCAGATCGTTATGCTTTTAGAGCTATAAATGCCCTGACTCAAAAAGGACATACTGTAATTGCAATTGGACAACAAACGGGAGAAGTTGCAGGTGTAAAAATTCACACAAAAGCCATTCCTGTAAAAAATATAGATACAGTAACATTATATCTGAATCCGAATAATCAGCGTGATTACTACAATTATATTATAGAAGCACAGCCTAAAAGAGTGATTTTTAATCCAGGTACAGAAAATCCGCAATTATATCAATTGTTAGAGTTGAATAATATTGAGGTAGAAGTTGCATGTACTTTAGTTTTACTGGCTACAAATCAATATTAAAAACTGTTTTTTATTAAATAGTTTAGCCTGCATTCGATTGATGAGATTTTATTTAATCAGTGAATTTTATTCATTGTGAATTTAATCAATCGTATGCAGGCTAAATCATTAAAAGTATTACTTTTGTCGTCATGGAATTTTCATCAAAATTAATTGAAAAAGCGGTTAACGAAATGTCGCAATTGCCTGGCATTGGTAAGCGTACAGCACTTCGATTGGTTCTTCATCTGCTTAAGCAGCCTAAAGAACAAACTTCTTTTTTGTCCCAAGCATTATTAAATATGCGGGAAGATATTAAATTTTGTGAAAGCTGTCATAATATTTCGGATACTAAAATCTGTGAAATCTGCGCTAATGCTCTCAGGAATCATGAGACTATATGTGTAGTTGAAGATATTAGAGATGTAATGGCGATCGAAAATACGGGCCAATTTAAAGGTATTTATCATGTTCTTGGAGGAAAGATTTCACCAATTGAAGGAGTGGGGCCAAATCAACTGAATATTTCAACTTTGGTAGAAAAAGTGAAATCAGGGAAAGTGGTTGAGATTATTTTTGCCCTAAGTTCAACAATGGAAGGAGATACAACGAATTTCTATATTTATAAGCAAATAGGCGAGTCAAATATTGTAATATCAACAATAGCAAGAGGAATATCTGTTGGTGACGAATTAGAATATGCAGATGAAATAACATTAGGGAGAAGTATTTTACATAGGGTTCCTTTTGAAAAAACATTTAAAAATAATTAACTAAAACCCCAAATAATTTCGATTTTCCAAGCATTAAAGGAAAAACTTTATTTGTATAAAATTAAACTAATGACAAAAAACAACTTTTATCTATTTTTATTAATCTCGGTATTATTTACATCTTGTATTCCGATTAAAGATTTAGTTTATCTTCAAGATAAAAGTACTTCAAGCGAGCAAAATTCTATTGCCGCGGTAGAATCAAAACCATATAGATTACAAGTTAATGATGTTTTAAGTATAAACATAAAAGCAATTGATCCAAAACTAGTTTCTATATTTAATACATCAAATACAGAAGGAGTTCAAGCTGCTAAGTCGGAATCAGATCTTTATTTTGATGGTTTTACAGTTGATGATCATGGAAATATCAGAATGCCAATTTTAGGCGAAATAAATGTAATTGGTTATACACTTGAAGAAGTTCGTGTAAAAATTGAAAAAAAATTATTAGAAGAATATTTTAAAAGTGAAGCAAATATTTTTGTTACTGTAAAACTGGCCGGTTTTAGATATACAATTAATGGAGAAGTTGGAAGTACAGGCACAAAAACTTTATTTAAAGATAATGTTACTATTCTGGAGGCTATCGCTAATGCTGGAGATATTACTACAGTTGGTAATAGAAAAGCAGTAACTGTAATTCGTCAGACACCTACGGGTGTCCAAATGAATGATATTGATCTTACAGATGTGAATGTGATGAAATCTCCTTATTATTATTTGCAGCCAAACGATTATATTTATGTGAAACCATTAAGACAAAAAACTTGGGGTACGGGGCAAACTGGGATTCAGTCTATTGGAACAATTATTACATTACTATCTTTGGCAACAACGGTTTATCTTATTATACAAAATTAAAAACAGATCTAAAAAATGTTAGATATTAAAGATTTTTCCATTTTTGAAAATCATTCCAATTTTGATTTTAAGGGTCTCTTATTGAAAATTGTTAGTTACTGGAAATGGTTTCTTATTAGTTTGATCATTGCGTTAACAATAGCTTATCAGGTAAACATTCGTAAAGAAAAAATTTATGGAATGCAGACTATGATTTCTATTAAAGAAGAAAGTAATCCATTTTTTACTTCAAATACAAGTTTAGTTTTTAATTGGGGAGGGATTTCGGATCAAGTCAATGGAATTTCCACAATTTTAAAATCAAGATCTCACAACGAACTAGTTGTGGATAAACTGCAGTTTTATATTGATTATTTAGAACAAGGAAAATATAATTTAATTGATTCGTATGGTGCTGTGCCTTTTTATGTAAATATTGATAAATCAAAAGGACAGCTTGCCAATGCATTAATAAAAATTAAATTTTTGAGTGAAAGCGAATATCAAATTGAAATTCCTTTTGAAAATAATTCAGTTTCATTAATTACTTACAGTAATAACACTTATAGTAATACATCTGTACAAGTTGGAACTTTTTCAAAAAGATACAAAGTCGGAGAACAGGTAAAGCTGCCTTTTTTAAACTGGACACTTCAAATAACAGATAATCCAGGTTTTTATAAGGGGAAAGAATATTTTGTTAGATTTAATGATTTTGAAGGGACTGTCTCTAGGTATAGGGGAATAAATGTTGACGGTGATAAAGGAAGCGGATCATTGTTGACATTGTCAATGCAGGGAACAAATAAAGCAAGAATGGTTGATTATTTGAATTCTACTGTGAAAATGCTTATAAAAATACAGTTGGATGGTAAAAATCAGTTTGCAACCAATACTATTAAATTTATTGATAGTACTTTGGTTGCGATGGAATCCCAGTTGAAACAAACAGGTAACGAACTAAAAACTTTTCAAAAGGACAAAAATATTTTTCAAATAGAAGATGGCGGTTCTAAAGTTTCCGATAAAATAATGAATTTTGATCTTGAGAGAGATGAAGTAACTCGAAAAATTGCATATTACAATTCATTAAAATCGTATTTAAACAGCAGTAGTGATTATTCTAGATTACCAGCACCTTCAGTAGCAGGAATTGAAGATCCAAACATCATAGCCAGCGTTTCAAAATTAATAGCTCTTTCAACTCAAAGATCTGAAATGTCCTATGCTGTAAAAAGCGAAAAAATCTTTAAAGATTTTGATAATCAAATGCAGGCTTTAAAAAATGTTCTACAAGAAAATATAACAACAGCAAAAACGTCTTTACTTTATGATCTGTCCGTAGTAAATGCTAAAATAGGTCAAGCAGAAAGTACTGTTCGAAAACTTCCTGAAGAACAGCAAGAATTATTGAAAATCAAAAGAAAATATGATTTAAATGATAATATTTATACTGAGTTTCTTCAAAAGAGAAACGAAGCAGAAATTGTAAAAGCATCTAATTTGTCAGATATTCATTTTATTGATCCAGCCAAAGATATTGGAGATGGTTTAATTGGTCCTAAAACGTCAGCAAATTATATTCTGGCTTTATTTTTAGGTACTCTAATTCCTTTGTTATTTGTGTTTGCTATTTTCTTCATTAATAATTCTATTCAAAATGCCGAGGATATAAGCAAATTGACTCAAATACCTTTACTAGGAGTAATTGGTGTAAGTAAAGATTCAAGAAGTCTGGCAGTTTTTGATAAGCCCAAGTCGGCTCTTTCCGAGGCTTTTAGAGGGGTGCGTTCTTCGTTGCAATTTTTATATAAAAAACAACAAGTCAGCGGATCAAAAACGTTAATGATTACTTCTTCAATCAGTGGTGAAGGAAAAACATTTTGCTCGATAAATATTGCAACTGTCTTTGCATTAAGTGAAAAGAAAACTGTAATTGTTGGTTTAGATTTGAGAAAACCTAGATTAGCGGATGAGTTTCAATTGACAACGCCCTTAGGAGTTGTTAACTACTTAATTAGGCAAAATAGTTTGGAAGAAATTACGAGTTCAACTTCCATTCCAAATTTAGATGTAATACTTTCTGGCCCAATTCCTCCAAATCCATCTGAACTTATTTTAAGTGATGCAATGAAGGAATTAATTGATAAATTAAAAGAGAAATACGATTATATAATTTTGGATACGCCGCCCGTTGGTTTAGTTGCAGATTCATTAGAATTAGTTCAATTTGCAGATGTTACATTATACATTGTGAGACAAAATTATACCAAAAAAGAAATGATAACAATGTTAAATAACAGAATCAAACGTGGTGAGTTAAGCAATATTAGTATAGTCCTTAATGGTTATGAAAATAAGGCTAAATATGGTACAGCTTATGGCTACGGATATGGTTATGGTGCTTATTCAGATGGTTATCATGAAGAAGAAGTTAAATTAGGATTTTGGAAATCACTATTAAATAGATTTAAAAAGAGCTAATCTTAGATAAATGGAAAACACATCAAAAAAAATAATTTTAATTACTGGAGGAGCTGGATTTATTGGTTCTAATTTGACGGAATACTTTTTAGGATTAGGTCATAAAGTGATTTGTTTGGATAATTTTTCGACAGGTCATCGTCATAATTTAAAAGATTTTTTAAGCAACCCTGATTTTAAATTAATAGAAGGAGATATTCGAAATCTAGATGATTGTGTTCTTGCTGTTGAAGGTGTAGATTATGTTTTGCATCAAGCAGCGTTAGGTTCTGTACCTCGATCAATAAAAGATCCTATTACTACAAATGATGTTAATGTTTCAGGATTTTTAAACATGCTTACTGCGGCTCGAGATGCTAAAGTAAAACGTTTTGTTTATGCGGCGAGTTCTTCAACTTATGGAGATTCACAAGGGCTTCCAAAAGTAGAAGAAGTAATAGGGAAGCCATTGTCGCCTTATGCTATTACTAAATATGTAAACGAATTATATGCTGAAATTTTCAGTAAAACATACGGATTGGAAACTATAGGATTACGTTATTTTAATGTTTTCGGTAGAAAGCAAGATCCAAATGGAGCTTATGCAGCTGTAATACCAAAATTTGTAAAGCAGTTTATGAATTATGAAAGCCCAGTAATTAATGGAGACGGAAATTATTCTCGTGATTTTACTTACATTGATAATGTGATTCAAATGAATGAATTAGCGATGATTTGTGAAAATCCAGCGGCTGTAAACTCTGTTTATAACACCGCATTTGGAGATCGAAATACATTAAATGATTTAGTTAAATATTTAAAACAATATTTGTCTGAATTTGATTCAAAAATAAATGATGTTCAAGTTGTTTATGGAGAAAATAGGGTGGGAGATATTCCTCATTCATTAGCCAGCATCGAAAAGGCAAAGAATATATTAGGTTATGATCCAGAATATTCCTTAGAAGCTGGATTGAAAGAAGCTGTTGGATGGTATTGGGAGAATTTAAAATAAATAAAGATTAAGATAATAATAGATCAAATGAAAATTACAAAAATTTGCTGCATAGGGGCAGGATATGTTGGTGGTCCTACAATGGCGGTTATTGCTCAAAAATGTCCACATATTCAAGTTACAGTTGTTGATTTAAATGAACAAAGAATAGCTGACTGGAACGATACTAATCCTGAAAATATCCCAATTTATGAACCTGGACTTTCTGAAATTGTATCGGAAGCAAGAGGTCGAAACTTGTTTTTTTCTACGGATGTAGATAAAGCAATCGACGAGGCGCAGATGATATTTATTTCGGTAAATACGCCAACAAAAACGTATGGAAAAGGAAAAGGGATGGCTGCAGATTTAAAATATATTGAATTATGTGCCAGACAAATTGCGAGAGTGGCAGAACAAAACAAAATCGTAGTTGAAAAATCTACGTTACCTGTTCGTACTGCTGAGGCAATTAAAAGTATTTTGGATAATACAGGAAATGGAGTTCAATTTCAGATTTTATCCAATCCAGAATTTTTAGCTGAAGGAACAGCAGTTACAGATTTATTGAATCCTGACAGGATTTTAATTGGCGGAGATACAACTCCAGAAGGTCAGGAGGCAATTAATGCACTAGTGGGTGTCTATGCAAACTGGGTGAGTAAAGATAAAATTTTAACAACAAATGTTTGGTCTTCAGAGTTATCGAAGCTTACTGCAAATGCATTTTTAGCGCAGCGCATTTCATCAATTAATGCAATGTCTGAATTGTGTGAAAAAACAGGTGCAAATGTAAATGAAGTAGCTAGAGCGATTGGAATGGACAGTAGAATTGGGCCTAAATTTCTTAAAGCTTCAGTTGGTTTTGGAGGTTCATGCTTCCAAAAGGATATCTTAAATTTGGTTTACATAGCTAAATCATACGGATTGAACGAAGTTGCTGATTATTGGGAGCAAGTTATTATTATGAATGATCATCAAAAAAGAAGATTTTCAAATAAAATTGTTCAAACTTTATATAATACAGTTGCCGATAAAAAAATTACATTCTTAGGCTGGGCGTTTAAAAAAGATACAAATGATACCAGAGAGTCTGCTGCAATTTATGTTGCAGATGACTTAATTAATGAGCAGGCAAAGATTTCAGTTTTTGATCCAAAAGTTTCGAGAAATAAAATGCTGGCTGATTTAGATTATTTAGAAACAAGAATAAGTGAAGAGAATATCAAATCTTTGAATGTTTTTGATAATGCTTATGAGGCATGTGCTGGATCTCATGCAATTGCAATACTAACTGAATGGGACGAATTTACGAGTTACGATTGGAAAAAGATTTACGATTCAATGCATAAGCCCGCTTTCGTTTTTGATGGAAGAAATATTTTGGATGGTAAACAATTAGAATCAATTGGTTTTGTATATACAAATATTGGTTCTTAAATTAGTTTGTAAGAAATTGAAGTGACTAATATGAGGTAGTAAAAAAATACTTCGATATAAAGAAAAAAATGAATTGGTACGTAGTTTATACAAAACCTAAATGGGAAAAGAAAGTTGCAGATAAACTGGGTCAATTAGGAATTGAATGCTATTGTCCTTTAATTGCTCAAGTTAAACAATGGTCAGATAGAAAGAAAAAAATTGAAGTGCCGCTTTTTAATTCTTACGTTTTTGTCCAGATAGCAGATTCAGATAGGAATTCGGTTTTTCAAGTTGCAGGGGTTGTAAGATATTTATTTTGGCTTGGTAAACCCGCGATAGTAAAAGATCAAGAAATTGAAGTTATAAAAACAAGTCTTCAGGCAACCAACATAAGTGATGTTTCAGTTTCAACAATACAAGTTGGTGACAAAATTAAATTAGATTCGGGAGCATTTAGTAATCAAAATGCTATTGTACAAGAAATATCGAATAAATATTATGTTCTTGTATTAGAAACATTAGGATGCGTTTTGAAAATAAAGTATAAATAATTGCGTTATCAAATAAAATTAACAGAAGAGAAAGTCTTTTTTAGATTTTTTTCTTCTGTTTTTTTTATAAAGTAATTATTTACACCTTGATTAATAACGTATTGTGTTTTAAGGCTTTTTTATTAACAACTGTTTTTTGTTTATTACGGGAAACCGTATTGAAAAAGTAGAGTTATTGTATTATATTTGCCGAAAATGATTAATTTAGGTAGCTGAGTTGCAATTTGTGACTTGGAACGGCGAAGCCGTGAATTTTAATGACCTAAATAAATTAAAAAAAATGGAATTAGAAAAAAATGTAAAAATTGCGGTTATAGGTTTAGGCTATGTAGGATTGCCTTTAGCTCGATTATTTGCTACAAAATATTCGGTAGTTGGTTTTGATATTAATGAATCAAGAGTCAATTCTTTAAAATCTGGGACTGACTCAACTTTAGAAGTTGAAGATGATGTTTTGCAAAAGGTTTTAATTACGAATCCTAATGATGTAAAAGGACTATATTGTTCAACATCGCTAAGTGATATTGAAGGATGCAATTATTATATAGTTACAGTACCAACACCAGTCGATAAAAATAACAGACCAGATTTAACTCCTTTATATAAATCTAGTGAGACTGTTGGAAAGGTTTTAAAGAAAGGCGACGTTGTTGTTTACGAATCTACAGTATATCCTGGCGCTACGGAAGAGCAATGTGTACCAGTTCTAGAACGAGTTTCAGGTCTGATATTTAATGAAGATTTTTTTGCAGGATATTCACCAGAAAGAATAAATCCAGGAGATAAAGAGCATACTGTCGAAAAAATTCTAAAAGTTACTTCTGGTTCGACACCAGAAATCGGTTTCAAGGTTGATGAATTATATAAATCAGTCATTACAGCAGGAACCCACTTAGCACCAAGTATTAAAGTAGCAGAAGCAGCGAAAGTTATTGAAAATTCACAACGTGATATCAATATTGCTTTTGTAAACGAATTGGCTAAAATATTCAACTTAATGAATATTGATACACAAGAAGTTTTAGAGGCTGCATCAACAAAATGGAATTTCTTGCCTTTTAAACCAGGTCTTGTTGGGGGACATTGTATTGGTGTCGATCCTTATTATTTAGCACAAAGAGCACAAGAATTTGGATATCATCCTGAAATAATTTTGGCAGGAAGACGTTTGAATGACAGCATGGGAGAATATGTGGCTTCACAAATAGTGAAGTTAATGATAAAGAAAGGAATTTCGGTAAATGGAGCAAGTCTTTTAATGTTAGGAATTACTTTTAAAGAAAATTGTCCAGATGTTAGAAATACTAAAATTGTTGATGTCGTAAAAGCTTTAAAGGATTACGGTATAGTAGTTACGATTTTTGATCCGTTAGCGAATGCAGATGAGGTTAAAAAAGAATATAAATTAGAAACTATTAAATCTTTGTCAAAAGAAAAATTTGATGCAATTGTTTTGGGGGTATCCCATAATGAATTTTTAAAATTGAATTTTTCAGCATTACAAAATGAAAATAGTTTATTGTATGATGTAAAAGGAGTTTTAGGTGCCATAGCGGACAACAGATTGTAATAGTTTAAAGCTTTTTTAATTTAAAGAGAAATGGAAAATAATAATTCAATTATACATGTAATTTTGACGGGAGGAGTTGGAAGCAGATTATGGCCTCTCTCTCGCAAAAGTAAACCTAAACAATACCTCGAAATATTTGAAGGAAAATCTTTATTTGAAATGACCGTTGAAAGAAATAGTCATTTAGCTAATAAAGTAATGGTAGTTGGTAATATCGATAATCATCAATTAAGCGCTAAAGTAATGGATAAAACCAATACTTCTTATATAAACATTATTGAAGCAACTCCGCGAAATACTGCCGCAGCAATCGCTTTTGCAGCATTTGCATCAGAACTAGATGATATTTTAATTATCACACCATCAGATCATATTATCGATAAAATGGCTGATTATAATAATGCAATTCAAGAAGCAATTTCAAAAGCAAAAGAGGGTTATATTGTTACTTTTGGAATTATTCCAACAAAACCTGAAACAGGTTATGGATATATTGAATCAAAAGGTGATAAAGTATTGTCATTTCGTGAAAAACCAAATGAAACTACTGCGAAAGATTTCATAGCAAGAGGTAATTTTTTATGGAATAGTGGTATGTTTTGTTTTAAGGCTAGCGTCCTTTTAGAAGAATTAAAACAATTTCAGCCTGATGTTTATCAAAAATCAAGAGCAGTTTGGGAAGCTAATAAAGAGGGGTTTTTAGATTTAGATTTGTCTATGGAAATTCCTTCAATTAGTATTGATTATGCTGTCATGGAGCGAAGCAAAAAAATTAAAGTAGTACCAGCTTCATTTTCGTGGTCTGATTTAGGTTCTTTCGAATCGGTTTACGAATATTTGGTAACGAAAGGACATCCTATCGATAACAACGGAAATATGGTTATCGGTTGTGAAAAATATACTGTGTTTTTAGGGCTAAGAAACACTATTTTTATACATACAAATACTGCTAATTTGATTTTACAAAAAGAAAATTCGCAAGATGTAAAGGATATATATAATGATTTAGAAAAACAAAATTCAGATTTATTAAATTAATTGAAATTTAAAATGAAAAAAATTCTTATAACCGGTGGTGCTGGTTTTATTGGTTCTCATGTAGTAAGACGTTTTGTAAATAAATATCCTGAGTATCAAATTTTTAATTTAGATGCTTTGACTTATGCTGGTAATTTGGAAAATATTAAAGATATTCAAGATCAATCAAATTATACGTTTGTAAAAGGGGATATTGTTGATGAGACGTTTATAAATGAATTATTTTCAATTCATAATTTTGACGGGGTGTTGCACCTAGCCGCAGAATCTCATGTAGACCGTTCAATCAAAGATCCTTTAGCATTTGTTAAAACAAATGTGATTGGTACAATGAACCTTCTAAATGCAGCAAAAAATCAATGGAAAGAGAATTTTGAAAATAAAAGATTTTATCATATTAGCACTGATGAAGTTTATGGATCCCTTGGAGCCGAAGGTCTTTTTACTGAAACGACACCATATGATCCAAATTCACCTTATTCAGCTTCAAAGGCAAGTTCAGATCACTTCGTTAGAGCTTATGGAGAAACTTATGGCTTACCTTACGTTTTAACAAATTGTTCTAATAATTATGGGTCTTATCATTTTCCTGAAAAATTAATTCCGCTTTTTATAAATAACATTATTAATAATAAATCATTGCCAGTTTATGGAGATGGTAATTATACAAGAGATTGGTTATTTGTAGAAGATCATGCTATCGCAATAGATTTAGTTTTTCATGAAGGCCAAAATCATGAAACTTACAATATTGGTGGTTTTAATGAGTGGAAAAATATTGACTTGGTTAAACTGTTATGTCAAATAATGGATGAGAAATTAGGGAGAGAAAGTGGAACATCAGCAAAATTGATAACTTATGTACAAGATAGACCTGGCCATGATTTGCGTTATGCAATTGATGCTTCAAAAATTAATAAAGAACTAGGTTGGAAACCATCTGTGACTTTCGAGGAAGGTCTAGAGAGAACGATAAATTGGTATCTTACTAATGAAGAGTGGCTGCAAAATGTAACATCTGGATCTTATAAAGATTATTATAAGAAACAATATTCTTAAATTAAATCAGCATGAAAAAAATAACATTTGTTCTTATTCTGTTTTTTATTTTTTTACTTTCTTATAATGCGAATGCGCAAGATATTCTAAAAACGAAAGATTTAAGTACAGTTAAAGTTGATTATCTATCGGATGACGACTTATCTAAAATTAGTGCACAACTTAAGGCTAATAATACTACAATTGAACAAGTTGAAACGATGGCAATTTCGAAAGGAATGAGTCAGAATGAATATAACAAATTAAAGCTGAGGTTAAATGATTACTTAAAAAAATCTAATAAAGAAGAGGAAAAACCTAGAATTCAAAAAAAGGAAAATGATTATGGAAGAAGTCAAGATAACATTAAAAATGAGAAAGTAAAAGATTCAGTAAATGCATTGATTTTCGGATCTGAACTTTTTGATAATCCGACTTTGAATTTTGAACCAGATTTAAGCATAGCTACTCCTGTTAATTATATATTAGGACCAGGTGACGAATTACAAGTGAGCATCTATGGAGTCCAAGAATTTAATGCTAATATACCAGTAAGTGTAGAAGGTAAAATTTCTATTCAATATGTTGGTCAAATTGCGGTATCAGGAATGACGGTTGAGGCAGCGACACAAAAAATTAAGGCTTCCATAGCAAGAGTTTACAGTACAGTTAGCTCTGGACAGTCACAGGTCAGTGTTAGTTTGGGCAAAATACGAACAATTAAAGTCACCATTGTAGGTGGCAAACAGCCAGGAAATTATTCTATTTCTTCTTTGGCAACTGTTTATAATGCATTGCACTTAGCAGGTGGTCCAGGAAAAAATGGCAGTTACAGAAATATAGAATTAATTAGGAATAATAAAGTTTTTAAGAATATTGACATTTATAGATTTTTGGTAAAAGGAGATCAATCTGATAACATTAATTTAAAAGAAAATGACGTAATAAGAATCCCAGCTTATAGTGAACGCGTTATAGTTGCAGGAGAAGTAAAACGTCCAGGAATTTTTGAAATGAAAAACGGGGAAAGTTTTTCAGATTTACTAAATTTTGCTTCAGGCTTTAATGAATTTGCTTATACAGCTTCAGTAAATGTATTACAGAAAACAGGTAAGGAATTTAAAGTTCATGATATAAATGAAAGTGAATATAGCTCTTATTTTCCTCAGTCTGGAGATGTTTTTAGAATTACTAAAATTTTAAACCGTTTTGAGAATCGAATTAAAATTGAAGGAGCAGTCTTTAGACCAAACTATTATTCTTATAATGAAGGAATGAGAATTACGGATCTTATTACAAGAGCAGAAGGACTTACCGAAGATGCGTACACAAAGAGAGCGAGAGTAATTCGTTTAAAAACAGACTTAACGACAGAAATTGTGAATATTGATTTAAGTGCGGCAATTTCTGGAGATCTAAATGCTGACATTGAACTAAAAAGAGAGGATATAGTTACCGTATATTCTATTCTTGATTTTAGGGAAGAGTACAAAGTGACCATAGAGGGCGAAGTTAAAAATCCTGGAGTATACGAGTTTTATGAGAATTTGACTTTAAATGACTTAATTGTTCAAGTTGGCGGATTAACTGGATCTGCATCTAAAAGAGTTGAAATTGCCAGAATGATAAAATCTGATTATATTGATGATTCTGACCCTAAACGTATTGAATTGATTCAGTTTGAAATTTTATCTGATAATAATGAACAGACAAAGAATTTTATTTTAAAGCCTTTCGATGTGGTTAATATTCGACGTATAGCAGTTTATGAAAAACCGCAGAGTGTAGTGATAAAAGGAGCTGTTGCATATCCTGGAAAATATGTTTTAGCAAATAAAAAAGAAACTGTTTATAATGTTGTAATGAGAGCTGGCGGTCTAACCTCAGTTGCTAATTTAGAAGGAATGAAAATTCTCAGACCAATTAAAGAAGATCAAATAGATAAAATAAAAAGTGTTGATTTAAATCTATCAAACAACGATACATTAAATGAAAAACTAACTAGGAAATTAAAAGACGAGTTAAGATTTGCGACTATTCCAGTTAACTGGGAAAAAATTGTTAATAATAAAAATCATTATTCTAACGTGACTTTGTTTCCAGGTGATGAAATTGATGTTGCAGTTTATAATGAGGGAGTTAAAGTAACAGGTAATGTCTTATTGACTTCTGAAATTCCATATAGAAAGGGGAAAAACTTTAAATATTATATCAATTCAGTAGGAGGGGTTGACAGCAAGGGCTGGAAGAAAAAAGCATATATTATTTATCCAAATGGAAAAGCAGATGTGACGAAATCGTTTTTATTTTTTAGATCATACCCTGCAGTAGAACCAGATTCACAAATAGTAGTTCCTGAAAAGCCCGAAACTAAAAAAATGAGCACTGGAGAGTGGGTTAGTATTGGAAGTGTAATAACAAGTTTAGCCTTGTTGATTGTAACAGCCTTTAAATAGATTATCTAAATGAATAATAAAACTTTAGTGAACGAAGAGATTTCGTTGAAAGACCTAATTCTACAATTGAAAGATTGGTTTCTGTATTTACTTTCAAAGTGGAAAATTATTATTGCTGCTGCTCTCTTTGGAACATTATTAGGAATTACATATTCTCTAATTAAGAAACCTATTTATACTGCCAGTTTATCTTTTGCACTAGAAGATGAAAAAGGTGGAGGTATTGGAGGGGCACTCGGTTTGGCAAATACTTTAGGTTTAGATCTAGGAGGAAGTGGAGGCGGAATATTTGAAGGAAGTAATTTAACAGAGTTGATTAAATCTCGATCTATGGTGGAAAAAACACTTCTTTCTGCTGTAAAATACGATGGTAAAATCATCTCTTTAGCAGAAATGTATATTCAAATTAATGAATGGCGTGCAGATTGGGCTGAAATTCCTAAATTGGCAAATGTACAATTTTTACCAAATTCAGACCGTAAAGTATTTACTCGAGTGCAAGACAGTATCTTAGGAGTTATGTATAAAAATTTATCAAAATCAGATCTTTCTGTTGCTCAAAAAGATAAAAAGATTTCTATTACATCTATTGATATTTCTTCTACAAACGAAATTTTTGCAAAGTATTTTTGTGATGCCTTAGCTCAAGAAGTTTCAGATTTTTATATTGCTACTAAAAGTAAGAAAGCGAGAATGAACATGGCTATACTAGAACGACAAACTGATTCTATTAGACGAGAACTGAATGGTGCGATTATGGGAGTTGCTGTTGCAAATGATAATACTTTTAATTTAAACCCTGCATTAAATGTAAGGAGAACACCTTCAGCTAAAAGGCAGGTAGATGTTCAGGCAAACACTGCAATATTAACGGAGTTAGTTAAACAAACTGAATTGGCAAAAGTTACTTTAAGAAAAGAAACTCCACTTATTCAAATTATTGATAGACCAATTCTGCCACTTAATAAAGTTGCTTTTGGAAAATTTAAAGGAGTGCTAATTGGAGGTTTTTTAGGAGCTTTCTTTAGTATAGTTGTTTTACTTTGTAAACGTTTGTTAAAAAACGTTATAGATATAAGTTAAGGCCTTATATTTTTATCTTTAAATGAGCATATAGTTTTGAAAATACTTGTAACAGGAATTAAAGGTTTTTTAGGTAGAAATCTGATAGACAGCTTGGGCATTCATGAAATTTTTGGATTGGGTACAAAAGATGAAATTTTTCGAAATATACCTGTATTTAATTCTGCTGACTTAGATAAATTAAATTTACATTTTGATTTTATAATTATTTGTCATGCAGCAGTTGCTTCTGGTGACACAATTCTTATGAACGACGATTTGTTTGATGTGAATGTTTCCCTAACAGAAAAGATTGTAACAAAATTTAGAAATAGTACTATAATATATATATCCACCGTTTCAATATACGATAAAAATTTAACCGTCATTGATGAAAACTCAGCAATTAATCCGCAATCTAGTTATGCATTGTCAAAATTATGGGGAGAAAGGGTAGTTTCTGATAATAAAAGATCAATTATTTTGCGAATATCATCAATGTATGGAATCGGTATGAAAGAAAATACTTTGATTCCCAACTATATCAATCAATCTATTCAAAATAAGAAAATTGAAATTTGGGGGAAAGGTCAAAGAATTCAAAATTATATCCACGTAAGTGATGTTGCTAATTACATTAATTTAATTATAGACAATCAAAAAAAGTTATTTGGTAAATTAATTTTAGGAGTTTCTAAAAAGCATTATTCAAATTTGCAAATAGCACAAATAATCTCAAATTTTACAAAAGCAGAAATTAATTTTACGAATAATGATAATTCTAATTCTATGCAGTATAATAATAGTTTAACAACTAATTTACTTGGTTGTAAAGCTGAAAAAAATATTGAATTAGAATTACAAAAATATATTAAATGGAAAGAAGGAAAATCTTAGTTACAGGAATTGGCGGTAATGTTGGACAAGGTATATTACGTAATATTCGTGATTCATTTCCAGAATTAACTATCATCGGAGTTGATATTGCGGACTTTACTTCGGGTAACTATTTATGTGATAAAACATATAGAGTGCCTTATTCTTATGAAGAAAATTATATTTCGGTAATTCAAAAAATAGTCAAATTAGAATCAATTGATTTGATTATTCCTTCGACGGATTTTGAAGTTTATTATTTATCATTAAATCAGTCAATTATAGATGCTGTTGTAGCAGCCAGTGATTCGGAAAAAACAAAATTATATTTAGATAAATACAAAACTTTTTTATATCACAGCAAAAACAATATTCCTTTTGCGAAATCATGGCTACCTCTGGATTACGATTTTTCAGAGAAAGAAATTATTGCAAAACCCAGAGAGGGAAGAGGATCTAGAGGTATTTTGATTAATCCAGAAAATCCTGCAGGACTGCCGGATGGATATATGATTCAATCATTAGTAAAGGGCAAAGAAATTACTACAGCTGTGTATGTTACTAAAGAGAATATTTTGCATTCAATATTTACTATGGAAAGAGAATTAACCAATGGTACTACATCTAAATCTATGGTGACGTTTGAATATGATGAAGAATTGAAAATAATTATTAAAAAGATGATTGACTTAGGAGGCTTAAGAGGTAGCTTTAATATACAGTCAATAGTAAGCAATACTAACGAGATTATTCCTTTTGAAGTTAATTGTAGAATTTCAGGAACTAATTCGATCCGTCACAATTTAGGCTTTCAGGATGTTAAATACACAATACAAGAATATCTTTTTAATGAAAAACCTGATATTTCAAAACCAATTAAGGGTATTGCAACACGTATCCTATTAGATGTTGTCTATCCTAATGCAACAGATGAAAAAGAACTAAATAATAACTTATCAAAACATATTCTATACTAATAATGATTAAATATATTTTTTTTGATGTTTCAGGAACTATTTTGGGAAAGCCAACTTTATTTCAAAAAATTCAAGAATCATTAAATACTTTTGGCTTTTTTAATTCCTCAAATGAAATAAAACTAAAACATAAATTATTATCAGAAGTTATACATTTTCCAGATAGAACAGATAAAAAATTTTATGATCATTTTAATTCTGAGCTTTTACGGTTGTTGGGAATAATTCCTTCAGAAGAAATTCTAGATAGCATTTTTAAAAATTGTACTTATCTACCTTGGGAAAAATTTGAAGATACATCTATATTATCTCAAATTAATTTACCAATGGGCATAATATCAAATTTTAATAATAGCCTTAATGAAAAATTAAATCATTTTTTTGGACCAATTTTTAAAGATATTTTAGTTTCTGAGGATTTAGGGATTGCAAAACCTCAGCTTGAGTTTTACGACAAGGCATTAGAAAGAATTGGACATAATGCAAATGAAGTATTGTACATTGGTGATTCTTTGAAATTAGATATTGAGCCAGCTACATTGTTAGGAATGCAATGCCTGTTAATTGACAGAGACAATTTTTATCAAAAATCGAGTAATAAAATAGAAGATTTGAGTAATATTTTACAATTTATTTAAATGAAGATACTTGCTATAATTGGTTCAGGAGACTTGGGACAACAAATCGCTCATTATGCAATTTCAGACGGGCATTACCAAAAAGTTGTCTTTTTTGACGACTATAATAATGAAATCAGTATAAATGGATATTCCATTGTAGGAAATTCAAATGCCATTGTAGACGCATTTTCTATGAATATTTTTGATGAATTAATAATTGGAATAGGTTATAAGCATTTATCAATTAGAAAGGCATTGTTCGAAAAGTTTGAAAATGTTATTCCATTTGGTAAGATAGTGCACAGTTCCTCTTGGATAGATAAAACAGCCACTGTCAGGGATGGATGTGTAATTTATCCAAGCTGCATTATTGATGCGAGTGCAATTATTAGCAACAATACAATACTTAACATTGGATGTACAGTTTCTCATGATACAATAGTTGGCAAGCATTGTTTTCTTTCTCCTCGAGTAGCATTGGCTGGATTTATAAATGTTGAAGAAATGTGTATACTAGGAATTAATTCTACAGTTATTGATAATATTCATATTGTATCCGAAACAAAGATAGGAGGGGGAACAGTGGTCATAAAAAGTATCAATGAAGCGGGTTTATATGTTGGTAACCCTCACAGATTAATTAGGTAGTATATATGGAAAATAAAAAAATATTTTTCAAAGGTTTAAACGAACTTAGAGCTTTTGCTGCTCTTGCAGTAATTTTTCATCACATAGAATTATTTAAAAATAGTGATCAAATAAGTAGTTTGTTAAAATCGATTTATTTTTCGTATTTTATTGAAAGGCTAGGTAAAAATGGGGTATACTTATTTTTTGTTTTGAGTGGCTTTTTGATTACATATCTTCTGCTCATTGAAAAAGAAAAATCTCAAACAATATTGTTTAAGAAGTTTTACTTAAGAAGAATATATAGGATATGGCCTTTATATTATATAATTCTAATTATTGGTTTTATTATAATTCCATTTTTAGCTTATACTTTTGAAATATTTGAAAATACTCCAAGCTTTTTTGGTTTAATTTCTAACCAAGAAAATTATTCTTTGAAAAGTATTTTATTGTACATCTTCTTTTTACCAAATGTAGCATTAAGTTATTTTCAGATTATACTGGTTGGGTGTTCTCAAGCTTGGTCAGTAGGTGTAGAGGAGCAATTTTATATTTTATGGCCGTTATTAATATTTTTATTTACAAAAAGAAAAACGCTATATTTCTTTTTGCTGTTATTAACCTTTTTTATTTCTTCAAATATATTTTTCAAACTCGATTATGTCGTTAATAATCTTGCAGTTGTTTTATTGTATGTTTATCGAATTATTTCGCTAGTACCATTCGAATACATGACTATAGGTGCAATTGGTGGTTATTTGTATTTACATCATAACGATATAATTGTTGTTTTTACTAAAAGTAAATATGTTTATTTTTTATTACTATCATTAATTTTAGGATTAATGTTTATTCCTTTTTTTATGACCTATTTTCAAAGTATTATTTTAAGTGTACTTTTCTTATGCTTAATATTAATCACAATTAATGATAAAAATAATTTTGTGCTTAGGAGTAGGAAATTATCTTACATAGGTAAAATTTCTTATGGTATATATATGTTTCATCCTTTTGTAATGTTTTTGGTATTTCCATTTGTTAATAAATATTTTCCTTTTAGTACGAATTCATTTTTTTATAACTTTTCTGTTTATTTTTTTGTCTTTTCACTTACTATTTTAATGAGCCATTTTTCATATAAATACTTTGAATCTATATTTATAAATATAAAAGATAATAAATACAAAACATTATGATACCCTTTAACAAACCTTATTTAACAGGAAAAGAGACGCATTACATTTATGATGCAGTAAATTCAGGAAAAATTTCAGGTAACGGAAAATATACACAAAAATGTCAAACCTTTTTTGAATCTAATTATGGTTTTAAAAAATGTCTTTTGACCACCTCTTGTACTGATGCACTAGAAATGGCTGCTATTTTAATAAATATTAAGGAAGGAGATGAAGTTATTGTGCCTAGTTTTACTTTTGTTTCTACAGCAATTGCTTTCGTTAGACAAGGAGCGAAAATTGTATTTGCAGATTCATATAGTGATAATCCAAATTTTGATACAGATAAAATAGAAGCCTTAATAACTGACAAAACTAAAGCAATTGTTCCGGTTCATTATGCAGGTGTAGCATGTGATATGGATATGATTATGGAATTGTCTGCTAAATATAATTTGTTTGTAATTGAAGACGCAGCTCAGGCAATTGATAGTTTTTACATTGGCAAAAACGGTGTTAAAAGGGCTTTAGGATCTATTGGGCATCTTGCAGCCTTTTCTTTCCACGAAACAAAAAACATTATATCTGGAGAAGGAGGTATGTTAACTATTAATGATGATAGATTTATTAGCAGAGCCGAAATAATTTGGGAAAAAGGAACTAATAGAGCTGAATTTTTTAGAGGAGAGGTCAATAAATATGGCTGGGTGGATACTGGATCCTCTTTCTTGCCTTCAGAAATTATAGCTGCTTTTCTTTGGGCTCAAATTGAAAATATTGAGCAAATTCAAAATAAAAGAAAAGAATTATGGAATAGATATTTTGAAAATTTAAATCAAGAACCTCCCAGTAATTTTGCCCTTCCTACCGTACCAGATTATGCCACTAATAATGGGCATATGTTTTATATTACAACGAAAAGTATTGAAGACAGAAATAGATTAATTGAAAAATTAAAGTTAAACGGTTTTTATGCAGTTTTTCATTATATTTCTCTGCATTCAAGCCCCTATTATATTGAAAAACATGATGGACGAATCTTAGAAAAGTCTGATAATTTTACAGATTGTTTACTTAGGTTACCAATGTTTTATGAACTTGAAAATTCGAATATTGATGCAATTTGTAAAATAATACTCGAGAATGCATAGTGATTTAAAAAAGAGAACTGAAAAAGGAATAAAATGGTCTATCATTGATCAAGTTTTCAAAGTAATAATATCTTTAGGGATTTCCATATTTTTAGCAAGATTAATTGATCCCAGCGAATTTGGATTGTTTGCAATTGTAACTGTATCGGTTGGCTTTCTTACTATTTTTAGAGATTTTGGGCTAAGTGCAGCTTTAATTCACAAAGATGAGCCCACACAGTTAGAAATTGACTCGGTGTTTTGGTTTAATAACTTATTGGCTTTAATCATTGCTTTAATTATTTTTTTTGGAGCTTATTTTGCTGGAAATTTTTATAAAGATCCAAAATTGATTCCTCTCATGCAGATTATGGGATTAATCTTTTTTCTAAGTGCATTTGGACTTGTACCTGATGGGCTAATCCATAAGCACTTAGATTTTAAAAGTTTTTTCATTAAAAACATTATTAATATAGTTTTATCAGGTTCGATTGCTATATTCTTTGCTTATTTAAAATACGGTGTTTGGGCTTTAATTATACAAACATTAGTTTCAACAATATTAGAAGTAGTCATATCTTTTAGAATGATTAAATGGAGGCCCAGAATGCAGTTTTCGTGGCCTTTAATCAAACCTTTTTTAAAGTTTAGCATGCCTTTGTTAGGAGAAAACACAATTAACTATTGGGTAAGAAATATAGATAATTTGTTAATTGGGAAAATGCTCGGTGACCAAGTGCTAGGATATTATTCACGAGCCTATAATTTGATGCTACTACCAGTTCGTCAAATTTCTGGAGCCATAACTCGAGTAATGTTTCCTTCATTATCAATTATTAAAAATGACAAGCAGAAAGTTTGGGAAAGTTATTCAAAGATTATAAGTATAACAGCTTTTTTTACTTTTCCATTGATGGGAATGCTTTACTTATTTGGAGATGAAATCATTTTACTTCTATATGGCGAAAAATGGATAGGTACAATTCCTATATTAAAAAACTTATGCTTTTTAGGAGCAATTCAGTCTATAGGTGTATATTGTGGAAGTATTTTTTCTTCTCAAGGACAAACATATTTACAATTTAGAGTTGGATTAATTACGAAACCTGTTATGATTTTAGGAATTGTGATCGGTCTATATTACAACGGTATTATGGGGGTCATTTTTGGATACACTCTGACAAGTTGTTTAGCATTTTTTATAGAATCCTTTTTTCTGGCAAGAATACTACACCAAAAAACTTATCAAATTTTTAAAGGGTTCTATAAGGAATTTATAATTACTAGTGGTCTTCTATTTATAAGTTTTCTTGTGAAAAAATCCTTAATAGAATATAACATGTTCTTAGTATTTAGCATCGTTTTATTTGCGGGGATTGCTATATATATAGGTTTAGCGCTATTCTTTAGATTGTACGGTGCTATTTTTTTAAAAGAAAAAATATATGGAATTTAAAGCGATTGTTAATGTAATGCCAGATGATAAATTTTTAGACTATTACATTGATATTTCTGAAAAATTATGTCCTGAAAAATCCTCTTATGTCGTATTTTCGGATAAAGAAGAACTTAATTTTATCAAATCCAAAAACCCTAATTTGGTAAAAATCAGTAATTCACAACAAAGTTATCTAAAACTATCAAAATTTTTTGAAAATGTTTCAGTCGTAATATTTCATAGCTTTATAGATCTCCATTTGGAATTTATTAATGAAATTCCTGAAAACATTGTTAAAGTTTGGCTATTTTGGGGGCATGAAGGATATGGCGCACTGCCTTCTTCAAGATATACAAAAATTAATTCGGGCAAATTATTATATCCTCATACATTATTTGGAAAATTAAGATTTTGGAAAGACTATATTTTAAACTATTATTTAAGTGAAAATAATAGATTAAATAGGTCCATTATTAAAAAAATGGATTATTGTGCAACATGGGTTGATAGAGATTATGATTTAGCCAAAATTATTAATCAAAAGATAAAAAGGCTGTATTTCTCATATTATTCAAATGAACTTATGGGGCTTGACAAAATATTGGAAACACCAATAAATAAAAATCGAGTTCTGTTAGGCAATTCTGGAAATCATTCTAATAATCATATTGAAGCTCTTGAGCTTTTACATAAAAAAAAATTTTCCGGTGAAATAATTTGTCCTTTGTCTTATAGTGGGAGCAATACTTATATTAGGGCAATAGAGAAAAAAGGGTATCAAATGTTCAATAAGAATTTTATTCCTCTTTTAGATTTTATGCCACTTCATGAATATCAAGATGTACTTAATAGCTGTGGAATCGTTTGGATGAATCACATTAGGCAGCAAGCGGCAGGGAATTTGTTTGCAGCTTTCTGCACAAAAAAAATTGTTGTTTTAGATGAAGAAAATCCAATGATAAAAACTTTTGAAGATTGGGGATTACATTTTTTAAAAACTAACAAATTAGATCAATTAGATAATTTAGATATTAGGCCTTTTGAAAAAAATAGAGATATAATTTTAAGTAAAATAGTAATTAAGGCCAACGAAGAATTTTTTGTAGAAATTGAAAAGATGATTGAACTTAAAAAGGATAAATTTTAAATTAGAATTAAAGATAAAGAATGTTGAAGAAATTTAAAAATGTATTTAATATTGAAATTAGCCCAAACAGAATTTTTGGACTTGATCTTTTACGAACTGTAGCTATTCTATCTGTAGTAATCGGTCATGCAAATATATTGCTTCCAGAAAAAACAAGAAAAATATTTGATTTATTTGTAGTTGATGGAGTTGGAATTTTTTTTGTATTAAGTGGATTTTTGATAGGTGGTATTCTGATTAAAACTATTGAAAATAAAGGGTTTAATTCTAAAATATTAATGGATTTTTGGGTTAGAAGATGGTTTAGAACATTACCTGCTTATTTTTTAGTATTAACTTTTTTAATTGTACTGTATTCAATATTGAAAGTTGAAAATTTTGATTTCAATATGTATATAAAATACTATTTTTTTTCGCAAAATCTGTTTCAATCACATCCTGTTTTTTTTCCAGAAGCATGGAGTTTGAGTATTGAAGAATGGTTTTATATAATTACACCAGTATTAATTTTCGGATTAGTATTCTTGAGAATCTCAAATAAAATGGCAGTATTAATAACATGCATATTAGTATTACTTAGCATTACTTTTTTGAGAATGTGGACATTCATGAGTATGGAGATTATGAATCATGAACAATTTGGTGAAATCTTCAAAAAACGTGTTTTTATGAGGATGGATGCTCTTATGTATGGTGTATTTGCTGCATATTTAAATTATTATTATAATCATATATTTCTATTATACAAAAAATTTAAATTTATTATTGGACTATTCTTGTTTACTTTTAGCAATATTTATATTCCTTCGATAAATGGATTTTATATTGCTGTTTTATACTTTAGTGTAAATTCTGTCGCAACATTTTTAGTTTTACCATATCTGTATACCTTTCATCTGAAAGAAGGAAAGATTTTTTATATAGTTACTTATATAAGCTTAATATCCTACTCAATGTATTTGCTGAATTACACAATTATTTTAAAACTTATAATTGGCAGTATAATACCATGGTATTTAGTAACAACTAATCTAACTTTTTTAATGTTTTATAAGTTATTATTTTTCTGGATAGCTTTGATTCTCCTCTCCATATTACTATACAAGTATTTTGAAATTCCGATGATGAAACTTAGGGATAATAAAAAAATAAAAGAAGTACTTAAAATACAATAATAATTATGGGATTGTCAGTATGACCTTTCATACACGTATGTTTGGATTTTTTTTTCATAAAAACAATATTATATGATTTCTTTAGTTATTCCCGTTTTTAACAGTAAGGCTCTTGTCTCTGAAATGATTGAATGTGTTTTATCTCAAACAATGAAAAATTGGGAGCTTATTTTAGTAGATGACGGTTCAAATGAAGATGTGATACAAATGATGATGAATTACTCTCATTTAAATAATAAAATTAGGGTAATTAAACGAGATAGATTACCTAAGGGGGCACCGACATGTCGTAATATCGGTCTAGAAAATGCCAATGGAGAGTTTATTATGTTTTTTGATTCTGATGACTTGATTTCTTCCACATGTTTAGAGAATAGGATAAAGTTTATGAATTCTAATTTAAAAATAGATTTTGGAGTGTTTAGGGCAAGAAGTTTTCATAGTGTAAGTGATTTAGAAAATCAAGAGTTTTGTAAAGCAGACTATTCATATGAACTTATATCAGAAC
Source organism: Flavobacterium sp. ACN6 (assembly GCF_002304005.1). Taxonomy (GTDB): domain Bacteria; phylum Bacteroidota; class Bacteroidia; order Flavobacteriales; family Flavobacteriaceae; genus Flavobacterium. Next base: position 305,975 of record NZ_MRCQ01000003.1, on the reverse strand, counting down.
CTAGGGATTCTTTTTTGAATTTTTTAAAAGGTTTATACCCTTTTGTGGTTTATACAAATATTTACAGAAGATTGAGTTTAATAGAAAATAAAATTCAATGGGATGAAAACCTGAATGTCTTGCAAGATATAGATTTTAATTTTACAACTTTATCAAAAGGTTTACTTTGTGAGTTTGATAAAATTACAGATTACGATTATTTTATTAGAGCATCCCATAATGAAAATTCTATTTCTTCAAATTTGGCAGAGGACAAAAAATATAATTCCGCTAAATACTTGATCGATAAAGTAGTTAAAACTATTTATAATACTTTTCCAAATCATAAAGAATACCGAATTGAATTTTGGGGCTTTGTCATTTTTTATTTTAATCGCATTCTTCTTGATAAAAGTAAAACTAAAGATTATGTGAATTTCTGTAGTCAGTATTTTTCTGCATTTAGAATTTTTAGATTAAAAACAGTTGTCTTTTTTTCCTATATATTTTATGATTTTCGATATTTTAGAAGAATTTCCCGAATTTTACAAAATATCTTTTATGTATCATAGGTTAAAATAAATAAAATAAATGAGTACTAAAGTTTATAATAAATAATGAAAGCAAAAGCAAGGGTAATAGCATTTTATTTGCCACAATTTCATCCAATTCCTGAAAATGATGATTGGTGGGGAAAAGGTTTCACTGAATGGAGAAATGTCGGTAAAGCAAAATCTCTTTTTAAAGGTCATTATCAACCAAGAGTTCCAGCAGATTTAGGATATTACGATTTGAGAGTTCCAGAAACTAGGGAGGCTCAAGCAGAAATGGCAAAAGAATATGGCATCGAAGGATTTTGTTATTGGCATTACTGGTTCGGTCATGGTAAAAGATTAATAGAAAGGCCTTTTAATGAGGTTGTCAATTTAGGCGAACCAGATTTTCCTTTTTGCTTAGCATGGGCTAATGAGACTTGGAAAGGTTTCGCACACGGAATGACAAATAGAAATGTTTTAATAGAGCAATTATATCCAGGCATTGAAGATTATGAAGCTCACTTTTATGAAGTTTTGCCAGCATTTAAAGATAAGCGGTATTTGACTGTTGATAGAAAACCCATATTCATGATTTACAAACCCCTTTCACATCCAGATTTAAATCAGTTTATTAATTTATGGCAAAAATTGGCGCTTGAAAATGGACTCGCAGGTATCTATTTTGTTGCTCATACTTCATTTGTAGAAGAGATACCTGAAATTCTCAAATATAAAATAGATGCAGTAAATCTAAATAGGATTTTTTCATATGTACATTCTAATAGATCTTTCAGCAGGAAAGTGTCCGATAAAATGAAAAAACATATTTTGAGGATGCCACTTGTTTATCATTATAAGAAAATGACTAAATATTTTCTAGGAAAAGAGGAATTGCAAGAAAATATTTTTCCAACTATTTTGCCAAATTGGGATCATTCACCTAGAAGCGGAAGAGAAGGGGTTGTTTTTCATAATTCAACTCCCGAATTATTTGAGAAGCATGTTTCGGATGCTTTAAAATTGGTTACTGCGAAGTCAGAGGATAAAAAAATAATTTTTCTAAAATCATGGAATGAATGGGCTGAGGGCAATTATATGGAACCAGATTTAAAATATGGAATGGATTATCTTAAAGCGTTACAAAAAGTAGTAAAATAAAAGTGCTAATTTTTTTAAGAAATGGTAAATTAATTTTAAACTATAAATTCTAATTTATGAATAATTTTACAGAACGAATAAAGGTCATTCTAAGGCCATTAGTGTATTTTTTTAGGACAATTAGAAGGTTAACATTATCCCTTATCTATCCTTCAAAAATTAAAAACTCATTTCAGATTCCTATAATAATCAACAACAGAAATAGATTTGAATATCTGACTCAATTAATAAACGCACTTGAAAAAAGAGGGTACACTAATATATTTATAATTGATAATGACTCGACCTATCCGCCATTACTAGAATACTATAAAACATGCAAATATGAGATATTTATGTTGGGAAAGAATGTTGGACATTTAGCGATGTGGGAAACAGATATACATAAAAAATTTATTAAAGACTATTATGTTTATACGGATGCTGATGTCGTTCCTATTGAAGATTGCCCTGCTGATTTTATGCATTTTTTTTGGCAGACGTTAAAGAAATATCCTGCAGTACAAAAAGTTGGGTTCTCTTTAAAAATAGATGATCTCCCTGATTCTTTCGCTAAGAAAAAGGAAGTAATAGAATGGGAACAACAATTTTATGAAAATAAAGTAGAAGATAAATTTTTTAAGGGATTTATTGATACAACTTTTGCTTTATACAGACCTTTTATGGAAGCAGGTAAAGGAGCATTAATGTATCGTTCTGCATATCCTTATCAAGCATATCATATGCCATGGTATGTGGATTCTTTAAATTTATCTTTTGAAGAAAACTTTTACATAAGAAATGCTACAACAAGTACACATTGGACAAAATTGAATAAAAAAAAATAGATGTTTTATTTGTTTGTTTTTTTATTAATCGTTATTTTTTCTGTTCTTGAAGTTATAAATTTACAGGGAAAGATGACTAGAATATTTCCAAAAATTATAGCGTTTCTTTTTTTGTTTATTGCAGGATTAAGATATGAAACTGGTGTAGATTGGCGTATTTATACTGCAATGTTTGAATCTACACCAAGCATAGAAGAAATAACAGATGCATATGGAAGAATTTTAATTTTTTCGTCGCCAGATTATGGATATTGTTTATTTATTTCTATAATAAAATATTTTAATGGATCTATACAAACAGTTTTCTTTTTAATATCACTAGTTGGATATTTTTTTCTATATAAAAGTATCGTCTTTTTTTCCCAGGGAAAATCAACATCGTTGTTGCTGCATTTTTCGTTACTGTTTTTCATTCTTGATATGAGTGGTCTCCGGCAAGGCTTTGCATTGGCAGTGTTTTTTTATTCAATAAAATTCGTGTGCGAAAGAAATTTCTTAAAATATCTTGCTTGTATATTTTTTGCAGCTTCATTTCACTGGAGTGCATATTTATTACTACCATTATACTTTGTTTTTAGAAGAAGGCTGTCATCAATATCTTTGATAGTCTTTTTCTGTATTTCGCTACTTATTTTCTTTTTAAAAATCTCATGGCTAGGCTTAATAATTACGAAAATTGTACCTTTAATAGGTGACTTTAGTATTGCTGCCCGTCTAGTGATATACTCAAATTACAATAGTGCCAATTTGGAAAGAGTCTTAAATGCAAATACTATTATTAACGTATTGTTTTTTATTATCACTTTTGCATTATTGATTAATTATAGAAAAGAATTAGAAAAAAAGAATAATTTTTTTAATATTTTCTTTAATATTTACATATTTCAAATTTTTACATTTTTTTGTATGTATGAATTTATTGAAATGGCAGATAGATTACGATTATATTTTACAATTTCAAATTTGATTATTCTGCCAAGCCTGGTATATTTATTTTATACGAGAATTGACCGGATAATGGTTTTTACTTATGTTGTAGTTTTTGCTTTTTTCTCATGTAAACCATACATTCTTAATTTGCCAACTACTATTGCGTATCATCCGTATCAAAATTATTTGATTTATCAACTTTTTGATTTACGAAGTACAGGTGAAGAAAGATTAAATAAACACGCAGAAATTCATGGATAAAATGCTAGATAACTTTATAGCAATAATTGTTATTTATAATAAGGAATTATACAGATCAGAAACATTAAAGTCATTAGGTGAAGATTTAGAAATATTGGGACTTGAATTAGACCTTTTCATTTACGATAATAGTGCTAATAAGCAAGAAGACTTTAAAATGAAAGGATTTAATATTGTAAATCATTTTTGGAATGGAGAAAATATTGGAGTAAGTGGTGCCTACAATGAGGGGGTTAAATTTGCGAATATTCATAATAAAGAATGGGCTTTATTACTAGATCAAGATACTTTGTTTGAAAATGGAGCTATATTTGAATATTTAAAGAATATTAACCTTTGTAAGGATGTCAATTTATTTACACCAATAATTAAAATTGAAGACGGAACAATATTTTCGCCTTTCAAGAAAGTTTTTAAGAGAGGTGTAGTTTTAAAAAAGGTATCTCCTGTAAGATACTCCCTGAAAAATTTTTCTCCTGTAAATAGTGGAATATTAGTGAGAATTTCTTCATTTTTGGAAGCTGGTGGCTACAATAAAAATGTTAAATTAGATTTTAGTGATATTGAATTTATTAGAAAATTTGCGAAATATAATAAAGAATTTAAAGTAGTTGATACTTCTTGTATTCAAGACTTTTCTAATTCAGAGACAGATGCCAATAAGCTTAATGTACGCTTTGACTATTTTTGTGATGGAATAAAGAATTGCGAACGAAATAATCTATATGAACATTTGCAATTTTTTATAATTGTTTTTTTAAGAATGGGAATATTAATAGCAAGGACTCGAAAAATAATTTTTATTAAAACATTTTACAATAGTTATTTAAAATAATTGCCAATAATTTATAATGAAACTATCACATAAAAATAGATTTTATCTTGATCTACTGTTTGAGATTATATTAAGTCCAATTTCATATATGAATAATTTTTTGAAATGGCATTTTGGAAATATTGAAAATAAAGAAGTTTTAACTAAAAAAAGAAAATCAGTTAATCAAAATAAGGTGTCTGTATGTATTCATGAATGGGGTGGTTATGAGGGGAAAAGGCTGAAGAAAATTAAAAACATTCCAGAATTTGAATGTGGTTTAGATTACCAATTGGAAAGATTTCAAAATTATTCTGGACAATATGATTTGAATTTATCTATTACAATTTCAGAATTGAATTTATTTAAAAGCAAAATAAATAATGTTGAGATGATAGAAGTTCCCAATGAGGGTATGGATTTCTCAGGATATGAAGCGTTTTTCAATAAAATCAAGAGTGAGGAGAATCAATACGTTATTTTAACAAATAGCTCTGTGAATAAATATCAAGTTAACTTTATAGATGATTATATTTCATTTTTTAAAGAAAATTCATCAATAGGAATGATGGGAATTTCTTTTAATTCAAAAATGTATCAAAGTTTAATTAAAAATAACTTTAACCCGCATTTACAAAGTTTTTTTTTGTTAACCACAACCCAAGTTCTAAAGGAAGTAGTTGATTTTAATAATGGTTTTCCTGGAAAAGGCATTGATTATAAATTAGAATTAATTAAAAAAGGAGAAATCAAATTATCAAAAATTGTCTTGGATATGGGATATACATTAGCATGCGTGTTAGAAAATGGGAAACCATTCTTGTTTGATAAAAGCCATTTTATAGATAATGGCAGAAATTCATGGAAAAATTTTTATGGGGATTATAGACTGCATACAAGAAAACCAAATGCAATAAATTCATTAAAATTAGGTGTCAAATAATTAATCATTATGGGTAATTATAGCTTTACTGCTTCAATAGTACTTTATAAAACAGATGAAGTAGAATTATTAAAAACGATAGAAAGTATTTTGCAAGGAAACATTAGCGCGAAATTATATTTAGTAGACAATTCTCCAAATGATGTATTAAAAAAAAAGCTTAATGATTTTAGAATAATTTATATTCACAATCCTTCTAACCCAGGTTTTGGAGCTTCTCATAATATCGCTATTCAAAAAGCTATTGAATCTGGTTCAGATTATCATTTTATTGTTAATCCAGATATTTATTTTGAAAAAGATGTAATTTTTCCAATGTTGGAATACATGAGAAAGGATGCGGCTATCGGAATGATGATGCCTAAAATATTAAATTTAGATGGAACTACCCAAAATTTACCAAAGCTTCTACCTAATCCATTAAGTATTATTTGGAGAAAGGTTAAAAAGCCTGCTAAAGCATATCAAAGATTTATTGAGCAGTATGAATTGAGAAAAGTACCAGAAGATATGATTTACAACGCCCCAATACTTTCGGGATGTTTTACACTATTAAAGCTTCAAGCAATTAAGAAAATTGGTGCATATGATGATAATTTTTTTATGTATTTTGAAGATTGGGATTTATCAAGAAGAATGCATCAACAATATAAAACAATATATTTCCCACTAGTTTCTGTTTACCATGGATACGAATCAGGAGCAAATAAAAACCGTAAGTTGTTTAAAATTTTTGTGAATTCAGCTTTAACTTACTTTAATAAATGGGGGTGGTTTTTCGATATGGAAAGAAATAAAATTAATAAAAATGCACTTTCTCAATTTAAATAAATGAAAATAAAAGTTACTGGTTCTTCTGGTTTTGTGGGTAAAAATTTATCTGATTATTTGTTAAATCATTCTTTTGAAATTGATAAAATTTCATTACGAAATCTGGATTGGAAAAACGAGTTGAGAGGTGACGTACTTATTCATCTTGCAGGCAAAGCACATGATACAAAAAATTCAAGCGATGCGTCAGAATATTTTAAAGTCAATACAGATTTAACAAAAGAACTATTTGACGCTTTCTTAAAAAGTGAAATAAAAGACTTTATTTATTTCAGCAGCGTAAAGGCTGTTGCAGATAATGTAACGGACGTTTTATATGAAGATGTAGTTCCTAATCCTAAAACACCTTATGGTTTATCAAAAATAAAGGCAGAAGAATATATTTTATCGAAGGAAATTCCATTGGGTAAAAGAATTTTTATAATCAGACCTTGTATGGTTCACGGTCCAGGAAATAAAGGGAATTTGAACCTTCTTTATAATGTAGTTAAAAAAAGGATTCCATACCCTTTAGGAGCTTTTTATAATGAAAGGTCTTTTTTGGGAATCGATAATCTTAATTTTATAATTAAAAAAATTCTTCAAAATAAAAATATTACTTCTGGTATATATAATTTCTCAGATGACGATGTGTTGTCCACCATTGAATTAGTTCAGATTATAGCAGAAGTTTTAAATAAAAAAAACTTAAATATCGCTATTCCGAAGCCCTTAATTAATGGAATTGCAAAAATTGGCGATTTAGTGAGATTTCCATTGAATTCTGAAACAGTTCAAAAATTGACAGAGAATTATAGAGTTTCAAATCAGAAAATAAAAGCAGCTATAGGAGTCGAAAAGTTACCGACTTCAACAAGAGAAGGGTTAGAAAAAACAATAAAAAGCTTTTTAAAATAATGCAATACACAATTTTAGGAATAATTCTAATGATATTGATGCTGGTTTACTTTAAGGTAGCAGATCGTTATAATATTATTGATAAACCAAATCTACGGAGTTCACATACAGAAATAACGTTACGTGGAGGCGGAATCATTTTTTGGTTTTCGGCATTGCTATATTTTATACAAAATATCCAAAGCAATTATCTTTTCTTTACTGGGATTACGTTGGTCAGCTTAGTTAGTTTTTGGGATGATATCCAAAGTTTATCCAATAAAATTAGAATTTCTATTCATTTTCTTGCCATAACTCTGATTTTTATCGATTTAGAATTGTTTACATTAATGCCAATTTGGGGAGTTGTTGTAAGTTATATTTTGGCTATCGGTCTAATCAATGCCTACAACTTCATGGATGGAATTAATGGTATAACCGGACTTTATACCTTAGTTGTATTAGGTGCTTTATTATATGTCAATACTAAGCTCCAATTATTTATTGATGGAGATTTGATAAGATACGGAATGATTGCCAGTATCGTTTTCTTGTTTTTCAATTATAGAAAAAAAGCAAAATGTTTTGCAGGTGATGTCGGAAGTATTGCTATTGCATTCTGGATCATCTATTTACTTTTAAAACTTATTATTAGCACCAATACAATTATCTGGCTTTTATTTTTAGCTGTTTATGGTATCGATGCAGTTTGTACAATTGTACATCGCTTGTATTTAAAACAAAATATTTTTGAAGCTCATCGTTTACATTTCTATCAAATTCTGAGTAACGAATGCAAAATTCAACATCGATTGGTATCGCTTTATTATGCGGTGGTTCAAATTGCGATTTCGACGCTGGTACTAGCATTATATCAAAAAGTAAATGATATCATCTTGTTTTCAGTTATCTTGATTCCGTTGCTTTTTTTGTACTCAGTAAAGTTTTATTTAATAAATAAAAATAATTTAAAGCTGTCTATATGAATACGAAAGTAATTCAGGGAGGAAATTTTTCAGATCATCGTGGGACTATTTCTTATGTCAATGACTTCAAGTTTAATGATATTGAAAGATTTTATATAATAAGTAATTCCGATGAAAACCCGTTTCGAGCTTGGCAGGGACATAAATTAGATGCAAAAAATTTTTACTGTGTTAGTGGTTCTTTTAAAATCTATTTTGTAAAAATTGATAACTGGCAAAAGCCCTCCAAAATGTTAGAGATAGAGACTGTTTTTGTATCAGAATCAGAAAGCAAGATAGTTCATATTCCAGCAGGTTATGCAAATGCTATAGAATCGTTAGAATCAAATTCAAAATTAATTTCGTTTTCGACCCTACCATTAATGAATGTGAAAGAAGACGATGTTCGTTATCCTTCAGATTATTGGAATATAAATGCATTATAAAAGAATTTATTTATCATTGTCGCATCAAAGTGGTTTTGAACAAGAATATGTTCAAAAAGCATTAAACTCTAACTGGATAACTTCAGGCGGACCAAATGTTGATGATTTTGAAAAGGAACTTCAGAACTATTTTGGCGAAGGTTGTTTTACAACGGCTTTAAACTCTGGAACATCAGCTATTCATTTAGCATTAATTTTATTGGGAGTTAAAAGTGGTGATGAAGTAATTTGTCAAAGCATGACATTTGCTGCATCTGCAAACCCAATTTTATATCAGGGAGCGATACCTATTTTTGTTGATAGTGAAGCGGAAACTTGGAATATATGCCCGCAAAGCATGGAACTAGCTATAAAAGATCGTATTAAAAAAGGTAAAAAGCCTAAAGCTATAATTGCAGTACATTTATATGGAATGCCTTATAAGGTTGATGAAATTCATGCAATAGCAGACAAATATGAGATTCCAATAATAGAAGATAGTGCCGAAGCTCTAGGAAGCAAATACAAAGGGAATAAATGTGGTAGTTTTGGTAGTTTTGGAATTTTATCATTCAATGGCAATAAGATAATAACAACTTCTAGTGGAGGAGCTTTGGTCTCAAATTCATCTGATTTAAAAGAAAAAGCAATTTTTTATGCTACGCAATCGAAAGATAAAGCACCACATTATCAACATAGCAAGATAGGTTATAATTATAGAATGAGTAATATTTGTGCGGGAATTGGTCTTGGGCAAATAAAAATTCTAGAAGAGAATGTCGAGAAACGAAGAAAAAATCATTTCTTTTATAAAGATGTTTTTAGTGAAATCAAAAGTGTTAAACTTTTAGAAGCTTTAGATCAGAATTTTTTCTCTAATTATTGGTTAAATACAATCATTATAGAAACAGATAAGAATAGAGACAAGGAAAGCTTGCGACTTAGTCTTGAAAGTGCAAATATTGAAAGCAGACCATTATGGAAACCAATGCATTTACAACCCATTTTTGATAAATATCCGTATTATGGAAATAAAATTGCTGAAGGATTGTTTAATAACGGATTGTGTTTGCCATCGGGATCAAATCTTAAAGAAGAAGATAGAGATAGAATTGAAAAAGTGATTAAGACTTTTTTCAATTGTTGAATAAATAAAATAAAATTAATAATATGAAAATTGAAAAAACATTTATAGAAGATTTAGTGATTGTCGAACCAAGTGTTTTTGGAGATGAAAGAGGTTATTTTTTTGAATCTTACAGTAAAACTAAATTTGAAGAGCTTGGTATTGAAATTGATTTTGTTCAGGACAATCAATCATTTTCTAAATATGGAACTTTAAGAGGATTACATTATCAGAATCCTCCTTTTGCGCAAACAAAATTAGTTCGTGTTTTAGAAGGGGAAATAATAGATGTTGCTGTGGATTTAAGAAAAGATTCGCCAACTTACGGTAAAGCATTCAGTATTCTATTATCTGCAGAAAATAAAAAACAATTATTAGTACCCCAAGGTTTTGCACACGGATTTTCAGTTATAAGTGAAACAGCTTCTGTAATGTATAAATGTGATCAGTTTTATAATAAAGCTTCAGAAGGAGGAATTAAATATGACGACCCGTCTTTAGATATTGATTGGGGAATGAATTTAAAAGATGCAATTGTTTCTGAGAAAGATCAAATTCTTCCTTTTATTGATAATTGTAATAGTTTGTTTTAATGAAAAAAATTCTTGTAACAGGGGCAAACGGACAGTTAGGTTCTGAACTTGCAGTTTTGGCAGTTAATAATCCGGAGTTTGACTGGGTTTTTGCTGATCGAACTAAAATAACATTAGATAATTTAGAACTGCTTCAAAATCAATTAAATGAAATCCAACCTGATATTATCTTAAATTGCGGAGCATATACAGCAGTAGATAAAGCGGAATCAGAAAAAGAAACTGCATTTTTAGTAAACCATTTAGCGGTAGAAAAAATTGCAAGATATAGTGCAGAAAATAATGTGAAATTAATTCATATTTCTACTGACTATGTGTTTGATGGAAAATCTTCTGTTGCTTTAAACGAAGAAGCGGTAACAAATCCGATAAATATTTATGGAGAAAGCAAATTAGCTGGTGAAAATGCTTGTATGAAAGAGAATCCTAGCGCAATTATTATTAGAACTTCTTGGGTTTATAGTAAGTTTGGGAATAATTTTGTTAAAACAATGCAGCGTTTAATGCAGGAAAGAGACGAAATTAATGTTGTAAATGACCAGATGGGGTCGCCAACTTACGCTGCTGATTTAGCACAAGCATTAATTACAATTGTGAAATCTACTAACTGGGTTTCAGGTATTTTTAATTATTCAAATGAAGGTGAAATAAGCTGGTATGAATTTGCGTTAGCAATAAAAGAATTAGGGAACTATTCTTGTAAAGTTGGAGGAATTGGTTCTTCATCTTACCCAACTCCAGCTAAGCGACCTAATTTTTCATTATTAGACAAAGAAAAAATAAAATCAATTTATAATCTGGAAATTCCTGATTATAAAGTAAGTCTAAAAAAAATATTTGAATAGTAAAGCTATTAAAATATTCAATTAATTGATAATCTCTAAAATTTAACAAGATACTATGAAAGGAATTATATTAGCTGGAGGTTCTGGCACAAGATTACACCCGTTAACGTTAGCAGTAAGCAAACAGCTAATGCCGGTTTATGACAAGCCTATGATTTACTATCCTCTTTCAACTTTAATGATGGCAGGAATTAATGAAATTTTAATTATATCAACTCCCCATGATCTCCCTCATTTCAAAAAGCTTTTGGGAGATGGAAGTATAGTAGGATGTAAATTTAGCTATGCAGAGCAACCAAATCCAAATGGCTTAGCTCAGGCTTTTGTCATAGGAGAAGATTTTATTGGAAAAGATAAAGTTGCTCTGGTATTGGGGGATAATATTTTCTTTGGAACTAACATGCAGCAATTATTAAAGGAGAATGCTGATCCAGAAGGTGGTGTTGTTTTTGCATATCATGTTGTAGATCCTGAAAGATACGGAGTAGTTGAGTTTGATGAAAATAAGAATGCAATTTCTATCGAAGAAAAGCCTCTTGAACCAAAATCTAATTATGCTGTTCCTGGATTATATTTCTATGATAATTCTGTTGTAGAGATTGCAAAAAATATTAAACCCAGCGCCCGCGGTGAATATGAAATTACAGATGTTAATAAAGTTTATCTTGAAAAAGGGGAATTAAAAGTTGGAATATTGAGTAGAGGCACAGCTTGGTTGGATACAGGAACTTTTAATAGTTTAATGCAGGCTGGACAATTTGTTCAGGTTTTAGAAGAAAGACAGGGTTTAAAAGTTGGCTGTATTGAAGAAATTGCATGGAGACAGGGTTTTATTACTGATGAACAGCTAGAAAAACTTGCGCAGCCATTACTGAAATCTGGTTACGGAACATATTTATTAGATTTTCTAAAACAAAAGAAAAAAGGTGTTAAAATTTAATTTACATCTTTAAGTAATTATTTAAAACCTTTAATTTGTATTTTTGTAAAAACTAGTTTGCAGATTTAAACAAAACCTCAATTGAACACAGAAAAACCAAATAGTATAACTTCATTGTTATACAATACTTTTTCGCCGAGAAATCTTCGGGCAAATATCAATAATCTAAGTTATTTACCTAGATGGATAATCGTTGCTATAGATGTAATGGTTCTATTTTTTTCGTTTTCACTAACTTATTTGCTTTTTGAAGGTACTGCAATAGGTTATATTATTACTTCACATGATTTTTATTTTGTTGGGACACTAATTATTGTAAATGTGTTTTTTTTCTGGCTTTTCAGAACTTATTCAGGAATTATTAGGCACTCTTCTTATATAGATGCAATAAAGTTGCTGTTCTCTCAAATGTCGGTTCTGGTATTTTTCTTATTTATAAATCTAGTATTTGAATTATATACAGGAAATAAAGCTTTTTTAAACACTGCATTATTTATCAATTTAGTTTTATCTTTTTGTGGGTTGTTTTTATATCGTGTCGTTGTAAAACAAACTTTCGAAATGTACTTTTCAGAAAAAGCCACAACGAAATTGGTGCGGACTGTAATTTACGGAACAGATGCTAATGCAATTTCAGTAGCAAACGCTTTAAAATTTGAAACACCATCAAGATTTAAAATTGTTGGTTTTGTAGACAAGAATAATCAGAATGCTTCCAAGCGTATGCTGGATCTTCCAATTTTGATTTTAAGAAAAAAACTTCCTGCATTAATGAGATCTGTGGCGGCAGAAGGTGTTATTATCGCTGATAAAAGTTTAAGTAAGGACGAACAACTAATTATTGTAGATCAATGCTTAGAGTTTAATTACAGAGTATATACTGTCCCTTTAATTTCAGATTGGGAAAATCAAAAAGAAATTTCTCAAAAAGTAAAGAATATTCAAATTGAAGACTTATTAGAAAGGAAGCCTATAGTTCTAGATAGTAAATCGATTTCTAAACAATTGAAGGATAAGACAATTTTAATTACTGGAGCGGCTGGCTCAATTGGAAGTGAAATTGTAAGACAGGTTTTAAACTTTAATCCAAAAATTGTTATTGTTTTAGATCATGCTGAAACGCCATTACATAATTTGTGTTTAGAGACTCAAGCTATGAATTGTAGTGCAAAGATTGTGGCGGTAATTGCTGATGTTCGAAGTAAAAAGGCTTTAGAAAAGGTATTCAAGAACTATAGTCCACACGTTGTTTTTCATGCGGCAGCTTATAAACACGTACCTTTAATGGAAGAAAATCCATCTCAGGCTATTCAAACTAATATTAAAGGAACCAAAAATTTGGCAGATCTGGCTTGTAAGTACCATGTGAAGAAATTTGTTATGGTTTCTACAGATAAAGCTGTTAACCCAAGCAATGTGATGGGAGCGAGTAAGCGTATCGCTGAAAAATATGTACAATCTTTGTTCTTGAAAAATCAGAGAGAAAATATTGAGGGTGGTACAAAATTCATAACAACTCGCTTTGGTAACGTTTTAGGTTCAAACGGTTCAGTTGTTCCTTTATTTACTAAGCAAATTGCAGAAGGCGGACCTGTAACAATAACACATCAAGATATTATTCGTTATTTTATGACTATTCCAGAAGCTTGTCAACTGGTATTAGAAGCTGGAGCCATGGGTAACGGAGGTGAAATCTACATATTTGATATGGGTAAGCCAGTACGAATAATAGATTTGGCAAAAAAAATGATTAAACTAGCTGGTTTTATACCAGATAAAGAAATAAAAATTAAGATTGTTGGACTAAGACCTGGTGAAAAACTTTACGAGGAACTGTTAAATGATACTTCTAAAACGCTGCCAACTTATCATGAAAAAATTATGATTGCGCAAGAAATTCAAGATGAATACGAGAATCTCCATATTGATGTTGATGAGCTTATAGGAATTGCTGATTTTTATGAAAATGATGATATTGTATCTAAAATGAAAAAGATTGTTCCAGAGTTTAAAAGTATGAATTCCACTTTTGAAGTCTTAGATAAGTAATCTTATTTTTAATAAATATATCGAATTATTGCAAAAGGTGTTTTTTTAAAAAACACCTTTTGGCATTTTTAAACAATAGCATAAATGTTAAAAATCTTGTTAATTTTAAAATTAAAAAACTATTTTTTCCCAATTTAATGTAATGAACGATTCTAATGGCACAAATGATTGGTTGTTTGAAATAACACCTAAAAATAAATTTTTATCATTTAATTTTAAAGAAATCTGGCAATACCGTGATTTAGTAATGTTATTTGTAAAAAGAGACATTATAACAGTTTACAAGCAAACTGTTTTGGGGCCTCTTTGGTATCTTATTCAACCTTTGTTTACTTCAGTTACATTTACTATAATATTTAATAATGTAGCAGGAATTACTACAGGTGCAATTCCTCCTTTTTTATTTAATCTTGCTAGTATTACAGTGTGGAATTATTTTACAGCTTGCGTAACGGGTACTTCTGATACTTTTAAAGCGAATGCTGCAATTTTCGGGAAAGTTTATTTTCCAAGAATCATCACCCCATTATCAGTAGTAATTTCTAACCTAACTAAATTCGGAATTCAATTTTGCATTTTTATAGCTTTTTATATCTTTTATTTTTTAAATGGTGCTGCTATGAGCTTAAATCCGTCATTACTTTTTTTTCCATTACTGATAGCTTTCATGGGAATTTTAGGTTTAGGTCTAGGAATGATGATTTCATCAGTGGTTACAAAATATCGTGACTTTAGCAACTTAATTGGTTTTGGGATGCAACTTTTAATGTATTTGTCTGCGGTGATTTATCCGATGGACCTAATAAAACAAAAATTGCCAAAGTTTGGCTGGATAGTAGAGTACAATCCGTTGGCATACGCAATTGAAACCTCTCGGTATATGTTGTTAAACACAGGAAATGTTTCAATTTTAGGTCTTTCATACACTATTGTTGTAACACTTGTTATTTTCTTTGTCGGGATATTATTGTTTAATAAAACAGAGAAGAGTTTTATAGATACAGTCTAGTTATATTTAAAAATATATAGCCTTCATTATTTGCAATAAACATTGTTAACATTAGTAGAAATATGTTGGTCGGAGATAAGTTTTTTAGTTTAGTAACTGGATGAAATACAATTAAAGATGAAAAATAAGATAAAAGAATTAATCTTTAAGAGATTTAAGGTCAGTTTTTCTAAATCGGGTGAAGATATTCAATTAAATAAATTGATTGCTTCAACATCTCCCGGTGTGTATGTTGATATTGGCTGCTGGCATCCAATTAAAGCATCGAATAGTTATTTCTTTTATTTAAGAAATTGGAAAGGCTTGTGTATCGATCCAAATCCAGAATTAGAATCATTATATAAAAAAATAAGACCAAAAGATAATTTTATAAATTGTGCAATTGGTCAAGATGAGAAAATTTATAAGTATTACATGCTTGAAGAAAGCTCGATGAATACATTGGATTATGATTTTATACAAAAACATAATTTGGTTGATAAAATCAGAAAAACGATAGATGTACCGTCATTTTCATTAGAAAAAATACTCGATAAAAATATCAAACCAAATGAGCGATTAGACTTCTTTGATATCGATGTTGAAGGATTTGACTTAGAGGTTTTAAAAACAAACAATTGGATTAAATACCGACCTAAAATTGTTCTTATAGAAACGAATTTTTCTTTGAAGGAAGATTTAAATTCAGAAATTGTAAAATATCTAGAATCTAAAGACTACAAAGTAGTTGGAAAATCAATTATTTTTGGGGATTTAGGGAATTTATTTTTAGTTGATAAAAAAGTAGAGTAATCGACTTTGCAGTTTTTATCTTTTGAAAATTAAGAATCTAAGTGAATTGAGTACTAAATTGTTGAAAAAATAATAGAAAAATAATAAAATTACAGAATAATGATCCTCTAACTAATTGGTTTAGTTACTTTTTAGATTATTTTATTTGTAATCCTGCATTCGAAATGAAAGACATTATATTAAAAGCCGAAAATATTTCAAAACAATATCGCCTTGGGCAGGTAGGGACAGGTACAATAAGCCATGATCTTAATCGTTGGTGGCATCAAATTCGAGGTAAAGAAAACCCATATTTAAAAATTGGTGAAGCAAATGATCGCTCTACTAAAGGAACATCAGACTACGTTTGGGCATTACAGGATATAAATTTTGAGGTTGAACGCGGCGAAGTTTTAGGTATAATTGGAAAAAATGGCGCAGGAAAATCGACACTTTTAAAAATACTTTCAAAAGTAACGGCTCCAACAACAGGAAGTATAAAATCTCGTGGGCGTATAGCATCCTTATTAGAAGTTGGTACAGGATTTAATGGTGAGATGACCGGCCGAGAAAATATCTTTCTAAATGGTGCTATTTTAGGAATGACCAAAAAAGAAATTACCTCAAAATTGAATGAAATTATTGAATTTTCAGGCTGTGAAAGATATATTGATACTCCAGTAAAAAGATACAGTTCGGGAATGACTGTACGCTTGGCATTTGCAGTTGCTGCTTTTTTAGAACCAGAAATTTTAGTTATCGATGAGGTTTTGGCAGTTGGAGATGCAGAATTTCAAAAGAAAGCTATTGGAAAAATGAAGTCCATTTCAAAAGGAGAAGGGCGTACTGTGTTGTTTGTAAGTCATAATATGCCAGCTGTAAAAAGTCTATGTACAAGAGGACTTGTTTTAGAACATGGAAAAGTTGTTTTTGATGGAGAAATTGACGAATCAGTTGATTATTATCTATCTACTAATCAAATTTTTAATGATGATAAATTAATTAAAAAAGGGTATTTCAGTTTTGATAATCATCCAAATAAGAAAGTAAAAGATTTTGGAATTTTAAGTGTTGAGATTTTTTGTAATTCGAAAAAAACAAGTACAATTGTAACTGGCTCAAATGTTGACTTTAAGTTTAGGTATAAATTAAAATCGCAATTTAGAGAAGCAGTTTTAGGAATAGTTATAAAAGATCCTGATGAAGTTGAAATAGTAGGTATAAATAATAGAAATACTGGAGACAAAATAAATATAGATTCATTAGATGGAGAAATTATTTTGAATTTTCCTGTATTTAGGATTATAAAATCTAAAACGTATTCTGTTGATATCTATTTTGGAGATGAAGAAAATAACATTGATACTATTATTGAGGCATTTAGCTTTAATGTTCTGAGTTCTTTTAATGAAAAAAAACAAATTCAAGAAAAGCTAAATTATTTTTACGATTCAGAAATTAATTTTTATTAGATATGAATGTTAAAAATATTAAATATGTTCATGAAGATCATGTTCATAATTTCAAAGCTGCTGAAATTGCAGTCCCTTATATTGTAAAATTATTAAAACCTAAATCTGTAGTTGATGTAGGTTGTGGAATTGGAACTTGGTTGAAAGTATTTCAAGACTACAATATAGATAAAATTATCGGCATTGATGGGCACTATGTTGACAAACAAAAGTTAAAGATTGATGAATCTAAATTTATAGAGCATGATCTCGAAAAAGAATTTTCTTCTGATGAGAAATATGATTTAGCAATTTCTTTAGAAGTAGCTGAACACTTAAGTGTGGAAAGTGCTTCAATTTTTATTATTAGTCTTTCAAAATTAAGTGATACAATAGTTTTTTCAGCTGCGATTCCTCATCAGGGAGGGCAAAATCATTTAAATGAACAACCGCCACAATTTTGGATTGATATTTTTGAAGATTTGGGTTTTAAATTGTATGACATTTTTAGACCTATCTTTTGGGATGATAATAATATCGATGCATGGTATAGACAAAACATGATGTTGTTTACGAAGGATTCAAGCTTATTCAAAGAACTTGATTTGTTAGATAATTTTAGAGGAAAACATATTGTTCATCCACAATTGCAACATTACAAAGCGAACGATTTAATATTCTTAAAAAATCAAGTAAACAGAATAAATGAAGGGAAAAGAAATGGACGATTTTATTTTAGATTAATAGGTAAATATTTAAAACGTAAATTAAATAAAATTTTGATTTTGCACTTATAGTTATCATAGTTGCTTTTTTATTAATCAATTTGTCCAACAAAATTTGTTTTTATGCCATCCTTTAATTTTTTAAATCAATTCGTAAATAATTATCAGTTAAATTAAACTATAAATAATTAATGATTCCAAAATTAAGTATAATTACACCCTGTTATAATTCTGAAGCGACTTTAGAAGCAACCTTAGAATCTGTTTTAAATCAAGATTTTCAAGATTGGGAGCTAATCATTGTAAATGATGGCTCAACTGATAGTACAGAAGAAATTGCGTTAAAGTATGTGCTTAAAGATAATAGGTTTAAATATTATTTTAAAGAAAATGGAGGTTTAGGAAAGGCAAGGAACTACGGAATAACAAGAGCTGAGGGAGAATTTATTCTTCCGTTAGATTCAGATAACCAATTGTCTAAAAGTTTTATAAGGAATGCTATTAAAGTTTTTAAAAATGACTTAAGCATTGGAGTTGTATATGGATATGCAGAATATTTTGGGGAAAGAGAAGGGTTGTGGAAAGTAGATGATTTCAATTTACATAAAATGCTGGTTCACAATTATATTGATGCTTGCGCTGTCTTCAAGAAAGAATTATGGAAAAAGGCTGGTGGTTACGATGAAAATATGCCATATCAAGGCCATGAAGATTGGGAGTTTTGGATTGCTTTAAGTAATGTAGGTGCTGTTTTCTTTAATTTGCATGAAATTACTTTTAAGTATTATGTTTCAAACAAATCAATGATTCGTTCATTTTCAGACAATATGGTGTTTTTAAACCAAGATTATATTGTAAAAAAACACAGTAAATTATTTCATAGTGAATATGTGAATATTATTTCATTAATAGAAACTCAGAAGAAAGAACAACTACTGAAATTAAAAAGTAAAAAATTTGTTATAGATGCCTTCTGCAATACATTTTTTGGATTTACTTTATTTAAAAATTTTAAAAAGTAGAGGATGAATTCTAATTTTCCTTTAATTTCTGTAATTGTTCCAAACTACAATCATGAAAATTATCTTAGGCTGCGTTTAGATTCTATTTTTAATCAAACGTATCAAAATTTTGAGGTGATTTTACTCGACGACTGCAGTACAGATGGCAGTAGAAATATTTTATCTGAGTATGCCGAAAAACCGCAAGTAAAGTATTGTGTTTTTAATGATAAAAATTCAGGAAATACTTTTAGGCAGTGGAAGAAAGGAATTGACTTGTCTGCAGGAGATTTTATATGGATAGCAGAATCAGATGATTTTTGTGATATTTATCTTCTAGAAAGAGTTGTTAAACCATTAATAAATGATAACAAAGTAGTTTTATCTTACTGTCAGTCAAATAAGGTAGATGAAAATAATAATAAAATAGGAAATTGGATTGAACACACCAATTCTTTAGATAAAGAGAATTTTAAAAAGGATTTTATAATAGAGGGTGATGCTTTTATTGAGAAATATTTAATTCATGTGAATGTTATTCCGAATGCCAGTGCGGTGTTATTAAGAAAAAAAAATCTGTTTCTTTCGGCAGATTTATTAACAAGTAATGATCTGAGAACATGTGGAGACTGGATAGTTTACGTTCAACAAATTATTGGTTTTAAAGTTGCTTTTACTGCTGATTCTCTTAATAATTTTAGATATCATTCTAATAGTGTGATTGCGAAGACAGTAAAGTCTGATGAGAAAACCTTAATTGTTGATATAAATCTTAAGATGCGAAAAGCAATATTTTCAATTCTAAGAATCAAAAGACCTTCAAATTATGAGATAGTTTTTTCCAAAAACAAATCAATAATTAAGTTTTTAAAATATGAAAAAGGTTTACTTCTAATACGAAGTAGTCAAAAACTGAAGGGAATGTTTATTTTAATTAGTGTCTTAGATGAATTTATAAAAAGATATAAATTTAGAAAGAACTTAAAATTAAAATTAAAGAAGCTGGGTTTATGATTTCGATAATTATTTGTTCTAGAACTCCTGAAATATCTGCTAGTTTGCTGTACAACATACAAAAAACTATTGGTGTAGATTATGAATTAATTGTTATCGATAATTCAGAAAACAACTATTCAATTTTTGAAGCGTATAATATTGGGTTTAGTAAAAGTAAAAACGGAATTGTTTGTTTTATTCATGATGATATAAATATGCTTACTCAAAATTGGGGTCAGGTTTTAATTGAAATTTTTGATAAAAATAATGATGTAGGTTTAGTTGGTGTAGGTGGCGCAAAAAGCAAAACTAAAATGCCATCAGCTTGGTGGAATTGTGGTGAAAATGATAGGTGTATAAATATTAAACAATATTTTAACGGACAAAAAGTTCATTGGCACACAGGATTTGATAAGACTAATTTGCAGGAAGTTGTAACGATTGATGGCGTCTTTATGGCCACAAGAAAAACAAATTCGATCTTATTTAATACTAAATTAAAAGGATTTCATAATTATGATTTAAACCTATCATTTGAATACCTTAAAAATGGCTATAAAATTGTAGTTACAAACGAAATTTTATTAGAACATTATTCTATAGGAACAATTAATAAAGATTGGTTCCTGTCATCTATTTTTTTTTATGATTTGTATAAAGATATATTACCTCAATCAATATCAGAGAATAATAATCTAAAATATCATGAATTTAAAAATGGAAAATTTTTTGTAACCAAATTATTTGAATATGGTTTAAAAAAACAAGCTGTTTACTTTTGGTTTAAATTGATTTTGTTAAAACCTTTTAGCAAGTTTCACTTTCAAACTTTAATTCAAATTTTAAAATAGTAAATTCTGTTATATTAATCAACTACTGATGCAATATTCAAAACATATAAAATGAATAGAAGAGAGCAGATATCTCCTTTAGTATCCATTATTATTCCAACTTTTAATAGAGAAAATCTAATAAAGGAAACCTTGCAGTCTATAGTGTCGCAAACCTACACAAATTGGGAATGTATTATTGTAGATGATGGGTCTACAGATAATACTGTACTTATTGTCAAAGAATTTATTAAAGATGATGCACGTTTTTTATTTTATTCATTAGAACATAAGGGAGTAAGTTTTGCTCGCAATCATGCGTTAAGTAAAATTTCAGGGGAGTTTATTCAATTTTTGGACTCCGATGATATATTACATGAAGACAAATTAAAAGAATCTTTAGAAACATTAGCAGGTAAGGAAGTAAAGTCTAAAATAGTCATTTCAAATTTTATGATGTTTAGAGGTGATTTAAAAAATATTGAAGCACCTTTTTGCAAACTTTCACCAACGCTATTTACTTTTGAAAAAGTTTTATACGATTGGGATTTTGAGTTTAATATCCCGATTCACTGTGGATTTTTTCATAAAAGCAACTTTGAAAATTTTAGATTTCAATCTGAGTTAGGCGCAAAAGAAGACTGGATAATGTGGCTGAAAATTTTTAAAAACAAACCACAAGTGCATTTTCTAGATTTACCCTTAGCGTATTACAGATATCATGAAAAAAATATGACTAAAGATTTTGCTCATATGAAAAGTAATTTCTTTTATTCTTTTCCAATTTTAAAATCAATATTGCTTGAAGAAGATTTTGAAAAGTTTTTAATTTTTTTAATTGAAAAATATTACCAGCAGTCCAGAGAAAAAACATTGGAAGTAAAAAAATATAAAAACTCAGGATCTTATAAGTTAGGATATAAAATAAAGAAGATTCTTTTAAATTTACATTTACTTTCATTTGGGAATTGGATGCTTAAAAAAGTAAAAAAATGATAGCTATAGTAATTCCATACTATAAACTTGAGTTTTTTGAAACTACACTGCGATCCTTAAAAAAACAAACAGATAAAAGATTTAAAGTTTACATAGGAAACGATGCAAGTCCTGAAGACCCGCTATTCACATTGCAAGAATTTGAAAATGATTTTCAGTTTGCGTATCATCATTTTAAAGAAAATATAGGAGGAATTTCGTTAGTAAAACAATGGGAGCGCTGTATAAATCTAGTTGAGAGCGAAGAATGGATAATGATTCTAGGAGATGATGATGTTTTAGAAACTAATGTTATAGAAGCTTTTTATAATCACCAAGACGAAATTAAAAATCACAATATTAATGTTGTTCGATTTGCTACAACAGTAATAAATGAAAAAGATGAAGCCCTTTCTGGAAAATATGAACATCCCGTTTTAGAAACTGGAGCAGCGTTTTTGACTAGAAAGTTTTCTAAAAAAACAAGAAGTTCACTAGGCGAATATTTATTTAAGAAAGAAGTTGTAAAAAAAATAAAATTTAAAGATCTTCCTCTAGCGTGGCATTCTGATGATCTGGCGGTATTAGAATTTTCTACACCAAATTTTATTTACTCAATTAATGAAGCGCAGTCTTTGATACGTGTTTCGAGTTTTAGTATAACAGGAGATTCGAGTTCAAACGATCGAAAAAACTGGGCAACTTTCGAATTTTGCAACATCTTGTTTACTCAATATCGCTCGTTATTTACAAAGCATCAGAAGACAATAATTCTAAAGAAACTTGAAATTGCTTTTTTAAATATACCTTCACTAAAAACATATAAAGTCTTAATAATATCTCATTTTAAACAAATTGGATTTTGGTCGGCAGTAAAATTTCAATTGCGTTTAATAAAATATCGTATAATTTTGATCCTGAAAAAACTCAAAATTTTTAATGCTGTAAATTCAGTGTATGCCAAAATTAGCAAATAAATGAAAAACTTTTTTTTAGTTATTCCAACAAGAGACAGATTAGAATGCGTATCTAATTTACTTTTAGATTTAAATGCTTTCCAAGATTCTATTTCTCAAGTTATCATTGTAGATCAGAGTCAGACAGATATTCAACAGGATATTGATAAACTACCGCTGCATTATCAATTTACTTTTGTAAAAAATAACAGAGAGAATTCAGTAAATCATTCTCGAAATCGGGCACTAGATTATTATCAAAACGAAGAGTGGTTATTTTTTCTTGATGACGATTTGAGAATTCCAAGGATCGCATTTGAACAAATAATAGAGGTTTTAAAACCCAATATAGTAGACGTTCTAATTCCAGGAATTCAGTTTGAAGGAATGGAAACAAAAGAGTTTAAATATAATACGATATTAGATACTATTTCAAAACCTGGTAATTTTTCAAAATCACGTTTTAGACTACAAGTATGTTCCGGTTTGAATATTGTGAAAAGAGATGTGTTCAAAGAAGCTGGTTTCTTGTTTGACGAAAATTTTACAATTTGGGGAGATGATTGGGATTACGGAATGCGTCTGCTTCAAGCGGGAGCAAATATTTATTTTCAGCCAAAAATTCTAGTCGAGCATTTGCATGTTTCAGCTGGCGGGCAGAGAGATAAGCAAAAATCAGTTAACGTCGAATTAGAAAAAGAAAAGTTATATTTCTACTTTTACAAAAAACATTTTTCTAATACTGTTTTAAAACAACAATTCTATTTAAGAGTAATTGAAGGAATCAAAATAATGCTGCAAACAGGAAAGATTTCAAAATTAAAAAATGGCATTAAAGGTTATAGATTAAGTAAATTAATGAAATAATATTTTTCAATTCTATAGATGAGAATAGCAATTACGGGTGAAAAAGGTTTTATAGGGATACATTTGACTAATTATTTTAGGAACATTCTAAAATATGAAGTCATTGAGCTTGGAAGAGATTACTTGGATGAGCTTCCTAAAGTAAAAGAATTAGACTGGCTAATACATGGTGCATTTATTCATAGGCATCCAGATCTCAATGTACTTCTTGAGCTGAATAGAAAGCTTACGAATGATACAATAAAATGTTTAACAGTTAACAACCTTAAATGTAATATTGCTTTTTTATCTTCTTTGCAGGAGGAATTAGATAACCCATATGGTCAAGCTAAGAAAGAAGCCAAAAAGACTTTAAATCAATATTGTTCTTTTATTAATAAAGAATTTGTATCGTTTAAGCTTCCTAATATTTTTGGGATGTATGCAGTTCCTAATAAAACTTCTTTTGTTGCAACATTTTGTTATAATCTCCATAACGAATTATCAATAAATTTTAATGCCAACAAAATTAAACTGGCTAGTATTAATGATGTAGTACCAATAGTAGCTAATTTGCAAGAGAGTGAAATTTTGCATCAAGAAACTACAGTAGAGGAGGTATATAAGTTATTGCAGTATTTTGATGAGATGAAACGAAACCATAAATTTCCAGAATTAAATAGCAAGTTTGAATGGAACTTATATGAAACTTATTTAAGTTATACTAATTATAAAATATGAGATTATTTATTACGGGTGGAGCTGGTTATCTCGGAAGAGAAATAGTTAAAAGTTTTTACGATAAAGCTGAAATAACTATTTATAGTAGAGATGAGGCTAAGCATTATTATTTAAAGAAGCAATTTCCAAAAATTAACTGTATAATAGGAGATGTCTCAGATTTTAGATTGATGAATAAAGCGGCTAAAAATCACGATCATGGTATTTTCGCAGCATCTTTAAAACAAATTGAAGCCGTTGATCAAAATGTTGAGGTAGCATTAAGAACAATAGTTAATGGAGCAATTAACTCCAGAAACGTTGCTGAAGAGAATGATTTTAAAGCAGCATCTTTTATATCTTCTGATAAAAGCAGAGCAGCGACGACATTATATGGTGCAATGAAATTTATAGGTGGCGAATCTTTCATTGTAGATGCCGAGAGGTCGAATGTTAATCTTACTACAGCTATTTATGGAAATGTTTTAAATTCGACCGGTAGTATTATTCCGTTAATATTAGATTCTATTAAAAACAAGTACGAGTTAAAATTGTACTCAAAAGAAATGACCCGTTTTATGATTGATGTGGAGGAAGCGGTTAATTTAATACATAATTCATTTGAGTTTACAGGCTTTAATATTATTCCCAACATCCCTAGTTTTAAGGTTTTAGATCTTTTTGAAATTTACAAAGAAGAATTTGGCTTAAAATTTACAATTGGTGTACCAAGAATCTCAGAAAAAATACACGAGATTATGATTGCAAAAGAAGAAACCCCAAGAACATATTTAGATGAAAAACTAAATTTATACATGATGCATTATAAAAATATTTATGATAATTCAAATGTGAACTTTGAGGAATTCTCGAGCAATAATGTTGTAGTATCAAAAGAAAAATTATTTGAAAAATTGAAAGAAAATAATTTTTTCAAATTTTAATTTTTAAGTTGAAAAGTAAAAATTATGAGAATAGGGGATAATCCTAATAAAGAAGTTGATCAGGAACAATCGTTCTACAAACACCAGATAATAGTTCCGGTATATATTCCCAATGAAGAGGGATATTTTTCAGATGCACTAAAAATTCTAAAAATTTGCTTGAATTCTTTATTCAACACCATACATGATAGAACTTTTATTACGATTGTAAATAACGGAAGCTGCGGTAATGTTGTAAAATATCTCAACGAACTTTTTGAAGAGAATAAAATTAAAGAATTAATACATACTGATAATATAGGTAAAATTAACGCTGTTTTTAAAGGACTTTCGGGCAATAATATAGAATTAGTAACCGTCACTGATGCAGATGTAATGTTTCTTTCGAACTGGCAGACAGAAACAATAAAAGTTTTTTCTGAAATACCTAAAGCAGGTGTAGTTGGAATTGTTCCTCAGTTTAATATGTACAAAAGATATTGTGGAAATGTGTTGTTTGATAATTTATTTAATAAAAAATTAAAATTTATTCCAGTAAAAAATCCACAATCAATGATTCATTTTTATGATAGTATTGGATGGGACAGAAACTATAATCAAGATTATTTGAAGTTTGGATTAGGACTTAATTATGGTAAAGTAAATTGTTTTGTTGGTTCAGGGCATTTTGTTGCAACTTATAAAAAAGAAGTTTTTAAAGAACTACTCTCATTTATAGGAGGCAGAAAAGCAGCAGGAATTGGTGAAGATTATATTGACAATAAACCATTAAAAAAAGGGTATTGGAGATTGACAACCGATGATAACTATGCGTTCCATATGGGTAACGTATACGAGAAATGGATGGAAAACATTCCCCAAAAAGTAATACAAACTGATCATTTAAACTTGAACTTTATAAAACATAAAGAACTAAGCGCTTTTAATTATTTTATTAAGAATAAGTTTTTTACCAAATTAATTGCTGTAAAACCTATTTCGAGATTGTTTTTAAAATGGAAGAAACTGCCAAAAGAAATGATTAAAAAGTACTAAATGAGCATGAATATAATTACTTTTTCAATTCTTATAGCTACCAAAAATCGTAAGGATGATTTGATTTTAACGCTCACCCAAATAAATTCTTTGTTAGAAAAAGAAGATATAGAATGTGTGGTAATTGATGATGGATCTACTGATGGTACTTTTGAAAAAATTAAAAATTTATTTCCATTAATTAAAATTCAACGAAATGAAATTTCGAGAGGATACCTTTACTGCAGGAATAAAATGCTTAATGAAACACAAGCAGAATTTGCAATTTCCCTAGATGACGATGCCAATTTTATTACTGAAAATCCGTTACAGCTGATTTTTGAACATTTTGAGGCAAACAAGAATTGCGGTTTAATTGCATTACGTATTTTTTGGGGATTAAAACAACCCGTCGGAATCACTTCTACAGAAGATGTACAAAGAGTAAAAGGATTTGTTGGTTGCGGTCATGTATGGAGAATAAATGCTTGGAAAGACATCCCTAATTATCCGGAATGGTTTGAGTTTTATGGCGAGGAAGATTTTTCAGCAATGCAATTATTCAAAAAAAAATGGCAAATACATTATTTACCGCAAGTTTTAATTCATCACAGAGCCGACTTAAAATCGCGAAAAAAACACGCAGATTACACCATTAGACTGCGAAGATCTTTGAGAGCCGGATGGGTACTATATTTTTTATTTTTGCCAATAAAATTAATTCCTAGAAAGATGGCTTACTCTATTTGGATGCAATTAAAACTAAAAGTTTTTAAGGGTGATTTTAACGCTCTTAAAGCTTTAATTTTAGCAGGATTTGATTTGATTGGTTTTATCCCGAATATAATAAAAAACAGGAATAAATTTTCAGATCAGGAATTTTCAGAATTTAAACAATTGGAAAATACTAAAATTTATTGGCAGCCGGAAGATAACATTATTTAACTTTAAGTGAAGTGAAAAACATTGCAATAATTCCCGCCCGAGGAGGATCAAAAAGATTACCGCAAAAGAATATAAAATTAATTGACGGAATTCCTTTATTGGCATTTAGCATATTATTTGCAAAGGCAAATCATAAAATTATTGATGAAATTTATGTCTCAACAGATGATGAAAAAATAAGTCAAATAGCTTTAGAATATGGCGCAAAAGTCATTGAAAGACCAGAAGCTATTTCGGGCGATTATGAACCGACAGTTTCAGCATTAAAACATGTCTTGGAAACTATTGATTTAAATGTTGAAAACGTAATTTTATTACAGCCAACAAATCCTATTCGTCCCGAAAATTTATTAAAAGAAGCTTTTGAAATTTATAAAAAACAAAATAGAAATAGTTTGTTTACAGTTTCAAAAAATCATAAAAAGTTTGGAAAAATAGATAACCAAAAATTTATTGCATATAATTATCAAATTGGACAGAGAAGTCAAGATCTTGAGCCTCTTTATTTTGAAAATGGACTACTTTACATTACAAAAGCAGGATTAATTCTTGAAGATACAATTATTTCAGACGATGCATTTCCATTCGAAATCGATCATATTTTTGCCAGCGTAGACATTGATACACAAGAGGATTTTGATTACGCTGAGTATTTATACAATAAACATATAAAACATTAATAGAGTACGTACTTTATGAAACCATATATAGAAATAGCCGGAAGAAAAATTGGACAGGACTTTCCACCTTTAGTCATTGCAGAAATAGGAATTAATCATGAAGGTTCCTTAGATGTTGCTAAAGAAATGGTTGATGCTGCATATAGGGCTGGAGTTGAGGTAGTAAAACATCAAACCCATATTGTAGAAGATGAGATGAGCGGAGCGGCAAAAAAAGTAATTCCTGGTAATGCAGATGTCTCCATATATGAAATTATGGAACGTTGTTCTTTAAATGAAGCAGACGAATTAGAACTTAAAAATTATGTGGAAAGTAAGGGAATGATTTTTATTTCAACCCCATTTTCTCGTGCTGCAGCAAATCGTTTACAAAAATTTGATATTCCAGCTTATAAAATTGGATCTGGTGAGTGCAACAACTATCCACTGCTGGAACATATTGCCTCTCTTGGCAAACCAGTTATTTTAAGTACTGGTATGAATACAATTGAAAGCGTTAAAAAAGCAGTTGCTGTTTTTGATAAGCATAATGTCCCAGTAGCGCTTTTACATACTACTAATTTATATCCAACCCCAATTCACTTAGTTCGTTTTGGAGCAATGCTAGAATTGCATCAAGCTTTTCCAGATAAAATTTTCGGACTTAGTGATCACACTTTAAATAATAATGCTTGCTTAGGAGCAGTTGCTTTGGGAGCAAGTATTTTAGAAAGGCATTTTACAGATCATATGCAGCGAACAGGTCCAGACATTGTTTGCAGTATGGACGAAAAAGCATGTCAGGAATTAATTGAATCTGCTGCTGAAATAGCTTTGATGAGAGGCGGGACGAAACAACCTGCACAAGAAGAACAGGTAACGATTGATTTTGCATTTGCAACTGTTTGCGCAATAGCTCCAATAAAGAAAGGGGAGATTTTAACAAAAGAAAATATTTGGGTAAAGCGCCCAGGAACAGGAAAAATATTAGCAGAACATTTTAATGATTTAATTGGAAAAACTGCGGTAAGGGCTATCGAAAATGATGAACAATTAGATTTCCCCGATTTCGAATAAATCAAGTTAAATGAAAAAAATTCTTTTTCTTACTGGTACCCGAGCTGATTTTGGTAAAATAAAATCGCTGATTCAAACATTAGAAAAACAAGAACAATTTGAAGTCTTTGTTTTTGTAACCGGTATGCATTTACAAGAGGTTTATGGTTATACATTGATAGAAATTGAGCGATGTAATTTTAAAAATGTATTTACTTTTGAAAATCACACGCATGAAACTACTATGGATTTGACGCTTGCAAAAACTATAGAAGGATTATCCAGTTATTGCAAAAATATACAGCCAGATATGATTGTTGTACATGGAGACCGCGTTGAAACTCTAGCAGGGGCAATTGTAGGCTCTCTAAATAATATTTTGGTAGCACATATCGAGGGAGGAGAAATTTCGGGTACAGTAGACGAATTAATTCGTCACAGTGTTAGTAAGTTAAGTCATATTCATTTTGTTTCAAATGATCAAGCAGCGAAGAGACTTCTTCAAATGGGAGAAGTAGAAGATTCTATTTTTACTATTGGTTCTCCAGATATTGATATTATGTTTTCAGATCAACTGCCAGACTTGGAAACGGCAAAAGAATACTATAAAATTGATTTTGAAAAATATGCCATAGTAATGTTTCATCCTGTAACTACCGAAGTCAAAGAGATGGAAAAGTATGCGAAGAATTTTGTAAACTCTCTTCTAGAGGATACCCACAATTATGTCGTGATTTTTCCTAATAATGATTTAGGAACGCAGTATATTCTTGAAGCATATAAAGAATTAAATGGAAATTCAAGATTTAGAGTATTTCCTTCTTTACGGTTTGAATATTTTTTAACGCTTTTAAAAAACAGCCAATTTATTATTGGTAACAGCAGTGCAGGAATTCGTGAAGCACCTTATTATGGTATTCCGATAATAAATATTGGAACCAGACAGCAAAACAGATCGATTCACGCAGACATAATAAGTACAGATTATACAGAAGAAGGAATTAAACAGGCACTTGCCATAATAGATTTACATAAAATACAGACAATAAATGATGACTTTGGACAAGGAAATAGTAATCAATTATTTTTAGAATGTCTTCAAAAAAAAGATGTATGGCAGCTCAATCATCAAAAACAATTTAGAGATATTTGACATGATTACATTCTCTAAACTTGGTACCAAAGGAAATCTTGGAAATCAATTATTTCAAATTGCTTCAACTATTGGCCTTGCTGAAAAATACGGACATAAATATGGTTTTCCGAATTGGAGTTATTCTAAATATTTTAGAAATCAAATTCCTTTTTTACACAATGATCACAGCTTTGAAATTGTAAGAGAGAAAGAATTTAACTATTATGAATGGAATTTAGAAAATGGTAATTATGACATCGTAGGATGGCTTCAATCTGAGAAATATTTCAATATAGAAAAAACAAAAGAAATTTTTCAATTTGAAGATTTTAAAAATGATGTATACCTTAAATATAATTTCCTATTTTCAAAAAAAACGATTTTAGTTTCGGTAAGACGGGGTGATTTTGTAAAAAACCCACATTTTTATCAATTATCACATTCGTATTATTTAAAAGCAATAATAGAAAATTTTCCTGATTGGAAAGAACGCAATATAATTTTCACAAGTGATGATATAGCATATTGTAAGTATCATTTTTCATTTTTAAAAAACAGTCATTTTTTAGATAGTTTGTCAGCAATTGAACAATTAGCTTTTGGAACAAAATGTGATGATTATGTTATTAGTAATTCAACCTTCTCATGGTGGATAGCATGGCTGGGAGAAAAAGAGAACTCGAAAGTAATCAGGCCTATAAAGAATCTTAGAGGAGATTTTGCAAAAATAAATAATGATGTTGATTATTTTCCAAAAAGATGGATTAGTTTTGACGACAAAAACTACAATCTTAGAAATGAGTATTGGTGGTTTAGGATAAAGGGCTTTGTTTATGAGTTTTTAGTTGGAAGCCAAATAAAATTTAGAAAGAGAAAGAATAAAATCAAGAAAAAAATAAAGAAATATATCCTTAAATAAAGATTCAAAGTTAAATGCCACAAAAGAAAATATTTATTTTACTGCCAGATGGAGTTGGACTTAGAAATTTCGCTTTCTCTAATTTTTATCAATTAGGCATTGATCTTGATTTTAATATTGTCTATTGGAATAACACCCCATTTAATTTAACAGCTCTTGGTTTTAACGAAATTAAAATTAAAAATGCTAAATCAAATCCTTTAGCAGATAGTTACAAAAATGCTCGTAAACATATTGAGCTTAATTTAAGTATTAAAGCTGAAAATGATAAAGTATATGATACTTATCTTTTTCCCTTTTCATACAAAAAAATAAAGCCGGCAATAAAAAGTTTAGCTGCACAGTTTTTAATCGCGACTTATTCTTCTCAAAAAGGGTTGGATAAAATTTGCGAAAAAATTAAAAAACTGGAGCAAAACACAAGTTATTACCAACATTGTTTAGAGACTTTAAAAGTCGAAAAGCCTAATTTGGTTTTCTGTACCAATCAGCGTCCCGTTTTAGCAATAGCGCCGTTATTAGCAGCACAAAAACTCGGGATTCCAACGGCCACTTTTATTTTTTCATGGGATAACCTGCCAAAGGCTACAATGGTCGTAGAAACAGATTTTTATTTTGTTTGGAGTCAGTACATGAAAAAAGAGCTTTTGCATTATTATCCAAATATAAGTGAAGATAAGATTTTTATAACGGGAACACCGCAATTTGAAAGTCATTTTGATGATCAAAAGTTAGTAACAAGAACCGTGTTTTTTGAAAAATATAATCTGGATTTTAATAAGAAATATATTTGCTATTCCGGCGATGATTTTACCACTTGTCCAGATGATCCACAGTATTTATCTGATGTTGCAGATGCGGTAAGGGACATGAATAATGAAGGAAACTTTATTGGAATTATTTTTAGACGCTGCCCAGTAGATTTTTCTGATAGATATGATTTAGTTCTTGAAAAGAATAAAGATATCATTACATCAATTGCACCCATATGGGAAAAAATAGGTGATGGATGGAATACAATTTTGCCATCAAAAGAAGACCTTGAATTGCAAATTAATACAATCAGGCATACAGAAATGGTGGTAAATCTTGGTTCCTCGATGGTATTTGATTATGCGGCACATAAAAAGCCATGTGCTTTTATAAATTATGATGTACCAAATAAGGTTGATAAAAATTGGTCGGTTTCGAAAATATACAACTATGTTCATTTTCGTTCTATGCCAAATAAAAAAGCTGTTTTATGGTTGAATACAGCTAGTGAAATAAAAGAGAAAATTAGACAAGGTTTAGAGCAGCCCGAAGAAACAGTTCTAAATGCTCAAAAATGGTTTGAAATCATAAATCAACACCCTCCACAAGATATTTCTACCCGAATTTGGAAAGCTGTTAAATCAATAGTTTAATTAATTTGTGAATTTATTTTGGATTAAATTTTTAAAATAATATGTTTTTTAACTCCTTAGCATTTGCTATTTTTTTACCAATAGTCTTTTTTCTGTATTGGTTCGTTTTCAACAAAAATAAAAGCACTCAAAATGCTTTGCTTATTATTGCCAGTTATTATTTTTATTCCTGCTGGGATTGGAGATTTTTATTTCTATTAGTATTCTCTACATTTTTAGATTATTTTACTGGAATCCAAATCGAAAAAAGTAGTTCAGAGAAAGGACGAAAATTTTGGTTTTGGCTTAGTATTATAGTCAATTTAGGATTTTTAGGAATCTTCAAATACTATAATTTCTTTGCGGCATCTTTTGCAGAAATGTTTACTGCTTTTGGATTTAAAGCAAGTCCGATTTTATTGAGAGTAATTCTTCCTGTAGGTATTTCATTTTATACATTCCACGGATTATCATATGTGATTGATATTTATTACAAAAGAATAAAAGCAGAATACAATTTTGTAGATTATTCTTTATTTGTAAGTTATTTTCCACTTTTAGTGGCAGGGCCAATAGAACGGGCCACTCATTTATTGCCTCAGGTGAAAGTAAAACGAGAATTTAATCTTGAAAAAGCCAAAGAAGGAGTTTATCAGATTATATGGGGATTAGTTAAAAAAATTGTCATTGCTGATACCTGTGCCGTTTATGCAAACGCAATTTTTGATCATTATCCTTCCATGAATTCTTTTTCCTTAATCTTAGGCGCTGTATATTTTGCTTTTCAAATTTATGGAGACTTTTCGGGTTATTCAGACATCGCGCTTGGGGTTTCTAAATTGTTTGGTTTAGACTTATTACGAAACTTCAACTACCCTTATTTTTCAAGAGACATTGCTGAGTTCTGGAGACGCTGGCATATTTCGCTTTCCTCTTGGTTTAGGGATTATTTATATATTCCGCTTGGCGGTAGTAAAGGCGGCCTTTGGATGAAAATTAGAAATACATTTATCATTTTTGTAGTCAGCGGATTTTGGCATGGTGCCAATTGGACTTACATTGTATGGGGATTTATAAATGCGGTTTATTTTCTTCCATTACTACTTTCAAATAGTAATAGAAATAATATGGATTCCATTGTACTAAAATGGAATTTCGATTCAGTAAAAGTACTCTTCAGTATACTAACTACTTTTATGTTAACCTGCGTCGCATGGGTTTTCTTTAGAGCAAGGACTATTACAGATGCCTTTTTATATTTAAAAAGAATTTTTACCAATAAAGACTTTGCTTTTCAATATCTAGATAACGAAAGATATAACTATGAATTAGTTTTAATGATAGGTTTGTTTGTATTGGTTGAATGGAATAACCGAACTAAAGTTCAACCTCTTTCAGGCAGAGGAAGCATGTTAAAAATAGCATTGGCAATTTTAGCCATTATTGCATTCGGAACTTATTCTGATTATAAAGAATTTATATATTTTCAATTTTAATGAAGACGTTTTTACTCTATATATTTAAAATTTTTCTAGTAATAATTTTATTAGCAGTTCTTTTAGACGGCGTTTATACTTATGTATTTATGCAGTCTAGAAACAGAGGGAAAATTGAAAACGTCGTAAATTCAAATATCCAAAAATATGATGTTGTCATTTTAGGTTCTTCAAGAGCAAATAATCATTTTGTTTCTAAGATGTTTGAAGATAAAGGTTTAAAAACTTTTAATTACGGAATGAGCGGAGGCCATTTATATGAAGCTTCTCTTATGTTAAAATTAATGATTGAAAGAAAATACGAAATCAAAAACGTAATTCTAGAAGCCGATTTGAATCTTTCTAATGATCAAGAATCGGAAGGCGTTTCGGCAAAGTTTTTACCCTACATTCATTCTTCGGAAGTGATAAAAAGACATTTTTCTACAGAGGAAAATTTTAAAGAACTATATTATATACCATTTTATAGATATCTTAAGTTTGATTCTAAAATTGGTTTTAGAGAAATTTATAAAATAACCAAAGGAGAAAAGACAAATGCATTAGATAATTTGGGATATTATCCGTTAGAGAAACACAAAAATGGAAATATGAAAAACAATATTGTTAATCTAAATCCATTGCCTCATAATAAATATTACGAGGAGATTAAGAATATTTGTAAAAAAAACAATATCAATTTTATTGCTATAATGACACCAATGTGTGAAAATGTTGTGGGAATGAATTATTTTGATAAAGTTAAAAAAGCATATCCAGAAATTCACAATTATGAAAATAGTGTAATCGAAAACAAATATTTTTCTTCCTGCGGGCATATGACAGATTATGGGGCTAAAATATTTACAGCTAAAATTTTAAGAGACTTTTTTAATAAATAAAATAAGAGCTTTCCTTTAAAGAAAGTTCGTTCTGAGAAATGAGAAAATTTCTTCTTTACATAGTAAGCATCTTTATTTTAACATTTCTTATAGCAGCTATACTGGACAAAGTTTATTCGTTTGCGTTCCTGCATTCGAACCAAAGAGATAAAATAGGATATATTTATAACTCAGAACCAAAAGAATATGATGTCGTTATATTAGGATCGTCGAGAGCTAATAATCATTTTGTTACCCAAATGTTTACAGACAAAGGTTTAAAAACCTTTAATTTTGGAATGCAGGGTTCTAAATTATTTGAATCAGATCTGATTTTGAAATTGCTTCTAGAGAAAAAAAATAAAATAAAAAACGTGATAATTGATGTCGACGTTACATTAAAATCTGAAAAAAAATCCGATGGCACTTCTTTAAAATTTTTGCCATATTTATATAGCTCAAATGTAGTTAAAGAACAATTTGAAAGTGTAGATAATTTTAATTCCCTATATTATATTCCTTTCTACAGGTACTTAAAATACGATACAAAAATTGGTTTTAGAGAAATGTTTTTTTATGGAATAAATAAAAAAGGCAAAGTACAAGACAATGGTGGATATAACGCATTGCCAGATAATAATGGAAATTTAGAAGGAGAGGTATTAAATTTTTCTCCTAAAAAAAATAAATACTACGAAGAAATTAAAAGAGTTTGTAAATTAAACAATATTAACCTCATTGCAGTAATGACACCTATGTGTGACAAGGCTGTAGATAATAATTATTTCAAAAAAGTAAATCTTTTATATCCAGAGATTTATAATTATGAAGATGTTGTAAAGGATGAGAAATACTTTTCGTCTTGCGGTCATTTAAATGATGCCGGAGCACAAGTTTTTACGCAAAAAATTATAAAAGACTTTTTTACTAAATGAATATAGGATTTTTAACCCCAGAGTTTCCACACGAAAAAATTGCACATGCTGCAGGCATTGGCACTAGTGTGAAAAATCTAGCAGGAGCTTTGTCTAAAAAGGGCTGTAAAATAACCATTTTTGTTTATGGACAGAAAACTCAGGAAGTAATTTCAGAAAATGGTATCAATATTCATTTAATAGAAAATAAAAAATATAATTTTTTTGGCTGGTACTTTCATAGAAAATACATTCAAAATTACTGTAATTCAGTTATAGAAAAAGACAAAATTGCTGTTCTCGAAGCTCCAGACTGGACTGGAATTACAGCTTTTATGAAATTTAGAATTCCGCTGGTAATTCGTTTTCACGGAAGTGATGCTTATTTTTGCCATTTAGAAAACAGGCAACAAAAGATAAAAAATTTCTGGTTTGAAAAATTAGCAATTAATCAAGCAGATGCATTTATATCGCCGACAAAATTTGCTGGAGAACTTACAAAAAATCTGTTTAAAATAAAAAAACAGGAAATAAGAACAATTCATAATGGTATAGATCTTTCGAATTTTGAAAATGCTGTTCCAGAACAATTTGAAAAGAACTTAATCTTGTATATTGGTACTTTAATTAGAAAAAAAGGAGTTTTAGAATTGCCAGAAATTTTTAATAAAGTGCGTAATGATTTTCCAGATGCCAAATTAGTTTTAATTGGAGGGGATTCATTTGATATAAAAACAGGCTCAAAATCGACTTGGGAGTTAATGAAAAACTCTTTTAAAAAGGAAGATTTAAAATATGTTTCTTACCTGGGTAAAATTCCATACCATGAGATTCAAAATTACCTCATAAAAGCAAATGTATGCGTATTTCCTACTTTTGCAGAAACATTAGGAATGGTAACTTTAGAATCTATGGCTATGCAAAAAGCAGTAGTGAATAGTAATATTGGCTGGTCAAAGGAACTTATTGTTGATGAAGAAAGCGGTTTTTTGGTTCATCCTTCAAATCATGATTTATATGGAGATAGAATTAAAGAATTGTTTGAGGATGATTTATTAACTCTGCAAATTGGTAGAGCAGCCAGAAAACGAATGGAAGAAAAATTTGATATTAATAATCTTGTATCTGAAAATATTAGATTTTATCAAAATATTATAAATTCAAAAAAAAAATAAAGTGATAATTGTTTATCATCAAAATAATAAAATTGTTGAGATTAAGACTGAAGACAGCAATACTTTTGTTTTTGAAAAAAAAAGTATTGCTGAAAACTTAATTGATATTGCTGAAAACTTTCCCCAAGATTTGATTATCTGGTGCAATATCACATTAAAATCTAATGTTAATATTACAAACTTCAACAGGATTTTTCATCATACTAAGATTATGGCTTCCTATAATTTGTCTGGAGATTATTTTATCTCTAAAAGGATTGGATATGTTGATTCTTCACCTTTTATAAATAGTAATAAAAAAGTAAACTATCCCACTTGGCAAATGAGCAGTGACATTGGCGGAATTCATTCCTCAGTTTTATTAGCTTTAAAAGATCAAATTCAATTAGATAAAAATTTTGATTACTTTATTAATTCAATAGGAAAATTGGCAATGCCGCTTGGGCTTTTGTGCTATTCTGAGCCACACTTAATTGTAGAGTCCTCAAAACTACAAACTAATTTCAGAAAAAATAATTTTATTTTATTCCAATTTGTAAGGCAGCACTATAAAGTACAATGGATTTTTCTACTATTTTTAAACTTAGTTATTTACGAGGGAAAAGTTTTGCTTTTTCCTTTTTTGTCAAGTTTTCTTTATAGAAGAAGAAATTTGAAGCAAGAAATATTAGATGAAATTGAAGTTCAATCCAGTAATACTGCAATTGAAAAAGGAACTATAGATGTTGTAATCCCAACAATGGGACGTAAAAAACATCTTTATGATGTTTTAAGAGATTTGTCAGCACAAACTCATTTGCCTGCAAAAGTAATTATAGTTGAACAAAATACTGACACTAATAGTGTTTCTGAGCTCGATTATTTAAATAATGAAAAATGGCCATTTCATATTAAACATATATTTACACATCAGGCAGGAGCTTGCAATGCCAGAAATATTGCATTGGCTGAGGTAGAAAGTGAGTGGGTCTTTTTAAGTGACGATGATGTTAGACTTAAAGCAGATTTAAATGAAAAAGTATTAGAAAAAGTTGCACAGTATGGAATTAATTGTATAACAACTTCTTGCCTTCAAAAGGATGAGGTTTTACGATATACAAAAATTCACCAATCAGGAATTTTTGGTTCGGGAAACAGCTTTTTAAAATCAGAATTTTTAAAGGAGGTTTCTTTCAATAAATCTTTAGAGTTTGGTTATGGTGAAGATACAGATTTTGGGCTTCAATTGCGTAATATTGGCGTAGATATAATCTATTTTCCAGAATTAAGAATTCTTCATTTAAAAGCTCCGATTGGAGGATTTAGGAATAAATTTATATTTCCTTGGGAGTTAGAAGGAGTTTCTCCTAAACCATCTCCCACAATTATGTATGTCCATTCTAAATATTTTAGTAACCTTCAATTGTTAGGATATAAAACAGTGTTGTTTTTTAAGCTTAATAAATTTAATGTTTTTGCATTTTCTAAGTTTAACAAGCAGTGGGAGATTAGTAGAAATTGGTCTAAAAAAATATAATCTGAGAAACAGTTATATAATAAATACAAGATAAAAAGATTAAATGTTGAAGATATACACAGATCATAATTTTTTGAACGAAGAGAATAGAAAGAAAATATTTCCTTTGCTATTTGATATTATGTATATACCAAATGAAAAATCAATGTCTAATTTTATTTTGACAAATTCTCTTTCTGAAGCCGATGTTGCAATTTTCCCAGTAGATATTGTTACATTTCTTAAAAATGACAAGAATGATTTTTTTCAAAATTGGACTGCCAAAGTATCGGAATATAATATTCCAATTTGGACATACGCTGCAGGAGATTTAGGTTTTAGCGTAAAGCATAAAAACGCTATAACTTTTAGACTTGGAGGATTTAATTCAAAATTGAGTTCTTCGTCTTTTATTTTGCCTTGTTTTGTAAATGATCCTTATGCCAAAATTTTAAAAAATGATTTCTTTACACTTCCCAAAGAGACAAAGCCAAGTATTGGATTTGTGGGTAATGCGAATGGATCTTTTTTAAAATTAAGTAAAGAATTTGCTTTATATCTTAGAAGAAATTTAATCAATTTTGGATTAAAGTACTCAGAAGATTACCATCCTTTTTATCCTGTAGGACAAAAAAGACACAAGCTTTTGAATAAAGTTGAGAATTTCCCAGAAATCGAAAGTAATTTTATTTTTAGGAATAAATATAGAGCAAGAGAAAAAGGTTTGGGCTCCCAAGAAAAAACAACATTAGAGTTTTTTAAAAACATACAGAATAATTTATATACTTTATGTTTACGAGGAAACGGAAACTTTTCAGTACGTTTTTATGAAACCTTAATAATGGGAAGAATCCCCGTTTTGATAGACACAGATGTGAGACTTCCGATGTCAGATCAAATTGATTGGAGGCAGCACTGTTTGATAGTTTCAGAAAATTCCATAACTGCAGATTTGATTCTTTTTCATGCATCTAAAACAGAGGATGAACTTAGAGAAATGCAAAAAAACAACAGAAAATTAATATTGGAAAGACTAAACAGAATTGATTATTTTATTCAAATAGCAAACATAAAATCGAGAAAAAAATGAGATTTTCTTTAATAGTCTGCACCTATATGCGTTCTAAACCTCTGTTGGAACTTTTAAAATCAGTTGATTTACAGAGTGTTTATCCAAACGAAATTTTGATAATTGATGCATCATTAAATAAAGAAACTAAAAATGTTTTAAGCGAAAATGAATTTAGGAACTTAGAGTATTTTTTGGTTTCAGATGATAATAGAGGCCTTACAAAACAGCGTAATTTTGGAATATCTAAAGTTGCTGTTGACTCTGAGATTATTTGTTTTTTGGATGATGATACTGTTTTAAAAAACAATTATTTTGAAGAATTATTAAATACTTATGAGCTATATCCTGATGCATTGGGCGCTGGAGGTTATGTTGCCAATGAAATAGAATGGGAAAAAGTAGAAAATAAATATAAACCTTCATTAAAAGAGTTTTACTTTGATGGCTGGAAACGTAAAGATGGAAGTCGTTTTGTATTACGAAAAAAACTAAATCTAGACAGCAATTGTCCTCCCGGATTTTCGCCTTCTTTTTCTCATGGAAGAAGTGTTAGTTTTTTACCTCCAAGCAGTAAAATTTATCAAGCAGAGCAATTAATGGGCGGAGTTTCCTCTTTTAGGAAATCAGTTTTTGATAGATTTTCATTTTCTACATATTTTGAGGGATATGGCCTGTATGAAGATGCTGATTTCTCTATAAGAGTTGCTAAAGCTGGTAAATTATATATTAATACAAATGCAAAATTATCCCATTTTCATGATTCAGCTGGAAGACCAAATCAGTATCGTTATGGAAAGATGGTAGTTAGAAACGGCTGGTATGTTTGGCGTGTTAAAAATCCAGATCCAAAAATAAAAGACCGTTTTAAATGGAATGCAATTACTGTTTTATTGACTTTGATTAGATTTAGTAACGCATTAACTGAAAAAGATAAAAAGCAGGTATTTAATGAATCAATTGGCAGGACTTTTGGCTGGATTAGTCTACTTTTTAATAAACCCAAAATTACTTTATGAGTTCAAAAATATCTCGCTACCGACTTTATAATACGTAGTTGATTTACAAACTCAATTATATGTAAAAAGAATTTTAGTAAATTAAAAAGCAGTCTTCCAGTTAATGCAGAATCTAGAATTTAAATGTAATTGAAGTTTTTAAGGAAAAAGATAATTTGAAAATCAGTCGGCACCCAAATAATATTATAGAAAGTTGACTAAAATTTATAAATGAAATTTATAATTATAACGCATGTTATTCACATTGAGCAAGCCAATGAATTTTTTGGTTATGCGCCATATGTGCGTGAAATGAATGTTTGGTTAAAATATGTTGATCAAGCAATTATTGTTGCGCCCTTACAAAAAGGAATTCCAACTACAATAGATATTGCTTATTCGCATAAGAAAATGTTGTTTAAAGAAATTCCTTCTTTTAATAGTACAAATTTCTATAATGTAGCAGCTTTAGTTTATAAACTGCCAATAATTTTTTGGACAATTTACTGTGCAATGAAAAAAGCAGATCACATTCATTTGCGCTGTC
This sequence comes from Flavobacterium sp. ACN6, assembly GCF_002304005.1. Taxonomy (GTDB): domain Bacteria; phylum Bacteroidota; class Bacteroidia; order Flavobacteriales; family Flavobacteriaceae; genus Flavobacterium. The sequence goes on along the minus strand of NZ_MRCQ01000003.1, from coordinate 264,986 downwards.
CAGGAAATGTGGGCTTAATAGGGTGCTTCGTTCAGATACTTTTTCCAAATAAAAGAAAAACAGCTAAATATGCTGGTAATTGGGATCCTAAAAGCAAACAGCCACTTTCATATCGTCTTCAAAAATGGATTCTTAACAATACTTTTCTAACCCGTAACATGAAAGTTTTAGTTTACGGAGAATGGGAAAAAGCAAGTAGTAATGTTAAACCTTTTTTTACCGCATCTTATTTCGAAAAGGAAAAATTTCTTTTAAAAGAGTTGGATTTAAATGGTATAAATAATTTTATTTTTGTTGGCACTTTATCATCAGGAAAGAACCCGTTGTATGCAATTCAATTAGTCGAAAATCTTCATAAAAGAGGATACCAAGTATCTTTAAATTTGTATGGAGAAGGCAGAGAGCGTAAAACTTTGGAAAATTATATTGCATTAGCTGGATTAGAAAGATTTATAGCATTAAAAGGGAATCAAAATCAAAAAATCATTACTGAAGCTTATCAGAATAGTCATTTTGTAATTTTAGCTTCTAAAAGCGAAGGCTGGCCTAAAGCATTAGCCGAGGGAATGTTCTGGGGATGTATTCCAATTGCAACTGCTATATCTTGTATACCTTTTATGCTTGATTATGGAAAAAGAGGAATTCTTCTAAATAAAGGATTGGACAATGACACAAAACAATTGGAAAGCATAATAAATGATCCAGACAGTTTTAATGCTAAAAGAAAAAAAGCGTCAGAATGGTCTAGGAATTATACCTTTGATACTTTTGAATCTGAAATAAAAAAAATGATGTAAATGAAAAAATATGTAGTCCTAGTTGTGTCTTTTGGAATTTTAACTATACTAATAATCAATTATAGAACACCCTTTTTTCAGCCAGAAGGAGGTGGCTGGTCCGTTGGATATGGCGAGTCTGAAACATATCCCAATAGTATCAATGCAAAAGAAAATCCAATTTATTCTATAGAGAATTTGAAAAAAGAAAACGACAGCACTATGTTTTTAGCAGATCCTTTCTTTTTAAAAGAAAAGGACACTTTTTACCTGTTTTTTGAACATAAGAAAACAAAAGAAAATGGTGATATTGGTTTACTGACTTCCTTTGACGGAAAAAAATACCAGTATAAAGGAACGGTTTTGTCTCAAAAATTTCATTTGTCTTATCCACAGGTTTTTAAATATAAAAATAATTTTTATATGATTCCAGAAAGTAAGCAGGCAAATGGGGTTTTGTTGTATAAAGCGGCGCATTTTCCTTTTGATTGGAAAATCTGCGATACATTATTAAAAGATGTTCGATTAAAAGATCCTTCAATTTATTTGTCCGATTCGTTAAATATACTGGTAGCATCTGATGACAAATTAAATATGTACGTTTATCAAGCAGATTCTCTTTTTGGGAAATGGAAATTGCATAAAAAGCCAATTGCTTTAAGGGGAACAGAAGCAAGAGCAGGCGGACGCTTTTTTGCAGATGAAAAGGGATTAATTTTACCGGTGCAAAATTGTAGCAACGGCTATGGATACGGTTTGTCTTTATACCGTTTTTCTTTTAAAGATGGCTCTTACACCACCAAAAGAGTGGCTCCTCTTTTTCTAAAAGGGAACAAAGAAATTAAAGAATTCAATGCAGGAATGCATCAGCTGGATATTCAAAAGATAGGTAAAAACAAATACTATTATGTTTATGACGGTAATCGTTTAAACAGCAATTCAAAGAAAATGAACATTTGGGGGCCTTTAAAATGGACATACATTGATATTAAAAATTGGATAGTTAACCAATGAGAATTCTTCAGGTAATCGATTCACTTGAGGCTGGCGGTGCAGAGCGTATGGCGGTCAATTATGCAAATGCATTAGCTCATGAAATTGAATTTTCCGGGCTTATTGCCACGCGCAAAGAAGGTTCATTACTTCATCAAATAAGTCCCGCTGTGTCGTATTTATTTTTAGATAAAAAACAGCAGTTAGACATTAAAGCTCTTTTTAATTTACGATCGTATGTCTTAAAAAACAAGGTTACTCATATTCATGCTCATAGTACTTCTTTTTTTCTTGTGTTTCTTTTAAAGTTAACTTTGCCTTCGTTAAAAATCATTAGACATGATCATTACGGCAATAATGAATTTTTGGAATCAAGACCTCATTTTGTATTAAAGCTTACAGCTTTCTTCTTTAATGGAGTTATTGCAGTAAATCAAAATCTAAAAAATTGGTCAGAACTAGAATTAAAAGCAAAAAACGTAATATATTTTCCAAACTTTCCTGCTAAAGAAATAGTGACCGAAACAAATACAATTTTAAAAGGAGTTGATGGTAAGCGTATTGTATCTTTGGCAAATTTAAGATTTCAAAAAAATCATTTTTTGTTACTAGAAATAGCTAAAAAGTTAAAAAAATCACATACCGATTGGAGTTTTCATTTGGTTGGAAAAGATTTTGAAGACAATTATTCTAAAGAAATTAAACAAAATATAGAAGAAAGTAAGTTGAAAAATAATGTTTTCCTTTATGGTTCAAGGGATGACATTTCAAATATATTAAAGCAAAGTGATATTGCTATTCTAACTTCTATATCTGAAGGTTTGCCAGTTGCTTTATTAGAGTATGGAAATTCAGGAAAGGCTGTTATAGCAACAGATGTAGGAGAAATTCCGTTTGTAATTCAGCATAAAATAAATGGCTTTATTGTTCCAAGTAAAAATGCAGAAGTTTTTTACGAGTCGATAGTTGAATGTATTGAGAATACAGTACTTAGGAGAGTTTTAGAAGAAAAATTATTTGAGACTATTTCTGAAAAATTTTCTGAAAAAGCAGTGATAGAAAAATATTTAAATTGGATGCAAAGAACTTAAAATGAGAAAAGAAGAATTATCATATATCTATCAGATACTATTTCATGCTTTAATAGGATTATTGATATTTATATTGCCATCTATTTCAAAATTATATACTGTAATAATATTCATTTTTGGCATTTATTATATTATTAAAACCAAAAACAGAAATAATGAAGCTCTCATTTTGTCTGCCTACGTTGTAAGTATGGAGGTGCTTTTGAGAATGACTGACGGGATGATCCTAAATGAATTTGGAAAATATTCGATTTCAATTTATTTTTTTCTTGGAATGATCTATTCTGGTTTTTCTAAAAATGCTTTTGTGTACTGGTTTTTTTTGTTGCTTCTTATTCCTAGTGTAGTTTTATCTACATTTTCATTAAATTTTGATACCAACATCAGAAAAGCAATTGCCTTTAATATTTCAGGACCTGTTTGTTTAGGAATTTGTTCTATATATTGTTATCAGAGGAAAATTTCATTTCATCGGTTAAAGGAAATTATTATATCATTTTCTTTACCCTTAGTCTCAATGCTCGTTTATCTTTTCTTGTATACTCCAAGCGTAAAGGATGTAATTACAGGAACACAATCTAACTTTGAAACATCTGGAGGTTTTGGTCCCAATCAAGTTTCTACCATATTAGGTTTAGGGATTTTTGTGTTTTTTGTACAATTGCTTCTAAATTCCAAAAGTATGTTAATGCAAATAATTAATATTGGATTTGTTTTGGTTTTCGCCTTCAGAGGAATTGTCACTTTCTCGAGAGGAGGGGTCATTACGTCAATTGGAATGATATTCCTGCTTCTAATAGTTTTATATTTTCAGGCCAGTTCTAATATTAAGCCTAAAATTGGATTAATTGTTTTACTTTCGTTATTAGCCGGAATGGGAGTTTGGGCATATAGTTCTATACAGACTCATGGAATGATTAATAAACGTTATGCAAATGAAGATGCACTTGGGAGAAAAAAGAGTACGCAACTAAGCGGAAGAGAGATTCTTATTGAAACGGAGTGGGAAATGTTTTTGGATAATCCAATTCTAGGAGTAGGAGTTGGTAAAAATAAAGAACTAAGAAAAGAGCAAACGGGAATCGATTTGGCTACTCATAACGAAATTACCAGAATGCTGGCAGAGCATGGCTCTCTTGGAGCAGTTAGTTTATTGATTTTGTTTTTTACTCCCTTACTTTTATTCATAAACGATCGCAGAAACATTCTAGCGCTCTCATTTTTGACATTTTGGCTGCTAACAATAAATCACGCTGCTATGCGTATCGCTGCCCCAGCTTTTGTTTATGCTTTGGCTCTTCTTTCGGTTCAGGTAAAAATTCCTGAAAAAACAGAAAAGGCTAGTGACTAATTCTTTTTTTATAATACATTTGCCTCTAGTTTAAGCCCCTAACAAACTGTAAAAATGTCTTCAAAAAGAAAAATGCATTTCGAAATTTCAGAAAGAAAAGTTCTGCTTTGTCTTTTTGACGCCGCATTTATATTTGCCGCCTTGTTTTTACTGAGCTTATTTTTTGATTATCACTATTATATACTAAACGAATACCGTTTTTTAAAATCTTTTTTACTGATAGGATATGTGTATATTTTTGGAGCTATTTTTGAAATGTACAATCTACAAACAGCAAGTAATCAATTTCAAATTCTGCGAAGTGTAATTCTAACTTCACTTACTGCTGTGACAGTGTATTTGTTTACACCAATATTATCGCCGGAACTTCCTAAACAGCGGTTGGTAATCGTAATATTTTATTTTACTGTTTTAAGTTCATTACTCTTATGGCGTTTCTTTTATGTTTACTTTTTAGCATCATATCGTTTCTCGCAAAATGTAGTTTTGATTTGTGATCAAAATGAAGTTGAAGAACTGGTTTTAGGACTTGAAAATGTTGATCCGCATTATAAAATTATTGGATTTGTAAATTCTGATACCACTGCAAATGAAAAATCTGATTTTCATTATGTAAAAGAAATAAAGAAGGAAAATTTAGAATTATTTGTTACTAAAAACAATGTTTCGGAAATTATAATAGCATCGCAGAAAACAGATGGTATTACAGCCGATTTATATCAGCAGCTTCTTCATCTATTAGAAAGCGGTAATGTGATTCGAGAATATACTCAGGTTTACGAAAGTAAAACGCAGCGAATTCCAGTGCATTATATTGGCAGGGATTTCTATCGTTTTTTCCCTTTTAGCCGAAGTAATAATAATAGATTATATCTGCTCTTGATACGTATGATGGAATTTTTCTTTTCTTTCATAGGACTCTTATTCTGCGTAATTTTTATTCCGATAATTGCGCTGTGTAATTTCTTTGCCAATAAAGGAAGTCTTTTTTATACACAAGAAAGAGTTGGTAAAAATGGAGTTGTTTTCAAAATTTACAAGTTTAGAACAATGACTGAAGACTCTGAAAATGATGGAGCCGTTTTTGCAGTTCACAACGATAAAAGAGTTACTCCTTTTGGGAAATTTATGCGAAAATCAAGAATTGATGAACTGCCTCAGTTTATTAATGTTTTAAAGGGCGATATGGCCGTAATCGGGCCAAGACCAGAGCGACCTTTTTTTGTTGAAGAAATTGCCAGCGTTATGCCTTTCTACGAAACACGACATGTTATTAAACCGGGACTTACAGGCTGGGCTCAGGTAAATTATTCTTACGGAGAATCAATCGATGAAAGTTTAATTAAACTGCAATACGATTTATACTATATCAAACATCGAAGTGTTTTTCTAGATTTGAGTATTACATTTAAAACGATAACAACAGTTTTATTCTATAGAGGGCAATAATTAAATTATAATCGGAATTGGTTTTTTATTACGAATTCCAGTTCTAACTAAAACGACACCACTTGTAATAATTAGTGGTAAAGTAATAAAGAAATGTGCTTTATTAATCAAGAATAAAAAGTAAACTACTAAAAGCACAAAATTTATAAGTGCAAATCGATACGTCCATTTTTTGTTTTTGAAAATAGAAAACAGAACTAACACTAATAAAAGCGGACTAAATAGTAAAACATTATAATTCATTGCCAGTTCTTGGTGAAAAGAATAAAATCCCATTATTATAAAAAAGATTCCTATTAGAGATAAAATCAAAAAATAGATTTTGTCAACTGTTATATCTCTTGCTGCAATAACAAAAATCAAGATAAAAAGATAAGTGTAAATATTATTCCACCACGATTTTGGATTTTCCTTTTTAAATTCTAGTAAAGTTTTGCTTTTGCCCGCCAAAGGCTGATTTTGAAAAGTCGTTTTTTCTAAACTGTTTTTTAACTCGAATGGAAGAAAGATTCTAGTTCCCATTTGGTCAACTTTTGTTCCGAAAATAATACTTGTCCCCAATTGATCATAAAAATGCCCGTCAAAATAAGGAAAAAGTATTGAGCGATACGTTTTGTCAGTATCTTCTTTTTTAGTGATTACGTTTTGTTTTAATGATTTATTGATTACATCAACAACCATCGAAGTGCAGTTTTTATCAATAAATTTATAAGTATAAAAACGTTCATCAGAAGCTAAAACAGCATTTAATCTATCAAAAAGCTGTTGTTTTTGATCTTGTGAGATTAGTAATTCTTGTTCAAAAATACTTCTTTTCTCATAAGTATATTCATTAAAAAAATCAGCAAAAGAATGTACAGTAGCAAAATATTGCAAATCTCCTTTTGCAAATTTCATTACAAAATTGGGTGTTCTAAAATCAAAAGTTCCATAATTATAAACAACATCAAAATTGTTTCCCGGATCTGAAACTCGAATTCCTGTATGTCCAAATAAAGAATAACTTTCATTTCCAAGTCCGCAGGTTAAAACGCTTATTTTTGCATCTTTTGATAAGGGTAAACTTTGGCTGAAACCAATAAAACTTGATAAGAAGAATAAAATAAAAAGTGCTTTTTTGAAAATGACAGTTTTCATGATTTAATTTTTTAAAAGATTTTTTGGTTTTATAATTACCTAAAGATGCCTAAATCTACTTTCAACGAAAAAATGTTAGAATATAATGCGGTACTTTGATTCCCTAAGTCCGTTAAAGCATAATCTATTTGAATGCCTTTATATCTAAAACCTAAACCAATATTGGGCTGAAAGTTTACTTTCTCAGTATTATCCAACTGCATTACATTTTGGAAATTTCCTGCACCAGCTCTCACAAAGACCAGATCGGTATAACCAAATTCAAATCCTATTGCAGGATCAATACTTACTGCTTTTGATGAAATAATATCATTAGTCTGCTCAAACCTCATATTTAAGTTAGCAGAAGTGACCAAGCTGCATTCGTTATGAAAATCAAATCTTTTTGAAACTCCTAATTGTGCTTTTGGCAGCGTAATTTCGGTGCTTTCTGGCAATGTGTTGTTTTCTCCCGGAATGGCATTAGCGATTTTTTCATATTCTTCCTCGTCAATATTCCAAACATTATAAGTTGTTGTAATGTCGCGCAGCATTAAGCCAAATTTCCAGTCATTTCTCTCAAACTGAAGTCCGACGTCAAATCCAAATCCCCACGAATTGGCAAATTTTCCAATTACTCTTCGAATTACTTTGGCATTTACACCATATTGAAATCCATCAACAGGCAGTTTTCTGGCATAAGAAAAAGTAAAGCCGTAATCTGCAGTAGAAAATAAGCTGATTCTATTGTAGTCGATATTTCCTTGATTGTCGATTAATTGTGTAGTGTCCATAATGTCATCTACGCCAAAACGAATCATCGAAATTCCCCATGCACTTCTATCATCAATTGGACTTGCGTAGCCTATGTAATCATATTGGGCAATATTAGCAAAGTAGCTGGCGTGCATCAAAGCAATCTGATGATCTTCAAGATGGGTTAAACCCGCTGGATTCCAATAAACTGAATTAACATCATTTGTAGAAGCAGTTACCGTACTAGACATTCCCAATGCTGCAGCATCCACTCCAATATTCATAAACTCATTCGAATATTTTCGAACAGTTTGAGCATATTGCGAAGTAAAACTCCAAAATAATATAAATGCAAAAAGTTTTTTCAAAAGTTCTTTTTTTACAGACTTACCTCTGTTTTAATTTTTATCAAAAATATAATATTTTACTCAGCTATTAAGTTCGTTTCTTTAAATATTCTGAAAGTCGAACTTAGAAATAAAAAACTATTAGAAAAACTCGTTTTGCATCGAGTTATTATGCTAAATTTGTTCTCTGCCGTAATCAAAATTTCAAACTATGAATATCAAAAAACACATTCCAAATTTAATTACATTAATAAATCTTTTCTGCGGTTGTATCGCAATTGTTTTTGTCTCTCAAGGAGATTATTTAATGGCTTTTTATATGGTTTGCTTAGGAATCTTTTTTGATTTCTTTGATGGTTTTTTCGCTAGATTATTTAAAGTTTCTAGTCCGCTTGGATTACAGTTAGATTCTTTAGCAGATATGGTAACCAGCGGCGTAGCTCCAGGATATGTGATGTATAGTATGTTTTTAAAAAGTGCTAATCCTCAAGATCTAATTGGATTAGTATATATTCCGTTTTTAGGATTTATTATTACTTTGGGTGCTTGCTATAGATTGGCCAATTTTAATATTGATACACGTCAGACAGATTCATTTATTGGCTTGCCAACACCCGCAAATGCATTGTTTGTTTTAAGTCTTCCTTTAGTTGTAGAATTTTCAAATTCTCTAATGATGCTTGAGATTTTAACCAATCATTGGGTTTTATTATTAATGACATTATGCAGTGCATATATTATGAATGCCGAGATTCCGTTATTTTCTTTAAAAATTAAAAAATTCAGCTTAAAAGAAAATGCACTTCAAATTATGTTTTTAGTAATCTCCGTATTAATGGTTGTTTTGCTTCAGTACATTGCAATTCCGTTAATTATTATTTTCTACGTTTTATTGTCAATTATCAATAACTTGTTTTTGAAAAAGTAGTTCTATTTTAATGGCAAGGAAAACGACTTATCGTAAAACATATCCAAGGAAACCTGCTGGAAGATCTTTTCTCAGCAAGCTTTTTCGAGCACTTTTATTAATCTTTTTTTCTCTTTTGTTCATTGGAGTAATTTACCATTATCGTAAGGGACTGGCATATTATTTAGGATTTAAATCGGAAAAAGTCTTAGACGAAGATGAGGTAGATAAACACCTTTCTGATGTGCGAAATATTCGAGTTCTTGAAAATCACAAAGGAAAAGTAATTGGAATTGATGTTTCTGAATTTCAAGGAAAAGTCGATTGGGAAGAAGTTGAAATTCTGGACGAAAAATATCCAGTTCAATTTGTTTTTATTCGCGCAACCGCAGGAAATGATCGCGTTGATCGTCAGTTTAAAAAAAATTGGGAAGGTGCAAAAGAGAATAAAATTATGCGCGGTGCGTATCATTATTACCGCCCAAACGAAAACTCAATCGAGCAAGCGGATCTTTTTATCAAAACCGTAAAATTGCAAACAGGAGATTTGCCTCCAGTTTTGGATATAGAAAGATTACCTAAAAATCAGTCTCTAGACAGTTTAAAGAAAGGATTAAAGCGTTGGCTGACGAAAGTTGAAAAACATTATCAAGTTCGTCCGATAATTTATTCTGGGGAGCGTTATTATTCTGATTTTCTAAAAGAAGAGTTTAGCGAATATCTTTTTTGGATAGCCAATTATAATTTCTACAGAGAAAAAATTGAAGACGACTGGTTGTTTTGGCAGTTTACAGAAAAAGCTTCTCTGCCGGGAATTAAACATCGAGTGGATGTTAATATTTATAATGGAGATATTGAACAGCTTCAGTTTATTACAGTTGAATAGTTTTTAGTCGCAGTCTCAGTTTTCAGTTCTTACTGAGACTGAAAGCTGAGACTGTATACTTTTTTTAGAACTCAAGTTTCTTTTTACGCAGCTCGAAGTTTTGTCCTAGATAAACACGGCGAACCATTTCATCTTCTACCAATTCTTCTGGAACTCCGGCTTTTAGAATTCCTCCTTCAAACATCAAATAGGTTTTATCAGTAATTGCCAAAGTTTCTTGAACGTTGTGATCGGTAATTAGAATTCCGATGTTTTTATTTTTTAGCTGGGCTACAATTCTCTGAATATCTTCTACTGCAACCGGGTCAACTCCTGCAAAAGGCTCATCCAATAAAATAAATTTTGGATCAGTTGCTAAGGCACGCGCAATTTCAGTACGACGACGCTCACCTCCAGAAAGTAAATCTCCACGGTTGGTACGAATGTGTTCTAAACTGAATTCTTCAATCAAACTTTCCATTTTAGCAACTTGCTCTTCTTTAGAAAGTTTTGTCAATTGTAAAACGCTTAGAATATTATCTTCAATACTTAATTTTCTAAAAACAGAAGCTTCTTGTGCCAGATAACCAATTCCTTGCTGTGCACGTTTGTACATTGGATAATCGGTAATATTCAAATCGTCAAGGTAAATATTTCCCTGATTTGGTTTTACCAATCCAACAATCATGTAAAAAGACGTTGTTTTTCCCGCACCATTCGGACCCAAAAGCCCCACAATTTCTCCTTGATTTACTTCAACAGAAATTCCTTTTACAACACTTCGCCCTTTATAGGTTTTGATTAAATTATCGGCTCTTAATTTCATTTTTCAAGTTTAATCGTTTAAACATTCAAATCGTTTATTCGGCACAAATTAACGAATAAACGATTCAACAAATAAACCTTTAACAATTATTTAGTTTCAGCTTCTTCCAAAGCTTCCCAAAATTCGTAAGCTCTTCTTAAATGCGGAATAACGATTGTTCCTCCAACAAGAGTTGCAATTCCCATTGCTTCCATCATTTCTTCTTTAGAAACGCCTTCTTTATAACTTGTTTCTAAATGGTATTTTACACAGTCATCACATCTTAAAACAGTTGACGCAACCAAGCCTAAAAGTTCTTTTGTTTTTACGTCAAGAGCTCCAGGCGCATAAGCGTTGGTGTCAAGATTAAAAATTCGCTTTACAATTTTGTTATTGTCAGCAAGCAGTTTTTCGTTCATTTTAGAACGATAGTCGTTAAATTCTTGAATGATATCAGACATTTTCTTTTAATTTATTTCTATAAACAACTTTCGAAATCAGGATACTAACTTCGTAAATAATTAACATCGGAATGGCTACAATGGTTTGACTTACCACATCTGGAGGTGTTACAATCGCAGCAATAATTAAAATAAGTACTACAGCGTATTTCCAATACTTTCTTAAAAAAACAGGAGTTACTAATCCTAATTTGGTTAAGAAATAAATAGCAATTGGTAATTCAAAAAAGATGGCACTTCCAAGAATACTTGTTTTTACCATTCCCATATAAGATTCAAGTGTAAATTGATTTTTTACAACATCACTCACAGAGAAAGTTGCAACGAAATTTACCGACATCGGAATTACTACAAAATATCCAAATAGAACTCCTAAAAAGAAAAGTAAAGAAGAAACAAAAATAAATAATTTAGCATTTTTTCTTTCTTTCTCATAAAGAGCCGGGCTGATAAATTTCCAGATTTCCCATAAAATATAAGGGAAACTTAAGATGAAACCTGCTAGAAGGCACATCCATACGAAAATATTAACCTGACCTTCCATTTCGGTATTCTGAATAATAAAATTTAGCTCCGTAATACAAATGCTTTCAGCAAAATTAAGTTGATGTGATAGGTCACAAAACCAAACATAAGTAAAGAATGTCGGCCTGATTGGTCCTAATATAATTTGATCAAATAAATAATCACTAACAAAATAAGTGACAAATGCCATAATACATATTGCAATTGTGCTTCTAACTAATAACCATCTAAGTTCTTCAAGATGATCCAAAAATGACATCTCGCCAAGATTTTTCTTTGCCATTATACGATTCCTTCTTTTAAAATGTCATGTAAATGTAAAACTCCTTTGTATTCTCCGTTATCAGCAACAATTAATTGCGTAATAGAGAAATCTTCTAATATATTTAATGCGTCAACTGCCATAGTCTCTGACGAAACTACTTTAGGATTCTTAGACATAATATCCCTTGCAGTTAAGTCTGCAATAGTATCTACGTCATTTAGCATTCGTCGGATGTCTCCATCTGTAATAATTCCGATAATTTTATTGTTTTCGATTACTGCCGTTACGCCTAATCTTTTTTCAGATATTTCGAAAATAGCTTTTTTTATCGAAGTTTCTGGTGTAACCGCTGGCTTTAACGAATGTTCTATCATGTCTTTCACACGAAGCAAAAGTTTTTTTCCTAAAGCACCGCCTGGGTGATAAATAGCAAAATCTTCTGGTTTAAAATCACGCATTTCCATTAAACAAACTGCCAGAGCATCGCCCATAACGAGTTGTGCTGTTGTGCTGTTTGTTGGCGCTAAGTTAATTGGGCAAGCTTCTACATTAACTGTAGTATTTAAAATATAATCGGATCCTTTTGCTAAAAACGAAGTTACATTTCCTGTAATAGCGATTAATGTATTTCCGAATCTTTTTAATAAAGGAACCAAAACTTTAATTTCAGGGCTGTTGCCGCTTTTAGAAATGCAGATAATAACATCTTCATTTTGTATCATTCCTAAATCACCGTGAATTGCTTCAGCGGCGTGTAAAAACATAGATGGAGTTCCTGTAGAGTTAAAAGTGGCAACCATTTTTTGAGCAATAATCGCGCTTTTTCCGATGCCTGTAACGATTAGACGACCTTTGGTTTCATAAATACGCTGGACCGCTTCGTAGAAATTTTCGTCCAGAAAATCAATTAATTTTGTAATTGCTTCACTTTCAGATAGTATTGTTTTTTTGGCAATTGCCAATATATTTTCTTTTGTGATCAAATCAGAATATTTAAAATTTGTATGTATAAAAGAAAGTTGTATCTTTATGTGTTGCAAATTTATACAAAATACAGTTAATATAGAGAATGAATTCAAACGAAATTGAAATACATAAAGAATTAAAGAAGTATTTCGGCTTTAGCCAATTTAAAGGCTTGCAGGAGCAAGTCATTACAAGTATTTTAGGTCAGACAAATACTTTTGTAATTATGCCTACGGGCGGTGGAAAGTCTCTTTGTTATCAATTACCCGCTTTAATTCAGGAAGGAACAGCAATCGTTGTTTCTCCCTTGATTGCTTTGATGAAAAATCAAGTCGATGCAATTCGAAGTCTTTCGTCAGAAAATGGAATAGCACATGTTTTAAATTCCTCTCTTACCAAAACAGAAATTGCTCAGGTTAAAAAAGACATCACCTCGGGATTAACCAAACTTTTGTACGTCGCCCCAGAATCTTTAACCAAAGAAGAATATGTCGCTTTTCTACAAAGCGTGCCAATTTCTTTTGTAGCTATTGATGAAGCGCATTGTATCTCAGAATGGGGACATGACTTTAGACCTGAATATAGAAATCTGCGGCATATTATTAAGCAATTGGGTCAAGTGCCAATTATTGGACTTACCGCAACTGCAACTCCAAAAGTTCAGGAAGATATTCTGAAAAACCTTGATATGTCTGATGCAAATACTTTTAAAGCATCATTCAATAGACCGAACTTATATTATGAAGTTCGAACCAAAACTAAAAATATTGAGTCGGATATTATTCGATTTATCAAACAACATAAAGGCAAATCTGGAATTATTTACTGCTTAAGCCGTAAAAAAGTAGAATCTATTGCCGAAGTTTTACAAGTGAACGGAATCAGCGCGGTTCCTTATCACGCTGGTTTAGATGCTAAAACCCGCGCCAAACATCAGGATATGTTCTTGATGGAAGATGTAGATGTCGTTGTGGCAACTATTGCTTTCGGGATGGGAATTGATAAACCGGACGTTCGATTTGTAATTCACCATGATATTCCAAAATCGTTAGAAAGTTATTATCAGGAAACGGGTCGTGCAGGACGTGATGGAGGAGAAGGACATTGTTTAGCATATTACTCCTATAAAGATGTAGAAAAGCTGGAGAAATTTATGTCTGGAAAACCCGTTGCCGAACAAGAAATTGGTTTCGCACTTTTACAGGAAGTTGTGGCTTACGCCGAAACGTCAATGTCTCGTAGAAAATTCCTTCTTCATTATTTTGGCGAAGAGTTTGACAGCGAAACTGGCGAAGGTGCAGATATGGATGACAACGTTCGTAATCCTAAAAACAAAATCGAAGCCCAAGATCAAGTCGTTAAATTACTTGAAATTGTTCGCGATACGAAACATATTTACAAGTCAAAAGAAATTGTCTTTACTTTAATCGGACGTATTAATGCTGTTATTAAAGCTCATAAAACAGATGCGCAGCCTTATTTTGGCTCTGGCTCAGACTACGACGAAAAATATTGGATGGCATTATTGAGACAAGTTCTGGTTTCTGGTTATTTGTCTAAAGACATTGAAACGTACGGGATTATTAAAATTACCCAAGCTGGTTTAGATTTTATTACAAAACCAGTTTCTTTTATGATGTCTGAAGATCACGAATATAGTGAAGCCGACGACGAAGCAATAGTAGCATCTTCAAAATCAACTGGTACAGCCGATGAAGTTTTAATGGGAATGCTCCGTGAACTTCGTAAAAAAGTGGCTAAGAAATTAGGAGTTCCTCCATTCGTTGTTTTTCAGGATCCATCACTTGAAGATATGGCTTTGAAATATCCAATTTCGTTAACCGAATTGTATAATATTCATGGGGTTGGAGAAGGAAAAGCAAAAAAATACGGAAGCGAATTTGTTGCCTTAATCAGCCGATATGTTGAAGATAACGATATTATTCGCCCAGATGACTTAGTTGTAAAATCTACAGGAGTAAATTCTGCTAACAAATTATATATCATTCAGAATATTGATAGAAAACTTTCATTAAACGATATTGCTTCTGCAAAAGGTTTAACAATGGATTCTTTGATTAAAGAAATGGAGCAGATTGTATATTCTGGCACCAAATTAAATATCAAATACTGGATTGACGATATGCTGGATGATGATCAGCAGGAAGAAATTCACGATTATTTCATGGAATCTGAATCAGACAAAATCGAAGACGCACTTAAAGAATTTGACGGCGATTATGATATTGACGAATTACGTTTAATGCGTATTAAATTTATTAGTGAAGTAGCTAACTAAAGTTAAATCCCAATAAAAAAATTCCAAATTCCAATTAAAAAGAAATAAATTCCAATTTTGGAATACTTAATATTTAAATTCCAAATCCCAAGTGCTAGCGATAGTTTGGAATTTGGAATTTTTTATTTGAGATTTTCCAAGTTTTGGAATTTAGAATTTTTTTATTGAAATTTTCCAGCAGTTTGGAATCTGGAATTTAAAAATTTGGAATTTTATTCCGTGTAAACTTCCCCACGATGCGGTTTCAAAGCATCTCTAACCTGAATCATATTTTCATCTGTAACCACCATAAAAGCGGTTGCATGCATATCATTTACAATAGAAAAACCTGTAATATTTAAAGGTAACTTCTCAATTGCGATATATTCTTTTAAATGAATTTCGTGGTGTTCGGCTGTTTTTGCAGCAGCAGGACCGCGGAAATCCCAAATTAATTTTATTTTTCTAGACATTTTTTTTAAAGGTGCAAAGGTTGATAGTGACAAAGGTACAAAGGTTAGTTTGAAAAAAAGTTTCTAGGGTTTAGAGTTTTTTTCTGTAGAGACGCACTGCTGTGCGTGTAACGTATTTTTAGATAATCATTGTGTAGACGTACTTCGGTGCGTCTCTACTATATGCTTTGTGCTGAAAATCTCTAAAACCTCCAAAATCTGCGTGAAAAATTACAGTAAATATAAAATCTCATTTCAAAATAGTACTTTTGCATCTTCTTTTCATAGAAAGAAAAGCTAATAGAATAAAAAAGAAAAAATGCCTAAAGAACTTTTACTTCAAGTATCGCCAGAAATTGCTGCAAACGAATCATTGCTGAAAGACCATTTGTCTAAACAAATAAAGGTTTCTCCGCAGGAAATTCAACATGTTTCTGTTTTAAAACGATCTATTGATGCACGTCAAAAGGCAATTAAAATCAATTTAAAAGTTCTTATTTATTTAAAAAGTGAACCTTTTCAGGAAACTAAAATCGAACTTCCAAAATATAAAGACGTTTCAAAAGCACAAGAAGTTATTGTTGTTGGTGCAGGACCGGCCGGACTTTTTGCTGCATTGCAATTAGTTGAATTAGGCTTAAAGCCGATTGTACTCGAACGTGGAAAAGACGTTCGCGGGCGCCGTCGTGATTTAAAAGCAATAAACCGTGAGCATATTGTAAACGAAGATTCGAATTATTGTTTTGGTGAAGGTGGAGCAGGAACATATTCAGATGGTAAATTATATACGAGATCTAAAAAACGTGGTGACGTAACCCGAATTTTAGAACTTTTAGTCGCTTTTGGAGCTTCCGAAGATATTTTGGTAGAAGCGCATCCGCATATTGGAACCAATAAACTGCCAAAAATTATTGAAGATATCCGTGATAAAATTATTGAGTTTGGCGGTCAGGTTTTGTTTGAAACCCGAGTAAGCGATATTTTGGTAAAAAACAATGAAGTTGAAGGAATTGTAACTCAAAATGGAGATAAAATTCATGCCAATAAATTGATCTTGGCAACAGGACATTCGGCGCGCGATATTTTTGAATTATTAGACAAAAAGAAAATTTTTATAGAAGCAAAACCTTTTGCTTTAGGCGTTCGTGCGGAACATTCGCAAGAACTAATCGACAGTATTCAATACAGTTGTGATTATCGTGGTGAGCATTTGCCTCCAGCGCCATATTCTATTGTAAAACAAGTAAACGGCCGCGGAATGTACTCGTTCTGTATGTGTCCAGGTGGTGTAATTGCGCCTTGTGCGACAAGTCCGGGTGAAGTGGTTACAAATGGCTGGTCACCGTCAAAACGGGATCAATCGACAGCAAATTCTGGAATAGTGGTGGAATTGAAATTGGAAGATTTTAAACCTTTTGCAAAATTTGGGGCGTTGGCAGGAATGGAATTTCAAAAAAGCATCGAACAAAAAGCATGGCATTTAGCGGGGCAGACTCAAAAAGTTCCAGCACAAAGAATGGTTGATTTTACGCAAAGTAAAGTTTCATCAGATATTCCGAAAACATCATATGTTCCAGGAACGACTTCGGTAGAAATGGGACAGGTTTTTCCAGGATTTTTAACTCAGATTATGCGTCAGGGTTTTCAGGATTTTGGAAAATCAATGCGTGGTTATTTAACCAACGAAGCAATTTTGCATGCGCCAGAGAGTAGGACTTCATCACCAGTTAGAATTCCGAGAGATCCTATTACTTACGAGCATTTGCAAATAAAAGGATTGTATCCGTGTGGAGAAGGTGCTGGTTATGCCGGTGGAATTATCTCTGCAGCAATTGATGGAGAAAAATGTGCTTTAATGATTGCGGAGGCATTGAAATAATTGGGCTTTAGATTTTTCATGTAGTAAAAAGATTGTTATCTTAGTGATTTGATTTTAATCGAATTTCCCCAAAGATGACAATACAAGAAATTGAAACAAAATACGGATTCGAATTTCCGCTTTTGTACAAACAATTAGATAGTGATGGAATGCTTAATATTGGAGAATATGGCCCAAATTGGTATGCTGAAGTTTATCCTACACTAAAAGATAATCCGCCTTTGCTTTTGCATTCGTATGATTTTGAATCTCTTAATTTAAAATCTGTTGCCGAAGAAATCGAAGAACTTAGAGATCCTGACGATTATCGAAATATAAATTCCGAATATAAATTCATTCCGTTTGCAAAAAGCGGCGGCGGCGATCATTATTGCTTTTTTCTCAATGAAGAAAATAATGGAGATGTGCCAATCGTTTTTGTCTGGCATGATATGAACGAAGTCAATTATCTGGCAAAAAACCTGCAGGATTTTATTTTTAAAGTTTTACTGATAGATATGTCGCAGCAGGATGTTTATAACGAACTCAGTGACGAAGAATTTAGAAGTGATCTCGAATCAGTTTTTAAATCGCATAAAAAGTATTTGACAACTCATCAAACTGCTATTTTGGAGGATATTTTAAAACGTGAAATTATCGATTACGAAATAAATGTTTCTCCAAAAATAAAAGAATCTGCAAGAGGATTGTTGACAGATGTCGAATTGGAATCAATTGTCAATAAAGTGATTCCTTTTGATAAAATGAATAAAAGTTTCAAATATTCAAACGACTAAATTTTAGTATAACTTATAAGTGTCTTCCATGATAAATATTTTTTCCAATTTTTTTAATAGAAATAATGATCCTAAATCTATACTTTCTTATGACGTTATAGAACCAATTTACGGCTATTTATATCATGAATCAAATAGTGTAGAATTTAAAATGAAGGGAATTTACGATTCTGTTTTCGTAAACTTATATTCATTTCCGTATTCACTAGATCATGAAGAAGGCAGAGAAGAAATTAAAAAAGCAGGTTTTAATAATGCTTATGAAGTTTTAAATGAACTTTATAAGAAGATTGATATTGGAGTGCTTTCAGAAGAAACAATGCAGCAAGGATTAGAATATGATTTTATTCATATTCAGTTTTATTCAGAGCCAAGTGCAGAGGTGAAAAAGTATTTGAAACGAGTTCTTAATAATTTTGTCATTTTCTTTTGCTGTACAAATAGTTTAGAAACTAACGATTTTAAAATTTTATATTCAAGCACGCACTTTTTAGATTATACAAAAGGATTATTAGATACAGAAAAGCTGGATATTAATAATCCTAAAAATGAAACTCAGGAAATAGGAATTAGAGATTTTAAAAAAGTACTGCAGGGAATCTGCCAGTATTTAAATCTAGAAATCCCACAAACCGTTGAGCTTCCATCATCTGAAAATTTATTGGCAGATGAAGCGGCGACAGAAACAGATTTTGAAGAGTTTATAAAATTGGTCTCAAGAGGGAATATTGAAGAAAAACAACTTAAAAAGCAAACCAAAAAGCTTTTTAAAAATTATAAAAAAGAGGCAAAAGAATATAGTATTGTAGAAGATCATTTTGCTTTTTTTGAAAGTATTGATGCATGGAACAGCGACTGGAAATTTGATCCAGAAGATGCAGAATATTTTATATCTAACTTAATTGGCGAAGATTTTACTTTCGCGTATCCTGAAGAAACGTATAGCCATGAGTTATTTCCATACATTCAATCGGAATTAGAAAAATCAAATTTGGAATTGTTGACGTACGAAACTTTTGGAGATAATTATTTGTTTTTTGTTGCCAATAAAGATGAAGTCGAAAGAATATTGGAATTGTCAGAATTGACGAAGATTGAAGTTAATCAGCTGTAAGTTAATTGAATTAATCCTATTTTTTGTCATCCTTGACGAAGGAAGGATCACACTAGTAATTCGCCAAAGTATAGACGGAGTTTCGCGTGTGATCCTTCCTTCGTCAAGGATGACAAGATTGTGGTAAAAAGTGAGACTGAGACTGAAAACTGAAAATTAATTATTTTTCGAGTTCTCGTTTTTTTACAACCACAGATCAAAAAATAAATAAGATTTCTTTTTTAAAACAAAAAGCTTCGTTTAAATTATAAACGAAGCTTTTGTTTTTTTTTATCGCCACAAATTAAAAGATTAAAATGATTAAACTAATCTGTGAAAATCTTTTAATCTGTGGCAGAAAGTAAACTATATCTTAGGAAACTTCATATCATTAAAAGTACTTTTTTGTTTGGCTAAAGCTTCAACATCCTGCCATTTTCTTGGAGACTCAGCAGAAAGATTTTCGTATGAATCTTTAGTAATTAAAATGTCATCTTCGATACGAACACCAATATTCCACCATTTTTTATCGCATTTACTGTTTGCCGGAATATAAATTCCAGGTTCAACCGTAAAGATCATATTTTCTTTTAATGCACTCATATAATTTCCTTTATCATGAACATCTAAGCCAAGAAAGTGAGAACATCCGTGCGGATAATACATTCGAACATCTTTTGGATCCGTAATAATTCCTAATTTAATTAATCCGGCTGCGATAACTTCTCTTGATTTTTTGTTTAAATCCTGAAACGGAGTTCCTGGCTTACAGAGTTTAAAAACTTCTTCCTGAGATTCGTAAACTAATTGATAGATTGCTTTTTGTTCTTCCGTAAATTTTCCATTTGCAGGAACTGTTCTTGTAACGTCTGCAGAATAACCGTGGTATTCAGAACCAACATCCATCAATAATAATTGGTTGTCGATTTTTGTGGCATTGTTTTCTCCGTAGTGTAAAATACATCCGTTAGCGCCGGCACCAACAATTGGAGGATACCCTTCGCCTTCCGCACCATAATGTCTGTGAATGTAAGCATGAATTCCGTCTGCCTCATTTTCGCTCATATCAGGGCCAACGGCTTTCATAACTTCGTTGTGTGCAATGCATGAAAGTTTTACCGATTTTCTCATCAAAGCTATTTCTTCAGCAGTTTTAATTTCTCTTAAAGAATTAGTGATAGTATTAAAAAGATCAGAAGTGTCTTTTTCAGCTGTAAGCGCCGCTTTAGATTTGAAACTTTCAATTAAACCAAAAAGATCAAAACCTGTTTTATTGCCTTTTAGATCTGTTGGAATTTTATCGTATATAATTTTGTCAAATTTCTTAAAGTCTATTCCAAAATCTTTGAAATCTTTTCCGTTATAAACCGTTGTAAAGCCCAATTTAGATTTTGCGCCTTCAACGCCAAAACGTCTTCCTGTCCAAGTTTCCTGCGATGCATTTCTTTCGCGTACAAAAAGAACTTCATTATATTTTTCGGTTCCTTGTGCTTCTTTAAAAAGAATTAAAACAGCGTCTGGTTCTTTATATCCTGTTAAATAGTACATATCAGGATTTTGATGATAGTTGTAATTGATATCTTTAGAAAACACTCTTTCTGGATACGAAAAAACAACTGCAACAGAATTGGCAGGCATTAAATTTCTAAATGCTTCGCGACGTTCCTTGTGAAATTCTTTTGAAAGATAATCTGTTGGAAGATTTTCCTGAGATTGAACTTTAGTTAAACTAAATAATAGAGCAAACAATAAGAAAAATTGTTTCATTTTTTTTGGTTTTTGATTGATGTTTTTGGTTTTTATGATCGATGCAAATTACAAAAAAAATGCAATCGCGAATCGTATTTTAAAGATTTGATTAATAGAGTTTTGAATAAAATGCTGTAACTTAGAGTTAGAAATTACAGTTGAAACGGAATTTTAACCCTCATAAATCTTGTAAATAGGCACGGATATTGAGAAAGTAATTTTTAGAGAATAACTTTAATCTTCAAAAAACAAATTACATTAATTTTAAAAAACACATTTATGAAAAAATACACACTCGCAGTTCTTTCAGTTTTAACCTTATTACTTACTTCATGTATGGCATCTAAAGACACTAAAAATGCAGGGAACTTATATGATACAACTTGGGAATTAGAATATATTTCTGGACCAAGAATAGCTTTCGAAGGTTTATATCCAAATAAAAAACCGCAAATTACTTTTGACGAAAAAGAAAAAAATGTTTACGGTAATAATGGATGCAATGGTTACAGTGCTCCATATACGTTAAATGGAAAATCTTTAACTTTTGGAGAGCCAGGGCCAGCAACAATGATGTTTTGTGAAGGAGGAGGAGAACAACAGTTTCTAAAGCAAATTAAACTGACTACCAGTTATGCTATTGATAAAGATGGAAAACTGAATTTGATTCAAGGCGATGTGCCAATGATGCGATTTAAAAAAGTTGCGAAACAATAGTTTTGAAAATCTATAAAAAAGGGAAATGAATTAGTTCATTTCCCTTTTTCTTTTTTATTTCTTTTTGAGTTTGTCTTTAAAAACTTTTTCAAACTTTTCCAATTTCGGCTGAATCACCATTTTGCAATATGGCTGATTTTTATTGTTTGCATAATAATTTTGATGATAATCTTCGGCTTTATAGAAAACTTTAAAAGGTTCAACTTTAGTCACAATCGGACTTTTGTACACTTTTGCTTTATTTAATTCTGCAATAATGCTTTCAGCGGCTTTTTTCTGTTCGGCATTTTTATAAAAAATTACAGAACGGTATTGTGTTCCCACATCAGCGCCCTGACGATTTAATGTTGTCGGATCGTGAACAGTAAAAAACACTTTAAAGATTTCATTAATATCAGTCACATTTTTATCATAAGTAATCTGAACCACTTCGGCGTGACCTGTTTCTCCAGTGCAGACTTCCTCATAAGTAGGATTCGCAGCTTTTCCGCCAGAAAATCCAGAAACAACAGATTTTACTCCGTTTAAATCTTCATAAACGGCTTCAACGCACCAATAACAGCCACCTCCCAAAGTAATGGTTTCTAGATTTGAAGCTTTTTTATTTTGTGAAAACCCATTCAAGGAAAGGGCAAAAAAGCATATTAAAAGTATATTTTTCATAAATAAATTATTTAGAATCAGGAACAAAGTCTAGAGCAATGGAGTTCATGCAGTAGCGTTTTCCGGTAGGCGCAGGACCGTCATCAAATAAATGACCTAAATGGCCGCCGCAACGACCGCACAGTGCTTCAATTCTTTCCATTCCGATAGAATTATCTTCTTTAAAAATTACACTTTTTTTGTCCTCTTGTTCAAAGAAACTCGGCCATCCGCAACTACTAGAGAATTTTGCTGTAGATCTAAAAAGTTTGTTGCCGCACGATGCACAGTAATATGTTCCTTTTTCGTCGGTATTCCAATATTTTCCTGTAAAAGGTCTTTCGGTGTCCGCTTCACGCATCACTGCATAAACATCTTCGGGTAATACTTTTTTCCATTCTGCGTTACTCACATTCAATTTTGTAGTATCGGTATTAGAATAATAAGGATTCCCAGATTTAGTAATGATATTATTTTCCATAGAAGTTGATTTTGTCTGCTTTTTAGTGTTTTGCCCGCAAGCCTGTAAAATAAAAAGCGGTAATAAAAAGCAAAGGCTGATAAATTGAGTTTTTGATTTCATAAACAAATAGTAAAAGTTTAATGGATTAAAATCAGGTATTTTTTGAGGCTTTAAATTTAGTCTATCAAAGATACGGTGAGATTTGGCTCAAAATGCTGACTTTAAAATAATTCAGATTTTTTTAAGTGTGTTTTAACTTTTTATTAGTTACGTAAAATAATACAATGTAGTTTTTATGTCTTAATTTTAACAGCTTTTAATTTCTAGACCGAATTTATAACATTGTAAATCAGAAAAATAGAAATTAGGAAAGGGTTTAGAATTTTTACAATTGTAATCAAGATTTTTAAGCCATATCTTTTTTTGTATTTTTGTTTGATTAAGAAGTACTATGACAGAAGAAAACGTAATATTAGTCAATCAAAATGATGAGCAGATTGGTTTAATGCCAAAATTAGAAGCACACGAAAAAGCGCTTTTGCATCGTGCATTTTCAGTTTTCGTTTTAAATGAAAATAATGAAATTATGCTGCAGCAGCGAGCGAATCAAAAATACCATTCTCCTTTGCTTTGGACAAATACATGCTGCAGCCATCAGCGTGAAGGCGAAACCAATATTGAAGCTGGAAGCAGAAGATTGTTTGAAGAAATGGGGTTTAAAACAGATTTAAAAGAGCTGTTTCATTTTATTTATAAAGCGCCTTTTGATAACGGATTAACCGAGCATGAATTGGATCATGTAATGATTGGATATTACAATGAAAATCCGAATATTAATACAGAGGAAGTAGAAGACTGGAAATGGATGAAAATCGAAGATGTAAAATCTGACATTCAGAAACAGCCCGAAATATATACCGTTTGGTTTAAAATAATTTTTGATGAATTTTATCATTATTTAGAAGATCATACACTTTAACCAGACTAACCAAAAACCTAGATGAGAGTAACCATATCAAGAAAAGCACATTTTAATGCTGCACATCGACTACATCGAAAAGATTGGTCATTAGAAAAAAACACCGCTGTTTTTGGAAAATGCAACAATCCTAATTTTCATGGTCATAATTATGGTTTAACAGTAAGTGTTACAGGAAAGATTGACCCGGAAACTGGTTTTGTTTTAGATGTGAAAGTATTAGCGGATATTATACGAGAAGAAGTAGAAATTCCGTTTGATCACAAAAATCTAAATCTGGACGTTCCAGAATTTTTAGATTTGAATCCAACCGCAGAAAATATTGCTGTTGTGATATGGAATAAAATTAGAACAAGAATTCAGCCCGAGTTTGATTTGGAAATCGTGCTGAATGAAACCGAACGCAATTTTGTAACTTATAAAGGAGAATAAAAAATGTCATTAAAAATAGGAGATATAGTTCCGAATTTTACTGCGAAAAACAATCATGGAGAAATTTTTGAAAGCCAAAGTGTTTTAGGAAGAAAACCTTTGGTAATTTATTTTTATCCAAAAGATAACACACCTGGCTGTACAACAGAAGCCTGCAGTTTTCGGGACCAATATGAAGATTTCAAAGATTTGGGAGCTGAGGTAATCGGAATTAGCAGTGATAGTGTGAAGTCGCATCATAAATTTGCCGCTAAATACCAATTGCCTTTTATTTTGCTTTCAGATCAGGATAAAAGATTAAGAAAGCTCTTTGGTGTCCGTAACAATTTATTTGGACTCCTTCCGGGTCGCGTTACCTATATTATAGATAAAAACGGTTTGGTGATTTCGATATTTGACAGCGTAAATGCGGCCAAACATATACCAAAAGCTTTAGAAACCGTTAGAGAGTTAGTATTATAAATGCTATCAGATTAGAATTAATTAAACAAATATATTAGCCTAAAAAACATGAGCCAAAATTTATACCCATTACAATTTGAACCGATTTTGAAAGAAAGAATCTGGGGAGGAGAAAAACTAAAAACAATACTGAATAAGCCAATCGTTTCTAAAATTACTGGTGAGAGCTGGGAATTATCTACTGTAGAAGGAGATGTAAGTGTGATTGCAAATGGAGATCTAAAAGGAAAATCTTTAATGGATCTTATTAATGATACGCCAGATGCGCTTTTAGGAACTAAAGTTTACGAGCGTTTTGGAAAACAATTCCCGCTTCTTTTTAAATATCTTGATGCTAGGGAAGATCTTTCGATTCAAGTTCATCCAAATGATAAATTGGCTAAAGAACGTCACAGCTCATTTGGAAAAACAGAAATGTGGTATGTAATGCAGGCAGATGCAGATGCTAGAATTATTGTTGGTTTTAAAGAAGATTCTAGTAAAGAAGAATATTTAAAACATTTACAAGACAATACTTTGGTTTCGATCTTAGACGATGTAAAAGCAAAATCGGGAGATGTTTTCTTTTTAGAAACAGGAACAGTTCATGCTATTGGTGCAGGTTTGGTTGTTGCAGAAATTCAGCAGACATCGGATATTACATATCGTTTGTACGATTTTGATCGTGTAGATGCAAACGGAAATAAAAGAGAACTTCACGTAGATTTAGCACTTGACGCAATCAACTATAATAAAGTAGATACGCAGAAAAAATACGAGTCTAAAGCAAATACATCAAACACAGTTGTTGACTGTCCGTATTTTACAACCAATTTTATTCCGTTAGAAGATAAAGTTGAAGTTTCTAAAACTGGCGAAACTTTTACGGTTTATATGTGTATCGAAGGTGATTTTGAAATTGAATACGATGGTTTTAAACAAGCCTATAAAAAAGGAGATACAGTTTTGGTTCCAGCTGCGATTAATGCATTTAATTTAAGCGGAAAAGCTTCTATTTTAGAAATTTACATTTCATAGCATTAAATTTGAGGATTATGTGTACTTTTGCAAACGCAAATTAAAATTATAATAAAAATGGCAAACGTTAAAAATTTAAAGAAAGACATCAACTTCGTATTAGGAGATATTATTGAGGCAGTTTACTTGTTTGAGATGTCAACAACAGGAAATCCAACTCCAGAAACGAATGCTTTGATCGATGAAGCTATTGCTGCATTCGATACTTTGATCACAAAAGTTAACGCAAAGAACGTTGAAAATAAAAAAGCACACTTCAAACAAATCAATGTTGAATTAGAACAAACTGCTAATCAATTGATTGAAAAAATCAACGCATTGTAAGCAAAAAAAAGTGTAAAAAAGTGCAAATTTATTTTGGGAAAACGAAAAACCGCTTTATATTTGCACCCGTAATGAGGCCGATGTAGCTCAGCTGGCTAGAGCAGCTGATTTGTAATCAGCAGGTCGTGGGTTCGAGTCCCTCTATCGGCTCAACGGAAACCATCACAGAAATGTGGTGGTTTTTTTAATTATAGAGAGAGGTGTGAAATTTTTTTTGGAATATTAAAAAACAATTTTATCTTTGCACCCGAAATAAACGCCGATGTAGCTCAGCTGGCTAGAGCAGCTGATTTGTAATCAGCAGGTCGTGGGTTCGAGTCCCTCTATCGGCTCAAAAAACCATTCACATTGTGAATGGTTTTTTTTTTTGCTCAAATTTGAAGTTTCAGGTTTCAAGTTTCAGGTTTCAAGTTTCAAGTTTCAGGTTTCAAGTTTCAGGTTTCAGGTTTCAAGTTTGCTGTGTGGAATCTGAATTTATTATTTCGTTTTAAATATAGCGTCTGGTTTCAACCGTTAGTAAAATTTTATCGTATGATATTTGAATCGTATTGGAATTTGGAATTTATTTTTTTTGGAATTTTTCTTTCTAATATTAACTTTAAGAATATTTTTCCTATGTTTGTTAGATAACCTAAAACATTAAAACTAATGGAAGAAATTTCAGCATTTGAAAAATTTGAATTGCAGTTAGACTCTGCGGCAAAAGACTTTTTAAAAGAAACAGCTAAATGGGCTTATTTCTTGTCGATTATCGGTTTTATCGGAATCGGATTTTTACTTTTAATCGCTGTTTTTGCAGGAACAATCTTTTCTGCTATGGGAAGTTCAATGCAGGGAATGGGAGGCATGGGCGCATCTTTTGGAGCAGCTATGGGAGCAGCATATTTTTTAATGGCAGCCCTTTATTTTTTTCCAGTTTATTATTTGTTTAAGTTTAGTTCGAATGCAAAAAAGGCATTCAAGGATAATGATTCAACGGCTTTGACAGATTCATTGGGTTATTTGAAATCGCATTACAAATTTTTCGGTATTTTAATGGTTATCCTTTTAGGGATCTATGCATTGATATTTGTATTTGCGATCCTTGGAGGTTTAATGGGAAAATAATTCTAAATCAGTATTTAGATAATAAACAAAAAAAATGCCCTGATAATTTCAGGGCATTTTCTATATAAATGACATCAGAAATTATTCTGGTGTTTGTGTCGGCTGCTGTTTTTTTAAGTCGCCAACATATTTTGTTAGTTTCTTTCCGTAAAAAGATTTAGCTACTTCTGGAGTCATCGATTTTTGAATAGTATCTAAAAATCTCAAATTGATGTCGTAGATCTCTGCTAAAGCAATATAAGGTGCTACCTCATGGTCTTTGTTGTTTAAGGCAAAATTTGTTGCGTACAAGTATTTTCTTTTGATATTGTTTTCTTGTAGTTTAGTGATGCTGTCTACCGCTTTTTGATCTTGTCTTTTTATTGCTCTAAAACGAGGTTCAACCAATGAAAGATTCTCGTCGATGAAACGACCGTTTATTTTTGCATACTGCTCGTATAACTCTTGATTTTTTGATCCTGTAATTTTAGCACCAGAAATGTAATTGTCTAAGTTCGTTTCAATAGTAATATTTCCTGGTTCAGCAAAGAATAAAATATTATTGTCTAGTGAATTGGTTACACCGCGATCTAAGAATAAATACAGCATTTCTGGAGAATCTAATGTGATATTGCTTTCAAAAGCAGAACTACCATCTATTTTAATACTGTCAATTGCGACAAGTGATGTATCAACAATTCTTTGGATGTATAAAGTTCCTTTTTTTAGACCTTTTATATTTCCAGTAATATGTACGTTACCAGTAGTTTCTTTTTTGCTGCATGATGCAAGTAAGACAAGAGTAACAAAAGCAATTAATGTTTTTTTCATTGGTGGGTTATTAGATTTTGGGTGCAAAATAAAGAAAATAGTTTAAATGTTTAGAGGTCCCAGTTTTATTTTTATAAAAAAAATAAATCCCAATCTTTTTAAAAATTGGGATTTAAAGTATAGTAAGAAAAGGTTTTAGAAGGAAAGATTAAATGAAGTGCCGTTTTCGTGTGTGTAAATGTAAAAAGAATCACAGGTGTCATTTCCATAATCAACAACGCCGTTCAAAATACCTCCTTTAATTTGTAATTGTCCTTTCGAAATAAAAAGACAGGAATATCTCTTAATTAAAGTTTCTTTTACTGTCAAAGTCAAAGTCGTTCCGTCGGCAGCGGTTACGGTATGCGTTCCCTCTGGAATCTCATAAACATTGTCTGTTAATACAAAAGGAGTTTCAACACCAGCGGTTTGTTTCGTAGTGTAAATTCCGGAATTGTTGTATACTTTTCCTTGGTTATCTGTAAGTTTACCATTTATTACTTTTCTAGTCCATTGCGGTACTGTTGCTACAGTTGTAATATTGGTATATTCTATCGTTCCTTCTAGTTTTATGCCGCTCATAGAATAATCTATCCTTTCAATAGTCATTTTGCTGCCTGTATTAATTATTGGTCCAGAAAGGGTAATTTTTAGTTTTCCTTTTCTAATTATATTATTATCCGTGCATCCAGTTCCGAAATCCACTAGAAATACTCTAGGGTATTGTGTTCCGTTTGGTGTTGTAACGGTGATAGTGGCACATAAGCCAACAGGAGTTTCGGCAGTTTTTGCTGCTGCAGGAGTTGAGGTTACAAACAGACCCGTATTAACATCCATTTCATTAGCGGCGTCAACAGCAAGTGAGGCGCCAACTGTAGTTATGTCTGTTGAGGTAGTGTTTTCATTATTATCGCTTGAACATGAAACGGCAATAAGTGTTGCGGCACAAATAGTTGTGACTAAAATAGCGGTTTTTTTCATAGTGGTATTTGTTTTGGGTTAGATAAAAAAGGCATTCAAATGTAATAAAAAAATGAATCGCAATAAAAAATCCTGCAATGGTTTAACTGCAGGATATTATAACGATTTTACGAAAGAAAAATTATAGATAATAATTTGATTATGAATTGTATGTAAATATTAGACTGATTTGTAATAATCACTTTTTGCCTTTCTGATTTTTTTGTATTCTTCCCAATTAAAACGATTTAAAAAGTCGGCAGCATTTTGTGCGCCGCGAATAAAAAGATCAATTTTGGCATCGTCGGTCAGATTAAAATTTAACCAATTATGGCTTCCAGTGTCAATGTACCCAATTAGGTTTTTGAAATCTGGATTTTTTCTTAAAAACTCAGCATCATAACCATATCTCGCTGTGTCAAACATTGAACTTATTAAACTGGGAAATTTTTCATTTTTGTTGATCTCATTTTTATCGTAGCCGAGTTTAATTCCAAAAGTTGGTGAAGCAGGAACATTAAGATTTTCGTGAAAAATATCAATTGGAAAGTTTGAAATAATTCCACCGTCCATAAACATAACTTCAGATGGGACAGAAGTACGCAAACAGGTTGCCTCGTTCCATTTATTCCAAGCATCGACTCCGGTCGGAATATTTTTAATTTTAAAAGGAGTAAAAAATAACGGAATCGACATTGATGCGCGGACAAAATCGGCTGGATTTTGGACTTCTGGATTGGAGTAAAATAAATCCATCATTTTGGGAAAAACAATTTTACTTTCGGTAGTAATATCGGCGGCGATTATGGCCATTTCGCTCCAGTGATCTACACGTTTGTACTCTTCTTTGTCGCCGGAATTGACTTTATTTATTCGATATAATTTATTTTTATCTGAAACGCCTTTCTCTCTTAATGCTTTTAGATCAGCATAATTTTTTATTCCTTTTTGAGAAAGTAAATTGGTCATCCATTGATGAAAATTATTTCCTGGATTTAAACCCAGATCATCTTTAAAATTATCGACAACCTGATAGCCTTTTATTATTAATTTTAGGTTTCCGGCATCACTCAATAATGCATCGATAAACTCCCGGGCATCGCGGTCTCCATCTACAAAATCATACAAATTTTTGTTGCATAGACAATCTAAAATCCATTCAGATTTTTCTACATCGCAAGTTCCTGCGGCCGCCATCAGCATTGTATTAATGCTTCCTGCCGAAGTTCCCGCCAAACTTAGAAATCGGATTCCCATTTTTTCCAAAACATAAACATATCCAATTAATGCAATTCCGAGCACGCCGCCGCCTTCCTGTACAAGATCTACGTATTGGTAGTTGTTGTTGTCTGTAATGTCTGAGAATTTTTTGTTTTTGATTTGATCTTTTAAATCTTTAATAATTGCTAGAATTGCCCCATTCTCTGTAAATTTTCTTTTATCCATGATTTCTAGAATTTATATTTTTATTAATTCGTTGATTTTCAAAAATATACAAATAATTTTATTAAGAATAGGGGATAATCGCCCTTTTTTTGAAGGGGTTTTTTACAGCAAAAAAAATCCCGCAAAAGTTAATTTGCAGGATTTTTAAAATATTATTTTCAGATGCTTATTTAATCATCTCAAAACTTCTTTTTACGAAAGCTGTAAGTGCTTCTCCTTTTAATAAGTTTTGCGATAATTTAGCCAAATCTAAAGCTTGTTTTACCAAATGCTCTTGATGTGTTTTATCTTCTGTATTTAAAATGCTTGACGCTAAGTCAGAATTAGTATTTACCACCAAATTGTACATTTCCGGCATATTACCCATTCCAAACATTCCGCCTCCGCCTGACTGGCTCATTTCTTTCATTCTACGCATAAATTCTGGCTGCGTAATGATGAATGGAGCTGCCTGGCTGTCCATTGCTTCTAATTGTACGCTGTAAGCTTTAGGGATATAAGCTTCTAATGACGTTTTTAAAGTTTCTTTTTCTTCGTCAGATAACTTAGAAATTTTGTTTTCTTCTTTCTTGATTAAATTATCAATATGATCAGAATCCACACGAACAAAAGTTAAGTCGCTGTTGTCGCCTTCAATTTTTTGAATCAAATGTGAGATAATTGGAGAATCTAAAAGCAATACTTCGTAGCCTTTCTCTTTTGCTGACTCAATATAAGAGTGCTGTGCATCTTTGTTTCCAGCATAAAGAACTACAAGTTTACCATCTTTATCTGTTTGGTTTTCTTTTAGTTTTTCTTTTAATTCCTCTAAAGTAAAATATTTGTCGTCTACAGTTGGGTATAAAACAAATGCTCCTGCTTTTTCGTAGAATTTATCTTCAGAAAGCATTCCGTATTCTAAAACGATTTTAATATCATTCCATTTTGCTTCAAAGTCAGCACGGTTTTCGTTAAATAAAGCTTTCAACTTATCAGCTACTTTACGAGTGATATAGTTTGAAATTTTCTTAACAGCACCATCAGCCTGTAAACCAGAACGCGAAACGTTTAATGGAATATCTGGAGAATCAATTACACCTTTTAACATCGTCAAGAATTCAGGTACAATTCCTTCTACGTTATCCGTAACGTAAACTTGGTTTTGGTACAACTGAATTTTGTCTTTTTGGATTTGCATATCCGAACCTAATTTCGGGAAATACAAAATACCAGTTAAGTTAAACGGATAATCTACATTTAAATGAATGTTGAACAACGGATCTTCAAACTGCATTGGGTACAATTCTCTGTAGAAGTTTTTGTAATCTTCATCAGATAATTCAGAAGGCTGTTTTGTCCAAGCTGGGTTTGGGTTATTGATAATGTTGTCAACTTCAAAAGTTTCATTAACGTAATCTTCTGGAGCATCTTCTGGTTTAGGAAGTGTTTCTGTTCTAGTTCCAAATTTAATTGGAATAGGCATAAACTTATTGTACTTATTTAATAAACCGCTGATTTTTGAATCATCTAAAAACTCCAAAGAATCTTCTGCAATGTGAAGAATAATTTCAGTTCCGCGTGAAGTTTTGTCAGCAGGTTCTAAAGTAAATTCTGGACTTCCGTCACATGTCCAATGAGCAGCTGGTTCGTCTTTGTATGATTTTGTAATGATTTCAACTTTTTCTGCCACCATAAATGCAGAGTAAAAGCCAAGACCAAAGTGTCCGATAATTCCAGAATCTTTAGCAGAATCTTTGTATTTATCTAAGAATTCTTCAGCGCCAGAGAAAGCTACTTGATTGATGTATTTTTCTACTTCATCAGCTGTCATACCAAGACCTTGATCGATAATGTGGATTTTTTTACCTTCTTTGTCCACTTTTACCTCGATGATCGGGTTTCCGTATTCAACCTTAGCTTCGCCAATGCTGATAAGATGTTTTAATTTTAAAGTAGCATCAGTACCATTAGAAACAAGCTCGCGTAAGAAAATTTCATGGTCGCTGTATAAGAACTTTTTAATTAAGGGAAAAATGTTTTCTACTGAAACATTAATTTTACCTGTTGCCATATTTTTTAATTTTTATTTAATGTGATGATTTTCACTTGTTCAAATAGAATACCAATTGTATTGTGAGTGACAAAATGTCGGAATGTTAATTTTGAAAGAAAATAAATAGATTGTAAAAGATATTTTAGTGTAATGAATCGTATATTTGTGGTACAATAATTGTTAAAAAGACAAGTATTAATCTATAAAAAATTGTACAAAATGAAGAAAGGTATCTTAATATGCATGATTGCCGCTATGTTTTTTGCGTGTAAATCTGCTTCGTCGACAGCTTCAACAGACACAGCGCTTTCAACTAAACTTGACAAGAAAACCCAAGTCGCTTTAAAAGGAAATTGGGTTCTTACTAATGTATCATATCCAGGTTCGGATTATATCAAAGTAAACTCATTTGATCTTGCAGATTCAAAATGTTTTATTGGAAGTACTTGGAGTTTTATTTCCAATAATAATAAAGGAACAATGGCTTTAACATCGCCAAGCTGTACAGCATTTTCTTCTCCAATTGTTTGGAGTATCAACAATCAAGGTTTGCTAGTTCTTAAAATTCTTGATGCGGGCGAAAAAGCTAAAAAAGTAAGAGATGGTTATTTACTTAAAGTTGGAGGTGTAACTGAAACTTCATTTCAGTTAATCGATAACATTAACGTTGGTGGTCAGGTTAAAGACGTGGTTTACCAATTTCAAAGAGCTAATTAATATTTAAAGATATAAAAGATGAGAAAGATAACTGTTTTAGGTTTAAGTAGTTTATTGGTTTTAACTAGTTTTTTTACTAGTTGTGATTCAGTAAAAAATGCAAATAATACACAAAAAGGAGCTGGAATTGGTGTTGTTGCCGGTGGTGTAATTGGTGCCGTTTTAGGTAATAATTTAGGAAAAGGTGGAAACGCCGCTTTAGGTGCTGCAATTGGTGCTGCCGTTGGTGGTGGAACTGGTGCACTTATTGGTAACAAAATGGACAAGCAAGCTCGTGAAATCGATCAGGCTCTTCCAGGTGCTTCTGTAGAAAGAGTTGGTGAAGGAATTCACTTAACTTTGAATGAAAATTCAGTTCGTTTTGATACTAATAAATCAACTCTTACAACTCAGGCAAAAGCTAATTTAGATAAATTGGTTCCTGTATTTAATGATTACGGAGATACAGATATTCAAATTTTTGGATATACTGACAGTACTGGAAAGCCAGAATATAATTTAACTCTTTCAGGACAAAGAGCAGCTTCTGTTCAGGCTTATTTAGTTTCTAAAGGATTAAAATCTAGCCGTTTCAAAACTTCAGGTTTAGGAATTGCAGATCCTATTGCAACAAATGATACTCCAGATGGAAGAGCTCAAAACCGTCGTGTTGAATTTTCAATTACAGCAAACGACAAAATGGTAAATGACGCAAAAGCGGAAGCTGGAAAATAATTTCTCCATAAAATAAAATATAAAAAAAGCTGTTTCTTAATTGAAGCAGCTTTTTTTTGACTTTAGAAATTAAACATTGTAAATTTGACCTCTCATATTACAACTCATGCTTGACATTCAAAATATATCTTTTTCGTATACAGATAAACCCGTTATAAAAGACATCTCATTTACTATTGAGAAAGGGCAGAATATTTCTATTATCGGCGAAAGCGGCTGCGGAAAAAGTACGCTCCTTAAACTGATTTATGGTTTGTATGATTTAGACGAAGGAAAGATTTTTTACGGAGATAAACCAATCTTGGGACCAAAGTTTAATTTGATTCCGGGAATGCCGTATATGAAATATCTTGCGCAGGATTTTGACTTGTCTCCTTATGAAACTGTGGCAGAAAATGTTGGAAAATTCCTTTCGAATGGTTTTGCCAACATGAAAAAACTACGTGTTCAGGAATTACTGGAAATGGTAGAAATGGAACAGTTTTCTAACGTAAAAACTAAATTTCTAAGTGGAGGACAACAACAGCGAGTGGCTTTGGTTAGAGTTTTGGCTTTGGAACCTGAAGTGATTTTGTTAGATGAGCCATTCAGTCAGATTGATGCCTTTAGAAAAAATGCCCTTCGTCGTAATTTATTTCGTTATTTAAAACAAAAAGAAATTACCTGTATCATTGCAACGCACGATAGTACAGATGCTTTGTCTTTTGCAGATCAGGCAATTGTAATGCGAAATGGAGAGTTAATCGTTAAAGATGATCCTGCAAAAATTTATGAAGATCCGCAGATAAAATATGTAGCTTCTTTATTTGGAGAAGTAAATGAAATTCCGACTCATTTATTATTATCATACGAAGACGAAACACATAAAACGCTTGTATATCCGCATCAGTTTAAGATGGTTTCAGAATCTAAACTAATGGTAAAAATTAGAAGAACTTATTTTAGAGGAAGTCATTATTTAATTGAAACCGTTTATAAAAGACAATTAATTTTCTTTGAAAGTGAGATTGATTTACCGCTCGAGCAGGAAGTATTTTTGGCTTTAAATTATTTGTAATTAGGGAATGTGTTAATTAGAAAATTAGATAATTTCTAATTGTTAAAATAATAAACCCGAGAGGTTTCAAAAACCTGTCGGGTTTACTTTTAGAATCAATTATGAATTTAGTTTTTTAGATACTTTTCTAAAAACTGATCTTGTTCCCAAAGCAGGTGTAAAATATTTTCTTTGGCCGCATAACCGTGAGATTCTTTTGGTAAAATTACCATTCTTGCCGGTGCGCCTAAACCTTTTAAAGCTTGGAAATAACGTTCTGTCTGCAAAGTAAAAGTTCCCGGATTATTATCGGCTTCACCGTGAACTAGTAATAATGGAGTTTTCATTTTGTCTGCATTCATAAAAGGAGACATAGTATTGTAAACTTCTGGAACTTCCCAGTAATTACGTTGTTCTGTTTGAAAACCAAACGGAGTAAGCGTTCTGTTGTAAGCACCGCTTCTCGCAATTCCGCAGGCAAATAAATTGGAATGTGTCAATAAATTGGCTGTCATAAATGCGCCATATGAATGCCCTCCAACAGCCACTTTTTTACGATTAATATATCCTAATGCATCAACGGCATCAATTGCAGCGGCTGCATTATCTACCAATTGTGAAATAAAATTATCATTTGGTTCTGTCGTTCCTTCTCCAATAATTGGAAAAGCAGCATCATCTAAAACAACATATCCTTTGGTTACCCAATAAACAAATGAACCATAATATGGAAATGTAAATTCATTTGAGTTTTGAGTTGTCTGTGAAGCACTATTTCGGTCTTTGTATTCAGCTGGATAAGCCCAGATTAATAAAGGAAGTTTCTCTTTTTTTGCTTTATCATAACCCGCAGGAAGATATAAAGTACCCGAAAGTTCCAATCCGTCTTTACGTTTGTATTTGATTACTTCTTTGCTCACATCTTTAATACTTTCAAACGGATTTTTAAAAGTAGTAATTGGAGTTAAGCTGTTTTGTTTTTTAATATTTCTAAAATAATAATTCGGATATTCTGTTTTTGACTGAATCTGAACAAGAACTTTCCCCGATTTAAAATCTTCAATTTCTAAAATTTCTTCTTTTTTGTCTTTGTATGATGAAGTGTAAATGCGCTTTGTTTTCAAAGTTTTAAAATCAAATTCATCAATAAAAGGAAATTGCCCTTCTTTAGTAAAGCCATCACCAATTCTGTAAAGATTTTCTTTTTCTATCGCTAAAACATATTTGTTGTATTCATTTTTTCTAGTTTCAAAAGTACCGGGATCAGAATAGGCATCCTGAGAATTTCTATCTGTAATTACTTTTGGAAGCTGACTTGGGTTTGAAGGATCTATTAAATATGTTTTAGTGTTTCTAGTATCATACCATTCGTCTTTAAGAACAGCAAGATTTTCATTTCCCCAAGTAATTCCATCGAAACGCTGTGGTGTTTTAACCAATGAAGAAGGGTCTTTGTCAAAAGGAGCATCCCAAAGAAAAACCTCGTCTCTAAAATCAACTTTATTCGCAGGATTTCCTTCGTCTAAAGCTGTTACAAAGCATAAAGTTGCCGGTTTGTCGTTTCTCCAGCTCATTTCGCGTTTTCCTTTTTGAACTGCCATAAAACCTTTTGGCATAATTTCGTTCAGTGGAACTTCGTTTACAACTTTAATTTCTTTTCCTTTCACATCATAAACAGTGGTTTTAAGCGGAAATCTATTTAAAGGAACAACATACGAAAATGGTTTGTGAATCGTAGTCAGCATAATATAATTACCGTCTGGAGAGATTCTTTCTCCAGCATACATAGCAGCTTCTTTAAATAAAACAGCATCTCCATTTAATTTTACTTTGTATAATTCAGATGTAATACTGCTTTCAAAATTGGCTTCATCATTTTTGTTTTTCAACATATCAGGATAAGTTCTGTTTTGAGACTTTTCTCCAGAAGTATTTGAAACAATTGGTCCTGTTGGTAAATCTTTTTTAGAATCTAAAAGAGGCTGTTTGTTTTTTGGAAGCATTTTTACCAAAATCGTTTCACTGTCTGAGAACCAGCTAAAAGGATTTCCTAAATTAGCATTTACTGTCGCTGTGGTAAGTTTAGTCGCTTGAGCAGCAGTAATATCTATAACCCAAAGTTCAACACCAGAATTTGCAGTGTGAGAAAATAAAATTCTCTTGTCGTTTGGAGACCAAAGAATATTTGTAATTTTTGGATTTTCTGGCAGACCTGCAACCTGAATTTCTTCTTTAGCGTTTATTTTTCTCAGTTTAAGATTGTTGATATAAGTTACTGTACTTGAGATATTAGTAACAGGATTAATTCTTAAACCAGCTAATCGAACTTCATC
The DNA here is from genome assembly GCF_002304005.1 of Flavobacterium sp. ACN6. Lineage (GTDB taxonomy): Bacteria > Bacteroidota > Bacteroidia > Flavobacteriales > Flavobacteriaceae > Flavobacterium. The sequence goes on along the minus strand of NZ_MRCQ01000003.1, from coordinate 227,916 downwards.
CTGATTTAAATCATCAAGAGTTTTATAAGTGTTTCGATACATTAAAAGCATGTTTTCCTTTTTTGTATCCATAGATACTGTCGGCGCTCTTTGATAATCTGCTAGATCTAAAATAGATTTGGATGGTTTTTGGTAAGTTAGATTCTCTTGGGCAAAAGAATAAAAACCACAACTAAAAAGTAAGAACAGTGTAACCTTTAATTTCATAATTTAAGTTTTATCGGGTTTAAAATGGTATTTAAAATGTTTGTCTTTGATATTTGCGGCTTGTTACAATTTAAATCGTATTTTTCATTTTTAGCAATAAATATATCTAAAAGTTTTTAATTTGAGAACTAATTGATTTCAAGCAGTATTATAATTAAATTATATTAAATTGCCAATAACGAAAAAAAGAGTAATTTGTACTCTTATATTTTAAAGTATACGTAAATTTGCAGTCTAAATTTTCAAACAAATAACAATACAATATGTATCATTCAAAAATAACAGGCTTAGGATACTATGTTCCTTCAAATGTTGTGACAAACGATGATTTGTCTAAAATCATGGATACCAATGATGAATGGATTCAGGAAAGAACAGGAATTCAAGAAAGAAGACATATAATTCGTGGAGAAGATACTACAACCTCAATGGGAGTAAAAGCGGCTAAGATTGCAATTGAGCGTTCTGGCGTTGCTAAAGAAGATATTGATTTTGTGGTTTTTGCTACCTTAAGTCCAGATTATTATTTTCCAGGACCAGGAGTTTTGGTACAAAGAGATTTAGGTTTACGAACTGTTGGGGCTTTAGATGTTAGAAACCAATGTTCTGGATTTGTTTATGCCATTTCTGTTGCAGATCAATATATTAAAACGGGAATGTATAAAAACATTTTGGTAATTGGTTCTGAGGTTCACTCTACAGGTTTAGACATGACAACCCGCGGACGTGGTGTTTCGGTAATTTTTGGAGATGGAGCAGGAGCAGCTGTTTTAAGCCGTGAAGAAGATTTGACAAAAGGAATTCTTTCTACACACTTACACTCTGAAGGACAGCATGCTGAAGAATTAGCGCTGCAGGCACCAGGAATGGGAGCACGCTGGGTAACTGATATTTTGGCTGATAATGATCCAAATGACGAAAGTTATTACCCGTATATGAACGGACAATTTGTATTTAAAAATGCTGTAGTTCGTTTTGCAGAAGTAATCAATGAAGGATTGGAAGCAAACGGTTTGCAGGTTTCAGATATCGATATGTTGATTCCGCATCAGGCCAATTTGAGAATTTCGCAGTTCATTCAAAATAAATTTAAGTTGACAGACGATCAAGTTCATAATAATATCCAGAAATACGGAAATACAACAGCAGCGTCGATTCCGATTGCTTTAACTGAAGCTTGGGAAGAAGGAAAAATCAAATCTGGAGATACTGTAGTTTTAGCAGCTTTCGGAAGTGGTTTTACTTGGGCAAGTGCTATTATTAAATGGTAAAATAAATCATCTTACATTATATTTTAAGGCCTGCTTCATTTTTGGAGCAGGTTTTTTTTATAATTTTGTTTGGAGTCATTGCGAGGAACGAAGCAACCGCATTTAGTTTTTTGCGCCAGCAACTGTGCCTATTACCTCACGGTTGCTTCGTTCCTCTAATGACAAACTATAATAAATGTAATAATTTAATGAAAAAAAATCAACTCGAAATAGCTTGTTTTAATTACGAATCGGCACTTATTGCTCAGGAAAATGGTGCGGACAGAATCGAACTTTGCGAAAATATGAAACTTGGCGGAACAACACCAAATTCAATATTGGTAGTAAAAGTACGGGAGAGTTTAAATATCAAAATGCATGTAATTATTAGGCCTCGAGGCGGTGATTTTGTTTATTCTGATGAAGAACTTACAGAAATGAAACAAGATATTAAACAATTTAAAAAATTGGGAGTTGACGGTTTTGTTTTCGGAATTTTAAAAGAAAATGGAAAAGTCAATAAAAAACAGAATAAAGAATTAGTGCATCTGGCACATCCGCTTTCTTGTACTTTTCACCGAGCTTTTGACGTTGTAAAAGATGTTGAAGATTCACTTGAAGATGTTATTGAATGTGGTTTCAAAACAATTTTAACTTCGGGTCAGGGAATCAATGTGACGGAAGGAATCTGGACTTTAGAAAAACTTCAAAAACTAGCCGGAGATAGAATCGAGATTATGCCTGGCGGCGGTTTGAGATCTTCAAATATAAAATTATTACAAGAAAAATTGGATCTGACTTTTTATCATTCATCTGCAATCACGAACGATTCTGAAACTGCAAATCCTGAAGAAATAAAAGAACTTCGAAACTTTTTATAAATTCATAAAATAAAAAAAAGTCTGGAGTGGCATCTCCAGACTTTTCTACAAATTATTCAAAAATTATAAAAAAATATTTAAGAAAGGCAATTAGAACATACCGCCCCCGTCTTTATTAGTATTATCTTCTCTTTGTTTACGTTGTAAGTTTTTGATTTTTGCTCCTCCAAAATTATACGTTAAACCTAGATAAACAGTTTGGCTTTCCCAACCAAACTGACCTGTTTGAGGATAAGGATACATGGTATCAAAAGCATATTTCATAGTATTGAAAACGTCGTTGAAACGCACACTAATGTTCATTTTGTTGTCTAACAAGGTATAACGTGAACCAATATCCATTTTATACATTTCGTGGCTGTTATTTTGAAGCCCGTCTACAGCGCCTCTATAGAATCCAAATGCTAAGAAACTTAAACGTTTGTTTACTTTAAAGTTTGAATTCATACGTCCGTTGAAAGCTGCAACAGTAATTTTTCTTTCTAAAGGATTACTCATTTTTGTTGCCGGATCGTATAAAAATACAACACCTTGCTGGTTTATACTTGAGAAATCTATAGAAGGCTGGATATCCCACCACTTTGTGATTTTATAATTAAAAGAAACTTCAAATCCGTATGCTGTATTATGATCGTAGTTTGTAAATGTCATAATTTGCTTGTTTCCATCTGGATCTGTATCGTCTGGATATAAGATTCTGCTGATTTGATCATTTATACTTCTCACAAAAACACCAGCTGTAAAGCTTCCTTTTTCAAGTGTTTTAGTGTAATTAACTTCAACAGAATTGGTAAACTGAGGTCTTAATTCAGGATTTCCTAATGATGTTACTAATGGAGTAGAAAATTCACGAATAGGTTTTGTCTGCTCTAAACTTGGGCGGTCAACACGACGGCTGTAGCTCAATTGCAATACGTTTTTCTCATTTAAGTTATAAGTTAAATATGCAGAAGGATATAACGTAATGTAGTCATCATTAAATTTTTGGAAACCAGAATTTAAATTCGCAACAACTTTGTAACTCTCAAAACGAGCACCTAACTGATAACTGAATTTTTTGAATTTTTGACCAAATGTTACATAAGCCGAATATATATCTGTATCGTAGGTGTAATTAGAAGTTGGCAATTCTGCAAGAGTGTTTCCAGTAATGTAAAGATTATCCGTTCTTGTAATTCTGGCTTCGGCACCTGCTTCTAATGTTGTTTTTTCATTCAACGGATTTACGTAATCTACGTTTACAGTGCTTAATTTTCTTGTACCGTTAATATAATCATCATAAATAGAATTGTTAGATGTATTGTCGATATTTATAACCTGAGTATCAAAAGAAGCGTTTTGAATTTCTTTAGTATCACTATAATTTCCTTCAATATCTAAAGTGTGCCCTTCTTTTTTAAAGATATGTTTGTAAGCCAAATTATAAGTTCCGGTTGTTTCTGGTCCCCAATATCTTGATTTTTGAAAAATGTTGGCAATATCAGAATCCAGTACATTATTGTAATAAATATCAGTATTTACGTATCCTTTTCCGTTAGATTTGTTTTGGTTTGTATAAATAGACAAAGTGTTATGATCATCAATTAAATAATCCATTCCAATTTTATATAAGTAGGAATCATTATCGTTTATTACAGCAATATTTTGAACAATATCTTGGTCTAATCTTTTGATGAATCCATCATTATAATATGTTCCGAAATTTTGTCCCACATTTCCAAAGAAATTTACTTTTCCAGTTTTGTAGTTCAAATCTAAAGACTGATTGTATTTTGCCGTTTGTCCAAAAGTAATTCCGCCGCTGTAAGTTCCGTTAAAACCTGTATTAGCATTTTTATGCAAAATAATATTAATAATTCCAGACATTCCTTCTGGATTGTATTTTGCACTTGGATTCGTAATCAACTCAATTTTTTTGATAGAAGTTGAAGGAATTTGTTTCAATAACTGCGCTGGATCAATATTAGATGGACGTCCGTCAATTAATACACGAACATTATCGTTGCCGCGAAGCGAAAGTTTTCCGTCCTGATCTACATTCACAGAAGGAATATTGTTCATAATGTCTGATGCCGAAGCTCCAGCTGTTGTTAAATCTTTACCAACGTTAACCACTTTTCTGTCGATTTTTTGTTCGATTGTAGAACGCTCGGCAACAATGTTTACGCCTTTAAGCTGCGTTGCTTCTTCTTCAAGAGAAACATTTACAGTTGCAGATTTTTTGTTTTCACTTAAAAGAACAGAACCAATAAATTTTCTAAAACCGATATATTGAATTTCGATTGTGTAGTTTTTTAAAGCGATGTTTTTAAATGAAAAATCTCCATTGTCATCTGTGTTAACTCCAGAAACTACTTTTCCATTTTCTTTAAGAGAAACTGATGCATAAGAAATAGGTGCATTGTTTGACTTTTCTGTAATTTTTCCAGAAACGGTTCCCGTATTCTGAGCTTGTGCTGTTGCGATTACCCCCAATAACGCGAACAGAAAGAATTTTAATTTCATGATTTCCTTGTTGATTATTTTGATTGTTTTGATTTGATTGATGATTGATTTTGTTCGTTTTTCTTTTTTTTTTGGTACTTCAAAATGAATTTGAAGTCTCTATTAAGACTCTTTTGTGTTTGATATGTTACAAGAAATTGTGAAAAAAAACACAAAAAAGATGTCAAGCCTTGTATTGTAAGAGATTAAGCTTTTGATTTTTTGATAATTTTACCAATTGAAAATCATGCATTTTTATCAAATTCAAATTCTTTTCTTGAATTTTATATGTTTTTGATTTTCTCTAATTGATGAATAAGCAGTATCTTTGCTCACTTTAAAATAAGTTTACATGTCATTACCACAAATTCTTACACCTTCTATACAAAAAGCAATACAAGCATTATTTGATGTTACTGTTGATAAAATCGAGTTTCAAACTACCAGAAAAGAGTTTGAAGGCGATATTACAATGGTTATTTTTCCACTGCTGAAAGTGATTAAAAGCAATCCGGCTGAATTGGGAAATCAAATTGGAAATTATTTAGTTGAAAATGTTTCTGAAGTAGCGCGCTTTAATGTAGTTTCAGGTTTCTTGAATATCGTAATTTCAGATAGTTATTATTTAAATTTCTTTAATGGAATAAAAGATAATAAGCAGTTTGGATATGTAACTCCAGATCCTGCAGAAAAAGCAGTGATGGTAGAATATTCATCGCCAAATACCAACAAACCTTTACACTTAGGACACGTTCGTAATAACTTGTTAGGATATTCTGTTGCAGAAATTCTAAAAGCTTCTGGTAAAAAAGTATACAAAACACAAATTATCAACGATAGAGGAATTCACATCTGTAAATCGATGCTGGCTTGGGAAAAATTCGGAAACGGAGAAACTCCTCAAACTTCTGGTTTAAAAGGAGATAAATTGGTTGGTAAGTATTATGTTGAGTTTGACAAAGCGTATAAAACGGAAATCAATGGCTTAATTGAAACTGGTAAAACAGAAGAAGAAGCAAAAAAACAAGCGCCTATTATTATTGAAGCACAAGATATGCTTAAGAAATGGGAAGCAGGAGATGAAGAAGTAATTTCGCTTTGGAAGAGAATGAACCAATGGGTTTATGATGGTTTTGCAACAACTTATACCAATCTTGGAGTTAATTTTGATAAATATTACTACGAAAGCAATACCTATTTATTAGGAAAAGATGTAGTTCAGGTTGGTTTAGATAAAGGCGTTTTTGAAAAAGATCCAGACGGTTCGGTTTGGATTGACTTGACAGATGAAGGCCTTGACCGTAAAATTGTATTACGTTCTGACGGAACTGCAGTGTACATGACGCAAGATATAGGAACAGCAATTCAACGTGTAAAAGATATGCCAGATGTTGGAGGTATGGTTTACACAGTAGGGAACGAGCAGGATTATCACTTTAAAGTGTTGTTTTTAATCTTAAAAAAGTTAGGTTTTGACTGGGCTTCAAGTTTATACCATTTATCATACGGAATGGTTGATTTGCCGTCTGGAAAAATGAAAAGCCGTGAAGGAACTGTTGTAGATGCAGATGATTTGATGCAGGATATGACAGATACAGCAAAACAAATTTCAGAAGATTTAGGAAAACTTGATTACTATTCTGATGAAGAAAAAGCGAAATTATACAAAACAATCGGTCTTGGAGCTTTGAAATATTATATTTTAAAAGTAGATCCCAAAAAACGTATTTTGTTTAATCCAGCAGAATCTGTAGATTTTGCAGGAAATACAGGGCCGTTTATTCAATATACTTACGCTAGAATTCAATCGATAATCCGTAAAGCTGATTTTGATTTTTCTTCGAAAATTGAAATCGAAGAACTTCACGAAAAAGAAAAAGAATTGGTAAAACAAATCGAACTTTTTCCAGAAGTAATTCAGAACGCAGCGCAGAATCACAGTCCGGCTTTGGTTGCTAACTATACTTACGATTTAGTAAAAGAATATAATTCATTTTATCAATCCGTTCATATTTTAGGAGAAGTAGATTTGACTAAAAAAATATTCAGAGTACAGCTTTCTCAAAAAGTAGCCGAAGTAATAAAAGCTGCATTTGAGTTATTAGGAATTGAAGTTCCTGAGAGAATGTAATTAGAAAGATAACATATTTAGAGAGCCGGTAATTATTTTAATTATCGGCCTTTTTTTTGAATTAATCCAGGGGTCTAAATCATAGAGTAAAAGAATTTCTTAAACCTAATAGATTAAATAAAAAGTTTATAAGAGTTCATTCTTCACTAAATGATTAGTCAAATATTAAGAATCTTTAGAAATTCAAAAAATGAACTGATTACACTAAGCATATGCTTAATTAATTATTTACTCTTAATGTGCTGAATAATCATAAAAATGCAGTATAAAAATACAAAATTTTAATTTTTGCTTTTCGTGATATGCTAACAGCCCCTAAAAAAATGAAAAGTATCAGAATAGGACATATTTGATGCTAAATATTGTTAATTTTTTTAAATAACAGATTTTTCATGTTAATTTTGCGACTTCAAAAGAATTAAGACTTTACTTTAATGAAGTTTTTGAAGAAGAAATCTATTGAAATTTTAAACAGGTAAAATAATGATTTTGCGTTTGATATAAAACATTTACGATGCCTTCCTTATATTCATTTTTAACTATTTTGAATTAGTAACCCTTTTAGTAAGAAATTATAAGGATCAAAACCGCCTAAATTGATTAGGCGGTTTTTTATTTTTAAATTTTAATTTTGTAAGATTAAACATTAATTATTTATTGTTAAAAAGAAATAAATTCTTGTTAAAATTAATTTAATTTTATAAGTTGCGCCCCTAAATTCAAACAAACTATAATGAAAAGAAAAATTAAAGGAATACTTATTCTAGTTTTTATTCTTACAACGCAATTATTTTTTGCACAGGAAAGAACAATCTCAGGAATAGTGTCGGATGCATCTGGACCAGTTCCAGGAGTGAATGTTTTGGTGAAAGGCACAAATTTGGGTGTGCAATCTGATTTAAATGGAAAGTATAGTATTAAAGCCAAAAACGGCGATATTCTTACTTTTTCTTACATGGGTATGAAAGATTTAAATTTGACAGTGCCTTCTGGCTCAATTCTAAATGCCAAAATGCAAGAGCAAGGTGAAGAATTGAAAGAAATAGTAGTCGTTACTGCATTGGGAGTCAAGAAAAATGCTCGTTCAATTGGATATGCTACTCAACAGGTAAAAGCTTCAGACATCACAAGAGGAAATAATAATAGCCTCTCAGGTGCTTTGCAAGGTAAATTGGCAGGGGTTCAAATTACTCCTTCAAGTGGTGCTCCGGGAGCTTCTTCTCAAATAGTAATTCGTGGCGCTCGATCATTTACAGGAAATAATAGTCCTTTGTATGTTATTGATGGTATGCCTGTAGCATCTCAACCAGACTTTAGCACAGGAAATGGAGTTTCTGGTTCTGATATTGCTAACAGGGCAGTAGATATCGATCCAAACGAAATTGAGTCAATCAATGTTTTAAAAGGACAAGCTGCATCTGCATTATATGGATTGAGAGCATCTAACGGTGTAATTGTGATTACTACAAAAAATGGAAAAAATTCTGCTCAAAACGGAAAACCTATTATTACTTTTAATACTTCTACAAGTTTTGAAACAATTTCGAAGAAACCAAATACTCAAAATGAATATGCACAAGGTTCAAATGGGGTATTTAATCCAAATGCTTCAACAAACTGGGGACCAAAAATTTCAGAATTACCAAATGACCCTATATATGGAGGAAATGTTGCTAATGCGCTTAATGGCGGAGTATTACAACCAGATAAATATTATGTACCTCAAAGAGCAAAAGCTGGTCTAGATCCGTGGGTTAATCCTAGAGCTTATAATAATGTTAATGATTTTTTTAATACTGGAATAACGATCAATAACTCACTAAATATTTCTCAAGCAACAGAAAAAACTAACTACTCATTTGGTATAGGTACATCAAAACAAGATGGTATTATCCCAGAAACGGGTATGAGTAGATATACTGCAAAGGCTGTAGTAGATACTAAATTGAATAATGAATGGAAAACAGGTTTTTCATTTAATTATATTCAAACTAAAATAAATAAAAGTACATCAGCAAATGATGGTGCTATAGTTGGTGTTTTCGCTGCTCCAAGAAGTTACGATTTAAAAGGAATTGGTTATGCTAATCCAGCAAATCCGTATGATCAAATTTATTATAGGCCAAGTGTTTTCAATAATCCTTACTGGGCAGCTAACAATAACGAGTTTAGTGAAAAAACGAATCGTGCTTTTGGGAACACATATATTCAATATTCTCCAATCGTAAGTTTAGAAGGAAACCACAAGTTAACAGTGAAGTATCAGGTAGGGATAGATTCGTGGACTACCAATTACAGGAATATTTTTGAATTTGGAAACAAACTTGATTTATCAGGACAAAGTAGCAGTGCTCATCTTTTTGGTACAACAAATGATGTAATTAACTCTTTATTTACTTTAAATTACAATTTAAATATAACAAAAGACCTTAATTTAAATGTTTTAGTTGGAAATGAGTATAACCATCAAAATACTAAAGAATATGATGAGATGGGTACGGCTTTTAACTTTGGTGGATTGCCAACAATTGGTAATGCCAGAACAATAGCTGCTGAAGAATATCGTAGACAAATACGTACTGTTGGTTTTTTTAATAATATTGAATTATCATTCAAAAATATGCTTTTCTTAAGTGGTACTATTCGTAAAGATATTGCGTCAAATATGCCTAGAGGAAATAGGGATTTTATTTATCCATCTGCTTCTTTAGGTTTTGTTGTAACAGAATTAGAAGGATTGAAGGAAAATTCATTTATTTCATATGCAAAACTTAGAGGATCCATTGCTCAAGTAGGGCAAGCAGGAAATTATATAGGAAATTATTATACTAGTCCATCCTACGGTGGTGGATTTTGGTCAGGACAACCAATACAGTATCCGTTAGGGGGTATTAGTTCGTATATTCCTAATAATGTACAATACGATCCAAATTTAAAGCCACAAAACACTAAATCGTATGAATTTGGAGTAGACTTGAAATTTTTCAATAATAGAGTTGGAATTGACTATACTTTTTCTAAGCAAAATTCAACTGATCAAATTTTTAGCGTTCCATTAGCTGGTTCAACAGGAGCCAGTTCCCTTGTTACAAATGGAGGGAAAATGCGTAATGACGTACACGAATTAACTGTAATGTTAAATCCTGTACGCGCAAAAGATTTTAATTGGACATTAAATGCAAACTTCTCGAAAATTGACTCTTATGTTGAGGCATTAGCAAATGGTGTTGATAACATTTTTTTAGGTGGATTTGTAACTCCGCAACTTAGAGCTAGTGTAGGAGATCGTTTCCCAGTTATTTACGGTACAGGTTATGCCAGAGATGCTCAAAATAATATAATAGTAAACGCTGAAGGGCTTCCTGTAGCTGATGGTGAATTAAAAGTATTAGGAGAAGTTGCTCCAAAATTTACTTTAGGAGGTTCTACTCAATTTACATACAAAAGAATTTCAATGGGAGCTGTTGTTGACTGGAAAAATGGTGGAAAAATTTATAGCGGATCGAATAATTTAATGAATTACTATGGTATAGATGCAAGAACAGCTGATAGAACTTCTGAATTTGTATTCCCAGGTGTTAAAGAAAATGGAACTCCAAATGATATTGTTAGAGGAGGTGTTTCAGATCCTAATGCACAGCAACAATTGCAAGCGGTATTAAATGGTATCGCAGAATCTGCAGTTTTTGACGCAAGTTTTGTAAAATTAAGAGAAGTCACTCTGGGATACCAATTTCCTAAATTGTTAAATAATTCTGTTGATCTTAGAACTTCGGTTTTTGCAAGAAACATTTTATTGTGGTCTAAAATGCCTAATCTTGATCCAGAAGCTACACAAGGAAATAATAATTTCTCGGGTGGATTCGAACAATGGTCAATGCCACAAACGAAGAGCATTGGTTTTGGAATGAACTTTACTTTTTAATTAAAAATCAAATGAAAAATATAAAATTAGCAATAACAGCTTTAGTAACTTTATTTTTATTTCAGTCTTGTTCAGAAGATAAGATGGATGAGATAAATAAGAATGTGAATAATCCAACAGATATGGCAAGCCGTTTAATAATTACGGATGTAATGATTAATTCTGCTTTTACTGTTACGGGCTCCGATGCATCTTTTTATGCAGGAATATATTCTGAATTAAATGCAGGAAATCATAACCAAATGTATAATGCACAAATTAGACGCTCTGAACCTCAATTATCTTCTACTTATAATAATGGATGGAATAATAGTTATGAACAACTAAAAACATTACGCATTATTATTGATAAATGTACAAAAGGAGAAGAAAAAGGAAACTATCAAACATTAGGAATAGCTCAAATACTACTAGCTTATAATTTAGCTATTCTAACAGATTTATTCGGTGATGTACCTTACGAAGAAGCAGGAAAACCAGGAGTGATTTTTCAGCCTAAGGTTGACAAACAAGAGGCAATTTATCTAGAAATATTTACTAAATTAAATGAAGGTGTAACTAACCTAAAAAAAACAACAACTTACTCAAGTTTAGGAAATCAAGACTTAATTTATGGCGGGAATTCAGCAAAATGGATAAAAGCTGCAAATGGTTTATTGGCTAGATATACTATGAGGTTGTCTCTTAGAAAAGCAGATTATCAAGGTGTAATTAATTACGTCAATGCTTCTTTTGCGAATGCGAATGATGAATTGAAATTTGTAAACGCTGGCGTGCCAAATCCTTATGCGAGATTTCAATTAGACAGAGGTGCTATATGTGTCGCTAAAAGTTTCTACACCACAATGATTGCTAATGGACCGGCTGATGTTCGTACGGATGCATTCTTTTCTAAAATAGGAGGAGTAGTTGTTCCTTTTGACAATTCAAAAGAAGATGTAGAGGGGCAGGGTATCTATTCTGTCTCATCTATGATTAATGAGAAAAATCCTGTTTACTTATTGAGTTACCATGAGTTATTATTTTTGAAAGCTGAAGCTGAAGCTAGGTTATATCTGCCTCAAGCACAAACTACTATGAATGCTGCGATAAAAGCATCTTACACAAAAAAACAAGTAGTAACCTTTACTGAAACTCAAGCAGATGCTTACATAGCTTCCATTGGAACACTAAATGGTGACGCATTGTTAAAAAAGATTATGCTCGAAAAACATATTTCGTTTTACGAAAATGAAGGTATTGAATCGTATAATGATATTAGACGTTTGAAAGCAATGGGAAATGGAAATTTTATCCCTATGGTAAATGCAAAACCTGAATTATTTCCTCTAAGATTTACTTACGGTCAATCAGATGTTGCTTCGAATTCTAATCTAAAAGATCTATATGGAGACGGATCTTATGTGTATAAAGAAAATGTTTGGTGGGCAGGTGGTACTAGATAATAGTATTCATCATTATAAAAAATAAAACCAAAAAAAGCCGGAAGTCTCAAAACTTCCGGCTTTCTTATAACAACTAATTCTAACTATTTAACAAATTTGTCAATGATTTTATCTGTTTCTGCTTTAGCAGTATCTGGTTTTAAATCGAACAATAGAGAGTAAAGTGCTTTTCTGTCAACTTTAGCTTCTAAGTTTAAATCTTTGTGTCTGTCGAAAAGAGTCTGCCATTTGTCACGAACATTTTTCCAGATAACATTATTTGCTGCCCACCATTTTTGACCAGCAATACATTTAATATCTGGAACTTTAGTGTAAACATCAAATCCTTTTTCTTGTGCTAACAATACATCTTTTCCCGCATCGTCACGAATCAATTTGTCGTTATCTTGCTCATGATTCCATCCTGTAGCAGTGATTTCGTGAATGTTTCTTCTTTTTAAAACATTATAATCGTTGCGTTTTGTCTGCTCTCTTCTTGGAAGCGGTGCATCAGCAACGTTTTCCCAATAATCTTTTCCATCAACATGTACCCAAGTCGAAGATCCTTCATATCTCGGACTATCATCTACTTGATATACTTTTTGAGTCCATTGCCCTTTAACCGTTTTTTTATCTAATTTTTTGTATTTCCAAGAAGTTCCTTTGTCGAAAGAATATAAGTCTGTGTTTTCGTATAACCAATCTTGTCTCCAATGTTTAATGATCATATCATCACTTACAATAAGTAAATGCTGCATTACGATTTTGTTAGGAGTATCTTCTAGTAATTCTACCCATTCTAAAGCAGATTCATGTTTCGTCTCAGATGGCTTATAAGTAAGTGTGTCTTTTGGGTATGAGAATGTCTCTGTGAAGTTAAACTTCACTTCATAACAACCACACATAGATTTAATTGATTTTATGTCTTGTTGTTTTTTGTCCTGACTAAAACCAAGACCACATGTTAAAGCCATAACGGCTGACAAAAAAAGGCTTTTTGAAATCATAACTTATTGTTTTGTTTTTTAATTTTTGCAAATATATAAATTTAATTTAGAACAATTAAAAATAGTTATATATTTGCATCGATTATTAAGACTGAATAAAAATAATGAAAATAAAAATTACCCTTTTTATAATTTTACTTTTTTGTCAAGTTTGTATTGCTCAAGAAATTAGAAAAGATAGTGTCTCAGCAAATGAATTGTCAGAAGTTAAAGTTACAACCGCAACGAGAACAGAAAGGGTACTTTCTTCATTGCCTTTGCCAATGACAATTATTACATCAGAAGCCATTATAAAATCTGGTGTTACACGATTAAATGAAATTTTGAGTGAACAAACAGGGATTATTTTAATTCCAGACGAAAGTGGTTTTGAGGGGATTCAAATGCAGGGTTTAGATGCGGCCTACACCATGATTTTAATTGATGGAGTGCCTCTCGTAGGAAGAAGCGCTGGTGTTTTGGACTTATCACGAGTTTCGGTTGGAAATATTGAAAGAATTGAAATTGTAAAAGGAGCGTCGTCTGCATTATATGGTTCTGAAGCAATGGGAGGAGTAATAAATGTGATTACTAAAAAACCTAAAAAAGATATGTTTTCGGGCAGTCTTTCTTATAGGTATGCGACATTTAATACTAATGATGCAAATACAAATCTTCTTTGGAAAAAAAATAAATTTTCGGCTAATCTTTTTGCTAATTTTTATTCTACAGATGGTTATGATTTAGATAAAAGTACACCTTTAAAAAATGTAGAACCTTTCTATAATTTTACAATTCAGCCTAAAATATATTATGATTTCTCAGAAAATTTAAAATTAATTATGAGTAACCGTTTTTATGATATGAAAATGGATAACGTCGCTATTATTGATTCTGAAAATTATAAAGGTGATGCGAAAGAGAAAGAGTGGAATTCGCAGGTTAAACTAGAACATAAGTGGAGTTCTAAAGTATATTCTGAATATGAATTCTATGCTACCAATTACAAAAATGATTCGTTCTTAAACGATGAGAACAATATTACTTACGAAAGTGCTTATTACGATCAATGGCTTTTTCGTCCAGAGATTAGAACTACACTTTCACTAAAGAATGCTAAATTAACTGGGGGCCTTGGATTAAATTATGAGACTTTGGATAGAACTTACTTTGATAAAAAAGTAGAGTTTAATTCACAATATGTCTTTTTGCAATATGATTATAATCCAACAGAAAGATGGAATATAATAGCTGGTTTTAGATATGATAATCACAGTGTGTATGCCTCACAATTTAGTCCAAAACTGGCTGCAAACTATAAAATTAATGAAAATTTATCCTTAAAATCGTCAGTGGGGTATGGCTATAAAGCACCAGATTTCCGTCAATTATATTTTGATTTTACAAACCCATCGGTTGGATACACTGTTTTAGGATATAATGTAGCTGAAGCTCGATTGAATCAGCTTCAGGAACAAGGACAGATTTTGAGTAGAGTTGAAGGAATAAACTTTAACAATCAATTAGAGGCTGAAAGTTCTATAAACTTCAACTTTGGAACTTTTTACAAAAAGAATAAGCTCAGGATAGATGTTAATGCTTTCTATAATTCAATAGAGAATTTGATTGACACTCGTGTTGTAGCTCAAAAAACTAATGGTCAAAATGTTTTTAGCTACTTTAATATAAGTCAAATTTTCACCTATGGTTTAGAATTTAATTCAACGTATGACTTTACTAAACAATTATCGGTGTCATTTGGATATCAATATTTAACAGCAAAGGATAAATCTGTTTTAGATAATTTCGAAGACTATCAATATATCCGTAACTCTGATTTACAAACTGTTCAAATTAATAAATCGGATTATTTCGGATTGTATAATAGGTCTAAACATACTGCAAATGTCAAAGTTGCTTATTCTATTCCAAAAATCAAGACCGATATTAATTTGCGCGTTTTTTATAGAAGTAAATATGGAATGTTTGATACTAACGGAAATCAAATTCTGGATAAATACGACACATTTGTTGCTGATTACTTCATAACAAACTTATCTATTTCAAAATATATCGGAGATAAATTTATGCTTCAAGCAGGAGCAAACAATTTACTTGATTTTACAGATCCTAGCCAAATTAGTAACCTAGCAGGAAGGCAGCTTTTTGCACGAATTCAATATAATTTTTAATCAACATTTATTTAAACACCCTTAACATGAAAACAAAATTTCTAAAACTTTCACTTTTAGCATTATTTATTTTTACAGCATCTTGCAGTAGCGACGATGATAAAAATGAAGTAATCCCAGTCGTAACAACAAAAGTATCTAATCTTGATGCATCAGCTACAGAATTTACAAAATTCAGTTTTTCAGAAAATAAAGTGGTTACCAGTGATAATTGGGATATTGCTTTCAATAAAACTACTATTATTGTAAATGGCGGAACTAAAAAAGCAGATGCTGAACCAACAAGAACAGGATCTGGATCAATAAGTATCGTTTCTGGTACATTTGCAAGTGTAACATTATTTCCTGCTGCATCTACTTTTGTTCAAGATGGTACTGCTGCTTATGCAATTCCTACAGGAAGTAATAATGGTTGGTATAGTTATAATGCTTCAACTCATATTATTTCACCTATTGCTGGTAAAGTATTTGTAGTTAAAACACACGATGGTAAGTATGCTAAATTTGAAATATTAAGTTATTACAAAGATGCACCAGCAACACCTGAATTGACTTCTGTATCTGGGATCTACACTTTTAACTTTGCATACCAAGCTAATAGCACTACGACATTCTAATAAGAATTATAGTTTCAAAAAAGTCTATTTAGTAGAATGTTTATAATAAAAAGCATCAAAAATTTAGTTAATCATTAGCTTTGTTTTTTTTATTTTTTTTTGATTTAGAGGTTAGATTTATCTAACCTCTTTTTTTTGTTCTACTTTCTTGTTAAATTGAATTAGAAACAAAATGTTATTCTATCTTTGCACAAATTTTCCCTGCAATAAATTAACAGTAACTTAATTGGTTTTATTTTTGTACTGCAGTTCTTCATATTTTTATAATTATTAAGTGAATACAAAATCTTATTTTTTTCAGTCTTTTGCAATCGTAGCGTTAGCGCTGGTTGCCTTTATTGGATTCAAACAAATCCTTCCAGACAAAATATTTTCAGAGAGTAAATTAGATTCTAAAAACATATTAATAGATAGTCTGCTTTTAGAGTCTGTGGCTAAAGATTCACTTTCTTTAGATGACGATAGTATTGCCGCAAGCGAAAGAAAATTAAACAATCAGAAAATTGTTTTTGATGAAACGGAAGGAATCGAATTTCCTGCAGAAACATTTGAGAATTATAAAGGATATCAATACCTGATTTCTTTTTATGAAAAATTATATCAATTAGAAAAAAATCCACAGAACAAAGTTAGAATTGCTTATTACGGAGATTCTATGACCGATGGGGATTTAATCGTTCAGGACGTTCGTACCAATTACCAAGAACGTTTTGGAGGAAATGGCGTTGGCTTTGTTCCAATTACTTCAGAATCTGCTGCTTCTAGAGGTTCTGTAAAATCTACTTATTCTAAAAACTGGAAAACACAATCGTATTTGAATGTAAAAAGACCTACAAGTCCATTTGGCGTTAACGGACATGTGTTTTTCGCAAATGATCAATCCAATCCAACTTGGGTTCAGTATGAAGCAGGTTTGAGCAAATATTCTACTTCTTTAGATAATGCCACTTTATTTTATGGACGTTCATCTAAAACTGGGAAAGTTAATTTTATTGTTGGAAAAGATACCATTAAGAAAAACCTTTCTCCGAATAATTTAGTGAATACTTTAAAGGTTTCATCTGGAAGTTTAAAAGCATTTAAGGCGAATTTCGTGCATGCAGATTCAATTCCGATTTACGGATTTAATTTCGATAATGGAAGCGGAGTTCACGTTGATAATTTCTCTCAGAGAGGAAATTCAGGACTTCCAATTTCAATGTTTAATGCCGATGTGATGCAGGCTTTTAATAACAGTTTGAAATACGACTTGATCATTCTGCATTACGGAACAAACGTTTTGAATTACGGAACCAAAAATTATTCTTGGTATGAAAAAGGAATGACCAAAACTGTAAATAAAATCAAAGAATCATTTCCAGGAGTTTCGATCTTGATTGTTTCTACGGCTGATAAATCGACTAAATATGAATTGGAAATGAAAACCGATTCTGCAGTAGTGCCGTTAATGAAAGCGCAAAAACATTATGCACTGGAAACCGAGTCTGGATTTGTGAATTTATACACCTTAATGGGTGGCGACGGTTCTATGATAAAATGGGTTGATGAAACACCGGCAAAAGCCAATAAAGATTACACACACTTTAACCAGCGCGGTGCAAAAGTCATAGGTAATTTATTGTATGGACAATTAAATAAAGGATACGAGGAATATAAAGTGCTTAGAGAAAAAAGAGATGCTGGCGGCGCTAAACCAAAACCAGTAAGAAGAGCCAGACCAGATTCCGTTTCCGTAACAAAAGACAGCGTATGATGAATAAACTTATTGTTTTCTTTTGTTGTCTTTTTATCTCAACAAATGAGAAGACTTCAAAAACAGATGTACATCCAATACCCAAAAGTATGATTCAGAAAGTGGATACCGCAGCAACTGATGCGCCTTTAGAAGGTCAATTTTATAATGCGAAAGTATTAAAAAGTTTTTTTCAGAAATTGGAAGAAAATGAAGATCAGAAAAAGCAAAAAATCAATATTGTACATATTGGAGATTCGCACATTCAAGGTGACTTGATGACGAATGAAATTAGAAAAAATTTGCAGCAAAAATTTGGAAATGCTGGGCGAGGTCTTGTGTTTCCGTATCAATTGGCAAAAACAAACGGATCTTATAACGAACGTTTCAAATCGAATCGTGTTTGGGAAAGTTATAGAAATATTTATCCCTTTAAAAACAATCCAGTTGGTTTAAGTGGTATTGGACTTTGGAGAGATTCTGGCGGATTTGTAATGGAAATGGATGTAAAAGATCCCGCTTATAAATTTAATACCATAAAAATTATAACGCCTCAGAATCAAGATATGTTTGATTTGGCCATTTCTTCTAAGGTTAATTCCATTCAAACAACAGAGCGAAAAGTTATAACCCATAAAATTAAAAAAGGCGAAGTACTTGGGAGCATAGCAGACAAATACAATGTTTCGGTTGCAGAAATTAAAAGAGACAATCGTCTAAAGTCAAATAATATTCGGGCTGGTAGAACTTTAAAAATCGCAACAAACGAAACTAGGGCAAAAACAATTTCTATGTCTGAGTTTGTGCCTTTAGCAATAGAATCAGATTCTTATTCTCACTATTACAATTCAGATAATGCTTTAAGCCGCATTTTCCTGATTCCGAATAAAGAAGCTTCCAATTATGAGTTAAATGGACTGGTTTTAGAAAAAGATACTCCTGGAGTTATTTACAGCGGTATTGGCGTAAATGGAGCGAAGTTTTCAGATTATAATAAATATCCATTATTTTTTGAACAGTTAAAAGCATTGCATCCCGATTTACTTGTTTTTTCACTCGGAACAAATGAAAGTTACGATCATCTGGACTCCTCAAATTTTATCAAAGAATTGCGAGAGTTTATAAGTAATATTAAAGCCCAGAAAATTGATGCGCCGATAATAATCATGACACCGCCGCCATCTTTGCTGAGAAGAAAACCAAATACTTATATTGATGATTACACCAAACAAATTATTGATATAGCCCAGAAAGATGGTTTTGCAGTTTGGGATTTGTACGATGAATTTGGAGGAATGAGCGGTATCAAACAATTGAAAGCACAAGGACTAATTGGTCCAGATTGGGTTCATTACTCTAAAAAAGGGTACGAAAAACAAGGAAACTTGTTTACAGAGGCGTTTTTAAAAACATAC
Source organism: Flavobacterium sp. ACN6 (assembly GCF_002304005.1). Taxonomy (GTDB): domain Bacteria; phylum Bacteroidota; class Bacteroidia; order Flavobacteriales; family Flavobacteriaceae; genus Flavobacterium. The sequence goes on along the minus strand of NZ_MRCQ01000003.1, from coordinate 208,672 downwards.
GATAATTATAAATTAAAGAAGTAAATTGACAACAATAGAGAGCATTAATAATTGGTTCGTCCAAAATTTTGGTGTAATTACAATAGAACAAGTTGAAAGTTGGTTTGTATATAATCCAGACGAAAAACTTTTATTTAATACCGGCTTATTTTTAGGCCTATTTTTGGTTTTCTATTTTGTGTATGGCTTTCTACGCAAAACATTTTATTTGAGATTAACTTATGTTATTCTCTTTTCGTTATTCTTTTACTATAAATCAAGCGGAATTTATTTCCTGCTGTTATTGCTTTCTTCAGTTGTAGATTATGGTTTGAGCCAGATTATTTATAAAGAAAGCAGAGACGGTGTAAAGAAATTATATCTGGTTATAAGTGTAATTTTAAATTTAGCCCTTTTGGGTTATTTCAAATACATGAACTTTTTAATTGTAACATATAATGATATGTTTCATGGTAATTTTGCACTTCATAATGTTTTTCTTCCTGTTGGAATTTCGTTTTATACATTCCAATCGATGAGTTATATTATTGAAATTTACAGAGAAGAAATCAAGCCGACAAAAAATTATATCGAATATTTATTCTTCGTATCCTTTTTCCCGCAGTTAGTTGCTGGACCAATTGTTCGCGCAAAAGACTTTTTACCTCAGATTTATCAAAAATTAAATTTATCCAAGCAAGACGTAAACAATGCTTTGTTTTTAATTATTGGAGGTTTAATTAAGAAAACAGTAATCTCAAATTACATTTCGGTAAATTTTGTCGATCGTGTTTTCGATACGCCGTTGAGTTATACATCGTTTGAAAATTTAATGGCTTCTTACGGATATGCCATTCAAATTTATTGTGATTTCTCTGGATATTCAGATATGGCAATTGGTATTGCATTATTACTTGGGTTTAAATTGCCTGAGAACTTTAGAACTCCGTATAAATCAACTTCAATTACAGATTTCTGGAGAAGATGGCACATTTCACTTTCCACTTGGTTAAAAGACTTTTTGTATATTTCTATTGGAGGAAACAGAGAAGGTTCTTTCGCGGGATATTTATTCCCAAGTTTATTCTTCTTTGGATTATTACTTTGGGGAATGGCAAATTATACAACGAGTATAATTCCATTGATTGTTGCATTTGGAAGTATTTTACTTTTCTGTTTATCATTTTTACTGTCAAGCAAAAGAAAACAAACCTTGGTAACCAATTTTAACTTGTTTACCACAATGCTTTTGGGCGGTTTATGGCACGGAGCAGGGGCACAGTTTATCGTTTGGGGAGCACTTCACGGATTAGCATTAGCGGTTCATAAAATATTCATGGAATTTTTTCCATCTAAAAAAGAAAGCAGACCAAATTTCTTATGGAGATTTTTCTCTATTCTAATTACCTTCCATTTTGTAGTTTTCTGCTGGATCTTTTTCAGAGCAAGAGATTTCGAAACAGCTTTACAGGTAATTAATACTATTGGACAATTAACATTCGAACCAGAACTTTGGAAAACAATTGTTTTAGGTTACAAAAATGTATTCGGATTAATGTTGTTTGGTTACGTTTGGCATTTCTTACCAGAAGTCATCACAGACAAAATGAAATGGACATTCGACAGAACACCATTATTAGTAAAAGCAATAATTTTAGGTTTCGTTTACTGGATAGTTTACGCAACAGCAGTTGCCGGATCACAGCCGTTTATTTACTTCCAGTTTTAATTTATAAGGTTCAAAGGTTCATAGCCACAAAGGCGCAAAGGTTTATTCTTTTTGCGCTTTTTTTTCTCCCGCAGATCTAGCAGATTCAGCTAATTTTTTTAATACTCACTCTTAAAAATAATCTGCAGAATCTGCTAAATCTGCGAGAAACAATAAACTTTGCGATTTATGTAATTCAAAACTTTTGTGCCTTTGAGTCTTCGTGGCAAAATCAAACTACACAGCAAAATTGCATTTAAATAAAAATTGCCTGAAATATCTAATTAGATTATCTTTGCACTTCAAATGTTCATAGCCACAAAGGCACAAAGGCGCAAAGGTTTATTCTTTTGCGCTTTTTTTTTCTCCCGCAGATTTAGCAGATTCAGCTAATTTTTTTAATACTCACTCTTAAAAATAATCTGCAGAATCTGCTAGATCTGCGAGAAACAATAAACTTTGCGATTTATGTAATTCAAAACTTTTGTGTATTTGAGTCTTCGTGGCAAAATCAAACTACAAAGCAAAATTACATTTAAATAAAAATTGCCTGAAATATCTAATTAGATTATCTTTGCACTTCAAATGTTCATAGCCAAAAAGGCACAAAGGCGCAAAGGTTTTTCTTTTGCGCTTTTTTTTCTCCCGCAGATGTAGCAGATTCAGCTAATTTTTTTTATACTCACTTTGAAAAATAATCTGCAGAATCTGCTAAATCTGCGAGAAACAATAAACTTTGCGATTTATGTAATTCAAAACTTTTGTGTCTTTGAGTCTTCGTGGCAAAATCAAACTACACAGCAAAATTGCATTTAAATAAAAATTGCCTGAAATATCTAATTAGATTATCTTTGCACTTCAAATAAAGAAAATAATATGTTTGATAATTTAAGTGATAAGTTAGATAAAGCGTTCCATATATTAAAAGGACACGGTAAAATTACAGAAGTAAACGTTGCCGATACCTTAAAAGAAGTTCGTCGTGCCTTACTTGATGCCGACGTTAACTTTAAAATTGCTAAAGATTTTACAGCAAAAGTAAAAGAAAAAGCAATTGGTCAGGACGTTTTAACCACGCTTCAGCCAGGACAATTGTTGGTAAAGCTGGTAAAAGATGAGTTGACAGAATTAATGGGTGGAGATGTTGCTGGTATTAACTTGTCAGGAAATCCAACTGTTATTTTAATGTCGGGACTTCAAGGTTCTGGTAAAACTACTTTCTCTGGAAAATTAGCTAATTTTTTAAAGACTAAGAAAAACAAAAAACCACTTCTTGTAGCGTGTGATATCTACCGTCCGGCGGCGATCAACCAGCTACATATTGTAGGAGATCAAATAGGTGTTGAGGTTTACTCAGAGCCAGAAAATAAAAATCCTGTTGAAATTGCTCAAAACGCAATCAAACATGCAAAAGCAAACGGTTTTAATGTTGTAATTGTCGATACAGCAGGTCGTTTGGCAGTCGATCAGGAAATGATGGACGAAATTGCGCGTGTACACAAAGCAATTGAGCCGCAAGAAACATTGTTCGTTGTAGACTCTATGACAGGACAAGACGCTGTAAACACAGCAAAAGCATTCAACGATATCCTGAATTTTGATGGAGTTATTTTAACAAAATTAGATGGAGATACTCGTGGTGGAGCTGCACTTTCGATCAAATCGATTGTAAATAAGCCAATCAAATTTGTTGGTACTGGAGAAAAAATGGAAGCAATTGATGTTTTCTATCCAGAACGTATGGCAGAGCGTATCTTAGGAATGGGAGACGTTGTGTCACTTGTAGAAAGAGCGCAAGAACAATTTGACGAAGAAGAAGCTAGAAAACTTCAAAAGAAAATCGCTAAAAACGAATTTGGTTTTGATGACTTCTTAACGCAGATTCAGCAAGTGAAAAAAATGGGTAACATGAAAGACTTGGTAGGAATGATACCAGGAGCTTCAAAAGCCATGAAAGATGTAGAAATAGAAGATGATGCTTTTAAACATATTGAAGCAATCATTCACTCGATGACACCAATCGAAAGAAGCAAACCGGCCATCATCGACGTAAAAAGAAAAGCCAGAATAGCTAAAGGTTCCGGAACGAAAGTCGAGCAGGTAAATCAGTTAATGAAGCAGTTTGACCAAATGAGCAAGATGATGAAAATGATGCAGGGGCCAGGCGGAAAAAACCTGATGAAAATGATGGGAGGCATGAAAGGAATGCCAGGAGGAATGCCGAAGTAATAAAATTAAAAGTTTCAAGTTTCAGGTCTCAAATTAAGAGTCTGAAATTTGAAACTTTTTTCGATAAAATAAATATGAATTTCGTTTCAACGTGAAACCTGAAACCTGAAACAAAACAACTTTAAACTGAAACAAAAAAAATGCAGCTACTAGACGGTAAAAAAACATCTAACGACATTAAAAATGAAATTGCAGCCGAAGTTCAATCTATAAAGGCAGCTGGAGGAAAAGTGCCTCATTTAGCAGCCGTTTTAGTAGGTAGCAATGGTGCGAGTTTAACTTACGTAGGAAGCAAAGTAAAATCATGTCAGGAAATCGGATTTGATTCAACTTTAGTAAGCCTGCCGGAAACCATTACCGAAGAAGAACTGCTTGCTAAAATTAAAGAGCTAAACGAAGATGATAATCTAGACGGATACATCGTTCAATTGCCTTTGCCAAAACACATCGATGAGCAAAAAATCTTATTAGCAATTGATCCTGATAAAGACGTAGACGGATTCCATCCAACAAACTTTGGAAGAATGGCGCTTGAAATGGAAAGTTTTATTCCAGCAACACCATTCGGAATTATGGAATTATTGGAGCGCTACAAAGTAGAAACTTCAGGAAAACACACCGTTGTAATTGGAAGGAGTCATATCGTAGGACGCCCAATGAGTATCTTAATGAGCCGTAAAGGAAATCCTGGAGACTCAACAGTTACCCTAACACACAGCCGTACTAAAAATTTAGAAGAATATACTAAAAATGCAGATATTATTATTACTGCTTTAGGAGTTCCTGAGTTTTTAAAAGCAGATATGGTAAAAGAAGGAGTAACAATTATAGACGTTGGAATTACTCGCGTAGAAGATGCATCAAACCCAAAAGGATACGTTATTAAAGGAGACGTTGATTTTGACGGAGTAAGCAAAAAAGCATCATTTATTACACCAGTTCCTGGTGGAGTAGGACCAATGACAATTGCAATGCTGCTTAAAAATACACTTTTAGCACGTAAAATGAGAAGCGCAAAAAATCAATAATTTCGTTTCAAAATAGAATACAAAGCCTGTTCAATTGAACAGGCTTTCTTGTATTATGCAGCTAAAAGTTTTCTTTTAAATAATAGTTGACTCCGGCCATGATTGATTTGAATTTTTAAAAGATTCAAAAGATTTAAAAACAAGGCCTTGCATTCTTTTCTGTTAAAATGGAATTTGGAATTTTTAAATTTGGAATTTAAGAAAATTCTATGTGTTTAAAAAATAGTCCCAAAAAGCATTTTAATATATAATTAATAGTTTAAACTTTTGGTTCTAAAAAATAAAGGATACTTTTGCACCACTTAAAAAACACTTCTCCAAATGGACGATTATTATTATTCGTTAGTATTAAATTAAGCAGCTTTAGAAATTTCAAAATGCTGCGATAAAATCCTGTATTTTGAAATGAAAGCCTTTTACACAAACAACAACGGATTGATCGAAATCCAAAAATGGACTTCTAATTGCTGGATTCACATCGAATCACCAACAGAAACAGACAAAGATTATTTATTAAACGAGCTTCAAATTCCCGAAGCATTTTACAACGACATTGAAGATATCGACGAAAGACCGCGTATCGAAATAGAAGACGGATGGACGTTGATAATTATGCGAATTCCCATAAAAAGCGGCGATATCAAAATTCCTTTTCATACCGTTCCGCTGGGCGTAATTTTCAAAGAAGATATCTGTGTTACAATTAGTTTTTATAAAACAGAAATAATAAAAGATTTCGTTGCCTATTCGCAGCGCAAAAACATCGAAATCGAAGATAATTTCAATTTGGTTTTAAGATTGCTCTTGTCATCAAGCGTTTGGTACTTAAAATATCTGAAACAAATCAATCAAAAAATAAAACTAGCAGAAGATAATTTAGAGAAATCGATAAAAAATGAAGAACTGCAAGCGCTGCTTCAAATCGAAAAATGTTTTGTATTCTTTATAACCTCTTTAAAAGCAAATGACGTTTTGTTTCAAAGAATCAAAAATCTAAAAGCCCACAAAGCCAATTACGATCCAGAATTACTTGAAGATGTCGAAATCGAATTAAATCAGGCGCAGGATACCGCGAATATTTACAACAACATCTTGACCGGAATGATGGATGCGTATGCATCTGTGATTTCAAACAACATGAATAACATCATGAAGCAGATGACTTCAATTTCGATTATCCTGATGATTCCAACCCTGATCGCCAGTTTATACGGAATGAACGTCCCAAACGGATTAGAAGAAAGTAAATACGGAATCTGGATTCTGCTTTTAGTTTCCATTATCCTGTCAACTTTTGGAGTCTTTTTATTCAAAAGAAGAAGATGGTTTTAATTAAAACTTCACAATAGTAAAAGCCTGTTCATTAAGAATAGGCTTTTTCGTTTTATAGTTTGGGCGTGACCTTTTTTGCAAAAAGGCGCACCAATCTTTGTGCGTATGTGCGCCTTTTCGCAAAAAAGGTCGGGCTATCCGCGCTACTTCGGTAGCCAGCTTCTATCCCTCACGCGGTCGTACAAAGAGACTTAGCAGGTTTTTAAAACCTGTTAAGTCTTTATAAAAAAAACAACCTTTTTTATTTGCCAATCCAAAAATAATAATAACTTTGTACTGCAAAGTACTTTAATTATGAATCAACAGCACCAAGAAGATTTAGCACATATTCGTTCCATGATGGAGCGTTCTTCCAGATTTATATCTTTAAGCGGACTATCAGGCGTTTTTGCAGGCTTATCTGCGTTGATTGGTGGTATGTACGTTTATCAGTTATTTAAAGCAAACGGACTAGATTATTTTACGGACGAGCACAGAATGTATTCAGCCAATTTAGTTTCAGAATTATTTTGGATCGGAGTTCTAATTTTAGCTTGCGCATTTGTTTTTGGAATCTTTTTCACCATCAGAAAAAGCCGAAAGTACAATTTACCAATATGGACTTCGGCAACAAAAAAAATGTTATTCAATTTAGCAGTTCCGCTTTTTGTTGGAGGTGTATTTTGTTTAGCATTAATATACCACGGATACTTTGGTTTAGTTGCACCGTCTACTTTACTATTTTACGGTTTGGCGCTTATTAATGCAGAAAAATATACTTTTTCAGACGTGAAATATTTAGGTTTCTGCGAACTTTGTTTAGGCTTAATTTCTTTGTTTTTTATTGGATATGGATTATTGTTTTGGATTTTAGGTTTTGGAATTTTACATATTTTGTACGGATTAATCATGTTCAAAAAATACAAATAAACCAGCCAGATGGGAATCATTGATAAACTAAATAAAGATTTTGAAAGTCGTGTCAGATTAGGTATTATGTCTATTCTGCTGGTCAATGATTGGGTAGATTTTACCGAAATGAAAACACTTTTAAATATCACCGATGGTAATTTAGCAAGTCACTCATCTGCACTTGAAAAAGCGGGTTATATCGAAGTAAAGAAAGAATTTGTGGGTAAAAAACCTAGAACATCATATCAGGTTACCGATTTAGGGCGTGCTGCTTTTAAAGAACACTTATCCTATTTGGAAAAATTAATGAAATCCTAACTAACTCTATTTTTTTATCCGAAAACTTTGAATTACAAAGTACTTTTAAAAATAAATTAACTAAAATTAAAATCTATTAAAATGAAAAAACATCAAATTATCGTAGCCTGTACAGCGGTTTTTATACTGCTTTTTTACAACGAATCTGTTGGTATTAATCTTTCTATTTTTGGAGTAGTACTCACTCTATTAATTAGTTACTTCTTTCAGGAGAAGCTTGTAGACAGATCTCATTTGGTTTTAGTAATGACTTCTATTCTGTCTTGTTTGGCATTTGCTTGGTACGGAGATGCGGCATCATTTTTTGCTTTAGCGCTTTCAATTTTGTTTTTACAATTTAAAACCCAAGACGAAGAACTCAAGACAATACAGATTTTTCCACTGATATTCTTAAACGGAATCACCTCTTTAGGACGTATATTTATTTTTCATCAATGGCTTCCAGAACGAAAAATTCATAATGATTTTGCAAAGAAGCTTGTTGCTTTTGTCATCATACCAGTTATCTTTCTAGGATTGTTCTTTATCGTTTATTCTTTCGGAAGCGATCATTTTTCTTCATTGTTTACAGATTATACTTTAGATCTTAATCTGCCACAATTAATATTGGTTTGTGTTTTGGGATTTTATATTTCCTTTAGTTTCTGGAATTATTGGGTTCCAGACGTTTGTTACCAATACAATTCAAAACTTAATAATGATTTTGTGAATGTTTCTGAAGTAAAAAACCAAAATACATTTTCATTTTTAGATCTTGATTTCGAAAGAAAAAGTGGCGAAATCACATTGGTTTTATTAAATATTATGCTTTTGGTTTTTATAGGAACTTATAATTACGAGCAGTTTTTTGAAGTAGTAGAGAAAACAAATTTAAGCGCAGATACACACGAACGAGTAAACTCTGTAATTTTTTCGATCCTGATGGCAGTAGGATTAATCATGTTCTATTTTAAAGGCGGATTTAATTTTGATGAAAAAGCAGCCTCCCTAAAAAAACTTGCTAAAATTTGGATTGTTTTAAATGGCTTTTTGATTTTAAGTACTATAATTAAAAACTCAGAATACATTTCGGTTTTTGGTTTAACGTATAAAAGATTGGGTGTTTATGCCTTTTTGATTTTGTCTATTATAGGTTTAGTCTATGTTTTTTTAAAAATTAAAAAGCAAAAAACAAATGCTTACTTGGTAAACAATATGATTTGGTATTTTTATGGAACATTATTATTATGCAGTTTTGTAAACTGGGGAAATCTGATTACAAACTACAATATTGCTGTAAACAAATGTACCGAACCAAAATTTTTAAGCGGACTGAACTTTAATGATGATGTCCGACGCGAATACTTTTTAAAAAATAATTTAAATGGAGGCCATGATGAAAGCAGTAGAGAAGAAATGATTTTGAATTATCAGAAAGAAGGATTTTTATCGAAAGCTTTGTATTATGAATTTTTGAATGAAAAGAATAAATAATAAAAAACCATCAGTGAGAGCTGATGGTTTTGCTATTTAATTATCTCCTCTTTTTTTAAATCGGGGATCGTGTTTAGAAATAAATGTTGTTCTTCTATTCGAACTTTGGCCGGAGCTTTGATTCGAGCTTCGATTAGAACTTTGGCTCGAGCTTTGGTTTGAACTTTGATTACGATTTTCAACTTTAGGAAAACTTGCTTCTTCCGTTTTACTCGAAGGCTCAATTAACAGATTTAATTCTGTAATTTCCTCATCAGTCAAATCGCGAAAACGTCCGACAGGAACATCAAGCGAAATATTGATAATTCGGATACGTTTAAGCGCCGTAACTTCATAACCTAAATATTCGGTCATTCTTCTAATTTGGCGGTTTAATCCCTGCGTTAAAATGATTTTAAAAGTATACTTGCTAATTTGTTCTACTTTACATTTTTTGGTAACAGTGTCCAAAATCGGAACCCCATTTCCCATACGCTCAATAAAACGATCTGTAATTGGTCTGTCAACTGTAACGGTATATTCTTTTTCGTGATTGTTTCTGGCGCGAAGAATCTTGTTTACAATATCGCCGTCATTAGTCATGAAAATTAATCCTTCACTGGCTTTGTCTAATCTCCCGATTGGGAAAATACGTTTCGGATAATTAATATAGTCTACAATATTGTTTTTAACGTCAAGATTGGTTGTACATTCAATTCCGACAGGTTTGTTAAACGCCAAGTAAACCAGCTTTTCATGTTTTTCGACAATTAGTTTTCCGTCAATTCGTACTTCGTCATTTGGAGAAACTTTCGTTCCCATTTCTGGCACAGCACCATTTATTGTTACGCGTCCTTCTTCGATTAATTTATCGGCTTCACGACGAGAACAGTAACCTGTTTCACCAATAAATTTATTCAGACGTTTTAAATTCTCTTCCATACTGCAAAAGTAGGCAAAAGTTTAGACTTCTTAGAATTTTAGATTTTAGACTTCTTGGAATTTTTAGATTTTAGATTTTAAATTAGATTTTAGATTTTAGATTTTTCTGCAATCTTGTCATTCCTCCGAATTGACAAAAAATTGTAAAATAACCTCAAAATAAAACCTTTGTCACTTTGATCCTCTGCACCTTTGAACCTTTCAAGAATGAAAACTAGAGCTGTCAGAAGGAGTTTCTTTTCTTTCAAACATTCCGTAATCACGAACTACTGTTGCAATTCTCAAATGATAATCTTTAAAAATTCCATTTCTTCCTTTTGATTGCGCATGACGATGCATTTCAAGATTTCTCCATTGTTGAATGCTTTCTTCATCTTTCCAAAATGATAAAGACAAAACTTTTTCAGGATCATTCAGACTTTGAAAACGTTCTATAGAAATAAATCCTTCAATATGATCTAATTCAGGACGAAGACTAGCGGCAATATCCAGATATTCTTCTTTTTTTCCTTCGTTTGGAATAACTTCAAAAATTACAGCAACCATTTTAATTTTAGATTTTAGAATTCAGATTTTAGATTTATGGAAAACCTTTGTTCTTTTGAGTCTTTGTTATTTTGTATCTCCGGAAAAAAGAAACTCAATCACTTTTTGATACAATTCATCATCATGCATTCCGTGGCCTAAACCGCTGGTTTCGATAAATTGGCTGTTTTTCCAACCGCTTGCAATTTTTTTTCCTTCTTCAAAAGCAACAATTTTATCCGTAGTATCATGTGCAATAAAACCTGGAATATTGAATTGAGTTGCAAATTTTTGTCCCGAAAAATCTTCCAGCTTAAAGTTGAAACGATTTATGAATTTGCTTTCTAAAAGGCTTAACATTTTAGTATTCAAACTCAGCATCGAAATATAATTGTCAATTAAAGTTTTTAAATCAGATGGTGCACCAAGAATTACCATTTTTTTGATACTCGTATTAGGGAATAAATACTGATGATAAACACAGGCTGCGCCTCCAATAGAATGTCCGATAATAATAGTAGGCTGATATTTTTCTACAGCTTTATTAATGAATTCGGCATAAAGCGGTACATTAAATTCTTTACCACTGCTTTGGCCGTGAGCGGGCGCATCAATAGCAATAATTGTACTTCCTGACTTTTGCAGATGAGGTAACGTTTTTTTCCAGCGCGAAGCATTACTTTCCCAACCGTGAACTAATAAAATTTTAGTTTCGTTTCCTTTCCAGATATAAGTTTGAAAATGATGTTCGTTGTGATGAAAAATCTCTGTTTCTGTATTTTGGAGTACTTTTGGAAGAGTTTCTTTTTTGAACCTGCCAATTCGCGGCTGGCTAAAAAGAGCATAAGAAAGTTCAGTAGCTCTTTGCGGACGAACATAACTCAAAAAGTTAATATAAGATCCAACCGATTTTAACGTAATAAAACGAATTCCTCTTTTAATTTTCAAAACTTAAATTTTATTTTATTGGTAAAAGAATATTCGCGAGGTGCTCTAAAAAGTTTTGCCACGAATTACACAAATTTACCACGAATTTTTATTCCATTTAGAAACAAATTAAAAATTAGTGAGAATTTGTATAATTCGCGGCAAAATAATTACAAAAAAAAAGTCCCGATTAAATCGGGACCGTTTATTTAGAATTTTGAGAACAATTGTTCCATCTTTTCTTTTTCTTCTTCAGCCAAAGCGCTGTCAACTAAAATTCTTCCAGAGTGCTCATCTGTGATGATTTTCTTTCTTGAAGCAATCTCTACCTGAGTTTGTGGTGGAATTGTAAAGAAAGATCCAGCAGAAGCTCCTCTTTCGATAGAAACTACAGCCAAACCATTACGAACACTGCTTCTGATTCTATTGTAAGCAGCTAATAATCTGTCTTCGATTTGTCCAGAAAACTCAGCAGATTTCTCAGTCAAGAAAATTTCTTCTTTCTGAGTTTCAGACATAATTGCATCCAATTCAGATTTTTTATGCTTTAAGTGAGAACTTTTAGCATCAAGTTTTTCTTTTAAATTAGAAATAACTTCTTTTTTGTGCTCAATAGAAGCTTTCATTTCTTTAATTTGCTTTTCAGCCAATTGAATTTCTAATTCTTGAAATTCAACCTCTTTTGTCAAAGAATTAAATTCTCTGTTATTACGTACAGATTCCTGTTGTTTTGTGTATTTTTTGATAACCTCTTTATGCTCATCAATAGCGTTTTTCTTCGCTTTGATTTGCTCCTCAATCACTTCAAGTTCACTTTTCAGTTTCTCTGAACGAGTGCTCAAACCTGCAACTTCATCTTCTAAATCTTCAACTTCTAAAGGAAGCTCACCTCTAACGTTTCTGATTTCGTCAATTCTAGAGTCAATAAGCTGTAAATCATATATTGCTCTTAACTTGTCCTCAACACTTAATTCTTTCGTATTCGTCATATTCTATAAGTACTTAACTGGATTTGTATTTTCTTCCGATAAAATGATCGCAAAATTAAGAATTTTTTTTCGAAGATAATCAACAATATAGTTTTTTGTATAGCGTTCGCTCTCAAAATGACCAATATCGGCCAAAAGTAACTTGTTTTCAGCCTCATAAAACTGATGATACTTCAAATCTGCGGTCAAAAAAGCATCGGCTCCAGCCTGAATTGCATTTTTTATTGCAAAACTTCCAGAACCTCCAAGTACTGCAACTTTTTTAATTTCTTTTCCTAAAAATGCAGAATGACGAATTCCGTCGGCAATCATTTTTTCTTTAACCAAATGAAGAAAACTCTTTTCATCCATTTCGGTTTCAAATTCACCAATCATTCCCAGACCAATATTTTGATGAGAATTTTGCAGATCATAAATTTCATAAGCCACTTCTTCATAAATATGATTGGTAAAAAGCGCTTTTAAAATTCGTGATTGGAGATGTTTTTCAAAAACGACTTCAATTTTAATTTCTTCTCCAGTATGCAGTTTTCCTTTTTCGCCAATTACAGGATTGCTGTCTTCATTTCCTTCGAAAGTAAAAAAGCCCTGTGAATTAAAACTGCAGTTGTCATAATTGCCAATTTTGCCCGCACCGGCTTCAAATAAAGCATTCCGGACTTTATCAGCATTATCTAGAACGGTATAAGTAATTAATTTTTGTATGAAATTATTTTTAGGAATTAATATTTTAGTATTCGTTAATCCTATTGCATCGCAGAAAATTTTATTTACACCTTGTGAATGATTATCAAGCGCGGTATGAACGGCATAAATACCAATATCATTTTTTATTGCTTTTAGAATGGCGCGCTCAACATAATTTTTACCAGTAATTTTTTTAATTCCAGAAAATAATATCGGGTGAAAACAAACTACCAGATTACAATTTTTGGTAATAGCTTCTTCAATAACATTTTCTAGAGCATCATGACAGACTAAAACTCCGGTGCAGTCAGTTTCAGAATCTCCGACTAAAAGTCCAACATTGTCAAAATCTTCTGCATAGGCAAGAGGCGACATTTCTTCTAGAACTTTAAGTATGTTTGATATTTTCATTTGTGTTTAAGTTTCAGGTTTCAAGTTTCAGGTTGTTGAACTTGAAACTTAAGACAAATTAACAAAAAATATTATACTTTCGTAAAATGAACTTACTTTGAAAAATACTTTTTCCTTTCACTATTTTATTTAGAGCTACTGTTTATTTTTGTGTTTTTTCTTACGTGTATTAAAAAGAGATTAGTTTAAATTAATAAAATGGCGAAAAATAGAAGAATAAATGTTCAAGGAATAGATATAGTTGTATTTGAAGACGATAAAGATGATTTTATGTCTCTAACGGATATCGCTAGACATCGCGATAGCGAACGTAGTGATTATATATTGCAAAACTGGATGAGGAATCGTAGTACAATTGAATTTATTGGATTGTGGGAAAAATTTAATAACCCAGATTTTAATTCCATCGAATTCGAAGGAATTAAAAGTATGGCAGGTTCTAATAGTTTTTCATTAACGCCTAAAAGATGGATTGAAACAACAAATGCAATAGGAATAACTTCGAAAACTGGAAGATATGGCGGTACATTTGCACATAAAGACATTGCTTTTGAATTTGCCACTTGGTTAAGTGCAGAGTTTAAATTTTATCTTATAAAGGAATTTCAGCGCTTAAAAGAAGAGGAAAGTAAAACAAAAAAGTTAGAATGGAACTTGCAGAGGACCATTTCAAAAATTAATTATACTATACATACAGATGCAATTAAGGAAAAACTAATTCCATTGATGATAAATATAAAACAGAAGAATTTTATTTATGCTGACGAAGCAGATTTGTTGAATGTTGCTTTATTTGGTAAAACTGCCAAGGAATGGCGTGATGAAAATCCAGATGACAAAGGTAATATTAGAGATTCGGCATCGATTGAACAATTAGTTGTATTGTCAAATCTTGAAAGTATAAATGCAATGTTAATACAACAAGGAATTATACAGGCTGAAAGGGTATTAAAATTAAACGAAATTGCTATTAGCCAAATGAAATCGCTAATTAATTCTACTGTTTTGAATAAATTGAAATAATGAACATACTTCGAAAAATACTTTTCCCATTCGCCATTTTATATGGACTCATTACAAGCATTCGTAATTTTCTTTTTGATAAAGGAATTCTTAAATCAACTTCTTTTAATCTTCCTGTTATTGCCGTTGGTAATTTAAGCGTTGGCGGAACTGGGAAGACACCTCAAATAGAGTATTTGATACGATTGTTATCAGATAAATATAAAGCAGCGACATTAAGCCGTGGTTATAAAAGGAAATCGGAAGGTTTTGTTTTGGCAGATAATAATTCGAATGCCGAAATCCTTGGCGATGAACCTTTTCAGTTTTATCAAAAATTTCCAAATGTACAGGTTGCGGTCGATGCAAATCGTACAAATGGAATTCAGCAATTACTTTCCCAGCCTAGTAAACCAGAAATTATTTTGCTTGATGATGCTTTTCAGCACCGAAAAGTAAAAGCAGGTTTTTATATTCTGCTGACTTCATACGATGATTTGTATGCAGATGATTTTATGCTGCCAACAGGAAATTTAAGAGAAAGCAGGAGCGGAGCCAAAAGAGCTAATATTGTTGTGGTTACAAAATGCCCTAAAGTTTTGTCTGATGAAAAACAGGCTGAGATTAGATTAAAATTAAAACTAACGTGTTCGCAGCAGGTGTTTTTTACTTTTATAGATTATGATACAGTAATTTATGGGAAAGAAGAAAATATTGATGTAGCTGAAATCAAATCTGAGCCTAAGTTGCTTTTGGCTGGAATTGCAAAACCAAAACCATTTTTTGACTATTTGAAAAATGAAAATGATGAATGCCTTACTTTTCCAGACCATCATCATTTTTCTGATTCCGATTTAGATTCTATTACAACTAAAGCTAACGGAAGAAAAATAATTACAACGGAAAAAGATTATGTGCGTTTAAAAGACTCAATATTAGTTTCTCAATTGTATTATCTGCCAATAAAAAGCTCTTTTATAAACCATCAGCAAAATTTTGATGCGACAATTTTGGAGTATGTCAAATTAAATTTATAATCTTAATTAATCAAAAAACTTGGCAATAGTAGTGTAAAATTCGTCTGGAACGAAAGGTTTAGTAATAACATCATCCATTCCGAAAGAAAGAAGCATATCACGGTTTTCGTCAAGCGAAATGGCAGTTAATGCAATAATCGGAGTTGTTTTGTCAAATTCTCGAATCAATTTGGTAGCCGTTGTACCGTTAATTCCAGGAAGATGGACATCCATTAAAACCATATCAAAACGTTTAATCTTTAAAAGCTCGACAGCATCTTCTCCATTATCTATGATTTCGCAAGTAATGTGTTTGTTTTCAAGCATTTTTCGGGTAATCATTTGATTGATTTTGTTATCCTCGATCAATAAAATAGATTTGTTTTTCAATTGTTTGTCGTTATAAGGTTTTACTTCTTCAATTACTTCCAATGTTTCGTTATTAATTTTGAAATTTAATTTGAAGGTAAAAGTAGATCCTTTACCAACTTCACTTTTTAATTTTATTTCGCCTCCTAAAAGTTCTATTAGTTTTTTTACAATTGTAAGTCCAAGACCGGTTCCGCCGTATTTTCTGTTTACCTCGATAGATCCTTGCGAGAAACTTTCGAAAACACTTTGAAGCTTATCTTCAGGAATACCAATTCCTGTGTCAACAATTTCGAAATAAACTATAGCATTTTCATCTTCTTGCGAATACAATTTTGCAATAACATTTACATGTCCGTTTTGAGTAAACTTTAAAGCATTATTGATTAAGTTAAGTATGATTTGGGATAATTTGGTCGGATCTCCTATTAGATTGTCTGGAATAGATTGATCTATTTCTAAATTGAAATAATTTTTATTGGCTGTAGCTAACTCTTTTAAGGAGCTTTGAATGTTAAAAAGAAGTTCTTTCAGGTTGAAGCTGATATTTTCTACATCAACTTTAGTGGATTCAATTTTATTGATTTCTAAAATTTCATTAATAAAAGTAGTCAAATAATTACCAGAAAATTTTAGAGATTCTAAATATTTTAACTGCCTTTTTTTGGGGTTATCTTCAAGTAAGATATGCGTAATTCCGTTAATTGCATTCAGAGGTGTCCGCAGTTCGTGACTTACGGTTGATAAAAATTCAGATCTTGCTTTGGATGCTTTTTCTGCTTTATTTTTAGCTAAAATTAGTTCTTTGTTTTTTTCGCGAAGCAGTAAATTATTCTGATTTCTAATGATATTATTTTTGTACAAAGCGAGACTTAAAAGAGATAAAATCGAAATCAATGCAATTGCTAAAATGCTGACGAGCTTAGAATATCGATAGGTTTTAAGCTGAATTTTTTCTTCGCTTTCTCTTTTTATAGTATTATTTAAAGATTGATTTTTTTTGAATTTTTCAAATTCATTTAAATCTACTTTGGCATTTTTCAATTTCAGCAGATAATTTTCTAGCTGATAATGTTCGTTTAAATACGAATAGGCCAAGTCATAATTTTTATTCTGCTTGTAATATTGGCTTATTGCCAAAACAATTTTAGATTTTTTTTGAAAATCATTGATTTTATCATTGTACTCTATTGCTTTGTCGAAATAGATTATGGCCGAATCATTTCTTCTAAGCAGTGTTTCAATTAAACCAAGCTGGTAGTAGGAATCAACTTTAGTTTTTATAATAGAAGAATTATCGGGATGTTTGGTGATTTTTCTAAAAGTTTTGGCGGCTAAAACTAAATCATTATTTGTTTTCAGCGCTAACGCTTTTTGATATTCTAAAGCTTCACTGTGGTCTGCAATGTTAAGCTGTTTTAGTAAATCATTTGCTTTCGCATAATAAATAGCTGCAGTTTTATAATCGCCTTTTGCAGTATTCGTTACGCCAATGTAGTGCAATGCTAGAACTTTGATACAGCTTGGTTTAATTGTATCGTATAAGGAAACTGTTTTGTGGAAATTTTTTAAAGCAGCGTCAAATTTTCCCTGATTGTAATAGATTTTGCCAAGCTTTAAAGTCTGATTGGCAAGGTTTTCTGTTTTTCCGTGTACTTCGCAAAAATTGATAGATTTTTGGGTGTAAAGAACTGCCTGATTAAACTTTTTATTGTCAAGATTATTGTTGGCCAGTTTGTTATAATAGGTAACGCTATCTGTATTCTTTTTGGTTTGAGAATACAAAAACGGGGTAAGAAAACAAACAACAATAAAAAGACAGTATTTCATGTATGGCAATGCTTTTACAATGAACCTTATTTTTTACTTATTCTTAAAATTAAATCTATTAATCTTGATGAATAGCCAATCTCGTTATCATACCAGCCTACTACTTTTACCATTTTATCGATAACTGAAGTTAACTGTGCATCAAACAAACAAGAATGTGTATTGCCAATTACATCGACCGAGACAATAGGATCTTCGGTGTAATCTAATATTCCTTTTAAATTTGTTTTTGAGGCTTCTTTAAATGCTTTATTTATTTCTTCAATGGTTACAGCGCGTTTTACATTGAAGGTTATGTCTGTTAATGAACCGTCGGGAACTGGAACTCGAATGCCGCATCCTCCCATTTTATTGTGCAATTTAGGAAAAATTTTTGTTAATGCCTTAGCTGCGCCTGTAGTTGTTGGAACAATTGACTGGGTGGCACCTCTTGCACGGCGTAAATCCTTATGGGGCTGGTCATGAAGACTTTGATCTGTTGTGTAAGAATGTATAGTGGTAATATAAGCTTGTTCAATACCGCACAATTCTTCAATGATTTTGATCATTGGCGCAGCATTGTTTGTGGTACAGCTTGCATTTGAAACTATATTTTCAGTACCATCAAGAATACTTTCATTTACCCCAAGAACTACTGTTTTTATAGTATCAACTTCAGAAGGAGCAGAAAGAATTACTTTTTTTGCACCAGCTTCTAAGTGCGCATTTAGTTCTTCATGCGTTTTATATTTACCAGTCGATTCGATAACAATATCAATCGAATGCGATTTCCAGTCTATATTTGAGATTTTTTTTTCATGAAAAAAGAAAAAATGCCTGCCGTCTACAATAATGCTGTTTTCGTCGTGGCTTACTGCAAAAGGTAAAACACCATGAATACTGTCATATTTAATTAAATGTGACATGGTTTTGTTGTCTGCGATGTCATTTATAGCAACGACTTCGATTTCAGGATGATTTAAAAGGAGACGAAATAAATTTCTGCCGATTCTCCCAAATCCATTAATGGCAATTCTTGTTTTCAATTATTTGGTTTATTCGTTTAATTAGGTTAATCGTTTAATCGTTGAAATCGTTTAATTGCTTAAACGGTTAAACGTACCTGCGATTAACCAATTAAAACGATTAAACTTTTTTTATAAAATATGTTTTTGTGCTTTATAAGAAGAACGAACAAGAGGTCCGCTTTCTACATGTCTGAAACCTAAATCAAGACCGAATTGTTCGTATCTCGCAAATTGTTCAGGAGTTATAAATTCTTTTACAGGAAGATGTTTTTTACTTGGCTGTAAATATTGTCCAATCGTTACCACATCAACATTTGCATTTCGTAAATCGGTCATAGTCTGAAAAACTTCTTCTTCAGTTTCTCCAAGACCCAGCATAATTCCAGATTTAGTTCTGTTAATGCCTTTTTCTTTTAAATAACGAAGCACCTCTAAACTTCTGTCATACTTAGCCTGGATACGAACTTCACGTGTCAAACGTCTCACAGTTTCCATGTTGTGAGATACCACTTCTGGATTTGCTTCAACAATACGATCTATATTTCTTTCAATTCCTTGAAAATCCGGAATTAAAGTTTCAAGCGTGGTGTTAGGGTTCATTCTGCGAATTGCTCTAACAGTTTCCATCCAAATAATAGAACCTCCGTCTTTTAAATCATCTCTATCAACACTTGTAATTACCGCGTGTTTGATGTTCATGATTTTTATAGAGCGGGCTACTTTTTCAGGTTCGTCCCAATCTACCGTTTCAGGTCTTCCGGTTTTTACGCCGCAAAAGCCGCAAGAACGAGTACAGACATTTCCTAAAATCATAAAAGTTGCTGTTCCTTCGCCCCAGCATTCTCCCATATTAGGGCAGCTTCCTGAAGTACAAATGGTATTTAAACTATATTTATCAACTAAACCTCTAAGTTCAGTATATTTTTGTCCAATTGGTAATTTTACTTTCAACCACTTAGGTTTTGTGGCAGGTATATTTGCAGAGACTGTTTCCATATATCAATATTCAAAGTGCAAAGATACGGAATGTAGTTTATTTGGAGATTTGTTTAGGATTTAATTTAGTAATTTGAAAGCGAATAGATACGAAGTTTATTTTTTAGAATCTTTAATGATGAAGTTAAATCAATATCCTTTGTGTTATCTTTTGCAATAACAATTAGTTTTAATTATGATTATTTTTAAATCGAATGTGATTTTGGCATTCATTTGATTTTTAAACGTTTAAATTTTATACCTTTATTTGTTAAAAAACTAAATTTCGAAATTGGAATCAACCATATTTTTGTAATACATTTGTTATTAAAATTAATAAGAGTAAAAATGAGAAAGAAATTTATTGTATTAGGGGCTTTATTAGCAGCTTTTAGTTTAACTAAACTGAATGCACAGATTAATTTTGGAGATAAAGCAATAGGGGCAGTTCAAAAAGGAGTTACTGGTTTTACTTTTAGTAACGCAGACGCGGCTAAATTATCTAAAGAAGCAGTTGATAAATTGGATTCTGAGCATGAAATTGCTGGAGCTGCAGATGGTTACGCTTTACGATTGAACAGAGTTTTTGGAAAACATGTATCTGGAGAGGGATTTACTTTAAATTATAAAGTTTATAAATTAAAAGAAGTAAATGCATTTGCAACAGCAGACGGCAGCGTTCGCGTGTATTCGGGATTAATGGATATTATGGATGATAATGAATTAATTGCGGTAATTGGCCATGAAATTGGTCACGTTGCGAACAATGACTCAAGAGATGCTATTAGAGCAGCTTATCAAAAAGAAGCACTAATGGATGGTGTTTCTTCGCAATCAGCTACAGTTGCGACGGTTACAGACAGTCAGCTTGGTAAAATTGGAAGTGCTATCGTTGATAGTAAATTCAGCCGTAAACAAGAAGCAGAAGCAGATTTGTTTGCGTACAATTTCATGAAGAAAAATGGTTACAATGTAAATGCTGAGGAATCTGCGTTTAGAATTTTAGCAAAAATGAGTGAAGGAGCTCAGGCTTCATTTATTGACCAGATGATGAGTTCGCATCCAGACTCGCAGAAAAGAGCAGAAGATGCTAAGAAAAGAGCAGAGAAGGATGGTCTGTATAAACCGTATGTGCAGCAAAAGATTGTGAATACTGTTCCGCCTGCGACAACTACTAAAAAAGCTGCAACAACTACTAAAAAAGCAGCAACAACGAAGAAGACTACAACAAAAAAGAAATAAAGTCAGTTTCTTAAATAATAAAACCCGGCAAATTTTGAGTTTGCCGGGTTTGCTTTTTTATCCTAATACGTGAAAAGCAAGGATCTTTTGTACTTCGTAAACATTAACCGATTTGTTAAATTGTTTTACGATACTTGGATTTAATTCGCTGGAAACCCAAATTTTTAATTCGGCATCCAGATCAAAAGTTCCGGCAGTTTCCACGCTAAAACGTGTAATGCTTTTGTAAGCAATTGATTTGTATTCTGTTTTACTTCCGGTAATTCCTTGCACATCAACTAAAATTAATCTTTTGTTGGTGAAGATAAAAGTATCTCGAATAAGTTTAAAACCCATTTCGATTTCTTCGTTTGTAGTTAAAAGCTGTCCGTATTTTTTAACTAAATCTTCTTGGCTTACAGCGCCTGCATTGCCCATAAGAGCTGAAAATATTCCCATTTTTTTATTTTTTATTTAGTTACATGAATTGACTTTACATATAGTAAAAGTAATTGATTTTGCTAATTTTTTGTGCTTGATTTAAGTTTAATTAACAGCGGAATTAAACTTATTGCAATTAAAAATGAAGCAATAATAGATACGATCATATTTCCAATATTTAACGCTTTTGGATTTATTATAAATCTAATGAAGAATATAGAAATGCTAAATAAAATTATTGAAATCCAATATAATCTTCGGATGGAGTTTGGAGAATTTACATTTTGTGGAAGTTTGAAAAAAGTAACTATGATAATTAAACCCCCAATAATTGAGCTTCCATGCTGTGCTATTTTCCAAAATGGAATTTCTTTTCCCAAAAAGGATAAAGAATTTCTAAGAAAATCAATTTGATTTACGAAGTAGCCATGGTTATGAGTAAAGCCATCCCAAAAGACATGAGAAATTATACCTATTAGTGCAGAAAGTGAAACAATAAACCAATTTCTTTTAAAGTAAATATTCCAATTAAATTCTGTAAAAACGAATACTCTATTTTTAATAATTGATGGAAGGTTTTGAAATAATAAATTTCTAGCGAGGTTATGAAAAATAAAAGCCAGTATAATAGTCAAAGGTAAATCAAACCAAAAAATGCCCGAAAGAGTATGGCTGTAATTACTTTTGACTTTCATCCGCAGGAAATATTCAAAATCAGGTGTGAGACTGCCAATTATTAAAGATGTGAAAGAAAACCACGATTTTGGTAAACATCTTAAAGGAAGAATAATTGCTGGATGAGAAAAAGTAAAAGGCATTACAATCAAATTTTAAGAATGAATTGTAAATGTAATAAACTTTCATTCTTTTGGTTTTTTTTAAAATAAAACCCAATAAAAAAGCAGAACCTAAGTTCTGCTTTTTTATTTATTATTCTACATCCGTCTTAATCGTAATTGGAAGGTTGTACATAGTTCGTACCGCCTTTCCGTCCAGAATTCCCGGATTCCATTTTGTTTTTAAAGATTTTAAAACTCTAACAGCTTCTTTCCCCATTCCGTAGCCAGGATCATTTTTTACCATAATATCAGTAAGTGATCCGTCTTTTTCAACTACAAAAGAAACATAAACTCTTAATGTTTTTTCCATTTCCAATTCTGGTCTGCGGAAATTGTTTCCTACATACTTGTAGAATTGGTTAATTCCCCCTGGAAATTCAGGTTGTTTGTCCAGAATTGCAGATGAAACAGGTTCACTAGTAGTTGGAGCTGCCGAAGCAACATCACCATTTCCTCCGCCTCCTGTTGTTGGCATTGTGTTAGCAGAAGTTCCTGTTCCGTTAAGATTTTCTATAACTGGAGCATTGTCTTTATTAGTGGCAATTTCCTTTACAGCTTCTTCAGTTTTTGCTACTACAGGATTAATCAACTGCGTTGCGTCTGTTGTACTCGTCGCTGCGGTTTGCTCTACTACTGGTGCAGGTGGAGCGGGTGGCGGCGGTGCAACAGTAGGATCGATATTTACCAAAACTAGAGGATCTTCGTAAAGAGGAGTTGTTTCAGTTGAGGGATCGCTCACTTGTGGCTTAAATTTGCTAATAAGTACAGATGCACTTCCTAAAGCCGTTAATAACAGTAAACCCATAAATAGAGCTGTAACAGAATTTTTAGAATTCTCTTGGCGTAATTGATACGCACCGTACTCTTTGTTTTTGTTTTCGAAAACAAGGTCAATCCACTTGTTTTCATAAATACTTAATTTAGACATAATTTTTGGGTTTTAAGGTTAAGTAACTTTAAATCATACGCATAAAAAGGTTTAGGGTTGGAGCTAACAACGCAATAGTTGTAGTTTTAGTGTGGTAATACTTGTTTTTTAAGAATAAAAATACGAATAGTATATTATTCTTTGATTAAAGATAATAAATTATCTATTACGTTCGATAATTTCTGCCAATAATTTTTTTGCGCGCAGAAGTTTAACTTTTACACTGCTCAGAGGTTCATCTATCTTAACCGCAATTTCCTGATAAGACATTTCTTGAAAATAACGAAGCTGAATTACTTCTTGGTAGTGAGGTTTGAGTTCTTTAATGCACAAAAGCAGACGGGAAAGATTCTGTTCTTTAATTAAAGCATCTTCTGCAGATGGAGTTGGGTCGGCTATATTGTATGCCTGCTGGTCTTCGTTATCTGTGATTTCTATAAAAAGATTGGTTTTCTTTTTTCGTAATAAATCAATGTAAACATTTTTTGCAATAGCAATCAGCCAGGTGTTGAATTGAAATTCAGGATTGTAAGATCCTATTTTGTCAAAAGCTTTAGAGAAAGTTTCAATGGTAATGTCTTCTGCGGTGGTTTCATTTTCGGTGCGTTTGAGCATAAAAGCATACACCTCATTCCAATAATGATCTAATAAAAAAGTAAAGGCGATCTGATCGCCTTTTTTTGCTTTTTCTATTTTAGAATTTATTTCCAATATACCGGTTTTGAAAAGATATTAGTTATAAAGATATTAATTTGCGTTAATATAAGTGCTACTTCAACCACTGGAAACCAAATTTTAAGGTCATTTTCTTTCAGTTTTCCAGCTGAACATCCAACTACTGTCCAAACAACGGTGTAACGTGTGGCTAAAATTGCTAATACGGCAATCCATTGAAATTGAAAAGCCAGCAGAATTATAACTAATAAAAAGAAGAATAATTGTGAGATAAAGAATAATCCCAGTTGCATCTTGTCAAAAAACTTATAATGTTCTGCAGTAGAGATATGTCTTCTTTTTTGGGTAAACCATTCTTTGTACGTTCTTTTTGGTTTTGAATAGGTAAAACTTTCCGGGGTATAAGAAATAGTAGTATTTTCTTTATTTGCCGCTTGATTAATAAATAAATCGTCATCACCAGAACGAACCTGTATATGATCGATAAAGCCATTTACATTAAAAAACTCTTCTTTTTTATAGGCTAAATTTCTTCCGACACCCATGTACGGAAGTCCCAATTTTGCCCATGAAAAATATTGAATTGCAGTTAAAACAGTTTCAAAGCGAATAATCTTATTTAAAAACGAATTTTCTACTTTTTCATAACCTCCGTAACCTAAGACAATTGTTTTGTTCATAGTAAACTTCGAAGTCATGGCAGTAATCCAATCTTTAGACGTTGGGTAACAGTCTGCATCTGTAAACAATAAATAATCTTTTTTGGCAGCTTTAATTCCGAGTGTCAGGGCGTATTTTTTATTTCCCCAAAAAGCCTCATTATTTTCAACTTTTACCAAACGGATATTTGGGAACTCTTTTTCAAATTCTTCAAATACTTCCAAAGTTTCATCGCTTGATGCGTCGTCAATTAAGACAATTTCAAAATCGGGATAATCCTGCTGTGCTAAAATCGGAATGTATTTTTTCACATTCTCTTCTTCATTTTTAGCGCAGACAACTACAGAAACAGGAAGTTTTTTTTGCGTAATTTCTTGAGGCTTACCAAAAGCAAATTTTCCAAAAATTCCTAAATAATAGAAAAGTTGAATAAAAACAATAGCAATAAAAAAGTAAAATAAAGTTATAAGCATATAGTTTTAATGTCTGTTAATATCTGAAATTTGCGAGAACAAATGTAGTTATGAATTAGTAATTTCCAATGATTAAAGCCAATTTACTTTCGGCATTTCGACATTTCTTTTGCAACGGCAATAGACTGAGGGTTTTCAGTTTTCTCTAATTCATGAATAATATTGCTGTAATTATGATCGTCGCGGTTTTGTGAAAGTTTTTTTGTGGCTTGAATTTTTTCAATTTCTATTTCAAAACCAAAAATCCCTCGTGCTTCACGCATTGTTTTTTCAGATAAATCTTCAACTCGAACAGGGTTTTGAGAATTAGCTTCGTATTTATCTACTAACTTTTTTAACTGTTCTACAGAAGTGTCATAATCTACAATTTTGATCCTTCCGTAAACATGCACAGCTATGTAATTCCATGTTGGTACATTTTCGTGATCGTACCAAGAAGAGGAAATGTAACTATGCGGACCATTAAAAACCGCCAAAACCTGATCGTTTTCTCTGAAACCTTCTGCCTGAGGATTCAGTTTAGAAATATGGCCCTGAAGTATTTCCTTTCCGTCAGCATTTATTTCAAGCTCAATCGGAATATGCGTCGCAAATAATTTTCCGTTAGTCTGATTAATCAGAATTCCGAAACTGTTTTCTTTCAAAAAAGTTCTGATTTCTTCAGGATTTTCATTTTTGTATAAATCTGGTGTATACATTATATGAGTCTATTTAAAGATTTTCCAAGACAAATTGCTTCTGGACGATCTATATATTTTCCGTAATTTGGAATTACATTATATCCTTGCTTTTGATAAAATTGAATAGCCATGTCATTTTTCAGCCTCGTTTCTAAAACTAAATTGGTGTATCCAATTTCTTTTGCTTTATTTTCTAAAAAAGCTAAAATCGTCTGTCCAATTTTCTTTCCAGGATATTTTGAATACATTCTTTTCACTTCGCCAGCGTTTGCATCAATTGGTCTGATTGCCCCGCAGCCAACAATTTCGTCTTCAATTTCTGCAGTAACAAATACAAAATTAGAATTGTTGTATTCCCAATCTGTAAAAGAATTTTTTCCATCGCTTCCAAAACGAAGATAAAGATTTGCTGATAATTCGTCGACGATTCCTAAAACTTTTTCATTGTTTGGATTTGTAATTTTTATAGAGATGAGTTCTGTCATTTTAATCTGGGTTTTCTTCTTCTTTCGGATTAAAAAAAACAGGTTTAACGCTTAACCATAAAATTAAAATTCCAATCAAAGCGGAAAGAACTCCGCCAATGATAAATTGCAATTTAAAATCATCTGAAAAGACAGATAAAAAAGAGTCAAATAAACGAGATAATATTCCTTTTCTAAAAAATTTAAATCGCATTATAATATACATCACTATCGCGGCTAAAATCGTGTTTAGAGGTGAAAGCTTATTTTTCCAATTTAGAAAAGAAACCAAAATAATTCCAGACAAAAATCCTAAAAAAATCCAGATATAAATACTAGGCCAAAAATTAAAAATATCTTCTTTGGCAGGAAATAATCTGTTCCAGCATTCTGAACTTTTGTCCTGAAAATGATTTACAGCGCAGATAAATTTTTCGGCTACGGTATAAAATCGTAATTGCAATATTCCATGAATCAGAAGAATGAGTCCAAGTACTTGCATTATGATTACTTTGAAGTTAAGCTTTTTCATTAAAAAGAAAATGGTTAAATAAAACTTTAAATGACATTCACTTCTGCTTCAATAGAAATGCCGAATTTTTCAAAAACAGTTTTTTGAACTTCTTTAGAAACGGCGAGAATTTCTTGTCCTGTTGCATTACCATAGTTTACCAAAACCAAGGCTTGGTTTTTATGAACTCCAGCGTCACCAAAACGTTTTCCTTTAAAACCTGCCTGTTCAATAAGCCATCCTGCAGGAACCTTTACTTCGGTTGGAGAAACTTCGTAAAATTTCATTTCTGGAAATTTCTGATGGATTTTTTCGAAATCAGATTTTAATAAAATTGGATTCTTAAAAAAACTGCCGCTGTTTCCTAGTTCTTTAGGATCTGGTAATTTGCTTTGTCTAATCGCGATAACAGCATTACTCACGTCTTTTAATGTGGGTTCTGAAATGTTGTTTTTAGCCAATTCTGCCAAAATATCCCCGTACGAAGTATTGATTTTATGATTTCGTTTGGTTAATTTAAAAACAACCGAAGTAATAATAAATTGATTTTTAACTTCATGTTTGAAAATACTTTCGCGGTAACCAAAATTACATTCAGTATTTATGAACGTTTTTATTTCCTGAGTATCAATATTCATAGCTTCGCACGAAACAAAAGTATCTTTAATTTCAGTTCCGTAAGCGCCAATATTCTGAACTGGAGTTGTGCCTACATTTCCAGGAATCAGCGACATATTTTCTAATCCGCCAAAATTATTGTCGATAGTATAAAGAACGAAATCATGCCAAGTTTCTCCAGCCTGACTTTCAACCCATACAAAATCGTCATCTTCTTTAATTATCTTTTTGCCTTTTAAGTCGATATGAATAACAAGAGCTTCAATATCTTTGGTCAAAAGCATATTGCTGCCACCTCCTAAAATAAATTTTTTCTGGTTTTTGTTTTCTTCTAAAATTGTTTTCAATTCTTCAACAGAATGAACAGCTACAAATTGTTTGGCTTTGGCTTCAATACCAAAAGTGTTATAGTTTTTTAAAGAAAAATTGGATTGGATTTCCATAAATAAAAGGCTTTTAAATCTGAGTTCAAAAGTATGAATTATAATTTTTGTTTTTACCGCAAAGGCACAAAGTTTGCCCAAAGTTCGCAAAGCTTAGCGTTCATAGCGTAAACCTTTTGCGAGCTTTGCGGTTCATTATTTTGAAAACAACTCATGATATTTCTCTGCAATAACCTTCATATTAATATCATAACTAGCATTTTCTTCCACAAATTTTCTATTTCGAATAATTGCCTGATTTCGAGATTCAGAATTTTCAAAAGACCAAATTAATTCTTCGGCTAACATTTCGATATTATCAACTTCAATTAATTGTCCGTTTTCTCGATGCGTAATCCAGCTTTGATTTCCCGGAATATTAGAAACTACAGGATAACAATTGCAAGCCATTGCTTCAAACAAAGAAGCCGAAACACCTTCGGTAATAGGCATGCTTATGTAAATATTCGATTGCTGCAATAATTGTGGGAGTTCTGTATTCGGAATTCTTCCTGTAAAAATAACTTTGCTTTCGATTTGTAAATCTTTGGCTAAATCTTTTAAAAACTGCAATCGGGTTCCGTCTCCAACAATCGTTAAGGTAAAATCGATTCCTTTTTGATGTAAAATTCCAAAAGCTTTTAAAATGGAATCGTGTCGGTATTCGGGTTGAAGCGAACGTGTTACAATTGCTTCAATTTTATTTGAATTATTTATTGAAGGAGAAAAAAGCGATAAATCAATTCCTTTAGGCATAACCAGAACTTTATTCATATCAACATCAATTTCTCTCATGTGAATTGTCATGACTGGACCCCATGCGTGAATTAAATGTGCTTTTTTGAAAGCGTATTTCTGAATGAATTTTTTAAAAGGATATAGAATAGAGTCTTCCGGCCATAAATCCGTTCGGCCTTGCTGTGCGATTGCAATGGTTTTAGAACCAGATATTGCAGCAAGAAAACCATAACTTGTAGTTCTTTCGGCAATAACCATATCTGGCTTTTCTTTTTTAATGATTTTTCGAATAGCAATGGGAGCGAATAAATATTCTAAAATACGTTTAAATCTTTGATTGTTTGCCGTTTGAAGTTCCCAAGTGATAATTTCAAAATCGCCAAATTCTTTCAAGCCTTTCATCCAAGTGATAGCATCGGCGCGGTAAGATTCTCCAAGAAAAAGTATTTTTCTTTTCATTCAGTTATTATTTTTTGTCACAGATTAAAAAGATTAAAAGGATTCGTCTTAATGTTGCCACGAATTTCACGAATTGACACTAATTAATTAGTGAAAATTTGTGTAATTAATTCGTCCGTTCGCTATCGCTCGGGTCGTGGCGAAAAAAATCACCTTATCTCTTTAATCTGTGGCAGATAAAATGAATTCGTGTCAATTTGTGAAATTCGTGGCAATTTTATCTTTTTTATTCCTCAGTTTCTAAGGCGCGATTAATAAAATCATTCAAAGGTTTTAAGGCAATCAGTTTTTGACTCATTTTAGAAACAAAATCTTTTTTGGTTACTTCAGAAATATCATATACTTGAGTTGCAGTATAACTTTTCAATTTTAAGAATTCAATTGCAGGATGGTCTTTTTCATAACCGCGAGGCATACTTTTAAGCGAATTGTTTTCGTTTATATCTAAATTCCCAAATTCTTTCTTGAAATCTTTGTTGTTTAAAATTTCTTCCAAATCATCCTGGAAAAATGCAATTTCTTTACGAACTTTTTTCAAATCTTCAGATTCAGGAGAATAAAATCCGCCGGCAATAAAACTTGCGCCTTTTTCGATATGCACATAATATCCTGCACGATTTGCGCCTTTTGCTCCAGTTGACATCCAAACGCCTAAATGAGCTTTGTAAGGAGATTTATCTTTAGAAAAACGAATATCACGGTTGATTCTAAAAGTACAGTTTTTAATTTCCAATAATTCTAAAGCAGGATCAAGCGGTTTCATCACATCCAAAAAATCACTCACCAATTGATGATAATCTTTTTTAAAGACTTCGTATCTCTTTTTGTTTTCCTGAAACCATTCGCGATTGTTGTTTTTCTTTAAATCGTCTAAAAATTGCAATGATTCTTTCGTTAGCATATATCTATGTTTTTGATTGAAGCTGTTTTTATGTTTGCCGCTAATTACACGAATTTACACTAATTTTTTAATTGCTTATCGTTCAATTTTGCCAAAGTTTTGAACTTTGTCAAAGTTTTTAATTAGTGAAAATTCGTGAAATTTGTGGCAAAAAAACTTTATAAATTAAATATTTTATAACTCTGATGTGTCGATTTCACAATCGCTTCTGTTCGTTCCGGGTGCGTGTCAGAAATAAAAAGCTGACCAAACGTTTCGCTGTTTACCATTTCTACAATTTTGGCTACGCGGGTTTCGTCCAGTTTATCAAAAATATCATCAAAAAGTAAAATAGGTTTGACGCCGCTCTGTTTTTTCAAAAACTCAAATTGAGCTAACTTTAAAGCAATCAGAAAAGATTTCTGCTGTCCCTGCGATCCGAATTTTTTTATTGGATGCGAATCAATTTCAAAAGACAAATCATCTTTATGAATTCCGACGGTAGTATAATGAAGCACGCGGTCTTTATTTATACTTTCCTGCAAAAGCGTTAGTAAGTCTTTTTGGTACAAATGACTTTCGTAAACCAATTGTACGCTTTCTTCAGATCCTGTTATTGCTTGATGGTGTGTATTAAATATAGGTATAAATTGTTCTAAGAAATCTTTTCTCTTTTCAAAAATCGATTTTCCATATTCATTCAATTGTTCATTATAGATAGACAAAGTGTCGTTGTCAAAAGTATGATTAAGGGCAAAATACTTCAAAAGTGCATTTCGCTGCACAATTACTTTTTGATATTGAATAAGCTGATGAAGATAAGTAGAATCTAACTGCGAAATAACGCTGTCCATAAATTTACGGCGCGTCTCGCTTCCTTCAATAATTAAATCTCGGTCGGCTGGCGAAATAATTACCAGCGGAACAAATCCAATGTGATCTGAAAATTTATCGTAAGCTTTTCCGTTTCGTTTTAAAACTTTCTTCTGTCCCTTTTTTAAACTGCAGACAATTTGTTCTGTACGATCGTTTTTTTCCAGTTCGGCATCAATCACAAAAAACTCTTCGCCATGTTTGATATTTTGAACCGCCAACGGATTAAAATAACTTTTTCCGTAGGCTAAATGATAAATAGCATCAAGCACATTGGTTTTTCCAATGCCGTTTTTACCCACGAAACAGTTGATCTTGATATCGAAATCAAAACTGGCTTCGGAAAAGTTTTTATAATTGAATAATGAAATTTTGTTTAAATGCATTTTTTTAGAAGACCTTATAAAAGATAAAGTTTAAAATTTTGTATCAATTTTTTGTTTTTTTCTTCTGATACAGATTAAAATGATTAAAAAGGATTTGTTATTTAGAACTTTAAAATCTGTGTCAATCTGCGAAAACATTGGCCGAAACAATATTTTTAGCTTTTAAAAAGTCGTTTTGAATTTGAGGGTGCAAATTATCGAAAATTATTGATATAATTGGCGTGGGAGCGGTTTGAAACCGATTTATTTTACTGCTTCCGCGAAAGGGCAGCTGAATAACAAAAATATTTTTTTTAAAATAGTGATAAAATTGAAATTTTTTACGTCGGTTTCAATAAAAATTTTATTTTTGCCGTTCACTAAATAATTTTTAAATGGCAACTTACAATAAAAGAGGATATAAGACACCAAAAGAGAAGGAAGTTAAAGAAGTTAACGAAGAAGCGCAGGTAGTTATTGACGAAAAAGACAGCACTACTGCTGGTGTTTTCTCAAAATTAGATGAGACAGCTTCAAAAACTGAGGATTGGGTGGCTAAAAATCAAAAAATCATTATTGGGTTAGTTGCAGGTATTGCAGTTGCTACAATTGGATATTTGGCTTACCAAAAATTCGTTGCAACTCCAAAACAAGAAGAAGCAGCTAGTGAAATGTTTGTTGCGCAGCAAAATTTTGAAAAAGCTGTAAACGGTGTTTCTAGCGATTCATTATACAAATTATCATTAAACGGTTCAGAAGGTAAATTCGGATTTATTAAAATCGCTGACGAATATTCTGGAACAGATGCAGGTAATTTAGCTAATTATTACGCTGGTATCGCTTATTTAAATACTGGTAAATTTGATGAGGCAATTAAATATTTAGGTGATTTTAAATCTGAAGATGTAATTTTAACTGCTTTGGCTAAAGGTGCAACAGGTGATGCTTATTCTCAAAAAAATCAGCAAAAAGAAGCTCTTGATTTTTATGTAAAAGCGGCTGAGTCTAACAAAAATGACTTTACTACACCTCGTTTCTTATTAAAAGCTGGAAAAACGGCTTTGGCTTTAGGTCAAAAGGAAGATGCCTTGAAATATTTTAATGATATTAAAGATAATTACGACAGTACTCCAGAATCAGCATCTGTTGATGCCTTGATTGGATTAGCACAATAAAAATTTTAGACTTTAGATTTAAGATTGTAGATTTGTATTTAAGAATCTATCCCGAGGCTTCGGGACGAAAATCAAAAAACTAAAATATTACAGATGGCTACTGAAAATAAAAATCTATCAGAATACGATAAAAACACAATCCCAAATGCGAAAGACTTTCGATTTGGGATTGTTGTTTCTGAATGGAATGATACCATAACAGAAGGACTTTATACTGGTGCTTATGAAGCTTTAATCGATTGCGATGTTCCTGCACAGCAAATTATCCGCTGGAATGTTCCGGGGAGTTTTGAATTGATCTACGGAGCAAAAAAAATGCTTCAAACACAAAATGTTGATGCTGTTATCGTAATTGGATGCGTAATTCAAGGGCAAACAAAACATTTTGATTTTGTTTGTGAAGGCGTTACACAAGGAATTAAAGATTTAAATGTTCAAACTGATATTCCGGTTATTTTCTGTGTTTTAACAGACAATAATATGCAGCAGTCTATTGACAGGAGCGGTGGAGTTCATGGAAATAAAGGAACTGAAGCTGCAATTGCAGCAATTAAAATGGCTTATATTCGTCAGCAGGCTTCTATAGCGCACGCATATAGTCAGCCCTTATTGGCTTCTGGAGCGATTCAAATTGAAGATTCGCCAAGAAAAATAGAAAACGAATAAAACACATTAGTTTTAAAAAATAGAAAACCTATACTGTGTAATAACGGTATAGGTTTTTTTGTTTTTTTTATGACAGTTCTTGTTCTGAAAGCCAATCAAAATTCACTAAATTTGTACTTCTTGGTTTATAAAAACTAATCTAAACTTTAAAACTATTTTTGCTTAATGTCGAGTATTATCCAATTGCTTCCTGATCACGTTGCTAACCAAATTGCTGCTGGAGAAGTGGTCCAAAGACCCGCTTCAGTTGTAAAAGAATTGTTAGAAAATGCTGTTGATGCAAAAGCAACTGACATTAAATTGATAATAAAAGATGCTGGCAAATCTTTAGTGCAGGTTATCGATAATGGAGTAGGGATGACCGTTACCGATGCACGTTTGTGTTTTGCACGTCATGCAACTTCAAAGATTCGTCAGGCAGAAGATTTGTTTGCTCTTGGTACAAAAGGTTTTCGCGGCGAGGCTTTGGCTTCTATTGCTGCGATTGCACACATGGAAATGAAAACCAAACAAGATCAGGACGAACTTGGGACACACATTGTAATTGAAGGAAGTAAATTTGTTTCGCAAGAAGTGGCGGTTTTACCAAAAGGAACTTCGTTTGCTGTTAAAAACTTGTTTTTTAATATTCCGGCTCGTCGTAATTTCTTAAAATCAGATACCGTTGAATTTCGCCATGTTATGGATGAGTTTCAGCGTGTGGCTTTGGCGCATCCAAATATTCATTTTAGTTTTTACCATAATGGAAGTGAAATGTACAATCTTCCTGCTGCAGGATACCGCCAGAGAATTGTGGGTATAATGTCTGGTAAAACCAATGAAAAATTGGTTCCTGTAAATGAAGATACCGAAATTATAAATGTTCAAGGTTTTGTATGCAAGCCTGAATTTGCTAAGAAAAATAGGGGAGAGCAGTTCTTTTTTGTAAACGATCGTTTCATAAAAAGCGGTTATCTGCATCATGCAGTAATGTCTGCTTACGACGGATTATTGAAAGATGGCTCGCAGCCAAGTTATTTCTTATATCTGCAAGTGCCGCCAAATACAATTGATATCAATATACATCCAACTAAAACTGAAATTAAGTTTGATGACGAACAAGCGTTATATGCTATTTTAAGAGCATCAATCAAACATAGTCTGGGGCAGTTTAACGTAGCGCCGGTTTTAGATTTTGATAGAGATGCCAACTTAGATACGCCTTATCATTATAAAGATATGGAGGTAGAAACGCCTACAATTCAAGTAGACGGGACTTTTAATCCGTTTACAGATGATAAAACTAATCAGCATTATAGTAAAGCGAGTACAGGATCTAGTTATAGTTCAGGAGCATCATCGTCGTCTGGATCTTCATATTCGAGTCCGTCCTATTCGGGTTATTCCAAAAGAGTGGAACCAACTGCAAGCTGGGAAAGTCTTTATGTTGGTTTAGATACAGAAAATCCTGAAAGTATAGAAAGTTCGCCTTTTACATTTGAAAATGAAGAAGTAACTTCTTCTTTGTTTAATGACGATGAGGTTGAACAGGCAACTCATAAAACCTATCAAATTCATAAAAAATACATTGTTTCGCCAATCAAATCAGGAATGATTATTGTTGATCAGCAAAGGGCTCATCAACGTATTTTGTACGAACAATTTTTGTTGAATATGACAGTAAATCAAGCGTCAAGCCAGCAATTGCTTTTTCCATTAGATTTATTTTATTCGGCATCAGAAATGGAATTAATTGAAGAATTAAAACCTTCACTAGAAACCACCGGATTTGTTTTCGATCAAGCAAAGTCAGATCATATTGTGATTTCTGGAATTCCAGTAAATATTACCGAAAGCGAAGTTTCTCTAGTAATCGAGCAGTTATTGAGCGATTTACAAGACGGAATTCCAGCAAATAGTTACAGTCAAAATGATACTATTGCTAAATCAATGGCGAAAAGTTTAGCGGTTAAAACGGGATCTTATTTAACCGAAAAAGAACAAGATAATCTGGTAAACGGTTTGTTTGCTTGTAAAGATCCGAATATTTCACCTTTTCAAAAACCAACTTTCATCACCATGCGTGTTGAAGATATAGATAAAAAGTTTGCATTATGATGAATATGACTCCAGTAGTTAAACAACTGCTAATTATTAATATTATATTTTTTATTGGATCTCAATTAGTGCCGGTTTCTTATGAATATTTGGCTATGTTTTTTCCAGAAAACCCAAATTTTAGAGCTTGGCAGCCAATCACGCATATGTTTATGCATGGCGGTATTATGCATATAGCGTTTAATATGTTTGCATTGGTTTCCTTCGGATCTGCTTTGGAGCATTTTTGGGGAGGAAAAAAATTCATCTTCTTTTATATTTCTTGTGGTTTAGGATCAGCTTTACTTCATACCCTTGTGAATTATTATTTTTTTCAGGACACAATGAGTACTTTGACCTCAAATGGTTTCGACAAAACCCAGATTTTACAGATTTTAGGTGAAGGAAAAATCGATACTAGATGGCAGAGTTTGGTAAGTGTTGCCCAATTTCAAGGATTTACTAGTGCTTACATTGGTACGGTCGTTGGTGCATCTGGCGCAATTTATGGATTATTGACCGCTTTCGCATTTATGTTTCCAAATGCAGAGTTGGCTTTATTATTTATTCCCGTTCCAATCAAAGCGAAATATTTTGTTCCAGGACTTTTGTTAATCGACTTGTTTTTAGGAGTTAAAGGGACTTCTTTATTTGGCGGAGGTGGTACTGGTATAGCACATTTTGCTCACGTTGGCGGTGCAATTACGGGTTTTTTAATGATGTGGTACTGGAAAAAAAATCAGTTTAATAACAATCGTTGGAATTAATTTTTAACTTTAAGTTTAAATTCTAAAACCAAAAGAAGTTTCTATGAATATTCTAGACGATTTAAAATTACAATATAGATTGGGGGGTATTGCCATGCGGGTTATTTATTGGAATATCGCATGTTTTATTCTTTCTTTGATTTTTTTCTATCAGTATTCAATCGGTCAATTTGATTTTCCAAGCTGGATAGCATTGTCGTCAGATCCTCAGGTTTTCATGTTTAAACCTTGGACTTTCTTAACCTATGCTTTTTTTCACGACGGATTTTTGCATTTGTTATTTAATATGATGGTTTTGAATTTTGCCAGTACATTATTCTTAACTTATTTTACTCAAAAACAATATTTAGGATTATATATTTTAAGTGCTCTTTTTGCTGGAGTTGCTTTTGCACTAAGTTTTTATTTGTCTAATATCAGCGGTTCTATTGTTGGAGCTTCTGCTGCAATAATGGCTATTTTAGTTGCAGCAACAACGTATTCGCCCTTAATGAATGTTCGTTTGTTTTTATTCGGAAATGTCAAACTTTGGCATATTACTGCTGTCATTTTAATTTTGGATTTAATGCAGTTTCGTTTAGGAAATATGGGCGGCCATATTTCGCATCTTGCTGGTGCTTTCTTCGGATTTGCTTATATTAAGTTATTACAAAACGGTACCGATTTAAGTATCATTGTTTCTAAAACATTAGACTTCTTTGTCAATCTCTTTAGAAAATCTCCTTCGTCCCCATTTACAAAAGTTCATAAAAATTACCAAAAACCTACACAGAAACCTACATCAAGAATTGTTACTAAAGACAAAACGCAGCAACAGATTGATGAGATTTTAGACAAAATCAGCCAGTCTGGATATGATTGTCTGACAAAAGAAGAAAAAGAGTTTTTATTTAAAGCTGGAAAATAACTTGTAGGAGAAAATATGAAAAACCTTTCTTGGTTTAATAAAATAATGTTCTTTCTGAATATAGTGCTTACTGTGCTCACATTTAGCGTTTATATTCTGCCTTTTTTAGCACCTAAGAGCTTTCCGCTTTTATCGGTGCTTACGTTGTTTATGCCGGCCTTTTTTGTGGCAAACGGACTGTTTTTTGTCTATTGGGCAATTCAGTTTAAAAAGCGCCTTATTTTATCTGGTTTGGTATTGCTGACAGGAATTACATTTATTAGTAAGTTCTATAAGTTTTCTGCGAAAGAATATATTCAGGACGAAAAAGATTTTTCTGTAATGAGTTATAATGTTCGTCTTTTTAATGTTTTTAAATGGCTGGACCGTGATGATATTCCCGATAACATTAAATCTTTTATAGACGAAAAAGATCCTGATATTTTATGTATTCAAGAATATTCAAATTCGGCCCACCTAGATTTAAAAGTGTATCCGCACCGTTATATTTTTATTGATGGAAAAAAGATAAAAACAGGCCAGGCGATTTTTTCTAAGTTTCCCATAATAAACGAGGGCAAGATTATTTTTCCAAAATCGGATAATAATGTAGTATATGCAGATATAAAACGCGGAAAAGATGTTATTCGTGTTTATAATATGCACTTACAATCTATTAAAATATCTCCAGATGTGAGTGAGATTTCTGATGATATTGATAATGTAAATCAAAAGAAATCACAACGTATTTATGCCAGAATCAGTAAAGGATTTACACAGCAGCAAGAGCAGGCAGAAATTTTTAAGGAAAATATCAAGCAGTGTAAAACTCCGTTTATTATCTGCGGCGATATGAATAATAGTCCTTTCTCTTATGTATATAGAAGTATAAAAGGAAAGCAAAAAGATGCCTTTGAAGAAGCTGGTGAAGGTTTTGGAGCTACTTATAAATTCCGTTATTATCCTGCTAGAATTGACTATATCTTCACGGATAGTAAAATGAAAGTAAAGCAATTTGAAAGCTTTTCAGATTTCGAAAATTCCGATCATTATCCTATTATGACGAGACTTTCAATGGAATAAATGATATAAAATTTCAATTTTTAAAATTCCAAATTCCAAATTCGAAAATCCAAAATTTGAATTTCAAAAATGAAAGCTGATTTTTCTATTTTAGATCTAATTTTTGGGTTTTCAAATAATCCATTGCAAATTTCCCTTCATTAAAAAGTAAATCCAAAACACTTAAATTATTGATGAAACCATGTTTGTCATCAAAAACCTGAGTGTATTTTTCGAAAGTATTAGTATCTTTTTTTCCGTTTGCCAAATATCTAAAATCAGCAAAATCTGGAGTTTCGGGAAAGTATTCAGTAGTTTTTCCAAATTCAAATTTTATTCTCAGACATTTTGTTACAATGTCTAAAACTTCAAAATTCAAATCCATTAAAAAAGTGTGCTTTTTCTCGAATATAGGAGCAATTTCATCTTCAAAGAACTCAAAGAAAGGAGAGCTTCTATAAGCGGCTTCAAGCGATTTAAAATGCTGTTTCTGCCAATCAAATTCGTTCTCAATTAAAACGTCTCTTGTTTTTTGATGCGCTTCTTTTGAATGCTTAACGGGAATATTTAATAATTGAATTCCATTCGGACTATAGATGTAAGTTCTATTTCTATTGGTCTGTTTCTGAAAATTATCTTCCATTTCAAATACAATTTTATCAGATTGAGCGATTACTGCAAAATGACTTATAGAAGGAAAATAAGTTGGAAGTATTAAGGAGTTCATTGTGATTTTAGTTTAATCGGTAAATCGTTTAATCGTACTTTTTGAAAACGATTAAACGATTGAATGTTTTTATTTGTCTAAATGTTTCAGGTTTCAAGTTTCAGGTTTTTTACGAACTTGAAACTTGAAACCTGAAACAAAAATAACTTTTTTAATTATGCTTTATTCTCTCTTCTTTTTCTCCATACAAAATCTCCAACGAAATATAATGCAAGGACGATTAAGAAATATTTAAAGTAAGATTGTGGCTGGCCTTCACCGTCAACTGTGGTGAAAACTCTATTCCAGCGAATTTTGTTGATGCCTTTTCCGTTAGTGTCCCAGCTCATCCAAATGAATACTGGTTTACCAACGATATGATTTTCTGGAACGTAACCCCAATAACGGCTGTCTTCAGAGTTATGACGGTTGTCTCCCATCATCCAGTAGTAATTTTGTTTGAAGGTGTAAGTAGTGGTTGGTTTTCCATTTATTAAAAATTTAGAACCTTGTAGCTCTAATGTATTTCCTTCGTAATTGGTAATGATTTCTTTATAAAATGGAAGTGATTCATTGTTCAATGCAACTGTTTTTCCAGCTTCAGGAATATAAATTGGGCCCATATTGTCCTGGCTCCATTTGTTAATATGCGGGAAAATTCTATTGTCATTAGATCTGTCAATTTTTCGTATTACAGCAGTAACACCCGGAGTGTTTTTGAATCTTTCAGCTCCAGCTTCTGTTAGTGAACCTAAATAAAGAGTATCTCTTTTCTCAGTTGTAAAACCTGCAGGATCTGTGATGTCTAATTCTTTAAAAAGACTTTCGAAATCAATAGGTGTTTTTCCGTCTAAAGCTACAGAATAAGAATATTGAGGTCTAGCTCTTTCTGGTAAAACTAATTTTTTGCCGTTAATAAAAACAAAACCATCTTTGATTGATAAACTGTCTCCAGGAATACCAACACATCTTTTTACGTAATTTGATTTTTTATCAATAGGTTTAATAACGCCTGGTCTTCCTTTTGGTTCAAAGAAATAACGAACGGTATCAACAGGCCAGTTAAAGACGACGATGTCAGATCGTTTTATTTTTTGAATCGCTGGAAGTCTAAAATAAGGTAATTGCGGCCAGCTTAGGTAAGATTTACTTTTGGTTAACGGAATAGAATCGTGAACCATTGGTAATGCTACCGTAGTCATTGGTACTCTTGGTCCATAATTTATTTTGCTCACAAATAAAAAATCTCCAATTAATAAAGATTTCTCTAAAGATGATGTCGGAATCGTGTAAGGCTGTACAACGTAAGTATGTACTAAAGTCGCTACTATAATAGCAAATAACAAAGAGCTTACTGTGTCTGCAGTTTTGTTTTCTGGGGTTAAACTTCTGTCTTTACGGTATTCTAATTTCTGAGTATAGTTTACGTAATAGATGTAAAAGCCTAATGTGAAAAGTCCAAGAAAAGTGTCTAAAGTAGATCTTTTGTTAAAAGTTCTTAAAGTTTCTACCCATACAACTGGAAACATAATCAAGTTGATAATTGGAATAAAAAGTAAAAACGTCCACCAAGTCGGGCGTCCGATCATTTTCATTAAAACGATAGAATTGTATACCGGAATTGCTGCTTCCCAGCTTTTTCTTCCTGCTGCCTGATACAATTTCCAAGTACCAAGAAAATGGATTATTTGAACAGCTAAGAAAAATACGAACCAAGAGTAAAGTGTCATAATATTGTATTTTAAGTTTCAAATTCAGGATTGAATCTAATTAATTCAAAGCCTTATTCGATTTATTGTAAGTTTAGTACATCTTTCATAGTGAAAATTCCCTGCTTGCCTGCAAGCCATTCTGCTGCAATAACAGCGCCCAATGCGAAGCCTTCGCGATTGTGAGCCGTATGTTTTATTTCAATGCTGTCAATTGCTGAATCGTAATTTACAGTGTGAGTTCCTGGAACTTCTCCAATTCGTTTTGCTTCAATGCGAATTTGCTTCGTCAGTTCGCTAGCGCTCGGGTCATTATCGTTAGCTTCGTCTAAAGTCCAGCCAGAGTAATTGCTGTTTTTTATAACGCCCTCTGCTAATGAAATTGCAGTACCGCTTGGCGCATCAAGTTTATGGATGTGGTGAATTTCTTCCATCGAAACTTTATAAGAATCAAATTGATTCATGATTTTTGCTAAATATTCATTTAATCCGAAGAAAATATTTACACCTAAACTAAAGTTTGAGCTGGAAATAAACCCAGTTTTTTTCTCATTGCAAAGAGCAATCATTTCGTCATAATGTTCTAGCCATCCTGTTGTGCCGGAAACTACTGGAACATTCGCATTAAAAGATGCCGAAATATTACTCACTGCTGCTGCTGGAACACTGAAATCAATGGCAACATCAGCTGTTGAAAGTCCGTCATAACTGCTGAATTCGTCTTTCTTTAAAACTATTTCATGACCTCTTTCTAAAGCAATTCTTTCGATTACTTTACCCATTTTTCCGTATCCTAAAAGCGCAATTTTCATTATGATTGTTTTTATTAATTTTTAAATAGAGAGTAATCTATTAAAATTTGTAATTAAAGGTTAGTCCAACGTTTGGTCTAAATGTTACATCGTTGGGATAAATTTCAGGACGCATTGATAGTCTTTCGTTTACGTTAAACTGAATCAAAGCAGCGTCGACATTGGCATCGATTATGTTTAGAACATAAAAACCTACAACAAACAAAGCAGATAAGTCTCTGTTTCGTTGGTAGAATTTTTGACCGGCAACAAGTCGGCTGTCGTCTAGAAATTGGTAGTCATCATCGTTATAGCCTTCTAGCCTTCGCTTGTAGGCATCACGATAATTGTGGTATTTTTTATTATTATCAATATAGAAATACAAACTTGTTCCGATTGCTCCGTAAACCAATGGAATTTTCCAGTATTTTTTATTGTATGCTTGACCTAAACCAGGTAGAATTGCAGAGTAAAAAGCTGCTTTTGCTGGTGTTAACGGATCTATCTCTTGTAATGCAGTGGTGTCTTTTACGACCAAAACCGTGTCTTTTTTTACCTGGGCAAAAAGAGAAACGGTTCCTGTTAGAAAGAACAATAGACCGATGGGGACAATTTTATTCACTATCCGTTTATTAATTTTATAATTCTGTTAAAGTCGGCTTCAGAATTAAAAGGAATTGTGATTTTTCCTTTTCCGTTGCCAGCGACTTTTACATCAACTTTCGCACCAAAATAATCGTTGAAAGTGTTTTTTTGTGTTTCTCTAATGGTAAATGCAGAGTCAGCTTTTGGTTTTCCTTCTGCTTTTGGCTGATTACCTTCGTGATAATTTTTTACTAGAGCTTCTGTTTCACGAACCGATAGATTTTGACTTACAATCTTTTGGTAAATATCAGTTTGAACATCTAAATCTTCGATATTGATAATTGCTCTACCGTGTCCCATGCTGATAAAACCGTCACGAATACCAGTTTGGATAATCGGGTCTAATTTCAACAGACGTAAATAGTTAGCAATTGTAGAACGTTTTTTTCCAACTCTTTCACTCATTTGTTCCTGAGTTAATTGAATTTCGTCAATTAAACGTTGGTATGATAATGCAATCTCAATTGGATCTAAGTCATGGCGTTGAATATTTTCAACCAAAGCCATAACCAAAGATTCGTTGTCGTTTGCAATACGGATGTATGCAGGTACATGTGTTAATCCTATTAAAGTAGAGGCACGAAGACGACGCTCTCCTGAGATTAACTGGTATTTATTGAAATCTAATTTACGAACAGTAATAGGTTGAATTACACCAAGTTCTTTGATAGAAGTGGCTAATTCGCGTAAAGATTCTTCATTAAAATTACTTCTTGGCTGAAACGGATTTATTTCGATAGCACTTATTTCAAGCTCTATAATATTTCCAACAACTTTGTCAGCATTTTTGTCTTCTACTGATGTAATGTCGTTTTCCGGATCTTTTAATAATGCTGATAATCCTCTTCCTAAGGCTTGTTTTTTAATTGCTTTTGTCATAAAAACTATTTACTGTTTTTCTTTATAATTTCTTGAGCAAGGTTAATATAATTAACCGCACCTTTGCTAGTTGCATCATAATTAATAATGCTTTCGCCAAAACTTGGAGCCTCGCTTAATTTTACATTTCGCTGAATCACTGTATCAAAAACCATATCGTTAAAGTGTTTTTGAACCTCTTCAACAACTTGATTAGATAAACGTAATCTCGAATCGTACATTGTTAATAATAAACCTTCGATATCAAGATCAGGGTTATGTATTTTTTGAATACTTTTAATAGTGTTCAATAGTTTTCCTAATCCTTCAAGAGCAAAATACTCACATTGAATAGGAATAACTACAGAGTCTGCAGCTGTTAAAGCATTCAAAGTTAGTAAACCTAAAGAAGGTGCGCAGTCGATAATGATATAGTCATATTCGTCTTTCACACTTTCTAATGCTTTTTTAAGCATGTATTCACGGTTTTCTTTGTCAACCAATTCAATTTCGATAGCAACAAGGTCAATGTGAGCAGGAATCACATCTACGTTTGGAGCTGTACATTTTAAGACGGCTTCTTTTGGTGTTATACTGTGTTCAAGGATTTGATACGTTCCAGCCTCAACTGTTTCTACGTCAATTCCAAGACCAGATGTAGCATTGGCTTGAGGATCAGCATCGATCAATAAAACTTTTTTTTCTAAAACACCTAATGAAGCGGCAAGATTTACTGATGTAGTAGTCTTTCCCACGCCTCCTTTTTGATTAGCAATAGCAATGATTTTGCCCATTTATTTTCTGAATTTTGAACCGTAAAAATACAATTATTTATGGTTTTTGAAAATCTATTTTGTTAACATTTATGAAAGTTTGTTTAACCGTGGTTTTATGGGTGTTAACAGAAATTAATTTTAGTTTTCAAAAGAGTTATTAATGGTGTTTTTTATTTATTAATTCACTTTTATGGGATTAAACCTTAGAAACGATTTTAATTTTAAACAAAACCTTTGTGTTTCTATTTTATAGTTTTAAAGATTCTGGTTTTAGACGTAGTTTTGAAATAGGTTAGTTTTGTAAAATTTCGATTGTAACATAAACTAAACCGCTCTTTTTATTAGAAGCAATATCCATAAAAGCTCTTTTACTAAGGTCGATTTCTCTTCCTTTAATAAAGGGTCCTCTGTCAGTAATTTCTACTACAACACTTTTTTTATTTATTTCGTTTGTGATTTTTAGTCTTGTGCCGAAGCGGAATGTTTTATGTGCGGCGGTCAGATCATTATTGTTGAATTTTTTGCCACTCGCTGTTTTTCTTCCATTAAATTTATCATGATAATAAGAAGCGTGGGCATTTTTTTTATATAGCACACTTTCTATGGTTGATGCACATGAATCAATAGGAGTGATGTTTTTCTGCTGTGCGGCTGTTGCGATAGAAAAAACCAAGGCAGTAAATAGTATAATCTCTTTCATGTTATTTATTTTCTTTTCCATTGCGGGCAAAAAAAAGCTATTAAAGAAAAATAGATATGT
Source organism: Flavobacterium sp. ACN6 (assembly GCF_002304005.1). GTDB lineage: Bacteria > Bacteroidota > Bacteroidia > Flavobacteriales > Flavobacteriaceae > Flavobacterium. The sequence continues at coordinate 164,931 of NZ_MRCQ01000003.1, read as the reverse complement.
TCAAGAAGGTTTATTTATGTCAGAAAAAGACATTTTTTTTAGATTTTGTAGTGTTTTTGATGAGAAAATTGAGAATAAGAATGAGGATGAAGCTTAAAGATTATTGCTATTTTGGGCTTTCTAAAATTATTACTATTACGATCTATCAAACCACAAATGAACATTCTTATGATTAAAAAAGTTATCTCATTATTTGCATCTTTTCTTTGTATTTTAATTCTATCCAGTTTTGTTTCTCCTAATCAAAAAGTACAGCACAAAATTGTTTATAACAAAAAGAAACATACAATGACTTTGTCATGGTCGGCTTTCGGTTCTTCGGGAAATTATATCGTTACAAGAGGAGGAAGTCGTTTGGCATCGGACTTTGTAAATGTGGGTTCAACTTCTAAATTGATATTTACAGATAATAAGCCAAATAAAGATAAATACGAAAACTATTACAAAGTTACTCGTGATTCTATAACAGTCATAATTTCATTAGAAAACCAAATGTTTGGCGATAATATGTATTTCTATGACAGAAAATATGAAAAAGCTGAAACAGCAAGAAACGAAATTAATTCGCAGTTTCCTGCTATCGGTCTAGGTGGAGAAAATGGTGAATGGACAACAAAACGTCAGGCATATTATTTTAAAGCAAATATTGATGATCAGACTTATGATTCTGGCGGATCTGGTTCTGCATCATCGGCAGAAGCTAATGCAATAGAGTTAGGTTTCTATTCTCATATTGGAGGTTTAGGCAAAGTACCATCAGATGTTAAGCTGGGATCTATATTTACGAGGCCTCATCTTTCGGGAGGAGCAAATGCCACCTGTACATTTTGGCGTTCTGTAGAAAATGCAGCTGTAATGCGAGATTTTGCCTGGACAGTTTCTCAATCAACAAGTGCGCGAAGAATGCTGATTGAAAGTACTTCGAAATATATTTCAGATGTTGGAAATACTAACTTTTGGGGCAGCGGCGGTTTTATTGCAGATACACATTACACATCGTCCAGACCAAATTGGGGCGGACAGCAGCAATGGTATACTAGAAACGCTGTTTTTCCTTCTGGTTCGGGAGCTATGGGTGGTTCATACAATATGGTTTGGCAAGGCTGTATCAATCCGCCAAAAGAAGATGATTCGAATTCTCCAATTCTTACTACGCCTATTATTAGAGAAAAGCCTTTTCTCTTTATAGATAATGATGGCGAATACAAAGTATTTGTTCCAGCATGGCAAAAGGATAAAGTGGGAGTTTCTTGGTCGTCAACAGATATGGGTAAGGGTAAAGGTCAAGATTTGATTACAAGCTGGTATATTGCCAAAGAAGGTGATACTGATATGGAAATCAATAAGGCATTAAAAGAAGGCAGGAATATTTTTTTTACGCCAGGACATTATTCTTTGAATGCCCCGATTCAGGTAAATAGGAAAGACGCCATACTTCTGGGTGCAGGAATAGCTTCGGTGACGTTAGAACCTACGGAGAAAAATATTTGGGGTTGTATTTATGCAGATGACAAGGACGGAATTATCATTTCAGGACTTCTGATGGATTCATTTAATAGTACAACTTATCAAGTTCGTATTGGGGATGAAGGAGCTAATGCAGACCATTCTGCGAATCCTATATTACTTTCAGATATTACTTGTAGAGTAGGCGGGGTTCAGTCAAAAAATATTCAGATACATGCTTCAATGCAAATTAATAGTAATAATGTAGTGGGCGATCATTTCTGGTTATGGCGTGCAGATCATGGTTTACAGAAAGGCGGCGATGTTCGATGGATAAGAGACAGATGTAAAAACGGACTTATAGTAACTGGAGATGATGTTACACTTTATGCTTTATTTACCGAACATTACCAAGAATATGAAGTGTTATGGCTGGGAGAACGCGGCAGAGCTTATTTTTTTCAAAATGAGCCTCCATACGATGCGCCAAACCAAGCAAGCTGGAGCAGTCAAGGAGGCAGAGTTGATGGTTTTGCAGCATTTAAAGTAGCAAACATTGTAGAAGAACATCGCACTATTGGAATGGGGTCTTATGCAGTTTTTACAGGAACTGATGGAAATGTGAACAAGAAAAATGGTTTTGAAATACCTAATAGTCCAAATGTAAAATTGGAGAAAATGTGCACCACTCGTTTTGCAGGACCAGGAAATATTCAAAATGTTATTAATAGTACAGGTGGAAGTACAGCAACTGGCGCAAAACGTGTGGCATTATATAATAATGGAGAAGGTACACACCCTTATGATGAGGAATTTAATTTGCCTGATCGTGAATCGTATCCTGCTTACATTAAGATGGAAAAATGAATGAGGTATAGATTTTTTTTTTAATATTAATAAAACATAGCCCACGGTTTCAACCGTGGGAGACGAAATGTGATTTTATATAATGTGTCCCCGTGGTTGAAACCACGGGCTATGTTTTGAAATGTAATAAATTTTGAAATTCTGGAATATTGATATTACAATTTTGATATTCAGTTTATTGCAAAAAAAAAAGTCTTTCCAAGTAAATGAAAAGACTTTTGTCGGGGTGGCAGTCCCGAAAGCTTTCGGGAGAACCTGTGGTATTCCCGATCACAATTGGGACGTGATAACCGTTCATTTTTTAATTAAAGTTTATTGCAAAAAAAAAAGTCTTTTCAAGTAAATGAAAAGACTTTTTGTCGGGGTGGCAGGATTCGAACCTGCGGCCTCCTGCTCCCAAAGCAGGCGCGATAACCGGGCTACGCTACACCCCGATTGATGTATTGTGATACTGCCCGAAAGCGGATGCAAAGATATAAATTAATTTTGTTTACAAAAGGAAAAAATGAAAATAAATAAAACTTATTTTGACATAGTTATTTAGGATTTATTTTAGCTCTAATTTTTTATAATAAAGTTTACATTTGCAACTGAAAAAAACTATAGATACTATGTCAAATACAATTGAAAAAATTAAATGCCTAATTATAGGTTCTGGTCCTGCAGGCTATACTGCGGCAATTTATGCAGCCAGAGCAAATATGAATCCAGTATTATACCAAGGAATGCAGCCTGGTGGTCAATTGACTACAACTAATGAGGTTGAAAATTTTCCAGGGTATGTTGATGGAGTTACAGGACCAGAAATGATGGTTCAGTTACAGGAACAAGCAAAACGTTTTGGTGCTGATATTCGTGATGGCTGGGCAACAAAAGTTGATTTTTCTGGCGATATTCATAAAGTTTGGATTAACGATTCAATCGAATTACACTGTGAAACTGTAATTATTTCGACAGGTGCTTCGGCTAAATATTTAGGATTACCTTCAGAACAACACTATTTAAATATGGGTGGCGGTGTTTCTGCTTGTGCTGTTTGTGATGGTTTCTTCTACAGAAATCAAGATGTTGTAATTGTTGGAGCAGGTGACTCAGCTTGTGAAGAAGCACATTATTTATCTAAACTTTGTAAAAAAGTAACGATGTTAGTAAGAAGCGAAAAATTCAGAGCTTCTAAAATTATGGAAGAACGTGTTCGTAAAACTGAAAATATCGAGATTTTAATGAATCATGATACTGTTGAAGTTTTAGGAGATAACAATGTGGTGCATGCTATTAAAGCATTAAACAAAACTACTGGTGAAGTTATCGAAATTCCTGCAACAGGTTTCTTCGTAGCAATTGGACACAAACCAAATACAGATATTTTTGCAGATTATATTACACTTGACGAAACAGGATATATCGTAAATACTCCAGGAACATCTAAAACAAATGTTGATGGTGTTTTCGTTGCGGGTGATGCTGCAGATCACGTATACCGTCAGGCAATTACTGCTGCAGGTACAGGATGTATGGCTGCATTGGATGCTGAGAGATATTTAGCATCTAAAGAGTAATTTTTTTAGTCACAGTATTCAGTCACAGTACTTAGTCAAGTACTTAGTCTCAGGAATAGACTTATAATTAAATTAAAAAAGTCCCAATCAATTAAGATTGGGACTTTTCATTTATATGCTTGTCAGATTCTAACAACTGAAAACTGTCACTGAGACTGAAAACTTGAATCTTATTTAGCCTTCTTAAACAACTTAGCTTCTTCAGAAAAACGTGTTAATGTTATAGCAGGACTTCCTAAAAGCGAAATTTCTGCTTTGTCTCCAACTGCTAAGGAAAGCGTGGTATCAGCAAAAATAGTTCCTACGGCATAATTCTCAGCAGTAACATTAGCATCTTTCAAGGTGAATTTTGCTCCTGTAAAAACAGAATTATTATCTAATCTGATGGTTGCTTTTTCGGCAATTCCTTCAATTGCAGCATTTGCTTTTTGGTACAAATCACATTTAAATTTAATCGCAGAAACCAATGTTTTTATAGAAGCATTTTTACTCAATTGTAAACTTCCTTCTTCCGCTTTTAAATTCAATTCTGTTTTCGATTTATCATCAGCAATTAAAGTGAATTTTTTGGCATTAACATTTAAAAACAACTTAGAATAGTCAACACAATTCATTGTAAGATCATCTAATTGCAGTTCTTGAATTGCATAAACCACAGCTTCATTTTTAGTAATAACTTTATTTAATGATTTAGTGTAAGTAACTCGAACAGATAACTTTTTAAAAATAGTCGATTCTTTGTTGGTATACAATCGCAGTGTTTTTTCTCTTAAATCCATCCCAATGATATCGTGCAGATTATCATCGGCTTCAATTTTAATTTCGTTTTTCTCTCCTTGGTCCAAATAAACTTCCAGATTATCATCGACTTCAATGGCGTCAAAACTACCAACTTCTTTTATCGAAGTCGTTACAACTTTAGAACCTTTAACTTTTTCTCTCTTTTGAGCGAATGTTAATGTTGTAACTAATAATAATAGGAGCAGCGCTGTACTTTTTTTCATTAATTCTAGATTTGATTTTGACAAATATAAAAAAATCATCCACTTATGATGAATGATTTCTTTTATATTTAACAGTTAATCTGTTTTAGCTTTTGCTGATGTTTCCTCCAGAGCTTGCTTCTTTTTCGATTGTTTTTGGAGAACCAGTATAATTTATATTTCCTCCGCTTGAAGCTTTTGCTTTTAAGGCTACGATTGGACGAACATTAATTGTTCCTCCGCTTGACGCTTGTGCTTCGACATCATTTGCTGCCAACTTATCTGCTTCAATACTTCCTCCGCTTGAAGCCGAAGTGCTTAGGCTTAAAGCTTTACCTTCAAGAGTAACAGAACTGCCGCTTCCAGAATCTACAGAGATCTTATCAGATTCAATATTAACCTGCATCGATGCTGCGCTAGAAGTTTCTAAAGTAATATTTTCTCCTTCGATAACATTTTTGCTTTGAACAGATGAAGCGCTTGAAGCTTCAATTTTATCAATTACCGGCATTTTTACTGTTACTTTCTTCATCGTAATGTTGCGGAAAGAACTGAATTTACAGCTTATTACCAATGTTCCGTTTTCAACTTTCGTTACAATTTCTTTTTGCAGATTATCATCGGCTTCAACAGTAATTTCTGTAGCATCAGATTGTTCGATTACTAAGTCAATAGCACTGCTTACTGAAACGTTTTTAAAATCTCCTTGAACCGTTCTTTTTTCTGTTGTAACATTGCCGCTTCCTTCAATTGAATTCATGTTTAAATTACAAGAAGCAAATAATAATGCGGTTACAGTGGCAATTACAAATTTCGTAATATGAATGATTATTTTTATCATGGCTTAGTTTATTTTGATTATAACTCCGTTTTTGTCAGTGGTTAGCTTTCCTTTTGTTTTTTTTCCGTTTATAACTTCTTTTCCGTTAATTTTAACCGAAACTTCATTTATAGTATCATTGTCTACTGAATCATTTTCATAATTATTTTCGTAATCATTTTCATAATCATTGTCGTTGTTTTCTTCTACAGGACAGTTTAGACATCTTACTTTAGAACCTTCAACTTTATAATTGTAATCTCCGTCATAGTTTAAGTTAAAGAAATCATCATCAGAATTATAGTAATCTCTTACTGAAGAATCTGGTTTAATTAATTGTCCTTCTGGTACGTATAAATAAATATCAACTTCTTGTCCTCTAAATTTGTTTTTAACATCTGTCAGAAAATAGTTATCCAAAATTAAATGATTTCCGCTAATTTGAAACTTATAATTAATTTTTTCTGCTCTTTTTTTAGCATTTGTAAAAGAATTACCTCTTGCCGTTTTTTCTACCTGAATAAATGGAGCAGCTTCATCGGTGCGTAAGATGTGTAAACGAACGTCGTTTGAATAAATCAATTCGTTGTTTGCAGAATCCTGTACAAATTCGAAATCTCTGTAGTGATTCAGACTTTTTGCGTAATAGTCACTGTATTTGAACTTGATAAATAATGTATCAGCTGGTTTGATTCCGAAAGCTTTTTTCTCTATGACTTTATTGTCGTATGAAATTTCAGTTGCCTGTTTGATTCCGATACTGGTAAGAATTGCAATAGAAATAATCCAAACTGCTAAAAGTGTATATTTTGTAATGTTTCCAATTGATTTCAAGTTTGGAGACAACAATTTAAATCCTAAAAGCGTTAAGAAGAAAAATGGGATTCCAACGGCAAAGAACATTAATAGACCGAATGACCAAAGAGGATATTCTGTAAAGTTTCCTGCTTCAACAAAATTCTGCCAAGGAAAATCAATAAAGATGTTAGTGCCTAAAGTAAAAACCCCAATCAATAACATTATTAAGGTAGAAATTCCTGAAATGATTAGAACAACTCCTAAAAATTTAGCAAAAATTTTAAAAACCGTCATAACAAAGTCTCCAAATGAACTACTTATTCTCCCAGCTCCCGACTTTACTTGGTTTCCCATCTTGTCATAATCTGCATTTTTGAATTTATCAGATAATGATTCAATTTCTTCGCGAACTTTTTTTTCGATGTTCGAAATTGTTACCGGTTCTCCTGTCATCTCTAATTTTTCTGTAGTTGTAACTGCTTCAGGAGTTACAATCCAAAGAACGAAATAAGCTAAAATTCCAGTTCCAAAACCTGCAAAAACGAAGATCAAGAATATGATTTTGATCCAAACAGCTTCAATTCCAAAATAATGTCCTAAACCTGTAGCGACACCACCAATCATACCTTTTTCTTTATCGCGGTATAATTTTTTGTGTTTTCTAGTTCCAAAATCATTATGAGATTGATTGGTGTTTTCCTCGTCTTCAATTCGGTAATCTTCTGGTTGTCCCATCACCGTAATCACTTCGTCAACATCTTTCAGTCCAACAACATGTTTTTCGCTTTTTTGTTTTTCTGTTAATAATTCAGAAACACGCATTTCGATATCTTTAATAATTTCATCTTGTCCAGAAGAGTTGTTTAGAGATCGTTTTATTGCGTCAAAGTAGCGTGTCAATTTTAAGTATGCGTCTTCATCGATATGAAAAAACATCCCGCCTAAGTTAATATTTACTGTTTTGTTCATGACTTATTGATTTTGATTGGTGATTAAGTTTACAGCGTCAGACAATTCTGTCCAAGTGCCGCTAAGTTCGTTTAAAAATGTTTGTCCTATTTCGGTTAGCCCATAATATTTTCTTGGCGGCCCAGAGGTCGATTCTTCCCAGCGATAATTGAGTAAACCGTCATTTTTCAGTCTAGTTAACAACGGATAAACGGTTCCTTCTACAACTAGTAATTTTGCGTTTTTTAAAGTGTCTAATATTTCAGATGTATATGCGTCTTTTTCTTTCAATACAGATAAGATGCAAAACTCAAGAACACCTTTGCGCATCTGTGCTTTTGTGTTTTCAATGTTCATAATTTCATTTTGTTTTTTTTTGATTGAACAATTCGTTTTTTGATTGATGATGATGATTGATGATTGATTGCGAAACTATATATTGATTGATGATTTAATGGTTCCGACTATAACTTTTAATTTTTTTTATGTCACATTGAGCGAACTCAATGTCAGGCTGAGCGATCCCGAGGCGTCGGGAGAAGCCTTTTTTTATCACTTTATAAAAGGAATCGTAAGCGGATATTTGTATAATTCTCCGTTTGATGCTTTTATAGAAGCGTAAATCACTAAAAAGAACTCAGCAAATTTTAGTAATCCAAAAAGTATTACTGCTGTGATCCCTACACTCAGCATTCCGATGTGTGCATGAAAGTCAAAGTTTCTAATCACAAAATTGCGGTCATTAAAAACAGCTTCAACTGGAATATTCTGCAAGAACACAGTTAAGAAAATTGGTATAGCAATTAGTGCTAAAATCAAAGTATAAAGCAGTAAGCTTAACTGAAAGTTCAAAGTCTGTTTTCCGTGATGATTTACAAATTCAGATTTGTCTTTATAGTTTGTCCAGATTAATAGTGGAAAAATATAGTTTCCAAACGGAATAATATATTGACTTAAAGTACTCAAATGAGTAAAGGTTGCTGTATTCTTTTCTGATGTGTTTTCCATGATGAGTGGTGTTGTTGTTTCCATGATTAAAAGTATATAGTAATTTCTTATGCAAATATATATCTAAAAAACAGTATCTTGTTTTGCATAGTACCAAATATTAACAAAAAATTAACAAAAGTGAAATGTGAAAATTAAACTTAAAACGGTGAAAATCATTCGTAACTATTGATTTTATTGAGGTTTTTTTCATATTTGAAGAAAGTATTGTGCGTGCATAGTTTTTTCGTATTTTTACATAAAAAAATAAATCACATGGCAATTTCGGTATCAAAACTTAATAAGTTCGTCTTTTTCAAACTACCATCTGCATTCTTTTGCGGTGTTCGTGTAAAGGATATAAATGATAATAGTTGTACGGTAACAGTAAAACACAGATGGATTAATCAGAATCCTTTCAATTCTATGTACTTTGCTGTTCAGGCAATGGCGGCTGAATTGACAACTGGGGCTTTGGTGATTTCTCAGATTCAGCAAAGCGGCAAAAAGATTTCTATGCTGGTTGCTAATAATAAAGGGAACTTTACCAAAAAAGCAACAGGCCGAATCACTTTTGTCTGCAATGACGGGCATTTAATTGCCGATGCAATCAAGAGAACAATTGAAACTGGAGAAGGACAGACGTTCTGGATGAAATCTATTGGAACAAATGAAGAAGGTATTCAGGTTTCTGAAATGGATTTTGAATGGAGTATTAGAGTGAAATAATTTTTCTGCCACAGATTAAAGGATTAAAAAAAATTATTTTGTTAGAGGAACTTTGACAAAGTTTTAAACTTTGTCAAAGTTGATGCAGAAAAGTATAAAAAAAGACCTCAATTTGCTTGAGGTCTTTCTTGTTGAAATAAAATTTCAATTATTTTTTAACGCAGCAAGACTTTTGATCTTTTTTTTCTGTTGACGTTTTTTTACAGCAGGATTCTTTTTTTGCTTTTTCTTTTTTAGGAGCCGGTTTCGTGTCTTGGGCGTTTACGCCAATTGAAAATACAGCAGCGGTCAAAAATGTGATTACTTTGGTCATCTTGTTTTTAAATGTTTTTGTTAGTATCGTATCATTGGAGGACCAAATATAATGATATTTGTTAGAGTTGATTCTTACAATTTGTTAATGTTTTTATAATGATATGTAATTGAAAAGCAAATAGAAATTAATTCTAATAATTCAAATTAACTCCAAACCCAATTCCCATATCGCTGTCATAATGTGTTGTGATTCCGAAGTTTCTTGCTACGATATATTTTAATCCTGCCATATATTCTTTATCTGTATTCCACATCAGGTTCATTCGAAGGCGCTGCGAAAGCGGAATATCTTTTCTTTCAAATTGCACTCTCACATTTCCATCTGTATATACTTCGACTTGTGCTTTTATGAGCATTGGCAAGGTATATTCAAGACCAGCACTAAAAACCGAACGATTGTCTTTAGTATTTGTTTGTCCAAATAAGTTTTGTTCCTGTTCGTCCATTCCCATTTTTCGGTAACGCCAGTCAAATCCAATAAAAGGCATCAGCCATTGATTTTTTCCAATGTATCTTCCAATATGGGTTTCTGTTTCATAACCGTGTTTGTCGTTGTAACCCAATCTCCATTCTGTTCCAATGCTCCAGCGTGTATTACTATACATCGCTTCTCCATCATTTCCATTACTGGCAAAATCATTTTCTGCCATGAAATGAAACATTCGATCGTCCATTTTTAACATTTTATAAGCCATTTCAGGATGATGAATTAACGGATTCGGAGCTGAATTTTCATAACTAAAAATACGTCCCATTCCTGCCATCATGTGATATAATATATGACAGTGAAAAAACCAGTCGCCGTCTGCATTGGCCTGAAATTCGATTGTATCGGTTTCCATTGGCATAATATCAATGACATTTTTTAAGGGTGAATATTCGCCGTGTTCGTTCAGAATTCTAAAGTCATGTCCGTGTAAATGCATGGGATGGCGCATCATCGAACCGTTGTATAAAACAATTCGAACGTTTTCTCCCTTTTTTATTAAAATTTTATCGGTTTCAGAAACTACTTTATTATCCAAACTCCAGACATAACGATTCATATTTCCAGAAAGCGTAAAACGTAATTCTTTTACAGGAGCGTCTTTTGGAAGCGTTGTTTTAAAGGGCGATTTCAGCATTCCGTAATTCAAAGTAACAATTTCGGGAGTTTCAGTACTGTCATTCCCCATCTTCATTTCTTCCATATTATGATTAGATTGATCCATTTTTGGTTTTGAATTTTCATCTTCACCAGAAATTTCCGGATACATTACGGCGTTCATGTCCATTTTATTCAAAGACATATTCATACCCATATCGTTCATTTCGCCGTTCATTTTCATCATGTCGTTCATCATTTTCATTCCCTCAAAATATTTTAATTTCGAAAGATGATGAATGGGCTGTTTTTCTCCATTTCCTAAAAATAAGGAAGCAGATCCCGTTCTATCTTCGGCTGTAGCCAAAAAAGCAAAAGATTTATTGTCTTCAGGAATGGTAACTACAACGTCGTACGTTTCAGAAACAGCAATAATCAAACGATCGACTTCTACAGGATCGACATCATTTCCGTCGCTGGCCACAACCGTTATTTTTCCGCCTCCATAAGTCAGCCAAAAATAGCTCGAAGCACCGCCGTTGGCAATTCGCAATCGCACTGTGGAGCCTGGTTTAAATTGAGAAAGCTGTTGTTCGTTTTTACCATTAAGCAGGAATTTTTCATAATAAACATCGCTGACATCCATCGCGTTCATTCGTTTCCATTCGTTGGTTACTTTGGTTGAAAAATGCCCTTGCTTTACGGCTTCAAAATAACTCTGCGTTGTTCCTTTTTTTATGGCAAACCAATCATTGGCATTGTGCAGCATTCGCTGAATATTCTCTGGTTTAAGATCAGACCATTCACTTAAAATAACAGGAATGGTTGGCAAATCGTCAATTCCCTTTCTAAAAGTGGCGTCGTCTTTTTTCTTATTGATGATAAAAAGTCCGTATAAACCAATTTGTTCCTGCAAACCCGAATGGCTGTGATACCAATAGGTTCCGTTTTGAATTATAGGAAAAGTATATTTATGAGTTGTTCCAGGTTCGATTGGCATTTGAGTCAAATACGGAACACCATCTTCTTTATTTGGCAGAAACAATCCGTGCCAGTGCATCGAAGTGCTTTCTTTTTTGAGTTCGTTATGAACATAAATTTCTGCAATATCACCTTCTGTAAAAGTCAAAGTCGGCATCGGAATTTGTCCATTAACCGAAATGGCGCGTTTTTCTTTACCCGAAAAATTGACAATCGTATCGCGAACATGTAAATCGTAACGTACTATTTTTTGAGCCTTCAGATGAAAAGCAATTAAAAAGAATAGAAATAAGTATTTGATTTTCATTATAAATTATAATTTTAAATTTTTATGTTAAATTGAAAACAATTTATTTTTAACACATAGAGACATAGATTTTTTGTCTAAAAAAAGATAATAAAAGAAACTAGTTTTCAAACGTAGCTATGTGTATTGATGCAAGTGAAACGCCTTTACGCACAATGCAAAACTATGTTTCTATGTGTTGAAAATAATTACGTTCCAACCTACAATTTTAGATTTCGCAATCGCAAAGCATTTACAATTACTGAGACAGAACTCAAACTCATGGCAACTGCGGCTAACATCGGCGAAAGCAAAATTCCTAAAAATGGATATAAAATTCCCGCTGCAATGGGCACGCCCAAAGTATTATAGATAAAAGCAAAAAACAAATTTTGCTTGATATTTGACATTACGGCGTGACTAAGATTTTTGGCTTTTACAATTCCATTTAAATCCCCTTTAACCAAAGTAATTTTAGCACTTTCAATAGCGACATCAGTTCCCGTTCCCATTGCAATTCCAATATTAGATTGTGCTAGAGCAGGTGCATCATTGATTCCGTCGCCGGCCATTGCCACAATTTTGCCTTGGGCTTGAAGACGTTCAATTTCTTTTAGTTTATCTTCTGGAAGACAATCGGCCTTAAAAGAACTCAAATGCAAATGATCGGCAACGGCTTTTGCTGTATTATGGTTGTCGCCGGTCATCATGATTACTTCAACTCCCTGATCGATTAATTTTTTAATTGCTTTTGCACTGTTTTCCTTTATCGCATCGGTAATCGCAACATAGCCTAAAACTTCTTTTTCGATAGAAATATACGAAATCGTTTTGCCTAAATTTTGTTCAGCAGTAACTTGTTTTTCTAAATCTTCAGCAATAGCTGCGCCTATTTCATCCATCAATTTTTTGTTTCCTAATGCGGCTTTTTTGTTTTCGATAGTTCCTAAAACACCTTTTCCAGCAACGGTTTCAAAACCTTCAACTTCTTTGAAAAGAATGTTTTTTGCTTTTGCAAAATTGACTACGGCCTGCGCCAAAGGATGTTCGCTGTGCTGATTTAGAGAAGCAATGTTTTGAAGCAGAAAATCTTCGTTGTTATTTAGGGCATAAATTTTTTCTACAGATGGTTTTCCTTCCGTAATTGTTCCTGTTTTATCGGTTATCAAAACATCAATTTTATTCATGTTTTCTAAGGCTTCAGCATTTTTTATCAGGATTCCGTTTTGAGCGCCTTTTCCAACGCCAACCATAACCGACATAGGTGTTGCTAATCCGAGAGCACAAGGACAAGCAATAATTAAAACGGCAATTGCATTAATTAATCCGTAAACATAGGCAGGTTCTGGACCAAATTTTGCCCAAGCAAAAAAGGTTAAAATAGAAATAATAACAACAGTTGGAACAAAATATTTAGACACACGATCGGCTAATTTCTGAATCGGAGCTCGAGATCGGCTGGCATCATTTACCATTTGAATAATTTGCGACAGCATCGTTTCTGAACCTACTTTTTCTGCAATCATTACAAATGATTTTGTACCATTTATAGTTCCGGAAATTACAGTATCTTCCACTTTTTTATCAACTGGAATAGGCTCTCCCGTAATCATCGATTCGTCTATACTGCTTTCGCCAGAAGTTATTTTACCGTCAACAGGAATTTTTTCTCCGGGTTTTACACGAAGTAAATCGCCTTTTTTAATATTGTGAATGGAGATTACTTTATCATTTCCGTTTTCAACTAATGTTGCTTCGGTCGGTGCGAGTTTCAATAATTCTTTTATGGCTCCGTTGGTTTGTCCGTGTGCTTTGGCTTCCAATAATTGTCCTAATAAAACTAAAGTGATAATTACGGTTGCAGCTTCAAAATACAAATGAATGGTTCCGTGGTGTGATTTAAATTCAGCAGGAAAAATATCAGGAAAAAACATTCCGATAAGACTAAATAGAAAGGCAACGCTGGTTCCAATACCGATTAAAGTAAACATATTAAGATTCCAAGTAACAATTGATTTGTAAGCGCGAACAAAAAACATCCAGCCCGCATAGAATAAAACAGGAATCGAAAATAAAAATTGAACCCAATTCCATTTTTCAACAGACATTATATTATAAAGCGGATTATTCGGAATCATTTCTGACATTGAAATGATGAAAATAGGAAGCGTAAACAAAATTGCTATTTTCATTTTTCGCCATAAATCAGAATAGGTTTTGTTTTCTTCATTTTCTGAAGCCTGAATCGGAACCAAATCCATGCCGCAAATCGGACAGTCTCCTGCCTCGTTTGAAATGATTTCGGGATGCATCGGGCAGGTAAATTGTGTCGCCGAAACGGTAACTTGAGGGACTAAATCCATTCCGCAAACTGGACAATCTCCAGGTTTGTTGTAGGTTTTGTCGCCTTCGCAATGCATTGGACAATAATAAACTCCGTTGGCACTGTGTTGATGCATTTTTGGAGTTTCTTTTTTATGAGGATCTTGATTCTGTTTTTTATGACTCGAGCAGCATGATTTTGCCGGTGTTTCAGAATGATTTTTTGGAGAATCCATTTCAATGGTATAATTTCCAGCGGCGGCTAAAATTTCCTGAAGTTTTTCTGTTGGCACATGCTGTTGCATTGTTATGGTTGCCAACGGAGGATTTAAAGTTACTTCTGCCTGAATTCCTTCCACTTCATTCAAAGTTTTTTCGACTTTGGTTCGGCATCCGTTACAAGACATTCCTGAAATTATATATTGATGAGTCATTGTTTTTGTTTTTAGTGTAGTACAATGCAAATTTCCGAACTAAGGTTTACAACGGTTTGTAGAATTTTGGGAATGATTTGTATGATTTACTAAATTTTATTTAACCGCAAAGGACGCAAGCATTTTTGCTATGCTCGTTTTATATAAAAACGCAAAGTTCGCAAAGCTTTGTCTTAAAAAATCTTTGCGAACCTTGCGTAAATTCTCTGTGTTCTTTGCGGTTAAAAACTATATATTCTCGATCTGAATACGTTTTTTATCATTCGATTGTTTGAACGAAGTAGGAGTAAAGCCAGTAATTTTTTTGAATTGATTACTCAAATGAGCCACATTGCTGTAATTTAAAATATCGGCAATTTCGCTTAACGAAAGCTCATTGTAAACCAATAATTCTTTTACCTTTTCGATTTTCTGACTTATAAAATATTTCTCGATTGTGGTGTTTTCAACTTCAGAAAACAAATTACTCAACGAATTGTAATCCTGATTGAGATTTTCTGCCAGATAATCTGATAAATTGATTTTGAGATCATTGTTTTTATGATGCACCAAATCGATAATTAGGTTTTTTATTTTCTCAACCGTTTTTGTTTTTTTATCATCGATTAAGTCAAAACCTAAAGCATGGAGATTTTCCAATAAAACTTCTTTCTGCGTATCGTTGATTTCTTCGTTTAGCTCAACTTCTCCTAATTCGACAGCAATAGTTTGAAGTCCGAGTTTTTCGAACTCAGACTTCACAACCATTTTGCATCGGCTGCACACCATATTCTTGATGTAAAGCTTCATATTATTTAATCGTTTCTACTACGTTGCCGCAAGTCAGCATTGAAGAACCGTAATACGGGTTTTTAACTGCTTTTTCTTTGCTTAACCAATCTGCATCTGCCATTGGGCAGTATTGTTTGTAAATTGGCTGTTCTGGATTTGAAACTTTTATAAGATCATAAGTGTTTTTTGATAATGATTTAAAAGTCTCACGTTGTTTTTTAAGATCTGTTGTTGCAGAAATACCTTTTGCATCGGCAGTTAATTTTTTTACCACTTTCATCCAAACCGTATGTTCACTACTTTTTAGTTTGTCCATTTTTACTGCGGTAATGGCGTTCAATAAATCTTTGGCTTTCGCCGAAGTTAATTTGCTGTCACTTTTTATAAGTGCATCTTTTACGGTAAAATAAGCATCATAAACGCTTTGTAATTGTGAATCTGCAGCTTCAATTTCTGTTATTTCAGATTTAGCTGTGCTAGCTTGAATGTTATTTGCAGAAAATAATAATGTGATTATTGCTGTTACAGCTATTATAGATTTTTTCATTGTGTTTTGATTTGATAAAGAAATTTGAAATTCCTTTAAAATTATTAAAAATTATTCGTGTCAAAAAGGCCCAATATGGGCTGTCAAAAATGCGAAACTTATATTTTAGGCTTGAGCCAGATTGAAGTAAATCCAGAAGAAATGGTAACTTCAGGATAATAAGAAAAAGTGCTTTTTAAAGAAAAATTAAATACATCATTTTCCAAATCAAAATTGTTTGAATTTAAAATAATGGATTGAAAAGTTGAGGTATTACAGCCCGAATGACTGCATTTTCCGTTGCAATTGTGTTTTTCTTTTTTGGAATGTTTGTTTTCACAGCATTTTTTAGAACAGCTGTTTTTCTCTTTAGAAGTAATTTCTGTCTTATGACCATTATTGCATGCGTAAGAGCTCGGACTCAAAAAGAAGCTGAGTGTAAGCAAAAGCATGAATATGTGGATTTTTCTAGACAAGGAAATTGTTTTTCAAATACAAATTTAACTAAAAATGTTCGAGGATATTGTTTTTTAAGATTTCAATAACTACAGTTTTTTAAAATCAGTTGGTTTCATGTTTTTTCTCTTTTTAAAATAATTGCTCAAATGACTTTCATCGGTGAAACCAAATTCATACGCAATCTGTTTAATAGGCAATTGATTGTTGTGAAACCTTTTTTCGATTAAAGTCGTTCTCAAATTATGAATGTACTCGCGATAACTAATACTGAATGTTCTTTTAAAATAAGCGCTAAAGTAAGTTTGTGCAATATTAAAATGATCTGCTATTACTTTAACCTGAACCAATTTTGGCTGGTAAATATTCTGGTGAATATAATTTGCGATTTGTTCGTTATCCAAATGTGTCGATTTCATCTGCAGATTCATACAACGGATCGTTTCTTTAATTAAACCGAAAATCGAAAGAATCTGGTAAAAAACGATTGGAGAAGAAGTAACATCAATATATTGGCCATAAGTTACAATGTTTTCAACCGTGTTTCTCAGAATAGTTTTGCAAGGCTCATCAAACTTCAAAACAGTTTCTTTCAAAATTTTATCTCGCATGAAGCTTTCTGGCGTGTTCACAAGAAATTCATCGCAGGTAAGATTCTGTTTAGAGTTGAAATAATTATCTGTGAATTTGATAAAAGTAAACTTTGTGCTTTTCTTTATATCAAAATAATGTTTGTCATCTGGAGAAATTACAAATAAATCTCCTGCTTTATAAGGTAATAGATTGTTGTTCAAGTGATGAATGCCACTCCCTTTTTTAATATAAATAATTTCATAATAGGTATGCGTATGCGGCGGAAGATGAAATTTTTCTTCTTCAAACTCATCCAGCACAAGTGTTTTAAATTGATTTAATTTCGGCATAACTTAAATATACAATTTTATATCACAAATATACAACTTCTGTTAAGACTAATGGTGCTAATTTTGCATCGTAGAAATTTATTCCTTTCTACTTTTAATGAAATGAAAAAAAGTCTTATTGCTCTCTCTTTAGGAGGGTTAACTATTGGAATTACAGAATTTGTAATGATGGGCTTACTTCCTGATATTGCTTCAGATATGAAAGTTTCAATTCCTGTGGCGGGTTATTTAATTTCCGCTTATGCACTTGGAGTTGTAATTGGAGCACCTTTATTAGTAATTGCAGGCAGGAATTTTGCACCAAAGAAAATGCTTTTAATATTAGCTTTAATGCTGGCAGTTTTCAATGCATTGTCAATTATCGCACCAAGCTATAATATTTTATTTGCGTCTCGATTTCTTTCTGGTTTACCGCATGGAGCATTCTTTGGAGTTGGAGCGGTAGTTGCAAGCCGTTTGGCAGATAAAGGAAAAGAAGCACAGGCAATTTCTATTATGTTCTCTGGTTTAACTATTGCAAACTTAATAGGTGTGCCAATTGGAACATATATAGGTCACCACTTTATTTGGCGTTATACCTTTATATTAATTGCGATTGTGGGGCTTTTGACATTTTTAGCGATTTATTTATGGATGCCAAATCTAGAAAAAGGCGAAAGTGTCAATATGAAAACACAGCTTCAATTTTTTAAGAAAACAGAAGCATGGTTAATCATCGGAATTACGGCAATTGGTTTTGGCGGCTTGTTTGCGTGGATCAGTTATATTGCACCGCTGCTAACTAATGTATCTAAATTTTCGCCAGAAGATGTGTCGTATATTTTGATCTTGGCAGGATTAGGAATGGTTGTTGGGAATTTTGCAGGAGGAAAATTGGCAGATAAATTTTCGCCCGCGCCTACAACATTAGCCTTATTACTTGTAATGTCTATCGATTTGGTTTTGGTTTACTTTTTCTCCTTTAATCAATATGTATCTTTATTTCTGACTTTCTTAACTGGAGCTATTTCATTTTCTGTTATTGCGCCAATTCAAATGTTGATGATTCGATCTGCAAAAGGAGCAGAGATGATCGCTTCAGCATCATTGCAGGGAAGTTTTAATATTGGTAATGCTTTAGGAGCATTTCTAGGCGGATTGCCTTTGGCAGCGGGACTTAGTTACTCATCTCCAAATTTAATTGGTGTTGGAATGTCAATTATCGGAATGATTATAACATTCATTTTGATGAAGTTACATCGCAAGCAGTTAGCTGTACAGCCTGTTTAAAAATAATATAATCTTTTTTTGAAGCCCTTAACTTTTGTTTAAGGGCTTTTTTGTGCTTTGTCCGCGCTGCCTTTCGGTATGAAATTTTATACTTCTCTTTTCTGAATGCACTTACGTCAGAAAATACACTTTAAATTTTAAGGCCATTTTCTAATAAAATTAATTTTTTTTTAAGCTTCTTGTGATTTTTAAGTGTAAAAATAACACCTAATAATTTCATAATTAATATTCATGTAATCGATTGTTTTTTTTGCAAAAATCGAATCAAATGAGCGATAAGTAATAATATATTTAATATTTTATATTGATTAAAATTATACATGTCATATAAAAAATCGGTAATTTTTTTGATATATAATTTTTTTTAGGAATTTTTTAGGAATTTTTATTTTTCGTTTAAAAAAAATATCTATGTTTGTGTAATCGATTACAACAATTTTTTCTAATACACGAAATCGATTAAGTACTCAAGGGTAAAAAAAGATAAAGAGTACACTATTATTGAATGCAGTAAAATTAAATGTTAAAAAAGTACTTATAATAATTATAATAAAATGAATTGAACGTAACCACAAAAAACCACTTAAACTAAAACGAAAAAAATTAATTAACTTAAACAATCAACCATGAACTTTAAAGAATTATTAAACAAAGGAGCAGATTTTTGCTTTAAACTTGTTTTCTTACTGTGCTTATTGATCGGCAGTCAAACATACGCGCAGACCACAACGATAGAGGGAACTGTGAAAGATGCTGCGGGACTTTCTTTACCAGGCGTAAATGTCTTGGAGAAAGGAACTAAGAACGGGACTTCTACTGACTTCGACGGTCATTACAAATTGAAATTAACCAATCCGAAAGCGGTTTTAAGTTTTTCTTTTATAGGATTTAAAACAACCGACATTTCTACAGAAGGAAAAACGAAAGTAAACGCAACTCTGTCTGAAGATTCTAATAACTTAAATGAGGTTGTTGTAATTGGATACGGTACATCTAAAAAATCTGATTTGACAGGTGCTGTAGCTACATTTTCTGGAAATGAAATGCGAAAAATTCCAACTCCTAACGTAACTGAAGCTTTAACAGGACGTATTGCGGGGGTTCAGGTAACTTCTTCTGAAGGTTCGCCAGATTCAAACGTACAGATTAGAATTCGTGGAAACGGATCTTTAACACAAGATGCTTCTCCATTATACATTGTTGATGGATTTCCTGTAAACAATATCAATGACATTTCTTCATCTGATATTGATACTATGACAATTTTAAAAGATGCGTCGTCTACAGCAATCTACGGTTCTAGAGGTGCTTATGGAGTTGTTATTGTTACGACAAAAAAAGGTAAAGACGGAAAAATAGCTGTAAACTTTAATATGTTTTACGGTATGAAAAAAATGGCCAATACGATTGGTGTTACGGCTCCAGAAGATTACGTAAAATGGCAGTACGAATATGCTTTGCTTAAAGACAATACAGATTTAAGTTCTTACGAAAAGTACTTTGGTTCATGGAAAGATTACGATATGTACAAAGGCATGAAAGGTAATAATTGGCAAAAACAAATTTTTGGACGCACAGGTGAGGTTCAAAGTCGTGATTTATCTATTCGTGGAGGTTCTGATAAAATGAACTATAATTTCAATTATGCTCATTATGATGAAAAAGCAATTATGCTCGGATCAGATTATAACAGAAATAACTTATCTCTTGCTCTAAACAGTAAAGCTTCTGATAAAATAGATTTAAGTTTTACAATGCGTTATTCTGATACTGAAATTAATGGTGGTGGTATGAACGAACAAAATGAGGTTTCTTCTGCAGATTCTCGTTTGAAAAATATTGTTGGTTATGCTCCAATTCCAGTTCCAGGTTTAACAACTGATGATACTGATGAAGCTGTTGCTGATAATTTAACACACCCTTTTGTGGCAATTTCAGATAGTGACCGCCAGCAATTCAGAAAAAACTTTAATATGCTGGGAAGTTTTTCTTGGAAACTAACTTCAGATTTAATATTCAAAACAGAATTAGGTTTAGATAATTATAATTTACAAGATTACCGTTATTTCGGTCGTACAACTTATTATGTAAAAAACAGCCCTGCGGCAGAAAGACAAGGTATGCCGGCTATGATAATGGGAGACAGAAAAGATACTCGTTTTAGAAATGCCAATACGCTTAATTATGATTTGAAAAAAATAGTTGGAGAAAATCATAGTTTAAAATTCCTTTTAGGTGAGGAATCAATTGATTATAAAAGAAATGACGTAAGCTCTGCAATTCAAGGATATCCATTGTCTTTTGATTTAGATCAGGCAAAAAAATTGACAACGCAGGGAACACCAGTTTCTGTTGATAATTTCTATTTCCCAGATGATAAATTACTTTCATTCTTTGGTCGTGTAAATTATGACTATAAAGACCGTTACCTTTTTACTGCAACATATCGTGCCGATGGTTCTAGTAAATTTTCAGGAGATAATAAATGGGGCTTTTTCCCAGCAGCAGCTGCAGCTTGGAAAATTTCAGGAGAAGAATTTATGAAAAATGCTTCTTGGGTTAATTTACTTAAATTAAGAGTAAGTTATGGTGAAGCAGGTAACAACAATATTCCAACAGGACAAATGGTTCAAAGTTTTATATCTTCTACAACTACATGGATCAACGGAGTAGATAATTTCTGGGCAGCTTCTAAAACAATGGCTAATCCAGATTTAAAATGGGAAACTACAGTAACACAAAACTTAGGTTTAGATTTTGACTTATTTAAAAATAAAGTAACAGGATCTGTAGAGGTATATAAAAATGTTACAAAAGATTTATTAATCAACTTCCCTATTGCTGGAGGAGGATATGATTTTCAATACAGAAACATGGGTGAGGTTCAAAACAGCGGAGTTGAGGCTACGTTAAATTTAAATCTTATCGAAAGAGCTAAATACGGCGTAAGTGTATCTTTTAATGCAGGATTCAATACCAATAGAATCAATTCTCTTGGTGTAATGAGTAATTATGGAGCAAGTTCTGGATGGGCTTCAACTGCAATTGGAAATGATTTCTTAGTAAACGTGGGCCAGCCAATTGGTATCATGTACGGATATAAAAGCGACGGACGTTATGAGGTGTCTGATTTTGATTACAATGGAGGAACATATACTTTAAAAACTGGAGTAGCAGACGGTTCAACAATTGTAGGGCCAATGAAACCTGGTGCAATGAAATTGAAAGATATTGATGGTGACGGTAAAGTAACTGCAAATGACCTTTCTGTAATTGGAAATTCTAATCCAAAAAGTACGGGTGGTTTTGTGTTGAATGCAAACGCTTACGGTTTCGACCTTTCTGCTGCATTTAACTACAGCATTGGAAATGATGTTTACAATGCCAACAAGATTGAATTTGGTACTTCAGTGCCAAATGGACAATACAGAAATTTAAATTCTGAAATGGCTGACGGTACAAGATGGACAAATTTTGATCCTGCAACAGGACAATTGGTTACAGATCCAGCTGCATTGACTGCCTTAAATGCTAATACAACAATGTGGTCTCCTTATATGCCTCGCGCTGTATTTAGTGATTGGGCTGTTGAAGATGGATCATTCTTGAGACTTAATAATTTGACAGTAGGTTATACTTCGCCAGAAGCTTTAACTTCAGCTCTGGGTGTTTCTAAGTTGAGATTTTATCTTACAGCTAGTAATGTTTTTGTTTGGACTAATTATTCAGGCCCAGATCCTGAGTCTTCAACAAGAAGAAACACACCTCTTACTCCGGGAGTTGATTACTCAGCTTATCCGAGAAGCAGACAGTTGATTTTTGGTTTAAACCTTAATTTTTAATTCAGTAAAACTTTCACAAGATGAAACATAAAATATTAATAGCAGGAATGTTTGTCGCAAGTCTTTTTTCTTCTTGCTCAGATGATTACTTAGACGCTCCAGCGCAATCGACATTAGACGAATCAGTTATTTTTTCAAGCCCTGGATTGGCGGAAGGAGCAATTGACGGAATTAAAGTTCCTTTTGCGGAAACAAATTCTTATAGAGGTCGTTTTCTTCCGTTCTACGGATTAAATACGGATACAGAATGGTATAACTCTTCACAAACTGTAAGCGATGCTTCTGATTTGTGTACTTATGATGCAAAGCCGAATAATTCTCAAATGAATACAACAAACAATGCTTGGGCAATGATGTACTCAGGTATTGAACGTGCGAATGTTTGTATTCGTGGTTTAAGAACTTATGGGAATCCAACTCCAGGATCACAATTAGGATATTTACTAGGTGAGGCTTTAACATTAAGAGCAATCTATTATGCTGATTTATTAAAAACTTGGGGAGATGTTCCTGCAAGATTTGAACCAGTAAGTAACGCAACTCTTTATATCGAAAAATCTAGTAGAGATATAGTTTACAAACAGATTATTGCAGATTTAGGAGAAGCAGCGACATTGGTGCCTTGGCCTGGTGAAACTGCGGCAACAAGCAATGTTGAGAGAATTAACAAAGCTTTTGTAAAAGGATTCCGTGCTCGTTTGGCAATGGCAGCCAGCGGTTTCCAGCAATATCCTGACGGAATCAGAAGAAGTACAGATCCTGAATTGTCTGTTGGAAATATGTATGCATTAGCTTTAGCAGAATCTCGTTCTGTTATTGCAAGCGGATCTGCACATTTAGAACCTTCATTTGAAACTTTCTGGAAAAAATACAATCAGGAATACATCACGGCGGGTGGAGAATCTCTTTGGGAA
The DNA here is from genome assembly GCF_002304005.1 of Flavobacterium sp. ACN6. GTDB lineage: Bacteria > Bacteroidota > Bacteroidia > Flavobacteriales > Flavobacteriaceae > Flavobacterium. Next base: position 141,671 of record NZ_MRCQ01000003.1, on the reverse strand, counting down.
CTTCCTTTTGCAGATGGTAGAGGACGTATGTTGTTTACTTTTGCTGTTCGTCATACAACAAATGACCAATTCCATGCAAATGGAGCGAATCGCGGTGGAACTGCAGGACCGCTTCCAACAGTATTTTATGATTACGATCAGGCAGATACTAGAAGAGATGTAACTTGTGTTCCTTACAAATATGGTACAGCTGTAAATAATGTTGCAAAACAAGAATTAGGAGCTTTGAATACTTGGTATTTCGGAAAATACCGTTACGAATGGATGACTCGTTTTGTAACTTCTACAAATGACGATGGTGTAAATAAAATTTATATGAGATATGCAGAAGTTCTTTTAATTGCCGCTGAAGCGGCAAATGAATTAGAAGGCCCTTCCGCAGCGGCTCCGTACTTAAAAGAAATAAGAAGAAGAGCTTTTCCAGCAGCAGTTCAGGCGGTGAAAGTTGAGAACTATGTAAACGCTTTGACGAGTAAAGAATCTATGCTTAATGCTTTGGTGGAAGAAAATAAATTTGAATTTACTGGTGAAATGGAGCGTAAACAAGCGCTTATCCGTTGGAATTTATTAAAAGCAAAATTGGATGAAGCTAAAGTAAATATGAAAAATTTAGCTGATCGTACAGGACGATATGCTGATGTTCCAGCTGCTTTGTACTATAAATATAAAGCAGATAATGTAAGTTTAGATATTTATGGTCTTAATCGTGGTGAAACAACAAGCCCGGGTACAGATTATACGCAATTTGCATGGACATGGACAGGTGCTGCAACAGATACTAAAATAAATACTTTGTATAAACCAGGAGTTAATCCAGATAATAGACAATTTTGGCCAATCTGGCAGGTGTTTATTGATGGAAGCAACGGAAAATTAACTAATGATTATTCTTACTAACAACTCGCTGAAAATTAATAAAGTATAATTATGAAAACAAAATATATAACAAAAGGATTAATTGCTTCATTAATGCTCATGCTTGCTTTTTCTAGCTGCGAGACGTTTAATGAGCCAGTAATAGAAACTTTAGACGTAAGCAGAGAATTTTCTCCAATTGGACTTAAAGCAACAATTAGAAATCAAACCACAGTCGAATTAAATTGGACTGTTAAAGCAGATGAAGATGCAGATCATTATGTAGTAGAGTTTAGTGCAGATGATCCAGAATTTAAAACGATTTATAAAACAGTAAATGTTGCTCCAACAGAATTACCTGTACAAGTACCTCTTGAAGGAGAAACAGTTTATTCTATCAGAGTAAAATCAGTAAGTTCTGTAGGTTTAGAAGATTCGAAATGGTCTATAACTACTGCTACTACTTTATCTGAACAATTGATGAATGTTGTTCAAGATGCTGATATTGAAGCAAAACAAGTTACTTTAAGATGGACTCCAAACAGCAATGTAACACAAATTGTTGTTAATCCAGGAAACATAATTCATGCAGTTACGCCTGCAGAAAAAACGGCTGGAGTGGCTTTGGTTACAGGACTTGTGGGAGAAACAGATTATACCGCTTCTTTGTTTAACGGAGCGAAGAAAAGAGGAGAAAGAACTTTTAAAACAGGAATCGACATCGGAACAGGAATTTTAGTTAAGCCTGAAGATGATTTAAACGCAAAAATTACTGAAGCGGCAGCTGGTGCTGTCTTAGTATTAATGCCGGGAGATTATCAAGTATTTAAGGGTGAAATTATTTTAAATAAAACAATTACACTTCGTGGATTGCGTCCGGGCGATAAGCCAAAATTACATGTCAAATTCACAGTAAGTGCAGGAACAGCAAACCTGTCTTTAATTGATTTAGATTTAGAAGGCTCTGGTGTTGGCGACAGTAATTTTATTACAATTTCTGGTGCAAGTACAACTTATGGAGATATCTTAATTAGCGGTTGTTATGTTCATGATTATTTACGTGCATTAATTTATGGAAATGCTAGTACAGCAAAAGTTGCATCATTTACAGTAGACAACAGTATAGTTAAAAATGTAAATACTAATGCGCAGGCAGATTTTATAGATTTTAGAAATACGTATGTTGCTAATATAGTCGTCAAAAACAGCACTTTTGATACTTGTTCAGTTGGACGTGATTTTGTTAGAACAGATGCTGTAGCGCCTGCAAACGGTTTTTCAGGAACTGGTTTAACTACAAACGTATTAATTGACAGCTGTACATTGTATAAAGTATCAAATACGGCAGCACCAAAAAGAATTTTGTATTTACGTTTTGGATCAAACACATCAACGGTAAGAAATACATTAATTGTGTCTACGACTGGAATTTATACAAATCAGGCAGGGACCACTTTGCCAACATTTAATAAAAATTACTATTACGAGGCAGCAAGTTTTATTGATGCTACTATTGCAAATAATAAAATTGATGCGTCTGCAACTACTGCAAATCCACAATTTGTAAATGCTGCAACTGGAGATTTTACTGTTAAAAATCAAACTATGATTGATAATAGAATAGGAGATCCGCGTTGGATTAAATAAAATTTCATGGTTAATAAATAGGAAAAGCGGTATGCAAGTAAAATTGTATGCCGCTTTTTTGTTTTAGTCTCGGTTTTTAGTCTCAGTCTCAGTTTTCAGTCTCAGTTTTCAGCTGCGACTGCGACTGAGACTGAAAACTGCGACTAAAAACTACTCAATAGCTAAATCAAATTTTTGCAATAAACCTGCAAGTGCGGTGTGCGAAACTTTTGTGCCTTTTATTTTGTTATCTGAAGGATCAAAAGCATAATTTCTGGAAGTCTTAAAATCTGTTTTTTCCAAAATACATTCCACGAAAGTGGCATTAGAGAGATCACAGTTTTTAAAAACAGACAGAGATAAATCGGTGTTAGAAAAATCAGCTTCTTTTAGAGAACAATCTATAAAGTTGGTTTTCTTTAGTTTTTTATAAATGAAAGTAGAATAGTCTAAAATACAATCCTGAAAATTCATCGAAAACAAAAAGCTGTTACTCGCGCTGAAATCTAAGCCCATTAATTTACAGCCAATAAATTTTATGTTTTTTAGTCCCGTATTTTTAAGAACGGCTAGAGAAAGATTACAATTTTTAAAAGTCGAATCTAAAAAGTCGTTATGACTCAAATCGCTTTTTGAGAAATTACAATTGATGAATTCGCAGTTGACAAATTCGGTGTCCGATAAACGTTGTTCAGAATAATCTACAGTATCAAATGTGCGATTTTGATATAATTTGGTTTCCATATAATTTGGTGAAAAATGTTGAAGTAATTTTATTCTAATTCGACGCAGTCAAAAATGCCATTATTTTGAATTAGATTTGGAATATCTAATTCACTGTCAATTCTTAAAATATTATCGCAGTCTTCAAGATCAAAATTCCACAACACATCTGGCAGTAATTCATGAAGGAGAACAGCAGCCGACTCAAATTTTGAAACGCTGTCAACAGAAGTTTTAAATACATAAATCATAATTTGCATAATTTTGAACAGGCAAATTTCTGAAAAAAGTAGTGCGTTTTGTTAGGATTCTATAATCAATAATTAGGACTTATCAATCATTTTTCGGTATCGGATTGGTGAAATTCCCTCTGCTTTCTTAAAAAATCGGCTAAAGTAAGATTGGTCTTCAAAACCTATTCGTATTGCGATTTCACCTACAGAAAGTGTAGTTTGAAACAGCAGATATTTAGCTTCTAGTAATATGTTTTCGTCAATCCATTTTACGGCAGATTTTCCAGTTACCGATTTTACGCATTTATTCAAATGATTAGGCGTGACATTAAGCAGCGAAGCATAATAATTAACTTGATGCTGCGTCTTTATTTGATCATGAATAAGCTCCTTAAATTTTCCTGTAATAACCTCAGCAGCCGAAATGCCTTTAGTAGATTTTACAGCATTTTTATTCATTTCATAAAATAAAGTAATCAGATACGACTGAACAATATTCAAATCAGTAAAGGCTGTTTCGGAATACTCCTTTTTTAATCGTTCTAAAATATTGGTAATTGCACTTATATCTTGAGGCGTCAGCGTAATTTTAGGATTTCCGGAAATTTTTAAAAAATCAAAATCATTGAGTAATTCGCGGCTTCCGTATTTTCTAATTAAAATATCAGGATGAAATTGGCAGATATAGCCTTTATGTATATTGTTAACATTGTCAAGTGAGAAAATCTGTCCGGCAGGAACCATGATAATTTCATTATTGGAGGTTGTATATTCCTGATAACCCAATTTCATGACATGCTGACCTGAAGAAATAAAAATTAAGGTATGACAGGAATGTTTAGAAGGAGGAACAGGATGTTGTATCTGCATTACTTCTTCAATTTCAAGGCAGAAAAAATGATCAGAATTTGATTTGAAAAGCAAATGAATAGGATTGTCTTCTCCTAGAAATTTCTCCCGAAATCCTGTTGGTCCGTAGGTTTTTATTTTTTCCGTGCCTTTTGTTTTCATCCTTAATAATATAATCTGAAATCAAGCAGTTTGCACAAATTGTAATGTTTCATATAAAGATCTTCAACCACTTCAATCAAATTGTCGTTTTCCTGATACAAACTAAAGAACGCTTTGTCAATCGTACTGCAGCTGGCAATTTTATTATAAGTAGAACCATAACCAGAAATAGCTCTTGCGCCCGTTATGTCAAGAAAATACTGTGCTTCATCTTCAGTTAAATCTAAAACTTTAAGATTGGCAAAATGAATAATTTTACCTTTCATTTTACCTTCAAAAAGTTCAGCGATCTCTTCTAAGCTGTAATAATAATTATGAAGACAGATATTATTTTCCTGTCCCGGCATTGCAAGATAAATGATTTCGTAATCTTTGAAATTATGATCTTCGTAAAGTAAAATATTCAAACTTTCTTCTAAGCCTTCAATAGTATCACAAGTTTTATGGATACTGGCAATACCTTGGTCAATAGCCAATTCTTCCAGACATTTTACCACATGTGTTGGAGTAAGATCGTCTATATCTGGAACACCTTCTAGGCAGAAAATAAATTTTTCATTATCCATACAGTTGCGCTTTCTGATTTTTAAGGATTGAAATTTCTTTGTTTTTTGATTTTAGCAAAAGTATTTTTTCTGAAACAAAATCTAGCATAGAAAACAGAATTTAACTTGCTTTTTGGAATTTATGCAGATACTTCTTTACATAATTATTTAACCGTATTTTTGTGGACTGAAAATTACAATTATCCATGATACAGATTAACGAAAAGCAGTCATTTGCTCTTGAAGATATATTATTCTCATTTGCATTGGAATCAGAAGCAGCAGAAGTTTTTAAAGGACACAATACTTTAATTACAGGAATCGGAAAAGTAAATGCAGCTTATGAATTGTCAAAGGCAATCCAAAAGAAAAGACCTTCGATAATTGTGAATCTAGGATCGGCGGGAAGCAGTTGTTTTCAAAAAGGCGAAGTAATCTGCTGTACCAAATTTGTGCAGCGCGATATGGATGTGCGCGGTTTGGGTTTTGCACAATATGAAACGCCGTTGTCGAATTTACCTCCAATTCTGGAATACGGTTTGTTAATGGATAATTTGACTGAAGGAATCTGCGGAACTGGCGACAATTTCGAAATGGGACATTGTTCTGATGCTTATAATGTTGTCGATATGGAAGCCTATGCTTTAGCCATGATCGCCATGAAAGAAAACATTCCGTTTTTATGTCTTAAATATATTTCTGATGGTGCCGATGATAATGCTGCCGAAGACTGGACGGTTCAGGTTCATAAAGCAGCTATTGCTTACGGTAAAATTTTAGGATTGATAAAAGAATCAGAAGCCATTTCTTAGTTGAAATGGCTTTTTTATTTTTAAATTCAAGATATGTTTGCTTTAATCGATAGTATATTTTTTATAAAATAGATATTTTCCATTTTCTTTCCTATAAACACTAAAAATAGGAGTATTTGATTTTTTTGAAATAGAGTCTCCTATTTTTAGGTCAAAATTATTCTTAAATGTAGAATCAATTCTCAATCCATTTTGCAAATAAAATTCAGTCGTTCTTAATTGCCAATTATTTCGCAGATCAAAAAAAACTGATTTTAAAATTAGAAAATTCTATAAATACTAAACTGATAAGTATTTGATGGGGTATTTTAAAGAAATGAATGAGTTTGATTTAATAGAGCTTTAAAGAAACTTTTTAACTTTATGGTTTTCATTTTTTGATGAGAAACTAATTAACTATTGAAACCAAAATGATTTTATTATGAAGAAAATTGTCATGTTGTGCTGTACTTTTCTGTTTTTTGGAAAAGCAATGGCGCAGGAAATTCCTTTACTATCCAATATTTCATCTCGAAACAATATTACGTTAGACGGAAAATGGAGATATATTGTAGATCCTCTCGAAAACGGATATTATAATTATCGTTTAGAGCCTTTTAAAGACAATGGCTTTTTCGAAAATAAAAAATTCAACACGACAGAACTGAGTGAATATAATTTCGCAACCTCAGCAGTTATAGATATTCCATCTGATTGGAATTCTAAAGAGCAAAGATTGTTTTTTTATGAAGGAACAGTTTGGTTTGAGAAAGACTTCAATTATAAAAAGAATTCTCAAAGTAAAGGGATTCTTCATTTTGGAGCAGTCAATTACGATGCAAAAGTGTATGTAAACGGAAAATTGGCAGGAACTCATGTTGGTGGTTATACACCGTTCAATTTTGATGTAACCGATTTATTGGTCGACGGAAATAATTTTGTTGTAGTAAAAGTTGACAACAAACGCCATAAAGATAATGTACCAACGGTAAATATGGATTGGTGGAATTACGGCGGAATCACCAGAGATGTTACTTTGGCTCAAGTTCCGAATACTTATATCGAAGATTATCTGGTTCAATTGGATAAAAAAGAAAAAGGAAAAATTTCTGGCTGGGTAAAGTTGAACAGCGAAACGGCAAATCAAACCCTTTCAATAGCAATTCCAGAATTAAAAATCAAAAAGAATATTACAACCGATGCAAAAGGAATGGCTTATTTTGAAATTAAAGCGAATCCCGTTTTATGGACGCCTGAAAAACCGAAATTATACGACGTAATGGTAAGCAAAGCCGATGAAAATATTTCAGATAAAATTGGTTTTAGAACTATTGAAACAAAAGGAAAAGAAATTCTGTTAAACGGAAAAAAAGTCTTTTTGCGCGGTATCAGCATTCACGAGGAAGCGCCTTTCAGATCTGGCAGAGCTTGGTCGGAGGAAGATGCGGTTACTCTATTATCTTGGGCAAAAGAATTGGGTTGTAATTATGTTCGTCTGGCACATTATCCGCATAACGAAAACATGGTAAAGCAAGCCGAAAAAATGGGATTAATGATTTGGTCTGAAGTTCCTGTATATTGGACCATTTCGTGGGCAAATCCAGATACTTATGCCAATGCCGAACGTCAATTGCACGATATGATTTACAGAGATAAAAACCGCTGTGGAATCGTTATTTGGTCCATTGCAAATGAAACACCGCATGGAGATGACAGAGATATTTTCTTAAGTAAACTGGCAAAATACGCCCGAACACAAGACAGTTCTCGTTTAATCAGTATGGCGATGGAAGTGACTTCGAGCGCCAATAATGTCAATACACTTCATGATAATATGAATGAATATGTAGATATTGTAAGTTTCAACCAATATTTAGGCTGGTACCGAGGAACGAATGAATCTTGTAAAGACATGAAATGGGTGATTCCGTATAACAAACCTGTTATTGTGAGCGAGTTTGGCGGCGAGGCATTACAAGGTTTACACGGCGACAAAAAAGAACGCTGGAACGAAGAATATCAGGAAGAATTATACATTCAAAACACGCAGATGTTTAATCGTATCGAAGGTTTAGCAGGAGTTTCTCCTTGGATTTTAGTAGACTTTAGATCGCCGAGAAGACAATTGCCAAACATTCAGGATTTCTTTAATCGCAAAGGTTTAATTTCAGATCAAGGAATTAAAAAGAAAGCTTTTTATGTAATGAAGGGTTGGTATGCGGAGAAAGAAGAGGAATATAAATAAGTTAGTAGTTAAATAAAGTGAAAAAACCCTCAAAATCAAAAACTGATTTTTGAGGGTTTTTTAATATGTTCCGTAGGAAAATCTCATCGGTAGAAAAATTAGATAATCATCATTATTTTACGTTCCGAAGGAACGTTTCGTGTTGATATGATTTTTTTAAATCCGATCAGACATTCCTACGGAACGTAATTTATTGGGTTGTTATTTTTTTTTCTACCGATGAAACATTCCTATGGAATGATGATTGGGTAGAAAAAATGAAAAGCTCTGTTTTTATAAAAAATTACTTCACCAAATAATCAACCTGATCCGCTTCGCAAAGTCTAAAGTAACCCATTGCGTAATTATTTACGTTGTTATTATTGATAATATTTCCTCTGATATTTCCAGGAGGAACAGAAAAAGGATTGGAGCTTGAAGCTTCTAAAATTAATTTCATGTAATTGAAAAAGTTTTTAGAAACACCTCTATGTGTAATTTTTACAGTATTTCCCGCCTTCATATCTTCATCAGAAAATCTTGTACTGATTTCATTTCCATTATAAAATTCATCATTTGTGTTTTCATATTCAGGAAAAATTAGAAATTCACTTTGATAATCGGTTAAATAAAAATTAACTTGATCTGCAGGATCTGTATAATAAAAAGTCAGCTCGATTACATCTTCTCCGCCAAAATCGGGAACGAGGGCTTGTTCCACTTTAGTAATTGGAGTTACAGACGTTAATTTTTCTGCAGCTGTAAAACTTTGTCCCTCGGCTTCAACAAATAATTTATAGTCCATGTCGATTACTGGAACAAAATTGTTGCATTTATAAACTCCCGCTTCCGTTTCTGTAAAAGTAAAAACGTCACCATTGCTATTTTCAACACGTACCTGCGCGCCCGAAACTTTTGGCGTTGTCTCGTTATAATAAGGAGCAGTTTTACTGATTTTTATAGTTTGTTCGTTTCCAGTAGTTCCTTTTTTCCAGATAATTTCAGCATCAATTACTAATCTTGTTTCGCCAGTTTCCAAATCAAGATTTACAACATCTTCACAAGAAGTAAAAGACAATGCCAGCAAAAGAGTTAGTAATGCCAATGCTTTATTCATTACTCTATATTTTTTCAATTTATTCATAGCATTAAAATTTAAAATTATAAGAAACTCCAGGTACAATTCCGAAAATAGAAAGTCTTCTCGTTTCATTAGCTCCCGTATCATCATTAGTGGTAAAACTCATAGAAGCAGCATTTTTTCTGTTGTAAACATTATAAAGGCTGAATACCCAATAGCTTTGCCATCCTTTCTTTTTGTCTGGTTTTGGAGTGTAAGTTGCCGCAACATCCAAATGGTGGAAAAGAGGCAGTCTGTTTTCGTTTCTTAAAGAATAATTAGGAACATTGATTCCTCCAAATTCATAATATCCATTAGCATACGTTACCGGCTGACCCGACTGTAAAGTAAAATTACCATTAAAAGACCATTTCGGATTCAATTCGTAACTTCCTACAATGCTTAAATTATGCAATTTGTCATATCCAGATAAATACCAATCTCCATTAGCAATTCCTGGTTCTTCAGGAGTTCTTCCAGCTGTTTTTTGTTCTGCTCTAGATAAGGTATAAGAAACCCATCCCGTAAAATTTCCTGTATTTTTTCTAAATAATAATTCCAATCCATAAGATCTGGCTTTACCATTTAAAATAACCTGTTCGATATTATTGTTGGCTAAAACATCGGCACCGTCAATATAGTCAATACGGTTTTGAACTTTTTTATAAAATAATTCTCCTTCAAAAGAATAATCACCGTCTCTGAAATTTTTAAAATAACCCATTGCATATTGATCCAAAAGCTGCGGTTTAGTAAAAGGCCCGCTTGGCGTCCAAATACTCATAGGCAGGGGTGACTGTGTATTTGATAGAATATGAATATACTGCGCCATTCTGTTATAACTTGCCTTTATAGAAGTATCATCATTAAATGAATAAGATAAAGCGGCTCTCGGTTCAAAATTATTGAAAGTACTTATGGCTTGTCCCTTTTTATAATTTATGGTTCCCGTTGGAATTCCTTCTTCATAAATTTTATATAACGGATTGTATACGACTGCCTGACCATTTTCGTAAGTACTGATTTCTTCTCCGCCTAAACGGTAAAACGAACTGTAACGAAGTCCGTAACGGAAATTCAATTTCTCTGTAATTTGATTTTCAAAATCGATATAAGCAGAAGTTTCTAACGCAAATTTTTTATCCAGCTGTTTGTAATTAAACTGAGAATCACTACTTGTTGGCTGTACAACGCCAGGATTAAAATTATAATACAAGCCATCAATTCCGTAATTGATTTTAAATTTTTCTGAAGTTTGATAATTCCAAGCATACTTCAGTCCGTAACTGCTAATGCTGCTGTCCCATTCGAAATTTTCTGTAGAAAGTCCCAAATTGAATCTGTAATCGCTGTAAAAAGCAGATAAATTAGAATTTAAGTTATCAGAAAATTTATGTTTCCAGCTTAAAATTCCCATTGTACTTCCGTATGTGCTCGAAAAACGTTCATTAATATCAAATAAATCATTTCCTAAATAACCAGAAAAAGAAAGAGTATTATTTGGGTTGAAGCGATAATTGAATTTAGCATTCAAATCATAAAACATGGCAGAGTTTTTATTGTCTGCCAGTTTCATGAACAAATGCGCATACGAAGCACGTCCGGAAAGGATGAACGAACTTTTCTCTTTTTGGATTGGTCCTTGAACCAAAAGGCGGCTCGAAATAATTCCGATTCCTCCATTTACTTTATATTCTTCGAAATCTCCAGTCTGCTGTGTTACATCCAGAACAGAAGAAACACGTCCTCCAAATTTAGACGGAATACCGCCTTTATATAAATCTAAACCGTTTACAATATCTGCATTAAAAATGGAGAAAAATCCAAACATATGCGAATCTGCATAAACAGGAGCGCCGTCTAAAAGAATCAAATTCTGATCGGCTGCACCGCCGCGGACATTAAAACCCGATGAAGCTTCTCCAGCATTGGTAACTCCAGGCAATGTCAAAATAGATTTTAAAGGATCCGGTTCTCCCATTGCAACTGGGATTTTCTTTATTTCCTGCATCGAAAGTCGGTTCACGCTCATTTGAGTCGTTTTGATATCAACCGCTTTATTGTTCATCACAATAACTTCTCCCAATTGCTGGCTGTCCGATTCTATTTTGAAATTAAGCGTAAGATCATCATTTACGGTGATACGTTTTTCTTCATTTTTAAATCCGATGTAGCTAATGGAAACAGTATAACTTCCGTTTGGAATTTCGATGCTGTATTTTCCATTTTCATCTGTTATGGCACTGGTTCCCAATTCTTGAATAAAAATATTGGCACCAATAACAGGCTGTCTTTCCTCATCAAGGATTTGACCTTTTAGCCTGCTTTTTTTTTTAGCTGCTTTCTGAGTTTGAGCTTTCTGCTTTACAAAAATATTATTTCCCGCTATCGAAAATTGTATAGAGGAAATCTTGTTTAATTCATTAATAAGACTCTTGATTTCGGTCTGCTTAAAAGTGCTCTTTTGATTAAAATATTTTTTGCTGGTATCAATTTGATCTGTAAAAGCAAATTTGAAATCCGATTGATTTTCAATTTGCTTGAAGAATTCTTTTAAGGTAACATTTTGATCTACAGTTACTGTAACGCTCTGAGCAGACATACATAAACTGAATAAAAAAAAGCATGCTGAAATTATATGCTTCATGAAATTTTGTATTTTTGAATATTATTAAATGGAATAACTTCGTGTTATCCTGATTATAAGGAGGATGTGTAGTTTCGCGGCTTACATCCTTTTTCTTCCTATTGAAAAGTAATCTGTTTTAGATCTTCATTTATTTCAAAGTTTAGGTTATACATTTCTGCTATTAATTGTACAATTATTTTTAAATCTTCTTTTTTATTGATTCTAATTGTGATTTTTTGGTTTGAATATTCTTGTGGAATAATCACTTTATAACCATAATTATCTTCCATATAAATACCGACAGCTGTTAATTTTTCATTGTCAAAATCTATAAATCGGCTGAATTCTGCAACTGAAGCAGTTTGGTTTCCATAAGTAAATTTCTCACCAGGTTTTAGAATCCATTTTTGATTTTGGCCTTTTACATTCATTTGAACACTTCCTTCATAAAGCTCAACCGTTACATCTTCTTTTTCAGATTCTTTCACAATAAAAGAAGTTCCTAAAACAGTCGTTGTGGTTTCATTACAAAAAACCTGAAAAGGATGCTGTTTGTCTTTTTTAACTTTAAAATAAGCCTGACCTTCCATTTCAATTTTTCTGTTTAAGGCAAAATCTTTCCCATAAGAAATTTTAGAATTCGGACTCAATTCTACTTTTGAATTATCGGGTAAGACCACATATTTTATTTTCGTAGTCGTATTTTCAATCACGTTTCCGGCGATAACAGCTTTTTCAGCCAGCGGTTCGTTGTTAAAATAAATTCCAGTTCCGATAAGAACAAAAAGTAAAACAGATGCCGCTGCATAATAACGCCAAGGTTTAAATTTCTTCTTCTTATTGGTAAAAGCTTTTGCTTGGAATTCTTCCCAAGAAGCTCCTTTTGTGCTTTCTGAATGTGAAGCTGGAGTTTCGTTCCAAAGCTTTTTAAACTCTTCGTCTAAATTTTCCTTGTCCATTTTTTTTGGTGTTAGAGTTTCTGGCAATAAAATCCTTGTTTATTAAAAACACCATAAACCATTTCCTTAATGTCTCTGTTGGTTTCGATTCTTAGAATTCTTTCGCGATTTTTGAAATCAAAATATATAATACAATCAGAAATAATGAACTGCAAAAGAACCACAATTAGGCTGGCATCTTTTTTAGTTCTAACATTTGTTTTATACGCTTCAATGTGCATTTTTTGTTCTTGTTTTTATATATAACAAACGAGAACAGAAAAGTTCCTAATGATCTGCGATTTTTTTTCGAATAAATTTACTGGCGAGGTAAATATGATTGGCGATGGTCTTTTCAGAAAGATCCGTTATTGCTGCAATCTCCTTATAGCTAAGGTTTTCCAGTTTGTGTAAAGTAAATATTTTTTGTTGCTGCTCTGGAAGCTGATTAATGAAGTTTTGAAGTTTTTCTTGTCTTTCTTCAAAAATTCCAGAATCAGATTCCTCTTCGTCTAAGATATCAACTTGAAAAGTGTCAAGCTGCACTATTTTATTTTCTCTATTGACGTGATTGAGAATAATGTTTTTGCAGATTGTAAACAATTGCTTGTCAAACAAAACATTTTCATTAAGTAATTCTCTTTTGTTGTAAAGTCTCAAAAAGCTTTCCTGAACAAAATCTTCTGGAGTAAGTACGGTGAGATTAAATCGTCTGGCAATGTTTATCAGCTTATCATAGTAATTGAAATAAACCTCTTTGAAGGCCGCTTCATTACCTTTTTTCAAACTTATAATAAACTTTTTATTGTCCATAACGAAAATATCGCGACTAGTTTTTAACTAATCAAAACTCATTGGTCTTAACATTTATTGCATTCAAAAAAAGATTGATTTTAAAAGATGAATGTAATAAGTAACAAAGAACTGTAATTTAATTTTATATTTTGACGCTGTTATTGGAAAATGTTACAAGAAAATGGATGTTTTTTGTTTTGATAATTGATGTTGAATATTTTATTTCAAAAGTAATTTTGATTTACCGCCTAACTTCCAAAAATGTATTCTATTTTAGAAACAAATTTGCAAAAGCAAAATTAAATGTAAATTCTTACATTTACCGACTCAAAAATTAAACTATGGAGAACTTTATTCTTATTATATTAATTGCATGCGTTATTATTTTGTTTAATAATTTTTCCAAATTAAAGAGAGAAAATGAATTGTTAGACTCTCTCTACCAAAATATCAAGGACGATTATAAGTATTTGAAAAAGGAATTAGAGGAAATTAAAAAGCAAATTACAAAACCTGATTTTGCTGCTGTTTTACCTCCAAAAATTGATGAAGCAGCGATAATCCCTGATCCAGCTGCAGAAGTTTCTCCTCCAATTATTCCGGATCCAGTTAATACTTTTGAAGATACTCTTCAAAATGAAAATACAATTAATGACGAAGTTGTAGAGAAACCTGTGTTCAGTTTCGATTCACAAGTTATTCCTGTTTTCGATGCCAATCAAATTGCTGAAGAAAAACAAACTACAAAACCTGTATAAAATCCTGAAACACATACAGTTTACCAATTTGAAGAACCAAAAGAACCTCAATATGAAGAAGAGATATTCGTAGAAAGTGCTTTTTCAATTTTAATAAAAAAACTGGAACAACAATTTATTGAAAATTGGACTGGAATTTTAGGAACCGCAATAATGGTTTTAGGAATTGGTTATCTGAGCATTTATACAGCATTGAAAGTTTCCCCAATGTTCCGAATTTTAATTCTTTGGCTTTATGCAGGAGTTTTAGCCGGTTCTTATTTCTTTTTGAAGAAAAAAGAAAAGTGGTTTAAAACAGGACTTTGGCTTCGCAGTGCTGGAGCAAGCTTATTTTTGTTTGGATGTTTTGGTGCTTCGCAGATTCCAGCGCTCACCTTTATAGATAATATTCCACTGGCATATTCACTCATCGGACTTGGAATTGCAATCAATTTGTTTGTAGGATATATTATAAGACAGCAGACTTTTTTATCGCTTCATGTCATTTTAAGTATTTTAATTTTATGTGTAATTCCAGAGAAACTCTTAATAACATTTTTATTAGCGTCTTTAACGGCTGCGGCGGGAATCATTTTATCCTATAAAGAGAAATGGGAATATCATTTAATGATTGTTATTTCTGCCTTTATAATATTTGATATTTGGTTTACACAAGGTAGAAATGCGTTAACTGCGTCTCAAAATATTTTTGCGATATTGGGTATTATTCTGGTTTCTGTAAGTTGTATGTACATGCAGTACAGAAGCATTTATACCAATACGCGTTTTGACCGAATAGCTTTTGTGACGCATCTTACCAACTGGATTTTATTTGCTTTAGGTCTAATTTTACATTCAACCGGAAGCAAAATCAAAATATTTGTCTTATTTGCGGCGGGAATTCTATGTCTTCTCGCGGCTCTTTTTGCCAGAAAGAAAAAGATTTTTTGGTTGTATCATTTAGACGGAATGGTTTCGTTTATACTTTTCGCTTTAAGTATCATTATGCTTAATGACTGGAAAGTTGGTATTGATATTATTTCGTGCGGATTGTACTTTTTAGTCATCACTTGTTTATTTATCGTTTATAAAAGCAGGGAGGTTTTATTGCATAAAATATTTTTAGGAATCAATCATGTTTTAGGTTTGTTTGTCTTTTTATTTTTTCTTTTGCACATTATGCCGTCTCCAGAGCAGACTCATATTACAAATGTTTTTGCTGCGTTGATTGCTGTTACAGTGATGACATTAGCAGTTCCTGTTTTTTGCGTTGTCAAAAAAGAGTTTTTAGAAATAGATTCTTTTATTGTTAAGAAAGATTTGAGTTTAAACGGAATTTTTTCAGTTCTGTTTTCAATCTTATTTTTAATAAGCTGGTATAATACTATCGAATTTTCTTTATATTATCCTCTTGTGTTTCTTGCTTTATTGTGGTGTTTTTTACGTTTCAAATTCAAAACAAATACTTTTGATTTAGGAAGGTTCATTTTTTTAAACACAACTATTGCCGCAGGATTACTGTTAATGCTTTTACAGCCAAAATCGAGTTTAGATGTGGTTTTGGCTCTGGGAATTGTTTCTGTAATATCATTTAACTGGTTTACGAAATTATTCTATACAGATGAAAATATCATAAAAACGATTGGAATTATTGGTATAAATGCTTTATTGGTTTCGCTTTCGTTTAAATATTTAGCTTCTTATAATATCCCTCAGATTTTTGGATGGTTTGGTATTGCTTTGCTGAATCACGAATTTCTGTGGATACAATTTAAAAGAAAAACACTCACTACAGATAACCAAATTCTGCTTTATCTTTTTTGTCTTGCTTTTTCGATATTTGGAAGCTTTGCGTTTTTATACAATGCCCAATTTTTAAGTAATCCGGAAATTGGATTAATCGCCGTTGGACTTTCTGTTATTGAAACTTATTTTTTATTTGCTGATAAAATCAGAAATAAATCGAATGAAGTTATTTCAGGGTGGAGAAATTTTGATACACTGCATTCTGAATTTATTCTTTTTAATGCTCTAGTTTTTGGTTTTTCGTGTATCCAAATTGATTATATGCCTGTTTATTTAGAAAGCTTAGCATTAATTGTCTTTTTTATTTTTCAAAGAATTCAAAAAATTAAACGCTGCAACATTTACTCTTTTGCACTAATAATTGGGAGTATAATTCTAACTCTTTATTTGGCTGTTTTAGAAGAGCACAATGTTGGTGAGAAAACACTTTATGTGATACAAATAATAAGCATTTTATTGTCTGTTGCGTATAGTTATATGCAGATAAAAAGTCCTAAAGAAGAAGGCAGAATGTTTAGCACAATTTTACCTGTTATTCAAAACTTATGGATAATTGCTTTATTATTTATCCAAGTCGAAATAGTTTATCTCGCGTCGCTATTTATGCTTTTGGGAATCTTAAATTTTGTTTTGATTTTGTACAGAAAAATAAACTTAGCTTCAGAATCGGTTTTGGTTATCGGGCTTTTATCAATTTTAACTTCTGTTTTTTATAGTATCAGGGTACTAAACAATTTTACTTTATCAGATTGGCTGTTACAGCTTTCTAGTATTGTTTTATTGATCGTTTTGGTCATTCTAATTAAGAGGAAGGAATTTATTAAAACATTAAAAATAGATTACCAGATTGTCATAAATGTTTGGCTTTCTATAGTTATGTTTTCACAATTAGAACATAAATGGCTACCCGTATTTTGGGCAGCAACTGCGATCGTAAATGTATTGCTTTACTATAAAAAAATTGGCGACAAAAAAGAAATCAGTATTGTTTATTATTTGCTGGCTAATTTTCATTTAGCATTTGTTAGTTTTACTTATTTCGAAGCTAAATTTGAATTTGTGTACCTTATCATATTTGCCTTATTAGCGTTGTATGTTTTTATCGTTTATAAATATATTGAAGACTTCAAGTTTAAAAATAGTATTATAATTTACCCGGCGACTTTCAGTATTGGATTATTTCTATTTCTTTCATTCGACAAAGGAATCTTAACATTCTTCTGGATTTTAGAATCTTTAGGATTGCTGATACTCGGAATTATTCTGAAAGAAAAGTATTTCCGCTATGTCTCGCTTTCTTTAGTAGGAATTTGTGTTATTAGACTAATGTTTTTTGATTTATCAAATGCCGATTTCTTAATTAGAGCATTAGTTTTATTAGGCGTAGGAGTAGTGCTTTTAGTAATGAATACTTTATTTAAAAAATACAAGGAACGATTTGATTAAAAGTTGAATTGCATAAAACGGAAAAGCCACAAATTCAAATGAACGAATTTGTGGCTTCTTTTATTTAACCTATCACTTTTTTAAATAGTAATTGAGTTATTTTTCTTCGCCTGAATCTTCAACCGCAGAGATTTGATCCAAAATATTAGTTTGATTTGGTGAAATATAGTTTTTTACCTCGCCAGTATTTTCTTTCTTAAAAAGAAGATCTAATGCATGATATAGTTTTAATAAAACATCTTTGTCTTCTTTTGCAATGTCTAAAGCCGTATTAAAATTAAAAACATAATTATTCGAATTACGTACTTCTACTTTTATCGTTTTTGATGTGATTTTAAATTTAACTATATCCATTATGTGTTTTAATTACTTCTTTGCAAAAATAGTATTTTTAATTACGGTTGTATAGAAAAACCACAAATTTAGTATAATTACAAAAGTCTCATAGGAAACAAAAGAGCACTTCAATTAAGTGGTCTTTTGTTTCCTATGAGAAAGAGAACATGAACCTCATTCCTAACTGTATTATTAAGAAAAACTTAAACATTATAGAAAAATATAAATAAAAGACTACAAATTATATAATTGGTAGCTTTTTTCTTATATATTTGTTTTTTGCTTTTAATATTTAACAATTATGAAAAAAAGAAAAATTAACGCATTATTATTAATTCTATAATATAAAACCATAGCCATATGAAAAAAATATTAATGTTCTTAACGGTAATTACTTTGTGCGCCTGTGACAGTAAAGATGAAAAAGATGTTTTAGGGCTTACCTATGATATTAGTGCTGAATTATCAATTTTTAATGATCAGAACGAAGACTTATTGAATCCGAATAACCCAAATCATTTAGATATTTCCAAAATACGATTGTTTTATGTAATAAATGGTGTTAATCAAGAATTTCATAATTTAAACGTTGAAAGTACTAGCGTACTAAGAATTGTCAAACGTGAGAATGAATATAGAATAAAAATGCTTTTGAATGATTATGATAAATCAGAAAAAACAACAATATATCTTCAGTGGGATGAAAGTCAGAAAGATACTATTCAATCAACTTTTGAAAAATCTTATAATCTTTACAGACCCAAAAAGATTTGGTATAACAATAAACTGGTTTGGCAATTAGATTATGGTGTTGAAGAGTGCTATTTTAAGATAGTAAAATAAAAAAAATTATAATAAATCATTTAGAATTAAATCCTGTGTAGTTTTTATTAAATCTTTCAAAATAAAGAATATCGACAATAAATTCTTCCATAAAATCAAATATTTAAACAAAAAAAACACCACTTGAAAAAGTGGTGTTTTTTATACTTGTAGCGAGGACGGGAGTTGAACCCGTGACCTCAGGGTTATGAATCCTGCGCTCTAACCAACTGAGCTACCTCGCCTGGACTGCTATCATTATTCCTGATTGCGGGTGCAAAGATAGAAATAATATTAAAGCGTACAAGTATAAAATGAAGAAAAAAAAATATTTTTAATTATGCATTGTTTTTGGACATATATTCTTATATTTCGAAAAAATTAAAAGTAGCACATGGATTCAAAAATACGTTACGAAATCGAGTTTCCGATCAATTCTTCGCCGCAATTATTGTATCAATATATATCAACTCCGTCAGGTTTATCAGAATGGTTTGCTGACAATGTTAATTCAAGAGGTGAATTTTTTACTTTCATCTGGAACGATTCGCAGGAAAAAGCACGCTTGGCTTCAAAAAAAACTGGAGAAAAAGTAAAATTTAAATGGGTAGATGACAGTAGTAAGGATACTGAATACTTCTTCGAACTTCATATTTTAGTTGATGAATTGACTAAAGATGTATCGCTTATGGTAGTTGATTTTGCCGATAAAGAAGAAATAGGTGAAGCTAAACAATTGTGGGAGAATCAAATCTCAGACCTAAAACATCTTATAGGCTCTGTTTAGTAAAATTCTATTTTATACCTTATATTTGCCCTGAACAAAATTCAGGGTTTTTTTATGATTAATTTTAACGGAAATATAGCGCAGGAAGATAGTAATATATTAACTCAGAACCGCGCTTTCCTATATGGAGACGGTGTTTTTGAAACAGTAAAAATTGTCAGCGGAAAAATTTTGTTCCTTGAAGATCATTATTTTAGATTAATGGCTTCTATGCGGGTAGTTAGAATGATGATTCCAATGAATTTTACAATGGAATATTTCGAAGAGCAAATCCTTAATTTGGTAAAAGAACAAGGAATATCTTCTTCGGCTAGAGCTAGAATTACCGTTTTTAGAAATGATGGTGGATTATATCTTCCTAAAACAAACGAAATTTCATTTTTAATCAAAGCATCTGCTTTGGAAAATACTTCTTATGCTTTAAATTCAAACGAATACGAAGTAGATTTATATAAAGATTTCTATGTGACAAAACAATTATTATCGTCTCTTAAAACGACTAATAAGATGATTCATATCACAGGAAGTATTTATGCTCATGAAAATGATCTTGCTAATTGTATTTTGCTAAATGACAGCAAAAATGTAGTAGAAGCACTTCAGGGGAATATTTTTATGGTAACAGGAAATAAACTAGTTACACCGCCAGTTTCAGAAGGAGCCTTGAACGGAATCATGCGCAAGCAAATTTTAGCATTAGCGAAGAAAATAGAAGGCATAGAAATTTCAGAGGAGATAATTTCACCTTTCGATCTTCAAAAAGCAGATGAATTATTCCTGACAAATGTAATCATGGGAATACAGCCGATAACTAAATATCGAAAAAAGGAGTTTACAACTAATCTGGCGCATTTATTAGTGCAGAAATTGAATGAATCCATTTCTGAAAATTAATTCAGATATGGATTTTCTGGTGCATTAGACCATATAAGGTAATCGCCTCCAAGTTCAATGATCTGCTCTTTCCAAAAGTGGGTGGTAGATTTTCCGATAATTTTATTTTTATAATTATTATCGGCAATAATCCAAGAGTTTCCCTGCATCTCACTTTCAAGCTGATTTTCGTCCCAGCCAGTATAACCTAAGAAAAAACGAATATTATTTTTGTTAATAGATCCGTCGTTTATTAAGTCCTTGGTTGATTCAAAATCGCCTCCCCAATAAATTCCATTAGAAATCTCCACACTATTTGGGATTAATTCTGGAATATTGTGAATGAAATATAGGTTGTCTTGTTCTACAGGGCCTCCGTTATATATCTTGAAATTGGCTTCAATCTCAGGAATTAAATCATTAATAGTATATTTTAATGGCTTATTAATGATAAAACCTATTGATCCTTCTTTGTTATGGTCTGCTAATAAAATTACCGATCTGTTAAATGATAAATCTCCAATTATTGAAGGCTCGGCAATAAGCAGGTGTCCTTTTTTTAATTTTTCTGAAATCATACGGTTACAATTTTTATTAAATTTAATCATAAAAAAATTAAAATCACAAAAAAAATCGTTAAACCGCATAAAAAAACCTTCCATGAGGAAGGTTTTGATTATATTATAAGTTTAGAGAACTTTCTTACTTAGTTCACTGCACCTTCTAATTCAGCTCCAGCTTTGAATTTTACAACATTCTTAGCTGCGATTTTGATTGTTTTTCCTGTTTGAGGGTTTCTACCGTCTCTAGCAGCTCTAGCAGATACTGACCATGATCCGAAACCTACTAATGAAACTCTTCCACCTTTTTTCAAAGTAGTTCCTACATTACCTAAAAAAGACTCTAAAGCTAATTTCGCCGCAGCTTTTGTAATTCCTGCATCAGCAGCGATAGCATCGATTAATTCTGATTTGTTCATAATAATTAGTTATTAATTGTTGGTTAAAAAAAATTGTTAATACACAAATTTAGTAGGAAATCCGTTGCGTGCAAGTGTTTTCTTTAATTTTAGTAAAAATTGTTGATAACTTGCTTTTTTTGTTCATAAACAGTGTTATTCATCGATTCAAAACAAGTACAAACCCCTGTTTTACTGACCTTAATACACTTTTGCAACATCTGAAAAGCTTACCCCATTTAATAATTCAGAAGCAAGCATTCTCTTTTTTCCTGGAAATTGTAGACTTAATAACTGAATAAAGCCCTCTTTTATTGCAATCTTGATTTCTTTTTTTGAACTAATTACTTTTCCAACTTCATAAGAATGGGGTTCTGAAATCAATTTTGCCTCATATATTTTAATATTTAGTTCATCATTCTGATCCTTTAAAAAACACCAAGAAGCTGGATAAGGACTTAAACCTCGAATTAGATTATTGATTTCTTCTCCAGATTTTGTCCAGTCGATTTTGCAATTTTCCTTATTTAATTTATAAGCAGTTTTGATATCGGAGTTATCTTCTTGAATAGTTGTTGTAACATTTCCGTTTTCAATAACTTTTAAAGTATCAATTACGGTCGTGCTTCCTAAATTCATCAATCGATCGTGTAATTGTCCAGCAGTTTCTTCCGGTTCAATTGCGATTTCAGAATTTAAAATCATAGCACCAGTATCAATTTTATCATCAATAAAGAATGTTGTAACTCCAGTTTTGGTTTCTCCATTAATAATTGCCCAGTTTATAGGAGCGGCGCCGCGATAATTTGGAAGCAAAGATGCATGAAGATTAAAAGTTCCTAAACTTGGCATTTCCCAAACTACTTTTGGTAACATTCTAAAAGCAACTACTATTTGTAAATTGGCATTTAAAGCTTTTAGTTCGGCTAGAAAATTCTCGTCTTTTAAATTGGTAGGCTGTAATAAAGTAAGATTATTAGCTAGTGCATATTCTTTTACAGCTGAATATTTTATTTTTTGTCCGCGTCCTGCTGGTTTGTCTGCAGCAGTAATCACGCCGACAACTTCATAGTTATTTTTAATAATGGTGTCCAAAATGCCTACAGCAAATTCTGGCGTTCCCATAAATATAATTCTCAATTTCTCCATTATAATTTTAAAGTGTATTTATTATTCGCTTGTATGGTAATATGATTATTTTCGAGCAATTCCTGAAGAACCGAAATAATGTCTTTAGTATCCATTTTTATTTGGTTCTCAATTTCTCTCGAAGTCAAAGACGCAGTTTTGAGCAAAGATAAAATCTTGTCAGCAATCGAATCAGCTTCTGTTATTTTTCCTTTTTGTGTAATACAGTACGAACAAATACCGCAGTTTTCGGTGGTTTCTTCACCAAAATAAGCTAAGACTAATCTGTTTTTACAAGTTTTAGCGTCTTTTATATAATGTAAAACAGATAAAAGCTGTTCTTGTTTAATTTGATTTTGTTTTTCTAAATATTTCGAAACCCTATTTATGGTATGATCGTCTTCGCGGACTTCGTTAAATAATATAGTAGCGTCGTTATTTTTAGACTTGTATTCTATAATTTCTTTTTCCTGTAATTTTTCTAAAAGCGCGGTAACCTGTTCTTCAGAATGATTTGATTTTTTTGCAATCAACCCTAGATTAAGATTTGCTTTTACCTCATAAACTCCAGGATAAGTTCTTAGAATTGCTAAAATAATTTCTTCATCATTCG
The DNA here is from genome assembly GCF_002304005.1 of Flavobacterium sp. ACN6. Classification (GTDB taxonomy): domain Bacteria; phylum Bacteroidota; class Bacteroidia; order Flavobacteriales; family Flavobacteriaceae; genus Flavobacterium. Next base: position 118,675 of record NZ_MRCQ01000003.1, on the reverse strand, counting down.
GATTCAAACTCATATATCGAATTACTTCCCTAGATTCGAGCAAAAACTGAATGCTAATTTTTTCTGAGAATTCCTGAGACATTGTAATAATTCCCTGCTGACTCAAAAACTGCAAAGCATTATAAGTTTTTAGAGTAGGGAAGTCGTATTTGTTGCAAAAATGATTCAGTTTAAACGAAAAAGAATCATCCAAACCTTCTCCATAAGCAATTTGAAAATAGTTGCAAAGTTTGATGTACATCGTTTTTAGAAACTTCTTGTCAGGAAGAATACTTAAAAACTGCTGTTCGGTTTGTGTTGCATCAGAATTATTGTAGAGCAAAACCGAAAAAGCCTTTTCGCCATTTCGTCCCGCTCTTCCAGATTCCTGATAGTAATTTTCAAGATTTTCTGGAAGCTGGGTATGAATAACCGTTTTAACATTGTCTTTGTCAATTCCCATTCCAAAAGCATTCGTAGCCACAATAACCTGCGCTTGTTCTGACATCCACAACTGCATGTTTTTGTCTTTTTCTTTTGCCGAAAGTCCGCCGTGATAATATGTTGCTGAAAAACCTAAAGACTGTAACTGCGAAGAAATGTTTAGACAAGACTTACGATTTCGAACATATATAATAGAAGGTTGCGGATTTTTTTTAAGAATTTGTTCCGTACGATATAGTTTATCTTCCACTTCAAAAACCATATAAGCGATATTTTTTCGCTCAAACGACTGCTGAAAATGTTTCGGATTTTTTAATTCCAATTGCGTTCTAATATCTTCAATAACCCTTGGAGTTGCTGTCGCTGTCAAAGCTAAAAATGGAATCTTTGGAAAAAATTTCTTTAGTTCAGAGATTTTAAGATATGCAGGCCTAAAATCATGTCCCCATTGCGAAACACAATGCGCTTCATCAATAGCAATTAAATTTATAGGAAGATTTTTGATACGCTCCAAAATCCAATCGGATTGCAAACGTTCTGGAGAGAGATAAAGAAATTTATAATTCCCAAATTGGCAGTTATCCAAAAGATCAATAATTTCTTCCGTATGAATACCACCTGTAAGAGCAATTGCTTTAATTTCTCTTTTCTGCAAATTCATTACCTGATCTTTCATCAAAGCAATCAAGGGAGAAATTACCAGACAAATTCCTTCCTGCATCATCGCGGGCACCTGAAAACAAATTGATTTTCCGCCCCCAGTCGGAAGTACTGCAAAAGTATCCTGTCCATCAAGAACAGAATCAATAATTTCTTTTTGCAACGGTCTAAAACTGTCGTGTTTCCAGTATTTTAGAAGAATATCCTGTGCTCCGAGCATTGCTTTAGTTTTAAAGTTAAAAATTCAGAAAACAGTTCTAGTCTCACAACTTTAAACTCGTCGCTAAATTTTATCTAAGATATAAAGAATTCTGTTTTCTACCGTATCTTTTGGAACTTCAATCAATTTGTAACCGTATTTTTTATACGTTTCAATTAGATGTTCCTGAATTTTAACTGCCTGCTCAAAATTTTCATAACGCTCCGTATCGCTTTGGTAAATCTCTTCCCACGGCGGCAGAATAAAAGTTTTAGAGTATTTATAATCTTCGCACGCCTTTGTAAAACGCTCCGGATATTCGTCGCCAATATAATCCATATAAGCCACAACATCAGGAATTCCTCTGTCGATAAAAACCACATTATCAGGTTCTTCGAGAGCATTTTGATATTGTTCAATACGCCCTTCCAAAAGCATTTCGCTAAACAAAAGAGGCTGTTCCAAAAACAGTTGTTCAATACCTTCCTGCTGCGCTTTCATGGTTACCTGTCTAGAGATTTCAGGATAGCAGCAAAAGCCACGAGCTACCAATTCGTTAATAAGAGTCGATTTTCCAGTACCAGGTCCGCCAAGCAAGACTATAATTTCTTTTTGCACTATTCTAAAAATAAAGCGCAAATTTACCTAAACTTATTCGTAATTAAAAAGAATATTTACTAGAAGCGAAAGATTTGGCATTTTTAGGATAAATGGTTCCTGCTTTCGGCTCAATCTTTTTTGGTCTCGTTAGAAAAAAACGAGACCAAAAAAGGATACCGCCTCAATCAGGGCTAAGAGGGAAATATTGGTTTTGTTTTTGGAAAAATTTTAATGTTACCTTTCCTGCAAGGTTTCCAAAACCTTCTAGGTATCTTTAGTTTAAGCTAATCTAAAGCTGTAAATCACGCAATCATGAAATACCTACAAGGTTTTGGAAACCTTGAAGGAGTTGAGGTCTAAATATTTTTTATTGAATAATTAGCGGTTTCAATCGTTTTATTAAAAGTCCCATCGGGACGAAATGTTTATAGAAAATTTTACACCCCAAATATAAAACCCCAGCGGGGTGAAACGTTTGTGTAATTTATATGTCGCTCCGCTGGAGCTTTTGATATCTGAAAATTGAATTCTCTATAAATATTTCGCTTCTCCGAAGCTTTTTGTTAAAAAGGGTAGAAAATAAATACCTACAAGGTTTTGGAAACCTTGCAGGAAGCTGACTGATATTTTTAATTGCTATTGGATTTAACCAACGTTTTGAATGATTTTTAGATTCAGCTTTAGCTCAATGCTACACTTTCTCCAAAACAAATTCAAGTTTATAGTCCCATCGGGACGAAATGTTTATAGAAAATTTTATGCATATAAATATAAAACCCCATCGGGGTGAAATGTTGTCGCTCCTCTTGAGCTTTTGATATCTGAAAATTGAATTCTCTATAAATATTTTGCTTCTCCGAAGCTTTTTCTCAAGATGGGTAAAAATAAATACCTACAAGGTTTTGGAAACCTTGCAGGAAGCCAAATTGTAATTTTGAATTGCCGTTGGTTTTAACCAACGGATTTTAATGATTTTTAGATTCAGTTTTAGCCCAATGCTACACTTTCTCCAAAACAAATTCAAGTTTATAGTCCCATCGGGACGAAATATTTATAGGAAATTTTAGGCACCTAAATATAAAACCCTATCGGGGTAAAATGTTGTCGCTCCGCTGGAGCTTTTGATATCTGAAAATTGAATTCTCTATAAATATTTTGCTTTTCCGAAGCTTTTTCTCAAGATGGGTAAAGATAAATACCTACAAGGTTTTGGAAACCTTGCAGGAAGCCAAATTGTAATTTTGAATTGCCGTTGGTTTTAACCAACGGATTTTAATGATTTTTAGATTCAGTTTTAGCCCAATGCTACACTTTCTCCAAAACAAATTCAAGTTTATAGTCCCATCGCGACGAAATATTTATAGGAAATTTTAGGCACCTAAATATAAAACCCCATCGGGGTGAAATGTTGTCGCTCCGTTGGAGCTTTTGATATCTGAAAATTGAATTCTCTATAAATATTTCGCTTCTCTGAAGCTTTTTCTCAAGATGGGTAAAAAATAAATACCTACAAGGTTTTGGAAGCCTTGCAGGAAGTCAAATTGTAATTTTGAATTGCCGTTGGTTTTAACCAACGGATTTAATGAAATCTAGATTTCGGCTTTAGCCAAATTAACTACTCACAAAACAAATATCCTCCAGAACCTTTTCCATTTTTAGAAGGAATTATCAAATGCGATTCAAATTTCTTTCCTTTCAAAACATCATTTACAAAATCTAAAACATATTGTTGTCCTTCGTGAAAAAGATAACCTGAGAATTCATGTCCGCCGCCGCAAAAAGTAATCAGTTCAATATCTTTATGTAAGGCGTTCATGTGATTGTAAACTGCATAAGAACCAAATAAAATCAGCCAGCCAGAAGCATTTGTTGGGCAGGAGCGATGCGAACCTGCATTGTAAGGAACTGTATCGTCATTGCTTCCGTGTGCCAACAACATCGGAATTGCTTTTTCTTTCGTAATCAAATTAATATCCTGAATCGCACCAGAACCGCCAATAAAACCTTTGTATTTGAAATTTTCAGGTAAATTACTTTTGTATAAATTCATCAATTTATAATCCCAGAAAGAAGCGTGAAAACCAATTTCCGCTCCAGCACTGATTCCAGAAATAAAGAATTTTGAAGTGTCAAGGTTATATTTAGCTGCGTTTTCGATTAAATACGAAGTTGCCTGCCACATATCACTCACGCCAATCTGAATTGCTTTTATTTTTTCAGTTAAAATGCCGCCACATCCAAAATCTTTTCCTTTCATATATAAACTGTATGAAATACTGGCTACTGCATAACCGTTTTGCGCCATAAATTTCCCGAAGTCTTTTTCGCTTGTACGTTCACCGCCAGAAAATCCGCCGCCAAAAGCAAATAGAATTAAAGGGATTTTTTCACCCGCTTTTTTCTTCGGCAGGTATAAATCTAAATCCAGCTTTAAGGTGTCGTTTTGGAAATAAGTCAGCGTTTTAACTTCTTGCGCTTGAAGTGAATTTAGTGTAAGAACGATAAAAAGTAAAAGAAGTTTTTTCATTGTACTATTTTTTAATCTCGCAAAGTAGCAGAGACGCAAAGTAATTTCTTAAAAGCTTAATTAATAAAAAAAACTTTGCGTCTCTGCAGCTTTCCGAGAGATTTCTGCAGATTATTTTCTCAAATATAAGCGTAAAATTTACAATGAAATAATCCTGTATTAAATTTTTCTCTGCACCTTTGTCCTTGATCCCGAAGCATCGGGACGGGATTGTAACTTTGTCTCTTTAAAACAAAGTTTTAAGTCCAAAAAAAATCTAAAATCTAAACTCAAAAGTCTAAAATCAAAACCGTATATTTGCGTTTATTTTTAATTACGAATGGAGAACGATAAAGAAAAGAATACCGCCGAATTTTACGAAAGATTAAAAGTCGAGCTAGATAACGCAAACACTTGGCCAGCAGAATATTTGTATAAATTTATTGTGCCATCTGTAGCCGATAATGTAGAGCGTGTCGAAAAAGCTTTTGACAGCATGGGAGCGGTTATTAAAACAACAAAATCTAAAACGGGTAAATTTACCAGCGTTTCTGTAGATGTTACTATGAACAGTTCAGATGATGTGATTAGTAAATACAAAGAAGTTTCTACAATAGAAGGTATAGTTTCATTATAACTTATGGTCGAAAAATATAAAAAAGAAGTCGCAAATGACGTTGTTTTTAACTTAGAATACAATTCTGAAAGACAGCGTTTGATTATTCCGGAATATGGTCGTCATTTACAAAAATTGATCGATCAGGCTACCGCAATAGAAGATGATGAAGCACGTAACAAAGCGGCGAAATACATCATTCAGGTTATGGGAAGCTTAAATCCGCATTTGCGTGATGTGCCAGATTTTCAGCATAAACTTTGGGATCAGCTTTTCATAATGTCTGATTTTAAATTGAATGTAGAATCCCCATATCCAATTCCGTCAAGAGAAGTTTTGGAGTTAAAGCCAGATGTTTTGCAATATCCGCAGAACTTTCCAAAATACAGATTTTATGGGAATAACATCAAATATATGATTGATGTTGCCAATAAATGGGATGATGGAGAAATGAAAACTGCATTGGTTATGGTGATTGCCAACCACATGAAAAAATCTTTCCTGAGCTGGAACAAAGACACTGTAAAAGACGATGTGATTTTTGAACATTTATTTGAATTGTCTGGAGGGAAAATAAATTTACTTCACAGTACAGAAGAGCTGTTAAACACAACGGATTTAATGCGTACCAATAAACGTATGTCTAATAAAACAGCAGTTGTCGGACAGCCAAAAATTCAAAACAACAACAAAAACAACAACAAAGGAGGTCAGAAAAAGACGTTCCAGAAAAATAATAATCAGAAGTAAAGAAGGAGCTAAGAGGCTAAGGGACTAAGAGGCTAAGACTTTTGGAATCTCAAAAAGCAGAGCTTTATAACCTAAAAATAACAATCAAAAATAGAAGAAGTTGCTAAGATCCTAAGTAACTAAGATGCTAAGATTTTAGCTTAACCTTAGAACCTCAGAATCTCAGAACCTTAGAACCTTAAAAAAAATCTATGGGAATTTTTAAAATCGAAGGAGGAATTCCTTTAAAAGGAGAAATCACTCCGCAAGGAGCAAAAAACGAGGCATTACAAATTTTATGTGCCGTGCTTCTAACGGGGGATAAAGTAAAAATTAATAATATTCCCGATATTATTGACATCAACAAATTAATCACTTTGTTGGGTAATTTAGGAGTGAAAATTCAACGCAATGAACCGGGTTCGATTACGTTTCAGGCCGATGAGGTTAATGTTGGATATTTAGAAACAGAAGCTTTCAAAAAAGAAGGTGGAGCACTTCGTGGTTCTATTATGATTGTTGGACCGCTTTTAGCTCGTTTCGGAAAAGGATATATCCCGAAACCGGGAGGAGATAAAATTGGGCGTCGCAGATTAGATACGCACTTTGAAGGTTTCATTAACCTTGGAGCAAAATTCAGATATAACAGAGAAGATCACTTTTACGGAGTTGAATCTCCAGAAGAGGGATTACAAGGAACAGATATGCTTCTTGACGAAGCTTCTGTAACTGGAACAGCAAATATTGTAATGGCTGCTGTTTTAGCAAAAGGAACAACAACGGTTTACAACGCTGCCTGCGAACCATATTTACAACAATTATGTAAAATGTTGAACTCTATGGGAGCAAAAATCACAGGAGTTGGATCTAACTTATTGACTATCGAAGGTGTTGAAAGCCTTGGAGGTTGTGAGCACACGATTTTGCCTGATATGATCGAAATTGGTTCTTGGATTGGTCTTGCGGCTATGACAAAAAGCGAAATCACGATCAAAAATGTAAGCTGGGAGAATTTAGGTTTGATTCCGAATACATTTAGGAAATTAGGTATTACAATTGAAAAACGCGGCGACGATATTTACATTCCGGCTCATAAAGATGGTTACGAAGTAAAAACAGATATCGATGGTTCGATCTTAACTATTGCCGATGCACCTTGGCCAGGTTTTACACCTGACTTATTGAGTATCGTTTTGGTTGTGGCAACGCAAGCAAAAGGCGATGTTTTGATTCACCAAAAAATGTTCGAAAGCCGTTTGTTCTTCGTGGATAAATTGATCGATATGGGAGCAAAAATTATGTTATGTGATCCGCACAGAGCTGTGGTTATGGGACATAATTTCGAATCTCAATTGAAAGCAACAACAATGTCTTCTCCAGATATTCGTGCGGGAATTTCATTGTTGATCGCAGCGCTTTCTGCAAAAGGAACAAGTACAATTCAAAATATCGAACAAATCGATCGTGGATACGAGCGTATCGACGAGCGTTTAAGAGCAATCGGTGCAAAAATCGTGAGAGCTTAAATAAGTTAGCCGTTAATTCATTGATTTTTATAATTCGTGAATTCCCGGCGAAAAAAACAGTCTAAATGACAAATGAACAAAAAGCTATAAAAGCTACTATATTTAGTATAGCTGGAAATACCTGCCTGGCCCTTGTAAAAGGTCTCGCAGGTTTTTTTGGCAATTCATACGCCCTGATTGCAGATGCGATCGAATCTACGACGGATATATTTTCGTCTTGTCTGGTCTTATTCGGAATAAAGTATTCGAATAAACCTGCTGATGAAAATCACCCTTATGGCCACGGCCGTGCAGAACCTTTGATTACGTTTTTGGTCGTTGGTTTTTTAATTACTTCAGCAACAATTATTGGATACGAAAGTATTGCCAATATTGGAACTTCGCACAATTTGCCAAAATCTTGGACTTTGTATGTTTTAGGTGCAATTATTATCTGGAAAGAATATTCGTTTCGATTGGTAATGAAACGCAGTAAGCAGACTAATAGTTCAGCTTTAGCGGCAGATGCGTGGCATCATAGAAGTGATGCGATAACTTCTGTTGCAGCGTTTATCGGAATTTCGATTGCCTTGATTATGGGAAAAGGCTACGAGTCAGCAGATGACTGGGCCGCACTTTTTGCCGCATTTTTTATTCTGTATAACAGCTATAAAATTTTCCGACCTGCACTGGGCGAAATCATGGATGAAAACCTGAATGATGACTTAGTGGAAGAAATTCGAGTAAAATCATTAACGGTGCCGGGAATTCTTGGAACCGAAAAATGTTTTATTAGAAAAGCTGGAATGCGTTATCATGTAGATCTTCATGCAATTGTTTCGGCTAAAATTTCGGTAAAAGAAGGACATGATTTATCCCATAAACTGCAAGACACTTTAAAAGAACTAATTCCTCAATTAGGGAATGTTTTGATTCATATCGAACCAGATGATTATCATTGCTAAGTCTTTGAGATGCTAAGTTCTAAGTTGCTAAGATTCTAAGGTTTTACTTTGTGATATATCTCTTTGTCAAAGTTTAAACTTTGACAAAGATTAATTTAAAAACCGTTTATTCTTTAAATAGAGTAAACGGTTTTTTATGTTACATTTTGTCAGTTCGCGCTAAGTCGAGAACCATTCAATTATTTCCTTAGAATATTAGAACCTTAGTCTCTCAGAAACTTAGGTCTAATCCAACGCATTTAAAATTTTCAACCCAAAAACAACTCCATTTTGTTGAGTGCCTCCTTGATAAGAATGTATATAATCGACTCTGAATAGCTTAAATTTACCAAAACCTAAATTATCCAAGCCAACAGTAAATTCAGTATACGGTTTTCGGTCGGGGATTGCCAGCGAATGAAATCCGATATTCATAGTAGATTTCAAAAGATTCAACAACGGAATTTTATTCATAATAAACCCAGTGTCGTTATGTTCCAAATGCATCTCAAAATAACTGTCATTTGTACTGTTGGCATAATAGGGCATCAAATTGAAAACATTTAAATAACGACCGCTTGTACCAATATGAGTTTGGTTTCCGTTAAAATGTCTGTAATCTATAAAAGCAATATTTTCAGCATTGAAGAATTTTCCCGCTCTGAAATTGGTTCCCAGCGTACCTTTGTTTCCAAGTTGTAAATCGTATTGCACAGAAGCTCCAATTCTCTCAAATTCATATTTCTTTTCGCTTCCAGCAAATGCTTTTTCAAAACCTAAAATTATAGTTGGATATCTATCGTCTTTAAAATTATATCTTCCGTCAGGTCTCGAAATGTATTTGTTTCCAAAGTTAATTCGGGCATTGATTCCGGCTTTAAATAAATAATGCTGTTCAAATGGAGCTGTTGTAAAATCATCCGGAGCAAGCGGATTATTAGAAGAATACAAATCATCTCTTTTAAAGAAAGAATAATCAGTTGTATTAAAAAGAGGTTTTCGCTGCTCATAAGCCACTTTTGCGAACAAATTAACGCCATTTAAAACATCTTGTGAATAATTGATTTGAGCATATTCTAAATTATACAACTTCATATAATTATCCTTAAAAAATAAAGAACTTACAGAGTTGACCAATTTAGTAATAGGTTCAGCGCTATTAAACTGTGCTACTTTTGTTCCTCCTGAAATGACAATTGTAGCAAAATTTATTGTATTGAATTTATGGGTAAATTGTCCCGTAACTCTAAAACGTTCATCTGAAAAACCATAATTAAAAGTCGTTCCAATACTAGTTGTTTTTCCTTTCTCTTCATTTTCTGTTTTAAATGAAAAACCAGAATCCAAATTAAATCCCTGTACGGTATTGAAACTTAAAGAGGCGATATTCAATAAACCTTGATAATTAAATGAATATTTTTTGAATGTATTCTTATAATCATAGCCCATTAAAATATCCCAAACTTTAAACTTGTTGTTTTTAGCATCAATAGAATCAGTATATTTTTTGGAAGTTCGAACAGTCTGCAGGCTGTCTTTTTTATTATAATCATTACTTTCCTCTATTGTCAAAGGAATTGGGCGGATTTCGTTCCAAAACGCATCATCTTTTTTATTGGCATTTGGTTCAAAAGAAACAATTTCATTTCCAAAAGTCTTCTTTTCAAATGAAGAAGGAAATTCATAATTAGAGTACACGTAATTAAAATTTCCAGAGAACTTTATTCCAAAAATACCCGCAGTAAAAGAAAGCGTCTGCGCATTTTTAGACCAAATTTTATTCTTTTTATTATAACTATAACTTTGCGTTAAAGACATTGCCTCCGTAAATTCATTTTTCATTCGGTAGCCTTTTATGTCTAAATCTATGGCATAAATGGCAAAGCTATCGTCTACAATATAGATGTAACCTTCAAAAACGGGTTCTTTATCACGTTTTGGAATGACTTTTATTTTATAAATCTGTTGTTTATTATCATCATAAAATGTGCCTTCCAGTTTATATTTATAGTAACTAAAAGCATTATCTGCAATTGGAGAAATCATTTTAACATCAAAGTCTAACGCATTATCATAAAAATCATAAGTAGATAAAGCGGCAGTGTTGTAACTGTAACCTCTGTTGTTTCCTGAGATTTTTGAGGCAATAATTTTCTCTTTTAACTTGGCAGGTTTTTCAAAAGTGATTTTAGAAACGGTTTCAGATAAGTATAAAATCCCTGTTCCTGTAGAATCTAAATTCGATGCCATATCAGCACCAAGATCTACTTTTTGGCCGAGGATCTTTTTAGGAAGATCTTTTACCTTAAACATTCCCTTTGAATAAAAATCGGCTGTGTAACGACCAGTTTTGTCGGAGTTGTCTTTTTTGTTTGCAATAGCATTTTTAATAATGGCATTTGCAGGATTGTTTTTGGGATCAATCACTACTTCATTTAAGGAGAAACTTTCTTCCTGCATTTTTACATCCAAAGTTATGGTTTGTGAATCTGCCGAAACTGAGATTTTCTGCGTTTTAAAACCTAAGTACTGAAAGACAATTTGGTTTTTACCAATTTCTTTTACTTGAAGCTGATATTTTCCCTGCTCATTTGAAGTAGTTCCTCTATAAGTTCCATCTTCAAAAATGGAAACAAAAGGAAGCAGATTTCCCTTTTCATCGGTTACAGTGCCTTTGATTTGTGCAAAATTGGAAATTGAAAAAATTAAAAAAGCAAATAGCGTAAAGTTTTTCATGTAAGTGGTTTTCCCTTACAAAAATAAAAGAACTTAAAAGCGAGCCTATTAATAATTTGTTAAATTAAAGAAAGGCAATGTCCTTTACGCTGTCATGCTGAGTGCAGTCGAAGCGCCTCTCCCGCAGCAGACAGGGTTCAGATCATATTTAGTCGAAACTTATAAAAACGACTGAATCGCCAATTCGTAACTTTTTAGTCCAAATCCTAAAATAACGCCTTTAGCATTTCCAGATAAATACGATTGATGTCTAAAACTTTCGCGTGCATAAGTGTTAGAAATATGAACCTCTATAACTGGTGTTGTGACTGCTTTCATCGCATCGCCTAAACCAATTGAAGTGTGGGTATAAGCGCCCGCATTCAAAATGATTCCATCATATGAAAATCCAACTTCCTGGATTTTTCCAATTAGTTCGCCTTCAATATTACTTTGATAATATGAAAGTTCGATGTTTGGAAATTTCTCTTTCAACGTTTCATAATAATCTTCAAAAGTCTGGCTTCCGTAAACTTCTGGTTCGCGTTTTCCTAAAAGATTCAAATTGGGTCCGTTGATAATGCAGATTTTCATGTTTAATTATTTATGTTGAGGTAGTATAATTTTCATTGATTTTTGACATTGCCATTGAAATTGATTTTTGCAATTGCCATAGAACTGTGTAAAAATAAAAAAACCGCACTAATAAATAGAGCGGTTTTTGTAAAAGTATGTGATATTCTTTTAGAACATGTATCCAGCAGAAAGTTGGAATACAGAGTTTTTAAAGTCAGCTTCTTTTGAAACTTCTGTCAAACCTATTCCGTAACGAGCTTGAACAAAAAGACCTCCAACAACTTTTAATCCTAAACCTGCATTAAGAGAGAAGTCAAATGTTTTTGGATCAGCAGCATCAAATTCCTTTTTATTACTTACAAGGAATGAAGCTTGTGGACCAAGTTCTAAACTAAGTGATTTAGTCATGTAAATTTTTGCCATTACTGGAATAGCGATATAACCCATTTCGTTTTTAAATTCCGTAAGAGCATTTTTATAAGTTGCACCTTGAGTAGTATACAAAAGCTCTGGCTGGATTGAAAATTTTTCTAATAATTTAAGTTCTGCTACAAGACCTGCATGGTAACTTGTAATACCTTCTTTGTCAACTGAAATTCCATTAAAATCAGAACCTCCTGTTTGGTTAGCAAAGTTAACACCTGCTTTAACCCCAATTTGTACAAATTGTGCATTCATCGTTGCTGATGTTGCTAGGAACAATACAGCGGCTACAATTATTTTTTTCATAAAATGTTTTTTAAAATTTGGTATTTAAATGTTATTTAAAAGTCAAAACTACATATTTAGCATTTTATTGCCTTATAATTTGGATTAAATAATTAATAAAATTCCCACTCAAACATGTTTTTTAGTATCAAAATGTATAGGTTTTTCTTTTATAATGCTGATTATCAGATTTATTTTTAGTCGTTTTTTTCTGTCTTATTTTAATACTTTTTAAACTTTTAGTGGACACTTATTTGTAGGTCTAATCTTAGTTTTGCCTTGTAATTAAAAATGTAAATCATGAAAAAAATTATTTTAGCTGCTATTGCAGTAATGGGATTTAGCGCTGCTAATGCACAAACAACAGGATTCTCTAAAGGTGATACATTTATTTCTGGAGCCTTTAATGTAGGGACAGAAAAAACAGGTGATGCTAAATCAAATGATTTTACGCTTGTTCCAAGTGTAGGTTATTTTGTTTCTGAAAATGTTGCTCTTGGAGCAAAATTAGGTTTTGGTTCAAGTAAAGTGGATGATGTAAAAGAAAATGCATTTACAGTTGGTGCTTTCGGCAGATACTACTTTACACCTGCTTCTCAATTTTCAGTTTATGGTCAAGCTGGATTAGATTTTACCAACTACAAAACTGGAGATTTTAAATCAAATGAACTGGGTGTAAATGTAGGATTAGGTTTAAGCTATTTCTTATCTAACCATTTTGCTATTGAAGCTACTTGGGCTGGTCTAGGATATAGTGTAAATAATAACGGCGGAGACGGAGCTGATAAAACTAATAGATTTGGTCTTGGTACTGATTTAAGAGATGTTAGCTTTGGAGTTATCTACAAATTCTAAATAAAAAAATTTAGTTAGTTTTTTTAAAAGTCTTCCTCATAATGAGGAAGAATTTTTTGTTTTATATTAATAAATTTAAAAAAATTAAAGTCTCTAATAATAATTTATATATATTACTATTTTCTTTGTTAAATTCCAAATCATTTTTTATGAAGAATATTTTTATATTTGATTAATTAAAATTTAACCCAAAACAAATAGTATGAAGAAAATTATTTTAACTGCTATAGCGGTAATGGCATTTGGTTTTGCAAATGCACAACAAACAAGATTTGGAATAAAAGGAGGTCTTAACCTTTCAACAATAGTTGGAGGAGATGTTGAAGATACTAAAACTTTAGTCGGTTTTCATGTTGGAGGCTTTGCTGAAATTAATATTGTAGAGAAGTTTTTTATTCAGCCTGAGCTTTTGTTTTCGACTCAAGGAGCAAAAGTGGATGGAGGTTTCGGAGGAGATGTTGATTTTAAATTAAATTATTTGAATATCCCTGTACTTGCAAAGTACTATATTGTAGATAATAAATTTAGTGTAGAAGCGGGTCCTCAATTAGGAGTTTTATTATCTGCTAAAGCAGAAGATAATGATATTAAAGATTTTACAAGATCGGTAGATTTTGGTTTTAACATTGGAGCTGGATATAATTTTACAGATAATCTTTCAGTAGGTCTTCGATATACTATTGGTTTATCTCCTTTAACCGATGAAGATGTTGATAATGCAGATGATTATTATGATAGTGCTAAAAATAGTAACCTTGCCATATCTTTAGCATACAAATTCTAAAATTCTTTTTAAAAGATAATATCATATAGCCTTCCTTATTAGGGAAGGTTTTTTTATGGCTTTTTTATTGTTAAATTAATTTTTTTTTTCGTAAGTATATTTTTATATTTGGCAAAAACATTTTAAATACCACTCAAAACATGAAAAAAATTATTTTAGCATTTATTGGAATTATTGCATTTTCAACTGCAAACGCTCAAGATGGACATTTTAAAATTGGTGCACATGCGGGTTTGCCAATAGGAGATGCTTCAAATGTATTTTCAGTTAACTTTGGCGTTGATGCTGCTTATCTTTGGAACTTAGGAGATAAATTTAGTGCTGGTGCAACCACTGGTTATACGCTATATTCTGGTAAAAAGAATGAATTCTTTGATGGTGTTAATTCCTATGATATTAAAGTAAAAGATGCTGGATTTATACCAGTTGCAGGTACAGCGCAATATTCAATAACAGATAATTTATTTGCTGGTATTGATTTAGGTTACGCAATTTTTTTAGGAGCTGACGGTGTTGGCGCAACGGATACTGGAGGAGGTATTTTAGTTCAACCAAAGTTTGGTTACCAAAACGACAAAATTGAGTTATATGCGGCTTATAAAAGAATTAGTGATAGCGGCAGTCTTTCATCTTTAAACATAGGATTTAATTATAAATTCTAAAACTCTAATTTTTAGAAATGTATTAACCTTCTTTATTTTGAGAAGGTTTTTTTATACAGAAAAATGACTTACTTTGTGAATATGAATTGGAGTAGATATATAAAAGATTATCAAGCGTATTTGAGGATAGAAAGAGGATTGTCTAAAAATACTATTGAAAATTATGGTTTTGACATTGAGCGTTTATGTTTGTTCTTAGAAGCCAATCAAATTGACATTTCTCCAATTAAAATTTCGGACGAAACCTTACAGCAATTTATTTATGCAGTAGCAAAAGAAGTTAATCCAAGATCTCAGGCAAGGATTATTTCTGGTTTAAAAAGCTTTTTTAATTATTTGGTTTTTGAAGATTATAGAAACGATAATCCGCTGGAATTAATTGAAGCGCCCAAAACGGGACGTAAATTACCTGATACACTTTCGCTTGAAGAAATAGATAATCTCATAGAAGCAATAGATTTAAGTACAAATGAAGGCGAAAGAAACAGGGCAATGCTTGAAACTTTATACGGCTGCGGACTTCGGGTTTCTGAATTGGTTTCGCTCAAAATTTCCGATTTGTTTTTTGATGAAGGTTTTATTAAAATAACTGGAAAAGGAAACAAAGAGCGATTTGTTCCCATTGGCCCATTAACCCAAAAATATATTGATATTTATAAAAATGCCATTCGCTCTAATTTGAATATTAAAAAAGGTGCCGAAGATACTTTGTTTTTAAATAGAAGAGGGAATTATTTAACGAGAGCAATGGTTTTTACGATCATCAAAGATCTGGCGCAAAAAGTTGGGTTAAAAAAGAATATAAGTCCGCATACCCTGCGTCATTCTTTTGCAACTCACTTGTTAGAAAACGGTGCAGATTTAAGATCAATTCAATTAATGTTAGGTCACGAATCTATTACAACAACGGAAATTTATGTGCATTTAGATCGCAGTTTTTTAAAAGAAGTAATGCATAGTTTTCATCCAAGAAAATAATTTTATCATTCTTGCGTTTATCTTCTCGTAAAAATTAATATATTGTGTTAAATTTTTGTTTTAATAAAAACAAAAAAGAATTAATTTGTGATTTTATTTTATTTTTTTAGAATAAATGTTACGAATGTTTTATTTACATAAAAAGGTGTTATATGGTTTTTGATTTATATGGAAATGACGATTGCTTAGAGGTAAATAATTTTTATAAAAAATTGTTGGCCGAAATGCCTGACGTGCTTTTTCAATTTATTATTGATGCAGATAATAATTATTCATTTCCACTTGTAAGTAAATCAGCAGATGAAATATTTGAGCTTTCTGCGGCAGATTTTACTAATGATATAAAGTTTATAATTTTCGACCGAATAGTGCCAAATGATCGTGAGCGGTTTTTTCATTCTCTAGTCGAAGCTAAAAGAAAAGTTAAGCCGTGGGAAATTGAATTTAGAGCGGTTCTTCCTAAAAGAGGAACTCGCTGGTTTAGAATTACTTCAAAAACGGAATCGACTTTAGGAGGTAAAGTGGTTTTTTACGGCCACGTTGCGGATATAACAGAATTAAAAGACAAAGAAGAAAAACTTAGAATATCTGAAGAACGTTTCCAATTTGCTCTTGATGCTTCTACTGCTGGTGTCTGGGATTGGGATATGGTAACAAATAGTGTTTTTTATTCGTCGCTTTCCCTTAAGATTTTAGAATTAGAATCTTCTGATATTTTTGATGATCCAGAACGTTGGGATAAAATTGTGCATCCTGACGATCTTCCAAAATATTACTCTGATATTCAGGAACATTTTGATAATAAAATTCCATACTACGAAAATTACCATCGTGTAATGACATCGAGCGGTAATTACAAATGGATTTTGGACCGTGGGAAAGTAATTAAACGTGATGAAAACGGAAAACCTCTACGCGTAATTGGTACGCATACGGATGTTTCTGCTCAAAAAGAAAAGGAATTGGAGCTTTTAAAAACGATGAAATTGTACAGCGATCAAAACAGTCGTTTGTTGAATTTTTCGCATATCGTTTCGCATAATTTAAATACTCAGGCGGGAAATATAAAATCGATTCTGGATTTTATTGATGCCGACGTGAATAAGCAGACCGTCGAAGAAATGCTGGAACATCTGCGAACAGTTTCTAATGATTTAAATGAAACAATTTCAAATCTGACGCAGATTGTAAAAACGCAGAGCAATATCAATATCGCTGTTGTTCCGTTGAAGTTGTGTGAGTATATCGAAAAAACTATATCGACGATTAAAGGGTATGATAAACAGCGTAACGTTACGATTGTAAACAATGTTCCAAGATATCTAACGATTAATTTTAATCCGGCCTATATGGAAAGCGTTTTGTTGAATTTTACCACAAACGCAATAAAATATGCGCATCCGGATCGAGATCCTGTGATTGTTTTTGATTTTGCGATAGAACCTGAAGGTTTTAAGTCGCTTAAGATAACTGATAATGGTCTGGGGATCGATCTAAAAGTTTATGGAGATTTGTTATTCGGAATGTATAAAACTTTTCACAAACACGAAGAAGCCCGCGGAATTGGATTGTATATTACAAGAAACCAAATTGAAGCGATGAAAGGAACAGTTTTGGTAGAAAGTGAAGTAGGAGTAGGAACCAGCTTTAAAATTGTTTTTAATGATATGTAAAGCTTAGATTTTTTATAAAAAGAAAGGCTGTCGAAATAGATCGACAGCCTTTCTTTTTATAAAAAATCTCCTAGATTATTTAGCAATATTAACAGCTCTAGTTTCTCTAATAACTGTCACTTTTACTTGACCAGGATAAGTCATTTCTGTTTGAATTTTTTGGGAAATTTCAAAAGATAAGTTTGCTGCATTATCGTCTGAAACTTTTTCGCTTTCTACAATTACACGAAGTTCTCTACCTGCTTGAATTGCATAGGCATTTTTTACACCGCTAAATCCGTACGCTACATCTTCAAGATCTTTCAAACGCTGGATGTAAGAATCTAGAACCTGACGTCTTGCGCCTGGTCTTGCTCCAGAGATAGCATCACAAACTTGGATAATTGGAGACAACAATGATTTCATTTCGATCTCGTCGTGGTGCGCTCCAATTGCGTTGCACACTTCTTCTTTTTCGCCGTATTTCTCAGCCCACTGCATACCTAAAAGCGCGTGTGGTAAATCACTTTCTGTATCTGGCACTTTACCAATATCGTGAAGTAAACCAGCTCTTTTAGCTAATTTTACATTCAGCCCTAATTCTGCAGCCATGATACCGCAAAGTTTAGAAACTTCTCTTGAGTGTTGTAATAAGTTTTGTCCGTAAGAAGAACGGTATTTCATTCTACCTACAACTTTAATTAATTCTGGATGTAAACCGTGAATTCCCAAGTCGATTACGGTGCGTTTTCCAACTTCGATAATTTCGTCGTCGATTTGTTTAGCAGTTTTAGCAACCACTTCTTCAATTCTTGCAGGGTGAATACGTCCGTCAGTTACTAATTTGTGTAAAGACAAACGAGCAATTTCTCTACGAACAGGATCGAAACAAGAAAGGATAATAGCTTCTGGTGTGTCATCAACAATGATTTCCACTCCAGTTGCAGCTTCAAGCGCTCTAATGTTACGTCCTTCACGACCAATAATTCTTCCTTTTACATCATCAGATTCAATGTTGAAAACAGAAACGCAATTTTCTACTGCTTCTTCTGTACCAACTCTTTGAATAGTGTTGATGATAATTTTCTTAGCTTCTTGCTGTGCTGTAAGTTTAGCCTCTTCAATTGTTTCTTGAATATGAGACATCGCTTTAGTTTTAGCTTCAGCTTTTAAACCTTCAACTAATTGCTCTTTTGCTTCTTCAGCAGAAAGACCAGAGATTACTTCTAATTGTTGTAATTGACTTTTGTGAAGTTTATCAACTTCAGCTTGTTTTTTGTCTAAAACTTCAACTTTGTTATGATATTCCGCTGTTTTAGCTTCAAAATCATCATTTACTTTTTTAGCTTTAGAAAGCTCATTTGAAACTTGTGATTCTTTATCGCGCACACGCTTTTCTACTTCAGCTACTTTTTTGTCTCGTGCTAAAATAACTTGTTCATGCTCTGATTTTAATTCAATGAATTTTTCTTTTGCTTGAAGAATTTTGTCTTTTTTAATATTTTCGGCTTCTAAATTAGCGTCTTTTAAAATTGAAGCCGCTTCTTTTTTAGCGTTTTTGATTAGGTTTGAAATATTACTTTTCTCGATAATTTTAGCTATTGCGAATCCTGCTGCAATACCTACAATACCAATAATGATCGTTATGATGTCCATGTTTGTTAGGGTTTATATATAAAAAAAGCCTACATTAATTGCTTGAATAAACTCGTAAAGACAAGTTTTGAGCTAACTCACTGTTCAAGTTTCCCGGTCAAAGCTGGGCATACTATAGTAGCGACGATTTGCTCATTCTAAATTGTTAGTGTTGAGTTTACCAATTGTGAACTAATGTAGGCAGTATCTTAGTTTCTTGTAAAGAACGTTTAATTTTCGAGATATTGATCTAAAAGCAAATTTAATTTTTTAATTCGTTCAATGGTATCTTCTCCATCGATTGCGTTATCAATTTGTTTTTGTTCTACTTGCGATGCAAATTGCAATGCGCACATCGCTAGTACATCTTGTTTGTCACGAACTGCGTAATTTTCTTCGAACTGCTTTATCATAGCATCAATTTTTTTAGAAGCACTTCTTAGTCCTTCTTCCTGAGCAGGTTCAACCGTTAACGGGTAAACGCGGTCTGCAATTGATATTTTGATTTTAAGCTTTCCGTCCATATTACTAATCTGATAGTTGTGCTATACAGTAATCAATTTCGCGAATTAATGAATTTATTTTAAGCTTTGTCTCTCTCTTGTTATTGTCGCTGCCAAGCAACGAATTGGCTATCTTAAGTGTTTCATTTTGCTTTTTCAAAGCTTCAATTTCTTCAGATTGTTTCTGGATAATTTGCGCAGCTTTGGCTAGTTCTAATCGTAGCGCTTGATTGTTTTTCTCCAAACCTTTTGATTTTTCAAAAAGCTTTTCGACTTTATATTCAAGAGTATCAATTATTTCTGCAATTACACTCATTATACATCCTATTCATTACTTAATCCTACAAAGTTAGTATTCCTTTTTATTAATGCAATTTTTTATCGAATTTTTTACATTAAAAAGAGACAAATAAATGAAATTCAGTATATTGTGTTATTAAGTTTGTTTTCTAGGTTTTTACCTGTTAATTTTTTATTTTAGCAAAAATATTTTTTTATGAGATTATCTATACTAGCCCTTTTATCCTGTCATTTTCTATTTGCCCAAACACAATATCCTAAAGATTATTTTCGTGCTCCGCTTGATATTCCAATGCAGCTTTCTGGTAATTTCGGAGAGTTGAGACCGAACCATTTTCATGCTGGTTTTGACTTAAAAACAAACCAGAGAGAAGGACTAAGTGTTCATGCAATTGCTGATGGTTATGTTTCGAGAATTAAAATTTCAACTTACGGAAATGGGAAGTGTATTTACATCACGCATCCTAATGGATATACGTCTGTTTACGGGCATTTACAAACACCGGTGGGGACAATTCTTGATTATGTAAAAAACACACATTACAAAGAAAAAGCATATGAAATTGAAATGTTTCTAAAGCCTGATGAACTTCCAGTTACAAAGGGACAAATTATCGGACTTTCTGGTAATACAGGTTCTTCAGAAGGGCCGCATCTTCATTTTGAAATTCGCGACAGCAAAACAGAATTTGTAATCAATCCGATTTTCTTTGGCTTTGACCAAAATATAAAAGATACTAAAAAGCCGACTTTGTCAAGTTTGTATGTTTATCCGCTGGACAATGCAACTGTTAATCAGTCTAAACAGCCTTTGTTGCTTAACATGGCACTGCAAAAAGATGGAACTTATCTGGCATCAAAAGTAAAAGCAAACGGTAAAATTGGTTTCGGAATTAACGCTGTAGATACAGATGATGTTTCGTATAACAAAAATGGTGTTTTTAATGTCTCGACTTTTTTAAATGGAAATCCGAACTATAATTATCAATTTAATACGTACTCATTTGATGAAATGCGTTATATCAATGCTTTTATAGATTATTCGAGGTATAAAAAAACAAGTCAGAGAGTTCAGAAACTTTTTATGAAAACGCCTTTCGCTTTAAGCATAATTAAAACAGATTCTCAGTACGGAGTTATCACGCCAGAACCAAACTTGGCATCAAATTACAGAATTGAAGTTTCAGATTATTTTGGTAATTTAAATTCGATTACAGTGCCAATTGAATACGATACTGCAACACCGCTTGTGCAAGCTGAACCAGTTATGGGTCCTTATTTTGTGCGATATAATAAAGATTCTAATTTTGAAAAGGATAATATGTCTGTGTTTATTCCTGCTGGAACTTTCTATGAAGATTTTAATATGAACTTTGATGTTCGAAATAAGAAAATTTACATTCATGACGATACCGTTCCTGTTCATTCTAATTTTACCATAACAATCAAAGACGATTCGTATCCTGAAAATTTACGTGACAAACTTTATATTGGAAAAGGTACAAGTTTTAACGGAACAATTAGAAAAGCTGATGTATTTACAGCAAAAGCAAAAATTTTAGGGCAGTACGGTTTAGTATTAGATACTATTGCTCCAGTTATAAGAATGGCCAAACCAGTTGAAGGAAAATGGATTAGTGACCAGAAAAAAATTGAGCTTACAATTGGCGATTCTTCTTCTGGAATAAAATCGTACAATGGTTACTTAAATGGAAGCTGGGTTTTGTTTGAGTATGAAAATAAAACGCGAAAAATCACGCACACTTTTGATGATCAATATTTGACGGAAGGTGAAAACTTTTTAAAAGTAGAAGTTGTTGACAATGTAGGAAATACTGCTATCTTTGAAACTCATTTTTTTAGAAGTCAACAAAAATAAAACTCAAATCTTTGAATTACAATAGATTTATATTCGCTTTCTTTTTTCTGTTTTTCAGCTGTATTGCATTTGCTCAAAATGCTCGTATAAAAGGAGTGATTTTAGATACAGAGAAACATCCGGTGTCAGGTGTTAATATTTCTTCGCAGGGCAATATGGCGCAGTCAGATAGGAGTGGCTTTTATGAAATTGCTGTTCCTTCCAATAAAAAAGTTTCTCTGATATTTACCCATGTTTCTTTAAAGATGATCAGTTTGACGGTCAGTTTGAAAAACAATGAAGAGTTTATTTTTAATCCGATTATGAATAATTCTCAGGAACAAATGGGAGAGGTTTTCGTTTCATCGGGAAATAGAAAACGTGTTCAAGGAATTGCAACAATTGACACCGAAACCATAAAAAAGATTCCCGGTGCAAATGCGGGAATTGAGAATGTTTTAAAAACGCTTCCAGGTGTAAATTCCAATAACGAATTAAGTACACAATACATGGTTCGCGGGGGGAATTACGATGAAAACTTAGTTTATGTAAATGAAGTCGAAGTGTATCGTCCGTTTTTAATTCGTTCGGGACAGCAGGAAGGGTTGAGTTTTACGAATACAGATTTGGTGCAGAATGTTGATTTTTCGGCAGGTGGATTTCAAGCAAAATTTGGCGATAAATTATCTTCGGTTTTAGATATCACGTATAGAAAGCCAACACAATTTGGTGCTTCTTTTGAAGCTAGTTTTTTGGGCGGAAGCGCTTCTGTAGATTTGGTTTCTAAAAATAAAAAATGGTCTGCCGTTACCGGAGTTCGTTATCGAAATAATAGTCTGCTGGTAAATAGCCAAGATACACAGACAAATTATACGCCAACTTTTGCAGATGTTCAGACGAATATTAATTATGATATTTCTGAAAAATGGCAGATGAGTTTTCTAGGTAATATTTCGCAGAATAAATATTTGTACCAGCCGTTAACCCGCGAAACAAAATTTGGAACTATCGATCAGCCAATGGCACTTGCTGTTTATTATCAAGGTCAGGAAAAAGACCAATACGATACTTATTTTGGCGCTTTAAAAACAACTTATAAAGTTTCGCCTTCACTGACTTTAAAATTAATCGGATCTTTATTTCATACCACAGAAAAGGAACATTTCGATATTCTGGCGCAGTATCGTTTAGGAAATGTTAATGCTGAAGATCCAACAAATCCATCAGCAATTGATTTTACGCGCGGAATTGGTTCGCAGTTAAATCATGCTCGTAACGATTTGGATGCATTAATTGCCAATATTGAATTGAAAGGAACAAAAGAGTGGAAAGAGAGCCAGCTGGAATTTGGTTTAAAATACACTAGAGAATCAATTCGAGATAGAGTGGTAGAGTGGGAGATGATTGACTCAGCAGGTTTTTCTATAAATCCTCCTTTGAATATTCTGCCAGAAAACAATCAGCCTTATACGCCTTATGCGGGCCCGCTTTTACCTTACCAAGATATTCGTGCTACTAATTTTAATACAATAAACCGCTTTTCTGGATATGCGCAATGGAATAAACAATCTGAAATTGGTTCGAGTCAGATTTGGTATCATTTGGGAGCGCGTTTTCAAAGCTGGAATGTTTCAGGAGCTTTAGAAGAAGGCAAGAATCAGACTATTGTAAGTCCGCGTGCGCAATTTGCTATAAAGCCAGATTGGGATCGCGATATGGTTTTTAGAATTTCGGGGGGATTGTATCATCAGCCGCCATTTTATAGGGAACTTCGTGATTTGGATGGTGTTGTAAATCCGAACGTAAAAGCTCAGGAAGCTGTTCATGTGGTTTTAGGAAATGATTATAATTTTAAAATGTGGAATCGCCCTTTTAAATGGGTAACTGAGATTTATTATAAATCGCTTTCAGATGTCAATGTGTATTCGATTGATAATGTCAGAATTCGATATGTCGCCAATAATAATGCGAAAGCTTACGCACAAGGTCTTGATTTTAGATTGAACGGAGAATTCGTGCCGGGAACAGAATCTTGGGTTAGTTTTGGATATATGAAAACCGAAGAAAATTACGAAAACAAAGGGTATATCGCCCGCCCAACAGACCAGCGTTTAAAGTTTGCTATGTTGTTTCAGGATTATATGCCAAACATTCCGAGTGTAAAAGTGTATCTGAATTTAGTTTACAATACAGGTTTACCAGGCGGTGCTCCATCATACACAGATCCCTATTTGTACCAAAACAGATTAAACGATTACAGAAGAGCTGATATTGGTTTTGCAAAAGTTTTTGTAGACAGCAGTACGCAGAATACGAAAACAAGCTGGCTTAAAAACTTCAAAGAATTATCTGTGGGATTGGAAATATTCAATCTCTTTAATAATCAAAATGCGATTACAAATACTTGGGTTCGCGATGTGTATTCTAAAAATCAATATGCGATCCCAAATTATATGACTTCTAGAGTTTTTAACGTTAAGATTAATGCGAGGTTATGATAGAAAAACGTGAAAAAAGAAAGAAAATTTTTTACGTTCCAGGAATGGTTTCTTTGGTTTTGATCCCGATATTCTGTTTTTGTTATTTTTATAAAACGGATGCATTTAAAGGGGAGCGATGCATTGGTATTTATATTCCTTCTGATTCTATCGAGATAAAAGATTTTTTATCCCTTAAAAGAAATTATCAAGTTTTTCATTTGGAAAGCTCTCTTGATTTAGAGGGAAAGAAATTGGAAAAACTTCAGTTTGCCTTGAGAAATTTAAATCGTACAAATGATACTGTAAAAGGAATTCAAATTCATTTAGGAAAGAAAATGAAATATGAAGTTTATATTAGAATTTTAGATATTTTTAGTATTGAGAAAATGCTACTATATACACAATATAAGAATGATTTTTTTGTTGTAATGTTGCCCAAGCCAAAGCCAAAGCCGGTGCCATATGGAAAGAAAATTATCCCTTTTCAATGTGGTTATTGGGAAGCGAATAAAGATTATTTTTTAGAACAAGAAAGAGAAAGACAATTCAAAAATGCTTTCGATCTCTATAAAAAATATTGGATTCTATTTTTTGGCTATTTCGGAATTGTTCTAATCAACATCTTTGCGTTAGTAAAATTCAATAAAAACCAGAATTACAATCAAAAATAGTATATTTGATAATCGAATATAATCCGTTTAGATGAAAAAGTATTTTAAATATATAGCCTTGGGAATCATTGGGACAGTAATAAGCTGTCGTGAGGAAGTTAAAAAGCCAAAAGTAAGTTACGACGTCTCAAATAAAGTAAGTATTACTAAAGCAGATTCTTCTCAAATTGAAATTGCAGATCTGCCAATTCAAATGGAAGGAACAAACTATTTAATTCACCCAGTTGGAGATTTAAGGGTTTATGAAAAAGGGTCAAAAGCCAGATTAGGTTCTTCAAGCGTAAATGATATAAGTTTTACTATTTCTAATTTAGGCGAATATGAAATCACAGGTTATCTTCAGAATTTAAAATTTCAAAAAGTAGACTCAGATTCTATTCGTCCTTTGTCAGATAAACCAATTTTGATATTAACGGCGACTTATTTAAAAACAGTTGCAGATAAAACTCATAATAATGTTATGGTTTACACCCTAACAGATTCTGATACAAATAAAGACGGAAAAATAGATACCAGCGATATTAAAACTCTGTATTTAAGTGATATCAGCGGAGAAGGTTTTACTAAAGTTTCTGCTGATCTGGAAGAGTTAATTGACTGGAGTTTAGTAGAATCTAAAAATCGTTTGTATTTTAGAACAATAGAAGACACCAATCAAAATGGTCAATTTGATAAAAATGATGTACTGCATTATAATTATATAGATTTGACTTCTAAAAAATGGGAAGTTAAAAGTTATAAACCTATTTAAGGTTCTGAGATACTAAGATACTAAGGTTCTAAGGTTTTGAATCTTACACTTAAAAAGCCATTTAAAAATGTAGATTTTTAAATGGCTTTTTTTTGTAATCAAAAAAGAAATTCTTTTTAATTCTTTTAATCTAAGGCAAAAAAATCTTAGAGCCTTAGTATCTCAGAACCTTAGCATCTTTTAAAAAAAAAAACTCAAATTAAAATATCGCTCTCCAAATCTGATTTTTCAATTTCGAAACCAAAATCCAAGCGTTCGACCAATTCGATAACTAGTTTTTTATACCAGTTTTCAGATTTAGGGTGAATGTAAATCTTCTCAATTAACTGATTAATATCGACATTAATTTTTAGTCCGTCGTTTAGTTTTAAAGTGCTTTTTGAGGTATCAGTAATAATGCGGACTTCACGTTCGTACTGAAAACTTTTTCTTTTGAATAAAAACGGAAAGAACAAATCATCAAACGGAATATATTCTTTTTTGTAATCGATATAATTTACTTCACCAATATACTGATCAAAATTGTTTTCTGGTTTTAAAGCTTTCTGTAATCTCCCAATGGTTGACTGAATGGCTAATCCTTCGCTGTTTTGAGTGAAAATCTGCCACATAGCAAACGATTCATATTCATTAATATGCCAGCTGCTTATAGCTACTTTTTCGCGATGCGTTTTGTAATAATTTAAAAAATCAGGATTATCGACTGCTAGTTTTTTAATCTCTTCGTAAGTGGGTTCACTGAAAGTACCTTCATATTGATCTTCAAATTTGTCAGAACGTGACATGAATAATTTCTTTGAAAGTAAAAGATCTAAAAATTTAGACAAATCCAGATATTTCCAAACTATAGTGTCAGGATCTTCAGTAAGCGTGATGTTTGGGTTGTTAAGATACATTCTTTTGAGGTTAAATGATTTATTCTTAAACTCACCTAAAGTTATAAAAATAAACACAGATTAAAGAAATTAAATTGAGTTTTAATATTTCCTTAATCTGTGTAGATTTTGATTTTATGTATAAGTCTTAAGATTCGAAAGACTGCATGGTAACCAATTTATTATAAGTCCCATTATGGGCTATTAATTCGTCATGAGTTCCCTGCTCAACAATTTTTCCTTTTTGCATGACTACAATTAAATCTGCTTTTTGAATAGTAGAAAGTCTGTGGGCGATTACTATTGAAGTTCTGTTCTGCATCATGTTTTCGAGTGCAAGCTGAACAAATTTTTCACTTTCAGTATCTAATGCAGATGTTGCTTCATCCAAGATCATAATCGGCGGATTTTTTAATACCGCTCTGGCAATAGATAAACGTTGTTTTTGTCCTCCAGAAAGTTTGTTTCCGCTGTCGCCAATGTTGGTGTAAATTCCAGCCGGCAGGTCTTTTACAAATTCGTAAGCATTTGCAATTTTTAGTGCTTCAATAATCTCATCATCTGTAGCGTCTAGTTTTCCTAATGCAATGTTGGCTTTTATAGTGTCATTAAACAAAATACTGTCTTGTGTTACCAATCCCATTAAACCTCGAAGTGATTGAAGATTTAAATCTTTGATGTTAATTCCATCAATAGAAATTATTCCTTCGTTAACATCGTAAAAGCGGGTTAATAAGTTAGCTATTGTGCTTTTACCACTTCCAGACTGACCAACAAGTGCAACGGTTTGTCCTTTTTTAATTTGAAGAGAAAAGTCTTTTAAAACCGTTTCTTCTTCGTATTTAAAGTTTACATGTTGAACAGAGATATTGTCATCAAAAGTCGTTTTTTCGACTGCATTTTCTTTAGAAACAATTGTGTTTTCCTGATCTAAAACTTCTAATACGCGTTCTGCTGCGGCATTTCCTCTTTTTACACCATACGAAGCTTTAGAAATTGCTTTTGCTGGAGTTAAAATGTTATAAGCTAAACTCATGTAGCCAATAAAAGAGGCTGCATCTAAAGTTTTGTCAATTAAAACCATTTGTCCTCCAAACCACAATAATATAGTAATAACCAGAATTCCCATAAATTCACTCGCTGGCGAGGCAAGGTTTTGTCTGTTTCCTATGCTGTTTGAAAGTTTGAAAAAACGGTCTGTTGAATTTTGAAATACAGAGTTGAAGTAGTTTTCAGCGTTATAGCCTTTTACAACTTTTAATCCGCCGACTGTTTCTTCAATTGTAGATAGAAAAGTTCCTTGTTCCTGCTGTGCTTTAGTAGATTGTTTTTTAAGTTGTTTTCCAATCAGGGAAATTAAATAGCCGGAAATCGGAATAAAAATAAAAACAAACACGGTTAGCTTAACGCTGATATAAAGCATTGCAAAAATGGTAAATATTATCGTTAAAGGTTCTTTGACGATAAGTTCCAAGATCGCTAAAAATGAAGTTTGTACTTCATTTACATCGCCGGAAATTCTTGAAATTACATCACCTTTTCTTTTTTCAGAATAAAAAGCCAGAGGAAGTTCAAGTGTTTTTTTGTACATCGCGTTACGCATATCTTTCAATATTCCGTTTCTTAGGAAATTGATAAAAAACATGGCTAGATAATCGCATAAGTTTTTTAATAAAAATATAGTGATAATTACGGAAACCATTATTGCTAAAGTATGTCCGGCGCCATAAGTATCTGTTGTGTTCGTAATGAAGTAACTCAAAGAATCTTCTGCATAATGCTTGATTTCAGTAATTCCAGTATAGACTGGTTTTACAGTATTTCTTTTAGTTTGATCAAATAAAACTTGAATCATTGGAATTAATGACACAAAAGAAAGTGTACTGAAGAGTGCATACAAAACATTAAAGAAAATATTTAAGAATGCATATTTTTTATATGGGTATATAAAAGGAACTATTTTTTTGAAATTACTCATTTTTATGGATATTGTTTTCTGCGATGGCAATTGCTCTTTCGAGTTTTTCCAGCAATAATTTTTTTTCTGGTAATTGGGTTAAATAAGCTGAAACTTTAATTTGTTCGTCGTTGTCCAGCATTAAGTAATTAATTTGTTCAGGCGATTTTTCACTGCACAAAATTAATCCAATTGGTTTGTTTTCTCCTTCTTTTTGTTCATTTTTCTCTAGCCAGCGAAGATATAATTCCATTTGACCTTTGTATCCAGCCTTGAATTTCCCTAATTTCAAGTCTATAGCAACCAGTCGGCGTAAGCCTCGATGATAAAAAAGCAGATCGATGTAAAAGTCTTCATCATCTATAGTTATTCTTTTTTGACGTGCCAAGAAAGCAAACTCACTGCCCATTTCGGTAATAAAGTTTTGTAATTGTGCTAAAATGGAACTTTCTAAATCTTTTTCGGAATAACTGTCATGAAGACCTAAGAAGTCTAAGAAATAGGGATCACGAAAAGCTAAATCTGGACTGATTTGTTTTTCGTTTTTTAATAAAGCTAAGTCGTTAATAATTGTTTCTTCCGGCTTTTTGCTAATAGCAGTTCTTTCAAAAAGCATGCTGTCAATACGATCTTGTAAGGTTCGTACGCTCCAGCGTTCGTGAATACTCATTTGGATATAGAATTCACGCTTAATATTGTTTTCAATATAAATGAGAGTTCTTAAATGAGACCATGTCAATTGTGCACACACTGTGTGCACAATTGTAAGGTCTTGAAATATAGTGTTTAACTTGATGAAGCTGTGTAGGTTTCTTTTATTAAATCCACTTCCATATCGGTTAGAAAGTTCGGTACTAAGATTTAAAATAAGTTTCTTTCCATAATCAGCTCGATCGTTTTTTAGAATTTCATCATTGATGTTTTTTCCAATCTTCCAATATAGAAGTGTCAATTCCTGATTGACTGTTTTGGCAACAAAATGGCGCGTCTGATCTATTAGTCCAATTATTGAGTCTAATAGTTCGGGGTTGTCACTTGTGTCAAGTTTGTCACTCATTTTATTACTTCAATTGCATATCTGTAATGATATTCTGTATTTTTTGATCTAAGAAACTTTCCGCTTCATCAAAATCCTGAACCGATTCTAATTCAGCATTTACGCTAATATAGAATTTAATTTTTGGTTCTGTTCCACTTGGTCTTGCGCAAATTTTAGATCCGTCTTCTGTATAGTAAATCAATACATTTGATTTTGGAATATCCATTACAGATTCTTCATTTGTTAACAAGTTCAACGCAGTAGATGATTGATAATCTTCAACCATAATAACACGCTGTCCGTTAATTTCTTTCAAAGGATTTTGACGTAAATCAATCATCATCTGATTAATTTCCTGTAAACCTTCCATTCCTTTTTTAGTCAATGAAACTAAAAATTCTTTGTAAAAACCATTTTCAACATAAAGTTGTAAAAGTTCTTTATAAACGGAACTTCCTGCGGCTTTCGCTTGTGCAGCAACTTCGCAAATTAATAAAGTAGCAGCAACAGCATCTTTATCTCTAACAGCATCGCCAACCATGAAACCGAAACTTTCTTCACCACCTCCAATAAATTGAAGTTCTGGGAAATCTACAATCATTTTTGCGATCCACTTAAATCCTGTTAAACCAACTTTGCATTCAACACCATAACTTGTTGCCAGTTCCATCATCATTGGAGTAGAAACAATAGTGGATCCTACAAATTGTTTTCCATTAATTTTACCTGCTTTTTTCCATTGTTTTAAAAGGAAAGAAGTCATTAAAACCATAGTTTGGTTTCCATTCAATAAAATCATTTTACCGTCATTGTTTCTAACAGCAACACCTAAACGGTCACAATCAGGATCTGTTCCAACAACAATATCCGAATTTGTTTTGTCTGCCAAAGCCAAAGCCATTGTTAAAGCCTCTGGTTCTTCTGGATTTGGAGATTTTACCGTTGGGAAATCCCCGTCTGGAACTGCTTGTTCAGGTACAATATGAACATTTTTGTAACCAGCCTGAGATAAAGTATCCGGAATAGATTTTATAGAAGTTCCGTGCAATGAAGTAAAAACAATATGAAGATTGTCTTTGGCTTCTGCCGGAGTATTAAAACTTGCGTTTTCGATAGATGATTTTACAAAAGCTTTGTCAATTTCAGTATCAATATATTGAATTAAGCTCTCGTTTGCATTGAATTTAATTTTATCGTAGTCTAAACTTTCGATAACTTTAATGATTTCACCATCTTGAGGAGGAACGATTTGACCGCCATCCTGCCAGTACACTTTGTATCCGTTATATTCTGGCGGATTATGAGAAGCAGTAAGTACGATACCGCATTGGCATCCTAAATGTTTAAGTGCAAAAGATAATTCTGGAGTTGGTCTTAAGTCCGAAAACAAATAAACTTGAATTCCGTTTGCAGAAAAAACATCAGCAACCACTTTTGCCAAAGTATTACTGTTATGACGACAGTCGTAAGCAATAACTACTTTTAAAGGTTCGTTTGGAAAAACTTTGTGTAAATAATCAGATAATCCCTGAGTATTTTTTCCAAGAGTGTATTTGTTGATTCGGTTATTTCCAACCCCCATAACACCTCGCATACCGCCGGTTCCAAATTCTAGGTTTTTGTAAAAACTCTCTTCCAGGTCTTTTGGAGAGGTAGTCATTAATTCTTTTACTGCTGCCTGCGTTTCTTGATCAAACGTAGGCGTGAGCCATTCATTTACAGCGTTTAAAATATTAGGTGCTATATTCATTTAAATTTTCTTTTATGTTTTAAATAAAGGTAGTTTTTCTTGAAAAGTTAATTTGACTCAAAACGATTTTTTTTTCCTGATTTGTATCAAAAATTCACTTCACGTGCTACTTTATATCTTTCTTCATTATTCTTGGTTCTTAAAATAATTTCACCTAAAAATCCAGCTAAGAAAAGCTGTGTTCCTAAGATCATTGTTGTTAATGCGATATAAAACCAAGGATTACTAGTAACTAGAGTATATCGCATTCCGTTATACATATGGTATAGCTTTGAAACTCCAATATATCCTGCAGACAAAAATCCGATGATAAACATAATAGAACCCATTGCACCAAATAAGTGCATAGGTCTTTTTCCGAAACGCGATAAAAACCAAATGGTAATTAAATCAAGAAATCCGTTGATAAAACGTTCCATTCCGAATTTGGTTTCACCATATTTTCTAGCTTGGTGAATAACCACTTTTTCGCCAATTTTTCCGAAACCGGCATTTTTGGCCAAAACTGGTATATAGCGGTGCATTTCGCCAGAAACTTCAATGTTTTTAACCACAACGTTTTTATATGCTTTTAATCCGCAGTTAAAATCATTTAGCTCAACTCCAGAAGTTTTTCTCGCAGCCCAGTTAAATAATTTTGAAGGAAGATTTTTTGCCACGACAGAATCGTAACGTTTCTTTTTCCAGCCAGAAACCAAATCGTATTTCTGACCTGTAATCATATCGTATAATTCAGGAATTTCATCTGGACTATCTTGCAAATCGGCATCCATTGTAATAATAACGTCGCCCTTCGCTTTTGCAAAACCAGCATGTAAAGCCTGCGATTTTCCAAAGTTCTTCATGAAACGAATGCCTTTTACATTCGGATTCTCATTAGAAAAACCTTCGATAATCTGCCAAGAATTATCTGTACTACCATCATCTACAAAAATGATTTCATAAGAGTAATTGTTAGATTGCATCACTTGAATGATCCAAGTATAGAGTTCTTTAAGTGATTCCTCCTCGTTTAGAAGCGGTATAAGTATAGATAAATTCATTTATATTTTTATTCTTGTGTAGATTTGCTTTTAAAAAATGCGGCGAAAATCAATCCGAAAATTGCACTGACAACAATAGCAAAAACAGATCCTTTTGCTAGTTCTACAGTAGAATATGGACTGCTTTCTTTCATTTTAGCAACTGCTTCATTAATTGCAGATGCAGGTGTGCCAAATTTCTGCATCATATTGACAGTATATTTGATCATAATTTCGCTTAAAGTATCTTTTGCTCCCGGGTCAATAACATTAAATAAAACAATGTTAAAAGTTGTAGAAATTAAAATACCAATTACAGCAGCTATAAAATAAGTGGTAAAAGCATCTTTAAAACTAAAAACGCCATTCAGTTCTTTCTTAGTTTTAGAAAGTAAAATAATGCTGATTGTAAGACTTATCGCTATTCCTATAATTCCCATCCACCAAGCTGTAAATAGGTTTAAATCAACAGCGTATATCGTAGCAGTAACCAAAGCAGATGCAATTCCAATCATTACACCATACGTAATACCATTCTTTTTTATAACTTCATTAATCATATTTTTATATGTTTTAAAATTAATCCACAAATATAGTAATTCCCACTATAATCGGAGATAAAAAAAGCTTTTCGAAATAAACTAAAAAAAAGTGGGCTAACTATTTGTTTATTAAAAAAGAATTGTAAATTTGCACACTCAAAAATAATTAAAAGTTTTTAAACAAAAAGAGTATCATTTGTTTACACCTTTTTCTAACCATGAAAAAGCTTCAAAATAAACATACTCCAAACAATAAATAAAAGAAAAGATGAAAAAAGGAATTCACCCAGAAAATTACAGATTAGTTGCATTTAAAGACATGTCAAATGATGACGTTTTTATCACTAAATCTACTGCAGATACAAGAGAAACAATTGAAGTTGACGGAGTTGAGTATCCAGTTGTAAAAATGGAGATTTCTAGATCATCTCACCCTTTTTATACTGGTAAATCTAAACTTATCGATACTGCAGGACGTATTGATAAATTCAAAACTAAATATGCAAAACACGCTAAAAAATAATAGCTGTTTTAAATTATACAAAAGCCTTCCAGATTTGGGAGGCTTTTTTTTTGGCGTTAAATTTTCTTAACTGCAAAAAAAATAAGAATCTGATTTTAAAATATTGCCCGTGGTTTTAACCATGGGGTGCGTATTGTGAATATATTGCGTCCCAGCGGTTGAAACCGCTGGCTATGTTAAAATTGTAAAATCAAACCTCAGGCTTTACTAATTGATGTAATTTAAATGAATTAAAATTCAAGACAATATGAAATTTTGTGCATTCGTGGCTATTTACATATGAATATGGTTCATGTAAAGTATAAATATTTGTAACTTTGAGCCAGGTAACCAAATCAATATTTTAACAAACACTCAATTATTTATGAACTACATTCTTTTCGACGGACCCGTTCGGAATGCTTTATTACCTTTTACCTTTACGAGGCCTGTGGCTGATATTTTGGTCGGAATAATGACCATTCGTCAAAAATGGGAAAAACGTCTGGGTTCGACAATTACTACTATAACCGAAGAATATTTGTCTGAGAAATTTCCAATGGTGGAAATGGAAGAAAATGTAATGATCAATGCAGCGTATTTGCCAAATGATACACTTGCAGAGATGGTTTCAAACTTAACAGAAAATCAGGCAATATTTAAAGGGGAAGATGTAATAGCATTTTTTGCGTCTGAAAATCAAGAAGAAGTCGATTTTGATTCTTATGAAATTATTCATTACAATGATGATTGTATCACCATTGAACATACTTGGGATATTTTCTCTAAAAATGATGCAGCAATCCGTGAGGATTTTAATTATTTAACCGAAGATCGAAAATCACAGCCAATTCCAAAAA
Organism: Flavobacterium sp. ACN6; assembly: GCF_002304005.1. Classification (GTDB taxonomy): domain Bacteria; phylum Bacteroidota; class Bacteroidia; order Flavobacteriales; family Flavobacteriaceae; genus Flavobacterium. The sequence continues at coordinate 84,818 of NZ_MRCQ01000003.1, read as the reverse complement.
GCGTTAATGTAATTGCTCCCGAAAATATATTTATAGAAGAAGGTGCAAAATTAGAGTTTGTAACTTTAAATGCTTCTAACGGACCTATCTATATAGGTAAAGATTCGGAAATTATGGAAGGCACTACGATTCGCGGCCCTTTCGCTTTATGCGAAAAAGCGATGGTAAAAATGTCGGCTAAAGTTTACGGGGCAACAACCGTTGGGCCAGGATCTAGAATAGGCGGCGAGGTTAAAAATTCTGTTCTTTTTGCGAATTCAAATAAAGGACATGAAGGGTTTTTAGGTGATTCTGTTTTAGGGGAATGGTGTAATATTGGAGCTGATTCTAATAATTCAAACCTGAAAAATAATTACGAAGAAGTAAAGTTATGGAGTTACGAAACAGAAGGTTTTGCAAAAACCGGACTTCAGTTTTGTGGTTTAATGATGGGAGATCATAGTAAATGCGGTATCAATACAATGTTCAATACAGGAACTGTTGTTGGAGTAAGCGCTAATATTTTTGGATCTGGTTTTCCGCGTAATTTTGTTCCAAGTTTCTCTTGGGGCGGTGCGGCTGGATTTACAACTTATGTGACTAAAAAAGCTTTTGAAACAGCACGATTAGTTATGAGCCGAAGAAATATTGATTTCGACGCAACAGAAACAGCAATTCTAGAACATATTTTTGAGGAAACTAAGAAATGGAGAAAAGACTAATTTTTAATTTAATAATTAGTCAATTAGATAATGAGATAATTTAGTAAAGCCCACAGGTTTTTAGAAACTTGTGGGCTTTTTTATTTTTAAAATTAATGTTACTTATCAATTTTAGTAAAATCTCCTTTTAAGTTGAATTTTAATTCTAAACCATTGGTAAGTTTAGCTTCATAGCCAAAAGTTCCTATTTCGATTTTGATTATTTTCTCCTTACGAAAGTTTGTTTTTACATACGAAGCGATTTTTTTCGGGATAATAGAGGAAGGAATTTTATCTCCATTACCGTCTACTTCTTTCCAGTTTCCTTTTTTATCAAATTCTATTTCAATTTTATTATCAAACTGCACTTTATATTCTGTAGAAAGAATTTCTTTGTCTTCCAATATATAACTTGGTTTTTTTGATCCAAAATGTGTTTTTAAGAATGTTTGTGCATTTGCAGGTAAAGCTTCTTTTTTGATTACAGTTTTTTGTGCATGTGCAGAAAGTCCAAATATTAATCCTGCCATTAGGCTGGCTGCCAAGTTTAATTTCGTTCTCATATTTTGCTGATTTTTAATTGTTATACAAGATAAGACTAAATTTTGAAAGATGTATTGAAAAAGAAAAGCCCTAATGTTGGAATCAGAGCTTTAGGTTTTATTTTAATTAAAGATTATTTATCAATTCTCAGAAAATTTCCCTGAAGATCAAAAACTAAATCTAGTTCGCTGGAAAGTTCTACTTCAACAGTTGTTTTTTTATTATCAATAGAAGTCACAAACTGATTAGGATAATTTGTTGTTACATAGGTTTGTATTTTCTCTGGAACTAATGCAACAGGAACAGCCTGATGATGTCCGTCTATATCAATCCAATTGCCATTAGCATCAAAATCAATTTCGAAATTATTGCTTAGTTTAACTTCATAAATAGATCCGTCTATATCGGCAATATTTTGTTTTGTTACATTAATATAAGTAACATTAGGGAAATAAGTATTAACAAATGTATCAGCAGTTTTTGGTAAATCGCTGGCATTAATTACAGATTCATTATTGTCATCGTCACTATCACATGATGTAGTGGTGAATAAAAGTGATAAAGCGATAAAGCCGGTTAAAAATATTTTTTTCATGATTGTATTATTTAATATATCTTGTTTAATTATCGATTCTTAAAAAGTTCCCTCTTGAGTTAAATTCCAGTTCTATGCCATTACTTAAATCCACTTCGTAACCCCAGGTTCCTTTGTCGATTTTGGTAACTGTTGCACCTGCAAAATTGGTTTTAACGTAATTTGCAATTCCTTTTGGGAGTACTGTTACCGGAATCGGCTGATGATTGCCGTCTACTTCTTCCCAGTTTCCTTTTCCGTCAAATTCCACTTCCATATTGTTGGCAAACTGAACTTTGTAATCTGTAGAAAAAGTTTCTTTATCCTGTAAAATATACGTAGGTTCCTGACCGGTAAAATGAGTTTTTAGAAAAGTCTGAGCATTAACTGGCAAAGCGGCTTTTGTAATAACAGTTTTTTGTGCATTGGCAGAAAGTCCAAATGTTAACCCTATAATTGCTAATGCAGCGAGATTTAATGTCGTTTTCATAATTGTATGTTTTAAATTCTAATACAAGTTTATAACCTGAATTAGGAAACAATTAGGAAAAAAGAAAAATACTACTTTTTAGGAAAATTAATTTTAAACTGATGATCGCCAGTAAAGATATATTCGACCGTTATCGAATAATTATTGATAATAGATTTTACAATAGATAAACCTAAACCTGTAGATTCGTTTGTAGTAGTGTGACGGTAAAATCTATTGAAAATAACAGCTGAATTTAACGGTGCATTATTTCCGGAATTTGAAATTATGATTTCATTTTTATTGATAACAAAATTCACAAAACCTTCCTTATGATTATGTATCAAAGCATTCTTTAATAAATTACTAATCAATGCAATCGCAAGACCTTTATTCATTTTAAAGAGTAACGAATCATTTTCTGTAATAATTATTTTTACTTTTTTAAATTCGGCCAGATCAGTATAATCTTCCGTCAATGTTAAAATAAGTTTATTGAAATCAACCTCTTGCTCTTGAGAGAATTGTTGGTTTTCAATTTTGGATAACATTAATAAAGATTTATTCAATCTAGTTAATCGGTTTAAAGTATCCGTTATTTTTCCAATTTCTATCATTTGTTCTTCCGGAAGCGTGCTGTTTTCTGCAAATAATTCCAGTTTATTGATGCTTATTGCCAAAGGGGTCTGCAATTCGTGAGAAGCATTTTCTATAAATTGTTTCTGGCTCGAATATATACTTTCGTTACGATTAAGCATTTTCTCGACTTCTTTTGCCAGCGTATTAAATTCATCAATAGGAGAATCGATTGCTTTTAGTTTGCTTCCGGTTCCTAGTTTTATTTCTTTAAGGTTATCCAGGACAACATGAAATGCTTTCCATATTTTTTTTAATAATAAATGATTTACTATCAATATACTTATAACTAGCATGATGTATAAACCAATTAGTGCCAAAAATAAATCTTGAAGCAATTCGTCTTCTTCAACAATAGAAGCTTTTATAATGAGCTCATAATTGTTTCCTTCCTCATCTTTAAAAACAGATTTTAAAATTCTGATAGGTTCATCATCATTATCATATTCCATGAATTCCTTGGTAGAAAAAAACTCATCTTTGGTGCGGTAATTTCCTTTAGGAAGCGGTTTTATGGTAAATTTATTGATTCCAAATTCAGGAGAATTTAACAATTTTCTATCCGCGAAAGCGTGACGAACAATAATTATTTTTGAGTTTTTTAAGTCGTCGTCAATATTATCATATACTTCATCTAAAATCAGAACATAAAAAATTCCTGCCCATATTGGGATAACGAGAAGCAGGGTGACAGCCAGATAGCGAAGTGTATAATTTTGTAATTTCATTAACTCATTTTATATCCAATACCGTAAACAGCCTGAATGTCAATTTCAGCATTACTATCTTTCAGTTTTTTACGAAGATTTTTAATCTGTGAATATACAAAATCTAAATTGTCGGCCTGGTCTGTATGATCACCCCATACATATTCAGCAATCGCAGTTTTATTAATTAATCTGTTTGGGTTAATGATGAAATAATATAGTAAATCAAACTCTTTTCGGTTTAAATCCAATGTATTATTTTCGATCAAAACCGTTCTTTGTTCCGGAGAAAGTGTGATGTTTTTCCAGATAATAAGATTATCTCCATTATGATTGTTTCTTCGCATTGCCGACTTGATTCGGGCATGTAATTCTGATAAATGAAAAGGTTTACTTAAGTAATCATCAGCACCTAAATCCAGTCCTTTTACTTTATCATCAACAGCATCTTTTGCCGAAATAATAATCACGGCACTCTGTTTTTTTTGCTTTTTAATTTCCTGAAGCAAATCCAATCCGCTGCCGTTAGGTAACATAATATCAATCAGGATGCAATCGTAATCATAAGATCCAAGTTTGTCAAATCCTGAAATATAATCATGTGCATTTTCTACAATATACTTCTCTTTTTCAAGTGATTGTTGCACTACTTCACGTAAACCTGCTTCATCTTCTATTATTAAAATTTTCATCTTTTGCCTGTTTTATGTAATCAAATGTAAGAATACAAGCTCAAAATAACATCTCATTTCTGGAAACATTTGGGAATTTTGACATACTTATTAGATTGTTGGATTTTTAGACTTCTTAGATTTTAAAGTGCACCGCTGAATATTTATTCTTTTTTTGATATTTCTAAAAGTTTAAGAAGTCTAACTCTTTCTAAAATCTTGAATTCTAATTGCCACATTCTCTAATTAAATCTATCTTTGCACCTTCAAAAAAGCGCTTGCTAAGAAATCTAATACTCTAAGCAGTCTAAAATCTAAAAATCTAAATGATTACAGTTAACGATATTTCGGTTCAGTTTGGTGGAACTACACTTTTTAGCGATGTTTCTTTTGCTATAAATGAAAACGATAAAATTGCCCTTATGGGTAAGAATGGTGCAGGAAAATCTACACTTTTAAAAATAATTGCTGGTGTAAGTAAACCTTCTACCGGAAGTATTTCTGCTCCGAAAGAAGCTGTAGTCGCTTATCTGCCACAGCATTTGCTTACACAAGACGGTTCTACTGTTATGGAAGAAGCGTCAAAAGCATTCAGTGAGATTTTTAAAATGAAATCGGACATTGACGAAATAAATGAGCAGTTAACAGTTCGTACGGATTATGAAAGTGACGAATACATGAAATTGATCGAAAGGGTTTCTGACTTAAGCGAAAAATTTTATGCAATTGAAGAAGTAAACTACGAAGCAGAAGTAGAGAAGATCTTAGTGGGTTTAGGTTTCGAACGTGAAGATTTCTCACGTCAGACTTCTGAATTTTCGGGAGGATGGAGAATGCGTATCGAGCTTGCTAAAATCTTATTGAGAAAACCAGATTTAATTTTGCTGGATGAGCCTACTAACCACATGGATATCGAAAGTATTCAATGGTTAGAAGATTTCTTGTTGAACCAAGCTAAAGCCGTTGTGGTAATCTCACACGATAGAGCGTTTGTAGATAATATTACAAATCGTACTATCGAGGTTACAATGGGAAGAATCTACGATTACAAAGCAAAATATACTCATTATTTAGAATTGAGAAAAGACCGTCGTATCCACCAGCAGAAAGCTTACGACGAGCAGCAAAAAATGATTGCAGATAACAGAGCTTTTATTGATCGTTTTAAAGGAACTTTTTCTAAAACAGATGCTGTTCAGTCTCGTGTTAAAATGTTAGAAAAACTGGTTATTGTTCAGGTTGATGAAGTAGATACATCAGCATTAAAATTAAAATTCCCGCCGGCAGCGCGTTCTGGACAATATCCTGTTGTGGTAAAAGATTTGTCTAAATCTTACGGTGATCATGTCGTTTTTAAAGATGCTAATATTGTCATCGAAAGAGGACAAAAAGTTGCATTTGTTGGAAAAAATGGAGAAGGAAAGTCGACCATGATCAAAGCGATCATGAAAGAAATTGGTATTGATGAAGGAAGCGTTGAAATTGGACATAATTCTCAAATTGGTTATTTTGCACAAAATCAAGCAGCTTTATTAGATGAAAATGCTACCATTTTTGAAACTATTGACAATATTGCTGTTGGAGATATTAGAACACAGATTAAAAATATTTTAGGAGCTTTCATGTTCCAAGGTGATGATATTACCAAAAAAGTAAAAGTACTTTCTGGAGGAGAAAAAACACGTTTAGCAATGATCAAATTATTGTTGGAGCCAGTTAACTTATTAATTCTGGATGAGCCTTCAAATCACTTGGATATGAAGACTAAAGATATTATTAAAGATGCACTTCGCGATTTTGACGGAACTTTAATTCTGGTTTCTCACGACCGTGATTTCCTAGACGGATTGGCAACTAAAGTTTTTGAATTTGGAAACAAAAGAGTAAAAGAACATTTTGAAGATGTTGCAGGTTTCCTTGCTCATAAAAAAATGGATTCGATGAGAGAGATCGAAAAATAAGTTAAAACAATATAAATTCAAAAAAGCATAAGTTAATTCTTATGCTTTTTTTGTGCTTTAATATTAAAAAAGTTTAAGGTTTGTAATAGTTTAAAATATGACTTAGATCAGGTTTTTACCTAATGTATAAAATTAAATTTACTGTAAGAATAAACTTATTTTAAAAAATGTTTATTCAATCAAAAATTTAATTTTTTTAGTTATGAATCAGATAAATAATTTTTTCGGTTTTAAAACCTTTCTTCTACTTTTAATACTTCCTTTTTTAGCAAATGGACAAACTGCAGAGTCCAATTCGCAGACAGAAGTAAAATACCCGCAGTTCAAATTTCAAGGACTTTTTCAGGCACGTTATTTAAGTGGTTTTACCAACGGGATTGATGCGACAACAGGCTTGCAGCATTCTGATGGTAAGGCAGTCGAAAATACATTTGACATTAAAAGAATGCGTTTGGGAGTAACAACCAAATTGGGAGAACGGTTTGATGTTGTGGTTTTGGCAAATTTAGCTGATTTCAAATCTGATCCAAAAGGGAAAGTTCTTGAAAATGCTTTTGCGAGATATACTTTTAATAAAAACGTTGGATTTTTGATTGGTCAGTTTAGACCCGCTTTTGGAATCGAAGAATTGAATCCTGCTGATATTCTTAAATCATTCGATTATTCTAATCAGTATACAGAATTTGGAAATAACGGCTGGACAAGCTTTCAGATTGGAGCTTCAATGTTCGGAAAGTTTGATTTAGGAAAACTACCAGTTACATATGCAGTTAGTGCGGTAAATGGAAATGGAAAAGACCAGGTATCTGATAAAGATAATGGTAAACTATATTCTTCACGCTTAGGTTTTGAATTGGACAAAAAACATGCTGTCAATTTCGGAATCAATGGCGGTATTGGTGAAGTTTATAATAATAAAGTATATGCAGTGGGACTAGATCTTACGGCCGACTTTAAATTGACAGATAAATTAATACTTCAAACGCAGATTGAGGCAAAACAAGGAATTAATCATTACTTGTATTATTCTTTAGCTGCAGATTCGAGAACTTCGAACCTTAACAAATATCAAATGAGAGGCGCTTACTTTCTGCCAAATTTAAGATATGAAATAAAATACCAAAAACTTACTGCAATAGAATTCTCCTGCAGATATGAATATTTTGATAGGAGTTTTAAAATTGATTCAAACGCAAAACAGACCTATACACCTATGGTGGGTCTAGAGTTTGGAAAAGGCTATACTGGGCGTATCGAAGCGGGAATGCAGTTTGATAATTATAAGCGTAACATTTCAAATACTACAGCATACGATAACAATTTATTTATCATACAATTTCAAGGAAGATTTTTCTAAACATATTAAATTATTTTAAATATCATGAAAGAAATAGATATAAAAAAATCACTTATTACACTTGTAATAGGTTTGATGATTTGGTTTGTTCCTATTCCAAAAGGACTTACACCTGAAGCCTGGCATTTATTTGCAATTTTTATCTCAACAATTATCGGAATTATTTTAAAAGCCGCACCAATGGGGAGTATGTGCATGATTGCTGTTGCTCTTACTGCTTTTACTCGAGTTTTGGCACCAGAAAGTGCCGGGGATTCTATTACTCTCGCTTTAGGAGGTTTTGGTAACAAGGTGATTTGGCTTATAGGAATTTCATTTTTTATAGCTCGCGGATTTATAAAAACAGGTTTAGGCAACAGAATCGCTTTTTTATTTATTAAAATATTTGGAAAAAGTTCGCTTGGGTTAGCTTATGGTTTAGGGTTGGCAGATTTAGTTTTGGCGCCAGTTGTGCCAAGTAATACGGCACGCGGAGGAGGAATAATTTATCCTATTATGAAAGCAATGGCAATGAATTTCGATTCAGATCCTGATAAACCAGAAACACGCAGAAAGTTAGGAGCCTTTTTAACGTTAAGCAGTTATAACGTAAATTTAATTGCCTCGTCTATGTTTTTAACAGGAACGGCAAGTAATCCGATGTGTCAAAAATTTGCTGAAAATTTAGGTATACATATTTCTTGGACTTCTTGGGCGATTGCGGCATTAATTCCTGGTTTGACAGCATTTTTTGTAATTCCTTTTTTATTATACAAAATTTACCCTCCTGGATTAAAAAAAACAGGTGACGCTCCAAAATTAGCATCTCAAAAATTAAAAGAGATGGGGGCAATCTCAAAAAACGAATGGCTGATGCTTTTAACGTTCGTTATTTTATTATTTCTTTGGATGACTGGAGATCTTTTTTCGATAGATGCAACTACCACTGCATTTATAGGATTGGTAGTTTTACTGCTTACTTCTGTTTTAACTTGGGAAGATGTAAAAGGAGAAAAAGGAGCATGGGATACAATTGTGTGGTTTGCAGTTTTAGTGATGATGGCAAGTTCTTTAGATAAATTAGGATTTATTGGCTGGTTTAGTGAAATTGTAAAAAGTCATATGTTAGGTTTGAGCTGGCAGTTAGCTTTCATAATTATTATTGCAGTCTACTTCTTTAGTCACTATATTTTTGCAAGTGCAACAGCTCACGTTGCTGCAATGTATGCCGCATTACTGGCAGTTGGAGTTTCGCTGGGAGTTCCAGGATTGTTTTTGGCATTTATGTTAGGATTTGTGGGTTCATTATATGGAACATTAACTCATTACGGCCACGGACCGGCACCGGTTTATTTTGGAAGTGGTTATGTAGATTTAAAAAATTGGTGGACAAAAGGACTTATTACAGGGCTTGCAATGTTATTGATTTATCTGGTTATTGGAGGTTTATGGCTAAATGTAATAGGATACATTAACTAAAAAAGAATAACATATTTTTAAAAGGCATAAGAATTACTTATGCCTTTTTTGTTTTTATATGTATATTATAACATTATTTTAATGCAATTTTTTTTACAATACTTATCTTTTTTTGTTATTTTAGTACTCCCATTTCGTATTTACTATAGAAGTTAACTTTTTGATTTTCAAAAAGTATGATGATTCTGAATTCAGTTGCATAAAAACAAATATTTTATCTATTTGAAATCTATGAGTAAAATTCTACTAGTTCCAATTGTTTTTTTCTTTTGTCTGACACCGCTTTTTTTACAAGCCCAAAACGATGTAAACGAAAGTGGGAAAACAGAAAAAACAGAAAGCGAAATAAAGTATCCGCAATATCAGCTTAAAGGTCTTTTGCAGGCAAGGTATTTAGAAAGCTTTGGAGATAACGTCGATGTTTTAGGTGTTCATCATTCTACAGGCGATGTAACTCAGAGTTCATTCGATATCAAAAGAATGCGTGTTGGCTTAAATACCAAACTAAGCGAAGCTACAGAAGTGGTGATTCTGGTCAATTTAGCCGATTTTAAGTCGGATGCCAAAGGTAAAGTTCTTGAAAATGCCTACGGAAAATATACTTTTAGTAAATACATTGCTTTAACGGGCGGTCAGTTTCGGCCAGCATTTGGTCTTGAAGAACTTGTTCCTGTTGATATTATTAAATCATTCGATTTCTCCAATCAATATTATGAATTTGGAAAAAACGGCTGGACCAGTTTTCAAATTGGAGCATCGGCAACCGGAGCTTTTGATGTTGGAAAAATTCCTGTAAATTATGCGGTTTCTGTTTTAAATGGAAATGGAAAAAATGTCGAAATGGACAAAGACAACGGAAAACAATATTCGACAAGGTGGGTTTTTGGTTTGTCTAAAGAATATAAAATAAACCTTGGTTTAAATGGGGGTTTCGGAAAAGTATTTAAAGAAGACGTTTTTGCGGTTGGACTTGATATAACCAGTGAATTTAAACTTACTGACAGATTTAGTTTTGATTTTCAAATAGAATACAAACAAGGAACAAATCACAACTTATATTTTTCTTTGCCTGTTGACAGCAGAACAGCTAATGTTGCCGATTATCAAATGCGGGGCGTTTATTTTCTTCCAAATCTAAGATATGTCGTCAACTATAAAAAATTGACAGCGCTAGAATTGTCTTGTCGTTACGAAACTTTCGATCCAAGTTATAAAATCAATTCGAATGTGAGACAGACTTATACGCCGATGATAAGTTTAGAATTTGGAAAAGCTTACACCGGACGAATCGAATTGGGATTTGAAATTGATCGATTGGATAGAAATATTCCAGACACATCAACCTACAATGATGATTTGTTCTTAATTCAATTACAGCTCCGACTTTAATTCACTTAAATTTTATTTTATGAAAGAAGTAAAAATCCCACAGACTTTAATTACTCTGGCAGTTTTAATTGCAATTTGGTTCATTCCTGCGCCAAATGGTGTTGTAATAGAAGCATGGCATTTGTTTGCCATTTTTGCAGCTACAATTTTAGGAATTATCTTGAAAGCGGCACCAATGGGAACGATGTGTATGATTGCGATTGCATTAACGGCAATGTCTCAGGTTTTAGCGCCCGGAGATCCTGGTAAATCAATTACTCTTGCTTTAAAAGGATTTGGAGATAAAGTAATTTGGCTTATCGGAATTTCGTTTTTTATAGCGAGAGGTTTTATTAAAACGGGTTTGGGAAATAGAATTGCTTTTTTGTTTATTAAAATATTCGGAAAAAGTTCTTTAGGATTAGCGTACGGTTTAGGTTTGGCCGATTTGGTTTTAGCGCCTGCGGTTCCAAGTAATACAGCAAGAGGAGGAGGAATTATCTACCCGATAATGAAATCCATGTCGATGAGTTTTGGTTCCATGCCAGATCAGCCAGATACACACAGAAAGTTGGGTGCATATTTAACCTTAAATAGTTATAATATGAATTTGATTGCGTCCTCTATGTTTTTAACAGGAACGGCGAGTAATCCGATGTGTCAGAAATTTGCACTTAACTTAGGTATCAAAATCACTTGGATGTCTTGGGCGGCTGCGGCGATTGTTCCGGGGTTGTGCGCTTTTTTTGTGATTCCGTTTCTATTGTATAAAATTTATCCTCCTGAATTGAAAAAAACAACCGATGCGCCGCAGATTGCTTCTCAGAAATTAAAAGAAATGGGAGCAATAACTCGGAACGAATGGATGATGTTGCTGACATTTTTTATCCTGCTTTTTCTTTGGATGACGGGAGATCTTTTTTCTATTGATGCTACAACAACAGCATTTATCGGTCTAGTGATTTTACTTCTAACCTCAGTTTTAACTTGGGATGATGTTAAAGCCGAAAAAGGAGCTTGGGATACTATAGTTTGGTTTTCTGTTTTAGTAATGATGGCTAGCTCGCTTAATGAATTAGGTTTCATTGCATGGTTTAGTGATCTTGTAAAAACAGAAATAGGCGGATTAAGCTGGCAGATGGCTTTTCCGATTATTATTTTGGTATACTTTTTCAGCCATTATCTTTTTGCAAGCGCAACAGCACACGTCGCCGCGATGTATGCTGCTTTACTTGGTGTTGGAGTTTCACTTGGAATTCCGGGTTTACTTTTAGCTTTTATGCTCGGTTTTATAGGCTCAATCTACGGAACTTTAACGCATTATGGTCACGGTCCGGCACCCGTGTTTTTTGGGAGCGGCTACGTTGATTTAAAGAGCTGGTGGGTCAAAGGACTTGTAACTGGTCTAGTTATGCTCTTTATTTATATGGTAATTGGAGGATTGTGGCTCCGAATTATTGGGGATTTCTAGATCCTGATTCCGGGAGGAAGCAATTCTTTGTATCTAGGATTTTTTTTGAAAAATGAAACAATCTTTGGGTGAATTGGAACAACCCTGTAATTTTTTTCAGAGCTTAACTCTAAAATATTCTTAAGCAAAGCATTGATAGCTTCGTCATTTTGATAAGAATCTGGAGTGTTGATTTTGGTTAAGAAGATTTTTTTTTCTTGAAATGAATATTCAACTGCCAGCATTCCTTCAGGTACGACAGTTTCAAATTGGCGTGCAAAAGTGTTGTCTTTTATTTCCATAGTTACAAAAGTTTCCATAGTAATTTTCTTTTAGGTTATGTTTATAAATTGAATTTGGGATGTGAAATAGTATTGAAAGAAAATTCTTTATAAGATTTTAAAATCAAAAAACATTTCAAATACAAAGGTAATCATTTGATTTTCAATATTAAATTATTTTTTGAACAGCTAAAGATTAAGCAATTGGTTTTAAATCTTTTTTTTAGTTTCTACTAATAATATGGAGCGAAATTTGATTAAGATGATAGTAAAAAAAGTAACTTTATTTTTTTTAATAAATCTCGTAATGATAAATTTCATTTTAATAATATGAGTAAGATTCCTGTTTATTTTATGCCGGGTCTGGCGGCAAGTTCATCTATTTTTGAAAGAATAAAACTGGATGGAACAATTTTTGAAATGTGCCTCTTAGAATGGGAAATCCCAAAGCCTAAAGAATCATTGTCAGATTATGCACTGCGAATAAGTAAAAATATAAAGCATGAAAATCCTGTTTTAATTGGAGTTTCCTTTGGCGGGATTCTGGTTCAGGAAATTGCAAAGCATATAAATGCCCGAAAAGTTATCATTGTATCCAGTGTTAGAAGTAATGTTGAATTTCCGAGAAGAATGAAAATAGGCAAGAGCACAAAAGCATACAAGTTAATTCCGATGCAGTTAATTCTGAATGTAGAAAAATTAGCCAAATTTTCTTTTGGAGAAAAAGTAAATAAAAGAATTAAGCTCTATGAAAAGTTTTTAGCGGTACGTGATTTAGGCTATCTGCAATGGGCTGTAGAAAGCGTAATTCGTTGGGATAGAAATCAAATCGATGAAAACGTAATACATATTCACGGCGATAAAGACGATGTTTTCCCAATAAAATATATTAATAAGTGTATTATCGTAAAAGGAGGTACTCATATTATGATTCTTAATAAATACAAATGGCTGAATGAGAATTTGCCATCTATTATATTGGAAGATTAATTCGAAAATTCCAATTTTTTGGCCGGTTCGATATCTTTGTCAAAGTTTAAAACTTTGACAAAGATTTACGCGCAAAGTTATTACTCGCAATCTTGTCATCCCGGGGAACGAGGGATCTCCGCAAGAAACTCCCCAATCAAAATCGCCAATCTTTGTAGAGTTACGCCTGTGATTTCTCTTCGGTCGAAATTGACAAGCTAAACGGTATTCTTTTCAATAGAAGAAAAATCTAAAATCTAAACTCAGAAATCTAAAATAAAAAAAATCCCAAAAACCATTAATTGGAATTTGGGATTTTAAATATTGTGATTTAAAGAAATTTAGATTTTCTTCATTTGTTCTTTCATCATCGTGATTTGCTCTTTCAGCATACCTTGTTTGTCTAATTTTTTAGCTTCGTTTAATAAATTAGTCGCTTCCAGTTTTCTTCTGCGTGACATTGCCACTCCTGCAAGGTTCAATTTAGCTACAGCTAAATCCATATCCATAGATAGTCCAAGTTCGATAGCTTTCTTAAAATGTTTCTCTGCTTGGTTGATATTTGTCTGAGATAACATGATTCCTTGTAAATAGTTTAAGTAACCTTGTTGTTTTCTTACTAATGCTCCTTCTGGATTTTTAATATATGACAGCCATTTTTTAGCGCCTTCAAAATCTTGTTTTCTTAATTTTAGGAAAGCTAAAAGGATAAATTCGTTTTTAAAGTAAAGAAAAATTGGAATTGCAGTTAGTATTATAAGAAAGATCCCAGTTCCTACTTCATGATCGATAATTTCGTAAACGCCAGCTACAACAAGAAGTCCGGCCAAAATAAGTTTAATATTTTTGTGAAACATAATTAATGTAAATTTGTGATTGCAAAGATAGTAAAAGGAATTAAAAATATTTTTATAAAACTACTTGCCAGAAAAAAAAGTCTTTGTATATTTGCACTCGGTTTTTGAGCAACGATATTAAAAACTAGAAAAAGATATTAGATACCATTTTAAAGATACAAAGCAATGAGCAAAAGAACATTTCAACCATCGAAAAGAAAAAGAAGAAATAAGCACGGATTTATGGACAGAATGGCTTCTGCGAATGGAAGAAAAGTTCTAGCGCGTAGAAGAGCAAAAGGAAGACATAAATTAACTGTTTCTAGCGAACCTAGACACAAAAAATAATGTTTGTATAAACATACATAAGGCGATTACTTTTTTAGTATCGCCTTTTTTTATACCTTGTCGGTAAAAAAACTTGCAACGTTCTAGTTTAGAATAGACTACGAATGTTTTTTAGAAGTACTTTATATAACTACACAATACATACAAAATGCCTAAAGACACATCAATTAAATCAGTTTTAATAATAGGTTCGGGACCTATTGTTATTGGTCAAGCTTGCGAATTCGACTATGCAGGTTCTCAATCTGCACGTTCTATTCGTGAAGAAGGAATTGAAGTTATCTTAATTAACTCGAATCCAGCGACGATTATGACCGACCCATCTATGGCCGATCATATTTATTTGAAACCATTAACGACAAAATCGATTATTGAAATTCTTAAGGAACATCCACAAATTGACGCTGTTTTACCAACAATGGGAGGACAAACTGCATTAAACTTGTGTTTGGAAGCTGAAGAAAAAGGAATCTGGCAGGATTTCGGAGTAAGATTAATCGGTGTTGATGTAAACGCAATTAATATTACAGAAGATAGAGAGCAGTTTAAACAGCTTTTAGAAAGAATTAATGTTCCAACTGCACCTGCAAAAACAGCTACTTCATATTTAGAAGGAAAAGAAATTGCACAAGAATTTGGATTTCCTTTAGTAATTCGTCCATCGTTTACACTTGGAGGAACTGGAGCAGCAGTAGTTTACAAAAAAGAAGATTTTGATGAGCTTTTAACTCGCGGACTTGAAGCTTCTCCAATTCACGAAGTTTTAATTGATAAAGCTTTAATGGGATGGAAAGAATATGAGTTAGAACTTTTAAGAGATAAAAACGATAATGTTGTAATTATCTGTTCTATCGAAAATATGGATCCAATGGGAATCCACACTGGAGATTCGATTACAGTTGCGCCGGCAATGACTTTGTCTGATACTACTTTCCAAAAATTACGTGACTACGCCATCTTAATGATGAGAAGTATCGGAAATTTTGCTGGAGGTTGTAATGTACAATTCGCAGTTTCTCCAGACGAAAAAGAAGATATCGTAGCGATCGAAATTAACCCTCGTGTATCTCGTTCTTCTGCATTGGCTTCAAAAGCAACTGGTTATCCAATTGCTAAAATTGCTTCTAAACTTGCTTTAGGATATAATTTAGATGAATTACAAAATCAAATTACAAAATCTACTTCGGCTCTTTTTGAACCAACTTTAGATTATGTAATCGTAAAAATACCGCGTTGGAACTTTGATAAATTCGAAGGATCTGACAGAACTTTAGGACTTCAAATGAAATCTGTAGGTGAGGTTATGGGAATCGGACGTTCTTTTCAAGAGGCGCTTCACAAAGCAACTCAATCTTTAGAAATTAAAAGAAATGGGTTAGGAGCTGACGGAAAAGGATATAAAGATTACGAGCAGATTATCGAAAAACTTACGTATGCAAGCTGGGATCGTGTTTTCGTAATTTATGATGCAATCGCAATGGGAATTCCGTTGAGTACGATTCATGAAATTACAAGAATCGATATGTGGTTCTTGAAACAATACGAAGAATTATATGTTTTAGAGAAAGAAATTTCAAACTATAAAATTTCTAATCTTCCTAAAGAATTGCTGCTTGAAGCGAAACAAAAAGGTTTTGCAGACAGACAAATCGCTCACATGATGAATTGTCTGGAAAGTGAAGTACATACTTTACGTATGGAAAAAAACATTAACCGTGTGTTTAAATTGGTTGATACTTGTGCGGCTGAGTTTAAAGCAAAAACACCTTATTACTACTCCACTTTTGAAGCAGAAATTGAAAAAGCAAACGGAGAGCGTTTTGTTGATAACGAAAGTGTTGTAACAGATAAAAAGAAAGTTATCGTTCTTGGTTCTGGACCAAACAGAATTGGTCAGGGAATTGAGTTTGATTATTCTTGTGTACACGGAGTTTTAGCAGCAAAAGAATGTGGTTACGAAACGATCATGATTAACTGTAATCCTGAAACAGTTTCTACAGATTTTGATACAGCTGATAAATTATATTTCGAACCAGTTTTCTGGGAACATATTTACGACATCATACAACACGAAAAACCAGAAGGTGTAATCGTTCAGCTTGGTGGTCAGACTGCACTTAAATTAGCAGATAAATTATCTAAATATGGTGTAAAAATCATCGGAACTAGTTTTGACGCACTTGATTTAGCAGAAGACAGAGGAAGATTCTCAGATTTATTGACAGAATTAAATATTCCTTTCCCAAGATTTGGAATTGCAGAAACTGCTGACGAAGCTTCAACTTTGGCTGACACTTTAGATTTCCCGCTTTTAATTCGCCCTTCTTATGTATTAGGAGGTCAGGGAATGAAAATTGTGATCAATAAGAAAGAGCTTGAAGAGCACGTTATCGATTTGTTGAAAACAATTCCAGGAAATAAATTATTGCTGGATCACTATTTAGCTGGAGCAATTGAAGCTGAAGCTGATGCCATTTGTGATGCTGATGGAAATGTTTACATCATCGGAATTATGGAGCATATTGAGCCTTGCGGTGTTCACTCTGGAGACAGTAACGCAACATTGCCTCCTTTTAACTTAGGAGAATTTGTAATGCAGCAAATTAAAGACCATACTTATAAAATCGCAAGAGCTTTAAAAACAGTAGGTTTAATAAATATTCAGTTTGCAATTAAAGATGATACGGTTTATATTATCGAGGCAAACCCAAGAGCTTCAAGAACGGTTCCGTTTATTGCAAAAGCTTACGGAGAACCTTATGTAAACTATGCTACAAAAGTAATGTTAGGTCATAATAAAGTAACTGACTTTGATTTCAACCCGCAATTAAAAGGGTACGCAATCAAACAACCCGTTTTCTCTTTCAGCAAGTTTCCGAACGTAAACAAAGCGCTAGGACCAGAAATGAAGTCAACAGGAGAAAGCATCTTGTTTATTGATGACTTAAAAGATGATCAATTCTATGAATTGTACTCTAGAAGAAAAATGTATTTGAGTAAATAATTCTCAGATTTATTATATGAAAAGCTCCAATGTAAATTGGAGCTTTTTCTTTTATAATAGTTTCCGTTAATAAATTAAAAGAAGAATATTTAATTAAAGTAGGAATTAACTTATTTTAGGTTTATTTTCGTGTGATTAATCTTAAAATAATTTGACTATTAGCCATGAAAAAGACAAAAAGAATAGTAATGATGATTGCTTTATGCTTCCCGCTACTTTTAATACAATGTAACAAAGATGAAAATAAAGTAATTGAAGAAGGGACATTAACCGAACAAGAAACACCTGAAATTAGTGCATTAATTAATTTTCTTTCGGAGAATTTAGGTCTGAATTCAAAAAAAATTATTTATGATTTAAATACGAGCACTTTTATAATTGATGGAGATGTATTGATGCCATTAGAAGAAGCAAGAGGACATTTTAATAATATAAAAACTAAAATTACAAATAAAACAAATCAAAGATTTAATGGTTTGCCAGTCTCTAAAGAAAATTCGGAGTTAATAAAAGTTTATATTGCTCCAGAAGTAACATCACAATGGAAAGTCGCAATAATTGAAGCAATAAGTAATTGGAATACTATAAATTCAAGTATCAATATCTCATTAGTAGATGTAGTAACACCTACAAGTATCAATGTAACGGCGTTAAATCAAGGAAAGAAATCAGGTGTAGTTGCCACAGCTTCATACCCTACTCACGATCGTCAACCTGGTAAATCTATTATAATAAATACTTATTATAATGGAAAAACAGCATCAGAAAAAGTCAGCGTAATGACTCATGAATTTGGTCACTGTTTCGGACTATATCATACTGATGATGATGGGGGACGATTAATACCTTGTACTCCAATTTCAGAAATGTCTTCTATAATGTTTTCGAAGGTTAGGGAATGGGAAGGGTTTTCTGTATTTGATAAAATTGCGATTAGTACTTTGTATCCTGTAGAATTAGGAGCAATAAAATTATATAGATTTAAAAGGAATGGATACTATTTTTACACAATAGATCCTTGTGAAATAACTAATGGCAAGGATGGCTATGTTTTTGATGGAGATTTAGGATATTTATATTCTACACAAGTATCTGGAACTGTGCCTTTATATAGGTCAATAAATGGTAGTGTTGAAAAAGGGCATAAATTAAGTAAATCTCAAATGGCTTCAAGTGATGTAATTTTAGGATATTTATATCTTGAACAATATCCTGGAACTACGGCTTTGTATTGTTATAAGAATTCTACACAAGACATCTATACAACCGACAATTCAGGACCTTTGTTAAGGCTGACTTATGGTTTCGTTCTGCATAAAATTGCTAAAAACGGCAAGTATGATGGGATTGTGTTCTAAACTAGCAATATTTCAAGCGATAAAAAAACCTCCAATGTAAATTGGAGGTTTTTTTATGATATGTCTCGTCCTAAAAAGTTGATAAGATTAGTGATATAAATTAATTTAATAGGAGCAGAGTCACTCAGAACGAATTGTATATTCCGTAGGAATATCTCATCGGTAGAAAAAAAAATGTATTATGTAGTATTTGTGTCCTGTAGGGACACCTGTTTTACGAAATGACAAATTCTGACGCATTAATCAAACGTTCCCTAGGAACGTATAGCTGAAATTGAAATTTAATTCGACCGATCAGAAATTCCTAGTGAATGATTTTTTTTCTTTTTTTAGAATTATTCACTTTGACCAAAGTTCATATTATCTCTTGTATTTTTCTGCACAGAAATAGCACCAAATAACGCTAACAAAAATGCAAATGCATAGAACCCTTTTTCGCTTGGCAGAATAGTAGCATTCCATAATCCTACAACTAAAAGAACGATTGATAGAAGTGTTCCGAACCAGCAGATTCCATAGTACATATCAGTTACAGGAAGTTTTTCAAGTCTGTCTCTAACACTTTTCTGCAATGAAACTACAGCAAAAAGTCCGAACATTAAAACTGTAAAGTAATATCCTTTTTCGTTTAAAAGCATTTCGGCTCTGGCAAGTCCAACAATAAATCCAATTGTTCCGGCTCCAAGAGCTACCCACGATGCCGCGATAAAGGCATTTGATGTTTTTTGTATCATATTAATTAGGTTTGTTTATTTATGAGATTTTGTTTTTTGGTAATTCCAAAACTCATTTTGTAAATGTAATTAAATTCGTCTATTGACAAAATAAAATCAAACCTAAATTAGTAAGTATTGTCTTCTTTATTCATGAAAAAAGAAAAGCTCCAAAACTGGAGCTTTCTTAGAATATAAAAGTAAGATGTTATTTTTTCATCAGTTGTTCTAAAGGTTTTAACTGATCCATATCTATTTTAGATTTTTGTAAAACAGACATTAATGTCATAATATTATTCGGATTCATATCTTCACCTAAAACACGAACTACAGCAAAACCAGTTTCTTTTCGGTTTAGGAACACTACAAACTCTTTAATATTGTCTTCTGATCCGACGTAGCTTACAGATGCACCATCTTTACCAGATCCAAATTTCATTAATTGTTCGTACTTTGGATTTTTTAAAATGGCATTCACTTTAGTTCTTTCTGTTTCAAACTGCGCCTGATTTTTATCATTTGCCTTGAAAGCCAGAATATTCATTTTTTCGAAAGAATTAACGGCTTCTGTCTGTTCAGCAGAAAGTTTCGTTTTTTCAAGATTTAAAATATTGGGTGAAATATCCAATGCGATAAAATCTTTGTTTTCTGTGTTTTCAACAAAATACTTTTGTAATGTTGGTTCAGAATTACAGCTTACTAAAGTTAGTACAGCCATAAGTGCTAAGGTGAAAATTTTTCCTTTCATTTTATTTTTTGCCTTTAGAAGCTTTCTTTAAGTCGGTACCGCCAGGAAGCTGCATTTTATCTGTTAATACTGAGATTTCGTTTAGATCAAAATTACCAGTTAAAGATAATAAAACAGTTTCATCATTTTTTGCTCCGTCAACAAACATTAGTAATTCTTTAATTTTTGTGTCTGTTGCACCAGATTTTACCATTATTCTAACATTTTTACCGCTGTCATTTACACGCATTAATTCTTCTAAGCCAGCTGTTTTTATGTATTTATCAGCTGTTGATTTCATATCGGCTTCGATTTTTGGATTTTTTGTGGTAAACACTTTTAGGTAATCCAATTTTTTGATTAGAGCAATGTACTGTTGTGTTTCTTTATCAGAAGCATCAACTTTTACTTTACTCATTAAGTCAAACATTTTTTTGTTGACAATTACTGATGTCACATCGTCTTGACCATCAAATTTGTCAAAAGCGGATTGTGCATAAAAAGTACTTGTTACGAATGCGAAAACTAGTGTTATGATTAAATTTTTCATTTTTCTGATTGATTTTAATTATTGCTTAAAAATTTTGTTTTTTGACTGTTCATATTCGTTAATGTATTGTACACTTTCAATACCCACATTAACATTGTTTGATAATAGAGCCAAAGCTTTTTGTGTAGCTTTAAGTGCTTCTTCAGGACTATCATAGGTTCCTAACTCTGTCTGCGAGGCTACTGTATTAGTAGTGATTTTTTGTTCGCCGGCAAAATAATAGGTTCCAATTCCGAGCATAATAACAGCTGAAGCTGCAATCGATAACCACGCTACGTTTCGTTTTTTAGTTTGTAGTGGAATCTCATACGTCGACTTCTGTTCTTTTGCTAGAGAGAAATAGCCAAACATAGGCTTGTAGTGCTCCAAATGCTGCGCAACATTCGGTGAAGAAAAATATTCTTTTAGTTGATTTTCTTCGGCAATAGTGGTTTCTCCCTGAAAGTATTTTTCAATTATTTCTTCTATTTTATTTAGTTCCATAAAGGTGTGTATTTGTCATTGATTCTCTTATTTTTTTTCTTGCTCTCGAAAGTGCCACTCGTATTGCAGTTTCGTTCATGTTGACAATTTTTGCTATTTCGTCAAATTCATATTGTTCAACATCACGGAGCTGAATTAATAACTGCATTTGTTCTGGCAGCTGATTTATAATTTTTTCAACCCATTCCAGACTATTTTCATCTTCCAGTTTTTTGTCTAACTGCGGTTCGCGATCTGTGAAATTATTATGAACAATCTGCAGATTACTCGCTCTTTTAGATTTTAACTGGTCAAGACAGTAATTCTTAGTCATTGTCATGGCCAAGGCCTCAACACTATTATAACTTTCGAGATTTTCTTTCTTGTTCCATAATTTCACCATTACTTCCTGAGTAGCATCTTCGGCTTCTTCAGTACTTGTAAGCAATCTTTTTGCCAGACGAAAAACTTTGTCTTTAAAAGGATTTATTAATTCTATAAATACAACTTGGTTCATTAAACTGATGGTTAATCGTTAGCTTATATATTCAAGACGAGGTACAATTAGATTTGTTACAACAAAAAACAAATTTTTTTTTACGTAAAAAAAATACTGCTTTTTTGACAAAGCTAAAACTAAAGATATTACTTTTACATCATACCACTAAGAAACCCAAATAATATGAAAACACTTTTAAAGAGCGCCCTGCTACTTTTCCTATTTGCTTTTTCTTTGCAATCTTGTGAAGATAATGATGATGTTGCCGCGCCGGCAGATTTACAAATTAATAGTTTTATCTGGAGAGGATTAAATGAAGTTTATTTATGGCAGGCCGATGTACCTAATTTGGCTGATAACCGTTTTGCTAACGAAAATGATTTCAATAGTTTTTTACGAGGATATTCTAAGCCAGAAGATTTGTTTGAAGATTTATTGAATAAACCAGAAAGTAAATATCCTAACGGAGATGCGATTGACCGTTTCAGCTGGATTGTTGATGACTACACTGTTTTGGAACAAGAACTAAGCGGAATCACAAAAAATAATGGTGTCGATTTTAGATTGAGCCTTATTTCTTCTGGTTCAAATGATGTTGTTGGATTTGTTCGTTATATTATACCAAATTCTGATGCCTCTACAAAAGCCATTAAACGTGGTGATTTGTTTACAAGCGTAAACGGAACAAAACTTACGGTTTCTAATTATCAGCAATTATTATTGAATCAAGATAGTTATACTTTAAATCTAGCTGATTATAATGGAACTACTTTTGTTTTGAATGGGAAATCGGTTGCTTTAACGAAAACGGTTTTAGAAGAAAATCCTATTTTGATTAATAAAGTAATTACTTCAGGAAGTCATAAAATTGGTTATTTAATGTATAATGGTTTTTATGCTGAATACGATGATAGACTTAATCAAGCATTTGGTGAATTAAAAGCGCAAGGAGCGACAGATTTAATTTTAGATCTTAGATATAATGGAGGAGGATCTATTACATCTTCAACCAGACTGGCAAGTATGATTACTGGACAGTTTGAAGGTCAGGTTTTTTCTAAAATGGAATTTAATGCCAAGCAAATGAAAAGTTTTACCAATGATGATTTGGAAAGTCTAAACGAAAGATTTGTCAATAATATTGATGGAAAAGCATTAAACAGTTTAAACTTAAATACAGTTTATATTATTACAACCGAAAGTACAGCATCTGCAAGTGAATTAATCATCAACGGATTGAAACCTTATATTAATGTAGTTCAAATTGGTGAAACAACAACAGGAAAAAATGTTGGATCGTTTACAGTTTACGATTCAGAAACATTGACAAAAAAGAATGTTAATCCAAATCATAAATACGCAATGCAGCCTTTGGTTTTAAAAATTACCAATTCGGCTAATTTTGGAGATTACACGCAAGGTTTACAGCCAACATATCAGCAATATGAGCAGGTAAGTACTTTTGGGGTTTTAGGAGAAACATCAGAACCATACCTAAATCTTGCAATTTCAAAAATTACAGGAACAACTGCTAAAAGAATTTTCAACGATTCAGAACCAGAACGTCCTTACTTAACAGATTCGAAAATTATCAACGGATTGAAACACGGTATGTATCTTAAAACTACACCAAAAGGATTTTAATTAAATTCTAAGAAATAAAAAAGGCTTTCAGAAATGAAAGCCTTTTTTCGTAAAAAAAACAAAAACTAATTCTAAGTAGTTTAAATTAATCGTTGAAGTAAAAACCGTTTGATCCTGCTCCAGTTGCTAATTCTTTTAATAAACTTCCAGACAAGCTGTAAATAAATGCTTTACTGTCTTTATCGAATTTTGCATCTGCTACATAAAAACGATTATCTTCAACTGTAAATCCGTATATATAAGCAGCAGGTGTTGTAACAATTGCTGTTGTAGAAGGAGCTGTTGCGTTAATACCCATAGCATAAACAGAACTTCCTGCTGTATAATAAATTTTGTCGTCTTCAATATCCATTAAACTAACTCCAGCTAAACTTTCTGGGAATGCAATTTTAGAAATTGATTTATCTGACATTTTCACTTTTACTAATTCTCCAGTACCTGTAAAAGGAGCTCTTAAAATGAATAAAGTACCATTTTCTTCTTCGATGCAATCTGCGCTGTAACCAATTTCTAAAGACTCAACTGCTTTTGTAGCAATATTTACAATTAGCAGTTTACTGCTGCTGTTTGGTTCAGTGATGTACAATTTACCATCTTCTAAAACCAATCTGTTTGCAGTTGCATTTAATTCAATTTTTGATTCTACTTTATTAGTAGCCAAATTAATTACCGCAACAAAATCGTCCGTATCTCCAGTCGCTGGGTTAATGTACGAGTAAGTGTTTGCGTTTGTAACATACGCTTTTCCATCTTTTACAACACCGTATCTTGGAGTTGCAAGACCTGAATCGATTTTTGCAATTAATTTAAAAGTATATCGGTTTACTACATTGATTACGTTAGATCCACCAGAAATAATATAAGCTTTATCTCCGTCAAAAAAGATATTCTGTAAATAGCCTCCAATTAAATCACTTCCATTTTCTGCTTTATAAGCATCTTTTGTAAATACACTAAAATCATTACTAGAGAATGATACACTTCCAACATCTGAACTTCCTTCATTCAAAATAAAAAAACCATTGTCATAAGCACCTTTTGGAGTATCGTCATCATCGCTTGAACAAGAAACGAATAACGAAATGCTTAACGCTATTAAAAGTAATTTACTAAACTTCATATATTAAAATTTTAAGGTTATATACATATTAAAATTACGGCCTGGCATTGGCCTGTTTTCTAAACTTTCGTAGTCTTTATTTAAAAGGTTTAAAACTTGAAAACCTACTTTAAAAGAATCTAAAAATTTTAGATCATAATCAATTCCGATATTTGAAATTAAATAATCGTTTATAATTTCATCAGGATTATTGTCTGCTCTTGTATAAACAAATCCGTTATATAGAACTTGATAATAAGCGCTGATTTTATTTCTAGAATACGAAACGGCGCCAGTAGCTTTATTAAAAGGAACAAAAAACAGCTGATTTTTTGTTTCATCATCCTGTGATACTGTGTAAGCGTATGTTGCATTTACTGCAAAATTGTTTTTGCCATAACTCTTTTTCCAGCTCAATAAAGTTTCAGTTCCGTAACTGTTTACTTTGTCTTGGTTTTGTGGTGTCCAAATACCGTTTGCACCTGGAACCCACTGCAGCATATCTTTTATTTTTATGTAATAGAAATTCTGTGTCCAGGAAATATTTTTGAACGTAAACACATTTCCAATTTCTGCTTGATAAGAGCTTTCAGGTTTTAGATCTGGATTTCCACCTGTTTCCCAATACAAATCATTGTATGTTGGAATTCTGAAATTTCTGGAAACATTCAATTTTAAATTATATAAATCATTGAATTTATAAGAAGAACCGAAGTTGAATAATAGCGGCGATTTATAATTATCGGTAAATTCTTTTCTTATTCCAAGTTCATTTTTCCAGTTACTGCCAATATCTTGTCTTACTAATAAAGAAGCCGAACTAATTTCGCGAACATGGTCTCCAAAACTAGTTCCGTAACCATTTGTTCTGCTGTAATCGGCAATTCCGTTGATGTGAGTAGATTTAAATAAAGTATAATCTAAATCTAATTTTGTAATTAAATTTTCGGTTTTTCCGTAAGTAAAGTTGTTACTTGAATTGTCAGCAAAATATTGATAGTTTTCAAAAATATATGCTGTTTTAAAGTTCGTTTTCAGCTTTCCGTAATTTCCATCGTATTCCAACAGATTTCTATTAAAACCATTCACATATTTACTTTTCGTTTCCGATTCTGTAATTAGAGAAGTATTTCGATCGGTGTTCGAAGTCTGGCTGTAAAGCTTTAAAACATGGTTTTCGTTTATTTTATAACCCACATTTGCATTCAAAGTAATAATGTCATACTGCCCATTTTGGTTCCAGCGCTGTTCGCCTCTCCAAGTGTATCGATTTAAATATTTGTAATCGTTCGTCGAGCTGTTTTTAGAAAAACCAAGCTGCGTACTCCATTTTTTGTTAGAAATAGAAGTTTTATAATTGATTCCAATAGTATTAAAACTTCCGTAATCTAGTTTTAAATTATTCTCAAAACGATTAAAAAAGACCAAATCGTTATTTAAATGCACCGTTCCTCCAATGGCGCCACTTCCGTAAATAACACTTCCACCTCCGGCTTTTACACTAACTGAATTATAATCGGAACCAGAAATGGTGTTGAAATCCGTGCTTCCATTCATTTGGGAATTGATATTGATTCCGTTCCATATTACTGCAGTCTGCGAAGAAGTAGTCCCTCTAAACGAAACAGTAGAAAGCATTCCGCGTCCATATTCTTTGAAATATAAAGTAGAATTAAAGTTTAATAAGTCGGTTAGTAAAGCTTCGTTTTTATTGATAACAGAATCGGTAAGCCTTAAAACAGATTGTGAAGTAGAATATTTTTTAAGATTTGCGTCAGAAACGACAACTTCTTTTAGGTTATTAATAGAATCGCTCTGCGCCATAGTTATTTGGCACAACAACAGTAAACAAAAAGCAAAACCTAGTTTTATAGTCATAATTTCTACACTCTTTTTCCCGAGAGTTCGATATTGGTTACAAAGGCAGGTCTCCTGGCTTGCGTTTTGTTGTTACCTTCCCATTCGTCCAGCGAACAGTGGTTTTGCAGTTACAACAAACATTCTTTTAGAACTTAGCTTACAGTTGCGGGTACAGCTCAAGAAATTACTTGATTCCCTTTTAATGTGTTTATAAAAACACAACCTTAATTTGCTGCAAAGATAAAGTTAAAAATATTGAATATTCAAATTTGTTTCACTTTTAGGGCTTAATAGTCAAACAAAATGGATATTTATAATTCGATTCTGATAACTTCTCCAAAATCGACTTTATTATTAAATGCATCTTTTAAAGGAAGTGAAGTTTGATGACACAAAATACTTCTTATAATTCCCGCATGAGTGACAATAATTACGGGCGTTTTTATTTTTGAAATTTCATTGGATAAAAAATCACCAACTCTTTCATGTAATTCTGTGAAAGATTCGCCGTTTGAGACTTTGATATTTACAAAATCTTCCATCCAAGGATTAAGTTCTTCGGGCAGAATTTCGTTCCAGTTTTTCAATTCCCAATCTCCAAAATTCATTTCTTTTAAACGTTCGTCTTCTTGATAAAAAACGGCATTTGTGTTTTTCTGAATATGCTTTGCCAGAATGGAGCAACGCTTTAACGGACTCGAAAAAACAACAGCCTCTGATGGTAATTTAGAAATAATTTGACCAAATATTTCGTCAAAAGGTTCAGCAATTTCTACATCAGATTGTCCGTAACAAATTCCTTTTTCACAGATAGTTTCGGTATGACGGACTAAATAAATTTCCATAAAAATAAAATACTTAAATAGTAGATAACTTCACAAACTTGCTGCGTTGCACCAAGACAATCTCCCGTATAGCCGTCGATCCATTTTTGAAAATATCGGGCTAAAAAATAACGGTTTATAAAAACAGGAATTACAGCCAATATTACTTTATGATCGAAATAGGAGAGTGTAAATAGGGGAATAAGTCCAAAAAAGAACGAACCAAAAACTTCTTTCCAAGTATATTGCTTTGCAATAGGTTTGCTTTTGCTCGAAGCATCTTCACGAGAATATTGATGGGTAAAAATGATAGAAATCGCAGCCAAACGACTTAAGGAATGAGCGGAAATAAATAAGAGAAAAATTTTAAAAACTGCCATGTCATCATAAACTTGAAATAGCAAAATAGATTCTGATAGCAATCTAAATTTTAATAAAAAAAGCAAAACCAATCCGATTGCTCCGTAAACTCCAATGGCACTGTCTTTCATAATCATCAGGATTTTTTCTTTCGTCCAGCCTCCGCCAAAACCGTCGCAGACATCTGCAAAACCATCTTCATGAAAGGCTCCAGTTGTTAAAACGGAAATCACGATCGAAAAAATAACAGCCGTTTCTATTGAAAGAAAAAGAGAAAAAAGATAAAAAGCCAGAAATGACATGCTCCCAACAATCCATCCAATAAAAGGAAAATATCTTGTGGCTTTATTTAAATAATCTGGATCATGCGTTATGTTTTTTGGACATGGAATTCTAGTGTAGAACATTAAGCAGGTAAAGAAAATATGTAGTTCTTTTTTCATTTAGGTTGTGATTATTTGGCTAAAGCCTTTTTTGGATTTCAAATTTACAACTTCCAGATAAATCTGGAGGCAATTCAAAAAATCTAAATAATTTTTTATGATTTGATAGAATTAAAGTATAAATATCAAGTATTAAAGAAATTATTTAGTTCTTTTTTCATTTAGGTTGTGGTTATTTGGCTAAAGCCTTTTGGGTTTCAAATTTATAACCTCCAGATAAATCTGGAGGCAATTCAAAAAAACTAAATAATTCTATAATTTGATAGGATTAGAGTAAAAATATTAAAGTATTAAAGAAATTATTTAGTTCTTTTTCATTTAGATTGTGATTATTTGGCTAAAGCCTTTTTTGGGTTTCAAATTTACAACCTCCAGATAAATCTGGAGGCAACTCAGAAAAAATCTAAATAATTTTTATGATTTGATAGAATTAAAGTAAAAATATCAAGTATTAAAGAAATTATTTAGTTCTTTTTCATTTAGGTTGTGATTATTTGGCTAAAGCCTTTTGGGTTTCAAATTTATAGCCTCCCGATAAATCTGGAGGCAATTCAAAAAAACTAAATCATTTTATGTTATACCCTTCAGATAAATTTGGGGGCAATTCATAAAAATAAAAAGTATTGACAATGTTTTATGAATAGCCAACATCTTTAGATGTGGGTTTACTTATTGATTCTAACGAGGGCTTTAGCCAAACCTTTTTTTATAAATACTTAAACCCAAATTTGATCATAAACTCCTCATATTCTTCTTGAAAAGTTTTCTTTTTGTGATGTTCTTCTTGATTTTTAATATAATCTCGAACTTTATCCACCATTGATTCTGAAACTGAAACAGCAAAATATTCATCCTGCCATTCAAATCTTTCTTTAGTCAATTTATTTTTATTGATCCAATACGAAGATTCACCTTTTAATAATTGTATTATTTTTTGAATTGTTTGATCATTACCTAGTGAAATTAGACAATGGCAATGATCTGAATATCCACTAATAAAATCTAAATATATTTCTTTTTTTAATGCATTTTCTTGGATGTGATGCCAAACTTCTTTACGAAGCTCAATTGAATTTAAAAATGGAAATCTATTCTTAGTACTCCAAACGCAATGAATATAAACTTTAGTAAAAGGCATATATGAATTTTTAAATCAATTTTAAATAACTCTTCAAAGTTATAAACTGTTGTTTAAAAATGAAAGCTATTTCCTGCTTATTCCAGCGCTTTCAAAACTAGCCATTTCATTTAAAAATACCTCAGCCGATTTTAAAATAGGAAAAGCAATTGCGCAGCCGGTTCCTTCGCCTAATCGTAAATCAAGATTTAAAATAGGTTTTGCATCTAAATAATCTAATAATTTTTGATGTGCTTTTTCTGCAGAGCAATGGCAAAAAACGGCATTTTTCTTAATATTCGGATTGATTTTGGAAGCAATTAAAAAAGCTGTCGTGCAAATAAAACCATCAACCAAAAGCAGCATTTTATTATCGAAAGCCGCGAGCATCCCGCCAGCCATTTGAATAATCTCAAAACCGCCAAAATAGGCGAGCTGCGAAATTAAATCGGCTTGACCGGAATAATTTCCGATTGCTTTTTGGAGTAAATTTTGTTTATGAATTAATTTTTCATTTTCAACTCCAGTTCCTTTCCCAACACATTCTTCTATAGGAAACTCAGTTAAAAGGCTCATTAAAGCAGAAGCTGTTGAAGTATTTCCAATTCCCATTTCACCAAAGCCGATACAATTTGAACCTGTTTTTGCGATATTTTCTACGATGGATTTTCCTTTCTCAAAACACAATTTAACTTCAGATTCACTCATCGCAGGAACGTGTAAAAAAGATTGGGTTCCTTTAGCGATTTTAGCATCAATCAATTTTGTATTTGTAGGGAAATCATAATTAACGCCAGCATCTACAATCGATAATTCAATATCATTTTGATTACAGAAAACATTTATTGCTGCACCATTTTCTAGAAAATTAGTTACCATTTGACGCGTGACATCTTGCGGATAATCGCTTACACCATGATTCGCAATTCCGTGATCTGCTGCAAAAACAACAATGTTCGGATTTATAATTTTTGGATTTAAAGTCTCAAAAACATTCGCCATTTGAAAAGCTAGAGTTTCTAAAGTTCCTAAAGAACCTAAAGGTTTGGTTTTTGAATCTATTTTTTCTTGAAGAAGAGTAGTGAAATCAAATTCAGTTTCAATTTCATCTTCTGATTTATATTGAGAATCCGGAATGTTTATTTTATGAATTTCTGTAATTTCGGTACAAATTGGCGCTTCTGATTTCTGTTTCCAATGCAGCTGCTGCAACATGGGCTGATTGTTGTAATTGGTTGCGGGTTTTCCGATGCAGAAGTAACCAAGCGGTTCTATATCTTCGGGTAGATCGAGGATTTTTTTAAACTGATAATAATTTAAAATCGAAACCCATCCCATTCCGTAACCTTGTTCCGTCAGGGAAAGCCAAATATTTTGCGCAGCACAAACCGAACTAAATTTCACCGCTTCGTTACTGCCGATAGTTCCAATAGTAAACTGATTCAGCACAGAACGATCATACGCAATAATAAGTCCGATTGGAGCTTCTTCGATTGCCTCTAACTTTAGCGATCGGTACAACTCTTTCTGTTCTGGATTGTCAGTGAGTTCTTCAGCTTTTTTATTGTAATCTAAAAAAAGCTTTTTAATCGAGTTTTTTACTTCATCCGATTTAATGATATAATATCTCGTCGCATCTGTCAGTCCAACAGATGGCGCCCAATGTCCTGCCTGAAGAGCTTTCTGAATTACTTCGTCAGGAACTTCATCGGTGGTAAAATGTCGGGTGTCGCGGCGTGATTTTAATATATCGTCTAGATTGCTCATTTTAAATTCCAATTTTTTAAATTCCAAATTCCAAATGTGAAAATGGATAACATTCTAGTAAAGATAAAGTATACCTTTCGAATTTGAAATTTAAAATTTGGAATTTCTGTTCTAAGCTTTGGAATTTGGAATTTAAAAAATTGGAATTTTCTTTTGTAAGCTTTGGGATTTGGAATTTAAATTTTGCAATTTCTGTTCTAAGCTTTGGAATTTGGAATTTAAAAAATTGGAATTTTCTTTTGTAAGCTTTGGAATTTGAAATTTAAAAATTTGGAATTTTCTTTTTTAAGATTTGGAATTTTCTCACTTTATCTTAACCGAAATTCCCGAAACCATCAAGAAAACTTCATCTGCATTTGAAGCCAGAAACTGATTCATCCAGCCTTGTAGTTCGGTAAATTTTCTTCCAATTTCTGTTGAAGCATGAACGCCCATTCCAATTTCATTTGTTACAATAATTAGATTAGTGTCTTTTTGACTGGCTATCGAGAGAAATTCTTTTTTTGCTTCTTCTAAACTTAAAGCAACATCATTTTTATGATCTACAAAAAAGTTAGTCAACCAAAGCGTTACACAGTCGATTAAAGCTGTTTTTTGAGAGAAATCAATTTCACTTAGATATTTTTCCTTTTCAATATTCGTCCAGCGCTCGTCCCTTTCCTGCTGATGTCTGTCAATTCGGTTTTGAAAATCGGCATCCCATTTTCTAGCTGTTGCCACATATATAGGTGCGTTGGAAAGTTCTAAAGCTAATTTTTGAGCAAAACTGCTTTTTCCAGATCTTTCACCTCCCGTTATCAAGTAAATCATTTATAATTATTAATTGTTAATTGTTAATTGTTAATTTTTTTGAAGCTGATTGACTTTAGAAGTTTTAATAATGCTGGTTATTAATTTTAAAATTGAAATTGCATCATTATTGATGTTTTCAAATTCTTTTTCGTTTAAACGACATCATTAGCTTCTTTTTGCACAATGGCAAATTTATGAATAAAATCACTTTTACTTTCTGCATGTTCTGCTTTTCTAATCATTACTCCAATACTTGTTCCCGATCTTAGAAGTTGTTTTGAAAGTATAAATTCTTTTTTCTCATTATTAAGATATTGATATAGTTTGACAATTCTGATTGCAAAATCAAAACTTTTACTTTTTATGACGTTGCTTTTCATAATTAACAACTAACAATTTATAATTAACAATTAATACGGACAGTGACGACAATCATTTCCGCAGCAAGTGCCGCGTTTTAAATGAAACCAAGTTTTAAAAACCATGTTGCCGTTTTCAATATAATAATCAATCCCTTCGATTAATTTTTCTGTTTTGGGCAAAGATATGGCTTTGTTTTTTGGAGCATTATGAGGTGTAACAGTTTCAATATAAGCATCGATTTTATCCTCGCAAGCTTCTTTGAAACAATTGGGACAGAGACAGTCTCCGCCTTCAGAAAGATTGAAGATTGGCGGGTAATCATTACACCAGCACTTGTTCTCTATAGATATATCTCCACAGCTGAATTCAGATTCACAGCTTGAGCAAATTTTCATTTTTGTGGTATTCATGTTGTAAAGATACAATTGTTTAAATTTGTAAGAATAAAGGTAAACAAAAAAAATAGAAAATACTTTACCTTTGCTTCATCCAAAACATAAAACATGAGACATTTATTCCCTAAAATGATTTTTGCAGCTTCTTTTTTTATTCTTATCGGATGTAAGAAGAATGAGAAAGTTGAAATTGTAAAAGCTGCGAATGCAAAGAATAGTATCGAATATGCATCGGGACTTTCGATCGTAAAATATGAAGATTATTCGGTTGTAACAGTCTCAAATCCATGGCCAAATGCGAATAAAGATTTTAAATATATATTAAAAGAAAAAGAAGCTAAAGTTCCAGACAGTCTTCAAACTTATACTACAATTCAAGTGCCATTAGAGTCTGTTGTTGTTACTTCAACGACTAATATCCCGTTTTTAGAAATGCTTGAAGTAGAAAACAAATTGGTTGGATTTCCTCATACAGATTATATTTCTTCGGAAAAAACACGAGCATTAATTGATAAAGGTTCTGTTAAAAACGTTGGACAAAACGAAAAACTAAATATTGAGCAGTTGATCGAATTATCTCCAGATGTGATTGTGACTTTTGGTGTTGACAATAATAATCCGATGCTGGATAATTTGAAAAAAAGCGGTTTAAAAGTTTTAATTCAAGGCGATTGGATGGAACAATCTCCACTTGGAAAAGCAGAATGGATCAAACTTTACGGTGCTTTGTTTGGTAAGGAAGAGCAGGCAAAAGAGCTTTTTGACAAAATTGTAGAAAGTTACAATCAGGCTAAAAAGTTAGTTGCAGACAAGCCGGCTACATCAAAAGTGTTATACGGTTCAATGTATGAAGATGTTTGGTACGTTGCCAAAGGAAATAGCTGGGTTGCCGAGTTTATGAATGATGCTAAAGCTAATTATCTATGGTCGGATTTAAAAGGAACAGGAAGCGAAGGTTTGTCTTTTGAAAAAGTTTTAGACAAAGCCAAAACCGCCAATATCTGGATTGCTTCTGGTTCGTTTAAAAGTTTAGATGAATTGCAAAAAGCAAATCCACATTATGGGGAATTTGATGCGTTTAAAAATAAAAGTGTTTATAATTTTGAAGGCAAATTGGGAGCAACCGGCGGAACAGTGTATTACGAATTGGCTCCAAGCCGTCCAGATTTGGTTTTAAAAGATTATATCAAAATTTTCCACCCTGATTTATTAGCAAGTTACGAATTTACTTTTGCATCAAAACTGAACTAAATTGGCGAATAAAAAAAGAAATACGATTTTATTTGTCGTTTTGGCTTTAGGTCTTTTGCTGATGTTTTTCGCAAGCATTAGTTTGGGATCCGTGTTGATTCCGTTCAAAGATGTTTTTGCAAGTTTAACGGGAGGTCATGTAGAAAAATCAACTTGGGAATATATTATTATTAATTATCGCCTGCCAAAAGCAATTACGGCAGTTTTGGTTGGAAGCGGACTTGCCATCAGCGGCCTTTTGATGCAGACTTTATTTCGAAATCCGCTTGCTGGGCCTTATGTTTTAGGATTAAGTTCTGGAGCGAGTTTGGGCGTTGCTTTTGTAATTTTAGGAGCAGGATTTCTTCCGTCTTTTTTAAGTGTCATTGCACTGTCATCTTACGGAATTGTCTTAGCTTCTACATTTGGCAGTACATTGGTTTTATTATTGGTTTTGGTAGTTTCACAAAGATTACGAGATACAATGGCAATTCTAATTGTCGGCTTAATGTTCGGTAGTTTTACAACGGCAATCGTAAGTGTTTTAACCTATTTTAGTACCGCAGAACAATTACAGAAATTTACCTTCTGGTCTATGGGAAGCCTCGGAAATCTTTCGTGGCCAACCATCGGAATTCTGACTTTCTGCGTTGCAATCGGATTGCTTTTAAGCGCAAATAGTATAAAACCATTAAACGCATTGCTTCTGGGTGAAAACTACGCAAAGAGTATGGGATTGAACTTTAAGCGCGCCAGATTAATAATCATCTTTGCAACCAGTATTCTAGCAGGTTCTATTACAGCTTTTGCAGGCCCGATTGCTTTTGTTGGTTTAGCCGTTCCGCATATTGCAAAACTCACGTTTCAAACTAGTAATCATACAATACTATTTTGGAGTACGTTGTTTTTCGGTTCTATTATAATGTTATTTTGTGATATAGTTTCGCAAATGCCAGGCTTTGATGTTACGCTGCCAATTAATGCGATTACGTCCATAATTGGAGCGCCGGTTGTAATCTGGCTTTTGGTAAGAAAAAGAAATTTTAGGTAAAAACCTACAAATATTGTTGTCTTTAGTTTTTTAAACACATAGATACATAGTTTTCAAAGCCGATTAAAGGCGTTTCACTTTTTTAAACAATAATAGTTTTAGTGAGTTAAACTGGTTTTCTATTATTATAAAACTAATTTTAATATGGTACTCAAAAATCTAGATGAATTAACTTTTAATGTAATTGGTGCTTGTATTGAAGTACATAAAGCAATTGGAAAGGGTTTACTCGAAAATATTTATCATCAATGTTTGAAAGAAGAATTAAGATCTCGAAACATACAGTTTTTTACAGAAATGAAGGCGCTCTTAATCTATAAAGGCAAAGAATTACATGTAGATTTAAAATGTGATTTGTTCTTAGAGAATTGTTTGGTAGTTGAATTAAAAGCAACATCAGAAATAAGTCCAATATATGAGGCACAATTAATGACATACATGAAACTGCTAAAAGCTCCAAAAGGAATTATAATTAATTTTAACTGCCTCAATATTTTTAAAGAAGGTCAAAAAACATTTGTAAACGAATATTTCAAACTGTTGCCAAAGTTCTAAGTTCAACAGCTATGTGTTAATTTGCGAGTAAATTTTCAAATACACTTTTAGATGAAAAATGAAACCTATGTTTCTATGTGTTTAAAAAATAATTGCAATGATTAGAAGTATATTAAAAACCTCAGATTTAAATATTGGATATAAATCCAAAAAAGGCATTACGACCATCGCGGCCAATCTAAATTTAAATCTGCAATCTGGTAAACTTATTACTTTAATAGGAGCCAACGGAATTGGGAAATCGACTTTACTGCGAACGCTTACTGGAATTCAAAAACCGTTATCGGGAAATGTTTATTTAAACGAAAAGAATATTTCCGATTTTAAACCTTTAGAATTGGCACAGAATCTAAGTTTGGTTTTAACAGAAAAACTGCCTCCAAGTAATCTTTCCGTTTTTGAATTAG
Source organism: Flavobacterium sp. ACN6 (assembly GCF_002304005.1). Classification (GTDB taxonomy): domain Bacteria; phylum Bacteroidota; class Bacteroidia; order Flavobacteriales; family Flavobacteriaceae; genus Flavobacterium. The sequence continues at coordinate 49,290 of NZ_MRCQ01000003.1, read as the reverse complement.
TTGCATTGGGGCGTCAGCCGTATACAAATTGGGTAGATATTTTGTCAAATGATGATATAGCGAAAGTTAAAGAAGCAATGAATCTGACTCAAATCGAGCATTTAGCATCAAAAAAACATTTTGAAATTAGCGACGGTCAATTGCAGAAAGTTTTAATCGCCAGAGCTTTGGCACAAGATACACCGCTGATTATTTTAGATGAGCCAACAACGCATCTTGATTTACTTCATAAAGTTTCATTATTCAAATTATTGAAAAAACTGACTCAGGAAACTCAAAAATGTATTTTGTTTTCGACACACGATATTGACTTAGCAATTCAATTAAGCGACGAAATGATCATGATGACACCAGAAAATATTACGCAGGATCAGCCTTGTAACTTAATTTCAAACGGAAGTTTCAGCAATCTCTTCAAAGACGAGCATATTATTTTTGATGCTGAAAAAGGGAAATTTATTGTGACTTAATTAGTCTTCTCCTGCAAGGTTTGCAAAACCTTGTAGGAGATTAATTTGTAAACTTATTTTTTCAATCCAATTTGTCTCTTAGCTTCACCAACTACAAAAGCAACAGAATTGGCAATATTAAAACTGCGAATAAGCGGAGACATCGGAATCGTTAAATGATTCTCAAACCTTTCCATAAATTCGGCACTCAAACCAACACTTTCTTTTCCGAAAACTAACCAATCTCCATCTTGAAATTCAGTTTCCAAATACGATTTTTCAGAATGCGAACTCATTAAAAATACACGCGATTGATCTGGAATCTGCTGTATCCATTCTTCAACATTTTGATATTCGGTTACATCCAAATGAACCCAATAATCCAAACCAGAACGTTTCAGGTTTTTATCATTAATCACAAATCCGAAAGGATGAATTAAATGAAGACGACTTTCTGTGCCCACACATAATCTTCCAATATTTCCAGTATTGTTTGGTATTTCAGGTTCTACAAGAACAACGTTTAGCATTATCGTTTATTTGTTTAATCGGTTAATCGTTAATTTGGCAGGTTTGGTTTATTTTCTAATGATCAAATTGACACATTTTCTAATTTGAAATCAGAAACTTCTAAAACTTCCCCAGCTTTTAGGTCTTGCAAATATACATTTCCTATTCGAACGCGAACAAGACGCAGCGTAGGAAAACCAACTGCGGCAGTCATTTTGCGAACCTGACGAAACTTTCCTTCATTTATAGTGATTGATGCCCAAGAAGTCGGGCCGTGGCGCTCATCTCTGATTTTTTTGGCTCTTGGTCCAAAATCTGGAATTTCGGTAACAATAAAAGCAGAGCAGGGTTTTGTTTTGTATTTTCCTCCCTCAAAACCAATTTCGACACCTTTTTGCAATTCTTCAATTGCTTCGGGTGTTATTATGCCGTCTACTTGGACATAATATTCTTTGTCTACTTTTTTGCTTCTTATTTGTTCGCTTACTTTTCCATCAGTTGTTAATAAAAGTAAACCTTCAGAATCTTCGTCCAATCTTCCAATCGCCATTGTTCCTTCGGGAAAATCATGTAATTCGCCCAAAAGCTTTTTCTTTCTTTTTAATTCATAAATAAATTGGCTTAAGTAGCCATAAGGTTTAAAAAGAATGAAGTGTCTGTGCATTTTTAATTTTTTGCAAAGATAGTTTCTTTCCTAAAATTAAAAGTGAAGTCAGTCTATTAGTTTCTTAGCAAAATAATCTCTGAATCAGCGAATGTTGTAAATAAGAAAAAGAATTATGAAAGAACTGCCGTTATTAAGCTAAAGCAATGTTAAACCATTTAGATTTAAGACTTAGAATTCGTAATATTATAGTAGAAACTCAAAAGAATAAAGCTATGGCAACGAATAATTTAGGAACGAAAAAGATAAATGGAACCCAAAAAGATATCGACGAATCTAAAGGGAAAAATGTTTCGCACGATAAAGATTTAAAAGATGCAAAATTGAAAAAAGAAGTGGTAACAGATGCAGACGGAGATAAAAAAATAGTAGATCGAGCTCGAAATGAAAACGAAGATATTCAATTGAAAACTCCAAAAACGTCATCGGACAATCCAAATTCTAATCGTGGTGTATCTTCTGAAGAAGAAGCAAAAAAAACGGTTGAGAATAAGGATCGCAATTCAGATGTAACTCCAGACCGATATCCAAATTCAAATCCGGAAAGTCATAAAGACCGCGGTAATATGAAATTGGATGAAGATGAATAATACGAAATTTTTTAAACATAAAGGTCTTTTTAATATCAAATAACATAAGATTAGCGGTAAGCGTTAATGTTATTGTAAACTCCTCTCAAACCTTGAGAATCGCTTTAGATCTTCGTAAATTAGAAGTACAAATTTAAATCTTAAGAATATGTCACTTTTAGAAAATAAAGTTGCATTTGTATCTGGCGGAGGTTCAGGAATTGGACGCGCAGTTGCAGAAGCATACGCTCGCGAAGGAGCAAAAGTAGTAGTATCTGATATTAATGTAGATCACGGTGAACAAACCGTAAAAGTTATAAAAGAAAATGGCGGAGAAGCTTTTTTCGTAAAAGGAGATTCGTCGAGTGCAATTGATAACAAACATATGATTGAGGTTACGGTTTCAAAATACGGCCGACTTGATATTGCATGTAATAATGCCGGAATGGGCGGACCTGCAAAACCAACTGGAGAATACGAACCAGACGAATGGGATAAAGTAATTGCTTTAAATTTAAGCGGTGTCTTTTATGCCTGCCGCTATCAACTGGAACAAATGGAAAAAAATGGCGGTGGAAGTATTGTTAATATTGCTTCAATTCATGGGCAAGTTGCAGCTCCAAATAGCCCAGCTTACACTGCAAGTAAACATGCTGTCGTTGGCTTGACTAAAAATATTGCAGTAGAATATGCGCAGAAAAATATTCGTTGTAATGCTGTTGGACCTGGTTATATTGAAACAGCGCTTTTAAAAGACAATTTAAATAAAGATATGATGAATGCCGTTGCAGCAAAATCTGCCATGAACCGTTTGGGAACTGCTGAGGAAATTGCAGAGTTAGTAGTTTTCTTAAACTCTGATAAATCATCATTTACAACAGGAAGTTATATTATTGCCGACGGCGGTTATACAGCGGTATAATGAAATGTACATCAATTGAGAAATAGTAAAAAAGGCTTCCAAATCTGGAAGCCTTTCTTGTTGAAAATCTATAACAATGATTTTCTCAATTGATCGAAATCAATTTGATTTGAATTAGTAAGCGTATGAAAATAATTTAATTGCCATTTTTGTGTTTTCTGAGCTTGTTTGCTTGTAGTTTCATCCCAAGGCGGATAAACTCTTGTTGCTCTTATTCCTTCTTTGTTTTGGGTAGAAAAAACACCTTTTTCTAATAATATACTTTTCGGAAAAATAAACTGTCCCCAATTTTCATCCTTTCGAACACTTACAATCACAAAGTCTATTGTGTCAGAAAAGTCAAAAGGTTCGATTGTTCCGCTTGTATTTCTTTTCCATAAAGTAACAAACTGACCTGTTTTGGTTGGAGTTATTTTTGCTTCTCTGTAGCAAATGTTTTTTTCATTTATAAGAAAACGGAAAGCGCTGTATTCTTCACTTTCTTTTTCTTTTAAAAGTGTTTTCAATTGAAGACCGGCTTTATCAAAAACTTTTTCTTTAGCCAAAAATAAATCGGTTGGAACTGATTTTGAATCAATTGAAGAAGCAGTAAAATCCATAAAAAAAGAGTAATTAAGTTCTGAAATTATTACGAATTTAATTTAGAACGAAACATTTAATCCAAAATTTAATCCCCATTGAAACTGATTAAAAGACTGACTGTTTAACGGATTGATATAATAATTCATAGCAGGTTCTACAAATACATTTGTCTTTTTGTAAACACGGTATTGAATTGTACTGCTCAAAGTCGAACCATATACATAATCGTTTGCACTTACATTCTGACCAATAGAATTTCCATCCAAAGCTACGTTGTTAGATATCAATTTGCCCACAAAACCACCTGTATTCAAATTGATACTTGCTTTATTTTTATTGAAAACAGCATACGAAACTTCCAAAGGCATTTCTATATATCGTAAGTTTTGATCCAGTTTTCCTGTTTGTATATTATCATTTTTTAAAGCCTCTTTTGTGCTGTTTGAAATAAGAAGATACTCAGGATTACTGCCTGACATCGCAATTGGACTGTCTGCACGCGATTCGCCTGGAGCAAATAAAGCATTATTTTTGGCACTTACATACGAAACGTTAGCAACACTTTGTCCAAGCTCATTAATTTTTAGACCAGAACCAACGGCCCATTTTTTATTAATACTGTATTTCGTTTTAACTCCATAAGAATTAGACTGCTTAGAATCGTTTACATTACCTAAAGTTTTTTCGTTCCTAGTGTTTTCAGAACTTGCAACACCCGCAAAAACTGCAACGGCCCATTTTTCCTTTTTATCAATTAATTTGTCTTTTTTCTCTTTTTCGTCTTTTGTAGTTTCAGCAGTTAAAATTCCTTTTTCTAAGTTTTGAAGTTCAGCCAGCTGTGCAGAATCTTTTTTACTTAAAACATTGTTGAATTTCGAATTTTCCTTTGCAGCAACATATTTATCAGTTCCTGTTTTTCCGCTTTTATTATTTACATCATTTTGTTTTGATGTGTTGTTACTTACCACAGAACTTTGATTATTGTAGGCAAAATTCTTGTTGTCTCTCCCGATTAAACCTGCATCAAAAATAGAATTAGAAAGTTGTTTTTGAGCATTTGAATTAAACTTACTTTCTTTTCCAAAAGCAATTCTGTCTTCAGAAATTCCTTTAGCTGCAGCTTGTCTTCCATTTTCTAAAATGGATTTTTTTGAAGATTTACCACTCGATTTATCTTTCGAAGAATAAAAATTCTGACTAGCAAAAGATTGGTTCGGAGCATTGCTTGGGATCTGCATATTAGATTCAGAACCTTTTTTATTCGTTTTATTATTTTTATTTGAATGCGCTACAGCAGTTTCTTGTCCTTGATTTCCTTTCGGATTATTTACTTGATTTTTTTCTGGAGAAATAGTAATTACAGAATCAGCCGCTTTTGTATGGTTTACTATATGTTCGTTAGTGCTGTTTTTATTAGTATCAGTATTGTTTGTTTTTTCTTCAAGAACGACACGGTTATTTTCGAAACCGCCATTTTCAAAGTTTTTATTTTGAGGATTGGCAGTAAAATATAAAATTGAAGGCAGAAGCAGCCCCAATAATAAGCATGCAGCAGCCGACCACCAAAGAATAGCACGCTTCTTCCTTTTAGGTTTATTTAATTTTTCTTCAATTTGACCCCACAATTCAGGAGGCGGAATACTCGAGAAGTCTTCCATTGATGAAAAAATATCTTCTATTTTATGCTTCTTCATGCTGTCTTAAAATTTTTTATACTCAAAATTCGCTTTTGTAAAATATGTTTGGCGCGATTTAAATTTGATTTTGATGTTCCTTCGGAGATTTTTAATAATTCGGCAATTTCTTTGTGTTTCATTTTTTCAAAAACATATAAGTTAAAAACCGTTCGATATTGATCAGGTAAATCCCGAATAAATTCCAAAAGTTTTTCCTGTTCCATCGGTATTGCCTCTAATTCCTCTTCCTCAATAAAATCAGTGTCAGGATCGAAGACATCTAAAAAGAAACTTTCCTTTTTCTTTTTGTTTAAAGTTTCGATGAGCTTATTGATGAAAATCCGTTTGAGCCATCCTTCGAAACTTCCCTCAAATTTGTATTGGTTTATTTTCTGAAAGACAATTACAAAAGCATCCTGAAAGACATCTTTGGCGTCATCTTCGTTTTTCATATATTTCAAACAGATGCCATACAAAACAGGAGAGAACAACTGATAAATTTTCAGTTGTCCCTCTCTGTCATTTTTCATACACAGTTTGATATATTTTTCTAACTCGTCTTTCAAAAAAGTGGTATTGTTTGGTTTTGCAAAAATAGTTCTAAAAAGCTTATAAAACTATCTTTTAAAAATAGTACGAGCTACGTCTTGATTATTACTCACAATTCGTTAGGTTTTGATTGTCAAGGTTTTCTATTACGTAAGTTTTGCCTTCAAACATAATTAAATCATGTTCTGACTTGTCAAAATATCCTATCCCTTTTTGTATTTTATACGTGTTGTTTCTAATCTCTATATTCTTCCATCTCAAATAAGGATTACTAGTTCCGCCTACAGATTTTTTCCAGATCCAAGTATTTACAATCAAACTTGATTCTGCTTTAGTAGTTTCTATAGTGTAAAAACTGGCAAAAGAAAGAATGCAATAAAAGATAAAAAGAGTTCTTTCATGTTTAAATTATTTTAAACTTGTAATTTTTTCTTGAATAACTTTTTTGAAAGCTTTTATTTCTGCACTTTGATCTTGAGTGTCATTGTTATCAATATAAACTTTTGTTACAACTGCACCTTGGCGTAATTCAAAATAGACACCAGCTGCATTAGGCGTACCGTAAGTTTTTGTTTGTCCTTTTAAAGCCAAAATTTCAGCAGGAACAGTTTTTAACAATAATGTATAATCTCCTCTTTTTATAGTTGGCGTGTATTTATATTGACCAAAATCGTATTGTCCAGCTGCAACGTTTAGGAATTTTAAAATATTATAATCGTTGATTTGGAAGAATTTTTGGCAGTCGGCAGTAGTACATTGGCTGTCATAACTTCCAATAACAATATTGTCACTGTTTTCATTTGTTTTCACAAAAATGAAACCTTTAGCTGTTTTTGGAATTAAAACAAAATCTGAAGGGTAAGTTGGATTCTGCGTTACATTTTCGCCGGTTACTGGAGCTTTTTCATAGTAATTAACGATGATTTCGCAATTATTCTCTACAATAGAAGTAATTTTAATAGCATAACCGCTGGTAGGTTTAACCCCTGCAAAAATGGAAACTAAATATTGTTTTGTAAAATCGATGTTAGGGTCGCTTGCAACAGGACAACTATTTTCATGTTTAATGAATAATTCATTCATTTTTTCCTGAGATCCAATAACTGCTACAGCAGCAGTGTTTTGCTGTGTTTTTACGCTGTAATTACACAAGAAAGGAAATCCGGTAAAGGCAACACTTGTGTTAACGCCACAGTCAATGTAATTGTTGTCATCGTTAAGAGAACAAGCGCTGATTCCAAAAGCTATAAATAAGCTCAACATTAATTTTTTCATAATTCTTTTTAATAGGTTTATAATTTGTAGATGGCACTTTAAAAAAAAGGTTGCGTTGAACGTTTATTTTTTTTTAAAATTAAAATGTTGGTTTAGTTTGGATTGAATCTGAATTCGTGAATTTTCTATTTTATGAACTATGTACTACGTATTATTGCGTACTTTTACGTAAAATAAACTTAGTTATGTCTGATTATCTACCATTTTTATTAGGTTTTGTAGTAGCGCTTTTTGTTGGGATATACTTAGGTAAAATGCTTTCAGGATCAAAATATCAGTCTGAAAAAGCAATTTCTGAAGAAAGATTGAATGCTGTGAACAATCAGATGCAAATGCAGAAAGAGCAGTTTGAAAACGAGAAAAATTATTTTCAGAAACAATTGCAGCTGCTTAATTCAGAGAAAGAAAATATTCGAACAGAAAAAGACAGTTTAGCAATCCAGCTTTCTAAAAAAGAAGTCGATTTTGAAAATTTATGGGAACGCCATAAAGAACAAAAAAATGAGATCAACGAACTTCAGGAGAAATTTACCAAAGAATTTGAAAATCTAGCCAATAAAATCCTTGAAGAAAAATCGGCTAAGTTTACCGAGCAGAACAGTGAGAATATGAAAAATATTCTGTTACCGCTTCAGGATAAAATTCATGTCTTTGAACAAAAAGTAGATCAGACACACAAAGAAAGTATCGATTACCACGCCGCACTTCGCCAGCAGATTTTAGGTTTAAGCGAAATGAATGCCCAAATGAGCAAAGAAACCTTAAATCTAACCAAAGCATTAAAAGGCGACAGCAAAATGCAGGGAAATTGGGGCGAACTGGTTTTAGAGCGTGTTTTAGAAAAATCGGGATTAGAAAAAGGAAGGGAATATGAAGTACAGCAAAGCTTTACAAACAGCGAAGGAAACCGTGTTTTTCCAGATGTTGTAATTAATCTTCCCGACGGTAAAAAAATGATTGTCGATTCTAAAGTTTCACTTGCCGCCTATGAAAAATGGATTAATGAAGAATCCGAGCTTTTAAAAATTGATTTTCTAAAAGAACATGTCAATTCTATCAGAAGACATGTGGAACAGCTTGGAAGTAAAAATTACCATGATTTATATCAAATAGAAAGTCCAGATTTTGTACTGCTTTTTATTCCGATGGAACCTGCATTTGCAATTGCGTTAAACGAAGATCCTGGTTTATACACTAAAGCATTCGATCGCAATATCGTTATTGTAACGCCAAGCACACTTCTGGCAACTTTAAGAACCATTGATAGTATGTGGAGCAATCAAAAACAGCAGGAAAATGCTTTTGAGATTGCAAGACAAGCGGGCGCATTATACGATAAATTTGAAGGTTTTGTTTCTGATTTAGTTCGAATTGGAAATAAAATAAAAGATACCAAAACTGAATACGAAAGCGCAATGAATAAATTGGTAGACGGAAAAGGAAATTTGATTTCGAGCGTAGAAAGGTTAAAGAAAATGGGAGCAAAGGCAAAGAAATCACTTCCCGAAAATATTATAGCAAGAGCTTTAAATTCAGATGAAAATGAATTATTGAATTAATAAAAATTTTTAAACACATAGAAACATAGATTTTTGTTTTGTCTGATAAAGAATATAAAAAGAAACTAGTTTCACGCCTAGCACTTTGTTTGCTTAAAAGAGTGAAACGTCTTTCCTGAGTAAAAAACTATGAATCTATGTGTTTAAAAAATTAAAAACAAAAACTTTCCAAAAAACAAAAACATGACTACAGATTTTAAACCCGTTTCTTCATCAAAAATTAGCATATCAGAATTAATGCTTCCTTCGCACACTAATTTCAGCGGTAAAATTCACGGAGGATATATTTTGCAATTGCTGGATCAGATTGCATTTGCATCGGCTTCAAAATTCAGCGGTAATTATTGCGTAACAGCTTCTGTTGATACCGTAAACTTTCTAAAACCAATCGAAGTAGGAGAATTGGTAACCATGAAAGCCTCTGTTAATTATGTTGGAAGAAGTTCCATGATTGTCGGCATTCGTGTTGAGGCAGAAAATATTCAGACCGGAGTTGTCAAACATTGTAATTCATCGTATTTTACCATGGTTGCCAAAGATAAAGAAGGAAAAAGCGTTCAAGTTCCCGGATTGATTTTATCCAATTTACAAGAAGTGCGTCGTTTTAGAAAAGCGATAAAACATATCGAAGTCCGCAGAGAAGTCGAAGAGCATGAAAAACTTACCAATATTAATTCTATCGAAGATTTGGCTAGTTTAGAAAAATACAATGTCCTTCTAGAAATCAGTTAATATTTCTTATATTTATATGTTACACATTAAATAAAAGAAAACATGATAAAGTTTGGATATACAATATTGTACGTTGAAGATGTCGAAGAGGCATTAGCATTTTATGAAAATGCATTTGGTTTCTCAAGGAAATTTATAAGTCCTGATAATGATTACGGCGAATTAATTACCGGCGAAACAACACTTTCGTTTGCTTCAAAAAAATTAGCATCGCAAAATTTGGAAGATGGTTTTATAGAAAGCAGTTTAGAAGACAAACCTTTTGCCATAGAAATTGGTTTTATTGTTGAAAATGTTCCTGAAGTTTTGCAGAAAGCAACTTCCTTTGGCGCTGTTATGGTCTCTGAACCAGTAGAAAAACCATGGGGGCAAGTTGTAGCTTATGCAAGAGATTTAAATGGATTTTTAATTGAAATATGTACAGAAGTTAAAATGTAGTTTGCAAATATCTCACATTTCACAACAAACATTTTTCATTAAAACATTCACAAATATTTAGCATTAGCGGCAGAACTTTGCACTTGGAAATTTCGTAACTTTAAGTGTAATCATAAGGTTACGAAATTTTTCACGGATTACTGCCGTTCGACTTTTTTGACTTATCTGAATCTAACTTTTTACTTTCTTTTAAATAGAAAAACTTGAATGACATAATTGTTTTAATGTAGACGATTATGAAAACAACTACTTTATTATTTTTATTTTTTACTGCTTTTTCTGTACTTGCCCAAGACAAGTTTTTTACCAATACCGCTACGGTAAACTTTGAAGCGTCTGTTCCTTTTTTTGAAGAAATAAAAGCAGTAAACAGACAAGTCGCAATTCTATTAGAACCTAAAACCAGTACGTTTGTCTGTACTGTAATGATCAAAGATTTTCGTTTTAAACTGGATATGATGCAAGACCATTTTAACGAAAATTATATGGAAAGCCGTCGTTATCCAAAAGCTGTTTTTAAAGGAAAAATTGAGAAATTTGATTTGAAAGATATCAATGATGTCGAGAAACAATATCAGATTAAAGGAAAGCTTTATTTACGCGGCAAATCAAAAGACATTGTGGTGAATGCTTTAATTAAGAAAGTTGCAGAAGGAATTCAGGTAATTTCAGATTTTCCAATTGCAGTTTCAGATTTTAATATTCAAATTCCGAGTTCAGTCGCGGCTAAAATTGCGCAGACGGCTAATACAGCGTTAACTGGAGTAATCCGTACAGATGATGTAATGTACTTAACTCTGAAATAAAATTATTTTACGCAGTTTATAAGTGTTTTTTCAAGATCACTAAATTGAAATTCAAAACCTGTTTTCTGAATTTTTTCAGAAGAAGCCCGCTGTCCTGTTAAAACAGCTATACTCATTTCGCCCAAGAAAATTTTCAGTAAAAATGGCGGAATTTTTGGCAGCCATATCGAGTAGCCGAATAAATTGGCTAATGTTTTAGAAAACCTAGAGTTGGTTGTATTGTCTGTAATACAGGCGTTGTAAGGGCCTTCTAGTTTTTCGTCTTCGATGCTTTTTAAATAGATTCGGCACAAATCGTCAATATGAATCCAAGGAAGATATTGTTTTCCAGAACCAAGAACAGACCCAAAACCAGATTTAAAAGTCGGAATCATTTTTTTGAGAAAGCCTTCGTCTTTGCCTAATACAATACCAGTTCTTACTTTAACCGTTCGGATTTGTAAAGAGCCGATTGTATCAACCGCGTTTTCCCATTTTTGACACGTTGTGCCTAAAAAATCATTTGCAGGCGGCGTATTTTCCGTACAGATTTTATGGCTCGTAAAAGCGCCGTAAATTCCAACAGCCGAAGCAGAAACAAAAGCATTAAGTTTTTTATTGTGTTTTTCTAAAACCGAAAAAATTAAATCAATTGGTTTAATCCGACTTTCTATAATGGCTTTTTTTCTTTTTTCTGTCCATCGTTTTTCCACGATTCCTTCTCCAGCAAGATGAATGATATAATCGGCGTTTAAAACTGCATTTTCATCAATATAGTTTTTATTCAAATCCCATTTATAATAGGTAATTGCTGCAGTGTTTTCTCTGTTGGAACGACTCAAAATAGACACAGAATATCCGGCATCTAAAAGAACATCTGTTAAGTGTTTTCCAATGAATCCGCTTCCGCCGGTTAAGAGAACATTTTGAGCCATAATAGTTTATAATATATTTAACAGTGTATATTGTTTAAGGATTAGTAAAGGTACTTAAACAATGTTTACCTTTATGGCAAATTCTAAATTTTAATAAAATGACGACTAATAAAAAGGTAATTACCAAAGATGATATCGTTTCAAAATATATGGATGAGGTTTTAGAAAAGGGTCAAAAACCAAAATCGGTTTATCATTTTGCCAAAGAAAATGATTTTACAGAAGCTGAGTTTTATGCTTTTTTCGGAACATTAGAAGGTTTAGAAAAAGAGATATTTCGACTGTTTTTTGAAAACGCAGTTGACTTGCTTCACAAGAACGAAGAATATCAGCAATATGATATGAAAAACAAAATGCTGAGCTTTTATTTTACTTTTTTCGAAATCTTAACAGCAAATAGAAGTTATGTTTTACAATCGCTGAAAATCGATAGAAATCCGCTTAAAAATTTAGTACAGCTTACTTCGCTTAGAGACAGCTTTAAAAATTATGTTTCGGAAATTTTAACTGACGATTACAGATTGGAACAGGAGAAGTTTCAAAAATTTCAGGAAAAAGCTATTCAGGAATCGTCTTGGCTGCAGTTAATGCTGACGATTAAATTCTGGATGGAAGACGAATCGGCTGCTTTTGAGAAAACAGATATTTTTATCGAAAAATCAGTTAATGCATCATTTGAATTAATGAATGTTGCGCCAATGAACCATTTAATAGATTTTGGAAAATTTCTATTTAAAGAAAAAATACACAGCAGATAATGAAAACAATCGATTATATTCCAACTTCTAAAATAGAAAGAGCTGGAAAACTAGTTCAAACCGGAGCAAAAATCGGAGTGAACTACGTAAAGCATTATGCCGAAAAAATAGTAAACCCAGATTTAACCCGTGATAAACTAAACGAGAATAATGCAGAAGATATTTACGACGGATTAAAAAGTTTGAAAGGAAGCGCGCTTAAGGTGGCTCAAATGCTGAGTATGGATAAGAATTTCCTGCCTCAGGCTTATGTGGAGAAATTTTCGTTGTCGCAATTTTCAGTACCACCTCTTTCTGCTCCTTTGGTTTTAAAAACGTTCAAGAATAATTTTGGAAAAACACCTTACGAAATTTTTGATGAGTTTAATCCAAATTCAGTAAATGCAGCAAGTATTGGTCAAGTACATTTAGCAAAGAAAAACGACAAAAAACTGGCAGTTAAAATTCAATATCCGGGAGTTGCAAACAGCATTTCTTCAGATTTGGCTTTGGTAAAACCAATTGCCATTAGAATGTTTAATCTTCAGGGAAAGGATTCTGATAAATATTTTAAAGAGGTTGAAGACAAACTGATTGAAGAAACTAACTATTTGTTAGAATTACAACAAAGTCAGGAAGTTGTTGACGCTTGTAATAAAATTGAAAACATCATTTTTCCAAATTACTATCCAGAATTCTCGTCAGAGAAAATAATTACAATGGATTGGATGACGGGAATTCATCTTTCTGAATTTACAGCAATTAATACAGATCAGGAAGTTGGAGACAAAATAGGGCAGGCACTTTGGGATTTTTATATGTACCAAATTCACGTTTTGAGAAAAGTACACGCAGATCCGCATCCTGGAAATTTTTTGGTTAATGATCAAAATCAGTTAATTGCTTTGGATTTCGGCTGTATGAAACAAATTCCAGAAGATTTTTATACGCCATATTTTGAGCTAATCAACAAAAATGTGATTACTGATGAAAATCGTTTCAATGAAAAGTTATTCGAATTAGAAATTCTTCGACCAGACGACTCTCCTGCAGAAGTGACGTACTTCACAGATATGTTTCATGATTTATTGTCGCTGTTTACAAAACCTTTTCAAAACGAAACTTTCGATTTTGCCGATGAATCTTTTTTTAACGCTATCGCCGAATTAGGAAAACGCTTTTCTGAAGATACGAACTTGAAAAAAATGAACGGAAATCGTGGTTCTAAGCACTTCATTTATATGAACCGTACTTTCTTCGGACTTTATAATTTAATGTTCGATTTGAAAGCTAAGATTGTGGTTGATAATTATTTGAAGTATTAAGGATTTTGTTTCTTTTGTTTCAAGTTTCAGGTTTTAAATTGATGCAGAACAAAATACTACAGACCTTTGTCAAAGTTTTAAACTTTGACAAAGGTTTTTTTTATGTTTTTTGGGTAAACGTTTCGGAAATATTGGAATTTGGAATTTATCCCGAAGCATCGGGATTGGAATTTTATTTAACAATTCCCTTTTTATAAGTTGCAATCGCACGATCTCTCGCAAAAGCATGATCTACCATAGGTTCATTGTAGCCAAGATCAAACTCAGGAATCCATTTGCGGATGTATTCGCCTTTTTCGTCAAATTTCTTTTGTTGGATTTCGGGATTAAAAACCCTGAAGTAAGGTGCGGCATCACAGCCTGTTCCTGCGGCCCACTGCCAGTTTCCTACGTTTGAAGCTAATTCAAAATCTAATAATTTTTCAGCAAAATAGGCTTCGCCCCACTGCCAGTTAATCAATAAATGTTTACATAAAAAACTCGCCACAACCATGCGGACGCGATTGTGCATATAACCTGTTTCGTTAAGCTGACGCATTCCTGCATCGACCATTGGATAGCCTGTAGTTCCAGAACACCAGCGTTTAAAATCTTCTTCGTTGTTACGCCATTGAATTCCGTCGTAAGCCGATTTGAAATTATGATTGACACAATTGGGAAAACTGAATAAAATTTGAATAAAGAATTCCCGCCAAATTAATTCACTCAAAAAGGTTTGGTTCTTTTTATTTGCCCAATTTACTAATTTGCGAATACTTACCGTTCCAAAACGTAAATGTGGCGAAAGATAAGAGGTGCTGTCTAAAGCAGGAAAATCTCTGGTTTCTTTATAATTGGTAATTTGTGTTAAGTTGTGCGGCTGTACTTTTATGGTACTTCTTTCAAAACCTATTTCCTCTAAATCAGGAAATGAATATTGGTTTTTGGCAAAATTGGAGTGGAAGGGTTTAGAATCACATTCTGGAGCGGTGCCTGAAAGGTGATATTTCTCCAGCCATTTGTTTTTATAAGGAGTGTAAACGGTGTACGGAAGTCCGTCTGCTTTTGTGATTTCTTTTTCTTCGAAAATAACATGGTCTTTGTATAAGAAAGATTCAATGTTGTTTTCTTTTAATAATCCAGAAATTGTGTTGTCTCTCTTAATAGCGAATGGCTCATAATCTTTATTGAAGAATACATTTTGAATATCAAATTCTTCGATTAGCGATTTCCAAACTTCTTTTGTTTTTCCTTTTTTGATTAAGATCGAAGATTCAAATTGCTGTAATTCTGTGTTTATTTTTTGTAGTGAATCGTAAATGAAGCTGACTCTGGCGTCATTTTTTGGAAGGTTTTCTAAAATGTCTTCATCAAAAATAAATAGAGGAATAACAGGAAAATCTGATTGTAAAGCGTGAAATAATCCGGTATTGTCTTCGAGACGTAAATCACGTCTGAACCAGAAAAAAGAAACTTTTTGTTTTGTCATTGTATTTGTTCTCGCTAAGTTAAGTTTTTCTTTAGCACTTAAAATTGCTCGCAAAGACGCGAAGCCGCAAAGTTATTTATTTAAGTTTTTTCTATAAAACTTTGCAACTTCGCGTCTTTGCGAGATTGAAAAAATCTGTGGCTTTATTTATGTTTTAAATAATTCAAACTGCTTAAATGCTTTTTTGCTCTGCGTGGATTTTTATAATCTTTGGTTGTGATTTTGAATTAAACAATTCTTCGATTTTATTGTAACGGAAATCGAAAATAGTCTTCAATTTGTTTTTTACGACTAAACTGTTCATCATGCGTCCGAGAATGCCAAGGGGTAATGCGTAATGCACAATGTCTGTCATTTTGGTTCCGCCGTCTGGTGTGCGTTCAAAAAAGTGTTTGTGATGCCATAATTTGTAAGGTCCAAAACGCTGCACATCGATAAAGTATTCATTTTCTTTGCAGGCAGTAATTTCAGTAACCCAAGAAATTTTTATTCCTAAAAGGGGTTTTAAAGTATAGGTAATAATCTGTCCGTGATACATTCGCTTGTCGTCGAAATCTTTAATCTGGAAATTCATGTTGTCCAGTGTAATGGTCTGCAGGTTTTTTGGACTGGAGAAAAAATCCCAGCAGTCTTCAACGCTGGCATTTACATATTGTACGGTTGCTATTTTGTATAATTTCATTTGTTTTAAATCAATTGTTATAAAAATGTTTCTTGTATTACGTGAGCGTTAGGGGTTGTAGTGGAGCTCTTTTTGTGGCTGGCCTTTTTGCCAGACATAAAAAAGCGGGAACGAAAAACCCGACCCTTGGGGAACGCCCAAATAATGCTACATTTTATAATATTTTAATGGTACAAACAACATTCCGAAACATTCTCCTTTTTCTTTGTTGAGGTGTTTGTGGTGTATTTTATGTGCTTTTCTTAGTCCGATGAGGTACTTGTTTTTGGTGTTTTTGAACCATTTAAAACGCTGATGAATTAATACATCGTGAATTAGAAAGTAACAAATACCATAAAGCGTGACACCGCAGGCAATGAAAAACAAATAGTTGAAGCCGCCTAGGACACCAAAATAAAATAAAAGGATACTTGGGATCGCAAAAATGACGAAGAAAATGTCGTTGCGCTCAAAAGTATGCTCGTATCTCGGCTGATGGTGATCTTCGTGAAAATACCACATAAAACCGTGCATTACGTACTTGTGCGTAAGCCACGTAACACATTCCATAAATAGAAAAACGCCTAAAAAGATTAAAAAAGAAATCATTTTGTAAATGTTGTAATTAAAATTATGATTTAAAATCTGTTGAGTTTGACTTTGGATTATAAAAGATTGACTCTAAAGATTATTTTTTTTGCTTTGTTATTCTCTCATTTTTGTCATTTCGACCGAAGGAGAAATCTCTGCAAGTAACTCTGCAATCTATGGTGACCATCTTTGTCCAGCTATTAGTGTCATTTCTCACTTCGGTCGAAATGACAAATAGTAGTGATTATTAAACCAACTTCAATTTATAAGTTACAAAAGACTGCGCTAAAAGTCCGGCTTTTGTATAATTAGAAACGCGAATTCTTGCATTTCCAATTTTATGAGACGGTGTGTTTTTTAGTTTTTTGAGCAGTTTTCGGTAATAAACATAAGCCGTGTAAACGCCGAATTTTGCTTCGATTGGCAGTTTTACAATTCCTTGGTAGGCAATGCGGAAATCTTCTTCGATTTCTTTGATAATCTGCTCTTTTGAGTCTTCGTTGAAATTGTTGAGATTAACGCCTGGAAAATAAGTTCGGTTTAGAATGGTATTATCATCTTTTAAATCTCTTAAGAAATTCACTTTTTGAAAAGCCGATCCTAAACGCATAGCCTCATCTTTTAACTGCTCGTATTTATGTTCTTTTCCAGAAACAAATACCTTTAAACACATTAATCCTACAACGTCTGCAGAACCGTAAATATAGTCTGCGTATTCTTCTTGTGTATTATAAGTTGATTTTATAAGATCTAATTTCATGCTTTTTAAAAAGGCCTGAACTAAATCGTCTGTAATATTATATTCTTTGACAGTGTGCTGAAAAGAGTTTAGAATAGGATTTAGGCTGATTCCTAATTCCATTGCTTTGTAATATTCTTTTTCAAAATCGTCTATAAGATATTCTTTTTCATAGTCATGAAAGGAATCTACAATTTCATCAGCAAAACGAACGAATCCGTAAATACTGTAAATGGCGTCGCGTATGCTTGGTGAAAGCATTTTTACGGCAAGCGAAAATGAAGAGCTGTAACTTTTGGTAACCAGCTTACTGCATTTGAAAGAAACGGCGTCGAATAGTGATTTCATTTTTTAAGATCTTAGGGATTTTTGAATTAATTCGGCTGCTAGTTTACCTGAAATTAAAGCAGGCGGAACACCCGGTCCCGGAACAGTTAACTGTCCTGTAAAATATAAATTCCTGACTTTTTTGCTTTTTAATTTGGGCCTTAAAAATGCAGTTTGCAATAATGTATTTGCCATTCCGTAAGCATTTCCTTTGTATGCATTATAGTCTGTTACAAAGTCATTTTTACAAAAGGACTTCTTAAAGATAATATTATTTTTAATTTCTTGTTGTGTAAGCTGCTCAAAACGAGTAATTATTTTTTCGAAATATTCTTCTCTAAGTGCTTCATTATCATCGATTCCTGGCGCAAGCGGAATTAAGAAGAAACCAGTTTCCATTCCTTCAGGCGCAGCAGTTAGATCCGTTTTTGATGGGAAATTGGCATAAAATAATGGTGAGTCAGGCCATTTTGGTTTATCGTAAATATCAACAGCGTGCTGATTAAAATCGGTATCAAAAAATAAAGCGTGATGAGAAATGTTTTCTATTTTTTTATTGAAACCAATAAAAAAGAGTAGAGAAGAGGGAGCAAAAATTCTGCTTTCCCAATATTTTTCAGAATACGCACGATGTTCTTTTTCTAACAAAGTTTCGGTATGCTGATAATCGGCACCGCTTAAAATAATATCGGCTTTTATGATTTCGCCGTTGATAACGATTGCAGTTGCAGTTTTGTTTTCGACGATTATTTTTTCTATTGAAGAATTGGTTTTAATGGTAACGCCCAATTCTACAGCCAGTTTTTCGATGCCTCGAATAACATCAAACATTCCCGTTTTTGGATGCCAGGTTCCGAGACCGAAATCGGCATAATTCATAAAATTATAAAACGATGGCGTTTTGGTTGGTTTTGCTCCGAGAAATAAAACAGGGAATTCCAGAATCTGGATAAGTCTTTCGTTTTTAAATTCCTTGCGAATATCAGCACTGACATTACCTAAAAACTGATTGAGTTTTAAAGCGGTTTCTTTTGTAATTAATTCAAGCGGCGAAACTCCAGGGCGATAAACTAAATCTTTTATGGCAATATCATAATTGCTTTTGGCTTTATCGATAAAGTTTTGAAGCTTTTGCGCACTTCCTTTTTCGATTTCTTCAAATGTAGATTTTATGTTCTCTAAATTGTCATAAATGCTGATAAAATCATTTATTCCAAAATAAACACGATAAGCAGGGTTTAGCTTTACGAGTTCATAGTAATCAGATGGTTTTTTATTGAAGTCTTGAAAGAAACGTTCAAAAACATCGGGCATCCAATACCAGCTTGGTCCCATGTCAAAAGTAAAACCGTCTTTTTTGAATTGTCTGGCGCGACCGCCAATCGTTTGGTTTTTTTCATAAATAGTAACACTGTTTCCTTGCTGTGCAAGGTAACAAGCGGCGGCTAGGGAGGAAAAGCCAGATCCTATTATTGCAATTGTTTTCTTCATTTGTTTAACAAATATAAGAAAAACTTAAACAAAATAAAATTAGATCATGTTAATAGTTTCTTCCATGGAATCGAAAATTCGAATTCGATCGCTTAAAGCCTTTTCGTCGATATGTTCAACCATTTTTCCCATAAGCCAGATTTCATTATTTTTCTGTAATAATTTCTGTCCCATAGATTTTACATATTGATTGATAACGCTTCTGTCCGGCTGAACGGTCATAAACGAAACGAATGTAATATTCTCAAAATGTCTGGTTAAATCCTGAAGGTTTTCTATTGGCATGCTTTCGCCCAAATAAATGGTTTTGTAACCTTTATCTAGAATTTCATATTGCAGGTATAATAATCCAATTTGGTGAATCTCATTCAGCGGAAGCGATAAAACAAAAATTTTATCTGTTTTGGTTGGTTTTCTTATTTGAAGGCTTTCTGTGTAAATTAATATTTTCTGTTTGATCAAATGACTCATAAAGTGTTCATTTGCGGGAGTGATCGTTTCAGACTGCCATAACAACCCAAGCTCTTTTAAAAGAGGTAAAAAATTTTCCTTGAAAACTTCTTTAAAAGTCTTTTCGGAAATAAGCCAATCGAATGTATTAAAGAATAATTCCTGATCAAAGTTCATCATGGCCATTTTAAAAGAGGTAATGGCATAGTTTTGTGAGTTTTTCTTGGAGATTATTTCGCGTACCAATTGCGGTATCTTTTCATCAGGATACGTTGCTATTTTAGAAATCTTGTAACCGTATTCGTGTAATAAGGTGATGTTGAGAAGTTTCTGCAGGTTTTGAAGATTGTAAAATCTTATATTAGTATCGGTTCGCATTGGTTCAAGGATGTTGTATCTCTTTTCCCAGATGCGTATGGTATGCGCTTTTATTCCAGATAAGTTCTCAAGATCTTTAATACTGAAAACAGTTTTAATGTTGTTTATCATTTCTAGCGATTAGGTCGACAAATGTAAAACAAAATCTTATATGCTGTCTTAAAACTACATTAAAAAGATAGAGGATTAGAGGTTTAGATACTAAAAATATATTTTATACGTAAAAACAGGTATATTTTTTTTAAGAAATATATTACTTTAATAAAAAACAGAAAATAGTCTGAAGAATAAATCTGCAGACTATTTTGTTTTTGGATGTTATTTGCAGAAAGTAGCTCTGTTTTTTACAGCGCTTTGGCTTCCTAATTCAATCGCTTTTGTAAAATCTTTGCAGGCGTTTTTGCTGTTGCCAATTTTATTATAGGCCAAACCTCTTAAATTGTAAGCTATGTAGTCTTTTGGATTTAATCCTAAAGAGGAAGTGCAGTCGTCAATTGTGCCTTGGTAGTTTTGTAATTTGTAGTTCACGTTGGCTCTGCCGGTAAAAGCATCTGCGTTCATGCTGTCTAATTCGATTGTTTTGCTAAAATCTGCCTGAGCGCCTTTAAGGTCATTTAGTTTGTATTTTGCAACGCCTCGATTTTGATAAGCTTCAACAAATTTAGAATTCATGCTGATAGCTTTGGTATAGTCGGCAATTGCGCCTTTTGTGTTTCCAGCGTCCGCTTTCTTCATGGCTTTGTCGAAGTAACCAGTCGCCGATTGTGCCCAGATCGAGCAGGTAATCATCATAAATGATGCTAATAGTAGGTTTTTCATAAACTAATTTGGGATTAGTGATTAATTATTTGCAACGAATTTAAGAAAGTTTTTATTTTATGAGGAAATTTATTTTGTAAATGATGGCTGGAGATTGGATTATTTTAATCTAAAATTTGAAAAGAAAAATAATTAAGAAGAGTAAAGTATTTATACATTCGTTAAAAAATAAACAAAAATGGGGTATTGGTGCAGTCTGCATTTGTTTGATGATAGGAAATTTTATAGAGAAGTAGTTCCGCAACTAAAAGGAGAAGCCGGTGACTTGACTGAAGCTAGTCGGGAATTCTTAAAGCATTATTTTGTTGGTGGGATTTCTCATTTGTCTGAAGAGAAAATTAATAGTTTGATTGAGCAGAATAATCAAAGCGTTATTTCAATTTCGAAGGCAATGAATCAAACTTTTAAGATTCATGATGAATTTGAAAAAATAACAGATTATGAGAGTCAGAAGCTTTTTTTGGGAAAATTAGAGTGGCATTATGAGTTTTCTAAATTTTTAGAATACTATCTATTCAAAACTTGCGCTGATTATAATCCGCATTTGGGATTAGGTAAAGGCGGGGTTTCTAGAAATTTTACGATTAATAGTAAAACAGTAACGTGCAATATTATTGATGAGCTTGACAATTGGAATGATTTTTTGCTGCAAGACGGAATGGGAATTGCAAATTGGATAACACATGAAGATGTTGAGCTTCTTTTTCTGGATAAAGAAAATTTGCATTTTGAGGATAATGAACGTGCAGAATCTTTCTTAGAATTGCTGGATATAGCGTATAAGAACAAACTTGGTTTTATTATAGGGATTGATATGCAGGAAAGACAATTGGAATTGTTGTATAAAAATAAATTATTAACGGGCAGTTTGTAATCAGTTGTTCATTTTGTAATATCCTAAAAACAAAAAAGGCCAAGTAAAATAATTACTTGACCTTTTGTGACCCGACTGGGGCTCGAACCCAGGACCCCATCATTAAAAGTGATGTGCTCTACCAACTGAGCTATCGAGTCTGTTTTTTCTCTTACGAGGGTGCAAATATAAGTACTTATTTTAGCTTTATAAGCCTTTTTTTAAATGAATTTTGCAATAAATTTTACGCATTGTTGTAAAAGTCTATATTACAATATGATATGCTTTATTTTTTTTTTGTGACCACGGTGGGATTTGAACCCACACGCCCTTACGAGCACCACCCCCTCAAGATGGCAAGTCTACCGTTTCTCCACGTGGCCTAAAATAAAAAAGGTCATTCGCCATGGCGAACAACCTTTTGTGACCCGACTGGGGCTCGAACCCAGGACCCCATCATTAAAAGTGATGTGCTCTACCAACTGAGCTATCGAGTCAATGCTTTCAAGAAATTTAATTTGTTAATCACAAAATTTGTGACCCGACTGGGGCTCGAACCCAGGACCCCATCATTAAAAGTGATGTGCTCTACCAACTGAGCTATCGAGTCATTTAATTTCTTGAATGCGGGTGCAAATATAAGGAGTTTATTTTGAAGTTTCCAAGCAAATTTATTATAAATTTGTCTTTTTTTTGGAAAAATTTCCAATCGCTTAGTTTATAAGGTTTTATTAGTATGAAGAAAATTGTATTGTTAGGTTATATGGGCTGCGGAAAGTCGACAATTGCCCAAAATTTGTCAAAAATCACAAATATTCCGTTCTTAGATTTGGATAAAATTATCGAAGAAAGAGCAAAAATGTCCATAAATGAAATTTTTGAGAAGCATGGAGAGATCTATTTTCGAAAATTAGAACACCAAATTTTTGTCGAATTGCTGCAATCTGACGAAAATAACATTATCGGATTAGGAGGAGGAACTCCTTGTTATGCTAATAATCATGAATTGCTAAAAGGAGACGACGTTGCTTCTGTATATTTAAAAGCATCAATTGATACTTTATATAATAGATTAGTATATAATAAGAGCAAGCGTCCTTTAATAGCTAATATGAATGAAGAAGAGATGAAAGAATTCATCGCGAAACATTTATTCGACAGAAGCTTTTATTACAATCACGCGCAGCATAAAGTTTCGGTAGATGATAAGTCTGTCGAAGAAACGGTTCAGGATATTTTGAAGATTTTAGCTTAAAGAAGCATAATCGCCGTTTTCAGAATCGAAAACAACTTGGACGTGCTCCAATAATGAAGTTGAAAGGGAAATTCCTTTAAAATCTGCTTTTACAGGATATTTTTTATGATTTCTGTCCACAAGAACCGCTGTCTTGAATTTTTTAAGCGGAACGTCTAAGAAATGACGGACAGCGTAGATTAATGTAGTTCCTGAGTTTAGAACATCATCAACCAGTACTAATCCTTTGTTTTTATATTCTTCAGGGCTTAATGAAGTTTTTATTGCGTCCTGTGGATTTTGCTTGTTTACTCTTACTTCGCAGATGGAAACTTTTAAAGTTGATATACTGCTTAGTGCTGTTGCGATTTTTTCGGCAAAAACATATCCATTTGAAGCAATGCCGGCAATAATAACTTCTTCTTCGTTTACGAATGTTTCGTAGATCTGATAAGCGATGCGTTTTATTTTGTGTTCGACTTCTTGATTGGTTAAGATAATGTTACTGCTCATAATTTATTTTTTTGCTAATATAATTAATTAAAATTCCAATATTAAAAATCCAAATTCCAATTTTTTAATTCCAAATTCCAATTTAGAAAATTTAAATTCCAAATTTTAAATCTCAAATTCCAAAATTGATTTTTTGATTTAGGAATTTATGTGTTAGTAAGTTTTTGGAGTTTGGAATTGAAAATTAGAAATTTATTCCGTTTCCTCTTCATCAAAAATTTCATTTCCGTATTCGTCGATATCCCTTCTGTCCTTTTTAGTTGGACGTCCTGTTCCGCTTTTTCGGTAATGTTCTTTCGATAATTTTAATAACTCTAAATGCGCGTATGCTTCTGGCGGCGTTTCGTTTTTACGGTAAATATCAACCAATTTTGCGCCGACACGACTTTCTGGAATGTCAAGAACAGTTATAATTTGCGTAATTTGATCTTTCCTAAAAGTAATTCGGTCCGTAGGGAAAACTTCTTTTGAGGGTTTTGCAACCTGCCCATTTACAGTGATATGATTCTTTTTACAAGCTTCAGTAACCATGTTTCTAGTCTTGTAATATCGAACGCACCACAAGTATTTGTCTATTCTCATAATTTTTCTAAAATCCAAGTTAAATTCTTTACAAAAATAAATCAATATTGTATCTTGCGCACCTAAAAAAATCATAATAATGAATAAATTTAAATATTATTTTGTTTTATTGCTGGCAGTTGTTGCTGTCGTTTCTTGTAATAAAAAGGATGATGATGAGGTAGTTGTTACTCCAGTACGAGATTATGCAGAGCAGTATAAAGCAGATAATGACTCGATTGAAAAATATTTAAAAACAAATTTTATTACAGTAACGCCAAATTTTGATGTTACTATTTCGAAAATTACAGATCCGACAACACAGACTTCTATTTGGGACCAGACTACTTATCCATTAGAGCATAGAGATGTTTACAGTCGTGATGTTACTTATAGAGTGTATTATTTAACTTTAAGAAAGGGAGTTGGAGAATCACCATGTAATTTTGACAGTGTTTCTGTTTCTTATACAGGAACCCTTTTTGATGGAACCCAGTTTGATAGTTCTTATGGTTTAGTACGTAATTTAGATCTAGATATTTATTCAGCGCAGCCAACAATTGACGGATGGGGAGAAATTATGCCGAAGTTTGGAGTTGGTATTGAGAATCCTGCTGGTGCAGATGGAACTATTACTTATGATAATTATGGTGCTGGAGTAATGTTTTTGCCTTCAGGGCTTGCTTATTATGCTTCGTCTCCGAGCGGTATTCCGGCTTATTCACCTTTAACTTTTAGTTTTAAATTGTTTGCTCTAAAGAGATCAGATAGTGAGTATATCGTTTCAGGTGGATCTAAAGTAGTATTAGGAGATGGTGTGCCAACTTATTTAGAAGATATTAATGGTGATGGCTATTTATATGATCAAAGAGATACGGTTAGGTTTCCTAACTTGCCAAAAGAACTAATCGATGATACTGATGGAGATGGAACTCCTGATTTTTATGATTTTGATGATGATGGTGATGGCTACACAACAAGATTCGAAATTACAAAACCAGCTGATGCTCTAGTAACAGGAATTAGTTTGTATTATCCATATGATCCAATTCCAGATAATCCTGCTACACCAAACGTAGATGAAAGTGAGACATGGGGAATTCCTGCTTTCTCAGCAACAGGAAATCCAGATTATACTTCACCGGGCAGATTAAGAATCCATGTTGATAAAGATCATCACTCGGCTAAATAATAAAGAAAATAAAAAATATTAAAGCCTCGTAAGTATATTTACGAGGCTTTTTTTATGCAAATCGTCTTTTATGAGTAGGACGATAGTTGATCAATAAAAAAACCTCGAAATGTGAATTTCGAGGTTTTTTTATAAGTAAGAAAATCTAAAAATTATTTTCTTTTAATAACTCTTTCTACAGCTTCAACAATTGCTTGGTTGTTTAATTTGTATTTGTTCATTAATTGCTCTGGAGTTCCAGATTCACCAAAACTATCTTGTACAGCTACAAATTCTTGAGGAGTTGGATTGTTTAAAGCTAATACTCCTGAAATGCTTTCTCCAAGACCTCCAAGGTAGTTGTGCTCTTCTGCAGTAACCACACATCTAGTTTTTGCTATCGATTTTAGAATAGCTTCTTCATCAAGAGGTTTGATAGTGTGAATGTTGATTACTTCGGCAGAAATTCCTTTTGCTTCAAGAGCTTCTGCAGCAACAAGCGCTTCCCAAACTAAGTGTCCAGTAGCAACAATTGTTACGTCAGTTCCTTCGTTTAATAAGATTGCTTTTCCGATTACGAATGGTTCGTCAGCAGGAGTAAAGTTAGGTACAACTGGACGTCCAAAACGTAAATAAGCTGGACCATGGTGGTCTGCTAATGCAATCGTAGCTGCTTTAGTCTGATTGTAATCGCAAGTGTTGATTACAGTCATTCCTGGCAACATTTTCATTAAACCAATATCTTCTAAAATTTGGTGAGTTGCACCGTCTTCTCCTAAAGTTAAACCAGCGTGAGAAGCACAAATTTTAACGTTTTTGTCTGAGTAAGCAACAGATTGACGAATTTGATCGTAAACTCTTCCTGTAGAGAAGTTAGCGAAAGTTCCTGTAAAAGGAATTTTCCCGCCGATTGTTAAACCTGCAGCAATTCCAATCATGTTCGCTTCTGCGATTCCGATTTGGAAAAAACGCTCTGGGTGATTTTTCTTGAAATCATCAAATTTTAATGATCCAATTAAATCAGCGCATAATGCTACTACATTTTCATTTTTTTGACCTAGTTCAGTCATTCCCGCTCCAAACCCTGAACGAGTATCTTTGCTTCCTGTATTTTCGTATTTTTTCATTTTTGTTTTTTTGCTTTAGGCAATAGGCTTTAGGCAATAAGCTCATGGCTTACTGCTTATAGCATAAAGCTTTTTTTAATAGTCGATTTGATCTGCAGAATAATTTTGAGCTAAAGCATTTTTCAATTGCTCATCGTTTGGAGCTTTACCATGCCAAGCGTGTGTGTGCATCATAAAGTCAACTCCATTACCCATTTCTGTGTGTAATAAAATACAAACAGGTTTTCCTTTTCCTGTTCTTGATTTTGCATCATTTAATCCTGCAAGGATTGCGTCGATATTATTTCCTTCTGCAATTTCTATAACGTCCCAGTCAAAAGCTTCGAATTTAGCGCGAAGACTTCCCATTGGTAAAACTTCATCAGTTGTTCCGTCAATTTGTTTTCCGTTAAGGTCTACTGTTGCGATAATATTATCTACTTTTTTAGCAGATGCGTACATAATTGCTTCCCAGTTTTGACCTTCCTGCAATTCTCCGTCACCGTGTAAAGTGTAAATTAAGTGATTGTCTCCGTTTAATTTTTTAGCCTGCGCTGCTCCAAGAGCCACAGATAAACCTTGTCCTAATGAACCAGATGCAATACGAACTCCCGGTAAACCTTCGTGAGTTGTTGGATGCCCTTGCAAACGAGAATCTAATAATCTGAAAGTAGCAAGTTCTGAAATTGGAAAATAACCGCTGCGAGCTAAAACGCTATAGAACACTGGAGAGATGTGGCCGTTTGAAAGGAAAAAGATATCTTCTCCAATTCCGTCCATATCAAAACCTTCTTTGCGCTCCATAATGTTTTGGTAAAGAGTTACCAAAAATTCAGTACAACCTAAAGAACCACCTGGGTGACCTGAGTTGACAGCATGTACCATTCTAAGAATGTCTCTTCTTACTTGGATCGTTAAATCGCTTAATTGTTGTGTGTTAGGCTTCATTTATATGTAAAATTTTAAACTGTAGCAAAAGTAATTGTTATTTTGCGGGGAGACAAATGATTTTCTGCTTTAGTTTGTTTCAATTGTTAAATTTTTGTAGTCTTTTTTAATTGATTTTAGAAAAAAAGTACGAAATGTATATTCTGTATAAAAGTGTTGCCACAGATTTCACGAATTAACTTGATTAAAAAATCTGTGTAAATCTGTGAAACCTGTGGCAAAAAAAGCAGTGCATATATTATAAAGTTTTGCCGCAGATTAAAAAGATTAAATTGATTTAAAAAAATCTGTGTTAATCTGTGGCAAAAAAATTAAAGCAATTTTAATTGGTATCGCTTTCGCTGTAGAAATTATTTTCTTCATCTTCTGAACCAATGTCTTCCTGTTCATCATCAAGTTCTGATCCTGGAACATCTAGGTCGTTTCCTAGTTTATCGCTGTTTTGTTTCCATTCGTGATTGTTATCTTGATTGATGATTCTTTCACCGGAAATGCCTTCTGGATCAATGTCTTCTAATTTTTCTTCCTGATTGTAAATATCTTCATTTGCTGGATAATCTAAATTTTCCAGATTTCTTTCAATTTGTTCATCCTTAATATCGTCTAAACGTTCTGCTGGATCTCTTTCTTCTGAATTTATCATGATTTCTATTCTTTAAAATTGATAATAATTGTCTTTTTATTTCATTTAAAATTAAGAAATAATGAAGCAGTTCCGTTACATATTACTAATCTGATTGTTGTAGTTTTTACATTTGATTTCTTCTGAGATTTTATTCTTATTGGAGATCAGTATACTTCGTTTGAGGTGTAGCCACTGAGTTATAGAAAGTAGTAAGATCTTAGAAGTTTAAGGTTTTAGGTTTTAAGTTAATTTTAATCAATATCAAATTTTCTAATTGACAAATTATCTAATTAAATTTCTCTGAAATTAAACTATCTTTGCCGTCCCGAACAATTGGGAGAAAAAAGAAACAGATGAAGTTTGATTTATTACAAAAAGATCCGCAGTCTAAAGCGAGAGCGGGAAGTATTACTACTGATCACGGAGTTATAGAAACTCCTATTTTTATGCCTGTTGGAACGGTTGCATCTGTAAAAGGTGTACATCAGCGTGAATTAAAAGACGATATAAATCCTGATATTATTCTTGGAAATACCTACCATTTATATTTACGTCCGCAGACTGAAATTCTTGAAAAAGCGGGAGGACTGCATAAATTTATGAATTGGGATCGTAATATTTTGACTGATTCTGGAGGTTATCAAGTGTACTCTCTTTCAAATAATAGAAAAATTAAAGAAGAAGGAGTTAAGTTCAAGTCGCATATTGACGGTTCTTATCACTTTTTTACACCAGAAAATGTAATGGAAATTCAGCGTACCATTGGGGCCGATATTATCATGGCTTTTGATGAATGTACACCTTACCCTTGTGATTACAGATATGCCCAAAGATCGATGCATATGACGCACCGCTGGTTGGACCGTTGTATTAGTCATCTGGATAAAGTGCCTTATAAATATGGATATGAACAAACATTTTTTCCAATTGTTCAAGGAAGTACCTATAAAGATTTACGACGCCAGTCGGCTGAATATATTGCGAACTCGGGTCAGCAGGGAAATGCAATTGGCGGACTTTCGGTTGGTGAACCAGCAGAGGAAATGTATGCTATGACAGAAGTTGTCTGCGAAATTTTACCAGAAGACAAACCTCGTTATTTAATGGGAGTTGGAACTCCGATAAATATTTTAGAAAATATTGCGTTAGGAATTGATATGTTCGACTGTGTAATGCCAACTCGTAACGCAAGAAATGGGATGTTATTTACAGCAAACGGAACCATCAACATCAAAAACAAAAAGTGGGAAGCAGATTTTTCTCCAATTGATGAAATGGGACATACTTTTGTGGATACAGAATATACAAAAGCTTATCTGCGTCACTTATTTGCTGCCAATGAATATTTAGGAAAACAAATTGCAACCATTCATAATCTTGGGTTCTATATGTGGTTGGTTCGTGAAGCTAGAAAACATATCTTAGCAGGCGATTTTAGACCATGGAAAGAAATGATGGTTAAAAATATGAGTCAAAGACTTTAAAAATAGGTTTATTCGTTTAATCGTTTATTCGGTTAAACGATTTGAACAAATAAACGATTAAACTTTATGTTGTCAATAATAGATAAATACATCTTAAAAAGATATCTGGGAACTTTCTCTGTTATGCTGCTTTTGTTTGCGCCAATTGGAGTTGTTATTGATGTTTCTGAAAAAGTGAATAAGATGCTGGAAAACAAGATTCCGTTTTGGGATATTGCCTTCTATTATTACAATTTTACGATCTATTTTATTAACTCACTTTTTCCGATATTCCTGTTTTTGTCGGTAATTTGGTTTACGTCAAAACTGGCAAATAATACCGAGATTATTGCGATTTTGAGTTCGGGAATTTCTTTTACCCGTTTCTTGCGTCCTTATATTATTGGGGCAACAATTGTTTCGCTTTTTGTATTGTTAATGGGATTTTTTATTGTGCCTGCGGCGAGTGAAGGATACAATAATTTTAGATATACCTATTTAAAGGGAAATGGAAAAGAGCTCATGCGGGGTGAAAACACCAATGTTTACAGACAAATTAATGATCACGATTTTATATTTGTAAACAGTTTTAATGAAGAATCTAAAACGGCTTTTAATTTTGCATTAGAACATTTCGAAAAAGAAAAATTGACCTATAAAATTACGGCAAGCCGTATTAAATGGGATCCTAAAAAGAAGATTTATATTTTATACGATTACACCAAAAGAACAGTTGGCGAATTGAATGACGTGATCGAAAAATCTCCAGAAAAAAACATCGCTTTTAAGTTTGAACTAGCAGATTTAACACCTGTTGTTTATATAGCAGAAACACTGACTTTAGGTAAATTATACGATTTTATTGAAAAAGAAAGAAAAAGAGGTTCTGGAAATATCAATACCTATTTAGTTGTTCTTTATAAAAAATACAGTGTACCTGTCTCAGCGTTTATTTTAACGATTATTGCGGTTTCGGTTTCTTCTATGAAACGACGCGGCGGAATGGGGACCAACTTAGCAATTGGAATTGCAATTGCTTTCTCATTTGTGTTTTTTGATAAAATATTCGGTACACTTGCCGAAAAATCTACTTTCTCACCTTTATTAGCTGTTTGGTTTCCAAATATTGTTTTCGGAATCTTGGCAGTTTACTTATTACGCAATGCGAAACGATAATTTAAAAAGTTATTTAAATCTTCACTTAATTGTTTTTATCTGGGGTTTTACAGCCATTTTAGGCGCTTTAATTACTATTGACGCGGAAAATCTGGTTTGGTTTAGAATGTTATTGGCAGGGATTTTTCTTGGTGGTTTTATTGTTTTTAAAAAGCAGTCTTTTCAAGTTCCAATCAAAGAATTTTTTAAACTGATTTTTGTTGGATTATTAATTGCACTGCATTGGATTTTCTTTTTCAAGGCAATTCATGTTTCAAATGTTTCCATTACGTTATCCATATTTTCGTTAGGCGCTTTTTTTGCCTCTTTATTGGAACCTTTATTCTACGGACGAAAAGTATTATGGTACGAAGTTTTCTTTGGACTTATTATTATCGCAGGTTTAGGGTTAATTCTTCAAGTAGAAATAAAATATCTTCAAGGTGTTTATTTTGCTTTGGCATCCATAATTTTAGGGGTTTTATTTACCTTGATGAATGGAAAATTAATTGCCGATCATGAACCTTCAGTAATCACATTTTACGAGTTTGGCGCCGGCGTTTTCTTTATTACTATTTACTTTCTTTTTCAAGGAAAATTTACCGCAGATTTCTTCACTATGTCATTGAATAACTGGGTATTGTTGTTAGTGTTGTCTTCAATTTGTACAGCTTATGCTTTTACGGCTTCTGTAAAAGTGATGCAGAAATTAACACCTTACACGGTAATGTTAACTACTAATTTAGAGCCTGTTTACGGAATCGTTTTGGCGTACTTTATATTAGGAGGAAAAGAAAAAATGAGTGTCGAATTTTACATAGGAGCAGTTATAATTATCATAACAGTTATTCTAAATGGTGTTTTCAAACATTATCAGAATAAGAAACAAAACTTGTAATAGTTTACTTATTTTTAAATTGCATTTTTATACTTTAAATAACAATTAACTTCGCCAATGATATAATATTTTTATATTTGCGGTTCGATTTACAAACAAAATTCAAAAATCCATGGAATATTTAGATTTTGAGCTTCCAATTAAAGAACTTGAAGAACAGTTAGAAAAGTGCGTTATTATTGGAAAAGAATCTGACGTTGATGTAACGCCGACTTGCAAGGAAATCAACAAAAAATTAGTAGAGACTAAAAAAGAAATATATAAAAACCTTACTGCTTGGCAGCGTGTACAATTGTCAAGACACCCAAATAGACCTTACACTTTAGATTATATTAAAGCAATTTGTGGAGATACTTTTTTAGAACTTCACGGAGACAGAGGTTTTAAAGATGATAAAGCTATGGTTGGCGGTCTTGGTAAAGTAAACGGACAATCGTTTATGATTATCGGGCAGCAAAAAGGTTTTAATACTAAAACACGTCAATACCGTAATTTTGGTATGGCTAATCCAGAAGGATACCGTAAAGCTTTGCGTTTAATGAAAATGGCAGAGAAATTCGGAATTCCAGTTTTGACTTTAGTAGATACTCCGGGTGCATATCCAGGACTTGAAGCGGAAGAAAGAGGACAGGGAGAA
This sequence comes from Flavobacterium sp. ACN6, assembly GCF_002304005.1. Lineage (GTDB taxonomy): Bacteria > Bacteroidota > Bacteroidia > Flavobacteriales > Flavobacteriaceae > Flavobacterium. The sequence goes on along the minus strand of NZ_MRCQ01000003.1, from coordinate 17,495 downwards.
GCTATTGCAAGAAATATTTTCGAAATGGTTCGTCTTCAAGTGCCAATTATTACTATAATTGTTGGTGAAGGTGCTTCAGGTGGAGCTTTAGGAATTGGTGTTGGAGACAAAGTATATATGTTAGAAAATACTTGGTATTCTGTAATTTCTCCAGAATCTTGCTCTTCTATTTTATGGAAAAGCTGGGAATACAAAGAACGTGCAGCAGAAGCATTAAAATTGACTTCTTCTGATATGAAAAAACAAAAATTAGTTGATGATGTGATCCCTGAGCCATTAGGAGGAGCGCACTACGACCGTGAAACAACTTTTAAAACGGTTGCAGAATACATCACTAAAGGATATAATGAATTAAAAGACTTATCAACAGCCGACTTAATTGCCCAAAGAATGGACAAATACAGTAATATGGGCGAGTATAAAGAGTAAATTCATACAAAGAGACTTAAAATCCGAAGCCTTACCGTTTCGGATTTTTTTTTGGTTATGAACAAATCAGGATAATTTATAAACAATTAATAGTTATAACTCGATAGCAGATTTTTTTTAAATTTTGCTACTTTCGCTATATGGAAAATTTCAAAAACTTAAACCCCGTAAAGGTTGACAAAACTACAATTATCAACTTAGAAAAAGGAAAATTGCCACCGCAAGCTCTTGATTTAGAGGAGGCTGTATTGGGAGCAATGATGATTGATAAAAAAGGGGTTGACGATGTAATTGACATTTTGCAGCCCGATGCTTTTTACAAAGATGCACACAAACATATTTTTGAAGCAATTTTACAGCTTTTTACCGAAACGCAGCCAATTGATATCTTAACGGTTTCGTCTCAATTAAAGAAAAATGGAAAACTGGATGTTGCAGGAGGAGATTTTTATCTGATTCAGCTTACGCAGAAAATTGCATCGTCTGCGCATATTGAATTTCACTCTCGTATCATTCTTCAAAAATTTATTCAAAGAAGTTTGATTAGAATTTCTTCAGAAATTATTGAAGAATCGTATGATGAGAGTACAGACGTTTTTGATTTATTGGATAAAGCCGAATCTAAATTATACGAAGTAACACAAGGAAATATCAAGCGTAGTTCTGAAACTGCGCAGAGTTTAGTTTTACAAGCTAAAAAGAAAATTGAAGAGATTTCTAAAAAAGAGGGATTAAGTGGTGTAGAAACTGGTTTTACGAATTTAGACAAACTGACTTCTGGATGGCAGCCGAGTGATTTAATTATTATAGCGGCCAGACCAGCGATGGGAAAGACAGCATTTGTACTTTCTATGGCCAGAAATATTGCGATCCAATTTGGACATGCAGTAGCATTATTCTCTCTAGAGATGGCATCTGTTCAGTTAATTACGAGGCTAATTTCTTCTGAAACAGGATTGTCATCAGAAAAATTGCGTACAGGTAAATTAGAGGCTCATGAATGGACAATGCTAAGTACTAAAGTAAAAGATTTAGAGAAAGCGCCTTTATTTATTGATGATACACCTTCACTTTCTATTTTCGATTTAAGAGCAAAATGCCGTCGTTTAGCGTCGCAGCATGGTATTAAAATTATCATTATAGATTATTTGCAGTTGATGACTGCGGGAGGAAATAATAAAGGAGGAGGAAATCGTGAGCAGGAAATTTCAACAATTTCCCGAAACTTAAAAGCTTTGGCAAAAGAGCTTAACGTTCCGGTTATTGCACTTTCTCAGTTGTCGCGTGCTGTAGAAACGCGTGGTTCTAGTAAACGACCTTTACTATCGGATCTTCGTGAATCTGGAGCAATTGAGCAGGATGCCGATATCGTTTCGTTTTTATATCGTCCAGAATATTACAAAATTGAGGAATGGGATGATGAAGAGGCTTCGCCAACTGCTGGACAGGCTGAAATTATGATTGCAAAACACCGTAATGGTGGTATTGAAAATATTCGTTTGAAATTTTTAGGACACTTAGGAAAATTTGATAATCTAGATGAATTTACGGGCGGTTATGATGATTTGCCGTCAAAAATGAATCATGACGATAATCCGTTTATTACTAATAATCTTCCTTCTGCAAATGAAGCTTTTGGAAGTAATTTGAATGACGACGATGACGACAGCGATGTTCCATTTTAATAAATCATAAAAGCCTTATTTTTAAGGCTTTTTTTATGTTTGGATGTTAATTTTTTTAATTAAAATCAGTAGTTTAGCCAAACCAATTGTAAACTATTAATTTTTTTAAATTATTAACCAATAACAAATTTAAATTATGAATGAAAAATTAAATCTTGGAAGTGTTGAAATACCATTGACCGAAGGTATAGAATGGGCAGACAAATATCGTAAAGACGCTGCAACGGAAGAGGGAAGAAGAAGAAAAAAAGTAGACGGTTACTTAATTCCTTTGGAAACCTTAAAATTAGTAATGGATCAAGATATTGAAGCAGTTCGTGCTTACAAAGGGATCAACAAAGCCGGAGAGCAAACTTTAATATTTGTAGGGGCAAAATGGGATTCTGAAAAGGAAATCTATGTTGACGTTTTCAAGAGTGAAGGCAGCGAAGGCGGCTTAGGAGGCGCACCTATTGTTTACGATGGCGCACGCCCTGTTCCTCCTTATGGAGATCCTGATAGCCCATTAAATCCATAACAATGTTTGATTTAATTATATATTTGACTTACTGCATTTTATTGGCAGACTTTATATTATATACATATAGCTTTTTTCGAGAGAAAAAAGCTAGTGTTTTTTTTGTAAGTTATCTTGCCTTTTGTTGTGTATTGCAATTTTCAATGGAAGTAATGTATCATTTTCGATTGAATAATTTATTTCTCGTCAATATTTTTATCATAGGTCAAATGATATTGCTAGGACTGTTTTATAATTCATTATTCACTTTAAAAAGCCAAAAAAACTTTGTAAAAATAAGCCTGATTGCTGCGCTGGTAATATTAGGAGTTCAATTTGTGATGGATTGGAATCAGTTTTTACGTTTCAATTTGTTTGAGATAACGTTGACTTCTGTTTTAATTGTAGTCTTTGCCCTGATTCATTTTTACAATATGCTTACAGAAACTAGAAAATATTATTACTTCAATATTGGGGTTGTGTTCTATTTACTTACTAGTACGGTATTATTTCTAATTGGTAATTTAACCCATAATTTGAGTAAGGAGTTTAAATTCTTGAGCTGGGAGCTTAATGCAGTATTACTTGTTTTGTATTATTCTATCATTTTATATGAATGGAAATTTAGTTTTGCACCTAAAAAAAAGAAAGATAAATTAGAATTATCTTAAAGTTATGAAAGTAAATTCACTTCCAGAAAAAGAAATTGTTGCGATTATTTTATACACCTCTCTTTTCTTCATGATTGTTGCAGTAGTTTTAATCGTGTTTTTTTACTTTTCTAGAAAAAAAATTATTCAAAAGGAGTTAGAGAAAAAAGATTTGATACTTCAATATCAAAAGGAGCAGTTACATGCCATAATTATTACACAAGAAGAAGAACGAAAAAGAATTGCACAGGATCTTCATGATGATATTAGTTCAAAATTAAATATTGTTTCTTTGAATAGTCATTTACTGACAGCTCCAAACCTTACTGAAGCAGAAACTGCTGAAATAACAGAAAACATCATCAATCTAACGACTAAAGCATTAGATAACTCTAGAAAAATTGCCCATAATTTATTGCCGCCAGTTTTTGAGAAATTTGGTTTAAACGCTGGGATAGAAGAATTATGCGAAGAATTTGAAAGTAGTAAATCTGTAAAAACACATTATAAAAACGAGATCGATTTTGACGATAATGATATCGATCGACATTTACATGTTTTTAGAATTTTACAAGAGCTTATGAATAATTCGCTTCGACATGGAAAAGCAACTGAATTATGGATCTCCTTTGCTAATAAAGATGGGGTTAATATTTGCGATTATGAAGATAATGGAATTGGTTTTGATAGCTCGAATGATGAAAATCAAAAAGGCTTGGGAATGAAAAATATTGACAGCCGTATATCGTTTTTAGAAGGAACTATAAATATTACATCTGAAATAAATAACGGAATTGTAGTGAATTTTACTTTTTAATTTAAAATTTACACTAAAGTAAGGTTTTTAGTCAATAAAATAAGGTGATTTAAGCTTTTTCTAAATCATATTTCGTAAATTCGGCACACCAAACCAAACGACCAAAATCAAAGTAAGATGAATGCTGCTATTAAAATCGCCTTAGTAGATGATGAAATTTTGTTTCGAAAAGGAATTTCTTTTTTACTACAAAGAGAAGAAAATATTGACATCATTTTTGAAGCTTCAAACGGAGATGAACTTATTTCTCTGTTAGAAAAAAACGAAGTAAAACCCGACATCATTATAATGGATTTAAAAATGCCGGTATTAAACGGTGTTGAAGCCACAAAAATTATTAGAAAATCATATCCTGATATTAAGATAATAGCTTTGACTAGTTATGATACAAAATCATTTATAGCCAATATGATTCAGGTAGGTGCCGTTGCTTACTTAATAAAAAATACTACTCCAAAAGATCTTATTCTCACTATCAATGAAGTAGCTTCAAAAGGATTTTATTACAACGAAAGTGTTTTAAAAACAATTCAGGACACAATAGTTTCTCCTAAAAATTCAAAAGGCGGTTTAGAAACTAATTTTCTTTCGCCTCGCGAGGTCGAAATACTGCAGCTGATCTGCCAGCAGAAAACAACTGCGGAAATTGCAGACCATCTTTTTTTAAGTCCGAGAACTATAGAAGGACACCGAAATAATCTGCTCCTTAAAACAGAATCACGAAACATTGCTGGCTTGGTTGTGTATGCGATTCAAAATGATCTAGCGGTTTTAACAATCTAATATAATTATGCTGTCAAAAATTGAATTGACAAAACATAATATAAGATGATTGTGAGCACTAAAACGCATAAACCTATTTTTTGAATTATATTCATACCCTTTTCTTGATTATTACTATCATTAAACTTCATGGCGGTTGTTTTTTTATACATTTGATTAGTTTTATGACCTGGGATAGCAAATGTATATAGAATATTCTGCCATACTATAGGTGTTTTTACCTGTTTTTTTCAATATTGTAAATCAGGTATTTACCCCTGTTTTTACATTTAACATTCTATTAAGTTATAAAAGATTCTAAGCATTCTTTTTTTTGGCTCTTCCTTTATATCTTTACTAAAATAATTTTCGGATGCATAGAAGTTTATTCTACATTTTTATACTATTAATTACATTTAATGCTCGAGCATCGTTTATCTTACTTCCGATGGACGAATCCACGCAGCAAAATCATTTAAAAGCTTACGGCATAACATATTGGTGTTTAAGCAGAGATTATAAAGCAAGCTGGCTTTTAAATTATCGCGGCGGATCTTTCCTGCTGCCGGATGCCGAGGAAATAAGAAAGGAATGTAAAATTAGAGGAGTTAGTTTTGAAGTTATTTCAGACAGTGAACAAGCTTCGATTTTAAACGAAATTTCAAGTCCTTCTCAAAATATGGAATCAGTAATTTTGGAAAAAGCACCAAAAATTGCGGTATACACGCCAAAGGGAAAACAACCTTGGGACGATGCCGTAACACTAGTTTTGACTTATGCCGAAATTCCGTTTACACCAATATATGATGAAGAGGTTTTAAGTGATCAGCTTTTATTATACGATTGGCTTCATCTTCACCATGAAGATTTTACCGGCCAGTACGGAAAATTTTATGCAGCATATAAAAATACGCCTTGGTATATTGATCAAAAAAAGGATGCCGAAGCATTAGCCACAAAATTAGGATATGAAAAAGTATCTCAGGAAAAGGGAGCTGTAGCCAAGAAAATTAGAGATTTTGTTGTTGGCGGCGGATTTATGTTTGCCATGTGTTCTGCAACGGATAGCTTTGATATTGCTCTTGCTGCAGATGGAGTTGATATCTGCGAGACTATGTTTGACGGTGATCCTAGCGAATCAAATTACCAATCGAAATTAAATTATACTAATTCTTTTGCTTTTAAAAACTTTACTTTGGAAAGAAAACCTGAGGTCTACGAATTTTCAGATATCGATATGACGACGAAAAGACGTATTATGATGGATAAAGATTATTTTTCTTTAATGGAATTCTCTGCAAAATGGGATCCAATTCCAAGTATGCTCTGCCAAAATCATACACAATTGGTAAAAGGTTTTATGGGACAGACAACTTCATTTGATACTTCACTGATAAAATCGAACGTATTAATTATGGGAACTTGTGAACTAAATGGCGAGTCAAGATATATTCATGGTGAAAAAGGAAAAGGAATGTTTACCTTTTTTGGAGGACATGATCCAGAAGATTTTCAGCATCAGGTTGGAGATCCGCCAACTGTTTTAGATCTGCATCCTAATTCTCCAGGTTACAGATTGATTCTGAATAATGTATTGTTTCCTGCTGCTCGAAAAAAGAAACTCAAAACCTAGTTTAAAGAGAATTCAAACCAAATCGGAATATGATCAGAAACTTTTCTGGCACTTTGAAGAGAATCAAAATCTTCATAAAATTTAATAACCCCAGAATTAATGATTTTTAAAGTAGAAGTTTTGTAAAATATATTGTCAAACTCAGAGGCAAGACAAATATTATTTTTACACTTTTGTTTTAGGGTAGTTTTTTGATTTTTTAAAACAGAAGCATATCCCATTCCTTTTAATGGATTAAAAACAGAATGTTTCTCTGGGCAATTGAAGTCTCCTAAAAAAATCAAATTTAGACTTGGATATTCGTTTGGTAGAAATTTAAAATATTTGATTTCGGTTTCAGGCTGTTTCTTTTTGGTAATAGCATGAAAATTAACTAGAGTTATCGTTTTTTTATTGATTTCGAAAGTACCAAAATAAGGTTCGCGATCAATTTCTAAGTTATATTTTTTCTCAAGCCACGGCTTATTTTTCAATTTGACTTTATTTGTCTTCCAAATAAAAGCATATCGTTCCGTTTTATAACTGCTGCTCGATGTGGGATCGCTGATGCTGTAGTCCCATTTTGCCCCTTTTTCATTAAGCAAGTCTACTAATTTAGCAACAGACTGAGCGCCGCCGTTTCCAGCAACTACTTCTTGAATGGCAATTATATCGTAAGCAGTAATTTTTTTAGCAATATAATTTAACTCAACAGCAGATTTTGATTTTCCAAAGTTCTCTATATTCCAAGATAAAACTTTGGTTTGTGCAAATGATAAAAGTGTAAATAATAGTAGGAGAGGGCTGAGAACGTTTTTCATGTAAAATTAAAAATGAAGTCAAATATAGTTATTTCCTATATTATTCGTTTCAGGCCTTTCTTGAATTTTTAGTGCTTTTTATATCTGTTTTTTAAGGCAGTACCAATAATTATAATTTGTAAAACTAATAGTGCTGGAATAAAAATTATTTTCCAATCAATTTCCAGCCAGCCTGTTTTTTCAGAAACAAAAGCAAAGCTTATCGATAAAAAAAGACAAAGAAACATTGTTTTCATAATAATTTTATTTTGGATTGTGTTAATTTTTGTAAATACAAAAATTGCTTTATTTTTTGGTCTCATTTGGTTAATAGGTTTTACAAATTTAAAACTATCAAACATGCAATCCTTACGGGATTCCGTAAAGCCATTAAATTAAACTAGGCCAAAATCTTTCGCGATAGCAATTAAATGGACATTATTATTAGCTTTAAAATATATTTTTAATTTATTTATTCTTTTCTCAATACTGCTCGTTCCGTTTGGAGTGATAGACAGATCTTTAAATTCTTTTGAAATGCTCTCTAAAATATACCCCTGCGACAGAAGTTTTAAAATAGAAATATCATACGATTCGATTTCAATTAAAGCCTTATCATTAAAACTGAAAGACAAATCAGATGAAAGTACTTTTTCCTCGTTTTTATACGTGCTTTCAATAGCATTTTTTAATTCTGTAATGCTGTTTCTTCCTTTAGAAACATATGCATTAATACCCAATTCATTAAAAAGAGTTTTAATTCTATAGCTTTTATCTTCTATCGAAAAAACAATTTTTTTTATTGCAGGCTGAACAGTGTTTACGGCTTCAATTAATTCATCTCCACAAGTTAAGTTTGCTTTTCTGTGATCCAGTTTAAAAGATAAATCAGTAATTAATAAATCATAGGGTTCTTTTTCAAACAGCGCTTTTTTTACTTTGAGTAAACCTTCATCACAATATTTTACATGATCAATCACTGGGATGTTAAGCTCTTCAAGAACTTGGATCACAGCAATACTGATACTGTCTAAATCTTCGGCAACCAAAACTTTTTTAAACATATTATTTAATCTTATATAGGAAATGTGAAACTTAATTTAAAACCTCTTTCTAAACTTTTGTCAAAATTAATAGTTCCTTTTATTGTTTTAATACGGTTTTCCACATTTTGTAGTCTTTTTTCTAAAATAATATTTTTAGAAGTAATTTCATTACTGTTATCGGTGTACGAAACAGCTAGATTTTTATGGGTTGTTTTTACTATTATGCTTACTAAACTCGAGCTGTTAAATTTTTTCATGTTAAACAATAATTCTTGTAAAACGCGGTAAAGTATTATCTTCTTGTTTTTGTTAATTGCATCCCAAGCGATTGTATCAAAACCGTTTAATAATATATTTACATCTTCTGTTTTATATTCTGAAATCATTTCTTTCAAAGCAGAAACATATCTATAATCGATAGGGATTTTGCTGTTTTCTCTTGAAATGTTTCTCGTTTTTAAATAAATATTATTGAGCTTATCCAATAGTTTTTCCTTATTTTCTTTATCCTCTAGATCATTATCTTCAGCAAATAATAAAGTTTGAAAAACATCTGAATTAAGTTCATTGTGCAGTTTGTTGGAAATTCTCATTTCACTTTTAAAAATGGCATCATCTTTTTCTCGTTTACTTTTAGAAGTGATATGAAATATTAAAAAAAGTAATATTAAAACACTTAAAGATATTATTACATACGAAATGTAACTTCTATTTTTTTGTCTTTGCAGCTGTAAATCGTTCTCTGCTTTTTGAGTTTTAAGTTCGAGATTTTCTTCTTTATCTTTTTTGAAAAGAAATTTTATGGTAGAAGATTGATTTTTGGTTCTTTTATGGGCGTCATGTATGCTGTCAGTTAACTTAAGATAAATTTTTACATATTTTTTTAGATTTTCACCATCCTCAGCTTCAATTACCTCGCCCAAAGAATTTATTTGATTGGATATTGAATTTGCTTTACATGCAGAAATATATCCATTCATCGCATGATATTTCTTTAATTCAGGATTATTGTATTTTTTGTAATACAAATAAAGAGCATGATAACAACCAATTAATTCAAAATTATCATTTGTTTTAAGAGTTATTTCCAGACTTTTAGTAAGATTATCCAAAGCTTGTTTTTCATGATTTCCTAAACGTAGATAGCAAAGCCCAAGATTATACAATACTGCCGAATATTGAATTTCGGAATTTACAGCATCGGTTTTATCTTCGGTTTTTTTCTTAGCTAATGGTTCTAGTAAATTTATCGCTTCCAAATATTTTTTTTGCTGCATATAAATGAAGGCAATATCACATTTAATTTGTGCTTTTCTAAATTGAGATATGGCAATTTTTAATGCTTTTTTATGATACAATAGCGCATTGTCGTTATCATAAGTATTATAATAGTTATTAGCTGTTATGTTATACACGATTTGAGAGAGCCTTGGTTTTGATGTATATTTTAAATACGGAAGTGTTTTTGTGAGTATATTTTCGCTGCCATAATAATCACCACTTCTTTGCAGAATAAACCCTATTTGTGATAATGAATAAACATATTGATTTGCGTAATCTATTTTAGGATTGCAAAGCAATTGAGCCTTATTAAAATAAAAAATTGCACTGTCATATTCTGAGACATGATTTAGGCTGTCTCCTTTTTTTACCATTTTGTATATAGCAGTGGTATTATCTGTGTTCTTAATATAGATTTGTTTTTTTTTATCGCAGGATAATATTGACAAAACCACAGCTAACAGCGTAAAGCAGTTTAATATAAGACTAGCTTGAAGATAAGAAAATATATTTTTCATCTTACAAAGGAAATTTAATAAACACCTTAAATCCTTTTCCTAAATCAGATTCGATATTGATTTTACCTTTTATGGCAAGAATCCTATTCTCAATATTATGCAGTCCATTTTTTAAAACCATTTTGGTAACATCAATTCCTTTACCGTTATCAGTGTAATTGATTGTAATGTCCTTGTTCGTCTCTTTAAAAATAATGGCAACCAAACTGGCTTCACTGTGTTTCTTCATGTTTACCAGTAACTCCTGTATCGCCCTGTAAATTGCTGTTTTCTTTGCTTTATCTATTTCATGCCAGGAAATTGTATCCAAGCCATTAATTAAAAGATTTATATTTGGAGTATTAAACCCAGAAATCATTTCTTTAATTGATAAAACATAATTTCCATCTGTACTAATTGTACAGTTTTCTCTAGCGATATCTCTTGTTCTGGAATAAATAGTGTCTAAACTATTTAATAACTGTTCCTTGTTTTCAAGTAAAGACAAGTTTTTGTTTTCAGCAAAAGCCATTGTATGGTAAATATCATTTGCTAATTCATCATGAAGTTTTTTAGAAATTCTTGTTTCGCTGTTATAAGCGGCTTCAATTTTGTCACGATTTGCTTTAGAGGTTAAATAATAATATAGAATTAATATCAGACACAAACTCAAGATAACTATAATGTATGAGATAATATTTCTATTTTTTTGTCTCTCGAGATCCAATTCATTTTCTGCCTTGTGAGCTTTAAGCTTTAAATTTTCTTCTTTTTCACGTTTAGAGTCATACTTAATTTTTGCAAATTGATTTTTAGCTTTCTGTCTTACTTCATCAATGCTGTCTGATAATGCAATGTAAAGATTTGAGTACTCTTTTAATTCATTATTATTGCTGTTGTTAATTATCATTTTTAGGGCTGAAAGCCTGCCGTCGATATAGTTGATTTTACTATATTCTTTATAGCTTAAAAGAATGTATTTTTTAGATAAAGAAAGATCTCTTTGTTGATAGAATTCAGCTAGATGCATGTAGCTTTTTCCCAAGCCGAAAGGATTTTGAGCATCCTGCCTTACTTCTAAAGCTCTATTCATATACTCCAATCCTTTTTTAGGAGCGTCTATTTTAAAATAACAAAAACCAATGTTGTCCAATAAAGAACCGTAAATATCCTTGTCTTTAACTATTTCATCTTTTGTTTCTAAAGGAAGAAAAATAGTAAGCGCTTCGTAATATTTTTTTTCTTGAATAAGAGCAACTCCGATATTATTTTTAGCTGCCAGCTTTCTCCAGTTTTTTGTGTCTAATTGTAAAGCTTTTTCATTATATAATATAGCGCTCTTGTAATCGTATGTATCCAAGTAGTTAACGCTTAGCGTAACATATAAGTTCCAGGTATGAAGTTTGTTTTTTACATATTTTGCGTAAGGCAGTGCCTTTGTAATTGTGGCTTCGCTTCCTGCAAAATCTCCGTGAGTCTGCTGGATAATCGCCATTCGGTTTAAAGTACTGATATAGTTTTCAGCATCCTTAATTGGAGAGCAGACAAAAATTGCTTCATTGTAATAGTAAAACGCACTGTCAAATTTATTGTTGTCAAACAAAGTGTCAGCCACAGCTATTAGTTTGTCGGCTTTAGCTTTGTTGTAGGCTTCTTTTTTGTTAGGAGAATTTCTCTTTTGGCAAGATAAAAGCGTTAATAATATGACAATTACATAAAATAATATTTGCGCTCTTTTTGGTATCATGCGCCAAAAATAAATATTTCTGGAAATCTCAAAAGAGTATAAATACGGTATTTTCAATTATTTTCAAATAGCGTTTTTTTTGATTCTCATTTAGAGCTAAATACAAAAAGCCCTTTTAAACAAAGGGCTTTTGAATGATTGAAGCTTGTAAAAATCTCCTTATAAAATTTAAACGGCTCTCAGTCCAGTTGTAATTGCAAGTCTGTTCCAAGAGTTGATTGTAATAATTGCTAAAATGATTTCAGCTAGATATTTTTCATCAAATAAATTCGCTGCATTTTGATAAACTTCATCAGAAACATGGTTGCTTATTGAAGTCACCTGTTCTGTTAAAGCCAAAATTGCTTTTTCATCTTCTGTATAAACATCAGCTTCGCGCCAAGCACTTGTTAAGTATATTCTTTGTTCAGAAATTCCATGCTTTCTAGCATCAGCAGTATGCATATTAATACAAAATGCACAACCGTTAATTTGTGATGCACGAATTTTAATTAATTCTTTATGAACCGCAGTTAATGAAGTTGTAGAAATATATTTTTCTAAGTTCATTAAAGCTTGATAAGCTTCTGGAGCAACGTTCGGGATAACAATTCTTGATTTCATTTTTATATGTTTTAAAAGTTCATTACAAAGGTCAGTAATGTATACTCTTAAAAACTTGAACTACTTCAAGAAATTCAATCACACTTTTCCAGCTCTTATTTTACTCATAAATTCTGCCGAAAAATCCAAATAGGAGGCAAGCATATATTGCGGAACACGCTGGACAAAATCCGGTTGTTGGTTTTTGAAGTGATTATATCGTTCTTCTGCAGACATTGTAAACAAAAATTTAATTCGCATCTGAGCGGCGCCAAATGCTTTTTGAGCAACAATTCTAAAATACTTTTCAAGATTTGGAATCTGAACCAGTACAGATTCTAAAACCGTTTTATCAATTGCAATCACTTCTGTCGTTTCAACTGCTTGAATATAAAAATGAGATGGAGTATGGTTATGATAACTTAAATAATCTGTTATCCACCAATTTTCAACAGCAAATTGTAATGTTTGTTCCGTTCCTTTTGGGTTAATGATATATTGACGCATACAGCCTTTTACAATAAAGTACATCGTATTGCAGACCTGTCCTTCTTGTAATACGAGACTCTTTTTCTTAATCTGTGTTGTAGTTAAACAGGATTCGAGTATGTCAATTTCTGATGGCTCAAGTGGAACAAACTTTTGAATATGGTCTAAAATTGCATTATGCATTTCATTGATAGTTTTAAGTAAATTTACTTTAATTATTTTAATTCGTAAACTAATAGAATTGTTGTAATCTCCATAAAAACAAAAAACCATTCGAATAAACGAATGGTTTTTTTATGATAAGTAAGTAATCTAAATTGAGTTTATAAAACGTTTATTTTACTTTATTAAGTATTGCTTTGAAAGCTTCTGGGTGGTTCATAGCTAAATCTGCAAGAACTTTACGGTTCAATTCGATTCCGTTAGCTTTAACTTTCCCCATGAATTGAGAATAAGACATTCCTTCTAATCTAGCTCCAGCGTTGATACGTTGAATCCATAATGAACGGAAATTTCTTTTATTCTGTTTTCTGTCACGGTAAGCATAGCTCATTGCTTTCTCTACCGCGTTCTTAGCAACTGTCCAAACGTTTTTACGTCTACCAAAGAAACCTTTGGCTTGCTTCATTATTTTTTTTCTTCTTGCTCTTTTAGCAACTGAATTTACCGATCTTGGCATAATTTTAATGTGTTTTTGTAGCAGGCGTCCTGAATTGAATCAAAGGAACTTGAAAGCCGTACTCCAAGGTTATATAAATATTTTTTTAACCTAAAGAAAATCTTTAGTCAAAGGTTTAAAAGTCAAATGTCAAAAGTTTACAACTTTGCGACTTATAAGACTTTACAACTTTAAACTTATATTAGATAATTCTTAATTGTTGTTTGATGCTTTTCATATCTGTAGAGTGAACTAGCGCTGAGTGTGTCAAAGCTAATTTACGTTTTTTAGATTTTTTAGTCAAGATGTGACTTTTAAAAGCATGCTTTCTTTTAATCTTTCCAGAGCCAGTAACTTTAAAACGTTTCTTAGCGCTAGATTTTGTTTTCATTTTAGGCATTTTTCCTAGTGTTTTAATTTATTCTTACTTACTTATATTTTCAAAAGCTTTAGGCTTTAGGCTTTAAGCTTTAAGCAAAGATTTACAATAACGTTTGCTTAAAGCTTAAAGCTTACTGCTTATAGCAAATAATTATTTTTTCTTCTTCGGAGCAATGAACATAATCATTCTCTTACCTTCTAAAACAGGCATAGCTTCAACTTTACCGTGCTCTTCTAAATCTGTAGCCAAACGTAATAATAAAATCTGACCTTGATCTTTGTAAATGATAGAACGTCCTTTAAAGAAAACGAAAGCTTTTAATTTAGCTCCCTCTTTTAAGAATTTTTCAGCGTTCTTTCTTTTGAACTCATAATCATGCTCGTCAGTTTGAGGACCAAAACGAATCTCTTTTACCACAACTTGAGAAGATTTAGCTTTTAATGCTTTGTCTCTTTTCTTTTGTTCGTAAACAAATTTCTTGTAGTCCATGATTTTACAAACCGGCGGCTCAGCGTTTGGCGAAATCTCAACCAAATCCAATTCAAACTGATCTGCTAGACGCAAAGCCTCTGCAAGCTTAAATACACCTGGTTCGATGTTCTCGCCTACTAACCTTACTTCTTGTACTCCACGAATATTGTTATTTATTCTGTGTGCATCTTTTTTTTCTACTCGAGGTTGAAAACCTCTGTTGCTTCTTATTGCTATGACTTTCTAATTTAAGTTAAACTGTAAATACTTTTAATGTCTTTTTTATTTCTTCGTCTACAATCGAAGCAAATTCTTCGATTGAAACTGTAATATTACCTTTTCCTTCTTGTCCGTGACGACGAATAGAAATAGTACCGTTTTTCTCTTCTTCCTCACCCACGATAAGCATAAATGGAATTTTCTGCATCTCTGCATCTCTAATTTTCTTACCGATAGTTTCATTTCGGTTGTCAATTAGGGCGCGAATTTCGTGATTTTCTAGCAAATCTAAAACTTTTTTAGCATAATTTTCGTATTTCTCACTCAAAGACAAGATTATAGCCTGTTCTGGCATTAACCAAAGTGGGAAATTTCCTGCTGTATGCTCTAATAAAATTGCGATAAAACGTTCCATAGATCCAAAAGGAGCTCTGTGAATCATAACTGGTCGATGTAATTCATTATCAGCACCTTTATATGTCAATTCAAAACGTTCTGGTAAATTGTAATCAACCTGAATAGTTCCTAACTGCCATTGTCTTCCCAAAGCATCTTTAACCATAAAGTCAAGCTTTGGTCCGTAGAATGCAGCTTCGCCGTATTCTACAACAGTATTAAGACCTTTGTCTCTTGCTGCATTAATAATAGCATTTTCAGCTTTTTCCCAGTTTTCATCTGTACCAATATATTTCTCTCTGTCTTCTTGATCTCTCAACGAGATTTGAGCAGTAAAGTTTTCAAAACCTAAAGAACCAAATACATACAATACAAGGTCAATTACTTTTTTGAATTCCTCATCCAATTGCTCTGGAGTACAGAAAATATGCGCATCATCCTGAGTAAAACCTCTAACACGAGTCAAGCCATGTAACTCACCAGATTGCTCATATCTATATACAGTACCAAATTCAGCATAACGCTTAGGTAAATCTTTATATGACCAAGGTCTTACATTGTAAATTTCACAGTGGTGAGGGCAGTTCATTGGTTTCAATAAAAATTCTTCACCTTCCGCTGGAGTATGTATTGGCTGAAAACTATCAGCACCATATTTCGCATAATGTCCAGAAGTAACATAAAGTTCTTTCTGACCAATATGTGGAGTTACAACCTGTTCATATCCTGCTTTCTTTTGAGCTCTTTTCAAAAACTGCTCCAAACGATCTCTAAGTGCAGCTCCTTTCGGTAACCATAAAGGTAAACCTTGACCTACTTTCTGAGAGAAAGCAAACAATTCAAGTTCTTTTCCTAATTTACGGTGATCACGACGTTTTGCTTCTTCAAGAAGTTCAAGGTACTCCGTTAAATCTTTTTGTTTAGGGAAAGATGTTCCGTAAACACGAGTCAGCTGTTTGTTCTTTTCATCCCCTCTCCAGTAAGCACCAGCAACGCTCATAACTTTCATAGCCTTGATGATTCCAGTATTCGGAATATGTCCACCACGGCATAAATCTGTAAAAGTAGCATGATCGCAAAAAGTAATAGTCCCGTCTTCAAGATTAGAAATCAATTCAGTCTTGTAAACATTGTCTTTGTACATTTCTAATGCATCTGCTTTGCTTACAGGACGCATTTTAAATTCATGCTTCCCTCTCGAAATTTCAAGAACACGATCTTCGATCTTTTTAAAGTCAGCCTCAGAAATTTTCTGATCACCAAAATCTACGTCGTAATAAAACCCATTAGCAATTGCAGGTCCAAGAGTTAATTTAATTCCTGGGTATAATTCCTCAAGGGCCTGAGCCATTACATGCGAAGTCGAATGCCAGAAAGCTTTTTTACCTTCAGCATCATTCCAAGTATATAAAATAAGATTACCGTCGGTCGTTAATGGAGTTTCGGTTTCAATAGTTGTACCATTAAAAGATGCAGAAATAACATTTCTTGCAAAACCTTCGCTAATGTTTTTAGCGACCTCCATTGGAGTTACGCTCGAAGCGAACTCTCTAATTGACCCATCGGGTAAAGTAATCTTGATCATTGTTTATAATTTTGTGAATGCAAATATACATGATTACTAAAATACATACAATATATATATGTAGAAGATTATTTTATTATCTAAGTACTGGAGGCTGCTACCATATTAGGAATAGATTTGATCAACCCAACCCGACAGGTTTTGAAACCTGTCGGGTTTACTTTTGTATATACCTATATATATGTATAGAATTAATTTTAATTAAAATCCAATTTTCCGTAGAAACACACAGCAGTGCGTCTTATGCATTACGCAGGTATTATTTAAAATCTTATTTGTTAATCTGACTTTCCAAGAAAAATGTAAAGTCATGTCAGGCTGAGCGAAGCCGAAGCCTATTTAATGACAAAGGAAGTTTTTAGAATTCAAATACCGTTTGTCAGGCTGAGCGAAGTCGAAGCCCGCGTCCAATATCCCACAATCCAAGAAAATTGGAATTTGGGTTTTAAAAAATTGGAATTTATTTTTAATTCGGGGCTAGGGCAGTAGTTTTCAAAAGAAGGAAAGGGGGAAAAGAGGAGATGAATATCAAAAAAGTACCTTCAAGAATATAAAATTGACAAAACAGGCATTTCAAACAGTATTAAAAATGCAGAAAAGATAGTGTAAATAAGAAAAAACCTAGGATATAAAGAAAAAATTAGTTTTGTAAATAAGCAGTTATCAGAGTGTTAAGAAAAAAGCGTTTAAAACATGGAAAAAATATAAAAAAAAGGCTTGTAAATGTAAATAAAGGTGGTACTTTTGCACCCGCAACAACGACAAACGTTCACTGAAACACTGACAGGCATTGAATTTTAAACTGAAAAGTTTTTTCAAAAAAAGATTCAAAAAAGCTTGTGATATTTGAAAACGGATGTTACATTTGCACCCCGCAAACAGGGAAAGTTC
>NZ_MRCQ01000002.1 GCF_002304005.1 Flavobacterium sp. ACN6 | reverse complement strand
AAAAACCTTAAGGTGGTTATTGCGGCGGGGCTCACCTCTTCCCATCCCGAACAGAGTAGTTAAGCCCGCCTGCGCAGATGGTACTGCAGTTATGTGGGAGAGTATGTCGTCGCCTTTCTTTGAAAAACCCTATCCAAACCGGATAGGGTTTTTTGCTTTTATATGGTTTTCCTAAATAGCCTTTGTTAAAAACGGATACTGTTAAATTATAGTCAATTGTGTGTTCTTCTACATTGATAGTTTAGAAGTTTTGAATTTGAATGAGTATTTTTGTGTTCAAATTATTATTTAAACATGAGAAAAAGTATTTTACTGTTGGCTCTTTTTGTTATCACAAATTTAAGTGCACAACAACGTCCTAAATTAGTTGTAGGTATAGTAGTTGATCAAATGAAAATGGAATATTTATATCGTTTTTCAGATGATTTTTCCCCAAACGGTTTTAAGAAGTTAATGAATAATGGATATGTTTTTCAAAATATGCATTATAATTATATGCCAACATATACTGCTCCAGGACATGCTTCGATTTATACAGGAACTACCCCAGCTACACACGGAATTGTTGGTAACGAATGGTTCAGCAGAACTCTTGGTAAAGAAATGTATTGTACAGATGATGCTGGTGTGAAAACTGTTGGAGATGGAACCGCAGAAGAAGGAGCAATGTCTCCTAAAAATCTTCAAAGTACTACAATTACTGATGAAGTCAGAATGGCGACAAATTTCGCTGGAAAAGTAATCGGAATGAGTCTTAAAGATCGTGGTGCAATTTTACCAGCGGGTCATTTTGCAAATTGGGCATTTTGGTACAGCAAAACAGGTTCATTCATTTCTAGTACTTTTTACGGTGAAAAATTACCAGAATGGGTATCTGAATTCAATAATGAGAAAAATTATCTAACATATATCAATAAAGGCTGGGATTTATACAAACCAGCTTCAGTATATAATGAAAGTCTTCCAGATAATAATCCTTATGAAGGCAAATTATACGGAAGTGCTGCACCTGTTTTTCCATATGATTTAAAATCTATGTATGAGAAAAATGATGCAGGAATTATTCGTGCAACTCCTTATGGAAACGATCTTTTAGCAGACTTTGCAAAAAGAGCAATAGAAAAAGAAGAACTAGGAAAAGATAATATTACAGATTTCTTAACAGTTAGTTTTTCATCTACTGACTATGTTGGACACCTTCTTGGGCCTAGATCAATGGAACTTCAGGATACTTACTTAAGACTAGATCAAACTATTGCTGATTTCTTAGTGTATTTAGATAAAACTGTTGGTAAAGGCAATTATTTATTGTTCCTAACTGCAGATCACGCGGGAGCAGAGAATGTAATTTACTTAAAAGACCGTAAATACAATGTAGACAACTATCCGTCAAAAGAAGTAAAGAAAAGCATGCAGGATTTCTCAGTAAAAACTTTTGGAGTAGATTTAGTTTTAAACTATTCAAACTTCAATGTTTTCCTTAATAAGCAAATCATTAAAGATAAAGGTTTAGAATTAGCAAAAGTTAAAAAAGCTTTTAAAGACTTTTTAATGATGCAGCCTCAAGTTAAAAAGGTTTATACAGAAGAAGAAATTTTGGCTAATGGAGGAAACGACTATTCACTTAATTTTGTAGCTAAAGGATATGATGTTACACAAAACGGTGATTTAGTTATCGTTGATAAACCGGGTGATATTGAATACAGTACTACTGGAACATCTCACGGAACAATTTATAGTTATGATACTCATGTACCGGCTATTTTTTATGGATGGCATATTAAAAAAGGAGAGTCTTACGATAAAAAAGCGATTACTGAAATTGCGCCAACAATAGCTCAGAAAATTAAAGTTACTTTCCCTAATGGAACTGAAGCAAAAGTATTGCAGGAAGTTTTAGATGAAAAGAAATAGTCTCTAATATATCAGTTTTTAAAACCTGTCTTTTAAGGCAGGTTTTTTTATGGCATAAAAAAGGCTTTTCAATTAAGAAAAGCCTTTATAATAGTGACTTAGTAAGCACTTATTTAAGTAGTAGCACTATGCGTTTGCTAATACTATTTCTTCGTTAAAAGGAAGATTCCAAGCTTCAGCAACTCCTTTGTAAAGGATTTTTCCGTTAGCAACATTTAATCCTTTTTTCAATTCTTCATTTTCAGCACATGCTTTTTCCCATCCTTTGTTAGCTAATTGTACAGCATAAGGTAAAGTTGCATTTGTTAAAGCCAATGTAGATGTGTAAGGAACAGCACCTGGCATATTAGCTACACAATAGTGAACAATATCATCTATAATGAAAGTTGGGTTTTCGTGAGTTGTAGGAGTACAAGTTTCGATACATCCACCTTGGTCAACTGCAACGTCAACAACAACTGCTCCCGGACGCATTAATTTCAACATATCACGAGTAATTAAGTGTGGTGCTTTTGCTCCTGGAATTAAAACTGCTCCAACAACTAAGTCAGCATCTTTAATTGCTCTAGTGATGTTATAATGGTTAGACATTTCTGTGTTTACATTAGCTGGCATAATGTCATCTAACTGACGTAAACGAGGTAAGCTTAAATCCATGATAGTAACTTGAGCTCCTAAACCTGCTGCCATTTTTGCTGCTTGAGTTCCTACGATTCCTCCACCTAAAACTAAAACCTTTGCTGGTGGAACTCCAGGAACACCTCCTAAAAGGATTCCTCTTCCTTTCAATGGTTTTTCAAGATATTTTGCTCCTTGTTGAATTGCCATACGACCTGCAACTTCTGACATTGGAACTAATAAAGGTAAACTGCGGTCTGTTTTTTCAACAGTTTCGTAAGCTAAACAAACTGCACCTTTTTCGAGCATTGCATGAGTTAACTCTTCTGATGAAGCAAAGTGGAAGTAAGTAAATAATAATTGATCTTTCTTAATCAATGGATATTCAGAAGCAATTGGCTCTTTTACTTTAATAATCATTTCTGCAATTGCATAAACTTCTTCAATAGTTGGTAAAACTAATGCTCCAGCTTGTGCATATTCGTCATCGCTAAAACCACTTCCTAAACCAGCAGTAGCTTGAACGTACACTGTATGTCCATGTTTTTTCATTTCTGAAACACCAGCAGGAGTCAAAGCAACTCTGTTTTCGTTATTTTTTATTTCTTTTGGAATACCTATTATCATGTTGTTATATTTTTTTGTTTTTATTGAAATTGTTTTACAAAGCTACAGAGAGAGAATAAATTATGGTTTAATGAATGTTAAATAAGAAAATATTATTTTATTTTTTACTTTTACAGAAAAATATTCTTTTTTTGATCTGATTTTATTCGTCAAAAAGAAAAAAAGACTAAAAAGTATGAATCTAATAAAACGTTTTCGTTATGGCTTTAGATGAAATTGACAAAAAAATCTTACGTCTTCTGCAGGAAGATGCACATTATACTTTAAAAGACATCGCAAACAAAATAAACCTGTCTTTAACTCCAGTTCATGATAGAGTGAAACGTCTTGAGAAAGACGGGATTATAGAAAAATATGTGACGATTTTAGATAAGAAAAAACTCGGAAATAATCTCACGGTTTATTGTCAAGTAACATTGACAAAACAAACCTATGATACTTCTGAAGGGTTTAATCAATCGATTTTGAATTTACCAGAAGTTGTTGAGTGTAATTATGTATCTGGAAATTTCGATTACATGCTGAAAATTATTATTCCAGATATGGAAAGTTACCATCATTTTCATCAAAAAAAATTATCTGTTTTACCTGAAGTTTCTTTAATAAATACCGTTTTTGTGATTTCAGAAGTAAAAAGTACCACAGTATTACCTATTTAATATAATGAAAAAACCACCAAGAAATCTTGATGGTTTTAGCAAAATAGTTAGTTTGGTCGAATTAATAATAAGTATAACGTCTTACTTTGGCAATATATTTTGCTAAACGAATAACTTGATGACTATATCCGTATTCGTTATCATACCATATATATAAAACTATGTTTTTTCCATCTTTTGATACAATCGTTGCATTACTGTCATAAATGGAAGGAGCCGAAGTTCCAACAATGTCAGATGATACTAGTTCATTGTTTAAAGAATATTTAATTTGCTCTACCAATTCTCCTTCAAGAGCATATTTCTTCATGATTTTATTAATGCCTGTAATTGACGTTGCCTTTTTAACATCTAAATTCAAAACTACTAGAGAACCATTTGGAACAGGAACTCGAATTGCATTTGAAGTTAATTTTCCTTCTAATGATGGAAGTACTTTTGCAACGGCATTTCCTGCGCCCGTTTCTGTAATCACCATGTTTAAAGCAGCTGCTCTTCCACGACGGTATTTTTTGTGCATATTATCAACCAGATTTTGATCGTTTGTGTATGCATGAATGGTTTCTAAATGGCCTTTTGTAACGCCTAATGTATCTTCAATAACTTTCAAAATTGGTGTAATAGCATTTGTAGTACATGAAGCGGCAGAAAATATGGCAATTTCATCGGGGTTGTATTCGTTTTGATTGACCCCATAAACAATATTTGGAACCCCTTTTCCTGGAGCTGTTAATAGTACTTTTTCTATTCCATTAGATTTTAAATGCTTTTTTAAAGCTTCTTCTGTAGTAAAAGCTCCGGTATTGTCTATAAGTAATGCATCATTTATTTCGTAATGCGTATAATCGATTTCTTCGGGAGAATTTGCTGTTATGATATGAACAGTAGTTCCATTAATTATTAACGCATTGTTTTTTGGATCGGCAATTACAGATCCGTGAAAATCTCCATGTATAGAATCATAACGTAGTAAAGAAGCACGCTTTTCTAAACTAGACACATCATTTTTGTCTCGAGTTACAATTGCTCTCAAACGCAATTGATTTCCTTTTCCAGTTTTAGACATTAATTCTCTCGCTAATAAACGCCCGATTCTACCAAAACCATAAAGGACAACATCTTTAGGTTGAATCTCTTTAGATGATTTTGCTTTCTTCAATTTATCCATAACAAAATATCTTGCATCTGGATATTTTTCATCTTCTAAACGATATTCGTAAGTTAATTTTCCAAGATCTATTTTAGATGGCGGAAGATCTAACGACAAAACGACTTTTGCGATTTCTACAGAATCAAATATTGTGATTGGTTTTCCAACAAATTCACCTGCATATTGATGAAGGTTGATAATGTCGCTGACATTTTTATCGAGCAGCTGGTTTTTAAATAAAACCATTTCTATCGATTTGTCATACCATAAATCACTTATGATTTTAATTAATTCGACACCAGCTCTTCTTCGGTCGACTTGTAATGATACCTCTTTTTGGTACAATGATTTGTTGTTCATAATTTACTTTAATTGAAATAATAAAACGCTCACTTATTTTATAATTTGGCGCAAAAGTATCTATTTCAATCGATTTCGTAAACTATTTAGGCATTTATTTTTGAAAATAAAAAAGCCATCTTAATTTATTTTTTAAGATGGCTTTTTTTAGTTCTCAGTCGCAATTTTAATTTTCAGTTTAAACTGAGACTGTCACTAAATACTGTGACTGAATAATTGGACTTAAATAATGATTCTAAAAATTTCTCCGTTTCTATTGATCATTTCAATTCGAACACTTTGTCCTTCATCCTTTTTACTTAAAAGTTTTGAAACGGTTTCAACATTTGTTGCTTTTACATTATCAATACTTAAAATAATATTTCCTTGCAATTCATTTTGGTACTGCATTAAATTTTCATTAGTGATGTTTTTAATTTTTACACCATAATCAATTCTGAATTTTTTCTTGTCTGCTGCATCGATATTTTCTAACTCGATTCCTTTAAATTCAGCGCTGTAAAATTCATTTTTACTCAAAGTTACAGGAACCGTTTTAGTTTTTCCGTCTTTAACATAAGTTACTTTCACCACATCATTTGGTCGTTTGGTATTAATATAACCTGATAAATCTGCATAAGTAGAAATATTTTGTTCATCCAATTTTATAATAATGTCACCTTTACCCAAACCTGCTTTTTCTGCACCAGAATTTTTAGTAACTCTATTAATATAAAATCCTTGCGTTTCCGTAATTCCTAATTCTTTGGAGGCAGTGCTGTTCAATTCCCCTCCTTCAACTCCTAAAATTCCTCTTTGGACATTTCCAAATTCCATAATATCCTCGATAATTTTACGAGCAATATTAGAAGGAACTGCAAACGAATAACCCACATAAGAACCAGTCATTGAAGAAATCATCGTATTAATACCAATTAATTCTCCTCTGGTATTGACTAACGCACCACCACTATTTCCTGGATTTACGGCAGCATCGGTTTGAATAAATGACTGAATTCCGCTTTGATCTAAATTTCTGGCTTTCGCCGAAACAATTCCGGCTGTTACAGTAGAAGTTAAGTTATACGGATTTCCAACTGCCAATACCCATTCGCCAACTTTTACGCTGTCAGAATTTGCAAAAGCGGTGTAAGGAAGTTTTACATCTGCATCTATTTTCAAAAGCGCGATATCCATTTTAGAATCGGTGCCAATTAACTTCGCTTTATACGATTTTTTATTGTTTAAAGTAATTTCAATTTCTGTAGCATCTTTAATTACGTGATTGTTGGTAACAATATATCCGTCTTCAGAAATAATTACGCCAGAACCAGTTCCTACTTGTTCTTGTTGCTGCTGTCCGCCATAACCATAGAAAAACTCAAGCATTGGGTTGCTTACAGTTCTTCTCGAAACATTTTTTACGTGAACAACGGTATGGATAGTTTTGTCTGCGGCTTCGGTAAAATCGACTGTTTCAGCTGCTAAACCAACATTTTTTCCAAATGAATTGGGGGCAAGAGTAACAACAGAATTTCCTTTTCCAAAAAAAGAATTGTTGCTTTCAAATAATAACTTGTAAGCACCAAGAGTAATAGCACCACTTAATAATGACACTAAAAATAAGGCTGAAAATCTTTTCATATTAGAATTTGTAATTAAGTTATTAGAATTTATGTTCATGTTATTTAACGTAAAATTACTTCAAAAAATTATTTGTAAAAACGGTTTAACTCTCTTTAACAATGATTAACATTTCATTAATTAATAGTTCGTACTTTTGTACTTCTAATGACTAAAAAATGCAAATAGAATTTTACAAATATCAAGGAACTGGGAACGATTTTGTAATGATTGATAATCGATCAAATTTCTTTCCAAAAGAAGATGTTAAACTTATTGAACGCTTGTGCGACAGACGTTTCGGAATTGGAGCAGACGGATTAATTCTGCTGGAAAATGACACTGAAACCGATTTTAGAATGGTCTACTATAATTCAGACGGAAATCAAAGTTCAATGTGTGGAAACGGCGGCCGCTGTCTGGTTGCTTTTGCCAATCAATTGGGAGTAATTGATGATAAAACTACATTTATTGCTACTGACGGATTACACCATGCTTCTGTTAATGATGATTCAATTGTTTCTTTGCAAATGATTGATGTTAATGAAATACAGAAAAAAGATTCTTATACGTTCTTAAACACTGGATCGCCTCACCATGTTCAAATTGTAGATGATTTGGAACATTATAATGTAAAAGAAAATGGTGCAGCAATTCGTTATGGAGAATTGTATGGAGAAAAAGGCAGCAATATCAACTTTGTAAAAAAAGTAGATAATGATACCTTTTCTTTGAGAACGTATGAAAGAGGTGTTGAAGACGAAACATTAGCTTGTGGAACTGGTGCTACTGCAGTTGCAATAGCGATGAATGCTATTGGAGAAACAGATAAAACGGCTATTAATTTAAATGTTGAAGGAGGAAAACTAGTTGTTTCTTTTGATAAAGAAAATGATCAGTTTACAAATGTTTTCTTAACTGGACCTGCAAAATTTGTTTTTAAAGGAACAATAGAAATTTAATAGTTAAATCCCAAAATTTTAAATCCCAAATACCAATCGAGATTTTTAAAATCTAAAATCTGCAATCTAAAATCTAAAATTGTAAATGATAACACTAAAAGGCGATTCGATTTATCTGCGTGCACTAGAACCTGAAGATTTAGAGTTTATCTATGCTGTAGAAAACGATCAGAATATATGGGAAGTGAGCAACACACAAACCCCTTATAGTCGTTTTTTAATTAAACAATATTTAGAAAATGCCCACCAAGATATTTATGAAGCAAAGCAGCTTCGGTTGGCGATTTGTCAAGACGATGATTTTCCAGCTGTCGGATTAATTGATTTATTTGATTTTGATCCTAGAAATAATAGGGCGGGAATTGGTATTGTTATTCAAAAAAACGAAAATAAAGGACAGAATATTGGTTCTGAGGCTTTAGAGCTTTTGATAAAGTATGCTTTTTATAATTTAAATCTTCATCAATTATACGCAAATATAGGTGTAGAAAATGCAGCAAGTATCGCACTTTTTACTAAATTTGGTTTTGAGAAAATTGGAATAAAGAAAGATTGGATTCTGCATCATAACCACTATCAAGATGAAGCAGTTTTTCAGCTAATTAATAAACAAATTTAAATTTTAAGCTTTGACTCTAAAAAAAATTATCACAATAAGCGCCGTAGCCGTAATTTCAGTTTTAATGATTTATGGTTTTATTTTAATCAGTAAAATTTTTAGTTCTAATACTAAGTTTGAAGAAAAAGAATTATATGTCTATGTACCTACAGACGCTAGTTACGCCGATGTAAAAAAGATATTAACGCCTTACATCAAAAATTTCGACAATTTTGAAATGGTTGCCGAAAAAAGAGATTATCCGCAAAATGTAAAATCTGGACGCTTTCTTTTAAAGAAAGATATGAATAATATTGATTTAGTTAGAGCAATGCGTTCTAATATTCCAGTTAAATTGGTATTTAATAATCAAGAACGTTTAGAAAATTTTGCAGGAAGAATTGGTGCCGAAATAGAAGCAGACAGTTTATCATTATTAAAAGCGATAAAAGATTCTACTTTCATGGCGGCAAACGGTTTCACCGAAGAAAATGTTTTTGCTATGTTTATTCCGAACACCTATGAAATCTATTGGAATACTTCTGCAGAGAAGTTTCGTGATAAAATGATTAAGGAATACAATAATTTCTGGACAGCAGAAAGAATTGAAAAAGCAAAAAAACAAGGATTAACTCCTGTTCAAGCGACTATTTTAGCTTCAATCGTACACAAAGAATCAGTAAAAAAGGACGAAAGACCGCGTATTGCTGGGGTTTATTTAAATCGTCTTCGTTTAGAAATGCCATTACAGGCAGATCCAACTGTTATTTATTCTTTGAAGTTAAGAGACAATAATTTTGATCAAGTAATTAAAAGAGTTTTTTATAATGATTTGGTAATGAAATCGCCATATAATACTTATGTAAATAAAGGACTTCCGCCAGGGCCAATTGCGATGCCGGATATTACAGCTTTAGAGGCAGTTTTAAACCCGGAAAAGAACGATTATATCTATTTCTGTGCAAGTGTGGAGCGTTTTGGATACCATGAATTTGCAGCAACATTGGCAGAACATAATGTAAATGCAAAAAAATATTCTGACTGGATCGCTAGTCAAGGAGTAACAAGATAATTTATTTTTAAAAAAAGAAAGAACCGAAGTCATTTGCTTCGGTTTTTTTTATGTCTAATTTTAATTGAAAATGAATTTCCTGTCGAAAAATTATTGAATTATTATTTTGAGTGTTTTTTGACTATTCTTAATGAAAAAATAAACATTTTTTAATGGTAAATTTTATAAAATTCAAAAAGTACTTTTCAAGATTTGCATAAAAATGAGTGATTTTTTGTAATCTATTTCTTTCTTTTTAGTGTATTTTCCTTAAAATTAATATAAAATTTGATTTTTTTTGCTCCTAAATTTCAATTTTTGAAGGTAAAAAAGGAGACTCAAAATCTTTTGGAATCCATTATTATAACTGGGATCAAAGCGATTTCTACTTTTCTAATAAAAATGGTAAAACGTTGATTTTTAGCATATTTTTAAAATGTCTTATCTTTGCACCGTAGAAATTTCAAGAGGGTGACAGCGTTTTGAAGAAAAACAATTTATGATAAAGAAATGGTATTTTTATGCGAGTTTAGTCGTTATTATTACATTTTTAAGTTTGGGATTTATTCCCTCTAACAAAGAAACCAAACCTTGGTTTTTAATTGAAAAAACAGATGGATCAGAATATATTTTTCCATCAAAAGAAAAGGATGATTACCCGAATACCAACGTCCCATACACAGGGAATCATCTAATAGGTTTTAAAGAAGCAGTTGCTTTTAAAGAATCTCAAGGGAAATACAGACTAGTAAATTCTCTTGGTTATATGGGTAAATATCAATTTGGTTCTAAAGCTCTAAGAGCGATCGGAATTAATGATAACAAAGCCTTTTTAAAAGATCCTGCCTTACAAGAAAAAGCATTTATGGCTTTATTGGCCAAAAACAAATGGATTTTACGTAACGAAATCACAAAGTACGAAGGCAAAATCATCAGTGGTATTGAAATTACCGAATCTGGAATTTTAGCTGCAGCGCATTTAGGTGGTGCAGGTTCTGTAAAGAATTTTTTCAAAAACAAAGGAAGCAGACATTTTAGAGATGCATTCGGAACGTCTTTGAAAAGCTATATGAGAGATTTTGCAGGTTACGATCTTTCTTTTATAGAAGCAGACAGTAACGCAACCGTTAACGACTAAATTAAAAGAGGTTGTTTCGCAATTGTGAAACAACCTCTTTTTCTATTTTTTATTTTCTTCAGAAAGTCTGAAAATCTCAATATTTAATCCTCAAAGGAATTACTGAAAACCGAGACTGAGACTGTAAAACTTAATCTATCAAGGCTTCTAGAATTTTTATAGCCGCTTCACTTATTTTAGTTCCTGGTCCAAAAACCGCAGCTGCTCCGGCATCAAACAAAAATTGATAGTCCTGAGACGGAATAACGCCTCCTACAATTACCATAATATCATCACGGCCATGTTTTTTTAGTTCTTCTATAACTTGAGGAACCAATGTTTTATGACCCGCTGCAAGCGATGAAACGCCTAAAATATGTACATCATTTTCAACTGCTTGTTTTGCTGCTTCGGCGGGAGTTTGAAATAGGGGACCAATATCAACATCAAAACCTACATCTGCATAACCTGTAGCGACAACTTTTGCGCCGCGGTCATGACCATCTTGTCCCATTTTGGCAATCATAATTCTTGGGCGTCTTCCTTCTTGTTTTGCAAAAACATCTGCTAGTTGTTTTGCACGCTCAAAATTCTCGTCATTTTTAATTGCTGCACTATACACACCGCTAAAAGATTTGATTTGTGCTTTAAAACGACCAAAAACGGTTTCCAATGCAGTACTAATTTCGCCTAATGTTGCTCTGTTTCTGGCGGCTTCAATTGCAATTTCTAATAAGTTTCCTTGTCCAGTTTTTGCACAAACGATTAATTTTTCTAGTGAATTATTTACTTTTTCAGAATCTCTGGTTTGTTTTATTTCTTCCAGACGTTCAATTTGCTGTTTACGCACCAATTGATTGTCAACATCTAAAATATCTAGAGGGTCTTCTTTTTCTAAACGGTATTTATTTACGCCGACAATAATATCCTGCCCGCTGTCTATGCGTGCTTGTTTTCTTGCTGCGGCTTCTTCAATTCGGAGTTTCGGAATTCCGGCTTCGATTGCTTTTGTCATACCGCCTAATTCTTCGACCTCTTCAATTAATTTCCAAGTTTTTTCGACTAAATCATTTGTCAAACTTTCTACATAATAGCTTCCAGCCCACGGATCAACTGTTTTGGTAATCTTAGTCTCTTCCTGAAGAAAAATCTGTGTATTACGTGCTATTCTCGCTGAGAAATCTGTAGGAAGTGCGATTGCCTCATCAAGAGCATTGGTGTGAAGTGATTGTGTTCCTCCAAAAACCGCTGCAGAAGCTTCAATGCAAGTTCTGGCAACATTATTAAACGGATCTTGTTCTGTTAAACTCCATCCGCTGGTTTGGCAGTGTGTTCTTAAAGCTAGAGATTTATCACTCTTTGGATTGAACTGCTGTAATAATTTTGCCCAGATCATTCGGCCGGCTCTCATTTTAGCAATTTCCATAAAATGATTCATGCCAATTGCCCAAAAGAAAGATAATCTTGGTGCAAATTCGTCAATTGTCATTCCTGTTGATAAGCCAGTTCTAATATATTCTAAACCATCGGCTAAAGTGTAGGCCAACTCAATATCCGCAGTCGCTCCAGCTTCTTGCATATGATATCCAGAAATAGAGATAGAATTGAATTTAGGCATTTTTTTGCTTGTAAATTCAAATATATCAGCGATTATTTTCATTGAAGGAGCTGGCGGATAGATATAGGTATTTCGCACCATAAACTCTTTCAAAATATCATTCTGAATCGTACCAGCAAGTTTTTCAGGACTAATGCCTTGTTCTTCTGCCGCAACTATATAAAAAGCCATAATAGGAAGTACGGCTCCATTCATCGTCATAGAAACGGACATTTCGTCAAGTGGAATCTGATCAAACAGTACTTTCATGTCTTCAACAGAATCTATTGCAACGCCCGCCTTTCCGACATCGCCAACTACTCTTTCGTGATCTGAATCGTAACCGCGGTGTGTCGGTAAATCAAATGCAATTGAAAGTCCTTTTTGGCCTGCCGCTAAATTTTTTCTATAAAAAGCATTACTTTCTTCTGCCGTCGAAAATCCTGCATATTGTCGAATGGTCCACGGACGTCTTACGTACATTGTAGCGTACGGTCCGCGTAAATTGGGTGCAAAACCAGCTCCGAAATCAAGAAATTCTAAATCTTCTATATCTTTATCGGAATAGTTTTTTTTAATCTCAATTCCTTCAGCAGTTAAAAAGTTTTGAGTTACAGGTTCTGAGTTATGCGTCAGTTCGTCTAACTTATCACTTTTAAAATTAAGCTTAATATGTTTTAGGTCTTTTCTCAATGTAAATGTTTTTATTTAAAATACGTTTAAATCACTATTTCTTGATGTATGAAAAATAGATTTGATAACTACTGAATTTTCATAAATAGAATAATGGATTGCGTAGGGAAAAGTTTTTAAAAATAGTATTCGAATATTGTCGTATCTTATTTGAAATAAAAAAGGGTCTTTTTTTAGAATAGCAACACTTTTTTTAAAAGAATCATTAAATCTTACAGATAATTTTGGATTTATATTTTTATACCAAAATAATGATTTTTTGTAATCTAGTTTAGCTTCATCAAGAATAACTATTCTATAATTCATCTTCAATTTCTTTTAAAAAATCATCAATATCAGTTACGTTACTAGGATTTTTTAGATAGTTCTCTGTTCTTTCTCTAACTTGGTCAATCTGCCATTGCGGTACCTGATAACCTTCATTTTGAACAGGTAAAATAATTACTTCTACTTTTTCTGCTGTGAAATCATCGGGTAATAAGATTGTTACAGAATGGTTTTTAACGGATATAATTTGTCTAATTGCTTCCATAATTAATTTAGTTTTTTTAATAAAATAGTTTAGCTTTATTCCTGCTCCAATCTTTCCTGCTCCATTTTTTCAGCCAATCTCTTTTCGATAATTGGTGTAATTAATGTTTTTCTTGGTTTTATTTTTACAAAAGGAAACAATTCTAAATCATGTTTCATTCTATCTTCTTTATTCGGATATTTATTGGTTCCTAATAAAATTTCTTTCTTAGAATCAAATAATTCTTGCTCTTTATTAGCACTTTCTTGAATTTTATTTTTGATTGTTCCATCGTTCAAAAGTTTCAAGAAACCGCCATTAGCTTCAATATCTTTAAATAAGGCTAAACTTTTTTCAGCGAGCTGTATGGTTAGACTTTCAATATAATAACTTCCGTCGGCGGGATTGTTTACTTTGTCAAAATAGCTTTCGTGTTTTAAAATCAAAAGCTGGTTTCTTGCAATACGATCTCCAAATTCATTGTCTTTGTGATATAAAGCGTCGTAAGGTAAATTAGCAATCGCATCAGCGCCGCCCAAAATTGCCGACATACATTCGGTTGTTGTGCGGAGCATATTGACATTATAATCGTAAATAGTTTTGTTTCGTTTTGTTGGCGTGACCAAAAAATAACATTTTATTTTCGAATTATATTCTGCGGCGATTAAATCGAAAAGCATTCGCAGTGCACGAAGTTTTGCAATTTCGAAGAAATAATTAGTTCCAACGGATATTTGAAAAACAATCGGTTTAGAAAAGTCAGAGAAACGATTGAAGTATTCGTTTGCATGTGCCAGGCTGTAAGCAATTTGCTGTGTTATATTGGCACCAGAATTTTGATACAAACCTAAATCTACACTTAGAAGATTCAAATTTGTTGTGTTTTTAAATAGTAAATCTAAAGTTTCAAAATTATTTTTTTCTGAAGTGGTAAACCAATTTCCATCTCGTGCCAACTGCCCAATAGGATCAAAATTACAGTAAAAAACAGCCTTTTTCTGAATAGAAATAGTATCTAATTTTTTAACGAAATCGATTGAGATAAAACTCAAATTAAAGTAAACGATTTTATTTTCTAAAGGAAGATTCTTTAATAATTTTTGAATATCAATTTTATCATTTTCGATAGTAAAACGTATACTTTCTGCACCTCTTTCTAAGGTGTTCAAAGCTCTTTCTACAGATTTGTCTAGATCGTAAACAAATATATTCTGGCAGATTTTAAAATCTGAAACTTGAGTATTTACATTTGCTGCTTTTGTAAATTCATCGCTATGATAAAAAGGCTTTACCTGAATATCTTCTGGAGAGTTCCAAATAACAGTTTGATTGTAATCGGCTCCATCTAATTCAAACTGAATTTTTTGTTTCCATTGTTTGGATGAAATCGGATTAAAATCGTCGAATAGGTTAGTAGCCATTTTATTTTTTTTGATTATTCTTTTTCTTGAATAGTGTCTCCTTCAAATTGAATGATGTAGATGTCTTCACTGTCTTTTTTCATGAAATACTTTTCGCGGGCGTATTTCTCAATTTGTTCTGGATTTTTTAATTGTTTGATCTGTTCCTGATCTTTTTTTATTTCTTCCTGATAATACTTTTTATTGTCATGAAGTTCATTTATTTGCTCATCCAGAAAGCGATGATCAAAATAAGAGTAGTTATCTAAAAATAACATCCAAACAATAAAAAACAGCAAAACCCAAACGTATTTGTTGCCCAGGTATTTAAACCATTTTTTGCCTTTGTATGGATTTTTTAATTTCATTTTTAAACGAATATTTCTTTTGAATATGCTTGGTTTTTTTAGCCCCGATGGAGCCGGTATCCTTTTTATGGTTTCGTTTCTTTAACGAGACCATAAAAAGATAAAGGCGAGAGCGGGAAACAGCTCCTAATTATTATGGTTTAAATTTACAATAAAAATTATGAAATTCGCTGATTAATTACGGCGCGAACTACATCAATCGCTACAGTATTGTATTTGTCATTTGGAATAATGATGTCTGCAAATGCCTTAGATGGTTCGATAAATTGCTCGTGCATAGGCTTTAAAGTCGTTTGATAACGGTTTAAAACTTCATCGATATCACGGCCGCGTTCTGAAATATCTCTTTTTAAACGACGAATTAATCTTTCGTCAGAATCGGCATGAACGAAGATTTTGATATCGAACATTTCACGTAATTCTGGATTTGTTAAAATTAGAATTCCTTCTACAATCATCACTTTTCTTGGATGGGTCGAAACCGTATCATCTGTTCTGTTATGCTGTACAAAAGAATAAACAGGCTGATCGATTGTCTCTCCCGCTTTTAAAGCTTTTAAATGTTTCTCTAACAATTCAAAATCAATCGCACGAGGATGATCAAAATTAATTAATGCTCTTTCATCAAAAGACAAATTGGTTGTTTCTTTATAGTACGAATCCTGAGAAATTACACCAACTTCTGTGTGTGGCAATTCATTCATAATCTGGTGTACTACTGTAGTTTTTCCACTTCCTGTTCCTCCTGCAATTCCAATAATGAGCATAAAATTTTTGTTTGATATTTGTTTGGCAAAAATAATAATTTAAGTGAATTTTTTATGTATATTAATTATTTAAACCATATAAGTAATGTAAGTAAATTTAAGTAAACAGATGTTTAGATAAAGCTAGACATATTTGAACTTATATCACTTATATAGTAAAAATTATAAAAAAAATCCCGACAGCAGAGCCGTCGGGATTTCGTGCAATCAGTATAGTTTAAAAAAAATATTCTGAATTTAGTAAGCACTTGTAATTATTTATTCTTTTTTGCTTTTATCATCATTTCCAGCTGATCCCAAAGTTCTTCTGGAATTGCTTCTAATAAATTGAATTGTCCTGCGCCTTTCAGCCATTCTCCACCATCGATGGTAATTACATCTCCATTGATATACGATGAAAAATCGGAAACCAAATAAGCTGCTAAATTGGCTAATTCCTGATGATCACCAACTCTCTTTAACGGCACTTTTTTGGCCATGTCAAATTTCTCTGCCAAATCTCCTGGCAATAATCTGTCCCAAGCTCCTTTTGTTGGAAAAGGTCCCGGCGCGATTGCGTTAGAACGAATTCCGTATTTTGCCCATTCTACAGCAAGACTTCTTGTCATTGCCAAAACTCCCGCTTTTGCAGTTGCACTAGGAACAACATAAGCCGATCCTGTCCAAGCGTAAGTAGTTACTATATTTAAAATCGTTGCCGAAGTTTGTTTGGTATCGATCCAGTGTTTTCCAAAAGCTAACGTACAGTTTTTTGAACCTTTTAATACAATATCAATAACGGTATCAAAAGCATTTGCTGACAATCTTTCGGTTGGTGAAATAAAATTTCCCGCCGCATTATTTAAAAGAACATCGACTTTGCCAAAAACTTTTAAAGTTTCCTGAAGCATGTTTTCTACTTCCTCATAATGACGAACATCGCATTGTAAAGGAAGGCATTTGCCTCCAGTCTGGCTTTCCAGTTCAGCAGCTGTAGTTTTTAACTTTTCCAGATCTCTAGAAGTTATCGCTACTTGAGCTCCCAATTCGAGAAAATATTTGGTCATAGCTTTACCTAAACCACTTCCGCCGCCTGTAACGACAATGACTTTGCCTTGTAAAGCATCATCACGTAACATTTTGTCTGTATAGCTCATACTTTTTCTTTTTTTGCAATATTAGTTAAATAAAATAGGATGCATGCATAATAATGTTATAAAATTTCAAAAAACTTTATATTTTGCATAATTTTTTTGCTGCAGATTCTAACGTAAAGTCATCTTTGGCAAAGCAGAAACGGATTAACTTTTGGTCTTTATGATCAGAATAAAAAGTAGAAATTGGAATGGCTGCAACACCATGATTTATAATTAAGTTTTTGCAGAAAGTAACGTCATCTTCATTTGAAATATTGGCGTAAGAGGCAACTTGGAAATAAGTTCCTTCACAAGGTTTTAGTTCAAATTGGCTGTTTTGCATAAGTTGCCTAAAATAATCTCTTTTTTCCTGATAGAATTTGCCAAGCTGGTTGACATCAACAACATCTAAATATTCGCTGATGGCAAATTGCGAAATACTGTTTACACTGAAAACCAAAAATTGATGAACTTTTTTGATTTCTTTCATTAAATGTTCTGGCGCAATGGTGTAACCAATTTTCCAGCCGGTGATGTGAAATGATTTCCCAAAAGAAGAAACCATTATGCAGCGATCTAAAAGAAAGCTTTTGGTATGTGCTGAAATATGTTTTTCTTCAAAAGTGATGTATTCGTAAACTTCATCAGATAAAACTATAATGTCAGGATATTTGGAAAGGATTTTTTCTAGTTGAATAAAGTCAGCCTCGGTTAATATTTTTCCCGTCGGATTATGAGGATTATTAATTATCATCATCCTGCTTTTTGCAGAACAAGCTTTTTCTATCGTTTCCCAATTCGGCGTATAATCATCGTTTAAGGCAACTCTAACTGGTTTTGCTTTGCAAAGTAAAATAGGAGATTCATAAGAATCGTAACTCGGATCGAGAATAATTACTTCGTCATTTTCTTTTACTAAAGCCAGAATTGAAGTGAAAATTCCCTGTGTTGCGCCCGCTGTTACCAAAAGTTCTAAATCAGGATTAATTGTTCTGTTATAAGAATCTTGAATTAGTTTGGCAATTTTATTCATCAACGGAGGATAACCTGCCATTGGAGTATATTGATGTACATTTTCCTTCGCTAATCTTGCAACTATATCTGTTAGTCTTTCGTCAACAGGAAAATTTGGAAATCCCTGCGAAAGATTTATCGCATTATATTCGGCTGCCATTTTTGACATTACCGTAAAAATGCTTGTGGTTGCGTTTGGGAGTTTACTCATGATGAAGTGTGATTGGGGAAAAGAGATGATTAAATTTAATCGACGGCTATAGGAATAGCCTTTAAAACTCTAACAACCTTGTCATTTTGTTTTCCTGGACTCCATTTGGGAGATAATTTTAAAACTCTAATTGCTTCTGCACCTGTTCCATATCCAATATCTCTCAAGATTTTTATATCACTTAAAGATCCATCTTTTTCAATAATAAAAGTAGCATACACTCTTCCTTTTAGATCTTTTTGTGGATTTTTATAGTTATCTTTTAAAAAACGTTCTAGTGCTTCTTGGCTACCTGGAAATTCAGGCATCACTTCTAAGCCAGCAGTATTATATACTTGATTTTCTTCGTCTTCTCTAACTACTTCAGCTATTGGATTATTATTAGTACGGTTGTAAAATTCTAAGGATTCAGCTGAGTCAATGCCTTTTACGGTAATAGGAAATGAATAGTTCCATCTCACATATTTGTTATTTCTTTTTGCGGGAGTCCATCTAGGAGATAATTTTAATACTCTAATTGCTTCTTCACCTGTTCCATATCCAATGTCTCTTAAAATTTTTATATCACTTAAAGTTCCATTTGTTTCAACTATAAAGGAGACATACACTTTTCCTTTTAAATTTTTCACAATCGGCATTCTATAATTGTTTTTTATAAAATCGTTATATAAAGCTTCTGATCCGCCAGGGAACTCAGGTTGTGAATCCACACGTAAATTATTTGTACTGCTGTTGACTATTGCATCAGGATCTGATTTAATAGTTGGCTCTTTGTGTTGAGAAAAAGTATTTTGTATAAAGCAAATTGAAATTAGGAATAAAATTTTTTTCATTATGAAGGTTTTGAGATTAACTTACATTTTATGAATAATAAAAATCGTCGGTCGATTATGTAAATCTACTTTTAATTTCTTCCAATCTGAAATTTTCATTGTTTTAATGAATTCTGTTGGCAGCGTAATATCTGTTGCAATACACAAATGTGTTGACGGACTTACAATCTGTAAAATGTCTTCAACTAATTTATTGTTTCTATATGGTGTTTCAATAAAAATCTGCGATTGATTTTTATCGTGAGATAATTTTTCAAAATGCCTCAAAGCTGATTTTTTCTCGTCTTTGTCAATAGGCAAATAGCCATTAAAAGTAAAACTTTGACCGTTCATTCCAGAAGCCATCATCGCTAATAGGATAGAAGAAGGCCCGACTAAAGGAACGACTTGAATTCCTTTTTCATGCGCCAGTTTTACAATGACCGCCCCAGGATCTGCAACACCTGGACAACCGGCTTCGCTCATTAAGCCCATATTTTTTCCTTCTAATAAAGGTTTGATAAAGTCTAAATGTTCGCTTGGTTCTGTACGTTTGTTAAGGGTAAAAAGCACCAATTCGGACTGTTTTTTTTCAGGATAAACTGCTTTTATTGATTTTCTAGCCGTTTTATCGTTTTCAACGATATAGTGATCTATAAGTTCGATACTTCTTTTTACTGTCTGTGGTAAAACGTCCATCGGATCGCTTTCGCCCATTGTAGTTGGAATTAAATATAGTTTTCCTAGAAGTTTCATGTGTATGTGTTTAAATTAAAAAATTCAATTATCTCATTTTTTGAAACAATTGAATTAAGTTAAGCGTGTTTTTTGATTAGTTTTTCAGCGATAAGATCTGTCACTTCGTCAAGCATTTGATAGACATTCTCAAATCCGTTGGAAGCTCCAAAATAAGGATCTGGCACATCTACATTTTCGTCTGGAAATAATTCATTTAGAATTAAATAAACTTTACTTTTTTGCTCTGGACTTTTGGCAAGATTATTTACATCATTGAAATTGGAATTATCCATTACAAAGATGTAATCAAATTCGTCAAAATCACTAGTTTTAATCTGCCTTCCTTTTTGTTCGCTGATATTAATTCCGTTTTTTCGGGCAACTTCTATCGAGCGTTTGTCTGGACAATGTCCTACATGCCAAGAACCTGTTCCTGCAGAATCAACAAAGAATTTATCTTTAGGTAATTTAGAAGCTAAAATTCCTTCTGCTAGGGGAGATCTACAGATATTCCCTAAACAAACCATTAGGATTTTTACAGGCATGATGCGTCTTAAAGCGTTAGTTTTTTATTGATGTCTTCAACAAACTTTTTAAATTGTTTGTCTGTAGAAACTAAGTTATCAACTGTTTTGCAAGCGTGAAGAACAGTTGCGTGATCACGATCTCCAATTTGGGAACCTATATTTGCCAAAGAAGCTTTGGTGAATTTTTTAGCAAAAAACATGGCTAATTGTCGTGCTTGCACAACATGCCTCTTTCGGGTTTTAGATTGAAGTGTTTCAATGTCTAATTGGAAATAATCTGAAACGATTTTTTGTATATAATCGATCGAGATTTCTCTTTTTACATTTTTAACAAATTTCTCTACAACACTTTTTGCTAGTTCAATCGTAACTTCTTTTTTGTTGAAAGATGACTGCGCGATCAATGAAATAATAGCACCTTCAAGCTCTCTAACATTAGTTTTAATATTACGAGCTACATATTCTAAAATATCTTCCGGCATTTCTACACCATCACGATATAAAATATTTTTTAAGATCGATACACGGGTTTCGTAATCAGGCTGATGCAATTCTGCAGACAATCCCCATTTGAAACGAGACAATAATCTTTGTTCGATATCCTGCATATCAACAGGCGCTTTATCTGAAGTTAAGATTACTTGTTTTCCGTTTTGATGTAAATAATTGAAAATATGGAAGAATACATCTTGCGTTCCTGATTTTCCAGATAAAAACTGAACATCGTCAATAATTAAAACATCGATCAATTGGTAAAAATGAATGAAATCATTACGATTATTCTTTTTTACAGAATCAATATATTGTTGTGTAAAAATCTCAGCAGAAATATATAAAACGGTCTTTTCCGGATACTTATCTTTTACTTCTACGCCTATAGCATGTGCTAAGTGTGTTTTTCCTAAACCAACTCCTCCAAAAATCAATAACGGATTAAATGAAGTTCCTCCAGGTTTATTGGCAACAGCCATACCTGCAGAACGAGCCAGACGGTTGGAATCTCCTTCTAAGAAATTGTCAAAACTGTAGTTGGGATTTAACTGAGACTCAATTTTTAAATTTCTAATTCCAGGAATTACAAACGGATTTTTTAGTTCAGGATTTAAGTTTTTAAACGGAGCATCAACCTCTTGCGGTTTCATTGGCACTCTGTTGGAACTTGGCAGCTGTTCGGTAAACGGCTGTTTGTTTCCATAAGTGTTCTCCATTTTAATTTTATAGAGTAACTTTGCGTTTTTTCCTAGTTCTTTGGTAAGCGCAACTTTCAATAATTTTACATAGTGCTCTTCGAGCCATTCGTAGAAAAATTTACTTGGAACTTGAATGTATAATGCATTATCGGTTAGCTCAACTGATTTGATTGGTTCAAACCAAGTTTTGTATGCTTGATCTTGAATATTATCCTTTATAAAGGACAAACAGTTTTCCCATACCGATTGAGCAGTTTTAGTCATAGATTCAGATAAATTTTTATTATTGTTGATAAAGATTCTCCTAATAAAATAGGAGCAATTTTATTCCGTATTTCGGGATAACAAATATGTGAACAAATTTCTGTAAAAAAAAATATTTTGTCATCTAATTTTATAAAAAAAAGTTGTAAGTAGGCTTTTTTAATTTGAATTTTTTTAATCTCTAAATAATGAAAAATCACCAGACTCAAGTAAGAGTTCGTTACTCAGAAACCGACCAGATGGGAGTCGTTTATCACGGAAATTATGTTCCTTATTTTGAAATCGGACGCGTGGAATGGCTTAGAAACAAAGGGGTTTCGTATAAAAGCATGGAAGAAAGCGGTATTGGTCTGCCAATTGTAAACATGAATATAAGTTACAAAAAATCGGCAAGATACGACGAGCTTTTAACAATTCATACGACTTTCAAAAGTCACTCTTCTGTGAAGATTGAATTTGACTGCGAGATCTATAATGAGTCAAATGAGTTATTAACAACTGCGACGTTTATTTTGGTATTTATTTCGTTAAAAACGGGTCGTCCGACAGCTCCTCCAGATTATATTTTAGAAATATTTAAATCGCTAGAATAATTGTTAAATCGTTTAAAGATTTTATACTAATTTAGATAATTTTAATATCGATTTCGAACATTAAATCAAAAATGCTGAACACTGTTTCGGCATTTTTTTTTCGTGTTTTGATCGTAATTTTGCCAATTGGCAGTCCTGAAATTTCATCCATTTCCATTTCCTGAGATATTATTTCTAATTTTTTCTCTTTGATCACGCGCATTACTTTATTCATGTTTTTATAATCAAATGAAATTAAAAATGATTCGTCAATTGTTTTTTCGACAATTTCACAAATTTCCAAAGTCATTTGAGCTGTTGTTCGGTAAGCACTGATTAAGCCGCCTACGCCTAATTTTACTCCTCCAAAAATCCGAACAGCCACAACAAGAACGTTAGTTAATCCAAAAGATTGTATTTGCCCGTAAATTGGTGCTCCTGCAGTATTGCTTGGTTCGCCGTCATCGTTTGTCCGGTATGAAATTTTATTTCCAACGCCCAATTGGTATGCATAACAATAATGCACCGCGTGCGGATGTTGTTTTTTTAGATCTTCAATAATTGGTTTTACTTCGTCTTCATGATCTATCGGAAATGCGTAGCCAAAGAATTTACTGCCTTTTTCTTTAAACAGTATTTCTTCAGATGCAAAAGCAATAGTTTGATAAGTGTCGTTAATTTCCAAATGTTAAGCTTTAAAATTGTTTTTAGCCACAGATTAAAAGATTAAAAGATTTTTTGTTTTGTGAAATCTGTGGAACTTATAATAATCCTTTGGTAAATAAATCTACCACATCTTCTTTTCCAACTTGAAGATTCCATACTTTAATTCCTAAAGCGGCCGCGCTGTCTGTGTTTTCTTTTTTATCATCAACAAATAAAGTGTGCTCTGGAACTAAATTGTGTTTGTCGATTAAGAATTGGTAAATTTTCGGATCTGGTTTTCTCAATCCTATATCAAATGAAAAATAAACTTTTTCAAAACAGTTATAGAAATCTTTGTAAAAGCCCGCTCCGTTTTGTGTCTCAAATGTGTTGATATGAATAGAATCGGTATTGCTTAATAAAAACAAACGATATTTTTTGGATAATTCTTTAAGGAACTCTAAACGGTACAAAGGAAAATCTGCCAGTACGGCATTCCAGGATTTTAGAATATCCTCTTTAGAAGCATTGGGCAATTGTTTTTGAAAACCTCCAATAAAATCTTCTGGTGAAATATCGCCAGTTTCAAACGAAAAATTAAGCTCGTTCAATTCTGTATTCCATTCTGTCATTCCTAATTTCTGTAAACCAGAAATTGTGGCAGGTTTATCCAAATTGATAAAAATATCTCCAAAGTCAAAAATTATAGTATCAATCATAATTTCTAATCTGTATTAGTTCGTCGTTTATAATAGTGGTTTTAATGCTGTTTTTTCTAGAAATCACTGGAGCCTTTGTTCCGCTTCCAAAACTTGGTTTTCCAATAAAAACTCGGACTTCATCCCAAATGTTTTCGTCTATAAAAGATTGGAGCGTTTGTCTTCCGCCTTCAATTATTATAGATTGAATTTGATTTTGGTATAAAACATCTAAAATCTGTGGAATGGTATTTTTGGAGAAATCAATTACTTCAAATTGTGTGTTTTCGGTTGATGATTTTATTTTCTCATTAGAAAAAACAATAGTTTTTACAGAGTCGTCAAAAACAAAACTGTTTGTCTCTATTTTATTTTCACGATCGATTATAACTCTAACGGGATTTGTACCACTCCAATCTCTGGCATTCAATTTCGGATTGTCATCAACAACAGTTTGTGTCCCGACTAAAATAGCCTGTTCCTCGGTTCTCCATTTGTGAACCAATTGTCTAGAATATTGATTGGTAATCCAAATTGGTTTTCGATCTTGATCGGGTGTTTTTTCAGGCGCTAAATATCCATCCTGACTTTCTGCCCATTTTAGTATAATGTACGGTCTCTTCTTTTGGTGAAAAGTAAAAAAGCGTTTGTTTAATTCGTTGCATTCTTTTTCTAAAACTCCAACCGTAACATTTGCTCCGGCTTCAATTAATTTCAGAATTCCTCTTCCTGCTACTTTTTCATTAGGATCGACGGTTCCAACAACTACATTCGGAATTTCATTTGCAATAATCAAATCACAGCAAGGAGGTGTTTTTCCAAAATGACTGCAGGGTTCTAGACTTACATATATTGTTGCTTTCTTTAACAGTGATTTATCTTTCACAGATTTCACTGCATTTACCTCTGCATGCGGTTCTCCAGCCTTTTTATGCCAGCCTTCGCCAATAATTTGATCTTCGTAAACAATTACACTTCCGACCATTGGGTTCGGATATGTAGTTCCGAGCCCATTTTGTGCCAGCTCGATACAGCGTTTTATGTATTTTTCTTGTATATTCACAGTGTAAAAGTAGTTAATTTTTGAGTTTATGACTAAGTTAAGAAACTATCAAAAAAGTATATTTACTTTTGTGTTTATAATGTTTTAGATTAAAAAAAATGGTAAATTGGCTAATACGAGCAATTGAAAAAGAAGACAATCAGGCAGTTGCCAGTTTAATAAGGTCTGTTTTTGATGAATTGGAAATACCAAAAGTCGGAACTGCTTACGAAGATCCATATTTGGATTTAATGTTTGAAGAATATAGTAAAGCAAAATCTGCGTATTTTGTTGTAGAAAATGAAGGAGAAATTGTGGGTTGCGCCGGAATTGCGCCTTTAGAAAATGGTGATCCAGAAATCTGTGAATTACAGAAAATGTATTTTTTGCCTAAAACCCGCGGATTAGGAATAGGGGCAAAAATGATGGAAAAATGTTTGGAACAAGCAAGGGACTTTGGTTTTGAGAAATGTTATATCGAAACTATGCCTTTTATGCATGCGGCTCAAAAGTTGTATAAAAAATCTGGTTTTGAATATCTCGATGCACCGTTAGGATCAACAGGACATTGTTCCTGTCCTGTATGGATGCTGAAAGTTTTGTAATTAGAAATTGTAACAAATTAGTGTTAAAGAGACTTATTGAATTGTAAAATCAGTTTTAAGCTGATGCCATAATGTTCAAAAAATTGAAATGAAAATTAAACAATACCGCACTCAATTTATTAAAGAATTATCGCCTTTTTACGATGCGTATGAAGCGGAGAGTTTTTTTTATTTAATTCTGGAAGAGAAACATAAACTTCGTCAGATTGATTTAGCCTTGAATCATGAATTGACTTTTGAAGAAAATGATTTTGTTATATGGGACGAGCTTGTAAAACAGTTAAAAAAAGAGGTTCCTATTCAATATTTACTTGGGAAAACAAATTTCTACGGTTTGGATTTTGAAGTAAATGAAAATGTTTTGATTCCAAGACCAGAAACAGAAGAATTGGTAGAATGGATAATTAATGAAAATTCAAATCCAGATAAATCAAAAAAAATAAAAATTTTAGATATCGGAACAGGAAGCGGCTGTATTGCTGTTTCACTGGCAAAAAACCTGCCTAATGCGGAAGTTTTTGGTATTGATGTTTCTAAAAAAGCTATTGAAACTGCAAAAAGAAATGCGGTCAAAAATAATGTCGATGTAACTTTTGTTCTCTTGGATATTTTGGAGACAGAGGAATTAAGATGCAATTTTGATATAATTGTTTCTAATCCACCTTATGTTCGAAATTTAGAAAAAGAAGAAATTAAAAAAAATGTCTTGGATTACGAGCCCCATCTGGCACTTTTTGTAGAAGACAACGATGCTTTAATTTTTTATAGAAAAATTGCTTTACT
The DNA here is from genome assembly GCF_002304005.1 of Flavobacterium sp. ACN6. GTDB lineage: Bacteria > Bacteroidota > Bacteroidia > Flavobacteriales > Flavobacteriaceae > Flavobacterium. The sequence continues at coordinate 490,309 of NZ_MRCQ01000002.1, read as the reverse complement.
GGCACAAAAACGTCTTTTTGAAAAAGGGAAATTATATTTTGAAATTAATCAATATCTAGGAAAAGAAATGATCGATTTACTTGAAAATATGAGTTTTAAAAATATTGAATTGCGAAAAGATATTTATGATAATGACAGGATGTTGAAAGGGAATATTTAAAGTGTTCAATATCAAATAGATATGAATGCTAAAAGAAGCCTTACTTAGAGGTGTAAATGATCCAAATAGTGGTTTAAGCCAAGAAGCTAGAGATTTTAATATTGAGAATAATGGCAATAAAGTACCTCCAGGTTACAAAGTATCTCACGAACAACCTCTATATACAGCTTCTTCAAATGAAGGTAAAGCCGGTCTTGATAATTCAGATAACATGAGAACATAACCTAAAGATATACATAGAGAAAGGCATATGGTTTGCGGAGATCAATATCATGAGTTTGAGCATGTAAATAAACCTCATGAAAATAATTGATTAAAATTTTCGAGATATGATTACTATACAAGAATTACAAGAAGATTATAAAAGATTTAAAGAAGAAAATTCTTTACAGAAAAATATTTTCAAATTGAAGAAAGAATTATTGTCTTCGGATTCTGATAATTTTCTAGAATTCCATTATGAGATTTCTTATGATTTATCTCTGAAAGATGGTATTCGAAATATGATTAAGTCTTTTTTTTATGCAGATGTAGATAATAATAGAGATAAAAATAAGGTGGCTGCTTTCTTATATGGAAAATATCTTGAAATATTGAATAATAAAGGTAAAGGGGAGCTACTAAGAATGTTAGGACATCTGCGAATTCCATTAGCCAAAGAATTGGCTGAAAAAGAAATATCTTCGCCTGATTATGACCTGAGATATAACAGTATTATTGTATTGGGTTGGACAGGAACTCCAAAAGATCTGGATGTTTTGAACAATCGGATGATTAAGGATAGCAATCCTTTACTTAGAGGATATTGTGCTACTTCTATGAGGCAAATTTGGCATCGAAATCCAGATACAAAAAATGAAATAGTACTCTATATATATAATGCAATTCATATAGAAAAGGACAACGATGCTTTAGTCGGAATGATTATTACTATTCAGGATTTATATATGAGAAAGTTTGGTATTAAAGAAAGTCATTATGGAGATATATCTGGAAATGTAACAAAAGCTAAAGGAGAGGTTGTGAAATTTTTAAATAAAACAATTAAATTATGAAATACTTTTATAGTGATGTTTTAGATGATAAACCCAATTAATATCATCAAAAAAAAACGGTTATTGTAAATAAATGATGAGAATGACTACATATAAAATCTACAAAATGACTCCTAATATTTTTCTTATTATACTTTTGATAGTAGGAATTTGGATTATCAGACCTTTCATTGAAATAAGTGATAGAGATGTTTTTTTATACAAGAAAAATTCAGAATGGATAAAAATTGAAAATATATAAGTAATTGAAAGTTATAAAGATTTTGGTATATCTAACTGGAATTTTTATGTAAAGACACGGTTAAAAATAAATTTTACTTAGTTAACTTTTATACAACTTTTAAAAGTGAATATCCGGCTATCAATATTGATATGGGTAATATTTATTTATATGTCAATCTTGAAGAAAAAAGAAAGGGAGACTATAACTATCCAATAGTAGCATTAAATTATGCAACCTTGGATGATTTAAAAGACCAATTAAGTGAGGATAAATATACATTTAATGTAAAAAATTATCTTCGTTATGGTCAAGGAGACAAATATATCTCTGCTCAAAATACAAAGCAGAAAATCAAAATAGGAGGTATTATAGCAATATTGATTGTTGTGTCTACAGTAATAGGGATGGGTTATTACATCGTGCAGGATAAGAAAAAGAACAAAATATCAAATAGGGAAATAAAATGAAGAAATTAGAAGAGGTTCAAAAAAGATTTGTTGATGTTTTAAAGGATAAATTTTATAATAAAGAGATTCCTCCGAACTTAAATTTTAATCAATATTTAGATATCGGTAGGGCAATTTTATCTGGTCTTTTACAGCACTTACTAGAAAAAAATGATTGGAAAAAGATAATTGGATAGATGATATCTTAATACGAGATATAAAAGTCTTACCAAATAAATTAAGTATTTTGGGTAACATAATCTATGGGAAATCGGGTACAATTAATGAATGGGTTACTCCTCTTTTATTTGAAATATCATTAAATGCTGATTGGACTGATTTTATAGCTTATAAGTGCTTTCTAGGAATAGACAAGGAGGAAGAATTAGAATATGTAATCTATAATAAAAAAAGAGATGAAAAGGATAAATATTTCAACCAACATTTTTATAGACCAAAAGATAATTGGGAATATGTTTTTTTGGTAAACAAATCGTAGAGAATTAAAATCATTTCAATCTGGAACTATTAGATAATGAAAACTATTATGTAACCGAAGATGGAATATTGGTGCATAATGGCAATAAAGTACCTCCAGGTTATGAAGTATCTCACGAACAACTTGTATAGACAGCTTCTTCAAATGAAGGTAAAGCCGGTTTTGATAATTCAGATAACATGAGAACAAGGTTTTTAGTATTCAGTTTTGGTTTGCGACAAAATTTAATTTAGTCAGGCTACTGAACACTAAAAACCTGAACACTGAACACTAAAAAAAAACTATTCATAACGAAGCGCCTCAATAGGATCTAATTTCGATGCTTTAATAGCTGGATATAAACCAGAAACCAGTGCAACGCAAAAACTTGTTGCAAAAGCGGCAAAAATTGCCATCCATGGAATCACAAATGCAAAATTCATTATCGCTGCAAAACCTGATCCTACCAAAATTCCCAGTACAATTCCGACCAAACCGCCAATTTGTCCAATTAGTAAAGTCTCTATAAAAAATTGAAATGCAACCGTAGATCTTTTGGCACCCAAAGCTTTGCGGACACCAATTTCGCGAGTACGCTCTGTAACCGAAACAATCATAATATTCATTAATGCTATTGATGATCCTAAAATGGTAATAACACTAATGATCCAAGCGGCCCATCCTAAATATTGAGTAATTCCAAGAATTCTGTTAATTAAATCGTCGCTTCTGCCAATTCCAAAATTGTTGTCACGAACAGGACTTAATTTACGCACTCTTCGCATTGTACTTGTGGCATTGTCTACAGCTTCATCTAATAGTTCTTTTTTCGAAACCATTACACTCATGGTATAATTAATATTTGGAGCAGTAAATAAAGAACGCGCGACTTGAATTGGAATAAGAACTCGTAAATCCTGACTGTTTCCAAATGTTGATCCTTTTTCTTTTAAAACACCTATAACTTTAAAACGCGCTCCGCGAATTGAAATAACTTTATCAATTGGATTCACATCTTTCAGTAAGCCTTTTTCAAAATCAGAACCAACGATGCAGGAATATGTATTGTTTTCAATATCAAATTGATTGAAAGAGCGTCCCGAAGTTGTTTCTAAACCAGAGTTCGAAATAAAATGTTCGTCGACTCCAACAATTTTAATTTCAGGATCTGTTTTTTTATCAAGATATTTTACTTCAGCGGTTGCAGTTGCGGTAAAAGATAATGAAGTTTCTGTAAAAGGATATTTGTATTTGTTTTTAAAAGCGACAGCTTCAGGATATGAAATAATTGGGTTCACAATTTCACGCTCATTTCCGCCACGATTTTTAACATTGTTTTCGTATTGGTTAATGTTGAAAGTGTTAGAGCCCATCGATGCAAAATTAGTCGAAACCGTATTTTCAAGTGCCGTAACAACTGTTAATATTCCAACCAAAGCTGTAATACCAATAGCGATAATTAAAACGGTAAGAATAGTACGCAGTAATTGTGTTTTGATAGAACCAAAAGCAATTCGGATATTTTCTTTAAATAATTTTAGCATCATGACCAATTTGTCACGAAAATACGTTTTTTGTTACAAGTTTGTTTTCGAACTGCCAATATTTATTTTAAAAAATAAGATATTTGCACACGATTTTAAATTAAGTCGAAAGTTGGAAAGTCATAAAGTCGAAAGTCTAAAAAGCCAACAATCAAAAAAAAACTAAAAATAAATTAATTTTAAAGGTCTTAGATTTTAGGTTTCAAAAAAATCTAAAATCTAAAATCAGAAATCTAAAATAAACAGCAAGATGGCTTCAAAACCAAGCATTCCACAAGGGACAAGAGATTTTTCGCCTGCAGAGGTGTCAAAACGTCAATATATTATTCAGACGATAAAAACTAATTTTGAGAAATTTGGTTTTCAGCCGATAGAAACTCCTTCTTTTGAAAATTCAGATACCTTGATGGGAAAATATGGAGAAGAAGGCGATCGTTTGATTTTTAAAATCCTGAACTCGGGTAATTTTTTCTTCAATAAAAATAAAATTGAATTACCAGAATCTATAGAGGCGCTTCAATCTAATTCTGCCGAAACAATTGATTTGAGTCAAAGAATTGAACTGAACAAGTTTACAGGAAGAATTTCAGAAAAAGCATTGCGTTACGACTTGACAGTTCCATTTGCAAGATATGTGGTACAGCACCAAAACGAAATTGAATTTCCGTTTAAAAGATATCAGATTCAGCCGGTTTGGAGAGCTGACAGACCGCAGAGAGGACGCTATAGAGAATTCTACCAATGTGATGCCGACGTTGTTGGTTCAAAATCACTTTGGCAGGAAGTAGAATTGGTTCAGTTATACGACACGGTTTTTACTTCTTTGGGATTAGAAGGTGTAACGATTAAGATTAATAACAGAAAAATATTATCTGGAATCGCGGAGGTAATCGGCGCTTCAGATAAATTAATAGATTTTACGGTCGCTCTTGATAAATTAGATAAAATTGGAGAAGACGGCGTAAAAAAAGAAATGATTGAAAAAGGAATTGCGGAGGAAGCCTTAGTAAAAGTACAGCCGCTTTTCAGTTTTTCAGGAACTTTCTCAGATAAAATTAAGCAGCTTTCGGAATTATTAGCTTCTTCAGAAGAAGGGATGAAAGGAGTTGAAGAGTTGAAATTTATATGTGACAATGTTGCCGTTTTAGGTTTGGCAACTGCGACTTTAGATTTGGATGTGACTTTGGCACGTGGTTTAAATTATTATACTGGAGCTATTTTTGAAGTAGCAGCGCCAAAAACTGTTTCGATGGGTTCTATCGGCGGCGGCGGAAGATACGACGATTTGACTGGTATTTTTGGTTTGAAAAATATGAGCGGTGTCGGTATTTCTTTCGGTTTGGATAGAATTTATTTGGTTTTGGAAGAACTACAATTGTTTCCAGAAACTGTTGCAGCGACTTCAAAAGCAATCTTTATCAATTATGGAGACAAAGAAGCGTTGTATGCCTCAAAAGCAATTCAACAATTAAGACAAGAAAATATAAAAGTTGAGTTATATCCTGATAATGTAAAAGTTGGGAAACAATTTCAATATGCAGACAAACGATTGATTCCGTTTGCGGTAATTGCTGGTGATCAGGAAATTGAGTCAAATTCTTATGCGCTTAAAAACTTAGTGACAGGAGAACAGATTTCAGTTGATCTTGAAGGATTGAAAAATGCTTTACTGGCATAATTTGATTCTAAAGTTTTCTACAACAGAGTAAAGCAGATTTAATTTGATTTTGTAAAAAGTAAATCTGCTTTAATCTGCCTAAATCTTTTTCAAATCTGCGTGAAATAAAAATTTAGTTCAGAAGAAGGGATTTCTGTAGAAATATTTAAAAATACTTTGATAGGTTAACTATTTGGAGTGTAGGTTTTTGTCGCAGATTGCTCGGATTTAAAGGAATTTCTTTTTAAATCTCTGCTTAAAATAGTTGCCGATAAAGAAAAAAAACTTTTAATTTGCCCACCTTAAGTTACGGGCGTAGTTCAAGGGTAGAATAGCGGTCTCCAAAACCGTTGATGGGGGTTCGAATCCCTCCGCCCGTGCAAAAAAAATATCTTTTACAGCAGGGAACGCAAAGTTTTTTTGTTCTAGATATTAAAAAATAAAGTTCGCAAAGCTATATCAATATAAAGCTTTGCGATTTTTTTTTACCGCAAAGACTTCAAAGTTATAATAATACATAGCTTGTGTTTTTTTACCGCAAAGGGCGCAAAGATTTATATCTGCGAATACTTTTAGAATTATGAAGTTCGCAAAGCCATAGTAATACAAAGCTTTGTGTTTTTTTACCGCAAAGGGCGCAAAGATTTATATCTAAGAATACTTTTAGAATTATAAAGTTCGCAAAGCTATAGCAATACAAAGCTTTGTTTTTTACCGCAAAGGGCGCACAGATATTTATATCTAAGAATACTTTTAGAATTACAAAGTTCGCAAAGCTATAGTAATACAAAGCTTTGTTTTTTTACCGCAAAGGGCGCAAAGTTATTTATATCTAAGAATACTTTTAGAATTACAAAGTTCGCAAAGCTATAGCAATACAAAGCTTTGCGAACTTTATTTTTATAAATCTTAAGTAAAAAAACCTTGCGTTCTTTGCGTTAAAAACAAAAACAAACAAAAAAAAAGCTTCGTCTAAATAAGGCGAAGCTTTTTTTAATATAAGGTAAATTTGAATTAATAATTATTTTGAGGCCGAGGCCAACCCTTAAATTCAATTTTGATAGGTAATGATTTAGTTTTTACGTCTCAAAGATAAAATAAACTATAACGTAATAGTCTTAAAATTATACTAAATTTTAATTGCTGTATTTCGTTTTTTAAAAGTCTCATAATTAATAAAGTGACAATTTGACATTTTATAAGATTTGGCAGTACTTTTGCAATCCAACAGAAAGAAATAAAAATGAAGTTTAAAAATATTTTTAAAAATAAAAGTAATATGACTACGGAAAATACAGAATTCGATCAGGAATTAGACGACGTAACGTTAGAGAACAATGCCAACGGAGAACAGTTAATTGTTGAAGAATTAAGTGTTGAAGAGCAATTGGCTCAAGACTTGGCTAAAGAAAAAGATAAGTTTTTGAGATTATTTGCCGAATTTGAAAATTACAAAAAAAGAACTTCAAAAGAGCGTATCGATTTATTTAAAACCGCAAACCAAGAAGTTTTATTGGCAATGCTTCCAGTTTTAGATGATTTTGATAGAGCGATGGTAGAAATCAATAAATCTGAAGATGAGAATTTAACTAAAGGTGTTGAATTAATTCACGAAAAATTAAAAAGCACTTTAGTAACTAAAGGTTTAGAGCAAGTTGAAGTAAGAGCAGGTGATGCTTTTAATGCTGATTTTGCTGAGGCAATTACCCAAATTCCAGCTCCGTCTGAAAAATTAAAAGGGAAAATTGTTGATGTTATTGAAAAAGGATACAAATTAGGAGACAAAATTATTCGTTTCCCTAAAGTGGTGATCGGAAACTAAAAATAAAAATAGAAGTTTCAAATGCCAATATAAAAATTGGAATTTGGAATTTTTAGATTTGGAATTTAATTCTAATTATGAAAAAAGATTTTTACGAAATACTAGGCATTTCAAAAAATGCCGACGCTGCTGAAATAAAAAAAGCATATAGAAAAAGTGCGCTAAAATACCACCCTGATAAAAACCCAGGCGACAAAGAGGCAGAAGAAAACTTCAAATTGGCGGCAGAAGCTTATGAAGTTTTGAGCGACCCAAATAAAAAAGCGAAATACGATCAATACGGACATCAAGCATTTGATGGTTCAGGCGGATTTGGCGGCGGTCACGGCGGCATGAACATGGATGACATTTTCAGCCAGTTTGGTGATATTTTTGGCGGCGGATTTGGCGGTTTCGGAGGCGGAGGCGGTGGTCCTCGCCGTGCGAAAGGAAGCAATCTTCGAATTAAAGTAAAATTAACTTTAGAAGAAATTGCAAATGGAGTAGAGAAAAAAGTAAAAGTAAAACGTAAAGTTCAGGCAAAAGGCGTAACGTATAAAACTTGTACAACTTGTAACGGTCAAGGTCAGGTAATGCGTGTAACCAATACCATCTTAGGAAGAATGCAATCTGCATCAACTTGTCCTGCTTGTGGTGGTTCTGGACAGATTTTAGATAAAAGACCTTCTGAGGCAGATGCACAAGGAATGGTTCAAGAAGACGAAACGGTATCAATCAAAATTCCTGCGGGAGTTGTTGACGGAATGCAGTTGAAAGTTTCTAACAAAGGTAACGATGCACCAGGAAACAGTATTCCGGGTGATTTAATTGTTGCTATTGAGGAAATTGAGCACGAATTCCTAAAACGTGAAGGTGAAAACGTTCACTACGATTTATATATTAGTTTCCCAGAAGCTGTTTTAGGATCTTCAAAAGATATTGAAGCTATCAACGGAAAAGTTCGTATTAAACTTGAAGAAGGAATTCAATCTGGAAAAATCTTAAGATTAAAAGGAAAAGGAATCCCAAGTTTAAATGGGTACGGAAATGGAGATTTATTAGTTCACGTAAATGTTTGGACTCCTAAAACTTTAAATAAAGAACAAAAACAATTCTTTGAAAATGCTCTAAACGACGAACATTTTGTTCCAAGTCCAGAGAAATCAGAGAAATCATTTTTCGAAAAAGTAAAAGATATGTTTTCATAATTGAAACTTTTTCTAAAATGATATACTATCAAAAACCCATTCTAGTGCAAATTAGAATGGGTTTTTTGCTTAATATAATGCAAGTTCGCTTCGAATTATTTACTTTTACAGTCGCTGAGCCATAATAGGTAAAGTGACGCAGAAAATCTAAAAAACAGCATGAGTAACTTACTTGAAGTACATAAAGTCGTAAAACAATATGGCGATTATGTAGCGCTTAACGAGGTTTCATTAAATGTACCAAAAGGCAGCATATACGGACTTTTAGGTCCAAATGGAGCTGGAAAAACTTCCCTTATTAGAATCATCAATCAAATTACTATGCCAGACAGCGGTGAAGTTATTTTGGATGGAGAAAGACTACAGCCCAAACATGTGCAGACAATTGGCTATCTTCCAGAAGAAAGAGGTTTGTATAGTTCGATGAAAGTAGGAGAGCAGTGTTTGTATCTGGCACAGATGAAAGGGCTTTCTAAAGCCGAAGCCAAAAAACAATTGGATTATTGGTTTGATCGTTTAGGAATTCAAGGCTGGTGGAACAAGAAAATTCAAGAGCTTTCTAAAGGAATGGCGCAGAAAATTCAGTTTGTAGTTTGTGTTTTGCATAAGCCAAAATTATTAATTTTTGATGAGCCTTTTTCTGGTTTTGATCCTGTAAATGCAAATGTGATTAAAGATGAAATTTTGGCTTTAAAAGAGCAAGGTTCTACTATTATTTTCTCTACACATAGAATGGAAAGCGTTGAAGAACTCTGCGATCATATTGCTTTAATTCACAAATCAAATAAACTGATTGAAGGAAAAGTGAGTGATGTAAAACGCCAGTTTAAAACCAATAGTTTTGAAGTTGGAATCCTAACCAGTAATGTAGAAGGTTTGATGTATGACATTACACAAAAATTCACCGTTTCGCCAGCTAGTTTTAAATCTTTAAATGACGATTTAAAATTAAACATTCAAATTGGAGATGCTGCGCCAAACGAGTTATTGAATATTTTGACACAACGCGGACAGGTAACGCATTTTGTAGAAAAAATTCCAAGTGTAAACGATATTTTTATTCAAACTGTTACTGAGAATAAATTTTAAAATTCCAAAAAATAAATTCCAAATTCCAATTTTACAGCGTTTTAAATTGGAATTTGGAATTTGAAAATTAAAATATTTATGAGCATCATTTCGTTGATTATAAAAAGAGAATTTATTGCAAAAGTCCGCAATAAGTCCTTTGTTGTTATGACTTTTTTGAGTCCGCTTTTATTTGTGGCGATAGCTGTATTTATTGGCTATTTGAGTTCCATGAAAGCCGAAACAAAACGTATTGCCATTCACGACGAAACTGGACTTTTTGCTGCCGATTTTTTAAAGGAAAATAAAAAAGGAGCCGAATTTAAATACATTAATTTATCTGAAATTGATGTAAAAGCTTTAAAAGACAGCATTACAAAAGAAAATTTCAGCGGATTAATTGTAATCCCAAAAACAAATAACGCGAAAGATTTAGAAAGTAAAATCGAATTTATTTCGAATAACAGTCCCAGTATTTCTTTTGTAGAAAGCACACAGGATATCATCGGAACAAAAATTACAAAACTAAATCTGGAAGAAGCAAATTTAGATACTCTTGCTATCCAAAAAGCGCAGTCAAAAGTAAATATTCATTTGGTTAAAGCATCTGGAGAAGAGAGTTTAAAAGGTTTGAACGAGATAAAAATCGGAATTGGCGGTGCTTTTGGTTATTTGATTATGATGTTTATTATCATTTACGGAAATATGGTAATGCGAAGTGTAATCGAAGAAAAAACAAACCGTATTATCGAAATCATTATATCATCGGTAAAACCATTTCAATTAATGATTGGAAAAATTGTGGGAACATCGCTTGCAGGAATTTTACAATTTATGATTTGGGCGATTATTGGTTTGGGATTAATGTTTGCGGCGTCGGCATTTTTTGGTGTCAACATTGGGCCAACTGCCAGAATTTCACCAGAATTAATGCAGTCGGCACAACATGAATTTGCAGGATCAGCGCAAATGTATATTGCTGAATTATGGAATCTTCCAATTGCAAGTATTATAATCGGCTTTGTAGTGTATTTTATAGGAGGTTATTTTTTATACAGTTCATTTTATGCAGCAATTGGAGCGGCGGTTGACAATCAAACCGATTCGCAGCAATTTTTACTGCCCATTATAATGCCTCTAATTTTAAGTGTTTACATCGGATTTTTCACCGTAGTAAATGATCCTCACGGAACAGTTGCGGTTGTGTTTTCGATGATTCCGTTAACGTCGCCAATTGTAATGTTAATGCGTATTCCGTTTGGCGTGCCGTGGTGGCAAATCGCAATTTCGGTATCATTATTGTTTGCTACCTTTTTCTTCGTTGTTTGGTTCGCTGCAAAAATTTACCGCGTAGGTATTTTAATGTATGGTAAAAAACCAACATGGAAGGAATTGTATAGATGGCTGAAGTATTAGTTTATATAGTTACAAAGGTTCAGAGGGGCAAAGGAACAGAGGTTTCTTGGGCATACTAGCTTTTGTGATTGAGAAAAAAAATATCTTAGGAATTTTACAAAAAAGAGCATAAATTAATAAAATAATGTAGTTTCAAAAGTATAAGGTGACAAAGATTTTAACCTTTGTACCTCTGATACTTTGAACCTCTGAACCTCAAAAAAAATGAGTAAAATACTAATTGTCGAAGACGAAGCAGCAATCAGAAGAGTTTTGGTAAAAATTTTATCAGAAGAAAATGATTCGTATCAGGTTGATGAAGCTGAGGATGGTGTGGCAGGTCTTGAAAAAATAAAAAACAACGATTACGATTTGGTTTTGTGTGATATCAAAATGCCAAAAATGGACGGTGTTGAGGTTTTAGAAGAAGTAAAAAAGATAAAACCAGAGATTCCGATGGTAATGATTTCGGGTCACGGCGATATGGAAACGGCTATTCATACGATGCGTTTAGGAGCTTTTGATTATATCTCAAAACCGCCGGATTTAAATCGTTTATTGAATACCGTTCGTAATGCTTTGGATAAAAAACAATTAGTTGTTGAGAATAAAATCCTAAAGAAAAAAGTCAGTAAAAATTACGAAATGATAGGCGAGAGCGAATCAATTAATCATATAAAATTGATGATTGATAAAGTGGCTCAAACCGAAGCCAGAGTCTTAATTACTGGTCCAAACGGAACTGGAAAAGAATTGGTAGCGCATCAATTACATGAAAAAAGCGAACGTGCTAATTTCCCTTTGATTGAAGTAAACTGTGCCGCTATTCCGAGCGAGTTGATCGAGAGTGAATTATTCGGACACGTAAAAGGTGCTTTTACATCGGCTGTTAAAGATCGTGCTGGGAAATTTGAAGCAGCAGATAAAGGAACTATTTTTCTGGATGAAATTGGAGATATGAGTCTTTCGGCGCAAGCTAAAGTTTTACGCGCGCTTCAGGAAAGTATGATTACGAGAGTTGGTGCCGATAAAGATATTAAAGTTGATGTTCGTGTAGTCGCAGCAACAAACAAAGATTTAAAAACAGAAATTGCAGAAGGACGTTTCCGTGAAGATTTGTACCACCGTCTGGCTGTTATTTTGATAAAAGTACCGCCGTTGAATGAAAGACGTGATGATATTCCGGCTTTGATTAGACATTTTGCAGAAAAAATTGCTTCTGAGCAAGGAAATGTTGTAAAGGTGTTTTCGGCACAAGCCGTAAAATTGTTACAAGAATACGATTGGACAGGAAATATTCGCGAACTTCGAAATGTTGTCGAAAGATTAATCATTTTGGGAGGAAACGAAATCTCTGAAACTGATGTTAAATTGTTCGCAAGCAAGTAGGTGCTTTGCGCAGCAGGCTTTAAGCAATAGGCTTTAGGCTTTTTAAATAATACAAATTTTTGCTTAAGGCTTATAGCCTAAAGCTTAAAGCATAAAAAAAATGAAACTAAAAAAAATAAACGAGAAATTACAAGACGGATTAATAGAGAATGGTTTGACAGAAGCTAATGCGCTGCAACTCGAAACGTTTTCGACCATAAAAAGTGGTGCCGATTGTATCATTATTTCTCCAACAGGAAGCGGAAAAACAACTACGATTGTTTTGAATGTGATTCAGCAATTGGCTGGAAAAACGGAGGAATCACCACGTGCTTTAATTATTGTAGAAGACAAAGCGAAGGTTTTGGAAATGGTATCGCTTTTTGAAAAATATGGAAAATACACCAATTTAGAAGTTTATGGTGTAAATGAAAAGGGCGACATGGATTATGATAAAAATTATATTTCAACAGGAATCGATGTTTTAATTGGTACGCCCGTAAAGCTAAACGATATGTTTAGTACAGCAGGCTACAATGTTAACCGATTAAAAATGCTGATTCTTGACGATGCAGATCCTATTTTGAAATTGCGTAACGAAACAAAAATTATGCGTATTTCGGGTAGTATTGCAAAAACACAGCGTTTGATTTTTGCTGAAGCTTTGACAGAACGTATTGAAATTTTGGCTGACAAAATGTTAGTCGAACCTTTTTTGTTTGGTATGGATGAAGAAGGAGAAGAGCTTGACGAAGAGGAAGACGATATTCAAGAAGAAGAATAAGTAATCAGTCCCGGTTTTCAGTTACAGTGTTCTGAAAATCGGGATTTTTGATTCTTAGATAAAATTAATATTAGAATAAAAATAAAGAGTATCATGGGATTAATGAAGGTGTTTTCGGGTAGTGAAGTATTAGCAATTGCTTTGCAGGAAAGATTAGAACAAGCGGGTGTCGAAACCGTGAAAAAAGATAATATTCAGTCGGCTCGTTTAGGAGGCTTTGGACAATCTGACTTGGCTGTTGAGGTTTTCATTCAGGAAACTGATTTCGCAAAAGCAAATCCAGTTATTGAAGATTTTAGAATGAGTATTTAAAAAAGTTCTCAGTCGCAGTTTTCAGTTTACGTTAGAAACTGAAAACTGCAACTGAGACTGAAAACTAAAAAACATGCAATACAAAATGTTGGTGCTTGACATGGATGATACCTTGTTGACAGACGATCATAAAATTTCAGATTTAAACAAAAAAGTAATTTTAGAAGCGCAGGCTAAGGGCGTTTATGTAGTCTTGGCTTCGGGCAGGCCTACAATCGCAATGTTGTCTTATGCTAAAGAATTAGAATTAGATAGTAACGATTCTTATATCATTTCATTTAACGGTGCTATTATCAGCAGGGCAAAAGATGATTTAGTTTTTTTTGAACAAAAGCTTACCGTAGAACAAATTCATGAGTTATACGATTACAGTGTTAAAATGAAGACGGATATTATCACTTATTTAGATAATGAAATTATAAGCGAAACCGATTCTGAATACATTGAAGTAGAAAAGGAAATTACAGGAATGGTGCATCGTAAGGTTGCTAATTTCAAAGAGTATGTAGACAGACCAGCGGTAAAATGTATTTTATTACAAGATCCTGCTTACTTAAAAACTGTTGAAAATGATTTAATTGAAGCCATGCCCCATTTGAGTGTTTCTATGTCGAAACCTTTTTTCTTAGAAGCAGCGCAGCAAGGGATTGATAAAGCAGCGAGTTTAAAACTCTTGGCAGATAAGTTAGGAATTCATCAAAGTGAAATTATTGCCGTAGGAAACGCTGGAAATGACTTAACAATGATTGAATACGCCGGTCTTGGAGTCTGGGTCGATAATGTAACGCCAGAATTGCGAGATAAAGCCGATTTAATTGTCGCTTCAAATAATAATGATGGTGTTGCCGAAGTGGTAATGCGATATATTTTAAATTAAATAAAGATGAAAAATCCAATTGAAACAGAACGTTTGATTTTACGAGAGCTTGCACTTTCTGATGCAGAAGGAATGTTCGAATTGGATTCGAATCCGAATGTGCATTTGTTTTTAGGAAATAATCCAGTAAAACATATTGAGGAAAGTATCGATATGATTCAGAATATTCAGAAACAATACAAAGATTTTGGAATAGGGCGCTGGGCTGTTGTTCTCAAAGAAACCAATGAATTTATTGGATGGTCAGGAATAAAGTATATTACTAACGAAATCAATAATCATAAAAACTTTTACGAATTAGGATACCGTTTTATTGAAAAACATTGGGGAAAAGGATATGCGTCTGAATCAGGAAAAGCTTTTGTTGATTATGCTTTTAAGGATATGAAAGTGGAAGCGCTTTATGCGTATGCCGATGCAGGAAACGAAAATTCTAGAAAGATTTTAGAAAAATTAGGTTTCCATTTTGTTAATTCTTTCGAATATGAAGGAGAAATTGAAGTTTGGTACGAACTCAAAAATCCAAACTCAAACTAAGAAATGCATTCCAAATCTTTACATACTTAAAAGTCAGTAAAGATTTGGAAACAATTCAGAGTTATACTATTATTTTTTAGCTACAGAAACAAAATATTTATTTCCATCACCCATAGTTAATTTTACACGTTCGTCGCAAAGATCGATGGCAAAATTAGCACTTTCGTAGCAGCTGCAAGTTGTGTTTTTGTCTTTAGACATTTCTGTTTTACAGTTGTTGTTTTTAAAAGTACTCAATTGTGGTGTATATAAACTAACTAAGTCAGTAGAAGCAGTTACTAATGAGATAATACTTGCTGAATTATTATTAGTAATTCTATACACAATTCTATCAGTATAATTTACTTCGTTAACCGTTACTTTACGAATATAAGTGTAAGCTGTAGATCCTTCACCTGGTTCTTTAACTTCAAACTTAAACCCAACTGCACGAATAGCAACATCAAATTGCTGTTGTGAATTTAAGCTCGCCCAAGTCGTTAATGTACTAATAGAAGGAAATGGATTTGCGGCTGGGGCATTAGTTTGCGCTTGCGAACTAAAAATGGTTAAGAACATCAAGCAGATTGTGGGTAAAAATGCTTTCATAAAGTGGTATTTGTTATTATATTTTGCCTACTCTCTTTGGTTTTCGGCTTTCCCATTTCATTTTGTAACACAAAACAACAACATAACGAGTAAAATTCAAAATTGTTATGCCCGAATTATTATTAAATTAATTAAAGCTTCTTAAAATTCTTAATTATGGATTATTTTAAGACGGAATTATAACAAAAGTAAATGTAAGAAATTTTCAATTTAAACCAATAAAAAATGTATTTAATCGATAAAAAGTGCATTTGATCGATTATTTTGTCATTTTATTCTTATTAGAACCTTAAAAAAGGTCTGTTTTCATGACTTTGTTTTTCAAAAAGAAAAATTACCAAAATATGTTTTGAATGTTTCTAAATTAACATTCCATGCAAATTATTGATTCGAAGTAAATTAATCCCTTTCTTTTGATGAATATTGTTTGTAAATTTGCAACCTTAAATTTTTTGACAACGATTTCATTAATTTAAGACAGATTATGGAAAATAGAAAGAAAGTTGCCTTTTATACGCTGGGTTGTAAACTGAATTTTTCAGAGACTTCTACAATTGCCAGAAATTTTAATGACGAAGGTTTTGACCGCGTCGATTTTGAAGAAATAGCAGATATTTATGTTATTAATACTTGCTCTGTAACAGAAAATGCAGATAAACAGTTTAAGCAGGTAGTTAAAAAAGCGATGAAGCTGAATGAAAAAGCTTTTGTTGCTGCTGTTGGTTGTTATGCACAATTAAAACCAGAAGAATTAGCAGCAGTAGACGGCGTTGATTTGGTTTTGGGAGCAACAGAAAAATTCAAAATCACCGATTATATCCATGATTTGAGTAAAAACGATATGGGTGAAGTTCACTCATGCGAAATTGCCGAGGCTGATTTCTATGTTGGAAGTTATTCTATTGGTGATCGTACTAGAGCATTTTTAAAAGTGCAGGACGGCTGCGATTATAAATGTACGTATTGTACAATTCCATTGGCGAGAGGAATTTCGAGAAGTGATGCCTTAGAAAATGTACTTAAAAATGCCAAAGAAATTTCGGCTCAAAATATCCGTGAAATTGTTTTAACGGGGGTAAATATTGGTGATTACGGAAAAGGGGAGTTTGGAAATAAAAAACACGAACATACTTTTCTAGATTTAGTTAAGGCTTTAGACGAAGTAGAAGGTATTGAGCGTTTAAGAATTTCGTCAATCGAACCAAATTTGCTAAAAAATGAAACAATTGAATTCGTTTCTAAAAGCCGAACTTTTGTACCGCATTTCCATATTCCGTTGCAATCGGGAAGCAACGATATTTTAAAATTGATGAAACGTCGTTACTTACGTGAAGTGTATATTGATCGTGTCAATAAAATTCGCGAAGTAATGCCTCACGCTTGTATTGGTGTCGATGTAATTGTTGGTTTCCCTGGAGAAACGGATGAACACTTTTTAGAAACCTATCATTTCTTAAATGATTTGGATATTTCATATCTGCACGTATTTACGTATTCAGAAAGAGATAATACAGAAGCAGCCGACATGGAAGCCGTTGTTCCCTCAAATGTAAGAGCAAAACGCAGTAAAATGCTTCGCGGTTTATCGGTTAAAAAACGCCGTGCTTTTTACGAAAGCCAATTGGGGACAAACAGAACTGTTCTTTTTGAAAGTGAAAACAAAGAAGGATATATTCACGGATTTACAGAAAATTACGTAAAAGTAAAAACACCTTGGAATCCTGAATTGGTGAATACATTACAAGAAATCAACTTAACAAAAATTGACGAAGACGGAAGTGTTCGTTTGGAGTTTTTGAATAAGTTGGCGGAAGCTTAAAAAAAATATACGCAAAGTACTGTCATTTCGACCGAAGGGAGAAATGACAAAAAGCAACAAAGCCCTTTTTTGCAGAGGGCTTTGTTGCTTTAAAATATTTTACTTCTGTTCCTCTGCAACAATCAATTTCAAAGAATTAATATAATCTGTATCAAACTCAATAACACGAATTTTTTCTGGATTAAAACTCAGTTCTCCTCCAAACTGACCTTTGGTATCTAAAAAATTAATTGTCAATTCTTCCTCATTCAATTCTATTAATTTTCCTAAATAAGCAGATTTAGATGATTTTTTGGCAATCTGAAAAACGCCATATTTCTTGGAAATGTAATTGATAATTGAAGCTAAATCTTTAATCGGGATAATATCGTCAGAATTAATTTTTAGTCCTTTCATACGAATTACCTTTTCTGTAAAAGCCAGATCATGGTCTCGGTTTACTGCTTCAATATTTTTGTTTCTCAAAATAACAAAACCGTCCAAGATAAAATCTACTGGATTATTTCGAAGTAAAATCCATTCATCAGAATAATCAATTAAAAATCCGCTGAAGATTTCTTTCTTATCCTGAAATTCTATTTCGACTAATTGTCTTAAATATTGTTCCATCATATTTATTTTAAATTCCAAATTTTTTAAATTCCAAATTCCAACTATAAAAAGTACTTGGTATTTTGAAATTGTGATTTGTAAATTATTTTAAATTCCAATATCTGAAATTCCAAATGCCGCTTGTTTTAAGTTGGGATTTGGAATTTGATTTTTTGGAGTTTCAATTTGTTAAGGATTAGTAGACCAGATACTGCTGTTTTTAATAAATACTCTTCGGTTTAATTTTAACTGCGCAATAATCAAATCTGCCATATCTTCAGACTGCATTACTTTTTCTGGATTTCCGTCAGTCAGGTTTAAGTCTTTTGCCATATCAGTCGCCACAGTACTTGGTGTTAAAGCCGTAACACGAATATTGTGTTTTCTCATTTCCTGCATTAAAGAATCGGTTAAACCTAAAACAGCAAATTTTGAAGCGCTGTAAGCACTTGTCAATGCGTTTCCATTTAAACCTGCAGTTGAAGAAATATTAATAATATCGCCGGTTTGTCTTTCGATCATGTTTGGAATAACGGCGCGCGTTGTGTAATATGTTCCCATTAAATTCACCTGAATAATTCTTTCCCAAGCTTCTGGCTCCAATTCTAAGAATTTTCCAAAAGAAGCAATTCCGGCACTGTTGATTAAGATATCAATACTTTTAAATTCTGCTATAGCTTTTTCTACAGCCGTATTTATAGAATGAATATCAGAAACGTCAGCAGACAAAGCCAAAGTTTTTACGCCAAGTTTTGCAGTTTCTTCTGCCAATTGATCAATATCACTTTTGGTTCTAGAAACTAAAATTAGGTTTACGCCTTCTTTTGCCAAAGCAATTGCTACAGCTTTTCCAATTCCTTTTCCAGCACCTGTAATAAGTGCATTTTTATTTTTTAAGTCGGTCATGATTGTATTTTTAGAAATGCAGAAAGCATCATTTTAAGTACTACAAAAATAAGCTTTTGCAAACTAAAATGATGCTTTAAAATATATTCTTAATCTAAGTTTAACAACTTTTATTATTCCTTCAAAACCATATCGATACACATTACAGCTCCTAAGATTAATTGTCTCAACGGACTGTCGGCTGCAACATTTTCTTCAATTTGAAGCACATAATTATCGGCGCTTGTGAAAAATTCTTTTCCTAGTCCCGCCCATTTTTTACTTACTTGAGCCAATTGTCTGTTTTCGTGTGAGAATTTAAAATCCCAGCCAGTCCATTTTCCTTGTAAAGTTGCAACGGGTCTTTCATTTTTGTCTAGAATATCAAATTTTCCTCCAATAGAAAAGAATTTTTGTTTGAAAGTTCCAATCAGACGATCTTTTTCATCTAATACTTCAACTGTCGATCTGAATATGGCAACGCCTCTTCTTACGGTAATTAGCTTTTCGCCAGAAGCAGTTGTGATTTCAATATTAAACGGAGTTGCTCTTTTGTAATCTGTAAAACGAAGTATTTTAGTGAAAAAACCAAGATTGTTTTCTCGGCAATTCATAATTATCTGATTCGTTTCTGGATTGTATATGTCATAATTATTTGCGGCTTTAAACATTCCAACATGTTCTTTTACTAAAAATAGATTTTGGCTTAAAATAGGGTTCATACGAGTATAAAAATTAATGTTTTAAAAAAGCCAAATGTAATACAATATCTATTAATTATACTGTTTCGCTCCTTCAACAAGACGAATAAATTCGGCTTTATACCCTTCGCTGTCGTTTGAATTTCCTTGTTTTGCCAATTTCACAATCTCTTCAGAAGATTTGTCAGCAATCAGTTTTGAATCTCTTAGTTTTAATCCGAACCAAGCTACGGCAGCACTAAATTTCATGTCATCACTCGCTTTCTCCATAGCAGCCGATTTGTTCTCAATTACCTGAACCATTTCGATACTTTTTTCGCCGTCAGGTTTTTTGTAACGGAATTTTATCGTTGCCAATTCATTACTGTAATTCGTTGAACTGGTTTCTGTTTTGGTATATTTTAAATCATCAGGCTGTCCGTCTAAATAATTACTTTTTACACCTGCAGGAATAATTTCATATAAAGCCGTAACGGTATGATTGCTTCCCAATTCTCCTGCATCAATGGCATCGTTTTTAAAATCTTCTGGACGCAATTTTCTGTTTTCATAACCAATCAAACGATACGATTGAACTTGTTTTGGATTGAATTCAATCTGAATTTTTACATCTTTCGCGATAGCAAACATAGAACCTTTAAATTCTTTTCCTAAAAAACGATTTGCTTCTTGAATATTATCGATATACGCATAATTTCCGTTTCCTTTATCGGCAAGAATTTCCATTTTACTGTCTTTGTAATTTCCCATTCCGTAACCAAGGCAAGTCAGGAAAACGCCTGTTTTTCTTTTTTCTTCAATAAGTTTTTCCATGTCAGAGTTAGAAGTGCTTCCTACGTTAAAATCGCCGTCAGTTGCTAGAATGACACGATTGTTGCCGCCTTTAATAAAATTTTCTGCTGCAGTTTTATAAGCCAATTCAATTCCTGCTCCGCCTGCTGTACTGCCGCCAGATTGTAATTTATCCAAAGCATCAATAATTGTTTTTTTCTCATCGCCGGAAGTTGGAGGTAAAACCATTCCTGCAGCGCCTGCATACACTACAATTGCCACTTTGTCTTTTGATCTTAATTCGTTTACCAATATTTTTAAAGATTGTTTTAATAAAGGCAGTTTGTTTATATCGCTCATAGAACCTGAAACATCAATTAAGAAAACAAGATTCGAAGCTGGTAAATCATTTGTTGGAATGTTTTTTCCCTGTAAACCAATTTTCAAAATTTTATTATTGGCGTTCCAAGGCGAATCACTCACCTCTGTATTAATAGAAAACGGATTCTGATCTTTCGGCTGTGGATAAGTATATTTGAAAAAGTTCACCATTTCTTCTACACGCACTGCGTCTTTTGGAACCTGCTGTCCGTTATTTAAAAAACGTCTGATGTTGGTATAAGAAGCATTATCAACATCAATAGAAAATGTAGAAAGCGGTGCTGTTTTTGGACTTTCAAAAGCGTTTTCAACAAAAGTATCGTAATCTTCCTGAGTTGGTTCAGCAGGAATTGGCGTAATGATATTTAATTTTTTGTCTAATTCTTTTTCCGAAAGATTTTTATAAAGTTCATTTTTTGTTGAAATAACCACAACACCATTTGAAGCTTTACTTCCATAAACCGAAGTTGCTGCAATATCTTTTAAAACAGAAACATTATCAATGTCGTTTGGGTTAATTTTAGCTATTTGATTTGATTTTGCAGGAACTCCGTCAACAATATAAAGTGGTTCGTTTTTTGGAGAAACAGATGCCGTTCCGCGTATTACAACACTCGGACTTGGCATATATAATGCGTTGCTTTGAACTTGAACTCCTGCCACTTTTCCTTGGAGAGCCTGCGACTTATCTCTTTTTTCTTTTTTTCTTTCGGCACGTGCGTAACTGCGGTCTTCATACTCTGAATTACTTGTGCCATAACCAACTACAACAACTTCATTTAAGGTCTGATTATCTAGAAGAAGCTTAATGTTCATAATACTAGAATTTTGAACCTTTTGGCTTTGGTTTTTGTATCCAAGGTAGGTAAAAACCAACATATCTCCTGTTTTGGCCTTAATGCTATATTGGCCATCAAAATTGGTTGCAGTATTTATTTTAGAAGTTTGATTGATGACGGTTACGCCGGGAAGAGGCTGTTTGTTTTCATCTGAGACGATTCCTGTAATAATTCTTTCTTGCGCTGCGCTTACGAAACATATAAGCATAGCAATGGCTGATGAAATAAGTTTTAGACTTTTCATGATAATAAGTTTTTAGATTAATGTTCGGATGTTTTTCTGTGTCAAGGTTTTAAACTTTGACACAGATTTTTTTGTCTGGCTATTTTTTTAAAGCCGGTTTTCCTGTTTTAGTAGTAATAATGACAACGCCTTTTTTTCCTCTTTCGCCATATTTAGAAGTGGCTTCAAGATCTTGTAAAATCGTTATGGTTTTAATGTCTTGTTTGTCTAACGGTGCATAAGGACTTGTTGGATTATTGCCGAATAAATCATTTTCAGAATAATAAATACCGTCGATAATGTATAATGGTTCATCTAGAACTACGAGTGAATCAACATTTTCTGGATTTAGATTCGGAAGTTCGTTCTGCATCATTTTATCTTTTTTCGCTTCGTCGCTGTGTGCCATAGCGTTTCCGTTAAGAATTACTAAAGGCGCACTTTTCTTAGCTCTTTGGGCACTTTTATCTGCAAAGGCGACTTTAGCAGATTCTCTTTCCTGACTTCTTAAATAAAGCGATTCTGAAGAAAGTTCTTTTTTTGAAATAATTTTATCATCTTCTTCAATTGATTCTTCCGTTACGGGCGCAGCAACTACAACAGCTTCTGCTGCAATTCTTGGCGCAGGCGCAGCTTGGACTAACTCTGTATTTGGTGCAATAGATTCCTGAATGGCAACGCGCTCTTTACTTTTAGTTTGATTTTCTAAAATTTTAACCCCTTCTTCATTTGAAACAATTCCAGTAGAAGTATTTTTTTCATCTAAAACTGGTTTTGGAGAATTCTCTTTTTCAGTTTCCTGAATAACCATCTTTGGAGTTTCAGTTACGGTATTTTTATCGGTATGTAAAAACTGAGAACCTAAAGAAATCAGTAAAAGGAGAGAAGCAGCAATGGCAATTTTTTTCCATAAAGCAATTGTTTTTTTATCTTCTTTTTTGTCTAATTTGTCTTCTACACGCGACCAGACTTTTTCTATTCCGGGAAAGTCCTTAAACTCGGCATTTTGCGAAGCTTGTTTTATTTTATCGAATAATTTATCTTGATTGTCCATGACTATTTTGCTTTTTGATAATACAGTTTATTAACCAGTTCTTTCAATTTGGTCTTTGCGGCATTCAATTGTGATTTTGAGGTGCCTTCGGAGATCTTCAGCATTTCGGCTATTTCTTTGTGTCCGAAACCTTCAATAACAAAAAGGTTAAAGACTGTTTTACAGCCGTCTGGGATGTGGTTTAATAAATTGAGTAAATCTTCTTCTTCCAATGTTGTCAATTCTTCTGTTGAAGGCTGAGCAATCAGCTTAACATCGTCAAGGTACATATTGAAGTTTGTTTCTTTTCGAATCCTCGCCAAACAATGGTTTACAGTAATTCTTCTAGCCCATGCTTCAAAAGCATACGCTTCTTTTAATTGATCCAGTTTGGTAAAAATGGTGAAGAAAGAATCGGCCAGCGCTTCTTCAATTTCTTCTTCCTTTTTTAAATATCGTTTACAGAGGCGGTACAATCTGGGCGCCATGTATTCGTACACCTCGCGCTGGGCATCGCGGTGCATTTTTTTACAGTTTGCTATTTGAGTCTCGTTTATCACAATTGTTGTCTTTCTTATATAGAGAGATAAAAAGATAAAAAGGTTGGGAGAGGTATGAAAAAAATATTAAAATATTTTTTTTAGGTTCAAAGTTACAAAGCTACAAAGGTTCAAAGTTTTTACTGTAGAGACGCACTGCAGTGCGTCTAACGTCAGAGAATCGATGATGTTTTTTTTTATATATACTTTAGTAAACGTACCGCAGTGCGTCTTTCGTGATATGTTGACAGTTTGCAGTTTTTTATTCTCCCAAACAAATATCATTATAAAATTCCACAATTTCTTTAATGTCTTCGAAAACCCATTTGTCGCCTTTTAATTTTTTAACGATGAAATCACAGTCGGAGAAAAATTTGGAAGTGTTTTTTCTCCACGCGTTTATAACACCGCAGTTTAAACAAGTTGGGTATTTATCTTTTGGCTTTTTGATATAATAGAATGTAGAAGGTTCGCTTACATTAGAATTTGATAATTGTTGTTGAGCCTGCGATCCTAATTGTGTTTTTAAAGTTGGGCTTAAGGTATTATCAGGGCGATCATCGTACGGATTATAAATCATGTCTGTAAGACTAAAATCGGATCCTATTTTTTTATATAAAGTCGCTTCACCTTGGGTAATTATTTCAACCAATTTTGGTTTGTCTAAAGAGTTTAACTTTACATATTCGAAAGTTCTAGTAACGCCAAAATCAAGGAATGTAATTTTTTTAACAAATTCCTCGTCCCAAGTATCTGGTTTATCCTCGGGAGTAACCTTAAATTTTATTTTATTGAATTTTAAAGAAGCAAAACCTTCAATAGAATCTCCGTCTTTAAAATGAATTATGGCTTCTCGTGTTTGAGAATAGCTTTTAAGGCTTACAAAAAACAGAATAATTGTAATGGTTTTGTAGAGTTTTTTCATTCGTGATTTTTGATTTCATGAAAATTTTTATGTAGAGACGCACTGCAGTGCGTCTAACACCACAGAATCTGCAATGTTTGGTATTGACATTCTTTGTGTAGACGCACTACAGTGCGTCTCTACGATTATGGTAATCGAAATACTTTGTGCTTCTCTGCGTTTATTCTTTGTGAATCTTTGCGGTAAAATTATTAGACAGAGATTCACAAAGAATTATACAAAGTAAAAGGTGAATTTAATTTATGCTAATTGATTATTCCGCAATTTGAAATTTTGAATTTCCAACCTGCCACAACGCAAAAGCAAACATATCAGCACTATCATTATAAGTTACGTCTAGATCATTAGAAAAATGTCCGTTTGCGTAATTTACATGCAATAAGATTGGTCTTTCTGAACTATTGTAATTTTGTAAAATTGCTGCAAACTTACCTGGAATCCAAGAATCTACTCTTGCATCGTTGATTCCAGTATGAACTAATACAGCAGGATATTTTTCTCCTTTTTTAACCTTGCTTTGCGCATCCATTTCTAGAAGATATTTAGTGTCTGTTTCATTTTTTAAAGTGCCAATTTCCGGTATTTGATTTGGACCATTCGGAGTAATTTCACTTCGTATAATATTGGTGTCGCCAACCTCAATAAGTGCCACTCTAAAAAGATCAGGGCGTTCTGTAATTGCTCTTCCAATTAATACACCTCCCATACTGGCGCCATTTCCAATAAGTTTAGCAGCTGAAGTATATTTTTCTTTTATCAAATATTCAGAACAAGCGATAAAATCTTTCCAAGTATTTGGTTTAGTTGCTTTTTGACCTCCTTTATGCCAATTTGCTCCTTTTTCCCCGCCGCCTCTAACGTGTGCAAAAGCAATCACAGTGTTTTGCTCCAGCAATGCCATAAAATCATCGCCAATATAATACGGCGTTCTGCTTGATCCGTATGCACCATAACCGCTAATATAACAAGGAGCAGAACCGTCCATTTTAATATTTTTAGGATAAATAATAGATAAAGGAACCATAACGCCGTCATGACTTGGTACTTCAATTTCTTTTACAACATATTGTTTTGAAAAGTCGGGATAATTTCCGCTGGAAATAAATTGTTTTGACTTTTCTAAGCGGCCAGAACCACCATCAAAATAATAAGTCGTAGAAGGCGTGATCCAGCCATTGTTGAAAAACAGTAAATTATCATTTTCACGAGAGTTTAAAGCATAACCTCCATTTGAACCTTTTGGAAGAGCTATTGTTTTACTTTCTAATGTTTTTGGGTTAATCTGATATTTGTCCTGAACGATTCCGTCACTTAAAGTATAATAAATGAAATTTTTAGTTTTCTGAATTCTGCGCAATATTTTATTGCCTTCCGGAATTACAATTTTAGCATTGTTGATAGTAGGATTTTTAATATCCGTTAATCCTATTTTATAATTTGGTGCATTTTTGTGTGAAAGAAAAAAGAATTGATCTCCAATTATTTGATAGCTTGTAATTTCGTCTTCATATTTAATAAGCGGTTTCCAATTTATTTTAGGATTGCTAAGTTCTGAGTAAGGAGCATAAAAAGCCAATATTTCGCTTTTTGTAGATCCGATTTCTAAAATTATGTATGTATAATTGTCAGAGAAAGTGATGTCAGGAAACTGCTCCGACAGAAGGTTTAAATTTGGATTATTCTCTTTTGAAGCCAGAATTTTATCTGTTTCAGGATTGCTGCCAATAGTGTGAAGCAAAGATTTCATGTTTTTTAGAAAATTATCACTTTTACTATCATTAGTACTCATTTTTGTATAAGTAATCCCTTTACTGTCTGGGGTAAATGTGAAACTAAATTCGCTCCATACCGGCGTTAAATTATCCTCGAGAAAAGTTTTAGACTCAAGATCCATAATTCGCAGATCACAAACTTCTGCACCGTCTTGAGATAAGGTAACCGCTAATTTTTTCTGATCCGGGCTTATTGTAAAATTGGTAATCGTTGCATCTTTTTTATAAGTATTAGGATCTAAGATTAAAACTTCGGTTCCATTTAAGCCTTTACGAATGAAGAGTTTATCAATACTTTCTTCTTTTTTCTTTTTGGTGTAGTAATAATTCTCTCCGTATTGCTGCACATAACTATAAGTATCTCCTCCTAAAGTCTGCATTTCTTTCATTCTATTGAAAAGAGCATCACGGCCAGAGATTTTTTTAATAACAGAATTGGTATAATCGCCTTGATCTTTAAACCATTTTTGCACTTCTGGGTTTTTCATGTCTTCTATCCAGCGGTAAGAATCTGTGATTTTTGTTCCAAAATAATCATCTACAACTGGATGTTCAGGTGTTGAAGGATATTGAAATTGTGCGTGTGATATTTGACTTGTAATAAAAACTAAAAGAGCGAAAGTGGTTTTTCTGATCATTATTTTTTTATGGTTTATAATTATTACTTATGATATTCTGATATAGACAAAGACTGTCTAAATAAAAAAATGCTGCATTATTTTACAGGAATCGTCAATTTATAAATCTTAGTTTCTAAAAGATCCGTGTCATTATCTTCACAAAGTAAAAACTCGATTTTATTGTTTTCTTTTTTATAGAAAGTCAAACCTTCAAATTTATTGGTTGCCGTTATTTTTTGGGTAAAATCGATTTTCATGGTTTTAAGATCAATTCTGCCAATGAAACTTCCTAAGATTTCGCCGTCGTCATAAGTTGATTTAGTGTCTTCTGCGGTTGAAAGGAAATAGATTTTATCATCGACTAAAACGGCATCGGTAAAACTCGAACGAACGCCATTTATTTTTGGAAGTTTGTAATTGACAGCAATCAACGCAAATTCATCTTCAAGACTTTTTGCATGAATGGTAAAAATGGTGTTTTTGTTTGAAATTCCGTTGCCTCGATTGAATAAATACCAGTTTTCGCCATCGAAAATGGCACCTTCCAAATTGAAATCTTCGGGTTTTATTTCCCCAAAACTTTGCATTAAACCGTATATATCTACCAAATTGTTTTTCTTTAAAACGGTTTTGGACTTCAAATCGAATTCGATCATTTTGTTTCGGTTTTCGGTAGAACCGGAACCAAAAACATAAAGCGTGTCGTTATGATGTGTTAATGATTCGAAATCGGGTTTTAAATTTTTTGGGATATTTTGTGTCGGATTTTCAATTAAAGCGTGTTGATTTAATTGCTGGTTCTGCATATTGTACTCGTACAAGAATCCGCTGTTGTCGCCAATGATGTAAAGTGCATCGTTATTATAAAATAATCCTGATGCCGAGCCGATTCCGATGATTTGAAATAGTATTTCTAATGTGAATTTTTCCATGAATTGTTGTTTTGAAAATAACTGCCTAGCCCTGATAGCAATGAAAATACTTTGAAAAGAAATTGAATTTTTTCTTGACAGAACAAAGCGACCAGCGGAAGCTCTTGTTATGGCTTAGAAAAAAGCAATTTATTGAAAAGTATTGCAATGAATAGCAGGAATATGCTTCGTAAAATTAGTATATTTATGAGACAAAAAATTAAAAATATGAAATCAATAGACCCGAAAGATTTTAAAGTTGTAGATAAAATAAAATTAAAGACGCTTCCGACTTTATTAAATGTTGATGCAGATGATGATGAAAAAGAAGAAAAACTAGATAAGGTTCAGTCAAAATTGAGTGATTTGCAGGATATCATGTATGCGCATAATAAATATTCGGTTTTAATCTGCCTGCAAGGAATGGATACTTCTGGAAAAGATAGTTTGATTCGAGAAGTTTTTAAAGAATTTAATCCACGCGGGGTTGTGGTTCATAGTTTTAAGACACCAAATTCGACTGAATTGGAACACGATTATTTATGGCGTCATTATATTGCTTTGCCCGAAAAAGGAAAATTTGCGATTTTTAATAGAACACATTATGAGAATGTTTTGGTGACAAGAGTGCATCCTGAGTATATTTTGGCAGAGAATCTACCAGATATTAAGTCGGTTGACGATATCAAGCCAAAATTTTGGAATAACAGAATTGAACAAATCAATAATTTCGAAAAACATATTGCTGAAAACGGAACGATTGTAATGAAGTTTTTTCTGCATTTAAGCAAAGACGAACAGAAATCTCGATTATTACGCCGTTTAGAAGAAGGAAAGCACAATTGGAAATTTTCGCCGGGAGATCTTAAGGAACGCGAACATTGGGATGAATATCAGGAATATTATGAAGAAGCAATAAATCAGACTTCTAAAGAGCATGCGCCTTGGTACGTGGTTCCTGCAGATGATAAAGATATGGCGCGTTATATTGTAGCTAAAATTATCTGGGAAGAAATGAAACAATATACTGATATTCAGGTTCCTGACTTAGCTAAGGAAATTAAAGACAATTTTGAAATGTATAAGAAAACATTGGAAAAGAGTTAGAATTGCATAATTTGAGAATATGTCAATTAGATAATTTTTATAGACGAAGCAACCCGATAGGTTTTAAAATCTGTCGGGTTGCTTTTTACTATAACTGGAAAATTTTAGAAATAAAAAACCCGACAGACTATGCGAGCTGTCGGGTTTTTACCAAAAACAAAATAATAAATTAAACCTATTTTTTAAAGTTTAAAACCATATGCAACACGAAGTGCTACTTGATTGGTTCTAAAATCATGATAATCTTCGTAACGAACACTTAAATCGATGTATTTATTAGCGTATCCAATTCCTGGCGCCCATAAAAAAGTAGTGTTGTTGTAACCGTTTGTTACTGCAAAACCAGCACCTAGTTCTCCTAGAACATAAAATTGATCTTTTAAAACGAAGGCTTTAAAACCAGCTTTAGCGGGAATAAATCCAAGATCTTTAATGTCATTTCCTACGGCATCTTTTTTGCCATTAAATAAATTAGTAAAACCTGTTGTTAAGGTTAACGATGTCTTTTTAGAAAGATCGTATTGTAAACGAACGTCTCCACCAAGAGCCCAGTCATAATCGTTGTCGGTTGGAAGTCCTCCGTTAACTCCAAATCCTAATCTAAATCCTTGATCGTAATTTGTTGCTTCTGTTTCTTGAGCGAATGTTGTGTTAGAGAATAAAAAAGCAAAAGCAGCTAGGCAAATAATCTGTAATTTTTTCATGGCTTATAATTTTGAATTATTAATGATGTAAAAGTAAAACGGAGGTATTTCGAGATTGTTATACAATTTTTAAAAATCGTTATATAATATTATGCTATAATGATTTTAAGCTTAATATTGGCTTATATTTTTATTAATAGGATAGAATTGGAAGCTTCTGATTATCTTTGCCGACTAAAATTGATTACAAGTGAATTTAAAGCAGTACACCAAGGAGTTTTCGTATAATTTAAGACTGGCGTATCCTATTATTTTAGGAATGGTGGGCCATACTTTAATAGGTATTGTCGACAATATAATGGTAGGGAAATTAGGAAGTACAGAGCTTGCCGCGGTTTCTTTAGGAAATAGTATGATTTTTATTGCAATGTCTCTTGGAATTGGATTTTCGACTGCAATTACTCCAATTGTTGCGGAAGGTGATGCAGAGAAAAATGATAACAAAATTCGTTCTGCATTTCATCACGGCTTATTTCTTTGTACTATTCTGGGCTTAGTGCTTTTTGGCGTGATTATGTTCGCAAAACCAATAATGGAATTGTTAGAACAGCCTGCAGATGTAATTGTACTTGCGAAACCTTATTTGGGGTGGGTTGCTTTTTCGCTGATTCCGTTAATTATGTATCAAGGGTATAAACAATTTGCAGACGGAATGTCGATGACCAAATATTCGATGTATGCAATGGTTATGGCAAATGTGCTTCATGTTGGAATAAATTATGTTTTGATTTACGGAATCTGGTTTTTTCCAAAAATGGGAATTATTGGTGCTGCATTGGGAACTGTAATTTCAAGAATATTTTTGGTCATGTTCATGCACATCATGCTTTCTAGAAGAAATGATTTAAAACGCTTTTTCAAGAATTTTAGTTTCGATGAAATAAAAAAATCAACCATTCAAAAGATTATCAGTATCGGGTTCCCTTCGGCTATGCAGATGCTTTTTGAAGTGGTATTGTTTACGGCTTCTATCTGGCTTTGCGGTAATATCGGGAAAACAAGTCAGGCAGCAAATCAAATTGCCTTGAGTCTCGCATCGATGACTTTTATGTTTGCGATGGGATTAAGTGTGACTTCGATGATCAGAGTTAGTAATCAAAGAGGTTTAATGGATTATAAAAAACTGATTGTTGTGGCGCGGTCTATTTTCCTTCTCGCTATTATATTAGAAACGGTTTTTGCGTTGTTCTTTATTGTTTTTCATGATTATCTGCCGTATATCTTTTTAAATATGGAAAACACAGGACAGATTTTAGATAATGAAGAAGTAATAAGTATTGCCTCAAAATTACTTTTAATCGCAGCGGTTTTTCAAATTTCTGACGGAATTCAAGTTGTGGTTTTGGGTGCTTTACGCGGTTTACAGGATGTGAAAATTCCAATGTACATTACGTTTGCAGCGTATTGGATTATTGGTTTTCCAATTTCTTATTATTTGGGAGAATATACAGAATTAAAAGCACAGGGAGTTTGGATCGGACTTTTGGCAGGATTGACGGCAGCAGCAATTTTACTGTACATTCGCTTTCATTACTTAACCAGAAGATTAATGACAAAATCGGTTTCAAATAACTAAATTTGAACAGAAAATAAGATACAGATTATAAAGGTTTTCAAACTGTGACAAAATAATATAAACACTAAAAAAATAAATAAAACATGGAATTACCTAAATTTTTACTTGGAGACAATACTGATTTTCCAGATGATATTTTTATCATTCACCTTGATTACCCAAGATTTATTATCAATTTAAAAGATGATGAGGTAGAATTTTTAGAAGAAGCAGAAGATCTTGACGAAGCAGAATTAAATGCAGAAATGGAAGGTTTGATCGAAAAAGCAAATGATTTTTACGACCGCGAATTAAACCGTTACGAAGAATAAAGACTGCGCTCTGTGTGCGTCTTTATGGCTGCACGGTAAAAATATTTACATTATCTAATGAAAAAATTAAGTTTTTTAAAACCTATATTTAATTTTATAGCAAGCGGTTTAGTGATAACTACTTTAAGCCGAATCTTTTTATTTTTCCTTTTTAAAGAAAGGGTCGCAGAAACACCTAATTTCTGGTATATTTTTCCAATTGGTCTAAGAATGGATTTGATATTACTTTGTTATTTATCTTTTCTTCCAGCTTTGTTGATTACATTTTTACCCAATAAAAGGATAAAATTCACCAATAAATTTCTAGTAATCTATAGTTTTTTATTCCTGTTTTTTATTCTTTTTGTAGAATTGGCTTCGCCGGATTTTATAAAACAATACGATACAAGGCCCAATAAGATTTTCTTGGATTATCTTATTTATCCAAAAGAAGTTGTTGGAATGCTTTTGAAAAGTTACCTGACTTCTATAATCATTACTTTTCTGATTTTAGCAGTTGTGCTTTATTTTGCATTCAAAAAAGGGCAGAAATATTTTTACACCACAAATACTGATTATAAGTTCAAGTTGATGGTGTTTCCATTACTTGCTTTTCTATTGTTTTTTGGCGCTCGTTCGAGTCTAACTTCAAAACGTCCTATAAATGCTAGTAATGCTGTTTTCTCAACAGATCAGTTGACTAATACATTGGGGTTAAATTCATTTTATACAGTTGCTTTTGCGGCATATTCTATAAAAAATGAAGGAAACACCAAAATGTACGGTAAAATGGATGAAGCCGAAGCGATTGCACGCGTAAAAAAATATATGATCGCAGGCCAAAATGACTTTACAGATGCTGAAATTCCGTTTCTGCATGTACAGCAGCCAGACTCTGTTTTGAAAAAACCTTATAATTTGGTGATTTTTTTACAAGAAAGTTTAGGTGCAGAATACGTGGGGATTCTTGGCGGGAAACCATTAACGCCAGAGTTTGATAAATTATCTAAAGAAGGAACATTATTCACCAATTTGTATTGTACAGGAACCAGAAGCGTTCGTGGCATTGAAGCAGTTGTAACTGGTTTTTTACCTTCACCCTCAGAAAGTGTGGTTCGATTAGGAAACTCGCAACAAGGATTTTTTACACTTGCTGACGCTTTAAAACACAAAGGTTACGATACAAGTTTTATTTATGGCGGTATGGCCAATTTTGATAATATGGCTTCGTTCTTTAACGGAAACGGCTTTAGTGATATTATCGATCAATCCGATTTTGAGTCTGATGGAAATAAATATGCTTTTAAAGGAACTTGGGGATATTCTGATGAAGATTTAGTAACCAAAGCCAACCAATATTTTAAATCAAAAGGCAATAAGCCATTTTTCTCCTTGATGTTCTCAACTTCAAATCATGAACCATTTGAATATCCAGCGGGAAGAATTAAACCTTATGATAAAAAAGCAGCGACTGTAAACAACGCAATGAAATATGCCGATTTCTCTATTGGAAAATTCTTCGAATTGGCTAAAAAAGAGGATTACTTCAAGAATACTATTTTTATCGTAATAGCAGATCATAATACCAGAACATACGGAAAGAATTTAGTACCCATAAACAAATTCCATATTCCGGCATTTATAATAGGACCAGGAGTTTCACGAGGAGCCGTTTACGATAGATTGGCAAGTCAGATTGATATTCCGCCAACATTATTAAGCTATTTAGGAATTCCGTTTGAAACACCAATGGTGGGTAGAAATCTAAATAAATTAGATCCAAAAGTGCAAGGGAGATCGATTATGCAGTTTAACGACATCAATGCATTTAGAGTTGAAAATCAGGTTGTGATTATGCAGCCAAATTTAAAACCTTTGCAATTTGAAGTTAAAAATGATACGACTTTAATTCCTGTAAAATTAAATGAAGAATTAGCAAAAGATGCTTTGGCACATGTAATTACAGCGGGGAATTTGTATAAGGAGAGTAAGTATAAGCTTAGAGCTAAATAAAGGTTCAAAGGCTCAGAGTTACAAAGGAACAAAGGTTCAAAGAAACAGAGAAAAAACTTTGTTCCTTTGAACCTTTGCTACTTTGCACCTTTATTAAAATACAATTTTAATAATTCAGAAGCAGCGGCAAAAGGTGAAATTTCATCATTTTGCACTGCTTTTTTATTTTCTTCTAAAAGTGAAATGATTTCTGGCTGATTGTAAAAGTTTTGTTTTAACTGCTCATTAATGGCTTCCATCATCCAGAAATGATTTTGTTCTTTCCTTTTTTCTTGAAAGACTCCAGTTTCTTGAGTCATTTCAAAGTAGTCAGAAATTGTATTCCATACTTCAGAAATACCTTCTTTTGTTAAAGAACTGCAAATCGTAACTTTTGGCTGCCAGTTTGATTTTTTTGGAGGGAATAAATGCAAAGCGCGATTAAATTCTACTTTCGCCTGATAGGCTTTTTTGATATTATCACCATCCGCTTTATTAATGACAATTGCGTCTGCCATTTCCATAATACCGCGTTTAATACCTTGAAGTTCATCTCCGGCGCCTGATATTTTTAAAAGTAAAAAGAAATCGACCATACTGTGTACCGCAGTTTCGCTTTGGCCAACACCAACAGTTTCAATAATTATAGTGTCAAATCCTGCTGCTTCACAAAGAATAATAGTTTCTCGAGTTTTGCGTGCCACACCGCCCAAAGTTTCTCCAGAAGCGCTGGGTCTTATAAAAGCATTTTCATCTTTAACCAGTTCTTCCATTCGGGTTTTGTCGCCTAGAATGCTTCCATGCGTAAGTGAACTGCTGGGATCAACTGCTAGAACTGCAACTTTTTTGCCTAATGCTGTGAGTTGTTTTCCAAAAGCTTCAATAAAAGTGCTTTTTCCAACACCGGGAACGCCTGTAATTCCTATACGAATTGACTTATTTGCATGAGACAAACAGCCCTGAACTACTTCGCCCGCTTTTTCATAATGATCTGAATTGGTGCTTTCGATTAAAGTTATGGCACGGCTTAAAGAAGTTCTATTTCCTTCTAAAATACCATTAATTAATTCTTCTGACGAAGGCTGTTGTCTGCGTTTGTACTTAATTTGATTAATAGCCGAAACATTGGTGATTTCAGGAGGTGAAATTCCAGCTTTTTCACTTAAGCTTCCAGCTTGTTTATTGAGATTTGACAAAACGCATTTTTTAGAAATGTAAAAGTACAGAAAACAAAAAGAGTTTCAAAAAGTTAGTTTGCCACGAATTATATGTATTTACACTAATTTGTTACATTTTTTGTCATCTTGAGCGAAGTCGAAAGACACGCAAGCAACTCGACAAGAATTGTTTACTACAAAGAGACCCGACAGGTTTTCGAAACCTGTCGGGTCTGAGAAGTATTGCAGAATTACTTTGCGTGTCCTTCGACTTCGCTCAGGATGACAGATCATTTTGTTTAAAAAATAGTGCGCGAAAAATCGTGGCAAGAAAAAAACTTAGCAGCTTAGAATCTCAGAACCTTAGCATCTTTTTAGTAACCAGCAGTAAATCTTACTTGGTGGTGTTTTGGATTTTCAGTTTCATCAGCAATTACAACCGCTAAATCTTCTACAGATAAAATACTTCTTTGCTCATCATTGAAAACAGGATTTTCTAAACCTAAACGGTAATTTCCAGTTCTTCCTGTTTTAATTCCAGCGTGCATTTCGAACGCAGGGCTAAAAAATGCCCAGTCTAGATCTTTTTCTTCTTTGATGATGTTTAAATAATGTCTTGCAGCATTTGCTCCTGGATAAATTTCTTTTGGGAAATCTGGCGTATCAACAGCTTGTAAATCTGGCGCAACAAATAAACTTCCAGCTCCTCCGATAGTGATAAAACGTTTTACACCCGATTTTTTAACTGCTTCCTGAATAGCTTTTGAACCTGCTAAAAAGTCATCGTAAATGTTTGGGTTTGTCCATCCTGGATTGTAAGCGTTGATAATAGTATCGTGTCCTTTTAAAAGTTCTGCTAAAGCGTCAACATTAAAAATGTCTGCAGCGACCCAAGTTGCATTTGCAGTATCTTTTGGAGTTCTTGCGATTGCAGTAATTTCATGTTTTCTGTCTGCTAATTCGTTTAAGATTGCTGAGCCAACAAATCCTGTAGCTCCAATAATTGCGATTTTCATAATATATAAATTTATTTAGTAATAAAAAATGTTACAGTTTTAGGCAAAAAAATAGTTTTTAAAACTGATTCGAAAAATCTTCTAAAGAAATGTTTTCAAGCTGCGCGTTGACTTTCTGATTCATTTCGCTGTATAAAGCTTCCAGATTCTGATTGATTTTCTTCCCAACGGGACAATCAGGATTTGGTTGATTTTTAGCGAAGCCCAGACCAATAGTTTCAAAAGTCATTTCAAATATTTCTTTTAAAGTCAAGTTAGAAGCATTTACGGCCAATTTTGTTCCTCCATTTTTCCCTTCTTTACTTTCTACAATATGATGTGCTTTTAAATTGGCAATTTCTTTTCGAACCAAAACCGGATTTAAATTAATACTTCCCGCAATAAACTCCGAAGACAAATAATCGTTTGGAAATTTATTGAGTAAAGTAAGAATGTGAATAGTTATGGCAAATTTACCTGAAATCATACTGTAATAAAATATGTTACAAATTTACATCTTTTTGTAACACAAAATACTAATTTAACTTTTTTTTTATTCCTTAGTGATTAGTAACTAGTCCTTAGTAATTAGTCTTGAGTTTTAATGCTTTGTAATTATTACTTTTGCATAGTAATTAGTAATAACTATTATTGTATGAAATGTTTAGTAAAAAAAATGTGAGCTTTAATTCAGCCTAACAATTTGATCTTAAAAATAAGTACTACAACTAATTGCTAAGGACTAGTTATCTAATTACTAACAACCAATTAATGAACAACTTCCTTTTAATATTTCTCTTTCTTTCAATCGGTTTAATTTTACAGCAGGTAAAACAATTTCCTGTACACATTTATAAGACACTAAATAAAATTGTTATTTATTTTTGCCTTCCTGCGATTACTTTATATCACATTCCGAAAATAAAGTGGAGCAGTGATTTGCTTTTTCCAATAGGTGCGGGCTGGATTACCTACATATTTGCTTTTATATTTTTTCATTTTTTGGGAAGAAGAAACGGCTGGTCCAATAAATTAATTGGCTGTCTGATTTTAACAGCGGGTTTGAGTAATAGTTCTTTTCTCGGTTATCCTATTATTGAAGCTTTATTTGGGAAGAAAGGATTAGAAACCGCTGTTTTGGTAGATCAGCCGGGGACTTTTGTAGTGGTTTCTACACTTGGTGTTTTTACTGCGGCTTTTTATTCGAAAGGAAGTCCAAATGCTTTAGGGATTTTAAAAAAGATAATCTTGTTTCCGCCTTTTATAATGTTTGTTTTGGCTTGTTTGATGAATATTTTTCAAGTTGATTTAAATGAAAATTTTCAATCTATATTATTAGCAATTGGAAGTTTGGTCACACCTTTGGCTTTACTTTCAGTCGGATTGCAGTTAAGTTTTGATCGAAAAAGCCAGCATTGGAAATTCTTAAGATTGGGACTTTTCTTTAAACTGATTTTAGTTCCTTTCGTAATTTTTGTTCTTTATGTTTTTATTTTCAATCAACGTTCCGAAGTGATCAAAATTACTTTAATGGAAACTGCCATGGCACCCATGATTACTGGAGCAATTTTAGCTTCGACTTACGGATTAAAGCCAAAATTAAGCAGTATGATGATTGGTTACGGAATTCCAATTTCTTTTGTAACCCTTGCCTTCTGGTACTTTATTCTAAGTTTTATTTAGTTTAAAATAGTAATTATATCGAGAAAGTAGAATTTTAACTTTTTTTTACGTTTTGAATGTTTTCTAAATGCATTTTTTATTTAATTTTAAAGGAACTAAAAAAATGAAATTATGTCAACATTAAGATTAGGCGATATAGCTCCAGATTTCCACGCAGAAACCACGCAGGGACCAATTGATTTTCATGAATGGTTGGGAGATTCATGGGGCGTGTTATTTTCGCATCCAGCAGATTTTACTCCTGTTTGTACTACTGAATTGGGAACTGTAGCGAACTATGTTCCTGAATTTACCAAAAGGAATACGAAAGTTATTGCTTTGAGTGTAGATGGTTTAGACTCACACAAAGAGTGGATTAAAGATATTAACGAAACTCAAAATACAGAAGTTACTTTTCCAATTATTGCAGATGAAAATAAAGAAGTTGCGAATTTATACGATATGCTTCATCCAAATGCGAGCGACAAATTTACAGTTCGTTCTGTTTTTGTGATCGGACCAGATAAAAAAATCAAATTGACTTTAACTTATCCAGCTTCGACAGGAAGAAATTTTGACGAATTACTTCGTGTTATTGACAGTTTGCAATTGACTGCAAATTACAGCGTTGCAACGCCCGCAAACTGGAAAGACGGTGAAGATGTTGTAATTGCACCTGCAATTCCAGACAGCGACATTCCAGCGAAATTCCCAAAAG
Source organism: Flavobacterium sp. ACN6 (assembly GCF_002304005.1). GTDB lineage: Bacteria > Bacteroidota > Bacteroidia > Flavobacteriales > Flavobacteriaceae > Flavobacterium. The sequence continues at coordinate 452,597 of NZ_MRCQ01000002.1, read as the reverse complement.
GACATACGCCAATTAAACCTTATTTACGTTTGACACCACAGCCAAATAAGTAAGTTTTTTTTAGGTTCAAAGGCTCAAAGGGGCAGAGGTTCAAAGGCTCATAAAATAAAAAGCACTACAATTTTCATTTTGAAAATTGTAGTGCTTTTTATATAAGAAAATGATATGCTCGCAGAAAAACCTTTGCATCTTTGAACCTCTGTCCCTTTGAACCTCAAAAAAAAAACTTACTTAACCGCCAATAAAGCAGTCATTCTTTTTTTGTCGCCCACGACCCAAAGAATATCGTTTTTCTCTAAGATTAAACTAGATTCTGGATTTAGGATACGATTTCCGTTTCTTTCTATTCCAACAACCATTCCGTCGGTTTTCGCTCTAAATTGTCCGATACTTTTCTGAATAAATTCTTCCTGAGAAACTTCAAGCTGACGTAGTACAATATTGGTTTCTTCTACTTTTCCAGGAGCTTCAGTTTCATTTTGAGTTAAAAATTTAGTGAATTCAACAATCTGAGCATCGGTACCAATTACGCAGATTTCATCTCCAGGAAATAAACGTTCAATTTTGGTTGGAATTGGTATCGTAACTTCGCCTCTTTTGATATAGGCAATATTAATTCCTAATTCTTCCCGAATCTTTAATTCTTGTAATGTCTTACCAACTAAATTAGACTCTTTTTTTATTTCAAAAAATGACATGTGACCATCCCACGGCATTAGATTAGCATATCTTCTGTCGATTTTTTTGTTTTCACGATCATTAAGATTTTTCAAAAAGTGATTTTCGATTCTATGGTATTGTTCGTTCAGTTTTTTAGGGAAAATTTGATAGGCGGCAATCGCAATAATCAGCGCCACAAATGCTACTAAAGGCGAGAAGAAAATATTCAATAGAAATCCAACAAAGAATAATCCAAGGCTCATTCGAATTAAAATCAGCATTAAAAGTGCACCGCGATATTTGCGCTCTTCCCAAAGTATTTCTACTTCTTCCACTTTAACACGACGAAGCGAAAGCGCCCATAAAAATGGCGCAATTATTACTAGTGTTAATAAAGCAGCTAAAGTATTTCCGAAACGTGTATCGGCTACTAATGGCGCTACAAATCGGGACGACAGTAAAATAATAGCTGCAATAATAATGGTGTGAAGAATAATTTGAGTGACTGAAGAACGCAGTACCACCTGCCAAGTACTGACAGACTTAATGGCTTGTGCATTTACACTGTAGCGGTTAATATTTTTAACCCATTTTTTAGGCATTTTTGATTCTAAAAATTGAGCAAATGTTTCAGAATATTTGATTAAGAATGGAGTTGTAAAAGTTGTTACTGCAGATACTGCCACAATAATTGGATACAAGAAATCGCTGGTTACTTTTAAAGTCATTCCAAGAGTCGCAATAATAAAGGAAAACTCTCCAATTTGCGCCAGACTCATTCCCGTTTGAACAGATTGTTTAAGAGGCTGACCAGAAATTAAGGCTCCAATAGAAGAACTAAATGCTTTTCCGAAAATAGTTAAAAGCGTAATCAATGCAACAGGAAGTGCATAAGTCACTAAAGTTCCCGGATTGATCAACATTCCTACCGATACAAAGAAAACAGCACCAAATAAGTCTTTTACCGGCTGAATCAAATGTTCGATTTTTTCAGCCATTGTAGTTTCAGCGATAATTGAACCCATAATAAAAGCTCCTAAAGCTGGTGAAAAACCAACATTTGCAGCAAAAATTACCATCATTAAACATAATGCTAATGAAATAATCAAAAGCATCTCATCTGTCATAAGATGTTTGGCTTTTTTAAATATTGTCGGAATTATAAAAATACCGCCTAAAAACCATATAATTAAAAAGAAAACCAATTTTAAAACAGATTGAAGCAATTCACCCCCAGAAACCTGATCGCTGACCGCAATTGTCGATAATAGCACAAGCATTAAAATAGCTACAATATCTTCAACGATTAAAGCTCCGAATACAATTCCAACGAACTTTTTCCCTTTGACCCCAAGTTCGTCAAAAGCTCTAATTATAATAGTAGTGGAAGAAATGGAAAGAGTGGCACCCAAAAAGATGCTGTCCATTTTTCCCCAGCCCATCCATTGGCCGACACAATACCCAATCAGTGTCATAAACAAAATCTGGGTTATGGCGGTGATCGATGAGGTTCCTCCAACTTTCATTAGTTTTTTAAAACTGAATTCGAGTCCCAAACTAAAAAGCAAAAAGATTACCCCGATTTCGGCCCATACTTCAACACTTTTCATGTCGGTTATAGATGGGAAAAAATCAAAATGGTTTCCAGCTAAGAATCCTGCAATTAGGTATCCTAGAACCAGAGGCTGTTTCATTTTTTTAAATAATAAAACGGCAATTCCAGCAGTCATAAGGATTAATCCCAAATCACTAATTAAAGGTTGTAGGTGATGTGTACTTTCGGCCGCGGCATTTAAGGCAATCATATAATAAGTGGTATTTTTTTTAGGAGCTGATCCAGCTTTACATTACAAGCTTTTGTTCAAAAACGCCTATTTTTTAAGCAGTTTCAGGAGCTTCCGTTGGTCGCTCTGTACCTGCAAAAAAATATGGCTTTTTTCTCAAAAGGCTTTTCATTTTAATCTGGGCTAACTCTCGATTTAAATAAAAAAAGCTATCTCGATAAAGATAGCTTTTTTTGGTAAAATATTAGGTGTTTTCTTTAAATTCCTGTGTAGTTACTAGGAGTTATTTGCATTAATTCTGCTCTAACAGCATCAGAAACTTCTAAAGTTGCAATAAAATTATGAATTGCATTTTTGTCAATAGCTTCGTTTGTTCTAGTAAGTCCTTTTAAGGCTTCATAAGGATTTGGATAAGCTTCGCGGCGTAAAATTGTCTGAATAGCCTCAGCAACAACTGCCCAGTTTCTTTCTAAATCTTCGGCAAATTTACTTTCATTTAAAAGTAATTTGTTTAAACCTTTTAAAGTGGCTTCAAAAGCAATAATAGTATGTCCAAACGGAACACCAACATTACGTAAAACAGTACTGTCAGTTAAATCGCGCTGTAATCTTGAAATTGGTAATTTTGCTGACAAATGTTCAAAAATAGCATTTGCAATTCCTAAATTTCCTTCAGAGTTTTCAAAGTCAATTGGATTTACTTTGTGCGGCATTGCAGAAGAACCAATTTCTCCCGCTTTGATTTTTTGTTTGAAATAATCCATCGAAACATACGTCCAAATGTCACGGTCTAGATCTATAATAATAGTGTTAATTCTTTTTAAAGCATCAAAGAAAGCAGCAAAATGATCGTAATGCTCAATTTGAGTTGTTGGAAAAGAATGCTGTAAACCAAGATTAGTTTCAACAAATTTATTTCCAAATTGTTTCCAGTCAATTTGCGGATATGCTACATGATGTGCATTGAAGTTTCCTGTAGCGCCGCCAAATTTAGCAGCAAACGGAACATTGAATAACAAACGCATCTGCTCTTCTAAACGCTCTACAAAAACCAAAAGTTCTTTACCCAAACGAGTAGGAGAGGCAGGCTGTCCGTGTGTACGTGCCAGCATCGGAATGTCTTTCCATTCAACGCTCAATTCTTTTAATTTAGAAATTACGGCGATTAAAGTCGGCATATAAACTTGCTCAAACGCTTCTTTAGTAGAAAGCGGAATAGCAGTATTATTAATATCTTGAGATGTTAATCCGAAATGAATGAATTCTTTGTACTGAGATAAACCTAATTTTTCAAAAGCATCTTTTATAAAGTACTCCACTGCTTTTACGTCGTGGTTAGTTACTTTTTCTGTTTCTTTAATCCAAAGTGCATCTTCTGTCGAAAAGTTTTTGTAGATATTTCTTAAACTTTCAAATAAACCAGAATCAATACCTTGTAATTGTGGTAATGGAATTTCGCATAAAGAAATAAAATATTCCACTTCAACCAAAACACGGTATTTTATTAAAGCTTCTTCAGAGAAAAAAGGGGCTAAATTTTGGGTTTTATTTCTATATCTTCCGTCAATTGGTGATATAGCATTCAGTTCGTTTAGAGTAGTCATTGTTATGTTGTTTTTCGAAAGGTGCAAATATAAACAGAATTTACGGATTTAAGTAATCCTAAATCCAATTGAATACATTAAAAAGAAGACAAAACACAAATTTCACGAATTAGCACTAATTTTTTTGCCTTTATAGATTAGCAGAAGGTTCGTGATAATTCTTGAAATTTGTGTTTAATGATTATACTCTAAATTGATTTTAATTTTTCTCTTAAATCGGCAACTCCTTCCGAAGCAAATTTGGCAATAGTTTCAACCTTATTTCTAAGATTGGGAATTGCAATAGGTTTTGGATCAATATAAAAAACAGGAGTTGTACTTGGAACATAAGAAATTAAACCTGCAGCTGGATAAACCTGCAGGGAAGTTCCGATTACGGCAAAATAATCGGCTGTTTCAGTAATATCAATGGCTTCTTCTAACGCTGGAACTTCTTCGCCAAACCAAACAATGTGAGGACGTAATTGATTTCCGTTCACATCAAAATCTCCGGTAAATAAATCTTCTGTCCAATCTAAAATTAGATTTTTATTTTGAACACTTCGAACTTTTAATAATTCTCCATGCAAATGCAGAACTTTTGTACTTCCGGCACGTTCGTGTAAATCGTCCACATTTTGAGTGATAACATGAACATCAAAATCTTTTTCGAGTTCAGCCAGAATAATATGCCCAAGATTCGGATTCACTTCTTTTAACTGCTGACGGCGTTTATTATAAAAATCCAAAACTAATTCTTGATTTTTATGCCAGCCTTCAGGTGTTGCAACTTCCATTACATCATGTCCTTCCCACAAACCGTCGCTGTCACGAAATGTTTTGATACCGCTTTCTGCACTGATTCCGGCTCCAGTTAAGACTACAAGTTTCTTTTTCATGTTTCCAATTATTTTCTGTGCATTTTTGTAAAACAAAATACAACTTTGATTTTTATTGTAAAAATAGTTTTTTCTTACTTTTATGTTTTATTTTTATCAAATGAAAAAGTTATTTTTAATAGGATCTTTTTTAGCGAGTATTTCTTTTTTTGCGCAAACAATTTCTAAAAGTAAAAATTTATTTATAGAAGGTGAATCTTTAACTGCGTTTTCATTCTCAAATGAATTACCATTGACGCTCCAATTTCAAAAGTATTACAATTCTCCAGCTCCATTTTCAATTTATAATCCGAAACCTGGATTTGCATCAACTACAATAGAAGCACAAAAATATTACTCTTTTGTAAATACACAGTTATTACTGAAGAGAGAAATGAGTAATAAAGAACCTGAACCTATTTTTCCAGATCAAAATAAAAATAGAACATTTGGAGAAACCATTTTCCATGATGTTTTAGATGGGATTTTTAGTAAAAAATAAAAGTAAAGAAATCTGAATATTTCTTTTTAAATGTATTTTTGCAACAAACAGAATTAAAATGATTGATTTAGATTACCTCGCATTTTTAGAAAATATATTAACAGACAACCGAAAAGAAAAATTCCTAAAAGTACTAGGAAATCGTACCAAGCATTTTACAATTGCAGTAGAAGATGTTTTTCAGATGCACAATACAAGTGCTGTTATGAGAAGTTGTGAGGTTTTTGGAATTCAGGAATTGAATGTAATCGAACAACGTTACGGAAAAAAAATTGACAAAGAAATTGCGATGGGGGCTCAAAAGTGGGTGGACATTAATCAGTTCGATTCGGTAACTACTTGTATTTCGACTTTAAAAGAAAAAGGTTATCAAATCATCGCTACTACACCTCATGAAAATGATTGCTTATTGGAAGACTTTGATATTACAAAACCAAGTGCCTTATTTTTTGGAACTGAGAGAGATGGATTGTCGGAAGAAATTCTTCAAAAAGCCGATGGATTTCTTAAAATTCCAATGGTTGGTTTTACAGAGAGTTTAAATATCTCAGTTTCTGCTGCCATCATCATTCAGAATTTAACAAACAGATTGCAAAATTCAGATATCGACTGGCATTTATCAGAAGAGGAAATTCTAGAAAAACGTCTGGCTTGGGCTAAAAATTCAATTAAAGATATAAAGAGAATTGAAGCACGATATTACGAAGAGAATCCTAGATAGTTCAGTATTCAGTCTCAGTTTTCATTTTTCAGTTTTCGGTCTCAGTCAGTCTCAGTCTCAAGTATGAGTCACAGTTGGAAAAGATAAATAATCTCTAACTAAGCTAAAAAAAGAACCCCGACAATTTTTAAAATTGTCGGGGTTTTATATTTAATTCCTATCAGCCTGAAAACTGTCACTGAATACTGAAAACTATTTAACAAGAACCCATTCGCCAGAAGCGATTAAAGTTTCTGCTTTTTTGAATTTCATTATTTCTGTATTACCAGTTGCAACTTCTTGAACAGTTACAGTATCATTACGATTGATTTTTGGCATATCTCTCACGATAGTTTCTGTAACTTGACGCTGCTGCGTTTCTCCAGCTTCACGGTTGATGCTTTCGCTGTTTGGAATTTCGTCTTTGCTTAATTGTAAATTTTCTTTTGGACGAACTTCTCTTGCTTCGTGGATTTCAGGAACGTTTTGAGCAGGTAAATCACCTTTAAATAAGAATGAAATAACTTCTTTGTTAACGTTGTCTAACATTCCTCTAAACAAGTTGAAAGCTTCTAATTTGTAAATAAGCAATGGATCTTTTTGCTCGTGAACAGCTAATTGAACAGATTGTTTCAATTCGTCCATTTTGCGTAAGTGTTTTTTCCAAGCTTCATCAACGATAGAAAGCGTAATGTTCTTTTCAAAATCAGCAATTAATTGAGAACCTTCACTATCATAAGCTTTTTTCAAGTCCGTAACAACATTTAAAGTTTTGATTCCATCTGTAAACGGAACGACAATTCTTTCAAAGTGGTTATTTGGCTCCTCGTAAACTCCTTTAATAATTGGGAAAGCTTCTCTAGCGCTTCTTTCTGTTTTTTCAGTATAGAATGCCAATGCTTCTTTGTATACTTTTCCTGTGATTTCAATATCAGATAATTTTAAGAAATCTGCTTCTGAAAGTGGAGATGTAATTCCGAAATAACGAATTAAATCAAAATCAAATGCTTTGAAATCATTTGTTACTTTATTATTGCTTACAATTAATTCGCAAGTATCATAAAGCATATTAGCGATATCTAGTTTCAAACGCTCACCAAACAAAGCGTGGCGGCGACGTTTGTAAACTACTTCACGCTGTGAGTTCATAACATCATCATATTCTAATAAACGTTTACGAACACCAAAGTTGTTTTCTTCTACTTTTTTCTGAGCGCGTTCGATAGATTTAGTCATCATAGAGTGCTGAATTACTTCACCTTCTTTTAATCCCATTCTGTCCATTACTTTTGCAACTCTTTCGGAACCAAATAAACGCATTAAGTTGTCCTCAAGAGAAACATAGAATTGAGAACTTCCTGGATCTCCCTGACGTCCTGCACGACCACGTAACTGTCTGTCAACACGACGAGAATCATGGCGCTCTGTACCAACGATTGCTAAACCTCCGGCAGCTTTTACTTCTGGAGATAATTTAATATCGGTACCACGACCAGCCATGTTTGTAGCAATAGTTACAACTCCGGCCTTACCAGCTTCTTCTACAATTTGTGCTTCTTGTTTGTGCATTTTAGCATTCAAGACGTTGTGTGTAACGCCTCTCATTTTCAACATTCGGCTTAATAATTCTGAAATCTCTACAGAAGTTGTTCCAATCAATACTGGTCTTCCAGCGTTTGATAATTCGGTAACGTCTTCAATAACAGCGTTGAATTTTTCACGTGTTGTTTTGTAGATATAATCTTCTTTGTCAATTCTTGCAATTCCTCTGTTGGTTGGAATTTCAACAACATCCAATTTATAAATCTGCCATAACTCGCCAGCTTCTGTAACCGCTGTACCTGTCATACCACCTAATTTGCTGTACATTCTGAAATAATTCTGTAATGTTACAGTAGCAAAAGTTTGTGTCGCAGCTTCAATTTTTACATTTTCTTTTGCTTCGATCGCTTGGTGTAAACCGTCAGAATAACGACGACCATCCATGATACGGCCTGTCTGCTCATCGACAATCATAATTTTGTTGTCCATGATCACATATTCTACATCTTTTTCAAATAAAGCGTAAGCTTTTAAAAGTTGTGTAAGAGTATGGATACGCTCGCTTTTTACACCAAAATCTTGGAATAATCTTTCTTTAGCTTCAGCTTCAGAATCTTTATCCAGTTTTTGCTTTTCGATAGCAGCAATTTCTGTTCCGATGTCTGGTAAAACGAAGAAATCGGCATCAGTATCTCCAGAAAGGTATTTGATACCATTATCTGTTAATTCAACCTGATTGTTTTTTTCTTCAATCACAAAATACAAAGCTTCGTCAACTTTATGCATGTCGCGATTGTTATCCTGCATATATTGATTTTCAGTTTTTTGAAGTAATTGTTTAATTCCTTCCTCACTTAAAAATTTAATTAATGCTTTATTTTTAGGTAAACTTCTGTAAGCTCTTAATAATAAGAAACCACCTTCTTTAGTATTTCCTTCTTTAATTAATTTTTTAGCTTCTGCCAAGAAACCATTTGCTAACTGACGTTGTTGTGCAACTAAGTTTTCGATTTTTGGTTTCAATTCATTAAATTCATGACGATCTCCCTGTGGAACTGGTCCTGAAATAATAAGCGGTGTTCTAGCATCATCAATTAATACAGAATCGACCTCATCGACAATTGCATAATTGTGTTTTCTCTGTACTAAGTCGCTAGGCGAGTGCGCCATGTTATCTCTTAAGTAGTCAAAACCAAATTCGTTGTTGGTTCCGTAAGTGATATCTGCGTCGTATGCTTTTTTTCTTTGTTCTGTACTTGGCTGGTGATTATCGATACAATCAACAGTTAAACCGTGAAATTCGAATAAGGGTGCTTTCCATGTACTATCACGTTTTGCCAAGTAGTCATTTACAGTTACTAAGTGAACACCGTTTCCTGTCAAAGCATTTAAGTAAAGAGGTAGTGTAGCAACCAAAGTTTTCCCTTCACCCGTTTGCATTTCGGCAACTTTACCTTCGTGCAAAACCATACCACCAATTAACTGAACATCATAGTGAATCATGTCCCAAGTAATGTCTTTTCCGGCAGCATTCCATTTGTTAGCCCAAACCGCTTTGTCACCATCAATAGTAATATAAGGTTTTGTAGCTGAAAATTCGCGGTCTCTAGGAGTTGCGCTCACTTCGATATGAGAATTGTCTTTAAAACGACGAGCTGTTTCTTTAACAACAGAAAATGCTTCTGGAAGAATTTCCAGTAAAGTTTTTTCTGAAATTTCATAAGCCTCTTTTTCAAGAGAATCAATAGCATCATAAAGATCTTCTCTTTTGTCAATGTCTTCGATGTTTTCTACTTCCGCTTTAAGCGCAGCAATTTTAGCATCTTTATCAGCTCTAGCTTCTTTGATTCTATCTTTAAAATATACAGTTCTCCCTCTTAATTCGTCGTTTGAAAGACTCATTAAAGTAGTTTCGAATGTTTTAATTTTGTTTAAGTAAGGTTGTAAAGCTTTGACATCTTTCTGTGATTTATCACCTACAAAGACTTTAATAATACTGTTTATGAAACTCATGATTTATTGTATTTCTTTATTATTATATGTATTTGAACCAAAAAAAAAGCCTCTGTGATGAGACTTTTTCCTTTGGTTTATTTTTTAATATTCATCCTCATTCCAAAGATAATCTTCGTCTGTTGGATAATCAGGCCAAATTTCTTCCATTGATTCATATATCTCGCCTTCATCTTCGATTGATTGAAGGTTCTCAACTACTTCTAATGGAGCACCAGCTCTAATTGCGTAGTCTATAAGTTCATCTTTGTTAGCAGGCCATGGCGCATCACTTAAATAAGATGCTAATTCTAATGTCCAATACATCTGTTATCTGTTTAGTTTGTGCAAAAATAAATTTTTTACTGAAAAAGACAAGTAAATTTTGATTTATTTTAATAAAATTTAAGAACGTCTTCTCGAAATTCCAAAAATTAAATTCCAAATTCCAAAAAAAGAACCTGAAATTGCCACTATTTGGAGATTTCTATATTATTTAAATTCGCAGAATTTTTAATTTTTTCTTTGGAATTTGGGATTTTCAAAAATTGGGATTTTAAGAAAATTTATTTTCTCGGAATCCATTTCACTTCCTCCGCTTTTAAGTCAAACGACAACTTCCGTGCCAAGACAAAAAGGTAGTCAGAAAGTCGGTTTAAGTACTGAATTGCTATTTCTGGAACGGGTTCGTTATGACTTAAATGTACCGCTAAACGCTCCGCTCGACGGCAAATACAGCGCGCAATATGACAATGTGACACTGTTGGATTCCCTCCTGGTAAAACAAAATGGGTCATTGGAGGAAGGCTTTCGTCCATTTTATCGATCTCGTTTTCTAATAATTCAATATCTGAATCAATTATACCAAGATTTTTCAAACGAAGTTCACCGTTTTTTAAAACCTCTTTTTCTTGTGGTGTTGCCAAAATGGCACCAACAGTAAAAAGACGATCCTGAATTTCTATCAAAATAGTTTTATACTGAGAATCGATTTCCTGATCGCGAATTAATCCTATATAGGAGTTCAACTCGTCTACAGTTCCGTAGCTGTCAATTCTAATATGATCTTTTGGTACACGAGTTCCTCCAAAAAGAGCCGTTGTTCCTTTGTCGCCAGTTTTGGTGTATACTTTCATTTTTTTTGAGGTGCTAAGGTTCTGAGATTCTAAGATGCTAAGATTTTAAAAATTTTAGCTTTTTGGATAGCGAAAAGCGGCTACGTATTTTTTGTCGTTAATCTTAATAAGTATGGCAATATTTTCTATTTTTTTGTCTTCTGTTGGTATTTCAGATGAAAAAACATTTTTCTTTTTATTTTTTGAGCCTTTTAGAAATTTGTTCGTATTGTCAGAAAATTTAAACATAACTGATGCCTCAATTTTTTTGATAGAAACAGGATTGTTTAAGGAATCTTCAACATAATAATCAATTGTTTTGTCGTACTTAATTATACCCACTGTATATCCGTCATCAACAATAACCTTTCCTTTTAAGGGTGCACTTGTTTGTGCGTTGACACAGTTAAGCATAAATAAAAATATAGGTAAAAGTTTTTTGCTTTTTAATGTCATTATTATAGTATTTAGGACTAAAACTATTTAGTTACATCACTTTCAATTAATCCATCGCGTAAACGAATTACACGATGTGCGTAAGCAGCGATATCTTCTTCGTGAGTTACTAGAATTACAGTATTTCCTTGTGCATGAATATCTCCAAAAAGTTTCATAATCTCTACAGAAGTTTTACTGTCTAAGTTTCCTGTCGGCTCATCGGCTAGAATGATTGAAGGCTTATTGACTAAAGCTCGGGCAACAGCAACACGCTGGCGTTGTCCTCCAGAAAGCTGATTGGGCTGGTGATCCATTCTGTCGGCAAGGTTTACTTGTTTGAGAACTTCAGTTGCTCTTGCAATTCGGTCAGATTTTCCGTAACCGGCGTAAATCATTGGAAGCGCAACGTTATCAAGTGCAGTTGTTCTTGGCAGTAAATTAAAAGTTTGAAAAACGAAACCAATTTCTTTATTTCTAATTTCGGCTAGTTCATCATCTCTCATTTGGCTGACATCCTTTCCGTTTAAAACATAATGTCCAGACGTTGGCGTGTCTAAACAGCCTAATAAATTCATTAATGTAGATTTTCCAGATCCAGAAGGTCCCATTAAAGCAACATATTCGCCTTTTTTTATTTCTAAATCTATTCCTTTTAATACATAAACAATTTCGTTACCTAAAACAAAATTTCGTTTGATGTCAGTTATTTTAATTAATGGTTCAGCCATTCGTTTTTATAATTTTGGATTTAAAAGTACAAAACACTTTTGAATAAATTGATTAGTAGCTGGTATTTGGTTTTTGTTACAAAGACCTCTTTTATAATCAAATGTTAATTTCAGCACGTGAAATTTTGAAAGATGTTATATGGTTTTTACTGTGTTTTGTATAATTTTCATTATTTTTTAATTTTTATAGTATTAATATGTTTTAAATATTAAAAAAGTGGTAATAATGTAATTTAAGGTATGATGTTTTAAGTAAATTTGATATTATTAATTATAACAATCAAGATTATGAAAAATATTAAAATAACTGCAGTAATTGCATTATTGGCGTTAAGTTTTACGTCGTGTAAAGATGAAAAACAAGAAAAGGCACAGCGAACAATTGATTCTTATGTAACCTACGTAGATTCGGTTAAAAATGTTAAAGCCGAAGATTTAAAAGAAAATTGGAATGCTGTTGAAGCAGAATATGACAGAAGAGCTGCTGAAGCTAGTTTAGCACTTGCTGACATTAAAGATAATGCTGCTCAAACTGAAAAAATAAATACGAGTAAAGCGAAATATGAGGATTTTAAAAACGAAATGACCACCCTTATTGCCCCGCCAGCTGCGAGTCCTAAACAACAGTTGCGAAATGCTTTGTTTGGTGAAGGAAAAATTGGAGACGATATGAGTTTTAGCTGGGTTAACGCTCAAAATATTCATAGTGTTTACCAACAATTTGTTCATACAGTAGAAAATAATAAAGACAGTTATTCTAGAGAAGACTGGGACGAAATTAAATTATTGTATGAAGCATTAGACAGTAGAAAGAACACTGTTGAAAAAGAAGGACTTTCATCTGAAGATAATAGAAAGATTGCAGGTTTGAAAGTGAAATTTGCACCAATGTATACTGTTAACAGAATGGGTGCAAAATCTGAAGAAAACAAAGAAGCAAAAAAATAAAATTATTTTGAATTAGTAAAAAAATGGCAATCAGAAATGATTGCCATTTTTTTATGCTCTTATTATAAAATGTTCTTTTTCCTGCTCTCTCCTAAAAAACACGAATCCCCATTGAAAAGTATCGATTGTAACTTTTACTTTGGGATGCTTTTTTATAATTTCCCAAGCTTCTTCCATTTCTTCTGACCAATGAATATCATCAAAAATCCAAACCGAATCGTTATTGATAGTTTGCAGTAAAAGCTCAAAATAAGCTAAAGTTGCTTTTTTAGAATGATTGCCGTCGAAATATATTAAATCAAATTCTTCAGTCTCAGTTTTTAATCTCAGTTTGATGTCCTCCAGATAGCTCTGGAATTCAGTTATAACCGAATCTACATTATTGAAATTGAATTTTTGTAACTGTAATTGACATTGATTTGCCGTTTGCGGGCAACCTTCTAAAGTAACAACTTTTGCATTTGTGTTTCCAAGAGCAAGGGCAGAAGTCGCCAAGCCTAATGATGTTCCTATTTCTAAAATATTTTTTGGTTGAAAATAGTTTGTTACTCGGAACAGTAATTCGGCACGTTTGGGTGAAATTCCTGCTGTCTGCGCAATTTTACAAATTTGTCTTTTATTTGATTTAAAGACTTTTGAACCTGCTCCAAAATCAGTTACTTCAATGAAGTTTTTGTTCTCTAAAAGTGTTTTTCTGTACTTTTTAAGAATTGCATATTCTGGTTTTGGCTTCCTATCATAAAAACATTTCGTCAATAGATTAAAAACGAAGGGCGAATGAACGGCATGTTCGTTTTTAGATTTCCAGAGAAATTTAAGATAAGATTCTATTTGAAACAGCATTTTAGAAACAAATAATTAATTTACTTTGATCAATTTCACATCAAATATAAGTACAGAACCACCTGGTATACCAGGTCTGCTCGTGCTTCCATAACCCAAATGTGACGGGATTAATAGTACGCCGCTCCCACCTTCTTTGAATAAAGGAATTCCCTCTGTCCATCCTTGAATTACTTCGTTTAAAGGAAAAGTAATTCCTGCACTACTACTTTGATCGAATGTTTTTCCGCTGGTAAAAGATCCGGTATATGCAACAGTAACAGACGATGTTGCGGTAGGCTGTTTACCAGTTCCAGGTTCATTAATAATATAATATAAACCAGAATCTGTTCGCTGAGCAGTTAGATTATTTTTAGTAATATAATCTTTAATCTCTTGTTCGTTTTGCTCTTTGTAATCAGTTTGTGCGTCTTTCTCAGAATTTGAGCAAGAAACAAATAACGTTAAACTAAATAATGCAGCTAATAATTTTTTCATGTGGTATTTAAAATTCTAATATAATAAAATTGTTTTTTTTATCTCAGTTTAAAACTCGAAACCTGAAACCTGAAACCTGAAAGAAAAATACTATCCCTCAATCTTTGCAGAAAGTTCAAACCAGCGTTCTTCTTTTGAGTCGATTTTATTTATGATGTTTTGCAATTCGTTTGCTTTCTTCTCAATATCAGCATCGGCAACTTTTCCGTCAGAGAATAATTGTTCGATTTTAGTTTTTTCAATTTCTAAATCTTTAATTTCTCTTTCCAGTTTTTGATATTCCTTTTGCTCGTTAAAACTTAGATTTCCAGTTGGATTATTTTGTTTCCAATCTTTCTTTTCAGCTTTGTTTTCTTCTTTTTGAGCAACGTCGGCGCTGTCTTCATAAGCACGGAAATCAGAATAGTTTCCTGGAAAATTCTCGATTTCTCCATTTCCTCTAAACACAAATAAATGATCCACAATTTTGTCCATAAAGTAACGGTCGTGCGAAACCACCAATAGACATCCTGGATAATCTAAAAGAAAGCTTTCTAAAACGTTAAGCGTTACGATATCCAAATCGTTTGTTGGCTCATCAAGAATTAAAAAGTTAGGATTCTGAATTAAAACCGTACATAAATACAGACGTTTTAACTCTCCACCGCTTAATTTCTCAACATAATCGTATTGTTTTTTCGCATCAAAAAGAAAACGCTCCAGCAATTGAGAAGCCGAAATGATTTTTCCTTTTGCAAGCGGAATATATTCTCCGTATTCTTTAATAATGTCAATTACACGCTGATTTGGTTTTGGGTTGATTCCGCTTTGTGTGTAATAACCAATTTTAATCGTATCACCTTTTACAACACGGCCGCTATCAAGCGGAAGTGTCCCTGTAAGAAGATTTAAGAAAGTGGATTTACCGGTTCCGTTTTTACCAATGATTCCGATACGTGCTCCACGTTGGAAATCAAAACTAAAATCATCCAAAATAACGTGATCCTTAAATTTTTTAGAAATTTTGTGAAGCTCTATAATTTTGCTTCCCATACGTTCCATATTGATTTCAAGCTCGACTTTGTTTTCCTGGCGGCGGCTTTGTGCTTTTTCTTTAATTACGTAAAAGTCATCCTGACGCGATTTTGATTTAGTCGTTCTCGCTTTTGGCTGACGGCGCATCCATTCTAATTCTTTTACGAATAAGTTTTTGGCTTTGTCAACACTCGCATTTTCAGAGGTAATTCGTTCTTCTTTTTTCTCTAAATAATAAGAATAATTTCCTTTGTATTGGTATAGTTTTCCATTATCCAATTCGATGATTTCGTTACATACGCGCTCCAAAAAGAAACGGTCGTGCGTAACCATAAATAAGGTAATATTTTCTTTGGCAAAATAACTTTCAAGCCATTCGATCATTTCAAGATCCAAATGGTTGGTTGGTTCATCCAAAATCAATAAATCAGGACGATTGATTAATATGATAGCCAATGAAAGACGTTTTTTTTGCCCTCCTGAAAGATTTTTTACCTTAAGTTTAAAATCTTCTAGTTTTAGTTTGAATAAAATCTGCTTGTATTGTGTTTCAAAATCCCAAGCATTATGCTGATCCATTCCGTCAAAAGCTTTTTGGTAAGCTTCTTCGTCGTTTGGGTTTTCAAGTGCTTTTTCGTAAGCTTCGATAATTTTTAAAGTTTCATTATCTGAAGCAAAAATGCTTTCTTCAATCGTAAGCTCATCCTGCAGATTATTATCCTGCGATAAAAATGCCATTCTAATTCCCTTTCGCAAAACAACTTGTCCTGTGTCTGGTTCATCCAAACCATTGATAATGCTCATAATGGTTGTTTTTCCAGAACCATTTTTAGCAATAAAAGCGATTTTTTGGTCTTTATTGATTCCAAAAGAAATGTTGTCAAAAAGGACTCTTTCGCCAAATGACTTCGATATATTTTCTACAGATAAGTAATTCACAAGAATAAAATTTTTTGCAAAAGTAAACTATTATCTTACGATTTGCGAATTATTTCTAAGATCGGTTTAATTGTTAATAAAAGTCTTACTCTTTTATTTTTCCTGTTAATTTTCTAATTGTCAAAACAGTATTTTTGCTTTCTTTTTCTGGATTTTGATTAAAATAAGAACAGAAAAAAATACCACATAATCATTATTTAAAGAATTAAAAATCATTAAAAAAAAAACAAATGAAACAACAAATTTTAGCGCTAAGTTTTGTCATAACTTTATTTTATTCGTGCAGCAGCGATTCTGAGAGTGCTCCTGAGGCAATTAAGGGTGAAGTAAAGGTAGATTATAGAGTAGATACAGGTGTAATTGAAGATTTCGTTGTAAATACAGACAATACGGTTTATTATACAGGACAATTAAATAGTGCGTCTCAAAATTTAATGGTTTTTAATAAAATAGATTTAGATGGCAAAAAAAGCTCTTTGCTAAATCTTGACAAGTCTATTTTCTTCAATAATAGGTTGTCGTATAATAGTGCAGGGCAGGTATTGATGTTTACTTTTGATAATGCGCATAGTGATGAATTGTTTCGTTTTGAGAATAATTTTTCTGAAGTAAAATCTTTTTACACCGTAAAACCAGATATCAATGCCGCATCAATTGGAGCAATTGCAAAAAATGATGATGACACTTATTTTATTTTTGATTATGGGAATATGGCAATTAGAAAAATAGCTCCAGGAATTAATGCGGCTATTCCAGTTGCTGGCTCCGGCTTAAAAGAAGTAAAAGATGGATTTAATACTGAGGCAGGATTTTCAGATATTTATTTGATGGCTGCTAAAAATAATGTATTATATGTTGTAGACGGCTTAGCTATTGAAGGGAAACAAAATAACATTAGAAAAGTTGAACTTTTGGATGCAGGATGGAAAGTTTCTACGTTAATTTCTACTACAACAGATATTTATTCTAGTATTGCTGTTGATTCTAATGGTGATTTGTTTGTTTTGGTTCAGAAGAAAGGAATCTATAAATTAAACCAGCAAAACAGTACGCTTTCCTTATATAAAGGAGGTGAGTTAAAAGTGCAAATAGGAAAAGACCATTCAACACTTAATTTGAATGATGCTGATAAGATGAAAATTAAGGGTAATGACCTGTATTTGACAGGAAATATGTTTGCATTTACCAAAATTTCAGATTTTCAGGCAAAATTATTAGAGGCTGGCAAATAAGATTTTTTACATAAGCGTTGCAATATTGTAACGCTTATTTTTTTAAATGAAGGTTCAAAACAGGACTCAAATCCAAATAATGAATCTGCTGCGGTACATTTATAATAGGTTTTCGAACAAGAGCTTCATTAGTCAAAAAATAATGCAGACCATCTGTAGTTGCAATTCCTTCAATTTGATGAAATGGAAGCTTCAATTTTATTCTTCTTTTATTTCCAGACAAAAAATCTTGATTTTTAAAATCGTAAAGCAGATACAAAAATGGTTTTCCGACTTTGGTATAACCGCACAAAACAATTAGATTTTTATTTTCTAAGTAGGTCGCACCAGTTACCAAACCTTTAGTGTCTAATTTTGATTTTAGTTTTGCTGTCTGCGTTCCTGTTTGATTTGGTAAAACATAAATACTGGTTTTAGAAGATTTCCATTCTTTGGTAAACAAATAAATGCTGTCTTTAGAGACAATAAAAGCTTCGCAGTCAAAATTTGTTTTGTTTGGTTTTGAAGCAGAAAAATCAGTTTGTTCAGAATAGGAAAACGAAATTGTCTCAATTCTTGGTTTTTCTTCTAAAAATGATTTTTTGTCAATCTTAAAAATCTTTAAATCAGATCGGTTTCCAGAATAATTATTTCCGAAATCACCTATGTAAATATGTGAACTGTCTTGAGCAATTTCTTCCCAATCATGATTAACAATATCATTTAGAACAATTTTTCTTTTAATTTTTCCTAAAGAATCCAATCCGTAAATTGTTTTGTCGTGGTCATCATTATGTGTCCAAAGTAAATTATCGAACGCAATTAATCCAGAAGTCTCTTTTATAGAATCGCTTAAATCTTTCGAAAACTCTGGTTTTAATTTTACTTTTTTGTAACTGCAGCTTCCATCGTTTTCTGTTTCTTTTGGATTGAAATTTTCAGCCATCGGATCTGTGCATCCTGAAATTTGTGAATAAGAAGAGGTTGTAATTACAAGAAAGCAGAAAAAATATTTTATCATGATTGCAAAATTAAAGTTGCATAGGTTAAAATTAAAGTTTTAAATAATTAGAATAAAATAACTACAAAAAATATAATTAAAATGTTACTTTGCAGCAATTAAATTTTATTCTTTAGAATAGAATTCTTCCCCATTATGAAGATTTTACAAAAACTGTCTCATTACCGAATCTCGCGTTACTTCAAACTTTTGTTTGTTGTAGTAGATATTGTATTGTTAAACTTAGCAACAGTACTTTCTGCATTTGCAAGATTTGGCGGTTTAGAGCACTTGTTGTCTAAAGAGGAACGAACAATTGCTCTTTTGGCGATTTTAATCTGGATTACATTGCTTCTTCAAAATGATTCAAATAGAAGTGTTCGTGTTGAACCTATAGAATCTATTTTATGGAGGACAATGAAGAAAGTATTAATTCACGCTGCAATAGTTTCCATATTTGTTGTTTACCTAAAATATGCCGATATATCAAGACTCCGAATGGTATATTTTTATCTCATTTTCTTCGGGCTTTTAATGGTTTCCAGATTTTTATCGATGAAACTTTTAAAATATATTCGAGCGCAGGGATACAATTTTAAAACATTTATAATTGTCGGTGCAAATGAAGCCGGTGAGGGAATTAGAAAAGTACTTGCAAAAGATCTAACGTACGGATATCGTTTCTTAGGTTTTTTTGATAAAAGAGAAAATGTAAAAGTTGTTGATCCAGCTTTTATTGTTGGGCAGTTTGAAAACATTGAAAATTTTGTAATTGATAAGAAAATCGATGAAATGTATGTAGCATTACACATCGATAACATCGAAATAATTACAGAATTAATTAGAATCTGCGAACAAAACATGGTTCGAATTAAATTTATTCCAGACTTCCAGCTGTATACAAAAGCCAGTAAAGTAGAAGTTGCTTTTTATGAAAATACTCCTGTATTAATGTTCCGTACAGAACCTTTAGAGTTTGCATCTAACAGACTTTTAAAAAAGATTTTTGATATTTGTTTTTCTAGTCTTGTAATCCTGCTTGTTTTTCCTTGGCTGTTTCCTATAATTATGATTATTATAAAATTAGAATCTCCAGGGCCTATTTTTTTTAAGCAGGAAAGATCAGGAAGGGATAATAGGTCTTTTATGTGCTTGAAATTTAGAAGTATGCATGTTAATGGCTTAGCACATAATAAGCAGGCCGAAAAAGGCGACAGTCGCATTACTAAATTTGGGGCTTTTATTCGTAAAACCAGTATAGACGAATTACCGCAGTTTTTTAATGTTTTCTATGGAGACATGTCTGTAGTTGGACCTAGACCGCATATGGTTAATCTTGCCAAAGAATACAGCGATTTGATCGATAATTACTTTGTACGCCAATATGCCAAACCAGGAATTACCGGCTGGGCTCAGGTAAATGGTTTTAGAGGAGAAACGAAGGTTTTAAGTGATATGGAAAATAGAGTAGAATACGATATTTGGTATATCGAAAACTGGAGCTTTCTGCTTGATATAAAGATTATTGTAAAAACAGTAATCAATATTCTTAAAGGAGAAGAAAATGCATATTAACCACTATTTCTAGAATTTAAAAAATTGATTGTTGGCAACAACTTTTTTTAAAGTATCAATATTTGCGACTTTTATTTTTTCATTAAACGATGCAATATGTTTTCGATGGTGCACGTCAGTTCCGCAAAAATCGTACATTCCCTTTTTTAGCAGCTCATCTGCTGTTTTGGCAACTTTTGAACCATAATATCCAACAACAGAAAGAAGATTTAATTGAAAAAAACATCCTGCGTTTTTTAGTTTTTCGTATTCACTAAAATTTTCATGATAAAATAGATATCGTTCAGGATGCGCTAAAACAGGCGTGTAACCAGCAACTTGTATGTCAAAAATTGTTTTGTAAAGATTTAAGGGAGCACTTAAATAAGATATTTCGACAAGAACATAATTTTCTTTTAAAGTCAATAGTTTTTCTTCTTTTAAATGATTGTCAAACCAATTATCCATAAAATATTCGGCAGATGCCTTAAATGGAATCTCAATTTTGTTTTCTTCTAATGCATTTTTTGTTTCCTGAAGTTTTGACTCTATAATTTCAGGAGTATTGTTCCAAATGAAATGACTTATATGCGGTGTTGTGATAATTTGGCTGATTCCTAATTCTTGAAAAGATTTAGTAAGCTCAACAGATTTTTCAAGAGTATTGGCGCCATCATCAATTCCTGGTAAAAGGTGAGAATGAATATCGACAAAGCTGCCGTCAAACAGATCTTTTAATACAGGTTTTGATTTGAAGAATGTAAACATGGGGCAGATGTGTTTAACTCAGTTTATAAATGCAAAATTAACATAGAAATCGTAACAAGACATTTTAGAATTATACTATATTTGATTTTTAGTAAAATAGTAAAAAATTATGAAAATAAAAGAGAATTTGTTCAATCAAAGGATTATTTCTATTGATGCTCTACGTGGAATTACGATTTTTGTAATGATTTTTGTTAATGAACTGGCCAGTATTAAAAATGTCCCGCAATGGATGAAACACATGCCTGCAGATGCAGATGCAATGACTTTTGTAGATTTAGTTTTTCCTGCTTTTTTATTTATTGTCGGAATGTCTGTTCCATTTGCTTTTAATGCCAGACTGCTAAAAGGCGACTCTGCAAAAACAATTTGGACACATACTTTCAAACGAGCTTTAGCCTTAATAATAATCGGCGTTTTTATGGTCAATGCCGAATATGGTTATGACGCTGCTAAAATGATTATAGCACCAGCTTTTTGGGGACTTTTGGCTTATTCAATGCCAATTCCCATTTGGAATAAATATCCTAAAGATTTTCCTCTGTGGTTAAAAAATGTACTTCAATATGGTGGAATCTTGGTTTTAATCGCACTTTACTTTTTATACATTCAAGATACTGGAGAAAGGGGAATGACTCCAAAATGGTGGGGGATTTTGGGACTTATAGGCTGGGCGTATCTTTTTACGGTTGTTTATTATTGGCTGGTTTCTGGAAATCTTTGGGCAATGATTGGATTCTTAGTTTTTTGTGTAGTTATGAATTCGCTAAACCTAACCGAAAATTCATTTGTTCAAAATATTTCTTGGCTTAGTTTTATTGCTGGACATCTTACACATGCAGCTTTAGCTGCTGCTGGAATCGTTATTTCGTTATTATTTTTTGATAGAAAAATCGAAAGTAAAATCAATTGGCCGGTTATTGGTTTTATAGTTTTGTTTTTTGCCGTTGGATTTTTTCTTAGACCGTATTTCGGAATTTCAAAAATACAAGGAACTCCATCTTGGGCAATGTTATCGGCAGGAATTTGCACTATTTTGTTTTATTTTTTGTATTGGCTTATGGAAGTTAAAAAACAAACAAAATGGAGTGATTTTTTCATGCCTGCCGCCGCAAATCCGTTATTGATTTATATTTTGCCGGGTGTTATTTATTATTTCTGTGATGCATTTAATATTCATTTTATACCAGAATATTTCAGAGAAGGAATTCCTGGAATTGTTTGGTCTTTGGTGTTTTCTACAATTATGCTTTTAGTTATGAAAATCCTCAATAGATATAAAATACAGATGCAGCTTTAATGTTCGGTTTTAGTCGCAGTCACAGTTTTTAGTTAACAGACTGTGAATGAAGACTGGGTTTGAAAACTAAAAAATAATAACCGACTTTATCTTCAATACAGATCCAGAAACAGGATTGTAATTCACAAAGTTGAATTTACATAAATTATGAATATTTAAAACCTTTCCGTCAGGCAGTTCATCTTGTTTAAAATTAGACCAAGGAATTTTGATGGTTTTAAATTGGTTTGGAGACGCAGGCAGACTAACTCTTGGATGTGATCCTCCATGTACACAGCCCGTTCCTTCATGATTTCCTTCTCTCGCTTGCAGTTTTATAATTTGAGTAGACTGATAGGTAATTTCAACATATTTTGATTCGTCGGAAAGATTCGTCGGAATTCCATCATTGGTTTCAGATGAAGTAATTAGTACATTCAATTCTACTTCCCCCTTCGGATTATCTTTGGCGCTAACAGCAATAATTCCTTTTTGTTTACGGATGCGATTGATCTCTTCTCCATTTTCTTTAGCTGGTCCGGCAATAAACCATTTGTTAGACTTCACAAGATCTGTTTGTTTTTCTTGAGATTTTGCAGAAAATCCTAAAAGGAAGAAAAGTAAAAAGTAAAGAGTAAAATAGCGCACAATTTTTTTCAAAATCAAATGATTAGTTCAAACCAAATTTAGTTTTTTTACCTCATTTAAAAATCTTTTTTATTCCCTTACAATTTTTGATTGTTATTCTTAATAAAATTTTAAATTTGTAAGAGATGGTTTTTAAAATGTTGTAAGTGAATAGTTTAAAAATTACATATATTTTATTGCTTTTTTTTACAGCCTCGTTTTGCAACGCTCAAAACGACAGTATAAGTACGGGTACTCGAGATATTTTAGATGTTATTCATAAAGTTTTTCACAAAAATGATACGGTCAAAAAAGACAATCAAAAGAAATTAGCTTTCTCTTTATTGCCAGTTCCTGTAGATGTAAATTCTAGTACGGGTTTGGTGGTTTCTTTTTTAACGACATTTTATTTAGGCGAAGACCATCAAAAAACAAAAATGTCTCAAGTTACATTTTCGCCTTATTTTAGTTTTACCAAACAATATGTTTTTCCTATTCAATCCTATATTTATACCAGTGAAGACAAATGGAATTTTATGGGAGATTATCGGTATATGATTTATCCGCAGCTTACTTACGGTTTAGGCGAGCACGATTCTAAAGAAGAAATGTCGACTCTCGATTATCAGCAATGGCGTTTTTATCAGTTTGTAACTCGAAAGATTGTTGGCAATTATCGTTTAGGAGTTGGTTTTCTTTTTGATAATTATCAGAATATTTCTGAAGAATCTTATATAGATGGTGAAACCGACTATTTTCAATATATGAATGGCGATTATTCTAATGAAAGTTCGTTAGGATTTGCAATTCAAGGTCTTTACGATTCAAGAAAAAATAGTATCAATCCAGACCAAGGTTTATACGTAGAAGCCGATTTACGGATTAATACCAGCGGAGTAGAAGGCGATAAGTGGCAGTCCTTATATATTGATGCCCGAAAATACCATTCTTTTAATAAAACCAAACACAGAGTCTGGGCTTCAAGAGCTTTTTATTGGTCTACTTTTGGTGGAAAACCACATTATTTAGATCTTCCAAGTATTGGCTGGGACCGCGAAGGAAAAACGGGACGAGGTTTTACAAAAAACCGTTATAGAAGCAACGCCTTGATTTATTTTGAAACCGAATATAGAACCGATATTAGTCGGAACGGATTTTTTGGCGCCGTATTTTTCACCAATATTTCTTCGGTTTCTAAATTGGAAACTTACGATTTTAAAAAATGGAATCCAGCTGTTGGAACAGGAATTCGCATTAAATGGAACAAACGAAACGGCAGTAATTTAGCACTCGATTACGGAATTAGTAAAAACGATTGGTCTTTGCGTTTGGGGTTATCAGAAAATTTTTAACTTTCGACCCGAATTTACAGATCAAATATTCATGCAGTTATCCATTATTATCCTCAATTATAATGTCCGTTACTTTCTGGAACAATGCGTTTTAAGTGTTAAGGAAGCAATAACTGACATTGATGCAGAAATTATCGTAGTGGATAACAATTCATCAGATGATAGTGTTTTGATGATGCAGGAAAGATTTCCAGAAGTACAATTAATTCAAAACAATGAAAATTTTGGTTTTCCAAAGGGAAATAATATTGGTTTTCGTCAAGCGAAAGGAAAGTACATCTGCATTTTAAATCCTGATACTGTCGTTGCCGAAGATACTTTTGTGAAAATTCTGGCTTTCGCCGAAAGGCAGACTAATCTCGGAATTATAGGCTGTAAATTGGTAGACGGAACGGGGGATTTTCTTCCAGAAAGCAAACGCGGTATTCCGACGCCATGGGTTGCATTTACTAAGATTTTCGGTTTGTATAAAATCTTTCCTAAAACAAAACTTTTTAATCGATATTACGCCCAGCATTTAAATGAAAATGAAACAGGAAAAGTTGATATTCTGGTTGGTGCTTTTATGTTTTTGGAAAGTAAATTATACCAAGAATTAAATGGTTTTGATGAAAACTGTTTTATGTATGCTGATGATATTGATTTGTCTTACCGTGCTTTACAAAAACAAAAAGCTAATTTTTATTTTCACGAAACAACGGTTTTGCATTATAAAGGTGAAAGTACTGTGAAAGATGAAAAATATATGATGCATTTTCAGGAAGCCATGAATTTTTTCTACAAAAAGCATTTTAAAAAATCATTGTTTTTTAGTTTCTTCATTCAAATTGGAACTTGGTTTTTCTCTTTTGTAAAAATGTTTCAAGGAAAAACGAAAACAAAGACCAGTCCTGAATCGTATGTTTTTTACTCTTTAAATAAAGATTTGTCTGAAAAATTAGCCTTAACTTTAAAAAATAAAGTCAGCTTTTTAGAAATCCCCGCGGAAAAAATGGTAAATTCGTGCCTTGTTTTTAAGGGTAAAAAGCTGGAGATAATTTTGGATAATCAGTATGTTTCATTCAAAAAATGTATCAAAATCATAGAATCTCTTAAAGATAAGAGTATTACTTTTAAAATTTTACCCAAAAACACCAATTTTATTATTGGAAGTGATTCTCGAAATGACAGAGGTCAAATTATAAAAATGGAGTAAAAAATTATATTAAATGTAATTTATATTTAAAATATTCAGTAATTTCGCAATCTGAAAATCAAAAACATCTTTTAGATTAACAATATGGCAAGATTTGAATTAAAGCTTCCAAAAATGGGAGAAAGTGTCGCTGAAGCAACTATCACAAATTGGTTGAAAGAAGTTGGAGACAAAATTGAAGCTGATGAAGCAGTACTTGAAATTGCAACAGATAAAGTTGACAGCGAAGTGCCTAGCGAAGTATCAGGAATTTTAGTTGAGCAGTTGTTTGGTAAAGATGATTTAGTACAAGTAGGGCAGACGATTGCCATTATTGAAACTGAAGGTGGTGATGCAGTGATTACAGAAACAAATGCAGTAGAAGAATCTGCTGTTCCTGCGGAAGCAGTTGAGATTGAAAACACAATTGAAGCGGTTAAAGAAACTGTTGCAGGTGAAGATTTCTCAGGATCAGAAAAATTCTTTTCTCCATTAGTAAAAAACATCGCAAAAGAAGAAAATATCTCTTTGAGTGAATTGGAAAACATGGCAGGTTCTGGAAAAGACGGCCGAGTTACCAAAGAAGATATTTTAAAATATATAGAAGATCGTAAGTCTGGAATTGTAACTCCTAAAAGTGCACCAATTGAGACTGCGACTGCGACTGCAGCGCCAGTTACTCCAAAAGCGCCGGAACCAGTTGTTCAAAAAAGCCAGCAGGCAGTTCCAGTTTCTGTAAATGGAGGAGACGAAATTATAGAAATGGACAGAATGCGTAAACTGATTTCGGGCTATATGACGGCTTCTGTTCAGACTTCTGCGCACGTACAGTCGTTCATTGAAGTTGACGTGACGAACATTGTAAAATGGAGAGAGAAAGTAAAAGCTGCTTTTGAAAAAAGAGAAGGCGAGAAACTTACTTTTACTCCAATTATGATGGAAGCGGTTGCAAAAGCATTAAAAGATTTCCCTGGAATGAATATTTCTGTTGATGGTGATTATATTATTAAAAAGAAAAATATCAATTTAGGAATGGCAGCAGCATTGCCAAACGGAAATTTAATTGTTCCTGTTATTAAAAATGCTGACCAATTGAATCTTGTTGGAATGGCTAAAGCGGTTAACGATTTAGGAAACCGTGCAAAAGCTGGAAAACTAAAACCAGACGATACGCAAGGCGGAACTTATACAGTAACAAACGTGGGGACTTTCGGCAGCGTTTTCGGTACGCCGATTATCAATCAGCCTCAGGTTGGAATTCTTGCACTTGGAGCGATTCGTAAAGTGCCAGCAGTAATAGAAACTCCAGAAGGAGATTTTATTGGAATTCGCCAAAAAATGTTCTTGTCACACTCTTACGATCATAGAGTAGTAGATGGTGCATTAGGAGGAAGTTTTGTAAAAAGGGTAGCAGAATATTTAGAAGCTTTTGATGTAGATAGAGATTTCTAAAAAATATTCTAAAAATAAATTTAAATCCGGTAAGTATTAAGAACTTACCGGATTTTTCTTTTGTAAGAAAAGGTTAGAAATCAAAACTAGAACTTTATTAAGACTCATTTTTGAAAAGTTAAAATTGCGAAATGAAAGCTTTTTTCGACAAAAAAAATAAGAATAAACGAGGAAATTCGGCTTTAAAAATTACATTTGTAAACTTATAAAAATTAGAAATGGAACTCAAACTAAACAAACCAATTTGCTTTTTTGATCTCGAAACAACGGGAATTGATATCGGTAAAGATAGAATCGTAGAAATTTCAATATTTAAAGTTTTTCCTAACGGAAATAAAGAAAGTAAAACCTGGCTGGTTAATCCAACTATTCCAATTCCTCCGCAGACAACTGCAGTTCATGGTATTACTAATGCAAAAGTAGCCAACGAACCTACTTTTGCAGAATTAGCGCCGCAGGTTCATAATATGATTAAAGATAGTGATTTGGGAGGTTTTAACTCAGATCGTTTTGATATTCCGCTTCTTGCCGAAGAATTACTTCGTGCAGGTGTTGATTTTGATATGAAAAATAAAGTATCTGTAGATGTGCAGACTATTTTTCATAAAATGGAAGAACGTACATTAAGTGCGGCTTTAAAATTTTATTGCGGAAAAAGTCTGGAAAATGCCCATTCGGCAGAAGCAGATACAATGGCAACTTATGAAATTTTAAAAGCACAGTTAGATCGTTATCCAGAATTGGAGAATGATATGAAATCATTGTCTGAATTTACAACTCGTAAAAAGATAGCAGATTTTGCTGGAATGATTGCATTTGATGCTGATAATGAAGAAATTTTTACTTTCGGAAAACATAAAGGCGCTAAAGTGGATAAAGTTTTGGAAACGGAACCAGGATATTTCAGCTGGATTCAAAACGCCGATTTTCCTTTGTATACCAAAAAAGTTTTGACGGCAATTAAATTGAGAAAATTAAACACAAAATAAAGTATTCAGTGTTCAGGAATTAGTATTCAGTTTTTGGATGCGTAGCTTTTTACTGAACACTAAAAACTGAGAACTGAACACTAAAAACATGAAGATTATCTGTGTCGGCAGGAATTATGCCAATCATATAGAGGAATTAAAAAACGAGCGTCCAAGTGAGCCTGTGGTTTTTATGAAGCCTGATTCGGCGGTTTTGTTGAAGCAACATCCATTTGTAATTCCAGAATTTTCGGAAGATGTTCATCATGAACTTGAAATAATCGTAAAGATTAATAAAGTTGGGAAATACATCGAACCAAAATTTGCTCATAAATATTATGATGAAATTAGTGTTGGAATAGATTTTACAGCGCGAGATCTTCAGAGTAAGTTAAAAGAAAAAGGACTTCCGTGGGAAAAAGCCAAAGCATTTGACGGCTCGGCAGTTATTGGTGATTTTTTGCCAAAAACTGATTTTGTTTCTATGGAAAACCTTAATTTTGAGTTGAAAAAAAATGCAGAAACAGTTCAAAAAGGAAATTCAAACATGATGCTCTGGAAAATTGATGAATTAGTTTCTTATGTATCTCAGTTTTTTACGTTAAAAATTGGAGATATTATTTTTACAGGAACGCCGGAGGGTGTTGCAGCTGTAAAACCAAATGATGTTTTAGAAGGCTTTTTAGAAGATAAAAAATTATTCAGAATACAAGTAAAATAATGGCTTTAAAATACAACCTTTCGAAAGTGTATGCGCTTTCAGACAACGACCCTGAATTTGTAAACGAAATTTTAAATTTATTTGTTACAGAAGTTCCCGAAGATTTAAAACAAATTAAAGAAGGAATAAAGAAAAAGGATCATAAATACGCCTATTCATATGCTCACAAGATAAAGCCTACTTTAGATTTAATGGGGTTAAATGTGGCTTTTGAAGAGATTCTTCAAGTTGAAGCTTGGACAAAAGCAGAAGGCAAGAAAAAAGATATTATTGAAACCTTTAAAAGTATTAGAATACAAGTTAAAGATGCGATCAAAGAGATTAAAAAAGACTTTGATTTGTAAAATATAAAATACCCAATTCTTGTTTTCTTAAAAGAGAATTGGGTTTTCTTTATCCAATTTGTAGAGAAATTAGTTCTTTATGATTTTGGGTAAAATGTGGTAGAAATATATAGTGCCACTAACAATCTTCATATAATAAACCTGTGAATGATAGGCAGGTAAAAATTTCCTTATAGACATATGAAAGCAGCAATCATAACAATTGGAGATGAAATCTTAATTGGTCAAATCGTAGATACAAATTCGGCTTTTATTGCTAAATCGCTGGATAGAATTGGAGTTGAGGTAATAGAGATGCTTTCGATCAGCGATGATAAAAAACATATTTTAGATACTTTTGCTCTATTGCAAAATAAAGTGGATGTTGTAATTGTAACAGGCGGATTAGGTCCGACAAAAGATGATGTTACTAAAAAAACTTTCTGCGACTATTTTAATGATGAACTTGTTGTAAATCCAGAAGTTTTAGCACACGTAACGCAATTAATCGAAGGATTTTATAAGAGACCAATTTCACAGCTTAATAAAGATCAGGCTTTGGTTCCGTCAACTTGTACGGTCTTACATAATCAAGTAGGAACTGCGCCGGGAATGTGGATGAAGAAAGAAAATACCGTGTTTATTTCGCTTCCGGGAGTTCCTTATGAAATGAAATATTTAGTAGAAGAAGAAATAATTCCAAAAATAGTTCGTGAATACAAACGTCCGTATATTATTCATAAAACCATTTTGACTTATGGTCAGGGCGAAAGTTTAGTTGCAGAACGTATTGAACATTGGGAAAACAATCTTCCAGAATTTATAAAACTCGCTTATCTGCCAAATCCAGGCCGCGTTCGCTTAAGATTAACGGCAAGAGGAACTGATAAAGAGCTTTTAGAAGCTGCAATCGAAGAAAATGTGCGTTCGTTAGACTTGATTATCCATGATATTATTGTGGGTTATGAGGAGAATGAAACCATAGAATCTGTGGTTGGTAAGATTTTGACGAAACAAAATAAAACAGTTTCGACTGCAGAAAGTTTTACGGGCGGTCGTGTAGCGTCGCTTTTGTCTGCCGTTCCGGGAGCTTCTAGTTATTTTAAAGGAAGTATTGTGTCTTACGCAACAGAAGCTAAAATAAATGTTTTAGGAGTGCCACAAGAAATTGTGAAGGAACATTCTGTCGTGAGCGCCGCTGTTGCTTCGGCTATGGCTTTGAATGTGAAAAACTTACTAAAAACGGACTATGGTATTGCTACGACTGGGAATGCCGGACCCTCAAAAGGTGATTCAGCTGCGGAAATAGGCACCGTTTTTATTGCTTTGGCAACCCCAACGGAGGTAATTGTAGAAGAATTTAACTTCGGACAACCTCGTGAAAAAGTGGTAGATAGGGCAACAGTTAAGAGTTTAGAAATATTACAGAAAGAAATTTTAAAATTTGTGCAATAATTTTTTGCTACAATGGTTTATTTTTCTTTTCTTTGCACCCTGATTTTGAATAACGATAAAAGATAAGTATAATGTCAAGAGTTTGTGACCTTACAGGTAAAAGAGCGATGGTAGGAAATAACGTTTCTCACGCTATGAACAAAACTAAGAGAAAGTTTTCTGTAAACTTAGTTAAAAAGCGTTTTTATCTTCCAGAAGAAGATAGATGGATTACTCTTAGAGTAGCAGCATCTACGATAAAAACAATTAATAAAAATGGAATCACTGCTGTTTTGAAAAAAGCACAGTCAGAAGGATTTATCAAATAATCTTTTCCTAAATAAATATATAGCAAGATGGCAAAGAAAGGTAATAGAATCCAGGTAATTTTAGAATGTACTGAACACAAAGCTTCTGGTGTTGCAGGAACTTCTAGATACATTACAACTAAGAACAAAAAAAATACTCCAGACAGATTAGAGATTAAAAAATTTAATCCAGTTTTGAAAAGAGTAACTGTTCACAAAGAAATTAAGTAATAATTAGAGATTTTTGTAAATCTCGAATGGTTTTGCCATGCGAGTTTTATAAAAACTTCAAATAACATTTGAATCATGGCAAAGAAAACCGTAGCATCGTTACAAACATCTTCTAAGAGATTATCAAAAGCCATCAAAATGGTAAAATCTCCTAAAACTGGTGCATATACATTCGTAGAATCTATTATGGCTCCTGAAGAAGTTGATGAATTCTTGAAAAAGAAATAATTACAATTACATTATATAGAAAAGCTACTTTCTTTCGGAAGTAGCTTTTTTATTACCTATATTTGTCTATAAATTTAAAGAAAAACAGTAATTGACTTTTTTTAATATGGATTTCTGTTTAAACCAAGGTTAATTGAAAAACAATTGCACTTTCTTTAAAGATTTGGATTTCTGATCTGAAAATCAAGAGATCTAATAAATCTAAAAATCTACAAAAAATGAGTTTTTTTAAAAAATTATTCTCTACCGAAAAAAAAGAGACTTTAGACAAAGGTCTTGAAAAAACAAAAACTACTTTTTTCTCTAAATTAAGTAAAGCCGTTGCCGGAAAATCTAAAGTTGATGATGACGTTTTAGATAATCTGGAAGAAATTCTAGTGGCTTCGGATGTTGGTGTAAATACAACTTTAAAAGTAATTTCAAGAATAGAAAAACGTGTTGCTGAAGATAAATATTTAGGAACAGATGAATTGAATCAGATTCTGAGAGAAGAAATAGGAGCTTTATTATCTGAAACTAATTCGGGTGAAGCTACAGAATTTGAAATTCCGAAAGATAAAAAACCTTACGTTTTAATGGTTGTTGGAGTTAACGGTGTTGGAAAAACTACAACAATCGGTAAATTGGCTTATCAATTTAAGAAAGCAGGTCATAAAGTGGTTTTAGGTGCAGCTGATACTTTTCGTGCAGCAGCTATTGACCAATTGCAAGTTTGGGCAGATCGTGTTGATGTGCCGATCGTAAGACAAAATATGGGAAGCGATCCAGCTTCTGTAGCTTTTGACACTTTACAGTCTGCAGTTGCACAAAACGCAGATGTGGTTATAATTGATACTGCGGGCCGTCTTCATAATAAAATCAATTTGATGAACGAATTGACTAAAGTAAAACGTGTAATGCAGAAAGTTGTTGCTGATGCACCTCATGATGTACTTTTAGTTTTAGATGGTTCAACTGGTCAAAATGCTTTTGAGCAGGCAAAACAATTTACAGCAGCGACAGAAGTAACTTCATTAGCTGTAACTAAATTGGATGGAACTGCAAAAGGCGGAGTTGTTATTGGTATTTCAGATCAATTTCAAATTCCGGTAAAATATATTGGTGTTGGCGAAGGAATTGAAGACTTACAGGTCTTTAATAAATATGAATTCGTTGATAGTTTCTTTAAATAATTTATAATGAGTTTTGAATCTTTAAAAAATATATCAGCCGTTGCTTTTTATTTTGCAAGTGTGATATGTTTTGTTTTAGCAAATGTATTGAAAGATAGTAATCTTTCTGTTTATTATGTCTTGTTGGTTGTTGGGGTTATTTTATTCTTTATGGGAGTTATTAAACGATTACGCACTAAGCAATAATTGTTTTTTGACATTCTTTGATTATGAAATATTATTTTCTTGTTTTTCTTTTTATTATGCTTTCTTGCACAAATGGGAAAAAGAAAAATAATGAAAGTCAGATAGCAATTCAAAAAGTAATTGTAATTCAGCCTTTGGGTAATTTTAAAATTGAACAGGCTGAGGAAGTCTTTATAGAAATTAAAGCTATAAGTGATAATGTAGTTCTAAGAAAAAACATTCCTTTTCCTGAAAATTCATTTTATAAACCAAGAAACAGATATCGAGCTGATAATATTATTAAGAGCCTTAAAAATAACATTGGCAAAGATTCCGTAATTGTTGGTTTGTTTAATTTTGATATTAGCACTACTAAAAACGGAATTAAAGATTGGGGTGTAATGGTTTAGGTTATAAACCGGGAAAAGCCTGTGTGGTATCTGATTTTAGACTGTCTCAAGAGAATAAAAACAATCAGTTTTATAAGTTAGTGCTTCATGAGCTTGGTCACACAGCGGGTTTGCCTCATTGCGAAATTAAAACTTGTTTAATGCGTGACGCTAAGGGAGGAAACCCACTTGATGAAGAAAAAGACTTTTGCTTTAAATGCAAAACGTTTTTAAAAGCAAAAGGCTGGCAATTTATTTAATTTTTGAGAAAACATTTATTCTTACTTGGATCTAGTGATCATCATTTCCCCATTTTGTTCCATCATTAAATACAATATAATAAACTCTTATTTTTGTTATTTTATAGGCATCTGTAGAGAAGTCTTCCC
This sequence comes from Flavobacterium sp. ACN6, assembly GCF_002304005.1. GTDB lineage: Bacteria > Bacteroidota > Bacteroidia > Flavobacteriales > Flavobacteriaceae > Flavobacterium. The sequence goes on along the minus strand of NZ_MRCQ01000002.1, from coordinate 419,709 downwards.
AAATTTTTGTTTTTGTATGATTGGGGTGTATAAGTGATGTGAAATTTTCAGTAAATCTTCCTTCCCCGTAAAAATATTTCCCGTTTGCTGGCTTGTCAAATGAATTGATGCAGAACCACTCAAATTTAATTGCTTTTATGCTTTTTTTGCCTGAGTTTTTGAAAGTTATTTGAATGTCTTTATGATGTGAATACTCATTTTCAAGCAACTTTGCTTTTATGATATTTATTGGTGAGATTTCTTTAATGTCGCTTAGTGAAGAATCAGTCTTTATTTTAATACTATCGTTTTTAATTAAAGTAATTTGACTTTTATTTAGTTTTGCATTTGATTGTGGTGTGCTGCATTTAGAATATAGCAGTATTGTGCTAAAAAGTAATATCAATATATTTTTCATCTTTTCTGTATGGTTTTCAAAAAGTAATTTTCGATATAAAAATCTTAGAAAATTTGTTTTTATTTTGCCTTTAAAAGGTTTTTTATTGTTAAAATAGGACAATTTTACTTAAGTTTTTTTGTTTGTTTTATGTGAATGAAATAAATTAAGTGATAAAGATTTCTTTTGAAATTTATAAGTTTATCTTTGTAGTTCGCTGCAATTTCTTTTGAAAACTGAAGCCCTAGCCCTGATGGAAGCGGCATCCTTTTTCTTTTTTCTTTAAAAAGGAAAAGATACAGCGGACAGCAGGTTTCAGCTCCTGATTAATACTATAATAGTTATGAAAAACACTTTTTTGATTTTGATTTTGTCTCTTTTGTTTGTTAGCTGCAAGCAAGATGTTAAACCAGCAGACATTGCTAAATTAAACGGTTATTGGGAAATTGAAAAAGTAGTTTTTGACAAAGGAGAAGAGAAAGACTATAAAATGAATGAAACTTTTGATTTTTTTCAAATTAAAGATAATAAAGGAGTTCGAACGAAAGTGATGCCGCAGTTTGACGGTACATTTTTATCAACAGATACTTTTGAAAAAGTCTCAGTTCGTTTTGCTGGTGAACAGGTTTTTTTAGATTATAAAACGGATTATGCAAAATGGAGTGAAGAAATTATTTCGCTTTCTGATGAACAATTAGTGGTTAAAAATCCACAAAAAATAGAATATCATTATAAAAAAGCGGGACCAATTAATTTATTAAACGATGGCGAAAAGACTAAATAGCGAATCCACAATCAGTGCTGTTTTACAACAGATTATTCAGGTAAATAAATTACAGCCTGGAATGGATCAAATCGATGTTCGTGATGCCTGGAAACAGCTTATGGGCAGCGGTGTAAATACATATACCAAAAATGTTGTTTTAAAAGGCAGTACACTTTATGTGGAATTGGGATCTGCAGTTCTACGTGAAGAATTAAGCCACGGAAAGTCCAAAATTGTTAAAATGATTAATGAAGAACTTGGACGTGAAGTGGTGAAAGAAGTGGTTTTGCGCTGATTCTAAATTGTTGGTTTTATATCGAAAAATAAATTTTACACTTCTATTATAGAAGTGTTTTTTTTATGATATATTTGAACCGTAAGTATTTTTTTAATAATACTTACTTAATTAATAAATCCGAAAAAAAATCTATGAAAAAAGCATTACTTATTTTAACTGTATTATTTACTTTGAATGGTTACTCACAAAAGAAGAAGGTGGCTGTTGTTTCCTTTTATACCGACAAAACAATTGATCTTTCTGAGCTTGGCTTAAATGGTCTTGCCGCAGTAACAGATTTAGGAAGTAATCCGAACTTTAATTTATTACCAATTTTGGAGAAATATCATACTGCTTTTTTTAATGATTACTCGAAAAAATTTCCTTTTGATTTAATTCCTGAAAATGAAGTAACTCAAAAACAGGAATACATCGATTACGTTCCTCATTTTGACAAAGAAGGTGAAGCTGGAAAGTATATTATCAATTATCCTGGATATAAATATATTTATGAGGGAACAAATGGTTCTGCAAATGAAGTAGCAACAGCTACTATGTTTAAAGATAATGCTGACGGCGTTTTATTTACTGAAATTCACTTTGCGTTGGTAAAAGGATTTGCTGTTGGTGGAACTGGTACTGTTAAGATGAGAGCTTACGCAAGAATTGCTTTATATGATAAAAACGGAAAAAAAGTATTTGCTTTTAATGAAGGTGCAAACTCTAAAAAAACGGGCACAATTGTAGGTGGAATTCCTGTTTTGTCTTTTGATAAAGTATTGCCAATGTGTGAAAGCGCATTAGATGAGCTTTTAAAAGATTTAGACAGCAGAATTGAGAAAATGGTTAAAAAGACTACGGAAAAACTATAATTAATTTTTTAACTGGCAAAGAAAAACCCGCTTCAGTAATGAAGCGGGTTTTCTTTTTTATATCCTAGGAAATCTAAGTTACGTTAAATCTAAGAAGTCTAAATTAGAATTGCTCTCTTCCAGCAAAATGGAATGCACCTTCGATAGCGGCGTTTTCGTCACTGTCAGATCCGTGAACTGCATTTTCTCCGATAGAAGTAGCGTATGCTTTACGAATAGTTCCTTCAGCAGCTTCAGCTGGATTTGTAGCTCCAATTAAAGTTCTGAAATCTTCTACTGCGTTATCTTTTTCTAAAATAGCAGCAACAATTGGTCCACGTGACATGAATTCAACTAATTCTCCGTAGAAAGGTCTTTCTGCGTGAACTGCGTAAAATGCTTTTGCATCTGCCACAGTTAATTGAGTTAATTTTAATGAAACGATTTTGAAACCACCATTAGTAATCATTGCTAAGATATTCCCGATGTGTCCGTTTGCAACAGCATCTGGTTTAATCATTGTAAAAGTTCTATTTGTTGCCATTTTATATTTTATTAAATTTTGTGCAAAAGTATACTTTTTTTGTGAATTGATTTTAATAAATTCATAATTAAAACGTAGCAGAACGATGTTTTGATTAAGAAAGATGTGAAATACAAAATATAAGTAAATTAAAAGACGCACAAATGTGGGTCTTAAAATGAGTTTTATTGAAATTTTATACTTTAAAGATTTGTTTGTTTCTGTAGAAAATCCAAAGAATAAATGTCCAAATTGCTACATAAGTTAAAGCACCTGCCAAGGAAGCTGCCATAGGATTACTAAAAAAGGGAGCGATTCCAAAATGGTATAAATAATCTAAAAGATTGGTTTGTTCTTCTGGATTGTGCGGATTTTGAAATCGAATCATTGTCAATGCCTGCGGGATTATCTGAGAAGCAAAGAAAACGATCATTGGATTTACTCCCCAAATAACAAAAAGTTTAAAGCCTTTTTTATATTCAGCAATATCGATAATATAATATAGTAAGGCAAGGCATGTTGCAGCTAAACCTGTTGTGTATAAAACATAACTGCTGCTCCAAAGTGATTTATTGATTGGAAAAACGAAATTCCAAATTAACCCGCCGATAATTAAAGTGATTCCGGCAATTGCCATTTTTTTTGCTTTCTCGGTTTTCAAAATATTTTGCAGTAGTAATTGTCCAATTAATAAACCGATAATTCCATTTACAATTGAGGGAATCGTGCTCAAAATTCCTTCTGGATCCCAAGTATTTGTTTCACGGTACATATGTCCTTTTAGTAGAACACTGTCTACCCAGGCGGCTAAATTGGTTCCTCGTTCTAAATTGGCTTCACCAAATCCAGGAACAGGAATCAATGTCATAACTGCCCAATATCCTAAAAGCAAAATGATTCCCGTAATAATCTGCGTTTTCTTAGTTGTTTTCAAATACAAAAGAGAAACAACAAAATAAACTACTGCAATACGCTGTAGGACTCCAGGAAGTCTCACATCTGCATAATTTTCAAAACCGCCGTAGGCTAAAATGAGATAAATAAATAATATAGAAAAGGCTAAAATGTTTTTTATTTTAGTGCTGAAATTTCCCATTAATGCATAGCCAACAGCAATTGTAATGGCTAATCGCGCGATTAGTAACGAAATGCCTTCCAGACCAAATAATTGAATTTTGCCAAAGAAGTTAAAGAATATTCCGAGACATAACATTCTTAACGAACGTACGAGAATTTTATTAAACGTATTGTCGTCGTAAATTTTGTCTGGCATTGCAAGCGGTACCGCAACTCCCATTATGAAAACAAAAAAAGGAAATACAAGATCTGTTGGTGTGCAGCCATTCCAATGTGCGTGTAAAAGCGGCGGATAAACATTGCCCCAGTCTCCCGGATTGTTTACGATAGTCATTAATAGAATAGTCAGTCCGCGAAAGACATCAAGCGAAATTAGGCGTTCTCTTACCATTTGGTTAGTTAGTTAATAGGTTATAAAATATAATTCTATTTGGTTTGAGAGAAGCAATAATCTCGGAAATGAGCTGGTTATTTGTTCCGAAATAATTACTTAAATTTTTTAAAGATAATTATTTTAGGTGATTATGATGTTAAAATTATTTTCCAGCGGTTTTAATTTTTGAATTAAGAGCGGAATTAATTGTTCTCCATTTTCTAGATAAAATTCAGAAAAATTACTCTGACGCTCTTGAAGACTGTGATTTGGAAACAATTCGCATTGCAAATCGGTAACGCGCTGCAATTGATCCTGCAATTTTCTTTTTTGCGCTTTCAATAAACGTTTTTCTAGATTTTCTAAACCTTTTTTCTGTTTCAATTCTTGTGCTTTAACGGCACCAGAAAAAGATTTGTCGGTTTTTTCGGCCAATTCAAAAAGATATTCAAACTGTTTTTTCAACACTTCTTTCTGCTCTGTTAAATCAATTGTAAATGGAGAAAGTTTGTGTGTAATCGTATTGATTAAAGTTTCAGATTTACTAAATAAATCTTTCCAGCTTAAATCTAAATTATCGGCTTTTTTAGCTTGCTTTTCGGTAGCTAAAAGAACCGAATTACGAACTAATAATATGGGGAAAGTAATATTTACAGCATCAAAAAATCCTTTTAATTCTAACCAATACGCAATTTCCCCGCCTCCGCCAATGTAACAAAGATTAGGAAGAATTATTTCCTGATACAGCGGACGCATAATTACATTCGGACTGAATTTTTCGGGATTGCTTTCTGCTAAATTTAAAATTTCTTCTCTAGAAAATGAAATTTTGGTATTGTTTACAAGATACTTGTTATCCTCAAAAATGATTCTTTCGCGAAGTTTATCTTCAATATAAAACAAATTAATTTCTCGCGGATTTACCTGAACAGTATAAGCTTCAAGATCTTCAATTGATTTTTGAACTTCTTTAAATGAAGTTTGATTTTCGAGCTCTTCTTTTACAAATGGAATAAAAGCACGTTTCAAATCGGCATTATCAGCATCGATAATTACTAAACCATAATTTGCAAAAAGACTGTTGGCTAAAAAACGTGTGGCATCGGCTAGATTTTCATGTTTTAAATAGGCCTCTTCAAAAAGTTTTTTTAACGTATTCGCGTTTGTGCTTGCGCCCAATTCTTTAGAATAAATTTCAAATAGATCTTCTAATCCTTTTGTAGATAATCTTCCAACGGGACCAGTGCTTTCGGCATTCCAGCGTATTTTTTTTCCTTTAAAATTAAAATAATTAATTTCTTCAAAATCATGATCTTCAGTTGCCATCCAGTAAACGGGAACAAAATTAGAAGAAGGGTATTTCGATTTTAATTCCTTAGTTAAATTAATCGTAGAAATTATTTTATATAAAAAATACAGCGGACCAGTAAATAAATTTAATTGATGCCCAGTTGTAATTGTAAACGTATTTTCTAATGCTAAAAGTGCAATATTATGCTGTGTTGACTCAGAAATTTCAATATTTTCATATTGTTTTTTTAAAGTTTCAACTAATGCAATTCGGTTATTGTTATCAAAATTAGCTGCTTTTTCGGCAATTTGTTTTTCGAAATTTTCTATTGTAGGAAAGTGGTTGTACAGCGGTTTTAATTCTGTTTTTTGATCTAAATAATCTTGCATCAATTTAGAAAAATATCCAGAAGATTGAAAGCTGATACAGTCGGTAGGCATAATTTTAAATTTATTTTTGACAGCTGTAAATTTAATGAAAATATACAGTTAAAAATGCTTTTAACGATTGCTTAAGATTTGATTTTTAATTTTTGTTTTAAAGTTCCAGTAATCAGGTTTTTAAAATGAGATGAAATAATGTTTTTTAAAATATAAATCACATGTAATTTGTTAAAAAGCCATAACTGTTCTAAAACTAATTCTTTTAAAGATGAATTATTAATAACGAAACTATATTTTTGTAATCAAAAAAAAAGTTATATCTATTTTACATGAAAACGAACCCGAATCAAAAGAACTCCTTAAAACATGTTCTTTTTGGAAGCCTTATTGGCACGACAATCGAATTTTTTGATTTTTATATTTATGCCAATGCAGCAGTATTGGTTTTCCCGCAGCTGTTTTTCCCTAGTTCAGATGCGACAATGGCAACACTAGAATCGTTAGCTACTTTTTCAATTGCATTTTTATCACGTCCGCTAGGTTCTGCCTTTTTTGGACATTATGGAGACAAAATTGGTCGAAAATTCACATTGGTAGCAGCTTTGCTAACCATGGGTATTTCGACAGTTACCATAGGATTTTTGCCAAGTTATGCCAGTATTGGTGTTGCTGCGCCCTTATTATTAATGCTTTGTCGTTTTGGACAGGGTGTAGGTTTAGGAGGCGAATGGGGTGGAGCGGTTTTATTAGCGATAGAAAATGCACCACCAAATAAACGTGCCTGGTACGGAATGTTTCCGCAATTAGGCGCGCCAATAGGATTGCTGCTTTCTGGAGGTACTTTTTTGTTCTTAACAGATTCTATGAGTAATGAAGATTTTATGGATTATGGCTGGAGAATTCCGTTTATTGCCAGTTCACTTTTGGTAATAGTTGGGTTTTACATTCGAACAAAAATTACAGAAACGCCTTCTTTTGAAAATTCTAGAAATGCACATGAAGAAGTTAAAGTTCCATTTTTAGAGCTTGTAAGATCTTATAAAAACCAGCTGATTTTCGGAACGTTTGCCGCAATTACAACATTCTTAGTTTTTTATTTAATGACAGTTTTTACATTAAGCTGGGCTACTTCAGACTTAGGAATTGTAAAAAGAGATGGATTGTTGATTCAGTTATTTTCGGTACTGTTTTTTGCTGCTTTTATCCCAGTTTCGGCTGTAGTCGCAGATAAAATTGGGCGCCGTAAAATGCTTATTATAGCTACAGCAGGTATTGCCGTTTTCGGATTTTTCTTTTCTTATTTTTTAAGTTCAGGAAACATTGTTTTGGTGACAACTTTTGCCTGTATTGGAATGAGTTTAATGGGATTCACTTATGGACCTTTAGGAACTTTTCTATCTGAATTATTTCCAACAAATGTTCGTTATTCTGGTGCTTCTTTAACCTTTAATATGGCAGGGATCTTGGGAGCTGCGTTTGCACCTATGATAGCAATCTGGCTGGCTTCGACTTATAGTGTAAGTTACGTTGGTTTTTATCTAATCGCTGCGGCACTAATTTCCTTAATTTCATTTTTGTTAATTAGTAAAGAAGAACATAAGTTTTAAAGACTTTTTTAAACACTAATATTTACACAAAGTCCGCAGAGTTTACTTTTACTTTGCGGACTTTTTTTTATTTACCTTTTTAAACTAAAATGACCTCTAAATTCTGTTCCGTTTAATCTGGTGACAATAAACCAATAATCGGATCCAGGTTCTTGGCTGCCTAAATAATTTCCATCCCAAGAAGTGCCTGGCGCTAATTCTTTTATGAATTTTCCATAACGATCAAATATTCTAATTCCTGTATTTGGAGCAAGGTATTCTGGTTCAATTGTCCAAAGATCATTAAAACCATCACCATTTGGAGTAAAGAATTTTGGAAAAGGAAGTTCTTCAACTAAATTAATACAGTCTCTATCTTTTGCTTCAAGAATATTTATCGTAATAGGTATTCTGTCACTTTCGCAATTACTTATGGTTTGTGTCGCATAATAAGTAATTCCGTTTTCAAGAATAGTGGATTCAGATAAAGTATTATTAGAAGAAATGCTTTCAAACCATTTTATATTCTGCCCGCTAATAGCAATATTGCTTATTTGGGCATTTTTTTGAACACAAAATGTCTGTGGCGAATTTGCATTTGGACTTGGAGTATCTTGAATTTTTACGGTTACAGCATATCTTTCGCTTTCGCAATTGTTTAAAGTTTGTGTGGCGTAATAAATACCATTTTGTAATGCTGTTGTTTCAGGTAAGATATTACCATTTGTTAGTGCATCATACCATTTAATGTTTGTTCCTGTAATGTTTAAATCTGTAATTAATGCATTTTCATCTATACAAAATTGCTGACGGCTGTTTCCAACTGGTAAGGCAGCATCTTGAACTTGAACTAAAAACGGAGCCCTGTCGCTTTCACATCCTATAGTTTGCGATGCATAATAGGTTTTATTGTTTTCTAATAAAGCTGTACTTGGCAGCGCAGCAGCAGAAAAACTGGTATCGTACCATTTTATATTTTGTCCAGAAACCTGAATGTTATTCAAAGTTGCATTTTCTTTTTTACAAAAAGCTTGATTTCCACTTCCTGTTGGTGGAGAAGGAGTGTTAACAATTGAAACTGCAACTCCAAATCTTTGGCTTTCACAACCGTTAATAGTTTGAGAAGCATAGTAAGTTTTTCCATCTTCAAGATTTGCTGTTTCTATTACTAAAGACCCATTAGTTAATGAGTCATACCATTTTATGGAAGTTCCTGTGATCTGAATAGCAGCAATTGTTGCTTTTTGTCCCGTACAAAAAGATTGATTTGCATTTCCAGTTGGTTTTGAGGTATCTAAAATTCTTGACGTAACTACCGCTCTCGCACTTTCACAGCCATTTATAGTCTGTGAAGCAAAATAACTTTTGTTTTCTTGAAGTAATGTTGTGATCGGTAAAGGTGTTTCTGCAGTTGCGCCATCGTACCATTTTATATTTTGACCGGTAATTTGTATATCATTTAAGGTTGCGTTTTGCTGAATACAGAAGATTTGAGAATTTAAACTTTCGGGAGTCGGTACAGAATTAACAAAAGGTGTTATAGTAGCTTTTATAGCTTGGGAAACACATCCAGTTAAATTTTTTGTTTTTAGATAATATTGCCCAGGATTTAGAAATTGAGATGCTGAATTAACACTCCAGGTTTCACCATTATCAAAACTGTATTCTGCTGCAATAGATGAAATTGTTATTTTTCCTTTATTATTGTTACAGTTTGGTTCAATTATGCTGAATGTTGGAATAGTTGGAGAATCTGCAGGTGCATTTATTTGTACAGAAACGGCTTCAGATTCGCATCCCGCTACATTTTGAATTTTAATTTTATAATTTCCAACAGCTAAATTACCAGAATCTGAATCTGTTTTCCAGCTTAAACCATTATCAAAACTATATTTTGAAGCTAAAGTTGTGATTTTAATAGTTCCAAAAGGATTAGTGCAGCTGACAGGTTGAGAAATATTGTAAGTAGGAACTTTAATAGCGTCTAAAGGAGGATTAACTGTCGCTTTTGTAGAAGGTGACGGACAGCCTGTTGCACTATTTCTAATTCGAACCAAATAATCTCCAGGAGTTGTTTTGCGAGCCTGAGGATTGGTAGACCATGTAACTCCATCATCGAAACTATATTGGTAAGCATTTGTTAATACTGTAATAAATCCTACTGAGGAAGTGCAGCTGCTTGGTTGTTGGACTGTAATATTTGGTTTTTCAGCTGCGGGGTTTAAATCAGAAAGGAAAATGTATTTGGAATTAGATTCACATCCATATGAATTTTTTATTTTTAAATAATAACTTCCTTCTTTCACATTTGAAATTATAGGATCTGAAACCCAGTTATTTCCATTATCAATGCTGTATTCTGAAGCAGAAGTTGTAAAATTTATACTTCCTAAAATTTTACAATTAGGTTGAGTAACTGTAAATAAAGGTTCTTCAAGGTAAAATTTAGGTATGTAAACAGAGATTGGGTAGGATTGGCAGTCTAATTCATTTTTTATAATTATTGTGTAATATCCTTCATCTAAATTTGCAGCCGTTGGGTTAGTTGTCCAATTTTCTCCGTTGTCAAAACTATATAATGCAGCTGGAGTAGTAATTGTAATACTTCCCCCAGTCCCACATACAGGAGCGGTTGTAGTGTAATTTGGTTTAGGTAAATAAAAATGATAAAGCGTGACAACTCTCCACCAGGACTCGCAACCTAAATTATTTTTTACTATTATGGAATAAGTACCAGGAGATAGATTTGTGGCTGTGTTGTATTGACTCCAGGTTCTACCATCATCAAAGCTATATTGATCAAATAGGGGGTCTATTGTAATACTCCCTTTATTCTTTGATTCACAAGTTGGCTGTGTTAATTTTATATCAAAATTAGATAAATATTCTTCATTGAAATTCACAGAATAACGTGTTTCTGAGATACATCCAGATTCATTTTTTATTTTAGGGTAATAAAAACCAATCGGTAAATTTGCAGCGGTTGGACTTGTGCCCCATGTCTCACCACCATCAAAACTGTAAAAGGGTGCTGGTGTTGTAATCGTAATCGAACCTCCTTTGCCACAGCTAGGATAAATAACTTTGTATTCGGGTTCTTTTATTTTAACAGGAGTGAATTCAACTACAAGGTTTCCAGACTCACACCCATCTTTATTTTTAATTTTTAATTGATATTTAAATCCTACAGGAAGATTTGAAGCTGTAGGGTTGGTACTCCAACTTAAACCACCATTGAAACTATAAAAAGCAGCAGATGTAGTAATGGTAATACTTCCGGCAGCATTACTGTCACAAGTCATTGGCTGCACCATTGTATAAGTAGGAGCATCAAGGAAATTGAGGTTAAGACCAAACCAATTATTTTCACTTATACAGCCTGCTTTGTTTTTAATCCTAAGAAAGCCACTTACACCACCATTAGGATATTTAGTAAGATTTGGATCCGTACTCCATGTTGCTCCATCATCAAAACTATAAAATGCAGCAGGAGTAGTTATGGTAACACGTGCAGGAGTGGTACAGGTAGGTTTTGTAACTAAAAATTCGGGAGGTGCTAAGTAATAAGCATTACTTATATTGGCAAATGCATAATTGGATTCACAGCCTAAAGAATTTTTTATTTTCAAGAAATAACTTCCATAATCTAAATTAGAAATATTTGGGCTTGTACCCCATGTTGCTCCCCCGTCAAAACTATAAAATGCAGCAGGGGTTGTAATTGAAATACTCCATTTTGATTCCGTTTCACAATTAGGATTTATTATCTTATAGGTAGGCACATCAAGATAAAAAGCAGGTAAATTGACATATACAACATCGGATTCACAGCCTAATTCATTTTTAATTTTAATATTATAATAACCCGAAGATAAATTAGCTGCCGTTGGATTTGTTGTCCATGTTTCTCCATTATCAAAACTATATTCGGATGCTGGGCTTGTAATAGTAATACTTCCTTTTGTTGTACATGCAGGATTTATTGCGGTATAAGTTGGCTTAGATAAATAAAAATTTATTTTAACTGGATAAACTTCGGATTCACAACCTAGTTCATTTTTTGTTTTTAGTACATAATTGCCAGGTTTTAAATTATTAAAAGTAGGTGTTTCCTGCCATGTTAATCCGTTGTCAATACTATATTTAGGCGAAGACTTTAAAAAAGTTATACGTCCAGTATTGCTGCAAGTATTCGGTTGAGTAACTTTAATTTCTGGATATGATTTAGAAAATGGATTAAAGTAAATTTGATTAAAATAAGGTTTCGATTCGCATCCAAATTTATCTTTAATTCTAACATTATAATAACCCGAAGGTAAATTAGTTGCAGTTGAATTTGTAGTCCATGTTTCTCCATTATCAAAACTATATTCGGAAGCAGGTGTAGTAATAGTAATACTGCCTCCTTGATTACAGTTAGGTTGAATTAAGGTATAGTCTGGCGAATTAATATATGACGGAAAAAGCAAGACGCTTTGAGAATAGGATTCGCATCCGCTACTATTTTTTATTTTAAGTAAATAATTTCCAATTGGTAAATTTGTTTTGGCAGCACTGTTTTCCCAAGTTAAACCATTATCAAAACTAAATTGTGATCCCGGAGTTGTTATAGTAATAGTTCCGCCAGAACTGCAAGTTGGTTGAATAATTGAAACTGCTGGGCGGTCTAATAATATTGGGGGATTAATTGTTACAATCGTAGGTGTAGAAATACAGCCAGAAGCGGTTCTTATCTGAACATAATATTTGCCATATTCTTTTGTGGCAAAGGTTGCATCTGTTTGCCATACCAAATCTTTTGTAACATAGTTGTCATCCGAAAGGAAGGCCAAACCTTTATCAAAACTATATTCTATACCTGGGTCGTTAACTTTTATATAACCGTTTATATCTTGACACGTAGGCTGAACTACTGTTAAAGAAGGATTAGGAATCGAATTGTTTATAGTTAATCTTGAACTTATGAAACAATCATTATCAGATGTAACTTTTACAGAATATTCTCCTAAATTTGTTTTAACTGAAGGAATATAATACGTTTTATTAGTTGCGCCATTTACCGCTATTCCATTTTTATACCATTGAAAAGTTGTTGCTAAATGCACATTTTTAGTCAGGTTAGCAGTCAACGTTAAATCATTATTGCAGAAATTGCCACTTTGAACAATAGTAACACCAAAATTTTCAGCAGTATTTAATCTTAAATTATCATATAAGAAAGAAGGTTCATAATCAGTATTAAATGAAGGAGGTAGTATTTTTTCTGGTCCTAACATTATTGCGTTAACATCAATATTTGTCGTAAAACTAATTGTTATTTCTCCCCAATTAGTCTGCGGTTGATATAAAACTTTTCCAATTTCAATCCAAGATGGGTCAAATGAATTTGGATCTGAAGTGGTATATAACGGTAAATTGTCTTTATTGTTACTTCCGTAAAGTGTTATGTAAGTAGGCTCTAAGAAATTAAAATCAAAACGTTTACTTAAGTTATTTGTTTCGATACTCATCAATGTAGCAATATTCAGTGTTAACTGATATTTTATTCCACTATTTAACGGGCTTGATAATTTTGCAGCGATATATTCTTTTTTATTGTTTTTGTATACGGCTCTTACAATTCCTTTACCATCGGGGAAATTTTGAAGATTTTTATTGTAAATAGTATTAAAAAGATAACAGTCTTTGTTTAAATAATCTGGGGAGGGGGTTGTGCCTTTTGTCCAATAAGTGGTTGTTAGAATGTCATCGTAACCTTGAGGGCAATTTGTTTTTTCTTCAAAAGAATGGTTTTGAAGTAAAGATTTTTTTGTAAGAATATTACAAGCGCAATCTTCATCATTTAGGTCTATTTTACCGTCACCATCATCATCAATTCCATTGTTACAGTTTTCCTGGGAATAGCAAAAAAGTGAAAAAAATAAAAATAAAATAAGTAATTTATGTTTCATAGGTTAATTTTCGGATGAGACAAATGTAATTAAATATCTACAAAAAGAAACTAAAATTAGTATCAGGAATCTTTTCATGAAAAGTCCATAATAACACGTATTTTTGCAAAAAAAAACAATTCCCTTTTGAAAACGAAACTTTTTGTAATTACCCCGCCATTTACGCAACTGAATACTCCGTATCCAGCAACGGCGTATATAAAAGGTTTCCTAAATACTAAAAATATCGAATCGGTTCAGGCAGATTTGGGTATTGATGTAATTTTAGAATTGTTTTCGAAGAAAGGTCTTATTAGCTTGTTTCAAGTTTCAAGTTCAAAGTTTCAAGTTGTTGGAAATGATATATCTGATAATTCAAAACGAATTTTTGCTTTACAAGACGAATATATAAAAACGATCGATTCTGTAATTCAGTTTTTGCAGGGAAAAAATCCAACATTGGCATTACAGATTTGTCAGGAGGATTTTCTGCCCGAAGCTTCCCGTTTTGCACAATTGGAAGAACTCGACTGGGCTTTTGGAACAATGGGAACGCAGGATAAAGCAAAACATTTAGCAACTTTGTATCTTGAAGATATATCCGATTTTATTGTAGAATGTGTTGATGAAAATTTTGGCTTCAGCCGATATGCCGAACGTTTGGGAAGAAGCGCCAATTCTTTTGATGAATTATATGAAGCGCTTCAGCAAGAGCCAACTTATATTGATTCGATTTTAATTTCACTTTTAAAAGCGAAAATTGAAACTGTAAAACCCACTTTCTTTTTAATTTCTGTTCCCTTTCCAGGGAATTTATACAGTGCCTTTCGATGTGCGCAATGGGTAAAACAAAATCATCCTGAAATAAAAGTTTCAATGGGAGGCGGTTTTCCAAATACCGAATTGCGTTCTATTTCGGATAAACGTGTTTTTGAGTTTTTCGATTTTATCACTTTAGATGACGGCGAAGTTCCAATTGAAGAACTTGTTGATAATTTGTCATCCCGAGCGGAGACGAGGGACGAGAAGCGATATAAGCGAACTTTTTTATTAGAAAATGGAGAAGTTGTCTACAAAAATAATTCTTTAAAACACGATTATAAACAAGCATACGTCGGAACTCCAGATTATTCAGATCTGCCTTTGGATAAATATATTTCGGTAATCGAAATTGTAAATCCGATGCACAGAATGTGGAGTGACGGACGCTGGAACAAACTCACAATGGCGCATGGATGTTATTGGGGAAAATGTACTTTTTGTGATATTTCTTTAGATTATATAAAAGTTTACGAGCCCGTTGCCGCAAGTCTGCTTTGTGATCGGATGGAAGAATTGATTGAGCAGACTGGACAAAACGGATTCCATTTTGTTGATGAAGCTGCACCGCCGGCATTGATGCGTGCTTTAGCGCTTGAAATTTTAAAACGAAAACTAGCTGTCACGTGGTGGACAAACATTCGATTTGAAAAAAGCTTTTCCAAAGATTTGTGTTTATTGCTAAAAGCTTCTGGATGTATTGCCGTTTCTGGTGGTCTAGAAGTAGCTTCAGACCGATTGCTAAAACTAATTGATAAAGGCGTTACGGTGGAACAAGTAGCAAAAGTGACCCGAAATTTTACCGAAGCAGGAATTATGGTTCATGCCTATTTAATGTACGGATATCCAACGCAGACTATTCAGGAAACTATTGATAGTCTTGAGATGGTTCGGCAATTATTTGAAGCTGGGGTTTTGCAATCTGGATTTTGGCATCAATTTGCACTTACGGCACATAGTCCGGTAGGGCTGTATCCAGAGAAATTTGGCGTGACCAAAAAAACAGAAGCAATTGGGACTTTTGCCAATAACGATATTGAATACAGCGATTCAACAGGAATTAATCATGATAAATTTAGTTTTGGACTAAAAAAATCACTTTTTAATTTCATGCACGGAATCTGTTTTGATTATGAATTGCAAGATTGGTTCGATTTTAAAATTCCGAAAACCAAAATTCATCCCGATTTTATTTTCAATGCCTTAGAAGAGCAAAACGATTTCAATACAAAGCCAAATGCTAAAGTAGTCTGGCTTGGCGGAAAACCATTTGCAGAAAACTTTACAAAATCTAAAAAAGGAAGAAGCTGGGAAATGATGGCTTTAACTTTTCATGATAAAAAACAAAGTTTTGATATTCAAACCAGTAAAGAAGAAGGCGAGTGGCTGCTTTCAATTTTGTTTAAAATCTCAATTTCAAACGCTAAAAATTACACTTTTCAAGAAGTAAAAAATGACTTTGAAAGTTCGCTAGAAGATTTCGAATTGTTCTGGTATTCTAAACCGATAAACACTTTGCGTGAATTTGGGTTATTGGTACTTTAAACAAGTAGGATAATTAATTTTTTGTTACCCAGTAATGTAAGTCTCTTTCTACATCGTAAACCATTCTTTTAACACTTCGCCTGATTACGAAATAAGGAATTCCGATCATTAAAGACATGTGAAATAAAAGAAAGGGAAAAAAAATAGAAGGGGGATTTTCACCAGGTAGGAAAATAGAACTGAAAATCGAGATCAAATAAAACAGAATCATTATTCCTAAAAATAAAAGCATTCTCTTCTTAAAGCCATTAATTTCGGCATTTACAATTAATAGATTATGATCTTCTTTGAATGTGCCAGTTACTTTTGCAAACGAATAATTATTGTTAAAGAATTTCCTCCTTTTTTTAAATTCGAAACTATTATTAAGGATGTTGCCTTTATATTCATTTTTGCTTGATTCAAACACTTCAAATGGAACAAAACTTAAATCAGATTCATCAACGTTATTTCTGAATTTTTGAATGAAATCTATTTTTGAAACGGGTAATTGTATAGAGATGTCCTGAACTAAATGTATCTTTTTTAAAAAATCCTCCATTTATTTTGATTTGGTTAGCGAGCCAAATATAATATTTCTAGAAGAACTGGAAACAAAATAGAATCTAAATGATTCTTGTTTTCAAAAAATTACTTTAGAATTAGTATTCAATACATTCTCCGTCATTTGGCACAACGGTTTTACTCAAAAGACCGTGATCTGAAAGCTCATTTTTTAGTTGTAATCTGGTCGTTGGACAATGGTTTAAGGCTTCTAGATGATTGGCAAAAACTTTTCCAGGTGCAAGTGTCGTAAATTTTAAAATGTCATCCATTCGCATTAATAACGGCTGACCAAAATCTAATCTTGCAGTACCACAAGCAACAATCGAAATATCGGGTTTGAATTGCGTTAAAACTTTTTCGACATGTTCTGTAAAAACAGTATCGGAGCTAATATAAATTGATTTTTGATCTTCCAGTTCAATATGAAAACCCATTACATTTCCCATCAGTTTGGCGATAAAACCATAACCATGAATGGCAGGAATTCCAGTTATTTTTCCATCTAAAAATTTTTGAGGTTCCCAATATTCTAAAGTTTGAATAACGCTGAGTCCTCTCTGAAGAAGTGCTTTTTCGTCTTTTGCACTGCAGATTACAGGAACACTTTTTCGGCGCAAAAATACCTCGCCAGCTTTATCGATATGATCTGGATGCAAATGTGTAATTAAACAATGCGTGACACGGCTTAATATTTCACGGCTGTTTTTTGGCAGCGCTACCAGCGGATTTCGTTTTGGCTTATATCTGAAAATGGTAAAAGGCGGAATCGTTTTTCTTTTGCCTAACATTGGATCCACTAAAATAACATGCTTTTCTGTTTCAATCACCAAAGTGGCATTTCGCAAATGATGTAATTTCATATCGAGGAAATTTAGATATTAAAAATACAAAGTTTTTTGAAATTCTATTTACAGATTTTTCTTTATTTTTAGCAGAATTTTTATTCTATCCAATAGAAAATCTAAAACCAATTCCGTGGAGGTTTTCTATCGAAATTCCCTCTTCATTTGCCAATATTTTGCGGAGGCGTGAAATAAAAACATCCAGACTTCTTCCCATAAAATAGTCGTCTGTTCCCCACAAAGAAGTTAAAATTTGTTCGCGCTTTAAAACCGAATTTTTATGATCTAGAAAAAGTTTTAATAATTCGGCTTCGCGCTGCGTAAGTCCAACCTTTTCTTCATCATTAAAAAGAATAAAATTTTTGGTGTCAAATTGGTATTTTCCAACTTCGTAAATCGTTTTTAACGCTGGAATATTTTTCTGCGAACGTTTTAAGAAAATTTCAATTTTCAAAAGTAATTCTTCTATGCTAAAAGGTTTTACCAAATAATCATCAGCTCCTAAACGAAGCCCTTTAATTCTGTCTTCTTTTAAAGTTTTGGCCGAAAGAAAAATAATAGGAATATCAAGATCGATTTTTCTCACAGCTGCAGCCAAATCAAAACCATCCATCTTTGGCATCATAATATCAAAAATGCAGATATCGAAATCTTCTTCTTCAAAAATTTCTAACGCCGATTTCCCGTCAGAACAGTGAATTACTTCATAGTTATTCTGTTCCAAATTGTCTTTGGTTAGAAACGCAAGAGTTTCGTCATCTTCGGCATATAATATTTTAAAAGTTTTCATTTTTTTAAAGGAATTGATAAGGTTATTGTTATGCCTTTTTCAACATTATTTTCGGCTTTTATTTTCCAGTTCTGCAGTGAGCAGATTTCCTTTACATAATATAAACCGAGACCAAAACCGTTTACTTCGTTGCTTTTTTCATTTTGAACTCTGTAAAACTTATCAAAGATAAAAGATATTTTTTTAGGAGTAATCCCAATTCCATTATCAATAAACTCAAGTTTTAAACAATTTTTTTCTTCCGAAATTTTAATCTTGATATCTGGTTTTTCATTACAATATTTTACAGCATTATCCAATAAATTATAAACTAGATTGGCAAAATGGAAAGCATCGGTTTCTACTAAATAATCATTAGATAAAGTTTCAATTGTAAAAACGGCTTCGGGATATTTTAATTTGATATTTGAAATAGCTTCTTCAATTATCGGAACAATTACAATACTTTCCTTTTTAAGCTCTAACGGAGTATAATCTGACTTTGCAATGTTTAGAATCTTTTCAATATGACCGTTTAACTTATTTCCTTGATTAATAATAATATCGGTATAAGTAAAGAGTTTTTTATCTTCTTTAATCGGTTTTTGCTCAATTAAATATTTAGAAGCAATTAAAATGGAAGCCAACGGCGTTTTGAATTCATGCGTCATATTGTTAATGAAATCACGCTGTAATTCTGAATATTTTTTTTGCTGTAAAAGTTTAAAAATAGAATAAACGTAAATCAGCAAAATCAGAATCAATGCGGTTGAAAGGATAAACCAAAAACGCATGGAACTAAATAAATAAGTAGTTTCATTTGGGAAACGAACCGCGAAATAATAAACTAGATTTTTATGTTTCGGAAAGTAAACGCTTTTTTTACATTTCTCTTTTTTAGAGAGCGAAATATAGTCACCATAAATCATTTCGTCGCTTTGGCAATTGTACATTGCGTATTCGAAATCGGTCGTAATATTCATTTTTTTGAATTCCGTTTTTAGATAAAATTCTAAAATATCGGGTTCAAATTCATTATCTATATTAACGATATAATAATCGTCTGATACTTTCTGAACTGGATTTTGAACAGGCAGTTCGTGATTTGTTCCTTCGTATAATTTTTTAGCTACCTCCAATAAAGCAAAGTGTGCTTTTTGGCTTAGTTTTTTTTGTTCGATCGTAAAAGCCTCTTTTGTCCATAACAATTGCGCCACCAAAATACTGATAATGGCTACCAATCCTAAGAGAATGATGCTGTTGAGTTTATTAATTTTCAAGAATAACGAATTTTAAAAGTGTAATATTAAGCAATTTTACCCTGAAAATAAGCGATTAACAAGTCATTAACAAACATTTGAAAGCGGTTAACAGCCATTTCATTTTGTCTGAAATACCTTTGTAATATCAAAATTGAACTATAAACCATTTTAAATATATCCGTTATGAAAATGATCAAAATTTCGATGTTAGCTTTGGCTTTAGGCCTTATGTCTTTTTCGGCAATTGCTCCAGTACAATCTTTAGTTTCAGAAACTAAAATTTCAGAAATTGCAGCGTCTGCAATTGTTTGGAAAGCAGAAACAATTGATGTAGGACAAATTCCGCAGGGAACTCCAAAAGCAATCGTTTACGAATTTAAAAATACAGGAAAAACTGCTGTAGTTATTACAAACGTGCAAGGATCTTGCGGTTGTACTGCAACAGATTATACAAAAGAACCAATTCAGCCAGGGAAATCTGCAAAAGTTACTGCAACATATAATGCTGCTAACAAAGGTGCTTTTACAAAAACAGTTACTGTAACAACAAGTGCAGAAACAACACCAAAAATCCTTACTTTAAAAGGTACAGTTATCTAAGAATTTTAATAGGTTGGTTATATGGCAAGCTCCAGACTAGAAATTGTTTGGAGCTTTTTTTTTGATGTTAATCACTTTTGAATCACCAAAAAAACAGAAATAAGATTTGTTTTTGAAGATTTTGATTTAACAGAATTTTTTCTACTTTTAATAAAAAATTCTACGTATGAAAATTTGGTATTCGCCTATAATTGCAGTGGTTCTTTTTACGGTTTTTTCGTGTAATTCTAAAGCCGATAAAAAAGAGGAAAATTCAATAAAAACAGTTGAAAAAATTCCAGAATTAAAATTAACGATCGACAGCTCCCGTGTTTCTAAATTTTATGAAAGTTACCCTAAACTTTCTAAGTTTAAAAACGACGTTACTTCTTTATATCAAAAAAATAAGTCGACTCAGTTGTGGCAGGACAATAAAGGAGTTGTAGAATTTGGGAATACTTTATTCAACCAATATAAAAATTTAGAGCAGGAAGGTTTAAAAGCCAATTATCCATATAAAGAAGAATTGAATGCTGTTTTTGAAAATAATCCAGCCAAAAAGCTTTCTAAAGAAGATACCGATTTACTGCTTTCTAATTTATATTACTATTACGCAGAAAAAGTTTATGCAGGTTTTGATGAAAAAACAAGCATTTCCTTAGAATGGCTTTTACCTCGCAAAAAATTTAATTACCAAGTGCTTTCAGATTCTATTTTTAAAAAGTCAACGATTCTTGATGATAAAAAAAGAAAAATGTTCAGCCAGTATTATAAATTGCGCGACGCCTTAAAAGAATATAGAGAAATAGAGAAAAAAGGCGGCTGGAAAACAATTGAAGCAGGCGAAGATTATAAAAGTTTAAAAGTTGGTGATTCATCAAATGTTGTCGCTCAAATTAGAGAAAGACTCTTTGTTACAAAAGATTTAAAGGAAGATACTAAAAGTGCAGTTTGTGATACGGTTTTAATTAAAGCCATGAAAAACTACGAATTACGTCATGGTTATGCTCCAAAAAACACCATTTTGTTAGAACATATTACCGACTTGAATATTCCGGTTTCAGAAAGAATAAAAACAATTATCGCCAATATGGAACGCTGCAGATGGATCGATCCTGAATTGGAAAAAGGAAAAAAGTACATCGAAGTTAATATTCCAGAATTTAAATTGTATTTAATTGAAGATGGAAAAATTGCTTTTACATCGGCAGTTGTTGTGGGAAGAGCAATGACCAAAACAGTTATTTTCAGCGGGATGATGAACAATATTGTTTTTAGTCCGTATTGGAATGTGCCGCCAAGTATTATCAAATCTGAGATAAAACCTGGAATGGCAAAAGATAAAAACTATCTGCAAAAGAAAAATCTAGAATGGAATAACGGCGCGGTTCGTCAGCTTCCTGGAAAAAATAATTCATTGGGATTAGTGAAGTTTTTATTCCCAAATTCAAGCAATATTTATTTGCACGATACACCATCAAAAAGTTTGTTTGAAAGAGAAAGCAGGGCTTTCAGCCACGGTTGTGTACGTGTAGCGAAACCTCGTGAATTAGCGATCGAATTACTAAAACCAGATCCATCTTGGACACCCGCGCGTATCGATAAAGCCATGCATGCGGGCAAAGAAAGCTGGTATACGTTGAAGAAAAAAGTTCCAGTTTATATTGGCTATTTTACGGCTTGGGTAGACCGTGACGGAAATGTAAATTTCTATAAAGACATTTACGGAAGAGATGAAAGTCTTATCAAATTATTGACTGAAGAATAGAAAATGAATTTCACGCAGATTTGGCAGATTAAAGCAGATTTAATTAGATTTTTTACACTTTGTAAATAAATAAATCTGCGTGTATCTGCTTAAATCTTTTTAAAACTGCGTGAAAATAAATTTAATGGAAACGGCAAAAAAAAAAAACTATTTAGACAAAACATCAATACATTTATAAAAACGTTTGGTATAATGTTCCGTATCAAGCGCTGTAATGGTAACTTGCTGCGCTTTTCCAGATGATGCATGAATGAATTTAGAATGCATTCCGTTGGCTTCGCAAATAATTCCGAGGTGGCCAATAGCCGTTCTGTCTTTATAACCGTAAAAGACCAAAATATCTCCCACTTTAAAATCTTCAGGTTTAAGAGCAGTTCCTAAATTCTTATAACCGCTTGAACTTCTAGGTAAAGTCAGTCCAAAATTACTGTATACATAACTCACAAAACCAGAACAGTCAAACCCTTTTTTGGGATTACTGCTGGCGTAGACGTAAGGCGTTCCCAAATATTTTTTAGCATAAACAATAATCGAATCACGGTTAATTTCGGCGCTGATTTCGGTGCGAGTTTTATTAATTGTGACTTTGTTTTGTTTTTCTTCTTTTTTACAAGTAAAAGAAAAAAGTAAAACAACAGAAAGCAGTAATGTATAGCGGAATGATTTCATTTTTTGCAGGTAAGAAAATGTTTAAACGATAAAGATAGGTGGTAAATTGCAGATTCAAGATATTAATTTTTTATAAAATGTAAGAATTAACATCTGTAAGACTTTGAATGATGTGTTTATGTGGTGTTTTTTTATTGCTTTTTGATATTTTAGTATCTTTCTGTCTACTTCATTTCAAATATATTTGTGAATCGTATTTATATTTAACAAATAAATTATGTTTCTCAAAAAAATAGCTCTTTTAATTTCGTTTTTGCTGCTTTCGATTGTTTCGACTGCACAAACTCAGAATTCAAGTAAAACTTTTTTATATCAAGGCCGAATCGATAAACTTCAAAATGAAAATGTCATTTTGATCGGAACGGCCTCTTCTGTATCTTTCAATTTTACAGGAAATGAATGTTCAATTTCACTTCAAAGCGTTGATTCTTATGAACATCATAATTATGTGTCTTTAGTTTTGGATGGGAAATATCTTGGAAAAATCAAAATAGAAAAAGGAGCTGCACAATCGTTTCCAATAAAAGTTACTTCAAATAAAAAAGAACATCGTTTAGATATTTACAAAAATACAGAAGCGCAAAGCGGTAATATTTTGTTTGCTGGAACAACGGCAAAACTCACTTCCATTTCTTTCAAGAAGAAAAAGAAAATAGAATTTATTGGCGATTCTATTACTTGCGGCGCAGCCAGTGATTCTGTGGATTGCGATAAAGGCGAATACCACGATCATCATAACGGATATTATGCCTATGGACCTATACTTTCGAGAGAAATTGATGTGAATTATTTAGTAAGCTCGGTTTCAGGAATAGGAATGTACCGTAACTGGAATGATGAAAACAAAGACGAAGCCATAATGCCGGATGTTTATCAAAATTTATATTTGACAAAAGATAAATCAAAACCAAAATATGATTTTGCTTTTGAGCCCGACATTATAAGTATTGCTTTAGGAACCAATGATTTTTCTGGTGGAGACGGAAAAAAAGAGCGCCTGCCTTTTAATCCTGAAAAGTATATTTCGAATTACATCAACTTCATAAAAATGCTGTACGAACATAATCCGAATGCGCAGATTGTGATCACAAACAGTCCGATGGTTGGCGGCGATAGAGGAGTTGTTTTTGAAGATTGTTTAAATAAAGTGAAAGCAGCATTTGATACTGATAAAACACACAAAACAATTCAGATTTTCAAATTTAAGCCGATGACTCCAAAAGGTTGTTTAGGGCATCCAGACGTTGCAGATCAAAAAGTTATGGCTGATCAGTATGCTCCGTTTTTAAAAAAGCTGCTAAATGAAAAATAATATTTTTAAGTTTGTTTTCTTTCTATTGATTTCCAGTACTATGATGGCAAACGTTTCGCTTCCGAATATTTTTAGTGACAATATGGTTTTACAGCGCAACTCTGAAGTGAAAATTTGGGGTTGGGCCAATCCGAAAGAAGAAATTAAATTGGTTTCTGGATGGAACGATCAAGAATATAAAACCGTGGCCAATAATCAGGCGAAATGGGAAATCACTGTTAAAACACCAGAAGCGGGCGGACCTTTTACCATTTCTATAAAAGGATATAATGAAGTGGTTTTAAAAAATATTTTAATTGGAGAAGTCTGGCTTTGTTCTGGACAATCGAACATGGAAATGTCGGCAAGCTGGGGAATTGACGATGGAGAAGAGGAAGCAAAAAATGCTGCAAATCCGAATATTCGTTTTTTTACGGTTCCGAAATTAACAGCTGAAAGTCCGCAGAATAATTTATTGGGAAACTGGACAGAATCTACTCCCGAATCGATGAAAAATTTCAGTGCTGTTGGTTATTTTTTTGCTAAACGCCTTCGCGATGATTTAAAAAATGTTCCAATCGGATTGATTTCTTCAAACTGGGGTGGCACTCCAGCCGAAATCTGGATGCCTGAAAAAGTTGTTAATGACGATCCTATTTTATTAGAAAATGCTAAAAAACTAAACGAACAAGAATACGGACCAAGACAGCCGGGTCGTGCTTACAATGCCATGATTTATCCAATTATTGGATTTAAAATTGCTGGAACGCTTTGGTATCAGGGAGAATCGAATGTTGGTTCTTTGGTTTATGATAAAACTTTAGGTGCTTTAATCACATCATGGAGAAAAGAATGGAAGGATGATTTCCCTTTTTATTATGTTCAAATTGCGCCTTTTAAAACGGGAACAAACAATTTTTCAAATGTAACGGTTAGAGATTCTCAAAGAAAATTATTAAAAGAAGTTTCAAAAACGGGAATGGTTGTTATCAGCGATATTTCGGATACGATTGATATTCATCCTAAAAATAAAAAATCGGTTGGAATTCGTCTGGCTAATTTGGCTTTGGCAGTAACCTATCCCGAAGCGTCGGGATTAAATTCAAATTTGGTTAACGGACCACTTTTTAAAGCAATTAAAGTAGAGAAAAATAAAGTGGTAGTTTCTTTTGATTATGCTGAGGGATTGTATTTTAAAGACAAAAAATCAAATCAATTTGAAGTGGCTGGAGCCGATGGAGTTTTCTATCCGGCTGAAGCTTTGATTAAAAATAATGAAGTGATTTTGACCAGTAAAAAAGTAGTAAATCCAGCAAAAGTGAGGTTCGCCTGGGGAAATACAACGCAGGCAGATTTGTTTAATAAAGCGAATTTGCCAGCTTCTTGTTTTACGTCAGAATTTTAGATTTTAGATTTTAGATTTTTTTGTCAGGCTGAGCGAAGTGGAAGCTAAGAAATTAAGACCCAAAGTTTGTGATCTTTCGTTCCTCAGGATGACAAGATTGTGTTGAAATTGAAAGATCTCGTTACCGTAAATCGCGTGAGGGATAGAAGTGGAAAGCCCACAGCCTGACGAAGGAAGTGCGAGGACTTGAAGCGGATAGCCCGACCCGCTTTTTCAGCGGGACACGCCCAAAAGAAACTTAGTATCTCAGTCCCGAAGCTTCGGGCTAGCATCTTTTTTTTAAAAACTAACTAAACCACACATATGAAAAATAAAAAAATAATAACTATTGGGGTTTTTGCCCTTTTTACTGTTGGAAATATGAATGCACAAAAAAAGCCGTATCTGGATAAAAATAAAACTGTTGAGCAGCGTATAGATTTGCTTTTACCGTTAATGACGCTGGAAGAAAAGGTAGGACAGATGAACCAATACAACGGTTTTTGGGATGTAACGGGGCCGGCTCCAAAAGGCGGATCAGCTGAATTGAAATACGAACATTTAAGAAAAGGACTAGTTGGTTCGATGCTGACAGTTCGCGGGGTGAAAGAAGTTCGTGCCGTACAGAAAATTGCGGTGGAAGAAACGCGTTTGGGAATTCCGTTAATTATTGGGTTTGACGTAATACATGGTTATAAAACGTTAAGTCCGATTCCGTTGGCAGAAGCTGCGAGCTGGGATTTGGAAGCGATTAAAAAGTCGGCAGCTATTGCGGCTGATGAAGCTTCGGCATCTGGAATTAACTGGACTTTTGGCCCGAATGTCGATGTGGCAAATGATGCGCGCTGGGGACGTGTGATGGAGGGTGCGGGTGAAGATCCGTATTTAGGAAGTAAAGTGGGATATGCGCGAGTAAAAGGTTTTCAGGGAGAAACTGTTGCAGATCTTCAAAAAGTAAATACGATTGCGGCTTGTGCAAAACATTTTGCAGCTTACGGTTATGTCGAGGCTGGATTGGAATATAATATTGTAGATATCAGTAATTCTAAATTGTATAATTCGGTTTTACCGCCTTTTGAAGCAACGGTAGAAGCTGGAGTTCGTACGTTTATGAATTCGTTTAATACCCTAAATGGCGTTCCTGCGACTGGAAATGCTTTTTTACAAAGAGATATTTTGAAAGGAAAATGGAAGTTTGACGGATTTGTAATTTCTGATTATGCTTCGGTTCGCGAAATGATTGCACACGGTTACGCAAAAGACGAAGCCGACGCCACTGCAAAAGCGGTAATTGCGGGTTCTGATATGGATATGGAATCGTATTTGTATGTTGCGAAATTGGTTGATTTAGTAAAAACCGGAAAAGTAAAAGAGGCTTTGGTTGATGATGCTGTTCGTAGAATTCTTCGTGTAAAATTTGAGTTAGGATTATTTGATGATCCGTACCGATATTGCGATGAAAAACGTGAAAAAGAAGTTGTGGGAAGTAAAGCCAACAACGAAGGCGTTTTGGACATGGCGAAAAAATCAATCGTTTTATTGAAAAACGAAAAGAATTTATTGCCGTTAAAAAAATCAGGACAGAAAATTGCTTTGATTGGCGCTTTGGCAAATGATAAAAACAGTCCGTTGGGAAGCTGGAGAATTGCGGCTTCTGATGATACTGCGGTTTCTGTTTTAGAGGGAATGCAGCAATACAAAGACAATCAGCTGACGTTTGAAAAAGGAGTTGATTTATTGAAACAAAAAGCAACGTTTTTAACTGAGACAGTTTTTAATACTACAGATAAAAGCGGATTTGAAGCAGCAAAAAAAGCAGCCAAAAATGCCGATGTTGTGGTAATGGTTTTAGGGGAATACGGTTTTCAAAGCGGTGAGGGAAGAAGCAGAACAGATCTGAATCTGCCAGGATTGCAGCAGGAATTATTAGAGGAAATTTACAAAGTGAATCCGAATGTAGTTTTGGTTTTAAATAACGGTCGTCCGTTGAGTATTCCGTGGGCAGCAGGAAATGTACCAGCAATTGTTGAGGCTTGGCATTTGGGAACGCAGACTGGAAATGCGGTTGCACAGGTTTTATACGGTGATTATAACCCAAGTGGAAAACTGCCTATGTCATTTCCTAGAAATGTGGGTCAGGTGCCGATTTATTATAACAAATACAGTACAGGAAGACCAATTGACAGTGATAAAAACGTTTTTTGGTCGCATTATATGGATGTGGAAAAAACGCCTCAGTTTCCGTTTGGTTTTGGTTTGAGTTATACCAAATTTGATTATAAAGACTTGAAGATAAATAAAACTGCTTTTGCAAAAGGAGAAAAAGTTCAGGTTAGTATTGCCGTTACAAACTCTGGAAACTACGACGGAAAAGAAGTTGTGCAATTGTATATTCATGATGAATTTGCAAGTATCATTCGCCCAATAAAAGAATTAAAAGGCTTTGAATTGGTGAATTTGAAGAAAGGAGAAACTAAAACTGTTTCTTTTACATTGACTGACAAGGAACTTGGTTTTTATGACAACGATGGGAATTATTTAGTTGAACCTGGAACTTTTAAAATCATGGTTGGAGGAAGCTCTGATAAAGGTTTGGAAAGTGGTTTTGAGATAAAAGAATAGGTTTTTTTGAGGTGCAAAGTTGCAGAGGTTCAAAGAAGCAAAGGTTTTTTTTGCCACGAATTCACGAATTGATTGTTTAAAAAATTGTGAATTGCTTCGCTAGTTTGCTATCGCTTGGGTCGTGGTGATTTATAATTTATGCATAGCCCCTAGCTTTAGCTAGGGGAATACGATTGGATCAAAAAAGGGCTTTAGCCAAACTTTACAGGTTTGGCTAAAGCCCTTTGGTTTGCGTTTATATCTCCATCCAGCTAAAGCTGGACGCTATTCATTTTAAAACTTAAATAACTTTGCTCCCAAAGGCTCGGGACTGCGCCTTTGCGAGATTAAAAAAAAGCAACTTTATTTATTACTTTTTTTTACCTTTAAAACCTATTAAACTATAACCTTAAACTAAAACAATGAAATATAACAGATGTGGAAAAAGCGGGTTATTGTTACCTGAAATTTCTTTAGGATTATGGCATAACTTCGGATCTGTAGATAATTTTGATAATGCCGAAAGTATTGCTGTAGAGGCTTTTGATAAAGGAATCACCCATTTTGATCTGGCCAATAATTACGGGCCGGTTCCGGGTTCTGCAGAAACTAATTTTGGTAAAATTCTCTGGCATAATTTTCAGGGAAATCTGCGTGATGAAATCATCATTTCGACAAAAGCCGGCTACACCATGTGGGATGGACCTTATGGAGATTGGGGTTCTCGTAAATACTTATTATCCAGTTTAGACCAGAGTTTAAAGAGAATGAAAGTCGATTATGTCGATATTTTTTATTCACACCGCCCAGATCCCGAAACGCCAATTGAAGAAACCATGCAGGCTTTAGATTACGCCGTAAGAAGCGGCAAAGCTTTGTATGTCGGCATTAGTAATTATTCGGCTGAGCAGACTCGAGCTGCGGTTGATGTTTTGAAACAACTGGGAACGCCGTGTTTGATTCACCAAGCCAAATATTCAATGCTGGAACGCTGGGTAGAAAATGGTTTGTTAGATGTTTTGGAAGAAAAAGGAGTGGGCTGTATCGCCTTTTCGCCTTTGGCACAAGGACTTTTAACAGATAAATATTTAAAGGGAATTCCAGAAAACTCCAGAGCGCATAATCCGAACGGACATTTGAAAGAAGATGAGGTAACGGCAGAAAGAATTCAGAAATTAATGCAGCTGAATGAAATTGCTCAGAATAGAAACCAATCTTTGGCACAAATGGCTTTGGCTTGGCTGCAAAAAGACAAACGAATTACATCGGTTTTAATTGGTGCGAGTTCGGTAAAACAATTGTGTAATAATATTGATTGTTTGGAGAATACTGAATTTTCGCATGATGAATTGAATGCGATTGAAAAGATTTTAGCATAATTTTTTTACCCCTTATATTTTAAACCCGACAGGTTTTTAAAACCTGTCGGGTTTCGAAACGTAAAGAGTACGGATATATCTTTTTATTTTATAATCATCGCCAATCCACCGCCGCTCGCCAAGCGATATTTCAATTTTGTTGTAGAATCAACGGTTACGATTTCTTTTTTATAATCAGTTGCGGCTTTGTCTGCGTTTAAACCATCTAAGAAAACCTCGGCTTGGAATTTTTTGCCTTTTTCAAGGAAAGAAAAGTCAATTGTAATGTCTCTTGAATCCCAATTGGTGATGGCGCCCAAATACCAAATAGTTCCCTTTCTTCTGGCAATAGAAACAAATTTTCCAACTTCACCATCCAAAGCATTAGTTTCATCAAAAGTAGTCGGAACTTTAGCAATAAAATCGGTGCTTTCTTGTGCCGCCATAAAAGCTGTCGGACTGTCGGCCATCATTTGCAAAGGCGCTTCAAAAATAGTGTAAAGTGCCAATTGATGACATCTTGTTCCCTGACTCATCGGATTAGAATGACTTGGTTTGAATTCGCTTTTTGCTGCATTTCGCATCGCACCGGGCGTGTAATCCATCGGACCTGCCATCATTCTGATAAACGGAATTGTAGTATCGTAAAGCGGAACATCATCATTTGCTGTCCATTTATTGTTTTCTAATCCTTTTACGCCTTCAAAATTTAAAATATTGGGATACGTTCGCTGAATTCCGGTAGGTTTGTACATACCGTGAAAATCAATAATCAATTTATGATTGGCTGCTTTTTGTGCAATATCATAAACCGAATTCACCATTTTAGCATCGTCACGATCTATAAAATCCACTTTAAAACCTTTCACTCCCAATTGGGCATAATTAGCAAAAACATCTTCGGTATTGTCGTGTATAGCCATCCACGAAGCCCACAAAATAATACCAACGTTTCGTTCTTTCGCGTAGGCGATTAAAGTTTCCAAATCAACATTCGGATTGTGTTTCATAATGTCTGTTTCAATACTCCAGCCTTCATCTAAAACTACATATTCGACTTTATTTTTTGAGGCGAAATCAATATAATATTTATACGTCTGTGTATTAATTCCAGCCTTAAAATCAACATTATAAATATTCCAGTCGTTCCACCAATCCCAAGCTACTTTCCCTGGTTTTATCCAAGAAACATCTTTTATTTTTGAAGGAGAAGCCAATTTCTGGACCATATCGTTATTAGCCAAAGCAGCATCATTTTCAGAAATCACAATTGCTCGCCACGGAAAAGTTCTGGTACCTTTTGTTTTAACCAAATAATCGGCTCTTTCTGTAATCAATTTGTTGAGGTAATTAAATCCGCCGTTGGTTTCCTGAAGAGGATATTTAGAAAAGCGAGATTCAAAACCCGTTTTATTTTTAGTATTGGTGACAAACAATCCCGGATAATCTTCTAAATCAGCTTCCAGAAAAACCGCTTTTTTGTGGTTTTTATAATCAATTAAAAAAGGTAAAAAAGCTAAAGTGTCTTTAGAAAACTCACTTATTTTCTTGTTTTCATAATGCGACTCAAAAGAAGAAATAAATTGGTCTTTCGGATTTCTTAAATCACGAACATAAGGCATTAAAGTATTGTAATCCTGATCAAAATTTAAAACTACTTCTTCATTTTTAACCGTGATATCCTTTTTCTTTTTTGTTATAAAACGGTACGCAGCGCCGTCATCAAAAACGCGATATTCAATACTGAAGTCATTTTTAAAATTAATAGTCAATTGGTTGTAATGGTTTTGAACCGATTTCTTTTTGTACAAAGGGGTTTCAAACGAATTATTTACAGTTTCTTTTTTTGAATTTAAAACAACCGCGTTTTTTCCTAAAACAATATTTCCGTCTAAAGTCATAGCCATTTCTGATGGAGCCAAAATCAAATCGTTTTCATGTGTGATTGTCCAGCTGATTTTATCAGTAACCGAAATCTTAATTTGAATTTTTCCGTATGGAGAATTCATTGTAAAGTCTTGTTTTTTCTGTGCAAAACAGAGGTTTACGAATACCAAACAAAAAAGAATAAATGTATTTTTCATGTTGTGTTTTTTCATCAAGTTTTGATTTTGGTTATTCTGTAGAGACGCACAGCTGTGCGTCTACGCCCAGTTTACGTTGCGTATATTCGTT
Source organism: Flavobacterium sp. ACN6 (assembly GCF_002304005.1). Lineage (GTDB taxonomy): Bacteria > Bacteroidota > Bacteroidia > Flavobacteriales > Flavobacteriaceae > Flavobacterium. The sequence continues at coordinate 388,668 of NZ_MRCQ01000002.1, read as the reverse complement.
ACGCATAAGACGCACTGCGGTGCGTCTCTACAAAAAACAGGGATGAATAATTTTTTTATTTCTTCAATTCTAAATTGTACTTTTTTACAATTTCAAGAGTCGATTTATCACCATTAAAAACAGAATTTAAACCTTGTGGTTCTTGCGGAGGATCTGTAGTTAAAGGTTCTCCAGGATTCCATTTTCCGTCTGGATGAATTGCTTTTCCTTCACCGCCGTATCCCCAGAAATTTGCTGCTTGCAACGGGCCGCCATTTTTATGACTTTCTAAAACTCTTCCAAAAATGTAACTGTAAAACTGATCGCGATATACAGAAGAAGCGCCTGCATTTAAATTTTCATTTTCTCTTGGCAGGCCAAATTCTTCAATAATAATTGGTCTTTTCAAGTTATTAGCCACCTTAATATGATCGTCAATATATTTTCCTGCATTTTCGATTGTTTTTGGCATAGTAGCTTCAGCATTGTCAGCTTTAAACCAGTTCCAGTTTTTTGGCCAGATGTGCATCGTCAAATAATCGATATTCGGATTTTTGTGCGTTCTTTCGAAAATTTCCATGCTGTCGTTTGAACTGTTTTTTCCTTCAGAACCTGTAGAAACCAAATGATTTTTGTCTAAGCTGGCTATTAAATCGACAATATTGTTCAGCCATTTTGTAAATTTAACTTCATTTTCTACCGTAAAAAGTCTTGGCTCATTTCCAACCTGCCACGACATAATCGTATTATCTTCGTTGTATTTCTTTTTAGAATATGCATTTGTTCTTCCAATAATAAATTTTACGTGATTATTCAAAGCTTCGATACAAGGTTCACAGCTGTGAAATTGTTCTGTGTACGACATAAATTGCGGCCAAGTATTTGGAGCAATATTTGGAACTGGAATCGCACCTTTGCCGTTCCATTCCAGATATTGCGACATTCCGCCAGACCATTCCCAGTTATTCGTTAAATACAAAACCGCATACATATTACGTTTGCTCATTTCGCTGATCAAAAAATCCAAACCATCCAAAAGATCTTCGTCATATTTTCCCTGCTCATACTGCAGAGCCGGACGAACGGTAAAATCGTATTTTCCTCCGTCGGCACCAACTAAAACACGAAGATTATCGATTCCGTTTTTCTTCATAAAATCCAGTTCGCGCAAAAGTCTTTTTCGGTCACCAACTTTTTTAGAAGCCAATAAACTTCCGTACCAATAATTGGTTCCGATATAAGAATACGGTTTGTCACCTTTATAAAATTGCGTTCCTTTTACGGTTATTTTTTCCTGCGCCTGACAAGCAATTGCAGCAAAAATTAAGGCTAGAGAAAGAGTTTTAAGAAATCTGTTTTTCATAATTTATATTTTAAGGACTAAACTTAACAGGTTTTTAAAACCTATTAGGTTTGTTTATTTTGTATTACTATTCAACTTTGAAAATTCTTCTTCAGAAAGCGTTGTTATTTTTACATCATCAAAAAAAACGGTGCCGTTCGTTTGGGCTAAGGCAAGCATTATCCTGATTTTTTTGGCATTAGCCGGAACTTTTAGTGCTTTTTTATAATTAAACCAGTTCGTTGTTCCTTTTGCAACAGCAATTGTTTCGGTGCTTATTTGTTTTTCGGCACTATTTAAAAATTCTAAAATTATGGATGCAGCTTTGTATTCTTCTTTCTGAATTTCAACACCATCTGTTTTCATCCAGACATCACATTCCACAGCAAAAGTGTTTCTGGGAATTATAGCAATTTGATCAAAAGCTCGCCATTCTGCACCAGTATATTGATTGATCAGCGCAGCATTTTTTCCAGATTTTTTATCGTAAATAGAAAGCGCACCATTTTCTTCGCCTCTCCAATTTACAAATTCGTATTCAAAACCTCCGTTTTTGATAAGATTCGTTTGCGCATGTATTGTTGTCATCACAAATACTAAACTTAGAAGTAAAAATTGTTTCATTGGCTAGAAAAAATTAGCGTTAAAAGTGATTAAAATTAATCTTGAATTCTACTCATCAACTCAAGACAGGCGCGTCCGTTATGATAGGGACATTTCCAAAATCCGGCTTTATCTTTTTTCATTACAGAATAATCGTCGTAAATTCCCCAATACCATTCTCCGTTTTGCTGGTCGATCATATATTTTTTTATGAATTTCCAGTTTTTGTAAACAATATCCAGATATTCTTCTTTTCCAGTTAATTGATATGCATTGTAAAAACCAATTAAAGCTTCTGCCTGTGGCCACCAATGTTTTTCGGCAATTAATTCATTTTTCTTTGGATCAAATTCATACCATAATCCGCCGTCAGAATCAAAACCTTCTTTTGTGGCTTCGGCAATTTGGAGAGCGTGTTTTTTATAATTTTCAATCAACGTTTCATTTCCTGAAATTTCAGCACATTGTTGTAAAAGCCAGGCTGCTTCAATATCATGTCCGTATGAAATAACATCGATCTTTTCGTTCCAATTTTCATCAAAAAACAATCGTAAATGACCTGTTTCGGTATTAATGAAATGTTCTTCAATTGTTTCTAATAATTCAACAATATCTTTAAGCAGTTTTTCGTCTTTCCAAACTTTATATAAATTCACATAACCTTCAATAATATGAAGATGTGTATTCATCGTTTTCTTTTCGTTGGCATCTTTTGCACTCAGACGTAAATCTTCAATTGGCTGCCAATCTCTGGTAAAAGCTTCAAAGTATCCTTTGTTTATAGGATCATAGCTGTATTCCTGAATTTTGAAATATAAATTTTTAGCTATTTCTAAAGCTTTTTCTTCTTTTGAAATCGCATAATATTCAGATAAGCCATAAATCGCAAATGCCAATGCATAAATCTGATTTTTGGTGTCTTTTGGAGTTTTATCCTCATTTATACTCCAAAAAAGACCTCCAAATTTAGTGTCATAAAAATTAGAAGAAAGAAATTCAAATGCTCGCGCTGCCAGTTTTTTGTGGTTTTCGTTTTTTGTGGTCTGATAACTGGCAGAGAAAGTCCAAAGGATCCGTGCATTTAAAACCGATCCTTTTTCTGCATTTCCAATAATATGATCTTCAAAATCGATTTGCCCGACAAATCCACCATTTTTATCGTCAACAGTGTGTTCTGACCAATAGTTTAAAATGGAATCGAGTTCTGCGGATAACTCAGATTTTAATAGCTTTCTTTGTAATGACACGATATCTTAAATTGCGTTATTTCTTTCGACTTGATCAATAATTGTTTGTACAGAACCTGCTGAAATAAAAGTATCTGCTGGAGCATTGGTTACATAATCAACAAGTTTTTCAACAGTTGAAACGGCAACATGCATTCTGGTGTCTGATGAGGCGTAATACACATAAACAGTTCCGTTTTCATCTTCAATCCATCCGTTTGAGAATAAAACGTTCGATACATCACCAACTCTTTCGATTCCTTCTGGTCCCATAAAATGTCCCGCCGGAACGTGTGTTACTTTCGAAATATCATTTAGATCGGTCATAAACATATATAGCGTATAACGCAATCCTGCAGCTGTATTACGAACGCCGTGTGCTAAATGCAGCCAGCCTTTTGAAGTTTTTATTGGAGCTGGGCCTAGACCATTTTTCAATTCGTAAATGGTATGATATTGCTTGCCAAAAATGATTTTTTCTTCTTTTACAACAGGATTTGTCATGTCTTCCACGTAACCTAAACCAATTCCGCCGCCGCTTCCTACATCAATAAAACCATCTTGCGGACGTGTGTATAGAGCATATTTTCCGTTTACAAATTCAGGATGTAAAACTACATTTCGCTGTTGTCCCGTATTTGAAATTAAATCTGGAAGTCTTTCCCAGTTTACCAGATCTTTGGAGCGTACAATTCCGGCATTGGCTACAGCCGAACTCGTATCACCTTTTGGAGCTTTCGGGTCTTTTCTTTCTGTACAGAAAATACCGTAAACATAACCGTCTTCGTGGTTGATCAAACGCATGTCGTATACATTTGTATCTGGTTCTTCGGTTTGAGGAATCACGCATGGTTTATCCCAAAACTTGAAATTATCCACTCCGTTTGGACTTTCGGCAATGGCAAAAAATGATTTTCTGTCGATTCCTTCTACACGAACTGCCAATAAATATTTGCCGTTCCATTTCATTGCGCCAGCGTTGAAAGCGGCATTTATTCCGATTCGTTCTTGTAAAAAAGGATTTGTACTTTCGTTAAAGTCAAAACGCCAGTTTAAAGGAATGTGCGCTGCTGTTACTACAGGATTTTTGTAACGGTCATAAATTCCGTTTCCTGCCACTTCTTGTGGTCCGTTTTTTTGTTCAAGAAGTCCTTTATGTTCTTTTTCTAATGCCGATTTTCTTTCTTGAAAAATGGCTGAAGATGTTATCGTTGTCATATAAATTGGTTTCTGTATCCGTACTATTTTTAGTGATTTTGATCTCTTTTTTGGTTTAAATCCTGTTCTATTATTTGTAATTTTTCTTCAGATAATGGATAAAATGCAATAAACGCTACTGATATTGCCGCTGCTATTGCAGGAAGTATACTCAACATTAACTGAATTCCGTTTTGTGCTGTTGCTGTCTGTTCTACATTTGCCTGAAAACCGTAATAACCTAAAAGCCATCCAGCTCCGGCGCCTCCAATTGTCCAGCCAAATTTTTGCGACATTGAGGAAGCAGAAAAAACTAAACCTGTCGCTCTGCGTCCTTGTTTCCATTCTGAATAATCGGCACTGTCTGCGTACATCGACCAGATTAATGGGAAAATACAGCCTGCACAAATACTGATTAAAACTTGGAAAATGAGAATTAATAAAATGTCTTCTTTTCCAAATAAATAGAAAACTAAACTTAGAATTGCAGCCAAAGCCATTGCTCCAAAGAAGGTTTTCTTTTTTCCAATTTTATTAGCAATTGGTGTTGCAATGATTACTCCGATGATGTTTGCTGCTTGCCCTAAAACCAAATAGATTGACGTTGGCGTCATATGAAAATCGGTTCCAAAAAGCGAAAAATCAAAGTTTACGGCACTGCTTACATAATATTTGAAATAATAAACCGCAGCTCCGTCACGTATCGAATTAAAGACTAAAGCTCCAATTCCTGCTCCCAATAAAATCCACCAAGGTTTATTTTTTAAAAGATCGTTTAAATCTTCTTTTAAATTATTCTGCTCATCTGCAATTGGTTTTATTCTTTCTTTTGTGAATAAGAAACAAGCCCAGAAAAATACTGTGGTGATTAGTCCAAAAACGGCAATCGTTGCCAGCCATCCTGTTTTAGAATTTAAGTTTCCGCCGAAATAATTTACCAAAGGTTCAATAAGCCAAAGTGCCAAAAGACTCCCGCCGAAAGCAAAAACCATACGGTAAGAAGAAAGTGTATTTCTTTCTTTTCTATCAGAAGACATTACGCCCAAAAGAGATGCATAAGGAACATTTATTAATGAATAAATCATCATCATTAAGGAATACGTAACGTAGGCATAAATGATTTTACCTTTTTCGTCAAAATCTGGAGTATAAAAAGTTAAAACCCCAATCACAGCAAACGGAATTGCTACCCAAAGTAAATACGGTCTAAATTTTCCCCATTTACTTTTGGTCCTGTCTGCTATAATTCCAACAATAGGGTCAAAGCAGGAATCCCAGATTCGGGTAATTAAAAACATGGTTCCAACTACAGCAGGCGCTAATCCGAAAACATCGGTGTAAAAAAACAACAAATACATACTGAAAATTTTCCAGAACATAGATGAAGCAGCGTCTCCAAGACCGTAACCTATTTTTTCTTTTAAACTAATTTTGTCGTGCATTAGATTTTTTTTAAAGATTGTAATTTATTTGGGGGTTATTTTAATTTTTTTGGAATGTCTTTTTCAAAGATAGTTTGATCCAGATTATAAAAATCGACAAAATCTTTTTCACTCACTTGTCCAGAGAAAGGTGCGTAATAATGCATTTTTTGTTCTTTTTCCTGCCAGCCGTGGTTTCTCCATAGTAAGACATATGAAATTTTATAATCTCCAATAGCTTTCAATAAAGTGCCTGTCCACCATTTTGGATCTGGAACGGCTTCGTAGCCAGCTTCTGCTAAAGCTATTAATTTATGTTTTTTGGCATTAATTTCGTTTAAGATTTTAAACTGCTTTTGAACTTCATTGATAAATTTCTCACCGTTTGGATCGTTACTGTTTTGGTAGCTGTCAAAACTTAAAACATCTGCATATTCATCTCCAGGATAATTGGCTAAGAAATCTGCTTCACTGCCAAAACCGCCTGTATTGTAGACATATATTAAATTGTGAACACCTTTTTTTTGAAGATAATCGAAGGTAAATTTCCACGCTGTTTTAAATTCTTCTGGAGTACAATTGCCTTTTCCCCACCAAAACCATCCGCCGGTAAGTTCATGAAAAGGTCTAAAAAGGATCGGAATGTTTTTGCCGTTTTTATCTTTTAGAGATAAGAAGAAAGTGGCTGCTTTATCTAACCAAGAAGTAAATTTTTTATGATTTTCTGCGCCTGGTAAAATTGTTTTTAACGAATTTGGAGTATGATCCCAAGCATCTTTCCCTGTTGCTGGATTGTCAAAATGCCAGCTCACGGTAGAAATACCGCCTCTTGCATTGGCTTCAATAATATATTGTTTCATTTTTGCAAAAGGTACGCCATCGATATTATTAGGGCTGTCCTTTTCCAAACCTGCAATATCCCACCCATAAACTGCGGGATAATCGCCAGCAGCATCTTTTACGTCGCTTCGGCCGTTCTCGTATTTCCATTTTACACCGTATGCCAAATCGTCTTGATGCCCAAATAGAAAACCTTTTTTAGACAATGTATTGAGGTTTTTATACAAGTCTTGAGTTTCGGCGGTTGCTTTTTTATCTGAAAGTGACAAATTAGTATTATCCATACTTTTTTTGGAGAAGCAAGAACTGCTTATTAATGTTACGGTTAAAAACGTTAAAATGTATTTTTTCATTACGAAATGGTTAGTTAGTTTTTTGCTAAAAGTAAAATAAACAATAGATTACGATTTAAAAACATGTTATTTTATTGTTCGAAAAATCATTACGAAATTATTGTTAAAATTATTAAAACTATAAAAAGTTATTCAATTAAAAATGATTAATGTTTATTATTAATGTTCTTTTTAAAGAAATGATAATTTGTTTTTTCAAAGATAAACGGATGAATATCGTCTAATTAATATTATTTTATCAATTATATATCATATTATTGCAGTCAAAAAACAAAATATTAAGTTACTGATATAATTTTCAACATGGGTACGACAAAAAATTTTTATAGAGAAATTGCGCCATTAGCTGCGAGTGATAGTTTTTTGGTTTTCGATCGAGTAAAAGATAGTTTTGATTTTCCTGTTCATTATCATCCAGAGTTTGAGATCAATTTTATTTTAAATGGAAAAGGTGTAAAAAGAGTTGTTGGCGATAATATTGAGGAAATAGATAATGTCGAGCTGGTTTTGATTGGTCCCAATTTATATCACGGCTGGGAATTGAGTAAATGTACAAGTAAAAAAATTCATGAAATAACAATTCAGTTTCATAATGATTTATTTCATGAGTCTTTATTGTCCAGACGAATTATGAATCCGATACGTGATATGTTTAATAGATCGATTCATGGAATTCTTTTTTCAAAAAAAACGGCTGAAGAATTAACGCCAAGACTTGTAAAGCTTTCTAAATTAGACGGCATGGACTATTTTTTGGAAATTACTTCCTTATTATATGATTTGGCCAATTCCAGAAATCAGCGTCTTCTTTCGACTTATACAGTTGACTATGATACTTTTGATGATTATGATAAAATGAAATTGGTTTATGAATATGTGCAGAAACATTTTGCTGAAAAAATTACTTTAGAGGATGTTGCAAATGTGGCGAGTATGTCTATTATTTCTTTTAATAGATTTATTAAAAAACGTACTGGTAAAACGTTTGTTAATTATATAAATGATATCCGAATTGGTTATGCGGCGCGCTGGCTTGTAGAGAAGGATATGAGTGTTTCTGAGGTTGCATTTAAATCTGGGTTTAATAATATTGCCAATTTTAATCGCAGTTTTAAAGCGACAAAAAATTGTACGCCTAGTCAATACAGAGAAGATTTTTCTGGCTTGAAACGTATTTTGTAGTGATACTTTTTTATCACCTATAAATATTATTTTTAACGAAAACGTTTGATTTTGGCGTTTTTTTTGATTTTTATGTTGGTGTTTGGTTCATTTTGAGGATTGTCATTGCGAATAATTTAAAATTTACATGGTTTTATTTTCATATGTGTTTTTTTAAACGCTTAAAGTAAAAATATTATCATTAAATGATATAATATTATCGATTTGATAATTCTCTCTGTTATAGATTTGTTAAATATTTTAAGAGTAAAAAATATACCAGGCTTTTTTTACTCTCTTAAGATTAGCAATAAAAAATTTAAACTAACCAAACACTTATTATGAAAAAACTAATGACTAGCTTCATTCATTGGAAGGCTGACCACACAGCAGTTCCTCTGATATTATTTTTGTTATTGACCTGTAATTTTGTTACGGCTCAGGTAAAGGTTTCAGGAACGGTATCTGATGAAAAGGGATTATCTATTCCGGGAGCAAATGTATCAGTTGCGGGTTCTAAGGCAACTGTTTCCACAGATTTTGACGGTAAATATTCTATCGATGTTCCAGCAAATTCAACTTTATTATTCTCTTTCATCGGCTTTACTACTCAGAAGGTTGCCGTAGATGGTAAATCGACTATTAATGTAATTTTAAAATCAAATGCAGAAGATCTAAAAGATGTAGTTGTAATTGGTTACGGTACTCAAAAGAGAAAAGATATTAATAGTGCTATTTCTAGTATTGGCTCAAAAGATATCGAAAATCTAAAAGTGGCTTCATTTGATCAAATGATGCAGGGAAAAGCTGCGGGGGTAGTCGTAAATAGTAACTCTGGTGAACCGGGGAGTAATGTATCGGTAAAAATTAGAGGGGTTTCTTCTTTAACAGGTACAAACGAACCTTTGTATGTAATTGATGGTGTGCCTATTTCTGGAGATGCTAGAAATTCGTCTACTTCAGGAAGAAATGCTGCTGGAGATTCTAACTTTTCTAACAACGGAAACATTACTGTAAGTCCGCTGGCGCTTATTAACCCGAATGACATTGAGTCTATCGATATTTTAAAAGACGCTTCTGCTACTGCTATTTATGGTTCTCGCGGTGCGAATGGAGTTATCATTGTAACTACTAAATCTGGTAAAAAAGGAACAGGAAAATTATCTTTCGAAAATTCTTATTCTATTAGCAATTTGCCAAAGAAACTGCATTCTATGGATTTGCAGCAATATGCAACACATCAAAATGCGCTATCAGATGTTTATGATCCTTCGTCAAAACGTCCAGAATTTGCTCATCCAGAACTTTTAGGAAAAGGTACAGACTGGCAGGATGCTATTTATGAAACAGGAATTATGACCTCTAATCAGTTGTCTTTTTCTGGTGGAAAAGAAGGAATTAGCTATTATATCTCTGGAGGTCTTTTAAATCAAGAAGGTATTGTTATCGAATCTGGTTTCAAAAGATACAATGTAAGAGCTAATATTGATGCAAAAGTAAATAGTTTTATTAAAGTTGGTATTAACGTAAGTGGGGCAATTACAGATGAAAAACTTACACTAAACGGACAATTTAATGGTGTTGTAGGTACGTCTTTACTGGCTACTCCAGATGTGGCAGTAAGAGAATTAGATGGCGCATTTGCTGGTCCTACAAGTGGTCTTTCATTTGTTAATCCAGTTGCAACTTCTTTATTAGGTTCTAATACATTGGTAAGAAAAAATTATTCTGGAAGTTTTTATACGCAAGTAGATATTCTTAAAGGTTTAGAATACCGTTTTGAAGCGGGTGGATATATTTATGACAATTTAGGACAGCGATTTGATCCTATGTATTCTTTAGGAAATGCTGTAAAGAGTTTTGCTAACCTTTATTATAATCCGTCGTCTGGTAATTCATGGAACTTAAAAAACATGCTTACTTATAGAAAAACTATAGACAAACATAGTTTTACAGTTTTGGCAGTACAAGAATCTAATAGATCGCACTGGGAAGGATATTCTATGATTGGTAATGGTTATAAAGATAATAGTGATCAAACCCTTGCGGGATCAGATTTGACAAAAGCAGAACTTAAAAGTACATATGCAGGAACACAAACTTTAGCTTCTTATTTAGGAAGGGTAGTTTATGATTATGGAGATAAATATGGTGTTTCGGCCGCAATAAGAACAGATGGTTCTTCTAAATTTTTCATTGGAAATAAATGGGGCGTTTTTAGTTCTGTTGGTGGATCTTGGAAACTTTCGAATGAATCTTTTATGGAAGGAACAAAAAAGTATATTGATGGTATTAAATTGAGATTTGGCTGGGGACAAACAGGAAACAATCAGATTGGGAATAATTTATACGATTCTAATCTGCACGTAGTGGTGAGTTCTATGGGAACTTCTTATCTTCCTTCAAATACTCCAAACAAAGATTTGAAATGGGAAACTCAGGATCAAACGAACTTAGGTTTAGATTTTAATTTGTTTCAATCTAAATTTAATGCTTCTATAGATGTGTATAAAAAAGTGTCTAAAAATTTCTTATACCAAGTTCCGTTGCCAAACTATCTTTCTGGAGGCGGTGATTATGAAGGTGGTGTAAATCCTCCGTATTTTAACCTTGGAAGCATGGAAAATAAAGGTATTGAGGTTACGCTTGGTTACAGCAATAAATTCACAGAAAACTTCTCATGGGATTCTAGTCTGAACTTCACTAAATATGAAAATAAAGTAACAGATATGGCTGGGTTAAATATTATAAAAACAACAGGTACGCTTTCTTACAACACTGTTAGTGTTTCAAGAACACAAGAAGGTCTGCCAATAGGTTCGTTTTTAGGATATGAGGCTGTAGGGATTTACAGAACAGATGAAGATCTATTGACATACGGACACGTTGATGGCGCAGGAAACAGAGTTGTGTTGAAAAACGGAACAAATTCATTGTTGCCGAATTTTGTAAAAGGAGATGTTATTTATAAAGATTTAAATAATGATGGTAAAATCGATCAAAGTGATTTAACGAATATTGGAAATCCAAATCCGAAATTTACTTATGGTTTTACGAATAACTTTAAATATAAAAATGTCGATTTATCTATTTTTCTTCAAGGAACTGCAGGAAATAAGTTAATGAATTTAACTCGCGCATCTGGAACAATGAATAGTAATTTAGGAACGAACTATTTAACAGAAGCAGCTGATTTTTACTCAGCTAATAATTTAGATGGTTCTCTGCCAACACCTTCTAGTTACGATCATATTAATAATGCAGTTTCTACCCGCATGATTGAAAATGGTTCTTATTTAAGAGTTCAGAATGTAACTTTAGGATATTCTTTACCAGTGGATATTATTTCGAAAATCAAATTAACAAGATTGAGAATTTATGCTTCTGGACAAAACTTATTCACTTTTACGAAATATACAGGATATGATCCTGAGGTAGGTTCTTATAATCAAGATGCATTAATGTCAGGAATTGATAACGGTCGTTATCCGGTGCCAAGACTAATTTCTTTTGGTTTTAATGTTGAATTTTAATAAAAAATAATATGAAAAATATATATAAAAGAGGCAGCGTAGGTTTTATGGCGTTATTGATGTTGTTCTCATCCTCTTGCTCTCAAGATTTTATAGATGTTCCTGCAGAAGGAAACCCTACAATAGGAAGCTATTATGATTCTGATGAAAAATTAGACAATGCAACAAACGGACTTTATGGTTTAGTTTGGTTTAATATGAATAAAGAAGGTTTTTATGGTATTACCGATGTAATTTCGGGTAATATGTATGCTGATATATATAACGATTTTGGTGATTTTACAGATTTGAGTTTCACTAATACATCACGATATATTTCTGATTCTTGGAGATCTTGTTTTGGTGCTATTGCAAATTCTAATGCTTACATCAGCAATCTGCCACAGAGTGTTGGACCAAATGTGAGTAAAGAAGCTTTGAATAATACATTAGGAGAATGTCATTTTATTAGAGCGTTTTCTTATTTCTTTTTGGTGAGATTATGGGGAAATGTGCCTATTATCGAAAATAACGCAGACTATTCTAAAAACTTTGTCATTCCAAGTAACCCAACTGAAGATGTTTACAAATTCATAGAAAATGATTTAAAATTCGCGATAGCTAATTTAAGAACAAAAAACAGAGGTTCAGATTATGCTTCAAATGCTCACGTATCAAGCGGTTCTGCAAAAGCGATGCTGGCAAAAGTTTATTTATATCAAAAGAAATATGATCTGGCGAGACAAATGGCTCAGGAAGTTATCAATAGCGGCGAGTTTAAATTATTAGGAGGAGAGCAATTACCTGCAAAATCTTTCGCTGATTTGTTTTTACAAAAAAACAACAATAACGAGGAATCTATTTTTGCTTGGCAGTGGACAGGAACTGGAGGCTATTTTGATGGTAATTTTACCAATACATTATTTGCTCCAGAAAACAGATTGGTTGAAACTACTTATTCTGGACAGATTGCTCCATCTCAAGATTTAATTAAAAATGTTTTTGAAAACGGGGACAGAAGAAGAATTGAAACTTTTATGCTTCCTGGAGATTTTTATCCAAACCTAACATATGCAAAAACACTTGATTTAGGTGCGCCAAAAATTTTAGGATACACTTTTGAAATTGAATACGAAGCACAAAAATCTGGTGCTGGATTGAAAAAATATGTAATCGGAAAAGAAAATCTTCCAATAACAGGAGCATTTAATCCGGTAAATAATGGAGAAAGCAGTATGAACAGTTATATGATGCGTTATGCAGAATTGCTGTTAATCCACGCAGAAGCTATTTTAGGCGGACAAACAGGAAGTACTTCAGATGCACAAGCGCTTCAATCGTATAATGCAGTTCGCAGAAGAGCAGGATTAGCACCAAAATCAGTAATAACATTTGATGATATTTTTAAAGAAAGACGTGCAGAGTTAGCGTGCGAAGGAGATTATTATTTTGATTTGGGCCGTTTGCCTTTTGAAAAAGCAAAAGCGATTCTAGAAGCACAAAATAGAGGGAACAGAGAAGTTGAAAAACATATTACAATTTCAGCAACAAATCTTTTACTTCCTTATCCAGCAGATGACTTGACAAAAAATCCAAAATTGACAGAAGTAGTACCATATACTTTTAAATAATTTTAAAAATATACAACATGAAAAATTTAAAAATTGTTTCATTAGCAGCATGTCTGGCATTAATAATTTCTTTATTGCTTTTTACATCATGCTCTAGCGATGATAGCGCCGAAGCGTACAGCGGAGGACCTGTAATAGAATCTGTAATGCCTTCTGGCTATAATCTTGACGGCACTGTTAAGCCATTGGTTCCCGTAACACTAGTAGATCCAAAAAACTATTATATCATTCACGGAAAAGGACTTTTGACGACTACAAAAGTGTATTTTAATGATTTTGACACCTATTTTAGGCCAACATTTGTAACAGATACAGATATAATTATTTTGGTAGATGAAGCTACACCATTTGCAGATGTACCAAATAAATTAAGAGTGGTAACAGGAAAAGGTACAGCAGAGTTTGACTTACAAGTTGCTCCTCCAGTACCAACATTTAGTGGTTTTAATTTTATAAACTGTGAAGAAGGTGACGAAGTAACTATAAAAGGTAAATATTTTCTAGATCCTATTGTTACACTAGCCGAAACTCCAACACAACCTGCAGTTCCTGTTCAAGTAATTTCTTCAACATTAGAGCAGGTAGTGGTAAAAATCCCTGCTAATGCGAATCATAGATATCTGGCAGTAACAAATATTTCTGGAACAGCCGTTTCAAAAGAAGCAATTGGTACAGCATTGTATGATGATAAATTATACGAAATGCAATGGGGCGGACCTTGGGCTGGTAAAGGAGTTAATTTTGATTTTGGCGGAGATTCTTATCAAGGCGAAAAATCTTGGCAGTGGGAATTTAGCGCTTGGGACGGAGGAAACTGGGGCTTTAATTTTGATATGACGCCATACAAAGCATTAAGAATGGCAGTAAAAGGAAGTAAAAATGGTCAGGTAAACTTTAGTGTAAATGGAGGGCCAAACTATGTAATTCCAGTTACAACGACTTGGGTTTATATGGAAATTCCACTAGATAAATTAGGGAATCCTTCAAGTGTTACAATGCTTACATTCCAAGAATCAAATAGTGACGGCGGTAATACGGTGTTGTTTGATGATATAGGATTTGTATTAAAATAAACATTTTGTTTTTTGAGTTAGTTTGAGATATTCCCTAATTGAAAAATTAGGGAATATCTTTTTTGTAATATCTTTTAAATATATTTTGGATGAAAAAAATTGCTTTACTACTTGCTTTTAGTATAACCAGTATGGGTTTCAGTCAGGGAAATACTCATAAACAGCAGGGCGGAAAATTTGATGGACTGGCTATGACACCGCCGATGGGCTGGAATTCATGGAATACTTTTGCAACCAATATCGACGAAAAACTAGTAAAAGAAACGGCAGATATAATGGTTTCTTCAGGTTTAGCGGCTGCGGGTTACAATTATATTGTATTAGATGATGGTTGGATGACGCACGAACGTGATGCAAATGGCGATTTAGTACCAGATCCGGCAAAATTTCCCAGCGGAATGAAATCGGTTATTGATTATGTGCACAGTAAAGGTTTAAAATTCGGATTGTACAATTGTGCTGGAACCAAAACTTGTGCAGGTTATCCTGGAACAAGAGGATATGAATATCAAGATGCGAGATTTTATGCCAAACTCGGAATAGATTTTCTAAAATACGACTGGTGTAATACAGAGGGAATCACTGCTAAAGAAGCCTATACAACTATGAGTAATGCTTTAAAAACTGCCGGCAGACCAATTGTTTTCAGTCTTTGCGAATGGGGAGATAACCAGCCGTGGGAATGGGGAAAACCAATTGGAAATCTTTGGAGAATTTCGGGAGATATTTATCCTTGTTTCGACTGCGAATTCAAACATCCTGAAAACTGGTCGTCTTGGGGATTCATGAAAATCGCCGATATGCGAAAAGATATTCGTAAATATTCTGGTCCAGATCATTGGAATGATTTTGATATGATGGAAGTGGGGAACGAAATGAATGATACCGAAGATAAAACGCATTTTGCAATGTGGTGCATGCTGGCTTCGCCTTTGTTTACAGGAAATGATTATAGAAAAATGTCTAAAGAAACACTGGCCATTTTAACGAATAAAGAATTACTAGCTGTAAATCAAGATAAACTAGGAATTCAAGGATTTAAATATGCCGTTTTAGATGGAGTAGAAGTTTGGGTAAAACCACTATCTGACGGAGCCTGGGCAGTTAGTTTTATCAATAGAACTGAATCTGCAAAAAAAGTTAATTTTGATTGGAAGAAAAATAATTTCAAAGATTCGGATTTCGGATATGAAGCTGATTTCTCTAAAGGAGACTTCAAAATAAAGGATCTTTGGAAAAACAAAGAAGCGGGAAATACCAAGAAAGCATTTAGCGCTGCAATCGCTTCGCATGATGTTATTACCTTAAAACTAAATCCTTAAAAAATAATATATGAAATCGAAGCTTTGGTATTTAGTTTTATTTCTTGTAATGTTTGTTACGATTTCAAACGCACAATTCGTAAAAAAGCACGGACAGTTAAGTGTACAGGGAACACAGCTCGTAGATAAAAATAACAATCCGATCGTCCTCCGCGGATTGAGTTTTGGCTGGCATAGCTTATGGCCAAGATTTTATAATGAAAAAGCAGTAAGCTGGCTAAAAAAAGATTTCAATTGTAATATAGTTCGTGCCGCAATGGGAATAGAACTCGGAGATCTTTCGTATATAAAAAATCCGCAGTTTTCTAAAGAGAAAATAGAAGCCGTTGTAAATGGTGCTATAAAATCAGATATCTATGTAATTATAGATTGGCACAGTCATAATGTAAATCTGAAAGAAGCAAAAGAATTCTTTGCAGAGATGTCAAAAAAATATGCCAAGTATCCTAACATTATATATGAGGTGTTTAATGAACCAGATTATGAAACCTGGTGGGAAGTTAAAAGTTATTCCGAAGAAATAATTCGAGTAATCCGAGAGAACGATCCAAACAATATTATTTTGGTTGGCTGTCCGCGCTGGGATCAGGATATTAATCTTCCTGCAGAAGATCCTATAGTAGGCTATACTAATATAATGTATACGATGCATTTTTACGCCGCTACACACGGAAAAGAATTAAGAGATAGAACGGATGCAGCAATTAAAAGTGGTCTGCCTGTTTTCGTTTCGGAGTCTGCTGGTATGGAAGCTTCTGGAGACGGACCTCTAAATTATCAGGCTTGGCAGGAATATATTGATTGGATGGAAGATAGAAAAATAAGCTGGATTACATGGTCTGTGTCAGATAAAGACGAAACTTGTTCGATGTTAAAAAAATCGGCTAAATCGGAAGGAAAATGGAAAGACGAAGATTTAAAAGATTCAGGACTTAAAGTTCGTGAATATTTAAGGAAGTATAATAAAGACAAATAAAATATATTCTCTCGCTTTATAAAAAAAGCCTGCTCATAATTAGAGCAGGTTTTTTTTTTGCTTTTTTAAAGTCATTTTTTGGAGAATTGAGCTTTCTGGAGAAAGTTCAATTTTACTTTTTAATTATTTTTTTTGTAAGAATAATTCTCGCTAAAGTAAAAGCTGTTTTTTGTTGTATATAACTTTTTGGTTTATGGTTTTTATTTTTTTTTATTTACTACCCCTATTTTTTTAGGGGTATTTTTGTTTTTAAGTTTGTTTTTAATTTAAATGAGTCTATTTTTTAACTCATTTTGTTTGTTAACCCTTGTTTTTTGGTAAAATATCTTAAAATTTTGTTATTGAATTTTCAAAAAGAATTAATTATAAATGTCAAATAACGATTATTGTCAATTTAATTTTTGTAATCCGTAATTCTTTACCTAAAACGTCAAAAAAGTAGATTTGAATTATTCTACTCATACAAAAGTTAATAAATTCGCTAATGAAAATGATGATGTTTTAGGGACGTACAAAGGGTTTTAGAAATGACTTATACTATTAAATAGATATATAAAAGATTAACTAACCAGAATCAATTAATAACTAAAAACCAATTTAAAACATGAAAAAAGTATTTCACATTTTAGCCGCGATGTTAACCAGTTCTTTCGCCTTTGCCCAAGATGATGAAGCCGCAGCTTCGCCAGCAACCACGTGGGGAGGCTCTGCAGATGCGTACTATAAATATGATTTTTCAAAACAAATGAATGGATTAACGAGCTTCACCAACTCACAAAATTCATTCGAGCTAGGAATGGCGTCGATCGAGGCAGGTCATACTTTTGGAAAAGCTTCTGTTTTTGTAGACTTAGGTTTCGGAAAAAGAGCAGCAGAGTTTTCATATAATGAAACGCCAGATAAAGATGTAAGTGCAAAATTTTTAATTAAACAATTATTTTTTACATACAATTTAACAGACGAATTTAAAGTAGTGGCAGGTAGTTTCGGAACTCATATTGGGTATGAGGTATTAGATGCTGTAGATAATAAAAACTATAGTATGTCATATGCTTTCTCTTATGGTCCATTTTTTAACACAGGGGTTAAAGCTCAATATACGGCTGGTAAATTTACAGCAATGTTAGGAGTAACAAACCCAACTGATTTTAAATCGGCAATGGATGCGGGTTCATATCAAAAAACGTTCATAGGACAATTAGGGTATATTGGTGATACAGGAAGTGCTTATTTGAATTTTACAACAGGAAGCAGTAACCCAATCCCAGGAAGTATAATTCCAGTTTCTGACGAAAACAAAACGCAATTTGACTTGACTGCTTCTAAAACAATCAGTGATAGTTTTGGACTTGGTTTAAACGCAACTTATGCTAAAACTACAAATGATTTTGACAGCACGCTAGACGGCGAATGGTTTTCAGTAGTTGGATACGCAAATTATACATTCAGTCCATCATTGCTTTTAGCTTACAGAATAGAATATTTTGATGCTAAAGATGCGGCACCAAGTATGGGAACATTAACAGGATCTAGTGTATTTGCTAACACAGTTTCTTTAAATTACAAAGTTGGAAAACTTACAATTATTCCTGAGCTAAGATACGATGCAGCTTCTGAAGATATATTTTTAGATAAAGATGCACTGCCAACAGGAGGAAGCTTTTACGCTTTAATTGCAACAACATACTCTTTCTAGAGATAAAGATTGATATTTTTTTTTTTTTTTTGGAGCTGTCGAAACATACTAATGTTTTGGCAGCTTTTTTATTGGGATTGAGTCTTTATTGTTTGTTGTTTGTTGTTTGTTGTGGAATGGATTGGCCTAACTATTTTTTTACCGCAGAGTTCGCAAAGGTTTTTTTACAGTTGGCTAAAGAATTGAGTAGTTTACGCAAACTAAGTTCGCAAAGCTTTGTGAATTAAACTTAATTAATTTAGAAAAAAAAACCGCAGGGTTTTCGGTGTTAAATTTTCTTTTTACACTGATTTCGTGCTGTTATTAATAAAAAAAAACGCATTTCTAGTTTTTAGAAATGCGTTTGTATATTGTGAAAACTAACTAATTTATTTATTGAACTTGTTTTTTGTAAATCGAATAAATAGTATCAATTGTTTTCCTGTCTAAAGTTGAGGTTGCATCAGTTTGAATATAATGCAATTTAAAAGCCTGAATTGCAGCAGATAAATTTTTGGTATTGTATCCAATTATTCGCAATGCAGGTTCAATTTTAAAATCAAATGGTGCTGGCTCTAAAACTTCGTCCGGCCAGATTCCGAAACCTTTTTCTGCAAGTGTTTTCCAAGGGAATAGTGCGCTTGGATCTTGTTTTCTTCCAGGAGCGATATCCGCATGACCTAAAAAGTTCTGGGTTGGAATGTTGTAATCTTTTTTCAATTTTGAAAGTAACGCAACTAAACTGCTGATTTGAGCTTCTGTAAAAGGTTTAAAACCGTTATTGTCCAGCTCAATTCCAATAGAACAAGAGTTTAAATCTGTTGTTTTTCCCCAAGTCGAATTTCCAGCGTGCCATGCTCTTAGATAATCATTAAGCATTTGAACTACTTTTCCATTTTCGGAAATTATGTAGTGTGCACTAACTTGTGTTTTCGTTTTTGTAAATGTGCTGATTGTCTGTTGAAGAGAATCTTGCGCAGTATGATGAATAATAACGAAACTTGGTTTTCTTAAATTGAAATTTACTGTACCAATCCATTCCGTATTGATTCCGTTTACTAAATAAGTAGAACCCGTTTTAGATAAAGTATCTTTTATGATTCCTAACTGCTGTGCATAAGAAGTATCAATTACAACTGGAGTCGCTGGAATTGGTTTTGCATCTTTATTGGTAATCTGGTTTTCTAATGTTTTAAGCTGTTGATCATAAGCTTTTTCCGTGTTTTTGTACGGATTTGTAGAGCATGAACTGATTATAACAGCTAAAATCAGATAACAAAAATGTTTTTTTGCCATAATTCGTTGTTTATAGGTTTAAACGATTATTCTTTAATTTTCGTATCTGTATCTTCCTTTAATTCCTTAGAATCTTCTTTGTCTTTATCTTTTTTCTTTTTAGATTTTCCTTTTTTCACCTCTTTAAAGGATTCCATAAAAGTTTTGTATTTGTCAACTTGATCTGGATTTAAAAAAGCTCCAATTTTTTTATCGGTACTTTCTCTTAAAGCTTTTATTTGCTCAATTTTTTGCTCTTGGCTGCTGCTTTCATTTTTTAATAAAATACCTTGTTCTCTCAAACTGTCAGCTAAAACATTTGTAATAGCAATTGCCTGCAGGTCATCTAGCTTAACTTCTGGTCGCATCGATTCAACAATTTTTGCTGCAGTTTCTTCTGCAGGAACTTCTTTAGGTTTGCTTGGTGTGCCTTGCTGTTGTCCACCCATCATACTTCTGTCCATTCCCATTCCGCCGCCTCTGTTGTAACCATTTCCGTAACCATTTCCATAGCCATTATTGTAACCGTTTCCATATTGTGCAGACACAGTAGAGAAACAGAATAAGCTTAAACCTAAAATAAATATAGTTTGAATTGGTTTCATAAAAGTATTTTATCTAATGTTAACAATTGTTCAGCGTAAATTTAAGCAGGTTCTCCGTATAAATCAAATTCTGTAGCTTCAATTATCTTGATATTAACAAATTCTCCTGTTTTTACATAATGTTTAGAAGCGTCAATTAAGACTTCATTATCAACATCAGGACTGTCAAATTCAGTACGGCCAACAAAATGTGCGCCTTCTTTTCTATCAATAATACATTTGAAAGTTTTGCCTACTTTTTCCTGATTTAAATCCCAAGAAATTTGAGACTGCAACTCCATGATTTCATTTGCTCTGGCTTGTTTTACATCGTCTGGAACATTATCCTCTAATAAATAAGCATGAGTATTTTCTTCATGAGAATAAGCAAAACATCCCATTCTGTCAAATTTCATTTCCTGAACAAAATCTTTCAAAATTTCAAAATCCTCTTGTGTTTCACCAGGATAACCAACAATTAAAGTTGTTCTAATTGCCATTCCGGGAACTGCAGCGCGGAAATCTTTTAATAATTGAGTTGTTTTAGCCTGAGTTGTACCACGGCGCATAGATTTCAAAATAGAATCTGAAATATGCTGCAGCGGAATATCAATATAATTACAGATTTTTGGCTCACGTTTCATTAATTCTAAAACATCCATTGGAAAACCAGTTGGATAAGCATAATGAAGTCGAATCCATTCGATACCTTCCACTTTTGCTAGTTCTTCCAAAAGTTCGGCAAGATTTCTTTTTTTATAAAGATCAAGTCCGTAATAAGTTAAATCTTGAGCAATTAAAATTAATTCTTTAACTCCATTTTTGGCTAGTCCTTGAGCTTCTTTAACTAATTTTTCAATCGGCTGCGAAACATGTGAACCTCTCATTAATGGAATTGCACAGAAACTACAAGGTCTGTCACAACCTTCTGCAATTTTTAAATAAGCATAATTTTTTGGAGTTGTCGTTAAACGCTCTCCAAGTAATTCATGTTTATAGTCAGCTCCTAAAGCTTTTAATAATTGAGGTAATTCTGTAGTTCCAAAATATTGATCAACATTAGGGATTTCTTTTTCTAAATCAGGTCTGTAACGTTCAGATAAGCAACCTGTAACGAATACTTTGTCAACAAGACCTCTGTCTTTTTTATCAGCATATTCCAAAATCATATTTACTGATTCTGCTTTTGCATTATCAATAAAACCGCAAGTGTTGATTACAATAATGTTTCCTTCTTTTTCTGCAGGAGCTTCGTGTTCAACTTCTTTTCCATTTGCACGCAGCTGTCCCATAAGGACTTCACTATCATAAACATTTTTTGAACACCCAAGAGTGATTACGTTAATTTTGTTCTTTTTTAAAGACTTGGTTCTCATACTTTTATAAATTGGAGTGCAAAATTACACTTTTTTTATTCAAACACCGCTTGTTTCGCTTTTATTTGGAGATTTTTGTGAAGGTTTTTTTGAGTTATGATTGCTGTTTTTTTTAGCAAAAAAATCCGCCAGCTTAAATAAGTGGCGGAAGATTCTGATTGTAATTATATTAATTTTTAAAAAGTGTTTTTGAAAAAGACGTATTGTCAATTTTTAAAATATACGCTCCCGATCTCAGGTTTGTTGTATTGATTTCAATTTTGTCTTTAGAAGATTGGGTTTTATTAATGTTTAATACTTGACCAAAAGAGTCATAAAGTTTTACATCACCTAAATTTATCGGACCTTCTATAGAAAAACTATTAATAAAAGGATTTGGATGGATAAGAGTATTATTATCATCTGGTTCAGCTAGGCTCATTAAAGTTTGAGATGTTAGTAAAGCGGTCGTTCCTTCTCTTCTTGTTGGTGGAATCACGCCAGTTGTATATCGAGAAATTGTAATAGAATTGCTAACACTTACGGGTAAGGAATTTAGTTTTACAACTCTCCTAAAGGCTGTTTTTTCTTCATTTGTAATAGCATCTTCAGGAAAGATGTGTTGATAGTTTTGACTTGTTGCTCCAGATATATCATGCCATGCTTGAAGAGTTGTGCCTCTTGAATATTTTGCAGATTGCCATTGATAGGTGTATATATTTGAATCAACTTCATCTCCGTTTATGATTTGTGGTTGACTGTTTTTTAGTGGTAGCGATTGATCGCAACAAATATTGTTTCTGATACTTGTGTCTTGTATTATTATTGCTGATGTATTGCTTATGCTGTATTGTTCATCGCTAAAGTGTGCCAATCTGCGATAATAAGTGTTTTCATAAAAGTTTTTATTTGGAGAGTATTCTTTTGCTGTTGCTCCAGAAATGTTTGTCCAATTAGTTTCTTGTGTTCTGGTTTGCCATTGAAATGATGTTATATATCTATAATCGTATACTGTTTGGCATGCTCTTACATTTCGGTCGCAAGTTATTGAATAATCAATGTATGGAGCAGAAGAGGTTGTAAAAGATTTGCAAATTTGACCATATCCTATAGTTTGATTGTCTGATATAATATTGTTTAAGATTGGCTTTTCGTTATTTCCCTTAATTAATGCCCAATCGAGATTAACTTGAGTTTCGTGGAAATTAAATAAGATTCTTAAATGATCATTGGGTCTTATGTCAGAAGATTTAATCTGCAAATTTTTTATTGTTACAGTGCCTTTATCTGTACTTATTGCCTTTTCAAATAGTGGTATTAAGCTTGTTGAATATCCTTCATCGTGTCTAATTTGTATTAAATACTGAGGATAATACCCCTTTGATAATTGGGAGCCATATTTTATATCAAAATCAAATGACAAATTAATACTTTGAGTGCCAATTTCATTGCCTATATAGTCAGGAACAATTATTTTATTATTTGCGACAGGTGAACCATCGCTATAAGAAAGGGATGTTAATTTGACATTTGCACTAGAAGGAGTGTACGGTTCTTTTCCTGTCTTGGTACCGGCAATAATTTTATAGGTTAATTTCGCAGGTCCATACCTAAAAACAATAGAGCAGCCTGTATTATATACTGTACTTTTCTTAAAAAGCAATTTCTTTCTATAAGTATAGCTATAATTATTGCTGTTAATATGTTCTAGTTTTATAGGATCCCAAATAAGTTGTATTGGTCGCACACCATTATCGTAATATTGAGCGGTTTCATTATCGAAATTGTTTGGTTCGTAAAAAGCTGCATAGCTTGTGCCTTCACAATAATTTGCAACGGTTCCTGTGTAAGATGTTCGCAAGTCAAATTCTACAACTAAATCCTCAACCCCATTAAAGCTGATTGTATTATTCGGAAGTATTAGTCCATTAGTAGTTATGTTTAATAGCTCGATAGTGATATCTGGATCGGAATTTGATTTATTGTTGGCTGAAATAGATGTATAACTAAAAAGCACTAGAAATAATAGATGGATAAATTTAAACATGTTAGTTTCTTTTAAAATTAATCATCTAAAATACAGTAATAAACTTACAAAATAAATTTTTTGCAGGAAAATATGTAAAAAAAATCCGTCAAAATAATTTGACGGAAATTCTCATTAATCTATTTAGTTTTAATTACAATTCGAATAATAAAGTAAGCGTAACATTATTTAGTTTTGAATTAATGTTAGCTCCATCTGTTAAACCAGTAGCAAAGAACCCTTGGTTTGATTTTCTTTCTAAATAAGAATAAGCTAAATCTAATTTTGTTCCACCAAAATTATAACCTAAACCACCTGAGTAACTATTTAAATCTCCAACTGTAGTTCCGTTTTTATATGGACTTCCTTCAAAACGGTATCCACCTCGTAAACTTAATTTATTGATTTTATATTCTGCTCCAACTCTTAATTCTCCAGTACTAGTTAGATTATTGCTAATTTCATTATTGATTCCTCTAAAATCACTTGAAGGTTTAAATTTAGAATTTCCATAATTTTTTAATGCATAATCAATGCTTAATAAACCTGATTTTCCAAAAACATAAGCGGCACTAAAAGTCCATTTGTCTGGAGTTTGTAAGGTGTAAGATTCATAAACGTTTACAGTGTTAGGATTTGCATTATTACTGAATGATCCTGCGGTTGACTCTGTCGTCGTAAATAAGCTTTGTGAAAGCTCGTCATATAGTTCATACCAAGTGTTCGATTCGTAAGCTATACCAAGCCTCAAAGCTTCAGTTACTTTTCCGATTGCTCCAAGTTGGAACGAAAATCCATTTCCGTAAGTATAAAGTTCGTTGTTAAAACGTACGTTTGATATTGTTTCGTATGATTGTAATGGATTTTTGTTTTCTTCATAGAAACTTGAAGTTCTTCTATAATCAGTTACATGGACGTTTAAGTTAGCTCCCAGATAAAGTCTATCTCTATATGATGTAGCAATATTGAAACTTACTTTGCTGTTGTAGCCTCTTGTATAAACTTCGTTTTCCTGATAATAATCTTTACCGTTAGGAGCGTTATTAGTAAAATAAGTGCTATTCGGATTGTTTACGTCATCAATGTTAATAAGGTAGCCTTGATATCCTAATAAGGCCTGCTGTGCTGAGTATCCAGATAAGTTCGGGTATTGACCATTAGGAAAATTAGAACCTAAATATCTATACAGATCCGCTAAAGTTTCATTATTATTTAAATTTACATATTCGTGAGGAACTGGTGCGCCTCCATTGCCATAATTTGCATAGTCTAAAAAATAGCCATCAATAGAATTAGTTGGGTTTGTTCCAGCAGAGAAAGTGCTATTATTGAAATTATTTGTATTCTCGTATGTTGCGCCAATTGCAATTTTATTCCACCCGTTATTAGGGTTTCTGTCTTTAAAAACAAAAACACCTCCTGCTTGGTTTAGGATAAAAGAATTCTCTTTATCTGAAGTTTGGGTTCCAAAATAATCAGAATTATTTTTAATATTCTGATTACTAAAAGATATACCAACTTGATTGGTGTTGAAGACTGCAGATCCAGCAGGATTGACACTTAAAGAAGATAAATCTCCTCCAACGGCTCCAAAAGCACCACTCATGGCTCTAAATCTTGCAGTACCTGTTAAATTGTCTTGAGAGTAACGCAAAGCATCTGAAACTTCTTGTGAATATGACGCGCTGACAGTTAGTCCTGTTATAAGTAGGAAAAATATTTTTTTCATTTGGATAAGTTTTAGTTTGAATTTAGTTTGCTAAGAAAAAAATTATCTTCTTCCTCCGCCACCGCCAGATCTCATACCGCCGCCACCGCCGCCAGACGATCTCATGCTTCCGCCACCGCCGCTGTTCATAGAACGTGATGGGCTGCTAGGAGTATAGCTTCTTGATGAGTTGCTATTGCTGCTAGGAGTGTAGCTTCTGTTTGTTGTGGTGTTGCCACTATTGTTGTAAGATCTTCTGCCAGAATTATAATCTGTACTATTTGTGTTAGCTCTTCTATTGGTGAAAGTTGGGCTTGTTGTACCTCTATTTACAGTTGAACTTCTTCTGTAATCACTATAGCTGTTAGATCTATTTGTGGTATAATTTCTGTTTGTTGTATAACTTCCTCTGTTAGTAGTGTAGTTTCTATTTGATGTATATCCTCTGTTGGTAGTGTAATTTCTGTTAGAAGCATAGTTTCTGTTTCCATAATATGCTGCAGAACCTCTTCTTCCATAAGAATAGTTGTAATTGTTGTAGCCGTAGTAACCGCCGCCCCAATATCCTGGATAGCCCCATCCTGGTCCCCAATAACTTGGATAACCCCAGCCACCCCAGTAACCTGGATATCCCCAGCCCCAGCCGCCTCCATATCCCCATCCGTAATAAGGATATCCCATTCCGAATCCGAATGACCATGTTGGGTCAGAGTAAACATTTACAGAAACGTCAGAGTTGCTGCTTCCCCATGCAGGATAGCCTACAGAAGCAGTTTGTGTGCTGTCATTTTCTGCATAATTTGTATAATTGTCAACGTCAGTAAATATTTCAGTTGGCTGATTGTCGTCTTGCAAAGATCTAAAATAATCTTTGTATTGATTGTTTGTGCCGTTGTTAGACTGCACGTAGCTGTTTGATGAGCCACCGTATACTCCATCATTGTCGTGGTAAGACGAATTTTGGTATGAACCACACGACGCTAGTAATAAACTAACTAATCCGAGTAGGTAAAAATGATTAGAGTTTTGGCGAAGAGAAATGTTAGTTTTCATATCTGTGGTGTTTTTTATTGTTGCACATTACAAAAATAGTTAGTTTTGTCAAACTATTTAGTTAAATTATTAAAACAAAATTTGTGCCAAACTATATAATATGAGTAAGAACCTCACTACAAGATCAGAAGATTATTCGAAATGGTATAACGAGCTGGTTGTGAAAGCAGATCTAGCTGAAAATTCAGGAGTTAGAGGCTGTATGGTAATTAAACCGTACGGATATGCTATTTGGGAAAAAATGCAGGCTGAGTTAGATCGTATGTTTAAAGAAACGGGACATCAAAATGCGTATTTCCCTTTATTTGTGCCGAAGAGCATGTTTGAGGCTGAAGAGAAGAATGCAGAAGGATTTGCAAAAGAATGTGCTGTTGTGACACATTATAGATTAAAAAACGATCCAGACAAACCTGGAAAATTAATGGTTGATCCTAATGCAAAACTAGAGGAGGAGCTTATTGTTCGTCCGACAAGTGAAGCTATTATTTGGTCTACCTATAAAGGATGGGTGCAATCTTACAGAGATTTGCCTCTATTAATTAATCAATGGGCAAATGTGGTTCGATGGGAAATGCGTACGCGTTTATTTTTGAGAACTGCTGAGTTTTTATGGCAGGAAGGGCATACTGCTCACGCTACAAAGGCAGAAGCTATTGAAGAGTCTGAAAAAATGATGAATGTTTATGCAGAGTTTGCAGAAAACTTCATGGCAATTCCGGTAGTAAAAGGTTTTAAAACAGAAACAGAGCGTTTTGCTGGTGCAGATGAAACGTATTGTATTGAAGCTTTAATGCAGGATGGTAAAGCTTTGCAGGCAGGAACATCTCACTTTTTAGGTCAGAACTTTGCAAAAGCTTTTGATGTTAAGTTTGCTAACGCAGAAGGAAAACAAGAACACGTTTGGGGAACATCATGGGGAGTTTCTACTCGTTTGATGGGGGCTTTGATTATGACACATTCTGATGATCAAGGATTAGTGCTTCCTCCAAATTTGGCTCCAATTCAAGTTGTTATTGTGCCGATTTATAAAACAGATGAACAATTGGCTCAAATTACAGAAGCGGTTAATGATTTGACAGCTAAATTGAGAAAATTGAAAATCACAGTTAAGTTTGATGACAGAACGACACAAAAACCAGGGTTTAAATTTGCGGAATGGGAATTAAAAGGAGTTCCTGTTCGAATTGCTGTTGGTCCAAAAGATTTAGAAAACGGTACTTTTGAAGTTGCTAGACGTGATAACTTGACAAAAGAGGTAGTTGAAGCTGGAAAAATCGTTGAATATGTGAATGATTTATTAGAGCAGGTTCAAAACGATTTATTTAAAAAAGCGTTAGATTATAGAAATAGTCATATTACCGAAGTAAATAGTTTTGAAGAGTTTAAAGAAGTTCTGGAAGGTAAAACAGGTTTTTTGTCTGCTCACTGGGATGGAACAGCAGAGACAGAAGAAAAGATAAAAGAATTGACAAAAGCGACAATTAGATGTATTCCTTTGGATGCTGTTGAAGAGGCGGGAGTCTGTGTATTTACTGGGAAACCTTCGTCTAAAAGAGTGCTTTTTGCTAAGGCATATTAAAAAAAATGTATTTTTTTTGTGTTAGGTATTGTACATCTTAAAAATAGTTGTATTTTTGCATCCGCATTAGAGAAGCAGGCCCGTTCGTCTATCGGTTAGGACGCATGGTTTTCATCCATGTAAGAGCGGTTCGATTCCGCTACGGGCTACTACTTTTTTTGCGAAATAAGTTATTAAACTTGATGTTAATGGCCCGTTCGTCTATCGGTTAGGACGCATGGTTTTCATCCATGTAAGAGCGGTTCGATTCCGCTACGGGCTACAATTTCAATTTTATTTAAATTGAAGAAAACTTAGAAGAATTTGGTCTGTTCGTCTAGGGGTTAGGACTCCAGGCTTTCGTCCTGGTAACAGGGGTTCGATTCCCTTACAGACTACAAAAATTAGTTGTGAATAAGTTTTGTGAAATAAAAATTGGTGTCTCGGTTTTTATTTTATTAGTTAAAACCAAAGTGATTGTTTTTGCAATTGTGGGAGGTTTTTCTTTTTTAACTAGTATTTATAATTATTATTACATCTAAAATTAAAAAGAAATGGCAAATCATAAGTCAGCATTAAAAAGAATCAGAAGTAACGAAAAAAGAAGAGTTCTTAACAGATATCAACACAAAACTACTCGTAATGCTATTAAAGCATTAAGATTAGCTACTGATAAATCTGATGCGACTGCAAAATTATCAACTGTAATCTCTATGATTGATAAATTAGCTAAAAAGAACATCATTCATGATAATAAAGCTTCTAACTTGAAGTCTAAATTAACAAAACACGTTGCTAAATTGTAATTAAAATACAATTTGAAATATACAAAAGTCCTCTTTCTAGAGGACTTTTTTTGTTTATACTAAATGGTAGATTTAAATATATTTAAATTCCAAAAAATAAATTCCAAATTCCAATTTTAGAAATTTGGAATTTGGAATTTTGATTTTTTTTAAAAATAAAAGATTTTTATAATTATGCGATCAAGTATCTTTTGGGATTTGGAATTTTAAAAATTGGATTTTAAAATATTAGAAATTAAACACCTATTTTCTTCTTAAGATATTCAAGCATTGGCTGTGTAATAGGTTTTGAGAGAAAATCTATTATAATAGGATATTGTTTTGCTTTGGCAAGATCTTCTGGGTCGATTGTAGAAGATAAGACAATTACTGGCGCAGAATTAAAATCACTATAATCTGGGCTTGTAAAATGATCTAAAAACTCCCAGCCGCCCATTATAGGCATATTTAGATCTAAAAAAATCAACTCCGGCTTTTTTGTGTTTTTGTCATTAGTGTATTTTAAGGTATTAAAGTGAAGGAGCGCTTCTTCACCATTTTGAGCTGTAATAACTTCATGGGAAAATGAAGATTTAGAGATTACTTTTTTGCATAACATTAATGTGATGGGGTCGTCGTCAATGCATAAAATCTGCTCAAGCATAATAATTAATTTTTAAATGTTATTGTAAATGTGGTTCCTTTATTGACTTCGCTGTCGATAGAAATTGTTCCTCCCATGGTTTCTACTTGAGATTTTACAAGATAAAGACCTAATCCTTTGCTGTCGGGGTAATTGTGAAATCTTTGGTAAAGGCCAAAAACTTTATCGCGGTTTCGTTCTAAATCAATCCCAATTCCGTTGTCTTTGAAGGTTAATATTGTCTTGTTTTCTATTTTTTCTGCAGTTATGGAAATTTTTAGTTTTCTATTTTCAGATTTGTATTTTATAGAATTGGTAAGTAGGTTTAATAATATACTTTCGATATACGCTTTGTTTGTTATGAGCTCGGGTACTTTTTCGAACTTAAGTTTTATTATAGGTTTGTGTAATTCTATTTGAAATGACAGCTGGCTGAATACATTTTCGAAAACTTCTTTTAAAGAAGTTTCTTCTTTCTGCATAGAAGGATTGTCTTTAATAATGATAACTTTTACTAAGTCATTGATTGTTTCGTTTAATAAATGTGTCGATTTAGTAAAGCCGGTCAGGATTTCTTGAAGTTCTTCGTTTTCTAAAGGAATGTCTTCAATGAGGTTCAAAAGTCCGATTAGGTTAGATAATGGCGCTCTTAGATTATGAGATGTTATGTAAGAGAATTGTTTTAAATCTTTGTTGTTTTGGGTTAATTCTCGAATAAGATGCTCTTTTTCTGTTTCGAGTTTCTTCTCATCAGTAATATCTCTTTGTATTGAAATCCAGTGCGAAATAATTCCTTCGTTGTTAAAAATTGGAATCATAGAAAAACGAACCCAATATTCTTCTTTGTTTTTGGTGTAAGTGATGGTTTCTATCAGACATTCTTCTTCATTTTTTATGGCGCGTAAAAGTTTCTTTAATTCATCTGAATCAGATTTTGGGCCTTTAAAAATGTTAGCTGACTTTCCAATTATTTCATTCGATTGATAGCCTGACATTTGAGAAAATGCTGGATTTACATAAACTATTTTTGGGATTTTTCCTTCCGGCGAATTGGCTTCGGTAATTAAAATTGAATCTCGAGATTGAGTAATTACAGTTTCTAAAAGTTTTAGTCTTTGTTCTTCCTCTTTCTGTTTTGTAATGTCTTGAATGGCTCCGATCATTCTAATGGCTCTTCCGTTTTCATCTTTTAATAAAAAACCTCTGTCCAAAACATATTTATAAGTACCGTCAGCACATCTAAAACGGTATTGATCCTGCCATTTTTCTGTTTTTTGCTCAATAAAAGAATATAATTTTATTGACATTCGGATACTGTCTTCCGGGTGAATTTTATCAAACCACCATTTCGAGGTTTTGCCCACTTCTTCGGGGTTATAACCAAAAACGCTTTCAATTCCTTTATTCCAGTTTATACTGTCCTCTTGAATTTTCCAATCCCAGATAGTATCGCTTGTCGCTTTCGCTACAATGTCATATTTCTCATTAGATTCTTTTATTTCTACGTTTGTTTTGTTTAGCTTTTCAAAAATAGTTATGCTTCTTTTTTCCTTTTTTGCAAGTATAAACCTAAAAACCAATCCAGTTATTAAAATAAATATAATGTCTTTTATAAGAGATAAATATTGATAATCTGATGAAGAAAAGTAAGTTATGAGTAATTTATGACATAAGACCGCCATAATTATCGAGATGATTGAGTAAATAAGAGTAATTTGGAGAGTTTTACTTTTCATTACCTCAAATATAGTTAAATTAACTATAACTAAACATATGTTAATATTATTTTGAGGCCTATATTTTCGCGATTTATATTAACTAATTGATTGTATATACGTAAAGTATGTTTAGAAACGTTTTTTATTAAAAAATAAAGTGTACCTTTGCAGCCATTAAAAATCACAGATGGAATCTATTAGAAACATTGCAATTATTGCCCACGTCGATCACGGTAAAACCACTTTGGTTGATAAAATTATGTATCACTGTCAATTATTTCGTGACAACGAAAACACAGGTGATTTAATTCTTGATAATAACGATTTAGAGCGCGAGAGAGGTATTACTATTACTTCTAAGAACGTATCGGTTCAATATAAAGGAACAAAAATCAATATTATTGACACTCCAGGCCACGCGGATTTTGGAGGTGAAGTAGAACGTGTATTGAACATGGCCGATGGTGTATGTTTGCTAGTGGATGCTTTTGAAGGTCCAATGCCACAAACTCGTTTCGTATTACAAAAAGCGATTGACTTAGGTCTTAAGCCTTGCGTAGTTATCAATAAAGTTGATAAAGAAAACTGTACTCCTGAAGAAGTTCATGAAAAAGTTTTTGACTTAATGTTTGAATTAGGTGCTGAAGAATGGCAGTTGGATTTTCCAACAGTTTATGGTTCTGCAAAAAACAACTGGATGTCTGACCATTGGGAAAACGTAACTGATAATGTTGAAGCATTACTGGATATGGTTGTTAACAATGTGCCTGCTCCTAAAGTTTCTGAAGGAACACCTCAAATGTTAATTACTTCTTTAGATTTCTCAGCTTTTACAGGTCGTATTGCTATTGGCCGTTTAGAAAGAGGAGTTCTTAACGAAGGTATGCCAATCTCATTAGTAAAAAGAGATGGTACAGTATCTAAATCTCGTATCAAAGAACTTCATACTTTTGAAGGACTTGGTCGTAAAAAAGTACAACAAGTTATTGCTGGAGATATCTGTGCAATCATTGGAGTTGAAGGTTTTGAAATTGGTGATACTATTGCTGATTTTGAGAATCCAGAGGGTCTAAAAACGATTGATATTGATGAGCCTACTATGAGTATGTTGTTTACTATCAACGATTCACCTTTCTTTGGTAAAGAAGGTAAATTTGTAACTTCTCGTCATATTAGAGAAAGACTTACAAAAGAATTAGAGAAAAACTTAGCTATGAAATTGGGTGAAACTGATTCTGCTGATAAATTCATGGTTTTTGGTCGTGGTGTACTTCACTTATCTGTTCTTATTGAAACAATGAGAAGAGAAGGGTATGAGTTACAAATCGGTCAGCCACAAGTTATTATCAAAGAAATTGATGGTAAAAAATGTGAGCCAATTGAAGAGTTAACAATCGACTTACCAGAAAATCTTTCAGGTAGAGCAGTTGAATTCGTTACTATGCGTAAAGGAGAAATGCTTTCTATGGAAACTAAAGGTGAACGTATGATTGTGAAATTTAATATTCCATCACGTGGAATTATTGGATTACGTAACCAATTGCTTACTGCTACTGCTGGTGAGGCTATTATGGCACACCGTTTTATTGGATATGAGCCTTACAAAGGAGAAATTGCTGGACGTAACAAAGGTTCATTAATTTCTATGGAAAAAGGAAAAGCTATTCCTTATTCTATCGATAAATTACAAGATCGTGGTAAATTCTTCGTTGAACCAAATGCTGAAATTTACGAAGGTCAGGTAATTGGAGAAAACTCTCGTGGAGATGATATGTGTGTAAACGTAACTAAAGAGAAAAAACAATCTAACGTACGTTCTTCTGGAAATGATGAAAAAGCTAGAATTATCCCTCCAATTATTTTCTCTCTTGAAGAAGCTTTAGAGTACATTCAAAAAGATGAGTATGTAGAGGTTACACCAAAATCTATTCGTTTAAGAAAGATTTATTTAACTGAAACTGACAGAAAAAGATTTAAAATCTAATACGTTTTAAATTTCAATATAAAAATCCCAAACTCCTTACGGAATTTGGGATTTTTTTTTTTGGACTATTAAATTAAAGCTTAAATTGGAATTTGGAATTTAAAAATTTGGAATTTAATATAGAAAATTATCTCTTCAAACTAAAGTGGCCTTTTACACTTTTGCCATCGATAAATTGAAGTGTAAACCAGTAATCATCTGAAGGTAATTGCTGTCCGTTTAAAATTCCGTTCCAGCCCGAACTGTTTTGAGTCATTTGTTTTAACAATTTACCATAACGGTCAAAAATAGAAATGGTGTAATCTGGCATTTGATCTATATTTGTAATTACCCATAAATCATTAAAGCCATCTCCATTCGGTGTAAAAAAGCGGGGATAATCTAAGACATATATTAAAAAGGAATTGGATAGACCGCAGCCATTTTTGTCTCGAGCAACTGCATTATAAATTCCAGGATTTACTTGACTAAATATTGGATCGTCTTGAAAAACGGATCCTTCAAGAGAGAACTCATAATTTCCAACTCCAGTATATTGAATTAATACTGTATTGTCTACGCCAGAAAAATCTTTTACTTCAGCTCCTGTAATTAGCGCAGGTTCAGATAAAATAACCTTAAAAGTTTTAGTTTTTTGACAATTGTTTGCGTCCGTTACTAAAACAGAATAATCGCCAGCACTATTAACAGTTGTTGAATTTGTTGTTTCTCCATTCGACCATGTATAGCTTGTAAAACCAGTCGCGACAGATAAAGTTATTTGATCACCTTTACATAAATATAGTATTTCATCTTCGAAATTTGGCGGATCAAAAGTATGTACAATTAATTCGATAGGAGCGATATCATAACAGTCAGGTCCGTTTACTGCTCTAGCATAAATGGTTTGGGAAAAGGCGGTAGTGTTTTTAAAGATATTTGGAACGGCATTGGTTTCTGTTATCGCATCAATCGCAGTTAAATAATATTGTACAGTAAGTCCGTTTGGTAATCCGGAAACAATTTGCGGAGTTGCTTCTGCATTCAAATCAAATTGATAAAAACCATCCTGAATTCCATCTTCATCACATGTTTCTATTGGGTTTTGATTTGCTATCGTGTTATTAGAAATTTGCAATGTGACTTCTGCGATTTTATAACAGCCGTATTTATTTTCTAATCTTGCAAAAACAACCTGGTTAACGGATTTATTTTCATATTTATCAGGAGTTAAAATAGGATTTGTTTTTGCTTCAGCATTGGCTGATGATTCGTAATATCCCTTATTTGAAATCTCGGAATTGTTGTTTTTTACAATATTATCTGCTTTAGTTAAATTGAAAATCGATATTCCATCTGTATTATCATCACATTGTAATAGAGAAGTATTTGTTGAAAGTATTTCCGGAGCATAATCAATTTTTATTTCACCCGATAGTATACATGTTGTACTTGTAACAGTTGCTTCAACCTTGTAGGTTCCGGTTTCTGTAACTTCAAAAGTTGAATTTGTACCAAGGATGGTAGCAGAATTGTCTTTTTTATACCATTTAAACGTATAGTCTACGGGAGAAAGTTTGCTGTCTAAAAGGATTTTTTCTTGAAAACAAGCGGGATTATTGGTTGCCATTGTACGATCTTCTCCAAGAACAATTTTTGAAGCAAAACTGCCTGCTTCGAGGAAAATTGCCGAATTTTGATATCTAACATCAGCATCGCCGATTACCAATTTTACATGGTATTTTTTTCCTGTAATCACAGTGCTTTGAGCGGTCATAACAACTGTTTGTCCCGCATAATTTATTGGACTGGTATTGGTATTTAATCCATTAAAATAGTTTGCGTTTGAAGCCTCGCAGCCTGTGTAAGAAATACCACCAGGTCTTGTTCCTGGTTCAATTTTCAGATGAATGTTTACAGAAGAAACTGGTATACTGGTATTGGGTATTACAGCTAAATTTTTATACGGATCACTAGTTCCAGCTTCTTTTATTAAAAAAGCAAATCCGTCAGAATATTGGCAAGGATAATTATATTGATATTCATTTGAAGCAAAAATATAATTAAAACTTAATAAACTTGTATAAGCAATAAAATCAAACTCTAAAACTGTAGTATTTAAAGAATTGATGCTGAGTATCGCATCAAGATCGCTGTCATGGCCCCACTGAGGACTATCGCCAGCACCTTCATTTGCATCACTACTAAATGGTCCAACTGCACTTTGAGCTGTTGATGTTACTAAAACAATACCTTCATTAAAAGGGAAATTGCTTCCGTTGTTATTAAAATAAGCAAAACTTTGTTTTCCTTGGGTAAAAGTGTCTCCGCTACCAGAAAAATTTGAAGCGGAGGCACAAGAGCTATTGACTAAAGTGTTTTCAATAAGTTGTTGCGGTGATCTTTGATCATCAATAGTTATGACCTGTGCATTTATCTTTGCAGACAGACAGCATAAAAATAAAACGATTAAAAAACTTTTTGCCTTATTCATAGTATCGCAAATATACTATAAATCTCTACTTTTTAATAATTTGTAAGAAAAATAAACAAATAAAACTGTCCATGCCAAAACGATTACTATCGTGAAGTAATTTACATTATAATCCATATCAGTTTCGATTCCCATTTGAGTTCCAATATTTTTGACAACTGATAATCGAGGTCCTGGATTAACAATTAAGTTTGACATAGCTTCTAAAGGAAGAAATTGCATGATTTTCTCATCTGTATTACTTTCTGGGAAAATTTTGAAAGCCAGAATACCTTTTAAAATTCCTTCAAGAATGCTCCACACTAAAAGAAAACCTAGTGCAAAAGCAGAACGTTTTACCAAAATTCCAAGAAATAAACAGAAAGAAAAGAAACCTGTCAGCTTTACGAAAAAAGCCAAAAGATAATCTAAATCACTGAAAATAATACTGAATTCTGTATACGAAGAGAAAAATAATCCTAAGATTAAGCTCATTACAAAAACAAAAACCGTTGAAGCAAATGCAAACAAAACTACCGTTAAAAACTTGGATAGAATAAATTCTTTTTTGCTTAAACCGTCAATTAAGTTTTGTTTTAAAGTGCCGTAGCTATATTCATTAGCCATCATAGAGACAATAACTATGGCTAGAAAAAATTTAAGGATTGCGGCAACATACGTATTAAAATGCCAGATAAAAGGAAAATTAAAAATTCCCATTTCTGCCAAATGAAATTTAAAAACACCTATGTCAAATTTTATAGCAGCGATAAGCGCTATAAAAGAAAGTAATATAAAATAAGTTAATGTTAAAATACGGCTGGCTTTATTCATCCAGATTTTTTGCAATTCTATAGAGAGAAGTCTTTTCATGGTTTAGTTTTTTTGAATAGTGGCGTTTTTGGTTAGTTCTAAAAATTGTGCTTCTAAACTATTTTTACGTTTTACTAAATGACTTAAAATAATGTTTTTAGAAAATAAAAATTGATTCAATTCAGCAGCTGATAAATCAGATTTGAGGTAAACCAATAATTTGCCATCCTCTTCTTTAATCTGCCCAACAGCATTATGTTCGCTTAAAACAGATTTTAGAGCCAAATTATCATTAGAACAAATTTCAAAGAAACCTTCATTAGATGACATTCCGTCTACAGGACCAGAGTATAAAACTTCGCCTTTTCTTAAAACAATTACCTGCGAACAAACTTTTTCGACTTCATCCAACAAATGCGATGCCAGTAAAATAGTCGTTCCCTGCGATGCAATTTTTTTAATAATATCTCGAATCTGATGAATTCCCTGCGGATCCAATCCGTTCGTTGGTTCATCTAAAATTAAAATTTCAGGATCGTTTAAAAGTGCCGATGCAATAGCCAAACGCTGTTTCATTCCGAGTGAAAAAGTACTGAACTTACTGTCTTTTCTTTCGCTTAAACCAACTAATTCCAGCTTTTCGTTTACTTTAGAATAATCGATATTTTTGATTTTACAAACTAATTTCAGGTTTTGTTCAGCTGTCATATAAGGGTAAAAGTTGGGACGCTCGATAATAGCGCCAACCTTTTTTAAAGCTTCATGCGTTTCTATATTGCCGTCGAACCAGCGATAATTACCAGAAGATTTATTAACAACATTCAGGACAATTCCCAATGTTGTCGATTTCCCGCTTCCGTTAGGGCCAAGAATGCCATACACGCGGCCTTTTTGTATTGTAAAAGATACATTTTTTAAAGCCTGAATACGGCCGTATCTTTTATTCAGATTTTCAATGGTTAAGATGGTTTCCAAATTTTTCTGGTTTTAGTTTTTAGTATGACGAGCTAAGTTGATTTTTGTTACTTTAAAATTAAACTTTAATCCTATTGATGTAAATTTGTACTAAAGATATTCAAAATGAGCGAGCCATTAATGGTTTTAAAAAAACCTTCTTATCCTTTAACACAGTCACTTTTAAACTATTTGGAGCGATACGAACGTATTTCTAAAGTTTCTGTGTTTTATGATGATCTGCTTCGCTTTTCAGGCTCGGTAAACGTTTACGATAAATATGATAATGATACACTTTGGATTCGAGTGTATTACAACGAATTTGAACGCAATGAAATTGATTTAAACCTAAAAAGAATTTACTCCCTGCTGCATTCCGATGGTAACAGCGAGATTATTCAGTTTCTAAATATTGATGCCATTGATTATTGTACTTTCGGAAATTCGAAACCTTTCAGGATTAAAGTCCGAAATATCCTCAACGATAATTACGTTCATTTTTACATCAAAAAAGCCGATGCTTCTCGAATTTACGGATTAGAATTAGAAGATATCCTTTCACCGGATAAAATCAACTTTTTGGTTTATAAAGACACTTTAATTGAAGAACATATTATTGGAATTCCTGGCGATGTTTTTATGGATACGCTGCTGGACGGCTGTTCTGAAATGGAAAAAGCACAGATTGCAAAAGAGTTCGTTAAGTTCAACGAACGATGCATGATTCGTCTTTTAGGAGATATGCGGGCGTATAATTATGTTATTGTCCCAATTCACGATTTTGATCAGGTAGTTTATAAAATTCGCCCGATTGACTTTGACCAGCAATGTTACGAAGGTAATTTTAAAGTATATCGACCGCAGTTTTTCAAAGAGAATTCCCCAATGATTAAGCTCATTAAGGAAAAGTTAGAAGAACGTTCTATTATTCAATATAAAGATGAGGAAAGAGCGATTTTGGCAAAACGGATCCATTCGGCAGAAAACAGAATTAAAAAACTGTTGAACATAATGTGCCACGATACAATTTCTACAGAAGAACATCTGAATCAATTGAAAATGGAATTATATCGTTATACAAATGATATGAAGTTTAAAAATGCCAAATCGATGGGGCATATTATGCATGCAGCATTCGAATTTATTACTCGTAATTTTAAAAACACTAACTTAGTTTAGAATTTTCGTCATCCTTCGTTTCTCGCGATGACAAAAAAATATAATTATATGAAAAAATCTTTTTTAGCAGTAGTTTCTATAGTTTTATTAGCTTGCCAGCAGCAATCTGGCAGTGATTTGAAAACGCTTTATTCGCTTCCGAAAAAATTAAAAGAAGTTTCTGGGATAACTTATTTTCCTGAGACCAATATACTTTATACTTTGGAAGACAGCGGTAACAAAAATGCTATTTATGCCATTGATTCTAAAGGTAAATTAGAAAAAACAATTACAATTTCTAACGCCGCAAATGTCGATTGGGAAGATATTACGAAAGATAAATCTGGAAATATTTACATAGGTGATTTTGGAAACAACGATAACGAACGCAGAGATTTATGTATTTATAAAGTTGCTAAAGGAGAATTAAATAAAGATTTGGCTAAAGCCGAATATAAAATCTCATTTTCATACCCGGAACAAACCGAATTTCCTCCAAAGAAAAAAGAACTGTTTTATGATGTTGAAGGTTTCTTTGAACACGGCGGTTACTTTTATCTTTTTACAAAAAACAGAAGTAAAGGTTTTGATGGGACAGCTTTTATCTACAAAATCAAAAATGCATCTGGAACTCAAAAAGCGGTTAAAATTGGTGAATTCAAAACCTGCAGTAATTACAATCATTGTGTTTTAACAAGCGCCACAATAAGTCCAGACGGAAAAAAAGTTGCTTTATTGAGTCATGACAAAGTGCTTTTATTTAAAGGTTTTAAAGGCGATTTATTTCACAAAGGAACTCATACAGAATTAAATCTTAATCACTTTTCACAAAAAGAAGCCATCGTTTTTAAAGACAATAACACTTTATTAATCGCCGATGAAAAAACAAATAAAGTAGGAGGAGATGTGTACGAATATAAGTTGAAGTAAAATTCTATCCTGAAGCTTCGGGAACAAGATTTTATTTATAGAAAAAAAAGTTAGCCACGAATTACACAATTTTTTACTAATTTTTGTTTAATAGAATTCGTGAAAATTTGTGTAATTCGTGGCTAAAAAACTTTGAACCTTTGTCGCTCTGTTCCTTTGAACCTTTTCTAGAAGCTATATGCCGCTCCAAAAATCACCCTTCCAATTTCATCAGGAGATTTAAAGTAAGAGATTCTGGCAGTTAAAATATTTATAGCGTTTAACCAAAGTCCGCCGCCGTAATCATGGTGCCATTTTTTAGAATCTTCGCCGTTCAGCCAAACTCTTCCGTAGTCGAAACCGCCTAAAACGCCATAGGTAAAAGGAGCAATCGTTTTTCTGATTCTACCCAAGCTTAAACGTAAATCTGAACTCTGAGAGAAATAGGAACTTCCTAAA
The DNA here is from genome assembly GCF_002304005.1 of Flavobacterium sp. ACN6. Classification (GTDB taxonomy): domain Bacteria; phylum Bacteroidota; class Bacteroidia; order Flavobacteriales; family Flavobacteriaceae; genus Flavobacterium. The sequence continues at coordinate 348,923 of NZ_MRCQ01000002.1, read as the reverse complement.
AAGCGTTCATTTCTAAAACCTCTTAAATCCGTATCGCCACCCAAAGTAGCCCCTTGATAGAATTCGTAATTATTATTTAAAATGGCTTTACCTTTAACATAAGTCGCTAAAACCAATTTACCATTTTTATCTAATTTATGTGTAAATCCTAAGAAACTTTCCAGAGTTGGAAAATTTTTCTCCGTTTCATCCAGATTTGCAGTCCACGTTGCAGCGATCATAAAAGCCATACCTAAATTTGGTTTCGCGGCAAAATCAGAATTTTTGAAAAGATATTTCACTTTTAAACCGCCAAAATTTTGAGTATCAAAAACATTTGGATTTACAATGTTAGGAGTATCGATAAATCTATTTTCTGTTTCTTCCACCGTCATTCTCTGATAAATTGGCTGTATGCTAAATTCACTTCCATATCGACCAACATGGCGAACTGCACCCGAAGCATTAAATTTACGAATACGAACACGGTTATAATCCAAACTAACTTCATCATCGTCATAAGTGGTTTCGTTTCCGTAACCAAAATAATTCATGGCAAAATTTGGAGTTGTGTAAAGTGATTCCACATCAATAACCCATTTCCCTAGTAAACCTGGGAAATGTGCTGCATAATTAAATTCTAAACCGCCAGTTGCAAAGTAGTAGAAAGCATTTAAAACATGTCTTTGAGTATATGGATTCTGTTTGAAATTGTTAACAGTATAATTTAAATTAATACCCACTTTTACGCCGTCATCTGGATTAAAACCAATATTTGGAAGACCAGAAACAACATTGTATTTTGGTTTTTCGTAATTATACAAGTTCACATCATAATCGTCAGTTAACTGTGTCTGTGTTTTAGAATCTAAATTATAAGTGTTTTCTTTTGATTTAAAATCGTAAACAATAACCTTTCTTCCGTTTTCAATATTATAGGTATCATTGTTCTGACCTCCAATTAAGCGGACTTTAATTCTTGATTTCTCATTTCCTTTTACCTCAAAAATATCATTATCATCTAAACCATAAATCCATAAATTTTTGGTTTTGGCATCAGTTACTGTTTTTGTATACTGCAATTCATCGCCCTCTTTTTTTGCTCTGAAAACTTGAATTTCAATACTTTTTTTAGCATTATGATTCAAAACAAATTTGTCTTTTTTATCAGTTCCGGCAATCATAACCGTTTTACTCAGCACATCAGAATAACGTGATGCATATTTTTGAAGATCTCTTTTTCTGTTTTTTAATTTTGCTATAATCTCCTTAATCGTTCCGTCCTGAACTTCTTTTGGTAAACTTTTAAAAGCATTTTCTATATCACTGTCAGATAAATTTTCTTGAATAAATTTTGCCTGCTCGAGCCATTCTTTTTCTCCAGAAGTTCTTAAAAAAGCCAAATCCATTGGATAAGGCTCCCTGCTTAACCATTTGACATTATCAATTTTATACTTAAAAGTACGCATGTGGCGAAGTGCCGGAATGTTCATTAAAATAGAAAGTAAAGTTCCATCGTATTTCGCAAAAGCCTGATCTCTGTCTCGCGGAATTGGTTTGTAAATTACTTTACCGTCTTTTTTAAATTCTGCCCAACGCCATTGATCGCTGTGTCTGTCCCAATCGCCAATCAGCATATCAAATAAACGGGCTTTTATATATTCTTTTTCATCAACCGAATATTTTTCATCTTTATGAAGATTAAGCATCATATCATCTGTCCCGATAATATTAGTTGGACTTCCAAAATTTTTACCGTCCAGATGATTATCCGCAGGTCTTTCTTCTACCATATACAGTTGGTCTCCAAAACCAGAATTAAATTCACCTAAGCCTTTCTGTCTCGGAATATAATATAAAACGGGATTTGTATGAAAAACTCCAATTCGATCTGACATGCTTCCAATTGCAAAAGGCGCGTAAGGATGAGAAGTCGTGTAGAAATCAAACAAGAAATTTTCTGCATAAGTATCTTCAAATTCATTTACAACATATTGATCTTTAAAAGCAACAGATTGTAAAAACACAGTCGCACTTTTTTTCATGCCGCGCATTACATATTCGCGCCCTTTCGGATCAGACATTCGTAAAGAAACAGATTGGTGCCCGCCGCCTTCGCGAATAGGTTTTAAACCGCCCTTTAAAGTATCTATAGTAGCAACTTTCGCCTCAATAGGCATGCTGTAATATTTTCTGTAATGCTGGCCAAATAAAAATTTATGGAACAAACTTTTATCGGTCATTTTTGCTGAATAGATAGAAGTTGTAATTTTGGAAGGGAAACTATTAGGAATATCCGTTGCCCAGTTAATTTCTTTGGCTTTTATAATTTCACGTTCAAAAAGTAATTTCTCCTTATTATTTTCATTTCCATAATAAGAAACTTTGGTATCGCCGCTTTTGAATAAAGTTAAAACAGCGTATCCATTTCCTCCGTACGAAAAATCATTTTCGTTTACGGCTCTCGCAGCTTCAGATTTCGAACCAGCGCCGCTAATGATTTGCTGAATATTTTCTTTGCTGATAAATTGCAGATTATGATCGTGTCCAGAAACTACGATTACATTTTTCTGCTTTTGCAAAAGCGTTTTAATTCTTTTGGCATAAATCGTATATTGTTTATTCTGAATATCCTGCGGACTCACTCCAGAAGTTTTTCTTAGTAAATTAATAAAAGAGCCAATTATGGGAAGTGGTATTTTTTGTTCCAAAGGAAACAATTGTTTTTCTAATGAAAACTGTCCACCGTGTGTTCCGTTGCTTAACAAAGGATGATGAATCGCTAAAACAACTGTTTTTTCCTGATTTTTATTTAGGATATTTTCCAGTTCGTCAAAGAAATCTTCCCGAGTTTTAATTTCGCAATTGTCATTGATAGTTGGGTGATTATCCCAATCTTCCAGAAACCATTCGCTGTCAATAGTTACTAACGTAGTAGTACTATCAATTTTGACATCTTCAATGGCACAAGACTTTCTCGGTAAGAAAGCTTTTTTATCATTAAGTTGTTTGGTAACAAAATCAGCCTGTAGTTCTAAACCTTTAATACCGCTGTACCAGTCGTGGTTACCGGGAATAAAAATTGTTTTTCCTCTAAAACCTTTAGCCAGATTTAATTGATTTGTCAGCTTTGTTTCTGCCAAAGCAACATCTGCAGCATTTTTATCACTCGGAAAGCCTTTAGGATATATATTATCTCCTAAAAACAGCAGAGTTGACTTTTTATTCGCCTTTTTCAGCTTTTGATGTAAAAGCTCTAGGGTTTGCTGTGCCTGTAGTTCATCGGCATTTCCAGCATCTCCGACAAGATAAAAAGTGTGTGCAATTTTTATAGTATCAGTTGCGTTTTCATTTTCGTTTGCGCTTACATTTTTTCCGTATTGCGGTTTGTGAGTTGCGCAAGAATAAACTAGGAAAAGCAGTACGAAAGTAACTGTTCCTGTTTTAATTTTTGCAATAAAATGATTATCCAAAAACAATTTCATAATTTAGTGGTATAAAAATATTCTTTATGAATCTAATAGAACAATCCGAAGATTTCGTCAGTAATTTACTCAAAGATAAACTTTCTAATTTATATTCTTATCATAATTTCAGCCATACTTTTACAGTATTCTCAGCAGTCAAAGAGTTATGCAAGAAAGAAGATGTAGAAGGTGAGGATAAAGAGGCTCTTTTGGTTGCTGCATGGTTTCATGACACTGGATATATTGAAGGATATGAAAATCATGAAAAAGCAAGTACAAAAATAGCTGCTGATTTTTTACATCAAAAAGGAAAATCGGAAGAGTTTATAACGCTTGTTTCGAGTTTGATTTTGGCTACAGCCAAAGAATATGAGCCTAGAACACATTTAGAAAAAATAATCAAAGACGCAGATTATGCCCATTTAATGGGAGAAGAATATACGACAACCTGCGAATTATTGCGTCTAGAGCTTAAGAATACTGGAATTGTAAGTTTTTCTAATTCCGAATGGACGAGAGAAAATTTGAATTTTTTATTGAATAAACACCGTTTCTACACCGATTATGCGCTGAGAAAATGGCAGCCTTTAAAGGAAAAGAACTTACTTCTTATTCAGAAAAAAATAAATAAACAGGAATTAAAAGCGGCTGCAGCGATTGAACAAGAAAATAAAAAGAAAGAAAAAGTAGAAAAACCAGATCGAGGGATTGATACTTTATTTCGTGTAACACTTGGAAATCATACTCGTTTAAGCGGCATTGCCGACAGTAAAGCCAATATTTTGTTGTCTGTAAACGCAATTATTATTTCGATTGCTTTATCTTCTATTATTCCAAAATTAGATAGTCCGAAGAATGCGCACTTGGTTATTCCGACTTTTATAATGTTGATGTCTAGTGTAATTACAATCATTTTTGCCATTCTTTCGACCAGACCAAAAGTAACTTCTGGATTTTTTACGCGGGGCGATGTTGAAGCAAAAAAAGTGAATTTAATGTTTTTTGGAAATTTCTATAAAATGCCTCTTGAAGATTATGACTGGGCTATGAACGAAATGATGAAAGACCGCGATTATTTGTACTCCACAATGATTAAGGACTTGTATTACCTAGGATTGGTTTTACAACGTAAATACAACTTACTCCGAATTGCCTATAACTTTTTTATGTTCGGGTTGATTATTACAGTAATCTCTTTTGTAATTGCTTTTAAGTCAATTTAAAAGTTTAAGTATATGAGTTTAGCAGCTTTGTCAAAGTTTCAAACTTTGACAAAGCTTTAAACTCAATAATTCATAAAAAAAGTCTAGCTTTTAGTTGAGCTCATCTAATAAATCTTGATAAGTAATCTTTTTTACTCCAGGATTTGAAATGTTATTAATGACTTTTACACGAATCGCTCTCAAACCAGAAACACCTTGAAGATCTTCTACTTCAAATTGTTCAATCGAAGGCTCAAGTATTTTCTTGTGCTGCAAGTATTTAATATATTTTAAATATTCTGCTTCTTCGCTGTTTTGAGAATAAACGATCGTAATTTTTTCTTTTTCCGTAATTCTTTCGTTTGTTCCTTTAATGTTCGATTTGTCAATTCTTTTTTTAACGACTTCATATCTAGCATTGTAAGTTCCGTCGACATCAAAGCGTTTTTCATCCATTCTAAAACGAATTGAAAGCGGAGCACTGAAAACCAGAATCAGCGAAGTAACATCCAATTCATACGGAAGCGACTCTTTCAATTCATGATGTTCCAATTCCATTTCGCATAAAGTCTGTAACTGCCACAAACGAAGATTGTGCAGATACATAATATCAAATGGTTTTGTCGGCGAAATCGAAGCTCCGATATATAAATTGTGTTCTACGCCATCCGTTTTAAAACGCTCGTAATAATGCGGATAAATTTGCTGAGCCTCGACTTGTTTTTTATCTAAAACGGTTGCCAGTCTCTTATTGATAATAGACATGGCATTGTCAAATTTCTTTCTTTCATGATAAAACATTCCTGTTTTTTCGTCCAGACTTTCAAAGTATAGTTTTTCTAATTTTTCGTTTTTTTCGTTACTTTTTGTATTCTTAAGTATTGGATGAATTTCTTCTTCAATATAACGTTGAATATGTTGTTCGGTATCCGCTTTTAAAGGGAAATCCAATTCGCTTCTTAGCGATTCCAGTTCAAATTTTCTTTGTTCCAAAAGAACCAGATTTGAATTTGGATCCTGATTATCGAAAATTTCCAAAAGCGCTGTAAGCTGACTTTTCAAATCAGTTTTTACTGTTTCATTTCGATGTTCAGAAGAACTTTTAATATCGATTTGTCCGTATAGTGGAAATACATTTTTAAACACAATCTCTTTAAAAATATAATCTTTTGTGTGATTGCTATTCTGAAAGTAATTCTGCGATTCTTTTTTGAATTTCCAATAAACACTCGGGTGAATCGTAGTATATTCTCGCTGAATAATCGCTTCAACCTGATGCTGCATATCTGTATTGTAGCGGTCGATAGTGTCGGTTAAATACGGCAAAACCAATTCTAGTTTTGTAGCATTGACACTATTTAAATCTCTTGCCTTTTCCGAAACCAATTCTACTACACCCAATAAATGGCCGTCTTTAATAACGGGAGCAAAAATACAGCTGTGAATATTTTGTTTCAATAAATGCTCGCCAAGTCTTTTATTCGTTGACTCGTCTGTGAATTTTTGAACATTAGAAATAACAAAAGGTTCTTTTTTGTCCAGCAGATTTTCAAATGAGCATCCAAAAAAGGCATTTCGGCAATCTACTTCCTGATCCGAAGAAAGTAAGAAACTTTTAAGCTGGGTTTCATATTTAACTGGTCTGATAAATTTCTCTTCTTCTGGATTGTAAATAATAAATCCGACTTTTAAATTGGGAAGATTAAAAATTGACTGAAAAATATTAGAAACTTCCTGATCACTTGTAACGGTTTTTACACCAGGTTTCAATAAGTTACTTTTTAAGGTAGAAATAGCACTTTCGGTAGTAGCATCAAATAGCGAAACAATTCCGAAACCTCTTAAAATCCAGCTTCCTTTTGGGAATTTAGATTTCCATAGATTAATATCATTGTAATTATCAATCAGCTGGTCAATATCTTCCTGAGTTAAAGGAATTGAATTTTCGGTTGGAATAATTTCCATGAAATCAGCATTGTACAAAATACGATAATGTTTTTCGACACCACTTTCGTCTGGAATATCGTAGAAAAATGGCTTGTTGAAATCAATATGTTGTTTGTAATAATTGCTCAAAATCAAACAACAGTTATTAATGTAGAATTGATGTTCATCGAAATCACGAATTTCCATGTAAAATTCATCTCCAGCATTTTTCAAAATCTTTTTGAAACGTTCAGAATAGTTAAAAGAGATGTTTTGAAAGGGAATTGTAACCGCTTTTATTTCATTGTGAGTTAATGCTGTAGGAAATAAATCAGCTAGAATATTTTTGATTAAAGCTTCATTTTCTTTAATAACAGAATAATCTTGAATTCCTGTCCTTAATTCCGGAATAGATTCAATCTGTTGTAAAATGGCTTTTGCGTAATTTGATCTGTAATCAACATTTGATAAAGCAATTTCTTCAAAAGATTCAATTAGCTTATGAAATGAGATAATGGTGGTGAAAGGACTTTCTTCGTAAAAATGAATATCCATCTTAGTTTATTTTTTAATGCAAATTTAAGGATAAATTAAGAATGAACAGTATTTTACGATTTCTTTCCTTTATTATTCAATAGATAAAACCCTTGATTCTAGAGGGTTTCTAAAATAGCGCATTTGTTTTAACAAAAAATTAACTCCGATGTCATAGAATAATAGGTTTGATATTGCGTTTTTGAGCCTCCTAAATTATTTATCTATAGAATTTAGGGCATAAAAAAACGGCAGTTACATTTGTAACTGCCGTTTTCTGTTTTAAGTAAGTAATAGAAAAATGAAAACTTCTTAGCTTTTTTCTTCTTTGTTGAAGTACACTAAGTAGTAATACATTTGTTTTTCTTCATCCCAGCCTTTTTCAACAAATTTTTCTGCACTTTCAGGGTTGATAAAATCCATTTTAATCTGAATATGAGTATCCAGATTAATAACGTTTTTAATCGATTTTCTAGCGTCAGAAACTGCTGCGTTGGCAATTGGGAATGAGGTTACATCTTCGATGCTGTATTTTTCTCCTTTATCAACTTTATAGTTTTTGAATTCAGGAATTAAGTCTGGATTATCTAATACTTCATTCAAGAAATTCTGCTCTTCAAACTGATCATTTTTAGCGAAATAATTCACAGATCGGTTCATAAACATTACTTCCTCTTTCTTGTCTTCTGCTGGCAAAACAACATCTTTTGCGAAGTTTTGACAGAATTTTAAATATTTTTTAGTGATGAAATTTTCATCTTCAAAAGCATCAACAGATAAAAAGTGTTCTAACCAGTAACGCGCGTCATAACGGTTGCTGTCTACAGTTAAAATTTTATATCCTTCTTCTTTTTTGTAATTGAAAATTAAACATCCTTTATCTAATTTGCTCAAGTTGATACCTTGCTGCAAGATCATTTCCAGGTTGCTGTCTTTTTCTTCAAATTGTAAAAAGTCAGCCTGCAATTCGCTTTTAAAAATTCCGATTGCATCTACTACATTATTATCAATACTTAGATTAGTCAAATAAGTTACATAAACCTCTCCGTTTTTAATATGCGGATGATTTGACTGCTCGTATAAATGCTTTGTAATGTTTTTAGAAACTTCCTGAACATTTGCCGGATCAGCAAAAATTTCAGTTGCATATTTAAACATGTCGTTGTAGTCCAAGTCCACTTCGTGTGCAAACTGATAATAGTTTTCTTCTTTTTCTCGAAAAGGCTTAAAAAAGTATTCTTTAATCAAAGGCACAATTTCATCATTTAGATTAAATGGCTGTTCTGATAAAAAAATGGCTTCGTTACGGCTTTTGTTTCCTACGCGGTGTATAGAAAGCGTCTCGATGTGGGTGTTGAATAGGTTGATCATTTTTTTTATTTAGGTTCAGAGTGGCAGAGGTTCAAAGGGACAAAGGTTATTTTCTGTCTTTTATTTTTCTGATAAAAGCACTTAACATTCGTTCTATTTCTCTGCTTTCTCCATTTATTTTAGTGAATTGATACTCGGTTATATATTTTAGATTGAAAGAAATTTCGAGCTGAGTCTGCATTTCAAATAATGATGAAATCGAGATATTTAAAAATCGTAAATAATCACTATTCCCGTCTCTTCCATATCCTTCAGCAATATTACTCGGTATTGATATAGAGCATCTTCTAATTTGGGAAGATAGTCCATAAATTTCTTCTTTTGGGAATGAATTTGTTAATTGGTAAATTTCGGTAACTAAGTTCATAGATTTTTGCCAGATTAAAAGGTCTCGAAAAGTTTTCATTTTTGATATTTAAAAAATTAAACACAAAAATAAAAATATTCCTATAATTTTAAGTCGAAGATTTAAAAGAAAAACCTCTGACCCTTTGAACCTCTGATCCTTTGAACCTGAAAAAAAATTAATTCCAATTCTCCTCAAATCCGTAATCTTCAAAGCTGTCATCGCCTTCGAACATGTCAAGATCGTCTTCGTCTAAATCATCTTCAAATTCTCCGTAGATATCATCGTGCATATCCGCTTCAAAGTTTTTTTCGATAGCTTCATCTGGCATTTCGCCGTGAGAAAATAAAGTTTCAGGATAAACAGCTCCAACGGCTTCATCTTCGATTGCGGCTAATTCAACTAAGAAAGTCCACATACTGATGAAATCGTAAACGTAGATAATTTTAGTGTTTTCGCGATCTAGGATACTAGACAAAGGATAATCATTCATGGTTCTTATTTCGCCAGGAACATCTCCAGTATCAAAAAGCGGAATTTCATCTTCTTGATTCCAAGTTTCATCACAAGTATAAAATGAAGCGACTTCTGATCCGTCAAAGCCAAAAGCGTTGAAGATAGCATTATGTAAATCCTCAAGGGTATCTTCCTCAAGAATCGCAATGTCTCTAAAAATATCTTCTTCGGCGTCTAGAATTACTCTAAATTTATAAACCATAATATTTGTTTTTATTGAGAGGTCAAAGGTAAAATATAAAAAACGAAATACGAATCTCGAATTACGATTTGTTGAAAAGATTTTTTTGTTGTCAGGCTGAGCACATTCCGATTGTCAGGCTGAGCATCCCGAGAATTCGGGAGAAGCCCACGTTCCAATTGATAAACACGTCTTCCAACCTGCAAGGTTTCCAAAACCTTGTAGGTTTTAAGGATAATCATAGTCTACAGTAAGGTTTTCAAATGCTTTCAGGAGACTAATCTAGAATTATAATTTCCCTTTTAATCTCTTTCGTATGTTGTGATAATGTTTGTGATACGAACTGTGACTTGGATAACTTCTGGTCGAAGTCATATTATTAAAAATCAAAGCCGTTAAAAGTAGAATAAGAACGCCACTTAAAACAGGCGAAAGCACATACATATAGCCCAAAGCTTTTACTTTTTCGGTTCCAATAACTGCAATTAAAGCCGTTGCCCCACCAGGCGGATGAAGTGTTTTGGTAATCTGCATTAAAATAATAGCAATCGAAACGGCCAATGGCGCCGCGATATACATAATATCTGGAACCAGTTTGTGAACCGTTACGCCTACAAGCGCAGAGATAACGTGACCGCCAACCAGATTTCGAGGCTGCGAAAATGGACTTTGAATAATTCCATAAACTAAAACACTCGACGCTCCGAAAGAACCAATTAAATAAACGGCATCACTTCCTGAAAAATGAAGCGATTGTACGTAAGCCAAAATTCCGATTCCGACAAAAGATCCTAAAAACGACCAAAAATGTTCTTTAAAATCGATTAAAGTTTCTTTGTAAAGAATATAACGTGTTTTGCGATAGCTTCTTTTAATTTTTGGAGTGGGCATAAGTAAAATATTCGTTGTGGTATTTTTTGCCGTAAATTTCGCAGATCAAAATGATTAAAAATCTTTTAGAATCTGCGAAATTTAGGACTTAAAAATTCTTTTTATTTTGTTAAGCTTGGGGCGTAACTATAAACAGTATAAGGGTAAATCGTTTTTGCAGTGTATTTTGAAATCAAACAAACTACAAGTATTGGCAGGAACAAAGTATAATCATTCGTTAAGCCACAGACCAAAAATATTGCTGTAAAAGGTGCGTGTATGCTGGCGCTTAAAACCGCTGCCATTCCAATAATCATGAAGTTAACGGGAATTACATTTACATGGAAAAAGCTGTTTAAGATTGATGCCAATAATAATCCTAAAAATGCTCCGATAAATAAACTTGGAGCAAATACACCGCCGTCACCACCAGAAGCCAGCGTGATAGAAGTTACAATTGGTTTTAAAATCAATATTCCGATAAAAGTCATTGCTAATGTAATGGTTAATGGAAGCTGGTTGGAACCAAAGATCCCTTTTATAGCGTGATAACCTTCTCCATATAATTGGGGGAAAATAAAAAGCGAAATACTTAATACGGCAGATCCGATAATGATTTTATAATAATGAGTGTTTATTTTTCCGAATTGAGATTTGAAAAATAAAACACATTTGGTTAAATAAACAGAATTCATTCCAGCTAAAATTCCTAATAGAATAAAATAAGGAATTGCTTTTAAATGCCAAGTTGTAATAGATACGGCAAATAAAGGTTCTTCTTTTAAAATTGTAAGTAGACCAAAAGCAATCGAAACAGCAATTACATTTGAAATGATAAATGCTCTTGTTACTTTTCTTGAAATCACCTCAAAAGCAAATAAAATTCCCGCAATCGGACTGCTGAAAAGTGCTGTAACTCCCGCTGCAACACCCGCACAGATTAATTCAGTTTTATATTGGCGGAAAACATTTTCTTTTTCGTGGGCAACCGAACCAATTGTGGCTGTAGCAACAACTGTAGAAACTTCGATTCCAGTTGAACCTCCGAAAATAACAGTCAATAATCCGTTTATAAAGTGAGATGGAATTTTATATGAAGGTAAGTTTTTAGATCTCGAACTGGTGCTTTCAAAAACTTCTTTGATTCCTTTATTTTCTTTTTTCTTGAAAAGATACTGTCTTAGAAAATAAATAACAGATAATCCGAAAACTGGAAAAATGATATAAAATAGAGGATGAACTGATACTTCGTGGAAAAAGATTTCTTCGTAATATTCAGTAATTTTTTTTAGTGAAATTCCGAGAAAGGCAGAAAGAAAGCCAATTAAAATAGAAACAATAACTAATTTTCGGAACTTAATAAATTGATGATTTTTTTTGATTTGCGCCGTTTTGTTCATCAGAAGTAAATTTGAATTCGCATTTTTTTTTATGCGGATTACAAAATTAAGAATCAAATTCGGTTTTTTATAGGAAAATCGTAATATAGTGTGTTAAAACTAATAAAAACAGGAAAATTCTTTCAGGTAAATATTCTTGCCACAAAGTCGCGAAGACACAAATTTTTTGTTCTGTTTTTTTGGAATATCTAATTTTTGTCATTCTGAGGAACGAAGAATCACACTAGTATGTCCGTACAGAAATTTGTAAACCTTTGTAGATTTCCGTGTGTAATTTTTTGTTCCTCAGGACTACATAAAAGAAAAATTTGAGATCAACAGATAAAACAAAATCCTTAGCGTCTTAGCGCCTTCGCGGCAGAAAAAAAATTATCTTTCATAAAACTCAATCGGCAGTAAATCAGGATCTGCGATAAAAGTAAAGCGCTTTTCTGTAGTTTCATCAATTCTGATAGGTTCTGATTCGATGTTTTTTGAATCTAAAAAAGCAATCGTTTCTTCTAGATTAATCACTTCAAAAGCCAAATGTCTTAAACCAACGGCTTCCGGTCGAGAAGGTCTTTGCGGCGGATTTGGAAATGAAAATAACTCTACAATATAAGAACCATTTAAAGCCAGATCTAATTTGTAAGACTGGCGTTCTTCGCGGTAGATTTCTCTTATAATTGTTAAACCTAAAATTTCAGTATAAAAGGTTTTAGATTTTTGATAATCAGAGCACAAAATGGCAATGTGATGAACTTTGTTAAGGGTAAGCATTATTTTTTTGATTCAGGTTCTTGGTTTAATTTTCTAATCACTTTTGCTGGATTTCCAACAGCTAATGAATTGTCAGGAATGTCTTTTGTTACAACAGATCCAGCGCCGATCACACAGCCTTTTCCAATTGTAACACCAGGGCAAATAACCGAATTCCCGCCAATCCAGCAATCGTCTCCAATAGTAACAGGATAAGCATTTTCCAGCGTTTTTCGTAATTCGGCGTCAAGCGGATGTGATGCAGTATAAATTTGAACATTGGGAGCAATAAATACATTTGAGCCAATATTTACGGGCGCGCAATCTAGAACAACACAATTCACATTAAAGTAAACGTTGTCACCGCAAAAAATATTATAACCATAATCACAATGAAATGGCGGTTCGATATATAAACCTGCTCCGGAATTCGGAATCAATTCTTTTAAAATTTCTTTTGCTTTTTTGGTAACTCTGTATTCTTTTACATTTAAGCTGTGCAAAAGATTTTTGGCAGCGCGGCGGCCTTTTAATAATTCTGGATCAAAGGCGTTGTAGTATTCGCCAGAGATCATTTTTTCTTTTTCTGTCATAATCCTATTAAAGAAGCTTTTTCAAAATAACAATTTGTCCTAAATGATAAACATCATGCTGAATAATTCCGTGAAGATGTTCGTAATATGTATGACCATTGTTGACATATATTTTAGCTAAATCCTCATCATTAAAATCTTGAAAAAAGGCATTCCATGATTCCTGCGATTTTGCCAATGTCTGCAGTGATTGTTCCCACGCAGCTTCTGACTGATCTAAAACGGGTACAAAATAATTATGATCTGGTGTGATCGTTACTTCTCCCTGCATGCGCTCCAAAATATTTCTTCTCCATTGTATCAGATGATTCACAATTTCCCAAATCGTGTTAAGATTTGGATTTGCTTTTCTGTAAGCCTGATCTGCCGTTACATTTTCTAAAGTACTGGCTAAATTAACTTCAAGCCACGGATTTCCGTTATAAATGGATTGATATAAGTTTGAAATTCTTTTGCTTTCTGACATTATGATGCTTGTTTTAATTGTTTGATTTTTAAAGGTATAAAAAAATAAAATTCGTTAAATAATTTGTCTTGTAACTTTTTCTGTTTGTGTGTTAAAAATAATTATACCTTCTTCTTGATTATCAAATTGAGCCATTAATTTTCCTTCTTTATTCCAAACAGCACTACAGCCCGCACTCACTAAATTGTCACATTCTCCAATACAATTTGACATTAAAACGGGAATCTTATAATTTTTAGAAACTTCTGCATAATATGCGTATGCTTTATCGATCCCATTTTTAGACTTAGCAACACTTGCAATATAAATTTGTGCTCCAAGTTCGACGGCTTTATCGGCATGATTTATTTGTAAACTTTCATAACAAATTGCGGGTGCTATTTTTTCATCTTCAATATTAACTAAAACCTGATCTTTTCCATTTACAAAATAAGGAAATTCATCCTCGTGAAGCTGTTGTTTTGAATACAGAAATCTAGGTTGTTCAGGTTGAAAAATCAACATGCTGATTAAAATTCCTTCATGGCTTAAAGTTGGAATTCCAACTCCAATAGTAATCTTTTTTAAGTCACTAATTTCCTGAAATACATCAAGTCGATTGTCATTTAGATTTACAGCCAAATCTTTAGCCAGCTCTGGTTCATAGCCAGTTAAAGAAAGTTCTGGAAAAAAAATAGAAGAAGCTTTAAGCAAAGAAGCCTGATTAATAAATGCAATATGTTTTTGGATGTTAGCAGGAATATTTCCTTTTACTGATTTTATTTGTGCTATAGCAATATTCATTGACTTTTTATTAATAAGGAAACAAAAGCTAATATACGAATTAGGAATTTACAACTCATCCGCAAAATTCTACAATTGGGTTATTATATATTTTTTAACAGAATTTGTTAAAATACATTTGCTTCATCAAAAACCAATATCATGAAAACCAGAATTACTTTTATTTTATTATTACTAACTGTTTTTTCTTTTGCTCAGAATACTATTTCTGGAAAAGTAGTAGACCAAAAAGGAAAACCAGTTGTGGGCGCTAATATTTATATTGACGGAACTTACGACGGAGCAACAAGTTCTGAAACGGGAGAATTTTCTTTTGAGACGACCACGACAGGAAATCAATTTATCATAATTAGTTTTTTACTTTTCGAAACCTTCAAAACAGAAATTGATGTTAGTAATTATAAAAATCAAACCATAAAATTAAGAGAAAACATGAACGCTCTCGATGCGGTTGTTATTACTGCTGGAACTTTGGAATCTGGAGACAAAGCTCGAGTTTCTGTTTTAAAACCATTAGATATTGTAACAACTGCAGGGTCTGCCGGAAATATTGTAGCGGCTTTGCAGACTTTACCAGGAACGCAAAGTGTTGGTGAAGACGGACGTTTGTTTGTACGTGGAGGAGAAGCCAATGAAACACAGACTTTTGTTGACGGAATTCGCGTAGCGCAGCCGTACGGAGCGACAACTAATAATTTGCCAACTAGAAGCCGTTTTTCTCCTTTCTTATTTAGCGGAATTGCTTTTTCTACCGGAGGTTATTCGGCTGAATATGGCGAGGCTTTATCTAGTGTTTTGCTTTTGAATACTAATGATGAAGAAGATCATGAAAAAACAGATATCGGATTAATGACAGTTGGTTTGAGTTTAGGAAATACGCAAAAATGGGAAAAAAGTACTTTGAGCGTAAATATGGCATACATCAATTTAGCGCCTTATCAAGCGGCAATTCCTCAAAATGTAGATTGGAACAATCCCTATCAATCGCTTGGAGGAGAAACGGTTTACAGATACAAATTTACAAATGGAATCTTTAAATTATATGCTTCTTTCGATTCAGAGAAATTCGATTTAAATCAGAAAAACATCAATTTTGAAAATCCGATTCGAACTGATATGAACAATAATAATTTTTATTTGAATTCTTCATACAAGGGAACTATCGGGACAGGATGGCAGTTAACGTCTGGAATTAGTTACGGTTATAGTAAAAATAAATTGAAGTATGATAGTAGTGATATTGACAATAATGAAAATGCTGCGCAGTTGAAATTAAAAGTGACAAAAAAAGTTTCGAATTACTTTAAACTATCTTTCGGTACAGATTATTTTATTACAAAATTCACTGAAAATTTTGACGACAATAGTTCTATTGCTGTTACAAATGGTTACGATTCGAACATTTTTGCTGCTTACACAGAAGGGGATATTTTATTCTCTAAAAAATTAGCAATGAAAGTTGGTTTGAGATATTCGAATAATAGTTTATTAAACGAAAACAATATTGCGCCAAGAGCATCATTGGCATACAAAGTTTCAAAAAGCAGTCAGTTTTCATTTGCTTACGGAGATTTTTCGCAGACACCAGTTGTAGATTATATCAAATTTTCAAAATACCATCAATTTGAAAGTGAAAAAGCGAGACATTATATTTTGAATTATACGTTTACAAAACCTGGACAACTGCTTAGAACAGAATTATATTATAAGGATTACAGCAATTTAGTTCAATACGATACAAGAGACATTCAATACAATTCGGTTTTCAATAACAACGGATCGGGTTATGCAAAAGGTTTCGATTTACTTTGGAGAGACAGTAATTTGTACAAAAACTTAGAGTACTGGATTTCATATTCGTATATCGATTCAGAAAGACAATACAAAAACTTCCCAAATATGGCGACTCCAAGTTTTGTAGCCAATCATAATTTATCTGTTGTAACGAAATATTTTATCACAGACTGGAAATCGCAGATTGGTTTTACCAATAGTTTCAGTACAGGTCGTCCGTACAATGATCCGAACCAAACACAGTTTATGAGCGGAAAAACCAAAGCATACAATAGTTTGAGCTTTAACTGGGCTTATTTATTGACAACTCAAAAAATCCTTTATTTCTCGGTTTCAAATATTTTAGGAACACAAAATGTTTTTGGATACGATTACGCCAGAACGCCAGATCAAGCCGGTGTTTATCAAAGACAAGCAGTAGTTCCAACCGCAGACCGATTTTTCTTCGTGGGCTTCTTTTGGACAATCAGCCAGAATAAAAATGAGAATCAGCTTAAAAATTTGTAGATTTTTAGGTGCAGAGAGGCAAAGGTTCAAAGGGACAAAGGTTCAAAGGAGCAAAGGTTCAAAGGGACAAAGTTTTTAAAAAGCGAATAGAGAAAACCTCTGAACCTCTGCCCCTTAAAAAAAGAAACAAAGGTTCAAAGGAACAAAGTTTTTTGAAAGCAAGTAGAGAAAACCTCTGAACCTTTGCTCCTTTGAACCTCTGCCCCTTAAAAAAAAAACAAAGGTTCAAAGGAACAAAGTTTTTTGAAAGCAAGTAGAGAAAACCTCTGAACCTTTGCACCTCTGAACCTCTGCCCCTTAAAAAAAAACAATTCAGTAACAAAAATCAACAACTCAGTATCATTTAATTTTAAAAGAGTAAAAACCGTAATACTTTTGAAGTATAATAAAGAAGGTACTAAGTTGCTAAGCTTCTAAGATACTAAGAAAAAACTTAGAAGCTTATCTACTTAGAACCAAAAAAAACTTAGAATCTCAGTAAATCAAAACCTTATAACCTTAAAAAAAAGAAATCATGACCAAAATTATCACCATTATTACGTTATTTATCTGCAGTTTATTATCTGCACAAACACAATTTGAACAAGGAATGAACAAAGCTTTCGGACTTTGGAAAGAAGGAAAAAATGCTGAAGCTTCTGCCATGTTTGAAAGAATCGCAGCTGCTGAAAAAACAAGCTGGCTTCCTAATTATTATGTTGGTTTAGTAAATACATTATCGGTTTTTACTGAAAAAGATAAAACAAAAATCGATTTGCTTTTAACAAAAGCGCAAGATGCTTTGGATGTTGAATTTCTTAAAGACCAAAACAATTCAGAATTATATGTTTTACAGGCTTTAATTTACACAGGATATGTTGTTGCCGACCCAATGACAAACGGAATGAAATATTCTGGAAAGGTAATGGAAGCTTATGCAAAAGCAAAAGCAATTGATCCAAATAACCCAAGAGCAGTTTTTGGTGAAGCTGATTACCAATTAGGAGGCGCAAAATGGACAGGAGTTGATACAAAACCTTTATGTGTGCAAGTTGATAAATCTATTGAACTTTTTAATACTTTTAAACCTGCAACGCCTTTTTCTCCAAAATGGGGATTAGAAAGAGCTTTGGAAGTTCAAAAAACTTGTAAATAATAAAATAAATTAAGCTGATTATATGAAAGATGACGGAAGAACATTTTCTGATTTAAAAAACGGAACTATCGCATGTTTCAAGATTGCAATGGTATTTGCGGTAATATTTTCAGCTTGTTTAGGAGATGATTTAAATGTTACAAACGTTCTTTTAACTTTTTTTATAAGCTGTCTTTATTCTTTCGGTTTGGGTTTTGGTAACGGATTTATCAATGTTTTTCTGGATAGAAAATGGGATTGGCTCGAACAAACAAACCTGAGGGTTTATTACGGAATATTGGTAACTGTTCTTTATACAGTTCCTGTAGTTTTAGGAATAAATTATTTTATTTTCGTTGTCTTGCAAAATGTGACTTTAGAGGTGTTTTTTGGAGCAAGAATGTTATGGGTTCATCTTTTTTATATCATTTTATCTTTAGGAGTTTCGACTTTTATGCAGGCCAGAAGTTTTATGGTGAAATGGAAAAGAGCCTCAAAATTTGAAATAACGCAGCAAAAAATTATCGCTGGAACAGCAAATGCAAAATTCGAAAGTTTAAAAAATCAAATCGATCCGCATTTTCTTTTTAACAGCTTAAATGTTTTAAGTTCTTTAATTGAAGAAAATCCAGATAATGCACAGCGCTTTACAACTTCCTTGTCTAAAATTTACAGATATGTTTTAGAGCAGAAAGATAAAGAATTGGTTTCTGTTGAAGATGAATTGTCATTTGCAAAAACCTACATGAATCTGTTAAAAATGCGTTTCGAAAATAGCTTGTTCTACGAGCTCCCAACAGAAAATATAAATCCAGATGCCAAAGTAGTACCGCTTTCATTACAGCTTTTATTAGAAAATACGGTGAAACACAATGTGGTAAGTGAACAAAAACCACTGCATATTAGAATTTTTATTGACAAGGATTGTTTGGCCATTCAAAATGATCTTCAGAAAAAAGAAGTTTTGCAGGACAGACAAGGAGTTGGACTGCAAAATATTGTAAATCGTTATGGAATTATAACGGATAGAAAAGTGATGGTAGAGCAAGACGATAAAAATTTCACTGTTAAAATTCCAATATTAACAAAACAAATTACTGTTATGGAAACAAGTGCAGATTATAATGACGAAGCAAAAGCCTATTATAGAGCCAAAAAAAGAGTAGAAGAATTGAAAGGATTTTATGCCAATATTATTTCCTATTGCTGTGTGGTTCCGCTTTTAGTTTTTATTAATTTAAGATTTTCACCTGGATTTCAATGGTTTTGGTTTTCTGCTTTAGGCTGGGGATTTGGTATAACCATGCATGCTTTTAAAGTTTTTGGCTATAGTTCAGATTGGGAAGAAAGAAAAATTAGAGAAATTCTAGAAAAAGATAACAAACAAAAAAACTGGAAATAATCATGGAAAAAGATTTTACAGAAGCAGACCGTTATTATGATGCTCAAAAAAAAGTAAAAAAAATAAAAGAGTTTTATGAGCATTTGACAGTTTATTTACTGGTAAATCCAATTGTAATTGTGGTAAATGTTATGACTTCTCCAGGATATTTATGGTTTATATGGTGTTTGATGGGATGGGGAATGGCTGTCATTTTGCACGGATTGAAAGTTTTTAGTTTTCCGCCTTTCTTTAATAAAAAATGGGAAGAGAAAAAAATCAGAGAAATTCTTGAGAAAGAAAAAAATAAAAAAACTTGGGAATAATTATGGAACCAAAATTTGATAATGAGCAGCAAGAACCGGAACTGAAGCAAATGGCAAGTAGAAAAGTTGTAAAGCTAAAGTCTTTCTACAAGCAGTTGTTCTTTTACGCAGTCGGGTTAACTATTTTCCTTTTAAAAGAATATACAGAATTGCCTTTAAATGTATTTCCGATTAAACTTTTAAATAATATAGTAATGATTTTGTGGTCTGCAGTAGTGATTGGATCAGCGATCGATGTGTTTACCTCTTTCAAAATTTTTGATGATGAATGGGAAGCACGTAAAGTAAAAAGTATTTTAGATAAACGAAATAGAAAACAAAAATGGGAGTAATCATGGAAATGAATTTAAACGAAGAAGAAAGATATATTCAAGCGCGAAAAAAGGTTGAAAATATAAAAGGATTTTACGGAAATCTCCTCTCTTTCATATTAGTAAATGCGATTTTGATTTTTATAAACTTATATACATCTCCGCAATATTTATGGTTTTTCTGGCCATTATTGTGGTGGGGAGTAGGAGTAGTTTTTCATGGATTAAAGGTTTTTGAAATTTTCCCTGTGTTAGGAAAAAATTGGGAAGAAAGAAAAATCAAGGAACTAATGGAGAAGGAAAAACAGAATAAAAATAAGTGGAAATAAGTATTTAAAAAAAATAAAAAACATGGGACGTTTTAGAAAAGAAATGTACGAAGCATATGCACAGCAGCATTCTGGCGAATATAGTTCAGATGAAAGTTACAACGCTGCATACAAAAAAGTAAAAAAAATAAAAGGTTTTTACGGGCATTTAAGAGTATTTATCATTGTGAACATTATTATCATTTTGTCTAGTTTAACTAGAAATAATCTAACAGACGGAATCGATTTTAGCGGTTTATCAAAATGGAATACGTATTCAACTGCTTTCTTTTGGGGAATTGGTTTAGCTGCTCACGCATTATCCGTTTTTGGTTCAGAATGGTTTTTTGGTTCAGACTGGGAGGAAAAGAAAATTCAAAAATATATGGATAGAGATAATTCAAATAAAAATAAATGGGAGTAACTTTGAATTCATATTTTTTCAAATTTTTACAATATAGTAAATGATCACATTAATTATAGAAGACGAAAAACCAGCTGCAAGATTGCTGCAAAGAAAACTTGAAAAGTTAGATGTAAAGGTAGAAACCATGCTTCACTCGGTTGAAGAATCTATCGAATGGTTTAAGAATAACCAGCATCCCGATTTGATATTTTTAGATATTCAATTATCAGATGGTTTGTCTTTTGAAATTTTTGAAAAGATAGATATTAAAAGTGCTATCATTTTTACAACTGCGTATGATGAGTATGCGTTAAAAGCTTTTAAACTCAACAGTATCGATTATCTTTTAAAACCAATTGATGAAGATGATTTGGAAACAGCAGTTTCAAAATTTAAATCGCGTCTTCCAAAAGCAGCAACAGTAAGTTCTAATTTGCAGCTTGACTTTGAGCAGATTCGCCAAATGCTTTCAAATCCATTTGAGAAGACTTATAAAAAGAGATTTACAGTTAAAATTGGTCAGCATTTAAAAGTCATTACCACAGAAGAAATTGAATGTTTTTTCAGCGAAAACAAGGGAACTTATATTCATACGTGCGACAATCGCGATTACTTAATTGATTCTACTTTAGAAATTTTAGAACAAGAACTTGACAAAAAGGATTTCTTCCGCGTAAGTAGAAAATTTATTGTCCCGCTAAAAGCAATTAAAGAAATTCAGGTTTATACCAATTCTCGTCTAAAAGTAATTTTACCAACTTACAAAGATGATGAGGTAGTTGTAAGTCGTGAAAAAGTGCAGGATTTTAAATCTTGGCTTGGGTAAATTATCTATCAAGAGTTGACATAATTTCTATAGCTCCAAATTTCCAATCACGGTTCATTTTAACCGCATCAACAGGTTTTATAAAAGTAATTGATGCAATTTTCAGGACAGTATCATCAGAAAGATCAATATTTATATATTTCGAAAGTTCTTCATAAGGCTGATTTTTATTTTCAGCCTTACTTATTATTATACCAATTTTAGATAAAATATCGGTCGTTGGAATTTCCTTTTTTAAAGGGGAATTTTCGATATTATTTTTGTAAAATGTATCTAAAATAAATTTTTTGGTTGTAATTACAACTACACCAGAATTTGAACCATATTTTTTTATAGCGTCTTCAGTATCTCCCTTAAAAATTCCTAGGTTCGCTAAGTCTTGCTTTTTTATCGTTTTCAAAACATCTTCTGGATTCTTGTAACCTATATTTTTGCCATTAAAAATTATCAGGGGTTTAGGTGTGTTTTGACTATATATAAAACAAGCATATAAAATGCAAAATAAAAAATATACTTTTTTCATCTTCGTTTTTTTAATGGAAGATACGTTATTTACTCAATCGATGCAATGTAAAAGTCATGGCGCTCAAAAGGAAAAACGCCATAATTTGGTGAATTAATCCTAAAGCCAATGGAACACTATATAACAAAGTAAAAACTCCCAGAAGAAATTGTATGAAAACAAAAACAACCAAAGTTTTAATTCCGTTCGATTGTGTATTTGTCAACGAAATTTTGGTACTTCTGTAATATAAGAACAAAATAAAAGCTACAACAACATAAGCAAAAGTTCTGTGTACAAACTGAACGCCGCTTTTTCCTTCGATAAGATTTTTGATTAATGTTGGCTGTTCTATGTAAACAGAATCATGAATAAATTGTCCGTCGCTCATTAACGGCCAATGATTGTGAATTAATCCAGCATTTAATCCAGCAACAAATCCGCCGTAAATAATTTGAATTAGTAAAGCTGCTAAAGCAAATCGGCCAATGTTTCTTAGTGGAATATTAATTCGGGTGTTTTTTTCAGGGTAGATTAAATCCAGTGCCACCCAAAGTGTATAAGCAAAAGTAATAAAGGCAAAAGTTAAGTGCAATGAAAGTCTAAAATGACTCACATCTGGATTGTCAATTAACCCGCTTCTTACCATAAACCATCCTAAAAACCCTTGAAAACCTCCCATTGCTAGAAGAATAACACATTTTTTGATAGTTGAGCGATCCAGTTTTTTTCTGATTAAGAAATAAACAAAAGGAACAAAGAAAACCAAACCAATAATACGACCGATAAAACGGTGAAACCATTCCCAGAAATAAATGAATTTATAATCTGCTAATTGAAAATCGTTGTGAATATTGATTTTTTGGTACTCCGGAAACTTTTTATATTCATCAAATGCGGCCTGCCACTTGGCATCTGTTAAGGGTGGGAAAGTATCAGTTACCAAATGCCAGTCGGTCATAGATAAACCTGAATTAGTCAAACGGGTAATTCCGCCAACGACAACCATTAAAAACAATAAAACACAACCTGATAGTAACCAAATAATTACTGATTTATTCTCTTTTTTCATTCTTTTCCAATTAATTCTATTCCGTTAAATTTGTTTTTGCTTTTTCTTTCTCTTCTTTTTACATAAAGTTTTAATAAAGTAAAGTTTGCTATCATATTAGTAATTGAGAGCGCAGTTATAATAATTATTCTATATTGAAAGCTTTCAATATCTGTTATTTTGAAATAGTCAATTAAAACTATATTTTGAAATAACGCAGCTATAATCATTATGGCACATATGGAAACAATACTAATTAAAAAAAAGAAGATTTTATATTTATAGCGACTATCGTTGGTTCTATTAATTTTTCTAATAAAAATAATATTAGTTCCTAAAACTATTAATACTAAAATGATACAAAAAATAGCCCCTAAAGTGTCCATTATTTTTTAGGCTTTAAGTTTAACTTCTCAGCTCTTTTAATCACAAAATCATAAGCCGCCTGATATTCGTTTGGAATATCGCCTTCTAAAATAGCTTCTTTTACGGCTTCTTTTAAAACTCCAATTTCGCGTGAAGGTTTTAAGTCAAACATTTCCATAATTTCTTCACCTGAAATTGGCGGCTGAAAATTACGAACCTGATCGCGCTCTTCAACTTCAACAATTTTCTTACGAACGAGTTCAAAGTTTTTATGGTATTTCTTGAACTTCGAAGGGTTTTTAGTTGTGATATCCGCTTCGCATAAAGTCATTAAATTCTCTACATCTTCACCGGCATCAAAAACCAAACGGCGAACCGCACTGTCCGTCACAATATCCTGCGCCAAAACAATTGGACGAGAGCTCATAATTACCATTTTCTGCACAAATTTCATTTTGTGGTTCAATGGCATGTGCAGGCGTTCAAAGATTTTTTTTGCCATTTTTCCGCCTAGAAATTCATGCCCGTGAAAAGTCCAGCCTTGTTTTTTACTGAAACGTTTTGTTGGCGCTTTTCCAATATCATGAAGTAAAGCCGACCAGCGCAACCAGACATCATCTGTATTGGGGCAAATATTATCTACAACTTCAAGCGTGTGATAAAAATTGTTTTTATGTGTATGACCTTCAATTTCTTCTACCTGATTCAAAGCAGTCAATTCAGGTAAAATAATATCTAAAAGGCCTGTTTTATATAAAAGTAAAAATCCGACAGAAGGTTTATCTGTAGAGAGAATTTTGTTTAACTCGTCTACAATTCTTTCACCAGAGATAATATTGATTCGATCAGCATTTTTTGTAATAGCATTTAGCGAATTTTCTTCAATCTCAAAATTCAACTGCGTTGCAAAACGAATCGCACGTAACATACGCAAAGGATCATCAGAATACGTAATATCTGGATCCAAAGGTGTTTTTATTGTTTTGTTCTCTAAATCTGCTAAACCATCGAACGGATCTAAAAGCTCGCCAAAGTTAGTTTCGTTTAAAGATAATGCTAACGCGTTGATTGTGAAATCACGACGGTTTTGGTCGTCTTGCAAAGTTCCGTTTTCCACAATCGGATTTCGGCTGTCAAAATTATAAGATTCTTTTCGTGCGCCGACAAACTCAATATCGGTATCTTCAAAACGTAACATTGCTGTTCCGTAAGTTTTAAAAACTTGAACTTTTGGTTTTTTAGGAAGTAATTCAGATACTTTCAAAGCTAGTTCGATACCGCTTCCAACTGCAACAACATCAATATCTTTTTTGGAACCACGGTTTAGGAGTAAATCGCGAACAAATCCGCCAATTACATAACTTTCAACGTTAAGTTCTTGAGATGCTTTCGAAATAACATCGAAAATTTTATTTTGTAGAGCAGTCTTATAATTTGTTTGTATAGCCACGAATTCAAGAATTTTAAAAAATTACATTTCTTTTTTGAAGAGAATGAAACGTCTGCAAATTTACAACATAGAAAATGCCTATTATAATGTAAAGGGCACTTTTTTATATAAATTCTCATTTTCTAATAGCAATTTTTAGTAAAATTATATTTCAATGAATGAATGCTCCGTAGGAGCAAAATATTTATAGAAAGTTTTTCAAAGTTTATTGAAAGCTCCTGCGGAGCGATATTCGTTTTTAGAGAAATAATTTCGCCCCGCTGAGGCTTTTGTTGAATATCTAAAATATTAGTTCTATAAATATGTTGTCCCGCTGGGACTTTTGATATAGACGGATTATATATTCATAAAACAAATCAATTGCAATAATATATTTTTAAATTTTCAATTTGTATTTTTGAATCATACAAAAACGTACACATGAAAATTGTTATATCGCCTGCGAAGTCATTAAATTTCGAAAAAGAATTACCAACATCTCAATATACAGAACCATCATTTCTAAAAGAAGCAAGAGAGGTTCATAAAGTTTTAAAACCTAAAAAACCTTCTGAATTATCGGAGCTAATGTCTATTTCAGATAAATTGGCCGATTTAAATTGGGAACGCAATCAAAAATGGAAAACTCCTTTTTCACCACAAAATGCCCGTCCGGCAGTTTATACTTTTGATGGTGATGTTTACACCGGTTTAGATGCTTATTCAATTCCATTAGATAAATTAGATGCACTTCAGGATAAACTTAGAATTTTGTCTGGTCTTTATGGTGTTTTAAAACCGCTTGATTTAATGCAGGCTTACCGTTTAGAAATGGGCACAAAATTACCTGTAGGCGAATATAAAAACCTGCACGAATTCTGGAAACCTGCCGTTACTAAAGCCTTAAACAAAGAATTGAAAAAAGACGAATTATTTGTGAATTTAGCGAGTAACGAATATTTTTCTGCAGTTGATGTAAAAGCTTTAAAAGTTCCTGTAATTACGCCAGATTTTAAAGATTACAAAGATGGAAAACTAAAAATGATCAGTTTCTTTGCCAAAAAGGCGAGAGGGATGATGGTGCGTTATATTATCGATACAAACGCTGAAACTATTGATGACTTAAAAGGTTTTGATTATGAAGGATATAAGTTTGATGCAAATCTATCTAAAGGAAATCATTTGGTTTTTACGAGATAGGTTTTTTTGGAGGTTCTGAGGTTTTGAGGCGCAGAGGGGCAGAGGGACAAAGGTTTCTTTACTTTGAGATTATTTAAACACAAAGGCGCAAAGATTACGCAAGGTTAACACAGTTAACAAAACCTGAAACCTGAAACTTGAAACAAAAAAAAACATAAAAACATAAATACATAAAAAAGCCGAGTTACAGGAAATAAACTCGGCTTTTTTGGGTATTATAAATAATTATTAAATATTAATGCATCGCATCTGCGGGATTAATTTTATTCTTTCCTTTTTTGATGAAAAGAATAATCGGAATACAGCATAAAAACATAATTCCTAAGTACATAAAGATATCCATATAGGCCATTACAGTACTTTGTTTCATTACTGACATTTCTATTGCCTGATAGGCTTTTTTCAAAGCAACATCTGCACTGTAGCCTTTCGCCATAAAGGCATGCTGCATACCAGTGACACGCTGCTGTACTTCGAATTTTGCAGGATCTAAATTATTAATCAAATCTACTCTGTGCGATTGGCTGAAACGTGTAATGAAAGTTGTAATAATGGCAATACCAAAAGATCCACCTAACTGACGCATCATTCCGGTAAAAGCGGCTCCTTCACCAATTTGTTTTCCTTTCAAAGTAGAAAGAGAAAGTGTGGTAATTGGAACGAAAAGTAATCCAAGACCTATTCCTCTTAAAATTAAAGGCCAGTACATATGTTCAACACCAGTATCAGGTGTCATACGGCTGTACATCATAAAGGTAAAGAAGAAGAAAACTAAAAATCCAACTCCAACCATATAACCTTGAGGAACACCTTTCTGAATCATATTTCCAACAAATGGCATCATAATCGCCGTTGTGATAGATCCTGGAATTAATAATAATCCTGCATCAGTTGCGGTCCATCCTAAAATAGACTGCGTATAAATTGGGATAATTAACGTTGAACCATATAAACCGAAACCAAGAATGAAACACATAATTGTTCCAATTCGTAAATTTCCATCTTTTAAAACACTTAAGTTTACAATTGGATATTTGTAAGTCAGCTCTCTCCAAATAAAGAGAACTAATCCTAAAACTGTCACCACACTTAGCGTTACAATAAGTGAATCGTTAAACCAATCGTCTTGCTGACCGTGTTCTAGTACGAATTGTAAAGAACCAATAAAGGCAGTAAGTAAAATAATTCCCCACCAGTCAACCTGATTTGCTTTTAATTTCTCTCCATATTTCGGACTTCTAACAAAAGTTATAGCCAAAATAGTTGCGATAATTCCTAATGGAATATTGATATAGAAAATATAAGGCCAAGAATAATTATCTACTAAATATCCTCCTAAAGGCGGACCTAAAGTTGGACCAACAATTACACCCATTCCGTAAATTGCCTGCGCCATTCCGCGTTTGGCAACCGGATAACTTTCTGTAATAATCGTTTGGGCTGTTACCAGAAGCGCTCCACCACCCATACCTTGTACGAATCGGAAGGCCACAAGTTCCCAAATATTACTGGCATTACCACACAAAAAAGAACAGACCGTAAATATTATGATAGAAGCCACAAAATAATTACGTCTTCCAAATTGCTGTGATAACCAGCTCGTCATCGGAATTACAATAACATTCGCAATTGCGTATGCTGTAATAACCCACGCCACATCTGTCAAGGTAGCACCAAGACTTCCGCGCATGTCTGTTAGAGCTACGTTTACGATCGTGGTATCAACAATTTCAAGCAATGCACAAAGTACAGCTGTAATTGTAATAATCACGCGTCGGTAACCGTATTCTACTAAATCGTCGTCTGCTTGTATTGCTGCTGCCATTTATTTATTTTAAATGTACGTCTACATCAACATTCATCCCTGGTCTTAAAAGTTTTACTTTCTCAGGATCGTTTGATTGGTCTAAACTAATTTTTACTGGTAATCTCTGAATTGTTTTTACGAAGTTTCCTGTTGCATTATCAGGAGGTAGTAATGAAAAACGTGATCCTGTTGCTGGAGAAAATGAAGTCAAAGTTCCTTTAAACTCATAGTTTGGATAAGCATCAACTTTCAAGCTTACTTTTTGTCCCACAACCATTTTGTTTAATTGTGTTTCTTTAAAGTTAGCCACAACCCAAGCTTCAGTATTATTAATAATGTAGAATAAAGATTGTCCTGGCTGAACTAATTGTCCTGGCTGAATATCAACTTTAGAAACCTGACCGTCAATAGCTGCAGTTACAACTGTATAAGAAAGATTTAAGTGCGCAACATCAAGCATCGTTTTTGCTTTTTTGATGTTTGCTGCAGCAACTTCTGTTTGCTTGTCAGAAACTTTAGATTTTGATTGAATAACCGATTTTTGGTAAGAACTTGCTCTTTGTTGTTGTTCTAAAACACGTACTTGATTTTCAGCTTCGTCTTTTGCAGCCTGAGCTTGTTCAAATTGTTGTTTGGTAATTGTATGTGTTTTATACAAGTTATTGTAACGATTAAAATCGTTTGTAAGCTGTCTCAATCTAATTTTAGCGCTTTCGATAGAACCGCCTGCAGATCTCATTTGTGCATCAGAAACTGAGATGCTTGCATATGCGCTTCCAATATCAGCTTTTGCAGCTTCAAATTGACCTTCAGCACCTAATAAAGCAGCATTTGCTTCATCAATTTTCAATTGATAATCTCTCTTATCGATAGTAAATAAAGTATCGCCCTTTTTTACATAATCATTATCTTTCACATATACTTTGCTGATATATCCTGAAACTCTCGGGATAATCGGGTTCATTTTTTTCTCAATTTGAGCATCATCTGTTTCCTCGTGAGCTAAAGAGTGCATGTATTTTGATATTCCGTAAGTTCCCCCCACTAAAACCAAAACGGCTAGTATGATGATGAATTTTTTATTTGTCTTTTTCTTTTCCATGAGAGATATCGATTATATTTTAGAAAGATTGAATGATTGTGATAATTGTCCTGATACTGAAAGTAATTCGTAATATTTTTGGATGATTGATGCTTTTGCAACAGCGGTATTAATTTTTGCGCTTAATTGCTCAACATCAGCTTCAACCAAGTCATTGGTATCTGCCAAACCATTATCGAATTTGTCTTTTACAAGTCTGTAATTTTCAGCAGCCTGTTGAAGTGCTTCTTCATAAACTACACTTTGATTGATCGCTAAGTCGTAATCTTCAAGAGATTTCTGAACTTCAACTTTAATACGATCCGTCATAATAGCTTCTGTGTTTTTTACTTCCAAAGCTCTGCTTTCTGCTTCTTTAACGTGTGCGCTGTTTTTTAGAATTCCAGATAAATCATAAGACAAACCTAAACCAAAATTCATCGCATATTTTACAGTAATAATGTCTTTAAGATCTAATGCAGTATAACCCCCAAGTAAAGATAACGTAGGGTAGTAGCCCGATTTTGCGATCTTAACATTTGCTTCTGAAGCTTTTGATTGTAAACGAATAGCTTCTAAATCTTTTCTGCTTTCAAGTGCCAATGCATCAGTTGTAGGAGCATTGTTTGTTTTTAAATTAAAGAAATCATCCTCATTAACCTGCAATTTTGTTTCTGGAGCTAACTTTAATAAAGTGGTCAGATAGAAATTGATGTTGTTTAGATTGTTATTCGCTTCATCAATAGATAATTGCGTTTTTGAAACCAATAACTGCGCTTTCAATAAATCATTTCTCGGAATAATTCCGTTTTTCTCTAATTCGACAAAGTCAGTTACACGTTGCTTAGCACTTTTTTGATTTTCGTTTAAGACATCTAAAGTTTTTTGTGCTTTGTACAATGCTGTATAGTAAGTTATTACTCTTAAAGCAACATCTTCTTTTGTTTTCGCAGCATATGCAGTTTCAGCTTCATATAAGCTTTCGTACGAATCGATACTGCTTTGAATTTTAAATCCGGCAAAAATAGGTAAGCTCAAATTAGCCATTGCTAGCATTGCGCGGTCTGGAGAAGCCAGTGAAGCTGCACTTTCCCCTTCATTGTGCATATCAATCGACGCTTTTGTTAATCGCTGGTATTGTCCAGAAATTTTAAGATCAGGATACTGATTGTTTTTTACGGCTGTTAACTCGTGTTTTTTTGTGTTTACCTTAGTGTTGGCAAGCGTAACTTCGTTACTCTTCTCCCAAGCCATTTTTACGGCTTCATCTAAAGTTAAACTTGTTTTTTCTTGTGCTTCAATTGACGATATTCCGATAAAGAATATTCCAAAGAGCATTAATTGACTAATTTTCATAAACAAGTAGCGCTTTTATAGTTTGTTGAATGTGCTTTGTAAGATCGTTTTTAATGTAATTGTTAAACATTTCTTCTGTTTTTAAATCCAATAATTCTTCGAAGAAAGATCTATTCATGTGAAAGTGAAAAAAGGTTCCAATAATTGTGGGTGTAATCAGTTGGATATTAATATCTTTTCTAAAAACTCCCTGAGCCTGACCCTGCTTGATAATACTTTCTACAGATTTTAAATTTCCTTTTTTCAGTTCTGTAAAGGCATTCAGGCTTTTTTCTCTTTTTTTATTGTTGAGTTCAAAATGTAAAACTCTGTAAATCCCTTTGTTAAGGCAGATTCTGGTGATGTAAATTTCGATTAATTTATTGACTTTTTCAAGGGGTTCAAGATTTTCGTGTAATAAATTTTCGAGTTGTAATTTTAAATCAACAGTTTTGTGAAAAATCAAAGCTTCTAGAAGTCTTTCTTTTGACCCAAAATAATACGAAACCATGGCAATATTAATTTTTGCCTCCTTTGAAATGTCCCGTATTGATGTCCCCTCAAATCCTTTTTCAGAAAATAGCTTCTCTGCAACATTAAGAATCTGAATTTTTTTCTCGTTTAATTCGATCTGTGACATGATATTGTTTCTAATCGGATGCAAAATTAAACACTTGTTTAATTTAAACGCTTGTTTAATTTTATTTTAACATAATATTAACATAAAACGGTGTAGTAGTTTTAGGCTCTTTATATGTTTGCTTTTAAGTATTATTCTACCTTTTGAAGTGTGATATAGAAGTTAAGATTGATTTTTAAATCGGCTGTAGTTTCTTCATTTTCAACTTGTAAAGTCTGCCAGGAAGTAGTTGGATGTATCCAATTATCTTGAGACCAGTTGGTTTTTATTGGCATACTAAAATTTTGATTACAATTGGTATAGCGATAACTTAGTTCGCCGTTTTTGTATTTATATTGTAAAATAGGAACCTTTGTAGTTCTTAAATATTGATCGAATAAATAGTCAAAAGTAATCCCTGATTTTGTGCTTATATAAGTTTCGATTTCATTTGTGGTAACGGTCTTATTATGAAAATCTTGGTTTAAGCCACGCAGTATTTTTCGAAACTTATCATCGTCATTAATGATAGTTCCTATCATATGCATAGCTGCCCATCCTTTGACATAATTATCGTTGCTGCCATCTTCATTTATTCCGTATCGGGCTATCACAGGTTTGTCATTTTCTATAGTTCTGAATCTTCCTGCCATAAATTCATTACCGGCTTTTCGCCCGCATATATCTGCAATTACAAGTTCTTCGCCCAAACCAGCAAATCCTTCTTGAATCCATCGATCAGCGATATCTATTGCTGTAAGATTATTGCCAAACCATTCGTGTGCTATTTCGTGAACGATAATTTTATCTGTTTTTTTGCCCCAGCCTGTATTAGAGATATCACCGCCTTTTTTATTCGTTCCATTTTTATAGGCCCCGCCGTAAGCAATTGCACTCTGATGTTCCATACCAATATAAGATGCATCAACAATCTTAAATCCATCTTCATAAAAAGGATAGGGGCCAAACCAATGTTCTAATGATTTAATTGCAGTAATAGAACCAGGAATTAAGTGCGATTCTGCCTTTGCTTTATTGTAATCAAGGATCCAGAAATCTAGATCGAGCTTACCATTTTCGCCATTAAATGGCTGTCTGATATTTATATAGTTTCCAATATAAAAAGTAATTCCGTAATGATTAATGGGATTTTTTACTTCCCATTTATAAGTTGTGGTATGATCAGGATTTTTGATTTTACTTTTTAAACGCCCATTTCCAATTGCAGTTAAAGAATCTGGAACAGAAATGCTGATACTCGCGCCCCTATCTGGTTCGTCATACATGGTGTTTTTGCAGGGATACCATAAACTCGCGCCTTTATATTGGCAGGCAACAGAAATCCACGGACGGCCAAGCGAATCTTTTTCCCAAACCAAACCTCCGTCCCAAGGCGGCTTAATAGATTCTGTTGGTTTACCAGAATAGTAAATAAGAATTTTATTGTTTTTTAAAGCTTGTTTTTGAGGTGTTTTTAAATACCAGATATTTTGATCCTGAGTATATTCAATCTTTTTTCCTTTTTGAAAAACACTATCAATTTTAAGCGGACTGACTAAATCGATCTGCATTAAATCTGAATGTTTTTTATGGATTACATTGTATTCAATTTCATTTTTTCCAGAGATTGTCTTATTTAAATAATCTGGTTTTACGCTTAAATCACAGTACTGAATATCCCACCAGATTCTTTCTGGAGTTATAGAGCCGTTTAAAGTGTCTTGTTTTGTTGGGATTTTTGCAGCTATATTTTCCTGTGCATGAAGTGAGCAAAAGAGCAGATTGAGTATAAAAAGAAAAAATATTTTTTTATTAATTATCAAAAATAGCTGCATACACGGATTTTTTAAGAATTATAAAATCCGTGTAAATTACATTTATTTATCGAATTTCTCCAACAAATTCCTCAATTTTTCCACTGCCGCTTTCGCTTAAATGTTTAATGAAAGCACTTCCAATAATTGCTCCTTTCGCATATTTAGTTGCTTGATTGAATGTTTCTTTATTTGAAATTCCGAAGCCGACAATCTGAGGGTTTTTCAAATTCATATTGGCAATTCTTTCGAAATAATCTTCCTGTACATTTCCAAAACCAGATTGCGATCCTGTAACGCTCGCAGAACTTACCATATATATAAAGCCGTTTGAAACGCTGTCGATAAAACGAATACGTTCGTCTGAAGTCTGCGGTGTAATTAAAAATACATTTAGCAAACCATATTTTTCAAAAATCGTTTTGTATTCATCTGCGTACACATCAACTGGTAAATCTGGAATAATTAAACAATCGATACCAATTGCAGCGCATTTTTCGCAAAAAGCTTCCACTCCGTATTGTAATATCGGATTAAAATACCCCATAATAATCAACGGAATTTTTACGCTTTCACGGATATTTTTCAGTTGATCAAAAAGAATTTCAGAGGTCATTCCGTTATGAAGTGCCTGAGTAGAACTAGCTTGAATTGTTGGCCCATCTGCCAAAGGATCACTAAATGGAAGTCCGATTTCGATTAAGTCAACTCCGTTTTTTTCTAAATCCTCAATAATCTGCACCGTATCATTTAAACTTGGATATCCAGCAGAAAAATAGATCGAAAGTATCTTTTTGTCCTCTTGTAATTTTTGAGTTATTCTGTTCATTTTATGTATGTTTTTTACCTACAAGGTTTTCAAAACCTTGTAGGTGTTTTTTGTTATTTAATTATACCTTCAAGGTTTTGAAAACCTTGCAGGAGTCAATGCTAGTAAATAATAACCCGACTAGTCCAATCGTCATTTTTATTTTCTACTAATAAAATACCGGCATCAGAATCATTCATTTGTCCAATCAATTCTCCTTTATTGTTCCAAAAAGCACTTTGTCCAGCAGCTGGAGATCCCCAAGAATCGCCACAGAAATTCGACATTAAAACATTCATTTTATGTTTCTGTGCATAATCCTGCAAATTGCGATAAGCATTCGGGATTCCGTTTGGTGAAAAGAAAATGCTGGCAATATAAATATCCGTTTCGTTTTTCTTCGCATTTTCTGGATGCAGCGGATTATCAATATCGGCACAAATAGCGAATGCAATCTTTTGATTCTCAATAGTAACTATTGGATTATTATCAAAAGAAGATTGAAAAAATTCATCTTCTCCTTCATGTAAAAACTGCTTCGTATAAATTGAAACTGAATTATCAGGAGAAATAACAAATTCGCCAATAAATAGCTGTGATTCGATCTGAATTGGAGCTCCGGCAACAATAATGATATTATTTTTTACAGCTAATGTTTTTAAATGATCCAATCTATAATCGTCTTTTGTAAAAGCCAGTTCCGCAGCATCTGATCTTTCATAACCAGTAATAGACATTTCGGGAAAAGCAATTAAATTGGCGCCGTTTTGTGCTGCCAATTCTATAAGATGATAATGATCTAATAAATTTGCATTAATATCCGCGCGTTTTGGTTTTGTTTGGGCAGCAGCTAAAATCATTTTGAATTGTACAGTCTTTATATTTCTAACAGATTTTAAAGGCCTGCCAGTTGTTTTTTTTATATTATCAATTATTTATTTTCGGTATACACCCAAGCCACTCTTCCAGATTTTAGTGTGACGTGAACTCTTTTGTATGAATTGGATTCGAATTGATCTACTTTTAATAATTCTGAATTAGAAACCTCAAAAACAGCACCATGTATAATGTCTTCCAAGTTTTCGCTCGGGACTGCAACAACATAATCTGCCATTCCAAATTCTTCTTCAATCTGTAAACTTTTTAGTTTAAAACCTAATATCTGATCTTGGGTTCCGACTAAAACTTTATTAAAAATCTGCATTTGAACCTGTTTAGATCTTAATGTTCCGTATGAGAATAATAGTTCCATAATTATGATTTTTCTCTTTATTTGTTTGCGTTAGGGATGGGAGCGGCATCCTTTTTTATGGCTTTTTCTGCCATAAAAAAGATATAGCGGACAGCCCGCCCGTAGGGAACGTCCAAATTACAAATTTTATTACAATTTAAAGTAATCAATATAATTATCTAAATCTTTATCCCCGCGGCCAGAAAGACTGATTACGACAACATCTGTAGGTTTAAATTTCTTCTGATCTAAAACGGCAAATGCGTGCGCGCTTTCGATTGCTGGAATAATTCCTTCTAATTTTGTCAATTGAAGACCCGCATTCATAGCATCGTCATCGGTTACAGAGAAAAATTCGCCGCGACCTGTTTGTGCTAAATGTGCATGCATAGGACCAACTCCAGGATAATCTAAACCTGCAGAAATCGAATACGGTTCTGTAATTTGTCCGTCTGGAGTCTGCATTAACAAAGTTTTACAGCCGTGAATAACACCAACTTTACCTAATTTACTTGTTGCCGCACTGTGACCGCTGTCAACGCCCTTTCCAGCCGCTTCTACGGCAATAATTCCCACTTCTGGTTCGTGTAAAAAGTGATAGTATGTTCCTGCAGCGTTACTGCCGCCACCAATACAAGCAACCACATAATCAGGATTTTCACGGCCTTCTTTTTCTTTTAACTGCCATTTTATTTCTTCTGAAATAATGCTCTGGAAACGCGTCACCATGTCTGGATAAGGATGCGGTCCAATCGCCGAACCGATGATATAATGTGTATCAACAGGATTATTGATCCAGTCGCGGATTGCTTCGTTTGTAGCATCTTTTAGCGTTCTTGAACCCGAAAGTGCAGGACGTACTTCTGCACCTAACATTTTCATACGAGCCACGTTTGGTGCTTGGCGCGCAATGTCAATTTCGCCCATATAAACAATGCAGTCAATTCCCATTAAGGCGCAGACAGTTGCTGTCGCTACACCGTGTTGTCCAGCTCCCGTTTCGGCAATAATTCTTTTTTTACCCAGACGTTTTGCTAATAAAATCTGTCCGATTGTATTGTTTACTTTGTGCGCGCCGGTATGGTTTAAGTCTTCTCTTTTTAGATAAACTTTTGTATTGTATTTTTCAGATAAACGCTTTGCAAAATACAGCGGACTAGGGCGCCCAACATAATCTTTAAGCAATTGGTCGAACTCCGCTTTAAAATCGGGTTCATCCATTATACTTAGGTATTTTTGACGTAATTCTTCTACGTTTGGATAGAGCATTTCTGGAATATAAGCTCCTCCAAATTCTCCGTAATATCCTTTTTCGTTCACGTTAAAACTCATTTTATTTAAAGTTTAAAAGTTGGCAACATCAAATTTTCGTTTGAAGTTGCTAAATAGATTTCTGTTTTTCAGCCCTGGTTCGATTTCAAATTTACTATTTACATCGACAGCATAAATAGGTAATTTACTTTTTAAAATTTCTTCAATGGCTTTTAATTCGTTAATTCCGATACCGCCGCTCAAAAAGAAAGGTTTCTCTGAATTGTATTTTTTTAATATGGTCCAGTCGAAAGTTGTTCCATTACCGCCTGGTAATTTGCCTTTTGTGTCAAACAGAAAATAATCGCAGACACTTTCAAAAGGTTTTATAATTTCGAAATCAAAATTTTCATCGGCTGAAAAAACTTTGATCATTTCGATTTTTTTCGGCAGTTGCTTTTTTAATTCTGATAAAAATTCAACAGATTCATTTCCGTGTAACTGAACGGCTTGTAAATTGTATTTTGTCACTTTTTCCAAAATTTCTTCCTGACTCTGATTGACAAAAATACCCACTTTTTTGATTGTTTTAATCAATTCAGGAATGGTTCCGTTAAAGTATCGCGCGGATTTTTCCCAGAAAATAAATCCCATATAATCGGGCAGGAGTGCGCCTACTTCGAGAATGTTTTCGGGATATTTCATGCCGCATATTTTGAGTTTCATTTTTTTTGATGCTTTAGGCTTTAGGCAATAAGCTTTAGGCTTTTTTGCTTTGTGCTGATTTTTTTTTAATGCTTTAGGCTTTAGGCAGTAGGCTTTAAGCTTTTCTTTGTACTAATTTTTTATTTACTTTTTGCTAAAAGCTTACAGCCTATAGCGTATTGCCTACAGCTGACTAATAAAGTCAACAGCTGCTTGTCCTGCATTGTGCGTTTTCATGAAGTTTTCTCCAATTAGAAAGCCTTTGTAGCCGTAAGGTTTTAGTTCCTGAATGGCTTCGATTGACGAAATACCGCTTTCTGAAACTTTTACAAACTCATCTGGAATTTGAGAAGCTAATTCTTTGCTGAAATCTAAACTTACTTCGAATGTTTTTAAGTTTCTGTTGTTCACACCAATCATGTCTAGAGTCGGCATAATTGATTTTTCTAATTCTTCTTGATTGTGAACTTCGAGTAAAACTTCTAAACCTAATTTCTTAGCAAATTCAGACAATGATTTAATTTCTTCACGGGTTAAAACCGCTGCGATTAGCAAAATCAAATCGGCTCCATGTGCTTTGGCTTCTAAAATCTGATATTCGTCTACAATAAATTCTTTTCGCAAAAGTGGAATATTTACTGAAGCTCTTGCCAAAAGTAAATCGTCTAAAGATCCTCCAAAATATTTTCCGTCGGTTAAAACTGAAATGCCGCAAGCGCCAGCATTTTCGTAGCCTTTAACGACTTCTTCAACCGTAAAATTATTGTTTATGATTGATTTTGATGGAGAACGGCGTTTATGTTCTGCGATAATTCCAGAATTGCTTTCTCTTAATTTCTGACTGAGAGAAATAGTTTGTTTTTCAAAAAATACCGAAGCTTCTAACTGCGAAACTGGAATAATGGATTTTTTAAGAACAACTTCGCGTTGTTTATCAAAGATTATTTTATCGAGTATATTCATTTTATTTTGTTTCAGGTTTCAGGTTTCAAGTTTCAGGTTACGTTTCAACAACTTGAAACCTGAAACAAAGAAAACTTGAAACTATTTTTTTTACCTG
The DNA here is from genome assembly GCF_002304005.1 of Flavobacterium sp. ACN6. Lineage (GTDB taxonomy): Bacteria > Bacteroidota > Bacteroidia > Flavobacteriales > Flavobacteriaceae > Flavobacterium. The sequence goes on along the minus strand of NZ_MRCQ01000002.1, from coordinate 311,319 downwards.
CTTAGTTCTTGTAATGTTTGTAATGCTTTTAATCCCTTTCCAGATAAAAGACTTTCTTTTGCCAATTCAAAACCTTCTAAAGGAGAGCATTTTGTAACCGTTGCAATTGCCATTGCAGCATTCGCTAAAACAACATTGTTTTGTGCTTCATTTCCTTTTCCTGAAATGATATTGGTAAAAATTGCAGCCGATTCTTCGATAGTTTTTCCGCCTTCAATTTCTGTTTGAGATAAAAGGTGAACACCAAAATCTTCTGGCTTTAACATTCCTTCCATATGATTTGAAATTGTCTTTGTTGGGCCGGTTAATGAAATTTCGTCGTAACCGTCAAGCGAATGTAGGATCGTAAAATTCACGTCGGTATTTTGATATAAATAAGCATACATTCTTGCTAATTCTAAGTTGAAAACTCCAACTAATTGATTCTGCGGGAATGACGGATTTACCATTGGTCCCAACATATTAAAGAATGTTTTTACAGCCAATTCTTTTCTGATTGGTCCCACATTTTTCATTGCTGGGTGAAATAGGGGAGCGTGCAAAACACAGATTCCTGCTTGATCGATACATTTTTCTAAAAACGAAGGATCGCTGCTGAATTTAATTCCCATTTTTTCCATTACGTTGCTCGATCCTGAAATTGAAGAAACACCGTAATTTCCATGTTTCGCAACTTTTATTCCTGCGCCTGCAGCTACAAAAGAAGCTAAAGTTGAAATATTGAAAGTATCTTTTCCGTCACCGCCTGTACCGCATAAATCGATTGTATTGTAAGCTGATAAATCAACGCGAATACATAATTCTAATAAAGCTTCGCGAAAACCCGAAAGTTCGTCGATTGTAATACTTCGCATCATAAATACAGTCAAAAATGATGAAATCTGACTTGGATTGTACTGACCGCTTGAAATGTTAATCAATACATTTTTTGCTTCTTCTTTAGAAAGCACTTCGTGATTGATTAATTTGTTTAATATAGTTTTCATTTATATAAGTCTTAAAGTCTAAAGTCGAAGGTCTTAAAGTCTTCAAATATTAGATTTTTATTTTAAATTGATTAATGCTTATTTTAGTTTTAAATACAGAAAGATTGCGTTTTAGTGATGTGACTTTATGACTTTCGACTTTAAAACTTGTGACTAAATTCTAACTCTTAATCCAATTCTCTAAAATCCTTTTTCCGTTTGGGGTTAAAACACTTTCTGGGTGAAACTGAACGCCTCTTACATCGTAATTTTTGTGTCTAAGTGACATAATTTGTCCATTTTCGTCTATTGAAGTAGCTTCTAAAACGTCTGGCAGATTAGCATCAACAACCCAAGAGTGGTATCTTCCAACTTCGAATTCATTTCCTAAACCTTCAAATAAGATTTCGTCTGAAACCACTGTTTTTACGTTGGTCGCAACTCCGTGATATACCTTGTCCAGATTTGAAAGAGTGCCTCCAAAAACTTCTCCAATTGCCTGTTGTCCTAAACAAACTCCCAAAATGCTTTTCGTCGGACTGTATTTCTCAATTACGGCTTTTAGTAAACCGGCTTCATCTGGAATTCCAGGTCCTGGAGAAAGTAAAATTTTATCGAAAGAAGCAATGTCATCAATTTCGAATTCGTCGTTTCTGTAAACGGTAACTTCGCAGTTCAAATCTTCTAGATAGTGTACTAAATTGTAGGTGAAACTATCGTAATTGTCTATAACTAGTATTTTTTTCATGTCTTTTGTTTTGTTTCAGGTTTCAAGTTTCAGGTTCTGTGACTGAAAACTGCGACTGAAAACTGATTATCTTTTCTATTTTTCTCGAACGTATTTTTCTGTAATAATTCGGTTGATTCCTAATTTTTCTACTTTTTCAATTCCTTTCTGAATTAAGGTATCGTTTTGAACTTTCACAACAAATTCAAATTTTCCATTTTCCCAATCGCGGTTGTTAAAATATTCTAGGTTTTCGGTATAAATACTGTCTTTCAAAGTATATTTTCCGCCCCCCGCAAAATATACCGCTGATGTAGAGTCTTTCCCGTTTTTCAAATCATGATTTAAAAAAGCAAAGTGAGAATCATTGATAATCTTAATCATTTTGGTGTTTTTATTGAAAGTCGAGAAAGTAGAATCTTTCTCTGTCGTTTCCGCTGCTATCAATCGCCAGGTTCCTTCAATTGAATTTTGCTTTTTTTCTGAATTACAAGCCGTCATAGTAATGATTAAAAATAAAATTGAAATTGCTTTTTTCATGATTTTTATGGTTTGTTTTTTATTTGTTTCAAGTTTCAGGTTTTAGGTTCCAGGTTTTTGCCAATCTATGTCTCCAACAGTTAAAGCCTTTGGCTATGTTTCTAATTTTCTCTGACTAAAAACTGTGACTGAAAACTGAGACTGAATACTAAATCTTCTCTGCCATTTCCAGCGCTGTATTCAAAGCTCTTAATTTATTATAGACTTCCTGCATTTCGCTTTCTTCGTCTGAACTTGCTACGATTCCTGCTCCTGCCTGACAATGTAATTGATGGTTTTTTGAAAGGAAAGTTCGAATCATAATGGCATGGTTAAAATTTCCATTAAAATCCATAACACCAATTGCGCCTCCGTAAAAATTACGATTGGTTTTTTCGAAATCTTCAATTAACTGCATGGCTCTATGTTTTGGTGCACCGCTCAATGTTCCAGCTGGAAAAGTGTCGGCAACGACCTGCATTGTAGTAGCTTTTTCATGTAAATGTCCTGTAACTTTTGAAACTAGGTGAATTACGTGCGAGAAGAATTGTACCTCTCTGTATTTTTCAACATTTACATCGTGACCGTTTCGGCTTAAATCATTTCGAGCTAGATCAACAAGCATTACGTGCTCGCTGTTTTCTTTTTTATCTTCAGAAAGTTCTTTTGCTAAAAGTGCATCACGTTCGTCATCTCCGGTTCTTTTAAAAGTTCCAGCGATTGGGTGAATTTCTGCTTTTCTATCTTTTACAATAATTTGTGCTTCTGGTGAAGAACCAAATATTTTGAAATCTCCGTAATCAAAAAAGAATAAATAAGGAGACGGGTTAATACTTCTTAAAGCTCTGTAAACATTGAATTCGTCACCTTTAAAACCTTGGGTAAATCTGCGAGATAATACTAACTGAAATACATCGCCGCGGTAACAGTGTTTTTTTGCTAGAGCAACATTTTGTTTAAATTCCTCGTCGGTTAAATTAGAGAAACCTTCACCTTCTTTCGCAAATTTATACGAAGCAATATTTCTAGACTGCAGTAACTGTTCGATTTCTGCAATGTTATTTTTTCCGTCTAAACTGTGGCAGAAAATATAAGCCTCATTTTTAAAGTGGTTGATTGCGATAATATTTTGGTAAACAGCATAAAATACATCTGGAATTGCGGTTGCATTGTCTTTTTTAGCAATTGAAACTTTTTCGAAATAACGAACAGCATCGTAAGAAATGTATCCAAATAAACCGTTATTAATAAATTTAAAATCATTTTTCTCTGATTTAAACTGACTTGAAAATTCCTGAATTACCTGCGGAATATTAGTCGAAGCATCAATAGTAATTTTCTCTGAAGTTCCGTCTGGAAAAGTTTTAGAGATAATCTCGTTTTCGATTTTTACAGTAGCGATAGGATTGCAGCAGATATAAGAGAAACTATTGTCATTTCCATGATAATCACTACTTTCTAATAATAAACTGTTTGGGAATTTATCTCTTATTTTAAAATAAATGCTTACAGGCGTGACAGTGTCTGCCAGTATTTGTTTGTAATGTGTATTAAGTTTAAAAGGTTTCAATGTTTATAGTTTTTAATTCGTTAATGCTTTTTTAAAATTTTGACCAAAAAAAAAGGCTTGTCGTGATGACAAGCCTTTTATATTTATAGTTTTTACAATACCATAGGAAGCTTAGTTCACGACGTTTGACGTAAATTGTTCCACCACCAAGTATTGTTTAAAATTGTTCTCATTTCTGTTTTTGTTGTGACAAAGATATAAATGTAATTTGAATTGAAGTATATAAAAATCAAAAAAAAACTTTTCGAAACTGTAAATTTTGTTAAATTTCGTTCAAATACACTGTGATAACTCTTTAATTTCCAATTGCAATAGTGTTGTTTACATTTAATCTAAAATCTGGATTTCCTTTGATATTAGGAAGTGTAAATAACTCGCTAAGCTTAATTTTAGTAAATTCTATTCCGTTTGCAGGATTGCCGTAATAGTTTTTTATTCCAGAAGTATTGCTTGCAGCTTCGCTTTCAATTTCGCCGTTACAGTTATTGGCAATAACATTTTTTAAAATGATTTTTGATAAGTTCGCTTCGCCATTTCCAATATTTCCTTCCAATAAAACGAAAGGAGCAAATCCAGAAACTACACTATTGGTTAAGTTAAAAAATGTATTTTCTTTTACATAAACAGATTCTCTTACTAAACCTTGATTGTTCTCTTCTAAGTTAACCAATGTAATATTGCTTGCGTTAATTTTAGTCATTTTTTTAGTCATATCCGTATTCGCAACTTTCTCGTACGAATCTACCTCAAAACATCTTGAGCCTGAAATATCAGAAGAAAATGGATGACGAATTGCGATACTGTTACTAAGATTAATTTGAGCACCTTGTGTAAAATCAAAATCATCATCAGTAGTTCTAAATGAGATTAAGTTACTCATATTTAGATCACCTCCATAACATTCAAAAGAATCATCATTAGAAAAACTGATTTGGATATTACTGATAGTTGTTTTTCTTCCAACGCCGGCAAGAGAAAGCCCGTTTAGTTCTTTTGAAGCACTTAACTTTCTTCCAGCATATTCAATTCTAACATATTTTAAAATTCCTGAGTTATCTTCAGCATCCTGACCACCATAATGATTTAAAGTCGGTTCTAGATCAAAAGGTAAAGTATGAACACCGCCTAAAGAATTTATCGGCGCTTTCCCTAAAACAATTATTCCGCCCCAGTCACCTGGTTTTCTATTGTTTATTTCATTTTCTGATGTAAAAATAATTGGGTCGGTTTCTAGACCTTCTGCCATAATTTTAGAACCGGCAGTAATAACAAGCGTACCGCAGGTTTTATCGTCACCTCGAATTACAGTTCCTGGTTCGATAGTCAAAGTAGCATTATTGGTAACATACACAACGCCGACCAAATGGTAAGTGTTACGTTTTAATAATTTGGTGTCTTTGTCAATTGTTCCGGCAATTATATTGGTTGCTTCACTATAGTCATTAGCGGCTGGTTTAAAGTTTGTCCAATTGTTCATCCAGTTTGTATTTCCTGTAATTCCTTTTGGCTGTTGTTGGGCATGTACAAAAAAGCTGACAGTTAATAGGATAGAAGCAATACGTAATTTTGTTTTCATAACTATGATTTTAATTTCTAGTTGTTGATTTTTTTAATTTCCCCAAAATTAGAAGCCGTATGTTAATCAAAGCCCTGATGGTTATTACGAAAGCGTTACTATACTATTAAGAACGTTAAATTTTTGAAAAGTTTATATAAAAAAATAACCCCTGCAGTTTTGCTGCAGGGGTTATTAATTCTTTTGAATTAGTAAGCCTAAAGAATATTAGAATTTTAAAGCTACAGCTAATTCGAACTCGTCATTGATAGTTTTGTCTCCTAAGTTTTCGAAGAAGTTACCAGAGTTGTATTTGATATCGTATTTAGTTCTGTCAACTTTGAAAGCAGTTGTAGCAGTGTTTCCAGCTACAGTGATGTCAAAAGTTACAGGTTTAGTAATTCCTTTGATAGTTAAATCAGCAGTTACAGTATAAACGTCAGCAGATTTAGAACCGATTTTTTTGAAAACTAATTTAGCAGTTGGGAATTTATCAGTTCCGAAGAAATCGTCAGCTTTTAAGTGCCCGTTTAATTTTCCTTGGTATTCTCCAGTTAAATCAGTTGCAGTTAATGAAGTCATATCAACAGTGAAAGAACCACCAGTTAATTTTTTTCCTTTGAAAACTACAGCTCCGTCTTTAAAGTTTACAGTTCCAGAGTGCTCTCCAGTTACTTTTTTACCTACCCATTTGATAGTAGATGCTTTTACGTCGATTTTTTTAGTTTGAGCATTTACTGAAATACTAGCCGCTGCTACGAATAATGCTATTGCAATTGTTTTTAAATTTTTCATGTTTGTTTAAATTGAATTTGGATTAATAATAATTATAGAGTGATAAATAATTCTTCGTGAGATTTTCTAACTTTTTTGTGATGCTGAGAATCGTCCTCATCATGTCTGTAACCTACAGTTGCGATAACAGAAGCGTTTAAACCTAATTTATCGAAACCTAAAATTTCGTTGAATGCAGCAGGATTGAAACCTTCCATTGGAGTGGCATCGATTTTTAATTCAGCAGCTGCAGAAAGTAAAGTTCCTAAAGCGATATAAGTTTGTTTTGCTGTCCAGATATTTTTAGCATCTTGTGATAAATTTGAGATCACGCCATTCATCATATCTGAGAATCCGCCTAAAGCTTCAGTAGGAACGCCTCTTGTTTCGCTGATGTTTTTAATGTAAGCAGCCACAGATTCTGGTCCTGCATTTAAATCATTTGCAAAAACAAATAATTGAGAAGCATCTGTAATCTGAGTTTGTCCGTAAGCGGCAGCTTTTAACTGCTCTCTTAATTCAGGGTTTTCTACGATAACCACTTTATATGGCTGTAATCCGTATGAAGAAGCCGCTAATCTGACAGCTTCTTTTAAAGTATTTAAATCTGCCTCAGAGATTTTTTTTGCTGCATCAAACTTTTTTGTTGCATATCTCCAGTTTAGATTTTCTAAAAGTGTGCTCATAATATTAATTTTGTTGGGTTCGGTATTTTTCTAATAATGTATTTAATAATTCTAGCTCTTCAGAGCTTATGTTTTCTGCAAATGCACGTTCGTGCGCATCTACTTTAGGATCTAATTCTTTTAAAACATCTAATCCTTTTTGAGTAATCAAGACTTCAATTTTTCTTCGATTATCTGGACAAACATTTCGAGTTACAAACTCCTTTAATAATAATTTATCTACCAAGCGTGTTGTATTACTTGTTTTTGCAAGCATTCGTTCTTGTATGACGCACATATTAGCAGGCTGTCCTTTTTGTCCTCTTAATATACGTAACACATTATATTGTTCTCCAGACAGATCATACGGTTTAATTAACTCGTTGAAATGATCCTGAATCACATTCTGCGTGTACATGATATTTAGAATAACCTTTTTCTCATTATCCATCTTAACAGTACTCTTAATAACCTCTTCAATTGTCATAGTCGTAAGTGTATAATTTGTATATACAAATGTAGAACTTTTAATAGTTGTATATACAAGTGTCATGTTAAATTTTTGTTAATTGAAAAAATGTGTAGGAATTGAAATGATAACTGAATTCAAAACGACAATAAAAATAGATAATTATTTGGTTTAAAGTTTTGATTTGTTGATATTTAACTAAAAGATGATCTTAAGAAAAAGATTTGTAAATGTATTTTTGAAATACCATAAAATGATGTTTTTTCAAAAATGTGAAAAGCGAAAAATGACAATATTTTTGTGTTTTTAATGATTTAGTGAATTGAAATCGCTGAAAACTACTTGTTTCTAAACTCTGAAAGTAGAAAACCATTAGAAATCTCTTTGAAATTTGAAATTTCTTTAGATATCCAATTTTCATCATGTTCGAGTTCTTTGGCTAATAGTCGTGCAATTTTTTCGGCAGACTGAATGGCAGCTCTTGCATCTAAAAACAAAAGGCGAACACGTCTTGCTAAAACATCATCAATAGTTCTAGCCATTTCGTAGCGAATTGCCCAAACTACTTCTGCCATCGTAAATTCGTGATCAGGATGTAGTTTTTCTTTTAATTCGGGTTCTTCTTGTTGTAACTGTACTATTTTAGAAATATCACTACCATAAATGTACAAGTGATTTTTGCGGTCAGCATTAGTCGTCGCTTTTTTTCCGTGAATAGCTAAATGTGTTGTGCCACAAGGTTTGTGAGGAAGTTTGCCTTTAGTTATTGCTTTGTCTATTATATCTTCAGCTATTTTTCGATAAGTAGTCCATTTTCCTCCGGTAATGGTTATTAAGCCAGTTTCAGAAACGATGATTTTATGACTTCTGGAAACTTCCTTTGTGCTTTTTCCTTCTTCTTTTGGCGCAGCTAGCGGACGTAAACCTGCAAAAACAGAAAGTACATCTGCCCTTGTTGGTTTTTTGGCTAAAAAGCGTTGTGCGGTTTCCAAAACAAATTCAATTTCACTTTCTAATGCAATTGGCTCTAAACTTTGTTTTTTTATTAAAGTATCAGTTGTGCCAACTACAACACGATTGTGCCACGGAACAGCAAATAAAACTCTTCCGTCTTTTGTTTTCGGAATCATTAATGCTTCTTCGCCGGGCAGAAAAGATTTATCAAATACAAGATGAATTCCCTGACTCGGAACAATATATTTCTTGTAAACGTTGTCGTTGAGTTTCATGATAGCATTTGTAAAAACGCCCGTAGCATTTATTATTGCAGCACCTTTTATGTCATAAGCTTTTCCAGTTTCCTGATCGACTGCCTGAACACCAATTACCTGATTTTTATCGTCTTTTAATAAATTGACAACTTTTGTATAATTTAAAAGACAGGCTCCATTTTCTACAGCCGTCTGCGCAATATTGATTGCTAAGCGCGAATCGTCAAATTGTCCGTCGTGATAAATAACACCATTTACTAAACCCTTTTCTTCTACGTTAGGAAGCATTTCAATAGTTTTTTTCTTTGAAATGTATTTGGAACTGCCTAAACTTAAAGAACCCGCCAATAGATCGTAAATTTTTAATCCGAAAGTGTAGAAGTAACCGCTCCACCAATTGTAGTTTGGAATTACAAATGTTTGGTTTTTGATCAAATGACTGGCATTTTGAGCCAGCAAACCTCTTTCTTTTAATGCCTCCCGAACAAGGTGAATATTTCCTTGTTCTAAATAACGAACACCGCCATGAATCAATTTTGTACTTCTGCTTGAAGTTCCTTTGGCAAAATCTACCGCTTCGAGTAAAAGTGTCGTATAACCTCGATTTGCAGCATCAAGAGCGGTTCCAAGACCGCTTGCACCTCCGCCTATGATTATTACGTCCCAATGTTCGGTATTTTGTAATTTGGATAACTGTTCAGAACGATTCATTTTTATGTTTGTTTTTGAGGGATGTAATTGTTAAAAGCAAACTTAACAAAACGAAATTAGATTAGTTGTGTTTTTGTTTCAAGTTTCAGGTTTCAAGTTTCAGGTTTCAAGTTTCAAGTTTCAAGTTTCAAGTTTTCGTTAAGCAACTTGAAACTTGAAACAAAAATAGAAACCTGTCAGGTTTGATGTAGATTGTCTTTTTAGTGAAAAGACAATTATTTAATATTCCGCTAGGAATATTTCGTCGGTAGAAAAAAAATGGATTATTTCGGATTGTGTCCTGTAGGGACACCTGTTTGAACATGAAACATGAAACATGAAACAAAAAACAAACCCAACAAGTTTTAAAAAACCTGTCGGGTTTGGTGCAAAAAAAATATTTTTATAATCCCGTTTGTCCGCATGAGGGATAGAAGCTGACTGCCGAAGCAGTGCGGATAGCCCGACAGCATCGCGGTAAAAGGGCGAATGAGCGTAAAGTGAATTGGCCCTTTTATCGCGATGGTGGCACGTCCTTATTATTTAAGGTTTCAAGTTTCAAGTTTCAGGTTTTAAGTTTCAGGTTTCAGGTTTCAAGTTCTCTAAGACAACGTGAAACATGAAACCTGAAACAAAAGAAACAATAAAATCAATGAGGTAATTTATCTTTAATCAATCCATAAAACCAAGTTCCTGCAATGGCACTTAATAATGTTACTACGATTACCGTTGCACCGGTTCCAATTTGCGCGAAAAGCGGACCTGGACAAGCGCCTGTAATTGCCCAGCCAAAACCAAACATAAGTCCGCCATAAATTTGTCCTTTGTTGAAGGTTTTAGGCTGAATTTCGATTTTTTCGCCTTGAAGTGTTTTAATATTGAATTTTTTGATGATAAAAACAGATATAACGCCAACAGCAACTGCACTTCCAATTACGCCATACATAAAGAATGACTGTAGGTGAAACATTTCCTGAATGCGAAACCAGCTGATGATTTCTGCTTTTACGAATACAATTCCGAAAAGGATTCCAACGATTAGATATTTAAGGTTGGCAAATCCGGCTTCTTTTTTCAGACTTGCGTTGATTCCTTCTGTATCGGTATTTTTATTTTCTAAAGTACTCATTTTTGATATTTTAAAGTGAAAGAATATAAGGTAAAATCAAAAGTGACATAACGAAACCGCCAATCATAAAACAGATTGTAGCGACAACTGAAGGCCATTGTAAATTTGAAATTCCCATAATCGCATGTCCGCTGGTGCATCCGCCAGCGTAACGCGTTCCGAAGCCCACTAAAAAGCCTCCCACAACAATCATAATAAAGCCGCGAAGCGTTAATAGACTCTCCCAAGAGAAAAGCTGTGCGGGAACCAAACCAGTATGATCTGTAATTCCGTAACCAGCCAATTGTTCTGAAAGTTCAGTAGTAATCTGCACTGGATTCGGATTCGATAAAAAGTAAGCAGCGATTACTCCGCCCAAAAATATTCCGAAAACGAAAAATAAATTCCAGCTTTCTTTTTTCCAATCGTATTTAAAAAACGAAATATTTGCGGGAATACAAGCCGCACAAATATGACGAAGCGAAGAACTAATCCCGAAAGACTTGTTTCCAATAATTAATAAAATTGGAACAGTTAATCCAATCAACGGACCCGAAACGTACCAAGGCCAAGGTTCTTTTAAAATTTCTAGCATATTTTTTAGGTTCAAAGGTTCAAAGGTACAGAGGTTCAAAGGAAAAAACTTTGCAGCTTTGAACCTTTGCCTCTTTGTACCTTAAAATTATTTCAATACTTTACTTTGACAAATAAAATCTGATTTTGGAAGATTTGTTTTTGAAATTGCTCCAAAACCACCATCAACTTCAGAGAAATTTCTAAATCCGCGTGCCTGTAAAATAGAAGCGGCGATCATACTGCGGTAACCGCCGGCACAATGCAGATAAAAATGCTCATTTGGATTAATGTCTTTTACCCAGTCATTAATATAAGCCAGAGGTTTGCTGTATGCATCTTCAATATGTTCTGCGGCGTATTCTGTTTCTTTGCGAATGTCGATAATTTTATCTGTTTCGATATTCACTTCGCTGGCAAATTGTTCGGCTGTAATTCTGTTTACGGTATCTGTTTCAAAACCTGCCTTGTGCCAAGATTCAAATCCGCCTTCTAAATGTCCGATAATAGTATCAAAACCTACACGGCTTAAACGTGTTACAGTTTCTTCTTCCGTTCCGGCAGCAGTAACCAATACAATAGGCTGTTTTACATTTGCAATTAAAGTTCCAACCCACGGTGCAAAATCACCATTGATTCCAATATTAATTGACTGCGGAATAAATCCTTTGCTAAAATCGGCGGCACTTCTCGTGTCTAAAATTAAAGCATCAGTTTCTTCTGCAATAGCTTCAAATTCATCAACTTTTATAGCTTTCATTCCGTTATGTAAAACCGATTCAAAACTTTCATAACCTTGTTTATTCATTGCAACGTTCATGCTAAAGTAGGCTGGAGGAGGAAGTAAACCATCGGTTACTTCTTCAATAAATTCAGCTTCGGTCATAGTGGCGCGCAAAGCATAATTTGTCGCTTTCTGGTTTCTAATTGTCGAAACTGTTTCTTTACTCATGTTTTTGCCGCAGGCGCTTCCCGCACCGTGCGCAGGATAAACAATTACGTCATCGGCCAAAGTCATGATTTTATCTCTTAAAGAGTGAAATAAAATTCCCGCCAGTTCATCTTGTGTCATTCCCGCAGCTTTTTGAGCTAAATCTGGACGGCCGACATCGCCGATAAATAAAGTATCGCCAGAGAAAATAGCGTGATCTTTTCCGTTTTCATCGATAAGTAAAAAAGTAGTGCTTTCCATGGTATGCCCAGGAGTGTGCAATGCTTTTATAGTAACTTTTCCGATTTTAAATTCTTGTCCGTCTTTTGCAGAAATGCAGTCAAATTCGCAGGCAGCGTTTGGTCCATAAACAATTGGCGCGCCCGTTTCTTTGCTTAAATCGACGTGTCCAGAAACGAAATCGGCGTGGAAATGGGTTTCAAAAATGTATTTCAATTTCACTTCGTCACGTTCCAAACGATCTAAGTAAGGTTGTATTTCTCTTAGCGGATCTATAATGGCCGCTTCACCATCTGAGGTAATATAATAAGCACCTTGTGCAAGACATCCGGTGTAAATTTGTTCTATTTTCATGATATGAAATCTAAAATATGTGGGTTACAAATGTAAGGCTGTTTTCTGGGAAAATAGGTGACTAATGTTACAGAAATTTGATTTCTGTTAAAAAAATAATATTGATGCTGCCATAGGAGTTATATAAATTGATTTAAAGTTGAGCAATTAAGCTTTAAGCTTTAATTTTGCATATGACGAATGTCATTTTTAAGAAAAAAAATAATCAGTTATATGAACACAGACGATTTATTAAATCAAATTGCTTTTATAAAAGAGATTGATAAAGTAAAATACATTCAGCGAAAAACGAAATTATTTAACAGCGACCGATGCGAAAATGATGCGGAACACAGCTGGCATTTAGCCTTAATGGCAATTGTTTTAGCAGAACATTCAGATGAACCGATTGATGTTTTGAAAGTGGTAAAAATGGTCTTGATTCATGACATTGTTGAAATCGATTCTGGTGATGTTTTTATGTATGATACCTTAAAAAGTCATGATAATACTGATGAAGAAAGAGTAGCCGCAAATCGTATTTTTGGTTTACTTCCGAAAAAACAAGCAGAAGAATTTATTTCAATTTGGGAAGAATTTGAAGCCGGAGAAACCAACGAAGCCAAGTTTGCAAGATCTATGGACAGACTGGAGCCTTTATTGCAAAACACGTCTAACAATGGCGGAACCTGGAAAGAGTTTGATGTGAAATACGACAAGGTCTACGAAAAAAAGAGCGTGATCAAAAATGGTTCAAAATCTTTATGGAATTATGCTGAAGGTTTGATTAATGACAGCGTTGAAAAAGGGATTTTGAAGAAAGATTAAATATAGCCAGCGTAATCAAACATTGCCCACGGTTTCAACCGTGGGAAACGTATTGGGATTATGCATTGCGTCAGAGCGGTTGAAACCGCGGGTTGGGAAATACGGATTGATGCATTGCGTTCCCGCGGTTGAAACCGCGGGCTATGTTTTACATACGCACACATACAGCTATGTAGAAACGAGTTTCTTTTGTAATATTTAAAATCTATGTATCTAGGTGTTTAAAAATTTAAGACGTAAACTTTGTCAAAGTTTCGAACTTTGACAAAGTTGCTGTAACGCATAAGTGTCATTTCTACCCTTCAAATTGTTGAAAAGTTTAACAAATATCAGGCGATAAACTTTTTTTAAAGCGGGGTAATTCGGGTTTTAATGGGTAAATTTGTAGAACTTCATAAACAAAATACCACTTATGGAAGAAATGCTCTTTTATGATCGAATGCAATTTGCCTTCACCATTACTTTTCATTATCTTTTTCCACAGCTTACAATGGGTCTTTCGCTCATTATAGTTTACTTCAAATGGAAATACTTAAAAACTAAAGAAGAACAATACAATCACGCCACCCATTTCTGGATGAAAATCTTCGCCCTTAATTTTGCAATGGGCGTTGTAACAGGAATTCCGATGGAATTTCAATTTGGAACCAACTGGGCAAAATTCTCCGAGTTAACTGGAGGAATTATTGGACAGACACTCGCAATGGAAGGAATGTTTTCTTTCTTTCTCGAATCTTCCTTTCTCGGAATATTTTTATTTGGAGAAAAACTCCTCGGACATAAATGGCATTTTGTAACCGGAGTATTAATTATGATTGGCTCTTGGGCCAGCGGTTATTTAATTATTGCCACACATTCCTGGATGCAGAATCCTGTTGGATATGAAATTCTGGAAAACGGCAGATTTGTTTTAACGAATTTCAAAGCCCTATTTCTCAATCCATGGTTATGGCCTTCTTATTTGCATAATCAAGCCGCTTCTTTGGTTACAAGTTCTTTTGTTGTGGCTGGAATTGGTGCTTTCTATATTTTGAGTCAGAAGAATGTTTCTTTTGGGAAATTGTTCCTGAAAACAGGCGTAATCTTCGGATTGATTTCAAGTATTATTGTTGCGGTTCCAACGGGTGATTTACTAGCAAAAAATGTGGTGAAATACCAGCCTGTAACTTTTGCTGCAATGGAGGGAATTTTCCATACCGAGAAAAAAGGTTCTGAAATTGTTTTAATTGGTCAGCCCGATGTAAAAGACAAAAAACTGGATAATAAAATTGCTGTTCCTAATATTTTGAGTTTTCTGACTTATGGAAACTGGGATCAGGAAATTAAAGGTTTAGACCAGTTTGAAGAAGATCTTCATCCAACAAATATCTCTGGATTGTATTATGCGTATCATATTATGGTTGGACTCGGAACGGTTTTTATTGGGTTGATGGTACTTTCTCTTTTTCAATTAATCAGAGGGAAATTATTCGAAACCAAATGGATTTTATGGTCCTTAATGTTCATGATGCCATTTCCATATATAGCAAACACAACAGGCTGGTACACGGCAGAATTAGGAAGACAGCCTTGGCTGGTTTATAATTTACTGAGAACATCTGCAGGAGCTTCGCCAACCGTTTCTTCTGGAAATACATTGTTTACATTACTTGGGTTTATAGGATTATATCTTTTGCTCGGAATGTTGTTTTTGCTTCTAATTGGAAAAATTATCAATAAAGGACCGCATCATGTGGAACTTTCAACAGAAAAAATATAGGTATGGAATTTTTTTGGTACGTAGTTTTAATGGGGATTTTGGCCGTTTATCTCGTTTTAGATGGTTATGATTTTGGTGCAGGAATTATTCATTTATTTTTTGCGGATACGGAAAGAGATAAAAAAGTAATAACAAATTCGATTGGGCCATTTTGGGATGCCAATGAAGTTTGGCTGATTGCAGCAGGCGGTGTTTTGTTTTTTGCTTTTCCAACGCTGTATGCATCCTCTTTCAGCGGTTTTTATCTGCCTTTGATTATGATTTTATGGCTGTTGATTTTTCGTGCAATTGGTTTAGAAATGCGCGGACAGGTGCATCATCCTATGTGGGAAAGTATTTGGGATAAAGCTTTCGGAATTGCAAGTCTGCTTTTAGCTTTGTTTTTCGGAATTGCTTTGGGAAATATCGTTCGCGGTGTCAATCTCGGAATGGTTCAAAATGGCGTTTCTACTCAAGAAGCACATTATTTCTTTCTGCCTTTATGGAATCCAACATTTAGTCCGCAGGCAAATGAGTTGGGGATTATTGATTGGTTTACGCTTTTCCTCGGAATTGTGAGTGTTGTTGCTTTGACGATTCACGGTGCAAACTGGATTATTTATAAAACAAATTCTTCTCTGAATCCGAAACTTAAAAAAGTGGTTTTTGGGTTGAATATCGTGCTGTTGGTTTTAGTTTGTATTTCACTTCAAATTTGGCATTTTATCGAACCAAAGCCATTTCATAATTTTGTCGAAAATCCTATTTTATGGTTTTTCCCGCTAATGACTTTTGTTGGGATTTTAGGATTGTTTAAAGTCCGTTCGTTTCAAAAAGACGGTCACGGTTTTATATTTTCGACTTTATTTTTAGTCGGCGGATTTGCTTCTACAGCGGTTTCGATTTTTCCAAATGTGCTGCCTTCAACAAATAATGTAAATCCGTCCTTAACGATTTACAACACCGCAGCACACGAATACGGATTAAACGCTGGCTTGAGCTGGTTTTTTATCGCGTTATTTCTGGTCATTGTTTACTTTATTATTCAATATCGTGTATTCAGCGGGAAAATGGATGATATTGGATATGGGGAGCATTGAGTTTTTTGATTTTTTTTGCCACGAATCACGCTAATTTTCACTAATTAATTATATAAATTGCCTCCAGTTTTAACTGGAGGTTTTTGTTTAGATGCATTATA
The DNA here is from genome assembly GCF_002304005.1 of Flavobacterium sp. ACN6. GTDB lineage: Bacteria > Bacteroidota > Bacteroidia > Flavobacteriales > Flavobacteriaceae > Flavobacterium. The sequence goes on along the minus strand of NZ_MRCQ01000002.1, from coordinate 295,222 downwards.
AGGCTTTAGCCAAAATAGTAAAGCTATTTAGGATCATCAAAAAGTTGCAGGTTGATCATTCAAAAAAATAAAATAGATTTTGGTACTATTTTACTTGCTTATTTCGTAAGTATTTTTGTTATTTGTCAAAAGATGGAAATCAAAATTTAATTAGTAAAAAGTAGTAATAATAAATGAAAAAAAAACACTTAGGAGTTATAATAAGTTTTTTGCTTTTTCTTCTAGTTGCTTTTATTATTTTAACTAAAGTGAATTTTCTAAATTATAGAAGTCCTAAAAACTATAGCGAAATAGATCATATTACTTTAAATGATTTTAGAGGATTAGAGTTTTTTCAAACTTCATTATACGGCAATGAGCATTTTGCATATATAAAGACGACAATTGACTATAGTTTTGAAAAAGATTCAGTAAGAGTTGAATCTTTTTTTCATCCATCTAGTTCTTATGTTTACAATAGAAAAGTTTTTAGCAATGAATTATTAAATCATGAATTATATCATTTTAAAATTACTGAGGCTTATACCAGAATGATTAAAAATGAAATCTCTAAAAGAAAGAATGTAAGTAAAAGAGAGATTGAAGATCTGATTGAAAATTTAAAAAATAGTGAAAGGCAATTTCAATGGAAATATGATGATGATACTTTTCATAGTTATGTTTTAAGAGAACAAAAGAAATATGAAAAAAATATTGATAGTTTATTAATGACACACATTAATTTTAAAACCCCGAAAGTTTATATATATGAAAAATAATAAAATGCTTTTTTTATCTCTTTTATTTTTAAGTTTAATTGGTTGTAAAGAGGAAAGTAAATTTCCACTGGATAAAAAATATTGGGATATTGAAGATTATGATTATGTTATTAGAGAAATAAAATTTGCTAATCCAGACGAAAAATTGCCAACATTTGATGATCCAGAAACGAAAGCAATAGTTGAAAAATTTACGGATGAACAAAATTTTAAAGTTGTACTAGATGATAATCAACTTGGTTTAAAGCATAGAAGTGAGTTAGGACAGCAGTTTTTTAATAAATGGAGAGATATGGTTACTATTTATAATGCAACAGATAGAACCGATAAATACCTATATGAAAAAGAATATCTCGAAGTTTATAATTTTGGATTAGAATTACAAATAAAATATTTTAAACTTGGTAATGACGAAATTATTGAAAGAGCTGATGATCCAAATTCGTTGTCAGTAATAAATACCGTAAACTCGAATACAGGAACATTAGTTAATAATATGATTCTTTATTTAAATGAAATAAATAACGAAAAAGCATATACTAACGCAGGTTTAGATTTACTAGCTAGCGGTATTGATACAAATTTTATAGAGTTGATAAATACTTATCCAAATTATGATTATAGTGATTTGGTTGAAAAAATTGATTTGATGCTTAAGAAAACTAAATCGGAAAATATAAAACAATCACTTACAAAATTAAAAGGACTTATTAAATCAAAGGAATCCAATAAGTCTGAAAAACTGTAAATATGACTTAATTTTTGAGCTTTGATATTTCTAATTTGATTATATAAATTGCCTCCAGTTTTAACTGGAGGTTTTTTGTTTAGATGGATCATAAGGCTTTAGCCAAAATAGTAAGTTTGGCTAAAGCCTTTTATTTGTATAGATTTGTTTATCTCCAGCTAAAGCTGGAGGCAATTCATTGAAAATTTTAAACGAAAATCATCATTTAATCTTTGTGTGCGTTAGGGATAGAAGCGGTATCTTTAATAATCTGATTATATAAATTGCCTCCAGTTTTAACTGGAGGTTTTCGTTTAGATTGATCATAAGGCTTTAGCCAAAATAGTAAAGTTTGGCTAAAGCCTTTTATTTGTATAAATTTGTTTATCTCCAGCTAAAGCTGGAGGCAATTCATTGAAAATTTTAAACGAAAATCATCATTTAATCTTTGTATCCGTTAGGGATAGAAGCGGTATCTTCAATAATCTGATTATAATAATTGCCTCCAGTTTTAACTGGAGGTTTTTGTTTAGAAGGATCATAAGGCTTTAGCCAAAATAGCAAGTTTGGCTAAAGCCTTTTATTTGTATAGATTTGTTTATCTCCAGCTAAAGCTGGAGGCAATTCATGGAAAATTTTAAACGAAAAACGTCATTTCATCCTAGTGTGCGTTAGGGATAGGAGCGGTATCCTTTTTCTTGTTCCTTTAACAAGAAAAAGATACAAGCGGATAGCCCGGCCGGAGGAAACGCCCAAAACAAAAATCTCCCGATTAAGGACATTTTAGTACTAATAAATAAAATAAACTTTCATTAAAGATTTAATTACAACTAACAGTTATATTCTATAATTTGAGTTGTAAGAAAAACAAGAAGTTAATGCTTAATATTGCGTAGCTAAGAATTTCCCCCCAATGATTCTTAAAAAATAATTTATACAAAAAACATTTAAATTTATTTTTTACCTACAATTTATTATGCCTTTAACAATTTTTCCCGACAAGATTAGATTTCACTACAAATCTGAAAGCTGGCAGTACAATTTTGATGAAATAAAAGAGATTGGACTGCTGAAAAAAAAGAAAAAATACTTTTTGGAAAACGGCGCTTTTATTGCCGTAACCGCGGCAGCTTACTACTGCATGATTTTCTTTGATCTAGAGAATCTTTATTATATTATTCCTGCAATTTTCTGCTACAGCCTGATAGTAGCGACAACATTTAGTGATAAAGAAGAATCTATTTATTTTGTTTTTGTAAAAGATATTTATAAAAATAAAATAAGAACCAAAATAGAATCTAAAGATCGTACTTTGATTGGTAAACAGATAGATTACTACTTAGAACTTCAGTTTGAAAGAAGTATAAAAAGAACTGCTTAAATAAAAATAGAGAAATATTTATATGTAATGTTTCCCGTTATGATATAGTTTTCATAATGGCAGTTTTATGTATGTTTATTTCAATAGTAAAGAAAAAATTAACGAACTGCTGCTTTATAAATTCCCAATTATAGAGCTGCTTAAATTACCCAAAAATAAGTATAGGTACGCTGTTAAAGAGTTTAACAGCTGGCTGTTTTAACTATACATGACCTCCAAATCAGAAAAAATTATGGCCGCAACGATTAAAAACAAGATTAAAAATATTAGAGAGTTAAAAAATTATACTCAAGAATACATGGCAGAAAGATTAGGTGTAACGCAGGCGGGTTACAGTAAAATTGAAAAAGGAAAAACTTCTTTGAGTTACGAAAAATTGGTTGAAATAGGAAGGATTTTGGATGTTAGAGTGGAAGATATTATAAGCTTTGACTACGATAAGTATTTCAATAATTTTAATAAAATTACAGGAAACAATAACGGAAGTATTTTGATTAATACTGATAACACTGCTATTTTAAAAGAGCTTTACGAAGACAAAATTCAGCTGCTGGAAAAACTTCTGAACCGAACCGAAAATGAGCTTGAACGTTATAAAGACAGGTTTGGAGAGATTTAAAACTTACTTTTTAGTTTCATCTTTGTCAAAGTGTAAAAACTTTGACAAAGATTACTCTACAAGTAAAACTAAATTCAAAATATTTAAATAAAAATCTAGACAGATTGGCGATCTGCTTCAAATTTTAAAAGTTAAAACAAAACTTCTTTTGTAATGATGTAAAAACCCATTACAAGCACAAACCATCCAAAAATTGGTTTTAGTTTTGAGCCATCGATTTTTGTAGAAAGTCGGCTCCCAATAATCATCCCGATTAAAGCCATGGCAGAAACACTTAGTAAAAATGTATAATCGATTGGTGTTCCGATATATAAGTCGCCTGCAAAACCTATTGAAGAATTAATTGTTATAATTAATAATGAAGTTCCAACAGCTTGCTTCATAGGTAAATTGGCGAAAAAAAGAAGCGCTGGAATAATTAAAAACCCGCCGCCCGCTCCTAGAAACCCAGTTACGATTCCGACTAAAAAGCCAATTAAGCTTAGCTGCAGATAATTGGTTTCGGTTGTTTTTATTTCTGGCTGATTTTTTTTGATCATCGAAATTGCTGCCGTAATCATTAATACAGAAAAGATAATCATGATCAGGAAATCTTTTGAGACGGTATAAGACGCTACACAAAATAAGGTTGCCGCAATTTGAGGAAATATGACTTCGCGAATAATTAAAATGGAAATAACCGACGGAACTGCAAAATACAAAGCCGATTTCAGTTTTAAGTTTCCCATTTTATAATGGCTGTAACTTCCTGATAAAGCAGTTAATCCAACAATGAATAAAGAGTATGACGTTGCCTGGTCTGGATTTACCTTAAATAAATAAACTAAAATAGGAATAGTCAGAATAGAACCGCCGCCACCAATTAAGCCAAGCGAAATTCCGATTATGATTGAAGCAAAAAATCCTAAATATTCCATTGCATTTATTTTGATGCAAAGTTGCTTCGGAAATTAGAATCCCACAGTAACATTTATCACAGAACGAGATTTTCTGTTTTTTTGACACAAATTCATTAATTCGCATGACACATTGAGCGAAGTCGAAATGCTTTGTAAGGCTTCGACTTCGCTCAGCCTGACAACAGGAAAAATTTTCGCCACGAATTCACGAATTAGTGCTAATTTTATTCGTTTCAGATTGAAAAAAATAAAATTCGTGAATTCGTGGCTAAAAAAAAACTATTTCAGTAACTCAATCTGGTTTCGGTTGAGTTTGACCAAACCTCGCTGTTCCATTTTTTTGAGTAATCTGGATACCACTTCTCTTGATGTATTTAGTTCTGTAGCAATTTCTTGATGCGATAAATTGACTTCAGAGCAACCGCAGGCATCAGAATGTCTTTTTAAGTAAAATTCTAAACGTTCATCCATAGAACGGAAAGCAATATTATCAACAACTTCCAGTACTTCTTCAAAACGGCTTCGGTAAGTTTCGATAACAAATTCGTACCAGCTTCTGTGTTCCATCATCCATTTGTCCATTAATTGCAGCGGAATCATCATTACAGAAACATCTTCTACAACTTTTGCCATAATCTGGCTTTTCTCGCTTTTGGCAGTACAAATCATCGAGATAGCACAGGCTTGTCCGGGCTGTAAATAATACATTAAGAATTCGCCGCCATCTTCGCCTTCGCGATAAATCTTGATTTTACCTTTGGTGATTAAAACGGTGTTTTTAATGTATTGTCCGGTACGCATTAAGATAGTGCCGGCTTCAAAATCCTGAAGACTTCCGTTTTCTTCAATAGTTGCGATAAGTTCACTGGAGAAATTAGGAAAGATATTTTGTAATGAATTTTGCATTGAATTAAATGATTTTATCAAATCGAGCAGCGTAAGATTGTAAACTTTGCTTGAACTGACAGATGTTTTTTAATATCTTTAGTTTTATCAAAAAGAGATTAAAATATATAATTTTTTACAAAGATAATAGATTGAAATGGTATTGATTGGCATAAAACTATATTTAAGATGTATTTTGTGTAAATGAAAAAATCCTATTTTCTATCGATTTTGTGGACTGAATTTTTAAAAATAGTAAGTAAATTTGTAAATCACTGATTATAATAGTTTCTCTAAAACGTTTTCTGAGAATTATAATCGAAATCGCATTTGGTACGTTTTTTATAGAAAGAAACGTCGTAATTTTACAAAAAGACATTTTATTATGAATTTATCACAAGAAGATTGGGTTGCACAGTTAGAGGCTGACGAAAATGCAGTTATACTTGACGTAAGAACTGAAGACGAATTTAATGACGGCTATATTGAAAATGCTTTAAACATTGATATCAATAAAGGGCAGGGGTTTATTTATGAAATCGAAGAATTAGACAAAAATAAAAATTACTATGTATACTGCCGTTCTGGTGCTAGAAGTGCAAAAGCATGTCAGGTAATGAACGAATTGGGTATACAAAATGCTTACAATCTGCTTGGCGGAATCCTGGATTGGGAAGGCGAAACAGTACAACCATAAAAGGAGAAGAGGCATATTAAAGCCTCTTTTTTCTTTTGAAAATAGAATTACCAGACTATTAAACAACCAAATTATGAGTTTTATACCAGAAGAATATCAGATAAATACGCTGATAAATCAAGATACTTATCTTGTAAATGGAGAATTGAAACAATGGACAGGGCAAACCACACCTGTGTTTTCAACTATTTCTTCAACTGAAAAATATTCACCGACTTTACTGGGATCTATTCCTTTTATGGGAGATAAAGAAGCAGCAGAAGTTGTCGAAGCTGCTACCAATGCATACGATATGGGCCAAGGCTTATGGCCGACTATGAAAGTAGCGGATCGTATAAAAAGCATGGAAAATTTTGTGAAACAAATGAAAGAAACCCGCGAAGAAGTGGTTAAACTTTTGATGTGGGAAATTGGAAAAAACCTTGGAGATTCACAAAAAGAATTCGACAGAACTGTAGAATATATTTACGATACTATTGACAGCTACAAGGAATTAAACGGACGCAGTTCGCATTTTGAAAAAGTACAAGGTGTAAACGCAATGATTCGCCGCGGACCTCTTGGAGTTGTATTGTGTCTTGGACCTTACAATTATCCTTTAAACGAGACTTTTTCATTGTTGATTCCTGCTTTAATTATGGGAAATACGGTGATTTTTAAACCGGCTAAACATGGTGTTTTATGTATTTCGCCATTATTAGAAGCTTTTAGAAGCAGTTTTCCAAAAGGCGTAATCAATATTGTTTACGGTAGAGGGCGTGAAGTGGCTTCTCCGATTATGAAATCTGGAAAAATTGATGTTTTGGCATTAATTGGAAACAGTAAATCGGCGATTGCTTTACAAGATCAGCATCCAAACAAAAATAGACTGCGTTTAATTTTAGGTTTAGAAGCCAAAAATCCAGCCATTATTTTACCAGATGCCGATTTAGATTTGGCTATCCAAGAATGTATTGCAGGAACTTTATCGTTTAACGGGCAGCGTTGTACGGCTTTAAAAGTGTTATATGTTCATGAATCTATTAGAGAAGAATTCAACAGACGTTTTGCTGAAAAGGTAGATGCATTGACTTTTGGAAATCCTTGGGAAAAAGGAGTTTCATTAACACCGCTTCCAGAAACAGATAAACCAAATTATATTCAAGGTTTAATTGATGATGCAACCGGAAAAGGCGCAAAAATTATTAATGAAAAAGGAGGAAAACATACTGATAATTATATTTTTCCAGCAGTTTTATATCCTGTAAATAAGGAAATGCGCGTTTATCATGAAGAACAATTTGGACCCGTAATTCCAGTACTTTCTTTTACAGATATTAAAGAACCTTTAGTTGATATGGCAGAATCCAATTATGGACAGCAAGTAAGTTTGTTTGGTAAAGACATCAAAACACTTGCACCGCTTATTGATGCCTTGGTAAATTTAGTTTGCAGAGTAAACCTTAACAGCTCATGCCAAAGAGGGCCGGATGCATTCCCTTTTACAGGCCGTAAAGATTCGGCCGTAGGAACTTTGAGTATTCCAGATGCTTTACGTTCTTTCTCCATTCGTACGTTTGTAGCTTCAAAAGATATCGATTATAATAATGAGATTCTGCAGGAATTGCTTAACAGCAAAGAATCAAATTTTATTAATACCGACTATATTTTGTAGTAATCAAGGTTATATATTAATTGTAGATACCGTCTGTTTCTTTTGAAGCAGGCGGTTTTTTTTTAAGGTGCTGAGAGGCTGAGGTGCTGAGGTGCTAAGTTTTTACTGTTATGAGTTATCCATTAACAATGGATTATAACCCATCAACCACAAAGCACAAACTATCAACCATTAACAATTAACCGCCAACCATCAACCATCAACCACAAACCATCAACCACAAACTACAAACTACAAACTACAAACTACAAACTACAAACTACAAACTACAAACTATCAACCATTAACAATTAACCACTAACAATTAACAATTAATAATTAAATTTGTAACATTAGCAGAAAAAAATACACTAACTGTTATCAAAAACTAAACTTTAATCGACCTAAGAATTACTTATGGAAAAGAAAATATTGCAATTTGCAGTAATAGCATTTGTCTTTTTTACCCAAAACAGCTTTGCGCAAGAACTTTACATGCCAAGAAATATTAAAAAAGCTTACGCAGAAGGAACCCGTTCTAAAGACGGAAAACCCGGAAAGAACTATTGGCAGAATCACGGAAAATACAATATGGAAATTTCTGTAGATCCGAAAACGAGACTTGTCAGCGGAACAGAAACTATTATTTACGAAAACAACAGTAAAGATACTTTAAGAAACATAGCCATTCGTTTTGTAAACAATCTTCATAAACCATCTGCTCCTCGCGGCGGAGGTGTAAGCGATGATTTTTTAAGCGAAGGTTTAACTATTACGTCGTTAAAAATAGAAAATGAAGTGTATAAAGAAGACGCGAAAAACTGGGGAACAGTTGGAAATGTAAAATTGAAAAAAGTCATTTTACCGCACTCTAAAATTGTCTTAAACATTCAGTGGAATTATCCTTTGTCTAAAGAAAGCGGGAGAGAAGGACAAATAGACGAAACTACTTTTTTTGTAGCCTACAGCTATCCGCGTGTTTCGGTTTTTGATGATTACAACGGCTGGGACAGATTACCGCATACAGATCGCCAGGAGTTTTATAATGATTTTAATGATTATGTTTTCTCTGTTAAAGCACCTAAAAATTATGTGGTTTATGCGACAGGAGATTTATTAAATCCAGATGAGGTTTTACAGCCGGAATTTGCGGCACGTTTAAAAAAATCATATACAACAGATGAAATTCTGCATATTGCTAATGAGCAGGAAATGAAAAGCGGTATTGTAACCAAACAATACGATTGGAATGTTTGGAAGTTTGAAGCGAAAAATATTTCAGATGTAACTTTTGGTTTAAGCGATCATTATTTATGGGATGCCAGCAGTGTTGTTGTAGATAAAAAAACAAACCGTCGCGCGAGCGTTCAGGCAGCATATAATATTACCGGAACAGACTTTGTAAATTCGGTAAAAAACAACCAATATGCATTAGATTGGTTTTCTAACAACTGGCCTGGAGTTCCATATCCGTTTTCTAAAATGACAGCTTTCCAAGGTTTTGCAGATATGGAATACCCAATGATGTGTAACGATTCGCAAATGGGAGATCCTGTTTTCGCTCAATTGGTACAAGATCACGAAGTGGCACATACCTATTTCCCTTTTTATATGGGAATCAACGAAACGCGTTATGCTTTTATGGATGAAGGCTGGGCAACAACTTTTGAGTATTTAATTGGAATTGCAGAACATGGAAAAGAAGCTGCAGATAAATTTTATAAAGATTTTAGAGTAAAAGGATATATAAATGATCGTTCTGCTGAAGAAGATCAGCCGATAATCTCTATGTCGACACAAGTTTCTGGAGCGGGATATGGCAATAATTCATACGGAAAAGCTTCTCTTTCTTATTTGGCTTTAAAAGATATGCTTGGAGATGATTTGTTCAAAAAAGCACTTCACGAGTATATGGATACTTGGAATGGAAAACATCCAATTCCATGGGATTATTTTAATTCATTTAATACCTCAACAGGAAAAAATCTAAACTGGTTTTTCAATAATTGGTTTTTCACGAACAATTATCTTGACATTGCAGTTAAAGGTGTTTCTGCTGATAAAAAAGCTATTACAGTAGAAAACATTGGAGGTTTTGCTATTCCTTTTGATGTCATCATTACTTATGCAGATAAATCAAAAGCAACAATACATCAAACTCCTGCTATTTGGGAAAAGAATCCAAAAACAGCGAAAATCAGTCTGAAAAGCACAAAAAAAATTGAACAGATAGAATTGGATGGAGGTATTTTTATGGATGCAACTCCAGAAAATAATATATTACATTTGAAATAGTTAGACTGCTTTTTTAATATAGTAAAACGTCTTTTTCCAATAGGAAAGAGACGTTTTTTTATTTTGATTCAATAAAAATAAATTTGTTTTATTGTAAAAGTAGGAAAATATATCTAAAAAAGATATTTTTGCCCAATAATAGATAATATACTAATTTTATGAAAAAGACATTTCTACTGATTGTTTTGTTGATGGCTTTTGCGTCTTATGCACAGAGTGATCATAAAACTGTTTTCCAAAAAAATAAATATGACTTAGCTGTTTCTTATTATAAAAAGGCTGATTTTGTTAAAGCTATTGAATTATTTTCTTTTGCTGCTAAAATTAAGCCTGAAAATGAAATTGCTCAAGAATCGATTAAAAAAGTAGATACTTTACGAGAGGTTTTACGAAAAGAGATTCTCGACCAAGCCGTTGGAACTTGGAAAAAATCTGGAAGTCAGCCACTTTGGGCAACAACTTCTGTCGCAGCTGCCAATCAAACAAACGTTGACGAATTTATTGAAATTAATGAAAATGAGATTTTGTTTTACGAAGTGGATCGAAAAACAAAACAAAAGAAAGTTCTAAAAACAGAGAACTTAGTTTATAATGATAAAAAATGTGCAGTATCGTTATTTTCAGAAATTATACTTTCAGACGGAACGATTTGGAACTGCAGTATAAACCAAAAATCAAATGTACTGCATGTAATTAATGTTGCGGTTAAAACAAAAAAAGGTATTGAAAAAATTGATACTGATAATTTAGAAAGTTACTACATTAAGATATAACGGAAAGGGAATCAAATTGATTCCTTTTTTTATGATTTTATATTTTTACAAGAATTTAAATCCGAGCGAAAAATTGGTTATGCCTGTTTTAATTTCGCCATTAGATGAATCAATATCTGTTAATCCCGCTAGATATCTTAAGTCAAAAGTCAATTTCCAGATATCAACTCCAACACCGCCAAGAACACTATGATTGTTCTTTTCAAGTGCAATAGAATTAAGATTATTATTGGTACTAATGTCTGAATAATTTTTCCAGTTATAGCCCACAAACAGTCGCACATTTCCAGCTTTTCCAAGTGGGATAAGTTTATATCCTGCAATTAAAGTTGCATCTGTTCCTCCCAATTTAAATTCGGTTTCTCCAATACCATCTTGATAAACGCTGAAATTAGATTTTGCATAACCAAATTCCCCTTGACCATAAAAAAGTAAAAGATTTACTCGGGCAAAAGCTGTAAAACCAATTCCAGTATTGGTGTGATCTGAGCTGAAATTTTTGGCATTTACAGAAGTAATATTGGTAGAAATCTGTGGTCCGATTTGTATTAGCTGCGCAAAACCATTTACACAAATACATAAAAATACTGCTAAAAAGAATTTTTTCATAACGGAATTTATTTGATTTTGGTCTTATAAAAATAATCATAAATCATTTAAATTGAATGATTTATCTGATTTATTTTCTTGTAAACTTTTAAACTTAAATTTTACGTTCCATCTTTAAGCTTTTCTGTTTCAGATAAAAATGCGTTACTTTTGATGAACTTCAATAAAACGAAAATGGAAATCAAAACAATTACTGCATCCGATACTTGGCAGATCAGGCACGAAGTGATGTGGCCAGAGCAGCCTTTTGAATTCGTACAGATGGAAGAAGATAATTTCGGACTGCATTATGGTGCTTTTGAAGACGATAAATTAGTGTCAATTGTTTCTTGTTTTATAAGTGGAGAGGAGATGCAGTTTAGAAAATTAGCTACTTTAATTGAATATCAAGGCAGAGGAATTGCATCAGAATTATTAAATCATATTTTAAACTCTGCAAGAGAAAAACAATTGAAAAAAGTTTGGTGTAATGCCAGAGCAGAAAAAAAACAATTCTACGAAAAATTCGGCATGGAAGATACTGGAGAAGTTTTTACTAAAGCAGGACAGGAATACGTAATTATGCAGGTTGTGTTTTAAGTAATTGGTTTGTAATGTTTTGTGTTTGTTTGTAGTGCAAAACAATAACTTTTAAAATTATTTTAAAGGGAAAACGTTTTCGTTTGCGATTACATGTTAAGACTTTCTTATTTTATTTTTTTTATTCCAATCTTTTATTACTTTCGCACCCAAATGAGAAAGTTAATAGTATTTTTAGTATTCATGAATATGCTTCTGCTTGGCGGAGGTCAATATCTTAATGCAAATACTTTTGAACTACCTCAGCACCATAATCTTGAAAAGAAACATCATGTTAAATTCACCAGTCAAGATCGTGGATCTTCAACTATAGAAGATGCCGCTGATATTGATATTGAGGAAGATCTTCTAGGAAATGATGATGTTGATGGACTTACGAATAAATTTTTTGCTGCGTCTTACAGCCTTGTAGACGACTTGTATCTGTCTTTATCAGATCAATCTCTTGCAAATGATTCCAATCGTTTTAAAATTTCTACGCCTGCATTAGGGCATTCAAATCCTTTATACATTACTCAACGAGTATTAAGAATTTGATTTAAAAGTATACATTGGTTGCCTAAGTTGCGATCCTGCATATCTTGCTGCTGTATTTTTTTTTTCTACTTCCGCTTATATGACAATTAAGGTCAGACCAAGGCTTACTGATGTTTTAACCATCTTTAAGGAATCTCTGTATTCCAAGCATTCAATCGCTTAATTTCCATTTAAAAAATCATGAAAAGAATCATCTTGTTCGCAGGCTTTATGGCCTTGGTGTGCTTAACCAGTTGTACACAAAAAAAAGAAGAAAAAGAAGAAGCGGAAAAGTTTACTGTAACAAATCCGGTAAGAATTGACACTTCGTTTACGAAGGAATACGTTTCGCAGATTAAATCTGTTCGAAACATCGAAATCCGCGCCCAGGAAAAAGGGTTTTTACAAAATATTTATGTTGACGAAGGACAGTTTGTAAAAAAAGGCCAGCTGTTGTTTAGAATTATGCCAAACATGTATCAGGCTGAATTACTTAAAGCTCAGGCTGAACAAAAATCTGTAGAAATTGAATTGCAGAATTCTAAATTACTGGCAGATAAAAATATCGTTTCAAGAAACGAATTAACTGTTGCTCAGGCAAAATTACAATCGGCAAAAGCTGAAGTTGCTTTGGCAAAATTACACTTATCATTTACTGAAATCAGAGCGCCGTTTGACGGAACAATTGACAGAATTCCATTAAAATTGGGAAGTTTGATCGATGAAGGCGAATTATTGACAAGCCTTTCAGACAACAGCCAGATGTTTGCTTATTTTAATGTTTCTGAACCAGAATATCTTCAATACGAAACAAACGTAAAAGATCGTGCAGATAACAAAGTAAATTTAGTTTTGGCTAACGGAGACACTTTTAAAGACAAAGGAAATGTTGAAGTTATAGAAAGTGAATTTAATAATGAAACTGGAAATATTGCTTTTAGAGCAAGATTCCCTAACTCAGGAAAATTACTTAGAAACGGTGAAACTGGCCAAGTGCAGATGAATGTTCCTTTGAAAAATGCTATTGTAATTCCACAAAAAGCTACTTACGAAATTCAGGATAAAAAGTATGTTTTTGTTATAGATAAAAACGATAAAGTAAGCTCTAGAGAAATCACAATTACAGGTGAAATTCCTGATTTATATGTGATCAAAAGCGGCCTTAATGAAAGTGACAAAATCTTGCTTGAAGGCGTTCAGAAGGTAAAAGAAAATGACAAAATTAAATACGGATTTGAATCTCCTAAAAAGGTAATTAATAACCTGCGCTTAAAAGCAGAATAAATCAGTGTTCAGTCGCAGTTTTTAGTGTTCAGTTTTAAAAATGTGATGTTAATTTATTGATTTCCTTTTAGTTTTAATCATTAAAAAATATAAAAATGTTTAATAAATTTATACAAAGACCAGTATTGTCGATAGTGATATCGCTGATAATTGTCTTTTTAGGGGTTTTGTCTGTATTGAATTTACCAATTACGCAATTCCCTACCATTTCACCTCCAATGGTGAATGTGACTGCCGATTATCCAGGATCTAATGGTGAATTGATGGTTAAAGCCGTAGTTATTCCCTTGGAAAGAGCCTTAAATGGAGTTCCAGGAATGAAATACATGGCTTCTGATGCTGGAAATGATGGTGAAGCTACAATAAAAGTGGTTTTCAACTTGGGAACAGATCCAAATCAGGCGGCGATTAATGTTCAGAACCGTGTGGCTTCGGTTACCAATAAATTACCTCCATTGGTAATTAGAGAAGGAATCAAAATTACAAGAGAAGTACCGAGTATGTTGATGTACGTGAACCTTTACAGTACAGACAAAAATACCGACATGAAGTTCTTGTATAACTATGCCGATATCAATGTGCTTTCAGAATTAAAAAGGGTAAATGGTATTGGTTCCGGAGATATCTTAGGAACACGTGAATATGCCATGCGTATTTGGTTGAAACCAGATCGTATGCTGGCTTATAAAATTTCTGCTGATGAAATAATGGAAGCATTATCAAGTCAGAGTTTGGAAGCTTCTCCGGGAAAAACGGGGGAAAGTTCTGGTAAACGTTCTCAGGCATTTGAGTATGTTTTGAAATATTCAGGACGTTTTACAACAAAAGAACAATATGAGAATATTGTAGTAAAAGCAAATCCAAACGGAGAACTTTTGAGATTGAAAGATGTTGCTAAAGTGGAGTTTGGAAGTTCGATGTACGATATATATTCGAATTTGAACGGAAGACCATCTGCAGCTATTGTATTAAAACAATCTTTTGGATCTAATGCCAATCAGGTTATTGAAGAAGTGAAGGCTAAACTGGAAAAAATCAAACAAAGATTTCCAAAAGGGATGGATTATGAAATTTCGTATGACGTTTCTAAATTCTTGGATGCTTCTATAGAAAAAGTAATTCATACTTTGGTTGAAGCATTTATTCTCGTTGGTTTAGTAGTTTTCCTTTTCTTAGGAGACTGGCGTTCTACGATTATTCCGGCAATTGCAGTACCAGTTTCGTTAATTGGAACCTTTGTATTCATGACGTTTTTTGATATTTCATTGAACTTGATTACGCTATTTGCTTTGGTTTTGGCAATTGGAGTCGTCGTCGATGATGCGATTGTAGTTATCGAAGCCGTTCACGCCAAGATGGAAGAAGAACATCTCTCGCCAATTAAAGCTACCAAAAAAGCGATGCATGAAATTGCTGGAGCTATTATAGCAATTACATTCTTAATGGCGGCGGTATTTATTCCTGTTGCTTTTATGTCAGGTCCAGTTGGGGTATTTTACAGACAGTTCTCTGTAACGATGGCAACTGCAATTATCCTTTCAGGTATTGTGGCTTTGACATTGACACCGGCACTTTGTGCAATGATGTTAAAAAATAATCACGGTAAACCTAAAAAGAAAACACCAGCCAATAGATTTATTGATGCTTTCAACGAAAAGTTCAATTTAGCGCAAGGTAAATATCAAAATTTATTAGCTAAAATTGTTGATAGAAGAGTTGTGACTATTGTGGCACTTTTAGCTTTCTGTGCGGGAACATGGATAATAAGCAGCAACGTTCCTTCTGGATTTATTCCGAATGAGGATCAGGGAATGTTTTATGCTGTAATTCAGACACCTCCGGGTTCGTCTTTAGAAAGAACAAATAATATTGCAGAGAAAGTTCAAAAAATTGCAGAAGATATTGATGGAGTAAAATCTGTTTCTTCATTAGCCGGTTATGAAATTTTGTCTGAAGGTACAGGAGCAAACTCAGGAACTTGTTTGGTCAACCTGAAAGACTGGAGCGACAGAAAAGAATCTGTTGTGGAGATCATGCATGAAATGGAAGAAAAATGTAAAGATATTACGGGGGCTAATATCGAATTCTTCCAGCCGCCTGCTGTACCTGGATATGGAGCCGCGGGAGGATTTGAACTTCGTTTACTTGACAAAACCGGTTCTGTAGATTATAAGAAAATGGAACAAGTAAATAACGATTTTGTTGCTGAATTGAATAAACAGCCAGAATTATCAAACGTATTTAGTTTTTATAGTTCTAGTTTCCCTCAATACATGATGAAAGTCGACAATGATTTGGCGCAGCAAAAAGGGGTTTCTATCGAAAATGCCATGAATACGCTGTCAACTCTTGTGGGAAGTAACTACGAAATCAGTTTTATTAAATTCGGAATCAACTATAAAGTAATTGTTCAGGCTTCACCAGAATATCGTGCACAGCCAGATGATATCTTAAAATTGTATGTGAAAAACGATCGTGATGAAATGGTGCCTTTTTCTGCTTTTATGAAATTAGAAAAAGTATATGGACTTTCAGAAATTACACGTCACAATATGTATACCTCAACTCAGATCAGTGGTTCTCCAGCGGCGGGTTATAGTTCTGGTACTGCGATTAAAGTAATTCAGAAAGTAGCTGCTGAAAAATTACCAAGAGGATACGACATTGACTGGGCAGGTATTTCTGCCGATGAGGTGGCACAGGGAAATCAGGCAATTTGGGTATTCTTAATCTGTTTAGGATTCGTTTATCTAGTTCTTGCTGCACAGTATGAAAGTTTTATTCTTCCGTTATCTGTAATTCTTTCTTTACCAGCGGGTATTTTTGGAGCTTTCCTTTTATTAAAATTAACAGGATTAGAAAACAATATTTATGCGCAGGTTGCCATGGTAATGCTTATTGGGTTACTTGGTAAAAATGCCGTACTGATTGTAGAGTTTGCGATTCAGCGACATGCTGCGGGTTTATCTGTTTTACAAGCTGCAATGGAAGGAGCAAAAGCAAGGTTCCGTCCAATCTTGATGACATCGTTTGCTTTTATTGCAGGTTTATTACCACTTGCTTTTGCTAGTGGTCCAGGTAAAATTGGTAACAGAACGATTGGTACTGCCGCCGCGGGAGGTATGCTTATCGGAACTATTTGCGGTGTATTTGTGATTCCTGGATTGTATTTCATATTTGCAAAAATTGCAGAGAAACACAAACTGGTAAAACATGAAGAAGAGAATCCATTAACAGAAGAAATTGATAACAATCATGTATAAATTCAAAACCTATCAATATGGTATTGCGTTGGGGATTTGTCTTATGGCTGCAGGTTGCAAAACCCCTGCGCCTGAGGCAGCAATAACAACAAGCGCACCAGTTCCTGAATCATTTGGCACAACAGTTCAAAATCAGGACGCAAACAATAATACGGCAGCTTTAAACTGGAAAGATTATTTTAAAGATCAGAATCTGGTAGATTTAATAGATATTGCCATAAAAAACAATCAGGAGTTAAATATCACTTTACAGGAAATTGAAATCGCAAAGAATGATATTCGTGTAAGAAAAGGGCTTTTACTTCCAACAGCTGGTATTCGTGCTGGAGCTGGAGTAGAAAAAGTGGGTAGATATACAAGCCAAGGTGCTGGTGATGCCACAACAGAGATTAAACCAGGTATAGAAACCCCAGATCCGTTGGGAGATTTTACTATTTCGGCATACGCAAATTGGGAAGTAGACATCTGGAAAAAACTGCGCAATTCTAAAAAAGCAGCACTAAACAGATATTTAGCTTCTGTTGAAGGTAAAAACTTTGTTATTACAAACCTCATCGCTGAAGTGGCTGATTCTTATTATGAATTAATCGCTTTAGACAATCAGTTGGATATTGTAAAACAAACGATCAAATTGCAGACCAATGCCTTAGAGATTGTAAAAGTGCAAAAGCAGGCTGCAAGAGCAACAGAATTGGGAGTTAAGAAGTTTGAAGCAGAAGTTTTAACTTCACAAAGTATGGAGTTTGATATCTTACAGCAGATAAAAGAGACAGAAAACAAAATCAACTTTTTGTTAGGAAGATATCCTCAGGAAATTAAGAGAACCAATAACAATAATTTCTTAAGCTTGCTTCCAGCAGTTGTAAGTTCTGGAATTCCGTCTCAGTTGTTAGCAAATCGCCCAGATATTAAACAGGCAGAATTGGAATTAGTAGCAGCAAAATTAGATGTAAAAGTAGCTCGTGCAGAGTTTTATCCATCTTTGGATATTTCGGCAGCAATTGGTGTGCAGGCTTTTAAACCTTCTTATTTGTTTACAATGCCAGAATCTCTTTTATATTCATTAGCAGGAGATCTTGTGGCGCCATTAATTAACAGAAATGCAATTAAAGCTGAGTTTGCAAGCGCCAATTCGAGACAGCTTCAGGCTTTATACAATTACGATCGTACGGTTTTAAATGCGTATTTAGAAGTTTCAAATCAATTGTCTAAGATCGAGAATCTTCAAAAAGGATATGACCTTAAAGCGAAACAAGTAGATGCTTTAAATACTTCTATTGATGTTTCAAACGATTTGTTTAAATCGGCTAGAGTAGATTATTTTGAAGTTTTAATGACACAGCGCGATGCATTAGAAGCAAAATTAGAATTAGTGGATACTAAAAAAGAACAATTAAATGCTGCAGTCCATGTTTATAGAGACTTGGGCGGCGGATGGAAATAAGATTGCCAATTAATTTGTAGAAAGAAAGCCTTTTGAGAGTAACATCTTGAAAGGCTTTTTTTATTTAAAAAACAACATTCCATACAAATGTCTCATCGGTAGAAAAAAATTGAATTAATATTAATACGTTGCGTAGGAACGTTTGATTAATAGGGAAAGAGTTGTATTCCGTAAAAAGAGGTGTTTTTACAGGAGACAATGAAAAACAAAACGTTTTTTCTACCGATGAGATATTCCTGCGGAATATGAAATTTCCTGTTGTTTATTCGGGTATAACTATTTTTACTTTAAAGCCCTTATCAGGTTCTGTATCGATATCAATAGTTCCTTTAACGGCCTGAGCACGATTTACCATGTTCTGAAGACCATTTCTTGCAATATTACTTTTTTCACAGCCTTTTCCGTTATCTGTATAATTTATTAGAACTGATTTTTGGTCACTGTCAAATTTTATTACAACAAGGCTGGCTTGACTGTGTTTCTTCATATTGACCATTAATTCCTGTAAAATTCGGCTGATGGTAACTTTTTTTACTTCGTCCATTACCTCCCAATTAACATTTTCGATATTAGTAGCCATAATATTTCTTTCGGCCGTATTATAAGCAGAAAGCATTTCTTTAATGCTTTTTGTAAAATTTACCCCCGTATCAATGCTGTTGTTTTCTCTTGAAATCCCTCTCACGCGTCCGTAAATATCATCTAATTTTTGGAGCAGGTTCTCTTTCGTATTTTCTTTAGCTAGTGGCTGAGATTCAGCAAAAGCTATTACTTGAAAGACATCATTTGCAAGTTCGTCATGAATTTTTTTAGCAATTCGAGTTTCAGTATCATACGAAGACTTAAATTCGATAGCCTTGTTCTTATTTTTATAATAGCGGATTAAAATTGCTATAAGAATCACTAAAAAAACAAACACAATTACAAAAACAATTCGCATATATTTCGCTCTTTGAAGAGACAAGAGATTTTCTGCCTTTTCTAAACGAAGCTTTTCGTTCTCATCTTTTTCTTTTTTAGCGTCGTATTTTATTTTAGCAGATTTATTTTTAAAGTTGTTTCTAACTTTAATAATACTATCGTTTAGTTTAAAATACTTTTGCACATATTTAGTGTCACGAGTACTGTGATTATTAGAAATCAAAATTTGAAGTGCTTCTAGTCTTTCGTCAATACTATTTAGTTTGGTAGCTGTAGTGTAAGCCAAAAGAGCATTTTGATCCGATTTTTGAAGGTCTTTTTTAGCATAATAATCGGCAAGGTGCAAGTAACTTTCAATGCTTGCGTAAGCATCATGGATATCATTTTTTAACTGTAAACCTTCATTCATTAAATTGAATCCTTTTTTATCCAAACCATTTTTAAAATAAGCATAGCCTAAATTGTCTTGTATTCTGGCTTTAGAACTGGCTTTAGTTTTTTTCTCTAAAAATTTTTTGTTTAAAAGTGATTCTAGAATAGTAATTGCCTCATCATACTTTTTTTGTTGAATATATACAGTTGCAATATTGCTTAGAGGGGCGTGTTTCTCTTCAAGATCTTTTGAGTCTTTAACTGATTCTTTATAGTAGAAAATGGCATCATCGTAAAGCGAAAGTTCCTTGTCAGCAATCCCTAATATGTTATTGATACAACTTATATGATCTTTATTCTTTTTAGCATAAGGTAATGCTTCAGTTACTGTTTCCTTACTACCGTAATAATCTCCATTGGTTTGCTGGATAGCTGCCATTTGAATAAGTATATAAGAAATATTGGCACTGTCTTTTAGCGTTTCAAAAAGTAGTTTAGATTTGTTAAAGTCATAAAAAGCGGTGTTGAAGTTTTGTTTTTGATAATTTTCATCAGCCTTATCTCGTAAACTAAGTGCCTCTTTTCGTATAGATTCGATATTGAGATTAGAGCTCTTTTCTTCTTTACAGGAAAAAAGAAAAAGAAGTATAATAAAATAAAAAAACGGGGACCGTAACATATAAATTTACTTTCCCCGAAAATAGTAATTAATTAGATACTAAAAATATATATTTAATAAGCTTATGGCTTTACTGGTGGTTTTGGCACCTCACCAGGACCATCAGGGTCTGGTGTTGGAGGTTCAGGACCCACTGGCGGTGAGAAGTTGATATCCTTCTTTGGCAGCGTTTCGTACTCGTCAGGAGTACAAGAAAATATAGAGAACAGTGACGCAAAAGCGAACAATAGTATTAGTTTTTTCATTTTGATTTAATTTAGAAATTAGACATAGGTGTGGCTGTCTGGAATGATCCAGAGAATAGTAAGGCGACACCAAATTGATTTTGGGAAGTGTTGCGTGTAGAATCGTAAGACGTATTTTATACTTCCCGAATAAACTCGGTCTTACGTTTTTTCACACTGATAATTAGAACTAGTTTTTATTTTGTTTTAGTCTGCAGACAAAACTGGTACTAATTTCTTTGGCAAAGGAATGGCGTTTCAAGCTATTGTAGATAAGGAATTCCCAGAATTCCCGCGTTTCCTTAAGATTCCCGCGAATTCCCAATTACATAAACAAGAAAGCCTGCTTTGAGTTTTTAAATTATTATTTAGGTTTAGATAGTCTCTACTTTAATAGATGTAATAAGTCGAGAAAAAGTTGGTTTCGGACTTTAAATAATATACAAATAATATAGAATTGTTGAAAGAATTGAAAGTGCTGAAAAGAATTTGATTAGCGAAGTTGAAAATACTGGCATATAAAAGGGTTTTGGTGAATAATAAAAATGAAGAGGCGAAAGAAGTTTCCAGAAGAGGAAATCTTTTCTAAATTTTGCAGACCTATTTTCTAAAAATAGTAGAAGATAAAGCCGAGAAAAATAATTAGGATTGAAATTGGAGCGGCTGCTCGAGTAATTTTTCTGTGTTGGTAATTTCTACAGAAAAGAAATTAGAAAGAATAATTTCTAAATGAAAGTGTGAAGCATTCTGAAAAATAAAATGCTTGAAGTGGTAAAAAGAATAATTTTTTAAGGCGTAATTTAGGCATTTAAATAGTTTGTTTTTTGGCATATATTATCTGTTATTTATACTATAAAGATAAGAAAAAAATCCCGATAAACCTAATGAATATCAATAAAATAACGATTTTTTTTTGCTCTAAAATCCATTTTTTTTGAAAGTTTTTTTACTGCTGACTGCTAGTTTTTCAGAGAAGCTAAACTTCCCTTTTAAGCAGCAGATTTGTTATAAAATTATTTATATTTATAAGATATTTTGATTCTAATATTATCCGTTTAAAAATACTTTTATGAAAAAGCTTATTTTACTATTAATTGTTTTATGCACTTTTGGCTGTAAAAAATATGTAGTCTCGTTTGAACAGCCCACAAATATGAAACTCGATAACTTAAAACTCGAAGTACTTCTGGATAAAAAGAAAGTTAAGGAAATTAACTTAAAAGCAACAAATGCACTGCCTTCTTATGAAACAGTGGCACTATCGACATCAGATGATGGAAAACATCTGCTGCAGGTTAAGGTAAGAGATACAATTTTCAGCTATGATGTAAAATATCCCGAAGAAAAATATATTATCGTGACAGCGCATTTAAAACAAAACGGCAAGATCCATGTCGGCATTTTAAAACAGAATTATAAATTTAGATTTCTGTAATAGATAATCTGATTTCAAAAGCAAAAAGCCTTTCACGTGAAAGGCTTTTATATTTTTAAAGAATCTCTTTTAAGATAAAAAATCCTTAAACCATAATCCTGAGTTTTTAATGGTTCGTTTCTGGGTTTCAAAATCTACATGAATTAATCCGAAACGGGCATTGTAACCCTCGGCCCATTCGAAGTTATCGGTTAAACTCCACACAAAATAACCTTCAACATTTAAACCTTCTTCTTTTGCTTTTAGGATTTGTTCTAAATGATCCTGAATGTAATGTGTTCGCTTGATGTCGAATACTTTTCCGTTGGTAACCGTATCGGCAAAAGCGGCGCCGTTTTCGGTAATAATAATTTTTCGGATTCCTTTGTATTCATTAAACTTTTTGAGAACATGATATAAAGCTGGCGGATAAACTTCCCAGCCCATTTCGGTAGAAATCACATTTCGTTTTTCGGCGCTTACTAATTCGGCGCCAATATACGGAATCAGCATGGCCGATTTAACGACTTCTCGGGTGTAACATTGCAGGCCTATAAAATCAAAATCGAAATCGAGATTGTTTAAATCGTCTTCTAAAATATAATTGTTTAGTTTTTTAAGAACCGGAAGATCTTTCTGCGGATAGCCCAAACCTAAAATCGGTTCGATAAAAGTTCTGTTCAGTAAAGTATCAACACGTTTTGCTGCTTCAATATCTTTAGCACTTTGTGTCGCAGGTTCGATATGCGTGCACGAAAAGGTAGTTCCGATATTTGCATCGGGAATTCTGTTTCGTACAATCTTCGCGCCGGCAGCGGTTGCCAAAGTAACATGATGCATCGCTTTTAAGTAATTTGAAATTCCTTTTTTTCCTGGTGCATGAATGCCTAGAAAATATCCCGCGCCTGTAAAAACAGAAGGTTCATTAATTACCATCCAGTTTTTAACACGATCGCCAAAATACTGTGCACAAACCTCTACATATTCTGAAAACCAAGAAACCGATTCGCGGTTGGTCCAGCCTCCTTTTACTTCGAGGGCGTGCGGTAAATCCCAATGGTAAAGTGTAATCCAAGGTTCGATTCCAGATGCCAGTAACGAATCGATAATTTTATTGTAATAATCAATTCCGGCTTGATTTACAGGATGAATACCAGTTGGCATAATCCGAGGCCAGCTGATAGAAAACCTAAAATTTGGAATATTCAATTCCCGAATCAGATCAATATCATTTTGGTAGGAGTTGTAGAAATCGCAAGCGGTGAGGGCATGATGGCCGTTTTTTATTTTTCCCTTTTGAGAGGTAAATACATCCCAAATAGAAGAACCTTTTCCGTCAGAATCATGTGCACCTTCAATTTGGAAAGCGGCGGTAGAAACACCCCACAAGAAATCTTCACCAAATTGGTTTTTGTTCAAAAATGAGTTTTCAATTTTATTCATTCAATAGTACTTTCCTTTATTTTTAAATAGTTTATTAATGAAGGAAAGAAGATTGCATAGCTCTTAAAAAAAGCCATTCTTTGAATGATACGAGGAATTTTAGGTTAAAGAATTTCATAACGATTAGTTTTATATCAAATTAATAAAACTAATGTGAATTTATTGTAAAGTGATTATTATCAAATGATTAAATAAGAAATGGGAAGCTGAATTAATCTTCCCATCCGCATAATGTAAGGCCGTAACCCTGCGCTTGTTTGAGGGATGTTTTGACCACTCCGTGACTGCAGGAAGATAATCCGCGGCAGGTTTCTTTATAATGATATTTTTTGGCGCCAGTAGAACCACAAATAAATACAGTGGTTTCTGGCGGATGAAATGAGGTAAAAAAAACAAAAAGTATAAGTAGAGTATATTTCATTAATGCATTATTTTTTGACAATTAAACTGTATTCGTTTCCTTTTTTATCGACGGCTTTTAATTTTCCTTGCGAAACCCATTCGGTGTTAATTTCAATTTCAGCAGCGGAATCTTCTAATATACCAGCACCATATTTCCCCTGAACATTTACATTTCCAAAAACTGAATCGCCTTTTGTATTTATTCCTTTTACATTATAATTGTATTCGTAATGTCCCGGATTTCCAGTTCTATATTTGTATTGATAAGTAGTGTTTACATGATACGTTTTGGCTTCTTCTGCTGTAATGGTCTTGCGGTCATCTGCCGTAACTACCGTTTTATAAAATGAATTTATTTGTGGCGGCGGCGGCGCCGAAGCTTTTTTGCAGGAGTAAAACGTAAATACTAAAAGTAAGATGAGGTAGTTTTTTTGCATAGGCTTTTTGGGTTTGGTTAAGTTTGTAAGTTGGGATAAATCTAATTAGAATTATGTTGTGCAAAATGCGTACTTACACTTGATTTTATTCCGTTTCGTAAAGTGCAGCAGTTTCTAATAATTCTTTTTCAAATTGATAAATATCGTCTATTGATAAAATAGAGATTTTTGTTTCGGTTTTATTATCATTGAATAAACTAATGTATTTTTTACTTCCATTAAGATGAAGTCTGCACAAAGGTTTGCGATTATTGTCGTCAAGTAAAATTCCAAAATAAGATTGTGTATCGCGATGTACGATTCGGCTTGTTGGCAGTTTTCTGCGTAAAATTGCAACTACTATACGATACGCTTCAAGTTCTTCTTCGGTGGTATTAATTTTATTATCATCTTCGACTATAGAAATTTCTTCGTCTTGCTGTTTAATGGTTTCTTTTGTTAAAGCTGCGTTTAGGCGATCGTTAATTTTATCATTGATATATTGACTCACAGATTTCTGAACTAGATCTTTAAATTCATCTACGACCTTTTCAGTAAGTCTTCCAGCGTAAACTTTATTTGCAAATAGTTTTGTGAAATCATTGGAAGGACTTTCTAATTCTGCATTGATTTGTTTTTTTATTTCTTTAATGTATTTTAAAGAACTGGCATTGCTTACAATATTATTTACATCGAAATTGGCTTTGTGGAATTTTGCGATTTCGTTTATTGTATTTTCTTTTAGATTACAGATATCAAATTCTAGAAATGGCTTTTCATCCATTTTATTTTGATCGTCTAAGTCAGTGAAAAATTGATAATTGATTCCGTTTGTTAAAAGAGCAAATCGGGTTTTTGTAACATGGAAATATCTAAATAACTGCGAATTATGAACAGTTAGTTTCTCTTTCCAGCTTTTGCATTCAACAATAATGATAGGTTCGCCGTTTTGGAATATAGCATAATCTACTTTTTCTCCTTTTTTCAGCCCAAGATCTGCTGTAAACTCAGGAACTACTTCTAGCGGATTAAAAGCGTCGTAACCCAAAATGTGTATAAAAGGCAGTACAAAAGCATGTTTGGTAGATTCTTCTGTTTCAATTTTACTTTTTAGCTGATTTATTTTATCTGCTAATGATTTCAGTTGAATATTTATTTCCATTGGTTTGTTATTTAAATTAATTATCCAAATGTATAATCAATCAAAACCATCATATTACGGAAATCCATAATCCGTAAATTTTAAATTGCAGCAATAAAAAAAGCCCCCGAAGGAGCTTTGAAAAATTAGAAGAAAGGAATTAAATAATTCCCATATCTTTTGTAATTGAAACCAAATGAACAGTGTTGTTCGCTTTAAAAAAGTCTTTAAGTTTAGACAATCTTTTTTCTACGGCACTTTTGCTGTTGGGTTTAATATCTGAGTTTTTGAAAATTTCTATGATTTCATCCTGTGAAGTTCCAGACGATAAATACTTTAGAATTTTAATATCGACATCATCAATTTCGAAATTGTTTTTTTCCTGTAAAGCAGAGGCTACTTCTGGCGAAATAAATTTTTGATCGGAACTTGAAATTATAGTGATCGCCTTTTTTAATTCTTCAATACTATTTAAACCTTTGAGTACAAAAGCATCAATTTCGGCATTTTCAAAAAGAGATTTAATTCTAAAACTTTTATCTTCTACAGAATAAGCAATGATTTTAATATCTGGCTGGAGTTTACGAACTTTTTCAACCAGTTCGTCTCCGCTTGCAATATCTATTTTACGATGATCTGTTTTAAACGAAAGATCACTGATTAACAAATCATATGGTTCATTTTGATTAATAGCGGCGCGTATTTTTAGAAATGCATCATCACAAAATTTCGAATGTTGAAAATCGACAATATTTAACTCTTTTAAAACTTGTTGAATTCCTAAATTCATTGCATCAAGATCTTCAGCAATTATTACTTTTTTAAACATAGGCTTTTATTTAGGCATTATTATTTTTACTTTAAAACCTTTATCAGGTTCTGTGTCAAAAGTAATAGTTCCTTTTGTGGCCCAAATACGGTTTTCCATATTTTGTAAACCATTTTTTATAATTTTTGATTTTTCGGTACCTTTTCCGTTATCAGAATAATTTATTAATAATGTATTTTGAGTAATGTCGAACTTTAGAACTACTACAGGCGCTTGACTGTGCTTTTTCATATTGACCATCAATTCCTGAAGTACTCTATGAATGATCACTTTTTTTTCACTTTCAATATCATTCCATCCAACTTTTTCTATATTGGTAATAATCACATTGGTAGCATCAGTATTATAAGTAGAAAGCATTTCTTTCAAGTTGTCAGAATAATTTGATCCCGTATCGACATTGCTGTTTTCTCTGGAAATTCCTCTCACGCGTGAATAAATGTGATTTAGTTTCTGCAATAAGGTTTCCTTAATGTTTTCGGTTGTCAATGATTGCGTCTGTGCAAAGGTAATAGCATGAAAAACATCATTGGCCAGTTCATCATGTATATCTTTTGCGATTCTTGTTTCGGTGTTATATGCCGTGGTGATTTCTAATAGACGTGTTTTATGTTTGTATCGTTTTCTTAAATAAAGACCTAAAAGTACAAGAACAATTATGGAGGCAATTATGGTAGAAAATAAAATTACTTTGTCCTTTTCGGCTTCTTTAAGCGCTACTAAATTTTCGGCTTTCTCTAATCGAAGTTTCTGGTTTTCGTCTTTTTCTTTTTTAGAATCGTATTTAATTTTGGCAAATTTATTTTTAAAGTTGTTTCGAACACTGGTTATACTATCATTAATAGAAATATATTTTGTTCCATATTTTGTTCCCGATCCGTTAGCAATTAAAAAAGATAAGGCTTTCAAACGTTCATCAACACTATTAAATTGAGTTGCGGTTTCATAAGCTTTTTTTGCATATTCATTTGATTTCGAAATAGCAGTTGGAGCGTAAAATGCTGCTAAATGAAGATAACTGCCAATAGAACCGTAATCGTCATCAATTTGGATTCTCAATTGTAAACCTTCATTTAAAAACTGCAGGCCTTTTTCTTTCGATCCTTTTTTAAAATAAGCAAAACCCAGATTGTCAATTACGCGCGATTTGCTTTTTAAAGAAAAATTCTCATTTAGATTTTTTTTATTTAAGATAGCTTCTAAAATAGTAATGGCGTTATCATATTTTTTTTGTTTAATATAAACTACCGCAATATTATTTAAAGGAGACTGCATTGAAATAGAATCCTTTGATGCTTTAATTGCTTGATTGTAATAATAAACGGCATCATTATAAAGTGAAAGTTCTTTATAGGCAATTCCGAAGAAATTATTTATTGCTACAGCATAATTTTTGTCATTCCTGCTATAAGGCAGTGCTTCAGTTAAGGTTTCTTTACTTCCGTAATAATCGCCATTTATTTGCTGAATGTTAGCCATTTGAATGCAATTGAAAACAATATTAATACTGTCTTTAATTGTTTCAAAAAGTATTTTGGATTTGTTAAATTGATAAAAAGCCGTGTTATAATTGTTTTTTTGAAAGTGATCTACAGCATTTTGCTGTAAAAGTCTTGCTTTTTTATACACGGAGTCATTCTTAGGCAATAAAGGTTTTTTCTCTTGACAAGAGAAAAAAAGGAGAAAAACAAATGCACAAAAAAACGGGGATCGTAACATGAATAGTACTTTCCCCGAAATTAGTAATAAAATGATTATTACAGATTTTAATTTTTATTTTTTTGGCGGTGGAGGTGTAACGGGTACAGGATCATCGTCTGGACCAGGACTTGCCATAGCATTATTTAATTTTAGCTCCGTTTTTTTTGCCTCAGTTTCGAATTCGTCCGCAGTGCAAGAAAATAATGTAGTTGACAATAGGACACACGTTCCCAAAAGATATAATGTTTTCATTTTTTTAAAATTTAAAGGATTAACATTGGCGCGGCCGTTCAGAACTATTCTGAATCTTTGAAGCGCGATGCCATTTTGCTTGGGAAGTGAAGTGCGTAGAACTATAAAACTTTATTTATACTTCCCGGATAAACTCCGTTTTACGGTTTTCCGCACTTAGTCATTAAACTAGTTTTGTACATTTGTTTTTGACCTGCAGATCAAAACGTTAACTAATTTTGTTGAGGCAAAGTAACGGCGGTTTTGAGCCTGTATTGATACGGAATTCCGGGATGTACTAAGTTTCCTGTCTGATCCGAAAAAACCTGAAAAAAACCTGAAAAATCCGAGTAAAAAAGTAAAGGCTTATGGAAAAAAATACTCTAGAAAAAATCGAAAATGATTATAAAGAAGCTATTAGAAATAAATTTAGAATTGAAAAAGTAGAAGGCAAGTACTCACATTATCTAAATAATCCTTCGCAAGCACTTCTAAGGGATTTGTGTTGGGAAATTTTTAGTTCAAATCCTAAAACTGATGATTTAACAATATATCGTAATTTCTTTAGAACTGAATTTACTTCAGAGGAAGATACTTCAACTAAGTACACGGATAAGTTTCGAAAAGTGGGCTGGTTTTATAAAGGGGAGAAAAAGCCTGCAAATATTACTACTGTCGAATTAGCGGCAATTTTAGTAGATTTTCAACCAAGACCTTTTGCTAATTACAGATTGAAAGAAATGAAAAAAGAAGTTGTTGCTGAATATCCAATAAATAATTTTTCAAATGTAATGGAAGAGGCTGTAAGTGAAAGCCTTCCAGAATCAGAAATTGCTGATGAAGATGTTAAAACAGAACCCGAATTAGAACAAGAATCTGGATCAAAATCAAATAATGATCCTATAGCTGATAAACCAAAACCCTATAAATTAAGATATATAGCAATTGCATCGGTTATTATTGGTTTAGCACTAATTATTTATTTAGCCTTGCCCAATAAACAATGCATGCAATGGTCCAAAGATCATTATGAGCTTGTAGATTGTGATTTGAAAGTAAATAGTTTAGGATTAACTGTGCCCGTAGAATTATTGGACGAAAGTTTGATAAACTTAAAAAAGGTTGAGGTTTGTGATACTACACCATGTTTTGATAAAAATGGAGATGCTATTATATGGTATGCAAAAACAGCAAATGGAGTTGACTTTTTTAATGGTCATGGCAGGCATCCAGAAAACAATCGATCTTTGAAACCTGTCACGAAATACATTTTGGAAAAATACCTAAAAAAATAAATTTCAGTTAAAATGCGATTTATGTAAAATAATCTCAAAATCATGGAACTTTTTGTAAGTATATCGATCT
The DNA here is from genome assembly GCF_002304005.1 of Flavobacterium sp. ACN6. Lineage (GTDB taxonomy): Bacteria > Bacteroidota > Bacteroidia > Flavobacteriales > Flavobacteriaceae > Flavobacterium. Next base: position 265,722 of record NZ_MRCQ01000002.1, on the reverse strand, counting down.
AATTTAGCATTATTAAATTAATTCAATAAAAAAACAAATCGACATGAAAAGTAGAAAAATATTATTCGCATTAGCTTTAGGCTTAGGTATGTTTGCAACGTCTTGCAGCAGTGATGATAACGAAGGAGAAACAATTGTTCCAATTCAAGGGAAATACAATTTAAGTAAAACAGGTACAATGGTTGGTACTGAAGAAGTATTAATTGACGCTATAGAAAACGCACCAGGATGTACTAGAGATTATTTAGATCTAAGATTAAGTAATTCGGCAGTGTACGGTGATTATGATGGAAGTAATTGTGCATTGGTAGAAACTACTGGAACTTATGTAAGATCTCATAATGATTTAACTGTTACTATTGGAGGTGTTACTACAACTAGTGATATTATGAACCTTACGAATAAAGAACTTAAATTAAAAGATAAAACAACTGGTTTAATTACTGTTTATACTAGATAATTGGTTTACTTTTAAACTGAAAAACGGAAATAGCTTTAAAGTTATTTCCGTTTTTTTTATGAATTATATTTGAAATTTTAACTGACTGGAATATAAATATCAAAAGAAGCACCTCCATTTAGGATGCCTGAAGCAGTGATGATTCCGTTGTGATTTTCTACAATTTTTTTCACAATTGCAAGTCCTATTCCGGTTCCATTGTAACGATCGCGGCCATGTAAGCGCTGGAAAACTTCAAATATTTTCTTGTTGTATTGAGGATCAAAACCAATTCCATTGTCCGAAACTTTGATATGACAGTATTTTTTAGCTGGAATTAGTTTCTCATTATCTAAATTTTCACCTGTTGAAATTTCGCTTTTTATTGTAATAACGGTTGGAGTTTCGGGATTTGAAAACTTCAATGAATTACTGATCAAATTGTATAATAATTGTTTGAATTGAAACGGAATAATATCAACTTCCGATGTCTGCTGCATTTCAATAACAGCACTTTTTTGTTCCAATTCTTCCTTGAGATCTTCTTTTAATTCTTCAATTATTTTAGAAAAATCTGTTTTCTCGAATACACGTTCCTGCACATTCGTTCGCGAATAAGCAAGTAGATCATTTATCAAAGTCTGCATACGCTGTGCTGCGTTTTGCATTCTTTTAAATTTATCTTTACCGCCTTCCGATAAATTCTCCGATTCTTTCTCCATAATCTGAGAAGCAAAAGTCTGAATTTTACGAAGCGGTTCCTGTAAATCATGACTGGAAATATAAGCAAAGGACTGAAGTTCTTTATTCATTTCTTCCAGTTCATTATTCTTTTGCTCCAATTCTAAGGCATTCATTTTTAAAGTATCATCGGCTCTTTTTTTCTCTGTTAGATCGTGCGTTACCTTAGAAAAACCAATAATATCACCTTGTTTATTATGAACAGCTGTAATAACGACACTGGCCCAAAATAAATTTCCGTTTTTTCTGGCACGCCATCCTTCATGAATCGCCTTTCCTTTTTCTCGGGCAATTTCCAATAGCTTTTGCGGCAGATCATTTTTCTGATCCTCCTGAGTATAAAAAACAGCAAAATATTTTCCAACAATTTCATCTGCTTTATAACCTTTTATCTTTTCGGCTCCAACGTTCCAGTTTTCAACAATTCCTTCTGGATTTAAATATAAAATGGAATATTCTTGAACTTCTTCTACCATTAAATGATAACGTTCTTCACTTTTTTGGAGTGATTCATTCATCTGGATTAATTCTTTTGTTCGGGCTGTAACCTGTTGTTCGAGCTCGTGCGTAAATGCTTTCTCGGTATGAATATCAGTAAAAGCGCCCACCCATTTTATAATTTCATTATCCAAATTATATATCGGTTCGCCAATAGCAGTATGCCATCTGTAGGATCCGTCTTTTCTTCGCATTCGCACATCAGAGCGGTAGAGTTCTCCAGTTGAAAGGGCATGTTTCCATATTTTCATGTTTTCATCAAAATCATCTGGATGAATCATCTCTTGCCAGGATTTCTCATGCTGCGGTTCAAATCCAGTGTATTCCAGCCATTTTGCAGATGTAAAAAGCGGATTTCCTTCTGCATCTGTTTCCCAGATTAACTGCGGAATACTTTCTGTTAATGAGCGGAATCTTTTCTCGCTTTCTTCGATTTTTTTTCTGGCTTCTACTTTTTCTGTAACGTCGATAAGGGTCAATCTAATTCCAGAAATGGCATTATTGCTTTCGCGGAGCGGTGCAAATTCAAAATCAACATAAAATTCATTGACAGAATCTCTGTCGCTGATAAATAAAAGCGATTCAGATTCAGAATATGTTGTTCCAGACTCATACACTTCTTTTAATAATGCTGCATATTTCTGTTGTTTAAGTTCTGGAAATAATTCTAAAATATTCTCTCCGTGAACAGCCTTTTCGTTCTTCTTCCAAATATTATTAAGAAGAGCCAGATTGGCCATTTCTATTACAAAATCGTCTCCTCGCAAAATGGCTTTCGGAACAGGCGACTGCATGATCAGATTGCGTAATTTTTTTTCGCTTTCTTCAATTTGCTGCTTGTAATTTTTTTCTTCTGTAATATCTCTTACGGTTCCAATGAGTTTTTCGGCTTCATGATTTTCATCATAAAAAACCTTGCCTTTTCCTTCAACCCAGTGTATTGATTGGTCTTTCCAAATTACTCTCGCTTCATAATGGAGCAGACCAGAAGTTAAGGCATCCTTAAATGCTTTATTTCGAATATGCATATCATCGGGATGAAGATGAGCCAGTAATTCCTCATGTGTAAGCGTAACATCTTCTGTGTAACCACCAATAACTTCGAGATATCTTTTAGAATAGATGGGGAATCTGGTTTTAACATTCAATTCCCAAGTACCCAATTCACTAGCTTCAACTACAATTTTAAGACGGTCTTCGCTTAGTTCTATCTGCTTACGGCTTTCAACCTGTTCGGTGACTTCTGTTACAGTTACAATAATACCCGTAATCTCGCCATTTTCTTCTTTTAGCGGATGATAAAGGAAATCAAAATAGAAAATTCCTTGTTCTCCATACCTGTTTAAAGGAATAGGCATTTCGTTTCCGTGATAGGGAATACCTGTATTGAGAACATTATCTAAAAGATCACTGACTGTATCTTTTACTTCTGGGAGCGAGTCAAACAGCGGTCTGCCCACAAAAGTATTTTCTTCGCGGGCGACTAGTTTTAAGTAAGCTTCGTTGGCCATTTCTACCACATGGTTGCGGCCGCGTAAAATTGTAATTCCAACAGGAGCTTGTTTAACGGTATTTCTAAAACGTTTATCCGCTTCTTCGATTTCTTGTCTGATAATGACTTGTGGCGTATTATCTACAACCCAAATGGCTATTTTGGTGACTTTACCATCTATATTCTTTAATGGTGAATAGACAAAAGTGACGTATATTTTTTCTTTTTTTCCATGCCTGATAAGTTCCATTTCTACTTCATTGGCATAAAACGGAACACCTTCATCAATTACTCTTTTCAGTTCTTTTTCATAAAAAGATTTTACCTCGGCAAAACTTTCCCAATAGTGCTTTCCTGCAATGTCGCCATAAGGTTTTCCTGCAACTTCGACAAAACTATCGTTTACGATTTCACATATCAAAGTATCGGCATCAATTAAACAAATTCCAATTGGCGCCTGCAGCACCATACTGCTTAGATTTTGTTCATTTTCTTCTATTTTTTGTGTGGCCGAATATAAATCTGTTAAATCTGCAGCGGTATTCATTACGCCGTAGATTTTTCCATTTACATCATACAAAGGCGTAAAACTGTAATTGAAATAGAAAGGCTGTAATAAATTGTCGACTACAATATCAACTCGGCTGTTTCTGGAATGAAAAGATTCTCCAGTTTCAAAAACGGTAGCAACTTGTTCAAAAATAGACTGATTGTGTAATTCGGGAAGAATTTCTTTATATGTTTTTCCGATTACATCTGGACCTTTTCCCCAGATTTTTATAATCGATTCGTTGGCAAGTTCAATACGCATTTCTTTTCCTGCATAAACAGCAATTGGAAAAGGCGCATTTTCGACCAATTGACGAATTTTTTGTTCGCTTTCTTCTACTTTCGAGCGGGCTAAGACCTGTGCGGTTACTTCAGTTGCAATCGCAGCAACACCAGAAATGGTTCCGTCTGTTTCTCTTAAAGGTTCGTAAACAAAATTGATATAGGTGTTTTCTGTTTGTCCATTTCGATTTAGTTGAACAAAGAGCTCGTCGGTTGTAATTTTTTTTCCATTGCTGAAAACACTGCGGAGAATTTCGTCAAGACCTTGCTTTTTTAACTCAGGCAGTTCTTCAAAAATAGGTTTGTTGATTATTTTTTCTGCTTTAGTGCTCCAAAGTTCTAGCATTTGCTGGTTCGCAATTTCAACGATATAATTTTCTCCTCTAAAAATACACATCGCAACAGGAGCCTGCATAATATTTTTGATAAACCGCGCATTACTTTCCTGCAAAGCATCGGCAACAATCTTTTTTTCTGTAGTTTCGATAACGGTAACGAGAATGCCGCCAATTGATCCATCCTCTATTCTTATTGGACTGTACGAAAAATCAAAAAAACAATCTTCTTCATATCCATTTCGATAAAGAGGCACTTTGAAGTCAGGAAAACTAACCGCTTTTCCTTTCATTACATCTGCGAACATAGGACCAATGGTGTCCCAAATCTCTGCAAATGTCTCCTGCGAACTTCTTCCTAATGCATTAGGATGTTTGGAAGCACCAAGAATTGGACGAAATGCATCATTATACAATTGTATATGATCTTTCCCCCACGCAATATACATTCCAAACGGATTGCTGAGCATCATGGCGGTCATCGTTTTTAAACTCTGAGGCCATTTTTCTGGATCTCCCAAAGACGTTTTACTCCAAGCTGCATCGCGAATTAAATCGCCCATTTCTCCTCCTTGGGACAGAAAATAATGTTCCTTTTTTTTGCGGTTCATTCCAAAGAAGATTTTAGGGTTGCAGTATAAAATGAGCTCTTTCGGGCTGTTTGAAATTATTTTCAGATGCGCTTCTTAGTGCGTTTTCAATAACTCTTTTTAGTTTAGAAAAATCACCAGGTTTTCGAATATAAAATGAAGCGCCTTTTTTATATAAATTATTTACAATTTCACTGTCTAGAGAAGTGGAGAAAATTATAATAGGAAGTTCTTTTAGTTTTTCATCATTTTTGATTTCTGCCAGACATTCTAGACCATTTTTTCTAGGCATATTTAAATCAAGGAAAAGAACATCAGGAAGTTTAAATTTAATCTTTTTTAAATAATCCATTAACTGAACTCCGTCGTGTACCATTGCAAGGTCGGTCTCAATGGGAATTTCATCGAGGGCTTCTTTAAAAAAATCGCAGTCATCTTCATCATCATCAGCTAACAAAAGATTGTAATGCTTTGTATTCATTGTTTTACTCTCCTAAAATTTAGGTTATTATATTGGATAAATTTAACATTTTTAAGTAAGAATTCCTGTTTTTTTAGCAAGAATGTTTTTTTTAAGAAGTAAAAAAATAAATAGTTGCAATTTTTTTCAAAATTCTGCGTTATTATTATTGTGAAATTGTTTGACTCAAAACAATTTTTTAAATCAATTTCTTTTTCTATTCTAAAAAAAAAGAAATTTTAAAGATAAGGGAACAATATACTCTTCGACCCCTTTTAAAATCAAGCATTGTAAACACGATTTTTACATTTTTACTGTATACTATATGCACAAAGTGTAAAATAATTACACACTATTTTTTGGCCTGTTTTTGCTAAATGCCTCTACACCAGTTTTAAACTGTATTGGCACGGCGCTTGCAAATTGTGTTTATGTCAAAATCTTTGATGCGTTTGTTTTAATTGTTTCTCACCCATACGAGTTTCAAATAAATTAAGAAGAAAAGATTTTGCTAAAAGCCATATTAAAGAAATCAAACAGGTATAAGCATGGAAAGCGAAACAATTATCTCAGAACAATTTTACTCGAACAGAAGTTCGGCTATCAGCGAAAAAGCATTAAACAGTTCTTTTTTTGGAACTAAAGAAAAATCACAAAAAGTACATGTAGAAAGACCAACAAGTCCATTTGGACTGGCAGTTCTTATTGGAACATTTTTATTAATGATTGCAGGAGGATATTTAGTATATCTATTACAAGAAGATTTTGAGCAATTTCATTTTGAAAGAATTGCTTCAACATGGGGATTCCCATTTTTAATTGTAACTACAATTTTATTTCTGTATCAATCTGGAGTGTTCTTGTATAGTTCTTTCATGTATTTAAAATACAAGCCAATTCCATCTGTTTCAGACGATTTACTGCCAACTTGTACAATCATCGTTCCGGCTTATAATGAAGGAAAATTAGTTTGGGATACTTTATTAAGTCTTGCAGACAGTGATTATCCAGCAGAAAAATTACAGCTTTTGGCTATTGATGATGGAAGTAAAGATGATACTTGGTATTGGATGCAAGAAGCTAAAGCAAAATTGGGAGATCGTGTAACTATCTTTCAACAGCCTAAAAACCAAGGAAAACGTCACGCACTATACAGAGGATTTAAATTAGGTACAGGTGAAATTTTTGTAACTGTAGATAGTGATTCTATTGTTAAAAAAGATACTCTTAGAAACTTAGTGAGCCCATTTGTTGTAAACAAAAAATGTGGTGCCGTTGCAGGAAACGTTCAGGTTTTAAACAACAAAAAAGCGATTTTACCAAAAATGCTGAATGTAAGTTTTGTAATGAGCTTTGAGTTCCAACGTTCTGCAGAAAGTCAGGCAGGCTCTGTATTGTGTACTCCAGGAGCTTTAGCAGCTTACAGAAGAGATGCAGTATTTAATTGTCTTCCAGAATGGATCAATCAAACTTTTATGGGACAGCCTTCAGATATTGGAGAAGATAGAGCAATGACTAATATGATCTTGAAACAAGGTTTCCATGTATTGTTTCAAAGAAATGCAGTTGTATTGACAAACGTTCCAGAAGATTACAAAGGTTTATACAAAATGTTTATCAGATGGAGCAGAAGTAATGTTCGTGAAAATCTGATGATGGCTAAATATGCATTTAAAGATTTTAGAAAAGAATCAAAATTTGGAGCAAGACTTTTCTTTTTAAATCAGTCTTTTAAAATTTTAATGACATATCCGTTCTTATTATTTATGTTGTTCTTTATTGCAGTTCACCCAGTATTATTTTTAAGTTCAACATTATTGGCAATCTTGCTTTTCTCAAGTTTCTCAATGCTGTTTTATGCTAAAAGATATACTTTGGCAGAATCTTTCTGGGCATATTCATACAGTCTTTTCTACACTTTCAGTTTATTCTGGATTGCACCTTATGCGATAGCAACAGCGAGCAAAAGAGGATGGCTGACAAGAGGTTTATAAATTTCGTACACTATTTTATTTCACTATAAAAACTCCACCCAAGTGAACAAACCCGTTGTAATTTTTACAACGGGTTTTTTATTTTGATTCTAAAGTGGCAATAATCTGCTTTTTCATTGTCGTATGAATATAGTCTAAAGCCTCGGCATAGGAAATAGAGTAACGTCGCTCGATATTTTTATACTGAACAGGAAACTGACTTACAATTTTATCGTAATAAATATCCAGCTGGTTTTCTGCCGGCATTTCATATTTTAAACGAAGCTGAAATCTTCTTAGTAAAGCGCTGTCAATAATTTCGTAATGATTGGTAGCACAAATTACTAAACTATCAGAAGGGAAATAATCAAAAAGCTGAATGATCGTATTGACCAAACGTCTCATTTCGCCAACATCTTTATCGTCGCTGTCACGGCTTTTACCAATCTGGTCAAACTCATCCAGAAACAAAACCGCTCTTTCGCGAATTGCTTTGTCAAAAATTGCTTTTAAATTTTTAGAAGTTTCCCCAATTCTCGCATCGATTACCGTGCTGAGGTTTACAATTATAATCTTTTTATTTAAAGTATTGGCAATCGCTTTTGCAGTAGTAGTTTTACCACAGCCTGAACTTCCGTGCAGTAAAATTTTATTATCAACTTTAAGATTGTATTTGTTTAATTCCTCAATATATTGATGCTCTTTTATAATCTGAAGAAGCGCCGATTTATTTTCAGTGCTAAAAAATAAATCATCTAAAGCAATTTTTTCGGTATCAATTACCGTAAGATCATTCAGGTTCATTCTATCTAACTCTTTTTAGTTTCTTTTTTAATCTTTAAATTTAAGTGCAAAATTTTAGCGTCTCTGCGCCTTTGCGTGTAAATCTCTTGTTGCTGAAAAAAAATCTTTTTGTCAAAGCCACAAACGCACTTTCTTTAAATTTGCTGCAAAATTAAGTTTTATTCTGAAATGTTTTCATTCCAGATTTCTTTTCCTAAAAAGCGGTTTCCGAATATAGAAGTTCCAACTCTAACCATGTTTGAGCCTTCTGCAATGGCAAGTTCTAAATCCTGAGACATTCCCATTGAAAGTTTTAAATTCGATAAGCCATCAATTCCTTCAGTATAAATTTCGTCTCGAATTGTTTTTAAAAGTCTTAAAGACGGAATCATTTTTTCTTTTTCAACATCGAGTAATCCAATTGTCATTAAACCTTTGATATTTAAGGTTTCGTAGGTTTTTATTTTTTTGATGAAAGACAAAACATCTTCCGGCGGTAAGCCAAATTTACTTTCTTCATATGAAGTATTTAACTGTACAAAAACGTCTAGTTTTCTATTCTGATTTTGGAGTTGTTTGTGTAATTCATCAGCCAGATTTAAATGGTCAAGAGATTGAATACAGCTTACATATTTCAAAACATCTTTTACTTTATTTGTTTGAAGATGTCCAATAAAATGGCGTTCAACAGGAAGGTTTTTCAATTCAAAATCTTTGTCCCGCAATTCTTGCATTTTATTTTCGCCCATTAAAGTTTCACCAGCTTCTATCGCAATTTTAATTTTTTCTGCAGGAACTGTTTTTGTTGCCAGTAAAAGCTGTACCTCTTCCGGATTTCTTCCCGAAATTCTGCACGCATTTTCAATACGCTGATGCACATCTAGTAAATTAAAAATAATATCGTTTTTCATATTACAAAATTAAATCAAATCTGGAATGTGTTTTTAATCCAGTTTATATTATTCAAACTAGTCCAGATGTTATCTTAAATATAGTATTTGTACACTTTTTTACTGGACCAGTATATTCATAAAAATGAAAAAACTGGATGATTTAGTACTTTATAATCCAATGTAAATTTGTACCATAAACAATAAAACTTAGTCCTTGGGGACTTAGTAACTTAGAAACTATAGAAAATGAAAATAGCAGTTTGGGATACTTATGTAACCCGCAAAGACGGAAAAATTATGCATTTTGATATTTTGGTTGATGAAAATAGTAATGATGCAGAACAAGTTTATCAATACGGAAAAAATTACTTGAAAAGCGTAGATCAAGAAGGGCAAGCTTTATCTTCTAAAGAATGCCGTTTCTGCCACATTGATAAAGCTCCAATTGAAGTTGAAAATCAAATTCGGGAAAATGGTTTTTCTATTATTGAAATGGAAAACTGTAATTAAATTAATTGAACACAGATAAAACGGATTCGCTATCGCGAAGACGCAGATTTAAACAGATTTTAAAATCCGTAATTTTCCGCGTCTTTGCGATAGTAAATCTGTGAAATCCGTGTTTAAATATAAGTTGTGCGTAAATAGATATTTTACAAAAGCTTAGTTAGCGCTTTTATACCTTCCTCAATTTGTTTTTCTGAAAGAGAGGCATAACCCAAACGAAATCCTTTTATGGTTTCGCTGAAGCTAAATCTTTCTGGATTCATAATTTGAATTCCTTGTGCTTTTAGTTTTTCAAAAATTTCCAAAACATTTATACCTGCTTTGGGAACAATCCAAAATGCCAAACCGCCTTCTGGTTTTATAAAAGTTACTTTATTCTGAAGATATTGATTTAAAGTGCTTTCAAAATAATCTCTTTTATTTTTATAAATAAGATTAGCTTTTTTAAGATGACGTTTTATTTTACCTTCGTTGATGAGGTTCAGGATTGCTTCTTCCATAATATTGTCGCCTTGAACATCAATGATTTTTCTATGACCTGCAATTTTTTGAATATTTTCCAGAGAACTCACCAAATAACCAATACGCAATGCAGGCGCTACAATTTTACTGAAAGTGCCGATATAAATATAGTTTTGTAATCCCGCATAACTCGAAACAGGAAGTATTGGACGCTGTCCAAAATGAAACTCATTATCGTAATCATCTTCTATAATAGTAAAATTATACTGATTCGATAATTCAATCAATTTTAATCTCTTTTTTAAAGATAAAGTTACAGTCGTTGGAAATTGGTGATGCGGCGTAACATAAATCGCTTTTATATTTTGATATTTCTGAAGATATTTTTCGACTTGATCGATATCTAATCCGTCAGTATCAACAGCAACAGGAAGTAATTTTGCGCCTGCATTTTCAAACGCATCCCAAGCGGGTTTGTATCCAGGATTTTCAATTAAGATATAATCTCCCGATTTCAGAATGCAGTGCGAAGCCAAATACATCGCCATCTGACTTCCCCGCGTAATGCAGATTTGATCTTGCGAAATACTCATGCCGCGTTTAAAATTCAGCATTTGAGCAATCGATTTTCTAAACTCCAAATTTCCCAATTCACTGCTGTAACCCATAATCTGCCAGCGTGATTTTCGGCTGAACAATTCTCGATATGCCCTTGCCAGATCATTCATTGGCGCAAGTCGACTGTCTGGAAGTCCGTCATCAAAAACTAAATAACTTTTGGGTTCTTCAATCGTGATTTTTGAATCTTTTTTATTTTCTGTGGGATGCATTAATTTTGGAAGAGAATGCGTTACAAAAGTTCCTTTTCTGTCAATTGTTACAAGCCAGCCTTCCGCAGTCAAAACATCCAAAGCTTCTACAACAGTATTTCGGTTGACTTTTAAAAGTGCAGCGAGTTGTCTGCTTCCCGGAAGCGCATTGCCGCCAACTAACTTTCCTTTTTTTACAGCATCAATAACAGCATCGGCGATTTGAAGATAAATCGCTTTATCTGATTTTTTGTCAAGCTGAATTTCTAATGGCCACGGACGAAGCATCTGGACTGTTTGTTATTTAGTTAATAGTATTTTGCAGTAGTCCAAATTTACAATATTTATAAATGGAAACGATTTTTAAAATAGTTACTGCCTTAACTTTTTTGTGTCAATATTTTGTAGGTATTTTCTATTTTATATATTTATACCTGAATATTTTAACCAAAAACAAACTAACATAATGAAACAAAAATTAACCATTTTGCTTTTTATTATTTCCACGGCAGGATTTGCCCAGCACTTTACGTACGGAACAGGAGGAGCTGTTTATAATTCTGAAGGCAAAAAAGTAATTCCAACAGATGTTCGAACATTTATGCGCGACAATCCAGAAGCTCTGAAATTGTACAACGCGGGCCGAAGCAAGAAAACCTTCGGAAATGTTTTCTTTTATGGAGGATTGGCAATGATAGGTGCAAATGTGATTACAGCAATGAACACCGATAATATTACCTCGACTGGATCTTCGCAATATCCGCAGGTTTCTTCAGATCGTTCTAATATGACTTTTGCTGTTATTGGTGGTATTTTGCTTGTTGCTTCGATTCCGATAAAAATTGGATATCCAAGAAGAATTAGAGAAGCGATTGGAAAGTATAATAGTAAACTGCCCGCTAACGAATTAGCAGATAGTGATATTAAAACGACAATAGTTGCCTCTAATAATCAATTAGGACTTCGTATTACGTTTTAAAAGTTTAACAAATTATAAAATAAAAAATCTGCTGCAGAATAATCTACAGCAGATTTTTTTATTTCTGAAATTGTATTTTCGAATTTTAATTTAATTGGCAAAGAAGATTAAAATTTCGGTTTTAAACAGATTAAGAAAGTACAGGTTCTGGCTGTTTAACAGCTTTTTTAGTAAAGTTTAAAGTCATTTGATCCAAATGTCCGTAGAAAAAAGTATCCAAAACTTCTTGAAAAACAGGATCAGCATTTTCTACCTGAACAAATAAACTCATTGACGATTGTAGTTTTTTGGCGCCAAGTTCTCCCAAAATACCTTCGGCAGACTTTTTCTTTAAAGTCAGAAGCAATTTTGAAATTTCAATTAAATGTTTGGCTAAAATCGGATGATTTAAAAACTCAGTCGCTTCTCTAAGATCTGCAACAGCATAATAATCAGAGAGCGTGCTTTTTCCTAATCCTTTTATCTGCGGAAAAATAAACCACATCCAGTGTGTTTCTTTTTTACCTTTTTTAATCTCAGAAAGAGCAGTCAGATAAAGTTTATTTTGTGCATCTAAAAATCGGGTCAAATCATTTTTCGCGTAGATCATCTCTTCATTATGAATTAAATGGTTTATAAATCGGGTTTCTTTAATGGGTAACACTTGTATATTCTTTATTATATTTTATCAAATTTTTCGATTATCAAAAGTAGATTTCCTATGTATTTGTGAGTTATAGAATTACAGCCCACCGTTATATAATTTCGATAATAGGCAAAGTGTAAGAATGTCCTGTTAATTTCTTTTTAAAGTTTTAAAAAGACCCAAATTCTAATGTTATTTTAATGTTCTGAAAAAAAATTGGCTCTAAATTGCGCGCTCATAAAAATTAGACGAATAGCTTTAAATCATTGAGATTTTTAATAAAATTGAATGTGATTTTTAGACTAAAAAATAAATTTAGCGGTAAAATAGAAGGCAGGAAATTAAAAAATGATTTGTCGACGTCTTTTAATTATGATTTATAGGTGGTGTAACTTTTGTTTTTTAGAAAATGTTGAAAAAAATTAAAAATAGCTTTTTTTCGAAATGCCTTCAGGTGTTACTAGTGGGCTATTTTTTAATCAGCAGCCTAAACATCTCAAACAGCTTCGGCCGAATTATAAATGATAATGCTGAAACGTATACTGTAAAAGGTATAGCGTGTAATTTTTTAAAGAAAGTCTTTAAGTGTGACGGAATTCCGGAAGAACTGGATGATTACGAAGCAAAAGATACTAAAACTGCTAAATTAGCAAAAGGCATTCCTGCAATGGAATATTTGATTTCGATAGAATCAATGATGCCTTACTTTTATTTTCAAAGCGAAACCAAAGGAAAAAGCTACATTAATAATCCAATCTTTTCGCTTGGTTTTCATGGTAAAATACATTTACCGCCTCCTCGAATAAATTCGTAAATACTTGTTTTTTTTTAGGGATTAAGATAAAAATCTTAATCTCGAATGCGGTTTTTGCCGTATATTTATTCTATGTAATATTCCAGTATTTATACTTACATTCATGACACCATTAAAACGTTTTTATAACTTATTGCAGCTCGATAAGCGCGATGTATATCAAATTATCTTCTATGCTGCTTTTGGAGGGTTAGTAAACCTTTCACTGCCTTTAGGAATTCAGGCTATTATTAATTTTATTCAAAGCGGACAACTCAGTGTTTCTTGGATTGTTCTCGTGGTTTTAGTTACAATTGGAGTTGGTTTTGGCGGCGTTTTAACCATTCTGCAATTGCGTATAGTCGAAAATCTGCAACAGCGTATTTTTGTACGTTCTTCTTTTGAATTTGCATACAGAATGCCTCTCATTAAATTTAAAGAAATGTACTCTGAATATGCACCCGAAAAAGCCAATCGTTTTTTCGATACTTTAATGGTGCAGAAAGGAACAGCAAAATTACTGCTTGATTTCTGTACAGCATTTCTACAAGTTGGTCTGGGTATTATCTTATTAGTATTGTACCATTCTTTCTTTATGGTTATCGGACTACTTTTCATTGTTATTCTATACATTATTTTTAAATTTTCGTACAGAGATGGTTTAGAAACCAGTTTGAACGAATCGAAGTTTAAATATAAAGTGGCGGCATGGCTTCAGGAAATTGCCCGCAACAGAGAAAGTTTCCGCAGAAAAGGCGCTTTTGAATATGCTTTGGACAGAAATGACGGTTATGTAAGCCAATATGTAAATTACCGCGAAAAGCACTTTCAGGTAATGAAAAAACAATATATACAGCTGACTATTTTTAAAGTAATTGTTACCGCTGCCTTATTGTCGATCGGTGGTTTTCTGGTAATTCACCACCAAATGAACATAGGGCAGTTCGTAGCAGCTGAGATTGTAATTGTATTATTGATTAACTCTGTGGAGAAAATCATTTTCGGTTTGGAATCTTTCTACGACGTATTGACTTCTGTTGAAAAAATTGGACAGGTTACGGACATGGAAATTGCATGTATTCCGCAGACTTCTGATAAAACAGAAAAAGGAATCAATATTGAGACGGAAAGTATCAGTTACAATTATCCAGATCACAACAAAAAATCGCTTAAGAATGTGAATTTGAAAATTTCTCAAGGAGAAAAAATCATTCTTACAGGAACAAACGGAGCTGGAAAAAGTACTTTACTGCGACTTCTTTCTGGACTTATCGAGCCAGAAACCGGCGCCATGTATGTTACGGATAATTATATGAACCGTCTTAGCGAAGATACGTATAGAGCGCAGGCAGGAACGTATTTACAAGGCGATACTCTTTTTGCAGGAACCATTCGCGAAAATATCGTGTTTGGAAACGAGACATTAAACAGCGAGGATTTAAAATGGGCTTTGGACAATGTGGGCCTTACACCGTATATTAAAACTTTTGAAAACGGACTGGATAATCAGATTCATCCGGGCGGACGCGAACTTTCTGCTTCTGATGTGCAGAAGATTCTTTTGGCTAGAAGTATTGTAGGGAAACCGAATATCTTATTCTTAGAAGATCCGGTTGATAAAATGGACGATATAACTTCGAACAAAATTGTTGATTTTTTACTTTCTGAAGAAAACGACTGGACTGTAATTGTAACTTCTAAAAATGATATTTGGAAGAACAAATGCAGTCGTATGATCACGATTGACGATGGAAAAATTATTAACGACATAAATCTTTAATCATGCTCAATATATCTAAAGATAATAACGTACTTATAACTCCGGGCACCTACAAGTCTATTACAAGTGTTGCCCGAAGACCACATTACAGAATTTTAAACAAAGTTATAATCGGATTTTTGATTTTTCTTGTTGGCTGTCTTTTTCTGCCTTGGACGCAGAATATTTCAGGAAGCGGTTCTGTTACGACTTTAAAACCAGACCAAAGACCGCAAACGGTGCATAATGCTATCGCGGGTCGAATTGAAAAATGGTTTGTAAAAGAGGGTGATTATGTAAAAAAAGGAGATACAATTCTTTTTATTTCTGAGATCAAAGAAGATTACCTCGATCCAAATTTGGTTGGAAATACCAAAGAACAAGTTGATGCCAAAAGAATGGCAGCAGAATCGTACGGTGATAAAGTGGGTTCTCTTGATGTTCAGGCGCAGTCGCTTACAACAGAAAGACAATTGAAGTTAGAGCAGGCTCGAAATAAAATAAAGCAAGCGCAGCTGAAAATAAAAAGTGATAGTATGGATCTTGTTGCTGTTCGAACACAATTGCGAATTGCTAATACGCAATTTGATCGTTCTACGGCATTAAACAAAGAAGGTTTAAAGCCAATGACAGATGTCGAGCAGAAAAGATTGAAACTGCAGGAATCTGAAGCTTATATTATTACGCAGGAAAATAAACTGTTGAGCAGCCGAAACGAATTAATAAACGCTAGAGTTGAAATTAATAGAATTACTGCCGAATACGCTGAAAAAATATCAAAATCAAGAAGTGATAAATTTACAGCATTAAGTACACAATATGATACAGAAGCGCAGGTAAATAAACTGGAAAATCAATATACGAATTATAGATTAAGAAACGGTTTATATTATATTACAGCGCCTCAGAGCGGTTATGTCAACCGTGCTTTATTGGCAGGTCTTGGAGAAACTATTAAAGAAGGAACTCCAGTAGTAAGCATTATGCCATCGAGTTATGATATTGCAGTAGAAACTTATGTAGATCCTATCGATTTACCGTTGGTGCACCGTGGTGCAAAAGTTCGTGTATGGTTTGACGGATGGCCTCGAATTGTATTTTCTGGATGGCCGGGATTATCCTACGGAACGTATGGCGGAAAAGTAGTAGCGATCGAAAACTTTATTAGTGCAAACGGAAAATACAGAGTCTTGATTTCGCCAGACGGAAAAGACCGTCATTGGCCGAAAGAATTAAGTATTGGTGCTGGTGCGCAAAGTATTGCATTGCTGGAAACCGTTTCTGTATGGTATGAAGTTTGGCGAAACCTAAATGGTTTTCCTCCAAATTATTATAATTCAGGTGAAAAAGAAGCAAAAGGAAAGGAGAAAAAATAAAATGAGAAATCTTGTAAAATTGCTTTCTTTCTTATTTCTGCTGAGTTTTTCTTCGCTTCAAAGTCAAAACTTTAATGAAGAAGAATTGAGTTTCAGCGAGTTTTTGGGATATGTAAAAAAATACCATCCGCTCGTAAAACAAGCTAATCTGGAAGTGACAAGTGCACAGGCCCAATTAATGGCAGCGCGCGGTGGATTTGATCCGAAAATTGAAGTAGATTACAGTAAGAAAGAATTTAAAGGAACAGAATATTATTCATTATTAAACAGCAGTTTTAAAATTCCAACTTGGTATGGAATTGAGATCAAAGCTGGTTTTGATGATACGGACGGAGAATATTACAATCCGCAGAATCGTACGCCCGAAGCGGGATTAACTTCGCTTGGAATCAGTGTGGCTTTAGGTCAGGGAATGTTTATTAATCAGAGAATGGCCGATGTTCGAGAAGGAAAACTTCAAGTAAAATTAAGCGATGCCGAACGAAAATTAAAAGCAATTGCCGTTTTGTACAAAGCAAGTGAAGCTTATTTCGAATGGAGAAAAAGCTACAACGAAGCTGAACTGTATAAGAATTATTTAGGCTTTGCAAGTACTCGTTTTTCTGGAGTTAAGAAATTAATTGAGTCTGGAGATTCTCCTGCAATTGACAGCGTAGAAGCCAGAATTACCGTAAGAAACAGAGAACTAAATTTTGAAAATGGAAAATTAAAACTAGCAAAGGCAAAACTAAATTTGGCTAATTATTTATGGATTGAAAATGTTCCTGTTGAATTGGGCGAAATGGTAAAACCAGAGCAGAATTTAGGTCAGACCATTGAAGAAACTTTACGAACAGATGCCATGATGGTTGATGTTGAATCGCTGGACTCACATCCGAAAATTCAATCTTTAGAAACTAAAATGTCGATTCTGGAAGTAAACCGACAGTTGAAAGCCAATTCATTACTGCCAAAGGTAAATGTTGGGTACAACTACATATCAGAACCTCAATATTGGAACACTTTTAATGCAGATGATTATAAGTTTAATGTCGATTTTAGTTTCCCTATTTTCTTGAGAAAAGAGCGTGGAAATTTAAAAATGGCTAAAATTAAAATTCAAGATCTGCAATTTGATATTGGACAGCAGCGACTAGAACTTAAAAATAAAATAAAGGCGCAGCAAACCGAAATTGCCTCTTTGAGAAAACAGAAAAACGTAATCGATAATCTGGTTAACGATTATATGACCATGTTAAGCTCAGAAGAAAAACTGTTTTCTTTTGGAGAAAGTTCGATTTTCTTAATCAATTCAAGAGAAAATAATCTGGTAAGTGCGAAGCTTTCGCAGATTACTTTAGAGAACCAGTTTTATATTTCGAATGCCGAATTGTACAAAATACTGGCCAATCCAGATTAACACATAAAATATACAGTTGGCGATGACTGTACTATATTAATTTTCAGAATTTAATTTCAAAAAAGCTTCAGATATTTTTCTGAAGCTTTTTTTTTAGCTGTAAAAATTGTTCCATATTATAATATGCAACAGCTTTTTTAAATTGTGTTTAGGTTGTTTCTTTAAATTTGATCCGGGCTTTTTATTTCTGTTTTTAATTGAAAATTAAAACTTTACGTGCTATGGATTTATTAAAGAGAAGTTTGGTTTTGTTATGCTGTACAATCTTTGCACAGATTTTAAAAGCACAAGATGCGCCTTATTCAATTGGTTTTATTCCTGCCTCTATAGAAGAGGTTGATGTTGCTTTTCCGTTAATTGAAAAATGGCATCTCAGCGGTCAGGCAGATGTACAGCTGGTTACGCAAGGAACTTACACTAATGATAATCCTTTTGAATACACACAGCGAAAAGTAATAAGACCGTGGCTTATTTATTCAGGGTTTAAAAATCTTAAATTGTGGCTGGGCTATGCGCACAACCAAAAATATGCAGTTGATGAAGCAGGTAACTATAAAACTCTCGAAAACAGACTTATAGTTATGGGGACATTTACGCAGAATATGCCCAGAGGATCAATATTTGAACAAGTGCGTTTTGAAACTAAATTTTTCGATGACAGAAATGGAAATCATCAAACTATTCCTAGATTAAGAGCGCGGTTTGGTGTTAATCATTTTTTAAGTCAAAGCAGTACAAAACCTATTTTTTTAGCGCCAAATATAGGCTACTACACAGAACTTATGCTCAAATTTGCTTCCAAAGATTACGCAGACGAACATTTTGATATTTTTAGGCTTTCCGTTTATTATAGCGCCGGAATTACGCCAAACCTTCATTTTTTAGCAGGTGTGATAGGACAAATGCAGCTGCGTACCAACGGAACTCAATTTGATGTTTATTACGGACCAATGTTTTCGTTAAAATACAGCGTTAAACCTAAAGAACGCGAAACATTTGACAGCGTCGACGGAGGGGCAGATTAAAGTGCTTTTTTATTTCTATTCTTTATTTTTATTTGCCTTTCAAAAGATTAATTCAATCTTACTCATTAAATTTGAAAGAAGAAAATAAAAGAAATAAATAAACATGAAACAAGCAATCGTAAATGCTGTCGTGCATACTGGTGACGAAATAATCGAAAATGGAGTTGTCGTTGTAGAAAACGGAAAAATTATTTCGGTACAAAAACAGATTCCAACTGGTATGGAGCAAATTGATCTTGGAGGAAGTCATATTGCGGCAGGATTTATAGATATTCAGATTAATGGAGGCGAAAAGTATTATTTCAGTCAGACTCCAAACGAAGAAACGATTCAGGATATTTACGACTCCAGTTTAAAATATGGAACAACACATGTTTTACCTTGTTTAATTTCTTCTTCAAACGAAACCATATTAAAAGGAATTGAAGCGGTTCGTCAGTATAGACAAAAGCATAATAACGGTGTTATTGGAATGCATTTAGAAGGACCATTTTTAAATCCGTTAAGACGCGGCGCGCACAGTATTGATCAAGTTCGAAAACCAACCAATGCAGAACTCGAAGAAATTATCAAGCATGGAAAAGACGTAATAAAACTAATTACAATTGCCCCAGAATGTTTTACCGATGAACAGCACAATATGCTGATCGAAAGTGGTATTACCATTTCAATAGGACATTCTACAATTACCCACAAAGAAGCACAGCAGTATTTTGCCAAAGGCATAAAACTCGTAACCCATTTGTTTAATGCCATGACGCAGTTTGGACATCGTGAACCAGGTTTGGTTGGCGCTGTTTTTGAAAATGACGAAGTCTATGGTCCAGTAATTCTAGACGGCGTACATTGCGATTATGCAGCTGCAAAAGTGGCGTATCAGTTAAAAAAAGATAAATTCTTTCTTATCAGCGATGCTACATTTTTAGGGCGAAAAGTTTCCAATTTTAAATGGGATAATTTTGATGCTCATTTAGAAAATGGTTTTTATAGAAATGAAGACGGCAATTTGGCTGGCGCTGCAATATCAATGGCAGAAGCAGTGCAAAATGCTTATAACCATCTCCATGTTGCTGCAGATGAAGCTGTAAAAATGGCTACAACAAGAGTTGCTGCTGCAATTGGAATGCAAGATAAATTCGGAAAAATAAAAGTGGGTTTTCCTGCAGCATTTGTAAAATTTAATGCTGATTTATCCAAAATCGAAACTTTAGATTTAACCCAAAATAAATTAGATATAAGCTTTTAAATCTGACTTATAAGTATTGTTGTGTTTGGTAAAACTTACTTTTAGTATATTTTAAATACATACTTTTCTTTCAATATACTTGTTTTTAAAAAGCATATTGATAGTTTTGTATAAATTATTTAACCCCAAACCTACTTACTTAAATGAGAAAACCCCACTACTATTTACTTGTAATTTTTGCAAGTATACTTTTTGGCTGCAGTGACGACGCAGATTCGTACCAGCCAAACTACCTGCCGAGCATTGATGCCACAGCTTTGCCCGCAGAAAACCACCCATTGACAATGTTTGCAGATGATGAAGATCCTGCCAGAATGTACGACAAAACAGATCGTTGGTTTAGAGTAAACGAACCGCTTCAGGTTATTCAAAAAGGAAAAGATTCTGTACAAGTTTCGCTGTATTCGCCAGTCGGACTTTCAGATGTCAAGATTTATGCGAAACTGCCTAATTACGATAAACGTTTCTTGATTTACAGTTTTTCAAAAATACCAGCTTTTCATCGTTCCTTTCATAAAATTCCTTTGACAGATCAGAAAAACGACTATTTGTTAGAAACAGGAAATACAGTAACCATTGATAAAATTGAAGGATTTTCTTCTGGAGCAATTGAATTTTCGGTAGAATCAGAAGATCCATTATTTCAAAAAATCAAAAAAATAAAATCCAATCATTTAGTTCAGTTTCACGATGGGTATCATATTAATGAATTAGGAAAATTTCTTCCCATGAATCCAGTTTTGGCCAAAGAAGCGATTACCATGATTATTAATTATTCTTATGCCTTAAGTCATCCTTTGTATTACAGCACTTTTATCAATTTTGACAAATACAAAGAAGAGCAGGCTGCGCTGGCAGGAACGGCAATAAACGGCGCTTTGAACTGGCACGGAAATGCCGATGACGTTGACGGCGTTTACGATTATCTTCCAAAAGAAGAAATTGAAAAAATATACTGGAATTACCTTGACAAAAGAACCGTTTATATGGCGATGGTTGGTGGCGATTCTGCTTGGGGTGGAGGCGCTTTGGCTTCGCAATGGGAGTCTGGATATGTAACTGGACATTGGGTAGGAGAGATGTCAGTTTGGTCACACGAGTATTCGCATCATATTGGTTTTAACCACAGCAGTAATTTAGCAAACAGCGGTGAAGGCGGAGGCCAGCAGGAAATGCTGACTCATTTTTATAAGTATTTGATTCATATCAATGATCTTCCTTTTACAGATCCGGAAGTTTTAAAAACCTACAGTAAAACAACTTACGTAAAAGGAACGTATAAAAAACCAGTATTTACCGTTAATCCAAAAAATCCATTTTTGCTGAAATATAAAGGCGAAGGAAAATGGAATTAAAATATAAAAGAGACATGAAACATATTTTGCCCCTAATTCTTCTACTTTGCTTTTTTAGCAATTGCAGTAAAGACGAGCTCGAATCTAAAAATTATGAGTACTATTATCCAACCGATGAAGCAACATTAACTGCACAAAATATACCTGGAAGCACTGAAGCATTTGATCCTAAAGGAATAGCCGTTTCTAACGAAAAATTATATGTTGTTAACGGCAATGTTTTAGAAATTTTTAATGCGGTTACATTCGCGCATATCAAAACCATTAAAGAATACACAAAAGGAACAACAACAATTCCGTTAACGAGTCTGACTTCGGTTGCGGTTGACAAAGGACGTATTTATTTGGGAAGCACCGAATCAAGGTTGTTTGTATTTGATGAAGTGACCAATGCAGGAATAAGCACTGTTGGAAACGGCCAATGGTGGCAGACTTTTGTACACGTTTTTGGCGTAGTGGTTAAAGACGGATTGGTATTTGTAAAAGAAAAAGAAAAGTCCATAAAAGTTTTCGAAACGGCGCAGATTACCGAGACAAGCAACTGGAATTTAGAACCAATTGCCAAATTAAATACATTAAATGGCTATACAGAAGTATATTCAATGGATGTTTATGACGGCAATCTCGTAGTAGCCGGAAGAGATGCAAAAAGTTATTTGTATTATAATATTGCCAATATTAAAGCAAATGCAGCAAAGTCGCTTACCACACCAATAGAGCCAGAAAAAATGCAGTTTTTAGATGTAAAACCAATTTCGGTTAGTTTTAGTTCTGACTGGGCAGTGACATCAGAAAATGTTGGAAACGTTTCTTATTTAAGATTATATCCAAAAGAAGATTTCATGAAAAAGAATGCTAAAGCCGTGGTTAACGCATCAGATATTTTAGGTCAAAATGCCTTCGGAACTATTGTTGGAACGGCGCAGCTGAATGATCTCATTTTTCTATCGGAAAATACCAATAAAAAAATCAGAATTATAAAACTGAATAAAGCATCAATTGCAGAGCAGAATAATTAGGGGTTAAAACCCCAAAAAAAAACAAATTTCAAATTCCAAATTCCAAAATCAATTGGAATTTGGAATTTTTTATTTAGAATTTGGATTTTGGATTTTGGAGTTTAGAATTTGGAGTTTGGAATTTAGAATTTGGAATTTGGAATTTGGAATTTGGAATTTGGAGTTTGGAATTTGGAATTTGGAATTTGGAATTTGGAATTTGAAACACCTAAAAAACCTACTACATTGATAGGCTAATAAAAGTTTTGACAGTTTTTACAGAAAAATTAAAAATAACTACTTAAATTTGCAGCGACAATGAAAAATAGTAACCAGAATATGAAGAATTATTATAGCTGCAGTATGATGTGCTGTGACGCTGTTATGAAACTTATTGATCTGGCTTATATATAAATGATATTTATTTCGAAAAAAGCCTTTCATAACTTTGAAAGGCTTTTTTGATTTTAAAACTTAGTTAAATAATGATTGAATTAAAAAATGTTACCAAAACGTTTCATCAGAAAGACAGGATTGTTGCTGCTTTGTCTGATGTCTCGCTTACAGTTCCGCCGGGGAAAATTTTTGGTGTAATTGGAACTTCGGGAGCTGGAAAAAGTACTTTGATTCGCTGTGTGAATTTATTGGAAAGACCAACTTCGGGAGAAATTATTGTAGACGGTAAAGCTTTAATGCAATTATCAAATTCAGAATTGGCGATCGAAAGAAGACAAATCGGAATGATTTTTCAGCATTTTAATCTGCTTTCTTCACGAACTGTTTTCGAAAATGTTGCTTTTCCATTGGAACTTGCAGGAACTTCAAAAGCAGAAATTAAAAACAGAGTTTTAGAATTACTGCAATTAGTTGGTTTAGCCGAAAAAGCAAACGATTATCCTGCAAGTCTTTCTGGAGGTCAGAAACAGCGTGTTGCAATTGCAAGAACTTTGGCGAATAATCCGAAAGTACTATTATGTGATGAAGCAACAAGCGCTTTAGATCCTGCAACTACAAGATCTATTTTGAATTTGCTGAAAGATATTAATAAACGTTTAAATATTACAGTTTTACTGATTACGCACCAAATGGAAGTTGTAAAATCTATTTGTGATGAAGTGGCTGTAATTAGCCACGGAAAACTAATAGAGCAGGGAAGTGTGGGCGAGATTTTTGCAGATCCGAAACATGAATTAACCAGAGAATTTATTTCTTCTTCCTTGCATATTGATATCCCAGCGGTTTATCAGGAAAAATTAAAACAAGAAGACGACGGAACTTTGAATCCGTTATTGAAATTGGAAATGACAGGAAAGTCGGTAAACGAACCTGTGATCTCAGAAGTTTCCAGACTTTTTGATACTGATTTTAAAATTGTAAGCGCTCAAATGGATCAGGCTGGTGAAGTTAATTTTGGTGTAATGCTGATTGAGTTATCAGGAAAACGTGAAAATTACAATGCTGCAATTCAATATTTTAATTCGAAACATATTAAAACAGAAATTATAGGTTATGTCTGATTCCATTATAGAATTATTGTTAAAAGGAACATGGGAAACCATTGTTATGACTTTTGTATCGGGATTTTTTGGATTTTTATTGGGACTTCCAACAGGAATTTTACTGTTCCTTACACGTAAAAACCAAATTTTAGAACAACCGGTTTTAAATAGAACTTTATCGGTTTTGGTAAATGTTTTTCGTTCCATTCCATTCATTATTTTAATTGTTTGGATGATTCCGTTTACACGCGCCATTGTAGGTACGTCGATTGGTGTGAGTGCGGCTTTAGTTCCGTTAAGCATTGGTGCAGCGCCATTTATTGCCCGATTGGTCGAAAATAGTTTACTAAGTCTTCCTTCAGGATTAATTGAAGCCGCAAGAGCGTTAGGTGCAACGCCGCTTCAAATTGTATACAAAGTATTATTGCCAGAAGCACTGCCTTCTTTAATCAACGCAGCATCGATTACCTTAATTACACTTGTAGGTTATTCTGCAATGGGCGGCGCTGTTGGTGCCGGCGGACTAGGGCAGGTTGGGTATCAATATGGCTACATTGGTTATGATGCCGTAACGATGAACTCGGTATTAGCATTATTGGTTATTCTGGTATTCGTGATTCAGTTCGTGGGAGACAGATTATCAAAACGATTTGATCATAGATAGTTTTTAGTCTAAAGTTTAAAGTCTAAAGTTTAAAGTCTAAAGTCTAAAGTCTAAAGTGAAAGTGGAAAGTGAAAAGTGAAAAAAAATAATAAAATAGAAATGAAAAATAAACTAAATATTTTTAAAACAGCTGGAGTTTTGGCTTTGGCACTTGTTTTATCTAATTGCGGAAAAAGTAAAAATAATGATCCGCATTTTATAAAAGTGGGAGTGGCTTCTGGACCAGAATTAAAAGTGGCTGAAGCAGCTAAAAAAGTAGCAAAGGAAAAATACGGATTAGAAGTTGAATTGGTTTCTTTCAACGATTATGTTATTCCAAATGAAGCTTTAAGTCAGGGAGATATTGATGCAAATGCTTTTCAACATAAACCCTATTTAGATGAGCAGTCTAAACAACGCGGTTATAAATTGGCTATCATCGGAAAAACATTTGTTTACCCGATCGCAGGTTATTCTAAAAAAATAAAAAGCCTTGCTGAATTGAAAAACGAAAGCACGATTATTATTCCAAATGATCCAACAAACGGAGGACGCTCTTTATTGCTTTTGCAAAAAAATGGTTTATTAAAATTGAAAGACAATGTGGGCCTGCTTCCTAAAGTTACAGACATTGTAAGTAATCCTAAAAACTTGAAAATTTTAGAACTAGAAGCTCCTCAACTGCCTCGTGCTCTAGACGACGAAAATGTTTCAATTGCAATTATCAATAATACATTTGCTTCTGCTGCAGGATTGGTTCCTTCGCGTGATGCTTTATTTGTTGAAGATAAGGATTCGCCTTATGTGAACTTGGTGGTAAGCCGTGAAGACAATAAAAACGAAGAAAAAGTAAAACAGTTTTTGCAAGCTTTTCAATCTGCTGAAGTTGAAAAAGCAGCTGAGCAGGAATTTAAAGGCGGAGCGGTTAGAGGATGGTAATTTAGTTCTTAGTGATTAGTCCTTAGTGATTAGTTGTTAGTTCTTAGTCCTTAGTGATTAGTTGTTAGTTCTTAGTAATTAGTCTTTAGTAATTAGTCTTTAGTAATTAGTCTTTAGTAATTAGTCTTTAGTAATTAGTCTTTAGTCTTAGTTCTTAGTTCAAGTGATTAGTCTTAGTCCTTTGTTCTTAGTTTTTAGCCTTAATAAATTAGGAGTTATGAGTTAGAGTGTCTGACTTATAACTCCTAATTTTTTATACTATAATGCCTAGATTGAACCCCATAACTTTATAAAAATAACAACTTGATTTTGTAACATTTAAAGCTGGTTTCTACTTTAATTTAGGAGATATTTCTAAAACAAAAATCATGAGATCAATTTGGACAGGTTCAGTAAGTTTTGGATTAATTAATATTCCGATAAAAATCTTTTCTGCAGTAGAGGAAAGCAGTCTTGATATGGATATGCTCGATAAAAAAGATCATGCTCATATCAAGTTTAAACGTGTTAATGAAGATACGGGTAAAGAAGTTGATTTTGCCAATATTGTAAAGGGCTATAAATTGGATGATAAATATGTCATTCTAGACGATTCTGATTTTGAGGCTGCAGATGCCATCAAAACCAAAACTATTGATATTGAAAGTTTTGTTTTAGAAAAAGAAATTCAGAGTATTTACTACGAACAACCTTATTATCTCGAGCCAGATAAAGGTGCGATGAATGCCTACGGTTTACTTCGTGATGCGCTGCAGGCATCTGGAAAAGTGGGCGTAACGCGCTTTGTTTTAAGAAATAAAGAAAGTCTTGCGATTTTAAAACCATATAAGGATGTAATTGTTTTAAACAGAATTCGCTTTGAACAGGAAATAAGAAGCACGAGCGAATTAAAACTGCCTCCAATGTCCAAAAAATCGACAAAAGAAATGGACATGGCCGAAAAACTAATCGATCAGCTTACGGAGAAATTTGATATTGCCGGATTTAAAGATGAATATACCGCCAAACTTTTGGATATTATTAAAAAGAAAGCCAAAGGAAAACCACAAAAAGCATCTCCAAAACTAAAAGTAGTACACAAACAAAGCGACGATTTAATGTCAATGCTGAAAGCAAGTTTGGAAACGAAAAAGAAAAAATCTTCTTAGTCGGTTTTGTTTTCTTCCAGTTTGTGAATAATCTTTTTAATGTTGGCGCCTTTTGATAAAACAGGTTTCCACAAATCGCCTTTTTTCTCAAAACGAGACAGCACATTTTTAATGGTAAATTGAGATGGATGTAATTTATCTGTCACTTCACTCCATTCCAAAGGCGTTGAAACCGTAGCGCCAGGTTTTGGTCGAACGGAATAAGGCGCAGCCAAAGTTTGCCCTCTTCTGTTTTGCAGAAAATCGATATACAATTTGTTTTTTCTTTTCTTGATGCTGCGTTCAATCGAAGTAATTTTGGGAAGTCTGGCGTGCACTTCTTTGGCAATTAATTCGGCTAAAATCTTAATTGAATCATAATCGTACTGCGCTCCAAGCGGAATGTATATGTGCAGTCCAGTGGCGCCAGAAGTTTTGCACAGACATTCTGTATCCAATTCATCCATGACTTCTTTGACTACTAAAGCGGTTTGTACAACAATTGGAAAATCATTTTCTGTCGCAGGGTCCAAATCGATAACAAGCCAGTCTGGATTTTGAATGTGCTTGATAGTCGAATTCCACGGGTTCATTTCAATACACCCTAAATTTGCCATATAAAGCAGTGTTTCCTTATCATTACAAATCAAATAATTAACATCATCATCATTGGATTCAGAGAATATTTTTTTGGTTTTAAGCCATTTCGGTGTTTTGTCCACATCAACATCTTTTTGGTAAAAACTAGGCGAATCAATGCCATTCGGAAAACGGTTCATAGATTCTGGACGATCTTTTAGATACGGCAGCATAAGCGGCGCCACTTCATTATAATATTGGATAATGTCGCCTTTTGTAATGCCGTCTTTTGGAAAATAGATTTTATTTTGATTGGTTAAATGCAAAGTCGTTTTTCCAATTTTCAAATCGTAATCATTTTCGGTTTTCTGTTCTTTTAAGTTTTCCATCGCTGGTATGGTATCATTGGTTTCTTTATTTTCTCTAGTACTGCTTTTTTTAGTATTGCCATTGAAAGTAACTTCGCTGGCTTTTTTGTCTACTCTTAATCCCAAATAAACGGGATGTCTTAAATTGTTATCCTGCGTCCATTCCGAATATTTCACCTGACAAACTATTTTGGGTTTCACCCATTGAATTTTATCCCGCAAAGGAACTTTTTCTTTAAGCGGTGATTTGTCACTAAACAAAGACTTCAATTTGGTATAAAGTTCTTTTAAAACCGATTCTGTAAAACCAGTACCGCATTTGCCAATGTATTGCAATTCTTTACCATTATATTGTCCAAGCAGAATTGCGCCGAAATACTTTCTCGAATTTTTAGGTTCTGTAATTCCAATAATAATCGCTTCTTCTTCGTTAGAAATTTTAATTTTCAGCCAACTATTACTTCTGGCAGCTATAGTATACGAACTATCTGCTTTTTTGGCTATAATTCCTTCGCTGTTACTTTTTTTGGCTTTTTCAAATTGCTTGATTCCATCGCCAACGGTATGTTCAGAATAGAAAATATTGGAAAAAGAATATTTATTAAATAAAATTCTAAGCAGTTCTTTTCGGTCCAGAAGCGATAATTCTGTTATTGGATTTCCGTCGAGATTCAACAAATCAAAAACATAATATTTTAAGTTTCCAATTCCCGTTTTAAGATAATTTTGCAGCATCTGGAAATCGGCACGCCCGGCTTCATTTTCAACCACAACTTCGCCATCCAGAATTACAGTATGATCTATTAGTGCCAATTCATCTGCAATAGGTTTAAAATTAGCATCAAACGAAATTTTATTGCGGCTGAATAAATCAACTTTCGGCGGATTAATTACAGCAATAGTTCTGTAACCGTCGTATTTGTTTTCAAAAATCCATTCTTCATCATCAAAAGGTTTTTCGGTAGTATTGGCAAGCATTGGTTTAACAAAGGAGGCTTCTAATACTTCTGAAACTTTTACTTCAGGCTTTTTTTTGGCCGCTTTTACAGCTGTCTTTTTTGCTTCGGTTTTTGGAGTCAATTTTGCAGCTTTCTTTTCCAATTCTTCCAAAGTTCTTTTAGAAATAATTGATTTATTATTTTCTAAAATATCAGTATCTGTCGCGTATTTATCTTGTTTTTTAATTAAAAGCCAAGCATTTTCTTGTTTCCCATGAAGTTTGACCAGCGAAAATTCACCTTTAAGTTTTTTTCCTTTTAAGATAAAACTCAAACGTCCTTTTTTAAGATCGGCTAATAATTGTTTTTCGTCAGAGGTAGTTTTTTCGTCAGAAGTATACGTTCCATTATCCCAAACTATAACATTTCCAGCGCCATAATTTCCTTCTGGAATTGTGCCTTCAAAATCTTTGTAGCTGTACGGATGATCTTCAACCATCATGGCAAGACGTTTTACTTCAGGATCCATTGAAGGACCTTTTGGTACCGCCCAGCTTTTCAGAACGCCATTCATTTCTAATCTAAAATCATAATGCAAATGAGAGGCAGCATGTTTTTGAACCACAAAAATCAACTCATCTGCCGATTTTTCAATTTTTCCTTTCGGCTCACGCGTTTGTTTAAAATCTCTTTTTTGGTTGTATTTAGAAAGTGACATAAGCTTGAGTTAATAATTTTGCAGTGTTAATGAAATAGAGTACAGTGCAGCTGCAACAATTGCAAATATTACATGGGCAAAGAACAGCTGAATATAATAACCCTTAAAATCAATTGGGGGTTGATGATGGGTCATACTGAAAATAATTATCCAGCTGATTATGCCAATTACACCGCTGATAGCCCCTAGTAGCAGAGCGCTGAGTGGTGAAATTGGAGCAATATTCTTTACCCAAACAATATGATATCCGACGACAAACAAAAAACCAATTACATAATGTAATAACCATCCCCAAGTTATTTTTGATTGGGTCGAAAGATCAATTTTCATTTTGTCAATGGCGTAACCTAAAAGCACCGGCTCTTTATATAATTCTCTAAAACTTTTAGACATTGCATAACTAAACCACGTCATGGCTGATGTTGCCGCAATAGAAACTAAGACTAATTGAAGAGTTGTGTAAATCATAATTAGGTGTCTTTTGGAAAATAACGTGCATCAAAGTTACTTTCCAAATGCCTATTCAGATTATAGTATTAAATTTACAAATTACATAATTGACAGTATATGAGATACTTTGTCTAAGTCAGGATTCTTGAATTGTAAATTTTATTCGTTTAAAGAAATAACAGTTTCGAGACTTTCGCTTAAAATAGTTATGGCTTTTTCCATTTCTTCTTTTTCCAAATGACCAAATCCTAAACGTGTTGCGGTAAGGTTTTTGGTTTGGTATAAAATAGTTTTCGGCAGGAATAATCCGTTATTATGACATTCTTTCTGCAATTTTATAAGGTTAAAATGATCCTGCCATTCTACCCAGACAGCTAAACCTCGTGGCGGGATTTTAAATTGAATTTGGTCTTTTAGTTTTTCGTTGAGCAGCGAAACAAAATAATCGCGACGTTCTCTGTAGATTTTTTTATTTTTTTTCGAAAGACGATGCACTTCACCTTCCGTAATCCATTCGGTTAAAACTTGTTCTTTAATCACATCAATTCCAGGCTCGAGTATGTTTTGATGTTTTTCTAATTCTTTAATAAATTCAGATGGCCCAGCAACAAATCCGTAACTAAATCCCGAAGGAAGTGATTTTCCAAAGGATCCTATATAAACTACGCGCTGGTTCGAATCGAATGCGGCTAAAGGAAGCACTGGATTATTATCATAATGAAAATCAAAGTCATAATCATCTTCCAAAATAACAAAACCGTATTGATTGGCTAATTCCAAAACTTCAATTCTTTTTTTTGCACTAAGCAGAATCGTAGTTGGATAATGATAATTGGAAGTAAGATACAAAACTCTGATGGTAGAAGTTTCGCAGATTTCTTTCAAGCGTTTGGTATCAATTCCATCTTCATTCACAGGAATCGAAATAATCTGCGCTCCTGTGTTTGTCAATGTCATATTGGACATATAATATCCGGGAGAAGCCACCACAACTTTATCGCCAGAACCAATAAGGACTTTTGTTACGAGGTACAAACCAATTTCGTGACTGCTTGTAGTAAGAAGATTAGAAGTCGAAATTCGAATTCCTCTCGTAAGATTTAAGTAATTAGAGAAATGAGTTTTAAAATTAGAGTGCGAACGCAGCTGAATCTCTTCGTAGGTTTTGGAGGTTTTTCTCCTTTTTAATTTAGAAACATAAAGTCTCGCCAAAACATCTGTCTGCACCAAACGCAAATCGGGCATTCCGTCATTAAACTGAAAAGGCAAATTGCTGATTTCTGTTGGATTTTCGAGAATAGTTGAACGTTGAAAAGTAAAACCAGCAGGTATTTCAGATTGATTCTGTTCTTTTAAAACTGGAAATTCGGCCTTGTTTTTTTTTTGCTGCGATAAAATAAAAGTTCCTTTATTAGGAAGCGTTTCAATCCAGCCCTGCGATTCGAGATCCTGAAAAGCTTTAATCAAAGTGTTTCGGTTTACCGCCAATACTTTGCAGAGAATTCGCGTGCCCGGAAGTTTTGTTCCCTCCGGAAGGAAACCCGTTTGTATGGCTTTGATAAATTCAAAAACAAGCTGCAGATAAATTGCTGTGCTTTCTTCTGGCTTAAGCTGAATAAAGCTTCTAAAAGGAATTTCAACCGGACTATCCATAATTATAAAACTGGTATACTTTATTGGTACGGCAAGGTACTACTTTTGCCAAAAAAATAATAACCAAATGAAAAAAATCTATATTGCTGTCTTTTCAGTAATTTGTACCAGTTTTTACGCGCAGACAAGGGATTCCATTACTAATATGGAGGAAGTAATAATTAATGAAAACCGTTTTAGTACGCCAATTTCGAAGCAAAATAGAAATGTGTACATCATTTCGAGTGAAACCATTAAAAAGCTTCCAGGAAGAACGCTTCAGGAAGTATTGCAATATGCAAATGGAGTAGATATCAGACAAAGAGGACCGTTTGGAACGCAGGCCGATATTAGTGTGGACGGCGGTAGTTTTGAGCAGACAGTTGTTTTGTTGAACGGTGCTAAAGTAATCGATTCGCAAACGGCTCATAATATGCTTAATTTGCCTCTTCCGGTTGAAGCAATTGAAAGAATTGAGGTAGTTCGCGGACCGGCTGCAAGAACTTTTGGAATCAACAGTTTGACGGGAGCTATTAATATTGTGACCAAAAAACCAACAGATTCTGGATTTTTAGTAAGTACATACGCCGGATCTAATTTTGAAAAAGATACTAGAGATACAGGAGATACTTTTTATGGCGCCGGAGTTCAGGCGGGAGCTGTTTTAGGAAAAGAAAAACAACAGCATTTAATTTTTGCTTCTCATGACAAAAGCAATGGGTATCGCTATAATACTGCATTCGAAAATAATAAAATTTTCTATCAGGGAAATGTACAGATTAATGATTCTAATGAAATTTTAGGTTCGGCGGGGTACATCAACAACGGATTTGGAGCCAACGGATTTTATGCAGCGCCGGGCGATATTAATTCTACCGAAATTGTACAAACTACATTTGCCAACATTCAGTCGAAGCATGCTATTACTGAAAACTGGAAAATTATGCCGAGAATAACCTATAGATACAATTATGATGATTATCGTTATTTAGGAAATGCTAATTTAAATGTTGGAAGAAGTCAGCATTATACCAATTCTATTGCGGGAGAGTTGAACTCTACCGTTAAATTATCTAAAGGTGAAATTGGTTTTGGAGCAGAATTTAGAAATGAAAATATTCATTCGTCTAATATTGGCGATCACGATCGTGAAAATGTTGGACTTTATGCGGAATACAGAACAAGTTTTACAGAAAAATTAGACGTAAATGTTGGTACTTATCTAAATTACAATTCCGATTATAAATGGCAGATTTATCCAGGTATCGATGCAAGTTATGCCATTACAGATGCGTTTAAAATTATAGGAAACGTGGGAACGAGCCAAAGAATTCCATCATTTACAGATTTGTATTTGCAGCAAACAGGAAATATTGGGAACGCCGATTTAGATTCTGAAAATGCTTTTCAAAGTGAAATTGGTTTTAAATACATCAAGAAAGCTTTAAGTTTTAATGCAAATTATTTCTACAGAAAAATAGACAATTATATCGACTGGATGCGTAATGCGACAACGGTGCCTTGGCAGAGTCAAAACACAGGCGATTTGAAAACAAACGGAATCAACTTACGCGGTAATTATAGATTTGATTTTTCTAAAGATTCTAGATTGAATATTCTTTTGGCTTATACGTACTTAGACTCTCAATTTGAAAGTTCACGTACCGAAATATATTCTAAGTATCTTATTTCTTCTTTAAAACATCAAATTACCAATACAGTAGATTATCAGTACAGAGATTTCTCTGTATTATTTGCAACTCGTTTTAACGAAAGAATTACAGGACCTTCTTATTGGGTAAATGATTTTAGAGTAAGTCAGTCTATAAAGAAATTTACGATCTTTTTGGATGCTCAGAATATTTTTAATGCAGCTTATTATGAAGTAGGAGCAGTGCCGTTACCTTCAAGATGGTTTACTCTTGGAGTGAAAGTGGTGACTTTCTAAGAATAAATATTTTACTTTAGTTAGATAAAAAGCTTGTAAATGTAACGTTTACAGGCTTTTTGTTTTTTTAGGATAATATCCCAATCAATTTCAATTATGAATGTTAATATAAAAAATTATAGAAATACTGTAAGATTAACCGTTTTATTAATAGTTACTTAGCTTTTATAAATATTTAAAACATTTATTATGAAAGCTTTATTGAAATTGAATATCCTGTTTCTTGTTGTTTTGGTCGGATTGTTATCTTCTTGTAAAAAGAATGATGGGTACAGCGATAAAATAGAAACGAATATAGTTCCTGTTGATAGTACAGAAACACCAAAAGATACTACAGCAAATGCGCCGAGCGATCAAACTAATATTGAAACAACTCAAAGTGCAGAGGCTGGAACAACTGCCCGCGACGAATCTAAAAGTACTGAAGGTACAGGAAGCGGACCAGGAGAAAGTGTACAAGACGGTTCTACTTATACGCCTGCAAAAGGAGTACAGAAAGACAGTGTTAAACTACAGACAGAAAGTGCTAAAAAGAGAAAGAATAAATAAGCAAGTCTGGTTTAAGAGATAGTTACAAAACTCATTTCAAAAGCGAAGTGAGTTTTTTTATGCGGTTAAAATATTTGTAGAGTTCATTTATTCTATAAAGAGTATGAATTTCTGTTATAAAATCTAAAATCTAAATAAACATTTTTAGCTTTTAAGTTGATGTAATTCAGTGTTTTAAAGTGCTTGAAGTTAATCTGTTTAAATAATTATCAAAAAAATATTCTTTAATACTACTAATTTGATAGAATTAATATATATATTTGTACCACAGAAAATTTCTGTATGATACTTATCCAGAAAGACTGAGGGAATAGGCCCATTGATGTCTTAGCAACCTGTTGCCAAATAAGGTGCTAAATCCTTCCACTAAGGTGGATAGATAAGAAGATTTCCTCAAATCTGAATAAGTTCATTAGTACTAAAATGATTTATTTTAAAATGAAAAACGAATCAATCTTATATACGAGTTATGAACTTTTGAATTTAATTTTCGAAGAAAATAGTCTTGCTTTTTTTCGAATGTGAAGACCTAAAATTCTCCCTTAATTTTTTTATTAACTATATTTTCTAGAAGCCTTTTGACTTTGGCCTGGGAATTCTTTTGTCTCAACCTTAAACTAAAAATCAAAATAAAATGAAAAAAATACTATTAGGTTTTGCCCTATTTTTTGGAGTTATCCAAACTCAGGCACAAGAAAATAATTTACAATTAAAAGGAACGGTTTTAGACACCGTGGTTCCATATGTTTACTTGCAAAAGTTTCATAATAAAATGTTTACTACGATTGATTCGGCAAAAGTGAAAGATGGAAATTTTAGCTTTAAAACCAAAGTTAAAACTCCAGAATTATACGGATTAAGCGTAAACACAGAAAATAGTCCGTTCTATATTTTCCTTGAAAAAGAACCAATTACCGTTAAACTTAGTCCGCTGAAATATTACAGTACATCTGTAGTTGAAGGTTCAGCTTCTCAAACTTTGTTTGATACGTACAGAAAAACGAAAGATCTAGAAATTAGTAAATTCATTACAGAGCATCCAAAATCCATTGTTTCTGCTTACGTATTATACAGAAATTGGTCTTATCGATTAACTCCAGAGCAAATTACTCAAAATATTGCCCTGCTTGATAAAAGTCAGCAAAATAACACTTACGTGAAAGAATTAAAAGAACTGGTTACTGTTTTAAACGGATTGTCGGTTGGAAAAAAAGCCCCTGATTTTACAGCAAATGATCCAGAAGGTAAACCAGTTCGTTTTTCTGAAAATCTGAAAGGATACACTTTAGTAGATTTCTGGGCTTCGTGGTGCGGACCTTGCCGAAAAGAGAATCCAAATATTGTAGCAGCTTACAAAGAATTTCACGATAAAGGATTCAATATTGTGGCAATTTCTTTGGATAAAAAGAAAGAAAACTGGGTTAAAGGAATTCAGGACGATAATTTAAACTGGACTCAAGTATCAGATTTGGCTTTTTGGAACAGTGCAGTCGCTAAATTATATGGCGTAAGAGCAATTCCAGCGAATTATTTAGTGGACTCAAAAGGCATTATCGTAGCAAAAAATCTGCACGGAGAAGAATTGCAGGCTACGCTTAAATCACTTTTAGAAAAGTAACTTTTTTGTGATTCTGAGGAACGAAGAATCACAAGCGGAATTGGCCAAAGAATGTTGAGATTCTAGTGCGATTCTTCGTTCAGAATGACAAATAAACTTCAATTACTTTGAAGTTTTTGAATTCTTCAAAGAAGATTCAATCAATAATAAATTTAGTTAATATAAAATGATAAGGAAATGAATGCTATTGAGACACAAACGAAACCAATTGAATTAGAAAGCTATTTTTCTAAGTTTAGAGAAAATACAGTAGGTGTAGATCATACTTTTAGATCGGTTTATGGAAAACAAAATCTGTTATATGCAGATTGGGTTGCCAGCGGCAGATTGTATGCTCCGATCGAAGATATTATGCTCAATAAAATGGGACCGATGATTGCCAATACGCATTCACTTTCAAGCCAGACAGGAAAGACTTCAACTTATGCCTATCAATATGCGAGAGATATCATTAAAAAATCGGTGAACGCAAATGAATCTGATGTTTTGATTACAACTGGAACTGGAATGACGGCCGCTTTGTCGAAATTGCAAAGGATAATGGGACTGAGAGCGATTGATGAAAATGATAAACCTGTGGTTTTTATTACGCACATGGAACATCATTCGAATCAAGTTTCCTGGTACGAAACCAATGCGGAAGTTGTGATTCTGCCTGCTGATCAAAATAATCTGGTTGATCCGAATATTCTTTCTGAAGAAATAAAAAAATATGCAGACAGAAGTTTGAAAATTGGTTCATTTACAGCTTGTTCGAATGTTACGGGAATTATTACGCCGTATCATGAACTGGCTAAAATCATGCATCAAAACGGCGGACTTTGTTTTGTTGATTTTGCTGCTTCGGCGCCTTATGTCAAAATCGATATGCATCCAAAAGATCCGCAACAGCAATTAGATGCAATTTTCTTTTCGCCTCATAAATTTTTAGGCGGACCAGGAACTTGCGGCGTTTTGGTTTTTAATGAGGAATTGTACAAATCTAATTTTCCGGATAATCCGGGCGGAGGAAATGTAAAATGGACGAATCCGCTGGGTAAATATTGTTATAGCGAGGTCATAGAAGTTAGAGAAGATGGCGGGACGCCAGGCTTTCTACAAGTAATAAGAACTGCCTTAGCTTTGGAATTAAAAGATAAAATGGGCGTTTTAAATATTAAAAACAGAGAAAAAGAACTGCTTGATCTTTGTTTTTCTAGACTTCAAAAAATAAAAGGTTTGTCCATTTTAGGAGATCTTCAGACAGACCGAATTGGATGCGTTTCTTTTGTTATCGAAGATATTCACTACAACTTAATCGTTCGGCTTTTAAATGACCGTTTCGGAATTCAGGTTCGCGGCGGCTGGTCTTGCGCGAGTACTTATGCGCATTATCTTTTCAATATAAACGAAAAAAAATCGGAACTCATTACAAACGAACTTTTAGAAAGAAACCAAACCAATAAACCGGGTTGGGTGCGTTTATCACTGCATCCGATTATGACAAATGATGAAGTTACGTTTATCTGCGATGCAATTGAACAAATCTCCCTGCATTATAAAAAATGGCAGAAAGATTATGTGTATAATGCAGCTTCTAATGAATTTGAAAATCCTGAAATAAAAGAAACAATTTCTCAGGAAGTAAATGAATGGTTTAGGCTGGATTAAGCGGATACAAATATTTATAATACTAATAAACCTGACAGGTTTTAAAAACCTGTCAGGTTTGCCGTGAGATTTATTTAGGATGCAGATCGTATCATAAGAAACCTAACAGGTTTTAAAAACCTGTTAGGTTTGTCGTTCGATTTAGATAAAACTTGTTTCAAAAAACGATCATCAGATTGAATATTGTTGCAAATTATAATTTGCAACCTCTTTCTCAATAAAACAGTGTTTTTAATTTATAATTTCGGTGTGAAATGATTTACTAGATTATTCCTGAGATACCTTATGATTAATTTAAATCTTAAACTCCAAATTATGTCTGTGCCTGAAGAATTATATAATATCAGATTTGCGGAACACTTTGAATCTATCAAATTTCTTTACTTAAACAATGAAAAGTTCAGAACAATTTGTGATGATTATTGTAATAATGTTGTTGATGCTCAAGTTTATCAGAAGAAATTTGAAAAAAATTTCCGCCGTAAATTGGAATGTGAAAACTTATCTAAAGAATTAGAAGAAGAAATATTGTTTTTTGTGGTAAGAAGCAGTTAAAACTTGTTAAAAATAAGAGCCTTACATAAACTCAATATAAATATTACAGATAATGCCGCCCTTTTCTTTATGTTTTAGTATTTAACATAAAAAATGTTTAATATTGCGTTTTTTGATCTTCAATCCTTTTTATTAATGCCTCTTTATAGCGAATATGCTGATGATATTTTATTAGATCTTCTTAAGGAAGACGATCAATCAGCCTATACCGAAATTTTTAAAAGGTATTCTAAAATCCTAATTAATCACGCCTATAAAATTCTTGAAAATCAAGATGAGGCCAATGATGTTGTTCAAGAGGTCTTTCTTTCGATCTGGAACAAACGTAACGAACTATCCATTACAGGATCTCTTTCTTCCTACTTATACAAAGCAGTAAAAAATCGAGTACTTAATTATATCGCGCACGAAAAAGTGGTTTCGCGCTACGCTGATTCTATTTCGCACTTTGTTGAAAACGACTATGTTTTTGCAGATTCTAATCTTAGAGAAGAAGAATTAGAATCGATTATAGCAAAAGAAATTGCTTTACTTCCAGAAAAAATGCGGGAAGTTTTTCTTTTGAGAAAAGTAGAAGAACTATCGTATGAAGAAATTGCCCTTCAATTAAATATTACAGACAAAACAGCCAAACAGCAAGTATATAATTCGCTCAAAATTCTGCGTGAAAAACTCAAGTCTTTAATGGGAGTTTTCATTTGGTAAAGTATTATGTTGTTTTTGTTAATTTCTATAGCAGAATCTTACTTATAACAGGCTGATTGGTAAACAAAAAATAACGTATTTCAAGATTTGTTAATGATCTAATAATATTTTTTTAATTTTTTTTCGTCATTATCTATGACAAAAGTCATTTCTAACTGTCTTATATAAAACAGGACAAAAATTTCGTGTTGTAATTATGAATAAAACTGAAATCTTAACATTGCTGAAAAAGCATCAAGAAGGTACTTTATCTATGGAAGAAAGCGATAAGCTGGACGCTTGGTATTTACATAAGGCTTCTAACAGCAATTTACAGCTCAGCGAATATGAACTGGAAGACAGTTATAATTATTTAAAATCGAATCTGCCATTACAGCAGGATAAAAAAGTAATTTCTCTTTGGCCGCGCATTGCTGTTGCGGCATCATTAGCAGTACTTTTAGGTTCTGGAATATTTTACTTTATAAAACCAAAAGAACAAATTACTACGGTTGCAGCAAAGCCACAGGAAATTGCTCCTGGAGGAACAAGAGGAATTTTGACACTTTCTAACGGAAAACAAATTGTTTTGTCTGCTATTTCTGGAAAAGATACTATTGCCAAAGAAGGAGATGAAGAAGAAGTAACCATTAAGATGGGCGCAAATGGCGTTATTACCTATGTAATAAACCCAAATGCAGCTGGTTCAAAAGATGATGGTGATTCCTTCAATACACTTTCAACACCAACAGGCGGGCAGTATAATATTATTTTGGCAGACGGTACCAAAGTGTATCTTAACACAGTTTCGTCCATTAAATATCCAACACAGTTTAATGGCGATCAAAGAGTTGTGGAGTTAGAAGGAGAAGCCTATTTTGAAGTAGCCAAAAATAAAAACAAACCCTTTATCGTAAAATCAGGCGATCAATCTATTGAAGTCCTTGGAACGCATTTTAACGTACATGCTTATAACAATGAATCGGTTTTAAAAACTACTTTGTTAGAAGGAAGTGTTGCAGTTTCGTATAAAAATCAAAAATCAATTTTAAAACCAGGACAACAGTCTAGTGTATCTGACAATTTTAGTAAAATTAAAATTAAAGAAGTCGATACCGAAGCTGCAGTGGCATGGAAGAACGGCCGATTTAAATTTGATAATGCCGACTTAAAATCAGTTATGAAACAATTAGAACGCTGGTACGGAATTAAAGTAGAATACCGCGGCGATGTTTCGGATGTGAGATTTAATGGAGGTACGTTTATGAATAAAAATTTGTCTGAGGTATTAAAAGTACTTGAGCTTAGTAATATAAAATTTAAGGTTGAAGGAAAAACAATTATTGTATATCCCTGATTTTAAATTTACCCGATTATATTGAGACTATAAACTAAAAAACCAGAAGCAGTTGCGATGCTTCTGGTTGTTATAAAAGTTTATAGCCAGTATAAGTTTGTCCACCTATTGTTTAACTATAACCAAATGTAAATGTATGAAATTTAATTTACAACCAAAAAAACCTTACAAAAAAATCAAAAAAAGGATTCCCAGATCTAATTTTTCTACTTGTTTATGGGGCTTCAGTATGTTATTTATGCTGCTTTGCAGTTTTACAGGAAAAGCACAGAACATCACCATTAAATTTAAAGATGCACCACTTGAAACCGTGCTGAAAGAAGTGGCAAAACAGGCTAATTACGAAGTTTTTTATACGCAGAAACTGCTGAAAGACTCGAAACCTGTAACTATTAATGTGAAGAATACTGCATTAAAGGAAACGCTGAATCAGATTTTTAATTCCCAAAATTTAAAGTACACGCTTACCAACCAAACAATTGTGGTAACCGATGCAAAAGAAAAAGCGGAAAGCTTGGGAAACGGATTAATCGATATCCGAGGAAAGGTCGTAAATAATAAAAACGAACCTTTTCCAGGCGTATCGATTACTCTTGCAGGTACTAACAGAGTTAGTGTAACAGATTTTGACGGAAGTTTTACTTTTGATAAAGTACCATCAAATGCCATACTGGAATTAACGGGATTAACGATAGAGAAAAAATCTATCGCTGTAGACGGACGTGCAGAATTGACTGTTGTGGTAGAAGACAAGGTTGCTGCAATGAAAGAAGTGGTGGTGACGGGTTTTCAAACTATAGCAAGAAGTAATTTTACAGGTGCAATTGCTAAAGTTGACGAAAAAACATTAAACGAAAACATCAATGCAGATTTATCAAGCGCGCTTGAAGGTCGTGTGGCAGGTTTGATGTTTCAGAAAAATCCAAGTGGAGCCGCAGCAGATAAACCAATTCTAAGAGGTATTGGTACTTTTTCTTCTGACCAAGTAGGGTATAGTCCGCTTTTAGTAATCGATGGTTTACCGACAGAATTGACTCTAAACGATATTAATCCTTATGATATAGAAAGCGTAGACGTTCTTAAAGATGCCGCTGCAGCTTCTATTTATGGTTCAAGAGCAGCAAACGGTATTATTGTTTTAACGACCAAAAAAGGTAATGGTAAATTAAAAGTGACTATAAATTCAGATTTCTTTATTGCCGAAAAGCCTAATTTAAGAGATATGAATTACGCTTCTACGAGCGATATAATCGATCTTGAACAGGCAGTTTATGATAGAGAGCGTGCAAGATTTGCCAATACAGCTACGATGTTCAGTAACTATGGAGATATCGGAAACAGCAGTATGAAATACTACAGTCCGCTTTACCAGCTTAACAGAAATTTGGAAGAAGGAAAAATCAGTACTGCTGATTATGACGGCACCATTGCACAATGGAGAAAAAACGACTATATAAAAGATTATCATGATAATGTATGGCAGAATGAATTCAGACAGCGTTATAATATTGCATTTTCTGGAAGTACAAGTAAGCAGAATACGTACGTGTCGTTAAACTATGATGAATCAAAAAACCGTGTAAAATTCAACCAAAGCAGAGCATTTAATCTGTACGCAAAAAGCAGTTTTCAAATTAACAATTGGTTGAATGCAACATTTGGAGTAAATGGAACTTACAGCAATGACGACGTAACCGATGGCGATTACAATGATTACCTTACTATTCAAAAAAGATACGAACGCATTACAGATGATAACGGAGATCTTGTAATAGCTCCATTTGTTGGAATTAGAGATGGTTTCACTTCAAGCGGTGTTATTAATCCGGCTGTAGCCGAAAAGTTAGCAGCTTTAAGCGGTTTTAAACCAATGACCTTTAATGTTTTAAATTCACTTCAGGAAGGGATTGAAAAACAAAATTCATTAAGCTTAAGAGCATTTGCTAATATAAAAGCAAAAATTTGGAGAGGTTTAAGTTATAATACGCAGTTTCAATATGAGGTAAGAAGAAACGATAATGAGCAGTATTACGACATCAACTCTTATAAAATGCGTTATGCTATTAATGCCTTAACAGGATATAATGCAGCTACAAATGTATACACGCCAGTTGAAGGTTTTTCTACAGGAGGACGTTATGAGCAGTCAAGCAGTCAGGCCAGCAATTATTCTTTTAGAAATCAATTGGATTATGCGGAAGAATTTGGAGAAGGTAAACATTCGATTAATGCTTTAGCCGGTTTTGAAATGCGCGAAACATTTCTTCCAAGAACAATTGAACAATTGCGTTATGGTTATGATCCTGTAACTCTTAGCTCTGCTGTGTTAAATAATTTAGCATTAAGCCAAACGGGAGTTTCAAGTTATATATTCGGAAATAATAGAACACTTGGAGCTTTAGCAAGAACACAAAAAGAAATATTACACCGCTATCTTTCCTTTTTTAGTACTGCGAGTTATACCTATTTATCAAAATATAACGTAACAGGAAGTTACCGTGTAGATAGAGCCGATTTATTTGGAGTAGATCCTAAGTATAAAAATCGTCCATTATGGTCCGCAGGTTTAGGATGGAATGTAAGTAATGAAGAATTCATGAAACCTGTAAAATGGGTGAGCATGCTGAAATTGAGAACTACTTACGGTATTAATGGAAATATAGACCAAAGTACAACTCCATACATTACTGCTACAAGAAGAAACGATAATTTATATCAGTCTTTACAATATACCAATATTACAGCACAGCCAAACCCAATGTTAAGATGGGAGAAAACGCAAAGCACAAACGTTGGTGTAGATTACAGTTTGTTTAGAGCGAAGTTAAACGGTAGTATTGATTTGTATCGCAAATACAGTAGCGACTTATTGGCTACGACAGATTTAGATCCTACAGTTGGTGCATTGACAAGAAGAATTAATGCTGGAGCTTTACTAAACAAAGGAATTGAATTTAGTATTGGATCTGAATGGTTTAATAATGGTAATTTCCGTGTAGCTTCTAATGTAGTATTTGCTCATAACAAAACAACAGTAAGAAAAGTGACAAGAGCACAGTCATCTGCCTCTGTCTATATATCTTCACCTGTAGATTTTTTCCAAGAAAATGAATTATACAATAGTTTGTATGCTTACCAATATGGAGGAACAACTAACGGATACCCTTATGTTTTAGATGAAAACGGCAATCCGTCAATTACTTTTGATGCTAATGGAAACCCAATTTCTACAAGTATAAAAACAGTTACTAATCCAGATGCATTAGTAAATATGGGAACTTTGATACCAACTTATACAGGTTCATTATCACAGCGATTTTCATATAAACAATTCGATTTGAATTTCTTATTTGTTTTCTCTGGTGGAAATGTAATGCGTAAAGAAGTTTTGGCGATGGATTCTGATATTGTAAATATGTCGGGTATTGCAGATCGTTATACAGATACAAATCAAAATGGCAATACACGTTTGTATGTAGACTTAGACGAAAGTGTTAGAAATTACGCAAGTACAATCAGCAGTCAGTGGAAAAATTCAAGTGCCAATGTTGTAGATGGAGATTATATTAAACTTAGAAATATTTCTCTTGGTTATAATCTGCCAAAAACTTTTGCAACTAGAATGAATATTGCATCGGCTAAATTTACTTTCCAAATGAATAACATTTGGTATTGGAGTGCAGCCGGAAATCGTATCGATCCAGAAGTTTACAGTGCAAACGCAGCTACACGTAATTTGCCATCGCCAAAAACGTATTTACTTGGCTTTAACCTTACTCTTTAAAAAAATGAAACAGATATATATAACACTGCTGTCGTTGATGATGTTAACAGTAGCATCATGCGAAGATTATACCGAAATTACACCAAAAGGAGCTTTAGTTATTGAGACACCAGAACAATTTCTTGAACTGGTATCGCTTCCAAACAGAGGTTATCCAATCAATAACTTTCAATATTTATCAGACGATCAATGGATGAGAGAAGCAAACGTGATTGGAAGAACTCCAAACATTGATATTATCAATTTTACTTTTGACGAAAGTGTCGATAGAGTTTCCTTACTTGGAAGTTCCAGCTTTTACAATCAGGCTTACACTTACATTAACAGATGGAATACGATTATTTCATTAGTAGACGAAAGCAAAGGTGATGAAAACACTAAACGTTTAGCAAAAGCAGAAGCTAAAATCTATAGAGCTTACGATCATTTTTTATTGATAAACACTTATGCTAAAGGATATGATCCGCAGACGGCAGCCACAGATGGCGGAATTTGCATTATGGATAAATTTGATTTAGAAGCACAGCCTTCAAAATCAACTGTAGCACAGGTTTACGATTTTATTCAGAAAGATATAGAAGATGCATTACCTTATCTTCAGGAAAAACCAATTGACGTTTACCATCCATCATTAGCATTTGCGTATGCATTTAAAGCTAAAGTTCATTTGTTTAAACGTGAAATTGCCAACGCTCAGGCAGCTGCAGAAAAATCACTAAGTTATAACAGTCAAATATTTGATATGGTTGCTTATGACACACAAGGCGGACCAACGGC
Source organism: Flavobacterium sp. ACN6 (assembly GCF_002304005.1). Classification (GTDB taxonomy): domain Bacteria; phylum Bacteroidota; class Bacteroidia; order Flavobacteriales; family Flavobacteriaceae; genus Flavobacterium. The sequence continues at coordinate 221,539 of NZ_MRCQ01000002.1, read as the reverse complement.
ACTTGCCGTTCCAGCAGCAAATAATGTTGAGGTTTTGAGTTATATGTACATGACTGGTTACAACGAGATGAATTTTGCACAAAGTTATATCATCAGTCCAGAGCTGCGAACTTTATTTGGTACTAATGATGCACGTTTTAATTTGTTTTTCAATTCAACAAGCGCAACCAATCTAGATCAAGGTTCAAATACAGCTTATTGGGCAACACAGTACACCAGATTCTTTTATCCTACAGTTGGGATGAAAACTACCGAAGTATATTTAATGCTGGCAGAATGTTATGCGAGAGACAATAAATTTAATGAAGCAGTTGCGGTTTTAAATACATTGAGAGCAAAACGCATTTTATCTGGTACAGTAAATTTAGCTGTCCCAGCAACAAGAAAGGAAACAATGGAACTTGTTGTAAACGAACGCAGAAAAGAATTGCTTTTAGGTTTCAACCGTTTTTTCGATTTGAAAAGATTAAATACCGAAACAGAATATGCAAAAACGGTTACGAGAGTATTTCCAATTGTAAACAAGACTGTTCCTCAAAAAACGTACACGTTACAGCCTAACTCTCGATTGTACATTGTACCATTTCCTTTATCTGTACTGCAAAAGAATCCTAAACTTACCTTGAATACTGACGAAAAGGTTCCATTTTAATTATAATGAAGAAATTATTTATTTTATTAATCATGCTGGTGGCTGTTCACCAGCATGGTTTTGCTCAGACTCCAGAAAAAAAAGCAGATAGTACCAGTACGCAGTCCAAAGGCATGCAGGCTTATAATAAAGTAATTACCGATAAAGCTAAAAGTAAATCGGGATTATTTGTTGTAAGTCAGGTGGATACTAAATATTACTTTCAAATTCCAGACAGCTTATTTAACAGATATATGCTGGTAGTAACCAGATATCTTTCGACTCCTGAAGGTTTTGGACGTTTTGGTGGAGAAAAAGCAAACGAACAGACTATTTATTTTGAAAAAGGGGCTAATAATACAGTCTATTTAAGATCTCTGCAATACAAACAAGATGTTCGCAATGCCGATTCGATGCTGGCAAAAGCATTGGCAGGAAGTAATGAAAATCCAATTGCAGCTGCTTTTCCAATAAAAACAACCAATCCTGATAATGGCAATGTTGTTATTGATGTAACCGATATTTTCAAGAAAGATAATCCTATGTTTTCTATAGAAAGTAAAGAGAAAACAGAGAAAAAAATAACCTCGCTTGCCGATGATAAATCTTTCGTCGAAACTGTAGATACTTATCCGATTAATATCGAAGTAAAAACTACAAAAACGTATACTAATGCGACATCAAGCAGCGGAAGCGTAACATTACGATTGAATACCTCAATTGTACTGCTTCCTAAAACGCCAATGCGCAAACGTTTTGCAGATGAAAGAGTGGGCTTTTTCGCTAATAAATATGTTTTGTTTGATGATGATGAACAACGTGCTCAAACAAAATATATCATTCAGCGTTATCGTCTGGAGCCAAAGGACAAGGATATTAAGAAATATCTAAACGGAGAATTGGTTGAACCCAAAAAACAAATCGTTTATTACATCGATCCAGCAACGCCAAAAAAATGGAGACCTTACCTAATTGCCGGAATCAACGACTGGCAAAAAGCATTTGAAGCCGCTGGTTTTAAAAATGCAATTGTAGGTAAAGAATGGCCGGAAGATGATCCATCAATGAGTTTAGAAGATGCCAGATATTCTGTAGTGAGATATTATGCATCGGAAACACCAAATGCGTATGGGCCGAGAGTAAGCGATCCAAGAAGCGGCGAAATCATCGAAAGTCATGTAGGATGGTATCATAATGTGATGAAATTGGTGCAGAGATGGTACATGATCCAAGCTGGACCTTTAGATCCAAGAGCTAGAAAAATGCATTTAGATGATGAATTAATGGGACAGCTAATTCGTTTTGTCTCTTCTCACGAAATTGGACATACAATTGGATTGCGTCATAATATGGGAGCCAGCAGTGCTACTCCGGTAGAAAAATTAAGAGATAAGAAATGGGTTGAAGCAAATGGCCATACCGTTTCTATTATGGATTATGCCCGATTTAATTATGTGGCACAGCCAGAAGATAATATTAGCCCAAAAGGAATTTACCCGCGTATTGGAGCTTACGACAAATGGGCTGTAAAATGGGGATATACTTATTTTTCAAAAGCGAAAGATGAGTTTGAAGAAGAAACTGCACTTGCCAAATTAACGACTGATAGTTTAACCGCCAATCCTAAATTATGGTTTGGAGGCGAAGGAAAAGACGAAGATCCACGCAGCCAGACAGAAGATCTTAGTGATGATTCTGTAGCTGCAAGTGATTACGGAATCAAGAATTTGAAACGCGTTGTTCCTAATTTGATTCAATGGACATATCAGCCTAACGATGCTTATGATAATTTATCAGATATGCACAAAGCAGTCGTAAAACAATATGGATTGTACTTGTATCATGTACTAAAAAATATTGGAAATAATTACGTAACCAAAAGAACTGTCGATGAAAAAGGTGTAGTATATAAGTCAGTTCCTAAAGCCAAAGTGAAAGCGGCTGTGGATTATGTTGGAAGACAATTGTTTGTTGCGCCGCTTTGGATGTATCCACAGGAAATCGATCAATATATTGCTTTAAAAACGGAAGATCAAATTGCAGACCAGCAGAATCAGGTTTTAAATATGTTATTGAGTTCTGGTATGCTGTATAACATCAGTTTAAAATCAATGCAGTCTGAAGGAGCTTACACCGTTCCAGAGTTTTTAAACGATTTACAGCAAACAGTTTGGGTAAAATTGAGTGGAAACGAGAAATTAGATTTTTACAGACGCAGTTTGCAGCGCAGCTACATTGATAAGTTATACCTCTTGTTATTGCCAAAAGAAGCAGAAGGTACTAGAGCTTTGAACACAGCGCAGCGCAGTGATGTGAGATTGTATGCCAAACAGCATCTTTTAAAATTAAGAGACGACGTAACAAACTTAATGACTGGAGCAGCAGATTTGAACAAAGAACATTACGAAAGTATTTTGATAGAAATAGATAAAATCATCAATAAACTCAATAAAACCACGATATGAAAAATGTATTAGTCATAGCCTTAATTTTCTTAAGCAGTCTGGCACACGCTCAGTTAACATCAAAAGAAGAAGTCGCTCCTGAATTAGCAGTAAAACGTGAAGCCCAAAAAAAGGAAATCACTAACAATTATCTGGCTTTAAAAAACAACCTTTTAATTTCAGATAGTCTGGCAGTGGTTAAGAATGCGGCTGCATTACAAAAATCATTACAAAACTTTAAGTTTAAAAAACTGACTCTTGAAAAAATGAACGAAGCAACTACAGCAAGAAAAGAAATTATACAACTTGCTGCTGAAGTTGGCGCAACTAAAAACATCAACAAACAGCGTAAATTTTTTCAATCACTTTCTGTAAAGTTTTGGGATCTAGCACCAAAATTCAAGGCAGAAGATACTGCATTATTTCTGCAAGTCTGCCCAATGACCAGTGCGGAGTGGGTAAGTGACAGCAAAGAAATTAAAAATCCTTACTACCCAAAAAATATGCTGACCTGCGGCGAAGTAAAAGCAAGTTTATAATTTAGTTTTGAATTAGTTTGATGAGTGCGGTTTCCTGTATAGGAGCCGTATTTGTTTTTTTAGCTATAAGTGGTTAGATGGATAATATTTACTGTTGAACATTATTTTAATTATATTAAACCAATTCTTTATTATAAACTAAAATCTTTGTTATGAGCGCATTTGAAATTCTAATGAAAGAACATTCAGATACGGAGTTATTCAAAGAATCATTCATTTCATGTATATTTCTTTTCCAGAATGGGAAACTAATAAAGGATTGGGAACAACTGCAACAGAATTTATATCTGATAGCATAGAGTTTTTAAGCCAATGCAATTTAGAGAAACGAGACGATCAATTGAATAAACAATCTTTAACTCAAATATACCTAAGCTTGGCTGAAAATTATGAACGCTATAAAGTGCAATATCAATCTATATTTTTCGAAAATACTTTGGAAAAGTTTACTGCTGAATTTGAGGAAGAGTTGGAAGATGAGTATTTTACGGATTTTATGTATAACTATTTGTTTGATAGTTTTTTAAATAAAGAATTAGAAAAAGTGATTTACAGTTTCAATTGAATTCTTCACTTTTTTATACTTTAATTATATTTAATTATATTTAATTATTGTATTTAGTTTTAACTTGTTAAAACTAACCTTACAATTTTAATGTTTAAATGAATATAATAGTTTATTTTAGTTGCTAAATTTCTTTAAATGCTGACAACAAATCCTAATGATATTCATTCTGCCGCCGATACATGGAGTGGCTTCATCTACCAAGGAAAAATAGCTCTTCTTCATGTTCTCACATTAATCCTAAACGAGAACGTTGATGAGTTTTATTTGCAACTTGATTCACTTGAAGATTTTGCAATTATTAGATATGATGGTGGTGCTCTGATTCCAGTTAGTTTGCACCAAGTTAAGGCAATGAAGAGTCATTTTTATTCAGCATATCAAGAAGCTTTTGAAAAGCTAGAAAGAAGAAAGATTAGTTTTCCATGTGAAAGAAATGCATATTTCCATTTGGCAACAGAAAATGAAAAGACAAAGTTGGAAATAGAAACTGATCATCCCACAATTTCTATATATGAATATGATCGAGAACCATTTTGTAAAATTGAAAATTTGCAAAATAAAATAAACGTAAAAACTCAAGAATGTTTAAGGAACCTTGGAAAGTTAGCGGAAAGTAATAATCCAGAGTACGTTTCACTAATGAGTGAAACATTAGAAGAGTTAATTACTAGTCAGATTATTGCTGTTCATGCAAATAATCATAGAAGAAATGGTTTAACAATAAACGAAGGAGCTTATTACTTTACAATTCCCTTAAATAATTTTGTTGCAGAATTAAACTCAGATATTAATGCTAAAATTTATGATTCAAATTATTATCGACAAGTTTTGAGATATGATTTAAATAGATATTTTCAAGAATTTTGCTTTGATCTTGAAGAGGAAATTGATGGCGAAACTAAGGAGAAACTTTCCAATTATTTAATATATTTTAATGGGTTAACGGATGTTGAATTTCAGATATTTTTACAAAATATTATGCCCCACAGAAATGTTAAATTTTCGACCTTACAAGAATATAAAGATAATTCGTTAAATATTGATGAATTTAAAGGTGCTCTTGCATTAATTCTTAAAGAACTAAGAGATTCTGATAAAGATACAATAAATAAGGTCGGCTGGATTTGCGTAGATAACAAAAGATATTTTCCATCAACAATTGATGTGTCTGATACAAGCAACAGTAAGAAAAAGATTAGCGAGAAGATTGTAAATGTTGCATTAGATACTTTAGTTGATATTCCATTTAATAGTGATTATATAATTACTGAAGGATGCCAAGTTGAATCTTTAGAAAAAGAAGCTTCAAATATTTTTAAAGTAGAAGATGATGATACCATTTATACAAAAATTACTAACTGGCGTAAAGTATCGCTTATACCTCTTGAAGAGGCTAAAAGAAAATTAAATTGATAAAATGAAAACAATAATTGATAGGTTGCTTATTGATATAGGATTAGAAAGTGTACTTAGTGATTTAGGTCCAGTATATTATTTCAAAGATGAAAATGTTCATAGTTATTGGATGGTAGTTGAATCCAGTGATTTAAGTTCATTGCTTGAAAAACAGGCTGATTATTTTGTGCAAGCAAAAGAAAAGGTTAAAAATGAATGGTTTGAAAAAAATGCTAGTTTATTGATATTACACAAGCCAATTTCTTTAGATGCAGTAAATAAGGATCAGATAATTGATATAGAAGAAAATCCATATTTGTTCAAAAAACAAGTTTTACTATATACGGAAGAAGAGAAGGAGAAACTGATTGAAGCGATAAATATTAGCGGGTTGAATATTAGGGATTTTATTGAAAAGAAAATATTGACAGAAGAGGTTTTTGAGTATCATAAGACTAGTATAAATAATAATAATTTTGAATCCTTATTATATAGAATTGCTCATAAGATACCTTTTGTAATGATAAAGGCTAATCAAGTTGATGGATTATTAGATTTGACAGAAAGCAATAAGGCTAAAATTGATGATAGCATATATAAGAATCTTAATGATACTTTAACGTTAGATTTATTTGAAAGAACAAAAGAAGAACTAATTGAAATGCCTGAAAATGAAATCTATGAACAGTTAATCATTGTACTAAATCAAAATGGAAATTAAAAGGATAAAAATACAAAACTTTAAAGTCTTTAAAGAAATAACAGTTGACTTTAGCTCTTCAGATTTAATTATTTTTGATGGACCTAATGGATTTGGCAAAACTTCTTTGTATGATGCTATTGAGTTATTATTTACGGGAAGTATAAGAAGATACAATGAGTTACAAAAGCTGATTGTAGATGGTAGGGAATCATATGAAGAACATCCCTTTTATAATGAAGGAGCTAGTGGTGATATTGTCGTATGTATTGAATTTGTTAAAGATTCAACGAGTTATTTTTTAGAAAGAATTGCAAAAACAAATGACTTAAGTAATAGAGTTGATTTTTCTATCTATCATTTATATGAAAAAGACAATTTTGATTCGCAAGAAAGAATACTTATAGCAAATGAAGAAGATTTTTTGAGCAACATCTTTGGGGGAAACTATAAAGAAAATTTCAAATATTTAAATTATATAGAGCAAGAAGACAGTTTGTTTTTGCTTAAAAATCAAGATAAGAATAGAAAACAGCATATCTCTCATCTTTTTAATGTTTCAGAGTTTGAAAATAAGATTGAGGTGATAAAAATATTAAAACAAAAAATAGATAAAATTTGTAGTGAAAGTGAAGGGTTGATTATTAGTGAATTAAAATCTGAGATTAAGCAAATTCAAGAAATATTAGCCAAAGATTTTGAAGAAACAGAATTTATTAAATTGTTTTCTGAGAAAGACATTTTTTGGGATGAGCCTGATTTCGATTATAATATTTTGTCATATAAAGATTTATTTGACGAAGATGGAATAATGACACAATTGGATTATTTTATAGTCAATAAATCCTTGTTCAAAGATTATATGCATAATGAAACAATAAATTCTTTATTAAGAGATGAAATTTTACTTAATGATTTTTTACGATTCTACGCTTTTATAGAAGAAAAGGATGAATTGTTAAAAGCAAAAAAAAGCTACAATCAAAAATTAACTTATTTAGAAAAATTAAAAGAATTTTCAATTGATGATTTAGAGGATGAATTTTTTGAATATGATTTTGACAATTTTAGCTTTTTAGATTCAGATTTAATTGATGATTTTAGAGATGAATTTGAAATACTAAAAAAGGAAATTGAAGAATTAAATAGTTTAGAGACTATTTATTCTAATATTAATGATTCTAGAGAAAAATTAATAAAAAATATTGAAAAATTAAAAGAAGAGGAAGGTGAAATTTCAGGGAATTGCTTATTATGTGGTAACGATTGGGGGGATATTGATGAATTGTTGATAAATATTTCCATTCAATCTGATAATTTAGAGGAGGTTACTGGGGTTAAAAGTAAAAAATTCAATGAAAGACTTGAGGAGTTTAAAAATGAAATAGTTAGTGATATAATTAATGATATTACTAATGATCTAACAGAGAGTAAAGTAGATGTCCAATTTATTGACAAATTATGCTCTTTCGAATTGATAAAGTTTAATAATTTGATTCTAAATTTTTCTAAAATTGATTTTAATTATGTTTCATATCTAAGTCAGATAAAGAAAATGGACCATGAAATTGAACTAGAAAAATTAATCTTAGCATTAAAGGATAATAGAAGAGATTTCGAAATAGAAAAAATTCAAAATTATTTTAGAGAGTATTTTAATGAATACTTTGATAATAATTATGAAGCTTTGGAAAAGGTTGATCTTGATATGCTCAAAAAGAAAACTCGTTATTTAAAATATAACTATTCTATATTGCAAAGTGATATTTTAATTGAAAAGAATAAAGAACTTGAGATTAAAGAAACCAAATTTAAAAATGCTGAAAAATTAAGTAAGCAATTGAAAGGCATGAAAGATGTCTATGATAAATCATTGAAGAAATATCAAAAAAAAGTTATTAAGGATATTGAAATAATTTTTCATATATATTCAGGAAGAATAATGCAGGATTTTCAAGGAGGCCTTGGTTTGTTTATCTATTCTGATAAAAATGGTATACGATTTCAAACAAATCCAGCAAAAACTTTTGACGCTGTATTTTCAATGAGTTCAGGACAGTTGTCAGCTTTAATAATAGCATTTACTCTTGCTCTACATAAAAAATATTCTAAAAATAAAATTGTATTAATAGACGATCCAGTTCAAACTATGGATGAATTAAATGTAGTTGGATTTGTAGAACTATTAAGGAATGAATTTAATAAAAATCAAATAATTATTTCTACTCACGAAGAAATGATGTCTTCATTTATAAGGTATAAATTCAAAAATTATAATTTAACTCAAAAAAGAGTGAATTTAAAGTCAATGAATTAATCGTATTTAAACTTAATAATCAATGATAGATTACGATTTTTCAACATTAAACGATAGAGATTTAGAGGAATTGGCTAGAGATGTTTTAACAGAAAAATTGAAATATAATTTCCAGTCTTTTAAATCTGGGGCAGATCAAGGAATTGATTTGAGATATGCAACAATTGATGATGAAAATGAAATTATAGTTCAAGTTAAGCATTATTTAGGATCAGGAATTTCTAAGTTAAAAAGTTCGTTAAAAAAGGAAGAGTTGTCAAAAGTTCTTTTATTGAATCCTAAAAGATACATTTTTGTAACATCTCTAAAATTATCACCCAAGGACAAGGAAGATATTAAAAATATTTTTTATCCATTTATTCTTTCTACAGATGATATATTAGGGAAAAATGATTTGAATGCTTTTCTAGGTGTTTTTCCACTGATTGAAGAGAAGCATTTTAAATTATGGCTCTCTAGTGCCAATATATTAAAAAGAATATTTAAAAATGGTATAAGTGGAAGATCGGAATTTCACCAAGAAAAAATTAAAAACGATATTAAACTTTTTGTGCCAAACAGGGCGCATAAAACGGCTGTAGATATTCTTAATAGAAATAATTTTATACTCATAACTGGTGCTCCTGGGATTGGTAAATCTACATTAGCAAATATCTTGACTTATCAGCTTTTGGCTCGAGATTTTCAGTTAATTTATGTGAGAGAAATTACTGAAGCTGAAGATTTATATGTAGTAGGGAAAAATCAAGTGTTTTATTTCGATGATTTTTTAGGTGCAATTACATTAGATTTAAAAAGCTCTAGAAATGCAGATTCAGCAATTGTTAATTTTATTGAAAGGGTTAAAAATGATAAGCAGAAAAAGCTTATTCTAACATGTAGAACTACAATTTTAAATCAAGCAAAGGAAGTTTCAGAAAAAATTGAAGCATCAAAAATTGATATTTCGAATCATGAGGTAACTATTGAAGACTACAGAAATATTGATAAAGCAAAAATACTGTACAATCATATTTATTTTTCTCAATTGACTGATGAGCAAAAATCTATTTTTTTTAAAGATCAGTTTTATTGGAAAGTAATTAAACATAAATTTTATAATCCACGTATTATAAGTTTTTTTACAGATCACGATAGAGTAAAGTCGAATGCAGAATATAGTAGAGAGGTTATTGATTTTCTGGATAACCCTTCATTAATATGGGAGAAACCTTTTTTGATTCAAATATCATCTAATTCTAGGTTGTTGCTCTCTACACTTTATTCTTTAGGTGGAAAATATGTTATTAGTGAAGAACGGTTGAGAGAAGCATTTACTTCTAGATTAAATTATGAAGTAAAATATAATAACTATGTAAAAAAGGGAAATACTTTTGAAGCCGTAATAAAAGAGTTGGTAGGTGGTTTTATTAATAGGATTACATATAAAGATGATAATTCAAAAATAGAATATAGTTTTTTTAATCCATCAATTGAAGATTTCTTATTCGATTATTTTTCAAAAAACAAAGATGAGTACATCACAATTTTAAGTTTATCAATTTATTTTGAGCAATTTAATGAACGAATTACGACTAAATTGGTAAAGAATTCTAAGAGGATTTATTTTTCTGATCCAAGTACGATTTCGAAGTTATTTGATACTTTTATTAAATTGTCTCCAAAGTTAAAAGGGGGCGATGATGATGACATAATGTATTTAGTTATTCTATTAAGGCTTTTTACTTGGGAAGATATAAAAGAAATTTTTATAGAACGACTAAATGATCTTAATTTAGATAGAATCTACTACTGGGATGATAGGTCTAATTTGATAGATATTTTAGATTATTTAGCAAAAAACAATCTGACACATTATTTTCAATCCATTGAAAAAATGATTTTGACTCTATCAAGACATATGACAAATTATTATCAGATTGAGTCTTTCGCAAATTTGATTGGGAAACATTCAGTTTATAAAAATGTCATTGAGAGTGCTAAAGAACTTGATGTTGAATATTATACTGATTTAAAAGAAAATATAAATAAATCATGGGAGTTTAGCATCGAACATTATATTAAACAAACTTACAATCTAAATTTTATTAAAACAAAGGAAGAACTGGTTGAGATAGTTACTAAACGTAAAAAAGAGGCAGAGAATATAAATGATCAAATTAGTATTGATAATTCTAGTATTCTTGATGAATATGAATTCGATTACGATTCTCAACTGAATTTCAATAATGAACTTAATAATACAGAAGGCTTAGTGATAAAAGATTTTGAAGAAGATAAAGATATTCCAAATGAAGTTATGCAGATAAATAGATTATTTAATTCAAATGATGTTGAGGAGTGGAATGACTTACCATTTTAAATAGTAATATAAAAAAATCCTGCAAATACATTTTACAGGATTTTTTTATATAATTATTTATGGAAAATTAAATAAAAGATTCTTTCCAAGTTTCTCTTTTTTTTAATTTGTTTCTTACTATAGCTGAGATTGAATCTGTATCAAGATTACTAGATAAAGCTTCACATAGAAGCCAGTTTCTATCTTTCTTTCGAAATTTTATTTGAAGTTCTTCTAAACATTCCATTAATTCTTCTCTCCAAAGAAGTTTAGCGATATAAATTGATTCTCTACTTTCGTTTTTAATAGGTTTACGCAATTCGTTAATTGATTTAACACCATTTTTTTCATTACAAATCAGAACTCCAATCCAATCAGGTACATAATCTAGAATTTTTTGACCATATTTCTCTTCCGTTACTATTGATAAGAAATCAAATACCTTTGTATATGCTTCAATTTGTGCAGGCAATCTTTGAAGAGTATCTGATGCGCTTTTTATCTCATAACCATGTAGCGAACCATTTATGACGGCAATATCAATTCTAGCTTTTGCAACGGGAAGACTTAATTCTTCGACAATTTTGGAATCGTTATCGTCGATATAATGTTTTAGTTCGGTAGTTCGAAGCAATTCACGAATACATGGGTCTTTCATTTTAATAGTAGTTTAGGAGTTACAAAAGTAAGCACTTTAAAGGAATTCAGCTGATAGATTCTTATAAAATAGATGCTAATAGGGTAATATGATGATTTTGTGAGATTTCAACCCAACTTCCAGCATTTCCAGTTTTTCTATTTGGATCAGTAAGTAATTGTGAAGCAAAGAAATCTATCCTTTCATCTCCCCAAGAAAATGTTATTCCACTGTAATCTGCACTTGCGATTAGTTGGCTAGCAAAAGTTATATATTGACCATTGCCATCAGGGTGGTTACTGGATATCTCTCCTCGATAAATGACATATTCATTTATAACTGTGTATTTGATGCTACAGCTACCTTGAAAACCAGCTTCACTATAAATAGGATGTTTAGTTCCATAATCACTATATTTAATTGTCCCTTTGATTTTGGTTTGTGTTTGTAAAGTAGACCATAGTTGCCATTCATATCTCGGGAGCCTATAAACTCTCCCCGCAGGATTAAGGCTTCCTAAATTGTCAAGGAATGAACCTGAAGAAATAATAACGTTATTATAATCATCGCGATTTGTAATAGAAGTTATCACATTTACTGCAAATGCCTCAATCAAGGTATAATTTGTTGTTCTTACAAATCCAAAATCAAGAAGGAGTGATACTTGGGAAGGGCTTGTTCCTAGAGCATTAATTAATGTTTCAATAGTTGTATTAATATTAAGAAATCCCCCGCTATCATTTGAAAAGCGTATACAGATTTTATCTATTTCTAAGTTATTTATTAAGTTTTCAATTAAAGTTAGATATCTTTGATTGCTGTTTTCTTGAACGACAGGAACTACGTTGACACCATTAGATTGTAAATGTTTGATAAGTTTTGAAACAGTTGTTGAGCTAAAAGACTCAATTAGAGAAAAGTCTAAAAATAATTCATTGCCTTTAAAGTTCCAATGAGAATAAAAAGCTTCAAGTTTTGTTATTTGCTCAGGTAAGACTTGAATAATAGGGACTACTTCATCTTTTGTTGTTTGACTTAATTTGGAAAGAGCTGTAAATTCTCCTGCTTTGGATAGAAGTATTGGGTAATATTTTTTCATTTTTTATTGTTTATGATTAATAGATAGCTAAAGTCTATTTTTAACTTTGAAGTTATTTACGGATTTCCATAAAAAGTAAATAAAAGTAGATTTTAATCAAAGCTATTCATTCATAAGTGATTATACCCACGTAGAATTACCTGTTTTAAGTTTGACAAAACTGCAGAAAAGAATTTATAAAGAATTTTTATCAACAACAAAACTATCAACTAAATTGTCAACCAAAAAACAAAAAGCCTGTAAACATTAAGTTTACAGGCTTTTTTGTGGAGTCGCCGGGAATCGAACCCGGGTCCAAACAAGCAACTAAAGAGCTTTCTACACGCTTATTTCCTGATTAGATTTTCGTTGTTAAGCTAGGCCAGAAACAGCCACCGAACACTTATCTTCTTAATTTTCGAAACCCACCCGAAGCTCATGGATATCTAGGTTTATTTTTACGGTTCTCCTTGACGGAACGCCACAAACCAAGGCTTTCCAGGAGAATCCAGCTTCTCTACCTTGTAGAGACGTGGCGCAATCTTACTATGATTCGGATTATGCAGCTAAAGCGTAATTATTTTCGCCGTGTAAAAGTGTGAGATCTTATATTTACGAGCAAGGTCTCAATGCTCGACGTGCTTACTGTTCAATTCGACTTGCTGTCAAAACCAGTCGACCCCAAAATTGAGTCTGCAAATTTATACTATTTGAATTTACTTTGTATTAAAATTTTCAGAAAAATTAGAAAGTCAAAAGTCGAAAGTTGTAAAGTTTTTAAAGTCACCTGTTTGATTACTTTTATTTCTTTTTATTTCACCCATTTATGTAGTTAAAAAAGAACAAAATCAATATTAGGAACCGCCTGAAGACTTTAAGACTTTCGGCTTTATGACTTTCGACTTTATGACTTTCAGCTTTAAGACTTTCAGCTTTAAGACTTTCGACTTTATGACTTTCGACTTTATGACTATTCTATTCTTCGTCTTTAAAATTAAAAGGATAATCTCCAAAAATTGGAGCTAATTTTCGAACGGCATAAGTTTTAGTAGTCATTTTGTTTGAAAGTGCAATTATCGTAACTCCCTCATTCTTCAAAGTAATATAAGATGAGGTATTTCCATGCCACCAGCCATTATGAAAGTAAAAGTTTTGTCCCGTTTCCCAATTGATCATTCTTATTCCCAGACCATAATTTTTAGTTCCTTTGCGTTCATTGCTGTAACCTGTATAAACTTGTTTCAGTAATTCAGGTTTTAAAAAATCAGGTGATTGTCTCGCTCTGTCAAATTTTAAAAGATCTCTTGCGGTTGAAAAAACGTTTTTATCTCCGTAAACATTGTCCAGATAGTCAAAACCAATTTCTACACCATTTCCTTTGTAGGATGGAACGATCTTTTTTCTGTCTTTATCATCATCAAAAACATAAGTATTTTTCATTCCTAATGGTTTGAAAATCATTTCAGACATCGCTTCTTTATAACTTAAACCCGTAATTTTTTCGATAATAAGCGCAAGCATTGCATAATTGGTATTGCAGTAACTAAAACGAGTTCCAGTTTTTGATTCTAAACCAATATTTTTTGTGGCTAAAATATCCAAGATGTCTTTGTTGGTTAATTGATTGTGTCTGTCCCAAACCGATTTATCCCTATCTGTAAAATAAGCATAATTACGCATTCCGGTACGGTGGCTTAAAAGCATTCGGATAGTACAGTCTTCATATGGAAATGTTTTTAAAATTGTGTTTACCTTTTGATCTAAATCAATTTTGCCGGCATTTACCAATTTTAAAACCGCCGTAGCTGTTAGAACTTTACTTACAGAGGCAATTTGTACAGGTGTATCAGCTGTTATCTTAGTGCCTTCGTTTTTATTGGCAAATCCATTATATCTTTCAAAAATAATCTGGCCATTTTTTGCGACTAAAAAACTTCCGTTCATTGTATTGTTCGGCCAGTTTTTATTGTAAAAATGATTTATTCTGCCAGTAACCGAATTTATATAAGCCTGCGAAATTTTCTTTTCAGAACCTAAGGGCTTCATTTTAGGTAATGTATCTTCGATTGTAGGAGCTGTAGCTGTATCTGTCTTTTTGTTTTGACCACAAGAACTTAAAACTAGTATAGAAAAAAGTATTTGTGGTATCTTTGTTTTTTTAAGGAAAATCATTTGCATCGTTCTTTAAAAACAAATATATCGAATTCAATTTTGTTGTTTTCTCAGTTTAGACGCTTTAAACGACTCTTTTTAACATAATTTTAAGAGTTATAAATTTTATTTACTTGTTTTTCAGCTTGTAACGTTTTTGAAGTATTCTAAATTGTATTTTGAAAACAAAAATTTAACTAAATTTGTTATATTTGAAACAAATACTGTTTAAAAAGTTATATTATTGAATGTTAAAAAATCAATTTAAATGAAGTTTGGAATCATAAAAGAAAGAAAAAATCCGCCGGATAGAAGAGTTGTCTTTTCTCCAAATGAATTAACAAAGCTGCAACAGCTTTATCCTGAAGCTTCTGTAAAAGTAGAAAGTTCAGATATTCGAATATTTTCTGATGAGGATTACAAAAAAATGGGAATTACAGTTTCAGATGATGTTTCTGACTGTGATGTTTTATTTGGTGTAAAAGAAGTGCCTATAGAAAATTTAATTCCGAACAAAGCGTATTTCTTCTTTTCTCACACGATTAAAAAACAGCCTCATAATAGAAAACTGCTTCAGGCAATTTTAGAAAAGAATATTGATTTATACGATCACGAAACTATTGTTGACGAACTGGACCGACGTTTAATTGGTTTTGGACGTTATGCTGGAATGGTTGGTGTTTACAACGGAATTCGTGCTTTCGGAATTAAATTTGAATTGTTTAAACTGCCAAAAGCAGAAACACTTTCAGGAAAAGAAGCATTAATAATGCATTTAAAACGTATTACAATGCCAGCTTTAAAATTTGTAGTTACGGGAACTGGGAAGGTTGGGAGCGGGGCAAAAGAAATTTTGGACGCCATAAAAGTAAAAGAAATTACAATAGACAATTATTT
Organism: Flavobacterium sp. ACN6; assembly: GCF_002304005.1. Taxonomy (GTDB): domain Bacteria; phylum Bacteroidota; class Bacteroidia; order Flavobacteriales; family Flavobacteriaceae; genus Flavobacterium. The sequence goes on along the minus strand of NZ_MRCQ01000002.1, from coordinate 205,841 downwards.
GACTAAAAAATATGCGCAGGCTGTTTACGTACAGCTCGATGTTTTAGAATATAACAAAAGAAAAGACGGACAAGTTTTAGATTTTAATGATTTTGTAAATCATCCCGAAGCATACGAATCTGATTTTGAAAAGTTTACAAAAGTATCTGATGTTTATTTTGCGGGTCATTTTTATGCGAGTACTGCCCCAATGATTTTGACAAAAGAAATGCTTAATGCAAGCGATTGCAAACTTAAAGTGGTAGCAGATATTTCTTGCGATGTCAATGGACCAATTGCGAGTACAATTCGTTCGTCGACAATTGAAGAGCCTTTATATGGTTATTTTCCTTTAGAAGATAAAGAAGTAGATTTCTTTCATCCTGCAGCCGTTGCTGTCATGGCGGTTGATAATCTTCCGTGTGAGATTCCAAAAGATGCCAGCGAAGGATTTGGAGAACAATTTATGGCACATGTAATTCCGGCTTTTTTCAACAAAGATAAAGACGGAATTCTAAAGCGTGCTAAAATAACAGAAAACGGAAAACTAACAGAGCGATTCAGTTACCTCCAAGATTACGTTGATGGGAAATAATTGTTAATTGTTAATGGTTGTTAAATATAAAATGCGTTTATAAATTCAAAAAAGAGCTTTCTAAAATTTTTTGGAAAGCTCTTTTTTTTATATAAATAGTTGCCATCAACCATTAACCATTAACAATTAACCATTAACCATTAACAATTAACCATTAACCATTAACAATTAACAATTACATTAAACCATTTCTTCCGGTTTCACCCAGGCATCAAAATCTTCGGGCGTTACATAACCTAAGCGAACCGCTTCCTCTTTTAGAGTAGTTCCGTTTTTGTGAGCGGTTTGAGCAATTTCGGCAGCTTTGTAGTAACCAATTTTAGTATTTAAAGCTGTCACTAACATTAATGAATTATCAACTAATTCTTTAATTCGTTTATGATTTGGTTCGATTCCTTGAGCGCAATGTTCATCAAAAGAAACACAGGCATCACCTAATAATTGAGCAGACTGTAAAAAGTTCGCCGCCATAACAGGTTTGAAAACATTCAATTCGTAATGTCCTTGCATCCCGCCGACAGCAATTGCCATGTCATTTCCAATAACTTGAGCACAAACCATTGTTAAAGCCTCACATTGTGTTGGATTTACTTTTCCAGGCATGATAGAAGATCCCGGTTCATTTTCGGGAATGTGGATTTCTCCAATTCCAGAACGTGGTCCAGAAGCCAGCATTCTAATGTCGTTTGCAATTTTGTTAAGAGAAACAGCTAATTGTTTTAATGCCCCATGCGTTTCAACAATTGCATCGTGAGCTGCAAGTGCTTCAAATTTGTTTTCGGCTGTTACAAATGGATGATTGGTAAATTGAGCGATATATTCGGCTACTTTTACATCGTAACCTTTTGGAGTATTTAATCCTGTTCCAACTGCGGTTCCGCCAAGTGCGATTTCAGATAAATGTGCTAAAGTATTTTTTAGTGCTTTTAATCCGAAAGCCAATTGAGCGGCATAACCAGAAATTTCCTGACCTAATGTTAAAGGCGTTGCATCCATAAGGTGTGTGCGGCCAATTTTTACAACATCTTTGTATTCGGCAGCTTTATTGGCTAAAGTGGCGTGTAATTTTTCTACGCCTGGAATAGTCGTTTCTATAACCATTTTGTAGGCTGCAATATGCATTCCAGTTGGAAAAGTGTCATTGGATGACTGCGATTTGTTAACATCATCATTGGCTTTTATAAATTGTTCGCCTTCGCCAATTTCGAAACCTTTAAGGACTTGTGCGCGATTTGCAATTACTTCATTCACGTTCATATTGCTTTGAGTACCTGAACCTGTCTGCCAGATTACCAAAGGAAATTGATCATCCAATTTTCCTTCTAGTATTTCATCACAAACAGCGGCGATAGCATCTCTTTTTTCGATAGGCAAAACACCTAAATCGTAATTTGCATAAGCGGCAGCTTTTTTTAGATAAGCAAAACCTTCTATAATTTCCTTAGGCATTGATGCCGATGGTCCAATTTTGAAATTATTTCTAGAACGTTCTGTTTGTGCACCCCAATATTTATCGGCTGGGACTTGAACTTCGCCCATGGTGTCTTTCTCTATACGGTATTTCATTTTTTGTAATATATGATGTTTATAATAATGTAATTCAACTTTATTTCTTTTGAAAATGAGTGTTTTAGCCCTGATGGTAACGGTATCCTTTTATGGTTGTTCCGAGGCTTCGGGAGTCATAAAAGATATAGTGGACAGCAGTTTTCAGCTCCTGAAATTTATCATCATTTTAAATGAACTCTTTATTTAAAAGGTTTCGCGATCAAAAAAATCCTTATTTAAAATGAGTATAAATATACGGATAAATGTTATTTAACGAAAATTGATTTAGATTTTATTGCTGAGAAAAAATATATACGCTACATTTGTCGTAACATTCAAAAATTCCGGAAAACATGTTTGAATTTTCACAGTACTTAGGCTTTTTACTTTTCTTGACCATACTAACTATAGGGTTTTGGTTGATGTTTTTCTTAGTTGGTTTCGTATCTTATTGGGTTACGGGAGCAAGCTGGGAAATGTTCAAAGAAAAAAGAGCTAAAAGAAGACAAGAAGAACAATCTATTTAATTTTAGATTGATGTCATAAGAAAAGAACCCTTTTGGGTTCTTTTTTTTTGTTCCAAAAAAATAAGAAATTCCAATCTCGTTGAGATGAAATTCCAATTTTTGAAATTCCAAATTCCAATATTGAAAATCCCAAATTCCAATTATTGAAATTCCAATTTCTAAGATTGGGATTTGGAATTTTTTAAATTTTGGAATTTAATTAATGATTTCGAATTCCATAATATAAAAAGATGGAATTTTAGTTTTGTAATTTTATGTCAACGAGATTGGAATTTGGAATTTTTTAAATTTTGGAATTTAATTGATGATTTCGAATTCCAAAATATAAAAAGATGGAATAAAAAAAATCCCAAATTCCAATTTCAACATTGGGATTTGGGATTTGTAGTTTTATAATTTATCTCAAAGAGATTGGAATTTGGAATTTAACTAAGGTTATCCAGGAAATTCTCCGCCGCCTTCTCCGCCGCCATCATTGTTTTTTGGCATGTTTTTATCTCTTTCACCTTTTGCTTTGTTGAAACGGTATGTGAATGATAAATTGAATTGACGTTTACGGAATTGGAATTCGCTGTATGAATTTACGTTATCCAAATATGTATACGATCTCATTTTTCTAGAATTAAAAATGTCGCTGATGTTGAATGCAATTGTAGCTTTGTCTTTTAATACATCTTTGCTTAAAGCAGTATTCATTCCGAACATTCCTAAATTTTTACCTTGAGCTGTTTTTTGTTCGCCATTGTACATTCCTGTCAACTGCCAGTCAATTTTGTATGGTAAAGTAACTTTAGAGTTGATTCTGGCAAACCAAGAGTTAGCCTGATTGTCTAAATTTTGAACTATAAGATTTCCTTGTGTATCTGTATAACTGTTTTCTCCAGTTGTTTTTACGTTGAAAAAGTTGAAGTTACTGTTTAATTTCCACCATTTGTATGGAGTGTAATTGAATGTAAATTCGAAACCAAATTTTTGCTCTTTACCTAAGTTGATAGGAGAGCTTTTGATTACTGGAACTCCATTAACTTCGTCTCCAGTAGGAGATCTTACAAAACTGAAAACATCTTTTGTGTCTTCAAAATAAGCCGAAGTATTAAACGTTACTTTAGTCCATCTTTTGATATAGCCAATATCATACTTATCTGTTAAAGAAGGATCTAAATCTGGGTTTCCTTGAAAGATATTGATATTACTTGCATAATTTACCGCCGGGTTCATGAAACGTCCTCTTGGTCTTGATAAACGCTTGCTGTAACTTGCAGAGAAATTACTTTGATCTGAAATTTCGTAACTAACAAAAGCACTTGGAAATAAGTTGTTGTATTTTTTAGTATTGAAATCGCTGTTGTCTAATAGGTTAACTTCGATATTAGTGTCTTCCCATCTTAAACCAAATAAATAAGAAAATTTATTTACTTTGAAACCATACTGTGTATAAAGTGCGTTTATGTTTTCTTTGTACTCTAATGTGTTAGATAAATTAGTGTTTACCACACCTTCGCTGTCTGTTACATTGTAAACATTGTTCAAATCTCCAAAACTTCCTTTGTAACCAGCCTCAAACTGACCTCCTTTACCTAAAGGCAAAACATAATCGGCTTGGAAAAGAACTTGTTTTTGAATTTGATCATTTAATGTTGTGTCAAATCTTGGCGAATCTGTAATTGTACTATTGCTGTCGTCTGTATTTCTTGAAATAGAAAGATCGGCAGTCAATTTATGTCCTTTATCGTTGAAATTTTTAATTAAGTTAGATGTAAATTCTACATTTTCACTGTCGCTATCACCATTATTTAAACGATACGTTGTTCCTGTAAAAACTCTATCAGCATCATAATTGTAATAGTTGATCAAATCTCTATCCTTACCGTTATTTTTTTGATAGTTTATGGCATTTGTCCAGAAAGTTGTTGGTGTAAGTGTCCATTCAACTCCAGCTCTTCCGTTAAACCCGTTTCTGGTACGTTTAGTATCACGATCTTCGTCTAAGAAGCTTTTTGTTGTTCCGTCAGCGTTAAGATATTCTGAGTTTGTTTTACCAGCACCTTCGTTTGTTCTGTAGTTGTATCCAGCAGTGGTAAAATAGTTTAGTTTTTCAGTTTTATAATTCACATTGGCACTTAAACCATACGTTTCTGGTAAACCAGTTGAAGCAATTAAAGTTCCGTTGAAACCTTGATTTTTTCCTTTTTTAAGAACAATATTGATGATTCCAGATCCACCTTCTGCATCATAACGCGCAGATGGATTAGTAATAACTTCTACTTTGTCGATCGCATCTGCAGGTAACTGTCTTAAAGCTTCTGCCATATTTATTGCCTGTGAAGGTCTTCCGTCAATTAAAATACGAATGTTGTCGCTTCCTCTTAAACTTACATTTCCTTCTGTATCAACAGAAACAGATGGTACGTTGTCTAAAACATCGCTCACGCTTCCGCCTTTTACGATCATATCCTGACCAACATTGTAAACTTTTTTATCTAATTTTATTTCTACAGATGATTTTTCAGCACGAACAACAACTTCGTTAAGCTGTGCAGCGTCTTCAGATAAATTTATTACACCTAAATTAGTATCACCCTGAATGCTTTTTTGTTTGATTTCATTTGATTTGAATGAAATAAATTCAATTTTAATATCATAAGTTCCAGGTGCAATGGCAACCTCGAATTCTCCTTTTGGATTTGTGATCCCTCCAGCAAGAACTTTAGTGTCGTTTGGAGCAGTAATAGAAATTGTAGCATACTCTAAAGGTTGTTTGCTTATTTTTTCAAAAACTTTTCCGGTGACCTTGACTTTATTTCCACCTGGGCCTTGTTGAGAGTAATTGTAAAAACTTGTAAACAAGAATACAAGTAATACGGCAAATTTGATTTTTTTCATTTCTGGTTTTCTTTTCTCTTTAGACGGCAAAAGTAGTTTTTGGTTTAAAGAGAAAAATCACAAAAATATGTTAATACTGTATTTTAGAATCAATCTAAAAAAGAAGCCACAAGATCAGGATCACGGCCAATTATAGCTTTTCCATCTTTTACCACAATAGGACGTTCGATTAAGATCGGATTTTCTGTCATTGCTTTAATAATTTGATCGTTGGTTAATGTTTTTCCTTTAAAATTTTCGATCCAGATTTTTTCTTTAGTTCTAACTAACTGAAGAGGTTCAAGATCAAGTTGTTTTAATAATACCTTAAGCTCATCAAAAGATGGAGTTTCTGTCAAATACGGTATAATCTCAAACTCTTGTTTTGATTGTTCTATAAAAGCTAGGCAGTTTCTCGATTTTCCGCATCTCGGATTATGATAAATTTGTATCATTTTGTTATATTTAGATATTCAAAATAGTCTTACGCTAAAAAGAGGTATTTTAGCAATGTCAAAAATAAGGCTAACTTATCAAATTTGAATTCTCATTTTTTTAAATTTTATATTTATGTTTTTAGAGCAAGGAATTAAACCCGAAAATAAATTTTGGAAATACCTTATAGGATCTGTTTTTATTATTGCAGCATCTTTCGTAGGGCAGATTCCGATTACTGCTGCTGTATTTTATAAAACATTTAGTGAGAAAAAAGCTTTTCCAACGACTAATGATGAAATTATGAAAATGTTTGAGTCTAATACCACTCTTTTTCTGGTTATGATTTCATTTGTTTTTGCTTTCGCCGGAATTTATTTTGTTGTCAAATATATTCACCATCAAACCTTATTATCAGTAACGACTTCAAGGCCAAAAGTAGACTGGAATCGAATTTGTTTTTCTTTCTTTTTATGGACGTTCTTTTCGTTACTCAGCTTTTTATTTGTTTATCTCAGATCACCGGAACAATTTGTGTGGAATTTTAGATTAGTTCCATTTCTGATTTTGGTTGTTTTAGGCTCGATTTTGATTCCAATTCAAACCAGTACAGAAGAATATGTTTTTAGAGGATATTTAATGCAGGGGTTTGCTAATCTGGCTCGTAACAGATGGTTTCCGTTATTGATGACTTCTGTAATTTTTGGCTCAATGCACTGGGCAAATCCGGAAGTGGCTAAAATGGGAAATGTTATCATGATTTATTACATAGGAACTGGGCTGTTTTTAGGAATCATTACCTTAATGGATGAGGGAATGGAACTGGCTCTTGGGTTTCATGCCGCTAACAATTTAATAGGAGCCTTGCTAGTTACATCAGATTGGTCGGTTTTTCAAACAAATTCTATATTTAAAGATATTTCAGAACCATCGGCAGGAATTGATGTTATTCTGCCTGTTGTGGTCATTTACCCTATTTTACTTTTTATTTATAGTAAAAAATACCGCTGGACAAATTGGAAAGAAAGGTTAACAGGAGAAATTAATAAAACAGAAGTAATAAATTAAAATCATGCAAAATTTGACCCACAGAAATGTGCACAATTATTTTAAGTTAAATGGTTATCATTTAAATGCTAAAGATTTGTGCCGTGTTGCTTATAGTTTTATTAAAGAAGGAGATGGTTACGAACAATCGATTGGCGAATTCTTTTTGGATTGGTTTGATAAAAAAGAATATATCGAAATGACAACTTCAGGAACGACAGGGCTTCCTAAATTGGTTCGATTGCAAAAGCAGGCAATGATACATTCTGCTTTAGCAACGGGCGACTTCTTCGATTTAAAACCTGGAGATAAAGCTTTGTTATGCTTGCCGACTCAATTTATCGCAGGAAAAATGATGCTGGTGCGCAGTTTAATTTTAGGACTAGAATTAGATGTGGTTTCGCCAAGTCTTCATCCGCTGGCTTTAAATTCTACACTGTATGATTTTGTTGCAATGGTACCGCTTCAAGTTCAAAATTCAATAAAGGAACTTTCAAAAGTGCGTAAGTTGATAATTGGCGGTGCAAAAATGGATTCTTCTCTGGAAGAAAAACTTTTGCCGCTTAAAACAGAAATTTACGAAACGTATGGTATGACAGAGACGATAACGCATATTGCGGCGAAACGTTTAGGCGATTCTGTTTTTTCGATTTTGCCAAATGTAAAAATATCTCAAGACGATCGTCAATGTCTGGTTATAAATGTTGCCACAATTTCTGATGAACCAATTGTGACAAATGATTTGGTTGAATTAGTAAACGAACAACAATTTATCTTTTTGGGAAGAATTGATAATGTTATTAATAGTGGAGGAGTAAAGCTTATTCCAGAACAAATTGAAGCTAAATTGATAGGAAAAATAAGCAGCAGGTTTTTTGTGACCGGACTTCCAGATACGGTTTTAGGAGAAAAATTGGTTTTGGTTATTGAAGGCGAAAAACAAGATTTTGCTCCTGATTTTTTTGATGTTTTGAGTAAATATGAAAAACCAAAAGAAATTGTTTTTGTTTCCAAGTTTAAAGAAAACGAAAACGGAAAATTATTGCGCAAGCCAACCTTGCAGGTTTGAAATTCCAATCCAGAAGCCTCGGGATAAATTCCAAATTCCAAACTTTTAATTTAGAACTTTGTCAAAGTTGGCTAAGTATAAAAATATAGAAAATAAAAAAAATCCAAATTCCAAGTTTTAAAATTGGAATTTGGATTTTTTAATATTGAGTATTCCAAAACAAATTGGAATTTGGAATTTATCCCGAGGCTTTGGGATTGGAGTTTATATTTTACGTTCCAGTAAAGCCATATAGAATCCGTCGAAACCAGATTCTGAAGCCAGCATTTTACGGTCTTGAACAAACGTAAATTGTTGTCCGATTTCTGTTTTTAAGAATTTCTCTACTTGCTCCTGATTTTCTGATGGTAATACAGAACAAGTTGCGTAAACTAATTTCCCTCCTGGTTTTACAATTTTAGAATAGTTTTCTAAAACTTCACTTTGAACTTTACGAATATTATCGATAAATTCAGGCTGTAGTTTCCATTTAGAATCTGGGTTTCTTTTTAAAACTCCTAATCCGCTGCAAGGCGCGTCAATTAAAACACGGTCTGCCTTTTCATGCAGTTTTTTAATCACTTTCGTACTGTCAATAATACGGTATTCGATATTGAAAGCACCGTTTCTTTTAGCTCTTAATTTTAACTGCTTTAATTTGCTTTCATACAAATCCATTGCAATCAGCTGTCCTTTATTTTCCATTAAAGAAGCCATGTGCAATGTTTTTCCTCCAGCTCCAGCACACGTATCTACGACACGCATTCCTGGTTTTACATCTAGAAATCCTGCAACTAATTGTGAGTTGGCATCTTGAACTTCAAAAAGTCCTTGTTTAAAAGCGTCTGTTAAAAATACATTTGCTCTTTCTTTTAAAACAAGAGCTTCTGGCTGGTCTTTTAAATATTCTGTTTCAATATTTAAATCCATTAAAGTGTTTCTAAGGTTTTCTTTGGTACCTTTTAAAGTGTTGGTTCTAAGAATAACTTTTGCCGGCTGATTTTGTGCTGTAATTTCTTTTGACCAAACTGTTTCACCTAATTCTTTTACACCTAATTCGTCCATCCAGTCTGGAATAGATTCTTTCAGTGCTCTGTTTTTAGATAATTCGTCAAAACGGCCTTTTATTTTTCTTTCTGGAGTTCCTTCCAATTGTCTCCAATCTGGAATTGGATAACCGCGAAGAACTGCCCAAACAGCAAACATTCTCCAAAGGTTATCTCTATCATAAGGTTCCTTAACTTCTGCAATTTCAGCGTATAATCGTTTCCAACGAACAATTTCGTATATCGTTTCAGCAACAAATTTCCTGTCAGAACTTCCCCAACGTTTGTCTTTTTTTAATGCTCTGGCTACCACTTTATCTGCATATTCTCCTTCATTGAAAATTGCATTTAAAGAATCGATGGTAGTATAAACTAAATTTCTGTGTAATCTCATTTCTAATATTTGAGTTGCAAAGGTACTATTAATTGATTGAAAGTTAAATTTTTAATACTGAATCTTAAGTCTGATTCTCATTAAAATAAAAAACACTCTAATTTAGAGTGTCTTTTTTGAATTATATAAATGCGATTTTTATTTAATAATACGTGTTAATCCAATGTTTTCTGGAGCATGAAGCACCATTGGGAATTTCTCTATTTTTACAGAACTGCTGTCTAGTCCAAAAGCTCTCTCTTCGGATAAACTCAGTTTCTTAATAAAGAAATAAGAATTCATGATGATATTTTCGTGCCATCTTAAATCATTATCGTTTGATAAGAATTTCTCTGACAAGACAAATTTAAAGTCACCAATGATATTGTTTTTGTTCAAAGATTCATAACGGCTTGTAATATCCACTTCGCCTCGTTTTACCATGTCTTTGATAACTTCTCTAAACATTAAATTGATTTTAGTAGGCTCTCTAAAACCTAAATTAAAGTCAATTCTGTAAATATCGTCTTTTGCAATTTCAGTTACTTTGTACTGTGTTTTATAAGGTTCTGTCAAGATGTTTACGTGAACAAACCAATAAATATCAGCTCTTTTCGGACGCTTTTGCAGAATAGAATAGATTATTTTATGTTCTAATTCGTCTACACGATTGGCATTAGTCATGTAAACTAAATGCGTAGCGTATTTCGGAATGGATAAATCTTGGCTTAATTCAACTAAAACTTGTTTGTAATCATCAATTTTAACCACTTTAGTGTAGTTTTTGTTGATTTTCTTAGCCAGATACCAAATCGTCATTACAGAAATCAGCATACTTGCGATGATCAATGTTACATAACCACCTTCTGCAAATTTGGTAATGTTAGCAAAAAGGAAACTGAATTCAATTAATAAATATATGGTAATCAACGGAACCATGAAGTATAATTTTACACGTTTCATGATTAAGTAATAATTCAATAAAATCGTGGTCATGATCATGCATAGAATTATGGCAAGACCATAAGCATGTTCCATGTTTCCAGACTTTTCAAAATGTAAAACGATTCCAACACAGCCAAAAAACAATAACCAGTTAATTGACGGAATGTATAATTGCCCTTTTACTTCTGTTGGGTATTTAATTTTTACTTTCGGCCAGAAATTCAAACGCATCGCTTCGTTGATTAACGTAAACGATCCACTGATAAGCGCTTGAGAGGCAATTACGGCTGCTAATGTTGCAACTACAATTCCGAATGGTAAAAACCAATGCGGCATAATTAAGTAAAACGGATTTCCGTTTTCTCCACCTAACTGCTGCAAAGTACTTCCTTCGTGATGAATTAAATAAGCTGCTTGTCCGAAGTAGTTTAAAACTAAAGTTGTTTTTACAAATATCCAGCTGATTCTGATGTTTTTTCTTCCACAGTGTCCCATGTCAGAATATAAAGCTTCAGCTCCGGTGGTACATAAAAATACAAAACCAAGAACAAAGAAGCCATCAGGATGAATCGATAGTAAATGATAAGCGTAATACGGATTAATTGCTTTAATAACTTCTGGATAATGAAGTACTTGAATAGTACCTAAAGTTCCCAGCATAGCAAACCAGATTAACATCATTGGAGCAAAAAATTTACCCACAAGTTTAGTTCCGAATTGCTGAATGGTGAATAAAACAAATAAGATCGAAATTACGATATAAACAATGGTTTGTGTTTCCATTGTTGGGTAAAACGCCCTAATTCCTTCAACCGCAGATGAGATCGAAATGGGAGGGGTTATAATTCCGTCTGCCAGAAGTGCACTTCCCCCAATAATGGCGGGCACAATAAGCCACTGAATTTTTGTTTTCTTGACTAAAGCATATAATGCGAAGATTCCGCCTTCACCATGATTGTCTGCGCTTAAAGTTATAAGTACGTACTTTATTGTAGTTTGTAACGTTAATGTCCAGAATACACAAGAAATACCTCCTAGAACAATATCGGCATTAATCGTGTGGTCGCCCAGAATTGCCTTCATTACGTACAGTGGAGAAGTCCCTATATCTCCATAAATAATCCCTAAAGTAATCAATAAACCCCCAATAGACAACTTACTATGTAAGTTTTTATGCGATGCGCTCATGTATGTTTTTATAAAAGACGGTTGCAAATTTACTGTTTTAAAACAAATTAGCAGCTATTATAATTAAAAAGATAAAAAAAAGCACAATCCTAAAATTGTGCTTCTAAATTTAATTATAAATTGAGATATTCTTAACCTCTTCTTCCTCCACCGCTTCTTGAGCTAGAACCGCTCTCACGTTGCGGCTGACTGCTTCTAGATTCCTGACTTGCTCTTGGAGCTTCAGAACGCTGGGTGTTTTGAGGTCTAGATTCGTATGATCTGCTTGAAGAACTAGATCTGCTTTCAGAACTGCTTCTTGACGGCTCCGCTCTTTGAACTGGAGCAGATTGAGTTGTGCTTGCTCTATTTGAACTTCCTCTGTTTTCAGAATAAGTTCTCGATGGTTCACTTGTTTGTGAAGACTGTCTATTGCTGTAACCTCTGTTTTCAGAATTTCCTCTTGGAGCAGATGCAGTCGAATTATTTCTACCGTATTCTGTTCTTTGTGTATTTTCCGTTCTTGCAGGAGTATTTACTGTTGCAGCATTTTCTCTACTGTTAGTTGTAGCACGATTTGTATTATAACTTCTGTCAGAATTGTTTCTGTTGGAGTTATAAGTTCTATTTGTGCTTCTGTTTTCGGTAGAAGATACTCTTCCGGTATTTGATGATCTGTTTGTGTTATACGTGTTTTGAGTTCTATTCGCAGTTCTTCTTTGATCAAGATCGTGTCTGTTACTTACATTCGAATTTCTTTGAGCAAAACTATTGTTTGGTTTCATTCTTTCGTAACCGTACGCACGTCTAGTTTCATAAATAGCTGGTGCTCTGTAGCTTCTTCTTGTATTCACGTAGTTGTAATGATTGTTTACGTTGATACAAACGTTAATGTTATTTCTGTATCTGTAAACAGGGTAAGGTCTCCATGCTGCATAATATGTTGGGTAATAACCCCAAGACCATGTTGAATAATATGGTCGGTAATTTGTAACCCAGAAAGAAGTATAAATCACTGGAACAACGCTGTAAACAGGCTCATAAATATAGTTGTCACCATATAGATAAGTATTTCCAACAACTTGAACACTTACTTTATTGTAATTGTCTCTCTCTACATCAATCGTTGCTACGTCTTGATAAACGTCACGGTCTAAAACCGCCTGAATAATTACAACGTGTGTTCTCTCTTCTACAGATTCGATTACACGTAAATAATCTACTTGGTTATCGCCGTTTAAGTCTAAGTTGGATATTTGATATTTTGGATCATTTAACCTTCTTTCAAAATCTTGAAGATTTGCAGATTCTCCAAACATGGAAGCAACCGCTCTTAAGTCTAAATTGTCACTTATATCTGAGTTTTTTGCGTAAACAGTAGTTTGACTTTGCGCTGCACAAGAACCAAAAACTAATGCTGTAAATGCTATTAAAAGTAATTTCGTTTTCATGACTAAATCATATTAAATTATTTGTATTATCAAATATTCAATTACTGTGCCACAAATTTACTTACTAGGTTTTTAGATTTTAATTGTCTTATTTTTAGTTTATTATGTTTTTGCGTGCCGCTGCAGTATTACAGAAAACAAGGGAGTTTTTAGAAAAATTATTTTTGAAAAAAATCTAAACATATTTGAGATATTATAAATAATCGTATTTTAGCGTTAACCAAATTTTGATTTATATGAAAAAACTAGTTTTGTTTTGTTGTATTTTTATTTTATTGATGTCTTTTAGAACATTTAATTATAAAACTCAAGCTGCTTATAACAGTGGTTTTACATCAATGACAGTAGATACTTTGTTTAAAGATAGAATTAGTATAAGAGCGATTGTAATTGATAAAAATAAAGTTTGGTACGGTGCAGATAATTCTCGTTTTGGATATTACGATTTAGATAAAAGAGAAAAATTCGAAGAACATATTTACCGTGATACTTTAAAATTAGAGTTTAGAAGTATCGCTCAGACTTCTAAAGATATTTTTCTTCTTAGTGTTGCCAATCCTGCTTTGCTTTATTCTGTTTCAAAAAAAGACCATAAAGTAAAACTCGTTTACAAAGAGATAAATGAGAAAGTTTTTTACGACAGTATGCAGTTTTGGAATGATAAGGAAGGAATTGCAATTGGTGATCCGACAGAAGATACTTTTTCTATTATTGTTACCCGTGATGGCGGTGAAACTTGGACTAAATTATTGTCTGATAAATTACCAACAAATGCTACCGGAGAAGCTGCTTTTGCAGCCAGCAATACTAATGTTGTAATAAAAGGAAATGAGACTTGGCTGGTTTCTGGTGGTAAAAAAGCACGTGTTTTTTATTCTTCTGATAAAGCAAAAACTTGGAAAGTAATTGAAACGCCTATCGTACAGGGGAAACAAATGACAGGGATTTTTACCGCTGATTTTTACGACTCTAAACACGGATTTATTGCTGGAGGGGATTATGATCTTCCAACTAAAAAAACTGATAATAAAGCTTTTACTGAAGATGGAGGTAAAACTTGGAAATTAATAGGCCAAAATTTAGGATTTGGTTATGCGTCCTGCATACAATATGTTCCAGGCGGAAGCGGCAGGGAAATAATTTGTGTTGGTTCTGAGGGAATACAATACTCTCAAAATGGTGGCGAAAACTGGACACAATTGTCTACAGATTCAAGTCTTTTTACCGTTCGTTTCGTCAATAGAAATACTGCAATTGCAGCTGGATATAATAAAGTTGTCCGACTTAACTTTAAATAAAATAATAAGAACCCTAAATAATAAAGTAAGTATTATTATATAGGGTTCCTATCGCTGTTGTTTCGTTTTGAGCTTAATCTTTACCAGCCTTATCTCGATATTGCTGTAGTAACTTTCGATTAAAATCGTCTTCAGATTTTTTAAGCTTTAATATTTTTTTAGCAGAAAGTATCTTTTTCAAACTAGCCATATATTTCTCGCGAAGTGAATAAAGCTCTTTATCTGTGCTTTCTATTTGAGATAATAATGTTACAGCCTCTTTTTCAGAAAGATTGTTGATGTTATCATCGTTTAATTTTCGAAGATAAGTTTTCATCTTCAAATGCTTTAAGTCAAATTGCTTGTCGTCGTAAGCATTATAAATGGGCCAGAATTTTTCTGCTTCTGTAGAAGTTAATTCTAATTCTGTTGTTAAAAAAGAAACTTTAAAAGCTTTAATTTTTTCACGCTTTTCATCTATTTTTCCAGTTTGTGCAAAAAAGGAAAAACTTATCAGAAAGAGCAGGAGCGGTAAAATATTTTTTATTTTCATTGTTAAGTTAAGTTGAGTTAAGTTTAATTTAGTTTATTCTGAAATTAAATGTTCTATGTTTGGACTTGTTGATAAAATATCTTCTATAGTTTCATTTTCAAGTGTAATATCATTGTTTAATTTTTCGATATCGCTGTCGTCTAATTTTTGAATTAAATCGTATTGGTTCAAATTAGATTGATAAGCCAAATACGTCTCCAGAGTCGCTTCATCAAGATCGTTTGATGTTGCATTGTAATTGTTTACGATCGGAATCATTAAAGCAAAACCAATTACTGCCGCAGCTGCTAAAAAGAATGATTTTTTACGTTTGTAAAATGGAATTACTTTTACTTCTTTTTCGTTTAACTGCTGTAAAACTTTCTCTGAAAAATCATCAAAATAATGCTCTGGAGTCTTAAATCCAGATTTTATTTTTGGTTCGTTTTCTAATTTAAATGTTTTCATAATACCTATAAGATAGTTTTAGTTACAAAAGGTTTAATTTGATGTAACATATAATTCGATTTTTTTTACTGCATGATGATAGGAGGCCTTTAAAGCTCCAACAGAAGTCCCTAAGATTTCTGCTATTTCTTCATATTTTAATTCTTCAAAATATTTCATTTTGAAAACCAGCTGTTGTTTTTCTGGAAGTGTTACAATTGCTTTTTGAAGTTTAATTTGAATCTCATCTCCATCAAAATAAATATCAGCTTTTAAATTATCAATTGTTTTATTCTGCAGATCTTCTGATGAGACACCGCTTAATTTTGCTTTTTGAGATAAAAAAGTCAAGGCTTCATTTGTAGCAATACGATACATCCAGGAAAAAAGTTTACTTTCACCTTTAAAGTTTTTAAGATATTGAAAGACTTTTACAAAAGTATTCTGCAAGACATCGTCTGCATCATCATGATTCAAAACAATGTTTCGAATATGAGAATACAAAGGTCTCTGATAATCAGACAGGAGTTTTTGAAACGCAGCATTTTGCGTTTTAGGGTCTAATAATTGTTTTATAAATTCCTTCTCGTCTATCAAACTTTTTGTTTTGTAAACTTTCTTAATATAAGTTAGACTGAATTTAAAACAAAAGGTTTAATGAACCTTAAAATTTAGAATTCTGACTGTTCCTCTTCTTGTGCAGGAGTTGTTGTGGCTGGCGTTGGAGCAGCTGGTTTTTTCTGTACTGGTTTTGGTGCCGGTTCTGCTTGTGGTTCTGCCTGCGTTTGGGTTTCTGGTGAATAAACAGGTGTAGTAACTACAGGTTCAACTTTAGGTTTAATTGGGAAATAAATTTCTGTTACTAACTTCGAAGAGCCTTTTACATCCAATTTACTAAGCGCCCATATTTCCAGATGTGACCAGCCTAATTCCGGAATTATTTTTTCGTTATTGATGTAAGCAGTTGTTTTTGCAATAGCTTCATTTCTATGAGAGTAATCTCCAGTAAGCGTTGTTTTTACAGCGTCAAAACCGTTTAATTTTCCTGAAAGAATATCGCTTCCAGAACTAATCGAAATTTCTTTATTGATTGGCAGACAAATTGAAATTTTTGCTAAACCAGTTTTAGTATCGTAAGTATGGTAAATAATAAAAGGTTTTCCGTTTGCAGATAATCCGTTAGTTTCACTAAAATGAATCAGCTTTGGAATTACAATTCTAGCATTTTTGTTTACTTTTTCTATTTCACTTGTAAAAGTCTGGCGGATATAAGGTGTTTCTGTTTTCTTAACCACTCCGTCAACTTTAACAGCATAAGTTTTGGTTTCGTAATCAAGATTTTTGTCAATATTTGCTAAACTTTTTTCGTAGATAGTTCCAATAACTCTATCAGAACCTCCGTGTAATGCAGCATATATTTTAAATAAAAAACTCATCGTTCCTTTTCCTTTCCAGGTAACTTTAGTTTTTCCGTTTAAAGTATCTTTTAAAATCCAACGAACATCAGCCTCTGTTCCGTCATATTTCATTTTTTGGTCAATACTTTCGCCTTCTTTTGTTTTAAGAGTAATCGCATTTCCTTTTCCATCAACACCATCCCAATAAAATGAAGCACCACTGCCGCTTGTTTTGTTAGGAAAAGTCATTTGTATTGAAGGATCTTCAACCGACCAAGATTCAAAATCTTCGTAATTTCTAAAGTCATTAAGATAATTGTAAACCGTTGCGCGGGGCGAATTGATTACTTTACTTCTTTCTACATCAAAAATTCCTTTTTGTGTAGCTACAAAAACAGTAAGGGCAACAAGGCTTAATAACGCAAAAAGAAATAAATACTTAAGAATTTTCATTGGTAGATTGTTTGGTTTCGTAAAGTTATAAATTTTATCGTGAGTCTTACTAATAACCAATAATTATTAGGTTTTATTTTATTGCGATAAACTTTTAGATCAAAAAAACGATTCTTTTGCTTTTGAAATAATTATCTTTTAAAGAAAATTTTAATCAAGAATAATATGGCGATAAACAGTAAAAAAACAAGTAATACTTTATAGTTTCCTTTGTAAAAGATTTTGTGCAATGCGAGATCTTTTCGATAAGCAAATATCATTACGATTACAAATGCAATAAAAAAACAAACTCCAAATATTAATTGTCCTTGACTAAACATAGCTTTTAAATTATTTTTGGCAAATTTAGAGAATTGTATACGATTTGCGGCTAAATTGCCTTTTCATTTACTTCATTTTTATTTTAGATTTATTCTGAAGTAACTTAAATTAGCAAAAAAAAAGAAACGATTATATGAAAAAACAACTTGATGCCGTAACCGAATTTCATACTGCTTTTAAAATTGGACACAGCACAGCGCCACTGGCCGATGTTGGATCAGAGAAAAAATTACTTCGTTATAATTTAATGAAGGAAGAAAATGAAGAATATTATGAAGCGGTTCAGAATAATGATTTAGTTGAAATTGCTGATGCTTTAGGAGACATGATGTATATTCTGTGCGGTACAATTATAGAACATGGTCTTCAAGATAAAATTGAAGCGGTTTTTGATGAAATCCAACGCAGTAATATGAGTAAGCTCGGAGAAGATGGCAAGCCAATTTATCGTGAAGACGGAAAGGTAATGAAAGGGCCAAACTACTTTAAACCTGATTTTTCTAAATTATTGTAAGAGCAGATTCTTGATATAAATAATTTAAAACACATAGAATCATAGATTTTTATACCTAAAAAAGATTGCAAAAAGAAACTAGTTTCTCACACATAGCAATGTGCACTAATGTGAGTGAAACGCCTTTTATAAAGTGTCAAAAAGCTATGTTTCTATGTGTTTATATATTAAAAAAAACAAAACCCGACAACTATTAAGCTGTCGGGTTTTTTATATATAATGTTTGTCTTTTGCTTATTGAACTTTAACTGTCCATCCAAAAGTATCTTCAGAAAGTTTGTTTTGAAGACTTGTTAGTTTTTCCTTTAATAATGAAGCATATGAATTCTCGATTGGAGCCATTTCATAATATTCATCTTGATATGAGAAACCTTTAATTACGCTGATAACAGCAGCAGTTCCAGCTCCAAAAATTTCTTTTAAAGATCCGTTTTTAGCCGCTTCAACTAATTCTGTAACAATTACAGGACGAACATCTACATTAAGGCCTTCTTTCTTTGCCATTTCGATCAAACTTTTTCTGGTAATACCATCTAAAATTCTTTCACTTGTTGGAGCAGTTAATAAAGTATCATTAATTCTGAAGAAAACGTTCATTGTTCCAGCTTCTTCTAATTTTGTATGCGTTGCATCATCCGTCCAGATAACTTGTTGAAAACCATCTTTGTTTGCTAAGTTAGTTGGGTAAAATTGCGCAGCGTAGTTACCAGCCGCTTTTGCAGCACCAATTCCACCATTTGCAGCTCTACTATAATGTTCCGCAATAATTACTTTTACTTCACCAGAATAGTAAGATTTTGCAGGAGAAAGTAAAATCATGAATTTATATTCGTCAGAAGGATTTGCAACAACACCAGCGCCTGTAGCAATCATAAAGGGACGTATATACATACTTGCTCCGTTTCCTCTCTGAATCCAGTCTTTGTCTAATTTCAATAATTCATTCAAACCATCCATAAAAATAGATTCTGGTACTTCTGGCATTGCCATTCTTACTGCAGAATTATTAAAACGTTTGTGGTTTTCATCTGGTCTAAACAACCAAACATCGTTATTGTCATCTTTATAAGCTTTCATTCCTTCAAAAATAGCCTGTCCGTAATGAAAGACTTTTGAAGACGGATCCATTAAAATTGGAGCGTAAGGTTTAATGACAGGATTTTGCCATTGTCCGTTTTTAAAATCGCATTCGAATAAATGGTCTGTAAATACAGCACCGAAACTTAAGTTGTCAAAATCTACTTCGTTTATTTTTGTAGAAGCAGCTTTGATGATTTCAATTTTGCCTGTTTGAGTTGTACTCATAGTTATGTAAGTTTTTTGCGATATATTTTCACTATAGTATTTAAAGTGATGATATCATGTAAAATAGAATTTATTAAATGCAAAATTAAATAAAATAATGTAAAAAGCTTAGAGAAAATTCATTATTTGCGACTATAAACTGAGATTTATTTATCCTATAATAAACTGAAATATTTAATTCGTTTTTATAAAGAATTTATGAAAAAACTATCGATTTTTAAGGCTTTACGCATTAGATTTGACTAAATTTGAATATTAAAATGGCTTGTAAATCAACAAAAAGCTATTGTAAATTTCGAAAAAAGTGAAAAGGGAAATAATTAAAACGTTAGACGGCTCAACTACAATTCATTTGCCAGAATGGGACGAATGTTACCATTCTAGACATGGTGCCATTCAGGAAGCAAAACATGTATTTATAAAAAACGGACTTTCATTATTTGATAAACCTATAAGTGTTCTAGAAATTGGTTTTGGAACAGGTTTAAATGCATTTATTACTTTTCTGGAGTCTGTTCGAAAACAGCAAAATATTGATTACGTCGGAGTAGAAGCGTATCCAGTAGATGCTGATGAAATTTTAGAAATGAATTATACTGCAGAACTTGAAGCATTGGAATTTGAGAACATTTTTGAAAAAATGCATAAAAGTGAATGGGGAAAAAAGGTAGAAATTTGCGATCGGTTCTCGTTAACCAAAAGGAAACAATTTTTTCACGAAATAAACGATTTTGAAATTTTTGATTTGATTTACTTTGACGCCTTCGGATATAGAGTGCAGCCGGAGCTTTGGAGTACTGAAATTTTTCAGAAAATGTATAATAGTTTAAAACCAAATGGAGTTCTTGTGACTTATGCAGCCCGCGGAGTTGTTAAAAGAAGCATGATCGAAGTTGGGTTTACTGTAGAAAAATTGGCAGGTCCTCCAGGAAAAAGAGAAATGTTTAGAGCAACTAAAATGGTTTAAATGAATTATTTAGAATTGTTCTATATTGATTTATTTGTTTTAAGAAAACGGTTTCGTTGCTAAATTTTTTAAAAAAATAAGTTAAAATAGATGCTTATGAATGATATTTGTTTACATTTGTTGCGAGTTTAAAAAATAGATAACCCCCGAAAATCTTATTTTATTATGTCAAAAATGATGTTTGATTACACGAAATCAATACTTGAGAGAGTAAGTTTCGACCCGGTACTTTTCTGCAAAGAGTTAGAAAAAGCTATCAAAACGCTGTTACCATACGAAATGGAACAATTGCAAGAATGGTTATTAAATTTTATTATTGAAAAACCAGAATTAAAACAAAGTCTGCAGCTAATTAAAGTATAAAAAAAGGAGCCAATTGGCTCCTTTTTTATGGCTATTTTTTTTGTAGCGGACTTATGATCTGTACATTTTGAAAAACAATTGCGCCTTTTACAACGCCGGCAATTGTAGATCTGATTGCGTCAATAATCTGCATTTTTAATTCGCTCTTTGGGTAAATCAAACTTACCTCTCGAGCTGGTTTTGGTTCCTTAAAATTTCGTAGTTTCAGTTTGTCGGAATCTTTTAAGTCTAAGGTGTGCAAGTACGGAAGTAACGTTGTGCCAAGGCCTTCGTCTGCCAATTTAATCAGGGTTTCAAAACTACCGCTTTGAATCTGGAAATTATTTTGTTCGACGTCAGATCCATTTTTGCACAAATTCAGAATTCCGTCTCTAAAACAGTGACCGTCTTGGAGCAGCAGAATTTCATTTAAATTTAAATCGGCAACTTCGATTTCCTCCTTTTGAAAACTAGCATGATGCTCAGGAATATACGCTACAAATGGCTCAAAATATAAAACAATTTCTTTAATTTTTTCATCTTCAAGCGGTGTCGCTGCAATCGCAGCATCTAGATGTCCGTTTTTTAGTTTTAGAATAATTTCGTCTGTGTTAAGCTCTTCAATTAAGAGTTTTACTTTCGGATATTTTTTAATGAAATTATTTAAAAACATGGGCAGTAGAGTAGGCATGATGGTTGGAATAATGCCTAAACGAAATTCTCCTCCAATAAAACCTTTCTGCTGTTCTACAATATCTTTTATACGATCTGCCTCGTTTACGATATTTTTGGCCTGATTCACTATTTTTTGACCAATATCAGTAAGCTGAATTGGTTTTTTACTTCTGTCGAAAATTAATATATTAAGTTCTTCTTCAATCTTTTGGATCTGCATACTTAACGTTGGCTGCGTTACAAAGCATTTTTCTGCAGCAAGTGTGAAGTTTTTATGCTCAGCAACTGCTAACACATATTGTAATTGAGTTATAGTCATATCAATAGTAAATTTTGATGCAAAAATAAGAAAATATAATTTTTATTTATGTAAAAATTATCAAACTTACTTTAAATTTGTAGTAAATTGGTGTAAAAAATTAGATTATGAAAACAAATATTTTAGGATTACCTGTAAAAGAATCAGAATTATTAGTAAAAGAATTGAATGTGTTATTATCAAACTTTCAAGTGTATTATCAAAACTTAAGAGGAATTCACTGGAACATTCGAGGAAAACGTTTTTTTGACTTACACGTAAAATTTGAAGAATTATACACAGATGCACAACTAAAAATAGACATGATAGCCGAGAGAGTTTTGACAATTGGCGGTACACCATTGCATACTTTTGAAGACTATATTCAAAACAACAAATTAGCTGTTGGTAAAAACATTTCGAATGATGAAAAAGCTGTTCATTTAATTGTTAACTCTCTATCAGATTTACTTAAAATTGAAAGAGAGATATTAAACAGATCTGATGAAATTAATGATGAAGGAACCAATTCTATGATGAGTGACTTCATTGCTGAGCAGGAAAAAACAATTTGGATGATGAATGCTTGGTTAGAAGAGACTCTTTAAAATATTGTTTATTAATGAATTAAAAGCAGAACGGCATTAAAATTGCGTTCTGCTTTTTTGTGTATGTTAAATTTCTATGAAAATCGCTTTGTTTTTATTTGTTTAACGCTATTTTTGTTTCGATGAAATTACTAGCTCGCATATTATTATTCATATTTATTGCTTTCTTATCGACCCCGACGATTGTTCAGGCGATAAAGAAAGGGAATAATACGGCTGTATCTTTTAGTATAGCTGAAGAAGAAGTGCATAAAGAGCTTAAAAATGTAATGCATCCGTCAATTCTTGAGCATGAAGTTATTATTTCGGTTTATATCGAGAAAAAAACTATCCTATCTGAAAATATTGTAAAACTTGACAATATTTCTCCGAGCATATTTGCTCCACCTCCCAACATAGCATAATACTTCCGATTATTTTGATCTTTAGCCGCATTTTGAACAAATGGGGTAAATCTTTAATGAATAATTTTTTTAGTGTTGTATTATGACAAAAAAAATCAATCTTTTTGCCAACCTTAAATCTGATTTTGCTTCAGGTTTAGTGGTTTTCTTGGTGGCTCTTCCATTGTGTTTAGGTATTGCAATGGCTTCTGGAGCACCATTATTTTCTGGAATCATCGCTGGTGTCGTGGGTGGTATTATCGTAGGATATTTAAGCCAGTCCCACATTAGTGTATCAGGTCCAGCTGCGGGGTTAACAGCTATTATTTTAACCGCAATTACCGATTTTGGAGCGTTCGATGTATTTTTAATGTCTGTTTTTATTGCTGGAATTATTCAATTAGCATTAGGATTTTTAAAAGCCGGAAGTATATCGAACTATTTTCCAACAAATGTAATTGAGGGAATGCTGGCGGGTATTGGAATTATAATCATCTTAAAACAAATCCCTCACGCTTTTGGCTACGATGCCGATTTTGAAGGCGATCAGGCATTTATACAAAATGACGGAAGTAATTCTTTTTCATTTTTGTTTGATGTTTTAAATCATATTCATTTAGGAGCTGTAGTTGTTTCTGCGGTTTCATTAGCCATTTTATTAGCGTGGGATAGAGTTCCTTTTCTAAAAAGAATAAAATTAGTTCCAGGTGCACTAGTTGCAGTTATCGCTGGAGTAGTCTTAAACGAAATATTTGTATCAACAGGAAGCACTTTGGCAATTGCAAAAGAACATTTGGTTTCTTTGCCAGTTCCAAAATCTTTTGATGAATTTAAATCAATTATAATTACACCAAACTTTGCTGCAGTTTCAAATCCGCAGGTTTGGGTAGTTGCTGTTACAATTGCCATTGTCGCTTCTATTGAAACACTTTTATGTATTGAAGCTTCTGACAGAATGGATGTTCAAAAAAGATATACCAATACGAATGTTGAGCTTAGAGCACAAGGTATTGGTAATATAATAAGTTCTCTATTAGGAGGTCTTCCTATGACATCTGTTGTGGTGCGTTCGTCAGCAAATAACAATGCTGGGGCAAAATCTAAAATGTCTGCCATTATTCATGGTGTACTTTTATTAATAAGTGTATTATCAATTCCAGCAATTTTGAACAAAATTCCTTTGGCAACATTGGCGACGGTTTTAATTTTGGTTGGATATAAATTAGCAAAACCAGCAACCTTTATGCATTTCTGGGAAAAGGGGAAATACCAGTTTGTACCTTTTATTGCAACTTTGGTCTTTGTTGTTGCGACAGATTTGCTAAAAGGTGTTGCGTTAGGAATCGTTATTAGTATTATTTTTGTTTTGAGAGGAAACTTAAAAAGAGCTTATGTCTTCAAAAAAGAACAATATGAAGATGGCGATATTATCCACATCGATCTAGCGCAGGAAGTTTCATTTTTAAATAAAGCTGCGATTAAGCAGACGCTGAGTGAAATTCCTGAAAATTCAAAAGTAATTATCAATGCACATGATACCGAATACATTGCACACGATGTTTTAGATTTGATTCGTGAGTTTAAAGAAACCAGAGCAATTGATGAAAATATCAAAGTAAAACTAAAAGGTTTTAAAGCGGCATACGAATTAGAAAACACGCCTGATAATAGCAACCACGTTACTATCGAGCATTATTATGATGTGGCAAAACGAGAAGTAGTTCAAAAAGAAGTTGTTAAAGGAGAATAAAAAAAATAGGTTTTCTGAGGCAGAAAAAATGTCTAAATTTAGGTAACTTTACAACAAGTTCATTTTTTGAGACTATTATAACTTAGAAATTACCACGCAAAAAATAAAAAAAATGAGAAAGTTTTATGAGCAGTTATTAGAAAACAATAAAAAGTGGGTTGAGAATTCATTGGCTTTAGATCCAAATTATTTTGCTGATCTAGCAAAAGGACAGTCACCACCATTATTATGGATTGGATGTTCTGACAGTCGTGTTCCAGCAAACGAAATCGTAGGTGCAAAGCCAGGTGAAGTTTTTGTTCACCGTAACATTGCAAACATGGTTGTACATTCTGATATGAATATGCTGAGTGTACTGGATTATGCAGTAAATGTATTAAAGGTAAAACACGTTATTGTATGCGGGCACTACGGATGCGGAGGTGTAAAAGCAGCAATGGGAAATATGTCTGTTGGAATTATTGACAACTGGATTCGCCACATTAAAGATGAATACCGTTTGCACGATAAATATTTAAATTCAATTGAAGATGAAACGGAGCGTTTTAACGCTTTTGTAGAAATCAATGCTAAAGAGCAAGTTTATAATTTAGCCAAAACTTCAATTGTTCAGGGAGCTTGGAAAAATGGTCAGGATTTAATGCTTCACGGATGGGTTTATGGTTTAAATTCTGGTTTTGTAACCGATTTAAATGTAAATATTGCTTCGAATGATGAATTAGACGAAGTTTACCAGCTTAGTAATCTATAAGAAATAAAAAAATCGCCTTAAGGGCGATTTTTTTTTATTCGTTTTCGTCTAAATTCTCATTAAATGCAGATGGAAGCATTGTTGGAATAAACTTAATTAATATCGGTAATAATAAACTTCCTCCAGGAAGTAAAAATATAGTCAGTGACGGAATGGTTTTGCAAATATCCAAAAGCTGTTTTTTTACTTTCTTCTTTTCCTTTGCATCCAAATCTCTTGTTGTAGAATAGGCAAGGAGCACAACAAGTTCTTTACTCTGCATAATCTCTCTTACCAATCTGTTTTTGTTTCTTGTAATCAATTTTATAACGCTGTGCGTCATTTGATCGTAGAAATGTTTAACAGGATTCGAGTAGTTAAAGTATGGAATTTTACTTTTATGAGTGGTGATAAAAGTATTTGTAGTCGCAATACTTTTGGCTGTAAATTCATCCGTAACACCCATCATCGAACCTAAAGAATACAGAAAGTAGGCTTCTTCATTTTCAACAACGCCGTCGCTCCAAAGTGCCATTCCAGCCATATCTATTAAGTAATACTGTTCTAGTTTGTTGCTGAAATAATCTAGTTGAAGTGTTTCTAAAGTTTCGACCGTAACTTTTGAGAATTTCGAATAACGTATAGAAGCTTCAAACAACTTAATCAATAAATCGTCGTGAACTGATTTTACTGTTTTGGTTTTCAGTGCCAAACCAACAATACCAAGTACCGTTTCTTCAATACGTTTTAAATATTTCTCTGGAATTTCGCCGTGAGCTAAATATTGTCTAAAAGCCAAAACATCAATAAAAAGCAAAGCATTGGTTACTAAATGCGAAAAGTTTTTGCTGATGATACTGTCGTTCGTTTGAACTCTTTGATCAATAATAGTTTCCAGCGAAAGGGAAGGAGTGTCTTTTGGAAGTAAAATTTTAAACAAGTTAAATCCCTCTGGATTCATTTGTTTGTAAAACTTTAAAACTTCTGAAATAAAATTTTTAGGTTCCGAATTTCTTTTCTCTAAACAAAAAACATGGTAAAGAGTGTTGAGTAAAGCTGTCTTAGAAATTTCGGTTTTAAACCAGCCTTTTATCGGAATAGGAAACTGCGAATCAATAGCAATAATATGACCATAGATAAAGCCCGTTTCTCTTACTTTATAGTAAAAGGAATCTACAGTCTCAAAAGGGATAGCTTCTGAAAACTTCTGTTCACTAAAAAACTTATCTATCCAGCCTGGTGCTGATGGGTTAATCATTGACTTAATTTTGCTGATGCAAAGCTATGTCTTTTTCTTGTTTTAGAATTAGTTTTAAATGAAATAACCACTAGATTTTGTTAAAAATAGTGGTTATTATGGTTTTCTTATTTGATAATTCCAGCACAAGCAACTCTTCCGCCGGCATTTCCGGTTGGCTGCGTTGTAAAGTCATCTGTTCCTTCATGTACAATTAGGCCTTTTCCTAAAACATCTTTGTTAGAATCTCCACAACCTACACACCATTCGTCAGTAGTAAAAGTTATAGATCCGTTACCTTTTGCATCAGCAGTAAAGTTTCCGATATCACCTTTATGATATTCTCCAACTCCCCATTTTCCGTGTTTTTTAAAGGTAGGATTCCAGTGTCCTCCAGCAGAACTTCCATCGGCAGCAGTACAATCTGCTTTTTCATGAATGTGAATTGCGTGAACACCTGGTTTTAATCCAGTCATTTTTGCTGTAAAAGTCACTTTTCCATTTTTTTCTGTAAAAACAGCAGTTCCGGCAACAGTACTGTTACTTTTTGGTTCTAATGCAACAGTCAAAGTTTTGGCATCACCAGATTTTGTATTGGTCTTACAGCCAATGATTACGGCTGTAATTATAGCGAAAGAAACGATTAGTTTTTTCATATCTATGGGTATTTTAATTAAAGATTAAGTAAATTTAACATAAAATAACGGATTACTTTAACTCTAAAAGTTAAAAAAAAGTCAAACTATACGTTATAAAATACAATCGATTGAGCACAAAACCCAAAAATATTGCTTAAATTCGTAAGGGTTTTAACGAATAATTTCTGAAACCAAACTTCTCTAATTCGCTCACATTTAATTCTTAATGTCATGATGAAAAAGATTTTAATTCTCGTTTTCCTTAGTTCAATAGTACTTTCCTGCAATATTTTTAAATGTAAAAAAAGCGATGCAGTTTCGAAACTCGACGGAACTTGGGAACTAAATTATATCACTGGTCCCCGAATTACTTTTGAAGGTTTGTATCCAAATAAAAAGCCAACAATAGTTTTTAATACGAAAGAAAATCAAGTTTCTGGAAATAATAGTTGTAACTCCTACACAGGAAAGCTGGTTGTAAACGGAAATAAAATTGATTTTACGCAGCCAATGGCCGTGACAAAAATGATGTGCATGGACGGACAGCAAGGTGAGCAGACTTATATGAGTACACTTCAAAAAATAACCTCATACGATATTACGGATGACGGAAAAACTTTGAATTTTATTTCTGGAGATATTGCTATGATGCGTTTTACTAAAAAATAGTTATATGAAAGCTAAATTATCTGTTTTGACTCTGTTTTTTGCTGTTTTAAGTTTTTCAGCTGCAGCACAGGAAAAAACAAAAAAACAACTCAAAGAAGAAAGAGAACTCAATAAGAAAAATGAAATTAAAGCGCTTCTTGATGCGAAAAATTTTGTTTTTGAAGCACAGAAAGTTACGCCTCAAGGTGGCAGATTAATTCAGCTCGATTACAGTACTTATTTCTTGAATTTTAATACCGACAATACAACTTGCGATCTTCCTTTTTTTGGACGCGGTTTTAATGTTGGATATAATAGTGACGGTGGAATTAAATTTGAAGGAAAACCAACAAATATAAAAGTTGAAAATAAGAAGAATAATACTGTTCTTAAAGCGACAGTGCGCGGAAGGACGGATACTTATGATTTAACTTTTACTGTTTTTTATAATGGAAGTGCCACATTAAATGTAAATAGCAATAACAGGGCGGCGATTAGTTATGATGGAGTACTAAATGCTCCAAAATCTGAAGAAGTAAAGGATAAAAATTGAACGGCCTCATTTTTTTAATTACGATTTTAAAAATCAATATATTTTAGAATGTATAATTATTTAGAAACAAATTTAAAATTATAACTATGAAAAAATTAAGTCTTATTTTTATTATGGCCACTGCCATGTTTTCATCTTATGCGCAATCTTCATTCAAAGAAGATGTTGATGTTTTACAAAGTGTTTACGGAAAATCTAAAAGTGAACTTGTAAAACAGTACATGAATCTCTCAGATGCACAAACCGCTGCTTTTACTAAAGTTTATGATGAATACGAAACAAAGCGTAAAGCCCTCGGACAAACTAAATTTCAATTAATAAATGATTATGCAGCTAATTATGATACTTTAACTGATGCTAAAGCAGATGAATTGGCAAAAGGAACTTTGAAAAATCATATAGATTATGAAAAATTATACTCTAAAACTTATGGTCAAGCCAAAAAAGCGATTGGCCCTATAAATGCAGCTAAATTTATACAGTTGGAAGTTTATCTCCAAACCATTATTCGCAGTGAAACTTTAGAAGCGATTCCGTTTATTGGAGAATTGGATAAGTCAAAAGTTCAATAAAACTGAGTCATTATATAAAATAGAAAAGGCAGTTATTTTTTAGATAACTGCCTTTTATTATGTGGTTTAGCAAAATTATTTTGCTGTTTTTACTTTGTAAATTTCATTTACCATTCCGTCACGGAAACTGTCTAATGTAAGTTCCCAAAACATAATTCCTCCTAGTTTTTTAGCTTTCACATATTCTGCTTTAGCTTTGATAGATTTAAGATCGTCAGATGTTGCGAAAGTTTTTGTAGCTGCATTATACCAATATGGTGCTTGTGCTTTTTCATCATAAAAATATTTCCAGCCATTTGCTTCTGTATAAGTTGAAGCAAAGTTTTTAAAGTTTACACCTTCAATATGTTCACCAGGCTGGTAAAGACCATTATTGATATTCTCTACATTTTTCCAAGTTCTAGAATAGAATGCGCCTCCAATAACTAATTTCTCAGATGGAACACCTTGTTTTAGTAGATATTCAACAGCTCTGTTTGTAGATTCTTGATTTGGATTTGTACTGTATAATGGAGTGTGGTGTCCTGTAACTTTAGAATATCCGTTTACTAGATCATAACTCATAATATTAATACGATTAACTAATGGAGTTACAGCTTTCCAATCAATAGATTCATCTAAATATTTTTGGAAACCACCTGCAGCAAAACTCAATTCGTATTTTTTGCCTAATGTTGAACGAAGTATTTTTACTAATTCAGTAAAATTTGGTTTATCAACAGCTTGAAACAAATGTCCAGGAAGTCCTTCAATCGCAGGATATTCCCAGTCTAAATCTAAACCATCTGCTTTATAAGAATCGCTGATTTCTTTTACAGATTTAGCAAATTTCAAACGCCCCTCAGCAGTAGAAAATGCAGCAGAGCATGGTTCGCAGCCACCCCAGCCGCCAAGAGATAAAATAATTTTTAACTGCGGATTTTTAGCTTTTAAAGAAACTAAGTGTTTAATAGTAATGGAATCTTTTTCAGAATCGACAGTTAATTTTCCATCTTTTAAATGAAGAAAACTAAATATAATCTGATTTAGTTTACCTACTTCGTATTCATCAATAAGTTTAGAATCGCCTGTATAATAGGCAATAATGTCCATTTTTTTACTTTTCTGCGCATAAGTATTGGAGATACCAAAGCACATTAAAAATAATGCGATTAGAGTAATGTGTTTCATTATTTGTTTTTTAGCGTTTTTAGAATGCTAAAATTAAAGCAATTCATTCAATATTCAGCTTTTAATAACTATAAAAAAGTAATTTTAACGAAAATTTTGCAAATCGTTGCAAAAATATTGCGGATTGCATGTAGCATAAGAAAAAAAATAAACCCGCACAGTTTCGGACTTGCGCGGGTTTAAACAAATTAAAAGCTAAAAACTATTTTATATTAGAAGCAGTATGAATTTTCTGCAACTAATTTTTCTGCAATTTTTTCTCTCAGTGCCACAACATTTGGCAGATTAGTGTATTTTGTAAAACGTTTTAATCCCATTAACATCATACGTTGCTCATCACCTTCAGCAAAAGAAGCAATTCCTTCTTTTCCTTTTAAGTTTACGATATCTACAGCTTTATACAAGTATAATTTTGCCATAGCAATCTGCTCTTGAACTTTGTCTTCACCTTTATTTTTGGCTAATTTTTCAGTTCTTAAAATAGTACTTTCAGCCATGTAGATTTCGATTAAGATATCAGATGCAGCCATTAATAATTGTTGGTGAGCATCTAAATCAGCGCCATATTTTTGAACCGCGCTTCCGGCAACCATTAAGAATACTTTTTTCAAGTTAGCTACGATTCCTTTTTCTTCTGCAAACAATTCAGAGAAATCTGGAGTGTCAAAAGATGGAATTCCCATTAATTCTTCCTGAACTTTCGTTGCAGGACCTAATAAATCAACGTGGCCTTTCATCGCTTTTTTGATCAACATACCTACAGAAAGCATTCTGTTGATTTCATTTGTTCCTTCGTAGATTCTAGCAATACGAGCATCTCTCCAGGCACTTTCCATCGGAGTATCTTCAGAGAATCCCATTCCACCAAAAATCTGAATTCCTTCGTCAGAACAGTTCTGAATATCTTCAGAAACTGCTACTTTCAAGATAGAACATTCGATTGCGTATTCTTCAACACCTTTCAGTTCAGCTTCTTGGTGAGAAGTTCCTTCAGCTTCACGAGCGGCAATTCTATCTTCGATGTCTTTTGCTGCACGGTAAGAAGCACTTTCTCCAGCGTAAGCACTAGTTGCCATTTCAGCCAATTTAGAGCGAATAGCTCCAAAAGATGAAATTGCAGTATTGAACTGGATTCTTTCGTTAGCATATTTTACTGCTCCCGTTGTTACTCTTCTTTGAGCATCCAAACATGCAGCAGCCAATTTAATACGACCAACATTTAAAGCATTCATTGCGATTTTGAAACCGTTTCCTCTTTCAGACAACATGTTTTCAACCGGAACCTTTGTTTCGTTAAAGAAAACCTGACGCGTAGAAGAAGCACGAATTCCTAATTTGTGCTCTTCTTCATTCATAGAAATTCCGTTTGACGGATCGTTTTCTACGATAAAACCTGTAATATTTTTATCATCTCCAATACGAGCAAAAACGATGAAAACGCTGCAGAAACCTGCATTCGAAATCCACATTTTTTGTCCTGTAATAGAGTAGTATTTTCCATCTTCAGATAAAACAGCTTTAGTTTTTCCTGAGTTAGCGTCAGATCCAGCGCCTGGTTCCGTTAAGCAATAAGCGCCAAACCATTCTCCAGAAGCCAATTTAGGAACGTATTTTTTCTTTTGTTCCTCAGTTCCATAAAGTGTAATTGGCATAGTTCCAATACCAGTATGTGCACCAAAAGCAGTTGAGAAAGATCCTGTTGCACCAGAAATGTAATCGCAAACCAGCATTGTAGATACGAATCCCATTCCTAATCCACCGTATTCCTCAGGAACCGCAACTCCAAGAAGTCCAAGTTCACCCGCTTTACGCATAGAAGCTTCTGTATAAGCGTAATCTTTTTTCTCAAAACGATCTTTATGCGCCCATAATTCTTTGTCAACGAACTCCTTCACAGAGTCACGCATCATCAACTGCTCTTCCGAGAAATCTTCTGGTGTAAAGATGTCTTCGCACTTTGTTTCTTTAACTAAAAACTGACCACCACGAGTCACGTTTTTTTCGATTGTATCTGCCATTTTTATTTTTTTTTAAGAGAAAAGAAAATAGAATATAGAGAATAGATTTTAGACTGAGCTTACTTTACTTTAAGCCGTTTTGGAAGCCCATTGTCATTCTTTGAAATTCTTCTATTTTAATTTCTAATTGGTTAAATTGTGTTTCGTTTATATATTTTCTATGCGTTGCAATCAATAATTGTGTAATGAGTTCAAATGAAGAACCTAGAGAAATGTCTAAAAAATGACTGAAAGATTTATCAGTTCGAGAAGAACCTTCAGCAATATTACTAGGCATTGAAACAGAACATCGGCTTATTTGAGAACTAAGATCATATCTTTCATGTTTCGGAAAGTCTAACAATAAATCTGAAATATCATTAGCAATTGAAATTCCAAGTTTCCAAATCTTCAAGTTCTTATAATTATGTCTCATGTTTTTTGAGTCAAGTTAAAGAATTAAAATAAAAAGTAAGATTATTACTATTTATTATTTTTGAAACATTTTGTAATTTCAAAAAGTCTTATCTCTTTCTTCTCAAAAAAAATCTATTCTCTATTCTCTATATTCTATATTCTATGTTCTATATTCTATTTTCTATATTCTATTCTCTATTATCTTTTTTAAAGAACCTCGTAAATCCCCGCACTTCCTTGTCCAGTCCCCACACACATCGAAACAATTCCGTATTTACTGCCTCTTCGTTTCATCTCATCAAATAACTGAACAGAAAGTTTAGCTCCTGTACATCCCAGAGGGTGTCCTAGTGCGATTGCTCCACCGTTTACGTTTACGATATCAGGATTTAAACCTAACTCACGAATTACAGCCAAAGACTGAGAAGCAAATGCCTCGTTTAATTCTACTAAGTCAATATCTTTTAATTCTAAACCAGCTTGTTTCAACGCTTTCGGGATTGCTTTTACTGGACCGATACCCATGATTCTTGGTTCAACGCCAGAAGAAGCAAAGTTTACAAGTCTTGCAATTGGCTCAAGATTTAATTCTTTCACCATTTCTTCGCTCATAATTAAAACGAAAGCAGCACCGTCACTCATTTGTGATGAGTTACCAGCAGTTACGCTTCCGTCAGCAGCAAAAACTGGTTTTAATCCAGATAAGGCAGCGATAGAAGTTCCAGCTCTTGGACCTTCGTCTTGTTTTACAACGTATGATTTAGTTTCTTTTTTTCCATTTTCATTAATGAAAGTCTGATCCACAGTAATCGGAACTATTTGTTTGTCGAACTTTCCTTCAGCTTGGGCTTTCAAGGCTTTCATATGAGAGTTGTAAGCAAACTCATCCTGATCTTCTCTTGAGATTTTGTATTGGTTGGCAACCGCTTCTGCAGTTAGACCCATTCCCCAGTAATAATCTTCATGACCTGCAGCAGCAACTTTATAATCCGGAGTTGGTTTGTAACCTCCCATCGGAATAAAACTCATACTTTCAGCTCCACCAGCAATGATACAATCTGCCATTCCTGATTGGATTTTAGCAGTTGCCATTCCGATAGTTTCTAATCCAGAAGCGCAATAACGGTTTACAGTAACACCAGGAACATCTTCTACTTTTAATCCCATTAATGAGATCAAACGTCCAACGTTAAGTCCTTGTTCTGCTTCCGGCATGGCATTTCCTACCATAACGTCATCAATACGTTTTTTGTCGAAATCAGGCAGTTCATCCATCATAAACTGAATGGTTTCTGCTGCTAATTCGTCAGGTCTTTTAAATCTAAAAACCCCTTTTGGTGCTTTTCCAACTGCGGTTCTATATGCTTTTACTATATATGCTGTTTTCATTTGTTTTTGTTTTTTTAAGATTATAGAAAATAGATCATAGAAAATAGACTATTACTTTGTCTCAAAATCTATATTCTTTTCTCTTTATTCTATTTTTTAAGAGTATAGAAAATAGAGTATAGAAAATAGACTTTTACTAAGTCTGAAATCTATATTCTATTCTCTTTGTTCTATTTTCTAGTTTCTTAATGGTTTTCCTTTAGTTAACATATACTGAATCCTCTCTAAAGTCTTTCTTTCTGTACATAAACTCAAGAAAGCTTCACGTTCGATATCTAATAAATATTGTTCAGATACTAAAGTCGCTTCAGATAAATCACCACCGGCCATTACGTAAGCCAGTTTGTTAGCGATTTTTTTATCGTGCTCAGAAATGTATTTTCCAGCTTCCATTTGATCTGTTCCAACTAAGAACATTCCAAGCGCTTGTTTTCCTAAAACCTTAACATCAGTTCTTCTAATAGGCTGCGTATATCCAGCTTCAGCCATTAGCAAAGCATGTTTTTTAGCTTCGGCAATCTGACGATCTTTGTTAACTACAATAACATCTTTCCCATGCTGTAAAAGTCCAGTGTCAAAAGCTTCATAACCAGAAGTCGATACTTTTGCCATAGCGATTGTTAAGAAATACTCTTGAAGAACGTTTAATTCCACGTCGTTTTTGCGGAAAAGATCAGACGCTCTCAAAGCCATTTCTTTAGATCCACCACCACCAGGAAGTACACCAACTCCAAATTCAACTAATCCCATATACGTTTCTGCAGCAGCAACTACTTTATCAGCATGTAAGCTCATTTCGCATCCACCACCAAAAGTCATTCCGTGAGGTGCTACAACAACTGGAATAGAAGAGTAACGAACGCGCATCATTGTGTCTTGAAACATTTTGATTGCCATGTTTAATTCATCATATTCCTGCTCAACCGCCATCATGAAAATCATTCCGATATTAGCTCCAACAGAGAAATTCGCTGCCTGATTACCAATAACTAAACCTTGATATTCTTTTTCAGATAAGTCGATTGCTTTATTGATGGCTTGAAGTACATCGCCGCCAATAGTATTCATTTTAGATTGGAATTCTAAATTCAAAATTCCATCTCCTAAATCTTGGATAATTGCACCACTATTGCTCCAAACTTTTTTGCTTTCGCGAATGTTGTTCAGAATAATAAATGCATCTTGTCCAGGAACTTTTACTTGAGATTTTGTTGGAATGTCATAGAAATAGGTCGCTCCTTCTTTTATAGAGTAGAAACTTTCGCTTCCAGAAGCTAACATGTCGTTAACCCATGCAGCTGGTTCAAGACCTTCTGCTTTCATAATTTCAATTCCTTTGGCAACGCCAATTGCATCCCAAATTTCGAATGGACCATTTTCCCATCCAAAACCAGCTTTCATGGCATCATCAATTTTGTATAATTCATCTGAGATTTCAGGGATTCTGTTTGAAACATAAGCAAACATTCCAGCGAAACTCTTACGGTAGAATTCTCCCGCTTTGTCTGTTCCTTTTACCAAAACTTTAAAACGATTGATTGGTTTATCAATAGTTTTTGTTAGTTCAAGAGTAGCAAAATTTGCTTTTTTAGCAGCGCGGTATTCTAATGTATCTAAGTCTAAAGAAAGAATATCTTTATCTACTTTTTTATAAAAACCTTGTCCGGTCTTGCTTCCTAACCATTTATTTTCCATCATTTTGTTGACGAAATCAGGAAGTTTAAACAATTCATGTTGCTCATCAGTTGGGCAGTTTTCATAAATACCGTTGGCAACGTGTACCAAAGTATCCAGACCAACAACGTCAACCGTACGGAAAGTAGCCGATTTTGGACGACCAATTACTGGTCCGGTCAATTTATCAACTTCTTCAATCGTTAATCCCATTTCTTTTACCAAATGGAACAAACTTTGAATGCCGTAAATACCAATTCTATTTCCAATAAACGCTGGAGTATCTTTAGCAACAACCGAAGTTTTTCCTAAAAATTTAGATCCGTATTCGTTTAAGAAATCCAATACTTCAGTTGAAGTTTTTGGACCAGGAATAATTTCAAATAATTTTAAGTAACGCGCAGGGTTAAAAAAGTGTGTTCCGCAGAAGTGCTGTTGAAAATCTTCGCTTCTTCCTTCGCTCATAAAATGAATTGGAATACCAGAAGTGTTAGAAGTAACCAAAGTTCCCGGTTTACGGAATTTCTCGATTTGTTCAAAAACCAGTTTTTTGATATCTAAACGTTCTACAACAACTTCGATAATCCAATCTACATTGGCAATTTTTGCCATATCATCAGTCGTATTTCCAGTTGTAATTCGGCTTGCGAATTTTTGACTGTAAATAGGAGAGGGTTTCGATTTTAATGAATTCGCCAAATGTTCGTTTACCACACGGTTGCGAACGGCTTTACTTTCAAGTGTTAATCCTTTTTTAGCTTCAGCTTCTGTCAGTTCACGAGGTACGATGTCAAGAAGTAAAACTTCAACACCAATATTAGCAAAATGACAAGCTATACCTGAACCCATAATTCCGGATCCAATTACAGCAACTTTTTTAATTGTGCGTTTCATATTTGTAAAATTTGTTTTTTGGGTAGAATTTGAATTTCTCTTTTAAAAAAGATTATTCATTTTCTCTGTTTTCTGTTTGATTCGCCAGTTCGCTGGCGCTAGTGTGATTGAATATATTTTTATCCTGAATTAATTCGTTTATGATTTCAGAAACTTCGATAAAATGTTTTAGTTTTTCGTCTGAAACATGTTTTCTAACGCTCTCATTAAACTTCAGAACTGTATTTTTAGATAAATCTCTTTTTTCTTTTCCAAAATCGGTTAGGTAAATTAAGACACCTCGGCCGTCAGTTGGGTTTTTTTTGCGAACAATTAAACCTTTTTCTTCCATCGATTTTAATGTTCTCGTTAAGCTGGTTGCTTCCATGCCCATTCTCGGGCCCAAAGCGGTCGATGGAGTCCCTTCTTCCTTATCCATACTTAAAAGAGCAAATCCCGTTGCCATTGTAGCATCGTATTTTGCAGCCTCTTCATTATACATTCTTGAAACAGCCTGCCAGGTTGCTCTCAAAATATAATCTATTGTTTTATCTTTCATAGGTAACTATATCGATTTCAAATATAATTAAAAAATACTATGCACGCATATAATTTTTTATTAATTTTTTGGTTAGTTAAAAAAAATCTTTGGTTTACAGGGTTTTATGGTTTTATTTTATTTGAAATATACTATTCTTTTCTGATATTTTAACAAAAAAGCGATATGAAAAGTTAAGATCTGATTTTATAATTGTGTTTTATCTCGTTATATGTAAAAAATCATGCATTTAATTCATTTTTATCTTCAGTATTGTAGCGCGAAATGGCATCTTGCAGCATCTTTTTCATACGATTTCGTAGACCTTCGGGTTTTAAAATTTCGAGACAGCTTCCAAAGCCTAATAAAAGTCTTTCCATTTCATAATTTGGTATCACAAACAAATGCACGATAATACTTCCGTCTTCATTTTCTTTAATTAATCGCTGAGAAGTGTGCAATGGTTTGGTGAGCACATAAGGCGCATTCGAAGCATCGACCCAAAGTTCAATTTGTCTTGCTTTTAATCCAGAATTAACCGTTACTCCAATTACATCCTTATAATAAGTATCGGCATCAAAATCTTCTTCTAAATAGGAAAGGTTAAAATCATAATCAATTGAAATGATTCTGTCCAAAGCCAAATTTGTAATAGGCTGTGACGTTTTTTTCTTTCCAACTAAAAACCAGCGGTTATTAAATTCCTTTAATATAAAAGGATGAAAATGAAATTTCGTTTCTTCTCTCGATTTGAATGATTTATAAGTAATTACCAAAACCACTTTTTTGACAATCGCTTGATAAATTTCGTCTAGATAATGAAGCCCTTTTAATTTCTCATTTTTATCCAAATAAATAACGGGTTTGGTATGCGATTTTTCAGAGTAGATTTTATCCTCCAAACGCTGTAAAATATCCGATACATCACTAAACAAAGAGAAATCCTTAAACTGCTTGAGCATCGAAACGGTTTCGGTCAAAACATTCATATCGGTTTCCGTCAGCGGAATATCGGTTATCGAAAAATCCTCATCTTCATATTTATAATACTTTTTATCGTAAACCACAATCGGTGCATTATACCCCAGTTTTTCACTGCGCATCAGCTGAATATCCATTTGAATCGTTCTTTTACTGATCGGATTTTCACGACCTTCATATTCAAATAAAGCTTCAGAACATTCTTCGATTAAATCTTCTAGAGTCCATTGTCTGTATTTATTTTGCAGACATTTATCGATCGTTTTGTACCGAATTAAGGCGTTTTTGTTTTGTGACATAGTTTGACGTTTTGCCGCAAAGGCGCAAAGGCTCAAAGGATTTGTTTCACGCAGATTTTGCAGATTTAAGCAGATTTTGCAGATTTTTTTTAATCATTTTAATCCTTTAATCTGTGGTATAAAAACTTTGCTCCCGAAGCCTCGGGACTGCGACTTTGCGAGATTATTTTTTGCTTTCTAAAAGGCTTAATTCTTTTTCAATATTAAATCTCGCTTTTTCCTCATACAATTTTCTAAACTCATCTGTCTGAAAAATAAATTCATTCTCCAGAAAATGTTTCAATGCCTTCGCGCGCCCGGGTTTGTATAGAAAATCAGGATAAATGCGGTATTCTTTTCTAATCTGTTCAAAATAGATTTTATAATCGTCCCAACCTTTAGCTAGGATTTTCAAATCAAAATCGATTACCCAATTGATATCTTCAATTCTATTATGCTGATGCAGTTGTGTAGCGCAGATGGCATCAAAAACCAATTGCCTATTTAGATTGACATTTTTAGGTAAAATTGCCAAAGCATATTCGGCACTTTTAAGTTCGTTATCTTTTTTGGAAGCCGAATACACAAAATCATGATAAAAAATAGAAAATAAGATTTCATTAGGGTTTTGAAGTTGATCGCGATACGTTTCAAAACTCGCAATCATATCTTTTATATGTGTAAGATTATGATAATACCTTGATTTTTTGGAATATGCATTTTCTAATTCCATCCAGTTTTTCTGAATTTCATTCACTGAAAAGCCAATATTCAAAAGTAATTCAGAATACGTTTTTTCTAAATTCATTTTGTCTTTTTTTAAATCTGATGAAAGCTCCTGCCGAGCGTAATATTTATAGCTAATTATTAGCGTAAGATCAAATAGCTCCAGCGGAGCGAAATATCTATAACAATTTATCACGATAAGCTCAAAAGCTCTAACGGAGCGTCATTTCCAGTTTTAATGTTCACTCATAAAATATGTCACCCCGCTGGGGTTGTTGAAATAACATCACGAAAACAGCTATAAATATGCCGTCCCTCTGGGACTTATATATTATTTAAAAATAATTTTCTCTCAAATTTAAAATTCTTTTTTTACTGCGCAAAATAATTGCGTAGTAGTTTTGAAATCTTTGCTCAAGAAATAAAACAAATACTATTTCTAAAATAAGAAGAAGAAAAAACACTACGCAAAATAACTGCGCACTAGTTTTAAAATCTTTGTTCAGAAATAAAAACAAACGTTCATACAAATAAGAAAAAGAATAAAACAGGTCAAGTTTGAGTTACTTCGAAAACACTTTCCAATGTACACACTTACACCATTACCTTTTTATCTCATTTAAATGAAGCAGTAGCTCAGCGGTTAGAGCAGGTAGTTTTGAAATTATCCTTAAAAGGTCAATCTAAACTTACTTCGTACACTTATAATGTCCGGGTCGTGGGTTCGAATCCCATCTGCTTCACTATTAATGGTCAATTAAAACTTACTTCTAGACATTGGTATTTCCGGTTCGAGTCCGGCAAGTTTTAAAATTATCATTAATAAAAAACGAGGGTCAAGATTAGCTTACTTCTCGGGGAAACCCACAAACCAATTTGAATCAGCTAATCCATTACACTCCAATTTCAGGTCAAGTGTTTCTTACTTCAAAATCTTTTAGGTAGAACTCAGAAACGCAATTATCTAAATTTTAAAAATTAAAAAAATGAAAACAACAGCATTATTAAAAATCAGTTTACGTCAAAATGCCATTTTCATTCCGTCAGAAATGATTGCGAATGAGAACAAAAATTTATCAGGAACAACTTCAGTTTTGTTAGCCAATATTTCAAGACTTGGATTTACAGTTTCCGAATCATTATTACATGCTTTAAACAATGTAAACCCAAATTATAAAGTTGAAGTTTTAGATGTGCTGAGAGAAGTTTTAGGGACAGATAAAAACTGGACGCCTTTGGTGAAAGAATGGAATATCCCAACGGGAGAATCTGTTGTAGATCATATTACAACTTATTTCGGAAATGTTTTTAAAACCAAAAACGGAATAACTTTACAATGCGGTCATATTATTCCGGATAATACTTTTCCATTAGAAAGATACAATGGCTGTCCGTTCTGCGGAACTCCGTTTGAATTCGGAAAACTGGAAAATATCGGACAAGGAAGCAAATTAAAAATGCTTGAATTGTGGACAGAAAAAGATTTAAATGATTTCTATATATCATTATTGCAGTCAAAAACAGCTTTAGACGCTACACAGGTAGATAGTTTAAAAATGGTGATGCAAAATTTGCCTTTGCCAAAAACAGAAGTTGCAATGAAGGAAACTTTAATGCTTGTAATTGATCTTTTGATTGAAAACGGTAAAGAAGCCGAAGCATCTCAATTTTTAAAAACACCAACTGATATCTTAAGATATTTATGGTATAAAAACACAGGAATGCTTCAGATTATGGAGCCAAAAACGATTGTGAAACGTGCGTCAAAAAATGGACAGCATTTCTACAATGTTTTAGATACGAGCGTTCAGGCGAGAGTTGCATCAAAAAAAGATTTGAAATTGAAATATTCCCGAAAAGAATGTTTAATGGTGGCAAATTGGTTGAATACTATGGATATGGATGTTGAAGCGATGTGCGAAACGATGCATCCTAAAAGAGGAATGTGGGTTCGTTTTATCCGCGCATTGCGTTTGGCAGAATACAGTAAAAGAAAAGGATTCGAGAAATTGAATTTTTTAATGGATGTATTTTACAACCAAGTGTATGATGTTTGGCAAAGCAAAGTAAACACATCAAGATTAAAGTTTGATGCCGATAAAACTTTTGCATTGTTAAAACAACGTCCAGGATTATTTGCACGTTCGTTATTTTCGAACATGCTATGGTTTGGAGCAGAAGAAACGATTGCACATTTTGAAGAAATCATCGATAAAGTTCCGGCTCGATTGGTGTTTACTTTAAATATGTATGCTCAAAATTATTTTGATAAAAATATGCAGAGAAGTGTGAAGCCTCTTGGCGGAACAAACAAGCGAATTCAACCTAACGGTTTATTGAAATTGTACGAAGATTTTCAGTTAGAAGAAATGAAAAATCAGATAGAAAAATTGTGTCTTTTGGCCATGATAAAACGATTTGCAGCGGTTTCTAATACAAACAAAACCATGTACATTGATCCGCAATTGTTTAACATTCCGGTTTCTATAGGAGATCGAAGCGATACAGTTCAGGATTTGCCAGTTGCTTTAATGGGAACCCGTTTCCCAATTGAAGGAAACGAAGTGCGATTGTATATGCAATGGGGTGCAGCTTTGCCAGCGCAGCATTTAGATATGGATTTGAGCTGTCATATTGCCTATGAAAACAGTTCAGATATTTGTTCTTTCAGCCGATTGACTACAACTGGTTGTCAGCATAGTGGTGATATAAGAAGTATTCCGAATAAAATTGGAACTGCCGAATATATTAACATCAACATCGACGAATTGGCGAAAGCCAACGCAAAATTTGTAACTTTTACCTGTAATGCATACAGCAACGGAAGTATTACGCCAAATTTAATTGTAGGTTGGATGAACAGTAAACACCCGATGAAAATTTCGGAAAAAACTGGTGTAGCGTACGATCCGTCGTGTGTAGATCATCAGGTTCGTGTAACGCAGAATGTTGCCAAAGGTTTGGTTTTTGGAGTGTTGGATGTAGCCAAAAGAGAAATCGTTTGGTTAGAAATGACTTTCGGAGGTCAGGTTGTAGGTGGTTTGGATTTTAAAGGCGTTCAGGCGTTGTTATCAAAACTAAACAGCAAATTGAATATTGGTAGTTTGTTACAGCTTAAAGCGGAAGCCCAAGGTTTAACAATAACCGAAAACGAAATTGCCGATGAGGTTTATACAGCACAATGGGCAATGAATCCTGCGGTTGTGACACAATTATTAGTAGATTAGGTTTAATTAGGTACAATGAGGCAGAGGTTCAGAGGTATAAAGGTTTTTGTAGAGGCGCACTGCAGTGCGTCTCCGCAAAGTTTGGTAAATTAGGTTTAATTAGGTACAAAGAGGCAGAGGTTCAGAGGGACAAAGGTTTTTTGTAGAGGCGCACTGCAGTGCGTCTTCGCAAAGTGTGTAAATTTAATCTCGCGAAGTCGCAAAGTTTTTTTAAGCATTATTAAACGTACTGTTTGTCATCCTGAGGAACGAAGGATCACACAAGAAACTCGACAAAGATTGGCGATTCTCTTTGAGGAATATTGGATGTGATCCTTCGTTCCTCAGGATGACAAAAAATGAGAAAAAAAATCATTTTAATCCTTTAATCTGTGGCAAAAAAACCTTTGCGACTCTGCGACTTTGCGAGAACTATCTCTTCGTAGAGCAAAAAAACTTAGAATTAAATGTGTCTACGCAAAATAACTGCGCAGTAGCATTTAACCTTTGTCCTTTAAAAAAGAAACAATGAAAACACAAATAAACGGTACAGATATATTAGAATTAGGATTCCCAGAAGGAAAAATAATCGGGATTGCCTTAAAAATAAACAGCAAAAGAAACGGATTCACTAGAGACGAAATGATCGCAAATTTCAAAAACGTCTTAGAAACTCCGGAGAATTATATAGATGATAAAATCTTCAGCAAACTGGCTGTGGCTTTAATCGAAAAATCAAATGAAAAACCAGAAGATTTCATTGCGTTAAACGAAAATCCAAATGCGTATTCGGCTTACGGATTAGATCATATCGAAGACGGAGCCAGAAAACAAATGGAAGTAGCCATGAAATTGCCCGTTACGGTTGCCGGAGCATTGATGCCAGACGCGCACCAAGGTTACGGATTACCGATTGGCGGAGTTTTAGCCACTAAAAATGCCATTATTCCGTATGGCGTTGGAGTTGATATTGGGTGTAGAATGGCGTTGTCGGTTTACGATATTCCAGAAGATTTTTACTTTGAAAATGAAGCTAAATTTAAAAAAGAATTAATCGCCAATTCTATTTTTGGAGCGGGTCACGGATTTCACGGTCAGTACAAATCAGATCATGCGGTTTTGGAGAATGATACTTTCAATATGAATCCGTTTGTGAAAAATTTGAAAGATAAAGCCTGGTCGCAATTAGGATCTTCAGGTGGCGGGAATCACTTTGTGGAATTCGGAATCATGGAATTTGCCAAAGACGATGCCGTTTTGAATATCCCAAAAGGGAAATATTTCGCTTTGTTAACACATTCTGGTTCACGCGGAATGGGCGCTACAATTGCGGGACATTATACCAAAATCGCAA
The DNA here is from genome assembly GCF_002304005.1 of Flavobacterium sp. ACN6. Classification (GTDB taxonomy): domain Bacteria; phylum Bacteroidota; class Bacteroidia; order Flavobacteriales; family Flavobacteriaceae; genus Flavobacterium. The sequence continues at coordinate 162,568 of NZ_MRCQ01000002.1, read as the reverse complement.
AAGACGTTTGTAAACTTCCAGAAGCGGCAAAAAACTTAGCGTATTTAGATATGAATTCTCAATTGGGTCAGGAATACTGGATGGCAATGAATTTGGCGGGAGATTACGCTTCGGCTTGTCATGAAATTATCCATAACAAAATGGAACGCGCTCTGGGTGCCACAATTTTAGCCAAAGTCGAAAACCACCATAATTTTGCGTGGAAAGAAATCTGGAACGGCGAAGAAGTAATCGTGCATAGAAAAGGCGCAACTCCAGCCGGAAAAGGCGTTATGGGAATCATTCCGGGAAGTATGACAGCACCGGGATTTTTAGTGAGAGGAAAAGGCGAGGAGAACGCCATTAATTCGGCTTCACACGGAGCAGGACGACAAATGAGCAGAACTAAAGCTATAAAAAGCATCACTAAAAACGAGATGAAATCGATTTTACAGCATCACGGTGTGACACTTATCGGAGCAGGATTGGACGAAGCGCCAATGGCGTACAAAGATATCAATCAGGTGATGGAAGCACAACAGGATTTGGTTGATGTTGTAGCGAAATTCACTCCGAAATTAGTGAGAATGGCAGATGATGGGAGCCGAGAGGATTGATTTTAGTGTTCAGTCGCAGTCGCAGTTTTCAGTGTAGAGAGTTATTTTTAGTGATCAGTGGCAGTGGCAGTTTTCAGTGTAGAGAGTTACTTTTAGTGATCAGTGGCAGTCGCAGTTTTCAGTGTAGAGACTTGTTTTTAGTGATCAGTCGCAGTCGCAGTTTTCAATGTAGAGACTTATTTTTAGTGATCAGTCGCAGTCGCAGTTTTCAGTGTAGAGACTTGTTTTTAGTGATTAGTCGCAGTGGCAGTTTTCAGTGTAGAGGCGCACTGCAGTGCGTGTAACACCCAGTTTGTCATCCTGAGGAACGAAGGATCACACTAGAAACTCTACAAAGATTGGCAATTCTCTTTGAGGAATATTGGATGTGATCCTTCGTTCCTCAGGATGACAAACTTTGCGGTTAAAGATTTTTTCACGCAGATTCAAAAAGATTTAAGCAGATGCTCGCAGATTATTTATAAAAATCATTTTAAATCTGCTAGAATCTGCAATCCCGATAGCTATCGGGAGCGTGAAATAAAAACTTAGCTCCTGAAGCCTCGGGACCGCGACTTTGCGAGATTAAAAACAAAAAAACTTAGTGTCCTAGCGCCTTAGTGGCAAAAAATAATAACCAACGCAAAGAATAAAAAAACTTTGTGTCTTAGTGCCTTCGTGGCAAAAAACAAAAAAGAATTTTTCACGCTCCCGATAGCTATCGGGATTGCAGATTCAGCTGATTTTTTTTTAATCATATTAATCTGTGGCTAAAAAAAAACTTTGCTCCCGAAGCCTCGGGACTGCGACTTTGTGAGATTAAAAACAAAAAACTTAGCGTCTTAGCGCCTTAGTGGCAAAAAAAAAATAATAACCAACGCAAAGAATAAAAAAAAACTTTGTGTCTTAGTGCCTTCGTGGCAAAAAGCAAAAAACAAAAAAAAATGAATTATATAGATATAGGAATAAACCTAACCAATAAACAATTCCAAAACGACATAGACGATGTCGTACAAAACGCGCTCGACGCCGACGTATCGCAAATGATAATAACCGGAACAAGCGTACGAAACAGTGAAGAATCTGCACGAATAGCAAAAGAATATCCTGGAATATTATATGCTACAGCAGGAATTCACCCGCATGATGCGAAAAGTTTTGACGCGCAGAGCATTTCACGACTGCGGAATTTATTAAAACAGAAAACAAGTCGTTTCTGTAGGCGAGTGCGGACTCGATTTTGATCGTGACTTTTCGCCCAGAAACAAACAGGAAGAATGTTATAAAGCCCAATTAGAATTGGCTATTGAAGTTCAGAAACCTTTGTTTTTGCACGAAAGAAGCGCTTTTAATTCGTTTATGAATATTACCAATGACTATTTACCGCAATTGCCAAAAGCCGTTGTGCATTGTTTTACAGGAAGTTTACAAGAAGCCAAAACCTATCTCGATAACGGATTTTATCTGGGTTTTACGGGAGCGATTTCAGATGCCAAACGTTTCGCTCATTTAAAAGAAGTCATTCAGTACGTACCGCTCGACCGAATGATGATTGAAACCGATGCGCCGTTTATGCTTCCTAAAAATGTCCCAAACAGCCTCTTAAAGAAATACCACGAACGCCGTTGCGAACCTGCTTTTCTGCCGTATGTTGCCGGAACAATTGCACAGTTTAAAGGAATTACTTTGGCTAAAGTAACGGAGGAAACGACGAGAAATTCTAAAAACTTTTTTGGGATTTAGGTTTGTTTTCCTAACAGGTTTCTAAAACCTGTTAGGTGTTATTTTGTTAACATCTAGAATATTAACTACCATCCTAAAAAGCCTTCTTCGTCACTAATTTGTTCAATCTTTATCTCTTTTTCATAATTTTCTATTTCTGCTTGTGCCCAATTCCGAACACGCAGAATCAAATGTACTTTTAATTCTTCAACTAAATTTTTTCTTGACACTAAATATGGTACACGTGAACCAGATGTAAACATTGAATGTAAATTACAAGATAATTCACTTATAAAGTCCTCATCATCTCCAAAAAAATCAATTAACGTTTTTGTAAAAGGAAACCAACTTGTTGAATCATGTGCAAAAAGTGGTGCTACTCTTATAATCCACGGAGCTGCTTCTGAATTAGTCTTTAACCATTCAAAAAGTTTTTTATTTCTTTTTTCGTCAGAGAAAAAAGGATGGTGAGCACCTGTGCCACTGATAAAACTCATATTGAAAACATCCCAAAACCCAGTTAAGTTTTTATTTTTTACTAATTCATAATATATTGACCAACAATTATCAAAATCTAAATAAAGTGTTTTATTTGCAATTTTTGCAATTTCATAATCTCCTCTACTAAATATTGAAGAAGCAATATATTCAACAATTTGATGTGAAATAGTTATCGTTAACTCATTTTTAAATTTTTCTAACAGTATATCTACTATTTTTTCCCATGAATAAAGATTTAAAATATTACTATTATTTATGACTAAAAGCAGGTTTGATTTTTCAATTACGGTTTTCAAATATGAAAGTAAATCAGCAGGAATTATTTCTTCATCATTTTTAATGTTCCATAGATAATGATGAAAAGTTTCAAATATTATTAAAGGTCCGTTATCAAACTGATTTATAACCTTAAAATAATTTATTAAATCTTTATAATTTAATTGAATTATCTCGTGCTTAATAATATTTAAGTTTTCGGGGCTAATATCACTTTCTTTTAAAAGATTTATTAATTTCAAGACATTTGAAAAGTCAATTTCTAGTAAACGAAATATAAAAAATGAAAAACTTGATCTTTTGTCAATTAGATCATTAAATATTTTTAAAATTTGTTTATTGCTGAGTGCTGAGACAAAACCATATAGGAAAGATATATTGAAGGATTTTCCTTCTAAAAGTAGTGCCTCTTCCAATAATTGATTAATAAAATTTTCATCATATCCTTTTAAATCACATAATTTTTTCCCAAAATCAAATGCATGATATTGATTTCCAGTTAATAAATTAACAAAATATGGTTTTAGGTCGATTCCTTCATTTATTATATCCTGTGCAAACTTTTCTGCAATGATTTTACCTTTATTATCGAACTCATTTTCATCTCTTGAAGTTTTAATTATAAATTTTGGTTCTGATACATTATATAAAATTCTTTCTTCTATAGAATTAGTTTTTAATGAGTCTATAAATTCTGAAATAAAATCTCTTTGAGTTCCATTTAAGCGTAACATGCTAATTTGGTTGTATAAACTTTTTATCATGTCATTGCGATCCACAATCTTTGTTATTATTATATTTAGTGTTCTTTTTAAATAGTAAAGATTAAAATTAAACTCAAACAAATCATGAACATTATTATAAATTATCCGTTGTGCAGCTAATTGATGAGGATTTTCTGTTTCAACAAATTTCATTAAAATTTCTATAATCTCTTTTCTGTAATTATTAATTTCATCTGGTGATTTTGGTCTATAGTCAATTAAAGGTACTAATCCTCCTTGGTTTTCTGCACCTAACATTTTATGTAGATTATGACTTGGGGTAAAAGCTCTTTCACTTGCTTTTAAAATTAATAAATTGAAATCATCATCATTTTTATTCAAAGCCCATTTTAATACATTAATTCTCGGCTCAAAATTAACTTCAGTACCTGCAAGAAGTATTCGAAAGAGTTGCGTAAAATAATGAGTGGAATTATTACTGTAATATGTTTCAATTTCAGCAGCGGCAAAACACATTAAAACCTGAGAAGCTTGTGTAAATGTTTCTTCTCTATAACATAATCTCTCAAGAGCCCAAACTAAATTTTGTCTGCCTTCTTTGATGCTTTCCAGATAACTTTTAGGTTTATCTAAATAATGCTTTACAAAAACTTTTATAATCTCTTTTGGATTCACTGTAGCAACCGAGCGAAAAAGTTGTGAACCTATTCTAGAATTTAAAATTTCCGCTGTTGAAAAATTTCCATTAACACCCCATGTTATTTCGACTAAATGTTTTGCATTTCCAACATTTCCTAACAATTGTAATTGTTCTGTTAGAGGTGATATCAATGTTTGTGGTATACTCTCAATGAAATTTTGATATTCATACGGAGGAAGCTCATCCCAAAAGATTAGAGATAGTTTAAGAGATAAGGGATTTGGTCTAATTACTATTTTATTTCCTCTTCGTTCTAGAATTCCTTTTTCTAAATATTTTTTGAGTACTAGTCTTACATCATTAGGTGCAGATTTTAGAAATTGAGTAAAAAAAGTTGAATGTTCTAGGAGTTGTTTGTAATGAGATTCATTAATGCTAAAATATGAATCATCAGGAAATTCAAAATACTTAAAGACAGAGAACAGTTTTAAATTTTGAAATTCAATATGATTTACAGCACTTCTTCCAAAAATTAATTTCTCTAGAAGTTTATCGTCAAAACTATCACTTAAATTAAGATTTTGCAAAGCTGCTTTCACAAATTGAATAGCCATTTTAGGATTGCCGTCAGAAAATTCTATAAGATATTTAATCTCTACATCATTTAGTTGATTAGCATATTTTTCTTTTAAAATTTCTTCTACAACAGAATTAAAATATGAACTCTTTAATTCAATAATTTTGCAATTTTCATGAGATCTTGAATTACATTTTTCATAGTCAATGGTTATTAATTTAATCAGACTGTTTCCACGTTGAACTTCATTTAAGAATGAATCATGATAAATAGGTTCGCAATTGTCAAGCACAAGTATGGCAGGATAATTTGAGACGGAACTTCTAACAAAATCAATTACATTTTGATGATTTCCAATTCCTATATCAAAATATATAACACTGTCAGAAATAGACTTTCTATTAATGTCAAAATTACCTAAACTGTCTTTTTCACCTGGAGAAAGAGCTTCACAAATCAACCTAGTTTTGCCTATGCCTGAAACTCCTTCTATTCTTATATTTTTTTTCTCTGCTAAAATGTCATTTCTAACTTGATCTATTATAGAATCAATCTCAGAGTTAGATTTAAAGCTATTACTATTATTTATATAGCTTTTTAACTCTTCCCAAATTAATAAACCATTTGGCTTTGTAATTCCAAAACAATGTTGTACATATGAAATCGCGGAAATATATTCGTTTGTCCAGTCCCTTATTAAATTTGCGTCATAGATTTCTATTTTACATTTCTCTGCAAATTCTTTTCCTTTTGCTAATTCTATTGCTTCTCTTAAAGCAGCTACCCGTTGATTTAGATTATTTTCAACATAAGCATCAGTTGTAAACAGAATATATGTTCCATTATTCTCAAAAACTTCATTCAGCTGAGATTTTAATTCATATTCAGTTTTCTTGCCTTTTGTTTCTTTTAAGATTTCTTTTTTACAATCTGGAATTCCCATTTTTGTAGCTTTACTTTGAAAAAGGCAATAATTATTTTTAATCCACCTAGATTCTCTAAAGTCTGTAGTATTTATTCTACCATCTTCACCACCATCTGCTGTTGTTATATTTTGTGGGACATTGATGTAACAATGTGGAAAATCGTATTTTTTATATTCTAAATGAAGTAGTTTTAATAAAAGCTGAGTTAGTTGAATTGCTTTTAAATTTTGAATATTTTCAAGAGTAATTTCATTCATATGTCAGGTTTATTTTAGGTTTTATAAATGTAAATTAAAATTTCATGCGAATGAGTAAATTCTTATAAGGAATTTATTTTGTGCAATAATTTGAGAGTAGAAATTTTAAAATTTGATTGAAGTTAGAGAATAATTATATCACCAGTAATAATTTCTATCTTTGTTTTCCAATCTTGATTAAGCATTGTAATTTAAAAAAGAATTAATGTAAGTTATTTCTTTCTTTTTGAAATAAAAACTTATATTTGTGTTGTCAAAATAAATCTAGGATTATATCCTGAAAACTTAATATAAGTTAATAATAAGCGAAGCCCTCATTCACGTTGAAGGAGCTAGTGATAGCCCTTATCGCATTCCTAGAAATGTTTTGACACAACCGAAGATGAGGGTTTCGTGCGTTTAATATTTTCCGTATGTCAAAAGAAAATCAAAAACCAACACATCGTGATGTAGTGCCATCCGTAATTAATTTCCTTTCAGACGAATTGTTTGAGGGAGATTACAAAGAACAGCCCATTTATTTGCAGGAAATCTTCGAGCTTTTAATGCATACAGAGTTTGGCGACGATATCAATTTAAGGCAAAAAATACTGAGCTGTTTAAGAACCAGCCGAAATCTGGCAGAAGCCTTATCGCCATTTTCAGAAAAGCAGATTCAGAAAGCTTGTCTCGGTATCAAATTATAACAACAAAAAAACTGTAGTTTTTAAATTAAAAAATCGCCCTTTCTGAGGGCGATTTTATTTATAAATAAAAAGTAAATTCTTTAAGAAACCGTCATCTTCACGGCCAAAATATGCTTACAGATTCCTCTTTTGCCTTGATATGCCGTAAACCAGTCGCAGGTACATCTTTGCGAGGAATCGTCGATAATAACTTTGTGTAAAACGCCAGAACCTTTTACTTTGGCTTCGATATAATTGGCTCTTTTTTCGATGATTTCAATATCTTCATTATCAATAAGTTTTTTAGCATTTTTAAGCCTCGGATTTAAAGATAAAATACGTTCTGTTTTAAAAGGAAGACGTCTGTAAAAATGTGATTTTTCGCTTAAATCGTAACCCAATAACCCCATCGAAGATAAATTAGATGTCAGGTTATCCATTGTTCCAAAATCAATGTCATTTTCGATAGAAAGCATCGTTGGGTCAAAAGTTTCATTTGATTTTAGTAAACTGTCTAAGCCGTAAACCCATTCTATTGGTAAATTTTCAGTCATGGTTTCCAATACATTTCCTTCGCCCGAAAAGCCGCGATACGAATCTGGAGAAAAAGCCATTAAAAGCTGCATTTTTCCAAACTCAGCAACTATGGCACAAGTTTGTTTGTCTGCCGATTCGTAGATGAAAATTTTATCTACAATGGCGAGAATTCCTTCTAACAATCGTAACCTTTGTACGCCGCCAATTCTCACGCTGTCTGCTGTAGCCAAAGTCGAAAACATAAATTTTCCGGCTCTTTTGGTTATGAAGAAATCGCCTTTTACGCTTCCTTTTGGCAAACTTTGAAATAACTGAATCGTCTGAATTTTATTCAATTCAAATTTAATATCCATGTCCGCCAGATAAAGCTGTACGCTGGTCAAACCTTTTATCCAGCGCATTGGCAGTGTAACTTTTTTCTCTGTAACTTTTGCTTTGCTTGTAATAACCTGAACATCCTGCTGACCAACGGCAAGTGTTACTTTTTCGTTTTTCTGAATGGCATTCAAAGCATTCAGCATTGGGTCGTTAAAATCGACATTGGTAGTTCCGCTGGCAATAAATTCACCATCAATAGCTTCTGGTTTCATATCAAGGCGCACGTAAACACCATTGCAAGACGAAAATCCTTCAAAACGCAAACGCTCAGATCCTGCCGAAACAATTGGGTCGCGAAGACTTGGCGGAATTGGTCCAAAACTAGATCGCACGACTTTCGCAATTGTACTCCAGCATTTAGCCGTAACATAAGGATCTGTCAAACTTCCCCAGAAAAAGCAGGTAATATTGTTTACTTCTTCAATTTCGGTTTGATGTGCCAAAACCAGATTGTTGATTCCTTTTGTTTTACTGTACGTCGAAATTCCTTTATAATTATATTCTAAGTCGGTCATTTTCTTTATTTTAAAATTTGCTTAATCAACGATTTAAGCGCTGTATTATCTTTCCATTGTTCAAAAAAAGCAATTGCTTTTGGAGAAGCTTTTTGGTTTGTTTTTGTTAAAACGTCAATATAATTTTCTACGATTTTTTTAAAATTTGTTGGCAGTTTTTCTTTTAGTTGAAGATTCTCAAAAAATGCATTTAATAGTCGAAGCAAAGCTGCATTGTGTACTGGAGAAACATCTTTCATGGCAGTTAAGCCATCAACTAATCGTAAAAATACACCATATTTTTCAGAAGCAAGCAATGCAATTTTTTGAGAAAATAAGTCTATATCTAAGGCTTGTTTTTCGACTATATTAATTAATACTTCAGAAGCCATTAATCGTAAATCTTTCTTTTCCTGAAAGAAACAAGCAGCAAATAGTAAGGTTGTTGTTTCTGAGAATCTAAATTCGGGTCTGTTCATGACATCCAAAAATCCTTTTAATTCTGGTTTGGAACCATCAGCAATTGTAGAATTATGGAGCAAAATCAGCCCTAATGCATCGGAATTTTGTGGTGTTAAACTATGCCAGTAAAAAGTATTTCCAGAGTGATTCAGACCATAATCCCAACTGTTTGAACGACTGTAAATATCCTGACTATAAAGTAAATAATTTGGAATTTTTGAATAGTTCGGAAAATCTAATTTTAATTCATACCAAGAAGGAGTTCTCTCTTTTTCTTTAGTTTGATAATTAGTCCATTCATTCCATTTTTCTTTAAATTTTATTTGAGGTACAAAAGGAGCAGCTACAAACGGAACATCTTTTAAATACGTATTTTCAAATTGAGGGAAAGTTTCATTTGGATAAAAAGTTCTGGCAGCAACAGCCCAAAGAGAAAGATTACCCGTTTCTTTTGTAGTTTTGCCCATAGTCGCCAGAAGTTTTGAAAACAAGGAAACAGAGTCTAATTCCAGCTTTTCACTTACGCCCAGACAAAATGATAAAAGCGGTTTGATTTCGCCTTCAATCTGATCCAATAACGGAATAGCTTCTTCAATGTTTTCCCTAGGCATACGTGCGATCGCAATAGCTAAATCTACAGAATCGATTTCTTCCTTTGTTTTTTGATATTCGATAACTCTTTCCAATAAAACTTTTGGTGCAACCCAATACGGTTTATGACTCGGGAAAGAGAGAAGGGGCAAAGTAGAATTTTGCTCTATTTTTTGCTGTACTTTTTCTAATAAAGACTTAATTAAAGTCAGCGTATTAATTCTGGAATAATGTTTGAAATTACTATCATATTTACCATTTATATTATGAATTTTCTGCAATAAAAAGGACTTCATGAAATTTTTATGAACGCTTTCAAAATAATGCTTTTGAAGCTGTTTTTCATAAGGCTGTAATTGTGCTGCAGAACCTGAAGGGAATAAATCTCTTTGCGAAATGTAGACATTCATCAATATTTCGGTATCTAAAACTTCTTCAGAACCAATGAAATTTCCAAACTGAAAAACAATATCATTCCAGTCTTTTGGCAGCTGGACTTCTTCTGTTAATACTAACTCTTTTTTAGGATTATAAAGATATTCTTCAAAAGCAGCATCATCAATCACTAATGCATCTTCATCGAGAAATTGACTCAATTGCGATTTGATGTTTCCCTGCATTAAAGTAACGTATGAATTCAGTTTTTCCTTGAAAGTTTTATCTTTTGCAGATCCAATTTTTGAAATTATTTTAGTGACTCTTTCCTGCAAAGCCAAATCAGATATCACATATACATCTGCAATAATTGACGAAACTGCTGTATTTAATTTTGGATTTGATTTGCTTAATTTCTCTAAAACAGGCAAAACGTTTTTTATCGCTGCCTTGCAGTCGCTGCGCATCATCATTGGTTCAAGCCATTCTAAAAATGATTTGGTTTTAAACTTTGGATGATCGTATATTTTTTTAACAAGCTCTACACCATAACTTGTAATTGGCGGATAAGCGTTGTGAAAAAAACTAAATATATTTTCCTGATAAATGACAAGTTCATCAGCGGTAACAGTAAATTCTTCTAACCTTTTTCTGAAAAATGATTTAAGGTTATTGTTCCATTCTTTGGTTTGAATTAAAATGGCATTTTCGATAAAAAAACTGCGCTCCATTTTTTTATCATCCAATAATGATTTGTAGACAACTTCCCAAAGATTGTGATCATTGTATTTATCGGTGTCTTTATATCTAAAAAAGTTATTATGAAGATTGGTTTCATAATTAAACAATTCTGGAATATCTCTTTTATAACTTATTTCATCATTTAGTATCGAATTTATGAAGTCTGGAGTTTTAATCTTTGACTGCCATTCATTATTTGAAGCAATACTTAAAGCATATAATTCGGGATTAAATTGTAATAAATCGTGTTTTTCAAGTTGACGCAATACAGCATAACTAACATTTACCCAGTCTTGTCTTTTAATTTTATCCAGAATAAAAGTTTCTATCCAATTAGGTTTTGCCCACAATAATATTTCTAAAACCTCGTGTTTAGCTTCTAATTCATTTAATAAACCTAAGGCTTCGTCCCACGAATTAATATCGGTTTTGTCAAATAAGGCAATTGCGCTTAAAGTAATAATTTCATTTTGCGATTTATCACCGCGGGTTCCCCAGCCATAATCGTGTTTTCCTGATTTTTTATAACCAGGATCTTTAGATAAATCTGTATACGTCATCCAGTAACGTTTACATTTTTTAATATGCTTTTTTAAAACTTCGATATTCCCTTTTGATTTTTCTTTCAGAAAAGGAAGCAGCAGCGAAATCTTTTTTGATTTAAGAATAGCATCATACTCTTCTATAACTTCATCAGAATTTTTGCTTTTTTCCGATTTTGGTTTAGCAGTTACATCGACTTCTCCATTTTCAGAATATCCTTTTTTTATTTTTTCGGCTAGTATTTTTTCAGCCATTTTTAAACATTCTTCTTCAGTAGCGAAGGTTTTTGTTTGAGATGTTCCAGCAGTTCCATTTTTTCCATAAGTGACAGTATAATTTAATCCTGCTGTTTCAATTTCCCAGAATTTATCTGAATTTCCATCTATGTATTTAAGGTATTTTTTCATGCTATTTTGATGAACTTATTTTATAAGATTGTATATATGTATTTTCAAAAATAAAATTAATAATATAAATTCCGATGAATATTTTGGTTAAAAAAATTATTAATTTTTTTTAGTAATAAATTAGCCATGTATTCTAAATTTATATAAAATATACTACATTTGTCTCTGTAATTAAAAATAGAAAAAATACAAATGATACTTTCAGCAAAACTAAGCCTTGAATATTTAGCCGGAGATTTTCCAGCTGAGGTTTCAGGACGCTGTCTGTATTTTTATGAAATTGAAATGTAAATTTTAGAGTTTAACTCAACATAAAATATAAAAGCGTCCTGATTTTGGGACGCTTTTTTTTTGATGAAATAGTTTGCGAGTGTTTCGACTTCGCTCAACAGGACAAAAGAAAACGTTCAACAGGACAAGAAAATGATTGAAAAGAAACCAATAACTAAAAATAATTAAAAAAATAATTGACCAAATGTTTAATGATTAAACAAAATAGCGAAATACAGCCTTGAAAAGTAATTTGATGAGTAACAGTCATTTGATACAAACAGCGATCTGCACCAGTATGCGGACAGGAATTTCTTTGTTTTAATTTTGGTTATAACTACTTGATAGTCAGAAAAATAATCTTAAAAAATATTTGGAAAAATGATTTTTTCCATCATATCTTTGCCAAACAAAATCGAAACAAAATGTTTCAGTAAACAACAACAACAGTTGCAATAACAATAACAATTGCAATAACAATATAAAAAATATAAAAATGAGTTTTAAATTATACATACACAACCTAGGATTAGCAGCCTCGACTTCGGATCGTGAATGCTTTTACATGTCGGTGCATCAATATAGGCAATAGGATAGTTATATCGTATTTGTTATGAAGCACCTTTAATTGGGTGCTTTTTTTGTGCCAATTGTTTAGCCGCAAAGGCACAAAGTCGCAAAGATTTTTAACAAAAGATAAAAAGAAAACTTAGTGTCTTAGCGCCTTAGCGGCAGAAAAAAAAGTTTAATAATAAAAATTTAAGGATGAATCAAGAAATAGGACTTAGGTCAGACCGCAGTGGTCAAACAGATAAAGTGGAGTTTAGTGAACCGCCATTTGCCTCGATTAAAAAAATGGATTTGGAGCTTATTAACCTATGGAAAGAAAAGGTAGATTTTCGGAAAATTATATATATCATATAGAGATATTTCTCTGGTAAAGCAAGGGTGCTTTTAAACTTTTGTGATATTGGATTTCCCAGAAAAGCCTTCGATTTCCTGAGATTCCCAAGAATTGCAAAAAAATAAAATACCATGCAAAACAATACATTAGAAAAATATAAAAAAGCAATTAGAAAAAAATACGAGACCGAAAAAGAAGGGAAATACTTTGATTATTTGTACAAACCTTCTCGAGGAAAACTTCGTGATTTGTGCTGGTTAATTTTCGAAAATAACCCAACGAAAGATGATTTGAATGTCTTCAGTAATCTTTTGGGTTTAGATTTCGATCATAACAAAAAGAATAAGTTTAAGGAGAAAAAAGATAAGTTTAGACCTATCGAAACTTTCTTTAAAGGAGAAACAGATCCGTCAAACATTGATGCTATTAATATGGCGGCAATTTTGGTTGATTTTCATCCTCGTCCTTTCAAAAAGTTTTACGAAAATTCTAAAACTGAAGAAACAAAACCAGCTAAACGGATCGAGAAAGCTAAAGCAGTCTTTGAAAAGAAAAGTGCTTCAAAAAAGGAAAAGTCTGGAAAAGAGTCTAAGAAAAGAAGTTTCTTTCTAGATTTTAAAAGTATGTTCTTTTAAGTCTTTTTTGCCTCGATCCCGATAGCTATCGGGACTAAGCCACAAAGTTTTTTAGCCACTCCCGAAAGTTATCGGATAAAAGATTAATGGATTATTAAAAAATCTGCTCAATCTGCTAAATCTGCGAGAGAAAAAAAATTAAAGTTTAGTGCTAAGAAAATCTCGCCAAGACGCAAAAGCGCAAAGTTTTTAGCCACTCCCGATAGTTATCGGGATAAAAGATTAATGGATTAGTAAAAAAATCTGCTAAATCTGCGAGAGAAAAAAAATTAAAGTTTTTTGCTAAGAAAATCACGCCAAGACGCAAAAGCGCAAAGTTTTTAGCCACTCCCGATAGTTATCGGATAAAAGATTAAATGGATTTTTAAAATCTGCTCAATCTGCTAAATCTGCGAGAGAAAAAAAAATTAAAGTTTTGTGTTAAGAAAATCTCGTCAAGACGCAAAAGCGCAAAGTTTTTAGCCACTCCCGAAAGTTATCGGATAAAAGATTAAATGGATTTTTAAAATCTGCTCAATCTGCTAAATCTGCGAGAGAAAAAAAATTAAAGTTTAGTGCTAAGAAAATCTCGCCAAGACGCAAAAGCGCAAAGTTTTTAGCCACTCCCGAAAGTTATCGGATAAAAGATTAATGGATTATTAAAAAATCTGCTCAATCTGCTAAATCTGCGAGAGAAAAAAAATTAAAGTTTAGTGCTAAGAAAATCACGTCAAGACGCAAAAGCGTAAAGTTTTTAGTCACTCCCGATAGTTATCGGATAAAAGATTAAAAGGATTTTTAAAATCTGCTCAATCTGCTCAATCTGCGAGAGAAAAAAAATTAAAGTTTAGTGCTAAGAAAATCTCGCCAAGACGCAAAAGCGCAAAGTTTTTAGCCACTCCCGAAAGTTATCGGGATAAAAGATTAATGGATTATTAAAAAAATCTGCTAAATCTGCTAAATCTGCGAGAGAAAAAAAATTAAAGTTTTGTGCTAAGAAAATCTCGCCAAGATGCAAAAGCGCAAAGTTTTTAGCCACTCCCGATAGTTATCGGGATAAAAGATTAATGGATTAGTAAAAAAATCTGCTAAATCTGCTAAATCTGCGAGAGAAAAAAAATTAAAGTTTAGTGCTAAGAAAATCTCGCCAAGACGCAAAAGCGCAAAGTTTTTAGCCACTCCCGATAGTTATCGGGATAAAAGATTAATGGATTATTAAAAAATCTGCTCAATCTGCTAAATCTGCGAGAGAAAAAAATTAAAGTTTTTTGCTAAGAAAATCACGCCAAGACGCAAAAGCGCAAAGTTTTTAGCCACTCCCGAAAGTTATCGGATAAAAGATTAAAAGGATTTTTAAAATCTGCTCAATCTGCTCAATCTGCTAAATCTGCGAGAAAATTAATCTTAGCGTTCCTTAGCGTAAATCTTAGCGTCCCTTGCGGTTAAAAATTAAACACAATTATTAAAAATTAAAAAAATGAAAACAACAGATAAAATTATTATTATCGATTTAGAAGCCACATGCTGGCAAAGTGCGGTCCCAAAGGGTCAGGAAAATGAAATTATAGAAATCGGATTAGCGGTTTTAGATGCCAGAACGGGAGAAATTTCCAAGAATAAAGGCATCTTGATAAAACCGCAGCGTTCAAGTGTAAGTCCGTTTTGTACAGAGTTAACCACTATTACCCAGGAATTACTGGATAAAAATGGCGTTTCTTTTGAAGAAGCCATTAATGTGTTAATAGACGAGTACAATCCCGATTTGTACACTTGGGCAAGTTACGGTCAGTATGACTTGAATATGCTTCAAAAGCAATGTAAATCGTTTGGGATACCATATCCAATGGCAGATGAGCATATCAATGTAAAAACTCATTTCGCCGAAAAATTTGGTTTGCAAAAACCAACCGGAATGAACGGTGCCTTACATGTTTTGAATATTCCGCTGGAAGGAACACATCATAGAGGAATTGACGATGCGAAAAACATCGCTAAAATTTTGCATTGGTGTCTCCAAAATTAAAAACGGCTGTCTTAATTGAGACAGCCGTTTTCTTTGGTTATATTATTTTGATTTAATTCTGACCATATATTTTAGCATAAAGATCCTTGTAAATCTCTTTAATAATTTTACGTTTTAATTTCAGCGTTGGAGTCAATTGTCCGCCGTCGATAGACCAAACATCTGGCGTAAGCTCAAAACGTTTGATTTGTTCCCAGTGTCCAAATTTTTTGTTGATTTCCTCAATTTCGGTATCAATACGTTTAATAACATCTGGATTAGAAGCTATTTCGGCTGTTGAATTTCCTAAAGTAATTTTATGGATTTTAGCCCATTCTTTTACAAACTCAAAGTTTGGCTGAATAAAAGCAGCAGGCATTTTTTCACCTTCACCAACAACCATAATCTGCTCAATAAAACGAGATTGTTTCATGGCATTTTCGATCATTTGCGGTGCAATATATTTACCTCCAGAAGTTTTGAACATTTCTTTTTTACGATCCGTAATTTTTAGAAAACCTTCGCTGTCAATTTCTCCAATATCTCCAGTATGGAAATAACCGTCTATAATAGCTTCGGCTGTTTTTTCTGGATCTTTGTAGTAACCAAGCATAACGTTCGGACCTTTTAATAAAATTTCACCGTCTTCGGCAATTTTAACTTCAAGGTTACGGATTGGTTTTCCAACGGTTCCAATTTTAAATCCTTTGTTTCTTTGATCGTTTACGGCAATTACTGGAGAAGTTTCAGATAAACCGTAACCTTCCATTACCGGAATTTCTGCAGCAGCAAAAACTCTCGTTAAACGAGGTTGTAAAGCAGCACTTCCAGAAACCATTAAATCTAAATTGCCGCCCAAACCTTCTTTCCATTTACTAAAAATAAGTTTGCGGGCGATTTTTAATTGAAATTCATACCAGAAACCATTTGCTCCGTACGGTTCGTATTTTAGACCTAAATCAATAGCCCAGAAAAATAGTTTTTTCTTGATGCCTGTTAGTTCAGCTCCTTTAGCATAAATTTTATCGTATACTTTTTCTAAAAGTCTCGGAACAGCAGTAATAACTGTTGGTCGAACTTCTTTTAAGTTATCGCTAATTTTTTCAATCGATTCTCCAAAATAAACCGAAACACCATAATATTGATAGATGTACAAAATCATTCTCTCAAAAATATGGCAGATTGGCAAGAAGCTCAAAGCGGTACTTTTTCCTGGATCAAACGGAATTCTTGGCGCACTGTCCAAAACATTTGAAACGATATTTTTATGAGAAAGCATTACACCTTTTGGTTTTCCTGTTGTTCCAGAAGTATAAATAATTGTAGCCAAATCATCAGTTTTGATGCTTTCTTTTCTGGCTTCAACTTCATTTTGGTTGCTTTCGTCTTCTCCTGATAATAATAAATCCGACCAGTGTTTACAGCCTGGAATTTCATTAAAAGAATAAACCTCTTTTAAAGTTGGTACATTAGCTCTAATCGCCTGCACTTTTTGATATACTTCATCATCAGAAACAAAACAGTACATACTGCCGCTGTGATTTAAAATATATTCATAATCTTCCTCAGCAATGGTTGGATAAATAGGAACATTCTGCGCACCTGTCTGCAAAATACCAATATCCATTATATTCCATTCGCTTCTATTATTTGAAGTAATTAAAGCAATTTTATCATCTTTCTGAACGCCCATGCGCAATAATGCTCTCGAAACAGCATTTGCTTTTGCAATATATTCTTGGGTGGATGTTTTTTCCCAAACTCCATTTTTTTTCGTTGCCAAAGCAACTTGGAGATTGTAAGTTTCTTGTTGATAATAGGGAAAATCAAAAAGGCGTGTGATTGAAACCATGTTTAATATATTGAATTTTACTGCAAATTAAATAAAATTTAGGTATAATTTTTTATTTTATGGAATTTTATGGGAAAATTTATATAGACTATTAAAAATCAACGAAAACGTTTTCTTTTTTATAGTAAATTTTAAGAAAAATAGAGAAATGTTTAATAGTAAGCCGTTTTTTGGCAGATTATTGAACGTTGTAATCTTCATATTCTTTAACCCTTTCTCCCATTAAGAACATTTTTTTCTTAGCAAAATGAATAGAAAATTGAGAGTAATACCATTCCTCTCCATCATTTGGACGGTACCAAAATGTGTACGAAGCACTATTGAAGCCTTCCTTAAAAACAGGAACACCTTCTTCTGTACATTCGATTCCCCAATTGATTTTTTGTTTGCTTAAATCTTCTGCCTGAATAAAACCTGTTCCGTCAGGATTTAATACCGTAATAGGTTGTTTTTGACCAATTGGCGCAAAAGTTCCTGCAACTGGATAGTTCATTGTAGTAGTAATATAACGCTCTTTAGAATTGTGTGTAATTTGATCTACGTGAACTTGGGCGTGTGATTGTGCTGCAGCAAAAAAGATACTGCAGATTAAAAGTAATTTTAAAATTTTCATTCTATGTAGGTTTAATGTTTTTGGGCTCAAAAAAATCTAGCGGCTGATTTTCTTAAAGCGAATATAGTTTAATTTTAACAGAAAAATAAAGATTTAAGTAAACTAATAAATACCGTGTTTTTCCCCTTTTAAAAACGGTAATTTACCTTGTTAATTCCCAATCAGCCTTCTGTATTTTTACTTCAATTTAATGCGGAAGCCGAAAAGCAAATGAGTAGGCAACATATAAAACAAATTATTATGGAAACTGCTTTTTTCTTAGCCATGGGCTGGTGCGGTACAAAGTACCCAGGCTGGTGGCGAAAATTCTTGAAAAAACCGCCAATTCCTGAACCAGAACCGTGGTGGATTATTTCGACAATTGGCTTAGGCCTGATTGCCGGATTGGCTGGAGGAACAATTTTTAGCCTAGTAATTCGAGAGAGTCAATTCTTCTCTGGACAAACGGCAATTGCTTCTGGATTATTTGCTTTTGGCACCGCCAATATTGTTACCGGAGTTGCATCAGCTTTTAAAGATTAAGATAATAATGTCCTGACTATTGGGGATAGCGTCAGGATGTTTTTCCTGCCACGAATTACACGAATTTTTACGAATTTTTTTAAAAATTATTACAAATGAAACCCTTTAAGCAAGTATTGTTTTTGTATTAATAGTTAATTAGTGAAAATTCGTGTAATTCGTGGCAAAAAAAAAGCGCCCGATAATTCGGGCGCTTTAGTTAAAAATATATTTTTAGTTTTTCTCAATCCATTTTCTGGCATTGATAAAAGCTTCGTGCCAAGGTGTAAACTCGTCATCTCTATCTTTTGGATAATGTGCCCAGTTCCATTGGAAAGTCGAACGCTCAATATGAGGCATTGTAACCAAATGTCTTCCTGTTTTATCACAAAGCATTGCTACATCATAATGAGAACCATTTGGATTTGCAGGATATCCTTCGTAAGCATATTTAGAAACAATGTTATAGTTTTCTTCTCCCATTGGTAAATTGAATTTACCTTCTCCGTGAGAAACCCAAACTCCTAAAGTAGTTCCAGCCAAAGTCGATAACATAACCGAATTGTTTTCCTGAATCTTCACAGAGGTAAAAATACTTTCGTGTTTGTTACTATCATTATGAAGCATTTTTCCGTGCACTTCATGCTCTGGATTAATTACCTCCAATTCCATAAACAACTGGCATCCGTTACAAATTCCAACAGATAAAGTATCTTCTCTTTTGAAGAAATTATCCAAGGCTGTTTTTGCTTTTTCATTGTATAAAAATGCTCCAGCCCAACCTTTAGCAGAACCTAAAACGTCTGAGTTAGAGAATCCGCCGACAGCACCAATAAACTGAATGTCTTCCAATGTTTCACGTCCAGAAATTAAATCTGTCATGTGTACGTCTTTAACGTCAAATCCTGCCAAATACATTGCATTTGCCATTTCACGCTCAGAATTACTTCCTTTTTCACGAATAATAGCTGCTTTTGGTCTTGGTTTTGAAGCATCGATTACAGGAGCTTTACCAGTAAAATGAGCTGGGAAAGTATAATTTAAAGCCTGATTTTTATAATTTTCGAAACGTGCTTTTGCAGTTCCGTTTTTAGATTGTTTTTGATCTAATAAATAAGAAGTTTCAAACCAAACGTCTCTGTATTCTGCAATATCCAAATTATAAATTCCAAATTCCAAACTTGATTTGCTTTGAACTGAACCAATTTTGAAGAATTCGATATTATTTTGTTTCAATTTAGCTTCAACAGCTGCATCAGATTTAGCCTGGAAAACGATTCCGATGTTTTCTGCGAAAAGGATTTTCAATAAGTCTTTTTCCGCGAAAGCGCTGAAATCAATTTTTGCTCCAAGATTCACATCAGCAAAACACAATTCTAATAAAGTAGTGATTAATCCACCGCTTCCGATATCGTGACCCGCTAAAATTTGGCTTTCGCCGATTAATTTCTGAATCGTATTAAAAGCATTTTTAAAGAACTTCGCATCTTTAATTGTAGAAGTTTCGTTTCCGATAGTATTTCTAATTTGTGCAAAAGAAGAACCTCCTAATTTGAAATCATCCTGTGACAAATTGATATAATAAATAGATTCTCCGTTTTTCTGTAAAACAGGCTCAACTACTTTTCTAATATCTGTACAATTTCCTCCAGCCGAAATAATAACCGTTCCCGGTGCGATTACTTCATCGTTTGGATATTTTTGTTTCATCGAAAGTGAATCTTTTCCTGTCGGAATATTGATTCCCAATTCGATTGCAAATTCAGAACAACCTTCAACTGCAGCATATAAACGAGCATCTTCACCTTCATTTTTACAAGCCCACATCCAGTTTGCAGACAATGAAATGCCGCCTAAACCATCTTTAATTGGCGCCCAGACGATGTTTGATAACGATTCGGCAATAGCATTTCTGCTTCCTGCAACCGGATCAATCAAAGCAGCAATAGGAGCGTGGCCAATAGAAGTCGCAATTCCTTCTTTACCTAAATAATCCAAAGCCATAACGCCGACATTATTCAAAGGCAATTGTAACGGACCTGCGTTTTGCTGTTTTGCTACTTTCCCACCCACACAACGGTCTACTTTGTTTGTCAACCAGTCTTTTGAGGCAACAGCTTCTAGACGTAAAACATCTTTTAAATAACTTTCAAAATCATTAGCTGAATAAGAAACGGCAGCATATTTTCTGTCGATAGTTTTGTCATTCATAACCGTTTTTGGAGAACTTCCGAAGAAATCTTCTAAAGCATAATCCATCGGTTTTGAACCATTTGATTTTGATTGGAAAGTAAAACGGTGATCTCCCGTTACATCTCCAACCTGATACATTGGCGAACGCTCTCTGTCGGCAATTCTTTGTAATGTATCGATATCTTTTTGACCAATAACCAATCCCATTCTTTCCTGAGATTCGTTACCAATAATTTCTTTTGCAGAAAGTGTTGGGTCTCCAACAGGTAATTTATCTAAATCGATTAAGCCTCCAGTTTCTTCAACCAATTCAGAAAGACAGTTTAAATGTCCTCCAGCTCCGTGATCGTGAATTGAAACAATTGGGTTATGATCGCTTTCTACCAAACCACGAATGGCATTAGCAGCACGTTTTTGCATTTCAGGATTTGAACGCTGAATAGCATTTAACTCAATTCCTGAACCAAAAGCTCCAGTATCTGCAGACGAAACCGCAGCACCGCCCATTCCAATTCTATAATTTTCTCCTCCAAGAATTACGATTTTGTCGCCTTCTTGTGGTTTTTGTTTGATAGATTGATCTAGTTTTCCGTAACCAATTCCACCCGCCTGCATGATCACTTTATCGTAACCAATTTTACGGTCGTTTTCTTGATGTTCGAAAGTTAAAACAGAACCTGTAATTAAAGGCTGACCAAATTTATTTCCAAAATCAGAAGCTCCGTTTGAAGCTTTGATCAAAATATCCATTGGTGTTTGGTACAGCCATTTTCTTTCCTCAACAGCATTTTCCCATTTTCTGTCGTTGTTCAAACGAGAATAAGATGTCATATAAACAGCAGTTCCAGCCAATGGCAATGAACCTTGACCACCTGCAAGACGGTCACGAATTTCTCCTCCAGAACCAGTTGCAGCTCCGTTGAAAGGTTCCACTGTTGTTGGGAAATTGTGTGTTTCTGCTTTTAATGAAATAACAGAATCAAATTCTTTTATTTCGTAATAATCAGGTTTGTCAGCTGTTTTTGGTGCAAATTGCTGCACTTTTGGTCCTTTTACAAAAGCAACATTGTCTTTGTAAGCAGACACAATATCGTTAGGATTTTCCTGAGATGTTTTTTTGATTAATTTGAAAAGAGAAGTTTCCTTTTCTTCACCGTCAATAACAAAAGTTCCGTTGAAAATTTTGTGACGGCAGTGTTCTGAATTTGCTTGTGAGAAAGCAAATATTTCAGAATCCGTTAATTTTCTTCCTAGTTTTGAAGCAAGATTATTTAAGTATTCTACTTCTTCTTCGCTTAAAGCTAAACCTTCAACTTTGTTGTAAGCTGCAATATCATCAATTTCCAGAATTGGCTCTGGCTGAATGTTGATAGTGAAGATTTCTTGATCTAATTCATTGAATTTTTGGAAAAGCATAGGATCAAAATCATTGAATTCAGCCGTTGCTGGATGAAATTCTTCAATTCTGATAATACCTGAAACACCCATGTTTTGAGTGATTTCTACAGCGTTTGTACTCCAAGGTGTAATCATAGTTGCGCGTGGACCAACAAAAAAACCCGTCAATGCGGATTTTTCGATCTTATGCGAGTCGGCAAAAAGCCAATTTAATTTTGAAATGTCTTGAGCTGAAATTTCGTTTTCCGTTTGTACGGCAAAAACAGTTTTGCTTTGGTTTTCAAAGAAATGGATCATTTTGTGTGTTTGTTGTATTGAGGTGCAAATTTAGTCAATTCAAACCAAAAAAAAAAGAGACAATCTGCCTCTTTTTAGTTATTTATTTTTTGCTTTTTTTACCCTAAAAATGCAATTTTTTTGCTGGTTATGACATCAAAAAAATAACATTTTTTGATCTTCTGTATTTGCCTGTAAACAGTTGTTGTTTTGCAAATTTGAATCGAAAAAGGTTTTATTAGAAACAGAAAGTTCTTAAAATTTAATTACAAATTTTTCTAAAGTTAATCCGATAAATTTGCAGAATGAATAAAATTTAATCTGGCAATCCCGATAATTATCGGAAGCAAAGCACATTTTTTCTATTATAAAAAGGAAATTTTTGCCTCAATTTATGTCATTTCGACCAAGGAGAAATCTCCACAAGTAGCTCCGCACAGAAAGTCGCCAATCTTTGTAGAGTTTCTTGCGAAGATTTCTCCTCCGTCGAAATGACAAACTACGGGAATACTTTGAAAAAAAACTTTGCGACTTCGCGACTTTGCGAGCAAAATAAACAAAGAATTATTTTTTTTAAAACTAAGCGCCTTAGCGCCAAATCAAATTACTTCGGAAAATCTTGACTCTGATAAGCACCCAAATCGGGAGGAGAAGTTCTCGTAACTCCTAAAATATCCAACGGAACGATATATGCCTGATTCCCTTTCGCGAAAGCGGCAGAGGTTTTATCGATATTGAATTTATTCTGAGCTGTATTATAGAAATTCGGATTTTCGTTTAAGATAATCTGATTATAATGTTGTGTATCAGTTTTAAATTGATAATCAGGATTTGTGGTACTTCCAAATTTTAATAAGCAATTGTTTAGCTGATAGACGAACGCGGCATTTGTGCTTTTATTCAAATTGAATTCATTAAAATTAGAACCGTAAATAATGCAATTATTGAAAGTGGCATTGGTAAGCGCATTTGTTTCTGGAGTTTTACCGCTTAAACTATTGCTTAAAGTAACAGCAAAATGCGAAGGATTTGACCAATTATTGTTAAAAGTACAATGCGTAAAAGTATAATTACCGCCGTAAACGCAGGATAAACTTGCAATGCCTGCATAATTGATTACGATGTTCTCGGCAATAATATGAGTGTTTTCGGCTAAAATTGCATATTCGACACAATTGTAAAGCTGCGTATTTTTAATTTCAACGGTATTCGTCGGATTCTGAAAATCTAAACCAATAACTGCATTTTTTAAAGTTAGATGATTGATGGAATGATTGGAGCTTCCGTTAGAAAAAATAACCGATTTCCATTGTCCAGGAATATTTGAATATAAGGATTCTAAGCGATCTCCTTCAAAAACAACTTCATTTTCTAGTTTGTCAGTTTTTGAAGCTGTTCCATTAATTTGAAGCGAAGCATTTCTGCCAACATATAAACCAGAATTGGCATGAAAGTGAACTCTCGCTCCCGCTTCAAAAGTTACAGTTTTGTCTTCGGTAACTCCGGCGTATCCATAAATTACGTACGGTTTTTGATTATTGAAAATTAGTTCGTTTCCGTTTACGGCATCATTTTCACTTAAATAAAATCCGTCCACATCTTTACCGTCAATTTTGATTTTTTCTTTTGTTCCGTCTGCATTTTGGTTTGGATATAAAAAAACAGCATCTTGAATCAGTGTTACCAAAGCAACTTCCTGAAGATTGGCGCCGCTGTCGAACTGGATTTCATCGGTATATAAAAAATCTGTCGGATCAGCGTCTGTAATATCTGCGGTTGTTTCTATAAAAATATACAAACTGTCTTTTGCTAAAAGCGTAACATCTTTGAATATCTTTCCGTTAGTTCCAGACATTCCGTCAACCGTCATTCGGTATTTTGAGTTTAAACCTTTTTTAAACTGTACAGTTGGAATTGAAATGTCGTTTTTACTTTGGTTGTAAACTTTTAACTGATAAGTGCTTGAACCAATGTTTTTAAAAACAGTATCCAAATATACGGTGTCTCTTGAAAACTTTAAATCTCCAGAACTGGCAACGGTATCAAAGTCAGTTCTACACGAACTAAAAGCTAGAATTATTCCGAAGATAAAAAGTATAAAGTATTGACGCATTTCTATGTTTTTTTGCTGCAGATTAAAGGTTTTTTTTCGCCACGAATTTCTCGAATTTTCTCAAATTAAATTCGCGGAAATTAATGTAATTGGTGGCTATGTTTTAAAACCCTTTAAATCTGTGAAATCTGTGGCAAAAAAAATAATCTTCGGCCAAAGATTTACATCATATTGTTTTTTTGTAAAAATAACAAAAAACTTACATGTTTAAGATTGATTTTTAATTTTAGTCCCGAAATTTCGGGACCGATTTTTAGATTTATGTCTTATCTTTCTTTAATTTTACGATTTTAAAGTTTATTTTAATGAATTATACAAAAGAGCAGATTTTAGCGCGATGCAATGAGTTTACCAAAAACACGTTGATGGAAACGCTTAAAATAGAATATATAGATGCCGGAGAAGATTTTTTAACTGCAAAAATGCCTGTAAATCCAAGTGTTCACCAGCCAATGGGACTTTTACACGGCGGCGCTTCTGTCGCGTTGGCGGAAAGTGTTGGCAGTGCTGCTTCTTTCTTTTTTATTGATCCGAAAGAGCAGGAGGTAAGAGGTATTGAAATTTCTGCAAATCACCTTAAAAGTATTCGAGAAGGTTATGTTTTTGGTACAGCCAGAATTATTCACAAAGGCAGAACGGTTCATTTGTGGGAAATTAAAATTACAGATGAAGCTGGAAATTTGATTTCGCTTTGTAAATTGACGAATATGGTTTTGGATAGAAAGAAAAGGGAATAAATTATGAATCCATTTTTCTTAAAAATTAAAAATCATAAAGAACAAAATTTACCTTTTGTACTTTATTCAAAACCCAATACTACAGATCTTGTTGGGATTTTACAGCAAAATAACAATTTATACAACGTTTCTGATTACAGCGAGAAAGGATTTATTTTTGCTTCTTTTGATGAAAAACAACTGATTTTAATTCCTGAAAACGAATCGGAATTTATTACTGCCGAAAAAGAAACAACTTCATTTGAAGCTATAGAAATTGACGATTTAAGTTTTGATCCTGAAGCTAAATTTCAGTATGAATATTTAGTTGCACAGGGAATTCAGGCAATTAAAAACGAAGAATTCAAAAAAGTAGTTTTATCAAGAAGTGAAGAAGTGCCTTTGTCTGAATTTGATTTCCTTGAAACTTTTCAGCATTTGGTGCAGTTATATCCTGCGACTTTTTGTTATTGTTTTTTTCATCCAAAAATCGGACTTTGGATGGGAGCAACGCCAGAAAAACTGCTGAAAGCAAATGGAAATGTTTTTGAAACCATGGCTTTGGCGGGAACGCAGAAAGATAATTTGCAAACTGAAATTGTCTGGCAGCAAAAAGAAAAAGATGAACAACAGTATGTAACTGACTTTATTGTAAAACGTCTTCGCGAATTTGCCGCTTCGGTTGTTGTTTCTGAACCCTATAGTTTAAAAGCGGGATCGATCTGGCATATTAAAACAGATATTTCGGGAGTTCTAAATGACAATTCTACTTTAGAAGAAGTTGTTGATACCTTGCATCCGACACCAGCAGTGTGTGGTCTGCCGAAGAAAAAAGCAAAAGCATTTATCATTGAAAAAGAAAATTACGATAGAACTTTTTACACTGGATTTCTGGGCGAGCTAAACATGAGTTTTTCTGGAACTAATGCAAGTTCTGATTTATTCGTAAATTTACGAAGCATGCAGATTCAGGAAAATAAAGCGATTCTATATATGGGATGCGGTGTTACAAAAGAAAGTATTCCAGAAAAAGAATGGGAGGAAAGCGTCAATAAATCAATGACGATGAAAAGAGTATTGAAAATAACTTAAAAATATGTTTACAGTCGCAGTCTCAGTTTTCAGTTTTACTGATACTGAATACTGATACTGTAAACTGTGACTTAAATATAGATAATGAAACTAGACATATTAGCCTTTGGTGCGCATCCAGACGATGTAGAATTGGGTTGTGCGGGAACTATTTTAAAAGAAGTATCACTTGGTAAAAAAGTGGGTATTGTTGATTTAACGCGCGGCGAATTGGGAACGCGGGGAACTGCCGAAATTAGAGATCAGGAAGCAAAAGATGCGGCAAAGATTTTAGGAGTTGTGGTGCGCGAAAATTTAGCTATGCGTGATGGCTTTTTTACGAATGATGAAAAACATCAATTAGAGGTCATTAAAATGATTCGAAAATATAAACCTGAAATTGTTTTGTGTAATGCCATTGATGATCGTCATATCGATCACGGAAAAGGCAGTAAATTAGTTTCTGATGCTTGTTTTTTATCGGGTTTAATGAAAATCGAAACATCAATTGATGGAGAGAACCAAGAAGCTTGGAGACCGAAAGTGGTATATCATTATATTCAGTGGAAAAACATCACTCCAGACTTTGTTGTGGATATTACAGGATTTGAGAATAAAAAGGTAGAAGCGATTTCGGCATATAAGACACAATTTTACGATCCGAATTCTAAAGAACCTGCTACACCAATTACAAGTAAGAACTTCTTTGAGAGTTTAAATTACCGTGCGCAGGACTTAGGAAGGTTAGTTGGGAAGGATTTTGCCGAAGGATTTACAGTTGAAAGGTGTTTGGCAGTCAATAGCTTAGAAAATTTGTTGTAAATTTTTCGTTTTTTTCTTTGTAGAACTCAACCTTTGTTCTATATTTGCACTCGCTAAGCAAAAATGGTGGTTGTAGCTCAGCTGGTTAGAGTAGCGGTTTGTGGTGCCGCGGGTCGCCGGTTCGAACCCGGTCAGCCACCCAGATTCAAAGCCTTGAAGAAATTCAAGGCTTTTTTTGTTTTTATACCTTTGGGGAAATTCCAAATTTTTAAATTCCAAATTCCAAAACCCAAATTCCAAAACCCAAATTCCAAAACCCAAATTCCAAATTCCAAAATCCGAACCCAAATTCCAAATTCCAATTTTATTGTAGGCTGTGGTTTCAGCCTTGGGAGGTATAATAGGCTTTAATTATTGATTCGGCAATTGATAATTTTATAATGATTTTGATTGTGGAGTTTCTAGTGTGATCCTTCCTTGCGCCAGGATGAAAAATATTGCGAAGACTTTGCGGGTAACTTTGTCAAAGTTTCAAACTTTGACAAAGTTAGCGTGTATTTGGAATTTGAATTTTTCTAATTTGGAATTTATAAAAAAAGCACAACCGTTAGGTTGTGCTTTTCTGGTGGTTAATATATTTGGTTTATGTATTATCGAATTTCCTCAAATGTAGTTCCTTGTTTAATATCGCCGCTTTTAAAGCCTTTTTTAAACCAGTACATTCTTTGTTCTGAAGTTCCGTGTGTAAAAGAATCGGGAACTACGTGACCTTGCATTTTACTTTGTATGGCATCGTCTCCAACTGCATTTGCAGCACTTAAAGCTTCATCAATATCTCCAGTATCTAAATTTTCCTGATTATAATGTGCCCAAACCCCTGCATAGAAATCAGCCTGTAATTCTAAGGCTACTGATAATTTATTGGCTTGCGCTTCACTTTTTCCTTCTTGTTCCTGACGCATTTTTGCAGACGTTCCCATTAAGGTTTGAATATGGTGGCCTATTTCGTGCGCAATAACATAAGCAATGGCAAAATCACCGCCTTTAGCACCAAATTTTGTTTTTAATTCTTCAAAAAAAGCGAGATCCATATAGACTTTACGATCTCCTGGACAATAAAACGGACCAGATGCTGATGATGCGCCGCCACATGCCGTTTGTACAGAGCCTTTAAAAAGAACCAATTTTGGTTTTTCGTATGTCATGCCATGTTCAGCGAAAATTTTGCTCCAAATGTCTTCGTTATCGGCTAAAATAACTTTTACAAAATTCCCCATTTCTTCATCTTCCTTGCTTAAAGGAGCCGCTGCTTCGGTTTGTTGAGATTGTCCGCCTTGCATTTGTTCTAGAATTGGTGCTATTTGCTGTCCAGTTTCTCCGCCAAATACGTTAAGTAATAAAATAATTATACCAATAACACCGCCGCCGGCGATTACTTTTCCGCCGGATAAACCTCTTCTGTCTTCTACATTATCACTTTGTCTTCTACCGAGCCATTTCATATTGAATTCTTTTTAAACTTATTATAAATTTAGTTGTACGAATTTATATATTTTTTATGATAAATTTCACAATTGAATCAGGAATGTTTTAAAAAATATTTAGTTAGTTTTTAGTCCCAGTTTAAAAGTTTAGAAGTGAAAACTGTGACTGGTGACTGAGACTGAAAGTGAAAACTAAAAATCACCCAAGCCATTTAATTAATGTTTCTTCAACCGTTCCTTTCATGATTGGTTTAGAGATATAATCATCCATTCCGGCAGAAATACATTTGTTTCTTTCGTCTTTTTCTGCTCCGGCCGTGACTGCAATTATCGGAATATCTCTTCCGTTTTTGGTGTTCCGAATGGCTTTTGTAGTTTCATAACCGTTCATAATGGGCATTTGAATATCCATAAAAACAATAGTTGGATTTATTTTTTCAAATTGCTGAATCGCTTCATATCCATTTTCACATTCACAGATATAAGCATTGTTATAAAGGTTTTTAATAATTGTTTTTAGAAGCAGCATGTTTACTTTGTTGTCTTCAACAATCAAAAACGTAATTTCATTATCGTTTGGTTTGTTGTCATCGGTATCCAATTCGATATTTAAACTTTTAAGTTCAGCGTTATATTTATCGCTAATGCTTTGGTTGCTCGTTTTTAGGTTTAAATCAAAGAAGAAAGTGCTTCCTTCATTAATATTACTTTCAAGCTGTAAACGGCTTTCCATTAAAGCAAGGAGTTGGTTTGAAATGGTTAGACCTAATCCTGTTCCTCCAAACTTTCTCGTTGTAGAGCTATCTTCTTGTGAAAAAGCTTTAAAAATTTTCTTTTGGTTCTTTTCAAGAATACCAATTCCGGTATCGACTACAGCAAAACGAATCAGACAATTATTATTTTTCTTTTTTTCTAAGACAGAGACGTTTAATTTTATAGAACCTTCAGTAGTAAACTTCACCGCATTTGAAAGAAGATTAATCAAGATTTGTTTAATTCTCACAATATCTGTCCAAATGTATTTAGGGACATCAGGATCTATATTCAGTTCAAGTTCGAGATTTTTTTGATTGGATTCGTAAACAATTAAATCGAAAACCTGTCCTAATACTTTTTTGATATCATAAAGATCTATAAACAGCTCTAGTTTTCCGGCTTCGATTTTGGAGAAATCCAGAATGTCATTTATAATTTCAAGCAGTGAATGCGCCGATTGATTAATCGTTGTCATGTATTTTTCCTGAATTTCTTCAAGATCAGTTTTCATCAATAAATGGGTAAAACCAATGATTCCGTTAAGAGGTGTTCTAATTTCGTGGGACATATTGGCTAAGAAATCAGACTTAGATTTATTTGCTGCTTCCGCTAATTGTTTGGCTTTTATAGCATCTTCAATTTCTTTTTTGTTTGTAATGTCAAAATAAATACCGCCGACAAACTCGATTTCATCATCTCTTTTAATTACATCTCCAAACTCTTCAACCCAAATATATTCGCCAGATTTTCGCTTAATTCTATAAACGTTATGCAAAGGCATTCCTTTTTGTAGATTGTCGATTTGGTTGTTTATAACTTCTTCTTTATCATCCTGATGAATAAGAGACAGGAATGATAAATTATTTTCTATAAATTCAGATTTTGAATATCCCGTTAAATTTAAAACTTCGTCATTCAGGAATATTTTAGTAGAAAAAGCATCAAATTTGGATAAATAAACGGTTCCGGGAATGTTGTTGGCAATTAGTTTGAATTTTTCCTCACTTTCCAAGATTTTAGTTTCATTTCGGTTTCTTTCTAATGCAGAAGAAATGTTATTGGCCAATACTTGAAAGATATTAATTTCATCTTCAGACCATTTTTTTTCTTTCATACAATCGTCAAAACCAATAAAACCAGTAAACAGATCATTGATATAAAGCGGCAGGATTAGAATCGATTTGATTTCGTTATTTATCAAAAGCGTTTTGAAAAATCCCTCTTCAAGTTTTCTGGTAAATGTATTTAGGATTTTTCTTTGCTGCGCAGCCTCGTAAATCTCTTTTAAATTTTCTTCGGTCATGTGGCGCAGCGGCGTAATTTGATGTTCAATTCCTTCCCGAGACCATTTGTATTTTTGGCTGACAGTATTGTAAATCGCATCTTTTTCGTAGTAATACATATGATCTACTTTGGCGGCTTTTCCAATAATATCATACGTTTCCTGAAACATCTGATGCGTTGTTTTACTCAACAAGAATTTTTCTGTACAAAGCGAGAGCGCAGATAAAAGCTGACTTTTAAATTCTAATTTCCTTTCGGCTTCCAAACGCATTTGTGACGAAATAGCAAGCGAAATTACATCAGAAATTGTTCTGGCGTAATTGATGTCCTCATTGTCCCATTCGCGTTTTCTTTCGGTACTTTCAAAGCACACAACGCCGGCCAATTGTCCTGTAAAAAAAATAGGAACATCAAGCATTGACTTGATATTATTCTTGGTAAAATATAATTTTTCAAATTCAGATGTTTCTAATTTATTGAACACATCCGGCGCGTTGATAATTGCTTTATTGCTTAAAGTTTCAAAATAAATAGGATACGATTCTTTATTTAAAATGTTTTTGTCGTTTAAGTTTTGGTTGTCCAGACTGTAAAGATTTTTGCAGGTGATAAGATCTTTGTGGTATTTCCAAAAACTTACGCGATTGGCATTGCTGACTTCTGCTGCTTCTTTAATAATTAAATCAATAACTGTATTTAGTTTATCGTATTTACTAAAATCTGTGGTTGATAATTTTTTGGTCGAATTATTATAGGATTCAATTTTTTTAAGACGCCTTTTTTTCTCATTTTCGATACTCTTTTTCTCTGTAATATCTCTTGCAATTCCAGAGAATCCAGTTGTTAATCCTAAGTCATTTCTGCGGACAATAATTTTTTGAGAAATCCATATTTCTTCTCCGTTTTTCTTCAAAATCGGAATTTCAATTATGGGGTAGTTGTTTTCGTTAAGAACTAAATTTTCATAAAAATCAACAGCGCTTTTGATATAATTTTCGTGAATGAAATTGGAATAATGTTTCTGAATAATTTCTTTTTTTGAATAACCCAAAATGGAAAACCCAAATTCATTTATGAAAGTAAAATATCCTTCGGCATCAATTTCAAATATAATATCGGTTGCAGTCTGGATAAGATTTTTATATTGATCCTGAACAATAATCTGCTCTGTAACATCCTGACCAATACTGATAATTAAATCATCGGAGAATTTTTTGTCTTTCCATTGAATGTATTTAAACTCTCCATTACTGCTTTTTAATTTTCTAATGTAAAGTTTATTTTCTTGGTTTTTGAGCGGATCCAGTTTTTCCAGAAATTCAGAATCCTGTGTTAATTCCCAGAATTTTAATCCCATTACTTCTTCTGGCTGATAACCCAAAATAGAAGTTACAGTTTCGCTGCAGAATAAAATTTCGCCTTTTTGATTGGAAGCAATTGTAAGTGAATTTCCTTTATGAACAATTTCACTTGCAAACCTAAAATTATCACGATTATTTAATAAAACAGCATATTTTACTTGATTGATAATGAAAATCAGTATACAGAAATTAATCAGTAAAATGGAAGATTTTATAGGAATCAGCTGAAAAGTTACAGTTGTAATTAAAAACAAAAAAGTCAGCGCTACAAAAAGCCAGTAGATTTTTATTGGTTTAAGAATGCCGTACGAAAAGAAAAAGGAGATTAAGAAAACAATTATCGGAACAACATCATTAGAAAGTGAAACGATATTGAATGCCACATAAGCCATATAAATGAAAAAGCAGCAAATAAAAATCTGCTGAATCTTATCTCGAAGCCATTTTATTTTATTGGTTATTGCGTAAATAAGAAGTACAGAAATACCAATTGAAACATTTACCAATAAAAGGCTTTTAGGCCTGATTTTGAATATTTCATTAATGATTTCTATTACAATAACGGCGATACCAAAAAATAAAATATAAAGCTGATATTCTTTACTAATGGTCTCTTGTTCTTTTTTCTTTTCGATGAAATAACCAATTTTAGCTTTAATTTTAAAAAACTGGTAAACTAACAGCGAAAGAAAGGCAAAGAGCGATAATCCTAATACAATAAGTTTAGGATTGTTGTAGAAAATAATATCCGTATTAGAGACATACCATCCGGTCATAATTGATTCCATGATATTCCCAATGCTGGAAATTCCTGCAATAACCGATTTAAAAATACTATAGTATACGACCATAGAATTTGGGTATGTTGGTTTAGTAAACAGCCTTTTGATAATTCTTAAAAGAAGTGGTTAGGTTCTATATTTTTAAGAATTATCTATTTTAATCTACATTCGATTGTCCAATTGAATCAATTGAATCCTCGTCTTCGTCTATGCCAAAAATTGCAAAATAAGTTGCATAAATCATCGAGCTGTTAAAAACTACAGTAAATATTATTCCCACGCAGCAGCCAACAAGACCAACCAGCGAGCCAATAAAACCAATGATGAAAAATGCAAATATGTTAAGCGGATTTTTAGTAACAATAATTATACTTGATTTTATAGCGTCTACTGCATTCAAATTTCCGAAAATAATTAACGGAATCGATAAATACATAAAATACGATACCATGAACGAAATTACATTTCCAACATACAATATATCGTAACTATCTACAAGATTAGAAAGCGCAGTTCCTATAAGTGAGGGAATAAAAGCCACTACGAAAAGCTGGGCAAGATATCTTCCTTTGTAATAGGTGAAAATTGTCGAGACATTAAATTCAACATCTCTATCTGCACAATCGGCCATTTTTAGAAAACCTGCGCTAAAAGGCGCTATTATTCCTGCTATTGCAGAAACAGAAACAGTTTGTATTACAAGTTCTAAGCCTGTAAACTTCTGGTTGCTAAATTCTGTTATGAAATCTCTAGTAAGACTTTCTACTCCAAAATAAGCAATCAGAACACCCATGTAAACCATAAGCGCGATTATAGAGAAGACTAATATGATAAGTCCAGAATAAAGCGCTATTTTTTTATAGTTTTCAAACGCGTGATTGAAAACGTTAGAAAAATCAAGGGAATAGCCATTTTTTTTAATGTCCTCAATTTGGGCAAGTGTAGATTTCATTTTTGATTGTAAAATTGTTTTATAGACTTCAAGTATTGATAATATCTTGACGTAAATATAATATTTTTAATCAATTCCGTATAAAAATCTACAAAACATTCAGGACAGTTTTTAACGAATTTAAAGCCAGTCTAAAATTCTTTTTAGGGAGGCTAATTTGTCTTTATAAGGCGCATAACGCATAGGTAAATCAAGCCAGTTGCCTTTTTTGACAATTGCTTTATGATGAGAAAAGGTATCAAAGCTGAGCTGGCCGTGGTAAGCGCCGATTCCGCTGTGGCCAACACCTCCAAAAGGAAGTCTTTTATTAGAAAAGTGAACGACTGTATCGTTAATGCAGCCTCCTCCAAAAGAGTATTTTTTAATCAATTTTTTAACAAACGAATTATTTTCACTAAAAATATAAAATGAAAGAGGTTTCTCATAACGGCTGACTACTTTTTCAATGTCGTTTTCGTTTTCATAAACAAGAATTGGCAGTATTGGGCCAAAGATTTCTTCTTTCATAACCGGACTGTCCAAATCTGGTTCTTCTAATAAAGTTGGAGCAATGTACAGTTTATTAGCATCACTTTCACCGCCAAACAAAACATTTTCGTTCTGGATCATATTGGTCAAACGATACCAGTTTTTGGTATTGATAATACGCGCAAAATCTGGAGATTTGTCTATTTTTTTTCCGTACGCTTTAATGATTTCTTCAATTAAATAGGTAATAAAATTGACCTTCATGTTTTTTTGAATCATGATATAATCTGGAGCAATACAGGTTTGTCCTGCATTTATAAATTTCCCCCAGACGATTCTTTTTGCGGCTAGTTTTAAATCTGCAGTTTCATCAACAATACAGGGATTTTTTCCGCCTAATTCTAGTGTTACAGGAGTTAGATTTTCGGCAGCAGCTTTTGCAACGATTTTACCAACAGAAACGCTTCCGGTAAAAAAGATATAATCCCAGCGCTGTGCTAATAATTTATTACAAACTTCAACACCGCCTTCAAAAACTTCGACGTGATTGATGTGAAATGTTTTTTCTATAATTTTTGCAATTACGGCAGAAGTGTGCGGCGTAAGTTCGGAAGGTTTTAAAGTAACTCTGTTTCCTGCAGCTACAGCGGCGATTAATGGACATAAGGCTAATTGAAAAGGATAGTTCCACGGAGCAATGATCAATACATTACCGTAAGGTTCTTTGTAAATATGATCAGTAGAAGGGAAGTTGAGCAGCGAAGGAAAAACACGTTTGGGTTTTGCCCATTTGCTAATGTTTTTAATCACGGCTTTAAGATCCGAAATAACATAATTGGTTTCTGTAACAACAGCCTCAAACTCTGGTTTTTTAAAGTCATCGTATAACGCTTTGATGATTAAATCTTCGCTTTTCTGAATGTTATACAATAACTTTTTCAGCGTTTCTTTTCGATACCCGATGTCACTTTTATAATCCATTTTTTCGATCAGCTTGTTTTTAGTCTATGCAAGTTAATCGATATAAATTTAAAAAATAAGAATTAAATCATAAAAATCATACAGCATTCCAAATCGCATCGTCTGGCGTTGGAGCAATGATTGTAATGTTTTCTTTAGAAACTGGATGTACAAAAGTCAGCTTTCTGGCATGAAGATGAATTCCCCCATCTGGATTGCTTCTGTCTGCTCCGTATTTTAAATCGCCTTTTATTGGTGAACCAATAGCAGACAATTGCGCTCTAATTTGATGATGACGCCCAGTATGTAAATTGATTTCCAGCGCTGTATAATTTTGAAGTTCTTTGATGATTGTATAATCTAAACTGGCTAGTTTACTGTCTGGAACTTCTTTTAAATGTGCTTTTGAAGTATTATTTTTTTCGTTTCTTTTTAAATAATGAACCAATTTAGCAGCAGCTTCTTTTGGTTTATTTTTTACAACAGCCCAATAGGTTTTTTTCGTTTCACGATTACTGAAAAGTTCATTCATTCGTGTTAGAGCCTTGCTTGTTCTGGCAAAAACAACTATTCCAGTTGTAGGACGATCCAAACGATGAATTACACCCAGAAAAACATCACCAGGTTTATTGTATTTATTTTTGATGTATTCTTTTACAACATCAGACAAAGGTTTGTCTCCCGTTTTATCTCCCTGCACAATATCACCTACGCGTTTGTTAACCACTATGATGTGGTTATCTTCGTGTAAAACTTGGAGATTATCTTTATTAGAAACTACTTTCAAAATAGATTTTAGATTATAGAATTACTGATTTTGAGAAATTTGCTAAAGCCCTTGTAGTGGATTAAAAATATACCTCCAGCTTTAGCTGGAGGCAATTCATAAACCTTTGAACCTTTGCTACTAAAAAAAAACTTAGCACCTCAGACCCTTAGTACCTTAGCACCTTTAAAAAAATTAATATTGTTCGCTAGAATTCGGAAAATCACTAGACTTCACGTCCGTTGCATATTGACCAATTGCTTGTGTCATTTGCTCGTAAAGATTTAAGTAACGACGCAAGAAACGCGGACTAAATTCATTATTCATTCCTAACATGTCATGAATAACCAAAACCTGCCCGTCAACACCGCCGCCGGCTCCAATTCCAATTACCGGGATCGAAATACTGTCGGCTACTTTTTTAGCTAGATCTGCTGGAATTTTTTCAAGTACAACTCCAAAACATCCAATTTTTTCCAACATTTGAGCATCTTCAATTAACTTTTCAGCTTCCTCTTCTTCCTTTGCACGCACGCTGTAAGTTCCAAATTTATAGATCGATTGAGGTGTTAAACCCAAATGTCCCATTACTGGAATTCCTGCGTGTAATATTTTTTTGATTGATTCTTTAATTTCTTTTCCGCCTTCTAATTTAACTGCGTGTCCGCCGCTTTCTTTCATTATTCTGATAGAAGAGCGCAACGCTTCTTTAGGATCCGATTGGTAGCTTCCGAAAGGTAAATCTACTACAACCAAAGCTCTTTCGACAGCACGAACTACAGACGAAGCGTGATAGATCATTTGATCTAGCGTAATTGGAAGTGTCGTTTCGTGACCCGCCATAACATTTGATGCCGAATCACCAACTAAAATTACATCGACACCTGCAGTGTCAACAATTTTCGCCATTGTATAATCATACGCGGTAAGCATAGAGATCTTTTCTCCATTGCTTTTCATTTCAATTAATGACTTTGTTGTGATTCTTTTATAATCTTTCTTTGCTACTGACATTTTGTTGTTTTTTTTGATATTGTAAAAGTATTGAATAATTGTAAATTGGGAATCAGCAATAATAGAATATTTCGACAGAAAATAGTTTCCCGTCTTTAAATTCTAATCTAAACTGACTGTCTTCCATTATGAGGGAATATTTATGCGGTGATTTTAGAGAAGCCTCAATGTAAGTTCCATATTTTTCAATGAAAGCTTTTTCAGTAAGGTGATAATCTAAAACTGCATTTTGATTGATTATGAATTTGTTGTTTTCGTTGATGAAAACTTTAATAATTTCTGCTTTGTTTTGCTTTTCATCTACAGAAACTTCCAAATCTGGATAGTAATAAAATAAGTCACTTATGTAAAGGCTGCATTCGTCTGAAATGCGGTTTTTTTTAGGCGGATTTCCAAAAGTTTTTACCAAATCGGTTTGTGATATGTATACTGATTTTGTTTTAAAACCTTTAAGGGAATAATACGATTTTTGTGTAAAAGCAATAATCTGTTCAATTAGTTTATGATTGGATAAACCTTTGGCTAAAGCCATATTCAATTCGGTCTCAGCAATTAATTTTGGGTCGTTTATTTGTTTTACAACTTCAGAATATCTTTGATAAGCAGGAACTAATGTAGAATAATCGCTGTTCCAGGCCATTTCGACAATTCTTTCGCTTAGTGTTTTGCGCTCAGAAATAGCATTAATGTCAAGTTTGTCGAAATCTTTTAAAAGCGTATCAAAATTGGGTCTCACACCAAGAAATTTCCGCAAAGTATATTTTACATATTCCTCGTTAAAATTGCCGTTAATATTTACCCATTCCTCTGGATTTACTGGTAAATAATTTACAGGAACGGCATCACCCATAAAAAGGATTTCTCTAATTTTTGCATTTTTATCGGGCAGCGCTCTGGCTTTAAGACCTGCAGCTATAATAAAAAGATGGTTTCCGCCGTAATAAGCATCGCCGCCTGCTAATATTGGGTTTTGAGGATCCTTAGTTTTTACATCCTTGGCATTAAGCCTTGTGGTAATATATTTATCCTCAATAAATCCTTCATTAAAATTATCGGCTTGTACTTTTCGCCAGCCATTTTGATTTTCACCCAGTAAACGAACTTCAGCTCCATATTTAAAATAACCTAAAAAATCGGCAGAAGAATTTGGTGCGGTATGTAATCTTGTATCAGAAATCAGAAAATAACGTTCTTGAGAATGCAGTAAAACTGAACAGAAAAAGAGTAAAAAGTAAAGTTTTTTCATGAAGTGAATTTTGGTATTTTGCAACAGATTAAAAAGATTTTTACAGATTTTTTTTTTTTACGCAGATTTATTTATTCTAAATTTTAAATAAAATCTGCCTAATCTGCTAAATCTGAGTGAAAAATAATTTTGATACTTTTAATCTTTAGCAAAAAAAAAACATTTTAACAATCAGCCATATTTACAGCAATTGCAAGTCCACCTTCTGAGGTTTCTTTATATTTTGAATTCATATCTTTTGCCGTTTCCCACATCGTATTAATTACTTTATCCAAAGGAACTTTAGCGTTTTTCGAATCAGTTTCCAAGGCAAGTTCTGCAGCATTTATCGCTTTTATCGCTCCCATCGTATTTCTTTCAATACAAGGAATCTGAACCAAGCCGCCAATAGGATCACAGGTTAAACCAAGATGATGTTCCATTGCAATTTCAGCTGCCATTAAAACCTGCGCAGGACTTCCGCCCATTAATTCGCAGAGCGCTGCTGCCGCCATTGAAGACGAAACACCAATTTCTGCCTGACAACCGCCCATTGCTGCCGAAATCGTAGATCCTTTTTTGAAAATACTGCCAATTTCGCCCGCAACCATCAAGAATTGCTTGATTTCTTTTTCGCCCGCATTATGATTTTCAATTACCAGATAATACATTAAAACCGCTGGAATTACACCCGAACTTCCGTTTGTAGGTGCCGTAACAACTCGGCCTAAAGACGCATTTACTTCATTCACGGCAAGTGCAAAACAGCTTACCCATTTTAGAATCTGGCGAAATTTAACTTCGGTTTTTCTAATTTCTTCCAGCCAGCTTTGCGGATCAGTATAATTAGATAATCCGATAAGGTTTTGGTGCATATCAAAAGCTCTTCTGCGAACGTTAAGTCCGCCGGGAAGTATTCCTTCAGAATGACAGCCAATATACATGCATTCCAGCATCGTATTCCAAATACGCATTAATTCTGAATGCACTTCGGCTTCAGGGCGCATCGAAATTTCATTTTCATATACAATTTCAGAAATCAATTTATTTTCAGAAATAGTATAATTCAACAACTCAGCTGCATTTTGAACAGGATAAGGAAAAGCACATTTTATAACTTCTTTCAGTTTGGCATTTGTGCGTTCTTCTTTTACGACAAAACCGCCTCCGATAGAATAAAAAGTAGATTCATATTCTGAATTATCTCCTTTATAAGCAGTAAATTTTAATCCATTTGCATGGAAAGGAAGAAAATCTTTATTGAAAACAATGTCTTGAAGAAAATAAAACGGAATCTTTTTTTGGTTTCCCAAATTGATTTCATTTGTCGTTTCGATTTTTTTGATAATTCCAGCAATGTCTTCAACCGGAATATATTCGGGATCCTGACCGCTCAATCCGAGCATCACTGCTAAATCTGTTGCGTGCCCTTTTCCTGTCAAAGAAAGAGAACCGTATAAATCGACTTTTACTCTTGTAATATCTTCTAAAATCGCTTCGTCTTTCAACTCTTCCAGAAAGCGTTCCGCAGCACGCCAAGGTCCCAAAGTGTGTGAGCTTGAAGGGCCAACGCCAATTTTAAGCATATCAAAAACAGAGATACATTCTTCCATTGTTCAATTTTTGTTAAGACAAAGATAATTGAATAATGCAATGATGATTTATTTTTGAATGTTAATCTTGCGTATTTGTTAAAATAAATATTAAATATTAATAATTCGGCAACGAAATAAATTTAAATCCTTAATATGCAGTTTTCGTAGAAAGTTCGTGTTTTTTAGGTATTTTTGTAGTAAATCAAGCTGTAAAAAACAGCACGATCCTTTCCAATTATTAATGCTTCAGGGATTTTGTTTTAATTCTGAAAATGTCTTTTAGAAATAGGAATACCACAAGAAGATAAAGTTACAATATGATAGAATTTTTCAAACATCTATTACAAGAATTCGAATTACCGCTTAGCAATCCCGTGTTAATTTTTTCTTTGATCCTTTTTATAATCCTGCTTTCGCCGATTTTACTAAAAAAAATCAATATCCCAGGAATTATCGGACTGATTATTTCGGGTGTTATCATCGGTCCGCATGGACTAAATATTCTGGCAAAAAATTCAGCAGTCGACTTATTTTCGACAATCGGGCTTCTGTATATAATGTTTATTGCAGGTCTAGAATTGGATATGAATGAGTTTAAAGCCAATCGAAACAAGAGTTTATTATTTGGTTTTTTTACCTTCATTCTACCTCTTTCAATAGGATTTCCAGTTTGTTTTTATTTGTTACAATACGACTTTAACGCCAGTTTTCTAACCGCTAGTATGTTTGCTACACATACATTGGTAGCCTATCCAATTGTGAGTAAACTCGGAATTGCAAAAAATCAAGCTGTTGCCATTACAGTCGGAGGGACTATCTTGACAGATACTGCGGTTTTGATTATTCTTGCCGTGATTATGGGAAGCAGTCAAGGGAATTTAAATCAAGCTTTTTGGATTAAACTAGGTGTTTCATTGGCGATTTTTTCTGCGATTATGTTTCTGGTTATTCCAAGAATTGCCAAATGGTTTTTCAAAAAATTAGAAAGTGAAAAACATGCCCATTATATTTTTGTGCTTTCTGTTGTTTTCTTCGCTGCCTTTTTGGCCGAAGTAGCAGGAGTAGAGCCTATTATTGGCGCATTCGTTGCTGGTTTGGCATTGAATCCTTTAATTCCGCATTCGTCTGCTTTGATGAACCGAATTGAGTTTATCGGGAATTCACTATTTATTCCGTTTTTCTTGATTTCAGTAGGAATGCTGGTTGATGTGAGCGTTATTTTAAGCGGACCAACAGCTTTAATTGTGGCAGGAACTTTAAGTGTTGTGGCAATTTTCGGAAAATGGATTGCAGCATTTTTTACTCAGGTTGTTTTTAAATATACCAAAACCGAAAGACAACTTATTTTTGGGTTGAGCAGTGCGCACGCGGCAGCAACTCTGGCCGTAATTTTGGTTGGATTTAAAGCAAAAATATTAGACGAAAATATCTTAAACGGAACTATTATTTTAATTCTGATTACATGTATCGTCGCTTCATTTGCTACTGAAAAAGCGGCGAAAAAAATTGCCATCTGCGAAGAAGAAATTTCACCTAAAGATACAGGACGAGATTTAATTTTAGACGAACATATTTTGATTCCGCTGGCAAAAACTTCGGCAGCAGCCACTTTATTGGATTTTGCCTTATTGATAAAAGATAAAAAATCGTCTAATCCAGTTACTTTGTTAACAATTGTTCCGAATAACGGACAAGCGGAAAAGAATATATTAAAATACAGAAAAGCAGTTGACAAATTTGTAGTTCAAGCTTCTGCTTCAGAAGTAAAAATTAATACTATTGCCAGAATTGATCATAATCCTGCGAGTGGAATTGCAAGAACTTCGAAAGAAATTATGTCGGATATTGTGATTGTCGGATGGCCGAGAAAAACAGGGTTTATCGATAAAATCTTTGGAGAAAACGTCGATTCTATTATTAATAATGTGGATAAAAGTTTATTCATCTGCCGTTTCCAAAAGAACTTTATTGAAGAAAAAAGATTGGTTTTTGTATGCCCTCCGTTTTCAGAAAGGGGAATTGGTTTTCAAGTACTGCTTCAGAAAATCTGTCGTTTGTCTCAGGAATTAAGTATTCCGATTGTGGTTTATGCCGAATATAAAACGCATCAAGCTATTCAGCAGATTGCTAATGTTTTAAAATTGAATGCAAAACTTGCTTTTAAAAGCGTAATGGACTGGGAAGATTTTGAAGCTATTTCAGACGAGATAAAACCAACAGATTTGGTAGTTTTCAATTTGTCCAGAAAAGGTTCTGTTTCGTACCAGTCAATTTTTGATAAACTGCCTCATAAATTTGAAAAATATTTTAATGATAACAATGTAATATTGGTTTATCCGCAGGACGATCGTAAAGAAAGTGCGATGGATGCCTACGAAGATTTTACAGCATCGCCCTTAGCAAAAGGTATCGAGGCAATTGAGCAGATTGGTCGTGGTTTAGGAAGTATTTTGAAGAAGAATTAATTATTTTGTTTCTAATGAAATATAGTAAACCCTTTGCCTTTTTATTTCTTTCTCTCGTTTTTTTAAGTTGTAAAAAGCATGAAATAGAAAAAGAATCTGTTCCAAATTTGCCTGTTAAGAAATCAGAAAAAAAAGAAGTTATAGAAACAGCTGAAAGCTTTGAGGATTTCAATAAAAAATTTCATTCAGATTCTATTTTTCAGGTTTCAAGAGTTGATTTTCCTATTGAAGGAAAACATGTTTCGGGTTTTGAACAATACAATTGGAACAGAAAGAATTGGCAGTTTCAGGCGATTCCTGTTGCTGAAAAATCAGAAATTGGAGAATACTAGCATTCTTTAGTAAAAACAGATACTTTGGTTACAGAAAGATTTTGGATACCAGACAGCGGTTTTGAAGTAGAAAGACAATTTAAATTGATTGGCAACAAATGGTTTTTAATTTCTTATAATGATATAAATTTATAAAAATGAATCACAAAATAAAATCAATCCGACCATTTATAGGTTCTAAAGATTTCGAAATTTCGAGAAGTTTTTATCGCGATTTAGGATTTGAAGAAACAGTTTTAGATGCGAAAATGTCTGTTTTTAAAACCAATGAAATTGCATTTTACCTGCAAGATGCTTACGTTAAAGACTGGATTGATAACACGATGATTTTTATAGAAGTTGATGATGTCGAGCTTTATTATAAGGAACTTCAGGCTTTAAATCTTCCTGAAAAATACGAAAGCGTAAAATTAACTCCAATTCACTATTTAGATTGGGGAAGTGAATGTTTTCTGCATGATCCGTCTGGTGTTTTATGGCATTTCGGGAAGTTCAAATAAAAATATAAAGATTTGATTTTTTGACACAAATTCCACAAATTTTCACAAATTTGTATTACTTGTTAGTTGAATTAAATAATTAGTGCCAATTTGTGGAATTCGTGGCGAAAAAAAAATTACCTCAATCCAAAATCACCCAAAACCCGCGTTGTACTTTTACGCTGATACCAATCATTATATACTAATTCTATACTTTTTACTTCAAATTCTCCAAAATCATAATCGCGGAATTTTTCAGCGATTTGGATTAATTTCTTCGGATCTTGGAGTTTTTCCTGAAAACGCATTATGGTAGAATGTGCAGTAGAAATAGTATATCGACTGTCTATAGATTGCTGTAATCCAGATTTTTTAAAATTTTCGCGAAGTCTGTTTCGCAAATTATTCAAAGTCTCATCACTTGGAAATCCCTGAATCATAATTGCAGCTGGAGAAGCAGTTACGCCTTTGTAATGAATTTTGATTTTATTTACTTCAACCAAACTTCGGCAGATCACTTCAATATATTCGTTTGGTGAAATCTGATTTAAATTAAATTCCTCCGAACAAGAAATAATCCCCATCACCGTAATATGAATATCAGAATCTGGATAATAATACTGCTCAGGTTCTGCTTTCTTTAATTCGTCAATGATATGCTTTATATTGGCTTTTATTTCATCATTTGGACGAACAAGCAGCGTGATCCCAAAACGAGAATCAGATTCGTTTT
Organism: Flavobacterium sp. ACN6; assembly: GCF_002304005.1. Taxonomy (GTDB): domain Bacteria; phylum Bacteroidota; class Bacteroidia; order Flavobacteriales; family Flavobacteriaceae; genus Flavobacterium. Next base: position 119,235 of record NZ_MRCQ01000002.1, on the reverse strand, counting down.
TAAGCTCCGAATCGATTGCATATTTTCCTTCCGAAATTGCTTCAGCTGATGATTTATAAAGTTGATTATATTGTTCGGTTAGATTCATTTCGTTGTTTTATTCGGCTTCAAAAATAGATTTTAAAAGCTGTTGTAAATCATGTTTATTGTTTTCTCCGCTTCCTTTCCATTTTCCAATTATAACACCATTTTTGTCAATCAAAACTTTATGTGGGATGCCGTTAACGAAATAATCATTAATAATATTTGCATTATCTTTTGGTACGAAAATATGTTTCCAGCTTTGTATTTTTTCTTTTGAAATGGCTTCTTTCCAAAGATCTGTTTTGTCATCTTTTGCAACGCTTATAATTTCAAATCCCTGATCATGGTATTTTTTATATAATTCTTTGATGTACGGAAGTTCTTCTCTGCAAGGACCGCACCAGCTTGCCCAAAAGTCTATTAAAATGTAATTTTTATTTTTAAAATCGGCAAGCGAAATGGTTTTGTTATCGATATCTTTTAAACTAAAGTTGGGTGCAATACTTCCTACTTTACTTTGTTTAAAGTATTTTAATTTCTCTTCCATTTCTTTTCCTTTTTCAGAATTTCTAATTTCAGGAGAAAAATTTTGGAAAACTGCAACATAAGTATCGTAAAAATTCATGCCGAAAAAACGCCCCATATGTCTTTTAATCAACTGTAGGGCGACTAATGAATTTGGATGTTTTTTAGCAAAAACAAAGTCAAGCTGCAATTCATTAATTCCATTTTCGTCGTAAGCATTAACTAATGTGTCATAACGAAGTTTTAACCTTTGTATGACAGCGGTATCTTTTTCAATTTTAATTTTTGAAGAGTTTTCTGTAATTAATTCTACAATCGAATCCTGAATTTTTTTTGTTGGTTTGTGCAGTTCAACAATCATTTTTTCGATTTCTTCATCACTTTGTGCAAAGGCGAAAGTGTTTGTTAAGGCTAAAAGTGCAATAAAAAAGAAGTTTAGGATTTTCATAGGCAGTGGCTAAAATATACAATTAATGAATTTATTTCTTTTTCGCTTTTTCGAGATTTTCTTTGACTCTAAATTTTACAATTTTCGTAATCAAATCATAAGGCATTTTCTCTTTCAATGGAAATTGAACAGAACCTTTGCCAGATTTATATTTAGAAAGTGCCTCTGTAAAAGCCTCATGCCCGCTAGGCAGCGCATAAAGTCCGATATGATTTTTAAAAGCAGCAAAATAAACAACTATTCCGTTTTGCTCAAAAGCCGGCATCGAATAGCTGATTTTTTCCTGAGCATCGGGCGCCGCTTTCTGAATCGTCATTCTGACTTTCTCCAAAATTTCCTGAACGTCATTCGGAAATCCGCCAATGTATTCGTCTATGTTTTCGGGTTTCTTTGTTTCCATGCGGTTTTGTTTAAGGTTTCAAGTTTCAAGTTCTCTGCAGTAACTTGAAACTTGAAACAAAAATAAAATGAAACTAAAAATTATGCGAGACCTTTTGGAAATCGATCCAAAACTAAATTCAGCTGTAGTTTATGTTCTAAATACGCTTTTGCACCAGCCAAAACCAATGTAAAACCTTCTGTAGAATTGCGAACCTGATCGATTATTTTGTCTGTATCGCCGTGAAAACCTGAATTAGTAATACTTACAAAAGTTTCATGTTCGTTTAACGGACTAAAAACCCACTCTACTAAAGTGATTTCATCTGGATTTCCCCATTCAATTACGATCTTTTTATTTTCTTGTAAAACCAAGGTTTTAACCATAAGCGAAAAACCATACATTTCCCAAGTCCATTCTGTCGATTGGTTTTCTTCGAGATTTCCAGAACCTTTACTAAACCAAAATTTACTTGTGATCTGCGGATTTATAAAAGCCTCAAAAACTTCTGAAACCGGTTTTCGAATCAGCATTTCGGCTTTTGCAAATTTGTTGTTTTCTGTTTTCATTTGTTTGAAGGTTAGATAGTATGATTCAGGTGTAAAACGTTATTATACACCTGAAATTGCAAATTTTTTATTCTGACCTCTAAATTATGAAATTGCTGTAGGAAAACTGTCAAAAATTAATTAAAAGTGTAACTCGCTAAATATTTTAATGCTAAAAGAGCTTTACGCTCTCTGTAAAGCTCTTTTAGCATTAAAATGTGATTTCTAAAGTATTGAATAACCAAAAGTTATAGCAAACGATTTATAGTCATAATTCCAATCTTTATAACTTATAAGAATGTTCTTTCCAAAATTGGCTCTAAATTCTACACTGTACTTTTGTTTGTATTTATAACCCGCACCTAACGTAAAACTTCCTTTGGCCTTTGGTTCAAGCGTTTCATTTCTTTGTGAAGAGTATTCTAGATAAGCTTTTGAATTTAAGATTGATCCATAACAGCTTGTACATTAACAAAAAAACGCTAGATTCATTATTTAAAAACATATAATATCTCAATCCAATTGGCAGTTCAATTGCGTTATATTCGATGCTTCCTTTAAGTATTTCATTTGTTCTTGAATCTAATCTAGATTTCTCAGCTTTGTAAACTCCTACATAAGTGGGTTCAAACATTAAAGACCATTTGTTTTTTTGAAGGGTAAAATAAGCTTGGCTTCTAAACCAAATCTAAATCATTATTATATTAATGTGTACCCAAAAACCAAAGAAAAAGATTTATATTTGGAAGATTCAGAAAAATAGTTGTCAAGAATATTCTTTTTAAAATTCATTCTAAATTCCATACTATATTTACCTCTAAAATTGTAGCCTAAGCCCAAAAATAAACTACTGCTGGGTAATATCTGTCTCTCTTTTGTTTGGTATTTGCTGCCATCATAATAAAGAGTTGAATTAACGGACTGAACAAGAACATACTGTGCATTTGTAAAAAACTTAGATTTATCGTTTACAAACATGTAATATCGCAGCCCCACAGGAATCTCAACTGTTTTATATTCGATTTTACTTTCTATATTATTCAAAGTAGTTGACGTTGAGAAACTATGGTAGATTGGTTCAATTACTATAGCCCATTTATTTTTATTAAAAGGCAAAATAAACTCACCTTCAAGACCTAATCGATAACCAATCTTATTGCTAAAATTATAGGGTGATTGATTTGAAATTGTCAAATTTGAATTGGTTATACCAGGTCTGATGGTAAGATTAAACAAATCTTTTTTCTGATTGTTATTGTAATTAATGAAATTGGAATCATTACACTTATTATATCTAATAAAAAACTTTGTGAGATCATCTAGTTTGTATTTCACTTGTTCAGCTTCATTAATACTTATTTCAGAACATTGTAAATTTGCCCATAATTGTTGTCTAAATTCATTATTAGCTGCAGTTTGGTCGTTTTCAATTTTGTATATCTTGTGAACCAATTGATTTAAAGGTGCTTCATCAATCTTAAAGAAATAGCGAGTCAAATTACCTTCAATATATTCGTATAAAGTTGCTTTTCCTTCTACAATAACTCTTAAAAAAAGCATTTCTTTTTTAAATATAGGATACTTTTCAAATTTCATTTCTCTCAATTCATCTGATGACCGGTCAATATCTACATTAAACCTTTCATATTTCGATTCATTTTCAATTCCAAATCCCTTGATTTCTTTAATGTTAGTAGTATTTATTTCATCTGATTCATTTAATTTATATTGAATTTCAGTTGGATTGTTACTCCAGTCAATATTTTTAATCAAACAATTGATTTTATTGCCATTGTTATCGAAAATGTACCCTTTTTGAAATACAATTTGGGAATAGGCTTGGAAACTTAAAATAAATAATAAATAAATGAGTAATTTTTTCTTCATTCGGGATTTTAGGTTAATTAGTTTTTGGTTTGTTCGCAAATATATATGAAATATTTTTACTACAATGAACTAATTTGTAAATGCCTTTAAACCTCTTTTTTATCAATCCATTTACCAACGGTTGGTGCCGTATAATTTTTCATTTGGTCTAATAAATCTTCGATGTTATCACTTACCAAAAGCATTTTTTGATTTACTTCTTTCAAAACACCTTTCTCTGTCATGGTTTGCAGCAATTCTAAAAGCGAATCGTAAAACCCATTGATGTTTAAAACGGCGATTGGTTTTTTATGAAGTCCCAATTGCGCCCAAGTCAGCATTTCGAAAAGCTCTTCAAGAGTTCCAAAACCGCCAGGAAGAGCAATTACGCCATCACATAAATCATTCATTTTCGTTTTGCGCTCGTGCATACTTTCAACCAAAATTAATTCGGTTAAACCTTGATGTGCAATTTCTTTTGATCTTAAAAAGTTGGGAAGAACGCCAATTACTTTTCCACCAGCGTTTAAAGTTCCATCTGCAACAGCACCCATTAATCCAACATTTGCGCCTCCGTAAACTAATTCTATATTTTGTTCGGCTAAAGTTCTGCCTAATGCAATTGCTTGTTCTTCGTAAATTTTTTCAGTACCAAAACTTGAGGCACAGAAAACTGTAATTCTATTCATTTGTTTGTTGGGAAATTAAAATTAAAAAATAATGTTTACCTGTGCACTGTCACTCAATGGCTATTTACTGACCACTTATAACTGACCACTGCAAACTCAAATTTAGCTTTACTTTTTTAGCTCATATTCAAAGTGCGGCAAATTTACACCATTATTCGTAACTACCATGGTATTTATTTTTTCAGCTCCCAGTTTTAAAACAGCTTTCTGCGAACGGAAATTTTCTGCTCCAACATGAAACATTACCGAATCTACATACTGAAAAGCATAATCAATCAAAAGCTTTTTACAGGATTTATTATAAGGTCCGCCCCAAAATTTTCTCGCCAAAAAAGTATATCCAATTGCAATACTCGAGTTTTCTGGTTTGTAATCGTAATAACGTGTAGTTCCTATAATTTCATTGGTCTGTTTGTCTAAAATTAAAAAAGCACCTTTAGAACTTATTCCAGCATCAAAAAAGGTTTTAAAACCATCTCGATTACTTCTGTCTTTTGCAGGATGCTGTTCCCAAATTAAAGGATCTGAAGCAACTTTAAACAATTCCTCAAAATGATTCTCTTCTAACGGAATCAACTTTACGATTTCATCTTCAAGAAGGTCGGGTTGTAAATTGAAATATGGCGTTGTCATTTTGTAAAAGTTTTATAGTTAGTTTTTATAACTCAGATTAAAGAATTGAGTGTTTGTTACGTAGATTCAGAAAGATTCGAGCAGATTTAATTTCGATTTAAAATATAAAAATCTGCACCAATCTGCTTAATCTGCGTGAAAAAATATTAAATCCTCTTAATCTGCACGCAGGAAACATTTTCCATTTTAATTTCTTTTCCTGTTTTTTTTAGCAATCCTGTTTTAGCATCTCTTTTAAAAACAATTACATTGCCAGTGAGTACATTCGAGGCAACCAAAAATTTCCCGCTTTCGTCTATGGCAAAAATTCTTGGATGTTTTCCTAAAGTCGATTGATAACCAATATTTTTCAAAAGACCATTTTCGTCAATGGAAAAAATAGCGATATTATTTTCTCTGCCTCTGTTTGTGGCATAAAGGAATTTTCCGTCTGGAGAAATGTGAATGTCCGAACTTTCAAAACCCTCTTTTATTTTATCAGGATGTGTGGCAATACGCTGGATTTTATTTAAAACGCCGTTTTCATACTTGTAAACACTTATTTGTCCCGCCATTTCTTCAATACAATATCCAAATTTTTGATTTGGATGAAAAGTAAAATGCCTTGGTCCAGCTTCAAGATCAGTTTTTAAGAAAGGATTTTTAGTCTCAATTAAAGGTTTTTTCTGATTTTCATCAAAGGCATAAGTCCGTATTTTATCAGCTCCTAAATCGGGCAGAAACAAATAATCAAATTGAGGAGAAAAAACCGCCGAATGCACATGAGACCTAGTTTGTCTTTCTTTATTTACACTTCCGTCCCGATACTGAAAATTCTGTGCAATAGAATCGATTTTTCCATTTTCTAAAATTGGAAAAACAGAAACACTTCCTTCTGTATAATTAGCATTTGCAATCCATTTGCCGCTTTGATGAACCGTAACATAAACCGGATTTTCGCCGCCGCTCCTCTGACTGTTTAAAAAAGTCAGACTTTTGTTTTCTGGATTAAACTCAAAACTGCTGATGCTTCCCGCATTTGGAGTTTTAGTATCTGTACAAGCATAAACATATTTCCCGTTTGGAGAAACCGTTAAATACGAAGGATTAATAATGTTTTTAACCGAAGTGAATTTGGTCAATTTTCCATTTAAAGTATCCAGCTGATAAACCTGAATAGATTCTGCTGCCTTATCTCGATTATACGATCCTAGAAACACATAAGTATTTTGCGAAAACAAATTACATGTTAAAAGGAATGTAATGACGAAATAGTATGTTTTTTGTTTCATTTTTTGTTTCAGGTTTATGTTCAGGGAAGAATTTAACCGCAAAGGGCGCTATGATTTTATAAATTAGTTCGCTTATAAAACGCAAAGTTCGCAAAGCTGCATTTATAAGTTAGTTTTTGTTTCAAGTTTCAGGTTTCAAGTTTCAGGTTTTGCTCACGTTGTCAGGGGTGACATTGTGGATATTCAAACCATCAACGATCAACCATGAACGACCAACGACGAACAATTAACAATTAACAATTATCAACTAACCCCTTTCCACCATTGTTTAAATTCTTGATTCTCATTTTTAAGTTCCACAGTTTCACCAATCATTGGTGTAATTAATGGGATCGGAGTTTCAGATTTTGAATTTAATTCTGTTACTCTGATAAGTGGTTCATCCCAAGCATGAAGCGATAATGCAAATTTAGAAGAATGTACAGGGAATACTCTTTTAGCTTTCAAATCTTTCATTGCTTTTATGACATCTTCGGGCATGTTATGAATGTATTTCCATTTCTCGTTGTATTGACCGTTATCGATTAATGCAATATCAAAAGGCCCGTATTTGGCACCGATTTCAGCAAAATGGGAATCGTAGCCGCTGTCTCCGCCCAAATACATTTTAAAATCTTTAGTTTCTAGAATAAAAGAAGTCCAAAGCGTATTGCATCGTTTAAAACTTCTACCCGAAAAATGTCGAGAAGGCGCGGTGTGAAGTGTTAGATTTTCATCTAATTCGATTTTGCTGTACCAATCTTTTTCGATAATACTTGCAGCAGGAAAACCCCAGAATTCAAAATGCGAACCAACGCCAAGTGCCGTAATTATCTTTTTAGTTTTAGGTTTTAATTTTAGAATCGTTTCATAATCCAAATGATCATAATGATCGTGTGTAATCAATAAATAATCAATTTCTGGAAGATCATCAACCGTATAAATATCAGATCCTTTAAACGATTTTGTCGTGCCGGGAATAGGAGAGGCGTTACCGCTGAAAACAGGATCAATAAGTAAACGCTTTCCTTCAAGCTGAATAAAATAAGACGAATGCCCAAACCAAACTAAAATATCTTCATTAGTAGAAAGTTCCTTTAAATTGGTTTTGATAGATGGAATCAAATCAGTTGGGATTTTTCGAGCCACTTTTTTGAAAAAGAATTCAAATAGAACTCCCACAAAAGAAGCGCCTTCGGCAAGATCTGGCGTAAAATTCTGGTTTTCGAATTTTCTATTTTTGTATTGAGGTGAATGCTGTATGGCAGTCAATCTTTCGCCGGAAGGTGCTTTTCCAAATTTTGGATGCTGTAGAAATTTGTAAACAAGAAGTGCAATTAGAAATACTAGAATTAAGAATGGAATCATTTTATTTTGGAGGATATAAATTTAGAGTGTATTCAGTTGAACGTGAAATTATTTTTTTTAAGATTTCAAGATCAATATCAGTTAATTTTTTGATGTAAATGCATGCTTTAGAAGATTTGTGTTTTCCTAATTGCGATAAAAGTTCGTCCCTATTTTCTTCTGGTAAATAAAAATAAACTGTTGTAGCCGCTTTTCTAGGGGAGAAAGCTGCTAAAGGTGCATCGCCTTCGTGTCCGCTGTCATATTTATAATGATAACTCCCAAAACCAACAATACTTGGTCCCCACATTTTCGGTTCAAAACCTGTGGTTTCCTGCATAATTTTTACGAGTTCAAAAGCATCATTTCTTTTTGCGCTGTCTTCAACTGTAGTAATAAAATCAGTTACATTTTGCTGGGTTTCGGTAGTTTTATTTTTTGCCATTTTTAAGCTTTTGAAGTCAATATCGGGCTCAATTAACAATTAAGATTAATTCAGAACATTCCATTTTCATTGATTGTTTCTTTCGGAATAGGCTGTCCTAAATCCCAAAGCTCGATGATTTTGTCTGACTCAATTTTAAAAAGATGAACCACTGCAAAACCTAAATCATCAGAATTTTGTTTGAGATGCGAATGTACAGCCACCAAATCATGGTCTGAAAGGATATGATGAATTTCGAAAATTTTATTGGGATTCTTTCTTGCCGATTCTTCCATTGCCAGCATTAAAGTTGCGGCATCACCTTTGAAATGGACATTATGATGTTTGAAGTTTTCTCCCACATAAAGCCTAAAAGCTTCATGCGAATGTCCGCTGGCAGCAAGTTTTAAGAAGTTTTGTGCAATTTCTTTCTTAGTCATAATTTAATGGATTAAAAAGCAAACTAAGGTATGAAATTAAGCTTTACAATTATTGCAGAAAGTGATGTAAAAATTCAGGAAATTAAAATTCTTACTATTTGATTTCTATTGTATTTAAATTGAATTTTTTGGAAATGACAGCTTGTTTTTACTAATGTTTTCAGTTAAAAGATTGTCTGAATTCTAACGGAGAAACATTTGTCTTGGTTTTAAATAATTTGCTGAAAGACTGTTGATGCTCAAAACCTAATTCAAAAGCAATTTCGCTGATAGATAAGCTGGTGGTTGAAAGTTTTTCTTTTGCTTTTTCAATCAATTTATTATGAATGTGCTGCTGCGTGCTCTGACCAGTAAGATGTTTTAATAAACCGCTTAAATAATTTGGTGAAACGTTTAATTTTTCGGCAATATAATGAACTGTTAGAAGTGCTTTTTGAGTTAAAGATTCATTAGTAAAATAATCTTCAAGCAGTTTTTCCAAACGCACAAGAATCTCGTGATTGCTTATTTTTCTGGTAATAAACTGACGATTGTAAAAACGCTCGGAATAAGTCAGTAATAATTCGATTTGAGCAATTATAACCTCTTGGCTGAATTTGTCAATATTAGATTGATATTCCTGCTGAATGTTTTTTATGATATCAATAATCATATTTTGCTCTTTATCAGAAAGATGCAGGGCTTCGTGAACTGCGTATCCAAAATACTCATACTGCTTTATTTTTTGTGCAAGCGGTGTATTCCACAAAAAATCAGGATGGATCAATAATGACCATCCTGTATGTTGCAATTCGGCATTTCCTTCGATAGAAAAAACCTGACCTGGCGAAATAAACAGCATTACACCTTCTTTAAAATCGTATTCCTGCTGTCCGTAGCGCATTTTGGCATTGGCATTTCGTTTGAGTGCGATAGAATAAAAATCCAGAATCAGACTTTTGGGTTCTTCTTCGTTCAAATATTTTAAATCTTCAAAATTGTAAACGCTCACCAATGGGTGTTCCGGCTTAGGCAAATCTCGAAACTGATGAAATTCGCTGATACTTTTTATTCGGTGTGGTTGCTGATTTGCCATGCTCTAAGGTACTTAATTCTGATTATAAATTGTGGCAAATTCTTTGGCATAATCTGCCAGTTTTGTTTTTCCTAAAACAGCTGGGCGGTTTTTATAATAATCTTCGCCTAATGTACCATTATAAAGTCCAGCGTACATTTCGACCAAACCTGCCGCAATTTTTGGCTGCATACCAATAGCAGTTAATCCGCTTAGGACTTCTTCATCGCTGATTAACTGCCATTTTAAATTTGGTTTTCCAATTGCATCGCCAAGAATTTTAGCCGTTTCATCTCCAGTTAATTCTTCGCTGCAAACGTAACGGATTTTTTGCCCTTCGAGCGGTGTAGTTATTTCTTCTGCAATAGCTGCTGCAATGTCATTTGGAGAAACCCACGGAATCAACTGATCGGCACCGTAATTTGCAGCAATAACTCCTTGATTTTTGATCATTGGGATATAAGCCAGCAAATTGTAATAAAATGAAGTGGGGCGCATAAACGTAATAGAAACGTCCGAAAGTTTATTTAAAACAGACTCGATTTCGTTATATCGCTGGATAATTCCAGAATTTTGCTTCAAATGTGCGCCAATACTACTCAAATAAACAACACGTTTTACACCAGACTGTTGAATAGCTTCGGCATAATTGTTTCCAATTTTTCGTGTAAACGCATCCAAATCAAGATTCGGATCAAAATAATTAGCTCGCGGAATCATGCAGTAAACGGCGTCTGCTCCTGTAAAAGTTTCCGTTAAAAAACTTAAATCTTCGACAGAACCTATGGCTGCTTTTGCGCCTAAGTTTTCAATTTCTGCTCGTCTGGCCGCACTGCTTGTTATTACGGTAACCGCATGTCCTTTTTGCACTAACGCTGTGGCTAACGGCTTGCTGATGTTCCCTAAAGAACCTGTAAGTATAATTTTCATTTGTTCTAAATTTTTGATATTGCAAAGTTGCGCAGTATCAGAACAAAAGATTTAGCCAAATCTACTGTTGTTGTAGGCTTTTTTTTTAAAGGTGCTATCCCGAAGCTTCGGGACTGAGATTCTAAAGTTAGCTTTTAGATAGTTTTTTTTCGTTTTCTGTTTGAGGTTTTCCAATTCCGTTTGGAGTTCCTTTGCCGGTTTCTATTAAACTTTTGAGACTTTTTTGAATGTAAGTAGTCCAGGCATCGTGGCAGATTTCGAAACATTCGTATTCTGGAACTAAACCAAAGTGGGTAAAGATAAGTTGCGTTGTTCCATTTTTTTCGGTGATTTCAAATGTCGGTTTTGTTCCGGTCCATTCGGTTTTGTCTTCTGTAAATTTGAAGTAGTTCTGCTCGACAAACCAGACAATTTTTTGATTCGGAATTACTTCAATCAATTTTATTTTACATCGGTGAACATCTTCATAATGATACTCAAATTCATCATTTAGTTCGGCCGTCTTTCCTTCAATATCTTCCGACCACCAGCCGCGGACATTTTGTACGGCTTTAAAAACTTCTTCAGGAGAATGCTGTACTATTATTTTTGTGGTAAAATCGTGCGCGCTCATTTGTGTTGATTTAGAAATTAGTAAAAGTAAATTTACAATCTATAAATCAAATAGTTGAGGTGTTTAAAAGACAATTTTACGGTGTATTTCGGACAGGTTTTTTTTTAGACTTTAGATTTTAGATTTTAGATTTTGGATTTTGGATTTTGGAATTTGGATTTTGGAATTTTTAAAGCTTATATAGTTTTACTTTTCCTAAAAATCCCAATAAGTAAATTGATAATGTAAATTGGCGTGGCAAACAAAACAATCAAGAATAACTCTGTTACTAAAACTACATTTAAACTTTGTAAATCTTCTATCAACGGAAAATTATCATTTCTATAATATAGTGGTTTATAAAAGAAAACAATCCAATACAAAATAAAACTTCCTATCAAAATAATAGAATGAATTAATGTTAAGAATCGCACGAGTTGTTTTTTGAATACTTTTTGAAGAAGCCAATAGCCAAATCCCATTAAAAAATAACACAAAGAAAGAAAAACCGTGCTGTCAAAATTTGCTATAACATAATAGGTATCATGTATGTTTATGTCTAGAATAGCGTTTGGATCATTGCTTTGTACAATTCCAATTATTATAATTAGTATAGAAACAATCCAGAACAAATGGTAAACTTTTATTTTTTGAAAATTCATGATTGGTATTGATGATTATGCATTAAGGTTAAAGTTCTAATAAGAAATTTTATAATATCTTTTAGTAAGCTTAATTGTTTTTCCATCCTTTAGTTTTTTATTATTTTCAGCTGAAAATTTCCATATTTTAAAATTTTTAGCGTCCAGATAAAATCAAGAGTTAACAAAAGTTGTATCATTGTGTTTAGCATTATAATTTTTCACCGTTACAAAATTTGTTGCGTTAGTAGCTGCCTATCTTATATATTTTATTTCTACAACTTCTGTTTTTTTACTTATGGGTTTATAATATAAAAATCTGGGTTCTTTTAACTCGCTTTTTTTATCACTGCTTAGAGCAGCGAACAACAAGACTAAATTATTCTTACTTAACAGCTAGTTTATATTCTTTCATTTCAGGGTTTTTAATAATATAAGTAACCTTATCAATAGCTCTAGAAGTGCATAAATCGCCTGGTAATAATTTGTACATTAAGTAAATTGAATCTTTTTGAAATTGGATGTCTCCTGCATAATTTCCACAGGCATTTACATCTATAAATCGCGATGCAAAAATAATATCATCTATATATTCAATTTTTATTTTATCGTCTATTTTAGACTGAACTGCGAGCCATTTTTCATCACCTAGTTCGGCGATTCTTGTTGAGGAAAAATAAATCAAATTTTGGTTGTGAAGTAATTCTTCGGTTTTAATTTCTTTACAAGATATAAAAAGAAGCAACAGCGTTAAGAGATGATGTGAATTCAACATAATCTAAAAGTATTAAATTGTGTAAATATAGGATTTTATTTATATTTTACTATGAGTAGTTTTCAACTATCTAATACTTAAAATGTATTTTAAAATGCATTTTGCTAAAATCAATTTAATATGCATTACAATTTTGAAGATCTCCAGATTCGTCGTTGATTCCATTTATTAATCAAAGAAAAGAAGTGCGATCTTTCATAAAGAATAATGAAATCACTTTTTTATTGATTTAATTTTTTTCGGAATTTGGCCAATCTCTTCAAAATGTTTTGTCATCACATTTTCTAAATCTAAGGTTCCGCCCAGAATAATCATTTCTTTATTTTCAAAGCGTTTTCCAAGTCGGTCTTGCAGCATTATTTTCTCCATGCTTTGGGCAATTTCAATTTCGTGTAAAAAAGCGTTCGGATGCCCTGCGGTGCAGATTACAAGTCCCAACGGAATAGTTTTCATTTTTCTAGAAGTTTCGTTTTGTCCGTACGCATATCCAACAGAATAAACGCGGTCAAACCAGCCTTTTAATTTTGCGGGGCAGTCGCTCCACCAAACGGGATATAGAAAAATAATACAGTCGGCTTTTTCTATTTTTTCCTGTTCAGCCAAAACATCTGACGAAATAGGAAGCTGGGTTTTGGCAAAACCTTCCCGTTCGTATTCTTCTTCAGACATGTCGCTGCAGAAATTAGAAGCATACAAATCCGAGATTTCTACATTCCATTTTTCAAGATCCAAAACCGATTTTAATCTTTCTAAAACCTGAAACGTATACGATTTTTTGCTAGGATGCGCGTAAACAATTAAAATGTTCATTTTTTAGATTCTTTATATTTAAACTTTTTGAAATGTGATCTTGTTTGTACGAAAATACAAATTAAATCTAAAAAAAGAACAGTGCTTTATTCTTCAGAGAATTCTAAAATATCTCCCGGCTGACAATCTAAAACTTTACAAATTGCTTCGAGCGTGCTGAATCGGATCGCTTTCGCTTTGCCGGTTTTTAAAATCGAAAGATTAGATAAAGTCAAATCTACTTTTTCTGAAAGTTCGTTCAGTGACATTTTTCTTTTTGCCATCATCACGTCTAAATTTACTACTATAGGCATAATTTCTCGTTTAAATAGTTAAGTCAATTTCAGACTGAATTTCGATTCCTCTTTTAAAAATCTGTCCAATAACAAAAAGTATTATCGACATAAATATCCAGACACTGCCGCCTTCCAGATTTAAAGCTTCTAGATTTGGAATTTTCACTCCATTTGTAAACAGCCAGTTATTGAATTTTGCTGCCCAAAGCGAAAACAAACCAATTCCAAAAGACAAATAAGCCATATAAAATATAAAACGTCCCATTTCTAAAGTAAAAGGCTGCGCTATATTTAGTTTTTTCTCGTGCAGCATTTTTACAATTAAGTAAAACATTATGGCTTTTAAAATCGCTACAATACTCATAAAAATCATTTCCTGAATATAATAAGCAGGACTGAAATTATACAGATCGAGTAAATTAAGAAAACGCGCATTGTACGAATTAATCGTCATGGTATAAGTGCCGTTAAACAAATAAATACCGGCTTCGACACATAAGCCAATAAAAATAATCCAAGACAAAACATTCAGGATTGTTAAGATTTGCGGGGTTCCAATTTTAATTTCCATTGTAATTAAGATTAAAAGTTATGCTGCTAAAATAATAAATATTTATTGATAAACAATAAAAATATAATTTGTATCAAAAAAAAACTCCAACAAGTGAGAACTATTGGAGTTTTGCAATTTATTTTTTTAGAAGCAGAAGTTTAGGTTTTCAAAAGAACACTTGTCCCGCTGTGTACTATATCTTTTTTGACAGATAATAGGAGTGAAGAGCCAAAAAAGAATGCCGTTTTTCCCGATCATTTCGGGAGGGCTAGAGAGAAATTTAGTTTTTCATGAGATTGGAATCTTAAAACAAATTTATCGGACAGCTTTTCTTTCGTTTTCCAGCATTTTCTCGATATTAAAATAAATGCCGTCCACTTGGTAAGCGCCTTTTTCAAAACTGAGATAATCACAATTGTCAACCAATGATTGTCCTTTCGATTCTATTTCGAAAACATTTAAGAGAACATATTCGTGATCCACCAGTAAAACATGAAAACCAGTTTCGCATTTTTTTCCGTCGCCAGAAGACAGGATTACATTCATAATACTGTGAAATCGGAAAGAAGTAATTTTAGATAAAGCTTCGTCTCCTTTTAAATGATAAATATAAGCGAGATAATTAAGCTGTTTTAAATCAAATGGAAATTCGCTTAAAGAGTGATTTATTAATTTAATGATTTCGTCATAATCCGAGTTTTCGAGTTTTTCTTTCCCGAATAATTCGTTTAATTTTTCTTCATCTGGTGATTTCCAAAAAGCATTGTATTTAGGCTGAAAAACATAACCGAGATACAGATGGCGGTATTCGTCATGCGATAATAAAGTATCATTTTTCGTCAGCCTTTCCATTAATTTTGGATAGAAGAATTTTGAATTCTTATCGTTTATTTCTTTTTCAATTGCTTTATAATCTGGAGTTGTAAAACCCAGTTCCTGAGAATGTATCTGAGTTCCGAAACAAAACATCAGGAGAAGAAAAATTTGTTTTAGCATGATTTAGAAGGTTTTAGGTTGTAGTTCTGATCTTACTAAAATACAAATTATTTTAACGCAAAACGTTCTTGTGAAAATGAATGCGTGAAGGATGGGAGCGGCATCCTTTTATGGCGTCCCGAGGCTTCGGGACCGCCATAAAAGATACAGCGGACAGCCTGACCCTTGGGGCACGCCTTAATATATCAATTAATGTCCAAGCTGTTTTCTTAAATCTAAATTTAAGCTGTATTGCTCTTCAATAGGAATAGGTTTTCTTTGCACTTTGTTGATATCGCTTCCTTCCTCTGACCATAAGAACGGGTAAAAGTTAAAAACCTGGTCGCCTGATAATACAGCAACTTCTTTTTTCCAACTTTCCCATCTGCTTCCCGCGTAAAATTTGTCCAAATCATTATTAAAACAGAATTCTAAAAATTGAGAATACGTAATTTCCAGAGGTTCATAATCTAAGCTGTCTGGTGCAAAATAATAAACGTTTCCAAGATCTGTTCCTAAAGCGCCTCCATTTAATAAATAAAAACCGCCCAAAGCATCGTCTGCAATAAGCAGATAAGCAGGTGCCTCGCCAAATTCTTTAAAAGATTTTCCTTTATTCCAATCTGGCAGGCTTCGGTTGAGTTTGGTGCTTCCCGAGCCTAAAATTCTAATCCAGCCGTTATCAATTAATATACCGCCGGTTTTATATACAATCGCGCCCATTGGCGAACTAGTTGTAACTTGCGTATTGTATAAGGCATCTTTGGCTTTTTGCGAATCTGCAGGAAGGATTTCTACTTTGTTTTTGGCAGTATTAATCCATTCTTTTACTAATTTCCATCCAGAATCTTTTGGATCTATAAGTTCGTTTACTGGTCGCATTTTTGTTTGTGAAAAGGTTATTGTGGTAAAAAAAATTAAGGCTGATAATTGAAAAAATTTCATTTGGTTTTTTGTTAATAGGGTTTGGTAAGTAATCGAATAAGAACTCCTTTGCGTTTTACAATATTTTTATAATCCCACTGAATTTCTTTTCCTTTTTGCAGCCAGCGTTTCAAATCGTCTTTGTTTATTTCGTCTGAGTTGGTATAGCGCATTTCAGCAGCTTTAAAAGAACCTTCGTTTTGCAGTTTTTCTTCCTCAAAAGATTGTCCGCTCCAAAAAAGCAATCGAACAGAGCCTTTTAATTTGCTGTAGCCCACAATCGGATTTCCATCTAAAAACCAAACCGGATGCGCATGCCAGATTTTACTTTCGGCTTCGGGCAGGAAATGGTTAATTTCGGCACTTAAAATAGTGCATATTTTTTGATCTTCATCGCTTTGAGAATCGTTATATGCCTGAATTTCTGTATTCATATTTTTAAGTTTAATGTGTTAAACTATTTTTTCAGACGACTGAAACAAAATATAACTGCCATGTTCAGATTGTCCTTTTTCTTTTTCTGTAAATCCTTTTCTTTTATAAAATTCAATGGCTTTTGTATTGTTTTCCAGACATTTTAAAGTTACGGCAGATTTCGTTACGGCAATAGCAGCTTTTAATAATTCTGTTCCAATTTTTTTGCCTTGGTATTTTTCGTCCACATACAAATGATGTACAAAGTTTGTAGGCATCCAGATCGAAATAAAAGCAACAGGAATATCATTTATGAATGCTGCCAGCATATATTCTCCCTGTGTATATTTTTCGAAATCGTCTAATTGGTATTCGGACGTGTCAAGCCAGGAAAAAGTTTTTTTTCTTTCTTTCAAGAATAATTCTTTTAAAACAGGATAATCTTTATTTTGGACTGCTGCTATTTTCATTAACGATTTTAAGTTTTATTTATTTTGATACTTTCTGAAATCAAAGAACCATCTTTTGAAAAGCCTTGAATTAAAAATAAGTAACCTTGAGGATTTGCTTTAACTTTAAAAAACAGCTCACCATTGTTATTGGTTTGTAAGTCTGGTTTCCAGTCGATTTCTGTCCAATTGCTGTATTTGTCTGCATCGAAAGCATAAATGGGCGAATAATATTTTTTTTCTTTATCAAATCCGTCCGTGATTACGTATTCATTAAAAAGTTCAACAATATTATTTTTATAGTTTTGAGTTGTAAAAACCTGAAAAATTTTGTTTCCTCTAATAGGCTGCAGCATAATATTTTCGATGTCTTTTATTTGTAAGGAAACGCCAGACAATTGACCAGCTGTAATGCGTTCTCCATCAATATACAAAGCGGCTTCTTTATCAATTCCAGTTTCCAGATAGGTTTCCTGACCTTTCCAGTTTACCAATTTGACATCCTGATCAAAACTTAAAAAATACATTAAATCCTTATTTTTAAAATGTGGTGCAATTTCTAAATCAAAATATTTCCCAATATCAAATACCAAAGGTTTGTATTTTTTTATGAGTTTTTTTCGGTCTGTATACCTTTTGTTTTTGGCATTAACGGTTATTTCATCCAGTTTTATAGAGCCGGCTGTATACATATCATTCCATAAATCTTCGTTTAAAACAGCCGTTTGTTTTGTTCTGCTTTCAATGTTTAAATTACGCAGCAATACTTTTTGAGGTATATCAAACTGAATTTTTTCTGGTTTTAAGGCTTCGCTGTTATTGTTTACAAAAGAAATTTTAACGGCATCTCCTTTATAAATAAGCAGGTTATTGAAGTTGAAATCTTTTTTTCCATTTAAAAATATTTTATCAATAATTACATTGTCTGTTGTAAGCAGTGCCAAATGATTGGCAGGAAGAGATGATACATTTCCTTTTAGTTTAAATCCTGCTTCAAAATCATATTTATAAACGGGATTTAAATCGGCAATCATTTCGTGTAAGGTAAATTGAGTCCAGCCTTGCGTCAGCAGCAGTAAATCTAAATGCTGATTTCGCTGCTCATTTTTTGTATTGAAATAATAAGCTGGATTTTCAATATATCCTTTTACATAAGGAGACAGGAGAAAAGCACTTTTGATACTATTAGTTTCCGTATAATTGGATGTGTTTAGAGGCAGTATTGACGTACTCAAATTTGCATTTATGTTTTGGCCAAGCTGAGAAATTTTTAGTTTATAATTGATGGAATCATTTTCAACGCTTGTTTTTTCTAACGCAATTGTTGGCTCTGTTTCTTTTTCGATGTAAAATTTTCTTTCTGCAATTGGCTGATTATCTTTAAAAAGCGTAACTGTATTAATGCCGTTGTAAAAGTTTTTTTTGTCGAGTTCCAGATTTAAAGATGCTAAGTTTTGAATTTCGACATAATCCAGAATATTGTTTTTTTGATGAAATAAGAGTTTATACCGGTTGGTTTTTATTTCTGAAGCAGGATTTGTTTGAATACTTAATTTTAGATTTTCCGACTGATTATTGTCCACATTTAAAAGAATGCCTGTCTTTTGAGCCAGAGGCAGTTGAATTTTTATTAGAGTATCATTAATATTGACAGATGCTGTATAAATCTGATTTGGCTCATAGACAAAACTGCACTTTGTCATTCCTAAAAACTCACTTTTAAAACTGGCAACTTCCTGATTTTTTGTATTTGTAATTTTTCCTGAATAATCAATTCCTTTTCCATTTAATAAGGATTTAAGACCAATTGTATTGGATGCATTTTCTAATAAATAACCTCCTTCAGGAAAAAGCTGGACGTCATATTTATTCTTTAATGCGGTTTGTTTTTCAGAAATGTTATTGAGAATATTTATTTCTTGAATGAAGGTATTATCGTCTCCAAAGTTTCGCATATAATTTGTCGCTGCCTCAAGATAATAAACTCCCGTTTTTAAGGAATCGTTTAGTACAAATTGTCCTTTTCCGGTTCCTTTGTAAATAAAAACGTTTTGGCTCTGAATTAGTTTGCCTTTGATATCCAAAAGATTCACATTGACACGTGTTGTTTTTAGCGAAGGCTTATTGGAAATATCACCAACATACGCTTTAAACCAAAGAATATCATCAATAAAATAAGAGGTTTTATTGGTATGCAGAAATACTTTTTCAAAGTACAGCTGATTTTTTTTAAGCGGTTCAATTACACTGTCCAGAAATGATTCTTTTGGTGAAGAATTTATCTGGAAATTTTTTACTGCATTTTCCTGCGAAAAAGAAACGCCGTAGACACAGATTGTAATAATAAAAGAGATCAACTTCAACTTCATTTGGAAATGTCTTTTGGTATATTCGATTAATGTTTTAAGGCTTACAATTTATTTCTTAAACAAATTAAAAGTGGTGCTTAAATGATGTACAAAATCTCTTGTATATTGTCCGCTTTCATCTAAATCTGGATCTAAAATAGTTATTTCGAGTCCGCTTAATTTTTCACTTTGAAATAAATAGGAGGTGAGTTCATTAAATTCATCATAAGTTAAACCGTCTGGAGTTCTGCTGTCTACACATGGCATTATCGAGTCTTTTAAAACATCGACATCGATATGAAGCCAGAAGCCATCGAGTTTTTTATTTTCAACATCTGAAAGAAATGATTGAATGCAGTTTTTTACGCCTTGTTTTCGGAGTTCCTCAAGGCTTATGTAAACAGCAGATGAATTTCGAATTTCATTTTCGTATTCATCGTCATATTCCCGATTGCCCACGCACCAAAGGTTTTCTTCTTTTACGTATGGAGAAAGGTTTAGAATATTGGTTAGTTTTTGATGACCGTTTCCAGTAACAATTGAGGCTGCCATACCGCCGGCACCGCCCGTTTCAGACAAGGAAATATCCATAAAATCAGTATGGCCGTCGAGATAAAATAAACCATAATTTCCTTTTTGTTTTAAAGCGATCGCCGATCCTAAAAGAATACTGCAGTCGCCGCCAAGTATAAATGGAAATTTATTGGCACTAATTAAATTGTTTATCAAATAAGCCTGTTCTCTCGCGTATGTAACTAATGAATCTGCATTTAAAATTTTAGTTTCGGGATCTTTTACATTCGAATATTTCGGAGGATCAAGTCGTATACTATTGTTCGTTTTTAAAGCCTTATGCAGATTGTTTTTCCACAACCAGTCTGGTAAACGATTTACGCCTGGTTCTTTGCCTGGTTTTGGTTCTTTTAAACCTAAATTTGATGGAAACTCAACAATGCAGATTTCTTTCATAGCCTTTACTATTTAGTCATAAAGTTATTAAAATAATTGCCTTTTGAATGTTTTTTAACAGACCAAAACAAAAAATCCGACTTGTTTTCGCAAATCGGATTTTTTTCTGAAAACTATTTATAGATTACTTTTTTAGAAAATATTCTGGTTTTTATTGTTCTTCAATTATGGAATTTCCTTTTGAATGATCGCCAGATGTCCACTGCCAGATTTCATGAAGTCGTATTTTTCCGTTCTCTAAAATTTCAGGTTTAGAAGTGCAGGTTCCAGTCATTAATTCGCCTTTTTCATTTACTTGATGATAGCGCATTTCGATAATGCCTTCATCATCAACCAAGCCAATTAAATGTCCTGTAACGATTTTTCCTCCTGAATACTGAGAGGTTAAGATGTTTCCCTGCTGTTTGTAATGAAATACGGTTTCGCCAGAAGTTTCTCCATTTTCACTATTGCTGACAGGCTTAAAAATTTTGTTATTGTAATTGATCATTTTTAATACTGTTCGACCTTAATTTTTTCGATTTAAATCGGTAATTAATAAAGGATTGTTTTCTTTTAATTTATTTGCCAATTCTTCGACTGTTCCCGGATTTGCTTTTATGTGTTCAAATTCTGCAGAAGTAATTCCTACGATTTGTAAAAATGAAACTTCACCGTGCGGCGTCTGTTTTTTTGGAACTTCAGGATCGTTTACAATAATCAATGCCGTAATGTCTGTATCTGTATTGAGACGAATTGGACCGTTTGCAGGCATGTAATGATATTCTTCAAACCAATTCCCGCTGTCGAAAACATACTTGGCAATATTTTGAAGTAAGGCCACAACCCAGCTTGGATTTTCGTTATCTGCTTCAAATGGTTTTAATCTAAAAGTAAGTTCAAAACCCCATTTACTAAATTCTCCGTCGACTTTTTCTTCATCGTAATACAATTCAGAAAAACCGTAAGTGACAAAATGATAATGATCTTCCTGATTTTTACTTTCGTAATAACTCACGCCGTCCAGTGGACTATCACCGCCAAGCATGTAACTAAGTGCAGGCGCAAAATGTTTGGGTTCCTGACCGGGATAAAGACTGTCAAATTCTTTGTCGATTTCTAACCATCCTACTGCATCATCTTCTGAAAATTGTTTTTTGTATTCCTCTAAATTCATCTCTATCGTTTTGTAGTTAAAGAGTATACAAGGTATTATTTTTATTGCAAAAAATGAATTTATGACATAAAAAACTCCGACTTCTTTTGCAGATCGGACTTTGTTTTTATTCTATTTTTTTCGCCAGCTGGAGTGCGCCTTGCTGCAATCCTTTATAATAATCGCCTTTTTTTAGTTCAGGAATTACATAGACAGAAACAATATCTTTCATTTCCTGATCGCTCATTTTGGTACGAATTTTATCAACGCCATGAATTTGAATCTGTCGCAATTGTTTGCTGATTACAATTAAAATTGAAGAGTCGATTTTTAACTGCGAAAGCAAATATTTGTCTAGATCTAAAGAATAAGTGGTTAGATCTGTATATGGAATTATGGAAGGGGTTGTTACGATAAGTATTTTACTGTTCGTTTTGGGTTCGCTTGATTTTAAAAAACTACTTAAATCCTTGATCTGATTTTGGGTAAGAATTTTTTCAAAGTCATTTACGTAATCATAAGATTTGGCAAAAATGGCCGACGTTTCTGTTTTTGTTTGTGCAAAAAAAGAATTGGGTAACAAAAGAACAAGGGTAAAAATAAATACTAATTTTTTCATGGCAGATATAAGGTTGAGGCGCTGCAAAACTAGTTCTTTATTATTAAAATTTACTGCTGAAAATGTTATGAAAAATTAATATTTATTGTTGATAGTAAGACAAAAAAAAATCCGATTTAGTACTAAATCGGATTTTAAAGATTCTTATTGAAGAAGAGGAAGTAAATGCTCCCAATTTAGTTCTTTCGCAAAATCGAGTGCTGTTTTTCCGCTCTGCGTTTTACTATTTTTATCTGCTCCCGATTCTAATAAAACTTCTACAGAAGTTTGATTTCCAGCGATTGCTTCACGATGTAAAAAAGTATAACCTAATTCGTCTTGCGCAGTAATTTCTTCTGGATTATTTTTCACGAATTCGATAAGACTTTCTTTCATATTTATACTCATCGGATGTTCTATGATATTTTCTGGTTTTTCTTTTTGTTCGTTAACAACTAAAATATCATTAAAATCGCCAAAGTCTAATCCCCAAGCTTCATCGTGTGAATTTCTTTCTTCTTCACTCATTTCAGAACGCATTGCCTGAATGGTAAAGGCTCCGTATGTTTTACCGCCAATGGCGAATAACCAATCGCTTATTTGATTAACAGGAATTTGAACTTCGTCTCCGTTATTTACATTCGTCAATTCATCGGGATCATTTAGGAGAACGCCGTATATGTTTTCGCCGTCAAAATTTACATCGTTGATCCACATGTGTTCTACTACGGTTTCATCATCAATTTCTTGTGTGAAAGCCAGTTTTACACACGCAACATCAAGTCCCGGGACTATTCGGCGGTATTCCCAGGACAATTCTCTCCAGAAATATTTAAAGGTATCTTGTGCTTTTTTGTAAGCTTCAATCATTTTTGGATTTTCTCCGTCGGCGTAGAATATTTTTGTTTCTTCCATAAGAATGCATATTTATAAATGAATTATAAAAGTAATCTTTTTAGTACTTTCAGTAAAATGATATTCAATCATTTTTGATTTTTTTCCAGAGTAATTGTCAGTCTGTTTTTATTTTGTTTGACAATTATTGTCTGGCCTTTCATAAAGCCAAGTTTTTCAAGCCATTTTCCTTCCAGTTTTATTGATGGAATTGTAATGTATTTATAATTTCTTTCTTGATATTTGCTATGAATTTTTAATTTTCTATAATCTTTCATTTGTCATATAATTATACGACAAAGATATTATAAAAATCAATATGTAAGCTTTTTGTATGACAAAATTGTCAGCAAATTATATGACATTTGATTTATGGGACGGGATATTCTAAAAAAGAAAATAGGCCAAAGAATTATTGAATTGCGAGAAGTGAAAGGATGGAGCCAGTCTGACTTGGCGCGAGCATGTAATAAAGATCGTCAATCTATTGAAAAAATTGAAAACGGAAAAGTTAATCCGACACTTTATACTTTGCTGGAAGTTGCAAATGCTTTGGAGATTTCTTTATCAAAACTGGTTGATATATCATAGCTTCAAATAAATGTATAAGATCTTTTGAAAACGATTTGCGTGAAGGATGGGAGCGGCATCCTTTTATGGCGGTCCCGAAGCTTCGGGACGCCATAAAAGATATAGCGGACAGCCTGACCCGGAGGGACACGCCATAAAAAAATCCGACTTGCATTAACAAATCGGATTGTATAAAATTTACAAGTTAATTTCTTAAAAGGTATAACCTATTCTTAAATGAAAATAAAGTAAGAATTGTTCTTTTGTGTAATCAAAATTATCGACACTTTGTGCGTTTCCAAAATTAGAATTTGCTTTAATAAATACCATTCTATATCCAATTCCTGCACCAGCTTCGTAAGTAAAATGATCTCCTATCGCTCTTTTCATTCCCCATGTTGGCGTTATGGATAAATCTGCATTTTTAGTGATATTATCATCTAAATTAATTACAAACCAATCTGGATGATAACTTGTTTTTAGCGAAATGTAATTACCGCTGTTATTTGAAATATTTCTTCCCCTGGCATTTCTTTTTTTCAAATTGAAATAAAATTTAGGTTCTGCAGTTAATACAGGCTGTAAAATAAAACCAGCGTCGTCATAATGGTCTCCAACTGCAAAGTCGTGTTCGATACCAATTTCGCTTCGTAAAGCAATTGCATTAGCAAGTTTTAATTCGTTGTTTAGCCAAAGTCCTGCAAATCCTGTTTGCACTGAAAAGATTGATTTTTCTACACTAGCTTCTTGAGCTGTTGCATTAATAGTTACTCCTAAGATTATAAATAGGATTAATTTTTTCATACTTGTTTTTTGTAATTGGTTAGATTAATTTTTAGCACGAAAATAGTATTAAAATATAAAATTCCTAATTTATAAAACAATTAAATTTTTATTAAAAATGGGTATAAAAAAATCCGATTTGCGAAAGCAAATCGGATTGATTAAATTGAAGTTTATATATAACCGTAAAACGGTTTATTTTTACAAGTGAATTACTTCGCCGTAAGCATCAGCTACAGCTTCCATAACAGCCTCGCTCATTGTTGGGTGAGGGTGGATAGATTTAAGGATTTCGTGACCTGTAGTTTCAAGTTTACGAGCTACAACTGCCTCAGCAATCATATCTGTAACACCAGCACCAATCATGTGGCATCCTAACCATTCTCCGTATTTAGCGTCGAAAATTACTTTTACAAATCCGTCTGGAGTTCCAGCCGCTTTTGCTTTTCCAGAAGCTGAGAATGGGAATTTACCAATTTTTAATTCGTATCCTTTTTCTTTAGCTTGTTTTTCTGTTAAACCTACAGAAGCGATTTCTGGAGTTGCATAAGTACAACCAGGAACGTTTCCGTAATCGATTGGGTCAACGTGTAAACCTTTGATTTTTTCAACACAGTTGATTCCTTCTGCAGAAGCTACGTGAGCTAAAGCCTGCCCTGGAGTAACGTCTCCAATTGCGTAGTATCCTGGAATGTTAGTTGCGTTGTAAGCGTTTACTAAGATTTTATCTCTGTCTACAGCAATTCCAACTTCTTCTAAACCAATATTTTCGATATTTGTTTTGATTCCAACTGCCGAAAGTACGATGTCAGCTTCAAGAACTTCTTCTCCTTTTGCAGTTTTAACGAATGCTTTTACACCTGCACCAGTTGTATCGATACGCTCAACAGATGAATTTGTCATTACTTTAATTCCAGCTTTTTTCAAAGAACGCTCAAATTGTTTTGAGATGTCTTCGTCTTCTACAGGAACTACGTTTGGCATAAACTCTACAATAGTAACATCTGTTCCCATTGAATTGTAAAAGTGAGCGAACTCAACTCCAATTGCTCCAGAACCAACGATAATCATAGATTTTGGTTGTGTAGGCAGTGTCATTGCTTGACGGTATCCAATTACTTTTACACCATCTTGAGGTAAATTTGGTAACTCACGAGAACGAGCACCAGTAGCGATGATAATGTGGTCAGCGCTGTATTCTGTAACTTTATTGTCTTTATCAGTAACGTCAAGTTTTTTTCCTGGTTTTAGTTTTCCAAAACCTTCGATAACGTCAATTTTGTTTTTTTTCATTAAGAATTGAACTCCTTTGCTCATTCCTTCAGCAACACCGCGGCTGCGTTGAATTACTGCTGGGAAATCTTTATCGAATTCAGAAACTTTTAATCCGTAGTCAGAAGCGTGTTTTAAATAGTCAAAAACCTGAGCCGATTTTAATAATGCTTTTGTTGGGATACATCCCCAGTTTAAACATACACCACCAAGGTTTTCTTTTTCAACTACAGCTACTTTGAAGCCTAATTGTGAAGCTCTAATTGCTGTAACATATCCGCCAGGACCACTTCCTAAAACAATAACGTCGTATTTCATTTTTTTGGTTTTTAATATTAACTACCGAAAATGAAGTTTATATTTCCGAAACTCATTTCTCGATTTTTTCTTTTGTTATTTGTGCTTGCGAATTTAAGGATTTATTTTAAATCAACACCTGAAAATTTGTTTTTAGCGCTGCAGATTTTGGTCTTTTCACAGAAACTGAAGGAATTGTGAATTGCAAATTGTGAATTCTGAATTGATTTTTGTGATTTAGTGATTTGTCTTTAGTCCTTAGTGATTTGTCTTTAGTCCTTAGTGATTAGTTCTTAGTAATTAGTTCTTAGTGATTAGTTCTTAGTTCTTAGTGATTAGTTTTTAGTTTTTAGTTTTTAGTTTTTAGTTTTTAGTTCTTAGTCTTTAGTTCTTAGTCTTTAGTTCTTAGTCTTTAGTTCTTAGTCTTTAGTTCTTAGTTCTTAGTAATTAGTTCTTAGTCTTTAGTACATAATGTGAAGTTGTTTTGAAAATAAAAAAATATGCCACAGATTAATAAGGATTAAAAAGATTTTAAAAATCAGTGTTAATCATTTTAATCTGTGGCTAATATAATTTTAAATTTTACCGGAATTCCTTACGTTGGCTTCGACTTCGCTCAGCATGACAAATTGTTAATTATCAATTGATAATTAAATCTTCACATGGCCCCAGTTTTCACCGCTGGCAATTCTTCTGATCTGCATTTCGCTTACGCCGAATTGTTTGGCGATCATTTTAAGACGTGTTTTTTGTTCTGGACGGGCAAGTATTTTTTTGATTAACATTACTTTCGTTGTTGTTAATTTTCTTCCGTCGGCTTTAAGATTGTGTTCGATTAGATTTTTTTTCGCCTGAATCACTCTTGGGCTTTTACGGCTGTGCGCCATCATTTCTTGTTTTGTCGCCCAGCGTAAATTGCGGATATCGTCATTACTTCTGTTGTAGTCCAAATGAAGTACATAAGTTTGTTCTTCGGAATCTTTTGGGATAAAATATTGGGCAACTAACTTGTATAAGAACAAATATTTGTTGACAATTTTATCGTCTTTTTTAACCTTAAAACGGAAAGTTGGATATCCGTCGCTTAATCCGCCTTTTAAGATTCGACCGTTTTCAATTTCGTCGGTAAAACTAATTAAACGGCCTCTGTTTGAAATGGCGTATCTTAATTGTAATGAGGCGTTTATTTCTATTTCTTTAAACTGTTCGTCTGGATAAAATCTATTTTGTGGCATATTCTTTTACATTTGATTTCTGTATTCTGTATTCTCAAAGATAAATAATAAACCAAAAATTACTGCTATACAATTGATTGTGAAATGTCAATTTTATGATTTCTATAACGCTTATTTAACGTTTTAAAACGATTATAATAGTTTTTAATCGGATTTTGAATCACAAATTAGGAATTGTGCAGTTTTTTATTTTACAGTAAGTGTAAATTTTAAGATAACGAATTGTTAATTGCAGGTTGAACCAGTTTTTAAATTGTTTGATTTCCTTTCTACTTAATAGATTTCGTGCCGAATTTAAAATAAAAGAGTAAAAATTAGAATTAATTTCTGATTAGTTCTTAACTATATTTGAAAAAAGGGTTTGGCTTAATTGAAAGCCAAACCCCATTATTTTAAACTTATATTATGTTTGAAACGAAGTAATACATGTATCCAAATACGGTCTTAAAATGTATTCAAACATATTATCATCTTCTTTTAAGAAACAATTAATTCATACAAGGATTGCTAAGAACCATATGCATTGTAATTTCTTTTTGAATGTTATAATCACATAATGTTCTTCCATCTTCAAGTTGTTTTCCTGCAAATATTAACCTTATACAACTAGGATTAATTCCTTCTTTATCTTGTATTTTAGATTTAATATTATCGATAGTATCTGAACATTCAACTTCAAGCGTTATTGTTTTCCCAGTCAAAGTTTTTATAAAAATTTGCATAGAGAACGCATTAAGCGAAAAGGCTAAAAATAAAACGGTAATTAGTAATTTTTTTTCATGGTATTTTTAAAAATGATTATTTATTTTTCAAACATACTTATTTGTTTGTAAGAATACAGCTAATATTTATGAATTATGTTAAATTCATTTTGCCCTAAAACAATCAATGATTGTATTTTTACCATTTAAGTATTTGTAAGGTTTTAAGGATTAATTAAGTAGGTGATTTTGCAAGTTAATTAGCTACTGAAAATTGCGAATCGTACAGGTTTTTGTAGTAGCCGTCAGTTTTATGTAATAATTCCTGATGTGTACCTTGTTCAACAATTAGTCCTTTGTCCATTACTACGATCTTATCTGCATTTACAATTGTCGCCAAACGATGTGCGATTATAATAGAAGTTCTTCCTTTTGTAATCGTTTCTGTTGCGCGCTGAATCAATTCTTCAGAGTATGTATCAATAGAAGAAGTTGCTTCATCCAAAATCAAAATACTCGGATTACTTACGTAGGAACGTAAAAATGCTATCAATTGTCTTTGTCCCGAGGATAACATTACACCACGCTCTTTTACATCAAAGTCATAATTATCTGGAAGATTCATAATAAAATCGTGTACTCCAATTTTCTTTGCGGCATCAATTACCCTATCGCGGGTAATTTCTGGATTATGCAGCGTAATGTTATTGTAAATCGTATCGGCAAATAAAAACACATCTTGTAAAACCACCGCAATTTGTTTTCGAAGTGAAGCCAAAGTGTAATTTTCGATATTTTCGCCGTCAATACAAATCGTTCCGCTGTTAATTTCGTAAAAGCGATTCAGCAGATTAATAATAGTTGATTTTCCTGCGCCTGTAGAACCTACAATAGCAACAGTTTGTCCCGCGGAAACAGATAAATCAATACCTTTTATCACTTCCTCTTCTGGAATATAACTAAAACGAACTGCTTCAAATTCGATACTTCCGTTAAAAACAGGTGCTTCTATTTTTCCAGTATCCTGAATATGATCCTGCGTATCAATAATATCAAAAACACGATTGGCAGCAATCATTCCCAGCTGCATCTCATTAAATTTATCTGCAATTTGTCTTAACGGATTAAAAAGCATTCCAATAAACATTGTATACGAAAACAAATCTCCAAAAGTGGTAAAATGATCTCCGTTCAAAATTCTAAAACCGCCGTAAACCACAACCAATCCTAAAGTAATAGACGAAATAATATCGGCAATAGGGAAGAAGATCGAGTTGTATAAAATGGTTTTAATCCACGCCACTCGATGTTTGTTATTAATTTCCTTGAAATTATCAGCTTCGATTTTTTCACGGTTAAAAAGCTGTACGATTTTCATTCCCGTTACACGCTCCTGTACAAAAGAGTTCATATTGGCAATCTGTGTTCTTACTTCTTCAAAAGCGACCTGCATTTTGCGTTGGAAAATTCTAGTAATGAAAACCAAAATAGGCATAGCAAGAACCACAATCCAAGTCAGTTTCCAGTTCATGTAAAACATAAAAATAAGCACGACAAACATTTTCATCAAGTCACTTATAATCATAAATAAACCTTGGCTGAAAATACGCGCAATTGATTCAATGTCTGAAACCGCTCGAGTTACTAATTGCCCAACCGGAACCAAATCAAAATACTTCATTCTGAAACTCAAAATGTGCTTAAAAAGTTTCGTTCTGATATCTTTTACAATATCCTGCCCGAGCCAGTTTGCCCAATATACAAAGTAAAACTGCGAGAAAACTTCCATTAATAAAACCACGCCCATCAAGATGATATAAGATAGTAATCCCATTTTATCGTGAGTTTTGATGTATCCGTCGACCGTTTCTTTAAGTAAATAAGGTCGCAGTGCTGCAAAAATAGACAGCGAAACGGCAAATATGATTACGCCGTAATAACGCCATTTATAAGGCTTAGTATATTTTAAAATTCGTTTGAATAATCCAGTATCAAATGCTTTTGCTTTCATTTTTTTTTGGTGCTTTAAGCTATAAGCTTTAGGCAGTAGGCTTTTTAATAAAGTGCTAAAAGCTTACTGCTTAAAGCCTAAAGCCTACAGCTTATAAATAATCGTAATAAATATTGGTTAAATATAAACCATGCGCCGGAACTGAAAACCCAGCTTTTTCCCTGCTTTTGCTGGCAATAATATTTTCAAAATCTGCTAGCGTAATTTTGTGTAAACCAATATTAATTAAAGTTCCCACAATTGCCCGAACCATATTTCTCAAAAACCGATTTGCGGAAATGGTAAAAATTAGTTTTGAATTTTCTTGTTTCCAAAATGCCTCAAAAATCGTACAGTCAAAAGTATTCACATCTGTATTTACTTTTGAAAAACATTGAAAATCGGTATGTTTCAATAATAACTGCGCTGCTTCATTCATTAAATCGACATCCAATTTCTGATTTACATACCAGCTCAATTCCTGTAAAAACGGATTTTTAACGGTATTAATGTGATATTCGTACGTTCTTTTTTTTGCATCGAATCGGCAATGTGCATCATCATGGACAGGAATAATATCAAAAATGACAATATCTTTTGGTAAATAAGAATTCAGTTTATGAACTAAAGCAGGAACATCAAAACTCTTTTCTGTATCAAAATGACCAAACATTTCAGTTGCATGAACACCAGTATCTGTTCTTCCAGCGCCCATAATGCTGATGGTATCATTTAGTAAAACCGAAAAAGCTTTATTTAAAGTTTCCTGAACAGAAGAGGCATTGGGCTGTATCTGCCAGCCATGATAAGGTGTTCCGTTATAAGCAAATTGAATAAAATATCTCACTGTAGAGGTTCAAAGGTTCAGAGGCGCAAAGGTACGAAAAAAGGTTCAGAGAGGCAAAGGTTCAAAGGTTCAGAGAGACATTCAAAGATTTTCCGTGACGTGTATCTGTAGAGACGCACAGCAGTGCGTCTAACGCCAGATTGGAAATTTCAAGGTTCTAAGTTTTTCTTTTTAGTTACAAAGGTTCAAAGTGGCAAAGGCTCAAAGGTTTTCCGTGATGTGTATCTGTAGAGACGCACTGCAGTGCGTCTAACCCTAGATTGGAAAAAGTTAATATAAAACAGCACTAAAGACGTGCTGTCGTGCGTTTCTAAAGAAAAAACCTTTGTACCTTTGTCTCTCTCAAACTTTGAACTTTTCAAAAAAATGACAAAAATCCTTCTTCTTTCTGATACGCACAGTCATATTGATGATACTATTTTAAAATATGTTAATCAGGCCGATGAGGTTTGGCATGCTGGAGATATTGGGGATTTGAATGTTACGGATACCATAAAAAAACTAAAACCGCTTAGAGCAGTTTATGGTAATATTGATGATGCAAAAGCGAGAATGGAATTTCCGTTGAACAATCGTTTTTCATGCGAAAATGTTTCGGTTTGGATTACGCATATTGGCGGTTATCCTGGAAAATACAATCCGAATATTAAAGAAGAAATGGCTGCGAATCCGCCCAAACTTTTTATCTGCGGACATTCGCATATTTTAAAAGTAATGTTTGATAAGAAAAACAATTTACTACATATGAATCCGGGTGCGGCAGGGAAAAGCGGTTTTCATAAAGTGCGAACAATGCTTCGATTTGTAATTGATGATGATAAAATCAAAGATTTAGAAATTATTGAAATTGGAGCAAAATAACTTTAATGCGGCAATGGAATCTGGATTTTAATTTTAGTGCCTTCATTTTCTCGTGATACGATGGTTAAAGTTCCTTTGTATTTCTTAATTCGAGCTCTAATTCGGTTTAAGCCAAAACCTTCTGCTTCTTTTAGTTTTTGAGTTCGAAAACCAATTCCGTCATCGTGAATCGTTAAGAGGAGTTGATTGTTTTTTTCAACCAAAGAAAGTCGTGCTTTTTTAGCTTCACTGTGTTTTATAATGTTATTGAAGAGTTCGCTGACAATGAAATAGATTTTCATTTCAAACTTTTCTACATATCTTCTGCTGGTCGAAATAGAACTTGAAAATTCAAATTGAATGGCAGAATTAGAGTTTTTTTCGCATAAATCTTCCAACGCGTAAATCAATCCAAAACGAACTAAAAGAGAAGGAACAAGATCGTGAGACATATCTCTTAAAAGTTCGTGTACTTCTGATAATATGGTTTTGGCTTTTTGTATTTCATCAGATTTTAGTTCATGCTGCGCTGTAAAAGTATTTAAATGCAGTCCAGCAGATGAAAGAAGCGAATTAATATTATCGTGTAGAAAAGAAGCAATTTTTTTTCTTTCTATTTCCTGTGTGTCAATACTAGAATTAATGATGTCAAGAAGGATTTTTTGTTTGGTGTCTTTTCGTTTTATTTTTTGTTTTAGTTTATTGTTCTGATACAGAAAATAAAATAGAAAGAAAATAATAACGACTAGTAATATTGCTAAGCTTACTATCTTTTTATTTCTTAACTGATCAGTTGTATTAATTTGATTTGCAATTGATTTTCTTTCAGTTTGAACTGTCGAAGTTATATTTTGAGCGTTTGCAAAACGGTATTGATGTGAAACGAAAGTCCCTTTGGCAGCCAAAGAGAAAAGAAGCGATATAAAAAAGTTAAGACCAAACATAAAAAGATGTTTTTTATGGATTAATCAAATTGTTTTTGAGAGCATATTTTACCAAACCAATTGAACTTTTAATGTTTAGCTTTTTCATGATATTCTTGCGATGCGTTTCTACAGTATGTGAACTTATAAAAAGTTTTTCGCTAATTTCTTTACCGCTGTATTCCAAAGCGATTAATATAATTATTTCGAGTTCACGCGGACTTAAAATGGGATTTTCGATAACCGCATTGTGATTCATTTTTGGATTATCCTTAAAAGTGTTGAAGATTTTTTCTCTAACGGCGTCACTAAAATATTCTTGTCCCTGATAGACGGCATTTACAGCTTCAATAATGTTTTCGCCTGCGCAATTTTTGGTGAGATAACCTTTTGCGCCCAATTTCATTACTTCTTTAATGATTTTTAAATCGTCATAACTAGATAAAATAATGACTTTGCAGGCTGATTGTTTTTCGTTAAATTCTTTTAAAGTTTCAATGCCGTCTTTTTTCGGCATGCTGATGTCTAGAATTAAAATGTCAGCTTCATGCAAAACAACATCATTAAAAACGGTAGTGCCGTCAAGCGAACTTCCAGCGACTTCAAAATTTGGAACTGTCTGTAACAAGTTGGACAGCCCATCAATTAAAACCTGATGATCATCTGCAAGATGGATTTTTATTTTTGGAGTCATTATTTTTAGAAACTAATTTAATTGCAAAATTATGAAAATTATCTTACAATTATCTCGTTTTAAGGCGAAAAAAAACCCGAATCAAATTCGGGTTCTTCTTCGCACATAAATTAAGTTTATAGGTTTACCTCAAACGGTCAACAGATTTTACAAGATCCTCATCCTTCTTGATGGCCTTATTAGCTAAAACTAATAACACGATAGCAACAATTGGTAGAAACATCCCAATACCTTTCTCAGAGACTTCAGTCTCTCCAGATAAATTTAGTGATCGATATACAAATAATCCTAATAAAATTAAATTTAATATTATGTTCAGTCGGTTTAGCACAAACTGATTTTGTCTTTTTTTGAATGAAATAATGCTAATAATACTCAACATTGTTGTTAAGCCTAACAAAACGGCGTAAACCTGATCCTGCATAAAAAAGAACGGTTTTCCTGCACTTGTTGTCCATAGCGGAACAAAAAGCATTAAAATGCCAGTTGCAGCAAAAGCCAGAAATAAATATACAGTTTGAATTCTTTGTATCATGATCTAAAAATGTTTTACAAAAATATATTTTCTTTTTTTAAAATACTATTGTATGATAAAATTTTATTCGTATTATTGCATCATAATACCGTAAGCACTTCATACTGCGGTCAATTCAAATTAATTATCTACCTATTCTTTTTACAGTATTTCCTTTAAAATAATTAAATTCATAGAACATTCATGTTTGATATTTCTGCATTAAAAGAAATGAAGCTTGCCGAGCTTCAAGAAATAGCTAAGTCAGCTAAAACAATAAAGATTAATGGTGTCAAAAAAGAGACTTTAATTAGTCAGATTTTAGCACATCAAGAAAGCACTGTTGCGCCTGCGGTAACTCCTCAAACAGAAGCAGTTTCTGATTCAAAAGACGAAAAACCAAAGCGAGCGAGAATTGCTCCAGTGAAAACTAAAGCAGCAAATACCAAAAATACTCCCGTTTTAGAATTTGATAAAGTAGAGGAAACTGTTCAAAAAAACGATACTGCTGCAACAGCTCAGCCAATTGAAGAAGCTGCGCCGGCGGTACAAGAAGATAAAGCACCAGCAGGAAAAAAAGAGCCTAAAATTGTAAAATTCAGTAAATCGGCATACGAGAAAAAAGTTGCTCTTAAGAAAGATAAAGAAGTGGTATCAGAAACGGAAACTTCAACTGAAGAACCTTCTGAACCAGTTACTTCTGAAGTGACAGCTGAAACGGAAGCGGCAGAGAAAGCTCCACAAGCGGCTCCAGTTAAAAAGATCAATCCGAATCAAAATAAAAACCAGAATCCGAACCAAAACCCAAATCAAAATCCTAACCCGAATCAGAATCCAAATCAAAACGGGAATGGCAATGGAAACGGAAATGGGAATCACAGCAACCAAAATCCTAATCATAAAAATAAAAAAAGCAATAATTTCAGAGATTCAGACTTTGAGTTTGACGGAATTATTGAAAGTGAAGGTGTTCTTGAAATGATGCCTGATGGTTACGGATTTTTACGTTCTTCTGATTATAATTATTTAGCTTCTCCAGATGATATTTATTTATCAACTTCGCAAATTAGATTGTTCGGTCTTAAAACCGGAGATACAGTAAAAGGGGTGGTTCGCCCTCCAAAAGAAGGAGAGAAGTTTTTTCCTTTAGTTCGTGTATTAAAAATTAATGGACATGATCCGCAAGTGGTTCGCGATAGAGTTTCTTTCGAACACTTAACGCCAGTTTTCCCTTCAGAAAAATTCAAACTGGCTGAAAAAGGCAGTTCTGTTTCGACCCGAATTATTGATTTGTTTTCACCAATTGGTAAAGGACAGCGTGGTATGATCGTTGCACAGCCTAAAACGGGTAAAACAATGCTTCTTAAAGATATTGCAAATGCAATTGCTGCAAACCATCCTGAAGTTTATTTGATTGTTCTTCTTATCGACGAGCGTCCTGAGGAGGTTACCGATATGCAGAGAAGTGTTCGTGGTGAAGTTATTGCTTCTACTTTTGACAGAGAACCACAAGAACACGTGAAAATCGCAAATATAGTGCTTGAAAAAGCAAAACGTTTGGTAGAATGCGGTCACGATGTGGTGATTTTATTAGATTCTATTACTCGTTTAGCAAGAGCTTACAATACTGTACAGCCAGCATCTGGAAAAGTATTGAGCGGTGGTGTTGATGCAAATGCATTGCAAAAACCAAAACGTTTCTTTGGAGCTGCTAGAAATGTAGAAAATGGTGGTTCATTAAGTATCATCGCAACTGCGTTAACAGAAACAGGTTCGAAAATGGACGAAGTGATCTTCGAAGAATTTAAAGGAACGGGTAACATGGAATTACAATTAGATCGTAAGATAGCTAATAAACGTATTTTCCCAGCAATCGATCTTACATCGTCAAGTACACGTCGTGATGATTTATTGTTAGACGAAAAAACACTGCAAAGAATGTGGATCATGCGTAAATATCTATCAGATATGAACCCAGTAGAATCTATGGATTTTGTAAATGACCGTTTCAAGAAAACGAGAAATAACGAAGAGTTTTTGATTTCGATGAATGACTAGTTAAGGGACAAAGGGTCAAAGTTACAAAGGTTCGGAGGTTTTCTTTTAGGAATCTAGAATATATAAAAAAGGGATGAGTTTCTAAAACTCATCCCTTTTTTTGTTTTTTATCTTACGAAACCAAAAAGCTTTAAAATGTCCTATGATCTCGCAACCTTCGTATTCCAAATTCCAAATATAGTCCGCGGTCTTTAACCGTGGGGACGCAATAATTATTACGGTGCATTATCTCAGATTCGTCTCCCGCGGTTGAAACCGCGGGCTATGTTTGTAAAAAGAATCTAATATTCGATTTTTTAAAATAATTTTCAGCATCTAAAAAACTTAGTATCTTAGAACCTCAGAATCTTAGCATCTTAAAAAATTATTTCTTATCAACTACCGGTCTATTTTCTCTATTAGCCAAATCCCAAGCGATTACAAAAGCTAATTTTGTTCTTTGAGTTAAAGCATCATATTCGATTTTTTCTGCAGTGTCGTCTTTTCCGTGGTAATCTTCGTGAACTCCGTTAAATAAGAAAACAGATGGAATTCCGTGTTTTGCAAAGTTATAATGGTCAGAACGCTCATAAAAATGATTTGGATCTTTAGGATCATTAAACTTATAATCCAAGTCCATTTTGATGTATTTTTCATTTTGAGCCACAACAGCATTATGTAAATCCGAAGATAATCTGTCAGCACCAATTACATAAACGTAGTTGTTTGATTTTGCATGTTCTACATCACGACGTCCGATCATATCAATATTGATGTCAGTAATAGTATTTGCAATTGGAAATAAAGGATTTTCAGAGTAAAAACGAGATCCATGTAAACCATGCTCTTCTCCAGTTACGTGAAGAAAAAGAATAGAACGCTTTGGTCCATGTCCTTGTTTTTTAGCTTTAGTAAATGCTTTTGCCATTTCTATAACAGCAACAGTACCAGAACCGTCATCGTCGGCACCATTGTAAATCTCACCATTTTTAATTCCGATGTGATCGTAATGAGCAGAAATAACCAAGACTTCATCTGGTTTTTCAGTACCTTCAATAAATGCCCAGATGTTTTCAGAATCAGGTAAATTTTTGTTACGCTTTGAATTTAAATAAGAAGCTGGAATATGCTGGTAATAGTCAGTAGCCCCTTTTGGAAAAGATACTCCATTTTTTTTGTATTGCTCAATCATATATTGACCCGCTTTTTTTTGTCCTTTCGAACCCGTGTCACGGCCTTCCATTTCATCAGAAGCTATAACGTAAAGCATTTTTTTTAGATCTTTTTCCTTAATAACCTTTACATATTTGGTAGGATCGGAATTGTCATTGGAAGCGGTTGACTGCGCAGTTTTACAAGAATACGCAGATGCAACCAATAATAAAATGAGTAACTTTTTCATTTTTTATAGTTAGTGTAAATTAATAAATGTGTAAAGAACGTAAAAGGTCAGCAAAAATATAATAAATAGTGAATTTACAATGAAAAGGAAAAAACTTTTAATAAATGACACTCCTCTAGATTCTCCATAAAAACGATGATGTGCCGGATAAAAATAATAACACATCCATATTGTTCCCAC
Organism: Flavobacterium sp. ACN6; assembly: GCF_002304005.1. Classification (GTDB taxonomy): domain Bacteria; phylum Bacteroidota; class Bacteroidia; order Flavobacteriales; family Flavobacteriaceae; genus Flavobacterium. Next base: position 82,041 of record NZ_MRCQ01000002.1, on the reverse strand, counting down.
AAAATTAGTTATTCCTGATATAAATGATAATGGACTGTCTTCGCCAAACAAACCGATTAATCGGTTAATTATAAACATGATGAGGAATATCAATAACAGGAAAGAAAAATAATGGAGCGTAAAAATCCCGTGGTCAAAATAATACCATCTTTTTTTACTGTGTAATAGCCACAAGAAAAAAGCAAAAAACGGCATTATGATAAATAGAATTTTAGGAAGATTGTGAAAGAAAGATTCGATAAATTTTTCAATTATCTCTCTTTTAGTATTTTTTTCAGTCACATGAACAGCTTTTTCATAGAACCAGTACGATGTTGTATTTAATTTCTCGCTTTCTTTTCCATATTTCTGAATGGAATCAATTTCTTTCATTGTTTTCAAATGAAAATATGATTTATCTATTGTGTGTTCTTTTAAGTATGATTTTTCCTTCCAGCTTTTCTTTTCTTTTTTTTCTGCTTTTTCAAAATTGGACGTGATTTCCTTGTCATTTTTTGTTAGGTCCTCAGTTAAGTTACTTGGAAATAATGCAATTAAAAGAAAAGTAATAAAACTAATAAAGATATAAAGACGAACTGGAGCCAGATAAGACAATCGTTTTCCCGAAAGATATTCTTTGGTTAGAGTTGAAGGTTTAAAAAGCAGGTTGCGAATCGTTTTCCAGAATGCATTTTCGTAATGCGTTAAATCTTCAAAGAAATGAATAAATAAATGATGAAAAGTTTTTCGGCTGTCGCTGTTTTCCTGTCCGCAGTTTGGACAGAATTTTTGCTCAACAACGTGCCTGCAGTTTAAACAGGTTTTGTCTTCTCTAATTTTGCTATGTGACATTGGTTTATTTAATTGATTTGTTTTTGGCTAGGGTATTATAATAGGTATTATTTTTTTAGAACTTCATTTAAGAACAGCTGTAAATGGTCAAAAGATCTTTTTGCTGCAACAGGGTTATATGCAGCACCTTTAGAATTATCACTTCCAGCTTCTGGATTTGTAAACGAGTGAACAGAATCTGCATAATAAATCATCTGCCAGTCTGCTTTTGCATCACGCATTTCTTGTTGGAATGCTGTAATTTCATCTTTTGGAACAAACGGATCATCTGCACCATGACAGATTAAAACTTTTGTGGATATACTTTCTGTTTTTCTGCTGGCATCTTTACCTAAACCACCATGAAAAGAGGCAACTCCTTTTACATTTAAATGACCTCTCGCAGCTTCCAAAACGCCTGTTCCTCCAAAGCAGTAACCAATAGCAACGATATTATCGGCATTTGCTCCTGATTTTACAAGTTCTTTCAAAGCAGCATCGATACGTTTTTGATACGCTTCAAAATTTATTTTGTAAAAACCAGCTTGTTTCCCAGCTTCACCTGTGTTTTTCGGATAATTTCCTTCGCCATAGATGTCGGCGATAAAAACATGATAACCAAGTTTAGATAACTCCGCAGCAATTCCTTTAGAGGCATTGTCAATTCCGAGCCAGGCAGGCAAGAGTAGTATTCCTGGATTTTGGCTGCTTTTTTTAGCTGCTTTTATAAATAAGCAATTCAGCTGTTGTGTACCTTCGGTATATTTTACGGGCTGTAATTGTGCGTTCATAACGTTTGAAAATAAGATTGCACTGAATAAAATTAGCACTGTATTTTTCATAATTCTACAATTTTTAACAAATATCAGAAATATTATGTTACAAAAAAACCTCACAAGTAAATTCCTGTGAGGTTTATAACTATTATTTTGAAAAAGAATAAAAGTTCTTCTTACAATGATATATTTCTTTTGAATGCACAGCCCAATTCAACAATCGAATCGGTTTTGGCAATGCCTGGAATTCCGTCTATTTTCTCGTAAAGAATACGGCGCATATGTTCGTGATTTTTTGCAATTATTTTTATATATAAGGTAAAAGAACCCGTAACATAATAGCATTCTGTAATTTCTGGAATTTCTTTAAGCGCTTCGATAATTCTATCAGAATCAGAATCCTTGTTTAGGGTAATTCCGGTAAATGAAGCCCAGTCGTAACCAATTTTCTTTTCTTGAATAATGGGTTTGATGCCGCCAATTACGCCTTGTTCGATCATGCGGTTGATACGCTGATGCACCATAGTATTTGATATTTTCAAATTAGCCGCGATTGCAGAAAAAGCCATTCGGCCATCTTTTTCTAATTCCTTAATAATACTAATATCAAATTCGTCTAATATTTCCATTCAATAAAATCGTTTAAATATTTGTTTTTTGGTATTCATAAAAGTAACTCTTTTTTTTAATAAAAAGGTTAAAAATATAATTCTGTTTAAAATAAATATAGCTTTTTATGAGGCTTAAAGTATAATTTTTGACTTATTTTTTGTTATTTTTAAGTCAAAATATGATTTTAAACATGATAATTAATTAATTTTTAATATTTTTGTTGAAATAAAAAGCAGATTATGATAAGTACAGAAAAAGCGCTTTCGTCAAAATCAGAAATTTTGATTGAAAAAGAGAATAAATATGGAGCTCACAATTACCATCCGCTTCCAGTAGTTTTAGAACGTGGAGAAGGAGTATATGTTTGGGATGTTGATGGAAAAAAATATTATGACTTTTTGTCGGCTTACTCTGCAGTAAATCAAGGTCATTGCCATCCTAAAATTGTAAATGCAATGGTAGAACAAGCACAAAAACTGACTTTGACTTCTCGTGCTTTTTACAATGATAAATTAGGAAATTACGAAGAATATGTAACCAAATATTTTGGTTTTGATAAAGTTCTTCCAATGAATACAGGTGCTGAAGCAGTTGAAACGGCTCTTAAAGTGTGTAGAAAATGGGCGTATGAAGTAAAAGGAATTCCTGAAAATCAAGCGCAGGTTATTGTGTGCGAGAATAATTTTCATGGAAGAACAACTACTATTATCTCTTTCTCTAATGACGAAACAGCTCGTAAAAACTTCGGACCTTTTACAGATGGTTTTATAAAAATTGAATACAATAATCTTGAAGCCCTTGAAAAAGCTTTAAATTCATCTAAAAATATTGCTGGATTTTTGGTAGAACCTATTCAGGGTGAAGCAGGAGTTTATGTTCCTTCTGAAGGATATTTAGCGAAAGCAAAAGCACTTTGCGAACAACACAATGTACTTTTTATTGCAGATGAGGTTCAAACTGGAATTGCGCGTACAGGAAAGTTATTGGCGGTTCATCACGAAAATGTACAGCCTGATATTTTAATTTTAGGAAAAGCAATTTCGGGCGGAGTTTATCCAGTTTCGGCTGTTTTGTGTAATGATGAAATTATGAATGTCATTAAACCAGGACAACACGGATCTACTTTTGGAGGAAATCCTGTTGCGGCCGCAGTTGCAATTGCAGCGCTGGACGTAGTTAAAGATGAAAAACTAGCTGAAAATGCAGAACGTCTTGGAATTATCTTAAGAGATGGATTGAATAAAATCGCTGAAAGAAATAATTTAGTTACACTGGTTCGTGGAAAAGGACTTTTGAATGCAATTGTAATCAATACCGATGAAGATTCTGATCTGGCTTGGGAAATCTGCCTAAAATTTAGAGACAACGGATTATTAGCAAAACCAACGCACGGAAATAAAATTAGATTAGCACCGCCTTTGGTAATGACAGAAGATCAAATTAATGAATGCCTTCAGATTATTGAGAAATCATTAAACGAGTTTAGAAACTAATTTTTATTTTAGGATAAAAAAATAATTCGAGTTATACGTTTCGAGTATGTCAGTCCCATAGGAACGTCATATTTATAGAGCTAATTTATTTGCGATCAAGGAGCCTCAGAGAGGCGAAATATAAAAAGAATATCGCTCCGCTGGAGCTTTACAAATTGTAGATGTTTTTTGAGCTATAGATATTTTGCTCCGATAGAGCTTTAAACATTGTGAATATTTTGAGCTATAAATATTTGGCTCCGCTGGAGCTTTAAACATTGTTAATATTTTTGAGCTATAAATATTTTGCTCCGCTGGAGCTTTAAACATTGTTATTATTTTTGAGCTATAAATATTTTGCTCCGCTGGAGTTTAGATATTAATTGCAATCAAATAAAATAGGCTGTCCTAATTTGAGACAGCCTATTTTTTTGTACACCTTTTTTTTATTTAAAAAGCGAATGCTATAACAACAATCGCTTTTTGTTATAATTACTAAAAATATCAAAAAAAGTAATTATTTCTTTGCGGCAGCACCGGGAATCAATTCATTTTTTTGTTTGAATTTGCTGTATTCTACAACTCCAGTTTTATCTGCCCAGTCAAAATATTTTGCAGAAAGATCATTTACAATTCCTGGATTCTGCGCTGCAACGTTTGTCGTTTCACCACGGTCTGCTTCCAGATTGTAAAGTTCCCATTGATACGATGGATAGATTGAAACCAATTTCCATTTTCCTTCTCTAACGGCTCTGTTTCCAGCTCTTTCCCAGAATAATGGCGCACCTCTGTTTACTTCAGAAGCATTCTCAAACAATACTGGAAGTAAACTTTTCCCTGGAAGCGGATTAGAATTTACACCGTTTAGGTTTTTCGGATATTCAATTCCTGCCAAATCGTAGAAAGTAGGAGCAAGGTCAATAATATGTCCAGTTCCTTTATCAATACGTCCAGCTTTAATTTTTGATGGATACCAAGCAATAAATGGAGAACTAAAACCGCCTTCGTGCATATTATTTTTATAATCCTGCAGCGGTGTATTCGATAAATAAGCCCAGTTTTGTTCTTGGTAATCAAAAGATCCAGAAGTTCCAATTGGTCCTTCGTTGCGAACTAAACCTCTTTTTAACGGATTATAAGTATTGAAACCGCCTTGAGCACCATTATCTGCAATAAAAATGATTAGTGTGTTTTTGTCTTTTTTCAAAGCTTTTAATTTGTCTAAAACTTTACCCACATTTTGATCCATGTTGTCTACCATTGCAGCGTAAACTTCCATTTTAGCTTTCCAGAATTGCTTTTCATCATACGTTAATTTATCCCATTCTGGAACTTCTGGATCGCGAGGCGCAATAGTTTGGTTAGGAAGTATAATTCCGTTTTCTCTTAATTTTTTAATTCTTTTTTCTCTTAAAGCATCCCAGCCTTCATCAAATTTACCTCTGTATTTTGCAATATCAACTGGTTTTGCCTGCAATGGCCAGTGTGGCGCAGTAAATGCCAGATATAAAAAGAAAGGTTTGTTTTCTTTATTTTGTTCGTCTAAGAAAGTAACGGCATTATTTCCGATTTCATCTGTAAAATAATACGAATCATCTTTTGGATGAAGCTCCTCATTATTGCGGATCATTTTTACAGGATAAGCCGTTTTTCCAAAAGGAAGCGGTTTTGTGTCAAAATAATTGGCTGCACCTTTTAAAATTCCGTAAAACTTGTCAAAACCTCTTTGGTTCGGCCATTGTGCTTGATCTTCAGAACCTACGTGCCATTTTCCAGACATTAAGGTGCTGTAACCTCCAGAACGGAAAACTTCACCTAATGTCAAAGATTCTTTGTTTAAATATCCTTGATAGGCAGGTAAACCCAAATTCACATCAAAATAACCCACTCCCGCTTTGTGCTGATATTGACCCGTTAATAAAGAAGCTCTTGTAGGCGCGCAAATCGAGTTGTTGTAAAATTCGCGAAGACGTGTTCCTTCTTTCGCTAAGCGATCTAGATTTGGCGTTTTAATTTCAGATCCATAATTTCCTAAATCCGAATAGCCCATATCATCAACCATAATCAAAATTACGTTGGGTTTAGAAGAGTCTGTTTGGGCTTCGGTTTCATAAGAACCAATTATTCCCGTCAATAAGACAGAAAATAAAATGTTTATTCTTTTATTCATTTTATAATAATTTACTGTTAGTATATTTTTAAATTTTTTAAATTTTCCTAACACAGAGAAACATAGATTTTTTTCTTTTGAAGAGACTATAGAAGAGAAATACATTTCTCAACACGTAGTTTTTATCAATCAAAAACTATGTTTATTCCAGCAAGTGAAACGCCTTTTATGTAGCATTAAAAACTATGTCTCTATGCGTTTAATAAAAATTTATCTCCAAGCCGGAACTTGTTTCAAATTCGGATTCAAATCCAATTCTCGCTGCGGAATAGGAAAGTGAACGTGTTTTGGCTGTGCATTTGTTTTTCCTGCGGCTTTTAGTTTTGCTACAAAATAATCAGGCCCTCTTCTTGCCAAATCAAACCAACGCTGATATTCGTAAACCAATTCTTTTCGTCTTTCTTCAAAAACGGCTTCTCTAAAAGCGTCTTGACTTAAAGCCGGAGCAGTATCTGCTAATAATGCAATTCCAGCTCTCGTTCTCACGCGGTCAACTGCTGCATAAGCTTCTGGAGTTGGTCCGCCTTGTTCATTTATAGCTTCAGCATAAATCAGTAATACTTCAGCAAATCTTATAATTGGTGTATTTTTAGAAGACTGACCAGGCGAAGTAGGAGTTGCAGGATCAAAATATTTATTAAAATGCGGTGTTACTTTATAGGTTTTTCCATCGGTTGGACTCACAAATTCTACTGCAAAAGTGATGTATTTTCTTTTATCAGTTTCCGCGAAAGCTTCAAAAAGGCCGCCTTCTTTGTGTAATGCATCTGCCTGATCGCCAGCAATTCCAGGAACCGATGTTGGCGCAGCTGTAGAAGCTAGCATGTTTCCGTTCCAGTTAGTTAAACCTTTAAACTGCGCTGAAAAAATATGTTCTTTTCCGTTTTTGGAGGCAACATTAAAGACATCAGCATAATTTTCAAATAAATCATAAACCTTACTATCAATGATTTCTTTACTCTTTTCTGCTGCTTTCTGCCATTTCTTTTCGGTTAAATATACTTTCGCTAAAATACTTTTTGCTGCGCCCGCCGTTACACGACCTTTATTTTGCTGTACAACAGGAAGTGCTTCTGCATCAATTAGATCATTTTCAATTTGAGTGTAAACTTCAACTTCTGGAGTATTGCTTACGTTTATGGCATCTGGATTTAAAACGGTCGTTTCGTGTAAAACCAACGGAACATCTCCAAACCATCGAACTAAATTAAAGTATAAAAGCGCTCTTAAAAATTTTGCTTCATTAATTAAATCTTTGTCCTTCTGAGTAGTAAGATTCGGGTTTTTAGTGATGTTATCAATCGCCACATTGGCTCTGTTGATCCCATCATAACTTTGTCTCCATAACTCGATCATACGATCGTTTGAAGCGTCATGCGTTAAATTGGATAATGCTCTAACATGAGCATTTCTAGCTCTTGGACCCGCTTCGTAGTCGTCAGTTGCCATTTCGGTTGCAATCTGAATCAATCGATTGTATAATGTATGCGTAGAACTGTTGATCGCATTATGAATGGCGATAACCGCAGCATCTGCATCTTCGGTAGTTTTATAAAAATTATTAGACGAAATAAAGGCTTTCGGATCTTCGTCCAACGGATTGCAGGCACTTATTAAAAAAAGTGCGGCTAAACTGAATATAATGGTCTTTTTCATGATAAATCTTTTAGAATGTTACGCTTAATCCGCCTGAAATTGTTTTAGAAGCGGGATAGATTCCAGTATCTGTTCCTGGAGAAATAGTAGTTCCGTTAGTAACTTCGGGATCGTAACCTGTGTATTTTGTCCAAGTCAATAAGTTTTCTCCAATTACACGGAATTTTACTGACGTTAAGTTTAGTTTTTCGGATAATTTCTTAGGAAGATTGTAGCTTAAAGTGATATTTTTTAATCTCAAAAATGAACCATCTTCTACAAAACGATTAGAGAAAACAGGCGCAGGATCTAGTTTTGCTCTCGGCGTTGTATTACTCGGATTTTCTGGTGTCCACGCATCCAACGCAGAAGTTGAAGCATTTTGTTGTCCGTTGTATAATTCCAAAGCCTGAAGGTTTCCGTTAAGGATTTTATTTCCAACAGAACCATTTACTAAAACGGCCAATTCAAAACCTCTGTAAGTAAAATTATTAGAGAATCCGAAAACGAAATCAGGTTGCGCATCGCCAATGCTTGTTCTGTCCGCTGCGGTTGTAAATGCGCCGTCGCCGTTAATATCTTTGTATAAACGATCACCTGCTTTTGGTGCAGCATTTCCAGTATAAACTCCTTTTGTGGCAACATCTGCCGTTTGTAAAATTCCGTCTGTAACTGCTCCGTAGAAAGTACCAAGAGATTCGCCAACTTTTAAAATATAATTTCCAAAAGTGTAGAATTCGGCACCATTTCCTAATGCAATAATTTTGTTTTGGTTAAAGGCAATATTGAAGTTTGATGTCCAAGAAAAAGCCGTATTTCCAAGAGAAGCATTTAAGCCAAGTTCAAGACCTTGATTTTGAACAGATCCGAAATTTTGTAAAGAAGAAGTAAATCCTGTTGTGTAAGGAAGCTGTACATCTAACAATAAATTTTTGGTTGTTTTGCGGTATACATCGACAGTTAAATTCAATTTATCATCAAAAAATCCAACGTCAACACCTGCATCAAACTGATTGGTTAACTCCCATCCTAAATTGTCGTTTGCAATTCGCGTAGGCGTAAAACCAGTATAAATTTGATCTCCAAAAAGATATTTTACACTTGTTAAAGTAGATAAAGACTGGTATTCTCCAATTTCCTGATTTCCGGTTGCACCCCAGCTGCTTCTAATTTTTAAGCTGTTAATTACATTTTTAACTGGCGAGAAGAACTCTTCATTGCTAATTTGCCAAGCGGCAGCTACAGAAGGAAAATAACCCCATTTATTATCTTTTCCAAATCGGGAAGAACCATCAGCTCTAATACTTCCAGTTAAGAAATATTTCGAATCGTAATTGTAATTGACTCTTGATAAATACGAATTTAAAGCCCAAGTACTTTCGCCAGAAGAAGGCATTAAAGCAATATTACCACTTTGTAAACTGTAATAAGAAGTAATATCATTTACATATTGCTGTGATCCTCCATTATTGTATTCTCTCGTAGAACTTTGCTGTGTGTAACCTGCCAAAGCATTCAAATGATGTTTTTCGCCAATTACAGTAGTGTACGTTAAAGTATTTTCGTTTAACCAGCTTCTTGATTCTGCATTTCCAATTTTTCCTTCTCCATTGGTAATCAAACCTTCGTAAATAGTGGATGGCAGATAACTTTTTTCTTTGTTGAAAATCATATCAGTTCCAAAAGAAACTTTGAAAACTAAATTTTTCAAAATATCATATTCGCCGTAAATAGTTCCCAAAATACGATCGGTAATCGATTGGTTTTTACGTTCGTTTAAAGTTGCAATTGGGTTGGCGAAGATATTCTCAAACGGATTTCTTAAAGTATAACTTCCGTCTGGTTCATAAATAGTTGCTGTTGGTGGCATGCTCAATAAAGCGGTTACCAAACCCGTTGGAGCTACTTTTGCTTTCGTTTCTGCAATGGTTAAGTTTAAACCAAATCTTGCTTTACTGCTTATTTTTGAATTTAAATTAACTCGTCCGCTGAAACGCTCAAAACCAGTATTTTTAATAATTCCTTCCTGATTGTAATAATTTCCAAAAACAGCATATTTAGTCTGATTGTTTCCGCCAGAAATACTCAACTGATGATTCTGCGTTAATCCTTTTTGAAACGCAGCATCCTGCCAGTCAGTTCCTTTGCCAAGTGCAGCAATCTGCGCATCACTCAGATATTGGTTTGTCCCTCCCGTTGGATTCGAATCGTACAATGCCGCATTTCTTAACCTTGAAAAACCTTGAGCATCTAATAAATCAATTTTTTTGCGGACTTCCTGCTGGCCAATTGTAAAATCATAATTTACAGTTGCTGCAGTGTTGGAACCTTTTTTGGTTGTAATAATTACAACACCATTTGCTCCTCTTGAACCATAAATTGCTGTAGATGAAGCATCTTTTAAAACTGTAATCGATTCAATATCTGCTGGATTTATAGTCGAAAGCGGATTTGTCGGCGTACCGCTCAAAACGCCCGAAGTCACCTCTGAATTGTATAAAGGAAAACCATCGATTACATACAAAGGTTCATTTCCTCCTTGAATCGAACTCCCGCCTCGAATACGTATGCTCATTCCTGCGCCTGGTGCGCCCGAAGTCTGCGTTACGTTTACACCCGCTACAGAACCTTGAAGCGAACTTTCTAATGTTTTCTGAGTTGCTTTTAATGACATTTGAGCTACAGTTTCTGCAGCTCCCGTATAGTCTTTTTTAGAAGTACTTCCGTATCCGATAATTACGATTTCATTTAATTCCTTAACATCTTCTTTTAAAGAGATTTGAACGAAATCTTTTGTTGCAATATGTTCGGTTGTAACATATCCTAAATAACTTACGATTAAAGTATAAGGGAATTTTTGACCTGTTTGAAAATAGAATTTTCCGTCTAAATCTGTTACTGCACCGTGAGTAGTTCCTTTGATTTGAACTGAAACTCCCGGAAGAGGCTGATTCGTTACCTGATCGATAACGGTACCGTTTAAGGTAGAATTAATTAAAGGTTGTGTATTTTGCGCTTTAATTCCGATTGAAATTAAGAGTACGAAAATCCACAATAAGGCTTGTAATTGCTTGTTCATTACTTTTTGGATTTAAATAATAAGCGATGCGAAAAATTGATTTTTCAATTTCCGAAGGCTTTTTTTAGTGATAAATGTTCTTTGAGTCTTGCCATTTCCGTTGCCGCAGAAATGGTTTTTACTATAAAAGAGTAGGGCAGTGCATTATTTTCATTTTAGTCTTGTTTTAGTTGTTGCTTTTTTTTATTTATTCTGATTTTGACATACTTGTGCTCTTAATGCAATAAAGCATTAATCGTTAATTTGTCAATATGAAATATAGTTTATGGTTTTATTTTCGACTTAAAAGCGAAAATTGAAAAAAGGATTTTTAACAACAGATACACATATAACTAAAAGCGTTATAGGTGAATTTTTTAGGAAGAATGTAATGCGATGTGTAAGCTGTTGTTTTCAAAATTTAGTTCTTTATGATTAAAACTCTACTAATCCTATAGACAAAGTTAATTTTATTATAATTAAAACCAAAAGTTTATTTAATTTTTTTGAAAAGAATGAGTAGAAAGATGATTTAAGTAAAAAGTAAAGAGATTTAAAATATTGATTATCAGTTATTTGTTATTGTGTTTTAAGAGTGAAGAAGCAAATGAAAAATGTATTGTTTAGGCAGTTTTTACTTTCTTTTTTTAGGTTTAATAGTTGAATAACAGATACAAACCCGACAGTCCCGAAGCCTCGGGATAAAACCTGTTGGGTTTAGATGTAGATTATTTTCGCAATAAAAAAGAATGAATTGCCTACAGCTTTAGCTGGAGGTAAAAGATTTAGAAATAATCTAGACTTTAGCCGAATAATAAGTTTGGCTAAAGTCTTTTTTCTTTTAAATTATAAACCTCCAGCTAAAGCTGTAGGCAATTGAAAATTGAAATTCATTCCTTTAGGAATGTTTCGTCGGCAGAATTAAATTTAAATAGCGGTTATACGTTCTGTAGGAACGTTTGATTAATTGCAAAATGTGCCATTTCTATACAACAGGTGTCCCTACAGGACACAATACGGAACAATACAATTTTTTTCTACCGATGAGATATTCCTAGCGGAATATTTAAGGTTTAAAAGAAAAAAAGCAATAATCAATGTGATAATGATATTAAATACTTGAGCCGTTAAAAATGCTATTAAAGGTTTCCTGCTATTGTGATGCAGTAAATCTTTAAAATTAGTTTCCAAACCAATACTCGTAAATGCTAAAGCAAACCAAAGTCCCTGAATATTTTTTAAACTTTCTTTTACTTCATCGCGAGTTTCAGGAGTAATCAAAAACGAAAAAACAATTGAAGCGGCAATAAAACCTATGACGAACTTTGGAAAACGTTCCCAAATTACACCAAGCGTTGGTTTTGAATTCTTTACTTCAGAAGATTCATTGTGCGTATAAGTCCAATAAATGGAAATGGCAAAAGCCGCTAAACCCAATAAAACGTTTTGAGAAAATTTGACAATCGTACTTATTTTTAAAGCCGTTTCGCCAACCAAAGTTCCAGATGCGACAACAGCTCCAGAAGTATCGATGCTGCCGCCAAGCCAGGCTCCTGTAACTTCTTCTGGAAAATTAAAATGACTCGCAATTATTGGCATAAAAATCATCATTGGAATAGCGGTTACCAAAACCATCGAAATTACATAAGATAATTTTTTAGAATCTCCTTTTATCGCACCAGAAGTTGCAATGGCAGCAGAAACACCGCAAATAGAAACCGCACTCGAAATCATCATGGTCAATTCATCATCGACTTTTAGTTTTTTACAGAGCCAGAAAGCAAAATACCAAACCGATAAAACCACAACCAAAGCTTGAATTAATCCTAAAGATCCTGCCTTTAAAATATCCGAAAAAATTACACTTGTTCCCAGTAAAACCAATCCGATTTTAACAAAGAGTTCTGTTGATAAAGCGCTGCGAAACCATTCTGGAAGTTTGAAAAAATTCCCGATAAGTAATCCGATTACTAAACTGAAAATAACGGCTTCCAGATTTAGTGCTTTTATTGCTGTATTTCCTGCAATTATCAATGCAAGAATTGTGAGAAAGTAAATTACAGGAAATCCGAAAAGGAAATTCTTAACCGATTTTCCAACTAAAAAAGTTCCAATACTTCCAATAAAAGTGAAATAAATAAATTGTAAACCAATGATTTGAAGATTTTTTATTTCGAAAACATTGTTGGTTAAATCAGTAGCATTCGTCCATTTGAAAACGGGAATTTGAGGAAGAAAAATAAAAAGAGAAATTCCGATTATAAGAAAGCCTAGAATAACGACAGTCCAATCTTCGTGTAAAGTAAATTGTTTTGTTGAGGTTGACATTTTATATTTTTCTTTACTACAAGGTTTAGTAAACCTTATAGGTATTATTAATTATTTATTTAAAATCAGATTGACAAGGTTATTGGATATCTTATAACAAAAATTAATAGTAAAATCATCATTTTGAATTATTGATTTCCTGCAAGGTTTCCAAAACCTTGTAGGTATTTGATTCGTTATTTAAAGTAAACCTACGAGATTTTGGAGAGCTTATAATAGAAAAAAAGCAGCGATAAAATCATAATTTTTGAATTGCCTTCAGCTTTAGCTGGAGGTAACAGGTCTAGTTGTAAAAAAGGCTTTAGCCGAATAAAAAGTTTGGCTAAAGCCCTTTTGCTTGTTAAATTTTTAACCTCCAGCTAAAGCTGGAGGCAATTTATAATGATTGATTTGTTGCAAGATTTCCAAAACCTATCGGGTTTTGTATTCACGATTATAAATCAACAAAGTATTTCTGTTTGCCAAAATCGAATTCATAGTATGTTAAATTAGGCCAAAGCGGTTTAATTAATCCTTTCTCCCAATTTTGTAAAGCAGTTTGTAATTCTTTTACTTTTGCTGGATTTTTTTGCGCGAGATCTGTTGTTTCAGATTTATCAGAGGCAAGATTGTAGAGCCATTTTTCATGCGTTTTACCGCTTATTACTAATTTCCAATCACCGCTTCTAATTGCTTTTGCATCGCCGGAACGCCAGTATAAATCTTTATGGGCTTCTTTATTTCTGTTTACCGTTGCAATCAAATCTACACCATCATAAATTCGGTCTTTTGGAAGATCAGAACCAATCGCAGAAGCAATTGTGGTAAAAATATCTAAAGTACTGACAGGGTTTTTGTAAACTGTATTAGGCTTGATTTTTCCCTTCCACGAAAGTGCAAAAGGAACATTTATACCGCCTTCAAAATGAGAAAATTTACCTCCTTTTAATGGTGCATTTGTGGTTGCAAATGTATAATCGGCGCCGCCATTGTCGCTGGCAAAAATGATTAAAGTATTTTCTTCTAGACCTTCTTTTTTTACTTTAGCCCGAATTCTCCCAATTGCATCATCTAAAGCACTGATCATAGCGAAATAAACGCGTTTGTTTTCGTCTTTTATATTTGGAAAACGATCGTAATACTTTTTGCGAACCTGAAATGGCGTATGTGGCGCATTAAAAGGAATGTACAATAAGAAAGGCTTGTTTTTATTTTTATCAATAAATGTTTCGGCTTCTTCAGCAAATTTTTCTGTTAGATATGCTTTTTCATCAATTATGGTGCTGTCTCTGCGGATTTGTCCAATTCCGACACGCCCTTTTCCCCAAATCATCTTATCAGTAAAATCTTTATGATGATGATTAATAATATCTGGATTATCGTCTTCTGGAGCAAATAGAGAGAAAGCCTGATAAAAGCCGTAATGATAATCGAAACCACGGTCTAAAGGAAAAAATCCTTTATTATGTCCTAAGTGCCATTTTCCAATAATACCTGTGTTGTAACCTTCTCTTTTAGCTAAATCAGCAAAAGTGATTTCAGATTTTGGTAAACCCTGTGTTGCAATTGAAGCCTCATTTGGATATTCTATTTTATCATTTAATCTCCAATTGTTGGTATTGATCAAATACTTAAAAGCATAATATTCTAAGTTGTTTTTTGGATAGCGATCTCCAGGCTGATATTCATGTCCAAAACGTTCCTGATATCTTCCTGTAATTAGTCCAGCTCTAGAAGGCGAACAAATAGAGGCAGAGGCATATCCATCAGTAAAAGTAACTCCAGAAGCAGCCAAAGAATCTATTTGCGGTGTTGGTGTTGATTTTCCGCCGTAGAGCGAAATGTCATATTTTCCTAAATCATCGGCAAGAAGAATAATGATGTTGGTCTTTTTTCCTGAAACGGAATCTGTGGGAACTTTTGAGGATAAAAAATCTTTTTTTCCTTCAGCAAGTTTTTGATCTTCTTTAATTAAAGTTCCATTCGTATTAATAGGCCAGAAGAGGAAAGCAGCAAGAATGAGGAGAATTAATAAAATGGGTATAATAATTTTCGTTATTTTTTTCTTGGTTGACATATTTTTGGTTAGTTAATTTTTAGATTATGGAAACTTTGTCAAAGTTTTAAACTTTGACAAAGCTTAGGTTTTGTGCTTAATACGTATTTTTGTCATTTCGACGGAAGAGAAATCTCCGCAATAAACTCAGCAAAAATTGGCGATTTTGATTGCGGAGCTTCGACTCCGCTCAGCCTGACAAACTGTGCGATTTGAGTACTAAAAGCTTTACGTTCAAAAAATTTAAATGCTACTTCGAAGCCAATGCAACATCGACTTCATTTTTCAAATCGTTGATACCTTGTTTTTTAAAGACAATTTTTCCATCTTGATATAAAATTAAAGTCGGAAAAACTTTGATTGTTTTTAAATCGGCAATAACTTGTGGACTGTCTTCCAATTCGATTTCGACCACTTTTAAAGCAGCTCCGTATTCTGTCCTGATGGTTTCTAAAACAGGTTTTACTTTTTTACAAGGCCCGCAGTATTTGGAACCAATATCTACCAAAACGGTTTTATTATCGGCAATGATTTTATTGAATTCTTTTAAGGACAATTTACTTTTGAGATTGGAATAAAAAGGTTTTCCGCCGCCGATCCAATTAGCAATTCCGCCTTCGAGACTATACGCTTCTTTAAAGCCATTTTTTAATAATTCTTTTTCTAAAGCCACACTTCTTCCGGCTCCGATTGAGTAAATAAAAACGGGTTTAGATTTATCCAATTTTGAGGCATATTGCTCATAATTTTCAGATTGAAGATTAAAGTTTACAGCGCCTTCAATATGATTCAAAGCAAATTCGTCTGGAGTTCGAGCATCAACAATTTGTGGATTTTGTTGACTTTTTATTTTGGAATAAAAAGAATCTAAAGACAATGAACTGTGATTTTCATTTTGCGAAAAAGCAGCAACTGCCCAAAAAAAGGCAATTGCTGTTATACTGGTTTTTAAGATTTGATTTTTCATAGAAATACTAAGCTTGTTCTAATACTGGTGAAGGAGTTTCCTCTGCAGTAACTGGTTTTGATTTTAATGGAAGTGACAAAACACCTTCTGCCAAAGCACTTCCTTCTTTTTTAGATTTGAATATTGGCCATAAAAATTGGGCGTACCATTCTTCTTGTTTGTATGATTTTGTTCCGTAAGATTCTGGAAATTTACGAGTGATCAATCCTGTTCCGAAGATTACATCCCAGATAAAAAACATATTTCCAAAGTTTCCTTTAAAGTGTCCAACACCATCTCCGCTTGTATCTGCGTGATGCGCATGATGTGTAGCCGGAGTAGAAATTAAACGCTCTAAAACCCATGCAATTGGATGTAAAACTTTGTATTTGTAAAATGGTTTATCCCAAGCAATACTAGAGTGCGCACCCAAAGTGATGAAACTTTTGATTACCAAAACAAATAGAGCTGGTAATCCTAAACCTAAATACGTTAAAGTTGCTGTCAAATAAATTTGAGAAAAGAAAACCGTATAAATAAAGTTCTGTCTAGACGCCATCGCCATTCCCATGTATGGAGCAGAGTGGTGTGTTCTGTGAAAGCGCCATAAAAACGGAACTTGATGATGTAATCTATGGTACCAATACTGCGTTAAATCGTCAGCAATTGCGATCAGGAAAAATCCTCCCCAAAATGGAACCCATGATAAAGAATTAGCCGCATTTGGTAATAAATAAGGTAAAGCGGTTAAGCTGAAAAAAGCAATTACTGGTGGTAAAAGTACTTTTGGGGCTAAGAAACTTACGATATCTATCTTACGTTCTTCGCCTGTCCATTCGTCATCGTATAAACCTGCTGCAAATTCTATAACTCCCAAAACAAGCATAAAAACAATTAACCCCCAGGATCTGATGTTTGCAAAAACAGGCTGCGCGAATTCTAAAAATGCTGGAAGTGTAATATGTGATTCACTAACAGCACCGCCTGTTAATTTAAAATATAGGTAAATTGCCACTACGGGCAGAGAATAAATAAAAAAGCTTATTATTAAATCTCTCGTTAATTTTTCTTTCTGAACTATTGCCATGATTTCTTATTTTAAAAATTGATTAATTAATGCTAATCCTCCAGCCAGAATTGCCAGTGGAACTAAAAATAGAATTGTCCCAACGACAATTTTTTTTCCTATTATTTCATAATCTACTCGTTTCATATCTTTCTGAATTTAAATGCTTTAATGTAAAATTAAATAAAAATAGTTACTAATTCTATGGAGTTAGTAGAATTTTGTTATTTGTTTTTATCCTGCAAAGTTTCCAAAACCTTGGAGGTATGACTTTCAAACTTTAAAATCACTTAAAGATTTTGCAATTTGACTTTAAACCTACAAGGTTGTGATAATCTAGTTAATTGGTACTTCCTGGTTTAGTGGCTTGTTTAATTAGATCTGAAACTGTTTTTCCTTTATCAGCTCCAGTGTTATGGATTCTTCTGTTGTAAACGTCCTGCCAGTCGATCAATGGATAAACATTATTTTCTTTAGCCTGTTCATCAAATAATTTTTGAAGTTCGGCTAGTTTTTCAGGATATTTTTTAGCTAAATTATTACGTTCGTTAAAATCTTCGTTTAGATTATATAATTCCCAAACATCAGCATCAAAATTGCTTTCTGCAGGTTTTTCGTTTTTACCAAAAGCTTTTTTTACTGCAAATGAATCTGGAAGGTGCGCTGCTCCAGCTTTCCATCCATCTTTGTAAATAGCCCTGTTTCCGAAGATATAATAATATTGAACCGTGTGTAAAGATGCTGCTTTCGGATTGTCTATAGAAGCCTTGAATGTAGAACCCTGAATGATATCTTGTTTAATTCCTTTGATATATTCCGGCGCTTTGATTCCGACAATATCCAAAGTCGTTGGAAGTAAATCTGTAACGTGGCTGTATTGGTTTCTAATACCTCCTTTATCTTTAATTCCGTTTGGATAAAATACAATCAGCGGATTATGCGTGCCGCCTTCAGATTGTGCATCTTGTTTCCAGTTTTTAAAAGGAACATTAGTTGCCTGAGCCCAACCTAATGGGAAATTTGTATTCAAGCCTTTTGGTGTACCAATTTCGTCAATATTGGCTAAGTTTTTCTTCAGGTTTTCTTCGTCAGAAACACCTTGAGAAAACAGGTTTTGATTAATTGTTCCTTCCGTGGTTCCTTCTTTACTTGCTCCGTTATCTCCAATGGCAACAAAAATTAAGGTGTTGTCCAGCTGTCCGCTTTCTTTTAAATAATTTACAACCCTTCCCACTTCATAATCGGTATAAGTTAAAAATCCAGCGTAAACTTCCATAAAGCGGGCATATACTTTCTTTTGGTCTGGAGTTAGTTTTTTCCAATCTGTAAGCAGCGGATTGCGTTCTGGCAGTACAGCATTTGCGGGAATAACACCCAATTTCTTTTGGTTTGCAATAACTTCTTCACGATAAGCGTCCCATCCTTTGTCAAACTTTCCTTTGTAAGGATCACTCCATTTTGTGGCTACCTGATGAGGTGCATGCGCTGCTCCTGGTGCGTAGTATAAAAAGAACGGTTTTCCAGGCGCCGCTTTTTGCTGTTTTTGAATATAGCTGATCGCTTTGTCAGTAATTAATTCATTTAAATGACGTCCGTCTGGTTTAATATGAACTTGATCTTCTACTAAATCAGGATTGTACTGATCGGTTTGTGAACCTAAGAAACCGTAAAAATGATCGAAACCTTTTCCTGTCGGCCATCTGTCAAATGGCCCAGCATCTGATGCTTCTTCGTCTGGTGTTACGCCATATTTCCCCACAGCAAAAGTGTTGTAGCCATTTTCACGTAAAATCTCTGCAATTGTTCCTTTATCCGAAGGAATTCTTCCGTCCCAACCCGGAAAACCAGCTGATAAAATAGTATGAGAAAATCCGCTGACGTGTACTCTTCCTGAATTTCTTCCCGTTAATAATGCCGCACGTGTTGGAGCACAAATGGCAGTAGTGTGAAAATTGGTATAGCGTAAACCATTGTTTGCTAAATTATCAAAAGTAGGAGTACTGATTAAACCGCCAAAAGTACTTGCAGCTCCAAATCCTACATCATCCAATAAAATCCAAACAATATTTGGCGCGCCTTTCGGAGCTTTTATCGGCTCTGGCCAATATTCTTTAGAATCGGCCAAAATTTTACCAATAGTTCCCTTAAATTCTGTTTTTTCTTGCGCAAATCCGATCTGGACTGCCAGAAAAGCGGTAAACAAAAGCCCTTTTTTCGAGCTTTTGATTACCAGGTTATTTTTTAAATTTCTCATTTTATAGTTTTTTTAGTTATAAGCTTTTTTCATAATCATATTTTTTAAACACAGAGAATCATACGTTTAGAATTTGTAAAATGCGTTTCACTTGTTTAAACGCACATAGTAATTCTATGAGTGAGAAATAGGTTTCTCTTTAAATTCTTTTTATTTAAAAAAATATCTATGTTTATATGTGTTAAAAATTAATATCCAGAGTTCTGCGGTAAACCGTCTGGATTGATGTTTCGCTCGCTTTGAGGAATCGGATACAGATTATTTCTTTCTGAAACAGAGTTTTTAGCCGTTACTTTTTTCACTTCAGTAACCAATGTTCCCCAACGAACCAAGTCAAACCATCTTTGTCCTTCCTGAACAAATTCTTTTTTACGTTCTTCCTGAATCGCAGCTCTAAAAGTCGTCTGGTTTAATCCGGATAAATCTATCGCTGCATCGGGCGTTGTAATTGGTTTCCCAAAAGCTCTTCTTCGTATTTGGTTGATTAATTCGTAGGATTCAGCAGTTGGTCCGCCTTGTTCGTTTATCGCTTCCGCTAAAGACAATAAAATATCGGCATAACGAATAACTGGAAAGTTGATCGCGACATTTGCAGGTGTTGCCAGATTGGTTAAATCCAAGTATTTTTTGAAAATTGGTTTCGGAAATGTATAAAGTGCTCCCGTTGTTGGATTCAATAATTGTTTGGCATAACTCACATCCCTTCTTTTATCTCCAACGGCGTAAATGTCATAAAACAACGCTACGTCTGAGATAATATCTGCGGGCTCTGTTGCCGTAAATCCAGTAAAAGTTGTTGCTTGAAAAGTACTTCCGCTAGAACCATTTCCTGCTTGATTTGGTTCAAACTGTACAGAAAATATATGTTCTTTTCCGTTCTTTTTCGTTTTAGTAAAAATGTCCTGAAACTCTTCAAATAAAGCATATCCGTATCCGCCGTTAATTACTTCTCTGGTTTTTAGAATAGCATTCGGCCAGTCTCTTCTAGTCAAATACACTTTTGCCAAAATTGATTTTGCAGCTCCAGAAGTTGCACGGCCAGCATCTGCAGCAGAGTAAGTTGGAGGCAAAGCTTCAGCGGCAGTCAAATCGGTAATAATTTGAGTGTAAACTTCTTCTACAGTTGCTCTGTTTGTTTTAAGATCTCCTAAATTAATAGAAGTTGCTTCGTGCAAAACAATTGGAACGCCGCCCCAAAGACGAACTGCCTGAAAGTACAGCAAACCCCTTATGAATTTGGCTTCGTTAATTAATCTTGTTTTGATGACTTCATTTCCAGACACTTTCGGAATATTATCAATGGAAACATTCGCTCTATTTATTCCGGCATAAATTTGTCTCCAAGCAACTTGAACACGATCACTAGTTGCATCATGTGTCAAACTGCTCAGCGCTCTAACCTGCGGATTTGTTGCAGAAACTCCAGCAGCCGCATAATCTGAGCCCATATCTGTTAAGAAGTATAGGTTTCTTCCAAATAAACTCTGTTCTCCTGGATCAAGGTTTAGCGATGCATAAACTGCAGTTACGCTTGCCACGGCATCATCTTGTGTGATAAAGTAATTATCTTCGGTTACAAAAGAGGTTGGTGTTACCTCCAATTCTGTGCACGATACAAATAGTCCGGCACTTAATAGAAATGTTATAATGATCTTTTTCATTTTATATTTTTTTACTTAGAAAGTTACGTTCAAGCCCGAGATGAATGTTTTAGAGTTTGGATAAGAACCAAAGTCAATTCCTGGATATAAGTTGTTTTGTTCGTATGAACTTACTTCTGGATCATATCCAGTATATTTGGTCCATGTAATTAAGTTTTCTGCAGAGATGTAGAATTTTACACTTTTTGTTCCCAGTTTTTTAGAAACACTTTTTGGTAAAGTATATCCCAGTGTGATTAATTTCAATCGTAAGAAAGAGGCATCTTCTACATAACGCTCAGAAACAATTCCTAAAGGAGAACTAGATGCTCTCGGAATTTCATTACTTGGATTTGTTGGTCTCCAGCGGTCATTTAAAGTCGCAGCTGCGTTTGTTCCCAGTGTAGAAATTTCTAACTGCTGATTTAAAGCATTGAAAATTTTTCCGCCGTAAGATCCTTGGAAAGAGAAATTTAAATCGAAATCATTATATGAAATTGTATTACTGAAACTTCCAACAAATTTCGGCTGAGAAGTTCCTAGATTTCCTTTGTCAAGAGCATTTATTACACCATCTCCGTTTGCATCTATATATTTTCGGTCGCCCACTCTGGTATTGGCTAAACTGTTTATTTTTGGCTGAGTATTAACTTCTTCCTGAGTTTGAAAAATTCCATTTGTTTTATATCCCCAAAAACTTCCCAAAGGCAGACCCACTTTTACAATAACGGGTTGCTGCTGTAATAAAGAACCGTTTGGAACTACAGGGAAAAACTCGTTTACACCATTTCCTATTGAGACAACTTTATTTTTATTAGCAGAAAATACAATGTTGGTATTCCATGCAAATTTTTCTGTTTTGATGTTTTCCGTTGTCAGACCAATTTCAATACCTTTATTTTCAACACCACCAATATTTTGAAGAACCGTTGCATAACCTGAACTCAACGGAACAGGAACGTTGATTAACAAATCGTTTGTTTTTTTGTAATACACATCAAAAACAAAATTGATTTTTCGGTCTAATAATGATAAATCCAATCCAACATTATATTGATTTGTTTTCTCCCATTTCAAATCTGGATTTGCCAGTCGGGTAGGAGCCAATCCTGTGTATAAGGTACCTCCAAAAGAATAATTTACAGAACCCATTGAAGCAAGAGAAAGGTAATTTCCAATTTCTTGGTTTCCTGTTGTTCCCGCAGTAATTCTAAGTTTGGCTTCGGTTACACCTTTTATGTTATTTGCAAATTCTTCGTCAGTAATATTCCAAGAGAATCCAGCAGATGGAAAATATCCCCAAAGTGATTCCGACCCAAATCGTGAAGAACCATCGGCACGTCCTGATAAAGTGAAGTTGTATTTTCCTTTATAAGAGTAATTTACTCTTGCCAGCCATGATTTTAATACACTTTCATAAGCATCGCTGTATGGTTTTACGGCTATTCCGTCTTGCAGTGCATTGTACGTATTAGCATCATTTACAAAAGTCTGCGCTCCAGCATTTACCACTTCACCTTTTGTGTACTGAAGTGTGTAACCTCCTAATGCTGAAAACTTATGGCTTTCGCCGAAATTAGTATTATAATTTAATGTGTTTTCGTTTAAAACAGAACTTACAACTCTTTCGCCAATCGAAGCCAAACCTTTAGTTCCTGCACCATTTGATGTATTTGAAGGCGCATAATAATTTTGTTTAGTATTTAATACATCTCCGCTCACGGCAACCTTAGCGGTTAATTTTTTAGTGATTTTGTATTCACCAAATAAACTAGTCAGGATTCTGTTTAATTTGGTTTCATTAATGGTGTTTTCCAAATCATTAATCGGGTTAGAAACGTAACCGTTTACAGAAGTAGCGTAAGGGTTATTCGTTACATTGTAACTTCCGTCAGGATTTTTTATAGGAACAACCGGCGCTGTCAATAAAACACCCACTAATGGATTTGGATTTCTTCCGCCGCTGCTGCTTGCGCCAACACCGTTTGTAATTGAATTGGTGTAATTAGCATTTACTCCAAACTTAAAGTTCTGAGAATAATTACGTTCATAATTAACACGAAGAGAAATACGTTTAAAATCGCTTCCCAATACAATTCCATCTTGATCAAAATATCCTGCAGAAATTGCGTATCGAGATCTTTCATCGCCTCCAGAAAAAGATAGCTGATGATTTTGAATTGGAGCAGCTGTTACAAATGCAGCAGACTGCCAGTCGTAATTGCCAGAAGTTTTTAAGGCTTCAATTTGGGCATCAGAAAAAGAAGGATTCTGACCAATACTTGCCTGAACATCATTTCTTAAACCTGCCCATTCGCTGGCATTCATCAGCCTAAGTTTTTTGGAGATATTTTGAAATCCGAAATAACCTTGATACGAAATATTGTCTTGGCCTTTTGTTCCTTTTTTAGTGGTAATAATTACAACACCATTAGCACCGCGAGATCCGTAAATTGCAGTTGCAGAAGCATCTTTAAGCACTTCCATAGATTCAATATCCGCAGGATTAATCGTAGACAGCACATTTACACTTGCACCAGCATATGCCACTCCCGTAGAACTGTTGCTGTTATCATTGTAAATTAAAATTCCGTCTACCACATAAAGTGGCTCATTACCTGCAGTGATTGAGTTTCCGCCTCGAATACGAACGCTTGAAGAAGCACCCGGACGGCCAGAACTTTGTGTAACTACAACCCCAGCAACGGCACCTCTTAAAAGATTGTCTGCAGAAGAAGTTACCTGAGATAAATTGGCTTTTGGAACAGATGCTACAGAACCTGTTATGTCTTTTCTTTTTTGGGTTCCGTAACCTACAACTACCAATTCGTCTAATTCTTGTCTTTCTTCTTTTAAATGAATAATAACTGGATTTTTTTCAACTATAATTTCCAGCTTTTTATATCCAATGTAACTTACTATTAAGGTGTATGGAAATTTCTGACCTGTCTGAAAATAAAATTTTCCTTCAGCATCCGTAACAACTCCGTGAGTGGTACCCTTAATATTGATAGAAGCACCTATAATTGGTTGATTTGTAATGTCATCCACAACAGTTCCGTCAAGTTTAGACTGGATTAAAGGGATAGTATTTTGGGCTTTTATTCCCGCCGTTATTAAGAGGAGAAACAGCGGTATGTATATATTTAACTTTTTTTTCATTTCTTTGTATTGGTTTTAAGTAATTAACAAGACGCCCTGAGCACTGTTTTTACAGCACTCTAAAAGTGTTCTTGATTTAGTGATAAATGTTCTTTAAGCCTTGCCATTTCTGTTGCCGCAGAAATGGCTTTTTTTATTTACAGCAATAGTTTTGAATCGTTTTCATTTTAGTTTTTTTAGTTGTTAGTTATTTAATTTATTGAATAAAAGGTATGGTTTCAAGAATCCTTCCCATACAAAAAATGTATCAGATAGATTTTTGGGTAAATTCAGTAAAATAGTTTTGAAGGTATTTTTTAAGAAACCTGCTCTTTTGTAAAGATCAAACGGCAGATAAAATAAAAGTAGATTTTAACAACAGAAACACATATAACAGCAAGTGTTATAAGTGTACTTTTTAGGAAGAATGTAATGCGATATGCTTTCTGTTGTTTTCACAATAATAGTTTTTATGGTTTGAAATACTATTTAAAACTCTACTAATCCTATAGACAAAGTTAAATTTTATATAATAAAAACCAAAAGTTTGTTGGTTTTTTTTTGAAAAAGCTTCATTTCTATGTACTTACAGATTGTTTATTTTCTTCCTAATCCCTTATTTTAAGAGGGTTCTTTAAGCAAATGAAATTCAAAAATGGTTTAAAAAAAAGCAAAAAACAATTGAAATTGTAGTATTTTTTACTTTGTTTTTTATCTTTTCTAATTCTTATAAAACTAAAAAAAGAGGAAAAAACGTCACGCACAGATAAAAATGTATTCAAGTTTCATTTTAAATGAAGAGTCATTAAACTCTTACTGTCATAATTTTTAAAATTTAGGCTTTTGAAATTAAATTAGGCAGGAGTTATTCATTCAACAATTAAAATTCTTACAAAGAACGTTTATAAATTAAAGAGCTTGTTTAAAAAAATACAGACTGTTTTAAGTGTAATTAATTAATATGTTGTACTTTAGGTTGTTGTTAGATTAAGGATAGAATTATCTTTAATATGATATATGTCATATTTTGTAAGTATTTAAGGTTTTAATTTTGGTGCATTATTGAAGGGCATCTTAGTTCGATAATATTTAAAATTTTGATATGGATAACCTTTCTCAATCACACCGAATTTTATTTTTAAATACACTGGCTTTTACGATTTGTTTTGCCTGTTGGACATTAAATGGTGTATTAGTTACTTTTTTGGCCGATAAAGGAATTTTTAATTTTACTGTAATTGAAACCGGCTGGCTTTTAGGAATTCCTATTCTTTCTGGTTCTATTTTTAGACTCCCAATCGGAATTTTGACAGATAAATATGGGGGTAAAATTGTCTTTTCAACTTTACTTTTACTGTGTTCAGTTCCACTTTTTTACTTCCTTTTGCCAATTCATTCTGGAGTTTTGCTGTTTTAAGTTTTTTCTTCGGATTGGTAGGAACCAGTTTTGCTGTTGGAATAGGCTATACATCTGTTTGGTATCCAAAAGAATGGCAGGGCAGGGCATTGGGAATTTTCGGAATGGGAAATGCGGGCGCGGCAATTACCACTTTTATTGCTCCAACTTTATTAAATAATTTCACTGAAAATGATCCAATAAATGGATGGAAAATGCTTCCTGTTATTTATGCAGTGGTTCTTGTAATTATTGGAATACTTTTTATTGTTTTTGCTAAAAATAAAACTAATCAAGGTGTTTCAAAAACAATGACCGAATTACTTTCTCCGCTTAAAAAGACCAGAGTCTGGCGTTTTGGAACTTATTATTTCTTGGTTTTCGGTTTTTTCGTAGCCTATTCGCAATGGCTTCTTCCCAATTTTATGAATGTTTACGGTACCACTTTAGTCATGGGCGGTATGTTTGCTACAATGTTTAGTTTACCGTCTGGTGTAATTAGAGCTTTTGGAGGTTATTTATCAGATAAATTCGGAGCTAGAAAAGTTATGTATTGGGTTTTAGGTTCTTCAATCGTAATCAGCTTTTTATTAATGTTTCCGAAAATGGAAATCTTTACGGCAGGTCCCGGCGTTATGGCAATGAACAATGGTGTTGTAACAGAAATTGCTGCAGATAAAATAATTGTAAACGGAAAAACGCATCAAATCAATGCTAAAAAAGATTTAGAAAAAGACAGTCAATCTGTTTTTCCAGTAAAAACTTCTTGGCAGGAAATTATTGTAAAACAAAATCAGGAAGTCAAAAAGAAAGAATTACTGGCGCAGGGAATTACACAAATAAATTTTAGCGCGAATCTTTGGGTGTATTTGGTTTTGGTAATCCTTATTGGTATTTCTTGGGGAATAGGAAAAGCAGCGGTTTACAAACACATTCCAGAATATTTTCCAAACGAAGTAGGAGTTGTTGGCGGAATGGTTGGTTTAATTGGTGGACTTGGCGGATTTTTAGGTCCAATAATATTTGGATATCTGCTCAATTACACTGGCTTATGGACCAGTTCCTGGATATTTATTTTCGTGGTTTCTGTTCTTTGTCTTCTATGGATGCACAGAACAATTATCAATGCGACCAGAAGTAAGTTACCAAACTTTACTAGAGATATAGAAAATAATCATTAAAAAATTAAATAAAGTAGACATATGAAAACTTGGTTAGAGAAATGGGATCCAGAAGATGAAGCGTTTTGGAATAACGGCGGCAGTAAAATTGCATGGAGGACACTAACGATTACAACGATAACTTTAATCTTGTCATTTGCTTCTTGGTTTATGATGAGTGTTATTGCAGTAAAATTGCCCGGACTCGGATTTAATTTTTCAAAAGATCAGCTTTTTTGGTTAACCGCTATTCCTGGATTAGCAGCTGGATTTTTGAGAATTGTTCATACTTTTCTATTACCAATTTATGGAACACGTCATATTGTATCATTTGCTACAGCAATTAAACTTATTCCCGTAATCGGAATTGGTTTTGCCATTATGGATGTCAATACACCATTTTGGGTATTTGCAGTTTTGGCTTTTACAACTGGTTTTGGTGGTGGAGATTTCTCATCCTACATGCCAAGTACAAGTTTGTTTTTTCCTCAAAGGCTGAAAGGAACTGCATTAGGATTACAGGCTGGAATTGGAAATTTTGGTGTTTCCATTGCACAATTTGTGACACCGCTTATAATCAGCGTTGGGATTTATGGTGCTGCAACTAGTTTTACAAGTGTAGATCCTAAAGAAACTTTAGCACTTATTAAAAACTCAAGCATAGAAAAACAAAAGGAAGTTTTTGCTACACTTGATGCTGAAGTTCAAACTAGAATACTTTCCTCTGTAAAACAAAATGTAATTGATTCTGTAACAACGGCGGTAAACTCGAATGATAATGTAGTTGTATTTTCTGCATTACCAGTAAAGGCAAAAGCAAAAGCCATTGCAAATGCAAACCCAAAGTTGGCCGAAAAAATCTTAGATAGTATTAATCCCGAAAATACAGCGATAATAAAGACAGAAATATACTTGCAGTCAGCAGCTTTTTGGTACGTACCTTTTTTAATAATCATGACAATTTTAAGTTGGTTTTATTTAAGAAGTATACCAATGATGGCATCTGTAAAAGAACAAATGGATATTTTTTCTAATAAACACACTTGGTACTGCACGATTACTTACGTAATGACTTTTGGAACTTTTGCAGGTTTATCTGCCGCTTTTCCTTTAATGATTAAGTTTCTTTATGGAGATTTTCCTAATCCGCCCGATCCTTTAGTATATGCATTTTACGGTCCGTTATTAGGTTCTGCCAGCCGTGTTGCTTTTGGATTTGTCGCTGATAAAGTGGGAGGGGCAATTTTAACAACCATAACAGGTTTAGGAATTTTAGCGGGAGCAATTTTATTAGTGACACAAGGATTGGTGGCGCCAACAAGTATGGATCAATTTCCGCTTTTTGTTACGGTAATTTTAGCCATGTTCTTTTTTACCGGAATTGGAAATGCAGGTACTTTTAGACAATACCCAATAATCTTTAAAGAAAATCCACGTCAGGCTGCTGGAGTGATAGGCTGGACAGCTGCAATTGCCGCTTTTGGACCTTTTATCTTTTCTAAGCTAATAGGAAATAATATTTCTGCTAATGGTACTGTAAATCAATTTTTTATAGGAGTTTGTTTTTTCACTATCTTAGCTACAGGGATCAATTGGTGGTTCTACAATCGTAAAAATTGTGAAAAACCAAGTTAAATAAGTAATCATTTAATTTTATTAAAGATGAAAAATAAAACGTTTAATACCAAAGCCCTGCTTGTTGCAACTCTGGTTTCTATATTGACTATTGTTTTAGTTTTTTATGGTTCCAGAAAGCTGCAAAATTTTGATGCAGCACTCGTTACTTATTTATTCGGAACCGTATTCGCTTTTTTTGGAATCGTATATCGCTATACCGTTTGGCTCCAAAGACCTCCAACATGGATGTATTTTAAAAGAAGTTTACAATTTCTTTTTACAGGAAAAATACTGTACCATTTATGGTTCTTAGGAAAAGAATCGGCTCAAAATATTGTTGTTCAGAAATTTATTTATCCAAGAAGCAAATGGCGCTGGTTTGCCCATTTTTGTATTGCTTTGGGGTGTATTTCTGCCTTTGCAATAACAATTCCACTTACATTTGGATGGATTCATTTTACATTGGCGCCAAATTCAATTTCCATTTACGAAGCACATTTCTTCGGATTTAAAATGATGGATTTTAAGATAAATTCATTTTTAGCATTTTTAATTTTTCATGCTTTAAACTGGTCTTCATGGCTTGTCATAATTGGATCTGTTTATTATTTAAGACGAAGACTCACAAATCCAGGGCTAATTGCAACCCAGACTTTTGAAGGTGATTTACTGCCATTAATTTTATTAATCGCAATATCGGTAACGGGATTATGTCTTACATATTCCTATCAATTCATGAAAGGTTTTGCGTATGATTTCCTTGCCGTAATTCATGCTGTAACGGTAATTATGTTTTTAATATGGATTCCATTTGGAAAATTCTTTCATATCATTCAGCGTCCCGCACAAATAGGCGCACATATTTACAAAAAAGAAGGAATCAAGAAAGGAATGGCAGTTTGTCCGCATACGGGAGAAGAATTTGCAACCCAGCTTCATATCAATGATTTAAAAATCGTAACCAAAGAATTAGGCTTCGATTTTACCCACGAAGACGGAACTTCTCACCTCGATTTAAGTCCAGAAGGAAAAAGATCACGCTTAGCACAGGCACACCTAAAAGCCAGACTAGAAGGAGGCAATTTATTTGGATAATTATAAAAAAGTATTCAGTCGCAGTTTTTAGTTTACAGGCTAAACTGAAAACTGCGACCGAAAACTGAAAACTAAAAAATATGGCAAAACTACCCGTATCAACTGAAAAAATAATTGAAGCATTTGGTCCGCATTTAAACTATGCGCCTATAGATGGTTACGATGGAAGAGATGAACCAGATGACGTCGTAAAAACGCATTGTTGTTTTTGCGGCATGCAGTGTGGAATTCAGTTATTAGTAAAAGAAAATAAAGTAGTAGGTTTTGAACCTTGGATGGAATTTCCTTTCAACGAAGGGCGTTTGTGTCCAAAAGGCGTTCAAAGATATCTTCAAAATAATCATCCAGACCGACTTTTACATCCCATACAAAGAGTAGAAGGAAAAGGGTTTGAAAAGGTTTCTTGGGATGATGCTATGGATAAAACCATTTCTGAAATAAAACGAATTCAGGAAAAGTATGGGAAACATGCCTTTTCTATGTTATCTGGAGTTTCATTAACCAATGAAAAAAGTTATTTAGTTGGAAAATTTGCCCGAGTCGCGTTAAAAACTAGGAACCTCGATTACAATGGAAGACTTTGTATGGTAAGTGCCGGAGCAGGAAATAAAAAAGCATTTGGATTAGACCGCGCTTCAAACAATTATTCTGATTTAGAATATGCAGAAGTGATTATTGTAACCGGAGCCAATATCAGCGAAACTTTTCCAACCCTAACACATTGGATCTGGAAAGCAAGAGACCGCGGTGCAAAATTAATTGTGATTGATCCACGAATGATTCCTTTAGCAAGAACTGCAGATATTCATCTCGATGTAAAACCAGGAACAGATTCGGCATTATACGGTGCAATGCTAAAGTATTTAGTAGATCACGATATGCTGGATCATGATTTTATTGATAATTATACTTCCGGATTTCAGGAAACAATTGACGCTGTAAAAGAGTACACTTTAGAATGGGCAGAAGAAGTTACTGGAATTGATAAAGAAAAAATAAAAGCGGCTGCAGAATTATGGGGAAAAGCAAAGACAAGTTTTTTACTGCATGCTAGAGGAATCGAACATCACTCAAAAGGTGTTGATAATGTATTAGGCTGTATTAATCTCGTTTTGGCAACAGGAAGAATTGGAAAACCTTATTGCGGTTATGGTACGATTACTGGACAAGGAAACGGTCAGGGCGGAAGAGAACACGGTCATAAATGTGATCAATTGCCGGGAAACCGCGACATTGAAAACCCAGAACACAGAAAATATATTTCTGAAGTTTGGGGAATCGACGAAAAAGATATGCCTGGAAAAGGACTTACTGCTTATGAAATTATAGAAGCGATTCACAGAGACGAAATTAAAGGATTGATTTCGATTTGTTTCAATCCGCTGGTTTCACTTCCAAACAATAATTATGTAAGAACTGCACTAGAAAAGCTGGAGTTTTACGTTTGTATTGATTTCTTCCTAAATGAAACAGCCCGCCATGCGGATATTGTTTTAGCAGGCTCTTTACAGGAAGAAGAAGAAGGAACTACAACTTCTGCCGAAGGAAGAGTAATTAGAATCAGGCAAGCGGTTACGCCTCCGGGAGAAGCCAGAACCGATACTTCTATATTACTAGAAATAGCCAAAAGGCTGGGCGAAGAAGATAAATTTACTTATGATAATAGCGAAGAAATTTTCAACGAACTAAGAGTAGCTTCCAAAGGCGGAACGGCTGATTATTTTGGAATTACTTATAAAAAAGTCGAAGATAATATGAGCGTTTTCTGGCCTTGTCCTACAGAAGATCATCCCGGAACACCAAGATTATGGGAAGATAAAAAGTTTAAAACGCCAGACGGAAAAGCACATTTTAATCCTGCGCCTTATAAATTGCCTGGCGAAGTTACAGATGAAGAATATCCAATAACATTGACTACAGGCCGTGTCGTTTCGCAATATTTAAGCGGAACCCAAACACGCCGAATTGGAAAACTGGTAGATCAATTTCCTGAACCAATGTTGGAAATTCATCCCGAATTGGCTGCAAAATACGGAATCAAGCAGAGAGAATTAGTACGAGTTGCAACTCGAAGAGGAGAAGGAATTTTTCCGGCAAATATTGTAGAAACAATTAGAAAAGATACTGTTTTTATCCCGTATCACTGGCCGGGAAGTAAGTCTGCCAATCAATTAACGCCTGGAACTCTTGATCCTATTTCTAAAATTCCAGAGTTTAAAGTGTGCGCTTGTCTATTAGATCCACAAGGAAAAATAGCACCGCCAGCCAAAGAATCTGAAGCGTATGCAAGTGTTTAATCTATAAAAAAGAGAACTTATGAATTTGACAAATTTTAATACAAGTGAAGAATTTTTTGTAGACATGCAGCGCTGTATTGGCTGTAAAGCCTGCGAAATGGCTTGCGCCGAATGTGAAACAAATGGGCAGCAAACATTAATCAGTGTAAATTACGTAGATCGCTCATCGACAATTCAAACAACAGTACAAGTTTGTATGCATTGCGAAGATCCAGTTTGCGCCAATGTTTGTCCCGCCGATGCTATTTCGCAGGACGAATTTGGAGTAGTTCATACTGCAAGTACAGAAAGATGTATTGGATGTTCAAACTGCGTTATGGCCTGCCCTTTTGGAGTGCCTAAAAAAGTTGAAGAATACGATTTGATGATGAAATGTACAATGTGCTACGACAGAACAAGCGTGGGCAAAAAGCCAATGTGCGCAACAGTTTGCCCAAGTGGAGCACTGTTTTACGGAACAAGAGAACAAATTGAAGAAATGAGACCGAATAGTACGCCTGTCAACAACTTTATTTTTGGACAGGAAAAAGTCAAAACAAAAGTCAATATTATGATGCCAAAAGGCAGTACAGAATTAAGAATTTATTAAATCAGAATCATGTCAAAAGAAGATAATTTAAATCAAAACTGGAAAAAAGATTTCCCCATAAAAAAACAGGAATCAACTCAGGTCAGCCGACGCGATTTTGCTAAATTCCTGACTCTTGTTTCCGGCGGCTTAATGGTAGGAAGCGGATTTGTAACCGCAAAAGCTTTTTTATTACCAAAAGAAGAAGTGCAAGGAGAGCATTTTATCTGCAATAAAGAAGATGTTCCTGTTGGCGGAACAAGAGGATTTGTGTTAGAAGGAAGTACAATTCCGTATATATTAATTCACTTGGAAAGCGGCGAATTTAGAGCTTATGAGCAAAAATGCACCCATCTTTCCTGCTCCGTATTTTATAAACCGGGAACAGGAATAATACATTGTCCTTGCCACGAAGGTTCTTTCGATGCCATGACCGGCGATGTAATTGCAGGACCGCCTCCAAGAGCTTTACCGCAATTAGAGGTTGTATTTAAAGAAAATGCCGTTTTCGTAAAAGCTTTAATCGAGAAAAAAGACAGCTTAAATGTGTAATTTAAATTTGTAGACATGAGTACTTTTAGACGAAGCCAGAATCCGGCAAATCCTAACAAACTGAATAATATACTTTCGACACTTATTTTTATTTTAATCTTAAATGTCAGTATTCAAATATGGCTTCTATATGCTTCTTTAAATAATGCATTAGAAGACAATAAAGAAATTTTAATTCCTGCTTTTATAGCCTCAGCAATTCTATTTTTTATTGGATTTGCATGGCTTTATTACCTTCCAAAAGGTAACTTTAGAAAAAAGTAAAGGCAATCATTTCAAAATCAAAAGCTATTTGAGTTTTTCTGAAAGTATTTAAAAGAATTATCCTAAATTTATATTTTTTAAAATATTTAGATAACTTATAATTTTAACTAAGTAAAAATACTTATATTTGTAATAAGTATTTTTTTGCTTACAACAAAATAGCCATAATGATTCAAGTAGAAGAAGCCATATCAATTATTGAAGCGAATAGTGCTAAAATGCCGACAAAGTTTATAGCGGTCAGCAAAGCGCTGGGTTACGTTTTGGCAGAAAAAGTGATTTCGCCAATTCATATGCCGCCGTTTCGTCAATCGGCAATGGACGGCTATGCTTTTATGCACGGTGTCAAACATCAATACGATATTGTTGGAACTTCGCAGGCTGGAGATCATTCAAATATAAAACTGGAACCAAACGAAGCAATTCGAATATTTACAGGCGCTTTTGTTCCAGATGATGCCGATACAGTTGTGATGCAGGAACATGTAATGGCAAATAAAGATTCGATTTTGATTGCAACAATGCCTGAAAAGCTTTCAAACGTTCGTCCAAAAGGAGAACAAATTGCTAAAGATGATGTGGTATTTGAAGCCAATACTTTAATTACACCCGCTGCAATCGGATTTTTAGCCTGTTTGGGAATTACTGAGGTTAAGGTTTATAAAAAGCCAAAAGTTGCCATTTTAGTTACTGGAAACGAATTAGTACAGCCAGGGAAAAAACTAAAGAAAGGAAAAATATTTGAAAGCAATTCAATAATGCTCGAAGCAGCTTTGCAAACAATCGGAATTAAGAAAACGAAAGTTTACCGAGTAAAAGATAATTTGAAAGCAACAAAAAGTGCGCTTAAAAATATTCTGAAAAAATATGATGTCGTTTTAATTTCGGGCGGCATTTCAGTTGGAGATTATGATTTTGTAAAAGAAGCTTTATTGCAAAACGGAGTTCATGAATTGTTTTATAAAATCAATCAGAAACCTGGAAAGCCAATGTTTTTTGGTTCAAAAGAGGAAACATTAGTTTTTGCTTTACCTGGGAATCCAGCTTCATCGCTGACGAATTTTTACATTTATGTATCTCCGGCAATTAAAAACAGAATGGGATTTTCAGAAATTCATAAAACCAAAGTCGTTAGAAAATTAAATTCGGATATTAAAAATAATACTGGAAAAACATTGTTTTTAAAAGCAAAATACGACGAAACAAATGTCACAGTTCTTGATGGACAAAGTTCTGCAATGCTTAATACTTTTGCAGTTGCCAATAGTTTACTGATTGTTCCAGAAGATGTTGAAGAATATAAAAAAGAGCAGCTTGTAACATTATTACCAATAGATTAGACTTTAGATTTTAGAGAATAGAATAAAGAAAATAGATTTTTGGGCATCAAGATAAAAAGCAGTTATGTAAATAAAAACATAAAGTCAGAGCCTGAAATCTGAAACAAACAAAACCTGAAACAAAAACATAATGAATCTCCTAAGTTCCGAAAACATACTACTATTCAGTTTTGCATTAATTATCATTGCATTTTTATATTCAAGCGTTGGACATGGCGGTGCTTCGGGATATTTAGCTTTAATGAGCATTTTTGCATTTCCAATTTCAATTATGAAACCATCGGCTTTATTATTGAATTTGTTTGTATCTAGTATTTCTTTTTTGTTTTATTATCGAAAAAATTATTTCAAACCTAAACTCTTTTATCCGTTTGCAATTGCTTCAATTCCAGCGGCATTTATTGGCGGATTTGTAACTTTAGATAATACGATTTATAAAATAATTTTAGGAATTGTATTGGTTTTTGCCGCTCTGAGATTGTTTGGAATATTTAATTTCAAGGAAAAAGAAGAAGTAAAAATTAATCTTCCGTTTGCATTGGCAATTGGTTTCGCAATCGGATTGTTATCTGGAATGTTAGGAATTGGCGGGGGAATTATCCTAAGTCCAAT
Organism: Flavobacterium sp. ACN6; assembly: GCF_002304005.1. GTDB lineage: Bacteria > Bacteroidota > Bacteroidia > Flavobacteriales > Flavobacteriaceae > Flavobacterium. The sequence continues at coordinate 47,197 of NZ_MRCQ01000002.1, read as the reverse complement.
TTTATTGTTTTTAGGATGGGCATCGGTCAAAGAATCTGCAGCAATTTCGAGTTTATTCATTTTTGTGAATTCATTTGCAGGTATGCTCGGATTTCTTTTAGGAGGAAAAACAATCCCGATGGATAGTCTTTATTTAGTTCCGATTGCTGTTATTGGAGGAATGCTCGGAGGCTATTACGGAAGCGGATCTTTTTCTAACAGAACATTAAAAATGGTTTTAGGAACAGTGATTTTAATGGCAAGCGTTAAATTGATTTTTCCGTGAAAGTAATAATAGAATTAACCGCAAAGTACGCAAGGTGTTGTAAAAGCGGTTTATAGAAATAGTAAAGTTAAGTGCGCAAAGCTTTGCGAACTTAATTTAAAAGCACAGCATACTAAATGAATAAAAAAACTTAGCGCACTTTGCGGTAAAATTTTTCTCATTTCAAACTGAAACCTGAAACAAAAAAAACTATGGAAACACTAACAGTATTTATTCTTTGCGGTGGAAAAAGCTCCAGAATGCAGTCAGAAAAAGGATTGGTTTTGTTTCAGGATAAACCATTCATAGAGCATATAATTCAGGCCATTCTGCCAATTACAGATCAAATAAAGATTATTACAGCATCTAAAGAATACGATTATCTGCAGTATGAAAAAATTCCAGATTTAATTGTAGATAAAGGTCCGCTGGGTGGAATTTACACTGCATTATCACATTCTGAAACCGAATTCAATCTGATTTTAAGCTGTGATATTCCGTTAATTTCAACCGAATTATTACAGGAATTAATTTCAAAACATACTAAAGAAGCAGGTATTACAATTTTTGCTTCCGAAAGTAAAACACATCCTTTAATTGGAATTTATTCTAAAAATATTGTTCCCGTAATTAAAGAAGCAATCGATTCTAATCAATTAAAAATGATGGATTTGCTGGCTAAATTACCACATCAAATTATCAATATAGAAGAAAGTGAAAACTTTCCTTTAACCAATATTAATTCGGCAGACGAATTAAATGATCTGAATATCAATTTAAGTTAAATGATTATGCAAAACTTAAGAACACCAAAATTGACTATTGTTGGCGCAGGTCCGGGAGATGTTGAGCTGATTACGATGAAAGCGATTAAAGCTTTAAAAAGTGCCGATGTAGTTTTGTACGATGCTTTGGTAAACGAAGAATTATTAGAATATGCATCAAACGCCGAAATTGTTTTTGTTGGAAAACGTTTAGGATGTCACGCTTATACGCAAGATCAGATTAATGATTTAATTGTTTCGATGGCAAAAAGTCACGGACATGTGGTACGTTTAAAAGGCGGAGATCCATTTGTTTTTGGAAGAGGAAGCGAAGAAATCGAGTTTGCAGAAGAATTTGGAATTGAAACCGCTATTGTTCCTGGAATTTCCTCTGCGCTGGGAGTTCCTGCTTCAGTTGGAATTAGTTTGACACAACGAAAAGTGGCAGAAAGTTTTTGGGTTATCACTGGAACAACTTCAGATCATAAATTGTCAAAAGATGTTCATTTGGCTTCAAAATCGGCTGCGACCGTAGTTATTTTAATGGGAATGCATAAACTAGACGAGATCATCTCTATTTATCAGGAAAACAGAAATGATGATCTTCCAATTGCGATTATTCAAAACGGAACAAAAAATTCAGAGCAAAAAGTAATTGGTACTATCAATACAATCACTAAATTGGTATCGGAGAAAAACATTTCATCGCCTGCTATTATTGTAATTGGCGAAGTGGTTAGAAATACTTCAAGCTGGATTTCCTATTTTCAGGAACATTTTGAAGATGAATTCATTTTTCAGAATTTAAATTTATAAAAATGATTGAGGTTAAATATTTTGGAGCTGTTGCTGAAAAGACAAAATGTGAGTTTGAAAAAGTGGCTTTCGCCGAAGTTTCGCTGCAGGATCTGTTGCATGATTTAGACGAAAAATACCAATTTGAATCGCTTTCTTTTAGTGTGGCTGTAAATCAAAAAATAGTTTCAAAAGCAACAGATTATAAATTACAAACTAATGATATTGTGGCTTTGTTACCGCCTTTCGCAGGAGGATAAAAATTAATTTATGAATGCATCAAACCGATATAACCGACAAACGATTCTTCCAGAAATAGGAGAGGAAGGTCAGTACAAATTATCAAAAGCTAAAGTTTTGGTTATTGGTGCCGGCGGTTTGGGGGCTGCTATTTTGCCTTATTTGGCTGCAGCAGGAGTTGGCGAAATAGGAATTGTGGATGATGATCGTATTGAAGTTTCGAATCTGCACAGACAGGTGATTTATAAAACTGCAGCAGTTGGAAAATCGAAGGCAGAAGAAGCCAAACTGATGATTCTTGAATTGAATCCTTCGATAATAGTAAACGCTTTCGCGGAAAAATTATCTGGAGAAAATGCCATTTCGTTATTTGAAAAATATGATATTATTGTAGATGCAACAGATAATATTTCGATTAAATATTTAATAAACGATGCTTGTCTTGTGGCGAATAAACCAATGGTTTATGGATCGATTTTTAGATTTCAAGGGCAAGTTTCGGTTTTTAATTATAAAAACGGACCAACTTACAGATGTTTGTATCCAGACGAAAATAATAATGCGTTGAATTGTGAAGATGCTGGTGTAATAGGAATTTCGGTTGGAATTATTGGAATGCTTCAAGCGAATGAAGTACTAAAAATGATTTTGGGAATAGGGGAAGTTTTAAGCGGTAAAATATTGGTTTATAATATTCTGACTAACGAACAGCAAAAATATGATTTCGATAAAAATGACGTTCTTTTAATGAATAAAGAAACTTTTGATCAAAAATATAATACCAACGAAGAAGAGGTTCAAGAAGTGAAATTTGAATCGATTTTGGATGAAATTAATAATGATGAGGTTCTTTTTTTAGATGTTAGAAATATTGGTGAGTCGCCTAAAATTAGTTTAAAAAATCAAATTCAGATTCCATTAATGAATTTAGAAAATGAAATTAAAAAATTGGATAAAAACCAAACGATTTATATTTTTTGCCAGTCTGGAATCAGAAGTAAGATTGCAGTAGAATTACTTCAAAAACAACAGTTTAAAAATATAAAAAGTATTGCTGGAGGTGCTTTGATAATGAAGCAATTATTAGTAACTGAGATAAATTTATAGCCAGATTAAAAAGATTATAAGTTAGATTGTCACCCTGAGCGAAGTCGAATGGCATGCCAATTGCAATCAGGCTTCGACTCTGCTCAGCCTGACAAAAAAAGCTTTTAATATGTGTAATCAGTGGCAAAAAAACATAAAAAATGAGTAAAAATGTATTTGTAGAAGGGCCAATTGCTCCTGAATTTATAGCCGAGTCAATCGCCAAACACCAATCCAAATATACGATTGGAGCGCACAATATTTTTTTAGGACAAGTTCGTGCCGATGTAATTCACGATAATACTGTGGCAGCAATTGATTATTCTGCTTACACGGATATGGCAAATGAAGCCTTGCATACAATTCGTGAAAAGGCATTCGCTAAATTCGATTTAACCTGTATGCATATTTATCACAGTCTGGGCGTTGTAAAAGCGGGCGAAATCTGTTTATTTGTTTTTGTTTCGGCAACGCGGCGCAAACAAGTTTATGAAGCCACAGAAGCAATCGTAAACTGGATAAAAACCGATGTGCCGATTTTTGGTAAGGAAATGTTTGAAAACGATACATTCACTTGGAAACAAAATACCTAAAAAAATATAATGGTAGATATTACGCATAAAATAAGCACATTAAGAAAAGCAACCGCAACCGCAATTGTAAAAGTCAGTCGACAAGAAACAATTGAAGCTGTGGTGAATAATTTAGTTCCGAAAGGGAATGTGCTTGAAATGGCAAAAACCGCTGGATTGTTTGCAGTTAAAAATACGCATTTATCGATTCCGGACTGCCACCCAATTCCAATTGAATTTACTTCGGTTGAGTATAAAATTGAAGGTTTAGAGATTCAGATTATCTTCAATGTAAAAACAGTTTATAAAACTGGAGTTGAGGTTGAAGCCATGCACGGCGCATCGATCGTAGCATTAACAATGTACGATATGCTAAAACCAATTGATAAAGAAATCGAAATTTCGACAATTAAATTAATCAATAAAGAAGGCGGTAAATCGTCTTTTAAAAATAAATTTCCGAATGCGATAAAAGCTGCTGTTTTCGTTTGTTCCGATTCGATTTTTGCGGGCGATAAGGAAGATCGATCTGGAAAAGTTATCGTTGAGAAACTGGATTCTTATGGAGTTGAAACTTCTCATTATGAAATCATTCCAGATGAATTGGATATTATTCAGGAAAAAACAAAAGCTTTCGCTGCAGAAAATCAGCTTGTAATTTTTACAGGAGGAACTGGCTTATCGCCGAGAGATGTAACGCCTGAAGCGCTTTCTCCAATTTTAGAAAGCAGAATTCCAGGAATCGAAGAAGCAATTCGCGATTACGGACAACAAAGAATGCCATACGCGATGCTTTCGAGAAGTGTTGCAGGAACATTGGGTAAAAGTCTGGTTTTGGCTTTGCCAGGATCAACAAATGGAGTGAGAGAATCGATGGACGCTGTTTTTCCGCATGTAATGCACGTCTTTCATATTTTAAAAGGAAAAAATCATGACAGCCTCTAACACTATTTTAACGGATGGTTTTGGGCGTAAACACAATTATTTACGCATTTCGCTGCTGGAAAAATGCAATCTACGTTGTACTTACTGCATGCCGGCTGACGGAATTGTGCTTTCTCCAAAAGCCAGCTTAATGACGGCCGAAGAGATTTTTGGTATCGCTCAGACTTTTGCACAAAATGGTGTTGACAAAATTAGATTAACGGGCGGAGAACCACTTTTGCGAAAGGATTTCCCAGAAATAATCGCAAAATTAGCTTCTCTTGATATTTCTCTTTCGATCACGACAAACGGAATTTTGATCGACCGTCATATAGAGGTTTTAAAGCAGTTTAAAATTAAAAAAATCAATTTGAGTTTAGACACTCTTGTTGCATCTAAATTTCACACAATAACGCTTCGAAATCAATTTCAAAAAGTAATTGACAATTTGCATTTGCTTTTAAATCATGATTTTAATGTAAAAGTAAATGTAGTTTTGATGAAAGGTTTTAATGATAACGAAATCGTTGATTTTGTCAAACTAACACAGTTTCTGCCAATTTCAGTTCGATTTATTGAATTTATGCCTTTTGCCGGAAACGAGTGGGACAGAAGTAAAATGGTTTCGCAAAATGAGATTTTATCTTTGGTTGGAAATACTTTTGCTGCAGCGGAAATTCAAAAACTGGAAGACGAGAAAAACTTCACAGCGAGAACTTATAAAATAAAAGGTTTCCAAGGCGATTTCGGAATTATAAGTTCCATCACCAATCCGTTTTGTGACAGCTGCAATAGAATCCGCTTGACGGCAGACGGAAAAATTAAAAATTGTCTTTTTTCCAATTCAGAAACCGATCTTTTAACGCCTTTTAGAAATGGAGAATCTATAACGGATTTGATTTCAGAATCTATTCAAAATAAAAAGAAAGTAAGAGCAGGAATGGTTACCATTGATGAAATGGATGATCCCGCAAAACACTTTGATAATCGCAGTATGATCGCGATTGGGGGATGAGAATTGATTGTTGATTTTTGATTGTTGATTTTTGATTGTTGATTGTTGATTGTTGATTGTTGATTGTTGATGCATCACTATAAAGCCCTTCGACTTCGCTCAGGGTGACATATCGATTGTCTGGCTGAGCGAAGTCGAAGCCTTTAAGCGTATCGTTTTGTTAAGAATGACAAACTTTGTGGTTACAGAACTTTGTCAAAGTTTTAAACTTTGACAAAGTTAATACGTACAGATTGTCCTTAAGAGGAACGAAGCAATCTCACTACGATTATACGTACAGTTAGTTAGCTTCATCCCTTTCAAAAACTTTTGGAAACTAAAAAAGGTTCAACTTTTTACAATCGAACCTTTTCCAAATATTATTTCTTCTTTTTAGCTTTTGCTTTTTTCTTAGACTTAACTTTCTTTTCTTCTGTTTTTTTAGCTTTTTTTGCCTTTTCTTTTTTAGCTTTTTCTTTTTTCTTTTCAGCCTCTTTTAGTTTTGCTTTGTTGGCTTTTTCTAATTTTTTGATAACAGCTTTGATCGCTTTTTCTCTTTTCTTTTCCTTCTCTTTTTTAGCTTTAAGTTTAGCTTTCAGCTTTGATTTTATATCGTTCTTTTTGTTTTTTCCAATTTTTTCGATGGTCACAATTGGTTTGTTTTCTTCAAAAGGAACTGGAATATCATTTGTTTGAATTTCTACAATTTCAGAAACAATAGGTTCTGTTATTACAGGTGTTGTGGTTGCCTTTTTTACAGTAGCTCTGGGTGTTCCTTTGGTTGCCGCTTTTACAGGTGTTTTTGCAACAGGCTTAACCGTCGCTGCTGGAGCTTTTGCAGCAGGTGTTTTTGAAGCAGTTCTTGTTGTTCTTTTAACTATTGTTTTGGCTTCTGGTTGTATCTCTGTCGTGCTTTCTACGACTGTTTCTGCTGGAATATCAGTGGTATTTACAGCAGGAGTACTTGGATTTCGTTTTATCATAACTGTATTTTTATTGAGTAAAATAGCTTGGTGCTGAGAAATATAATAGCATTTGGGGTATAATGCCTTCTTGTCTAATTCTTAGCTAAGCTAAATATACATAATTTTTAAATACGTAAATGTTAAGCTTTTATTAGAAAATATTATTGTCTCACCAGCTCTAGAATCATGAAATTGCTTTTTGGTGCTTCGCATAAAGAGCAGCAATAAGTATCTGGAAGATTCTCAAATAAAAGGCCTTTAGGAATGCCTTGAGCTTCATCGCCGTATTCTGATTTATACAGCGTTAAACATTCTTGACATTGATAAATATCCAATTGTGTTTTTTCTTTTTTCTGCGTGTTTTCAGTAGTTTCTATTGTTGCATTCCCCAGTTCTTCAAAATATTTTCGGCTTAATTCAATGAGAATTGTGGGAAGTTCAAGCTTGTCGATATCTTGAGAGTGCACAATATATTCTCGTGTATTTGGGTCGAAATTTTTAGCAGATAAAACATTATAAGTATCTCTGATTTTAATTGATTCTAAAGCAGCAGGAAGTTCGTTCTTTTCGATTACAATCGAAGTAAAATAATGTCCGTCGCGATTGTATTCAGAAATTCCAAAATTCAATCCGTATGTACTGATGTCAAATTGATCCAGCGTACGAACCAAAAAAGTTTTAAGATTTAATGCCCATTCCATTGCAACTGGTAAATGCCAGTTTAATTCTAATAAAGAATGACGAACGTTGATTCCTCTTTTGCCTAAGAACTTTTCCCATTCTAGTTTTCGATCTTTCGGAATTCCTTTTATAATGAACGATTTCCAAGGTGTAATACAAATTTTTCCAATTTTGCATTCAAAACATAAATCACACATTTCTTTCAGGAAATCTAAATCGTATAGATTATTTCGCCAATACAATCCCAGCCAATATTGATCAATTCCCATTCGGTTCATTCCTTCGTAATACGGAAAAGGATAAAAGGGAATATTTAAAGGTTTGTCGATTGTTCGGCTGTTGGTGTCTAGTGCTTCACTTACCAATGTAAAAAGCATTTCGATATCAATAGAGGTTTCTGCTGCTATTTTTTCTATTTCGTAATAGACCTTGGCTAGATCCCAACTGTAAATTAGAACAGGATAAACTTCCATTTTTTCCCATTTTGGAAGACGGATATACAAATACCAATAATCTTCATGTTCTGAAGCAATAAAGTTTATATGCCCCGTAAATAAAGGAACAAGCTGTTGTTTTGGATCGGTTATATTGACTTTTAGTTTAGGCTGTTCTTTAAATTCTTCTAAAACATATAAAAAACGATTTCCGGTAAGCCAATTGGTATTTCTAAATATATCTGTAGAGACATACGAAGAAACAATATTGTTGCCGCTTTGTTGATCGGGATAGACAAAATGATGTTTTCCTAAAGTTGTTTTATCCAAAGATTTAAAACCTTTAGGAAAAATAATGTCTTGTCTCGAACCAAAAGAAATGGAATCTAAACCTTCTTGCAAGGCGATATTAACTACTTCACGTAATTCTCCCGGCGAAATAACGCCTCCTTTTACTATTAATCTTGTTAGTTCCATATTTTTTTTAGTTTTTATTCTCAGTTTACAGTCACAGTTTACAGTCACAGTCGCAGTTTACGGATTCACTGAAAACTGAGACTGTGACTGTAAACTATCTACATTTTGCCAATATCTCTTTAACCTCTGTTTTACAGCTGCCACATCCTAAACCTGCACCTGTGTTTTTACATAAATCAGTAAAATCATTTACGCCGCTTTTAATTGTTTCTTCGATGTTTCCTGCGCCAACCTGACTGCAGGAACAAACTAATTTGCCTAAAACGGGTTTCGCATTGGAACTTCCACGCAATAATAAATTTCGTTTGTCAGATAATTCGATTTTACTTTCAATCATCGTTTTGAATTCGGCAAACTCATTTTTATCGCCCATTAAAATTGCACCAACCAAAAGGTCATCTTTGACAATGCACTTTTTATAATAACGTTTTTTCAAATCAGAAAAGACAATTTCTTCATACGAATCGTCATTTTCTGGAATTGTAATATCGCCAATACTGCATAGGTTTATATCTTCTAATTTTAAAATATTCATTAAAATCGAACCTTTATAATAACTGCTGATGTCACCCGCTAAGAAGTTGGCCAGAATATCGGCTTGTTCTTCTGCTGCAGAAGTGATTCCGAAAAGTTTATTATTGAATTCTGCTATTTCGCCAATGGCAAAAATATTTGGATTTGAGGTTTGCAGATACTGGTTCACTTTTACACCACGGCCGCACGCAAGTCCACTTTCTCTTGCAATTTCGATATTTGGAATTGTTCCAATCGTGTAAACGATTGCATTTGCGGTTATGATTTTACCACTCTTTAAGGCAATTTCAATTTCATTCGGATTATCTGTTTCAAAAACAGTACTCACTTCATTATCAAAATAAATCTGAATATCGCGAAGCTGTACTTCTTCTGCCAATAATTTACTGGAAATTCGGTCAAGCTGACGTTCCATCAATCGAGATGCCCTTTGAATAATAGTAGTTTTTACTTTTTTATGTTTTAAAGCCGCAGCCAATTCTAAACCTAATAAGCCGCCGCCAATAATAACAACATGTTGTTCTTCGGGTGGGAGATTGGTGCTGTCCAAATGTTTTTTTAAACGATCTGCATCTTCTTTTCTTCTGACGGTAAATCGGCCGGGAAGATGAAGCTGTGCATTTTCTGGAACAAACGGACGACTTCCAGTGGCGAGAATCAAAGAATCGAAAGTGTGAATTTCACCTTGACTGTCTGTTATAGTTTTTAATTTGGAATCTATTTTGTCAATAGAAATTCCCGTTTTCATCGTGATTTTAAGTTTATTAAAAGTTTCGCCGTCTTTTACTTTTAATAATTGTTCCCATGTAAACTCGCCTGTCATATATTCTGGAAGCAAAACACGATTGTAAAACGGATTTACTTCATTCGAAAAAACAATAATTTCATCGGTTGAATTGAATTCACGATAATTTTGAATAAAACGAAACGAAGCTGCGCCGGCACCAACGATTGCAATTTTCTGAAACGGTTTTACATATTTGGTTATCGAGACGGTTGTGTATTTAAAATCAGGTTCTTTTGAAACGGGATCTACAACTGTATTCGTTAGATTGTTAGTTCGGTTTAAATCATTTTCGAGTTGTTTTCCCCAGTGCATCGGCAGGAAAACTACTTTTTCTTTAATAGAATCTGTAACTTTTGCTTTTACGCGAACTTCCCCGTTTTTGCTGGTAACGGTAACAATGTCGCCATTTTTAATTTCATTTTTAAATGCATCAATCGGATTTATTTCTAAAACTGGACTTGGAATATGGGTTAACAATCTAGATACTTTTCCCGTTTTGGTCATCGTGTGCCATTGATCGCGAATTCTTCCTGTGGTCAAAATAAATGGAAATTCGGCATTGGGCTGTACCGAAGTATTTTCAATAGAAACAGGTAAATTAAAAATGGCTTTTCCTGAAGGCGTATAGAATTTTTTGTCGGTAAACAATCTCGGTGTTCCGGGATGTCCGTAATCTGGAACCGGCCATTGAAAAGTACCTTCATATTTTAAACGATTGTAATTTAAAAAGGAAATATCGATGTTGGTGCCTTTGGTAAGCGCACAATGTTCCTTGTAAATTTCTTCGGCACTATTAAAATTGAATCCGTTGAAATTCATTTTTTTAGCGAAGCGAATTAAGATTTCAACATCTGGAAGCGCTTCGCCAGGCGCATTGATTCCTTTTGGCAGATATGAAATACGACGTTCTGAATTGGTCATCGTTCCTTCTTTTTCCAGCCATCCTGCAGCGGGTAAAAGTAAATCGGCAAATTTTGCCGTATCTGCATTATGCGAAATATCTTGAACAACAACAAATTTTGCATTTTGAAGTGCTTTTTCAATTCTTCTGGAATCTGGTAAACTCACTAGCGGATTGGTACAAATAATCCAGACGGCTTTCATTTTTCCCGATTCTAAAGCTTCAAACATTTCTGTAGCTGTTAAACCTGGTTTATCTGAGATTTCGTCAACGCCCCAAAAATCGGCAACTTCTTTACGATGCGCAGGATTCGCAATGTCTTTATGAGCTGCCAAAAGCGTTGCCATTCCCCCAACTTCGCGTCCGCCCATTGCATTCGGCTGACCTGTTAAAGAAAATGGTCCAGAACCTGGTTTTCCAACTTGACCTGTTAATAAAGACAAATTCAGTAAAGCAGTGTTTTTATCAACGCCAACCGCACTTTGGTTTAAACCCATTGCCCAAAGCGAAATAAAACCTTTTGCTTTTCCGATAATATCGGCGGCAAGCTTAATATCATTTACTGGAATACCACAAAGTTTTGAAGCTTTTTCTAATGAAGTACTTAAAACTAAGTCTTTGTATTGTTTAAAGTTTTCAGCATTGTTTTTTACAAAATCATGATCTACGTAACCTCTTTCGATAATGCGTTTGGCTATTGCATGATATAAGATAATATCAGAACCTGGAATAATTTGTAAATGTAAATCGGCGAAAGCGGCAGTATCTGTGCGTCGCGGATCAATACAAATGATTTTTATTTTCGGATTTTTCTCTTTGTGTTTTTCAAGTCGTCTAAACAGAATTGGGTGACACCAAGCCGGATTAGCGCCTGTAATTAAAAAAGTGTCCGCCAATTCAATATCATCATAAGCAATTGGAACAGAATCTTCTCCAAAAGTTTTTTTATAACCTACAACTGCAGAACTCATGCAGAGTCTGGAATTGGTATCGATGTTATTGGTTTTCAAAAAACCTTTTACGAGTTTATTGACCAAGTAATATTCCTCTGTTAAACATTGGCCAGAGATATAAAAACCAACGCTGTCTGGTCCATGTTTTTTTATGATAGAAGAAAAAACAGCTGCTGCACGGTCAATCGCGGTATCCCAGCTTACACGTTCCAGCGGATAATTTTTACTGCCGCGCATTTCAGGATATAAAATTCGGTCGGAAGTATCATTGACTACGTAATGCAGATTCATTCCTTTAGAACACAACATTCCTTTGTTTACAGGATGATCTTTGTCGCCTTCGACCATTACTCCGTTTTTAGAATCGTTGGTAACAATGATGCCACAGCCAACGCCGCAATACGAACAGGTAGTTTTGATTTTGGTGTTTTGCATTACATTTCTTTTTGATACTTACTATTGAATTTGTGAATCTAGATAAATCACGTATACAAAAATAAGTATTTTTACGTATTAATACTTACTTTTAGAATTTATTTTTCTATTTTTGATGAAATTAAGTGAGAAACAACCAATTAGTTTTTAATCTGCTAAAATTAGAACTCATGAAAGAAGAGCAGACCATTTGTTATTCTTGTGTCAATGAAAATTGCTTTATCAAGAAGCACTTGCATTTAGAGCAGATGAAATCATATGTTTCTAAAAAGCAAAGCATAATTTGTAAAAAATCAGATCGATTTATTACGGAAGGTGCGCCTTTGCAAGGACTTTATTTTATTTGTAAGGGAAAAGTAAAAACCGTGAAAACAGGAATTAACGGCCGTGAACAGATCGTTCGTTTAACAAAAAATGGAGACATTATTGGCTTTCGGGGTTTCGGAACGAGTAAGCGTTATCTAATTGGCGCTTATGCATTGGAAGATACTGTATTGTGTAATTTTAGCAATGAAACCATATTAGATATTTTACAGCATGTTCCTGAATTTACCTATGCTTTAATGTTGTTTTATGCCGATGAATTAAACAAGAGTGAAAACAATATTCGAAAGATTGCACACATGAATGTCCGCGAGCGTGTGATTGATTTACTGCTGTATATTCACCGCAAGTTTGGGCAGGTGAATGGTTTAATTGATATTGAGCTTTCGCGAAAAGAAATTGCTGATTTTGCTGGAACGACAGAAGAGCAGGCGATACGTATTTTATCAAGTCTTAAAAAGGAAGATTTAATTAAAACAGAAGGAAAACGTATTGGGATTTTGGAAGTTTCTGCATTGCGTTCTGAAATTATGGAGCATAAATATTTTTAAGATTCTTAAATATTATTGCTTGTTAATCTTTACTTGGTGCGTTTAAGTTTTACTGGATTCTGCCTTGTATCAAAAACATCTGCAATTTGTATTAGTTTTTTTTCTTCGTCTATGCTATATATAATCTTGTAATTATTGCATACCAGATAATAATATTTGTTATCTCTATCAATTAAGAGATCTTCAATTTGAGTAGAAAAAGTATTGTTTATGAGCTTGTTAGGTTCAGAGATTATTTCTTTGATAATTTTTCTAGCGACTCTAATTCCTGCTTTTTCAAGATAATAGTTGTAAATTTTATCAATTTCATTTTCTGCAAATTGCGACCAGACAATTTTCAATTTCATTACTTGTATTTTTCTAGAAGTTGAGAAGTAGTTTTATATCTTCCATTTTTAAAATCGTCTTCTGATTGATCAATTCTAGCATTAAATTTTTTAATTGACATTGGATTGATAAAATCATTATCATCGACAGTGCTTTTATTTTTCAATAAATTTTCTAGCTGAGAAATCAGTTCTTCGCTTTGAATTTTTAAAAATTCCTGTACAAATTCTATTTTTCTAGTTTGTAAATCCATGACATTGAATATTTTTTCAAATTTACGAATTATCTTCCAAGGGAATATTTTTTTAATGTGTTTTTTAGAAAGTGTGTTGTAGAGACGAACTGCAGTGCTTCTAACGCGACCAATGCAGTTTATTTTTTCATGCCAACAAACCGAATCACAGATCCAGTTCCGTTATGGAATAAACCTTCGTGCAGTTGGATTTCTTTTTCTTCTAATTCGATGATTTCGTAATCTGGAAAATCCGCTTTAATTTCTTCGATTGAAAATAAAGATTCGATATCTTTTGGTCCGCCTACTTTTTCATTTACAGCCAAATAATCCAAATGCTTTTTGCTGAAAGCTTCAAAAATAATAATACCATTTTTACGCAGTAATTTATCCAGTTGTTTATGAATAGTTGATTTAAATCCTGCTGGAAAATGAGCGTAAATTAAAGCAATTGCATCAAATTGTTCTTCTTTAAAATTTAAAGTTTCTAATTCGCCAACCTGATAATCAATTGAAACATGGTTAACTTCAGCAAGTTTTAAAGCTTTAATTTTTCCTTCTTCACTAATATCAAAAGCCGAAGCTTTCCAGCCTAATTTTGCAGCAAATACAGCATTTCGTCCTTCGCCTTCAGCAGGAAAAAGAATCGTTCCAGGATTTAGTTTTTGGATTTGTTCATTTAGGTAATTGTTAGGTTCTTCACCGTATGCAAATTCGTCGCTTTTATAGCGATCGTCCCATCGCTGAGTCCAGTTGGTCATGTTTTTATATATTGAATTAAATTTTTGAAAGATGTTTTTTATAAAAACTAAGTTTCTTCATTTACCAAATATATTGATAAAAAATTACCCTTTTCCATATTTTGAAAAAGGGTAGCTTATAAATTTTGGATCATTAATTTTGTTCAGTTAAAAAACTCTAGGATTTACAGAAATCATTAACTAAATCTATTTTAATCTTAGCCAACAAGTGTTGTTACGCCGCTATTTACATCAATTTCTGCAAAATTATGTTTTCCCATAACGATAAGCAGTTTGTTTGTATTATATCCTACATATCTTATTTCAGGTTCTCCTTTTTTTGGTTCACCGCAAACAGAAATTACATTCGTCTGCCATTTCAATTTGCTTCTTTTATAGGCAGATATTGTTTGTAAATCATTTTCAACATAATAAATAATGTTGTTTTTTTTAATTCCTCTTTTTTGTGTTTTCGCAAAATTTATTTCTGATTTTTTGGAAATTAAGGCATCATTGTATTTTTGAGCGATACCAGTGTGAGTGACAAAAAAGGTTAACATAGATAATTTTAAAAATGGTTTCATTAGGATAGAATTTGGGGTTCATAATCGATTCAAATATAACTATTTAAACCACATAATGAGTTTTTGGTACGTAAAAAAAAATACCCTTCTCCGAAATAGGAAAAGGGTAAAATATCTATGTTAATTTTAAAGAAAAACTATTTTTTCCAACTAAAAATTCTCGGATTCACAGAAATCATTAACCAAGCCCAATTGTTAGTATGGCCGGCGTCTCCGTTTTTAATAAATTCCATTGTTTTAGAACCAAACATTTGAGAATAACCTCCTGTAACTGTAATATCTTTTTTGAAGTTATATCCAAAAGTAGCATCAATTTCAGTTCCTAAATAGGAATCTAGTTTTTCATTTGCAGGCGTAACCACATCAGCAGCAGCTAAAAATATATGTGGCATTAAAGCAAACTGCCATTTATTTACATTGTAATTCAATTTGATAAACGCATCTTGTAAACCAACATTGTTTAAGTGATTTCCAACATAAAAATAATCCATATAACCGTTAAAACCGTGGTTGGTTCCAAATATTGGGTTAAATGATTTAATTACAGAGCTTCCGTCATTTGTATTTTTTCCAGAAAGAAATTCATATCCTAAACCAGCTTTAAAAGATTCTGTTATTTGGTATCCGAAGTTTGCTGCAGCATTCCAGGCGCTAACCTGTAAATCTGTACTTTTTCCAGTTTGTCCATAAAGCCAAAAATTACTGTCTATTTTGCTTGTTTTGTATGTTAAGTACGGACCAAAAGTTTGTTTATAATCAACTAGTAATTTAGCGTCTGCATTGGCATATTCATAACCTGTATTCAGAACTAAAAAACTCAAAGCTAAATCGGTGCTAAATTGATTATGATACCAAGCATATTGTAAAGCTTTATTGGCAACTGTGTAAGGAGTCTGAAGAACGTTTTCGGCAGTTGAGTTATAAGCACCTCCAAAATCTAATTTTTGTTTTTCATTTTGATAAGTTACGGTAAGTGCATCATGGCTTTGTCCTTGCTGCGCCCAGTCCATTTCTCCTAAAATACGCTGATTATCATAAGAAAGAACTTGACGTCCCATTCTGGCGCTCCATTTTTCGGTAAAATTATATTGTGCCCAAGCTTCAAAAACAGCAACTCCATTTTTATCTGCAACGGCGGTTGAAGGAACATCTCCCCAAGTTCTTGTATTTTGAAAAGTCAATTTTACAATTAAATCTTCTTGTTTATAATTGAAATTTAAGCGGGAACGCTGTGAAATTTGTGAAGTACCTTCTTGACCTTCTTGTAAAAGTTGTTTGTAACCGTTTCTGTATTCAAAACGAGGTCTTATTTGAAGATTCACATCTAATTCCTGTGCCTGAACTTCTAAGCTTATTCCGACCAATAATAAAATAACTAATTTTAATTTATTCATGATTCATGGGTTTAATTATGAAGGCAAATTTATAAGAAAAAGCTGTTGTATTATATGATTTTGATGATATTTCTAATTATTTTTTAATCCACTATTAAGATACTGTTTCTAATTTGAAGTGTGTTGCTGTAAGTTCTTTTTTCTTAGTCATTTGTGTTATAGTATAATGCATCCAGACTAAACATACGATTGAGAAGATTAGAATGAAAATCCATGAACTAGACCATATTCCAGTTGCAGTTAACAAATATCCAAAAATAATTGGTCCAAAGAAACCGCCTAAACCACCGATCATTCCGACCATGCCGCCAACAACACCAACTTCATTAGGGAAATATTCTGGAATGTGTTTGTAAACTGCCGCTTTTCCAATTCCCCATGAAATTCCGATAAGAATTACTAAAACTAGAAAAACCCACATATTCGCATCAAATTTAATTACTGTGATTCCTTTGGCTATTAATTCCTTTTTCGCTACATTTTGATTATTTGCAACAACAACATCCTGCCAGCTTGAAGTCGTTGGAAAAATAGCGTTTTCATTTACAAGAGAAGCTTTTTGCATAATTGGATATTCTTTGTCGCCCACTTTTACAGTTTTGTTATTGATGTCATTAACGACTCCTTTTTTAGCTGCTAATATTCCAGGTCCGTCAGTCGTGATTTCCATTTTCGGAACCATTAATAAAGCACTTAAAATTACAGAAGAACCCAAAACCCAGTACATTACTTTTCGGGCTCCAAATTTATCAGAGAGATAACCTCCAAAAGCTCGGATTACGCCAGAAGGCAGACTAAACATAGTGGCAAATAAACCACCCATAACTAAACTGGTTTGGTATACGTTCATGAAATTTGGTAAAAGCCATTGCGAATACGCTACAAAACAGCCGAAAACTAAAAAGTAGTAGGCTCCAAATCGCCAAACTCTAGCTGATTTTAAAGGGGTAAGCATTTGAGAAACACTTTTGGTATTGTTCTCGATTTTTTTGTTTTGAGCGAAAATCAAAAAAGCAACTCCGATTACAACTAAGGAAACGGCATAAATTACAGGAAGAATCTTCCAGCCATTCTGTGGATCACTGATTGAAAAGTGATTTAATAACGAAGGGGCTAAAAATGTTGTAATTGCGGCACCAGCATTTCCCATTCCGAAGATTCCTAAAGCACGACCTTGCCATTCTTTTGGATACCAGATTGAAGTATAGCCAATTCCGACTGCAAAACTTGTTCCGACCATTCCGAAGAAAAAACTAAGTAATGCAAACATAAAAAAACTGTCGGCGTAGGGAAGGAGAAATAACGGAATTGAACTCAGCAGTAATAAAAGAGAAAAAACATATTTCCCGCCAAATTTATCTGTCAGGATACCAATTGGTAAACGCATTATAGATCCTGTTAAAATTGGAATTCCAAGCAGCCAGCCAACTTGAACAACGCTCCAGTGGAAAATTCCGTTATCGACTAGAAAGGTTACTAATACCCCGTTTAAGGTCCAACAGGCAAAACACACTGTAAAAGCCAATGTGTTCAAAAATAAAATTTTGTGTGATTGCGATAGTGCGTTTGAATTTTTCATAGTACTTATATTTTGATGTAAAAATAAGTACTAAAACTTAGTTAAAAGATGCTAAAACGCAGTTTTTGAAAAATAATTACGTATTTATACTTAATTTTAAATTAAAGAATATTCAGTCGCTTTATTCGAAAGTTCCATCAGGTTTTTTACTTTCAACTTTTTCATCAGGTTAAAACGATGTACTTCGGCTGTACGTTTACTGATATCAAGTGCTTCGGCAATCTCTTTATTTCCTTTGCCAGATAATAAAAGGGTTAAGATTTCTTTTTCTCTTTTGGTAATCATCATTTCTTCACCTAAGTTTTGTTTAGGTTCTAATGATGTTGCTGAATTTGTCAATTGGCTTATCAAAATAGAAGAAATATCACCGCTGAAATATTTTCCTCCCGCTGAAACGCTATGTAGTGCTTTTAAAAATTCTTCTTTACTTGAACCTTTTAGTAAGTAGCCGTCGGCGCCGGCTTTTATAGATTTCAATACATATTCTTCCGATTCGTGCATCGAAAGCATAATGATTTTTACGTCATTATTTTCGCTTCTAAGTTTTTCTACTACCTCGATGCCTGTTAAGTTTGGCATACGAATATCTACTATAAGTAAATCAGGTTTGCTTTCTGCAACCACTTCAAGTGCATCTGCGCCGTCAATTGCTTCGCCTACAACCTCAATGTTTGCTTCGTTTTCCAGTAAAGATTTGATTCCGTCTCGAACAAAAACATGATCATCTGCCAGCACTACACGAATGTTATTACTCATAATTTACTTAATTTGGATTCTGGATTTTTACGTATATTCATCTATAAACAAGATGCTAATATACGTACTTTTTTTAAATTTAAATTCCAATATTAAAATTTCTAATGTTGGAAATTCCAAATTCTAAATTTTTAGAGACGTAATTTTTGCAACGTGAAGATTGCGAAAGGTCTTGCATGAAGACCTTTGTCAAAGTTTGAAACTTTGACAAAGGTTTTGCGGCTATTAAACCCGACAGGTTTTAAAAACCTGTCGGGTTTCGAGATGTAATTTTTGCAGCATTAAGATTTTGAACGTTCTTATGATTAGAACTTTGACAAAGGTTTTGCGGCTATTAAACCCGACAGGTTTTAAAAACCTGTCGGGTTTTGAGATTTAATTTTTGCGGCGTTAAGATTTTAAGCGCTCTTGTGATTAGACCTTTGTCAAAGTTTGAAACTTTGACAAAGGTTTTGCGGCTATTAAACCCGACAGGTTTTAAAAACCTGTCGGGTTTTGAGATGTAATATTTGCAACGTTAAGATTTTAAGCGTTCTTTTGATTAGAACTTTGTCAAAGTTTCAAACTTTGACAAAGTTTAGTTTTAATTGCCTCCAGCTTTAGCTGGAGGTTTTTGTGGCTAAAAAAAACAAGGGCTTAGCCAAAATAGTAAGTTTGGCTAAAGCCTCTTTTGATACTTGTTTATATACCTCCAGCTAAAGCTGGAGGCAATTGATTTGTTAGAAAATCTAATAAATTAGACTATCTTTTGAAAACGATTGCCCGCGAGAGGGATGGGAGCAGGCTACCGAAGTAGCGCGGACAGCCCGACAGCGTCGCGATAAAAGGGCGTATACGCGCAAAGTAATTTTGCTCTTTTATCGCGATGGTGTCTCGCCCTGATTATTTTAGATTTTAGAGGGGAGATTTTAGATTTAGTATGAGTACGAACCTATCTTTGTCAAAGGTTTATATTTATTGTGGAGTTACTTGCGTGGGCTTCGACTTCGCTCAGCCTGACAATATTTAGTTGGACTTTTTTTTTGTATTAAGGTTAAAACTTTGACAAAGCTTTCTAAGAGTAAAGCGGCTGGAATTTGGAATTTTAAATTTGGAATTTTTACTTCAGTATCGGGATATTAAAAGTAATTCTCGTTCCTTCGCCTGGGATGGAGTTGATGAAAACTCGGCCGTTTATGTATTGGATTCGCTCTTTCATAAACAGTAAGCCCATTCCAGATTCGCTGTTGCGCTTTCTGTCGACAGAATTGATATCGAAACCTTTTCCGTTATCGTCGATAATAACACTTAACAACGTTTCGCTGTGAGAAAGCTGTACAATAATATGAGATGATTCGGCGTATTTTATGGCGTTGTTAATGGCTTCCTGCGTAAGGCGGTAAATGTTGATTTCGATTAACGAATCTAAACGCTTGTCAAAATCGGTTTTGTTATAGAAAAGGATTTCTTTTCCGGTTAATTTGGAAAGTTCCTGAGTCAGTTTTGCGAGAGAAGAAACGATTCCGTGATCGCTTAATTCTGGAGGCATCAAGTTGAAAGTTGCGGTGCGGACACCTTTTATAATGTCTAGCGAAAGCTTCTTTAAATACTCAATTTTTTGTTCTGATTTTTCTCTGTCGTCTAGATTGATGCTTTCTAAACTAAACTTTAAACCTGTAAGCATTTGGCCGATTCCGTCGTGAATTTCCTTTGCGATTCGGTTTTGCTCGTTTTCTTGGTTTTCTACAATTTTACTCGAAATAATCTTTTGCTGATTGATTTTTTCGGTTGTGTTTTCCAAGTTTAAACGTTCGACTTCGCGTTGTGCTTTTTTGCGTTCTGTGATATTAAAACAAACGATTAAAAGTTCCAGTTCGTCTTTTTTGATCATAACCGGAACCATTGATAAATCTAGCCAGATAGTTTCATTTTCTTTGTTTAAAATACTGATTTCGCCCTGCCAGCCGCTTCGTTGTTTTTCGAAGATCAGGCGGTCAAAATTGGTTTGCTCTTTTTCGTCAACGGTTAAAACTTCTGAGAATTTTTTATTGGATGAAAACTTGGTATAATTGAGAAGTTTTGCAAATTTTTCGCCAATGTGAATAATAGAACCATCTGGCGCAATTCGGCAATAGAGTAACGTATTTTCCATTGCATAATTCAGCGATTTTAATTCTTTTACCGAGTTTTCCTTGATTTCGCTCAGTATTTCGGTATCGTACGCTAGTTTTAAAGCTTTCTTTTCTGAAGATAAAAGTTTAGCTATTAATCGTTCGATTTTCTTATTTGTCGGTTTGAAAATAAAGAAGAATTCTAAAAGTAAAACGAGCAGTGTGAAGCCAAAAATCCAATATTCGATTCTGCGCTGTTCGGTTACTTTTTCGTGCGCTTCAAGATCATATTGGGTTACAATCTGATTCATTTTTGAAAGAAAGGGACCTTCGTTTTCAAGAATAATTTGAACCAGTTTTTGATTTTCTGCAGTTTGTTTTTGCTGCTTTAAATGCAGTAAAAAAGAATCTGTTGTCTTTGCAATTTTATTGAAGATCGGATTTATCTCAAGATATAATTGATGAAGTGTTTCCGATTTTTCTTTTGGAAAAGCTAGACTGTCACTGCCATTTTCGAGTGCATTCTGGTTTTTCTTCCAAAGTGATAAAACTTCTTTTAAATGGGAGATTTGTTTAGGAGATGCGGTATCAGAAACGTAATGAAGAATCAGAACTTCTTTGACAATTTTCTGACTCAGCATTCGCTGTTTTCCCGAGAAATTTATGATTTTAGAATCGCTTAACTGCTGATTTAGATTGTATTGAACTAAAAACTGACTGATAATTATAGTTAAGGCAATAGTAAGCAACGCAAAAAAATACAAGCGTCGTAAATTTTTGAAAGTGATTTTGTCTGCAGCTTCCTGATTGCTTTTTTTCATAATTGTTACAATCCTAAAGAAGCTTTTATAAGGTTCAAATTTTCTTCAGAATAATTGATTTTAAGGGCTTCCTGATGTCCTTTTTCAGACATTTTATCCCAAGTTTTTTTGATGATGTTTTTTAGTTTTTCTTCATCATGTTTTTGAACGAAAGGTTCTAAATAATATTCTAAAAATACTAAACAAATAATGTCTTCCAGTAATTGCGTTTCATGATCTTTTTTAAGTAATTTTTTCTCAATCAAAAATGAAACACGGTCAATAAAAGTTTGATCGTAACCTGCTTTTTCTAAAATTTCTGAGGTAGTTTTAGCATGGAATTTTTTCAGTTCTTCTCTCCATTTTAGATAACCAACACGATCCATTGGGTACGATTCGCGCGCTACTTTCCATCGACAGATATGCTGTGCTTTTGAGGCGATCTGAATTTCTTCTGAAGCATTCGGTTCAAATTGCATTAATCTATCGTACATCCTGTTCGAATAGAGTAATTCTTTTGGATATTCTGTGTTTTGATCGAGTTCGATATTTGGATCCTGAGCGTTTTCAGCATCAATCCATTCGCTTGCTTTTTGAAAAGGTGTAGTCATTTGTTGGTTTGATAATAGAATTTCAAAGATACGGAAATTAGTAGAAAAGTCGAAAGTCGAAAGTCGCAGGGGAGATGAAAGAAGCAAGAAGAAAGATTTGAAAAACTTTATCATTTTGTTTCTTGCTTCTTTCATCTTAAAATTCTAATCCACAAATCCAACAAACACTTCGTTTTCAACTACTTTTATCGGATAGGTTGCAATTTTAAAATCGTCTCCATTTAGGTTAGAACCA
Organism: Flavobacterium sp. ACN6; assembly: GCF_002304005.1. Classification (GTDB taxonomy): domain Bacteria; phylum Bacteroidota; class Bacteroidia; order Flavobacteriales; family Flavobacteriaceae; genus Flavobacterium. Next base: position 25,188 of record NZ_MRCQ01000002.1, on the reverse strand, counting down.
TCAACTAATGAAAAAGTTTTCTTGTGCATCGGGCAGGCGATTTTCGGAATATCATCTGTTGATCCTGTCATTCCTCTTGAAAGCACCATTTCCATTTTGTGCGGACAAGCATTTTGACATGCATACCATTCGTTGCGACGGGTAAAGTTGAAAATCGCAATCTGTTTGTTTTTGTATTTGATACAGCCGCCGCGATTGGTAGGAAAATCTTCGATTTTGCCAGCTTTAAACCAGATTGTTGCATCACTTGCATGAACTGTTTCGTATTGATTTAAGATTTCTTCCATTTTGATTAAGTTTTGATTTCCTGTTTCTTAGCCCTCTTTTTACAATCATGAGAGTTATGATGGCGCAGTAAAAAAGAGGGTAAGAAGGACAGCAAACGTTTGTGATATTTTTTTTTCTTTTTTTGGAGCTGTTTTTTTAATTAAAAATTGAGAATTAAAAATTAAAAATCTTTGGAACTGGAATTTTTGTTGCAGCTATGCTATGTTTGTTTATGCAAGTGAAACGCCTTTTTTTGAGTTCTATAATTCTATGTCTCTATGTGTTTAAAATTTTTGGTTACGACCAAGCTTTTGGCATTTTTTGATCTCTTAACGGAACAAAAACAGCATTGTCGTCTTTCTCTTCTGAGTTAATGAAATGATTAAAACGTTTTAATAATCTTGGTTTTTCTAAAACTTGTTTCCATTCGCATTCAAAAGTATTTACCAAAGTCTGCATTTCGGTTTCTAATGTTTCGCAGATTCCTAAGCTGTCTTCGATGATAACTTCTTTTAAATATTCTAAACCTCCGTCTAGTTTTTCCAGCCAGGTTGAAGTTCGAATCAGCGGGCCGGCTGTGCGGATGTAATACATTAAGAAACGGTCCATGTATTTGATTACGGTTTCTTTATCAATTTTTTCGGCTAATAAAACAGCGTGTTTTGGGTTAGCACCGCCATTTCCTGCGATGTATAAATTCCAACCGCCTTCAACAGCGATTAATCCGAAATCTTTTCCGCGAGCTTCGGCACATTCGCGAATGCAGGCCGAAACACCACCTTTTAATTTATGCGGCGAACGAATTCCTTTATATCTGTTTTCTAATTCGATGGCAAATCCAGCGCTGTCGTCCATTCCGTAACGGCACCAAGCATTCCCAACGCAGCTTTTTACGGCACGAAGAGATTTTCCATAGGCATGACCACTTTCAAAACCATTATCAATTAAGATTTTCCAGATTTTAGGTAAATCACTTAAATGTGCGCCGAATAAATCAACACGTTGTGCTCCAGTTATTTTAGTATATAAATCAAATTGTTTGGCAACTTCTCCAATTACGATTAATTTCTCTGCTGTAATTTCTCCTCCGGCAACTCTTGGCACTACAGAATAGGTTCCGTTTCGTTGAATATTAGCCAAAAATCTGTCGTTTGTATCTTGCGTTGTAACATGTTTGTTTGCCGTATCGTTGTAAATACTAGAGAAAATAGAAGCTACAACAGGTTTACAAATTTCACAGCCGTCGCCTTTTCCGTGATGATCAATTACATCATAAAAATTCTCATATTTATTGATTTTTACCAAATCGAATAATTCCTGACGATTGTAGCTAAAATGCTCGCAGATAACTTCTTTAACTTCTTTTCCTAAAGATTTCTGAGTAGCTTTTACTAAATCTGAAACCATTGGTTTACAGCCTCCGCAGCCAGAAGTTGCTTTTGTATGTTTGACAACATCTGAAAAGCTCGAACAAGTTTCATCTAAAAGAGAGCAGCAGATAGCGCCTTTGGTTACATTTTCGCAAGAGCAAATTACGGCAGTATCTGGAAGATCCATAACGCTTCCTAAACTGGAACCTTCAGAGCCGTCGCGAGAACCTAAAATCAAATCTTCTGGATTTTTTGGCAATGCCATTGCGTTACTGTAAATCTGGAAAAGCGAATTGTAATCGCTTGAATCTCCAACTAAAATACCGCCTAAAAGCGTTTTAGAATCTTTAGTAACATTGATTCTTTTGTAAATACCGCTTAGTTTATTCTCATAAATAATGGCCGTTACATTTTCATTTTCAATAAAGGGATCTCCAAAACTTGCCACTTCAACACCAATTAATTTTAATTGAGTCGACATATCAATGGTTTCTCTCATGGTTTTAGAACCCTGTAAAATTTGCTCAGCGGCAACATCTGCCATTTCGTAACCTGGAGCAACAAGTCCGTAAATGTTTTGGTTGTAAAGTGCCGCTTCGCCAATCGCAAAAATAGAAGGATCTGATGTCTGCATTTGATTGTTTACGACAATTCCGCCTCTTAAACCTACTTCAAGCCCCGAAACTCGAGCCAGTTCATCGCGTGGTTTAATTCCGGCAGATATAACCAACATGTCTACCTTTAACAATTCGTCGTTTGCAAACATCATTCCCGTTATACTTTCCTTTCCGTCAATATATTGAGTAGCTTTATTAAGATGAATGCCTATATTTAATTCTTCAATTTTAGATTGCAGCATATCACTTGCGCCCTGATCCAATTGTCTCGGCATCAAACGCGGCGCAAATTCTACTACATGCGGATTCAAACCTAAATCTCTAACGGCTTTTGCTGCTTCAAGACCTAAAAGCCCGCCTCCCAGAACTGCAGCTTCAGTTGCACCTTTTATTTTTATTTTTTTAGCGTAATCCATAATTGCATCCAGATCTTCGATGGTTCTGTATACAAAAACACCTTCTTTTTCGACTCCGTCAATTGGTGGTACAAACGCAGAAGAACCTGTTGCTAAAACTAAGTAATCGTACGTATGTGTTTTTTCTAAATGCGTATGTATTGTTTTTTCTTGGCGATTAATATCTGTAATTAATTCTGATGTATTGAGAATAATGTTGTTTTCAGCATACCATTCACTTGTTGATAATGATAAATCGTCTGATGTTTTTCCTCCAAAGTATTCACTCAAATGAACGCGATCGTAAGCTCTTCTTGGTTCTTCACCAAAAACAGTAATCTGATACTTTTCCTGTCCTGATTTTGCAATGAATTTTTCGCAAAATTTATAACCAACCATGCCGTTTCCAACTACTATTACTCTAATCATGATTTCTTTAATTAAGTATTACTACGCAAATATAAGTATTTATACTTATTAAAATACGTAAAAATTTGATCTTTATTAGAATTTTATATTTAGAAATACTAAGTATTTTGTCGTAATCTTATACGTAACGCGGGTTTTGCGATAATTTTAGAAATTTAAAATTTTCTAAATTTGAAAAGATTCTAAATAAGGATTTCAAAAAATTGTCGTAAATTCATAAGAATTTTATATATGTTTTGATTAAGGTTCGGATTACTAAAATAGAAATACTATGAAAAAAATACTCTCCATATTGTTATTATCTCTTTTGTTAATAAGTTGTAAATCTGCTGGAAATAAAGAATCTACTTCTAGCTCTTCTGCTTCTGGAACTTCACAAGACGATTTGAATTTTTATTTTAAAGCAACGGGTAATGAGCCTTTTTGGGGAATTAAAATAGGGAATGAACAAATTGTTTTTACTTCACTAATAACGGGTAAAGAAAGTATCACTTTTCCTGCAGTTGATGCAAGTAAAGCTATGGATGCGAATGTGAAGATGTATAAAGTAAGTAATGAATCAGCTTCTGCAACAATTACTATTCAGCAGTTAGACTGCCAAGATTCAATGTCTGGAGCTATTTCGCCTTACAGCGTAAAGGTCGAAATTAAAAATAATTCAGAATTAGAGTTTCAAAAATTAAGCGGCTGCGGCAAATACATCACAGACTACCGACTTCATGATATATGGGTTTTAGAAGAATTGAACGGTTATAAAGTCTTTGCGACCGATTTTCAAAAGGAATTTCCGCGAATAGAAATTAATTCGTCTGAAAATAGATTTTCGGGTTATGGAGGCTGTAATCCTATTAACGGACAAATTTATTATGAAAAAGATATATTGCGATTTACCAAAGTGGTTTCTACTCTTATGGCTTGTCCTTCAGGTAACAAGGAATCAGAATTTACAAAAGCGCTTCAAAACACCACTACTTATTCTATTGAAAATAATAGACTGACGTTATCAAATCCATCAGCCAAACTTGTTGTCTTTAAAAAAGTGGACTAAATTTTGAATTTTTAAAATGTCTTATAGTAGTCTAAAAATAACTTTTAGTACCTAATATTGGTTTAAAGACTAAATATTTTTGTAAAATAAAACTTATATAATTTATTTTACATGAAAAGAATTTTAATGTTGTTTATAGCAGTATCATTAGCATACAGCTGTAAATCTACAAAAGAGGCAAGCACGGAAACTGGAACTGCTGCAGTTGAAAAATCAATCGAAAAGAAATTACAGCAAACCTGGATTCTAGAAAATTTAAACGGAAAAGTACTTACTGAAAAAGATTTTTCTAAATTTCCAAAAATCGACATGACCTCGTCAGCATTTTCGGGTTCAACAGGATGTAATGCTATTAAAGGAAATTTACTTTCGAAAGGTGCAGGACAAATTCAGTTTTTAAATCTTACTTCAGAAACTAAAAAGTGTGATTCAAAAAAGGAAGCTGAATTTCTACAATTATTAAGAACGACTTCTGGTTATTCTATTGAGAATAATAAGCTTTATCTTTCTAATCAGTTTGGATTGACAATGTCTTTTAAAAAAGGTTAATTCACACAAAAGGCTTCGATTAATTCGAAGCCTTTTTTTTTAATTTTGTGATTAACACAACTGGTATTTGGAATTTAAAGAATTGGAGTTTTAAATAGTTATTCCAACAATTCTTTAGGATCTTCACTTTCGTCTTCTTCAATAAAATCCAATTCTAAAGCTCTCACGGTCTGCACTGCATTTCCTGCTATTCCGCGAATCGAACCGTACATTCCTAAAGTATTATGAACTACCTTTTCGATTTGTTTTTCTCTCTGTTTCCAGATTCGCTGCATGGCTCTTTTTTCAGAATCCAGATCATTTTGCATTTGTGTAAATCCTTCTACAATACCTTCAATCTGCAAACGGAATTCATTGCTTGTTAGGAAATCATATAACATCGACATTTTATCGCCTTTGTTTTCCTGCGCCTGAACCGCCTGACTAACCTGAATTAAAGATTGGCGCAATACAGCACTAAGACCTTTAAATTCTTCATACGTACAAATCCATATTCCGTCACGCATGCCCATTCTTTCCATTCCAGAAGGCATCACTTCGGTAACCAAAACACCAATATTGGCTCTTTTGGTTCTAATATCATTTTTAAATTTTTCAATCCACGATGGCTGGAAAGCTTTTGTTCTTTTACTTTCGTAATAAATGGAACCGCAATTTTGCAGTTCGCGCGTATTTACGATCTGAAGACAATCGGCACCATTGGCACCTTTTTTTACTTCATCAATACTGTCAAGCGGGAAATTGTTTGCCAGCCATTCTTCAATCGCCAATTCCATTACTTCGCCTTGCAGTTGCATAGAACCTTGTTCCTGCTTGCGTTTCATTTCTTCAATCAGCTTTTTTTGATCGTCAGATTGCTTTTGGTATTCTTTGATTTTTAATTCGTTTTTTTCTTCTTCCTGTTTGCGGATTTTATCACGTTCTAAAACCAAAGTTGCATTTAATTGTTTTTGTGCTTCGGCTTCAATTGCTTCTTTCATTTCCAGTTTTTCTCGCTGAAGTTTGGCAATTTCACCTGTCATTTTATTTAATTCGCGAAGTTTTTCTGATTTTTCAGAAAGCTCTTTTTCCATCAAAAGCATGCGGTCTTTATTTTCTTCGTCGAGTTTTGTTTTTACTTTTTCGGTAATTTCTTTTTCTGCAGTCTTTTTTTCGCGCTCTAAACGTTCAGCAAAAAGCTCGTTTTCCTGTTTTTTCTTGGCTTCAAATTCGGTTTTGGCTTTTTCGAATTGCTCGTTTTTAAGTTCCAATTCTCTTGCTTGAGCATTGGCTTTTTGTTGAAATTCTTTACGAATACTATCTTCTAACTGATGTTTTAAGATATCATTTACATCGATTGTTGTTCCGCAATTTGGGCACTGAATTGAAGATTGCTCCGCCATTTTTATTGATTTTTAACGAGAATTATAATTTGCTAAGGTATTTAAAAGTTCGGTGTTTTTAAGGAATTTGGTTGTGATAAATTGTAACGATTTTTTGTTAGCAGCGAATTACACTAATTTTTACGAATTGTTTTATTTGCTGCAATTTAAAAGCTTTTTATTGTTGGTATTTACGGATTTCCATATTTTAAAAATGATTTTTTCTCATTTTATGTCATCCTGACGAAGGAAGGATCACACTCGATTCCGTAACGTATAGCGCCAATCTTTGTCGAGCTTCTCATGTGATCCTTCGTCCCTCAAGGATGACAAATCAAATGCGAAATTATTTTTTAAAATTCAGAAGAAAATCTACAGCAGCTTTAGTAATTTCAGAATCATCTTCTTTTGAAGTAATCAACGAAACATCTGTAAATAAATTGACCTTTTTCAATTCGATAAAAGCTATTTCTGGATCGTGATTGTTTCTTGCAATATTTGATGGAACAATCGAAATTCCTAATCCGTTTTTTACCAATTGTACAATAGAATTGATATTGTTGGCTTCATGGATAATCTTCGGCGTAAAGCCATAAAAAGCACAAAGTTGAAGCAAAACTTCATGATAATGAGGCGCATAATCTTTGTTGAAAAATACAAAGGTTTCATCTTTTAGATTTGGAATTTCTTTCTCAGAATTAATTTGCATTACACTTTTATTATAAACTACTGAAAACCCGTCCTTAAACCACAATTGCGATTTTATTTTGGGAGATTTTATTGGCGAGCGAATAATTCCCAATTCTATTTTTCCTTGTTCCAAAGCATCGATTTGTTTGGTTGTAGAAACTTCAAAAAGCTTGAAATTTACATACGGAAATTGCTCTTTAAGATGTTTGATCAATTCTGAAATAACAGACGAATAAATCGAACTGATGTATGCAATTCGGAATTCGCCAGAAACATTCTCAGCAATCTTTTTTGTTTTCACCGAAATACGCTCCAAATGCTGAAAAAGCGCTTTTACTTCTTTTTCAAAATATTTTCCGGCTTCGGTCAATTCTACTTTTTTATTGTTTCTGATAAAAAGCTTTGCCTGAAGTTCTTCTTCTAATTCGGCAATTTGTCTACTTAACGGAGGCTGTGAAATAAAGAGTTTTTCTGATGCCTTGGTAAAGTTGAGTTCTTCGGCGACAGCCAAAAAATATTTTAAGTGACGAAATTCCATGATACTTTTAAAGTATTATTAATTGATAAAAATAGTATTTTTAAAGTATTTATGAAAGATGTAGTTTTGAAAAAGAAAAACAATTCTCTCGCAGATTAGGCAGATAGGGCAGATTAATAATTAATATAAATCATTCTTAATCACAATATCCAGATCAATAATAGCAAAAAGATCCTCTAAGCCTGCTAAATCTGTGGGAGATAAAAACAAAAAAAGCTATGAAAAAATCAACTATTGCAGAAATTAAAGAACGTTTTGACAATGATGTCGAACGATTTTCGAATTTAGAAACGGGGCAAGTGGCCACAATCGACGCAACAATTTCTTTGGAATTAATTACAGAGGCTTCTAAGAGAATTGTTCCGAATGCTCAAAATGTTTTAGATATTGGTTGCGGCGCCGGAAATTATACTTTGAAGATGTTGTCTAAACTACCAAATTTAAATTGCACTTTGGTCGATTTGAGTTTGCCAATGCTGGACAAAGCTTTTGAAAGAGTTTCTGCAGTAACAGACGGAAAAGTTGAGATTAAACAAGGTGATATTCGGGAAGTTGGTTTAGAAGAAAATAGTTTTGATATTATTTTGGCTGGCGCGGTTTTGCATCATTTACGCGATGATCAGGATTGGGAAACGACTTTTTCTAAATTGTTTAAATTATTGAAACCCGGAGGATGTTTAATGATTTCAGATTTGATTACGCAGGATACAGAATTGCTAAATGAATTTACCTGGCAGATATATGGTGACTATTTGGAAGGAATAGGAGGGACAGCATATCGTCAGAAAGTATTCGATTATATTGAAAAAGAAGACACGCCAAGATCAATGAATTATCAATTGGATTTGATGAAAAAAGTAGGTTTTAAAAGCGTTGAAATCTTACATAAAAATATGTGCTTTGGCGCTTTTGGAGGAATTAAATAATTTTTTAGGTCACTAATTTCACGAATTTGCAAATTTTATTAGCTTGAAATTAATTGGTGCAAATTCGTGAAATTCGTGGCGAAAGATTATAAAATCTGTGCGGTTTTATAAACCAGAATTGGGCTTGCAACCAAGCTCTCGGCTTTAGAAATGAAATCTACTAAATACGATTGAGTATTATGTAAATCCAAACCAACTTGATCTTTCCATTCTTCCCAAAGAATAAAAACAGTATCTGAAGTATGTAAATCGTAACGAATACAGGCTGCTTCTTTTCTAGTTTCGGTTACTAAGTGAGTCAGCATATTTTGAACTTCAATCAAGTTCTCTGGTTTACTTTTTAAAATTGCGGTAATCGAAATCATAATTATAAGTTTTTAAAAGTTTCTTCCAAATGTTTCGTGTAATCTTCTTTAAAGATAATAATATTTTCTGGTGTCGCACCTTTTTCAACGTCATGAAAATGGAATCCGTTTATGCGTTCCATTCCTGTAAATTTGTTCATTTTATGAAAACCAAACATTGCACCGTCGTCAACAGAAGTTTCATCGAAGAATTCGCCAGGAAGTGTAAAAGCTGTTTTTGGAGCATTCCAACTCGTAGTCAGCATATATTTACGCCCGTGTAAAAGTCCGCCCGTTCCGTAATTGATGTCTGGATTTACACGGCTCCTTCCATCACTTTTGTAGATTCCGTTATTGTGTCCCTGAGTAAAAACATCATCGATATATTTTTTGAAAAGATTCGGAATTTGAAACCACCAAACAGGTGTGTGGTAGATAATTAAATCTGCCCAAACAAACTTTTCTACTTCTTCCTGAAGATCGATTTCATTTTCGACATGCGTTGTTTTTATTTCGTAATTATTGTTTTTAGAAAGAAATTCAACTGTCCAATCCTGAACGGTTTGATTGAATTTTCCACCTGAATGAGCGAATTTTTGTCCGCCGTTAATTATAAATATCTTTTTCATTTTAAAATTGTTGTTTCTTTTGAAAATGGATGCGTGAGGGATAGCAGTGGAAATCCTTTTATGTCCCGAGGCTTCGGGGCATAAAAGATTGAAACGAATAGCCCGACCCAGAGGGGCACGCCCAAATTCTAATTATTTAATTTTTGAGATTGTTTTTTAAACGCAGAGAAACATAGGTTTTTCTTTTCTAAAAAAAAGGTAATTGAAAGAAACTAGTTTCTCACATATAGTTGTCAAAATGACAAACTAAGTTGACTATGTTTGTTAATACAAGTGAAACACCTTTTAGACCAAGTGAAAACTATGTTTCTATATGTTAAATATTATTTTAATTTCGAAATTGCCTGATTAATAAATTCCAATTCTGAAATTGATAAATCGAAATCCATTGTTTTTGCATTCGAAATGGCTTGTTCTGCATTTCTAGCTCCGGCTAAAACTATAGAAATTCCTTTTTGTAAAGTTGTCCAGCGTAAAACTAACTGCGAAATCGAAATGTGTTTTGCGTTTGCTAAAGAACTTAATTCTTCTACCAAAGTTTTTACTTTTTGAAGATCGAATTGACCGAAATAACCATTTCTGTGATCGTTTTCTTTTAATTTGCTGTCGGTAAAATATTTTCCAGTTAATAAACCTCTTTCCATCGGACTGTAAGCAATGATTCCGATGTTTTCTGCAACTGTAAATGGAATTAAATCGGTTTCAATTTTACGGTTCAGCATGCTGTAAGCTACCTGATTGGAAACGATTTGAACTGTTTTTTGTGCTTCCTGAATTTGTGGAATACTGTAATTACTTACTCCAAAAGCTCTTATTTTTCCTTGTTGAATTAAGGTTTCAACCGCTTCCATTGTTTCTGAAATTGGCGTTGTTGAATCTGGCCAGTGAATTTGCAGTAAATCAATATAATCGGTTTGAAGGCGTTTTAGACTTTCTTCAATTTCTTTGATTACATTTTCTTTGGATGAATATTTATAAACTGGAACTTTTTTCCCGTTATCATCAGCATCAAAAAAGAAATCACCTTTTCCTTGATTACTTCCGTCCCAAACCAAACCAAATTTGGTAAGTAATTGAACTTTAGAACGATCATGACTTTTAATTGCTTCACCTATCATTTCTTCGCTTAATCCGAATCCGTAAAAAGGAGCCGTATCAATTGTGGTAACGCCATGATCGATAGAAGCGTGAATCGAATCGATTGAATCTTTCTTTTCGTTTCCGCCCCACATAGTTCCGCCAATGGCAAATGCACCGTAAGTGATAGTTGATAATTCTAGTTCTGAACTGCCTAATTTTCTATATTCCATGATTATGATTTTTTGTATTAAAATTTGATTAGGCAAAATTATACTGTTTTTACGACTTGTATTTGGTATATATTTGTCTTTTTTAGGTATATTTGCAACTTCAAAATAAATTGAATTATGAAAAAAGAAAACTTATACGAGCCTTTTACGGTTTCTTTTGAGACTTTAGATGAATATCCGGATGTGGGAGATCGCCATAATTTTTTTGAGCTTGTTTATATTTTGAAAGGAACAGGCAGACAGTGTATTAATAAAAATATTTTCGAGTATGATGCCGGACATATGTTTTTATTGACGCCTGAGGATTGTCATAATTTTACAATTGAAACTGAAACGAAGTTTTTCTTTTTAAGATTTAATGATATTTATTTGAAGAATTCAAGTCTGCAAAACGAAAATATTCAGCGTTTGGAATATATTCTTCAAAATGCAAATCACCAGCCAGGATGTATTCTTAAAAATGATGCGGACAAATGTCTGGTAAAAGTGATGATTGAAGCAATTTGCCGTGAACACCAAGATAAAGATGTTTACAATCAGGAATTGATTCAGCAATTGGTTAACACGCTGATTATTATCGTGGCTAGAAATATTGCTAAATATCTTCCTGAGCAAGTGAATATTGGCGCAGAAGCAAAAGCAATGGATATTCTGCAATACATTCAAAACAATATTTATTATCCTGAAAAGATTAAAGCTGAGTCGATCAGCGACTATTTCGGAATTTCGAATACGTATTTAGGACGTTATTTTAAGAAGCATGCGAGCGAAACAATGCAGCAATATATCGGTAATTATAAAACAAAACTGATTGAACACCGCCTGCAGTTTAGTGATAAACGTATTAATGAAATTGCTTATGAATTTGGTTTTACAGATGAAAGCCATTTTAATAAGTTTTTCAAAAAGCAAAAGGGGTATAGTCCGTCTGAGTTTAGAAAGACGATTAGATTGAGTGCTTAGTTTTTGCCACGAATTTCACGAATTATACGAATTTTTTTGCCACAGAAGGAGAGGATAAAAAGGTTTTTTTACGCAGATTTAAAATAGGTTTTTTTAAGAAATCTGTAAAATCTGCGAGAGCAAAAAAATCTGTGTAAATCCGCGTTTCGCAAAGCGAATCTGTTTTATCCGCGTACTTTAATTCTATTTTCGATAATAAAATAAAAAGTCTTTAGTTAGATTATTTTTTTGATCACACGAAGTTTGTGTGTGTGTTTGTTTAATTCAGGATTGTAAATTCCTGAGTGGTCTAAACGATCAATACGAACTTTTCCGCTGGCGTGAATAATGTAGTTATTATCCATTATAATGCCGACATGAGTAATGTTTCCTTCATCATTATCAAAAAAAGCTAAATCTCCTGCTTCGCTTTCTTCAATAAAACTTAAAGGATCGCCTTCAAGCGCCTGTTGTGATGCGTCACGATGAATTTTGTAGCCGTTTAGTTTGTAAACCATTTGTGTAAAACCAGAACAATCGATTCCGAAAGGTGTTTTTCCGCCCCATAAATAGGGAGCGTTCAAATACATAAAAGCAGTATTTATAAGTGCACTTTTAGGTTTGATGCCACTTGTTTTCGTTCCTTCAAAATCAAAATTAGCAGTATTGATTTCGCTATTGTTTAAAAAAGATAATGATGCGCCTAGTGGAATTGGAAGCAGTAAATTATCAGGAGCGGTGATATAATCAATTAAATCAGCATTTAAGATGATTGATTCTTTGCTTAATTGATTGAAATTTGCCTCAGAAATTACCTGATATTGTTTAGAATCGACCCAGCCTTCGTAGTCATCAAACTGAATTCTTATTTTAGCCCATTGATTTTGGCGTTCTAAAATTTCGATATGTTCGCCAAACAAAAGTTGTGTAACGATTTCACTTCTGTCACTTGGTTCAGATCGAACGGGTACTATAGCTAAATTGCAAATTCCAAACATTTAAGGAAATTTATAAGTTGAAAATTAGGAGTTATAGTTTCTGATAACTCCTAATTTTAGATATTATTATTTAAGCTCTTTCGATAACAATTGCAGATGCGCCGCCGCCGCCATTGCAAATTGCAGCAGCACCAGTTTTAGCATTGTTTTGTTCTAAAACATTTAGTAAAGTTACAATAATACGCGCTCCCGAACAACCTAGTGGATGTCCTAAAGAAACAGCGCCTCCGTTTACGTTTACTTTATCGTTATCTAAATTCAAGATTTTAGCATTGGCTAAACCTACGACAGAGAATGCTTCATTAAATTCGAAGTAATCAACATCTGAAATTGAAATTCCTGCTTTGTCTAATGCTTTTGGTAATGCTTTTGCAGGACTTGTTGTAAACCATTTTGGTTCTTGTGCGGCATCTGCATATCCTTTAATGTAAGCCAGAGGTTTTAAACCTAATGCAGTTGCTTTTTCTTCAGACATTAAAACCAATGCAGCAGCTCCGTCATTAATAGTTGAAGCATTTGCAGCAGTTACAGTTCCGTCTTTTGTGAAAACAGCGCTTAAAGATGGAATCTTGTCTAATTTTACATTAGTATATTCTTCATCTTTAGAAAATATAATTGGTTCACCGCGTCTTTGTGGTACTTCGACAGGAACTATTTCATTATCAAATTTTCCAGTGTCCCAAGCTTTTGCACTTCTCTCGTAAGATTGAATAGCAAAATTATCTTGTTCTTCACGGCTGATGTTGTATTCGGTTGCACATAAATCCGCGCAAACTCCCATTGCGTTGTTATCGTAAGCATCTGTCAAGCCATCTTTCTGCATTCCGTCAAGCATCGTAGCCGGGCCAAATTTATTTCCTGCACGCATTTGTACATAGTGTGGAATTAAACTCATGCTTTCCATTCCGCCGGCAACTACTACTTCAGCATCTCCGCAAGCGATAGCCTGCGCAGCGAACATAACCGCTTTCATTCCAGAAGCACATACTTTATTTACAGTTGTAGCAGCAACTTCTTCAGACAAGCCGGCAAAAAGTGCTGCTTGACGTGCTGGAGCTTGTCCAACTCCTGCCTGAATTACGTTACCCATAAAAACTTCATCAACTAATTTTGGGTCTAGGTTAATTTTTTGAAGTGCGCCTTTTATAGCGGCAGCACCTAATTTTGGTGCGGGTACGGTAGATAACCCTCCCATGAAACTTCCGATAGGTGTTCTAACGGCAGAAACGATAACAACTCTTTTGTTCATTTTCTGTGTAATATTAGTTAATAAAGCAAATTTACTCTTTATTTGAATATATTCAAATTTTGTACAGAATAGGGTGATTTTAAATTCTAGGTGAAATTTTTGTTAATTCTATATGTTTGATTGTGAAGTGTTTTAAAAAAAAGATTAAAAAAACTTAAAAAAAAGTACAAAAATAGTTGTGAGAAATGGAATGTTGTGTTACCTTTGCCACCGCAAAACAGAACACGTTTCTTGAGCTTGGAGAGGTGCCAGAGCGGTAATGGAGCAGATTGCTAATCTGTCGACGGGTAACCGTCGCCAGGGTTCGAGTCCCTGTCTCTCCGCTTAATAATTTGCCTTCGGGGTGTAGCGTAGCCCGGTTATCGCGCCTGCTTTGGGAGCAGGAGGCCGCAGGTTCGAATCCTGCCACCCCGACAGAAACTTTACCATAAAGTTTTAAAACAAATGGTTCCATAGCTCAGCTGGATAGAGCAACGCACTTCTAATGCGTAGGTCGAAGGTTCGAATCCTTCTGGGATCACAACAAGCCACTCAATTTGAGTGGCTTTTTTGTTTTGTATTCTGTTGCTTTTTGATGGTAAAAGGCATCAAACTCTAAATGCTTTGGAGAAACATTAAATAGTATAGTATTAACTATTTTTTTACCACGGAGAACACAAAATTTTTTCGCAGAGTTAATTATGATTTAAATTGTTTACACAATTTAAGTCCACAAAGTTTTACGAACTTTTTGATTTTGCTAAACTTAAATATTAAAAAAATCTTTGCGTTCTCCGCGGTAATTATCTAATGCTGCGGAAAGACCTAAACTTTTAGAAACTAAAAAGTCAAACAATAAATAGATTTTTATGCCTTAAAAAATGATTATACAATCTACTCTTTATAAAACACATACATTTATTCGATTACCAATTTCCTTGTAATCCTTCTTTTAGAGCACTATTATATTTCTCCAAATCAAAACTATACAAATCAGGTGCTTTGTGCGCGCCGCCTTTTCTTGATTCATCTAATTTTGTCAGGATATCATAACGCAGGATTTTTCTATAAAAATTACCTCGATTTAGTTTTTTACCTAAAATACCTTCATATAATTTTTGAAGTTCCGGCATTGTAAATTTCTCAGGAAGCAGATTATAACCAATAGGATGATTGTTCAATTGTTCACGAAGTGTTAGTAATGCTTTGTCAAAAATAAGTCTGTGATCCATCATAAAATCAGGTAGCGTTTCTATTGGATGCCATTCTACAGTGCTGGAAAATTCATCAATTAGTAGTTTTACATGAGAATGTTCTGCCAATGCATAATAACCTATCGATATAAAACGCTGCTTATACCAAATATCGTCATCATACTCAGAAAATGCATCTTCAGACCTATTACGATCTCCAAAAGTATGAAATTGGTGCAGGTAAATATTTTCAGTTCCAGTCCTGTCTTTTAAGATACGAACTGCTGCTTCATCTACATTTTCTGTTTTTTTTACATAACCGCCAGGAAGCCCCCAAGATTCCATGTCTTTCATCTTTAAAAGCAAAACATGAAGAGAGTTTTGATGAAAACTAAAGACAACACTATCAATAGAAAGTGTCGGAATATATTTTTTCCAAGCCTCTTTTGACTCATTTTCGAGAAACTTTTTAAATTCCATAAGGGTGTAATTAGCTTCAAATTTAAACCTTTTAATAGTTATAAGTCAAATTGATTCAATTTTTTCTGACAATTTATAAAGCGTCACAAAAAAATCGTTCAAGGTGATATTTTTTTATTTTTCATTTAAATTCACCTTTCCCTCATTTTTTTATTCTGTCTTTTTTTTCAATGAATTCAGCGCTTTACGCAAACGAGGTAGTTTGTTTTAAGTGTCTATTTGACAATTCATAGATATCTGTTTGTTTGTTGTTTTTATGGAATTTATTGGTAGGTTTTAATGCGATAATGAAAATTATAACATCATTAATTTGCTGATTTGAGAAATTGTAATTAATATTGCTTCATTATGAAGCAATGAAAAATTTCACAAACTAAACTAGCTTACCACTTATGAAAAAAATGCTAATGGCAGCACTTTGTATGTCTGTTTTGCCAGCAATAAACGCCTTTTCTCAAGACAATAAAAAACAGCCGAAACCTATAGATTCGACAAAAACTTTAACCAAAATCGTCGAGACGGATACCAAAGAAGAAAAAAATAGAAATGTAATGCTAAACGCAGCCAACAATACTGGCCCGCGTGATGTAAATATTGGTTTACCTTCATCAGTTGGAGGAATAACAATTCAGGAAAACGATTTACCCGTAGTATATTATTTCTGGCCTGAACTCCCTAATCGTACTTGGAGACAAAGCACAAGCTTAGGCCGCACTGGACTATTGAAAATGGGAGAAGCTGCAATTACAACCGGAGATTTAGGTTTTGCCGTGAACTCTTATACTAAACTTGGAACAGATAAATTAGAAGTTGTAGGTAATTT
The DNA here is from genome assembly GCF_002304005.1 of Flavobacterium sp. ACN6. Taxonomy (GTDB): domain Bacteria; phylum Bacteroidota; class Bacteroidia; order Flavobacteriales; family Flavobacteriaceae; genus Flavobacterium. Next base: position 9,051 of record NZ_MRCQ01000002.1, on the reverse strand, counting down.
TTCAGGTTCAAGTTTTGGATGGATGAAAGGCGACTTAAATGTTTCTGGACCTCTGGCAAAAGGCTGGTCTTATACAATGGGCGCTTATGCCAATTTTGACCCGAATTCATTTGATTTGAAATTCGCTAAATACTCGGACAGAACACAAATCTACAGAGCAGGCCTAACCAAGAAATTTAATAACGGAAAAGGACAAATCAGCTTTTTGTACAAATATGCGAACTCAGCTTCTTTAACTAATTATGCCGTTTTTAGATATAAAGAAGGCGGAAAAGTAGAAGAATATAATGACTTTAAAATCGGACGTGATTCGTATATCGTGAATGACGGAATCATGAAATTTAAAGATATTCTAAGTGGCGAAACTAAATTTGCCGATATGGGCGGAAGTGATGCGGCGTCAACTTCACATACTTTCGATATTTTAGGAAATTATGATTTGGCTAATGATTGGAAATTTACATTCTCAACTCGTTTTCGTTATGCCGAAGCTTCGCAGCTGATTGCAATACCGCTTGGTATTTTTCAGGCAGATGCAGCAGATAATTTCACATACAAATCAAACGGCAATGCTTATGTGGGGAACGTAAACTCAATGTTGGGTTTATACACAGACGGTACGCCTACAAAAACAGCTTTGTCTAGATTTGAAATTACCAAAAATATTGAAAAACACAAATGGAGATTTGGATTGTTGGAATACTATTATCAAGTTGATGATTTTACTTCAAGCAGATCATTCTTTAACCAAACAGTAAGTGCGAATCCTGATAAATTGGTTCGTAATACTCCAGGCGGTACTTCAAACACAGATGCTGACGGATTTTATAATTACAATGTCGGCGGTGAATACCACAACGGTTTCGAAAATAAATTATCAGGATATTTTTCTGATAACTGGACAGTTAACGATCGTTTGAGTTTGGCTTATGGTGTTAATTTAAGATACCATAAATTAAAAGGAGACTATTATTTGACAGCAAGAACACCAGATTTAGTATTTGATCCAAGTCAGAAAACGTATTTTGATAACAACTGGTTTCATTTAGGAGGTTCTATTAATGCGGTTTATAAAGTAACAAAGAAAGCAGGAATCCTTGCCGATTTTACTTATACAGAAAAAAATGGACAGTTAGAAAGTTATTCTGGTGCTGTTGCACCAAATATGGCTAAAACAAAAAGTCCTTTAGCCGCTTTTGGATTGTATTTCAATCACGAAAAATTTAGTGTCGTTTCTCAGGCAACTTACTTGACAAGAAATAATTACCAAGCGAGATTGAATTTAGTAAATCCAGCAGATGCAAGTCAATCAGAAGTAGCGACGGTTTTCTACGATATTCAGACTTTGGGCTGGACAACAGACATCGTAACTTCACCATTCAAAGGATTTAATCTTCATTATTTAATTACTTTTCAAGACCCAGTTTACAAGAATTACGATTTCAATGCCTTTGGAAACAGCTATTCTTATAACGATAAAAACGTTTTGGAAATTTCTAAAGTATTGATGGAAATCGATCCAAGTTATACTTATAAAGATTTCAAACTTTGGGCTAGTTTCCGCTATTTCAGTAAACAATATGCGAATCAGACTAATGCTTTGTTTTTTGCACCAAGATGGGAAACTTTTGGAGGTGTAAATTATAAAATCAATAACCATTTTGATATTGGTTTAACAGCAGTAAACTTCTTAAATCAAACAGGAGCAAAAGGAACAATCAACGGCGCTGAGTTAATTACAGATGCTTCGGCTTATTACGATCAGCTTTTGGTTGGATCTTACATCCGTCCATTTACTTTAGAAGCTTCTCTTAATTTCAGATTCTAAATTTTATTTGGCATGAAAAAAATAATCATAACAGCCAGTTTCGCTTTTTTAATAAGTGTTACAGCCAATGCGCAAGAGGAAAAATTTACGATTGTTAAAAATAATAAAGGTGCAGATTTGGGATATTCTCCCGAATCTGGCATCAAAATCTTAACCGAAAGCGGAAAGAAATTTAAAGATTTAAACAAAAACGGAAAGCTTGATAAATATGAAGACTGGCGCCTTTCGGCAGATGAAAGAGCCAAAGATTTAGCTTCAAAAATGTCTGTTGAACAAATTGCCGGATTAATGCTATATAGTCGCCATCAGGCATTACCTGCTGGATTTGCTGGATATAATGCTGGAACTTATAACGGAAAAACATTTCCAGAAAGTAATGCAAAAGCTTATGATTTAACAGATCAGCAAAAAGCATTTTTAAAAGAGGATAATCTGCGTCATGTATTAATTACAAGTGTTCAAAGTCCAGAAACAGCTGCTTTATGGAACAACCAAATGCAGGCTTTTGTAGAAGGAATTGGATTAGGAATTCCAAGTAATACCAGTACAGATCCGCGTCATACCGCAAATGTAACGTCTGAGTTTAACGCTGGAGCAGGAGGAACAATCTCAATGTGGCCTGACGGTTTAGGAATGGCCTCTACTTTTGATCCAAAAATTGTAGAACAGTTTGGTCAAATCGCAGCCAAAGAATATCGCGCACTAGGAATTGCAACAGCGTTATCACCGCAAATTGATTTAGGTTCTGAGCCAAGATGGTACAGAATTTCGATGACCTTCGGCGAAAGCCCAGCCTTAACCAGAGATATGGGAAGAGCTTATATCGATGGTTTTCAAACTTCATACGGAAAAGACGAAATAAAAGACGGCTGGGGTTACAAAAGTGTAAATGCTATGGTAAAACACTGGCCGAGTGGCGGTGCTGAAGAAGGCGGACGTGACGGACACTGGGCGTATGGAAAATTTGCCGTTTATCCTGGAAATAATTTACAGCAGCATATTGATCCGTTTATTAATGGTGCTTTCAAGTTGAAAGGAAAAACAAGTAAAGCTTCGGCTGTTATGCCATATTATACCATCACTTTTGATCAGGATAAAAAATACAATGAAAACGTAGCTAACGGTTACAGTAAATATATCATTACAGATTTATTAAGAGATAAATACGGTTATGATGGAGTAGTTTGTACAGATTGGTTAGTGACTGGTGATGAAGGAAAAACTCCAAATCTTTTTGCCGGAAAACCTTGGGGAGTCGAAAATCTTTCGATTAATGAAAGACATTACAAAGCCATTATTGCAGGAGTGGACCAGTTTGGAGGAAACAATGATAAAAAGCCAGTTTTGGCAGCTTATGAAATGGGAGTCAAAGAATTTGGTGAACCGTTTATGAGAGCGCGTTTTGAAAGATCTGCTGTTCGTTTATTGAAGAACATTTTTAGAGTTGGCCTTTTTGAAAATCCATATTTGAATGTTGACGAAACTATAGCGGTTGTTGGAAATCCTGAGTTTATGAAAGCAGGATATGAGGCGCAGTTAAAATCGGTTGTATTGCTAAAAAACAAAGCTTCGGTTTTACCATTAAAAGAAAAGAAAACAGTTTTTATTCCGAAGATTTATACAGCTTCAACCAAAGATTGGTGGGGCGTTGCGAGTCAGCCAAAACTAGAATATCCAGTAAATTTAGAATTGGTTAAAAAATATTATAACGTAACTGAAGATCCGTCAAAAGCTGATTTTGCTATTGTTTTTGTAACAAGTCCACAAAGTTTAGAAGGTGGTTATGATTTAAAAGACAGACAAAACGGAAGCAACGGTTATGTGCCGATTTCACTTCAATACGGAACATATACAGCAACAGAAGCCAGAGAAAAAAGTATCGCGGCTGGAGATCAGGTTATTGATCCGACAATTAAAGACAGAACGTACAAAAATAAAACCGTTACCGTTGCCAATACGATGGATTTGAGAACTATTCTCGACACCAAAGATATGATGAACGGAAAACCTGTTATTGTTTCGGTTACCGCTTCAAAGCCAATGATTTTTAATGAATTCGAAAACCAAGTTGACGGAATTGTATTGAATTTCGGAGTTTCATCTCAGGCTGTTTTAGATATTATTTCAGGTAAAACAGAACCTTCAGGATTGCTTCCCGTGCAAATGCCTGCAAATATGGAAACGGTCGAAAAACAATTCGAAGACGTTCCTTATGATATGATTTCCCACAAAGACAGCGAAGGTAATGTTTATGATTTCGCTTACGGATTAAATTGGAAAGGTGTTATTAAAGACGCCAGAACTGAGGTTTATAAGAAGCAGTAATTTTTTACATGATTTTAAACCGATACAACGTAATGTTGTCATCCTGAGGAACGAAGGATCACACAAATAGCTCGACAAAGATTGGCGAATTACTATGCGGAGTTCCTAGTGTGATCCTTCGTTCCTCAGGATGACAAAAAAACAAAAAACAAATACCACAAACAACATGAAAAACAAAATTACAATGCTATTTGCTTTCTGCCTGCTTTTAGGCACAACAGCAAAGGCGCAAGAAACAATAAAACTTTACGCTGGAAAAGCACCGGGATCTGAAAACTGGACACAGACAGAAGCCCAAATGTATTCTGATCTTTTTAAAACAGAGGTTGTTTACAATGTGACAGATCCATCTTTATTAGTTTATCAGGTTCCAAAAGGAGTTAAAAATACAGGAACAGCAATTGTAATCGCTCCAGGCGGAGGATTTCAAAGTTTATCCATAAATAGAGAAGGAAAAGAATTAGCCGAAATTTTGAGCAAAAAAGGAATCACGGCTTTTGTTTTAAAATACCGTTTGAACAAAACCGAAACCAATGATCCCGCTAGAGAAATGATGGACAAATTAAAAGACCGAGCTGTTTTTGAAAAAAACTCTTTGGCGACTATCCAACTTGCTGCACATGATGGAAAAACGGCTTTAAATTATGTTAGAAACAATGCTTCAAAATACGGAATCGATGTTAAAAAAGTCGGCATAATTGGATTTTCTGCAGGAAGTACAGTAGCAATGGAAACAGTTTTAGACAATAAAAAAGAGCAGCTTCCTGATTTTGTAGCCAATATTTACGGAGGCCCAAGACCAGAACTTTTGAGTGTTGCTGTTCCAGAAAAAAAGATTCCAATGTTTGTTTGCGCAGCCAGTGACGATCAATTAAAACTGGCTCCAAGAAGTATTCAAATGTATAACAAATGGCTTGAGGCTGGACAAAGTGTTGAATTACATATGTACTCAAAAGGAGGTCACGGCTTTGGCACAGGAAAACAAAATCTGCCAGTTGATTCTTGGGAAACACGATTTGAAGAATGGCTGACATTACAAGGATTTCTAAATTAATAAACTGACAATTTAAATTATCTACATATGAAACATAAAATTATAAAAACAGGAAAACTAACGCTTTTAACCGCGTTGGTACTTTCAAATTTGTCTTGGAATTCTGTTCCAAATGATGAAACAAATCCACCGCTTGTTACTATTAAAGGATTTACTTTTAAGGATTTTAACAGAAACGGAAAATTAGATCCTTGGGAAGACAGTCGTCTTTCAGTTAATGAAAGAATTGATGCGATCATCAAAGAAATGACCAATGCAGAAAAAGTAGAATTATTGATTGGAACCGGAATGCCAGGAATCGAAGTTTTAACAGGCCCAGTTGGAGATTCTAAACAAGGTTTAGTTCCTGGAGCAGCGGGTGGAACTGCAGCTTTTGAAAGATTCGGAATTCCTGCAACGGTTGTAGCCGATGGTCCTGCAGGTTTAAGAATTCAGCCAACAAGAGACAATGATAGCAAAACGTATTATGCAACAGCATTTCCTGTTGGGACTGCTTTAGCTTCAACCTGGAATAAAGCACTTTTGGAAGAAGTGGGAAAAGCAATGGGGAATGAAGTAAAAGAATATGGCGTAGATGTTTTATTAGCACCAGCTTTAAACATCCACAGAAATCCTTTGAACGGAAGAAACTTCGAATATTATTCAGAAGATCCATTGATTTCTGGAAAAACCGCTGCGGCAATAGTTAACGGAATTCAGTCGCAGGGAGTTGGAACTTCAATTAAACATTTTGCTGTAAATAATGAAGAAAGTAACCGTTTAACAATTAATGCCCACGTTTCTGAAAGAGCGATTAGAGAATTGTATTTAAAAGGTTTTGAAATCACAGTTAAAGAATCACAGCCTTGGACAGTAATGTCATCCTACAACAAATTAAACGGAACGTATACTTCTGACCGAAAAGATCTTTTAACTCAGGTTTTGAGAGACGAATGGGGTTTTAAAGGAATTGTAATGACCGATTGGTTTGGTGGTTTTCCAGGTTTTGAATCGATTTCAAAAGGTTCAAACTCTGATGTAGTGCAGCAAATGATAGCTGGAAACGATTTATTGATGCCGGGAATTCCAGTTCAGAAAAAAGCATTATTAGAAGCTTTAAATTCAGGAAAATTATCTCAGGAAGTTGCCAATACAAATGCGAAAAGAATTTTAGAATATATTTTCCGTACGCCAACCTTCGCAAAATACAAATACAGCGACAAACCAAATTTGACTAAAAATGCTGCTGTAACAAGAAATGCGGCTGCAGAGGGGATGGTTTTGCTTAAAAACACAAACAATGCATTGCCTTTTGCAAACAAACAAAAAGAGGTTTCGGTATTTGGAGTTACGTCTTACGCTTGGATTACAGGCGGAACAGGAAGTGGAAGCGTAAACAATAAACACACCGTTTCTCTTTTAGAAGGATTGACCGCAGCAGGTTACAAATTAGACAAAGAATTGGTTGACTTATACAAACCGCATGCAGAAAAAGAAGTAGCAGCTGAAATTGAAAATAGAAAGGCCAGAGGAATTTTAGCCTTGCCAGAAAGACTTCCAGAACTTAAAATGGATGATGCTTTTATCGCTAAGAAAGCAGCAAGTTCAGAAATTGCCTTTGTGACTTTGGGAAGAAACTCAGGAGAAGGCGGAGACAGAGTTGTGAATAACGATTTCAATATGGCCGATGAAGAAATTCAAATGCTGGATAAGATTTCAAAAGCTTTTCATGCCAAAGGAAAAAAAGTTGTAGTTATTTTAAATATTGGCGGTGTAATTGAAACAGCTTCTTGGAAAGATAAAGTAGACGCTATTTTATTAGCGTGGCAGCCAGGTCAGGAAGGCGGACATTCTGTTGCCGATGTGGTTTCAGGAAAAATAAATCCATCTGGAAAACTGACGATGACTTTCCCTGCTAAATATTCTGATACACCTTCGGCAAAAAACTTCCCTGGATTTCCTGTAGATAATCCGAAAGAAGTTACTTATGAAGAAGGGGTGTATGTTGGATACCGTTATTTCAATACTTTCAACATTAAACCATCTTACGAATTCGGATTTGGAACTTCATACACAACGTTTGATTATTCTGGTATAAAATTAAGTTCTCCATCTTTCAAAGATAAATTGACAGTTTCTGTTACAGTAAAAAATACAGGTAAAGTATCTGGAAAAGAAGTAGTACAACTTTATCTTTCTGCTCCATCAAAATCAATTGATAAACCTAAAGAAGAATTAAAAGCTTTTGGAAAAACGAAAGAATTAAAACCAGGTGAAAGCCAAACATTGACTTTGACTTTATCTCCAAAAGATTTGGCTTCCTTCTTAGAAAATAAAAGCGCATGGATTGCTGAAGCGGGAGAATACAAAGTACTTTTAGGAGCATCTTCTTTAAATATTAAACAAACAGCATCATTTTCTGTGGAAAAAGAAATTACTGTAGAAAAAGTAAAGAAAGCTTTTGAATTAGACTCAAAGTTTACTGAACTTAAACCTTAGTTTTAGTTAGTTATTTGTTGGTAAAACTGTCTCAACCCTGAGGCGGTTTTTTTTATTCTTCAAGACCTATTATATATAGTATACATTCGCTTTAATAAAAACCATAGAGATACTATATATAGGAGTAGATTTTATTCACACAACCCGACAGGTTTTGAAACCTGTCGGGTTTGCTTTTTTATATACCTATATATATGTATAAAATTAATTAAAATCCAATTTTCTGTAGAGACGCACAGCAGTGCGTCTTATGCGTAACGCAGGTGTTATTAAAAATCTGATTTGTCAATCAAAACCAAATCATAATTACAGTGATGTCAGGCTGAACGAAGTCGAAGCCAATTTAATGACAAAGGAAGTTTTAGAATTCAAATACCATTTGTCAGGCTGAGCGAAGTCGAAGCCTATTTAATGACAAAGGAAGTTTTTAGAATTCAAATACCGATTGTCAGGCTGAGCGAAGTCGAAGCCCGCGTCCAATATCCTACAATCCAAGAAAATTGGAATTTGGGTTTTAAAAAATTGGAATTTATTTTTAATTCGGGGCTAGGGCAGTAGTTTTCAAAAGAAGGAAAGGGATAAAAGAGGAGATAAATAGCAAAAAAGTACCGTCAGGAATATAAAATTGACAAAATATGGATTGCAAAAAGTATTAAAAATATAAGAATGGCACTCTAATGAAGAAAAAACTTACAGCATAATGAAAAAATTAGTTTTGTAAATAAGCAGTTATCAGAGTGTTAAGAAAAAAGCGTTTAAAACATGGAAAAAATATAAAAAAAAGGCTTGTAAATGTAAATAAAGGTGGTACTTTTGCACCCGCAACAACGACAACGTTCACTGAAACACTGACAGGCATTGAATTTTAAACTGAAAAGTTTTTTCAAAAAAAGATTCAAAAAAGCTTGTGAGATTTGAAAACGGATGTTACATTTGCACCCCGCAAACAGGGAAAGTTCATTGAAAGATTGGTAAGGTTTAGAAGGAAAAAAGGAAAAGAAATTTTCTAAAAAAAAACTTCAAAAAACATTTGCCGGTTTGAAATAAGTTTTCTACTTTTGCACCCGCTTTGCAACACAAGCGAAATTAAAAAGAAGAACACGTTCGTAGACATATTGAATTGACAGCCGTCTCGTCGCAGGATGAGACAAAAGAATAAGAGTAATAGAATCGAGAGATTCGATAAGAACCGATAGAGAAAACATCGCATAATAATTAGTCTTGATTTATTTAAGGCATACAATATACGATGAAGAGTTTGATCCTGGCTCAGGATGAACGCTAGCGGCAGGCTTAACACATGCAAGTCGAGGGGTATATTTCTTCGGAGATAGAGACCGGCGCACGGGTGCGTAACGCGTATGCA
>NZ_MRCQ01000001.1 GCF_002304005.1 Flavobacterium sp. ACN6 | reverse complement strand
GATGCACCGACGTTTGCGAGTATTCAGACAACTCAAAGTAATATTGTTTGGTACACAGCATTGACAGGCGGAACAGTTATTCCGTCAACAACAGCCTTGACAACAGGACAATATTTTGCAGCAATTGCAGACACCGCTGCTGGTTGTGAAAGTGCAGTAAGATTAACAGTTGACGTGATTGTGAATAATCCTGCAACACCAACATTGGTAACAGCAGGAACACAAAACTTCTGTCTGGTAAACGCGCCAAAATTTGCGAGTATTCAGACGAATGAAACTAATATTATTTGGTATACAGCTTTAACTGGCGGAACAGTTATTCCGTCAACAACAGCTTTAACTACAGGACAATATTTTGCGGCCATTTCTGATCCAGCTTCTGGATGCGAAAGTGCAGTAAGATTAACAGTTGATGTTATTGTAAATAACCCTGCGACACCTACACTGGTAACAGCGGGAACACAGAACTTCTGTCAGGAAGATGCACCGACATTTGCAAGTATTCAGACTAATGAAACTAATATTGTTTGGTATACAGCTTTAACTGGCGGAACAGTTATTCCATCAGCAACAGCCTTGACAACAGGACAATATTTTGCAGTAATTTCTGATCCAGCTACTGGTTGTGAAAGCGCTTCAAGATTAACCGTTGATGTAATTGTAAACGATCCGGGAACTCCGACATTGGTAACAGCAGGAACACAAAATTTCTGTCAGGACGATGCACCGACGTTTGCGAGTATTCAGACAACTCAAAGTAATATTGTTTGGTACACAGCATTGACAGGCGGAACAGTTATTCCGTCAACAACAGCCTTGACAACAGGACAATATTTTGCAGCAATTGCAGACACCGCTGCTGGTTGTGAAAGTGCAGTAAGATTAACAGTTGACGTGATTGTGAATAATCCTGCAACACCAACATTGGTAACAGCAGGAACACAAAACTTCTGTCTGGTAAACGCGCCAACATTTGCGAGTATTCAGATTAATGAAACTAATATTGTGTGGTATACGGCTTTAACAGGTGGAACACTTATTCCATCAGCAACAGCTTTAACTACAGGACAATATTTTGCAGCAATTTCTGATCCAGCTACTGGTTGTGAAAGTGCAACAAGATTAACAGTTGATGTAATTGTTACTAATCCAGCAACACCAACAACTACTTCGTTAGCACAAACTTTCTGTTCAGGAACAAATCCGACAGTTGCTAATATTCAAGTGAATGAAAGTAATGTGGTTTGGTATACAACGCAAACTGGCGGAACAGCTTTAGCTTCAGCAACGGTTTTAACAACAGCAACTTACTTTGGAGCAATAAAAGATCCAGCAACAGGCTGTGAAAGCAGTGTAAGATTACAGGTAGCGGTTACAGTTGGAAACACAATAAATCCAACAACGAACAATGCAGCTCAAAGTTTCTGTTCGGCAAATGCACCAACAGTTGCTAATATTCAAGTTAATGAAAGCAATGTAACGTGGTTTGCATCTGCTGCAGGCGGAACAGCAATTCCAGCAACTACAGCTCTTACTTCTGGAGTTTACTACGGAAATGTTGTAGATCCTGTAACAGGCTGTGAAAGCACAACACGTTTACAGGTAACAGTTACAGTAGGTGATCCAAGTCCGACACCAACTACGACTAGTACAACTCAAAATTTCTGTACTTTAAATTCACCAACAGTTGCAAATATTCAAGTAAATGAAGCAAATGTGGTTTGGTACAGTACAGCGACAGGCGGAACAGCAATTCCAGCGACAACTGCTCTCGCAAATGGTACTTATTATGGTGCAGTTTCTAGTGCAATTGGCTGTGAAAATCCAGTTAGATTAGCAGTTACGGTAAATGTAAATACACCAAGTGTAGTTACAACTCCAAGAACTACGCAATCATTCTGCTTATCTGCAGCTCCAACATTAGCTAATATTTTAGTAAATGAAGCAAATGTAGTTTTCTATAACAGTGCAACTGGCGGAACACCATTAGCTGCGAACACGCCGCTTACTGCAACAACTTACTATGCAAGTTCATTGACTAATACATTTAATGGATGTGATAACGGACCAAGATTGGGAATAATAGTTACATTCGAAAATGATGCTGCTGTTCAAATTGCAACTACAGATGATACTCCATGTGTATTTAAAGGAGTAACCTATTCAATTGCAAATGGAAAATCGAATTATGTTTGGACAGTTAATGGAGGAACAATCGTTACAGGAGGAGGTACAGCCGATGGCTCTGTTACAGTTTCTTGGTCTGATATTGGTCCTGGAACAGTTACTGTTGCTTATGTGAACAATTGTGACGAAAGAACAGTTAAAACATTAAATGTTAGTGTAACAAGCTGTTCAGATTTAACTATCACTAATACAGTAGATAACCCGACCCCAAATTTTGGTGATCAAGTAACATTTACTATAACGGTTAACAATGTTGGCGAAGGAGATTTCATAAATACAAATGTTAGTAATTTAATTCCAAGTGGTTTAGAATTAGTAAGTTCATCTACATCTGCAGGAGTATACGATCCAATAGCACAAATTTGGACAATACCGACATTAGCTGCTGGTCAAAGTGTAACATTGACGATTGTTGCAGAAGTGTTACCAAGCGGCGACTATACAAGTGTGGCCACTGTCGAAATTTCAACGCCTTTAGATGTTGATGCATCAAACAATTCAGCTTCAGTAACTTTAGTGCCAATTTGTTTGACTGTTTACAATGAGTTTACGCCAAACAATGACGGGAAAAATGATCTGTTCAGAATTGATTGTATCGAATCTTATCCAAACAACGAGTTGAAAGTATTCAACAGATGGGGAGCATTAGTGTACAGCAAAGTACATTATGAAAATGATTGGAACGGAACTGCAAATGTATCCGGAGTTGTTAATAGAGGAGATATGCTGCCAACAGGTACTTATTTTTATGTGATAACCATTGGAGATGGAACGGTTAAAAAAGGCTGGTTGTCTATTATGAGATAATCCACTTCTATTAATCATCTAATTAATTAAACTAAATAAGTATCGTTATGAAACTATATATAAAATCATTAGAAACATATTTCATTTTAATATGTTCTTTTATCACGGTTTGTGCCACAGCACAACAAGATCCTCAATATACCCAGTATATGTACAATACTATGGCGGTAAATCCAGCTTATGCTGGGTCTACCGGCACCATAGAAGCAGCACTTTTATATCGCTCACAATGGATTGGAATTGATGGTGCACCAGAAACGCAGTCATTTTCCATTCATTCTCCTCTTCGAAATGAAAAAATCGGTTTAGGATTGAGCGTTGTAAATGATAAAATTGGTCCTTCAGATGAATTATACCTTGATGGAAACTTCTCTTATTCTATACCATTGGGATATGAGCAAAGACTTGCTTTCGGTTTAAAAGCAGGAATGAGAATGTTAAACATTGATTGGTCTAAAGGAAGATATTATGATAATGATGATGTTTTGTTAAATCAGAACATTAACAACCAAATGAAATTAGCAGTAGGAGCCGGAGTCTATTATTATACAGATAAATGGTATGTAGGGCTTTCTGTTCCAAGTTTTATTAGGAGTGATTACTATGACGATGTTCAGGAATCTATTGATTATGATCGTCTGCATTACTTTTTAATGGGAGGTTACGTTTTCGATTTGAATCCAAATTTGAAATTTAAACCAGCATTTTTAGTAAAAGCAGTAAGCGGGGCACCACTTACCGCAGACATATCGGCAAATTTTATGATTCAGGAAAAATTTGTTATAGGAGGAGCGTATCGAACAGATGATTCTGTAAGTATACTGGCAGGTTTTCAAATTTCACCAAGTTTTTATCTCGGATATTCTTTTGATTACACTGTAAGCCAATTGAATAAATACAATGATGGTTCTCACGAAATCATCTTGCGTTATCAATTTGTCAAAAACCAAAGCAAAATTAAATCTCCTCGATTCTTCTAAAAATAAAACCTATGAAAAAACTATATATCCTATGTTTGATTTTGAGCGTTACGTTTAGTTTCGCTCAAAAAACAAACTTGAAGAAAGCGGATGCTTTGTTTCGAAACTTTTCTTATCTAGATGCTTCTAAAGCCTATGAAGAATGTTTGCAAAACATAAAAGATCCTTCAGCTCAGACTCTTAAAAACGCGGCAGACTCGTACTATTTTATTTCTGATTCCAGAAATGCACTTAAATGGTATAAAAAACTGTATGAAGTTCAAGGGAACAATTTAACTGATATTTATTATCTGCGTTACATCCAATCCATGAAAGCAGTTATGGATTATGACGAAGCAGATAAAACCACAAGAGAGTATTTGGATAAAAAAGGAGATAAAGCGGAGATTAATAGATATGTTGCCCAAAAGAAATATATGGACAGCGTAGCGAAAGCAAAACCGCTTTATACCATAAAAAATCTCGATATTAATACTAGTAAATCAGATTTTGGCGCAACTTTCTTCAAAGACAATGTTGTATTCACTTCGGCTCGTGATACTACAAAGTTCATCGATAAACTGTACACTTGGAACAATCAGCCTTTTTTGAATTTGTATTTAGCAGAAAGAAATCCAGCAGATGGAAGTTTATTTAACGAAACTGTATTTCTTCCAAATGTAATGACCAAATATCACGAAGCAACTGCAAGTTTTGATGTTCAGGGAAAAACGATTTATTATTCAACAAATATTGTAAAGAAAAATAAATTGGTTGTGGATGATGCGAAAGTCAATAATTTCCAGATTATTAAGGGATCAATTGTTGATAATAAATTAGAAAATCCGCAGAAAGTATTTTTTGACAGCGATGATTATTCCGTAGGACATCCATCATTAAGCGAAGACGGGCAATGGCTTTTCTTTGCATCAGATATGCCGGGCGGATATGGTGAAACAGATTTGTATGTAGTAAAAATTGCTGCTGATGGAACGATGAGTTCGCCTCAAAATTTGGGACCAAAAATCAATACTATTGGTAACGAAGTATTCCCATTTTACCAAAACGGGACTTTGTATTTTTCTTCTGACGGACATTATGGCTGGGGAGATTTAGATGTTTACGAAAGTACCTTTCTGGCAGATGGAAGTTTTTCATCACCAAAAAATCTTGGTGCACCTATAAATAGTAACAAGGATGATTTTTCTTTTATAATTGACAGAACAAATGGTTATGGCTATTTTTCTTCTAATAGAGCAGGAGGAAAGGGCGATGATGACATTTATTCTTTCGTAAAAGGAAAACCAGTTTGTAATCAGAGTATTTCTGGAATGGCTATAGACCACAAAAGTAAAAAGCCTTTAACAGACGTTACGATAATGGCATACAATTCTTTCAGCGAAATTTTGGGTGAAACCAAAACAAACTTTGATGGTAAATATGCTATAGAGGTTCCTTGTAATAAAGTAGTAAAAATGATTGCGGCAAAACCAAATTACAGCAGCGATGATAAAACGGTTGAAACAACAAATGACAACGGCGGTGAAATTAAAGATGTGAATTTTGAATTGAGTAACTACGATGACCTAGTTGTTAAGAAACAAGGTGTTGAAAAAGTAGATGTAAATCCAATTTATTTCGATTATGACAAATTCGATATTACACCAAAAGCAGTTGAAGAATTGTCTAAAGTAGTTTTTATTATGCGAAAATTTCCAAACATTAGAATCAAGATCGAATCACATACAGATTCTCGCGGAAAAGATGCTTATAATTTAAAACTTTCAGACAATAGAGCGAAATCAACTAGAGATTATATTGTTTCTCAAGACATTGATCCTTCTCGAATTGAAAGTGCTATTGGTTATGGCGAAAGCCGATTAATTAATAAATGTAAAAATGGTGTAAAATGTACAGAAGAAGAACATGTACTAAATAGACGCTCAGATTTTATCATTATTCAAAAATAGTTTTATATTTGTGCTGTAATTTATTGATTATCAGTTTAAAATATATAACGTCGAAACCATTTGGAAGTTGGTTTTTATTAATTCTTTTTTAAGAATAATGGACAAGGAGAAAATCAGACTGCATGAATTTGCAGTCTGATTTTTGATTTTTTAAAACTTTTACTTTTTATGCTTTTGAACAAAAATAAATTCTAATTTTGATACTCAGTTTATCATTATTATAATTTGCATTTTTTTATGAGCATTCAAGATACCATTCAAACATTACGAAATGAACTTAATCAACACAATTACAACTACTATGTGTTGGATAATGCCACAATATCAGATTATGATTTTGATAGTAAACTAAAAGAACTTCAGGATTTAGAAAATAAACATCCAGAATTTTTTGATGAAAACTCCCCAACGCAGCGAGTAGGCGGCGCGATTACCAAAAATTTTAAAACAATAGCGCATCAGTATAGAATGTATTCTTTGGATAATTCCTATTCTAAAGAAGATCTGCTGGAATGGGAAAATCGTATTCAAAGAGTTTTAGGAAACGTTAATCTGCAATATACCTGCGAATTAAAATATGATGGTGCCTCTATCAGTATTACTTATGAAAACGGAAAATTAGTTCAGGCGTTAACACGCGGAGACGGTTTTCAAGGTGATGAGGTAACCAATAATATCAAAACTATAAAATCGGTCCCACTCCATTTAAAAGGAAATTATCCGGATAAATTTGATATTCGCGGAGAAATAATTCTGCCATTTAAAGGTTTCGAAAAAATGAATCAGGAATTAATCGAAATCGGAGAAACACCATATTCAAACCCAAGAAATACAGCTTCAGGAAGTTTAAAATTACAAGACAGCGCTGAGGTTGCCAAACGTCCGCTGGAATGTTTGTTGTATTTTGTGACAGGAAACAATTTACCTTTTTCATCACAATTTGAAGGATTAGAATCGGCTAGAAAATGGGGATTCAAAGTGCCAAAAGAAGCAAAATTAGTCAACAACATGCAAGAAGTTTTTGACTTTATTGATTATTGGGATGTTCATCGTCATAATCTGCCTTATGAAACAGACGGTGTTGTTATAAAAGTAAACAGTATTCAGCATCAGGAAGAATTAGGATATACAGCCAAATCACCGCGCTGGGCAATTGCTTACAAATTCAAATCAGAACAAGTTTCTACCAAATTAAAATCAATTTCATATCAAGTTGGAAGAACTGGCGCTATAACTCCCGTTGCCAATTTAGAGCCTGTACAGCTTGCAGGAACTATTGTAAAAAGAGCTTCTCTTCACAATGCTGATCAAATCGAAAAATTAGATATTAGAATAAACGATACTGTCTTTGTTGAAAAAGGAGGAGAGATTATTCCAAAAATTATTGCGGTAGATTTAGAAAAGCGCCCTGAAAATTCAGAAAAAACGCATTATATTGCTTATTGTCCAGAGTGTCACACTGAACTGGTTAGAAATGTAGGCGAAGCCAATCATTATTGTCCTAATTTTTACGGCTGTCCGCCACAGATTATTGGTAGAGTGCAGCATTATATTTCTCGAAAAGCCATGGATATAGAAGGACTTGGAGGAGAAACCGTTGCATTACTTTTTAAAAATGATTTAGTACATAATTACGCTGATTTGTACGAATTGAAAGTAGAAGATATTCTGCATTTAGAAAGAATGGCAAAGAAATCTGCTGAGAATCTGGTAAATGGAGTTCAGAAATCTAAAGAAATTCCGTTTGAAAGTGTATTATTTGCATTAGGAATTCGCTTTGTAGGAGAAACTGTCGCCAAAAAATTAGCAAAGCATTATAAAAATATTGATGCATTAAGTCAAGCTTCCTTAATGGATTTAATTTTGGTTGATGAAATTGGTGAAAGAATAGCCAAAAGCGTTATTGAATTTTTTGAAAATGAAGAAAATCAAAAGATTATCGAACGCTTAAAAAACTATGGCGTTCAATTTCAAATAGAAGAACGAATCAATCCAAATGCGACAGATAAATTTAATGGCAAAACATTTGTAGTTTCTGGAGTATTCAGCCAATTTTCAAGAGACGAATTAAAGAAAGCCATTGAAGACAATGGAGGAAAAGTTGGAAGCTCAATTTCGGCAAAAACAGATTTTGTTGTTGCAGGAGATAATATGGGACCAGCGAAATTAGAAAAAGCAACCAAATTAAATATTACTATATTGTCAGAAGAAGATTTTATCAACAAATTAAATGACACCGAATAAGCCATCATTAATTTTGTTTTTTCTAGCCCTGTTATGTACAATCATTTTCGATTATACAGAGCAGGAATTCTTCGCGACTTATGCTAAAGCAATTGTTCTGCCCGCTATTTTTATTTATTTTTTAATCAGCAGTGAATTCAAAATAGGAAAATCAGAAGGTGTGATTTTCTTTTTTTGTTTTGTGGGACAAGTATTTGACTTAATGAATGTCGAAAGCTCTGAGATTGGAGGTGCAGTAAGTTTCTTAATTGTCTATCTGCTGATAGTGAGAATTTTTATTCGAGAGCATGAACGTATAAAATTGACCAAAAGAGATATTCTGCCTATTTCTATTGTAGTTATTTTTATTGTATATCTTCTTGTTTCTGTTTTGAGTTTACAGCTCGACAGCATGAAAAGATATAATTTTTTATACACTTTTTACGGAATCGTTTTAAGTACATTAGGCTCTTATTGTTTTGTAAGTTACATCACAAAAGGAACGCATATTACATTACTAATGTCATTAATGGCAGTAAGCTACATCTTCTCTGATATTTTCTATATTTTTAATGAATACTTTTCGTATTCAATTGTTTTGGTTTTAATACGAGATACAACTCAAATTCTAGCTTATTTCTTTATGGTA
This sequence comes from Flavobacterium sp. ACN6, assembly GCF_002304005.1. Taxonomy (GTDB): domain Bacteria; phylum Bacteroidota; class Bacteroidia; order Flavobacteriales; family Flavobacteriaceae; genus Flavobacterium. The sequence continues at coordinate 655,783 of NZ_MRCQ01000001.1, read as the reverse complement.
GAATACTTTTTAGAAAAAGCTAGAATTCAAAATAAACCTATACAACAATAGTTGTTCCTTGGTTTGTATGAGCTTTGTCTTTATCAAAGTAAAAATCAATACGGCCTAAATTAATTCCGTAACAACCTACTTGATTTACCAATACCTCTTTACCAGCTTTGTTTTTTACAATAGTTGGCTTGTCTAAGAAAGTGTGTGTATGCCCGCCAATAATTAAATCAATATCCTGAGTTAATTCCGCCAGTTTAAGATCGCAGATCTTCGATGCATCATCTCTATATTTATAACCAATATGCGAAAGACAAATGACCAAATCACATTTCTGCTCTTTCTTTAAAAGCTGTGTCATGTCCTCCGCAATTTCAACAGGATTATTATAAACAGTTTCCTTGTATAATTGCTTGTCAACTAAACCTTCCAGCTCAATTCCAAGTCCAAAAACACCAACTTTAATTCCGTTTTTATTGAAAATTTTGTACGGTTTCACATGTCCGTCCATAACGGTGTTTTTAAAATCGTAGTTAGAACAAATGAAATCAAAACTTGCATGCGGAAGCTGTGCATATAAACCGTCAAGACCATTATCAAAATCGTGATTTCCAATAGTCGAAGCATCATACTTCATCATGCTCATCAACTTAAACTCCAATTCACCGCCATAATAATTAAAGTAAGGAGTTCCTTGAAAAATATCCCCGGCATCAAGCAAAAGTACATTCGGGTTTTCTTTGCGAATAGTTTCTATTAATGCCGCTCGACGAGATACACCTCCTTTATTAGCATTACGCGGATCATCAGCAGGAAAAGGATCGATGTGACTGTGCACATCATTAGTATGTAGAATAGTTAAATGCTTAATATCGTTAGTTTCAAAACTGCTCAAAGACAAACCTAAACTTAATAGTGCGGTACTTGCTGCCGTTTTTTCGATAAACTCTCTTCTTTTCATTTTGTATTTTTTTTCGGGAATGCTATATTGTTTTCGAAATTTTTATTCTTCAGTAATTCTAACGTTTTTCGGCGCAAGAACTGTATCAACCTCTGTGAAGTAATCAATAAGCACATTTCTAAGCTTATAATTTAAATCAAATTTCTGAGTGCTTTTGGAGAAGAAAGTCATGCTGTCACCACCATTTGCCAAATAATCGTTTGTGGCAACATAATAAGTTTTATTTAAATCAAGTGGTTTTCCTTGAATCTGAATATTTTTAGCAGTGTTTTCCTTTGTGATTGTAAAAGTCATTCCAGACAAAGGCTGTGGTTTTTTCTCCTTTATTATATAGGCAGCGATATCTTGAATTTGTTCTCCTTTTAAAGCCAAAACAACAAGATTATTTTCAAAAGGCATAATTTCAAAAGCTGTTCTTGCAGTAACATTTCCTTTAGGCAAAATGGCACGAATACCACCATGATTTAAAAGACACATATCAATATCTTTATTTTCACGAGCTTTAAAAACCTTGCTGCCTCTCTGCAGACATACATCAGCTAATAAACTGCCAATACTAGTCTGCCATTTTCCTGTACTTTTATCCAGCGTTTCAGGACAATAAGCCAGTACATTATCCAAATCTTGATTGATATGATCGCGATATGGTTTAATAAAGCTTTCAATTGCTGGAGTTTCAGCATCTTTTTCAGTAATAGGAAGTTGTTTTCCTTCTATTTTTGTTAAATTGTAGTTTTTCTGACTACAGGAAGATATAAAAAAAAGTGTTAAGAATATAACAAAAAGTTTCAAAAATCCGTTATACTTTTTTAGTTTTACCATTTTAAATGCAACTTAAATAATTAATTTTGTAATCTAGTAAAAGTAGTATGTTTTTGAATTATACAAAGGAATTTTTTGTAAAAAAATCATTAAAAAATAACTTACGTAATGCAAAAAACGAAGTCTTTTCTAAGAACGTTCAAACAGTTGGTTTATTGATAGATGAAAGTAATTTTACACATTCAGAAGCGCTTGTAAAGGAATTAAACCTTCAGGGAATTGCTTCAGAAAATATAAAAATTGCTGCATACAAAGGAAAATTTGACAAAAAAGAAACGTATTTAAGACCTACTTTTGGTAAAAAAGATATCAATTGGAGAGGAGAAATTACAGCAGATTTCTTAAACGATTTTATAAATACAGAATTTGATATTTTGTTAAGTTATTATGATGTCGAAAATATCATTTTAATGATGATCACAAGTAAATCAAAAGCTAAATTTAAAGTCGGTTTTTCTAGTGTTGATGCTAATTTGAACCGTTGGATGATTAATACAGAATTGAACAACTATAAACTATTCGTTTCGGAATTGTTTAGGTATTTAAAAAATTTAAAATAAATTATAATTAAAATATGCAATCATTGATAGGAACTGGTGTTGCACTTGTAACGCCATTTAAAAAAGATTTTTCAGTTGACATCGAAGCTTTACAACGAATCGTGAACTTCTCTATAGACGGAGGAGTGGAGTATCTTGTGGTTATGGGAACAACAGCAGAAAATGCTACCCTTACAACAGAAGAGAAAGAGTTGGTTATAAAGACAGTAATCGATGTAAATAAAGGAAGACTGCCTCTAGTTTTAGGAGTTGGAGGAAATAATACTATGCAGATTGTTGAGGAATTAAAAACAAGAGATTTTACTGCTTTTGAAGCAATCTTATCTGTTTCACCTTATTATAATAAACCAACGCAGGAAGGAATCTATCAGCATTTTAAAGCAATTGCCGAGGCTTCTCCAGTTCCTGTAATCTTATATAATGTTCCAGGAAGAACTGCAAGTAATATGCTTCCTTCAACAGTAATTCGTCTTGCGAATGATTTTGAGAATGTTGTAGCAATTAAAGAAGCTGCAGGAGATATGGCGCAGGCGATGCAGATTATTAAAAATGCACCGAAAGATTTTCTTGTAATTTCTGGAGACGATATGCTGGCACTGCCAATTGTTTTGGCGGGAGGCGCCGGCGTAATTTCTGTAATTGGACAAGGTTTTCCAAAAGAATTTTCAGAAATGATTCGTTTAGGATTGAATAAAAAAGCAGCAGATGCATTCAAAACGCATTATTTCTTGTCAGACAGTATTGATATGATTTTTGAACAGGGAAATCCTGCTGGAATTAAACAAATCTTCCAAGCGCTTGGAATTGCTGACAATACCGTTCGTTTACCTCTAGTAACTGTAGACGATTCGCTGGCAGAAAGATTAAATGAATTTGTTAAAAACAGTATTAAATAAACGTAAGTTTTACGCGATTTTATTATACTAAAAAATATTTTGTAGTAGCTAAATTAATAACTAAATTTGCCACCGAAACTTCGGTGTGATTTTGCTTTGGCATAATTGTCTGAGAGATCATAATAAAAGTAAGAAAATGAAAAGAATAGTATCGCTGTTAATTGTTGTAGCCCTTTTTTGTTCTTGTGGAGAGTATCAAAAAGCATTAAAAAATGAAGATGTCGCAGCAAAATTTGACATGGCAACAAAAATGTATGATGCCGGAAAATATTCAAAAGCGATTCGTCTTTTCGAACAATTAGCGACATCTTATAGAGGAAAACCTCAGGCAGAAAAGTTGTTTTATATGTTTTCACAGTCTTATTATAAAACGAAACAATACTATTTAGCTGGTTATCAGTTTGAATCTTTCGTTTCGGGTTATCCGCGAAGTGAAAAAGTACAGGAAGCAGCATTTTTAGGGGCTTACAGTTATTCAAAATTAGCTCCTGTTTACAGTCTGGATCAAACAGATACATTAAAAGCATTAGAAAAATTACAAGCTTTTATTGATAATTATCCAAATTCAGAATATGTTGCTCAGGCAAATGAAACGGTGCAGCTGTTAAATGGTAAATTAGAGAAAAAAGCATACGAAAATGCTAAAGGTTACAATACAATTTCAGATTATAAATCAGCTTTAGTAGCTTTTGATAATTTTATCGCTGATTATCCTGGAACACCTTTTAAAGAAGATGCGTTGTTTTATAAATATGATTCAGCATATCAACTGGCAATCAATAGCGTGCCTTCAAAAATGGAAGAGCGTCTAAATGTTGCTAAAGCAGCTTACGGAAACTTAATTAAGTTTAAAAGCGATACAAAATACAAAGTTAAGGCAGAAGAAATGAATGCCAGAGTTGAAACAGATTTACAAAAATTTACTAAATAAAATAAAGTCATGGATTTAAAAAAGACGAATGCTCCTGTTAACACAGTAACTTACAATAAAACAGTTATTGAAGAGCCAACAGGAAATGTGTATGAGGCAATTACCATTATGGCTAAAAGAGCAAATCAAATTAATTCTGAGATTAAAAAAGAATTGACTGAAAAATTAGAAGAGTTTGCTACTTATAATGATAGTCTAGAAGAAGTTTTTGAAAATAAAGAACAAATCGAAGTTTCTAAATTTTACGAAAAATTACCAAAACCACACGCTTTAGCTGTTCAAGAATGGTTAGACGGTAAAACTTACCACAGAAGTTCAAACAAATAATAGTACCATGTCAGTTTTAAACGGGAAAAATATTTTACTGGGTGTTTCCGGTGGAATAGCAGCGTATAAAACAGCCACATTAGTACGACTTTTTATAAAAGCAGGTGCACATGTCCAAGTGATAATGACACCTGCTTCTAAGGATTTTGTAACCCCTCTTACATTATCTACTTTATCAAAAAATCCTGTACATTCAAGTTTCTTTAATCAAGATGATGAAGAAGCAGTTTGGAATAATCACGTAGAATTGGCCTTATGGGCTGATATTATGCTGATTGCGCCTGCGACTGCAAATACATTATCTAAAATGACCACAGGAAACTGCGATAATCTTTTAATTGCGGCATATTTATCAGCAAAATGTCCGGTCTATTTTGCACCTGCAATGGACTTGGATATGTACAAACATCCTTCAACTTTATCCAGTTTTGCTTCTTTAAAACAGTTTGGAAACATTATGATTCCAGCTGAAAATGGAGAATTGGCAAGCGGTTTGTCTGGTGAAGGCCGAATGGCAGAACCTGAAAATATAATTGCTTTCTTAGAAGCTGATTTAGAGAGTAAACTACCTTTAAAAGGAAAAAAAATACTAGTTACTGCAGGACCAACATACGAAGCAATAGATCCCGTACGTTTTATAGGAAATCATTCTTCAGGAAAAATGGGGTTTGATATTGCTAATGAAGCGGCGAGTTTAGGTGCAGAAGTGTTTTTAGTTGCTGGTCCAACGCATTACAAAGCTAAAAATGCTTTGGTGAAAGTTATAGACGTTGTTTCTGCTCAGGAAATGTACGATGCTTGTCATTTGTATTTTAATGATGTTGATGCGGCTATTGCGGCCGCTGCTGTTGCAGATTACAGACCAAAATTTGTTGCAGATCAAAAGATTAAAAAAACTGCAGCTGAGTTTTCTATAGAACTTGAAAAGACAAAAGATATATTGTCTTCTTTAGGAGCTATTAAAAAAGAGCAGTTTTTAATTGGATTTGCATTAGAAACTGAAAATGAAATTGAGAATGCTAAGTTGAAAATTCAGAAAAAAAACTTAGATTTGATTGTTTTAAATTCCTTACAAGATAAAGGTGCTGGTTTTAAAAAAGAAACCAATAAAGTAACATTTATTGATAAAAATTTTGAAATTGAACCTATGGAATTAAAATCAAAAGAATCTGTTGCGGCTGATATTTTGAATAAAGTGATTCTGCATTTTTCAAAATAGTAGATTAAAAATATACGCCGAAACATAGATTGGAAAACAATCTGTGTTATAAAATTTAAATGTTTAGAGATTATGAACAAGATAGTTACGTTATTGGTGTTTTTAAGCTTTGGTTTTGTACAAGCACAACAGCTAAACTGTACAGTGACTATTAATACAGAACGACTTACGAACCCAAATAATCAGGTTTTTAAGACGCTTCAGACTTCTTTGTCCGAGTTTGTAAATAAAACAGATTGGACGGGATCAATTTTAAAACAAAACGAAAGAATTAACTGTTCGATGTATATCACTTTATCGTCTAACAGTTCAGATCAGTTTACGGGAACTATTCAGGTTCAGTCTTCAAGATTGATTTTTAATTCTACTTATTCTTCACCAGTTTTAAATTATAACGACAAAGATTTTAATTTTAGATATACAGAATACGAACCATTATTGTTTAATCCAACAACTTACGATTCGAATTTAGTTTCTGTTGTCTCTTTTTACTGCTATTTGATTTTAGGTATGGATGCAGATACTTTTCAAATGGGAGCCGGTAATCAATATCTACAAACAGCGCAAAATATTGCCAATGTAGCACAGCAAGGCGGATTTAAAGGCTGGAGCCAGGCAGATGGAATTCAGAATCGTTATTATTTAATTAACGATATGATTGCGCCTACTTACAGCGATTTACGCCAGACTATGTACGCTTATCATACAGGATTAGACGGGATGAGCTCGGATTTAAAAACTTCAAAAGAAAAAATAAAATCTTCATTATTGCTTATCGGTAAATTAAATTCGGTTAAACCAAATGCGTTTATAACCCGGGTTTTCTTTGATGCAAAATCAGATGAAATTGTTTCTATTTTCTCTGGCGGACCAAGTATTACTATTACAGATTTAACAGATGTCTTGAATAAAGTTTCTCCGTTAAATTCTACTAAATGGTCACAGATTAAATATTAGTCTGTCATCAATTTAAAAAAAAACTTACTTTAATCTTTATTTTTACAAAATTGCCCTATGATTACGTCACTGTCAATTAAAAATTATGCTCTTATTGAAAAATTAGCAATAGATTTTTCTAAAGGTTTTTCTATAATTACAGGTGAGACAGGTGCGGGTAAATCAATTATTTTAGGCGCAATTGGCCTTGTTTTAGGTAAAAGGGCAGATCTTACTTCTTTGAAAAATAAAGAAGAAAAATGTGTAATTGAAGCGCATTTTGAGATTTCTAAATACAATTTAAAAGATTTTTTCGAAGCTAATGATCTCGATTATGAAGACGAAACAATCATTAGACGTGAAATTTTGCCTTCTGGAAAATCTCGCGCTTTTATAAATGACAGTCCAGTAAATCTTCAAGAACTGCAAGACTTGAGTTTGTATTTAATTGATATTCATTCGCAGCAGCAAACACAAGAATTATCAGATGAAAATGTACAATTTAAGATTATTGATGCCATTGCAAATAACGCAGACGTTATTGCAGAATATCAAAAACTGCTTAAATCGTATAAATCAGATAAATCAAAATGGAACGCTTTACTTAAAAAACAAAGTGATTCTGGAAAAGAACAAGAATACCATACGTTTTTGTTGAATGAATTGGTTGCAGCACAATTAAAATCTGGGGAACAGGAAGAGTTAGAAAGTGATTATGAAAAACTGAACAACGTTGAAATAATCAAAGAATCTCTTGATAAGTCATTAGTACTTGCGAATGAAGAGCAATTTGGTGTTTTTCATAATTTGAATGAAATTAAAACGGCATTGCAAAAAGTGGCTCCGTTTTCAGCTGAATATCAAAATTTATTTGAAAGAATCACAAGTCTGTCAATTGAATTTGATGATATTTCAAAAGAAATAGAAAATTCTTCTGAAAAACTATTAAATGATCCGGCGCAATTAGAATTGGTAAATCAAAAATTACAATTGATTTACAATCTGCAGAAAAAACATCAGGTAGATTCTGTTGATGGTCTGCTTCAAATTCAGGCCGATTTAGGAAATAGTCTATTGGAACTCGATAATATGGATGAAGAAATAGCTTCTTTGTCTAAAATTATAGAGGAAAAAACTATTGAACTTGATAAATATGCTGTTCAGATTCATCAAAATAGAGTAAATGCTATTCCGAAATTGTCAGAACAACTAATTTCGATTTTAGAGACTTTAGGAATGCCAAATGTTCGTTTTAAAATGGAATTACTGCCATCAGAAACTTATTTTCAAAATGGCAAAGACGAATTGCAATTTTTGTTTTCTGCCAATAAAGGAACCGATTTTGGTTTGTTGAAAAAAGTGGCTTCTGGTGGAGAAATGTCTCGTATTATGCTTGCTGTAAAAGCAATCTTAGCTAAATATTCAAAATTACCAACCCTTATTTTTGACGAAATTGACACTGGAGTTTCTGGAGAAATTGCAATTAGGATGGGAGAAATTATGAAAGAAATGAGTGCTGCTATGCAGATATTTGCCATTACGCACTTACCGCAGATTGCAGCAAAAGGAGATTCTCATTTTAAAGTTTCAAAATCTACGGTTGGAGACGATACGCAGTCTGAGTTAAAACTTTTGTCACAGGAAGATCGTATTTTAGAAATTGCCCAAATGTTATCTGGAGCAAATATTTCTGATTCGGCTCTGAATCACGCAAAACAATTACTGAATTAAAACAGAGAAATGGAAAGTTTAAGTTTTTACGAAAATCAATTTATAAAAGCAGATGCATTAATTTCTGAAGGAAATTCTGCAGATGGAAAAGAGCTGTTAGAAGAAATTTTATCTCAATATCCTGATTTTGGAAAAGCCCATAATCATTTAGGATGGATTTATTATAATAAATTGAGTGATTATGATAAAGGAATTTATCATTACAAACTGGCAATGAAGTTTGATCCTAAATATCCAGCGCCATATTTAAATTATACTTATTTATTGATTGATATTGGCCGATACAACGAAGCAAAAGAACATATTAATTTTACTTTGGCTAATTTAGAAAATGCTGATAATTCTACTTATAACAGTGAATTAGGAAGAATGGCTGAATATGAAAGCGAATATATAACAGCTTATCATTATTATAAAGCGGCGACTAAAAATGCTTTGAACCCAAATTTTATTGACAATATGAATGCCAATATGAAAAGGGTTAAGGATAAAATGTCTATTTTTGAAAAATTAAAATTGAAATTGAAATAATACAAAAAAAAAATAATTGCAAGATGATTATAGAACCTAGAATGAGAGGATTTATTTGTTTGACTGCCCACCCAAAGGGAGCTGAGCAAAATGTTAAAAATCAAATCGAATATGTAAAATCTAAAGGAGAAATTGCTGGACCTAAAAAAGTTTTAGTAATTGGTGCTTCAACAGGTTTCGGATTAGCTTCAAGAATTACTAGTGCTTTTGGTTCTGGTGCAGCAACAATTGGAGTGTTCTTTGAAAAACCACCGGTTGAAGGAAAAACAGCTTCTCCAGGATGGTATAATTCTGCAGCATTTGAAAAAGAAGCTCATAAAGCAGGTTTGTATGCAAAAAGTATTAATGGAGATGCGTTTTCTAACGAAATAAAAAGAGAAACTCTTGATTTAATCAAAGCTGATTTAGGGCAAGTTGATCTTATTATTTATAGTTTAGCTTCACCAGTACGTACAAATCCAAATACAGGTGTTACGCATCGTTCAGTTTTAAAGCCAATTGGACAAACTTTTACAAACAAAACAGTTGATTTTCATACAGGAAAAGTTTCTGAAGTTTCTATTGCTCCAGCTAACGAAGAAGATATTGAGAATACAGTTGCTGTTATGGGTGGTGAAGACTGGACAATGTGGATTGATGCTTTAAAAAATGAAAATTTATTAGCAGAAGGAGCTACAACTGTTGCTTATTCTTACATCGGGCCATCTTTAACAGAGGCAGTTTACCGTAAAGGAACTATTGGCCGCGCAAAAGATCATTTAGAAGCTACAGCGTTTACTATAGCAGATTCTTTAAAATCTATTGGAGGAAAAGCTTATGTTTCTGTAAATAAAGCTTTAGTAACGCAAGCGAGTTCTGCAATTCCGGTAATTCCATTATATATTTCTCTTTTATATAAAATTATGAAAGAAGAAGGAATCCACGAAGGTTGTATCGAGCAGATTCAACGTTTATTCCAAGACAGATTATACAATGGTTCTGAAGTTCCTGTAGACGAAAAAGGAAGAATTAGAATTGACGACTGGGAAATGCGTGATGATGTTCAGGCTAAAGTAGCAAAACTTTGGTTAGAAGCAACTACAGAAACATTACCAGAACTTGGTGATCTTGCAGGTTATAGAAATGATTTCTTAAATTTATTCGGATTCGAATTTGCTGGTGTTGATTATACTGCAGAAGCAAACGAAGTTGTTGAAATCGAAAGTATCAAATAACAATATTTACTTACTAGTAAACAAAAAACCATCAATCGAAAGTTGATGGTTTTTTTGTTAATATAGCATATCTTTGTTAAAATTTTGAACTTAAAAAATATACCCTTTAATAACGCGCATTCTGCTATGATTTTTTCCTTAATTATACCCGTGTATAATCGTCCAGATGAAGTTGATGAACTTTTAGAAAGTCTCTCAAAATCTGATTATAATGAAGCTTTTGAAATTGTTCTTGTCGAAGATGGATCTTCAATTCCTTGCCGAGATGTTGTGATGAATTATCAGGGGAAATTAAATATATCCTATTATTTTAAAGAAAATTCGGGACCTGGAGATTCCAGAAATTTTGGAATGCAAAAGGCGAGAGGGGATTATTTTATCATTTTTGATTCAGATTGTATTATCCCTTCCAACTATTTGACAGAAGTTCGTAAAGAATTGAACAGAGAATATGTAGATTGTTTTGGAGGGCCGGATAAAGCTTTAGATAGTTTTTCTGATATTCAAAAAGCAATTAATTTTGCAATGACTTCGTTTCTTACAACAGGAGGAATTCGTGGTGGTTCTGAAAAGATAAATAAATTCCAGCCAAGAAGTTTCAATATGGGAATTTCTAAGAAAGCTTTTGAAGCTTCAAAAGGTTTTGGAAACATTCATCCGGGCGAAGATCCCGATTTATCTATCCGTTTATGGAATTTAGGATTCGAAACCAGACTGTTTTCTGAGGCTTATGTGTATCATAAACGTCGAATTGACTGGGAAAAATTCTCTATTCAAGTGAAAAAATTTGGTATAGCAAGACCAATTTTAAACAGCTGGTATCCAGAACATAATAAGCTTACTTTCTTCTTTCCAACGGTCTTTATAATAGGTTTATTATTAGCTTTTTTATTGTTAATTTTTAATATTGATATTTTATTACAATTATATTTCGTATATTTCGTTATAATTTTTCTTACAGCAAGTATTCAAAATAAAAGTATTAAAATTGGATATCTTTCTGTAATTGCAGTCTGGAAACAATTCTTTGGTTACGGAACAGGATTTTTAAAATCTTTTATAAAAGTAATTTTATTAAAAAAGAAACCTCAAGAAGCTTTTCCTCGTATGTTTTTTAAAGTATAAGAATGACAAAAGTTATTGGTCTTACAGGCGGAATTGGGAGTGGTAAAACAACTATCGCAAACTATTTTGCAGAATTGGGAATTCCTGTTTATATAGCCGATGATGGAGCCAAGAGAGTAATGCAGTCAGCTTTTATAATTAATGAAATAAAAACTGCATTTGGCCAAGACATTTTCGATGGAGAAATTTTAAATCGGGCAAAATTAGCTCAGATAGTTTTTAATGATAAAGAACAATTAGCAAAGTTAAATACAATTGTGCATCCAGCGGTAAAACATGATTTTGAATTGTGGATTCAGGAGTATAAAAAATTTGATTATGTTATCTATGAAGCTGCTATTTTATTTGAAAGCGGGCGTTATAAAGAATGTGACATAATTATAACAATTACGGCTCCGGAAGAAATAAGAATTAAGCGAGTTATTGAGAGAGATAAGACGACAAGAGAGCAAGTTTTAAGCAGGATGAAAATGCAGTGGGATGACGAAAAACGAATTTCTATGAGTAATTTCGTGATTAATAACGATAATCTTAAAGTTGCTAAAGAAGAAGTTGTTAAAATTCTTAAAATTTTGAATATAAAACAAAATCAGTCTTAAATGTTAATATTTGGTTAATGTATTATTTAGTATATTGTTAAAATATTAATTTTGTTTCGATGAATAAATTATTTTTTAGAATACTTGTTTTATTGATGAGTTTGTCCTTAATCGGGATAATTCTGGTACAGGTATTTTGGTTCAATTCTTCGTTCAAGAATAATGAAGAACAATTTAAATACCACGTTACTCAAGTTATTGGAAATGTTGCAGACAAACTGGAACAACAAGAAGAGTACAGTTTCTACGACAAATACAACCGTATAAAAGATAGTACGGGTAAAATTCCAAAAAAAGAAGATTTACTAGAAGTACTTTATGTACAAAGAAACACTAAAACGAATAAAACAATCGTTTATTCTAGTACATTGACATCGGAAGATTATGATATCAGCGGTTCTATTTTTAATAAAAAATTCAGTAATGAGCGTTTTAAAAATTTCAGTTCAAAAAGAGTAACAGAGGTTTACAATAACGACAACGGTATTGATAATAATAATTTAGGTCAAAGTATAATTCCTGATCAGAGATTTGAAAAATCGGGAAGTTTAGATATTTTAAATAAAGTTCAACAACAGATTCAATATAAAGATATTGCCTCCTTAACTCCAATTGAAGGAAGAATAACAAGAGACAAGCTTTATAAGTTATTAAAAAAAGAGCTCGGAGAATACGAGGTTAAAACTAAGTTTGAATTCGCTATATACAGTAACGGAATCCCAACGAAGATTAAATCTGATGGATTTCATTCTTTAGATAAAGAAGCAACTTACAGTATTCCAGTTTTTACAGATAATGAAGGAAATAGTAAATATGAATTATCAGTTACTTTTCCTCATAAAAAGAAATTCCTTTTATCTGAATTATTAAGTATTACTATTTTATCGATAGTTTTTACATTAATTATTATCGTTGCTTATACGAGTGCATTAAATCAGTTACTGCGTCAAAAACATATTTCTGAGATCAAGACAGATTTTATTAATAATATGACACATGAGTTTAAAACTCCAATTGCAACCATAAATTTAGCATTAGATGCTATCAAGAATCCGAGAATTATTGAAGATAAAGAAAAAGTGTTTCGTTACCTTCAAATGATTCGGGATGAGAATAAAAGAATGCATGCACAGGTTGAAAATGTTCTTCGTATTTCTAAATTGGAAAAAAGAGAACTCGACATCACCAAAGAACCAACTGCAATTCATGATATTATTGATGATGCAATTGAACATGTAAATCTAATTTTAGAAGATCGAAAAGGTACTGTTGTAAAGCACTTTAATGCTGCAAGAACAACGAGTTTAATAAACGAAGTGCACTTTACCAATGTTTTGGTTAATATTTTGGAAAATGCCATTAAATATTCACCAGATGTTCCAGAAATCGAAATCTTTACAGAAAATGTAAAAGATATGATTTTGATAAAAATAAGAGATCACGGTCTAGGAATGAGTAAGATAGCTCAAAAGCGAGTTTTTGAGAAATTCTATAGAGAGCATACAGGAGATCTGCACAATGTAAAAGGCCACGGTTTAGGTTTGGCTTATGTAAAAAGAATTGTAGAAGACCATAACGGTCAAGTATATGTTGAAAGCGAAAAAGGAAAAGGTAGCACCTTTATAATAAAAATACCATTAATAAATTAAAATATGGAAAATAATAACAAAAGAATACTTTTAGTAGAAGATGACCTAAATTTTGGGGCAGTTCTTAAAGATTATCTAATGTTAAATGACTTTGAAGTTACTTTAGCTAAAAACGGTATGGAAGGTTTCGAGAAATTCAAGAAAGATGTATATGATTTATGTATTCTTGACGTAATGATGCCATATAAAGATGGTTATACCTTAGCAAAAGAAATTAGAGAAAAGAACAGTGAAGTGCCAATTATATTTTTAACAGCAAAATCGATGAAAGAAGATGTGCTGAAAGGTTATAAAGCTGGTGCTGATGATTATCTAAATAAACCTTTTGATTCAGAGGTTCTTTTAATGAAAATTAAAGCAATCATTCAAAGAAAATCTGCTGATACAAAAGCGGAACAAGTACAATTTGAATTTAATATTGGTAAATTCCATTTAAATTCAAAACTTAGATTCTTGACTTTCCAAGATGAAGAGCCGATAAAATTATCTCCAAAAGAAAATGAATTGCTTAAAATGCTTATTCTCCATGAAAATGACTTAATGCCAAGAGAATTAGCCTTAACAAAAATCTGGAGAGATGACAACTACTTTACTTCAAGAAGTATGGACGTTTACATTGCAAAACTTAGAAAATATCTAAAAGCAGATGAAGATGTTGAAATCTTAAACATCCACGGAGAAGGATTCCGTTTGGTTGTGAAAAGTAAAGTAACTGAATAACAAATTCACACTAAAAAATATAAGCCCTGAGAAATCAGGGTTTTTTTTATGCTTCTATTTTAACTTACGAGACCTTTTTTATCTTTGTCAAAGTTTTAAACTTTGACAAAGATTCCGTATAAATAGCTTCTTATTTTTTTACTTATAATTACGATAAAATTGGAGTTTGGATTTTTAAATTTTAAATTTAATCTTAATTTAGAGCTATTTCCTGCTATCCGCTTGTATCTTTTTCTTGCTAAAGAAGCAAGAAAAAGGATACCGCTTCTATCAGGGCTAAGGTTTTGGTATTTAATTAGATAAGATAATTTTTAGGGACTCTAAATAATCTTAATTATTTTTTTAGATGAATTTTCTTTAAAATAAATTTGGAAAATCGAAAAACAATTCTGAATATTTGCACTCGAAAAAAAAAATAACCCTTTAAAAACGAAGAAAATGTTTGTACTTACATCGACATCACAAAGCTTCACACCAAACGGATTTGGTGCAGCGCTTCTTCGTGGCTTATTTCAATCTTAGAAATACATTTTTAGATATATAAAAAGCCCGAAGACATTTAGTTTCGGGCTTTTTTTATTCTAGACACTTCAAATTTTCCCGAAAGATTTTTTATTTATCCGTCAAGGATAAAATGTTTCAGCCAGTTTGGCTATTAATTTAACGTGCTATAGTTTTTTATGGAAAATTATACGGTAGATGAGTATGCTTTGTGTACTCGTTTCAAAAGTAAAAGAAAGAAAAAAAGATTAATAAAAGAAGATTTTGAAAAACAATTAATTCAGATTAGAAAGCTTGAAATTGAACTCTGGAAAAAACGACGAAATTTACCATTGATTCCTTTAGCAACCCCTTATCAAAAAGGTTGGGAACGCAGTTTTGTACTAAGAGAAGATATAGTAAGATCTAATGAAGCTTCTTTTTATAAAACATTATTGGAAAAGATCAATACATGGCAGCATTCTCCTGAAAAGTCTTTTAAGAAGAAGAAAAAAAGGAAAAGAAAACATGTATATGTCGAAAAGCTTCAGACAGTAAAAGAGTTCTCTGAATCAGAATGGAGAAGTCCAAAATTAGCATTAACTGAAAAAGAGAAAGTGCATTTTTATAAGAGGGAGCGATGGTGTCCTAATTGTAAACGTTATAAAATTCATTATGTATTTAATGAGCCTTGGCGTTATGTGTTTCGCATTAAACCATATATGATAACGCATACCAAAATGGTAGATGCAGTTTTAGAAAGTGAAATTCAGATTCTCGACAATTACATTACTAATCTTAATTTAAGATATAAAATAAACAAATTAGTAGATGGTTTTTCTTATCGTAATAAGTATTATCAAACTGAAAATTCGAGAGAGTTAAACCCAATTAAAAATAAAAGTCAACATTTATTGTATCAACAATATGTAGACGAAATGATATAAAATCATGGGAAATAAATTATCTGGAAAAGACCTGATTAAATTAGGCTTTCCAAAAAACAATTCAATAAACATCGCCTTAGGGCAGATAAACAGATATAGAAAAAGAGAGAAAAAGGAATCTATTCTAACAGAGGCAAAAGATGTCCTCTTAAATCCTGAAAAGTATGAAGGAAATGGTACTTGGGGAAAAGTTGCTGAAGGTTTGATAAAACCTGTTCAGGTAAGAATGCATCAGTTGAAAACAACGAGAGCTCCTTTTACAATTTTTGGAGAAAATGAAATTGATCAGCAGGCAAAATTTCAATTGTATGATTCGTTGAAACTGCCAATTTCGGTTGCTGGAGCTTTAATGCCTGACGCGCATTCAGGTTATGGATTACCAATTGGGGGCGTATTAGCGACTGATAATGCTGTAATTCCATATGGAGTTGGTGTTGATATTGGATGCCGAATGAGTCTTTCAATTTTTGATTTACCAGCATCACATTTCAAAGGAAAAGAACATCAATTGCAAGCAATTTTAAAAGACAATACCAAATTTGGAATGAATGAAGTTCATGCTTCACGAGTAGATCACGAAGTGTTTTATAAAAGTGAATTTCAAGATATTCCATTGTTGAAGAATCTTTTACCAAAAGCCTATAAACAATTGGGAAGTTCGGGCGGAGGAAACCATTTCGTAGAATTTGGAATCGCTAAAATTGATAATCCAGAGAATGAATGGAAGTTAGGAGCAGGAGAATATTTTGCTGTGCTTTCGCATAGCGGATCGCGCGGTTTAGGTGCTAATATTGCGAAACATTACACGTATTTGGCGACAAAACAATGTCCGCTACCAAAAAATGTGCAGCATTTGGCTTGGTTGGATTTAAATACGCATGACGGGCAGGAATACTGGCTGGCTATGAATTTAGCTGGTGAATATGCAAAAGCATGTCATGATGATATCCACAGGCGAATTGCTAAAGCGATTGGAAAAAGGGTAGTGGTAACCATTGAAAACCATCATAATTTTGCTTGGAAAGAAATGGTAAACGGTCAGGAATGCATTGTTCATAGAAAAGGAGCAACTCCTGCTGCTGAAGGGCAGTTGGGAATTATTCCAGGATCGATGACGGCACCTGGTTACATTGTGAAAGGAAAAGGAAATACTGAAAGTTTAAATTCTGCGTCGCATGGTGCGGGACGTTTATTTTCGAGAGCAAAGTGTAAAAGTACTTTCACACAAAGCGAAATCAAAAAAGTTTTGAAAGCGAATGATGTAACCTTAATTGGCGGAAATATTGATGAAGCGCCAATGGCATACAAAGACATTACAAAAGTGATGTCAAATCAAACCGATTTGGTCGAAGTTCTAGGAACTTTTACACCAAAGATTGTTAGAATGGACCGTTAAAGAAATTTTAAAATGGAAAAAATAATTCAGATAACAGCGGGTCGCGGACCTGCAGAATGCACTTGGGTAGTTGCCCAAGTGCTTAAAAAAGTTTTAGAAGAGGCGCAGGAACAGCAATTAGAAACTGTTTTATTGCAGCGAGAAGCGGGTCAGGAAAACGGAACGGTTGAAACTGCATCGATTGCTGTAAAAGGTAAAAATGCAGATCAATTTGTGAATTCTTGGATTGGAACCGTTCAGTGGATTGGACAAAGTCAGTTTCGGAAAATGCATAAGCGTAAGAATTGGTTCATTGGGATTTTTGAGATCGAACCGCAGAAAAATACATCAGTTTCGGAAAATGATATTCAGTATCAGGCGATGCGAAGTTCTGGCGCTGGAGGTCAGCACGTGAATAAAGTAAGTTCAGCTATTCGGGCTACGCATATTCCAACTGGAATTGCAGTCGTTTCTATGGACAGCCGTTCGCAGCATCAAAACAAAAAACTGGCAACAGAAAGATTATTAAAAAAAATAGAAGGCGAAACTTTGCAGCAACTTAAGAATCACGTTGGGAAACAATGGGAAAATCAGCTAAATATTCAGCGTGGAAATCCTATTAGAGTTTTTACTGGAAGTGATTTCAAAAAAGATAAAGTAACGAAAAGTTATAAAGGAACTCGTCAAAAATTAAGACAAGATTTACGAAATGAAAACAATTGATAAATACGTTTTTCAGGCATTGGATAATTATCCGTATTGGCTTGAAGGAACAATAGAATCTTTAGATTATGCTTTATCGTATGATCCAAAAAACACAATGGTTTTGTGCTTGTATGGAAGAATTCAGGCAGAACAATTAATGAATTATGAGGAAGCAAAATTATACTTTCAAGAAGCTTTAGCGATTAATATTTATGCGTTTGAAGTATATCCTTATTATTTGCAGACTTTAATTTTGAATGAAGATTATGAGGAAGCACAAAAATTAATCGATTTTGCTTTAAAAATAAAGGGAATAAACAAATCCGATATTTATGTCAAGAAAGCGATCCTGTTAGAAGCACGTCAAGAATTTAAAAAAGCATTGGCAGAAATTAAAAATGCTAAACTTACAAGTTTGCAATTTGCTTTTGATTCTGATATTACGGAAGTAGAAAAAAGAATTCAAAGTAAAATTGATTTGCTAAAGAAAAAGAAGAAAAAGAAAACTAAGAAAGATTCTAATAAGAAATCAAAATGATTTTTAATAAAAAACGATGCAATTTGCATCGTTTTTTATTTTAGTATGAGTTCCTGCAAGGTTTTCAAAACCTCGTAGGTGTTACACTTCCATACTTTTTATTTAAATTATAATCTAGTACGATAATAACATACATACCTACAAGGTTTTGAAAACCTTGCAGGAATCAAAGTAGTTTATTTCCAGTGCAGCTCCAAAGCAAAACAGGTTTTTTCGCCTTTTGTAATGCTGAATGTTGCTGTTGTGTGATCGTCGTCTTCACTTTCGTGAATAACAACATTGTCTTTTAGCGAAAGTTCTTTCATGAAATTCATTTCAAAGCTTTTCACTTCTTGTTTCATAATTCTTTTTGGGTCAACATGATCAAGGCACCATTCTAGATATTTTACGTTATTTACGTGATTTACAATGTCTAAATCTGATAAATAAACTGTTTTTTCAAATACGGCTTCTTTTTCGTGGTTGATATTTATTTTTGAGAAGCCTTCTGCGGTTGCTCTATTTTCTGGGAATAATTCAAAATGTTCGTATGGCAAAGCTAATGGTTCTGGACGACGTGCCTGCGTATTGAAAACAGCCCAATAGGTTTCGCAGCCTACTATTTTCTTGCCGTTTACATACATTTCAAGAGCCCGAACTGAACGTGAATTTTCTAAACTGTTGATCCATGTTTTTACGGTTATAACATCCTGCCATTTTGGTAAAGCATGAACTTCAACCCGCATTCGGCTTAAAACCCAGGCTTGGTGAAATTCCTGCATATCATAAAAGCTAATTCCTCCAACTTCAGAATGTGCAGCAGCGGTCAATTGTAAAATATTACATAAATCGGTATATTTTAAGAAACCCGCTGGCGTGCATTGTGTGAAATTGATTTCCCAGTCTTTGCTTAAAACTGATGTGAAATTTGGAGATATTGGCATTTTATTATTTTAGATTTTAGATTGCTGATTTTAGATTTTTCTTCGGAAAGGAGAAGAATGAGGAAAGAAAAAAGACTTTTACTTTAGAAGATTTTCTATGTAATTTATAATTTCTTTTCTATCTGTCGCATAATCAAACCATTTGGTGTTTTCGTTTCTTTTGAACCACGTTAATTGTCTTTTGGAGAATCTTCGGGTATTTTTTTTGATTTCTTCAATTGCAAAAGGTAAGGTGAAATCTTCGTCAAAATAACTAAATAATTCTCTATAACCGACGGTTTGAAGCGCATTTAACGCTTTATTAGGATAAAGGGCTTTCGCTTCTTCGAGTAAACCTTCGTTCATCATTATGTCAACCCGCTGATTGATTCGGTTGTAAATAATTTCTCTTTCGGCATCTAAACCAATTAAAATGGGAGTAAAATTTCGGTTGTTTTTTTTCTGATTTAGAAAGGAGGAATAAGGTTTTTGTGTTCCGATACAGACTTCGACAAAACGCATCATTCTTTGCGGGTTTTGTAATGTCTGTGGATTTTCTAGAGTTATTTTTTGATAATATTCTGGATCTAAAGTTTTTAATTGTTCTTGAAGATATTCAATTCCGAATTTTTCGTAATTTGAATTTACTTCTGAACGAACTCGCGGATCAATTTCTGGAAACTCGTCAAAACCTTTTAAAATCGCGTCAACATATAAGCCTGAACCGCCTATTAAAATTACAAAATCATTGATTTGAAATAGTTCTTCAATTTTGGATAAAGCTTCTTTTTCGTAATCTCCAACGGTATAATTTTCAAAGATTGATTTATTTTGAATGAAATGATGTTTGGCAGAACTTAATTCTTCTTGATTAGGAACTGCGGTTCCAATTGTCATTTCTTTGAAAAACTGACGGCTGTCGCAAGAAACGATTTCGCATTTAAAATGTTGTGCCAAAGCAATACTCAAGGCTGTTTTGCCTATGGCTGTTGGTCCGACAATGGTTATTAGGTATTTCATATTTTTTAGCCCAGATGGAAATGGAAACCCCGGACTTATATTTGTTCGTTTTTTTTGGTGTAAAAGAGCGACCAGCGGAAGCTCCTTTTATGCCTTAAAAAAACAACAAAGATAAGGAGGAGTTGCAATGTACAGCTGGATTAGCTTCTAAAATTAATTATTTGGTAATTCTGTTCCACATTCATAACAATATTTGGCGCTGTCAAAATGGACCTGCGAATTGCAATTTTTACATGTTTTTTTTGTACTTACTGCGCTGTTTCTCAAACTGCTTTTGGCGAATTCTGCGGTTACAATTCCCGTTGGAACAGCTATAATTCCGTAACCCAGAATCATTACTAATGCCGCAATAAATTGTCCTAAAGGGGTTTGCGGTGAAATATCTCCGTAGCCAACAGTTGTAAGTGTTACGATCGTCCAATAGATTGCCATCGGGATGCTTGTAAAACCAGATTCTTTGCCTTCAACCAAGTACATTATGGATCCGATGATTATGGTGCTGATTAGAACGAAATAGATGAAAACTAGAATTTTTTCTTTGCTGGCTTCGATGGCTTCTTTTAGCTGTACGGATTGATGTGAGATCTGCGGGATGTGCAATATTTTGAATAATCTAAAGAAACGTAAAGCTCTAACAATTGATAAAATACTGGCGCCTGGAAAAAACAGGGATAAATACATCGGTAATACGGCGAGCAGATCGATGATTCCGTAAAAACTGAAGACGTATTTAACTGGTTTTTGAATGGATATGATTCGTAAAATATATTCAATTGTAAAGAATACTGTTATAACCCATTCGCAAATAAGCAGTTGTTCGTGGTATTTTGAGCTTATGCCTTTAACAGTATCGAGCATTATTAATAGAACGCTCAATAAAATCAAACCTAAAAGAACTAAATCGAACATTCGTCCTAAAATGGTGTTGGTACCATAAAGGATAATCTTGATTTTTTCTCTAAAGATTTCGTACTGTGATTTTCTCTTTTTCATATCTACGAAGATAATGAAAGTTTTGTTTTGTTAAAAATGAAGGATTTTAAGAGATTTGCTCTTACGGATGTAGTTTTGAATAATGTTTTTTACATCGCGGTTGTGCTGCATTGGAATTAGAATGTTATTTAAAATTTCAATGTTAGTAATCTGATAATTAAGATCGTAATAGGCGTAACCTTTGTAGTTTCCATTTTCGATTAAGATGGCGCTTCGTTCATTTACATTTCGCCCTCTGTCGATCAAAATCATGTTTTTGTTTTCGAAACTATTTTCAGAAATAAACTGCTGTACTCTTAAATTATAAACTTCAGGAGTAATTTCGCCAACGCACGCGCCGTCGCATTCTTTAATTTTATATTGAAAACACTCTTTTTTGGTTTGATATAATCCTGTCAGTTTTTGACATAAATGATATTTTGCCGTGAATTTAAAAAGCGCGTTTTTACCTTCCTGCAAAGAAACAAAGGAGGTGATTTCTTTTTTGCGTCCGTCTGCTTTTTCTAGTTTTAGATTGATATAACCGTTTGCGTCTTTTTCGGCGTACAATGCAAAAGGGAAAAAAGATTTTTTCTGCGAACGATTGTGAATAGGACGATTTACTTTTACTTCCTGACTTTCTTTTAAAAGCGCAATTAATTCACTTCCAGTTTCGTCGTATGTTATAGTAAAAACTTCAGCTTGAATTCTTTTACTTTTAGTTGTAATTCCAGTAAAATGCTGGTTGATTCTCTTTTTTATATTTTGGCTCTTGCCAATGTATATTAATTTACCGCTTTCGTTATAAATATAATAAACGCCTGTTTTAGCTGGCATTAAGTTTAAAAGGTCTAGCAATTTTGGTGCGATTCCTTTTTCTACTTCCAATTTTATAAAATCTTTTACTATTGTTTTTTCGACATCTTTTTCCAAAAGCATTTTAAACAGCTTTGTGGTTGCCATTGCGTCTCCGCTTGCGCGATGTCTGTCGGCCATCGGAATTCCGAGTGCGCGCACTAATTTTCCTAAACTGTATGAGGGCTGTTCTGGAATTAATTTTTTAGCCAATTCTACGGTACAAAGTGTTCTGGCTTCAAAATCATAGCCTAAACGTCTGAACTCTGTTCGTAAAATTCGGTAATCGAATGAAGCGTTATGAGCTACAATAACGCAGTCTGATGTTATTTCAATAATGCGTTTTGCCACTTCGTAAAACTTGGGAGCAGAGCGTAACATAGCATTATTGATTCCAGTCAGCTTTACAACGAAAGGCTGAATCGGAATTTCAGGATTAACAAGGCTTATGAATTGGTCGACTACTTCGTGTCCATCAAATTTATAGATGGCGATTTCGGTAATTCCTTCTTCATTAAACTGGCCTCCAGTAGTTTCTATGTCTAGTATTGCGTACAAATTAAGTGTTCAGTCTCAGTTTTAGTATTCAGTTTTTTCGTAGAGACGCATTGTTGTGCGTCTTTACAGCGGTATTAACGTCCGCCAAAAATGCTGCTTCCAATGCGTATCATTGTGCTTCCGCATTCTATAGCTAATTGGTAATCTCCGGACATTCCCATTGATATGGTGCTCAGGTTGCAGTTTTCAGTTTTCAATTCTTTTATCGAATCAAAAATGAATTTTAAACGGGTAAATTCTTTTTTAATTTGGTTTTGATTTTTTGTGAAAGTTGCCATTCCCATTAAACCTAAGATACGAATATTTTTTAACTCTTTAAACTGCACAGAAGTTAAAAGTTCGTTTAATTCGTTCTCATCTAAACCGAATTTAGATTCCTCTTCGGCAATGTATATTTGAAGAAGACAATCTATTGTTCTATTGTGTTTTAAAGCTTGTTTATTGATTTCCTGTAATAATTTCAAACTATCAACGCCATGAATTAAACTCACATAAGGTGCCATAAATTTGACTTTATTAGACTGAACATGACCAATCATATGCCATTGAATGTCTTTTGGCATTTCTTCCCATTTCTCTGTCATTTCTTGGATTTTGTTTTCTCCAAAAATGCGCTGGCCAGCTTCGTAGGCTTGCAATAAGTCTGAAACAGGTTTAGTTTTTGAAACGGCAACTAATGTTACATGTTCAGGTAAACTTTCTTTAATTGTATTTAAATTCGATTGAATCGACATGATATTTCTTTTTTTATAAAAACTGCTTAGAGATTTTCTCTGCTTTTTTACTTTCGCTGTAATCGTAAAAACCTTCACCAGATTTCACGCCTAATTTTCCGGCTCTTACCATATTAACTAAAAGTGGGCAAGGAGCGTATTTTGGATTTTTGAAACCTTCGTACATTACATTTAAAATAGCAAGACAAACGTCAAGACCAATGAAATCAGCTAATTGAAGCGGTCCCATTGGGTGTCCCATTCCTAATTTCATTACCGTATCGATTTCATAAACTCCTGCAACTTTATTGTATAACGTTTCGATAGCCTCGTTTAGCATTGGCATCAAAATTCGGTTAGCTACGAAACCTGGATAATCGTTTACTTCAACAGGAACTTTTCCTAATTTTTCAGATAAATCCATGATAATTTTAGTTACTTCATCGCTGGTATTGTAACCGCGAATGATTTCAACTAATTTCATAATCGGCACCGGATTCATAAAGTGCATTCCGATAACACGTTCTGGATGCGCAACAACAGAACCAATTTGTGTAATCGAAATTGAAGAAGTATTGGTTGCCAAAATGGTATTATGAGAACAAGCTTCGTTTAACTGTTTGAAAATGTTTAGTTTTAGTTCCACATTTTCTGTAGCAGCTTCTACAACTAAATCAACACCAACAACACCGTCTTTAATATCAGTATAAGTAATAATATTGGTAATAGTTTTGGCAACATCTTCCTGTGTAATAGTGCCTTTTGCGAGCATACGGTCCAAATTGGCCGCAATAGTTGCCATTCCTTTATCTAATGATTTTTCTGAAACGTCGATTAGTTTTACGGTAAATCCGCTTTGTGCAAATGTATGGGCAATTCCGTTACCCATTGTTCCTGCACCAATCACAGCTATAGTTTTCATTTTATGTATTGGTATTATATTTATGATTTAGCCACGAATTCACCAATTATTTCGTGAATTCGTGGCTAATTTATTTTAAAATTACGTCTTTTATTTATCGAAACAATCAATAATTTGATAAGCAACACGTAAGGCATCTGTGGCTTGTTCAAGTGTTACAACAGGAGTTGTATCGGTATTAATTGCGTTTGCAAACGATTCTAATTCGTCCAAAATAGCGTTGTTTTGCTCTACATCTGGATTCGTGAAATAGATTTGTTTTTTTATACCTTCGGCATTTTGGAGAATCATGTCAAAATCTCCAGGAACTTCTGGCGCATCTTTCATACGAACTACTTCGCATTTCTTTTCTAAAAAGTCAACTGAAATGTAGGCATCTTTTTGAAAAAAACGAGATTTACGCATGTTTTTCATTGAGATTCTACTTGCCGTTAAGTTTGCTACGCAGCCATTTTCGAATTCAATTCGAGCATTGGCAATATCTGGAGTGTCGCTAATTACAGAAACGCCGCTGGCATGAATATCTTTTACTTTTGAATTGACAACACTCAAAATCGCATCAATATCATGAATCATTAAATCCAGAACGACAGGAACATCTGTCCCACGCGGATTAAATTCGGCCAAACGATGTGTTTCTATAAACATCGGGTTTTCGATCATGTTTTTTGTTGCAATAAAAGCAGGATTAAAACGCTCGACATGTCCAACCTGACCTTTTACATTGTATTCTTTTGCTAGAGCGATAATTTCTTCCGCCTCATCAACAGTGTTAGCGATTGGTTTTTCTATAAAGATATGTTTTCCTGATTTGATTGCTACTTTTGCGCATTTGTAGTGCGAAAGGGTTGGAGTAACAATGTCAATCACGTCGACAGCGTGAATGAGTTTTGCAATTGTGCTGAAGTTTTTATAGCCAAATTCTTTAGAGATTCTTTCGGCATTTTCTTGATTTTCATCATAAAATCCAACTAATTCGTATTTGTCAGATTGTTGTAATAAGCGTAAATGTATTTTACCAAGATGACCAGCACCTAAAACTCCTACTTTTAACATGAGAATGTATTTTAAACAAAAATAGAATTTATTTGTTGAATGTAAAAATGAATTTAACTAATTGTGAGTTGTGAATTATGAATTGCAAATTATCAGCTAGAGCTTTTGACTTTCTGCTTTTGACTTCGATGTTATTAATTTATTATTTAAAAATCAATATTTGATTTCCTTTTTAGATTCTTTACTTTTGCGAAAATAAAACCTACCCATTTTGAAAGACACTGCCAAACATCAAGGACTTCGTAATCAATTAGTAAGCACTTTAGAACAAAAAGGAATTACTGATAGAGCGGTTTTAGAGGCGATAAAAAAAATCCCAAGACACCTTTTTTTGAATTCAAGTTTTGAAGATTATGCTTATCAAGATAAGGCATTTCCTATAGGTGCGGGACAAACTATTTCGCAGCCATACACTGTTGCTTTTCAATCTCAGTTATTAGAAGTAAAAAAAGAGCACAAAATTCTGGAAATAGGAACGGGTTCGGGTTATCAAACTGCTGTTTTGTTTAACCTTGGTGCCAAAGTTTACACTGTTGAAAGACAAAAGGAATTATTTAAGCAGACTTCTATTTTGTTTCCAAAACTAAATATTCGTCCAAAGCATGTTTCTTTTGGAGATGGTTACAAAGGGTTGCCAAATTACGCACCTTTTGATAGTATTATAGTTACAGCTGGTGCACCTTTTATTCCACAGCCATTAATGGCACAATTGAAAATAGGAGGAAGACTTGTTATTCCGCTTGGCGAAGATGTACAGATTATGACTTTATTAATTAGAAAGAATGAAACTCAATTTGAAAAACATGAGTTTGGAGAATTTAGATTTGTTCCTTTATTAGAAGATAAAAATTAATACAAAGCCCAATTTATTGGGCTTTTTTATTTAACTGTTAAACTTATAGCTCGCTGTAGATTTTGTTTTTCAATTCTAAGAATGTAATTAATAAAAATACATTTATCATTCTTACTTTGACTTTCTTTCAAAATAGAAAAATATTCATTGATACTATTTTGATTTCCCTCAATTGAAGCATACAGATAATTGTTTTGAAGTAGAATCCAGTTTAAGATTAAATTCGCCATTTGAAGATTTCCATGATCAAAAGGATTAATTTCAAGTATTTTCAGATGTGCTTCAGTTGCCAGAATTATGGGATGAAGATTATTTTTATGTGTGTCATACCAATTAAAGAATAAATTCATTTCACGTATAACAAATGAATCATTTTTATATTTTCCTGAATTTTCAGATTCAATTCCCCTAAAAATTAGATTGTGAATTGTGAGAAATTCTTTTTCATTTAGATATACTTTCTTCTGACTTAAATCTTTGATGTAAGTTGTCGTTTCTTGAAAATTAATAGCTTCAAGATGATTTTGCATGCTTTTGCCTGTAATGGTTAATCCATCATTTATAACAGATTTAGTTTCTTCCAATGTCAAAGAATTTCCGTTTAGGCTGATACTTTTAAAAATAAATTCTAACTCTAATGTTTTTGAAATTTGACGTAATTCAAAATGATTGAAAGACTGAATTTTATTTTTTAAGATTTCAATTTCATCTAAAATAGTTTGAACAGAAGATATTATGATGGAGTTAATTTCTTTTTTATTGTTTTGAATTTCCTGTTCAGCCAGAAGTAGTGCTTTCAAAGCAAATTCTTCATCGCCAATTTCATAAAGAATTTTTTCTTTAAGCCAGGCAATCATTAAGGTTTCATAATCAATTTCTAAAAGTTGAGCGAGTTTTGAAATTTGATCTTTGGTTGGTTTTCTTGTTCCAGATTCAAATTTACTAATCAATGCCTGATCAATAGAAGCTAGCTGAGCTAATTCGCGGGTCTTTAAGCCTTTTTGTTCTCTGGCATTTTTTAAAAGCGATTTCATTTATGAAGAATTTAGTCTTGACAAATTTAGTCAATTTTGTAATACAAAAAAAGCAACATTTTGTTTGCTGCTTTTCTATTTGTTTATTTTGGTAAAGATCCGTCTTTTCTCATTTCCTTGACTACTGCCTGCATAATAGCATCAACTGTTTGGCCTAAATCTGTCACATATTGTGATTCTGTAGTTCCTGTCCAGATTAATTTGTTTTCTTTTAATGAAAAAATATTGGTCTCAACCATATACGAAGTTGTTTCTTGATAGTATCCTGGATCATAAAAGTTTGGAGAATACATTCCGTACCAATTTCCGAAACCGTATCCGTACATTCCTGTGTACATTCCGTCAAAACCTCCGTAATACATTCCAGTGTAAGTCCCCGGAACGTAAGTTGTTTCCTTTTCCTTGCTTACTAATCGCATTGTAATTACCCCGTCAAAATTTTCATCTTGAAGAATTTTCAGCTTCTGCTCCTTTGTAAGGTCTTTGGTGCTTTCGTTTAAGTATTGATAGGAAGTTTTGAAAATTTCGTTACCAGCAGCAATTCTATTTTCTGCAACTCTTCTTGAAGCTTCGTCTTTAACTAAAACGACAACTAAAACTTTTTTGAAATTTTCTTGAGAAACAGTGATTTTTGGATCTCTCCAGCTGTTAACGATAGAAGTATTACTTGCACAGCTAGAAAATATAACTACAGCGGAAAACAACAATAAGTACTTTTTCATATTTTACAGTTAAATGTTTACAAGTAAAAATAACTATAAAATATTAATAAATAGGTGTTTAAGTAAAATTAAAAAAGCTTTTTAATTAAAAGCTTTTTTAATTCGATCTAGATCACGTTTCGTATCTTGTTCTTTTAACGATTCACGTTTATCATAGTTTTTCTTTCCTTTACAAAGACCAATCTGTAATTTGGCTAAACCTTTTTCATTCGTAAATAATTTCAGAGGAACAATGGTAAGTCCCTTTGCCTGAACATTTTTATGGAGTGTTTTTAATTCTTTTTTATTCAAAAGCAATTTTCGCTCGCTTCTTGATTTATGATTGAATTGATTTCCAAATGAATACTCTTCGATATAAGTATTAATAGCAAAAAGTTCCATGCCACTGAATTCACAAAAACTTTCGGTAATGTTTGCTTTTCCTAAACGTATAGATTTAATTTCTGTTCCTGCCAAAACAATTCCAGCAGTGTACGTATCGATTATTTCGTAATCGAATCGGGCTCTTTTGTTAAGTATATTGACTGATTTTATCATGGTTGCAAATGTAAGACAAAATTGAAAAAAAATGTGGCAGTTAAATATAATTAAAGTTTTTTTTTAATCTATGATTTTAATCAGTCTTGAGCAAAAAGCTTACGCATAAGTTTGCCTTGTAATTTTAAAAAAAAACGAAATAAAATGAAAAAGATTGTAACATTAGTGAGTATGGTATTAATCGGTTTAACTGCTAAAGCTCAAGATTCGTCTCAAGGACTAAAAGGAGCATGGTTTGCAACCTCTCAATTCGGTTATCAACAAACGAAAAAGGCAGATGCTAAAAACACTACTTTGTCTGTGTTGCCAATTGTTGGCACATTTGTAACGCCTTCTGTTGCTGTCGGTGCGGGAGTTGGTTTTATTAACATTAAAGCAGAGTCTGATGCTGGAACTGCAGCTAAAACAAATCTATTTGTAGCGCAGCCTTTAGTTAGAAAATATTGGAATGTTGCGGGTTCACTTTATTTCTTCGGACAATTGGCAGTGCCTATTATTACTGGTAAAGAAAAAGAAAGCGAATTAAAAGTAAATCAAGTTGGTTTATCTTTATCAGGCGGATTTGATTATTTCGTAACTAAAAATTTCTCAGTAGAGTTTTCTTATGACTTAGCCAACTTTACATCGACAACAATTGATCCGAAAACGGGAGAAAAAACAACAGTTACAAATTTCGGTCTAGCACACGCAGCAAATGTAGATCCGTTTTACAATACAGCTTTAGGAGGAAGTAACCCAAATTTAACTTCTCCAATTTCTGTTGGATTTAAATTCTTATTCTAATTTATTCTTTATTTGATTACTGTAAATTCTATTTAGTAATTTTGCAAAAAAAGAAAGACCGTACTTTTTTAGAGTACGGTCTTTTATATAATTTAAAAAATTAAAATGCAAAATCAGTCAAAAGATCCTTTACACGGAATTACACTTCAAAAAATTCTAGAAACTCTAGTAGCTCATTATGGTTTTGAAACTTTGGGAGAGTTAATTCCAGTTAAGTGTTTTCAATCCAATGCAAGTATAAAATCTAGCCTTACTTTTTTAAGAAAAACAGATTGGGCTCGAAAAAAAGTAGAAGATTTATACGTAAAATCACTGCCAAAATTCTAGCTCTTATAATTTATACGAAATCATAACTCCTCCACGATAAGGAAGCCATTCACCACTTTTATTATAGTTAGGGGCTTTGTCATATCTTCCAGGAGTTCCGTCGTTATAATAGCCATGATAGAACCCTTGGTGCCAGCCGCCGCCAACAAAAAAGTCAAGTAAAAATTTATCACTTAATTTTAGGTTGTAACCTACAGTTGCTCCCAATCTATATCCAAAACCATCTTCGTATTTATTAGTATCCCAATAATTCCATTTTTGTAACTCGTATTTATCTGCACCTATGTGACCTCCAATATAGAAACCATTGTATTTCTCCTTAAAATGGTAACGAACTTCTGGAGTTACAGTAACAAATTTCATAGGATTGTTTCCGTTAAATGATTCCCAAAAAGAAGCCATAACGTCAACGCTAAAGGTCATTTTTTCTCCAATGCTAGTTTCAATTCCTATATTAGGGACTGCAAGTAAAGCGGTTGCACCATTAAATTTTACAAAAGTCTGACTTTGTAATTGCAGACAAAACAAAAGAACAATTAGGGCGGGTATTTTTTTCATAAAAATGTTTTCGATTCAAAACAGCTGTTTTTTAGCCAATTTCGAGCGCAAATATAACGTATAATGGCAAGGAACTATTGTGTAATAGGTTATTTTAACAAGAGTAAAAATCTATTTTTCTAATAATGAATATATTACCTTGTCTAAAAATTTCCCTTCATAAAATTCAGATTCTTTGAGATGAGCCTCTTTTACGAATCCGCATTTTTGTAATACTTTTTCAGATGCATAATTTTCAGGATCAATTACAGCTTCAATCGAGTGTAATTTTAAATTTTCAAATCCATACTTTATCAACACGTTTACAGCTTCGGGAATAATCCCTTTTCCATGAAATTCAGGTAATAACATATAGCCAATTTCGGCACGATAATTTTCAGGCTGCATTCTGTAATAGCCAATTATACCTAAAAGTTTAGGATTGTCTCGTAATGTAATTCCCCAGTTGATTCCAATATTTGTTTCTATTTTTTCTTCGATCATTGCAATGTGTGCCAGCGCATCGTCATTGTTTTTAACCAATGGTCTTGGGATATATTTCATAGTTTCTGCATTCGAACGTAATTCGAAAACTTCATTGACATCATCATTTGTAATTCTTCTTAAAACTAAACGTTCTGTTTCTATTACTGGAAAAGGATGGAAGTTAAATTCTAACATTTGTTATACTATTTTAATACTAAATTTTGAATAAAAGCTTTGAGTTGCTTCTAAAACTAAAACACCTTCTTTTTGAAATAAATCACCTGAATTATCTGCAGTATCAGAATAGCCAAACCAAGGTTCAATGCAAATAAAAGGTGCATTTTCTTTTGTCCAAATGCCTAAACTTGTAAAATCTTCAAAGTCAACCTGTACATAAGGTTTTGAGTCTTTAATAATGGTAAGTGAATTTGATTCTAATGTTTTAAAAACCAAAGCATCGTTTTCAAAAATTTTATAGTTTAACGGAACTAAATTTTCTGTCGTTTTCAATATTTCAGTTTTATCCGAAATTAAATCATTTTCAAGAAGATTATATTTTAAAGGTTCGTCTTTTTCGAATTTTAAAGCATAGTTTTCAAAATTACCAGGCAATGCAATTGCAGGATGAGCTCCAATTGAAAAAGGCATTTTTTCTTTTCCTTTATTATTAACTTTATATTCTATAGTTAAAGAATTTTCGTTTAAAATATAAATAAGCTGTAACTCAAATTCAAAAGGATACTTTTTTAAAGTTTCTTCGTTTGATTGTAAAGAAAATACAGCTTGGTTTTCGCTTTTATCAAGTAGTTCAAATTCCATATCACGAGCAAAACCATGACGGGATAAATTGTATTCGGTATTGTTTATTTTATAGGTGTTATTTTTTAAAGTACCAACAATTGGAAATAGAACAGGCGAGTGCTTTCCCCAGAAATCAGGGTTTCCTTCCCAGATGTATTCATTGTTTTGATTGTCTTTTATAGAAAATAACTCAGCTCCAGAATGTTTTATAGAAGCGCTTAGTGTTGAATTTGAAATAGTTGTAGTCAAAATAGCAAGTGTAAAATGAATATTTTTTATGTTGATGTAAATATATTTTATAAAATTTAGTTTTCTAATAAAATGACCGAAATTATTTTATTGATAAAATTTTGCTAAAATTGAATTTATGTTTGGAATTTTCTCTGTAAATAGCTTTTTTTTTCATTAATTTGCTACATAAACAGCTAAAAAATATGAAAAAGCAATGTGCAAAAGCCATTTTAACCGCGGCTTTATTTTTTGGGATTTCTTCAATCTGGGCGCAGCAAACCCCGTCAGCGACAGCAGCAAATCCGGTAAATAATTATAATTATCATGATGCATTTGGTCCGCATTTTTATACAAAAAATGCAACTACTACGCGTGCCGCAAGCGGTCAGCCTGGGCCAGAATACTGGCAGAATAGAGCCGATTACCAGATCACAGCAAAATTAAATGCAACTACAAATGAAATTGTAGGTACAGATGAGATTACTTATACAAATAATAGTCCGGATAAATTATCATTTGTATGGTTGAATTTAGATCAGAATTTATTTAAAGAAGATTCTAGAGGAAATGCTGTTGTACCTTTAACAGGAAGCCGTAACGGTGCTCAAGGGCAGGTATTTGATGGTGGAAACAAAATCAAATCGGTAAAAGTAACGGCTGTTGGAAAAAAGAAAACAGAAGTTGAAGCAAAATATATTGTTACAGACACAAGAATGCAGATTTTTCTTCCAGAAGAATTGGCAGCAAAAGGAGCAGCTGTAAAAATTAAAATCGAATTCTCATTCACTGCGCCATTTGAAGGTTCTGATAGAATGGGAGTTTTAGAAACTAAAAACGGAAAAATCTTCACTATTGCACAATGGTACCCTCGTATGTGTGTTTATGATGACGTAAGAGGCTGGAACACTGCGCCTTATTTAGGAGCTTCTGAGTTCTATTTGGAGTATGGTGATTTTGATGTGAAATTAACTGTTCCTTCAAATCATTACGTAGTGGCTTCTGGAGAATTATTGAATGGTCAGGAAGTATTTTCTGGCGATCAGTTCAAAAAATATAAAGAAGCATCTGACAGCGATAAAACTGTAGTTATTCGTTCGGCAGAAGATGTAGCAGCAACAGCAAATACAAACGCTGGAACAGAAAAAACTTGGCATTATAAAATAAAAAATGCACGTGATTTTTCTTGGGCATCTTCTCCAGCTTTCATTTTAGATGGAGCAAAAATTAACCTTCCAAGCGGTAAAAAATCTTTAGCCTTATCAGCTTATCCTGTTGAAAGTGCAGGGCAAGCAGCATACGGACGTTCTACAGAATATGTAAAAGCATCGATCGAGCACTATTCTAAACAATGGTTTGAATATCCTTATCCAGCTGCGACAAACGTTGCAGGAAATGAGGGCGGAATGGAATATCCTGGAATTGTATTCTGTGGATGGAAATCGAAAGGACAAGATTTATGGGGAGTTACAGATCACGAATTTGGTCATATTTGGTTCCCAATGATTGTTGGTTCAAACGAAAGATTATTCGGATGGATGGATGAAGGATTTAATACTTTTATCAATTCATTGAGCACAGCTGCATTTAATAATGGAGAATACAAAGAACCTGCATCAGATTTACATCAAGAAGCAGAATCTTTCACTCGTCCTGATTTAGAAACTATTATGAGTTCTCCTGATAATATGAAAGAAAAAAATATCGGTATGTTGTGCTATTTCAAACCAAGTGCTGGTCTTATTCTTTTAAGAGAACAGGTTTTGGGAAAAGAGCGTTTTGATACTGCGTTTAGAACTTATATTGAGCGTTGGGCTTACAAACATCCACAACCAGATGACTTTTTCAGATCTATGGAAAATGTTGCTGGTGAAGATTTAAGCTGGTTCTGGAGAAGCTGGTACGTAAATAACTGGAGATTTGATCAAGGAATCAACTCAATTAAATATGTAAAAAATGATCCTTCAAAAGGTGTTGTAATCACGGTTGAAAATTTTGATAAAATGCCAATGCCAATCGTTTTAGATGTTAAAACAAAAAGCGGAAAAGTTTCGAGAGTAAATCTACCGGTAGAAATTTGGCAGCGCAATAACAGCTGGTCTTTCAAACATAATTCAACAGAAGAAATTGAAAGTATAACTCTTGATCCTGATCACGTTTTCCCAGACAACAACGAGTCTAATAATGTTTGGACTGCTGGAAAAGGAAAAGTAGAGAAAGCTATTATAATTGATGGATTTGTAGGTAGTTATGTTACAGCTAAGTCGCCTTTGACTATCAATTTGGTAGATAGAAATAGTGTTTTAACTGCTGAACTTCCAAACTATCCTAATTTTTCTTTGGATCCTGTTCCAAATGAAAAAGATACTTTTGAATCGCCTAGAGCTGGATTAAGATTTAAATTTAACGAAGCTAAAACTGGTTTCGATATGACAATATTAGGAAATGGCCAAGTAATGCAATTTACTAAGAAATAATATTTAAACTTTTAAAATATTCAAAACCCGATAATTAGAAATAATTATCGGGTTTTGTTTTTGTGTATATTAACAAAACCAAAAAAAAATGTTAGAATTTTAATTTTTTGTTTTGGAAATAAAAAAATAGTGTACTTTTGCACCGATGAATAAAATAAGTTTACATACAACTTTTTTGTCACGGACAAACTCACCTAGTACTTCTCCCGAAGTACGGATACTATCTCTATAGTATTCACTGAGTTTTATAGCCGTATATTTATTCATATCCATTTTTCATTTTGAAATCACATAATTTGTCCATTGGACAAACATATCCTAAAAGTATTTATTATTTTGTAGATTTTCTTAATCAACTTTTTGATTTTGAGAATGTTACTTCTATTTTGCTTAATTTTATTGGATTCAATTCTAGATTTCAAACTAAACAGTATTCTTTAATTTTTAACTCTAACTTCAATTATTGAAATGAAGATCTCTATTGTGGTTACCCAGGAAGAACACTTCAAATTCGCACAAGAAATCTGCGATACGATAGAATCATCTGCCTTGCTGAGAGGTACAGGGATTGCTAAAAGAACTCCTGAGTACATTCAGAAAAAAATGTCGAATGGTGATGCAATGATTGCTCTGGCAGACGGGAAATTTGCTGGTTTTTGTTATATCGAAAGCTGGCAGCACGGAAAATTCGTGGCACATTCGGGATTAATTGTACATCCTGACTATAGAAGTTTAGGTTTGGCGAAAAAGATAAAATCAAAAGTTTTTGATTATTCTTTGAAGAGATATCCAGATGCTAAAATATTTGGAATTACAACGGGTCTTGCTGTAATGAAAATTAATTCAGAATTGGGTTATAAACCAGTTCCGTTCTCAGAACTTACAACTGATCCAAGCTTTTGGGCAGGCTGTAAAACTTGTACCAATTTTCCTATTCTGCAAAGCAAAGAAAACAAAATGTGCCTTTGTACCGGAATGTTATACGACCCCAAAGAAAAACAAAAAACACCGCCAAGACATCCTTTTAACGAGGCTGTTTTAAGCAGACTTAAAAAAATTAAGCAGGCTTTATTCTTAAACAAAATATTGTCGTTTATTTTTTTATTTAAAATTTAATCAAAAAGAAATCTCAAACTGCTACATACGAAAGTATTAGCCTAAATTATAAAAAATGAAAAAAGTAGTATTAGCTTATAGCGGAGGATTGGATACCTCGTATTGTTTGAAATATTTAAAAAATGAAAAAGGATACGAAGTTCATACTGTACTTGTTGATACAGGAGGATTTGACGCAGAAGAATTATCAGCTATTGAAAAAAGAGCTTACGAATTAGGAAGCGCACAGCACGCAAACCTTACAATCGTAGATAAATATTATGATAAAGCTATAAAATATTTGATTTTCGGAAACGTATTAAAAAACAATACTTATCCGTTATCAGTGAGTGCAGAGCGTGTTTTTCAAGCAATTGAAGCTATAAAATACGCTAAAAAAGTAGGAGCAAGCGCGATCGCACACGGAAGTACAGGCGCAGGAAATGACCAAATTCGTTTTGATTTAATTTTCCAAACTATTGCTCCGGAAATTGAAATCATTACGCCAATTAGAGATTTAAAATTATCAAGACAAGAAGAGGTAGATTATCTGGCTCAAAACGGAGTTCACTATTCTTGGGAAAAAGCACAATATTCGATCAATAAAGGACTTTGGGGCACAAGTGTTGGAGGAAAAGAAACTTTAACTTCAAGTCAGCCTTTGCCAAGTGATGCTTATCCTTCGCAATTACAAAAAGAAGGAGAAGAGAAAGTAAGATTGCATTTTGAACAGGGAGAATTAGTTGGAATAAACGGTAAAACGGATAAACCATCCAATAACATTGTAGCTCTTGAAAAACTGGCAAATGCTTACGCAATAGGTAGAGATATTCACGTTGGAGATACAATTATCGGAATTAAAGGAAGAGTTGGTTTTGAAGCCGCTGCTCCGTTAATCATCATTAAAGCACACCATTTATTAGAGAAACATACGCTGGGAAAATGGCAGCAATACTGGAAAGAACAACTAGGAAACTGGTACGGAATGTTATTTCACGAAGGTCAGTTTTTAGATCCAGTTATGAGAAACATCGAAACGTTTTTGCAAGACACTCAGAAAACGGTAAACGGAACTGTAACAGTTTCTTTAAAACCATACCATTTCTCACTTGACGGAATCGAATCTAAAAATGATTTGATGAACACAGGTTTTGGTCAATATGGAGAAATGAACAATGCATGGACGTCTGACGATGCAAAAGGATTTATCAAAATTCTAGGAAATGCACAAAACATATTTTCATCTGTAAATCAATTGGATCATGATTAATGTCGGAATAATTGGTGGTTCAGGCTACACGGCTGGAGAACTCATCAGAATTTTAATGTATCACCCAAAAGTAAACATCGATTTTGTTTACAGTACTACAAATGCTGGAAAACCACTTTCTGTGGCGCACCACGATTTGATGGGCGATATCGAAATGAATTTTACTGATGTCATAAATCCAGAAGTAAATGTGGTATTTTTATGTTTGGGACACGGAAAATCAATTTCTTTTTTACAAGACAATAAATTCGCAAGCCACACTAAAATTATCGATTTAGGAAACGATTTCAGATTGAATAAAGATGCTCATTTTGAAGGAAAAGATTTTGTGTATGGTTTGCCTGAATTGAATAAAGCAGAAATTAAAAAAGCAAATTATATTGCAAATCCAGGTTGTTTTGCTACAGCTATTCAATTGGCTTTGTTGCCTTTAGCAAAACATAATTTATTGAACAATGATGTTCATATTAATGCTACTACAGGTAGTACGGGCGCAGGTGTAAGTTTATCTGAAACTTCACATTTTAGCTGGAGAAACAATAATATGTCGCATTACAAAGCTTTTGAACACCAGCATTTAGGAGAAATTGGAGAAAGTTTAGTGCAATTGCAGGATGATTTTGAAAGCGAATTGCTTTTTATTCCAAATAGAGGAGATTTTCCAAGAGGAATTTTTGCAACATTATATACTCTTTCAGATGATAGTTTGGAACAATTGGTTGCTAAATACGAAGATTTCTATAAAAACGAACCTTTCGTGACAGTTACCACAACAAACATCAACATGAAACAAGTGGTGCAGACGAATAAATGTATCATCAGTTTATTGAAAAAAGGAAACCGGGTTTTAATAACATCAATCATAGATAACTTAACCAAAGGTGCTTCAGGACAAGCAATTCAAAACATGAATTTAATGTTCGGATTAGAAGAAACCACCGGTTTACATTTGAAACCAAGCGGATTTTAAATTGTTGATTATGTGGTTAATCGTTTATTCGGTTAATCGATTAAACAAATCAACGATTAAACAATTAAACAAAAACAAAAATGAACTTATTCAACGTTTACCCATTATATGACATAACTCCAGTAAGAGCTATCGATTGTACAATTTACGACGACAAAGGAGTAGAATATTTAGATTTATACAGCGGACATGGTGTGATTTCGATTGGACACACACAGCCAGATTATGTATCAAAATTAAAAAATCAATTAGACCATTTAGGATTTTATTCTAATGCAATTCAGAATCCTTTGCAGGTAGAATTGGCTCAGAAATTAGGAAAACTTTCAGGTTTAGAAGATTATGAATTGTTTTTATGCAGTTCTGGTGCTGAAGCCAATGAAAATGCTTTAAAATTAGCTTCTTTCCACAACGGAAAATCAAGAGTTATTGCTTTTGATAATTCTTTCCACGGAAGAACTTCTGCAGCAGTTGCCGTTACAGATAATAAAAAAATTGTGGCACCAATCAATGCACAGCAAGTTGTTACTTTTTTACCTTTAAACCAAATTGAATTAGTTGAAGCTGAATTGGCTAAAGGAGATGTTACAGCAGTAATTATCGAAGGAATTCAAGGAGTTGGAGGTTTAGACCAAGGAACAACTGAATTTTTTCAGGCTTTAGAAAAAGCGTGTAAAAAACACGATGTTGTTTTGATTTTAGATGAAGTACAATCAGGATACGGAAGAAGCGGGAAATTTTTTGCTTTCCAGCATCACGGAATCAACGCTGATATTATTTCGGTTGCAAAAGGAATGGGGAATGGATTTCCAGTTGGGGCGATTTTAATTTCTCCAAAATTTGAAGCAAGTTTCGGATTATTAGGAACAACTTTCGGCGGAAGCCATTTGTCTTGTGCTGCGGGAATTGCAGTTTTAGATGTAATGGAAAAACTAGATTTACAAAAGAATGTAAACGAAGTTTATGAATATTTCTTAGAGAAAATCAAAGAAGTTGAAGGCATCAAACAAGTAAAAGGAAGAGGATTAATGCTTGGAGTAGAATTTGATTTTGATGTTGCAGCTTTAAGAAAAAAACTGATTATCGAAAAACACATTTTTACTGGAAGTGCAAACAATAAAAATCTGCTTAGAATTTTACCTCCATTAACAGTAAAAAAATCTGATATTGATACGTTTGTAAAAGCTTTAAAAGAAAGTTTAGAAGAATTAAAAAACTAATTCTCGTTACATTAAACCTGACGGGTTTTTAAAACCCGTCAGGTTTAGAAACACAAAGTATAATATCCTAACAGGTTTCCAAAACCTGTTAGGTATCAATAAGTTTCGATAAAAAGAAACAACCAAAAAACAACCAACCAACTAGAAATTATGAATCCATTATCAATTGAAAAACGCAATGCGGTTTTGCGAACTATGGCAAAGCTGGTCGAGCAGGAGCGGAATGAGATTATCTTAACAAATCAGGAAGATCTTGCCTATTACGACGGTTCAGATTTAGCGATGGAAGAACGTTTAAAAGTAGATGATAAAAAAGTCGATGAGATGATTTTATCATTGAATCAATTGGCTTCTCAGGAAGATCCGGTTGGCGTTGAGCGTTTTCATTTTACACATGATAATGGAATAAAAGTTATAAATAAGACTGCAGCTTTCGGAACGATCTTAATTATTTACGAATCTCGCCCAGACGTTACAATTGAAGCGGGCGGAATTGCTTTTAAATCTGGAAATAAGATTTTATTAAAAGGTGGAAAAGAATCTTTACAATCAAATTTAAAGATTGTGAGTCTTTGGCACAAAGCTTTAGAAGAAAACGGAGTTTTAAAAGACTGGGTTGAATATTTAAATTTTAATCGTGCAGAAACTCAGGCTTTCTTAGAAAAACCAACTCAAAAAGTAGATTTAATTGTTCCAAGAGGAGGAGAAAAACTAATTGAGTTTGTAAAAGCACACGCAACCTGCCCAGTTATAGTAAGCGGACGTGGCAATAATTTTGTATACGTTCATAAAGATGCTGATACAGATTTGGCTTTAAAAATAATTTTGAATGCCAAAACATCTAAAATCTCGGCTTGTAATGCAGTTGATAAAGTTTTAATCGATTCTAAACTGCCAAATTTTGAAGGATTTACGGCTATTTTAATTGAAGAATTAAAAGAACATAAAGTTGAAGTAATCGTTGATAAATCTCTTGAGAATTTTGAAGATACAGAAACACTTCAAAATGAAAATATTTGGTACGAAGAGTTTTTAGATTATAAAATCGTAATCGGAACAATTGATTCTGAGGAAAATGCAATTGAAAAAATTAATAAATATTGCGGCGGGCATTCGGCAGTAATTATTACAAAAGATGATAAAGCTGCACAAGAATTTATGGATGCCGTAGATGCAGCAGCAGTTTACCAAAATGCTTCAACCCGTTTTACAGACGGTGGACAATTTGGTTTAGGTGGTGAATTAGCGATAAGTACAGATAAATTGCATCAGCGCGGACCAATTGGTTTACAGCATTTGGTTACAAATAAATGGTATGTATACGGAGAAGGGCAGATAAGATAATTTAGATTTTAGAGTGTAGATTTTAGATTGATTATTAACGATTTTTGATTTCAGATTATTGGAATTTGGTCCCGAGGCTTCGGGATAAAATTTGGAATTTATTTAAAGACAAAGCTTTGCAACTTATCATTTGTAAACACAAACAATAAAA
Organism: Flavobacterium sp. ACN6; assembly: GCF_002304005.1. Taxonomy (GTDB): domain Bacteria; phylum Bacteroidota; class Bacteroidia; order Flavobacteriales; family Flavobacteriaceae; genus Flavobacterium. Next base: position 615,696 of record NZ_MRCQ01000001.1, on the reverse strand, counting down.
AAACCTTGCGCCCTTTGCGCTAAAAATGACTTAGTGCCTTAGCGCCTTCGTGGCAAAAATAAAAGACATGGCAAAAAAACGGATTTTATTAAAAATAGGAAGTAATACTTTAACCAAAGAAACCAATCATATTTCGCGGGGAAAGATTGAAGACCTCGGAATGCAGATTGCAGCTTTAAACAAAGATTACGAATTTGTAATTGTAAGTTCTGGAGCCATCGCGGCGGCAAAACAATTTGTAAAGCTGGAAAGTAAAGGAAAAGAAATTGCATTGAAACAAGCCTTAGCCTCAATTGGCCAGCCTCATTTAATGCGGATTTTCCATGAAAATTTCAGCGATTTAGGATTATTGACATCGCAATGTTTATTGTCTTATTCAGATTTTGAAAAACAACAGTCGAAAGTAAATATTGTCAACACAATAAACGTTTTGGTCGAAAACAATTACATTCCGATTATCAACGAAAATGATACCGTTGCCACAGATGAAATTCGGTTTGGCGATAATGATAAATTAGCCGCTTTAACAGCCGTTCTTTTAAATGTTGATATTCTGATAATTGCCACTAATACAAACGGAATTTACACGAAAGATTCAATTCACGATGAAATTCCTGAAACGATCAAATTGGTAAATGATTTAAAAACTTTGGAAAAAGAAATTGGCGAATCAAAATCATCACACGGAACAGGAGGAATGCAATCCAAAATAGAAGCTGCTGGAATAGCAAAAGCAGCGAATATTGAAACTTGGATCGTAAATGGATTAAATGATAATTTTATTTTAAAAGCATTAAAAGACGAAATACCTTTTACTAAAATTGTGTAGAATGTTTATTTGTTTAATCGTTAATTCGGTTAATCGATTGATCAAATAAACAGTTAAACAAATAAACGATTAAACAAAAAAAAATGAACTATATTTCAATAAAAGACATTAACTCATTATCAAAATGGGTAAAAGGCGCATTAAAAATCAAAAAAAATCCGCTTAAAAATCAAAGTTTAGGAAAGAATAAGACTCTTGGAATGTTATTCTTCAATCCAAGTTTAAGAACGCGTTTGAGTACTCAAAAAGCCGCTTTAAACTTAGGAATGAACGTTATGGTAATGAATTTTACCAACGAAGGCTGGACTTTGGAGTTCGAAGACGGAGCGGTTATGAATTCTGGCGCTTCAGAACATATCAAAGAAGCTGCAGAAGTGGTTTCTCAATATTGTGATATTATCGCAATTCGTGCTTTTGCAGGTTTAGTAGATAAGGAAAAAGATTATGCTGAAACCGTTCTTTCAGGATTTTTGAAATACGCTACAGTTCCAATTGTCAACATGGAAAGTGCTGTTCGTCATCCATTGCAGTCTTTAGCAGATGCTATTACGATGGAAGAATTCAAAACCAAGCATAAACCAAAAGTAGTGCTTTCTTGGGCGCCTCATCCAAAAGCTTTGCCTCAGGCCGTAGCCAATTCATTTGTAGAAATGATGCAGCTGCAAAAAAATATGGATTTTGTAATCACGCATCCAGAAGGTTACGAACTAAGTCCAGAAATCACAAAAGACTGCACAATTGAATACAATCAAGATAAAGCTTTCGAAAATGCCGATTTCGTTTACGTAAAAAACTGGAGTAACTTCAACGATTACGGAAAAGTGACCAACAGCGATTCAAATTGGACCGTTACTGCCGAAAAAATGGCTTTAACCAACAACGGAAAATTCATGCACTGTCTTCCAGTTCGTCGTAATGTAATTGTAAGCGACGAAGTTTTAGATGGCGAAAATTCAATCGTAATAGAACAAGCGAATAACAGAACATATTCTGCACAATTAGTTTTACAAAAAATTCTGAAGAAATTGTAAATTTAGGTGCAAAGGCTCAAAGTGGCAAAGGTTCAAAGGTTTTACAGCCTTGAGAAAAAACTTTGTTCCTCTGAACCTTTGTCCCTTTGAACCTTGAAAGAAATGAACGTATCAGTAATAAAAATAGGTGGAAACATCATCGACAACCCAGCAGAATTAGAACAATTCTTAACCGATTTTTCTAAAATCAGCGGTTATAAAGTTTTAGTTCACGGCGGTGGAAAATCGGCGACTAAAATGGCGCAAAGTATTGGTTTGACTCCTCAAATGATTGACGGACGCCGAATCACCGATGCTCCGATGCTTGATGTTGTCGTGATGATTTATGCAGGAGAAATTAATAAAAATGTTGTGGCGCAGCTGCAGGCGAAAGACAATAATGCAATGGGATTTTCCGGAGCTGATGGCAATTTGATTCAGTCGGTAAAAAGAAATCATCCAACAATCGATTACGGATTTGTGGGCGATGTTAAGCAAGTCAATACTAAATTATTAGCCACTTTGTTGGAAACTGGAATCGTTCCCGTTTTCTGTGCCATTACACACGACAAAAATGGTCAATTGTTAAATACAAATGCCGATACGATTGCAAGCGAATTGTCAATTGCCTTATCAGAAGTTTTTGATGTTACATTAACTTACTGTTTTGAAAAACAAGGTGTTTTACAAGATTCTGAAGATGATTCATCTGTAATTACAGAAATTAACGAAGCTTTATATAATAAATTAAAAGAGGAAAAAGTAATCCATTCCGGAATGATTCCAAAATTAGATAATTGCTTCAATAGCTTGTCAAGAGGTGTTCAGAAAATCAAGATTGGGCATCACAAGATGTTGCAAAATCCAGATGTTTTGCATACAACGATTACATTATAAAAAGGTTGCCACGAATTACACGAATTTTTACGAATTAAATTTGAATAAAGAAATTAGTGCAAATTCGTGTAATTCGTGGCAAAAAAAATAGAATTGCGCTAGTCATTTTAAATATTAATTTAAGAAATTTGCGCAAATTAAAATTGTCACAGATTAATTAAAAACTTTGTGACTTCGTGCCTTCGCGGCAAAGAAACCATAACTATGAAAAATATTGCAACGCTTACCCAGGAAGCAATTAGTTTATTAAAAAGCCTGATTGAAACGCCTTCATTTTCAAGTGAAGAAGACCAAACGGCACTTTTAATAGAAAACTGGTTCAATCAAAACGAGATTCCTTTCAAAAGAGAAAACAATAATGTGTGGGCTTTCAATAAGTATTTCGACGAGAATAAACCAACACTTTTACTAAATTCACATCACGATACTGTAAAACCGAATCAGGCTTACACCAACGATCCGTTCAAAGCGATCGAAAAAGACGGTAAATTATTTGGTTTAGGAAGCAATGATGCGGGCGGCTGTCTGGTTTCACTTTTGGCAACGTTTGTACATTTTTACGAAAATCAAAATTTATCACATAATATTGTAATTGTGGCTTCCGCCGAAGAAGAAAGCAGCGGAAAAAACGGTTTAAACAGCGTTTTAAAACATTTACCAGAATTAGATTGTGCTATTGTTGGAGAACCAACTTTAATGCAACTGGCAGTAGCTGAGAAAGGTTTATTAGTTTTGGATGTAAAAGTAAAAGGAACTGCAAGCCATGCAGCACATCAAAACGATGATAATTCATTATACAAATCAATTCCTGTAATGGAATGGTTTAAAAACTATAAATTCGATAAAATCTCAGACGTTTTAGGTCCCGTAAAAATGACCGTAACGCAGATCAGCGCTGGAAAACAGCATAATGTAGTGCCGTCAGAATGCGATTTGGTTGTTGATATTCGTGTAACAGATCGCTACACCAATGCCGAAATTCTGGAAGTAGTAAAAGAAAACGTAAATGCCGAAGTAACGCCAAGATCAATGCATTTAAATGCATCGTCTATTCCAGTCGCGCATGGTTTGGTTCAAGCCGGACTCGCTTTAGGAAGGACAACTTACGGATCACCAACGCTTTCAGATCAGTCTGTTTTAAGCTGTCAGTCTTTAAAGTTAGGACCAGGAGAAACATTACGCTCCCATTCAGCAGACGAATTTATTTTTGTAAATGAAATAGAAGAGGGAGTCGATTTGTATATCAAAATACTAACAGATTTCTTTAAATTATAAGAAAAAGAAAAACCGCCACGAATTCACAAATTAATTTTTTACTATCTAAATCAGATATTAATTCGAATTAATTCGAAAAAAAAACGAAAAGATTTGAAAAAATAATTCGTGATTTCGTGGCGAAAAAAAAACATAACCTATGAAACTTTGGGAAAAAGGAATACCAACAGACAAACAAATCGAACAGTTCACAGTAGGAAACGATCGTGAACTGGATTTAGTTCTGGCAAAATACGATGCTTTAGGCTCTATTGCACACGCCAAAATGTTAGGTCAGATTGGTTTATTAACTGAGGAAGAAACAACTTCTTTAGTTGATGCATTAAACGATATTATCGCTGATATTGTAGTTGGAAATTTCGAAATCGAAGACAGTTTCGAAGATGTACATTCTAAAATCGAATATCTGCTAACTGAAAAACTAGGTGATGCAGGAAAGAAAATCCACACTGCGCGTTCACGTAATGATCAGGTTTTAGTTGACGTTCATTTGTATTTAAAAGACGAATTAAAAGCTATAAAAGAGCAAGTGAAAACATTGTTTGACTTGTTAATGGAATCTGCAGAGAAACACCAAAACGTTTTATTGCCGGGTTATACGCATTTGCAAATCGCAATGCCATCGTCATTCGGAATGTGGTTTTCTGCTTACGCTGAAAGTTTAATTGATGATGTCACCATGTTAAACGCAGCTTCAAAAATTGTAGATCAGAATCCGTTAGGCTCTGCTGCAGGTTACGGAAGTTCGTTTCCAATCAATAGAACATTTACAACAAAAGAATTAGGATTTGAAACGTTGAAATACAACGCTGTTGCGGCACAAATGAGCCGTGGAAAAGCGGAGAAAACCGTTGCTTTTGCGATGACAAGCGTTGCAGGAACTTTATCAAAATTTGCGATGGACGTTTGTTTGTATATGAGCCAAAACTTTGATTTTATTGGGCTTCCGGCGCATCTTACAACAGGTTCAAGCATTATGCCTCATAAAAAGAATCCAGATGTATTCGAATTAATCAGAGGGAAATGCAATAAAATTCAAGCGCTTCCTTATGAAATTACTTTAATTACCAATAATTTACCAAGCGGTTACCACAGAGATTTACAGCTTTTAAAAGAAGGTTTGTTTCCTGCAATTCAAAATCTTAAAGCTTGTTTGGATATTGCAATATTTTCTATCAAAGATATTACGGTTAAAGATCATATTTTAGAAGATAAAAAATACGATTATTTGTTCACGGTAGATACTTTAAACGAAATGGTAGTAGAAGGAATGCCTTTTAGAGATGCTTACAAAGCCGTTGCTGAACAGTTGGAGGCAGGAACATATAAATCTCCAAAAGAAACAAAACATACACATGAAGGAAGTATCAATAATTTATGTTTAGATGCAATTAAAGATAAAATGAAAGCAGCTTTTTAATATTGTAAATTGTGAAAAGTAAGATGTAAAATGCAAAAAGGTCATTGATTTGTTTCAATGACCTTTTTTTTATGGAATAATTTAGTTCTTTACAAGCTTAAAAGTTTTGCTTCTGTTTTCTAGTTGCACTTTACACACGTAAAAACCTTTAGCGAGATTTCCAACATTCAATTCTAATTTTTCATCAGGAGAAATACTTTCAGAATGTGTATATACTTTTGCACCATTAGAAGAAAATAAATTAACCTGAGCCAGTCCATTATCAGAACTTGAAAAATCTATGTTTAAAAGACGATTTATAACCGATGGATAATATTTAAGTTCGAGATTGTTTGTGTTATCATTCAATCCTAAATTGTTACAGCTCTTTGACAAAGCGCCTTGAGCAGTAACCTGAAGCGTTGCTCCAGCTCCGCAAGAAGAATTAGACACGAATCCCGCAACATTTGCAATAGCTAAAACATTATAGGTATAAGACGGTTTCGTAACAGCAGTTCCAGAATTTGCAGGAGCATTTAGACAATCTGTGAAAGCGACTCCAATTGTTCCGCCATCTGTACTAACGTAATTTTTAAAAGCAGTTCCAATTTTAGCAAAATCAGTTCCTTCAACATAACAAGTTGTGTTATTATTTCCGCCTCCCAATCCAATTGCCAGCGAACCAGAAACGGAAGTATTATAATAGCAGTTTAAAATATGAAGTTCTGCATTTCTTGCTCTCGGCATTCTTTCACGACAGCCTTCTGCCCAATAACAATTTTTAAAAGTAATGCTGTAATGACCATCAGCAGGAGCATCTGTTTTAGAAGAACCCACAAGATTTGTAAATCGATGATCGTCTGCACCGCCGGATCCGCCAGATTTTGGAGCTTTCAAATAAATAAATTTACACCAAGAAATAGTTACATTATCTGCCGTGCCTTTGTTATCAAAATTACCATCCATTCCGTCTTGAAATTCGCAGTGATCAACCCAGATATTTGTGGCTTCAGAAGTTAAATTATCATGTCCGTCAACATCGTACGCGCCCGGTCCTTCAAAAATTAAATTCCTAATGATAATATTACTAGAACCAGGTTTCAAATTTAAAATTCCAGAACCTGCTGCAGTCTGATCCAGATTTACTAGTCGAGCGCCAGGAAGTCCGATAAGGGTTTTATTATTTACCAATAAACTCGTGTATGAACAAGTAATAGTTCCCGAAACCAAAATGACTTGCGGAGTAGTTAATTTTAATTTTGCTGTTAAATCAGCGTAAGTAGACACTGTTACTGGAGATGTACTTCCTCCGCCAGTTGCTGAAGCTCCAAATCCTTCGGGTGAACTCATAAAATAATTTTGAGCAAAAAGAAAGGAGCAAGGCAGCAGAAGTGCCAATACTATAAGCTTTGTTTTCATTTCAGTGTGGTTTTTTGTGGTTTAAATAGTAAATGTAATCGATTGCACAAATGTAAAAGAATAAAAATAATTTCAAATTAATTTATCAAATAATTATACTATAAAGTTTTGATTATAAGAATTATAAGTGTTTTTTTTACACTATTGTTTTATATTAAATTACTAATAGTGAGAGTAAAACAATATTATGATGACTAAAAGGTTTAACTATAAGGAGAAAATTCATGCTAAATACATATATTTGATAATCACTTTAAATAGTATCAATGAAAAAATTTAAAGAGCAGTCGACTCTAAATCTTTTTGAGAAAGGTTTGATTACCGAAAATCAATTTGAAGAAGTCAAGGCTTATCGAAATTTGAACATCTTTTCTTTAAACGCCGAGTTAAAGCTATTTCTTTATTTATCTGTTTTATTATTTACCTCAGGAATCGGAATCCTGATTTACGAAAACATAGATACCATTGGTCATATTGCTATTCTTTCGCTTCTTTTGGTTGTAATAGCGTTCTGTTTTTTCTACTGTTTTAAAAATTCCAAAGGTTTTCAAAAAACAGAAACCACTTTCGAACATCCCGTTTTAGAATATTTAGTACTATTAGCTAATATTTTAACTTGTATTTTTATTGGTTACCTCCAATTTCAATATAAACCTTTTGGAGAACATTACGGTTTAGCGACTTTAGTACCAACCATAGTCAGTTTCTTTTGTGCTTATTATTTCGACAATAAAAGTGTTTTGACTATCGCTGTAACTGGTTTGACGGCTTACATCGGACTTTCGGTAACACCTCAGGATTTATTAAACGACAATGATTTTTATTCCAATGAAAGTTTAAGTTATTCTGCTGTTATGTTGGGAGTTTTACTGATATTGTGGACGATTTATAGTAATCGAATTTCATTAAAAACGCATTTTAGTTTGATCTTCCTCACTTTCGCATTACATATTATCAGTATCTCTTCTTTGGCCAATTTACTGCATCATTACAGTTTAATCTGGATGATTTTTGCGGTTATTTTAGCTGGTTCTACATTTTATTTTTACAAAATCAGCTACCAATTAAAGGCCATGTCTCTTTATGTTTTTATGATTGTGTATGGGTATATAGGTGCAAATATACTTTTGTTTAGGATTTTTGAGAACGTTGATTTTTCTAATATTTGGGAATTATTTCTTTTTCTATTGCCATTATATTTCATCGGTTCAATTGTAATGTTCATCAAATTAATTAAAAACTTTCATAAAGAAATTGCAGCATGATAGTACACAACAAACAGTTATTGAATAATGAAGCTTTGGTTGATGAGGCTGCAACTTTATACAAAGGTGGTTTTATAAGTAAGGAACAAAGAAAATTTATAGAGAAAGAACTACCCGTTTTTAAAAGTCAAGATAATATTTTAGTTCGAATAGGTTTCTTTTTGCTGGGATCTTTATTATACAGCTCAATATGCGGAGCGCTTTCTATTTTTGGAATAAGTTCTGAACGTATATATTTTGAAATATGCTTTTATCTTTTTACGATAATTGGTTTTGTGGGATGCGAAATGCTGGCAAAACAAAATTTTCGCAATCATGGTTTAGACGATGCGTTTATTTTAGGCACAATTATGAATCTAGGCGTAGCTATTGCCATTACAACAGAAGGATATGAAATGGTGATCGCTTTTTTTGTCGCTGTTTGTGCAATCTATATGTTTTTGAGATATCTGCATTTGCTGTCCATGTTGGTTTTCTGTTTTGCGATAACAGCTTTTTTATTTTTCGGAATGTTTGAATTTGGCGATATAGGAAAAACGATTCTGCCTTTTACAGCCATGATTTTTGCTGCTGTTTTTTATTTTCTAACAAAGAAATTAATCCATAATCTAAATGAAAGTTATTATTACAACGGACTTTTACTAGCCAACAGTTTCTGTCTGGTGCTGTTTTATCTTTCTTGTAATTATTTGGTAGTTAGAGAGCTTTCTGAAGAACTTTTAGGAACCGAAGTTAAACCTGGAACAGATATTCCGTTTGCATTTTTCTTTTACGGATTTACTTTCATTGTTCCAATAGTTTATTTGGTCCACGCCTTAAAAACAAAAGATAGAATAATGCTTTGGATCAGCTTTTTGGTAATTGCATTTTCAATTTATACGATTAGATTCTACTATGCCGTTTTGCCTGCAGAAGTAGCGCTGACTCTCGGTGGTTTGGTTTTATTTGTGATTGCGTACTTTTCTATTAAAAAATTAAAAGAAAAAGAAAGCGGTTTAACCTTTAAACCAGATCGAATCAATCATTCAGATACTCTTTTAAATGCTGAAGCTTTAGTTGTGGCTTCTTCATTTGGAATGAAACCAGAAGTAAAACCACAAGCTTCTCCAATGGAATTTGGAGACGGAGGCTTTAGTGGAGGCGGTTCTGGAGGAAGTTATTAAGTAATGGTAATTATTAATTGTTAATTGTGAAAAGTAAAATGTAAAATTAAAATGTGGGACATAAACTTTGTTTAGTTTACATCTCACATTTTACAAATATCATTTTAGATTTCACACTAAATTATATTTTGCTTTTCAATGCCTGTGCATCAATATCGCTGTGCGAAACATTGTAAACGGCTTTTCCGTTTTTGATTAAAATTAATTGCGGAGATTCATGATATACGCCGAATCTACTTGCAATTTCATTTGAAATATCACGGTGCGCGATCAAATCTAAGAAATAAGCATCAACAACTCCTTCAAGATCATAATCTCTTTCAAATTGTTTTAATGCCATTCGGCTGATACTGCATCTTGTGCTGTGTTTAAAGATTACAACAGGTTTTTCGATAGAAATTTCCTGAACTTCCATTAATTGAATAATATCTGTTAATTCTGTCCAGTTTACTTTACTTTTTGGAGCTTCTGAGTTCTCTGAACTTCCGAAGATTGAATTGAAAAAACTCATATTTGGCTTGTTTTATGACTTTTTGACATTTAAAAATGAGATAATTATCTGTTTTAGTGCCTTTTTGTCTGTTTTTTTGATATGGAATATAATTTGACTATTCCAGTACAAAGTTAGAATATTTGAGTTAAAAATGTATCTCAATAAATTGTAACTTTAATCTTATTGAATATCAAACAAATAAATCAAATCGATAAAAATATGAATATTAACAAGTTTACTATTAAATCGCAGGAAGCCATTCAGTTGTCGCAGCAATTAGCACAGCGAAACGGCCAGCAGCAAATTGAAAATGAACACATTTTCAAAGCTATTTTTGAAGTTGATGAAAACGTGGCGCCGTTTATTTTGAAAAAGTTAAACGTAAACGTGCCTTTGTTTTTACAAATTTTAGACAGTACAATTCAGAGTTTTCCAAAAGTTTCAGGAGGTGATATTTTACTTTCCAGAGACGCAAATAAAGCTTTGAATGAAGCTGAAATTATCGCACAAAAAATGAACGACGAATATGTTTCGATCGAACATTTAATCTTAGCCATTTTTGACTCAAAAAGTAAAGTTTCTCAGATTTTAAAAGATCAGGGAGTTACTGGAAAAGGTCTTAAAGCAGCAATCGAGGAATTACGTAAAGGCGAAAGAGTAACTTCGGCATCAGCAGAAGAAACATACAATTCGTTGAATAAATATGCTAAAAACTTAAACGAATTAGCACGTACAGGGAAACTAGATCCAGTTATTGGACGTGACGAAGAAATCCGCCGTGTATTGCAGATTTTGACTCGTAGAACAAAAAACAACCCAATGCTTATTGGTGAACCTGGTGTTGGTAAAACCGCAATTGCAGAAGGTTTAGCGCACAGAATTGTTGATGGAGACGTTCCAGAAAATTTAAAAGATAAAATCGTTTTCTCATTAGATATGGGGGCTTTGATTGCAGGAGCGAAATTCAAAGGAGAATTTGAAGAACGTTTAAAATCGGTTGTAAAAGAAGTAACTTCTGCCGAAGGTGATATCGTTTTATTTATAGATGAAATTCATACGCTGGTAGGAGCAGGTGGAGGAGAAGGCGCAATGGATGCCGCTAATATCCTGAAACCAGCTTTGGCTCGTGGTGAATTAAGAGCGATTGGTGCAACGACTTTAGATGAATATCAAAAATATTTTGAAAAAGATAAAGCGCTTGAAAGACGTTTTCAAAAGGTTTTAATTGACGAACCAGATACAGAAAGTGCAATTTCAATTTTACGCGGCATCAAAGAAAAATACGAAACGCACCATAAAGTACAGATTAAAGACGAAGCAATTATTGCAGCGGTTGAACTTTCGCAGCGATATATTACCAATCGTTTTTTACCAGATAAAGCAATTGACTTAATGGACGAAGCGGCTTCTAAACTTCGTATGGAAATCAATTCAAAACCAGAAGAACTGGATGTTTTGGATCGTAAAATCATGCAGTTGGAAATCGAGATCGAAGCCATTAAGCGTGAGAAAGAAGAAAGTAAGCTGAAGATCTTAGGAATGGATTTAGCGAATTTAAAAGAAGAACGCAACGAAATCTACGCCAGATGGAAATCTGAAAAAGATATTGTTGACGGAATTCAGGCTGTAAAACTGGAAATTGAAGACTTTAAATATGAAGCAGAACGTGCAGAACGTGAAGGTGATTACGGAAAAGTAGCTGAAATTCGCTATGGAAAAATAAAAGAAGCGCAGGAACGTCAAGAAGCTTTGCAAAAACAATTATTAGAGTTTCAATCTGGAACTTCTTTAATCAAAGAAGAAGTAACCAGAGAAGATATTGCAGAAGTTGTAGCAAAATGGACTGGAATTCCAGTTATGAAAATGCTTCAGACAGAAAGAGAAAAACTATTGCATTTAGAAGACGAACTGCACAAACGTGTAGTGGGGCAGGAAGAAGCAATTGAAGCGGTGAGTGATGCCGTTCGTAGAAGCCGCGCCGGTTTGCAGGATATGAAAAAACCAGTTGGAACATTCTTATTCTTAGGAACAACCGGAGTTGGTAAAACGGAATTAGCAAAAGCATTAGCAGAATATCTTTTTGATGATGAAAATGCCATGACGCGTATCGATATGAGTGAGTATCAAGAACGCCACAGTGTGAGCCGTTTGGTTGGTGCGCCTCCAGGATATGTAGGTTATGATGAAGGTGGTCAATTGACAGAAGCGGTTCGTAGAAAACCTTATTCAGTAATTTTGTTAGACGAGATCGAAAAAGCGCATCCAGATACATTCAATATCTTATTGCAGGTTCTAGATGAAGGACGTTTAACCGATAACAAAGGTCGTCTAGCCGATTTCAAAAACACAATTATTATCATGACTTCTAACATGGGAAGCCAGATTATACAAGAAAAGTTTGAGAATCTAAAAGGCGGTGTTGAAGCAGCTACAGAAGCAGCTAAAAACGAAGTTTTAGGATTATTAAAACAAACTGTTCGTCCGGAATTTATAAACCGTATTGATGAAATCGTAATGTTTACGCCGCTTACAGTTGAGAATATTTCAAAAATTGTAGGCTTACAGCTTAAAAGCGTTACCAAAATGCTGGCATTACAGGGAATTACTATGGATGCAACTCCAGAAGCAATTGCTTACTTGTCAGACAAAGGATATGATCCTCAATTTGGGGCAAGACCCGTAAAACGTGTGGTTCAAAGAGAGGTTTTAAATCAGCTGTCAAAAGAAATTCTGGCAGGAAACATAACAACAGAAAGCATTATTTTGTTAGATGCTTTTGATGGCAAATTGGTTTTTAGAAACCAGACAGCTAATTAATTTTTTCATTGTTACTCTTAAGAAAGCATCAGTAATTGTACTGGTGCTTTTTTTTATCCGTGAATTCTGAAACTTTTCTCCTTATTCGTGTAACAATTTTTCAATCAAAATAAATGAATTTTATAACTTCAAACAAATCAAGCAAAATTCAATTATTAATTTAAAAAAAAGAAGCTATGAATAATATATTTAGAGGTTTAATCGCAGGATACGGTGCAAAAAAGTTAGGTGGAGGATGTTTCGGAACTATTTTAGTTTTTATAATTATCTGGGTAATTTTAGGACAGTGCAGTTAATTTTTCTGCAAAACTACAATACAGAAAATTACGAATAAAAAGCAAATTTTTGATGTCAAATTGTTGGGAAGATTACATCAAAATGTCTAGATTCGCATCACTAAAATAAATTTAAAAAATGGCTTCAGGTTTTTTCGTTCTATTAGATGATATCGCAGCAATTATGGATGATGTTGCAGTAATGAGTAAAGTCGCTGCAAAGAAAACAGCTGGAATTCTAGGTGATGATTTAGCAGTAAATGCTGAAAAAGCATCAGGATTTGCTTCATCAAGAGAACTTCCGGTTTTATGGGCAATCAGCAAAGGCTCACTGCTTAATAAAATCATTATTCTTCCAATTGCGTTCTTGTTGAGTGCTTTTTTACCAGTTGCTATTATTGTCATTCTAGTTTTAGGAGGATTATTTTTAGCTTATGAAGGAGCCGAAAAAATATATGAATTTATATTTCCGCACAAACACGAAGAATCAGAAGGAATTACCGACGAAGTTTTAACCGAAGAAGAAATTCTTGCAGCCGAAAAAGGAAAAATTAAATCGGCAATTATAACCGATTTTATTCTTTCTGTAGAAATTGTAATTATCGCTTTGAGTACAGTAGTTGAAGAGCCCTTAATACAGCAAATAGTTGTAACTTCCATAATTGCATTAATTGCAACTATTGGTGTTTATGGTATTGTTGCGCTTATTGTTAGAATGGATGAAGCAGGTTATAAGCTTATAAAATTTAGTAAAAGAGAAAAAAGTATATCAAAATTTATTGGTAATATCTTAGTAAAAGCACTTCCATTAATTATTAAAAGTTTAACCGTAATTGGTACAATAGCTTTATTATTAGTTGCTGGGGGTATCTTCGTGCATCACATTCCATTTTTTCATCATTTAGCAGAAAAAATTAATATTCCTGCCATCATCAAAGAATTTACAATTGGACTTATTCTTGGTCTTGTAGTTTTAGCATTCGTTAATCTCTTCAAGAAGATTTTTAAAAGGAAAACAGTTTAAATTAAAACTAAATATATTTTAAATTAAAACATCAGTTAACGCTGGTGTTTTTTTTGTTTTATGAGCATAGTAATTCATTTTCAAAAGTACTTTTTGTCCCGCTATCCGCTATATCTTTTCCCTGCTAAAGGAGCAGGAAAAAGGATACCGCTTCTATCGGGGCTACGCAATATCTTTTCATTTTTATAAGATATAGATTCATTTTGAAAACTTTTTTTAATCAATAAGGTTTTGATTTATAAGTGTTTAATCTGTAAATGATTTTTTTAACATTTTTACCAAAGCAACCATTGCAACTTTGCCGCATCTTCATAGTAATTAACAATTAATTATTATTTTATATGAAAAGTTTTAGATTAAAATCATTTTTAGTAGTATTATTTTTATCAATTGCATTCATTTCATGCAGCAGTGATGACGATGACAAAACACCAGCTCCAACTACAAAAGCTGCATTAGTAACAGAAATTACAGGACCAGCAACAGGAAAAGTAAATGAAGAGCTTTCGTACGATGTTACTTTTGTAGCAGATAATGCTTGTGGAGAATTTGACAGAATTAGCGAAGTTTTAATTGATAAAGTTAAAGGGCTACAGGTTGAAGTAAAATACGCGTCAGAAGTTTGTACGCAACAAGTTCCATCACCAAAAAAGACTGTTTATAAATTTAAATCTGATACAAAGGGAACTTTCGAAATTAAATTCAAAAAATCAGAAACAGAATTTTTGATTCATAAAGTTTTCATAGAGTAAACGACTTGCTTAGTTGATTTTTTTTAGGTTGTAAAACCATTTTGCAGAAGTTTAATTAAAACTGATGTGAAATGGTTTTTTTTTTGTAGTTTTTATCTTATTATTATTTTTTAATAACCAATATATATCTTTAATGGAAAAAACAATAATTACAGAACTAAATGCAAAAACAATTTCTGTCTTAAAGAAGGTTTTACAGTTACAAGAAGAAAATCGTGAACAAATTAGGGAATTCTATAAGAAAGAAATTGTTGCTTTTTCAATTTTGGGTATTCCTATTAATAAAGTAGATTATAAGGAAGAGTTGAAAAATGCAAAATTGGAAATAATTAATGGAAACATAGTTAGTCAAGAAGAATTAGAATGCGAATCTAGGAGTTGGTAGTGTGTATAATGAAATGTTTTTCAATCTTAAAGATACTTTGCCATTCCTTTAAAAAGTATTATTTTTGCACTCTAAATTTTATGTCATGCCGAAAAGAAAATATAAAATATCAGTAATTCAGTTAAATCTGAATGACGTTGCCGAAAATAATCTAAAAAAATGTATCAGCTGGGTAAGAGATGCTGCAAGTCAAGGAGCAGAGGTTATTTTACTTCCTGAACTATATAGCAGTCATTATTTCTGCCAAAGTGAAGACGTAGACAATTTTGCATTAGCAGAACCACTTTACAGCACTTCATTTATTGCTTTCAGCGAATTGGCAAAAGAGTTAGGAGTAGTAATTATTGTTCCTTTCTTCGAAAAAAGAATGGCTGGAATTTACCATAACAGCGCTTATATCATCGATACAGATGGTACAGAAGCAGGTTTATACCGTAAAATGCACATTCCAGACGATCCGCATTTCTATGAAAAATTCTATTTCACTCCAGGTGATTTAGGTTTTCAAGCAATTGAAACTAAAAAAGGAACAGTTGGAACTTTAATCTGCTGGGATCAATGGTATCCAGAAGCGGCGCGTATTACAGCTTTAAAAGGAGCAGAGGTTTTATTTTATCCAACAGCAATTGGATGGCATCCAAAAGAAAAAGAACAATACGGAGAAAACCAATATGGAGCTTGGATGAACGTAATGAAAGGCCACGCGGTTGCAAATGGTGTTTTCGTTGCAGCTGCAAACCGAATTGGTCTTGAAAAATATATTGAAGGAACAGAAGGAATTCAGTTCTGGGGAGCTTCTTTCATTGCTGGACCTCAAGGTGAAATTTTAGCGCAGGCTTCTCATGATAAAGAAGAAATCCTAATTGCAGAAGTTGATTTGGATTTACAAGAAAATGTTCGTCAAAACTGGCCATTCTTCAGAGACAGAAGAATTGATGCTTTTGGTGATATTACAAAAAGAGCAATCGATAAATAATTTAATTTATTTAAAAGATAAAAAGGGCAAATGATATTTTGCCCTTTTTTTTGCTATCTTCTGAGAAGTGAAATGTTTATAGCAAAGAATAAATGTTTAAAAGATAAAGCTCCAGCGGAGCGACATGTTTTTACAATCAATTGCAGTCCGCTCCGCTGGAGCTTTTTTTCATTGTTTTGTAGAATTGCTATAAATATTTTGCTCCGCTGGAGCTTTAAATAAGTATTCAAAATCTAGTCTTTTTTTTTAACTCTTAGACTAATTTCTTTGTATAACAAAAAGGCGGTTTCAAAATTTTGAAACCGCCTTTTCTATATATAATATTTAGAATTATTTCACTTGGAAAGTAACTCTTCTCACGATTTGACGTGCCTCTTTAGAGTTTTTGTTAACAGAAGTATCTTCTCCGTTAGCAATCACGTTTAATCTAGAAGCATCGATTCCAGCGTTTTCAGCTACTTTTTTCACAGCTTCAGCTCTTTTTCTAGATAATTCTGTGTTGTAGTTTGTGTTTCCAATTTCATCAGCATAACCAATAATGTCAGCAGATTTCCCTGGATTGTTTTTCAAGTATTTCACTAAGAAATCAACACCAGATAAAGAAGCATTTGTAGGTTTAGATGAGTTGAAATCGAAGTAAACATTTACATAACCACCGTTAATTAATTCTTCAACAGTATTGTTTGTAGCGCTTCCACTTCCTTTCTTTTCGTAAGTTTTATCTAAATAGCTTTCTAACTCATCCGGCACACCATTTTGATTAGTATCAATAGATTGTCCTTTTGTGTTAACAGCTACACCTGCGATTGAATTTGGTTCTAAATCGTATAAATCAGCAACACCATCTTTGTCTGAATCTATAAGACCAGTTTCGATTAAGTCCACTCTTTTTTCCAATTCACCAATTCTGTCTTCTTCACCAACCCAGTCAGCATGTTTTTCGTTCTTACCTAGGTAGAAAGTTAAACCAACAGAAGCATTTAATAAAACACCATCAAAAGATCCAGTTGTTGTGTTACCCATTCCGTCAAAATTCCAGTTTTGTCTTCCATTAACAATTCCTGTAAGATCTCCAGTTAAAGCCACTCTGTTGCTTAATTTGATTTGTCCAGTTAAACCAGCGATTCCGTGAGCCATGTAATCTTGACCACCAAAACCTGTTTCAGTACTAATTTGTGCAACTCCAAAACCACCATGCGCCAAAAGACCAATTGTGTTTGTCCAAGTTTCAAAATTTAAAGCACGTCCAACATTTACAACTCCTTGTAAACTCGCTCTAACGTAACGGCTTTCAAAATCAGGAGTATCTTTTTTCTCTTTAAATTGATCGTATCCAACATCTAATTTCAAACCAAATTTTGGATTAAACATATATCTAACACCTAAATCTCCGTGAAAGAAGTTTGCAGATTCTGTAGCATAACCTGGAGTCATTGCTCTTGTAGGTTTGTTAACACCACCGTTAAGTTCGATAGACCACTTGTTGTATTCTTGATCTACACTTGGTGTGGTAGAAGTCGGAGCCATATTTTGTGCGCCTGCCGCAAAGGATAGTAATAATAAGGATACTGATACTAATTTCTTTTTCATGATATCAAAAATTAAATTGTTTTTATTTTAAACTCATGAGCAAAATTAAAGGTCGAATTTCAGAATCTGTTCTATATGGTCTTACATAATTCCCATCTTTTTACTTTTAATTATGTAAATACGTTAATATTAGCTTAATAGAAACCAAAAAAAAAGAACAAAATTCACATTTTGTTCTTTTAAGGATTTGTTAAATCTTGAATTATTTCAAATCTGGCTGAAAAATCTTTACAGTTCCGTCGCCTTCGCTGCTAACAACTAACAAGCTTCTTTTTGTTGGACTTTTAGATGCTGGAATAAATAAAATCCCCTCTGGAGCATCTCCAGTTTTTACAGTTTGTAAATATTGAGGTGAATTTGGATTCGTAACATCATAAGTCATAAAAGCATCAGATCTTTCAAGTCCAACGAACAAAATATTTTGAGTTCCCATTTTAACAGCCAGTACAGCTTCTGGTTCAGAACCTTTATCATCGCTTCGTTTGTCATCGTAAGTTCCTAATTCGTTCGTTTTTTTATCTATATCATTTTTACTGTCATAAACGATTTTTCCAGTATTTCCGTTCCAGATAGAAAAAGAACGAGCGCCAAAACTAACCATTTCGTCTAAATCACCATCTCCGTCCGTGTCTCCCATATCAGCAACAAGATTCAATCTTCCTAAATTAGCGTCAAGTTTTAAAGTAGCAGCGTCAGGAAAAACTGTTGCATCAAGTTTTAAGCTTTTCATACGCTTAATATCTGTATTAGCAGTATATTCTCTGGCATCACCTTCATTTGCAGTAACAAAATAAGGAACATTATTTGCAGAAAAGTGGCTGATAGCATCCGGCATATATATTCCTTTTACTTTCCATGGGTTAAAAGCAATCTTGTCATCACTGTCGCTTACATCAATAGCATCTTCAGCAGTATTAAAATCTTTTAAACCTAAAGGATAAATAGCCGTTATAGTTTTTGAAGTTAAGTCAACTTTTGCAACACCGTTATTTTCTTGCAGCGTAACCCAAGCCGTTTTAGAATCATCAGAAATAGTAATGTATTCCGGTTCGATGTCTTGAGCAAAGCTTTTAGCAGCCTTTGAAATTCTAAATCCCTCTTTTGCCAATGCAGCTGCCTGACCGCTGAAAGAAGCGAAATCCAGAGTCGTTACACTATAAGTACTTGTTTCGATAATAGAAATAGTTCCGTTTGGATCTTGTGAATAATCTGTATTTGGTTCCCCTTCATTAGCAGTCATAATATATTTTCCATCAGGAGAAAATGTAATCATATCTGGCAACGCTCCAACCGTAACTTGTTTGATTAAACTATAATCTGAAGTATTGAAAACAACTACTTTTCCGTTAGCCTGCTTATTTGCAGTAGATTCTAAAGCAACGGCAAGTTTTCCATCAAAAACAGAAACACTATTGGCAGCGCCTTCATAAGCAGCTAAATCAATTTTTCCAATTTTTGTTGGTTTTGTTGGATCAGTAATATCAATAACATCAATTTGGTTTACACCGCTGTTATTTACAGTGAATAATCTTTTTGTTTTTTCGCAGTATGCAGAGATTTCAGCAGCAGCTTCTCCACCAATAGTAATAGAACCAATTTCTTTAAAAGCTGCTGGATTCTCGTTTACAACAACTTCAGGTTCCGTGTTTGTGTTTTCGTCATTATTACAGCTTGCCATAATAAAAAGAGCAGCTAATAAGGAAATAGATAATTTTTTCATGTGTTAGTTTTTAGTTTCGGCAAAAGTAATTACAGCTCCTTTGTCAAATATTAAGGATGTATTATTTAATCTTTAACTTAATTTTTGCAAGATATTTTTTGTGAAATTAAATATGATTTTTATTCAATAGTTTTATAATCCTAACGAATGCTTATCTTTGTACACTTTCAAAATTAGAACCTCTTTATGTCAACAAATAATAGAAGATTTCCAGCAGAGTGGGAAAAACAACAAGGAATTGTACTTTGTTTTCCGCATAATGGCAATGACTGGCCAGGAAAATACGAAGCTGTTCAATGGGCTTTTGTAGAATTTATAAAAAAAGCAGCCACTTTTGAAACAGTTTTTTTGGTCGTAGCCGATGAAAAACTAAAAGAAAAAGTAGCCGAAATGCTTGAAAGAGCCCGCGTAAATATTAAAAACGTTTCTTTTATCATTCATAAAACCAACAGAAGCTGGATGCGTGATTCTGGACCTATTATCGTAAAAAATGGTTCAAAAAGAGAAGCTTTGAATTTTAATTTTAACGGTTGGGCAAAATATAAAAACTATCAATTAGATAAATTTGTTCCGGGTAAAGTTGCCGATTTTATTGACGTGCCATTAACTCAGGTTACCTATAAAGGAAAACCTGTAATCGTTGAAGGCGGTGCAATTGATGTTAACGGAAGAGGAACTTTATTGACCTCTGAAGAATGTTTAATGCACCCAACAATTCAGGTTAGAAATCCAGGCTTTACAAAAGAGGATTACGAAGCTGTTTTTAAAGAATATCTTGGTGTGACAAATGTAATCTGGCTTGGAGATGGAATTGAAGGCGATGATACACACGGACACATCGATGATTTATGCCGATTTGTAAATGAAGATACAATCGTTACAATTGTAGAAACGGATAAAAACGATTCTAACTACAAACCTTTGCAGGATAATTTAAAACGTTTGCAAAATGCTAAGTTAGAAGATGGAAAATCGCCTATAATTGTAGCGCTTCCAATGCCAAAACGTGTTGATTTCGAAGATTTAAGATTACCAGCAAGTTATGCTAATTTCTTAATTTTGAATAATTGCGTTTTAGTTCCAACATTCAATGACAGCAACGATAGAGTAGCTCTAAATATATTGGCAGAATGTTTTCCAGACAGAGAAGTAATCGGAATCAGTTGTATTGATTTCATCTGGGGATTTGGAACTTTGCATTGTTTGAGCCAGCAGATTCCAGCTTAGCTGCGAAGAAACAAAGCAGCAAAGTTTTAAATACAGTTGAAATTAGAAAAACTTAAATTTGAATTAAATATAAGAAAAATGGAAACAAAAGAATTAAGACGAAAACTCATAAATGATTTTGGAAAATTCATCGAAGACGATTCTAAACTGGAAATTTTAGAAAGTGTTTTTGATGCCATAAATCTCGAGGAAAAAAAATCAATTGTTCCAGATTCTCATTATGATATTGTTGCAGAAGAAAGAGAAAAATATATTTCAGGAGAAAATAAAACTAGTTCTTGGGAAGAAGTAGAAGAGCGATTGATTGCTAAATATGGTCTTTAATCTTAAAATTTTACCATTAGCAGAAAAAGAAATTGATAAATCTATTAAGTTTTACGAAAGCAGAAGTAAAGGTTTAGGCAAACAATTTCTATCTTATTTGAAATCTTATCTAAAAGTAATAAAGGCTAATCCGGAATTATTTGAAATAAAAAAGAAACCATATTATAGAGAATTGCCTTTGGTCAAATTTCCATTTGTAATTATTTATGAAATTATCGGAATCGATATTATTATTCATTCTGTATTTCATACTTCCAGAAGTCCTCAAAAGAAACCTTAATTTTATATTTGTGGTATCGAAAATTTCGGGATTTTGCAAAATTATTCAAAACATAAAAAAAGCTTGTTAGAAAATACTAACAAGCTTTTTTATTATATAAATACGTTACAATTAATGTGTTTTATTTTCTCTTCATGGTCTAATAAATGGAGGTAAAAGCTGACTTGCAACTTCTCCAAAACCAATTCTTACTTCGGCATTTTCGCAGAAACCTCTAATAATTACCGTGTCATTATCTTCAATAAACTTACGTTCACTTCCGTCATTTAATTTCAGCGGATTTTTCCCGCCCCACGTTAATTCTAACATAGAACCAAAACTGTCAGGAGTTGGTCCAGAAATAGTTCCTGAACCCATCATATCACCAGAATTTACGCGGCATCCGTTTGAAGTATGATGCGCCAATTGCTGGCTCATTGACCAGTATAAATATTTAAAATTAGATTTAGAAATTACAGTTTCTTCTGCATCTTCAGGTTTTAAAGAAACCTCTAAATGAATATCGAAAGCTTTCTTTCCTTTTGTCTGTAAATAAGGAAGCGGCGACGGATCTTGTTTAGGTCCTTTTGTTCTAAAAGGCTCCAAAGCATCCATAGTTACAATCCAAGGTGAAATTGAAGTTGCAAAGTTTTTTGCTAAAAATGGTCCTAGAGGCACATATTCCCATTTTTGGATATCTCGCGCGCTCCAGTCATTTAATAAAACCATTCCGAAAATATAATCTTCAGCTTCATATGTAGGGATATTTTCTCCCATAATATTCACATCGGTTGTAATAAAAGCCGTTTCCAATTCAAAATCTACTAAACGAGACGGACCAAAAACAGGATATTTTTCCCCTGCCGGCAACGTTTGTCCCATTGGTCTGTGAACCGGAATTCCAGACGGAACAATCGTAGAACTTCTTCCGTGGTAACCAACTGGAATGTGTAACCAGTTTGGAAGAAGTGCATTTTCTGGGTCTCGGAACATTTTCCCTACATTGGTAGCGTGTTCTTTACTAGAATAAAAATCTGTGTAATCACCAATTAAAACAGGTAATTGCATCTCTATATCGTCGATATTAAATATAACAATATCTCGGTCTTTTGTTGAATCTCTTAGCTGTGGATTGTTTTCGTCAAAGATCTCAGCGATACGATTTCGAACCAAACGCCATGTTTTTTTTCCGTCAGAAATAAAATCATTCAGCGTATCCTGCATAAACATATCATCTGTTAAATCTATTCCTTCAAAATAGTTTAATTGTTGTAAAGCCCCTAAATCTATAGCGTAATCGCCAATTCTTGTACCTACAGTAACGACATTTTCTTTGGTAAGAAACACACCGAAAGGGATATTCTGAATAGGGAAGTCGCTAGTCTCTGGCACTTCTAACCATGATTTTCTACTGGTATCGTTGGCGGTTATAGGCATGTTTAATGTTAATTATTTGTTGAAAAATTGTATGTCAAATATATCATAATCTAGCAGTTTGACAAACGTTTTTTTGTATTTTTGCGTGAAATTAACGAAAAACATAGAAATGCAACGCGACGAACAAATTTTTGATCTTATCCAAGAGGAAAAAGAAAGACAAATTCACGGACTTGAGCTTATTGCTTCAGAGAATTTTGTAAGTGATGAAGTAATGGAAGCAGCTGGTTCTGTTTTAACTAACAAATATGCTGAGGGTTATCCTGGCAAAAGATACTACGGCGGTTGCGAAGTCGTTGATGTTATCGAGCAGATTGCTATTGACAGAGCTAAAGAATTATTTGGTGCTGAATACGCAAACGTACAGCCTCACTCAGGATCTCAGGCAAACACTGCTGTTTACCATGCGTGTTTAAATCCTGGTGATACTATTTTAGGTTTCGATTTATCTCATGGTGGTCACTTAACTCACGGTTCTCCTGTAAACTTCTCTGGTCGTTTATACCGTCCTGTTTTTTACGGAGTAGATGCAGAGACTGGTCGTTTAGATTATGATAAAATTCAAGAAATAGCAACTAAAGAACAGCCAAAATTAATTATCGCTGGAGCTTCGGCTTACTCTCGTGATATGGATTTTGCTCGTTTCAGACAAATTGCTGACAGCGTAGGAGCAATCTTATTTGCTGATATTTCTCACCCTGCAGGTCTTATTGCAAAAGGATTATTAAATGATCCAATTCCTCATTGTCATATTGTTTCTACAACAACTCACAAAACATTGAGAGGACCACGTGGAGGTTTGATTTTAATGGGGAAAGATTTTGAAAACCCACAAGGTTTAAAAACTCCAAAAGGAGAAATCAGAATGATGTCTTCTTTATTAGACTTAGCTGTTTTCCCAGGAAATCAAGGTGGACCTTTAATGCACATTATCGCTGCTAAAGCAGTTGCTTTTGGTGAAGCGCTTAAAGATGAGTTCTTTACTTATGCAATGCAATTACAAAAAAATGCAAACGCAATGGCTGATGCTTTCGTAAAAAGAGGTTACAATATTATCTCTGGCGGAACTGATAACCACATGATGCTTATTGACTTAAGAAATAAAAATATTTCTGGTAAAGAAGCTGAAAACGCATTAGTAAAAGCTGAAATTACAGTAAATAAAAATATGGTTCCTTTTGATGACAAATCACCATTTGTAACATCTGGAATTCGTGTTGGAACAGCTGCAATCACAACTCGTGGTTTAGTTGAAAAAGATATGGAAACTATCGTAGCTTTAATCGATAAAGTTCTTACAGATCATACAAATGAAGATCTTATCGAGGAAGTTGCTGAAGAAGTAAACGAATTAATGAGCGAAAGACCAATTTTTGCATATTAAAAAATAGTCGTAAAGTCTTAAAGTCGAAGGTCAAAAGTCTTGAAATGGAATGTAAAATTCTATTTTAATTTTGATCTTCGACTTTTCTTTTTAGGTTTCTAATGACTTTATGACTTTCGACTTTTAAACTTTAAGACTTAAAAAAATGGGCGTACTAAGATTACAACTGCCAACCGACCCAAGATGGGTAAATATTGTTGAGAAAAACATAGAAGAAATTTTGACGGATCACGCTTGGTGCGAGCAAAAAGCGGCTACCAACGCGATTACAATTATTACCAATAACTCTGAACATCAAGATTTGGTAAAAGATTTATTGGCTTTAGCCAAAGAAGAAATCGATCATTTTGAGCAGGTGCATAACATCATCATCAAAAGAGGACTAAAATTAGGACGTGAGCGTAAAGATGATTATGTAAACGAATTATACCAATACATGAGAAGAAGCGGTGACGGAAGCCGTGTTTCTGGTTTGGTTGAAAGGTTATTATTCTCAGCAATGATCGAAGCCAGAAGCTGTGAACGTTTTAAAGTCCTTTCTGAAAATATTCAGGACGAAGAATTAGCTGTTTTTTACAGAGAATTAATGGAAAGTGAAGCGGGACATTATACCACATTCATTACATACGCACGCAAATACGGTACAGGAATTGATGTTGAAAAACGCTGGAGAGAATGGCTTGCATTTGAGGAATCTATTATTACTAATTACGGAAAAGGAGAAACGATTCACGGGTAGTTTTTAGTGTTCAGTTTTTAGTGTTCAGTCTCAGTCTCAGTTTTACAGTTGTCAGGCTGAGTGATAGCGAGGGTTCGGGAGAAATTCACGAAAATTAAAGAAATAAAAATCCGTTTAAATCGGCGTTTTCGCGAAAGCGAATCAGTTTAATCGGCGTTCATTTTTTAAGTTTTTATAATCTTCAATCTAAATTCTAAAATTCTTATATTTGAGAGTAACCAAAATCTTGAACCATGAGAATAGAAACCGACCTAAAATTAGGATTTAAAGACGTAATGTTTAGACCCAAAAGATCAACGCTCAAAAGCAGGTCGGAAGTTTCATTAGAACAAAACTTTAAATTTTTGCACAGCACAAGTTCTTGGACAGGAATTCCGATCATGGGGGCTAATATGGATACCGTTGGTACTTTTGAAATGGCTCAGGTTTTGGCAGGAGAAAAGCTTTTTACAGCAATTCATAAACATTATTCATTAGAAGAATGGAATAATTTTCTGCAAAAAGTAACTCCAGATTTTTACGATTATATTGCTGTAAGCACAGGAACAGGAAAAGAAGATTTTGAAAAAATCGGAAAAATAATTACAGCAAATCCGTCGCTGAAATTCATCTGCATTGATGTTGCAAATGGCTATTCAGAACATTTTGTACAATTTTTAAAAAAGACACGAAAACAATATCCAGATAAAATAATTATTGCTGGTAATGTAGTTACGGGAGAAATGACTGAAGAACTATTATTAGCGGGAGCCGATATAGTAAAAGTGGGAATTGGACCCGGTTCTGTGTGTACAACGCGTATAAAAACAGGAGTGGGTTATCCGCAACTGTCTGCTATTATTGAATGTGCCGATGCTGCGCATGGTTTAGGCGGACATATTATAAGTGATGGAGGCTGTACAACTCCGGGTGATGTAGCCAAAGCTTTTGGCGCTGGAGCCGATTTTGTAATGTTGGGCGGCATGCTCGCTGGACATACCGAAAGCGGAGGAGAACTAATCGAGGTAAAGGGAGAAAAATTCAAACAGTTTTATGGAATGAGCTCCAAAACGGCAATGGATAAACATTCTGGCGGAGTTGCTGAATATAGAGCAAGCGAAGGAAAAACAGTTCAAGTGCCTTTTAAAGGAGATGTAATTCACACTGTTTTAGATATTTTAGGAGGAATTAGAAGCACTTGCACTTACGTAGGAGCTTCAAGATTAAAAGAATTAACAAAACGCACGACTTTCATCCGCGTAAGCGAACAGGAAAATCAAGTTTTTACAAAATAATATGATTAAAATTACTGAAGCATCAATTGAAGATATTGCTAAAATTCAAAAGATTGCAAACATAACTTGGCCCAATACGTATGGCGAAATTTTAACTGCAGCACAATTAGATTATATGTTAGATCTAATTTATTCTACAGAAGCGCTATCTAAGCAAATTTTGAATAATGAACAGCTGTTTTATATGGTTTCAGATTCTGAATCAACAATCGGTTTTATTGGAATTGAGCACAATTATAAAAACGAAGCCATTACAAAAATCCATAAAATATACCTTCTGCCCGA
Source organism: Flavobacterium sp. ACN6 (assembly GCF_002304005.1). Classification (GTDB taxonomy): domain Bacteria; phylum Bacteroidota; class Bacteroidia; order Flavobacteriales; family Flavobacteriaceae; genus Flavobacterium. The sequence continues at coordinate 589,478 of NZ_MRCQ01000001.1, read as the reverse complement.
AACACAGGGAAAAGGTTACGGAAAAATTGTTTTTAATTCGATTGAGAAATTGGCTTCAGAAAATAATTCAAAAGAACTTTTATTAAACGTAAACCGTTTTAATACCGCTTTAAATTTTTATAAAAAACTAGGTTTCGAAATTAAAGAAACAGTCGATATAGAAATTGGAAATGGGTATTTAATGGAAGATTATGTAATGGGGAAAGAAATCTTGAAATAGTTTTTCGGCAAACGGTTGTGTTAACTCACAACCACATCATGCTTAAACAATAAACCTTTTACCTGTTTCAAAGAAAAAATAGCTTTTTTAAGTTTAGTCTTCGATGGATCAATAGTATAATTATAACTCGTCTTAAAATCGGCTTTATTGGCGATGGCTTTATTAAACTCGGAACGATACAAGTCACAATTATCAAATACAACTCCTGTAAGATCTGCAGCCATAAAATCGACGGCAATTAAACTGCAATTGATAAAAGGGGTTCCTTTTAGTTTTAAGGTATAAAACTTTGAAAAATCCAAAATACAGTCATTAAAGCGAACTTCAAAAATCAGTTTATCGCACATAGCGAAATTTACTTCTTTAATTTCGCAGCGATTGAAAGTAACGGTTCTAAAAGCTACATAATTGATTTTAGACTCATTAAAAATGCAGTCATTAAAGACACAATCGATAAAAGTAACGGCTAAAAAAGTGCAGGCAGAAAAATTACAATCATTAAAAACGCAGCATTCAAAATCTTTAAAATTAAGATCGTCTTTGGCGTAAGTAATTGTATTGCATTCTTTATCAAGAAAATATTCGCTTTCTTTTTTCAACTCTGTTTTGATAATTATTTGAGGGTGAAAAGGTAATAATTTAGAACAAAATATTCTTTCTAAATCGGAAATGATTTTGATTTCATTCACATTTTTTATCCATAATTTGATGTAGCTTTACGCTTATTTTTTAAGTTAAAACGTATCAATTTTATTATATGGAACCAACAAGAAAGGAACATGATTTTTTAGGAGAACTAGAAATCCCTAATCATTTATACTACGGAATCCAGACTTTTAGAGCGGTAGAAAATTTTAATATCACCGGAATTCCAATTTCAAAAGAACCTTTGTTTATCAAAGCTTTAGGATATGTAAAAAAGGCTGCCGCATTGGCTAATAAAGATTGTAATGCAATAGATGCTAAAATTGCAGAAGCCATTTGTTACGGAAGCGATCAGGTTATTTCGGGTAAATTTGATAAAGAATTTGTAAGCGATTTAATTCAGGGCGGGGCAGGAACTTCAGTAAACATGAATGCCAATGAAGTAATTGCAAATATTGGTCTGGAATATTTAGGTCATAAAAAAGGAGAATATAATTTTCTGCATCCCAACAATCATGTCAATTGTTCGCAGTCAACAAATGATGCTTATCCGTCTGCATTTAGAATTGCGTTGTATTTGAAAATGGAAAATTTCATTAAAACTTTAGCAGGATTAGAAGTTGCTTTCGCTAAAAAAGGCGAAGAATTTAAAGAAGTCTTAAAAATGGGAAGAACGCAATTGCAAGATGCTGTTCCTATGACTTTAGGGCAAGAATTTAAAGCGTATGCAACCACAATTGGTGAAGATATCCAGCGTTTGAAAAATGCCCAAGAATTATTATTAGAAATTAACATGGGCGCAACAGCTATTGGAACAAAAGTAAATGCACCAGAAGGTTATCCTGAAATTTGTGTAAAATATTTAGCAGAAGAAGTTGGAATACCTTTGACGCTTTCGCCAGATTTAATTGAAGCAACGGTTGATACAGGCGCTTACGTACAAATTATGGGAACATTAAAACGTTCTGCAGTTAAAATTTCTAAAATTTGCAACGATTTAAGATTGTTGAGTTCAGGGCCGAGAACGGGTTTAAATGAAATTAATCTGCCGGCACGCCAGCCTGGTTCTTCAATTATGCCAGGAAAAGTAAATCCAGTAATTCCAGAAGTGGTAAATCAGACTTGTTTTTATGTAATTGGTCAAGATTTAACGGTAACTATGGCGGCAGAAGCAGGACAATTACAGCTCAATGTAATGGAACCAGTAATTGCTTTTGCTATGTTTACTTCGTTAGATTATCTTTCAAATGCTATTCAAACTTTAATCGATAAATGTATTAACGGAATCACAGCAAATGTGGACCATTGCTATAATATGGTAATGAACAGCATTGGAATCGTTACACAGTTGAACCCAATTATTGGTTACGAAGAAAGTGCCAGTATTGCAGGCGAAGCTTTAAAAACAAACAAAAGTGTACATCAAATTGCTGTTTTAGAACGAAAGCTGATTACTCAGGAAAAATGGGATGAAATTTATTCGTTAGAAAATTTAATACATCCAAAGTTTATTACAAAATAAGATATTTTTTAAAATCATATTTATAAGCCGTTAATTTCTTTAGCGGCTTTTTTCTTTCTAAAAAATCTGGTTTTAATTAAATTTAAGTTGTAAGGTTTTGAAAATTAGAAGTATATTTACGTTAGGTTGATGATTATTGCTAAAAATAAACTTTTTTAAATGGTGAAATTTTTTAAAAATAATGCCTTTCTATACAAAAAGTATAAAATCTTCGGGTTATTGTTTTTCATTTCATGTAGCCTGTTTTCTCAAGAAGAAATTTTAAATCCAGAAATTTGTCCTCCTAAAACCATTTTTGATATTTTTAAAAAGCATGACGACGCTTTGGTTGTTAAACCCACAAAAAACAATTTCTTTTTGGTAATTCCCGCAATTGGTTCTCAGCCCGCGACGGGATTTTTTTTTGGTGCAGTTGCGCAATATACTTTCAAGGGAAAAGAAGAAAAAGATAAATATTCGATTGCGAATGTTGGAATTACTTATACAGTGAAAAACCAATGGCTGGTGAATATCAAAAACAATATTCTGCTTAAGAATAATAAAATCTTTTTAAGCGGCGATTATCGTTTATATCTATTCTCGCAGCCCAATTATGGTTTAGGAACCGATATTATACCACATCGCAGTAAAAAAGAAAACTTTAGTATCGATTCTATCGCTCAAGATATGGATTACAATTATTTAAAATTTCATCAAACCGTTTCTTTTGAAGTTAGAGAGAATTACTATGTCGGAGGCGGTATAAACATCGATTGGTATTCGAATATTAATGACAAGGAATTAGATGTTGCAAATGGAAATTTGACTTATCATTATAACTACAGCCAAAAATACGGCTTCGATAATTTGGAATATTTTCTAAACGGAGTAAGTCTAAATTTGGTTCATGATTCACGAGATAATCAGGTAAATGCTTCGAGAGGCTGGTTTGCTAATATCAATTATCGTTTTAATCCTGTATTGTTTAAAAATCAGGATTACAGCAGCGTTTTGTTTGCAGAATACAAACATTTTATTCCAGTTTCGCATAAAAATCCGCACTATATTTTAGCCATTTGGACGTATGGACAATTTGTGACCCGAGGAAAAGTTCCGTATTTAAATTTACCGGCAATTGGCTGGGATCAAAGGAGCAGGAGCGGCGAAGGTTATACTCAGGGATTATTTAGAGGAAATGGACTAGTTTATTTATCTACAGAATTCAGGTTTCCTATTACTTGCAATCAATTATTAAGCGGTACTGTTTTTACCAATTTTGTTACTGCCAGTAATTCAGATACCAATCTTTCGCTTTTTAAATCTATTCAGCCTGCGGCCGGAGTTGGTTTAAGACTTTTAATTGATAAGGCGACCAAGACAAATCTAATTTTAGATTATGCGTGGGGAAATAATTCAAAAGCCTTTTACTTAAATGCTGGAGAAACATTCTGAATTGCTATAATATTTTAACTACCAATTGTTTAAGTTTTATTAATTAGCTTTTTTCTTTCAAAATATATGCATTTTTTGAAAGAAAAAAGCTAAATTTGATTTATCCATTTAACAAATCAAAATCAAAATTATGAAACAGTACAGTTTATTATTAGTTGCGTTTCTGTCGGTGATAGGAATGCAGGCTCAGGATGCAAGGTCTTTTTCGCTTAATTTGTATGGCGGTTATAATTTTTCAGACAAGCTGGATTACGATGGTTATTCTGCGACAATTGAAGACGGTTTTCAATATGGAGCAGGACTGGAGTATTTCTTTATACCAAACAACTCTATTGAATTAAAGTATTTAAGATCAGATGTTAAAATACCATTTTATGGTCCTGCTGGAAATCAATTAAATACGAATGATAAGGGAGCATTTAATTTCATTCTAGCAGGTTATACGTATTATTTTGATACAGGATCAAATCTGCTTCCTTATTTGGGTGCAGGTGCAGGTGTTGGAATTGTGGAATCGCCTCAGGGCGGAAGTGGCACATACTTTGCCTGGGATGTAAAGGGCGGGGTAAAAATTAAAACTGCTTCATCGGTCTCTGTAAATATTAATGCGTATTTGCAATCGATGTCTGCAGCAGTTGGCGAAAGTTATTATTGGTCTTATTGGGTTGGGCCAGTTGCAGTTGAAGATTATATTTCGACTTTTCAATTTGGCCTTGGAGCAGTCGTGAGTTTTAATTTCAAAAATTAAAAATTACAAGTTTAAATCTAAAATAGATAACAATAAGCAGGCTGTTTGGTCTGCTTTTTTTATGTATTGTCGTAATTGTTCATAATTAAATCATAATTTCTATCCGTAATAAGTACTATTTTTGAACTCAATTCTTATTTTTGTTGTATATACAACCTTCTCAACATGAAATTACTAATAGTCGAAGACGAACCAAATCTATTATCTATTCTGCGTAAAGGATTTGCCGAAAATAATAATGAAGTAAGTGTCGCTCTCGACGGTAAAACCGCTCTGGAGATGATTCATAATTATACCTTTGACGTTGTAATTTTAGATGTAATGCTTCCGGATATCAACGGAATTGAAATTTGCAGAAGACTGCGTGCCAGCAAGAATTTTGTGCCAATTTTACTTCTTACAGCTTTAGGAACTTCAGAAAATATAGTAACGGGTCTTAATGCCGGTGCCGATGATTATTTGGTAAAGCCTTTTAAATTTGGAGAATTAGATGCCAGAGTTAATGCGCTTTACAGAAGATCGCATCAGGAAACAGAAAAAATTGATACCATTACTATTGGTGATCTTGAAATAAACGGACGTGCAAAATCGGTAAAAAGAGGCAGTGAAAACATTGTTTTAACAGCAAAAGAATTTAAACTGTTGTATTATCTGGCAAAAAATACGGGTCGAATTGTTTCAAGAGATCAGATTTTAGATAATGTCTGGGATATTAATTTTGATATGAATACCAATGTTGTCGACGTATATATTACATATTTAAGAAGAAAAATCGATAAGCCTTTTGATAGCAAACTTATTCATACCATGAAAGGATTGGGCTATGTTATAAAACCATAAAATGGACATTAGAAAAAAAATTACTTTTAACTACGTTGCCCTTTCTACCTTTAGTACATCGCTGCTTTGTATCATTGTATTTTTCTTATTTAGAGAAAACAATCGCTATCACTTTTTAAAGCGTCTGGATGACAGGTCAAAAATTGTAGCTTCAATTCATTTTCAAAAAGATCCAGAGAAGATTAAATATTATAAAAATCTTCAAAAAAATGGTTTAGAGGAATTAATTGAAGAAGAAGAATACGTATTAAAAATAAACAGTCATAATAGTTTTGATTATAATACCAATCTTAACCTTCCTAATGCCTTTTACACTAATATTTTAAGCACAGGAAAAGATTCTTATGAGAAAGATAATAAATATTATTTAGGTCAGATTTTTGAAGAAAGCGGACAAAAATATATTGTAATTGTCGGCGCGAGAGATCGTAAAGGAAAAGACACAACAGTTTATATTGTCAAAATCATGCTTTTTGGAGGGATCGGTTTTGTAATTCTGGCTTTTCTTTTAGGCCGATTTTTAGCAAAACGTGTAATAAATCCTGTGGCAAGAATTACAAAAGAAGTAAAAAGAATTAGTGCTTCTAATCTTCATAATCGTCTTCCAGAAGTTAAAAATTCTGATGAAATCTCCGATTTGACTAATACTTTTAATAATATGCTGGACAGACTGGAAACGTCTTTTGAAATCCAGGCAAATTTTATTAATAATGCTTCTCACGAATTAAAAACGCCAATAACCACTATTATTGCTGAGGCAGAAATTATGCTGTTGAAAGAGCGTCAAGTGGAGGAATATGTCGAATCTTTAGAAAATATCTACAGTCAGGCATCAAGATTAGGAAACTTAACCGAAAGTCTGCTAAAACTGACGCAGACTGGTTATGATGGTCAAAAACAAGTTTCTGATATTGCTCGAATTGACGAATTATTAATGGATGTAAAATCGGATCTGGATAAAATATTTCCGGGTAACCGAGTGAGCATCATCCTTAATTTTGCACCAAAAGATTCTAATTTTCTATTGCTTCCCTGTAACAGACCGTTGCTGGAATTGGCAATCAATAATATTATTACCAACGGTGTCAAATACTCCGATAATAATGAAGTTTTCGTTAACCTTTCGGCAAATGAAGAAATGATTAAAATCACGATAAATGATATCGGAATCGGAATTCCGCCAGAAGATATTCCACATTTATACGAACCTTTCTTTAGAGGTAAAATTGCGGCTAAATATATAGGCTATGGTTTAGGACTGCCTCTGGCTTCCAAAATCATCAGAATGCACGATGGAGAACTACAGGTCCAGTCGGAGCAAGATAAAGGAACAATTGTTACGATTATCTTTAAAAAACTGAAGATTAAAAAATCTAATGTTTAATCTTAGAAAATTCTAATTTTAGATTAAGAAAGGTCTAATTAACGGATAGTTATTTTGTATGTATAAACTAAACGATTATACTTATGAAAAACTTTCTTATACCTACGACTTTAAAAGATGATACAATCTCGGCTGTTAAATCTGCGGTGAATCAGTCAAAAGATACTGAATCAGAAATTATTTTAGTATTAGTTTCAGAAGCTCCAGATACCTTTTCATCTTCAAGTTTTTTAAGAGAAATGAGATCCGGACTAACTAAGAGTCAGGAAGAGGTTCTGGAAACCTGCCGTTATATTATCGATCATACTCCAAATGTAAAACTGAAAGTTCATAATCAATACGGACTTTCGGCGCCAATTTTTAAGCGTCTTATTGAAGCTTTTTCTGTAAAATTGGTTATTCTAACCTATTCTTATAAACAAGAAACAAAGAGGATACACCAATATTTAGTTCAATTGGCAGGAAATCAAAAATGTCCGATTCTTCATTTAAGTACAGAGATCAACAAAGAAGTTTTCAGTAAAGCACTTTACGTAGAAAACTCCAGTAAAAGTATTCATGTTAAAGATGTACAGCAGTATTTAAGTGAAAATTTCTCATTCGAAATTGTTAGTCAGACGGCCAATTTTGAAGATAATTACGAAAATGTAGCGCCATTTTTATCAGAAGCAATTTCGAAGCATAATATCGATATGCTGGTAGAAACCCGAAAAGGCGAAAAAATCAAATTTAAAAAAGTCAAAAAAGAAAATGTTAATGAGAAATTGGGACTTCCAGTTCTTTCATTGTACGAAGAGGTTGTTTAGTTTTTTGGTTCTTTTTTAGTACTTAGTTATTAGTGATTAGTGATTAGTCCTTAGTCCTTAGTACCTAGTGATTAGTAATTAGTTTTTAGTTTTTAGATTTTAGTCTTGAGGGAATATTTATAATTCCTGAATTTAAAATCTAGAACAGATAAATAGTGTAAACTATTATTGAACTAAAGAGAATTACGAAAGTATAATCACTAACAAATTTACCAATCACAAATTACTAATTACTAATTACCAAGGACTAGGTACTAATCACTAAAGAATAATTATTAATTACCAAGGACTAGGAACTATCCACTAGAGACTAGGAACTAATTACTAGGAACTAATTACTAAGAACTAATTACTAAGAACTAATTACTAAGGACTAATTACTAAGGACTAATTACTAAGGACTAATTACTAAGGACTAATCACTAAGCACTAAAAAAGAACTAAAAAAAGACAGCAATATTTAATTTAAAACCGAAAATATGTTATTAAAGAAAAGAATACCAATGAAGTACGTTCTCGGGAAAATTAAGGTAGAAATTGTTCTGGTATTGGCATATACAGTACTATTTGAAATTTTTCATCATTATTTTATAAATCTTCCCGTAGATATTCCAATTGCGATTCCAACCATGATTGGAACCATTATTTCCTTATTACTAGCGTTTAAGTCCAATCAGGCTTACGACAGATGGTGGGAAGCTAGAATTGTTTGGGGAGCGGTTGTAAACGATTCCAGAACATTAATCCGTCAGGTTTTGACGTTTTATAAAGATCCTGATTTTTCTGTAGAAGCCAGCGAATTCAAAGAAAACTTTGCCAAAAGACAAATTGCCTGGTGTTATAGTTTGGGGCAGTCGCTTCGAAACAAAGATGCTGTAAAACCACTTGAAGGATTGATGAGTGAAGAAGAAATAAAATACATCAAAAATCATCAAAACGTTCCAAATGCGATTTTAATGCTGCATGCCAGAGATTTACGAAACGCTAAAAATGATAAGAAAATCAATACTTACCAGCAGGTGGAAATAGACAATACGTTGTCTAGACTTTGTGATGAAATGGGAAAATGTGAAAGAATTAAAAACACCATTTTTCCAACAACATACAGTATGTACATCCGATTGACATTGTGTTTGTTTATTTTGTTACTGCCTTTTGGATTAACAAGTGTTTTGAGCTGGTTTGCGATTCCGTTGATTACAGCAATTGGAGGAGCTTTCTTTTTGATCGAAAGAATGGCGATTCACTTGCAAGATCCATTTGAAAACAGACCAACAGATACGCCAGTTACGACTATCGCAAATACAATAGAAAAAAATATCAAGCAAATGCTGAATGAATACCAAAGCGAATTTGATATTCTAAACGAATTTGAATTGAACGACGAACCTAAGAAAGTGGAAAAAGGCGCTTATTTCGTCTTATAAAAATTTAATTTTGGTCTTCTTTTAATTGTTGGCTGGACAGTGTGTAGTTGCGCTGTCCAGTTTTTTTATTTATAAAAAAAACTCATAGTTCTGTCACTTCGACTGAAAGGAGAAATTAAAAAATATATTACCAACGCAAACATCTTAAACATAGCCCGCGGTTTTAACCGCGGGGATGCATAGAAGAATTTGATTGTGCTCCCGCGTTTAAAACCGCGGGCTATATTGATAATATTTGGATTTTTTACAATTGACTTTTCGCAAGTTTTCCTAGCGTTTGTATTGCCATTCTCACTTCGTTTGACCAAGGAAGCCCAAAACTCAAGCGCATACAATTTGAAAATTGATTTTGAAATGAAAAAATTCTTCCCGGTGCAATGCTGATATTGTGCTTTAAAGCCAAATGATAAAAAGCAGCAGTATCTATTTTTTTATCTAATTCGACCCACAGAAAAAAACCGCCTTGAGGCTGGCTGACCTTTGTTCCCGCAGGAAAAGATTCTAAAATAGTATTGATATAATTGGTACAGTTGCGATTTAAAATCTGACGTATTTTTCGAAGATGATTTTCATATCGGCCATTTTTCAAAAAATCACCAACAACTTCGTGCGTAATAGTAGGGTTAGAGATGGTGTGATACAACTTGGTTCTTAAAATTTCTTTTTTGAATTTTCCAGGAGCAACCCATCCCACGCGATAACCCGGTGCCAAAGTTTTAGAAACCGAACTGCACGAAAGTACAATACCGCTATCATCATACGTTTTACAACTCGACGGACGGCTGGTGCCAAAGTACAAATCACTGTGAATATCATCTTCAATTAAAGGAACATTATAAAAATCCATTAAACGGACAATTTCTTTTTTATGCTCGTTGGGCATCATACTGCCCGATGGATTACTAAAATTACTCATCAAAACGCAGGCTTTAACCTTATTAGAAGCAAGCGTATTTTTTACCGCTTCTAGTTCGATTCCTGTAGTCATGTTGGTAGGAAGTTCCATGACATACAAACCTAAAGATCTTGCCAGCTGAAGAATACCAAAATAAACAGGACTTTCTGTAATAATTGTATCTCCTGGTTTTGTCAACGTCAATAAACAATCTGAAATAGCAGAAATACAGCCTGGAGTTGTAATAATATCATCTTCAGTCAAAGAACCGCCCCAAGTAAAGGACCAGCGTGCAATTTCCTTTCGTAAATTACTATTTCCCTGAATTTCCTCATAACTCGTACCGCTGTTTGGAAGCTGACGCATTGCCTGAACCATTCCTTTATTCAGTTTTGCAATTGGAAGTAATTCATTTGATGGAAAACCAAGCGAAAGCATCGTAAGATCTTTTTTACGCATATCACCATAAACCAGATCAACTAAATCTTCACGCTCTATATTTTCAACGCTTAAAATTGGTGAACTTGAAGAAGGCTCTGCAATAACCCTTGCCGAAATGTTACTTACATAATAACCCGACTGTGGTCTTGATTCGATCAAAGAACGGCTTTCAACTTCGTAATAGGCTTTACTTACGGTACTCATGCTGTAACCCGTTTCTGCACAGACTTCTCGAATGGAAGGAAGTTTGTCTCCCACATTCAAAAGACCTGATTTGATCTGTTTTTCGATACGATCCGCAAATTGAAGATATAAATAGCTTGGGTTTTTCATATGAAGTTAATATTTGCTTTTTAATCGAATATGGTATCGCCATTTTTAATTTTGATTTATTACTTGGAATCATGGCGATTTCATAAAAAAATAAAACTGTTATGGTGCAATTTACAAAAACTGTATCTGTATTGCTGTTTTATTTTTTAGAAATTTGCTTCATCAAAATAAAACAATTCAAAAAGAAAGTTTGTGAAAACAACAAAGTATTACATAGCAGCAATTTCAGCCTTTATAGTTTGGGGACTTTTTAGTTTGGTTTTAAGGCCTATTCACGATTATCCTTCATTAGATATTCTGTTCTTTCGTGTTTTCAGCTGCGCGATTTTAATGCTTTTGATTGCTTTCCTATTTAAAAGAAAACAACTAAAAGAAACGATTGAAATCTTTAGAGGCTTGTCAAAATCAGAAAAAAGAAAATCGATTTTACTTAATATTGGCGGAAGTGCCTTTTTGATGGCGAATTGGTTTACATTCATTTATGTAGTGAATCATGTCAGCCTAAAAGCGGCTTCTCTGGCTTATCTTGTTTGTCCAATACTAACAACTTTACTTGCTTATTTTATACTGCATGAAAAACTGCTAAAAACACAATGGCTTTCTGTCGGATTAAGTATTTCGGGATGCTTGATTCTTTCCTATAGTGATATAATGGATATGCTTTTCAGCATCATTATTGGGCTAACGTACGCTGCATATTTGGTGAGCCAGCGTGCTAATAAAGGTTTTGATAAATTTGTTGTATTAACGTTTCATATCACATTGGCTGCTTTGTTTTTAGTACCATTTTATCCAAGTTATGGAGGGCCGGTTCCAACAGAATTTAAGTTTTATTTCTGTATTGAAACAATCGCAATCTTATTTACAATTGTACCTCTTTTCCTGAATTTGTACGCGCTTTCTGGAATCAATTCTTCAACAGTTGGAATGTTATTAAACATCAATCCGATGATTGCATTCGGATTGGCAGCCTTTGTTTTTAAAGAAAATATTAGTCCTTTACAAATTACAGCATACGGAATCATTTTTACTGCAGTGTTGGTTTTTAATTCACATCATATTTTTGCAATAAAGCAAAAATGGACGGCAATATCCAAAGGCTCTTAATAATTAGTTTTCATATTTTTTATTGGTTTAAAATCGAAAATTACCAGAATCTTAACAGGATGTTTAAACAGGAATGATTATTTTTCATTCCTGTTTTTTTATGCAGTAAAGCGTAAAAAAAGGGTTGTTACGAATTACACAAATTTTCACGAATTATATTTAGTTTTTAATTCCTTATTAAAATAAAAATTAGTGGAGAATTTGTGTGATTCGCGGCAAAGATAAAAAACAAACCGAATCCAAATATTGATATGAAAAATACCAAACTTCAAGCCTTTACTCCATTGTTTTATTTAGTGTGGTCAGATGATTTATTGACACAGAAAGAATTTGCTACACTGCATGAATTTATCAATTCGCTTAGTGTTTTATCAGAAGAAGAAAAAAAATATTTGCTTTCTAAAGCAGATATTTCGAATCCACCTTCGCGAAATGAACTCAAAGAATGGAAATTGGATATTGAAAAAAGCATTCAGGACAAATCTTCTATAAAATCGATTTTCGATATCGCAGATGCATTATCTGGAACAGAATTAGACCTATCTCCAATAGAATCTGATTTTATAAAATTAGAAAATGATTTAGGAATTTTAGGCGAAGAAGCACTTCAAAACTTCAAAACGAAAGCTGGTTCTTTTACTGCAGATTCTCATACCAACGCCTCTTTTGATATTCAGAAAATTACCAAAATTTTGGATGGAAAAGAAGCTGCAATTATTGAAAAAGTAAAATCGGTTATTTCGAGACCTGAATTTGCATATGAAACTTCAACCGATATCAATGTATTTAGAGAGACGGTTTACAAATGGTGTAAAATTTTAGCCGATGAAAATCTCGGAAATATGGCTTATCCAAAACGATATGGCGGCGGAGAAAATATAGCCGATTATTTTGCGATTATGGAAACGCTGAGTTACCACGATTTAAGTTTGGTAATAAAATTTGGCGTTCAGTTTGGACTTTGGGGAATGAGTGTTCAGTCTTTAGGAACAGAAAAACATTATGCTAAATATTTACAAGATATTGGTTCGCTAAAACTTCCAGGATGTTTTGCCATGACCGAAACACATCACGGATCAAACGTAAAAGGATTAGAAACTACAGCAACATACAATCATAACGAGCAGACTTTTACCATTCATACACCAAATAAAAATGCCCAAAAAGAATATATCGGTAACGCAGCAGTTCATGGGCAAATGGCAACTGTTTTTGCAAAACTGATTATTAATGATCATGATTATGGTGTAAATGCATTTGTAGTACCATTGCGCGATCCGAATGGAAATGTGGTAAAAGGTGTAACAATTGGTGACTGCGGTCATAAGATGGGATTAAACGGTGTAGATAACGGTACTATTAGTTTTGATAATGTTGTGATTCCGAAAGAAAATATGCTGGATCGTTTTGCATCGGTAAATGAAAATGGAGAATTCGAAAGTCCAATTCCAAGTGATAACAGAAGGTTTTTTACCATGTTAGGAACTTTAGTTGGAGGAAGAATCGGGATTCCGCGTTCAGCTTTGGCCGCTGCTAAATCTGGATTGACAATTGCCATTCGCTACAGCGATCAAAGAAGACAATTTGGACCAGAAGGCGGATCTGAGGTTCCGATTTTAAATTACAGAATGCACCAGCGCAGATTGCTGCCACCTTTGGCTAAAACATATGCCGTTCACTTTGCACTTCAGTACCTAACAAACAGATTCTTAAATAAAACGGAGGCTGAAATGCAGGAAATTGAAGCTCTTGCCGCTGGAATGAAATCGTATTCAACATGGAGCACGAGAGATATTCTGCAAGAATGCCGTGAAGCCTGCGGTGGAAAAGGCTATTTATCTGAAAACAGAATTGATGCTTTAAAAAATGACACCGAAATTTACACCACTTTTGAAGGTGATAATACCGTTTTGATGCAGCTGGTGGCTAAAAATCGTTTGTCAGAATTTAGAAAAACATTTGGTGAATTAGGCTCTTTGGGAATCATAAATTATGTTTATGAAAATGCTAAAACGGCATTTACAGAAAAAAATCCTATTGCAACCCGCAGAACAGATGATGAACATTTGCTTGACAGCGAATTTCATTTACAGGCTTTTGTACACAGAGAAAAAACTATTCTAGCGTCTGCAGCAAGACGTATTAAAAAATTAGTCGACGGAGGTTTAGAAGCTTACGATGCATTTAATGTCGTACAGCATCAAATGATAGACGTTGCGCAGGCTTATTTGGAACGCGTTGTTTTAGAGCAGTTTCAACTTGCGATAAAAGAAATTGAAGATCCAGAATCTAAGGCTATTTTAACGAAGCTAAATCAATTATATGCGCTTTCGCAAATTGAAAAAAATAAAGCTTGGTATTTGGAAGACGGATACATGGAAGCGGTAAAAACGAAAGCCGTTCGTAAAATAGTCAATCAGCTTTGCTGGGATATACGTCCAGATGCAGTGGCTTTGGTCAATGCATTTGACATTCCAGAGAGTTGTCTGGCTGCACCAATTGCAATTTAATATTAAAAAAAATAAGTCTGGCTTTGTCAAAGTTTTAAACCTTGGCAAAGCTTTTATTTTTGCACAAATAAGGAAAATGGAATAAAATTATTTATGCATAATTGATATATGCGATTTTTTATTTTATATCAAATATAAGAAAACACCCTCTTTTAAGTACATTTTTTCCCCAGCTAAATAAATCACTTTTTCTATTTTCACTTTGTTATATTTGTAATTCCCTTTATACTGACTCGACTTGAAAAGATATTTTTTATTTTTCTTAATTGCTATAATCAATCTTCCAGTTTTTGCATTGGATAATACTGATGCTATTTTAAAAGAACTAAATGATGCTATTAAAAATAAACAGCATTATGTAAAAATTAAAGAAGAGAGAATCCTGAACTTCAAGAAAATAAAATCAGATAATCTGACACCCGAACAAGAATATAATTACAACAAAGCATTATATCTGGAGTATCAAAAGTTAAACTCAGATTCGGCTATTCAATATGTAAAAAAGAATTTAAAAATAGCTGAACAGCTTGAAAGCAAAGAGCTTTTTAATTTAGCACAGCTGCAATTGGTAACGCTTTATTCTTCTTCTGGCAAATACCGCGAATCTGAAGCTATTTTAAAAAGTATAAATAAGAACAAATTGGCAGTTTCTTTACTTCCCAATTACTACATTTCATATCGTGAATTTTTCGAACATTATGCTGCCAATAGTTATAGTCCAGAATATCGAAAACAAATTGGAAAATATCGAGATTCGCTATTAAGTGTTCTAAAACCGAACACATTAGAATATCAAATTAATAGAATTCAGCAGGAAATTTTCATTCATAAAAAATATGAAAAATCCAAAAAGGAATTATTGACTTTATTGAACAATATAAAAGAAGAAAATCCGCAGTATGCAATGGTTACTTATTTGCTGGGCAAAATTTCAGAAGCCACGCATCAATTAGAATCAAGAAAAAAATACTACGCACTTTCTGCAACTTCCGATATTAAAAATGCCAATAAAGACAATGCCTCACTGCAAGAATTAGCATTGGTTTTTTATGAAATCGGCGATGTCGATATGGCGTACAAATTGACACAATCGGCAATTGAAGATGCACTTTATTGTAATGTTCAGTTTAGGACATTATTAATGTCAGAAGTTTATTCCATTATCAATACGGTCTATCTTGAACGCGAAGCACAGCGAAAAAGCGACTTACAAATCTATTTACTTTGTATAAGTCTGCTCTCTTTATTTTTATTGGTTGCCATTGTTTACGTTTATAAACAAATGAAAAAGGTTTCCAGAATTCGAACAGAACTATATGAAACCAGTCAAAAATTAGCCGAATTAAACAAAGATATCACCGAAAAAAACAGTCAGTTGCAAGAAAGTAACCTGCAATTGTCTGAATCTAATTTAGTTAAAGAAGAATATATTGCTCATTTTTTCAATCTTTGTTCTACTTATATCAACAAATTAGAAAATTACCGTATTATTCTAAACAAAAAAGCTGCCGCAAAACAGTTTGATGAAATTTACAAAATCTTAAAATCAACCACTCTAGTTGATAACGAGTTAGAAGAATTATACAAGAATTTTGATATTATCTTTCTTAACTTATATCCAACATTCGTAAAAGATTTCAATGCGCTTTTAATTCCAGAAGAGCAGATTGTCCTTAAACAAAACGAATTATTAAATACCGAACTTCGAATTTTTGCATTGATCAGACTCGGAATTACAGATAGTGTCAAAATCGCGGCATTTCTTCGTTACTCCTTAAGTACTATTTATAACTACAGAACCCGAGCTCGTAATAAAGCTGCGGTTTCGCGAAATGATTTCGAAGAAATGGTTATGAAAATCGGTTCAATATCATTGAAAGTGTAAATATTTATTTTAAAACTACTACTTTTTTTAGTGTATATTTTTTATTAAATTATTGTAAATCAATTATTTGAATTTTTAATTCACTACTTTTTTGTGTCTAAAAATGTAACATGTACTATAACGTTTTAGTTTTACAATATGATAGAAAAGTATTTTTTACGAAAACGTACTTTTATATTATAAACCTAATGCTTTAATAAATACTGTTATGTTTAAAAACGTTAAAACAATTGTTGTTTTACTTTTACTAAGTACTTTGGGTGCGAATGCCCAAAACAAAGTGCCCGTTTATCTTGATGATAAAAAGCCAATTAATGAGCGTGTAGAAGATGCACTTAAAAGAATGACAACTGAAGAGAAAATTGCCATGATTCATGCGCAGTCTAAATTTAGTTCTCCAGGTGTACAACGTCTTGGAATTCCAGAAAACTGGATGACAGATGGACCACACGGGATTCGTACAGAAGTAAAATGGGACGAATGGGATCAGGCAGGATGGACAAACGATTCTTGTATTGCTTTCCCGGCCCTTACGGCACTTTCATCAACATGGAACAAAGAATTGGCATCTTTATATGGTAAATCTATTGGAGAAGAAGCACGTTTCCGTAACAAAAACGTATTATTAGGTCCAGGTGTAAACATCTACAGAAGTCCATTAAACGGTCGTAACTTCGAATATATGGGAGAAGATCCGTTTTTAGCTTCTAAAATGGTTGTTCCTTATATTAAAGGAGTGCAATCGAATGGAGTTGCTGCCTGCGTAAAACATTTCGCTTTAAACAATCAAGAAACCAATCGTAATTCGGTTAACGTAATTGTTGACGACCGTGCATTATACGAAATTTATCTTCCAGCTTTTAAAGCCGCGGTTCAAGAAGGAGACGTTTGGTCCATTATGGGATCTTACAACAAATACAAAGGACAGCAATGCTGCCATAATGAATATTTGTTAAATGATATTCTTCGTGGAGAATGGGGTTTCAAAGGAGTTGTAGTTTCAGATTGGGGTGGAGTTAACGATACCAAACAAGCAATCCACAATGGTTTAGATATGGAATTTGGTTCTTGGACAAACGGACTTTCTTGGGGAACAAGCAATGCTTATGATAACTACTATTTAGCAAAACCATATTCTGAAATGATCAGAAAAGGAGAAATTGGAACAAAAGAATTAGACGAAAAAGTACGTCGTATCCTTCGTTTGTCTTTCTTAACTACAATGGATAGAAATCGTCCTTTTGGATCTTTTGGAACAGAAGAACATGCTTTAGCTGGTCGTAAAATTGCTGAAGAAGGAATTGTATTATTACAAAACACAAATAACATTCTGCCAATCAATCTTTCTAAAACAAAAAAGATTGCTGTAATTGGAGAAAATGCGATCAAAATGATGACTGTGGGGGGAGGAAGTTCTTCACTTAAAGCAAGATACGAAATTACACCGCTTGAAGGTTTAAAGAAAAGAATCGGAAACCAAGCTGAAATTGTTTATGCTAGAGGTTATGTTGGAGATCCGACAAGCAATTATAATGGAGTTATAGCTAAAGTTAGTCTAGAAGAAAAGCGCCCGCAGGCAGAGTTAACTGCTGAGGCTTTAAAAATTGCTAAAGATGCTGATATTGTTCTTTTTATCGGAGGTTTAAATAAAAGTGAAAACCAAGATGACGAAGGACACGATCGTAAACAATTAGGATTACCTTATGGTCAAGATAAATTAATCAGCGAATTAGCGAAAGTAAATAAAAACATTGTTTTCGTAAATATCTCTGGAAATGCTGTGGCAATGCCTTGGATTAAAGAAGTTCCGGGAGTTGTACAAGGATGGTTTTTAGGAACTGAGGCTGGAAATGCTTTGGCAAATGTTTTAGTTGGAGATGTGAATCCGTCTGGAAAATTATCGTTTACTTTCCCAGTAAAATTAGCAGATAATGGAGCTCACGCTTTAGGAGAATTTCCTGGCGGAGATGAAGTAAAATACAACGAAGGAATTTTTGTTGGATACCGTTGGACTGACAAACAGAAAGTTAAACCATTATTTTCTTTTGGACATGGATTAAGCTACACAACTTTTGCTTACGGAAAAGTAACATCAGATAAAAAACAAATTAATGCTGGAGATCAAATTACATTCTCGGTTAATGTAAAAAATACGGGAAGCAGAGAAGGAGCAGAAGTGGTGCAATTGTACATTACAGATGTTAAATCTTCTTTAGTGCGTCCTATTAAAGAGTTAAAAGGTTTTGAAAAAGTTTCGCTTAAAGCGGGAGAAGAAAAAACAGTAACTTTTACAATTGATAAAACAGCTTTAAGTTTCTTCGATGATAAAAAACATGACTGGGTTGCTGAATCTGGTGATTTTGAAGCAATCATTGGAGCATCATCAACTGACATAAAGTCTAAAGTGAATTTCTCACTTAAATAAGTTTTTTTATTTCTAAAAATTGGTTGGTTTGTAAAGCTGCAAGTGTAAAAATTTGCAGCTTTGCTTTTGTGGCATATTAGTTATATGATCTCTATAAGTAGAAAAAATTGAAGCCAAATTCGAAAACTTCTCCATCAAATACTTGCCAGATCAACCAAAAGCAGAATGGCTTAGAAACCACTTATAAATGATTGATATTTGTTAATTATCAATTATAAAATTAACCATTAACCATTAATAATTAACCATTATTATGAATGATATTAAACCAAAAAAGCATTACGAAATTCTAGACGGTCTGCGTGGTGTTGCAGCTATTCTGGTAGTAGCTTTTCATATTTTTGAAGCTTTTGCTGGAGGAAACCGTTTTGTACAAATTATCAATCACGGCTACTTAGCAGTTGATTTCTTTTTCCTCTTATCTGGATTTGTTGTAGCGTATGCTTATGACGACCGCTGGGGAAAAATGACACAATGGGAATTTTACAAACGCAGATTAATTCGGCTGCAGCCAATGGTAATTATTGGAATGGTCATTGGCGCCATTTTCTATTATTTCCAAGCATCTGATATATTGTTTCCAATGATTGGAGATATGGCCGTTTGGAAAGTTATTTTAACCATGATAATCGGCTTTACATTATTACCAATTCCGCCTTCTCTAGAAATTAGAGGATGGGGAGAAATGCACCCTTTAAATGGTCCGGCTTGGTCACTTTTTTTCGAATATATTGCCAATATCCTGTACGCCTTAATCTTTCGTAAATTTTCGAATAAAGTCCTGTCAGTTTTTGTATTGATATTTGCCGGACTGTTAATTAATTATACTGTTTTTGGACCAAAAGGTGATGTAATCGGCGGATGGTCGTTGAATTGGGAACAAATGAATGTTGGGTTTACTCGTTTATTATTCCCGTTTTTTGCTGGTGTTTTATTGAGTCGTTTAGGAAAGCTGCTACACGTAAAAAATGCTTTTTGGATTTGCAGTATCTTAATCACAATTGTATTGACGTTACCGAGATTTGGAGATGAAAACAATCTTTGGATCAATGGTTTGTATGAATCTTTCTGTATTATTTTAGTTTTTCCAATTATCGTTGCTATTGGCGCAGGCGGAGAAATTAAAAATGAATTTTCAATTAAAATATGTAAACTTTTGGGAGATATTTCATATCCAATATACATTACACATTATCCGTTAATTTATTGGTTTACAGCTTGGGTAGTCGATAATAAAGTTTCGATGAAAGACGGATATATGGAAGGAATCGGCGTTTTAATCGCCAGCATTATTATGGCATTCGTATGTTTAAAATTATATGACGAACCAGTTCGAAATTGGCTGCAGAATAAATTCCAAAAAAGAAAAGTTTCTCTTTAGAGGTTCAAAGGTTCAGAGTGGCATAGGTTCAAAGGAAAAGACTTTGTCACTATGAACCTTTGCAACTTTGAACCTCAAATAAAAATATTGAATCTCTTAATTTTGTTAGTTATAGATATTCAATAAAGGGATGAAACGTTATTGTTTCATCCCTTTATTTTTATAATTTGATATTGAAATTAAAATTTAGAAATATAGACATTCATAATCATTATAATAAAATGGATTTTTATGATGAAACATTCTAAAAATTATAGTTGTCCATTTTAAATTCTACTATTATTCTTTGTGGATATTCTTTGCGTAGACGCACTGCTGTGCGTCTCTACGATATACGATGGGGTTATTTATATCTTTTTAAACTTATTCTAAAAATTATCCTCCAAAAAAATAAACACACAATAATATTTAACACGTTGATAATCGTAGAGATGCACTGCAGTGCATCTAACACACAGTATGTCCGTCTAGAATTTAAGCCATTTGATGTAAATATTTTTTTGAATCTGATGTTGATGATTAAAAAAGGGATGAAAACAATGTGATAATGTTTCATCCCTTTTTAAATTCTAATTTATTCTTTGTCGATATAATTTGTGTAGACGCACTGCTGTGCGTCTCTACGATATACGATGGGGTTATTTATATCTTTTTAAACTTATTCTCCAAAAAATTAAACACACAATAATATTTCACACGTTGATAATCGTAGAGATGCACTGCAGTGCATCTAACACACAGTATGTCCGTCTAGAATTTAAGCCATTTGATGTAAATATTTTTTTGAATCTGATGTTGATGATTAAAAAAGGGATGAAACATTATCACAATGTTTCATCCCTTTTTAAATTCTAATTTATTCTTTGTAGATATACTTTGTGTAGATGCACTGCAGTGCGTCTCTACTACATACGATGGGGTTATTTATATGTTTTTAAAATTATTCTCCAAAAAATTAAACACACAATAATATTTCACACGTTGATAATCGTAGAGATGCACTGCAGTGCATCTAACACACAGTATGTCCGTCTAGAATTTAAGCCATTTGATGTAAATATTTTTTTGAATCTGATGTTGATGATTAAAAAAGGGATGAAACATTATCACAATGTTTCATCCCTTTTTAAATTCTAATTTATTCTTTGTAGATATACTTTGTGTAGATGCACTGCAGTGCGTCTCTACTACATACGATGGGGTTATTTATATGTTTTTAAAATTATTCTCCAAAAAATTAAACACACAATAATATTTCACACGTTGATAATCGTAGAGACGCACTGCAGTGCATCTAACACACAGTATGTCCGTCTAGAATTTAAGCCATTTGATGTAAATATTTTTTTGAATCTGATGTTGATGATTAAAAAAGGGATGAAACATTGTGATAATGTTTCATCCCTTTTTAAATTCTAATTTATTCTTTGTCGATATACTTTGTGTAGACGCACTGCTGTGCGTATCTACAATATATCATGGGTATAGATTTTATTATTCTAAAACTAATTCTCCCAAAGCTTCTTTACTAAAACCTTTCAATTGATCTGTTTTTCCAGCTTTAATTTTAGCTACCCAATTTGGATCAGATAAAAGAGGTCTTCCAACAGCAACCAAATCAAAATCGCCTCTGTCGAAACGTCTGTTTAATTCTTCTAGAGAAGTTGGCTGTGAACTTTCTCCGGCAAAAGCACCAAAGAAATCTCCAGAAAGTCCAACAGAACCAACCGTAATTGTTGGCACTCCAGTTACTTTTTTAGCCCATCCTGCAAAGTTTAAATCAGATTCTTCAAATTCTGGTTCCCAAAATCTGCGCTGCGAAGCGTGTATAATATCAACACCAGCATCTACAAGAGGCGTTAGCCAAGCTTCTAATTCCTGCGGATTTTTAGCTAGTTTATAATTGTAATCAGAAGGTTTAAATTGAGAAAAACGCATAATAACAGCGAAATCATTTCCCACTTGTTTTCTAATTTCTTTTACTACTTCGATAGCAAAACGGTTACGTTCCGGCAACGTTTTTCCACCGTAAATATCTTCACGTAAATTCGTTTCAGCTCTAAAGAACTGGTCTATCAAATAACCGTGTGCACCGTGAATTTCGATGGTATCAAAACCTAATCTTTTAGCATCAGCAGCAGCTTTACCAAAAGCCAGAATAGTATCTTCAATATCTTTTTCAGACATAGCAACTCCATTTCTAAAATCGGGACGGTTTAAACCAGACGGACCTTCAAAAGGAACAGGCGGCACCCATCCAGAATGATGGTTGTCCATAATTCCCATGTGCCAGATTTGTGGTCCCATTTGTCCGCCGGCAGCGTGAACTTCATCTATAACTTTTTTCCATCCGTTTAAAGCTAGATCTCCGTGAAAATGCGGTACGTTAGCATCATTTGATGATGAAGGTCTGTCAATAACAGTTCCTTCAGATAATATTAAACCAACTTCGCCTTCAGCTCTTTTTTGGTAGTAAGCAGCTACTTCATCAGTTGGAACTCCGTTTGGAGAAAAAGCGCGCGTCATTGGCGCCATTACGATTCGGTTTTTCAGATTTAACGTTTTTAAGTTAAATGGTGAAAACAGGTTGTTTGTACTCATAGTAATTTACAAATTAGATTGAATTAATTTACTGAGTGCTTCAAAGGCACCTTCGTTGCGTTTATAGTAAGTCCATTGTCCAACGCGTTTCGATTCTATAAAACCGGCACGTTGTAAAATAGACAGATATTCTGAAACTGTAGATTGCGTTAAACCAGCCTTAGCTTGAATCTGCCCAACGCAGACTCCGTGCTCAAATCCAGCATGCTGCAATTGATCAGGAAAGTTGATTTCTGGTTCTTTCAGCCATTCAAGCATTTGCAATCTGGACTTATTAGATAATGCTTTAAAGATTTCTATATTTTCCATGGTGCAAATATATCGACTTTTCCCGATATACCAATTAAGTAAAAAATATTTAGGATAATTTTATGATGAGAGGAGCTAAGTTTGAAGATTTAAGAAAGAAAAATTATATTTGCTTTTATGTGAATTCTAATAGACAATCTTATTATCCTTAGAAACGAAATATTACGTAAGGAAATCGTCAAATATTTAAGAATTACTTTGTGGAATTTCTAGTGTGATTCTTTGTCCCTCAGAATGACAAAACAAATTGATAAAATGCCCCAACAAACAAATAAAACTTAATCAAACTATGAAAAAAACTTTACTCATTTTAGGATTTTTGTGTTGTATATTAACCAATTCAAACGCCCAGGTTGTAGGAACTGATATTGGTGATATTGCTCCAGAAATTGATCTTCCGGATACAAAAGGAAATAATGTCGTACTTTCTTCTTTTAGAGGAGAATTGGTATTAGTAGATTTTTGGGCTTCATGGTGCGGACCTTGTATTAAAGAACAGCCTGCATTATTAAAATTACATAATGCTTACACTGGCAAATTCTCAATCTACAGTGTTTCTATGGACACCAAAAAACCGCTTTGGCTGGCAGCAATTGCAAAAGGGAAACTACCTTGGACACAAGTAAGCGACCTTAAATATTGGACATCTCCAGTTGTTGGTGATTATATGTTACAGTCTGTTCCTTTGAATTTTTTAGTAGATAAAAACGGAATTATCGTAGCCAAAAATATCCACGGAAAAGCATTACAAGATATGGTAAAAAGTATTGTGGAGTAAATTAAGTTGTTTTTGTTGCAGGCTTGATGACGTAACCGCAACGTTCGCTAAGATTTACGCTATGAATGCAAAGTTTATAAAGTTAGCGTGCTTTGCGAAACCTTTGCGCTCCTTGCGGTTAAATAACACAGAGTGAAGCAGTCTGAAACAAAGAAAACCTGAAACCTGAAACAAGGAAAAACCTGAAACCTGAAACAAAAAAATATGATTCAAAAAGCACTTTTATTATTGTTTATTTTGATTTCGATGAAATCTAATTCACAGACACTAGAAACAGTTTCAAAATTAAAATTGGAGTATCAAAAATGTTTAGATAAAGGGAACGCTATGAGTAATTGTTCTCATGCATATTACAACCAATCGGACAGTTTGCTAAATGTTGTTTATAAGAATTTAAAAACTAAAATAAGTCCAAAAGAGCAGACTAAATTGAAAAAAGAGCAGTTGGAGTGGCTTAAAAAGCGCGATCAATATTTTCAGCAAATATATGCTGATACCAAAAAGCAGGGCATTTTTACCGAAGGAAGCAGAGATTTTGATATGGTTATTTATGATGAAGAAGCCAATTATGTTTTTGCTCGAGTAAAAGAACTTATTCGGAAAATCTAAAAGAATGTTTTAAGCTACAAACATAAAGGTTTGCAAATCAAATTTCAAATTCGGAATTAATGGAATCAAAATTAAGCATCGATGAATTCCGATTCAGATTAAAAAACAGTACAGAACTTGGTTCTCCAAAAGTACTTGTGGGACAGTCAAGAATATTTCCTTTATCAGGACCAATAAAGCCCTTTTATGGATTTTTTGATGATAAAAGTTTCAGTTTAACTATAAATTCGGCAAAGTCCACGGCAGTTTTTCTTGTAAGGGGCAACTACGAGGATGTTAATAATAGACTTAAAGTAAATTATAGTGTAGAACCAATTAGCAAATTCCAAGCCGCTTGGGTGAAATTTGCTCCAATAGTTCTGATACTGGCCATTAATATCTTTTTTCTTTTTTTTGCAAAAGGACTCAGACGCGCGTCTACAATCGTTAATTTATTTTTACTTTTTATGGCCTTCTATTCCAGATGGAAAGAAGAAAGGAAAAGGAAAAATTTGGAAAGAAAATTTATCAGTATTTTTGAAATTAAACCCTAAATCAATTGAGTCTGTCTTCAAGATTTCTGACCCCTCCAAAATTACTTTTTAATAATTCCCTAATCTGAAATTGTGTTTTGTTACGGCTAAAATTCTGCCATTCCTTAAAATCAAAAATATGAATTTCTTTCGCATTCGGATTCGTAACAAACGAAAGTCTTGCAATAGAATACTTATAATATTTTAATTGATGCGATATATGGCGGTCAGGTACAACGACAAGAATCGTTTCCCATTCTAGAAAATTTTTCGGCACATCAGCTCTTTCGGTTAAACCTAAAGCTTCCATAAAGGCAATGATCTTTTGATCATTAAGCTTGTCAATTTTTTGATCAACGCGTTTAATGGTGCTAATAAGTTTATTTTCATCTTTTATAACACTCATAGTATTCTCTGTTTTTTTAAATTTCTACATAAAATTACATCAAATCAAAATCATTTCGAAAAGTATAGCCAATAGAATGATTCTAAATTTTTAAACACTATTTTTAGAAGCTTATTGTGTATGTTTTGATAAAATACTATTAATGTGTTTTCTCTAAAAGCATTATTTTTATCATTATTGAACTTTACTAACGACCACATCTATGAAAACTACCTCTCCGCAAAAAATTATTTTGTACATTTTTCTTTTATTTTCAATTAATGCCCTGGCACAAAATAAAACAGCCAGAGAATTAATTTTAATTGATAAGGACTGGAGGTTTTCATTTGGTCATTTGTATGATACCAAAAAAGATTTCGGACATGCAGAAGGTTATTTTTCCTATTTAACTAAAACGGGATTTGGAGATGGACCCGCTGCAAAAGACTTTGATGATCGCGCTTGGAGAAAATTAGATTTGCCACACGACTGGGCAGTAGAACAATCCTTTAGCGAAGGCGCCAGTTTCAGCCACGGATTTAAAGCAGCTGGTAAAAACTTCCCTGAAAAAAGCATTGGCTGGTATAGAAAAAAAATAAATATTCCCGAAAGCGATCTTGGAAAAACCATTTCATTAAAATTCGACGGCGTTTTTAGAAATTCAAAAGTGTTTTTTAACGGATTTTATTTAGGAACTGAGCAAAGCGGTTATAATGGTTTTGAATATGATGTAACGGCTTATGTCAATTATGGAAGCGAAAATACAATTGTTGTCCGCGCCGATGCTTCAATGGAAGAAGGATGGTTTTATGAAGGAGCCGGAATTTACAGACATGTTTATCTGCAGAAAACAAATCCGATTCATATTGCAGCAAATGGAACTTACATAACTACAGAACTTAAAAACAATGATGCATCAGTTACTGCCGATGTTACTATCGAAAATAAAGGAAATTACAAAGGTTCTATCGAAATCCTCCAGACCATCTTTGATGCTAAAAATAAACAGATTACAAATAGTACTGAAAATACACTGGCTCCAGAATTTTATAAAAAAACAGCTTATAGCTCCAAATTATATGTCAAAGAACCACTTTTATGGAGTGTTGATACACCAAATTTATATCGTTTAGTAACTGAAATTAAGCAGAACGGAAATACGATTGATCGTTATGAAACGCCATTCGGAATTAGGACTATTGAGTTTAATGCGGAGAATGGTTTTTTCCTTAACGGAAAACCGCTAAAATTAAAAGGAACAAATAATCACCAAGATCACGCAGGAATTGGAACGGCACTTCCAGATGAAATTCAGTATTATAGAATTAAAAAGCTGAAAGAAATGGGTTCGAATGCATATCGTTGTTCGCACCATCCGCCGACACCAGAACTGCTGAAAGCTTGTGATGAATTAGGAATGCTCGTAATTGATGAAACGCGTTTAATGGGAATTAACGATTATCATTTGAATGATTTAAAACGAATGATCGAGCGTGACCGCAACCATCCGAGCATTATCTGCTGGTCGGTTGGAAACGAAGAATGGAATATCGAAGGCGGAATTGCTGGCGAACGTATAACAAATGTAATGCAGGATTTTGCCAAAAGCATTGATGATACAAGACCTGTAACAGTAGGAATCAGCAGTGGTTTTAAAAGCGGTATATCTTCTGTAGTTGAAATTATGGGCTACAATTATCTCGGAAACGGCGATATTGATGCGCATAGAAATCAGTTTAAGCAACAGCCGGGAATGGGAACAGAGGAAGGTTCGACTTTTGCAACCCGCGGTATTTATTTTACAGATGATGCCAAACATTACCAAAGTGCTTACGACAAAAAGCCGCGCCCCACTTTTTATACGATTGAAGAAGGCTGGAAATTTTATGCAGAAAGACCTTATTTAGCTGGAGTATTTTTTTGGACAGGTTTTGATTATCGCGGTGAACCAACACCTTATGGATGGCCGTCGGTAACATCGTATTTTGGAATGATGGATGTTTGCGGTTTCCCGAAAGACAATGTTTTTTACCTGAAATCGTGGTGGGGAAAAGAGCCTGTTTTGCATTTGCTCCCACATTGGAATTGGAGCGGAATGGAAGGCAAAGAAATTGACGTTTGGGCGTATTCGAATTGTGATGAAGTGGAGCTTTTTCTAAACAAAAAAAGTCTCGGCAAAAAGAAAATGGAACAAAACGGACATTTAGAATGGAAGGTAAATTATGCGCCGGGAACTTTAGAGGCAATTGGTTATAAAAATGGAAAAAAAGTTTTAACTGAAGTTCAGAAAACCACTGGAAAAGCATTAAATGTAAAATTATCATTAGATAAAGAAAATGTTTTAAAAGGGAATGTTTCGGTGGTAACCGTTGAGATTACTGATAAAAACGGTTTACATGTTCCAACTGCAAACGACGAAATTGCTTTTTCAATTAAAGGCGGAAAAATTTTAGGCGTAGGAAATGGCGATCCAACTTCATTAGAAAACGATCAGTTTATTGATAACATGTCGTTAATTGCTATCAGTAATTTTATGGAACAAAAAGAAACAACTGCATCTTTACCAGAGAAACTACCAATCTATACTGAAAGTAATTGGGCAGAAGCCTTTAAAGATCGCGATTATAAAAAACAAGCTCCTTCGTATATTTATAAAGGACAATTTGAATTGAAAAATAACGCTTCTACAAATGTGGTGAGTTTCTTTTACAAGAAGATAGGAGTAGAAACAGTAGTTTTTATTAATGGAAATAAAGTAGAACCAAGTTCAGAAGATCTTCAAAAATATATTTTGAATACAGCTATTTTGAAAGAAGGAAAAAATACCATTCATATTGCCGCAACTCCATTACAAAAAATAAAAGACTGGGATGTTATGAATACAGATCCAGGAATTATTCAAGTAATAATTCCCGCAGAACCTTATAAAAGAAAACTTTTTAACGGCTACGCACAAATCATTATCCAAAAAGACGAGAATGCCAAAGAAGTTATTTTATCCGCTGCCGCGAAAGATTTACGAGCAGTAAGTTTGAGTGTAAAATAATTCTCTCGCAGATTTTGCAGATTGAGCTGATTCTTAAAAATTTATAGAAATCTCCTGAATCTGCAAAATCTGCGAGCAAAGAAAATAAAAACTTTGCGTCTTAGCGACTTTGCGCGATTATTTCAGCAAGCTTTAAAAAAACTTAGCGAACTTAGCGTAAACCTTAGTGCTTTTGCGGTTAAACCTCAAACCTGAAACCTGAAACTAAAAAACAAAATAATATTGTTTGATTTTCATAACTTTGCAAAATGAATAATCAGACAGAAACCCAGAATTGCGATTTTACTTCAGATTTAAAGCTGAAAGGTTTTAAGGTATATCAGATAAATGGAGATCAAAGTAAAATTCCCGTTTACAGTCGCAGGGATTTTTATAAAATCTGCATTAATACCAGTAAAAGCGTTATACAATACGCCGACCGCGGAATAGAAACCGACGGAACAATTCTGTTTTTTGGTAATCCGATTATTCCGTATTCTTGGGAAACTGTTTCAGAGAGTTACGAAGGATATGCCTGTGTTTTTACAGAAGAATTTCTAAGAGCAAAAGACCGTTCAGAAACCTTACATGAATCGCCTTTGTTCAAAATTGGAGGAACACCAATTTTTTCTTTAAATGCTGAACAAAAGGTTTTTATAGATTCATTATTTCAAAAACTGATCAAAGAATACGAAACCGATTATGTTTTTAAAGACGACTTAATGCGCAGTTACGTCAATTTGATTATTCACGAATCGATGAAAATGCAGCCTTCTGAGAATTTCTTCAAACATAAAAATGCATCTTCGAGAATTACGTCTTTATTCTTAGAATTATTAGAAAGACAATTTCCAATAGAAACCAAAAACGAACCCTTAGCATTAAAAACGCCGCAGGATTATGCACAAAGTCTTGCCGTACATGTTAATCATTTAAATCGTTCGGTAAAAGAAGTGACAGGAAAACCAACAACCGCACATATTACAGAGCGAATTATTGGCGAAGCCAAAGCTTTATTGCAGCATACGGACTGGAGTATTTCAGACATTGGTTATTCGCTTGGATTTGAATATCCGAGTTATTTTAATAACTATTTTAAGAGACTTACAGGAACAGTTCCAAAATCACTTCGAATGTAAATTGTTTCAATTTCATAATTTTTTGTTTGAATATTGTTATTTTTAAGAAACATTGTTGGCCTAATTTTGCCCTTGAAATTACAGTATTAATCTTTTATCAGTTTTTAACAGACTAAATAATACTTCATAAAGCGACTTCTAGCTTTCTCCAATTTAGTTTTCTGATCCTGATAATTCCAAAACGAAAAATTTATGAAAACATCAGACAATGAACATAATAATGCCATTTTTCCAAACGGAGATTTAGCGCCATCAGAATACTTTACAGGAAAAGCCTGGGTTAAAATGCTTGTTCCAAATGATCCCGTTTTAAACACTGCTGTCGGAAATGTTGTTTTTGAAGCCGGCGCCAGAAACAATTGGCACACACATCCCGGCGGACAAATTCTAATTGTAACCCACGGAACGGGATATTATCAGGAAGTAGGAAAACCAATTCAGTTACTGCAGGTTGGAGATGTGGTCAACATTCAACCTGAAATAAAACATTGGCACGGCGCTTCTCCTGAAGGTGAATTCACACATATCGCCATCAGTACTAATACAGAAAAAGGAATTGTGGACTGGCTGGAACCAGTAACTGATGAAGAATACCACAGTTTTAATTAAATCCAACTCAAAAAATAAGTAAATTTATGTCAACAAATTATTCAGCCGTTATCGAAGAAGGAAAAGTCCCTAGCACATATATGACGGGTGACGTTTCCTATAAAAAACAGAGCAGTGATATTCATCCTGAAAACACTGTAATTAAGGAAGTTACTTTTGAAGCCTGCGCAAGAAGTAATTGGCATAGCAACGCAGGTCTGCATATGCTGATTGCAAAAGAAGGAGTAGGATATTACCAAGAAAGAGGAAGCGCAGTTCGAATGCTTCATAAAGATGAAGTAGTTACCATTTTACCGGGAGTAGAACATTGGTACGGAGCAACTCCATTTGAAAAATTCTCTTACGTTGCCATTATCACAGAAATAGATAAAGGCCACGGAACCTGGCTGGAACCAGTAACCGATGGAGAGTATTTTCTTTTAAGCTACTAAGATTCTAAGGTTCTAAGATGCTATCCCGAAGCTTCGGGACTAAGTTTTTGAACCTGAAACTTGAAACCTGAAACAAAAAAAAAACAAAAATCTAAAATATGGAAACAAAAAGTATAAAAGCCTTTGGTACAGAAGCTGCCGAAGCACCATTGCAAACCTTAGATATTAAGCGTAGAGCGGTACAAGCACATGATGTAGAAATTGAGATTTTATATTGCGGTATCTGTCATTCAGATTTGCATTCTGCTAGAAACGAATGGCACGGAACGATTTATCCAATTGTTCCTGGGCATGAAATCGTGGGAAGAGTTGTAAAAGTGGGTGATCACGTAAAAAACTTTAAAGTAGGACAATTGGCAGGAGTAGGCTGTATGGTTGATTCTTGCAGAGAATGTGAGCATTGTAAAGAAGGTTTAGAGCAATTTTGCGATCCAGGAAATACATTGACGTTTAATTCACCTGACGTTCATTTGGGCGGACAAACTTTTGGAGGTTACTCTCAAAGTATTGTTGTAGATGAAAATTATGTATTGCATATTTCAGATAAATTGGATCTTGCTGGAGTTGCACCTTTATTGTGTGCAGGAATCACGACTTATTCTCCGTTAAAACACTGGAAAGTTGGTCCTGGTCAAAAAGTTGGAGTTGTGGGAATTGGCGGTTTAGGTCATATGGGAATAAAATTAGCAAAAGCTATGGGCGCTCATGTTGTAGTTTTTACCACTTCATTATCTAAAACAGAAGATGCAAAACGTTTAGGAGCAGACGAAGTAGTTTTATCTACAGATCCAGAACAAATGGCTAAACATGCCAAAAGCCTAAACTTTATTTTAGACTGTGTATCGGCAGAACATGATATCGATGCCTATTTAAATTTACTTAAAGTAGATGGAACACTTACATTAGTCGGTGCTCCAATGGAACCGCTTCCTGTAACCTCATTTAGTCTTTTAATGGGAAGAAGAAGTTTCTCAGGTTCCAATATTGGAGGAATCGCAGAAACTCAGGAAATGTTAGATTTCTGTGCAGCACATAATATCACAGCAGACATCGAAATTATCGGTGTAGATGAGGTAAATAATGCTTACGAAAGATTATTAAAAGGAGATATCAAATATCGTTTTGTGATTGATATGGCTTCTTTGAAGTAGGGGTAAAGGTTCAAAGGTACAAAGGTACAGAGGGGCAAAGGCTCAAAGTTGAAAAGGTTTAAAGTGACAAGTTTAAAATTTTGCGAAATTCGAAACTTAAAAAAAGGGACAAAGATTATCAAAATCTTTGTCCCTTTGTTCCTCTGAACCTTTGCAACTCAAAAGAAAAAAAATAAAACCCCTCAAGCAATTCAACTCTTGAGGGGTTTCTTAAAAATAAATAATAACCAATTAAATTTATTTTACTTTTTGTCTAGGTTTTGTTTTAGCAATTTAGCATGTTCTAAATGTGCTGTTAAACCCGCAATACTGTTTGATGCCCAAGTTTTTACATCTTCGTCATGTGCATCTTTAGAAGCATCTTGAAGTTTTTTAATCGCTTTTTCGTGACCATCGATCATCATATCGGCGAATTTTTTATCAAAATCAACTCCAGTTTTTTCGTTTAATTTGTTGTACTCTTCTTTTCCTTCTTCAGTTAAAGAAGTTGGTAAAGTAAAGTTTTTAGCTTTTGCTAAAGCGCTTACTTCAGAAGCTGATTTAGTGTGCTCATCAACAAGCATTTTACCAAATTTTTTCACTTCTGGGTTAGTACTTTTAGTTTGTGCTAGTTTTCCTATTTCGATTTCTGCTAGATTAATTTCTGCTTGATCTACTAAAAATTCAGAATCATCTTCTTTACTGTCAATAGAATCAAATTTAGCCTCGTTTGCATCTTCTGCTACTTCTTTTGGATCTTCTTGTTTTGTTTCGTTTTTACAAGATTGAAGGAATAAAATTAGTAATCCTACTCCTAAAATTGTTTTTCCGGCTAATAGTAACTTTTTCATGATTTTAATAGTTTAAATGTTATAATGTAAAATTATTCAGAACATGTAAGAAAATTTTACAGAATTTTTAAGGATTGTTATATGATTTAAATTAAAGTGTAGCGTATACGGTTTCCCGTAAAGAAAAATCATAATAAATGTTAATATTTGTTTTGTAAAAAGGTTGAACAAATTAAAAACAAGCTTAAATAATCCAAATCATATATGGGAAATAAAAAGGACAATCCGATTACACAGCTTTTATTGGGATTTTTTATCATTGGGTTAGCAGTGTTTTCGTATAGATTATTTGGCAGATTAGCTACCGGTGATAATAGTGCCATGTCTGTAGCCTGCGAATTATTTGGTAAATATCTGGTGTCTGCTTATTTGTTTATAATCGGAATTAAGACGGTTTTTGCGGGTATAAAAAGTACTATAAATAAAGAAGATGATGAGGAAATTGAATTAGAAGTAGATGATGATGATGATACTGCAGATGAAGAAATATCAAATTCTGAACAGCAAATTAATAATGAGCCTCAAAACATTACTGTAGATCTTAAAAACGAAGAATTTGGCGTAATTAAGACGGTTAACTATAAGACAGATATTATAGGTAACAAAATTAGAACGGAAATCAACACTCATATTGATTATACGAATTATGTTTCTGATGTAAAAAACAAACAATTGTATTTCGAAACTATAATCTATCTCATGATATTCATAAAAGAGAAAGATAAAAGTGTGGATATTGAGGCCAATAAATTTTATAGGCTGGCACTAGAAAATGTAGATGAAATCGAAACTTTAGATATAATAGAATTGGAAAAAAAGATTCTTGAGAATGTGCAAAAGTGTAGAATACAATTTAATGACGTTGAAGTGAATTCATTACTTAAAAACAGTGTGAATATTTTAAAAGGTAAATTTGCTATTAGTCCAAGTATAATCAGCTTATATTTTAATTTATTTGAATTGATGAAAATTCGAGTAGTAAGTAAAGAAGAATATTTCTATAGTTTATTGAACTAACATAAATGTAAAAATTTTTAAAATCCCAATTTCACAAGAATTGGGATTTTTTTTGCATCTAATATTCTAATATTTCAGTAAAACAGATTTTATATTTCCACTTTCACAATTCACATCCCACAAATATGAAATTTCAAACCATAATTCTATAACAGAATCGTCTTGCTTTTTGAAGAACTTTGACATATCAGATTTTAAGAAATGTCTAACCTTAAAAATTAGAGCCATGCCAGATCCAAAAATTAAGAATGAAGAACAATATGAGGCGCTTATAAAAAAAGGTTACAGTAAAGAAAAATCGGCACGAATTGCAAACACGCCTGATTCAGGAAAAAAAGGTGGAAATGCAAAACCTTATGAAGAATGGACAAAAGAAGAACTTCAAAAACAAGCCGCTATAGTAGGCATAAAAGGAAGATCTTATATGAACAAAAAAAGTCTGATTGACTCATTAAGAAATAACTAGAAATTGAACAAAACGATCTCAGTGATAAATAATTAAATACCATGAATGCAGCGAACAGAAAAGAAGTATTAATGAATCAGCTGATTAAGGCACCACATTTAGTAATCGAAAAACTAGACTTGGAATACATCAATGATAATCAGCTCACAATTGTTCGTTGTCGTGAAGGAGAAAATTTCGTCTATAAAAAAAATGGACGAAGTGTAAAAAGCAAAAATGAAATTAAACGCATAAATAGTCTGGTACTACCGCCCGCATGGGAAAATGTCCGAATTACCGATATTACAAACGGACACTTACAGGCAGTTGGAACAGATCTTAAAAATAGAAAGCAATATCGTTATCATCCAAAATGGAATCTGCTTCGAAACCAAACTAAATTTTACAAAATTGCAGAGTTTGGAGCTAAGCTTCCTGCGATTAGAAAACAAGTTGACAGCGATTTGGAACAAAAAGAATGGTCTAAGGACAAAGTTACGGCTTTGGTAATTCGATTAATGGAAGAGACACATATTAGAATTGGAAACGAAAAATATGCCAAAGACAATAAATCGTACGGACTTTCGACTTTAAGAAAACGCCACATAAACATCAATAGAAATTCACTTCGATTTGAATTTATTGGTAAAAAAGGAAAACAGCACACCATTACAACCCGAAATAAGCAATTGGTAAAACTGGTAAGCCGCTGTGAAGAAATTCCAGGCTGGGAAGTTTTTAAATATTACGATAAAAATGGTGAAAGAAAAGTGCTCGACAGTCATATGGTAAATGAATATCTTCACAATATTTCGGGAGAATATTTTAGTGCAAAGGATTTTAGAACTTGGGCTGCATCCATTATTTTCTTTGAAAGTTTAATGGAAATGGGAGTGACTGATGATGAAAAAGAAGCTAAAAAAAATGTCGTAGCAGCATTTGATTTAACGGCAGAAGCATTAGGAAATACCAGAAAAGTCTGTAAAGATTATTACGTTCATCCACTTTTGATTTCGACTTATGAAGATGGCTCTATTCAAAAATATTTTGATAAAGTTAAAAAAAGCCGAAGTACCAAAAAGTATTTTACAAAATCAGAAATCGCGTTTTCTGAACTGATCCAAAATTATGAGATCAATTTAGAATCTTCGTGTTAAAATAAAAAATAGAGTTACAGTATCTTTTAAAAAACTGAAAAGTTTGAAAAACAAACAAAATCATTATTAACTAAAAAACTATTATTATGTTACGTTGGACAGTCACATTCATTATTCTAGCCATAGTGGCGGGAATATTTGGTTTTGGTGGAATCGCCGCTGGAGCCGCAGGTATAGCTAAAATTTTATTCTTTATATTTTTAGTCTTATTCGTTATTTCATTAATCAGCGGAAGAACGAGAGTTTAATAAAAATAGCAATAAATAAAAGAACAAAAAAACGACACATTTATTTTGATAATGTGTCGTTTTTTGCAGTTTCAATAATAAAAAAACAGTCATGGGAACAAAGAGCGGCGCTTATCAGGATGTCTATATTAAAAGAGAAGACACGATGGTAAGTTTGAAAAATGATGTTACAGATTTTTGTGAAAAATATATAAAACCAGTTCACCCAGAAAACTGGGATTGGTCGGTTCGAGATTTTGATAATCCGGCAAACGATCCAACAGTTGCTGAGGCAAGAGCTATAGGAAATGTTGTTTTTAAAGATTTAAATGACAAAAAAGAAACAGATGTTGATCTTTCGACAATGAATAATGTTCATGCGATAAAAGCTTATTTGGATCCAAATAGTAAACACGAAGCTTTTAATATGGAAGAATTTGCTTTTGCATTAAAAGTAGAATTGGAACATGGAAAAATAAAAGATGTAAATGTTACCAATAACCATCCATTTTTGACGGCTATGATTGCACTGGCACACATGACCGAAAGTTTAACGTATTACAAAAGATTAAAAGTGATGGAAGCAGAGGGAGAAATCTATGAAATTCTCCGAAAACTGGAAAGTTCATCAGATAAAGAGAAATGGCATAAAGAATTGAGTAAAGCAGAACAAGAACTTAGTGAAGCGAAGGCCGGACTTGCAGAACGTCTGGCTAAAATGGACGATATTCCAGTATTGGAAATTATTGGAGATTAGTTGAATTTTAAACTCGAGAAAAAGAGGCTGTCTACATAGTAGACAGGCTCTTTTTTGATTTTAGGCTATTACTATAAAGACTGGGTTTCCCAGCGGAAAGATATCTTAAAACTTTAGCATTAACTCGCATTATCGTATTTTAACTATGAATAATTCATCTATTATAACCTTTGTCAAAATTTCAAACTCTGACAAAGGTTTTTTTATTTAAAATATTCATTTCGCAGGTCAAACATAGCCCGTGGTTTCAACCACGGGGACACAATATATAAATTGCCTTTCATGCGAACGCAATATAAATTCTCACTGTGGTTCAAACGACGTGTACACAATATCTAAATTCTGCATCAGTTCAAACCA
Organism: Flavobacterium sp. ACN6; assembly: GCF_002304005.1. Lineage (GTDB taxonomy): Bacteria > Bacteroidota > Bacteroidia > Flavobacteriales > Flavobacteriaceae > Flavobacterium. Next base: position 553,136 of record NZ_MRCQ01000001.1, on the reverse strand, counting down.
CGTGAAGGAAATATTATTTACTACATTTTACATGGTAGAAAACGACGCGACCTAAATATTATAAAAACATAGCCCGTGGTTTCAACCACGGGGAAACAATGTATAATTCTCCCTTTGGTTGAAACGACGTGAACGAATATATTAACTACGTCTCCCGTGGTTGAAAACGATGCAAAAGAAATAGATTATCTACATCTCCCGTGGTTGAAACGACGCGAACTAATATTATAAAACATAGCCCGTGGTTTCAACCACGGGCTATGTTTTATAATATTATGAATAAAAAATATAGATCTTTTCTTTTCTAATCTTTTGCCTAATCTCCAGCTTTTATTAGATTCTTGTTTGAATTAAAATCAACAAAAAAGAGACTGTCTATAAATAAACAGTCTCTTTTTTGCTTTCTAAAGCTTTTAAAAAATTATAATCTACGCGGGTCAGTATCAGGATAATCTTCTTTATCATCATTTTCCTGAACATCATCTTCGATATAATCATTTTCAATTTCATCTTCTTCCTCATCATCAATATCTTCCAAAACATCTTCAGTTTCATTGAAGTCGTTTTCAAAAGTATCTGCAGGATTATCAAATTCGTCATTTTCTACTTCTTCATCAAGATCTTCTTCGATGTATTCATCTTCGTCTTCATCGTCTAGATCATTTTCATCTTCCAATTCCACCTCATAGATAACATCTTCGTCATTGTCTTCAAGGTCTCTGTCGGTATGAAAATCATCGTTTAGATCGTCTAAATCATCGTCATATCCTTGATCTGGATTATGACTATCTCGAACGGTGTAACCGCGTTCTGCGTCTTCTGCTCTGCTTTTTTGAGTTTCACTTGTGTTTAAATCGTAAAGTTCCTCATTCATCACATTATTTCTGTCTGACTTATTCGGATTTCCAGGATCCCTAGGAAAAGTTCCGTTTCTTTTATCTGTAGTATTCATGATATTGAATTTTTAGTAATTTATATATACAAAACTAACTCCTAACAGCGTGGAATATCTTATAGGATTTTTTAAGGTAATTGTATAATTAACAGATGTTTAGAATGCAATTTAAACGCAAAATAGTATAACCAGTCTGATTTTGGACGTGCTACTTTTACCATGTTATTAATTATAAAAAATCACACCATGAAAACTACAGAAAGTAAAAAGACCACGTCTTCAAAAGAGACTATTAAAAAAGGGGTTACAAAGCCTAAATCAAATGCAGCTTCTGGATTAACCGAATTGTTCGAAGACGGATTAAAAGATATTTACTGGGCTGAGAAAGCATTAACCAAAGCTCTTCCTACAATGGTAAACAATGCTTCTTCCGTAGAATTAAAAGATGCAATTGACAATCATTTAACCGAAACAGAAGAACAAATTAAACGTTTAGAGGAAGTTTTTAAAATCATTGGAAAGAAAGCTACAGCCAAAAAATGCGATGCAATGGAAGGCTTAATCGAAGAAGCAAAGGGAATGCTGGAAGAAACTGAAGTTGGAGTAGTGAGAGATGCTGCAATTATTGCTGCAAGTCAGAAAATTGAACATTACGAAATCGCAACGTATGGTACTTTAAGACAGTTTGCTGAAACTCTTGGCCTACCGGAAGCAGCTACATTGCTGGAACAAACGCTTGATGAAGAAAAGGGAGCAGATAAAGTACTGACAGAAGTTGCTGTAAATGCTGTAAATCTCGAAGCAGCAGAAATTGAATAAAGAATTTAGAATGTACTAAAAGTGCAGTTTTCGGACTGCACTTTTTAATTTAAATATATATTTTATGCCCGAAGGTCCATCCATAGTAATCTTAAAAGAAGAAGTACAACAATTTACAGGACAAAAAGTGATTTCTGTTTCTGGAACTGCCAGTATTGATATTTCTCGCCTAAAGGATAAAACCATCATCGCCTTTAAAACTTGGGGAAAGCATTTTCTAATCTGTTTTGACGATTTCACAGTTAAAATTCATTTGCTAATGTTTGGAACGTATAGAGTTAATGAACGTAAGGAAACCAAACCGAGATTAAGTTTAGTTTTTGAAACGGGTGAATTAAATTTTTATACCTGTTCTGTCAAAATATTAGAAGGTGACATCAATTCACATTATGATTGGAGTGTTGATGTGATGAACGACGACTGGAATCCGAAAAAAGCGCAAATAAGTTTAGAAGAAATGTCAGATAAAATGATTTGTGATGTTATTCTGGATCAAAATGTTTTTGCGGGAGTAGGGAATATCATTAAAAATGAAGTTTTGTACCGTTGTTATATTCATCCAGAATCACTTGTGGGAGAAATTCCTCGAGATGATCTCAGCCAGATTATTGCAGAATGCTCTACCTACAGTTTTGAATTTTTATACTGGAAAAAGAAATTTGAACTCAAACAGCATTGGGAGGCTTATACCAAACCACTTTGTCTGCGATGCAATCTTCCGTTTTTGAAAAAGCAGACCGGCGAACGAAAACGGAGAAGCTTTTTCTGTACTAACTGTCAAAAATTATATAAATGAAAAATCAAGTATTAATAGGGTGCTCCAGTTTTTATAATAGTTTTTGGAAAAATATTTTTTATCCGCAAAATCTGCCTTCCAAGAATTGGTTTGACTTTTACTGCCAGCATTTTAACACGTACGAGTTTAATGGCAGTTTTTATAAGTTTCCAACGATAAAAATTTTTGAAAATTGGTATAATAAAACACCCGAATCGTTTTTGTTTTCGATTAAAGTGCCCAAAGAAATTACCCATATAAAAAAACTGAAGGATTGCGAAAGTCTGTTAAACGACTTTTATAATGTCTGTTCTGCCGGCATGAAAGAGAAATTGGCAGCGGTTTTATTCCAATTTCCTCCAAGCTACGTTTTTAGCACAGAAAAATTAGGAGATATTATATCAAGCTTAGATTACAATTTCCAAAATGTAATCGAATTTCGGCATGAAAGCTGGTGGAATGAGGAAGTTTGGAATTCTTTCAAAGAAAATAATATTACATTTTGCAGCGTAAGCCATCCTGATTTACCGCAAACTATTTTCAAAGATTTTCCATTGCTTTATCTTCGATTTCATGGTATTCCCAAGATGTTCCATTCTAGTTATTCTACAGAAGAATTATTGGATGTGAACCATAAAATTAATTCGAAAAAAGGATTTGCTTATTTTAATAATACTGCCAGTGAAGCTGGAATATTAAATGCCTTGGAATTAAAAAGAATGAATGTTTAGATTTTGTTTTAACCCCAAAGTCCGCAAAGATTTACGCAGAGTTCGCTAAGATTATTTTCTTTGCGAGCCTTTTCTAAATCTTTGCGGACTTTTAGGTTAAATACTTAAATTAAAGCTTACAATTTCAATGTTCCTTCAATTCCATCATCCATTGTTTTACCAGTAACATATGCGGCCGTCATTTTGGCAATTGCTACCATTTTCCCGTTTTTGTTGTTCCAGTAATATCCGTCTTCCGGAACTACTTTAATGACACTTAAATTTGGATCATTTTCGCCACCCGGCATCCAGACTTTTACAATAGGATCGTATAATTCTTTAATCGTTTCTCTATCATACTCAATAGTTGCTGTTCCGTGAAGCGTTAAAAACTTATCATGAGGTTCAGCAAAAAATAATTCTACTGTCGGATTTAAAGAAATCTCAGCATTGTGACTGCTGTTTCTGTCTGATAAAAACCAAAGCTGTCCTAAATCATCAATTTTCTGAACCGACATTGGTCGTGACTGCAGTCTGTATTCATTGTACGTACAAAACATGCAAGTTTTAATATTCTCTGCAAGATCTTTTATTTTATCTACTGCAAATTCATCTGTAAGGTCTTTATGATCGCCCATAACGTTATATTTTTAAATTAGTATTGTCTTTTATTCTATAAGTAAAATTGGTTATTTTAAATCTTTTCAGCTTATATAATTCAACTTATAAATTATGAGATTTCAATTTGTATTTTTTGTAAGAATTTAGACTGATATTGACTGGGTTAGATAAAAATATTTTATATTTGGCTATTAAAATGACACTCGAAAACACATGAAGAACTATACTATATTTTATACTGATGACGACGAAGATGATTTAAGCATTTTTGCGGACGCAGTAGAATCAATACCACAAAAAATAACGCTTCAGACTTATTCTGGAGGAGAGAAATTACTAGACGCAATTTTTAATCCGCCTCCAACACCTTATGTTGTTTTTTTGGATTTAAATATGCCTGGAAAAAACGGTTTTGATGTGTTGGAAGAAATTAAAAAATCTGGGGATAAAAAAGATATTCCCGTAGTAATTTATTCGACTTCCAGCGAGCCTGGAATTATTGAAAAATGCAGAAACCTAGGTGCTAATCGTTTCATTACAAAGCCTGTTCTAATGAAGGATATTATAAAATCAATAGAACACGCCTTGCAGATTGACTGGCATCAATTTGTACCAAATAAATCTAATTTTGTTTATAAATACTAACTTATTCCGATAAGTCAGGAATATAAATATTGAATTCAGAACCTTTATTTTGCTCGCTGGAAACCGTAATAATTCCTTTATGGTTTTCAACGATCTTTTTTACTATTGCCAGTCCAATTCCGGTTCCTCTATATTCGCTTTCGGTATTTAAACGCTGGAAAACTTCAAAAATTTTGTCTTTGTACGCAAGATCAAAACCAATTCCGTTATCCGAAACTTTGATATGATGGTACATTCTATCTTTAAATTCAGCATCTGGCAGTGAACTTCCTTTTACTAATTCTGATGTAATTTCTACTATTGGCGGGACATCTTTTCGTGAAAATTTTAAGCCATTTTCGATCAAATTATGCAGTAATTGTCTAAATTGAAACTGAATAAGGGTTGCTTCTCCCAAATTATGATATTCAATCACCGCCTGTTTTTCCTCAATTCGATCCGAAAAATCGCTTATTACTTCCTCAGTAATTTCGTCAATATTCACTACTGTAAAAACGCGGTCAGCAGAATTGGCTCTGGAATACGCTAATAAATCTTGAATTAAATTTTGCATTCTTTTCGCAGAAATTTCAATTCTGGTTAAATAGGTGCGGGCGCTTTCAGAAATATTCTGCTCATCCAAATCAGAAAGTCTGCTGGCAAAAGTCTGTATTTTTCGCAGCGGTTCCTGAAGGTCATGGCTCGAAATATAAGCAAACGACTGCAGTTCGATATTCATATTTACCAAGTCTCTGTTGGTCAATTCCAGCTGTGTAGTACGATCGATAATCTGCTCTTCCAATTGATTGGTAAAGTTTTTTTGATCTTCAATATCAGTACTGCTTCCAACCCACATTTGGATATTATTTTTTTCGTCTAATTGCGCAATCGCTCGGCTGAGCTGCCATCTGTATTCGCCGTCATAACGTTTAAAACGGTGAACAAATAAAAAGTCGTTTCCTGTCTTTACAGAATGCATCCAGAGTTTTACATTTTCCTCGCGATCATCAGGATGAACAATTTGCAGCCAGCCATTTTTTTCAATTTCCTCTTTTGATAATCCAGAGAATTTGAAAACAGTTTCATTAAAATAATTTAAATTCCCCAGCGTATCACTAGTCCAGATAAGCTGAGGCATAGAGTCGGCAAGAAGCCTGAATTTGGCTTCATTCTTCATCAATATCTGCTGAATATTTTTTTCATCTGTAATGTCCATTATAGTTCCTATCATTTTTACAGGATCCTTATTTTCATCAAAAAATATTCTGCCGTGTACTTTTATCCAGCTTATAGTATTGTCTAGTTTTTGAATACGCGCCTCGTATTTGTAAATGCTTGTTTCTAATGCTTTTTCAAAAGCTTCTACCAGAATAGGCTCATCTTCAGGAAGAACTCTTCCTCTAAGATCCTGATGAGAAATTTTTTGATCTTTTTCAAAACCAAAAAGATCCAGAATATTATCGCTGTAGATTATTTTTTTATTTTGAAGATTCAAGTCCCAAGTCGCAATTTCTCCAATCTCTGCAGCTAATCGTGCTCTTTCTTCGGCAGTTTCTACTTTTTTTCGGGCTTTAACTTTAGAAGTTACATCATTAACGGTAACCATAACGCCAGAAGCCTGCCCATTTTTTTCATAGAGTGCCGTATATTCATAATCAAGATAGAATTTTTTCAGTTTTCCTTTAATGTCGACGTAAGCAATTGCTTCATTTTCCTGTATGGTCTTTCCGTTCGAAACCACTTCATTCAATAATTCGGGATATTTTTGATTTTCTAATTCAGGAAAAACTTCCAATAGAGGTTTTCCAATGGTATCTTTCTCTTCTTTCTGCCAGATGGTTTTGGTCATAGTGGTATTAGCCATTTCGATAATATGGTTTTTGCCTCTAAAAATTGCCATTGCAATCGGAGATTCCATTACGATATTTCGAAATGCTTTTTCACTTTCAGTCAGTAAATATCTAGCTTTTACTTCTTCTGTAACTTCATAAGCCACAATGATGACACCAGTAATAACATTACTTTCTTCTTTTAAAGGATAAAAAACAAGATTAAAATAGCCTAATTCCTCTTTATTGTAACGATTTAATTTGACAGGAAGTTCATCTGTATAATAAGGAACGCCTGTTTCAAAAACGTTTTTCAATAAAGGCAATATGGTCTCTTTTGCTTCAGGAACCGATTCAAAAATGGGTTTCTCTAATACATCTTCTTCATTTTTATCAATGATATGCAGATAGGTACTATTAGCCATTTCGACAATCAAATCTGAACCTTTTAAAATACCAATTCCGAGCGGTAGTTGTTTTACGATGTTTCTAAAACGTTTTTCACTTTCTTCAACAGCAGTGCGCGAAAGTACCTGAAGCGTCACATCATTGGCAACAGCCAGAATACCAGAAATTGTTCCGTCAGATTCTTTTAAAGCTTCGTAAGTAACATTTATGAAATTGGTTACAGGTTTGCCTTTTCGGTTTAATTTTACAGGAAGTTCATTTGCGGTAAATGTCTCGCCAGTGGTGTAAACATTTTTCACAATTTCCTCTAAACCTTGATTGGCTACTTCTGGCAGTGCAGCGAAAACAGGTTTATGCAAAACTTGTTCTTCTGTTCGTTCCCAAATTTCGAGCATGAATTTATTGGCAATTTCTATAATATATTCTGCACCTCTAAAAATACACATCGCATTTGGAGCCTGAAGAATATTATTAAGATACCGTTTATTGCTTTCTTCCAGCTTTTTATGAATATTTATTTTATCCGTAGTTTCGTTGCAAATTACCAGAACTCCCGCTATTTTTCCATCATCGCCGCTTACGGGACTGTAACTAAATGTCCAGTAAACATCTTCCATTTGACCATTTCTGTAAATAGGCAGCAACTGGTCTTCGTGCCAGGTAGCTTCTCCAGTTGTAAGTACTTGATCGATTAAAGGTTGGATGAAATCCCAAATCTCCGGCCAGAATTCAGCACCTTTTTCGCCAAGAATTGCAGGATGTTTGCCATCGTTACCAAGACTTGGACGATAAGCGTCATTGTAAAAACAAATATGATCAGGTCCCCAAAACAAAAACATTGGGAATTTTGAGTTTAGTAAAATGCCTAAAGTCGTACGAAGACTTTGAGACCAAGATTCTACTGGGCCAACTGCAGTTTTACTCCAATCCTTGGCACGGGTAAGTTCTCCCATTTTGCCTCCATTGCCCAAAAAATCATAATTAGTAGTAATCATTAATGTGTTATTTATTATCTGATAATAAACGATTGTTTATTAATTATTTAAATGTAGTGATTCTAGCTTTAATCTAAGCTTTGCTAAAATTAATAAAAAATAAAATTTCACTGAAAGTGTATTTTTGAATGAGGTAAGATAAAAATCATTTGAGTTAATTTTATCTCTTATCAATACGGAAATTTGATAAACAGATTAAAACAAAAAGACATGAAACGAGAAGATTCAAAACACGAAATCGACTATATAAAAAGATATCAGGAAGATGGCTACACGACGAATTATTTATTCGAAAACGACAGTCTTATAAATTCTGAAACAAAAACAGTCTACAAACCAGAAGATATTTTTATTGTGGCACATCATCGTTATGAAGGGATGAGCGATCCAGATGATATGTCGATCTTATATGTAATAGAAACAAAAGATAATGGGAAAGGAACTCATTTATTAGGATACGGACCAACAGCAGATCTAGAAGAAGCGGAATTTTTTAAAGACATTCCAAAAGCTAACTATTCTAAAAACTCTGATGTTAATGAACTGAATTAAGAATAAAAATAGATTGGTATTTTTATTTTGCTGATGAGCAGTTGTTTCAAATTTATTTGGAGCAGCTGCTTTTTTTTTTTTTTTGAGGTTCAGAGGTTCAAAGGTTCAGAGGTTCAGAGAGGCAAAGGGGCAAAGGTTCAAGGTGTAAGGAGTAGAGCAGCTCAAACGTTTACAGCGTAAAAAAACCTTTGCACCTCTGTACTTATGAACCTTTGCCCCTAATGTACAGAAGTGCAGAGGTGCCGAGCTAGAAAGGTTCAAGCTGTAAGGAGTATAATAGCTCAAACGTTTTACAGCGTAAAAAAACCTTTGCACCTATGTACCTCTGAACCTTTGCCACTTAAGAAAATAATAATTATGAAATATCTCACGAAAATTGTATAAAGGTTTGACTGACAATATAAACGAAATTTGAATTAAGAAATTAAGTTTAAAACCAAAGTTAGTTTGTAACGACTAACACCTTTAATAAACCAAACCATACAATGAAAAAACTTTACATAAATACTGGAGGCTTTGATGCTGTTTTTAATAACCTTAAAGATAGTTTTGGCGGTGACTTATTAGTTACAGCTAATGAATACAAATTAACATTCAAATCAAGATGGGCAACTGGAAGCATTTCAGGAGTTCGTTTTGAAAAAGAAATGACCTATTTAAATTTTGATTTAACATTTAATCAAGATGTTAATTTAAGTATAGAATCAAATCCATTTTCGCCGGTATTTTTTGTGTATTGTGAAAAAGGAAACGTTGTACATAGTTTTGGTGCAAATGGAGAAATCAAATCTTTAAAAAAGCAGCAGTCTGGTATTATGAGTAATTCCTCATCTATCAACAGTGTTTTATACTTTCAAAGTCATCAGCATATTCAATTTTCATTAATTGGAATGCCTACGATTGTAGAGAGCAAAGAGGCAGGGTTGGATTATGCATCTCAAGTGAGAAAAATATTTACCCATGATTCTGGGAATTACATTTATATAGGTGCCGAAAATCAAAAAATAGGAGAAAAGTTTCAAGAACTTAAAACAATTCCGCAGCAGGGAACAGTTCGTTATTTGTTGATGAAAAGTATTTTACGTGAAGTTTTAGAACTGGAGATAGCGCAGCATAGTTATAATTATTTAAGCACATTTGATCCTATTGTAAATTTTGCATCTAAGCAAATTGGCGAGATCAAAAAACTTTCACATGTAAAATTAACTACCATTATGGCTCCGGCATTGTTTTTTAAACGAATGGTACAATCAAAAGCCTTAAAAGAAAAATACCATATAGAATTAGAACCATTCAATCAAAAATTAGCTAGCTAGTAAGCATACCATATTCTTCATTTTCAAAAAAACAGCTTTATCGAGCTGTTTTTTTATTTCTAAGATTTATCTTTTTCGTAATAGATAATAAAATAAACCATGATAAGGTTTAAGATAAATGAAACACTATTCGTGATTATAATGGGTAAATCGTTTTTCAAAATGCCGTAAACAATCCACACCGCAATTCCGAAAGTAAGTATAGCAAACATTTTAAGCGAAATTTCTTTTACTTTTTTAGTTTTCCAAACTTTCAAAATCTGCGGAATGGTGGAGATTGTTATGCATCCTCCTGCAAAAAGTCCTATAATGTCTATGTAGTTCATTTTTTTTAAGGTTCTAAGGTTCTGAGATGCTGAGGTTCTGAGGTTCTGAGGTTTTTTGGTTGAGTTCTCGCAAAGTCGCAAAGTTTTTATTGCCACAGATTGTAATGATTAAATTGATTTTTTCCTCATTTTGTCATCCTGAGGAACGAAGGATCACACAAGAAACTCTACAAAGATTGGCGATTCTCTTTGAAGAATATTGAATTTGATCCTTCGTTTCTCAGGATGACAAACATTGCGCTTAATTAATACTTTAAAAAAAAACTTTGCTCCCGAAGCCCCGGGACTGCGACTTTGCGAGATTAAAACAATTCAGTATAAAAAAATCTCCAAAATCTGCGAGAAACAAAAACCTTTGCAACTCTGGGAGATTTTAAAAAAAGCAATATTATGCCCCAACCAATTCTCCACCATTAATATGGATAAACTGGCCAGTAATATAACTGCTGTCTTCAGAGGCCAAAAACACATAAGCAGGCGCAACTTCAGAGGGCTGTCCGGCTCTCTCCATCGGATTATCTTTTCCAAAATCAGATAATTTATCAAAACTTGCTACAATAAGCGGTGTCCAAATCGGACCAGGCGCTACACCATTCACGCGTATTTTCCTCTGCGCCAGCATACCCGACAGCGATCTTGTAAAACTCACAATTGCGCCTTTTGTACTGGCATAATCGGCCAAATGCTCGCTGCCGCGAAAAGCAGTTACAGAAGTTGTATTAATGATTGTATCACCTTCTTTTAAATAATCAAGTGCTGCTTTGGTAATATAAAAATAAGGGTAAATATTGGTTTCAAAAGTTTTATGAAGCTGAGCAGCAGTAATTTTTTCCAGTTCTTTTTGAGGAAATTGTACCGCAGCATTGTTTACTATAATATTAATATCCTTAAATGTAGTATAGCATTTTTTGATTGCCGCCTTGCAAAACTTTTCATCTTTCAAGTCACCGCTTATTAAAAGGCATTCTCGTCCTTCTTTTTCTACCATTTCTTTCGTTTCACGCGCATCCTTATCTTCCTTTAAATATACAATGGCAATATTAGCGCCTTCTCGAGCAAAATGCACCGCAACACTTCTTCCAATACCGCTGTCGCCGCCAGTGATAAAAGCAGTTTTGCCTAGTAATTTTCCACTTCCCACATAATTATCTCTAATAATTTCCGGTTCAGGTTTCATCATGTGTTCATTACCAGGAAGATTTTGTTTTTGCTCAGGGAATGTTTTTGTTTTTTTCATGATTATATTTCTGTTTAGTACGTTTTATTCATTTTAAAGTTAGCCTATAGCCACAAGAACAGTTGCTTTAAAAGGTATTTTAATTGCCTCAATAAAACTAAAACAGAAGTTATTGTATGAAAATACGGTAATTTGTTAATGAAATTCAAATAACAAGAAAATTCTAAAGACTTAATAATCACATCAAAACTCACAAAATACAACCAAAGGTGGGAATTTTGTAACGAATTTCGATTTAGATAAAAAAGCTTCTCCTAATTTTTTTTATACATTTGAGAATTTACATATTGTTTTTAATAGATACTTATGTAAATCAGCAAAAAAATAAGAAAATTTTTAAATTCATTTTAAATTCAGGAATTTTGATTCACAACCAATTTAGCTTCAACACGGCATGGTATTAATTGTAGACGATATAAGGGCCAATATCATTGCCTTGAAAAAAACATTAGAGCTGCATAACATCGAAGTCGATAGTGCCGAATCTGGAGAAGAAGCGTTAAAGAAAATTCTAAAAACAGATTATTGTCTGATTATTATGGATGTTCAAATGCCGGGACTTGACGGCTTTGAAGTAGTTAAAATCCTTTCTGGAAACAAACGTACAAAAGACATTCCCGTTATATTTCTTTCGGCACTTAATACCGAAAAAAAGTATATTTTTAAAGGCTATGAAACTGGTGCAGTGGAGTATATCACCAAACCAGTCGATTCTGATTTGCTAATTTTAAAAGTAAAAACCTTCATAAAAATATACGAGCAGCAACACGAACTTAAAGCAATAAAAGACCTGCTTTCTAAAGAAATTAAAATTAGGAAAGAAGCACAGGATAATCTTGAAATTAAAATTGCGGAAAGAACGAAAGAACTGGTTCAAAAAAATGAAGAACTCGAACTTCGAAATCACGAATTACAGCAGTTTTCCTGGGTAGTTTCGCATGATTTGAATGAGCCAATCCGGAAGATTCAGATCTTTATTAAAATTATAAAGGACCTTTACTTAAAAACCGATGACAAAGCAATCGACTATGTCAATCGAACGATAAAATCGGCAGAAAGAATGCAGACCTTGATTACCGATCTTTTAGCGTATTCAAGACTTTCGGCACAAGTAAAACCAGAAAAAACAGATTTGAATGAGGTGCTGCAGGAAGTACTTTCCGATTTTGATTATCTGATAGAAAACAAAAATGCTGAAATCAAAACCAATGAACTTCCAACAGTAGACAGTATTCCAAGTCAGATGCGTCAGGTTTTTCAAAATCTGATTGGAAACGCATTAAAATTTTCAGGAAGCGAACAAAAACCGCTGATCGAAATTACTTCTGAAATTATCGCAGATAAATCATTTGAAAGTCCAACTTCGCCGGAAGGCAGTTTTTGCAGAATTACGGTAAAAGACAACGGAATTGGCTTTGATGAAATCTATTTAGATAGAATTTTTATTATCTTTCAAAGCTTAAACGACCGTATGACCTACGAAGGAACTGGAATCGGATTGGCAATTGCCAAAAAGATTATTGAAAAACATAACGGCTTAATTACCGCTAAAAGTAAACAAGGCGAAGGTGCAAGTTTTATAATTGTACTTCCGTTAACCCATAAATAACCAATAAACAAAATAGTACAGAATTTATATGGACAGTAATTTTAAAAGAAATTTACTAATCAGTTCGTCGATTTCCCTGCTGATTTTAATGATTAGTTCGACTGCATCTTTTTTAAGTATAAAAAGTCTTCTTGACAGCAATGCCTGGGTCAACCATACGCAGGATGTTATTTATAATTTAAATACTGCTTCATCTATTATCACAGATGCTCAAACGAGTATGCGGGGGTATTTAATTAGTGGTAATAAAGAGTATTTAGAAGAACATTACAACGCAGAAAAAGAAGTTAATACTTATTTTGAAAAGTTGGATGAATTAACTGTTGATAATCCTGCACAGCAAAAAAGACTAAATGAGTTAAAACCGCTTCGTGCTAATTTTTTCAAATATCTTCACAATCAAGTTGTAAAAAAACAGCTAGGAGGCGCGAATGTTACCTTTGATCTTCAAGAAGGTAAGAAGATGATGGACGAACTTCGCAGCAAATTTAAAAGTATTGAAAAAAGCGAACAAGTTCTGCTAAAAGAACGTATCGCAAATTCGGAACGATATGGGAACTACAGTTTTGTTTTAATTATTGTTGCTTTTATAATTGCAATGATTATTACAGTTGTATTTTTTGCAAGAATTCTAAAAGATCATAATGAAAGAGCGCTTTTACAAAAAGAATTAGAGCGCAAAGATGTTGAAACTGCCGAGAGATTAGAAGTAATCAGCGGAATTGCAACACAAATTTCTGCTGGGAATTATGATGTTCAGATTGATGATAAAAAATCGGACACTTTAGGCGCATTGGGTGCTTCGATTCATAATATGAAAGATTCGTTAAAAGATTCTTTCGAGTTATTATCCCAAAAAGAATGGTTGCAAACAGGTATTGCTTCTTTAAATGATAAAATGCTGGGTGAAAAAACGATTCAGAAATTATCAAAAGACGTAATTGAATTTTTATGCCAATATACCAATAGCAGCGCTGGGGTTTTATATGTTATAGATGGAGAAGAATTGACTGTTTCTGGTGGATACAGCTATATTCCAAGTAAAAATAGAGAACGAATCAAAAAAGGCGAAGGCTTGATTGGTCAGGCCATAACTTCTGGAAAAATGTTGGAATTGAAAACATTATCTCCAGATGATATTCAGATAAATTATGCTTTAGGGCAAATTAAACCAACACATATTGTTGCGGTTCCATTACTAGATTTTAAAGTAGAAGGAGCTGTAGAATTAGCCAGCATTTACGGATTCTCTCTACTACAGCTGGAATTTTTGAACATGGTTTCCAATAATATCGGAATTGCCTTAAAAGCAACTCAGAACCGTAAAAGAGTGATGGAACTCTTGGAAGAAACCAAATCACAGTCTGAAGAACTTCAAATTCAACATAGCGAACTAGAAGCTATAAACGCAGAATTAGAAGCACAAACTGAAAAATTACAAGCTTCTGAGGAAGAACTTCGCGTACAGCAGGAAGAATTGGAACAAACCAATGAAGAGCTGTCCGAAAGAAGTGTTTTATTGGAAGAAAAAAATACAGAAATTCAGAAAAAATCAGAAGCTTTAGAATTAACTACACGTTATAAATCGGAGTTTTTGGCTAATATGTCACACGAATTAAGAACACCTTTAAATTCGATTTTACTATTGAGCCGTTTGTTGTCTGAAAATAACAACAAAACAATGATCAATGAAGAAATTGAATTTGCTAAAGTAATCCAGAGTTCAGGAAACAGCTTATTAGGATTAATCGACGAAATTCTTGATTTATCTAAGATTGAAGCGGGTAAAATGGATTTAGAATTCTTGGATGTTTCGACTAAAGAAATTACAGACAACCTTCATAATTTATTTTATCTTGTTGCTAAAGAAAAAGGAATCAATTTCGAAATTATAACTAAAGATGCACCAATTGTCATTAAAACAGACAAAATGCGTTTGGAGCAGATTCTGAAAAATTTAATTTCAAATGCTATTAAATTTACTGAAAAAGGTACCGTTAGTATCGAAATTAAAGTGAATACAGATGATGATAAAGTTATTTGTTTCATTGTAAAAGATACCGGAATCGGAATTCCGTTAGACAAACAGCCGTTGATTTTTGAAGCTTTCCAACAAGCCGATGGTTCAACTAAACGTAAGTACGGCGGAACAGGCTTAGGATTGTCAATCAGTCGAGAATTAGCTAAATTATTGCGAGGAGAAATTACACTGCATAGTAAAGTAAGCGAGGGAAGTACTTTTACATTATGTCTTCCAGTATTAGGTTTTGCGATCAATAAAATTTCAGTAAATAAAATTTTAGAAGCAGAAGTAATTGAAGAGGAAACAGAAGAAAAAGAGGTAAAACCAAAATACATCAGCGAAGTTATTCCTGCAGAAATCGAAGATGACCGTGATTCAATTGTCGAAGGAGATAAAGTAATCTTGATTGTAGAAGACGATATTAATTTTGCGAAATCATTATTGGCTTTTACGCAGAAAAAAGGATACAAAGGAGTTGTTGCGGTAAGAGGAGATTACGCTTTAAATTTTGCTTTAATCTACAGACCAGTCGGAATTTTACTTGACATCGAATTGCCAATTAAGAGCGGTTGGGAAGTATTAGAAGAATTGAAAAATCATTCTCATACCAAACATATTTCGGTTCATATTATGTCTTCGCATAAATTGAAACAAGAAAGTTTGTTAAAAGGAGCGGTAGATTTTTTAGACAAACCCGTTGCTTTTGATAGAATTCCAGAAGTTTTTATGCGAATTGAACATATCATCAACAAAGAATCTCAAAAGGTTTTAATTATAGAGGATAATGCGCAGCACGCAAAAGCACTGGCTTATTTCTTAGAAACTTACAATATCAATTCAGAAATAAAAAGCGATGTATCTGAGGGTTTAACGGTTTTGACTGATAAAGATGTAGACTGTGTAATCCTAGATATGGGAATTCCAGATAAACAGGCTTATCAAATTCTAGACGGCGTTAAGAAAAGCCCAGGATTAGAGAATCTGCCGGTAATTGTATTTACAGGAAAAAGCTTGTCGATTAAAGAAGAATTAAAAATTAGAAAATACGCCGATTCTATTATCGTGAAAACGGCACATTCTTACCAAAGAATGCTGGATGAAGTCTCACTTTTCCTTCACTTAGTAGAAGAAAAGAAACAAGGAGACAGCAAAAAAGAAAGCCACAAAAAACTGAATTCATTAAACAATATTCTATTCGAGAAAAAAGTATTAATTGTTGATGACGATGTTCGTAATATTTATTCGCTTTCTAAAGCTTTAGAAGCATTTAAAATGACGGTTATTACGGCTTTTGACGGAAAAGAAGCGATCAAGATTTTAGATGAAAACCCAGATACAGATGTTGTATTGTTAGATATGATGATGCCAAATATGGATGGTTACGAAACAGCAGAAAAGATCAGAAGTAATCCTAAATTTCTTAACTTAGCAGTAATTGCTGTAACAGCCAAAGCAATGACGGGCGACAGAGAAAAATGTATCAAAGCAGGAGCTTCGGATTACATTACAAAACCTGTCGATGTAGATCAGTTGTTATCGTTATTGCGAGTTTGGTTATATGATAAAATCTAATCTTTAAAAATACTGTAAATGGAGAAGAAAAAAGTATTGATTGTAGATGACGATTCTAGAAATATTTTTGCTTTAGTAAATACTTTAAAAGCAAAATCCTTTGAGTGTTTATCTTGTTTAAGTGCTGAAGAAGCTTTAAAAATTTTAGCAAATGACAGTTCAATAGACGCTGTTTTAATGGACATGATGATGCCCGAAATGGACGGTTATGAGGCAATTCCGCTTATAAAAGCAATTCCGTCACAAGAAGCTACTTTTGTAGTTGCCGTAACCGCACAGGCGATGGCAGGAGATAGAGAAAAATGTATAGAGGCTGGGGCAGATGCCTATATCTCAAAACCCGTAGATGTTGATAAATTATTACAGATCTTGGGTGAAATTTAAATGAATTATGATTGAAGATATTGAATTAGAAACTCTTATAAATGAAGTTTACGAATATTACGGTTTTGATTTTGGAAGCTATTCCAGAGCCTCACTTAAAAGACGTGTAAATAGAGTTTTTTATTTAGATGGATTTAAGCATTTTCACGAGTTTTTATCAAAAGTCAGAAGAGATCCCGAATACTGTAAAAGAATGATCGATGAAATAACGGTCAATGTTACAGAAATGTTTCGCGATCCGTCATTTTATTTGACACTTCGAAAAGAAATTCTGCCTTTATTGGGAACAAAACCATTTATCCGAATTTGGCATGCAGGATGTTCTACAGGCGAAGAAGTCTATTCGATGGCTATAATGCTGCAAGAAGCAGGTTTATTGCATAAATCGATATTGTATGCAACAGATATTAATGCAACGGTTTTAGAAACGGCAAAAAGCGGTATTTTTCCACTTAGAATGATAAAAGATTATGCAGATAATTATAGAGATTCTGGCGGACAAGAAGACTTTTCAGATTATTACATAGCCAATTATGGTTTTGCAAAGTTTAATGAAAGCCTTTCTGAAAAGATGGTTTTTTCGCAGCACAATTTGGTTTCAGACACTTCTTTTAATGAGTTTGACCTTATTTTGTGCCGTAATGTTTTGATTTATTTTGATAATAATCTGCAAAAAAGAGTTATAAATCTTTTTGATGACAGTCTTGCAACCTTAGGTTTTCTGGCACTTGGAACAAAAGAAACAATCAAATATTCTATCTCTCCATCGAAATACAAACAGTTTGAAAAAGAGAAAATATGGAGAAAAATAAAATAATAGAAAATTGTAAAGTACTCATAATTGGAGGTTCAGCGGGAAGTTTGCAGGTATTATTACATATTTTGCCTTTCGTAGAAAATTCAATTTCTTTTGCTATTGTCATTATCGTTCACAGAAAAAATTCGGACGGACAAACGCTCGAAGATCTAATTAATTTAAGATCAGGAGTAAAAGTTAAAATAGTTGAAGATAAAATAAAACTGCAAAAGGGTTTCATTTATATAGCACCTTCGAATTACCATTTACTATTTGAAAAAGACGAAACACTTTCCTTAGATACTTCAGAAAAAATAAATTACAGCAGACCAAGTATTGATGTTTCTTTCGAATCTGCAGCCGAAATATACGGCTCGCATCTAATCGGAATATTACTTTCTGGTTCTAATTCTGATGGAACTGTTGGGTTAAAAGCGATTCAGGCCGCGGGTGGAAAAACGGTGGTTCAAAATCCGCTTTCAGCAGAAATGTCTTTCATGCCAAATAATGCGATTTTACACACCAATCCCGATTTTGTTTTGAATACGGAAGAAATACTTGAATTTATAACTAAGATAAATAAAGAAGCTGCTGAGTAATTTCATTCACGGCGATTTTGAAAAATCCTCAAAAGATTTTAAAAATAAACGATATGTCGTCCCTCCGGGACTTTATTTATAATTAGATAAATTATGCTATAAATATTTCGCTTCTCTGAAGCTTTTCGGTTAATAGCGATCTAGAATTATTCTCAAAGAACAAAATAAGAAATAATTAGATGAATTATATATAATATACCTTCTCTAAAGCTTTTCGATTTTGAAATAGTAATCTATAATTATTCTCAAAGAACCAAATATTTGTAGAGATAATTAGATGAATTATATATAATATACCTTCTCTAAAGCTTTTCGGTTTTGAAATAGCGATCTATAATTATTCTCAAAGAACAAAATATTTGTAGAGATAATTAGATAAATTATATATAATATAATTTATCTAAAACTTTTTATTTATATGGATTAGAAAGTTACTCCGAAAAGGAAGAAGTATTTGTATTAATAATTACTAAAATCATCCAATTAAGGTTAGTCCCATAGGGACGAAATATTTATAGAAATATTTTGTAAAATCAGCAATAGCTCCAGCGGAGCGAAATTTGATATTTAATTCGAAATGCCTTTCTTTAACTATACCGAAAATAAAATAATTTATTTTTTTTCATCTTCAGGCAATATAACTTTATTCATTTCGGCATCTTTTTCAGCTCTTCTTTGTGCAGCTTTTCCTTTTCCAATTGGAATTCCTGCTGTTAAGTATAAAGAACGGTTGTAGACGTTTGGACCATCACCTTTCAGAACAGGAACTAATCCGTAATAGTATTGAACGGTAACATTTAATCCGTTGCCAACATTCATATGATAGCCCGTTCCTAAAGCGATTCCTGCATCTATAACCCGAATCTGATCTCTGATTTTTTTCTTATATGTAACATCGTTATCATTAATCTTGTTTGTAAATTCATCAAAAGCAGAAGCCAGCAATCCTAATTGAGGTCCAGCTTTGACATATATTCTATTTTTAAATTGGTGTTTAATTAAAATAGGAACATTAAAATAACGAATTTCCCGATTTACACTTCCGCCTTCAAAAGTATTATCCAAGTTTACATCCTCTAAAGAATAAACAGGAATATGCCGTGCACCCATTGGCGATTTAACGATTACGCCTGTATTAATCATCCACGCGGGATTTTGTCTGGATCTAATATCAAAGTAAAACCCAAGATTAAAACCAGGATTAGTTCCTGAACTATTAAGATCAGATATATCCGAAAGATTAATACCGCCTTCGAGACCAAACTCTAAAAAAGGAGAATTAAGTTTGTCTCCAAAAATTAAGGAAATTAAAACCTGAGAACGTACAGAAGCCATGCTCAAGAGCATAATTAGTAATAGTAAACCCTTTTTCATAGTACCAGATTAAAGTCTAAAACGATATTGAAGACCACCTAAAAATTGTGTGCGGCTTCCTAAAAAACCAGCTTCAAACCTAAACATTATATGTTTATTGTATTGATATTGAGTTCCCATAATAAAGTTCCACATATCTTTTGGAGCTTTCTGAAGAGAGTATTGCACTGATGAAGATTCCGCCGTACTCAAAGCTCCGTCTAAAGTTGTTAGGAAAGTTCCAGCTCGTTCCAGCGCACGGTTTGCAGTATCATGTTTGGCCGTATTTACGGGATTTGCCTGTTGTGCAGGAGTTAACCCATTCCACCAATTATCGACACTTGTTTGGTTTTCAGAAACTTTTGTCAGTCCATCATCCACTTTTGTCTGTGCATTAGTTAGATCAAATATATCTGATAAAGGAATATTTCCATTGGTATCTCCTGAAATATGAACTCTGAAACCTCCAACCCAAAAAGCAATGTTTTCATCTTTTTTATGAAATTTAAATGTTTTTCCCAAACGAGGTCCAAAGACATACGAAAAGGCAGGTTTGTCCAGCGAACTAATATCGGTCCAGGCCATATTCATATCTAATGCCAGCCAGCCCCCGCCAATTCCAATTGTGGGAGTCATTCCAAATCCAAAAGTAGTGGCATTAAAATTCGCTTTAGTGCTGAATGAAGCTACCTGAGACCAATTATTATCAGCATCTGGAACCCAAATACCCGCATTAATTTTTGTTGCAGTATTTGCTTTACCAAAAATACCATAGATATTTAAAAATGGAAGCAGCCATATATCTGGTCTGATAGTTAAGGCACCAGCTTCTACAGAAGATTTATCAAAACGAACAATTTCATCTAAATTATAAAGCGGACCATTATTAAATCCCACTTCCAAGTCATTTATATTTATTTGAGAATCCTGCCAAAAATAATTTATAGACAATCCGGCAGAATAGGGAAGATTATAACCTTTTTGGGCAACTTTTTCTCCCCAGATGGGCAGGGCATACGGATAATCTTCGATTTTTAAACTGTCTTTAAGTACTTGATTTTTTTCTCCTACGATTTTATCGGTATAGACTTGACCGAAAAACGGAACACTAAATAATAAGAAAAAGGCTGATATTAGTTTTTTACATTTCATTGATTAGAGTGTTGAATTGATTAAATAAAACTGCTTGAAATAATGATGTACTAATGTATTCTGAGGGAATTTCGGCTTATCTTTTGACTTACTGGAGTATAGAATATATGTTTATTAGTGTTAAAGTTAACTAAAAATTCTTTTGGTGAGAATTATTTTTAAATAAAAGTAATTTATAATCAGTGATTTATAATATTTTTTCTAACGAAAGGAATAATGTACTATTTTTACAGTCATGAAATGGATAGCAATACTAATGTCAATTTACTTGATGGCACTTTCAAATATGCCCTGCGCAGACATGGAAGTGAATAGTGCTATGCATAAAACAGCTCAATTTTCATCAGAAGAAAACCATTCTCATAATAAAGACAACGATTTATGTTCTCCATTTTGTGCCTGCAATTGCTGCGGAGCACAGGTTTTAAGTTACCAATCTGCTGTAAGTTTTGATTTTCCTGTAGCTTACAATCTCATTTTAAAATCTTTACCAAGTTATAATTCTGTTTTTACTTCCAATTTCTACGGAAGTATTTGGCAGCCACCTCAAATAGCATAATGATGCTCGGTTAATTCCGAGTTAGAGCGTTGTGGACTTTCCACAAATTTATCAGACAAATTCTTGTCTAGTTTTTTATGGATCAATTCGAAAAACGGAGAGAAAAATTACCACGGAGCACGCAAAGTTTTTTACTATTTTAATTGAAGTAAAAAAACAAAGTTCACAAAGCCTTGCGGACTTAAATTTTGCAAACTCTACTTAAATCGTAGTGAACTCTGCGGTAAAAAATAGTTAGGACATACTATTTTATTTCTCCACAACATTTAGAGACGATCCTTTTTCACGTCATTATAGTATTCAAATGTTAGATAAAATCATTCAGTTTAGTATACGAAACAAATTCGTTATACTATTATTTACCCTCGTTTTAATAGCGTGGGGAAGTTATTCGCTTAAAAATCTGCCGCTTGATGCCTTGCCCGACGTAACTAATAATCAGGTACAGATTATTACTACGGCGCCTACTTTGGCAAGTCAGGAAGTTGAGCAGTTAATTACCTATCCTTTGGAAAGAGCTGTAAAAACAGTTCCAGAAATTATAGAACTGCGCAGTATTTCCCGTTTCGGATTGTCTGTTGTCACAGTTGTTTTTGAAGACGATGTAGATATTTACTGGGCTCGCGAACAGATTTTCCAGCGTTTAAAACAAGCCGAAGAAAACATTCCTGATTATGTAGATTCACCAGAATTAGCGCCCATTACAACAGGTTTAGGCGAAATTTACCAATATGATGTTTACGCCAAAAAAGGTTATGAAAATAAATACAGCGCAGTCGAATTAAGGACCATTCAAGACTGGATTATTATTCCGCAGCTACAGGGAATTAGAGGCGTTGCAGACGTAAGTACCTGGGGCGGAAAACTAAAACAATATGAAATTGCTGTAAACCCCAATATGCTTAATAGTCTGGGCGTTACAATAACTGAAATTTTTGATGCCTTAGAAAAAAACAATCAAAACACAGGCGGTGCTTATATTGAGAAAGATCAATACACCTATTTTATCCGCGGAGTTGGAATGGCAAAAGGCGTAAAAGATCTTGAAAATGTAGTCGTTAAAAATCGTAACGGTTCGCCGGTCTTAGTGCGCAATGTGGCTCAGGTTCGCGAAGGCGTTGCTTTACGTTATGGTGCTTCGACAAAAGACGGAAAAGGAGAAATTGTTTCTGGTTTGGTTTTGATGCTAAAAGGCGAAAATTCCAGTGCAGTTGTAAACAGGATTCACGAGAAAATGGCTCAGATTAACAAAAGCCTGCCTGAAGGAGTTGCCGCAGAAGCCTTTATTGATAGAGGAAAACTAGTTGATAATTCCATAAAAACAGTCGCGAAAAATTTATTAGAAGGCGCTTTAATCGTAATTTTTGTATTGATTTTATTTCTAGGAAATCTTCGTGCGGGATTAATTGTGGCTTCCGTTATTCCATTAGCGATGTTATTTGCTGTTATTTTAATGAATGCCTTCGGCGTAAGCGGGAATTTAATGAGCTTAGGCGCCATAGATTTCGGAATTATAGTGGACGGCGCGGTAATTATTGTAGAAGCCACGATGCATCATCTTCAGAAATTAAAAAACAAAAAAGAACTGACTCAGGATGAAATGGATGAAGAGGTTTACAATTCCGCTTCTAAAATACGAAATAGTGCAGCCTTTGGAGAAATCATCATTTTAATTGTCTATCTGCCAATTCTTGCTTTGATAGGGACAGAAGGCAAAATGTTTAAACCAATGGCGATGACGGTTAGTTTTGCGATTATTGGGGCTTTTATTCTTTCTCTAACCTATATTCCGATGATGAGTGCTTTATTTCTTTCTAAAAAGACAGAACATGCACCCAATTTTAGCGATCGAATGATTGCCTGGCTGGAGAATCGTTATATGCCATTTTTAAATAAAGCACTAAAATTTAAAAAGGTTGTCCTTTCGACCGCCATCGGATTATTTGTTTTTGCTTTTGTGATTTTCCAAAATATGGGAGGCGAATTTATTCCCACAATCGAAGAAGGAGATTTAGCCATTAATGCTACCATTATGACTGGAAGTTCGCTGACGCAAATGGTAGAAACGACTACAAAATACGAACAGCTTCTAAAAGCTAAATTCCCTGAAATCAAAACCATTGTTACCAAAATTGGAAGCGGTGAAATTCCAACTGATCCAATGCCCATTGAAAGCGGGGATTTGATTATTGTTTTAAAAGACAAAAAGGATTGGAAAGGAAAATACCATAATTGGGAAGAATTGGCCAATGCGATGAAAGAGGAAATGGAAATAATTCCAGGTGCAAATATCGAAATTTCACAGCCTATTCAGATGCGTTTTAACGAATTAATGACAGGAAGCCGATCTGATATTGCTATTAAAATTTTTGGAGACGATTTGGAGATTCTAGACGCTAAAGCAGCAGAATTAATTTCGAAGATAAAAGCCGTCGAGGGAATTGGAGATCTAAAAGCCGATAAAGTAACGGGTCTGCCTCAAATTACCGTAAAGTACGATTACGATAAAATTGCATTGTACGGACTCAATATTTCGGATATAAACCAGATCATCCGTTCTTCATTTGCGGGAGAAAGTGCTGGGAAAATATATGATGAAAGCAAAAGGTTTGATGTCGTGGTACGAATGGACGAGAACAATCGTGCCGATATTACAGATGTCAGCAATTTGTTTATTCCGCTTCCAAACGGACAGCAGGTACCGCTTTCTCAGGTTGCTTCGGTAGAATACGAGCAAGGTCCGGTGCAAGTCATCCGCGAAGACGGAAAAAGAAGAATTACTGTTGGATTAAATGTTCGCGGGAGAGACATCAAAAGTGTTGTTGAAGAAATTCAGGCAAAACTAGATAAAAGCTTTAAACTTCCTGCAGGCTATTATGTCACATACGGCGGACAGTTTGAGAATTTAATTGAGGCATCTAAAAGACTTTCGGTTGCATTACCAATTGCTTTGGGGCTCATTTTAGTGCTTTTGTATTTTACTTTTAAAAGCGTCAAACAAGCTTTATTGATTTTTACGGCAATTCCGTTATCTGCAATTGGAGGCGTTTTTGCGCTTTCGCTGAGAGGAATGCCGTTTAGTATTTCTGCCGGAATTGGTTTTATAGCCTTGTTCGGAATTGCCGTTCTAAACGGAATTGTATTGATTTCTTATTTCAATCAATTGAAAACAGAAGGGGTTTTAGATCCGCTGCAAAGAATTCTTATCGGAACCAGAACCAGATTACGTCCAGTTTTAATGACAGCTGCCGTAGCTTCTTTAGGATTTTTACCAATGGCATTATCTACAAGCGGTGGGGCAGAAGTACAGAAACCTTTGGCAACTGTCGTAATTGGCGGTCTTTTCTCAGCAACTTTATTGACCTTAATTGTTTTACCGATTTTGTATTTAATGCTGGAGAGATTTAACCGCAAAGATTTTAACCGCAAAGAACGCTAAGGTTTACGCAAAGAACACAAAGAAAAATTTAATAAAAGTTACAATGAATTCAATATATAAAATCAGCGCAATTCCCTTTGCGAACTTTGCGATAAGTCTTTCGCGAACTTTGCGTTTAATTGTGTTTCTATTAGCAAGTACAGTAGCATTTTCACAGAAATCGATCAGTCTTGAAAAAGCAATCGAACTCGCCAAATCAAACAACATCGATTTAAAAATTGCCGATAAGGAAATCGAAAAACAAACCATTTTAAAGAAAACAGCTTTCCAGCCCGATCCGCTGCAAGTGCAGTATCAAGGAGGGCAGTTTAACAGCGCCGATTTCGATCACAATGTTTCGGTACAGCAGTTTTTTCCGTTAGGAAATGTTACAAAAGCCAATAGACAATTACAGGAAGAATTGGCGAAATTGGCTGAAAAACGAAAAGCATTGTCTTCTTATGAAATAGAAAAAGCTGTGACTTTGGCTTATTATCAATATTTGTATGGAATTTCGATTCAGAAGTTAAACTCAGAATTAAATGAAATTTATACCAAATTTCTAAAGAACGCCGAACTCCGTTTTAAAACTGGGGAAGGCGGGAATATAGAAGTGATAAGCGCTAAAGCGAAAGTGAAAGAAATTGAAACCCAAAAAGCACAATTAGAATACGATTTAGCGATTTATCAGAAACAGCTGCAGTTTTTTGTTCAGACTACTCAAAAAATTATTCCAGAGGAAAGTACAACGCTTCAATATGCTTTTGTAGAAAGTAAAGATAATTCGAAAGCCGCGCTTTTAATAACCGATTTTTATGAACAGCAGATTTCAGTTTATCAAAAGGAAGCAGGAACTTTTAAAGCTCTGAGAACCCCAAAAGTTGGTTTAGGCTATTTTGCTCAGACTATAAACACAGAATCTTTATTTCAGGGTTTTACCGCCGGACTGCAGATACCGCTGTTTGGAGGCGTGAATACAACGAAAGCGAAAGCATCTGAAATTAGTATCTCGCAGTCGCAATTGGCTTTAGATAAAAGTAAAATGATCTTAAACCTGCAGCAAGAAGAATTGCAGCATAACTTCTTGAAACAGCAGAAAAACTTAGCGTATTACCAAAATGAAGGATTGCAATATGCCAATCAGATTATCGAAACGGCACAGAAAAGTTATGCCAATGGCGATATGAGTTATTGGTCGTATATCAGTTTTTTAAATCAGGCAATTGATATAAAAAAACAATATGCAGAAGCGACCCACAGCTACAACCAAAGTGCTATCGAACTTCAATTTCCAACCATCAAAAACAATTAAAAATGAAAATAGATTTAAGAGCAGATTTAACCGCAAAGTTCGCAAAGATATTTACGCAAAGTTCGCAAAGTTTAATTTCCTTGCGTGTCTTGCGCTTTGCCCTTGCGTGCCTTGCGGTTACCTTAATCGCATGCAATAAGAAGAAAACCGAGGAAATTACTAAAGAAGAAAAATCGCAGACCGAAGTTTCTTTAACCGAATCCCAATATAAAACGGTCGGAATTGAAACTGGATTTGTAGAAGACCGAAACCTCAATAAAATCATAAAAGCCAATGGTTATACTACAGTTCCACCGCAGAATTCCGCAGAGGTTTCGACTTTAATTGGCGGAACAGTAAAGGATATTTATGTTTTAGAAGGAACATTTGTAAATAAAGGAAAAGTTTTGGCAACGATTCAAAATCTGGAAGTTATTGAAATGCAGGAAGATTACCATTCTGCTATTGCCAATGTTGAATACTTACAGTTAGAATACAACCGCCAGAAAACGTTGAGCGACGAAAATGTAAATCCGAGAAAAATATTTCAGGAAGTAAAAGCCAAATTAGCAGCCGAAAAAGCCCGCGCGCAGGCAGCAAAAAACAAGCTGGATGCATTGCATGTCTCGACTAAAGGAAGTACTTCTTTAGTCCCAATTGTTGCACCAATAAACGGCTATGTAGGGAAAATCAATATTGCCAAAGGCGCTTTTGCCAATACAGGAGTTTCGCTTTTTGAAGTGGTCGACAACAGTCAGATGCATTTGGATTTGAATGTTTATGAGAAAGATCTGGGATCAATTTCGGTAGGTCAAGTAATTGATTTTGTATTGACCAACCAGTCAAACAAATCAATTAAAGGAAAGATTTTCGGAATCAATAAATCATTTTCTAACGAAAGTAAAACCGTTGCTGTACACGCTAAAATTGATCCCGCCGACGCAAAAGGTCTTATTCCAGGAATGTATGTTTCTGCCAATATCAATATTACAAACGCAACGGTTCCAGCTCTGCCGAAAGATGCCGTTGTTAGAAATGCTGACAAGTATTTTGTTTTTGTACAAGAGGAAAAACATACCAAAGAAAAACACGAACATACAGCAGCTGAAAAAGAAGAAAGCCATGAAAATGAAATTCATTTTAAAGCTTTAGAAGTAATTCCTGGCACAACAGATTTAGGTTTTACAGAAATTAAGTTTGTTGATAAGATGGAACCCAATGCTAAAATTGTTACGAAAAACGCTTTTTATCTGCTTTCAGCAATGAAAGGCGGAGGAGAGCATGAACATTGATTTTTTTTTAAGGTTCTGAGCAGCTAAGGTTCTAAGATTCTGAGTTTTTTTGACGGCGAAATTTGCTCGCAGAGTCACAAAGGTTTTTTAAAGAATTAAATTGAATTGCCTCCAGCTTTAGCTGGAGGTGTAAAT
Organism: Flavobacterium sp. ACN6; assembly: GCF_002304005.1. Taxonomy (GTDB): domain Bacteria; phylum Bacteroidota; class Bacteroidia; order Flavobacteriales; family Flavobacteriaceae; genus Flavobacterium. The sequence goes on along the minus strand of NZ_MRCQ01000001.1, from coordinate 525,846 downwards.
ATGAATAAGAAAGAGAGGCTTTAGCCAAAATGCGAAAGTTTGGCTAAAGCCATTACACTTAAAATTTAAGTAACCTCCAGCTAAAGCAGGAGGCAATTCAAATAGAAGCTGCTCAATTTATATCTTACGTAGAAATCACACAAAACGAGAAAAATCATTTTTATCCTTTTAATCTGTGGCAAAAAACGCTTTTAATCTGCTTTCAGCAATGAAAGGCGGAGGAGAGCATGAACATTGATTTTTTTAAGGTTCTGAGCAGCTAAGGTTCTAAGATTCTGAGGTTTTTTGACGACGAAATTTGCTCGCAGAGTCACAAAGGTTTTTTAAAGAATTAAATCGAATTGCCTCCAGCTTTAGCTGGAGGTGTAAATAAATAAGAAAGACAGGCTTTAGCCAAAATGCGAAAGTTTGGCTAAAGCCATTACACTTAAAATTTAAGTAACCTCCAGCTAAAGCAGGAGGCAATTCAAATAGGAGCTGCTCAATTTATGTCTTACGTAGAAATCACACAAAACGAGAAAAATTATTTTTATCCTTTTATCTGTGGCAAAATAAAAAACTTTGCGCCTTAGCGTTTTTGCGAGATTATAACATTTTCACTTAATGCTAATTGCCACAAATTGCTTAAATTTAGAACATTATTTAACAAAGTTTCAACTTGAAACTTGAAACAAAAAAACTGAAACTTCAAAAATGATACATCAAGATAAAGAAGTAAAAAATATAAAAAGCAAACCCAAACCATCCTGCTGCTGTTCTCACGACGAACCTGTACATATTGAGAATGACGGACACGACCATGACGGACACAATCACGAGCATAATGTAGAAGGCAGTTTATTTAAGTTGTTTCTTCCCGCCATAATTTCCTTTGCTTTATTACTGATTGGAATTGCTTTTGACAACTATTTTCCTCAAACTTGGTTTACAGGATATGTAAGAACGATTTGGTATGCTATTGCTTATCTTCCAGTTGGGCTTCCGGTTTTAAGAGAAGCGTATGAGAGCATTATAAAAGGAGACGTTTTCTCAGAATTTTTCCTGATGTGTATTGCGACGATTGGTGCATTTGCAATTGGCGAATATCCAGAAGGAGTAGCCGTAATGTTGTTTTATACAATTGGAGAAACATTTCAGGGAATGGCGGTTAGTAGAGCAAAATCCAGTATTAAAAGTTTACTAGACCAGCGCCCAGATGAAGTCCATATTTTAGAAAACAATACTGCGGTAAAAGTAAAAGCAAAAGAGGTGCAGATTGGAGCTGTTATCCAGATGAAAGCAGGAGAAAAACTAGGTTTAGACGGTGAATTATTATCAGATTCTGCTTCGTTTAATACCGCAGCATTAACGGGAGAAAGCAAGCCCAATACGAAAAAGAAAGGCGAAACCGTTCTGGCTGGAATGATAAACGGAAATACAATTGCTGAAGTCAAAGTAACAACCGCATATAGCGATAGTAAATTATCTAAAATATTAGAATTGGTTCAAAATGCTACAACAAAGAAAGCGCCTGCTGAACTTTTTATTAGAAAATTCGCCAAAATCTATACGCCAATTGTAGTGTATCTGGCAATTGCAATTTGTTTAGTGCCAATACTTTTTGTAGATAATTATGTTTTTAGCGACTGGTTGTACAGAGCTTTGGTTTTCTTGGTAATTTCTTGTCCTTGTGCTTTGGTTATCAGTATTCCGTTAGGGTATTTTGGCGGAATCGGCGCGGCGAGTAAAAACGGAATTCTCTTTAAAGGCAGTAATTTCTTAGATAGTATTTCGACGATTCAGAATGTTGTGGTTGATAAAACGGGAACAATGACCGAAGGTGTTTTTAAAGTTCAGGAAGTTATTATAAAATCCGATTTTGATAAAGAAGAAATTCTGAAACTGGTAAATGCTCTAGAAAGCAGAAGTACTCATCCCGTCGCAACAGCAATTCACAATCACGTGGGACCAATCGATGCTGTAATTGAATTGAAAGATATTGAAGAAATTTCCGGACACGGATTAAAAGCTTTTCATAATGGAAAAGCATTTTATGTTGGGAATTTCAAACTTCTGGATAAATTTAATATTAGTTATGATATTGATCCATCTTCAGTAGTATATACCACAATTGCGATTGCTTATGACGGGAAATTTGCAGGTTATCTGACAATTGCAGATGAAATTAAAGAAGATGCTCAGGAAACCGTTTCAAAACTAAAATCATTAGGAGTGAAGCTAACCATGCTGAGCGGTGATAAAACGAACGTTGTCCAATTTGTTGCTGATAAATTAAGAATTTCAAATGCTTTTGGTGATTTACTTCCAGAAGACAAAGTCAATAAAGTAAACGAAATTAAAGCCAAAAACGAAACTGTAGCTTTTGTGGGCGACGGCGTAAACGATGCGCCTGTAATTGCTCTAAGTACTGTTGGAATCGCGATGGGAGGTTTAGGAAGCGATGCTGCAATCGAAACCGCTGATATTGTTATTCAGGATGATAAACCAAGCAAAATTGCAATGGCAATTAATATTGGGAAACAAACCAAAAAGATAGTCTGGCAGAATATTACACTGGCTTTTGTCGTAAAAGCTTTTGTACTAATTCTTGGCGCAGGCGGGCTTGCAACAATGTGGGAAGCTGTTTTTGCCGATGTTGGTGTTGCTTTACTAGCGATTTTAAATGCGGTTAGAATTCAGAAGATGCGGTTTTAAATGATAAATTTAAAAGCAAAAGCCCAATTCATTCTATTTGAATTGGGCTTTTACTTTTAATGAATTTACTTTTTCAAATGTTTCTGTTCCTGAATTTCGCCATTTCCAAAAGACCAATTTTCAAGCCCATTATTTTCTAAAAGAATGATAATTACATTATTAATTAGAATGGAGGTTGTTGAAGAAATTCTTGTTCCAATTTGATGATAGAGCTTCTTTTTTTGTTCCAGTGTTCTACCTTGTCCTGCTGTTATTTGCACATATATTATTTCATCAGAATGTGAGATTCCGAGATAACTTTCTGGATATTTTATTTGATGAGTTTCTAATTCTTCAATTACATGGAAATAATCAGCTTCAGGAATATGAAATTCTTCTATTAAAGATTGATGGACTGATTGTGAAATAGTATTCTTTGTTTCCAACGAAAGTTTCTTCGGTAAACTGATTCGGACAAATGGCATTTTTAGGAGTTTTAATTTTGATAAAAATAAGGAATATTAAAGTTTTAAATCTATAGTTGTTCCCTTGTTTTCTAATTTAATTGCTGTTTCGTTACTTTCAGAAGGAGTTTGAGTTGGATACCAGCTTCGGTTTGGTTTTACCAAAATAAGCAGGCCTTCGTCATCTCCAATAGCGGAAAAAAATTCGCTGTTATCATTTTTAGAAAAGAAGTTTAATCCGTATTTTTCAATTAACTGATTTCCCAATGCAAGCGGATTTTCGTTCACGATTCCGATCTCGCTGATATTTAAAATGGATTTAGAACTGAATTCTTCTGTCTGAGAATTATTAAGATCGTGTCTAGCGATAAACTCTAATAAATTTCCATTATTGTCGTAGAAATACACGGCATTGGCATTCCAATTTTCAAAATTGGCAATTACATTCTGATCTTCAATGACAATTAGATCTATTTTGCTTTTACACCATTTTATAGCTTCGTCAAGTTTGTTTTCGGGAATATTAAAAGCAAAGTGATAAATAGAATTAAATTGAGGATTTTCAACGAATTCTAAAATGGAATTTCCGGCTTTAATTGTTACTGAATTTGAACTTTTTTCTAAGATTGTCAATTCTAAAACATCTTTATAATATGCAGTAGTTTTTTGAATATTGTTGGTTTGAATTTGGATTTGTTCTAATTTCATAATGGTATTTTTTATTGAAGAAAAAAAGCTTCTTTCGTTTATAACAAATTTAAAGAATGCTTAACGAGTTTTGATTAATGAGGTATTTTATACTTCGATGAAAGTATAGCAAAATAATATTATTTTTAGTTTCTTTTTATATAAAAAAGCCCACTCTCATAAAGAAAACGGGCAAAATATATTTGAAAATAGTTGGGGCAAAATACAAATCATTCACTAAATTATTTCGGCATTTCTGGAACCATAATTCTTCTGGTCGGCGTACTTAAAGTTTCGATAAAAGCCAATAAATCGCTTATTTCTTCTTTACTTAAATTCAACTTTCTAAGTGCAGGATCTACTTTCGGAATTAGAGAATCTCTTGGAGTTCCCAGATATTTTTTCTGAACCGGCGATGGATTTCCTAAATTGTACAATTCGACAACATCCAGCAAAGTTGGAAAATGACCGTGGTGCATCCAAGGTTTTGTATTTGCGACTTCTCGAAGCGTCGGCGTTCTGAATTTTCCAATATCTTTTACATCTTTTGTCACATTATAACGACCGAAGTCTTCATTTTTTGTTCCGAATAAAGTCTGTCCGTCGTTATGAAATTGATTGTCGCTGAAATAAGGCGTATTATGACAATTGATGCATTGCGCTTTGGTTCTAAATAAATGCATTCCTTTAACCTGCTGATCTGTATAAATTTCTGATTTCCCGCTCACAAACTGGTCAAACTTACTTTTCGGACTATTGATTGATCTTTCAAACGTAGCGATCGCATATTGAATTCGCTCTAAAGTCACTTTTTTATTTCCAAAAGCTGCCGTAAATAAAGCATTATAGCCTTTAATTTTAGCGATTTTATCAACCGCAATTATGAGTTTTTCATTCATTTCCAACGGATCCGAAACAGGAAACTGCGCCTGATCTTCTAAGCTTGAAGCACGTCCATCCCAAAACAAAGAAGTGGCGTACGCCGAATTCAAAATTGTCATAGAATTGCGTTTTCCAGTCTGGCGGTCATGTCCAAACGAGCGCGTCAAATTATCAGTCCATCCCAATTCTGGATTATGGCATGAAGCACACGCAATTTGTCCGCTTCGCGATAACCTCGGATCAAAAAACAAAATCTTCCCCAAACTTTCCTTTTCCTTAGAATACGGATTGTAAGCAGGATAAGGAACAGCAGGAAGCACTCCAATATCGTGAAATTTAGATTTATCAATACTTTCATGTAATTCCGCAGCAGGCCATTTTGAAGCGTCGCCACCAGAATAAATTCTTCGTAATTCCTGAATATCAATGTAATCTGGTTCTTCAATGCTTTTATAGGCCGTCAAACTCAGCAGGAATAGGAGAGGGATAATTAGCTTTTTCAATTCTTTTTTATTTTTTGTTTTTTGTTTTTTGTTTTTTTTGTTTCAAGTTTCAGGTTTCATGTTGTTGCAGAACGTGAAACATGAAACATGAAACATGAAACATGAAACATGAAATTTGTTTTTTTAGACACCAAAAGCTTTGTCAAAGTTTTAAACTTTGACAAAGCTTACTCATCGCAGCTGAAAACTGCGACTGAATACAAAACTAAAGCGTAACTTCCTTAGGGCATTCGATAGTTAAAGGAGTTGGTTTGGTGTAAACTCGGTTATTATACATTCTGTATTGCGTCGAAACTGTTCCTCCAAACAGTTTGTCGTTTGTTAATTTTAGTTCAAATGAAATTTCATATAGACCGTTGCTGATTTCTTTATAGGTTCCCTCACCAGAAATCGCGATTTGGTAGGTATTTGCTGCGCTGGAGCCAATTGTAATGTCCTGCGGAATTACCAAAACTGTTCCTTCGGTTTTACTGTTTCCGTTTGCAGGGAAAAATTCTAAAGCTGAGGTAATATTAAATCCCGGAGAAATTGCGGCAGAATTACTTTCGTTAGAAAACCATCTTTTTAGACCGAAAGAATTTATTGTATTAGTTCCGCTCGCCACATTAAATCCAATTTTGAAAGCATCATGATATACATCATCATTAGGGTTTGCGGTTCCTTTATCGCTGTAAAGAATCGCATTTTCGTTGTCTTTGGAAACAATAATAGGGAAAGTTAAAGCATTAAAAGTCTGCCAAGTACAATTTCCGTTGTTGTTGAACCAATGTTCTCCGTAGGTTAAATAAAACGCATTGGTTGGATCTGTAAATTTCGATGCAGGATATGCCTGAACATCTCTTGGGGATTTAATTGGTTTTACAATGTTCAAACTAATATTTCCAGTTGCTATATAATTAGGAGTGTTTACTAAAGTGATTTTGGTTTCATAACGGGCATCATCATTTTGAATATCCTCCAAAAGAGTGAAATGATACGTTATTGAACTTCTGTTATTACCGTAATCATCATGAGTTAAAGAATATTCAAAACCGTTTTGGAATTTAAAAATAGGATTGTTTTCAATTTCTGACGGAATAAATCCGTTAGGGAAATTGACTTTAAAATCAATTTTTTCTCCAACTTCACCTTTTATTACAAACTGATTTACTGGAAAAGTATAAGTGGTACTAATTTCACCTAAAGTAATTGTAAAAGCATCATTTAATGCATAAGAATTTAAGTTTCCAATGTGAATTGACGGATCTGATGCATTTTCCAGTTTTAATGAAATGGTTTGTTGGCCTGCCCATCTTTTTTCAAAAGAAACAAAAATGGTATCCGTTAATTTATTTCCCTCAAATAATAACTCTGTTGCAGGATTCAGACTAAAACTGTTTACATCTCCAGATGTTGCTGCACTAAAATTGACTTTAACAGGAGATTTTAAAGTTGTCGAAGTCAAAGTTACCGGCACTTTTAAAGTTTTGATAGACTTGTTTTCGTACGTGCTTATGGGCAGTGCAGAGGTGTTTTTTGAAGGATATTCTAATGGTATGTTACTTGTGCTTACCAAAAAGTTAAACCTCACAAAAGGATCAGTACTTGTAGTATCTAATCTGTAATCGTCTTTTGAGCAAGAAACTAATATTGCAGCAATAATGCTGATTGTAGCTATAAATTTAATACGATTCATTTTGTTTTAAATTATGGTTAAGGTTAAGGTTACTTTTTGGAATTGGCAGAATATATTTTGGTGAAGGATAGTTGATACTGCAAACTGATGATAAACAGCCGTCATTTCTAGAAACATCCTTATGATTTCTGGCGATATCAAAAAAGGAATGACCTTCAAAGCAAAGTTCTTTTCTTCGTTCCAAAAATACAGCATCTTCCAGATTCTCAGAATCTTTTACCGCACTAGCATTTGCTCTGGCTCTAATAGTATTGATGTCTTTTTTGGCTTGATCTGTATTGTTAAGCTTTAAGGCAGCTTCTGCTCGAATTAAATATTGCTCACTTAGTCTAAAAGCGACATATCCCGGATTTCCTTGGAATTTTTTTGTGAAATAATAGTTTAATTCTACTGGCTGCAGATTAACCAAGGTTGTTAATGGCTGTATCAAAAATAATTGTTTACGGATATCTGAAGTTTCATATAGATCAATTAAATCTTGTGAAGCTACATACTTTGAAAAAGTTGTACTATTGGTATAACCAAAATAGGATGCTGGTGAAATGCTTGCTGTGGATTCTTCATTTCGTGATAATGTAAATTCCATTAAAATTTCAGAAATCGGAAGATCTGGTTGATCCCATTGAGCAATATAATTCGCTGATTCAACTAAACTTACACCAGAATTTGAGATGACATCATTTGCTGTTTCATAAGCTTTCTGCCAGTCATTTTTAGACAAATATACTCTTGATAATAAAGCTTTTGCGTTATTTTTATTGAAATAACTATAAGAAGGTCCGTTTAAAAGAATATTTTCAGAATATAGGTTTACAGCACTTTCAATATCTTCAATAATATGGGAGTAGGTACTTGCAGCAGTTTCTCTAGAAGCATATTGAAGTCCATTAGTGATAGATTTCGTATTGTAAACAATTCCTAAATGAGAAGCATCTGAAGTATAACTGTAATTTTGACTGTAAAATTCGCTTAATAAAAAATGCATATAGGCTCTTGCTGTCAAAGCTTCAGCTTTTATCTGATTTTTTTCGGCTTGTGTTGCATCTTTTAAGGCATCTACAAATTCTATAATTAAATTTGCTTCATTGATAACCTCGTAACCACCGCTGTAAAAACTAGCTAGATTAGAAGCCAAAGCCTGATCATTAAAGGAATAAAAACCTTCTATAGCAGTAGGGACAGTAATTATTCCATTTCTACTTTTATCAGTAGAATAGGTGGGTGAAAATTTCAGGTTGCCTCCTTGCAGCTCTGAATATACTACAAAAGTTGGGCTCGTATGAATTTCCCTAATATCTAAATAGAGTCCGTTTAGCGCGGCCAAAACTCCTTTTTTACTTCCTAACTGTTCATTAATAGAAGTTTGTGTACCAGGTTCTTGTTCTAAAAAGTCACTGCAGCTTTGAAGTGCACAAAGCAGCATTAAAATAGCAGGAAATTTTAATATTGTAATATTTTTAAAGTATTTCATCATTTTAAAATTTGGTGTTAATGCCACATGAAATAGTTCTGGCTTGTGGATAGGTATAACTAAATTCTCTGATGCCATTCAATCCAGAAGGGCTTTTCTCTTTGTACCAGTACAATAAATTCGAAACATCTGCAAATACAGTTAAGTTGTCAAGAAAAGTATTTTTTACAGGAACATTATAACTTAGATTGATATTGCTGATTTTAATATACGTAGCATCAAAAACATATTTACTCATATTAGGGATCAAAGTATTATTACCCGGAGAAGGCTGCGTAACATTATCTCCTGGATTTCTCCAATAATCATAGGCGTTTACAGACATATTTCTATTGGATGTGATTCTGTATTTACCAATAATATCATCAGTAACTAATTTGTCTCCACCCCATTGAAAAGCTCCAGTTATAGATAAGGTGATACTATTATTTAATGAAAATCTATTGCTAAAACCTCCAAATGCTTTAGGCTGTGTATTTCCAATTGGTTCCCAGTCTGCATTTGTAAATAATTGATTATAAGTTGCAGAATCGTAAACCTGACCATTTTTTCTAATAAGATCTCTACCTGTGGCAGGATCAACACCAATCCAGTTAACTCCCCAAATTGTACTTGTGCTGTATCCGATTTTTTGTGCCAAAGCAATATTCGCCTGAGAATAATCGCTTCCTAAACCTAATAAATCGGTGACTTTATTTTCTACTGTTGAAATATTGAAAGAAGTTGACCATTTAAACTTTCCTTCTTGTAACCATTTTATTCTAGTAGTAAATTCAAAACCTTTATTATACATGCTTGCAGCATTTAATTCTAAAGTATTATAACCATTTTCTACCGGAATATCTCTGGCAACAATCAAATCAGATAAATCATCGTAATAATATTCTAATGATAATTCGATTCTATTAAATATGTTAAAGTCAACTCCTGCGTTGAATTTCGTATTTTTCTCCCAGCTTAAGTTTCCATTTGGTGCATCACTTACAGTTGCATAGTCTTCGCCATTATATCCATTTTGAGAAAAATTATACAAACCTTTTGAACGGTAAGAACCAATTCTTGAATTACCAGTTGATCCGTAGCTTAGTTTTAACTTCAAAAAATTAACCCAAGAGTTCGTTTTTAAAAAGTCTTCATTGCTGATTATCCACGCTAAACCGGCACCACTGTTTAAAGCTACATTCGTATCGTCTCCAAAAACAGAACTTTCGTCACGTCTAATATTTCCTAAGAAAAAGTATCGTTTTTTATAGTTGTAGTTAAGCTGAGAAAACAAAGAAACTCTTGATCCGTTGCTGATCTCATATCGATAAGACTGTTTAGCGTAGGTTTCGTCTGCAGCCGTTAAAAGATTATCATCTTGTATTGCATCTGAAATTGCATTAACCACATTCGGATTAACAAAACCTGTAGCTGCAGCATAGTTAAATCTTCCTTTTTCTTCTGCTAGTTCAAATCCTAAGACACCATCTACGGCATGATTTTCGGTTATTTTTTTGTCAAATAATACTTGACCCTGCCAGTTCCATTTGGTAGACTTACGTTCATTTGTGGCTCTTCTGCCCCAATTCGGATAAGTCTGTCCATCTAAAAGGAAAGTACCGCTGTTTCTGCCGCTTTCATTTTCTCCAGAAAAATAACGATCCTGTTCTTTGTCTTTGTAATCAATTCCAAATAAGGTCTGGAATTTTACAGCTTTATTTAATTCATAACCTAAATTAAGACTTCCTAATACACCGTAAGTATTGGTTTGATTTGTATTTTGAGCAATTGCTGCCAACGGATTTCCTCCGGTTGCTCCTGTTACTCCAGATAATGAGTAAGATCCATCTGCGTTATAAGGCGACGTTGTTGGAATGTAGGCATACGAATAATAGGTGTTAGGAGCATCTTTTTTGATGTAACTTGGATTTAAGGATACATTTACATCCCATTTATCTTGTCTGTAACCTAAATTGATTCCTGCATTTAATTGTTTCGTTGTATTGCCTAATTGCGGCTCATCAATATCTAAGTAACTAATATTGGTTCTATACGAGAATTTAGAATTTGCTCCAGAAACATTAAAATTATATTTATTATAAATTCCCGAGTTATTTAATAAATCAAACCAATCTGTATTTACTCCGTTATAGGTAAGAAGCGCACTGCCAGGAGAAGTGTTTCTTAAATATTCGTTTCTCATTTCAGTGTATTGCTCGCCATTTAAATATTTTATCTGATTTATAGCAGACGAAACTCCCAGCTGATTTGAAAAACCAAATTTAGTTTTACCAATTTTTCCTTTTTTAGTAGTAATTAAGATTACTCCATTGGCTCCGTCTGCACCGTACAGACCAACTGCAGCAGCATCTTTAAGAACCGTAAAAGTTTCAATGTTTTCTGGTGCTATTTGCGCTAGAGGATTAGATAAATCTTCAGAAAATGCCGACTGTCCATTAAAAAAAGAACTGTCAATATAACTTTCATCAGACATAATAACTCCGTCAATAATTATTAAAGGTTGCGTAGAAGTACCAAAAATTGTTGTTCCCAGAGGCTTTAAGCTTCCCTGACCACGAATGTTGATTTTTACAGGTCCGCCAACTCCAGACGTATTTTCTATTAAAACACCTGCAATTTGTCCTTCAAGCATTTTATCCACACTCTCTGATGCTTGTTGCACCGGAATATCTTTGGCTTGTAAAGTGGAAATACTCCCAACAATTTCTTCTTTTAATTTAGTAGTTCCATAAGATGAAGTAATCACAACCGGATTTAATTCATCAGCCGCTTCCTGAAGATAAAAAGTAAACTGTTTTTTGTCTTCGGCTTTTTGTGACTGAGGTTCCATTCCTAAAAATCCAACTTCAAGAATTAGATTCGGAATATCATTTCCTTTTAACTCATAAACAAATTTTCCGTTGAAATCCGTAATAGCGCCCATTCCAGTACCTTTAATACGGATTGTTGCTCCTGGAAGCGGTAATTTGTCTTTTGCATTATAAACAGTTCCGCTTATAAATCTTTGTGTTTCCTGCGCAGAACCTGAATCATTATTAGAGCTTGAATTCGTCAATAGAACCTGTTTCTTATGAATGTAAAAAGAGATATTCTTTCCTTCAAATAACTTCGTTAAAGTCGTTTCCAAAGATGCATTATCTACATTAATATCGGACAATTGTTCGGCATCAATTTTTCGGGCATTATAAATAATTCGAAAATCAGTCTGTTGTTCAATCGATTTGATAATAAGACTTATAGGTTTGTTTTTTACATGTAATGTAATGGTTTTATTTTGGGAAAAAGCTGAAAAACAGGATAAAAGAAAGCCTAAGAAAAATAGAATTTTTCTTGAATTGGGATGTATCGTTAATGTCATGTTTTATTTAGTTATGGAAAATTGGTGTAATAGTAATGGTGTTTTCTTTAATAGAATAATTAAAAGGTGTGTCACGTTTTAGAAGATCTAAAATATTGGCGACACTAGATTCACTAATTTTTATTGAACCTGTAAAACTCTGTTTGGCCAAAACAGCATTTTCATTGATAATTTCAACGTCGTAGGTGCGTTCAATAATTTTTGCAATGGCAGCAAATGGGGTATCCTTGAATGCAAGTTCGCCTTGAGTCCAAGCTTCGTAAAAAGAAACATCAACAGTTTTTGTGACGATTTTCTTAGACTCGCTCTGCCACACAGCCATTTGAGATGGCTTTAGCAAAACAGCGTTTATAGAATTACTTTCTTCACACATCTGAATACTTCCTTCAACCAAAACACTACTCACAGTTTTGTCTTCTGGGTAAGCACTCACATTAAATCTTGTCCCGAGAACCTCAATAGCCGCTTGATCAGAATGTACAATAAACGGATGCTCTTTATCTTTGGCAACCTCAAAAAAGGCTTCACCAGTTAAATAAACATTTCTTTTGCCGTTAATTCCAAATTGTTCCGGATAGCGAAAAGTAGTTCCAGAATTTAAACTTACAAGGGTACCATCTGAAAGTTTAAGTTTGAATCTTTTACCGTAAGGAACTTTAAGCGTGTGATATAAAACCTCCTTATCGAGAACTTTTCCGAAGTATACAATTCGATCAGAAAATTTTCGGGCGATCAATTCGCCTTTGTCGTTTACTAAAGCGTTCTCCTCTTTATGCGTAAAATATTCTAATCGTCCATCGCCTAATTCCAGAACAACTTCTTTAGAATCTGCTGTTCTTTCATTAAAATAAAAAGCAAGCCTTCCTAAACCAAATAAAACCACAAGAATGGCCGCGTATTTAAAATACTTTCTGGTATTGTTTTTTGGTTTAAATGAAATTACCGGAGTGGTATCACGTGAAATAGTTCCAGTAAGTACTGTTAAGGCCCAAGTCTTTTTTAAAGTTATAAATTGCTTTTTGTTTTCTTTTGAGGAATCAATCCATTCAAAAAGTTGTTGAACTTCTTGTTCTGAAGCTTCATTAGATAAGTATTTATAAATTAGTTCCGATGTCATAAATGCGTTTTTAAACTTCTCGCTATAGTAAGTACACTTCAGAATTAAAATACCCTACCTTTTATTCTTAATTATTATAAATAAGGATAAAGATCAGAAACAAATAATCCGATAATTTGGTCTTTAAAATCTTCAAAGCCTTTGTCATATGGGCTTCTACAGCTTTTAAAGTAACTTCCATTTCTTCGGCTATCTCTGCATTTTTTTTATTCTCAAAGCGTTTTTTTATAAAAACTTCGCGAGTTTTGGGCGGTAATTCATTTATGGATTCCTGAATAATGCGCTCCAATTCTGTTAATTCTAATGTGTCGAACTGAAGCGAATTTAAAACTTCGATATCCAACTCTCTTTCTTTGTGGTTAAGCAGGTCATTCTTAAATTTATCCTTCACTTTATTGTGGCGAATTAAATTCAAGCATTTTGATTTGGCATAGGTAAATAAGAAAGCTTGGATTCCGTTAATAGATTCTACGCTTTCTCTGTTCTGCCATAAGTGTAGTAAGGCTTCTTGAGCAAGATTTTCAGCTTCGTCCTGATCATAAATAAACTGAACGCTGAAAGATTGGATTCTCCTAAAATATTTATTGTAAAAAAACTTAAATGCAGTTTCGTCTCCTTCTTTAAAGGATTTGAAAAGATCTAATTCGAAACTGGCATTGTGGTTCATTAAACGAAATTTACTTTGGAAAAGCAATATTAAGTAAATTTTAAAATCTACTCAGATTTGCTGCGAAAGCGGCAAATATAAAAGTTTATTTATATTAATTCTAAATAAAATATAATTATTGAATGTTTGGAGAAATTTTATTCAGAATAGGTTTAGAAATGTTTTTTACCGCAAAGGTTTCTTTTGATATGCTGGGGTATTTTACCGCAAAGAGCGCAAAGATTTTTTGATATGCTAGGGCTATTTTAACGCAAAGCACACAAAGGTTTTTTTGATATGCTGGGTTTTACAAAAACACAATACCGAAGCCTCGGCACGCAAAGCTTTGAGTAAAAACTTTGAGAACCATTTGAAAACATAGCCCTAGGTTTCAACCTCGGGAGACATGTTGGTGGTGAATTGATGACGTTCATTGGTTGTGCATAATAAACCATTTGAAAACATAGCCCGAGGTTTCAACCTCGGCAGACATGTTGGTGGTGAATTGATGACGTTCAATTGGTTGTGTATAATAAACCCTTTCAAAACATAGCCCGAGGTTTCAACCTCGGGAGATATGTTGGTGGTGAATTGATGACGTTCATTGGTTGTGTATAATAAACCTTTTCAAAACATAGCCCGAGGTTTCAACGTCGGGAGACATGTTGGTGGTGAATTGATGACGTTCAATTGGTTGCTTATAATAAACCTTTTCAAAACATAGCCCGAGGTTTCAACCTCGGAAGACATGTTGGTGGTGAATTGATGACGTTCAATTGGTTGTGTATAATAAACCTTTTCAAAACATAGCCCGAGGTTTCAACCTCGGGAGACATGCGTGGATAAATTTCATTACGCTCCAATGGTTGAAACCATTGGCTATGTTTACCATTTTCGGGAATCTTTGCGAACTTTCACCGTAAAGTAAATTATCCTTAAAGCTTTGAATAGGATCTTTGCGAACTTTGCGTAATTCTTTGCGAACTCTGCGGTTAAAAAAACGTTCCTAAATTAGTCGCAAAGAAAAAAATCAATTAACGATCAGTTCTATATTTTCAGATAATCTTTCCGCCAATTCAGGTTTGTCACTGTTACTTATTATCCACGGAACGAGTTTTCCTTTGGCTATAATTTTTTCCTTAGAATAAACTAAACTGAAATATTCTCGTGGATCTGTAGAAGATTTTACGTCCTCAGAATAATATCTTGATTTTTGTAAAGAAGGATATTTATCTAATAAATAATCGTTTATGGTAAAGGAAGAACTCCCTTTGTACAAATCTTCAGGTAAAATGGGTGTAATTGTAACTTTCTGAATACTTTCTTTTAAATCCTTATAAGCTTCTTTTTTAGTCGAAAAACCAGATCGTATTTTATCCTTTTCAGATAACTGGCGAATCACAGAAAGTCTCACATAATCGCCGTTTATTTCAATTACTTTAAAAATAAAATAATTGGTCTGCATGCTCTGACTTCCGTTTGAACCTCTTTGTTTGCTGAAAATAAAACTGCCTAGCTGTAATTTATGTTCGGGTGTGTTAATCGCTTTTTTCCATTTGTACGGATTGTAAACCAATTGTCTAAAGGCATATAAAATGATAATAATAAGAAGACCTGCAAAAAGTACTTTTTTCATGGAATGGAAATTTCATTAAAAATACTAAAACGGGGGTATTTTAACGCAAAGCACACAAAGGTTTTTTTGATATACTGGAGTATTTTACCGCAAAGAGCGCAAAGGTTTTTTTGATATGCTAGGGGTATTTTACCGCAAAGGGTGCAAAGGTTTTTAGATATGGAGGGCTTTATAAAACATAATCCCGAAGCTTCGGGACGCAAAGCTTTATGTAAAAAACTTCGCGAACTTTTGAAAAACATAGCCCGAGGTTTTAACCTCGGGAGATATGTTGGTGGTGAATTGCTGACGTTCAATCATTGAATCCATTGGTTGTATACGATAAACCTTTTGAAAAACATAGCCCGAGGTTTCAACCTCGGGAGACATGCATAAATTCATTGCGCTCCAATGGTTGAAACCATTGACTATATTTGCCATTTTTGGGAATCTTTGCGAACTTTCACCGTAAAGAAAATTATCCTTAAAGCTTGTCAAAAAAAACTTTGCGAACTCTGCGTAAACCTTTGCGTTCTCTGCGGTTAAAAAACACAGTATTATCGGTCAAAAAATTAAACAGCTTTTCTGTTTAAATTCCTCCATCCCAAAACAATCAATAGTAAATTGAAAATTAGTAATGGCAAAAATGCCTTAGCAAAACTTATTTGAGTTGGATCATTAAACGTTTCAACTTTAAAATCATCCCATTTTTGAGCATTTACAGGAGCATCTGAGAAGATTTTTGGATAAAAATGCAATCTCATTTTTTCATGGAAATGCTGTGTTTCTTTTAAAAATAAAAGCTGATTTCCTAAATCGGCGTGGGCAATTTCATTTAGTTGTAACTGCGTATGAAGCGTGGGAATAAATTGTGCAATTCTCTGGCTGGCAAGATTTCTCTGTTGCAATTTGGTTTCCAATTCGCGAGATTCTACAGCCGATTCGTCGTCGCCCATTTGCTGCATAGCGTAATACCAAAGCCAGCTGAATTCTTTGTCTGCCGGAATCTTATATTCTCTAAACTGAGGATAATGTTTGTAAAATTTATCAACAGTTTCTTGTTTATTCATATCCCATTTTTCATGATACGCATTTCGCTGTTTCAAAGTCAATTCTAAAGCTTCTGGAACTTTATACTGATTTACGATATAAGCGTTAATTCCTGCAGGAACAATGATAATTAAGAATAACCAAATCGTTAATAGTAAAACAGCATTAAAATTGGAATGTTTTTGCAGCGAAACAATAAAGAAACATACTGAAAACCAAAATAAGATATATAATATTCCCAATCCGTAGAAGATGAAAAAAGTTTGATCCAACGGAATATTTAAGAATAAAACGGCAGCCAAAAATAAAATAGTAAACAATGCGATTAAACTCAAAATCCTGACATAGAATAACTTTAGAATATAAAGAAAAGTGTTTTGACTTTGCGTTGCTACAATTTTCCAAGTTCCGCTTTCTTTTTCTTCAGAAATAAGATTATACGAAAAGGAAATTATTAAAAGCGGAAAAAGATAAATCAGCACAAAACTAAAATCGATATTTCCTGACAGAAGATTGTTCGGATTATTGAGTTCTGCATCGTATTTCTGACCTTCTAGACCACGAATCGTAACGCTTTGAATAGAAGGATTAACATCGCGCTGTCCGATTGCTAAACTGTTTATAGGCAATGTTTTATTGACTAATGAAAACTTGATGTAATACAATAAAAGTCCGATTTCGTCTTTATGAAAAGAGGCATTTCGGGCAATGTGTTCTTTCTGATAAAGGGAAGCTTCGCGAATATTATTCTCTTGCTTATCCTGAAACTGTTTTCCAATTAAAAGACTTATAAAACCAATGCACAACAAAAAAAGCAGCCCAATTTTGGTTCCTTTAGATCGAATGAAATTTTTAAAGAGTAATGCTAACATATTAAATGGCTTTAAGTTTTTTGGATGCGATTCTGATTAAAATGAAAAGCAGTGAAATCCAGAGAATAATTGAAATAATCGAGATAATTTCGTTTTTAAGAACCGTTCCGATTTTCTTAGGCTCATAATGAAATTCTTCTACATCGGCCCAATGTTCTTTACCAATTGTAAGTGGTTTATCGTTTGGTCCGGGCTTTTTATTGCTGATGTATTTAATCTGCAGTCCATTCATTTTCTGCGCCATGGCATAACGATAATCTTCAGCTTGTTTCTGAAAATCGATATACGATTCGTAATCCGTGTTAGATAATCCCATCGATAAATTTTTCATTGCGATGTAGGGATTCAAAAAGGAAACTGTTTTCGAAAAACTATTCTGTTTTTTATAAATTTTTAGAAGTTCAGCCAAATGTTCGTTGTAAATTTTGGAGCTGATTCTTTCCCCTTCGGTCATGATATAACCAGAATAATTGAAAGGAAGTTTTTGTACCGAATCGACTTTGTAAGCGCGAAGAAGCGAATCTTTTATCGCTTTATAATGCGGATCATTAGGATTATG
This sequence comes from Flavobacterium sp. ACN6, assembly GCF_002304005.1. Lineage (GTDB taxonomy): Bacteria > Bacteroidota > Bacteroidia > Flavobacteriales > Flavobacteriaceae > Flavobacterium. The sequence goes on along the minus strand of NZ_MRCQ01000001.1, from coordinate 508,271 downwards.
ACTGTCTCCTTGTTTCAAAATATCTTTTTCGATATCACTGTTAAACTGAATCTTAGATGGTGCTTCGTAAATGTAAGCTCCAATCGCCTGCGTGGTTCTTGGCAGAATAATGGTAAAAAGAAGCCAAATTCCAATAAGTGTGATCAAAGCTTTCTTAGAGGTTTTGCTTACTGCCGAAATTAAAACTGCAATAACACAGAAGAATAGGAGATAAGCCAAATGAAAAAGGATAAACAAAAGCATTTTTGCGGTTTCGTCTGCAGTAATGCTAAAATCTTGAAGGAACAGCCACACTAAAACCAAAACAATAATTGTTGGAATAAAAAGCATCATGATTACACTTGCAATTCCCAACGTTTTTCCAATTAAAAGCTGTTTCCAATTGATGCCCTGCGTTAAAAGGATTTTTAAAGTTCCATTTTCACGTTCATACGCGACAGCATTAAATCCGAGGAAAAAAATGAGAAGCGGTAGCAAAACCTGCAAAACCATGGCAATACTGATTTCGCCAAAACGAAGCATACTGTTAGAAAAACCAGCTTCAGAAAAATTGGCTGTATTTTGTTTGTGAGCTTCAAGGAAAATCGCATTTCCAAAAAATGGTTCCATTCCGAACTCGAAAACGCTTAATGGGGTACTTTTTCTAAAAGCAAAATTTCCGTAATGTGCCATTCTATGCGGATTTTTATCTGGATTTTTCAACCAGTCCTCTCTAGATTCGTGCTGGTATTTTTCGCTCGTTTCGTTTTGACTTATGTAATTGTCCCAGCCCGTAAATGCTGCATATAATAGTAAAATACCAATGAAAATGGTAATAATATAAACAGCCGAATTTTTAAAAATAGAATTCTTAAAATGTTTGGCTATAAGGATTTCTGTGTGAAATAATTTCATATAAATTAAAATTTATAAGTTACGGTAATGCTCACGTTTCTTGGACTTCCAGGAAACAAACGCAGATAATTCTGCGCGCCTAACCAATAGGTTTTATTAAGAAGATTGCCTGCGTTTACAGCAATCTGCATATTGCTTTTATTAGGTTTGTAATAAAGAGCGGCATCAAAAATGGTAAAATCAGGCAGTGTAAAATCTCTTGTAAACCAAGGCACTTTACTGCTTTGATACTGCATTCCCAAACCAATTCCGAAATCATCTAAAGCAGAATCAGAAGCGAAGTTGTAACGTGTCCACAGATTCGCACTGTTTTTTGGCGTATTCTGCTTTCTTTGACCAATTAATGAAATGTTGGCATCATTGGTAATTTCCGCATCGATGTAACTGTAAGAAGCGTTAATCTGCCAGTCTGGAGTAATATATCCAGCCAGATCACATTCAAAACCACGGCTTCTTTCAGAACCTCTGGTTACTAGTAAATCTGGATTTGCAGGATCATTAGCATTCATTAAAATATTTCGCTGCTTGATTTCGTAAACCGCGGCATTAAAACTTACCGTATTATTAAAGAAAACGGCTTTCATACCAAACTCTTTCAAATCACTTTCCAGCGGTTTAAAAAGGCTTCCCGCCGATAAACTTCCTGTTTGAGGCATCAGAGTCGTCGTATTGGACTGTGGCTGATACCCTTCTAGATAAGTAGTATAGACATTAATTTCATTATTGATGGCGTATGTCACACCAATTCGGGGCAGTAAAGCCGATTTTTTAACTGTAATTTCATTATTGGTTTTATAATTCGTAATGTCTTCAAACCATTCGTTTCGAAGTCCCAATAAAAAAGTGAATTTTTCCCACTGGATCTGATCCTGAATGTAAACTGCATTTGTCGTGGTAAGAGCAGACGGAAGCGCTGTACGAACATTCATAACATAATTCTGCGTGTTTCTTAATGCGTAAGACGGATTGTTTAAATCAAAGAAATTGACATTTGGTTTTGGCAGTACAACGCCGTCTACCGTTACCGTTTTATAATTAGAAGCATTTGCAGGAACAAAAGAACTAGCAACAGTTCCGTCATTTAATAAATAACCTCTTGCTGCATTTTGCCCGCCGCCAATGTTTTTATTCCAACTGCTTAAATCATAACCCGTTAATAGTTTATGATTGAGTTTTCCTGTTTTAAAATCAAAATTAAAGTAAGCACTCAAATTGTCAACATCCCAATATTGCTGGCGTTGTACAAACTGCATCATAGCCAGACTTGTAACTGGCTGATTGTTCATATCTACAGCAAAACCATTTGTTGTACGGTGCTCCTGCAGGTTTTCTGTCCATGTTTGTTTCATGTAAGAAGCATTAAAACCAATTTTAGATGAGAATTTATGAGCTAAATTAGTCATCAAAATCATTTCTTTCGATTTAAAATAATCTCCAGAAGCTCCCAAATTCAGGCTGATTGGGGTTTTATTTAAATCAGTTTTACCTGCAACAGCGCCAAAAATAGGCTGACCGCGGTCTAAAACTCCAGTCATGTCACTTAAAATCAATTCGGTATTTATCGCCGTTTTTTCATTCGGAATATAACTGAAAGAAGGAGAAATCAAAAATGACTTATTATTAACCAAATCACGAAATGATTTCGCTTCCTGATACGCTCCGTTTACACGATATAAAAGAGTTTTGGATTCATTTAAAGGGCCTGTAAAATCTAATGTGCCGCGTAACGTACTGAAACTTCCAACGGTTAGACTAACTTCTTTTCGGTCTACTGCCAAAGGTTTTTTCGTCACCATATTAATGCTTCCGCCTGGGTCAACAGAAGAAAAGGTAGCGCTCGATGGTCCTTTTATAACTTCAACGCGCTCGATATTACTCGTTAAAGGCTGTAAAAAGTAATATTGACGCGTTCGCATTCCGTTGATAATCTGTCCTTCTTCATTTTGACTTATCCCGCGAATCGTATATTGATTGTAATAACTCGCCGGAATTACACCGCTGGCCATTTTTACGACATCGGCCAGATAAATGGCGCCTTTATCGGCAATTAATTCTTTGGTTATAGTCGAAATAGACTGCGGAATATCTTTATTTAAAGCTGCCGTTTTCGTTGCAGAAAAAGAGTAATCGCTGTTATATTTTCGCGTCGAGCGTCCAATAATTTCAACCGTTTGCAATTCATTTCGCTTGGCTTCCAGTTCCAAAGAATCTTTAATAATGCTGTCTCTGACTTTTCCGTTATTTTGAGCATTTAGAATCGAGAAAGTACTTACTATAAATAGCAAAGAAAATATATGTTTCATTTTATAAATAGAAATCAACGTTTCCTTTTAAACCGTTTGTAAATACAAATCTTCCAATTCGTTTGCAGAGATTTTAGAGGCCTCAATTACGGTAACCAAGTTTCCCTGCTTCATAATTCCGATGTGAGAAGCCACTTCACGCGCTCTGAAAATATCGTGGGTTGCCATTAAAATTGCAGTTCCATCTGCCGAAAGTTCCTTTAATATTTGAGAAAATTCATTAGAGGCTTTCGGGTCCAAACCACTTGTTGGTTCGTCCAATAAAAGTACTTTAGCCTTTTTAGCGATTGCAATGGCAATTCCAACCTTTTGGCGCATCCCTTTAGAATAACCGCCAAGATTTTGATCGTGTGCTTTGGTTTGCAAACCGGCCTTGTTTAAGAAATATTCGAGTTCGCCTTTTGAATATTTAAATCCTGCCAGCGAAGAGAAAAATTTAAGATTTTCCAGACCCGTTAAATTCGGATAAAGCATTACTGTTTCTGGAATATAAGCGACAAATTCTTTAGTCGTTTTTGCATTTAATGTAACGGGAATATTGTTGATGGTTAAAGAACCTTCAGAAGGTTCAATAAAACCTAAAAATAAATTGATAGTGGTCGTTTTTCCAGCACCGTTCTGCCCTAAAAGAGCAAATATTTCACCTTCTTTAATAGTTAAATTTAAAGCGTTCAAAGCAGTGTAATCACCATATTTTTTGGTTAGATTTTCAGCTGTAAGCATAATTATATTGATTTGGATTTTTGTGAATAAAAACAGATCTCACAGCCTATAAAAAGCTGGAATTCTTTAAAAATATTAATGGAAGTTTACAAAGGTGTATTCGCGAAAGCGCAAGTATCAAATGAATATGAAATTCTATCTTGAATTAAAAACCAGAAGAAAATATTTTCCTTTTAATTTTAAAAAGCAAAAAAAATGAAGCGCTAAAATAAACTTGTAAACTAAAGTAGAGCAGGAGGTGCCCTTAAAGCAAATAAACTGCCTTTGAAGAATGTGGAAACCGATTTGGTATAAGTAAATACAGGTTTCGTTTCGATTTTTATCTTTTGAAAAAGCACAGCTTCAGCAGCATTTGGAATAAATGTACTAAATGCAAAATGACACACATGACATTGGTTGTCAGTAGTATGACTATGCGTTATTTCTTTCTGATTGGCACTGGTATGATGCTGGCACGGTTTTTCTGAAAGCTGTTTGAAAAAATGCTCGTAAGAGTGCACCGTCTGAAACAGCATTGCGCACAATACTGCAAAAGATGCTAAGAAATTTACAATTACGATTCTCTTTTTCATTAGTGGTATTTCTGTGCCAAAATTTAAGTATCTAATACTGAAATATTTAATCGCAACAGTGTTGCAAATATAGTTATCTTATTTTTAAATGCTGTAAAATGCTATATTTTTTATAATAAATTTTAATATAAAGCCTTTAAAGACAACCAATTCACAGGTTATTGTATAAAAGCTGCAGGGTATGGAAATCAGATGATCCGTCAAAATATTTATGCAGGACTTCTTGAAAAATAGGTTCTGAGTTCTGAACGCTTGCAAATAACGTCATGCAGGATTGCAGTTTTTCAACATCAGTATTTCCGAATATGTCGGTTACGGTGTCTTCTTCTTTTTTGATTAATTCGGCTGTGATTTCTACAAGATGTTTTCCTAAAATTGGGTGTTCTAGAAAAGCAATTGCTTCATCTGCATTTTTGATTTCGTAGAATTTCGAAGTATCACTCGAACCCATTCCTTTAATTTGTGGAAAGACAAACCACATCCATGGAGATTCTTTTTTACCATTTTTAATTTCGTCCAAAGCTGTCAAATACAATTTGTTCTGAGCATCTAAAAAACGAAGCAATTCATTGTTGTTGTAGGCCATTACTTACTGCTGTTTATTTGGGGGTTCTGGCGATAAATCTACTGAAAATAAGTTTACTTATATATTACCAAATTCTTTTTTTTGTGGTATTTTTTTATGTCAAAAAGAAGCTGTAAAACGATTTTAAAAGGTGAATAATTACAGTTGAAATATTTCACGAGAAATTTTAATTAATAAATAAAAACGTATTAATGATGCCGTTTTTTGTTATAAAAATCATTTTTTACTAGAATTTCTGTTGTGATTTTCCTATTTTTACTAAAATAGCAGTTATAAAACTGTTTTTATAAATTAAAATTTGAATTGATATTTACCACTTTACAATATCAATTTTTCTAACGGGCACTTCGCTCATTTAAAAAACAAATGCTTATGAAAATAGGATTAATCGGATTCGGAAAAACTGGAAAATCAGTTGCTTCAATATTATTAGAAAATAAAAAATTCTGCCTAGAATGGGTTTTAAGACAAAGTACAGTGTTGGAACACAGATCGGTACCAGAGTTTTTTGGAGTGCAGTCAGACGAACCCGGCCTAATCTATTCTAGTTCCAAAACTTCAATCGATGAATTGTTAGAAAAACATCCGGTTGATGTAATTATCGATTTTTCTTCTCATCAGGGAATTTATACGTATGGCGAGGCAGCTGCGAAAAATAACGTAAAAATCATTTCGGCAATTTCACATTATAAAGAAAAAGAACTTCAGTTTCTAAAAAAACTGGGACAGAAAACAACTGTTTTTTGGTCTCCAAATATCACTTTGGGCGTTAATTACTTATTATTTGCTGCCAAATTTTTAAAGAAAATTGCTCCGTGGGTTGATATTGAAGTAAATGAAGAGCACTTTAAAGCAAAAGAAGGAACTTCTGGAACAGCTATAAAAATTGCTGAAGCTCTGGATGTTGACAAAGAAAATATCAATTCGGTACGTGCTGGAGGAATTGTTGGAAAACACGAAGTTATATTTGGCTTTCCTTTTCAAACGGTTCGAATTATACATGAATCAATTTCCAGAGAGGCTTTTGGAAATGGTGTCATCTTTGTTGCCGAAAACATAAAAGAAAAAGAAAACGGCTTGTATAATTTTGAAGATATTCTGACGCCTTACTTTACGGTTTGATAAAATTAAAAATTAAAAATTAAAAATTAAAAATTAAAAAATCTCTTTAATCTCCAAAATCTGCTGGAGAACGAAATAAGTAATCAGTATTTAAAATAGTAAAGCTTTAGATGGAATAATATAATTACTCTTTTACTGACACCACTGGAATCCGATTTATTTATGGTCGATGGAACAGATGATTATCGCATCAAAATTGTTTCTGAAAATAATGCTGTGACCGCAATTAAAAGGATTTATCGCGATAGGCAGGAAAGATTATTTAAGAAAGATTAAATTTTATGTCAGCTTTATTATAAAAAAAGAATCTGCCAAATCTGCTAAATGTGTGAGTAATTTTTTACTCGCAGATTTAGCGGATTTTGCAGATTTTTATAAAGTAAATGATTTCTAAATAAGATGTTATTTTTCGATTATCATTGTAACTCCTTGTCCGCCGGCCGCGCAAATAGAGACAAAACCCCTGCCAGAACCTTTTTCGTTAAGCAATTTTGCCATTACGCCAATAATTCTGCCGCCCGTTGCAGCAAAAGGATGTGCTGCAGCCAGACTGCTTCCTTTTACATTTAGTTTTTCCCTGTCGATAGCTCCTAAAGTTTTCTTCAAACCAATCGATTGACTGAGTTCAGGACTTTCCCAAATTTTTAAAGTAGCTAAAACCTGTGCAGCAAAAGCTTCGTGAATTTCATAATAATCAAAATCCTGAAGATTTAATCCCGCTTTTTCGAGCATTCTCGAGGCTGCAAATAAAGGTGCTAATAAAAGATTCTGCTGGTTTTTGACATACTCGATCGCCGCAACTTCTGCAAACGAAATATAAGCTAATATAGGAAGTCCCTGTTCTTTTGCCCATTCTTCGCTTGCAAGTAAAATGCAAGAAGCTCCATCTGTTAACGGGGTGGAATTTCCAGCTGTCAAAGTTCCGTTTGCTTTATCGAAAGCTGGATTTAATTTGGCTAATTTTTCAAGCGTACTGTCTTTTCTAAGATTATTATCTTTTTCTAATCCGTTGAAAGGCGTAATCATATCATCAAAAAATCCTTCGTCGTATGCTTTTGCCATATTCAAATGACTTTTTAAAGCAAATTGATCTTGTTCTTCTCGAGATATTTTATAATGTTTTGCTGTAATTTCAGTATGCCCGCCCATAGAAAGTCCAGTTTGTGATTCTTCGTTTTTTGGAACTAACGGACTAAAATCTTTCGGTCTAAGTTTTAAAAACAATTTGATTTTTTCTCCTAAAGATTTCGCTTTCCTCGCATCTAACAATACTTTTCTAAGTTTTTCGCTGACAGCAATCGGCATATCACTAATAGAATCTACACCGCCAGCAATTCCAGATTCAATTTGTCCCAGAGCAATTTTGTTGGCAATATAAATGGCACTTTCAATTCCAGTATCACAAGCCTGTTGTAAATCGCATGCTGGAGTAGCGGGGTCTAGACTGGTTTGCATGACACATTCACGAATCAAATTGTTATCATAAGTATGTTTTATAACTGCACCGCCGGCAACTTCGCCTAATAACTTTCCCTTTAAATTGTATTTATCGATAAGTCCGTTTAGTGAGGCCGTCATCATTTCTTTGTTTCCAACAGAAGAATAAGCCGTATTGGCTCTTGCAAAAGGAATTCTATTATAACCTACAATGGCTATTTTTCGTATTGTATCTGGTTTCATATCAGTGCTTTTAGTGAATTTTAGGTTGAGTTTTTGGAATTATAAAGATAAAAATAGAATTCGGTTTAATACTTAATCTACATTACTATTATCAGGAAATAACTTAAAATTTGCGCAGTTTCAATTTAATTTTATTGCTAATTTATTACAAAATGTTAGATTTATTTAGAATGAATAAAAATAATTTGGAAAAGTTAAGATTAGAACATACTTTTGATCCGAAATTTTAAATAAACCAAAATGAAAATAGTTTTTAATCCAAGAATTTACATTTTTATGTTGTTTTTCAGCTCATTAAGTATGATGGCGCAACAGCTTGGAAATATAAATGGAAAAGTTTCTTTAAGCGGCAATAAACCAGCAGAAAATATTTCTGTAAGCCTAAAAGGAACTAAGTATTCAGATGTGACCAGCGAATCAGGATATTTTGAAATCAAAAATGTGAAACCAGGACCTTACACTATCGTTATAAAAGGTGTCGGTATACAAAGTATAGAAGACAATATTGTAGTGAGTTCAAAACAAACTACAACAAAGAATTTTTCACTTTCAGAAAGTCAGCAGGATCTTGATGAAGTAGTCATTACTAAAAATAAATACAAGCAAGACAAACCTTCAATGTCTTTGCGTCTTCAAACTCCAGTGTTAGAAATTCCGCAAAACATACAAATTGTAAGTGCTCAAACATTAAAAGATCAACAGATTACGAGTATGAGCGACGGAGTAATTCGCAACGTGAGTGGTGCCGTTCGTTTAGAACACTGGGGCGATTTGTATACCAATATCACAATGAGGGGTTCGCAAATTCAGGCTTTTAGAAACGGTTTTAATGTGGTTTCTTCTTTCTGGGGACCTTTAACAGAAGACATGAGTTTTGTTGACCATATCGAATTTGTAAAAGGACCAGCTGGATTTATGCTTTCCAGCGGAGATCCTAGTGGTTTGTATAATGTAGTAACAAAAAAACCTACTGGGGTTACAAAAGGAGAGGTTAGTGCTTTAGTAGGAAGTTTTGATTTCTACAGAGTAAGTATAGACCTCGATGGTAAACTGGATAAAAAAGGAAAATTATTGTACAGATTTAATGGTGCGGCTCAAAAAAAAGGATCTCATCGTCCGTTTGAGCACAATGACCGTTATGTTATTGCACCAGTTATTTCATATCAATTTGATGATCGAACAAAATTAACTTTTGAATATAATTTTCAATATGCAAATATGACAGAAGTTGGTTCTTACTATGTTTTTGGACCAAAGGCAGGCGGTTATGCTACTATGCCCCGTGATTTTACCATGACGGCGCCAGGTTTACCAGATACCAATATTCAAGATCACAGTGGTTATTTACAATTCGAACATAAGTTTGATGATAACTGGAAATTGACAGCTCAGACTTCTTATTTCAAATATATGCAGCAAGGATACAGTTCTTGGCCATCTGCAGTAGGACCAGCAACAACTCCAAATGGAGATATTAGTAACGGTGAGATTATTAGAAACGTTGGTATCTGGGATGCGGATAGTAATATGTTTCTAGGCCAGATTTTTGTGAATGGAAAATTCAACACTGGTGGTGTTTCTCATAAAGTTTTGGGAGGTGTAGATTTAGGAGACAAAGATTATATGGCAGATTGGGGACAATCTCATGACCTTGATACCGCTGATAATCCTTTTAATATTTTTAACCCAAATTACGGAACTCCTTCGAATGGTTTACCGCAATTTGATCATGATACGCCTTTAAGCCAAAGGGCAGGAGGACTTTATGGTTCAAAATATGCAGCTGGATATATTCAGGATGAACTTGGTTTTTTTCAAAACAGATTAAGAGTAACACTTGCAGCAAGATATACGTGGATTAAACAGACTAACAGCTATGACGACCCACAGGAAGATAGTCATATAACGCCACGTTTCGGAGTAAGTTATTCGATTACGAAAGACTTGGCAGTTTATGGATTATATGATCAAGCTTTTACACCGCAATCTGGAGTTGTTAGAGATGGAGAGTTGAAGCCTTTAACAGGTAATAACGTAGAATTTGGTATTAAAAAAGATTGGTTTGATGGTTCTTGGAATACTACTTTGTCTGTTTATAATATTTTGAAAAAGAATGAATTAACAGCTGACCCTTTAAGTACGCCGTCTAATCCAACAAAAATTGTATTAGGTGAAAAAAGAGCGCAAGGGTTTGAGTTTGATCTAAGAGGGAAATTATTTGATGGTCTTAACCTGATAGCAAATTATGCTTTTACAGAATCTACTGTTACAGAATCTAATGTAGAAGGGATTAATGTAGGAGATGTTGTTCCTGGATATTCAAAACATACTGCAAATGCTTGGTTAAATTATACCATTCAATCTGGTAAAATGAAAGGATTTGGCGCTTCTATTGGTGGGACTTTCCTTGACGGACGTCAAACTGATACATGGGGTGAAGGTCTTGAAAAATTACCGTCATATTTTAAATTGGACGGAGGCTTGTCTTACGAAATAGGAAAAGTTAAAGTTACGGCAAACGTATTTAATATTCTCGATAAATATCTATACAGCGGTTCTTACTATGAGTGGTTACAAGCTTACTATTGGCAGTCTGAGCCCGGAAGAAATGTTAGAGTTGGTGTAACTTATAAATTTTAAGGTACTGAGGTTCTGAGATGCTAAGACTATAAGTTTAATAGGCTTTTGAATTGCCTCCAGTTTTAACTGGAGGTGTAAGTTTTGATTACAAAAAAGGCTTTAGCCAAACTATTGAGGTTTGGTTAAAGCCTTTTACTTTTCTTAATATTCTCATACAGCTAAAGCTGATACATCCAATTATTTCGAAATTGTGATTTAAATTTCATAAATAATAATCTGCTAAATCATTTTACTCTGTGAAATCTGCGGCAAAAAAAAACTATCCCTTCTTAATCAAAGGAATCAGTTTTGTTCCAATTAATTCAATAGCGCTCATTAATTGTTTGTGGGTTAATCCAGCGTTGTCCATTTGAAATGTAAATCGATCAACACCTCCAAGTGCTTCACTATGACGTAGAATTTTCTCTGCAGCCCTTTCTGGACTTCCCACAATTAAAACACCCAGATCATCAATTAATCCGTCAAATTTGTCTTTTGTTACTGGAGGCCAGCCGCGTTCTCTTCCTAATTTGGTCCATAATTCGGCATAACCTGGATAATAATCTGCGATCGCATTTTCTGTTGTGGTACCGATATATCCTGGCGAATGCAATCCAACTTTTAATTCTTCTGGTTTATAACCTGCTGCTTGTCCAGCCTGACGGTATAAATCGATTAAAGGTTTAAAACGATGTGTTTGTCCGCCAATAATGGCTACCATTAACGGAAGTCCTAACGAACCCGCTCTAACAAAAGATTCGGGTGTTCCGCCGACTCCAAGCCAAATCGGTAATTTTTCTTGTATAGCTCTCGGATAAACAGGAAGATTATGGATAGCGGGACGAAATTTTCCTTCCCAAGTAACAAATTCATTGTCACGAATCTGTAAAAGTAAATCTAGTTTTTCGCTGAAAAGCGCATCATAATCATTTAAATTATAGCCGAAAAGAGGATATGCTTCAATAGAAGAACCACGCCCGACTACAATTTCTGCTCTTCCTTTGGAAACCAAATCCAAAGTAGCAAAACTTTGATACACCCGCACAGGATCTGCAGCACTTAAAACGGAAACCGCACTTGCTAATCTTATATTTTTGGTTCTTGCCGCCGCCGCACTTAAAATAACAGCTGTGGCAGAATCTAAAAACTCTTTTTTATGATGTTCTCCAATCCCGAACACATCAAGGCCGACTTGATCTGCAAATTCAATTCTCTGCAGTAACTGTTCCATTGCGTCAACACTGCTTAAAGTATTGTTATCGCCATACATTGCCGAAGCAAAACTGTCTATTCCTATTTCCATATATGTTTTTTTTTTGAGGGCTTTAAGCTTTAGGCTTTAGGCTTTAGGCTGTAAGCTATAAGCTATAAGCTGTAAGCATTGGAAAGCCTATAGCCTATAGCCTATAGCCTACAGCGTCAATCAATGTGAGAAGCCGAATGAAATACTAATAATAATGATTACAATAACGATTAAAGTAATCCCTACATATAAATAATCTTTTTCCAATAAAAAGGAAAACAACGACAGTAAAACCCTTAAAACGGGTGTTAAAAAGAGTAAAATAATCCCCGTAAAGATTAATGATGCACCATCTCCCTGAATTGCTCCTTGATAAATATCGGCAATCACTTCAAATATATTGCGGTCGTTTTCCTTAAAAACAGAATAATCTTCTATCTGGGTGCCATTGTGCATTAAATACACGATACCGCCCATAAAAGCTACTGCTAATGAAATCCAAACGCCATAACGAAGCAAGTTTCCTATGATTGTCTGGAAATCTTTTTCTCCAAATTTTTCTTCTTGTACCATGTTAGATTTTTCCATTAAGTCCGCTATAAATCATGTTTACTGCCAAAACAAAAATGAGGCAGGCAAAAAAGATTCTCAATTTTTTCGGATTTGTTCGTACTAATATTTTCGCTCCGGCCATTGCCCCAAACAAAACACCAATTACAACCGGCATACAAATTCCAGGTTCAATATATCCTTTTTGAATATAAATTACAGAACTCGCCATTGCTGTAACCCCCATCATAAAGTTACTCGTTGTAGTTGAAACCTTAAACGGAACTCTCATAATATTGTCCATTGCGATTACTTTAAATGCACCAGAACCAATTCCTAGTAAACCAGACATCATTCCGGCAATTCCCATCATACTGAAACCGCCCAAAACATTTTTGGTTCCGTAACTAATGATTTCGCCGTCATGTGCAGGATAAGTGCCTTCTAGTTTTAATTTTTTAGCCAGCGGACTAGATTCTAACACAATATGTTCTTCTTTTTTTCGAAGCGAATTAATAGCTGAGAAAATCAGTGTTAAACCAAACAAAACCGCTATGAAAGAAGTAGGAGCGATAGTCGAAAGCAGCGCACCGCAGACAGCACCAATTGTCGTAGCGATTTCGAGAAAAATCCCCATACGCATGTTGGTAATTCCTTCTTTTACATAAGCTGCAGCAGAACCTGAAGAAGTTGCAATAACAGAAACCAAAGCGGCTCCAATTGCATAATGAATGTCGACTCCGAGAATAATTGTAAGAAGCGGAATGATTATAATCCCGCCTCCCAAGCCTGATAATGAACCGATAAAGCCCGCTAGAAAAGCGCCAAGAATCATTATAAGCGTAAAGGTAAGTATTGTCATTAAGATATGTTTTTGTATCTGCTAATTTACGAATACAAATTTGTTCAAAGCAGTATAATGACCTTAAATATACCTTAAAAATTAATTGTTAATGGCTGGTTGTTAATTGTTGATAGTTTGTCGTTGATTGTTAATTGCTAATTGTTTGCAATTCGTGTGTCAACTTTGTCAAAGTTTAAAACTTTGACAAAGTTTGCGTAAAGTCAACCATCAGTCATCAGTCATCAGTCATCAGCCATCATCCATCAGCCATCATCCATCAACCATCAGCTATCAAGAATTAACAATTAACAATTAACCATTAACCATTAACAATTATCTAAATCCTATTATCAACAGCATAAGCCGTTTTACCAATATTAGCCAGCAGAAGAGCTGCGGCCGCACTGGTCCAAACAGAATAATCAAAAGGAGCTTTGAATGAAACCGAAACTGCCATGGCAAAACCAAAAAGAAACATTAAAAAAGTTGTTCCTAAAGCAGCAAGTCGGGTTTTAAAACCGAATAATAATAAAAGGCTCAGTAAAACTTCAAAGAAAGTCGCGATCCCGCCTAGAACTTCTGCAGTAGATTTGCTTGCAAAAGAATTAAGGGTTTGGGTGTAAATTACAAAGTTTTCCCAGTTTCCCCAGACAACTCCGTTTGAGCCTGGTGCGCCCCAAATTCCAAATCGATCAGCAACGGCTGAAAGCATTGTGATTCCTAAAACTATTCTTAAAATTAAACCTGCTTCTAATATGGTTATGTTTTTCATTCTAACGTATTAATTTGTATTCAATAATTAAACGAATTCTCCTTTCAAAATACAGAAAAGTCGTCTGGTTATTTTTTAATAACGACAGAATCAACGCCAAATTGTTCAAAATAGCCGATAAAATGCATAATCGACAGCAGAACCAAGTTTTAATTCTAACTTATTTGAAGATGCTCAAGCTTCTTTCCAACTAAAGTTTTTTGTCCCACAACTTTAAATCCGAGTTTTAAATAAAGTTTTTTTGCCAGCGGATTTTCTTCTTCTACCAATAATCCTAAAGTCTGTTTATTCGTCTGTACATATTCGGTAATCAAAAAATGAAGTATTTGAGAACCAATTCCTTTTCCCTGATGATTGGGATTTATGCCCAAAGAATCGATATAGAATTCGCCCGCTTCGGTTTCAGATTCAGGATTAAATTCAGGATTATAATGATCTCGAACGTATTCAATTATTGGTTTTCGTAACCTTTCGATGTCTTCACCTTTATATATATCTACTGCACCAATGATTTCGTTATTTTCTTCGGCAATATAACAGTTCTCATACGAGTACTGATTGTTTTCTCTTTCAACGAAGTATTGCAGAAAGTCTTTCGCGGCAGCGTACTCTTCTTTTTTGATAAACTTATAAATGATATCTTCCATTGCCAATAATAATATAGGAGCAAGGTATTTGGAGTCGGATTTTTTGGCTTTTCTGATATGCATTTTTAAGATGTTTAATAAAACAAATTTAAAGTTTATTTAAATGTGTAGTGCTTTGTCAAAGTTTAAAACTTTGACAAAGCTGCCTAGTCTTCAAAATACATAAAGCTATGTGTAAAATTTAAAAGCTAAATCTGCGTGACAAAAAGTCAAATTTTTACCAATATAGTATAGAAATATACCACAATTAAGATTTAAACAGCTCGTATCTTTGTTATGTTATTAAAATTAAAAAACTCGTAAACATATGAAAGCTATAGGATTCAAAACATCATTACCGATAGAAAACCCAGAAAGTTTTATTGAATTTGAAACTGCAAAACCCATACCTGGCGCTCGCGATTTATTAGTAAAAATTGATGCGATTTCAGTAAATCCAGTCGATTTTAAAGTTCGTCAGAGCAGTGCAAAAGATACAGTTTTAGAAACACCAAAAATTATTGGCTGGGACGCTGTCGGGATTGTGCAGGCAGTTGGAGAAAAAGTGACCTTATTTGAAGTTGGAGATTTGGTGTATTATGCTGGAGATATTACTAAACAAGGAAGTAATGCCGAATATCAAATTATAGATGAAAGAATTGTAGGCAGAAAACCAACATCATTGAGTATTCAGGAAGCGGCAGTTATTCCGTTAACAGCTTTGACAGCTTGGGAAATTTTGTTTGACAGAATTAGAATCAGCGCTGAAAAAGACAAAGGAAAATCAATTTTAATTATTGGCGGCGCAGGCGGAGTGGGTTCCATTGCTATTCAATTGGCAAAGAAAATCGCTGGGTTAACTGTTATTGCAACAGCGTCGCGTCCGGAAACAATTGATTGGTGCAAAAAGCAGGGAGCCGACTTTGTAGTAGATCATAAAGATTTGATTTCTTCTGTTCGCAAAGCTGGTTTTGAGCATGTTGATTTTATTTTAGATTTTGTAGACACCAATGCTTATTGGGATAGCATGGTTGAATTAATTAAACCCCAAGGACATATCGCATCGATTACTGGAAGCAGTGAACCAATTATTTTAAATAAATTGAAAAGCAAAAGCGTTTCTTTTTCTTGGGAATTGATGTACACCCGTTCGATGTATCAAACTGAAGACATGATTGAACAGCATCATATTTTGAATAAAGTTGCCGATTTATTAGATGAAGGGATTTTGAAAACAACTTTAAATGTAACACTAAAAGGATTTACAGCTGAAAATGTAAAAAAAGCACACGAGCTTTTGGAATCGGGCAAAACGATTGGAAAAATTGCCATTAAATTTTAAGTCTTTTTTGAAATAGCGCGTAGAAGTGCTTAAAGTATTTATTTAGAATTATTTTAAATAATACGTTTTGCAACATAACAAATTTTTGTATTTTCGTTGCCTTGCAAGTCAAAATGTAAGTAAATTTTAAACCCAAAACTTAAATTGTTATGATTTCAAAAAACACAGACTTAGGATTATTAGTATTGCGTATAAGCGTTGGTGGATTGATGCTTTTTCATGGTATTGCCAAACTTATTCATGGTATTTCATTTCTGGTTGAAAATATGGGGGCATTTGGATATGCTGTCTACATTGGTGAAGTTTTAGCACCAATCGCTATTTTATTAGGATTCAGAACGAGAATTGCTGCTGTTCTTTTGGCAATAACTTGTGTAGTGGCAATTGCAACAGCTCACGCTCAGGACATTTTCTCAATCAGCGAACACGGAGGTTATGCAAACGAATTACTGATGCTGTATCTTTTAGGTGCTGCAGCCTTGTTTTTTACTGGTTCTGGTAAATATGCAGTTTCCTATTCTAATAAGTGGGACTAAATTATTTCAATTAAAATATACAATTTGTATAGAGCCCTGAACTATTTGGTTTGGGGCTTTTTTATTTTAATTAAAAATTAAAAATTAAAAATTAAAAATTTGAACTATCTACCTTTAACCATTAATTATCAATTAACTATTATCTATTAACAATTAACAATTATCAATTTAACTCTTATCGGATAAAATAACAATTTCACGGAGAGAAGTATAGGTTCTACCGATCGTACTTTTAATTTATAGACTCCAGATATACTTTTGATCAAAATTAAAACCTTAAAAATCAAAAATATGTCACCACTAACACCGTTTATCTGGATCTTATTAATATCTCCGTTACTTATTATCGCTTATTTCAAAACTGAAAAAACAAACTTTAAATACCTAGCACTTTTCATTCTTTATTTCCTTGCCGATATGTCGCTGCAGTATTACGGAAAAGAATTATTGCCCTTAGACTCTTTCGGATTAAAATTCAATTGGTCCGGAAAAACCTTGAGTTTCGCTTTATCCTTAATTGTGCTGTTTTCGGTTTCTAAAGAAGAAAGAATCAAAATCGGATTTACCTCTCGCACTAATTCAAAAAGCGCTTTAAAATTGGGCTTATTAGTATTCATAGGCTTTACTTTATTTGATATTGTTTTTAAGCTGATAATATTTCCAAAAGGCGGTGCATTTGATTTCGAAACCTTTGCTTTTCAAGCGACTATGCCGGGTTTAACAGAAGAAATCGCTCTTAGAGGAATTTCGTTATGGCTTCTAAACAAGGCTTTTGTACCAAAATGGAATTACCGAGGTGTCCAATTAGGATGGTCGTTCGTGATTATTACCATTTTATTTGGAGTTTCGCACGGCGCTGTTCTGGATCAGAACTTTCATTTAAAGTTTGATGTAATCACAATCGTATATCTTACTCTAATTTCGTCTTTTAGTGTAGGTGTTTTAAGATGCTTTTCTGGAAATCTGATGTATTCAATTTTGGGACATAATACGATTAATTTGATCAATGCGCTCATTAGAATTTTATAAAAAGTTATATTTGAAACTGCTTTACAATTGTATTATATGCCAAATGCCACATCTGCTTCTGGATACTTTTTAGACAAAGTTGCCTCTTTAAATTTCGATCAGTTTTTTACTAAAAGAAATCGGGTCTTACTGCACATTTTCATGTGGTCAGCATTCTCTATATTGTTGTTTCTGAGTTATGTAATTGGTTATCATTTGGTCTATTTTGAAGCTATTCTGTTGACGATCCGAATGGCTGTAGTGAATATGGTTGTATTTTACATGTTGTTTTATCTCTTGCTGCCAAAGATTTTTTCGGGAAGTAAAACTAGAATTATAATCCTGTTCGCACTGCTTTTTCCAATTTCGATCTTTGTCTGGATGGCGGCAACATACTTTTTCTCGTTGTTTTATAATGCTTTAGGCCTCGAAATAACTTTTGGTGAATTGAAAGGTGTAATTAAAATGAGTGCTGAGCAGACTTTTTTGCAGGCAGTTTCATTGAAAAGAATGCTTTCGCAGACGATTATAATCATTTCGCTTCTTTCTCCTTTTTGTTTTGCTAAGATTTTGGTTGAAATTACTAGACTTTACAATAAGAAATTTCAAATACAGAAAGAAAAAACTGCTTTGGAAATTCAGAATATCCAAATCGAAAAAGACTTTCTGAAAGCACAGCTTAATCCGCATTTTTTGTTTAATACTTTGAATAATTTGTACGGCTTGACGGTAAGAAAAGACGATTTGGCGCCAGAATTAATTCTGAATTTGTCTGATATTATGAGTTATACTTTGTACGAATCGAATACCGAAATCGTTCGTCTCGAAAAGGAATTGGATTTTATAAAGAATTATATCGCTTTAGAAAAAATGCGTTATACGGATGAAACCGATATCCAGATTACGATAGAAGGAGAAAGACAAACAGCCGGACTTTTCGTCGCACCGCTTCTCACTTTTACCTTTATAGAAAATGCTTTTAAATACGGATTAAAAAACGCTTCAAATGCATTTATAAAACTCGCTATTAAAATTGAGGGCGATACTTTTTATTTTTGTTTAGAAAATGATTTTGACGAAAGTCTAACGAATAAAGAGTTTGGTGGCATAGGAGTGGAGAATGCCAGAAAACGCTTGGAATTGTTGTATCCAGAACAATATGAATTAGAAATAAAAAGACTTCAAAATTCCTTTAAAGTCGATCTGAAAATAGTTTTAAGAAAGTAATGGAAAAGTTAAAATGCATTGTAGTAGACGATGAACCAATTGCAAGAGATATTGTAGAGTCTTTTATTGGCGAAATTCCATTTTTAGAATTAGAATCTTCATTTGCAGAACCGGCAAAAGCTTTAGTATACCTGCAGGAAAACACAGTTGATATTATTTTTAGTGATATCGAAATGCCCAAATTTACGGGATTAGAATTGGCACAATCGCTTACAAACCCTCCTGTAATTATATTTATAACGGCACACCGCAATTTTGCTTTGGACGGATTTGAAACCGGCGCGGCAGATTATCTGGTAAAACCCGTTCGTTTTGATCGTTTTCTAAAAGCGGTAAACCGAGCCAAAGAATACCTTTCGCTCAAAAAAAATGCAGCAATACATCAAGTCAATTCCGATCGGATTTTTATTAAATCAGAAGGGAAATTGATTAAAATTCTGCTCAGCGAAATTCTATATGTAGAAGCACAGGGAGATTATTTAAAGTTTGTAATCAATGGCGCTTCGTACACCATTTTAGGTACATTAAAAGCAATGGAAGAGGTTTTGAAACTCCCAATGTTCTTTCGCGTACAGCGTTCTTTTATCTTAAATCTAGAAGCCGTTCGAAGCCTGAACGGAAATGTAGTCGAATTAATCGACGGAAAAACAATTTCTGCTGCACTCAATAAAAAGGAAGAGCTATACCAATTGCTAGGAATTAAGTAGTTTTTACCGCAAAGTACTATTTACAATTTAAAAGCAGAATTTTTATCATAACTAGGCTTTAGATAATGATGAAAAAAGGTTTTTTAGATACAGTAATAATTAAAGTTATTAATTGTAATCTAATACTTTATATGATTCGATTTAATATATTGGAATATATGTTTATACGTTTTTAATATATACTGTTTAAAACAACTTAATTGGCAGAATATTTAACTGTGAAAATAACTAATCTTACGAAAAGGAATTGCTTTTTGGATGCTTCTAATTACTCAAAATAGCTTCAAAATAGGAAGGGAGTTGTGTTGTAGTTTTTTTTTTGTCAATTTTCTGCTTCCAAAGTAATTTTAAGTGTGTTTTTTAAGGAGTTTAAAGTGAGATCTAAAATTGATTTTCTTTCGCTTTAATCAAGCGTAAGATTAGATGTGTTTTCGATGTTGTTTTGTTAATTCTTAGTTATAAATTTTCTCTATAGTGGTTATTTAAATAATTGACTTTTAGGTATTAATATTCTTTTGTTTTAATTAAAAGTTTAAGTATAAAAATTGAACATAAATTTCATAGCATGAAACTGTTTTACGTTTTAATCTGCTGTTTTTAAGAGAAAAAAATGGCTAAAAAGAAGTCTAAAAATACTTTTGGTAATTGCACAGCTTTTCTGTAATAATCAAATTTATTTTGCCCCAAATACAAATCGCAAAAGATTATTGATTTGAGAAGTTTTCCTGATTGAAATTCGGCGGATTTTACTGTAAAAATTAAGACGCTTTTGTGTAAAAGTTAATGGAACTTAAATTTTAGATTATCTGAATTGTTTTAAGTCATTTTAAGCCTTTAATATTTAATTAAAAGGCCCGAAGTCGGTTTTATTGTTTTCGTTGATTAAAGTAATTAAAATACAGCTCCAGTAGTTTGTTGATACCTTTTTCTATAACAGAATTAAATTCATAGTCTATCTATTTTTAGTATTAACGATATTTCGCCAAAGAAAAAGCAGGAATTATCAATAAAATTTCAAAGACAATAAAATCGAAGCTGACGTGGTAAATTTTGTTCGCTTAAAATAATGATTCTGATGATTTTAGAGTTAATAACGAGAAAATCGATGTGTAAAAATATCTCTTTTATTTGGGAGTTACTGCCCGTTTTTAATTTGTATTTAGTCGAGATATGCCTTAAACTATTGTCTATTTCGGTTCAGATTCGTAAATTGTTGAAAATTACAAAACATGAATCCAAAAATAGAAGATTTAATTCCGCACAGAGCCCCATTTTTATTTGTTGATGAAATTATATCTTACACCACCGAAACAATTATCGGTTTAAATACTTTTACGCAGGAAGACAGCTGGCTTCAAGGAAGTTCTACAGATTTTAACTACGTTCCAGGAACTATTTTGATTGAAGCAATGGCACAATGCGGAGGCGCCGGTGTAAAGTTACTAGGTATTGCAGATGGTGTTTTTGGCTTGGTGAGTATGGATAAAATTGAATTCTTTGCGGGTGTTGAATTTGATAAACTGGTTAAATTTGTAGTAAAGAATATCCGCTTAAGCGAAAAAATTATAAAGCAATCTGGAGAAGCTTTTTCAGGAGATCAATTGATTATGAAAGGTGAATGGATGTGTGTTAAACTTCAATGATTTTAAAACAAAAAGATTAGAAAGCTTCGCCAATTCTAAAATAAACGCCCCAGTCTCCTTTGCCCACTGCACCATCTAAACCTACATTAAATTTTGATTTTTTAAACGGATTGTAGCGGTATCCAACTCCAGCGCCTGGATAAAGTTTCCAGTCAAAGCTTGGAGTATCAGAACCGTAAATAGTGGCAAGACCTGCAAAGCCAACGAGTCCCATTTTTTCTCCAAAATTGTAACGATATTCCCCTTGAATATCTAATAAACCAGAACCGCGGTATTTGCCTTCAGAATAGCCTCGAATATCAGTACCGCCAATAGTGCTTTGCTGTTCAAAAGCTACATTACCGAGTCCGAATTTGCCGTATAAACGAACAGCAATCACGTCTTTATCGTTTCGGCTGGGAAAGTATTTGTTGGCCTGCAGTGAAACACGATTGGAAGCCAGCTCATTATCTAGGAATTTCGGATATGTTGACCAGTCCAATCTAATTTTATAGCCTTTAGTAGGTTAATAAACAGCATTTCTCGTATCGTATAATAAATTTACAACCAAAGCATTACTGTGCGAAATGGAAGATGGCGAAATATCATCTTCATAAACCGTATTATAATAGGCGTAAGTGTAGGAGAGGCCCGCGTAAAACTGTCCGAAAACCTTGCGTTGTCCGCCAATACTTAGAATCGTGGTTTTGGTTCCGTAATCGTAAAAATCGGGCTGATCAATATCATCTACAAAAAATTGCGAATTCTGATTTCCTGTAAAAAAGAACAATTTCAAACGCCATTTATCTTCATTCAAATACCATTTGTTAAAGAAAGCCAAGAAATAAGATTTGTTTGTCGTGTAAATGGCTGACATTCCAGATAATGATTTTGGCGCAATGGTATCCGTATGATTTATCCTGTACATCGCCATAGGAATGGCACCAAACATAAAATCAAGGTTTCGATTGTAACTTAAATACGGCATTACTCTTAATTCTATTTTCTTTTCTTTTGCTTTTTTAGGAACAGAATCATTTGTGTTTTGTCCAAAAGAAAATGTAATGAAAACTGCAAAAAAGACAAGGGAAAGAAGATGCCTCATAGTTATAAATTTTGTAGTGAAACTTATATTCTGGCTGTAAAAATTTTTAAATCTTACTATTTGTGGTGCTTGTAAATTTAATTAAAATAAATGTAATTGATTGAAATAAAATAGATTATGTTTAATTTGTTCTTTTGAAAATGGAAACTAGCTGGGCTAAAGCATTTTTAGAATGAATACGTTCACCATTCTCCAGAGTATCTTTTGTAGCGATTGCAGCTCGTTCGAGCATTCGTTTTTCAAAATGGTAAAGAGCAGTTTTTATGCCATTAAATTGATCACTAGTTAGAAAATCAGCCAATTCAGCCGCATCAAGCAGGGCAAGATTAGCTCCTTTACCAGCAAATGGAGGCATGCGATGCGCGGCGTCTCCAATCATCGTAATATTATGTTGGGTTTTCCAAGTTTGATTTACAGGAAAATAATACTGCGGACGCGGGATAAAATGCAATTCACTGCTCTTAAAAAGTTCATGCCATTTCGGACTCCATTCAGAATAGATCTCTTTAAACCATTCAAAAATCTTTTGATTGTCTTTAAAATCTAAATCATTTTCTGCCAGCCATTTCTCTGGTATTTTACTGCTTAGCAGAAACATGAGTGATCCATCGCCTTTTGTGCCGTACATGATGGTTTGTTCGTTGCTGAGAGCTAGTACTTTCCCGCCTTTCGAAAACTCAAAAAGATCTGGAGCATTTTGTTGGGCGTTATATATCGTTCCTTCAATCATCGTAATTCCAGAATAAATCGGTTTTTCTGTACTTAGATAAGCACGAACTTTAGAATTTGCGCCATCTGCAGCAATTACTAAAGCGGCAAAAACAGTATTTCCGTTTTTAAAATGTAATTTCCAGCCCGTATTTTCTTTTTCCATAGAAAGAAACTGGCTGTCCCAAACCATAGTTTCAGGCAGAAGTGAATTCAATAAAATGTTTCGAAGCACGGCACGGTCTATTTCTGGACGCGGTTTTGAAATGTTTTCCAGCGAATCTTTATTGGTTTCTGAAATGGATTTCAGAGTTGCTTTTTCGATATTGTGTTCATCAAAATGCAGTTGAAAATCTTTATCCAGAATACGCGCTTTACTCGCATTGGGGCGAATATTAGCGTAAAATTCATGTAATAGATTGGCTTGTTTCATGGCTTTTAAACCTGAATCTTCATGTAAATCTAGTGGAGAACCTTGTACGCGAACTTCCTGATTGAAGTCTCTTTCATAAACTTTTACATTAATGTTTTTCATTTGTAAAAGTCGGGCAAGGAGTAAACCGCCCATTCCGCCGCCAACAATGGCAACTTGTTTATTTTGTAAATGCATAGTTTAATTTTTAAAATCTACGCAGCAAAATTATTGTGACGAAAGCGCTGATAATAGTATAAATCGGTCATTTTTGTTCTGAAACAATTCTTTCGGAAGCGAGCCTGAAATTTTTTTGATCTCTTTTATAAAATGCGTTTGGTCTGAAAAGTTTTCTTCTGGAAAAAGTTTTCCCTTTGCAATATGTTCCAATGAAGCTCGAAAACGCAGAATAGAGCAATATTCTTTTAGTGAAATTCCGAAATAATGCTGAAAATAACGGTTAATCTGACGGCTGCTCCAGTTGGATTGTTCAGATAAATCTTTTACACTCATCGCTCCTTTGGTTTTATAGATGAGGCTGAATAGCTTCTGTTTTCGACTGTCTAGCTCTTTTACTAATAAGGATTCAAGTTTGAGTGACGCCTTTTGGCAGAACAATTCAAAGTCTTCTAAATCATTTTTATTGAAGTTCCAAAAATCAGTTTCCAATGCTTTCGCAGAATTTACAAGAGCTGCGATAGATTCATGAAGAATATATTCAGCTGCAGGAAGTTTAAAACTAATTACAAAAGACAGGCTGTTGGCAGGAATTCTCCCTTTTTCGTACTGTTTTGTTCCTAAGCCTAAAAGCGTAATTCTAAAAGCTTCGTCCGATGATTCAAATAAGGATAAATCAATGCGGCCGTCAGGAAGACCAATTGTTTCTAAAGTTTGATCAGATATATTACGGACAAACCAAAAGCTGTCCACAAAATCGGAAAGATTTGGACTGGGCTGCATTGATTGGTATTCTAAACTGTCGTGCATTTTAATAGAAACATAGATTGGCGCTGACTTTTAAGAAAGCAAGACGAAATTATGCAAAATGCTGTTGATTTCTTTACAATCAACCGACTTTTTAAAGGCTCGTAAAAGCTTTTTTGTCTTTTGAAAATGAGGGATAAAAAACTTAACATTGAATAACTTGTTGTTTTTTAGCTGTTTGCGGTTGGTTTTTAGTGGTTATTAAAAACTTAACATTGGCGAATGTGTATTTCCATCTATCTTTGATTATTATTTTTTAATGTTAATTTAACAATTTGGTAATATTAAAAATTAGCATAATTCAAATTTGATTATAATAAATTCTAAAAATTAAGATAATAATGACGAAAAACGTACTTACGAATGAGCTCGATCAAGAGGTAGATGCTAATCCAGTTATTTCTACAGAAGAAAACGAGCAAAATCCAACTTTAAATTCGGAAAACGAATCAGTTGCAACTGAGGAAATTCCAGAACCAAAGGCAAAAACAAAAAGAGCTCCTAAAAAAGCAAAAGAAACTACTGAAATTGTGACTATTGAAGAAACAAATACAGACGAGAATGCGGTATCGCTAGAAACTGGGGAGCCGGCAGAAGAAAGTGAAAATAAATCTAAAACTAAAAAGAAGGACAAAAAGATGAAAGAAAAAGAGAAAAAACAGGTAGCTGAGAAAAAAGATAAACTTAAAAAGAAAAAAGCGGCCGTAGCTAAGAGAAAAGAAAAAGCGAAAGACAAAAAGAAAGAAAAAGCAAAAAAAGCTAAACTTAAAGCAAAAGCTAAAAAGAAAGACAAAGCCAAAAAAGCAAAGGATAAAGCTAAAGCAAAAAAGATTGCTAAGAAAAAAGCAAAAAGATCTAAAGCAAAAAAGAACAAGAAAAAGTAATGTTTGATTGTTAAAGGTTAATTATGAATGATGATTTTAATTTTTAATCTTTAATTTTTGATTATTAAAAGACAAAAAGTGCCTCTAATCAGAGGCACTTTTTGTCTTTTTCTTTATCATGAGAGTATCAATTTTTTGAAGAAATTCAGGATCAAATTCAGAATAGGCTCTTAGTCTGTATTTTTCATCTCTAATTTTCATAACCAAACGTATTTTTTGTACCATCAGCCATATGGGCTCGTAACGTTTGTGTCCTAAGAGGTATTGAATTTTTAGAATAGACATTTTTCTATGGGTTAATGTCATTAATTCGATGCAGATCATCCAGTAACGAATAGGTAAGTTGGAGTTTTCCATGACCGTTCCGGAACGAAGGCTGATTCTGCTGCCACATTTTTTGCATTGAAATTTTAAATCATTTCTTCTAAAAGAATGCGCGTCATGACTGCATTTTCTGCACGTGATACCATTTTCTAAACGTTTATTTTTAAGCTCTTCAATACAAGTAGCTTCGTCTGGATATTTTTCAAAGTAGGTTCTCAGCTCCATTTACAGCTTCTTTTTTTTTCTAAATATATAACTTTTATAGAAGTTTGAAACTGCTGTATAAAAAAAAGGAACATTCAAATTGAATATTCCTTTTTTGGGGTAAAAAATTACAGGTACTACAGTTTCGTCGCTATTTCTTTTTTGTATTTATTTAAAATAGATTTCGTCATTCCTAAATTGGCTTTAGTAGAGTCTACTGCTAAATAAATAAAATACTGCTGATTGTCTGATACATCAATAATATGCATTTGAGTACTAAGGGTAATCATAATGTTGTCAACTACTTGACCTTGTAGATTTAAAGCCTTAATTGCATTCATTTTTGCTTTCACTACTTCTAGATTGTAAGCCGATGCTAATTCAGGATCAAAATCTGCAAGAACAGAATGAGAATAATATGACATACCACTTGCGATTTCAGCTACAGAAACGGCGATAAAACCAGGGACGTTTTTCTTTAGGTCTTCACCAAATTGGGTTAAAAAATCTGACATAATGTAGAATTTTATTGTGTTGTAAATAAGATTGAATTGTTTTGGATGAGCAAAATTAATTATAACATATTATTTAATTATCCGCCTTGCGTACCTATTTTTATTTGATGCGTAAAAAAGGAGCTGTTGAAAGATTACACTTTTTAAAGATTTATCGAATTAAAATTTATTTCGTCTGGAAATGAAATGTTTAAAATAAAAAATTGCTTCATAAAAAGCATTATCTGCAATTTCAGAAGCAATTTTAACAAAGAAAAAAATATTCTTTTTATTTGATTTCTGTAATAAATTCGTCTTGTGGTGTTCTCACTTTTTTCAAGTTTACCAGCCAGTCGTTAGCTTCGTCTCTATAACCAAGAGGTAAAACTAAAACACTTTTAAGACCAAGTTCGCTTAAACCTAAAAGTTTATCCACTTCAGCAGGAATAAAACCTTCCATTGGTGTAGTGTCAACTTGTTGTTCTGCCGCGGCAGCTACAGCGACACCAAATGAGATATAAGCTTGTTTTGCTGCGTGATTAGCATGCCATTCTTGACCAAGAGGTTCGTACATTCCCCAAAGTCTTGCTTTGTATTCGTCCATTGCATCTGCAGGAATTCCTCTTTCAGCAATAGTTCTGTCAAATACAGCAGATATTTTTTCTAAACTGTAACCGTCCCAAGCAGCCCAGATTAATACGTGAGAAGCATCTGTAACCTGACTTTGGTCAAAACTTACCGCTCTTAGTTTTTCTTTTAATTCTTGGTTTGTGATTACAAAAACTTTGTACGGTTGTAATCCAGAAGAAGAAGGAGCCAATTGTGCTGCTTCAAGAATGTAATCTACTTTTTCTTGCGGAACAGCTTGTCCGTTCATTTTTTTTGTAGCGTAACGCCACTTTAGTGCATCTATTAAGGCCATTTTTTTCAATTGATTAAAATTCTATCCAAATGTAAAAACTTTAAGTGTATTTTTGTCATCTTATTACCAAAAGTAACTGTAACATCGAGGTAACTCACTAACATTTTATGATAAAAGAACCAGAATACGATCAAAAAAAATGTACACAGCATATTATGTCAGTGCATGATGCCATGTATATCTTGAACGGAAGATGGAAAATTTCCATTATAGCCTCCTTATGTTTTAATACTTTACGATTTAGCGATTTACTGCGCGAAGTCGAAGGGATTTCGGGTAAAATGCTGAGCAGGGAATTAAAAAACCTCGAAGAAAATCAATTGGTTACACGAACAGTTTTAAAAACACAGCCCATAACAGTCGAATATGAATTGACGGAATACGGGCATACTTTAAAAGAAGTAATAGAATCTTTGGCGAAATGGGGATATAACCACCGAAAAAGAATTACCGGTAAACAATAATATCAGCTTTTGAGTTCAGATATTCTCTGAAAGAAACCTTGATTGGCTAGCTTTTGTTCTGCCTCTTCAATGGCTTTCAGGAGATTGTTTTGATTATCGCTGATTTCGTTTAAGGTATTCTTCATAACGCTCCAAACCGGCTGCATTTTCACCACCAATTCTTTTCCTTTTGGGGTAAGAACAATCAGTCTTTTTCTTTCGTCTAATTTGTCTTTTTTCGAACTGATGATTTTTTCTTTTTCCAATTCCTTTAGCAGACTTATGGTTGAAGGATGGCTGTAACCAATTTCTCCCGCTATTTCTACAACGCTGAGCATTTCTTTGATATGAAGCGTATAAATAACAGGAAACCATTTAGGTTCAAAATCAATATCATAAGATTTGTAAACAAGTGCTCCGTCCTTTCGCAATTGCTCGCTCAGGCGTTGTAATCGGGTCGAGAGGGCTAATATGCCTATTTCATCAATTATATTCATTACTTCGAATTTAGCTGCAATTGGCAGAATACATTATCTGGTTTCATGATTGGGAAATCTACAGGCAGGGCTTCTTTCGGAATCGTTACAAAATGGTTCTTTTCGTAAAAACGCAAAGCCGCCTGCAATATCGTAACAGTTCCTAAATATAAGTTTTTAATCCCATTTTCTTTGCTGTAAGCAATTAATTGCTCCAATAAATGCTGGGCAATAGCAAATTCTTTTCCCCGGTATTCCTTCTTTACAAACATTTTTCTAATAGCTCCGGCTTCAGGACTGAATTTTACCAAAGCAATCGTTCCCACTAGTTTTTCATCAATAAAAGCACCTAAAAAAGTTCCTCCAGGTTTAAAATAAAAATTCTCAATCTCCAATAAATCTGGCTGATCTTCGATAGTAATAGGAACATTAAACTCTTTTTGCTGAATATTTAAAATCAGGTCTACGATTTCTTTTTCGTATTCATTTTGTATGGGCTGAATCTGCATTTTTGTTTGAAATTTTATATAGGTACAAAACTACGTAGTTAACTACATATAAACAAATAAAAAACTGCTGAAGTCAGCAGTTTTAAGTGTTTTTTATGATAATTTATTCAAAAGGCATTACAAATATTATGTTTGTTAATGCAAGTGAAACGCCTTTTACGAGGATTAAATCTATAATTCTATGTGTTTAAAAAATAAATAAATTATTCTTTAACTAAAACAATGACAGCTTTATAACCTGTACCAACATTCCATTCGCTGGCAGAAATAACAGCGCCTTTGTCATCGATAACTTTAAATTCGGCTGTATTTGGCGAAGCAAAACCTTCGTTTAAGGCTTCAATGTCAATTTTGTTGATTCCTTTAACCAAATTTATTTTCACGCTTTTAAATTCACCATCCAAAGAAACTTCAGGTTCAATAACTTTATCGTTCAAATATACTTTTACTTTATCGCCATCAACAAAAGCAGCATCGCGGTACATAACCGTAGAAGTAACAGCATTGGTATTGACGTTTCCTAAAAATTGATTTCTTCTATAAAAAATCCCTTCAACATTTGATTCCTGTTTGTACAGGTTTGTATCTTTAAAAAGTTCATCTGGATTAACCTGTAATGGCGCAGGTTTCTCTACAATTGCCGGCGGATTTTCTTTTGGAGAAACCTCTCTCGGCGGGATCACTTCTTTAACGGCAGGATCTTTTGCCGGAATTGCCTTGAATTTATTATTTAATTCTTGAGCGTAAATCTGCACTGAAAAAGAAGCAAGGGCAGTTATCA
Source organism: Flavobacterium sp. ACN6 (assembly GCF_002304005.1). Classification (GTDB taxonomy): domain Bacteria; phylum Bacteroidota; class Bacteroidia; order Flavobacteriales; family Flavobacteriaceae; genus Flavobacterium. The sequence goes on along the minus strand of NZ_MRCQ01000001.1, from coordinate 479,050 downwards.
AAAATATTTTTTTCATACTTTGTAAATATTAATCTTGGGGTATAATTATTAAAAATTAGACGAATTATGTCTTTCTATATAAACATTTTATGCTGGTAAATATTGTATTATTTAGGAATAATTGTAGAAAAATTAACTTCTATTAGTCTCAAATTTATCTTTTTCTATAAAAAACTGACTTACCTTTATATTATTATAAAGTCTTGAAATACGGGGCTGTCAGCAGATTCGCTTTCGCATTAAAAATCAAAAGTTATGGAATGGAAAAATAATTTAACCGATCTATTCAAAATCGATTATCCAATTATACAAGCGCCAATGCTGGGCGTTACAACTCCAGAAATGGCAGCATCGGCTTCAAATGCAGGTGTTCTGGGATCGCTGGCACTTGGAGATCTTCCGGCAGAAAAATGCATCGAATTAATAAGAGCGACAAAAATGTTAACAGATAAGTCTTTTGCGGTAAATATTTTTGTGAATAAAATTGATGTCATCACACCAAAATTGGAAGCAGTTTATGAAGAAACCAAAGCATTTTTAAAAGACTTTACAGCAAAATCTGGATTATCGGCAGATTTTCCGCTTTTAAGCGAAATAAAATTAACAGATTATCACGATCAGATTGAAGTAATTATTCAAGAAAACTGTCGCATTGTAAGTTTTACTTTTGGGAATTTAGATACCGCAAGTATTTCAAAATTAAAAGAAAATAATGTGCTTTTAATTGGAACATGTACATCTGTTCAGGAAGCTGTAATGCTCGAAAACAGCGGTATTGATATTATTTGCGTTCAGGGAATTGAAGCGGGCGGGCATAGAGGAAGTTTTCTCGAAGAAACTATTCCGCAAATAGGAGGGCTGTCACTGCTATCGCAAGTAACTGAAAATGTAAAAACACCCATAATTTATGCGGGCGGGATTTATAATGCCAAAACGCTATTGGCGGCTACAATGCTTGGCGCAGATGGTTTTCAAATTGGAAGTCTGTTTTTAGGTTCAAATGAAAGTGCTTTACAAGATTTTGAAAAACAGCGTCTTAGAAATTTAAAAGAAAATGAAATTGTGCTGACTAAAAGCTTTTCTGGCAGATACGCGCGAGGAATTAAAAATGCTTTTATCGAAAAAGTGGAAGATACAACCTATATTCTTCCTTATCCATATCAAAATAAATTGACGGCAGAATTGAGAAAAACAGCTAAATTGACTAAAAATCCAGATTTTGTAGGTATTTGGGCAGGACAATCTATTAATGGTTACAGCGAAATTTCAACAGGAACTCTTATTAGAAACTTGATTGAAGAAACGGAGCAGTTTAGTTTAAAGTCTAAAGTCTAAAGTCTAAAGCCTAAAGTCAAAAGGCTAAAGTCAAAAGTCAAAAGTCTAAAGTCTAAAATCTAAAATCTAAAATCTACAATCTACAATCTAAAATCTAAAGTCTACAATCTAAAGTCTACAATCTAAATTCTACAATCTAAAGTCTAAAATCTAAAATCTAAATATTTTTATATTACTGATTGTTAATGTTTTATATTTGTGTTTTGAATTAAATACAAATCGATATGATTAAATTTAGTTTTACCTTTTTTCTTTTTGCATGCGGTGTTTTTGCACAAGAAAATAAAATAAATGCCACTATTCAGAAGCAGATTGAATTGTATAATTCGTCTTTTGCAACCGCTTTAATTGGAGGCAATGCCGATGCTTTGGCAAAAGCATATACAGACCAAACTATTTTTATGCCAGAACACAGCAGGCAGAGAACAGGAAACAAAAGTATTTCTGATTTCTACAAACAATGGCTAAAGCAGGCTAAAGTTACTTCGTACCAAAGAACCATTTTAGAATTGCAGGATTTCGGAGATTATGTTTTGGAAATCGGAAATTTTACCGAAAATTTGGAACGTGAAAACTTAAAACCATACACTTATGAAGGAAAATATATGGTTTTATGGAAAAAAGTTTCCGAGAATAAGCCCATGACAATTGCTGCAGAAATATGGGGCTCAGACACTTATTTTGATGACAGATTTATTCCCGAAATAGAGGATTCGGCAGTTCCTGTTACAAGAGAATTTGTATCATCTGATAAATTAACTTTGGAAGTAATAGAAAGAAACGCTTCGATAAAACAATTGGTAAAGAATAGGTTAGGGGGCGAACATGCCAAAATGTTTATGCCAGATGCGATGTATTTAACCTATTATACTCCAATTTTATCGGGCGAAAAAGATATTACAGCCTATTTTACAGAACACGAGAAACCAGGTACAGTAAGCATCGATCAAATTTCAATTAAGACTTCTGGAGTTATTGTAACTAAAAAAGCAATAGTAGAATTTGGTTATTACAGCGTCGATTGGAGTGATGGAGATAAAAGCGGCAATGTAAAAGGAAAAAGTATAAATGTTTGGAAAAGAAATAGTAACGGACAATTAATGCTTTATAGACAAATGGTAAATCATGATTAATTGAAATATTTTTTAACCAAAAGCCCCAGCGTGGTAAAATATTTATAGAACTTAAATTCGACAAAAGAAAAAAGTTCCAGCGGAGCGACACATTTTTTTTAATTTATATGTCGCTCCGCTGGAGCTTTAGATTGTAGGTATTTATTCTATAAATATTTCGCTTCTTCGAAGCTTGTAAAAATAGAAATTATAGCCCTTTTCAGTTTAAGTTATTATTGACAAAAGCCTCGCAATAGTCTTTTATTAATTGTCGAACGCTTCTAAATTGTTCCATTATTTCTAAATCTGTTCCCGTTGCTTTCGCAGGATCTGGGAAATTATAATGAAATTTATACGCGTTCGTTGGAAAAAACGGACAGCGTTCTTTAGCATTATCGCAAACCGTAATTACAAAATCAAAGTCGATCGTCTTGTATTCATCAATATTATTAGAAGTGTGATTCGAAATGTCAATTCCGTCTTCCAGCATTGCTGCAACAGCTTTCGGATTTACGCCGTGAGTTTCAACGCCAGCGCTGTATACAACTGCTTTATCTCCGGCAAAATGCCTCATATAACCTTCTGCAATCTGGCTTCTACAGCTATTTCCCGTACAAAGTATTAGTATTTTTTTTTCCATTTTTAAACGAATAACCAAATGATGTTGATGATACAAAATTTGGGTTCAAACCCAAAAACGAGTTGTAACACAATAACAGAAGTGGTAATGATAATTGGTTTTTTATATGTAATGATCAGCTTTTTCATTGCTTAACAGCAGCCAGAATTTGGTGTACAGTAAGAAGCATTATCGGTTGCTTCTCTTAGAATTATTTTTTGCTTTTCTGTTGGAATACCGCATGCATCTTGTGCCAAACAAGCCGTTGTTTTGTTTTTAAGGACAAAGTTTTTTCCATTAAAATCCAGATCATACTTGCCAATAGTTACGTTTTGATATTCTACTTCTATTTCAAGATCTTGAATATGAAGCTTATCTTCGGAAAGTGTAATAATATGCAATAATTTATTTGGTTTCAGGCGATGCTCAAAATCGTCTGCATTCCAAAGCTGAAAGTTTACCACTTCTTCATTTCTGATCACGCCTCCACAGTCTATAAAGTTCTTTTTAATAATTCCAACTTCTGTTACGTGGAAATGTTCAGGAACAAAAGTGCCGTCTTCTAATTGAAATTCAACATTTTCTAATGTTGGTAAAATTTGTTTTACTTCTGATAATTTCATGTTGTTTTTATTTAATCGTTTTAATGCAATATTGCGATATATCTAGTCAAAAAAATGCTTAACAGCATTTTGATTTTGAAATAGTCTGAGTGATATTTAAAAAATAAGTATTTAAAATGTCTATTGTTTTTTCATCAATACAATAGCAGATAGAATTTCCAGAAATATTTCCTTTAATGATGCCTGCATTTTTTAACTCTTTCAAATGCTGGGAAACCGTAGGCTGAGCAAGCGGCAGTTCGTTTACAATATCGCCGCAGATACATTCATTGACTTTTAATAAATATTCTAGTATGGCGATTCTGGCAGGATGTCCCAATGCCTTAGCTATTACAGCAATTTGATTTTGTGCATCTGTAAAGTGTTCTGTTTTAGTCGCTCCCATAATTTATTATTTAATATTGCAATATTACGATAATAAAATTGAAAGTAAAGCATAATTATTTAGAAATAAAAAAAATCTGATCATAGAGATTACTATACTATTATATTTGTATAGTAATTCTATCGGTCAATATTTAAATGAAATTCAACGACTTATTTAAAACTTTTTTCGTCTTATTCTTCTGTTTAGCCATTATAGGTAAAGTAAAGGCGCAGGAAAAAAGCAGTTTTTCGCAGCAATTTCAAATGAATATTGAAATACGTCCACGAGCAGAATACACTTCAAATTATATTCTTCCGCCAAATGACTCAATCGATCCCTACTTTTATATTACACAGCGAAATAGAATTTCAATGCAATTTACTAGTGAAAAATGGTTTGTAAAATCTGACTTACAGGAAATTCACGTTTGGGACAAAGAAAATTCTAATTCAAAAGTCGGCAGTATAAATTTTTATCAATTGTTTTTTGAAACTAAATTTAGAAACATAAATTTTCGTTTAGGAAGACAAAGTATTTTATTAGATAATGGAAGGTTATTTTCTGATGCTCCTTGGGCACAGCAGGGAAGATCGCATGAAGGAATTCGAATTATGAAATATTCTCAACATTTTGCTAATGATTTTTTCTTCTTATTTACACGAAACTATAATACAAGTTTTGAAACTGCTTATTCGCCCGTAACATCTAATAGATACAAATATATGCTGGTGTATAATTTTAGTTACAATTGGAATAAAAACTTCACTTTTAATTCACTAAATACAGTTGATTTTTTAGAAAAGACTAATTCAGAAACTTTGTACGCCCGCGCCACTGCAGGCGGAAGAATTGAGTTTAAAAAGAAGAACTGGTATTACACTTTAAACAGTTATCTGCAGTTTGGACAAAATCAAAAAGGACAGGATTTGCTGGCGTATTATTTGCAGCCCGAAATTAAGTTGTCTCTTTCAAAAGCGACATGGCGCTTAGGAGCTGAAATCATTAGCGGAAGCAGTTCTCAAACTAATATTGAAAATTCTAGAGATTTTGACGTTCTGTATGGCGTTACTTGGAAATTCAACGGCAACATGAATATTTTTACTCGTTTCCCTGCGGATGTTGGAGGCAGAGGTCTTGTAAATCCGTATTTGTTTGCATTGTTCCCGTTAAGTTCAAAATTATCGATTCGGTCAGATTTTCACCTTTTTTACACCCAATATCCTTTGTTAGATAATAACAATCAGGAAGTTTCTAAATTTCTCGGATTTGAGAATGATTTTTCACTAAAATATATTCCTATAAAACAATTGGAAATCAACGGTGCTTTTTCTTTTTATAAATCTACAGATTCGATGCAATATCTTCCAAAAGTGCAGGACGATACTAAATTAGCGCTTTGGAGTTATGTAATGGTTTCGTATTCTTTTAATGCCGTTAATTCGAAAAAATCCAGAAAATAAACTTTTAAGAGCCTGCTTTTTAAAGGCTTTTGGCTTTTTCAAAATCGGCTTTAACCACACTTAGAAAAAATTAAAAATCATTTTTATAAAGATAGTTATATCTTTGCGCCTGATTTTGGTCTGTTTTTTCATCAGAAAAAATAGTTAAAAGGGAATCAGGTGCAAATCCTGAACAGACCCGCTACTGTAAGTTCTACACCAAGTCTTTAAACATTTACTAATGCCATTGCCCCGCTTTGCGGGATGAGAAGGCCGTTTAAAGATGGAACAAGTCAGGAGACCTGCCACGATCACATAGTTTAAAACTTTCGTGGTATGAAGTTGATAACAAAGATAATAGCCAGCTGTTTTGCAGCGGGGCTAATTCTACGTTTATGTAATTACTGCATCACTGAAAGTTTATTTAATTAAATAGTGATGTATAATTTAAAGAAAACTTTTTTCGCAGCTTTTATTTTATTTTTTCCTTTTTGGCTTCATTCGCAGGTTGTGACTGATAGTTCGCGGGTTTTAAAAGAAGTATTTTTAAAAGGAAAACCGTATCAGGAAGTTATTCCGGTACAAAGTCTTTCGGGCGTTCTGCTCGAGAATCTGGCAAGTCATACTGTGGCTGATGCGCTTCGCTATTTTGCTGGAACTCAAATCAAAGATTATGGTGGTGTGGGCGGTCTAAAAACCGTTGATGTGCGTAATATGGGAACGCATCATGTTGGTGTTTTCTATGACGGAATTCAACTGGGAAATGCTCAAAACGGCGTGACAGATCTTGGAAAATATTCGCTTGACGATATGGAATCGCTCACCATGTATAATGGACAAAAGAGCGAAATTTTTCAATCGGCAAAGGATTTTGCTTCGGCCTCTGCCATTTATATGAAAACAAAACGTACTGTTTTTGCTGGTTCGAAAAAAACAAATTTGCTGGTTCGCTACAAAACAATGTCAATCAATTATCATGATCCTTCTTTTAGATGGGAACAAAAACTGAGCGACAAAGTAAGTATGAGTGTCAGTTCAGAATATATAAAGTCCAATGGACAGTATAAATTTCGATACAAAAGAAAAAATCAGGACGGCACTACAGCTTACGATACAACAGCCACAAGATGGAACAGCGATATTGAAGCGCTCCGATTTGAATCTGGTGTTTACGGAAAAATAAATAAAGGATCTTGGGATGCTAAAGTATATTATTACGATTCAGAAAGAGGTGCTCCGGGTGCAATCGTAGAAAATAAGTTTTCAGATGGTTTTAGGCAGTTCGACAAGAATTTTTTTGGGCAGGCTTTTCTAACTAAAGATGTTTCTGAAAAATATAAATTTCAAGTAAAAGGAAAATTTGCGTACGATTACACGCATTACATTGCCAGAGATACGACAAACGTTTTAGGTGAAACCGTAACCGAAGGCGCACAGTCTGACGACAGCTATTTCCAGCAGGAAGCTTACTTCTCTGCCGTTAATATGTACAGCATTTTATCTACTTGGGATGTTTCGCTGTCAACCGATTTTCAATACAATAAATTAAATGCAACACGAAGAGGAATTCAAACTCAATTTTCTTTTCCACAGCGTTATACAGCGCTAGTTTCTTTGGCAAGTTCGTACCGATATGAAGGTTTTAAAGTTTTAGGAAATGTCCTTGCCACCCGCGTTATCGAAGAGGTAAAGTTCAACGCCCAAGCACCAAATAAAACCGAAATGACACCTGCTTTGTTTCTTGGTTATACTCCTTTTAAGAAATACGATTTCAATTTGCGCGCATTTGCAAAACGAATTTTCAGAATGCCCACTTTTAATGATTTGTATTATACAATGGTTGGTTCGAGTACGTTACGTCCAGAATACATGAACCAATATGATATTGGTTTTACATATAACTTCCCCGTAAGGGAAAGCTTTTTCGATAAATTTTCTATTCAGGCAGATGGATATTACACTAATACAAAAGACAAAATTGTAGCCGCGCCGACAGGAAATTTATTCCGCTGGATGATGACCAACATCGGACAGGTAAAAGGAAAAGGAATTGAAACGGTTGTAAACATAGCCGCGCATATTGATAAAGTAAATCTAAATGCAAACTTGACTTATACCTATTCTCAAAGTCAGGATTTTACCAAATTTTCAGGTTTAGAAATGTCTTCTTACGGCGATCAGATTCCGTATACGCCGTGGCACAGCGGTTCTGGAATTCTAAACGCCGGCTATAAATCGTGGAATTTCAATTACAGTTTTATATATGTTGGAAAACGCTATAACGGAAATGTCAATAATATTAAAGTGAATGAAGTACAGCCTTGGTACACACACGATTTGGCAGTTCAAAAGTCTTTTACTTTTAATACATACAAATTTAATGGAACTGTAGAAATGAACAATGCTTTTAATCAGCAGTATGAAGTGATTTACAATTATCCAATGCCAGGCCGAACATTCAAATTTATAATCAGTTTTGAGTTATGAAAAAGAGAATTATAAAAATAGTATTTAGTTTTTTAATAGCCTTTTCGCTTTACTCGTGCAGGGAAGACGAAACGATATTTCTTTCCTCAGATGTAAGTGTTGCGCCTCCGCGAAGTGATGGGAGCATCGAAGGTTTTTATCTTCTTAACGAAGGCAATATGGGAATGAACAGAGCGAGTATAGACGTATTCAATTACCGAACAGGAAACTATACTACAGATGTTTATTCTGAACGAAACCCAGCAGTTGTAAAAGAACTTGGCGATGTTGGAAACGATATTCAAATCTACGGTAACAAGGTTTATGCCGTTATCAATGTTTCAAATAAAGTTGAAGTTTTAGAAAAATGGACAGCCAAACGCATCAAGAAAATTGATATTCCAAATTGCCGTTATGTTACTTTTTACAAAGACAAGGCGTATGTGAGTTCGTATTCTGGACCTGTAGCGATAGATCCAAATGCAGAAATTGGTTTTGTTGCAGAAATAGACACGACTTCATTAGAAATTAAGAGAAAAGTTACGGTTGGTTATCAGCCCGAGCAAATGGTGGTCCATAACGGTAAATTATATGTTGCCAACTCTGGCGGTTACAGAGTTCCAAATTACGATAGAACGATCTCTGTTATTGATCTTGAAACTTTTACAGAAATCAAAAAAATAGATGTCGGCATCAATTTATACAGTATGGAAATTGACAGCCGAGGTGATATTTATGTGAGTTCGAGAGGCGATTATTACAACACACCCTCTAATCTTTTTGTAATTGACACGCAGACAGACGAGAAGAAAATGCAGCTCGATATTCCTGTTTTAGGAATGTGTCTGGTCGATGATCTGCTTTATTATTATAGTGTTTCGTGGAGTTATCTCACTAACAGTAATAAGATTATGTACGGTATTCTCGACACTAAAACCAAAAAAATAATAAGCGATAAAATTATTACTGACGGTACAGACAAAAAAATCATGATTCCGTACGGACTTCAGGTAAATCCAGAAACCAAAGAAATATACATTACCGATGCGCAAAACTATGTTGTAACGGGATATATCTACTGTTTTACGCCCGATGGAAAATTAAAATGGAAAACTACGGCAGGAAATATTCCCGCGCACATTGCCTTTATAACTAAAAAATAAAAATATGGATAAAAGACTTTTAAAATGTTTTAGGACACTGCTATTTGCTTTTGCATCAATTGCGCTCACAAACTGCTCTGGCGGTGATAGCGGAAGTGAAACAGGTGTAGAAGAACCGCAGACAAACGAATATAAAGCACAGCGTTTTACAATAACGGCGATCAGTCCCAAAACAAGTACAAGTGCAGATGCCGTTTACAATTGGGAGATTGAAAGTGTTTCTTCTGAAAATTATTCGCTGGTAAATACAACATCAAAAGAAGCCTTATTTGCAGCAACAGCAGAAGGAACTTATGAATTTAAAGTCGTTATAACAGACAAGGGAACTACTCAGACCCAAAAAGTTACCATTGCTGTAACTGCCGAGACGAAAGAATTAAAAAGTTATATCGCTAAAGTATTTGAATTTAAACCCGCTCCGGGACAATTTGTAAATGATCTTCCGGTGGCTAATGATGGCGACACAGCCGAAAGAATTTTGACCAGAGCCAATTCCTACTTGGCCAAGAAAAACGGAGATCTTATTTCGCTAGGCGCTTTTGGCGGCTATGTGGTTTTTGGTTTCGATCACAGCATTGTAAACTTAAAAGGGAAGCGTGATTTTAGGGTTTTAGGAAATGCTTTTTGGGCAGAAGCCAATCCGAATCCGAATTCGGAATTGCGAGGCGGAAGCAGTGAAGCCGGCATAATCATGGTTTCATACGATAAAAATAAAAACGGACTTCCAGATGATGAATGGTTTGAAATTGAAGGCGGTGGCCATAAAATGGAAAAGACGATTCGCAATTATGAGATTACGTATCATAGACCAGATCCCAATAAAATCCCGGTTCCAGGCGGCGGAACCGGAACTGTTCTTTTTACCGATATGGAATATATCTATTGGAAAGACAATCAGGGAAAAGAGGGATTTCTGGCGCAAAACAATGCTTACAATCATTCCTTAGAATATTGGCCAAAATGGCTGAAAGATCAAGCCACGATTACTTTTAAAGGGACAAGATTACCAGATAATGCAGTAGACGAAAGTGGTAACGGAAGTTATTTTGTCCAATATGCTTTTCTATACGGTTATGCCGATAATGCTCCTAACAATGACGACGATTCTGCTATAGATATCGACTGGGCAATGGATCAAAACGGAAAAAAAGTACAGCTTCCGGCAATCGATTTTGTAAAAGTCTACAACGGATTGAATCAGCAGGCGGGTTGGCTTGGAGAAACTTCGACAGAAATTATGGGCGCTTCAGACTTACATCTCTTAGGAGAAAATATTCCTACGAGATAATTTAACTAGTATCAAATCAAATTATTATATCCAAATTATGAAAAAAAATGTTACCCGATTTTTATTACTCGCATTTGCGTTCGCCTTTATTGGCTGCAACAGTGATGACAAAGCAGATGAAAATGCGAATACCATTGAAATTACACTTCAGGAGAAATTTGAAACACCAACTTTTACGGTTTTAGATATTACAGCTTCTGATGCTGGTGCGACTGCTAACTACGAATGGATTATGACTAAAAATCCAGTAAACCAAGTCACAGATTCTATTGTAGGAAACACTAAAGACTTAAGATTTACAGCTATTTACGCAGGTTCTTATGAATTTACCTTAAATGTTACGGCAGCTAATAAAAAAGGAACTAAGAATACAATTGTCAATGTAACAAACGAAACCGCGAATTTTAATCCGTATATCACCCGCATTTTCGATTTTGACCCAGCGCCGGGAATGTTTGCCAATGATATTTACAAAGAAGGCAATTCTAAAGAAGATGTAATGAAAACAGCTTTAGGAAGAATCAGCGAAACCAATGTAGGCTATTTATTAGACTTAGGAGGTTTTGGAGGCTCTATTGTTGTGGGATTCGATCACACTGTAGTGAATGTTCCTGGAACAAGCGATTTTAGAGTGTATGGAGGAGATGTTACCAATTCTGCAGTTGCCAAAGCAAATCCGCCAGCACCTGGATTGATATATGTCGCCTACGATAAAAATAAAAACGGAAAGCCAGATGCAGACGAATGGTATGAAATTGTTGGAAGTCAGCATGCGAAATCAAATACCGTTAAGAATTTTAAAGTTACATATCATAAAAAAGCAGCAGGAGAACCTTTGGTTACCTCAAGTGCACTTTTCTTAGATTATGAACACGTATTCTGCGAAAATAATCAAGGTGAAACTTTCTATTTGGCAAGACCAAGAAGTAGAAAAGAATTTTATCCATTGTGGGCTTCTCAGACTTCAGTTAGTTATGAAGGATTGAAATTGGATGTTGATTTTACGCCTTTACGTCCAAACCAAACTACATTATGGTATTCTACACCTCCAGAATGGGGATATGTAAATGCCGTAAATCCAGATATCGATATTGACTGGGCAGTTGATAAAAACGGAAACAAAGCAAATCTTCCCGGTATCGATTTTATAAAAGTAGTGAACTGTGTGAGCGAACCAATGGGACTCTGCCAGCAGCAATCTTCAATGGCGACTGTGTTTGCAGGAGCGGGCGACCTTCATATATTAAAAAAATACAATTTAAAACAAGTAAATAAATAAGACCATGAAAAAGTATTTAAAGTATAGTTTATTGCTAATTGCTCTTGTTTCTTTTTATTCCTGCAGTAACGACGATTCAAAACCAGAAGTAATTATAGAAGAACCGGCTAAAGATCCAACAATTGCTATAAAACTAGCTTCAGAGTTTGCAGTGCAGCAATATAATGTTGCAGCAATAACTCCAGAAGTCACAATCGAAAATGGAGAAGGAAAAACTGCAGCATACCAATGGTCTGTTAAAGTGACGGATAAAGACGGAGCAGTCAAAGATTCGATTATTGGCGACAGCAAAACGTTATTATTTATTACGCCAAAAGCTGCTGATTATGTAGTAGACTTTAAAGTTACAGTTGATAAAATTGTAAAACAGGCTGCTGCCAAAGTTACCGTTTCAGAAACTGGAAAAACATATACGGCAAAAGCATTGACGCTTATCGATTTTTTGCCTGCACCAGTTTATAATGTAGGTGCTTACACTACAAAAGAAGAATCTTTTACGCAAACTCAAGCAGCTTTAAAAGAAGGTGGTTCTGTTAATTTGGGGACATTTGGGGGATATATTGTAACCGCTTTTGACCATACGGTTATCAATGCTTTTGGAAAACGTGATTTTACTGTTCAGATGGCAACAGGAACTACTGCCACTAAATATTCTCCAGTAAGTATCGCAGTAGCTTATGATGCGAATAAAAATGGTGTTGCAGATGAAAATGAATGGTATGAAATCGCAGGAAGTGAATACCATAAATCGACAACAGTTAAGAATTATGAAGTTACTTATAAGAAACCAAACGCAGCCGCAAGTCCAGTAGCGGGCGCAGCAAGTTGGCAGTACGATACGGCTTATCTTCTTTGGACGGACAATAAAAATGGTTCTGGTACAATTACAAGAACATACAACCGCAGACGAAATAATTATTTCCCAGCGTGGGTAGGAGATAGCTATACTTTAAAAGGAACAAAAGTATTTATACCAACAAAAGATGTAAGCGACGGTGCTGGAACAACCTACAATGTTGGAACTTTTGACTGGGGTTACGGCGGTATTAAAGATCCTTCAATAGATATTTCTTGGGCTGTGGACAAAGACGGAAAGAAAGTGCATTTGCCAGGAGTAGATTTCGTAAAAGTCTATGTGCCAACGTTTACGACATTGGGCGCTAACGATTTATTGACGAGCATTTTTGAAGAGGTTTCAGATTTAAATTTTCCGAAATAATAGATAGTGATTAGTGATTAGTGATTAGTGGAAAGTGATTAGTGGAAAGTGATTAGTGATTAGTGGAAAGTGAATGGTGATTAGTGATTAGTGATTAGTGAATGTGAAAAGTGAAAAGTGAAAAGTGACCAGTAACAAAAAACAAAAAACAAAAAACAATAAACAAAAAACAATAAACAATAAACAATAAACAATAAACCTGACTATTAACCCTAAATTTTATAAATCATGAAAAAAGTAGTTTATTTTTTGACCTTAGGTCTAATGCTGGGATTTTCATCCTGCAGCAGTGATGACGATGTTTTAAATAGTGGAAGTGCTGATGCAGTACTAAAAACTTCATCAGCAACAGCAAAAACAGCCGTTACAGATCCATCAATAGGAACGACGACGACCCTTAATCTTACAAGTGCTTTATTGAGCAGCGGTATTACAACAACGGGTGGAAAGTACTGGCAGAATACTTATGTTTCTAATACTAATTTGAATGTAGATATTAGTGATTAGTGATTAGTGGAAAGTGATTAGTGATTAGTGATTAGTGATTAGTGATTAGTGATTAGTGGAAAGTGAATGGTGATTAGTGATTAGTGATTAGTGAATGTGAAAAGTGAAAAGTGAAAAGTGACCAGTAACAAAAAACAAAAAACAATAAACCTGACTATTAACCCTAAATTTTATAAATCATGAAAAAAGTAGTTTATTTTTTGACCTTAGGTCTAATGCTGGGATTTTCATCCTGCAGCAGTGATGACGATGTTTTAAATAGTGGAAGTGCTGATGCAGTACTAAAAACTTCATCAGCAACAGCAAAAACAGCCGTTACAGATCCATCAATAGGAACGACGACGACCCTTAATCTTACAAGTGCTTTATTGAGCAGCGGTATTACAACAACGGGTGGAAAGTACTGGCAGAATACTTATGTTTCTAATACTAATTTGAATGTAGATATTTTTACATTTTCGCACACTGCAACGTCGGCTGGTTATAATTATTGGGACGGATTTATTGTTTCAAACGTAAATGATATTACAGATTATGGCTCTGGTGCAGCACCAGGCGGATCAGATGGATGGGTAGCTCATCAATGGGGAACTATGGCAGGAAGCGGTTTTGGAACTTCTTCTACAATTACGCCTGGAACACCTGGAACTTCGGGAGATCCTTACATTGTGGCATATTGGTCTAGTTATTTAGATCCTGCATCGCCAGAAGGAACTACTTTTTCAGAATCAGATTTTTCTAACTGGATTAAAATTGGAAACACGGGATTATATGAAGTTCTGGGATTAAAAATCAATATTCATCCTTGGCCTTATTATGGTTGTTTGTATGGAGACGGATTTGCACAAGCTTTTGGAACTGGAGATCATTTTGAATTATTAATTTACGGTGTGAAAGCAAATGGACAAATTACAAATCCAATTACACATTCTTTAGCAGACTATACTGGCTCATCGCTGGTAATGCCAACAGGCTGGGTAAATGTTGATGCTTCTGATCTTGAAGAGTTAGGAGAAGTTCAATATTTGGTTTTCCAAATGGCTTCATCAGATTCAGATCCAATTTATGGTATGAATACGGCAGCTTATTTTTGTTTAGATAAACTTTCTGTAAAAAGAGTTGACTAAATTTAGACCATCATAAATTTAGTTAAACAAACCCCTTTACTTATTTGGTAAAGGGGTTTTTCGATTAAAGAGTATTATATTTACTTGTAAAACGATTTAATTATGAAAGCATTAATAATTGGAGCAACAGGCGCAACGGGAAAAGAATTGGTCGAACAGCTTTTAGAAGATAGTAGTTATACTTCGGTTTCTATTTTCGTAAGGCGTTCCTTTGGGAAATCAAATCCAAAACTTACGGAACATATTGTTGATTTTTCAGATGTCAATTCCTTTCAGGATTTAATTACTGGAGATGTTCTTTTTTCTTGTCTCGGAACAACCTTAAAAGATGCAGGTTCAAAAGACAATCAGTGGAAAATTGATTTTGAAATTCCAGCAGCATTTGCAGCTTCCGCTAAAAAAAATCAAGTAAATTCGTTTGTATTAGTTTCAACTTACGGAGCTTCATCAAAAAGCAGTGTTTTTTATTCTAAAATGAAAGGAAAGCTTGAAGAACATATACGTGACCTTCAATTTCCTCAATATATAATTTTCAGGCCAGGACCATTAATCCGTCAAAACACAGATCGTTTGGGCGAAAAAATTTCAGTAAAAATTCTGAAAGCACTAAACGCAATGGGTCTTTTTAAAAATCTGAAACCAATTTCAACAGCATTTTTAGCACAGAAATTAGCCAAAGCTCCAAAAATACTTCCTAAAGATACTGTAACACTGGAACTGGATCAAATTATCGAATTGTAATTTTTTTATAGGAATTAGAAAACATTCCTGTAAAAATTTCGTATATATAGCAATATATACCTGTACAAAATTAGATTAGAGCTTGTAAATCAATAAAAAGGAGATTTGAAACCCAAAAAAAGGAGACAAATCTCTTATTTTAAATTTATCTTTGTACGCTTTACCTACATAATACCATGAATAACAATTTCCCCATCCCAGAAAACGAATTACAACGTTTAGCCGCTTTAAAACGTTACAATATATTAGATACACTTCCTGATCATGCTTTTGATGATGCCACAAAACTTGTGTCGTACATCTGCGGTGTCCCTATTGCTCATATTTCCTTTATAGACGAGAGCAGACAATGGTTTAAATCTGAAATAGGCGTTGGTGTTTCAGAAGTACCTCGTGAAATTTCTTTTTGCCGTTATACCATTTTAGATACCAAAATGGTCGAAATAAAGGATACTCATTTAAACGATCAGTTTAAGGAAGATCCTAATGTTACAGGCGGCTTCAATGTGAGATTCTATGCTGGAGTTCCAATTACAACACCTGATGGATATAATATTGGAACGCTGTGCGCTATAGATCATATTGCAAAAGAACTCAATGAAAATCAGCGAAATGCACTTTCAATTGTTGCCAAACACGTGATGGCTCAATTAGAATTAGGGACAAAAAATATTCAATTAGATGCTCAAAAGAAAATTGCAGAAAAAGCGGTTCTTGCAAGAGACAGTTTTGTAGCCAATATGAGCCACGAAATTAGAACGCCTTTAAATGCCGTAATTGGTTTTACTGATCTTTTAGCGCAGACAGAACTGGACGAAGTACAGCGTGATTATATCGAAAGTGTACAAATTGCAGGAGAAAATCTGCTTTTGATTGTAAATGACATTCTGGATCTTTCTAAAATTGAATCTGGAAATTTAGCAATCGATTCAGAGCCTTTTAATTTAAAAAAGACACTTAAACACGCTTATAATTTATTAAAAGTAAAAGTTCAGAAAGAAGTAGATTTTAATCTCTTTTTAGATGCAGAAATGCCCGACGTTGTGGTTGGTGACCAAGGAAGACTGAACCAGATTTTGGTTAATCTTATAGGAAACTCACTTAAATTTACAAATGAAGGCGAAGTAACCGTTTCTGTAAAAAAAATGGAGGAAACAGAAGATAACTACACACTGAAGTTTTCTGTAAAAGATACCGGAATTGGGATACAAAAAAATAAACTTACGACTATTTTCGAACGTTTTACGCAAGGTGAAGATAGTACCACACGTACTTACGGAGGTACGGGACTTGGTCTTAATATTGTAAAGCAGTTGATAGAATTGCAAAATGGCGAAATCTACGTTAAAAGTGAACTAAACCGCGGTTCTGAATTTTCATTTATACTTACTTATAAAAAGGCTCAGGATAGAGAAACAGCACCTAAACTAATTTCTAAAAATGATCTTGGTCATTTAAAAATACTACTTTGCGAAGACAATGTTTTGAATCAGAAACTGGCAAAAAGTGTAATCAATAATTTTGGTTTTGATCTGGATATTGCACATAATGGCGAAGAAGGAATTGAACTTTTGTCTCAAAATAAATATGATTTGGTTCTAATGGACCTTCAAATGCCGCTTAAAGATGGGTACCAGACAACAGAATACATTCGTAATGAAATGAATTCGTCTATTCCTATTATTGCCATGACCGCGCACTCTTTGGTTGGAGAACAGGAACGCTGCTATAAAGTAGGAATGAATGCTTATGTACCAAAACCTTTTAAACAGGCAGTTCTTTTAAAAGCGATAAAAACGGTAATGAATCCAGATAAAGAAGTTCACCACAAAAGGACTGTAGATCTCTCTTTTCTAGACGAAATGGCTTGCGGCGATACCGATTTCAGAAAAGACATGATTGATCTTTTTATAGAGAAAATTCCAAATCAAACAGCGCAGCTCGAAGAAGCATTTCACAATTCCGATCACGATACTGTGAAAAAATTGGCGCATAATATGAAATCCAGCTTAGATATTTTTATGCTTACAGACCTTAGCAATTGTGCGGCTATAATTGAAGAAGAAGCTTCTGCAGGTCAATTTACCAGCGAAACTTTGGATAAAGTCAATATTTTACATTGCGGTATTATCGAAGTCGTAAAAATTCTGAAAGAGCTATGATAAAAGAGAAATAAGCTCTAGCTTTACAATAATGATGTTATAATAAAAGTTTGCCCCAAGAAAAAATATAAAAAAATGAGAATTATTTTAGCAGAAGATAATGACATCCTACGCAAATCATTATCTTTTTTCTTAGAGTCTAAAGGATTTAGTGTTGACCAGTTTTCTGATGGAGAAGAAGCATTACAAGCTATACAAAACAATCCATACGATCTAATCCTGACAGATATAAATATGCCCGGTAAAAGCGGCATGGAAATTACGCAATACGTTAGAGAGCATATTAGCGCAGAGACTCCCATAATTATACTGACATCTTCTGGTGTAGAACAAACCGAACTAGATTCTTTTGACATTGGCGCAAACGAATTTATTGCTAAACCTGTGAGTCCGGCCGTGCTTTTGGTGAGAATTAATAAATTACTAAATAAACGTTTCTAATGAAGTTTATATATTATTCAATTTTAATGCTTTTTATTTCGTCTATTGCAATTGGACAAGAATTGTCTATTGATGAAACGCTGGCGAATGTAAAACGGGAGGTTGAAAAAGAAAACTACGAAAAAGCATTAGCATTAATTGAGCCTTTACGTGCCAAATTTCCTGAAAATGAAGATGTCCAAGTTTATACTGGACGTATTTACAGCTGGAAAAAAGACTATAAAACGGCAGTAAAGATTTTGTCTCCAATGGCAGACCGAGCAAATCCGAATGCAGAAGCTTTACAGGCACTTGTTACTATTTATTTTTGGTCGGAAGATTATGAAAAGTGTATTGCATACTGCGATAAATATCTGGCAATTGATCCAAAATCGATTGATGTTTTAAAGATAAAAGCAACTTGTCTCGAAAAACTGAACCGCGACCAAGAAGCATTAGATTTAATCGAAAAATTCTCTTCTATAGATAATAGCACACAGGCTTTTAGAGGAATCCGAACATTGATCGGACGTAAAGCAAAAAATGCTGTATCTGCTTCGTATTTAAATATTTCGACATCAGAACCAGGACTTTCTCCATTTCATTACGGATATGTAGAATATTCACATAAATTCAGCAAATCCGCTATTGTCGGCCGTGCCAATGTAGGAAATATTGGTGATGATACCCAAATGTTATTTGAAGCCGATTATTATCAAACCTTTTCCAATAAAAGTTATTTATATGCAAATGGAGGCGTTTCTACAGGCGAAACGATATTTCCTGTCGCAAAAGCAGGTTTAGAATATTACTTTGCACCACACAAAAAGTTTGATTACTCTTTGGGAGCAAGATTTATGCATTTTGAAACAGATGATATTACTTTGCTTACAGGTCAACTGGCTTATACTGCAGGAGTTTACACAGTGGCTTACAGACCGTATTATGATACAACAAACGAGTTGTTTTCTCACGTTTTAAGTTTACAAAAAGTAAATGAAGAAAAAGAACGTTTGATTAGATTCGAACTGCAATACGGAAATGTGCCGTATTTGTATCTTTATAATAGCTTTACACAGCCCTTAAAAGCTTATAGAGCAGGAATTCAGTACCAGCATCGTTTTGGAGAATCCTTTTTTGTTCGCCCAATTTTCCTGTATGAGCGCGAAGAATATGTTCCGGGAGAATATAGAAACAGGTTTAATTTACAGTTAATTGTAACCAAACGTTTTTAATATGACAGAAATCTGGGAATCATATAAAAATGGAAATTGGGAAGTGCCTTTTCTAACTTTCGCCATATACATATTTGTATGTGCATCATTTATTTTGTACTTGTTTATTGTAGCAAGCCGAAATACAAAAATAAAAAAAGAAAGACTTCGCACCGAATACGACAAAGAGATTAATCAGCTCATGACATCGGTGATTTTTGAGGATGCTTCCTTTGCAGCTATCAAAGAAAATAAAAACTTTTTGGTGCTTTTGGACACTTCCTTTTTTAGAGAAGTACTGACGGAGTCAATTATCAACCTGCACAAAAATTACGAAGGCGTTTATGCACAGAAATTGGAACAATTTTACAAAGATTCTAATCTCATAAAAGGGTCATTTAAAAAGCTTAAGAGCCTGAAATGGGAAGTAAAATGCAAAGGAATTACAGAATTGGCAGAATTCAATATAATTGATGCTTTCGATAAGATTATAATCTATTCTAAAGCGAGAAATAAAACCTTAAAAATTACTGCCATAAATGCTTGTATTAAGCTTGCAGGAACAAACAGCATTATATATCTCGTAGAACATCCAGACCCAATCGACGAGTGGACCCAGCTGAATATTATCGACGCTTTTAAAAGACACGATGTTGGCGACACCGAAGGAATTGAGCATTTATTGGAATCACAAAATACAACTGTTATAGCGCTTGGATTAAAGCTGATAAAAGAATTAAAGCTCACACAGAAAATTCCTTTTGTAGCACAACTGGCTGAAAAAGCGCCAAATACAATGATAAAATACGAAGCCCAAAGTATTCTGCAGACATTAACAGTATAAATTTATAAAAACAAATGACTTTTTTTAATACTGAAATAACATGGTTCTTAGATGTGTATATCCTGCTGATTTTGGGATATGCGATATTGATCATGTCTTCGTATCTAATTTTAGCCTATCTCTCTACAAAAGAGCTTAGAAGTTACCTCAAAAAAAATAGCTTTGTAGATTATAACGTACTTCTTACCAGCGAATTTGCACCAAAACTGTCACTTATTGCGCCTGCATACAATGAGGGTTTAACTATTCAAGAAAATGTAAAATCACTATTATCTCTTAATTATAATAATTATGAGGCCATTTTAGTGAATGACGGGAGCAAGGATAATTCGATGGAAATCCTGATTAAAACCTATGATTTGGTTTTGACGGAACTGGATATTCATCCTAAAATAGAAACAAAAAAGATTAAAGGAATCTATAAATCCAGAAATGCAGCCTACAAAAAATTGATTGTAGTTGACAAAGAAAATGGAGGTAAAGCCGACGCGTTGAATGTTGGACTTAATATTGCCGAAAATCCTTATGTTGTTTGTATTGATGTCGATTGTATTCTCGATAAAGATTCACTTTTAAAACTCGCAAAACCATTTTTAGAATCTCAAGGAAAACGAATTATTGCCACTGGCGGAGTTGTTCGAATAGCCAATCAATGTGTGATTAAAAACGGACGTTTGGTTGAGGTTAATATTCCAGACCGAATGCTGCCTAGAATTCAGGTTTTAGAATATCTAAGGGCTTTTCTTTTAGGAAGAATGGCGTGGGGAAGATTGGATGGTTTATTGCTTATCAGCGGTGCATTTGGAGCATTTGACAAAGAAGTAGCGATATTAGCCGGAGGTTACAGTACAAAAACCGTTGGCGAAGACATGGAATTGATCGTAAGAATGCGCCGTTATATGCTGGAAAACAAACTTCCGTATGCCGTTAGTTACATTCCCGATCCGCTTTGCTGGACAGAAGCTCCAGAAGATTTTACGATTTTTAAAAAACAACGCAGCCGCTGGATGCGAGGAACAATAGAAACACTTGGTATTCACAAAAAAATGTTCCTGAATCCGAAATATAAACTGTTAGGAATGTTGAGCGTACCATATTGGACCTTGTTTGAGTTTTTAGCTCCTGCAATTGAATTTATTGGTCTTCTAATAACTATTTTGTTTATTATTTTCGGTCTGTTAAACTGGCATTTCTTCTTTTTGCTTTTGCTATTTGTATATTCTTTTGCTGTTTTCTTTTCAGTTATCGCTTTATTCAGTGAAGAACGAACCTATCATAAATATCCAAAACAAATTGATTTCTTTAAGCTTCTTATGGCCGCTTTTATAGAGCCATTGTATTTTCATCCGCTTACTGTTTATGCTGCATTAGTTGGTTATAAAGAAAAAATTATGGGAACCAAAGGCTGGGGAGAAATGACGAGAAAAGGATTCACGAAGAAAGAGTGAGTTTAATTATTAATTGTTAATTGTTAATTGTTAATTGTTAATTGTTAATTGTGAGTTGTTAACTAGATTTTTTTGTATTGATATTCATATTGACATTGAAATTGATTTTTAAAACTATATAAAAAAAGCGTTCGCCTTGGCGAACGCTTTTTGGTTTACTATACAGAAATCTTTATTCGTATTTTAAGTATTTTAAAACATCAACTTTTGTGGCTTGATAGGCTTTTGTTAAAACAATGCATAGCGTTAGAAATAGTAAAATAACAAAAGAAAATAAAAACGGCAGCACTGGAATTTCAATTCTAAAAGCGAAATTATTGAGCCATTTTTGCAATAAAAAATAAGCTGGAAAAATGGCGATTAGAAATCCAATTGCACAATACAAAACATATTGTTTTGATAATTCTTTCAATAAAATATTGGTTTCTGCTCCTAAAGTTTTTCGAATCGCAATTTCTTTCATTCTCCTCTGAATCGAATAAGAAGCTAATGCAAATAATCCAAACAAAGCAATAAGAATGACTACAACATTCAATAAAGAAAATAAATTTTTTTGCTTGACGTACGATTCGTAAGTTCTGGCGTATTCCTTATTTACGAAATCATATTTAAAGGGATATTCGGGATCTACTTTTGACCATAATTTTTCTATGCTTTCAATTGTCTTTCCTGAAGCATCAAGTTTTAATTTTATAAAAACTTTGTTGATATCATGTGACATTCCCAAGGTCTTTAGGTGATAGAATGAAATTGGAGGTACTTTCATTTCTGGGCTTAATAAATTAAAATCCTTAACAATACCAATAATTTTTAATTTTTGATTTCGTATCAATAATTCTTCTCCAATCGGATTCTTAATATTCATCAACTTTAAAGCACTTTCGTTTATAATCACCGAATTAATAGTGTCTGAAGCTAGTTTTCTGTCAAAATTTCTTCCTTTGATAATTTTGATATTCAACATTTCAAACATGCCAAAATCCAAGGCTATTGTTCTCTCCTTAAAAAGTTCATCTTTATATAACACAGGATTAATAAAATTGTCAGAACCATCAAAAGAAATAAGACCGGTTGAAATTTCTTCGACACCTTTTATTTTGCTTAATTGATCCTTTATAAGACTGTATTTACTGTAGATATTTTTTTCTGCATTTTCTCCCTCATAATCGGAAGAAGGAAAGTTTAATGTTACAGAAATTACCTGATTTCCTTTAAACCCAAGATCTTTATTTTGTAAATATTGAATTTGTTCATAAACAATATAAGATCCAATTATAAAAAAGGCAGCAATTGCAAATTGAAAAATAAGCATTCCATTACGCAGCCAAATTCCGTTTTTACTTCTTCCAAAATTTCCTTTCAAAACTTTTAAAGTTTCAAAATTCGCTACATAAACCGCAGGAAATAGTCCTGCAGTAAATACGGTAATTATAAAAATTAAAAGCAGCTGCCAGTAAAATTGATTTCCAAGAAGTATAAGGTCTTTATTTAAGAAATTATTGTAATAAGGCAAGGTTATTTCTACAATTACTAATGCCAGTAAAATTGAAAAAGAAGTTGTTATAATAGTTTCAAAAATAAATTGACAGATAATATTTCTCTTAGAAGCCCCGGTAATTTTGCGCACTCCAACTTCCTTCGCTCGTTTTACTGCATTTGCGGTGGCGAGATTGATGTAATTAATTATTGATAAAATGAGAATCAAAATTGATAACCCCATCATAATCATTAAAAATTGATAATTGCCTCTGCCTTCAGGATAACCATCTGTTATAGAATGTAATCTGGATTGCGAAAGCGGTTCTAGTACAACATTAAAATAACCTACTTTCTTTCCCATGTCCTCAAACGTAAAACCTTCTTGTTTTGCTAAACGTTTAATGAAATCATAGTTATAGATTCGTTCCAGTTTTTTTCTTGTATTTTCAACTTTTGATGGATCTTTAACTTTTAGCAATAATTTAAAAACAAAGGGATTTATTATCGAGGAGTTTACGAGTTTATCCATTTTATTGATGATAACATTTGGCGCAATGGATGAGTTTCCCGGAACTCGATAAACTGCCCTAACAGAAAATAGTTGATCGAAACATTTAATTTGTTTTCCAATTGGATTTTCGTTTCCAAAGATTCTTTTTGCAATATTATCTGAAATTGCAATGCTAGAATCGTCTTTTATGGACGAAATCGCATCTCCCTTTAAAATTTCAAAAGGGAAAAAGGAAAAAAAGTTATGTTGCACATTAATGATTTTATCTACAAATTCCTTCTTCCCTTTGTAAATAATTTTATTTTTTTGATACCAATCATCCCCATACATTATGGCTTCAATATTTGGATCTGCATCCAGGGCAGGTTTTAAAAATAAGGCACAATCTGACCAAGACGTCATATCTTTCAATTGCACCAAAACCTGATAAACATTGTCTTTCTCTGGATTCCAAGAATTGTAATTTTTTTCGTCGTTCCAGTAAAGAAGCGCGAAAATCAAACCTGCAATTCCTACAGATAATCCGAGAATATTAAGAGCAGTAAAAAGTTTACTGTTCTTTATTTGATAGATAAATATATTTGTCCAGTTTCTTAGCATCTTACTCGTATTTTAAATATTTTAAAACATCAACTTTTGTTACTTGGTATGCTTTGGCGAGAACTATTGTCAGTGTTAGAAACAGCAGCGAAACAAAAGCAAGAATAAACGGCAGTACGGGAATATCAATACGGAAAGCAAAATTCTCAAGCCATTTTTGCAATAAAATATAAGCAGGAATAATTCCGATTAAAAAGCCTATAATACAGAACACCACATATTGTTTAGATAGTTCTTTCAGCAGTGTATTCGTTTCTGCGCCAAGTGTTTTTCTGATGGCAATTTCTCTTAACCTTCTTTCCATAGAAAAAGAGGCGAGTGCAAACAATCCGAAAACAGCAATTAGAATTACAACGACATTTAGCAAGGCTAATAGATTTCTTTGATCTTCATACTTTCTGTAGGTTTTGGCGAAGTTTTTATCTACAAAATTATATTCGAAAGGATATTCAGAATCCACTTCTTTAGACCAAAAAGTCTTTAGAGACGAAATGGTAGTTGAAATATCTTTTTTCGCAAGCTTTACAGAAATGTATTCTATATTACCCTGTGTCCATTTCTGAGTATTTATATGAAACAAAATCATAGGATTAATTTCATTGTCTAAGCCAGAATAATGAAAGTTTTTGACGATTCCCACAACGGTATATTTGTGGCCGTTCCATTCGATTACCTTATTCACAAGACCTTTTTCCTGCAAAGCTTTGGCAGCGACTTCATTCAGCAAAACGTTAGAAATAGTATCCGAGGCAAGCTTTTCTGTAAGCGCTCTTCCTTTTATAACTTTTATTCCCAACATTTCAAGCATTCCAAAATCAAAGCCGATTTGCTGAACGACAGTAACTTTATTGTTGTTATATAAGCCTCCTTTTGAAACTTCATTTTCCCCAATAGAAAATGCCCCGGCAGAAACAGCTTCGACACCGTTGATTTTTTCTATTTCCTGTTGTATGCTTTTGTATTCTGCAAATTTACCTTTACCTCTTTGTTCTCTAAAAGCGATATTCATTACCTGGGATCCAGTAAAACCCAAATCTTTTTCTACCATAAAGTTGACCTGCTGGTAAACTATAGCAGAGCCGATGATGAAAAAGGCTGCAATGGAAAATTGTATAACCAGCATACTGTTTCGCAGCCATATTCCGCTTTTACTGCGAGAATAATTACCTTTTAAAACATTTAAAACTTCAAAATTTGAAATGTAAACTGCTGGAAAAACGCCGCATACAAAAATCACGATTGCAAAGATTATAGCGAGCTGCAGGTAAAATTCTGATCCGGCTAGAACTAATTCTTTGTTTAAAAAGTGATTGTAAAATGGCAAAGTAATTTCAACAAGTACGAGCGCCAATAATATTGCAAATAAGGTAATTAAAGCGGTTTCAAATACAAACTGAAAAACGATTTGCAATTTCGTTGCGCCAACAATTTTTCTAACACCAACTTCTTTTGCACGTTTTATGGCATTTGCCGTGGCTAAGTTGATATAATTTACGATTGATAGCAATAAGATTAATAGGGATAGACCCATTAATATTTGTAAAAACTGGAGATTTCCGGTTCCTTCCGGAAATGGATAATTTCCCTTATAAAGTCTTGAGTTTTCAAATGGGATTAATTTAACTTTGAAGGGTTCCCCGAACTTTTTTATAAATGCTTCAAGTGACAGGCCTTCTTTTCTCGCTTGCCTCTTGTAGTTTTTTTCGAGAAACAATTGTTCCAGACTTTTAACGACTAGCGGAGCATTACTTTTCTTTTTTAATTTTAGAACTAAACCAAAATTAAAACCCCAATGGTCTTTTAAATGTTCCAGATTTTCTTCGATGAGGTTCGTCACTGCATTCGGCATTACAACTGATTTTCCGGGTATTCGATAAACACCGCGAACAACAAAAATTTTATCAGCGTATTTTACTTGTCTGCCAACAGGGTTTTCATTTTTAAATAAACGAAAAGCAGTTTCTTCAGAAAAAACAATGCTTTGCGGATCGTGCAGCGCACTTTTTGCATCGCCATATTTGAATTCAAATGGAAAAAAAGAAAAGAAACTATTTTGGGCAGAAAATATTTTGTCTACTAATTCTATTTTGCCATTATGCTGTATTGTTTCTTTCGTGTATTCGGTATCAAAATAGCAGTAATTTTCTAAATACGAAGTAGCTGCTTTTATTGCCGGCGCGATAATAGCAGAGTTTGCAGGAAATACATTTCCATCTCCAAGATCATTCATAACGATAAATGTTTTATCATTAGAAGAATTCCAATCATCATAAGAATGTTCGTCGTTCCAATAAAGAATAGCAAAAATCAAACCTGCAATTCCTATGGATAATCCTAAAACATTTAGAATCGAAAACAGTTTATTGTTTTTGATATGGTATATAAATATTCGTATATAATTTTGAATCATTTTATTCGTATTTAAGATATTGTAAAACATCAACCTTTGACGCTTGATACATACGTGAAAGCACCACGGCCAGCGTTAAAAATAATAGGGCAATGAAACCAATAAGAAACGGATAGACAGAAATCTCTATTCTAAAAACAAAATCTTCAAGCCATTTATTCAGCAGGTAATAAACTGGAAACAAAGCCAGTAAATAACCAATAAGACAAAAGATTATGTATTGTTTAGAAAGTTCTTTTAGTAAAGCGGCGGTTTCGGCACCCAGCGTTTTTCTAATAGCGATTTCTTTCATTCGGTTTTGTATGGAATAAGAAGCCAAAGCAAAAAGTCCGAAAAGGGCAATTAGAATTACAATTACGTTTAAGAGCGAAAAAAGACGACTCTGTTTGATGTATTCTTTATAATTTCTCGCATAAGCTTTATCGACAAAATCGTAATGAAAAGGGGAGTCGGCATCTATGTTTTTCTGCCAAAACTTCTCCATATTGCCAATCGTATTTGTAATATCATTTTGGTTGATCTTTACGAATATTTGATTGACATTCAGGTTCGTCCAGTCTATTGTTCTGAGATGAAAAAATACCATGGGCGGAATTTCGGCTTTTGGTCCCCAAAGATTAAAATCTTTTACAATACCAATTATTTTGACTTTTTTATTATTCCAATTTACGATTTTGCCAATCGGATTTTTTTCATCCATTAACTTTAAGGCTTTTTCATTCACCAGCATAGCATCAATGCTATCAGATGCAATTGCAGGGTCTAAATAACGGCCTTGACTCAACTTAATTTTCATCATTTCGAGCATTCCATAATCGACAGCTATATTCTGACCCAGAATAGTTTTGTCCTTATAATTAAAAGTCGATGATATACTGCTCCCGGTCGCAAATGAAATTACACCCGTACTAACCTGCGAAACGCCTTTAATTTTAGAAATTTCCTGCTTAATGGTTTGGTATCTTCTAAAGAGTTTTTCATCTGCTTTAGCATCATTCGGGTCAAAAAAAGGTTTTTTATATTTAATTTCTAAAACCTGATCTCCTTTAAAACCTAAATCCCGTTTATTCAGATAATTAACCTGCTGGTATACAATGTAAGATCCTATCATGAAGAAAGAAGCAATCGAGAATTGTAAAATCAGCATTCCATTTCGGAGCCAGACACCGCTTTTGCTTCTGCTGAAATCTCCTTTCAGAACTTTCAGCGTTTCAAAATTCGAAATGTAAATTGCAGGTAATATTCCAGCCGCAATGATTGTAACAACAAAAATAATCACAAGCTCAAGGGCAAACAGATATCCAGAAATGGTTAAATTCTTTTCTAAAAAATTATTATAAAAAGGCAGTGACAATTCTACCAAGACTAAAGCGAGCAAAATTGCGAAAGAGGTTGTAATCACCGTTTCAAAAATAAATTGCAGGACAATATTACTTTTAGAGGCGCCTACAATTTTTCTAACACCAACTTCTTTGGCTCTTTTTATGGCATTTGCAGTTGCTAAATTGATGTAATTGAACAAAGACAAAATCAATATTAAAAAAGACAATGACATCATAATCATCAAAAATTGATAATTGCCCTGACCTTCTGCATAACCGTCAATTTCCGAATGTAATCTGGCATCTTTTAGCGGTTCCAGCTGGACTTTAATATCATCTTTTCCATTTTTCTTAATCCAGTTGGCAATTGAAATCCCTTCTTCTTTTGCCCATTTTAGAGAACGGTTTTTAAAGAACAAATTGTTCATTTTGGCAGTCACTTTATCCTTGTCATCCGGATTTTTTAATTTTAGTAACAATCCCATATCAAAAGTTCCCCAATTGTCTTTATGTTCCCGAATTCTCTCTGCTGTAAAATTGGTAATTGCATCTGGTGCCAGAGAAGATTTCCCAGGAACGGTATAAATTCCTGTTACGATAAGTTTTTTATCATAAAAAGTCACCGTTTTGCCGAGTGCATTGACAGTTCCAAATAGATTTAGCGCTGTTTTTTTAGAAATGGCAATACAAGTTTCATCTTTTAAAGCCGTCTGACTATTTCCTTTAATAAAATCAAAAGGAAACATCTCAAAGAAAGTTTTTTGTGCATTTATAGTATTAAAAACGCCTTTTTTGTTTTGGTATTGAATTGTTTTTTCGGCATACCAATTATCTAAATAACAATAACTTTCTATCTCCTTAAAATCGGTTTTAAAATAACTTTCAAATGTCAGAACATTAGTTCCCCATGTATTGGTCGGACTTACTTTACTTAGAGATTGAAAAACGACATCTTTATTAGGATTCCAGTCATTGTAGCTTTGTTCGTCATTCCAATATAAAATCGAAAAGATCAAACCAGCAATTCCAATACTCAAACCCAAAATGTTTAAAGCGGTAAAGAATTTGTTGTTTTTGAGATGAAAAATAAAAGTATTAATCCAGTTTTTCAGCATCATTCTAGTTTTTAGCAGTTACCAAAACATCTACATTTCTATGATTTAGTTTTTCGGAAAGAATCATTCCGTCTTTCATTAAAATCGTTTTCTGCGAAAAAGAAGCATCATAGTCAGAGTGCGTTACCATTAGGATTGTAGCGCCGTTGGCATGAAGATCTGTTAATAATTCCATTACTTCATTTCCGTTTTTACTGTCCAGGTTTCCTGTTGGCTCATCGGCTAAAATAATTTTCGGATTATTTATTAAAGCTCTTGCCACGGCAACACGTTGCTGCTGACCGCCAGAAAGTTGCTGCGGAAAGTGTTTTAAACGATGTGAAATTCCTAATTTGTCTGCAATCGCATTTACTTTTTTCTTTCTCTCAGCAGAAGGAATGTTATTGTAAATCAGCGGTAATTCGATATTATCATAAACCGATAATTCGTCAATTAAATTGAAGTTTTGGAAGATGAATCCGATGTTTTCTTTT
This sequence comes from Flavobacterium sp. ACN6, assembly GCF_002304005.1. Classification (GTDB taxonomy): domain Bacteria; phylum Bacteroidota; class Bacteroidia; order Flavobacteriales; family Flavobacteriaceae; genus Flavobacterium. The sequence goes on along the minus strand of NZ_MRCQ01000001.1, from coordinate 449,767 downwards.
CTGGCTTTTGATTTTGGTTTTTCTTTTAAACCAACCATTTCCTGACCAAGAAGCTCGTAACTTCCTTCCGAAGCGCTGTCCAAAAGTCCGACAATATTGAGTAAAGTCGATTTTCCGCTTCCAGATGGCCCCATAATCGAAAGAAAATCACCTTGGTTAATTGTTAATGAAATTTCGCTTAATGCTTTGGTTTCTAATTCTTCTGTTCTAAATACTTTTGAAAGCTTTGTAATAGTAATCATAAATGATGTTTTTGGTTTTTGATTGATTTTCTTTTTAAAATTTAATGCTTTCAAAAGTGAAAGAAACAAGTTTGAAAATTAAGACAATTTACATTGTAATTTGTACCTAATTATTTTGTTATTTTAACTTCCGAAAGGCTTTAATAATTAACGATTTACCAGTTTTAATGTGATTTTCATGCCAATAATTTAAACGTTGTAACTGCTTTGTTTTTAATGTTTTATTTATTGAAAAAAATCTGAACTGTCCACAAATGGACACCTTTCGTCCAAAACCGAACAATAATGAAAAAGACAAACGCTTCAATTTTAATCATCGACGATCAGGAAGACATACTTTTTGCGTCGAAAGTCTACCTAAAAAAGTATTTTGAAACCATTTATACACTCAATAATCCAAAAAATATCGTCGAATTATTGGCAAAAAATAATATAGATGTTGTTTTATTAGACATGAATTATAGAATTGGTTTTGAAGATGGGAGAGAAGGTTTGTACCTGCTGAAAGAAATCAAAACGCTTTCGCCAAAAACAGTTGTCATTTTAATGACCGCCTTTGGAAAAGTAGAAACCGCTGTTGAAGGTTTGAAATCGGGTGCTTTTGACTATATTTTGAAACCTTGGGAAAATAAAAAACTATTAGAATCTGTAAAACAAGCCTTAGATAAAGCTCGTAAAGAACAGCGAAAAGTTAAAGAAGTCGAAATTAAAAATGACTTTTTTGCGGGCAATTCTGAGATTATCAAAAAAGCATATTCTTTGGCAGATAAAGTTGCAAGAACAGATGCTAATGTTTTGATTTTAGGCGAAAACGGAACAGGTAAATTCGTTTTGGCGCATCATATTTATTCGCAGTCAGAAAGAAAAAACCAGCCTTTTGTTGCCGTTGATTTAGGTTCTTTAAATTCTAATATTTTCGAAAGCGAATTATTTGGTTATGCTAAAGGCGCTTTTACCGATGCGAAAACAGATACGCCCGGACGTTTTGAAATGGCGCAGAACGGAACTATTTTTTTGGACGAAATAGGAAATGTACCGCTTCATTTACAATCGAAACTTCTGCAGGTTATTCAAACCAAAACGGTGACGAGATTGGGCGAAACAAAACCAAGACCTTTAAACGTTCGAATTATTACGGCAACCAATTTAGACCTGAAATTGGAAGTGGCTGATAAAAACTTCCGTGAAGACTTGTATTATCGTATAAATACGATGGAAATTATCTTGCCTCCGCTGCGAGAAAGAAACGAAGATAAGATTCCGCTTGCCGAATATCTTTTAGATAAAATGATTGAAAAGTACGGAAGAGACGAAATTTCTTTTGATAAAAAAGTGCTGGAACAAATTGAAAAACATGCTTGGAACGGAAACATCCGCGAAATGGAAAATAAGATCGAGCGCGCAGTGATTCTCTGCGAAAATAATACCATTACGGTTTCCGATTTAGATTTAGAAATCATAACGCCTTATGACGAAAATCCAGATGATATTCAGCTTTCATCTGTTGAAAAAGCGACGGTAGAAAAAGCACTTCTTAAAAATAATAATAATATTAGTAAAACGGCAGAAGAATTGGGACTTTCAAGAGGTTCTTTGTACCGTCGTTTAGAGAAATATAATATCAATATCAACTAATATGTTTAAGACTTTACAAACCTATAAACTTCTTTTTCTGCGATTAGTTTTGATCGTAGCTGGAATTGAATTTTCGATTTATTTTTTTAAAATTGATCTGCTATTTACAGGAGTATTCGGCCTCTGCATGGTTTTTTTAATGGTTCGGGAAATGTATTTTTATGTTCGAAATTTTGTAACGATTTATGATAAAACAATCGCTTCGATGCTGCAGAACGATTTTACATCAGATTTTTCCAAACATAAATTTAATAAAAGCTACAATGATTTATTCAGCCTTTATGAAACGCTGAAAAACAAGCAGAACGAGCAGATTTCAAAAGATATTATTTACCGTTCGATTTTAAATAATATCGAAACAGGCGTTATCATTCTGCAAAAACAAGAACAGGATTGGAATGTTTTTTTAATGAACGATTATTTTTCGAGTCATTTTAATGTGCCAAAAGTATCCAAATGGAAATATCTGAAAAACCAGTTACCAGCTTTATGTGAAATCATTGAAGAGGATGATTTCCACGAAATTAAAACAGCGATAGAAATCAGTATAAACGAACAGCACAAACAGACATTTGTTTTACAGGCATCGCGCACAGAGATTTTTGAACAGGATTATTTTATTGTTTTAATAGATTCGATTCAGAATGTGGTCGAAAAAAAAGAAAAAGATGCGTGGATCAATTTGATGAAAGTGATTTCGCATGAACTTCTTAATTCGATAACGCCAATTCGTTCCATCTGCCAGAATCTGCAGGATTTAGTGGAGCAGGATTCGCTTTCTACAGAAGATTTAGACGACATCAAAACCAGTGTTGAAACAATGCTGCGACGAAGCGATCATTTGCAGAAGTTTGTTGAAGGTTATCGAAAACTGGCGATGCTGCCTTCTCCAAAAAAGGAAAAAATAGAACTTCAGGATTTAATTGAAAATTGTCTTCAAATCATGAATCCGTTATTTAAAAAAGCGAATATTGAAGTTGAAAATTCAATTACTCTTAAATACCAAATAAACGTCGATCAGCAGCAGACAGAACAAGTATTGATTAACTTATTGACGAACTCGATAAATGCTTTAGAAAATAACATTCAAAAGCAAATTATAATTTCGGCAGAAGCCAAAGAGAATCGGGTTTTTATCAAAATTGCCGACAACGGAAAAGGAATTGAAAAAGAGATCGAAGACAAAATATTCCTTCCTTTTTTTACCACTCGAAACGAAGGGGCGGGGATAGGGTTGACATTATCAAAAAACATTATAGAAGCACATGGAGGTTATATTCTCTATAAAAATGAGAAGGAAAAAACTGTTTTTGAAATTTGTCTTATCGAAGAATAATTACAAATAATACTTTGAACTGACAAAGCTGTATTTTTAAAATTATTACTAATGTTTTTTTTCTAAATTTGTAGAAAGAGTTGCCATAGACTCCCTCCAAATAAGTAATAGCAAAATAATGAATACAAATTCAACAACAGTAGCTTCAGGTTTTCTTAATGATTTGAAAACGAAGACTGCTGCCTCACATAAAAAATTAGAAGAACTTCCTGTTTCCATGTCAATTATGTCGCCAGATATGAAAATTGAGGAATACGCCAAATATTTAAATCTAATGCATGATGTTCATGCTGATACTGAAGAAAATGTTTTCCCATTATTTTCTGGACTATTAGAAGATTTGGAAAAAAGAAGAAAAAAACAGCTTATTGAGGCTGATCTTTCTTTCTTAAATTATGAGGTGACAAATTCTGAAAAAGTTTTTAAGACCGAAAATATTTCTATTCCTTTTGCGCTTGGAATTTTATATGTTGTTGAAGGTTCTACACTTGGCGGCAGATTTATTTTAAAGAATGTTTCAAGAGTGCCGCAACTTTCTACAGATAAAGGCGTTTCTTATTTTAATGGTTACGGAGATAGAACTGGAAGTTTTTGGAAATCTTTCCTGAATTTTCTAGCAGCATACGAACAACAACATAATTGTGGAGATACTATTATAGAAGGAGCTGTATTTGCTTTTGATAGTATTTATAATCACTTTGAGAGCAGATAAAAAGAATGAAGATTAAAGATATAGTTAATCGGGACATTGTTAATTTGACCAATTGCGAGCACGAGCCTATACATATACCGGGGCAAATTCAGCCTCATGGTTTTTTAATTGGTATTAATTTACAAGGGAAGATTGATTTTTGTTCAGAAAACATCTCTTCTTATTTTGAACTACTTCATAGTCAGGTTTTAGGTAAAGATTTTAAAGAGATTTTTGGCTCTATTGCCGAAGAAGAAATTTCAGCATATATTAAAGGAGATGAAGTTCAGGACGCTTTTCCGTTAGAGATAAAACTACTTGGAAGGTTATTTCAAATTAATATTCATAAAAGCAGTGATATTTATGTGCTGGAAGCGGAGTTGTTATTTACTGACAAAGAAGGGCTTGCTGATGTTTACAAACAAACGATTCAGTTTGTCAGTCAAATGAATAAAACGCAATCTCTTAAAGATTTGTGCGCACTTGTAGCTCATGGAACCCGTGAAATTACGGGTTATGATCGTGTAATGATTTACCGTTTTGATGAACAGTATAATGGGGAAGTGTATGCAGAAGACTGTCATGAAGATTTAGAACCATTTCTGGGACTGCATTATCCGCATACCGATATTCCCGCACAGGCGAGAGAATTATACATTAAAAATCAGCTCAGATTAATTGTTGATATTAATTATAAACCTGTTCCAATTTTTACTGTTGACGATAAAGAAAACAAAAATCTGGATTTAAGCCTTTCGATATTGCGAAGCACATCGCCAATTCACGTAGAATATCTAAAGAATATTGGTGTTGGCGCTACGCTTACAATCTCTCTTATTCATCACGGAAGATTGTGGGGATTAATTGCTTGCCATCACTATTCAGAAAAAAATATTTCTCCAGAAATTAGACTTGCAGCAAAATTGCAGGGCCAATTTATTACTTCTCAGATAGATATTAGACAATCTAATGATGAGAACGTGAATGCTCAAAAAACAATTGAAGCAGTAGAGCAATTAACAGGTCTTGAACTGCCGATTCTACAGCATTCATTAGATATGATAATTAATACTCCTCAACTTTTAAACGTTTGCAACGCATCAGGAGTTTCTCTTTTATATCGTGGAAAAATCTATAAAAATGGAGTAACACCGTCTGATGAAGAAATTATATCGTTAACGGAAATTATTGAGAATAAAACAGAGAGCGATATTTTTGTAACCAATAAAATTAGTGATGATTTTCCAGAAGCAGCAGAAAATTCTAATGTCGCTGGTATTATTTATCATTCTCTTGGAATTAATTCTAATATAATTTGGTACAGACCAGAAACTATTTTAGAGGTTAATTGGGGAGGAGATCCAGAGAAGAGTATTATTCATGACAGTAATGGACTTCATCCTAGAAATTCATTTGAAATTTGGAAACAAATTATTAAAAACCAAAGTATTAAATGGGCAAAGTATGAGATTAACAGCGCTGCCCAATACGCACATAGTTTGCATAATCAGCTAATTTTGATTATGTTGAGTGAAGAAGAGGAAAAGTACCGTAATCAAAGCGAAATCTTAAGAGAAACCAATTCAGAACTTGAAAATATCAACTGGATTAGTACACATGATTTACAGGAACCATTGCGTAAAATTCAGCTTATTACTTCTAAAATGCTTTCAGAATTGGATGTTATTTCAACAGAATCAATTTCAAATTCTTTACAGCGCGTTTCGAAATCTGCCAATAGAATGAGCGGTTTATTAGAAGATATTCTAAAGTACACGCGAATAAAAAATACGAGAGATAAATTGCAGGAAGTAGATTTAAATAAGGCTTTAAAATCTACAATTAAGGAAATGCATGAAAGTATTGCAGAAAGTAAAGCTGTTATTGAATACGAAAACCTGCCGGAAGTGCATGCCATTGGTTTTTTAATGCGCCAGTTGTTTATCAATCTGCTTCAAAATTCATTAAAGTATGCTGCAGCAGATAGAGTACCAAAAATTGTAATAACTGCTTCTCAAGAGGCTGTTTTAATACATGACAGGTTTAAAGTATACTGCCACTGGGTTCGTTTTTCGGATAACGGAATTGGTTTTGAACAAAAGTACGCTGAATCTATTTTTAAAGTTTTTACAAGACTTCACAATCAAGAGCAGTATACCGGTTCTGGTGTTGGGCTGGCGTTGTGTAAAAAAATTATGCAGACCGTTGGAGGCGACATTCGAGCAGAAGGAAGACCAGGCGAAGGTACAGATATAGTACTTTATTTCCCTTGTGATCCTGAAGACACGCTTTTGCCTATATAGATAGGTTTTAGAGATCGTTAATATTTTTTTTCACGCAGATTTAAACAGATTTAAGCAGATTTCAAATTAGAATAATCTGTGTTAATCTGCTTAAATCTGCTAAATCTGCGTGAAACTTTTATATAAATATTATTTGTTTTCTCCCGCTGATTAAACAGATTCAAATTAGAATAATCTGTGCTTATCTGCTCAAATCTGCTAAATCTGAAACTTTTTTATGAATAATATTATTAGTTTTTCTTAGCCAAAACTTTGAATTTCGGATTTTTAAAATTTACTTCGGAAATAATTGTTGCAGCAAAAATCAAACTTCCACCCAAAAGCAGACGCCAAGAAAGGTTTTCTCCCAAAATAAAAAAAGCGCCGATTGCACCAAAAACAGGTTCAAATAAATAAATTACTGCCACGCGTTCTGCAGATAGATAACGCTGTGAAATATTCGAAACTGTGTACATATAGGCAGTAGAGAAAAGCGCACAATAAACTACACCCATCCAAAATGTATCATTTTTAGGAAACCAAACCGCTTGAGAATCTGTAATCGCCAGACAAAAAGTGAAAAGTGCACAAAAAGCAAACATAGGAACAATGGAATATAAAAGATTTTTTGAAGCCGAATGTTTTTCAACAGCAATGAGATAAACGGCAAAAGCAAATGCGCCCGCAATAGTAAATAAATCACCGATATTGATAGTAAACTTGTCTTGTATCGCTATAATAAATAACCCCGTTAGAGCTGTCAACGCAGCGATCCATATTTTTAAAGAAGCATTGGTGCGGTAAACCGTCAACTTCATCAACGGAATAATAATAACGGTTAATCCTGCAATAAAAGAACATTGTGAAGCATCTGTATATTTCAATCCAACAGTCTGCAGCTGAATGCCTAAAAACATTGGAAAAGCTAGAATAGCTCCGGTTTTAATCGCTTCTAAATTGGTATCTCTTACGTACTTCCAAAAAATAATGGTTAAAACAATTACAGCCAATAGAAAACGATAAAACAAAAAAGTGTTTGGTGAATACTCCCCAATAGCCATTTTTGTAATAGAATAGGAGATACCCCAAAATGCAGTTCCTATGATTAGTAAAATTAGTAAAAGTTGTTTTCTTTCCATTTTGTTGAAGCAATTATTGCTATGTTTATTTTAAATGTGAAGCCTTTATCGACAGCAAAACTTTGCAGCTAATGTATCAGTAAAAATTATAAAACTTTCTTCATCAGTAAATCGGTTTGTTCGTCGTTACCCAATTTGAAAATATGAGTATTAAACTGAACAAAACCATTTTTAGTATAAAAACTTACCGCTCTAAAATTCTTTTCCCAAACGCCAAGCCATATATAGGATGCATTAACTTCTGAAGCAGTTTGCATCGCCTGCGCATAAAGAGCCTGAGCGATCTTTTTGCCATGAAATTCTTTTGCTACATAAATACGCTCAATTTCGAGTGCATTATTTTCTTGTTTTTCGGTTTGTGCGTCGCCTGTATTTAATTTTAAATAACCAATCACTTTGTCATCAAGCTCTGCCAGATAAAAATGAGAATTTGAATTGCTAAGTTCTAATGATAGTTTTTCTGAAGCGAAACTTTCATTCAAATATTTAATCATATTTTCTTCCGAATTTACGTCTGCAAATGTTTCTGAAAAAGTTTGTCTTCCAATAGCTTGAAGTACTGTTATATCATTAATTGAAGCTTTTTTTATTTTTAAAGTATTCATCTTCTTTGTTTTTTTTAATGCATTAAAACTTCTTTTTTATTCTTAATAAATGCGTAAATTGCATCAATGGATTTACAGCAAATTAAATATTTTCTAGCGTTGTCACGCGAACTTCATTTCTGGAATACGGCTGGGAAAATGAATATTACCCAGTCTGCATTGAGCCGTCAAATTCAATCACTTGAAAATCAGCTTGGCGTTCAGTTGTTTGAACGCAACAAGCGCAATGTTAAACTCACGGCTGCGGGTCAGTTTCTAAAAGAAAAGTGGGAAGTCGAAATGAGTAAACTGGAATTTATTCATCAATCGGCTCGCCAGATTCAGCTGGGTGAAAGCGGTACCATTACGATTTCACATCCCGATTCTATTTCGGCTTCGCTTATGCCTGATATTTTATCTCGTATTTCCAATGCTTTTCCAAAACTTAAAATCAAATTGGTTCAGGTTCTGTATGAAAATCAGCAGGAATATCTTCAAAATTATAAAATCGACTTAGCAATTACCAGAGATATAAATAACTCCCGCGATATACGATCAGAAAAAATACATACCGATAATTTAGCGATTGTGGTTCCTGAAAATCATCCGTACCGAACTCCTGAAGATCTTACGAAAGAAACGCTTGCTTCTCAAAAGTTCATATTGCCAACTAACGATGAAGGCAGTAGTTACAGTGATTTGATACAACGTTTATTCAATTCTTTTGAAGATGCACCAGAAGTGTACCTTCATTCCGAATTTGGATCAGCGATTATTGCGTTGGTTCGAAAAGGACTCGGAATTGCCATTCTGCCAGATTCTTATCTTTTCCATGAAATCTCAGGAATCCGATTTATAAAACTTCCCTTAGAAACCGATTTGTATATCAATTGGAGAACCGAAGATCATAATCCAGTTTTAGCCAATGTTTTGAAACTGATTATTCCCTAAATAGTAAACTCGCAGCATTTCGATATGCGGAATTCCGTCTTCGTCATAAACTTCGCCTTGTTCTACAAATCCAACAGATTGATAAAATTTAGACAAATGGTATTGCGCACTAATTCGGATCGGGCCTTCGCCAAATTTTTCTTCGCATCCAGCAATAGTTGCTTCCATAATTTTTACACCTAAACCTAATCCGCGGTGTGTTTTTGCAATTACTACTCTTCCAATCGCAATTTCTTTATAAGATAAACCAGCAGGAAGTAAACGTGTACAGCCCGCCAATTCATTATCTACATAGTACAAAAGGTGCAAACTTTTTTGGTCTTTATTATCTAAATCCAAATACGGACAGTTCTGTTCTACTACAAAAACTTCACTTCGTAAACGTAATAATTCGTAAAGTTCTTGATTGGTTAATTCCTCAAATGATTTTATGGTATGGCTAAATTTCATAGGTATTATAATGCTTATTTTTTGACAAAGATAAAATCTAGAATAATGATATAAAATGCTATTTTTTTATCATGTGATGCTGAAAACGCATTATTATAATCGATTCATAAAAAAAACGAAATTCAATATTTCGCTTATTTCGTTATGTAGAAAACTTTGTCAAAGTTTCAAACTTTGACAAAGTTGCTGTGTAAGTTATTTAGATTAATGGGAAACCGCTTTTAAACCAACAATAGATCCCACTAAGGTTGCCAAAAAGAACAATCTCCAGAAAGCAGCTGGTTCTTTAAAAATAAAAATACCAACTAATACAGTTCCCACAGCGCCAATTCCTGTCCATACGGCATAAGCGGTTCCAAGCGGAAGAGTTTCGGTTGCTTTCATCAATAAAAGCATACTTAGCGTTAAAGAAATAAAAAATCCAATATACCAATAATACATTTCTGTTCCTGTAGTTTCTTTTGCCTTTCCTAGACAGGCTGCAAAAGCAACTTCAAATAAGCCCGCAATGATTAAAATAATCCAGTTCATATCGTTAAAATTTTGAGGTGCAAAGTTCCTTTATGAAGTTCGGAAAAAATTTAACAAATGATAAAAAATAAATTTATTTTAATTCCGCTCTTATTCGGCTTAAACTCACTTGTGTAATGCCCAGATAAGAAGCGATATGTCCCAATTGTACTCTTTGAAGCAGTTCAGGATGATCTTTCATCAATTCAAGATAACGTTCCGAAGCGTTTTTGAATTGTCTAGAAATCAAGCGTTCTTCTGTTTTGATCAATTCTTTTTCGGCAAATTTTCGTCCCCAATTGGCAATGTGAACGTCTTCGCTGAACAGCTTTCTTAAGTTTTCTGTTTTTAATTCGTATAATTCACAGTCTTCCAAAAGTTCAATCGTTTCATATCCAGGTTCTTCTTCGACATAACTTTTCATAGAAATTACGGTTTCGCCTTCTTTTCCAAACCAAAAAGTAACTTCATTATCCCTTTCAATAAATGCTCTGACCAATCCTTTTTTTATAAAATAAATATTCGGTTCTATTTTGTTGGCTCTGAGTAAAATATGCCCTTTCGGAAAAGTTATTTCCATAGCATTTTTTTGCAAAGCCAGTTTAGACTGCTCTGGAAGTTGGTAAATAGAGTCAAGAATAGCAGTAATATCCATCTATATATTTTAGGAATTGGGAATAAAGATAGTAGTTGTAACGACCAACAGAAAATTTCAAACAAAAAAAATCCCATCTGCCGAAACAAATGGGATATAAAACTGCAATCTTGATGAGCTAAAAAAAGAGCAATTTTTGACCAATATATAAACTAATTAATTCCTCCGCCTAAAGCCTTGTACAATAGCACTTGAGAGTTGGCATTTCGTAACTGAATATCAACAAAATCTAGTTCTGCCTGCAATTTATTTTTTTGTGCATTGATGATTTCAAGATAGTTGGCGTATCCGCTCAAATACAAATCGTTGGAAACATTAACTGCGATTTCGAGATGATCGATTTCTTTTAATTTGTATTTCAAAACATCTTCAAAAGCTTCATTTCGATGCAGTAAAGCGCTTAATTCGTTAAAAGCCGTTGTTACCGCATTTTGATATTGAAGAAAAGAGATTTCCTGTCTTCTGTTAGAAACATAAAATTCCTGTTTGATCTGTCCTTTATTGAAAACAGGCGCTGTTATTCCGCCTAATAACTGCCAGGCGAAAGATCCTGCATCAAAGAAAGTGCTGAAAGAAAACGAATTAAAACCTGCATAACCGCCCAGATTAACGGTTGGAAAAAAAGCTGCGCGTGCCGATTTCGCGTCAGCGTTGCTTGCCAGTAATTCGAAATACGCTTCAGCAACATCAGGTCTTTTATGGATAATCGAATCTACACTTATTTGTTGGTTTAGAACCTCTAAATGTCCCGATAAAAAATCGGTGCTTCGGTCTATTTTTCCGCCGTATTCACCCAAAAGAGTCAATAAAGCTTTTTCCGTCTGATCAATGCTTAAATTCAATTCAGAAGCTTGTGCATGAATGTTATTGTTTTGTGCATTAAACTGTTGGACCGCCAATTCTGTAGCTTTTCCAACCGATCTTTGGGCAGAAACAATATCAAGCGCTCTTTCCTGTGTTTTTAAATTGTCATTATAAATCGCAGCTTGTTTGTCTAATGCAATGAGTTTGAAATACAAATCGGCTGCGTCGCTTAAAAGTCGGGTCTGCAATAAACGCATTCCTTGCTGCGAAGCAAAGAAGCGTTGCTGCGCGGCTTTTTTACGATTGCTTAATTTCCCCCAGATATCCGCTTCCCAAGAAACTTTTCCGCCTAAAAATAGGCTGGGAGTAACATCTTCATTGATTCTTTGTTTATCGGTAATATTTTGTGAGAAGTTAGTATCAAAATTACCAACGCCGTCCATTGTATATTTTCCGTAGCGCGTTCCAGAAGCATCTGCCACTAGATCTAAAGAAGGAAGCAAGGCGAGTTTCGCTACTTTTAAATGCGAATTGGCAATCAGGATTCTTTCCTGCATAATTAGATAATCTGGATTTTGAGCAACGGCTTTTTTTAGCAATTGCTCTAATTTCGGATCTTTAAAAAAGTTTTCTGTTTTTAATGGAATAAACGGTGCAGCATTATTTGCACTGTCTTTTCTCTTCGCATCAAAATTCTCAGGAAGTTTTGCCGCAGTCAATTTATCGCTGACTTTTGGCGCTGAACAAGCCGTCAGAAGTAATACGGAGATTACTACTAAAGCATTTGTCCTGTTGTTTTTTACTATTTTATATGGATTTAATATCTCTTTCATTGTTTAATTTTTATTCATTGCTTTTTCAAGTTTGGCAAACAAAATGTAAAGTCCTGGAATAATCACCAGACCAAACACAGTTCCAATCAACATACCGCCCGCAGCTGCTGTACCAATTGAGCGGTTACCCACGGCACCCGCGCCAGAAGCGATACAAAGTGGAATCAACCCTGAAATAAAAGCAAAAGAAGTCATCAAAATAGGCCTGAAACGTAGTCTTGCTCCTTCAATCGCAGCTTCTGTAATGTCTCGTCCAATTTTGTTTTGTGCCATCGCAAATTCTACAATCAAAATGGCATTTTTGGCGAGCAGACCAATCAGCATGACGAGTGCCACCTGCGCGTAAATGTTATTGTCTAATCCAACTATTAAAAGAGCAAGATAAGAACCAAAAACTCCGACAGGAAGGCTTAATAATACTGGGAACGGGAGCAGTAAACTTTCGTATTGCGCCGCCAATAATAAGTATACAAATAGTATACACAAAGCAAAAATGTAGATCGTTTGGTTTCCAGAAAGAATTTCTTCACGCGTCATACCAGACCATTCTAGTTCAAAGCGGCTTGGAAGTTTTTCTGCAGCGATTTTTTCTACGGCTGCAATCGCTTCTCCAGAACTATAACCTTCTGCAGGTTCTCCGTTAATCATCGCCGACATATACATATTGTATCGCGTAAGTACTTCTGGACCGTAAACTCTTTCTAATTTGATGAAAGTAGAGAATGGAACCATTTCGCCTGCATCATTTTTTAAATACATATCCAATATACTTTCCGGATTTTTACGGAACTGCGGACTTGCCTGAACCATTACTTTATACATTTGAGAAAAACGGATAAAATTGGTCGCATAAAAAGAACCCAGCATGGTCTGCAAAGTCGCCATCGCATTGTCTACAGAAATTCCTTTTTTCGCCGCAAGATCATAATCAATATGAATTAAATATTGCGGGAAAGTGGCATCAAAACTGGTAAAAGAGTTTTGTATTTCTGGCGAAGCATTTAATTCTTTAATGAAATTTTTGGTCACTTCATCTGTATTTGCAATGCTTCCTCCGGATTTATCTAATAATCGTAGTTCGAAACCACTTGTATTACCAAAACCAGGAACGGTCGGCGGTGCAAAGATTTCAATTTGGGCATCAGAAATACCTTTTGTTTTTTCGCTTAAAAGCGCAATAAATTCGGTTACAGAAATATCACGATCGCTCCAGTCTTTTAGGTTAATCATTCCCATTCCGTATGAAGCACCAGCGATTTCAGTAACAATACTGTATCCGGCAAGAGTGGTTACATTGTCGACACCTTTAATTCCTTTGGCAACACGGGTAACTTCATCCAATACTTTTTCAGTACGCTCTACAGTTGCTCCCTGAGGTGTTGTAACGCTCACATAAACCATTCCCTGATCTTCTGACGGAATAAATCCTGATGGTAAAAACTTGCTTGTTCCCCAAGTTAAAAGGCAGAAAAGAACTAGTAAACCAACGGTAATCGAAGTTCGATCTGCAAATTTCACCAATACTTTAATGTATTTTGAAGTTATATTGTCAAACCAATTGTTGAATTTGTGGAAGAAACGATCCATTAACGATTTCTTTTCTTTGTTCGGATCGTGCGGTTTCAGCATAATAGCACAAAGGGCAGGAGTAAGGGTAAGGGCGTTGATTCCCGAAATAACAATACTAATCGCCATTGTCAGGGAGAACTGCCTGTAGAAAACCCCGACCGGACCGCTCAAAAATGCAACTGGAATAAATACCGCAGCCATTACAATTGTAATTGCAATTACGGCGCCCGTGATTTCTTTCATAGCGCTTATGGTCGCTTCGAGAGGCGCCATATGTTCTTCGGAGATTTTAACGTGAACGGCTTCGACGACAACAATGGCGTTATCTACCACAATTCCGATGGAAAGAACCAATGCAAAAAGCGTTAATAAGTTGATCGAGAATCCCATCATCGACATGAAGGTAAATGAACCAATAAGCGCGACAGGTACTGCCAATACTGGAATTAAAGTTGATCTCCAATCTTGCAGGAAAATAAAAACTACAAATGCTACTAAAAGAAAGGCTTCAATTAATGTTCTCAAAACTTCATGAATAGAAGCGTCAAGAAAACGGGAAACGTCATACGCAATATTAAATTCCATTCCCGGAGGAAAAGAAGATCCTTTTAATTCTGCCATTTTTTCTTTTACGCTCGCAATAACTTCAGAAGCGTTAGAACCCGGACGTTGTTTCAACATGATTGATGCTGAAGGCTTTCCGTCGGTTTTTGAAACCATTCCGTAACTCATCGAACCAAATTCGATTACAGAAATATCTTTTAATCTCAATATCGTTCCGTCAGAGTTGGCTCTTAAAGGGATTTCTTCATATTGTTTTGGTTCGAAGAATTTTCCTCCGTACTTAATTACGTATTGTAACTGATTATCAAGCTGTCCTGATCCTTCGCCCACTTTACCTGGTGCAGCAGAAATGTTTTGTTTTTGAAGGGAATTGATCACTTCATTTGCCGAAATATTATAGGAAAGCATCTTTTGCGGATCCAGCCAGACACGCATCGAATATTCTCTCTGTCCCATAATTTCGGCACGACCAACACCATCAATACGTTTTAATTCCTGAAGGATATTAATATCTGTAAAGTTGAAGATAAACTGTTCATCCTGAGTTTTGTCTGTACTCGTAATGTTTAAGTACATCAACATACTGTTCACCTCTTTTTCGGTGGTAACTCCGGCTCGAATTACCTCTTCAGGAAGTTCATCCAATATTGTGGTTACACGGTTCTGCACGTTTACAGCCGCTAAATCGGGATCGGTTCCGACTTCGAAGAAAACCTGAATTAACGTTAAACCATCATTAGAAGTTACGGTCGACATATACGTCATTCCCGGAACACCATTTATGGCCCTTTCTAACGGAAGCGCGACGGCATTGGCAGAAACCTCTGCATTGGCTCCTGTATATTTGGCCGTTACGGTTACCGAGGGCGGTACAATATCTGGAAATTGGGTAATGGGAAGCTGGAACAAAGCCAGTAATCCCAAAAGAACTATCATAACCGAGATGATTAATGACAATATTTTTCTTTTGATAAATAACTCTATCATTATTTTTTTTTTAGATCAATAATTAAATAACTGTTTTACAACTCGATAAACTACGTTTGTTTGATGTTGATTTTATCGCCGTCTCTCAATGACTGCGTACCTTCCTGAACAATTAGGTCATCGCTTTTTAGACCGTCGTTTAGGATATAAACATCATCAAGAGTACTTCCAATTGTAACATTGGTCATTTTAACTACTCCATCTTTTTTTACCAGAAATACATATTGTTTGTCCTGAATAGAAAAAACAGCTTTCTGCGGAATTAATATTGCATTGGTTTTAGGTTCTGAAATAATCAATTTTCCAGAAGTTCCGTGCTTGATAAACCCCTGCGGATTATGAAATTTTGCTTTGTATTGAATAGAACCGGTTTGTTTATCGATATCTCCATCTGCAGTTCTTAGTTCGCCTTTTTGATCGTAAACCAATCCGTTTGGCAGTACCAGTTTGATATCGCCCTGTGTATTAAGGGTTTTGTCTTCCATCATTTGGAAATACGTATTCTCTGGAATAGAGAAATAAGCGTAAACGTCATCCAATTGAGAAACGGTTGTCAATAAAGAACCATTTTCGACTAAACTTCCTTCTTTAAACGGAATTCTATCTACCGTTCCGTCATATGGCGCGCGGATTGTGGTAAAACTAATTTGCTGGTTGATTGCTTTTTTTTCTGCAGCAGCGTGAGCCAATTTCGCAGAAGCGGCATCATTTTTTGCTTTAGATAATTCTAATTCTTTGTCGGCAATTACTTTTTTATTGAAAAGGGTTTGCGCTTGTTCTAATTCTACCGTTGCAATTCTTAAGTCGGCTTTTGCGCTTTTGTAAACGGCTTCGGCTTTTAGAAGCTGTATTTGAAGTTCGACATCACTTATTTTAAATAAGATTTGTCCTTTTTTTACTTTTTGTCCTTCGCTCACATATACTTTTTCCAATAAACCTGGAATTCGTACATGAATTTCTACGTTGTTTTTAGCATGAACATCGGCAACAAATTTGCTCGAAATAATGGTGTCTTTTAAGGTGACTTTATAAACAGGAAGTGTTTTTATGTTGTTGGAATTCTTTTTTGACTTATCGCCGCACGAGACTAAAACAAGCAAAGATAACGTGAATAAAAGGAATGGATTTTTATAAATAGTCATAATTAGGTTTTAAAAAATTATATAAAAATATAGGCTCCCTAATGCGAGAAAAGGGAGTTGAATTTGATTTTAAATATTGAATTTAGGAGTGTTTTCGGTTGACTTCCTTTTTGGATAGAAGTGCCGTTTTACGAAATGTTTTTATGCCAATAACAGTTCATACGCAGTTTATGCACACGAAAAATTGTTTCAGATCACTCTGAAAAGATAAAAACAAACAAATTTGAAGGTCTAGAACAATTGGTACAAATGAAGGTAAGTATGCCTTTGAATCTGGTATATTGAAGCTATACCATATATTAAGCTCTTTTTATAAAGCTTAAAGTTTATTAAATTACTAAGATAAGGAGCTTTGATCGTACTTTGTTCTAAAGTAGTCGCTCTGGATTTTATTTTCTTTTTGAGTTTGTAATGAACTTCCAGATTTTTTGTAGAAGAGAAATCGGAAGAATTAACTAATAAATCGTCTGCTGTAACACTGTCATGTGTAATACACGTACTTAAATGTACCGGCTGTTGATACGTTTCGGTGCCTCTAAAGAAAGAAAGCAGCGAAAGTAAAACAATATATATGAACTTAATAGGTTTCATTTACAGCACAGCAGGATTATAGTGTTATCTCAAAAAAAAGGCTTATAGTTGTTGATGGTGCGCCAAATATAGCAATTTGAAAAGTAAGGATTCTTAAAATTTTTCTAAAAAGGATTAAAATTAAAAATATGATAATTTTAAAAGTTGATTTTTAGAGTTTTAATTTTTATTCCGATTTCTTTTTAGGAAGTTATTTCTATCTTAGTTCAATCAATTAAAAAATTAGAATCATGTCCAATCAATTCCAAGATGTAATTAGAAAAGCTTACAATGCTTTTAATGAAAGAAATATTGATAAATGCTTATCCACGATGCAGGAAGATGTTCAATGGTCAAAAGCGTGGGAGGGCGGCTATATAAGCGGTCATGACGAAATCAGGCACTATTGGACGAGACAATGGTCTGAAATAAATCCGAAAGTAGACCCCGCTGGTTTTGTTGAAAGAGATAATGGAAGCTTGGAAGTTTTAGTAAAGCAAAATGTGAAAGACCTTCAAGGCACTCTGATTTTTGACGGATTGGTAAAGCATGTTTATACTTTTGAAGATGGGTTGATAAAGACGATGGATATTGAGTTGGTTGAAAATTAGTTTTAAAAATGAAAAGAATTCGATTTTTTAAATTTGATAATTAAATATAGTGACAGACCTAATTGCAGTTTCATTAGTAATTGCAGCTGTTGGCGCTTTTATTTATACCACACGATTTAAAGGAAAGGGAATGCCAAAAGTTGGAATAAAAAGAGATAATCCCTCAGATTATTTTAAAGACTATTATAATTTGAAGTTATATTTGACTTCTATATTTTTTATTTTTCTAGGCATCATTATTTTAATTGCAATTTTTATATTAGAATTGTTGTAAAACAAAAAGTTTCTACATATGAATGATATCAAAAATGTGAAGAAAAAGAAGAACTGGCTTAAAATATTTATTGAAAATTTGCTGGATTTTATTTTGAAGTAGATTATGAAAAAAAAATGTATTTTTATTTTTATTTGTGATGCTTAATACTTCATTGCGTATATTTTGTGCTCAGGAAGCAGTCGCTTTGGTAGACTTTCACGCAGATTTAGCAGATCTAAGCAAATTTGCGCAGATTTTTTTAATAATCTGTTAGATCTACCTAAATCTGCAAAATCTGCGTAAAAAAACAAAAAAATAAGGTTTACACTTTTCAGTTTAAACCTTATAAATATATCGTAGAAATGATTTCTTAGTTCGTTCCAGCAGCAACTTTATCTACCAAAAACAATAAATCACCTGAAACAGGTTTGATCAATTGCATTGGATACAATGTTGGATTGAATTCTCCACTAGTAACTTCCTTTAAAGCATGCGTTTTTTTCTCTCCAAAAGCCACTACAATGATTTTTGCAGCTTTGTTGATCAATGGAGCAGTAAGTGTGATACGGTGCATTTTTTGAGCTGCTAAATAATAAGCGTCAACCCATTTGGTTTGTTCCTGTAAAACAGCCTCACCTGGGAAAAGAGAGGCAGTGTGTCCGTCGTCTCCCATACCCAATAAGATCAGGTCAAATTTTCCTTCTTCGCCCAAAACCTTTCTGATAGTCTGTTCGTAAGTAGCAGCATATTCTTCTGGTGTCACGCCGTCTTTGTACATTTCAAAGATATTTTCCTGCGGAATAGGAACGTGGCTTAATAATGTCGAATAAGACATTTTAGCATTGCTCAAATCATCATTAAGCGGTACCCAGCGTTCGTCGCCCCAAAAAACATAAACTTTAGTCCAGTCTATTTTGTCTTTGTACGTATCTGAAGCTAAAAGTTTGTAAATTCCTGCAGGAGAAGAACCTCCTGTAAGAACAACAGTAAATTTACCTTTTCCTGCAATTTCTTTCTGCGCATATTCCACAAAAAGATCTGCTGCAGTAGTGTTTATTTCTTCTGTATTATTGTATATCTGTACCATCTAAAACTTCTTCTTTTTTAACATTTTGTGTGTTCGGAATCCAAGCGTGTCCTTGACGCGCCAACAGTTCGTCAGCTTCTTCTGGTCCCCAGCTTCCTGCTTTGTAATTTGGGAAATTGGTTGGTGCCGTAGTTTTCCATACCTGCTGAATTGTATCAATTGCATCCCAAGCCTCTTCTACCTGATCCCAACGCATAAATAGAGTTGGATCTCCTGCTAAAGCATCTGCTAACAAGGTTTCATAAGCTTCTGGCGACATTGTAGAACAGGCGAAATAATCAAATACCATTTCTGCTGGTCTTAGAGCCAGTGATAAACCTGGTTTTTTGGTCATAAACTGCAATTTGATATCCATTGCCGGCTGAATATTAATAATCAATCGGTTTGGTGTCATGCCTTCTTTTCCGTAAGAAAATGCAGAATGAGGCACTGGTTTGAACTGGATAATAATTGAAGATTGTTTTTCTTCCATTCTTTTTCCAGAACGCAGGTAAAACGGAATTCCCTGCCATCTCCAGTTGTCCAGATATATTTTCATTGCCACATAAGTTTCTGTATTAGAATCTGGTGCAATTCCTTTATCCTGACGGTATCCTGGAACTGGTTTTCCATTGATCGTTCCAGCATCGTATTGACCTCTTACAATGTAATGATCTACTTCTTCTGGTTTAATACGACGAATCGATTTTAAAACATCTGCTTTTCGGTTACGGATATCATCTGCTTCTAATGATGCAGGCGCTTCCATAGCCGTCATACATAAAATTTGAAGCAAATGGTTCTGAATCATATCTTTTAAAGCTCCAACACCCTCATAGAATCCGCCTCGTTCTTCAACGCCGACTTCTTCTGCTACGGTAATTTGGACAAAATCAATAAAATTACGGCTCCATAAAGGTTCAAACATCGAATTTCCAAAACGGAAAGCCAAGATATTCTGAACGGTTTCTTTACCCAAATAATGATCAATTCTGTAAATCTGTTCTTCTTTGAAAGTCTGCGAAAGCATTTCATTCAGTTCAATTGCAGAAGCTTTATCGTAACCAAATGGTTTTTCAATAATAATACGATCCTGCTTAGCATTCGCCGCAAGGCCAATTTTCTTGATATTACTAGAAATTGTTGAGATGAAAGAAGGTGTAATCGAAAGATAGAAAAGACGATTGGCACGTTCGCCAAAAGCCAGATCAAAAGCGTTGATTTTTTCGTTTAATCCGATATAAGATTCTTCTTTATCAATATCAAGGCTGTGATAAGTGATATGAGAAAGAAACTTTTCCGTTTCTGGATCAGAAAGACCTTTTTTTCTTGAAAATTCATTTAGGTTTTCCAAGACATAACTGCGAAAATCTTCATTGGTTTTTTCTGCTCTTCCAAGAGCAATAATCTGAAACTTTTCAGACATACGTCCGTCAAGGTACAGATTTTGAAAAGCGGGAAAGAGCTTTCTTTTCGCTAAGTCTCCGGTTCCTCCAAAAATAACAATGATTGTTGGATTTTTAAGTTTATTTTTAGTCATTGTGTGTAGTTGTGTTGCTTTAATTTCTTATTCAGCCCATTGTGTATGGAAAACGCCTTCTTTGTCGGTACGTTCGTACGTATGAGCTCCGAAGAAATCGCGCTGTGCCTGAATTAGGTTTGTTGGAAGATTTGCTGATCTGTAAGCATCAAAATAAGCAAGTGAATTCATTAATCCTGCCACAGGTAATCCTTTTTGAACCGCAAACTGAATAACAGCTCTCATTCCAGCTTGGTTTTCATTTAGTTTTGAAGCAATTCCAGCATCTAAAAGTAAATTTGGCAACCCTGCTTTTGTACCGTAAGCTTTTCTGAAATCTTCTAAAATGCTGGCACGAATAATACAGCCTCCACGCCAAATTTTGGCAACAGTTTCTAAATTTAATCCGTAATTATATTCTTTAGAAGCGGTATGAAGCTGCGCTAAACCTTGTGAATAAGTTACCACGATAGACAAATACAAAGCCGATTTTAAAGCAGCGATTGCTTCGCTCGTGTTCACATCAGCTGTTTCGCTATTCCAAACTAATTTTTCAGAAGCTTTGATTCTTTCTGGTTTGGTTTTAGACATATCGCGCATAAAAACTGCGGCATCGATAGTAGGAACTGGAACTTGCAAGTCCATTGCATTTTGCGAAGTCCATTTTCCTGTCCCTTTAGATTTAGCCCAATCCGAAATTTTATTGATTAAAAGACCTCCGTCTGTATCTTCTTGTTTCAGGATTTTTCCCGTAATTTCGATCAAATACGATTTAAGATCGTGAGTTTGATTCCATTCGTCAAAAGTTTTTTGAATTGTGGTATCATCCAGATTATAACCTCTTTTCATCAGGTCATAAATTTCAGAAATCAACTGCATGATTCCGTACTCAATTCCGTTGTGAACCATTTTTACGTAGTTTCCAGCAGAACCATTTCCAAGATATTCTACACAAGGTTCTCCGTCAACTTTTGCAGCAATTGCCTCAAAAATAGGACGAAGTCTTTCATAAGCTTTTTGATCTCCTCCAGGCATCATAGCAGGACCGAAACGAGCGCCTTTTTCGCCGCCAGAAATTCCCATTCCGAAGAAGTGGATTCCTTTCTCAGATAATTCTATAAATCTTCTGTCTGTATCGGTAAAATAAGTGTTTCCGCCGTCAATTATAATATCTCCTTTGTCCAAGTGAGGCAATAAACTTGCAATTGCGCTGTCTACTGGTTTTCCAGCTGGAACCAATAACATAATTGCTCTTGGCTGCTGAATAAGTTCAACAAAATGTTTTACATCTGTTGTTGCTTCAATAGTATGGTCGGCATCAGCTTCTTGTTGAAGAGAATTGACTTTTTCGGTATCTAAGTCTAAACCTGCTGCTGCAAATTTATTGCTGGCAATATTTAAAAGTAGGTTACGGCCCATTACACCAAGTCCTACAATTCCAAAATCAAATTTGTTCATAGTTTTCAATTAACTAAATTATTAGAAAGATGTTTTTCGCAGAAAAAAGTAAGAGAAAGCATGGTAATTCTTTTTCATTCAATGTTTTGCAGAAAAACAAAGTGTATTTTAATCTTACATTTCAAAATGTAGAGCGCTAAGTTAGAGAAAAATGATGAAAAAGTATGCGATAAATAGTCGTCTTTAAGGCTTTATTGTGATACTTTTTATGTGTGTAATTTACGTTTATTTTTGTTTTGGGATGTTGGTTAAAGTATATTTTAAATATATTATGAAATTGTTTAAACACATAGTGACATAGTTTTTGGGGTTTTGAAAAGGCGTTTCACTTGCTTTAATGAACATAGCGATGTGTTTTTTTAAGCTTTGTCAAAGTTTTGAACTTTGACAAAGTTGGCGTTCCATTATAGTTGCTTGCCAATCTTTGCGGAGTTTCTAGTGTGATCCTTCGTCCCCTCAGGATGACAACTTTGTGGCATTCCATTCTAGTTGCTTGCCAATCTTTGCGGAGTTTCTAGTGTGATCTTTCCGCCGTAAAGGATGACAAACTGGAAGTAAAAAATTCCAAATCCCAATTATGGTAAAGGAAATTCCAATCCCGAAGCCTTGGGATAAAATCCAAATTCCAATTTGAATTCAGGGCGGAAAAAGTCAAAGAAATACCGCAATCTTGTCATCCTGATGGAGGAAGACACGAGCAATAGCGAACTGGCGAAGCAATCACACTAGAAGCTCGACAAAGATTGAGGAATTACTTTGCGGAGTAACGCGTGTGATCCTTCGTTGCTCGAAATGAACTAAAAGAAAAACATTCTTAAAATAACTTTGAGAAAGTTGTTAATCCTGCTTATGCAAAGCTATGTGTGAGAAACTAGTTTCTTTTACTATTCTTTTTTCAAAAATCTAAAAAAAAAAACTATGCTTCTATGTGTTTAATTACACTTGAAAAAGCTGTTATAGCAATTCCAAATAACTTTACACTAAACTTTTAAGGATAAATCATTAAAAACATAAAGGCAAAAAGATTGACTAACAGCACAACTCCGTAAACGATATTTGATTTTCCTTTGCTTAAAGAAAGCATTACGGTGAAAACAGATAAGGCTAAAAGTACAATAGATTTAATATCCAAACCCAAAACAATCGGCATATCCATTGCAATACAAACCGCTGCAACACTCGGAATCGTTAATCCGATACTGGCTAGGGCAGAACCTAAAGCCAAATTTAAACTCGTTTGAAGTCTGTTTTTTCTGGCTGCGATTATAGCCGCAATTGCTTCTGGTAATAAGATAATTATAGCGATGACAACTCCAACTAAAGATTTCGGAAGATTGTAACCCACAATAATCGTTTCGATAGTAGGCGAGAGGGTTTTGGCCAATAAAACCACAATTCCTAAACTTACTAATAGAAAAACTAAACTGGTATAAAACGTTTTATTGTTGATTTCAATTGGGTGCGTTTTAGCTTCGCCATCGCCTCCGTTTGTTAGAAAATACTGTCGGTAGCCTTTTGTTTGTGCGAATAAAAAAGAGCTGTAAATAACAAGGCAGGCAATAGAAGCAAAGATAAGCTGTGGTGTGGAATAATAAGAACCGTGAACGCTCTCCGTAAAAGTGGGAAATACCAAAGTAAATACGATAATAGAAATCAGTGAAACCAAACCAATTGTTACAGAAGAAGTGGAGAAATTCTGTTCGTAATGTTTGATGCTTCCAATAAGCAGACAGAGTCCGATAATTCCGTTTAGAATAAGCATTGTTGCGGCGTAAACGGTATCTCTCGCCAGCGAAGCGGCTTCTGAACCTTCAGAAAGCATTAATGAGATGATGATTGAAACTTCAATAACGGTAATCGATATTGCCAAAATAATGGTTCCGTAGGGTTCTCCAACACGTTCTGCAATAATTTCCGAATGATGGACGGCAGACATGACACTGAGAATAAGCAGGATACTTGCAATAATTTGAAAAATACTGCTGTTATCGACAAGTCCGCTAAAAAATAGAACCCAGGAAAGTACAGGAATAATGATTGTCCATTGAAGTAATTGTTTCATTGTTGTTTTTTTAGAAATATTTTATAGCACGATTAGCCACTAGAAAGTATCAGAAATGGCTTTTTAGTTTTTTGTAATATAAGGCTTTTATTGCTAAAAATAAAGGCAACAAGGTATTAAAAGTATAATTCTAATGTAATTTTAATCCTGTGGAAATAAAAAAAACTGCACTATCAAGTTTTAAATTGATGCTGCAGTTTTGTTTTTATTGTTGAAATTTAATTCTCCATTATGCTCAGAATTTTTTTCGGAATTTCGGCGAAAGCCTCAAAAGTATATGGTTTAATAAGATATGCTTTTACGCCCAGATCGTCACATTTTTCTTTGTAAGACGGATTTATACTCGTCGAATAAACAAAGCACGGAATATCTTTTAAATCAGAATTATTTAAAATTTCCTGTAAAGCTTCGATTCCGTCAACAAGCGGCATATTGATATCGGTCAGAATAACATCGGGATTTTCGTTTGAAGAATCTTTTAGATAATTCAGCAGTTCCTCTCCGTTGGCAACGAGACTTACTTTGCTGAAACTTGGGTTTTTAGAAAAAGTTTCCGTAATAACGTCTGCGTCGTCGATGTCGTCTTCGGCGATTATGATATGTAAATTATACTTTTGTGGCATTTTAGAGAATTGGGAAATAAAGATTAAATATTGTGCCTTCGTTCAATGTGCTTTCAACTGTAATATTACCAGAATGATTTTCCATAATTTTTTTACAAATTGCAAGACCAATACCGTTTCCTGAATATTCATTTCGGGCATGAAGGCGTTGAAAAATAGTAAAGATTTTAAGAAGATGGCTGGTTTCCATACCAATACCATTATCTCTTATCAGAATGTGGACAAATTTACTATTTTGATCTGGTATTTCCCCATTTAAATTTTCCTGCTGGTAAATTTCTATTACTGGCTGCGTGTCTGCTTTGCTGTATTTAATCGCGTTGGCGATCAAATTTGAAAAAAGCTGACGCATCTGCACTCTCGACGCTTTTATTATCGGTAATTTCCCCGTTTTGATGCTCGCACGTTTATCAGAGATTATAATTTCAAAATCCTCAATGACTTCAGAAATCACAGTTTCTAGATTTATTTCTGTTCGTTCTTCCTGCGCGGTATGCGATGAATATTGAACTAGATCATCAACCAGTGAATTTAATCGCAGCGCCGAAAGTTTCATGACATTGATCGCTTTAGTATCTGCATCAGTAAAATAACTTCCGTCGATACGACTGGTATTCATAACGATTTTTCGCAGCGGCTCTTTAAGATCGTGAGAGATTACGTGAATAAACTCTTCTAGATTGCGATTTGTTTTATTTAATTCGTTTATTTTTCCTTCTAAATCTCTATGATGGCGTATTAGGGTTTCTTCATGTTTCTTTTTCTCGGTTAAATCTGTAACGACTATTCCAATCGCTTCAACAGAAGGTTCGAGATCTGTTAAGGCAATATAAGCAGGAAAGACAATTTCTGTGCTGTCATATTTAAAAACGATTTCATGTGTGGTAATACCATATCGAAGCGCCTCAATTAAGGCAGTAAATTGTTTCGGATTTTCAAAATATTCGTAAAGATACGTCCCAATTATTTTTTCTGATGAAATACCCACCAGTTTAGCAAAATGTTCGTTACAGTACAGTATTAATCCGTTTCGTGAAATACTCAATGCGCCCTGCCCAAATTTTTCAATAAGAAGACGATAGGTGTAATCTGCAGTTTCTAGAGAATAAAGTTCAGGAACTCCGTTACTCGTTACTACAAGCGCATCTACATCACCTTGTTTTATGGCATTAACAATGCTGTTTGATTCATACAGTTCTTCCTTCAATGATTCAATTTCTGCCAATAATGCTGCTATATTTTTTTTGTTTCCCTCCAAATTATTCTCTTATATTAAGTATGTATAATACTTTTTCTTTGTCTGATAAATCACCTAAAATGATTCTTTTAGGTTCAGGATGTGTTTTGATCAGCGTAGGAATTGCTACGATCTGATGAAACACAGCCTGCTCTTTATCACGGCTGATATCTATTATTTCTAATTCATAATTATTGGCGAGATACGTGTCGCAGATACTGCGCAAATTCTCGATCGCATGCCCTGATTTAACAGACATACCGGAAACAAAAAGTAAAAATTTATGTTTGGTTGTACTTGTGCCATCAGATGAATCTTCCATGATTAGGCTTTTATAGGTTTGATATTCAGTCCTACAAGTACTCTTTCTTCATTAGAAAGGTCACCTATTATTTTACGAATAGGCTCAGGGAATTTTCTCACCAATGTAGGTACAGCCAAGATTTGATCGCCTTCTGCCAATTGCGGATTTTTCAGCAAATCGATAATTTCAATGCTGTATTTTCCTTTTAGATATTCTTCGGCATACTTTTTTATGTTCTCGAGCGCCTTGATCGATTTTGGCGTTTGCCCTGCTATATACAGCAGTAATTGCCATTCGGCTACTTCTTTTTTCATTTTATTTATTTTTTCTTAGAAGACAATTTAGCCTGTAATTCTTCTGTTGCTTTCAGGATACTTAATTCTTCTTCTGCCGATTCAAATTCTGTTCTTAATGACTCAATATTCGCTTCAAGAACTTTGCGTTTACGCTCAATTTCACGGTCTTTTCTGTTAATTTCGTTTTGAAGCTTAATATCAGAAATGGTTTTCTTGAACTGATGCGATTGTCTCGCTGCGCCCGTTAGGATTCCCTGCGGACCTAATTCTACATCCAATAATTTTATTCCGTGACCAGTGATAACAAATTCTCTGACTTGGTTAGAGTGACCCATTCCTCTAGATTTGATAATAAAGATACCGCGGTTTCTTTCGCCAACGCCTTCCATATCGCGCACCGTAATCCAAGTGTCAACCAAAGACGAAACCGATTCTTCTGCCAAATCAGGTCTAAAACTGTCTGTCTGTTTGTTTAAAGACGTAAACATGGCCGTAATATTGTTGGCTTTCAGCATATCAATTAAACGTACCAGCATCGAACGCACTTCGTGTTCGCTACCTACCGAAATTAGGTTACTAATTGGATCAATAATGATTGTAGTAGGCTGAAATTCTTTAATTAATTTTCGAAGCGTAAGCAAATGCAGTTCAAGTCCATTTAACGACGGACGTGAAGAATGAATTTGCAAAATACCTTTTTTGATGTGTTTTTCCAGATTTACACCAATCGATTTCATGTTACGCACCAATTGCTGCGGCGATTCTTCAAAAGCAAAATAAATTGTTTTTTCGTTCTTTTCGCACTGTTCATTGGCAAAGTAACACGCAACCGTTGTTTTGGCTGTTCCTGCTGTTCCAGAAACTAAGATATTGCTGCCGCGATAAAAACCACCACCATGAAACATATCGTTTAAGCCTGGAACCCCTGTCGGAATTACATCTGATGAAACTTCATTGTCCAGTTTTAAAGAGGTTATAGGAAGTACAGAAATTCCGTCTTCGTCAATTAAAAAAGGATATTCGTTTGTTCCATGTGTTGAACCTCTATATTTTACAATACGAAGTCTTCTGGTCGAAACCTGTTCAATTACACGATGATCCAGCACAATTACACAATCTGAAACGTATTCTTCCAATCCTTGACGTGTCAAAGTTGCTTCTCCGCGTTCTCCCGTAATAATTGCTGTCACGCCTTTAGTTTTGAGCCAATGGAATAATCTTCGCAACTCAGCTCTTAAAATGGCCTGATTGTCAAGACCAGCAAATAAAGATTCGATTGTATCCAGAACAACACGAGTTGCTTTTATAGAATCGATGGCGTGACCTAATCGAATAAATAAGCCGTCGAGATCGTATTCTCCCGCTTCTTCAATTTCCGATCTTTCGACACGAACATGATCTACTACAAGCTTTTTATCTTTTTTAAGTTGTTCTAGGTCAAAGCCAAGCGACTTTACGTTTAGGGTAAGGTCGTCCGAAGGTTCTTCAAAAGACATGAAAACCCCGGGTTCGTTGTAATCTGTAATTCCTTTAATAAGGAACTGCATCGACAACAATGTTTTTCCACAGCCGGCACCACCGCAGATTAAAGTAGGACGTCCCTGCGGAAATCCTCCATCAGTAATCTCGTCTAGTCCGTCAACTCCAGTAGGAGTTTTTGGAAATATAAAACTATGTGATTTTGTTTTTTCTTGCACGATAATAAAATTCAGTATTAACTCAAATATACGTTTTCCTGCAAGACTTACAATGAATTCCTACTAAGATTTAACAGCTGTTTAATGAAGTTTTAAAGGTAAATTAAGAAAAATTGACTCGAAATAGGAATAAATGAAGAAAATTTTACCAAATACCTATAATATTAACGTTGATATTTAACAGTAATTTTTGGGTTTTGGCGGGAAATGGGTTTTTTGGGTGGAGGGAATGTTAATTTTATGGGTTTTAGGCTTTATAATGAAGTTTAGCTGATAAAAGAATTTGGGTAATCATTTAATTTAAATAAAATAAAACCGTCAAGTTGATTTTTGGGAACAACTATCTTGAAAAAAGAATAAACCTAATTCAAATCCAAGTAATATTTTTGTAATTTTCTTATGAAACCGAGTGCCTTAGCCCTGATGGCAGCGGCATCCTTTTGTGCCGGTCCCGAGGCTTCGGGAGGCACAAAAGATATAGCGGACAGCAGGAAGCAGCTCCTTAAAACTAGGATACTATTTAATCGCTATTTTACGATCAAACCAGATGATTTAAAAGATTAACAACAGATAATTTTTTATGAATTTGACATGGAAAATGGGTTGGAAGACGTAAAAAACTTGTAAAAGCGGCTAAAGTCAAATGCGGATAGCGATGAAATTAAGAAAGAAAATGCGAATTATGAAACAGAAATCTTAATTGTCATGTTACAAAGGTATGGTTTTTGCTGTTCTTGGCGCATAAAAGTAAAACTGGGATAATACCATAAGGATTAGAGATGACTTTGTAATCGTTTCCGAATTTTTAGTGTTATTTTTGTACCGTTAAAATTCCAAAAAATGAATGCAGTTATAACAGCTATAGGTGGCTTTGTGCCATCATCAATCCTAACAAACAAAAAAATTTCAGAAACTGTTGATACATCTGACGAATGGATCGTAAAAAGAACTGGAATTAAGGAACGTAGAATTGCAGACGATAACACGGCAACATCTGATCTTGCCGCTGCTGCAGTTGAAAATCTTCTTGAAAATTATAAAGTAGACCGCGAGGAAATAGAAGCTTTGCTGGTTGCTACAGCTACTCCAGACCATATTTTAGCACCAACAGCAAGTATCGTTTGCGAGAAAAGCGGGCTTGTAAATGCTTTCGGAATTGATATGAATGCGGCTTGCAGTGGTTTTTTGTATGCACTGGAAATGGGCGCAAATATGATCGAAAGCGGTCGTTACAGTAAACTGATAATTGTTGGAGCAGATAAAATGAGCTCGATCGTAGATTATGAAGATCGTAATACATGTATTCTTTTTGGAGATGGAGCGGGAGCGGTTTTGTTGGAAAAAACAGAATCTGGAAACGGTTTAATGAAAACGATTTTGAAAACAGACGGAAGCGGTGTTTCTTCTCTTGCAGTGCCTGCGGGAGGTTCTAGAACTCCAATTTCGATGCAGAGTCTTTTGCACAGAACACATTATTTAAAACAAGACGGTGCTTTTGTATTTAAAAAAGCGGTGTCTTCTATGAGTCAGGTTTCGCAGGATGCTTTGGCTAAAAATGAATTACAGGCAGACGAAATTGACTGGGTAATTCCGCATCAGGCTAATTTAAGAATCATTAATGCGGTTGGTGAAAGTTTGAATATCGATGCTGAAAAAGTAAAAGTAAATATCGAAAGATACGGAAATACAACATCTGCAACGGTTCCGTTATGTTTATGGGACTTCAAAAATGATTTTAAAGAAGGTCAGAATTTATTGATTACTACTTTTGGAGCAGGATTTTCATGGGGCGCAACCTGCTTGAAATGGGGAGTTATGCGTGACGAAAAAACTGCCAAAATAAGTAAAAATACCACAGAAAAAAGTGTCGTAATGGCACATTAATATAAGTGTATTGATTTTTCGATACAATTTTTGGCATAGCGACAAAGAAAGGATCACATAAGTAACTTCGTAATTATCGAGTTTCTTCTGTGATCCTTTTTTTTTAGAAGGATTATCCTTTTTAATTAATTAATTAATTAATTCTATGGCTTAAAAAACTTTGAGACTCTGCGACTTTGCGAGACTATTTCTTTACAATCTTAAAAATCTTGCTATCTATTTATTACCACTAATTTCTTTTCTCAAATAGATTTGCTTTTGATTCCTTTCCTCTGAATTATTCTCTTCAAAATCAAAATTCGTATAACCTATCGAAGCTAAAGCTTCTTGTAAAATAACATCAAATTCAAAGAGTTTGACCCAGATTAGATCATGTTTTCTTTGCATAGCAATTACTTCGGCGCGATTGATTAAAAGCAGGATTTCTTCGGCATCAGTGTAAACGATATGTTCTACGCAAATAGGTTTTTCGGCATCGATATTTTCATTAAAAATTCGGGAAGAATTTAATTGAATGAAAGACGACGGCGTTTCCTCTTCATAAACCATTAAAATTTCAATAGAAAAATCATTTTGTATTTTGAAAAGTTGTGGAATCGAAAGTTTTTCGGCGGCGTATTTTTCGCCATCGGCAGAAGATGGAAATAAATTAGAATAGAATTTTTTGGCTTCGCTTTCCATCCAAGAAGCGGTTTCCATTATGATAACTACAAATTGTGCTTTTTTTGACATGATTTTTTATTTATAAAACTATCTAGCAAAAATCTGATAATTTGTTTTAAAAATAAAGGTTCAAAAGTCTGATATGTTCGTCAGAAAGTCGGTTTTGTTTATTTATTGTTTCGGTATTCTAATGGCGAAATTCCAGTTTGAGTTTTAAAAAATTTACCAAAAACAGATTGATTAGAAAAATTCAAACTATCGCTGATCTGATTGATGGTTAATGACTTGTTGTGCAGTAAAACTTTAGCTTCGAGAATTATCATATCGTCAATCCACTCGCGGGTGGTTCTGCCACTGTTGTTTTTAATAACTTCCGAGAGGTATTTCCGACTCACATTTAAACAATCGGCGTAATAAGAAGGCGATCGGTGTTTAATAAAATCCTTTTCCAGAATTTCTTTAAATTTTTCGAATAAAGGATTTAGAATTTCAGTTTTCGAACTGGCATTTTTTATAGTATCCAATTCAAATGTCAAAATGTACAAATAACTTCGTAGAATAGAAGCTTGATGAAGGTGTTCCGTTAAGAGTGTTTCTCCAATTAAATTAAAAAGCTTTTCAAATTTGGGTTTCGTATTTTTTGTTAAAGGAAAAATATGCTTATCGCTGTTTTCGAAAAAATCATACTGAGAAAGAAAAAAAATATTGGCTTGATTTTCAAGAAAAAACTCAGGCTTAAAAAAGATAATATCCATTACAATTTCTTCGCTGTTTTTGGTAAAACTCCGAATCACGTTTGGACCAATCGCAAGTATTGCAGGCGCTTCAACCACTATTTTATGGAGTCGGGTCTGCATGACAATGCTTCCTTTTTTGAGAAATTCTATAGCATAACTTTCTGCACGATACGGAATATCTATATACGGATGATCCTGAATCTGAACATAGAAATAGTCTTTGTTATTGATTTCATCTGTAAACAAACTTTTATGATGTTCGAGTGAATAAGTGCTGATTTTGCTCATTTCTAGGATACTTCTCTAAAGGTGGTTTTATTCAAATATAAGTAATTGAAGCTGTTTTATAAGCTTTAAAGAATGTTTTTTGAGCTGCTAGAATAATAAAGGCTGTCTTGTGGACAGCCTTTAAAAACTAATTAAAATAAAAACAAAAAAATCGATAAGAATATTCTAACTCTAACTACAATTGAGCTTAAAACTGATTCTTATTTTGCTTTCATCAGCACTTGTACACTGTTTGATTTATTTAAAGCATTTACTGTAAATTCTTTTAAATCTTTTGCTGTAATGGTGCTTAATGTACTTTTAAGAAGTTCAGTGTCCAGAGGTGCTTCATCGTTACGAACGTAAGATGTTAAGGCACTCAGCCAATAACTGTTTTCTTTAATTTGTTCCTGATAATTTTTAGTAATCGATTGTTTGATGTCTTCGAGCATGTTTGCTGGAATATTTTCAGTTTGTACTCTCGAAAGTTCCGCATGTACAATTTTTACCAAAGCATCTGTTTTATCTGGATTACAATCGAAATTGATTTCTAACGAAAATAATGGAGCAGGGGACTGCGATAAATTTGCTCCAACCTGCACGCCGTAACTGCCGCCTTCTTCTTCGCGAATGGTTTCTAAATAGCGTTTTGTCAGCCATTCAGACAACATATAACTTAAAATTTTATTTTTTTTATTGAAGGTAACTTCTTTGTTTTCTAAATGAAGATAAACCGTTGTTTTTGGGGTATCCATCGTTCTGAAAATCGTTTTTTCGGTTTTTCCGTCTTTCATGAAAATCTTATGATCAACGTATTTTTCTGCTTTTTGATTGGAAGGAATGTTTCCTAAGTAAGTATTTATTAAAGCAATATCTTTTTCTGAGATGTTTCCAACAAATAAGAAAGTAAAATCTCCTGCATTAGAAAAACGCTCTGTGTAGAATTTTTTAGCCTTGTTTAAATCAAATGCATTAATGAAATCCTGCGATAACAACCAGTTACGTTTATTGTAATTGCTGTTTAAAACCGAAATGGTATCGCTTAATGCCTTTTCGTTGCTGTTTGGAGCATTATTTAATTTGTTTTGATACTGCTCTTTTATTTTATCAAAAGTGCTGGCATCAAATCTTGGATGTTGAAAATACAAGTAAGTAAGCTGTAACAAAGTAGTAAGCGATTCTTTGTTGCTGTTTCCGTTAAATCCTTCGTATAAACCTCCAATAAAAGGAGTTACATTTGCCGTTTTGCCTGTAAGTTTCTTTTTTAGATCGGTAAATTTATAGTCGCCTAATCCAGAATAAGCCGCTACAGCCGATGCAATTTGAGCAGAAGGAAGATCCTGCCAATCTACAAGTGAGTTTCCACCCGCACTGTAAGCCGAAAACAAAATTTGATCCTTGCTTAAAGTCGTTGGGTAAATAATAACTTTTGCACCGTTTGCCAATGTGTATTGTTTCGCATTCGCGAAAGCTTTAATGTCAGTTGTCTTTACAATTGGTTTTTCTGTCAATTGCTCTTTTACCAAAGAAGCCGTTAATTCTTCTTCTTTGTAAGGTTCCAGTTTAGTATTTGAAATGGCTTTGATTGCATTCCAATATTCATTTGCTTCAGGAAATTTTGTTGTGGCATCTTCTGGAGCAGAACCCGACAATACTAAATTTTCTTTTGGTTTTAAAGCTCTGAAAACGGTGTTTACTTGTTCTAAAGTAACGTTGTTCAGGAAGTTATTAATCCATTTGTATTCCTCGTCCATTGTCATTACTGGATTTGCTTCTAAGAAATACAACTGAAGTTGTTCTGCCCAGTATCCGTTGCTGATTTTGTCTTTATTGGCTAAACGGTTGTCATAACTGCTGCGCATTTTTGTTTTTAAACGGTCTAATTCCTGTTGTGTAAATCCGTTTTGTAATGCTCTTTCAAACTCACGATATGCCTCTGTAAAAGCTTCTAGGAATCTGCCTTTTTTTGGAGTAATGTGAAGCGAAAATTTGCTGTCTAATCGCGAAAGATTGTCATTTGAAATTCCGAAAGATAAACCCGCAGTTTCATTATTAATACTATATTCTCCAAAACGCGTATTCATTATTTGCATCGCAAGGCTTTCCTGCATGCTTTTGGTCATTTCGGCATCATCTTGAACCAAAGGTTTTGGCATCGTGTACGAAAGTGAAATTCCAGAGCGTTGTAATTCTTTATCGGTTGCCAAAACATAACGGTTTTCCTTTTGAACGGGAATCTTTTCGTATTCTCTTTTGTTGATTTTCGTTGGTTTTGGTATTGATCCGAAAATCTCTTTCACTCGTTTTTCAATTAAAGCGGCGTCAATATCTCCGACAATAATCACAGCTTGATTTTGAGGCTGGTACCACTTTTTGTAATAATCTCTTAAAACTTGATATTTGAAATTATTGATGACATTTAAATCTCCAATTACATTTCGTTTAGCGTATTTAGAACCTTCAAATACTACTTTGTCTATTTTTTCGCCTGCTCTGTAATCAGCATTTCTTCTGGTACGCCATTCTTCGCGAATTACACCTCTTTCGGCATCAATTTCATTATCAGCCAAAAGCAAAGATCCAGACCAATCGTGAAGCACATACATGCAGGAATCTAATAAAGTACGGTTGTCCGCTGGAACATTGCTGATGTTGTAAACGGTCTCATCATAGGCTGTGTAAGCATTAATGTCTTTTCCAAAAGAAACACCCTGCTTTTCGAGCATATTGATAATTCCTTTTCCTTTAAAATGTTCTGTACCGTTAAATGCCATATGCTCTAGAAAATGCGCCAATCCGTCCTGATCATCATTTTCTAAAATAGCGCCTACATTTTGAACAAAATAGAAGTCGGCTCTGTCTTTTGGCCATTCGTTGTGCATGATAAAATACTGCATTCCGTTTGGCAGTGTTCCGTGTGCAATTGTTTTGGGCAGCGGAAATGTTGTTTTAAATTGCGCTGAAACCTGGGTTAAACCCAAGATAAACAAATGCGCTAGAATTAATTTTGCTTTCATTGTTGATTGTTATTGTTCTTTTTTTTGGATTGAATTTTGGTTTTAAAAAGGTGTAAGAAGTTCCTGCTGTTGATTTGAAGGTCTCATAAGAAACTTTCGAATAACAGTTGTTTTAAACACAAAGAAACATAGCATGGAATTCTTAAAAAGACGTTTCACTTGCATTAATACATCCCGTCCCCAAGTTTCGGGATCGGGACTATGTGTGAGAAACTAGTTTCTTTTTATATACTTTTTATTCATTTCTAAATATAGATCTAAGTTTCAATGTGTTTGAAATTATGTGAAATCAAAACTTTGTCAAAGTTTTAAACTTTGACAAAGTTGAAACCGCTAATTATTAAAATTGTTTAATGATTTATATTAAATCCAGTCTGGTTTTGCTGTACCTTTTAGGTAATAATCAAAATACTGCTGCATTTTGCTGGTCCAGTCTTTTTTGTTTGCTGCATCATCTAAACTATGTCCTTCTTTTTTGTAGTTCACCAATAAAGCAGTTTTTCCTAAACGGCGAAGTGCAAAAAATAAAGACTGCCCTTCTTGATAAGGCACTGCACGGTCATTATCATTGTGGAAGATAAGTACAGGAGTTGTAATTTTTTTAGCAGAAAAAATAGGGGAGTTCTTAATATAACCATCTAGATTATCGTATAAAGAACTTCCCATACGATATTGATCGGCTTCGTATTTAAACATAGTCGAGATTCCGTTTGAGCGCATTACAGGATAATTCGCCGTAAAATTACTTACTCCAGAACCTACAATTGCACAACTGAAAACGTCTGATTTTGTCAATAAAAATGAGGTTTCGTAACCGCCAAAGCTATGTCCTTGAATTCCAATTTTTCCTTTTTCGGTTATACCTTGTGCAATTAAATAGTCAACACCGCTGATCACATCATTGTAAACACTGTTTCCAGGATCACCGTACGTATAATGCACGTCTGGTTGAAAAATAATATAACCTCGGCTCACAAGAGTTGGAATATTGATGTTTGAAGTACTAACCTCAGGAGCTTGATACACATTAAAATCTTCCGTATGTTTTTCGTAAAAATGAACAATTACAGGATATGTTTTTTTGCTGTCATAATTTTCTGGAAGGTACAAATTACCTTGATTTTCTTTTCCACTAAAGCTTTTCCAAGTCACTACTTTTGAAGTTCCCCAAGCATAATCTTTCTGCTGTGGATTGATGTCGGTAATTTTTTGCTGTGAACTAAAATTAGACGTTCCCCACCATAAATCTGGGAATATGGTATAACTTTCTTTGGCGAATAATAGACTTGAATTATCTCCAGAAACGGTCTCAACTCTTACATTATATTCTGGGTTTGCAAATACTTTTGTTACGGATTTGTTGTTGGTTAATGTATAAACTCCTTTTGATTTATGTACAATATCAAAACCTATAAACGTAATTGCTTTTTTATTGTCTAAGTCGCCGATATAACCCGATTCGTTATAACGAAGTTCAACATTGTTTTTTCTTCCGTAACCCTGTGTTATGGAATATACCTTTTTCTGATTGGTAAGATCAACTGCCCACAAATCAAACTGATCGTAGAGAACAACTGTATTTCCGTTGTTTAGCCAGCCTGCGATTCCATAAGCTGTATTGGCAGATTTCATATCTACATTGTCATTAGAAACAGGATAAGGAATTTGTGAACTTATGTTTTTAAACTGCATTGCAGCGCTGTCAAAAACGGTCCAGACTTTTTGTTTTTCATCATAAAAAACAGCAAAACTTCCCTGCGGATTCAAAGATATACCACCAAAAACACCTGTCAGCACTTTTGTAGATTTTCCAGTCGAAGCGTCAATCCAATAAATATCATTACGTTCGTTAAAAGTCCAGTCAACTTCTACCACATAAGGTTTTTTATCAATAGCAAAAATGCCTTTAAAATTGCCAGATTCTGGAATAATTACTTGGTCAAATTCACCAACTGATGCAACTTTAACAACCTTCTTATTTTTGATGTCGTAAAGAAATTTTGGTTCGCTTGGAAGTGTTTTTGAATTTCGCAGCATTTCCTGTCTGCGCTCCATACTTCCTTGATTGGATCTCCAAATTTCAATATTTGATTTGGCGATCTGAGTATTTTCTGAACGCTTGTTAGAGTTTACTAATAAGCTAATAAAATTGCTGTTTTCATTTAATCCGTAAGCAGCTTTTGAAATTGAAAAATCAGGATCATTTAAGGCAATATCATTATAATTGAAAACTTCATGAGCTGCATTGGTGTTCAGATTAAAATAATATACCAGATTAAAATCGGAGCTGTTAGCACCTTTTAGAGTAAAACTACCGCCGTTTTCTTTTTCATTTAATTGAAAGTCACCAAAATCGGCAGCATTTCCGCTGTAAACAGTTTCTTGTTTACCGCCTGGAATTCCGTGTTTTAGATATGCTTTATCTTTTTCAATCTGAACATACACCATCGATTTGTTCTTTAAAAAACGAGACGATTTTGTATTGTTTATAGAAATACTGTCATTGCTTTCTAAATTATAAAAAACCACACGCTGCAGAAAAAAATCTCCTTTAACAGCTTCTGGTCGTGAATAGTATAAGAAATCTGTTCCTTCAAGTGCATTTGTGTAATGTTTGCTTTTCCACAGTTTTTTTGTACCTGTTTTTAGGTTTTGCAAAAGCGTGCTGTCATTTTTGCTGTACTGAATCCAGTCTTTTTTACCGATGAATTTTAAATCACTGATAGCATTTAACTCCAAACGTTTTCCCTTTGGAGCTTCCTGAATTATAATCTGTTTTTTATTTTCTTTTTCTTCATCTTGAAATAGGGTGCTATAAGACATCCATTTACCATTATAGGATAAAGATTTGCTGTTGATTCTCTGCCACGATTGGTAAGCAGATTCATCGACCGTTTTTTTCTGTGCAGATAAGCTATGTACACTCAGTGCGAGTGTACATAGTAAAAGTATATTTTTCATATTTTTTGATTTTGAAAAAGAACTTATTCTTTCTTTAAAACATTAATAACCTCTGTAAGTTCATCAACAAGTTGTCCTGGGTTTCCAGAATATCCTTCAGATGTAAAACAAATCTGTCCGTTTTTGATGACTACTTTTCTAGGAATGCCGCTTGACTTAAAGATTGCTGCGTATTTAGAAAACGATTCGTTATTCGTTCCCCCGCCTTTTTTCATTAAATCAAAATAAGTATCCAGTTTTAAACCTTTTTCTTTTAAGTAAGCCAATGCTTCTTTTTTGTACCCTTCTTTGGTTTCTTGAGTGCTAATGAAATAAATTTCAACGTCTTTATCGCCTTTGAAGTTGTTTACCAATTGCTGCATTGCTGGAAATGCTTTTTTGCAAGGGCCGCACCAAGTTGCCCAAAAATCAATTACTATAATTTTACCGCTGTCCAAAGCCAGTTGTTTTACTTTTCCGTCTGCTGCCTGTACTTTAATTGCCGGCGCAGGAACTGGGTTCATCAAAGCGATCTTTTCGTCAGGCTTGTTTTCTTTTTTTAATTGCTCCAGATAAGCAGGAAAATCAGCTTCTTTTTTTCCTTCTTTTAAGTACGCTTCTTTCAATTTAGCTGTTGATGCTTCAGATAAAGTGTTGGCTCTTGCCGCAATTTTTAAAACATCAATAGTTGGTTTGTTTAATGCTTCTAAGGC
The DNA here is from genome assembly GCF_002304005.1 of Flavobacterium sp. ACN6. Classification (GTDB taxonomy): domain Bacteria; phylum Bacteroidota; class Bacteroidia; order Flavobacteriales; family Flavobacteriaceae; genus Flavobacterium. The sequence continues at coordinate 411,473 of NZ_MRCQ01000001.1, read as the reverse complement.
TTTTACATGAATATCGTTTACACTTGCTTTTTCATAACGTTTTGTAAATGGAAGCAATTCAAAAGTTTCTACAATTTCTTTGTATTTTTTCAGCATATCGTACATACGAATCTGAATCACTAATTGATCGTTAAGCCTATCCTTAGCATTTTGATTTGCTTGATTTGGTGACCAGTAAATTCCCTGCATGTATGACAAGTCGTTTACTTTTTCCTGCATTAGTTTAATCATTGGTACAGCCATTGTTTCGATAACGGCAGCATCAACTGTTTTTAAATACAATGCTTTAGAGATATTTTGGTGATAAGCATCATTCAAATTCGCAAAATTCATAGTTGGAATCAAAGCCAAAATGCTTTTGTAATCTTTGGTCTCAAAATAATATCCAAACTGCATTTTTACGATATTATCATAGAAATATTTTTGAGAATCAGGCACATCAGCATTGTATGGAAAATCAGCTAAAAACTGATTAATTACTTTGTTTCTCTCTGCCACATCTGAAATCGGCATAATTTTTTGATAGGCTCTGAATCTTAAAAAAGCCCCTTTTGGAAATTGCTTTTGAATAACAGTTTCAAGAGAATCTGCTTTTGCTTTGTCTTTTAGTTCAAATAAATAAATATTATGCGCTTTAAGATAAACTTCTTCTGGTAATCCGTTCATTTTTTTTGTAAAATCGCCTAAAAAACGACTTCCTAATTCTTGAAATTTTTCTGGTTTTTGCACTTTTAGCACTTTAAAATACGTGTCAAAAAATTCAGGAAACCTATTGCCATTAGAAGCTACTTCTTTTTTTAACCAATATTCTGTAGCATCTCCATCGATGGTAAAATCTTTAAAATAACCACCAAACTGAGAATTAAAATCTTTGTTTCTAAAGGTTGCCCAAGCTAAATCTGCTCCAGGCATTTTTACTTTTGGTTCTTTAAAAACCACTAAAAGATATCCGGTATCCTGTCCAGTATCTGTTACAATTCCGTTATCTGTGTTTCCATAAAATTTGAAAGCCATAAAAGCGCAGTTTTTAGGAACAGTGTAACTTACATTCCAGACAACACCGTTTTTCTTCATTTTAAGGTCTTCGATTTCCCATCTGTAATCGTTAAAAACATAGGCATAACCATTAATTTCTTTGATGTTTTCCAAAGGCCCGCCTTTTGCATCGTAAGTCATACTTAAAGCCATTCCCGGAGTGGGAACGTCTGCCATTCCTTGTAATCTGGTTTTAACTTCCTGAGCAGAGATCTGTAGGGTAAAGGCGCAGAACACCAATACCAATAATTTGATATTTAATATTTTTTTTAACATTGCAGTGTTTTATTTCCCCAGTTCTGGGTTTAAGTCGATATAATTTTGATTGATTGGGAAAACATATCCATCGCTGTTTGGTGCAAGGGTATAAGTCTGGCCTTTAAAAACTCTGGTATAGGTCTTTTGATAAGCAGGATCAAGATTTAATCTTTTTTGATCAAACCAGCGGAATCCTCTTCCTATCAATTCTTTTTGTCTTTCTGTTAAGGCTAAATTTAAAGCTTCGGAATTTGTCGCAGCGCTGAGTTGATAGGCTGTTCCGTCTTTGTATCTTTTTGCTCTTAAAATATTGAGATAGTCTACAGCATTTTGAGCTTGTCCTAATCTGGCAGAACATTCTGCAGCAATTAAATACATTTCAGGAACTGAAACTCCAACATTTATTCCGTTAGTGTAACTGTACGTATAGATTCCAAAACCTCTTCCTGTGTGAGCAGGGTAGAAGTTAGTTCCTGGCGCAGTGTAATAGTTATAACGTAAATCATCAGCGCTGAAACTGCTTAACAGCTCTGTAGACAATGGCGCGCCATTATAAGTAAGCAGTAAAGTTTTAGAAAATATAACTTCTGGATTCTGAATCAAAACGGGATAGCTGAAACCAGAAGCAAATGTTTTTAGATCGATTAAACCATTTTGCATTTCTAAAGCTTTTTGTGCATTGTCCAGACTTAACTGATACGATCCCATGTACAAATACGTTCTGGCAAGTAATGCATAAACCGCTCTTTTGGAAGGAAGAACATTGAACTCTGGTGTATCCTGAATATCATTTGCTAATGCGCTTTTTAAATCAGAGATGATTTGATCGTAAACTTGACCAACTGTACTTCTTTCTAAAGAAGAAAATAGTTCTGCTGTCAGCAATATTGGAACTGCTTTTTCTGAATTGGCAGATTTTGGGTCAAATTGCGGTCCATAGGTATTTACCAATTGTAAATAGGCAAATGCTCTGTGAACAAAGGCTTCAGCATAAATTTCTTTTTTTTCTGCATCTGTTCCTTTTTCGCTGCTCATTACACCATTTATAATTACATTACTGTAATAAATGGCTTTATATAAACCATTCCAATCAGAATCTCCTTGAGACGGATCATAGATTTTGTCCTGCCAAGTGTAACTGTTTCCCCAAATGGTTGAAACCCCATTTTGGTACGTTGTTGGAAATTCTACATCTGCATTTGCAAGCAGATAAATTCCTCCTGCTACAGTCATGCTTTCGTAATTGTTAGCCAAACCTCTGTAATCAGAAGTATATTTTAAGATTCTGTTGTTTCCTACTGGTTCTACTTCGACATAATCTCTACAAGAGTTAAATAAAAGTACAGGCAGGAAAATATTTAGTGTGAATTTTAGAAATTTCATAAAATCTATTTTTTAAATTAAAAACTACAATTAAACTGTAAAGTATAATTACGCTGTGGTGCAAGTGTATTATAGTTATTGTTTGATAAGTACTGAGGATCAATATTCTGATCATTTTTAACCCACAATAATCCTAAATTTCTTGCTGCAAAATTGAAACTCAAAGACTTTATAAAAGTTTTGTCTAAAAATTTTGAAGGAACGTTGTAGCCGAATGAAATTTGCTGTAATCGAATGTTATCGGCAGGAAGCACATTGATGTCGGCCATTTGATAACGGTTCAAACTGTTGTAACTAATGTTAGTCAATCCAGGAACATTTGTAAATGCTTCGTCACCAGCTTGTCTCCAACGATCTGCAACCAATTCGTCTTTAGCCACAGCACCGTATTGAACGCCTGAATAAGTAGGATAATTTTGCAATACAGAGTTTCTAAATACGTGCCCCATGAAATAAGTTATCTGAGCTCCTAATGTAAAATTGTTATAAGATAAATTATTCATAAAACCTCCAAAATAGGGAGCAACAGTAGTTCCCATATATTTTAAATCCTCTGGAGCAACTGCAGAAATACCTTGAGATGGTGTTATAGTAGTTCCGTCATTTTTAAAAATAGTAGACTGTCCTGTAGCATCAAGTCCTGCCCATTTGTAAGCATATAAAGAGGTTAAGGGTTTGCCTTCTATTTGTCCCGAATTAATATACTGATTAGTAGTGGTGGCTTTAAAACGAGAATCTGAAACCTCATTTGTATTGTAAGCAAAGTTGAAATTACTAATCCATTTAAAAGCTTTGTTTATTATAATTCCGCCAATATTTACGTCAACTCCATGTCCGTCAAGTGTAGCTGTATTATAATTTAAATAACTCCATCCATAGGTTGGATTGTAAGGAACATTGGTTAAAATATCATTCGATTTTTTGTAGTAAAGATCCACACTTCCGCGCAGGCGGTTATTAAAAATTCCATAATCTAAACCAAAGTTCAATGTTGTTGTTGTTTCCCATTTAATCTCAGCATTTTCTGGTAATGAAATATATGATGTTGGCAATTGAGTATTGTAATCAATTGATCCAACGCCAATAATAGCACTATTACTTCCAAAACCTCCACCAGGAGCACTTCCTGCTTTACCATAGGTTACCCTTGTAGATAAGTTATCCAGCCAGCTTACATCTCTTAAGAAAAATTCCTTGTTAATATCCCATTTTGTCCCTACAGACCATAATGGCAGCGCTCTGTTTTTTCTTGAAGCACCTAATAAGTTGTAATCATCAAAACGTACACTTCCTGAAATGTGGTATTTATTCATGAAATCATAAGAACCTAAACTATAATAAGACAAATAACGGTCTCTGAATTTGCTGATACTGTTATCAGAAGTTCCTATGTAAGTCTGCCATCCATAAATTGTAGTATAATATACTGTAGGGTTTACAGATGAACCTGAGTTGGTGTCAGTATCATAACCATAAAATCTTTGGCCTGATCCTTCTCTTCGTTCTTCTCTTACTTCTGAACCAGCTAAAAAGTGCAGGCCGTTATTCTCGTTGAAATTTTTATTAATATTCATCTGAAAACGCATACTCTGCGAATCATTTTCAGCATTTGAGTTATATAAATATGCTCCAACTGGAATACCATAAACTAATTTTCCAGCTGTGTTAACAGAAGTTGCTTCATTGATTGCGTTTCTGCTGTAATAGCTGTCCAGCTCACTCAATGATCTGGTTTTATTTGAAATTTTAGTATACATTCCAGATGCTTCAAAATTTAACCAATCGTTAACTGTTGCCGTTAAACTTGCATTCAGCCTTATGTTGGCGCCTTTTGTAACTACGTTAGAGTAGTTTATTTCATCCAGATAATTGTAAGTCCAAGGCAGATATCCTTTATCTTCAAATCCTTTCGCTATTTCGGGTCTGAAAATAATATAGCGATCGATGCCGTTTCCATTTTCGTCAGCAATCATGTCATAAGGACGTAAAGCCGTTGTTGAAACATTTGACAAAGCCTCGTTTGCCACAGTATTGGTTTGATAACTTGATGAAACGTAGTTAACACCAGTATTTAATTTCAGGAAACTTTTCAGCTGAAAGGAATTGTTTAGTGTTACATTGTAAGACTTAGATTCATTACCAATCATAGCTGCCTGATCTTTATTATAACCTAAAGACAAGTAGTACGTGCTTTTATCGCTTCCTCCGCTTACAGACAAATCATACTGGGTAGTGGCAGAATTTTTTAATAAATATCTGTTTATTTGACCCAGATTATCATTTTGCGACAATTGGTTTAATAATTGGTCTCTTTCGTTAAGGGAAATTTCTCCTCTTTGTTGTCTAAACATGATTTGCTGTGCAGCACTTGGATTTTTTGCCTGCCAGTTATTAAAGTCATCCGCTGCAAATCCGCCGGCAACCAAATCTTTTTCATAGTCTATATACTGAGCCGTATTCATGACGCGCAGTTTTCCTAAATCTATTTTCTCACCAATTGTAGTTGCGGTGCTGAAATTTATTGTAGGATCATCTTTTTTACCTTTTTTAGTAGTTACAACAATTACTCCATTTGCAGCACGTGAACCCCAGATAGAAGCCGCGGCAGCATCTTTTAAAACGGTAATACTTTCTACATCATCTGGATTTAGATAACTTAAAATTGAAGAGCCTGGTACACCTCTTCGGCTGAATTTAAAATCATTGTCAGATTGTGGAAAACCGTCAATAACTATAAGCGGCGGACTACCGCTATAACTATTTGTTCCTCTAATAGTGATGTTTCCACTTCTTGGATCCACATTTACACCAGCCATTTTTCCTTCCAGTCTTGAGGCAATATCTACGGTTGGAACTTCAGCAAGTTCTTTGGCGCCTATTACTTCAAAAGAACCGGTTACTCTTTCTTTTGGAAGAGCAGTATAACCATTAGAGGCTTGAATTTCAACGCTGTGAAGTTCTAAAACATCTGCGATAAGTGTTGCACTAATAGTTCTTTTATTATTAACAGGTACAGTCAAAGTTTTATATCCCAGCGAACTAAAAACAATAGTATCATTTGGTGAAACATAAATTCTGAAATCACCTTTAGTTCTGGTTATGTCCCAAAGTTGTTTTCCTTTTAAAGTAACATTTACACCAACCAGCGGAGCACCTTTTTTATCGGTTACTGTTCCTGTTAGTTCATAATCTAATTGCTCTGGTTTTTTCTTGTTTCTTTTTACAACAACCTGTTTGTCAATAATATCATAAGTTAAATTATTGTTTTTTAAGGCATTGTTTAAGATTTCTTCTAAAGTCGCGTCTTTGTCCAATGTAATAGTATTGGCAGATTTAAGCACATCATCATTGTAGAAGAAAACATAATTGGTCTGTTTCTCTAAAATAGAAAAAACATCAATTAACGGCGTGTTCTTGAAACGAACATGTATTTTATTTTGTCCTAAAGAAGGGTTCGCATATAAACTACACATACTTATCCAAATAAATGCAGTAACAGATCTCATAAGCAGCAGATATAGGTAATAGTGGTTTCGTCCAGAAAAATACTTTTCTGAATTATGTTTTTTATTCATAATTTTGTTTTGATTTAAAGAGATAGTCAATTAGCGTTGACTTTCAGTTTTACACTGCCAAAAGATGCTTCCAACATCTTTTGGTTTTTTTTTGGTTAGTTTTTACAAATAAGGTTGATATGTTTATTTTGGTCTTATTTCATAGGCTTTGGTGGTTTTTAGAATTGATTTTTTTATTTATTTAATTGTAATAGTTCTTTGGTTGGCGTTAACAGTACAGTTGTTATTGGTAATGCTTGACAAAGCAGCAGCCAATGAATTAAGGTTTTCATTTAAAGCAAAAGATCCTGAATAATCTGCCTCTAAATTTAAATCTGCCCCTTTAATAAAATCGATTTTATAATATTTTGAAAGTTTATTTAAAATAGTATTCAAAGACTGGCTTTTGAAAGTAAAATAACCTTCACGCCAAGACAATATTGATGCAACATCTTTTCGTTCTACTTTAAGCTGTTTCTTATCTTTACTAATAGTAGCAATCATTCCAGGCGTTAAGTCTTCCTGAAGTTCCTGATTGTTTAAGAATGCTTTTTTGGTGTACGTAATTCTAACTTTTCCTTGTAATAAAGCCGTTTGAACAGTTTCATCTTCTGGATAAGAACTTACATTAAACACCGTTCCAAGTACGCGGACATTGCAATCTTTTGTTTTTACAAAAAAGGGTTTTGTTTTATCATGAGCGACATCAAAAGCAGCTTCACCAGTTAAATAAACCTCACGGATAGATCCTTCAAATTGAGTAGGATAAATTAATGAAGAACCAGAGTTCAGCCAAACTGTTGTTCCGTCAGTCAAAACGATCTGTGTTCTTTTACCGTAAGGAACTCTAACTGTATTAAATGCAGAAGCGCTGTTTGAATTTGTGTTGATAGCTTGTTTTCCAACAGTAACTTTGTCACCATTTTTTCCATAACTAATAATTGAACTGTCTTGTACCGCAATAGTCTGTTGATTTTGTAACACAAGAGAAATATTCTCTAAATCTATATTAGAATCGGTTGTTTTAGTTTCGGCGGCAAAACGTTCCAAATCGGTTTGAGGTTCGCTTTTTGGAGTTTGGTTTATAAGTAAAGTGACCAGTAGTGCAATACTAGCAACAGCAGAAAAGGCAAGAAATCTTTTATTTCTCCTTTTTCTAGATTCTTTTTGCTGTAATTCTATTAGGCCAAGATGAATTTTACCCTTTAAGGATTCTTTTTCATCATTTGATATTTTGTTGAAATTAATTTTCAAGGCGATGTTTTTATGGGGTCTATATTTATAAGAGAACAACTCTTTGAAAACATAGACAAAAAAAATAACCTTTTTTTAAAGTTTTTTTCTGAGTTCTTTCAAACATCTGTAAATCAATGTCCTGGAGGATTCAATGGAGATGCCTAAAACAGAAGCAATTTCTTCATAAGGCTTGTCTTCGTTAAATCTTAAGAATAAAGCTCTACGCTGTTTTTCGGTAAGTTCTTCCATCGCAAAAGCCAGTTTTGAGTTTAGCGCTGTAGTATTTTCTTCTTCAATTAAAGTATCCTCAAAAGAAAGTTCTTTAAGTATAACTTCATCGTAATCAGAGTTTATGGAAAAAGTTTTCTGAGAAGCTTTGTGTTTTTTTAGAACATTTCTTTGTGTAATTTTAAATAAATACGATTTAACGTTTACACTTTCGGCAAGTCCGCTTCGGTATTTATAAATATCTAAGAAGACATCATGAATGGCATCTTTAGCAATCGAAGATTCGTTAGTATATTGTAAAGCAAAAGTAAGTAAAACATCAGCATAGATATCATATAGCTTTTCAAAGGCGGTAATATCACCTTTTTTAATCTGCTGCCATAAAAAAATATCTGATGTGGTATTCTCCATTTAAGGAATAAAATTGCTTGAGTTTTGGAACAAATCTATAACTTTTATCAGTTGATAAGATAATATTTCGAATATTTCGCATGATTTTGAAGTTTTTTGCCGAAAAAATAGCGATAATTTTGTTAAAATTTAATTTTAAGATAAACCTGTGTCATCAGAAGTTCTTTGTGAATTAATGGTAAAGAAATGATTTCTAAACCTTAAACAATAGTACACTAAATAAGGGGAATTTTCGAAAACTATTTATTTACTAAAATTGTAGCATAAAAGAAGGGTTTTTATTATATTTGATTAAGGAACCTTCGCAGCAGCAATAACACCAAAAATTATTAGTTAATTGTCCTAGTTACTCCTTGTATTCCCAGCCAAATAATGCAAATAACCAATTAACACCAATACAGATAAAATTGACAATTAAAAAAGTTACAAACCAAAAGTCTAGGCGTTACGCATTACAATGGAGTTAATAAATAATTCAGATCTCTTTCAAGCCGTTTTTAACTCTGTACCCAATGGTATTGTAGTTATAAAGTCTTTATACAATGATAAAGGAAAAGTAGAAGATTTTTCGATTCTGCTTCTCAATAATTATATGCTTAAATGGGTCGATAATGTGAACTATGAAGGCAGACGGTATAGTGATATATTCCCGAATGTCAATGAAACTAATGTTTTTGAAGAGTTAGTTAGAACTGCAGAAACAGGAGAAACTTCCAATTTTGAGCAATGGTATGAAGGTATCGGATTTAAACATTGGTTTCGATTTACCGCTGTAAAGCAGGGTGATCTCCTCATTATTTCAACAAAAAACATCACAGAAAAAAAGCAGGCAGAAACAGCATTAAAAAACGCACTTATTGTTGCAGAAAAGCAAAAACGACTTTACGATTCTGTTATAAACAATACACCAGATTTGGTCTATGTATTTGACCTAAATTATAAATTTACGTACGCTAATAAAGCCTTACTTACTATGTGGGGCAAGTCGGCTGAGGATTCTATTGGGCTTGGTTTACGCGAGAATGGCTATGAAGAATGGCATGCATTAATGCACGAAAGAGAAATTGATTATGTAGCGGCCGAAAGAAAATCAATTCGAGGAACAGTATCTTTTCCGCATGCAGAATTAGGAAAACGTGTTTATGACTACATTTTTGCCCCCGTTTTTAATGAAAAAGGAGAAGTTGAAGCCATTGCTGGAACAACCCGCGATATTACAGAGATAAAACTGGCAGAAGAAAAACTGCAGCAAAGCGAAACTCGTTTTCGCAGTATGATTGAGCAGTCGCCAATCGCCATGCTGCTTTCAAGAGGTGAGGAGGTTATTATTGAAACCATCAATAAGCCGATGCTTAAATTCATGAATAAAAGCAGTACAGATGAAGTTTTAGGAAAAACAATGCTTGATGCTTTACCAGAACTAAAAGGACAGACAGCACTGCAAATTGTAATTGATGTGCAAAGAACCGGAATTCCATTTCGAGGAGAAGAACAGCCTGTCGATTTAGTAATAAATGGTAATATAGAGCGTCGTTATTTTAATTTCTCCTACGATTGTATAAAGGATACAGAAGAAAAATTGACAGTTTTACATGTCGCAGTTGACGTTACAGATCGAGTACTGGCTAGAAAAAGACTGGAAGACAGCGAAAGCAGGTTGAAATCTGTGATTGACCAGACTCCAGCGGCGACATTAATTTTAAAAGGAGATAATCTTGTCATAGAACAGATTAATAAGCAAATGCTGCAGCTTATTGGCAGAGGAGAAGAAATTGTTGGTATGCCATTAATTGACGTTCTTCCAGAATTAGAAGGACAATATGTTTGGGAGCAGGTGCAGAATGTTTATTATAAAGGAATTGCCTTTAACCAAAGTGAAGTTCTTGTTCCGCATAATCGTACAGGTCAGTTAGAAAACTATTTTTATAACCTGGCATATCGTCCTTTGATAGAAGAAGGAAAAATAACAGGAATGATTCAAGTGGCGGTCGATGTGACCCAGCAGGTGGTGGCCCGACAAAAAATGCAAGAAAGTGAGAACCGTTTTCGAGCTTTGGTTAATGCCTCGTCAGATGTGGTTTACCGCGTAGATGCCAATTGGAATATGATGCGAAGCATGCATGGAGTAGGCTCAGTTTCAGATTCTGAAGAACCTGTTTCCAAATGGTTAGAAAGATTTTTTCATCATAGTGATCGCGAAAAAGTAACTAGTTTGATTGCTAAATCTATTGCAGATAAAACTATTTTTCAACTAGAACATAAAACGACTCACAAAGATGGCAGCGTTGGCTGGACATTTTCTAGATTGGTTCCTATCTTAGATGAGCAAAACAATATAATGGAATGGTTTGGTGCAGCGAGTGATATTACTTCGCAAAAACAACTGCAGCAAATTATTAAAGATAGTGAGGAGAAATTTAGACAACTCGCAGATCTGGTTCCTCAAATTATTTGGACAGGTAATCCAGATGGGTTTGTAGATTATTATAACAGACGCTGGTACGAATATACTGGATTTGATGAAAATGGATATGGTGATTCAAGCTGGGTGCCAAAAATGCATCCAGACGATGCTGATTTTGTTCAAAAGGAGTGGTACGAAAGTGTTAACACTGGTATTTCGTATCAGTTGGAATTCCGTTTGAAGAATGGAGCTACGGGCGAATACCGCTGGTTTTTAAGTAAAGCACTGCCGATAAAAGATAAAAAAGGTGTTATTACAAAATGGTTTGGCACCTGCACAGATATTCACGAACAAAAGACTATTACAGAAAAATTAGAAAGTCTGGTTGTAGAGAGAACCAAAGAATTACAGCGTTCTAACGATGACTTACAGCAATTTGCGCATGTTGCATCTCACGATTTAAAAGAGCCGGTTAGAAAAATAAAAACATTTGTAGGCCGCCTTGAAGAGCATTTAAACGGAAAGTTAGACGAATCTACTTCGAGATATATTGATAGAATTCATGTTGCATCTGACCGTATGTTTAATATGATTGACGGGGTTTTGTCTTATTCTAAAATCAACGCAGACTCGCAAAAAACGACTTTAGTAGATTTAAATGAAATTATAAAAAATATAGAAATTGATCTGGAAGTATCTTTACAGAAAACTGGCGGAAAAATTTACAGCCAAAATCTTCCCGTGTTAGAAGGAGCATCTGTGTTGCTTTATCAGTTATTTTATAATCTGATCAATAATTCTATTAAATTTGCAAAGAATGGTGTACATCCTCAAATAAAAATTACAGCAGAAAAAATCATTCAAAAGGGAAAAAACACAGCTGTAATAACTTTAGAGGATAACGGAATAGGTTTTGATAACGATCAGGCCGCACAGATTTTTGAAACGTTTACACGTTTGAATTCTAAAGATCGTTATGAAGGAACAGGATTAGGATTGTCACTTTGTAAAAAAATTGCAGAGCGTCACGGCGGTACTATTACTGCTTCTGGAGCTCGCGACAAAGGAGCTGTATTTGTGATAACACTGCCGATAGAGCAGATCGAAAATGATATTTAAATTATGGAAAAAATGACAATATTGCTAGCCGATGATGATATGGACGACACAGAAATGTTTTGCGAAGCATTAGCTGATGTAGATGAAAGCATAATGTGCCATTGTGCCATAAATGGAAGTGAAGCCATAAAAATGCTTAACGAGTTAAAAGAACTTCCAGATATTATTTTTCTGGATCTAAATATGCCCATTATGAATGGCTGGGACTGTCTGAAATTTTTAAAATCAGACGATCGCTATAAAAATATACCGGTGATAATGATTTCAACGTCATCACACAAAAATGATTTGGACACAGCAACCAGTTTGGGAGCTATTTGTTATTTTGTTAAACCAAATAATTTTAATGATTTAAAGCATGCTCTTAGATCTATTACCACTAATATTCAAAAGGGACTAAAAGAAGTAATCGCAAGTCTTCATACCGAAGGTTTTCGACATCTTTTCAGTTGTGAAGAAAGTAATTTATAAAATACACATCAAGAAATGTGACTACATAATTTGATGTGTATTTTCATTTGGATCTGAATCAGGAACAGGCGGAGTTTCAATTTTATCGTCCCAATGTCCCCAATCTCCTTTGTACGATCTTAAGAATATTAATTCGTCATTTTCTCCAACGAATAAAATTGTGCTGCAAGGAGATTTCTCTTCTTTTCTAGTATTCATTTTTGTAGTTTCCATGGCTGTGAGGGTATCAAGTTAAGTAATGTCAAAAGTAAATAGACTCGGAATCAATTTGTTATATAATAACTCAAAATAGTTGTCAAATTTTCATTTTAACATCTTAAACAGGAAGCTGGCAATTAGTTTTTTCTAAAAATAAAAAAGCACTTTTAGTTAAAATAAATACAAAATTGTACGTACTTTTGCTCAAAAAGCAACAAACAGTTGAAAAGGTTAATCATCATAGCACTTTCTATTTTAATTTTATCGCCATCATTTGGCAGTCTGTTTGTATATGCATCATTCAAAATCAATCAAAAAGAAATAGCCCAAACCATTTGCGTACAGCGTAAATTGGCATTTAACAGCTGTAACGGACGATGCGAACTTCAAAAAAGCATCAAAAAATATTCTGATAACGAAAGAAAAATGCAGGACAGCTTAAAAGAAAAATCTGAGCTTGTTTATGTTCAAAATTCCATTGAAGTTGATTTTAATATCATTCCTTCAATTGAATCACAAGATAATACCACTACTTTATTCGAAAAGAAACCAATTGGAGCTTCTAATCTTACTTTTCATCCTCCAGTCTAATTTTTAAAGATCACTATTTCAGTTTAATTTAGTTAAAAATTTGACGTCGTTGTTATACAATGATGCAAAACAATGTAATATACTTTCATATTAATAGCGATATGAATTTACCGCAAAACTTGAGTTCTAATTAAGAACGCTGTTTGATTTACATTTCTTTTTTACTTCAAATATTGATCAGTCCTCCTAATTAAAAATATACTTTGAATGTATTTTTAATGAAACAATCCTATTAAAATTTTCACGGCATTTTTGCTTGTTTTAGATTTCAGAATCTGATGGCATTGTGCTGCATTTTAAACAGTTTTTCTAACATTCATTACAAATGAAATCTTTTAAATTTCTAGTCATTGCACTCTTTTGTGTGATTTCTTCCTGTACAATAGACAAAACAGATTACGAAGCCGAAATTGGCTCTGAAGTTCCAGAATATAACGAGTTTAAAGAAGCTGTTTCATTTACCAGCGGTACTTACAAAATAAGCATTGAAGCGCTAAACGGTACTTTTTATAAAGGTTATAATGAACTTCATCTCAAAATCAGCAATACACAAAACAATCAAAATGTAAGTTCATCAGCAGTTACTTTTTTACCCATTATGAGTGCTGCTGACGGAAGCAAAACTTCTTGTCCGCACGAATACAATCTGGAATACGATACCGTAAATAAATATTTCGTTGGATATTCTGTATTCACCAGTGAAAGTATTACAGCAGACAGCTGGAAATTATATCTAAGTTTTACCGCTGATAATCAGAAATATGAGATTAATAGAGAAGTGGCTGTGGCAAAGCAGAGCAATAAAAATCTCAATATGACCACTTTTACAGGGAAAGATAACGAACAGTATAGTATTGCATTAATTGCCCCTCAAAAACCAACCGTTTCAGAAAATAAATTGACGGCAGGAATTTATAAATACAACAAACCGACCACTGCAGCGGGAACTTTTCCAGATCCTTCTCAATTTTCTTATTCAGAAGTAAGCGGTTACACTTTAAAATTAGATCCAAGAATGCCCGAACCGTCAATGGGAAATCATTCTTCGCCAAACAATCAGGACCTGACACAGCAAAATGATGGTTTGTACCACGGAGTTGTCAATTATACGATGACAGGAAACTGGACATTGAATTTAATTATGATGAATCAAAATGGACTGATTATCAAAGGAACCGTAGTTCCAACAGATTTTACGCCCGGAGTTGAAGGTGTAAAAAGTGAACTTTATATTGATACATTATTCTAAAAACATGAAATATATAATAATGTTACTTTTTTTGGGATTGTCTGTAACAGCTCAAAACACTCATGCACATCACGACAGCATTAAAAATTTAGAAGAAGTACAAGTAAAAAGCGCGGCTAAAAAGAAAATAGAAACCGAAATGAAAATGGCCGTTTCGGTTGATGAATTTTTGTCATCATCAGATAATATCAGTTTTATCAAACGAGGCGCGTACGCTTGGGAACCACTGCTAAATAATATGAGCAGTGAACGCTCTACGGTTACGATTGACGGAATGCATGTTTTTGGTGCCTGTACCGATAAAATGGATCCGATAACGTCTTATGTAGAAAGTAATAATCTTTCGACAATTGATATAAAATCGGGGCAGGAAGGAAGTCTTCACGGCGCAACTGTAGCAGGAAGTATCGATTTAAAAAGAAAAAGCACGCCGTTTGGTCTCGCTAAAAAATGGAACGGCGCCTACCAAACTGGATTTGAGTTTAATAATAAGCAGTTTTTTAATCTTGGAAATGTCTCTTATTCAGGCGAAAAATTTGTAGCCGACGGAAGTATTTCCTATAGAAAAGCAGACGATTATTATGATGGAAATAATGACGAAGTAAGACATTCACAATATAAAAAGTTCAACACTTCATTGGGTTTCGCCTATAAAACAAGTGATTTATCGGCGGTAAGACTGGATGCGATTTTTGATATGGCAAAAGATGTCGGCTATCCTGCCTTACCGATGGATTTATCGCTTTCGCGCGCGCTGATTACATCGGCTTCTTATAAACAATTATTTGAAGAAGGATTAATAAAAGTTGTCGATACAAAAATATATTTTAATGCAATTGAGCATTATATGGATGATACCACTCGTCCAGAAAACCTAGTTCATATGGATATGCCGGGCTGGAGTACAACTTACGGATTGGTTTCTAAAGCAAATGCAAAGAGAAATAATTATTCGTCTGAAATACAGTTGAATGCTTACGATAATTTGTCCATTGCAGAAATGAGAATGTATCCGCAGGATCGAAGTAATAGAACCATGTTTGCTTACAGCTGGCCGTGGGTTACGACTCGTTATGCAGGATTATCTATGAATAATTCCTGGGATCTTTCAGAGAAAAGTCAGGTGAATTTAGGAGGTTCTTTGGGGGTAAATTATAATTACTCCAAATATGTAGAATTCAACTGGATATTTCATCCCGGCGCACCGCAGGAAAAAACAAGATTTTTACCGAGTCTTCACGCAGGTTATAATCTGGATATTGATCATTTTAATTTTTCTGTTGGAACGGGTTACGGACACAGAGCGCCTTCGGTTTCTGAAGGTTACGGATATTATATCTACAATAGTTTTGACCGTTACGATTATATCGGAAATCCGAATTTGAAAAATGAAATTTCGTATGAAGGAAATGCAAGCGCAGGTTTTAAAAACGAGAGATTAAGTATTCAGGGAAAAATAAATTACTTCTACATTGAGAATTATATCATTGGAAGGATTTTGAGTATGGGAAGTCCGATGAACTATCAATCTGTTGGTGTAAAAGGGTATACTTCATTAGATTATGCAACACTTTTAAATATGTCATTGAATGCGAGTTATGATATTTTACCGCATTTACATTGGAAAGGAACGCTTACATACGCACGCGGAATGGATGATAAAGGAGGAAATCTGCCTTTTATTCGTCCGTTGAGTTATCAGACTTCGCTTCATTTTATGCATAAAAATTTCGGAATCCAGACTTCTGTAAATGGTGATTTTGAGCAGATTAATTACAGTCCAGAATATGGAGAAGATTTAACTTCAGCCTATACAATTTGGAATATTTCTGCCAATTATAGTTTCAAAATCAATAAAGTAAAAACCGTTGTGCAAGTTGGAGCAGAGAATTTATTAAACGAATATTACAGCACTTATGCCGACTGGGGAAATATTCCAAGAATGGGACGTAATATTTTCACGTCTTTAAAATTCAACTTCTAATAAAAATGAAAAAAGTTTTTAGTTTCACAATGACAATGCTGTTTCTGCTGGTTTCTTTCCAGCAGGGATTGATTATTGTACACTTTAAACTCAATCAGAAAAATATTGAACAGGAATTTTGTGTCAACAAGGCAAAGCCAGAAATGCAGTGTCATGGTAAATGCCATTTAAAGAAAGAATTAGAAAAATCTGATCCTTCCGATTTGGAACTTACCAGCATTGGCAAAAAAATTGACATCGCATTGCTTTCAAGTTTTGATTTTACAATTCCTGTTGTAAAATTTATAAATTCTAATAAAGTATTAACTTATAGGGAACTGGAACTATTAGAACCTTGCCTCGAGATTTTTGTACCGCCGCCTATTTTATTATTGGTTACCTCGCTCAATTAATAAAATAGAAATACAAAAATTAAATTAAAGAAATGAAAAATTTTAAAAAATACCTTTTATCAGCTGCTGCTGCAATAGCTTTCGTATCCTGTTCAAGTAATGATGACAATCCTGTTGCAAACAATGTAACATTGGAATTTGATAATACTTTTAAAAATACAACTATTGTTTTGGGCAATGCGGCGTCTACTTCTGCTACAGTAAATACTTCTGCAGCAGGACAAGTTCATCATTTTTCGGAGTTGAAATATGTAATCAGCAACATTCGTCTTGTAAAAGATAACGGAGATGAAGTTCCGTACAACGTAAATGATTTAGATAAAGGAGCAGCTGTAATTGATCAATCAAAAACGGCAACGTTAAGTTATGTTTTGAGTAATGTACCAGCTGCAACTTATAAGCAGATTAAATTTGGTTTAGGGATTAAACCAGAGCAAAATACTTTAGATCAGGTAAGATTTCCTAATTTTTATGCTGCAGCTGGAGCAAATGATACTGCAATGATGTGGGAATGGGGAAGCGGTTACCGTTTTACAAAGGTAGAAGGTTTTTATGATACTGATAATAAAGCGATGTCTATTCATACTGGAAGCACTGTCGCAGGTAAAAACGGAACTCCATCAAGTTACACGCAAGGTGTTAATGCTTACAGAGATATTACGTTGAACTTGACAACAAATGCAGTGGTAGGAAGTGCAGCTCCAAAAATCAAAATTAAGGCAGATTTTGATAAAATGTTAAGCGGAAAAGTGAATACAATTACTTTATCTACAGGAACTGGCGATAATGACAATGCGACGCCAAACGTTCATACAGCGGCTCAAATGGTAAAATTTGTGGATAATTTGGGTGGGAACGGATCAAGCGATATTACAGGAATGTTTTCTGTTACAAGCGTACAAAACTAAAATTATATTTTCAGAACCGTCTGATATTTAAATAGGCGGTTCTGTTTTAAATTCATTTATAATGAAAAAAATAGCTGGCTTTGTATTGCTTTTATTGTTGTTTACGTCTTGTAACAACGATGATTCTGATATGATTTCTATTAATAATCCCGAAGTTTCACTGAATATTCCGTCTGGATTTCCAGAGCTTAATGCTTTTGTAAGTCAAAACAAACCGACGAAATACGGCGTAGAATTGGGTGAAATGCTTTTTTCTGAAAAGCGATTTAGTGCAGATAATACCATTTCCTGCTCCAGCTGTCATATTCAGGAAAATGCTTTTGCAGATCAACATGCACAAGCGGTCGGAATTGAAGGCAGAATTGGACTTCGTAATACGCCATCCATTCAAAATTTAGCTTTTATGAAGTTTTACAATTGGGATGGAAGTAAGCTCCAATTGGAGAATCAGCCGTTGGTTCCTATTATAACGCATGAAGAAATGGATTCGTCTATTTTGGAAGTTATTGGTAAAATCAAAGATGATGCGATTTACAAAGATTTATTCAAAAAAGCATTTGGAGATGAGGACATTACGCCAGACAGAATTTTTAAAAGTATTGCCCAGTTTGAATACACTTTAATTTCTGCTAATAGCAAATATGATAAAGTAAAACGAAATGAAGCCTCTTTTACCGAAAGCGAATTGCAGGGATATCAAACCTTTCAACAGAAATGCGCAAGTTGCCACGGTACAGAATTGTTTACAGATCAAACTTTTAGAAATATTGGATTTCCCATAAATACGGATACCAATGAAGCTGGACGCGGCAGGGTAACAGGCATTCCTTCTGACTTTATGAGTTTTCGTGTTCCTACTTTAAGAAACATAGAATACACGGCTCCTTATGGGAGTTTTGGACAATTCGCTACTATAAAATCTGTTTTGGATTATTTTGATAATGGTGTTTTGGATGCAGAAAATTTAGATCCGATTTTTAAAAATAATGACAAAAGAATTCAACTTACAGATCAAGAAAAAACAAATCTTATTGCATTTATGAAAACTCTTAGCGATACAGAATTTGTAAAAAAGTAAATCACTGTTAGGATTTCTGAAAAAGGAAAAATAGAAAAAGCTAAACTTATGAGGTTTAGCTTTTTTTTATTCATATAGTTGAAAATTAAGGATTTGTGTTTGTTTTTTTGAATTAAAAGAAAAATTTTTTTCTCAGTGTTTTCAGGTATTTACTAATGTATTAGTTAAAAAACTAACAAATTAGTTTGTCTACTAATTAATTAGTAGTATCTTGCATCAAAATATTTAACCATGATAAAATTAGCGAAACGAGAAGAACAAATCATGCAGGTGTTTTGGGATTTGGAAAAAGCCTTTATAAGAGATATAATTCCATTGCTTCCAGATCCGAAACCACATTATAATAGTGTAGCAACAATTGTAAAGATCCTTGCAGAAAAAGGGTTTTTGAATTATGAAACTGCTGGAAATATGCATTGCTTTTTTCCCATTATCAGTAAGGAAGAATACCAGCAATTTGCTTTGAAGGATATTGTAAGTCAATATTTTGATAACTCGTATCCTAGAATGCTTGCTTTTTTTGCAAAAGAACAAAAACTTTCAGAAAAGGAATTAGACGAAATAGTCAGCATCATTAAAAAAGAAAAGATATGATACCTTATATTTTATACACAGCACTAATTCTGTCAGCCTGCTTTATATTTTATAAACTGCTGCTGCAAAAAGAAACTTTCTTTCATTTGAATAGGTATATATTGCTGAGCTGTATGGTATTGGCTTTTATTCTACCTTTGGTTCCTGTGCCACAGCAATTGTCTTTGAGAAAAACTACTGCTGAAAAAGACATAACACTAACTAAAACTGTTGATGACAACGCTGTAAATACATCTGCAGCAATTGAAAAAACACCAGCACGGCCAACAATTGTTGAAGAAACAAAACAAGTAATCAATGTTGAGTTCCTTTTACAATGTCTGGTCTATTTATACTGGTTTGGAGTTGTAATTTTTGGTCTGAATTTTTTAATGCAGGCAGTTATATTGCTTTTTAGAGCCAATTCTAAATCGGTAATTCAAGATGGTAAATTTCGTATTGTAGAAATAACGGGTGATAAAGCCCCTTGTTCTTTTGCTAATAATATTTTTATCAATCCCGAAAAATACGAGTGGGAAACGTATAATCAAATTTTAGATCACGAAAAAATTCATATTGAGCAGAAACATACTATTGACCTTCTGCTGGCAGAGATTGTTCTTGTTTTTCAGTGGTTTAATCCTTTTGCGTGGCAGTGGCGAAAAGCATTGGAGACCAATCTTGAATTTTTAACAGATGATCAAATGCTGCGACAAGATAAAGTTGAAAAAGAAAGTTATCAATTCAGCTTACTAAAAGTTGCAGCGCCGCAATTTCCTTTGAGTCTTACAACTAATTATAATCAATCATTATTAAAAAAACGAATCATCATGATGAACTCAAAAAAATCAAATGTGCACACCACTTGGAAATATTTTTTCCTAGTGCCGCTAATGGTGCTTTTTGCCTGCCTTTTTAATCAACCGGCAGCGCAGAGTCAAACTCTAAATTCTGGCGGGGAATCTAAACAAGATACAGCTCTTGAAAACGGAATGAAAACAGATGGAAACTGGTTTGCTGTTATCAAAGGCAGTACCATAGAAATTACTTTTAAAAGCGATGAAAATGACAATTCTTCGAGTACTTTTCAATTGAGTGAGATTAATAATCTACCAAGAGATAAGCAGGGTGAGTTTACTTTAAAACGTGAAGCTGGAACAATGCATTTTACAGGGAAATTTGAAGGAGACCGCGGCATGGGAACCTATAAATTTTCAGCAGACAAAGACTACCGAACAACAATGAGCAAAGAAGGCGTTGATTTGAAAAATGACGAAGATTTTCTTGTTTTCTTTATGATTAATGTCAAAGTGTCTTATGTACAAATGCTTAAGAAAAACGGATACAACGATTTAGACAAAGATCAAATTATTCCTCTTGCCGCTTTAGATGTGAACGAAGCTTATATTGCCTCTATTAAAAAAGCAATTCCAGATATTGATTTGGATAATCTTGTTCCTTTTAAATCATTAGGAATAGACAAAACTTTTATTGAAGAAATAAAAAACTCGGGTTATAAAGATGTTTCTGCAAGTAATATTATTGCATTAAAATCGCAGGGAATTGATGCTAAATATATTAATGATTTCCGCTCGGCTAAAAATGAAAGCAAAAACGAAAATAATGGAGAAAACACAGTTAGCAGCAGTGAAGATGATGATGACGACGATATTATTGCCTTTAAAGCTTTAAATATCGATAAGGCTTTTGTTGATTCCTTTAAAAAGATAGGTTATACTAATATTTCAAACAGCGATCTTATCGCGATGAAATCGCTAAATGTAACGCCAGAATATGTAAAAAGTTTTCAAAATGCAGGCTACAAAAACATTGAAGCTGAAAATTTAATTGCATTAAAATCACAAAATATAACTCCAGAATTAATCAAGGAATACAAAAGTCTTGGTTTTGATAATTTAGACTTAGAAGAAGTGGTGGGAGCAAAAGCTACAGGAACTACGCCATCTTTTATTAAATCGATGCGATCAAAAGGACATGACTTTAAAAGCCTGGAGAAATACATAGCCTTAAAAGCTCTTGCTAATAATTAAAAATTAGTACAAAAAAATCAATCAAGTTGTAAGACACAAAAGCCCAAACCGTAATAGGAATGGGCTTTTGTCTTTTTTATAAATATTGTTTTTTAAATGTCTTTTTTCTTTAAACAACGTCCTCTTGGTTCATCGCCTTCATGAAGTACAACCTCAGAGTGCAGGAATTGAGCGGCATCTGCAGAATCTTTTACTTTTACCGCACTGCGTTCCAGCATTTCAGCTTCGAATTCCTTTAAAACACTTTCTCTAATTCCAGCTTTTCGCCATTGAGATAATGGTTTGCATTTTTTTGAAATGCCTCGAGCCAGTGTAAGTGCATCTAATAAAGCTTGATTGGCACCTTGTCCCTTGAACGGACTCATTGGATGCGCCGCATCACCAATTAAAGTTACTGGACCCGCATTATTGAGAAATGCTGCTTGAAGTAAGTCTCGATCATAAACAGGATATCCAGAAATTTTATCTGCGGCGGTAGCCTTCAAAATCTGCGGAATAGGATCGTGCCACTGCGTTCTTCTGCAGGCTTCTTCTTTTAATGCCTGCGGTCCTTGAGCACTTAATTCTTTCGCTTCTTTTTCGGACATCGGAAAACTGAGCTGCCACATTATGGAGTCAGAAGTATAAGGCATCATATAGATTCGTTCGTTGCCATTTGCAGTTTGAAATACGGTAGCAGAATCTAATAGAGAACTCGTAAAACCTTCTAAATTTTTTAGAGGACAAATTCCGAGTATCACAATGCAATCCAGATAACGCAGCGGACTAGCGGCATCGCCAATCACGAGTTTGCGAACAGAACTGCGGATACCATCGGCTCCAACAACAAGATCTGCTTTAAAACTCTTAATTTCTCCATTTACATCAAAATTAAGATTTAAGCTTTGATCTTCGCCTGGTTTAAAATCAATTAATTGATGTCCCCATTTTACAGTATCATGACCGCCAAGCTGTTCCAACATGGCTAATCGCAGCGATTGTCGCGCAATATGCATATTCGTGCGTTTGACAGTGGTTTTTGCTGTAGCTTCCAGCCACTTTCTAATTCCCCATTCTCCAATTACTTTTCCATCTGTGGTGTGAACTAAATGTCTTGTCGAAATTACTTTATCTTCTAAAGAAAAAACACCCAGTCCTTCAATGGCTTTGCTTGCCTGCTGTAAAGTAAGCCCATAGCCTTGAGATCGAGCAGCAAAATTAAGATCACGCTCGTAAAGTGTAAATGGAATGCCGCGATGCAGACAGGCTAGTGCCAAGGCCACACCTCCAATTCCAGCGCCAATAATAGCGACTTGTGGATAATTTTCTGCATCAGCGATAGGATGACTTTCAGCAACGGTTAATCCAGATCCGTTACAGTTTAAACAGGTATAAAGATGTGCTTTAGGACGAACAGGAGCTCTTCCTTCGCCATTTGATTTTTCAAACTCATCAAGTGCTGTTTGATATTCAAGTCGGATTTTCTTGCTCAGTCTGCGGCTTTTTTTACCTCTTCCTTGACATTCTTCGCAAATAGTCCAGCTGGTTTTTTCTATTTCATTTTTTTTCACTTTCACTTTTTTAGCACTGATCTTTAATAGATGCAAATTTAAAGTAAAAGATTCCTGATGCAAATGATATGGTGGTATTTTATAACTTTTAAAAATGATTATATAAGTGTTAAGTGCTGGCAGTGAAGTAATTTAGTAAAAATTAAAACTTAGAAATTATGAAAGCAAATAATCAAAATCAGAATATCACTAAAAATAGTAATTCTGATAATCGAAGCGATCGAAGTGATATGAGAAAACATCAATATAAAGATCATGATGAAGTTTTAACAAATGATGAAAATTATGATGTTGATACTAAGAAGTTTAAAGGTGAAGAACCTGACTTTGACGATAAGTTAAATAACGAAGAAAAAAAATAAATTGTAAAAAGTCCCAAATTCTATTTGGGACTTTTTAATTTGCCATATTTCAATTAATTGGATTTTCTTTTACATTTTGTGGATAAAAATTGAGAAGTTCAAAACAACTATGCGACGATTTTTATAGATTTGTAATGTTTATTTTCCAAAAACATCCTTTGGGAAACAATTATAAAATTTAAAAACAATGAAATCTGTCACTTCGATATTTTTATTTTTAATCTTTGCCTATTCCAATTCTTATTCCCAATTAAGTTCAGATAAAATATTCGAAAGCTTTAAACAAGGAGAACGCACCAATTGTTCATCCATTGCTTTCATTAAGGCTTCATTAAACGTTTACGGATTGGATAATCTCTTTACAACCGAAAAAATAAACGATAGTTCACTAAAAATTACCTTAAAGAATAATGCATCATTTAATTTAAATAATGATGAAATTAACACCGCTAAAATTTCTGCAGGATTCGTATATATTAAAGACAATTGCGACACAGAAAAAATAACCGATTATGCTATTTTGACCTACGCAGTAATGGCAAAATACAAACAGATTGTTGATAAAGAAGCAACTTTTGAAAAAGCTTTAGAAGATTTAGAAGACGGTACGGTGTACACTCCGACGATTTATAAATATTTAGGTTTTTCTGTAGGCAAACAAATTCAAAAATTAAAAAGAGAGTCTGGAAGCGAATATTGCGGTGTTGTGGCATGGTCAAAAGCTCATGCAGTGTTTGTGTGTGAGGAGTTTATGGATTATTACGGCAACAAAAAAAGTATTTATATCAAATATCCGGGACGTTTTAGAATAATAAGGCCTGCTGAAGAAATGGCAAATATTCCTAAAATAGTTCAGTCGTATTAATAATCTCAATTACAGACTACTACAGTGCTTATTGTTAAAGTTTTCAAAAAAAAAGAAAACAATAAACTTGTAATTTAACTTAATTTATATATTTTTGTTTTAATCAACAACCCAATTTACATAAAAATGAAAAGCAACATTACTTTATTATTAAGTTTACTTTTCTTCTTGACAACTGGTGCTATATCAGCACAAGCAAAAAATGCCCCAAGAAGTATTATCAGTACAACAGCTATTATCCGTAAATACCACGATCAAAAAGAATTAAGCGGTATGCAAAAAGGAGAACTTTTGGAATTGTACATTGAACGTATTAAAGTTTTAGTAAAAACTTTACCTTACATCGCTTTGGTTACTAAACCAGGTGTTACAATGTCAGACTTAGGTATTCCAGATGATAGTGATCATAAAAAGATTTTAGATAACCAAGCAGTTGGTACTACAACTTTCTTAGATACTACAGTAGATTTTCAAAGAAAAATGATGCCGTATTCCGATAAAGGAAATCTTATTGCTGCAATCTTATTTTATGAAGGTACATTAAAATCTTTACACGAATTCAACGATTTGTAATATTTGAAATATTTCAGACTAAAATTTATAAACCTCTAAGATCATCTGATTCTAGAGGTTTTTTTCGTTTAATGCTTTTATGAAGTTTGCAGTTTTAATCCTTAAAACAATTCAAGCTGATTGTTATTTGGATTGATAGGTTTCTTTTTAGGAGGTTTAGCATCTCCAAAAATGGTTTTTCCTCCATACAAGTGCGATTCATTTCTTTCTTTTTGAATCAGTGCATCAAAATTAGAATTGGGTGTAAAATTCTGTTCTGCTTTTCTAGAGATTTCAGACAATTTTTGAATAGCATTCATTTTATCAGAATTACCAATTTTAGCGCGATTTATAGCTCTCTGTAAAGTATCAATCGTTTCATCGTATATTTTTACAGGCACAGGAAATGGATGTCCGTCTTTTCCTCCGTGAGCGAATGAAAAACGGGCAGGATCTTCAAATCGGGTAGGAGTGCCGTATATTACTTCGCTTACCAATGCTAACGACTGCAAAGCTCTTGGTCCCATTCCCTTTAAAAGTAATAATTCTTCAAAATCTTCTGGTTTATTCTCATGCGTTGCCCAAAGCATTGCGCCAAGTCTTTTCATATTTACATCTTCCATTCTAACATCATGATGCGCCGGCATTGCGAGATACTGCATTTCTTTCATGATTTTTGTTGGAGATTCTTTGCATAATTCTAAAATACCATCTCTTGATTTTGAGGCCGCCTGAGCAGTAAGATTTAAGATACTGCCTTGATTTTCGCCATAAATAAAAGTATGAGGTTCTTCTATAAAAGATTTTAAATCCTGTGAGTGCCAATGGTACCTTCTGGCTGTTTGAGAATTAGGGTTCATTCCCTGCTGAATAACAGCCCATTGTCCTTTATTATCTACAATAAAACTGTGCTGATACAATTGAAAACCATCCTGAATTGCTGTATTGTCTACTTTCGCAGTAAGTCTGCTGCAGTTAGCTAAATTAATACCATCAAGTCCCGTTTTTTCGCCTACAAATAAAAGTTCCTGTGGTGTTAACATGGAATATTTTCCCTTACCGCCGCAAATATAAATTCCCAATTCTTTTGAATGCGGATTTACAGATTTTTTTAACGCTCCAAGTACAGAAGTTGTAATTCCAGACGAGTGCCAGTCCATTCCCATTACCGCACCAAAACTTTGAAACCAAAAAGGATTACTCAGCTTGCTTATAACCTCAGCAGTAGAAAATTCCATTGCAATAGTTTCGACAATTGCAAGACCGAGTTTAGCCATTCGTTCGGAAAGCCATAATGGAACTTGTCCATAATGTAGTGGAAGATCAGCTGTACCAGAACGCTTCATTTGATAGTATTTCTACAAAAATAAGCAAAAAAATGCTTTTGATGGTTTAATCGGTTTTAATCTTAAAGAACTTATTTATAATTTTTATTCTTTCAGCTAAAAAAAATCTTACAGAATGCTGGAAATTCCTAAATCTATTAACTGACTTGTTTTTAATGATTTGAAATTACTAAAACGTTTTTGTTAACATTTTTTTTTCAAAAAATTAAATTAAAATTTGGGAACTTCAATTTTTAATTTACTTTTGTTCTATCAAATTAGTAGAGTTTAAAAATGTATTGTAAATATTGAGATTAGAATAATTTACTCTTTCTAAATGATTGAAAAAAAAATCTAAAAGCCCTGAAGAATTGAAGTATTGCATAGGCCAAAAATAATAGTAATCAAAAAAAAAAAAGAAATGAAAAAACGAATGTGCTGCAGATAAAACATTTCTGTTACGGCAGAAATTGCAAAGCTTAAAGAAATTGTACATCTCTATAAGGAAATCGAAAGTAGAATAAGTTCATTTTGGAATCTCCTTATTTTTTAAACTAAAATAAAATAATGAAAAAAAAATTAAATAGATATATCTGGTTATGTGTTTTTTTGATTTCCGTAGGAGTTAAAGCTCAAGAAACCAAACCCTTAATTCAGTCCAAACTTGAAGGAACAGTAGTAGATGCTGTTACTAAGGAGCCTGTTATTGGCGCTTCTATTAATATAAAAGGAACTACGCACGGAGTTCAAACAGATTTTGATGGTAAATTTTATTTTCAAACGGGCCAAAAATTTCCTTATACTTTAATAGTTAGTTATTTAGGTTATAAAAAAGCAGAAGTTGTAGTCGATAAAAATGCTGTGGTTATTGAACTTACTGAAGAACAAAATCAATTATCAGAAGTTGTAGTGACTGCGCTTGGTATCTCAAAAGAAAAGAAATCTTTAGGATATACAACTCAAGCACTTAAAAATAAAGATATTGCAGAGACAAAAGAAACTAACTTTTTAAACAGTCTTAGCGGAAAATTAGCGGGAGTTCGTATTACCAATTCTCAAGGAGATATGGGATCTTCACGTATTATTATTCGTGGAGAAACTTCTATTGCAGGAAATAACCAGCCGTTATTTGTAGTAGATGGAGTTCCTGTAGATAACTCGCAGTTAGGAAGTGTTGGTGGAGCTACTCGTGACTTTAAAAATGCAATTGCCGATTTAAATCCGAATGATATTGAAACCTTAACAGTATTAAAAGGACCTAATGCGGCGGCTCTTTACGGATCACGTGCGGCGCATGGTGTTGTTTTGATAACTACTAAATCTGGAAAAAGTCAAAAAGGATTGGGAATTACTTTAAATTCTGGAATAACGATTTCTCAAGTTGCTACATTACCAAGTTTTCAAAATACATTTGGACAAGGATCTAACGGAAGATTTAGCTTTGTAGATGGTAAAGGAGGCGGTGTAAATGACGGTGTTGATGAAAGCTGGGGCCCAAGAATGGACGGACGTCTTATTCCACAGTTTTTCTCAAATGGCGAGGCGGTACCTTTTGTTGCGCATCCTAATAATGTAAAAGACTTCTTTAATACTGGTGTTACTTATGATAATAGTATTTCTGTTGCCAGATCTGACGAAAAATCTGATTTCCGTTTAGGGGTAAATAACCAAAAACAATTAGGAACTGTACCTAATAGTGAAGTAAACAAAACAAACTTTACAATCAACACGAATTACCAAATCTCAAAAAATGTAAAAGTTGGGGTAACTGGTAACTATATTACAACTAATGCTCCAGCTTTACCTGGTGGTCCGTCTGGAAACCGTGCTGCTGGTGTAATGCTGCAGTTCCTTTGGTTTGGGCGTCAGGTCGATATCAATCAGCTGCAAAGCAATAGAGATGTGAACTGGAACAACAGCTACTACAGTAATCCATATTGGAATGCTTATTATAATACTACCAGCCAGCAGCGTAACCGTATAATTGGTGACATTCATTTGGATGCAAAATTGGCTGAAGGACTTAATTTTAAATTCCGTACAGGAGTTGATTATTATAATGATCGTAGAAAGTACACCATTAAATATGGTACAAATGGAACACCTTTCGGATCTTATGCCGAAGATGCTTACACTGTAAACGAGCAAAATACAGAAGGTATTTTTACTTATACTAAAAATCTAAATGATGATTTTAGTTTAGATGCTCTTGCTGGATTCAATATCCGTAACCACAGTGACGCAAACAACTATCAAAAAGCACCGCGTCTGGCTGTTCCAGATTTGTATACACTAACGAATTCTAGAGATCCATTGACTTCTTCAAATTATTTGTCAAGATTGAGAGTTTACAGTGCTTATGCTTCTGCACAATTAGGATATAAAAATTATGCATATTTAAACCTTACAGCTCGTAATGACTGGTCATCTACATTGCCAAGCAGTAACCGTTCTTATTTCTATCCTTCTGTTAATGGAAGTTTCATTTTATCTGAAGCATTTAAGCTTAAAAGCAATACGCTTGATTTCTTAAAATTACGCGGAGGATGGTCTGAAGTTGGAAATGATGCAGATCCTTATCAATTGGCAACGGTTTATAATTTCCAAACAGCATTTGATGGAAATCCAATTCAAACCTCATCACAAAAGAAATTAAATGAGAACTTGAAACCTGAAACAACACGCTCAACCGAAGTAGGTTTGGAAGCTTCGTTCTGGAAAAACAGACTGCATTTTGATGTTGCTTACTATAATACAAATAGTTTCGATCAGATTTTGGAGATTAAAACAACGGCATCAAGTGGTTATAACTCTCAGTTAATCAATGCAGGTAAAATAAACAATAATGGTATAGAAATTCAATTGGATGGAAGCCCTATTCAAACTGAAAACTTCAAATGGAATATTGGTGCCAATTATTCTAGAAATAGAAGCAAAGTAGAAATTTTGGATTATGCAAAACAGATTCAAAACTATACAATAGGTTCTTCTGGAGGTGTTGATGTATTAGCTTCTGTAGGGCAGGCTTACGGAGCACTTTATGGAACTGCTTATCTGCGTGACGCCAGCGGAAATATCGTAGTAGGAGCAAATGGTTTACCAAAAGCCGATCCGACAAAGAAAGTTTTAGGACATTATACACCAGACTATTTAGCAGGTGTAACGAATACATTGACTTATAAAAATCTTGAATTATCATTTCTTGTTGATGCAAGTGTAGGAGGTGAAATTTTCTCTGGAACAAATAGAACAGGTACTTATACAGGAGTATTGGCTAGTACGCTTCCAGGACGTGGTGCTGAAAATGGCGGATTAAATTACTATTTGAATGGTACTACCAAAACTTTAGTAACAGGAACTCCTCCAGCAGGAACGACGGTTTATGATGACGGAATGATTTTTAACGGGGTATATGATAATGGAAATCCAAACACTCAAGTTATTAGTGCTCAGGAATATTACAAAGCTTCATACAACATTAGTGAAGCTTATATCTACAGCTCAACTTTTGTAAAAATGAGAGAAATAAAACTAGCTTATAATTTCAATAAGTCATTTGCTAAAAAACTGGGATTAGAGGGAGCAAGTATTACAGCTGTTGGTCGTAACCTATTCTTTATTTACAAAGATGCACCAAATATTGATCCTGAAACAGCTTTCAATACTGGAAATGCTCAAGGTTTGGAGAGTTTATCTCTGCCAACTACCAGAAATTTCAGCCTTAATGTTAATTTAAGATTTTAAAAACACAAAATCATGCTAAAAAAACTATTATATACAACACTATTTGCATTGACATTGACCTCGTGCAGTGATACTCTGGATGATATTAATAAAAATCCAAATGCAACTGAAACACCGTTGGCACCTTATCTGTTAACAGGAACATTAAAGCAGGGCGCTGATTTATATTGGGGTTCCACAAACAACTTTGACTCGTCTTTATTATTTGTACAGCATTGGGCAAAAATCCAATATACTGAACCAGATAGATACGATGTTTCGAATACTTCTTTCACTTCTTTGTGGAATACGGGATATGCAGCCTTAATTACAGATTTGAACACAATTATAAATTTCCCAGATGCACAGGCAAATTCAAATTATAAAGGAATTGCATTAACGCTTCGTTCATGGACATTTTTATTGTTGACAGATGCTTATGGAAGTATTCCTTATAAAGAAGCAGGTCAAAAAGTAAATCCGGCGTATAATACTCAAAAGGAAGTTTATACAGGATTGTTAGAAGATTTAAAACAAGCTCAGACTTTATTAAATGCATCAAACGGTACTGTTACAGGTGATTTGGTTTATAAAGGAGATATTTCTAAATGGAAAAAACTGGTGAATTCACTTCGTCTGCGCATAGCGCTTAGAATTTCGGATAGAGAACCAGATTTAGCTAAACAGACGGCTATTGAAGCTACAGCTGATACAGCAGGAGTATTAAGCAGTAATAATGACACTTTTAAGTTTACATATATCAGTTCACCACAGCAAAATCCAGCTTCAGCCTGGTTTGAAACTCGTGACGATTATCGTATCTCGAAAACAATGGTTGATAAATTAAAGGAGTTTTCCGATCCGCGTTTACCCGTTTATGCGCAGCTTCCGTCTGATGCAAGCGTAGGTACGTATGTTGGAGGAGCTAACGGATTATCAAACAGTGATGCCAATAGTCAAGGTTTTGCTAAAACTTCAAAACCAGGAACTTATTTCTTGACTTCAACATCGCCGGCGGTTATTGCTTCTTATTCTGAAACATTATTTAATCTTGCCGAAGCTGCTGCCCGTGGTTATATTGCAGGAGATGCAGAACAGTTATATAAAAATGCAATTACGGCATCTTTCAATCAATTTGGGATTACAGATGCGGCGGTTATTTCTAATTATTTAAATCAGGCTTCAGTGAAATACGATCCGTCAAATTATGCTAAATCAATTGGTACACAAAAATGGATTGCCTTTTTCGGACAAGGTCTTGATGCTTTTACAGAGTGGAGAAGATTGGACTATCCAGTTTTGACTGCTGGTCCTGCTACAGTTTTAGATGGACAGATTCCTTCGCGTTTCTTCTATCCGGGAACAGAGCAGTCATTAAATGGAACCAGCTACCAAGCGGCAATAGCTGTTCAAGGAAAAGACTTGCTTACTACCAAACTTTGGTTTGATGTCAAATAGACATACTAGAAGAATACTTTTAAGTTGTCTTATGAAAACTAACTGAAAAAGTACGAATTAAAAAAAAACGGAACAAAAGTAATTTTGTTCCGTTTTTTTGTTTTTAGCAGTCTTAAATTTGGAAGATTATAAGTTTTTATCTTTCAGAATATGAGGGTAATTAGTACTTGTATGCACAATCATTTCACCAAATAATGTATTGGCCCACGCAAACCATTTTCGGGTAAATTTGGTTACATCATCTTTATGAAATGATTCATGGATGAATCCCGTATCGGCATTGGTTTTAATCAAAGTGCTGATACATTTCTTGATTTCATTTTCATCTATACTGGTAATCGCTCTCAATACAATACTCATGGGCCAGATAGTGTCTACACCTGTATGTGGCCCTCCAACGCCTTCTCCGGCTGCGCCTTTATAGAAAAACGGATTATTTTCTGATAATACCAGTTTTCTTGTATTAAGATACAAAGGATCGTTAGGAGCAATCGCACCCAAGTAAGGCAGAGACAATAAAGAAGGAACATTAGCATCGTCCATCATATGAAAACTTCCGTATCCATTAACTTCAAAAGCTATAATTTTTCCAAATTTAGGATGATCAATAATTCCATGTTCTTTCAATCCATTTTGAACCTGTTCTTTAAGTTCTGTGGCTTGACGAACCAAATCATTATCTTTTAAAGCTGGGAGAGAAAATATTTCAATCAAATAACCTAATATTTCGATGGCAAACATATTGCTCGGAATCAAATAACCAAATAAAGTAGAATCGTCACTTGGCCTGAAAGTGGAAACAATTAAGCCGCATGGTTTTACAGGGTATCCATAGCCAGCTAACGGAACTCCGTCGGTAGCCCATGCAGTCTGACGCTGAAAGCTGTATGGTCCGCCTTTTCCATCCATTCTTTGCTGCTCTTTAAACGTTTTTAGAATCAGCTTCATGGCGTTTTTCCATTGTTCATCAAACATAGAAATATCTCCTGTTTCTTTCCAGTAGCCATGAGCTAATCGCACCGGATAGCATAAACTGTCGATTTCCCATTTTCGTTCATGAATTCCAGGTTTCATTTCCGTTATATCATTTTTCCATTCACTTTCTTTATTGAAGTCCTTATAAAATGCATTTGCATACGGATCCAGTAATATACATTTTGTCTGACGGTTTATTACGCCTTTTATCAATTCGGCAAGTTTAGAATCTTCTTTCACAAAAGGAATGTAAGGCCAGATCTGCGCTGTACTGTCTCGAAGCCACATCGCATCTATATCTCCAGTAATAACGTATGTATCAGGTTTGCCGTTTATGATCTCAAATTCTACTGTCGTATCTAATGTATTTGGAAAACAGTTCTCGAACAGCCATGCCAATTCTGGATTTGCGATTTGTTTTTTGATTTTTACAATTGCAGCTTCAACAGCTTTACTGGTAAACTTTCGCTGTTCAAGCGGAGGCCTCTTGGTTATAAAATCTTTTAAAGGAAATTCAAATAGATTCGAATCAAATCCAAACGCATCGGTTTGAATGGCAAATAATCCTGCTGAAAATAGCCCGGCATTTTTTATAAATTTTCTACGAGACTGCATATGTTATAATTTTTGAAAAGAATTAAGACTAACCTAAAGATACTGTAAACTTTATGGCATTATAAATTAAGCAAAATTTTTTACCGCGTGATTTAAAATTTAGACCAATGGCAGCTGCAGAACCTTAAAGGGAATGCTTTAATTTTAAAATAAAGAGTTTCCGCGATAATTTGCAAGGAGTTTCGAGTTTTAATAAAAATGGATCAATTTATAGCGTACATTCATAAAAATGAAATAAAAAATGACAGTTTTAAATTACATATTGATTGATTTGTTAAATTTGTATAAAGCACCAAAAACTTTCTAATCATGCCAGTAATTGAACAATCAGAATATAACTTCCCTTCGATTATGCATAGGAACAGGCATATTTCTACTATTTATGCTGCTTTATTTAAAAAGTTCGAAGTTCCCGGCTATACAAGAGAAAAACTGGAACTGAATGACGGAGATTTTATCAATATCGATTTTATTATAAATGATCCTAAAAAAGCAGTGATTTTATGTCATGGTTTAGAAGGTGATTCCCGCAGAACTTATAACAATAGCTGTGCAGCATATTTTCAGCAGCAGGATTTTTCAGTTTTCGCATGGAATAATCGCACTTGCGGAGGAGAAATGAACCGACTTCCGAGATTGTATCATCACGGTGCAGTTGATGATCTGGACGAAGTGGTTCAGTTTGTTTTAAAAAAAGGATTTGAAGAAGTTTATTTAATTGGATATTCAATGGGCGGCGTGCAGCTCTTGAATTATTTTGGATGGACAAAACTGGATGAACGCATTAAAGCCGGTGTATCTATTTCGGTGCCTACTCATATTGCAACAAGTGCAGCCGTATTGAAACAAGGTTTTAACAGAGTCTATTTAAAGAATTTTACAATTGATATCAAACGAAAACTGAAATACAAAGCGGCGCAGTTTCCTGATTTTATTAACAGTGATCAAATAGACGGCATTACTTCTTTTGACGAAGTAGATCATTATTTTACAGCACCGCTTCATGGCTTTGCGAGTCGCGACGATTACTACCAGCAGGTCTCTCCAGAATTTTCCCTTAAAAATATTACAACTCCAGTTTTAATTATTAATTCTCTGGATGATCCTTTTTTAGGAGAAAGATGTTATCCGAGAGCTATAGCCCAAGATAGTGCATACGTGTATCTTGAAACTCCCAAGTATGGAGGACACTGCGCTTTTCCGCTTCGAAATTCAACTTATTCCTATGCGGAGACAAGAGCTTATGAGTTTTTTCAATCCTATAAATAGTTTGAAGATATATTGCTGAGTTGAGATAACAAAGGCCCTGTAAGACATTTTACTTTCTAAATTTATTTTTTGAAACAAGTATTTTTTTATTTGGTAATCCAAAATTAAATTAATTTTAAAAGTATTCCTGCATTTTAAAAGTTAGTTATTTTAAAATCAAATACTCAAACTGAGTATAAACTTATACTATTTATTATCATAAAATAACCATGAAATCAGGTATTGTTTTTCGTATCTGCCCTTATTAATTTTGTTATCAATCAAAAAAAGAGATAATGATAGATAACAGTATAAATGCTTTTTTAGTAAAGAAAGCAGCATTTTTAAAAAATAAAACAGCAGTTTTTGTAAAACACATTTTGTATGTATCAATTTTAGCGGTACTATTTTCTGCTTGTTCAAGTGATGAAGGCGGATCGGATAAAGCAGAATCTGACTATTATTTTAAAGCCACTCTTGATGGTCGAAAAATAGACTTTTATACCGTAAACTTTCAAGGCGGCGGTAACGATAATCGTTTTGAACAAATTGTAATTGGAGGATATGAAGCTCCTTTCTCTAAAGCTGGTGAGCTGGCACCGCCATCATTAGATTTTGAAATATGGAAACAGGGAGGTGATATTACTGCGGGTACTTATTCGACACCTACAGATCAAGAAATGGTTGCACGATATGCTGTTCAAACAAAAGACGGAACTATTCTTTACAGCACACGAACAGCAGATGATATTTTTACAGTAAAAATTGAATCTATAAGTAAAAGTGGTATCAAAGGTACATTTTCTGGAAAAGTTCGAAATTTAGATTCAGGCGTAGCAATAGAAATTACAGAAGGTACTTTTAATCTTCCTTATTTAGATATAATTAATCCATAAGTAAGTGTTCTGTAAATTGAAGTCTGGAAAACCTACTTTTCCCAAAGAAAATAAAAACTTTTATATTAATTTGGTTACTAAACTGAACAAACAAAACCAATTTATTCTCCATTAATTATAGTTTACTTGTATGAAATTATATGCACTTATTTTAACATTCAGTCTCCTTTCACTTACTGCATTTTCTCAAAAGATGGTTGAGCCCGGCAATAAGTCTGTCAACACCAAATACATAAAGCCTCAAAAATCCCTTTTTACCGTATATTATGTTAAAGACACAAGCTGGGTAAAGCAGGGATTGGTAACTTATGATATTGTTTTAACGAACAATCAATTGAGTTTAACCAATTCGTACACTCCAAAAGACAATTCATTTAGTACAGTCCGTACCAGTGTAGCAGATGCTCAAACTCTTAAACCGATCACTTACATTAGTGATGCTAAAGAAACAAAAGTAGATCTCAACTTTGGTGAGAGTATTACAGGAAATTATTATTCTAAGAAAACCAAAAAGAATAAAAAACTGAATCTGCATCCTAAAGAGGTATTTTTTGACTGGGTTTGGACTGATCATCTAATTGGAACACTGCCATTAGATGTAGGCTATAAAGCGCGTTTTCCTCAGTTTTACTATAACGATGATTCGGGTGTATTTGTAGAATACTACACAATCAAGGAAGTCAAAAGTTTTGTTTACAACTCTCCGAGAACGGGTAAGCACGATGCGTGGCTGGTTACGGTTTTAGAAGAAACTTCAAATGCCATTTATAATTATATTATAGACAAAAAAGACCATCGTCTTTGGCAGCGCGAAATGTCTATGGGTAAAGGAATGTGGGAAATTACAACCAACGAGGAATTGGATTATCAGCCTATTAAAAACAAATTCGACAAAGATCAGGTGGCCAGACAGATTTCTAAAGGAAATAGTGTGATTATCGGTACAGCTTATGCAAAATCAAATTCTGGTAAGAAATTAGGTGGATTGGTCAATGTCGCTAAGAAACAATTTGCGCCAAAGGGCACAGAGATTACACTTTTTCCAAGTTCTGCCTATTATGACGAATGGGTCGAAGTCAACAAAAAAATCCGTAAACAGAATAAAATGCCAGAAGTGCCTTTGGACCGTGATTTTGGATATTCCATCAAAAAAGCGAAAGTCTATGATGATGAAGGACATTTTGAGTTCGCAGATCTAATGCCGGGTACCTATGTGGTAATGGCCAGTTTTGATTTTTCTAACTCTTATAATTACTCTTATGTATCTGGCTATACAAATTATTATAACTATTGGGGCTATACCGGTTCTACAACAAATTACGGCACAGCAAGACAGTCTTATGTCGATAAGGCAAATATTGAAAAGCGCATAACGATAGATAAGGATGGAGAAAAAAAAGAAGTCAACTTAAAAGAGTAGTTTTGGTCTTTGGTCTATTGTCTTGTTCATTCTTTTAGTTTTTTTTTAAGCTCCCATGTTAGTATTAACCTGGTAAATCAGTAAAAATGAAATGCATGTTGATTTATAAATAGGAGAGAAGGAAAGTTTTTAAAAGTGTTCTATTTATTTAGGATATTAGTAACTGTTATTTTTCAATTTGAATAATTTGAGAGGCTGTATTATTCTTTATCTGTTGTTTTTCATCAGGCTGACATCCTCCAATTGAAACTTTAATTTTACCATCATATTGTTTTAAAGTGCCTTCTGATGTAACATAAGAAAGATCTTCAGGAGAAAGATTGAAAGTAATTATGATGCTTTCACCAGCTTTTAAATTAAATCGTTCAAATCCTTTAAGGCTTTTTAGAGGTGCCTTTATTGTAGAATCCTGATTGATTACGTACAGCTGTGTCACTTCTTCTCCTTCTATTTTTCCAGAATTTGTCACTTTAACAGAAATGGAAACTGACTGCCCTTTTTTTATTTTGGAAGGAGCTTTTAGATCACTGTATTTAAATGAAGTATAACTCAGTCCATATCCAAAGCCATATAATGGAGTTCCTTTAAAGTATCGGTAGGTTTTATTATCCATACTATAATCAACAAAAGAAGGCAAATCTGAGTCGCCTTTGTAAAAAGTAACAGGCAGTCTTCCTGCAGGATTATAATCACCAAAAATAACATCGGCTGCCGCAGTTCCTGCGGATTGTCCGCCATACCAGATGTTAAGTATTGCAGGAATATTTTCTGCTTCCCACGGAATAGCTATTGCGCTTCCCGTCATCATGGCAAAAATCACTGGTTTTCCCGAAGATTGAAGTGCTTTTAAAAGTTTGGTCTGTACATCAGGAAGTAAGATAGAAGTGCGGTCTCCTCCTTTAAATCCAGGGAAATCCACAGGCATTTCTTCTCCTTCGAGCTGTGGTGAAATACCGCCGGCAAAAATAAAAGCATCTGCATTTTTATGACGTTCAATTAAATCTGCAAAATTAGTTTTTACAAAATTACCTGTCTGCAGCGATACTTCTGCTTTTCCTTCTCCCTGCCAATATTCAAGTACTATTTTATAAACCGTATTTTTTTTCGTTTCCAGTTTAAAAGTTTTTTCTCCCCAGCGATTCTTCTTCCAAGCGTCTACAACTTCTTTTCCATTTATTAGAAAGCGATAACCGTCATCTGCTTTAAGTTCAAAAGTAACAGAACCATCCTGATCTGCTGTATAGTTTGTAGTGTAACGGGCAGAGAAGTGATTTGCTTTAATATTTTTAATAACAACTTCTCCTTCCTGCCAGAAATTATTTATTTCCGACTCGCTTCTAATTGCTTCAGGTTTTCCTGAAAGACTTATATTGTTGAAATATTCTGCCTTAAATCCTTGTTTTCCTTCATAAGAATAGTGTTTTTTTAGATCTCTATAGACTAATAATGTATCATTTGTAAAGTTGATGGCTTTCTCATAAATCACCTCTGTATCAGGGCTCACTTTTTCTTTTATACCTTGTAAAACAGTGGTAAGTTTAGATGGAGTACCATTATAATTTCCTAATATAGAAATAGCATTATCGGCGTTAGGGCCCAGCACTACAATCTTCTTCAGTTTTTTGCTTAGCGGAAGAATGTTGTTTTCATTTTTAAGCATCACGATCGATTGTCTAGCCATTTTTAAAGCATGCTTTTGATGCTCCTCACTTTCTAAAACGGAAGATGGAGTCTGAGCATATTTAACCATTGAGACAGGATCAAACATTCCAAGTCTGAAGCGGATCATAAAAAGGCGTTTTACAGAAATATCGATCTGTTTTTCGCTTATTTGACCATTTTTAACCGCTTGTACGAGTGCTTTATAAGCATCTGTTCCACAGTCAATATCCGTTCCATGCAGCACAGCGTCCGCTGCCGCCGATGCGGCATCAGGATGTGTTTTGTGATTCTTAAAAAAATCATCAATCGCCCAGCAGTCTGAGGTAACATAACCGTCAAATTTCCATTCTTTTCTTAAAATATCATTCATTAAAATATCACTAGCACAACAAGGCTGCGTTCTAAAAGCATTGTAGGCACACATAACTCCAGCTACTTTAGATTCTGTTATTAATTTTCTAAAGGCGGGAAGATAAGTGTCCCAAAGTTCATATGGTGTTACGTCAACATCAAAAGTATGTCTCAAAGATTCCGGGCCGCTGTGTACGGCATAATGTTTTGCGCAAGCCGCCGCTTTTAGGTATTTTGGATCATCTCCCTGCAGGCCTTTTACAAAAGAATCGCCCAAAACAGCCGTTAAGTAAGGATCTTCGCCATACGTTTCCTGTCCGCGTCCCCAGCGAGGGTCCCTGAAAATATTAATGTTTGGAGTCCAGTAAGTCAGTCCCAAGTAGCGTTCGTTGGTTCTATTAAGTTCAACCGCCTTATTGTAGATTGCCCTGCCTTCAAGAGCAGAATAATCAGCCATTTTAAAAAGAGAATTTTTATCAAAAGTTGCAGCCATTGCTATAGCCTGTGGAAAGACAGTCGTTTTAAAAGGGGTTCTTGCGACACCATGCAGCGTTTCGTTCCACCAGTCATAAGCAGGAATTCCCAGTCGAGGTATTGCAGGAGCAGCATTTAACATTTGTGCTACTTTTTCTTCTAAAGTTAGCTGGCTTACTAAGTTTTCCACTCGCTCTTCAAAAGTGAGATCGGTATTCTGAAATGGAAATTTTGCTATTTTGTTTTGTGCCGAACACCAAAAAGAGAGCAGTATCAGAATGTGATATTTGATATTTTTTATTTTCATAAGAGTACTTTTTTAATAATATCAAGGAATGTTAGTGGTCAAAATTTTATTTAAAAACAAATACAACCGATTGCGTAAAGAAAAGAAAAATTACTTTAACTTAAAATTTTTAATCCAAAAAAAACACATTATAATGTTTTATTGCTTTTTTTTTATGATAAATATCGACATTTATATTGTGAGTGAATTAATTTTTTAAAGAAAAAAAGAAATGCTATCCCTAGTTGTACTGTTCTTTTGTTCTTAAATTATGTATATATTTACGACTAATTATATAGTAATGGAAGAACATAGACATGTAACGATTTATGATATTGCGGAAAGACTCAATCTCGCCACATCTACGATTTCACGCGCTTTAAAAGACCATCATAGTATCAGTGATAAGACTATTAAGAAGGTAAAAAAGACAGCCGAGGAAATGGGTTTTGTTCCAAATACGCTGGCGGCAGGATTAAGAGGTAATAAATCTAAAACCATTGGTGTTTTAATTCCAACGATTACCCAGCCTTTTTTATCATCATTAATTAGTGGTATTGAAGTAACTGCCAGAAAATCTGATTACTCCGTTATTATTATGCAGTCGCATGATTCCCATGAAGAGGAAGTTAACATGGCCAAATCGCTTTATAGCAGCAGAGTCAGCGGTGTCATTTGTTCTTTGGCAATGGAGACAAAAGATACTTCTCACTTTGAGCAGTTTTCAAATAATAATATTCCGCTAGTATTTGTTGATCGTGTTCCAAAGGGTTACAATACTTTTAGGGTTGTAATTGATAATTACACAGCAGGTTATAAAGCAACAAAACATCTTATTGATCAAGGATGCAAAAGAATAGCGCATATGACTACGAGCGCAGAATTTGGCAATCTTTATAATGAAAGAAAAAGAGGTTATATGGATGCTTTGGCAGAGCATGGACTGCCATTGAAAGAAGAGTTTATTATAAATCTGAAAGCAATGACGTACGATGAGGGAGTTAAGGCTTCTAACAAACTTTTTGGTTTGAAACCTCCACCTGATGGACTTTTTGCTCCAGGAGACATTCTTGCAGTAAGTGCTGTACAAACAGCAAAAAAGAGAGGGATTAAAGTACCGCAGGATTTTGCTGTAATTGGTTTTAATAATGATCCTATTTCAGAGATTATAGAACCTAATATTTCTACTATAACACATCCTGCGGAGAAAATGGGAAAAGCGGCGGCTAATATTGTTATTGATACTATAAAATCTGCTAAAGAGGAGGAAGCAAAAGAAATAACGTTTCTTAATACAGAGGTGCTTATTCGAGAATCTTCAAAAAAAATATAATTCTTTTACTTTAAAGAAAACTGCTGCTGCATTATATGTAACAGCAGTTTTTTTGTGTTCACTCAAATCTAACGGCAATTTTACACCTCTTATTTTAAGAGTAAAACTAAAAAATAAACCCATTGTTTTTTTAAATCAAAATTCTTTGTACTTTAGCACAACCGATTGTTTTGTGTTTTAATTTTTAATAATGTATTTTTTTAATAAATAAATTGATAATTATTCTATTTCAAATACGTATACATGATTTTTGTGTAATATAAAAATAGAAATCATTTAGAAGATGGTTCAGTTGTAATTAAGAGATGTTTTAATTTATTTTCTATGAGAAAAGAAGAATCAGAAAAGGGAAAATTCTGCAATTCGTATTATGAAAGCAAGATAGAAATTGACTGTGTTGTATTTCGATTTGAAGAGAAAAGCCTAAAAGTTTTACTAGTCAAAAAAGAAAATGATTTCGGAAATGTTGAGTGGAGACTGCCTAATTGTACTATGGAACAGGGCGACACGATAGGTACAACTGCACAAAAAGTTTTAAAAAAATATATTTCTGAAGATAATTTCTTTCTAGACCAGTTAAAAGCCTTTGATTATAATACAGCATTATCATCTAAGGAAAAGATTTCAATTGGATATTATGCAATGGTTTGTAAAAAAGCTATGGACGATCAAGAGTCAAATTCAGATATAATGTGGATTGATGTTCGTAACACAACCTGCCTAGAAGAGAAATATAAGATGATTTTAGACTTTAGTATGATAGAACTAAAAAAGAATATCTGCTGTAGTGCAGTAGGTTTTAATCTTCTGCCTGAAAAATTTACTTTACTTCAGGTTTTTAATTTGTATGAGGAAATATTAGGTGTGACAATCAATAAAACTAATTTTAGAAGAAAGATTTTGCAGAGAAAATTGGTGCGGGGATTAGATGAAAAAGAGCGGGGAATGTCAAACAGAGCTGCTGAGTTTTATATTTTAACTGTACCAAAGGATGAAATATTTTGGAATGCAAAATTTAATTTTAATTTTTAAAAAGGTTTTTATAAAAACGTGCTACTTTGTAATTTTATATTTTAAGGGAAACTTCTATAGTAATAAAAAACCAAGTACTGCCATTTTGATATTTATTGATTTTAATTGTAAAAAGGTTATCGTAAATAGATTTGAATTTTTATGTTTTAATGTTGTTGATAGCCTAAGAACGTTATAACTCTAAAAGCAATTAATATTTTCGGAGTGATATCTTTAAATTTTTATTCTAATATAATGTAGAACATTGACTTAAAATGTTTTAATACTATTTTCACTACTACTTATTATTTAATTCTATTTTATAACTCTTTTCACTCCTTATTAAAAGTTTTTTTTTGAACAATCGATTGTTAAAAATAAAATTTTGATATTTAACTGTTAGATTTTCAGTAATTTATTTTAAATGTACGATTTTACTGGGAATCTAGTACTCTCTTCTGATTTACGACTGATTGAAACTGTGGAAATTTAAAAACTTATAAAATAAAATATCCAATTTTGTCTTTTTTATGTTTTCTTTAAGATTATCGACTAAACATAATATTTTTAGCAAATTTCACTACAACGTTGTAGTGAAATTTATTATATTGTTATTTTTTTTGGTTTAATTGTGTGATAACTGTTTTTTTTAAAGCTATTTTTTTTATAATTTATAATTAAAAACTACACAACCGATTGTGTTTGAAATA
Organism: Flavobacterium sp. ACN6; assembly: GCF_002304005.1. Taxonomy (GTDB): domain Bacteria; phylum Bacteroidota; class Bacteroidia; order Flavobacteriales; family Flavobacteriaceae; genus Flavobacterium. The sequence continues at coordinate 369,534 of NZ_MRCQ01000001.1, read as the reverse complement.
TATTTTTTTATATTTGTGGTATGTACACTTATAAAAATCCACATTTTTGACTTTAAAGTGTATAAAAGAAAGCTTACTAACAAAAACCAATTTTAATAATTAAATCCATTTTTATGACTAATTTTTTTATTACAAGTAAATCGAAGCACTTAAAAGGCTTCGGTTTTTTGATCCTGCTGTTTTTGCTCTCCATCCAAGTGAAGGCGCAATTAACAGTTACAGGACAAATTTCAGATGCAAATGGTCCAATTCCTGGAGTGAACGTCAATTTAAAAGGAACAAAAACAGGAGTAAGCACCAGTTTCGATGGGAACTATAGCATAAATGCTCCTTCAAATGGTGTCCTTGTTTTTAGTTTTATAGGTTTCAAAAGCAAGGAAGTTGCTGTTAATGGACAAACTAAAATCAATGTGGTTTTAGAAGAAGACTCAAATAATTTGAAAGAAGTGGTAGTAATTGGATATGGAACCCAAATTAAAGAGGCTGTTACAGGATCAGTTGCTTCACTAAGTGGAAAAGAATTAAATGAAGTGCCCGCTGCTAATATTACGCAGGCTTTACAAGGGAGACTTCCCGGGGTCGAAATGACACAGACTTCCTCAAAACCTGGTGCTGCTATGCAGATAAGAATACGCGGAACAAGATCACTTACAGGAAGTAATGATCCTTTAGTGGTACTAGACGGCGTTCCTTTTGCAGGTTCGATAGGAGATATTAATCCTGCTGATATTAAGTCGGTAGATATTTTGAAAGATGCCTCCGCTACAGCTATCTACGGTTCTCGTGGAGCTAATGGTGTAATCTTAGTTACTACTTTAAAAGGGAAAAAAAATCAGAAAGCCACCTTTACATATAATGGTTTTAGTGGAATCAAACAGGTTTTTTCAAAGTATCCTATGATGGATGCATCAAAATTTGCAGCCCTTCGTGACTACTCAGGTTTATATGTGGATGGTGTCGGCGAGTCAAGAAATGTAAACACGGACTGGCAGAATTTACTATACGGTTCGGGAGAAATGATCAGCCATGATGTAAGCGTTTCAGGAGGGACCGAAACAGGAGCTTATAATGCTGGTTTAGGATATTATAAAGAGGAATCGGTTTTACCTGGTCAAAGTTATGAGCGCTTCAGTCTTAGAGCAGGACTTGATCAGCAGATAAATAGATCAATCCGCATTGGGTTTAATACAAACAGTAACTACACAGCTTCGAGAGGAGATAATATTGGGACTGGAAATATTTTAGCAACCTCGCCTCTCGCAGATCCATATAATCCTGATGGAACTTTAAAAAGAACAGTCAGTATGGCGGCTGATGATCAATGGGTTTATACCAGAAAATCCATAGAAAATCTTGGAGATTCGTATGTTAATCTGACAAGAGCTTTTAGTTCCTACAATAACATATTTGCAGAAGTTAAAATTCCGGGGATAGAGGGACTAAAATATAGACTTAATACGGGATTGAATTTACGTACATCCAATTCAGGTTACTATGAAGGACAAGGTGTGTTTGATGTAAATCCAGCGACTTTATCAAATGCAGCTATCAGCAACGCATGGTCAACACAATGGCTTCTTGAAAATTTGATTACGTATGATAAAACTTTTGCTCAAAAACATACTGTAAATTTTGTGGGGCTGTATTCAAATGAGCAATATACTGGAAATAGTTCTAGAGTAACCAGAAATGGAATTACTTCTGATGCATTTCAATTCTATAATTTAGGACAGAGTGAAGAAGAAGCAGTTATAAATCCTGCAGATCAGGATTATACGCAATGGGGATTAACTTCTTATATGGCTAGGTTAATGTATTCTTATGACAACCGTTATTTTATATCTGGAACAGTTCGTTCTGATGGTTCTTCAAGGCTTTCGCCGGGTAATAAATGGGTGACTTATCCTGCTGTTTCTGCTGGATGGACTATTTCAAATGAATCATTTTTAAAAGACAGCAAAAAAATTAATTTATTAAAATTACGTGCTGGTTATGGTGAAACCTCAAATCAAGCAGTTGCTCCTTATGCTACATTAGGAGCGTTGAGTACCAGACCTTACAATTTTGGAAATACGAACTCAACTGGTGTATATGTGACAGAGCTTCCAAATCCAAATTTAGGCTGGGAGTTTTCTACAACATGGAATTATGGTTTGGATTTTGGGTTTTTTAATAATCGCTTATCAGGTACAATTGAGTACTACAAAACAAATACAAAAGATTTATTGCAAAGAGTTGGACTGCCGGCTACCTCTGGTGTCAGCGGTTATGTGGCAAATGTGGGAGAGACCGAGAATAAAGGTTATGAAATTTCTTTAAACGGTGTTATTCTTGACAATCCTAACGGATTGAGCTGGACAGTAGGGGTTAACTTTTATAAAAATGAAAATAAGCTGGTAGCCTTAGCTTCGGGAGCAAGTCGTGACGAAGGTAACAATTGGTTTGTTGGTTATAATATTAATTCTATTTATGACTATGAAAAGACAGGAATCTGGCAGGAAGGAGATCCTTATATGTCTATTTTGGAACCAGGACCTACAGGCATTAACCAGCAGGGAACAGTTGTTGGGTCAATAAAAGTAAAATATACGGGAGAGTATAACGCAGATGGTTCGCCAACACGTGCAATCAATGCTAGTGATAGACAGATTATTGAAACTGATCCAGATTTTCAGGGTGGATTTAATACTAATTTAACTTATAAAGGTTTTGATTTTTCTGCAGTAGGTGCATTTAAAAGTGGAGGTGTCTTAATTAGTACACTTTACGGAGGTGCCAGTTATCTTAATTTATTGAATGGAAGAAGAAGTAATGTCGATGTTGATTATTGGACTCCAGATAATAGAGATGCGGAGTTCCCTAATCCGAGAGGTATTAGAAGCGGTGATAATCCGAAGTATATATCAACAATGGGTTATTTTGATGCATCTTATATAAAAATCAGAGCGTTGACATTAGGATATACTTTAGATAAAGATTTTATAAGAAATTTAGGGATTGATAATTTGAGACTTTATTTTACTGCACAAAATCCGTTTGTGCTTTTCTCTCCCTATCATGACAAATCGGGAATGGATCCAGAGACCAATTCATTTGGAGACGAAAATCAGGCTGTAGCTTCCTACCAGAGAAGATTTTTGGTTATTGGTACTAATACTCCTACGACTAGAAATTATTTATTTGGACTCAATTTAACCTTTTAATCATACATTCACATGAAACGCTATATTATAAAAAACTTAATTATAGGAGCTGCAGTAGTACTATCCTTATCAGGCTGTTCTGATATATTGGAAGAAAAGCCGCATGATTTTTATGAACCAAATTATTTTAAAACAGAACAGGGCGTTATACAAGGACTGACATCCCATTATGCCCATTTGCGATGGATTTACGGACAAGCTTACTTTTACAATGCATGTCAGACAGGGACAGATGAAGCTACTTATGCACAGAGTGCCGACGGTAATTTTAAAGATCATGATTTGTCTGGCGTAGGAATTATAAATCCAAATTCAAGCCGTTCAGATGTTTTGTGGAACAATTCCTATTATGATATTAATACAGCAAGCGGTATTATTGAAAACGGGGCTGCAGTTGGTATTGCGCCTAATCTTATTGCCGAATCAAAATTTTTTAGAGGTTTTGATTATTTTTTATTGGTACAGACATTTGGAGGTGTGCCATTGGATTTAGGAGCAGGAGAGTTAAAATTTAACAGCAAACCTTCAAGAAGCTCAAAACGTAATACAGTTCCAGAAGTATATACAAAAGCAGTTTTTCCAGATTTAACAGCAGCAGTAAATGAATTACCTGATGCTCCTAGATTAACAGGTACTGCAACAAAAACGCTGGCTCGTTTAATTTTGGCCAAAGCTTATTTAACATATGCTTGGTGGTTAGAAAATCCAAACAATATACCTACTTATCCAGATGCTCCTAGAACCGATCCTGATGGTCATAATGCTCAGTGGTATTTTCAGCAAGCTTATGATTTAGCATTACAAGGAATTAATAACCCAGGACCTTATGGATTATTAGAATCTTTTTATGATGTAAATACAGGTTCAAATGATCGAAATAAGGAAGTAATGCTTTATGCAGATCGTACGCAGGATAGTGAATATTACAATGGATCGAGTTTAACTTATGGAAACGGCGGTGCTCCAGATAACTTTGCAGGATGGATGGTGACTTGGAATTATACTGCTATTAGAAGTAAGAATGGAAGTGCCGCAGTTTCATCTGTACAGCGTGAAGCGAATCAATTTTTAGGACGTCCATGGACAAGAATGGTACCGCCTATTGAAGTTTTTACAAAAACCTTTGCAGATAAAACTAATGATTCCAGATACGACGGAACCTTTGCAGCCGTATTTCGCGGGAATTGGAATTTACAAGGAACAGGCTTAACAAATGTTGCAACTTTAACAAATGCAAATGGACTAACTATAAAACCTGGAGATGCCGTTTTAACCTTCTTAAATGAAGAACCAACATCGCCTATAGCTTATCCTTCTGGACAGGGAGACAGCGGTGTTGGTGCCGGAGTACTGCCAGGGAGAGCTGATTATGTAATTTCTCCAAATGGAATAAGCAGAATTGTTTATCCTGGTTTTTGGAAATTGGGGCCATATCGTACAGATAACGCTGGAGGATTAGGACAGCCAAATGCAGCAAGTACGAGACCATTTCCAGTAGCAAAATTTTCTGAACTTTACTTTGTTGCGGCAGAAGCGGCAGTAAAAGGTGCAACAGGAACTCTAAGTGCAAGAACGCTTATAAATGTTATTAGAGCAAGAGCTGGTAAATGGCGCTGGGATAATAATGGAAACACAGCCAAAGTGCTAGATAACAGTGCAGCGATGACCGCTGCAACTCCTGCAGTTATTGACATAAATTACATACTTGCCGAACGTTCTCGCGAACTTTTTGGTGAGGGATACCGCTGGTACGATTTGGTGAGAACACAAAAATGGAATGAGCTTGCCGGAGAATATTCTATAGGAGGATCCAATTATGGACAGCATACGCCGGAAAAGGTTACCAGAACTATTGATGCTTATCATTATCTGAGACCAATACCTCAAGGCCAGCTGGATGGAATGGAAATGTCTCCAGCCGAAAAAGCAACATATCAAAACCCTGGTTACTAAGTTAAATTAAGTTGAGTTAGTTGAAAGCCGAGAGTAATTCTCTCGGCTTTTTAATAATTCTTTCAATTGATTAAAATAAATAATAAACAATGATTACAAGAAAAATACTTTTTTTGTTCACAATAGGATTTTTATGTTTTTTCTCTTTAACAGCGCAGCAGAAAAATTCAAAGAAAAAAGCACACAGACAATTTCCTGTATTTTCCAATGTCGTATATCAGGGAGATGATGAGATTTACAAAAAGAATCCGTTAAATGCTGATGAATTTTATTCTCCAATTCTTCAGGGATGTTATCCAGATCCAGCTATTACAAGAAAAGGCGACGATTATTACATGGTTTGCTCTTCGTTTGCCATGTTTCCGGGAGTACCAATTTTTCAGTCCAAAGATTTAGTAAATTGGACTGATTTAGGAGGAGTTTTAAATAATGTTTCAGAATTTAATCCGCATGACACTGGTATCAGCGCAGGCGTGTACGCACCAGGAATTACCTACAATCCTCACAATGGTACTTTTTATATGATCGTAACAGCATTTACTGGTAATATGGGAAACATCATTGTAAAAACAAAAGATCCTAAAAAAGGATGGGGAAGCCCAATTAAACTAGCTTTTAACGGAATAGATCCTTCTATTTTCTTTGATGATAATGGAAAAGGTTATGTGGTACACAATGATGCTCCTGATAAAGGAAAAGAATTATACAACGGACATCGTGTGATTAAAGTTTGGGACTACGATTTAGAAAAAGATCAAGTGATTCCGGGGACAGATAAAATTATAGTAGACGGCGGTATTGACCTTTCTAAAAAACCAATATGGATAGAAGCTCCGCATTTGTATAAAAAAGACAATCTTTATTACTTAATGTGTGCCGAAGGAGGTACAGGAGGAAATCATAGTGAGGTTGTTTTTAGTAGTAATAGTCCAAAAGGACCTTTTAAACCGTCATCAAATAATCCGATTCTTACTCAAAGATATTTTCCTCAAAACAGAGCCAACAAAGTAGATTGGACAGGACACGCGGATTTGTTTCTTGGCCCAGATAATAAATATTATGGCGTATTTTTAGGAATTCGTCCAAACGAAAAAGACAGGGTAAATGCAGGACGAGAAACATTTATACTGCCGGTAGACTGGTCAGGTACTTTTCCTGTTTTCGAAAATGGCTTAGTACCAATGGAACCAAAATTAAAAATGCCAGCTGGTGTAGTAAACAAAACTGGCAGAGATGGTTTTTTCCCTAACGGCAATTTTACATTTAAAGAGAATTTTACTTCAGAAAAATTAGATTACAGATGGATAGGATTAAGAGGCCCGAGAGAGCATTTTATTTCTATTGTTAAAAATGGTTTACAGATTAATCCATTTCCAGTAAATATCAAAGAATTAAAACCAACTTCTACATTATTTTACAGACAACAGCACAATACTTTTTCTTTCTCCACCATATTAAGGTATAAACCAGAATCGGAAAAAGATCTGGCAGGGATTGTATGTCTGCAGAATGAACGCTTTAATTATGTTTTTGGAATAACTAAAAAAGGAAAAGATACTTATATATTGTTGGAAAGAACAGAAAATGGAAATTCACAAATTATAGCAAGTGCAAAAATAGACATTAAGGACACAGTACGCCTAGAAGTTAAAGCTTCGGGAGACAAATATCAGTTTACTTATGCATTAAATGGAGTTGATTTTCAAAATTTAGGAAACGCTGTCTCAGGTGATATTCTTTCAACAAATGCCGCAGGAGGATTTACAGGAGCTTTGGTAGGTTTGTATGCGACTGCATCCAATGATGCACAGCCTAAATAGAAAATAAAAAACAGCAAATGCTCAATATTTTGGTTTGAAGCATAATTTAGGAGAACGGGCTTTTTTTTAAGCATTAATTCGCAGAAGCTTTTTTGGTTTTTGAAAAAAATATAATGTTTTAAATTTTAAAATATAAATATGATCATAAGATATTTAAAATATATATTGTTTGTACAGTTTTTCGTTTTAGTAATGGGATGCAAAACCAATCAGACATTGGTAAAATCTTCTAAAAAAGCAGCTGATGTAAACTGGGTTGGATCATGGGCCTGCGCACAAATGCTAGTAGAAACAAATAATATGCCCCCCGATCCTGGCTTGGCCGAAAACACCCTTCGTCAAATTATAAAAGTTTCGATAGGGGGAGATAATATCCGACTGCGTTTTTCAAATTTATTTAGTGATCAGCCTACAGTATTAAAAAAGATCAGCATTGCCAATGTAATTAATGCTCCGGCAATTGATAAAAACACGCAACAAATTCTCAGTTTTAATGGAAATCAAGAGATAACTTTAAATCCAGGGCAGGACGTATTTTCAGATGTAGTGAATTTTCAATTAAAACCAGGTCAGCTGCTTGCAATAACCATTTATTATGGCGCAGCATCACAAAAAACATCAGGACATCCCGGATCTAGAACAACATCTTATATTTTAACTGGTGACAATGTCAATAATGCAGATTTTTCAGATGCTGTGAAAACAGACCATTGGTATTCAATTATGGGACTGGATGTAATGGCATCAAAAGAAACATCTAATATTGTTTGTTTAGGAAACTCAATTACAGATGGACGCGGCTCTGGAACAAACAAACAAAATCGCTGGACAGATATTTTAGCGGCTCGACTGTCAGCAGACAATACAACCAAGCATATTGGAGTCTTGAATTTAGGAATAGGAGGGAATTGTGTTGTAAAAGGCGGACTTGGCCCTACCGCATTAGACCGTTTTGACCGTGATGTACTGTCGCAGGCAGGTACAAAATGGCTCGTGATTTTAGAAGGAATAAATGATATAGGAGGAATTAAACGGGCAGAAGATGCTCCTGTAAAAGCACAGGAAATTATAGACGCCTATAAAGTTATGATAGAAAAAGCACACGCCAGAGACATAAAAGTTTACGGCTGTACTATTCTCCCTTTTCAAAAATCATTTTACGACGCACCTTTTAAGCAGGATGCAAGAGATATAGTAAATGCATGGATTCGAAACAACTTTGACGCAGTAATAGATTTTGACAAAGAAATGGCTTCTGAAGCAGATCCTAAAACCATTTTGTCTAATATGCATGATGGCGATTTTTTGCATCCTAATGAGTTGGGATACAAAAGAATGGGTGAAGTGGTAGATCTAAATTTATTTAAGTAAACAGATTTCAATTCCATTCATTTAAAAGATATAGGAGCCAGCTTTTTTGGAAGTAAAAATAAATTTAATAAGATATTATGAAATCAATAATTAGATTTTTCGTAGTTACAATTCTTTTTTTTATAGCGCAGAAAGGACATTCTCAGGATCCAAATTTTCATGTCTACTTAAGTTTTGGCCAGTCTAATATGGAAGGTGCAGCCCCCATAGAAGCTGAGGACAAGATAAATGTAGATCCTCGTTTTCAGGTTTTGCAAGCAGTCAGTTGTCCCGATTCAGAACGTGAGATGGGCAAATGGTACACAGCTATACCACCATTGTGCCGATGTAAAACTGGACTGACACTGACCGATTATTTTGGAAGGACAATGACTGCCAATCTTCCTAAAAACATAAAAATAGGAGTTATAAATGTTGCGGTGGGAGGATGTAAAATAGAACTTTTTGATAAAGATAATTTTGAAAATTACATGAAAACAGCACCAGATTGGATGCTGGGAATGATCAAAGAATACAATGGAAGTCCGTATGCAAGACTTGTAGAAATGGCAAAAATTGCGCAAAAGAAAGGAGTTATAAAAGGAATTTTACTGCATCAGGGAGAATCTAACACGGGCGATACACTATGGCCCAAAAAGGTCAAAATAGTGTATGAAAATTTGATGAAAGATCTGAACTTAGATCCTAAAAAAGTGCCTTTACTTTCTGGAGAAACGGTTAATGAAGACCAAAACGGTAAATGTGCAAGTATGAATAAAATCATTGCAACATTGCCTCAGACAATTCCAACGTCTTATGTAATTTCATCAAAAGGCTGTATTGCTGCTTCAGACTTACTGCATTTTACTGCAGCTGGATATAGAGAATTAGGAAAGCGCTACGCAGAAAAAATGATTTCATTATTAGGTTATAAATCTGACAATCCAAATGAACCTTTTATAGTTCAGGCACCAGTTGGTTTTGATCAGTTAGACACAGCAGTTCCAGCTGGAAAAATAGAAACGGTAAGTTATGATTCAAAAACAGTTGGAACAGTTAGAAAAGCAACTGTTTATACACCGCCGGGATTTAATAAAAATACAAATTACCCTGTTTTATACCTTTTGCATGGAATTGGAGGAGATGAAAAAGAATGGTTGAACGGAGGAAGTCCGCAGATTATATTGGACAACCTTTATGCAGCAGGAAAATTACAGCCGATGATTGTTGTAATGCCAAACGGCAGAGCAATGAAAGATGACAGTGCTTCGGGAAATATTATGGCGCCTGATAAAGTACAGGCATTCACAGATTTTGAAAAAGATTTATTGAAGGATTTAATTCCTTTTATTGAAAAAAAATACAATGTTTTTAAAGACAGGGAACATCGTGCTATTGCCGGATTATCTATGGGCGGAGGACAATCGCTTAATTTCGGTTTAGGTAACTTAGATAAATTTGCCTGGATAGGAGGGTTTTCATCGGCTCCAAATACGAAGAAAACAGAAGAGCTGGTTCCTAATCCACAAGAAACAAAAAAGAAACTTAAACTTCTTTGGATTTCCTGCGGTGATAATGACTGGCTGATTGAAAATAGCAAACGCACCCACGATTATTTATTTAAAAATAATGTGCCTCATATTTATTATATCGAACCTGGAGTTCATGATTTCAAAGTATGGAAAAATAGTTTATATATGTTTTCGCAGTTACTTTTTAAACCTGTTGACGAATCAAGTTTCGCAAAATATACCATTTTAGGAACTACAGATTAATCGAACATACATAATACCAAATAGCCTTAAATAATAGCTGCCAAATGAAAAATTATTCTAAATTTATAATTACCATAATTATTATTTTACTGAGTACTATCTCAAAGGCTTCCCAGCCATTTATAACAGAAGACAGAAGCAACAGCGTTATGGTGCTGAATGAAAAGGCAGTGTCACTTTCTTTTTTTGTAAACTCAGGTTTGGATTCAGGAATTTTACGTGCCGTGAATAATCTTCAATCTGATTTCGAAAAAGTTACGGGTCAGCGTCCTGTCGTTTTAAATCAAAATCCAAATAATTCATCACCGCTCATTATAATTGGAATGATAGGATCTAATTCCGTTATCGACGATTTAGTAAAACAGAAAAAAATAGAAGGAAAAGAACTCAAGGGTAAAAATGAAAAATTTATTATACAACATGTTAAAAATCCGTTTCAAGGTGTACAAGAAGCGCTTGTAATAGCAGGAAGCGATAAACGAGGAACTATTTATGGAATTTATGAATTATCCAGACAGATTGGTGTTTCGCCTTGGTATTACTGGGCAGATGTACCCGTAAAGCATAAAGATAATATTTACTTCATTAAGGGAGTTTATACAGAAGGAGAACCAGCTGTAAAGTACAGAGGAATTTTTCTTAATGATGAAGCACCCGCTTTAAGCGGATGGGCAAAGGCTTCGTTTGGTGGTTTTAACAGTCGTTTTTATGAGAAAGTTTTTGAATTAATACTTAGACTTAAAGCCAATTACATCTGGCCGGCAATGTGGGGAAATGCATTTTATGACGATGATACAGCCAGCGGGCCTCTGGCAAATGAAATGGGAATAGTTATAGGAACTTCTCATCATGAGCCGATGGCTTTGGCACAAACAGACTGGCGCCGCTACATTAAAAAAAATAATCTGCCCAATATTTGGGATTACTCCAAAAATAAGACGGTTTTAGACGAGTTCTGGAAAAGCGGAATCCAGAGAAGTAGAAATTGGGAAAAACTGGTAACTATCGGAATGCGAGGCGATGGAGATGAAGCAATGAGCGAAGATACAAACATAAGCCTGCTGGAAAATATAGTAAAACAGCAACGCAGAATTATAGAGAATGAAACCGGTAAAAGTGCAGACAAAACACCTCAGTTATGGGCTTTATATAAAGAGGTTCAGGATTATTATGATCAGGGAATGCGTGTTCCTGATGATGTAATTCTTTTGTTTTGCGATGATAATTGGGGGAATGTCCGTAAACTTCCAGATCTTTCCAAACCCTTGCATAAAGGCGGATACGGAATGTATTATCATTTTGATTATGTCGGCGGGCCAAGAAATTCAAAATGGATTAACATAAGTCCAATTCAAAGAGTTTGGGAACAGATGAATCTCAGTTACGAAAACGGGGTTGATAAAGTATGGATTGTAAATGTAGGTGACTTAAAACCAATGGAATTTCCAATCAGTTTCTTCTTAGACATGGCTTGGAACCCTGAAAAATTTAACTCACAGAATCTTTTCCAATATACAGAAAGCTGGGCATCGGAACAGTTTGGGAACAAATTTTCTAAAGAAATTGCCAGATTATTAAATACATATCCAAAATTTAATCGTCGTGTCACACCAGAGATGTTGGACAGCAAAACATATTCTTTAGAAAATTATAATGAATTTGAAAGCGTTGTTAATGACTATAAAAATTTAGCACTAGGCGCATACAGAATTTATAACGAACTTCCTAATGAATATAAAGATGCTTATTTTCAGTTGGTTTTATATCCAATTGATGCCTGCTGTAACCTTTATGAAATGTATTTTGCACAAGCAAAAAATAGTAAACTGGCGGAAGAAAAAAATAGTCTTGCCAATTATTATGCAGATCAGGTCAAAGCTAAATTTGAAAGAGATTCTATTCTTCAAAATAAATACAATAATGAAATTGCAGCAGGCAAATGGACTCATATGATGGATCAGATGCGAATAGGGTATAAAGCTTGGCACGATACTCCAAAAAATATCCTTCCAGATGTAAAGTATTTATCAGATAGCGAAATCATCGTGTCAAAAGTATTTAAGGAAAAAGATGGTTATGTAGCTATTGACGCAGAGCATTTTTCGAAAATGAATAATTCAAAAAATACACATTGGGAAATAATTCCAAATTTTGGAAAAACATTAAGCGGTATTACCACATTTCCACAAAATAGTTATCTTGGTACAGAAGATAATGCCTTTGTAGAATATGAAATTAATTTTGCTTCTACGGGAGAATTTACTGTAGAACTTTTGCTGGCTCCAACACTTAATTTTAACAGTAATAAAGGACTTCGATATGAAATATCTTTTGACGGAGAAAAACCGCAGCTTGTAAATTTTAATGGACATTATAAGGGAGAATTAGGAAAGTGGCAGGCCGAACATATAATTCATTCGGCAACAAAACATAAGATTCTGAAATCAGGAAAACATACACTTCGATTCAGAGTTTTAGATCCTGGAATCGTACTTCAAAAGATATTGATCGATACAGGCGGGTTAAAACCTTCTTATTTAGGAGCTCCAGAAAGTGAAAGAATTACCCAATAAATCTGCAGAATCATACTTTAGGTGTTACTTTTTTCTAGAAGAAAGAATATTGAAAATGAATAAAAAAACGAAAAAACAGGTATTAAATCTGCTGCTTTTCTTTGAGCTTTTAATATTCACTCAAAAGAAATTGGATTTAAAGCTTTGGGAAAACGCATCATCAATAGAAAATGGGACATATATTTTTTATATTAAATAATTTCAAAACTAAAATCTTACAATGAAAACTAAAATTTTGTTTTATCTATTCGCCTTATTGATGTGGGTCGAAGTGTCGGCTCAAATGCAGTTGTTCAGTTTAAACGAAGTAAGATTAAAAGACAGCCCATTCAAAAATGCTCAAGATGTAGATCTTAAGTATATTTTGGATTTAGATCCAGATAGACTTTTAGCGCCCTATTTATTGGAATCTGGTCTTCCAACAAAATCTGACCGTTATGGTAATTGGGAAAGTATAGGGCTTGACGGTCATATTGGCGGACATTATCTTTCAGCATTATCTATGATGTATGAATCTACAGGAAATAAAGAGCTTAAAGACAGATTAGATTATATGCTGTTAGAATTGGCGCGCTGTCAGGATAAAAATGGTAATGGCTATGTAGGAGGGATTCCACAAGGTAAAGTTTTCTGGGATCGAATTCATAAAGGAGATATTGACGGAAGCAGTTTCGGATTAAACAATACTTGGGTGCCTATCTACAACATACATAAACTTTTTGCAGGTCTAATCGATGCTTATCAATATACTGGCAGTAAAAAAGCAAAAGAGATTTTAATAAATCTAGGAGATTGGTTTATAGAATTGATTCGTCCGCTTTCAGATGAGCAGATTCAGAAAGTTTTGGCAACAGAGCATGGAGGTATAAATGAATCTTTTGCCGATTTGTATCGTATTACTAAAAATAAAAAATACCTTCAAACTGCTGAAAAGTTATCACATCAGGCTTTCCTAAATCCGCTATTAAATAAAGAAGATAAACTAACAGGTTTACATGCCAATACACAAATACCTAAAGTCGTTGGTTTCGAGAAAATTGCTGTTCTTACTGATAATAAAGAATGGTCAGATGCCGTACAGTATTTTTGGCAGAATGTAACTCAAAAGCGTACTGTTGCATTTGGAGGAAACAGCGTTGCAGAACATTTTAATCCCGTAGACGATTTCAGCGGAATGGTAAAGTCAAATGAGGGACCTGAAACCTGTAATTCGTATAATATGGAGCGTCTTGCAAAAGCTTTGTTTCTAGATAAAAATGATGTGCATTATCTCGATTTTTACGAACGGACACTTTACAATCATATTCTTTCCAGCCAGCATCCAGAAAAAGGAGGGTTTGTTTATTTCACGCCTATCCGCCCAAATCATTACCGTGTTTACTCTCAGCCCCAAACAAGCATGTGGTGTTGTGTAGGAACCGGACTTGAAAATCATACCAAGTATGGAGAATTAATTTACAGTCATTCTCAAAATGATCTTTTTGTGAATCTCTTTATTCCTTCGGTTTTGAAATGGGAAGAAAAAGGAATAGAGCTGGGACAAACCACAAAATTTCCATATGAGAATCATACAGAATTAGTCCTAAAACTAAAAAAAACAAAAACCTTTGCATTGAATATCCGTTGTCCAAAATGGGCAGAAAATTTTGAAATATTAATTAATGGAAAAAAGCAGCTGATAGTCGCTAAACCATCACAATACGCTGCGATTTCAAGAAAGTGGAAATCGGGAGATAAGGTAACAATCAGATTTAAAACAACCACACACTTAGAAAATCTGCCGGATGGCTCAAATTGGAGTGCTTTTGTAAACGGACCAATTGTATTGGCTGCCAAAACTTCAACAGAAGGATTAGATGGTCTATTTGCAGATGACAGCCGCATGGGTCACGCTGCAAAAGGAAAATATATGCCGCTTGATAAAGCTTATGCACTGGTTGGAGAAAAAGCAGATTATACTTCAAAACTTGAAGATTTAGGAAACTTAAGATTCCGATTAGATTCTTTAGAATTAGAACCTTTTTTTGAAATACACGATGCCCGTTATCAAATGTATTTTCAAACTTACTCGAAAGAAAATTATAAGGAAAAGCAGGAATTACAACAAAAACAGGAGGCCGAAGCTCTGGCATTAGAAGCCAATACAATAGATAAAATAAATTGTGGAGAGCAGCAGCCAGAAGTAGATCATTTGTATAAAGGTGAAAAAAGTAATTCAGGTTATGAAGACGGAAAGTTCTGGAGGAATACCAACTCCTATATTTCTTATCAAATGCTGAACAAAAATAGTCTTGGGCGATTTTTACATATCAGCGTTTTGGATGAATTCAAAAACGATAACATAACTATTTTGATTAATAAAAAACCAGCTGTATTAGCTTCTCGAGATAAAAAAAATATCAAAATAAAAATAGACGGCAAGGAAGTACTGAACATTAAAATTTTAGCAAAAGACGGAAAGATAAGTCCAAAATTCGATCAGCTTAGAATTACAGCGAATTAGTGATAGATAACATTTCAGCTTCATATTTTAAGAAAAACCAAAAATAAAAACGGGATGAAAGCGAGTAGAAATTTTATTTATGCTGTTCTGGCAATTACATTAACTATTTTGACAATTCGGGCTCAAAAAGGCAAAGCTCAGAACCCTATAATTTTTGCAGATGTTCCTGATTTATCTATAATTAGGGTTAAGGATGTCTATTATATGAGCAGCACAACAATGCACATGAATCCTGGCGTGCCTATTATGAAATCTAAAGATTTAGTGAATTGGCATCTGGTAAATTATGCGTACCAAACTTTAGAAGATAATGATGACCGCCTAAATTTAGATCACGGTAAAAATGACTACGGCAGAGGTTCATGGGCGAGTAGTCTGCGTTTTCATAATGGTGTATATTATGTAAGCACTTTTTCTGGAACTACTGGTAAAACCTATATTTTTTCTACAAAAGATATTGAAAAAGGGCCTTGGAAAAGAATTGTTTTAAGCAATTCCTATCACGATCATTCCCTTTTCTTTGATGATAATGGAAAAGTTTACCTTATCTGGGGCGGTGGCAAACTTCAAATTATAGAGTTAAAAGAGGATTTATCAGAAGTTAAAGAAGAAACCAAAAGAGTTTTAATTGAAAATGCCAATGCACCTGCGAAAAGCGATATAATGCTGCCAGCAGAAGGATCACAGCTTTTTAAAATAAAAGGGAAATATTATTTGTTTAATATTTGCTGGCCAAAAAACGGCATGCGGACCGTAATTATACATAGAGCTGATTCGATCACAGGTCCTTGGGAAGGGAAAATTGGACTTCAGGATTTAGGCGTTGCACAGGGCGGACTGATTGATACTCCAGACGGCAGGTGGTTTTCGTATTTATTTAGAGATGCGGGAGGTGTAGGTCGTATTCCTTATGTGGTTCCTGTAAAATGGGAAAATGACTGGCCAATATTGGGCGATAATGGTAAAGTGCCAGAAAATTTAAACCTTCCAGCTAATAAAAGTCTTATTCCCGGAATTGTCAATTCAGATGAATTTACGCGAAAAAATGGAGAAAGTGATCTGCCGCTGGTCTGGCAGTGGAATCATAATCCTGATAATTCGCATTGGTCTGTCAAAAAGCGAAAAGGTTATTTAAGATTAAAAACATCCAAAATAGACACCATTTTTACGCAGGTAAAAAACATTTTAACGCAGAGAACTTTTGGTCCTGTATGTTCAGGATCTGCTATGCTGGAGCTTTCAAATATGAAAGAAGGAGATTTTGCAGGACTTTCGCTGCTGCAAAAAGATTTTGGTCTTGTCGGAGTAAAAGTTGATAATGGCAGTAAAAGAATTATCATGGTAAATACAGAGAATGGTAATCCAAAAGAGATAGAAAGTGTTCTATTAATTCAGGATAAAATCTATTTTAAAGCCGAATGTAATTTTAAAAGCCAAGCAGACCAAGGAAGATTTTATTACAGTTTAGACGGAAAAAAATGGACAAGTATAGGAAAACCTATAAAGTTACCGTATACACTTCCTCATTTTATGGGCTATCGATTTGGGTTGTTTAATTATGCTGCGAAAGCAACAGGCGGTTATGTTGATTTTGATTATTTCCGTATTGATGATAAAATTTCAGAAACGAATTAATTCCATCTAAAGGTTTCGAGTACAATTTAAAAATATAAGAAATTTGAATTTAACGTTTTTCAAATAAAGAGCTTTAAGCATTTTAAATCCTTAGTAAAAAAGATAAATCCACAAAAAATCATGAATCTTAAAATTTTTATATTCTTATGTTTAGTAAGTTTTTTTAAACTAAACGCCCAGTCAACAGTGAAAAGTCCAGATGGAAAACTTACAGTATCAGTCTCTGTAAATAATGGAATACCGCTGTACAGTGTTACATATAATGAAAAAACGTTTATCGAGAAATCTCCTCTTGGTTTAAAAACCAATGCTGGTGATTTTAGTTCTGGATTAACTTTAGAAACAAATGTTACTCAGAATAAAATTGACGATGTTTATCAGCTGCAAAACATAAAACAAAGCAGTGTCCATTATAAGGCTAATGAAGCTGTTTTTTCATTCATAAAAGAAGGAAAATCCGCTATTGATGTGATTTTTAGAGTGAGTAATAATAATGCAGCATTTAAATATAAATTATATCCACAAAAAGAAACACTTTCCTGCGTTGTCCAAGAAGAGGTTTCAGGTTTTTTACTGCCAAAAGGAACCACTTCATTTCTTTGTCCGCAAAGTAATCCAATGACCGGATTTGCCAGAACAGCTCCCAGTTATGAAACCTCATACACGCTGGATGATGTTCTTGGAAAAAATGGCTTGGGAAATGGTTATACATTTCCGTGTCTGTTTAAAGTAAACAATAATGGATGGGTTTTAATTTCAGAAACCGGTGTTGACAGCGGTTATTGTGCCAGCAGGTTAATAGGGCATGAGAAAGGCTTATATACCATTGGATTTCCGATGAAGGGAGAAAATAACGGAAATGAGACAAGTGAACCAGGGATGTCGCTTACGGGAGAAACGCCATGGCGTACTATTACAATTGGAGAAACACTTGCGCCAATTGTGGAGACTACCATTCCATTCGATTTAGTTAAACCTAAATATGAAGCCTCAAAAGAATATCAATATACAAAAGGCACTTGGAGCTGGATTATGAAAATGGATAACAACACCATTTTTTCAGTACAAAAGGAATATATTGATTTTAGTGCTTCGATGGGATATAAAACCATTTTGATTGATGCACTTTGGGACACACAGATTGGCCGTGAAAAGATAAATGAATTAGCAGTTTATGGTGAAAAAAAAGGGGTAGGGCTCTATTTGTGGTACAACTCTAATGGATATTGGAATGATGCTCCACAGGGACCAAAAGGATTAATGGATAATACAGCAGTCCGACGCAGAGAAATGGCATGGATGAAAAGCATTGGAATAAAAGGAATTAAGGTTGATTTTTTTGGCGGTGATAAACAGATAACCATGAAATTATACGAAGATATCTTAACAGACGCCAATGATTTTGGAATACTGGTTATTTTTCATGGTTGTACTTTACCACGCGGATGGGAACGTATGTATTCAAATTTTGCTTCTAGTGAAGCTGTTTTGGCCAGCGAAAATTTACATTTTGGACAGCAAAGCTGTGATAACGAAGCGGTAAGTGCAGCAACACATACTTTTATTAGAAATACAGTAGGAAGTATGGATTTTGGAGGAAGCGCTTTAAATAAATTCTATAATAGTGATAACATTGCAAACAAAGGTTCCAAAAGAATGACCTCTGATGTATTTGCTTTAGCAGCTTCGGTTCTTTTTCAAAGCGGTGTACAGCATTTTGCCTTAGCACCAAATAATCTTTACGATGCCCCAGACTGGGCTGTAAAATTCATGAAAGAAGTACCAGTAGTTTGGGATGAGGTTCGCTTTTTAGACGGATATCCAGGCAGGTATGCAATACTAGCTCGAAGAAAAGGAACAAAGTGGTATATAGCTGGAATAAATGCTGAGAATAAAATATTGAAGACAAAATTAAAATTAGAAATGTTTACTTCTGGGACGACAGTCAACTATTATACCGATGATGAACAGTTAAACGGTAAAGTAAGTGCTTTGAAAATAAATAAAAACAAAGAAATTGAAATAAAAATACCTCATAATGGAGGGATGTTACTAACGAATTAAATTGATTTTTTATAGCGTATCAAAAGAGTATTGAAGTATTTCATTTAGATAAAAAAGCCAGCTTTAAATTTTAAAGCTGGCTTTTTTGTATAAATGCAGGAAACATTTAAATTCTAGTGCTTTCTATAAAATTGAATAGTAATATCCTTTCTTTTAAATTTTTTAAATATTTGATCTTCATTTTTTTATATTTTTAGCAACCGATTGTTGTTTTTTATTTTATAATCTAGAAAGACGTGATATAAATTACAATAAAACAGTGATTTAACTTTTTTTAACAAGTTTTTACATCATTTGTATATTAATTCCATCTGTTTAAGATGATTTTTTATTATTGTATTTTTTTTATAAAATCTATCAATTGACTACTGAATTATTATTTTTCATTTTAAATTAATTTTTAAAATAAATTATTCTTATTTTTTTGCTTATAAAAATATTTTAAATGTTTTTATATGCTTATTTTTTTATTTATAATTTAAAAATAATATAATGCAACCGATTGTTTTTATTATTGTTTTTTTATATTTGTTAGCGATATCACTTCCATATTTTTCAATTTATGATTGAATAAAAAACTATAAACCCTTAGTAGAATTAGAAGAATTAAACCATTAACTATTTAAACCAAACTAAAACAAACTAAAATGAAGTTAAAACTTAAAATTGCACTAATTGGGCTGCTTATAGCAGGCAGTCAAAGCATATTGGCACAATCAAAGACCATTCATGGCGTGATTACCGATCCTTCAGGATTTCCATTGCCGGGTGCCAGTATTAATGTAGAAGGTACGCAGAATAGCGCATCAACAGATTTTGACGGTAAGTACTCCTTAAGTGGAGTTAGTCCTACCGATAAAATAACGTATTCCTTTGTTGGATTAATTTCACAAACTATTACAGTAGGCGAAAGAAATTCAATTAATGTTACTCTAATTCAATCCACACAAAATTTAAATGAAGTTGTAGTTGCTTATGGTACTCAAAAAAGAACAAAAATTACAGGAGCAGTGTCAACTGTGAGTTCTAAAGATATTGCTGCCGTACCGCTTACTAATGCTGAATCAGCTTTACAAGGACGCGCCGCAGGGGTAACCGTTGTAAATGGTGCGCCGGGTTCCAATCCTACGGTTAATATTCGTGGTCTGGCAACTATGGGAAACAGTGCTCCCTTGTATGTAATTGACGGGGTTTTAACTGGCAACCTTTCTGGGCTGAGCCCCAATGATATCGAGAGTATATCTGTTTTGAAAGATGCCTCTACTACAGCCTTATACGGTTCTAAAGCCTTTAACGGTGTTATTGTTGTTACCACTAAAAAAGGAAAAAAAGGTCCGGGACAACTTACTTTTAGTACTTACGTTGGGGGACAAGAAGTAACAAAAAGATTTAATGTTTTAAATACCCAGCAATATCTTCAATATGCTAAAGATTTGGGAAGTGATTTAACGGCAAGAGCAGCTGAATTTGGGAACATAAACACCAATTGGCAGGATCAGATTTTTCAAACCGGAATTATGCAGGATTACAATTTGAGTTTTTCAAATGGTACAGAGAATTCGACAAGCCGTTACTCTGCAGAATATTTAAAACAAGAAGGAGCTATTGTTAATACAGGTTTTGAGCGTTATTCTTTTAGAGCAAATAATACACAGGACATTGGTAAATTAAAAGTAGGAAGCAACATTGGAGTGTCATTCAGCACTATTAATCCAGAACGTACTTCTGGAGGAAGAACATTATTAGAGCACGCTATTAAAATGGCGCCCTATTTCCCAATTTATAATGAAAATAATTTAGGCGGTTATCAAGGCCCTAGCGCTATTGATGGAAATGATGCAGAAAATCCTGTTCGTGTTGCTAATTTAGGATATCAGAAAATTAATAACTTATCTGTAATTGGAAATATCTTCGCCGAATTAGAAATTTATAAGGGATTGAAATTCAGATCACAAGTTTCTTTAGATTACTACACAAGCAAAGATCATACTTTTGTTCCGAGTTTTCAGGACGGTTCTTATCACAAGCAGGCATTTTCTGCAACAAACGAAACAAATTCTCAAGGACAGACTATCGTTTTTGATAATAGTTTAACTTATAAAACTACTATCGCAAACAAACACAATCTGGAAGTTTTAGGAGTTATTACTAAAATTGATGGAAAATCACAAAATCTCGCAGCCGGAAGCCGTTATTATATTTCAGACGAAATTGATCAGCTGCGTTATAACGAAGGAAGTCTAGGATCTGCCAATTTTGAAGAAAAAAACATCGGATATATTGCCCGTATTAACTACGATTATGAAGATAAATATATTCTAGCTGTATCAGGACGAAGAGATGCTTCTTCTCGTTTTGGGGCTAATAATCGCTGGGGGAATTTTTATTCTGTTGCCGCGGGCTGGAATATAGCTAAAGAAAGTTTTATGCAAAATTCTATTTTCAGCACATTAAAACTGAGAGCTAGTACTGGAACAACAGGAAACGATAGAATTGACAATTACCAATACAGCGCTACTTTACTGGCAAATTATAATTATCCAATTGGAGGACAAAATGCACCAGGGGTTTCTTTGGGAGTTGCGGCTAATCCAAACTTAAAATGGGAGTCAAAACTAGACAGAAATATAGGTGTAGATTTTGGTTTTTTTGATGAAAAACTAACGGGTTCATTTGAATATTTCAACAATAAAAGCAGTGACATTCTTTTTGCAGTTCCACTAGCGGCTTCTGTTGGGTCTGCTGGCGGGGGAACTCAAATTCAAAATATTGCAGATGTAAAAGTAAGCGGTTATGAAATCTCGCTTGGTTTCAACGACAGAAAAGGAGACTTTACGTGGTCGGCTGTAGCCAATTTGGGAACAAGTAAAAATGAAGTGGTGAGTTTAGCGCCGGGAGTAACAAGTGTATTAGGAGGGCCTTCTGCCAGAGCAGGTTTAGAGAATTTTTCCAGATTAGAAGTAGGTCAGCCATTATTTTACTTTTACGGATACCAAACTAATGGAATTTATCAAAATCAAGCAGAAGTAGACGCTGTTTTTGGACCAGGTCAAACTACTATAAAACCTGGTGATATTAAAATTGTGGATCGTGATGGTAATAGAGTAATCAATTCAGATGATAAAACAAACATCGGAAATCCATATCCTGATTTTACTTACGGTTTAAACCTTAATGCCTCATATAAAAATTTTGATTTCAATTGTTTCATATCAGGAGTTCACGGAAACGATATTTATAATGCGAATACTTTTGATCTAAAAGGAATGAACCGCTTATTTAATGCCGGCACCGATGTTTTAGACAGAGCAATTGTTGTAGATGGTGTTGTTACAAATCCTTCAGCAACATTGCCAAGAGCCCAGGGAGCAGATATCAACTGGTCTTCGGCAAATCAGCGTTACATTGAAGATGGTTCTTATACAAGATTAAAAAATATTGCCTTAGGATATACATTATCAGGAGACTCATTTAAAAGTTATTTTTCAAAAGCAAGATTCTATGTAAGCGGGCAGAACCTTATTACCATTACAAATTACTCAGGTTTAGATCCTGAAATAGCACGTGCCGACGCAAATGCAAATTCTGCAGGTATTGATTTAGGAAGATATCCACAGCCAAAATCGGTAATTTTTGGAATTGATGTTACATTTTAATATTTAAAAAAGATGATGAAAAAAATTAAATATATACTTATAGTACTGTCTGGAGTTTTAACCATAACTTCATGTGACACCAGCGAATTAGAATTAACTAATCCCAATACTTTATCGCCTGATACTTTCTTTAAGACCGAAGCACAGGTGCAGTCTGCCGTAAATGCTTCATATGCAAATCTTCAGACAAGAGGACTTTATGGCAGAAATCTTTTCTTCGCCATGGATCTTATGGGACATGATGCTCTAGGAAACCCGCAATTAGAAGGAAACAAGAAACCTTTCCAAGATTTTTCTTTTAACGGAGGAAATGATATTATTCAATATTATTGGGAAGCTTGTTATATAGGAATATCGAGAGCTAATTTTGTACTCGATAATGAGCAGAAAATCAATGCTCTTCCAATTTCTGTTTTATCTCAGGAAAAAAAGAACAAATATTTAGGAGAAGCTCATTTTTTAAGAGCATACTATTATTTTCTATTAGTAAGACGTTTTGGTGATTTACCAATTTATAAATCAGGTACTATCATCGGAAACGCAAGAAGCCCTAAGGCAGAGGTATATGCTTTGATTGAAGAAGATCTTGTATTTGCATCACAAAATCTGCTGCCAAAAGCATCAGAAGTATCAGGAAGAGCAAATAAAGAAGCGGCTTATGCACATTTGGGTAAGGTATTGTTATATCAAAAGAAATATAATGAAGCTTTAGCTGCGCTTAATAATGTGACAAGTTACAGCCTAGAAGACAAAGGTAATTTCTACAACAACTTTATGGAAGAAACAGAACATGGTAAAGAATCAATTTTTGAGATAGAATTTGACGAAAAAAATGGAACTGGAGATCAATGGGGAGCTGTTGGCGACAGCGGTGGAACCGGCTTTGAGGAGTCTACGCTTAGAGGGCAGGAATATGGAAATCTCAGCTGGTACAATGTCTATCCATCAGATGATCTTTTAGATTCATATGAAGCAGGTGATAACCGTTTTGGAGATACTTTTTATGTGCCAGGATCATCTTATTTAAAAGGAACGAAGGTAATGGTAGCAAGTAATTTTACTACCTCTGCAGGTATTAGAAGAGCGGGCTGGAAAAAATATCAAAACTATTACACAAGAGAAGATGAAGCAACACGATCAAGCATTAATTTTAAAGTAATGCGTTATGCAGATGTATTGCTTATGAAAGCAGAATGTGAAAACCAAAGAGACGGAGGTTCCCAGACAGCAGCGATAGCATATATCAAAGAAGTTCGTGACAGAGCAAACTTGACAACTACTATTGCACCGGCAAAAGAAGCTGTTTTTGCCGCTATTGTTCACGAACGTCAAGTAGAATTTGCAGGAGAACAATCTCGTTTTGATGATATTATAAGATGGGGTATAGCAAGTACTGTTTTGCAGGGAACAGGTTTTACTGCGGGGAAAAGCGAATTATGGCCAATACCAAACAGGGAGACATCTTCTAATCCTAAAATAAAACCAAGTGATAACAATCCTGGTTATTAAGATAATTTAAATTTTGGTTAGTTTAAGTTAAGTTAGTTTTTTTGATAAACAGCGCATTTAACTGCGCTGTTTATTGTTTACACCAAGACGGTTGAAAATCAAGTTACATTTTCGAATTATTTTAATTAAATCAAAAAATGAAAAATTCAAGTAAAATTTTGTTTGTGTTCTTTTGTTATTTATTTACGCTAAATACAGAAGCGCAAAATCCTATTATCAAAGACATCTTTACTGCAGATCCTGCTCCTCTAGTTTATAAAGGAATCTTGTATTTATATACAGGGCATGATGTAGCAACGCAGGAAGATACCAATTATAAAATGGCCGACTGGCATGTTTTTTCTACAACAAATATGAAAGACTGGAAAGACCACGGTGCGCTGCTGTCACCCGGCACATTTTCTTGGGCAACAGGAGATGCTTATGCGGCTCAGTGTATTGAGAGAGATGGAAAGTTTTATTGGTTTGTTTCTACATTTCATAAAAAAGACGAAGTAAGCCAAGGCGGAGCAGCAATAGGCGTAGCAGTTTCAGACCGCCCTACAGGTCCTTTTAAAGATGCAATTGGAAAAGCGCTTATAATAAATGAAATGACAACAGATATGAAATACGCTTGGGACGATATAGATCCAACTGTTTTTGTTGATGATGATGGACAAGCTTATATGTTTTGGGGTAACGGAAGCTGTAAATGGGTAAAGCTTAAAAAGAACATGATAGAGGTAGATGGGGCGATTACCATTTTTAAACCTAAAAATTATATTGAAGGACCTTGGGTGTATAAAAGAAAAGGACTTTACTACTTAGTATATGCGAGCGAAGGGACAAAGCCAGAAATGATAGAATACAGCACTGCAAAGAATATAACGGGGCCTTGGAGCTATCAAGGAATTATTCAGGAAAATGTAGAGAATAGTTTTACCACACATCCCGGCATTATTGACTATAAAGGAAAATCATACTTTTTTTACCACAACGGGAGTTTGCCAACTGGAGGCAGTTACAGGCGATCAATTTGTGTAGACGATATGCATTATAATAAAGACGGTACTATTCAAAAAATAGTACAGACTACCGAAGGTGTAAGTAAGATAAAGTAAAAAAGCAGATTTAATTTTTCTAATTAAACGAAAGATACCAAAGTGCACATTTTTTTAAATTAACTAGTAAAATAATAAACATGGTTATAGCTAAAGATTTTACAAATAAATACCTGATTAGAACTCGACTTCTGCTATTGATTTTTGTATTGATTATTCCGCTTTTGGTCATTAGTCAAAATAAAAAGAAAGCAGAAAAATCAGAATTTAAAAGACCTGAATACCGTAATCTTTTTAAAGAAGCAGGTTACAGTCAAATTGATATCGACAAGAAATTGGCTAAAGCTTATTATGATATTTTTGAAGGTCCAGATAAAGTTTATTTTAAAGAAGGAGATTCGTTAGGATATGTCTCCGATGTTAAAAATAAAGATGCCCGTACCGAAGGAATGTCATACGGAATGATGATCGCCGTTCAACTCAATAAAAAAGATGTTTTTGATCGTCTCTGGAGATGGTCTGTTAAATATATGCAGCATCAGGATGGTCCAAGAGAAGGTTATTTTGCCTGGAGTGTAAATCCGCTGACCAAAAAACAGAATTCTCCTGGTTCTGCTTCAGATGGAGAATTGTATTATATAACCAGCCTGCTTTTTGCTTCCAATAAATGGGGAAATAATACAGGAATTGATTATTACAAAGAAGCTAGAAAGATCTTAGATGCGATGTGGAAAAAAGATGGTACAGGTAATGTTCATAATATTATTAATACCGAACATAAGCAGATTTCTTTTGTTCCTGAAGGTGGTGGTTACAATTGGACAGATCCTTCTTATCATGTTCCTGCATTTTACGAAATATGGGCATTATATGCCAAAGACGGACACGAACAGTTTTATAAAGAATGCGCCGATGTTTCTCGTAATTTTTTACATAAAGCCTGTCACCCTGTAACAGGTTTAAATTCAGATTACACCGAGTTTAGCGGCGAACCGCATCCAACTCCTTGGATGCCGCCAGCATTTCGATACGATTCCTGGCGCGTTCCTATGAATGTTGCGATGGATTATACTTGGTATGGAAAAGATAAAAAATGGCAGGAAGAGTATGCGGCGAAATTTCAAAATTTCCTGCGATCAAAAGGGTTAGATACTTATGAAGATCAATTTAATCTGGATGGTTCTGCTCCTGATTTTATTCTCCAGGCTGGTCCTGTTAAAAAACTAAGACATTCCATTGGGTTAGTAGGAACAGCAGCTACAGCATCATTGGTAAACAAAGATAAAGCAAGTATAGATTTTGTTCACGCTGTTTGGAACGCCAGACTTGAGCCTTATGACGACGGTTACTTTGATCCTTATTATGACGGATTAATGTATCTCTTCAGTTTGATGCATTTAAGTGGAAACTACCAAATCATAGCTTCAAAGGGATAATTAAATTTTAAACTTTAAGAATATGAAACCGTATAAAATTCTTATAGATGTTTGTTTTATAAGGCGGATGAAAAAAAATGCTAAATCATTTGATTTAGCATTTTACTTTGAATAAGATCAACTTTGATATTAGATAGCAATCAATTTATTTTAGAGCGTAATTTATGTACCCTCCATCTGCCAACAGCTCTGTTCCAGTGATAAAACTTGCATCGTCTGAAGCGAGAAACAAAACTGTTTTCGCGATTTCTGCGGGGTCGCCTAATCGCTGCATTGCAGTAGCACCTGCTAGGAATTCTTTAGCATCTTCGGGCACAACTTTATGAAGTCCCGGTGTAGAAACTGGGCCAGGACTCACGATGTTGACACGAATTTTTCTTCCTGCTAATTCATTGGCAGCGATTTGCGCGATTTTATTCAAGGCTCCTTTAGTAGCAGAATAGATACTACTTCCTAAATTTGCTGCCGTTGCAACTGTTGATGATGTAAATATTACTGATGAACCTTCTCCTAAATGAGGAAGTAGTTTTTGAAGTGTAAAGAAATGACCTTTAACATTCGTATTAAACTGGGCATCAAAATCGGCTTCAGTCACTTCTTCGATTGAGGTAAATTTTGCTATTCCTGCATTTAGAAAAAGCGTGTCCAATTTATTTCCGCTTTCTGCAAAAGTCTTTTCCAATAGGGAAAGATCAGCTAAGTTTGCGGTATCACAAACTATCGTTTTTAAGTTTGGACTGTTAATTTCTGTGGCCGCGTTAGTAAGGTTTTCACTATTTCTTCCTGTGATCCAAACGTTTGCGCCTGATTTTATAAATTCTTTTGCTGTTGCTAATCCAATTCCTGTAGTTCCTCCTGTAATGAGAACATTTTTGTTTGTGAAATTCATTTTACTGTATTTTAAAATTATACTGGCAAAGTTAGTTCAGACAAGTTTATTATTGTTACTTTGTAACCAAAAGTAACAGTAACGTTTGAGTAACAAGGTAACGTATGAGTAACGAATGTCAGATTGAACACAAAAAAGAGATAATGGCAGTCCATGATACAATGGATATATTGAATGGAAAATGGAAAATTTCTATAATTTCATCGATCTGTTATCACAATAAAAGAAGGTTTACAGATATATTAAATGATGTAAATGGAATTTCGAATAAAATGTTAAGCAAAGAATTAAAAGACTTAGAGATCAATAAACTGATTAAACGCACGGTTCTGGACACGCAGCCCGTTACAATTCATTATCAGCTGACGGAGTATGGGTTAACATTAAAAACGATCATAAATGATCTTGCCGAATGGGGATTAAAACACCGAAAAGTAATTATAGAAGGTTAATACATTACTTTTTAAAATGGAAAACTAGAAAGGAATCCGTTATAACGGACATATCTTTTGATTTAGTAATTCAGGCGGAAAAAATTACGAGACTGACGAAGCTATGTTGTTAAAAAACTAAAAGCCCAGTCGCAACTGCTCCAAATGAAAGGAGTAAAAAATAAATAAATAAGCCGTATATGCGTAGAAAAGTATTCATATCTAATTGATTTACAAGCAAATTTCGGAAAAAAAGTATGTGTCTGTTTTATATAATTTTATGATTTTTTTTATAATATTTTTTTGAGTCTTTAACATAATTCAAAATATAAAAGATAAATGTAGAACAGATTTGATATAGTGTGTTTTAATTGTAAGTATTTTAAATTATTCTGTAAAATTAACTCTTTAATTAATAGTTACTTAGCGATCTATTAATTCTAAAAAGAGTATTATGAAAGCAGCAGTTATTCACGGACCAGGTTCCGTTAAATACGATACAGTAGAGGATCCAAAAATCAGTGCACAGGATGATATTATTTTAAAAGTTACTTCGACGGCAATATGCGGATCAGATCTGCATATTTATTCAGGAGCTATGCCGACTTCTCCCATGGTGCTTGGACACGAATTTATGGGAATAGTAGAGGAGACGGGATCGGCGGTTACTCATCTAAAAAGAGGAGACCGTGTAGTAGTTCCTTTTCCAGTGGCCTGCGGGAATTGTTTTTTCTGCGATCACGATGTGCCGGGAAATTGCGAACACAGTAATCCAGAAAATTACGGACCTGAGGGAGGAATCCTGACAGAAAAAGGAGGAGCTCTTTTTGGATACACCGATCTTTATGGCGGTTATGACGGAGGTCAGGCACAATATGTTCGAGTACCGTATGCCAATTACGGACCACGCGTAGTTCCAGACAATCTTACCGACGAGCAGGTACTTTTCTTGACAGATATTTTTCCCACAGGATACACAGGTGTGGACTGGGGAGAAGTTAAAGGAGGGGAGACTGTTGCTATTTTTGGTTCTGGGCCAGTGGGAATTATGGCAGCCAAAAGTGCCTGGCTAAGAGGAGCAAGACAAGTGATTATTGTGGATACGCTGCAATACCGTTTGGATAAAGCCAGAGTTTCTACCGGAGCGACCACTATTTTATGGGAAGATCCAAAAGATGTAGTGGAGCATATCAGATCACTTACCAATGGACGCGGTGCGGATGTGTGTATCGATGCTGTCGGATTTGAACCCGAAAGAAGCCTAACAGATAAAATTAAAGCAACTATTAATTTTGAAAAAGGTTCGATAAAAGTGCTGGAAGCGTGTATGAGCGCTGTTAGAAGAAGCGGTATTGTTTCTGTTCTTGGTGTTTATCCTGTTAACTATGATAATTTTCCGCTCGGACAATTTTTTGATAAGGGAATAATCCTAAAAGGCGGACAGGCTCCGGCACACAAACATATCGACAAACTTTTGGAATATGTGGTACAAGGCAAAGTACAGCTTGATGACATTATTACGCACAGGCTTCCTTTATCTGAGATTTCACATGCATATAATATCTTTAATAAAAAAGAAGACGGCTGTGTAAAAGTAGTCCTTGATCCGTGGAAATAATAAAATCTAATTTCCGGCTAAAAAAAGACATCTGTATTTTATGCAGATGTCTTTTTTTTAGCCAAGTTGATTTTTATAAATTGATTTTTCAGATTTCCTGTTGCTGCAAAATATCCTCTACAATGCGCATCGATGCGGCTTCGCAAAAGTCCAGACCTGAATAATCAGGGTTAAGGCCTCCCATATAAGGCACTGCCATCAAATAGATGTTTTTATTGTAAGCTCCATACTGGTCAATGATCTGAAAATTATCATTAATTGCTATTCCCGAAACCTGCATAAAATAATCTCCTTGAGCATCTTTATCAACAGGCAGAACTCCTTTACTGAAAGCATTTTGTCCTTCTTCTGCCGATTTAAATTTCAAGCGGGCGGGACTAACTGCATTTTGGGAAAGCAGACTTTTAAAAGGAAAATCGCTGTAGGACAAATGCGGTTGTCCAACACAATCGATAAATGTTTTATAATAAATAGACTGTGGCGTATCATTGTCATCTGTAAAGTTGTAAAGAATTCCGCCGCCACTCTGTGGTTCAACGATACTTTCAGAACCTACAGGAACAAGATCTAATACGCCAGCCTGATGAAGTGCCAAAAGTTCGGAGCACGATTTCTGCGGAACAAATGCAATTATAATTGAAATAAGCGGCATGAGTACTTTCTGAAGGCGCTGCATATCTTCGGCAGATAAATATTTAGCAGGATGATTCACTGCAAAACTAAGTACGGCAAGCATTTCTTTCCAATAAACCGACTCCTGTCTTTTTATAGATTTCTCTGCCTGCGTATATTCTGCTCTCAAAAGCTGAAACGGTTCAAGACGTTCGCGAAGTTCCATCATTTCATCTACAAAACCTTCGATCGAAAGACCTTTGATTCGTTGGTAAAATTCAGGATCTTTCTCACGGAAAATTTCTTTAAAATCACGCTCAAAAAGAAAATCTAATGATAAAAATCCATCGTTTTCTTTTCTGTGTGCATCAATTTCATCCGCTGTTAGGAGGGAGTCATTAGAAAGATGAGAGTCTTCTAAGTGAAAACGCACCGCAGGAAGCATACCGCTTCGAGAATGCATCATGATTTTAAATGCTTCATTATTGGGTAAAGGTTCAAAACAAAGAGTGCCGTCAGCAGATTCTTCAAATGCTCCATTATGTCGTGCAAGCGTTCTTATGGCATCAATTGCCGTAAGAGAAGACCCTTTTACTGCGATGGGATGATTGAGACGCAGCGCCAGTTTTTGAGGAGGATAAGGCGCATCATAATACCCTGGTATAGTGCCCTCATAACGTATAGGCCAGTTATGCCCCGTACAAATCACTGCAAAATCAAATTCTTTATTTTCCTGCTGTACTGTTTCGATGGTTACAGTTTCATTTACAGTATTATAGCTTATATCTGTAACTGTACTTTTAAAATGTATTCTTGTGGTAATTCCAGCTTCAGAAGCTGCTTTTTGAAGCAGTTCAAACTGACCTGAAAGATAGTGCCCAAAAAGAAGGCGAGGTACGACTTTATATTCATTAAACCTGTCAGGATCAATTTTAAACCTTTCCAATAGAGCGGCAGGAGCAGTTTTGATCCATTCAGACATATGGTTTACGATGGTAGGGATTTCATTATCCGATACATTGGTCACATGCTCATCGCTGGCACCTTCAATGCTATACGGCATTCCTGATCCAAGTTCTGCTTTTCTCTCAAAAATATCAATTTCAAAATTATTTTTTCCAGATTCTATAAGTCTTTTGTAGACAAAAAGGCCGCTGGGACCTCCGCCCAAAATGGCAATGCGTTTTTTTATTTCTTTAGTCTCCATTGAATTTTATAAGTATTGAATAGAATTATTGGACAGATTTCATATCGTAAAATCCGATAATTAGTTGATTTTTTGTTTGAGTATTATCTATTTGTGACAAGCTGAATTTCTATTGATCTTCTGCAGGAACCAAAACCGAATCCATGAATTTTCCGGTTATGATAGTTCCTTCTTCGTCTTCCCATTGGGTGATGACGTTTTCAATTAGTTCCGGCTCAAAATCGATTACTTTCATAACAGGCCCGCCAAATTCCTGACGTACTTCCTGTCCTTTTTTAAAATTGATATCCATGGTGTTTATTGTTTTAGTTTGCTTATTAAAAATTACAATTAAATGCAAATTTGTACTATCTCATTATTTAGTTTTTCATTTGAAAAGTGCCTGGGTGCTCTTCATTTTTATCGTATTCTCCCTGCAGCTTATCATTTAAATTTTCGTCATCCCAATCAAATTCTGAATCAAAATTATCTTCAATTTCATCATTACGATCTCCAAGTTCCAAATTGTAATGACTGCTCGATAAAGATGCTGTGTAGCCAGCTTCACGGTAATCTTCATAATTTAACAAAAGTTGTTCTTCGTAAGAGGTCATATTATCTGAAAATTCGCCAGAGGCATAAAAGTAGTTTTGGAATGTCATAGTAATTCAATTTAAGTTTATAAATAACCAAGTTTCATATTTTAATCCCTTTTCAATTGGATAAATTAAAAATACAATAACCTGCACAGCTGATTTTATATAATTCAACACTTGAGTTTGTCAAATTTTCATTTCCTGCTATTTATAGTTGGTTTAATAGCAATTTTAAACCATAAAAAAAGGCCGGCGAATTCTTGACGATATTCGCACGGCCTAAAGTTTTTTTTATTTATTAAACTAGAAGATCACTTTCTTGGTAATTGTACTTCCATTGTCCAATGTCGTTCTAACCAATAAAATTTGGGCTCCCGATTGAATGCTTGAAATTTCCAATTCGGATGTTCCTATTTTTTGGCTGCTGAAAAGTAATTTTCCAGTGATGTCGAAAACAGAAACTTCTTTTAAAGCAGCTTGGTCAGATTTTAATCTAATTGTTTTATCCTTTGATGAAACGATAAGATTCTGTTTAATATTTTTAAAATCATCTACTCCTAGTTTACCATCAGCACTGTAAGTGATAACAAAACGATCTGCAAAAACACCAATCATAGTAGAGAAGGTATAACCGCCGTTTTTTAAATTATGAATAGCGCCGGTTTCTTTATCATGTAAATAAATATTTTGGTTTATTAAGTCGCCATCAGCGTGATCAATAGCTATAGTCATATCTCCTGATGTGCTGGTTCTATAGCCTAGAGGAACTGCATCATACGGATCAAATGGCAGGGCACGTCCTTGAATAACCAGTCTTTTACGTTCATTAATACTGTAAAAATCAGCAGGCTTATATGCATCCATGGTAACAGCATCATAGTTTTGATCCCATCCGTTGGTAGCTCCCGTTACATAGGCGATCAAAATCTGTTTAAAAACACCATTAGTATTGGTTAAATTAAGCCACACCCTGTGTCTCTCTATTTCAAAAGTACTAGTAGGTTTTGCTAAGGAGTCAACCTCAATGTTTCGAAAGGCAATGGCTCTCGTATTATCAGCGCAATAAGTAGAAATAGTGTTTGCTTGAACAACTGCATGAATTGGAAAAAGCAATAAAGATGAAAGTAGAATTTTTTTCATAATATGATAATTTAAATATTAATAGAGAGGTACGCTGATACCCTGTTACTCAATTTTTTTTAAATATCATCAAGCGAAAAGACGGACACAGATTAGTATCCTGAAACTAAAAATACCGATAAAGTAAAGAGTAGTTTTTTTTCCTTAATGATGAATTTTAGGTTTATAATTTATTATTAGTTGATTTTGATCAGAAAAAAATGATGTTTAGTATATTTTAAATTTTAGTCTTACACCGATTTTTTTTGCTTTTAGCCGATCAATTATTTTGTTTTATAAGAATATCATTATTATTTTTATAATTGAAAAACATATAAAATGTAATTTTATCCGGAGGTTATAAGTAGTTTTTTAATGTCATATAATTCGCTTTAAGTTTGTAAAATTGTGTACCGCCTTATTTTTCGGGGGAACAAGTTAAAAGTACAATAACCACCACCACTGCTTTTATATAATTTCTCGCCGACTTTACTAAATTCTCATTTTTCAATAAATTCAGTTTTTATTTTGAATCTAAAGGCAAACCAAAATATGATGTATTAAATGTATATTCAATTTCTTGCTTTACGTCGATATTTTATACCGTTGGTCGATTAATTATTAGCTTAAATTAAGAATTTATTTATAATCAAAAAAGTTAAAAATTCTATTAAATGTAATTTTAACACTTTTTAATTGTTGAATTTATTGGTCTAAACAAGAAAAAAGTATTGGAAGAGATCGCAAAATTTAAAATGAGGACTTTAAAACTCCTGAAAATCATTAAATTAAGTAAGATTTTTCTATTGTGATTGTTTAAAGTTAGCGCGTCATTATCAAAATGTTTTACCGATTACATATTAAAAGTTAATTTTAGAAAATTAATCCGAATATTTAATATGTAATACTAAACTTATATTTTTACCAGCATAAATTTGGTTAAAAACTAAGAAAAAACGGAATAACGAGGTATAAGGGAAGAGAATGTGTACCGGAAAGAATATACTTTGAATATTTTTTCTATTTTAAAATAAAGGATTAATACTGTAAATTGAAATTTGACGGCGTATTAATAGGGTATCAGTCTGCTTCAGTTCGCAGAGCCAGGCACCAACGGTACGATTGTATTGACTTCTTTTTTCAAGAAAATTATATAAGAATAACTTGGGTATAATTTTGAAAATTTTTGAAAACTATTCTAATTAACAGATTCAACATATTAAATAATAGCAGTTAAAATATCCCTGCAAAAAATTAAACTGATAAAACACGAAACTGACTACTATTATATATTTTTGTAATGCATGAAGTAAATAGCTTCATATATTATATTATGAGCAATACATTTTCTGAAAATAGCCAAATTGGAATCGTATCTACTTTCTCTGAGCTTGTGCAGACCAGTTTTAAAGGAGAAATGAATGCGCTTTGCTGGCACAGAAATTTGGATGGCGATTTTAACGAGATTGTAAAACAGCTTCGTTTAAAAGAAAATATAACCGAAGTTTATCCAGAAGATCTGCTCGCCCTGCAACTATCTGAAAAGGGGAGTACGGCAAGGGAAATAATTTTAAATGATTTAAAATTATTGACCGATTTTGGTGCTTCGCCCTCGCTTAATTTACTGAAGTGTTACGAGCGTGATGATGAATTTGATTTCATATCGACAGATGTGTATTCGTTTCATGTAGATCGTTCGCCCATTGCAACAGATACTTTTTTATGCACCTATCACGGCGCGGCAAGCGATATTGTTTCTAATTCGCAGGCAGAACAAAAAATCCTAATTCCAGAAATTCGAGCAAAGCTGAAAGAACTTCATGACGGACCAGCTGATGAATTTGAAGATTTCTTAAAGGAAAATTATTTTGATCTGCATTATCAATTACTTGCAGATGCTGAACCAATTAATTTAGGATTAGGACATCTTTGGCGACTGGCTGTAGATCATCCAAAACAACAAGTACAGCCTTGTATTCATAGGGCGCCAATAGAAAAGGAAGGGGAGTATCGGTTGTTGTTGATTTGTTGAGGGGAAATAGTTGGGATGATGGAGTTGAGGAAAGCTTTTCTTATTTTTTGCAACCACTGCTGTGCGAAGTCTCCCGACTTCTTACCCGTTCCAACATTCTATAATGTGATGCTATTACTTTTACAAACTTCCCTTTGTTTATTCTCTATGCGGGTGCGAATTCAGGAGACATTCGCACAGCTTTTCATAAGAACTCTTTGGGGAGCGGGGTTAACTTTTGAAAAATCTACCTAATATATAAAACTTGCCAAAATCAAGAACCAGTATAAATACGTATTGCAAATTATTTTTTAAATTATTTCTTTGTTAAGGTTTTCCGTAATAAAATTATGTTTTTATTAATTTTATTTGTGTATAAACAACTAAAATTTCATTATATGAACATAAATAATAACTCAGAAAATGCTGAATATGAAATAAAGATTTTTCAAATTGATAAATCATTTTATGAATTTAAAAAGCATAATCTTACGAACAATAATCAGATTATTAATTACATTATTAACGAACATCGAATAAAAGTTAAAGATCTTGACAATTATAATAAAGATATTGTTCCAATATTAATTGATGGAGTTGATTATTTTACTTATGTTTATAATGAAGAGGAAAAGGATTCATTTTGGAAAAAGTTTATACCAGAAAGCCTATCAAACAACTTAGTATTTAAAGTTCAACAACTTTCATTTGCAATGTTTGCAAGCATTGAGAATAATATCTATGCTATTGTCGGTGGCGGAGGAAGCAGAGTTATTATTCGTTATCAAAATCATAGATTTGGATTGGACTTCTTTGAATTTATAACTGATTTAAATGAAGATGTAATTTCAATTGAAACAAGAGGTATTTCAGGTAAACTAACAAAAAGGAAAGATATTTTTAAAGATGGTTTAAAACTGATTGATATCTTAAATTTTACAAATATTCCAACAAAAATAAACATTGTTTTAAAGCAGGAAATTAAAGATAGTGTTTTTGATTTCATCGAGTTTGACAATCGAATTACTACCATTGAGATTGGCTCGTATTTTAATATAAAGTATAAAATACCTTTCGAATCATTACACCAACTCTTTAAAAAGATAAATGAAATCTCTAAATCAGAAACTAAAAAAAACTTAACTTCTTTTGTAGAGGTTACAGATAAAGGAATTGTTTCAAATATTTATAGAGAACAACTTTTATTATTATTATTTGAAAATATGATGGATTTATTTTCTCCAGCGAGAGGTGAGAGTCCAAAAAAACTAGATATTGAATTTGTTCACCCGTCCAAGGTTCAAGAATTTTATGAAGCCGAATTTTATATATTTAAATTTAAGGGAACACGCAATGGACATCATTTTCAAAATAGAAAAAAATTATATTATGATGGACTAAAATTAGTTTATGATAGCTTAGAAAATTTCAATTTAATAGAATTTAAAAAAGTAATTTCTGGTTTGCATTTATATGGAATGCGAAAAAATGATTTTATAACTCATGCAATGTTTATAGATCATATTGTTTGTGAAATTAATGTTGAAAATAGACCAATTTTTCAAATTGATGCAAAATGGTTTAAAGTAGAAAATGATTTCACAAAGACAATTAATGATATATGTTCAAGAATGATAGATAACAACTATTTAAATTCGGGAATAATCACCGAAAAGTGGGACGAAATTGAGGATGAAGATACTTATAATAGAAAATATCATTTACAAAATAATTATTGGGTTTTAGATAAAGCAATAGGTCAAAATATTGAATTATGTGATATTATGTATGAAGATGATAATACAATATATTTTATTCACGTTAAGAATGGATTTGATGCAAAAATTAGGGATTTAAGTAACCAAATTCAAATATCTGCAAGTAGATTTATGAATGAGAGAAATTCTGGAAGTGAAGATTTTATTTCATCGGTAGTTGACGCTTATAATAGCAAGCAAGTAAATTCTGATCGGCTTATCGACAAAGATAGCTTTATAAATAAATTCAAGACAGGCGGTAAAAACATACAATTTGTAATGGCTTTTAAATCAGAATTAAAGAAGATCCCACACATAAAAAATAATGTTGAAAAAGTTCAATCCAATATAGCAAAATATTCATTAATTCAATGTGTTAGAGAAATGAATATGTTAACTTTTCCAATAAAAATTGTGGAAATTGAAAAAACTATAAATCTTTTAGAAAATTAGTATAAGAATGCAAAAGGGATTTAGGCATTGATTTAATATTGGTATATATTTGTAAATATTATCTTAGATGTGTCCATTCGGTTAAATCGTTTCTCACACTTCACAAAGCCATGGCATTAGTAACAATTCTCTAAACGCTTAATAGACATGAAGACATTTTACGCTGATGATACATACTGCAAATCGGACAAAGCCGATAAAACGAATCGTATTCATCTTTTCGGCGGTATTCTAATTAATAAAACTGACGAAACAAGATTGCTTGAAATCATAAGCAATGCTAAATCAAAATATACACATCCAAATTTACCGATGAAATGGAATTTTAAAGACACGGTAATAAAAGATAAATTTCAAGAATTCAATAGACTTGATGAATATAAAACTATGCTTGCTGACTCAAATTCTTGGCGCAAAGAAATAATTAAAAATTCTCTCGAATTAGATTATACAATAGTTTGTGGAATCATTGAAAGTTTTTCAGATGATATGAAATTGGCAAAAAAATCTAAACCAGAATTTCTAAAATATTCTTTTGAAAATCTTTTGATGCGTATAGGAATAGATGCTATGAACAAAGATTACGAAACATATGTTATTGTAGATTGGCCACCCGACGGTAATCCTCAACCTTTAGTCCAAGCGTATTATCGATTATTTCATCAAGGAAAATCTTCTGCAGGAACTCCAATAAGATGTGGGAAATTGTCAGATTGTAATTTCTTCCATTCACTTTTGTTTGCAAAATGTAATCACAGTCCACTTTTACAATTCAGTGATTTAATAATTGGTTCTTTAAAAGATTATTTAGAAGCTAAACTTTCAAAACGTCAAAATTTATTTGCTACAGAAATTTTTGAACTTCAAAAATGCAAAATTAGATTCGGAAATGGGACTATGCTAGGTTATGGAATTATTCCTCCTAGTGGTAACCAATCTTTTAGAGGGAAAATTAAAAGAATTCTAGAAGAATAAGAACTGATCCTGAACAAACTAATGTAAGCAAAAAAAAGAGACTCGAAGGTCTCTTTATAGAATAATATATTATAATAATTATTTCCCAATTAATTTCTCAAGCCTAACCATCATTTCATCTTTCTCCTTCAACATACGCTCGTACAAAGCAATTTTTTCTTCATGTAATTGGATAATCTTTTCAATTGGATTATAATTATTAATCACAAAACCAATTGCGCTATCGTTGTTATTAAATGTATTAGCAATCACATTTACAGCCTGTTCCTCATCAAAATTCTGAAAAGCTTCCACAGGAATTTTTAATGCATTTGAGATTTGATCCAAAATATCATTTTCAATTACATCTTTTTGCTCCAGCATAGAAATTTTCTTTTGGTTCCAGTCATTTCCCAGATCAAAAGCCAATGCTTCTTGTTTTATGCCAAGCATTTCTCTGAAGCGTTTTACGTTTCTTCCCTGATGTATTTTCTGTTCCATAATGAATATAAATTTTTCTAAAGGCTCAAAGATAAAGCCATTTGGATTAAAAATCCTGAATTTCAAAGATAAAAAAATATCCCATAAAACATTTCTTTTGTCAGAATATTATATCCGCTTTTTAGAATAGATTATCTTTTTGAAACAATAGAATTTCGCTGTTGAGTTTTAAATATACTTACAATGAAAAAAAATAAAACAGCGTTCGGAACTAGCCTTTGGGCGGGGATTGAGACAGGAAATCCGTTTAAGGCAATTACAGCCGTTTTTGACTTTGCAGATCTTGATTATTATAAACAAAATTTAACCGAAGCGGTAATTTACAGCTATAAAACAAAAGTGTATGAACAGGAAAACCCTTCGAATGGTTTTATCTTTTATATTGTTTTCAGCTCTTTTGTAAAAGTTTGTTACTGCCTGAAAAAGAAAAGCAAAAAATGGAAAGTTGGAGCGTCTATTCAGTCGGAAACCCAATTTCATTTTACTTCGTTGACGAAGGAAGAATACGATAATCCTTTTATGGTATTTCAAAAAGCATTTGAAGAAAAAACACTGAAAGAATTTGAATTATTTCTATGTCAAATCCTGGAATTTTCATTGTCTCCCTTTGCCGGAGATCCTGAATCTGACTTGACGACGCCTTATATTCATTTAATAAAAATGCTCGATGCAGTAGAACTAATAAGAGAAAGGGGAGTGGAGAAAATCAAGAAAATTAGTTTGCAAACAAATGGACATTCTTGAAAACTATTTTAAGGAAATTGTTGGGATAATCTAATTTAGAAAAGCCTTCTTTAATACTTGAAAACCGAATTTATTTATCGAAATAAACAACAAGAACTACCTTTAAAAGTGGATTTATAAAATTGTTAATTTTATTTTGTTAGCGGGAAATTACGCACAAGGAAATTTACATATCTTTACGAGAAATCTGTAAATGCCACCACAGTAATTAAACCAGCTATCCAAAATTCTAAATGACAAATTAATGAAAATTGTTCTTCACCAGCCTAAAAATTCCATTCTTAAAAAATATACAGAAGGTTACTATTTTATGGTCCACGATTATTCTCATCGACCCTTTCACTATCTCACATTTCCAAACAATTTTTTACTATAAACCTATATTTTAAATCTTATTAGAGAAAAAATAAATGAAACAAATTTTCAAACTTGCATTTCTTGCAATCATCATTGTATTTACAAGCTGCAGCGTATGGGCACAGCAAAAAGATAATTACGCAGCAAAAATTGACAGCTTACTAAAAGCCAAAAGTCCAAGAGATTTTAACGGAGTAGTTTACATTCAGCAAAACGGAAAATTGAAATATGCAAAAGCATCTGGATTTAATGATTTCAATAAAAAAACGCCGCTGCAAATCGACGATAAATTCTCTACCATGTCGATCGCAAAACAATTTACGTCTGTACTTATTTTGCAGCAAGTAGAAAAAGGAACGATTGATTTACAAACACCTATTCGTAAATATTTACCAGATTTTAAATATTCGTGGGCAGATACGGTAACGGTTCATCAACTGCTTAACAATACCTCTGGATTAACCAGTGAGGATGTAGACAAACCTTTAAAATTTGCTCCGGGAACAGCTTTCAGTTACTCAAATATGGGTTACTATGTAGCAGGACAAGTTCTGGAAAAGCAAAGTGGTAAAAGTTTTGAAGAATTAGTAACTGCCTTATTCAAAAAATGTAAAATGAATAACAGCTATTATCCGAGCGAAACAAGCAGCAAATTTTTGACGAAGGGACACTTAGTAAAAAAAGATGGAACGATAAAGCAGTTTGAAAAAATCAGCTTTACACCTGACCATTATTGGGGAAGTCATTTAATTGTAACCGCACCCGATTTGGCAAAATGGAATGAATGTTTACACAACGGTAAACTGCTAAAACCAGCTGCTTATAAAATGATGACAAGCTATACGATCACCAATGCGCATATACTTTTTAGTGAAAAACCAATTGGTTATGGATACGGATTGCGAATAAATGATAAAGACAGCGTATTAGAAATTGGACACACGGGTTTTCATCCAAGTGAAGGATTTACGGCCGTCAATCTATATTATCCTAAATCAAATACAAGCGTTACTGTTATGGAGAATCAGGCGTATGAAAATTTTGATATTGCTTATTATTTTGAACAGCAAATTAGAAAAATTATTAGAAAAAGTGAGCTTTTAAAACAAAATTAGATATGAAAAAAAATCTATTTCTGTTGTGTATTTCTTTTTTTTCGCTTCAAACGTTCTCTCAAACTTCGGCAGATCTTAGAAAAAATATAGAGCAGATAATTGCTTCAAAAAATGCAACGGTAGGAGTTTCCATGAAAGGAATTGAAGATAAAGATACATTGAGTATCAATGGCACTTTAAATGCACCCATGATGAGTGTTTTTAAATTTCACATTGCATTGACAGTTTTAAATCAGGTTGATAACGGAATTTTGAAATTAGACCAGAAATTTTTCATTAAAAAAGAAGAGTTGCTTCCAGATACCTGGAGCCCAATGAGGGAGGAATTTCCAGATGGGAATAGAGACTTTACTTTAGATCAGTTATTAAGATATACTGTTTCGCATAGTGATAATAACGGCTGTGATATTCTTTTAAGAATTATTGGAGGAACCCAAACTGTTCAGAAATTTATAAACAAACAAGGCATTACAGACTTTGTGATAAAAGTTAATGAACAAGAAATGTCAATTTGGGAAAATCTTTACTTAAATACGACCACACCGCTGGCAACAACAGAACTGCTTGAGAAATTTTACAAAGGACAAATTCTGAAAAAAGCGACCACAAAATATCTCTATCAATTAATGGTAGAAACATCAAGAGGAAAGACCTGGATGAAAGCTGGACTTCCTGCAAATACCGAATTGGCGCATAGAACAGGAGTTTCTGGAACCAATGATGAAGATCTGCGAGTTGCAATGAATGATATAGGAATTGTAAAACTTCCAAATGGGAAACATTTTATACTTTCTATTTATCTAAAAAACATCACGGAAGAAATGGAAGACACTGAAAAAATAATTGCAGCTATTACAAAAGCAGTTTGGGATTATAATGTAAAAAAATTATAACTGTTACAATACTATTCAACTATAACTTTAGACAGATGGATTGCTCATTCTAAAAAATGGGCTAATGGAAACTATGAATAGGTAAAAACCAACAAAAATTAAAAAACTCCAAAATCATTTAATTTTGGAGTTTTTTGTATAATGCAATTACTGCCTTCTACGTTTTCAAAACAAGAGAGAAGAGACGAAGGACAATTGAATATAAATATATTATCAGTAGTAATTATCATCAATTTTTAATACTTTCGCACAGCATTTTAGGATTTGCCCTAAACAAAGAATCTCGAGAAAAAAATATATATATGCCATACAAGAATATACTACTTATTGATGATGACAGCGATGATACTCTTTTTTTCATTGAGGCTGTCAATGCTGTAAATAGAGAAGTCGAGTGCAGAACAATGCTTAATCCTGCGAAAGCGTGGGATGAGTTACAGGCTTTAGAGGAACTGCCAGATATTATATTTTTAGATTATAATATGCCTATGGTAACCGGACTGGAATTTATAAAGCGCATGCAGGCAGTAGAGCGCTTAAAGCATATTGAGGTTATTGTACTTTCTACACCACCAGAAGAAGTAATGGTGCCTTGGCTGGATAGAAACAATACACCAGTAAAATATATAAGTAAACCAACCAGTATCGAAGAACTTACAGAGATACTGAATGAATTGTTATAATATAGTATTATAATAATTTGTGAAGTTTTTAAATAGTGATACTCTAATCTTACAAGACAAAGTGGATCTGCAGTAAAGTAATAATACTGTTAGATCCATTTTTATTAAGGTTTGATTATTTGTAATGAGGCGCTGTAAGATTTCTTTATTTCTTTCTTGGTTAATTTTTTTTTGATTTTGGCTGGCAATTTTCAAAGTCTAACTTTTTACAGTGATAAAGAGATAAATACCAAAATATGGTACCTTTGTTTGCCGCTTTTAAAAAGAAATACTGGATATGTACGATATATTTTTCAAACATCTTGAAAAAAAGATTCCGCTAAAGGAATCTGAAAAGGAACTGATAAAGACTTTCTTTTTGCCTAAAAAGCTAAAGAAAAGACAATTTTTAGTGGTCGAAGGTCATCATTGTACTTATATGACATTCGTGTCGAAAGGTCTTTTAAAAGCGTACAATGTTGATGAAAAAGGGAATGAACATATCAACCAGTTTGCGCCTGAAGGCTGGTGGACCTCAGATATGAATAGTTTTTTTAGCGGAGAAGTTTCTTTTTACAGTATTGATGCCATGGAAGATTCGGATCTTCTAGTAATCACCAGTAAAGATTTTGAAAACTTAACTTTGCAGATTCCTATTATGGACCGCTATTTTAGACTGCTTTTTCAGAATAGTTTAATTACAAAAGAACGAAGATTAATAAGTTCCAATACTCATAATGCCGAAGAAAAGTACCAGCACATTTTAAAAAACAACCCCGATTTAATAAAACGTGTTCCCCAGAATTTACTGGCATCTTACCTTGGTCTTTCTGCGGAAACCCTCAGCCGTCTTAAAAAGAATGTGAATCTTGGTGAGAAATAATTGATTTAGATCAAGTCGTTTTCTTGTTTTATATCATCTTTACGAATATGGGTTTAGATTTAATTTTGTAGAAAATAATAGTAAAATATGGATTCTCAACAATTAAAATCTAGTACAGCTGGCAATATCGCTTTAGTTGTAGGCGCAACAGGAATTACAGGAAGCAATCTGGCTTTAAAACTTATAGAAAAACAATGGACTGTTTTTGGACTTTCACGCAATCAAAAAAATGATATTGAAGGATTACTTCCAATTGCAGCCGATCTGCTCGATCTAAAGTCTTTGGAAACTGCACTAAAGGATGTTTCGCCAACGCATGTTTTTTTTACTACTTGGATGCGAAAGGACACCGAAGAAGAAAATATCAGGATTAACAGTGCTATGATTCGAAATCTGCTGCAGGTTTTATCTTTAAAAAAAACCGTTCAGCATGTTTCTTTAGTGACAGGTTTAAAGCATTATCTAGGTCCGTTTGATGCCTATGCAAAAGCAGGAACACTGCCAGAAACACCACTAAGAGAAGAAATGCCGAGATTGGATCTGCCTAATTTTTATTACGCCCAAGAGGATGAAGTTTACAAGGCTGCGTTACGAGATGGATTTACATGGAACGTACACAGACCACATACCGTAATTGGTAAAACTATTGGCAACGCCATGAATATGGGGACAACATTGGCAGTTTATGCCAGTATTTGTAAAAAAGAAGGTCTTCCTTTGATCTGGCCAGGATCTGAAGCACAATGGAACGGACTATCGGATGTTACGGATGCTAAAATTTTGGCAGAACAAATCATTTGGGCAGCAACAACAAATGAAGCTCATAATGAAGCTTTCAATATTACCAATGGAGATGTTTTTAGATGGAAATGGTTATGGCCAAAAATTGCTGAATGGTTTGAGATAGATTTTGAAGGTTACAATGATACAATTAGACCGCTTGAAACATTATTAAGTAAGAAGCAGCCAATTTGGACTGAAATTGTAAACCAGCATAATTTGGTAGAAAACGATTTAAATAAGTTAGCATCGGCATGGCATACAGATCTTGATCTTGGACGCCCTTTAGAGGTTATGACTGATATGTCCAAAAGCCGGGAACTTGGATTTTCGGTATATAAAAGCACTAAAAATTCCTTTTTTGATTTGTTTTCTTTGTTAAGAAACGAACAAATTATTCCATAAATAAGATAGATAATTATAGAGACTTCGCGGCAGGCATCTTTTTGATGTTATGCTGCGGAGTTATTTATAGAATAGTTGGCATACATTTAAACATGAAAACGAAAACAATAATAATCACAATTTTATTACTTTTATAACGGTAATGTTGGCTGGTGGCGGACACGGGACATACTTGCCTGCAAGAATATTTTATCCTTACACAATGATAATTTCCGAACTGCAAGATATTATTGGAATTCTGGCACTAATATTAGCAATAATTGAAATTCCGATTTATGTCTATATTTGGATAAAAAGACCGAATTGGAAATGTTATGTGATTGGAATGCATGTTGTTGGAATTCTAATCGCTTTTACTATAAAATCAAATTCTTTCTAAATGACAAAAATTATTTTTCTTTTTTTTATTATAACTTTTATAGGAGTCTATTTCTATTTTGGATTTTACCAAGATTATAAAAGAAATCCAAAAGAATATATTAGAACAATAATAGGAATGC
Organism: Flavobacterium sp. ACN6; assembly: GCF_002304005.1. GTDB lineage: Bacteria > Bacteroidota > Bacteroidia > Flavobacteriales > Flavobacteriaceae > Flavobacterium. Next base: position 324,551 of record NZ_MRCQ01000001.1, on the reverse strand, counting down.
CTCTGGGGATTTTTGCAAATACATTTGGTTGGAAAAATCTTGACGCTAAATTGAAAAAATGGGCGAATTTAGAACAAGAACAAAAAACGAAATTCAAAATCAATAAAGAAAAATAAACGCCTGCCAACACACGCTACAAGCAATTTGGTCATTTGGCTTAATGGAAAAATTGGTTTGTATTTGGAAGATTTGGCGAATCCGAAAGATAACGTTGATTTAGTCCCAAACTGCTTGTAGCGCGAGAACGATAACTACTAATTCCATTACTAAGTTTTTAGCATATTTAAATAAAGCTGTTTTTTGTGATAGTTAATTTTTTGTTAAAGTGATTTTTAATTATGTACCGAATGGTACATAATTATATCTTTGCTCTATAAATAATTTAAAATGGCTGGAAGACCAAAAATATTCGACGAACAGGAAGTAATTTCGAAAGCCTCTCAAATCTTTTGGGAAAAGGGTTACGAAGCTGCATCTGCCGAAGAACTTTTAAAAGCTATGGGAATTGGAAAAGGAAGTTTCTACCTTTTTTTTAAAGGAGGTAAAAAAGAACTTTATGAAAAATCACTGCATCAGTTTGCGGGTAATTTGCTTTCAACATTACGAAAAGAAATTGCCGAAAGTGAAAATCCATTTGAATATTTAAAATCTACTTTTCTGAAACTCTCAGACAGTAATAATAAAGATAAAGCGAAAGGCTGTTTCATGGGAAATGCTTTGGTAGAAATGGCTGCGAAAGATCAATATGCCCAAGAGGTAATTACCAGACAGCTCTTTGAACTTGAAAAAATATTTACTGATGTTATTCAGACCAGTAAAAATAGAGGCATTATCAAAACAGTTAAAAGTGCCGAACTTATAGGAAGCCATCTGCTTAATTTATGGAATGGAATAAATGTTACCAAACGAATGAACATGGATGATGCTTCATTGGCGGCTCTTATAAAATTTAATTTTGAAATAATCGAATAAACTTTTTTTTAATCAATTTTGTACTAATTAGTACAAAAATAATTTAAACTCTTACATTATGAAATACAAAATTTTTGGACAGAAAACCGGACTTAGAGTTTCGGAACTGGCATTAGGAACAGGAAACTTTGGAACACGCTGGGGACATGGTTCTGACGAGGAAACCTCTAAAAATATTTTTAATACATACGTTGAAGCGGGAGGTAATTTTATTGATACGGCAGATGGTTATCAGCTAGAACAGTCAGAAGAAATTCTAGGAAATCTAATTAAAGACAAACGCCATGATTTAATACTTTCTTCTAAATTCTCAACAGGAGGTTCGACACTGCTGACTACTGGAAACAGCAGAAAGAATATTATTCATTCTGTGGAACAAAGCTTAAAACGACTAGATACCGATTATTTGGATATTTATTGGGCTCATATTGCAGACGGACAAACTCCAATTGAAGAGATTATGAGAGCCATGGATGATTTAGTGCGTCAGGGTAAAATTTTGTACACCGGATTTTCAAATTTCCCAGCGTGGAAGATTGCCAATGCAGCACTTTTGGCCGACCTTAGAGGCTGGGCTCCAGTAGCTGGAATACAAATAGAATATAATCTTATTGAAAGAGGAGCTGACCGTGAATTACTTCCTATGGCAGAATCATTGGGTCTTGGAGCTGCTTTTTGGTCACCTCTTGCAGGTGGAACCCTTACTGGGAAGTACCGTTCCAACGTTCAAAATGAACCATCAAGACAACAGGCGTGGGGCGGTGCATTATTAAAAGGCGAAACAGGAAACAGGGAAACAGAAATTTTAAACGCACTGGAAAGCATGGCAAATGAAAAACAAGCTAAAATATTAGACATTGCGTTAGCATGGCTGAGACAAAAACATGATAATACTGGACTTTCTACAGTTACAATTTTAGGACCGCGTAATGAACAACAGCTTGCAGATAATTTAAATTCATTAGCTGTAACACTTTCTCAATCAGAAATTGAACTTCTCAATACACTCAGCGATTTTGATCTAGGCTATCCTCATAACATGATTTCAGCAACTCAAGCGAATATTTTTGGGGCAAGCACTGGAATTGTCGAAACAAAACGTAAAATTTAATTCTTTTGGTTCTAAATTTAAAACAGTACTAAAAATTGATTTTTTAGTACTGTTTTAAAAAAAAATCAAACCATTTTTTTAGTTTATTACTTCTTTTTCATTGGGATTTCCTTTTATTTTTAAGATTCTTAGTGGTTTGAACTTATTGTTATTCAAGACTATCAATTTTTCGTTATTTACGATGTAATATTTTTGCGTAAAAACACTACTAAAATATCTATTAAAAATGGAAACAAAATAAGGAAGACGTAAAGGAACAAAAATATTTTAATGTTTTTTTTTGTTATATCGTATTCTATTTTAATTTTACTGAGGCGGCAAAATGTTATTATGCGTTATTTGAGAAATTTGAATCTCTTACCGATAATGCCGAATTTGAATTAATAAGCACTTAATGATTTATAACAAAGAAAATTTCCCTAAAATAGCTTCTCAACGTAGTTTGGCAGCTACCATATTTGTTTATCTGCTTTTTGGACTTTTATGTATCGCAATGCTTGCTTTATTTATTGGAATTCCGTTAAGTATGCAGCTGGAACACAATAGTCAATTATCTACCAATGAGATCATCTTTAACCTAATTTATTTTCCTATTGTGCTTTGGGGAATTTGGGCTTTCTACAAAAATTATAGGCGTCAAAAACTTAAAAAAGTTATCCTTATATCTGTAGATAGAAATGGCTTACATCATCACCAATACGATGGCATTGTTCAGAGTATTTTGTATAAGGATCTAGAACACAGTGCTGAAACTTATGTTAGCGATATTGATAGAAGTATTGGAACAAAATATTCTCAAGGATATATTTTTGGTTTTAAAGAAGGCAAACAAATTCCCATTCATTTTTCTAAACCTGAAAATGGACTGACTTATATCCCGAAAAACAAATATCACCTAATTGGTCATTTTTTGCAGGGCGTTACTTTATTTTCACCCCATTTAAAAATTTCTAAGGCTGTCTATGCTGACTATTTTATAAATCCCGCCACTTTTGAAGTCAATAAAAAAGCCCAAGTAATTACGTATTTATTAGTTTTTGTTTTATTTCTGATCATCTTGATCGCAATCGATTTATTTACAAAATACACTAGCGGCTTTTCGATATTGTTTTAAAAACAGAATAAAACAAAAGCAGTAAAAGTGCGAGTGGGTAGATTTCTAATGTCAATTTTACGATTATTACTTGTTTTTGAAATAAGACTGAAGAGTATGGAGAGATTTACAGAAAAGCGAGAAATTAGTGTAAGGATTTTTTTCTCTTAAAATTTGTTTATTTCTTTCAGCATAAGTTTTGTTTTTCATAAGCTAATTTCAATAGAGTATCATTAAATATTTCTGATCGAGCCATTCTAATTTTTTATGTAAAATACTTTTCTCAACTGGATCTTAAAGAAACAAGCAGTTTTTAATTTTACAACCTTTCCATATTTATATCAGATTAAAATAAGGAAGCTTTTCTTAGCGTTATATTTGTCAACACTGCTATAACGTAGAGAAAAATAAGGTCGAGAAAATGAACAATAATTTTGAAAGCATAAGGAAACTGATACTGCATTATACTGAGATAGATGATCTGGAATGGAAGATGTGCAGTGATATGTTTACTGTCAAGCAGATCAAGAAAAAGGAAATAATTCTTTTCCAAGGAGAAATCTGCCGCAATATATATTTTGTTGAAAAGGGCCTGCTTCGCATTTATTTTATGGACCACAATGATGATGAAAAAACATTTCATTTTGCATTAGAAAATACTTTCGCCACAGACTACCAAAGCTTTTTAAAAGAGACTTCAGCAGATTTTTACATTCAGGCTCTTGAAAATACTACAGTCATTGTCATTACATTTGAAATGCTGCAGCTGCTTTATAAAAATCTTCGCAATGGAGAAAAATTAGGAAGACTCATCGCAGAGGATTATTTTTTCTTAATGAACAGTAAAATCAAAGCCCTTTATACGGAGACACCTCTACAGCGATATAACAGTATGAACGCTAATTTTCCAAAAATACTCCTGCGCGTGCCTCAGCACTACATTGCATCTTATCTTAACATAAGTCCCGTTCATTTAAGCCGTCTTAAGTATGATGCCGATTAAAATAGGGACAAATGTTAACATATGTTATTGCACTTTTTTTTCTTGAAACTTAATTTTGCAGGTAGATAAAATTAATTGAAAATTCAGCAGTTTTCTCTTGATTTTTTTAAAGTATCAGCCCGTATCAATCATTAAAAAAAACATGGAATGTCAATAGGTAATAAGATAAAAAGTATCAGGGAATTAAAAAACTATACTCAGGAATATATGGCAGATCAATTAGGAATAACACAAGCTGGTTACAGTAAAATTGAGAAAGGTAAAACAAGTGTAAGTTTTGAGAAACTTCAAAAACTGTCTTTAATTCTAGATTTGCCAGTGGAAAATATTATTAATTTTGAAAGCCAGAAATATTTTAATCCAAACAACAAAAGTGAAAAAGAGCAGAGCCTTAAAACCGACAGTCGATTAGAGTTGGTTAAAAGACTTTATGAGGATAAAATCATACTTTTAGAGAAGCTTCTCGGTAATACGGATAGAGAGCTTCAGATCTACAAACAAAAGTTTGGATTACTTTAAATAAGTAAAGTATCGATCTATAAATTAATTTATGAGAAAAACTGAATAATGAATCATCTTAGATCTTTAGCGCTTGTTTTTAGAAGTGTTTAAGTAAGAATAAAAAAAAACTGTAATAATAAGATATTACAGGTTTTTTCAATTTTGAAATTAAAATTTTAAGATTTTGTTATAAAGAGGATCTAAAGAGATTCTATATAAGCCTTAAAATTATTAATATCGTCCTTAACTAGTTTTTCAAAATACGGATTTAAAAACTTTGCAGTGCTTTCGCCAATAGTTCCTAGCGGCGCGTGATAAGATATCGTAACATCAATTTCCGTTGCATTTCCTTTTGGCTGGAAAGTAACTTTTCCTGCATTTTTAATAGAGGAATCTTCTTCAGACTGCCAGCTGATCAGTCGGTCTTGTTCATCTTTCACAATCGAAGCGTTCCATGAGATACTTCCTATTCCCGCCGGACCTTTTGCAGTCCATTTGGATGTGCTTGGACTTATTGTTTCCACCGATTCAAGATGGTTCATGAATTTTGGCAGGTTTTGCAGATCACGCCAGAAGTTATATACCTCGCTGACTGGTTTATTAATTACGCTGTTGATCCTGATATTCACATTGGAAGCCTTATCATTTTTGAGATGATCCACCGCATCGTAAACAGGACAATAGCCCGAAATCCCTCGCAGAAGCATAGCGCCTCCGGTTCCTGCCTTTGTAATACTTCTGTCTTGCTGTGACAATCCTTTATATAAAAGATAAGCCCCACTGGTAACCATTAATATTCTCTCCAATGCTGAAACATTGGTTTTAAGTTTCGGTAATGATGCTGTTGTTTCCATAATTTTAAATTTTTAAAATAATTTGTAGTAATTTTTATCAATAACTAATGCGACAACTTTTTAGACAATTTTCCTATTTATCCATCATCATAACTTTACTTTAAAAAGTCTTTGATTAGTTTAAAAGTGTTCTGCAGTTAATTAAACTCAAATCTAGTAAGTGATTCATTTATAAGGTTATAACTTGAAGTGCGAATTTTATAAGATTGCCAGTATAAGTTTGTTTATGGACTTATACATTCAATGTAAACTGCTTATAATAATGTAATTAATAGCACGTAAAGTATAAGTTTACTGTTTGATCCAATTTTAAATTTGTATAATAATTTTAAAAAAAATCTTACCATGTATATTATATATCACAATACAAATGTCGCTGACAGCGCTAGAACATCTACCAAGAAAAAAATATTTAAAATAACTTCATCAAGAACAAATGAAAAAACATCTAATGAGGTTAGGAAGCCAGTATTGAGGATAGTTTAAGTAACCCGAATTTCTGTAATATGACAAACCGTCTGCAATCACCTGTGCAGACGGTTTGTTTACCAAATCTTATCTCATATTTATGGGTTTCCCTCACCGCCGCTTGATCCGTAAATTTGTCCTGTTGCATAGCTGGCATCTGGAGCGGCAAGCTGGACATAAATCGAAGCAAGTTCAACGGGCTGGCCTGGTCTTTCCATTGGCGTTTGGGAGCCGAACTGTTTTAATTTTTCCATGGTGGCACCTCCGCTTACCTGAAGTGGAGTCCATACAGGTCCTGGTGCTACACCATTCACCCTTATGCCTTTTGGCGCAAGCTGCTTCGCTAGGGATTTAATGTAATTGGTAGTAGCGGCTTTTGTCTGCGCATAATCATATAAATCCTCTGTCGGGGCATAGGCCTGCACAGAACTAGTTCCGATGATAGATGATCCAGGCTTTAGATGAGGCAGCGCCGCTTTTATAATCCAGAAAGGAGCATAAATATTGGTTTTCATAGTAGCATCAAAATCTTCTGTTGAGATGTCCAGGATAGAGGCATGAGTCTGCTGGCGCGCCGCATTATTAACCACAATATCTAATCCTCCAAGAGCTTTTACAGCTTGCTGTACCAAGGAGCTGCAAAAAGCTTCATCACGAAGATCTCCCGGTATTGTGGCAGCTTTTCTTCCTTCGGCTTTAATCAGCTGGATAACTTCCTTAGCATCTTCTTCCTCTGTAGGGTAGTAATTGATGACAACATCTGCACCTTCTCTGGCATAAGCAATTGCAGCTGCTCTTCCCATGCCCGAATCACCTCCCGTGATTAGTGCCTTCATTCCTTTTAACCGCCCAGCGCCTTTATAACTTTTCTCCCCGTGATCAGGGCGGGGATCCATTTTGCTTACAAGTCCCGGCCATGGCTGTGACTGTTCTTTAAAAGGAGGGCGTGGATATTTAGTTTTTGGATCTTCAGGCTCAACAGAACCTTTTTCTGAACCTTTTTCGTCCATTTTAAAATCTGCTCCCAAAACAGGAGTAAAAGCCGTAGTCAGGCAGATGGCTCCCATGCCTGTAATGGCTGAGCGTCTGGAAATTGTTTTTTTAGTGCTCATAATAAAAGTGTTTAAGATTACTCTATTATTTCTTTCGTTAAATAGGATTCTAAAATTAAATAGACTGACAGTCAGAATTTTACATCATTTGCTGTTTGACTTATATAAATTTACTACATTATAAGTGGTAATGTTTTGAATAATAAGACATTAATGATTGAAATTCTGTAAACTGGTTTACGAATCCTATAAGTTTTCAGTACGAAAAGGATCGTACTTTAATGTTGCAGAATTCTGGAGCGTTCTCAGCAGTGTCTGCTCATTTATTTTGTTATAATTAAATAAACGCAAGTCATGATAGAAGAGAATAAACATACGACTAGTTTAAATATAAATGGTCATCTCTATGAGCTCGAGCTCGAGCCATGGGTATCCCTGCTGGATGTGCTCAGGGAACATTTGCAGCTCACGGGAACCAAAAAAGGATGCGATCACGGCCAGTGCGGTGCCTGTACCATTCTTGTGGACGGTAAAAGAATATTGAGTTGTTTAACACTTGGAGTAATGAAAGACGGCTCCCATATTACAACAATCGAAGGAATCGCCGCCGGAGAAAAACTACATCCGATGCAGCAGGCATTTATCGATTATGATGCTTTTCAATGCGGCTACTGTACACCAGGACAGATCTGCAGCGCTGTCGGCATGCTCGAGGAGAATAAAGCCTTCTCTAGGGAAGAAGTTCAGGAATTAATGTCTGGTAATCTTTGCCGCTGTGGTGCCAGTAAAGGTATAATTGATGCAGTTATGGCAGTAAAGGAAGGAGGATATCATGAATAATTTTTCATATACCAAAGTTTCTTCTCCCCAAGATGTTTTTAAGGAAATGGATGGAGATATTAGAAATAAAATAATAGCAGGGGGTACCAATATAACTGATCTGCTCAAATATTTTATTACAAAAGCTGATAAGCTCGTTGATATAAACCCAATAACACAGTACAATTCTATTATAAGGCTTGATGATGGTGGCGTAAGAATCGGTGCCCTTCATACTAATGCACAGACTGCCTATGATCCAATCATAGAAGAACGCTATCCTTTATTGTCAAAAGCAATTCTGGCAGGCGCTTCTGCACAAATTCGAAATATGGCTACTAATGGAGGCAATTTGATGCAGCGCACCAGATGTTATTATTTTTATGATATAACCACGCCCTGTAATAAAAGGGATCCAGGATCTGGATGTTCTGCCCTTACAGGTTATAATCGCATCCATGCCATTTTAGGGCAGAGTGAAAACTGCATAGCGGTTTTTCCTTCCGATATGTGTGTTGCTCTGGCTGCTTTAAACGCGGTAATTAATATCAGCGGTCCTGATGGAGAGAGAGCACTTCCTTTCGCTGCCTTTCACAGACTCCCGGGGGATACTCCTCAAATTGATAATAATCTCAAGCATGGTGAACTTATAACCAGTATAGATCTTCCGCCAGCAGGATTTGAGAAAAACTACTGCTATCTAAAACTTCGTGACAGGAGTTCTTACTCCTTTGCCCTAGTTTCCGTGGCATCTGCATTTAGACTTGAAAATGGAATTATCGAAGAAGCCCGAATTGCCCTTGGCGGTGTTGCTAATAAACCGTGGCGTATTGTTGAAGCGGAAGATTTTTTAAAACAGAAACAGCCCTCACGGGAAAACTTTTCTAAGGCTGCCGAAATTATTTTAAACGGCGCTAAGGGATATCAGCACAATACCTTTAAAATTGAGCTGGCCAAAAGAGCGATTGTCCGAAGCTGTCTTATGGCATTAAATCCGGAGACACAGCGCCCGGGGGCAAAACCTTCAAGATAAAATACCAGCAATTAAAAGAAAGAAGCAATGACAAAATTACCCGCAATAGGAAAACCAGTAAGCCGTTTAGAAGGCCGTTTAAAAGTCACAGGAAGCGCGAAATATGCCGGGGAATATCCCGCCGAAGAACTCCTGTACGGATATGTGGTAAACAGCACCATTACCAAAGGTAAAATAACGATTATAGACACCTCAGATGCAAAAAAACATGACGGAGTCATTGAGATTTTTACTCATGAAAACAGACCTTCAACAGCTTGGTTTGATTTCCAGTATGCCGATATGGATGCTCCGCCCGGTACTGTTTTCAAGCCTTTAAAAGACAATGATATTAAATATAACGGCCAGCCGATTGCGCTGGTCGTGGCCCAGAGTTTTGAGATGGCCCGATATGCAGCGACTCAAATTAAAGTGGCATATAAAGAAGAAAAATTCGAAACGGACCTGCAGGCTAATTTAAGCAGGGCAAGAAAACCTAAAAAAGGTCTGGCATCCCTGCTTAAACCACCGCCTCCAAAACCAACAGGTAATTTTGAAACGGCTTACACCGCTTCTTTTGTAAAGAGTGAGGGAGAATTCAGCCATGGAACAGAACACCACAATCCGATGGAAATGTTTGCCACAACTGTTATTTATGAAGGCAGCGGCAAACTAAAAATATATGATAAAACTCAGGGAACCATCAATTCGCAAATGTATGTGGCGAATGTTTTTGGTCTAAAGATGAAAAACGTCCAAGTAATAGCGCCTTTTGTAGGAGGAGCTTTTGGTTCGGGACTTCGGCCTCAGTACCAGCTGTTCATGGCCGTTATGGCATCACTTGCTTTAAAACGAAATGTACGCGTTACCTTGGACCGTGCTCAGATGTTTACTTTTGGCCACAGACCCCCGACACTGCAGACGACCAGATTTGGTGCCGATAAGGATGGAAATGTAAATGCTATATATCAAAAGGCAGTAGGAGAGACCTCCCGATTTGAGGATTATGTTGAAATAGTAGTCAATTGGGCTGGTATGCTTTATCCTGCCTCCAATACGCTTTTGGAACATGAACTTATTCCCTTAGATGTATATTCACCCCTTGATATGCGTGCCCCGGGGGGAAGTACAGGAATGCATGCCGTTGAGGTTACAATGGATGATCTGGCTTACCAGTTAAATATAGATCCCGTTGAATTAAGGCTTATTAATTATTCTCAAAAGGATAAAAGTTCCGATAAAGAATATTCCAGTAAAGAACTTAGGGAATGTTACCTGCAGGGTGCACAGAAATTTGGATGGAGCCAAAGAAATCCACAGCCGCGCAGTATGAAACGAGGCAGCAAACTTGTTGGTTATGGAATGGCAACAGGAATATGGGATGCCAACAGATTGATGGCCAGGGTAAACGCAGTTATGACAAGTGATGGAAAAGTGGAAATAAAAAGTGCTGTAACTGATATAGGCACCGGCACCTTGACCATTATGACCCAGATTGCCTCTGATGAACTGGGACTTCCTCTTGACAGCATTACATTTTCATACGCCGAGAGCCAAATGCCTTTTGCGCCGATACAAGGAGGTTCGTTTACTACCGCTACAGTCGGGCCAGCCGTGAAGGCGGCGTGCAGGGCATTAAATAAAAAAATATTTAATAAAGCCAGAAAGTTACAAGATTCCTTATTAAGTGAGGTAAACTTTGACGAGGTTATTTTCAGCGATGGTTTTATATATGTGAAAAGTAAGGATGAGTTAAAATACAGCGTCAAAGATGTTTTAACTCTCAGTAATATAAAAGAAATCAAAACAACCAATACTGCAATGCCTAATCCGCTTACCTATGGAAAGAAAGCTAAAGCAGTGCACAGCGCTGTTTTTGTTGAGGTTGAGGTAGACGAGGAATTGGGTATAATTGAAGTTAGAAGGGCAGTGACGGCCGTCGCGGCAGGAAAGATTATTAATCCTAAAACGGCAGAAAGCCAGATATTAGGCGGTATGATCTGGGGAATCAGTAAAACACTGCACGAAGAAACTATTCTGGACAATCAGTTTGGGAAATACATGAACACCAATTTTGCCGAGTATCATATACCAGTTCATGCCGATATTCACGATCTAGATGTTATTTTTGTTAAGGAAGAAGATAATTTTGTCAATGACCTAGGTGTGAAAGGTGTCGGAGAAATCGGGGTGGTCGGAATGCCTCCGGCTATTGCAAATGCAATATTTCATGCGACAGGAAAGCGTGTAAATGAGCTCCCGATTCATTTTGATAAACTCTTATAAATAATTTAATTCTAAAATAAAAGAGCCGCATATTAGAACGCGGATCTTCTTACTGGTTATTTTTCAATTTGAGTTTTAGAAGCAATCATACGAAACAGTGGTTCATATTTTTGAATATGCAGATCGAGATTTTTGCTACTCTCAACAGGCCCTATACTTCCCTGAAGGCAGTATAATTTACGGTTTTTAGTGAACATAAACTGCAGCATTCGTACTTTAGCTTTCTCATGCACAGCTTCCTCCACGTCAATCATCACCGCAGGTATGCCGTCAATTCTTACTGATTCAGTGCGGATAAGATTAGCTTGCGGAGGAAGAAGCTCAGCAGCTGATTTTTCGTTAAGTACAAACTGCTCATCGGCAGGCAGATCATATACTAGGAGCAGTATTTTTTCATTGCCTCTTCCGTGAAAGCTTGTGAACTGCTGTACAGTTTGGGACATTGCGGCTTCCTCGGCCAGCCAGCTCTTGGGAACAGAGATTTGAAGATCGGAATCAGATGCTTTTGGATGGTCTTTTGTAGTAAAGGTCTCGATATGCCCATCAACAATTTCCTGATGAGGTTTATCCTGATAGGCAAATGAAATAATGCCTTTTGACAACACTGTATCCTTTAAGGAATGTGGCCGGTCTTTTATGATTTCCAGAAAATCCCTTGCATGCTGTTCTTTTTCTATTGGAATATTGAACTGTTTAATAAGCAGTGAATCGATGCGGTTTTGCAAAACTATGAAATCCTGCTCAGGCAGTTCTTGCTTTAAAAAGAGCTCAATATTCTGCTCTGCACGCGAATGTAAAAAAGAAGATTTCTTTTCTGCTGTCTTAATATCACTCTTTAGGGAGGGAAATTGTTTAGCAATATGCTCTAGTGATGCACTTTGTCCTTTGAGAAAAGCGTACGTTTCAACAGCAAGTACCACTTTTGGTGAATACTTCTGCTGGGAGAAGCATATTATAGGAAATATACAGTACAAAAGTAGCAACATTGCTCTACTTTTGTATAAATATCGTTTTATTTCAAAATATATTTTAGTCTGCATCTTAATTTTTTAGTCAAATTATTAAATATCAGCAACTTAATTTTTTTAAAAAGTCAAAAATCAGAATATGTACAGAAATTTACTTATATAATATTGTTCGAATATTATATAATTTTCAGTTTAAATAAGTAAGGTTAAAAGTACTGACAAATTGATAGGTTAATAATGCCAAGAAAAAGGATTTGTTTAAGAATATATTTTCAGTAGTTTTTTTCATTAAACTCCTGAAATCCCAAACCTAAACAATTTTAAATTCGTAACTTAGTGCATATGTCTGTATAAGGACATTATTTAAAATTATGTTATGGCTTATAAAAATATTTTATTGATCGATGATGATCGGGAAGATGCAGAGCTGTTCATGGAAGCTGCTGATACATTGAACAAAGGAGTCTGCCTGCGATGGGCTTTTAACCCTGCGGCAGAATTTGATCATCTGCTTGTGACAGAGAATCTTCCGGATCTTATTTTTTTGGATTACAATATGCCCCGTATGAATGGTCTTGAGCTCCTCGAAAAGCTTAAAGCAGAAAAGCGCCTTGCCAATATTCCTGTAATTTTGATTTCAACTCCTTCTGAAAATTTTGCAGATGAACTGGTGCGCAGTGAAAAAATTATAAAATACATCAGCAAGCCCACCAGTTACAAAGAACTTATTGTTATACTGGATTCTTTATTGTAGGATTGTAATGCAATATTGAGATCTAATATTAAAAATAAAATTGATGCTGTTGTATTTTTTATACCCAATTTCTCAGCTATATCCTAACTAAAAACACCTGCGTAAATGCAGGTGTTTGTGTATATATGTTGACTTTATTACTAAGATTAGATAATCTGGAGATGCGGACGTATCTGCATGGTGACAATATCGCATCTTTTTGGCTGGGACAAACAGAACAGTGTGCTCATCGCAATATCGTACGCTTCCAGCATTTCCAATTTTTCTACCTTTTGCTTTTGTACTTTTTTTGGATCGGTCTGCATATCACTTGTTACTGCTCCAGGTTCAATAAGTGAAACTTTAATTCCAAGCGGATTTAACTCCTTGCGAAGCGAGGTGCTGAAACCTCGAATAGCAGATTTTGTAGCCACATAAATGGTGCTTTGGCCAGTTCGGCTTTCGGCGCTCATTGAGCCAATATTGATAATATGTCCTGATTTCTGTTTTTTCATTCTTGATGCAGCTTCCTGGGCGAAGGCTAGATAGCCAGTAATGTTAGTATCTACAACATATTTATAGTCCTCATAAGTTTCACCAGCAATTCCAGGTGCTCCCAATGCGGCATTGTTGATTAAAATATCAATACCTCCGAGTTCAGTATCTGCTATTTTTAATATTTTGTCAATGTCTTTTTTCTTAGTGACATCCGCCGGAGTTCCATAGACCTCACTGTCTGGAAATTGTTTTTTTATATCCGCCACAGCATTTTTGAAATCTTTAGGATCTCTTCCAAAAATAAGAACACGTCCGCCAAGGGACACGAGCACATCGGCAATTGCTTTTCCTATTCCGGTTGTTCCACCAGTCACTACAATTCTTTTGTCTTTGATATTTTGTCCAAAGTAATTTGTCAATTTTTCCATTATTTGTTTTTTATGTATTAAGTAAATATTACGACTCAATTTTAACTGTACCATTTCCTGCAATTCTGTATTCCTGCATTTTGGTACTTTTTTTAAAAGGTTTAAGAAGTTCGCTATCCTGAAATACTTTCATTTTGACAGCAGGAGTTCCCAGTTTTAGTATTTTCAAATTGCAGTACATTGTTTTATCACCGTTTAGATGGATGTTGATTGTTTTTCCTCTTTTGGTATAGTGGTGGGGATAATCTATAAAAAGCATAAAATCATCATTGATTTTGATATACTGTCTTGATACTACGCCAAAAGCCATTCCAGCACCGTAAACCTCTTGTCCGACCTGACCGCTGTGTTCCCAGCCATTGTATAGATCTTCTAAAGGAATCCACAAATCAGCCTGGAGTTCTCCTGTTTTAACTTCTTTGGAAAGCATTTCTTTGGGCAGTTTCGGTGGATAATAGTAGGCAATTCTGTTAACAGCATATTTAATAAATTCGGGAAGCAGTGTTTTAACGGCTGGCAGAATCTCTACATCTTTGGCTTGATTTAAATATTCTGATAAAGCAGCATAGACTTCCAACTCTTCATAAGCTGCAGTATACGGCGCATCATTTAACGGAAAGATGGAGAAGAAATTAGTGTAATTTTGACCAAAGCCATAGCGGCAGTCATACAACTGTACATTTTTAAAGAGTCCCGTAAGACAGGTATTGCTTAAATCAAGATATAGTTTCTTATGGGTTATTTTATATAATTCAAGTAAAGCCCCAGCTGCAAAGGCAGTGTTATTAGCCTGATATAAGATATTAATACCCAGATCGGCTAATTTTTTGGCTGCTTTTTCAGCCTCACTCAGATAGCGTTTCTCCTTGGTTAACTTAAAAACCAACAGCATTAAGTGCGCATAGGCACCAGGCACATCTCTTTCTCCGCCAGCGCCGGGAGCTGTTTCTTTTTTGATTATTTCCAAAGTCTGCATATCATAAAAAACCGGCCAGGAATATTTAAAATGATGGGCTGTTTTTATGACATAATCAATGGAATCTAACAGGAGCTTTTCTGCGATTTTATCCCCTTGCAATGAAAGTCTTGCTAAATTCATCAGGGGATGATGCAGATACCAGGAATCCATCACCATTTCTTTTTTATGTTCTTCTGAATGATCCAGTGTGTCTGCCAGCGCAGGAAGCCATCTGTTTATGCAGTTAATTTTGGAATCGTAAAAAGCGGGCAGTCCGTTTGTTAGTGCATCGCAAAGAGGCTGTTTTTCACCGCTCCATTTTTCAAATTCCTTAAATGGAGTCAGTACTGCCAGTTGCACCATGCTTTCAGCAGGAGTGTCGTAGTCGCACAAATAGGCATTCAAGTAAGCATTTCCATTTTTCTGTGTCCACGCTCCTTTATTGTACGTTAAATCTGTAATTACCTGCTGAGCGATATCCGGCCAGTTGTGATATTCAATTGCCGGCTGCTGCAGTACTCTGTATATTTTGACTAGGTTGTTTAAAAAATGCTCACAAACTAAGGATGTTTTCTCTACAATTTCAGTATCCAGTACTACATAGGCATCTGAGAGTATAAAAGGTCTGCCCGAAGGAAGAGGTTCTTTATCGGTAACGGGGAGCTGAAAGCCAATTTCTGGCCAGCTGCCACCCACGGTGTTTTTAGATTCTGTCTGCGTAGCTTCGCAGTATGCAGATAATGATGTCAGGTTCTGAAAATAAAATAAAGATCCTGTCTGAGGTTTAGTAACACTTACAAACAGCAGTCCAGATCGGGATCCGAACTGTTCCATATGAATTTTTCCAGCAGTGTTTTCTACACTTCCATTTTTTGTAAGAGGTATTATATCTCTTGGCCAGAATGGAATCATCAATGGTATATTTGCCGTAAAAGAGGTTGTATAATGTAATATCGGAGTGAGCGAATCTGGAAAATCTACGCGGATCTCGTAACTGCCCAGTCTTGAGTTTAAAACAATCACGATAGTATCTTCGTCATCAAAAATATTATTGATCTCAAAGCAGCTGTTCATCGCGAAAGCCGTCCGGAAAGCTATTTTTCCACTATTTGGCAGTATCGCCACAATCCAAAGGGAATCTCCAGTATTGTAGAATTGATAGGTGTAATCATGGATTTTTCTCTCTAAAAAGATTTCACTATTTTCAATATCTGCCTGAGCAGCTGCGCTCCAAGGGGTAACAGTATGCATAATGATAAGTTTTAGTTTAAAAAAAATGACTTCCAGTGAATAATGGATTAAAGAGTCAGGCCGTCTTTCAGTCTAAAATCAAAAATCCTGACATCAAATATTTAAAGAGCGAAAAATAACTCAAGTTAACAGAATACGCTTCTATAATATTGATTCAGAGTAAATTTCCGTAATATCTCTTTTGTTTCTTTATATAATTTTTTGATTTTTTTATAATATTTTTCCAGTATTTAAAGATTATTAAATGGACCACCTAATTAAAGTTTTTTTAGATGGCACAAAAACTGATGCACTTTTAGGCAAGTATTTTTTTGATGACAGCATAGTATTTCTGTAAAAGCATAAAAACTTAAAATTTAAATGTGTTAAAGTATTGGTATTCAATATTTAAATACTGTAAATTTTAAATGTAAAACTGTAAAAAAGCAGTATATGTGATTTGTAAATTTGGCTTATTAACTATAAAACATCATATTATGAAAACTGCCATAAAAAAAACAGCGGCCGTTAAAAGCAAAACCAGCACTGCAGGAAAATCTGCAGCATCAAAAGCATCAGTAAAAGCGAAACCTTCTGCAGCTGATGGATTAAGAGAATTATTTGTGGATTCGCTTAAAGATATTTACTGGGCTGAAAAAGCACTAGTAAAAGCACTTCCAAAAATGGCCAAAAATGCCACATCTGAAAATCTAATTAATGCCATCAATGAGCACCTAGCTGTAACGCAAGAGCAGGTAGCAAGACTGGAAGAGGTTTTTAAATCAGTAGGAGAGAAAGCGGCAGCTAAAAAATGTGATGCCATGGAAGGGCTTATCAAAGAAGGCGAAAGTATTATGGAGGAAACACAGCCAGGACCTGTAAGAGACGCAGGAATTATTGCTGCCTCACAAAAAATCGAGCATTACGAAATTGCCACCTATGGAACACTTGCTGCCTTTGCAACGACTTTGGGAGAGGATGATGCTGTACTTCTTTTGGAAAAAACGCTTTCTGAAGAAAAGCAGGCCGATGTGACACTAACTGAAGCCGCTTATAATACGATTAACTTCGACGCAGACAACGAAGATCAGAAATAGGAACTACTCAGTAGTAATCTTGATTGTCGGAAAACCTGTACCTTCTTTATGATGGTGCAGGTTTTCTATTTTTCTTCAAAATTATCTTATAGCAGATCTTGCACTTTGAAAAGATTTCTAATTTTTAAATAGTTCATTGTAAGGACGTTTGCATATTATTCTCCCGTTTCGCTATTTGGAGCATCAACTGGTTTGGATTGCGGAGAACCGATCTGGCGCAGGTAAATGGACAGCATTACAATGGCAAATACCGAGAGGAATTCGCTCTGCCAGTTCTGAAAAGACTCAAACCAAAATCGCGAATCACCGATATATGCTGCAGCACTTTCCAACGGGAGTCCTTTAAGGGAAAGCTGTTGGTTTTCATCTTTAAGACTTCCGTAGAAATGAATTCCGAATGAAATGAAGAAAAGTAGTAAAAGAGAAATGGTAAGTGAGTGTTTATAGACAGCCAACAGCCATCCACCTTTTTTGACCGGCCAAGGCGCACCTTTTCGACGAGAAGAAGGTTCCCTGTCGACTTCTTCCTGCTTGTCAAAATCCTTCGATTCCGATGAGCCTTTCTGCTGCAGAAAAATGGTAAGGATCACAAAAAGCGCCATTTGCAGAAATTCACTTTCCCAATTCTCAAAAGTTGATTCTAGAAAATGTCCCGTGCTGAAATAGCCTGCAAGTGTTACAGCGACACCGCCTTGTTCAAGAATTTCCTTGTTATGTTCTTTGAAGCCAAATATAATCTGGCCTATAAGCGTGAAGATAAATAGAAGAAAAAAGACGATGGAGAGTCCGTTATTACGAAGGAATGTTTTCATGGCTTTTGATATTAACTAAGCAAATTTCAGAAACACTTACACCGTTTTGTTATATCTTTCAGGGTATAAATTGCAAAATTTAATTCATCTGAGGGAAACTGTCTGTTTTATAATTTACTGCTTCCTAAATCACATCTGATGTGCCTCGAATACACTTATCTGAAAAAGAGATTTAGAAACCAGATACTGATAAATATTGTAAAAACTGGACCAGTCAAAAGCTCTGGTTGCCGACTAACTTTGTACTGCAATTTTAATCAATTTGAGCGATGTCAAAATTTCATCTTCACACGCAGCAATTAGTTCAGGGCGAATTCACAGCCCGTAAGGTAAATATAGCCTTTGTATTTCAAGTAAATTGTCCGGGCTGTTTTATATATGGCATTCCTATTATGAATCAGCTTTACGAATCCTTCAAAGACAAAGTGGGCTTTATTGGTGTAGCTACTGCTTTTGAAGACTTTGAATATAATAATGAAGCAAACTTAAAATTATTATTAGAAAGCGGTGAACTGGTTGGAGAAACCAAAAAGTATTACCAAACAAATTACCAGCGTTCTTCCTATTTGGATATTCCGAAATTTCCTGCTGCTTTTGATCGTATGATAACTGCCGAATCATTTATTAATTCAGGTACGATACAATTACTATTGAACACTGTTCCTAACATTTCCAGTTTTTCTGAAAGGGAAAAAGAGCTTTTAATAATGAAAATTAAATCCTACTATTCGCAGATATCATTTTTAGCAGAAACATTCACGCTAAATCAGCTGCAGGGCACTCCTTCATTTATTATTTTTGATAATAAATATGAAATCCTTGCGCAGTATTTTGGTCATCAAAGTGAGGATGTTTTAAAAATGAAACTAGAAGAAATGCTGGACTGATTTTTTTTTTATTACATACAAGTTTGGGATTAATACATTTTAAAGAGCTGTAGTTTTTTTGATTATATTTGATAGTGTAAGTTGTTAACTAATTAAATATTAGTTTTTTATATTTATAAATAAAAACACAACACTATCAAATAAATATAAATCTTTAAACGTCTTCAGCAATGATTTATGAAATAATTCAAATAATTACAGAGCAGGTAAATAATTATTTGGATCAAAACGGACTTGAAAAGAGCGTAGTAGCTGGAAATATTGCCTGGGCAGAAGTCCAAAAAAACACCTCAGCCGCTTTAGAAGACAAAACAGTATTGACCCTGATTCGAATAGAGGAAGATAAGGCGCTCAAAAACATACCTAATTACGTAGCTGAAAGTTCAAAAACATTGTACAAAAGCAATGATCAAAGCATTATTCTCTATCTGATTTTCAGTGCCAATAGAAACGCTTATGTTAATTCACTAAATGAAATTTCAAAAATCAATACCTTTTTCCAAGAAAAAAGTCTTTTCACGCAAGCAAATACGCTCTACAGCAATGCAAATGACGTAATGAAAAACATTAAGAGTTTTAGATTTACTGTGACAGTTTATACACCTGAATTTGAAGAATTGAATCATATATGGGGAACATTAGGAGGCAGGCAGCTGCCTTCACTACTCTATAAGGTGAGCCATGTAGAAATGGAATTCAACAGCACTCAGGTTTGATACATGAAATTCGTCAAGTCGAGTAAAATTAGGTATATGCTTTTCGGATTTAGATTAACAATAGCACTCTGGCGTATTTTTACATTACAGCTAATGGGCTTTCGTGATTTGCAGTAGTATTTCTAGTTTTGTTTCGTATAAAAAGAAGAGAAATCAAAGCGATTAAAACCGGTAAAATAATTACAGAAGGAATTGCGGCTGATAGTCTAAATAAATTTGCCTGAGCTATAGGCGAGGTTTTCATTTCTTTCAAAACTGCTGTTATTTTATTTTGCGGCGTATGAACAGTCATTAAATCTGCTTCTTTTAAATTAACCACGGCATCATACCAGTCTGGATTAATGTAATGATGATAAATGTATAAGAAAGGATCGTAAATTAAATAGGAAACAAAACCGACCAAAACAGCAAGTGCAATTCTTTGAAAAATAGTTATCCTATAGTAATCAGTATGTTTTTTTATTATCCAAAAAATCATAAATACAGGCAGTAGAATTATAGCGATGTCAAAATACTGCCCAATATTTAAATACGTCGTATCTAATTTTGTGAGCCACATTAAAGTAGTGTAGAGACAGAAGCAGAGTCCCATTATAATTCCTTGTTTAATTCCCGATTTAAAAAACATTGTCTTTGTCATTAGTATTGATTTTTAGATTAAAAATTTGAATTGGAACTCCATGACTGGCATTAGCTTCTATCTTCAGAGAATACGAAAAGATTTTTAAAACGGATTTTAAGTAATCTACGTTAGGTCTGACACCAAATATGATGAAGTAATAGAATAGGATTAACATTCTATTTGACGCTTTATTTTCAAAATGTTTCAGTTAATAATTTATTTTTAGAAAAAAAATAAATATTGTGTCGTTAAATTAAATCTCAAATCAGCAAATCAATTTGTAGCTGCTGAAACAGGACTGTAATCTGTAATGGTTTTTGGGAAATTGAAATATTGAATTTCAGTCAAGATGATAATGCAGAGGGTTTTTCAGCTATGAATATATATCTGACAGTATTCAGCTGCGGAAGAACAGCAAAGAAGATTTTTATAATAGTACTATAATGAACTGTAAACTCATTATCCTTAAAAGTATTAGGAGAAAAAAATGCTGTGAGTAGTTAACGATGACAAATATTTTGACAAGCAAACAATACTGCACGGAAATAATTCAAACAATAATTTTTCAAATTTTAGTAAGCTTTGGTTCTTACGCTTCGGTAAATTATTTAAGGTTTAAATCTATCCTTGCGACTAGGCGGGATGAACCATTCGAACAGCTCCGTTGAAAACTATTGTCTAATAATAAGTTGATTCTAAGTACGGGTCATAGATAGCCACATCCCACTGATTATCATCAAATTGATCTGTAAGGTCATCTTCAGATTCTGGATCAATTGTACTTTCGTTTTCGCTTTGGTCATTGGAAGCCCATAAAAATTCACAATCGAAGTCTGGCTCATCATCATATTTTTGATATAAGTCTGTTAAAAGATTCTCGAACTGTGTTTCAGGCTGCAATGAGAAATTGGTCTCTGATTGAACTTCAATTTTTTTAGCTGATTGGATAACTGAACTGTTAGCTGCTGATAATTTCATAATTTAATTAAATGGTGATTGTATAAATTTATTTTTTTTCAAAATTAGCGGATGACTCTGCTTTTTAATTTATACAATTTTGCTGTGGCGTTATATAATTAATTATGCAATGACCTTTTGAGTTTTAGTCAGTTATAATTACAAGTAAATAATGATATTTAATCTTCATAAATGCCTGTCTATGTTTTATATAATTTTTACTTAATGTTATATAATTCCCATAAAGCAAATAAAAAAGGTTTTTAAATCTTTGGTTTACAATTAAATATCCTACATTTATTTTCGAAACAGTAATTATTTATAAGATGCAAGAAGGTACAGTAAAATTCTTTAATGAAGAAAAAGGTTTTGGATTTATAACACCAAAAAATGGCGGGAGTGAAATCTTTGTTCACGCTACAGGTTTGTCGGAGACTATCCGCGAAAACGATGAAGTTCGCTATGATATTGCGGATGGTAAAAAAGGACCTAATGCAATAAACGTTGTGGTAGCGTAATTTTCAATTGTAAAAAATTAAAAAGCACCTCTCTTGTGACAGGTGCTTTTTTTGTTTCAGAACTTTTGTAATTCTTTGCAGAAATTAATCAGGCAATTTCCTCTTTGGGTTGCTGTAAACTTTCCATCTGGGATTTTAAAACATCTTTGTACTTTGCAAGCCCTATACCCACAATAGGCACAGCCAGCGATCCAATCATTGACGCTGCTTTAGTATTTCCATTTTTATTGAGGTAAGATGATAGAAGCAAACTTCCTACTGCCCCAAGAAGAATTAATTCTCCGGGAACATCAGCAATTTTATTTTCTATAAATGTTCTGATTTCCTCCAGATTTTCCTGATTTATTAAGTTTTCCATAAATAGCTAGTATTAATAATTGTACGTTTCTTTTTATTTAAAATTACAGGTATAGCGGTATTTTTGATTTACAGAATTGAAAAGACAGATTATATAATTAACAGCAGCATAGTGGTTCGCTAAATGTATTAAGAAAATACACAAATAGTATATTTTACAGTAAATAACCATGAAATTACGTATTGTATTTCGTTATCGTAAAAGTATTGGAAACAAAATTCCAGTTGTTTTTTACAAGCAGTAAGATTATCGAACGGTATAAATCTGGTAAAGTTTAAATGAATTGCAGAAATAAAAATATGATCAGATGCAAGATTAGTACTAGGTAAAAAATTAAAAAAACTTTATCTTTCCACTTTAAACAAAAAAAATTTCGAAGTGGGGCTAAATAAAAGAGAATCTGAATTTCTATTTTTAAAGAATGGAGGAGAAGCGGGAGCCCTTGTGAGGGAAATGGAATGGAAGGAATCTTCTTTAGGAAATATAGACCTCTGGCCTGAAAGCCTCCGTACATCACTCGGAATTATGCTGCGTTCCAGTATCCCTATGTTTTTGGTGTGGGGAAGTGAAAAAACTTTTTTTTATAATGATTCATTCCGCCCCTTTCTAGGCACTAAAAATCATGATGCATTAGGTAAAGTTTTAACGGAAGTCTTAACTCCAGAGTGGAAGATAGCTGTTGGCGCAGTGAAAGCTGTACTAGATCAGGATGAGGTTATACCAGAATCCAATATTACTGTGAATGTGAACAGGAATAATGTGTTGCAACAGGTGTATCTTACAGCCTCTTACAGTGCTGTTTTTAGTCAAAATCATACTGCCGAAGGAGTTTTGGTGACTTGTATCGAGAATTCAGCAGTTATCCCCAATATAGTAGCGTCAGGATCAGTACGCTCACAGCTCAATAGTATACTGATGCAGTCCAATGCAGGAATTGCTCAGGCCGATAGTACTGGACGTGTTATAGAAGTAAATGACCATTACTGTGAAATGCTGGGATATAGCCACGAAGAAATACTGCAGATGAATATAGGACAGCTTACGCACCCTGATGATTATCAGCGTAATCAAATACTTTTGCAGGATTGTATTTCAAATGGAAAAGATTTTACAATTACCAAGCGTTATGTCTGCCGTGATGGTTCGCAACTTTGGGTAAGTAATAGCATTTCGGTCGTATCAGATTCTGAAGGGAAAAAATATATAACAGCCATTGCTATTGATATCACTGCTGAAAAAGAAAAAGAAGAGCAGCTGACAGCTAGTGAACAGCGTTTTAAAACCCTTATTAATAAAGCGCCGGTAGGTACAGCGTTATTAAAAGGAAGTGAATTTTATATTGATCTGGCTAATGATGTTATGCTGGATTACTGGGGTAAAGACAAACAGATCATCGGTAAGAAATTAACAGCTGTATTTGAGAAGCCTTCCAATGAGGAATTTTATAAAATAATTAGTGAAGTCTATAATACAGGAAAAGAATATAAAATTAGCGGCTACGAAATCCAGACAGGATTGGGTAGTGAACAGTATTTAGATTACTCCCTTACACCATTAGTGAACCAAACGGGTGGTGTTTATGCTGTTTTAGTGATGTCCTTTGATGTTACTGCTTCCATAAAGGCACAGCAGGATATCACCGCGAAGCAGAACGAACTTGCGGCTATATTTGAACAGTCACCTGTAGGTATTGCCACAATCAGCATAGACAAGGATTTGGTATTTCAAAGTGCCAACACTTTTTATGGCGAATTAGTAGGGCGTGAAGCAAATTCGTTAATTGGAAAACCGTTGCTCGAGGCGCTTCCTGAACTAAAGGGACAAGGTTTTGATGAGCTGCTCCGCGAGGTCATACGCTCAGGTAATGCATACACGGCCAAAGAAGTTGAAGTAGAACTGAAGCGCGAAGGACAGCTTACAAATATCTATGTGGATCTTACGTATCAAATCCACCGAAATGCATCGGGAGAAGCCAATAGTGTTTTAGTGGTAGCGGTTGATGTTACACAGCAGGTCCTAAACCGTCGTGAGGTCGAGGAAAGTGAAACCAGATTACAGAATTTGATTGCGGCTGCTCCTGCGGGAATCGGTTTGTTTGTCGGCCGTGATCTTATTATAGAATATCCCAACCAGACTTTTATAGATATCGTAGGGAAGGGGCCTGGAATTAACGGACTGCCTTTAAGGGAAGCCATGCCGGAACTCATTACCGAAGGGCAGGCTTACCTTAAGATACTCGATGATATTTTTACAACAGGAGTTCCTTTTATCTCGCCTGCCTCATTGGTTAAAATAGTGCAGAACGGGGTGTTGAATAATAACTATTATAATATTTCTTATACACCTATTCGCAACAAATCAGGAGAAATTTATGCCATTTTAGACATTGCTATTGACGTGACCCCGCAGGTTTTGGCACAGAAGGCAATGGAAGAGAGTGAAGCCCATTTACAATTATTGAAAGACACTGTTCCTGCTATGATTTTTTATCTGGATCAGCAGCAAAGGTACCAAAGCTATAACAGTGTTTTTATGGACTGGTTCTCCGTTGGGGAAAACGAAGCCATTGGTAAGACAGTTAAAGAATTCCTTGGGGATGCAGCCTATGAAAAAACACGTACTCATCTCGATATAGCTTATAGCGGGAAGCAGGAGAAATATGAGATGTTTGCGCCCTCCAGAATGGGTGAAAGAAGATGGCTGAGCATTGTGTATACGCCGCATAAAAATAATGAGGGAACCGTAATTGGAATGATTGTACATGCGATGGATGTCACACAGAGCAAGTTAACGGAAATTGCACTTCGCGAGAGCGAATCTAAACTTCGCTCGGTATTGGAAGCCGCTCCAGTTTCTATTAGTTTATTTGTAGGGGATGATCTTATTATTGAGAATGCAAATGAACCTTTTATAAAAAATGTAAGTAAGGGCGCTGCCATAGATGGAAAGTCTCTTATGGATGTCTTATTACAAGAAAGTTCACAACAATATATAAAAGCCGTTCAGAATGTATATCAGTCGGGAGTTAGTTTCAGTGCTAGTGGGACAGCAGGTATACATACCACGGAAACAGAGCCTCATTATCACAACATCAGTCTCACACCTTTATTGGACAGTGACGGAAAAGTGTATGCAGTGCTTCATGTAAGCTCGGATGTGACAGCCGAAATAAATGCAATGAAAAAAATAGAACAGGCCGAAGCCGCACTTCGATCTGCTGTTGAAGTGGCGCAGCTCGGAACTTGGTCAATGGATGTAGCTACGCAAATTACTACGGTTTCACATCGTCATGCGGCTATGTTTGGACTCACAGCTACAACACTGCCATCACAAAAGGTACGGGATTTGATAAAGTCTTCTGATCACAACAGGGTAATGGAAGCTTTTTTTGCAGCCCAAAAGCCGGGTTCCAATGGAAAATATGAAGCAGAATACAGAATAATTCATGGAATTACGGGACAGGAAAAGGTTATTCATGCCGTTGGGCAGACCTATTTTGATCTGGAGGGAAAACCTGTAATGATCAGCGGAACGGCTCAGGATATTACAATTCACAGGGAATTACAGCTCGAACTGGAGAGTGAGGTTCAGCTCAGAACAAAAGAGCTCGCTATGGTACTGCAGGATCTGCAGGCATCCAATACAGATCTTGAACAATCTAATTACGCTTTAAAACATTCTAACGAGGAACTAGCACAGTTTGCCTATGTAGCGAGTCATGATCTTCAGGAACCGCTCCGGAAAATTCAAATTTTTGCCGGATTATTGCAGGAAGGAAAATCCAGCAGGGATCCCAAAATAATGGTGGAAAAAATTGCTTTATCTGCGGCACGTATGAGCCAGCTGATTTCCGATCTGCTTAGTTTCTCACGTCTTATCGAACCTGAGAAAAGGTTACATTCGGTTGATTTGACCGCTGTACTTAAAAGTGTTCGTGATGATTTTGAACTGGTGACTGCTGAGAAAAATGCTGAGATAGTAGTTGAAAATCTTCCTGTAGTCCAAGCAGTCGGCCTGCAGATGAATCAGCTTTTTTATAATCTGATGAGTAATGCTTTAAAATTTACCGATCCGAATAAATCGCCTCGTATACAAATAAGTTCGGTTTTGGTATCCCATGACTATGCCGCGCAGTTCACCGATTCTCCTTTAATACCAGGGAATTACCATCATATCTCGTTTACTGATAACGGAATTGGATTTCAGAATGATCATCGTAACAAGATTTTCGAAATTTTTAAAAGACTTCATGGGCAGACTATTTTTCCAGGAAGCGGTATTGGTCTGGCATTGTGCAGAAGAATTGTTCTAAACCACCACGGTGTATTGTATGCAGAATCTGAAGAGGGTAAAGGCAGTACTTTTCATATCTTTCTTCCCGATCTTGAAGAAGAAAAAAATAACATTTAAAACCTGACTTAGTAATTGAGCTAGTATTTTTTGATAGAGACGCGTGAAATAATTTGGGCATTTGAAGATTGATGAATAACGTATTTATTAATTTACATATTAGAATAACTATTTTGCTTTGGCTCATTTTAAAGTTTAAAAATATTTTAACACTCCTATTTTATAAAAAGAGTATGACGTTTTAATTATGAAAAATTGGATTTCGATCATGTAAAAGTTTTTCGATAAGCTGTTTTAATTTTGCAGCAGTAAGTAATGAAAAATTAATAATAGAATGAAAACGTTTAAAAGAAAAGAAAAGAGCAAAATAGATCAGGCACAGCAATCGTTTAAAATAAAAAACAGAATTATCAATACGATGGTTTTCTCCATTGTGTCATTTATTGCAATTCTGTTGATTTGTAAAATTGCATAACCACTTCCTTTGTAGGTTATGTAACTCATCTTGATTTGTATGTGATAAACAGAACTTCATTTATCGCTTATATTTAATAATAAGTCACAACCAACGGTTTAGAATTAATCTTTATATTTGATTATTAAAATACTATAATGAGCGAAAAAACTAAACCATATGCCTTAATTACTGGCGCCAGCGAAGGCATTGGAAAAGCTATTGCTTATGAATTGGGTAAACAAGGTTATCCATTATTGCTTGTTGCAAGAAGTGAAGAGAAGCTAAAAGTATTATCTGGTGATCTCCAAGCTAAATATGGCATCAACGCGTTTGTTTTATCAGTTGATCTTTCGATAAATGGTGCATCGCTAAAAGTAACCGATTGGATAAAAATGAATAATTATCCATTAGGCATCTTAGTTAACAATGCGGGTTATGGTGTGTGGGGTGATTTCAGTCACTCTGCTCTAACGGATCAGCTCGGCATGATGCAGCTTAATATGAATGTAGTAGTAGAACTTTCACATTTATTAGTTCCCATACTTTTACAAGAAAACCAAGCATATATTTTAAATATATCGAGTACTGCTGCATACCAAGCTGTACCTACGCTGGCTGTTTATTCGGCTACTAAAGCTTTTGTTTTATCATTTACGCGTGCCTTACGTTTTGAGCTTTCCAAAACTTCCATTTCAGTAACTTGTTTTAGTCCAGGTCCGGTAGATACTGGTTTTGCTTCGAGAGCTGGTTTAGATGCCTTTAGCAAAATGGCTGAAAAGTTCAATATGCAGCCTGATGAGGTTGCAAAAATGGCAGTAAAAGCGATGTTCAACAAAAAATCAGAAGTTATTCCGGGTTTTACCAATATCATTTCGGTTTATGCCAACCGTATACTACCAAAGGCATTTATAGAAAAAACTGCAGCTGGAATTTATAAAATTTAATTTTTTCAAAAAAAAAATAAAAAAAAATCTTTGCAAATGAGAAATTATATTACATTTGTATAAATGTCTACTAATTCCATAGAGTATGTCTAATAAAAGAAATATGTTTAATTTATCTGAAAACCGAATGCACGCAAACATGCGAATGTGTTGCTGTTGTTGCTGTTGCAAATCTCTTAGATAAAATTTCAAACATTATTATTTCATTTATTAAATATATAGTATCATGGTATCTTCTTATAAAACTTTTACCCTTACTGAGCAATTAACTGCTGAGCAAATCAACTTTTTTAACAAATATGGTTTTATCCATTTCAAAAAATTTATAAATCCAGAAACGGTTTCATCTATCATTGATGCCTCGAAACAAGTAGAGCAAAAATGGATTGACAATGACCTTCAAAAAGTAAATGGTGTTCCAATCAAATACGGAAAAGATTTAGATGGTTCTCCTATTGTGCAGCGTTTTGCTTTTATCAATCAACATCATCAAGCCTTGAGCGGTCTTTTACTTGATCCAAGATTCAATAGTTTATTACCATTGGCAGGCGAGGGAGCAAGATTAGGTACTGAGGAAAAAGACGGAATGGTTTTCAATCATTACATTAACGGACCAGAAAGTAAGTTTACAAAAATGGGCTGGCACACTGATGGTTTGCGAGATATTTTTTATGGTGGGAAATTAAATCCGATGTTAAATGTGGGTATTCACTTGAGCACTTTACAACCCGAAAACGGCGGCCTTAAAATCATTCCGGGTACTCACAAACAAAGTATTTATCAAATGCTTTTTCGTAAAAAGTACTTTTTAGATAATAAACCTGATCCACAGGAAGTATCTATTAATCCAGAAGCTGGAGATTTAACCATTCACGATGGCCGTTTGTGGCATAGAGTGGCAGAATCAACTATCCGTGGCGAAGAGAGCAGAAGGAGAGTTATTTATGTTCCAATTATAGCAGGGAAATACGCTCCTAAAGATGAGAACAGTCCAACAGTTTTCTATCAACGTTTTGCAGGAATTGTTAAATAATATGCTGATTGTCCTCGCATTTAGTTATCTGGTTAGATCAGGTAAGCTAAAAAGAACCACCGATTTTTTTAAAAATACGCAAAGAAAAATAAAATTAAAAATTACCAAACTGGAATTGGATATACTATAAGTTTATAAATATTGGGTTATTAATGGGAAAAGAAACACATATTGAAGGTTATAGTGAAATTGCCCAAAGAACATTTTCAGACCGTAAGCGAACTAATATTTTAAAAAGGGCTGAACAGTTAACGATTGTATTTTTGCTTCCAAAGGTGCCTCAATTCATTTCGCCAAACGTACTGACTTTAATTGGCACGTTCGGTTCTGCATTGGTTTTTTTAGCTTTTGTTTTAGGTACTTATTTAGCAAAATGGTATTTGCTTTTGGGTATTATTGGTTTGGGTATAAATTGGTTAGGCGATTCTTTAGACGGAAGATTGGCTTATTACAGAAATATTCCACGCCGTTGGTATGGTTTTGCACTCGATATTATTGCCGATTGGATCGGTATTGTACTTATAGGTTTTGGCTACTATATCTATGCTGAAAACGGCACACAAATAGTAGCCTTTGCTTTTGTTGCACTGTATGGCTGGTCGATCATTATCACTCAGTTGCGCTACAAAATTACAAATGAATACAATATAGATTCGGGCTTTGTTGGCCCAACAGAACTTCGGTTTATTATTGTTTTCATTTTAATTATCGAAGTTTTATTTCCCGGATCAATTACCTATTTGGCAGGCTTAATCACTATTATATTACTTATAATTAATATCATAGACAGCTTAAAACTTTTGAAGTTGGGCGATTTAAAAGATAAAAACCAAGACTGATATGTTCAGTAAAAAATCCATTTTCACTTTTCTACAAGCACAAGTTGCGGCATTTTTAGGTGGCATTACTGATTATGGATTAATGATTTTATTGACAGAGGTGTTTCAATTGCATTTTACTTTTTCTATTCTAATATCTGGAACCGTTGGTGCCATTGTCAATTTCAGCATCAATAGATTTTGGGTGTTTAAAAATCAATCTGGTTATAACAGCCCTATAAATAGTCAGCTTTTTAAATTTGCGTTGGTGGTGTTG
This sequence comes from Flavobacterium sp. ACN6, assembly GCF_002304005.1. Classification (GTDB taxonomy): domain Bacteria; phylum Bacteroidota; class Bacteroidia; order Flavobacteriales; family Flavobacteriaceae; genus Flavobacterium. The sequence continues at coordinate 294,719 of NZ_MRCQ01000001.1, read as the reverse complement.
GGAAGTATTTCCTTAAAATCATTTGGTACGTTTTTTTTACAAAAAGTATTTCAAATCGATTATAGAATCGGAAGATTGATTACGGATAGTTTTGTTTCTTATGGATTTAATTATCCACTGATTAAATATTGGGTTTTTAGGGTAAACGAAAAACAGAATGTAATTGAATCAAATTAGTGTATAAATAATTATGGCAAATCAAATCCGTTTTTATCCGCGTTTTTACGAAGTAAATTTGCTTTATCCGCGTCAAATTAGACGCTGATTTTACTGATTCGCTAAAGCAAAAACGCTGATAAAAACGGACTTTTCTAATTACTTTCCTGATTAAACCTTTAGATAATTTTATAGTTTTTCCCTTAATCTAGGTGTTATAAAAAAATTTCGTTTATGAATAAATTGCCATTTAATTTTACAAAATCACTACTCGTTATCACGATCTTAGTAAATATAATTTCCGGAAATGTATTGGCACAACTCAAAAATCCATCACCATTACATTTCCCAACGCCTAAAAATATAGACAATATGCTGTTTTACATTCAGCGAGACCCAAATATAAACACTGCTATTTATGCCATAAACTACCTGGAAAATGGACAAATAAACAAAAGCAATCCTATAAAAGCGTATTGGATTCGATATGCGGAGAAAGGAGAAAAAAAAGATTTTAACTATCTACAACGCAAATATGCATACGGAATAGAAAGTAAAACTGTAAATAATGAGGAGTTTGAACTTCAATTTGTATCGTATAAAAAGTTACCCTTAACCTTAAAAAAGATAGATTCAGATCAGAAATATCATGTTTTTGTAAGTGTAAATCAGAAAAAAATACAAGTAGAAAAAATATTTGTGCGCATTGAAGGAGGTTCTTTTTGGTTACCCAATGTAAGATATGCCGAAGTTACCGGAATTGATGTTTCCTCAAATAAAATAATTACGGAAAGGATGTTGTTGAAATGAGATAGCTATTTTGTATTGCTCCTGCTGAGGCGAAGTCTCGCGACTTCGTACCCGTTGCAACATTCTATAAAGTTGCAATCACTTTTATAAACTTCTCTTTGTTGATTCTCTATATGGGTGCGAAGTAAGGAGAAATTCGCACAGCTATTCATAAGAACTCTTCAGGGAGCGAGGTAAAAATTAACAATCTAAATAAATAAAATCCCAGCCACCAACAGCTTGGCAAGATTGCGAGTTTTGTGGTAAATTCACATTTACGTTTCGCAAGAAATCTTATCTTAGCAGAAAGTACTCGGTTACGAAATTCGCAACCTCGCCAAGCGCAAGAAAGTTGGTAGTAATACTTTAGAACCTAAATGTAATGACAATAGAAATAACAATTGCAATTGTCGGAATTGTAATAGCTTTAGCTACATATTTACAAGGACAAAAACCAACAGAAATAAAGTTGCCCGAGCCGAAAGAGGAAATAGAAAACTTGAAAGTTCATTTCTTAATGAACCAAAAGTTATCACTAGAAATACAAGAATTTTTAGAAAATTATATTGTTGAAAATAATGCTTCTGAAAAGCTACTTTTTGAAAATATGAGCTTCTCAAAATATCTTAATTTTGTTCGTGAAGAACATGAAAATGGCTTGTCTGAAAAAGCATATAAAATGATTTCACAACAACTTACAAGACCCATTATTGCAAGTATGTTATTGTCATTACAAAATCAAAATAATAATTTAGTTATGGTAAAAAATACGCTTAATACTTTGTGAAATGGTAATGTTTCCCCCGCTCTCCAAATTGTTCTAATAAAAAAATGCGCAAATGTCTCTGACTTTGCGCATTTTTTTTGTCTCTTATAAATAATAGACCTGACAAAAGTCTCCCGACTTTTTACGATTACTTTTTAGGCGATGGCTTCTTTTTTCCCAGCCCGGCTCCCTGTGGCGAATGCATTCTAAAGGATGTTATAAGCTTATCACTATTTTTTATTGTATATAAATTATTGTACTTTTAATTAGTAACTTACAGTATAAGTAAAACAGCAGTACTTAAATTATAAGGCGATACGTTTTTTAAAAGTCATGAAAAAACTGCTGAAATCTGCTGGGTTAGCTTATTATGAAATGCAGGCAGCATATTGTAAGACGATAATAAAGAACTAATAAGTATGAAAGAATTTGATTATATCATTATCGGAAGCGGCCAAGCGGGGATTCCATTGGCATTTAGTTTATCCAAAAATGGGAAGGTGGCTATTGTTGAAAAAAGTTTTGTGGGAGGGACATGCGTGAATAACGGATGTATTCCGACCAAAGCTTATGTGGCCAGCGCGCGAAGAGCTTGGGACGCTTTTCATGGTGATGATCTGGGTATTGAAATTCCTGAGGGAACAAAAGCTAATCTCAAAAAAATTAGGGCGCGTAAAGATGAGCTGGTTGCCGAATCGCGTTCCAATATAGAAGAAGCAATTAAGAGAGATAAAAATATTACGTTATTTAAAGGGGAAGCTCATTTTTTAAGCAATTTCGAAGTTAAGGCAGGAGAAATAATTCTTACAGCAAAAAAGATATTTATAAATGTAGGGGCAAGGGCAGTGGTTCCAGAAGAATATCATCACATTACCTTTTACACCAATGAAAATATTATGGAAATCACCGATCTGCCAAAGCATTTAATAATCATTGGGGGAAGCTATATTGGTTTGGAATTTGCCCAGATTTTTAGAAGGTTTGGCTGTGAGGTCACCATTGTGGAGCGCAGCGGACAATTAATAAGCAGGGAAGATGAAACGGTAAGTGATGCTGTGGCTTCAATTATGAAATCGGAGGGCATCAATCTTGTTTTTAATGCTAAGGAGATTACAGCTGAAGAAGACACTAAAGGAGTTGTAACAATAACAATTGGCAGTAAGAAAATAAGTGGATCACATTTACTGCTCGCCATTGGACGCACTCCAAATTCCGATACCTTAAAATTGGAGAATACAGCGGTCAAATTGGATAAGAATAATTATATAAAAGTCAATAATTACTGCCAGACCAGTGTTGATGGAATTTTTGCCATAGGAGACTGTAACGGGAGAGGGGCTTTTACCCATTCTTCGTATAATGATTTTCAAATTGTAGAGAGTTTTCTTTTCAAGGATAAAAAAAGAAAAATCAGCGATAGAATTACAACCTATGGATTGTTTATAGATCCGCCGCTAGGCAGAATAGGCATGACCAAGAAAGAAGCTCTGGAAAAAGGATACGAAATTCTAGTGGGATACCGCCCCATGACAAAAGTAAATCGCGCTAAAGAAAAAGCAGAAACGGCAGGTTTTATGGAAGCGGTAATTGATGCCAAAACCAATAAATTTTTAGGAGCCTGTGTTTTAGGAACCGGCGGAGATGAAATTATCAATGGCATTACCAACTTAATGTATGCTAAAAAGCCGTATACCGTTCTGCGGGATTCGGTACATATTCATCCTACGGTAAGTGAACTTATCCCCACGATGTTACAGGATTTAAAACCCATTGCTAAATAAGAAGTATTTTGATTTCAAAATTATCCAGCCATTTTCGGGCAAATAATATACTCTTTTACGGGTTGCTTTTTGGAGCAGTCTTCTTTATCAGTGGTATGCTGGCACCAGCTTCTTTACTGGCTGTTTTAAATGAAATAAACCAGCAACTGCTTTCGGTTTTTAGCACCTATTATTTAGTGCTTGGACTTTTTATAGTGCTTGCCTGCTTAGTAATTTTATTTTCTCCTATTGGCAGTAAAAAATTAGGAGCAGGGAAGCCTTCTTATTCCTATTTCAGCTGGATTGCCTTATTGTATAGTACGGGAATGGGCTCAGGTTTATTACTTCGAGCGGTGCAGGAGCCTGTTTATTACTTTAACAATAGTCCTGTCAGCACCGCAAATGCAGCACAAACAGCGCTTCAATATACCTTTTTTCACTGGGGTTTTACCCCTTGGGCCATGTACAGTTTGTTTGGCTTGCTGGTGGCACATAATCTGTATATAAAAAAAGCACCTAATTTACTGCACGCCATAGTTCCTAGTCTGAATAATCGTCTCCTGCAATTCGGCGCTGTACTTTTTATTGTACTGATTACTATTACAGGGGTAATTGCTTCATTAGGATTGGGAACAGCACAGCTTATCGGCGGACTTAATTATACTTTTGATACTGGACTTGATACTTGGTTTTTATTATGCAGCGTATTGGTAATGGGATCTTTTGCAACTTATTCAGCATCTACGGGAATCACTAAAATGATTAAATTTTTAGCTGATTTTGATTTTGTTTTTTCCATTATTTTAATGCTTTTCGTGGCGTTTTTTGTTAAATTCAACGTTTTGATCACCCAGAGCTTCTCTGCCTTTTATCAGTATGTAATCCATTTTTTTGAAATGAGCCTTGCCGCAGGATCATACACTGCCAAAGGAAACTTTACGCAGGACTGGACGGTTTTTTACTGGGCTTTCTGGCTTGCCTGGGTTCCTTTTACTGGGATTTTCATTGCCCGAATTTCCAAAGGCAGAACCATTAAGGAATTTTTGATTGCTACAATCCTAGTACCTGCCTTAGCAACAATGATATGGTTTTCGGTATTTGCCTCTTCGGCTTTTGAAATTATACATGGAGGAAGCAGTACAGAATTTGACAACGTATTTACCTCTTTATTTGTTTTCTTGGAACATCTGCCGCTTCATCAAGTTACATTTTTTCTTGCAGGACTTTTGGTTGCTATTTCTATTATTAATTCGGTGGACTCGGCCATTTTTGTTTTGGGAATGATTAGTGATGAGGGTAAGGAGAATCCTTCTAAAAGCCATAAAATTATCTGGGGCATTATAATTACAGCTACAGCTCTGGGACTTACAAGTCTGGGCACCAATGAGCTCCTCAATGGAATCAGTAGTCTGTTAATCATTATGGTGCTTCCTTTTAGTTTTTTGTATCTGTATTGTATTATACTGTTTTTTAAAAAGAATGTTTTTATAAAACATGGTAAAACAGGATCAGAGAAGAAAGAAGTAAATTAAATTCCTTCATAAGGGATAGCCAATTTCCCAGATATGTCCAAAAGGATCTTTTAGCTTTCCTATTCTCCAGTCTTCTTCTGTTGTTATGGGACAAATTACCGCAGAACCGTATTTTACTGCATTTTCAAATATTTTATCTGCATTTTCACTCTCTAAAACTATTCTAATTGGCGAATTGAATGGCTGGCTGATAGTTTGACTACCATCACAGGGTTCTTCGTCGCTTAGATAAAAAGCAGCACCTTCAATTGTAATTACTGATGATATTTTATTATTTTCAAGCGTATATCTGTTTGATTCAACAGCCCCAAAAGCATTAGTATAAAAGTCAACTGCTTTAACAGCATTATTTACTATAAGAAAAGGTTTGATATTAGTTTTGATTCCTGTCATCTGAAATGAAAATTAAATAAGTTAATGATTCCATTATCTATAGACTATAAAAATAATAAATAGTACCCAATGCTTGACATTAATGGAAATAAAGTAAGCTGAACACATCAGAATTCACTCCAAATAAAAAGTTTAAATACCCCGTATTTTGTAAACTTTAAAATAAAATTCATTAATTCAGTTGGTTGTCATTTTAAAGCATTACATTTGAGGAATTAAATATATTAAAATGCAAGAAGGTACAGTAAAATTTTTCAATGAAGAAAAAGGATTCGGATTCATAACTCCAAGTAACGGAGGAAGCGAAATTTTTGTTCATGTTTCAGGTCTATCAGAAAATATCAGTCAAAATGATGAAGTACGATATGATGTTGAAGAAGGCCGTAAAGGTCCAAACGCAGTAAACGTAGTGTTAGCATAATTATACTATAAAATTTAAAAAAAAAGCGTCTGCTCCCTGCAGACGCTTTTTTTTTAACCAAAATTCTCAGAATCCATTAAAAGAGATTTCGTATTTTGAGTTAAACGCGCATCAATAAAAAAAGCTTGAGAGAAATCTCAAGCTTTTTTATTGTTTTTAATCGAAAGAAAATTGAAATTATTTGGTTTTTGTGGGACGGACTTCTATTTTGCTCGGCAGTACATTTGGATTCATTTTCAGCAGGTCTACGATCATCTGCCCGATATCCGAGGGCTGGATTTTCCACTTATCATCTTCGCTTGGAGTATGGCCGTTAAAGTTGGAAGCAACCGATCCTGGCATAATAGTGGTGCACTTGACATCATAATCACGCAGATCCAGCATGGCCGCCTGGGTAAAACCAACCAGTCCGAATTTTGACGCATTGTACGCTGCGCCTTTAGCAAAGAAATTGGCTCCCGCCAGCGATGCGATGGATATGTAATACCCTTTGTTCTCTTTAAGCTGTGCTGCGGTCGCTTTCAGGGTATGGAAAGCCCCTGTCAGATTGGTGTCAATCATCGTGTTCCAGTCCTCCAATGCCATTTCGTCTATGGGCGCAAATTTTCCCACTCCTGCATTAGCAATCACAATATCGAGTTTTCCAAATTTAGATACAATCTGCTGGACGGCTTTTACTTCGTTATCAAAATTTCTGACATCAGACTCAAGTACCAGAACGTTCTGTTCTCCTAGTATCTGGTGCGCCTTTTCCAGCGCCTGTTTATCTCTTCCTGAAATGGCTACTTTTACTCCGTTTTTTACCAGTGCTTCTGCAATACCGAAACCGATGCCTTTTGCAGCGCCGGTTATATAGGCTGTTTTGTTTTCTATGTTCTGCATTTTTATAAGATTTGTTTAAGTTTTTTTTATTGTCTGTAAGCTTGAAGTTGATCTATGCTTTGTTTTTAAAGAAGGCGTTTTATAAAAATACGATAACAGGATTATATTTCGTAATATTCTCTTGAAAAGTTAAAGTTTAATGAGTCAGGATTCGTTGTTAAGAACCAAATATTTCACTAACTTTAAATCAAATTAACATTTAAAGGGATTATTTTCAAATTATCTAAATAATTTAAATTATGAAAACGCACTTAAATTCAAAAGTTATAGTACTGCTGTTGTTGACTCAATTTCTATTTTCATGTAAAAATAATATAAGTGCGGGAGTTGGCAGTGACGGAAAAAGTCTTGACTCGACGGCAACAAATTTAGATACGACTACTGTACCAAAAAAGAATTCAAAAGCAATAGAAGAATAATGCAGTGTACGCCGATTATTTTATCGCAAAATTTAATACGTTTAGAATTGGGATAATATCTATTTATTAGCATAGTTTTTCTATAGACCAAAGTAAAGACAAGCGTATCTGTGCCTTCAACTATTCCAAAAAACAATTTACTTATTCAAAAAGCCTGCAGTATTTTTATGCTGCAGGCTTTATATTTTACTATTTAGGTGTATCAGCTTGACTTTTTTAAAGTATACAGTCCGCCTGCCAAAAGAGCTGCTGCTGCTCCGAGATAAAGAAAACCCTGCATTTGGCCTGATTCGTTTGATGCGTCAATTTTAAGGCCTAAAAAGTTAATTTCTTTAGTGCTGTCTGCCACTCGGTTTAATCCCACATAGCCTGCAGCCAGACTGATCGCTATAAGTACAATACCCACTATTTTTGCTGTATTCATCATTTTTAAATTTAATGTTTCTTAAATATAAGAAAAATAATTTAGGTCTGGAAATGGAGAAAGTAAATGCTGTTGCAATGCAGGGGTCTGCCAGATGTGTTTTAGGATGATTTTATCAAGGGAGGCCAGATGGAGCGATTAGTTTAGTAAATAGAAGATTGAGTAACTTAGTTAGTTTTGGTTTGTGTATTTTTTCTTGTTTTTTATATTATTTAGTATTGTTTTGGTCGGTGAATGGGACGATGGCTGAGTGGCTTGTAATTTTGAAATGTAGATTTATTTGTGAGATGTCGCAAAGAATTAATGATTTAGGATTGCGGCAGGAATTAGAGAGGATTCGAACTTTAAGCTTTTGGAAATGCCAAGTGCTATGATTTTTCCACAAAATTTGATCGTAAATTATCTTTCAACGACCTTGGCATTTTTTGGCTAAATTTAAAGCAGATCCAGATTAAAGAAACAAATATTATTGTTTGCAAAATATCTAAATGAACCGCAGTTTTTCTTCTTCAATATCCAGATAATGCATTTGCCTTCTTATGACAGCTTCATCTAAAGTCTGATCTTCTTTATTTTTATTTATTAACCATTTTCTCTGCTGGTTTAATAAATCAAGATAGATATCTTTTAGCTCCGTTCCAATGGATTCATCATCAATTCCATTACTATGCTGCTCCCATTTTTGAATTAACTGTTGTAATGAGGGATTGTTTTGAATCTGATCACTGTACTTAACCCTTAAATAATCGGAAGCGTGTTCTGCTAATTCCTTTCGCAATAGATTAAAAGCTAGATCACGAGGTAAATCATCATCAATTTTAAATTTAATTTTTTTGATGAAATAAGGAAGTGTCAACCCCTGAATTAATAAAGTCAAAAGAATAACAATAAAAGTGATAAATAGTATAAGGTTACGCTGTGGAAATCCATTACCATTATTTAAATAAACCGGTATAGATAATGCTGCGGCCAATGAAACAACACCTCTCATTCCGGTCCATCCCAATATAAAAGGTGTTTTAAAACCAGGATTTCTACTATCGGCAACAGTAATGAAATTACGGGCAATTAGAGTAACAATTACGGCGCCATATGAAGATAATATGCGACTAATTATCAAAACAAATGTAATTAAAATACCATAACCAATTGCTGTTGCAATAGTAACTTCTTCAAGACCTCTGGTAATTTGGGGCAGATCCAGTCCAATTAGCATAAAAACTAATCCGTTCAATATAAAGCATAAACTTTCCCATACATTTATTCCCTGCAGACGAGATTTACTGCTAAGAAAACGATGCCTGTTATTAGACAACAGTAAACCACCGCTTACTACAGCTAAAACACCTGAACTATGTACCTCTTCAGCTGCGAGGTATATGATATAGGGGGTAAGCAGCGATAAAACGATGTCTGCATTAGCATCAGTAGGTAAATACTTATGGGCTTTCATAAAGAGCCATCCTATCAATAAGCCAATTGTGACACCACCAAAAATCATCCAGCTGAAACTTAGTGCAGCTTTGTAAAAAATAAACTGCTGGGTGGCAACGGCAATCATTGCAAACCTGAAAATAATTAAAGAAGAGGCGTCATTCAATAAACTCTCTCCTTCTAATATAGATGAAATTGTTCTTGGTAATTTAACAAACTTCAAAATAGCGCCAGCACTTACAGCATCTGGAGGCGACACAATGCCGCCTAATAAAAAACCTAATGCCAGTGAAAAACCAGGGATAATATAATTAGCCACTAACGCTACTGAAAGTGCGGAGAGAAAAACAACTACAAAAGCAAAGCTGGTAATAATGCGCCGCCAGCGCCACATTTCTTTCCATGATATTTTCCAAGCCGCTTCATACAATAATGGAGGCAGGAAAATAAAAAATATAAGTTCAGGCTCAATGTTTACAACAGGTACGCCAGGAATAAAACTTATAGCCAATCCCGCTAAAACTAGCAGTACAGGATATGCAACTTTTATTCTATTAGCAAGCATAATGAGCAATAAAATAACGATTAATATGCCTAAATAAAAAGGGAAATTCTCAAGCATTCTTTTTTGTTTTATAAGGTAAAACTTAGTTTAAGTTTCTGTATTCAATAGGTGTAAAACCTGTATTCTTTTTAAACATTCTATTGAAATGCTGCGGGTATTTAAAACCTAGTTCAAATGCTATCTGACTGACAGATTTAGCGGTATAGAAAATGCGTTCTTTGGCTAAGTTAATTAATTTCAACTGAATATCTTTGATCATCGCGACCCCGAAATTGTAAAATGGATAGGCAGTCGATAAATGGTTTCTTTTACCAAAATTTGCACACGTTTTGTATTTGAATATACTTTTTTTAATTATCGCAGAATGAACCAATTTGTTTTAAATGCCTTTCGGTCTGGTATTTATTAAAGTTGTCCCATTTTGGAGCGGTACTTGTTTTTTGTCCATACATAGCATCCAGGCAAATGTTGTTGTCCTTGTATTTTTCATGTAAAACAGCCAAAATTTTAAAGAAAAATTCATCCAGCATGATGATGGCTTCAAATTCTGATTTTAATGTACTGTAATTAGCATCTGACGGATTTAATAGATGCAGTAAATTTAATAGCTCATTCTTTTCTTCCTCATTGATTTGAGTGGTATAACCCGTTTTTAATGTTTTAAAGACGAGGTTATTCCAAGCTTTGCTGTCATGTCCCCATTGTACATCAGGCAGGTTTAGGGAATGTTCGCAAATTAGAATAATAGAAAAAAGAACATCATTTAAATACTCCGCCGGGAATTCGTCAAAGCTTCTGAATTCGAAACCGCTCTGGTACATTTTTTCCTGATTAAAATCAAGCCCGACTTCCGAAAGCATTTCATATTCCATGTCGGCTTCAATCTGATCGCGCCACCAGATATTTTCCTCTTTTGTAAACTTCAGCAGTTTTCTAAAATTGTCAACCTTATAGGTTAGAATTTTACCTTTTGGCATTGCTTTATTATAGGTTCCAACACCAATGTAACGGGACATGGCATTTCGCATTGAACCCAAAGTGAATTTTTTGTCTAAACTATATTTATCACTGATTACGCCCATAATATCAGGGCTTCCGAGTGTGGATATGAAAAAAGGCTCAAACCACTGTAATAGATAAATGGCGTTAGCATGTGTTTTTTCAAAATCATTGTAATCCACAATTCTGCTGTCTTCTGTTAATGACGGTAAGGTGATATGAAAATGGTAGGTTCCGTTATTGAACAAAACCAGGTTTTCCTGATTGGTCATAAACATATTAAGGCCGTTGTTGTAATCCGGAAAATTTAATTTTCCGTTTAATACAGAAGATTCGTTGATTTTATCCAAAAATAGTTTTTTGGTCGCTTTCAATTCTTTGCAAGAATCAGTAATTGTTCTGTTTTCAAAATATTTGGTTACAAATTCAATAGAATCACCATCAAAATGTACAGATCCCATCGTTTTGTTTCTTTGGGTAATCATACTCTGAATATTGTATGGCTGATCTTCAAGGAAAAGTTCCATGATTGATTTGCCTAGATATTCCGGATTTTCAATCGGTTCTGCCATCGTTTCACCGGTTTCTGTATCGATTACTGCTTTTACTGGTGATAATGTCTTGTGCTGATAATTGATATCGAGCTTTTCCAGCGAATGACTGTTCATCATTCGGCTTACTTTATAGTTTTCAGTCAGATTAAAAGCTTTTTTCAGCATAGGAGCCAGGCTTTCGGGTTTATAGCATTTTCTGTAATCAATACTATATTTTTCAAAGCCGATTTTTTCTTGTATAAATTCACCAGAAACTATTAGGGGTTCTTCAAACTGCATGTAGGTTTCGTTTTCCAATCCTATTCCCCAATAATATTTTTTTGTCTGATTGTCTTTCATTTATACTTACTTTCTTTTTTAAGGTTATTTTAATTTATAAAGTCATTTTTATTCAGGAATACAAATTCAATCTGTTAAAACCAGAGACAAGAAACCTATAACGGATTAAGCACATTGTTGCCTCCATTATAAAAGTTTTCGTTTACTTTTAAAAATATAGGAATTTATATTTTAGATTTTTTGCAATTTATCGACTGAAACATCAATTTAGAAGTAAAATTTTATAGTAGGGTTATAAAATTACTTTCGTTATTAATCACTTTTGTATCAATAATTTAGGCACGAGAATAGCTAAATCACAATTTTTGCTGTTCTTGTTTTTTCTAAGTTGCAAAAGTAGTCTTTTATTATCGTATTTCCAAGTAGTTAACTTGTTGGTAATCAATATTTCTTTTGAATGTCTAAGAGTATATCGAATTGCGTTTTTATTCGTGATAAAAAAACACATAGGAGGAATACAAATCGTCATTCCACCAGTCTTTTCTAACCTCCGAAAAGTAATTGTAATTCACTTTTCCTGCCTGTGACTGCAGCGGATATAGGACAACACCATTTTCGCGATATGCCTTATAGAGCTCTGTTTCAGGAACCACTGGAACAATGTGTCCAGAGAGGCCTTTTTCTTTTCTTTTGGCACAGATTATTCCAATGCCGCCATGGATATTTACCTTCTGCTGGATTTCTTCCGCTGTAAACATTTTCTTCCATCCAAAATTTGGTCCCCATTCTAAAAACCAGTCGTGTATGGCACTGGAATAGATGCGTTCCACAGTTTGTCCAAAAACAGCTTCTACATCTTGTCCCTGTATAATTTTGTCAAGGGATTCGGGAGTCCACCAAACGGTTGGAAGATATACTTTGGCGAAATAGCAGTAATCATAAGAGTATACATTGCAATACGTGTCTTCTACAGTTCTTTGATATCTAAGACTCGTTTCAACGTCCAGTTTATCAATTATTCGGGCAATACTTTCTTTTTTACTTGCTGTATCTGTCAGGTCCCTGTAAGGAATGGAAGAATCCATGATCGGTTTTTCTTTCATTTCCATAGAATCCAGCCGCGATTGCAAATCTGGTAGCAAATTGGCTTCCTTTATTTGAATATTCGATAGTGTATGATCATTTAAAGGTAACGATGCTGCTGTTAAAGTATGTTTTTCCATCTTGACTGCTTAAATTAATTGACCTCACGCTGCTAAATTGATTAACAATACAGCGAAATTTGGTTAGCCAGCGGGTAAATATAAGGATTTTAAGTTGCTAAAGAGTTTTAGAAAAAGACAAATTACAGAAATTGCCTGCTTCTGCCACAAAACTTAATTTGCAAGTTTTAAACATAGTTAAAAGTCCTAGACGTAGTATTTATCAGCGGGAAGCATTCAATTATTTTATCAAATTATTTTAGAATATTAGAATATTTTATAAAGTGTATCTTAAAAAAATCCTTATGGTGATTTATAATTGAAAAAGTATATATTTGAAAAATAAATAAAGTGTAATACTTATCACACATATCTACCCAAATCTGGGTCGCTTTCTGTTGGTTTTTATCATACATATTAAATAGATTGTGCCTTATTACTATATAACTTCTATAAATACAAAATGAAAAAAATAACCTTATTACTTCTTACATTATTCATTACAAATTTTAACAATGCTCAAAACACAGTTCTTGACAGTTTAGTTCAAAAGAATGGTTTTCCTTTCCAAGTTGATAAAAACATTTCCTTTCAGGGAAAAGGATGGGATGTTTTGCTAAACGAAATAAAGCAATCTAATTCTGTTTTGTTGGGAGAAATTCATTTTACAAACGAAATTCCTTATTTTACAAATGCTATTATCAATGAGGTTAAGTTTGACAACTATTTTCTTGAGGTTGATCCTTATTCTGTAGATTTAATCGAAACAAAAATTAAATCGCTGTCTACTGAACAACTTAATTCTTTTGTTAAAGAATATTATACAAACTTCTCTTTTTTGGAGTATGAACCCGAATTTGCGTTGTTTAAGAATTTAGTTAAACGCGGCACCAAAATATATGGTGTAGAGCAAATGAGCGTTTCTGCAGATCAAATGATAATTTCGAATTTAAAAGAAACTTCGAAAAATAAAAAAGCGATTGCGATATATGACCAAATGATTCATAATTCGAAACTAGCTGCATCTAAAGAAGGTTTGGAAAAATACTATATGCTCTCTGAGGATTGTCTTCAAAAATTAGATCTGCTGCTGCAGTTAAAACTTTCTGACAAAGAGCGAAAACAAATTGAAGCATTTAAGTTAAGCAGAGAGATTTATACTAAAAGAAGTCATCCGTTAAGAATTCAATTGATGAAAAACATCCTGCTGACCCAAATGCCTGATTGGAATAACAAAAAAAATCTTTTCAAATTTGGTGCGAACCATATGCCAAAAGGGGAAACCATATTAACAAAAACCGATTTATATGATATAGGCAGCTTAATTTCTAATATTGAAGAGGCAAATTTTAGGAAATCGTTGCATATAATGGTTGTAGGAAAAGGAGAAGACGAAAATGACAATAGTAGTTTTAAATCTTTTCTAAATTTAGTAAAAGATGAACAATGGTACTGTTTTGACTTAAGACCTTTAAAGAAATCTATTTTACAAAACAAGCTAAAAACAGATGATATATATTTATCGAGAGTTATAAAGGGTTATGATTATCTTATTTATATTCCTAAAGTAACTAAAAGTAAAGATATCTCGATAGAGTAAGAACGCACAACCGCCGTTTGTCCTTGCTGACACGAGGGTCTCGCTTTTGAACGCAGTAAGACGTTGACAAATTCGAGTAAAACAATAAAAGCTTCAGAGAAATCTGAAGCTTTTATCGTTTTAGCGGGAAAGGGATTCGAACATTCGAAAAAACATCTAAATTAAAATAGATCCAAAGTGTCGAACTAAACTAGTCAGTAGTTGATTTTACAGAAGTTCAAGTTTTGAGAACGGTAAATACGTAAAGAACGGATTATAATCTACTGGAAATTAGTATTGTATATGTGCGCATCTCTTATGTCTTTTAAAAATTGTTTTTCTATATTTGAATAGCAAAAACGAAATGGAAGTTTTTGCATTGGCTGATAGTAACCTCTAATTTTGGCAGTATTATGAAATTTAACCTTTTTTCTGCTATTGTGATTTTGTGGACAGTGGCTTGCTGCGGACAGAAGATTTCTTCAAATAAAGTATTTAAAGAAATAGCTCTGGTAAACAAGATCGAATTTATAAACCCGAAATATGACCAGCCAAAATTTAGCTGCGGCTTTCTTATAAAATATAATAACGAAACATTTGCTGTAACAGCAAAACATATACTTAAAATTATTAAGCCCGAAAGTATGACAACCCTGTCATTGGAAAGCTATATTAAAAATTGGGTATTATACCCATTAAACAATACGTCTGAAATTGTAGTTTGTGATAAATTATTAAATGAAGACAAATCTGAGTTATTGGAAGCCAAGTCAACTTATGACAATGACTGGCTGGTATTTTCGATAAAACAAAATTCTTCCAGTATTACACCTTTGGAAATAAGAAGCACTCCTTTAATTCAGGGAGAAAAATTATATGTTGCTGGCTGGACCAGAACGATGGAAAATGGCCCTCAAAGGGTATATGAATTTGAATATTATAAAACAATTTCAAATCGCATTTTAGTAAAAGATATTCTTGTGCCGGAGAAATTCGGAGGACTCAGCGGGGCTCCATTAGTAGATGAAAATGGTTTACTTGTTGGAATTGTCTCAAATGGGACAGTTGATCCAGATTCAAATAAAAAGTTTTTCTCTCCATGCTCCGTAACGAATTTAGTAACTTTTATGGAAAATAGAAAACATGATAAAAAATAAGCCTGTCCTGTAAAAGCGCTTAGAGCGGTCCTGCTGGTTTTTGGTAAATCATACCCAGAAAATAAAAGTATAAGTAGGAGGGCGGCAGTATTATAGATTAGGTGTTTTTATTTCATTTAATATCCAAATTTGTGTCTTTTTTAGATGGAAACGCTGCAACCTAATTGTCATCAATCATATCAATAGTTTTTGGATGCAGGCTTACCAGTTGTAAAACGATTGCAGTCAAAACTACGAATAAGAGCAATACAAAAACGTGTCTCATCCCTCCATTGTCAGCGGCTTTTCCTAAAAACTCCGTGATAACAGCTCCGGCCGAAATACCTGCAAAATTCATAATTCCATATCCCGTAGCCCTGTAGCGCGGAGCAACAAACTGGCAGAGAATAGGCATATTGTTGGTGTCGTATATTCCAAATCCAAGTCCAAAAAGGACAGCACCAAAAACAATAGCTGCTGTGTCACAGCAATACCCAAATAAAAACAATGCCGGGATGGTAAGAGACAATCCAATTGAACTGGTGTAAATTCTTCCTTTAAGATGTTTCATCACCCATTTGTCTGAAACGGCGCCTCCAATCAATACGCCAAAAAAGGAAGACATCGAAATGGTTACCGTTGCAATGGGCCCGGCAAGGGACATATCTAAATGTAAAGTTTCAGTAAATAAGGTGGGTAACCAGTTTTTGGCCGCCCAGCCTGGTAAACTTGGTGCAGAGAAATAAAAGAGCAAAACCCAAAAGGAGATATTGCCCAGTAACATTCCTAATCCTTTGTACAGCTGTTTGAATCCATTGGCGAGAGAGGACTTTTTGGCGCTATCAAAGAAGTACGTTTTCTTTTCTTGTATAAAAAACAGCAGTATTAAACTATAAAAAACACCCAGTAAACCTACGGAGTGAAAGCTGAAATGCCAGGAAAAATGCTTAGAAATAGTGGCTCCAAAACCACCGAGCGCCTGTCCTAAATAAATTCCAGTGGTATGAATCGCAATGGCAAATGAGCGTGTTTTTTCCTGATGATAATCTGCAATTAAAGATAAGGCAGCTGGAATATAAAAGGCTTCGCTGAAACCCATAATGCCCCGCAGGATATAAATCTGATTGAAAGTTGCGGCATATCCCATTGCCATAGTCACCCCTGACCAGATAAAAAGACTGCCTATGATTATTCTTTTGCGATTAAACCGATCGGCTATAATTCCGGAAACAGGGCTCATAATGGCATAAATCCAAAGGAAAACAGCCATTAAAAGTCCGAAATTTTCAGCTTTAGCCAATTCAGGAATGTCAACCATCATCGCGGATTTCATAGTAGAGAGCAACTGCCTATCTAAATAATTCAATAAAGCAACAAACCACAGCAGGCCGACAACAATCCATGGATAGGATTTTTTTTCATTCAATTTTGCAATCATTCTCTTTTTTCAAAATAAAGGCCGAATATACGAATTCAAACCCAGTAGCAAAGAATTGTTTTTTACCTGTTACTGGTTTGTTTAATCTAGCAGTATCGATGCGTTTTTATATCCCATTTTGTGTTTTGTTTTATCTAGAATGTTTTTTAATTGGTACAGATTTTCTGTTTTTATTTTGGCCGATGATGGGGGGGAGATGGCTCGGAGAGGTTGGTTAATTTGAGAGGGAGGAATATTTAATCGTCATTGAATTTTCTAATGAATTGATAAGATTTGTAAGATGCAGGTCAGAGTCATAACTCAAATTAAAAGACATTTTGAAAATTTGCAGTGAAAAAAAAGATATATTTGAAAATAAAATGTGTGAAGTTTATCACATATATCTGCCCAAATTTGAATGGCTTTGTGTGGTTTTGTTACATATATATAAGCAATTTTCAGTACGTATAAATTTATGAGAAACTTCTTTTTAATTTTAATTTCATTGATAATCCTCTCTTGTAAAGACACAAATTCTTCTAGAGTGCAAGAAGAAAAATCACATATGAAATCACATATGAAATTACATGAAGAAATGGATTTGCAAAATTGTTTTTAACCGGAAAACCTCGCATCTTTAGTCCCCAATCTAGCCAAGCGCCAAGACGTTGTTGGCAATTATAACAGACACATATACCAAAAATGACGATCAAAAAAGTAATTTTTATAGTTTTAACAATTTCAGCTTTGACAAGTTGTAAACGTGGATACAAAGTTGAAAATGGCAAAGTATATTATGAATATTGGAATGAGGGAAGTGGACAGGGAAAAAGTTTAATTGAACAAGCAGATGCAAAAACTTTTCAAGAATTAACATTTGACTGCGATTGCGACTTTGAGTTTGGCAGGGACAAAAATCATTTGTTTATAGACGGAGAACTTATAAAAAATATTGACACAAACACTTTTAAGTTTATTGGAAACTATATTTTCCGTGACAAAGATTCCGCTTATTTTTTTGGATTTTATGACAACATAAACAATTGCGTAATTAAGGGGATTAATCCCGACAAAATAAAATTGATTAAGTATCCTTGGTCAAAGGCTGATAATTTTTTAATTCACGGAGGAGATGCTGTAAAGATTGACGATCTAAATGATTTTGTTCCTATTGACGATGATTGGGGAAAGACAAAAAAATATATAATTAATAACAATCAAATTCTATACGGAGCAGACGCAGCAACTTTTAAAATTACAGGTTCTTTTCAAGGTAAAGATAAAAACTTCAATTACGAGTTCGGTATTATTAATGAAGATGATTTCAAAAAAACAAGTTACAAGAAATTTGATTTTGACAAGCCTATTTGTGAATATGAACCAATAGTCTTTTATGATATTTATGACAGTTTGGTTTCCTATAAAGAAGACCAAAATGAAAGAATTGAAATTGTAGAAAAACTAAAATCAAAAGGTTTTTCAGTTAAAAATACTAGATATTCAAATTGGTCAGACCAATCAAAAATTATCAGCGTTACTTTGACAAATAACAAATGTAGCTGCATTGTTGAGAAGCTTTACCGTTACGATTATTCACTGCCTTCTGAAACTGAAAAGATATTTAAAGTAACAGAAAGAATTCATTGTATACCGAAAGAAAAGTAGAACAAAAAATTACTACTGCCATCAGGTGCAGCAATGGACTTATGCACTCGCTGTTCCCCATGATCAGATACTGGGACCGGAATCAGGAACGGGATATGCGCTCTTACTGCATCCTGATTTTCTCTATAGACATCCTCTTGCAGCGACAATTAAAAATTATGGTTTCTTCTCATATGCTGTTAACGAAGCGCTGCATCTTTCAGAAAGAGAAGAAAAAAATAGCGTTGAAATTATTGAAAAAATTGATACGGAATACCAATTCATCGATAAACACACACAAGATATTATTCTTTCTCAAATCGATTTGTTATTAAATTACAGCAATCGTTTTTACGAGAGACAGTTCATTACGAGAAAAGCGGTAAACCACGATCTGCTTACTAAGATGGATGAGTTATTGAACGAATGTTTTGAACAAGAACAAACACAGAAAAATGGAATTCCATCAGTTGATCTTCTGGCTAAAAAGCTGAATTTGTCATCCTATTATTTAAGTGATACGCTCACTTACAGGGCAGAGTGCACAGCAGCATATTCAGGATAAACTGATTGAAAAGGCAAAAGAATATCTTTCGCTGACAAATTTATCGGTTGCCGAAATTGCTTATCGGTTAGGTTTTGAATACCCGCAGTCTTTTAATAAACTATTTAAAAAAAAATTAAATGTCTCTCCGCTGGAGTTTAGGCAAGGTTTCCATTCCAGAATAAAACAGTAATTTCAGGTTATTCGTTAAGGCAAGATTAACCAGTTCGTTTTTAAAATCGGTGATACGTGTTTACTTTGCTTTGAGCGATTCGATTAGAAATTGATGGGTTGTAAAAAGTGCTATAATTTATTGAGTTTATTTACCAGATAACTTATCATTTGTGCAATACTATCAGCAGGAATAGAGAAATCATTTTCGATCCAATTTTTGATAACAGCAATACTTCCTTTTTCGCCAAATTGGTACGCCATTTCAGCAAAAGGCTTTACTTCGTCAGTAAGTTCTATTTGATTTTCAACTGGAAAATTATTTCGAACACTTCTCAGGATTCGCGACAGAATTCCGCTTCCATCCGCTTTGGTAAACACAATTTTACTCATCTGCTTATCGTTTTCCAGTAACTGGCAGCTGAGCAGTATCACATCATCCATATTGGTGCTTTTACGCAAAACCGTTGAGAGTTTTTCAAAAACATCATCTTCTATTTCAAGCAGTATATCCAGCGGAATATTATAATGCCGATAAAATGTATTGCGGTTAACATCGGCTGTTTTACACAGTTCGGTTATGGTAATTTCGCTTAATTCTCTATCTTCCAGTAAACTAAATAATGCCTCACGCAATATTTTTTTAGTATACTGAACCCTTCTGTCTTTTCTTAAATCCATCACAAATTATTTTACATGCGCTACAAAAACATTAGTCTTTGTTCGCTAATGTACAGTAGTATCCTTTTTTGAAGCAGCAAATACTTTCTTCTTTAATAGTTTTACGTAGTAATCAAAAAGAACATAAAGTTCAATATTGAACATATTGTATAACAAATATAGCTTTTTAATCAAAATTTAATCGGATTGAAAAGGACTAATGTTAAATTAAAAAAAATGGAAAATAAGATATCACGAAAAAAAATACTTCTGACCGGTGCATCTGGAACTGTAGGATTTGAAACTTTACAGCATCTGGTTCAGTATACGGATTATGAAATAACAGTTTTTGATTTAAAAACCCAAAATTCGATAAAAAAACTGGCTCCCTTTCGATCTCGTGTAGAGATTATATATGGCGACATCAGTAATAGGGAAGAAGTGCTAAAAGTTACCCAAAATAAAGATGCAGCGATCCATTTGGCAGCAGTTATTCCACCTCTTGCAGATATAGATCCAGAGATGGCTTACAGTGTCAATGTGAGAGGGACAGAAAATCTTATTTACGCTTTAGAGAAGAATTCACCAGATTGTTATTTGATTTTTAGTTCCAGTATTTCAGTTTACGGTGATCGGATGAAGAATCCCCAGATAAGTATCACTGATATTTTGCAGCCCAGTCCCGGTGATCAATATGGAGAAACAAAGGTGTTGTGTGAGTCGTTAATTGCGAAATCCAAATTAACATGGAGTATTTTTCGTCTGGCTGCAATTATGGGAAACCATAAGATATCCAAATTGATGTTTCATATGCCGCTGGATACACCAATGGAAATCTGCACGCCAAAAGATACGGGCAGAGCTTTTGCTAAAGCAATTGAAAACCAAAAAAAACTAGAGAAGCAAATATTCAACTTGGGAGGGGGAGAGGATTGTGTTATTACTTATGGATCTTTTCTAGACAAAATGTTTGCTGAATTTGGCTTAGGCGAAGCTGATTTTCCAGAAAAGGCGTTTGCAGAAAAAAATTTTCACTGCGGGATTTTAAAAGATGGGGAAGATTTAGATAATATTCTAGGTTTTAGACAGCAAAATTTGAACGATTATTTCGGGATGGTCCGCCAGAAAATTCATCCTCTCCAAAAAAAGATCACCTTTATTTTTAAAAGTATTATAAAAAAATGGCTGCTCTCACAATCAGAACCCTATCAGGCCTTTAAAAAAGGGAATGTAAAAAAAATGAATCACTTTTTTAACCCATTAGAGAAAGAGAAGCTAGAAAAGGTTCTATTATAAATCCTAAAAATATTACTTATGAAAATTAAAATGATAAGCTTAATAGTACTTGTAACAGTCAATTCAGCACTGTTTGCACAACATAATTTCAGCGTTGAAGTATCGGGCGTAGAACCCGGCAAAGGATCTGTTTTTTTTGGATTGTACGATAAAGAGAAAGGCTTTCTTGATAATGCGTCACAGATTGCCACCGGAAAAGTAAAAGCTTCAGAAAATAAAGTGGTCTACACGTTCAAAAACCTACCGGATGGCGATTATGCTATTGCTGTTTATCAAGACTTGAATAATAACGGAAAATGTGATAGAAATATGATTGGTTATCCGACAGAAGGATTTGGATTTTCTAAAAATTATAAACCAAAATTCTCAGCACCTAATTTTGATGAGGTGAAAATTGCAATTAACCAGTATGCTAAAACCAGTATTGTATTGATTGTTAGATAGAAGAGCCTTGCTCATTTATGGGAATTACTTTTGGCAGTGTGGTGATCTCGACAGGACAAATTTCTATAAATTTTATGAAAGATTTAAAGAGATTTGCTTACTAAAGGTAGAGCATCTCTTTGATTGGGTTCAGCAATATAGTTTAGATGTCCTGCTGGGGATTGGTGGAAAATCTATTGCTTTCTCAAATGATTTTCGAGAAAGCATTATGGTATAATTTATTAAAAGAAAAAAGCCAATCTTAAATTCTTGTGGTAGAAAAGATATCAATTCTAAAGATTTGATGCAGCAATATCTCCAAGGTTTTTAATGGCAATTTCAATTTTATTGTTCCATAGAGGGCAATAATTTAATCTAATAAAGTTTTCATAATATTCCAATGAAGAAAAGATATGACCAGGACAAATGCCTATTCCTTGATTCAGTGCCTCCTTCTGAAATTCGAATGCATTAAGACCGGCCGGGAGTTCAATCCAGATACTTAATCCTCCTTTGGGGACAGCAAGTTTTGTTCCATGGGGGAAATATTGATTAATCGCCCCAATATATTTTATCATTTGTCCCTGCAGATCATTACGCATTTTTCTGATATGCTTATTATAAAAACCACTTTCTAAATATTTACCGATAGCATCCTGCAAAATTCCGTTGGTCGATATATTAGAACCAAATTTTAATTTTTCAATATTTAGATGATGTTTTCCCGCTGATACCCAGCCTATCCGGAAGCCTGGTGCTAGTGTTTTTGAGAAAGAGTTACAATACAAAACATTATCATAATTATCATATGCTTTTGCAGGATAGCTCTTGGTAATTCCAAAGGACAATTCTCCAAGGCAGTCATCTTCTATCATCGGAATATTTTGCCTGCCTAATAATTCAACAAGTCGAATCTTATTTTCTTCAGACATACCACTTCCGGTAGGATTATGGCAGCGAGGCATAAAAATACATGCCGCTACCTTATTATTGGCTAAAGCAAATTCCAGATCATCGATACATAAACCGTTTTGTGGATCTACTTTGATTTCAAGCGCTTTTAATCCACGGCGTTCCAAACTTTGAAGAATTCCGTGATACGTAGGCGATTCAACTGCTATAATATCTCCCTTACTCGTAATGGAATCAAGACAAAGATTGATAGCTTCCATACCGCCATTTGTAACTAATATTGTATCGGGCGATAGCGGTTTTTCCCATTCAAGGGAAAGAACTGATATTTGCTTGAGAAGGTTAGGGTGGCCATCAACAAGAGGATACTGAAAGTTGTCATTACCTGCCTCGCTAAGGGATGCCTTTACTGCTTTGTTAAGACTTGTTATGGGAATAAATTCATTTACTGGTGCAAGGATCGAGAAATTTACTATACCATTTTCTTTGGCATTTTTCATCATGGCAACCGCCATCGCCGTAATCTCAACATTTGCCGGCAGCATCGGTCGTGATTTTGTTTCAGGTATTTTTAAAGAAGAACCCAGTGAATTTATTATATATCCCGACCGGGGACGGGAAATGATTAAGCCTTTTGCTTCCAGTAAGGAGTACGCCTGAAATACTGTATTCAAACTTACTTTCAAATCTCTTCTAACCTGACGTACAGACGGAGCTTTATCTCCGGGTCTTAGCTGCAGAATATTTATATTCTCTTCTATTTTTTGGGCAACCTGTTCATATCGAAAGCTTTTAACTGACATAATTTCTCTCGTTTTAAAAATTGATGAGGCAAAGATATAAAATCTGATCTCATTTTTTTTATAAAATCTGATTCTGTTCTTGTGTTCATAATAGTTGGATATTTGCATCATAAAATGTTTAAGATATGACACCACAAAAAAACACAATGAAAGCCTGGCAATTAAAAGGGTTTGGTTTAGATAATTTGAAATTAGAAGATATTGCAGTACCAACTCCGGGGGCAAATGAAGTTTTAATAAAAGTCGGAGCAGTTTCGCTAAATTTTAGAGACAAAGCGATTGTTGATGGAATTTATGAACCGGATATGGTACCCAATCCTTTAACACCGGTATCTGATGCTGCCGGAACAATTGTAGAGATTGGGGCCGATGTAACACGATTTAAAGTAGGCGATAGGGTAACTTCTCATTTATATTCAAAGTGGATCGAAGGGGCGCCCGCTCCTAATGAGCCAGATTTCTGTTTTGGTTCTCCGCTGCCTGGAGGTTTGGCAGAATATATGATTATTCACGAAGAATCCGCAGTCTTAGCACCATCTACTTTGACTGATGAAGAAGCATCTACTTTGCCAATCGCAGCACTTACAGCTTGGTACTCTCTGGTTACCTATGGTAACTTGCAAAAAGGAGATTCGGTTTTGATACAAGGTACCGGAGGCGTTTCAATATTCGGTATTCAGCTTGCAACTGCTTTTGGGGCAAGGGTTATTGTTACAACAAGCAGTAATGAAAAAGGCGAATGGGCCCGCAAGCTCGGTGCTCAGGAAGTAATTAATTATGTCCAAACTCCAGACTGGGCTTCTGAAGTAGTTAGATTAACAGATGGAAAAGGTGTTGATCAGCTATTGGAAGTAGTGGGGGGAGATGGATTAAACGATTCTGTTAAAGCGACAAAAGTTACCGGACAAATCTCAGTTATAGGATTCTTAGCGGGGCAGACCACCGATCTTAACTTAATGCAGGTGATTTTCAGACAAACCAAAATTCAGGGTATCGCAGTTGGAAACCGATCTGCGTTCGAGGAAATGAATAAAGCTTTTGACCAGTATAATATTAAGCCTGTTGTAGATAAAGTATACCGATTCGAAGAGGCTATTGAAGCGTATCAGCACTTGGCAAAAGGAGCATTTGGAAAAATTGTTATTAAAATTAGTTAATCAGCAGACATCAAAATAGATAAATAAAAAATAACTAAACTACTGACTTCTATTGTGTTTACTATGCCTACAATTACCAGAAATTAATTTCCCCTGTTAAAATTTTTGCTATTAACATCCCACTAAAATTCAGTGTGAAGTTTGTGTGAAGTTTTGATTTTTTTTGGATATATAAGGACTAAACGCAAAGAGAGACTCAAAAAAAAATCCCATTTCGCAAGAAATGGGATTTTAATTTTTTGTGACCTCGACGGCACAAATTTCTATAAAATTTATGGACGATTTGAAGAGATTGGTCTTATAACATTAATAAACTTTCGTTATCATTTCATCTATAGGCAAACGAACTTTTTTCATAGTTGCCATGTAATCTTTTTCCAAATCACGGTATCCTAAAGCAAGGATAACTGCAGCATGCAATCCTTTCTCTTTCAAACCCAAAACTTCATCGATAATAGAAGCATCAAATCCCTCGATAGGAGTGGCGTCCACTTTCAATTCTGCCGCAGCAATAAGTGCAGTTCCTAGGGCAATATAAGCCTGTTTGGCCGCCCAAAAGGCTTTTTGTTCTGCGTTAATAGCACTGAAATAGGAATGAAGTCCATTTTTAAATCCTGATAAGGCACCAGCATCAAGACCTCTTTGTTTTTCTGTCATTGCCATGTAATCATCAATGTAAGTCGAAGTCATGTCATTAAATGCGGCAAAAACCAACAAATGAGAGCAAGAGCTAATTTGTCCGTTATACGAATTAACACCTAATTTCTTTTGGATTTCGGGATCGCTTACAACAAAAACACGGTAAGATTGCAGACCGCAAGAAGATGCTGAAAGATTTATAGCCTCTAAGATCTGATCGACCTTTTCTTCTGTTACTTTAATGTTACTGTAAGCTTTTGTGGCGTAGCGCCATTTTAAATTTTCTATCAAATTCATTGCTATGTCTATCTTAAATTTTGGCAAATATAAATGATATTGTTTTCTTTTTTCGAGTTTTTGAAGCGCTCTGAGAAACTCCAAGTCAATCATCTTGGGTTACTAAAGAATATTTATCTGTTTTCTTTCATTATTATATTTAATTAAAGATTAATAATCTTTAAAAATATATATTAAAAGAATAATTAACTGAATTTATGTTTAAATAAAAATATTTAATCTTTTATATTCAAATTTGCAGGGTAAAAAAACTAAACATTATCATCAGATGAAAGCGAATATACACGAAGATAGGGGAATAAACGAAAATCAAAATATTGAAAATACCCAGAATATAATCCAGAATGATTTTGCATTCACACTAAAGAGCACTTGCTTAGATGAAAACTATCACCCCTCAAGTCAAACGCGTTTGACAACCAATTTTGCAAACTTGGCAAGAGGAGCCAGTCGCCAGCAAAACTTACGTAATGCCTTAAATATGATTAACAATCGATTCAATGCATTGGCTCATCTGAATAATCCAAAAGGGGATCGTTATCGTGTAGAACTTGAAATCATTACAGTAACGATGAATATTGATGATAAGAACGGTATTAACAATCTCCCGATGATTGAAGTTTTAAAAACAAATATTATTGACCGTAAGACTGGCCAGCAAATCGAAGGAATTGCCGGAAATAATTATTCCTCTTATGTTCGGGATTATGATTTCAGTATTTTATTGATCGAGCACAATAAAAATAAATCTACTTTTTCTATTCCTGAAAATTTTGGTGATTTGCACGGAAAACTTTATAAGTGTTTTGTGAGTTCTTCCACTTATAAAGAGCATTTTAAGAAGTCACCGATTATTTGTCTCAGTGTATCAAGTAACAAAACTTATACTCGCACTGAGTATCAGCATCCGGTTCTGGGTTTTGAGTATCTGCAGGATCAGTATTCTATCACTGATGAATATTTCTCTAAAATGGGCTTAAAAGTTCGTTTTTTCATGCCTGCTAATAGTGTGGCACCGATGGCTTTTTATCATTCCGGAGATCTGCTTGCCGATTATACTGATCTTGGATTAATCAGCTCAATAAGCACGATGGAGACTTTCCAGAAGATTTATCGCCCTGAAATTTACAATGCAAATTCAGTGGCTGGAAAAATCTATCAACCTAATCTTAAACACGAAGATTATTCACTGACCCGCGTGGTTTATGACCGCGAAGAGCGCAGCCGACTGGCTTTTGAACAGGGTAAATATGCAGAAGAGCATTTCATTAAGCCTTACAAAAGTCTCCTGGAACAATGGTCTGCTAATTTTATCCTTTAATTGATTACAACGCATTAATATTATACTATTATGAAGAAATTATTATTACCTACCTCTATTGTTGGAAGTTTACCTAAACCTGCTTGGCTTGCGCCACCCGAAAAACTTTGGTCACCATGGAAATTAGAAGGCGATCAGCTGCTGGAAGGGAAACAAGATGCTTTACGCATTTCTCTGCAGGAACAGCAATTGGCAGATCTAGATATCATTTGCGACGGTGAGCAGACACGCCAGCATTTTGTAACGACTTTTATCGAGCATTTAAGCGGTGTAGATTTTGAAAATCGTAAAACAGTAAAAATCCGTAACCGTTATGACGCGAGTGTTCCAGTGGTTGTAGGTGCGGTTGCACGTCAAAAAGCAGTTTTTGTTGAAGATGCTAAATTTTTACGTAAACAGACTAACAAGCCTATAAAATGGGCATTGCCAGGCCCGCTGACAATGGTAGATACCTTGTACGACGACCATTATAAAAGCCGGGAAAAATTGGCGTGGGAATTTGCGAAAGCACTCAATGAAGAAGCAAGAGAACTTCAAGACGCAGGGGTAGATATTATCCAGTTTGATGAACCTGCATTTAATGTGTTCTTTGATGAAGTAAACGATTGGGGAATGGCAGCATTAGAAAGAGCCATTGAAGGTTTACATTGTCAAACTGCGGTTCATATTTGTTATGGTTATGGAATACAGGCAAATACTGATTGGAAAAAGACATTAGGTTCAGAGTGGCGACAATATGAAGAAATTTTTCCGAAAATTCAAAAATCTAAAATTGATGTGGTGTCTTTAGAATGTCACAACTCTAATGTGCCTTTAAATTTAATGGAACTTGTTCGCGGTAAAAAAGTAATGGTAGGTGCCATTGATGTGGCAACCAACACTATCGAAACACCAGAAGAAGTAGCTGCTACCCTGCGTAAAGCTCTAGAGTTTGTAGATGCCGAAAATCTTTACCCTTCTACAAACTGCGGTATGGCCCCGCTATCTAGAGATGTAGCCAGAGGCAAGTTAAGTGCTTTAAGCGCAGGAGCAGAAATTATACGCAAAGAACTTGGGATTTAGTTCTCAATGTATTAATTTGAATATGGTTTTGTTGTTTGAAGCCTGCTGACCGTAGAATTTAACAGATCGACTCTGCAAACAGACTAATGAATCTAGAGAATCCACGTTTATCTGCGTAAAATATTTTATAATCTTGACTCCACGGAGGAATAATATTTAAAACACATTGAAGAAATTATTAGAAGTATTAAAAAAAGCAGGTTTCGACGGTTTCCTGTTAATGATAGCCACCATGATTCTGATGGCTTATTTTTTACCAAAGCCAGGCATGGTCAAAGAACCTGTTTCACTGGAGGAGATTGCCAATGCTGGGGTTTCCTTGATTTTCTTGTTTTATGGTATGCGATTGAGTGTAGAGAAACTAAAAGCCGGACTTTCCAACTGGAAAATGCACATTGTCGTCCAGTTGACAACCTTTTTATTTTTTCCGCTCATTGTTTTGGCATTTCGCCCGTTGTTTGTCAATAACGGCTACGAGCTGCTTTGGCTGGGTGTATTTTTTCTGGCAGCTTTACCTTCTACAGTATCCTCTTCCGTGGTCATGGTTTCCATCGCCAAGGGAAACATTCCCGCAGCCATTTTCAATGCGAGTATTTCCAGTTTGATCGGAGTAGTCGTTACGCCACTCTGGGTTGGGCTGTTTATAGCTTCTGCGACAGGGGATTTTGATGTTACTCAAATCGTCATAAAGTTGATTCTTCAAGTCTTGCTGCCTGTCATCATTGGCATAAGCCTCAATTCCCGTTTCGGCGGCATTGCCGAAAAATACAAGAAACAGCTCAAATATTTCGATCAGGCAGTTATTCTAACGATTATTTACACGTCGTTTTGCAAGTCATTTTCCCAACATCTTTTTGAAGGCTTCACCGCCCTTGAACTTGCTGGACTCGCTGCAGGAATGATGGCGTTGTTTTTTGCCGTATTCTTTTGTGTCGGACTACTCAGCCGTCTGCTTGGTTTTTCAGATGAAGACCGTATTACGGTCTTATTCTGCGGGTCTAAAAAGTCATTGGTACACGGCACCGTTATGTCAAAAGTACTTTTTCAGCACAGTACTATCACCGGCATCGTATTGCTGCCGCTCATGCTTTATCATGCCTTGCAATTGATTGCAACCAGTATCATCGCTCAGGGTATGGCTCGAAGAAAAGAAGTATAATTTTATTGATGACTTAGCCCTTTATCTTTTTTAGATAAAGGGTACCAAGGATAATGCTACCTGCTATAAAATAATGTATTTTAGATTTTTATACTGTGAAGATAAAAGTTGCAGTATGTTATGTTTTTAACTTGTGCAAAATAAGATTTTTGTGTTGTTTTTAGTTATATTTGAAGAATTTTATTCTGTTTTAAAAAAAATAAATTAAACCTGTTTAAAGTAAACATTCTATGGAACAAATAGACGATATTGATCTTCAGTTATTAAATATACTTCACGATAATTCTAAATATACTGTAAAAGAGCTTGCTAAAAAGGTAAATCTTTCGGCATCGCCTGTTTTTGAGCGGATTAAAAGATTGGAAAACAGTGGTTACATTAAGAAGTATATAGCCCTGCTGGATGCAGAAAAACTAAACAGGGGTTTCATTGTTTTTTGTAATATCAAACTTAAACAGCACGATCGCAACATCGGGAATCAATTTGTTAGTGATATTATGAAAATAGAAGAAGTTGTGGAATGTTATAATATTTCAGGTGATTACGATTTTTTAATGAAAGTTTCTGCCAAAGACATGAAGCATTATCAGGATTTTGTGTTTAATAAATTGGGATCAGTTGAAAGTATAGGGAGTACCCAAAGTACCTTTGTTATGTCGGAGATAAAAAATATGTATGGATAGTTCCGCGATGGCTTATTTATTTGAAATTCGCGTTAGCTTTTGTGGACTTCGAAACATCGTTTAGCTCCGATTAAATCTCAAATAAAGCCACTTTTAGATTGTTTATTTCAAACAGTCTAAGTTGTCTGACAGAAGAGCAAAATCTTCTAAAAATTGGATTGTAAGTCAACGGACTGATCCTTCTAGAATCAAAGCACAAGGTTTTGGTGAAACAGAATTAGTAAATAAATGTTCAAACGGCGTTAATTGTTCTGAGACAGATCATCAGCTAAATAGAAGGACTGAATTTATAATTGTGAATCCCAAGGTAATCAAGTAAATTTTATAGAACCACGACAAAAAGCCTGAAAAATCTAGATTTTTCAGGCTTTTTGATAGAAAGGAATTTATTATTTTAAGATTTAATAAATTCTAGAATGTCGTTATTGATTGTTTGTGCTTCTGTAGTATTCCATGAGGAAATCCTGGATACGAAATTAGTTTTCCGTTTTTCAAAAGTTTTGCTGCTCTTGGTGCCTGGTCAAAAGGAACAATTTGATCGTCTTCTCCATGGAAAACCAAAACCGTAATATCTAAACTCTTAAGATCTTCTCTAAAATCTGATTCAGAGAATGCTTTGATTCCATCGTAATGCGCTAAAACATAACCCATCATTGCCTGACGCCACCAATTGTGCTTGATTTCTTCCTGAATGGTTTTCCTTCGCGGTTCTGTGTCAGTTTTATGCTGTTTATAGACAATGGAAAAAGCAAAATCAATCGAAGATAGAAGTGTTGGTGCAGAGACTTCTCAAAAAACTTTTGCAGAATGATGGAGCTGTCTTGTGGAGTTAGGAAAATATATTACAGAGTCAGAGAAAAAAAGTTTTTGATTTTTATATTGTCAAAAGAATAAAAAGTCTCCATTAATGTATCACACAGTAGTACGATTTATTAATCACAAGGACAAAATCCACATAAAATTTGTGTTAGATCAACCTCGTTTAGGTTACAAAATCCCCCATTATGGCTAAAATTTTCCAGCCGGGATTTGGCAATTTTGTCCTAGTTAATTTTTTAAAAAAAATATTATGGAAAACGTAAAGATAAATGGGCCAAAGATATGGTTTGTAACGGGCAGCTCAAGAGGGTTTGGAAGAGTTTGGACTGAAGCGGCACTCCAGCGGGGAGATAAGGTAGCGGCTACTGCAAGGAATATTGACAGCATTGCAGATTTCAAGGATAAATACGGCGACAATGTTTTGATTCTGCCCCTTGATGTTACCAATGGAGAGCAGGTGCAAAAAGCAGTAAAAGCTGCACATGAGTATTTTGGAAGATTGGACGTTGTAATTAACAATGCTGGCTATTCATTAGTAGGTACAGTGGAAGAAGCCAAAGCAGATGATATTCTAGCTATGTATAAGACCAATGTGCTGGGGCCGGTTTCTGTTATTCAGGCAGTTTTACCTATTATGCGCGCGCAGGGTTTTGGGCATATTTTAGGAACTTCAAGCAGTTTGGGGCATTATACAGTGCCTTTAATAGGTTATTACTGCTCTTCGAAATGGGCATTTGAAGCTATATACGAAAGTTTGGCTGTGGAGGTTAAATCTTTTGGAATCCATGTTTCCATTATTGAACCTGGAGCTTACGCAACAGAATTTGGAAGCGAAAATTCACTCCAATTTTCAGAAAATCTTCCTGAATATGAAGCAGTCCGAAATATGGTTTTTGAGAATATGGGCAAAATGCAGCGGGGCAACCCGGACGCTACTGCGAAAGCGGTCTTGCAGTTGGTGGATACCAAGAACCCGCCACTGAGGATGTTTTTAGGCAGTCACAACCTGGAAGAAATTCGTCAGGTTTATTCCGATCGCATTAAAGTCTGGGAAGCATGGCAGGACGTAGCCGTTGCTGCGCAGGGTTAATCAGTTAAATTTAAGCAGCAGACGGGTTCTGTTGCTTTTTTATTTTCTTAATTTGCAGTATCAAAAAAATATCATGGCAAAAAAAAATACCACTCCACGTAAATTTGCATCTCTGGCTGAAGGGCTAAAAGCTTTCGGCGGACCGCCCCCGCAGCATCCTTTAATTACGGTGCTCAATGGGATAGATTCCAGCGTAGAGTTTAATCCCCCGGAAGAAAGCCATGTCTTAAGTTATTATAAGATAGCTTTTCGTCCCAATATTGGAGGTTTGCTGCGTTATGGACAGACCCATTTTGATTATAATGAAGGCGGTCTTTTTTTTGCATCTCCCAATCAGATCCTGGCCCCGGACGAAAATCAGTCAAAAGAGCCGGGATGCAGCGGCAGGGAAGCGGTGATTTTGATGCATCCTGATTTTTTAATGCATTCTCCTTTGGCTGCAAAAATCAAAAGATATCAATTCTTCTCGTATGCTGTCAATGAAGCTTTGCATTTATCTGATAAGGAAAAACAAATTATTTTAGGTCTTATCAGAAATATTGAAGAGGAATTAGAAAACAGAATCGACGAGCTGAGCCAGGATGTAGTTTTGGCCCAGATTGAGTTGCTGCTAAATTATGCGCAAAGGTTCTATAAGCGTCAGTTTATTACGCGTAAAACAATAAACAATACACTGCTTGAGAAGTTTGAACAGTTATTGGAAGATCATTTTGGGGATGAAAGGCAGTCTGATAAAGGCATTCCCACAGTACAGTTTCTGGCTGACAGCCTGGCGATATCTCCGGGTTATCTCAGTGATATGCTGCGAACTTTGACCGGACAAAATGCGCAGCAGCATATTCACGACAAACTGATTGAAAAAGCCAAAGAAAAACTTTCCAACACTGATTTATCAGTTTCCCAGATTGCTTATGAACTTGGTTTTGAACATCTTCAGAGTTTTAGTAAATTATTTAAAAACAAGACCAGCCAGACGCCTTTAAAGTTCAGGGCGAGGTTTAACTGATATACGTTCAAAATATTTTGGAAATTATATTAATTATTTATCAAATCTCCTTGCATTAAAATTTTCGCTGAGAAGGTTTAATATTACGCGGTGCACCATGATCTGTCTCATCTCTGATTAGTTCATCGTTTTTAAGCTCCTCATTGCCAAGTTCTCCTATTTCGAATTCCTTATTAAGGGGATTGTCCTGATCTGGTTCAATGGTTTTAAAGGGTTCACTTTCAGTTTCATCATTCTCCGATGTATCAATTTCAGTTTCAAAACCTTCAGACGGATCATTATCTATAAGATCCTTTTCAATATCCTGTTCCGTTATATCTTTCGATTCACTTTCCGATTCATTGTCAAGATTCTCGGAATCATAAGGATTGTTGTCTGGATTGTTTCTTTGCGGGTCAGTGTCTGCATTTTGAAAATTCTTGTCATTCTGAGCGTAATTTTCCGGTGTATCTGAATTCATCATTTTATTTTTTTAAATTAAATTTTTTCCATCGTTTTTTTAAAGGAGTGTCCTGTACAACTTTGCCTGTATTGCCGTGCTGATTTAAGTTTGTACTTTGTCAAATTTAAAAAAGATAGTATCATTTTTTTTTACAGAATAATGATTTCCATTTACAAAATAGCGATCAGATAATCAGTCAGTCGGCACAATTGAAAATTAAAACGAAAGAAACTTTGAAGAAAATAATCTTCGAGGAATAATGCAATTTGCATATAAGGAATTGTCGTGACATTGAAGCAACAAGTAGCTCTTGCTTCTTAGCGGTATTACCCAGAAGATTGTGCAAGTAACAATTTGATTTAAAGTTTGTATTATGAATACAATTCTAAAAGCTGCTATATATTCTAAATAAATATTATTTATCTCAGTAAATTTTGTCTACAGTGCGGACACAATTGGATTGTGTTGAGTGGTTTTTATTATGAAATTTTCTTTCGACTTGTAATGGGAAGCTGCACATTCGAACTTAAAGTCGGCAGCCTTAGTACTTATATATTTATAATTCCTCTAAAATTGATGTGCGACGATTCTGCCGCAAAACTTCGAATGGTATACAATTTTCAAATCCGCCTTTAGTTTTTGTGTACCAAATGGTATCAAGTCCATCTCTATTATGATACAGGTAAAACACATAGTTAAGCTGTGTCCAAATTTGAAGAAAAGTGTTTTCTAAAGCGCTTGCCTTTTTTATGGATTGCCGGTAATGGCAATTACTTTTTTTTTGTTCAAATTATTATAGTAGTTACTAAAGCCAGGGTCTCGTAGAGCTTCGTAAATAATCTGATTTTGTTTTGCTATGTTTCAAGGTTTAGGAAATTCTTTAACGCCAAAGTATCCTTATCAAAAGATTTCTCCTGAAGCAGTAAAGCTTCAATATCTTTAATTTGGTTTTGGCGCTGCTGCTAGTTTCATTGGTTTATTTTGTGAATATAATTGCATCACAAAAAGAAATGAGATGAGGTAATATATTTTTTTACAAAGCATAAGCTTATTGTCAGAGGTTGATGATTTTGGATCGTGAAAATAGTAAAAAAAAAGTTTTTGATTTTATATTATTATATGCAACCTATTGATTTTAATCGATTTTAAGTTAAAAATGTCCCCCAATTTGTCCCCCCTTATAATTTTTTAAGAATACTAATGCAGTCTATTTTTACAGAAATATTTATGATTGTTTTGCAAGTGTTAATAAATGCAATTCCTTCTTAAATTAAATTCTATTTAAATCTTTTTAGACACAAAATCACTACTGTCTTGATTCCAAATGATAGTAATGGTTTAAGAAAAACCAATACTTGCCACAAAACCTACCTACTGGAATATGAAAAAACTTTACGCTCTACTTCTTTTTTTATTTACAATTTTTCAAGTTCAGGCTCAGTGTAATTTATCGCTTAGTTCTACACTTCCAACTAGATGGGTTAGTGGGAATAACGGAGCGATGTTTGATATTACTACAGGAGCAAATCCTATTACAGTCACTGGTTTTGATATGCATTTTGCTGGTGGTGAAACAACCCCTTATGAAATATATTATAAACTAGGATCGCATACTGGTTTTGAAAACACGTCTGCTGCTTGGACAAATGCTGGATCAGCTCTGGCTGTAAGTAGCTGGGCTTTTAATCTTGTGCCAGTTCCAATTTCATTGAGTATTACTATACCGGCAAATACTACTTATAGTTTTTATATTACTTCAACAAGTGGTGGTGTTGTATATATAGAAGGCGATTCAGGTTCTACTACTATATCTAATAGTGATATTACTGTCGGAAATCCTACAAGGATATCTTATCCTTTTG
Organism: Flavobacterium sp. ACN6; assembly: GCF_002304005.1. Lineage (GTDB taxonomy): Bacteria > Bacteroidota > Bacteroidia > Flavobacteriales > Flavobacteriaceae > Flavobacterium. The sequence continues at coordinate 260,022 of NZ_MRCQ01000001.1, read as the reverse complement.
GAGCTGGAGGTATTGTTGTAGCGACTTCTAATATTCTTGCTAAAGTTAATTATTACATCACAGGGTCTTCACAAGCAACCATAACCACCACAGGAATACTTACCGAACTTTATACTAAAGCTATTTCACAAAATGCTAGTTTACCTTATACAGCTACAACTGGTACACCTGTTAGTTATAGTATAAATTGGGATGCTGCTGCAAATACAGCAGGTTTAGCCGATCAAGCCAGTACTAACTTTACATTTACTTCGGGAGCTGGAAATTTAAATACTATTACCATACCTGCCAATCTTGCAGCCGGTACTTACAGAGGAAATTTAACAATTAGAAATGCTGGAAATTGTACAAATGTGACTCCCCAGCCTATCACCTTAAAGATTAATGAACCATTTACTTGCCCAGCAGATATTACTGTACCAAATGATGCAGGACTATGTGATGCTGTTGTGAATTATACGCTGCCAGTGGCTATTACTAAAAAATTAAATGTTCTTGTTCTCGGGGGAACTTATGAGTCAGATGTTAGACAAAAATTATTAAGTACAAATCAATTTAATACTGTAGATGCTATTAATATAAATGCTTCGACTCCAGATTTAGTTACTTTAAAAAAATATGATGCCTTATTATTATATACGTTTAGCAATGCACTTAATTCTACGCAGTTAGGAAATACACTTGTACAATATATTGATGGAGGAGGAGGAGTGGTTGATGCAGCTTATGAAGCTACATTTTCACATATACTAGGAGCATATGATACAGACCTATATAGAGTAATTAGAACAAATAGTTCTAGTGGTAAAAGCGGACAAGTTAGTTTAGGGACTATAGAATTACCAAGTCATCCTATAATGAAAGATGTAATCTCGTTTGATGGAGGAACTTATAGCTTTAGAAATGATTCAAATGTTCTTACTCCAAATTCTTATGTAGTAGCAAGATATAATAACAATGAAATGTTAGTTATGGCTAAAGAAAATGTTGGTCCTTTAGCTGCAAGGAGAGCTTGTTTGAATTTTTTCCCACCTTCATCTAGTGTAGGATCAGGCTTATGGAATCCAACTACAGATGGAGCAAAACTTATGGCTAATGCCTTAAAATGGGTTGGAGGTAAAGCAACTCAAACTGCAGGTTTAGCATCAGGAGCTGTTTTTCCTGTAGGGACAACAACCAATACCTTTGAATATACAGATACAAATGGCGATATACAAACCTGTAGTTTTGATGTTACAGTTAATGATACCGAAGCGCCTGTTGCGGACTTAGCTAGTTTACCAACAATCACAGCACAATGTGAAGTAACAAGTATCACCGCACCAACTGCAGCTGATAATTGCATAGGAGCGGTAACCGGAACAACGACGACGACTTTCCCAATTACAGCTTCAACAACTGTAGTCTGGACGTATACAGATGGAACTAATACCTCGACTCAAAATCAAACCGTAACTATAGCCGATACAATGGCTCCAGTTGCCGACGTTGTTACTTTATCCACAATTACAGCGCAATGTGAAGTAGCAGGTATCACAGCACCAACTGCAACTGATAATTGCATTGGAGCGGTAACCGGAACAACAACGACGACTTTTCCAATTACAGCTTCGACTACTGTAGTCTGGACGTATACTGACGGAACTAATACCTCGACTCAAGATCAAACCGTAACTATTGCCGATACAACTGCACCAGTTGCTGACTTGGCTAGTTTAACAACCATTACAGCACAATGTGAAGTAGCTGGTATCACAGCACCAACCGCAACTGATAATTGCATTGGAGTGGTAACCGGAACTACGACGACGACTTTCCCAATTACAGCTTCGACTACTGTAGTTTGGACGTATACAGATGGAACTAATACCTCGACTCAAAATCAAATAGTAACTATAGCCGATACAATGGCTCCAGTTGCGGACTTGGCTAGTTTAACAACCATTACAGCACAATGTGAAGTAGCAGGTATCACAGCACCAACTGCAACTGATAATTGCATTGGAGCGGTAACCGGAACAACAACGACGACTTTTCCAATTACAGCTTCGACTACTGTAGTCTGGACGTATACTGACGGAACTAATACCTCGACTCAAAATCAAATAGTAACTATAGCCGATACAATGGCTCCAGTTGCCGATGCAGTTACTTTATCCACAATTACAGCACAATGTGAAGTAGCAGGTATCACGCCGCCAACTGCAACTGATAATTGCATAGGAGCGGTAACCGGAACAACGACAACTATTTTCCCAATTACAGCTTCGACCACAGTAGTCTGGACGTATTCGGATGGAACCAATTCAAGTACCCAAAATCAAATAGTAACTATTGCCGATACAACTGCACCAGTTGCTGACTTGGCTAGTTTAACAAGCATTACAGCACAATGTGAAGTAGCAGGCATCACGCCGCCAACTGCAACTGATAATTGCATAGGAGCGGTAACCGGAACTACGACTACGACTTTCCCGATTACAGCTTCAACTACTGTAGTCTGGACGTATACTGACGGAATTAATACCTCGACTCAAAATCAAACGGTAACTATTGCCGATACAACTGCTCCAGTTGCTGACTTGGCTAGTTTAACAACCATTACAGCACAATGTGAAGTAGCAGGTATCACAGCACCAACTGCTACTGATAATTGCAGAGGAGTGGTAACCGGAACTACGACAACTACTTTCCCGATTACAGCTTCAACTACTGTAGTCTGGACGTATACTGACGGAACTAATATCTCGACTCAAAATCAAATAGTAACTATAGCCGATACAACTGCTCCAGTTGCTGACTTGGCTAGTTTAACAACCATTACAGCACAATGTGAAGTAGCTGGTATCACGCCGCCAACTGCAACTGATAATTGCATAGGAGCGGTAACCGGAACAACGACAACTATTTTCCCAATTACAGCTTCGACTACTGTAGTCTGGACGTATACTGACGGAATTAATACCTCGACTCAAAATCAAACGGTAACTATTGCCGATACAACTGCTCCAGTTGCTGACTTGGCTAGTTTAACAACAATTACAGCACAATGTGAAGTAGCAGGTATCACAGCACCAACCGCTACTGATAATTGCATAGGAGCGGTAACCGGAACAACGAAAACTACTTTCCCAATTACAGCTTCAACTACTGTTGTTTGGACTTATACTGACGGAACTAATACCTCGACTCAAAATCAAACCGTAACTATAGCCGATACAATGGCTCCAGTTGCCGACGTTGTTACTTTATCTACAATTACAGCACAATGTGAAGTAGCAGGTATCACAGCACCAACTGCAACTGATAATTGCATTGGAGCGGTAACCGGAACTACGACAACTACTTTTCCAATTACAGCTTCGACTACTGTAGTCTGGACGTATACTGACGGAACTAATACCTCGACTCAAGATCAAACCGTAACTATTGCCGATACAACTGCGCCGGTTGCCGATGCAGTTACTTTATCTACAATTACAGCACAATGTGAAGTAGCAGATATCACAGCACCAACCGCTACTGATAATTGCATTGGAGCGGTAACTGGAACAACGACGACTACTTTCCCGATTACAGCTTCAACAACGGTAGTCTGGACGTATACTGACGGAACTAATACATCAACTCAAAATCAAACTGTAACTATTGCTGATACAACTGCGCCGGTAGTTATTACCAAAAACATTACAATTCAATTGAATTCATTAGGAAATGCTGTAATCACTACAATGGATATTGACAATGGTTCTACAGATAATTGTGGAATAGCATCAATGGCTTTAGATAAAAACATTTTCAATTGTTCTAATGTGGGAGTAAATACAGTATCGTTAATCGTTACAGATACAAGCGGAAATTCTGCTTCACAAACAGCAAGTGTTCTTGTAGAAGTAGTTCCAATAGTAAACGTTTCTAATTTATCGCAGCAGTTTTGCGCAGTTGATAAACCATTAGTTTCAGATATCTCAATACCGTATAACGTTTTAAATTGGTTTGCAGATCCTTTGTCAACACAGGTACTTTTACCTCAAGAGGCTTTACGTTCAGGAATTTATTATGCAGAAGTTTCAATTAACACCTGTAACACCAGCCGTATTCCTGTTACTATAATCGTAAATGACGAGGCATCTCCAAGTGGAAATGCAATGCAATATTTCTGCAGGGAGAATGAAGCAGTAATTTCAGATCTTATCACTAATGAAAAAGAAATACTCTGGTATGATACCGCATCAGGAGGTGTTCCACTAGATAGTTATGTCTTATTAGAAGATAAACATAAATATTACGCTTCTTACTTTGGTGAAAAATGTGAAAGTTCTAAAAGATTTGAAGTAGAAGTCGTTTTCAATTATTGCGAAGTCATTATACACAATGGAATATCTGCAAACGGAGACGGAAAAAATGATTACTTCAATATTGAGGGAGCATCAACATTTAAAGATAATCAACTTGAAATTTTTAATAGCTGGGGAAGCATAGTTTATGAAATTAAGAATTATGGACAAGCAGATAATTTATTTAGGGGGTATGCTAATAAGGGAACTAGACTCGGAAACGGTTTGCTTCCATTTGGGACCTATTACTATGTATTTAGTTTCACAAATCAAGAAAATAAGCGAGTAATCAAAAAAGGTTTTTTACACTTGAACCCTTAATCCTAATCTGAGAAAATTAAAAAATGAAATTCAATTATATAATTATAGTATTACTATTACTGGTTTTATCTTCTGCACAAGCGCAGCAAGAAGCCCAATTTTCGGATTACAAACTCAATATGTCAAGTTTTAATCCTGCTTTCGCCGGTTTTTTTGACGGAAGCGTTCTTTTAATTCACAGATCGCAATTTGTTGGTTTTGAAGGAGCTCCTGAGACTCAAAACTTAAATGTCAATATTCCGATTTCTATGTATATGGGAACGGGTTTTGATGTTATTAATGAAAATATTGGAGTAACCCAAAAACTAACAGCCACTGTTGATTATTCTTATACTATTTATACCAGCGATTATAATATGATTACTTTTGGTTTAAAGGCAGGTTTAAGTAATCTTAATATTGATTTAAATAGACTTGACATAGGTGATGACGACGATTTAAGTTTCCAAAATAATATTAATAATGAAGTTTCGCCAAGGATTGGTGTTGGTTTTTTATACAATACACCAAGCTGGTTTCTCGGACTCTCAACTCCTAATTTTATTAAAGAAAGATTTGATCCTTCTATTAAAAGTTCTACTATATCCGCCAATTCGCAGTTTTATTTAACAACGGGATATCAAACAGCTATTAATGATCAGTTGTTATTTAAGCCTTCTATACTGGCAAGAGCAATAAAAAATGCACCGTTTATTTTTGATATTGCTTTTAATTTTGAGTTACAGGAAAAGTTCCGTTTTGGAGTCTCTTACCGCTGGGATTCTGCTATTACTGCAATGGCTGGACTTAATTTTTTAGAAAACTTTCAAGCAGGTTACGCCTATGATCAAAATATAAATGGTTTAGGAGCTTATGCACCAGCATCACATCAGTTTTATTTAAAATATACATTCAAAAAAACAAAAGATATTCGCAGAGAATGCACTTGTAGTTTTATTAATTCATCAAATGATATTGGTTTCTAAGTTTTGAATTTGCAGACAAAAGGAGAGGGAAAAGTTAAGTTGGGTTTTTCAAAAGGTTTCCAACCTAAACTTAATTAGACCTTTATTTTTCTGAATTTCTAGTTTACAAGATAGGCATGTGCTACGATTCTGCTGCAAAACTTAAACTTGTGCAATATTTTTATAAAAGCCTTAGTTTTTGTGGCAGAATTTATATCAAATCCATAAGTAGTGTACTAAGTTTCTGCCACAAAACTTTAGAGGTATAATATCTTTAAAAAACCGCCTTAACTTTTGCCGCAAAAAGGTATCGAGTCTATTTCAATTAGCAGTTGCTGGATAAAAGTGGCAGTAACCTGTCCGAATAAATTAGCATTTATAAATTTTTAAAAAGAAGAGTGCTTCATCAAACATATTTTTATGAATTAAATTGCGCGCAATTTAATTGTTTTGTAACTTTACTTTTGTATTGGTTAGAAAAAATTAGAATCAGATTTTTAATTTATAAAATAATAAAACAATGTCGTTAATTGAAGATTTAAACTGGAGACATGCCGTAAAAGCGTATGACTCATCAAAGAAAGTATCGGAAGAAGATTTACATAAAATATTAGAAGCTGCAAGACTGGCTCCGACGTCATCAGGCCTGCAGCCTTTTCGCGTAATTGTTGTAGAAAATCAGCAGTTGAAAGAGCGGATGGTAAAAGGTGCATTAAACCCAGAAGTAATGAGAGATTGCTCTCATGTATTGGTTTTTGCAGCGTGGGACAGTTACTCGAATGAGAAAATCGACAAGGTTTATGATCATCACACTGATGTTCGCGAATTACCAAGAGGCCGTTTCAGCAGTTATACCGATCAGATAAAGTAGATCTACGGAGCACAAACTCCTGAAGAGCATTTTATCCACACAGCAAGGCAAACCTATATCGCATTAGGTCTGGCAATGGCTCAGGCAGCTGAAATCAAGATTGATTCTACTCCGGCTGAAGGTTTTAGCAGTGAAGCGGTAGACGAGATTTTGGATCTCAAGGCCTTAGGTTTGAAAAGTGTTACGCTTTTATATCTCGGTTACAGAGACAACGAAAAGGACTGGCTCTCGCATATGAAAAAAGTTAGAATTCCTATGGAGGAATTTACTATCAGAAAATAATATTTTCTTTCTTTATTGTCATAGATATGGAAAATCACCATCCGCTCCAATTAGAAAACCAGCTTTGTTTTCCAATTTACGTTATCGCAAAAGAAATTATAAGTTTGTACAGGCCATTTCTCGATGAGCTTGATATCACCTATTCGCAGTATCTTGTGATGATGGTGCTTTGGGAGAAAGATTGCTTGACTGTCAATCAGATCGGCGAAAAACTCTATCTAGACAGTGGGACCTTAACTCCGCTTTTGAAAAGACTTGAAGTAAAGGGTTTTATTATCAGAAAAAGAAAAAAAGAAGATGAAAGGGTGGTTGAAGTTTTTTTAGCTGATAAAGGAAGAAATCTACAGCACAAAGCGTGTGAGGTTCCGGCAAAAATGCAGGAAAAACTGAATCTGACAAAAGAAGATCTACTGGAACTCAAAGAAACTGTTCAGAAAATTTTAAATAAAATTCAAAAATAAATGAAAACATTATATACAACCAGTGTTACCGCAAAAGGCGGAAGAAACGGACAGGTAAAAAGTGAAAACGGAATTCTTGACCTGGAGGTAAGAATGCCTAAGGCTCTGGGCGGAGCTGATGATAATTTTACTAATCCAGAAATGCTTTTCGCGGCAGGATATGCAGCCTGTTTTGACAGTGCATTGAATTTGATAATTAGTAAATCTAAAATTGAAACTGGTGAAACATCTGTCACTGCGCAAGTTAGTATCGGGCAGAATCAAGACGGCGGTTTTGGTCTTGCTGCAGTACTCGATGTCAATATCCCAGGAGTTTCTATTGAACAGGCACAGGAATTGACAGAAAAAGCGCATCAGATCTGTCCTTACTCAAATGCAACCAGATCTAACATTGAAGTTAAGCTTACGGTGGGCAATAAATAAGATTAAATTGCTTTAAATTACATCTAAAATCTGCTTCTTTCGAGGCAGATTTTTTTATTTAATCAGGATTGGGAATTTAAATAGCTGGGGGTAATGATGGATGGAAAGAAATGAATATAATGTCGACAGTAAATTCATTATCCAGCAATGTATAATAGAGATCAAGAGCTGAGAGGTGTGCGATTTAGATTTGGCAGATGCAATGTGGTTCTCCAACTGTTTTTATTACGTTATTAAGATAAGTATGTTTGTATCAAAAAACTTAAAATCAACTTTATTGAATTGTCTGCATCTTTGTGTCTTTTTGGAATAGAGATCGTACTGGCGCAGGATGAAAAGAAACCATGGCGCATACTTTGCAGTTTTAGTAAAAAAGAATTAAAAAGCCTCGATTATTATTAATCAGTCTAAAATATTGACTATAAGTTATTACAAAGTTTTTCAGGCTTATTACAGTTCAGCAGTACTGCTCTTTGATATAGTTTTATTTTGTTATAAAATTGTACAGGAATTAGAGGCAAGAACTGTCTTAAAATTGGAACTTTTTTTCCACTAAAAATTTAGTTTGGTCATGAAACACAAAAATATACTATTAGTCAACGATATAAATGATGACGCAGAGATTTTTGTATTAGTGCTCAACGCTATTAGTAATAAAATTAGATCAACAGTAGAAGAAAGTAGCACAGATTTCATTTCAGAAACCAATCTGAAATGAAATTTGTACCTTTCTAGATTCCTTAGGAATTACGTTAATGAACACAAGTATTCGGTTATAATTAAAATAGTAAATTAATATGAATGTTGAAGATTTAAAATGAATATTGAACAATTTCGTGACTATTGTCTATCGTTTGAACAGACATCAGAAAAAATGCCTTTTGCAGGATTTTTCAGGAATTCAAAATCCATTCTTGTATTCTATGTAAAAAACAAAATTTTCTGTCTTTTAGATATTGATTCATTTGATAGTATCACTATCAAATGTGATAGTTCGAAAATTGAAGAATTAAAAGAAAACTACAGCGCCATTAGCAAGCCATTCAATCTCAGCCATAAGCATTGGGTCAGTGTTAATTTTAATGAGGATATTTCAGATGATGAAATAAAGTTAATGGTTGAAAAATCTTATGATTTGGTTGCTAAATCAATAGCTAAGAAAGATCGGTAATATTTTTATCACCATATCAGCCCCATTAGCATACTTTTTCTTCAAGTTATTCTATAAAAAAAAGATCTATGAAATTTTTTTATCGCAGTTTTGAATTAATTTAGTGATTCAAATATATTTTACTGAAAATGATCTTCGAATTTACAACAGTCCATGGTTTTGATTTTATTACATTTTTTGCAAACATATTAATGGTACTGTAGAGATAATTTCATGGAAATCCCAAATACAGTGGGAGAAGGCGATGTGCGTAAAGTTGGATTTGGAAGTGCTTTTAAATTAACGATACATCGGTATACATTGGAGGAAGATTTAATTATCAAACGAAATCCCTCTCCAGAGACCAGTACTGTACGCACTTTTTTCTTTTATAATACCAAACAGGATCTTGAAGTAAAATATGAGAATGAAGAGAATATACCATTTTCTCAAAAGAATGATGCTTCAATACTCTTATCTACAAATGACTTGAGGACAGAAATCCGTTTTCCTGCCAACAATAGTATCCAATATGTTGTAGTTGCAATTGCTGCTGATAGACTGCGTGCAATTCTGTCTATTGAAAATCCCAATAGTACAATAAAAACGATTACCGCAGAAAACGCTTCATTTCTTTTTTTCGAAAGTCTGGATACTGAAATGCAATTGCTTCTAAAAAATATTGTATCTTTTGATATAATGCAATCGAAGCCGGTTTTGATGGTGTCGAACTGCATGCAGCGTTTGGGTATCTGCCAAACCAGTTTTTATCTGAAAGTGCAAACCTGCGAACTGATGAATATGGCGGGAGTATAGAAAACAGGAACCGTTTCGTGCTTGAAACTATGCATGAATTAGTTACCGCTATCGGGAGTGATAAAGTTGGCATAAAGCTATCGCCAACAGTCTATTGTAACAATATTGAAAACAGCGATCCTGAAGCACAATTCAAACCATTGATAGAAGCTTTGAATACATTGCCACTGTCATATATTCATCTGATGAATGGGATGTTGCCTTTGGATAATTATCCCAACTATCCAAAAAACGGCATAGAAACTTTTGGCAGTATAAGCAAACATCTGGTGATCGCAAATGCAGGGTTCAATAAAGAAACCGGAGAGGCAGAACTTGAAAAAGGGATTGCTAAAATAATTGCGTATGGTTCACTTTCCTTGCCAATCCAGATCTGCCAAGAAGATTTGAATTATATGCAGAGTTCGATCAACTTGATCATGCAATAATGTACGGTGGAAGTGAGTACGGATACACAGATTATCCTTACCTTAAAGACTGATATTAATTGTCCATAGTTAAGTGGCGACTATGAGGCGTGGAATATTTACTATAATAGAGCTGACGCCTTAGGTATTCTAAAAAAGAAAATAAAAAAAAGGCGCCAATTGTCTTCAATTGGCGCCTTTTGGCTGTAGTGACCTCGACTGGATTCAAACCAGTAACCTTCTGAGCCGTAATCAGATGCGCTATTCAGTTGCGCCACGAGGCCTTTTTTGTTTTCAATTCAGCTATTTTTCGTAGCTTTGTTGATTGCTTATTGCGGGTGCAAATATAGGCATAAATGTGAGATAAACAAGCAAAAAATAACAGAAAAATAAAAAAAAATGAAGATTGAAAATTATATACGTGATATTCAGGGGTTTCCTAAAGAAGGAATTTTATTTAAAGACATCACTCCATTACTAATTAACCCCGAAGCACGCAAAAATTGCCTTAAAATTCTGCTGGATTCTCTAAACGGACAAAAAATTGATAAGGTTGTAGGTGCAGAATCTCGTGGTTTTTTCTTCGGAATGTTATTGGCGCAAGAATTAAATGCTGGATTTATCCCTGTCAGAAAACCTAAAAAACTTCCATACGAAACAATTTCAGCTTCTTACGAATTAGAATATGGTTCTGATAGTTTAGAAATGCATACCGATGCTATTCAAAAAGGTGATCGTGTTTTAATTCACGATGATGTTTTGGCAACTGGCGGAACAGCAAAGGCCGTTTGTGAATTGGTTGAAAAATTAGGAGGCGAAATTGTACAATGTAATTTTTTAATGGAGTTGACTTTCCTTAACGGAAGAGAAAAAATTAAAGATTATCCTATATTCGCCGCATTAACCTATTAAATACCTACATGAAATTATTATATTCTATTGCGATCCTCGCTTTATTATCTTCTTGTACAGAAAAAAATAAAACGGGTAACGATAAGCCAGATGTTATATCTCAAACAGAAAAAGAAGTTTCAGATACGATTCTTAAATCTGCTGATGATTACAAAAGCGATTTACGGCCTAATGAAAAATTAAAACTCGATCAGGTATATTCGGATCGTGCTGAATTTGTAGAATTTAATGACGGCGGAGATTATTCGTATGTTGTTATTAAAAAAGATCATAAAACAATTGCCTTAACTACAAATGAAGGAGAAGGCTCTTCTTTTACTAGAGGAGATATTTTTGAAGTAAAGTGGAAAATGGATAGCGTTTATATCGCTGGTGAAGGTGAAAAACTTGAAATTACGGAATGGTTTGTAAGTGCTGAAAAAGTAAAAGACGGATCGGTAAGTCAATTTAGAAAAAAATACAAAAAGCCTATTAAATATTATTGGAGCGGAGAAGAGCATTACACGGTTGATTACAAGGACTATTTGTATACTTTGGTAGAATATTATTTGGCAAATTCAAAGAAAGAATTGGTTAAATCTAATATTCAAAGCCCTGATGCAAGTTTAACTTATTCAATAGAAGATGGGGAAAAAAATGGACGTTCTTATACTATTTTAGGGATTTCTAATGAGTTTGAAAATAGAACGAGTATTATTCAATGGCTGTATTTAGACAATGAAAATAGAAAATTGTATGAATACGATTTAGGAAATGATAAATTAATAGAGTTTAATTAATGGCTGCTTAAACTAAAACAATTTTGTGCTTAATAGCATAAAGTACAAGTCCGATTCGGGTTTTTATTTCAAGTTTGTCAAAGAGTATTTCGCGATAACCGTCGATAGTTTTTGGACTTAAACACATTTGTGATGCGATTTCTTTATAGGTCATTTCCGTGCAGGCGTGTTTGATAAAAACAATTTCTTTTTCTTTTAAATTGATTTTTTTATTGTCGCTATTCACTTTGTTTATGAGCATTCCTGAGACTAATTCTGTGAAATAAAAACCTTTTTCGATTACACATTCTATTGCTTCTTTAAATATTTCGGGAGACGTGTCTTTTAGTAAATAACCTTTGGCGCCGTTGGTAATCATTTTAATGATAATTTCGTCGTCGTCGTTGACAGACAAAGCAATTACCTTTAGATCTGGCCTGTTGTCTTTTAGCCATTTCATCGTACTTAATCCGTCCAAAACCGGCATGTTTACATCTAGTAAAACAAGATCGATTTGAGGCGGCGTATTTTCTTCTATATAGTCAATAAAGACTTTTCCGTTTTCAAAACGTTTTATGACTTCGTATTCACCAAAACTTTTAAGCAGCAGTTCAAGAGACTGGGAAAAAAGTAAATGATCATCTACAATTATGACTTTATTTTTTGAATTAGTTTTCATGGTCTTGTGTTAAAGGATATTCGATTGTTACGCTCGTTCCTGTTTCGTCAGAATTCATAATTAAGTTAGCTCCAATTAATTTGGCTCTTAATTTCATGTTATTCAATCCTAATCCCGAATTTGATTTTTTGAGATCATATCCAATTCCAAAATCTTTTAATTTTAGCCTGAAAATGGAATCAGTAGTTTCAATATGAACATCAAATAAATCGCTTCTGGAATGTTTTAAACTGTTATGAAGTGCTTCTTGAAAAATCCTGTAGATAATTAATTCGTGTTCTTTATTTATTTCTGGAACTGTCCCAATTAAATTAAAATTGCATTTGATCTTTTTTAGCTTTTTAATTCTTTCCAAATCCTGCTGAATAGCTTCTAAAAAGTTGTTTTGAAGTAAGTTATCTTTGTTTATAATGCGGGAGAGAATCCTTAATTCATCTAAAGACTTAGCCAAAACAGCTTTCATGTCTTTGAGTTCACTGATCTGAACATTTTTATTGCTGATTGAAATATTCAGCTGCATAATGGCGACAGAGATAATCTGGCCGATATTATCATGCAATTCTTTACTAATTTCAGATAATGTCTGGTCTTTTATTTCAATTCGGGTTTTCACCAATTCCGATTGGAAATACAAGTCAGCTTCCATTTTCTCTACCACAAAGTTGTTTTTCTTTTTCAAAAAATAAAAGAAAATAATAACTATAACGACAAGCAGGGTAAAGAAAACAATACCCAGAGAAATCACTAATAATTGTATTTCTTTTCGCTCCATATAAATCCGATTATAAAACAGCTGTGTGCCAAAAAATTTAAAATAAACAATACTAGACTAAATATCGATTCGTCTTGTTTAATTAAGAACCAATTGATAGCCAGCATAAAAGGTGTAAAAGGAACATGGAAAACCAGTATTCCTAAAATATACCAGAAAAAGACCGATTTTTTAAAGTTTAATATCTTTTCTGAATTAAAAATCTCTATCAAATACAAGCAGGATAATATCAATACTAATAAAACGCCAATGGCAAAACTATAGGTAAATGAACGGTTCATGTCTTCTTTGAAAAATAAATAATTCAAGAAAAAAGAAACGATAAACAACACAAGAAAAATAGCTGCCGAAACGCGATGATTAATTTTGGTCAATAAGGCTCTTAAAAGTAAAATATAGGCAGAAAAACTGGCGAACATATAAAAATTGTAAACGTAAAAGTTCAGCAAACCCGTCCACTGGGTAAAATAATAGCCTACAATTTCGGTAATGATTGAAAACCAGATTAAAAGTACTAAAAATTTAGCTTTATTGCCAGGAAGTTTTGGTAACGAAAATAAGCCAACGATTCCTGATAATAAAGCCAGATAAATGATATAAGATCTTAAAAATTCAAACATAGTTTTTAATATAATAAGCTTGGAGGTCTTCCGATGTTTCCGTAATTCATTGGATCTAAACTCTGTATGTCTGAAGAAACTGCTTCTTGTACTAAAGCGAAACTTTGAATTTTTGCCGTATTATTTTCTATTTTTTTTCCTGTCGGAACTAAAAATAAAGTCGTTAATCCAGCTTTTTCTCCATGTTTTTCATCGTCGGGATAAACTCCAAAATAAAAACGTATTCCGTCTACGTTATAACCATCTTTTGCTCCATTAGTTTTGATATAATGAATATAGTTTTCTAATTCTTCCAAAGAATACCAAATGGCATTAGCATCTTCTTTTTGTGATTTTCTTGCTGTAAGTGAAGCTTTTTTGTTGTTGTAGTTCACATTTAATTGTCTAGCAAATTCTTTTGTAATTAACTGACTCGGTTTTGCAGGAGGATTTTTCATGATTATTATTGATTTATTGGTTAAGGGTTTAGTTAACAGTATTTTGAATTCTGTTGAAGACAAAATTATCTCAAACCTCAAGTTTGAACAAGGGGAAATTCACCCTTTTTTGATTAGGTAAATTTATTTAAAAAAATGGGTTAAAGTGCTGTTACATAATAATTTATAAAAATTGAATTTTACATCGTCAGTTTTCATGTCAAAACGGGCATTCAAAAATGTAAACCTCATTAAGTAATTAACTAAAATTTTTAAATTATGTCACAACCAACACCCCTAGGTTATCCTCATGCAGGAGCCGGAACAGTAGAAATTCTTTTAGAAAAAGAAGATGGAGCAGATTTCGCAGTTCTTTTTTCACCAGATCCTAACAATATCTTATTAAGAGATGCTGGGCTGCCAATGCAGTTTTATTATTATCCAAAGTACCCAAGACTTTCAAAACACCCTGACGGAAGATTTAAATTTGCCATGCAGGTATTTAAATCAGAAGGAGATTCTTCAACTGTAATTGGTGCCGAAGGTCTGGAAGAGGAAGCTGGAGCGTATACTACCTTGACTAGTACCATAGATCTGCCTGAAGCTTTATTGAAAAAAGCTATTGACAAATTAAAGGTAAGACTCAACAGTGATTACAAAAACCACAGAAAATCAACACTTTTTGGTTTGTTTTCTTTCTTAATTGGTGTTGATAAAGATTTTAATTCGACTAATGTTCGACCAATTCAATTAACACAGAATAATATTGCCATGCATGTTGTGGGCGAAAAATCACCAAATAATCCGTTTGGCGGCGCAAATCCTTGGACGTTTAATATTCAGGGCGAAGGAGCGGGAACAACTTTCGGATTAGGAGATAATGCGCTTTCTGTATTAATGGGAAGAAACAGCGCTTCGCTGGTAAAAAATGCACTAGAAATTGGAAGCAACAATCTTGTGGTAGAAAACAATATTAAGTACAAAGCCTATATGCCAAGTACCATTATTAAAACAACAATTGACGTTAAAAAAGTACATACTTACTTTTCTGCTAAAACAAGCGTAAGCTGGTCATTTGTGGATTTAAACTGGGAACACGAATACGAAAAAATACTTACAGAAGGTGGGATTACCAGTGAAGTAATTACAGATGAACAATTCTCAAATGAAGAAAAGAAAAAGGTTGAAGATTCGCTGCTGCAAAAACAGAGAGAATTTGCTTTTGAAATGGTTAAAAAACAAATATTTGATGCGCCTGAAAAACAATTTACGCCAGTATCGTCTCCAGAAAAACCAAATGGATTCTTCAGATTGTTTATGGGACTTGGAAGCGTAGGAATGAATCTGAAGTCTGGAAGTCAGATTCGTGCGGTCAAATTTACAGATGAAATTAAATTCTCAGCCATTCAGGTTTTAGATTCAAAAATCAGCGGGAATCTTACGCCTTTGACTTTAAAGTCTGGTGCAGAAGCAAAAGCCGATTTGAAAAATTATATTACTGAAATTCAGTTGGATGAAGATTTTTCTAAAGTTCAGGTGGTCGCATCTTTAAATGGTGGTTTGATTAAACTGGATAAAGACAGCGATATTGTCAATGACAGTCCGGTAAGTCAGGTTTCTATAGAAGTTGGATATCCAGATTCTAAAGGCAAGTTAATCTGGAAAAGTTCTGGTAGAATGATTGCTCCAGAAGGAACTCCGTACGTAAAAAATACCAGCAGATCGGGTAAAGAAATCGATGCGATTTTCCCTGCAACCTGGAATGATAAATCAAAAGAAAAGAATGCTTTTGTATTTGATTTTGTCAAAAATAATGGTTCAACCAAAATTAAAGTTCGTCAGGAAGTAATGTACGAGAAAGATAAGAGGATCAAGCTAAAAGATACCACCAGAGAGTTTGAATTTGAAGGGACAAAAATATTCGTACCGCTTCCTATTCAAAACATGATCAATTACACTTTGTCTACAGAAGAACTTTACGATTGCGACACACTTGAAGTAACGTTAAAAGTCGATAAAATGCCTTCTAAAAAATTCAAATTTAACGTTGATAATTTCGAAGATGCCATTCCGTACAGAGCGTGGTATGAGTTGGATTACACCATTAAACCTACCGAGTATAAAGTGAAATATACTTGCGCCGGCAAAATTGGCAAGAAATCCAAAAAGGTTTCTATTTCAACAGATTATATCAAAATTGATTATCAAGAAGGAGACGTTTTGTTTGAAATTCCAACAGGAACAGACACTCAAAATGCGGATATCGAGAAAATCAGAGCTCCATTTATGGAATAATTTTTTTGAGATATTTTACAAAAGGGACGTAATGTCCCTTTTGTTTCATAAGTCAGTAATCATTAAACCAAAACACCATGCCAGATTTAAATACATTTAAACTCGAAGGAACCAAATTAGTTCCTATAAACCGATTTAATCTCGAGCCCGCCAAACCTAGTACGGTTTTTACCGCAGCAACAGTTAAAAGGGAAAATGAATTTAGGGTAATTGAGCATCCCATAATTCATTCTATTGATATAAAACCAATCTTAGTAACTTTTCCGTTAGAGAATTATTTACCTCTAATTGAAGGGAATAATGCTGTTACGGAGAATGATTTCTTTAAGGATTATTTTAAAAATGAAATCACTTTATTTTTTCCAGACGTGGAACTGGAACCGAGTAATGGAACTGTTTTTTATTATGAAAATATTCCAGATAGGTCAGGAAATAAAGGAGGACTTCTTGGAAAAGTAACTTTGAGATACAGTCTCAAAAACAAGCTTTTACAGTTCAATCAAAAAAGTATTACTTTAAATCTGAGGGAAGCGGTTTTAAACTTAAAAGTAAATCGGGATTTTGTCAAAATAAACGGAATCGTAAATACAGCAGCACAAGAAATTCAGTTTGATTTGATTGACGAAGCTGTAAAAATTGCATTCTTAAATTTAGTTTCAAACCTAAATGATTTGAAATGTAATATTGATCTTTTTTTTGATTTTAAGGGATATTCTAAAATCAAGAAAAATTTTCTTTTTGCCAGAGATATTTCAATTTTAAGAAGCCAGGATATTGTCAAAAAGGATCTGACTTCGCCCAAAACCACTTTACAGCCCAAAACAAAGCTTATAAGCAGTCCGTTAATGGTAAGAGCTGATTTAGGTTTAAAAGTACCGCCTAAGACCGTTATATCAGGAATTCAGCTGGAAAACAGCATTAAGACTGATGTTCAGGAAGAATGTGTAAAAAGCACTTTTCTGCTCAAAATCAATAAAACACTAAGTTATCCAATTGGTACCGATCCAACAATTAGTTTGTACAAAACTATTGGAGGCGGATTTGTAAATATTCCTTTCAATCTAAATGAAGATTTTTCTCAGTTCAAACAGATTTTTGTAACGGGCTTTAATTTTAATAAACTTTCGATTTATAAATCGATGGTACAGCCAAATACTTTTCTGCTTATTGCAAAAGTTTACAGTTTGTCTAAAGATTTGAATACGATGAAGCCTTGTATTTCGACCATTTTTCATGCGTATGAAGAAGGCGCGGGAACTGCCGAAGAAATCTCAAAAATCAGTTTTCAGTTTGCGATTGGTCCGAACTTTTCCGATTTTGATTTGGCCAAATTGAAAATCGCTTTACTGCAAAATAATTTTATTGATGGAGAGGCAGAAGATTATTTTGATAAAGTGCAGTTTTTATTTCCAAATGATATTTCAGCCGAATATGAAGTAAGCGGGAATTATTTTCTACAGCAATCGGATATTACGACGGACGGAAAACATTTTTTATTCAATCTTTCAACCGAAAATTTGTCTGAAGCCAGTATTATGATTAATGCTTTAAATAATACGATTACCCAATTTGCCAATATCAATTTTAAACACAAGGAAATAAAAGATTCGAGTATTATAGAATTGAATATCGAGCAGACTATCGGTGAAATTCTCGAAACGTTAATTGATAATAGTACAAACAAAATACAAATCAATAACCAATCGATTTCAAATTGTAAACTCAATTCTATTTTGCTGGTTTACAGTAAAAATGCAGTATATTTGAATAGTATTTTCTTTAAAAATTATCCGCAGCTTATTAGTAATGATACTAAACTTTTAGATTTTTCGGCAGTTAACCCAAATACTTCCAGCGAGTTAAAGAATGTTTTTTTTGATTTTGAAAACATAGAAAACATTAGTTCCGAGTTTAGTCAGGTCGTTTCGCAGTCCACGGCCTACAACAGATACATACAAGTTCAGATAAAAGGCCAAACAGCTTCTACAAGCAGAATTACAATTGAATTAACCATTCAGGATACGGGAAGCAAATTTGCTGTGGAACGTTTAAAGTCTGAATTTTCGACTCCCATATTGTTCAATTTTATTATAAAAAACACATCGAACAATACTACTTTGATCTCTTATAAAGTCAACTATTTTGATAAAAATGATAATCTAATTGGAAGTAAAAATGAAGTTTTTGATTTCTCAAAAGCATCCATAATCACCATAAATAAAAAATCATGAGAACGATAAAAGCAGGCGTAAGGTCTCCAGAAGTTTATTATTTAAATGAGCTTTTGGCAAAATTAAAATACAGTGTAATTGTTTCCGATTATTTCGGAACAGCAACAGATAAAGCAATTAAAGATTTTCAATCTAAGAATAATCTCGTTGTCGATGGTGTAGTGGGATTAAAAACCTGGTCGTCACTTTTGGAGAAAAGTAAAAATGGTTTTTCATCTAATACTAAATTACTTTCAGAACAAGATTTGATTGATTTTTCTAATCAATTTAATCTAGAATTGGCGGTTGTAAAAGCGGTAAACGAAGTAGAAAGCAACGGAAAAGGTTTTCTAATTGATGGACGCCCGAAGATTTTGTTTGAAGGACATATTTTTTGGCGTGAACTGGAGAAAAGAGGCTTCAATCCAAGATCGTTTATGAATTCAAATAATCAGGATATTTTATTCGAAAACTATACTAAAAAGCATTACGTCGGCGGAACAGCAGAATATACTCGTTTGGAAAAAGCGAGAAATCTGGGTCAGGATAAAAAAATAAAAGATGCGGCAAATAGTTCTGCTTCGTGGGGATTGTTTCAAATTATGGGGTTTAATGCGCTTTCTATTGGTTATAAAAGTATCGACGAATTTGTAGAAAAAATGAATCAGAACGAAGGTGAACATCTTAAAGCTTTCGGTTTATTCCTTGAAAAAAACAATCTGATATCGCTTCTTAGAAATAAAAACTGGGCTTCTTTTGCTTTAAAATATAATGGCCCAGCCTACAAAACCAATAAATATGATGAAAAGCTAATGAAAGCGTATCAGAAATATTCTAAATGAATATTTATAATTAAAAATTGAGAATTAAAAATTAAAAATTTACAGCTTTGAGTAAATTTAACCGCAAAGGGCACTAAGAATTTCCGCAAAGGTTCACAAAGCTTTTAGGTTAGAAACTTGAAACCTGAAACCTGAAACAAGAAAAAAAACAAAAACCCGACAAGATCTTCAAGACCTGTCGGGTTTTTTATTTTAAAGGAACATATTTCTTATCTTAAAACTGCACCAAGCTCAGTTTCAAAAGTCTGTTGTAATTTAGACATGATTTTATCAATTTGAGAATCGGTCAGCGTTTTGCTGTTATCTTGAATGGTAAAACTCAAAGCGTATGATTTTTTACCTTCTGGTAATTTATCACCTTGATAAACATCAAATAAATTAATGTCTTTTAAAAGTGCTTTTTCTGTTTGTTTTGCCAAATTAAAAATACTTTCGTACGTAGTTTTTTCGTCAATTAGTAAAGCTAAATCCCTGCGAACTTCTGGATATTTAGGAATTTCAGTATACTTGATTTTTCCAGTAATGATTTTTAAAACCAAATCCCAGTTAAAATCAGCGTAATAAACATCCTGTTTGATGCCGAAATGTTTCAAAATAGGCTTTTTAATAACACCCATTTCAACCAAAATATCATTGTTATACGTAATCGCTGTTCCTTCAGAGAAAATATCAGAGTGAACTGGCGCATTCGAAATCTTTTCAATTCCTAAACGAGATAAAATTGCTTTTACATATCCTTTCAACAAGAAGAAATCTGTTGTTTTTTGAGGACTTGCCCAGCTTTCTTTATTTCTGTTTCCAGAAATTAATAAAGAAAGGTGTTTGTGTTCTTCAAATCCGTTTAAGTATTTATGATAGGTTTTTCCAAATTCGAACAATTTCAAATCTGAATTTCTTCTATTAATGTTATAAGAAACGGCTTCTAATCCAGAAAACAATAAAGACTGGCGAAGTGTTGCTAAATCACTGCTCAACGGATTCAACATCGAAACATTATGTTCTTCTTTTAATGAAGTCGATAATTTCGCGTAAGCAGCCGTTGTCAATGAATTCGCCATCATTTCGTGGAAACCTTGAGAATTCAATTGAGAAGCAATTGTATTTTGTACTTTATAATCTTCAGTTCTTGGAGAATTAGCTACAGTCGCATTGAATTTCTTTGAGAAATTAATGTTGTTGTAACCATAAACTCTTAAGATTTCTTCGATAACATCAATTTCACGCTGTACATCAACACGGTAAGCTGGAATCGTTAAGCCTAAACCAGAATCAGAAACGCTGTTTACTTTAATATCTAAAGAAACTAAAATCTTTTTAATAGTATCTTTTGAAATTTCCTGCCCGATAATTTTAGATACATGGCTGAAATTCAATAAAACAGAAAAATCTTCAACTTTTTTAGGATAAACTTCCACAACATCAGAAGTAATTTTTCCGCCCGCTACTTCCTGAATTAAAAGAGCTGCACGTTTTAAAGCATATTCTGTAATCGTTGGATCAATTCCTCTTTCAAATCTAAAAGAAGCATCTGTACTTAATTGATGTCTTTTTGCTGTTTTACGAATACTTACCGGATCAAAATAAGCACTTTCTAGAAAAATGGTTGTAGTACCTTCAGAAACTCCAGATTTTTTACCTCCAAAAACTCCCGCAATACAAAGCGGTCCTTTTTCGTCGCAAATCATTAAGTCTTCTTTGTGTAATGTTCTTTCAACATCATCAAGAGTAACAAATTTAGTTCCTTCTTCAACTGTTTTTACAATGATTTTTCCGTTGATTTTTGCAGCGTCGAAAGCATGTAAAGGCTGTCCTAATTCATGTAGAACATAATTCGTAACGTCAACAATATTATTTTTTGGAGTTAATCCAATAGCTTTTAAACGATCTTGCAGCCAGCTTGGAGATTCATGAACCGAAATTCCAGAAATAGTTACACCGCAGTATCTTGGCGCTAAATGAGTATCTTCAACATTTACATCAATTTTAAGCGTTCGCATATCTACTCTAAAATTGCTTACAGAAGGCGTAATCAATTCTATGTTTACACCACGCTGCAGCATTCCAGCTCTTAAATCACGAGCAGTTCCATAATGACTCATCGCATCGGCACGGTTTGGTGTTAATCCGATTTCAAAAACTTCGTCATTTGCAATTTGAAATACTTCAGAAGCAGGAGTTCCGGGAACAAGATCATCAGCAAGAACCATAATTCCGTCATGACCATTTCCTAATCCTAATTCATCTTCAGCACAGATCATTCCATGGCTTTCCTGTCCGCGGATTTTTCCTTTTTTAATGGTAAATTCTGCCCCCTCTTTATCGTACAAAATAGTTCCTATTGTAGCAACTGGTACTTTTTGTCCTGCAGCTACGTTTGCAGCGCCGCATACAATTTGTACAGGAGCTTCTAAACCAATATTAACTGTAGTAACATTCAATCTATCGGCATCGGGATGTTTTTCGCAAGTAAGAACGTGTCCAACAACAACTCCTTCTAATCCTCCTTTTATAGATTGGTATTTTTCGACAACTTCAACTTCCAAACCAAGATCTGTAAGTAATTCTGAAGTCTGCTCAGATGTCCAATCTGTTTTAATAAATTGTTTTAACCAGTTGTAAGATATTTTCATTGTAACTTTTTTATTCTTAAGTAAGGTTACAAATATAAGGATTGCGCTTTGGAGTAAGAAAAAAAATGTTTGGTTTTTTCTTGCTGTTTTTTATCTGTGAAAAAACGTTCTATACTGAGTTTTTGATAATTTATGTATTAAAATTTTATTAATAAATTATTATAAAAGACTAAAAAAATCGAATGTGTAATTTTTGTGCTACAAGATGAACGAAAAGTGCTATTCTGTTTCTTATTATGAAGGTAAATTTGGTGTAAATCAAAAAAAGAATATTATGAGCACCGCAGCAAAAAGACCTGAATTTAAGGCAAAATACGATAATTATATTGGTGGAAAATTTACAGCACCAATTAAAGGAGAATACTTTGATGTTATTTCTCCAATAGATGGAAAAGTATTTACAAAAGCAGCACATTCTAGTAAAGAAGATTTAGAATTGGCTGTAGATAAAGCTTATGAAGCATTTCAAACGTGGGGAAAAACTTCTGTTACAGAAAGAAGTATTATACTAAATAAGATTGCACAAAAAATTGAAGACAATTTAGAGTATATAGCAACAGTTGAAACTATTGATAACGGAAAACCAATTCGCGAAACACTTGCAGCCGATATTCCGCTTGCAATAGATCATTTTAGATATTTTGCCGGCGTAATCCGCGCCGAAGAAAGTTCGATTGCCGAACTGGATTCACAAACTGTTTCCATCGCATTAAGCGAACCTCTAGGTGTTGTTGCGCAGATTATTCCGTGGAACTTCCCAATCTTAATGGCGGTTTGGAAAATCGCTCCGGCGCTTGCAGCAGGAAATACAATCGTTTTGAAACCGGCAGAAAGCACACCAGTTTCTATTATCATTTTAATGGAATTAATTGGAGATCTTCTTCCACCGGGAGTGCTGAATATTGTAAATGGTTTCGGGGCAGAATTGGGACGTCCGTTAGTAACCAACAAAAAAGTGGCTAAAGCAGCATTTACAGGTTCAACAACTACAGGACGTTTGGTAATGCAGTACGCAACCGAAAATATTATTCCGGTTACTTTGGAATTAGGAGGGAAATCTCCAAATATTTTCTTCCCGTCTGTTGCAGATCATGATGATGATTTCTTTGATAAAGCAGTTGAGGGTGCGGTATTGTTTGCTTTAAATCAAGGTGAAATTTGTACATGTCCATCCAGATTATTAATTCATGAAGATATTTACGACAAGTTTATTAAAAAAGTTATCGAAAGAACCGAAGCAATCGTAGCTGGAAATCCTTTAGATAAATCGACTATGATTGGTGCGCAGACTTCAATTGTGCAGAAAGAAAAAATCATGTCGTACATTAAATTGGGTAAAGAAGAAGGTGCAGAACTTTTAACTGGAGGTGACGAAAATAAATTGGGAGGCGAATTAGAAGGCGGTTATTACATTAAACCAACATTGTTTAAAGGACATAATAAAATGCGAATTTTTCAGGAAGAAATTTTCGGACCCGTTTTGGCTGTTACGACTTTTAAAACTACAGAAGAAGCAATTGAAATTGCAAACGATACTATGTACGGCTTAGGTGCGGGAGTTTGGACGAGAGATGCACACGAAATCTATCAGGTTCCAAGAGCGATTCAGTCAGGTCGTGTTTGGATTAACCAATACCATTCGTATCCTGCAGGCGCGCCATTTGGAGGTTACAAACAATCTGGAATTGGTCGTGAAAACCACAAAATGATGTTGAGTCAATACCGTCAGACTAAAAATATGCTGATTTCTTATGATAAAAAGAAACTAGGTTTCTTTTAAAATAAAATATCAAAATCCTGGAGGATTCTTAGGAAATGAAATGTGATGTATGGGGCGTTAAGCTGTAAATCTTAATGGCATTGCACGAACTTACTCCAGGCAATTTTGATTTAATTCCAGTCGAGTTAGTGTTTGATTGAAGTGAAAACTTAAATAGTTGGTTATGTTAAAACAGTAAGCTCCTAAAAAAGCTTGCTGTTTTTTAAATTTTAAAGTTATGATTAGAAGAATTGATGCCACAGAAAAAGCAGTTGACCTGATAAATATTCTAAAAGAAAAACATGGCGATTTGATGTTCTATCAAGCAGGAGGATGCTGTGAAGGCACACAACCGCAATGTTTTGAAAAAGGAGGTTATTATCAGCGCATGGGAGACGTTTGTATTGGTGTGATTGAAAATACCGAATTTTGGGTAGACAAAGATTTATTCGAATATTGGAAACATGCCCATTTTACATTAACGGTAATTGATGCTTTTGGTGTTGGAGGTTTTTCGCTGGAAACGCCTTTAAAGAAAACATTTCAAATAGAATATAGAATTTTTACTCCAGAAGAAGAAAAAGATTTAGAACCAGTGACAAGGATTGAGTGAATTGTTGTTTCAAGTTCCAAGTTTCAAGTTTCAAGTTTCAAGTTTCAAGTTTCAAGTTGAAAACCTTAGACCCTCAGCATCTCAGAACCTCAGTACCTTTATTAATTAATAAATAGTAGCTGATACTGTTTCGGTGTAATTCCTTCGTATTTTTTAAATAATCTGATAAAGTAATTCGCGTCTTCAAAACCCGCTAAATAACAAACTTCGTTGATTTGCAGTGTCGGATTCTTCAATAGATTTTTGGCACATTTTATCTTTTCATTCAGAATATATTCAATCGGACTCATTCCGAGTTCGCGTTTAAAGAAACGGTAGAAAGAAGTTGTGCTCATGCAGGCTTTTTCGCTGAGCGTTTTCAAATTCATATTTTCCTTCAAATTCTGCTTGATATATTCCGTAACTTCTGTAATTGGATTATTAGATTCAATAAATGTTCCTTCATCCAAGGATTTTACGGTCTGCGTTTGAATAATTCGAATCAACAATTCTTTTAGGGTCAAATCGGCTAAAATATCTTTGGTGATCGAGGTACTCATACATTCCTTAATCAGCTTATTGATCGTTGCCGCCATTTCGACATTGTTGTAGAAGAAATAATTCTGATAGTTTAACTGCCAAAACATATTATTTCCCTCTTTTGGATACTGCTCATTTAAGAAGTTTAAAATCTCAGTAATTTTTTCCTGATCAATTGCTAAAGCTAGACATTGTGTAGGATTGTTTTTTGATGCTTCTGGGAAATCAATTTTCATTTCTACGTTTGAAGGAACAATAACAGTTTCACCCGGCAGATACTCAAATTCTGGATCATCAAAAAGATGCATTACTTTTTTGCCTCGAAGCATACTGGTAACAACCAAATCATTGAATTTTAACGGAACCATTTTAGTCGATTCATACGTTTCAAATAAATTTAACTCACAATGATTAAGATTGTAAATAGTTCTATTTTCAACAAGAGTCTTCAACGATTTTTCTTGTGATAACTGAAGCGGGTTGACTAAAAATCGTTGATTGTTCATTAAACTTAATTTTTTGGTGAAAGACCTAAATTTAAGCAAAATAAGAATATAAATAACAGCTTTAACGTTTTATTAAATCAGCTCTTCAACGTGTTTTTTGATATTTTCTGAAATCTTTTTTGTTGGAAGATCATTCTCGTCGTCTCCAAACGGATCTTCGATTTCCTCTGCAATAAGTTCTAAACTGGCTAAAACATAAAAGATAAAAACCACAACCGGAGCCACAAAATAACCCAAACTTACAGAATACCCAAATGGCAGTGTCATGGTATAAAAGAAAATGAATTTTTTTATAAAAGCACTGTAAGAGTAGGGAATAGGGGTGTTTTTGATGCGCTCACAAGCACCGCAAATATCGGTAAAAGCAGTTAATTCGTCATCTAATATAATCAGCTGATCGCCTGTAATCTTTTTTGCATCATACAAATCATTAATTTTATGATACATTATTCTTTTTAACTGGTTGGGTTTGTGTTTGTGATGATCAATATCCAAATCGACATCTTCAAAAAGCTGTTTGCTGGTTTCATCATCTTTCAAATGTTTATGCAAAACATCGGCATACATCGGAATGTATTTTCTAAAGAACTTCCTGTCGTTTTCATCTTTTAAAATTGCGGAAAGTTTTATGGCAAAATTACGGCTGTTATTTACAAGCTGTCCCCAAAGTTTACGGCCTTCCCACCAGCGGTCATAGGCTGTATTGGTTCTAAAAACAAGCAAAAGCGAGATTACAAAACCCAGCATTCCGTGCATAATAGGAATATTGTGAATGTAATCGTTTTTCGTCACTTTAAAATATTCGACTTCAAGATAACCTACAACTGCTGCATATATGCCAATGGCAATTATAATTGGAAACAGTTTACGAACGGTATCAGACTTATGAAAATGAAAAATAAAAGTAAACCAGTCTTTGGTATTATAGGAAATCATTTAAGTTTGTTTTGAAACAAATTTAAATTAAAAATTAACTATTTGGTTAAAATAGAAAAAATATTCTTAACACATAGAATCATAGTTTTTCGTTGAGTATAAAAAAGGCGTTTCACTAATTTAAACACACATAGCGATATGTATTCAAATTAGTGAAACGCCTTTTATAAAGTTTTCGTTTATTTTTTTATACTTTAAAATTAATTAAAGAAAACAAGTTAAAAAGTAATGTTTCCTGCTAATTCTTTTAGGGCAATTTCAGATAGTTTAGCTTCATATTGTGCATTGCTGTAGCGCACTTTTGCATTGACATAATTCAGCTGAGCGGTTCTGAAATCTAAAGTTGTAATAGTTCCAATTTTAAATTTATCAAGTGTAATGTCTAGATTTTGTTTTGCAATAGCTTCGTTATTTTCTTCTAGTTCAATTAACTCAAGATTGGTCATATAAGTTTGAAAAGCGGTGCTTAATTGTGTATTTAAAATCAGGCCTTGCTGTTCGATCGCAATCTGCGTATTTTCAATCTGCATTTTGGCAACTTTCTCATTTCGATGCTGATTAAAACCATCAAAAATATTCATAGTCGCATTAAAACCGTAGTTTAAACCTTTTGAAGTGTTTTCGCTGGTAAAACCTAAACTGGATTCGCTTTCAGAAAAATTATAACCTGTAGTTAGTCGCAAAATGGGGTAGCGGTCTGCCTTTACTTGTTTGAGCTGCAATTCAGCAATACGTTTATTTATTATTTGCGATTCAAGTGCTGGATTTTGTTTTTGGGCTAATTCCATCAAATCAACCAAAACCAATTTATTATCAACTACAACCTCGTTAGTAACTCTAAAATTAATCTGAGGATCTCTGGCTAAATATTGATTCAATAATATTTTTGCATTTGCGTACGATTCTTTTTGTCTCAATAAAGCAACTTGATCTGAATTTAAATCCACTTGCGCGTTTAAAACTTCAAGTTTAGAAGCTTTTCCAATGCTGAATCTGTTTTGGGCTAAAGTCAATCTTTGTTTAGAAATTACAATTGTAGTATCCAAAGCCGATAATTGATGCTGCTGTTGTACTAAATCATAATAAGCAGAGTTTACCTGACCGATTTTAACTAAGATAGTTCTCTTCAGTTCGGCATCGCCAAGTTTCTGAAGTTCTTGTAATTGGTCAAATCTGGCGAACATTTTCATTCCGTCAAAAACGGTCCAGCCTAAGCTTACGCCGTAATTTAAACTATTGTTTTTAGCGTTGTTTAATGTGGTCGATGTACCATCCTGACGAACTTGTGTTGAATTCGTAAGATTGTTATTATCAACGACAGAAGCCGTGGCAGTTGGCAGCATTCCGGCATTTCCTATCGTAACATTTGTCTCGCTTATTTTGGAATTATTTTTGGCTATTTTAATTTCAAAATTATTTTCCAAAGCTATAGTCATAGCCTGTTCAATAGTCAGAACTTCCTGTGCATTCGCCTCAATAATGCAGGCGAACAGAATTAGTAAAGTGCAGTATATTTTTTTGATATTCATTTTTATTTTCTTTTACCAGCTCATCACGACTTTTGCAATAAAATTCGTGATTTTTTGGTTTCTATTTTATACTTTCTTTTTCGTATTCGTCAATATGGTCAAATTCTGGATAATGTTTTCTAGCCCTAGACCACATTAAATAAATAGCAGGAATTACAAAAAGCGTTAAAGCCAATGAAAAAATGGTTCCTCCTACAATTACAACTCCCATACCAATTCTACTAGTTGACGCAGCTCCAAGTGACATTGCAATTGGAAGTGCTCCCAAAGCAATTGCCAAACTGGTCATTAAAATTGGACGTAAACGCGCTTCTGAAGCTTCTAAAATAGCTTCTAATTTTGGTTTCCCTTGTTCGCGTAACTGGTTCGCAAATTCGACTATCAAAATACCATTTTTGGTTACCAGACCAATTAACATTACGGTACCAATCTGGCTGAAGATATTCCAACTCTGATTGAATAACCAAAGTGAAAATAAAGCTCCTGCAACCGCCATTGGAACAGTTAGAATGATAATAAACGGATCAATAAAACTTTCAAATTGTGCGGCAAGAATTAAGAAAATAAGCAATAAAGCCAATCCGAAGGCGAAAGAAGTATTCGAGCTGCTTTCTACGAAATCTCGAGATTCTCCACTTAAATCGGTTGTAAAAGTTTCGTCTAAAACTTTAGCTTTAATTCGGTCCATTTCTTTAATTCCGTCTCCCATACTTTTTCCTGGAGCCAAACCTGCAGCAACAGTTGCCGACATATAACGATTGTTGTGGTACAATTGCGGTGGATTACTCTGCTCGTAAACTTTGACAACGTTATCCATTTGAATTAATTCTCCGTTTTTGTTTTTTACAAACATCGAAGTCAAATCCAAAGGTTTTGATCTGTCTTTTTGATCAAACTGACCAATTACTTGATATTGTTTTCCATTTTTAATGAAATATCCAAAACGCTGTCCGCTTAACGAAAGCTGTAAAGTCTGTGCAATATCAATAATCGAGATCCCTAAACTTTCTGCTTTTGCACGATCAATTGAAACATTGATTTCGGGTTTGTTAAATTTCAAATTCACATCAGTAGTAGAAAAAACATCACTTTTTCCCACTTCGTTCATAAAAAGAGGGATTTTTTCTCTCAGTTTATCAAAAGTTGGAGCTTGAATAATATATTGAATAGGAAGACCTCCACGTCTGTTTACGGCAATTGTAGGCTGTTGAATTACAGATGTTTTGGCATCAGGATATCTTTTAGTCCATTTTGATAATTGATCAGCAATTTCTTTTTGAGATCGTTCTCTTTCTTCTGGATTCTTTAATGAAAGTCTGATAAAACCAGAATTCGCTGCAGAACCTCCCGATCCAGGAGCTGTTATAACAAGACTTACTTTCTTTTCTGGAATAGAATCGTCAACCAGCTGTGATATTTCCTGCATAAAACGATTGGTATAATCATAAGAAGAACCTTCAGGAGTAGTCATACGCATGGTTACAGAACTACGATCATCATATGGAGCAGTTTCTTTTGGAAGAATGGTGAAAAATAAATAGATAATTCCAAAACAAACAATTAGAATTGGAAAACTGATCCATTTCTTTTCCATAAATTTAGAAAGCGCTTCAGCATAACCGCTGTTCATTTTTTCAAAAAATGGTTCTGTTTTAATGTAGAATTTAGATTTTTTCTGTTCGCCGCCTTTCATTAAATATGCATTCAGCATTGGCGTTAAAGTCAAGGATACAAAGGCAGAAATCAATACGGCCGCACCAATTACAACTCCAAATTCCCTAAAGAGTCGGCCAACAAAACCTTCTAAGAAAATTACGGGTAAAAATACCGAGGCAAGTGTTACCGAAATGGAAATTACGGCATAGAAAATTTCATTAGAACCTTTAATAGCTGCTTCAATAGGCGACATTCCTTCTTCGACTTTTTTGAAGATATTTTCGGTAACCACAATTCCGTCATCGACCACTAAACCTGTAGCCAAAACAATAGCTAAAAGTGTTAAGACATTTATAGAGAATCCTAAAAGCCACATAACAAAGAATGTAGCAATTAACGATACAGGAATATCAATTAAAGGTCTGAACGCAATTGCCCAGTCTCTAAAGAATAAGTAAATAATTATAATTACCAGAAGTATCGAAATTCCTAATGTTTCGACAACTTCTAGTACAGATTTTTTTACGAATTGTGTATTGTCAAGCGCAATATTAAGTTTGATATCTTTGGGTAAATCATTTTTTAGAGCTTCGTATTTTTTATAAAACTCAGACGAAATATCCAAATAATTGGCTCCTGGCATTGGTACAATTGCTAATCCAATCATTGGCATTCCAGAAGAGGTTAGTCCAGTTTCGATATTTTCTGGTCCTAATTCGGCTCCGCCGACATCGCTTAAACGAACGATTTTATCACCGTCTGTACGAATGATAATATTATTGAATTCTTCTGGTTTGGATAAGTTTCCAATTGTTTTTACCGTTAATTCAGTATTGTTTCCAGTTAATTTTCCAGATGGTAATTCTACATTTTGAGCATTAAGTGCAGCGCGCACTTCGGCCACGGTACAACCGTACGCCGCAAGTTTTGATGGATCGATCCATAAACGCATTGCGTACCTTTTTTGTCCCCAAATTTGTACGGCGCTTACTCCAGGAATAGTCTCTAAACGCTGTGAAATAACGTTTTCTGCATAATCACTTAATTCTAATGAGCTTCTGGTATCACTTTGAACCGTCATTGAGATGATAGATTCACTATCAGCATCTGCTTTAGAAACAACCGGCGGTGCATCAATATCCTGTGGCAAATTCCTGATTGCCTGCGAAACTTTATCACGAACATCGTTTGCAGCTTCTTCTAAATCTTTGTCAAGATTAAATTCTATAGTGATATTGCTGCTTCCTTGATTACTAGAAGAAGTAATATTTCGAATTCCGTCAATTGCATTTACCGCTTTTTCAAGAGGTTCGGTAATTTGCGATTCAATAATATCAGAATTGGCACCAGTATAATTGGTACGAATAGAAACCTGCGCAGGGTCAATAGAAGGAAATTCTCTAACACCTAAAAAGGTATAACCAATAAAACCGAATAATATGATTAGTAGATTCAGTACTATGGTTAAAACAGGTCTTTTTATGCTTGTAGTTGATAAACTCATTTATGGTTTTAGATTTTAGTCCCGAAGCCTCGGGATTGATTTTAGATTTCAGATTTGTTGCTAAATCTTACCGGTATCTTTAATCTATATTCAAGTCTTTTGACTTACGACTTTTAGCTTTAACTATTTTACTTTAACTTTAATCGGTGCTTCGTCTTTTAATGACATTACACCGCTTGTAATTAAAGTATCACCTGCTTTTAATCCTGACAAAATCAAAATGGAAGAATCAGTTCTTGTGGTAGCATCAACCATAACTTCTTTAGCTTTTCCCATGTTGGCTACAAATACTTTTTTACCATCCTGAATTGGTACTATTGCCTGCGAAGGAACTACAATCGCATCTTTAATTGTATTTAAAGGCAGTTTTACTTCAGCAAAAGTTCCTGGGAAAAGTTTTCCGTCGGTATTGTCTGCAATTGCACGAATTTGAAGTGTACGTGTCGCAACGGCAACTTCAGGTTCGATAGCATAAATTTTGGCATTATATATTTTAGTAGATCCCGAAACAGTAAAATCGATTGTTGTTCCAGATTTTACCTGCGCTGCGTATTTCTCTGGTATAGAAAATGTGATTTTTAATTTTCCAGTATTAACCAACTTTGCAACCAAAACAGTTGGAGTAATGTAGGTTCCAGGTGAAATATTTCTTAAACCAATTTTTCCTGAAAAAGGCGCTCTTACAGATGTCTTAGATATTTGCGCACGTATTAATTGGCTTTGTGCTTGTGCAGAAGCAAGATCTGCTTTTGCAATGTCTGCCTCCTCTTGGCTTATAGCTTCTTTTTGAAGTAAAAGTTTTGCTCTTCTTTCATTTTCTGCAGTTAAACCTTCTCTGGTTACAGCTTGTCGTAACTGCGCTCTTAATTCTATATCATTTACTTTTAGTAAAACTTGTCCTTTGGTAACGTTGGTTCCTTCACTAAAAAATATTCCTTCTACAATTCCTGAAACCTCACTGTGAATTTCTACCTGTTCATTTGCTTCAATAGATCCTGAAAGTGATAAATTATTATCAAAAGTATCCGTTTTTATTACGATTCCGTTAACAGTTGTGGGAGTGTTTTTATCGCCAGATTTTTTATTATCGTCGTTTTTACTTTTGTTAGATACCACTCTATAAGCAATAAAGCCTCCTATGGCTACTATTAAAAGGGTGTAAATGAGGTGTTTTACTTTCATAAAAATTGAAGTGAATATGGTTTTAGGTCTGCGTTTTTAGTAAGTAGCAAATTTAACTTTTTGTTGTGAAATCGAAAGATGTTAGCTTTTATTTAACACTTGTATCTACAAAGGTTTGCATTTAGACTGCAAACGGAGTAAAAGGTTTAATAAAAGATTATATTTTTTTAATTAAAAGCTAGAATCCACAGGATAATTTAGTTTTGAAGAGAATCATAAGTTGAAAATGTGTGAGGTCAGACTTTTTCTACGCTAAGATAAAATTTAAGTATTTTGTCTGATTTTTTTTGCACTTTAACGATTTTATTTGTAACATTGATATGTTAAACAAAACAATCAATTTGCACGATAATGTTGATCTTATAAAAGTTTTTTTTGTTAAAATGTGTTTTTAGGAGTTGTTTTTTAAGTTTTTTAGAGAATATTGTTAATAATTATATTAACAACTGTTTATTTTTTTTTGGTTAAATTAATACGAAAAATGATTTATGAAGAAAAAATTACTTCTATTTTTATGGTTTACATTTTTACTTCTTTCCATTGGTTATTTGTTTTGGCAGAATGAGTTCAAATACAGTCTTCCTACGCCACTACCGCAAAATTATCACCCTATTGCAATGGGCTCTAAAGTTGAATTAGGACCTTGCTGCGCATTCGACAACAAACCTGTATTTATACATTTCTTTAATCCAGATTGTCCGTGTTCGCGCTTTAATGTACCACATGTTAGCGAGCTAATTAAAAAATACGGCAGTCAGATTAATTTTAAAATTGTAGTGTTAAACAAAAAGAAACATTTTACAATTGATGAAATTCAAAAAAAGTTTGATGCTCAAATTCCTATTTATTTTGATGAAGCAATTGCAGCGAAATGCGGTGTTTTTTCGACTCCACAAGCGGTTTTACTAGATTCTTCGCGTACTTTATATTATAGAGGTAATTACAACAAAACGAGATATTGCACTGATGCTAAAAGTAATTATGCACAAATGGCAATTGATTCTCTGTTACATAAAAATTACAAACCTTCGTTTAATGCTTTTGCCCTGAGGGCATACGGATGTTCGTTACCAAATTGTACTAAATAAATCTCACCTAAATCAAAAAACTGAAACCTATGAAAACAAAAGCTAGTTTAAATGAACAAGATTATCTGCACAGTTTTATGTCAACAATGACGCAGAAATCGGATACGATTATTAATTATGTGCTTGCCGTTTATTTTCTTCTCGGAATAGGATTATCTTTTAAATATGACACTTTCGAAATTGGAGTAGGAGTGGGAACGCTAAATCTTTTGGCCTATTATTCGGCTAAATTTTTTATGAAGAATTCTAAGTTTTACCAATATGTTTTATCGGTTGTTCTAGCGATTTTTATGGCTCAGTATATTTATCAGATGCATGGAATGTTTGAAATGCATTTTACGGTATTTATAGCCAGTACAATTTTAATTATTTATCAAAACTGGAAACTTCAAATACCGCTGACTCTTCTGGTTGTGATGCATCACGCAGGATTGGCATATTTGCAAAACTTCGTTTACAATGACGCAAACGGTCTCCAAGTTTATTTTTCACAAGTAAATTTTGATATAGAAACACTTCTTATTCATACCATTTTGGCTGCTGTTGTGTTTTTTATGAATGGATATTGGGCCTATTATTTTAAGGAACATAGTGAGAATCATATTTCTAAAATTTCAGACGAATATGAATTGGAAAACATGAAACTGGCTTCTGCTAAATACAGTTCTATGTCGGCTACAAAAGATTATAATGATTTTATTCATAGAACAACATTGGATTTGAAACTTCCTGTAAACTCAGTTTTAAAACTAATTGATGTTTCAAAAGGACATACCGATAATGATAAATTGCTTACTTACCTTGAAATGATGAGAGAAAGCGCCAAGAAAATTGACGATTTAGTGAATGATATTCATGTGAAATCAACAAGCAGCAGGAGTTAGATTTTTAAAAACCAACTTCCAACTACATATTAATTTTTTAAACCTGCTGCAATGTTTAAGCATGATTTTCCAACTGCAGTTCCAACGCTGCATAATTTAAAAAAAACTATTGATCATTTTTTAAGTGATAGTATAACACTAAATTCCATCGATAAGATTGGCGCTGCATCTGAATTTGAAGCAGAAGTTAAGGAGATTTTAAAAGGATATAGAGATAATTCTCAAGTTTATAATCTTGATTTTCAATATAGAAAACTAATTCAGATTATTACAGATATTCACAATCTAAATCTGGCGGTGAATAATGAGATTCCAGAATGGCTTGAAAGCGAATTAGAAATGGTTTTTCATAAAATCAGAAATATTCTGCTTGTTTTAGAAATCGAATTAAATTAAAAATTTTAAAGATTCATTTAATAACTATTGAATTGTAAATTAATTTAAATGTAAAATTTATGGATACCAGATTTAATCGTCCAACACCTTCAGATCGAGAAGTAGATTGGAACAAGAATAAAGTACTGCTGAGTAAGACCGACAAAAAAGGGACAATTTTATATGCCAATGAAGACTTTATAGATGTTTCTGGTTATGATGAATTTGAGCTTGTTGGTCAGCCTCACAATATAATTCGCCATCCTGATATGCCAAAAGTGATTTTTAAATTCTTATGGGACAGCATTAAATCGAGCGAAAACATTCATGTTATTATAAAGAACATGGCTAAAACAGGTCGTTTTTATTGGGTTGTAACCAATTTTAAAATTATCGCAGATACTGACGGAGAAATTGTAGGTTTCTTTGGAACAAGAAAATCTGTTCCAAACGAAATTATCGTAAAATTTATCGAACCTTTATATAAAAAACTTTTACAGATTGAAGAAACCAGTGGTGTACAAGCTTCTGAAGAATATTTGGTTGGTTTTCTGGAAGAACGAAAGAAAACCTACATGGAGTATATCGATCATTTGATTGCTACTGGAAAAGATGATAAAAATAAGATAAGCAAAGGTTTATTGAGCGGATTGTTTTCTAAAAGTCCGCCCAAAAAATAATTTAAAAACATAAATATGCTTCATTGTATCAATTCGGATATTCAATAAAAATTTGCACCCCAACAAATCTAAATCACCTGAATATTGAAAACTTATGGATTTAAGGCAGATACAGTGAAGTATGTTTTTTTTTTTAAGGTTCTATCCCGAAGCTTCGGGACTGAGGAGCTAAGGGGTAAAGGTTTTTTTGTTTTCATTAGTCTTCGACTTCGCTCAGAATGACAATCAAGTAATAAGTTGCATTATAATACCTCACAACCTCAGAATTTCAGAATCTTAGTACCTCAGTACCTCAGTAACTTAGCATCTCAGAACCTTAGTTCACTCCCTAAGAAATATAATTCCAAATATTTTTCTTTTTGGTCAATTCGATGAAAATAGCTTTAAGTACAGCGTGCTCCGGTTTTTGTAATGCCGAATCTTCTTTTAAGATTTTCATGGCATAATTTCGCGCCACAGATAAAATGTCTCTGTCTCTTACAATATCTGCAATTTGAAGGTTCAAGACACCACTTTGCTGTGTCCCCATTAAGTCACCGGGACCGCGAAGTTTTAGATCTACTTCGGCGATTTCGAAACCATCATTAGTCTGAACCATAGTTTCCATTCGGGTTTTACTGTCAGAACTTAATTTATGACTAGTCATTAAGATGCAATAACTTTGTTCAGCGCCACGACCAACGCGTCCACGAAGCTGATGCAATTGCGAAAGTCCGAATCTTTCGGCACTTTCTATAATCATAACGCTCGCATTCGGGACATTTACACCAACTTCAATTACCGTTGTCGCAACCATAATATTGGTTTTTCCTTCCGAGAAACGTTTCATTTCGGCATCTTTATCGGCAGGTTTCATTTTTCCGTGCAGAATTGAAATAGCATATTGCGGAAGAGGGAAATCACGTGAAATACTTTCGTAACCGTCCATTAAATCCTTATAATCCATTTTTTCAGATTCCTGAATAAGCGGATATACAATATAAATTTGTCTTCCTTTTGCGATTTCATCTCGAAGAAATTTCCACACTTTCAAACGATTCGAATCAAAACGATGTACGGTTTGAATTGGTTTTCTTCCCGGCGGTAATTCATCAATTACAGAAATATCTAAATCACCATATAAACTCATTGCCAAAGTTCTCGGAATTGGCGTTGCAGTCATTACTAAAACATGAGGTGGAATTTCATTTTTTTTCCACAATTTAGAGCGCTGTTCTACACCAAAGCGATGCTGTTCATCAATTACGGCTAAACCTAAATTTTGGAATTTTACTTTATCTTCTAATAAAGCGTGTGTTCCAATTAAAATTTTCAATGTACCGTTTTCAAGTTCTTCATGAATAATTCTTCTTTCAGAAGTTTTAGTAGAACCCGTTAATATTCTGATATTGATATTTAAAGTATTTGCAAATTCAGACAAACCTAGAAAATGCTGATTGGCTAGAATCTCAGTCGGTGCCATTAAACAAGCTTGAAAACCGTTATCCATCGCAAGAAGCATGCTCATAAAAGCAACAATTGTTTTTCCCGAACCAACATCACCCTGAAGCAGGCGATTCATTTGGGCATTACTTCCCATGTCTGTCCGGATTTCCTTAATTACTCTCTTTTGAGCATTAGTCAAATCAAAAGGAAGATGATTTTTATAAAAGTCATTAAATAATTCTCCTACTTTGTCAAAAGGATGACCTTTAATCTTATGTTTCCGAATAAGATTTTTGGTAATTAATTGAAGCTGGATAAAAAATAATTCCTCAAATTTTAATCTGAATTGCGCTTTCGCTAAAATATCGACGCTCTTTGGAAAATGAATATTAAATAAAGCTGCTCTTTTCGGAATCAATTTTAATTCTTCAATCAAATAAGGCGGAAAAGTTTCGGTAAATAAAGCCTGGGTTTCCAAAAAAAGCTGTTCCATCAGCTTGTTGATGGTACGATTTGAAATTCCCTTATTCGTCAAGGCTTCTGTTGAAGGATAAACTGGCTGCATTGCAGAACGCAGACTTCTTTCATGTTCTGCCAGCAACTCAATTTCAGGATGCGCCATACTAAATTGGCTTCCATATAAAGAGCATTTTCCAAAAATAACCAGCGGTTCATTAAGCTTTAAGCTTTCGCGAATCCATTTATGACCTTGAAACCAGTTTAAGTCAATCTGCCCTGTGTCATCCACGAAAGTGGCAACAAGACGTTTTTTGTTTTTGGCAAATTCGACCGTTTTAATATTAATTATTTTTCCAATAATCTGAACCTCCGAACCTGTATTCTGCAATTCGTTAATCTTATAATATCGCGTACGATCGATATAGCGATTCGGAAAAAAATTGACTAAATCTCCATATTTATGAATGCCCAATTCCTTACGCAGTAACTGACCACGGCTTGGGCCAACACCTTTTAAGTATTCAATTGGAGTTTCAAGAATATTATTAGACATTAAAATATTTTAGATGGTTGATTTTAGATTTGAGATTGGGAAAAATTGGTATTTGGAATTTTTAGATTGGAATTTAATTTGAAAGCGAAGATAAATCTTAATTAGGAAATTTGAAAATGAATTATAATTTCAAGTCCAATATTAACTTATCATTAAATTGCTTAAAGCAGACGCAACCATAGTTATCAAGTAATATCTTACTAATAGTTAAACCTTAAAAACTATAAAAATGAAAAAAATTGGACTTTTAATTTTAGTGCTTATTTCTGTGGCTGCTTGCTCAAGTGACGATCGTTCTGATGAAAATACGAGATATACAGGAACTGATTACTATGGGAAATGGGTAAGTATTGATGATACTGCAGAAGGCTGGAGCGACCATTATGTCTTTAATAAAAACAATACTTTTACGAGAGTAAAAACAGTTAATGGAGTAACTGCAAATCTATCAGGAACTTTTGAATTATTTACCCGTGAAGACAAACCTAATTTTCAATTAACGTATTCGGAACCTTCAAATTTGATCTACAGTTGTTCTAGTGGTTTTGGAGGTAAAAGTGAACTTTTATATATTTTAGATGGCCATTTAGAAAATTCGGCGAAAATGTGCGATTACCAATTAACATATAAAAAAGAAAAATAAAAAACGTAAGTTTGTTTTTGGTATTTAAAAGTATTCGATTTTAAAATTGAATACTTTTTTCTTTTAAAAAAATGATAATGATAACACATTTAGCACTTTTACGCGGAATCAACGTTTCGGGGCACAACATGATGAAAATGGAAGCTTTAAAAACAATGCTGGAAAATATTGGTTTTCAAAATGTCCGAACGTATTTACAATCTGGAAATGTGTTTATTGACAGCGAAGAAGATGCTTCGAAAGTAGGTTTTATGATTAAACAGGAAATATTTAAAGTTTTCGGACATGAAGTTCCTGTGGTTGTAATTACAAAAGCAGATTTGGAATCTTGCTTTGCTAATAATCCGTTTTTGAAAGAGAAAGATATAGATTCTAAAAAACTATATGTTGCTTTTGTTTCGACGGCTTTAAAGAAAGAAAATATAAACGATTTAAAAATCAGTCAGTTTAAACCTGACGAAGCTAGTATTGATGAAAATAAAATTTTTATAAAATACGCTGTTGGCGCAGGAAAAACCCGTTTTGATCAAAAATATATCGAGAAAAAATTAAATGTAACAGCCACAATTAGAAACTGGAACACAGTTACTAATCTTTTAAATATGTATTCAGAATAATGAAAAAACTACTAATTATTTTTTGCGTGTTTCTTTTAAATAATTCAGTAACAGCTCAAAATAAAGCTGTTGTTAAAGAAGAGGTTTTCAGTTCTTTTTTAAAGAAATTTAAAGAAAGTAAAGATTTTCAATTGAGCAGAATTAATTTTCCTCTAACAGTAAAAATGAATAATGACGATTTTGAACAGGTTGATTATGTAATTGCTAAAAATGATTATAAAATGATCAAACTTGATGATAAGGGAAGCGACTATGAACAAAAAAATGTTCCAAAAAATAGTACCGTTATTATAAAGCAACGAGGCAAGGATAACGGAATTTTCGTAGAATATATTTTTATTCAAAAGAAAGGTTTGTGGTATTTAAAAACCTGGGTTGATATGTCGACTTAATATCTTATTTCTTTATCAAATCACAATACCAAAATCCAAAATCGAAAGCGTCGCTAGTACTGGTATCACAGGCAGTATTTGAACAATCTTCGGTTTTAGGTCTTTCGTATTTTCTATACACAATTTCACCAATTTCAAAATCAATTGGTTCTGAAAAAATAGGTCCGTCAAATGTAAACGTATGAAATTCGCCGTTTTCGCCGCAGACATCAACATTTTCTGGTAAATCATTGATGAAATCCTGATCTATAATCCGGCCGACGAAACTTTTATCTAAATAGCGTTCGTTTACACAAACTACAATTGTTTTAAAACCTAAAGCAATAAATTCTTGAATTAAATCTTTTGTTTCAATTTTCCAAAGTGGAAAAACACCTTTAAAACCTGCTTTAGCCAATTGATCTTCGCGATATTTACGCAAATCTTCCAAGAAAATATCACCAAAAATAGAATGTGTAATGCCTTGATTTTTTATATCTGTCAGGGTTTCAAACATTATAGTATCATAAACTTCCATCGTTGGCATTTCGGGAATTTGAATGATTTTTAAAGGTAAACCAATACTTTTGGCTTGTGCTTCTAATAATTCAACTCGAGCGCCATGCATGGAAATGCGCTGGTATTGCTGGTTTACGCTCGTTAATAGATATTCAATTTTAAAATCAGGATTTTGAAGTATTTTGTATAAGGCAAGAGCAGAATCTTTTCCGCTGCTCCAATTAAATATGGCTTTTTGAGGTACAGACACGATTTGGTATTTTATACTGTAAACATACAAATTTCATTCTATTTGTTTGTGAAAGGTTTGTAACTTTGGGAATTTACATGCCAGAATAATGACATTATATAAAGAAAAGTTTAAAACCGATTCTAATAGACTGAGAAATTGGGATTATTCTAGTGAAGCAGTTTATTTTATTACGATAGTTACAAAAAATAGAGAATGTCTTTTTGGAACTATTGCAGAAGGAAAAATGATTTTAAACGAAAATGGAAAGATTATTGAGACTGAACTTTTAAAATCTATAAAGATTCGTAAAAATTGGTTTTTCCATAATTGGATAATTATGCCAAATCATATTCATTTATTAGTTGAAATACAATCAACGAACGTTTCTACTGTAGAGACGCACAGCAGTACGTCTACGCCCAGCATATCGACAACGGAATGTGATAAATCGGAATCAGAAACAAATTCCGAATTTTTACCCGAAGCGTATATCGTAAAGACGCACAGCAGTGTGTCTACGTCCAGCACATCCACAAAGGAATTTGACAAATCTTTGTCGACAAACGTTGCGGAGACGCACTGCTGTGCGCCTCTACAGAATCAATCTGAATCAAAATTTTTCCGAAAATCCAATTCAATTTCGTCATTTGTTACAATTTTTAAATCGGTTACAACAAAAGAAATAACCAGTTCAGAATCAATATGGCAAGCAAATTTTCATGATCATATTGTTAGAAATTACAAAACATTCGATAAAATTTATTCCTATATTAAAAATAATCCAAGATCTTGGGAAACAGATTCTTTAAAATGAAATTTTCAATGAAATACATCTTTCTATTATTTACCGGATTTATTTTTGCACAGCAAACTCAAAACGTTGATTTTAAATCTGTTTCTGCACAATTGTTACTAAATTCAAAAGAAAAAACAGTCTCTGGTTCGGTTGATTTCCAATTCGAGGTTTTAAAAGATTGTGATACAATTTCGCTTGACGCAAAAAACATGGAATTTTCGAATGTCAAAATCAATGATAAAGAGGTTAAATTTATAAATACAACGAAACAGTTAATATTGATTTTTCCTTTTACTAAAAGTCAGAATCATTTGACTTTTACTTACATAGTAAAACCAAAACAAGCCTTATATTTTGTTGATATAGAAAACGAAGAAGTGCAAATTTGGACGCAAGGACAGGGAAGATATACCAGTAATTGGTTTCCGAGTTTTGATGATGTGAACGAAAAGCTGATTTTTAATTTAGGAATTACTTATGACGCGGCATATCAAGTCGTTTCGAATGGTGTTTTAAAAGAAAAAGCAGTAAACGGAAATCAAAATCATTGGCAGTTCCAAATGCAAAAACCAATGAGCTCGTATTTGTTAATGCTCGCGATTGGAAAATTTGACAAAAAAGAATTCAAATCTAAGAGTAAAATACCGTTGGAATATTATTACGAACCAAAAGATTCAGATCGTTTTGAACCAACGTATCGTTATTCCAAACGAATTTTTGATTTCCTAGAAAAAGAAATTGGCGTAAAATATCCATGGCAGATTAACAGACAGATTCCTGTTCGAGATTTCTTGTATGCAGGAATGGAAAATACTACGGCGACACTATTTGCAACCCGATATGTGGTGGATTCGATAGGATTTTGTGATCGAAATTATACCAACGTCGATGCACACGAATTGGCGCATCATTGGTTTGGAGATTTAATTACTGCAGAAAGTAGTACGCATCATTGGCTTCAAGAAGGATTTGCGACTTATTTTGCGTTGCTGGCAGAAAGAGAAATTTACGGAGATGATTATTTTTATTCAAAATTGTACGATACGGCTCAACAAATAAAATTTGCTTCACGAACCGATACAATTCCAGTTTTAAATGCTAAAGCAAGTTCGCTGACTTTTTACGAAAAAGGAGCTTGGACATTGTTTGTACTGCATGAATCTATTGGAGACAAGGCGTTTAAAAAAGCCATAAAAAGTTACCTGAATAAATATGCGTATCAAACTGTAAATACTCAAAATTTCTTTGACGAAATTAAAAAAGTATCTGATTTTGACGTGGATAAATTTCAGAAAACCTGGCTGGAATCGACTGCTTTTGATACACCTACAGCAAATGTTTTGCTGAGTAAAAATAAAACCATTCAGAAACGATTGGAAATTGATAAGTTGAAAAAAACACCTTTGGCAGACAAAATAGATATTTTAACTAAAACATTAGAATCTGATGTTTATCCATCTGTAAAAGAAGCGGTTGTTGGTCAATTGGAAAATGAAAAGTATGAGTCAAAGAAAGCATTACTGCTTTTAGCGATGCAAACAAATAATATTCAGGTTCGTCAAAATGTAGCTCAAACGTTAACGAAAATTCCAGAAGATTTTAGGTTGAATTACGAAACACTTTTAGATGATAAATCCTATCAGACGCAGGAAATAGCGTTGTATTGGCTTTGGAGAAATTTCCCAGATCATAGAACAGAGTATTTGGATAAATCTAAAAACTGGATTGGTTTTAACGATTATAATCTCCGTACCTTATGGCTTTCACTGGTTTTATCAACGCCAAATTACAGTAGTGAACAAGAATCTTTAATTACTGAATTGGTTTCGTTTTCATCAACTAAATATGAAGCTACAACGAGACAAAATGCTTTAGAAAAGTTAATTGCTTTTAAAATAATCAACGATCAGGTTTTGAGTAATTTAGTTGGTGCAACTACGCATCATATGTGGCAGTTTTCTAAGTTTGGAAGAGATACAATTCGTGTTCTTTTAAAAAATCCCGAAATGCGTGCTTCATTTAATAGAATTTTGCCTAATTTGACCCCCGATGAACAGTTCCAATTGAATCGTTTGTTGAAAGAGTAATTTGGAGAATTAGAGGAAAGAAGCAAGAGAAAAGATTGAAGGGAATAGAATATAGATAATAGAATATAGAAAATAGACCAAAGGAGCGAGTAAAGATTAAACCAATAGAAAGTCTTTGCTCTTTATTCTTTTTTCTATTCTCTAAATAAAAAACCTACATTACAATTTATGAGAGCATTGGTTATTTCTGGTGGTGGCAGTAAAGGCGCATTTGCCGGCGGTGTTGCACAGTATTTAATAGAAGAAAAAAGACACGAATACGATTTGTTTTTAGGAACTTCAACAGGAAGTTTGTTAATCCCGCATTTAGCTCTCGGTCATATTAAAAAAATTCACTCCGTGTATACTAATGTTACTATGGCAAGTATTTTTAATATTTGTCCGTTTGTAGTAAAAAATAAAGATGGAGTAGATATTGTGACCATTAATCACTTCAATGTTATACGCCAATTTTTTAAAGGCAAACGAACTTTTGGAGAAAGTAAAGGTTTGAAAAAATATATTAAGAATAACTTTTCTTTGTCAGATTTTAATAATCTGAAAAAACTGAAGACAGATGTTATTGTTACGGTTACCAATTTTACTACAAATGAATCTGAGTATAAATCGGTAAAAGATTGTACGTATGAAGAATTTTGCGAATGGTCTTGGATTTCGAGTAATTATGTTCCGTTTATGAGTTTGGTGGAGAAGAATAATTTCGAGTATGGCGACGGAGGATTTTCAAGTTTGGTTCCGATACGTGAAGCGATTAACCGAGGCGCCACTGAAATAGACGTAATTGTATTAGAAACAGAAGTCAATACAACCAAAACTGTTATTGGTAAAAACCCATTTTCATTGATGATTGATTTGTTCCGAATCGCTTTAGATCAAGTCGAAAAACATGATATTGCTATAGGAAAACTTATGGCAAACAATA
Organism: Flavobacterium sp. ACN6; assembly: GCF_002304005.1. Classification (GTDB taxonomy): domain Bacteria; phylum Bacteroidota; class Bacteroidia; order Flavobacteriales; family Flavobacteriaceae; genus Flavobacterium. The sequence goes on along the minus strand of NZ_MRCQ01000001.1, from coordinate 216,021 downwards.
AAGATGTGAAGCTTAACTTATATTACACACCTATAAAACTGACAGATAACGCTTTGATTTTTAATAAAGATGTTATGAAAGAGTGGTGGGAGCAAGGTTATGAATATGCTCAGAATAAGTCGGAAGTTATGAGTGATAATAAGTGATTTTAGATTGTCGATTTTAGATTGTCGATTTTAGATTTTAGCTTGATTTCTCATAATCTAAAATCTAAAATCTGAATTCTAAAATATTTTTTCTACCACATTTCAGCAACTTCACTTTTTATATATCCTAAAGCAGCATTACTTGGAGATTGTTTCTCTAGTAAATCATTCAAAATTACTTCACGCAATTTATCTGCATTGTCCACTTTATCGCTCATTGCTACTTTACGTATCATTTGAATAGTTGCGTTTTTTGCTGTTGCAATAATCGTCCAGCATTCGTCTGACATATATATCTGCTGTGTCAGATTATGTTCAAATTCTTGCTCGATTTGTTCGATCACAAAATTTTCGTAATCGTGTTTATTTTGAGAAATAGGAGAAATGCGAATTAATAATTTTGTCAAATTAATACGTTCTAAAAATAAAGTCATACGCTCGTATGCTTGTAAACGTATTGGAAGCGATTCCTTATGAGCTTGTTTGTTTAGCAAAAAAGCACGTTTTCTGTCATTGTTTTTAATGTGCAGTTCAAAAAAACGATATGCTACAACTCCTGTAACTAACGCTGGTAAAGTATAACTCGCAAGTTCTATTATTTTGTTGAAATCCATTTGAATAATTTTTAAGCAAAAATATACTTTTTGACGAAAAATCCACTTTAAATTTGTGGTAATAAACAAAAAGGAAACTGTATTTTTGCAGCTTGCTTTTTAATACAACTGAAATACAGTTTTGATGGATTCCTATATCATATTTTTTCTTTGTTTAGCGGCTTTTGCTGCAGGTTTTATTGACGCAATTGTGGGTGGCGGCGGACTAATCCAGACTCCAATGGGATTAATTTTATTACCCAATCTTCCCGTTTCGACTGTTGTGGGAACATTGAAGATTCCAGCTTTCAGTGGAACGGCTTTTGCAGCTTTTCAATATTTGAAGAAAGTGGTTATTCAATGGAAATTGTTGATCATAATGATGTGTCTGGCAGTTCCCTCGGCATTTTTAGGTTCTACGATATTAACAATGGTAAGTAACGATTTTATGAAACCACTTTTGCTTGTGGTTTTGTCGCTGCTTTTTATATATACTTACGCAAAGAAAAACTTCGGACAACATGTTGCAAAAGATCATTCTGCAACGACACAAATAATTTATGCGGTTGTTATTAGTATTATAGTTGGTTTTTACGACGGATTTATTGGACCAGGAACTGGAAGTTTTTTTGTAGTTGCATTTATTGCGCTTCTGGGTTTTGATTTTCTTCACGCTTCCGCTAATGCGAAAATGGTCAACTTGGCAACGAATTTTGGTTCCATTTGTTTGTTTATGATTAAAGGAAAAATCATTTGGTCAATTGCAATTCCGATGGCAGTAAGCAATGGACTTGGAGGCTGGATGGGCGCAAAACTAGCGATTAATAAAGGAAATGGTTTTATTCGAATTTTCTTTTTGGTTGTGGTCGTAGGAACTTTGATACGCTTTGCTTATGATGTGTTTTTTAGGTAAGGAGCTATGGTTCTATCCCGAAGCTTCGGGACTAAGATGCTAAGATTTTTTGAGTTGCCGTTGCTTTTAACAAACGTATCTTTGAAAATTAAATAGGCAAGGCTTTAACTAACTTCATCATTTTGGATGAAGCCTTGAATGCATTACCCAACCAACCGTTGGTTAAAACCGACGGCTATTCATTTTAAGAGTTTTGTGTAATTTTTTTTTAACGGAGAATTGAACTTTTAAAATTATGGAAAGTATAAATAGTATAAAAATGAATGAAATTTTAGAGAACTTTGAAGATATTTCTGAAAACTTTTCTGGTGAAACTCTAAACGAAGAACTTCAAAAAAGTGAGGATGATAAAAGCTGGCAGAGTTATTTCTTTTTCAGAGTTTAAAGAGAAATTGAAAAAAGGTATAATATTTAATTTTTTTTGAATATTTAAAAGAAGCCAATTGTTTGAGTCTAGCCCCGATTGAGGCGTTATCCTCGTAGTGAAACGAAGAGATAAAGCCGAAAGCGGGAAACCATGTTAGAAAAAATGCCAATTGTTAAGCTTCAAAAATTAAAAAACTTAGCATCTCAGAACCTCAGAATCTTAGTAGCTATTTAAAGTATTAATTCTTAATTTTGCCTAAAAGGAGAAAATTACATGCAGAAATATATTGACCAGCTCAACGAAGCGCAGAGGGCGCCTGTTTTAAAAAAAGACGGGCCAATGATTATTATTGCTGGTGCAGGTTCGGGAAAGACCCGTGTTTTGACAATTAGAATTGCTTATTTGATGGCTCAGGGTGTTGATGCTTTCAATATTTTGTCGCTGACTTTTACCAATAAAGCGGCCCGCGAGATGAAACACAGGATTTCGGATATTGTGGGTGCGAGTGAGGCAAAAAATCTTTGGATGGGAACTTTTCACTCTATTTTTGCGCGTATCCTGCGTGCAGAATCGGATCACTTGGGTTATCCTTCCAATTTTACTATTTATGATTCTCAGGATTCGGCGAGATTGATTTCTTCGATTATTAAAGAAATGCAGCTGGATCGTGATATTTATAAACCAAAACAAATTTTAGGCCGTATATCGAGTTATAAAAACAGCTTGATTACGGTTAAAGCGTATTTTAATAATCCAGAATTGGTTGAAGCCGACGCAATGGCGAAAAGGCCAAGGTTGGGAGAAATATATCAGCAGTATGTTGACCGCTGTTTTAAGGCGGGTGCAATGGATTTTGATGATTTGTTGTTGAAAACAAATGAGTTGCTGACTCGTTTTCCAGAGGTTTTGGCGAAGTATCAGAATCGCTTTAGATATATTTTGGTGGATGAGTACCAAGATACAAATCACTCTCAGTATTTGATTGTTAGGGCTTTATCTGACAGGTTTCAGAATATTTGTGTGGTTGGAGATGATGCGCAGAGTATTTATGCGTTCCGTGGTGCGAATATTAATAATATTTTGAATTTCCAAAAGGATTATGAGGGCGTAATAATGTTTCGTTTGGAACAGAATTATCGTTCGACGCGAAATATTGTGGAAGCGGCAAATACGGTTATGGAGCATAATAAAACCAAACTGGATAAAGTGGTTTGGACTGCGAACGAATTTGGACCAAAAATTAAAGTTCACAGGAGTTTGACAGATGCTGAAGAAGGTCGTTTTGTAGCGAGTACGATTTTTGAGCAGAAAATGCAAAATCAGCTTCATAATGGATCTTTTGCGATTTTGTATCGTACGAATGCGCAGTCGCGCGCAATGGAGGATGCATTAAGAAAGCGTGATATTCCGTATAGAATTTACGGTGGATTATCGTTCTACCAGCGTAAAGAGATTAAGGATGTTTTGTGTTACTTACGTTTGGTTTTGAATCCAAAAGATGAGGAAGCATTGATTCGTGTGATTAATTATCCAGCTCGTGGAATTGGCGACACAACGGTAGAAAAATTGACGATTGCGGCAAATCATTACAAACGTTCGATTTGGGAAGTAATGGTGAATATCGATAAAATTGATTTGAAACTAAATACCGGAACAAAAAATAAACTGAAAGATTTTGTAACGATGATTCAGAGTTTTCAGGTTATCGATCAGAATCAGGATGCTTTTTACATTACAGATCACGTTGCTAAAAAAACTGGTTTGGTTCAGGAATTAAAGAAAGATGCTACGCCGGAAGGAATGGCTAAAATTCAGAATATAGAAGAGCTTTTAAACGGTATTAAAGATTTTACCGAAGGACAAAGAGAAATTGACGGAGCAAGAGGCGCGCTTTCTGAATTTATGGAAGATGTGGCCTTGGCAACAGATTTAGATAAAGATACGAATGATGATGATCGCGTCGCTTTAATGACGATTCACTTAGCAAAAGGACTGGAATTTCCGCACGTTTTTGTGGTGGGTATGGAAGAAGATTTGTTTCCGAGTGCTATGAGTATGAGTACGAGAAGTGAATTGGAAGAAGAACGTCGTTTGTTTTATGTAGCGCTAACGCGTGCAGAACATCAAGCGTATTTGACTTACGCTCAGTCTCGTTACCGCTGGGGAAAATTGACAGACAGTGAGCCATCTCGTTTTATTGAAGAAATTGACGGACAGTTTCTAGAATATCTAACTCCGGCAGAAACTAATTACCGCTATAAATCGCCAATCGATGGTGATATTTTTGGTGATGTTGACAAATCTAAACTCCGATTAGCAAAACCAATTGGAGGAACGCCTCCAAAACATGTTACAGATAATAATCCGAAACCAGATCTAAATATCAGAAAGTTAAAACCTGTAGGAACGAATCCGAATGCAAGTGCACCAAATTTGTTTGACAGTAAATTGACTGTTGGAAATATCGTAATGCACGAGCGTTTTGGAAAAGGAGAAGTTGTTAATCTAGAAGGTGTTGGCGCTGATAAAAAAGCAGAAATCAAATTTGAAGTGGGAGGAATTAAGAAATTACTTTTGAGATTTGCTAAACTTGATGTGGTAGGGTAGGAAATTAAAAATTAAAAATTAAAAATTAAAAATGATTGATAAGACGCTCTTAAAGAAACTTAATTTTATTGAAATTTATCAGTTTTTTGGAGGCATTGTAGGGATACTGTTTATGACATATTTAATTTTTACTACTAATGTTATTGAATATAGAGGACCTTTTTATATTCAGCTTATTATGCCATTTTTATTTTTTGCTTTTTGTACTTATTCCGCATGGGTATTAAATAAGAAAAAATACTTGAGAGGATTAAATTTAGTTATCATTTCTTTAATTTTACAACTAATTGGTTTTGAAATTTATGGTATCTATTACACATCAGTAAATGGAATTGCGGTAAATTTTACTTTAGATTTAACTAATGATATATTCACTGGTTTTGATTTTCAATTCTCTCAATTTTTATTAGCATTTCGAGAAAGTGAAAGTATTTTTCATTTAAAGTTAAATTTACTAGCTATTGCAATGTTGTTATTTGTTTGCAAAATTTTAAAGGAATTTAAGAGAAGTCTTTATTCTATTATCTAACATCTTTATTCTTAATAAAAAAAATGGCTGAATTTATAAAAATATATCCTGATAAACCTAGTGAAGCGGCAATTGCAAAAGTTGTAAAAGTGCTTCAGAATGGGGGATTGGTAATTTATCCAACGGATACTGTTTACGGTTTGGGTTGTGATATTACCAATTCGAGAGCGTTGGAAAAAATTGCAAAAATAAAAGGAGTTAAACTAGAGAAAGCTAATTTCTCGTTTATCTGTCACGATTTGAGTAACATATCAGATTATGTACGTCAGATTGATACTTCGACTTTTAAAATATTAAAAAGAGCTTTACCTGGGCCGTATACTTTTATTTTGCCTGGAAATAATAATCTTCCAAAAGAGTTTAAAAAGAAAACTACGGTTGGTATTCGTGTTCCGGATAATAATATAATCTTAGAAATTGTACGTCAGTTAGGAAATCCAGTTGTTTCTACATCTATACGTGATGAAGATGATGTGATTGAATATACTACAGATCCAGAATTGATTTTTGAGAAATGGCAGAATCTTGTAGATCTAGTAATCGATGGCGGCTACGGAGATAATATTGCTTCTACAATTATTGATCTTTCTGAGCATGAGCCGGTTATTGTAAGAGAAGGAAAAGGCGATATTGATATTTTGTAAATAAATACTTTAATTGTATAAAAGTTTAAAAATAATACCTAACTTTATTAAAGTTAAAATTTAGTTAGTTATTTAAAATAATGTTATTCTTTAATTACAGAAATTAAGAATACAAAAAAGCAGGTCAATTGACCTGCTTTTTCTGTTTTTTATAGAATTTAAAACAAGGATTATTTAGCTTGTTTTTTCATTTCTTTTTCAATCATATCATAGAATTGATCGATTTTTGGCATAACTACGATACGAGTTCTTCTGTTACGTGCTTTGTTTTCAGCAGTATCATTAGCAACTAATGGGACATAAGAACTTCTACCTGCAGCAATTAATTTAGCTGGGTTTACTCCAAGATCGTTTGTTAATACACGAACTATAGAAGTAGAACGTTTCACACTTAAATCCCAGTTGTCTAAGATAATTCCGTTGCTTTTGTAAGGAACATTATCAGTGTGTCCTTCAACCATACATTCGAAATCTGGTTTGTCATTAACTACTTTTGCAACTTTTGCTAATACACCTTTTGCTGCATCAGTTACGTCGTAGCTTCCGCTTTTAAATAATAATTTATCAGCGATAGAGATAAATACAACTCCTTTTTCAACATTGATTTCGATGTCTGGATCGTTGATTCCAACTGCTCCTTTTAAGCTTGTAACTAATGCTAAAGTAACACTGTCTTTTTTAGTTAAAGCATCTTGAAGTCTAGAGATTTTTAAATCTTTTTCTTTTAAACTTTCAAGAGATTTTTCAAGATTCTCAGCACCTTTAGTTGTTAAGATAGTTAAATCTTTAGAGCTGCTGATTAAATCTTTGTTATGTTGTTTGTAGCTGTCCGCTGTAGCAGCCAATCCAGCTTTTTCTTCTAAGCACGTGTTTAATTTTACAGTACAAGAGTTTAACAAATCTTGAGTCTCCTTGTTCTTAGCTTCTAACTCAGCATATTTCTTTTTAGAAACACATGATGTTAGTGCCATTAATACTGATAGTGCGATAACTATTTTTCTCATAAATTTAATTTTAATTAGACTTGATTACAAATTTAGTTTTTAATATTTTGAATACTGTTAAAGATTTCTTTAAATAAAGTCAGTTTCCTTATATAATAAAGGAAAACGATGCTTTTAACCATATAGTATTGCTGTATCTGAAAATCTTTTCTTTTTCCGATATATTTTAAAGATAAACAATAAAATGAAAAATGTGCCTTTAAAACGGCAAAAGTATGTCCAAATTTTCCTTGTGTAAGGAAACGCATACCTGCAATACCATCCAAAATCATACGAAAGAAAATCACAAAAAATAATCTTCTTCGAGGTAGATTTTTGACCATCATTAATAATGAATTTCTAAAATTCAGATAGGTCTTTTTTGGATTTCCCTGTTGTAATGTTGCTCCTCCAACATGGTAAACCACTGAGTGATAATTGTATTTAATAATATGCCCTTCGTTAGAAGCGCGCCAGCATAAATCTATTTCTTCCTGATGCGCAAAAAAGCTTTCGTCGAAACCTCCAAGTTCATGAAAAACATTTTTTCTGATGAAAAAGCAAGCACCCGAAGCCCAGAACAATTCGCAATTATTATCGTATTGTCCATTATCTTTTTCGATTGTTTCGAAGATTCTGCCTCGACAGAAAGGATAACCAAATTTATCTATAAAACCGCCTGCTGCACCAGCGTATTCGAAATATTCTTTGTTTTTAAAATCAAGGATTTTAGGCTGAATAATTGCGGTTTGTTTTTCATTTTCAAAAGTCTCAAGAATTGGTTTCAGCCAGTTTTCTGTTACCTCAATATCTGAATTGACCAATGCATAAATTTCTGCATCAATATGTTTTAAGGCATCATTGTAACCTTTTGCAAAGCCATGATTTCCTGTGTTTTTTACAATCTTAACGGTAGGGAAATTTTCTGTAACAAATTCAATAGAATTATCTGTAGAATCGTTATCAGCAACATATATAGATGCTCCTTCTGAAAACTGAATAACAGACGGTAAAAACTGCTCCAGCAATTTTACCCCGTTCCAATTTAAAATGACAACTGCTATTTTATCCAAAAGTATATTAATTATTTATTTTTAATGGTTTTCTTTATAGTCAGGCAGGTTTCTTAAAAACTCATATTTTTCGTTTTCAAAATCCATTTGACAATAAAAATGGTTTAGTCCGTTTGTGACATTCAAAAACCGTGCCTGCATTGTCATATTATAACGGGCAATTTGATCAAAAGTTGCCTGAGAGATTTTAACTTCTGGCGCTTTACACTCTACTAGTATATGTATGGTGCCGTCTGAATTGAATACTACAACATCGTAACGTTTTCGTAATCCGTTGACGGTTAAAACTTTCTCTACGTTTATAAGTGACTTTGGGTATTTTTTTTCATGCATTAAATAATGAACAACGTGCTGGCGAACCCATTCTTCAGGCGTAAGAATTATAAATTTTTTCCTGATTTCATCAAAAATAGACACTTTATTTTCGCTATTTTTGAATCGGAAAGTATAAGCAGGGAAATTAAGTTTTAACATAAAGCAAAAATATAAAATAGTTTCAGGTTTCTCCCGAAGTCTCGGGATAAAGTTTCAAGTTATTGAAATTCGACCCTAAAACCTGAACTTGAAACAAAAGTAGATGGACGAAGTAGTAAAAATTGTTAACGATATAAAAGCCGGAAATATTAAACCAATTTATTTTTTAATGGGTGAAGAACCTTATTATATAGATAAGTTATCCGAATATATTGAGCAGAATGTTTTAGCTGAAGAAGAAAAAGGATTTAATCAGACAGTTTTGTACGGAAGAGATGTTTCTATTGATGATATTGTTTCAACGGCCAAGCGCTATCCTATGATGGCTGATCGTCAGGTTGTTATTGTTAAAGAAGCTCAAGATTTATCTCGTACAATTGATAAGATAGAATCGTATGTAGACAATCCGATGGAAACTACGGTTTTGGTTTTCTGTTACAAATACAAAACACTTGATAAACGTAAAAAAGTTACTAAACTATTAGCGCAGAAAGGTGTTGTTTATGAAAGTAAAAAGTTATATGAAAATCAAGTAGGAGACTGGATAAAACGTGTTTTAGCAGGAAAAAAATATACAATTGATCCCAAAGCGAATGCTATGCTGGTGGAATTTTTAGGAACAGATTTAAGTAAAATTAATAATGAACTTGAAAAACTACAGATTATTTTACCAAAAGGGACTATGATTATGCCTGAGCATATCGAGGAAAATATTGGTTTTAGTAAAGATTATAATGTTTTTGAACTTCGAAAAGCAATAGGCGAACGCAATCAGCTAAAAGCCTATAAGATTGCTGAAAATTTTGCTCATAACCCGAAAGAATATCCTTTGGTGATGACAACAGGACTAGTGTTTGGATTTTTTATACAACTTTTAAAATATCACGGACTAAAAGATAAAAATCCAAAAAATGTTGCGGCGGCAATTGGTGTAAATCCGTATTTCTTGAAAGAATATGATTTGGCCGTAAAAAATTATCCAATGAGAAAGGTTAGTCAGATTGTTGGAGCTTTGCGTGACATTGATGTTAAAAGTAAAGGTGTAGGGGCCAATGCTTTACCACAATCAGATTTGTTAAAAGAAATGCTGTATAAAATATTTAATTAAGCCGTTAAAATTCACGATATTTGCCTTTCTAAAAATTTTACTACTTAAAAATAATTACACAATTATGGGAATGAATAAAAATACCGTTTTAGGATGGGCTACTTTTATAATGGTACTTATGGGATTGTTACTTATAGGTCTTGGTATTTTTAGATACAGTGATGTTTCAGGCTGGGGATTTGCTGCTGTTGGAGTTGGTTTTTTTGCTAATGCTTGGGTTTTCAATGCTTTGAAAGGAAGGGTTTAGAAAAATCAATTACAATTACAATAGCAAATTTCAATAATAATTAAGAATAATAAATAAAAAATATAAAAATGTCAGACGATAAGAAAGTAATTTTCTCAATGCAGAAATTGAGTAAAACCTATCAAGGAGCAGACAAACCTGTTCTTAAAAATATTTACTTGAGTTTCTTTTACGGAGCAAAAATTGGTATTTTGGGACTTAATGGTTCTGGAAAATCTTCACTTTTAAAGATTATTGCTGGAGTAGATAAGAACTATCAAGGGGATGTTGTTTTCCAGCCAGGTTATACTGTTGGATATTTAGAGCAAGAGCCAATTCTTGATGATTCTAAAACGGTTATCGAAATTGTTCGAGAAGGAGCAGCTGAGACTATGGCAGTTTTAGAAGAATACAATCAAATTAATGATTTATTTGGTCTTGAAGAAAATTACTCAGATCCAGATAAAATGGATAAGTTGATGGACCGCCAGGCAGCATTACAAGATAAAATTGATGCTCTTGGTGCTTGGGAAATCGATACAAAATTAGAAATTGCAATGGATGCTTTGCGTACTCCAGAAGGAGATACGCCTATTAAAAACCTTTCAGGAGGTGAGCGTCGTCGTGTAGCTTTATGTCGTTTGTTATTGCAGCAACCAGATGTATTGTTACTTGATGAGCCTACTAACCACCTTGATGCTGAGTCAGTTCTTTGGTTAGAGCAGCACTTAGCGCAATATGCAGGAACTGTAATTGCTGTAACGCACGACCGTTATTTCTTAGATAACGTTGCCGGTTGGATTTTGGAGTTAGATAGAGGTGAAGGTATTCCGTGGAAAGGGAACTATTCTTCATGGTTAGATCAAAAGTCAAGCCGTATGGCTCAAGAAGAAAAAGTGGCTTCTAAACGTAGAAAAACTTTAGAGCGTGAGTTGGAATGGGTTCGCCAAGGTGCAAAAGGCCGTCAGACAAAACAAAAAGCTCGTTTACAGAACTACGACAAATTGTTAAATGAAGATCAAAAACAATTAGATGAAAATCTAGAAATCTATATCCCGAACGGACCTCGTTTAGGAACAAATGTTATTGAAGCTAAAAATGTTGCCAAAGCTTTTGGAGAGAAATTATTATATGATAATTTGAATTTTACTTTGCCACAGGCTGGTATTGTTGGAATTATTGGACCAAATGGTGCTGGTAAATCTACTATTTTCAAAATGATTATGGGAGAACAAGCTACTGACAGCGGAGAATTTTCAGTTGGTGAAACAGTCAAAATTGCTTATGTAGATCAGTCTCACTCTAATATTGATCCAAATAAATCTATCTGGGAAAATTTTGCAGATGGCCAAGAATTAGTAATGATGGGTGGAAAGCAGGTTAACTCAAGAGCTTATTTATCTCGTTTCAACTTTGGAGGTGGCGAGCAAAACAAAAAAGTTTCTATGTTATCTGGTGGAGAGCGTAACCGTTTACACTTAGCAATGACATTAAAAGAAGAAGGTAACGTACTTTTACTGGATGAGCCTACGAATGATCTTGACGTGAACACACTTCGTGCATTGGAAGAAGGTTTGGAAAATTTTGCAGGTTGTGCTGTAATTATTTCTCACGACAGATGGTTCTTAGATAGAATTTGTACACACATCTTAGCTTTCGAAGGAGATTCTGAAGTATATTTCTTCGAAGGAAGTTTCTCTGATTATGAAGAAAATAAAAAGAAACGTCTTGGTGGTGATTTAACTCCAAAACGTTTGAAATACAGAAAGTTAATTAGATAACTATTGGTTAATTTTCAATTTTTAAAATCCCAAATTCCGAATTATTGGAGTTTGGGATTTTTTATTTTTTTTAGTTTGTCATTTCAGAAATGACAATATTTTATGAAATTGACATTTTACAAAAACTTAGATTTCAACTCCGGAGTAGGAATCATGCAGCTTTCTTTTTTGCCATACCAGTTGTATCTGTTTTTGGCAATATAATCGTAAATAAAGTCACTGATAAAAATTGGAACAATTCTAAAAATTGGAATTAATTTCCAAAAGCCTCCAAAGTTTTTTGCTATTTCAATGGCTGCCGAAGATTTATAAAAATAAGCTGTGCCAGGATCGTACAAAATTATACTGTCCATTTTTGAAAAGCTAATTCCTAAATGTTTACAAATCGAAATTCCTAATTCTGATTGCAATGCCACAAATCTGAATAGATCTTTTTTGTCCTGCTTGATAATAAATTGTACGGCGGAGTTACAGAGATTGCAAACTCCGTCGAATAGAATTATTTTTTTATTTGTTTGAAGGTTTTCCATTATGGAATGTAAAGTTTTGTACTATACTCTCAAACGTAGAAAATTATTGATATTGTGTTTTTCTTGTTTTTTATAGTACTATTTAATAATTCTATTGAATTATCTTTTTTAATAAATTTAATAGATCAAAATTGACTTTAATAAATTATTTATAATTGATTTTTAAAAAATATCGACCTCTTTTGTTGTAATATTTAAAAACGCTTCTTAAAAGGCTTTATTTCAATTTTATTCAAATATTAACACTTTTAAGATCTGAAAACCGTGACTGTGACTGAAAACTTTATTTTTTCGCCGCTTCAACCAATTCCAATTCATCCAAACTTACTTTAGATGTAAAAATTCCATAATTTACAGTTGCCTTATTTTTTTCGATCGAATCTATACTTCCAACAGATCTTCCGTCGAGCATTCTTACTCGGTCACCAATTTTCAAAATTGGTCTTGGTTTTTCTATTACCGGTTTAAGTTTCTTCTCTTTTTTCTCTTTTCGTATTTCTTCAACCTTTACAGAAACTTCAGCAATAATTTCTTTTTGCTTTTCAACTTTTGCTTTAGCTTCTTTCGGAGTTGCTTTTTTTCGTTTTGAATTTTCGATTTCAACAATTTTCAATAATTCGCCAATTAGCTCTTTTTTGTTTTTGTTATTGAAATATTTTTCAGCGATGTCATCAACTTTTTGTCCTATATATATAATCTTCTGATTACTGTCGTACAATTCTTGATAGCTTTCTAATTTTTGCTGAATTCTCGTATTGATGTTTTCCATCTTTTTACTTTCTTCACGAGCACGAGTTTCTTCTTCTTTTAAATTCAGAGAAGTTTTTTCAAGTTTTGATCTTTCTTTCTGAAGTGTTGCAATAGTTTTATCGAAACGAACTTTTCCAACTTCAATTTTCTTTTTTGCACGATTGATCAATCCAAACGGAATTCCATTTTTCTGAGCAACCTCAAATGTAAATGAACTTCCAGCCTGACCTAAAGCCAATTTGTACATGGGTTCTAATGATTTTTCGTCAAACATCATATTCGCATTTGTTGCGTATGGCAATTCGTTAGCCAAAATTTTTAAATTGGAATAATGCGTTGTAATAATTCCGAAAGCTTCACGATGGTAAAATTCTTCTAAGAAAATTTCTGCTAAAGCGCCACCCAATTCAGGATCAGAACCAGTACCAAATTCGTCAATTAAAAACATGGTTTTCTTGTTGCATTTCTTCAAGAAATAATTCATGTTTTTTAGTCGATAACTATACGTGCTTAAGTGGTTTTCAATAGATTGATTATCACCAATATCTGTTAATATTCTATCGAACAAGAAAGTTTCACTCCTTTCGTGAACCGGAATTAAAATTCCAGATTGCAGCATCAATTGTAATAAACCAACCGTTTTTAAGGAAATGGTTTTTCCTCCGGCATTTGGCCCAGAAATTACAATAATTCTATTTTCTTGTTTTAGTTCAATTGTCTGCGGATGCGTAATTTCTTTTTTTTGTTTGTTATTCAAATACAAAATAGGATGATACGCTTCTCTAAAAAATAATCTTCTGTCTTCTGTAATTGTTGGTAAAATTCCGTTAATGCGATTAGCATATTTTGCTTTTCCGGCAACAACATCTATATCACTCAAAAAGTCTTGATATTCAATTAGTAAAGGAAGATATGGACGAATTACATTCGATAAATTCTTTAGAATTCTAGTAATTTCTTCTTTCTCCTCATATTCAAGATTGGCTAACTCACGAGAATATTTTAAAGTAGCTTCAGGTTCGATATATGCAATACTTCCAGTTTTAGAACTCCCTAAAATTGAGCCTTTTACCTTACGGCGATACATGGCAAGAACTGCTAAAACGCGACGGTTTTGAACAAAACTTTCTTTAATGTCATCCAGATATCCTAAGCCATTATACTGAGTTAAGGCAACACCAAAACTTTGGTTTACTTTTCCGCGGACCAAGTTCATATTTTGGCGAATACTTAATAAAGCGGGGGAGGCGTTATCTTTTATTTCGCCATATTTATCGACGATTGCGTCAATAGCCGAAATTATATCTTTGGTCAATTCTACACGCGAAGCTCTTGCATTAAGATTCGGATAATAATCATCGAATTTTTTTAAGAAACTCAATAATACATTTGCGGTTGCAGAAAGATTAGCAATTTTTCTAAAACTTCCTACTTCCAGGAAACTATCTTCAATTGCTAAAAACTTAATTTCGTGCGTGATGGCGTCAAATCCGTGATTCGGAATGGCATTATTATTTTGAAAAGAAGAAACATATTCTGATGTCTGCATTAAAGACTGCATCAATTCTTCTTTATCTCTAAATGGTTTTATTCGTAAAGCCTTTTCTTTTCCAATGTCGGTGTTGCATCCATCTGAAATGGTTTCGAGAACTGTTGGAAATTGTAAGTCTTGTAATGTTTTATCGGTAATACTGATCATTTAATTTCTTTATGAAAGTAACAGCAAAAGTACGAAAACATTCATCAATTGTGAATTGTTAATTATTAATTATAAGTGATAAGTTATGAATTATCCGTTTTTTCATTGGCTTTCATTTTTACTTATAGTTTTGACTTTGAATTTCGACTTTTGACTTTTTGATTTTAAGTATTTATTTCTGAAATTAGCATAAAAAAATTATGGACGTAAAAATGCATTCTTCTTGGAAACCAGTTTTGAATGAAGAATTCGAAAAACCATATTTCAATACATTAATTGATTTTGTAAAATCTGAATATGCTGCTAAAGTTTGTTATCCTAAAGGGAATCAGATTTTTTCAGCTTTTGATCACTGTCATTTTGATGAAGTAAAAGTGGTGATCATAGGTCAAGATCCTTATCACGGACCTAATCAGGCCAATGGTTTGTGTTTTTCTGTAAACGATGGAATCCCGTTTCCACCATCACTTCAAAATATATTCAAAGAAATTCAAACGGATTTTAATATACCGTTGCCGAATACTGGAAATTTAGAACGCTGGGCAGATCAAGGTGTTTTTCTATTAAATGCGACTTTGACAGTTCGACAATCGGAAGCAGGAAGTCACCAAGGAAAAGGCTGGGAAAAATTCACGGATGCTGTTATCAAACAAATTTCTGCTGAAAGAGAAAATGTTGTCTTTTTACTTTGGGGTGGTTTCGCTCAAAAGAAAGCAGCTTTGATTGATGCCTCAAAACATCACATTTTAAAATCGGGACATCCTTCGCCATTAAGCGCAAATAGAGGATTTTGGTTTGGAAATAAGCATTTTAGCCAGACAAATGAATTCTTAAAATCAAAAGGATTGAAGGAAATTGAATGGTAATTTGTTAAAAGAGACAAAGTTTTAGAGTGACGAAGAAGCAAATAAAAAACTTTGAATTTTTGTGGCTTTTAGAAATATTTTAGTGAAATAGGATTAAATTTAATGTTGTTGTTATTTCGAGGAACGAGAAATCACACTAGAATTTCCGCAAAATAAAATTCAGTCTTTGTAGAGCTTATAGTGTGATTTCTCCTTTTAGTCAAAATGACAAATCTTGCTGTTATTTTTTGATGATTTCTTCTAAAACAGCTTTATTTTCATAATTCACCACTTTTAGAATAATTTCTTGATTTTTTACGGTTTTACCTTCTATGATATAAAGTTTTCCTTTATTCATTGGAACATTGCTTTGATCGAAGTCAACATCTCCGTAAGTCAAAGTATTTTTGATATCGGCTGTATCAACCCATTTTTCGTTTAAGGTCTGAATTGCTTTTTCTGAATATTGAAAAGGTTTTGTTCGAAGATTATTTAGAACTCGGGCATTTGGGAAATAATTACAACGGGTATCTTTTCCACTAAAAACAAGAGCTACAAAAAAACAGCCCATAATAAGGCCAATTAGGTAATATGCAAAACGGTGTACGAACTTCATGAAATAAAATTTTTGCAAAGGTACATTAAAGTTCCTTTAGAATACAAGTAAATTAATATCGTTATCTGGTAAATCAAACCATTCGGCAATGGCTTTGTTTGTTAGGATTCCGTGATAAAGATAAATACCGTTTTTAAGACCTTTATTGCATCGAATTGCACTTTCTAAACCACCATCTTCGGCTATCTGATGCAGATATGGTGTTAAGATGTTACTAATTGACAATGAAGCAGTTTTAGAATATCTTGAAGGTATATTTGGTACACAATAGTGTAAAACATTGCTTTTTATAAATGTCGGTTTTTCGTGAGTTGTAACTTCTGAAGTTTCAAAACAACCACCTGTATCAATGCTTACATCAACAATAACGGCACCTTTTTTCATGTGTTCCACCATAGTTTCTGTAGCAACAATCGGGCAGCGTTCTTTTCCGCGCATGGCGCCGATAGCCACATCACAACGTCTTAAAGCTTTTAATAAGGCTTTCTGCTGAATGGTTGAAGTGAAAATTCTTTGGCTTAAATTATTTTGTAAACGACGTAATTTTGTGATTGAATTATCAAAAACTTTGACATTTGCGCCCAAACCAATTGCGGTTTTTGCTGCAAATTCTCCAACTGTTCCAGCTCCTAAAATAACAACTTCAGTAGGAGGGACGCCAGTAATATTGCCGAATAAAAGTCCTTTTCCAAATTCATTTGTAATCATTAGTTCAGCCGCGATAAGGATAGAAGCTGTTCCAGCGATTTCGCTCAATGATTTTACAGCTGGATAAGAACCGTCTTCGTCTTTAATATATTCAAAAGCTAATGCTGTGATTTTCTTTTGCGCTAAAGCTTCAAAGTAAGCTTTCTTTTTAGTTTTGAGCTGAATAGCTGAAATAATAACCGTCTCAGGATTAATCATTTCAATTTCGGCTAAAGTCGGCGGTTCTACTTTTAATAGAAACGGACAGCCAAAAACTCTTTTTGTGTCTTTTGTAATTTCTGCACCCGCATCAGAATATTCTTTGTCGGTATAGCTAGAACTTTCTCCAGCTCCAGACTCAATCATAACACGATGACCTGCATAAGTCAGAGAGTTTACAGCATCGGGAGTCAGACAGATCCGACGTTCCTGATAGCTTGTCTCTTTAGGGATTCCAATAAAAAGTTCTCTTTTAAAACGACCAACCTCAAGTTTTTCTTCTTGCGGTATTAATTGTTGTTTTGTAAATGGAGTTAACGTGATTGACATGGGTGGCACAAAAAATTAAGAGTACAAATTACGTAAAAAGATTTAAATTTAATGCAAAAATTCTGCTAATACTATAAGATGAGAATGTTAAGAAATCTTTACAAGGTTTTAAACTAAATTTAAATTTCTTTTACCGTCTTCTAGCAATTCAATTGTAATGGTCGAAGTTTCTTCTGGAAGCAGATTTTCAATTTTCTCAGACCATTCGATAAAACACCAACTTCCAGAATATAAATAATCGTCAACACCCATATCGAGTGCTTCGGTTTCTTTGTTTAATCTGTAAAAATCAAAATGATAAACGATTTGATTGTCAGTTGTGTAATATTCGTTAACTAAAGAAAAAGTTGGACTGCTTGTTGCATCCTGAACTCCTAAACTTTTACATAACTGCTTAATTAAAGTAGTTTTCCCCACGCCCATTTCTCCATTAAAAAGAATGATTTTTTTAGGGTTTGAATCTAAAATCTGCTGGGCAGTTTGTTGAATTTGATCTAAAGAAAAAACGATGTTCATTATTATTTTTATTTTATTTAAGTCTCAGTCGCAGTTTACAATCTCAGTTAAACACTGAAAACGGATACTTCGACTGAGACTGAAAACTTTTTTATTTCGGGTTAAAAACCAAGAACGGAATAATCATTTCTTCTAATGAAATTCCGCCGTGCTGATACGTGTTTTTGTAATAACTCACATAATGATTGTAGTTGTTTACATAAGCCAGAAAAAAATCATTTTTGGCAAAAATAAACGAACTACTCATATTTATTGCAGGTAAACCAATTGTTTTTGGCTCTTTTACGACATAAACATCTTTTTGTTCATACGTTAAACTACGTCCAGTTTTGTAACGCAAATTTAGACTTGTATTTTTATCTCCCACAACTTTCGACGGATTTTTTACATTAATTGTTCCGTGATCTGTTGTTAGGATTAATTTAAAACCTAAAACTTGTGCCTGCTGAATAATTTCTAATAAAGGTGAATTTTTAAACCAGCTTAAGGTTAAAGAACGATATGCCTTGTCATCTGAAGCTAATTCCTTTACCACTTCCATTTCGGTTTTGGCATGCGAAAGCATATCTACAAAATTGTAAACCACAGTTACTAAGTCGTTTCCTTTTAAAGCTTTGAAGTTTTCTGCAAGCTTTTTACCAGCAGCATAATTGGTGATTTTAAAATAATCTTCTTTAAGATTCAATCCCAAACGTTTTAATTGAGCTGATAAAAACTCTGCTTCATAAAGATTTTTTCCGCCATCTTCCACATCATTTTTCCAATATTCAGGGAATTTTTTTTCCATGTCTAAAGGCATCAAACCTGAGAAAATAGCATTTCTAGCATACTGAGTCGCAGTTGGAAGAATAGAATAATAAGGAACTTCTTTTTCCAGCTTGTAATAATTCGAAATTACTGTTTCAAAAGATTTCCATTGGTCGTAACGAAGATTATCAATTACAACAAATAAAACAGGTTTGTCTTTCTTTTTTAATTCTGGAACGACTAATTCCTTAAATAAAGTATGAGATTGAATTGGTTTATCTGCTTTTGGTTCGAACCAATCTTCGTAGTTTCTCTCGATATATTTTCCGAATTGCGAGTTTGCTTCTACTTTTTGAGATTCCAGAATTTCGATCATCGCCTGATCATTAATATTTTCAAGCTCTAACTCCCAAAAAAGTAATTTTTTATACAATTCAACCCAGTCTTCATAAGAATTAACCATTGCTAATTCCATTGCGATTTTTCGGAATTCCTTCTGATAATCCAAAGTTGTTTTTTCAGAAATCAGTCGAGAATGATCTAAATTTTTCTTCAAACTCAATAAAATCTGATTTGGATTTACTGGTTTAATCAAATAATCAGCGATTTTAGAACCAATGGCTTCTTCCATTATATATTCTTCTTCACTTTTGGTAATCATAATCATAGGAATAGCTGATTTTTTCTCTTTCATTTCAGAAAGTGTTTCCAGTCCGCTCATTCCGGGCATGTTTTCATCCAAAAAAACAATATCGAAATTATCTTCTTCAAATAATGTAATAGCGTCAAGTCCGTTATTGCATGTTGTAACTTCGTAATTCTTTTTTTCTAGAAATAATATATGGGGCTTTAAAAGATCGATTTCATCATCGACCCAAAGTATTTTTATCTTATCCATAAACAAATTTTATTTTTACTGCAATTTAAAGTTATAGAACTTAAAAAGTATTAAAAATAGTATAAAGTTCTGAAAGTTCAACTATGATTTTATGGTGATTTTTTACATTTTTAAATCTAGTATATTGACAGTCATTATAATCTTGGTATTGATTTTAAAATAAAAAACTCCAAACTCTTTATTCTTATTTACTTATATTTGTTGACCAAAAAAATAACCCGATAGTGACTCAGATCAACAAATTAAAAATATTCAACGATCCTATATATGGCTTTATCACGATTCCGAACGAGCTGATTTACGATTTAATCCAACATCCATACTTTCAGCGTCTTCGCCGTATCTCTCAAATGGGATTGTCGTATTTGGTCTATCCAGGCGCGAATCACACACGTTTTCATCATGCATTAGGATGTATGCATTTAATGCAGAAAGCAATTGATACGCTTCGTTTTAAAGATGTTGTGATTTCTCCAGAAGAAGAAAATGCTTTATTAATAGCCATTTTACTTCATGACATTGGGCATGGGCCATTTTCTCACGCAATGGAAAGAAGTATTGTGGAAGATGTTCATCATGAAGCCATATCATTATTATTTATGAATCAGCTGAATGAAGAATTTGGCGGTAGATTGAGTTTGGCAATTCAGGTTTTTAAAGGAGAATATCACAGAAAATTCATGCTGCAATTGATTTCAAGTCAGTTGGATATGGATCGAATGGATTATCTGAAACGTGACAGTTTTTATACTGGAGTTGCAGAAGGAAATGTGAATTCTGAACGATTGATTCAGATGATGAATGTTGAAAATGATGTTTTGGTTATTGAAGAGAAAGGAATTTATTCTGTAGAAAAATTTCTGCTTTCGCGTCGATTAATGTATTGGCAGGCTTACTTGCATAAAACAAGTTTGGTTGCCGAATTAATTTTAATGAAAACATTAAAGAGAGCTAAAGAATTGACTTTGAAGGGAATTAACTTACCTTGCAGTGAACCGCTTTCGTATTTTATGCATAATAAGGTCACTTTGTATGATTTTGATGCTGAAAAACTTGATTTGTTTTCGCAGCTTGATGATTTTGATATTATTAGTGCTTTGAAAGCTTGGCAGAAACAAGACGATTTTGTTTTAAGTACATTGAGCAAAATGATCATTAACAGAGATTTATTGAAAATAAAGTTAAGTGCAGAGAAAATTTCAATGGAGGAATCCCAATCGTTGAAAGAACAGTTTGCCAACTTGCACCATATTACACAATTAGAAGCCGGTTATTTTATTTTTAGAGGAAAAATTAAAAACCAAGCCTATAGTAAAGAAGCAGAACCCATTCGAATTTTGAAAAAAGATAAAACAATTGAGGATGTTGTTGAAGCTTCTGATCAGCTGAATTTGAAATCGTTATCTAAATTGGTAACAAAATATTATATCTGTTTCCCAAAACAACTTATCTAAAATTAACATTTAAAATCTATTTTTTATATTTTTGTCGCGATGAAATTTACAGCAGAACAAATAGCAGGAATTTTAGAAGGAGAAGTTGTTGGGAATCCCAATGCAGAAGTTTCTAAGCTTTCTAAGATAGAAGAGGGCGAGGAAGGATCGCTTACTTTTTTGGCTAATCCAAAGTATATCAACTATATATATACAACAAAAGCGACAGTTACAATCGTTAACGACAGCTTTGTTCCTGAACAGGAAATTACTACTACTCTAATAAAAGTAGAAGATGCTTATGCAGCGTTTTCTAAGCTTTTGCATTTTTATAATCAGGTTAAATTAAACAAAACAGGCATCGAACCGCAGTCTTTTATGTCTGAAGGGACTAAACATGGAGAAAATCTGTATTTAGGAAGTTTCAGTTATGTAGGGCAGAATGTTGTTTTGGGAGATAATGTAAAAATTTATCCAAACAGCTTTATTGGTGATAACGTTGTTATTGGCGATAATGTCTTCATTTTTGCTGGTGCCAAAATTTATTCAGAAACCGTAATTGGTAATAATTGTACCATTCACTCTGGAACTATAATAGGTGCAGATGGTTTTGGTTTTGTACCAAATGAAGAAGGTGTTTATAGTAAAGTACCACAAATTGGAAATGTTATTATTGAAGATAACGTTGATATTGGTGCAAATACTACAATAGACAGAGCTACTCTTGGTTCTACAATAATTAGACAAGGAGTAAAATTAGACAATCAGATTCAAATTGCTCACAATGTAGAAATAGGAAGAAACACTGTAATTGCTGCACAGAGCGGCGTTGCGGGTTCTACTAAAATTGGAGAAGGATGTATGATTGGCGGGCAGGTAGGTATTGCAGGACATTTAATTATAGGTAATAATGTGAGACTTCAGGCACAGTCTGGAGTTGCAAGGAATATTAAAGATGATGAAATTCTGCAAGGAACTCCATCTCTTGGATATACAGATTTTAATAAGTCGTATGTTCACTTTAAAAATCTGCCTAAAATTGTGTCTGAAGTTGAAGAATTAAAAAAACAAATAATAAACCCAAAAAATGGAAATAATGGTTAAACAGAAGACCATCAAGAATGAAATTTCACTAACAGGAGTTGGATTACATACTGGAAAAGAAGTTACAATGACTTTTAAACCTGCTCCCGTTAATAATGGTTTCACTTTTGTAAGAGTAGATTTGCAAGGCCAGCCAGTAATTGAGGCTGATGCTAATTATGTTGTTAATACTCAAAGAGGTACAAATCTTGAAAAATTAGGAGTGAAAATTCAAACACCAGAGCACGTTTTAGCTGCTGTAGTTGGATGCGATTTGGATAATATCATTATTGAATTGAATGCCTCTGAACTTCCTATTATGGATGGTTCATCAAAATATTTTGTTGAAGCAATCGAAAAAGCTGGAATTGAAGAACAAGATGCAAGCCGTAATGTTTATGTTGTAAAAGAGGTTATCTCATTTACAGACGAAGCAACCGGAAGCGAAATTCTTGTTATGCCAAGCGATGAATATCAAGTTACTACAATGGTAGATTTTGGCACAAAAGTTTTAGGTACTCAAAATGCTACATTAAAAAGCCTTTCAGATTTTAAACAAGAAATCGCGAGCTCAAGAACTTTTAGTTTTTTACATGAATTAGAGTCATTGTTAGAAAACGGACTTATTAAAGGTGGTGATTTAAATAATGCAATTGTTTATGTAGATAAAGAGATTTCTGAGTCTACAATGGAGAATTTAAAGAAAGCATTTGGTAAAGAGGAAATTTCTGTAAAACCAAATGGAGTTTTAGATAACTTGACATTACATTACCCAAATGAGGCAGCAAGACATAAATTACTTGATGTTATTGGAGATTTATCTCTTATTGGAGTTCGTATTCAAGGGAAAATTATTGCAAATAAACCAGGTCACTTTGTAAACACTCAGTTTGCTAAAAAATTGGCTAAAATTATTAAAATAGAGCAGAGAAATCATGTTCCTACTTATGATTTAAATCAAGAACCCTTGATGGATATTCATAAAATCATGGCAATGCTTCCTCACAGACCACCATTTTTGTTGATTGACAGAATTATTGAAATGTCTGATCGTCATGTTGTTGGTTTGAAAAATGTAACTATGAACGAAAATTTCTTCGTAGGGCATTTCCCTGAAGCACCAGTAATGCCAGGAGTTTTAATTGTTGAAGCAATGGCACAAACAGGAGGTATTTTGGTTTTAAGTACAGTTCCAGATCCGGAAAATTACTTAACTTATTTTATGAAAATTGACAATGTAAAGTTCAAACATAAAGTATTGCCAGGAGACACTTTAATATTTAAATGTGAGTTGATTTCTCCAATCAGAAGAGGAATTTGTCATATGCAGGCAAACGCTTATGCAAATGGTAAATTAGTAACTGAGGCAGAATTAATGGCACAAATAGCAAGAAAACAATAATAAATTATCAAATTTATTGTTTAGGTTTGTTGCCTGAAATTAGAATATTTTAATTAAAAATATAAAACATACAGATGAATCAACCATTAGCATATGTTCATCCTGGCGCGAAAATCGCTAAAAACGTTGTAATAGAGCCATTTACAACAATTCACAATAATGTTGTTATTGGTGATGGTACTTGGATTGGTTCAAATGTGACCATTATGGAAGGCGCTCGAATTGGTAAAAATTGTAATATTTTTCCAGGAGCTGTTATTTCTGCAGTGCCGCAAGATTTAAAATTTGGAGGTGAAGATTCTCTTGCTATTATCGGTGATAATTGTACTATTAGAGAATGTGTAACTATAAATAGAGGAACAATTGCATCTGGTCAAACGGTGATTGGAAACAATTGTTTAGTAATGGCTTATGCGCATATTGCTCACGACTGTGAAATTGGAAACAATGCAATCATTGTTAATGGTGTTGCTTTAGCAGGTCACGTCGTTGTTGGTAATCATGCTGTTATTGGAGGTTTAGCTGCTATTCATCAATTTATTCATATTGGAGATCATGCCATGATTTCTGGTGGATCTTTGGTTAGAAAAGACGTTCCTCCGTTTACAAAAGCGGCAAAAGAGCCATTATCTTATGTTGGGATAAACTCAGTTGGTTTAAGAAGAAGAGGTTTCAGTACTGAAAAAATTAGAGAAATTCAGGAAATCTATAGAATTTTATACCAAAAGAACTACAATACAACACAGGCTTTAAGTATTATTGAAGCCGAAATGGAAGCTACTCCTGAGAGAGATGAAATTTTGGATTTTATCAGAAATTCATCACGAGGAATTATGAAAGGTTATTCAGGGAATTATTAATTTTAGAGTTTAGATTTCTGATTTTAGATTTCTAACCTAAAGATTAAAAAATAAAATTATCAAAAAAATGAAATGATAGATTGATTCTCTATTTAGAATCTAAAATCTACATTCTAAAATCTAAAATAAAAAAACAAATGGCATCTACATCAGATATTAGAAACGGATTGTGTATTAAATTCAATCACGATATTTATAAAATCGTTGAATTTCTTCACGTAAAACCTGGAAAAGGTCCTGCTTTCGTAAGAACAAAATTGAGAAGTTTAACTACAGGAAGAGTATTGGATAATACATTTTCTGCAGGTCACAAAATAGACGATGTGCGTGTAGAAACGCATAATTATCAATTTTTATATGCTGAAGGAGATGAATTTCATTTTATGAATACGGAATCTTTTGAGCAAATTTCTTTAAATAAAAATATTCTGGATGCTCCAGGATTATTGAAAGAAGGAACAAGTGTAATGGTTCAGGTAAATACTGAAACTGATTTGCCTTTATCTGTAGATATGCCATCTTCTGTAATTCTTGAAGTTACATACGCTGAGCCGGGAGTAAAAGGAAATACAGCTACAAATGCTACAAAATCTGCTACGGTAGAAACTGGAGCATCTGTAAACGTTCCGTTGTTCATCAACGAAGGTGATAAAATTAAAATCGATACAGCTTCTGGGAATTACATGGAGCGTGTAAAAGAGTAGTTTCTTAATTAAGATAATTTGACAATGAGTCAATTAGATAATTTGTGAATGGACATAATTTTTGTATATTCATATTCTAATTGACTCATTTTCTAATTGACAAATTTTCTAATTATAATATATGAAATTTCCAAAGAGTCATTCTTTACAAGAAATTGCAAATTTGCTTAACTGCAAATTCATTGGTGATAAAGACTTTCAAGTTTTAGGCATGAACGAGATTCATGTTGTAGAACCTGGTGATATAGTTTTTGTTGACCATCCAAAATATTACGATAAAGCTTTACAATCGGCAGCTACAATTGTTTTGATAAACAAAGAAGTGGAATGTCCAGAAGGTAAGGCACTTTTAATTTCTGATGATCCATTTAGAGATTTTAATATTCTAACCAAACATTTTAAACCTTTTCAATTTGCGAATGTGGCGATTGCACCATCAGCAGAAATAGGAGAAGGTACTATAATTCAGCCCAACAGTTTTGTGGGTAACCATGTTAAAATTGGAAAAAACTGCTTAATTCATTCTAATGTATCTATTTACGATCATACTATAATTGGTGATAACGTAATTATTCATGCTGGAACTATTTTAGGCGCAGATGCTTTTTATTACAAAAAGCGTCCAGATGGTTTTGATCAATTAGTTTCTGGCGGAAGAGTAGTCATTGAAGATAATGTTGGTATTGGCGCACTTTGTACAATTGACAAAGGGGTTACGGGTGATACTACAATTGGTGCAGGAACAAAATTAGATAATCAAGTGCATGTTGGACATGATACGGTTATTGGAAAAAAATGTTTGATTGCATCACAAACTGGTATTGCCGGCTGCGTGATTATTGAAGATGAAGTGACAATGTGGGGTCAGGTAGGAACAACGAGTGGTATTACAATTGGTACAAAAGCTGTTGTTATGGGACAAACCGGTGTGACAAAATCTGTTGAAGGAGGAAAATCGTATTTTGGTACTCCAATTGAAGAATCTAGAGAAAAATTGAAACAACTTGCCAATATTAAGAAGATTCCTGAAATTTTAAGTAAATTGAAGTAATATGTCTATTAAAGAATTTGTTCAGAAATTTTATAAGTCCGATGCCTTAATTGATAGCGAAATTTTAAAAACATATCTGCATCCTGATGTTGTACTGGAATGGAACAGCAGTAAAGGTTTTATTCAAATGGATTATGGTTCGATACTGGAAATGGCCAATGAACTTAGCCGTGCTTATGTGCGTTCTAAAGTGAGAATTAGTCATATTATTAGTGAAGATGACTTAGTATCAGTACGTTATTCTCATTTTGTAAAAACGATAGAAAATCCAAGAGAAGAAATGCTTTTAGCACATTTTTCTACGATTTGGCAGATCAAAGATGATAAACTTTACAGAGGTTATCAAATGAGTCAATTTTCTTAATATTTTTTTGACAATAAAAGAGGCAAAATACATTACAAAACCTTATTTTTGCAACACAAATTTAAAAACTACATAAAATATATATCATGAGTGTTTTAGTTAATAAAGATTCCAAAATAATTGTTCAGGGATTTACAGGAAGCGAAGGAACTTTCCACGCTTCTCAAATGATTGAGTATGGTACTAATGTTGTTGGAGGTGTAACTCCAGGAAAAGGTGGAACCAGCCATTTAGAACGTCCGGTTTTTAATACAGTAAAAGATGCTGTTGATCAAGCTGGTGCTGATACTTCTATCATTTTTGTTCCGCCAGCTTTTGCTGCTGATGCAATTATGGAAGCTGCTGATGCTGGAATTAAAGTAATTATTGCTATTACAGAAGGAATTCCTGTAGCAGATATGATTAAAGCAAATAATTATGTTAAAGAAAGAAATTCAAGATTAATTGGTCCAAACTGTCCAGGAGTTATTACTCCAGGTGAAGCTAAAGTTGGTATTATGCCAGGTTTCGTTTTCAAAAAAGGAACTGTTGGTATCGTTTCTAAATCTGGAACTTTAACTTACGAAGCTGCTGACCAAGTTGTAAAACAAGGTTTAGGAATCACTACAGCAATTGGTATTGGTGGAGATCCAATTATTGGAACTACTACAAAAGAAGCTGTAGAATTATTAATGAATGATCCAGAAACTGAAGTAATCATTATGATTGGTGAAATTGGAGGTCAATTAGAAGCTGATGCTGCTAGATGGGTAAAAGCTGATGGTAACCGTAAACCAGTTATTGGTTTTATCGCTGGAGAAACTGCTCCTGCTGGTAGAACAATGGGTCACGCAGGTGCTATCGTTGGAGGTTCTGATGATACTGCTGCAGCTAAAAAACAAATTATGAGAGACAACGGAATTCACGTTGTTGATTCACCAGCTGAAATTGGTAAAAAAGTAAAAGAAGTAATTGGATAATTTCCAATCCCGATCCCGGAACTTCGGGACGTGACAAAAAAAATAAATTCCAAAAAAGTCTCAATATTTTGTTGAGACTTTTTTACATTTTTAAAATGATTGGAATATAATTTAAAAACTTAGCAGCTTAGTCCCGACAGCTATCGGAATAAATATTAAGAAGCTTAAAAATAGAAAGATGAGTAAAGGATTAGAAAAATTTAAAGTAAGTAATAGTTTTACTTTTACTGTAAATGATAGTTTAGAAGAAGTTTGCAATGCTCCAGAGGGGAGTGCAGGAATTTTTATCGTTTATGCTGTTGCAGCAGACGAAAAAGAGTTAATTATGGTTGGTTCTACTGGAACTGTACAAAATGACGGAACTTTAAAAAGCAAGAATGGCGGACTTTATGATAAAATCGTAAACGGTCACCAATTTGCAAAAACAGGAAGAAAATATTCTTGGCCGGCGCAAATGAAATTAGAAAATATAGAATCTCTTGAAGTGGTTTGGTATGAGACTTTTAACGCAGATGTAAAAGCAATTCCAACAGCTGTTGAAGGAGAAGTTTTGCAGAACTTTTTAGATCAAAGCACTAAATTGCCTAGATGGAATGTAGCATTCTAGTATTTTTTCAATAGAATAAAATTTTAAGTCTTACTAAATTTAGTAGGGCTTTTTTTTATGCAATATTTTAAACTTTATAATCTTAAGTAATTTATTTGGTATTGTTTTTTGATTTATAAATCAGTAAATTCCATATCAATTTTTATAGCACAAATTTTATTAAACGCCCAAATACTCTATATTTGTATTTCAAAAAATAAAAACGAATACCTTAATATGAAATTACTAGAAGGAAAAGTTGCAATTATTACTGGTGCAAGCCGTGGAATCGGAAAAGGAATTGCTGAAGTTTTTGCTAAACATGGAGCAAACGTTGCTTTTACATACAGCTCATCTGCAGCATCTGCAGAAGCTTTAGAAGCTGAATTAAACGCTTTAGGAGTAAAAGCAAAAGGTTACCAATCAAATGCTGCAGATTTTAACGAAGCACAAACTTTTGTTGATGCTGTTTTAACAGATTTCGGAACTGTAGATATCTTAATCAACAATGCGGGAATCACAAAAGACAACTTGTTAATGCGTATGTCTGAGGCAGATTTTGACCAAGTAATTGATGTAAACTTGAAATCGGTTTTTAATATGACAAAAGCGATTCAAAAAACTTTCTTAAAACAAAGAGCAGGTTCAATTATCAACATTAGTTCTGTTGTTGGAGTTTCTGGAAATGCAGGTCAAACAAATTATGCAGCTTCTAAAGCGGGTGCAATTGGTTTTACTAAATCTGTAGCTTTAGAATTAGGTTCTCGTAACATTCGCTGCAACGCAATCGCTCCAGGTTTTATCGAAACAGAAATGACTGCAAAATTATCTGAAGATGTAGTTAAAGGATGGAGAGAAGGTATTCCGTTGAAACGCGGCGGAACTACAGAAGATGTAGCAAATGCTTGTCTTTTCTTAGCCTCAGACATGAGCGCTTACATTACAGGACAAGTTCTTAATGTTTGCGGAGGAATGCTAACCTAAGCTACTGAGATTCTAAGTTGTAAAGGTTCAAAGGTTTTTAGTATTCAGTTTATTCTGATTCTAGGATAAAGCTGAACACTTTAAGTCAATATCGACTTCTTAAATCTGATCACTAAAAAACTGCTTACTGAATACTAAATAAACATGACGACAAACACGATTCTTTTATTATTGCTTTCTTTAGTAATCGCTGGTGGTTTATCGTACTTACAATATTTTTTTAAAGCCAAAAGTAAATCCAATGTGATGATACTTTTGGCTTTTTTACGTTTTCTGGCCATCTTCGGATTATTGGTTTTATTGATAAATCCCATCATTTCTAAGAGTTCGCTAGAAATTACAAAAACACCTTTGGCAATTGTTGTCGATAATTCAAGTTCTATTGCTGCTTTAAAATCAGATAAAAAAGCAGTTGAATTGTACCAAAAACTAATTTCGAATCCTGCATTAAAGGAAAAATTCGATATTCAGTCGTATCAATTTGATAACGATTTTAAAACTTCAGATAAATTTGATTTTAGAGGCAATCAAACCAATCTCGATGAAGCAGCGAAAAACTTAAAAAGTATTAATAAAAACCTGATTTTTCCAACGGTTATCATTACCGATGGAAATCAAACTACAGGAAACGACTATGTGTATCGTTTTGATCCTGTCAATAAAGTTTATCCTTTGGTTGTGGGAGATACAACCACGTTTTTTGATTTAAAAATCAATCAGCTTAACGTAAATAAATACGCCTTTCATAAAAATAAATTTCCTGTTGAAGCTTTTCTGCAATATGCCGGTACTAAAACAGCTAATGCCGAATTTACCATTTCGCAGGGAAATACAATTGTAGCAAAAGAAAAGATTTCATTTTCAGCTTCAAAAAAAACAGCTTCATTAAACTTGCTTTTACCGGCAGATAAAGTGGGTTTACAAATTTATAAAGCGAGCATTCAATCTTCATCAAAAGAAAAAAACAGCTACAACAATATCAAAAACTTTGCTGTTGAAATAATCGATCAAAAGTCAACTATTGCGATTGTATCCGCTATAAATCATCCCGATATTGCGGCTTTAAAACGTTCTATAGAAGTTAATGCACAACGTAAAGTAATATTAGTTAAACCAAATCAAATTAATGATTTACAAGATGTTTCTGTTTTAGTTTTATATCAGCCAACAACAGCTTTTAAAGCAATTTTTGATAACAATAAATTAGCAGGGACAAATACCTTTATCATAACAGGAAATAACACCGATTTCAATTTCTTAAACCAGCAGCAAAATAATTTGATCTTTAAAATGAGCAATCAGCGAGAAGATTTTCTTTCTGAATTCCATTCTGATTTTAATCAATTTGCAATCGAAAATATTGGTTTTGAAAATTTCCCGCCTTTACAGAATTTATTTGGAAGCATCAGCACAAACGGAAATGTATCGGTTTTACTTTCCTCAAAAATCAGAAACGTTGCGACAAATGCTCCATTATTGGCTTTCGCCGAAAATCAAGGAAAAAGAACCGCTTTTCTTTTAGGAGAAAACAGCTGGAAATGGCGTTTGCAAAGTCATATTGATAATCAATCTTTTGAAAAGTATGATATTTTTATTGATAAGATTATTCAATATTTAGCTTCAACAACTTCTAAAAAATCTTTAGTAGTAACGCATGAAAGCTTCTACAATTCTGGAGAAGAAATCATTATCAACGCGCAATATTTCAATAAAAATTACGAGTTTGATGAAAAAGCCAGACTTACAATTAGTGTTGTAAATGCTGTGACCAAGCAAACCAAGAATTATGATTTACTAAAAGGAAGTAATTCTTTTTCAGCTAATTTAGAAGGACTTCCAGCAGGAAAATATAATTTTGCAGTAAAAGAGTTAAATTCAAATACTACTTATGCCAGTCATTTTGAAATTCTGGATTTTGATATCGAAAAACAATTCGTAAATCCAGATGTTCTAAAATTACAGCAATTAGCACAACAAACTGGTGGAAAAGCCTTTTTTGAAGACCAAGCAGATAATTTGATTAACACACTTTTAGAAAATAAAGAATACAAATCGATCGAGAAAAATATAACGGCTAAA
Organism: Flavobacterium sp. ACN6; assembly: GCF_002304005.1. GTDB lineage: Bacteria > Bacteroidota > Bacteroidia > Flavobacteriales > Flavobacteriaceae > Flavobacterium. The sequence goes on along the minus strand of NZ_MRCQ01000001.1, from coordinate 185,235 downwards.
ACTCCAATCATTGACTTGGTTTGGTTATTGATTTTGATTGCTGTTTTATTGACTACAGAATGGTTTGTAAGAAAGTATAATGGATTGCTATAATAAAGTTGCAAAGGTTCACAGATGCAAAGGTTCAAAGGTTTGCTTGAACTTGAAAGAATTATTTTATTGAATAAATATAAAATATCAAAATATGTTTAATCCTTTTAAAAGTAGTAATAAAGAAGATGTTGTCTTTAATAAATTTAAAAAACAGCTTGAAAGTAAAGGCTTAGCTATTAATTCTATTGATAAAGATGGATTTATTCATATAAGCGTAGAAGAATCAGATTTAAAAGTTAGTCTAGACAATGTTAGAAGGAATTATGAGAGAGATTCAGATAATAGTCATATTACTGATTTAGTTGATGTAATCGTTTCTCATTTATCAAAAAAAGAAGATTGGAAAAATATAAAGGATAAAGTTTTTATTCAATTTTTTCCAAATGACTTTGAGTTTGATAACTTGTCATATGAAAAAGTAACTAATGAATTTAGCAAAGTTTTTGCACTAAATCTGAATAATGGTTTTTCATTTGTAACTACAGATGATTTGTCAGATTGGAAAATAGATTTTGAAGAATTAGAAAAGCAAGCTGATCTTAATTTAGGAATAATTCTAGATAAAGTAAAGATCGAATTTGAAGATATTGAGAATCATAAACTGGGGATGATCAATCTTGAGGAAGTAGCTCTTAAAAGCTCTTGTCTTTTTTCTTCTAAAATTAAAAATCTTGTTCAAAATACAATTGGTTTTCCATTTTACGCAGTGATTCCTGTAAGAGATTTTTGTTATATTTTTGCTGAAGAAGATTTTGAATATTTCTCTCAACGTCTTGGTTCTGTTGTTCTTGAAGAATATAATGGTTCTGGCTATCCAATTACAACTGAAATATTAAAGTTTTCAGAAACAGGAGTTGAAGCAATTGGAAAATATTAAATAACAAATTGGAGTCAAAATGAAGAAAATCACTTTTTTAGTATTTTTGTTTTCAGTTATAATTTGTGCAGTTGGTCAGACCAATGAAAAATTGAAATCGAGTTCTGTAAAAGAAAATCTAGCGGAATACAGATAGGTCTTTTGGGATAGTTTGCCTAGCCCGAAAGGTTGGACAAATGATTATGAAGGAATTTTTTCGAATAATGAGAAAGAAATTTTAAATAATCTAATAAGGGATTTTGAAAAAGAAACTACAATTGAAATTGTTACAATAGATACCGTTAAAACTTCTAAAGATAAATTTGAAGCGTTATCACTTCACATTGCTAAAACTTGGGGTGTTGGAAAAAAAGGAAAAGACAATGGAATTTTAATTGGGCTTTCAAAAGGATATAGAAAAATCCGAATAGAACTTGGTAATGGAATTTCAAAAATACTGTCAGAACAAGAAACAAAAGAAATCATTGATCACGATTTTATTCCCGAATTCAAAAAAGGAAACTATTACCAAGGAATTCTTAATGGGATTACAAAACTGATGGAAGTTTTAAGAACAAAAATCAAAAAGGAATAAATTATGGATTTCAGGCTAAAAGTATTCTACACTGTTGCGCTCCGCCTTAATTTTACTAAAGCGGCAACAGAATTGTATATCACGCAGCCGGCCGTTTCCAAACACATTCAGGAACTCGAAGAAAACTACAAAACCAAGCTTTTTGAACGAAATGGTTCTAAAATTGCGTTGACACCAGCGGGTAAAATTCTACTAAAACATACTAAAAGTATTTTTGATATTTATCGCGAAATAGATTTTGAAATGAGTTCGTTCAATAAAGAACGCCAAGGGTTACTGAGACTTGGTGCAAGTACAACAATTTCGCAATATATTATTTCTCCAGTTTTAGCTCATTTTCATCAAAAACAAAAAGATATAAAAGTCAATTTGCTGAATGGAAATACAGAACAAATCGAAAATGCGTTAATTAATAAAGAAATCGAGATTGGAATTGTTGAGGGGCAATCTAAAAATCAATCCATTAAGTATATTCCGTTTTTAAAAGACGAATTGGTTTTAGTCTGCAGTAACAAAAATCCGTTTGTAAAACAAAATGAAATTTCATTAAACGATTTAAAATCAATGAAATTCATTACTCGAGAACGCGGATCAGGAACACTTGAAGTTATAGAATTTGCTTTGAAAAAAGCAGGTTTAAAATTTTCAGAGCTGCAGATCGAAATGCAGTTGGGAAGTACCGAAAGTATAAAGTCCTACTTGCTTAATTCAGATTGTTTTGCTTTTATGTCCATACATGCCGTTAGTAAGGAATTGAAAAACAGAGAATTGATCGTTTTAGATGTAGAAAAATTAGCAATAGAAAGATCGTTTTATATTATTACTCTGGTAGGAAAATCGGATTCATTATCAGAATTGTTTATTCAAAATTTAGCATCACATTATAACCTGAAGTTATAGTCTATCGCAAATTACAATTGGTAATTGTTGTATAAACTGCGGAACTTTGCAGAGTAAATATCAATTACCTTATTTTGAAAACTAAACAACACTCCGCTTCACAATTATTTGAAATCAATCATTTATTGCAACAGGCACTTTTTGCTGCGGTAATTTTATTATGCTTGTTTTCGATTATTTCTCCTCCAATTGCACTTTTACTTGGAGTTGTATTAGTGAATGTTTTCGGAAATCCATTTGCTGCATTCAATCGCAAAGCCATTACGTCTTTACTGCAGTTTTCAGTGATTGGTTTAGGATTTGGAATGAATGCTCATAGTGCAGTTTCAGCTGGAAGAGAAGGTTTTATTTTAACCGTTTTTTCAATTTTCAGCACTTTAATCTTCGGTTTATTACTTGGAAAATGGCTGCAAACAGATAAAAAAACATCACATTTAATTTCTTGCGGAACAGCAATTTGTGGCGGAAGTGCCATCGCAGCTATCGCCCCAGTCATCAAATCAGATGAAAATCAGACTTCAATTGCTTTGGGGGTGATTTTTATCCTAAACTCTATTGGATTGTTTGTGTTTCCGTTTATTGGTCATCAATTGGATTTATCTCAAAAAGACTTTGGTTTGTGGTGCGCCATTGCAATTCATGACACCAGTTCGGTTGTTGGAGCTGCTAATAAATATGGAGCAGAGGCTTTGCAGGTTGCAACAACAGTAAAATTAGCGAGAGCTTTATGGATAATTCCAATATCACTTTTAACGGCTTTCCTTTTTAATAATAAATCCCGAAGTGTCGGCGCAAGAATTAAGATTCCTTATTTTATAGGTTTATTTATTGTGGCAATGTTAGTAAATACCTACATACCCGCAATTGGTGCTTTTACAACACCTATTGTAAATATTGCCAAAATTGGTTTAACGATTACTTTGTTTTTAATTGGTGCAACTTTAAACTTTACCACTTTAAAAGCGGTAGGAGTAAGGCCGTTGCTTCAGGGAGTTTTGCTTTGGATATTTATTGCTGTTTTAGCTTTATCATCAATTATTTATATGAGTTAATACGTTATTTTACATTTGAAAATTTCACAGTTGGTTTACCGATCATTTTATAAGTTTTTCCTTTAAAGGAGAAACGTCTTTCGATCGCAAAATCAAATTGAGTTTTAGTTTTTGCCATTTCCGCTATTTCTTCTGGAAGTGTTGCTTCAAATTCATCTTCAGCTTTTGCATTTTTATTAAAAGAGCCATTAGTTGTAATGATAAAATCTCTAAAATGTTTTTTAGCAGCATCCTCGACAACAGTATAAGATCCCGACCATGTTATACTCGCAACATTGGCCAAATGGTAATTAGGAACTTCCATAATAGGCTGGTATTTACCATCTAAACCAGCTACTAGATAGAGATAACCCTCATAAGGACCGCCCGCACCGCCGTTAATATGTGATAAAGTAAAAGCAAATTGGTCTTCTCCAATTTGTACAAGTTTAGGAGTGGGACATTGTGCAAAAGCGCCGAAAGCTGCAACTGCCGGCTGAAAAAATTTCATTTCCCAAACTTTACCCTTTTTGGCAAACTTGGCTAAGCCTAATAATCCGCCAGAGAAACGACCAGTTTGTAAACCGTCTTCATCATGTGTTGAATGATTGAACGCCATTATTTTAAACTCATTGCCCTTTGAATCTGAGAAATCAATATTAGCAAGAATTCGTGTGGCAACGCCATTTTCATACGGAAACATTTGATCTCCTTCTACGCCATTTACATCTACGAAAGGAGCATGCTTACAAGTTTTACAGCTCCAGCTAACAAAAGTATTTTTGTTTGCAAGATGGTATAATTTTCCAGGAAACAATTTTTGCATTACTCTTTCAGGGTTAAAAGGTTCCGAAAATCGGATCGTTCTGGTAGAATTTAAAATACTATCGCTGACATTTTTTGGTTGTACATCAATTTCTTGGGCGAAACAAACAGAGGACAGAAAAAAGAGGATATGTAAAAATGGAAGACGCATATTTCTAAGATTTAATACATTAACAAACATACGAAAGAAAATGATTAGAATAAACGAATAACAGTTTTATAGCTTAAATACCTTTAAAAATTAAATTAAAATAATCTTAGAGCGTTGTCTTTTAAATTATCTGTAAATAAGGTAAATTTGCACCTCAATTAAAAAAACAAAAATGAAAAAATTCAAAATGAGACCAAAACTAATCGGCTTTCTTGTATTAGGTATTGGTTTTTTAACTCTTTCATGGGGAATTGTAGGTCATGAAAGAATCAACAAGGCAGCTGTAATGGCATTACCACATCCACTTCAGACTTTCTTTTATAATCACATTGATTTTATTACACAGGAAGCTTCTGTTCCAGACATTCGTAAATATGCCTTAAGTTATAAAGAGGAAGGTCCAAGACATTATTTCGATATGGAAAACTTTGGTTCTGCTGATACTTATCCAAAAACGTTAGAAGAAGCAAAGAAAAAATATGATGCTAAATTTTTAAGCGATAACGGAATTTTACCTTGGTATATTGAAGATATGATGGCAAAATTGACCAAAGCTTTTAAAGATAAAAATAGAGCAGAAATCTTATTTTTGGCGGCAGATTTGGGGCATTACATTGGTGATGCGCACATGCCATTGCATACATCTGCAAATCACGACGGGCAATTAAGCGATCAAAAAGGAATTCATTCTCTTTGGGAGAGCAGACTTCCGGAGTTATTTGCTAAAAATTACAAATTAAATGTTCCTTATGCTCATCATTATGATGATGTTCACAAAGCAATTTGGGATATGATTAATGATACACACAGTTTAGCACAGCCTTTATTGGATATTGATAAAAAACTAAGAACGGCTACGCCAGAAAATCAAGTTTTTAAAATGGATGCTGACGGAAAAGTGATGAAAAGTAAATATAACACAGCTCTTTTTTCTGATGAGTATGCTAAAAAACTACACGAGCAGCTAAACGGAATGGTTGAAAGCCAAATGAAAAAAGCAATCACAGCAACGGCAAGTTTCTGGTATACGGCTTGGGTCGATGCTGGAAAACCTGATTTAAGTGATTTAGATTCTCCAGAAGTAACAAAAAGAAATAGTAAAGCGCTGAAAGAAGACTGGGATCTTTTTCAAAAAGGAGATTTATTCGGATTGAGAAATCAGAATGATTAGATTTTTTTTCAAGTTTTAGGTGAACTTTGAAACTTAAAAAAGCCTCAAGTATATAAACTTGAGGCTTTTTTTATTACTCTTAGCGAACCTTTGCGTATAACTTTCTGTTCTTTATGGTTTGGCCTAAATCTTTTATTTGATATTCTTTCTCTTTTAATACATAAGAGGCAGATTGATAATAGGAAATAGTTTCGTCTATCAAATTTTTATTAGCAGCCTTTAGAGGAATTTCATCATAATATATCTGAAATTCAGATTTAATTCCCGCTTTATTATTGGTTTTTAATTGAAATTGTTTAATCTGTTGTTTTGGAGATAAAATAGTCAAAACGTTATCCTTTATTAAACCTAAATCTTGGTAAGTTGCTATAAATGCTCTAGGCTGATAATCGGAGTTTAAAACATCCTGTCCAAAAAACTTGCTTTTATAGTCAAAGTTAAGTAATCCAAATAATGTTGGCATAATATCAATTTGCGACATCAATTTAGTATATTTTTCAGGTTTTAAATCTGGAGAATAAATCAAAGCTGGAATTCTATATTTATCCAAAGGAAGTTGTGTTTTTCCTGCAGATGAAGCGCAATGATCGGCAACAATTACAAAGACAGTATTTTTAAACCAAGGCTGTTTCTCCGCTTTATTAAAAAACTGACGAAGTGCATAATCGGTATATTTTACACCGCCGTCACGAGATTTAATATTTCCGGGAATATCAATTTTATTGTTAGGATATGTAAATGGTCTATGATTACTTACCGTCATGATATGATTAAAAAACGGTTTGTTTTGCTGTACTTCAGTATTCATCACCTTTATTGCCTTATTATACATATCTTCATCACAAACTCCCCAGACATTCGAAAATGTAATTTCGTTTGCAGCAAAACTTGATTTGTCAATAATCTCATAACCGTTTCCAGAATAGAAATCTTGCATATTATCAAAAAAGGAATCTCCGCCGTACATGAATTTTACAGTATAACCTTTTTCAAGAAAAACAGAACCAGTAGAAAATTTGTTTTTATTGTCGTCTCTTTTAACGACACTTTCTCCAGCGGTAGGAGGCAGGCACAAAGTTACCGCTTCAAGACCGCGTACAGTTCTGTTTCCTGCCGCATAAATATTGGTAAATAACAAGCTTTTTTGAGCCAGACTATCTAAAAAAGGGGTAATATTCTGCTTATTTCCGTACATTTTCATGAAATCTGCACTTAAACTTTCAACTGTAATTAAAACTACATTTTTATGTTTTTCAAGTGAATCATTATTTATTTCTCTCGAAGTGTTTTGACCTGATATTGCTGGAAATTGTTGTTTTAAAAGTGCAAATGCTTTTTGGTTTGGAATCGTTTTATAGAATTTAAAATAATCTAATTTATTGTTCTGGAAAGCCAGATAGAACTTATAAATCCCATTTGACTGTAATTCATTTACAAATATGTTTTTTGAATTTTCTGTTTTGGCCAAACTCGGAATTGCTAGTAAAGAAGCTGTAAACAATAATCCGTAAACGGCAGTAATTTTAAGTTTTTCGGCGAAATTAGGAATCTCCTCTATATAATTTCTAGAATTTTTTATAATGATGAAAGTGATAATTCCTGTAACTATAAAAAGAGCTGAAAATATAGGAACAACAGGATAAGACTGCATAATATTGCCAATTACTTCATTGGTATAAATTAAATAATTAACAGCTATGAAATTGTATTTTACACCAAATTCGTTCCAAAAGAAAAACTCACTTATTGCATTTTGAAGAATCAATAAAACATAAAGAAAAATAACAAAAGTAAAAAGCCAGAATCTGATTTTGGTGCGATATTTTGGTAAAAAAAGAAAGAGTCCAAAGAAGAGCGTTTTGATTGAAACAAAAATCAAAACGATTTTTGGTAAAGCGCCTCCGTACTCATCAAAAATGCTTTTACCAGAAGCGATATAAATTAAAAGAGCAATAAAGACAGCAAGTATAAGATATCCAGATGGTTTATTATATTTTGAATTTGAAATAAAAATAAGATAAAGCCAAAGGAAAATTGAAGCTGTAACAAATACAAAAAAGTCTGAAATCAAACCTAATGTAAAGATTTTCAAGCTTTCAGCAATTGTAAAAGAACTTTGTGTAATTGGATGAAACAAAAGAACAATTCTAAGTATGAAACTTACAATAAAGTACAATAAGGCGAGATTGTAAAAAGGCGAAAATTTTTTAGAAAAAGTCATCTCATTATTTTTTTACAAAATTAATTTCGAATCATTAATGGGAGATTAAGTTAGACTTTTACCTTGCTTAGTGTTATCTTAAAGTTTGCTTAAGATGCTGATTTTCTTTCTGTACTTAAGTTCTGAATCATTTTCTGATTTCAAAATATCCTATCTTTGGAGTACAAAAAAGAAATGCGAATCTTAATCAAATACGATAAATGCATATTTTAATAGTTGAAGACGAGTTAGGTATTGTTCAGTTTTTAAAACAAGGTCTGCAAGAAGAAGGTTACCAAGTAACTACTTCAAATGATGGATCTAAAGGTTTTGAACTGCTTCAGAATCAAAAATTTGATTTGATTCTTTTAGATTGGATGCTGCCAAAAATTAACGGACTTGATCTTTGTAAAGCGATTAGAGTGAAAGACCAAACTACTCCGATCATCTTTTTAACTGCAAAAGATACCGTTCAGGAAACAATCGAAGGGTTAAAAGCGGGAGCAAACGATTATATTAAAAAGCCATTTAGTTTTGAGGAATTAGTAGAACGTATTAAAATTCATTTTAGAAATAAAAAACAAGACGAAAGATTGACTCTCGGAGCCATAACTATTGATTTATCAAAGCATATTGTTTTAAATGGAGAAGAAGAGATTTCATTAACCCAAAGAGAGTTCGAATTACTAAAGTACTTAATTGAGCATAAAGGAAAAGTCTGTACAAGAAACGATATTTTAAAAGATGTTTGGGATATCAATTTCGAATATGATACCGGTGTAATTGATGTTTTTATGAATGCCATTCGCAAAAAACTGAATCTTAAAATTGAAGAAGATTATATAAAAACTATTCGCGGCATTGGGTATATCGCCAATGATTAACAAATGACTTCATTATCCTTTAAAAATAGAATTGCATTAAATTACATTTTGACAACAGGACTTTTGGTTCTTGTTGCTTTTTCGGCTATTTATTTTATTGTAAAACTTACCGTTTACAATCATATTGATGAAAATTTAAACATTGAAATTCAAGATCATTTAAGAGAAATCAAAATTGAAAACAAAAAAGTAATTTTGATGGATACTGAAGAATGGGAAGAACGGGAGCATAACTCAGTAGATGTAAACCCTGTATTTGTCCAGTTTTTAGATCTGAATAAAAAAATTATCGAAAAGTCGCCTAATTTAAAAAATGAAAAACTAATTTTTCATGAAAACAAAGCGCATTTTCAGCTTTTTGATACTCATTTATTAGGAAATAAAATTCGCCAGATTCAGGTTCCACTTCATATAAAAACAAAGAAAATTGGTTATTTGATTATTGCGATGTCACTTTCAGATTCTTCAAAAGTCTTAAAGAACTTGCTGGATACTTTGATGATTACATTTCCTATAATTCTTTTATTGCTATTCTTTCTTGCTCGATTTTTTGCTGGACGAAGTATCAAACCAATAAACGATATTATTGATACTTCTAGAATTATTACAAAAGACAATTTAAAAACAAGAATGCCGCTTCCTAAAACACGAGACGAATTGTTTACATTGTCCAAAACCATCAACAATTTATTAAATCGTATTGAAGATGCAATTGAGCGTGAAAAACAATTTACATCTGATGCTTCGCATGAGATGAGAACTCCTTTAACCGTTATTAAAGGAACACTTGAAGTTTTAATACGTAAACCTAGAGAAAGCAAGGAATACGAAGAAAAAATAAACTATTGTATTAATGAAGTAGATCATCTGAATTCATTGGTTGATCAACTGCTTTTAATGGCTCGTTTTGAAAATCAGAAACAGAATATTAATAAAGAAAACATCTATTTAAATGCAGTAATTTTAGATGTTCTCACTTTAAATGCAGAGAAAATTAAATCTGGAAATATCAATATAATATTAGATGCTCCAGAAGAATTTTATGTTTATTCTGATAATTATTTAGTAGTTACAATTCTTCGGAATATAATTTCGAATGCGGTAAAATATTCCAATTCTAACAGCGAGATCAAGATTTCGTTATCAAGAGAAAAAAACAAAATTAATTGCATTATATCAGATCAAGGGATCGGAATTGCAAAAGAGGATTTAGATTCTATTTTGAATCCATTTTTTAGATCAGATTCTTTAAACCATGCAGAAATTAAAGGAACAGGCTTAGGTTTGTTTATTGTAAAAAGAATGACAAATCTACTGCAAATTAAATTTAAAATAGAAAGTGAAATTGGTAAAGGAACAAGAGTTTTATTGGTTTTTGAAGAATATAAGAATTCTTTAAAGTAATTTTAAAATTATTGTATATAAAGTCGTCTCAAACGTTTTTTAACAATAAACTATCGTTAAGTTAAAATAAAAATTGCTTTTTAATTAATTTATCTATTATATTTGCAACCGAATCAAAGAAGTAAAACACAAAACAAATCATGATTTCAATTCAATTACATCATCATCATTTACATTATTGCTCTCAAGCGATGTGTTAATAGTATGCATGTAAATCATCATATTTTAAAACCCGTTTGAGTACATCAAACGGGTTTTTTATTTCTAACTCTTTGTACTCAAGCTATAACCAACAAACAACTAAAAAAAAATGAGTACTTTAAAAATTGCAATTCAAAAATCGGGACGTTTAAACGAAGACAGCATTCAAATCTTAAAAGACTGCGGTATTTCGATCAACAACGGAATCGACCAGCTAAAAGCAGAAGCTTCTAATTTTCCTCTTGAAGTTTTATATCTAAGAAATTCAGATATTCCACAGTATTTAATGGATGGAGTAGTAGATCTGGCAATTGTTGGCGACAACCTTTTGGTAGAAAAGGGAAAAGGAATTGAGGTAGTTCAAAAATTAGGTTTTTCAAAATGCAAAGTTTCTGTTGCAGTTCCTAAAACCTTAGAATACAATTCAATTCAGGATTTAGCAGGTTTAAGAATCGCAACTTCGTATCCAAATACAGTAAACGAATATTTCAATTCATTTGGCTTAAGTGTAGATATTCACCAAATTTCTGGTTCTGTAGAAATCGCGCCAAACATTGGTCTTGCCGATGCTATTGTAGATATTGTTTCTAGCGGCAGCACTTTATTCAAAAACAACCTAAAAGAAGTAGAAGTGATTCTGAAAAGTGAAGCGGTTTTAGCCGTTTCTCCAAAAGTTTCACCAGAAATTCAGAAACACATTGACACTTTAAAATTCAGAATTCAAGCTGTTTTAAGAGCTAGAAATTCAAAGTATATCTTGATGAACGTTCCAAACGACAAAATTGATGCTGTTGGGAAAATTCTTCCCGTATTAAGAAGTTTAACCGTTCTGCCACTAGCTCAAGAAGGCTGGAGCAGTGTTCACTCGGTAATTGATAAAGATACTTTTTGGGATGTAATCGATCAATTAAAAGAGGTTGGGGCAGAAGGAATTTTGGTTTGTCCAATTGAGAAAATGGTTCTTTAGGGCTTTGCCCTCTGTAGGCTTTAGGCTGTAAGCTTTAAGCCAAAATAGACAAAGTTAAGAAAGCTTAAAGCCTATAGCTTAAAGCATAAAGCAAGAAAAAAAAATGAATAAAATAAACAATCCAAAACCAGAAAGCTGGTCAGATATATTAAAGAGACCAACTCAAACTATTGATGATATTGAGGTTACGGTAAAAGAAATCTTTAAAGAAGTACAGAAAAAAGGCGATGAAGCTGTTGCAAAATACACTTCAATTTTTGACGGCATTTCTCTGGATAATTATGAAGTTTCGAAGGAAGAAATAACCGAAGCAGTTAATTTGATTCCCAGTGAGTTAAAAGAAGCTATAGAATTAGCAAAAAATAACATTTATAAATTTCACAAAGCGCAGAAAACAAGTCGTGTTGAGCTTGAAACAATCGAAGGTGTAAGCTGCTGGCAGGAAAAAAGACCGATTCAAAAAATTGGTTTGTATATTCCAGGCGGAACAGCGCCTCTGTTTTCAACGGTTTTAATGCTGGCTGTTCCTGCTGAAATTGCTGGATGTAAAGAAATCGTATTGTGTTCGCCACCAGATAAAACAGGAAAAATAAATCCAGCTATTTTATATGCGGCAAATTTATGCGGAGTAACAAAAATTTTAAAAGTTGGCGGTATTCAAGCGATTGCAGGAATGACATTTGGAACACAATCTATTCCAAAAGTGTATAAGATTTTCGGTCCTGGAAATCAGTTTGTGACGGTGGCAAAACAATTGGCGACACAATTTGGAGTTGCGATTGATATGCCTGCTGGTCCATCAGAATTACTAATTGTTGCCGATGATACTGCAGTTCCTGCTTTTGTAGCATCAGATTTATTGTCGCAGGCAGAACACGGAACAGATAGTCAGGTTATTTTAGTTTCGACTTCAAAAAAACTTATTGATGAAGTAGAAAAGGAAATTCAGTCTCAAATAGAAGTTCTTCCAAGAAAAGCAATTGCAGAAAAAGCAATTGAAAATTCAAAATTAATTTATGTTGAAAATGATCAAATCGCTTTAGATTTAATCAATGAATATGGGCCGGAACACTTTATAATCTGTTCTGAATACGACGATTTTTATTGTAACGGAATAATAAACGCAGGCTCCGTTTTTATTGGAAATTATACCCCGGAAAGTGCTGGAGATTACGCTTCTGGAACAAATCATACACTTCCAACAAACGGATACGCAAAGAATTACAGTGGTGTAAATCTCGATAGTTTTATGAAATCAATGACATTTCAAAAAATAACTGAAAGCGGCATTCAAAACATAGGTAAAGCGATTGAGCTTATGGCAGACGCGGAAGGTTTACAGGCGCATAAAAATGCTGTTACGTTAAGATTGAAGAGTTTAGAATAAAGAGAATAGAAGTAAGATTCAAGAAGCAAAACAATATAAGAATGAGCAGATTTAAGACTTTTATAAAGTCTTAAATCTTGATTCTTGCCTCTTAAAAAAAATAAAAAAATGAGCACTTTTGATATAAATACAATAACACGTGAAAACGTAAAATCTTTAAAACCATATTCTTCTGCAAGAGATGAATTTGAAGATTTTGATACTGCTGAAATGATTTTTTTGGATGCTAATGAAAATCCGTACCAAAATGGTGTGAATCGTTATCCAGATCCGCAGCAGAATTCGGTTAAAGCAATTTTAGCCAAAAATAACAATACAAAGCAGAGTCAGATTTTGTTGGGAAACGGAAGCGACGAAGTTTTAGATTTGATCTTCAGGGCTTTCTGCGAACCAAAAACAGATAATATTATCACATTACCGCCAACATACGGAATGTACAGCGTTTTGGCAAATATCAATGCGGTAGAAAATAGAGAAATTCTACTTACAAATGACTTTCAGCCTCAAGTAGAAAAGATTTTAGAGGCTGTTGATGAAAATACTAAAATCATCTTTTTGTGTTCGCCAAACAACCCGACTGGAAATTCTTTTTCAGACGAAAGCATTGTGAAATTACTTCAAAACTTTAAAGGTTTAATTGTAATTGATGAAGCGTATATTGACTTTTCAGAAAAAGAAAGCTGGCTTACAGAAATCGATGAATATCCGAATTTGGTTATTACTCAAACACTTTCAAAAGCGTATGGTTTAGCTGGAATTCGTTTGGGAATTTGTTATGCATCAGAAGTTGTCATTTCGGTTTTAAACAAGATAAAACCTCCTTACAATGTAAACGAATTGACACAACAAAGAGCGATTGAACGTTTAAAGGATTCTGATAAAATAAAACAAGAAATAACTTCTATAATAAAGCAAAGGGAAGAATTACTTAAAGTTTTACTTGAAGTTGATTTTGTGGAAAAAATTTATCCAACAGAAGCTAATTTTGTCTTGGTAAAAGTAGATGATGCCAATAAAAGATACGATCAATTAATCGAGAAGGGAATTGTAATTCGTAACCGAACCACACAGCCTTTATGCGAAAACTGTCTTCGTTTTACAATTGGAACCGAAGAAGAAAATGCTGTTTTGATTAAAGAATTGAAATTGTTGAGATAGAAAAAATAGAGTAAAGAATATAGAGTAAAGAATATAGAGTAAAGAATATAGAGTAAGGAAAAAAGTAAGAACTTTAAAAATGGAATGAAAAGACTATTCTCTTTACTCTATCTTCTATATTCTCAAAAAATAAAACATGAAAAAAGTACTTTTTATCGATCGTGACGGAACGATTGTTTTAGAACCAGAAAATTTACAATTAGACAGCTTAGATAAATTAGAATTTTATCCAAAAGCCTTTCAATATTTGGCTAAAATTGCCAGTGAATTAGATTACGAATTGGCAATGGTAACCAATCAGGACGGATTAGGAACAGATAGTTTTCCAGAAGATACGTTTTGGCCAACGCAGAATTTCATTTTAAAAGCTTTTCAAAACGAAGGAGTTTTGTTTGATGAGATTTTTGTAGACCGATCTTTTCCAGAAGATAATGCGCCGACACGCAAGCCTAGAACGGGAATGCTGACTAAATATTTAAACAATCCTGAATATGATTTAGAAAATTCGTTTGTTTTGGGCGATCGTTTAACAGATGTTGAATTGGCTAAAAATCTTGGTGCAAAAGCCATTTTTATGAATGATAAAGATGGGGCAGGAAGTAATGAGATTTCATCAAAACGTGAGGAATTGGACGAGACTATTGTTTTGCAATCGATGGATTGGAAAACGATTTATGAATTTTTAAAATTAGAGGCGCGTTCGGCTTCAATTACCCGTAAAACAAACGAAACGGATATTTATATCAATCTAAATCTGGATGGAACTGGAAAAAGCAAAATCGATACTGGAATTGCCTTTTTTGATCATATGTTAGATCAAATTTCACGTCACGGTCAAATGGATTTGGAGATTTTGGTAAAAGGTGATTTAGAAGTAGACGAGCACCACACCATCGAAGATACTGCAATTGCATTAGGCGAAGTATTCGCAAAAGCATTGGGGAATAAACTAGGAATTGAGCGTTACGGATTCTGTCTTCCAATGGATGATTGCCTAGCGCAGGCTGCAATTGATTTTGGAGGAAGAAACTGGCTGATTTGGGAAACTGAGTTTAAACGTGAAATGGTAGGTAAAATGCCGACTGAAATGTTTTATCACTTCTTTAAATCGTTTACAGACGGTGCAAAAGCGAACTTAAACATTAGAGCAGAAGGAATTAACGAACACCACAAAATCGAAGCAATTTTTAAAGCTTTCGCGAAAGCAATAAAAGTAGCTGTGAAAAGAGATACAGAAAAAATGATTTTGCCTTCGACGAAAGGAATGCTTTAATTAAGTCAAAAGTGGAAAGTCTTAAAGTCAAAAGATTCCAAAATTATGGATATCAAAAAGCAACTTTAAGATTTTAGACTTTGGACTTTTATACTTAAATAAATGAAAATAGTAATCATAAATTACGGAGCAGGAAATATTCAGAGCATTATGTTTGCTATTGAAAGATTGGGATTTAAAGCCGTTTTGAGTAATAATCCTGAGGAAATTCAGTCGGCAGATAAAGTGATTTTTCCTGGGGTAGGCGAGGCGAGTTCGGCAATGGCTAAACTTCGTGAAAGTGGTTTGGATAGTTTGATTCCGAATTTGAAACAGCCCGTTTTAGGAATTTGTCTCGGAATGCAGTTAATGTGTAATTCGTCTGAGGAAGGAAACACAAAAGGTTTAGGTATTTTTGATGTTGATGTTGTCAAATTTTCAAATCAGGTAAAAGTGCCGCAAATGGGATGGAATCAGATTTATGATTTGAAATCAGATTTATTTAAAGACATTCCAGAAAATGAATTCATGTATTTGGTACACAGTTTTTACGCGCCAAATTGCGATGAAGCCATTGCTACAACCAATTATGAACTGGAGTATGCATCGGCTTTGCAAAAAGATAATTTTTATGGAACTCAGTTTCATCCAGAGAAAAGCGGCGCTGTTGGGGAGAAAATACTTGACAATTTCTTGAAAATTCCAATTTCTTAAATTCCAAATTCCAATTACAATATCAATTACAATATTAAAAATCAATTTCAATTTTTAGAATCTAAACTCTAAAATCAGAAATCTAAAATATCAAAAAATGAGAATAATACCAGCCATAGATATCATTGACGGAAAATGTGTTCGTTTGTCAAAAGGCGATTATGATACCAAAATAATTTACAATGAAAATCCGCTTGAAGTGGCTAAATCATTTGAAGCACACGGAATCGAATATCTACATTTAGTAGATCTTGACGGTGCAAAATCGAGTAAAATTGTTAATTATAAGATTTTGGAACAAATTGCCACGCAAACTGGTTTGAAAATCGATTTTGGCGGCGGATTAAAATCTGATGATGATTTGAGAATTGCTTTCGAAAGTGGTGCAAATCAAATAACTGGAGGTAGTATTGCTGTGAAAAACAGAACGATTTTTGAAAAATGGATTTCAGAATATGGTTCTGATAAAATTATTTTAGGTGCCGATGCAAAAGACGAGAAAATAGCAGTTTCAGGCTGGTTGGAAGATTCGAATGAGGATTTAGTACCGTTTATTCAGGATTATCAATCGAAAGGAATTCAGTACGTTATCTGTACTGATATTGCAAAAGACGGAATGCTTGAAGGTCCGAGTTTTGATTTGTATGGGAAAATCCTTGATGAAGCAAAAGGAATAAAATTAATCGCTTCTGGTGGAATTTCAACTTTCGACGAACTGCCAAAATTAGCTGAATTGGGTTGTGAAGGAACAATCATTGGAAAAGCAATTTACGAAGGAAGAATTTCGCTTAAACAACTAGAGAATTATATTATTGGTAAAATGTAAAAAGTGAATTGTAGAATGAATGTTGTACGCTGTGCAGAAGAACATTTTACACCTTACATCTAACAATTAACAAAAAGAAAAATGTTAGCAAAAAGAATAATACCTTGCTTAGATATAAAAAACGGAAGAACTGTAAAAGGCGTTAATTTCGTTGACTTGCGTGATGCGGGAGATCCTGTCGAGCTAGCGGAGATTTACTCTGCTGAAGGGGCAGATGAATTGGTTTTTCTGGATATTTCGGCTACAGAAGAACGTCGTAAGACTTTGGTAGATATGGTGCGAAGTGTAGCGGAGAAAATTAATATTCCGTTTACGGTTGGCGGTGGTATTTCTTCTGTAGAAGATGTTGAAATTCTGCTGAATAACGGTGCAGATAAAGTTTCAATCAATTCATCGGCAGTAAAAAATCCGCAATTGATTAACGATTTAGCTCAGAAATTTGGAAGCCAATGTGTTGTAGTTGCCATCGATGCCAAACAAATTGACGGACAATGGATTGTACATTTAGTTGGCGGAAAAGTACCAACCGAATTAAATTTGTTCGACTGGGCGGTAGAAGTTGCAGAACGCGGCGCCGGAGAAATTCTCTTCACATCAATGGACAATGATGGAACGAAAAATGGTTTTGCAAATGAGGCTTTGTCAAAATTATCAACTTTAATTAATATTCCGATTATTGCATCTGGCGGTGCTGGAAATATACAGCATTTTGTAGATTCGTTTAAAGAGGGAAAAGCAGATGCCGCTTTGGCTGCGAGCGTTTTTCATTTTAAAGAAATCGAAATTAAAACTTTAAAAGAGGAGCTTCGGAAAAATGATATTGAAGTAAGGATTTAGAAATTCCAAATTTTTTAAATTCCAAATTCCAATTGCAATATCAATTTTTAAATTCCAAAAATTAAAATAATCATAGAGCCAAGAAATCTAAAATCTTCCCGATAGCTATCGGGACTAAAATCTAAAAATACAATGAACGTAGATATAAAAAGCGCACACGGATTGATTCCAGCAATAATTCAGGATTCAGAGACAAAAAATGTTCTGATGCTGGGGTATATGAATGAAGAATCATTGCAGAAAACAATAGAAACGAAGAAAGTAACATTTTTCAGCCGATCCAAACAAAGACTTTGGACAAAAGGCGAGGAGAGTGGAAATTTTTTAGAGCTTGTAGATATTAAAAATGACTGTGACGGCGATACACTTTTAATTCAGGCAAAACCTGTCGGTCCAACTTGTCATACAGGTGCAGATACTTGCTGGCAGGAACCGAATACTGCTAACTACGGTTTTATTTCTCAATTAGAAAATACAATCAAAACACGCAGGGAAAATGCTGATTCTGAGAAGAGTTATGTTGCCTCTTTATTCGAAAAAGGAATCAATAAAATTGCTCAAAAAGTTGGTGAAGAAGCTGTAGAAGTGGTTATTGAAGCAAAAGATGATAACGATGATTTGTTTCTTAGCGAAAGCGCTGATTTACTTTTTCACTATTTAATTTTATTACAAGCAAAAGGATTTCAGTTGAATGATGTGGTAGAAGTTTTGAAAAAACGTCAGAAGTAAAGAGCATAATTTCAACACAATCAAATCGTATTATAATTTAGAAATGTCTAAAATATAATGCGTTTTTTTGTGCGGAATAGTAAAATAAAGTACTTTTAATAGGTAAAAATATTCTTTATGAAATGGTATATCTGTTTGTTGTTATTTCTTAATTCCTATTTTAATTATGCTTTTAAGAAAGAAGCACTGCCATATTCTATCGTTATTTCAAAAGCAGATTTGATTGTTGATGGAGTTGTATCTAAAGTTTCTAAAGATAAATATGAATTTACAATTAGTCAATTTTTAAAAGGAAGATCAGCTATAAAAATTAGTATTTCCCTTTGGAAAGAATGGCTTTGTGATTCAAGAATAAAAGAGTTGAAACCTGGCCAGCGATTAATTTTATTTTTAGAAAAAACAGCTTATGGCAATTTTATTCCAATTAATCAAAGTACTGGAGAGCTGTACGTAGATAATGATACTTTCATAAATATACTTCTACCCAAAGATTTTTCTAATCCTACAGTTTTAAAAAAGGGAGTTTCTATGTTTTTGGAAACATATACGTTATATGGAGGTTTAAATTATGAATTTTCCCAAAAGCTGTATTTTTTACGTAACAAATCCATTTTTGCAGTTTATAGAATGACCACGTCTAATTCATTTTTTAAGTTTTTAGTTCAAGATGTGGAGTATTATAAGCCTACCGAAATATATCAGTTGTTCTATTAACTTCGAAAAATAAATCACTCCACAAACTCAAAAACAGCAAATTCCTGTGGCTGATGAAAGCCAAATTTCAAACTCTTATACGGTTGTAATGCAAGGTATTCGATCGTGTTACCGTAATCAATTCTAAAAGTATTTGCTTTCCATTTTGTACCATTTATTGGTTTTGAAAAATTACCGTTTTTAATTTTTTCAAGATTAGAAAACGGAATTTTAATTTCTACAGTATAGCCTTCTGAATTAATTTTGCTGACAGATTCCATTCCTTTAATATCAAATTGCATTGAGGTCTTCCATCCGCCGCAATCGGGAGAAATACATTTTAAAAGCAGGTCATAGTTAGTTGAAAATGCATTGACTCCAATCTCAATATAATTTTGACCGTCTCCATCAGGATCAATAAAAATCTCTACCAAATCATCGGTATAAAAAATCTGGGAATCTTTCTTCTGTGCTTTCCCAATGATCTTAGAATCGGTGCAGTTGTAAGCGATATATAAGTTTTCCTCATTCCACGAAAGTGAAACAAAAGTATTTTGAGCTGCTTTTTCACCAGAATTATGAATTACAAACGGACCTAGAAAAGTATTTTTCCAATCTGACAAATCACCGTCTACAGTTATTTCTTCATTAACCTTATAGACTGGAATAGTCTGCGAATAAATTCGGTTAACAGAGACCACGATGATTGAAAAAAGGAATAAATAAAATTTCATAAGAGTGACGGTAATTTTATTATGCTAAAATAGAGAAGAATAATGATTTTTGATGTAGCATCACTCGAATAGAAATCATAAAATTTAAAAAAACTTAATTCGAATGTTTACATTTGCTGTAGATTAATTCCCGAAGTTTCGGGATATATACTTATTTATTTTATATTTCTAACTAATGAAAAAATACTTTGGAAGCATTTTAACTGCTTTTTTAATTGGTTTCAGCGCTAATGCTCAAGGACTTTTAAATAAGTCAGAAACGGTTTTTACACATCAAGATACTTTACGCGGCAGCATTACAAAGGAAAGAGCTTGGTGGGATTTAAAATACTATCATTTGAATGTAAAGGTAAATCCTTCTGAAAAATCAATTTCAGGTTCTAACACTGTTCGTTACAAAGTTTTAACAGAAAACAACAGAATGCAGATTGATCTGCAGGAACCAATGAATATTACAAAGGTGACTCAGAATGGAAAAGATTTAAAGTTTGAAAGAGACGGGAATGCTTTCTTCATTACTTTAACGGAGAAACAAAAAGTTGGAGATACAAAAGAAATTGTAATCTCCTATAATGGAAAACCAAAAGAAGCGGTTAGAGCACCATGGGATGGAGGATTTTCTTGGAAAAAAGATAAAAATGGAAAAGATTTTATCGCTACATCTTGTCAGGGTTTAGGTGCAAGTGTTTGGTGGCCATGTAAAGACCATATGTATGATGAAGTTGAAAACATGTTAATTAGTGTAAATGTACCTGGAGATTTAACGGAAGTTTCTAATGGAAGACTGCAAAGTGTTAAAAAAGAAAAAGACGGAACAAAAACATTTAATTGGTATGTTTCAAACCCGATAAACAATTACGGAGTAAATATTAATATTGGTGATTACGTAAATTTTTCTGAAGTATTCAAAGGAGAAAAAGGTAATTTAGACTGTAATTATTATGTTTTAAAAGATAATTTGGCTTTAGCAAAAGAACATTTTAAAGATGCTCCAAAGATGCTTAAAGCTTTTGAAAGCTGGTTCGGACCTTATCCGTTTTATGAAGACAGTTACAAATTGGTAGAAGTTCCTTATTTAGGAATGGAGCACCAAAGTTCTGTAACGTATGGAAATCAATACAAACAAGGTTACTTAGGGCGCGATTTAAGCGGAACGGGCTGGGGATTAAAATTCGACTTTATTATTATTCACGAATCGGGTCACGAATGGTTTGCTAATAATATTACCTACAAAGATATCGCTGACATGTGGATTCATGAAAGTTTTACTAATTATTCAGAAAGTCTTTTTGTTGAGTATTACTACGGAAAAGAAGCTGCTGCTGAATATGTAATTGGCTGCAGAAAAAACATTCAGAATGATACGCCTATTATTGGTCATTATGATGTAAACAATGAAGGTTCTGGTGATATGTATCCGAAAGGTGCGAATATGCTGCATACCATCCGCCAGATTGTTAATGATGATGCTAAGTGGAAATCGATTTTAAGAGGTTTAAATAAAACTTTTTACCACCAAACGGTGACTTCAAAACAAATTGAAGATTATATAAATGACCAGTCTGGAATTAATTTCAACAGAGTTTATGCGCAATATTTAACTACAACTCAAATTCCAGTTTTTGAATATATGTTTAAAAATGGAACGCTGGGTTACCACTGGACAAATTGTGTTTCCAAGTTTGATATGCCTGTTAAGGTTAAAATTAATGGAGTGGAAACTTTGTTAAAACCAACAACAGAATGGCAGTCGGTAAAAACAACAAACGAAGATAGAAAGCTCGAAGTAGATAAAAATTTCTATGTAACGACTTCTAATATTGTGGAATAAATTTTAAAAATTCCAATACAAAAATCCCAAATTCCAAAATTGGAATTTATTAATACTAAACCCGACAGGTTTTTAAAACCTGTCGGGTTTGTTGTTTGCGTAAAGTTTGTCGTCCTGAGGAACGAAGGATCACACTATAAACTATCGAATAGTAATTTTCCAATCTTTGTTGATTTACGAGTGTGATCCTTCGTTCCTCAGGATGACAACAAAAGCGCTAAAAAAGTAAGTTTTTTTTAGCGCTTTTGTTATTGGAATTTGGAATTTAGAGAATTGGAATTTAAAAAACTTATCGATTATTCAATTTTGCTTTTTCCTTTATAATAGCAGCGATTTTTCGGTTTTCAATTTTACTTTCCAGCCAAGAAATAATATCTAGATACAAGAACGCTCTTTTTTCGTAAGTGTTCTTTTCCAACTCTACAAAACGAGCGTGCATTTTTTTAAATTCTTTCTTAATATCAGCAGGGTAAAAGTTGTTTAAATTTCTAAGGAATTTGATGATTTCTTTTTGAACTTCATGTAAATCATTCATTTTCAATAAAAACTTATAAGTGCTTTTAAGATGATTTTCTAAATAATAATCTTTTCCAAGTTCATAATGTGCAATTAGAGATAAAAGTCTCGCAAAGCACATCAAATCTTCGCGCATCGTTAAGTTCTTGTTGTTTATGATTTTATCTAAATAATTAATGCATTCGTTGTATTTTTCAACTCCAAAGTAAATAGAAGCAATCTTATAGAAAAACAACATTTCGTGGTGTTCATCAAGATGCTCACTGTGGACTTTAAGCTTAGTGAGAATCTCTGGAATTAGATATTCGCTTTCGGCAAAAGTTCCCTCTAAAATATGCAGATTTAATTTGTTATTATATACATATAAAAATGAAAGTGAGGCAATATTATCATTTGCAGGGAATTTTGGATCTGCGATAGTTTCTTCCAAAAGATTCAAGTATTTCTTGAAATTAGATTTGTACTTTAACATATAAAGCGATTCTAAGAAATAATGATTTCCTTTTAAGAAAAACACCGGATTCAAATAAATCATACTAGGATTATCGTAGAAAAGCTGTACCCATTTATAGGCATATTTATAACTAGCCAAGAAATCCTGAACTAGAAAACTTCTCCATAAATTAGCATTGTAAAACCAGTATTTCTCACGGAATCCGAATTTACTTTCGTCTAACTTTGCAATATGTCTATGGAAATAATCGTCAATATATTTGTATTCTGTATCACTTTTTACGTAACCCGTTTTAAGCATTATTCCGTATAACTGCAGCGATAAATTGGATAATTTACTCGAAATAGTATTACGATAATTCAATTCTTTAGCCTGAACAACCAGTTCGTCAGCGCGGCCTTGAATACTTCGGGTAATGTATTGTGATTCGATTAGTTTTTCAAACTCAACAATTTCATAGGCCATATATTTTTCATCATTCTCAAGTGCCTGCTGTTTTGTTTTGTCTAAAATTTTCAAACTCTGTTTGTACAATCCTTTATTATAAAGAATAACAGCAAAATCCATTTGTTCGCGAAGCTGATAACGAATATTCTGGCTCGGAATATTCAATCGGATACTTACTAGGATTTGTTTGTACAAGTATGATTTTAAATTAGATAGCTGTACTTTCTGAATAATACCGCTTTTCAGAATCAGCTTTTCATCGTAAACCTCAGATTTATCAAGAATGTTGAATAACTCGATAAATTTTGTGTTTGAACTCGTCTCTAATCGGCTTGCAAAAATTTTAAACTGCCTTTTTTCTGATTTCGAAAGTGATTTGATTAAAACAAATAAGAAATCTTTTTGATGGTTAGCCATTGTAAAAAATAATAATGTAACTTATTGATATTAAAGTAATTAATAAGGTATAAATCGTTTTATGAACAGTATAATTTCATTAAAATGAATTTGGTACTGCGGTAGTACAATATATATTTGTTATCAAGATGTGAAATTACATTAAATAAATGAATATGAATAGAGAGAAAGTTCAAATTTTTGACACCACTTTGCGAGATGGTGAACAAGTTCCAGGATGTAAGTTAGATACTAAACAAAAATTAGTTATCGCAGAACGACTTGACAAAATGGGAGTTGACATTATCGAAGCAGGCTTTCCTGTATCAAGTCCAGGCGATTTTTTATCCGTCTCTGAGATTTGTAAAATTGTAGAAAATGCAACGGTCTGCGGACTAACAAGAGCCGTAAAAAATGACATTGATGTTGCTGCAGCTGCTTTAAAGCACGCTAAGAGACCTAGAATCCATACTGGAATCGGAACTTCAGAATCTCATATCCTCCACAAATTAAATACTACTCCAGAAGATATTATTGCAAGAGCAAAGTATGCTGTGGCACATGCAAAGTCTTATGTAGAAGATGTTGAATTCTACGCAGAAGATGCTGGTAGAACAGATAATGCTTTCTTGGCAAAGGTTTGTGAAGAAGTGATTAAATCTGGAGCAACAGTACTAAATATTCCTGATACTACTGGATATTGTCTTCCAGAAGAATACGGAGCAAAAATTAAATATTTAAAAGAAAACGTAAAAGGAATCGAAAACGTAATCCTTTCATGTCATTGTCATAATGATTTAGGAATGGCAACTGCAAATTCAATTTCAGGTGCTATAAATGGAGCAAGACAAATAGAATGTACAATTAATGGTATTGGAGAAAGAGCTGGAAATACAGCACTTGAAGAAGTGGTAATGATTTTCAAACAACATCCTTACCTAAATTTAGATACAAACATTAATACAAGAGAATTGAACGAAATGAGTCGTTTGGTCTCTGAAAGTATGGGAATGATTGTACAGCCAAATAAAGCGATTGTAGGAGCAAATGCTTTTGCCCATAGTTCTGGTATTCACCAAGATGGTGTTATCAAAAACAGAGCTACTTATGAGATCATGGATCCGCTTGAAGTTGGTGTAAACGAATCTTCAATTATTTTGACAGCAAGAAGCGGAAGAGCAGCCTTGGCTTATAGAGCTAAAAAAGTGGGTTACGAGCTTACAAAAACACAGTTGGATATTGTATATATTGAGTTTTTAAAATTTGCAGATATCAAAAAAGAAGTAGTAGATGCTGATATTCATCAGATTATTGAAGCTTCTAAAATTGAAGGTGAATTAATTAGAAGCTAGTTAAGAAGAGAATAGAAAATAGAGCAAAGAAGATAGAGAAAAAATAATATAAGGATTTAAATACATAAAGAACGAGACGTTATGAATTTGAAAATTGCAGTTTTGCCAGGAGATGGAATTGGACCTGAGGTTATTTTACAAGCAAAAAAAGCGTTGTACGCTATTGCTGAAGTTTACAATCATGAATTTGTTTTTGAAGATGCGCTCATGGGAGCAGTTGCAATTGATAAAACAGGAAATCCTTTGCCGGAACAAACGCTTAATTTGTGTTTAAATACAGATGCAGTTTTGCTTGGGGCTATTGGTGATCCAAAATATGATAACAACCCAAATGCAAAAGTTCGTCCAGAACAAGGATTGTTAAAGCTTCGTAAAGAATTGGGCTTGTTTGCAAATATCCGTCCAATAAAACCTTATAAAGCATTAATTGATGCTTCTCCTTTAAAAAGAGAAATTATTGAAGGAGCAGATTTTACAATTTTCAGAGAATTAACAGGAGGTGCTTATTTTGGAGCTAAAACATTAAACGAAGAAGG
The DNA here is from genome assembly GCF_002304005.1 of Flavobacterium sp. ACN6. Lineage (GTDB taxonomy): Bacteria > Bacteroidota > Bacteroidia > Flavobacteriales > Flavobacteriaceae > Flavobacterium. Next base: position 160,095 of record NZ_MRCQ01000001.1, on the reverse strand, counting down.
AACGCACGCTTCTGATTTATGTGAATATACAGAAGAAGAAATCAGTAGAATTGCACATTTAGCTTTTAAATCGGCACAAAAACGTCGTAAGAAGTTAACAATGGTAGACAAAGCTAATGTTTTGGAAACTTCAAGATTGTGGAGAAAAGTAGTTCAGAAAGTGAGCTCAGATTATCCAGATGTCGCTTTAGATTTCTTGTTTGTTGACAATGCGGCAATGCAGTTAATCTTAAATCCAAAACAATTTGATGTGATTTTAACGGAGAACTTGTTTGGAGATATTTTATCTGATGAAGCTAGTGTAATTACAGGATCAATTGGTTTATTGCCATCAGTATCTTTAGGCGAAAAAAATGCTTTGTTTGAGCCAATTCACGGATCATATCCGCAGGCAAAAGGAAAAAATATTGCTAATCCGATTGCTTCGATTTTAGCAGCTGCACTTTTGCTAGAGCATTTTGGATTAACTAAAGAAGCTAATGTAATTTATAAAGCGGTTGAAAAAGCAATTGAGTACAAAGTTGTAACAGTTGACTTAAAACCAGATTCAAAATTTGGAACAAATGAAGTAGGAGAGTTTGTTTCTAATTTTATTTTCAGTAAAGATGATTTACTGTATTTTAATAATGATAATGTAAGTATTGGGCAATCTACAATTGTTTAATATTTTTTGTTAAAAAGTGAAGATAATCACAAGAAGTATTTGAAATGTTGAGATTTTATTTTTTTAGTTCCATAAGTTTAGCTACTTTTGTGACACTAAAAAGTAAATGATGCAAATCTCAATTATTATTATTTCTGTCGTTGTTGTCAATGTGATTCACACATCTGCATCGGGAATGTTATAAATATAATTGAAAAACTATATTACAAACCTTCCAAATACTGGAAGGTTTTTTTTTGGAATAAAAATTAAAATAAAATAAAACAATAATGGAATTAAATAAGTACAGCAAGACCATCACTCAAGATCAAACACAGCCTGCGGCGCAAGCAATGTTGTACGGAATTGGTTTAACTGAAGAAGATTTAAAAAAAGCACAAGTTGGTATTGTGAGCATGGGTTACGATGGTAACACTTGTAATATGCACTTAAATGATTTAGCAAAAGATGTTAAAAAAGGTGTTTGGGATGTAGATCTTGTCGGACTTATTTTTAATACCATTGGTGTCAGTGACGGAATTTCTAATGGAACGGAAGGAATGCGTTTTTCATTGGTTTCTCGTGATGTAATCGCAGATTCAATTGAAACAGTTGTAGGTGGACAATGGTATGATGGTGTAATTGCAATTCCTGGCTGTGACAAAAATATGCCCGGAGCATTAATCGCTATGGGAAGATTAAACCGCCCATCGATGATGGTTTATGGAGGATCAATCCACTCTGGAAAATGGAAAGGAGAATCACTAAATATCGTTTCTGCTTTTGAAGCTTTAGGTAAAAAAGTAAAAAATGAAATTACACCAGAAGACTTTAAAGGTGTTATTCAAAATGCCTGCCCTGGTGCTGGTGCGTGTGGTGGTATGTATACTGCAAATACAATGTCTTCTGCAATTGAGGCATTAGGAATGAGTTTGCCATACAGTTCTTCAAACCCTGCTTTAAGTCAGGAAAAAAGAGATGAATGTCTTGCTGCAGGTGCTGCTATTAAAGTTTTATTAGAAAAAGATATTAAGCCAAGAGATATTATGACTCGCAAAGCTTTCGAAAATGCTATTACAATTGTAGCAGTTTTAGGAGGTTCTACAAATGCAGTTATGCACTTAATTGCAATGGCTCACGCTGTTGATATCAAAATTACTTTGGATGATTTTCAAGCAATTAATGACAAAACACCAGTTTTGGCTGACATGAAGCCAAGTGGTAAATATATGATGGAAGATATTCATGAAGTTGGAGGTATTCCTTCAGTAATGAAATATTTATTGAAAGAAGGATTAATTCATGGAGATTGTTTAACTGTAACTGGAAAAACGGTTGCAGAAAACTTAGCAAGTATTCCAGATTTACAAGACGGACAGCAAGTAATCCATGAAATTCAAAAAGCATTAAAACCTACAGGAAATATTCAGGTTTTATACGGAAATCTTGCTTCTGAAGGTGCTGTTGCGAAAATCAGTGGTAAAGAAGGAGAATATTTTGAAGGACCAGCTGTAGTTTTTGAAGGAGAATTTGAAGTAATCCCAGGTCTTCAGGCCGGAAAAATAAAACCAGGTAATGTAGTCGTCATCAGGTATTGCGGGCCAAAAGGTGGTCCAGGGATGCCTGAAATGCTGAAACCTACATCTGCGATTATTGGAGCTGGATTAGGAAGCAGCTGTGCTCTTATTACAGACGGAAGGTTCTCTGGAGGTTCGCATGGATTCGTGGTAGGACACGTAACACCAGAAGCTTATGATGGTGGTGGTATTGCTCTAGTAAAAGATGGTGATTTGATTGCGATCGATGCTGTAAAAAATACTATTGACCTGAAGATTTCCGACGAAGAATTTGCAGCTAGAAAAGCGGCTTGGGTACAACCGCCGTTAAAAGTTACAAAAGGAGTTTTACTTAAATACGCCAGATCGGTGTCAAGCGCTTCAACAGGCTGCGTTACCGATAACTAATTAAATAACAATATCAAAAATCAATAGCAATGACAATAACAACATCAAAAATCAAATAGCAAAAAAAAAATCAATTTAGAATTTTTCATTAAAATTGATTTTGACATTGCCATTGAATTTTTTGATATTGATTTTTGAAATTGACATTGATAAAACAAAATATACTATGAAAATATCAGGGGCAGAAGCCGTTATAAGATGTTTATTAGCAGAGGGAGTAGACTTGGTTTATGGTTATCCAGGAGGAGCAATCATGCCGGTTTATGACGAATTATATAAATTTCAAGATCAATTACACCACGTTTTAGTACGTCACGAACAAGGTGCAACGCATGCAGCTCAAGGATACGCGAGAGCTACAGGAAAAGTAGGAGTGGCAATTGCTACTTCTGGGCCGGGAGCAACTAATCTTGTAACTGGAATTGCAGATGCTCAAATTGATTCAACACCAATGGTTTGTATCACTGGACAAGTTGGAAAACATTTATTGGGTTCTGATGCTTTTCAGGAAACAGATATTATCGGAATTTCTACTCCGGTTACAAAATGGAATTATCAGGTAACGGAGGCTTCTGAAATTCCTGAAATTATAGCAAGAGCTTTTTATATCGCTCGTTCTGGACGTCCAGGACCTGTATTAATTGATATTACTAAAAATGCTCAGTTTGATGAGTTTGATTTTAGTTATGAAAAATGTACAGGAATTAGAAGTTATGTTCCGGTTCCAAAATTAAAATTAGATAAAGTTGCCGAAGCTGCAGCCTTAATTAATAGTGCCAAAAAGCCTTTTATTGTTTTCGGACAGGGAATTATTCTCGGTCAAGCCGAAGAGCAGTTAAAAGCTTTAATTGAAAAATCGGGAATTCCAGCTGGGTGGACTATTTTAGGTCTTTCGGCTCTTCCAACAGATCATCCTTTAAATGTTGGAATGTTAGGAATGCATGGAAATTATGGGCCAAATATGCTTACTAATCAGTGTGATGTGCTTATTGCTTTAGGAATGCGTTTTGATGACCGTGTTACGGGAAGTTTAAAAACGTATGCAAAACAGGCAAAAGTGATTCACTTTGAAATTGATCCTGCAGAAATCGATAAAAACGTAAAAACAGAAGTTGCTGTTTTAGGAGATGTCAGAGAAGCTTTAAATGCTTTACTGCCTTTAATTGAAAACAATTCTCATGAATCTTGGCACAATGAATTCAAAGAATTACAAAAGATAGAGGTTGAAACGGTTATTAATGAAGAATTAAATCCAACAAACAATAAAGGAATTTCAATGGGTGAAACTATTGAAATGATTAACAAACACTCAAAAGGTGATGCTATTATCGTTTCAGATGTTGGTCAGCACCAAATGTTTGCTTGTCGTTATGCTAAATTTAATTCAACAAAAAGTAATATTACTTCAGGCGGATTAGGAACAATGGGATTTGCTTTGCCAGCTGCAATTGGAGCTAAAATGGGAAGACCAGATCGTGAAGTAGTTGCTATTATTGGTGATGGAGGTTTCCAGATGACAATTCAGGAATTGGGAACTATTTTTCAGACTAAGGTTCCTGTAAAAATTGTCATTTTAAATAATGAGTTTTTAGGAATGGTGCGTCAATGGCAGGAATTGTTCTTTGATAACCGATATGCATCAACAAAAATGATTAATCCAAATTTTGTTGCAATTGCTGAAGGATACCATATTAAATCTAAAAAAGTTTCACAAAGAGAAGATTTAGATGAAGCAGTAGCAGAAATGCTGGCTTCAAAAGAATCTTATTTCTTAGAGGTCATGGTGGAAAAAGAAAACAACGTTTTCCCAATGATTCCAACAGGAGCATGTGTTTCAGAAATTAGATTAAGCTAGGAAAAGTTTCAGGTTTCAAGTTTAAGGTTTCAGGTTCTGTTGAGAACGTGAAACCTGAAACTTGAAACAAAATAAACTAAAAAACAAAATGGAAGATAAAACATTTACCATATCGGTATACTCAGAAAATAACGTGGGTTTATTAAATAGAATATCAGGTATATTCTTAAAGCGTCACATTAATATATTAAGTCTAAATGTTTCTGAATCAGAAATAGAGAATGTTTCTAGATTTATCATTGTTGTAGAAACAACAGAAAAATGGGTTCAGAATATTGTTGGTCAGATTGAAAAACAAATTGAAGTTATAAAAGCATTTTATCACACAGATGAAGAAACTATTTATTTAGAAAATGCATTATTTAAAATCGCTTCAAATTTATTGTTTGATGAGAAACAAATTCAGAATATTATCAAAGACAGCCAGTCTACGATTGTTACGGTTTCAAGGGATTTCTTTGTGATTTCAAAATCGGGGAGACGTTCTGAAATTGAAGAATTATACAAAAAATTCAAACCATACGGCATAATGCAGTTTGTACGTTCTGGAAGAATTTCAGTTTCTAAAGAAAAAATGGAAATTTCATCTTTATTAGAATCTTATAAATAAACAGTTTAGTTACCCAAATTATAAAAATTATTAAATATCATTTCATTAAATATTAAAACAAAAATGGCAAATTATTTCAATACATTACCACTTAGATTACAATTAGAACAATTAGGAGTTTGCGAATTTATGGAGCAGTCTGAATTTGCAGACGGTATTGCTGCATTGGCAGGAAAAAAAGTTGTAATTGTAGGCTGTGGAGCACAAGGTTTGAATCAAGGATTAAACATGAGAGATTCTGGTTTAGATATTTCTTATGCATTACGTGCAGATGCAATAGCTGAAAAAAGAGCTTCTTATAAAAATGCTACTGAAAATGGTTTCACTGTAGGAACTTATGAAGAATTGATTCCAACAGCAGATTTAGTTTGTAATCTTACACCAGACAAGCAACATACAGCTGTGGTAACTGCTATTATGCCATTAATGAAAAAAGATTCTACTTTGGCTTATTCTCACGGATTCAACATCGTAGAAGAAGGAATGCAGATTCGTAAAGATATTACAGTAATTATGTGCGCACCTAAATGTCCAGGTTCTGAGGTTCGTGAAGAATACAAAAGAGGTTTTGGAGTTCCAACACTTATTGCAGTTCACCCAGAGAATGATCCAAACGGTTTAGGCTTAGATCAGGCAAAAGCTTATGCAGTTGGAACTGGAGGACACAGAGCAGGGGTTTTAAGATCATCTTTCGTAGCTGAAGTAAAATCAGATTTAATGGGTGAGCAAACTATCCTTTGTGGTTTATTACAAACTGGATCTATTTTATGTTTTGATAAAATGGTTGAAAAAGGAATTGATGCTGCTTATGCTTCAAAATTAATTCAATACGGATGGGAAACTATTACTGAGGCTTTGAAACACGGAGGTATCACAAACATGATGGACCGTCTATCAAACCCTGCAAAAATTGAAGCTTATGAGTTAGCTGAAGAATTAAAAGACATCATGCGTCCGTTATTCCAAAAACACCAAGATGATATTATTTCTGGAGAATTTTCAAGAACTATGATGGCTGACTGGGCTAATGATGATGTTAATTTATTAAAATGGAGAGCTGCAACAGGAGAAACTAACTTCGAAAAAACTGCACCGCAGGAAGCTCCAATTTCTGAGCAGGAATATTTTGATAATGGAGTATTAATGATTGCAATGGTTAAAGCGGGTGTTGAATTAGCTTTCGAAACAATGACAGAAGCTGGTATCATCGAAGAATCTGCTTATTATGAGTCATTACACGAATTGCCATTAATTGCAAACACAATCGCAAGAAAGAAATTATTCGAAATGAACCGTGTAATTTCTGACACTGCAGAATATGGCTGTTATTTGTTTGATCATGCATGTAAGCCTTTGTTGACTGAATTCATGAAAAATGTAGAAACTAATATTATTGGTAAACCATTTTCAACTTCAAATGCAGTAGACAATGCGGTATTAATTGCTGTAAATAAAGAAATTCGCCAGCACCCTATCGAAGAAGTAGGAGCATGGTTGAGAGAGTCTATGACAGCTATGAAAAAAATTGGATAATTAAAAAATGGGAATTCCCGCAAAATTGGATTTTGCGGGATTTGCACTGTATCAATGATTTGTAATATTTTGAATTAGTAAGCACTTATTAAGAAAATAGATATAGATGCATATTGCATTCACTTAACTTCTGCAAGGTTAAGTTAAGTGAAGCTAATCCCATAATGGGGTATATTTAATAAAATATACTTGTTGAAATTTCTGTTTTAATTAATAAAGATGCTGCTATTTTCAAAATAGAGAAAAGTATGGTAAAAGCAGTTTTAAAAAATTAATTGTTATTGAAATTTGTTAAATTAAAAAAGGCATAATATCTATTTATTATGCCTTTTTTGCCCTTTCTAATTTGGTTTAAAAAATAAAAAAATATACCAAATGCAAATAATAATCATGTTTTATTAAATAAATGTTTTTTTTTAATAAAATTTATGAATTAAATTATTTCTAGAATACATTCAGATTTAATACATTTATAAAAAAATTCAACAAACGATGAGCTATTACAAAATTGAAAATTTAGAACAATATTTTAAACATTATAATAAATCAATAAGAGAGCCAAGAAAGTTTTGGGGAAAGATAGCTGAGGAAAATTTCACATGGTACCAACAATGGGAAAAAGTAGTTGATTTTAATATGGCTGAAGCTGAAGTAAAATGGTTTACAGAAGCTAAAGTCAACATTACCAAAAATTGTATTGATAGACATTTAAGCAAAAGAGGCGATAAAACGGCAATTATTTTTGAACCGAACGATCCTTCTGAAGAAGCTTTACATATAACGTATAACGAATTATACGAAAGAGTTTCAAAAATGGCAAACGTTCTTCGCGAGCAAGGTGTTCGTAAAGGAGACAGAGTTTGTGTTTATCTGCCAATGATTCCTGAGTTAGCCGTTGCTGTTTTGGCTTGTGCTAGAATTGGAGCAATACATTCTGTTATTTTTGCTGGATTTTCTGCATCTGCAGTTTCAGCAAGAATTAATGACTGCGAATGTAAAATGGTTATCACATCTGATGGAGGTTATAGAGGAAACAAAACAATTGACTTAAAAGGAATTGTTGATGAAGCTTTAGAAACTTGCCCATCTGTCGCAAAAGTTTTAGTTGCGAAAAGAACTAAGACTGAAGTAAAAATGAAAGAAGGTCGTGACGAATGGTTACAGCCTTTATTAGATGCAGCTTTAGACAATAGTGTTGCTGAAATTATGGACGCAGAAGATCCGTTGTTTATTTTATATACTTCAGGATCAACAGGAAAACCAAAAGGAATGGTTCATACTACTGCTGGTTACATGGTTTATACAGCATACACATTTAAAAATGTTTTTAGCCACGAAGAAAATGATATTTTCTGGTGTACTGCAGATATTGGATGGATTACTGGACACTCGTACATTTTATACGGACCATTATTAAATGGAGGTACAACTGTTATTTTTGAAGGAGTTCCTTCTTACCCAGATTTCAGCCGTTTTTGGGAAATTATCGAAAAACATAAAATTACACAATTCTATACAGCACCAACTGCAATTCGTTCGTTAGCAAAAGAAAGTTTAGATTATATTCAAAAATATCCCCTAAAATCTCTTAAAGTTATTGGATCTGTTGGAGAGCCAATTAACGAAGAAGCTTGGCACTGGTTCAATGACCACGTAGGAGATAAGAGATGTCCGGTTGTTGATACTTGGTGGCAGACAGAAACTGGAGGAATCATGATTTCGCCAATTGCTTTTGTAACCCCAACCAAGCCAACTTATGCAACTTTACCATTGCCTGGAATTCAGCCCGTTTTGATGGATGAAAAACGCAACGAAATTGAAGGAAACCAAGTTGTGGGAAGTTTATGTATTAAATTTCCTTGGCCGGGAATTGCCAGAACAATCTGGGGAAATCACGATCGTTACAAAGAAACTTATTTCTCTGCTTTTCCAGGAAAATATTTTACAGGAGACGGAGCATTAAGAGATGAAGTTGGATACTACAGAATTACGGGTAGAGTAGATGATGTTGTAATTGTTTCAGGTCACAATTTAGGAACAGCGCCAATTGAAGATGCGATCAATGAGCATCCTGCAGTTGCAGAATCTGCTATTGTTGGAGTTCCTCATGATATTAAAGGAAACGCTTTATATGGTTATGTTATTCTAAAAGAAACTGGAGAAGTTAGAAATAAAGAGAATTTGTCAAAAGAGATCAATCAATATATTGCAGATCACATTGGACCAATTGCTAAATTGGATAAAATTCAGTTTGTTTCTGGACTTCCAAAAACTCGCTCTGGAAAAATTATGCGTAGAATTTTACGTAAAATAGCCGAAGGAGATTTTTCTAATTTTGGAGATACGTCAACATTATTAAATCCAGAAGTTGTAGAACAAATTATGAATGAAAGAATTTCTTAAGTAAAATATAGATCAATAAAAAATGCCTCTTAAATTTTAAGAGGCATTTTTGTTTACTAAAGTATTTTTGGAATTTGGAATTTCAATTTTGGAATTTAAAATTACTATTTTATCCCCAATCGAGACTTCAATTTAAGAAATAAAAGTCCGATTCTGTAAGCATCTTCGGAAGAAGAATTTCTGTCACTTTTTGGAATTTTATAAATTTCGCATAAATCGTCTAAAGAAAACTGTTTGTCATTTATATCAGTTAGTTTTCTGTACATCACATCGACATCAAGTGCCTCATTTTTTAATCGGCCGCAATCCAAACGTTCCAACGCTGCGTTTAACATTTCGACATCAAAATTAATATGATGACCAACCAAAACTGAATTTCCGATAAAATTAACCAAAGCCTCAAGCGCATCTGGCTCCGGCATTTTCATCATTTTGCTTTCAATGATAAATTCATTTGAAAGTCCGTTGTCTTGCAGATACTTGTATTGCAGTAAAACAGTTTCAAAACTTTCTTTTATAACAATGCTGTCATCGATAACCGAAAATGCACCAAGAGACAATATAACATCCTTATCCGGATTCAATCCTGATGTTTCAGTTGATAAAACAACGAACTTATTAGGTTTGGTTTCGAATTTAGTTAAATAATCTTTCCAGAATTCTGGATAGTCTTTATTAATATTTTTTAGCCAGTCTAGCATATTATGAGAATTGTGTCAATTGAAATTTACTCTTAATCAGTTCCTCCAGGTCTTTCATAGGGGCTAAAGCATTTTTTAATTTCTCTTTGTCGGTTTTTGACATTTCTCTTAAATTAATAAATTGGCCAGAGTCGTCATTTTTTAGTCCTTCAACAGTTCTAAATTTTGAAAGTGCCAAAAATGCTTCAGCACAACTTAAATAAATTTCAGCATTTTTAGAATCTGTAATTGCCAATTGTTTGAATCTTAAATAAGTATTTTGAATTCCTTTTATATTGGCATTTAATATCAATAAACGTGCGCCATCAATTAATGGCATTAGTGCACGGGTTTTTATATCAAATTTACCTTTGTGCGGGCCTTCTTCTTCAATGATGAATTTTTTAAAGAAACTTAAAGGAGAATTTCTTTTTAAAGCATCATTTCCTAAAAAGTCAAAAAACAAAGTATTGTTAACTGCATTTTTGAAAATGACATTTTCAATAGCTTCTTCGATTTTTGGTTCACCAAAAACAATTTCATAATCAAAGAAAATACTGCTCAAATCATTACTATTTTCACCTGGAGTATTCATCCAGCTGTTGTATTGTTTTGTCCAGTCACTCAATGATTTACACCAAAGCATATTGCTTCCCATATGCCCATTTGGACAATATTCATAACCAACTTTTTCTAGTACAGAAGTAGTTCTTTTTGCTAATCTTAAAAAATAATCTTTTACTTCTCTATATTTTTCTGGTGTAACATCTTCAAAAATTAAAATACTATCCTGATCTGTAAGTAAAAGTTGTTCTTTACGTCCTTGACTTCCAATACTTAACCAAGCAAAGCGTGCAGGAGGGGAGCCTAAATCTAAAATTGACAGCTCGACAGCGCGTTTAATGATTGCAAGATTAATTTCGCTCGCAATATTACTAACATGCGAAATTGGAATATTCTTTTGAATTGAATTCTGAATCAAATCTGACAGACGATCACGAATCTGTTTTAGATCTTTTGGCAGCTGAGAACGTTTAATTTCTTTAATTAAAACACCAGGGTTGCTGGCTTGAGCGACAATAAGATCATGTTCAGAAATAATTCCTTTTACAACAGATTTACTTGTTCCGTCTTTTGTAACGCATAAATGGGTTACGTTATGTTTTAACATCAACAATTGAGCTTCGGCTAAAGAAACATTTTCTAAAACAGTTACCACCGGCGATGACATAATTTTGTCAATAGTTTCAGTAATAGGATAGCGCCCTGTTGCAATCTTAGAAGATAAATCAGCATTAGTTACAATACCAATAGGGTGATTTTTTTCGCAGATTATAATATTATCCACCATAGAATCTGTCATTAAAATCGCAACATCTTTAATAATGTGATTGGATTGCGTAGTTAATGGCGAATTGTTATAGTTAAGTGATTGAATATATTGCATTTCCGTCTGCTGATCTAGGAAATCAGTATCAGAAATCAGTTTGCCATTAGAGCTGACACTATCTTTTGTATGTCTTGAATTTACAGCAAAACTCTCCAATAAAAAGTTTAAAACATCAGAATTATTAGCAACAAAAGGTCTAAATACAGCGATTGGAATAGCATAAATAATGCTTTCTTCACGAGCTTTAGCGGTCATCATGTAATTATTTTTGGCAAAAAACGGACGCAAGCCAAAAATATCTCCTTCGTGGCATTTATTTATAATGGTTTCTTCAGCGTCTGCAATAGTTGTAAGGTTGATTACACCAGAAGCAACGACATAAAAACTATCATGAAGTGCGTCGTTATTTTGAAATAATACCGCATGTTTTTCTAAATTAATGACACGAATATTCGTAGCAATATCTGATAATTCCTGAAAAGTTAAATTATCAAATGGTTTGTATTCTTTCAAAAAATCTGCAATATGCTCAGCAACTGTATTCATATGTTTGATAATTTATTTTTAAAGTATCGAATGTAAAAATAATAAAATAAAGTCTTACAATGAAAGCATCTTGGCGAGAATATAAATAATATTAAGGAAATGTTAAACATTACTGATTTAAGGACTTAAAAATGTTTTTTTAGTTCGAAATTTTAATCTTTTGATTTAAAAATGAAATTTAAATCGGTAGTATATCTGTTTAATTTTTTTAGAATTGAATATTCAGAAGAGAAGAGTTTCGATTTGTTGAGATAAGAAAAATAGAATGATTCAAAAACAATACTAGATGGGTTTCTTAAATATTCTATTTTACATAATATAAATTATAGTTCAAAATTATCTTTAGGAAATAGAGGCAATATTCATTTGCAAACGTTTAACCAGATTCTTATCCTGTACTGTATGCTTAATGTTTTGCATACTTGAAAAAATAATTTTACTATTTTCATATAATAGATTTTTACCCATCTTATTGAATGATCTCAAAAATTACATTCATATTCTAAGTCTGATATTTTCCGTATTTCAGAAATAAAATTTATTTTTTCCAAATATTGGATTTTCGATCTTTGATCCAGTACTCGTATATTAAACCAAAAATTATTCTGATACCAGATATTATTAAAACTAATGCAAATATTCAAAGCTTCATAATTCTAGTATTTCAAAAAATAATTTTATTTTTTTTAAATATCGAATTTTTCTTAATTAGACGCTTTTATTTTTTCTTAATTAGACGCTTTTATTAAATCACAACACAGTCTAACATAGTTCAAATTATATCTGCTCTAAATAGAGTTATTCATACAACTTATTCAAAATAAATTCTTTAGGAACCAGATCACCACCGCCGCGTTTGTTAAATTGTAAAACGCCTTCGTTTGTAATTAAAACGGCACTTGAAGAAATTCCGTCTTTATCTTTTAATTTGATTTGAGCTCTGTCGCCAAGCGGATAAACATATCCGGAAACTTCTAGAATTCCAGAATTTAATTCTTTGTGTTCACTTGTAACTTCTGCGGTTCCAAAAATCGCATAATTTGACTGTGCGATTGTAATGGTGAAAACATATTCTTTTTTGCAGTTCTTGCAGTTTTCGTTGCTCCAAGTTCCAGAAAATCTATTGGACTGTGAATAAGATTTTAAAGAGATTAAAATTGCCAGCAATAGAAATTTTTTCATTGTAGATTGTTTTATTTAAAATTGAGCCAAATATAACGCAAAAAAGCATCATAAATTATGATGCTTTTTCTAAGTTTGATAAAAATTATAATTTTTTCAAATAAACTGATTTTCCGTTTAATGAAACTTCAATTTGATTTGTTTTTTCATTAAAAGTTGTTCTCAGAGCATTTCCGTTAAATATTGTAACGTCGCCGTATACGTGGCCAGCTTCTGTTGAAACGTAATCAAATACTACTTTTTTGTTACCAGGTTCGATTCCTAGTTTGTAACTCGAAAATTTTGTTCCTCTTAAATCAAAATCCTGCTGTGTGTCGATGACATTGCCGTCTGCGTAGAAATTGGTTACAGACTTACTCAAAGTAATATCAGGATAATACTGATTTACTTTTTTTAAGAGCTCGTATTGTCCAGTACTAGCCTCTTCTTGTTTTGAGGTAATAGTTTGAGCAAAAGAAAGAGATGTAAATAAAACGGCTAATAGTAAAAGATACTTTTTCATATTTTTTTTAAATTAAAGATTAATAAATAGTTACGCCAAATTGTTTTGGCAATAACTTTAATTTATTGTTATAAACTCCTTGAAGTTATACAACAAGGTATGAAATCTTTACCTTTGCACGAAATTAAAAGCCTTTTTTTAAGATAATGACAACAAAAAAATATATTCAGCTTATCCTTATTTTAGGATCGTTAACCGCTCTAGGTCCTTTTTCTATTGACATGTATCTGCCTGGTTTCTCTGGAATTGCTAAAGATTTAAATACAACTGTAGCAAAAGTTTCTATGAGTTTATCCAGCTATTTTATCGGAATTTCAGCTGGACAGTTACTTTACGGACCTTTATTAGATCGTTTCGGACGTAAAAAACCTTTATTTATTGGATTACTGGTCTACATATTAGCTTCTTTAGGCTGTATTTATGTGGGTGATATTGATTCCTTTATTTTGCTTCGCTTTGTTCAGGCTGTTGGAAGCTGTGCTGCAACTGTAGCTTCTGTAGCAATGGTTCGTGATTTATTTCCTGTAAAAGATATTCCAAAAGTGTTTTCACTTTTAATGCTTGTTGTCGGACTTTCGCCAATGCTGGCCCCAACAATTGGCGGTTATGTTACAGAAGATTTAGGCTGGCACGCCGTATTCTTTATATTAATGTGTATGGGAGTTGTAATTTTAATTGCTTCACAAATTGGACTTCCAAATACGTATAAACCAGACACTTCAATTTCGTTAAAACCCAAACCAATTATTACTAATTTCTTAGCGGTTTTAAAAGAACCTCAATTCTATACCTACGCGTTTACAGGAGCAATAGCTTTTTCGGGATTATTTTCTTACGTTGCAGCTTCTCCAATCGTATTTATGGATATTTACAAAGTTGACGCCAAAACCTACGGATGGATTTTTGCTTTAATGTCAGTAAGTTTCATCGGTTCTAGTCAGTTGAATTCGATGTTATTAAAAAGATTTTCCAGCGAACAAATGATTTTTGGTGCTTTAATTTCGCAATCTTTTATCAGTATAATATTTTTGATATTAGCTTTAAATGATCTTTTAGGATTATATGAAACGATTGGAATGTTGTTTTTATTCTTAGCTTGTTTAGGAATCTCAAATCCAAATACAGCAGGACTAACGCTTGCTCCTTTCGCTAAAAACACAGGAAGCGCATCTGCTTTAATGGGAGCAATTCAATTAGGATTAGGGGCTTTGGCTTCTTTTGCAATTGGTGTTTTCGTAAAAGATTCTGTTGCTCCAATGGTGGCAATTATGACAACTACGACAATTACAGCTTTTATTATCTTAAATATCGGTAAACGATTTATAAAAAATAAAGTAGAGCTTTCTGATAGTGATGATGTTATGATTGCTCACTAGGTGATTGAAATTCCAATTTTTAAAATTCCAAATTCCAATTAAAAAAGCCAAAATCTAAAGATTTTGGCTTTTTTAATAGTATACATCCAGCATCCGTTGGAATTTGGAATTTAAAAAATTTGGAATTTAACTTTTAACTTTGCTGCCTTTTCTCAGGTCGAATAATCATTCTAAGAGATTGATCTTTTGCGAAATACGCAACCATCCAGTTCCAAAATGTATTTAATCTGTTTCTGTATGTTATAAGCGAAATTAAGTGAATAAACAACCAAATGACCCAGGCAAAAAATCCTTTAAAATGCCATTTTGGACTTGGTAAATCAACTACAGCTTTATTTTTTCCAATAATTGCCATAGAACCTTTGTCATTGTACGTAAAAGGTTTTAAAGGTTTGTTCTGAGTCAGAGCTTTAAAGTTTTTCGCTAAGTTTAATCCCTGCTGAATAGCAACTTGTGCTACTTGTGGATGTCCGTCAGGAAAATTTTTATCGCCGGCTAAAATGGCAGTGTCACCAATTGCATAAATATTTTCTAATCCGTTTACTTTATTATATTGGTCAGTTGCCATGCGTCGGCCGCGACCGTAACTTTCTTTAGGAATTCCTTCAAAAATCTTTGCAGAAACTCCGGCAGCCCAGATTAAATTTTTAGTTTTAATAGTTTCGCCACTTTCAAAAAACACCGTATCATCTACATAATCTACAACTTTAGTGTTTAATTTTACGACAACGCCTAATTTGGTCAATGCTTCTAAAGTATCTTTTTGAGAATCTTTACTCATTGGAGCAAGTAAAGCATCTCCTCCATCGACTAAATAAACATTACTAACAGATGTATCTAATTCTGGATATTCTTTTAAAAGAATGTTTTTTCGCATTTCTGCAAACATTCCAGAAACTTCAACTCCTGTCGGCCCTCCTCCAGCAACTACGATTGTCAGTAATTTACGTCTTTTACGCATATCCTTACAAATCGCTGCTTTTTCAAGATTTTTAAGTAACGTATTACGCATTTCGATGGCATCATTTAAGGTTTTCATCGGAATGGCGTTTTTCATTACGTTTTCCATACCAAAATAGCTGGTTTCAGCTCCAGTTGCAAAAACTAAATGATCGTAAGTCAATTCGCCGTTGTTCAAAACAATTTTATTTTCAGAAGGAACAACAGATAGCAATTCGCCTAAACGAAACTGCAGATTTTTTTTACCTGCAAAAAACTTTCTAAACGGATAACTAATGCTCGAAGGCTCTAAAAAAGCCGTAGCAACTTGATATATAAGTGGTGGAAAAAAGTTATAATTATTCTTGTCTACAAGTGTTACTTGTAATTGAGGATGGTTTACAAGCTCTTTTGCCAGATTGATTCCTGCAAATCCACCTCCTATAATGACGATCTTCATATATGTTGTTAATTAAGTAGGATTATAAAATAATTCCTTATAAATGTACAACTTTAATATACAATGACAAAAGTCATATTTATTACTTTTTGAATTTTTTAACAGGTTTTTCAACTATATCGATTTTGTTCTGCAAAATATAATTGGCCATTAATTTCTCGATTAGTTCCTCTTTAGTTAAGTGATGAAAAACTGTTTTTACTTTTGTTTTTAATTCGGAAGCAATTTCATGATTTGGTTTTGTTTTGAAGATTTGTTTGGCCCACAAAAGCATATTATTTTCTTCAAGACTTGCTGCAGAAGGTTTTTTAAATTCTAAAAATTTAATTCCTAATTCTTTTTCAAAATCAGCAATTTCAGCGGCTTCTTCTTGTTGTAATACGGTTAAAGAAAGTCCCTTTGCTCCTGCCCTTGCTGTTCTTCCGCTTCGGTGAACGTAATTTTCATACGTATCAGGAAGGTGATAATTAACGACATACGATATTTCTTTTACGTCTATTCCTCTCGCAGCCAAATCGGTAGCAACTAGAATATTGATGTGTCCTTCGCGGAATTGCTCCATAATTCTATCACGAATTCCCTGTGATAAACTTCCATGAAGCGCTCCAGAAGAAAACTTATTTATAGCTAAATTTTTAGCCAGTTTATTAACTGCAGCTTTTGTTTTACAGAAAATAATACCACGTTCTCCATCTCTTGAATTTAAGAAATGCATCAAAACTTCTAATTTCTCAATCGGATCTACAACAATAAATTCGTGATCAATTCCTTCATTACCAACAGTTTCCATATTGGCGCTTACCTGAACTACATTTTTGTTCAAATAATTTTGAATCAGTTGTTTGACGGTTCCTGGCAGTGTTGCAGAAAATAATAAAGTGCGATGCTTTTTCGGTAATTCAGCAACAATTTCGTCTAAACTTTCTTTAAGAATAGCAACCATTTCATCGGCTTCATCCAAAACTAAATATTCAGTCTGTTTTAGATCAACGGCTTTACGCCGCATCAAATCGATTAAACGTCCTGGAGTTGCCACGACAATTTGAGCACCTTCTTTAAGTCTTTCAATTTGAGGTTTTATTGGAGTTCCACCGCAAACTGACGCAATAGATATATTAGGAATATATTTTGAGAAATCTTCTAAATTTCTAAAAATCTGCTGTCCAAGTTCTCTTGTCGGAACTAAAATTACAGCCTGAACCGCAGTTGATTCTGAATTGACCAACTGTAATAATGGCAATCCAAAAGCAGCAGTTTTTCCTGTTCCCGTTTTTGCTAAACCCACTACATCGTGGCTTTCAGACAATAAAAGCGGAATTGTTTTTTGTTGAATTTCAGTTGGTTCAACAATATTTAATTCGCCTAAAGCTTTTAAAATTGGCGCTGAAAGTCCTAATGTTGAGAATTGTTTAGACATAAGTTATTTTTAGATTTTAGAGTTCTGATTTTAGATTTGCTGAAGACTCAGATTTAAATGATTTTTTTGTAACCTTCTTTATTTCTATTTAGTTTTATTTGTCAATCCTCGAGAAGACAAATTGAAACTAAAAATCTTTGTCAAAGCATAAAACTTTGACAAAGATTGTTTTTTTATTTCTATTCCTGCAAGGTTTTCAAAACGTTGTAGGTCTATTTTTTGGTATTTATATTTAAATTCATACCTGAAAGGTTTTGAAAACCTTGCAGGTATCTCAGAATCAATCCGGTTCATTCATGATTTTCTCACGATATTTTTTACCAATTAATAACGTTAATCTTAATTTATAATCGTCTACAAGCCATTCGCGGTAATTTTTACTACATTGGCTCAAACATTTAGAATAACGTTTAATACGATCTTCAATATCATCATCAAGCTCTTTTGCCAGTGATTTTGCTTCTTGCAGCGTTTCTGTGTTATCTACACACATGCTCGAATGCTGCTCAAGCGATTTGTCTAAAACTACTTTTGAACGAAGATTTTGTTTGATGATTAATTTGTGTTCTTCATCAACATCAAAACTAACATCGGCAGTTTTGCTGAATTTCGCACGCAATTCTGGAGGCATACTGTATTTGAAATACAACTCGATTTCGTGATCATCACGCAGGTTTTCAAGATAAAATTCTGGAGATTTAAAAATATGCTGCCAATTTACAGGATCGCTCCATAGACCAAAACGTGCGGCATTATTTCCTAAATCAATAACCGTAAAATCATCTTTTCCAGGCAGTTTACGAGAACCGCGTCCTATCATTTGGAAATAAAGCGTCAAAGATTTAGTTGCTCTGTTCAAAATAATCGTTTCTACAGTAGGCTCATCAAAACCAGTTGTCAAAATTCCGACAGAAGTCAAAATAGCATCTGGAGTCTTTTTAAACCATTGTAAAATGTCTTTACGTTCTTCAGAACTGCTGGTATTATCAAGGTGTCTAATATCGTAACCTGCTTCTCTAAACGTTTCATAAACATATAAAGAAGTATGAATACCATTATTGAAAATCAACGTTTTCTTGCCTAAAGAACGCTCTGTATACGCATGAAGCAGTTTTTCCTGCATCAAGGTATTCGTATACAAATCATCTGATGATTTTACTGTGTAATCACCATTAATACCTACTTTTAATGAAGTTAGACCAACATCATAACTATAAGTAGTTGCTCTTGCCAAAAATCCTTTGTCAATTAAAGATCCAATTGTATCACCAACAATAAGTTCGTTATAACTTTGGTGCATTGGTAATTTTATATTAGAACTCAAAGGCGTTGCTGTTACTCCAAGAATAAAAGCATTTTTAAATGAGTTTAATAATTTACGAAATGAATTGTAATGCGCCTCATCAATAATTACCAAACCAATATTATCCAGATGAAGTTTTTCATCATTAATACGGTTTTTTAAAGTTTCAACCATTGCCACGAAACAAGAAAACTCGTTCTGATCTGGCAGTTCTTTTACTTTACTATTGATAATTTTGTTTGTAACACCAAAACCTGTCAACATCTTTGAAGTTTGTTTACAAAGTTCGATACGGTGCGTTAAAACAACCACTTTTTTATCATTATGAGATAAATAGCGGCGAACGATTTCAGAAAATATTACTGTTTTTCCTCCTCCTGTTGGAAGTTGATACAATAAGTGGTGTTTTGAAGGAGCATTATCTAAGCGTTCAAAAATGGCATCTATATCACCTTTCTGATATGCATACAGTTCTTTTTTCTCTTCTCTTTCTATTTCTAAAGTGTTTTGAGACATTGTTTATTTTTGGATTTTTGCAAAAATACACCGAAAAAACAGTTATTCATCTTAATTTAACCTAAAATAAATGTTTTTTTTAAACTAAGATTTTTTATGAGAGAGGGTTTTAATAGTCGATTTTCTCCAAAATGGCCTCAAAATCGTACTTATTTTTCCATTTTTGGTCGACAGTTTCTTGCTGAACAGCATTAATTCGCAATTTAAATTCGTTAAAAATACCATTTGAAACTATAAAACTCACTGCCTGCTCGAACGAATTAAAGATACTTTTGTAAAACAATTCTGTCTTAATTAAATTTTGTGAAGAATAGGTTTGTGCAATTTCAATATTATACAACATAATATCGGCCACAATAAACGAATCTACCCCAAGCATAATAAAATGTTTGATTAGTTTTTGAGCAACAGATCTTCGCATTTTGGCTTTTGGCCGCCATTTTGCCCCAGGTTTCTTAATTGGAAAATATTCGTGCGAAATTTTAACTTTTGCATCCTGAAGCAATTTGTCTTCTTTAGGATTAAAAACAAAGTCATAATAGACTTTTACGGGACTAAATTTTTCATAAAGTTCAATAAGTTGTTCCTCTAACTGCTCTTTTGTTAAACCTCCTAAATATTTTTTTAAATCTCTTTTACTCATTATCAAAACTTATGATTACAAAAATAAATTACTTTCTTTATAAATACTTCAGAAACCAACGATATTACTTAATTTTGCGGGTTTAAAAACTTAAAAATTTCATACATGCTCAAGATTTTCAAAGTTACTGCAATTTTAGAAGGAATCTCTTATTTAGTTTTATTTGCTAATATGTTGATTATCAAAAACAATAATCCTGAACTTTACCACACTTTACTGCGTCCGTTAGGAATGACACATGGTGTTTTGTTTATTGGATATATTATTTTGGCTTTTTTATTGAAAAAATCTCAAAACTGGGATTTAAAAACTTTCGGAATCATCCTGATTGCTTCCCTTATTCCGTTTGGAACTTTTTACATTGAAAAGAAATACTTAGCAAATGCATAAGCTTTTGGATAAAATTTTCAATTTTTTATATCCCGTTTTTAGAGATTGGGGAATGAGCCGCAATTTTGCGTCTTATATTAGCCTAATCTTTAATATCGTTATTTTAATAGCACTGGCATACATAATTTATTATGCAGCCAAATTTTTACTGGTTACGCTGACGGCAGTTTTTGCACAGCGTACCAAAACCAAGTTTGACGATTATTTAATCCAAAACAAAACCACAAGATATACCGCTTACTTAATTCCGTTTTTCTTTATTTATAAAGCCGTTCCAATTATTTTGGATAAATACGAATATTGGGAATTAATGTTCGGAAAAATTGTCGGCGTTTATATTGTATTGCTTGGATTATGGATCGTTCGAACGGTATTTAATTCATTACGCGATTATTTAAAACAAAAACCAGAATACAGCGATAAACCAATTGATAGTTTCGTTCAAGTAATTATGATTGTGCTTTGGATTTTTGGAGTTGCGCTTATTATTTCGACTTTATTCGGAGTCAAAAAGGGCGAACTTTTAACGATTCTTGGAACACTTTCGGCTATTATCATTTTGATTTTCAGAGATACTATTCTTGGATTCGTTTCCAGTGTTCAAGTTGCGATAAACGACATGGTGCGTATTGGCGACTGGATTACAATGGATAAATTTGGTGCTGATGGAGATGTGATCGAAATCAACTTAACGACTGTAAAAGTCCGAAATTTTGATAATACCATTACCACCATTCCGACTTATGCCTTAAGTTCAGATTCTTTTCAGAACTGGCGCGGTATGCAGAAATCAGACGGAAGACGTATTAAAAGACATGTTTTAATAAAAAGCAGTACGATTCGTTTTCTAAATGATGATGATTTGCAGCAATTGCGAAAAGTACAGCTTATCACCGCCTATATTGACAGCAGACAAGCAGAAATTGAAAAATACAACGATCTAAGAGGTGTTGATAAAACGCTTTCGCTAAATGGCCGTAATATGACCAATTTAGGTTTGTTTCGAAAATACATCATGCAGTATTTGACGGATCATCCGGGATTGAACAAAAACATGCATATTATGTGTCGACAATTACAATCTACAGCGCATGGAGTTCCGTTAGAAATTTATGTTTTCTCGAGTGATAAACGCTGGGCAAACTACGAATATATAATGGCCGATATTTTTGATCACGTTATGGCTTCTGTAGCTTATTTTGGTTTAGAAATATTTGAACTTCCGTCTACAATTGGGAAATTGGAATAAAATAAGTTTTGGTTCAAACCTTAATTTCACCGCAAAGTTCGCAAAGTTTTTTTATGATTTAGAGAATTCTAAATTTAGAAAAGCTTTGCGAACTTTTTTTTTTTTTGAATCTGCTTTTAAAGGAAACCTTGCGTGCTGTGTCCACAGTCTACTGTTTTTTTTAGAAATTCATAATTTGTTTCTGATTCCGATGTGTCGCCAGATTGGCTCTGTAGAGAGGCACTGCAGTGCCTCTCCGCAACGTTTTTCGACAAAGATTTTCACATTCCGTTGTCGATATACTGGATGTAGACGCACAGCAGTGCGTCTCTACGCTATACGATTTTGTTAAAAATTCGGAATTTGTTTCTTATTTCAATTTATAACATTTCGTTGTCGATATATTGGATGTAGACGCACTGCTGTGCGCCTCTACAATATATGGTTTTGTTAAAAATATGGAATTTGTTTCTGATTTCAATTTATAACATTTTGTTATCGATATGCCGGACGCAGACGCACTGCTGTGCGGTAAAAAATAAACCCACTTTATGTCAAACCTGAAACCTGAAACTTGAAACAAATAAAATCAATTTGAAACCTCCTCCTACTCCTCTATTTTCTCAAAAACAAATTCTGAATTAGTATATTCAATTGGCACGCCAGGAACAAAACACGGAAGATTGAAGTACGTTCCAATAACTCCTTTCCCAAGAAAAAGTTTATTGTCTTTCTTTAAGAGCGCTATCGGTACTCTCTTCCAGCTTCCGCCAAAAGAAATATAGTGATAATCGCCTCGAAGCGTGTCGCCTCTTAAATCACCTCTTACGTCTCCAGAATCTTTTCCGTAGCCATAACGTGAGATTTCGTAACGGCCATAAAAACGTTTGTAGTTCATATGAATATCGAAAACGGCAGTATCTTTATTATTTACAGCTCGATAGAAAGCATGATTGTATTTGTCTTTATCTTCTTTTGAATTACAAGAAACTATGAGCAGGCAGAGAAATAGAAATAATCGCATATTTTTATTTTATAAAAAACAAAAATAGGTTTTTACTGTGGGATTATTTATTTAACTTTAAAGAAAAAACATGGCAGATAGAGACACTTTTTTAAAAGAATTCAGAGGCGAAACTTTAGGAACTGTAAGTGCTCAATCTTCTCTAGATGAGATCTTTCAAAATCAAACCATTCGACCTATTTTAAAACTGCAAAATGACTTATTTATAGCGGTTTTTATTAATTATGTCAATAAAAACAAACCCGACTTTTATTCGTATTCTGTCGACAAGAAACTGCAGACAATCGAAAATTCCATACAAAAAGATATTAAGTTCAGAAATTCCCTTAAAGGAATTGTAATGGCGCTCTTCACCATTCAAGAATACGATACTTATATTCAGAATTCTTCAAGCTTAAACAAACGAATGATGAATTTGTTGATTGACCGCTTGAAAAATCAGGTGCAGTTGTTTGAAGTGGAATCTGATTCTAAGTAAAAAAAGATATAGTTAATAAGAATGAAATTTTATTTAAACTTTACTACAGGTTACGGTCAATTCTACTTAAATGATAAGGGCGAAGGAGATACTGGCAGTACAAATTTTTGGTCAGATGAAGCTTTTAATGATAAACTTGCTGTAGAAAAAGGAATTTTAGGGATTTCTCTTGAAAACAGTGAGGGAATAGTAAAATGCGAACTTGAAATATTAAATGAAAAAAGTTTAATTTCTGATTTCAATAATTTTGATCATGTTGTGGAAGCGAGTTTAGAAATAGAAACCGGCTTACTGCAAGTAAATGATTGTCCTTTTTCAATTCTTATTTTGGAAGAAAATATTGAGATTGGAAATTACAGAGTTCGTGTTTATTTCAATAATTTGAAAACAGCATATTCAGAAAATCCAGAGGATTTTTATAAGATTGAAATGTGGAAAGATGTTTTTTCTGAAAGAGTTGTTTTAAAAAGATTTCAAGATTAAAAATTATTTTTAGCTAAATAAATAATGTTCAACAAATTCCGAAATAAATTCCCCTTGACCGACGAAAAGTGGAACGAATACATCTGCTATTTCAATAGAATCGAAGTTCCTGCAAAAACGACTCTTCTAGAAGAAGGCGAAATTTCGAAAAAGCTTTTTATTATCGAAAAAGGCTGTATTCGGGTTTGGTTCAATCACAACGGAAAAGATTTGACTTCTCAATTCTTTTTCGAAAATCAAAGTGTGGCTTCTATCGAAAGTTTCATGAAAAAATTCCCAAGTCCGGTTTTTGTTGAAACGATTGAACCTTCAGTTTTATGGTGGATCTCTAAAAATGATCTAGATAAAATCATCGAAGAAATTAAGGAAATTCCAGAATTAAGGGACCGATTAATTGACATGCTTTTTCAAAGGACATTTGATTATATGAAACACTTTTTTTCTTTCATAAAAGACTCCCCTACTCAGCGTTATCTCAATTTAATTGAAGAAAAGCCTCAAATTGTTCAAAGAGTACCGCAACATTATATTGCATCTTATTTGGGTGTGAGTACGGTTCACTTAAGCCGTATTAAAAGTAAATTGGTTCAAAACAAATAGTGTATTTTATTTGATAACAAATGTTATCGTCTTCCTGCAAACAGCTGTCTAATTTTGCTTTATAAAATTTAATAATTATGAAAGCAGCAGTAGTTTATAAAAAAGGCGAATTGCCACAATATGCAGAATTTCCAGAACCAATTGCATCCAATGAGAACGAAGTTTTACTCTCGGTTAAAGCCGTTTCGATTACAAATCTCGATAAAGGAATTGCGAGCGGAGAACATTATTCTTCGGAAAATGGAAATCAAAATGGATTTATTGTCGGCAGTGATTGCGTTGGAATTTTAGAAAACGGAACAAGGGTTTATGCCCGCGGGATTTCTGGAACAATAGCTGAAAAAGCTTTGGTAGAGAAAAACAGAATGGTTGTTTTGCCTGTCGGAATTGATGACGCAACGGCAGCAGCAATTCCAAATGCAGTTGCAGGTTCGGCAATGGCGCTTCGATTTAGAGCTGGAATAAAACCTGGAGATACCGTTTTAATAAATGGAGCAACAGGATTTACGGGGCAAATGGCGATTCAGATTGCCAGACATTATGGAGCAAAAAAAATAATCGTTACGGGAAGAAATGAAAAAGTACTTCAAAGTCTTGTAGAATTGGGCGCTGATGAAATAGTTTCCCTAAAACAAAGCGAAGAATTAATTATTTCTCAGCTAAAGAAAATTCATCAAAATACTCCATTTGATATTGTAATTGATTATTTGTGGGGACGTTCTGCAGAACTTATTCTTTCTGTTTTAAAAGGAAATGGAAATTTTACTCCCAAAACAAGATATGTCTCAATTGGTTCTATGTCTGGAGATACAATTCAATTATCAGCCCAGATTTTAAGAAGCGTCGATTTACAATTGTCTGGATCAGGTTTAGGAAGCTGGACAAAAGAAGAAGTAAAATTGCTATTTTTAGAAATACTTCCTGAAATGTTTCTTTTGGCTTCTAAAAATATACTAAAAGTAAATATTGAAAAAGTGAATATCTCTGATATCGAAAAAAATTGGAATGCCGAAGTTAGTGATGGAAAAAGATTAGTTGTTTTGATTTAATTTTTTTAAACACATAGTTGCATAGGTTTTAGAATCAAAAAAAGTTTTACTCATTTAAACACATTTGCTATGTGTGAGGAACTAGTTTCTTTTTATTATCTCTTCTCAGAATAAAAATCTATGTAACTATGTGTTTAGTATAAAGTCCAAAAGTTTAATATTTCAATAATTCTTTCAAAACCTCTTCAAATCTATTTCTTGGTAAAAACTGATCTTCAAGCGCTTTTGTAAACGGAATTGGCGAATCTAAACTTGCCACTCTTTTTACTGGAGCATCCAAATATTCAAAACAATTCTCCATTATTAAAGCCGAAATGTCGCTGGCAATCCCGCCAAACATAGTGTCTTCTTGATAAATTATCGCTTTTCCTGTTTTTTTAACCGAAGCAAAAATCGTTTCAGTATCTAAAGGTTGCAGCGTTCTTAAGTCAATTAAATCGGCTTCGATTTCTGGGTTTTGTGCCAAAGTTTCTAAAGCCCAATGTACTGGCGCACCAAAAGTGATAATTGTAACCGCATTTCCTTCTTTTAGTAAAGCCGCTTTTCCTAACGGAATCGTGTAATAATCTTTAGGAACTTCTTGATAAATACTGCGGTATAATAATTTATGTTCAAAAAACAAAACCGGATTCGGATCATTTATAGCGGTGTTTAAAAGTCCTTTTGCATCGTATGGAAATGCTGGATAAACGACTTTCAAACCTGGAGTTTTGGTAAACCAAGCTTCATTCGTCTGCGAGTGAAATGGTCCCGCCTGAGTACCGCCGCCACAAGGCATACGTACTACTACATCGGCTTTTTCGCCCCAGCGGTAATGTGATTTTGCCAATAAATTCACAATCGGATTAAATCCAGTTGAAACGAAATCGGCGAACTGCATTTCTACAATTGCTTTGTAATTATTGATTGATAATCCCATTGCGGCAGAAACAACAGCGCTTTCGCAGATTGGTGTATTGCGAACACGGTCTTTTCCAAAAAACTCTACAAAGCCGTCTGTTATTTTAAAGGCTCCGCCATATTCGGCAATATCCTGACCCATTATAACAAGGTTTCTATGGCGCTGCATCGATTCGTTTAAACCATTTCGAATTGCATCAATAAAACGAATATTTTCCGTTTCTGCTTCTTTGTTAACTTCTTCAAATTGATATGGTTTGTAAACATCATCTAGTTCTCCGCTGTAAGTTGCTTCTATTTCAGGTTCGGCATTTGCCATCGCCCAATTTTTGTCAATTTCTTGTTTTATTTCGGCGTGAAATTGTTCGTCTATTTCAGCAGTAAGAATGCCGATTTCAGTCAGGTAATTTCTGTAATTTGTAACGGGATCTCTTTGCTCCCATTCTTTCATTAATTCCTGCGGCACATATTTAGTACCACTCGCCTCTTCATGTCCGCGCATCCTGAACGTTTTAAATTCTAATAAAACGGGATGCGGATTCTCCTGCATTTCTTTCTTTAACTGAGATAATTTGTTGTAAACTTCAACAATATTATTTCCGTCAATAATCCAGCTTTCAATTCCGTAGCCAATTCCTTTATCAGCAAGGTTTTCGCAGGCATATTGTTCGTTTGTGGGCGTTGAAAGTCCGTAACCATTATTTTCAATAATAAACATAACCGGCAGATTCCAAACCGCGGCAATATTCAAAGCTTCGTGAAAATCTCCTTCACTTGTAGCGCCTTCACCAGTAAAAACGGCGGTTATTTTTTTATTATTTTGAAGTTTATCGGCTAAAGCGATTCCGTCAGCGATTCCTAATTGCGGGCCAAGATGCGAAATCATTCCGATAATATTGTATTCCTGAGTTCCAAAGTGAAAACTTCTGTCGCGGCCTTTTGTAAAACCATTAGCTTTTCCCTGCCATTGCGAAAATAATCGGTGAAGCGGAATTTCTCTCGTAGTAAAAACACCAAGATTTCGGTGCATTGGAAGAATGTATTCCGATTGATCTAAAACAGCGGTAACACCAACAGCAATAGCTTCTTGCCCGATTCCAGAAAACCATTTAGAAACCTTTCCTTGCCGAATCAAGATGAGCATCTTTTCTTCGATTAATCGTGGTTTTAATATCTTTTTATATAAATCTAATAATTGAGCGTCGGTTAAGTTTTGTCGGTAAAAAATCATTTATTTTTTATTTTTTAGTGTTTCAAATATAACAATTTGCGCCAATTTTATAAGATTCTGAAATATTTTTTTAATCAGAAATCAGCTTTTAATGGCTGAGCTTAAGATTATTTTCTAAAATATTCTATACCTTTGTTAACGAAAGGTGCTTATGACACCTTTTGTTCTTAAATATAAAATGTAAAGTATGCAAAACATTCCTAGTGTAGACTTACGTGATTTCCTTTCGGACGACCCGAAACGTAAACAAAAATTTGTAAATGAAATCGGCAGTGCATTTGAAAACATTGGCTTCGTAGCCTTAAAAGGTCATTTTCTTGATGATCAATTGGTCAACGAACTTTATGGTGAAATTAGAAACTTTTTCGCCTTGCCAATAGAAACTAAGCATAATTATGAAATTCCTGGAATTGGCGGACAAAGAGGTTATGTTTCTTTTGGAAAAGAACATGCTAAAGGACGCAAAGAAGGAGATTTAAAAGAATTTTGGCATTTTGGTCAATACGTTGACGAAAATTCACGATGGGCTTCAGAATATCCAGATAATGTGGAAGTTACTGAGTTACCTCGTTTTAATGTGGTTGGTAAAGAAGCATATCAAAAATTAGAAAAAACCGGCGTTTATGTTTTAAGGGCTTTGGCTTTACATTTAGGTCTTGACGAGTTTTATTTTGATGAATATGCAAAAGAAGGAAACTCAATTTTAAGACCAATCCACTATCCTCCAATTACTTCTGAACCAGAAAATGCCATTCGTGCTGCAGCTCACGGTGATATCAATTTGATCACTTTGTTAATGGGAGCTCAAGGTAAAGGATTACAAGTTCAAAATCATAATGGTGAATGGATTGATGCCATTGCACAAGATGATGAATTGGTAATTAATGTTGGAGATATGTTGTCAAGACACACCAATAACAAATTAAAATCTACGATTCACCAAGTGGTAAATCCGCCGAGAGAATTGTGGGGAACTTCACGTTATTCAATTCCGTTTTTTATGCATCCAGTAAGCGATATGCGTTTGGATTGTCTTGAAAATTGTATTGATGAAGAAAATCCAAAGAAATTCGAAGATATTTCTGCGGGTGAGTTCTTGCACGAACGTTTAGTAGAATTAGGTTTAATTAAAAAATAAAACTTAAATAAATTTCTCCCGTGGCTTCGGGATAAAAATTCCAAATTCCAATCTTCATTGGAGTTTGGAATTTGATTTTTATAAACTATATTTATTGTAATTATTTAGAGAATAAAAATTATGGATTTTAAAGATCAATTAAAGAATTTATTTCCAGATCATGTTGAATCAAATGAACCAGAACAAGTTGAAGAACAAGAACATGTCCTGTATGTTCAAAAAGAACCAATGATCTGTAAATTTGAAAAAAGAAAAGGAAAAGCAACCACAATTATTGAAGGTTATGAAGGCTCCGACGAAGATTTTAAAATCTTAGCCAAAGAAATCAAAACTAAATTAAGCGTAGGCGGCACTTTTAAAGATGATTCCATTATTATTCAAGGAGATTACCGTGATAAAATTATGGCAATTTTAAAAGAAAAAGGATTTAAAACCAAACGTGTAGGTGGATAGAATAAATTAAATTTCAATTTTTAAATTCCAAATTCCAAGTAAAAAAACTTAGAATCTTAGTACCTCAGAACCTTAGCAACTTAAAAAAAAATGATCCAATCATCAGAATTAATACTAAATCCAGACGGAAGCGTTTATCATTTAAACCTGCGTCCTGAACATATTGCACACGACATTATTTTTGTTGGTGACCAAAATAGAGTGGAGAAAATTACCCAATTTTTTGATTCAATTGAATATTCCACTCAAAAAAGAGAATTTAAAACCCAGACCGGAATTTACAAAGGCAAGAGAATTTCTGTAATTTCTACCGGAATTGGCCCAGATAATATTGATATCGTTTTAAATGAATTAGACGCCTTAGTTAATATCGATTTAAAGACGCGTGAACCAAAAGAAACGCTAACTTCACTAAATATTATCCGAATTGGAACTTCTGGTTCTTTGCAAGAAGATATTCCAGTAGACAGTTTCGTAATGTCAAAATTTGGTTTAGGATTAGACAATATGCTCCGCTCCTATTTAATTGATGATGTTTCGATTACTGAAATGGAAGACGCATTTGTAGAACATACTAATTGGGATCCTAAAAAAGGAAAACCATACGTAACACAATGTTCTGAGGAATTAGAAAAACTAATTGAATCCAATAGAATATTTAAAGGAATTACAGCAACTGCGGGTGGATTTTACGGTCCGCAGGGAAGAGTTTTACGTTTAAATATTCAAGATGAAGAATTGAATAATAAAATGGATAATTTTATTTTTAATGAAACTAAAATCACTAATTTAGAGATGGAAACGGCAGCAATCTACGGACTCTCTGCTCTTTTGGGACATAATGCTTTGTCGCTTAATGCCATTATTGCCAATCGCGCTTCTGGAACATTTAGCGAAGATCCATACAAAGCTGTAGACGAATTGATCACGTACACTTTGGGTAAATTAGCGGGAAAATAATGAGATAATTAGAAAATGTGATAATTCGATAATTATAAAAAATAGCATTATGTTTTTGAGAGTTGCGCGACATACTAACAATTTAGAGAAAATTGAAAATTTTTATATCAATATTCTTGGTTTTGAAAGATTAGGCGGATTCCAGCATCATAATAATTATGACGGAGTTTTTATAGGAAAACCAGGTTTAGACTGGCATTTTGAATTTACAATGTCTGAAATTGAAGCCAAACATACTTTTGATGAAGATGATATTATCGTGCTTTATCCAAAAACAATGTCAAATTACAACGACTTAATACATACGATTACACAAAATAATATTGAAATGATACAAGCGGTTAATCTGTATTGGAATGAAAACGGAAAAATGATTCAGGATCCGGACGGTTACCGCATAGTTGTGTCATCATTAAAAGCCATAATAAACGAAATAGAATAATGTCGGAAACTCATAAAAAAATATTATTTAAATATTACAGCGATTATTTGGATGAAGTAGTTTCTGAAACCATGTGGGCAGAAATTATAGATTTGGAAAAAGGTCTTTTTAAATTGGATAATATTCCATTTTTTGGCCCATTAATTGCAACAGATGACATTTTTTATGCAGAATTTGATGAGACAGAACAACGTTTCATGCATAGAAAAACAATACAAAATTCAGGAAACTCAATTATACAAATAGCTGTTTTAGAAAAAGATTTTGACAAAGAAATCATCCGCGAACAATTAAAGGCAATAAATTGCTTGTCGGAAGGATTAAACGAAACTTTTTTTGCAGCAGAAATTGCGAAAGATGTAGATTACACATTGGTAAGAAGCCTTTTGACTGATTATGAGTCAAAGGAAATTATCGAATTTGCAGAACCTTGTCTTTCAGAGAAACACAGAGCCGATTTATTAAAAAACTAAAAAAAGAAAAACTAGATTACGCATACCAAGCAACTTAACTTAACTTAACTTAAACTTAAAAGAAATGAAAACTGTCAAAATTGCGGGTGTTCCTGAACACTTCAATTTGCCATGGCATCTATGTATAGAAAATGGCGAATTTGAAGCTGAGAACATCGACTTACAATGGAGAAATATTCCCGAAGGAACCGGAAAAATGTGTCAAATGCTCCGTGATGGAGAAACAGATCTAGCTGTTATTTTAACTGAAGGAATTCTAAAAGATATTGCAGCTGGAAATCCCAGTAAAATTATTCAGATTTATGTGCAGTCGCCTTTAATTTGGGGAATTCATGTTGATGCAAAATCTGATTTTCAAACCCTTAAAGATCTTAAAAACAAGAAAGCCGCTATTTCGAGAGTTGGTTCTGGATCGCAGTTAATGGCCTATGTAAATGCAAATGAGCAAGGCTGGCAGATGGACGATCTGGAGTTTGAAATTGTAAACACAATTGACGGCGCAGTTGATGCTTTGACCAATAAAAAAGCAGACTACTTTATGTGGGAACGTTTTATGACAAAACCTCTTGTGGACCAAGGAATATTTAGACGTATTGACGACTGCCCTACTCCTTGGCCTTCTTTTATAATTGCGGTACGCGAAGAATTCTTGAAAAAGAATCCAAAAGTTGTTGAAAAAATCCTTGAAATTATCAATAAAACAACGGTTGATTTCAAAGAAATTCCCGAAATTGACAAAAAATTATCTAAACTTTTTAATCAAAAAGCAGAAGATATTAAAGAGTGGCTGAAATTAACACAATGGTCACAGAAAAACCTAACAGAGAAAGCTTTTAATAAAATTCAAAATCAATTATTTGATCTGGGAATTATTGATAAAAAAAGTATTTTTGTAGAAACCGTAAAAGCACTATAATACTGCTTTTTTGATTCGTATGATGAAATTCCCTAAAATTGACTTTCCGCAATTAAAATCCAAACTACAGGTGAAATCGCCGTGGGACAGGATTATTATTATGCTTTTGAGTCTTTTTATTACCATTCCGATTTTCATCATACTGCATCAAAATCTTATCGATTTGGAGTGGGCATTCAATCTAGATCGTGTTTTTATCTTTATTTTTGTCTTTGCAGCAATATTTTTCCTTCTCATGTATCTCAGAACAATAATTATATTGTGCATTGCTGTTTATTTATTGGTGTTGTTTTACGGAACAGTTATAGGGAATTATGGTTTCAGCGAAATCTCAGAAGATTATAACTCGATGATTTATACGATGTCTGATAATCCGTATCCGCAAGATATAATTGTGGCAAAACTGCTTCCATTTCCAAATAAATCAAAAATTATTAATGCAATAGAATATCAGAATCCGAGAGTGCGAAATTTTGCTATTATGGCAACAACCAAACACTTTAAAGGTATTAGAGGTTATTCAGATTATAGAACAATTATTCAATGTTTTGCCGTTTTTAAGGAAATAAACGGCCGATGGAATTATGTGAATGATCCCAAAGAAGGTGATTATATTGCAACCGCGAGCGAATCTTTAGATTATTTCTCTGGCGATTGCGATGATCACTCTATTTTGATGGCGGCGGCGATTAGATCTATTGGCGGTACTCCCCGACTTATTCACACCAAAGGACATATTTATCCAGAAATTTTAATTGGTTCTACGATTGATTTGGAGAAAGTTAATTACTTAATTAAGAACGTTCTTTTTACTAAAGAAAGCTACGGTAAAAAACTGCATTACCATATTGACGAGCGCGGTCAAGTATGGATGAACCTTGATTATACGGCAACTTATCCAGGCGGCCCGTTCATGTACGAAGAAATATTAGGAGCCTTAACTCTTAATTAAAATCCCCTTTTCTTTTAGTCTTTCTTGATTACATAAAAAATCAGTGTTTTTTATGAAGAAAAAAAACTTTATAAATATTTGATTATGAATAATATAATGTTGTTTTTTTTTGTAACTTTTTCCTGTTTAACTTTTAACCCAATAATCATGAGAAACTCTAAATTATTTACCCTCGTAATTGCAATTGCTGTAGTATTAATGGTATCATGCCATAGTAAAAGAGACAAACTTGTAAATTCATGGAAAGTTAGTGCTGTAGAACCAAAAATAGAAATGAATGATTCTACAAAAAATGCTATTTTAACAAATGGTACGCTCACTTTTACAGAAGATGGACACGTGACAGGATATTTGCTTCGAGAAATAACAGACGGGACTTACGCTTTAACTAATAAAGGAACTAGTCTTGTTATTAAAGATGAAGTTGGAACACCTTATCCTTGTGTAAGCACAATTACAGAGGATAAACTAATTTTAGATGCTAAAGAAGCTAAAATAACATTAGATAAAATTTAAATTAAGCAGTAGCTTAAACTTTATACAAAAACCATTCTTTACGATTGTAAAGAATGGTTTTTTGATTTTTAATACTAAAATAAATATCTTTGTACTCTTCAAATTAAGCATTGACGTATGTGAAAAATAATTTCTTTCGAAAATTTTAGTAAGCAACCGTAATTTTACGGCCGCTTAATTATTTATCTTAAAAGAAAGGAATTATGCTTATTCTTCAAAATATTTCGTATCAGCACGAGAATAAAAATCTGCTGTTTCAAAACATTAGTTTTACTATAAACAATCACGATAAAGCCGCATTGGTTGGAAATAACGGTGTTGGAAAATCTACGGTATTGAAAATTATTGCTGGTGAACTGCTGCCTTTTTCTGGGCAGCTAAATCTAAATGCTAAACCTTATTTTGTACCGCAATTGTTTGGTCAGTTTAATGATCTGACAATAGTTGAAGCTTTACATATAAAGGATAAAATAAAATCACTTAAAGCAATACTTGAAGGTGATGTAAGTGAAGAAAATCTAGAATTATTAAATGATGACTGGACAATTGAAGAGCGATGTCAAGAAGCTTTATCGTATTGGAAACTTCAAAATTTGGATCTGAACCAGAAAATGGAAACGCTGAGCGGCGGACAGAAAACCAAAGTTTTCCTGGCTGGAATTATGATCCATGAACCCGAGTTGGTTTTGTTGGACGAACCGAGCAATCATTTGGATTTTGAAGGAAGAACTTTATTATATGATTTTATTAAATCTACTTCAAGTTCGTTATTAATTGTAAGTCACGACAGAACATTGCTTAATATTCTAAATAAGACTTTAGAAATGAGTAAAAATGGGATTTCTGTTTATGGCGGCAATTATGATTTTTACAGCGAACAGAAAAAGATTGAAAATAATGCCTTAGAACAAGATGTACAGAGTAAAGAAAAAGCCTTGCGAAAAGCAAAAGAAAAGGAACGTGAAACGATTGAACGTCAAAATAAATTAGATTCAAGAGGGAAAAAGAAGCAGGAAAAATCAGGTGTTGCACGCATTATGATGAATACGCTCCGAAATAAAGCCGAAAACAGCAGTTCGAAAATTAAAGATGTTCACACAGAAAAAATCACCAGTATTTCTGATGATCTGCGACAGCTGCGATCGTCGCTTCCAGCGATTGATCAGATGAAATTTGGTTTTAATGCTACTGTATTTCATAAAGGCAAAATACTTTTTAAAGCAGATGAAATCAATTACAGCTATGAAAATCAAGTACTTTGGAAAGAAAACCTGAGTTTTGAAATTCTTTCAGGAGACCGTTTGGTTTTAAAAGGTTCAAACGGCTCTGGAAAAACTACTTTAATAAAAATAATTTTGGGAAAATTAAATCCAAAGCTTGGAAATATTCAATCCTTAAATAAAAAAGCAATTTATATCGATCAGGATTATTCCCTGCTTGATAACAACTTAAATGTGTATCAGCAAGCTCAAGTTTTTAACGATTCAGGTTTAGAAGAACATGAAATAAAAATGAGGCTCAATCGCTTTTTGTTTTCTCAAAATGATTGGGACAAACCCTGCGATGCTTTGAGCGGCGGAGAAAGAATGCGCCTGATGCTTTGCTGTTTGACAATAAGTAATGAGTCGCCCGATATTATTATTTTGGATGAACCGACTAATAATCTGGATATTCAAAATATCGAAATTCTAACGGCGGCGATTAATGAATATCAGGGAACTTTGATAGTTGTTTCGCACGATCAGTTGTTTTTGGAACAAATCAATATTGAAAAAGAAATTCTGCTTTAAATAAAATAATTTTAGCGCGAAAACTAATTTGGCGCTAATTTATTGATTTCATTACAAATTAAATCCGGTTGCTGAAGCGTTATATAATGACCGCTTTTCTGCGCAAAAATCTGTTTGCTGTGAGATGACAAATTCAGAAGATCAACTTGTAAGGCATTGTGAACCGATAAATATTCTTTTTCTAAGTTTTTATCTTTCGCGCCTTCTACTCCATCTGGATATTTAGCTGTAATTATGGTTAACGGAACAGCGCCAAAATTAGTAATTCGCGACGCTTCATTCATTAATTTTTCATCATTTTCCAGTTCAGCCATCATTCCATCGAAAATGCGGTAAAAATAGGTTTTCACATTCTGATTGAACCAATGTTTCTCTGGAACTGCGGTTGTAAAAGAAACGTTGCTGTACAAAATTCTGATGACACCAATTTCGTTTAAAAAACTTAAAAAATTTTTTGGTGGCGGCTGTACGGAATTTTTTAAAGCTTCAGAAGATTTTTCTAACTGCTTTGGATGGGAAACATCAACAAATACAATTCCTGCCAGATCTTTTGTGTTTTCTTTAATAAATAATCTTGGCGTAATACCTCCAAAGGAGTGTCCGACCAAAATATAAGGTTTTGGGCATTTTGTTTTCTCTAAAAGCTGTTTTAAATCATCGGCATATCTTCTTAATGATATATTTTCTGAGGGCTCACTCCATAATATTCCTGCTTTATCATACGAAATGGTGGTATATTTTTGAGAAAGTTTCTTCTGAATTTCCTGCCAATGCAGATAATCTCCGCCCAAACCAGATTCAAAAATGATGGTGCAGGAACCTTTTCCTTCTTTCTTGTAATGAATTTTTCGGCCCTCAACTTCAACAAATTCCGAATCCTGCGGTCGTTTGCTGTTGTAATAGACTCTTGAAATATGTTCAAACAAAAATCCGATTGCAATTAACGCCAGCAGAATTAGTATGACTATTTTGAGAACTTTGAAAATCTTTTTTATCATTTTAAAGTTGTTTTGGCGTGTAAATATCGTTTGTTCCAAAAATACTTTAATTCTATTCAAATTACAATATTATTTATAATTATTCCAGATAATATTGATTAAAAACCGACGTATCTTAAAAAAAGAATTTATATAAGTATTGAATTGAAATTCAAATCAATACAAAAAAGACGTAAATTGCATAGAGAGGTTTTATTTACAAATTAGTTGTCTGCAAAGTATACGCTTAATCAAAATTAAAAACTATGAAATCACGAAACAGATTTTTTGTGGCTAATAACGAAAATTATTCTAGTGAATCGTTATTGAATTTCAAGGAATCTAAACCTTTTCAGTTTGCTGGATTGGACTAAGATAGCTGAAAAATGATATGTAAAACCTTCAAATTTAAAAGTTTGAAGGTTTTTTTTATTAAAAATAATCATCAAATTATATTGCGCAGTCAAATGACTTCATTATATTTGCAGTCAAATAACTGCATAATGGAAATTAGAAGAGATGTTTTTCAAGCCATAGCCGATCCTACGCGAAGAGCTATTTTAAGTTTAGTCGCTATACAAGCAATGACACCTGGGGCAATTGCAGATAATTTTGATTCGTCGAGACAGACCATTTCGAAACACATTAAAATATTAAATGAATGTGAATTACTGCACCAAATACAAAATGGCAGGGAAATTTATTATCATTTAAATCCTCAAAAAATGAAAGAAATCGACAGCTTTATTGAACCCTTTAGAAAAATGTGGGACGATCGTTTTAATAAGTTGGAAGCAATCATGAAAAATTATAAAAAATAAAAACATGGAAAGAAAAACGAAAATTGAAGCAGAAAACGGCAGACAAGATCTTGTAATCACAAGAGAATTTGATATTGCAGTTGAATTATTATTTAAAGCTTATATCGAACCTGAAATTGTAGAACAGTGGATGGGAACAAAAGTTTTGAAATTGGAAAATAAAAAACATGGCGGCTGGCATTTTGAAACTAGTGATCCCAACGGAAACGTAGTATTTAGTGCTAATGGCGCTATTCATGATTTTGTTCCAAATGAAAAAATAACGAGAACTTTTGAAATGGATAATGCAAATTTTGCACCTCAATTGGAGTTTTTAGAATTTGAAAAGCTGACCGACGAAACCAGTAAATTAAAGATGCAGATTATTTATAAATCAATTGAACATAGAGAACAGCAGTTAAAATTGCCTTTTGCGCAAGGTTTAAATATGGCGCATAACAGATTGGAAGAAATTGTAACGAACCTAAAATAAAATAGTATGTCTAAACGAAATAAATTTATTTACTGGATTGCCACGATTTGGCTGTCTTTAGGAATGGCTTCTACGGGAACTGTACAGCTCATTAAGATGAAAGAAGAAACCGAAATGATGACCCATTTAGGATATCCGCTTTATTTTTTAACGCTTTTAGGTGTTTGGAAATTATTAGGTGTAATTGCAATACTTATTCCTAAATTTGGTTTACTGAAAGAATGGGCTTACGCAGGTTTTTTCTTTGCTATGTCTGGTGCGGTAATTTCTCATTTAGCATGCGGAGATGGTGCCAAAGAACTTTTTGGCCCGCTATTATTAATTGTTTTGACTATTTTCTCTTGGTATTACAGGCCTGCAGAGAGAAAGTGTTTTGTAAATTAAAAAAAAGAATCAGATGAAAAAAGTATTAACTACAAACGAGCAGGAAGAGATTTTAAGTACGCTTGAAAAACGTTTTGAGAAGAACTTAAAGCGGCATAAAGATTTAGATTGGGCAAAAATTGAAGCAAAATTAAAAGCCAATCCTGAAAAGTTATGGTCGCTTGAAGAAATGGAAAGAACTGAAGGGGAACCAGATGTTATTGGCTACGATAAAAAAACAGATGAATATCTTTTTGCGGATTGTTCTCCTGAAAGTCCAAAGGGACGCAGAAGTATCTGTTACGATCATGAAGCACTCGAAAAAAGAAAAGAAAACAAACCTAATAACAGCGCTGTAAATATGGCTGCTGAAATGGGAATTGAAATTTTAAACGAAGAACAATACAAAGAATTACAAAAGTTAGAGAAGTTTGATACTAAAACATCGAGCTGGATTTTGACGCCGCCGGAAATACGAAAATTAGGCGGTGCAATTTTTTCTGACTTTAGATACAATACCGTTTTTGTATATCATAATGGCGCAGAATCGTATTATGCC
Organism: Flavobacterium sp. ACN6; assembly: GCF_002304005.1. Taxonomy (GTDB): domain Bacteria; phylum Bacteroidota; class Bacteroidia; order Flavobacteriales; family Flavobacteriaceae; genus Flavobacterium. Next base: position 121,918 of record NZ_MRCQ01000001.1, on the reverse strand, counting down.
GCAAGAGGTTTTCGCGGTTTACTGCGAGTTTAAAAATAGCAAAAGCCTCCGAAAGATTTCATTTTGGAGGTTTTCTATTTACTCTCTTAAAATCTTTTCCATCTTTTTTCCTTTTGCCAATTCGTCTACCAATTTATCCAAATAACGAATTTTCTGCATCAGCGGATCTTCGATTTCTTCTACACGATAACCACAGATAACGCCTGTAATTTTAGATACGTTCTGATTCAATTTTGGTGCTTCAGCAAAGAAGGTTTCAAAGTCGGCCTTTTTCTCAATTTGAGCTTTAAGTTCTTCGTCGCTGTATCCTGTTAACCATTTGGTTACAATATCTACTTCTTCTTTGGTTCTTCCTTTCTTTTCTGCTTTTTGAATGTATAAAGGATACACGCTTGAAAATAGTATTTTATATACTCTATCGTTCTTCATTTTACTCTTTTTTTAGATCAATTATGGTTTAGTGTAAATATAATTCAAAACTTAAAAAACGGCAACGGAATAAATTATTTTATACCTTAGATTTAGTTTTAACATTTCAATCAGTAATCTAAAAACTATTTTTATGGAAAACCAGAATAATTTAAACGACAACACACCAAAAGTTACAGGAATAGGCGGTATTTTCTTTTTTCTTGATAATCCGAAAGAGACTAAGGATTGGTATGCCAAAAATTTAGGATTAGAAATTAATGATTGGGGTTCTGCGAGTTTTGAATCGAGAAATCTTGAGAAACCAGATCAAATAGAATCGACTCAATGGTGTCCATTTAAAACGGGAGATAAATATTTTTCTCCATCCAAAAAGGATTTTATGGTGAATTACCGTGTTCAAAATATTGAAGGTCTTTTAGAAAAACTCAAACAAAACGGAGTAACTATTCTGGATGATATTGAAACGTACGATTACGGGAAATTTGTTCACATTATGGATACCGAAGGCAATAAAATAGAACTTTGGGAACCAATTTGATTAATTGTTAATTGTTAATGGTTTATTTAGATTGATTGAAAAAAATATAAAAAAAAGCTCCATTATTTTCTAATGGAGCTTTCGTTTTTTTATCTAATTTTAATTCCAGATTTCATTCATTTCTGTCAAAATAATGGGTTTGCCTTCTGTCACAACAATCGTATGTTCGTGCTGCGCCATAAAACCGCCTTTGTTACCAACCATTGTCCATCCATCCTGCAAAGTTTCGGCATAAGTAGAAGTTGTCGAAATAAACGTTTCTATCGCAACTACAGAATTCTTTTTGAATCTTGTCAAATTGAATCGGTCTCTATAATTGGCTATTTCGTGCGGTGCTTCATGAAGGTTTCTCCCTACTCCGTGCCCCGTTAAGTTTTTAATGACTTTATAACCTCTTTTTTTAGCTTCTGTTTCAATTAAAAAACCAATATCAGAAATACGAACGCCTCTTTTTATATTGTGAATCGCTTTATGCAAAATCTGTTTGGAAGCTTCAACCAGTTTTTGATGTTCGTTTACATCAGAACCAATTACAAATGAGCCTCCGTTATCTGACCAAAAACCATCTAGTTCGGCAGAAACATCAATATTGATTAAATCACCTTCTTGAAGAATTCTATTTTCTGAAGGGATTCCGTGACAGAATTCATTTCCAACGCTGATACAAGTCCATCCAGGAAAACCATAAGTCAAATATGGTGCAGATTTAGCGCCGAGATCGTTTAGTATTTGTCCGCCATAATCATCCAATTCTTTGGTAGACATGCCGGCTTTGGCAAACTTTCTCATTTCTTTTAAGGTGAATGCAACTGCTTCACTTGCTTTTTTCATTCCTGCTAATTCTGCTTCTGTTGTAATTGACATAGTTCTTTCTTTAAAGTTCTTCAATTGAATATTTCACAAAACTACCATTTTTTTATTTTACCAAGGACTTTCTTCGCTTTCGTCTTCAATATCATTGCTGAAGAATTTTCCAGTTGGTCCGTTTTTGTCAGTCAGTGTATGTTTTATAATGAAACCAGCGGCGCTTTCGACACTTCCCGGCCCGCTGAAATGATTAAAATCTGTAGCGGTGTAACCTGGATCTATGGAATTTACTCTGAAACCTAAATCTTTTAATTCGTAAGCCAAAGTAACGGTAAAAGCGTTGAGAGCTGCTTTGGATGAAACATAAGAAACGGCTTTAATAGCGTAATATTTCCAAGCAGGATCGCTATGTAACGTAAGTGAACCAAGACCCGAAGTGATATTGCTAATTCTCGGATTCTTAGACTTTTTAAGCAATTCAATAAACGCTTGTGTAACTCTAATTACCCCAAAAAAGTTAGTATCAAAAGTACTCTGGATCTTTTCTACAGCAGTTGACGAAGGATCTTGCGGTGTATCTCCTAAAACTCCAGCATTATTGATTAGAATATCTAATTTTCCCTGCTCCTTTTCTACAATTTCTTTTGCTTTTAAAACACTTTCTTCGTTTGTAACATCAATTTGAATTGCTTTAATGTTTTTAAAACCTTGCTGTGTTAGTTCTTTTACCACTTCCTCGCCTTTTGCAAGATCACGGCTTCCTAAATAAACAAATAATCCTTTTTCTGAAAGCTGTTTAGCAGTTTCTAAACCAATGCTTCTGTTTGCGCCTGTAATTAATACTGAATCCATTTTTTATCTTTATAAATTATTGAGTACAAAGCTGCGTCGATAAAAAACAAAAACATTTGCCATATGGCAAAAAGCGATTTTAGCGAATATTTTTTCGTATTCTGCTTAAAGAAGATTGTGTAATTCCGAGATAAGAAGCCAAATATGAAAGCGGTACGCGATTAATAACTTTTGGAAACATTTCCATAAAAGATAAATAACGAGTTGTAGCATCTTCTGAAACCAACGGACTTCTTCGAGCTACTTTCTGAATTAAAGCTTTTGAGATAATTTTGTGCACAATAGTATCCCAGCCAATAATGGTGATCAGGAGTTCTTCCCAATCTTTTTTAGAAAAAACAATCATTTTACAATCTGTAACAGCCTGTACGTAAGCTGAGGAACAAATACTATTTTGAAAACTTTCCAGGTCGACAACAAGATTATTTTCGTCTATAAAATATTTCGTTATTTCTTCGCCTTTGTTATTATAGTAACAAACCCTCATTATTCCGTCTACAATAAAACCAACTTCTACAGCGATTTTACCAGCTTCTGAGAAATAAGCGTCTTTAGTAATGTCTCGTTCTTTGGCTTTGGTTAAAATTAAATCAATTTGCTGCTGATTTAAATTACCAAACTGTAATAAGTATTCTACTAATTCTTTCATGCACGAAAGTTAAGTATAAGTTTTTAATGGAAATTTGTCATATGGCAAAAAAATAGTATTCTGAAAAGCTTAATTTTTAATAAATTTTAGTCCGTCTTCGGCATTATTCTTACTTTGCATTGGTTTATTTACGGTAACAATCTTTATAAGAGAAATGAAAATTATAGAAAGCAGTTTTTTCAAGCCTAGGAAATGTGAGTACGGCAATTTTGAAATAATACCCGATGAGGGCTGGGAATTTTCGCAGACATTCATTGATTATGAATCTAAACTTTTAATAGTATCTCTAAGTATTATAGATAAAACCAAATGGGAAAATCTGGGTTATAATGGCACCGTGATTCCAACCAAACAATATAAAATTGATTTGAATACGCTTCGTATTTTAGAATGTGAAGAGTGGAAAGAGTATTTCAATTACAATAAAATTGAAATAATTAGTGACGATAAAAAGTACAAATTGATCACTCAAAGGGTTTTTAAACCAGAAAACAATAATGATTCAATCATTGAAGAATTATATGATAATGTTTCTGGCGATCTAATAAGTTCAAGCCGTTCTGTTGCTTTTCGTGAAGATAAATATGAAAATTTATTAGAAAATAAATATCGTTCGGAAAGGGAATTAGAAGAGCGAATAAGAATATATAATGCTAAACCCAATTTAGCTGCATTCTACACGATTCAGATTAATCAGTTAAAAAATCAAGATGTTATAATTTATTATTATGATGCTTTTGATACATTTAAACTTACTTTCTTAAATGATGAATTTGTTTTATCTAAAGGAGATATATTTCCTTCAAAACAAGAAGATTGGCAGTCATTATACTATGATGAAATCGCTGTTTACTCTACTATAGATGAATTTTGGAAAGAATTTAGTAAAGATGAAAAATGGTATTTAAAGTATAACTTACATTACGGCTTTGATCATAAACCATTGGTTTTGGCAAAACAAGTAACGGAATATTTGAATGAATTGCGTGAGGAACAAAAGTCTTCATTTAAAGAATATGAAAAAATTAATGAATGGCAGGGAATAGTTTGGAGTGACGAGTATAAAAAGAAGGAAATAAAACAGTGGTGTTCTAATTGTTTTAAACCAGTGAATTACAATGGACGCTATCCAAAGTATATTTGTCAAGAATGTGCTTCTAAAGACGCATACGATGCAGATGGAAATGTACTTGAGTTTTCAAACCTCGGAATGTCAGGCGGTTTCAAGGCAATTACAAAAAATAAGGAAGGAGAAATTATCAAAGAAAATGATACCGACCAATTTTGTGATTGTATAATTGATGGTAAATTGTTTTTTGCACAAGAAGCAAGATTTGGCGGCATAGTAATTCAACTTAAAGATTCTCAATAAATTGAGATTGAATCACATTCCCGGCCAATACAGAAAATTAAATTTATGCCCGTCTGGATCTGAAAAACCAAAAGTATAACCTTGTTCAAAATTTTCTGGTTCTGAAAATATAGTTCCACCAATTTTTTTGACTTTTTCGTGCCAAAGGTCTACTTCTTCCCTACTTTCGGCCGATAAAGAAAATATGATTTCATTTTCAGATTTAGTATTCGTTATATTGCCTTTTAGAGCATTTTTAAATCTCTTGGAAGTGAAAAAGTTAATTATAAAATTGCTGTCTCCAAAAGAGAAACTCACCAATTCTTCTGTTTCTTTTCCGTTTTGTACGAAACCTAGATTTGTGTAAAACTGAATTGTTTTTTGCAAATCATGCGTAACCAAATTTGCCCATATCATTTTCGTTTTCATAAACTTTGATTTTATTAAATTGATTTACACTAAGTTAATTAAATTATGCTAGATTTAAGAAAACAATTCTAATTTATAGACTGCCTCTGTAAGTTTTTTCTATCTTAGCTTAATAGACAAAGAACTATGAAATTTATAAAACCTTTTTCCTCCTTAATACTTTTGATACTTACTGGATGTATTGGAAACTTGAGTCCAAATGGCGGAAATTCTTCTGTAGATTATCCTTATTTTATTACTACCGAACCAATAATAGTGAAGAAAATTTTAGTGCCTAAAGGAACCAGGTTAACATACGATGAACACTTTTTTGTAAAAGGAAAACAAGACCATACTATGAGCGAAAAGCGCTTAACGAGTATAAAATTACCCGAAGGACAAACCCTAGATTGGGGTGGTATTCCTATTTATTGGATTGAAAAATTTTTCAATTCTGAAATGCGCGGTTATACTGTTTATGCTGATTTCAGCAAATTGACTGAAGATAAAAAAACGAAATTTGCTAAAATATGGCAAGGCTGCACCGACGGTTTAAGCATCACTGTCAAAGAAGTCGACGATTGGTCTTTTAATAAAGTAAATATTGCTGATATTGAAAGCTGCAGCGTACAGTATCAACGTTATTTTAAAGATGACAAAGAGCAGCAGGCTTTTTTAGATGATATGCTCAATGAGCTTAGAAAAGTAGATTCGAAATAAACATCAACTCAAAATACTTCCTTTAAAATACAACAAATCAAAAAATAACTAAACACCAAACCTATAACCAATGAAAATACTTTCAAGAATCTTAATCTTATTAATAATATGTCAAGCTGCTTATGGACAAACTGCTGCAAAGAAAATTGATTCGATTTGCCAGTCAATTTCAAAGAAAAATCCAGAAGTTGGAATCAGTGTAGGATTTCTTGATAATGGTAAAGAATACTTTTTTAATTATGGAAAAATAAGCAAAGAAAGTAAGCAGCCAGTAAATGAAAAAACAATTTATGAAATTGGTTCTATCACTAAACTTTTTACGGGAAATTTAATAGCACAAGCCAGCAATGAAGGTAAATTGAAAGTGGATGATTTTATAGATGGATATCTGCAAGATTATAAGCTATCAAAAGAACTTCAAAACAAAATAAAAATTTCAGATTTAGCTTCTCATCAATCTGGTCTGCCCGATTTAGATTTCAAAAAATTGACAGAACTAAATCCGAAACAGCCTTTAGATATAAGTAAAGAATTGGTTCATTCTATTATCAATGAGAAAACAGAATTAATTGATTATGGCAACTATCGCTACTCTAATATGAGTTTTATATTGCTTGGTGCCATACTAGAAAAGGTATATGGAAAAGATTATGAGACTTTAATTAGAGAAAAGATTCTTGTTCCAACAAAAATGGAAAACACGTTCACTTCTTCTTATACTGTTGAAAATATGGTAACAGGTTACGATTATAAAGGCGTTCAGCAAGATTTTTTCAATTGGAATACTGTAGTTGCGCCGGCAGGTCTGCTTAAATCTAATACATCAGATTTAACGAAATTGGTTAAGAGTATTTTATCTAATAAAACTGAAATTTCAAAAGCGACGACAATAAGCGAAAATACCTTTTATAAAAATACACTGAGAGAAATTGGCTTAGGACTTCAAATGGAGCGAACAAATGATGATGTTTATTTCTATAAAACAGGAAATACAATGGCTTGTTCTTCGATTCTGGCTTATAATAAAAAGGCAGATTGGGGTTTGGTGATTTTGTTAAATCATAACAATTCTGGAATTGTAGCAGATTTAATTAATACAAATTATGATGAAGTGCTGCAGAAAAAAATCATTTCAACTTCTAAAAATAAAAAATAGTTTTCAAATTAATGAAAAATGAATTGCTGAAAACTCCTTTAATATATTTAAGGAGTTTTTTTATATATCTCTGAAAATTAAGGTATTGAAGTTAGTGTTTCCTGTTTTTGTAAAAAGTCGTACTATTATTTTTTAAAGAAAAGCGTTCGACTTTTTTTAGTCGGTCGCGTAAGACTAGTTTCTTTTTCACATTTGTATCGAAATAAATTTCTAACACAAAAAACGATACTATGAAAACTTCAGTAAAAATTTTAGCAGGGCTTTTAATAATAAGTAATATTTCTTTTGGACAAGATATTACCAAAAAAATTGATTCTATAATAAAGGGTAATTATCAAAAAAATCCCAACGTGGGAATCAGTGTTGGTTTTGTTCAAAATAATAAAGAGTACTATACTTCCTATGGTAATTTGAACGCAGAAACTCAAACTAAAATTGATAAAAACTCAATCTTCGAAATTGCGTCTATTACTAAAATTTTAACTTCTAATTTAATTGCACAGGCAGTAAATGAGAATAAAATTAAAACAGATGATTATATAGATAATTTTATTCCCAAAGAGTATGTACTGCATCCAAACCTTAAAAACAAAATAAAAATTTCAGACTTGGCATCTCATCAATCCGGCTTACCTGATATAGATTTTGCAAAGCTGATAGAATTGAATCCACAACAGCCTGTAAGCATTGTTACCCAAGAAACGCTGACTGCTCTAGTTAATAATTGTACAGAACTAAAAGATTATGGTAAATATCGCTATTCAACTATTGGTTATACTTTACTTGGTCAAATACTTGAAAAAGTGTATCATAAAAGTTACGATGAAATTATAAGAGAGAAAATAATTATTCCCTTAAAGTTGAAAAATACTTTTACTACAGATTTTAATGTAAAGAATATCACAACAAGTCATAATCCTGAAGGAGGTATTCAAGAATTCTTTAATTGGAATATTACAGCGCCCGCAGGATTAGTAAAATCAAGTACATCTGATATGGTTACTTATTTAAAGGCTGTTTTAAATAAAGATAATGCGGTTGGTAAAGCAGCTTTAATTACAGAAAAAATCTTTTACAAAGACGAAAAAAGGGAAATAGGATTAGGCTTAGGTATCATGACAGATGATAAGAATACCATCTATTCTAAATCTGGCGACTCTATGGGACAGTCCTCTATTATCTGTTATAACAGAGCTCAAAATTGGGGAATTATTATACTGCTGGATCAAAGAAATTCAAAAATGAGACAAGAACTAGTGAATCAGATTTATGATACCGTATTGAAATAGTTTATAAAAAACAACCTCCAAAATGAAGCCATTTGGAGGTTATTTTTTTAGTTAGAAGAACTTAAAAAACGATAATACTCTTTAATTTTATTTTTTAATCTTTCTGCCAAATATTTGTTGCCGTCTTGCAGCTCATGTAATATAATTTCGGCTTCTTCGATGTATTTCAGTTTTTTTTCGTCACTCCAATAATATGGAGGTTCATACAAATTTGATATTCTATCGGCCATTTTTACAGCCCAGACTTCTATCGGCTGTTGTTTTATTCTGCTCAAACTATCACGCATTTTTTCAAACGAATCCGCAATGTTTTCATTTTTGGTTAATGCCAAAACTCCCGACGCAACCTGACCTCCAAATAAATCATTTACTTTTTCATAGTCAAATGCTGTATCTTCTATGGTATCATGGAGCATCGCACATTTAACAGCTAAATCAGAATTCATATTTTCTGTTAAACGAACGGCATTTAGGACTTCAAAAACAACGCTTCCGATATGATTAATGTATTCTACCCTTTCTCCTTCATTAACACCACCATATTTTTGCCCTTCATGCAATTTTGAAACCAATTGCCAAACATTCTGAATTTCATCTATTGACCAGTCTTTTTGTTGTTCTATATTTTGCATATTGATTTTTTAGATTTAATGTAATTTATTGCTTTTTTTGGAGATCTGCAATAATTCAGTTGAAGGTTTTATTTTTTTTTACTAAAAATCAATGACACAGAAATAATTTGAATTAATGCGATATGTTTATATTAGCCACAGAAATACTTGTTTATGCCCCAAACTTTAAAAATTACGAGCCTTACTAATGAAGACATAAAATTCCTGAAAACAAAACTCAAGAAGAGCTACTTAGGCTGGTTGATTTTCTCTCTATTTTCGGTTGTTTTTCCTGCTTTTTGTATTTATGCCATCATCACCAATGACGAGTTAGAGGATAAAGGATTTTTAATTTTAATAGTTTTAATTATTTTCGGACTTTGGATTTACCTTACGATTAGGGGAATATTAGACACAATAAAAGAACAGCAGAATTTACTATCGCAGACTAAAATTGAGGGCGATACAATAGTTTTAGAAAAAGAAATCGTTACGATTGAAGGACATGAGTCTGATAGTACTTCACACCAAATAAAAATTTATTCAGCAGTTGAAGAAAAACATAAAAGCATTTGGATAAATCAAAAATATTACGAAAAAATCCAGATCGGAGATTCGATATGGATTGAATATTTTTTGGATTGTAATTACATCAAAACATTACGATTTGATGGACAAAATATTAAGTCTAAAACTTTTAGGTAGAATTAAAAACAGTTGCGAATATGACTGGTTCAGGATATAAGTATTTTGATGAAGATGCTTTTTAACAAGTATAAAAAAAACTCCTTAAAAAATTAAGGAGTTTTTTTTATATCAAAGTCGGTTTTACGATGCTTTTGGCCATTATAACATATACATTTCTTCTATTCGGTCTTATTAATAGCAATAAGTTTTACCATGTTAGAATTGAAAGATGGAAGATTTTCATTTAAAATAGAAAAGAATTCAATGTCGGCATTTTCAACTTCAATAATTGCTTTTTGCAAAACGCTTTCTCCAGTATTTGTTAGCCGAATTGTTTTTGCCCTTGTATCTGTGTGATGTTCATGTCGCGTTACGAAAGCTTTTTCTTCCAGCGTTCGCAATACTTTAGATACCATCATTCTGTCGGCATTACTTTGGTTGGCAATGTCAATTTGTGTTACAGAATCACTTTTTTTTGAAAGCCACCCTAATGCGGCCAACAATACAAATTGCGTCTGGGTTAAATCTAACGGATCTAATACTTTTTTTAGTTTACGCTGCCAAAGCATTGTCAGTTGTCCCAGCAAATAACCTGGACTATCCTTTGGACTTTTAAAATGAAAATTAATTTCTTTAGACATAAAATGATATTGAAGCAATTGTTTTTCTTCCAGAATTTCTTTCTAAAATTAGTAAATAATTACATTTATTTTGTTTCTAGAAAAGTAAGTTTATAACCGTCAAGATCTTTAACATGAAATGCTCTTCCAAAAGGAGTTTCAATAATTGGTCCGGCTGTAGTTACTTCATTTGCGATGAATTTTTCTTTCAAATCATCTACATTTTCGTCTACTGCAAACCAAAGCGCTACTCCTGTTCCTAATTCTTTTCCTTCTATAGGTTCGAGCGGTGTACGAATGGCAAAACTTGCCTGCCCTTCATTATACTTAAAAATACAGGCTTGCGGATTAGTATTTCCAATCTCGAATCCTAATTTTTTCTCGTAGAAGTTTTTTGATGCTTCTAGATTTTTTACTTGCACTGATGCAAAAGTTAATTCTCTCATTTTTACTATATTTAAATTGTTGTCGCAAATATAGTATTCGCGACAACAATAAACAAGTAGATTTGAATTTTTCTTTTTTGATTAGTAAAATGTTGCTTAGCTTTCAAAAATACTATTCATTCAATTTTCTAAATAACAATTTCATTGATTCAGAATCAATTGTATTCATGTCGACCAAATTGAGTGCTTTTACCATTTTGATGGTTGTTGTTTTATATTTTAGAAAATGCGGCGTTTTTAAATGGAATTGATAAGAATCTTGATCTTTATACATTTCTAAGATTCTTATTTGTGTTGAATCATTTTTTTGATACATAGGAAAAATTGCCAAAACTCCAGGTTCTAATTTTACTGATGCCGAAGATTCTTCTTTAAGTATAGCCTTGTATTCTGATAAAAATTCCGGAAAAATTTCAATTTCCGAAATACGAACCATCATCTCTTTTTTTTGAGCAGACATAGAACTGGAAGTAAAAATTATGGTTAAAAGTATTAAATGCGACAAGGGGCATTTTGAAAAAATGTTTCGAAAATTGAGGATAAGATTTGCCATATGTAAATTCATGAAATTATTGATTCTTACCGATTTTGAAGAACTTTATCAAGATTGTTTTTAAGTATTTCAGCCTGTTCGTTCCCAATTTCTTTTTTAATAATTGTACTTAATTCTGTAATCTGTCCTTCTGTAATTCCTGTATTTAATCCCATGGAAATATGAGCCTGCAATTGAGGTTCAACTCCTGACATTGCAGCTAATATTGAAATAGTTACAAATTCGCGCTGACGGTAATTTAATACATCGCGACTGAAAATATCGGCAAATAAGTGCTCTTTTAGAAAAACATCAATTGCTGGTGCAAAAGCATTCGCACCTGTTTTTGGACCTTTTTCTTCACGTCCTGTTAGTTTTTGCAGTGTTTCTTTTCCAACCTTATATTTATCGCCAGAATCAGTAATTGGAGATGCTTCCCTACCCACTTCATCTTTAATTCCTTTTGCTTTTCTTTCCTCCAGAACTTCCATAAAAGCATTGATTGCATTAAGGCTCCTTGGAAAACCACAGTAAGCGTAAAGCTGTACTAAAGCTTCCTTAATTTCATTAATAGTAAGTCCGGCATCCAGCCCTTTATTTAATTGAATTTTTAGCTGCTGTATGTTGCCAATTGCCGACAAAGCAGCAATACCAGCCATACTTTGCTGATGAGTATTTAAATTTGAACTTTGTGTATTATTATCTTGCGCATTCATTGAATTGATATTTATTAAAAGAATTATAATCAGTAGATTTTTATAAATAGTCGCTTTTTTCATTTTAAGATTATTTATTAGCCTCCAAATATTCCTCATCTGAAACAGGATTTAACCAAACTGCATTTACTTCTCCTTCGTAATTTGTAATAGCAATATGAACCATTTTTGAATCTGCTGAAGCGCCATGCCAATGTTCTGTGTTTTCGGGTATGTTTATTACATCTCCTATTTTTATCGACTGTGCAGGTTTTCCTTTTTCCTGATATAAGCCTTCACCTTCAGTTACGATTAGAACCTGTCCTTTTGGATGGGTATGCCAATTTGTTCTCGCTCCAGCCTCAAATGTTACGCTTCCTATTACGAAGTCGTTATTTTTATCTTTTGCTAATAGAAGTTGCAAATAAGCGTCTCCAGTAAAATATCCGTTTGTCAATTTTTCTCCTTTAGAAAAAAGCGATGAAGTGTTTTCTGTATTCATTTTTTGCTGTATTATTTTGTTATTACATGATGTCAATAGTACTAATGTTATTAAAATTAGTGTTTTACATCTTAGTTTTGTCATTAAATTCATCTTTAAATATTTGATATATAACATTGAATACAAATTTCGTCACTAATATTTGCTTTAGCCGTAGACAGATTACTGAATTATTTACCACTTTTACTGATAGTACAAATCAGATTAATCAGGATGATTTAGTTTCTTTAAATTTGTATAGTAATTTTTTAGATTATGGAAGAAATTGAAAGAATTGATACCGTTAAACAATACAATGACTCGGTTGGGGTTGATACATTGCACCCTTTGGTAAGTGTTGTTAATTTTGATGAAATACCAACGTACCAATATTTTAGAAGGTACATGGGGATTTATGCCGTTTTTCTAAAATATATTAACTGCGGAGATATTCGTTATGGCTGCCAGCCTTATGATTATGAAGATGGAACTTTAGTTTTTATTTCGCCTGGACAAGTTTACGGAATCGATAGTAAAGGTAAACTTATAAAACCTGCAGGAAAAGCTCTGGTATTTCACCCCGATTTAATTGCAGGAACATCACTTGGAAAACATATAAAGGATTATTCTTTTTTTTCTTATGAAGTTAATGAAGCGCTTCATCTATCTAAAAAAGAAAGAATTACAATAAATGATTGTCTGGAGAAAATCGCGGTCGAAATAGATTTAAATATTGACAAACACAGTAAAACATTAATTGTTTCCAATATTGAACTTTTCCTAAATTATTGTATGCGATATTATGATAGGCAGTTTATTACCCGAAATAATGTTAATAAAGATATTTTAGTGCGTTTTGAAGATTTACTCAATAACTATTTTAAATCTGATCTGCCGCGGAAATTAGGATTGCCAAATGTAAACTGGTGTGCAGAGCAACTGCATTTATCTCCCAATTACTTTGGCGATTTAATAAAAAAAGAAACAGGAAATACGGCACTAGACTACATCCAGTCTAAGTTGATTGATGAAGCAAAATCAAAAATATTTGATCCCCTTAAGTCAATAAATACTATTGCAGATGAACTTGGATTTAAATATCAACAACATTTTACCCGCCTATTCAAACAAAAAACTGGAATGACACCCAATGAATATAAGAATGGAAATTAAGGAGTCATATTGATGCTTCATATTGATTATGAATTATACATAAAATAAAAACTCCTTAATTTCTTAAGGAGCTAAACTATACATTTGCCCTCTTCAGAATTAAAATAAAAATAAAAAAATGGTACAAGAATTTTCAGTTACACATAGTATTCTTTCGGCAGATAAAATCAGAGAATTTATTATAGATAAATATGGTCTAAGTGAAGCTGCAGAATGTAAACTTTTTAGAGCTGCAATGAACCATTTGTATATTGTGTTGGATGGTGATGAAAAGTTTGTTTTTAGAGTCTACACCTTCAATTGGAGAACTCGAGTAGAAATAGACGAAGAATTAAAACTTTTATTGTATCTGAAAAATAGCAATACATCCGTGTCCTATCCAATAGAGGACATATCGAATGAGCTGGTTCAGGAATTTAATGCTCCTGAAGGGAAAAGGTATGGCGTGCTTTTTTCGTACGCAAAGGGTTCAAAAACAGCAAAATTTTCAGCTGATGCGAGTTTTTTCATAGGTAAAGGACTAGCCGAAGTTCATAAAGCCGCAGAAATGTTCAGTTTGGCAAGAATAACTTATAATACGCAGACTTTACTTGATGAGTCCCTTACAAGAACAAAGCTTTTTTTCAACAAAACATCAGGTGAAATTTTATTTTTAGACGCTTTATCGAGCTTTCTAAAAATTAAGTTTGATAATGTTGATGAAAAACAAATAAGATCTGGAGCCGTTCATCTTGATGTTTGGTTTGATAATATGCATATCGATGAAGAAAACCAAGTAACTTTTTTTGATTTTGATTTTTGCGGTAATGGCTGGTTATGTCTTGATATTTCTTATTTCTTGTTTCAGCTTTTTTCGACCAACCTCAATGAGAATGACTATTTAATTAAAGCCCAGAGCTTTTTAAAAGGTTATGAAAATGTGACTAAAATATCTGAAGAGGAAAAAAGAATACTTCCCTACCTCTGCCTGGCCATTATGAATTATTACATCAGTATTCAATGTGATAGATTTGAATATTGGACAAATATATTTCTAAACGAGGATCATCTAAAAAGATTTGTAGGTAACTTAAAACGCTGGGCTGCCTATAATAATATTGAAATTGAACAAAATATAATTTAAAAGCGACTGAGATTGATTAATTGTAAAAAATACTGGTAAAGAATTGGCATAATAGAATTACATTAAAAAAGTGAAAAAAAATATATTAATATTGATTTTGATGGCTCTACTTTTTTCCTGTAAACAAGGGAACGAATCCATGAAAAATAAAGCTGAGGCTGAAACGTTTCATTTGGTAAAAAATGACCATATTAAAAAGCGTTTGAGTACGATTAATAACAAAGACATTTATACTAAATATGAGTATAATGATTCTAAAAGCGCAAGTCTAATAATACAAAACAGCTTCCCGAGAGGCGGAATGAAATATACTGCTCCTAATGGCGAAGTTTATCGTTATGCCGTTTTTTGGACTAGAATAATAAACGAAACGGATAATATTCTGGAATTGAAAATTGACTTTCCTATAAATTCATATGATGTACCCTCTTTACTTGGCAAATACTTTAAAATAGTGATACCTCCTGATACGATGGTTCCTGAGAAAATGTCCTTGTTTAATTATGGCTTAACAGATTTAGAATCTTTTTTAGATACTAATATTTATACAGCAGCTTCATTAGAAAGAATCATTAATTCGAAAGAATCAACTGGCTTTTATGTTGTAATGCTCTGCGTGGTTGAAGGTGCTAAAGGAACTTTACGAACAGGACTTAGTCTAAACGGAAAAAATCTTACTTATACAATTAATGGTAAAGAAATACATTGTGGAAATATAGCCATAAAAAAAAACTCCTTAAGAAATTAAGGAGTTTTAGTATATGTGATACTAATTATTTGGTACAATTGTAGAAAGAATAAAATCAACTCTTTCTCTTATTTTTAGTTTTGGAACTTCTATAAGTCGATACCCATAATCATAATAAGTTCTTTTTAATATGTCATAAACTTCAATTGCTTCTGTAAAAGTTTGCTTGCGCTCAGAATCTGTTTGATAAATTTCTTCCCAAGGCGGTAATATAAATACAATATGATTATACCTGTATTTTCGAACAGTTTCAGCTAATTCATTGGATATTTCCAATTTAATTAGATTTGCATATGCTATGGTGTCAGGAATACCCCTATCGAAAAAGGTAATTGAAGAATCGTCCTTGTTTTTCAGAAAATCATCTATAGACCTTTCAAGCATTAAATAAGTATATCTTTCCTGATTTGCCCACGGAAGTGCATCTCCATTATTTATTACTTGTTCTTTGATAATTTGACGTGCTGCTTCATCGATACAATTATATCCTCTTCGTTCTAATTCTTGAATAATAGTTGTTTTTCCAACTCCAGGACCACCTGTAATTATGAATGTGTTGATTAATTTGATCATTTTTTAATTAATTATTTTGTTAATTAAAATACAGAGGAAATTGTTCTAAGGCAGGCAAAAAGTATCTTTGCAGTCTCGACTATTTAGAACGAAGATTTTTATAAATATTTTCAGCGTATTTATGAAAAGGTGTGGTAATTTTTGAATTATTTCTTAACGAAAAAAAAGTGTACTTAAATAAAAAACTCCTTAATTTCTTAAGGAGTTTTTCTGTGGGCGATGAGGGGTTCGAACCCCCGACCCCCTCGGTGTAAACGAGGTGCTCTGAACCAGCTGAGCTAATCGCCCTATTTTACTAGGCTGCTATCATTTCGTGATTGCGAGTGCAAATATACAGCTAGATTTTGTATTTGCAAGCATAAATACAAAAAAAATGAAATTATTTTTGATGTTTTTATTTAGCTCTCTATTTTTCAGTCTGTTAAAAAATGAACAAAAAATTGTGTTTTCTTATATTTTCGTTAAAAAGCAGAATATGGAACTCTAATTCGTAATATTACTTTGTATTCATTTCCTATAGTCATACATTTGTATACCTAAAAATAGTAAATTCTAATGGCAAGATTTAAAGAAAATGATTTACCAAAATCTAAAATAACTGCTACTTCACTTACCAAAGCAAAAACAATATTTACATACGCAGGAAATCACAAATGGAAATTCTTCATCGGATTAATTTTTCTGCTTTTAACGGGAGCTACTGCCCTAGCCTTTCCAAAATTAATGGGAATGCTTGTTGACTGTGTAAAAAATAAAGACAATGACCAAGCTAATACAATCGCTTTAGGATTAATTGCGATTTTGTTTTTACAATCTTTCTTTTCCTTTTTCAGATTGTCTTTATTTGTAAACTTTACCGAAAATACATTGGCAAATCTCCGTTTGGCTTTGTATACCAATTTAGTAAAACTGCCAATGACTTTCTTCTCTCAAAAAAGAGTTGGAGAATTAAACAGTCGTATCAGTGCGGATATTACACAAATCCAAGATACTTTAACTACTACAATTGCTGAGTTTTTACGTCAGTTTATATTAATTATTGGAGGTGTTATTTTATTAGCGACTGAAAGCTTGAAATTAACTTTATTAATGCTTTCAGTAGTACCGTTAGTGGCAATTGCAGCAGTTGTTTTCGGAAGATTTATTAGAAAATATTCTAAAAAAGTTCAAGATCAGGTTGCAGAAAGTCAGGTTATAGTTGAAGAAACGATGCAGGGAATCAGCATTGTTAAAGCTTTTGCTAACGAATGGTACGAAATTGCACGTTATAAAGGTAAAATCAGCGATGTTGTAAAACTGGCTATTAAAGGTGGTAAATATCGCGGTTACTTTGCATCATTTATTATCTTCTGTTTATTTGGCGCCATTGTAGCGGTAGTTTGGTTTGGCGTACGGTTGAGTATTGCGGGCGAAATGAGCGTGGGACAATTAATCTCTTTTGTTTTGTATTCTACTTTCGTCGGAGCTTCATTTGGTGGAATCGCCGAATTATATGCACAGATCCAAAAAGCAATTGGAGCAACCGAAAGGGTTTTCGAATTATTAGACGAAAATCCGGAGAAAATCAATTCTGATGTTAATAGAAAAAAAGAAAAAATTAAAGGAAATGTAACCTTCAATAATGTTGCTTTTAGTTACCCGACACGTCAGGAAATACAGGTTTTAAAAAACGTAAATTTCAAAGCCGAGTTTGGACAAAAAATAGCAATTGTTGGACCTAGCGGTGCTGGGAAATCGACTATTTCTTCTCTTTTATTGAGATTCTACGATATTACTTCTGGAGAAATAACCATAGACGGAAAAAATATTTACGATTATGATTTAGAAGATCTTCGCGGCAACATGAGTATTGTGCCGCAAGATGTTATTTTATTTGGAGGAACAATCAGAGAAAATATTGCCTACGGAAAACCAGACGCTTCTGACGAAGAAATTGTACTGGCAGCAAAACAGGCTAATGCTTTTAATTTTATAGAAGGTTTCCCAGAAAAATTTGAAACGTTAGTTGGAGAACGCGGGGTTAAGTTATCAGGCGGACAACGCCAGCGTATTGCAATTGCAAGAGCGCTGCTTAAAAACCCGAGTATTTTAATATTAGATGAAGCAACTTCATCTTTAGACAGCGAAAGCGAAAAACTAGTTCAGGAAGCTTTAGAAGTCCTAATGGAAGGAAGAACAAGCATCATTATCGCTCACAGACTTTCGACTATTAGAAATGCAGATAAAATCCTAGTTTTAGATAACGGAAAAATCTCAGAAGAAGGAACACATCAGGAATTGATTAATTTAGAAAATGGAATTTATAAGAACTTAAGTAATCTTCAGTTTAGTAACTATTAGATAAAATTCCAATTTTTAAAATTCCAAATTCCAATACAAAAAAAATGGATTTGCAAAGCAAATGGATTTTTTTTGTAAAATCTAAAATCTAAAATCTAAAATCTAAAATCTAAAATCTAAAATCTAAAATCTAAAATCTAAAATCTAAAATCTAAAATCTAATCCCAAGACTTCGGGACTAAAATCTAAAATCGCACGTCTACAACAAACTCGACAGGTTTTAAAAACCTGTCGGGTTTAATACGAACGAAAAAGGTTCCAATTTTGTTGGAACCTTTTTAATATGTAAACTGTAAGCCGAGACTGAAAACTAAAAATTATTTCCCTTTTCTACGTTTGCGTTCAGCTTTAATCATAGATAATTCGCGGCTTGTTTGTCCGGCTACAGAAGTGTTTTCTTCGGCACGACGAATCAAGTACGGCATAACATCTCTAACTGGTCCAAAAGGCAGATATTTAGCTACATTATAACCATTTTCAGCCAAGTTATAACTAATATTATCGCTCATTCCGTATAATTGTCCAAACCAGATTCTATTATCGTTTTTAGCAATTCCTTTTTGAGCCATCATTTCCATCAATTTGTATGAACTCAATTCGTTATGTGTTCCTGCAAAGATCGCCATTGTTTCTAAATGATCCAGCATATAGTTTACAGCGGCATCATAATTATCATCTGTTGCTTGTTTAGAAACACAAATTGGAGAAACATATCCTTTTTCTTCCGCACGTTTGTTTTCTTTTTCCATGTACGCGCCGCGAACTAATTTCATTCCGATGTAGAAACCTTCCGCTTTTGCAATATCATGCAATTTTTTCAAATAATCCAAACGATCCCAACGGTACATTTGTAAAGTATTAAATACAATGGCTTTTTCCTTATTGTATTTGCGCATCATATCGGTAACAAGATCATCAGCAGCATCCTGCATCCAGCTTTCCTCACCATCAATTAATAAAGCAACATCTTTTTTATGTGCTTCACTGCAAACTTGATCAAAACGAGCTACTACTCTATTCCATTCTTCTTGCTCCGTTGGAGATAAGGTCTGCTTTTCTCCTAATTTCTCATACAATTCAAAACGGCCTAAACCAGTTGGTTTAAATACTGCAAACGGAATTGCTAATCGCTCCTTTGCAAATTCAATAGTTTTTAAGGTCATTTCTAAAGCAGCATCAAATTGTGCTTCTT
The DNA here is from genome assembly GCF_002304005.1 of Flavobacterium sp. ACN6. Lineage (GTDB taxonomy): Bacteria > Bacteroidota > Bacteroidia > Flavobacteriales > Flavobacteriaceae > Flavobacterium. Next base: position 102,495 of record NZ_MRCQ01000001.1, on the reverse strand, counting down.
CTTCTTTTCCTTCAACTGAATAATCTAATACAGATGAAACACCTTTAGTAAACATTTTATCAACTACAGTTAAACAGTCATTTTCGTTAACCCCGCCGCAAAAATGATCAAAAACAGTTGCGCGTATTAATCCTTCAACTGGAAGATGTGCTTTGATAGCAAAATTAGTTACTGCTGTCCCAATACGCACTAACGGTTCGCTGTCAATCATTTTAAAAAGAAAATAAGCTCTATCAAGTTCTGTATCACTTTTTAACGAAAATGCAACCTGTGTGTTGTCGAATATTTTTTCCATTAAGTTTAGTTTTTGTGCAAAGATATAGAGTGTTTTGAATATTATTTACTAAATGGTGTCAAATTTTTCAATTTTCTCAATTGAAGGATTGATTTTTTTTCTGCGTAATTCTATATGAATAAAATATCCGACAATAAAGTAAGAAATTACTTTGTATTTTGTATTTTTGCAAAAAATAATGTCATGAATGCGAACAGGATTGATGAAATCATCAACGAAACAAAAGGGAAAAAGGCAATATCGGATTTTTTAGTACTTGCAGTTATAAGTTCACTGCTGGCAATTGATTTTTTTCCATATTTTAAAACTTTGGAAATTATTAACCCTCAGTTCTTTTATTTATCTGTTATTAATATTTTGCTGGGATTATATTTTTATTTTAATTCAAATACCACTTCTGCTTCTATTTTTCCATTATTAAAAAGAAATATTATTTTTAAGTTTTATTGTGCTTTTATAATAATAAGCGGGATTTCTATTTTTGCGGCAAAAAATACATCATTAGTTTATACCAAATTGACAGAGCTAGTTATTATATTTTGTCTTTTTATAAACCTTACAATTTTATTAAAAGACAAATTAGATATACTATATAAAATTATTTTAGCGGTAGGTATTAGCGCATTCCTTCAGTCATGGCAGCAATTATGTAATTTTATTATTATACCAAGAAACGCTTCTATAATTGATCTTTTGAGCACAATCAAAGGAAATACAGGAAATATTAATATAATTGCCGCAAGCCTGACAATCAAAGTTCCTTTTTTATTACTGGGAATAACTCATTTTTCAGCTTACAAAAAATGGCTTCTTATAATTGCACTTTTTTCAGTTACTTCAGTTATTTTCTTAACCGGAGCAAGAACTCCGTTGATTAATCTTTTTTTGATCTATTCTATTTATAGTATATATCTTTTAAAAAAATCCTTTACAAAATCTAGTTTTATAAAAATTATTTATTTAATTCTTCCTGTTTTAACAGCGATACTATTTGCAAATTCAATTTTTGAAAAATCTAAAGATAATGGGCGATATCAATCATTAGAAAATAGAGTCAGTCAAATTAATACCAAAGACGCTTCATCACAAGCAAGGTTAGAATATTGGGGAAATGCAGTCGAAATAACTAAAAAAAATCCAATCTTAGGAATTGGATTAGGTAATTATCAAGTAGAATCTATTCCTTATGAAAGAACTTTTTCTAATGATGTTACTGTTTCCCTGCATACACACAATGATTTTCTTGAAATTGCATCAGAAACTGGAATTGTGAACGGGTTGATTTATTTTTCAATCTTTGTTTTTTTGTTTTTTTTTAATTTAAAAAATGTCTTAATATCAAAAGAGTCAAGCAAAAAAACAACGGAGCTTTTAACCTTATTAATAGTCGTTGTTTATGGAGTCGATTCTTTTTTTAATTTTCCAATGTACAGACCTACAATGTCAATCTTTTTCTGTTTGATGGTTGCGCTTACTATAATAAATAGTTCTAATTATCAAGATTTAAGAGGCAATACAAATAAGGTTAAAATTGCATCTCGGGTCCTAATTGCGTTATCAATAATAGCTTGTTATTCTGCTTTTTTAATATGCCGAGCTTCAAATCTTGAATATTTAATCGCCGGCGATAATATTAATTTAAATAACAAAGGACTTCTTAGCGGAGACGAAGTAGTAAAAAGAATACCAAGCTATCCAAATGTTTTCAGTAGTTCTGAAGCATTCTATGAGTACGCTGGAATCTACTATATACGTGAAGAAAATTACGAAAAAGCTCTTAAATGTTTTTCTAAAGCAGCAAAAATAAACCCATATTCTGGAAGAATCGATTTTTACAAACAAGTGATTTCTTCAAAAAAAGGGAATATTGATAGTGCTTACTTTTATGCGAAACGAGCTTTTTATACACGTCCAAGAAATAAAGCTATTTATAAATCGGCAATGAATTTTGCAATTAGGAAACGTGACACCTTAGAAATATTAAAAGAACACTCATTATATAATAAATTTAGAAAAGAACCTGATACATGGGTTACCGCATTTTACGGTTTGCAAAGTTCGGGTGCAGATCGCAATAGATTATTAAATTTTATTAATCAAGGATTAAAGAACTTTCCAAATGACAGCACACTTCTGAAGCAAAAAAATAATTTTGTAGTTACAAACTATATTGAGGAGGGACAAAAAGCTGGAGCGGAAGGAAAAAGGGATAAAGAAATGGAAATTTATCTTAAAGCTTTAAAAATTGATCCTGAAAATATATATGTACTTCAAAATATTGGTTTTTGTTATTTCAATACTGGAAAAAATGATCTGGCAGTAAAATATTTCAAAAAAGCGCTTGAGCATCCTGGTTTAAAGGGTGGAAAAACAGAGTTCTTTATAGCGGTTTGTTATCTGTATAAAAATGAAAAAGATAATGCCTGCAAATATTTTAACTTGGCAAAAAGTAAAAATTACCCTGGTGCTCATCAATATACGCCACAATATTGTAAATGATTTAGTTTATAGGAGATTATATTTTGAATGATATTATATTAGGAAATTTATAAAGCGAGTATAAGCGTTATTTAGTTAAAATTGCCTTATTTTGCGGTTTTAATTAACTAAAGAATTATGCAGTCAATTCAAGCCAATAATTATTTCGTACATTTTAACCACAATGCATACGAAGCTTTAAATAAACATTTAAGAGAAACTAAATACTCAAACATATTTATAATTGTTGATGATCAAACTAATGAGTTTTGTTTGCCAAAATTTATACCGCTTTTAGAAACAGATCTTACAATTGAAATTATTGAGTTTGAAGCTGGAGAAGCTAATAAGAATATTGAAACCTGCATTGAAATCTGGAATATCTTAACAGAACTTGGAGGCGATAGAAAATCACTTGTAATTAATCTGGGCGGCGGTGTCGTTACAGATTTAGGAGGTTTTGTTGCTTCTACTTTTAAGAGAGGCGTTGATTTTATCAATATCCCTACTACATTGTTATCTATGGTGGATGCTTCTGTTGGCGGAAAAACAGGTGTTGATTTAGGAAATCTTAAAAATCAGATCGGAGTTATTAATGTACCGCAGATGGTTTTAATAGATACACAATATCTTGAAACTTTATCGCAAAGTGAAATGCGTTCTGGTTTAGCCGAAATGTTAAAACATGGTTTAATTTATGATGCACCATACTGGAGACAGTTCTCTGATCTAAAATCGATTATTTTCGATGATTTAGATCAATTAATTTATCGTTCTGTTGAAATCAAAAATGAAATAGTTATTCAGGATCCAACAGAAAAAAACATTCGTAAAGCCTTGAATTTTGGGCATACTTTGGGTCACGCTATTGAAAGTTATTTTCTAGAAAGCGAAACCAAAACTACTTTACTTCACGGAGAAGCAATTGCTATTGGAATGATTCTGGAAAGTTATATCTCTCTTCACAAGAATCTAATTTCAGATGAAGACTACAGAGAAATCAAAACTGTCATAAAAGGCATTTACGACGATGTAATTTTTGAAGAAAATGACATCGATCCAATCTTAGAATTGCTTATTCACGATAAAAAAAATGAATACGGCTTAATCCAATTCGCATTAATTGAAGGAATAGGAAAGATAAAAATTAACCAATCCGTTGAAAATAAATTGATTCTAGACGCGTTTCAAGATTATAAATCTTAAACTTTTTTTAATCAAAAGCATTGCGTTAGGTATATATTATTTTTTACATTTGCCACCATGAAAACAAACAGGAAACAAAGACACTTTAGTTCTTATAGAAACCGTCTCAACAGTTCTTTATTAAGAATGTTAGATCGCTTTTATAATAGCAAGAGTCCGTTTTGCCCCGATGTTTTCCAATGTTCAAAAGCGGAGCATGAAAAACTGCCTATTATATTTGCCAATATTAGAGTTTGAATTTAAGATTTAGTTCCAAAAAAAACCTAAATTTAAATAAAATTACAATCTCTAAACATTGACACATAAATGAATACAAAATATTCTGATCTAATAAATCAAACATACTATTTTCCACAAACAGAATTTAAATTAAACAAAGACAACCTTTTGTTTCACAATATCGATTTGATGAAATTGGTTGAGCAATATGGTACGCCATTAAAATTTACTTATCTGCCTCAGATTTCTGAAAACATCAATAAGGCAAAAGCCTGGTTCAGAAAATCAATGGAAAAAAATAAATACGAAGCAAAATACTATTATTGTTATTGTACAAAAAGTTCTCATTTTGAATACATTATGAATGAAGCTTTCAAGAATAACATTCATATAGAAACATCATCGGCATTTGATGTTAATATTGTGGAGAATTTATTAGAAAACGGAAAAATCAATAAGAGTACTTATGTAATTTGTAACGGTTTTAAAAGAGACGAATACATTAGTAATATTGCAAGATTGATTAATAACGGACATAAGAATACTATTCCGATTATTGACAATTATGAAGAATTAGATTTACTTCAAGCAGAAATTAAAGGGAAATTTAAAATTGGAATCCGTATTGCTGCTGAGGAAGAACCTAAATTCGAATTTTATACATCAAGATTAGGAATTGGTTATAAAAACATAGTTTCTTTTTATAAAAAACAAATTCAGGAAAATGATAGATTAGAGCTTAAAATGCTTCACTTTTTTATCAATACCGGAATAAACGATACATCATATTATTGGAATGAGCTTGTAAAATGTATTAAAGTATACATTGCTCTTAAAAAAGAATGCCCTACCCTAGATGGATTGAACATTGGAGGTGGTTTTCCAATTAAGAATTCATTAGCTTTTGACTATGATTATCAATATATGATTGATGAAATTATCAATCAAATTAAAATTGCTTGTGATGAAGCTGAAGTTGATGTTCCAAATATTTTTACGGAATTTGGATCGTTTACTGTAGGCGAAAGCGGTGGTGCAATCTATCAGATTTTGTATCAAAAACAACAAAATGATAGAGAAAAATGGAATATGATTGATTCCTCTTTTATTACCACTTTACCAGATACTTGGGCTATAAACAAACGTTTTATCATGCTGGCGGTAAACCGTTGGAATGATACTTACGAGCGGGTCTTGTTAGGAGGTCTGACTTGCGATAGTGACGACTATTACAATTCTGAGCAAAACATGAACGCAATTTATCTGCCAAAGTACAATAAAGAAAAACCATTATATATTGGTTTCTTTAATACTGGCGCATATCAAGAAACAATTGGAGGATACGGTGGTCTTCACCACTGTTTGATTCCGCAGCCTAAACACATTTTGATAGATCGTGACGAAAATGGTATTCTGGCGACAGAAGTTTTTTCAGAACAGCAAACTTCAGATGATGTATTGAAGATTTTAGGCTACAAAAAAAAGTTGTAAAAAAACGGCAGATTAAGTAAGATAAATATTTAGAAAATTCTTAATTTGCATTAACATCCAAAAAGGTTAAACTTTTTAATTCAAAAAAAAAACAAAAAAAAATGAAAGGACCAATCAGTCAGTTTATTGAAAAACATTATTTGCATTTTAATTCTGCTTCATTAGTAGATGCTGCAAAAGCATATGAACAGCAGTTAGCAGATGGTGCAAAAATGCTTGTAAGTATGGCTGGCGCAATGAGTACAGCAGAAATTGGTAAAATTTTTGCAGAAGTAATCAGACAAGACAAAGTACATATTATTTCATGTACAGGTGCAAATCTTGAAGAAGATATCATGAATTTAGTGGCTCATTCTCATTATGAAAGAGTACCAAATTACCGTGATTTAACACCAGAAGATGAGTGGGCATTGCTAGAAAGAGGATTAAACCGTGTTACAGACACATGTATTCCTGAGCATGAAGCTTTCCGTCGTTTACAAAAACATATTTACAAAATTTGGAAGGATGCAGATGATAAAGGAGAACGTTATTTTCCGCATGAATTTATGTATAAAATGTTGTTATCTGGCGTTTTAGAAGAATATTACGAAATTGATTTAAAAGATAGCTGGATGTATGCAGCTGCAGAGAAAAACCTGCCTATTATTGTACCAGGATGGGAAGATAGTACAATGGGAAATATCTTTGCGTCATACGTAATTAAAGGAGAGTTGAAAGCATCTACTATGAAATCTGGAATTGAATACATGACATTCCTAGCAGACTGGTATTCAAAAAACAGCTCTAAAGGAATTGGATTCTTCCAAATCGGTGGTGGTATCGCTGGTGATTTCCCTATCTGTGTTGTACCAATGTTATACCAAGATATGGAAATGCATGATGTTCCATTTTGGAGCTATTTCTGCCAAATTTCAGATTCAACAACTAGTTACGGTTCTTATTCTGGAGCAGTTCCAAATGAAAAAATCACTTGGGGTAAATTAGATATCAAAACCCCTAAATTTATTATTGAGTCGGATGCTACAATTGTTGCTCCGTTAATTTTTGCATATTTATTAGATTTATAAAATAATTTATGAAAAGAGTTATAGTAGACTACGCTAAACTTACCAATGAAATTTTAAACCTTTTGGTTGAAAAATTTCCTGATGGTTATGATGATTCGGATGTAATCCGTTTTAGAAATGCTAAAAACGAATTGGTTGAAGCTGTGGAAGTTCGCACAGAAGACACTATTTATTTAGTAAAAATTAGTACTAAACTTGCTGATAGAATTGAAAACTACGATGAAGATGATGATATTGATGTTGATGTAGATACAATCGTTCCAGTTAAAGGAATGGATCTTGATGATGATATCGACGACGATGATGAAGACGATAATCAAGACAAACCTGATGTTGAAGGCGGCGATGAAGATGATGAAGATGACGACGATAAAGCAGATACTGATTATGACGAGGATGAAGAAGAAGATGAAGATTAATTCATTTCTTTGAAATAAAATAAGAGGAACTCTATTCGAGTTCCTTTTTTTATACCATAATAATTAAACAAATTTTATATTTTTGTAAGATTATTTTTAATTTTAGTCTTTTATTAAAGATTATACGCCCTATGACTTCAGAAATATTACATGCAGCATTAAAAGAAAATTTTGGTTTTGAAAAATTCAGACCAAATCAAGAAACTATTATCAATACTATATTAGCGGGGCAAGATGCTCTAGCTATTATGCCTACCGGAGGCGGAAAATCAATATGTTTCCAACTTCCGGCTTTAATTTTACCCGGAATTACAATAGTGATTTCTCCCCTGATCGCCTTAATGAAAGATCAGGTTGACAGTTTAAAAACAAACGGAATATCTGCCTGCTATATAAACAGCTCACAGTCTGCACAAGAACAGCAGTATTATATAGAAAACTTAAAATCTAATACTTTTAAGCTGGTATATATTGCTCCAGAAAGTCTTTCTTATCTTGATGTTGCTTTTAATGAACTAACAATTAGCCTAATAGCAATTGACGAAGCACATTGTATTTCGTCTTGGGGTCATGATTTCAGACCTGCTTATACTAATTTAGGATATTTAAAAAGCCGCTTCCCTTCTACTCCAGTTTTAGCGCTGACCGCTACAGCTGATAAAGCAACGCGAACAGATATTACAAAACAGCTTAATTTAATAAAGCCAAAAACTTTTATTGCCTCTTTTGATCGTGCAAATTTAAGTTTAGAAGTACGTCCAGCATTGGATCGTGTAAAACAGATCATTGATTTTGTTGAAAATAAACCCAATGAATCAGGAATTATTTATTGCTTAAGCCGTAAAACTACAGAGGAATTAGCCGAAAAATTAAAGAAAAACGGAATTACAGCAAAAGCGTATCATGCTGGTTTAGATAACGATACGCGTGCGAAAACTCAGGATCAATTTATAAACGACGATTGTCAGGTAGTTTGCGCAACGATTGCTTTCGGAATGGGGATTGACAAATCGAATGTTCGCTGGGTAATTCATTATAATCTTCCAAAAAACATAGAAGGTTATTATCAAGAAATTGGACGTGCGGGACGTGACGGTTTACCAGCCGAAACAGTTTTGTTCGAAAGTTACGCAGATGTGATTCAGCTTCAGAAATTTGCTTCGGACGGATTAAATGCAGACATTCAGCTTGCGAAATTAGATCGTATGAAACAATACGCTGATGCCGTTAGCTGCCGTAGAAAAATTCTGCTTTCTTATTTTGGTGAATTGGTTACAGAAAATTGCGGTAATTGTGATATCTGCAAAAATCCGCCAACTTTTTTCGACGGAACAGTTTTAGCGCAAAAAGCATTATCTGCAATTACACGTTTGAAAGAATCTGAGCCACTGGCAGTAATTGTAGATTTTTTAAGAGGCTCGAGAAACGCGTATATCTACGAAAAAAATTATCAAACGCTAAAAACCTACGGAATTGGCGATGATATTTCTTGGTATGACTGGAATCAATACCTTATTCAGCTTATAAATTTGGGATATTGTGAAATTGCCTTTCATCAGCATAACAAAATACTCCTTACCCCTTTTGCAAAGAAAGTTTTGTTTGAAGGTGAAAAAGTAAAATTGACAACAGTTGTTAAGAAAGTAATCGATAAATCTGAAATTAAAGAAGCGAAAACTAAAACAGCTAAAAATTCTCTTTTTGAAACACTTCGAAAATTACGCTACGAAATTGCTCAAGAAGAAGAAGTTCCTGCGTATGTAATTTTCAGTGATGCCTCTTTAAGACAAATGGAAATTTTAAGACCAATGACAGATGAAGATTTTCTTGCTGTTGAAGGAGTTGGAAAAGCTAAACTTGAAAAATATGGTTCCGAGTTTATCAATGCTATAATTGAATTTTACAAAAATAAATCGGTAGTTAAGAAAGATAAAAAAGAAAACACCTATAAAAAAACTTTAGAATTATATGAAAGCGGTATTTCTGTAGATGAAATTGCCGAAAGAAGAAGTTTAGGCAGAACAACAATTATTTCTCATCTGGCTAAATTATATGTTGACGGTCACGATCTCGATTTGAATCCATTTATTTCTGATACAGAAATTACTGAAATCGAAAAAGCAAAAACAGCTTTAGAAAATCCAAATGCTTTGAGACCTTATTTTGATTATTTTGAAGAGAAAATGTCTTATGATAAAATTAGATTTGGTTTGGCGTTTTTAGAAAGAAAAAATCAAACTATTCAATAAATACTAATTTTTGTCATTTCAACGAAGGGGGAATCTCACGCGAGAATCTGAAAAGAATTTATTCAATTTCTAGTGTGATTTCTCCTTCGTCGAAATGGCAGGCTGTGAAAATATTATTTAAATAAAAAAATCCTGCGAATTGCTTCACGGGATTTTTTTTATAAAGAAGTTTAGCTTTCTACAAATACCTTTCTTCAAAAACTTTTTGATGATGTTTTTGATGTCCGATTATGACAAAGCCTAAAGCACGAACCGAAATTTGATTACCAGAAGCTGTTCCAATTCTTTTAAGTTGTTCTTCAGATAAGCTTTTGTAAAGCAATAAAGTTGAGTGTCTTAGCGCTGATAGTTCAGTTAGCAAATCTTGAATACTTCTTCCATTTGAATTGGTGTTATTTGCATAATCATCCTCTTCAAAACTTGGCAAAGGCGTTTGATCATTTCTTGAAAAACGTAGAGCGCGGTAAGCAAAAATACGTTCTGTATCCATAACATGTTGGATAATATCTTTGATCGTCCATTTACCTTCTGCATAACGGTAATCAAATTTATCCATTGGAATATTTTGAACAAATCGTATAAATTCATGAAGAGAAATTTCTAATTCCTCAATCAATAATCCATCTCCGGCTTGTTTTAAATATGTCCCAAAATGGCCGGAAAATTCATTCTCTGCTATATCGCTTACTTTCATTTTATATAAATCTATAATCTAAGATTCAGTTTTAAGCTGAATTTCTACTTGCATTAGTATTTCCAAAGAGAGATCTTGTTACTACTTTTTCATAAACTTTGATCAATTCTTCATTTGGAGATTCTTCTTTGTTCAACTCATTGATTCTCAATAAAGCATATTGCTGAATTGTTAACAACGGTAAAACAATACGCTCTCTTATTTGGATTGAAGCAATACCATCTGGATAATTTTCCATTAAGGTTTTATGATCAGCAATTTTTAGTAAAAGTCTCTTTGTTTCTGAGAATTCATCGTAAATAATCTGCCAGAATTCACCGAATTCAGGATCTTTTCTCATATATGCTGTTAATGGTAAAAACGATTTTGCCAATGACATCATACTATTTTCCAGTAAAGTTTTGAAAAATAATGAGTTATGATATAAATCGCTTACTTTATCCCATTGCCCGCTTTCTTCAAAATGTTTTAAAGCTGAACCAACTCCAAAGAATCCAGGTACATTTTGTTTTAACTGACTCCAAGATCCCACAAATGGAATTGCTCTTAAATCAGCAAAATCTAAAGATTCAGATTTACTTCTTTTAGAAGGACGGCTGCCGATATTAGTTTTAGAATAATATTTCAGCGTACTCATTTTTTCCAAATAAGGAATAAATTTTGGGTGATTCTTAAAACTCAAATATTTATCATATCCTAAATTAGCCAATTGCGTCAAGATTTCAGTCTCATCCGCAGTAAGTTCATTTTTTCCTTTACTAAAAACCTGGTTAGTTACTCCAGCACTTAATAAGTTCTCAATATTGTAACGACAAGAATCTAAAGTTCCAAAATTAGAGCTTATAGTTTGACCTTGAACCGTAATTTGAATTTCGTTATTTTCGATTTTTGGCCCTAAAGAAGCATAGAATTTGTGCGTTTTTCCGCCGCCACGAGCTGGAGGCCCACCGCGTCCGTCAAAGAAAATTACTTTAATACCATATTTTCTAGAAATCTCGGTCAATGAAATTTTTGCCTGATAAATACTCCAGTTTGCCATTAAATAACCACCATCTTTAGTTCCGTCAGAGAAACCAAGCATAATTGTTTGTTTATTTCCTCTTTCTTTTAAATGCTTAGAATATTCTGCATTGGTATACAATTGCTCCATTATAGAATGTGCATTTTGTAAATCATCTACAGATTCAAAAAGCGGAATAATATCAACCGTAGGATTTTCCCAATTATTCAAACGAATCATAGCGAAAGTTTCCATTACATTCAGCGCACTTTCGTTATTACTAATAATATAACGATTGGCCCCTTCTTCACCATTATTTGCTTGAATGGTTTTAATCGCCTGAACAGACTCTAATGTGTATCTGGTAATTTCATCTTCAAAATCAGCAGGATTTAAATTTCCTTTAATTTTTGATAAAACATTGATTTTTTGCTCTTCTGTTAATTCAAAATAGTTCTTCGGAAAAATATCAGATCCAGAATTCAAATAATAGTTCACAACATCTTTAAATACAACATTATGAATTTTACTATTCTGACGAATATCTAAAGTTGCAAAATGAAATCCAAATAAATTGATTTTTACTAAAAACGCTTCTAGTTCATCTAAGTATAAAGATTGATGTTTTTCAATAATTATAGCTCTAATTTTATTTAACTGCGTCAATAATTCTTCTAAAGTGATAAAAATTTCACCTTTAGAATAGAAAACAGAACGATAAAGCTTATGTTCAAGTTCAGACACCAAAGTGTCTACACCAGAGAAAGTTAACTTGCGTTTTAGATTTCTCATTTCGACATAGTAACACTTTAAAATTGAAGTACGTAAACGATCTGCAACTTTAAGCGTAATTTCTGTTGTAACAAAAGGATTTCCGTCACGATCACCTCCCGGCCAGAAACCAAGTTTGATTAATTGATTGTGAATTGGCTCTCCCTCTTTTATGTTTTTTTGAAGGTAATGTACAATTTCTCCAGCAGTTGCGTAAAACACATTTTCCAAATACCAAATCAAGCTGACTGCTTCATCGTACGGATTTGGTTTTTCATTTTGAATGAAAGGTGTTTTTCCTAACTGTGCCAGTAATTGTTTAATCTGTAATAAATCATTTTGACGGATTGCCTCAGTCAAATCATTTATAATTCCTAAAACTGGCCCAGGATAAAATTGAGTTGGATGCGCAGTTAAAACAGTACGAACATTAAAGTTTTCTAAAAACTCAATTAGTTCACCGTCTTTCTCTTTAGCATCTGATTTTTCTTTGATATCACGTAAAGAACCGCGTCCTTCCATGTTGTTCACTTCTGGAAAGGCAGCATCTTCAATAGCATCAAACAATACAATTTGGCGTTCTATATATTGAATAAATCGAAACATTAAATCGATTTTTTCAGTTTCTGAAGCATTGTTAAGAAATCTATCAGAAAAGAAATTAAAAATTTCCTTTGGGGTTTCTTGTTTTTTAAAGCCCGTTTCGCAAGTCTCTGTAAATAAAGGAAGTAAAACCCCAGTATTATCTATAGAATCAAATGGTAATGTTATAAAAACACTATTATAGATGTGGTATTTTGAGAGAACATCTTGATTAAAACGTTCAATTTTTGGCAACGTATACATAATCGTGTTATAGTTGGTTGGTTAATTAGTCATAAAAAAACCCCAAGAATAAACTTGAGGTTATATTTTAATATAGCATTCAAGAAAAGTTCTTACATATTTTTGAAAATAGTATGCATCAAACGCTTCTTATCGTTTATACTTTCTTCTAATGAAATCATTGTTTCAGTTCTGTAAACACCTTCGATATCGTCAATCATAAAGATAACTTCTTTCGCGTGCTTAGTATCTTTTGCTCTAATTTTGCAAAAAATATTAAATTTCCCTGTAGTTACAGAAGCTACGGTAACGAATGGAATTTGGTTAATTCGCTCTAATACAAATTTTGTTTGAGACGTATTATTCAGAAATACACCTACGTAAGCAATAAATGAATACCCTAATTTATCGTAATCTAAGGCTAAAGAAGAACCCATTATTATACCTGCGTCTTCCATCTTTTTTACTCTAACATGTACTGTTCCAGCAGATATCAATAATTTTTTTGCAATGTCAGTAAACGGAACTCTCGTATTGTCTATTAACATATCTAAAATCTGGTGATCTACTTCATCTAAACGAAATTTACTCATAATTGTTTAATTAATATTACTAATTGCTATTACAAAGTATAAAATTATATATAAAAAACAACAAATTCACAAAAAAATTAACTTTTTATTAATCCGTTAACAAATTTAACATTTTTATTTAAATAAAAATTTGCTTTCTGACCCAATTTGGGAAAATTTGTGAAATCATCCGAATATTCCTGCTCTTTCGCATCATATTCGTAGTGACCAAAATAATTTTCCAATTCGCCTACTTCAACTATGTAAGCATTAAACTGAATCTTATTTTCGATTAATTCCTCTTTGTATTGTGCGACAAAATTCGTAATAATTTCGATACCATCATAATTTATTTTGACATTTTTATACATAAAATCATAAAAAACCACGTTATTTTGTGAAATATTCAAATATTCACCAAATCGATTATCAACTAAAACGTTTTCGGAAATCAATTTAAAGCTCAAAATTAACGAGAAAAATATGTATTTACGTGTGATTTCCCTTTCATAGTCGCCTGGGTAATGCCCTGCTTCAAATAATATAGTAGGGACTCCTAAAAATTGAAAAGTATCTCCGATACAATTAATATTAAAAGAATCATCGAAACGGCCGACTTGTCCTGGTATATATTTCTGAAGTTCGTGATTGATTCCTGCAATAATATTTATGGCTTTTAATCTATTCTCATTCACTTCTCTCTCTTCATTATAAGAGGGTGCTAAAAAAGACACCGTTGCAGGCTTCCCAGTAGTTCCTGCGCCAAAAATAGTACGCTGATCATGTAGATTAAAACAATAATGGGGTTTGAAACTTTCAAATACTTCTCTTAAAACCCTGCTTTCTGGCTGTGTCAGGTCTTGAGAGTCGCGATTTAAATCTACATCAACAGCATTTGCACGTGTGTATAATCTTGCGCCATCTGGATTTAATATAGGAATACTATAAAAGGTAAAAGTATTGAGCATTCTCTTTGCAAAATCTGTTTCACCATTTAGCAGATTAATAAAATCGAATAGCGCTTTTGTGGTTGTGCTTTCGTTTCCGTGCATTTGCGACCATAAATAAACACGTGTTTGTCCTGTCCCAAATTGGTAACTATATATAGGTTCACCTAAAACTGATGTTCCAATAATCTGTACTTGATTATTTGTATTTAATTTATCTAAAAGTGGTTTAATGTGATCTAAAGTCAAATATCTTCCAGATATGCTTTCTTCTTTGTATTCTGTAAAAAGTACTTCTAAATTCATTGTGTTTTGATTAGTTTACAAAAGTAAACATCTTTATTTTTACAATTGTAAACTATTTAAAATGTTAATAATTTAGAAATGTAAACAGTTAATTGCCTTAATATCCTATTGGTTCAGCGATATGAATTAACAAATGTTATAAATCACAAAATTAAAGTTCATTAATTTGTTTTTCAATTACTTATGTAATTTTATTAAAGTTTATGTTTAAGTTATTATTCTTTATATATAAGATTTACAACTGTAATATTGTTATAGTTATTCTTTTTGTTTACATTTGTAAATACGCATTTCTAAAACTAGAATTTACAATGGTAAACATAGATGATTTTGTAAAAAGACTTGAGATTGTACTAGACTATTATGGACTAAATGCCTCTGCATTTGCTGATAAAATTGGTGTGCAGCGTTCGAGTATGTCTCACCTATTATCTGGCAGAAACAAACCAAGTTTAGATTTTGTTATGAAAATTTTGGAAGTTTTTCCAGATGTAGATCTTTATTGGATTTTAATTGGAAGAGGAAATTTCCCGAAAAATGACGAAGAAAAAATTTTACCTCCCTTACCTATTTCAATTCAAAATTCTGACAAAGATTTATTTTATAGAATTGAAGTAAATGAAAATAAAAAAACGGAAACAAAATTTCCGTCTGAATTAAAAAGCCCAAATTTAAACTCGGAAGAAAGCGAAATTGAAAAAATTGTATTCTTTTACAAAAATGGAACTTTTAAAACGTATTCTTCCTAATTTAAAATTATCGCATATTTGGACACAGGTAAATATTTTTTTTATTTACGCGATTCTCACGCATTTGAAAAAATCTTTAAAAATTATAGTGGAAAGCCATTTTCTGGAATTTTTCCTGAAACGCCTTGATAATGTTTTTTCAAAATTTCAAAATCAGCCTCATAATTTCCAGTTGGATAAAATGCTTCACCAAAACTAACTTCTTTTTTGCCCCAATTAAAAGCTACAGGAACAATTGGAACATTCGCTTTAAGCGCGATATAGTAAAATCCTGTTTTAATTTCTTTTACCTCTTTTCGAGTTCCTTCTGGAGCAACAGCCAATCGGAAGATTTCTTTTCGGTCAAAAATGGCAGCAATTGAATCTACCTTATTTAAGCCGCCGGATCGGTCCAAAGGTTCTCCTCCAACATTTCTGAAATAATAGCCGAAAGGAAACTTAAACAATTCCTTCTTTCCTACCCAATTCATCTGTAATCCTGATATACCACGCGTGAAAAGTCCTATATAAAAATCGTGATTACTCGTATGAGGCATTACCATTAGTATACATTTTTTGATTTCGGCATTTTTTATTCCTACTATTTTCCAGCCCATTAGCTTAAAAAATAGGAATTTGTACAATAGTTTTTTCATTAAAGACATATTATTTGGTGCAAAATAAAAGATTTAATACTAAATTTGAGTAAAAGCATTCAAAAATGATTCGAAAATTTTTCAGTTATATAATTCCTATTAAAATCTTTAAAAAGAAATCTGCCAGAAGTAAAATTATTGAAGTGACTTGGGCAAATGGTGAATTAGTATTAGATTCTGAAAACACAAATTATTCGTACGGAAGCCTGCAGCGTATTTTGCGTTACGGTCTTCGCAATATTGGCTATGAAACCATTTTAAAAATGGATCATATTTTATTATTAGGAGTGGCCGGCGGCAGTGTTGTTAAAACATTAGTAGATGAAATTGATTATAAGCATAAAATAACAGGCGTTGAAATTGATCCGGATATGATTCAGATTGCCAACGAATATTTCAATCTTAATCAAATCAAACAACTAGAAGTAGTAATTGATGATGCTTTTGAATTTGTTTTAAAAACCAAAGACAGGTACAATCTTATTATAATTGACATTTTTGAAGATACTAATATGCCGAACTTTTTATTTGAAAAATTTTTTGTAGACAGAATTTGTACTCTTTTAAAAGACAATGGTTATGTTTTATTTAATACGATGATTCTCGATGAAGCCCACAATGTTAGAAACAGAAAATATATTTCTGAAGTAAATCCAAAATTGTTTACAACAAAAATGCTGCCCCGCATAGAAGTACACAATGAATTAATAATTATAAAAAAAGTTGCTTAAATTTATGAAACCCCTTGCCTCTATTTTAAACGCCTTACCACCTACTAAAGTTATTGATGAATCAATTAAAATTTCAGAATATACGCCGTTAAATTTATCGGTTTCGAATAAAGATTTAATGGAAGAGAAGTTAGATACCTCTGAAGATTTTGAAAAATACATTTTAAGTTATCTAAAAGAAAATAATGCTAAAGTTGCTTTTGGCGGTTATATCGAAGGCCGCTTTTTGTACCAGCGCAGCTCGATATTTTTAAACGAATCTAAGCCTGAGCGAAATATTCATATTGGTTTAGATTTATGGGCAGAGGCTGGAACTGCTGTTCTTGCTGCATTAGACGGTAAAGTCCATAGTTTTAAAAATAATATTGGTTTAGGCGATTACGGCCCTACCATAATATTAGAACATCAAATAGAAAATGAAAAATTTTATACTTTATACGGTCATTTGTCGTTAGAAAGTATAGAAAAATTAAATATCGGAGAACAATTTAAGAAGGGCGAAAAAATTGCCACTTTAGGAAATGCCTCAGTAAATGGTGATTATGCCCCGCATGTCCATTTTCAAATCATTCATAAAATTGAAGATTACTGGGGAGATTATCCAGGTGTCTGCAACACAAAAGACCTGAACTTTTATATAGAAAATTGTCCCGACCCTAACTTATTATTAAAAATTACTTAAATAGTTATGAAGAAAGCAGGATTGATTATATGTTTGTTATTATTAATTGGATGTAAATCGAAAACAGTAAGCAGAGATACAGAAGATTTAAAAATTAAAAAAGTTTCTGGAGCCGACATAAGTGCAAATCAGCAGCAAAAAGCGTATGATTTAGGAAAAAGAGTTTTAGAAACTTGTAACACCTCAAAATTTAAACCTTTTAATGAAACGGAAGTAACTAAATCGGTTTTGGAAAACACGACAGAAGAACGTTTGACCAAAACCTGCCAAAGATTTAGACAATATTACGGAAGTTTTATTGATTTAAAATTAGATGGAGTTTACAAAACCAAAAATGAAGTCATTTACCGCTACCATGCGTTATACTCAAAGAAAGTAGCAAATAAAGAGCTGCGAGTATTTGTAAATGATGAAAACCTTATTTCAGCCATAAAATCAATGGATTGGGATGAAAAATTTGACGCCAAATTAGCCGATCAATAAAACACATAAATTATGAATTTTAAATTACCGTTTTTTCTATTACTATTTGTTTCAACTTTTGCCATCGCACAGCAAACTATAAGTGTAAAGGGCTCTGCTCCTTTTCCTGCAACACAGGATTACACTTTTATCTGCGAAAAATATGCTTATACTGGCGAAGTTAATATTCAAATAGCAAAAACGGATAAAGGCGGTATTTTAAAAATTACAGCTGCAACGGCAAACGACAAGGCAAGAATTGCTGGAGGTCTATATGTAGATCTTTCAAATGCCGATGTTATTGCCTGCACAGACAAAAATGTAAAAGAATCTACAGACGGTAAAACAACTTCTTATTATTATTTTACTCCTGCAGAATGGCTGAAACTTAAAAAGAATGATATTTATGCTGTTAGGTTTATAATTGCCGGCGGGCCAACAACTTTTGGTAATCAAACTGGATATTTTACAGCTCACAATAAAATGAACTATTTTTCGACTGTATTTGACAAATCAAAAAAAACATACGATACTGCGAAAGAAATTAGTGTTTTATAATGATTTTTTAATCTAATAAATCTTATATTTAACATTAAAAATTTCAGTATGAATGCAAATGAAACCTTAATTACAAAATTCTACACCGCTTTTGCAAATGCAGATGCCAAAACAATGAGTGACTGCTACCATCCAAAGGTACACTTTATTGATCCGGCCTTTGGTTTACTAAAAGAAGATCAGGTTTCTAAAATGTGGGAGATGCTGCTTTTAAAAAGTAAAGGGAATTTAAAAATTGAGTTTTCTAATGTAAAAGCTGACGACTCTACAGGTTCTGCCAATTGGACTGCTACATACAATTTTAGCAAAACAAACAGAAAAGTTATTAATAAAATTTACGCCGAATTTGTTTTTAAAGAGGGCTTAATTATTAAGCATACCGATAGTTTTGATGTCTGGAAATGGTCAAAACAAGCTTTCGGCACTACAGGTTATTTATTAGGATGGACTGGTTTTTTTCAGAAAAAAGTACAAAAGCAGGCTTTATTATCATTACAAAAATTTCAAGAGGTAAAATAATTTTTTGAATTCAAAACTCAAACTGCCTTTGCCCCGATTATAATTTATTTGTTACTTATTGTTTTTTACTAAAAGTGTTAATCTTAAATACTGATGAAAGAAATCGTACACAAAAAATTAAATCAATTACAGGCAACTGCAATTTGTGGCAATGATATTAGTTCTTCCTGTCTTTATGTTTCCGCATTAACCATTTTATATGCTGGGCAATATGCTTGGATTTCACTTTTAATTGTTGCTGTTGTATTATTTCTATTCCGAAAAATTTACGGAGAAGTGGTTGGAGCAATTCCACTAAACGGAGGAGCTTACAATGTTTTACTAAACACTTCAACCAAGCGATTGGCTTCTTTGGCTGCGACTTTAACTGTTTTATCCTACATGGCAACTGCGGTAATTTCGGCGTCTGAAGGCATGCACTATTTGCACGGAATTTTTGAAGGACTAAATGTTACAATTGCAACCGTCGTAGTGCTAGTTTTATTTACAGGACTAGCCATTTTAGGAATTGGAGAATCTGCATTTGTGGCTGTTATCATTTTCCTGACCCACATTGCAACTTTAACTTTGCTGGTTTTAGCTTCCATTTGGTTTGTAATGACCAACGGATTAGAAACTTTTCATATCAATTGGGCAGCTCCTATTGCTTACGATAATATTAAAACAGCGCTTTTCCTTGGTTTTTCGGCAGCAATGCTCGGAATTTCTGGTTTCGAAAGTTCTGCTAATTTTGTGGAAGAACAAGAACACGGAGTTTTTCCAAAAACACTTCGCAATATGTGGGCGATTGTAAGTTTCTTTAATCCGGTGATTGCTATATTATTAGTTAGCGTAATTCCGTTAACTGAAGTTGGAGAAAATAAAGAGTCACTATTGGCACATTTAGGGCAGACAACCGGTGGTTCGTGGCTGGCTTGGCTAATTTCCATCGATGCTGTTATGGTGCTCTGCGGAGCAGTTTTAACGTCTTTTGTTGGAGTTTCCGGCCTTTTAAACAGAATGACATTAGACAGAATTCTGCCAAATTATTTCCTGAAACAAAACAACAGAGGTTCGCATTACAGAATTGTGATCAGCTTTTTAATCCTTTGCATTTCAGTGCTTTTTGCTACAAGCGGTCATTTAGAATCACTGGCTGGGGTTTATACTTTTTCATTTTTAGCCGTAATGGCATTATTCGGAATTGGTAATTTACTTTTAAAATACAAACGAAAAAAGCTTCCAAGACCCGAACGCGCGCGCGGTATTGCCGTTGTAGCCGCGGTAACTTTTATTATTGCTGCTTTTATTGGTAATATGCGTCTGAATATCAATTCGTTTTATACCTTTTTGCAATACATGATCCCATCCTTGATTTTTATCGGAATCATGCTCAACCGCGTCAATTTAATTCGTCTGCTCATTGAAGCCTTAGAATATTTCTATCAGCCGCTTCGAAAAATGGTGGTGGTAAGCAATCGGTATCTTCAAAATTTAAGTGTAAAAATCAATTCACAGGAATTTGTATTTTTTACCAAAGGTGACGATATTACAATTCTCAACAAAGTCTTGCAATATGTGGAAGATAATGAGACCACCAAAAAACTGAAAATCGTCCATGTTAAAAATCAGGCCGTAGATAACGAATCTCTAAAAAAAGACCTCGAAGTTTTGGACCGTGCCTACGACGGACTTGATATTGAATACATTGAAATAGATGGCGTTTTTGGACCAGAAATAATTGACGAACTTTCCCAAAAATGGAAAATTCCCAAAAACTTTATGTTCATCGGTTCTCCAGGAAATAAATTCTCTTACCGCGTTTCAGATCTAGGCGGCGTACGTTTGATAATGTAATTTTTTAAGAAGCAGAAATATACGTTTTTTGAAGAACTAAAGTCCCGCTATCCGTTACGATCTTTTGTGCTTCCCGAAGCCTCGGGATCAGCACAAAAGGATTTTCACTTCTATCGGGGCTAATAAATAAACACTTATTCATGAAATCTCAAAATCCAACTAAAAAAATGTAAATCTTATTGTTTTGCAGAGCTTTTATGTCATCCTTGAGGAACGAAGGATCACACTAGAAACTCCGCACAGAATTTTATTAAGCGTTGTAGAGTTCCGTGTGCGATCCTTCGTTCCTCGGGATGACACGTTTGAGTTTTCTATTAACAAACCCGTCATATCATAAAAAAACCGACAGGTTTTAAAAAACTGTCGGCTTTAATATTTTTATTTCGCGCTCTTTACGGTTTAAAAAAAACTAAGATTTAAACCAGCTCGCTACCAATTCATCTTCAAAAGAAGTTGCATTTTTATGGATAAACTCGTTTCTGTCTCTATCGTAAGAATAATCTAAAGCCCAAGTTTTATGATTTGCAGCCATTTCTTTTATACTTTCACATACAAAAGCAATCTCTTTATCTGTTGTCGTTGGGTGAATAGACATTCTAATCCATCCCGGTTTTTTGATCAAATCACCAATCGTGATTTCATTAACCAGCTTATTAGAAGTTTCCTGATCAACATGCAGTAAATAATGTCCGTACGTTCCCGCACAGCTGCATCCGCCTCTGGTCTGAATTCCAAAACGATCATTTAGAAGTTTTACACCTAAATTAAAATGAAGATCATCTATAAAAAACGAAATTACACCAAGACGCTCTTTATGTTGTCCTGCTAAAATTTTGATATTCGAAATAGGATCCAATTCACTAAAAACGTAATCTACGATTTCATGCTCACGCTGCATAATGTTTTCGATTCCCATTTCTTCTTTCAGCTCAATTGCAAGTGCTGTTTTTATAACTTGAAGAAAACCAGGCGTTCCACCATCTTCACGATCTTCTATATTATCAATATATTTATGTTCTCCCCAAGGATTTGTCCAGCTTACCGTTCCGCCGCCAGGACAATCAGGAATCATATTTTTGTATAATTTTTTATTGAAAATTAAAACACCCGAAGTTCCAGGTCCACCCAAAAATTTATGAGGCGACATAAATACAGCATCCAAATAAGATTCTGGATCTGCAGGATGCATATCCACTTCTACATAAGGACCAGAGCAGGCAAAATCCACAAAACAAACACCACTATGCTGGTGCATCAATTTTGCTGCTTCATGAAAAGGTGTTCTCAAACCCGTAACATTAGAACAAGCAGTAATAGAAGCAATTTTTATTGTTCTGTCACTATATTTTTCTAGTAAAGATTCAAGATTTTCTAAATTAAAAAGTCCTTTCTCGCAAGACGGAATAATCTCAACATCTGCAATAGTTTCCAGCCAAGAAGTTTGATTGGAATGATGCTCCATATGCGAAATAAAAACAATTGGTTTTTTTTCTGCTGGGATATTCGTGAAGCTTTTCAAATTCTCTGGAATTTTCAATCCTAAAATGCGCTGGAATTTATTGATAACTCCCGTCATTCCAGTTCCATCTGTAATTAAAACGTCATCATTACTGGCATTCGCATGACGCTTAATAATATGTCTTGCATGATGATACGCTTTTGTCATAGCAGTACCAGACACCGTAGTTTCAGTATGTGTATTGGCAACAAAAGGTCCAAATTCATTTAATAATTTTTCCTCAATCGGGCGGTATAACCTTCCACTGGCAGTCCAATCAGTATAAATAATTGATTTTCTGCCATAAGGTGACGTAAATTCTTGGTTTATACCGACAATATTTTGTCTAAATTCCTGAAAATAAGTTTCTAGAGTGATGGTATTATTTTTGCTATCCATTAGTTGTGCCTTGTGTTTGACTGCAAATATATCGCTTTTTTATAAAATTGCGAATTTATCAATGGTAAACTTCAAACATTACATTCCTGTTGGATATCTTTAGTCAAAAGATCTTTTTTTTAATAAATTATCACAATATCCTATCGAATTAATAGGCATTCAACTAAAAGAAAGCATTATTTATGGAAAATTCAACAATAGCTACATTTGGAGGTGGTTGTTTTTGGTGTATTGAAGCTGTGATTCAGCGTTTAAAAGGTGTTGAATCAATACAATCGGGTTTCTCCGGCGGGTTTATAAAAAATCCACCTTACCGCGAAGTCTGTACAGGACGAACGGGACACGCAGAAGTGATTCAAGTCGCCTTCAATCCTGACATAATTTCATATCATGACCTTATTTCTATATTTATGACAAGTCATGATCCAACAACTTTAAATCGTCAAGGCGGTGACAAAGGGACGCAATATCGTTCTATTGTTTTGTATCATGATGAAAAACAGAAGGAAACAGCTGAAAAAGTTTTTCAGGAAGTACAACCTGCATATCCTGAACCGATTGTTACGGAATTAAAACCTTTTGAAGTTTTTTACCAAGCCGAAGATGATCATCAAAATTATTATAATGAAAATCGAGATGCGAGATATTGTCAGGTCGTAATTGATCCAAAAATTCAGAAACTAAATAAAATGTACGCCGATAAATTAATTGGTTAAATTTAAAGTTTTGTCAAGATTAGAGGCAAATAAAATCCTTCTAATCTGTGTAATCTGTGACAAAATAAAAAAGAAAGAAACAAAATGAAAAATCTAAAAATAAACAATCGATTTACAGCCGAATTACCAGCGGATCCAGAATTGACCAATGAAATTCGTCAGGTAAAAAATACGTTATTTTCTTATGTAAATCCAACAAAACCAGCTAATCCGAAATTGATTCACGCTTCTGAAGAAGTTGCCGATTTAGTCGGGATTTCAAAAGAAGAGATTCAATCTGAAGAGTTTTTAAATGCTTTTTCTGGAAAAGATATTCTTCCTGATACACAGCCATATGCTATGTGTTACGCCGGACATCAATTTGGAAATTGGGCTGGACAATTGGGCGATGGACGTGCTATTAATTTAACGGAAGTTGAACACAATAATCAATTTTATACGCTGCAGTTAAAAGGTGCTGGAAAAACACCGTACTCTAGAACCGCAGATGGTTTGGCTGTTTTACGTTCTTCGATCAGAGAATATCTATGTGCAGAAGCGATGTATTATTTGGGAGTTCCCACTACTCGATCTCTTTCGTTGATTCTTTCTGGTGATCAAGTTTTAAGAGACATTTTATACAATGGAAACCCTGCTTATGAAAAAGGCGCAGTGGTCTGCCGTGTTGCACCATCATTTATTCGTTTTGGAAGTTTTGAAATGCTGACAGCGAGAAATGAACTTAAAAATCTGAAAGAGTTTGTAGAATTTACAATCAAGCATTATTTCCCGGAAATTACTGGTGAACCGAAAGAGCAGTATCTACAATTCTTTAAAAAAGTTGCAGATACAACACGCGAAATGATTTTACATTGGCAGCGCGTCGGATTTGTTCATGGCGTAATGAATACCGATAATATGTCTATACACGGAATCACAATTGATTACGGCCCTTACGGATGGCTGGAAAACTATGATCCGAACTGGACTCCAAACACTACAGACAGTCAAAATAGAAGATACCGTTTCGGAAATCAGCCTCAAATTGCACAATGGAATTTATATCAACTCGCCAATGCGCTATATCCATTAATTAATGAAGCTGAACCATTAGAAAAAATACTAGAGTCCTTTATAGTTGATTTTAAAGAAGATTATAAAAATATGTTTTTAAGTAAATTAGGTATCTTTACTTCAAGTAATACTGATGATAAAATAATTCAAGGAATTGAAGAAATTTTGCAATTATCTGAAACCGATATGACTATCTATTTTAGAAATTTAAGTCAAATCAAAAAAGACGATTCTGTAGAACAGGCATTTAACAAAATCGAATATGCATTTTATTTGCCAGAAGAGATAAAAGGCGAAATTCTAGATTCTTGGCAAAAATGGTTATCGGTTTATCTTAAACGTTTAAGTAGTGAAGAGCTGTCAGATGAGGAACGCGCTGTGAAAATGAATTTGGTAAATCCGAAATATGTACTGAGAAATTATATGGCACAATTGGCTATAGATGAAGCGGACAAAGGAAATTATGATTTAGTTGACGAGTTATTTCAGCTGTTGAAAAATCCATACGACGAACAGCCTGAATCTGAAAAATGGTTTGCTAAACGACCAGATTGGGCAAGATCTAAAGTGGGATGTTCAATGCTTTCTTGTAGTTCTTAATTTTTTTCTGCTACTAATTTCACGAATTTTTGCTATTTTTTTATATAAATATTTATTAGAATATAAATCTTAAATAATTTGCGCACGTCTCGACTTCGCTCGATGTGACAATTTAAATTCAATAAAAAAATCCGCGAAAATTCGTGAAATTCGGGGCAAACCTATTTCGAAGTAATATAATTCACAATCATACTGGCGTGAACGCGCGAGTTTTCAATAAACCATTTATGTGTCTGAATACCGCCGCAGACAACGCCTGCAAGAAATAATCCTTCTACATTTGTTTCCATTGTTTCAGGATTGTAAATCGGAATTTTTAATTCGTCGTCAGAAAGCTGAATTCCCATTTTTTCTAGGAAATTCAAATCTGGTTTATAACCGGTTAATGCTAAAACAAAATCATTTTCAAGTGTAACCTTTCCATTTGGAGTTTCAATTTCAACTTCATTTTCTCTGATTTCAGTAATATTAGATTCAAAATACGCTTTAATACTTCCCTCTTCAATCCGATTTTCAATATCAGGTTTTACCCAATATTTTACTCTGTTGTTAATTTCATTTTTACGAATCACCATAGTTACATCGGCGCCTTTTCTCCAGCATTCCAAAGCCGCGTCTACAGAGGAATTATTGGCACCCACTACTAGAATTTTTCTAAATGCATATTCGTGTGCTTCTTTATAATAGTGGCGCACTTTTGGGAGATTTTCTCCAGAAATATTCATTTCTATCGGAATATCATAAAAACCTGTAGCAATTATAACATTGCTTGATTCGTAATTTTGTTTGTCGGTGGTTATTTTGAAAATCTTGTTATTTTCTTTTTGAACGCTGATTACTTTTTCAAATAAATTAATATTGAATTTAAAATAACGATGAATGTTTCTGTAGTATTCTAAAGCTTCTTGACGCCCAGGTTTTGGCGCTAAGCAATTAAACGGAATATCACCAATTTCCAATCTCTCTGCAGTAGAAAAAAAGGTCATATAAAGCGGATAATTGAAAATGCTATTTACAATTGCTCCTTTTTCAATTATTAAATATTTTAATTTTTTCTTTTGGGCTTCGATGGCGCAGGCAAGACCAATTGGGCCTCCTCCTACTATAATAAGGTCGTATGCTGCTTCTGTCATTTTATTTCTGCCATTCTTTAAATGGATTTTTACTCAAATAGGCGTTATAATATCTTTCGTCGTTTGTAACTTCTTCTCCAAGCCAATCTGGTTTTTCAAAAGCTTCTGTTTCAGAGTTTAATTCAATTTCTGCCATAACTAAACCTTCGTTTTCTCCATAAAACTCATCAACTTCATAAACATGAATTCCGGATTTTATTTCAAAACGGGTCTTTTCTATTTTGCCTTTTTCGCATAATTTCAAAAGTTCAGCTGCTTCGTCGAGCGGAATTTCATTTTCCCATTCAAAACGAGACATACCACCGCTGTGGCTTATTCCTTTTATAGTTATAAACCCTTTATTTCCCTTAATTCTAACCCTGACAGTTCGTTCTGGAACAGAACTAAGATAACCTTGAGCAATTTTATTTTGAGCAAAAGCTTGTTTCTTGAAGTCCTCAGATTTCACAAGAAATTTTCTTTCTATTTCGACCATTTTAAATGTGCGTTATTTTTTTTATGCAAGTTACTCATTTTAATCAAGCTGTTGAAAATATAGAAAAGCAAAAAAATGTTAATTCAATTTTAAAGACGTAAATCAAGAACATTAAAATAACTGATTATTAATACATTACGTGTTATTTTTTTAGTTAAATTTGATAGAATCTAAACTTTATCATCTATGTCTAAAAAAGCACTTTATGTATTAGGCATTGCAATAACCATTATTTTGGGTACTTATTTGTATCTGAAATTTTGCTGCAACTGCAATGAGAAAACACCAACGGATGATACTCCCAAAACAGCTTCAACTGCTGTTCAAGAGCTAAATTTTGTTCCGTTTGAATTGAATGGTTCTGGAATTGAATATCGTACAAATGATAATTTCAAGTTCCTTAAAAACAGCGCTATTTTAATAATGCCTGTAAGTGATTCTATTATAACTGGAATTCAGAAATTAAAGACATTCCTGGCTTCAAATCCAAAGCAGCAAGTAACAATAACTGGTTATGCTTTATCTGACGAAAAGAACACGACCTCTTTTGAGAGTCTGGGTCTGGCAAGGGCAAATGATGTTAAGAATTACTTTGTATCAGAAGGATTAACTGAAAAACAGTTTATTACTAAAGGTGAAATAATAGACAATTGGAAAACGAGTGCAGATACGCTTTTAGGACCTGCAGCTTATACCTTTGGAACTATTGATTCTACTGCTGTTACAAATGACGAATGGAGCGCTTTAAAAGACAAAATAAACGCAGATCCGCTGCTTCTTCACTTTAACACAAATCAGTCCAGCCAAACTTTAAGCAGTGTAGAAAAACAAAAAGTGGCCGATATTATTAAGTATACAGAAAATGTAAAAGATGCTGTTGTTTTAGCTGTTGGACATTCTGATAATGTTGGAAACCGCGATTCAAATATTGTTTTAGGACAAAAAAGAGCGGAATTTTCTAAAAGTTATCTTTCTAAAAACGGAATAGACCAAACTAGGATCGAAACCCAGTCTAAAGGTCCAGATGAACCCATTGGTGATAATAACACTTCAGAAGGAAAGGCGTCAAACAGAAGAACAGTAATTACAATTAAATAACTAATCAAAACATACGATCATGAATATACCTTGTATCTTAATACCTGTGCTAGTGGGATTAATCTGTGGGATTTTAGGTTACCTGCTTGGAAAAATGAACTCGAAAAATGATGATTCGCTTGCATTATCCCTTCAAGCTGATTTGGATGCCTGTAAAGCGAATACTAGAAATTTAAATGCCCGAATAGCGACATTAGAAGCAGATTTAGCTGCGAAACCTAAAATAGCGCCTCAGTCATTTACCGCCACGGCACCAACGTTAGTTACTTTTGACAGCGCATTAGCAGCAACAGTTTTAGGCAAAAAAATAAAAGATAATGATTTGAAAATTGTAGAAGGAATTGGTCCGAAAATAGAAGCATTATTAAATAATGCGGGAATTACAACATGGTATGATCTTTCTCAAGCATCAACTGAAAAACTACAATCTATACTTGATGCAGGCGGCGAAAATTACTCCATACATAATCCAAGTACCTGGGCTAAACAAGCTTTATTTGCCTATCAAGGAAAATGGCAGGAATTAAAAGATTGGCAGCAAAATCTTTTAGGCGGGAAAGAGTAAGGAAATAGGTTCAGAGGTTCAGAGTTGCAAAGGGACAAAGGTTTAAACAAAGGTTTAAACAAAGGTTCAAACAAAGGTTCAGAGGACAAAGGTTGAGAGGGACAAAGGTTCAAAGGCACAAAGTTTTCGCTCTGTATCTTTGCTCCTTTGAACCTTTGTCCCTCTGTACCTTTTTCCCTTTGTAACTCTGAACCTACAATCCCCAACCTTTTGAGTTATTGTACCAAAGCTTACCATTTTTAACTTCTAAAGGACAATCTATATTATTAGTATATAATGCTCCGGTTCCTAAACCTTGGGGCATTTTTGAATTCTGAAGGAATGTCCATTGTGCAATGGCGTTAAGACCAATATTACTTTCTAAAGCCGATGTAATCCACCAGCCGATATTATATTTGTCTGCCAACGAAATCCACTCTTGCGTGCCTCTGAAACCGCCAATAAAACTTGGCTTCAAAATAATATACTGTGGTTTTATTTCGTGGAGTAATTTTTCTTTTTCTTCCAATGAAAAAACACCAATAAGTTCTTCGTCTAAAGCTATAGGAAATGGAGTTACTTTACAAAGCTGTGCCATTTCTTTTATATTACCGTTTTTTATAGGCTGTTCTATGCTATGAAGTTCAAATTGTTTTAATTGATTAAGCTTATCTAAAGCTTCTGTAGAAGTAAAAGCGCCATTTGCATCTACACGAATTTCGATTTCTTCTGGTGAAAAATGACTTCTAATAAATTGAAGTAATTCTAATTCTTTTTCAAAATCTATTGCACCAATTTTAAGTTTGATACAGTTAAATCCATCGGCTAGTTTTTCTTCTATTTGCTGTTTCATGAAAGAAGATTCTCCCATCCAAACTAAGCCGTTTATTGCAATAGAACTTTTGTTTGTAGTGAAATCTGACGGAAATAAAATATATGAATTTTCGCTTTTTAAGGATTGAAAAGCCATTTCTATTCCGAATTGTATTGATGGAAATTCTAGTAAGGCCTCCCACAGTGCTTTTTCGCCTAAATGAATATTATTACAAGCCCATTGGAGTTTTTCTTCGTAATCGTCACGATCGTCTGCGCTTAAACCGCGTAAGATCCCGCACTCACCTATCCCTTTTTTTCCGTTTTCTTCTAGAGTAATAAACCAGGTTTCTTTTTCGGTCATTATACCTCTCGAAGTTCCTGAAGGGCGTTTAAATTCTAATAAATATTTTTGGTAAGAAGCTTTCAATGAATGTTTATTTTAATTATAAAGTTTAAGCACTTTTTCAAAATCCTTAGACGGAAGTCCAGCTTTTTCAAAAGCTGCAAAATCCAATTTTGTTTTTGCAACCCAGCTCAAACTGTCGGTTACATTTTGAGTTTGGTATTTTTTATAAATTGCTTTTGCTTCGCTGTAATCGTTAGTAATTAAATAAGTGTGAGCTAAATTTAACTTCACCATTAATTCTGTATCATCCAGCTTTTCGCCTTCTTGAAGTGCTTTTAATGCTTTTGCATATTGTTTGGTTAAAATGTAGCAATATCCTAATGAACTATAATCTAAAGCCGTTGCTTTACCTTCACTTATTATAGTGTTCAGCTTTGGAATGGCTTCATTGTATTTTTGCAGTTTTATTAATGAAGATGCCTGCGTTCTTAAGTCGTTGAATACATTTTTAGAAATGTCGGCATCTTTATAACAGGCGTTTCCAAAATCTTTATACACTTTTGTTTTTTCGACGGCTAATAATTTTTGGAATTCATCATAACGATATTGTTTCATGATTTTATTCAAAATGCACACACAAAAATCATCTGAATTGGCCATTTTTTGTGCCATTGTAGAAGTTTTACACAAACTTATGATTTCGTTTTTATTGTCTTGGTTCCAGCCGCGGTTTAATTTGGAATCGACCCAAGGCACAACTTCTAAAACTACTTTCTGACTTAGAATCCAATTTTTACTTTCAAAACCAAACCAAATTGTTCCGGTATTTTGTTTTAAGCAGGAAGATTTATCAAGTGATAAACGTTTTGCGTCTTTGCTTACAGGTTCGGCCTGAGAAAAACAAGCTTTATCAATTTTACCGTCTGCCACATATTTTTTTGCATTTTCATTTGATGTAAAAATCGAATAGGTGCATTCGTCATCTCCAGAAATTTTAGACATCAAAAAAACAGCTCCTGCAGATCCCTGACTAACGCCTGTTGGATCTGGAATAGCTTTTAGTAAAGAAACCAAACTATTGGTCAGTTCCTGATTTTTGTCTAAAAGTGTAATGCGATAAACGATTTCTGTGGTTCCGACTGGAAGATCTTCTGTCGCAATATAAATTCTATCGCGTGCGGGAACCATAATTTCTTTTGTAGTTGCTCGCTCTTTGTCCCAATAACCGTCTTTCTGTGCGAAAGCAGTAAAGGAAACTGTAATAAACAGCGATAGAATTATTTTTTTGAAAGTTGTATTTCGTGATGATGCTTTAATTGCCACAGATTTCACAGATTAAAATGATTTTTACTTAAAAAAACTTCATTATATAATAACATAGATTATGCCAAATAACTTTCTTATGGAAACGATTGCCTAGCCCCGATTACTTCACCAAATTTTATTTTAATTGGAGTTTAGTGAAATTCGTTTGAGGCGGTATCTTTTTTAAGTTAATTTTTCTTTACCTTAATAAAGATATAGCCGAAAGCAGGATTAGCTCCTTCTTTCGACTATTCTCAGGATGCCAATTATAATTCTATAGATTCTCCGATTTGTAAAAGCATTAAATCTTTTCCTTTATCGAAAAATTTACGGATTGATTCTTCGTGATTGATTTCGATATAACCGAAAGTGTCAAAGTGGTAACCTAAAATTTTATCACATTCTACAAAATCTGAAGCGATGATAGCATCTTCTACATCCATTGTAAAATTATTTCCGATTGGAAGAATTGCTAAATCCAATTTTGTACGAAGCGGAATTAATTTCATATCGTACGTTAATGCAGTATCTCCGGCGATATAAATGTTTTTATGTTCGCCTTCGATCACAAATCCACCAGGATTTCCGCCGTAAGTACCATCAGGAAAACTGCTGGAGTGAATAGCATTTACATATTTCACTTTTCCGAAATCAAAATTCCAGCTTCCGCCGTGATTCATTGGGTGTGAATTGAATCCCTTGTTGGCATAATAACTTGTAATTTCAGCATTTGAAACAATAACCGCATTGGTGTTTTTTGCAATAGCTTCAACATCCAAAACATGATCACCATGTGCGTGTGTCAACAAGATATAATCTGCCTTTAGTGCATTGATATCAATTGCTGCTGCTTGCGGATTTCCCGTAATAAAAGGATCCACAATAATATTTTTTCCTCCCACTTCAATTGCTAAAGAAGCGTGTCCGTAAAATGTAATTTTCATTTTGTTAAGTTTAAAGTTTAACGTTTGTTTTTATCTTCCTCCTAAAAATAAGTTTACAATAATGTCTGAAATCAATGAAATCATACAAATTGTAAGGAGTATCGAAAGAAGAAATGTGCTTAATGCCAGTTTTTTTAATTCTGGATCTAATAATTTAGGGTTTTGATTCTTGTAAACAGTTATTAGATGTTTAGTCAAAGGAATAAAAGCCAATAAGAAAAGGTATTGATCGAAATTATAATCGCTTAAAATGGCAAAAATAACGACCAAAAGCATTGCAGTACCAATTAGAAAATAATGGTAAAACTTTGCTTTTGCTGCGCCAATCTGCACTACAACTGTGTTTTTACCTGCTTTTTTATCTGATTCCTGATCACGCATATTGTTCAAATTTAAAACTCCAACGCTCAATAATCCTATTGAAACTGCTGGAAGAATTAAAAGCGGATCAATTTCTTTTGCATATAAAAAGTTTACACCTAATGTACTTACAAGTCCGAAGAAAACAAAAACGAAGATATCTCCAAATCCTCTGTAGCCATAAGCAGAATTACCTACTGTATATCGAATCGCAGACGCGATTGCAGCAATTCCTAATAGTAGAAAAAAGATCGAATATCCGAAATTATCTTTTCCAAAAGCGAAATAAATTAATATCATAGCCGACAAAAGAGTCAGTATTGAGGTAATTATGATCGCTTTTTTCATTGCCTGAGGCGTAATAACACCGCTCTGAATAGCGCGCATTGGCCCTACTCGATCTGCATTATCGGTACCTTTTACACCATCGCCGTAATCATTTGCAAAATTTGATAAAACCTGCAATCCTAATGTTGTTAAAAGTGCAAAACCAAATACTTTCCAGCTGAATACTTCTGTTGGCGTATTAATAGTTTCTGTTGGATTTGATAATGCATAAATACTTCCAACTATAATTCCGGAAACTGATAAAGGTAAGGTGCGCAGTCTTGCGGCTTCAATCCAATGTTTCATTATTTGTTATTTTAGATTTTAGAGTGTAGATTTTAGATTATTATGCGCTGACTAAGAATTATAGATTAAAAAAATCTATCCCGACGCTTCGGGACTAAAATCAGAAATCTACAATTATTTACGGTAACCACTTATTTTCACCGAAATTTGGTTTTCTTTTTTCTAAGAAAGCATTTCTACCTTCTTTGGCTTCTTCCGTCATGTAAGCCAGACGAGTTGCTTCTCCAGCAAAAACTTGCTGTCCAACCATTCCGTCGTCAGTTAAGTTCATTGCAAATTTCAGCATTTTTATAGAAGTTGGTGATTTTTGAAGGATTTCCTGAGCCCATTCGTAAGCTGTATCTTCAAGTTCGTCATGAGGAATTACGGCATTTACCATTCCCATTTCAAAAGCCTCCTGAGCAGAATAGTTTCTACCTAAAAAGAATATTTCACGAGCTTTTTTCTGCCCCACCATTTTAGCCAAATAAGCTGATCCGTAACCGCCATCAAAGCTTGTTACATCTGCATCTGTCTGTTTAAAAATGGCATGTTCTTTACTCGCAAGAGTCATATCGCACACTACGTGTAAACTATGTCCACCGCCTACAGCCCAACCTGGAACAACAGCAATTACTACTTTTGGCATAAAACGAATTAAACGCTGTACTTCAAGAATATTTAAACGATGCTGCCCATCTTCTCCAACATATCCTTGATGCCCGCGCGCATTTTGATCGCCGCCGCTGCAAAAAGAATAAACGCCGTCTTTTGTCGAAGGTCCTTCTGCAGAAAGTAAAACTACTCCAATTGAAGTATCTTCCTGCGCATCATAAAAGGCCTGGTATAATTCTGAAGTCGTTTTAGGACGGAATGCATTTCTAACATTTGGTCTGTTAAAAGCGATTCTTGCTACTCCATTACATTTTTTATAGGTTATATCTTCAAACTCTCTGGCTGTAATCCAATCCATTTTGATTTATTTTATTTAAACAATTATAGGGTAAAAATAAGGCATTTTTATAATTTTACCTACTCAATTCGGGTTAAGTCTTAACGAAAATTACGCTCAATGTTAACAATTGGGTCATGCGTCCAAAAAATAACATTTTTTAACATTAGTTTAGAAAAATAATAATTAATTTTACACCCTAGAAATCAATGAGATACATTTTGTTTCAATGATTTTAGATTGATTTTCTTTCACTGATTTATTAACCTAAAAAATGATTTTTTTGAGAAAATTTAAAAAATTTGTCGCTCATTTTTTTACGGTTTTTAGTAACAGACCAATTAATGAGCAAATGATTTATGTGTTTGTCGAAACTTCGAAAAGAAAAAAGTAACACCTAAGGTTAAATGTTAGAATTGTATCTATAATTAGTATATGAATGATAACGAAAAAGACGAAAAAGTACTAATTCACACTTTCTAAAAGTTATTTATAAACCAATGGATTAAGCCGTGAAATTCTCTTTTTGCTTTTAAGATATTTGCATCAATTGTTTAAAAGACATACCATCAATGGAGTAATTTCTAAAATTTTTAAAGCCATTATTCTGAGATGGATTCGAATTATTTTATTTCTGTTTTTTTTTAATTACAATTTTTTTTAAAACTAGAATAAAAAGCGAAAGGCTGCTCTAATTGAGCAGCCTTTTGTGTTATATTTATTTTTAAAATTCCAAATTTTAACTTTAAATTCCAATATTTTTTAAATTCCAAATTCCAATATTTTAGGATTGTACTTAAAATCTAAATTATAAAATCCTACATTGGAATTTGGAATTTTAAAATTGGAATTTTAAAAACTCTTTAGTTTACAAGATAAATTCCATCTTCCTTAATTTCAATTAGTTTCTCTTTGTATAAAGAACCAATTGCTTTTTTAAACGATTTTTTACTCATCTTTAAAACCGTTTTAATGTCTTCTGGATGCGAATCGTCGTTTAAACGAAGAAAACCTCTGCTGGCTCTTAATTCACTTAAAACCTTTTCTGCATTTGGTTCTATACTTTCAGCGCCTTGTACTTGTAAGGCAACATCAATTTTATTGTCAGGTCGGATATTTTTAATGTAACCGCGCATTCTGTCGCCAGTTCTAATAGAATCATCATAAACTTCGTCTTTGTATAAAAGACCTTTATGCTGCTCGTTTATAATTACATTAATCCCCATATCTGTAATATGAGAAACAATTAAATCTACTTCTTCCCCTTTTTCAACCGTTAACTGGTCATTATTCAAGAATTGGTTTGTTTTACTAGATGCTACCAAACGATTGGTTTGCTTATCCATATATAAATAAACCAAATAACGCTTTCCTTTTTCCATCGGACGTGCTTGTTCTTTAAACGGAACAAGAATATCTTTTTCCATTCCCCAATCCATAAAAGCGCCCACATTATTGATATAGTTTACTCTCAAAAGAGCAAATTCGTTCAATAAAATATAGGGAACTAAAGTCGTGGATACAGGTCGTTGTTCATGATCCAGATAAACGAAAACGATTAATTCTTCTCCGATTTCAAATTCTTTTGGAACATATTTATTTGGCAGTAAAACATCGTGAATTCCATCTGGATCATTTTCAGGATCTCCTAAAAATAAACCAACTTTGGTATCACGTAATATAGTAAGTGTATTGTATTTTCCTATTTCAAGCATTTTTCTAACGTTCTAAGTTGATAAGCAACTAAGTTTATGAGTTGCAAAGGTACGAAGTTTGAAAATGGAAATAGAAAATGTTTGAGATAAAATACTAAAAACAAAAAGCGCCCTTAATAAGACGCTTTCATTTTGACTTTAAATGACTATTTGTAAACACTTTCTTTTTTAAAGTGTACTGTCAATAAATAATACACAACTGCTCTATATTTGTGTTTGTTCGATTTTCCGTATTTTTCTAATACAGAATGAATAGCTTCCAATAATGCTGGGCTGTCTGCTAATCCTAATTTTTTAATTAAAAAATTATTTTTAACTGTATCTAATTCAGACTGCTGGCTGCCTGCCACTGTCGAAGCATCATCATTGTAAATGGATGGTCCACAGCCAATTGTTACTTTAGTCAATAAATCCATATTTGGAGTTACTCCGCATTTTTCTTTTAAATCTGAAGCATACTTCAAAATTAATTCTTCTCTTTTGCTCATAATGTTATGTATTGGTTATTATTTATAAAACCAAAACTAAAAACTATTATGAAATAAAACTAATTTTTAACAAAAATTAACTTACAATAATTAAATCAATTTTTTGAAGTATTGCTTTAAAATAACATCATTTTCTGCTGTCGGCGTAAAGATTTCCAATATTCCAGGCGCCTCATTTGTATTGTAAAGTAATTCTAAACTTTTATTTAATGATTCCGAGTCATTGGCGGTAAAGTAATTGCAATGATACATTTTAGCTAAATGTTCAGCAGTTAAATGGTGAGATGTTTCGAAATACGTATTGAAAACAGGCTTTTCTTCATGTCCTGGCAGAATCCTGAAAATTCCTCCTCCTCCATTATTAACCAATATTATTTTAAAATTTTTCGGGATATAAGAATTCCATAAGGCATTGCTGTCATATAAAAAACTAATGTCTCCGGTAATAAATACAGTCTGTCTATCATTCCCAACCGATGCTCCAACTGCTGTTGACGTACTTCCGTCGATACCGCTTGTACCGCGGTTGCAGAAAACTTCGATTGATTTGTCAATATCAATTAATTGAGCATAACGAATGGCAGAACTATTACTTATCTGAAGAATGCTGTTTTTTGGAAGCGATCCAATTACTTTCTCGAAAACTTTAAAGTCTGAAAAATTAATTTGTTCTAAATATTCTTGTCTTTTTACTAATCTAATTTTATAAATAGCATCTATATCTCTAAAATAGTCACTTACTGCAAAAGATGTTTTGGAGAGCAAATCTTTGAAAAAGTCATTGGGATACATTTCAAAATGTTTAGTCAACGCTCCAAAGGTGTCATAAGCACGTAAAGTATCAATATGCCAATGATGCTGCGGTTTATACTTTCGTAAAAATCCTTTGATTCTTTTTGAAACCACCATGCCGCCAAAAGTCACTAAAACTTCTGGGTTAAATTCTTTAAAATCAGAATCATCAAATGGTGTAATTAAAGTATCAATACTATTAATGAAAGTTGGATGATGCAGGTTCGAAGTAGTTTCTGTAAGTACTACAACTGATGGATCTGAAGCTAAATTTTCTATTACTGCTTGATCCAAAACGTTTGCGTCATTTACACCAACTAAGATTAATTTTCGCTTGGCATTGTTCCAAACGGATGCAAATTGGGCACTATTTTCAATCGTACTTACGTTATTTTCTGGCTTCGAATTTGTAATTTTTGGATGTACAGAAAGTACTTCTGTAGTTTCATATAAGGGCTCTTCAAAAGGTGCATTGATATGAACTGGTCCTTTTTTCTGTATAGCAGTTTCTATCGCGAGATTGATTTTCAAATCATTTTCTTCTGAAGCTTCTTCTGTTAGATTTGCATTAAAAACAGAATGATTAAGAAAAACATTTTCCTGGCGAATCGTTTGTCCGTCACCAATATCAATTTTACTCTGCGGACGATCTGCAGAGATTACAATTAAAGGAATCTGGCTGTAGAATGCTTCCGCAAAAGCGGGATAGTAGTTTAATAAAGCAGATCCAGAAGTACAAACAACCGCTGTTGGCTGTTTGGTTTGTTGTGCTATTCCTAAAGCAAAAAAAGCAGCGCAGCGTTCGTCTGCTATACTGTAACATTTAAAATTAGGATTTTGAGCAAAACCAATCGTTAATGGTGCGTTTCTTGATCCGGGAGAAATTATAATATTAATAATGCCTTTGGCAGATAAAATTTCGATAATGCTTTGTGCAAGCGCAATTTTGGGGTAAATCATTCTGATCGCGTATTACTTTTTTTAAAGAAAATCCTCAATTTGATTTTTCTTCATCTTGCTTACAAAGTTACAAACTTCGCAGTTGATTTAAATTATAATTAGGAATATATTAAGTCTCTTTCTCGAAAAAGGAAATATATTTGTAAAATCGAATAATTAATAAAAGCCAGACATACTATGCGTTTCTTACTTATACTTTTTTTTGCTGTTACTTTTCAAGCCGTAAATTCTCAAAATAAATTTGTTCCCGTTGATGTTACGTATAAAACGGCTTTGGAAAATGCTAAAAAAGAAGGAAAACCTCTTTTTATAATGCTTTATGCCGATTGGTGTCCGCATTGTAATTTAATGAAAACAGAAGTTTTAAGTGATCCTGCAGTTATTGATTTTCTGAACAAAAATTATGTCTGCACCTATAAAAACATTGAAAAAGAAGAAGGAATTGCTTTAAAGAATAAATTCAACACCAAATCGCTTCCTACTTTTTTATTTTTAGATGCCAATGAAACTCTGATTTATGCTTTAAAGGGCGAAATGAAAAAGGCAGAATTTCTAAATGAGCTTCGTTATGCTTTGAACCCAAAAATGCAATTGCCTTATTTAGAAAAGGAATTTATGGCAGATCCGAGTAATTCTGATAAGTTCTTTACCTATTTAAATACCTTAAAAAAAGGAAAAGATAGAACCGAATTGTCTCCAGCAACTCATACGTATCTTAATACACAATCTGATACACAATTGGTGAGCGAGTTAAATTGGCGCGTTATTGCAAATGGTGTTACAGATATAAAATCGAGAGAATTTCAGTATGTTTTAAATCATCAAAAAGAATTTGCCACTGTAGCTTCTCAAAATCGTGTGGATCGTAAAATTGAAAGTATTGTAAATGAACTACTTCGTCCGTTGGTTGATAATTTAGACACTATAAACTATTACAAACAAAGAGAAGTTGCCAAATCGATTCGATTGCAAAAAACTGATTCGCTGGTTTTTAAATATGATTTAACTTTGGCGGAAAGAACAGAGAAATGGGATTTTTATAAAAAAGTTACACTTGAAGATACTCAAAAATTAGTTTGGAATGATGCCAGTTTTCTAAAAGAAATTGGAAATACATATTTAAAACATATTAACGATACTGAAAGTTTGAAGAAGGCGATTTTCTGGGTTAATCATTCTTTAGAATTAAATGATTCTTATGATGGTAATTTACTTCAAGCGAAACTTTATCATAAAATAAAAGATAAAAAGAAAGCTTTAGAATTTGCCAAAGAAGCCAAAGCTGTTGCAAAAGAAATGGGCTGGGATTCTAAAGACGCAGACGCTCTTCTAGCAGAACTAAACAAAAAATAACCAAAAAAAATATGAACATCGTTTTAAGGCCAGCAGTCGCAGATGATTTGCAAAAAATATTAGAAATCGTCAACCATTCTATTTTACACACAACGGCGAATTACAGCTATGAAATTCAGACATTAGAAGTTCAGAAAAAATGGTTTGAAGATAAAACAGCTAAAAACCTTCCGATTGTAGTAGCCGATCTAGATGGTGAGGTAGTTGGTTTTGGCAGTTATGGACAGTTCCGAGAAAAAATAGGCTATCAATTTACGGTAGAACATTCGGTTTATGTAGTAGATCATATTATTGGAAAAGGGATTGGTTCTAAACTTTTGACAGAATTAATTCGATTGGCCAAAGAGCAAGGCTATCATGTTATGATTGGTGCAATTGATGCTGCTAATGCAGGAAGTATTGCTTTTCACGAAAGATTTGGCTTTGTAGCAACAGGAACAATTCGGGAAGTTGGCTATAAGTTTGACCACTGGCTGGATTTGGTTTTTATGCAGTTAATTTTGAAATAAGTTTTTAACCGCAAGGGCACTAAGATTTACGCAAAGTCCGCAAAGTTTAATCAACCTCTGCAGCTCCGAACCTCTGTTCCTTTGAACCTCTGTTCCTTTGAACCTTTGAACCTAAAAAAAAAATCCTCAAACTTAAAATTAAGTTTGAGGATTTTTTGGTTTAGATAGTTACGCTGTTAACTTTTAATCCAATTGATAACTTCTGGATCTGTTGGTAAAGTTCTTGGTTTGATTACTTTTACCAATTCTCCTTTTTCATTAATTAAGTATTTTTGAAAATTCCATTCTACTTCAGAATCTTGCAAACCATTTTTAGATTTCTGAGTCAGGAATTTATAAACTTCAGACATATCATTTCCTTTAACCGAAACTTTGTTCATCATTGGGAAAGTTACACCATAATTCTGCTGGCAGAAAGACTCAATTTCTTTGGCTGTTCCAGGTTCCTGAGAAGCAAAATTGTTTGCTGGAAAACCTACAATTACAAAACCTTTATCTTTATATTCTTTGTAAATAGCCTCTAAATCTTTGTACTGAGGTGTCAAACCGCATTTTGAAGCTGTATTGACAATCATGATTTTTTTGCCTTTTAAAGTTGAAAAATCAAAAGTATCTCCTGATAAATCTTCAACTTTAAATTGATAAATGTTTTCTTTTGTCATAACTTCTGTTTTAGGTTTATGGCTTGTTTGTGCCTGAATTTGCGAGGCTATCATAAATAATGCACTGCAAACTAAAATTGCTATATTTTTCATCGTATAATTTTTTATAAAATTAGCTAAAATACGCTTATCAAAAACGGTTTTGCTTCGTTAAATTATATTAATCAAAAGTTAAATAAAAAAATGAAGCCTAACGTTAATCAGACGTTAGGCTTCCCCCCATACAAACAAATCAAACCATGAATTAATTATTATGCAATCTTTTTATATAAAATATATTTTTATTTAAATTATAGTTGATGACTCGGTTATAGTGAAAACTTTCTTAACCCCCACGGTCAAAACGAACTTTCAAAATGTTGTCAAATGGCTTGTATGTTGTAAAATTTTAACTTCTTATATAATTCGAAATGACCATTAAAAAAATCTTCGATTGGAAGTCCGAGTGCATCAACTATACTATATGTCAGCTTTTTTATTTTTAAATTTTAAAGAACTTCATTTGTTTGCTATTGTTTATAAAGCTTTATAAACACACAGACAAAAACCAGCAGCACAACTATTTTTATAAAATTCATAATGTTAGCTTTAATTTATAATAATTAACAGCATCTTTTCTAAAATCATTTTTATTCAAAACACTTAATGCAAGAACAGTTGTTAATCCGATAATTAATATTTTAATTACATCTCTGCTGTTCATAATTACTGTTTTTAAATTGTCTTCAATTTATTATGATCTTTTTCTTACTTCTAAATACATTTACGTAACGGGATTGTTTTTGGTTTTAAAAAAAAGTAAAAAAAATCACATTTTTTTCAAAACCCTTTATTTTCCTAGGCTTTGGACTACAAAAAAAATTAAAAAAAAACTAAAAAAAATAAATTATCTTTATAACTGGTAACCAACTTGCATCTAACTTTATATATTTAAACTTAAAATCCAAATCTATGAGTCAAGAAGAATTATTAGTTTTAATTTACAAAAAAGATGAAAAAGCTTTTACGCATTTGTACGACATGTACTCTAAAAGTTTATTTTCTGTCATTCATGTCTTAATCAAAAATCGAGAAGAAGCAGAAGATGTTCTTCAGGACGTTTTTGTCAAAATCTGGAAAAACATCGATTCTTATAATGAAAGTAAAGGCCGATTTTATACTTGGATACTTAATATTGCCCGCAATACTTCGATCGACAAGCTTCGTTCTAAAAACTTTAATAACAGCCAAAAAAACCTTTCCTCAGATAATTTCGTAAATCTGTTAGATGACAGTAATAAATTAGCTAATAAACTTGATGCCATTGGGATTCAGGAGTTCGTAAAGAAACTAAAACCAAAATGTATCGAAATCATCAATTTGTTATTCTTTAAAGGATATACCCAGCAAGAAGCTTCAGAAGAATTGGCGATTCCGCTGGGAACTATCAAGACCCAAAACAGAAACTGTATTAACGATTTACGTAATTATTTAAAAATATAATGGAAGCACAAGAATATATAGAATCAGGAATTCTAGAGTTGTACGTTTATGGCTTATTGAGCGAAAAGGAAAACCTAGAAATAGCTGAACTGGCAAAAAATAATCCTAATGTTGATCAGGAGATTATTTCGATCGAAAAGGCCATTATAGCTTTATCATCGAGCTTCTCCCCTTTCCATTCTGTGGAGAATTTTGAAAAAATAAAAGCTCGTTTAGAACTTAAACACGGTAAAGTAGTCGACATGAAACCCGCTTCAAACTGGTCTCAATATGTGGGCTGGGCTGCAGCTGTATTGTTATTGCTAGGTTTAGGTTACCAAACCTTAGAATTAAACAAAACTCAAGACGCAATCTCTACTGTTGGAAATGAAAAAAATAAAATTCAAAGAGAATTTGCGTACTTAGATCAGCAGAATAAACAAACTGAGAAAAACCTAAGTATCGTAAGAGATATTAAAAATACTGGTGTAACTCTGGGCGGTCAGGCTGTTTCTCCTTCCTCTTTTGCAAAAGTATATTGGAACAAAGAAACAAAAACGACTTATATTGATGCTGCCGGTCTGCCGGCACCTCCAAAAGGAATGGTTTACCAAGTTTGGTCTTTAAAATTAAGTCCTGTTCTTACACCAACAAGTATTGGTTTACTGGATAATTTTGAAGGAAATACACAAAAAATCTTTGCTGTAAGTCAAACCGATTCTGCAGAAGCTTTCGGAATTACACTGGAACCTGCTGGAGGAAGTTTAACTCCTACAATGGAACAACTTTATACTTTAGGAAAAGTTTAAACTTAATCTTTTATAAAAACGAAAAACGCATATTAAATTTAATATGCGTTTTTTTTTTTTACTATTTTTAATAACATGTAAGTCAGTAATTTATAACTATAAATCGAATTGTAAATGGAAATTGTATGTAAAAATTGCCATCAGGTTTTTAATGGTCATTACTGTAATAACTGCGGTCAGCCAGCAGATACCCATAAAATAAATTCTCATTTTTTATGGCATGATATACAGCATGGTTTACTGCATTTTGATAAAGGGATCCTATATTCTTTAGGGCAGTTATTTACAAGACCTGGAAATTCTATACGCGAATTTATTGAAGGCAAAAGAGTCAGGCATTTCAAACCGCTGTCTTTAGTTGTTCTTTTGGGTACACTTTATGGTTTTCTGTATCACTATTTTCATATCAATTATTTTATAAATGAATCACAAGATGATACGCTGGATTACAAAACTATAAATGAATGGACGGCAACACATTTTTCTTGGGTAACTATTGCTACAATACCTTTATATACTATCGGAACATTTATTGTTTTCCGAAATCAGGGATATAACTTTGTTGAGCTTTTTGTATTGAATACTTTTAAAGCATCACAAAGACTTTTTGTTCAAATAATAACTTTTCCTATATTATTTTATCTCAACAATACCAATCACTTACAGCAGTTCTCGTTTGTAACTTACTTGATTGGTATGATATTAATATTTTGGACAAACATTCAGTTTTTCAACAAATTATCCAAAACAAAAGCTTTCTTTTTATCTTTATTAAGCCATATTATTTTTTTGATTTGTATTTT
This sequence comes from Flavobacterium sp. ACN6, assembly GCF_002304005.1. GTDB lineage: Bacteria > Bacteroidota > Bacteroidia > Flavobacteriales > Flavobacteriaceae > Flavobacterium. The sequence goes on along the minus strand of NZ_MRCQ01000001.1, from coordinate 59,378 downwards.
TTTTATTACAGGTATAATTTTGCTTCTTACGGGTAAATTTTCAGATTAAGTTGATATAGAAATTAAACAAAAAAAGGTTCAACGTTATGTCGAACCTTCTTTATCTGAATCAATAATTAATTTAATTATCTATTTTTTTACTTTTTTACTTTTATAGTATTTTCTATATTTTGGATAAGTAACTGCTCCAATTACAGAAATTGAGATCAAACAATAATAAACCCAGCTTAATGAATGCGCTTCTCCGCTTGCGTAAGAGTGTAAACCAACTAAGTGGAAATTTACTCCATAATAAGTAAATAGAATGGAAACAAATGCAAACATCGTCATTAAGTTAAAAAACCATTTTCCTCTTAAAGCAGGAACAAAACGAGCGTGAATTACAAACGCATAAATCATAATCGAGATTAGAGCCCAAGTTTCTTTTGGATCCCAGCCCCAGTAACGTCCCCAGCTTTCGTTTGCCCATTGTCCTCCTAAGAAGTTTCCAATAGTCAGCATGATCAAACCAATAGTTACAGCCATTTCGTTGATATAGGTAATCTCTTTTAAATTAAGTTCCATTTTGGCTTTATTTTTCTCAGTTGTAAAGAAAATCAATAGTAATGCAACAAAACCTAAAATAAAACCTAATGCAGTTGGACCATAACTACCTACAATAACTGCAACGTGAATCATTAACCAATACGAGTTAAGAACTGGCTGTAAGTTTGCAATTTCAGGATCAATCCAGTTCATGTAAGCAGCCATTAAAATCATAGCCGTAACAAAAGCAGATGATGCCACTGTTAATTTTGATTTTCTGTCAAAAGCCAATCCGAAGAACATTGTTGACCAAGCTACATAAACGATTGCTTCATAAGCATTACTCCATGGCGCGTGGCCAGAAATATACCAACGTGCAATTAATCCTACGGTATGAACCGCAAATAGCAATCCAACCATAATATGGAATGCATTTATCGTAATACGAAGCCACTTTTTCTCAAAGAAGATGTTTACAATAATAAAAATGAACATAAAGCTTGCTACTGTAATATACCAATACGGTAATTTTTGAAAAACGTCGTATTTGTTATAGGCAATCTCTGCATCAATTTTTTGTTCGCTTGGCCTTACTTTTCCTCCGAATTTCTTTTGAAAGCCATTGATACTTTCTACTAAATTATCGGCTGTGTCAAAGTTTTTGGCAATTGAACCATTGTTTAAAGCACTAAAATATAGAGGCAGAATTTGATTTACATAAGTAGAATCCATTCCTTTAAATCCATTATTATTACGCTCTAAATAAGAAACCCATTTGTGATTTGGATCATTTGGAACTGGAAATATTCTTAAAATACTACCACTTAAAGCAGACTCCATCAAGTTTACTTTTTTATCTGTTTCGATATAATCTTTCTCAAATTGATTTGGATTTGCAGCCTTATATGCAGCATCTAAATAAGGAGATAACTTATAATTTCCCTGCTCATCAAAGAATTTTACAAATGGAGCATATTTATCTTTTGAATCAATACCAATTATTTTACGAATACTATCATTTCCAGATTTAATATAAATCAAAGGAATTTGAATCCAAACCTGAGCGTATTGTGTCATAGACAAGAATACCTGATCAGAATTCATTCCGTTGTATTTGTCATCGTGGCTTACTTTACGAAGTAATTCAGAAGAAAATGTATTGATAGGCTTCATTCTTCCGCCCGCATCCTGAATAATCAAACGTCCAAATTTTGCCGCATGAGCTTCTGGCGCTTTATAAATATTCAATAAAGAATCTAATTGTTTCTTGCTTGGAGGTGCAGTAACGTGATTAGCGTGATCATTTGGATCAGCAGCATGATCGTGATCATGGTCATGAGAATGAACATGTGGTGATTGCTGTGCAAAACCACTCAAACTCAACATTAAAACTAAAATTGTAATTAGTTTTTCTTTTTTCTTTTTAACCCCGTCAAGTTTCTTTTTCAAGTCACCAAAACGAGAATGTTTGGTAAACATAATTGCCATTAAACCTATATAAAGCATAAAGTATCCAAAATAAGTTAAAGAAGTTCCCCAGAAATCATGGTTTACAGATAATACAGTTCCTTTTTCATCTGGATCAAATGAAGATTGAAAGAAACGGTATCCTTTATGATCTAAAACGTGATTCATAAAAATATCTGCATCAAAAGTTTCAGTAGAATCCTGAACTGTTACTTTACTTTTATAAGAAGAATAACTTTTTTCTGTTCCAGGATATTTTTCAGCTATAAAATCGTTCAATTTTACTTTAAATGGTAAAATATAAGCTTTACTTCCGTAGAACAACGAATATTCAATATTGCCAATTTTTACAGTTTTAGCTTCTCCAACCTGACCTTTAGAGCCCATCAACATCACTTCTTTTTCTTGTCCTTCTGCTTTAACTTTCACTACCAAAGCATCTGTATGAGATTTAGCTTTATAGTCGTTATTTGATTCATATTCTACTTTTCCTTTCATTGCAGGATCAGGGAATACGATACGGATATCACCAATACTATATAAAGAACGCATCATTAAAGGCTGTACATTATCTTTCGATACTTTTCCTTTAAATTGATCTGCCATTCGCATAAATTCACCTTCAAAAGGAGTTTGGATCGTATATTTTTCTCCAGTTGTATTGATGTTAATTGCTCCGTCAGTTGGTTTATTCAAAGCAAATAAAACATTATGAATGTTCTGAACTTCACCTTCTTTTAAGTAATGTTCTTCACGTCCGCCTGAACCAGCTTCAACTAATTTAAGATATAAAGTTCCGTTTGGATCTGGTTTAACCACTTCCTTCGCTCCCATTATATAATTAGAGTACGTTACTTCGAATGGAGTTTCGTCAAACTTTCCAGAAATATTGAAATCATTATTTGTAACAGGAGAAAATAAAAGACTTTTTTCAAAAACCCTTCTCTTCATTTCCCCTTTATATTCACCATCAACAAAAATGGTTAAAAAAGTTTTATCTGAATAAACCTGATTTTCTGCCGCGCCTTCGCGAATAGGCATCATTCCTTCATAACTAATATATCGTGTAATAAAAGCTCCTAAAAGAATAAAAATAAAAGACAAATGGAGTAATAAGGTCGCCCATTTTTCTTTTTTTAGCAATTGATAACGTTTAATGTTTCCGAAGAAATTGATCATAAAAACGAACATTATCGCCTCAAACCACCAAGTATTGTAAATAAGTATTCTGGCTGTATCGGTATTGTATTTACTTTCGATAAAAGTTCCAACACCCATTGCAATTGCGAATGTTAAAAAAAGAACAGCCATTAATCGTGTAGAAAACAAAAAAGAGAATATTTTTTTATCCATTTTTAAGGAATTACATTGTATAAAAGTGGCACAAAAGTACTTAAAAATGTTGATTTGAAGCAGGTGTATTTTGTTAATAAAAACCAAATATATAATACAAAAATTGACCAAATTCTCAGAAACATAACTTTATACTTACAAAAATACCAATCAATAGTTTCTCTTCGTTTTTCATTTCCTATTTACTAAAAATACCAAAATAAGATTATTGTACTTTAGCTTTGATAATTACAAAACAGAACTTCAAATAAAAATTATTTGAAACGTTATAATCTGCGACAAAACTTTTCGTTACAAATTATCTTTATAAAAAATAATACTAATTTTGCTCTTATGATTCAGATAACAATAATCGGTTCCGGAAATGTTGCACAACATTTGATAAAAGCTTTTGGAGCAAGTAAAACTGTAGAAATTAAACAGGTTTTTTCGAGAAATAAAGAAGCTTTGCTTCACCTAGTTGATTACGATAAGATTGTTACCGATTTGAATGAATTACAACCCGCTGACCTGCATATAATTGCAGTTTCAGATAATGCAATTTCTGAAGTTTCAGAACAGCTTCCCTTCAACAATCAATTTGTCGTACATACTTCTGGAACATCTTCAATCGATGTTTTAGATGAAAAAAATCGTCGTGGTGTATTTTATCCGCTTCAGACTTTTTCTAAGAATAAAAACGTTGATTATTCGATTATTCCTTTTTGTCTGGAAGCAGAAAACACAGCCGACTTTAATCTTTTGGATACGGCAGCTAAAAGTATCTCTACCGCTGTTTATTTGATAAACTCAGAACAGCGAAAAGCGCTTCATGTTGCGGCTGTTTTTGTGAATAATTTCACTAATCATTTATACCAGATTGGAGAAGAAATCTGTGAAGAAAATCAAGTTCCTTTTGCTATTTTAAAACCTTTAATTCAGGAAACAGCAGATAAAATCAATACGCTTGATCCAGCTGATGCGCAGACAGGACCCGCTAAACGCAATGATTCGGTTACAATCGATTCGCATTTGGCTTTTTTACAAAATGAAAACAAAAAAAATATCTATAAAATTCTAACACAATCTATACAGCATAATGGCAAAAAGTTATAAAGAAATAATGAATGACATCACAACCTTTGTTTTTGATGTAGACGGCGTACTTACAGACAGTTCTGTTTTTGTAACCAACGAAGGTGAAATGTTAAGAACAATGAATATTCGTGATGGTTTTGCCATGAAAGCAGCAATTGAAAGCGGTTACCATGTATGCGTTATTTCTGGCGGCAGCAATGAAGGCGTTCGCATTCGACTTCAAAACTTAGGCATCAAAGACATTCATTTAGGAACTCCTGATAAAGTTAAAACTTTTGCGTCATATACTGATCTTTATGATATTAAACCTGAAAATGTGTTGTATATGGGAGATGATATTCCCGATTTTCATGTTATGAAATTAGTTGGACTTCCAACCTGCCCGCAAGATGCGAGTCCAGAAATTAAAAATATCTGCCGTTATATTTCGCATGTAAAAGGCGGACGCGGCGCGGTAAGAGATGTAATTGAACAAGTTATGAAAGTACAAGGAAAATGGATGGAGTATTTTAATGGGAAACACGATTAAAGTTTTGCCGCAGTTTTCAGAAAATAAAAACCTCAGAACCTTAGAACCTTAGCCCCTCAGAACCTAAAAAAAAAATGAAATTTCTAAAACTTATTCGTTATAAAAACCTGTTGATGCTTGCTTTTATGCAGTTTCTCTTTCGTTATGCTTTTTTAAAACAACAGGACATTCCTTTGGCTTTGTCTGACTGGCAGTACGGATTATTAGTTTTAAGCACCGTTTTACTGGCAGCAGCGGGTTATGTTATTAATAATATTTATGATGTTGCAAGCGACAGCATCAATAAACCAAATGATGTTGTGGTGGGTAAAGGAATAAGCGAAACAGCAGCTTACAACATTTATATTGGTTTAAATATTTCTGGTGTTGCTATTGGTTTTATTTTATCGAATATTATTTTGAGGCCTACATTTGCTTCACTTTTTATTCTTATTGCCTCGCTTTTATATTTTTACGCGACAACTTTAAAGCAAATCATGATTCTGGGCAATTTTGTAGTCGCTCTGCTTCTTGCTGTCAGTGTTTTAATTATTGGTGTTTTTGATCTTTTTCCAGCAACGAACGGTCAAAATCAAGCACAAATGGCGAGTCTTTTTTCTATATTGACAGATTATGCTTTGTTTGCTTTCATGATTAATTTTATCCGTGAAATTGTTAAAGATATTGAAGATGTAAATGGAGATTATAATCAAGGAATGAATACTTTACCGATTGCTATTGGAATTAATAGAGCCGCAAAAATCGCTTTAGGATTTGCTGTTATTGCCTTTATATTATCTGCACTTTACTGCAATATTTATTTCATGGAAAACAAGCTTTACCTAGCTGTTTTTTATTCTTTTGTTACCGTTTTAGCACCTCTATTATATTTTATCGTAAAAATATTTACTGCAAAATCTCAAAAAGATTTTCATCATTTGAGTACGATTTTAAAACTTATTTTGTTCTTCGGAATTTTATCAATTCTGGTTATTGCCTTAAATATCAAATACAATGCTTAAAGAAAAACTAAAAAAATACAAAATCATTTTAGCTTCTGGTTCTCCAAGAAGACAGCAGTTTTTTAAGGATTTAGATCTTGATTTTGAAATTCGCTTAAAAGATGTCGAAGAAATTTATCCGCCAGAATTAAAAGCTGCCGCAATCACCGATTATCTGGCAGAACTAAAAGCCAAAGCCTTTGATGGTGAACTAATCGAAAATGAAATTTTGGTGACCAGTGATACTATTGTGTGGCATCAAAATAAAGCGCTGGGAAAACCAAAAAACGCCGAAGAAGCTTTTGAAATGATTAAATCGATGTCTAACACGACTCATGAAGTAATTACATCTGTGTGCTTTAAAACTAATGAAGGTTCTACCCTGCTGCACGACATCACGAAAGTTACTTTTAATGATTTATCTGACGAAGCTATCTTATACTACATCGAAAATTACAAACCTTATGATAAAGCTGGAGCTTACGGCATTCAGGAATGGTTTGGTTTTATGGCAGTTGCAAAAGTAGAAGGTTCTTATACAAATGTTATGGGACTTCCGACAGCCAAAGTTTACGATTTTTTGAGTACTTTAGTGTAAAAAATAATTTATGTTTTCCGTTAAAGAGTACAGCCGCGAAATATTAGCCACCATAATTCTTATTCTTGTTCTTGTTGTTCTTAGAATGATTATTGCCAAATTAATCAAGCAATTTGCTTCGACAAGTCACTTGTTTGAACATCGAACCAATTTGGTAATCAAGTACATTAATATTTTAATGAATATATTGGTTACCACAAGTTTAATCGTCGTTTGGGGAGTTGAAACACAGGATATATTTATTACTATTTCTTCTATTGCGACCGTAATTGGAGTTGCGATGTTTGCGCAATGGTCTATTTTAAGCAACATTACTTCGGGAATGATTTTATTCTTTTCCTTTCCGTTTAGAATTGGAGACACCATAAAAATACACGATAAAGATTTCCCGATTGAAGCGGAAATAGAAGACATAAACACCTTTCATGTAAGTTTAAAAACTAAAGAAGGCGAGAAAATTATTTTTCCAAACAATTTATTATTGCAAAAAGGAATTTCTATAATTCCTGCCAGATATGAGGAAAGAGAATTTTTTGATTAAAAACATAATGGGAATTGTATAACGCCGAAAAGAAAAGCTGGAACAAAAAATAGCAGATAAAGTGTAATATTTGTTTTATAAATTCAGCTAAATCTTTACAAAATGACTCGGTCTATTACTTTACCTTTTTATGCAAAACTGTGCTTTATTCTGGTTACTTTAATTTGTTTTGCATTTATTTTTTGTACTGGAAAAGATATTCTAACACCAGTTTTACTGGCCTTTTTATTTGCCGTTTTATTACTGCCAATATTTACTTTTCTAAACACAAAATTTAAATTTCCCAGACATCTTGCAGCAATAGTCTGCCTACTGATTTTCTTATCTTTTATCGTCGGAATTCTGGTCTTCATTTCCTATCAGGTTACGTATATGGCCAATGATTTTGATACGATAAAGAAAAATGCTAATTCTTTTATTATAGAAATACATAAATTTATTAGGGAGAACTTTCAGGTAAGTATCGGAGAACAAAAGAAATATATAGATACGGTTACTAAAGATTCCGTTAAAAATGGTCAGGCCACAATTGTTTCTTCCCTAATATCAATTAGCGATGTTCTTTTGGATAGTACGATTATCATTATTTATACGTTTCTATTTTTGATATATAAAGAACATTTTAAACTGTTTTTAGCAAAGCTGATAAGCCCAAAAAATCATCCAGTTTTAAAAGATATCCTTTCGCAGATAAAAGTTTCTGTAAATAAATATATCGTAAGTTTAATTATTGAAATGATTGTCGTTTCCGTGCTAACCAGTATAGGTTTATGGATTATCGGCATTAAATATTTTATTTTATTGGGATTGATTACCGGTATTTTAAATCTGATTCCATATATCGGAATTTTAATCGCTGGAATTATTACCGTTTTGGCATCTTTAACCGGATCTGCAGATACATCGGTAATTTTAGGAATTCTGATTGTAAATATAATTGTTCAATTTATTGATAATAATCTGCTTGTGCCTTTAATTATTAATTCTAAAGTAGAAATCAATGCATTTGTTTCCATCATGGGAATCATTGTCGGGGGCGCCGCAGCTGGAATTGCCGGAATGTTCTTAGCCATTCCGCTTCTAGCTATCCTAAAAATAATATTTGATAGAATTGAATCACTTGCGCCTTGGGGTTATTTAATGGGCAATCATGTGCCGCGGAAATTTAGATGGAGAACAAGAAAAACCGCCGTTGATAATTAAAAACGTACTTTATCCAACATATTCTTAAACACTAAAACTATTAGAAGAAAAATTACCGAATGTCTTTATACAAAAAAATATTAATTTTTATTTTTTTATGCTTTTGTTTACAAGGCGTAAACGCTCAGGTAGATAAAGCTCAAAAAGAGCCTAAACCTAAGAAAGACAGCACGGAAATTTATACTAAGATTCGAAATTATTCTAAGAAAAATAAGTTTACGCAGACGATGCATAAAATATTTTTCAGATCTAAAAAATCAAAGAAAAAAGAAGAACTACTTGTAAAAATAGATTCCACAAATTACGAGGGAAAAATTATTCGTAAAATAAATATAATCACATTAGATCCTTTTGGATATTCTGTTGCCGACACTGCTCAAGCGCCAAAAAACTGGGGTGAAAGAACGGGAAACAAACTCCATTTAAAGACTAAAAAAATAGCGATTTATAATTTATTGCTTTTTAAACGAAATTCTCCTTATAACACGTATAAAGTTTTAGAATCCGAGCGTTTGATACGTGCGCAGCGTTATGTAACGGCTGTTCGTATTTCCAATCAGACTGTTGGACAGGCATCGGATTCTGTTGATGTTACGATCCGTGTTTTGGATTCCTGGAGTACCATTCCGAGATTTTCTATTTCAAGTAATCAAGTGGCTGTTGGTTTTAAGGAAAAAGACTTTTTTGGTTCTGGACAGCAATTAGAATACCGTTTTACCAATCGTTTTGATGACGGCCGAAATGGTAACGAAGCCACTTACACGGTTCCAAATATTAAAAATACATATGTCAGCACCATTCTTCATTATAAAATGGATTTGGATCGAAATTACATCAAAAGTATTGATGTAGAACGTGATTTCTATTCTCCTTTAACTAAATGGGCCGGCGGTGTTTATGTGGATGAATTTTATAGGAGAGACACATTACAAGCACCGGATCTATCCTATGCCTATCAGCCAATAAAATATAAGTCGCAGGATCTATGGGTTGGACGCGCTTTTAATCTTTTTAAAGACAATCATGATGCCATAACCAACCTTATTACGACTGCGCGATTTTTAAACGTTAATTACACCGAATCACCGACAGAACTTTATGATCCTGATAATTTTTATTCTAGTGAAAAATTCATTCTGAGCGGTATCGGATTAAATACACGAAAATTTATTCAAGACCGCTATATTTTTAGGAACGGGCAAACAGAAGACGTTGCGACGGGAAGAATTTACGGTTTAACTTTTGGCTATCAATACAAAAATACCTTTTGGAGACCTTATGTCGGTGCGCAGTTTTCGTTTGGAAACTACTATCGGTTAGGTTTTTTGAGTATGAATTTTGAAGCGGGAACCTTCTTTCATCAATCTAAAACTTATCGAACGGCTTTTTTATTTGAATCGAATTATTTTACAAAGTTGTACAGTATTGGAAATTGGAAACTTAGACAATTCGTAAATCCGAAATTGGTAATTGGAATCAATCGTGATGATGTTATTGGCGATCAGCTTGATATTAATGAGCAAAATGGGATAGCGGGGTATAGAACAGCGTTGTTTGGAACAAGTAAAGCTGTTTTATCACTTCAAACACAAACCTATTCACCGCATGCATTATGGGGGTTCCGTTTAAATCCTTTCTTTAATTATTCTATTGCGGTGTTAGGAAGTCCAGAAGCAGCCATGACTAAAAGTAAGCCTTATTCTAAACTTACTATAGGCTTGTTGATTAGTAATGATTACTTGGTTTTCAGCTCCTTCCAGCTTTCACTTTCCTACTATCCAAGTATTCCGCTGCAGGGAGACAATGTTTTTAAAACAAATACTTTTGAAACTACTGACTACAAAATGCAAAGTTTTGAACTTGCAAAACCAAGAGTGGTTGATTATAAATAAAGTTTGTTTTTTTTCTACAATCAAAAAACTCACAAAATATTTAATTATCAATATATTAGAAATAAAACCCATTTAAATCTTCTCGTTGAAGTGCTTTTTTATCCGACAAAATGCATCTGATTTATTTTTTTGGCACAGTATGTGAATATCACAAAACAAGAGTAACAATTAAAAAATAAAATAAGATGAAAACGATAAAATTAGCAATCGCCGGATTATTTCTACTGGTTGCAAACGCCACGCAAGCCCAAGTATCGATTAACGTTAATATAGGAAATCCACCAGCATGGGGACCTGCAGGATACAGCGAAATGGAATACTATTATCTTCCAGATATTGAAGCCTATTATGACGTACGTGCCGCACAATTTATCTATTTCGGAAGAGGTAAATGGGTTAGAACAACTTACTTACCAAGACAATATAGAAATTATGATTTATATGGAGGTTACAAAGTAGTTCTAACAGATTATCATGGTAGAACACCTTATACTTACTTTGACCGTCATAAAGTAAAATATTATAGAGGATATCATGGAGCGCCGCAAAGACCATACAAACCAAGACCTGTTTATGGTTACAATGACCGCCGTAATGATCACAAACATTATGACAAACACGATAAACATCACAACAAACATGACAAACATGATAGACACGATGATCGTCATGACGACCGTGGCCGTGGACCTGGAAGAAGGTAATGCTAAATATCTAGCATTCAACACAAGAGAGTATCAAATAAAACGATACTCTCTTTTTTTTGACCATTTAACTTTGAAGTTTTGTTAATTTATTGTAATTTGAATATAAATCACTGAAAAACAAAGAGTTTTAAAAAATTAACCTTTGTTTAATGAGATTCTATTCTATATTTGCAGCGAATTTTAAAATCCAAAAAAGAATTTATGAAAAAGAATGTTTATTTACTTTCATTTTTAGCAATGTCACTATTAATAGGATGTGACAATAATGATGATAACAAAAACGACAACCAATCGTTGAATAACATTACCATTACTTCAGATCAGAATGCTTTGAGCCAAAGGCTTGATTATACCAATTCTGGAGTAATCTCTGTTGAAAACACTTCATTGACAGGGAAATCTGCCGAAAGTACGATTACAACTTTTCCTTTAGTTCAGATTGCTGAAGTAAAACCACCAGTTGACGCCAACGGAAAAACATTACAAGCAAGTCATGTTACTGTAAACGGGAACTATGCTTATGTTTCTTATATCACTAGAGGTGATGTATATTCTGGAGCAATCGACGTGATTGATGTTTCAGATCCATATAAACCAAAATTGGTTACATCTGCTTTAATTCCAAATACAGATATTACCTCTCTTACTTACGCTAACGGAAATTTAATTATTGGAGCAGCAAAAGATATCGATAAAGATCCTTTGCTTGCTAATAATCCTGCGGTTCTTTTTAATATGCCTTTAAGTTCAGGACTTCTTACAGATAAAGTAACTACTAATTATTTAGAAAGCAGAGTAACAACAGACGTTGCCGCTAATTCTACAAATTATTTTGCTGTAACAGGAGACAACGGAAGTTTGTTTAAAATGAGTACTTCTACAAAAGCAATTACAGGCAAAGCTGCAATGGCAGATTTACGTTCAATTGCCTTAACTTCTGATAAAGTAGTGACATTAAGCGGAACAAAAGGTGTTAATATTTACAATCAATCGACACTTGCTTTGCAAAAAAGCTTTACAATATCTACAGATATAAGCGGTGCAAAAAGAACAATGGATATCGACGGAACAAAACTTTTAGTTTCTGAAGGTCCAAACGGTCTTGGTGTTTACGATATCAACAGCGGTTCTAAATTACAAACTATTGGCATTACTGCTGCTGGCGAAGATAATGTTACTAATGCTGTCTCTGTAAACGATGGTTATGCATTTTTAGCAAATGGTGCGTTAGGTCTTAATGTTTACCAATCTGGAACACAACTTAGTTTGTTAGGTTCTGTGGGAATTGCGGGTTCTTCAAACTATGTAAAATCTAGCGGTAATTATATTTATGTTGCCAGCGGAACAGGCGGTTTGAAAATCATTAAAATGGAAAAACCAAATACTACATTTGCAAGTTGTTTATCTTATGGTTTATACAACCAAGGAAGAGATTTAATTTTAAATTCAAACGAAATTAAATCATACCAAGGAGCAACAGCAATTAACTCAGCTATTGTAAATTCTGGTGCTGTATTAACACATTGTGGTGCAATATCTGTTTTAAGTAATTTAACTTTAAACAGCAATGGTACTTTTAATATGAGAGGAAGTTTGTCTCAAGGTAAATTTTTACAGTCAACAGAACTTATCATAAACAACAATGCAGTATTGCAGGTTGAAGGTTCAGTTGTAATCTGGGGAGATTTGAGATTAAACAGTGGTGCTAAAATTAATTTCATTGGAAACGATTCTTCTATTACAATCTACGGAAAAGTTACAAAAGGAAGCAACGTTACAATTACAGGTACTTACAAAGACACAGAAAACAAATTGAAATAAACAATAGTTAAATTTCAAAACATATATTTTAAAAGCTGTCAGAACTATAGTCTGGCAGCTTTTTTTATTTTAGCTCCCTTAATTAAGGTACAATTATTGTGCGTTAACATTTCATTTAAATAATCTTCCATAAAATAATTAGTATTTTTGGGACAATTTCAAAAACATCTCACTCTTACCATGCGAAAAATACAGATCCAGATCATTCTTCTATTTTTTATAGGTTTTCAAACTTCATTTGCACAACAGCCGCAAAAACTAAATTCGGTTGAAATTTATAATCAAATCAAAAAATTAAACTTTTTAGGTTCTGTTTTATATGTTGCAGCGCATCCTGATGACGAAAATACCCGAATGATTTCGTATTTGGCAAATGATATGAATGCCAGAACTGGTTATTTATCATTAACACGCGGTGATGGAGGTCAAAACTTAATTGGGCCTCAATTGCGCGAATTATTGGGAGTTATAAGAACGCAAGAGTTAATTGAAGCCAGAAAAATTGACGGTGGTGAACAGTTTTTCTCCCGTGCAAATGATTTTGGTTTTTCCAAAAATCCAGATGAAACCTTAGATATTTGGGATAAAAATAAAGTACTAGCTGATGTAGTTTGGACAATCAGAAAATTTCAGCCGGATATTATCATCAATAGATTTGATCATCGTTCCCCAGGTACAACACACGGTCACCATACTTCTTCTGCAATGTTGAGCGTTGAAAGTTTTAAATTGACAAACGATCCTAAAGTTTATCCAGAGCAATTGCAATATGTAAAACCTTGGCAGGTAAAAAGACAATTTTTTAATCCGTCTTGGTGGTTTTACGGAAGCCAAGAAAAATTTGACGCAGCCAATAAGTCTAAATTCAGCAAGTTAGAAACAGGAGTTTACTACACTGGAATTGGAAAATCAAATCAGGAAATTGCTGCTTTAAGCAGAAGCCGTCATCAATCGCAAGGTTTTGGAAGTACGGGTGTTCGTGGAGAAGAAACCGAATATTTAGAACTGATAAATGGGGAAACTCCAAAAGAAAGAGATAATTTATTTGATGGAATTGACACAAGCTGGAACCGTGTAAAAAACGGAAAACCAATTGGCGATTTAGTTACATCAATTATTTCGAAATACGATTTCAGTAATCCATCTGCAAGTATTCCCGATTTAGTTAAAGCCTATTCAATGATTGAAGTTTTAGAGGATACACATTGGAAAACCATTAAAGCTGCAGCTATAAAAAACATCATTGCATCCTGTTCAGGTTTATATCTTGAAGCTGTTGCAAATGAACAAGAAGCAACTCCAGGAAGCACAATTAGACTTAGCCTTGAAGCTATTAACAGATGTGCTGTCGATATGCAATTGGCAAGTGTAACCACATTGCCAGATAATAAAACTACAGTTCAAAACAGCGTTTTAAAAAATAATAACGATCAAAGAATCAGTCTTTCGTTACAGCTTCCAAACAATATTGAATATACACAGCCATATTGGTTAAAGGAAAAAGCAACCGTTGGGATGTACACGGTTTCTAATCAAGAAAATATTGGGATTCCAGATATTATTAGAAATGTAAAAGTCGTTTTTAATGTAAAAATAAATGGTGTAGAAATTCCGTTTGAACGAACTGTTGTTTATAAATATAACGACGGTGTAAAAGGAGAAATGTATAATTTCCTTGATATCGTACCAGAAGTTACTACTTCAATTTTAGAAAAAGTCTTAATATTTAGAGATACTAAAACTAAAATGATTCCTGTAAAAGTACGTGCAGGAAAAGACGATGTAAAAGGATATTTACATTTGGATTTACCAAAAAGCTGGAATGTTTCTCCAAAAGAGATTCAGTTTGCCTTAGACAAAAAAGGAAGCGAACAACTATTTTATTTTGAAGTTACGCCGCCAGTTAATCCAGAAGAAGTTACCGCAAAAAGTATTGCTGTTGTAGACAACAAACGTTTTGATAAAGATCAGACCATTATAGATTTTAGTCATATTACAAAACAAATGGTTTTAAAAGCTGCTGAATCAAAATGTATTAGAATCGATTTAAAAACTTCTGGAGACGCAATTGCGTACATTATGGGCGCTGGTGACGAAGTGCCTGAAAGTTTAGCACAAATGGGTTACAAAGTTTCTATTCTAAAACCAGAAGAAATTACACCCGAAAAATTAGATTCTTTTAGTACAGTTATTACTGGAATTCGTGCGTATAATACAGTAAACGCTTTAGCAAATAAGCAAAGTATTCTTTTCAATTTCGTAAAAAGCGGTAAGAATATGATTGTACAATATAATACAAACGGAAAACTAGTAACCGATAAAATTGCACCATATCCGTTAAAATTATCGAATGATCGTGTGACTGAAGAAAATGCAAAAATCACTTTCCTAGCACCGAATCACCCTGTTTTAAATACACCAAATAAAATAACAGCAAAAGATTTTGAAGGCTGGACACAAGAGCAAGGTTTGTATTATCCAAATGAATATGATCCTGCCTTTACTCCTATTATTTCGTCGCATGACAAAGGTGAGTCTGCTAAAAATGGTGCTTTATTAGTGGCTCCATACGGAAAAGGATACTATATTTACACAGGTTTGAGTTTCTTTAGAGAATTACCTGAAGGTGTTTCTGGCGCTTATCGATTATTATCGAATATTATTTCGCTGAAACAACCAATTGAAGCTCCTAAAAAAGACATAAAGCAATAATTATGGAAGCGAAAAAAACAAAAAAATGGAAAAAAAGCTACACCTATGTTTTGGTCGCTAATGCAATTTACATTGCTATCTTTTTCTTAATCATGCAATTATACTCATAACCTATGCAGCTATTTGACTGGATCGTACTTATTGTAACATTATTATTTATTGTTGGATATGGCTCATGGAAAACCAAAGGCAGTAAAAATGTTGAAGATTTCATTTTAGGAAACAACGAAACACCTTGGTATACTGTTGGACTTTCTGTTATGGCGACACAAGCCAGCGCCATTACTTTCTTGTCTACTCCAGGACAAGCCTATCATGACGGAATGGGTTTTGTGCAGTTTTATTTTGGTCTGCCAATTGCCATGATTGTTATTTGTGTGACTTTTATTCCGCTTTACCATAAAAGCAAGGTTTTTACTGCTTACGAATTTTTAGAAAAAAGATTTGACGTTAAAACCCGTTCGCTTGCTGCTATTTTATTTTTAGTGCAAAGAGGTTTAGGAACTGGATTAACAATCTATGCACCCGCAATTATTTTGTCGGCGCTTTTAGGCTGGAACCTAACCTTGATGAATATCATGATTGGAGTTTTGGTAATTATTTATACTTTTTCCGGCGGAACAAAAGCGGTAAACGTTACTCAGAAACAGCAGATGTTTGTGATTATGTCTGGAATGTTTATTACTTTTTTCCTGATTCTGCATTATCTGCCAAATGATATGACTTTTACCAGTGCGCTTCATATTGCTGGGGCAAATGATAAAATGAATATTGTCGATTTCTCTTTTAATCCCGAAGAAAAGTATACTTTTTGGAGTGGTATTACAGGAGGTTTCTTTCTGGCACTCGCCTATTTTGGTACAGACCAATCTCAGGTTGGGCGTTACTTATCAGGAAAATCAGTTCGTGAAAGTCAGATGGGATTAATTATGAACGGACTTTTAAAAGTTCCAATGCAGTTCTTTATTCTTTTGACAGGAGTTATGGTTTTTGTATTTTTTCAATTCAATCCTGTTCCATTAAACTTTAATCCGAATAATAAAATTGCTATCGAAAAATCGCAGTTTAAGGCAGAATACAGCGTTTTAGAAAAAAAATTAGAAAAACTTTCTGAAGACAAGAAGGTAATCAATTTATTATATATCGATCAGTTGAATCAAGATTATGACAATCCGATTTTGCGTAAAGAACTAGTTGCATTATCTAATAAAGAAAAAGATTTAAGAGATAAAGCGAAAGAAATTATTTCGAGAGCAGACAGTAATACTGAAACAAATGATAAAGATTACGTCTTTTTTCACTTCATTTTGCATTACCTGCCAAAAGGTCTAATCGGATTGTTATTGGCCGTTATTCTTTCGGCCGCAATGTCGTCGACGGCTTCTGGACTTACCGCACTGGCTTCGACAACTGCAATTGATATTTATAAACGAAATCTCAAAACCGAGAAATCAGAAAAGCATTATCTAAATGCTACAAAGTTCTTTACTCTTTTCTGGGGTGTTGTAGCCATACTTTTTGCCTGCGTTGGTACTTTGTTTGAAAACTTAATTCAGCTCGTAAATATTATTGGATCTATTTTCTACGGAACGGTTTTAGGAATATTTCTGGTTGGTTTTTATTTAAAAAGAGTTCAGGCAAAACCAATGTTTATAAGTGCCATTATAAGTCAATTGACGATTTTTGTAATCTACTATTTTATGATTTACACCCAGGAAAAACTAGGCTATTTGTGGCTTAATTTTATTGGTGCAATTTTGACAATTGTATTAGCCTTATTGCTGCAGTTTTTGTTTTTTAAAGGGAAAAACGATAAAGATGAAATCATTTTAGAATAAAAAATGGATGAAAAGATTATTATTGATACTATCATTCTTAATTTATTTCAATGCTAAAAGCCAAAATACTGATGCTATTGATATAGTAGAAGACCATTCAATAGCAACTCAACTTTTTACAAAATGTTTTGAAAATTTAAATCAAGGGTCAGAAATATTTGAAAAATATCCAGCACTTAAAAACGTAAAATTCTGTACGTTAATAAATTGTATGTTTTTGTATGCTTATAAAGAAAATGACATACAGCTTGCTGCTGAAAAAAGATTGATTGGAATTGCCACTCAATTGTATAATGAAGGAAATCCAGTTTATCTAACTATGGGATTAGACAGTTATTTATCTACCCAAGAAAAGAATAAAAATTTAGAAGATGATAACCATATCGTTTATATCAGTTACGGAGAATGTACAAATCCTACTTTTTTAATTGAAGCTGCAAAGATCGTAAATAAACAAACTAATCTTCTAATTAATCGATCTGTCTCCAAATAATCCTACTACCTTAGCCCTGATGGAAGCGTCATCCTTTTGGGTCGGTCCCGAAGCTTCGGGAGGCACAAAAGATACAGCGGACAGCAGGAAACAGCTCCTAAAAAGTATACTTCGCCATTACATAAGTTAGAATAAAATAATTCTTCTAAATTGTAAGTAAAAAGTACTATTTTAGTTCTTCTAAATTAATCCTCAAAGGATTAACCAAAAACAATCTTAATCCTAAGCCAAATTGTAAATGAAAATTTCAGACGATTTAGAAAAATTGCTTCCTTTCGGTTATCTTTTCCTGATTTTGATGGGAATATTGAAGGACAGTATTTATTATTATCAATTTGGAATAAATATTTTAAGATACTCCACGATAATGGACGTTTTAATAAGTCCGATTGCAGAGTTTACTTCTAATCCCATAATTTTAATTGCCATAATTTTACTGTTTGTATTACACTTTCATCTGCCTTCATTTTTAGCTAAAAAGAAAGACATACGTTTTGTACAAAAGGCTTTTGAATTAAAACCAACAGATCAATTATCAGCCGAAGAAGCAAAAAGTTATTATAACGGCATTGCGATAAAATCTCTGATACTTTTTTTATTATCCTTTTTTCTTGGCTACGGATTTGCGGGCGGTTATTTCAACAAGAAAAAATTACATAATAATACATTAGAATATGATTTTAGAATTGATTTTAATGAAGGCGAATCTAAAGACGTTTTTATATTAGGGAATAACAGCCTTTATTACTTTTATTTAGTAAAAGGAGATAAAACGGTAAAAATTACGCCTTTGGCCTCTATAAAAAATATAGACTTGACTAAAAATAAAATGATTCCCTAAGTAATTTTAATTTTCAATAACCATCATTATGAAAGATTTAAAAAAATACAGCAATAAAACCAAAGCTGCTTTTATTCTATTACTAGTGATGCTCCTAATTTTATTAGGCAATTTTAATACACTGCGAAATTCTAAAAACGTAAATGATAATATCAGTGCGATTTACAAAGATCGCCTCGTGGTTGCGCATTATATTTTTCAGTATTCGAAACAGCTTCATTTTATAAAAGGCGAAGCCGAAAAACTGAATCTAAGTGATAATATAAAGAAAAACGAAATTATTCACACACTGGATATCATTCACGGAATTGACGATTTGTATGCTAAAACCGTTTTGACAAATAAAGAAAAACAGCATTTTGACGTTTTTTTAAGTTCCTGCAAAGAAATTAATAAACAGGTTGAAAATAAAAATTGGGGTAAAATTGCCAGTTCCAGCACGCAAGCTTTAAAAACATTAGAATCTCTGTCGCAAATTCAAATTGAAGAAGGAAAATCTAAACTTGCTGCAGCTAATGCGATGTACAACAAAAACAACAGTCTGGGACAATTGCAAATTGCTCTTCTTATAA
Organism: Flavobacterium sp. ACN6; assembly: GCF_002304005.1. Lineage (GTDB taxonomy): Bacteria > Bacteroidota > Bacteroidia > Flavobacteriales > Flavobacteriaceae > Flavobacterium. Next base: position 40,229 of record NZ_MRCQ01000001.1, on the reverse strand, counting down.
TATTAGGTGGTATAACTTTTTATCTTTTGATAAAGAAAATAAAGAAAACGATTAAAATTCCGGAACCGCCAAGTTTGAATTAACTTTTTTTTAATTCCAATTTCTTAATTTCAAAAAATAGCTTGTGTATTTGATTTAACTATGAGATTTAAACGCAAAGGCCGCAAGGTTTTTTTAAAGGCAGCGTTTACTAATAATGCAAAGTTCGCAAAGCTTTGGGAATAAACTTTGCGAACTTTGCGTAAATATTTGTGCTCTATTCAGTTAAAAACAAAGCAAAAAAATTCCAAAACCCGAAAGTTTTGGAATTTGGAATTTTATAATTGAAATTTATAATTTGTAAAAATTATTATCTGCTCCACTCTGCGATACTGTCTTTATTTAATTTTACGTAATCTGCGTTGTTTGCAGCTTCAGCAGATGCTAAAGAAGCTTTTGCTGTTTCGATTGCTCCTTTTTTATCACCTTGTTTTGCTTGAATCTGTGATTTCAATCTTGATACGTAATACGGTTTATCTGTACTCATATCAAGCGCTTTGTCTACATAAGTTCTTGCAGTTTCGATATTTCCGTTTGATTGAAATAAATATTGAGCTGCACCGTAGTAATCATTCCAAGTTGGACCAGCCAAAGTTTTTTCGATACTTGCTACAGCAGTTTTAGCTGTTGGAACTTCAAATTTTAAAGCTACATGAGAATTTTCCCAAGCCATTTCTAAATAACCAAAATTAGGATCTAAACCGTTAATTCCGATTGTAAATGTCTCAACAGGAGTTGGTAAAGCATCTTCTTTTACAGTAGTTTTTAAAGCTACATAAGCATCACTCCAATTTTCTGGCAATCCCCAATTGTCTGTAGAAAGATAAAAAATTACGTCCCAGCTTTCAATTCTTGGAACTGTATAAATTGCATATTTCCCTTTTTTCAACGTTTTTCCGTCAATAATTACATCGTCGCTGAAGTTGATAATAGTGTTTTCGTTAGCACCAGTTCTCCATAATTTTCCAAATGGAACTAAGTTTCCAAAAACAGCTCTACCTCTTGCACCTGGTCTTGAGTACGTAACTTCAACATCTGTTAAACCTACAGTTTGTTTTATATATCCTTTTGGACTTGATTGCGGCGTTTTTACTTGCGCTTCTGATGCTAATGGCGCTAAGATCAGGGCTAATGCAATAAGTAGTTTTTTCATTCTTGTGAGTTTTTTTTGTTTGTTCAAATTTACAAATTCAATTACCGAACAAATGTTAAATTTTATATAATTCAAGCCTTTAGCTGTGATATTTTTTCAGCATTTAATTCGTTGAAATGATCAATAATCAAATCTGCTTGATCTAAATCCTGCAGGTTCGAATGTTCACTTTTGTATCCTATACAGTATATTCCGGCAGCTTTAGCGGCTTTTATACCGTTAGTGCTGTCTTCAATAATGATACATTCTTCTTTTGGCGCAATCGATAATGATGCAGCATGAATAAAAATCGCCGGATTCGGTTTTGACTGAGGAAAATCTTCTCCACTAACAATATCAGTAAAATACTGATGCAGATTGAATCTTGTAAAAACACGATCAATAGTTACTTTTGAAGCTGATGAAGCAAGGATTAACTGTATTCCGCTGTTGTATAAGTCTTTAATTAAATCTTCAACTCCATCCAAAAGATACAAATCTTCTTTGGTATCAAAAGCATCATTAAAAATACTGCGTTTTCTCTGAATCAGATCTTCAACTTCCTGTTCTACAGAAGGAAAATGGCTTTTTAAAGTTTGAAATGTATTTCGAGTAGAAAATCCCGTAAACGAAGTATACATTTCTTCAGGAACTTCAATATTCAACTCCGAAAATTGTAGATAATAAGCATAACGGTGAACAGGCTCTGTATCTACAATTACACCGTCCATGTCAAAAATTACTGTTTTAATCATTTTTTTTAGGTAATAAGGTTCTAAGGAAGAAAGATTCAAAGGTTTTTACTTTTACAGTGAAAACTGTGACCGTGACTACTTATTTCGTAAGCAAATGTCTAATCACTGTTTCAGCAGCATGCAGACCAAATAACCCTGGCATATAACTGTTTGTTCCGTAAAAAGACTTTTTAAAGTTTTTTCCGTCGGTTAATTTTAAGCTTTTTTCGTCTTGAATTTCAGAAGAAAAAACCACTTTTAATTTATTGATTTTTACTTCTCTCAAACGCTTGCGGATTGTTTTAGAAAAATAACAGTTTACCGTTTTAGAAATATCGGTAACTTTTACTTTAGAAGCCAGCATTTTTCCGCCTGCGCCCATACTGCTGATGATTTTTACTCTTTTTCTTTTTGCAGCTATAATCAAATTTAGTTTTGGAGTAATACTGTCGATACAGTCTAAAACATAATCAAATTCTGGAGAAACAATTTCGAAAGCACGCTCTGGAGAAAGAAATTCCTGTACGCGAGTAAGGTTTAATTCTGGATTAATATCCATCAAACGATCGCCCACAATTGTAATCTTTGGCTGCCCAACTGTTGAATGCAATGCCGGTAACTGGCGGTTGATATTGGTTATATCTACAACATCGCCATCTACAATTGTCATGTTTCCTACTCCTGCTCTTGCTAAAAATTCAGCTGCAAAAGATCCAACTCCTCCTAATCCAACGACTAAAACATTAGATTTTTGTAAATTTTCTAATCCCTCTTTCGTAAATAAAAGCTCAGCTCTTTCTGTCCACTCTGCCATATATTATATTTTGTTTTTTTAGTTTTATTTGTTTCAAGTTTTAGGTTTCAAGTTTCAGATTTCAGGTTTCAGGTTTCATGTTTCAGGTTTTGCATTTGTCAGGCTGAGCGAAGTCGAAGCCCTCGTACTTTTTTGTAATTCCCTTCGACTTCGCTCAGGGTGAAATCCTAAAACTTATATTTTATCTACTTGCTAAATACACTTTTATAATTACTCGAAATAATAGTCTTTAATTCTTTTATATTTAAACCTTTATATTGAGAAGCTAATTCATAAACCTGCTCAATTGATTCTTCCATTGTATCTGTTTCCAGAAAAAAACGATCGTTTGGTACATACTCAAAAACCGTTTTTAAATCGGGATTTTTCAATAAATATTTTCCAAATGAAAGATAAAATCCTGCTGCAATTAATTGTTCTGCAACTTGTTTGTTTTTCGAAAAACCATGAATAATCATCGGAACCGTGATTTTCAATCTTTTCTTAATTTCAATTACTTCCTGAAAAGCGGCAACACAATGTATCACGACTGGTTTTTTGAATTTTTGCGCCAAAGCTAATTGCTTTTCAAAAACTGAAATCTGTAAATCAAAAGGAACTTCAATTCTTTTATCCAAGCCACACTCTCCTATTGCCAGGCAATTTTCAGTCTGCAATTTTTCTTCTATAATTTTTAAATCGGCATCTATCCTATTTTCATCAATATACCACGGATGAATGCCGATAGAATAAAATGCAATCGAGGCATCAAATTCTTTTGGATATTGATTAACCAATTCTAAAACATCAGATTGATTGGTAAATTGGTGGGTATGAAAATTAAAATATTCCATTAATGAAAGGTCTTGACACCTGCTTTAATTTCAATTTTCAAATCATTTTCCAACGGTACCAGCGGACAAGAATATTTGTAATTATATGCGCAATACGGATTATAAGCTTGATTAAAATCGATTGCTATTGTATTTCGTTTTGGTATTTCTAAATCTATGTAACGCCCGCCTATATAACTTTGTTTACCGCTAGTTAAATCTGAAAAAGGTAAAAACAAATGATTTTTATATTTTTCCTGTACTATAAGATCTAAACTTTGATAAACGGCCAGTTTAAAAGCTTTTCCATTTATTTTAAAGTTTAAAGTACCATATTTAATATACTTTGGAGTATAATTTCCTGAAGTTTTCATTTCAAAAACCTTTCCTCCTTTTGCTTTTACCAAAGTAGCATTGACAAAATAAGCTGCAGAAATAGGATAAAAATCTAAGCTTTTAAATGTTTTTAAATCTTCTGCCATTAACGGACTTGTCTTAGGATCAGCATATTCCGAATTAAGTTTCTTTTGAAATTTTTCGGCATCACTTTTACTAAATTTTTTTTGACCGAAGCCAAAATTAAAAACCAACAATAAAACTAGGGCGTTTATAGTTTTCATCTTAGAAATTTTATGCAAAAATAGTTCAAAAGTAACAAAACAACAACCACTTAACGAGACAAAGTTTCCTAACTTTGTAACGATAATCTATCATGCAAAATGCTTAAAACCGCTTTTTCCCATTACATTAACAATTTTAGAGGATTTACAAGAGAAATTTGGATTCTGGCCGTTGTCACTTTTATCAATCGTGCGGGAACAATGGTGCTTCCTTTTTTATCTAAATATTTAAAAGAAGACCTTCATTTTACCTACAATCAAGTTGGGTGGATTATCGTGGCGTTTGGATTTGGTTCTATGCTGGGTTCTTGGCTTGGAGGTAAACTTTCAGATAAAATAGGGTTTTATAAAATCATGATTTTTAGTTTATTTACCAGCGGCGTTTCGCTTTTCTTTGTTCAATATATTACTACTTTTTGGGCGCTTTGCGTTGCGATGTTTTTATTAATGACCATTGCAGATATGTTTAGGCCGGCGATGTTTGTTTCTTTAGGAGCTTACGCAAAACCAGAAAATAGAACGCGCGCCTTAACCCTGGTTCGTCTTGCTGTAAATTTAGGTTTTGCCGCCGGACCTGCTCTTGGTGGTTTAATTATTATGGGAATGGGTTATTCTGGTCTTTTCTGGGTTGATGGAGCTTCTTGTATCATTTCGATCTCTATTTTTGCTTTATTGGTAAAAGAAAAGAAAAAAGCTATTCACGATGATAAAACCGAAAGTGCTTCTGACGTAAAATCTGTTTTTCATGATAAAATTTTCTGGGTTTTCTTATTTGTGAGTTTTATTACTGCAATGATCTTCTTTCAGCTTTTTACCACTTTACCTTTATATCATAATGAGAAATTTGGATTGAGCGAATTACAAACAGGATTATTAATGACGCTCAACGGACTTTTGATTTTTTCTTTAGAAATGCCTACTGTTGGTTTTCTAGAAAGAAAAGCATTTCCTAAAATCAGAATTATTATTGTTGGTTCATTTGTTATGGCCTTAAGTTTCTTTATCCTTCTCATTAATATGTGGGCAGGAATATTAGTGGTCAGTATGGTTTGTATATCTATTGGAGAAGTTTTGACTTTTCCATTTTCAAATGCTTTTGCTTTGAGCCGAGCGCCACGCGGACAAGAAGGCCGTTATATGGCACTTTATACCATGAGTTTTAGTCTTGCTCATATTATTAGTTCTAAAGTGGGCTTTGAAATTATTACCCGATTGGGCTACCAAATTAACTGGTTGTTTATGGCTTGCATTGGCGTTATTGCAACTGGATGTTGTATTTGGATTAAAAATGCTTTGGTGGCAGAGAAAATTTCTTAAACAAATTTAAATCACATAAACAACTCAAATTCAAATTATTACCATTAAATTTGAATCACATTTCTGCGCTCAAAAGTCAATCCAAACTTGATTTTTAGTTAAATAACTATATTTGTAGTTGCGTAACTAAAAAAATAGTTGTAGGTTTGAATTAAAATTAGAGAAGATGCAGAAGTTAACAAACAAAGAAGAAGAAATTATGATGATTTTATGGAAGCTAAAGAAAGCTTTTGTAAAAGAAATCCAAGCAGAAATTACTGAAGACCAGCCACATTATAACACCCTGTCGACCATTGTTCGTAATTTGGAAGAAAAAGGATATGTTGGCCATAATGCCTTTGGTAACACGCATCAATACTTTCCTATTGTTGCCATTGAAGATTACAGAAAAGGATTTATGAAAACGGCGATTGACAATTATTTCAACAGCTCGTATAAAAGTATGGTTTCCTTTTTTGCTAAAGAAGAAAAAATTTCTGCAGATGAACTACGCGAAATTTTATCGATGATCGAAAATAAAAACGAAAAAAAATAGGCAGCTTATGGAAGCACTTTATATATATATCGCCAAATCATGCAGTTTAATGTTGTTTTTCTATTGTGTTTATTATTTTTTATTACGCAAAGAAACATTCTTTAACAGCAACAGATGGTTTTTACTATCTGGTTTAATTGTCGCAGCTTTTTTACCACTATTAAGTTACACAAAGATTATTTGGATAGATGCTGACCCATATGTAAATACTGCTATTCAATCAACTTTTGGTGAAAACTCTGAAAAAGGATCTGTTGATTTTAGCTGGAGTACTATTCTACTAACAATTTACGGACTTGGATTTTTAGTTTTCATTTTAAAACTAGCCATTGACTTTTACAGTCTAAATGCAATTATCAAAGGAAAAAAAATTCAGCAGCAAGCAGATTTTAAATTTATAGATATTAACGAAAATATTGCTCCTTTCTCCTATTTCGAATATATCATTTACAACTCATCATTGTACACTCCAAGCGAATTAGAGAATATTCTTGAACATGAAAAAGTGCACAGCGATCAAAACCATACTGTAGATGTATTGATTTCTAGAATCTTCTGTATTTTATTTTGGTTCAATCCTATCATTTGGCTTTACAAAAAGGCTATTATGCAAAATCTTGAATTTATTGCCGACAGCGAAGCAGCAAAAAAAATACAAGATAAAAAATCATATCAATACACACTTTTAAAAATAACAACACACGAAAATTGTGTTGCAATCACCAATCATTTTTATCAATCATTAATCAAAAAACGAATCGTCATGTTAAACAAAAATCAATCAAAAAAGAAGAATTCTTGGAAGTATTACACTGTAATTCCTGCACTTGCCGCTTTTGTTTTATTATTTCAAGTTGAAGTAATTGCAAAGGAAAAACCGCAAATTATACAGGAAAATGAATCAAACATCAAATCTGTAGATGTTTATAAAATCCGAAAAAACTCTACAGATGCAGAATTGAATGAAATCAAAAGTAATTTGCTGAAAGATCACAATGTAAAATTTGAGATTTCTGAAATTAAGAGAAATGATTCAAATCAATTAACATCTATTGTAGTTGATATCAAAAAAGGAAAGCAACGTGCTAAATCCATTCAAAACTCTAGCAATCAAGCTATAAATGAATTTGGAGTAGTTATTATAACTTATAATAATGGTGACAAAAAGATCGGAATTCAAACTATAAACGATTCAAATAAGGAATCAAAAGCTGCAGTAAGTAAAGGCGGTGCAACTGTGAATGTAAATAAAGATAATGATGATAATTCAACATCTCCACATTCAAATATTATTATTACTCAAAACCAAAACTCTAAAAACCAAACCAATGTCAACGTTAATTCTAATACTAGTACAAAAACTAACAGCAATACTAATTCAAATAGCAGCACTATTGTAACCACAGATAATGATGACAACAATGTAGTTACTAAAATTACTACCTCTAATGGAAAAACAAATGTTGCTGTAACGAGCGGTTCTTCAAAATCTAAAGTACAAGGTGTACCTCTTATAATTGTTGATGGAACAGAAATGCCACACGGTTTTGATCTTGACGAAATCAAACCTGAAGATATTAAAAGTATGTCCGTTTTTAAAGGAACTAACGCACTTTCAAAATATGGCGAAAAAGGATCAGATGGCGTAATTGAAATCGAAACCCGCAAATAAACTAAAATGCAAAAGCTAACCAATAAGGAAGAAGAAATCATGCATATTTTATGGAAGCTCAAAAAAGCTTTTGTGAAAGAAATTCAAGCAGAGATTTTAGAAGATCAGCCGCATTACAACACTTTATCGACTATTGTTCGTAATCTGGAAGAGAAAGGATATGTTGCGCATAATGCTTTTGGAAATACACATCAATATTACCCAATTGTAAGTATCGAAGATTACCGACAAGGTTTTATGAGTACAGCAATTGACAACTATTTCAACAGTTCATATAAAAGTATGGTTTCTTTTTTTGCTAAAGAAGAAAAAATTTCTGCAGCCGAATTAAGAGAAATATTAGATATGATCGAAAATCCAAAAGAAGGTAAATAATCAAACACTATGGAAGCACTTTTCATTTTTATCCTAAAATCAAGCGGGTTACTAGCAATGTTCTATTTTGCTTATATTTTATTACTTCGCAAAGAAACTTTTTTTAACAGCAGCCGCTTTTTTTTAATTGCGGGATTGATAACTTCTATAATACTGCCTTTTGTAGTTTACACTAAAGTGATCTGGGTTGAAAAACCAGCGGCTCCAATAACTGTAGATAGAGCGATTGAAAACTTTTCTACTGCTACTGTTTCTAACAATAGTACTGTTGCTTATGAACCGCAGTACAATCCAGAAGCAGCCGTTGAAGAAGAATCAATTCAAATCAATTGGGATTTAATTTTAATTGCGGTTTATGGTTTAGGATTTACAGCTTTCATGATCAAATTTGGACTTGATTTTTATAGCCTGAACACAGTCTTAAAAGGAAAAGAAATACAACAGCAGGAAGATTTCAAATTTATTGATATAAATGAAAACATTGCTCCCTTCTCTTATTTCGATTATATTGTATATAACTCATCACTATATACTCCAGCGGAATTAGAAAGTATTTTGGAACACGAAAAAGTACACAGTGATCAAAATCATACCGTAGATGTTTTGATTTCGAGAATCTTCTGTATTCTATTTTGGTTCAATCCAATTGTGTGGCTGTACAAAAAAGCTATTCTGCAAAATCTTGAATTTATTGCTGACAGTGAGGCTTCTAAAAAAATCAGCGACAAAAAAGCGTATCAATACACACTTTTAAAAATCACAACACATGAAAACTGTGTTGCAATCACCAATCATTTTTATCAATCATTAATCAAAAAACGAATCGTCATGTTAAACAAAAATCAATCAAACAAGACAAACTATTGGAAGTATTATGCCGTAATTCCAGCACTTGGGGCTTTTGTTCTTTTATTTCAAATAGAAACAATTGCACAGGAAAAGAAACAAAACGAACTACCTGCAATTTCAAAAGATACAATCAAAACCACTGAGGAAACATTCAAAATTACTAAAAATACGAGCGATCAGGAGTTAAAAGAACTGCCAGGAAAATTAAAAGCAAGTCATAATCTTGAAATCGAAATTTCGGACGTAAAAAGAAATTCTAAAAAAGAATTAACAGCAATTCAAATCAAAGTAAAATCAGAATCTGGTAAAAAGGAATCTATTGTAATAGACGGAGATGAAGCTATAAAAGACTGCGAATTTGCAATTGGAACTGACGAAGACGGGCAAAAATCTATCAATATTATTACAGATGGAAATTTTTCAGTTCCTGTAATGGTTAAAAACGACAAAGTTATTGTTCGCCACTACGGAGATTCTGATGTGTTACCTCCTACACCACCTTCACCGCCAGCTTTTCCATCAGGACCAATGCCTGTGGCTCCCGCATTTGATATGTCAAAAATGCCAAAACCTCCTGTAGCTCCAAAAAACATGAATGATAAAGCTGCAGTGAGTAAGTTCGAAAAAGAAATGGAAGCTTTTGAAAAGCAAATGGAAATTATTGAACCTCAATTGGAAGCTTACCAAAGACAAATTGAAATCGTAATGTCTCAAAGAGAAGCTGTTTATGAAAAAGAAATGGCTAAGTATGAATTAGCAATGGAGAAATTCAATGTTAATATGGACAAATTCAATTATGACTTTAAGTTTAAATTTGGAAATGATGCAGAATATGGAAATACTAAGCAATATGAGCAAGATATGAAACAGTTGGAGCTTGATATGAAACAGCATGAAAAAGACATGAAACAACATGCAAAAGATATGAAGCAACATGATAAAGATATGAAGCAGCACGAAAGAGACATGAAAGCTTGGGAAAAAGAAAACAAAAAAGCTTAATCTACTTTATTCATTAATAGAAAAACCAGTGCTTAAAACACTGGTTTTTCTATTTACATAATTTACACCTTAAAGGACTTTGCTTCAAACACAAAGTCTTTTTTTATATCTTTGAAAAAACAAATCTACTATGTATAAATTCTTAGCCAAATTAAATAAAATATTATTGCCAAGTTTTACCAAACAAGGCTTAGATATTGCAAAAGCAAAAAAATGGCAAATGGCTATTATTGGTTATCGCGCTTATGTTACAAAACGTGCATTAGAATAGTCTAAAAAAATCGTTTTTATTATAAACTTATTTGTATAGCGGCTTTATTTAAAAAGAGAAGTGGTTTCGGCAAAACTTATTTCGTAGTTTTGCAGTCCATTACCATTTTTTAATGAAAAATAAAGAAATCAACCTTCCTCCTGTTCCCGCTGTATTATTGGCAATTATTAGTGTTCAGTGTGGTGCAGCAATCGCCAAAACACTTTTCCCAACAATTGGTGCCGCAGGAACCGCATCGCTGCGTATTGGTATCTCTGCTTTAATTCTGTTATTAGCTTACCGACCAAATCTAAAAGCAATTACCTCAGACCAATGGAAAATCGTTATTCCATACGGATTGTCTTTGGGAGCTATGAATCTAATCTTTTATTTTGCTATAGAACGAATTCCAATTGGTTTAGCCGTAACCTTAGAATTTGTTGGGCCTTTATTATTGGCTATTTTAGGTTCCAAACGCTTAATTGATTATTGCTGGGTTTTGCTGGCAGCAATAGGGATTTTATTAATTGCACCGTGGACAAATGATCGTCTCGATCCGCTTGGTATTTTATTTGCACTTTTGGCTGGAGCATTTTGGACTGCCTATATAGTTTTAGGAGGAAAAATTTCTAAAATAATGAACGGCGGTCAAGCCGTTTCAACAGGAATGTTATTTGCCGCAATTTTAATTTTACCCTTCGGATTTTTAGAAAACGGATTAGCTAATCTAACTCCAAAACTCTTTGGAATGGGTGTTGCACTTGCGCTTTTATCCAGCGCAATTCCATTTACTTTAGAAATGAAAGCCTTAGGTCAGCTTCCTCCTCGTACATTTAGTATTTTAATGAGTTTAGAACCTGCAGCTGCATCTATTTGTGCATTTATTTTTCTACAGGAAAACTTAAGTTTTTATGAGATTTTGGCGGTGGTTTGTGTCGTTGCAGCGTCTGCTGGAAGTACCTTAACTGCGAAAAAATAATTTCAAAAAATCTCAAAATAAAAATTCCAAATTCCAATTTTAAGCTTGGAATTTGGAATTTTTATTTTGGAATTTTTATTTTGGAATTTTCTAATCTATTATTTTTTAGGTAACAAGACGGCATCAACTACATGAATTACACCATTTGATTGGTTAACATCTGCAATTGTAACTTTAGATTTGTTACCATTTTCATCTGTAATGTAAAGATCTTTACCTTTCATCCATGCCGTAATAGTTCCACCGCTTACAGTTTTAATAACTGCTTTACCTTTTCCATCTTTTATTGCTTTTGCAATATCAGCCGAATTCCATTTTCCAGAAACAACATGATAGGTCAAGATCGTTTGAAGCATTTTTTTGTTTTCAGGTTTTAATAATGATTCAACAGTTCCTTTCGGTAATTTGTCAAAAGCTGCATTTGTTGGAGCAAAAACGGTAAATGGTCCTGCACCTTTTAAAGTCTCAACTAAATCAGCTGCTTTTACTGCCGCAACCAATGTGGTGTGATCTTTTGAGTTAACGGCATTCTCGATAATATTTTTGTTAGGATACATTGCAGCGCCGCCAACCATTACTGATTTTTGAGCGAAAGATGTAAATCCGAATGCTAATGCTAAAATTGCTGTGGCTAAAAATTTTCTAGTTTTCATAATTAATATTTTAAGTTATAAGCTCATTTACGCCGTAATATTTGTTTTGGTTTTATGAAAACTAAAAATAATTTTAAAAAACTTTGAATTATTCTCAAAATACACTGTAAAACAAGATGTTGTACGTAAAAATTATTTTTTTATATTTTTCTCCAACTAAATGATTTTCGTTTTAGTTTTATTCTTAAATTAGTTTTAAAACTTATTCATTATGCAAAATCTACCTAAAAAAGTAAGAAGTAAAAAGCTAAGTTCTAGAGTCGATTTAACTGCAATGGTCAGCGTTTCTTTTTTGCTGATTATATTTTTTATGGTAGCAACCGAGTTAAGAAAACCAAAAGCTGTTGATTTGAGTTTGCCTAACTATGATGCTTCCACATGCGGAGGGGATGGTGGATGTAGAATGGGATCAGACAATCGTATAATTACTGTTATACTTGATGATAATGATAAAATAATAACATATTCAGGATTGTTTGGGTTTTATGAATTCCTTCCTAAAAAAATTGACTTTGGAAGAAATGGAATTCGTAAAGAATTAAAAGAAAGACAAAATGCAATACTCGATTATTCTGCTAAAATAGGAAGAACTAATAGAGGAGCAATTGTAATAATAAAACCTAGTAAAAAATCAAATTTCAAAAATCTAGTAGATATTTTAGATGAAATGGCAATTGCAAAAATTGATACTTATGCAATCGTAAACGATTTTACTCCGGAAGAATCAAAATTGCTAGCTTCTAACTAAAAATTATTTTTTATGAAAAATCTACCTAAAAAAGTAAGAAGTAAAAAGCTAAGTTCTAGAGTCGATTTAACTGCAATGGTCAGCGTTTCTTTTTTGTTGATTATATTTTTTATGGTTGTTGGAGAATTATCCAAACAAAAAATAATGTTTAACGAAGTACCTAGTTGTATAGATGAACACCCATTTATAGATTGTTATATGCCTGACGAAAATCGTACGGTAACTATACTTTTAGGAGATGATAACAAATTGGTAACTTACTCTGGATTATTATTTGTACCTATTCAAGAACCTAGACAAGTAAAATATGGTAAAAATGGAATTAGAAAAGAGTTATTAGATCGAAACAAAAAAGTTCTTGAATATTCTGCTGATAAGGGTAAGCCAGGAATGGGAATTAATGTAATTATAAAGCCGAGTGAAAAATGTAATTTCAAAAACTTAGTAAATATTTTAGATGAAATGGAAATCACTCAAATTAGTAGTTATTCAATTGTTAATCAATTTACACCAGAAGAAACTAATTTACTAGCTGTAAAATAATCAAACTTCTTTTGAAAACTGGTGCCCTAGCCCTGATCGAAGCGGCATCCTTTTTCTGGCTCCTTTAGTCAGGAAAAGATATAGCGGAGAGCAGGAATAGCTCCAATTTAAATACAAATAACAATTAAAAAAAATCCAAATTCCAATTGTAACGAGGTTCAGGACTTCGCTCGAACTGACAAATGAGAAACAATTTGAAACTTTAACTCCGAGACAAAAATACAAACAAAAAAAGTCCCACATCACTGTGGGACTTTCTATTTATAAAAAACCTAAGAATTATTTTTTCTCAGTTTTTTCCATTTTAGCTTTTAATGCAGCTAATACATCATTGTTATCTCCTAAAGTTGCAGCTGGTGCATTAGTAGAAGAGTTAGATGAAGTATTTTCAGTTGCAGCTTTCACGTTTTTCTCTTCTTCTTCACGGAAGATAGCAGTGTGAGAAGCAACTACTCTTTTGAATTCTTTGTTGAATTCGATTACTTTGAAATCAGCAGTATCACCTTTTTTCAATTTCTTTCCGTCTTCTTTTTCAAGGTGACGAGTAGGAATGAAAGCAACGATATCATCTCCGAATTCTACAGTAGCTCCTTTGTCAACGATTTCAGAAATTTCACCATTGTGGATAGTTCCTACAGCGAAAGAATCTTCGTATTGATCCCAAGGATTAGCAGTAGTTTGTTTGTGACCTAAAGATAATTTACGTCCTTCAACATCTAATTCTAATACAACTACATCAAGTTTTTCACCAACATTTACAAATTCAGATGGGTGTTTGATTTTCTTAGTCCAAGATAAGTCAGAGATGTAAATTAATCCATCAATTCCTTCTTCTAATTCTACGAAAATACCAAAGTTTGTAAAGTTTCTAACGATACCTGTATGTTTAGAACCTACTGGATATTTAGAAGTAATGTCAGTCCATGGATCTTGAGATAATTGTTTGATACCTAATGACATTTTACGGTCATCTCTATCTAAAGTTAAGATAACTGCCTCAACAACATCTCCAACTTTTACGAAATCTTGAGCAGAACGTAAATGAGTTGACCATGACATTTCAGAAACGTGGATTAAACCTTCAACACCTTCAGCAACTTCGATGAAAGCACCGTAATCAGCGATTACAACTACTTTACCTTTAACTTTATCACCAACAGTTAAGTTAGCATCTAAAGCATCCCATGGGTGAGCGTTTAATTGTTTCAATCCTAATTGAATTCTTGTTTTCTCATCATCGAAATCAAGGATTACAACGTTTAATTTTTGGTCTAATTCAAGAACTTCACTTGGGTGGTTGATTCTGCTCCAAGAAAGGTCAGTAATGTGAATTAATCCGTCAACACCACCTAAGTCAATGAACACACCATAAGAAGTAATGTTTTTAACAACACCTTCTAATACTTGTCCTTTTTGTAATTGACCGATGATTTCTTTTTTCTGTACTTCAATATCAGCCTCGATAAGCGCTTTATGAGATACAACAACGTTTTTGAATTCGTGGTTAATTTTTACCACTTTGAATTCCATCATTTTGTTTACATATACATCGTAGTCTCTAATTGGCTTAACGTCAATTTGAGATCCTGGTAAGAACGCCTCGATACCGAATACATCAACGATCATACCTCCTTTAGTTCTACATTTAACAAAACCGTTAACGATTTCTCCAGTTTCATTAGCTGCAATAACTCTATCCCAAGATTTGATAGTACGTGCTTTTCTGTGAGATAATACTAATTGACCTGTTTTGTCCTCACGGATGTCAATTAATACTTCTACTTTGTCACCTACTTTTAAGTTTGGGTTGTAACGGAATTCGTTTAAAGAAATAACACCTTCAGATTTAGCATTGATATCAACGATAACGTCTCTATCTGTAATTCTAACAACAACTCCTTCAACTACTTCTTCTTGATCTGTAGCGATGAAAGTTTTTGATACTAGTTCTTCAAACTCTTGTAAGTTTTTCTCATCTACTGCATCAATTCCTTCTTGGAAGTTATGCCAGTTAAAATTTGCTAAAAACTCTTCTTGTGATTTTAATTGTTCAGACATGCTGATAAAAAATTTGTATTCTGTTTTTCTCGAGTTTCTCTATGCGATAGAAAATACAGAAGTTGTTTTACATAAATGGTTGATACCTAATGGAAACTCTTCTCTGCCAAAAGGTTTGCAAAATTACTACAAATATTTGGAATAGCAAAACAATTTCAAGTTGATTGTGAGTGAAGTATTGAGGAGCAGTACTTTTTAGGTTTTTCAACACCTTAAGTCCCGCTATTCGTTGCAATCTTTTATGCCGAACACCAGCATAAAAGGATTTCCACTTCTATCGGGGCTAGATTAGAACTATATGTTTTCAAAAGACCTAACAGGTTTTTAAAACCTGTTAGGTCTAATCACATTTTAAATATCAAACCCGACAGGTTTTCAAAACCTGTCGGGTTTACTATGTTCAACTATCTTTGCAAAGTTTTACGAAACCTGCAAATTCTGGTTTTCAATCTTTACATTAAAACTAATCTCCGCTTTTAACGCCTTAAACACCTTTATTATAGTATCAATTGTTGCACTATTTGTACTGCTTTCTAGCTTAGAAATTTGGGCTTTTTTAACTCCAATCAAATTTCCTAATTGCTCCTGCGTAAGATTTCTTTCTTTTCTAGCAGTTTTTATCATTCTGCCAAGAATTTCCATATTTAGTTCATATTCATATTGATCTCTTTCAGGTGTACCAATTTTTCCGATAACTTCATCTTTCATTTCAGAAAGAGAATACGATTTCATTTCATTTTTGGCCATAATTATTATTTTATTTTACTTTCAAAATACTTTACTTTTATCCTATTTGCTCTTTCAATTTCATTTGAAGGAACTTTATCTACCTTCTTTATAAAACCATGCGTTGCAAAAACTAAAGTTTGCTTGCTATCTAATTTATCCCAAAAAGCTAAAAGTCTAATTTGATTTCCTGCATATCTAACTCTGAACTCCCAAATATCATTTTTAAGCTTCTTAAACAGCTTTGGATCTAGACTCTTTTCTGATGAATCAATGTTATAAAGAACTTTAGCACTTGCTTTTTTATCTAATTGCAATATAAAGTCGCGCGCTTCTTCTAAAAATTTTGTTTCAAAATATTTCATCAAACTTTGATATAACAAAAATACCACAAAAAGTTTCTAATTATAGAAACTTTTTGTGGTATTTTTTATTTTAATAATTTTATTCTATTCTGCCCCTAGATTATACTATCTAAGATTTCTTTTTAATGACTCAAATTCTCAATTTCCTTCGGATCATGCTTATGCTTAAACAAAACAGCAAATGCAATTGCAATAACCAAAGCATAAATAGCAAATGACAACCAGATAGTATGCCAGTCTTTCATCAAAACTGGATTTGCAAAAATACCATCAGCAGAAATTGAATTTCCTTGTTTTCTAACAAATTCTGTCATTTGTACATTTGACGCATCTGTCTGTAAAAATCCAGCTAATTCTGTTGTAGTACTAAATGACTTAGTAAAGAAACGATCAATAGCCCAGCCAGAAGTCAAACTTCCTAAAACCGCTCCTACTCCATTGGTCATCATCATAAACAATCCTTGTGCCGAAGAACGAATTTTAGAATCGGTATTACTTTCTACGAATAACGAACCAGAAATATTGAAGAAATCAAATGCCATTCCGTATACAATACAAGAAAGGATAATCATCCATAAACCTTCTACCGGATCTCCAAAAGCAAATAATCCGAAACGCAATACCCAAGCCAGCATACTAATCAGCATTACTTGCTTGATTCCAAAACGTCTCAAGAAAAACGGAATTGCCAAAATAAATAAAGTCTCAGAAACCTGAGAAATCGACATAATAATAGTCGAATATTTAATTACAAAAGAATCTGCATATTTTGGAAAATGTTTAAATTCATCCAAAAATACATCTCCATAAGCATTTGTTAACTGAAGCGCTCCTCCTAAAAACATAGAAAAAACAAAAAACAAAGCCATTTTATAATTTCCGAATAATTTAAAAGACTCTAAACCAAGAGTCTCTATCCAGGTTGCATTTTCTTTAATCAAACGCTGCGGCTCACATTTTGGTAATGTAAAAGCATAAATTCCAAGAATTAAAGCACCAACCCCAGCAATATAAAACTGATATTCCGTTGCTTTACTACCGCTTAAATTGGTAATCCACATGGCTACAATAAAACCAATTGTCCCCCAAACACGAATAGGCGGAAAATCTTTTACTATATTTTTATTGTTAAGTTTTAATGAGGTATAAGAAATAGAATTACTTAAAGCAATTGTTGGCATATAAAAGCACATTGCGACAAGCATAACTGCAATAAATGTATCTGGCGTAGTCACCTGAGCTATTACAAATAAAACAACTGCATAAAGAATATGGAGACCGCCATATAATTTTTCGGCATTTACCCATCTGTCAGCAATGATACCGGTAAGAGTAGGCATAAAAAGAGACGCAATTCCCATGGTTCCAAAAACTAGCCCAAACTGAGTTCCCTCCCAGTTTTTTGTGCCAAACCAATAATTTCCAATTGTAATAAGCCACGCTCCCCAAACAAAAAACTGAAGAAAGCTCATTACGATTAACCTGTTTTTAATTCCCATATACGAAATTGTCTTTAGTAAAAATGAAGCGGTAAAACTACCATTAAAAATAATATCTACAAAAAATTATACCGTTTTAACAACATCATTTACTAATTCTAAAACTGCTGCAAACTGTTCTTCTTTATTTAAGTAAGAATTATCAATTTCTATTGCGTCATCTGCAATCACTAAAGGAGAATCTTCGCGGTGCGTATCAATATAATCTCTTTCAACTACATTTTTCAAAACATCTTCATACGATACATTGTCGCCTTTTTGCTGCAATTCGTCAAAGCGTCTTTGTGCGCGGGTTTCTGCACTGGCAGTCATAAATATTTTAAGTTCAGCATTTGGAAAAACTACTGTTCCTATATCTCTGCCATCCATCACTATAGCCTTGTTGGTTCCCATTTCCTGTTGTTGTTCTACCAATTTAGAACGAACTTCAGAAACTTCAGCTACTTTGCTTACAAAATTAGACACTTCAATAGTTCTAATTGGTTTTTCAACATTTTCACCATTCAAATACATTTCCGCAAAACCCATATCCGAATTAAATCTAAATTCTAATTGAATATTTGGCAAAGCATCAATCAAAGCTTTTTTATCAAAAAAATCAGCTCCGATAATATTGTGCTGCATTGCAAAATAAGCAACAGCGCGATACATTGCTCCAGTATCTACATACACATATTCAAGTTCTTTTGCCAATTGTTTTGCTAAGGTGCTTTTACCTGTAGATGAAAATCCATCGATAGCGATAGTAATTTTTTTCAATTTCTTATTTTTTAATTTTATTCTCTTAATAACTGCCGAATCTCAATAGTAAATACTCATTAAAATATCCGACTCAGAACGGTCAATTATTTTGGCGATTCTTTCAAAATACCTTTTATTCACCATTGGACAGCCATAACTGTTGCAAATGTAACCATCTTTCTCTTTATATGGAACATCATAGTAATAATGAAAAACAATATCTCGTTTAAAGGCATTATTATTAGTAGAATCTAATCCGTATAATTTGTAAGCTTTTCCAAACTTTCCATTATAATGACATCCAATTGAATATCTTCCTAATGAAGTACTTAACGAATTTGGGACATTGCTAAATTGAAGCTTTCCTTTTACTCCACTTTCAGAACCAGAGCCATGAGCGACCAATCCTTTATCTATGATTTTATCCGTTTTTAAATCGTAAACAAAAAAGCGATTTTTACCCGACGGGATTTTCATATCAATAAAAAAGGCAATTTTATTATTGTATCTGGAACTTTTAGCCAGTATCTTTTTAATTTCTAATACTTGATTTTCAATCCTTTTATTATCGGCAGAGGCTAAATCATCATTCCTTTGATCCGAAATAATTATGAAGGCTATAAAAGGAACAATAATAAAAAGGCAAATAAATAGCACTTTCTTCATTATAAAGCTGTCGCTAAAAAAAAAACTTTCACTATCAAAAATCCAACGGATTTTCAACAATAAAAAGTTTTCTGTTAATTTATATATTCAAATAAAAATTCTAATTAATAATAAATATCCATCAAGATATTTGACTTAGAACCATCGATTATTTTTTCTATTCTTTTAAAGAATTGCTCATTAACCATTGGGCATCCGTGGCTATTGCTAATGTAATAATCCTGTTCTTCTAAAGGAACTGCAGAATAATGATGAAGAACAATCGCTCTTTTTAAAGCATTACTATTACTTTCTTCCAATCCCGCCAATCGATAAGCCTTTCCAAAAATACCTTTATAGGTTTTACCAATTGCATATCTTCCTAATGCGGTGCAATTTGAATTTGGCATATTACTAAATTTAAGCATTCCTTTTATTCCAGTTTCAGAACCAGAACCGTGAGCAACAAGACCTTGATCTATAACTTGGTCTTTTTCTAAATCGTAAACAAAAAAGCGATTTTTTCCAGATGGAACTTTCATATCAACCAAAAAAGCAATTTTTTGATTGTATTTATGCTCAATGTTAATCATGTTTTTTAGATTAATAATTCTGCTGTTAATTCTTTCCATTTCGATAGTAGAAATGGCATTTTCTTCTTTAAAAGAAAGTTTTGAACCCGTAAAAAAACTTAGAGTTACAAATAAAAACAAATAGAATAGCTTCATTTATCTATTGAAAATTAAGAATTAGACCAAAAAGACTTGTATTAGCTGCCAATGTATATCTAGAATACGAATAATTAAATTTTAACTTATTCATCTTTAAACCAAAACCTAAGGAAACACCTGAAAAATTGCGCTGTTCGTCTACTCTTAATTCTTCTCCTCTTCTAAAATTATATCCAACACGAAGATTGAATGCTCTTTTTGGAAAAAGCTCTACACCAAAAGTGACGTGTCTCAGTGCATTATTTACAAAAGAAACTTTCTCTGGATTCGTTGATCCGTCAATATTAGTTTCGCCTCTGTTAGGATTTGAAAAAGAAATATTCCACTGCTGTAAATTCTCCAAAGTAAGATGCCAGCGAATGGGTACGTGTTCTAATTCCTGCGAAACTCCTGCGACGATTTCAAAAGGTAAATTTTCTTTTATTCCTGAATAAGTTGTAAACTGTGTTCCTAAATTGCGAAATACTAAGGCAAAATTTAGATCATTTTTTTCATCTAAATATAAAAGTCCTAAATCAAGCGCACCACCTATAGAATTATAACTTTCAAGAGAAGAAGTTATTAGTTTAGCATTTGTTCCAATATAAAAATCAGTATAAGGTACGTTGTACGAATATCCGACTGTAAGTGCTCCTTCACTTCCTGTAAAACTTGATGTTGCTTGTCCGTTTTCATCATAACCTTCAAATGATCCGTAGTTTACGTAACTCACGCCAGCATAAAAAGTCT
Source organism: Flavobacterium sp. ACN6 (assembly GCF_002304005.1). GTDB lineage: Bacteria > Bacteroidota > Bacteroidia > Flavobacteriales > Flavobacteriaceae > Flavobacterium. The sequence goes on along the minus strand of NZ_MRCQ01000001.1, from coordinate 19,661 downwards.
GCAAATGCCTGTCGTAAGTATATGCATAGGAAGCCGTTCCGTAAGACGCTTCGCCATAATAACTTCCGTAGTTCATTGCCAGATGATTGTCCATGTCGGGGTTTATAAGTGCAGGATTAGACATGGCTTGATTAACATCTTCATCATATATCGTAATAATATCTCCTCCTAACGCTGCCTGCCTTGGCGAAGTTGTTAAATTTAAAAATTGATAGGTGTAACGCCCTCCAACCTGCCCGAAAGAAGCCGAGCAAATCAGTATCATTAAAAATAAAACGATATGTTTTAACATGTTTTTGGAACGTTCCTATATGGGAATAACGTAAAGACAAAGATAAAATTATATAACAGCAAAAATAAAATTAAACTGTAAATATATTTTAATAAAAAGAAATTCCAATCTTTTAAATTCCAAATTCCAATTGATGGAGAAATTCCAATCTTTAAAAATTCCAAATTCCAACAAATGGGAAATTTGAAAAATTAAATTCCAAATTCCAATTGATGGAGAAATTTCAATCTTTATAAACTCCAAATTCCAACAAATGGAGAAATTCCAATCCCGAAGCCTCGGGATAAAATCCAAATTCCAATTGATGGAGAAATTCCAATATTTAGAAATTCCAATATTTAGAAATTCAAAATTCCAACAAATAGGGAAATTTGAAAAATTAAATTTCAAATTCCAATGAAAAAGAAGTTATGAATGAATTGAGGTCAAAAAAAAATCCAAATTTCAATCTTTAAGTAAAGTTTGGAATTTGGATTTTATCCCGAGGCTTCGGGATTGGAATTTAAATAAATATCTTATTTGAATGTTTTAGCGTTTTTTACATTTTGATCTGTCAAAGCTAAAGCTAAAACTTCGCTCATTTCTTTTACATAATGAAAAGTAAGTCCTTCTAAATATTCTGCTTTAATTTCATCGATGTCACTTTTATTTTCATGACAAAGAATAATTTCTTTAATTCCAGCTCTTTTTGCAGCTAAGATTTTTTCTTTAATACCGCCAACAGGTAAAACTTTTCCACGTAAAGTGATTTCTCCTGTCATAGCAAGACTTTTCTTTACTTTCTTTTGCGTTAATAACGACACTAAAGATGTAAGCATTGCTATACCTGCACTTGGTCCGTCTTTAGGAGTAGCTCCTTCTGGAACGTGTAAGTGGATATTATATTTTTGAAACAACTCGATTCCTAAACCTAACTTTTTAGCATTTGCTTTAATATATTCCAATGCAATAGTAGCAGATTCTTTCATTACAGTTCCAAGATTTCCTGTAATTGTCAGAGCGCCTTTTCCTTCAGAAATCAATGATTCAATAAATAAAATATCGCCGCCAACGCTTGTCCAAGCCAACCCTGTAACCACTCCGGCAACATCATTGTTTTCGTATTTATCGCGCTCTAATCTCGGAACTCCCAAAATAGCAACGATATCTTCGTCAGTAACTTTTTTATTGTATTCCTCTTCCATCGCCACAGATTTTGCAGCGTTTCTGATAACTTGAGCAATTTTAGTTTCTAAATTACGAACACCAGATTCTCTAGTATATCCTTCAACAATCTTTTCTAATTGTTTTTTACCAATAGTTAACTCTTTTGACGTTAAACCGTGCGCTTCTAATTGTTTTGGAAAAAGGTGTCTTTTGGCAATTTCAACTTTTTCTTCAATAGTATAACCAGACATTTTGATTACTTCCATTCTATCACGCAATGCTGGCTGAATCGCTGCCATATTGTTTGATGTCGCGATAAACATCACTTTAGATAAATCATATCCCATTTCTAGGAAATTATCATAAAAAGAACTGTTTTGCTCTGGATCTAAAACCTCTAATAAAGCAGAAGAAGGATCGCCGCTGTTTCCGCTCGATAATTTATCAATTTCATCTAAAATGAAGACCGGATTAGATGTTCCAGCTTTCTTCAAACTTTGAATGATTCTTCCGGGCATTGCACCAATGTAAGTTTTTCTGTGTCCGCGAATTTCCGCTTCATCACGTAAACCACCTAATGAAATACGTACATATTCACGGCCTAAAGCTTCTGCAACGGAACGACCAATTGAAGTTTTACCAACTCCTGGAGGCCCTGTTAAACATATAATTGGTGATTTCATATCATTTCGCAGTTTTAAAACTGCCAAATGCTCAATCATTCTTTTCTTAACTTCTTCAAGTCCAAAATGATCTTTATCTAAAACTTTCTGTGCAAATTTCAAATCGAATTTATCTTTCGAATATTCGCCCCAAGGCAGTTCTAAAAACAACTCTAAATAATTTCTTTGAATTCCAAAATCTGGTGACTGCGGATTCATGCGACGCATTTTAGACAATTCTTTTTCGAAATGTTTCTGCGTTTTTTCATCCCATTTTTTGGTTTTAGCTTTCAGTCCCATTTCGTCCATTTCCTCTTCCTGCGAAACGCCTCCCAATTCTTCTTGAATGGTTTTCATTTGCTGATGAAGGAAATATTCTCTTTGCTGCTGGTCTAAATCGAAACGAACTTTTGACTGAATATCGTTCTTCAATTCTAATTTTTGAAGTTCAACATTCATATAACGTAAAGTCTCTAAAGCACGTTCCTTCAATCCATTTATAGATAAAAGACCTTGTTTTTCTTTTACAGATAAATTCATGTTAGAAGAAACAAAATTGATTAAAAACGACTGGCTTTCAATGTTTTTAATTGCAAATGTAGCTTCAGAAGGAATATTTGGACTTTCTTTTATAATTTGAATCGCTAATTCTTTTACAGAATCTAAAATTGCTGTAAACTCAGAATCATTTTCTTCAGGACGCTCTTCTACAACTTCTTTGATAGTAGCTGTCATGTAAGGTTCTTCTAAAACAACTTCTTCAATTTCAAAGCGTTTTTTTCCTTGCAGAATAACTGTAACGTTTCCGTCAGGCATTTTTAGAACACGTAAAATACGAGCTACAGTTCCTATTTTATGAATATCCTCTTTTGACGGATCTTCGTCTTCTTCATTAATTTGAGATACAACTCCAATAATTTTTCCGCCGGCATTCGCATCATTAATCAATTTAATAGATTTATCTCTTCCTGCAGAAATTGGAATTACAACTCCAGGGAAAAGAACAGTATTGCGTAAAGGTAAAATTGGCAGCGAAACAGGAAGTTCTTCATTATTCATTTCCTCTTCGTCTTCCGGCGTCAATAATGGAATTAATTCTGCCTCTGAGTCAAATTCCTGAAGTGACAGATTGTCAATAGTAAGTATTTTATGGTTTGACATAATAATATATAAGTCGTTTTGTCATTAAATTTTTTAGGCTATCTGTAAAAAGAATACTGCTTAAAGAAGTTTTACCGAAAACGTGTTTCGTTTTTCAATTATAAGATAGGGCATAAAAATAGACAATCATTATGCCAAATGCAAAAGAAGTCAGTTCTAAAATAAGTTTTTGACTTTCATTTAGAAAAAACAGAACATAAAAAAAGCCGAAACTAATTTCGGCTTTTAAAATTTTATATAGTAAATATTTTAATTCAATTTATAAGATACTAATTCAGAAGACATATCATCCATAACAAATTTAATAACACCTACACCCTTAGCAATCCAATATTCCACTTCAGCTGCACCCGCAGATTGACCTTCCATTGAAGTTTCTAGTTTTAATTTAAACCTGATAACATCTGTATAAATATTACCTTTTACAGTTACGGTTGCTCCTTTTTCTACAATAGTTCCTGTATATTTTGTTGTCATTTTAATAGTTCCTATTCCTGTATAGGTTGTTTCTTGCAGATAAGTTCCTGTCCACGTTTTATTTGCCTCTAAGTAATCTTTAAAGAAAATAAATTCATATCCGCTCATTGTCCCAGAAAAACCATTAGCAATAATTTTAAATTCATCAAGTTTAACATAGTAGTCTCCATTTACCTTTTTTAAATAAGCTGACGCAGTACCCGAAACTGGACTTGACGACGTTATAAAAAGCTTATCAAATTTATAATAAGTATCTTCCTTTACTTTCTCTGAACTGATGATTTTCATACTCGTTTCAGAACCATTTTGATTTAAAACCCATTGATTTCCAACTGCTGTCGGCCAATAGTCTTCTTTTGAAGATTCAGTATCTTCACTTCCAGAATCGCTTGAACATGATGTAAATGATAATGCTGACACGAATAGCGTCATAAGCGCAAGGCTCTTTAGATTTTTCATAGTTTAATATTTGTTTTGGTTGATCAAAAATAGAAAAATGATTGAAATATTTCACATATTTTTAACAAAATAATTCTTAATTCATAAACTATATAAGTATTTAAAAATCAGCATTTTAATCACTATATTTTAAGTTTTTTATTATATTTTTAAATTATTACAGAAAAAAATAAAAATTAATTTCGCCAAAACTGTAACGAAACAAAAAAAGCAAAGTCCTTATTAAAAACCAAAAGCCACTACTTGAGTCAGAATAACCAAAATATCGAAGAATTAATTGCGCTTTGCAAAAACAACAATCAAAAAGCGCAGTTTGAAATTTACAATCGCTATTGCAAAGCGATGTATAATGTTGCATATCGCATTGTAAAAGACGAACATTTTGCACAAGACGTCATGCAGGAAGGTTTTTTAAAGGCTTTTACAAAAATTAACGACTATAAACAGGAAGTGGCTTTCGGTGCATGGTTAAAAAGAATAATCATCAATTATAGTATCGATTTTTATAAAAAGAATAATGCTTTTCAAGTAGAAGATATAAGTAAACAACTTTATAAAGTCGAAGAAAATGATGGAATAATTTCTGAAAACATTGACTTAAACAATCTAAAGGTAAAACAGGTTCTCGACACGATACTGCAGCTCAAAGACAATTACAGAATGGTGCTGACTCTGTTTTACATTGAAGGTTATGATCAAGAAGAAATCTGCGAAATTTTAAATATTACAAACGCAAACTGCAGAACAACCTTGAGCAGAGCTAAAGATAGTTTGAGAAAAAAATTAGAAGAAATATAAAATGAATTGGAATATGAAAAATGAAAAAGACAGTTTAGACAAATTATTAAGCAGATTAGAAAACCAATGGGATGTTCAAGAATTAAACTCTGATCATCAAATGGATTTTATGCAAAAATTAAATAAAAAAGAACCTAAGAAAAAATACTGGTTTGTAACAGCTATTGCCGCTTCGATTGTATTGATGCTTGGAGTCTCTATTTTCTATAAAAATGAAAAGCCAAAAGAATTCAAATTTGCTTCTAAAGAAACTAAACGAACCGATTCGATTTTTAATATCCTTATAGATAATGAACTGGTTAAATTAAAAGAGAAAAGCTCGCCGGAAAATGAACAGATTATCAATGATGCATTAAAACAAATGAAAACTTTTGATGCCGATTATCAAAAAATCATTCACGAACTGCAAAAGAACGGTGAAAACAAGCAGATTATTTACGCTATGATCAGCAACCTGCAAACGCGTATTTCTTTTTTACAAACGGTTTTACAACGAATTGAAGACAACGAAAAATTAAAAAACACATCAAATGAAGAAACATTATAACTTCCTAATCTTATTGCTTTTGATTCCTTTTTTAGGATTCTCAAATGATGACACTTATATTACTAAACAAAAAACAATTAAAAAAACATATATCGTAAACTCCAATGCAGGAATTGATATCGACAATAAATACGGAAATATCACTGTCTCTACTTGGGATGAAGACAAAATAGATCTTGATATTACTATTAAGGTAAATGGCCCTAATGAAAACTGGGTAAACGAACGTTTAAACAGCATTGATGTTGATATTACAGCTCTTAAAGGAATGGTTTCTGCTGTGACAACATTAGGAAGTTCTAACCTAAAGAGCAAAGGAAGCAATAATAGTTTTGAGATAAATTATGTTATTAAAATTCCAAAAAATGGTTCTATTAAACTGGTTAACAAATACGGAAATATTTTAGTTTCGAACGCAGAATCGTCTACCGATATAAACTGTAAATATGGAAAAGTGACTTTAGGAAAACTGAATGGAACGAATAACCAAATCGAAATCGCTTATTGTCAAAATTCAAGTATTGATTATGTGAAATCAGGAAACATCAATGCAAGATATTCTGGTCTGAAAATTAATACTTCTGGAAATATAAATCTTGAGGCCAATTATACAGATGTAAATCTTAATGAAGCTCAAAATATTAAATACAGCTGTAATTACGGTACTTTCAAATTCCAAAAAATAAATTCTCTAAGCGGATCCGGAAATTATCTAACGATAAGCATTGGTGAAATTTCAAGTAACTTTAGCTTTGATACTAATTACAGCAAAATTAATATTGACACTATGAATGAAAAAGCAGGAAACGTAACGATTAATTCAGGTTACACTGATATTTCTCTTGGTTACGCACCAAATTATGCTTTTGATTTTGATATCTCTGCGAGATATTCTAATATTAAGCATGACAATACACTAGATATTTCTGTTTCTGAAACCAAAAGCAACAGTAAAAGAATTGCTGGTTTCTACAAGAAAAAAGGTCAAAATAAGGTCAATATCAGTTCGAATTATGGAAATATTTCATTAATAAAAAATTAATTATCTAAAAATCAAAACAATGAAAAAATCAATTTTACTTTTAGTTTTAGCAGTGTTCTTAATAAACAACAATGCTAAAGCACAATGGTCATCAAACAACAAAATAAGTGGCAATGGTAAAGTCATTACCCAGACAAGAACTACTGGAGATTATGACGGAATCAAAATAGCGGGATCTTTTGACGTTGATTTAGTTGCTGGTAAAGAAGGAAAAATAACAATGAAAGGTGAAGAAAATTTGTTGGCAGCGATAAAAGTTGAAGTTGAAGGAAACGAGTTAAAAATATATGTTGAAAAAGGAACTCAAATTCGTTCAAGCATAGGAAAGAAAATTGAAGTTATTGTTCCGTTTGAAAAAATTTCGGCTCTTACTCTATCAGGATCGGGAGATATTAGAACAAAAAATCCAATTAAGAGCGATAATTTATCTGCTAAACTATCAGGATCAGGAAACTTTGATTTAGATATCGATTCAAAAAATCTTGATTTAGCTTTAAGCGGTTCTGGTGATGTTAAATTAAAAGGAAAAGCTGATTCTTTTACAAGTAAAATATCAGGTTCTGGAAATGTAAATGCTTCTAATTTAAAATCTAAAAACGTAGAAGCAAATGTTTCTGGATCTGGAAATAGCATTGTAAACTGCGAAACGAGCCTAACTGGAAGAGTTTCCGGCTCAGGAAACATTAAATATTTAGGGAATCCTGAAAAAAGAGATGTAAAAGTTTCTGGTTCAGGCAGTATCTCTAAGGGTTAATTATTCAAAAAAAAATACCACGAATTACAAAACTATCATCAATCAATAATTATCGCTATTCGTGATATGGTATTATTAAAGACGTTTCATTAATTTGAAACGTCTTTTTTATGTACTCTTCTTAAAAGAAATATTGCTGTAACAAAAAATACTCCTAAAATAACAATCGCTGCACGCGGACTTCCTGTAATCTGATCTATAATTCCGTAAACGCACATTCCAATTACAATTCCGATTTTTTCTGCAACATCATAAAAACTAAAAAATGAAGCAGTATCTTCTGTTTCTGGTAATAATTTTGAATACGTAGATCTAGACAATGCCTGAATTCCTCCCATTACAAATCCTGCAACGGTTGCCATAACATAAAAATGCATTGGTAATGTGATAAAAAACGCAAGTGCGCAAAATACAGCCCAAATAATATTAATTACAATTAATGTTGGAATATTTCCCCATTTTGCAGAAGCTCTCGAGGTTAAAACTGCACCAACAACTGCTACCAATTGGATTATTAAAATACAAACGATTAAACCAATTGTACTTTCTTCTTTTGATGACCATTGAATTTCTTGTGCTCCAAAATAAGTCGCTACAAGCATTACCGTTTGTACAGCCATACTCGAAACGAAGAAACCTCCTAAATAGCGTTTCAGCGGAATATTTTCCTGCAGTAAAGCCCAAACTTTCTTTAATTCTTTAAATCCATTAAACACAACAGATTTCGTCAGTTTTTGACCTGTTTCTTTGCTTCCTTTTGGTAAATAATAATAAGTGTATTGACTAAATAAAACCCACCAAACTCCAACCATTATGAATGAATAGCGCATTGCTTTCATTGCAGCTTCGCCATCTGTACCTGAAATTCCAAAAAGCTTTGGTTTCATTATCATCGCTAAATTGACAATCAGTAAAATCACACTTCCAACATATCCTAACGAATATCCTTTAGCGCTAATTCTGTCTTGCTGCTCTTCAAAAGCGATATCTGGAAGATAGGAATTATAGAAAACTAGACTTCCCCAGTATCCTAATAATCCTAGGAAATAAAATGCTAATCCGATATAAATATTTTCGAGGTCAAACCAATACAATCCCATGCAAGATAATGCTCCTAAATAACAGAAAAATTTCATGAAGGATTTTTTATTTCCCACATAATCCGCAATTCCAGAAAGTAATGGAGAAATAAAAGAAACTACCAAAAATGCAAAAGCGGTAATAAAACTGATTAATGCTGAATTTTTTAAATGAAGTCCGAAAACATCTATATAATGATCTCTGTCACTAAATAAAGCTTCGTAAAAAATTGGAAAGACCGCAGATGCAATCGTCAATGTATAAACCGAATTTGCCCAATCATAAAATGCCCAGGCATTCAAAAGCTTCTTATCTCCTTTTTGTAGGTTTTTCATAGAAATGATTTTGTTAATACGCTACGAATTTATCCAATTTTTATTATAATCAAATAGAATTTTTTCAATTCATGCATTATTAAATTATCAACTTTACTAAAAAGAAAAAAGCTACTCAAAAATGAATAGCTTTTAGAAATTATATGATAAATAATTTCATGTTATTTTATAGTTCCAACTTTAAGTGCCGTTGCTCTTGCTTCTGGAATTAAAGATTTTATATTAGCAATTCTCGTAGCATCAGAAGGGTGTGTACTCATAAATTCTGGAGTTCCAGCTCCTCCTGATTTTGAAGACATTCTAGTCCAGAATGCAATAGCATCATCTGGATTGTAACCCGCAATTGCCATTAATGTTAAACCAATTTTATCGGCTTCACTTTCATTGCTTCGGCTAAATGGCAGCATAACTCCCACCTCTGAACCAAGTCCGTAAGCCTGCGAAAATATTTGTCTGGTAGATTCAGATTTACCACTAGTAGCTGCATCTAATGCAACACCACCTATTTGCTGTAACTGAGCTGCCGACATTCTTTGTGCACCGTGGTTTGCAAGCGCGTGCGAAACTTCGTGTCCCATTACAGTTGCTAAACCAGCTTCGTTTTGCGTAATTGGTAAAATTCCAGAATACACTACAATTTTTCCTCCAGGCATACACCAAGCATTAACCTCTTTATTATCAACAAGTTTATATTCCCATCGATAATCTTTTAAGTATTGCGATTGTCCCAAATAAGTTAAATATTTTTCGGCCGCTAATTTAATTTTATATCCAACTGTCTCTACCAGTTTTGCATCTGAAGTCCCTGTAATAACTTTATTTTCAGATAAGAACTGGCTGTATTGTTGAAAAGAAGAAGGAAATAATTCACTATTAGAAACAAAATTTAAATTTTGCTTTCCTGTAATTGGATTTGTTGCACATGCTATTACAAGTGCACCTAAAACTCCTAAGAATAAATATTTTTTCATAATTCAAGCTATTTTAAATCAAAAATACAACTATTATAAATCAATATTTTACACAATAAGCCAAAAAAATATCAGAATTATTATTATTCTCCAATGATATGAAGCTCATTAAACTCTTTATCAATTAGTAAGAAATTATTTTGCTCAAAATTTATTTTATCAAACTCAATTTTTTCATTGTCAATTTCAATTTCAGAAACTTTAAATGGAAGTCCAATTAAATTAATTTTGTATTTACTGTATGGTGTCTCATATTTTCCATCTTTATGAAGCTGAATTATAAGTTCTTTTTCTTTACCAATACTTCTGAAAGATAAAAAGCTGTAACGCCCTTTTTTATAATCATAACCGTCCTGCGCATCTTCATACACAACAGAATTTTCTTTTCCGTTTTTAAAGTAAATATCGAGCGTCAATTCATCAAATTCAAGTTCTCCAACATATTGCTGCACCGGATATTTTGGAATAATAGCTCCTGCTTTTACAAAAACTGGAATCTCGTCAAATTTGGTATCAATCCAGATTTCTTTACCTCCAGTAAAAAGTTCATTTGTCCAATAGTTATACCACTCACCTCTTGGAATATACATACGGCGACCTACAGCATTAGGTTCAAGAATTGGACACACTAAAATTTGATTTCCAAAAATAAATTCGTCATTGCGATAATGTGTCTGAGTATCGTCTTGATCGTAATAAACTAATGGTTTCAACATTGGAAGCCCTTCTTCAATATACTGCCAAAACATGGTGTATAAATAAGGTAATAATTGGTAACGAAGACTGACAAATTTTCGAGTTATATTGATAACTTCTTCATCAAAAGCCCAAGGTTCCTGATTTCCATGATCTCCAGAAGAATGCGTTCTACAAAACGGATGAAAAACTCCAAGCTGGATCCAGCGTGCGTATAACTCGCCGGTTGGCTGTTCTGCAAATCCTCCAATATCAGAACCTGTAAATCCCATTCCTGAAATTGACATTCTTTGAACTTGAATATTCGCAAGCCATAAATGTTCCCAAGTCGCAACATTATCTCCCGTCCAAGAAGACGTATAACGCTGTGCTCCAGAATATGCCGATCTAGTAATTACGAATGGTCGTTTTGGATAAACAAATCGTTTTACTCCGTGATAAGTTGCCCTAGCCATTTGCGTTCCGTAAATATTATGGGCTTTTCTATGACTGCATGGATTTCCATCATAAAAATGACGTACATCCATTGGGAAAGTTTTATTTGGAACCTCCATAACGGCAGGTTCATTCATATCATTCCAAACACCTTTTACTCCAATATCTGCAATTAATTCTTTAAATAATCCTGCCCACCATTCTCTAACTGCGGGATTTGTATAATCTGGAAAATTACATTCCCCTGGCCAGACTTTCCCTTTCATATAAGGTCCATCAGCTCTTTTGCAGAAATAATCTTTTTCTAAAGCTTCTTTATAAACCCAATAATCTTTATCGATTTTAATTCCTGGATCTATAATAACAACGGTTTTAAAACCGTCTTCGGCTAATTCAGCTACCATTTTTTTAGGATCTGGGAAATAATTTTTATTCCATGTAAAACATCGAAATCCCTCCATATAATCAATATCCAGATAAATGGCGTCACACGGAATTTTAAGTTCTCTAAATTTTGAAGTAATTTCTTTTACTTTACTTTCAGGATAATAACTCCATTTACATTGGTGATATCCTAAAACCCAAAGCGGCGGTAATTCTGGTTTTCCAGTCAAATCGGTATAAGTCGTAACTACGTCCTGCATTTGCGGACCGTAAATGAAATAATAATTCATTTCGCCGCCTTCTGCCCAAAAACTGGTTACATTTCTTCTTTCCTGACAAAAATCAAAGAAAGTCCTGAATGTATTATCAAAGAAAATACCGTATGATTGTTTATTATGTAAACCAATATAAAACGGAACAACTTTATACAGCGGATCTTGATCTTTTTGATAAGCATATTGATCTGTCGCAAAATTTTCAACTCTTTTACCTTTCAGGTTCATTTGAGTTGCTTTATCTCCAAGTCCATAATAACATTCCCCATCTTTAGAAAACTTACTCATTTTTACGATATTTCCACCGTATTCATAGCTTTCCTCCCAATGAAAACCAAGTTCATCTTCCACAATTAAAAAATTATTTAAATCGTAGACAGAAAGACGAAGATCTGCTTTTTGAATCTTGCACACTACTTTACTGGTCCTGATCTCGAGGTGCGTTTCCTCTTCTGTAAGTTCAAGGAAATTGTAACCATGGAGTTGTGTTTTATCTATCGCATAGGAAAAGTCATTACTGAAATAACCTTTTGTAGTAAAGCGAAATCGAATCAAACTATCTCTAAGAATAGTTACTTTTAAGATTACTTTATTATCCGTATTAAAAAAAATCGAATCTCCTTCTTGCTCGTACGAAACAATTTTTGACGGATATAAATCTCCCTTGTATTCTAATGATGTGTTTGTAATCATATCGCAAATGAATTAATTATAAAACGCTAATCTCTATTCCAAACATACAAAAAAAGTTAGTAAAGGGCTATGAATAAAAGGTTTATTCACGAAAACGTTTTTTCTGATTGAGAATTGAATTAAAGCCCAAAAAATCGAAATATCGATAATTTAAGCACTATAAAATAATAAAATTGTACTTCGAAAAATGAATGTAAGATTTTTTTAAACGAAAGAATATACGGTCACACTTAAAGGCGGTAAAATTAATTCAACAGAAAAATTCCTGCCATCATATGGGATGGATTCTATTTTTAGCGATTTTCCATTCCCTATTCCACTTCCTTGATAGATCAAAGCATCGCTATTAAATATCTCTTCTAATTTTCCTTTCTGCGGAATTCCAATTCTATAATTTTCCCTAACTACTTGGGTGAAATTGCAAACTACAATTAGATTTTCTTCTGAATTATTTCCTTTTCGGATATAAGATAAAACCGCATTTTGATGATCTGAATAATTAATCCATTCGAAACCTTCGCCTGTAAATTGTTTTTCGTAAAGTGCTGGACGTGTTTTATATAACTGATTTAAATCTGTTATTAATTGTTTTATTCCCGAATGAAAATCATACTGTAATAAGTGCCAGTCTAAACTTTGTTCAAAATTCCATTCGCCTGTTTGGCCAAATTCGGAACCCATAAATAATAATTTGGTTCCAGGATGCGTGAACATATATCCGTATAATAATCTCAAATTGGCAAATCGCTGCCATTCGTCGCCGGGCATCTTATAGATAAGAGATTTTTTACCATAAACAACTTCATCATGAGAAAACGGAAGCATGAAATTTTCGGTAAAAGCATAAGTCATCGAAAACGTCAAATCGTTTTGATGGTATTTGCGATAAACTGTTTCTTTTTGGAAGTATTTTAAAGTATCGTGCATCCAGCCCATCATCCATTTCATTCCAAAACCTAAACCACCCGTAAAAGTTGGTCTCGAAACCATCGGAAAAGAAGTACTTTCCTCGGCAATAGTTTGAACTCCATCAAAATTAGCATAGATTACTTCATTAAATTCTTTAAGAAAACTAATGCTGTCCAAATTTTCTCTTCCACCAAAAATATTAGCTTCCCACTCGCCTTCTTCTCTTGAATAATCTAAATATAACATAGAAGCAACAGCATCAACTCTTAATCCATCGACGTGATAATTCTGAAGCCAAAATACAGCGTTACTGATTAAAAATGCACGAACTTCATTTCTGCCATAATTAAAAATCAAACTCTTCCAATCAGGATGATATCCTTTCCTGCGATCCGGATGTTCGTACAAATGTGAACCGTCAAAATAACCTAAACCATGTGAGTCGTCAGGAAAATGTGATGGAACCCAGTCTAGAATTACGCCAATTCCTTCCTGATGCAATCGATCAACCAAAACCATAAAATCCTGTGGTTTTCCAAAACGCGAAGTGGGCGCAAAATATCCTGTCAACTGATATCCCCAAGAAGGATCATAAGGATATTCCATAATTGGCATGAACTCTACATGCGTAAAACCAGTTTCTTTTACATATTGAACCAAATCATCTGCCAGTTCTAAATAACTTAAAAATCTGTTATGTTCCGCTCTTTTCCAAGATCCTAAATGAACTTCGTAAACAGAATAAGGTTTATCTAAAGCATTATTCTGCTGCCGATTCTGCATCCAGCTTTCGTCTTTCCATTTATAATCTAAATCCCAAACTACCGAAGCAGTGTGAGGTGGTTTTTCACAGTATAAAGCAAAGGGATCTGCTTTCTCTGTTACGATTCCGTTTATATGAGATTGAATTTTATATTTATAAAGTGCTCCTTTCGAAACATCTGGAATAAATCCTTCCCAAATTCCCGAAGAATCCCAACGGACATTTAAGAGATGTTCGCTTCCTGACCAATAATTAAAATCGCCTACAACAGAAACTGAATGTGCTGTCGGTGCCCAAACGGCAAAGTAAACACCTTTAACTCCATTAACTTCAATTAAATGCGCTCCTAATTTTTCATATAATTTGAAGTGTTTTCCGGCTTTGAATAAATCAATATCAAAATCAGTAAATAGAGAATATGTGATTACTTTAGTCATATTTGGTTTTTAAGGCAATAATTTATTTATTTTTTGGAATTTGGAATTTGGAATTTGGAATTTTTCTATTGTTTTTTCTTTTATTCTATTCTAAAGTTATCTGATAAAGTTACTCCTTTTTTTATCACAACAATTCCATCCTTAATACTGTACAATTCATTGGTAAAATTATCCAGATGCTTTCCGCCGTTAATGTGAACATTATTTCCAATTCGTACATTCTTGTCTATCAATGCATTGTTGATAAAGCAATTTTCACCAATACCAACATGAATTTTATTAATTCCGCTTTCATAATTTAATTCATCAAGATCCTGATAGAAATCATTCCCCATCACATAGCAATTTTCAAGTACCGTTCCTACACCAATTCTGGAACGAATACCAATTACAGAGCTTTTTATTTCTTTGGCGTTAATAATACATCCTTCAGAAATTAAGGATTGATTGATAATTGAATTTCTAAATTTAGAAGGCGGTAATAATCTTGGTCTGGTAAAAATTTTATTCTCATTATCAAATAAATTAAACTCGGGAATATCAGCTGTTAAACCAATATTAGCTTCAAAAAACGATTCAATATTTCCAATATCCGTCCAATAACCCTCGTATTGATAACTTAATATTTTATGTTTTCCAACGGCCTGTGGAATAATTTCTTTACCAAAATCTTTTGTATCCTGATCTCCCATCAACTCGACTAACAATGGTTTATTAAAAATATAAATCCCCATTGAAGCAAGATATTTTTTACCTTTTTCCTGCATATGTTCGCTCACTTCAGATTCCCATTCTGGCAGTAACGATGCATGTGGCTTTTCAATAAAAGCATGAATATTATTTTCGTGGTCGGTTTTAAGAATTCCGAATTCTGGTGCATCTTTAGCATTTACAGGTAAAGTTGCAATAGAAATTTCTGCATCGGCTGCTATGTGCGCTTCAAGCATTTCATTAAAATCCATTTGGTACAACTGATCTCCCGATAAAATTAAAGCATGATCAAAATCGTGTTTTAAGAAATGTGACATACATTGTCTAACAGCATCTGCCGTTCCTTGAAACCAAGTCGGATTATCTGGAGTTTGTTCTGCAGCTAAAATATCAACAAAGGATTGGCTGAAAATACTAAAATTAAAAGTGTTTTTAATATGCGCATTTAAAGATGCAGAGTTAAATTGTGTCAAAACAAATATTTTAAAAATATCCGAATTGATACAATTAGAAATTGGAATATCTACTAAACGGTATTTTCCTCCAATTGGTACAGCTGGTTTTGATCTCGTTTCTGTTAATGGAAACAAACGTGATCCCTGTCCTCCTCCTAAAATAATAGCAACTACATTTTTCTTTTTAAATTTCATTTTTCTCAATTATTAGGTTGTATATCTCTATATATTCTTGGCAAACACTTTCCCAGGAATGGTCAGCAGTCATTCCTCTTTTTAAAACTTTATTGAAATTTATTTTGTCATCGTGTAATTTGACAGCACGATTTATGGAATAACAAATATCTCCAACCGAAGCCTGATCATGGCAGACTCCATTTCCTTCATCTCCAAAATCGGTAACAGTATCTCTAAGACCTCCAGTTCTCCTAACAATCGGAATAGTTCCATACCGCATGGCATACATCTGATTTAATCCGCAGGGTTCTACTCTGGAAGGCATTAAAATATAATCTGAACCTGCATAAATCAAATGCGCTAATTCTTCATTATAGCCAATAAAAACGTTGTAATTTCCTTTGTAATCATTACGCAATTGAGTTAATTGCGACTCAATTTCCGAATTTCCGGAACCCAGAATTAAAATATTTATATTCTCAAAATTTTCAGATAATGCTAAAGCAGAAGCTTGAGGCAATAAATCCCCGCCTTTTTCTTCAAACAGCCTCCCGATAAAACTAAACAAAGGCTTTGAAGGATCTAAATCAAACTGCTCGCATAATTTCGCCTTATTTCTTTGTTTTCCAATTTCGAAATTGTCAATCGAATAATTTTCAGCGATCATTGGATCGTTTAACGGATTCCAAACTTCAATATCAATTCCGTTTAAAATTCCTTTTGATTTGTTTCGGACAGAATGAAACAAAGATTCCAGTCCATTTGCGTAATAATTAATTTCATCTAAATAACTCGGAGAAACCGTTGTAACTGCTTGAGCGCATTTTACGGCAACAGCCAAAGAATTAATAGAATTATTCCATTCTAAGAAACCAATGTGTTTTAAATCAAATTCTGGGAGATAATGTAATTTATCAAAACCAAACCAGCCTTGATACAAACCATTGTGAATTGTTATAACCGATTTTACATCTTTTAGAGTATCATATTTATAGGCAAACTGTGTCAAAAACGGAATTAATCCAGTATGATGATCGTGGCAATTAATAATTTCTGGAACATTATCACGAGCTATAATCCAATCTAAAGCTGCAATTTGAAAAGATAAAAATCGCTCGATATCATCTTCATAACCATACACATTTGGACGGTTAAATAATTCATTGATTTCTATTAAATACAATTCGTATCCTAGTTTGTCTGTTGTTTCTTTCAAAACACTAAATGGAAAATCAAAATTTCCTAATTTAACCGTTCCCCAATGAACACAATCAAAAATGTTTTCCTTTTTAAATTTTGTATCATAAGCTGGAATGACAACCCTAACCTCATGTCCAGCATTGTTTTGGTATTTTGGTAAAGCGCCAACTACATCCGCCAAGCCGCCAACCTTTGCCATTGGATAACATTCTGCACTAATATGAAATATTTCCATTAAGAAATTAATTTGCGATTATTTTTTACGAGAGATTTTTTTAAATGGTATTTTTATGTTTTCTAAATTTAGCAAAAAATAAGCAAAGTTCTGCTCTCAAATAAGTTTTATTGAAATGGCAAAAAAGGCAATCAATCCCACTAAATCATTAAAAATTCCTCAGATAATTAAACTATCTGCCAAAATTTGCGCTTTAATATCTAAAAAATTGGTTACCCAATTTACTGCCAGGATATTTACTACGCCAATAAAGCACAAAATTCCAAAACGTGAATTTGAAATGGATCAGAAAAGCATGCAGAAAAAGATATACGTTCCTGCAATTGATAAAACTATCGTTACCTACGAATATGGCATTAGTCGGCGTAGAATATTATTGGTTCATGGCTGGTCAGGGCGTGGCACACAATTATTTAAAATAGCTGATGAACTTTTAGTAAACGGATATTCAACTGTAAGTTTTGATGCGCCAGCACATGGAAAATCTGAAGGAAAAACAACTATAATGTCTGAATTTATAGCTTCAATACTCGAAATTGAAAAACAACTTGGTCCTTTTGAAATAGCAATTGGACATTCTTTAGGAGGAATGTCTGTTTTAAATGCAATTAAAGATGGCCTAAATGTAAAATAAAGCTATTATAATTGGAAGTGGTGATATTGTACAAGATATCTTAGATGAATTTATTATTAAATTAGGTTTAAATAAAGAAATGAGTACGAATCTAAAAGACCTTTTTGAAGAAAAACATCAATTAAAAATGGATGATTTTTCAGCATACAGAGCAGCACAAAAAATTAAAACACCAATTTTAGTCATACATGATAATGACGATCCAGAAGTTCCTGTAAAAGCTGGAATTCATATTCATCAAAATCTCGAAAATGGAAGCTTATTTATAACTGATGGCTTAGGTCATCGTAAAATACTTGGAAATCAAAATGTTATCAAAAGGATATTAGAATTCATTAAAATCAATTAACTTTATATAACTAACTGCATATCAACAAAAAAGAAAATAATAATGGATTTATTTGGCGAAACAGAAAATTGGGAAACTAAACTAAAACCCATTTTAAAAAAGTACAAAGGAAAAAAGCATCCTTTGGATTATCATAATATATATCAATTATTGGTAATGGTTGTTCTCTCTGCTCAAGATTCTGATGCCAATATTAATACTATTTCACCAGCTTTATTTGACAAATATCCCACGTTAAATAGTCTGTCAAAAACTGATCTAGATACTTTTTTACCATATATTAGCAAAGTACGAAATCATGGTACTAAAGCAAATTGGCTTTTGGAAATTGCTAAAACAATTAAAAATGACAAAGATATTCCATTAACAATGGCAGGATTAACTGCTTTAAAAGGTGTTGGAAGAAAATCAGCCAATGTAATTCTAAGAGAAAGTCATAAACCCGCAGAAGGAATTATTGCAGATTTACATGTAATTAGAGTTGCACCCCGAATTGGAATAGTAAAAGAAAACAAAGACGGAAACAAAATTGAAAAAGATTTAATGCAGGTTTTACCAAAAAATATCTGGTCAGAAATAGGAATGGCAATATCTTTTTTAGGCCGAGAAATATGCAGACCAAAACCTAAATGTGAAGAGTGTCTTTTAACTGATATCTGCCTGTATTACAACACAGTAATTCTCAAAAACTAAACTATTTTCTTCGAGTATCAATCAGATAAATAATTTCACAGGAATTATTTTCTTTGAATAACGTACTAATGCTTCAGCAGAATCTTTCAATGCAAAAGTAAAAGCTTTTAGATCGCAATTTAGAGGAGTCAGGAAAATAGATTTCTTCTTATTCAGATTATCTAATCTTTTTGCTTAATCCCCAACTTTTGCACCTGATCCGTTTAAGTCTTTCGGTACAATCTCTCGTACAATTATAAATCACTATCACACGATATTGAATTATTTTGACAACAGAAGCACCAATGCGTCTGCAGAATCTTTCAATGCTAAAATAAAAGCTTTTAGATCCAAATTCAGAGGTGTTAGAAATGTAGAATTCTTCCTTTTTAGACTAACCAATATTTATGATTAATTTTTGCTGCTCCACAGATTTTCGTGTTGATCCAACTTTTGCACCTGATCCATAGTTCTTGATCCTATAAAATTTTAGTATAGAACAATCTTTGCATTTATTCCAAAAAAAACTTCAATTAGCAAAGCCAATTGAAGTTTTTTAGTACTCAGAGCGGGACTTGAACCCGCACGAACATTGCTGTTCACTGGATTTTAAGTCCAGCGTGTCTACCAATTTCACCATCCGAGCATTATGTGGTACCTCCAGGGATCGAACCAGGGACACATGGATTTTCAGTCCATTGCTCTACCATCTGAGCTAAGGTACCTTATATTTACATAAATTATGCAAATAAAGAATAAAAAATCCTACTTCTTACAAAGTAGGATTTTTCAAAGAAAGGCGACGACATACTCTCCCACATAACTGCAGTACCATCTGCGCAGGCGGGCTTAACTACTCTGTTCGGGATGGGAAGAGGTGAGCCCCGCCGCAATAACCACCTTAAGGTTTTT